>CAXXUY010000001.1:0-385000 GCA_963664715.2 Paracoccaceae bacterium
ACGCCCCAGTCTCCGGTCCTGGGGATGTACTTGTAGTGCAGCATTCCCTGAGCGACGCCGTCGGACTCGGCCTCCGACGGGGGTGGGAAGTCGGTTTCCGCCACCTCCTTCATCCCGGTCAATCGCAGATCCAGGAAGCGGAATCCGAGCCAGCTCGCGGTCAGGTGGGTCTCGTCGGCCCTGACCACCGGTTCGGGCAGCTCGCAGTAGATCTTGGAGAAGCCGAGCTGCTCGCGGCCGGTCAGGATTGGGTCAGTCAGGTTTTCCCAGAGCACCGTCAGCAGCGGGCCGGCGGCGCGGTCCTTCTTGCCCTCATAGCGCACCGGAAATGTGACGCCCAGGACGTTGTAGCCACGCCCGGCGAGCCACTCGATCTCCTTCAGGTGCTCGGTGAAAACGGTTACCACCGGCTCGCCATCTGTCGAGAAGCCGGGAGGTAGTAAGGGCTCCAGCTGATCAATGTTGGTCAGGAAGCTGACCGAATAGGTCGTATTCTTCGGGTTATCAACGCATGCGAATGTTCGACCCTCGGGTCCGCGGCGGGGACCCGTGTATGGTCCAAAGTGGGTAGGCATCATGTACATGACGCCCGGCTTGAGCGGGTACGGCATGGGGGCGCAGATAACCAACACCATCGTGACCGTCAATATCCGAAACTGCAACCGCTCGGGTCATATGTGATCCGGGGCCTTTTTTGCCCGGTGTTCGGCCGCTTCCCTGACCTTGGAACGTAACCCGCGGTGCCAGGGCCGGGACAGGTCAATCCATGATGCCTAGAAGGCGACCGGCGGCAGGTTGTAGATACGCCGAGCGGTGCCGCTGAACAGCGCCTGCTTGTCGGTTTCCGAGAAATCCGCGGTCATCAGTTTGAACGCGTTGAACAGTGAACGGTAGCTGATCGAGATTCTGTCGACCGGAAAATTGCTCTCGAACATGCAGCGGTCTGTACCGAAACAGTCGATGGCGTTGAGATAGTAGCAGCGCTGCGCCTGGGCCAGTTCACGGGCGCTCGCGCGGCCATCACCCTGGGCCCATGGGAACCCATTGTCCGGCATCGCCAGACCGCCCAACTTGGCTACAACGTTGGGGCAGGCGGCGACTGCGGCGATGCTGGCATTCAGGTTGGAATAGACCTCCTCTCGCTGCTCTCGGTAACGGCCAACCCCAACGGGAGTGCCGAAATGGTCCATCACCAGAGTGGTGTCGGGCGCGCTGCGCGCCAGCGCGATGAACTCCTCCGTCTGGTAGTGGAAATGCCAACTGTCGTAGACAATCCCGCGGTGCCCAAGCATCCGGAGGCCGGCGCGAAACCGCACGTCTGCGGCCAACCCAATTGGCGCCGGGCCCGGTGCGTTCTCGTAGCCGCGCCGATGGTCGCCGTGGGCGATGCTGTGGCGAATGCCGCAGAACCTTCCCTCGCCGGCCTCCTCATGCGCATCGAGCGCCTCCGAGAGCCGGGCGTCCAGCGTGAGATCGGCGTGTGCGATGATGCCGGCGATCTCCGCACCGGATCCAGTCCTGGATTGGCGCACCACCCCGGCCACCCACTCGGTCTCGCCAACAGGTCGCAGGTGCTCGGGACCGTCGCTGCGGTAGCAGCGGCCGCACTCGGCGTACACCGTCTGCACCACACGGTGGCCGGATCCGGTGTCCGCTTGCAGGTCAGCGAGCAGGTAGCGCCCCCATTCGTGCCCTTCTTCAACGAGGTGATGATGGGGATCGACGATCTCGCGGTCGGGGTCGAGGACCTGCGTGTCGGCGTCGGCAGGCTGCCGCCGGGAGCCGTCCGTCATTCGACCCGGTCTCGCGGGTAGAGCGTCTTGAGCCTGCGTATGAAATCCCGGTCGCGCCGCTCCTCGTCCTCGGCCGCGTGCTCGGGGTCCATAAAGAAAGGACCCTGCTGCAACCGCTTCTTGTATCTCCGCTCGGCATCCTGGCGCGCCGGCACGGAATCCGGCGGCGCGAGCTTCTTGTCCAGCACGTCGGGCGGCCAGCGCCACGTGCCGGAGTAGTCGTAATGACCAAAAGGTCCGTAGTACGGCATGCGAAAGCCCATCGTGCTCCTGATGCCCAGCTCGATGTCCTCGGCGCTGGCCACGCCCTCCGCCCACAGCCTGCCGGCCTCCCACGCAAGGGCGTCATTGATCGTATTGATCAGGTAACCCGAACGCTCCTTCAGCACCCGGATCGGCACCTTTCGTATTGCCTTCATGAGGTCATAGAGCAGTTGAAAGGTTTCGTCGCTGGTTCCGGGACCCTTGGCGATCTCTACGCCGGGAACGATGTGGGGTGGGACGAAGTAGTGGGTAAGCCCGAGCCTCTCCTGCCGACGCACACCGTTACCGATGTCGCTCAGTTTGAGCGACGAGGTGTTGGTTACGATGACCGTGTGGGGAGGGCAGGTCTCGTCCAGATGACGAAAAAGCCGCTGTTTGTCCTCCAACCGCTCGACGATCGCTTCGGTGATGAAGTCCGAGCGCCTCGCCAGATCGTCCAGGTCTGTGGTCGATACGATGCGGGCTACGGCCGCATCGGCGTCGGCAGAGGTGGTCAGCCCTTCCTCCACGAACATCGCTAGGGCTCCGTCGATCCTCTTTCTCGCGCCCGCCAGAGCGTCCTCTGCCAGGTCGCACATGATGGTCTTGTGCCCGGCGAGCGCAAAGTTGAGGGCGATACCGGAGCCCATGAGTCCGGCCCCTACCACCCCGACGGTCTCAACGTCTCCTATCGTCATCTCCTCATCCTCGCGTCAGCCGCTTCAATCTCTGGAAAATTTGTGCATCGCGCGACAGCCTGTTTCGCCGATGTCCTACCACATGACGTAGCCGCCGGGCGTGTTCACATCCTGGCCGGTGAAGTGGCTGGCCTCGTCGGAGGCGATGAACACCGCAATTGCCGCCACGTCCTCGCTGGTGCCGTGGTCCTGAAGGTAACCCTCATTCGCCAGCCAGTGACCGGCAATCACGCGGTTTTCCTCCGTCTCCTCGGGGTAGTTGGAGAAGGTCGTTTCCTCGACGTTCTGGCCTGTGTACTCGGCGAATGCCCTGGTCAGCTCGACATCGCGCGCCCTGTGGCCGCCCGGGCAGATTGCGTTGACGGTGATCATATGGCGCCCTGTCTCGACGGCGAGGGTCCGCGTCAGGCCGATTATCGCCATCTTGCTGGTGGCGTAGGGTGATCGGTGCGCCAGCGGCTGCTTGCCGGTTGGCGAACTGAACAGGATGATCCGCCCCGCCCGCCTTTCGATCATGTGCGGCAGCACCGCCCTGCAGCACAGGAACGCTGAGTCGACGTTGACGGTCTGCACCAGTCGCCACTCGGCGAGCGTGAGTTGGTGCAGGTCCTTGGTCGGACCGGCGATGCCGACCACCGGTGCCATGATGTCGATCTTGCCGAACTCGGCGAGAGTGCGCTCCACCATGTCGTTGACCTGCCGCTCGTCCGACACGTCGGTCTCGAAGCAAAGGGCACGGCGCCCCGCGCCCCGCACCGCCTCCCCGGTGGTGCTGTTCAGTTGATCCCTGGGCACGATGTCGCACATGGCGATGTCTGCCCCCTCGGCGGCGAAGCGCCTGGCCATGGCCTCGGCATGTCCCCTCGCGGCGCCGGTGATCAGCGCAACCTTGTTCTTCAGCCGTCCCATATCGCTGGTCTCCCCGATCCTTCATTCTCGCTCTCTGCCGCCAAGCGCGCTACCACATGATGTACCCGCCGGTGGTGTTCACATCCTGGCCGGTGAAGTGGCTGGCCTCGTCGGAGGCGATGAACACCGCCATTGCCGCGACATCTCCGGATCCGCCGAAATCCTGCCTGCAGCCCTCGTTCACCAGCCAGTGACCGCCAAGAACGCGGTTCTCATCCTTCTCTTCCAGGTTAACGTCAAAAACGCCGCCGGAGTCGAGACCGGTGTACTCCTCCCATGCCTCGCGAAGCTCGGCATCGCGCGCCCTGTGGCCGCCCGGGCAGATTGCGTTGACGGTGATCATATGGCGCCCTGTCTCGACGGCGAGGGTCCGCGTCAGGCCGATTATCGCCATCTTGCTGGTGGCGTAGGGTGACCGGTGCGCCAGCGGTTGCTTGCCGGTTGCCGAACTGAACAGGATGATCCGCCCAGCCCGCCTTTCGATCATGTGTGGCAGCACCGCCCTGCAGCACAGGAATGCTGAGTCGACGTTGACGGTCTGCACCAGTCGCCACTCGGCGAGCGTGAGTTGGTGCAGGTCCTTGGTCGGACCGGCGATGCCGACCACCGGTGCCATGATGTCGATCTTGCCGAACTCGGCGAGAGTGCGCTCCACCATGTCGTTGACCTGCCGCTCGTCCGACACGTCGGTCTCGAAGCAAAGGGCACGGCGCCCCGCGCCCCGCACCGCCTCCCCGGTGGTGCTGTCCAGTTGATCCCTGGGCACGATGTCGCACATGGCGATGTCTGCCCCCTCGGCGGCGAAGCGCCTGGCCATGGCCTCGGCATGTCCCCTCGCGGCGCCGGTGATCAGCGCAACCTTGTTCTTCAGCCGTCCCATATCGCTGGTCTCCCCGATCCTTCATTCTCGCTCTCTGCCGCCAAGAGCGCTACCACATGATGTACCCGCCGGTGGTGTTCACATCCTGGCCAGTGAAGTGGCTGGCCTCGTCGGAGGCGATAAACGCCGCCATTGCCGCCGCGTCCTCGCTGGTGCCGTGGTCCTGAAGGTAGCCCTCATTCGCCAGCCAGTGACCGGCAATCACGCGGTTTTCCTCCGTCTCCTCGGGGTAGTTGGAGAAGGTCGTTTCCTCGACGTTCTGGCCTGTGTACTCGGCGAATGCCTTGGTCAACTCGACATCGCGCGCCCTGTGGCCGCCCGGGCAGATTGCGTTGACGGTGATCATATGGCGCCCCGCCCGCCCTTCGATCATGTGCGGCAGCACCGCCATGCGGCACATGGCGATGCCGTGCCCCCTGCGCGGTGAAGCGCCCGGCCTTCGCTTCGGTGCATCCCCTCGCGGCGCAGGTGACAAGCGCCAACTGGATCTCTGATCGTCCCTTTCTCTGCGTGATGCGTCGGAGGCGGCAGAGGTCATGCGGGCGGAACCCAGCGCTCCGGCGGGTTTCCGTCAGCCGGATCGGTTGCCACGTCAACCACCGCGGTGCGTCCGGAGGCCAACGCCTGCTCGATCGCCCCGCGAATCTCACCGGGTTTCTCCACCCGAATGCCCAGCGCACCCATATTTTCGGCAATGGCGGCAAAGTTGGTGTCGTTGAAGCGCCAAAGTTCGCCGGAGTCAGTGCCGGGAACCTTGGCGTATGCGATGTCGTCGCCGCCCTTGTCTTGAATGTAGCCGCTGTTGTTGTTTACCACGACGGTCACCGGCACCTGGCAGCGGACAGCAGTCTCGATCTCGCCCAGATGGTACCAGATCCCGCCGTCGCCAATGAAGCAGATGACAGGTCTGTCCGGCAGTGCCAACTGCGCTCCGATTGCCGCCGGCAGCCCCCAGCCGAGCGATCCTGCGCAGCGGAGCAATTTTTGACCCGGGTGGTTGAGGTCGATCATGGCGGCGGTCCAAATGCCGACATGACCGGTGTCGACGACCAGCACCGAGTTTGCGTCGAGGACCGCAGTCAGTTCGGTACACAGCCGATCGGGAATGATCGGCACCGCGTCGGAGGTGGCCCGCTCCGCCACCGCCGTTCGCCACTCCTGGACCAGACTCTGGGTGCGCTCCACCCAGTCGGCTCGCCTGTCGTCCGCCTCCGATACGTCGATGAGGCGGCGCAGCGCGGCCTTTGCGTCTCCCTGTAAACCGACCTCGACCGGGTAATTTCGCCCCAACTCCGACGGGTCGATGTCGATCTGGACGATGCGGGTGCCGGAGGCGGGGGTCATCCACTCGTTTGTCACCTGACTTCCGGTATGGCTACCGACGAAGAGAACCAGATCCGCCTCGTGCACGGCGCGGTTTGCGCACGCTCTTGAGTAGGTGCCGACGACGCCAACCGAGAGCCTGTGGTCGTCGGGAATCGTGCCTTTGGCATTGAGCGATGTCGCGACCGGAATCGATAGCTTCTCGGCAAGCTCGACGATTTCGGACTGGGCCCCTGACGCCACGACCCCGCCGCCAGCCATGATGACTGGCCGCTCGGCGCTGGCCAGCGCCTGCGCCGCCGCGGCCACCGAGTAGGGGGACGGCTCGGGGCGGAATGCCGGGCGGTGGGTGAACTGCTCCTCGGCCATCACCTCAAGGTCCGCCTCGCTCTCCATGATTACGTTCGCCGCGACGCCCTGCAGATCCAGGTGAACCGGCGCCGTCGCGCCGCTGGTCGCCTCGCGGAAGGCCTGGCGCAGCATTCGGGGGAACTGCTCCAGCGTCTCCACCAGCCCGCTGAATTTGGTGACCGGATCGAAGAGACTGGCGTGGGAAATTTCCTGGTAGGCGTTCCGGTACTGCTCCATCGGCGTCTTGCGTCCGGTGAACGCAATGACGGGCGAAAGCGCCAGGAACGGGTCCTGGAGCCCGGCGGCGAGATTCGCCGCACCGACCGACTGCGCAATGCATATGCCGGGCCGATTGGCGGCGCGTGCGTAGCCATCGGCCATGTAGGCAGCGGGTTTTTCACCGTGCGGCACGATGCTCTTGATGCCGATGGCGCTGGCCTCGGCGAGAGCCAGATTGGCCACCGAGGGCGCCACGAATACGTGGGTGACCCCGTAGGCGTTAAGGGAATCGGCGAAGAACTTCGCCCCGGTCATGCGTGTCATATCTGGTGCCTTTTTTCCGTTTTCTCTCTTTGTTCAATTGCCGTGTTACTCCGGGGAGTGAATTTCGCATGGTGGCCGTCTGGCGGCCGGGATTTCACCGTAGCGAACCAAGCTTCCAAGGCCGGATGCGGCGCAGAGGTCAGGAGCCTGACCGGAGCATTGGCCCGCAGACGGTGCCGCAGCCGGTGGCAGGCGTCGTCGAACCGTCCCGGTTTCGCCAGCGAGCTGAAATTGTGTGCCGCCTGGCCGCCATCTTGCCCCAACACTTCATCCTCCACTCAGCGATGTTCTTGCCGGAAGCGAATGCAGACGGGATATCAATGATTTTGCCGACCACCGGAGCGCTCCATTTGCGGTCCCCCTTTTCCGGGAGCCGACACTGAGATCGGAGCACTCTGCCACCACTCCGGACAAAACGCCAGTCCCTGCCGCGGGGGTGGAATTTCCGCAACCACCGGATTTCCACAAAGGCTCGAAATCGCGGAGATTCAATGATCTGCCGTCCAACAGTCGCGACCATGGGAAATTTACACCTTCACGCCGCCGCGGTTGCCGTGGACGGAAGAGGGGTATCAAACTGATACTCGGGTTCGATCTGTTGCCGTTTCCAGGTCGCGTGCACTTCCCGCCATGCACCGAGAAGACCGCGGGGCTCGGGCAGGTCGAATGCAATGGCCTGATGCAGCCGCCGCAGGTTGTAGCAAGGCACCCACTGGTACATGTGGTGCTCAATGTGCCAGTTCATGTGCCAGTACATCATCGACGTGACTCGATCCAGCTTGATAGTGCGGGTGCACTTGCGAAAATCCGCCACGTTGTCGCGCAGCCCGGCATGCTGCAGGAATACCGCCGGCGCCTTCAGCCAGTTCGCCAGAGTCCGCGACAGAGTAATGAACACCGGCAGCAGCCAGAGCTGAAACACAACGGCCAGAACAATAACCGCGGCGTGAAACAGAAGGATAATTCGCGCCCACCGTACCGCCTTCCACCGTTCCTCTGGATGCGTGGCGTAGAGCGCCGCAAGCCACTCTTGTAGCTGGTTGTCGATGGGCTCGCCCAGTGCGTCCAAGTCGGGCAACGTGCCAAATGCGGTTTGAATCGTGGCCCGGCCTCGCTGGTACAGGCCTTCCGCTCCGGGGCCACCGAACACGTTCAAGGTGAACATCTGCACGACGAACAGACCCCGGATCACCGGCGACTGCGGCAACACCACCTCCCGGTCGCCATCAGGGTGGAGCGTATAACGGTGATGATAAGTATGGCTCAGCAGGTATTCCTCGTGATTGAACATATTGATGATTGAGAAAAAATAGAGAAAGAACCGGTTCAGCCACTTTGTCTTGAAAACCGTGCCGTGGACGAATTCGTGGCATGCGGATCCGAGAAAACATGAGTAGGTGCCGTACGCGAACAGTGCCACTGCGAAGAGCGCCCACATCTGGTGCACGAAGAAATAGTAGGTCAACCCCGCGGTTACCGTCAGGTAGGCAATCACCCCTAGAGTCTGCAGCCATGCCAGCAGGTCGCTGCGCTGCAACAGCTTGTGGAGCACTTCGGGTTCTACAGGGCTGCGGTACCATTTGACGCGCAGCGACTCGCGAGCCTCGGCAAGTGGCGGTCGGCGCATGTAACTCTCCTCGGGCAGACGGCCAATTGCAGTTGCGTAATCGCATGCGCTCCAAAGGTCAATAATCATGTGAAGGCCGGCATGTCCGGGTCCGGGGTCAGGCGAAAGTCGGGTGCCTTCCACTCTACGGAATTCTGGCGCTGACAGCCGATGAGTCGATGCGCCGCCGCCCGAGGCCGTTCCGTTCCTCGAAACGGCTGCAGGGTGACCGCTGCGGCAGGGCGGGCCGGTTGGGAGCGTCCGGAATCCGGCTCAAGATCACCGATCGCCCGGCCTCGGACGCGTAACCGTGTTCGTCTTATGTTGGCGGCTGCCATGGGAGAATTGCAGTAACTGCTCACGCCCTGATTCCGGCTTGATGTCTGGGTGGCAGCTGATTGGTTTGCAGTGAGGTGGATGGCAGTCGGCCACCCTTGGATAGTCGTGGACCGGGCCGTGACCGGCGCGTCCGCCTTTCGCGCAGGGTTTTCACACTCCCGCCCGACACGATGACCCGAACGCCAAACCACGCATGTCACGATGCGGTTCACGAATGCTCCGGCAGCCGCCGGGAACGGAACACGGCCGGCCGGATCCCTCCCAGCTGACTGTGGCATCGATGAAGACATTGGCAGCAGCGGGAGGCCGACACCGCAGACGGATCTGGCTGACGGCGGTCATCGAGAGCGGCGTGGGCCGCCGACGGGTTGCATTGGGTCCAAGGCACGGCCGGGCTGTACCAGATGCTTCCGGGACTCTAGCCCCGCACGATCTGTATGTTGAAACGTACCTTTGGGGGCGGGGCGTTGATGAAGCGCAAGGCGTCGGCGCTGCACTCGATCGGGACCGGCGCGCGCTTGACGGGTCCGGGTGCGGCTACCCGGTGGAACTGATCCACGGCTGCGCCCATGCGTTCCTGGCCGGCGTTCCGTTCCGGGGCGCGGATCTCGTCTGCAGCGATCCGCAGCACCTGCGCGCGACCCGAAAATCAGCTGCAAGAACTGCACGGGCGAACAGAAAACCCGGATGGCAAGGGTCAAGATCAAAGTCTCGGGATGCTTCCGGACCCGGCTCCATGCCGAGGCATGGCCACGGATCTCAAGCTGTCTCAGCGCGATGGTCGCGCCCGGCAACAATCCCCTCGTCACCATTCCAGATCGCACTTGCCGGAAATGCCGCCGACATGATCAAGATGCACAACCCCGAACACGCCTCCAGGAAGGAGTGAGCGGATACGAACTGCTATTGGTTAACAGCCCGTTGTTCTTCAGCACGATATCGTGAACTCGCGCAAATGTAAGGAGACGCATTTTCGGTTTTCGGCCGTGATTGCCCTGCCGACTGGTCGTTCGGAAACTGATCGATCCAGCAGGCGCGAGGAGTTTCGTTTCAAAGCGGCCTTCCATGTTGTGAATATCGACCAATTCCCTTGCGAAAGGGATGGTCGGAACCTAAGCTGGCAGTATCTCCTCAAGCAACCTTCACCCGGGAGGATACGCATGCTTGGCAAAGAGCAAATCGAGAGCTACCGCGAAAGCGGTTTTCTCCACGTCGCCGAAGTCTACAGTGCTGACGAGGTTGCACAGCTTCGCGACGACCTCGACTGGATGATCGAAGATTGGGCCCAAGTGGACATGGGCTGGAATGGCCCGTGGCGCAGACAGTTGATGGACGCCGAAACCGAGGCGAAGAGCAAACTGGTCTCGATGCATGATCTGCATTTCTATGCGGACTCCTGGATGAAAGCCTTGACCAAGCCGGCGGTCGCTGAAGCCATGTCGCAACTCTTGGCCGGCGATGACGATGGAACCGAGGGGGCGCCGGTCGAGCTTCACCACTCGACGATGCACGTCAAGCCATCCGAGACCGGCCATCCATTCCCGATGCATCAGGACTGGGCATTCTACAAGCACGCCGACGACAGGTACGTCGACGTGCTGGTCCATCTCGACGACACCTGCCACGCCAATGGCGAGATCCGATTTTTGAAAGGCTCAAACAAACTCGGTCCCCTTGATCACGCCACGTCCTTCGTCAATGAGAACGGCGAGCGGGAAGAGTGCTCGCCCCAGCTGTCGCAAACAACGTATCGCCTGCAGGACACCGAGGCGGTTCCGGCCAAGGCTGGCGATCTCGTGCTTTTCAACATCATGACAATTCACGGAAGCTACATTAATGCCACGGCTGAAATGCGCCGCTTGGTGCGCGTGGGGTACAGGCACCCTGGCAACCGGCAATACGAGGGACAGTCCCTTGGGCGGCCTGGACTCATGGTCAGTGGGCGACGCCCGCGCACCGAAGGCCAAGCCTTGTTCGGAATTGGCGGACCAGCCGATGCGCCTGCAAGCGCGGACTCCGGGGATGTCCCGGTATCGGCTTAGGACCGCCGGCGGCGACCAACCGTCATATCGCCACACGGACCCCGGCCGACGGTAACGATGGCGACTATTCGGGCGGCAATCGGATGATCCGAGAGGCTTGCCCTGCCGGCGCCGGTTCGGCATGGCAAGAACGGGCGATGAGACAGTCGGCGGCCGGCGGCGCTGACAGTAAGGGGCTGTCCTGGACGGGCCAAAGGACTGGCTGCATACGGTGCGTTGCCTGCAATGAACAGCCTGTTTCGGACATGATTCTGGCAACCTCCATTCACCGGCATGCCGGCTCCAAGAACACCGTGTTCCTGGAGGTCGGGGGCGAGCCGACCGAGGAATGCGAATTTATACGCCATCAATCACCCTGGCCCGAGCGGCTTTCATCTCCTGCAGTTCGGAAAACGACATGCGAGTTACCGTATGGCCCACATCGACCACCAGGTTGTGGCCGTTCACGTGCAGGCTCTCGTCGCTGCCCAGGAACACTGCGGCGTAGGCGATGTCGTCAGGAACTCCGGGGCGGTTTGCCGGGCGATTCTCCACCCACCAGCGGTTCAGCCGCTCGAGACGGGCCTGGTTCTCTTCCGGGCTCTGCGTATCTTCGCCGCCCCAGAAGATCGGGGTGGAAATGGCTCCGGGCGAGATGCAGTTGACTCGTATTCCGTCGCCAATCAGCTCCGTGGCCCATACTTTGGTGACATGGATCATGCCCGCCTTGCAGGCCGAATACACCGCCCCCGATCCGTCGGTGGTTAACCCCGCGCTACTGCCGTTGTTGATGATGGACCCGCTGCCCTGCCGCTTCATTATCGGCACCGCGTGCTTGACAGTCAGGAAGCAGGATCCGACCAGCGTCCAAACGTCAGCAAGGAACTCGTCGGCGTCGAAGTTCTCCACTGTGCGGTATTCCCGACCTATACCCGCGTTGTTGAACAGGATGTCTACCCGTCCCCACCGGTCGACAGTCGCTCCGACGAGTGCCGCCACGTCCGCTTCAATTGTTATGTCACCGGCGCTGAACGCTGCGTTTTCCCCCAGGCGATCAACGACTGCCTGTCCCGCGTCTCGGCGCCGTCCGGCCACCATCACGCGCGCGCCCTCGGCCACGTACATCGCGGCGGTCGCCGCGCCCATGCCACTGGTGCCGCCCGTGACTATCGCCACCTTGCCGGCCAGCCGACCTCCCTTTTCTGCCATCAGTTAGCACTCCTCATGCTGTTGTTTCCAAGAGCTTCCGGCCACACTGGTCCGGCCGGTTCCCGGCGCATCGTCGGGGTTTGTCATGAAACGATCACTTCATCAAATGCTCAGCGAAGAGAAACACGCATATGGCAATGTTCGCGCCGATTTGCGTCCTGAATCATACCCGACTCCACAATGTTCTGGTTGTGTTTCGCCAACGGAAGCAGTCCCGACTGTGAAATCCAATGGTCTGCATTGTCAAATGCGATTCGACTGATTGCTGACGGACCCCAGGCACTCGTGGTATTCCGATTTCGTCAGCCCATAACTTGCCGCATTCTGAATTGCAATTTGCCCTTCGGATTGGCGGCCAGCCGAACTGTAGCGGCTGTCAACATATCTCCAGGACTTAAGGCCATCGTGTCGAAGCGGGTCACACGGCGGATCTCGTGCTTGCCGCCATCGAAGGCGCTCAGCGTCCTGGTTGGAGGCCGGGCCCGACCCCGATACGGGAGATCCGTCCCGCTGGACCGCCGCCGATGTCCAGGAGCGGATCAGGGACCGGTTCGGCGTCAGCTGCGCAATTGAGGGTGTGCGCCGGCTGATGCGCCGTCCCGACTTCCGTCATCTGTCCCCCGGACCGGTCCATCCGGAGACGAAGCCGGAGTTCCGCAGGAACTTTGCGCGGCTGACGCAGGAGGCCGTTCCCGACCGCCTGTCCCCGGTGCATTTCCAGGACGAGTCGCATATCGGGCAGCAGGGAATCCTCCCGGGGGTCCGGGCACGGAAGGGAGCGCACCCGCGCATCGTGAAGGACCATCGTTACGGATAGGTGCAGCTTTTCTCCGCAGCCTGCACCGGGACCGGAACCGCCATCTCCGGGACATCGGCGAGGCGGTGCCTGCGGGCAGGCACACGCCCGTCGTCCTTGACGGGGCGGGATTGCACACCTCGAAGGAGTTGGAGGTCCCGACCAACTTCTCCCTGCAGCAGCAGCCTCCCCGCAGTCCCGAACCGGGCGCCGCCGAGACTCTGTTTTCGGTCCTGAAGCACCGCCACTTCGCCAAACGTGTTTTCGACAGTGCCGTGCATGTCAGGGAAACCGTCGAGCAGGTGTCGAACAGATTTTTCTGCAACCGGGAGGAGACCATGCGGATCACAGCAAGAGACCGGGCCGTGCCGTGAATTCGGGACGGCCTCCATCTGTGATTATTTGGATTGGCATTGCATGGAACACGGCCCGGTTGAAAGTCTCGCGTCTGTGTGAACAAGCGCACAGCACATTTGCGAACCTTGACTATGACTACGCATAGTGCAGAGTCGGCCAGCCAATTTGGGAAAGCGCATCGATATGGGAAAGCGAATCAATCGGGCGGTCGAGTTGCTGGCCGACGGGCAGCCCGTCTACTATGTGGGCGGGCACACTGGTCTCGGCCAGACCTTTGCGACGCGCCCCTCCGGGTCGCTCACGGGGCAGCATACGCCGGTGTTGACGTACGAGCAGGGGCAGATCGATGCGGCGACCTGGGCTGACTACATCAACGTCGGCTTTGAACACGGCGCCTTCGACCTCGCCGGACTCGACAGCTATCTGCACGGCATGGTTGACGCAGGGCCGACGCGCAGCGGACACCGCACACCTGCCATCATTGTGGAGGCGCCGGTGAACGGCATCTCGCGCGCAATCGTCGAGGCCAACGCCTGGCAGTTCCAGCAGATCCTCGCACGCGGTGTGCACGGGATCATTCTCTGCAAGGCCAACACCGTCGATGCGACCCGAGCGTTTGTCGAGTGCTGCCGGTACCCGATCCAGCGCGCTGGTGTTGGCAAGGGGCTTGGCGAAGGGACCCGCGGTTTTGGCTCGGAGAACAGTGCCGCGTACGTCTGGGGCGTCGACAACGAAACCTACGGTGCCAAGGCCGACCCCTGGCCGCTCAATCCGGATGGCGAGTTGATCCTCGGCATAAAGATTGAGACCAGGACCGCCATCGCTCAACTCGAAGAAATCGTCGCCGTGCCCGGGATCGCCTTTGCCGAAGTCGGGCCGACCGACTTGGGCTATGCCCTTGGCATTCCTGAACTGACGGTTCCGCTGACCGGGGAGGTCGCCGAGGTTGAGCAGCGCTTGAAGGAGGCGTGCAGTGCGAGCGGTGTGCCGTTCCATCCGTTCACCGGTCATCTCGGCCCGGACGGCATTCCGGGCGCCATTGACGAGGGCGGCAGCTACTTCACCGCACCCAGCGAGGAAATCGCCATCTCGGGCCGCGCACACACCAAACGCGCGATGCCGGTCTAGATTCGAGGCGGAGGTAAACGAGCGTCCCGACACAGTTGATTCTTGTCAGAAATCGATGATGGCGCGCCCTTGTATCTGCCCGGATTTCAGCGCATCACACGCTTCGTTGATCTGGTCGAGGCGATAGCGATCGGTAACCAGCCTGTCGAGCGGGAGCTTCCCCTCTCGGTGCCAACGGAGATACATTGCAAAGTCCCGGTCAGGGTATGCGGCGCCGAAACTGGTGAGGAAACGGCTTTGCGAACAGAGAAAAGCCCTGGGATCGAGACTCATCTCGTTTCCCGGCACGCCGATGAGTACCGCAGTACCGCCGAGATTGTCGGCACCGTACCCGCCGGGGCGTGTGACCTTGAGGATCATTTCGATGACCGACCGCACCCCGATGGCGTCGAAGGCATAGTCAACGCCGCCATGGCTCAGCTCAAGAATTGCCTCGACCGGGTCCACTTTGCTGGCATCGACGGTGTGGGTCGCGCCAAATTCCCGGGCTAGCTCCAGTTTGTCGGCGTGCAGGTCGACTGCGATGATCGGGTTCGCGAGGCTCAGCGCCGCGGCGCACACCGCCGAGAGTCCGACGCCCCCCATTCCGACAATGGCTACGGACTCCTCCGGACGCACCTTGGTGGTGTGAATTACCGCGCCGCAACCGGTCAACACCGCGCAGCCGACGATCGAGCTCAGATCAGTGGGGTCTTGCTTGTCGATCGGCACGACGTACGCTTCGGAGACAACGGCGTGCTCGCTCCAGGTATGCATCGGCCATGGGATCGGAGACCCGCAGAAGGTCGCGCCACAATCCTCGTCTTCCTCGCCGAAAGGCAGGGGGTCCGTTCGAACCCAAGTGACAATGGCGTGGTCGCCCTCCTTCACCCGGGTCACCTCTGAGCCAACCCGTGTCACCAGGGCGGCGCCCTCGTGCCCAAACGTGGTGGGGCGTCTGCGGGTATCGGTCAACTCGTGGATCTGCGAGTGACAGATTCCGGAGGAAAACAGCTGCAGCACGACTTGATCAGGGCGCGGTTCGGGAAGATCGAGATCGCCGATAATGAGCGGGTCGCCCCTGGCAATCTGGATGGCAGCACGTGTTGTATTAGACATGTCACTTCAATTATCTCACCCGACCAATCGCATCACAAGTGGGAAGTCACCTGCGTGTTCGAGGCCAGCGGCTCGCTTTGCGACTACAGAATTGAGGTCAGCGATTTGGAAGTGCGCGGACCGTCGGCAGGTGCGGCAGCATACGGAGCTTGATGGCCGGTTCCGACGGATCGGTTGCGCAATGGCAGCCGCGAATTGGGCCCCAATGGTTGTCCGATAGTGGGTAGTCGTCCAATTTGGACCGTTGCCGGATTTGGTTGGGCTTTGGCCGTTATTTCCGGTTTCTCCTGCTCCTGCTCCTGGAAATCTCAAATGTTTCTGATCAGGCACAGCACAGAGTCAAGATCCTCGGTGCCAGAAGATCCGCAACATGATCACGGTCGAGGCAGGTAGTCGCTGATTTCGTATGTCTGGCGAGCGGGCTGCGCGGCTCCACGGTAGTTTACCAGCACAGGAGTCAACAATTCTCTTTCCTCTTCTTCGACCGAGTCGGGTATCGACCTGACTTGGCTCTGGTAACCGGCTTGCACTTTCTCGCTGAGTTCGTCGAAGCGCGGCACGTACCACAAGGTGATGACCGTGCGCCGCTGGTCAGTGGTGTTGGCGTGGGCGGCGTGTAGCACCCGCGCGTCACCAATGACGAGGTCTCCGGCCGTTACAGCCACGTCCACCTCGCCAGGCAACCGCTGGTACCCTGCGGAGGTCTCGGGGTTCTGATTGCGGATGCCGTCGTCGTGGGTGCCAATGCGGTCATGGGCAACGAGCCGCCTTCGGTGTGTGCCGGGCACAACTCGCAGGCAGCCATTCGGACGGCTGGTATCAGTCAGGTACCACATCAGAAACACCTGATGGGGGATCGGGTCGGCACTCTCAGGCTCCCCCCAGTAGGTCCAGTCCTGGTGCCAGTAAAGCGGAGGGCTACCTGCTTCCTTGGCAATGACGGCCCCTCCGAAGTAGCGCGGGCGGGCGAAACCAAGCGCAGCCAGTGCCCCCAACGCCGCCGGTAGGGCGATGAGCTCGGAGAATACCGGATCCTGGTAGGCAAGCGTAATGACGTTGCCTTGATGGCCTCGCTTCCGCTTCTCCTCGGCCGAGTTCTCGTCGAGGAGTCGCTGGCTAACCCGCCGCACGCGTTGAAGCAGGTCGGTTTCCAGCAGCCGCGGAAACACACAGTACCCATTGTCAATCAGCTGATTGCGCCGAGACTGATCGATCGTTGGTTCGGAGTCCATGGTGGGAACCTCCCTTGACTTGCCCGTCATTACAAATCCCGCACGCCCGAACAGGATGCTAACGAAACACTACCGCCACGGTGGAAGCTGTCAAGCACACAATTCCAACAGATTCGCCGTGCACTTTTCCGTAATGCATCGGCAATCGCCGACGGATTCACCTATGCCGGCGGCCCGCGCAGAGCGGCGCTGACCTGTCACTGTTGCCAAAACCCCGCCTGAAGCGTTTCGATGTTGCCGCAGACACTCGAAGACTGGCCGGAAACAGTCCTGCCGGCGGGCGAACACAGATATGACACCATGTCCGCAACATCCCGCGGGTCGACCACTCGGCGCAGCGAAATGGTCTCAAGATCCTTCGCCCGCATTTCCTCAATCGTAGTTCCGGTCGCACTGGCCCGCGCTTCGATCATGCCAACCATTCGCGGCCCCTCGACGATGCCGGGAAGGGTCGCATTCTCGCGGATCCCATTCGGTCCCAGCTCCTTGGCGAGACTCTGTGTTAAGCCGATAATCCCCCACTTCGTTGCGGCGTATGGAGTTCGAAACGCGTAATCCAAACGGTCCGCCCCTGACGCCATGTTGGTCATGGCTGCGTTGCCGGACTCTCGCAGACGACGCATCGTGGACCGGGTGCAGTAGAACTGACCGCGACTGTCCGATCCCGCTCGCCGGGGTCGATCTCTTCCTCACAGGCAGTTGGCCCGGCAATACCCGCATTGTTCACCTGCAGATCGAGGCCGCCAGGCGTTCCGACTGCTTCTGAAAAATACCGGTCGACCTGAGCAGGATCCGACACTTCGGCCTGCTTGGAATCAATTTGGGGGCATTCTCTCTCCAATGTCTCCAAGGCCTTGCCGAAAACATCGCACATCTGGGCAGAGGCTCCGTGCGACACCTGGGTCTCGGAGATTTCACGGCCGATGCCTGCGCCGCCAGCAGTGACCATGGCGCTTGTGCCTTGGACAGAGCGTTGAAGAAATGTGCTGTGCGGCAATGTCACGGGGCAGCAGGCACTTCTGCCAAGGTGTCAATTGTTGCGGATATTTCTGCGATTCCCGGGCTCCGGTCAGCGCCCGTTCTTGAAACGCAGTGTGCCGCCGGCAGCGATTCCCGCAGGCAGTCGATGCCGCTGAACAGCCTCGTGTCGCAGACCATGGCATAGGGTCTGTCCGCCGTGTTCCGCGCTTCATCGAACGCATCGTGAATATCCCCAACGCTTGCCCTGTTGACGCGGCGGGCGGCAAATCCGAACGCCTCGAATTTCTCGAGGACAGGCTCAACGCCCAGCACGTCCTGCGCGCGGCCCGGCGCTTGCATGTTGTTTTTGTCGATGATGAACACAGGGTTCGACGGTTTCTGATGCCTGGCGAAGATGGCGGCCTCCCAAACAATGCCCTCCTGAAGTTCGCCGTCGGAAAACAGACGGTAAATTCGTTTGTCTGAACCTCGTTCGTGCTCGGCCCGGGCCATTCCGGCGGCCTGACTCGGCCCCCGGCCCAGTGAGCCAGCGGTGATTTCAATCCCCAGCTGTCCTTCAATCGGGCTTTGGTCAATCCCCGTTCCGTCGGCGTTATTGGTCTTCAGCTCATCCATTGTGTACGAGCCGTGCTCGGCCAGCGCGCCGTAGGTCATGACTGCGTCGTGCCCGCTGGACAGAACAATCCGGTTGTGAAACCAGCCTTTTCCGCCCGGACGCAGTTCATCGAAATGAAGGCAGGCGGCGATGTCCGCGAGCGCAACCCCCTGCGCTGCGAAGCCGCCACGCTGGCGGCAAATCTCAAGAACGTTTCGGCGAATCCTGGCAGCGATGACTTCCAGTTCACGAATGCGGCTGGCGAAATTCGATCTCATGTCAGGAGGATCTCAATGCGGCTGGCCAGCCCTTCGCCGTCAAGTCCAAGCTCGGCAGCCTTATCCGTGGCGCCGCGTTCGACTGCCGCCCAAAACGGGTTGCCGGCTCCCGGGCCCTTCATGCCGAGAACAATCGTCTGAACGGAGGCGGCTCCACAGGACATCGCCGAAGCGAGTCCCGGCGCCGCGTTCCATGCAATTCTCTTCCTCATTCGTCATACCTCCTGTCCTGAACTGGAATGTGTGGGTTCAATCTGGAAATGACGTCCCGTCGGCATGGCAACGTCAAGGCGGAGCGCCTCTGTGCAGCTGCTTGTGACAGGCAGCGGATCCGTGTCTTCGCACTGCCGCTGAAGGGCTTGGCTGACGCTGACCGGGGTGGCATCACTGCGTTCGCAAAGATTGCCGCGATTGTGTTTTGCGGTTTCTTGCTTTCTATGGAAGCGCTGTGGAGCGAACAGGAAAGGTTGAAGATGCCGAAACAAGATTCCGGGCTGAAATCCCAAGCCAGAATGGACAAACATGATCTGCGTTCACGGAAATGGTTTATGAACCCTGCCGATCCGGAAATGACCGCCATCTATCTGGAGCGCTACCTGAACTACGGGCTGACAAAGGAAGAGCTGCAGTCAGGCAAGCCGATCATCGGCGTCGCTCAGACAGGCAGTGATCTGTCGCCCTGCAATCGCCATCACCTTGAGCTGACCAAGCGGGTCCGTGACGGCGTCACAGCGGCCGGCGGCACCGTCTTCGAAATCCCGGTGCATCCAATTCAGGAAACCGGCAAGCGGCCGACTGCCATGCTCGACCGCAACCTTGCCTATCTTTCGCTCGTGGAGACCCTTTTTGGCTACCCAATCGATGGCGTCGTCCTGAATATCGGCTGCGACAAGACCACACCTGCGCTGCTGATGGCAGCCGCAACTGTGAATATCCCCGCCATCGCGCTCTCCGTCGGACCGATGCTCAACGGGTGGTTTAACGGAGAATTGGCGGGTTCGGGAACAATTGCCTGGAAGGCGCGGGAGCTTCGGGCCGCGGGTCACATTGACGACGCGGGATTCGCGGACATGGTCGCCGAAACTGCCACATCCGTCGGCTATTGCAACACAATGGGGACGGCGACGACGATGAATTCGCTGGCGGAGGCTCTCGGCATGCAGTTGCCCGGCTCAGCATCAATCCCGGCGGCGTACCGGCAGCGCGGCCAGATGAGCTATCAGACCGGACAGCGAATTGTGGAAATGGTCTGGGAGGACATGCGCCCGGCAGATATCCTGACCCGGCAGGCATTCGAGAATGCCATTGTCGTCAATTCCGCCATCGGCGGTTCTACCAACGCTCCGATCCATCTCAATGCGATCGCGCGTCATCTCGGCATCGCCCTTGACAATGACGACTGGCATCAGCTGGGACATGGAGTGCCATTGCTCGTCAACCTGCAGCCAGCCGGTGAATATCTCGGTGAGGACTACCACCGCGCCGGCGGCGTGCCGGCCGTGGTTTCCGAGCTTCTCGACGCCGGTCTTCTGCCGCACCCGGACGCGCTGACGGCAAACGGACACAGTATCGGTGAAAACTGTTCGGGCTGCAGGACAGAGCTACACGAGGTGATCTGGTCGGCATCGGACCCAATTCTGGAGTCAGCGGGATTTATCAACCTGAAAGGCAATCTTTTCGACAGCGCCATCATGAAAACAAGCGTCATCAGCGATGGCTTCCGAGCAAGATACCTGTCAAATCCTCAAGATCCGAACGCATTTGAAGGCCGTGCGGTTGTTTTTGACGGCCCTGAGGACTTTCATGCGAGAATTGACGATCCGTCGGAAGACATTGACGAGAACTGCGTCCTGTTCATGCGCGGAACAGGTCCGAAAGGCTATCCAGGCGGCGCCGAAGTCGTGAACATGCGGGCACCGGCCTATCTATTGAAGAAAGGGATACAGGACCTTCCCTGCGTTGGTGACGGCAGGCAGTCCGGAACATCGGGCTCGCCTTCAATCCTGAACGCTTCGCCAGAGGCCGCGGAAAATGGCGGTCTGGCGCTGCTGCGCGATGGCGACAGGGTCAGGATTGATTTGGGAAAATGCACCGCTGACATGCTTGTCGACGATACTGAACTCGAGAGCCGGCGAAGGCAACTCGCGGAATCCGGCGGATTCCCGATTCCCGAGAGCCAGACCCCGTGGCAGGAACTGTTTCGCGAGCGCGCGCAGCAGTTTGCCGACGGAATGGTCTTGAAAGGCGCAACAGGTTTCCGAGATGTCGCGCGCAGAAGCCTCCCTAGAGACAACCACTGATGCGCGAACCAAGGCTCGACTGACGTTTGGGACTTAGGAAAACTGCATCCCGAAATTCATGGGCTGTCACCTGCTGGGGAGCACTAAAAAGCCGGGGGTCAATCGACGGTACCGCCGAGCGGGAGTTGCCACAAACCATGCTAGAGCACCATCAATCGAGACGGTGGACCACGAGGGTAACTTCTCCGCAGAGCACTGACTCCCGGGATTTTGGTGGTCCCCTCAACTATATTGGAACGTTTCAGGCTGTCCTCGGTCCGGCCCTGCTCTTCCTGTTACCGCTGACTCTGCGAATCCGATTCAGGATCGGGTGAGCCGGGGAGCACCGCCGGCTTGCTGGCCTCCCTTCCCAGGCAACACTTCCGGAGTTCCGGACTGCCGGATAGAAACCCGCCAACTCTGTGGTTATATGGTGAAATGGCTGTCACAGTCATCTCGAGGAGCGCCTGGCCATGCACCCGGAAATAGCAAACAGGAAGGCCGAGATTGCCGGGATCTGCCGACGCTACCAGGTGTCGCGCCTGGAGGTCTTCGGCTCGGCAGCCCGCGGCACGGACTTCGATCCGGAAACGAGCGATGTCGACTTCCTGGTGGAATTCGAACCGCCGACCCTCCCCGGAATATCCAGGCGCTATGCAGGCCTGACCAGGGAGTTGCGCACGGTGCTGGGCCGGGAGGTGGATCTGCTGAGAATTGGCACGATCGAAAACGAATACCTGCGGGAAGCGATCGACCAGTCACGCGAACTCGTCTATGCAGCGTGATCCGAGAGTCGGCCTGCGGGATGCCGAATAGGCGGCATCGGCTATCGGGAACTTCATCGACGGCATGGAGTTCGGATCCTTCAGCAATGACCTCCGTACGCAATGGACAGTCGAGTATGGCTTTGCCATTCTGGCGGAGGCTCTGAACCATCTGCGTCGCTCATCACCGGATGTGGCAGCAAGGATCCCGGGACTGGGAGAACTTGTCGGCTTCCGCAATCAGCTTATTCACAACTACCGCCGGGTTGATCCGGAAAAGGTGTGGGACCACGCCGTGGATGACCTGCCGGAGTTACGAGTGGCGATCCAGTCGCTGCTTAACGAACTGGACCGGGCTGCGGAAATCGACAGGACTGCGGCCGGGACCGGTCACGAGGAAAACACCGGCGGCAGCTACGAGCCGTTCTAGCCCCCCGGGATACCGGCTTCGATGAGTTTTCGCTCCGCTGTCTTTTGATTGATGTTCGATTAACAGGCGCCCGGAAGACCTGAAGACGAATATCTTCGTTCCAGAAATGGACGAATTCCTGCTCCCATTACCCGGATTCCGGAGAAATCATTTTAACCTGCCGACTCCGTGAAAACCCACTTACCCAGCGCACCCCTGGTGGGCGAAACGCCGCCTGGATGACCTTTGGGGCCGCAGAACCGTTCCCCCTGCTCTGCGGACCAAAAAACGGCCTCTCGGGCGAAGTGCCGTAAACCGGCCGGTTCAGGCCTCCGGAAGGGCGGAATACAGGGAATCTGCTGCGCGGTATGGCATAGGTGTCCAGTTTCAGGAGTTCAGCCAGGTTTCACGACGACCTGATCCTGAACTACGCCGTGCGCTGCTGCAACGGATCACCTGTTCCTGCTCAATTGGCAGGCCGGACGGGGTCAAGCCGAATGTCCAGCTTCGCACCAACGGCCTCGGCGTAGTCCGCCAGCTTGGCAATGCTGATGTTTTGCCGCGCACTTTCTATCCGCGAGACTTCGCTTTGCTTGGTGCCCATGCGTTCTGCCACCTCGGTTTGGGAAAGTCCTGCTGCCGCGCGAGCGGCAATGAGCTTTCGGGCAAGATCAAACTCGGGCGCCAATGCGTCATAGGCAGCCAGATTGTCGGGGTCGCTCAGGAATTCAGCCTTGAGTTCCGAAAGTTTTGTCATGTGACCTCTCTTGCCCTCTTCCTGGCCGTTTCCAGCGCAGTGTAGGTTCCTGAATTAATCCGATCTGATCGGCACGTTCCTTCCCGGATATCTTCGTGCACGGATTGCCAAGTTTCCGGTACAATGCGGGACGCCGGCACCTGCCGTTTCCTTTCCCGGCAGCCGCTTTCCGGCAGCGGGAAAGTCCGGCCGCTGTCGCATTGCCTTGCGCTCCTTTCGGGCGAAAGTGATCCGCAGGTGATCCGAAGCAGGAAAGGGTGGCCCGCGCGAATGACACTCGCCGGGCCGCGGACGACCAGTTCAGCTATTGTTGGTGACAGGACTGACCGCCGAGGAATACGTTAGCACGGAAGCCTGGCGCGACGCCAGACTGGAGGTTTGCCCGAACCATCCGGACGGCGGCTGCTCCCTGGCCAGTCATGGCACCTACGAGCGCAAGACCCCTGCGGGCACGCGGATAGCGCGCTGGTACTGCCGGGAGTCCCACACCACCTTCAGTCTCCTGCCGGAATTCCTGGCGGCGCGGACGCCGGGGACCCTGGATCAGGTCGAGGAGGCCGTGGTCGCTTTCGAGACGGCGCCGGGCGTGCAGGCGGCGGCGCGGCAGGCCCGTCCGGGCCACCACATCTCCGATCGCGGGGCCGAGCGGCGCTGGATCCGGTGGCGGGCCCAATCCATCCACCGCTTCCTGGCCATCGTCATCGGCCTGTTCCCGGACCTGTTTCAGGGCGCGGCGCCGGAGATCGCCGCCTTCCGGGCGCGGCTCGGCACCGAATCCGTCCTGAGAGAGCTGCGCGGCCTCTGCGCCGCCCACCTGCAGCACCTGCCGCCGCCCGTCGGATTCCGTCCCCCCGGAACCGGCCACGGTACCGTACGGGGCCCGCCAACACTCCGTGACCCCTGATCCTTGCGTCCCGGGTTCCGCAGACTGGTCGAATCGGGGCCGTGGAGCCCCGGAACGGCAAGGAGACCCACATGACGAAAGATGACGACAGCCTGCGACGGGACGTCGCGCTCTTCAGGTACGGACTGATCGCGGACCTGCTGGTCCAGCCTGCCGGCAGCCACGAGATCGTGGCAGGCCTCCGCGACCGGGCTGCGCGGGACCACGTGATTCCGGGCACGAACCGCACCCGCGTCGGCGAGCAGACCATGCGCGACTGGATGCGCCTCTACCGGTCCGGCGGCTTCGACGCGCTCTTCCCGAAGCGGCGGCGCGACGACGGAAAGCCGCGGCGGCTGGCGGTCGAGGCGTCCGAGGCGCTGATCGCCGTGAAGCGGGAGAACCCCGCGTTCAGCGTCCGCGACGCCATCGCCCGGGTCCGGGAGGACGGCGACGTCCCCGCGGACGTGCCCCTGCCGCCCTCGACCGTTCACCGCCTCCTGTCCCGCGAAGGGCTGATGGGGAATGACGACGGAGCGCCGCCGCAGGACCGGCGGCGCTTCGAGCACCCGAACGCGTGCGATCTCTGGATGTCGGACGTCATGCACGGCCCGAAGTGCGGCGACGGGCACGGGCGGCGGCGCAAGACGTATCTCCTGGCGTTCATAGATGACTGCACGCGAGTCGTCCCGCATGCGGCCTTCGCGTTCTCGGAGAACACCGCCGCCTTCCTGCCGGTGTTCAAGCTTGCCCTGCTGAAGAGGGGCTATCCCAGAAAACTCTACGTCGATAACGGTGCGAATTTCCGCTCCCGGCACCTGGCGCTCGTCTGCGCCAGGCTCGGCGTCGTCCTGATCCATGCGCGGCCCTGGCAACCTTCTGGAAAGGGAAAGATCGAACGCTGGTTCAGGACTGTCAGGCGCAGCGTCCTGGAGAGGCTCGAGGACGGGGACACCCGCGACCTCGAAGCCATGAACCGCCGGCTTCACGCCTGGATCGAGGGCGAGTACCACGCCCGCCCCCATCGCGGCCTCGGCGGCATGGCCCCGCTCGACAGGTGGTCCGCCACCGCCGGCGACGTCCGCCATCCCGGCCCCGGGCTCGATCTCGACGACCTCTTCCTGTTCGAGGCGAAGCGCCGGGTCGCGAAGGACCGCACCGTCAGCCTCAGGAGCCGTGCCTACGAGGTCGATCCCGCCCTCGTCGGCGAGACCGTGACCCTGCGCTTCGATCCGGAGGCGCCGGCCCGGCCCCTCAAGGTCGTCCATGACGGCCGGGACGCCGGGCTGGCGACGCCCCTGGACGTGCATGCCAACGCCGCCGTCAGGCGCGGCGAAGGCCGGGACGGGCCGCCGGCCTCGTCCATCGCCTTCCGCGACCTCGGCAGGAACGGGGAGGACGGGCGATGATCCGGAAGCACTTCGCCTTCACCCGAGAGCCGTTCACGGACGGGATCGAGGCCGACGAGTTGTTCGAGCATCGCGCCCATGCCGAGGCCGGCGCCCGGATCCGCCACCTCCTCGATCTCCGCGGCATCGGCCTGCTCACCGGGGAGGTCGGATGCGGCAAGACCACCGCCTGCCGGCACGTGATCTCGACGCTGCATTCCGGGCTCTACCGCGTCGGCTACGTCGCGCTGACGACCGGAAGCGTCCTCGACATCTACAACATGATCGCCTGGGCCTTCGGGCTGGAGGTCCAGCGCTCCCGCGCCGCCGCCTACAGCGCCATCCGCGCCGAGATCTCCCGCCTGGCCCGGGAGGCCCGGCAGACGCCGGTGCTGGTCGTCGACGAGGCCCAGCACCTGCGGCCCGAGATCCTCGAGGAGCTGCGGCTCCTCACCAATTACGACATGGATTCCGACAACCGGCTCTGCCTGCTGCTGGTCGGGCTCAGCGAGATCCGCAAGCGGCTGGCCATGGCCATGTGCGAGTCGCTGGCGCAGCGCCTGGTGGTGCGCTGCCATCTCGGCGGCCTGGAGCGCGACGAGGTGGAGCCCTACCTGAAGCACCGGCTGAAGCTGGCGGGCGCCGCCGACGTCCCGGTCTTCGCCCCGAACGCCGTCGAGGCGCTGGCGCAGGCGGCGCGGGGAATGCCGCGCCGGGTAAACCGGATCGCTCATTACGCTCTCTGTGCCGCCGCCGCCGGCGACGTCCGCCAGGTCGACATCGAGCATGTCCAGAGCGCGGTCGAGGAGCTGAGTCCATGACCCGGAGGGAGCAACGGGCGCTGGCCGACACGCTCAGGACCCTGCCGCTCGAAGAGGTCGCCGCCGCGCTCGGCTATCGCCGGGACCCGCGGGACCGCGCGCGGTGGAAGCGGAAGGGGTCCGTCATCAGCCTGACGGGCGCGAAGTTCTTCGACCACATCCTGCAATCCGGCGGAGGCGGGGCGATCGACCTGGCCATCCATGCCCGTCAATGCGGCTTCCGAGACGCCCTCCGCTTCCTGTCGGGCCTCGGCCATGCCGGCCACGGTTCCGCCGCTCCGGTCCCGAACCGCGCGGCGGAACCAAGACTCCCGCCGCGCGCGGCGCACAACTGGCCCGCGGTCCGCGACAGCCTCACGCGGGTCCGCGGCCTCGATCCCGGCCTGCTCGACGACGGCTTCGCCGCCGGCCTGGTCTACGCCGACGACCGCCGGAACGCCGTCTTCGTCGCCCGTGACGCCACGGGCCGGGCGACCGGAGCCGAGATCGTCGGCACCCGCCACCGGGACGGCGAACGGTGCTTCAAGGCCATGGCGCCTGGATCGCGCAAGGCAAGGGGCGGGTTCTGGATGGCGGCGAAGGACGGGGAGCCGGCCTCGGCCCTGCTCGTCGAGAGCGCGATCGACGCGCTCTCCGTGCTGACGCGGCCGCCGCCCGGTGCCGGACACTTCCGGGTCGTCTCGACCGCGGGCGTCTGCACCGCCGTCCCGCCATGGCTGGAGGCCTTCGGCCTCAAGCGCATCGATTGCGGCTTCGATTCCGACACCGCGGGGGACAGGGCCGCAGACGCCCTCGCGCAAAGCGACATACGGGTCCGGCGGGTCCGGCCGGACGGTGCCAAGGACTGGAACGACAGGATCCGGAGACCCGAGACGGCGCCCGCGCCAGCCTGAAAGAGGTCCGGCCGAACCTGATGATCGCGGCAGCCGCCGCCGCCATCGCCTTCCGAAAACGCCGAGGCAGTCGCCGTGCAGACCTCCGGTCGCCGGAAAGGAAGGCGTGCGGATCGAACCTGAACTGGAACCAATGCCAATGTCCGGAGATGTCGGAAAACCGTGGGAAGAAACACCCGAACCTGCACGAAACGATCCGGGAAATCCGCAACGGATCAATCAGAAATACAACAGCAGTCGATGGCGTTTTCCGGGTTTTCTTCTGAAACACATGGACAACAATCAACCGCCGTTCTGCGGCTGTAACATAAATGGCCCGCACAATTCCGTCCTAGCCGCTCAGGCGCATTTCCCACAGATCGCCGGACAGAAAGCGGACATGAGGCATCCCCACCGTCCTGGGCCCATGTTCTGCAAGAAGTTCGGCAACCCGCAGAAAACGGGCGAACAGATCTCTTGGCAACCTTGCCAGTTCTCGATCCACTCTCCGATCCAGTGTCTCAACAGTCCACTTCATATAATAACACATATGTTATGTCTGAAGCCAGAATGCCAGCACCTTTTTGATGATTTGTTAATTGGCCGCTAAAAATGACGCTGGTACCGTGAACGGCGATACACAAGCGACCCCCTTCCCCGCTGTCAGCCTCTGAGCTCCCGGATCCGCTCCTTCGGAAAATGATGGTAGAACGCGGTGCGGCCGATCGAGAGGCTGCGGATCACGTCGCTGATGAAGGGATAGCCCTTCCTGTCTTTCAGCATCGCCTCGGCCTGGCGGTGCACCTCCGGCGTCTGCTTGCTCGGCCGCGGCGAGGCTGGCCATGGTCCGTTCCCTGATGAGATCGCGCTCGAACTGGGCCAGCGCCCCGAAGACGTGGAACACGAGGGTGCCGCTGGCGGTGGTGGTGTCGATCCCCTCGGTGAGCGAGCGGAAGCCGAACCCCCTCTCGTCGAGCTGCCTGACCGTCTTCACCAGCTGCGGCAGGCTCCGTGCCGGCCAGAGCGTGCGCCCGAGGCGCGGTCCTCGAAGACCCGCTCGCATCCGGCGGCGCTCAGCGCATCGAGCTGCAGCTCCGGGTTCTGGTCCAGCGTCGAGACCCGCGCATATCGGCCCTAACCCAACATTGGTACAAAAAAGTCCCACAGGAGTTCGTGTTTCGTGCATGCATGACCGGGTTTTCATCGATCTGGCGGCTCCCGATTTTCCGGGAGGATCCGGGGTGCGGATTTGGGGATTATCAGGGGTCGGTAGCGGCTGGTCTCAGGCCGCTAGGTGATGCTACAAAAGCGCTCCAGACAAGCTTCGCTTCTTCTCTGCAGACGGCCCTTAAATTCCGAATCGTCCCTTTCTGTGGGTTACGCCAGCCGGTCAGGTTGAGGGGCGGTTCGCACTTCTTGATGAACTGCTTTTCCATGCCCTGCACATCACTGTCCAACGGACAGTTCGCACACATCAGGTTTTGCTTCATCCATTTGCTCAGGCGAGTTTCGCCTTCACCGCCAAAGCGGTAGTTCCTGTAGTTCACCGGCGAGCGGCCGGTCGAACGTGGTTCGGCAACCAGTTGCAATTCCGACTTGAGCAACGCGCCAAGGCTTCGTCTGGGAGAACTGAAGCCGGTGCTTTCCATCCTGAAGTGGTTGCGCCCGGCAAGATTGCCGGACTGGCCGATGTAGAGGAGTCCGTCTTGCGGTTGCACAACGCCGGGCAGGCACCGGGGAGATCCGGCAAACAATGCATAAATGCCGGCATCCATGTGCCCGGGAATGTCATCGGGACAGAAGCGGTTATCGAGGAGAAAGCGGAATACAGTACTTGAGTCAGTCATGTTGTCACCCATCCCTTTGCGACGTCCGGTAAGGAACCTCGTGTGAAACCATTGCTCATGGCCGATATTCACAATCGGCCCCGTAATCACATTTTGCGTTCCATCGCCGCGCGTCATCAAAAAAGGCAATGTTTCACGAATGATTTTGCAGTGGATGGTTCAGGATATCGAGATGGAATTTTTCCTAAAGGCGAGCAGTTTCAAAACCCGTTTCCGACCGAGAGCGCCTCGGCAGCGCCAGCCAAGACATAATCCAGTAGAAAAAGTATGAAATTCCCGCTCCCATTACCCGGATTCCGTGAAAACCTCCCTGCACAGCGCCCGTCTCGTGGGCGAAATGCCGCCTGGATGACTGAGGCCACAAAACCGTTCCCCCCTCTCTACGGGCAGAAAAACGGGGTCTCAGGCGAAGTGCCGGACACCGGGCGATTCAGGTGTCTGGCTGGGCGGAATTGCAGGGAATCTGCTGCACAGGATTGGCATAGCTGCCTTACTTCAGAGATCTACACCGGTGTCGTGAAGAGTTTGTCCATTAGGCAGCTTCCAGCCGCTGCCTCCACGGCATCCCGCTACTCAATCTCTCCTGCCATGCGTTCAAACAGGACTGGCGGAAATTCTACGGCTGCCGGATTACAATCGGTCAATGATTTCAGGAGTTGAGGCATGAGCCTGAATCAATAATATGCTGAACACACAGGCTTCGGGGAGCGAGCGGTATGTCAAATTATCATGTGATCAGGACGGCAAGACTCACGGACCGCCAGATTCTCCAAGTGATATTCGCGTTCAAGGAAGAGGAACAGATAGAGAACGCCATAATTGGGCTGGGTGGCAACATCCAGATTGATGTTGCCACAAAGGAGCGAAACGAGGAGGACGTTGCAGAACTTGATAGCGATCGACATGCAATTCAGTCTGTGACGATTGTGACATCATCAGCAATCAATATCTCTTTTCACCGCGGGGTTAGCAGCAATGTTCAAGACCCTAAGGCCAGTCGCCAGGCTTCGCCATACTTCGATGAATTGAGTTTGGACCCGAGGAGAATGGAAGGTTATCCCGAAAGCCAACAACAATTTATCTCGTGCATAGACATAATCGAACGGGCATTGCCCAGGACTGTTCCGCTACAAGAGGTCGACAAGGGTCATACCGTCATAGATGTTCTGCAGGCGGAAATTTCCGGTCTCGCGGATCAGTACAAAGCGATGCTGGACGGCCTTGCCAAGGAAAGGGAGGAAATCAGGGCTGCCGCAGATGAAGAACGCCAGGCAGCAAGACAGGCTCACGATACGGCAATGAAAGAGGCGAAGGCTGCCGCGGAAGAACAAAAAAGACAGTTTGACGAATACCGAAAAGAGCAAGAAGCTGCACTGGCCCAAAGAACAAACGGACTGGACGAGCGCGAAAACGATCTTGACAACCGGCAGCACATGCATGCCCGCAGGGAACTGCGGGAAAAGATATCAGAAAACTTCAAGGAACGGATCAGCAAACCGGTCGTTTCCCGGACAGCCAAAATTATGCATTGGGCTGTTTTTGTCTTAACTTTGGGTGCTGGAATATACTTAGGTGTTCAGGGCCTTATAGACTTCAATACACTGATTGAGACCAGCTCGACGGAGGGTTTTCCTGGCTGGCTGGCAGCCGGCTGGGCCTTTCGCAGCGTTGTTGTGCTGGGTGTGTCCATCGGCTTCGTCGCGTATGCGATTAACTGGCTCAGGAACGTTTATCTCGATGATGTCCGCACCCGGCGGCAGTACGAGAGGTATGGCCACGACATAGATCGCGCGAGTTTCGTAATCGAAACGATCATGGAGGTGGACGGGAAGGAGAAAACTCTGGTGCCGGATACCTGGATCGAAGGTGTGTGTCGAAACCTGTTTCGTAACAACACGGATGACACTTCGGACAATCCGTCGGCCAATGTGGCGGCCATGCTGCTTGAATCGATTTCCGGAGCTAAAATCGGGCCCGATGGCACAGAAGTCTCCATGGATCGCCGCGGTGTCCGCCGCTTCGCCAAGAAGATGCCCGGAGGCTGACTGGCGGGTCACATTTCCGGGCCACTGGCCGGATGACTCTGTTCCTCTTATCACGACATCCCCTACCTAGATCCGGCGAACGTCTGCCATGTCGTGGAATTCGATCAACTCATCAGATCCGTTCGTGACCACCAGCCTGAGCGCCAGCTGCTTGACCCCGGAGATTTTGGTGGTTCCTTGTCGAACGTCGCTCTGACTGCGCTGGTGAATGGGACCCCGATTGCGACATTGATACTGGATCATTCCGAAGAGGGCTGACCTCTGGATGACAGCGGTCTGGAGCAAGAATTCCTGTGTTCCGCACTCGCCGAGTTCGAAAGTGAACTCATCCGCGAACGCACTATGGTCGGCCTTACGGTCGCCCGCACCAAAGGGCGTAAAGGTGGGTGGAAATTCGCCCTGACCCAGGCAGCCATGGCACGGCGCGATACCTCGGTATCAGAATTGTGCAGGGAGCTCGGCGCCCATGGAAAACGGTCCTCAGCCGGGTCAGACAATCCGGAACCTGGGCTTCCGGCGCTTAGCGTAGGAGTCCGCCGCTCCGGGTAAGGATTCGAAGACTTCTGGAAACTGTCTGGTGCCCGACAGTAACTGATCTGATTTTGTTGTGGTTCCAAAGAAGAGTCTGCAGAATTGTGGGTTGACATAGCTGACACTGCTTACATACGTTCTAAGAATGTATGTAAGCAGTGTCTTGGTCATAGTAATGCTGAAAAACACTCCAAAACGCAGATGGCAAAAACGGCCTTAACCCAACATAGGTACCGATTCCGCCATAGGGTTTTCACGCCTTTGGTTTCTTGATTCCGTTCTTCTTCATCCAGTTTGCGAAGTTGCCGGGCGTTGTGTTGTAGCGCTTCGCGATGAACCTCTGCGTTGATCCGTTTGCGAGCAGCGCTTCGATTTCCGGACGGAATGGATCGAGCTTGCTCTTGCCTGGCCCTTTCGGCCGCCCGAGCGGCTGCCCGGAGGCCTTCCTCGCTCTGAGTGCCTCTTTGGTTCTGGCCGAGATCAAGTCGCGTTCAATCTCGGCAGCCATTGAGAAGGCCATGGCGATGATCCTGCTCTGGATGGTTTCGTCGAGCCTCCAGGACCCCTTGATCGCATAGACCCGAATGCCGGCGTCTGAAGCAATGGACAGGATTTCCATGCATTCGAGCATCGAGCGTCCGAGCCGGGAGAGCTCGCTGACGATCAGGGCATCGCCTTCGCGCAGTTCGTCCAGAATGTCTGCGATCTTTCGCTTGCGCCACGCGATCCTGCCGGAAGCTTTCTCCTCGACGAATTCGACGCGGCCGAATCCCTCCCTGTTGGCAACGGTGAGGATATCGGCCCGGTTCTTGTCCAGGTCCTGGGTTTCCTTGGAGACCCGAAGATATCCGATGGTTCTGGATGCGCTTTCGGTCATCATCTGCCCACATTCGAAGAAAACAGTATTTCACCAGATAAAGGATATCGTTCGGGGTGGTTTATTCAACGACATTCATCGTACTTCACGCGCAGGGAAAACGAACGTTTTCCCCGTAATTCCCAGCAACGGATTCCCTCATGCCCAGAATGCGCATCCTGAATGCGGCCGAACAGGCCCATTACGGCAGCCCGCCGGTCTTCAGCAGCGCCGAACGCAAGCGAGTCTTCGACTTCTCCCAATCCGTCATGGAGGCGGCGCATGACTTGCGCAGCACGGCGAACCGGATCGGGTTCTTGCTGGGCTACGGCTATTTCCGGGCGACGCGGCGCTTCTTCTCCCCTGTGTAATAGGGGCAACTTGCCGGGAATTTGATTTTCCTTGAGTTGTTGTTCTGCACTGGCGGCGTGGGGTTCTGATCCGGAATCCTCGACTGTCCCCCTGTCTTCCGGCATAGTCTGATCCGGGGCATTCAGGGGATTCCACTGCGAATCGTCCTGTGATTCAATGGGGTATGGGTGATTCGCAGACAGATCGCCGAGCCGGTGCCAGCCATGCGGCGCTGATGGCGGAACTCTCGTCCCTTCGGGATTTGCTTGCAAAGAGGGACAATCAGCTCGGCAGTCTTGTCGATCAACTCAAGGAGAGGGACAACCGGCTTGCCGAACAGGATGAACGGCTTGCGGAGTTGACCGGGTTGATCCGGGACCTGCGGGACGAGATCAGGCTGCTCAAGAACCTGCCGCGGCGTCCGGAACTGAAGCCGAGTGGTCTGGCCGCATCCGGCACCTCCGGAGCCGGCCGGTCGAAGACGCAGGGCAAGGGCCGAAAGAAGGGCCGGGGCCCGCGGCGCCGGAACCCGAACCTGCACCGGCGCGACGAGAGGGTTGCCCTCGAGGACGTGCCCGAGGGTGCGGAACGCAGGGGCTACCAGGCGCACACTGTCCGCGACATCGTGTTCCACGCCGAGGAGGTCACCTGGCGGCGGGAGGTGTGGCGGTTTCCGGACGGCAGCCGCCATGTGGCGCCGCTGGCGCCGGGTGTGGCGGCGGGACGCAGCCAGTATGGTCCCGGCGTCAAGGCGCTGGTGATCATGCTGTATCACCAGTGCCAGTCGACGGTGCAGCGCATCGCGGCATTGCTGAACGGATTGGGCCTTGAGATATCCGCTCGCCAGGTGGGGCGGTTCCTGAACGGGGACACGAGGGTCATCGTCGAGGAGCAGCAGGAGGTGCTGAGGGCAGGCATGGAGAATGCGGCATGGATCAATGTCGACGATACCGGTGCCCGGCACAGGGCGGCAAACGGCTACTGCACGGTGATCGGCAACGATGTCTTCACCCATTTCAGGTCGACCGGCTCGAAGAGCCGCCTCAACTTTCTCGAATGTCTCTGTGCCGGTGACGTGGCCTACAGCGTCAATGATGCCGGGCTCGAATACATGCGGCGCATGAAGCTGACGGGAAAGCATCCATGTTTTGAGTCAAGCCCGGATTCGGCCTTTTCCGGCGGTTTTCGGAGGTCCTGTTCCGGGTTTTCCACATCCCGTCCACAGGCCCGTCCACAGGCGGGCGCAATGCGGGCATGCCGAGGCAGTCCGGCCGCGGTGACCTGACCGGCGCGTCTGATTCGTTTTGTGCCCCGCAGACGGCCGCGGGACACGGCCAGCGCGGGCGTCAGCCGGCGGCGGCCCCGGTCCGGTCCTCCCACATGCGCCGGTCGCGCAGCAGGGCGTTCGCGGTCACGATCAGCTTCCGCATGACCGCGGTCACCGCGACTTTGTGGGGCTTTCCCCTTTCCTTCAGCCGGCTGTGGAACTCCGCCATCTCGGGATTGAACACGCAGGCCGCCGTCGCCGCCATGTAGAGGACGTCCCTCGGCCTCCTCCGTCCGCCGCTGACATGGCGCCCGCCCTTGCGGCTTCCGCTGTCGCGGGCGAAGGGAGCGACGCCGATCAGGGCGGCGGCCTGGCGGTTTCCGATCGCGCCGAGCTCGCCCATCCACGCGATCAGGGCCGCCGCCGTGACGGGGCCGATGCCCGGAACCGAGGTCAGGATCCCGTAGCTTTCCGCATGCTCCTCCGAACCGGCGATCAGCTCCCCGATCCGCCGGTCATACTCGCGGACGCCGGCGTCAAGCTCCGAGAGGATTTTCGGGACCGGCCCGTCCGGCGCCGGATCGCCGACCTCGTCGAAGGCCAGCTTCAGGTCGGCGCGCTGGTCCACGAGCTTCTCCCGGAGCACGAGCATGTCGCGGAGCCGGTCGACCGTCACGCCAGCCGGCGCCGAGGCCGCCATGTCCGGAAACGCGGCCCCGAAGGCGGCCAGCGCCCTGGCGTCGACCCGGTCCGTCTTCGCCAGCTCGCCGCCGGCCCTGGCGAAGTCCCGGGACTGGCGGGGGTTGACCACGCAGACGGTGAAGCCGCGGTCATGCAGGGACTGGAAGAGGGCCCTGTGCATCCGGCCGGTGGCCTCGATGACGGCCCGCTCCGCGCCGCCGTCCCTCAGGATGCGGGCGACCTTGCGGAAGCCGTCCCTGTCGTTGGCGGCGGTGTCGTCCCTGCCGCTGAGATGGATGTTGAGTGTCTTCTTGCTGACGTCGATTCCGGCGGCTACGATGGCCATGGTCTCCCGCTCCTATCCTCGCGATGATTCGGTTCTCGAACCCCAGGCATCCATTCAGGACCCGGGAGGCTGAAGGGAGGGCGGGCCGACCACGCTTTCCCACGGATCCGATGATCCAAGGCGGTTTCGGTCCGACCCGTCCTGCGGGGCCTGGCCCCGCTCCGCCGCCGCCAGGGCCTGGCGGCGGCGGTCCCGGCACAGAAATGAACCGGAGAGGCGGCGGAACACAAGCGGCGGGTTTTCCACAGGAATCCGCCCCCCAACTTATCCACAGCCACCTCCCTCGTTCAATTCTGATTCTCTGAACATACGAGGCGGTCCGGCGTCTCGCCGCGGACCGGCAGCGGCGCTTTGCCGATGCCGATGAATGGCGGACCCATCTGGCCGCACTCGGCATTGACCGCATGAAGGTGTTTCCGGACCCGGTGAAGATCGCCACCGAGGGTGCGCTCTGGGGCAACATCTGCGATGCCGGTCGCATTGCCGGAACCGTGATCCTGAGCGACGATGCCGGCCAGTTCAATGTCGGCGATGCCCACTCTCTCTGCTGGGTTCACGCCGAGCGACTGGTTCGCAAGCAAGGGGGCAGTTCCGAATTCCAGCGCATGCGTGTGGATGCGGTGCTGGATGATGTCTGGGGCTATTACCGGGAACTGTCTGCCTACAGGAAGACCCCCTGCAATACACGGGCCCAGGCACTGTCGTTGCGCTTCGACGAGATCTTCGGACGGCGGACCGGCCATGCCAGCCTCGACAACCTGCTGCGGCGGCTGAGGGCGAACAAGGATGAGCTCTTGCGGGTGCTCGAGTATCCGGCCACGCCGCTGAATTCGAACCTGGCCGAAAATGACATCCGGGCCCATGTCACCCGGCGGAAGATCTCGTTCGGATCCCGGAGCGAGAGCGGGCGTGCGGCCCGGGATGCCTGTCTCGGGGCATTGAAGACCTGCAACAAGCTCGGCGTGCCGTTCCGGGACTATCTGTGCAACCGCCTTGGCGTTGCCGGTGCCGCCGAAGTGCCAAGGCTTGCCGAGATCATCACACGCCGCGCCACAGCCTGACGCATCCTCTCATACGAAACGCAATTCCCGGCAAGTTGCCCCTATTACTCCCCTGTGCGGTATCATGCGAGAGACATTGAATTTGTTTCCCGGATCGTCGGAGCTTCTGCCGATGAATTTTCAACGGAGAACTACAGGGAAAGGACCCGTCTGCACCATCAGAGCCGCATTCTCGATTTGCAGGGCTTCCGGCCTTTCGACGATCAAGCCGAAGGTTGGCTGATCACGGAAATCGCGAAGATGGCGCGCGTCCATCTCAAGCCCCGGATCATTTTAGGGCACTGCATCGACGTTCTGATCGCAAATCGGGTTCAGCTTCCCAGTGCACGGCGGTTGACCGATCTGATCCGTGCACGGCTGGGCGAACGAAAGGAAGAGCTCATACGCCTGACCGGCGCGAACCTGCCTTCGGACCTGCGGGTGATGCTCGACGGTCTGTTCGTGCAGGAGGACGGGGGGAACCGGTACCGCTTGACGCTGCTCGGCACGATCTCGCAATCCACCCGCCCGGGAAAGATCAGGAAGACGGTCGCCGACCTGGAAATCCTGGCGGAGCTGCACGGGAAGATCGCACCCGCCCTCGAGATCCTCGACATCGGGTCCGAAGGCATCAGATACTACGCGGGCGGTGTCCACAGATCGGAAATGTTCCAGCTGCAGCGCCGCTCGAACGCTGACCGTTATCTCCATGCCATTGCCTTCATCGCCGATCAGCACCACAGGCTTCAGGATGCCACGGTCGACATGCTTCTCAGTGTCATGCAGTCATTCAGGACAACCGTGGACCGGGAACACAAGGACGAGGTCTTCACACGGCGCAAGAGTGCGGGCGCACGGTTCGAGCAAATGCTGGATGACGTAGACGCGGAAGCGTCCAACCTGCGGCACGAGATCCGTGTCCTGCTCGACAACGAGATCATGTCCGATACGCGGAAGCTGGAAAGCATCAGGATCATTCTCGATCGCGACCAGGACAGTGTCGTGGACATCCTGCGGGCCGACATCCGCAAGAGCGCTGCCGCCGACGAGAGCCTGTTCCATGATATCCTCGAGGATCGTTCCATTCGCCTGCAGAACCGGGTCAGCCCGATCCTGAAGCAGATCGAGCTCATTGGCGATGCAAGCGCGGCGGATCTGATGGCTGCGATCGCATACTTCCGCGAAAAGGACGGCAGCATCGGCCCGGGCATGCCCCTGGCGTTTCTGAATTCTGCCGAACGTGATGCCGTATCGAACGGCCCGAAGGGGTTCAGGGTCTCGCTCTGCAAGGTGTTTCTCTTCCAGCACGTCGCCGCGGCGATCAAGTCCGGAAGCCTGAATCTCGATGGGTCCTACAAGTATCGCCCCCTGGATGATTACCTGATCGGCCGGGAGCGATGGGAGCGGGAGAGGCCGGAACTTCTCGAGCGGGCCGACCTGGCGGAGTTCGATGATCCGGATCCGGTCCTGAGAGAACTCGAAGCCGCCTTGCAGCAGCAATATGAAACCACGAACAGGGCCGCGAGCGATGGCTCCAACCCATATCTGAAAGTCAGGTCTCCAGGCGACTTCCGGGTATTGACGCCTGCGGCCGGCGACGTGGAAAGCGAGCCGCTGCGGGACGTCATGCCGAAGCGGTACATGGTGCCCCTGTCGGAGGTCTTGGCCACCGTCGACCAGCACTGCGGCATGTTCGAGGAATTCAGGCACTGGCAACAGGTCAATGTCGGCCCGGCGCCCTCAGCCGCGACCACGATTGCCGGTATCATGGGGCTCGGATGCGCGATCGGTGTCCAGAAAATGGCGCGCATATCCCGCGAGATCACTGAGCGCGAACTGGAGTACGCGGTCAACTGGCGTTTCTCTCTCGAGAACATCGTCGCCGCAAACGACCGTGTTGTTGCCGCCATGGAACGCATGGAACTGCCGCAGATCTACCGGCGATCGCGCGACACACTCCATACGTCGAGCGACGGCCAGAAATTCGAGGTTCGCAAGCCTTCTCTCAACGCCAGCCATTCGTTCAAGTACTTCGGCCAGATACAGGGCATCAGCGCCTACACCTTCATCGATGAGCGCGGGTTCCTTTGGTACTCGCTGGTGTTCAGCGCAGCCGAGCGCGAGAGCGTCTATGTCATCGACGGGCTGATGCACAACGATGTCGTCCAGAGCGACATCCACTCCACCGATGAGCATGGCTTCATGGAGGCTGTCTTCTGCGTCACCCATCTGCTCGGGATATCCTATGCGCCGAGGTTCAAGGACCTGAAGAAGCACAACCTCTACCAGTTCCGGAACAGCAGGGACGAAAATGCCGAATGGGCGATCATGCCGACGAAACACGTCAACGAGAAGGCCGTCCGTGCATCATGGGATGACCTGCTGCGCCTTGTTGCGACCATCAGGCTGAAAGAGGCAACGGCTTCCGAAATCTTCCGGCGCCTGAACTCCTATTCCAGGCAGCACAGGCTCTACGCCGCGATGAAAGCCTTCGGCCAGATCATCAAGTCGATGTTCATCCTGCGCTACATCGATCAGGTCGAACTGCGGCAAGCGATCGAGAAACAGCTCAGCAAGGTCGAACTCGCGAACAGTTTCACCCGGGCCGGCGCGGTCGGAAATCCGCGCGGCATCGAACATGCCGAAAAGGAAGCACAGGAGGTCGCCGAAGGCTGCAACCGTCTCATCAAGAACAGCATCATCTGCTGGAACTATCTTTACCTCACCCGCCAGCTCGAGGCTGCCAAGACCCCGGCGGAGGCGCGGGACAACATTCTGAAGATGGTCACACTCCATTCGCCCCAGACATGGTGGTACATCAACATGCTTGGCGAGTATGATCTCTCGAACGACAGGCTGCGGGACAACACGGGTGTCCTGCCCCCCAAATCCGCACCCGCCATCATCCCGGAAAACTGGGAGCCACCAAATCGGTGAAACACCAACGATTTCAACGCAAAGGGCAATATCCTATGGCGGATTCGGTACCTATGTTGGGTTTAGGCCAGTACCCTCTTCGAATGGCAGGAGTTCCTTAAGGGCTCCGGTGGGTGCTTGGAATTCATCAACAATCCGACGAATCTCATCGACAAATTGCAAAGCGGCTTCCTCGGAGTCCGATGGCTCGATCGGACCGGACCCGGACAAGGTCATCAAGATTTTCCGGAGGGCGTCCTTCCGATCTTTGGTGGTTGGTACCAAGGATGTATCGCGAACCTGATAGACTTGGCCCTGCCCGCCTCGCCCAATGAGTTCAATCACCTTCCATTTTCCATATCTTGCCGACTCGGTCATGTGAGGAATCCTTGGACAGCGCCATCGCCAACGGCTGACGGAAATGCGTCCTCCAGCCGTGGTTGTTGTTCGAGCGACAAACTTAACAACTGCCTCTCATCTTCCACCATGGCTGTCACTCTCCGTCCAAGGAGCGAATATCACAAGCTGTTCCTCGGCGGGCCATTTGGCGCTGTTGACATTTCTGTTTCATAGTATACATCTTGTGAAACAGATAGTGAAAAGGCAATAGGATGGCAATAATCATTCCGTTACCAGTTGGAAGTGCGCTTCGAACACCGATTGGTCATGTGATCCGGACCGGTGAGACATCCTATCGGCAGCTTGAACATCTTCATGCCGAGGGTCGGTTGCCAGCACGGGCGGTGATCATTGATGCTTCGAAAGCAAAATTCCAAAGGGAATTTGTGCGAGCGCTCCGAGACAGTGGTTGCGACGTTACGCTCGATACGAAGGTAGCAGAATTAAGCGAAATCGGAAAATTCAAGGGATCAGCTAAAGGAGCGCCCTGGGCGGCGAAAGACGAAAATCGCCCGCTTCGGCCTGAAGACTTCAAGGTAGGAGCAACATAGATATATTTGGCCAGATCGCTCGGCTGGCTGTCGAACTAGACATGACCTGTGTCATGTCCCCGACGCATTTTCTTAGGTCCGGAGTTGACGATATCTGGTTCCCGAGTGATTGCCGAAGTGTTTCATTGTTGCGGACAGCGCTGGACCGCGAAGGTGGGACGCATATCGCGATCGACTATCCACTAATACTACCGCATACACGCCTACTTGATGACGAATATCGCACCCGGATTGTATCGGATTTGTGCGATCTTCCAATTGATAACTTGGTGTTGCGACTGTCCGGATTTGGTGCGGACGCAGGACCACTCACCGTTAAGAAGACTCTAGTTGCAATACAGGAACTGCATGTTTGTAGATATCCGATATTGTTGGATTACGTGGGTGGTTTGGTTGGCCTGAGTGCTCTCGCATTCGGCATTGTATCGGGCATAGCGCACGGGATAGGCGAACGGGACCGATTTGACGCACGCAGCTGGCACATACAATCTGAGCAGCGAAGTTCGAATGGATCATTCAGACGTTCAATCTATTTTCCGTTACCCGATTTGGACAAGTCGTTCCGCAAAAGGGACATCGAAGCCATTGCCAATACACCAAAGGGGAAACGACTGGTGGCATGCGGAAATCGGGAGTGTTGTCCGCAGGGACTGACTTCAATGCTGAGTAACCACAGATCGCACATCGCGTGGCAGAAATTTCGTGCAGTTAACGACCTCTATAGTGTTCCCGATTCACGACGGATTGATCATTTTATGAATGTAGAGATGCGTAACGCCGAGCGTAAGGCTCGTGATTTGGTACGTCTCAGAATCGACAACGATAGACTCAAGCAAGCCCTGTCGAAGGAGAGAAAACGATTAGATAGCATGACTAGAATGTTCGAGACACTCTTGGAACGGGGCCGTCCATTTCCGCCGGCTTTGAAGGTAAGATGGAAATATAGAGCACCAACCCAAAGGGGGCTGTTATGAATCAGGTGGCAGTAAAACCGGTTGTCCATTTCATTGAACAGTTACAGAAAACCGGAGGTTTAAAGGGAACCGACATCGCAAATTTTACGGGCGTTTCGAAGGCAACCGTATCGCGCTGGGGAAGTGGGCAGAAGTCGCCGCACCCGAAGACCCAGTTAATCATGTCAGATTTGTCCTATGTGGTGATGAGGCTGAGCGAATATTATAGCCATGAAGAAGTACGTGCCTGGCTTTACGCTCGACACCCACAATTGGATGGCCAAAGAGCAATCGACCTTATCCATGATGAGCGGACTGAAGAAGTGATAGCAATTCTCGACCGCCTCGAAGCAGATGCATACATCTGAGCATGATCCGAAGAAGCGGAAGGCAGTATATTCGCCGGATACGTGATCAGCGATTGCTGGATGCGCTGGAAGAAATCGATCAAGTCCCCTACGTAGGGAATGTATGGCGTTCGGTCCGTGAAGGACGGGACCCACTTACCTGTTGGCGGTCTGGGGGGCGTTGGGACGACGGAACCTTAGATGTGCTTTACACATCGGAGACACGGCTGGCAGCCATTGCTGAAAGACAATTTCATCTCAATCAAGGCCAACCATTTCCGCCTTCCAAGGTCCGGTATGAACTGTTTGAATTGAAAGTAGCCTTGCAGGCGATAGTGCGATTCCCTGACCTTATGTCGCTTTCTTCCATAGGGCTTGATGTTGGATCTTTTGGCCAATTGAACTACCTGGAACGCACAAAAGAGTATCCACGTTCACAAGAAATCTCTGAAGCTTGCGCATTCTTGGGAGCTGACGGATTGCTTGTCCCGAGCGCTCGTCAGATATCGTCGAACAATTTGATCATTTTCTGTGAACAGGAAGAACCGATAGAGGCTGAAGTCGTTAAAGGCCATGGGTACGTGGAATTCGTTTGAATTTGGAGGACAATCTTGATCTTTCAAGGTTAAGCTAGATTTACCAACTCTTGGATAGTCTCTCCGCCCTGAAAGGCACATAACGGCGTCTAGGTTCCCTTCACTTCACGGAGTGAACTAACCGATGGACATCCGATGATCATCCATCCGTAAAACCACCGAGACTGTGTGAAAACTCCCGGCTTCAGGCGCCGTCCCGGTGCCGCTTGACGATGCCGGCGACAGTGTTCCTGGAAATGCCGAGATCGCGGGCAATCCGGCGGTAGCTCTGTCCCTCATTGACAGCTTCCAGAACACGGGGAGCGAGCTTGTCCGACTTGGGGCGGTGTCCAGGCTGGCGGCCGAGCTTCTTGCCGCGCGCCTTCGCTGCAGCCAGTCCCGACTTCACGCGTTCGCTGATCAGGTCGCGCTCGAACTGGGCGATCCCGGCAAGCATGGTGGCCATCATCCGCCCGTGCGGCGTGTCGAGTTCGAAGGTCATGCCGTTCATGGCGATGACAGAGACCTTCCAGCCGGCCAGCCTGTGCAACGTGTCGAGCAGATCCTGTGTCGAGCGGCCCCAGCGCGACAGTTCGGTGACCAGGATGGCGTCGATCTTCCGGGCCTGGGCAAGTTCCATGATCCGGCCCCGCTCGCGCCGGTTGTTCCGGGTTCCGGATGCGGTTTCCCTGAAGATGCCGGCCACCTCGTGACCGGTGCGGCTGGCAAAGGCGGTGAGTTCGGCGACCTGGCGCTCGCATGACTGGTCGGCGGTGGAGACCCTTGCATAGATGGCGGCGCGCTGTCCCAATTGAACCTCCCGTGATCCGGGGCCGGTAACCGGCTGACTTTGCTGGTGCGGATCTTGTCCAAAACAGGCAACGAATTGCACGTCCATCCTCCACCCGTGCGTAGCCTCCGGGAGCGCTTCACACCCTGTCCGAAAGACCATGGTTCAACGGCCGGGGCAGGGCAGGGGTGAGAAACTCCCCAGACTTGTGAGGATCGTGTGAATCCCGGCGGCGAATTTACAGGTTGTCAATTGACAACCGCGGTGGGGACGACAAGATAGGAAACAGGCGGGCGGCACAGAACCTGCCTACGGCCAGATGCATCGGGCCCCAACAACAAAAACGAGCGAGCAGTGACTGATCGGGAGCGGCACCATGGCAGAGAGGAAAATGGCATTCAGGCGGGCACCCGAACGCCCGGATCTGGAGGCTCTGTATGATTTGTCCAGAAACCACGAGGTGACGGAGGAGGAACTCAAGGCACAACGGGCGAGCTTCATCTATGGCAATGCGCCTGAAGGGTCCGGAATCACGAAGGAGTCGGCGGCGGCTTCCGTCGACCGGCTGAGGCTGAAGTCGCCCGCTTCGTAGTGGCACTGGCATGTTCGTGCTTAAAGACGATGATCCGGCATTCTTTGACAGGGTGCAGGAGCAGAACCTGAATCGCCAGTACGAGTTGCTGACCAACTGTAGCGAGATCGGCCTTAGAGTTTGACCGAAAAGTGAATGGCCTCGCGACAGCCGTGAAAACGTGGCATAGTCCTGTGAGTTTTAGCAAAATCAGGGATATCCACATGGCTTGGAACGAGACCACTCAGGAACAGTATAAGCGTCCTTCCGGTCGATTTGAAACCGATTTGACGGATGAGGAATGGGAATTGATCGAACCGCTTCTTCCATCACCCTCAAAGACGGGACGTCCACGCAGCACCGACCTGCGGGAGGTGTTCAATGCGGTTCAATACATGTTGGGCACCGGTTGCCAGTGGCGGGCACTTCCCCGGTGTTTTCCGCCCTTTACGACGGTCCAGAGCTATTTCTATTCCTGGAGGGCGGGCAACACCCTCTCCGACATGATGGATGCCCTTCGCGCAGGTGCTCGGGCGTTGTCGGGACGCTCCGAAGATCCGACGGCAGCTGCGATTGACAGCCAGTCGGTGAATACGACGGAGAGTGGCGGCCCTGCAGGTTATGACGCCGGCAAGAAGATCAAGGGCCGCAAGCGTCACATTGCCGTTGATGTGGAGGGGTTTCCGATTGAGATCGTGGTCCACGAAGCCTCGATACAGGACCGGGACGGCGCCCCTTCGGTGATCCTCGGGATGCTGGAGAAGGCACCGGAGGTGACGAAGCTGTGGGCGGATGGCGGCTATCAGGGTCCGAAGCTTGCCTCGAAGCTCGAGGAACTTGGGTTTGGCGGTCTCCTGGAGATCGTGGAAAAGCCCAAAGACATCAAAGGCTTCACGATTCTGTACCGTCGCTGGATGATTGAGCGGAGGTTTGGCTGGCTATCGCGCTGCCGCAGGTTGGCGAAGGATTACGAACGCAGCCTGGAGAGCTCACTGGCGTGGGTGCGGCTGGCGGCATGCCGGTTCCTGATGCGAAGGGTGGCACGGGGTTCAAACACTTGAAAACGAACGACAAGATGCCAATGGTGAATTATGAGTCAAACTCTTAAGAAGGGGCCGGCTTCGTTCGACAAGTACCTGCTGTGGGCCTTGAACCACGTGGCTGTGGCGAACATTGCGCAGTTTGGCGGGAGGTTCCGGAAAGAACCAATCTATGTGGGGAACCATAAACCGCCCCACTTCAAGGAAGTGAATGACCAGATTGACCGGTTTGTCACAACTGTTCAGGAGAACTGGTATTTCATGACACCGACGGCGCTGGCGGCCTACGGCCTCTGGCGGATGAACTGGATTCATCCGTTCGTGGAAGGCAATGGTCGGACGGCCCGGGCAGTCTGCTATTTCCTGCTGTGCGTTCGGGCCGGATCGCTGCTTCGCGGGCAGAAGATCCTTCCCGAGAGGATTCGGGAAAGTCGACAAGAATATGTCAAGGCGCTGAGGGCTGCTGATCGGGCGTGGGACGATGGCAAACTCGACTTCAGCGAAATGGAGAGCTACCTGGCCGGTCTTGTCAAGGCACAGCTGAGCGAGACCTAGATCGCGAGGATCCGGTCGGCAATCGTGTTCCTGTGTTCCCTTGCGGTTCCGCGTGTTGCATTTCTGCGAAGGTCCGAACCCTTGATCTCGGGAAGGATGCGGTCCAACTGCCTGTCGGAAGGGTAGGGCAACCCGGGGAAGAGAGTGAAAAAAATTATGTTAGAAAGTCAGGCCAGAGGAGATTGAAAATGACTAGAGGCGTACCAATGCTTGATCCGGAACGGGATTTGAAGGGAGCGACCCCGGAGTCCCTTGCCCGCGCCTTGCTACGTAATCCGTTACGACCGCGCCCCGGAGTCACGACCGTTACAGGCGACGAGGTCGCGGTGGAGAAGGTTACGACCGACGAGCCGGGCGACGGCGCCTGAATCGCGGATGTTGTGCTTGCCGGCAAACTCGGAAACGTAACGTTGCAAATGCTTCGGCGAAATCTAGTGGAACGTGCCTTTGTGGGCACGTTTCAGCATCGACCAGAAAGATTCGATCCCGTTGGTATGAGCCATACCGTCAACGCACTCACGGACCGAGTGGTTGACCGTTTCGTACGGGTTCGGGATGCCTTCGTAGGCCGTCGCGTCGTCAGTATGGACCACCGTATCCGGATCGGTATGCTCGGCGGCAAACCCTTGCAAGGTTTTGGCGTCCGTGCTGTCGATCACCCGTGCGCAGCCCTTTTAGCTTTCACGACACTTCGCACCGATTACCGGAGTCATGTCCACCGGCCCGCGCCCTTCGGCTTCCTTGCGTTTGGCGTTCGACTTGTTCTTGCGCTTGACGCCCATATAGGTTTCGTCAAACTCGACTGGGCCATCAAACGGACCCTCGCCTTCACCGGCCCACGCTTCGCGGATCCGGTGCATCATGAACCATGCGCTGCGTTGGCTGATCCCCAAGTCGCGGTGCAACTTCATGCTGGAAACCGATTTCAGGCTGGTGAGGCAAAGGTAAATGCCGATCGCCCACTTGCGCATGGGAATGTTCGATCGCGCCATTGGCGTTCCAGTTCGGACGCTGAAATACGACCGGCAGGACTTGCACCAGTAGGGCATTGGCTTGGCGTTGGGAACTTCCCTGGTACTGGCGGAGCCACACTTGCCGCAAGTGCGCTCGCCGTCCGGCCAAATGCAATTCTCGAACCATTTGGTCGCGGCTTCATCGGTCGGAAACAAGTCCATCATTTGAACCAGTGTCAGTCCTTCGCGGTGGGATTTTCCTGGTGCTTTCGTCATTTCGGTTCTTCATTGCTGTTACCAACAATACAGGGACCGAAGATAGGTTTGTCAAGTAATGTTTATAATTACCGGAAATAAGGGCTTGGATTCCTTCGTTGAGCGACTGCGTAATGCATTGGCCGAACTGCATCCGGCCGAGCGGAGGCTTGCCGAGTTTTTGTTGAACTTCCCGGGTGACCTGGCCAGTTATCAGGCTATGGAACTAGGTCGGCTCGCGAATGTTTCCAATGCGACGGTGACCAGAACGATAAAAAAGCTGGGCTTCGAATCCTTTGCTGAAGCGCGCCGCCACGTGCGAGCTGAAAGGCAATCAGGCGCAGCTCTCTTCCAGATTTCGTCGCGTAGCGATCAATCTGTCAATCTCGTTGACCTCCATTTCGAGCAGGCGATCCGCAATATTGGTGATACCGGCAAGCTTCTCTCAATCAACGAGATAGACGAACTGGTGCAAGCAATTCTGGTTGCTGGGCGCGTAGCCTTCATCGGATTTCGCGCCAACCGGGGGCTTGCAGCCTACGCAAGTTTTCAGATTGGCCAGATCGTCGCCAATACTCTCGAATTACCGGTTGCTGGTCTCACCCTGGCGGAACCGCTTTCTACGCTTCAGAGTGGTGATGTGGTGGTTTATTTCGCGTTGCCGCGCCGAGTTGCCCACAATCAGACGATTCTTGACCAGATCAACAAAACTGGGGCCAGTCTGGCCTATGTTTCGGAGGGTCAGGTCGCCATACGAACTGATGTGAATTGGCACTTCCGGTGCAATACGTTCGCTCCGGGGCCAATCTATAACCACGTCGCCGTGATGGCGCTGATCCATCTTCTGGTCACCAGAATCGTTGAATTGTCCGGTCATGAAGGGCGCAAGAGACTATCGCAGATCGAGATGTTGCACCACGCTCTTAGCGAGTTGGAGAATTAGCGACCTCAGCGCAGGCGTAGGGCGTTCAACTCAGAACCTAAATCGCTTCGACTCCACTTCGTCGCTTTGATGGCGGAGCCCGGCCATCCGGAATACAAAAATACATTTTCTCATATACATAGTTAAGAAATTGTGATTGCATAACGTTGGCCGAGGACTCCAGGCCTGAGTGATTCGGGCGAAGGGCCATCCAACAGGAGGAATAGATGATACAATCACTGATGAAAAAGTTCGCCGACTTGTGCCGGCCCATCGCAATGCCAGCCGCGATTGCCATCCTGTCGCTGGGAATCTGCGGTCAGGCTAACGCTGAGGGGACGCTGCGGGTCGCCATGACGGCATCGGATATTCCATTGCCCAATGGCCAGACGGATCAGGGCGCTGAAGGGATGCGCTTTTTGGGCTATCAGGTCTTCGAAGCTTTGGTTGCCTATGATCTGTCGACTGCCGAAAAGCCGGTCACGCTTGTTCCTGGTCTGGCGACAGAGTGGGCGACTGATCCGGCCGACCGAAGGAAATGGACGTTCAAGCTTCGTGGCGGTGTGACGTTTCACGACGGTTCGTCCTTTAACGCTGATGCCGTGGTCTGGAACCTCGACAAGATCCTGAACCCGGACTCGCCGCAATATGACGAGCGACAGTCGGCTCAAGGTCGTGGCCGTGTTCCAACGATCGAAAACTATCGCGCTGTCGACGACGGCACAGTCGAAATCACGACGACTATCCCTGACGCATTGTTTCCGTTCCAGATTGCCTGGATAGTGATGTCGTCGCCCGCCGCCTATGAATCGGCCGGGAACTGGGACAATTTCCTCAATGCGCCTTCAGGTACCGGGCCATTTAGAGTGGAGAGCTATACGCCGCGTGCATCCGCCGTGATGGTTCGCAACGACGACTACTGGAACGCTGCCCGTATGCCGAAGGTCGACAAGCTGGTGATCCGGCCGGTTCCGGATGCCTCCGCCCGGGTTGCCGCTCTGCGCTCGGGTCAAGTTGACTGGATCGAAGCGCCACCGGCCGATGCCATCGCAAGCTTGCGTGCCGCCGGTTTCAACATCTCGTCCAACGTTTATCCACACGTGTGGCCCTGGCACTTCTCGCTTCTGGAGGATTCACCTTGGACCGACATTCGCGTGCGTAAAGCGGCCAACCTCGCCATCGACCGCGAAGGAATGAAAGTGCTACTTGGTGGGCTGATGCTGCCCGCAAAAGGCATGGTTCCACCAACTAGCGACTGGTTTGGCAATCCCGAGTTCGAGGTAAAGTATGACCCCGACGCAGCGCGCGCACTAATGGCCGAGGCCGGGTATTCAACTGATAACCCGCTGAACGTGAAGGCAATCATTTCGCCCGGCGGATCGGGCCAAATGCAGCCGATTCTGATGAACGAGCTAATCCAGCAGAACCTTGCCGCCATCGGCATCAACGTCGAGTTCGATGTGCGCGACTGGAATGCTCTGCTCGCCAATTGGCGCGCGGGCGCGAAAGATGCGACCACGAACGATGCGCACTCAACGAATAGCTCCTACTTCAGCCAGGATCCGTTCACCGCGCTAATGCGGCACATCGACAGTCGTCTCGTTGCTCCGAAAGGCACCAACTGGGGCTACTATCAGAGCGCCGAAGCGAATGCGCTGATCGACCAGATCCGGTCTGAGTTCGACACAAACAAGCAGCTGGATGCGATCCAGAAACTGCACGAGCATTACGTCGACAGTGCTCTGTTCCTCTTCGTTGCGCACGACGTGGGGCCGCGTGCACTGGCGCCGAACGTCAGAGGATTCGTCCAGGCTCAAAACTGGTTCCAGGACCTGACGCCGGTCAGCGTCGAATAGAACCAATTGCCGGCCACGCATGCCTTTCCAAAGCGTGGCCGGCCATACTAGTGGTATGCTAGTTTTCGGGGAATCCACTTTCTTGTGAAGTATGATTCAACCACTCCCGGCGAATGCCGCACAGTTTTCGAAAAGGGAGAGGAACCGCAATGGCAAAGAGCAGGAAAACCCAGATCGCCCTCAGCGCGGTAGACCGGGAGCGTCTCGTGGGGATCAGGACCGATCCGCATTCGATCCTCAGGCATGTCCAGAAGGCGAACATCATACTTCACCTCGACCTCGGCCTCGTGGATGAATGCCGTCGAGGGTTTCTTCTCCAGGCTCTCGAGGCAGAGGCTCAAGCACGCGATCTTCAACTCGCTCGACGAGTGCATCGCGGCGATCAAGGGTTACATCGAGCACCACAATGCCACTGATGCCCGCCCGTTCCGCTGGAGCAGAAAGCCCGAAGATCTCGTGGAGGCATGGAAGATGGGGCACCAGAAGCTGCAGGAATCGGCATCATGAAAATGAATCAAACCACCAGACCTAGCCTAACCCCGGAGTTCCACGATGTTTCGTTACACCATCAAGCGACTGATCTATGCCATTCCCGTGGCGCTCGCAGTCAGTGTCATCTGTTTTTCCCTGGTTCAGATTGCGCCCGGCGATCCGCTGGCGGTGGTATTGCCCTCGGATGCTAGCCAGGAGATCATCGAGCAGACAAAAGCTCGTTATGGCTTGGATAAACCTCTGGTCACGCAATATTTCCTCTGGCTTGGCAATGCCGTGACGGGCGATTTTGGAATTTCCATCGCGACGGGTCGATCAGTGTCGACGGAAATCCTGTCGGCCATCGGGTTTTCGCTCAGCCTTGCCATTTTCGCGACGCTCATGGCGCTGGTTGTCGGGCTGACTATTGGGCTGGTCGCTGGCTACAACGTTGGCACCGCAATCGACAAGGTGGCCTCTGCGGTCGCGATCTCTGGCGTATCGGTTCCCAGCTACTGGTTGGGTGTCGTGCTGGTCGTTGTCTTCTCGGTCAACCTGGGCTGGCTGCCCGCCATGGGCGCGGGGATCAATGAAGACGCCGGCATCTTTGAACGGATGTCTTTCATGATTCTGCCGTCGATCGCGCTCGCAGCGATGCCGGCGGGCATTGTGACCCGGTCGGTGCGCGCATTGGTCGCCGATGTGTTGACCCGAGAATTCGTGAATGCGCTGCGGGCGAAGGGCCTGAGCGAATTCCAGATCTTTATTCACGTCACGCGCAACGCCGCACCAACAGCATTGACCGTGATCGGGGTCCAGCTTGGCTATCTCATGGCCGGTTCGATACTTGTCGAGACGGTCTTCTCGTGGCCCGGCACGGGACTTCTGCTGAATAATGCGATTCTGACCCGTGACATTCCAGTTCTGCAGGGGACCACGTTGGTTCTGGCGCTGGTGTTCGTCTTGTTGAACCTGATCGTCGACATCACACAACCTCTACTCGACCCGAGGATCAAACGGACATGACGATGCTTGCTGATACCAAGATAGAAAATGCAGCGCAGGGCATTCCTATCCATGTCTCGCGCGGCTATTGGCAGACCGTCTGGCGCAACCTACGCAGGGATCCTGTGTCGGTCGCCTGCATGATCGTGTTGGTGTTGGTTTTCGCTGGGGCCATTTTTGCCCCCTGGTTGACGGTCTACGATCCTGCTATCGGCAGCATCGTTGCCCGCCTGAAGCCTGTGGGAACCGAGGGCTATGTCCTCGGAACCGACGAACAAGGCCGGGATATGCTCACCCGCCTGCTCTACGGCGGCCGCATGTCGCTTGTGATGGGAACTGTGCCGGTGCTGCTCGCCCTTCTGATCGGTGGTTCTCTGGGTACCATCGCGGGCTACTACGGCGGCAACCTGAACACTGTCATCATGCGAGCGGCGGACGTGCTTTTTGCCTTCCCATCGGTGCTATTGGCTGTCGCAATTGCCGGTGCCTTGGGCGCTGGTATCGGGAACGCGCTTGTCGCACTGACCATCGTACTTATTCCGCCACTTCTGCGTGTGACCGAAAGCGCCGCGACTCAGGTGCGAGCCCTCGACTATGTCGAGGCCGCACAAGCCAGCGGCGCTGGCAGTCTGACGATTATCCGGGTGCATGTACTGGGCAACATGCTGGGGCCGGTGCTGGTCTACTCTACCAGCCTTCTTTCGGTGGCAATTATCATGGCTGCAGGTTTGTCCTTCATTGGGCTTGGTGCCAAGCCACCCACAGCGGAATGGGGCCTTATGTTGAACACTCTGCGCACGGCAATCTATTCGCAGCCGCTCGTGACCATCCTGCCGGGCCTCCTCATCTTTTTGGTCTCTCTTTCTTTCAACCTGCTGTCTGACGGGCTCCGTAGCGCGATGGACGTCTCATGAACCACATCACTTTGAGTCCACAGGCATCCGCGCCTGCCCCGAAGCTTTCCGTTATGAGGCTCAGCAAGCGTTTCCACGTTTCGGGCGGAGGGCTGCTGGGCGGTGAAGCGCGCTATGTCCACGCCGTCTCAGACGTTAACTTCGACCTGGAAAAGGGCACGACCATTGGCATCGTCGGCGAGAGTGGTTGCGGAAAGTCGACGACGGCGCGATTGGTCATGCAACTTATCGACCCAGACTCGGGCAAGGTCGCGTTGGATGGTAACCCGGTCGGAAACGATCCGGCCAGCCTAAAGCGGTTTCGTCGCGACGTGCAGATGGTCTTCCAAGATAGCTCAGCCTCGCTTAACCCGCGTCTGACCATCGAACAATCGATCATGTTCGGGGCGACCGTCCACGGCGCGTCGAAGTCTGAGGCGCGCCAGCGAGTCCACTATCTGCTGAACCGGGTCGGTCTGGATCCAGCGCTATTCGCTGGCCGCTATCCGCATGAGCTTTCGGGCGGACAGCGGCAGCGTGTGAACATCGCCCGCGCCCTCGCCGTGCAGCCAAAAGTCGTCATCTTCGACGAGGCAGTGTCGGCGCTGGACAAATCCGTCGAGGCACAGGTCCTAAACCTGCTGAACGAACTGCGTGAGGAATTCGATCTCAGCTACATCTTTATCTCTCATGACCTGCACGTGGTCCGCTACATCTCGGACACAGTGATGGTCATGTACTTGGGCCAGGTGGTCGAGTTCGGATCAGTTGACGACGTCTACATCAACCCACAACACCCGTACACCAAGGCACTTTTGTCCTCGATGCTCAGCGTCGATCCCGATGAGCGGACCGAAGTGGCGCCGATCCAGGGCGATCCGCCAAGTCCGCTGGATCTGCCGCCCGGGTGCTGTTTCTCAACCAGATGCCCGCATGCCGCAGAAATCTGCCGCAGTCTTTCGCCAAGAATCACCGGCACCGACAAGTTGCAGGTCGCCTGTCACCTTGTCGATCCGGCGGCGGGACATCCGAAGAGCGCTCAATGACCGATCCTGTCTTGAACGTCCGGGACCTTGAGGTCCGGTTCAGTACCGAAGAGGGATCTGTGATCGCCGTCAACAAGGTCGGTATTCAGCTTAACGAGTGCGAAGTCCTTGGTCTGATCGGCGAATCCGGTTCAGGCAAAAGCGTGACGCTTCGCGCGTTGTTGCGGTTACTACCGGGGCGCAAGTCCAGCATCTCGGGCACAATTGAGCTTGGCGGCAAGGACGTCCTGAAATTGTCGGATGCTGAGCTCCAGGACTATCGTGGCGGCGAAACCTCAATGATCTTCCAGGAACCCGCGACGGCCTTCGACCCTGTCTACACTGTGGGCTATCAGATCTCGGAAGCGATTCGGAATCATCTGGGCGCCAGCAAGTCCGAGGCTCGGGCCCGCGCGCTTGAGTTGCTCAAGCTAGTTGGCATCCCTTCGCCCGAAACGCGCCTGAACAACTACCCGCACGAAATGTCAGGCGGGATGCGGCAGCGGGCAATGATCGCGTTGGCGCTGGCCTCGTCTCCAAAACTTCTTCTGGCCGACGAACCCACGACGGCGCTGGACGCCACCGTGCAGATTCAGGTCTTACTGCTCTTGCGCGAACTTCAGCAACGCATGCGGATGGCGGTGATCTTCGTGACACACGATATCGGCGTCGCAGCAGAAATCTCTGACCAGGTCGCCGTTATGTATGGCGGCCGCATCGTCGAGAATGGCAAGGCACGCGATGTCCTTAAATCGCCGCGGCACCCCTATACCGAGGGGCTGCTATCCTCTACCGTGCATGGCGCGAAGAAAGGCGAAAAGATTGATGCCATTCCGGGTATGCCTCCTAACCTTGCCAATATGCCCGACGGATGCGCCTTTGCACCACGCTGCCGCTATGCGACCGATATTTGCCGGCAAAGAGTTCCGCAGCTGGAAGCCGGTGCTGACGGTCGCAAGGTCGCTTGTTTCCACGCGCTCGAGGTCGCCTGATGGGAAGGCAATTCCATCTGGCGCTGCTCAACCCCAATACCAACAGCGACACGACGAGGTTAATGGCGGAGCTTGCGCGGGGAGCGCTTCCGCACGAGTTCACGGTTTCCGCGTACACGATGGAAACCGGGCCCAAGGTTGTCTCCAACGAAGCGGAACTTGCCGAAGCCGCAAGTCAGGTGATCGACCGGGCGAGGCTACTTGAGAAGGAAGGTGCCGACGCGATCCTGGTGTCGGGCTTCGGCGATCCCGGAGTAAAAGAACTCAAGGCAGAGCTGTCTATACCGGTCACAGGTATTGCCGAAGCAGGTATTGCCGCCGCCGCGAATAAAGGTCGGAAATTCTCAATAATAACGACAACCGATCAGTTGAAGGCATCAATTACGCAGACAGTCGAATATTACGGATACAAAGACCATTTTGCCTCGATTAGGATTACTGCCGGAGACATGCACGCAACCATGGCTAACCTGAAGCTGCTCGAGAGTGCGTTAATGGACACCGCGCGCCTGTGTCTTGAACATGATGGCGCGCAGGTCCTCTTAGTTGGTGGTGGACCGCTCGCCCCTGCTGCGCGCGAACTGGCGGACAAGCTACCCTATCCGATCATCGAACCAGTCCGAGCCGGAGCGCTCCTGGCTGGGTTTCGCACGAAAGGGGCAATGGCTGCCAGGATGAGTTGACAGAGGTGCAACCTGACGCCCAAAAAGTTCGGCATTACAGATATCCCGCCCTCGCGACTGATGCTGCGCTTGTGAAATCGCACGTGATGCACGTGCGGCGAACGTTCTCTATCTACGGCCCCCGTTTCAAGAGCGAAATTGGGTCACATCGGGGTCATGGTTCTTTCCGGGGTCGGTTGTGCCACCCCATGTACAACCGCATGGTGCAATATGCGGGTTAGCAGTTATGTTTGACTTTGCATACCGAATCGCCGCAGCATCACTTTGCAACAATCTCACAGACCCGCTTTATCGGGTCGCCCGCTGAATAGAACAGCCTGAACCCGGCATGGAGTAGCAACCCTGCCTTGGCAAGCAGGCGGGGCATTCCAACTTTCTGTGAGATGTTGTAACGGCCCGGAACCAGCTGGGACCGTGCTCTTGCAGATTGGAAAATCATGAAAACCCTAGCGATGTTGTCGGCGGGAATGGCTGTTTCCGCAATGGTGTCGTCTTCCCTTTGGGCGGATCCCGAAAAATTCTATGCCGAGCTTGATGAATGGGTTTTTCACCCCTGCATGAGCGCGCGCGTGGCACTTGAATCAAGTGAGATAGACGAGGAGTTGATTGGATACGGAGCAAACCTTCATACCTTTGCGGTCATGCTGAAGGCTGAAAAGGAAGATGTGATGCGCGATTTGGCCAACAGCATTGACGTCGAATCCACATGGCAGGTTCGCGCCGAGTTCTACCAACAGCTTTTCAAAATCTGTGTGCAGGCGTCTTTGAATGAATAAGTCCAATAAAACTGGCCGGTCGACGCCGGTTCATCACTTGACTGTGGTCGCGTTGCTGACCGCAACGCCATCACTCGCCGAATATGTTGCGCCGATCTATTCTGTCTATGAATCCGAACACTGTTCGCAAGTCCGTGATCATCCTGAATTGCCCACATGTAAGTCGCCTTGGCTGAAATTGATCTAACCTCTGGAAGACAACAGCGAATCCTCCAGCGAGATTTTTCAATCGGGAGATATCGTCGAAGTTTGGTTGTGCAATGACCCTCTTGACGCGCCACCTCGCGTCATGTGCTTTTCAGCCGAACGCGGCTGCGGTTGCATGGGCGCAAACCTGGGCTTTTTCAGTGACTGGTCAGAACCCGTCGACTACACCGACGAAGTCATGGAGCACGTGTTCACGCCTTGCAGCGAATATGCCATGGATATTGCTGCCGTCAGGGAAGGCGTCACCCTGACGGCAGAACAGCGCGCCGACCTCATAGAAAACAACCTTCTTCCCTTGCAGAAACCGCTCATCGACGCCACCATTGCTATACTCAACGATGCACTGAATGACGCCGTAGCAATGCGGCATATGGGCTACCAGATGCTCGAAAACCGCATGGTCCTATATCGTGAATTCCTGGGAAACTGTCTTCAGGGTGCTGTGCAGTGATCTTGGAATGGTAAGATTGATGGTGCCAAGATCCCCCTTAATGATTGTAGTCTTTATTGTCGGACCCAGAACGCCATCGTTTCGGTGTGAGGATTGTTCCCAAGGCCATGTTGACATCGTAAATGAACGTTCGAAAATCTGAATCTACCTGCACCGATCGTGCCTTCGCCTCTGCTTCCCGTTTCAGCGCCTTTTGCAAATCAACGTTTTTGGCTGCATCGGGATCTTGCTACACGACTTCTGTCATAGACGGCTGATCTTGTGCAGATACTTTCTTATCGGTCACACTTCCGGCTGCATCATTAGGTTTTTCCCTGCGCTCGACTACATACTTCCAGACATCAAATGCCGCCCATGCTCCAAACACAACTGCAATAACGAGAAGAACAATTTTCACATAGCCGCCAGCTTCCAACATATCGGCCATCGACCGCAGAACATTGGCTAGATCACTGGAGAACGTGGTCATTCCAACCCCCGCCCCAAGAGATGCCGCCGTCTTCGCAAACGTTTTGACAACTTGCATCCCGGCGTCATATCTATTTGCCCTGATGCGTCAAGTAGGATTTATAATCCCCAAAGTGTTCCCGGTCAGACGATCACTTGGGTCCATGACTGGTCGATACGCGTAACAGATGGGCAGACCAGTGGTTGCGGCCGGCCCTGATCAGGCACCCGCCACAGCCGGAATGAGCCGCCCATCCAGAGATGGAGGCACTCACTGAAGTCTTTTCCGGAAGACTGCTGAAGTTATTTGTGAAAAACGACACTCCCGAACCACACAGGTGGTTTTATTCGAATATCGGCCGTTTCCCGAACAGCCTCCGGCCAAGCTGGAAACTGCCTGGAATGACCCGAATTCCTGTTCACAAACCTTGTTCCGTATCCGGTGTCCGGATATAGAGGCGCCGCAGGCCTTTTTCGAACAGGTGAACACCATGCTGGCAGGATATGCGCGCGTCTCGACGCTGGACCAGAATCCCGAGCTGCAGCTCGATGCGCTGAGCGCCGCCGGATGCGAGCGGATCTTCGAGGACCGGGCCTCCGGGACACGGTCAGACCGGTCAGGACTTGCAGAGGCGCTTGACTGGATGCGCAAGGGCGACACGCTGGTCGTCTGGAAGCTGGACCGGCTGGGGCGGAGCCTGCCGCAGCAGGTGGCGACGGTCCGCAAGCTCGAGGAGAGGGGGTTCGGCTTCCGCTCGCTCACCGAGGGGATCGACACCACCACCGCCAGCGGCACGCTGGTCTTCCATGTCTTCGGGGCGCTGGCCCAGTTCGAGCGGGATCTCATCCGGGAGCGGACCATGGCCGGCCTGGCCACGGCGCGTGCCCGCGGCCGGAGGGGAGGGCGGCCGAGCAAACTGACGCCGGAGCTGCGCCGCCAGGCCGAGGCGATGCTGCGGGATACCAGGGGCTATCCCTCCGTCAGCGACGTGATCCGCAGCCTTTCCATCGGGCGCACTGCCTTCTACCATCACTTCCCGAAGGAGCGGATTCGGGAGCTCAGGGGCTGACGGGCAGGGAAGGGGGTAAGGTAGCTCGGCATCGGCCAATACACCGTTACTAACCTGATCGGGCCATTCCTCTTTCAGTCTATATCAGGGCGCTGTGAGTGACCGGCAGCATGAGGTTGCTCGATTTTTATTGCAGAGTATTCCTCTTTTATGACGTCCTTTCCATATTTGCGTTCCAGCCTTCTGACCGTGAAGTGTCCACGCGCCATCGTCTGAAAATGGTCCATGAACAACAAATTGATCATTGCGCCGCCAGCGGCGCCAATGACGGGAACAAACTGAACTGCCATCTTCTGAGTTACCTGGATGCCAAAGTGTTCACCAATAGTGGTCATGAACCGAACAAGCACAGGAGAGCTCTCCTTTACGACGGTTTGATTAACGAGAAACTCGCTTGCCTTTTGTACCTCCTGCGCCAGCACCAGACGCAATGCATAATACCCCGACTCTACCGCGTCATCGGATTGACTCTTTCCTCCCATGGCAAAAACCACCATGCATGCGGCTTTGGTCTCCGGATCAGAAATTGATTCACCGTTGCTACGCGCTATGTCTGCGATGGAACGAAGCATGATCGTTGTTGAAACTGGCAGGTCAACAAGGAACCCGGGCATGCCGAAAAAGCCACCTGTCGCACCGGCAGCTGCGGCAGCGAACTTATGCCACATATTGTTTGCTCCCTTGTCGTTGGCGTCCTCCATCGTGTACAGCGCGATATCCCTTGCTGTTCCCAAAGCAGCTTGTGTGGCATTGAGCAATTCCTTGCTGATTCCGTCGGGAAGGTTGGCCACGGCTCTTTCAATGGGGTAACCTAGTGGTCTGTTTGTGTTTGGGGATTCCATTTTCCCGTGGCGTATGATTCAACCACTCCCGGCGAATGCCGCACAGTTTTCGAACGGGAGCAGGACAGCAATGGCAAGGAGCAGGAGAACACGGATCGTTCTGAGCGGGCAAGACCGGGCACGTCTGGAGAAGATCAGGACCGGTCCTCATTCGATCCTCAAGCATGTCCAGAGGGCGAGTATCATCCTTCACCTCGGCGACGGTCTCACCCTGTCGCAGACGATGCGGGCCACCGGCATGTCGAAACCGACGGTCTGGCGCTGGTGGGACCGCTTCCTTGTGGAGGGTGTTGACGGCCTGCTTTACGACATCCCCGGGAAAACGGGTCGCAAGCCGGTCTCGCAGGAGAAGGTCAGGCAGGTGATCGAGCTTGCGATGTCGCCGCCGCCGGCGCACAGCAGTCACTGGACGCTGCGGGCGCTGGCCAGGAGGCTGGGGATCGGGGTCTCGACGGTGTTCTATAGAGCGACAATCAAGGTGACGAGTGCCGAGAAATCGGTGCTGGGGTAGCCGGTGCAAGTCCGGCAGGAAGGAAAGGTCAGCCACCACTTTCACCGCGAGCCGTGCGTGTGCATCCGCGAGGATGCATGCGAAGCGTCGGTAGCGGCGCGTGTGGCCGGGATGATTGAGCATCGTAAAAGATATGATCCGGAGCGCCGAGGTCTTGTCATCGGCCGAAGGCAACACCTGCAGAACCGTCATGGTGAGGGTCTGCCGGGCTCCGCGTTGTCTGAGGAATCCAGGGACGCATGTACACCCCACATCGGGACTCGGGAGGGCTTCAATCTGCCCTGGCAGTCGTGCCGGGGCCGCGGAAGAAAGGAGATAATCTGAATCGATGACGAACGGATTGAAGCAGTCGGATCCGGCCATAGTACCGGTGAGGTCGGCGAACAAGGGAATGTCTGTTCCTGCGGAGCCGATGGAGGGAAGGGCTGGAACCAAGGGGAATCCGTGCGGCCAAAGCATGCACCGGACACAGGGCCGGGATCGCATGTCACAGGCGGCCGAGCGGATACGGCAAGCAGCCACGAGGAACCGAAGGAGAAGCTGACTGCGCTCCTGCACCATATGACAACGGACGTGCTCGAAGCGTCCTGTTTCATGTTGAAGAAGGATGCGGCGGCAGGCGTGGACGGGGTGACGTGGAAGGAATACGGGAACGGGCTGGAAGAGCGTTTGCCCGGCCTGCACGATCGCGTTCACAGCGGGGCGTAGCGGGCGCTTCCGTCCCGGCGGGTGGAGATACCGAAGCCGGACGGGGGAACACGACCGCTTGGCATTGCGGCACTGGAGGACAAGATCGTCCGGACTGCGGTGGCCGAGACCATGCTGACGCCGATATTCGAGCCGGAGTTCCTCGGGTTCAGCCATGGGTTCCGACCGGGACGCGGTGCGCATGATGCGCTCGACGCGCTGGCATACGGGATCGAACGGCGCAAGGTCAACTGGATCGCTGATGCGGACATACGGGCCTTCTTCGACCAATTGGATCGAGGCTGGCTCATCGAGTTCGTGGAGCACCGGATCGGGGACCGGCGGGTTATCCGGCTGATCTCCAAATGGCTTGGCGCCGGCGTCATGGAGGAGGGCGAATGGCGGGACACCCTGCGGGGAGTTCCACAGGGCTCGAGTGTCTCGCCGATTCTGGCGAACATCTACCTGCACTTCGTCCTTGACCTCTGGTTCCAGAGGAAGTGGCGCGCCCGGATCGCCAGTGGCGAGACGATCATCGTGCGCTACGCCGATGATTTCGTGGTCGGGTTCCAGTACAAGCGGGATGCAGAACGGTTCCTGTGCGATCTGAAGGACAGGCTGGCCGACTTCTCGCTGGAGTTGCACCCTGGCAAGACCCGTCTCATCGAGTTCGTATAGAGCGACAATCTGGATGATAGCTGCACGTCAATCAGGATGATTGTTTGACGTCGCGGCAATGCGATATTTTCCGGATTTCCTGTCGAGTGCAAGTGGTTTTTCCGCTGATCCTGTTTGCCGCTGATTTCCTTGTTTCCGGAACGAAGACGGCCCGCGGCTCTGGTGTGCCGCGGGCCGCATGTTTCGGTGTTTTCCGGCTCAGTCGACGGTGGTGTTCTTTTCCGTGGCTCTTGTCGCCGGCCGGCCGCGTTTGCGGGTCTCGAGTGCGGCGCGCCGGCGATAGCTCTCGACGTTCATCTCGAGAATCGTGGCTCTGTGGACCAGTCGGTCGACTGCGGCCACCGCCGTGGTCTCGTCCGGAAAGATCTTGTGCCAGTCCGAGAAGGGCTGGTTGGCGGTGATCAGGAGCGAGCGCCGCTCGTATCTGGCCGAGATGAGCTCAAAGAGCACGTTGGTTTCGGCCTGGTCCTTGCGGACATAGGCGAAGTCATCGAGGATCAGGAGGTGATACCGGTCCAGCCGGGCCAGCAGGTTTTCCAGTGTCAGCTCCCGCCGCGCCAGTTGCAGGCGCTGCACCAGGTCCGTGGTCCGGCAGAACAGCACCCTGTAGCCGTTTTCCACCAGCGCCAGTCCGATCGCACTGGACAGATGACTTTTTCCGGTCCCCGGAGGCCCAAAAACAAGACAGGAGGCGCCCTGGTTGAGCCATGCGTCGCCGGCGGCGAGCGCCATGACCTGGGCCTTGGAGACCATCGGCACCACGTTGAAGTCGAAACTGGCCAGGCTCTTGCCGGGCAACAGCCTTGCCTCGCTCAGATGGCGCTGGATCCGGCGCCTGGAGCGCTCGGCGAGTTCGTGCTCTGCGAGGACCGCAAGGAACCGCGCCGCAGGCCAGCCCTCGGCATCGGACCGTTCGGCAAAAGCCTTCCAGAACTCCCGCATTGTCGGAAGACGCAACTCCGAGAGCATCAGGGCCAGCCTGACCCCGTCGACCTTGCCGCCGGCATCATCGGGCAGCCCGCTCATGACTGGCCTGCCGTGTCGAGAAGCTCGCCATACCCGGCCAGTGGCGCCCGCATGACGCGGATGTCGGGCATCGCCCCGGCCTGCGGTGCAAACCGGACCTTGAGGCGGTCAAGCTCCGGCAGCTTGCCGGCCCGCAGGCAGGCGTCGATTTCCTCCGCCAGCGCCGCCTCGCAGTTCTCCTCATGTGCCAGCGCAAGAAGCTTCACCGTCAACCGGCAGGCGGAACGCTCGTCCAGCTGCGCCATCGCCATCTCGAAGCAGCGCCGATACGCCTCCCGCGGGAACAGCTCGTCACGGTAGACCAGGTTCAGCAGCGCCATCGGCTTGGTCTTCAGGGAATGGATCACGTGGCGGTAATTGACCACATGCACCGCCTTCATCGACGAGCCCCTGCGCTTGCGCGGCACGGTCAGCTGATGGATGCCGCCGAGATAGAGCTCCAGGCGGTCATCGTAGAGGCGCACGCCGAGCCGGTGGCCGATCAGCCGGGAAGGCACAGTGTAGAACACCCGCTTGAGGATGAAGCCGCTCGAGGTGGTGACGCGCACGCTGGTCTCCTCGTAATCGGTGGTGCGCATCGGCGGCAAGTCGCGCAAGAGGGCGCGTTCGGCCTTGATGCGCCTGGCGCGACGGGCATTGCCGCGCCCGACGATCTCGGCGACGAAGCCGCGCCAGGCCGCAAGATCGGCGAACTCCTTCGAGCCCCGCAGGGCCAGCGCATCAGCGATCTCCCGCTTGAGGTGGCCGTGTGCGCTTTCGATCGCACCATTCTCATGGGCAACGCCGCGGTTGTTGCGTGAAGGTGTCATCCCGTAATGCCGGCAAAGCAGGCGGTAGCGTTCGGTCATGTCCTGGGCATCCTGCCTGCAGAGATTGCGGAACCCGGCCGACAGGCTGTCGGTCCGGTGCTCCTGCGGGGCACCGCCCAGCGACCAGAGCGCAGCCTGCAGACCCTCGGCCAGCGCCGTGAAGCTCTCGCCGCCGAGAACCACCTCGGCATGCCTGAAGCCGGACCAGGCAAGCCGGAAGTGATACAGCATGTGATCCAGCTTCTGACCGGCAATGGTGACGCCGAGAGCCTCCATCCGGGTGAAGTCCGACAGGCCGAGCCGGCCCGGCCTGTGCGTCTGCTGGAACATGACATCCCGATCGGGACCGTTCCGGGCCCGCCAGTCGCGGATGCGCCGCTCCAGGGTGCGCCGGATGGACGGGTCCAGATCGGGGTGACGCTGCATCAACTCCCCGAACACGGCCACCGGCCGGATGTCGGAATCAGTCTCGAGAAGCGGCACGACCTCGCTGTCGAATATTCCGGCCAGCGGGTCCGGACGGCGCCGGCTCCTCGGTGCCCGTTTCAAGGAAGGAAGCGTCGGGTCCCGGTTGATCCGGTAACCCGTGGCGGCGCTGAAACCGGCCTTCGCCGCGGCCACCTCCGTCGAGTGGTTTTTCCTGTGTTTCATGAATGACCTCATCTGGTGATCAGTTACGTGGTGACCGGGCAACTCGCGCTCCTCTCGAAAACAACGAGAGCAAGGATTTACCCGGCCAGCCGCAAACACCAAACAAGCCCGTAGGGGGGAGAAAAATCCCCATCCGGCGGCCGTCACCTCCAGTCGGCCTACGACCTCCCTCCGGTGACTGCCGCCGAAGACGTCCCCCTGAAACCGACTCTCATCCTGTTTGACGCTGAGCTGTCACCTTGATTGTCGCTCTCTAAGTTCGGCAAGTTCGCGATGGCGAACCGCCGGGCACGGGGAGAACGGCGTCCCGAGACGTTCGACTTCCTCGGGTTCACGCATTATTGCCGGACCACGCGCAAGGGACGTTTCGGACTGGGGCGCAAGCCGATCGGGAAGCGGGTCAACCGGACCCTGAAGCGCATCAAGGCCGAACTGCGCAGGCGAATGCATCACAACATCCACGAGGTCGCCAAATGGCTTGGACGGGTCGTGGGCGGATGGCTGCGGTATTACGCGGTGCCAACCAGCTTCCGGTTCCTCAACAGGTTTGTGCTTCGCCTCATGAGGATGTGGCTGCGTGCCCTGCGGCAACGTTCGCAGAAGGATCGCTTTACATGGAACAGGGTCGGCATACTGGCGGCGGCCTTCTGGCCTCCGCTGCGGATTCTGCACCCATGGCCGACCACGAGATTTGCCGTCAAGACCCGAGGTAGGAGCCGGATGGTCTAGCGACCACGTCCGGATCTGTACGGGGGGCGTCGGGTAACCGACGTTCCTACCGTGACAGCTCGTATTGCCTCACTTAAGAATGTTACTCTGGGCTGAACCTTTGCCTCACCAAGTATGTTACCGAAGACCCGGTGATTCTGGAAGCCAGTTCTGGGGGTGTGATCCGGACCGCAGGCTGCCACGGCAGGCCGGCCTGCCGTGGCAGCCTGCCGACGTTTGCGTTCCATGACCCCTGGCACCTTTCGTTACGTAGTCTCGAATTCGGGTGCTGCGATCGCATCCGCGTGCGCCTGGTCTTCCCGGGGAGCGCTCTCGATGGCCGGTGATCCAAAGATCACTTCCTGGACCCTTTCCTGACGCCAGATCTTCACCCGCCGCTGAAGCGTTCGCAACAGGTTGTCCGGATACAGGCCGGGATGTTCCTCCTGCAGCTGCTCCAGCAACTGCCGGCTCGTAACCCAGGGTTCGGCATCAAACCATGTCCGCAGCTGGTCCGTGACCTTCTCAAGCGGATCGGGTCGACGACGGCCGCGTTTCGGCCGTGGCTCCGGCCTGGAGGTCGGGCGAACCTCACCGTCCGTCCAGGCCATGCGCAACGCGGCGAGAAAGTCGTTCAGCGAGGTCTCTTCCGGCCCGGCCTGCACCGGAACGCCATCCGCAAGATCGGCTATCTCCTGCTGCCTGCGTCGCATCTGCTGCAAGAGAAGAACGGGGTCCAGGCGTTCCTGCAACTCGGTGACCGCGTCACGCACGGCCTGGGATGTGCGGGCATCTTCAAGCAGCCGCCGGCACGGTGTTGCCGGCCGGTGGTAGCGTTTCCTGACCAAGGACCCGTCCCGGGTCTTTTCCGAGAGCTTGAACGAGGGTTGGAAAAAGTTCACGAACAGGCGCACCGTCCCGTAGAGCCGGGACAGCGCCGCCGCCGCCGCCAGCCCCTCAAGGCGGCGATATCCGACGATACGCCGAACCACGGAACCGTTCTTCTGTTCCACCAACGCCTGGTCGTTCTTGTGCCAGGGCCGGCTGCGCGTGAACTCGACCCCGCTCTCTTCACAGTATGCAAGAAGCGTCTCGTTCATGAAGACGCTGTCGTTGTCCACATCGAAGCCGAGCAGGTCAAACGGAAGGCGTCTGCGCAGTTGGGCGAGGGTCTCCCGCACCAGGGTCTGCTCCCGGTACAGAACCGGAGCGCATTCGGTCCATCCGGTGGCGACGTCCGTGATGACCAGCGTTTGCAGAAAGCTCCCGCACGCGACCGGACCGCTGTGCGCGACCAGGTCGCCCTCCATGAACCCGGGCGCAGGATCCTGCCAGTCCTGGCCCGCACGTACAGGAATCCGCCGCCGCACCGAAGTCGGCGAGAGCACGCACCGCCGGCGCCGGATGCCTGCCTTCTCACGGATATCGCGAAGACGCCGATCGATCGTCGCCGCGCTCATCGCCAGAACGCCGGCCCGCACATCTTCGCACAACTCCAGATGCCCATGCCGCTCCATCGCCTCCACAAGAGACGGCAGCAAGACCTGCAGGCGCTTGCCGCAAATCCGGTCCGAGGCCTCCCACAGGACAACCAGGGCATCCCGAACCTCGTCGCCATACTTGAATTTCCGCGACCTCCCTTCACGCGTCTCCGTCGAAGCCGAACCCCGAAGCAGACGGATCGCATGCTTCCGGTGATGCCCAGTCACCGACACGAACTCGTCCAGTATGCGTGACTTGCCCGAGCGCTCCGCCTCACCGTAACGCTGGCGCAAAGCCCCCAGCAATTCGTCTCGTGCCGACATGCTTGACCCCCTCATGATCCTGCTCCCAAAACAAATGCTCCGGGTAACATTCTTGATGAGGCAACGGATCGGTCGAAAGTAACGTATTTGGTGAGGCAACGCGCCCGGTTGACGTGGCTGTCGGTGACGGTCCGCATCCTGTCGGCGGCGGCGGCGATCAGCGCATGGTGGGCGAGGCGGTCGATCTGTCGCGGGATGCGGTTGCTTGCCAGCGCCACCGCCTCGATTGCCGCCGGCTCGAAGACCGGCACATCGGCGCCGGCCAGGGTCATCCGGTGTTCGATACAGGCGCCGACTTCCTCGTGGCGGAGCCCGGGAATGTGGCAGTTGACGACGATTCTCTGGGCCAGCGGTTCGTGCACCGCCATCCTGAGCCGATTGCGCAGCTCGGTGAGGCCGACCAGCAGCAGGCAGAGCCGGTTGCCGGAATCCATGCGGTAGTTGGTGAGCATCCTGAACTCGGCGAGGACATCGTTGCCGAGATGGTGCGCTTCGTCGAAGATCAGCACCGGCAGCTTGCCGGTCTCGGCAACGAGGCGGCTCATCTCCGTGCGCAGCGCCCGGCAGAGTGTGGCGCGGGACTGGCTTTCGGCCAGGCCGAAGGCGGTCGCGATGGCGTTACAGGTGTCGCGGACATTCCCGGTCGAGAACGAGACGTAGCGAAGCTGGTGCAGGCCCTCGTGCAGGCTGTCGGCCACCTGTCGGCAGAGTGCGGTCTTGCCGACGCCGGATTCACCGGTGAGCAGGCCGATGCCGCGCAACTCGATGAGATGCCTGATGCGGGTGCGGGCCTCGGCCTGTGCCTCGGTGTCGAGGAGTTCGTCGGATCTGAGCGTCTTCTCGAAGGGGTAATTCCTGAGCCCGAAATGCGGCAGGTACATGCTCAGCCCTCCTTCCCGCTGTCACGGCCGAGCGCCCGGAACCTCACGGCCGGTTTTTCGATGCCACGCCTGATCCGGACATTGGCGTGCAGGTCGAGCAGCCGTGCGCAGCCGCGCGGCCTGCCCTCGTGCACCACCTTGATCGGGCGGTCCTTCGGGGCGGACGGATCGTAGCGGAGCGTGACCTTCGCACCGTTCATTCCCGGCTCGACCTCGTAGAGGCGGCCCTCGAGACTGACGGTCCGGGCCCTGGAGACCCGCCGGTGCGCCTCGAACAGGAACATGTCGTCGAAACGGGCGCCGGGGTCGGGTCGGCGGACCCTCTCACAGGTGAGGGCCCACTGGTCGAGAGGCGTGCGTTTCCCGTCGAGGCCGCGATGGGGCGTCATGTGGTACTCGGCCTCGAGCCAGCTGCGGAACCGTTGGTTGAGGGTCTCCAGCCCGGGAATGTCCTGCGCCTCGAGCGGGGCCAGGAATTGCCCGCGTACCGTTCTGAAGAACCTCTCGATCTTTCCCCGTCCCGCGGGATGGTATGGCCGTGCATGCAGCAGCGAGATGCCCAGCCTGCCGCAGATCATCTTAAATTGCCTTGAGCGGAAGTTGGCGCCGTTGTCGCAGTACAGCCTCTCCACCAATCCGCGCCGCAGGATCGCCTCCTTCAGCACGACCAGGTAATCGGCCGTACTCTCGCCGAGGGCAAAATGCGCGTATGGGACAAGCCGGGTCGCATCGTCGAGCAGGGCGATCAGACAGGTCTTTCTCTTCCGGCCCTGCCTGTCCCCGACCTTCGGGCCGTGCATGACGTCCGACTGCCAGAGCTGGCCGGCCGCCTCGGTGGCGAGGCGGCGCAGGTCTGCGGATGGCGGCCCCGCCCGGCGCTCCATCAACCCCTCCCGGACGAACAGCCGGTGCAGCGTCGAGGCGGCGATGGTGACATCGCCGGGAACGGCGCCGCTGTCCCGCGCCCGCGCGATGACCTGCCGGACGACGGGATCCATGTTCTCCCGGCGGATCGCAAGCAGGGTCTCGACAACATCGCCCGGCATGTTCCGGATCGAGCCGCGGTCCTTGCGGCGCTTCGGCATCAGCCCGTCGAAGCCCGACTTGCGGTATGTTCTGATCCAGCCCCGCATCGTCGTCACCGCAACCTTGCGCTGGCCCGAGCCCGGGATCGTCACCTCCCGTTCCGATTGCCGCTTCAGCTGTTGCGCCGCCTCGTCGGGCGGAAGGTGCAGCGCCTCCGGGATCATGCCAAAGCGAAACAGTGCGACGTCCTTGCGGTGGTCGCTGATCGTGTCGTTCATGGTGATTGTCCTCCATCATTCCGGCTCCGATGCGCCGGTCGGCCTCATCTGCCGCGCCCGGCATCGCCGGAACAGGGCTCGAACGGTGTTGGAGGCCCGGTCGGGCATTTCCCACCCAGCCCGGGAGGCCGGAATCCGACCGGAGGCGGCAGGAACTGCAACTGGCTCGTCATCTCCCGGCGCAGGCCGACCAGCAGCGTTTCCGTACCGAGCGCGGCGCGCATCGGCACCAGCTCCGCCGGGCATCCCCTGAACAGGTCAGGGCGCAACGTGACGGCGGCCGCCAGGAAGGCCGAGACCGCCGCGAATGCGCCACAAAGATCACGGATCGGGTTCGCCAACTCGTCACGGTGGGGAAACAGGCGCCGGGCCGCCGCCCAGCGGGCCGCAGCGAAATCCGGAAGACGGCTGATCGTGGTCCGGCATTCACGGCAGTCGAACCGGGCAACGCGCAGCGGAACCGGCGTCTTGCGCCCGTAGGTCCCGTGACGCATCAACCCGCAGTCGAAGCCGCAAAGGCCCTTCAGGCAAGCAGGAAAGCTTGCGTTCCTCCACGCCTCGCGGCTAACAGACTCCTCGGCGGTCATGTCGGTCTGGAAACGTAGCTGTACTGGCCGCCCATGGCCCGGCGAAGGCCTATTCGCGCGGGCCACCCTCTTCTGTTTCTTGCAATCGACGGCGTGCAGCCAGCCAGTCGAACCGGCAGGAAATTGCAGGCATCCGGACCGCATCCGACCCACGCCGAAACGCTGCCTGATATGATTCCAACTGGACAGGGTCGCGACTTGAAAATCCCTGCTTGGGAAAGAAGCGCTGTCCCGGATTGTACCCGATCAAACAGAAACAGCACGCGCGGGGAATGTGGGAAAAACCGCCCGGTTCATGACGGAATAGTACGAGACCCTACACCGAGGAACCGATCGTGACCCGCCAGGTGGCAGCGCATTGATCAGGCCTGCCGCCGGCACGGATGATGAAGCGACAGGATCCGGAGAGGAACAATGCTGCACCGTCATCAGATCGACAGCGCTGGCCGATCATTGCCGGCGATCGAGGCTGTCGTCGCGCGCGGGTATTGGTCAGGAATACGAAAATGCCCGCCAAGCGCCCTACACAAACAGTCGGACATACCCGAAGTCACCCGAACGCTGCTTTCGAACATGGTTGGGCCTGCTACCGACCAGGTGCTCACCGGCAAGGCGAGCTCGGGAAAGACACCTTGCGTGGTTGAGTTCGTGGACGCGGTACGTGAAGAAGGCATTCCCATCTTGGCACTCCGGGTCGATCATGTTCCGCGGTGTTTGACCACCACGCCCACGGACCTGGGTAAACAGCGAAGCGAAGGAATAAGTCACGCTATGAAATTCAGCGATTTGTCCCGGGACTTGAAGACCGCGTACCGAGGGTCGAATGTCGCCCGGCGCGTGGAACGCTTCGACGGCTGGACCGACCGAGCGCTTTCCAAGAATGCTGCGCGCGGCGCGTATAGCCACGCTGAAACCGTGCAGGAATACTATAATCTCTGTAACGAATTCATGGTGTTCGGTTGGGGCGAATCCCTGCACTTCGCGCCCCTGAAGCCCGGGGAGAGCCTAAGCGACGCCAAAATCGGACACCAGCGGTCGATGATCGCCAAGCTGGAATTGAAGGAAGGAATGACGGTGGTCGATGTCGGTTGCGGCATCGGCGGCCCGATGCGCCAGGTCGCCCGGGAAGCCGGTGTCCGGGTCGTCGGGGTCAACAACAGCGAAATCCAGCTGCAGAAGGCGCGGTTGCTGAATGGCGAAGCGGAACTTGACCATCTGGTTGACTGCGTTGCGTCCGATTTCATGGATATGAGCGTCTTCGAAGACTGCACGTTCGACCGGGGTTACGCCATCGAATCGACATGCCATGCGCCGGACAAGGCTGGTGCGTTCGCCGAAATATTCCGCGTGCTGAAACCCGGGTCTCTCTTCTGGGGTCAGGAAATGTGCATGACGTGCAAGTTCGATCCGAACGACAGCCGACATGCGGCCATCAAACAGAATCTCATGCACTGCGTTGCTCTCCGGGATATCGCCACGATGGACGAAGTGAATCGGGCGCTCGAATCGGCGGGATTTCACGTCATCGAGAGCGCTGACCGGGGCATCGAGGAGGGGCCGTCCACGCCGTGGTATCGACCTATGGAGTCCCGGGATGGAACTCCGGGCAACGCCTTGCGCAGGATTCCGTTGGGCCGTAAGGTTTACATCGGTATGGCGAAAGTGGCCGAGGCGCTGAATGAGTTACCGAGAGGCTCCGCGGAAGTTATCCGGCTCATGGATCGGACGGCCAAAGCTTATGTTGCGGGCGGCAGAACTGGAGTCTTCACGCCGTTGTACTGCTTCTTGGCGCGGAAACCCGCTTGAGCGCCTGTCGGCGCCGGGTCCGATGGCCAGAAGATGGGCAGGATGGCGTGACGGGTGTCGCCATACCCGTTGCGTGAAATCGCCTGTGATGCAGGAATCGAGACGCATCCGCTCGGTGCCGCGTCGCGGAGTCGGAAGCTGGGAGACTGCAGCCGATGCCTGATATCGCGGAAGGCCAGGCGACTCAGCCGCTGAGTTTGCCCGACGAGCTCATCCTGATGCTCCTCAACGAACAGAACGGCTACTTTCATCAGGTGCTCGGCTGGGCTTTGAATTGTACCGTGGTGGGCGCGGCGCTTGCCGAACTCTCGCTCCTGTCGCGCATCGATACGGATATGGAATCGTTGTACCTGGTGGACTCGACGGAAACCGGCAGCCCGGTCCTGGACCCAATCCTGAAGGAAATCGCAGAAGAACCGGCTCAACGGAACGCCCAATACTGGATCGAGCGGCTCGTTGTCCATGCGGAATCAATCATCGAATTGACACTGGACCGCTTGGTGGAGCTAAGTATCCTGGAACACCACAACGGCGATTTCTGGACGCTGGCGCCTGCCAGCGCGCGCGCATACCGGCACGCCGGCAACCAGAGAGAAACCGCAAGCCAGTTTGTCAAGGCACGAGTCAGTAAAGTTATCTTTACTGACGCGATACCCCATCCGAGAGACGTCATTGTCGTTTGCCTCGTTAATTCCTGCGACGTGTTCCGCTTCATATTCGAAGTTGATGACGAGACCGAAAAGCGTATCGACTTGATCTGCAAAATGGATCTGATCGGCCGTTCCATAGCCGACGCGGTCCAACAATCCATCGCCAATCCGTTGCTTCAGCGTTCGGCCCTGACCAAGAAAATTCCGGTGGTCTCTCTGCGCCGGCTGTTGCTCAATCCGAATTTGCGCGTTGGCAACATTCCGGCCCTCTTTGCAGATCTTGCAAAAGAGTACGGTCCCGTGTTCGAGGTCCGCCGGTCGTTCGCGAAACCGATGATCTTCCTCGCCGGACCGCAGACAAACCGCTGGGCGCACCGGCAGGGGCGGAGATACCTGAGAGCCATGGATTACTTTTCCGACTTCGAGAAGGTCTACGGTGCGCACGGTGTTTTGCCTTCCCTGGACGGCGCCGATCATTTCCGGCTGCGCAAGGCCCTGTCGCCGGCCTATTCGCGCCGCAGGCTGGCAGGCCAACTGGACGGGGTCTATCGTCATGGCCGGGAGTTCATGGCGGATTGGACGGTCGGCGATCGCTTCCCGGCGACGCTCCTATGCCGGCGCATGATTAATGCGCAGCTCTCACCGCTCTTCATCAGCGTCGATTCACAGGATGTCTTCGACGATCTGATGACTTACAAGGAGCGTGCGCTCAACATCCATATTTTGAAGGTTCTGCCCAAATTTATGCTGTACACTTCCGGCATGAAACGCCGGGCGAAATCCCTCGACACGTTGATTGAGCGGGTCCAGAGCCTTCATACGCCGGCCCAGCGGGCCGAATGTCCACGGGTCCTTGCGGATGACCTGCTAAGCCTGCATGCGCGCGATCCGCAACTGATGCCGGAGTCCAACCTGCGCTTCGCCCTGTCCGCGGCACTGATCGCCAGTGTGTATCTCGGCGATGCATTCAGCTTTGCGCTTTACGCTATGGCGGCGCAGCCCGCGCTTTACGAGAGAATCCGTAGCGAAGCGGACGCCCTGTTCGAGAACGGCGATCCGGATGGGGAGGCCTTCACCCCGTCTGCGATCGACGTCACCCACCGCTTTCTCATGGAATGCCTGCGCATGTACCCGATCGTCCCGATGTCCCTGCGGGATGTGATGAATTCATGCACCGTCGAGGGCTACGAACTGCCGGTGGGTTCGCGACTCTACATCGCCCAGACGGCCGCGCATTACATGCCGGATGTCTTCCCTGACCCCCTCTCATTCGACATAGACCGCTATCTGCCGACGCGCAACGAGCACCGCGGTCCCGGGTATGCGCCATACGGGCTGGGCACGCACACCTGTCTCGGCAACCGCTGGATGGATCTGCAACTGGCCGCCAACGTGCTGATGGTTGCGCATTACTTCACCCTCGAAGTATCCCCCGCAAACTATACGCTTCGGTTCAACCCGCTGCCATCGATGAAGCCGAGCAGGAAACTGACGTTCCGCATCGCCGAACAAAGGCGCGAAATGCCGGTCTGATGCCGCGTGGCCGCCTGCGCCCGGGGCACCGGGCAGGCCGGTGCTTTCCAACTTCCTCCAGTTATCGGCCTACGGCCGGCAACCCCAATTTCCGGAACTATTCGCCCGACCGCGCGAGTCGTTCCCTGATCTGCGCGCCCGTTTCCCTGGTTCCGTCCAGCGCCATCAGCAATGGCGGCAGGAACAGGTAATCCGCCAGCAGGGCAATGATAACCGTGATCTCCACAAAGGGTTCTAGACATCATGGATTGACCTGTCCTGGCCTTGAGGTTCGTGGGTTATACTCGAGGTCAGAACAACGCCCGAGTACAGGGCCACATCAAGGAGGACAGGTCATGAATGAATATAGCGCATATGTGGGTCTCGATGTCCACAAGGACACGATTTCAGTTGCGATTGCATTTCCGGGTCGGGAGCAGCCGGTGTTCCGGGGCGTGATCGGCAACCGCCATTCGTCGCTTCGCCGGCTGATCAGGAACCTGACCCCGCGAGGCGAGGTGCTCAGTTTCTGTTACGAGGCCGGCCCATGCGGCTACGGCGTGTATCGTCAGATTGTCGAGACGGGTCACCACTGCGTGGTTGTGGCGCCGAGCCTGTTTCCGCGCGGCGCCGGGGAGCGGGTGAAGACGGACCGGCGGGATGCGTTGAAGCTGGCCCGCCTGCACCGTTCCGGAGATCTGCGCCAGGTGTGGGTCCCGGATGGCGAGCAGGAGGCGATGCGGGACCTGACCCGGGCCCGCGAAGACATGAAGGCGATTGAACTGAAGGCGCGCCAACGCCTGTCTGCATTCCTGCTTCGCCATGACCGGTTGTATCCGGGCCGGTGCCGCTGGACGCAGGCGCACCATCGCTGGCTTGCGGAACAGAAGTTCGATCACCCGGTGCAGCAGGTGGTGTTCCAGGAATATGTCGATGCCGCACGGGAGGCCCGGCATCGGGTTGCCGGCCTTGAAGACCAGATCCGTTCCGCACTCTCCGCCTGGTCGCTGCGCCCCGTGGCCGAGGCGCTGATCAGCCTGCGCGGAATTGATGTGCTTGCCGCTGTCACGGTGCTGGCCGAGTTGGGAGACCTCACCCGCTTTGACAGCCCCCGGCAGTTGATGAGCTTTCTGGGCCTGGTGCCGAGCGAGCATTCCTCGGGGTCACGGCGCCGCCAGGGTGCGATCACCAAGACCGGCAACAGCCATGTCAGGCGGGTTCTGGTGCAGGCGGCGTGGAATTACCGCTTCCCGGCCCGCAAGACTGCCCATCTGCAGAGAAAGGCGGCTTGCGCTCCAGCCCGGGTGCAGGCGGTCGCATGGGCGGCGCAGAAACGGCTGTGTGGCCGTTACCGGCATCTCAGCCATGCAGGAAAGCCGCTCTGCAAGGTCACGACCGCAGTGGCCCGGGAACTGGCCGGCTTCATCTGGGCCATTGCCTGCGAAGCGTCTGACTGGCCGCATGCCAGCCGGGCCGTGGGCTGAAGCTGCACAAGACCGGAAAGGAAACGGAAGACCGGAATGACGGGCACGGGATGCGGATGGCAGGTCAGGAGAACCCTCGGTAGTACTATGAGGCGCGGGCCACGACGCCCGCTGACCCTCGATGCTAGACAGAGGCAGCTCCGCGACGAAGCGAAGTCAGGCGGTAACCAACCCGCGGATATCAGAGTGATCCACCGTCGCAACAGGCCGATCGTATCCCGTACCCGTCATGCCGCAAGGGGGCCGGCAATGCAGTGAATCCCCCCAGCTTGACAGGTCAATCCATATCAGTACATCATTTCAATGCTCAGTTGCCGCATGCCATTCGGTGCGCCAGTTCCGATTGGTGCGACTCTCCCAGAGACACCTGCCATGCTGATCCGAACCCTGCTTGCGTTCCTGATGTTGGCTGGCCCCGCCGCGGCGCTGGAACGCGCAGTCCTGGCGGCGCCGGATGCCCCGGAGGAGTTGATCCGTGCGTTGAACGAGGCTTCACTGGTTCTGGCAGCCCACCGGGACGGAAACAACAATCCACAGGATATCATTGCTGCCGCCAGAGCGGATTACGGCAGGATGGTGGGCGTCCTCTATGCGCATGGACGATACGGTGGCGTTGTTCAAATTCTTGTGGACGGCAGCGAAGCGGCATCGATTTCGCCCCTGGACATGCCGGACCGGATCAGACAGGTCGAAATCAGCATTGGCCCGGGGCCGGTCTTCCACTTTGGAGCCGCCCGCATCGCGCCGCTTCCGGCTGGTGCCGAACTGCCCGGGGAATTTGCATCAGACCGGATTGCCAGAAGCGGGATCATGGAAGATGCCACCAGAGCGGGGATTGCCGCCTGGCGGGGCGCAGGGCATGCCGGGGCCGGGATTGGCGGTCGGACCATCACCGCCAACCACGCCAGGCAGAGGCTGGACGTCAACCTGTCGATCGAGCCAGGTCCGCTCCTGCGGTTTGGCCAGCTGATGCTGGACACGGACAACGCCGTGAGCAGAACCAGGATTCGGGAGATTGCCGGGCTTCCCGTCGGTGACGTCTATTCGCCGGCTGCGCTGGACGCCGCTGCCGGCAGGTTGCAGCGCACCGGCGCCTTCCGGTCGGTCACACTGCACGAAGCCGATCAGGCGCACCAGGATGGAACCCTGGACATACATGCCCGTCTGACTGACGAGCCGCCGCGCCGCTTCGGCTTTGGAGGCGAATACTCCACGACCGAAGGATTGTCCGTGTCAGGCTACTGGCTGCATCGCAACCTTCTGGGCGGGGCGGAGCGGTTCCGCGTGGATGGCGAAGTCGCCGGGATTGCCGGCGAGACCGGGGGCATCGATCTGATTTTCGGTGCCCGCTATACGCGTCCCGCGACTCCGAAGCCTGACATCGGTTTCTTCGTGGAATTCAGTCTCGAGCGCCTCGATGAACAGGACTTTCTTGCAACGCAATACGGATCTGCTGTCGGGCTGGAGCAGGTGCTGTCCGATACCCTGACTGCAGCCATTGCCATCGAATGGCAGCATGCGCGCGTGGAAGAGGCTGGAACCACCGAACGTCTTGATGTTGTCAGCCTGCCGATGACAGCAACACTGGACCGCCGCGACAGGGCATGACGATTGGCAGCTTGCGCATGGCAGGCACCGGACAGATCTCGCCCGCAGAGCCCGATATTGCCGGAAGTGTCACGGCAAACATCGAGTTTGCAGCCAGCGGCATGGGATTTGAGGATGAGGCGCTTCATCAGGCAATTGGCGGCCGGTTGACAGGCGCGCTCGCCGGCGCCTGGCAAGAGGGCGCCCCGCTGCGGATTGATCACTTTGCCCTTTCCGGCGCGGATTACAGCGCATCCGGTGCCGTGACGATTGGCGGATTGTCAGAGGCGCTGGAAGTGGCAGGACGCATTGAACTGAATGCCAGGGAGATGTCGCGCTTTGCCAAACTGTCAGGGCTGGATCTGAAAGGGGCGGCCCGGGCGGAACTTTCCGGCAGGCTGGAACCCCTTGGCGGATCGTTCCATCTCGACATTGCCGCGCGCGCGACCGATCTGGCTGTGGGCCATGCTGCGCTTGACCGCTTGCTTGCCGGCAGGGCGGAACTCGATGTTTCGGCAGAGCGGGACACGGATGGCCTGGCTGTGCGCAGCCTGGTGATCGAGTCGTCAACAGCAAGCCTGCACGCCTCGGGATTCCTCTCACCAGTATCAGGCCAGGTTGAACTGGACGCGCGGCTTGCCGATATCGGCGTGCTCGTCAACGGATTGAACGGGCCGGTATCCACCCGCATCTCGGCAGGCCGGACCGCCGGGAGATGGTCGGTCCTGGCCGAGGCAGACGGCGCGGGCGGCATGCGCTTGCGGAGCAGGGGCATGATCGACAGGAATGGCCTGGCCGATGGTCTTGTTCTGACAGGTACAGTGCCCCTGGCGATTGCCAACCTTTTCATCCAGCCCAGAAGCATGACCGGACATGCCGATCTTGACCTGACGCTGGACGGCCCGTTCGCGCTGCAGTCTCTGTCCGGCCGTGTTTCCACCACCTCCCTGCGCTTGTCCGACCCCGGCTTGCAGCTGGCGCTCGAAGACGTGACGGCGGCGGTTGATCTTGCCGGCGGGACCGCCCGGTTGTCGGCCGGCGGCTCCTTTTCGACGGGAGGGACGCTCTCGGCATCCGGACAGGTCGGGCTTGCCGCACCACACCAGGCAAGCCTGTCCCTGATCCTGCAGGACATGCGCCTGATCAATCCTGCCCTGTATTCAGCGCGCCTGTAGGCCTCGTTCGCCATCAGCGGGCCGCTTGCCGGCCATGCCGATATCACCGGGCATGTCGATCTGGACATGGCTGAGATCCGGCTGTCTGCAACCGGAACATCCGGGAGCGGTTCCTTTCCCGACCTGATGCACGTGAATGAACCCGGGGCCGTCAATGCCACGCGCGGGACTGGTTTCGGCTCCCTCAGGCGCCAAGCCGGAAGGCAGGCCATTCGGGCTGGATATCACGGTCAACGCGCCGGCCCGGATCTTCCTCGGCGGCCAGGGACTGGATGCCGAACTTGGTGGAGCATTGAAATTGCAGGGCACAACCGCCGACGTCGTGCCCGAAGGAGAGTTCAACCTGATCCGGGGCTGGCTCGACATCCCCGGAAGAAGACTGCCGCTGAGCGAAGGCATGGCCCGGCTTCAGGGTCACTTCGTTCCGTTTCTCCGCCTTGTGGTGACAGCGGATGCCGGCGATGTGACGGTCAATGTCATTCTCAACGGCCGCGCGGATGATCTCGAGGTCACATTTGCCTCCCAGCCGGAACTGCCCGAGGAGGAGCTGCTGGCACAGCTCCTGTTCGGGCGATCGATCACGAGGATCTCCCCCGTTCAGGCAGCCCACATGGCTGACACTGCATCCAGGCTGGCCGGACGCGGTGGAAGCGGAGTGATTGAAAGGCTGCGCCGGAATTTCGGGCTGGATGACCTGAATGTTGAATCCGGCGCCGAGGGCGAAACCAGCCTGCGCGCGGGAAAATTCCTGTCGGAAAGGCTCTACACTGCAATCGAGGTCGGTTCTGACGGCGTGACGGACATCAACCTGAACCTTGATCTGGGCCGGTCAGTCACCGTCAAGGGAGAAGTGGGAGCCCAGGGCGACACCAGTGTCGGAGTTTTCTTCGAAAGGGACTACTGAAGGCCCTGTTCCAAAAACTGCTCTCAGTTGTCCTTTTGAGCGAGGTCGCGGTGGATTGTGCTTTTAGGCACTCTGCCATGACCGATGACTTGAAGTGGCGGCATTTCCGGGGCGGGATCATTCCGTGGACCGTCCGGTGGCACTGCCGATATGGCGTCAGCCAACGTGACCCGAGGAAATGCCGGAAGAGCGCGGCGTCAAAGTTGACCGTGGCAAGCCCGAACGCCTGATCTAGCCGACCCCTGGCTTCAGGTCAATGAAGACGGCCTGCGCCACGATCAAGGGCTTCGAGGCAATGCGCACCCTCTGGAGGAAGCAGGCCAAGGCCTTCCAGCTTCAGCCCGGCATCTGGGGCGAAGTGCGTCCTGTCGAACGGGCCTTCTGGATCGGGCCGGAGATGATGAGCGAGCTGATGTCACTGCATGGAGCGGAACTTGAACAGATCGCGAACCAGCAGGGATTTTGAGGAAAGGCGGAGCCGGACCACACACCCGGCAAATCCGGCAAATTTTTGCAACAGGGCCCATAGAGGCCCCGCAGGCCATTTCCGAACAGGAGCAACTTCATGCTGGCAAGAAGAGCAAGCATGGTTCCTGTATCGGTTCAGTTGCCCCGTGTAGTGTTTCTTTAAGGCTCTGTTTACAAATCGTATGCGTTCACGGTATGTTCTCCTGTGGAACAGGAGACGGTAATGGATCACAAGCAGTATCAGGAATGGCTCTCAGGGATTGATCGCCTCAGCCCGGCGCAACGCAGGGAAGCCGAAGCGGCGGTGGGTGAAGATCGCCGCTGTCCCCATTGCGGCACGCCGGGTGCGGTTTCCCGCGGCAAGGCCCGTGGTCTGCGGCGGTATCAATGCAAGGGCTGCGAGAGGACATTCAATGCGGCGACGGGCACGCCTAGAGAGCGACAATCAAGGTGACAGCTCAGCGTCAAACAGGATGAGAGTCGGTTTCAGGGGGACGTCTTCGGCGGCAGTCACCGGAGGGAGGTCGTAGGCCGACTGGAGGTGACGGCCGCCGGATGGGGATTTTTCTCCCCCCTACTGGCTTGTTTGGTGTTTGCGGCTGGCCGGGTAAATCCTTGCACTCGTTGTTTTCGAGAGGAGCGCGAGTTGCCCGGTCACCACGTAACTGATCACCAGATGAGGTCATTCATGAAACACAGGAAAAACCACTCGACGGAGGTGGCCGCGGCGAAGGCCGGTTTCAGCGCCGCCACGGGTTACCGGATCAACCGGGACCCGACGCTTCCTTCCTTGAAACGGGCACCGAGGAGCCGGCGCCGTCCGGACCCGCTGGCCGGAATATTCGACAGCGAGGTCGTGCCGCTTCTCGAGACTGATTCCGACATCCGGCCGGTGGCCGTGTTCGGGGAGTTGATGCAGCGTCACCCCGATCTGGACCCGTCCATCCGGCGCACCCTGGAGCGGCGCATCCGCGACTGGCGGGCCCGGAACGGTCCCGATCGGGATGTCATGTTCCAGCAGACGCACAGGCCGGGCCGGCTCGGCCTGTCGGACTTCACCCGGATGGAGGCTCTCGGCGTCACCATTGCCGGTCAGAAGCTGGATCACATGCTGTATCACTTCCGGCTTGCCTGGTCCGGCTTCAGGCATGCCGAGGTGGTTCTCGGCGGCGAGAGCTTCACGGCGCTGGCCGAGGGTCTGCAGGCTGCGCTCTGGTCGCTGGGCGGTGCCCCGCAGGAGCACCGGACCGACAGCCTGTCGGCCGGGTTCCGCAATCTCTGCAGGCAGGATGCGCAGGACATGACCGAACGCTACCGCCTGCTTTGCCGGCATTACGGGATGACACCTTCACGCAACAACCGCGGCGTTGCCCATGAGAATGGTGCGATCGAAAGCGCACACGGCCACCTCAAGCGGGAGATCGCTGATGCGCTGGCCCTGCGGGGCTCGAAGGAGTTCGCCGATCTTGCGGCCTGGCGCGGCTTCGTCGCCGAGATCGTCGGGCGCGGCAATGCCCGTCGCGCCAGGCGCATCAAGGCCGAACGCGCCCTCTTGCGCGACTTGCCGCCGATGCGCACCACCGATTACGAGGAGACCAGCGTGCGCGTCACCACCTCGAGCGGCTTCATCCTCAAGCGGGTGTTCTACACTGTGCCTTCCCGGCTGATCGGCCACCGGCTCGGCGTTCGCCTCTACGATGACCGCCTGGAGCTCTATCTCGGCGGCATCCATCAGCTGACCGTGCCGCGCAAGCGCAGGGGCTCGTCGATGAAGGCGGTGCATGTGGTCAATTACCGCCACGTGATCCATTCCCTGAAGACCAAGCCGATGGCGCTGCTGAACCTGGTCTACCGTGACGAGCTGTTCCCGCGGGAGGCGTATCGGCGCTGCTTCGAGATGGCGATGGCGCAGCTGGACGAGCGTTCCGCCTGCCGGTTGACGGTGAAGCTTCTTGCGCTGGCACATGAGGAGAACTGCGAGGCGGCGCTGGCGGAGGAAATCGACGCCTGCCTGCGGGCCGGCAAGCTGCCGGAGCTTGACCGCCTCAAGGTCCGGTTTGCACCGCAGACCGGGGCGATGCCCGACATCCGCGTCATGCGGGCGCCACTGGCCGGGTATGGCGAGCTTCTCGACACGGCAGGCCAGTCATGAGCGGGCTGCCCGATGATGCCGGCGGCAAGGTCGACGGGGTCAGGCTGGCCCTGATGCTCTCGGAGTTGCGTCTTCCGACAATGCGGGAGTTCTGGAAGGCTTTTGCCGAACGGTCCGATGCCGAGGGCTGGCCTGCGGCGCGGTTCCTTGCGGTCCTCGCAGAGCACGAACTCGCCGAGCGCTCCAGGCGCCGGATCCAGCGCCATCTGAGCGAGGCAAGGCTGTTGCCCGGCAAGAGCCTGGCCAGTTTCGACTTCAACGTGGTGCCGATGGTCTCCAAGGCCCAGGTCATGGCGCTCGCCGCCGGCGACGCATGGCTCAACCAGGGCGCCTCCTGTCTTGTTTTTGGGCCTCCGGGGACCGGAAAAAGTCATCTGTCCAGTGCGATCGGACTGGCGCTGGTGGAAAACGGCTACAGGGTGCTGTTCTGCCGGACCACGGACCTGGTGCAGCGCCTGCAACTGGCGCGGCGGGAGCTGACACTGGAAAACCTGCTGGCCCGGCTGGACCGGTATCACCTCCTGATCCTCGATGACTTCGCCTATGTCCGCAAGGACCAGGCCGAAACCAACGTGCTCTTCGAGCTCATCTCGGCCAGATACGAGCGGCGCTCGCTCCTGATCACCGCCAACCAGCCCTTCTCGGACTGGCACAAGATCTTTCCGGACGAGACCACGGCGGTGGCCGCAGTCGACCGACTGGTCCACAGAGCCACGATTCTCGAGATGAACGTCGAGAGCTATCGCCGGCGCGCCGCACTCGAGACCCGCAAACGCGGCCGGCCGGCGACAAGAGCCACGGAAAAGAACACCACCGTCGACTGAGCCGGAAAACACCGAAACATGCGGCCCGCGGCACACCAGAGCCGCGGGCCGTCTTCGTTCCGGAAACGTAACTGCTCGCCCCTGCTGATCATTGATCGTCTTTCCTGACGGCGTTCGGGTCAAGCCTGTTCTCTCTTCACCTTCACTCGCCCGCTGCCGGGAACCGGATGTGCGGGTTCCGTCGGCTGCCCGTCCGTTCCGCCGGGGATTTTGGTTTGACACCATAGGGCGGACATTCTATGGACTGGCCATCGGGGCGAATCGCGTCGGATCGGAGGCGGCGATGGCGGCATGGTACGGATCGAAGGCGACGACGGGGCTCTGCCAGGCGATCGTCGCGGCCATGCCCCCGCATTCCGCATATGTCGAAACGCACCTGGGAGGCGGTGCGATCATGAAGCGCAAGCCGCCGGCGCTGCGCAACATCGGGATCGACCTCAACCGCCGGGCGATTGACGGCTTCCGCTGCGACCACGACGTGGAACTGGTTCACGGCTGCTGCCACGGGTTCCTGGCCGAGTTCCCGTTCGAGGGGAGCGAACTGGTCTACAGCGACCCGCCCTACGTGCAGTCGACGCGCAGGTCGCAGCGCCGCTACCGCTTCGACTACACGGACGACGACCATGTCGCGCTCCTCGGCCTCCTGAAGTCGCTGCCGTGCCGGGTGATGGTCTCCGGCTATCCCTCGGCGCTCTACGACGCGCACCTGTCCGACTGGCGCTCGGCCGAGATCCAGGTCAACAACCAGTCCTGCGTCGTCACCGAGAAGCTGTGGTTCAACTTCGCGACGGGTCGGCCGCACTGGCACACCGGCGCGGGCAGGAACTTCACCGACCGCCAGCGCATCAAGCGCAACGCGGAGAGCTGGGCGCGGCGCTACCGGGCGATGCCCGAGGGCGAGCGGCTCGCGGTGCTGGCGGCGGTCATGGCGGTGGAGGCGGAGTGATGCCGACGGTGAACGGGGCATCGCTGCGCGAGGAGCTCAAGGACGCGAAGGCCCGGATCGCCGCGCTGCGAAGGGACGGCAAGGTGTCCGACGAGGTCGATGCCGTGATCCGCGTCCTGTTCACCCTGCTCAACGTCCTGATCGCCGTCCTGCTGGAGAGGGCGACCCGCAAGACGAGCAGGAACTCCGGCCTCCCGCCGTCGCAGACGGGGAGCGACGAGACCGCGCGGCGCGCCGGCGGCAGCGGCAAGGGTCCGAAGCCGAACCTGCAGACGGGCGACAACCTCCGGAAGACCGTCGTCGAGGAGACGGTCGCCGTCGAGGCCTGCGACGCCTGCGGCGCCGACCTGTCCGGCGTCGACCCCGCCGGACGCGAGCGCCGCGTCCTGCACGACATCGTGTTCGAGGTCGTCGAGCACCGCGTGGACGCCGAGATCAAGGACTGCCCGGACTGCCGGGCCCGGACCAAGGGCCGGTTCCCCGACGACATGCCGGGACCGGTCCAGTACGGTCACGGCCTCCAGGCCTTCGTCGTCGACCTGCTCGTCGCCCACATGCTGTCGCTGAACCGTGCCGTCGCGCTGGTCCAGGCGATGACGGGGCGCAGGATCTCCGAGGCGACATGCCTGGAATGGACCAGGCGCCTCGACCAGGCGCTTCAGTCATGGGAGGACGCCGCCGTCGCGCATCTGCTGGAACGCCCGGCCCTGCATGCCGACGAGACCGGCTTCCGGGTCGACGGCAGGACCCAATGGCTCCATGTCGTCACCGACGGGGCCCTGACCGTGAAGTTCCTGCACCGGAAGCGCGGCCGGGAGGCGATCGACGAGATCGGCATCATCCCGCGCTACAAGGGTGTCCTGATCCACGACTGCTGGGCCTCGTACCTGGGCTATGACCAGTGCAGCCACCAGCTGTGCGGCAGCCACCTTCTCCGCGAACTGACCTTCGTCGTCGAGTCCAACGGCTTCCGCTGGGCGCGCCTGATGAAGGCGCTGCTGCGCGAGACCTGCCACAAGGTCAACAAGAGCGGATCCAAATCCCTGGCCGAGGCCGTGCGCCGGGCCGCGCGCAAGCGGTACCGCACCATCCTGACCCAGGGCGGCAGGGAACTGCCCGAAATCCCGCCGCGCCCGAAAGGGAAACGGGGACGGATCGCGAAGTCAGACGCGCACAACCTGCACGAGCGCCTCGTCAAGCACGAGGAGTCCGTCCTGCGATTCATGAGCGACCCGGACGTCAGCTTCACCAACAATTCGGCCGAGCGGAAAATCAGGATGGCGAAAGTCAAGATCAAGGTGTCCGGATGCTTCCGAACCCGGCCCAACGCCGAGGCCTGGTGCCGGATCTCAAGCTACCTGAACTCGATGGCGACACTCGGATACAACCCTCTCGTCGCCATCCAGATCGCGCTTGCCGGCAAGGCTGCAGACATGATCAACCTGCACTACGCCCAATCAGCCCCCAAGAAGGGGTGAGCAGTTACCCGGAAACAAGGAAATCAGCGGCAAACAGGATCAGCGGAAAAACCACTTGCACTCGACAGGAAATCCGGAAAATATCGCATTGCCGCGACGTCAAACAATCATCCTGATTGACGTGCAGCTATCATCCAGATTGTCGCTCTATACACGCCCCTTTCGGGCCTTCACCGCAAGGAAAGATGGCTGGCATTTGGCAATTGTCTGTCGGAAGGGATGACGGTTCGCGCATCGGCCGGGCATTGCAGGCTTGCCGCCAGGCAGCTGGGATCCCGCAAGCTCACGGGCATTGTCGAGGCCGACGAGACCTATGTTCTGGAGAGCCGCAAGGGCGAGCGGCAGCTGGACCGCAAGGCGCGGCCTGTCGGATGAACAGGTTCCGGTGCTGGTTGCTGCCGACCGCAGCGGCATGACGGTCAGTGCGTGTCTTCCGGCGGTCAATGCCGCTGCCCTGCGCAAGGTCATCGAACCCGTCGTGGACGGGGATATCGTGCTGGTGAGCGATGGTCACCGAGCCTGTCCGCCCTGCGCCGCCGCTATGGGTGTCCGCCACGACGCGCGCAACCTGTCTGGCGGAGAGCGGGTTCGGGACGCCTTTCACATTCAGACGGTGAACAGCCGACGCGGCCAATTGAAGGGTTTGTTGCGGCGCAACGCGGCATCGCGACCAAATATCTCGACAACTACCTGCAATGGTTTCAACACATTGAACTGGAGAACGCCTCGTCACGCACCTGTCTTGCAGCCGCAATCGACAGGTCATGCATACGATTTGTAAACTGAGCCTTCTTTAAAGACGAGGAGGACTGCACCGGCAACGATGAATGCCGCACTGCACTTGCTTGCAATGCAAGCATACCGTAGAGTGCAATGCGGGACAATTGGAAGTCATGGCCATGGCGAGCATCACGATCCGCAATCTGGACGACGAGGTGAAAACACACCTTCGCGTGCGCGCGGCTGGTAACGGTCGTTCCATGGAGGAGGAGGTAAGGATGATTCTGCGCGAGGCGGTCGGGCCGGGGCCCTTGCCTGAGAAAGGCCTGGGAACGACCATCCACGAACTGTTCAAACCGTTCGGCTGTGTAGAGTTGGAATTGCCACGGCGCGAACCGATGCGCGAGCCGCCGGTCTTCGATTGATACGGCTGTCATGGTCTTGCTTGATACGAATGTGGTATCTGAACTGATGCGTACCGCGCCGAATACCGTGGTTCTTGCCTGGATGGATCGGTTGCCGTCGCGAGAGTTGTTCGTAACGGCAATCACGGAAGCGGAGGTTCGCACCGGGATTGCCATTCTGCCGGAAGGCGCGCGCCGCCGGGGTCTTGCACATGCCGCGGACCGAACGCTTGGGGTTCTGTTTGCTGATCGGGTTCTTCCATTCGACAGCCATGCGGCGCGCGCCTATGCAGGTATTGCCGCGGCCTGCCGTGCCGCTGGTCGTCCTGTCTCGCAATCGGACTGTCAGATCGCGGCCATCGCCTGCTCGCGGGGGATGGCGGTGGCAACCCGGAATGTCCAGGATTTCTCCGAAACGGGTGTTGAGGTAATCAATCCATGGGTGAGTGCGTGAGTGTGTTGTTGTGTCATTTAACCAGCGAACTCTCAAGGCTCGGCCGCTCCCTCGGCCATGTCGTCACCGGCCCTTGGCTCCATCGGCTCCGCCGGGCGCTGCCGCCCATTGTTCGCCGGCTTCATGGCGACTACTGCCGGGTCTGACTTCTTCAGATCGTTCATCTCGGATTGCGGATACCTCCTTTTCGTTGCGGCTCCGCTCGACTGCGGAGCGACCTGAAGACCTCCCAGGTCCCGATGGAGTGCTTCTGTACGTGCCATGGTTCCTCGACCCCGGGATGCCCCGCTTCGCCTCACCAAATCGGCTCGCGGGTGTTGCCTTCGACCATGACAAGGGTCTCGGCGCATCCGGTGCGTGCAATTTCGGAGCTCAATAGCCCGGCCCGCACATGCCGCTACCGACGCTTCGCCTGACACCTCGCGATGTCCGGCGCACGGCTCGCGGTGAAAGTGGTGGTCGGGTAGGCTGCTGGCGCGCGCATGCCCTTAGGTGGAGGCTTTTCTGATCCCGCTCTTTCGATTGCAGGCCGGTTCACAGTTCCACCATAGAACCACGTTTCCAGCGGCCCCCCTGAAATTCCGTACGTCCGGTTTTCCCGGGTACGGCTTCAAGCATCGGGCACCGCCAAGTTGAGATGGAGCCTTCCGCAAGCCGCAGAAAGGTTAAGGCTGACCCAGCCATGCCCTGCCTGTTGCATACGTTTGCTCCGTCCGCAGGCCACAATGCGACGCCAGTTTGCGACGGTTTCTGAGCACCGCCACCATGACGTCCGACTTGAGGCCACCCGAGCCCAGAGGTCCTCGCTCAGGATGGGTTGTGTTGTCCCACCCCTCATCGCTTAATCGACCTCATCCGCCAGTGAGAGGAACTCCGCACCATTTCCCGCTTTGCGGTTATAAACCTGGTCTTTGACATTCGTGGGTCATCCTGTCTGTTCCTTTCACCTTCCGATCTTTCGCCACTGAACTTTCCCGAATTGCCGCCGTCTCTACGTCGGGGGGTCCCGATGCGTGCACCTCAGTTCTTCCGCATCGGCTCTGGCCATCAGGTTGCTAACAGACCCTTGGCGTCCCCGTTTCCCCCACAAATCAGCTTCATGTGGGAAGGAAATTTCGTCGCTTCAAGCAATCGTTCGCTTTCGCTACGGCCCTCCGGTTTGCTCGCCGTCCTGGCTGACCAGACCAAAGGCAATGCTGCATTTGGCCTGCGACGGCTTCTTACTTCCCAGCTCGCTGATACAGGGTCGCCCCGGTACCAGTGGGACATGCTACGGCGCCAAACTGAGAATTGCGCCGGCGGGACTTCCACCCGCAAGTTCAACAGCTAGATTCGCTGCACGTTAACCTTTCCTTCCTGCGGGACTTGCACCCGCTGCACTCGCACCAGTTAGCCTGGCGCACTGTCATTCTGCACTCAGCCGGAGCCGACCCCTTATAGGGTGTTTGTTCATTCCCAGGTCTCTGGATGTGATCTTGATATGTAACCAACCAGCCTCCAGGGCCGACACCTGTCGTTGACCGGCGGCTTGCGTGCAGTTCGGGCATCCGAATCAGATCCGGCTCAGGCGGCTTTCAAGGGTTCAATACTGGACAAGTTAATGTCGGTATGGGCGAGATCGTAGTTTCGCTGCATGTTCAGCCAAAACTCGGGGCTGGTTCCGAAGAAGCGGGCAAGGCGCAGGGCAGTATCAACGGTTACACCAGTCGTTTCCCTGGCCAGTCTCTCAATACGGGTGCGAGGCACATTGAGGCGCCTGGCAAGCTGACCCTCGCTCATGTTGAGCGGGATCAGGAATTCGTGCTTCAATATCTCACCGGGATGACAGGGGTTCTTTATCGACGGCATTTGTGGACATCTCTCTCTGCTGTCAGTGGTAGTCTGTAATCTCAACTTCTGCCGGACCTTGTTCAGTCCAAATGAAACAAATGCGCCATTGGCTGTTGATACGTATAGAGTGCTGACCTTCCCGATGGCCTTTCAGGGCCTCGAGACGGTTGGCCGGAGGAGAGCGCAAATCACCAAGTTCAGTGGCGGCATCCAACATCGTCATCTTCCGGGTCGCTGCCTTGAACACGTCTGCCGGAAACCCCTTTCCGGGATGCCCCTTCAACACATGCCTGGCCAGCCTGCCTTTGGTGCTTTGAATCACGAAAGGTATGTATCAACTTATGATACATGCATCAAGATACAATTCAAGAACCATCAAAATCTCCGGGCCAAGCTGGCCCTACCGCATAGTTTGTACGCTGGATTACTCCAAGGACGAACAAACCGGGCACATTCGGGTTCAACGGAATGATCTGGCAATCGTGTAAGCCGTTGCCCTGCCAATCTTGAGCTGCTTTGCGGCCTAGCCGGGCGTCATTCCGGGTTCGATGAGTTTTGCGCCGCTGTCTTTTGATTAATGATCGATTAACAGGCGCCCGGAAAACCCGAAGAAGAATATTTTTGTTCCAAAAATGGGCGAATTACCGCTCCCATTACCCGGATTCCATTAAGTCCGGCCGAACTTGCCGACTCCGTGAAAACCCCCCTTCACAGCGCCCTCCTGGTGGGCGAAACGCCGCCTGGATGACCTTGGGGCTGCAAAACCCCTTCCCCCTCTCTGCGGGCAGGAAACCGGGCGGTTCGGGCCTCCGGAAGGGTGGCAGGATGCCTCTTGCCACGTTGTTCAAGGGCGATTGGCCATTCAGCCCGTCAGCCGACCCTCTCGCAAACGGCCCCGGAGATTTTGGTGGTTCCCCTTCCTGTCCCTCAGCATCGCCTCGGCCTGGCGGCGAAGCAATGGCATACTACAAACGGCGAACAGCGCAAACACAACTATTGTCGTAGTACCTTCCCAAAACGAGTATCCCTGGACACACAATGGAAACTCTGTCTGTTCCCATCAAGGTTTCGCCTTGGGCCCAAAACTCAACGACCAAAATCCTCGATCGAGTGTATCGCGGCACTGATCCTGCCGGAAGCGGTTACGACCATTTGAAGATATTCAGGCCCGACCGCCAATCGAACCATGCTGATATCTTCCACATGCCCTTCCAAATCCACATGGCTGGACGTGAAGCCGGCAATGGCGGCGTTGGCTTGATCTCTCAGGTCGTCGCCCAGGAGTGGTTCGAGATCAAATGCTGCCCGACTTTCGATGGCATGCAGGAGCAATGGCTCGACCGCTTCACCGAAAACTGCAACCAGCGCATTTCTCGAAGCTACATCAAGTTCAACATTCGTGAATTGAATACTCTGTTTTTCAGTGTCCAGAGTAGGTGTTGCGAGAAGATACAATACTCCTTCACCCCGTTGTCCAAGCCAAGCTCCTCCATGCACCGAGACCCGGGTCTCCAGCAGCAACGCATCACCATGGGGACGCATGCTCACATCATCCACCGTTACAGAAACAGTCTCTCCAATTCTCTTTCCGACGACATTCTGTGCAAGAACCGTCTGTAACGTGGAGTAGCCGATCTCCACGGGAAGAGTAACTTCCACTCGGCCTTCACGCGGAGGCTCGATTGTCAACGCTTGAGGAAACAGGCAGTCGGGTTCACTTTCCCTTGCAACAATCTTCGTTTCTGCCATGAGGCCGAGTTGCAGGCGAATGTTGTCTCCGACAACTTCAGGCTGGGCAACCTGTACCGAAATCGGCCTGACCTCCAGCCACAATCCGGATTCCGAATCCAGATCTACCGGGTGGCTTCGGCACAGCTTCTGCCAATACTCCCTGGCAGCGACCTCGATGAAATCGCGGGTTGAGACCTCAGTCCGGAGCTCTTCAGAAATCTCACGCATCTTCTCGTCGAGCCTGGGCTGAAGAAACCTTCTCATGCCAATCCGTACTGCTCCGACATGAACCTCTGCGGTTTTCAGAATGGCGGTCAAATGCAAATCCGGCACATGCATCCGCCAGTCGGTGCCGATGATCGGTTTCATTGTCAGGCTTGCCGGAGCCTGCAGCCTGACAGGGTACTCACCCTTTATCGTGCTGACCTCAAGTTTCGCTTCAACGGAGATGTCGGAAGAAAAATTCAAGCCATCGCCTGCCGTGACAACGAACCCGGAGCGTTCGGCGTCCCATGACGTGACGCCAACCCTCAGATACCACTCATCGATGATCTGCTTCGTGTTGGTATCGGAAAACCGTTCGGGGACGCTGTGTTCCAGGAAGCGCCTCACAGATTCGATCGGCACGTAGACAGGAACCGTGACGGAAGTGATTGTGCCTTGAAGTTGTGGAAGACGTGAAGCGACAGGTTCCGGTTGTATCGTATCGAATTCCGAATTGCGTCCCAGTACATACCATGTGCCGACCAGGATAATCGTCGCGGCGAGGAGAAGGTACAGAGTCCTCTTGATCATGGTCTTGATACCCTTGATTCAGGTTTGAGGGCAGACGCCTGCCCTCTCGCAGGCAACCATCCGCTCTTGTCCCTGGCCTGCCGACGCGACACCGTCAGGGGCGCTCTTGCGGCCAAGCATCAACCCCGGCGCACTGATGGCGGCGGCTTACCGCCATTCCATTAGATTGTGGCAACTCTGAGGATCCCAGTCGCGCTTGACCGCGTATTCGACTGCTGACTCTTCATCTGCCGGTTCCTGTCGCGTTGCCAGGCAGTCGGCCAGAGCCTCAAGTCCAGGTTGATCCTTGGCAAATTCCAGATAGGCCCCATGGAATTGTGTTTCAGGGAACCTGTCACAAGCATCCATTACACTTGGCAACAAACCCGCTAGCGCCAGCCGTGATTCCTTCAGGTGATGGTCATAATTTCGGAGCAATTCCCTGACCCTGTGTCCGGTGCCGGGGTGGGATTTGATCTGGTCGTTCATACTGGTTGCGAGGGCCAGAATCTCTGTCCGGCCAAGAGCCATGTTCGAGAAATGATAACTTGCCCCGGACTTGCCATACATTCTGAGGCAAGCCAGCCTCGGAAGGTCGCTACGGTAGCCGTCATGCAATTGCGAAAATGTCTGCATCCGTTCGCGATCCATTTTTTCGCGGTCACCGGTCCATGGAAATATCCCCCACGACTTCTTCAACCAGGTCTCATCTGCCGGCGGCGCTGCTGTCTTCAGTGCGGTCTCAAGTACGGGTTTTGAATCATTCAGAAGTGTTGTGTAGGCGGTCAGCGCATCGTCAAGCTCTGCAATGACCAACGGATCGGTTCTTGCTGCATTGTCGGGGTCCAGAACCAGCGCCATGATCTTTTGCTGTTCGAGTTTGAGACGAAGAAAATACCGCGCCAGCAGCGCCGTATAGTTGGCGATCCGCACATCCCTGCTGGCATCCCCTTTGTGCAGGTGCTTCATCAACACGAACACTTCGCGCAGAGAATGTAATAGGGGCAACTTGCCGGGAATTGCGTTTCGTATGAGAGGATGCGTCAGGCTGTGGCGCGGCGTGTGATGATCTCGGCAAGCCTTGGCACTTCGGCGGCACCGGCAACGCCAAGGCGGTTGCACAGATAGTCCCGGAACGGCACGCCGAGCTTGTTGCAGGTCTTCAATGCCCCGAGACAGGCATCCCGGGCCGCACGCCCGCTCCCGCTCCGGGACCTGAACGAGATCTTCCGCCGGGTGACATGGGCCCGGATGTCATTTTCGGCCAGGTTCGAATTCAGCGGCGTGGCCGGATACTCGAGCACCCGCAAGAGCTCATCCTTGTTCGCCCTCAGCCGCCGCAGCAGCTTGTCGAGGCTGGCATGGCCGGTCCGCCGTCCGAAGATCTCGTCGAAGCGCAACGACAGTGCCTGGGCCCGTGTATTGCAGGGGGTCTTCCTGTAGGCAGACAGTTCCCGGTAATAGCCCCAGACATCATCCAGCACCGCATCCACACGCATGCGCTGGAATTCGGAACTGCCCCCTTGCTTGCGAACCAGTCGCTCGGCGTGAACCCAGCAGAGAGAGTGGGCATCGCCGACATTGAACTGGCCGGCATCGTCGCTCAGGATCACGGTCCCGGCAATGCGACCGGCATCGCAGATGTTGCCCCGGAGCGCACCCTCGGTGGCGATCTTCACCGGGTCCGGAAACACCTTCATGCGGTCAATGCCGAGTGCGGCCAGATGGGTCCGCCATTCATCGGCATCGGCAAAGCGCCGCTGCCGGTCCGCGGCGAGACGCCGGACCGCCTTTCCTGTCAGCTTCATGCGCCGCATGTATTCGAGCCCGGCATCATTGACGCTGTAGGCCACGTCACCGGCACAGAGACATTCGAGGAAGTTGAGACGGCTCTTCGAGCCGGTCGACCTGAAATGGGTGAAGACATCGTTGCCGATCACCGTGCAATAGCCGTTTGCCGCCCTGTGCCGGGCACCGGTATCGTCGACATTGATCCATGCCGCATTCTCCATGCCTGCCCTCAGCACCTCCTGCTGCTCCTCGACGATGACCCTCGTGTCCCCGTTCAGGAACCGCCCCACCTGGCGAGCGGATATCTCAAGGCCCAATCCGTTCAGCAATGCCGCGATGCGCTGCACCGTCGACTGGCACTGGTGATACAGCATGATCACCAGCGCCTTGACGCCGGGACCATACTGGCTGCGTCCCGCCGACACACCCGGCGCCAGCGGCGCCACATGGCGGCTGCCGTCCGGAAACCGCCACACCTCCCGCAGCCAGGTGACCTCCTCGGCGTGGAACACGATGTCGCGGACAGTGTGTGCCTGGTAGCCCCTGCGTTCCGCACCCTCGGGCACGTCCTCGAGGGCGACCCTCTCGTCGCGCCGGTGCAGGTTCGGGTTCCGGCGCCGCGGGCCCCGGCCCTTCTTTCAGCCCTTGCCCTGCGTCTTCGACCGGCCGGCTCCGGAGGCGCCGGATGCGGCCAGACCGCTCGGCTTCAGTTCCGGACGCCGCGGCAGGTTCTTGAGCAACCTGATCTCGTCCCGCAGGTCCCGGATCAACCCGGTCAACTCCGCAAGCCGTTCATCCTGTTCGGCAAGCCGGTTGTCCCTCTCCTTGAGTTGATCGACAAGACTGCCGAGCTGATTGTCTCTCTTTGCAAGCAAATCCCGAAGGGACGAGAGTTCCGCCATCAGCGCCGCATGGCTGGCACCGGCTCGGCGATCTGTCTGCGAATCACCCATACCCCATTGAATCACAGGACGATTCGCAGTGGAATCCCCTGAATGCCCCGGATCAGACTATGCCGGAAGACAGGGGGACAGTCGAGGATTCCGGATCAGAACCCCACGCCGCCAGTGCAGAACAACAACTCAAGGAAAATCAAATTCCCGGCAAGTTGCCCCTATTACCAGAGAATTGTGCAACACCCTGTCATTCCATGAACTTCTGTCAGAGATGTGGACCAGCCTGTCCAGGTAGATCGAGAACATCAAGGGAATGAGTGGATTGTCCGGTTCCAGGAGAATTGATCGGTTCAGCCAGTATAGGGAGTCAGAGTGTGAAACATCCTCATCATACAGGGTCGCGGTAGCGGTAATGAATTCTGGCAGCGTTCGATCCGTCTTTTCCAGGCCCGCCTCAATGTGCTCGAACATCGCACGAAAAGCATGAGACTTGGCCTGTTGGTAGTCGTTCGACACAAATTGGAGCAGGGATAGCAAAGTCTGGACCCTCGCTCGGTCTTCCTGCCTTGTGGGTTGGCTGGTTTCATTGACTGCTTCCATGGCTTGCAGGATCTTTTTCTGCCTGCTGTCTTCAATCTCGGTTGGCAGTGGGGACTCCGGACACGTCGAAATCGATGTCTTGCAACCAAGTGTATTCAAAATGTCCTGGAGCCGGTTTCTGTCAATATCCTCCAGAACTGTCAGTCCTGATTGATAGGCTTCCGGGCCAGTCTCATTAATCGGCAAAGGAAGGGTCGGCAGGTTTCTGCTGCTGTCGGCCAGTGACCGGTAGTCATACCCGGATACTGCCCGGTTGAATGTGTAGTCAAACACCAACTCGGTACTGAATGTGAGTGCCGCTGTGAGAATGGCGGCTCCCCCGGCCATGCCGAAACCGCCGGCTGCGATCGATCCGCCTCCGAGAAAGGCCAAGCCGGCACTTGTGGCGGCAGCCCCGGAATATCCCATAAGTCCGCCGACCCATGTCCCGACGACAGCCACCGAGCCGGAACCCAGGCCTCCGGTAAAGATGACAAACGCACCCGCTCCGATCGCGAAAACAGCGGCAACTGCCCAGGAAGCACAGCTGGAAGCGCGGTAGATTGATTCAAATGACGCAATTCCGTGCGTGTGGCAGACTTCCATGAAATGGGCTGGTACAATCAGGTCTGTCAGGCTTTCCACGAGAGATACTTCACCTTCGTTTCATATGGCCGGGGTTCCCCGGCATTGTTGCACGGAGGGTTTGATTGGGTGGCAAACTACTGACCGAAGTTGACGGAACGCTTCTTTCGGGCTGCAGCTACATGATTCTCGACAAATGCAGAATCTGCAGCACCTGCTCTTCGGGAGTTCCGGTCACGAGTTGAACATCTCTCTTCCGGGCTTCAGCCGCGAGAATCCTGAGATCAATGTCCCGCGGAACCTGCGTTATTGAAAAGACCGGTACCACCCGGCCGCTGCCGGAATTCTTCCTGAATTCGACAAGGGTATCCATGTCCGCCCGGAAGCTGTCCATGGGCAGCGGCCCGGTGGAGTATTTCTTTGCCTCGATCGCGAAGATCTTGCCCCGTTGTTCGAGAACAACATCAATGTCAGTGACACCCGATTTTGCTGGATCTGCGAATTTTAGTCCTATCCCGTGGACCTTGGCACCATGTTTGACCGCGGTTTGAGCGATTTCCAGTTCGTTCAAATGTCCTATGGTGCCGCTCGGGTTGTTCCCGCATATCTTCCGAAGGTTGGTGCGAAACCCCGGGACTCCGCTCAGGCGGTCGAACATTTTTTTGGCATCGGTTCTGGAAATCTTTTCCTGGTTAATGGCGATGCGCATCCATGTGTCTTCGAGCACGTGATCAGGGAGGTTTCGTTTGCCCAGTATTTCTCCGACTTGCTTCACGCCGGCAGGCTTGGCGGCCAACCTTGAAAGATAGACAATTCCGGCTTCTGACAGTTTGCCGAATATGGGACCGGGGATCCAGGCATCGACTCGCCCACCAAAAACCAAGGCAATACTCAGTGCCACGAGGACTGTGATAACGGGATGCTTCATGTTCATGGACCTCCTTACCAAAAGCCCCTGACGGGGAAAACAAAACGAGCGGTTGCGGACACCCAGCCGGAACCCTGTCCATAAACAGGCTTCAACACATTGCGGACAGGGTGTATGCTGCGGACAGCCAATTCGGACAGGGTAATGGCGCAAATCTGCAATGCGATCGTCTGGGTTCAGAGATCTTCTTGACTTTTTTCGATGTGAGAGTCATATTCACTTCGGAGGCTCGGCCTGGATGACACCTGTAGCTTTGGCTTATGGGAAGGTCAGTAAAGGGCATTGCCTCTTTTTCATGTACTTGTACGCGGTTCATAAGGATCGGGGACATAGACAATCCCGTAGCTATCGAACACGCGACCATTACGAGCCACCTGACCGCGATATTGAAGTGCATCCAAGCCAGTTCCAAACATATTGGCAATATCGTCGCGTCGCTGTGCATTCATGCCTCGGTTAGGTAGGCGAAAACCCCAATTGATCGCGTAAATACAAAGGTCCGCTGCCTGGATGGTGGCAGCCATGTCGGACGAAACAAAAAACGGTGTCGGCACGATCCAGGAAGTCCGGTTCTTACCGGTGTCCGTTCGCGTGAAGTATCTTTCCATGCGCGCAACAAAGCGCCGATCTTCGTGCTTGTCGGTTTCGTCCATGACAAGTACACCATGTTCCTGTTTTTCCATAAGGAAATAGAAGAACCTTTCGAACAGGAACACTGCGTCCTTGCGTAGATAGCTATCGGCCTGGAATCCTGGTGGTTTTTGGACACCGCGCGGGATAGCTGTCGCGAACAGGACAGCCTCCGATTTCTTGAGAAGTTCAACGATTTCACAGGCCATACGCAGGCAAGCTTGACCGTAAGCAGTGAACTCATCCCGCCGCGGCGACCGTCCTGATATCAGAAATGATCTACAAAGTTTCTGTCTTTGCCGGTCAGGAAATAGTTCGCCCTGAGAAGCAAAACGAAACTGCTTGCGACCTATCAGGGTTGATCCCTTAACCTCCTTGGCAAGCCGACAACCAAAGCACTGGGTTTCCAGGCGCTGCATTTCTTGTACAAAAGGCCAAAGCTGGCTGACATGAATTGCAAAACCACCACGCACCTCGTAGGGCATCGTCTTGTGGTCGTGCCCGCTCTCATCGATGAAAAACAGCCAAGTCATCGTGTATCTGCCGTCAGGTAAGAAGTCCGGTGTGATAAGTGGAATTGAGATGTCTTGCAAACCAGCAATACAACATCAGAAAAGACGTCCAAAAATGGAATGCGGGAGGCCTACCCTCATTCAGAAGAAACCGATTACTGCACCCAGGTTGCTACCCAGTCAGCATTGGCTTCCATCCATTCGTTGACCACTTCTTTAAGGTCGTGATCCTCGATATCGACGGCGAGTCGGTTTCGCAGTCGTACGAGATAGAAATCAAGAACAGTCTACTTGGGAAAACGGAATGGCTGATTTAAGCAAAGTCTTGAGACCAAACGAATGAGGCAAGCAATGCCTGACGGTGGACTTGGGCAAATCAAACCATATCGTAACTGCTCGCCCCCTTTTTCTGGAACGATGTCGGGGTGACATCCGGCGGGATTTCTGACGGCGCTGACTGGCCAGGGCCTGCTGGACGGGACGCCGGTGGCGAGGGGAGTTGACACCGTAGATGGATCCGGTTATCGGCGGTTCCCGTGAGCGACGGGAACCGTTGATGGGATATTTCGGATCCAAGGCGACGAGCGGACTGTGCCAGATGCTTCTGGGACTTTTCCCGCCGCACGATCTTTATCTGGAGTCTCATCTCGGGGGTGGCGCGCTGATGAAGCGCAAGGCCCCTGCGGCGCGCAGCATCGGGATCGACCGCGACCGGCGCGCGATTGACGGGTTCGAGTGCGGCTACCCGGTGGAGCTTGTCCACGGCTGTGCGCACGCGTTCCTGGCCGGCTTTCCGTTCCGGGGCACGGAACTGGTCTACAGCGACCCGCCATACCTGCGCGCGACCCGCCGGTCGCGACGGCGGTACCGCCACGACTACGCGGAGGCCGACCATGTCGCGCTCCTCGACCTGCTCAAGGGCCTGCCCTGCCAGGTGATGGTCTCGGGGCACCCCTCGGCGCTATACGAGGACATGCTGCGGGACTGGCGCCGGATCGCGCTTCAGGTGTCGACCCAGGGCCAGGTCCGCACCGAGGTGGTCTGGTTCAACTTCACCCCCGACCGGATGCACTGTGCCGGCCATGCCGGGCGGGACAGGACCGACCGCCAGCGCATCAAGCGCAAGGCCGCCCGCTGGGCGGAGGGCTACCGGAAGATGCCGCCGGGCGAGCGCCTCGCGGTGGTCTCGGCGATCATGGCGGTGGAGGCGGAGTGATGCCGGCGGTGAACACGGTCTCGGTGCGCGAGGAATTCGACGCCTTCCGGACGCGGTTCCACGATCTCCGCGAGCAGGGCAAGGTCAGCCCGGAGTGCGAAGTGCTCTTCAGCGGCCTGCTGATGCTGATGCAGCTGATGCTGACCGTGTTCATGGAGAAGACCACGCGCAAGGGATCGGGGAACTCCGGCCTGCCGAGCTCCCAGACCCCGCCCGACGAGACGGCAACGGGCAGGCCCGGCGCCAAGGGCAAGGGCCAGGACCCGAAGGTCCACGACAATGCCAGCGTCCGCAAGGTCACCGAGACCAGGGTGTCGGCGGTCACCGAGTGCTCCGGCTGCGGCCGGGACATGGCCGGGGCGGACAGCGCCGGCCACGAGAGGCGCACGCTGACGGACATCGTCTTCGAGGTCCGCACGGAGCATGTCGACGCCGAGATCAAGACCTGCCCGGACTGCGGTGCCGAGACCCGGGGCGCCTTTCCCGACGCGATGCCCGGCCCCCTGCAGTACGGACACGAAACCGTTGCCTTCGCGACGCACCTGCTGGCCGCGCAGATGGTCCCGCTCCGGCGCGTCGCGCAGACCATGAAGGCGCTCGTCGGAACCGCCATCGCCGAGGCGACCCTGCTGGCCTGGATCTGGCGCCTGCACGAGGCCCTGGCCGAATGGGAGGAACGGGCGACAGCGCGGCTGCTCGCCTCGCCGGTCCTGCACGCCGACGAAACCTCGATACGCATCGACGGAAAGAACCACTGGCTGCACAGCTGCAGCGCCGGCGACCTGACGCTGGCGTTCCGCCATCCCAAGCGGGGCCGCGACGCCATGGACGACATCGGCATCATCCCCCGCTACGGCGGAACCCTGGTCCACGACCGCTGGGCCAGCTATCTGTCCTGCGAAGGCTGCGACCACGCGCTCTGCGGCAGCCACTTGTTGCGCGATCTCCAGTTCGTCATCGACTCCAACAACCATGCCTGGGCCAGGAACATGAAGAGGCTGCTCAAGGAAACCGCCCGCAAGGTGCGCGAGAACCCGGACAAGGTGCTGGCCGAGCCGGAACTCAAGGCCCTGCGAAAGCGCTACCGGACCATCCTGACCAAGGGAAGGCGGGAACTCCCGAAGCCGCCGCCCCGCATCAAGGGCAAGCGCGGCCGCGTCGCGAAGTCGGACGCCGAGAACCTGCATGAGGCCTTCAAGTGCCATGAAGCCGAAATCCTTCGGTTCGCGCAAAGTCCCGAAGTGCCGTTCACGAACAACCGAAGCGAACGCGACATCCGGATGGCCAAGGTCAAGCAGAAGGTCTCGGGCTGCTTCCGGTCGACGAAATATGCCGACGCCTACTGCCGCATCTCAAGCTACCTGAAGTCCATGGGATACAAGGGCTACAACCCCATGACCGCCATACAGATCGCGCTCATGGGCAAGGCCGAAGAAATGGCTTGAGACCAACCCAGAATTCCGAAAAAATGGCCCGAGCAGTTACGTCTGAAATTGACTTTACCCCAACAAAGGTTTGAACAACCACAATCCCTAGTCTTCTGTAACGATAGTTGTTATCAAAGCGGCAAGTGACACCAACAGGAGGCAGTTCGATGAGAGGCAAGGCAGTGGAAGTGGTGCTGAGCGAGGAGGAGCGCGAGTTTCTCGAGGCGCATGTCCGAAGGCACAAATCGCCGAGGTCGCTGTCCGACCGTTGCAGGATCATCCTTCTGTGTGCCGAGGGGCTCCGAAGCAGGGAGATCGCCGGGCGGACCGGCGTTCACGAGCACACTGTCGGCAAGTGGCGCAGGCGGTTCGCCGAGAAGCGCATCGGGGGCCTCTCGGACGAGTACCGCTCCGGTCGGCCCCGCACCGTGACAGACGACAAGGTGGCGGAGGTGGTGGAGTTGACGCTGAACACGATGCCGAAGGATGCGACGCACTGGTCGGTCCGGAGCATGGCCGAGAAGACGGGGGTGTCGCACACGACCGTGCACCGGATCTGGTCGGCGTTCAGCCTGAAGCCGCACCGGAGCGAGACGTTCAAGCTTTCGAGGGACCCGCTGTTTGTTGACAAGGTGCAGGACATCGTGGGGCTCTACTTGGCCCCGCCGGACCGTGCGGTTGTCCTGTGCGTCGACGAGAAGTCGCAGATCCAGGCGCTGGACCGGACGCAGCCGGTCCTGCCGATGGCGCCGGGGGTGGCCGAGCGGAGAACCCACGACTATGTCCGCCACGGCACGACAACGCTTTTCGCCGCGCTCGACGTGGCCACCGGCGCGGTGATCGGCAAGTGCAGCAGGCGCCATCGCGCCACGGAGTTCCTCGGCTTCCTCGAGGAGGTCGAGGCGGCGGTTCCCGAAGGGCTGGACGTTCATCTGGTGATGGACAACTACGCGACGCACAAGACGGAGAAGGTCAGGGCGTGGCTTGCCCGCCGCAGGCACTGGCATGTCCACTTCACGCCGACCTCGGCGTCATGGCTCAACCAGGTCGAGCGCTGGTTTGCGGAACTGACCAGGAAGAAGCTGCAGAGAGGCGTTCACCTCTCGGTTGCGGAGCTCAACGCCGACATCATGTCTTTCATCGACGCGCACAACGAGAAGCCGAAGCCCTACAAGTGGGTCAAATCCGCCGACGAGATCCTTGCGTCAGTCAGGAGGTTCTGTCTCAAGGCGAACAAGCTCGGCGTGAGCGAAGAGGTTTGATGCGAATTTCAGATTCAGGAGACTAGGAGCCTGTCGAAATACCGGCATTGAAAGCGGTGTCCATGGCGTCTGAATGCCTGCACATCTTCATCGGCTCCGGGTCGAATTTCACCGGTGACCGGCGCCCGGACCCACCTCGGCGGCCAGCCTTGCCGACAATTCTGCCTGCCAGGGCTGCAATTCCTGTTCTCAAGCCATGCTCCTTTGCCCTTCATGCCGCCGCATGTCCGCCCAACAGCAGCCGGTGCATGCGCTTCAGGTTCCATGACGTGCAGACCAGGCTCCACTCGCCCTGTACAGCCTCGATGCCGCGCAGGCTGAACTGGTCAAAGCCCATGACCCTCTTGATGATTCCGAAGACCGGCTCGACGGCGGCCTTGCGCTTCGCGTAGATCCGCTCCCCTTCGGCAGAGCCCATCCGGTGCTTCATCCGCTCAACCGCATCGGCATCGGCAGGAGGCTCTGTCACCGGCACCCTTCTCTCCCGGAGTGGACGGTTGTGGTGCTGCCGGCCGGAAGCAATCAGGGGCTCGATGCCCCGATCGTCGCACAATTCAACATTGGCGCGGCTGAAATATCCGGTATCGGCGACGATGCCAGCCGGGCTGCCGACATCCTCGAGCGCGGCAAGCGCCGGTGCCATCTCGTCGACATCATTCGGTCTCTGGCTGACATGGGCATGGGCAATGAGGTGGCTGCCATGGTCCACCGATGCCTGGGCGTTGTAAGCCTGCTCGAAGCCTCCTGATGACGGCATGATCCGCGAATCCGGGTCGGTGAAACTGATCTGGTCCCTGGGGCGGGGGCCCGGCACCGGCGGCTTCGGCGGCCTGCCGCCGAGCTTGCCTCCCCGTTCCCGTTCCTGCTGGCGCCGCTCTTGCATCTTCTCCTCGTATGCCGCCTGTTCGGCTGCATGGCGGGCCGCGGCGCGGGCCTCGATCTCCTTCCTGGCCTCGGCGATCTTCGCCAGGCGCTCTTGCCGGCGCCCGAGTTCCTCGGGAATGTCGAGAGCGCACTCCTGCCCGTCCGCCGCCTCGGCCAGTTCCAGCAGCCGGGCGACCTGCGCCTTCAGCTGCGCCTCGATGCGCTCCATATGCAAATGGCTCATCGCCCGGTGGCGGCTGGCATTGGCCTTCACCTTGGTGCCATCGAGGCTGACATGGCCAAGCTTCAGCATGCCCATGGTGCGGGCAATTGACAGCACCTGGACAAACAGCTCCTGCAGGGCAGGCAGGTGGCGCTTGCGGAAACGGGCAATGGTGTCATGGTCGGGATGAAGATTGCCGGTGACATAGCGCACCGCCACCGAGTCATGCGTCGCCGCTTCCAGCTTGCGGCTCGAATGCACGCCGGTTGAATAGCCGTAAAACAGCAGCGCCGTCATCATCACCGGGCAATAGGCCGGCTTGCCGCCATGCCGGTAGACGCCGGTGATCTTGTCCAGATCCAGGTGTTGTATTTCTGATTGATCCGTTGCGGATTTCCCGGATCGTTTCGTGCAGGTTCGGGTGTTTCTTCCCACGGTTTTCCGACATCTCCGGACATTGGCATTGGTTCCAGTTCAGGTTCGATCCGCACGCCTTCCTTTCCGGCGACCGGAGGTCTGCACGGCGACTGCCTCGGCGTTTTCGGAAGGCGATGGCGGCGGCGGCTGCCGCGATCATCAGGTTCGGCCGGACCTCTTTCAGGCTGGCGCGGGCGCCGTCTCGGGTCTCCGGATCCTGTCGTTCCAGTCCTTGGCACCGTCCGGCCGGACCCGCCGGACCCGTATGTCGCTTTGCGCGAGGGCGTCTGCGGCCCTGTCCCCCGCGGTGTCGGAATCGAAGCCGCAATCGATGCGCTTGAGGCCGAAGGCCTCCAGCCATGGCGGGACGGCGGTGCAGACGCCCGCGGTCGAGACGACCCGGAAGTGTCCGGCACCGGGCGGCGGCCGCGTCAGCACGGAGAGCGCGTCGATCGCGCTCTCGACGAGCAGGGCCGAGGCCGGCTCCCCGTCCTTCGCCGCCATCCAGAACCCGCCCCTTGCCTTGCGCGATCCAGGCGCCATGGCCTTGAAGCACCGTTCGCCGTCCCGGTGGCGGGTGCCGACGATCTCGGCTCCGGTCGCCCGGCCCGTGGCGTCACGGGCGACGAAGACGGCGTTCCGGCGGTCGTCGGCGTAGACCAGGCCGGCGGCGAAGCCGTCGTCGAGCAGGCCGGGATCGAGGCCGCGGACCCGCGTGAGGCTGTCGCGGACCGCGGGCCAGTTGTGCGCCGCGCGCGGCGGGAGTCTTGGTTCCGCCGCGCGGTTCGGGACCGGAGCGGCGGAACCGTGGCCGGCATGGCCGAGGCCCGACAGGAAGCGGAGGGCGTCTCGGAAGCCGCATTGACGGGCATGGATGGCCAGGTCGATCGCCCCGCCTCCGCCGGATTGCAGGATGTGGTCGAAGAACTTCGCGCCCGTCAGGCTGATGACGGACCCCTTCCGCTTCCACCGCGCGCGGTCCCGCGGGTCCCGGCGATAGCCGAGCGCGGCGGCGACCTCTTCGAGCGGCAGGGTCCTGAGCGTGTCGGCCAGCGCCCGTTGCTCCCTCCGGGTCATGGACTCAGCTCCTCGACCGCGCTCTGGACATGCTCGATGTCGACCTGGCGGACGTCGCCGGCGGCGGCGGCACAGAGAGCGTAATGAGCGATCCGGTTTACCCGGCGCGGCATTCCCCGCGCCGCCTGCGCCAGCGCCTCGACGGCGTTCGGGGCGAAGACCGGGACGTCGGCGGCGCCCGCCAGCTTCAGCCGGTGCTTCAGGTAGGGCTCCACCTCGTCGCGCTCCAGGCCGCCGAGATGGCAGCGCACCACCAGGCGCTGCGCCAGCGACTCGCACATGGCCATGGCCAGCCGCTTGCGGATCTCGCTGAGCCCGACCAGCAGCAGGCAGAGCCGGTTGTCGGAATCCATGTCGTAATTGGTGAGGAGCCGCAGCTCCTCGAGGATCTCGGGCCGCAGGTGCTGGGCCTCGTCGACGACCAGCACCGGCGTCTGCCGGGCCTCCCGGGCCAGGCGGGAGATCTCGGCGCGGATGGCGCTGTAGGCGGCGGCGCGGGAGCGCTGGACCTCCAGCCCGAAGGCCCAGGCGATCATGTTGTAGATGTCGAGGACGCTTCCGGTCGTCAGCGCGACGTAGCCGACGCGGTAGAGCCCGGAATGCAGCGTCGAGATCACGTGCCGGCAGGCGGTGGTCTTGCCGCATCCGACCTCCCCGGTGAGCAGGCCGATGCCGCGGAGATCGAGGAGGTGGCGGATCCGGGCGCCGGCCTCGGCATGGGCGCGATGCTCGAACAACTCGTCGGCCTCGATCCCGTCCGTGAACGGCTCTCGGGTGAAGGCGAAGTGCTTCCGGATCATCGCCCGTCCTCCCCGTTCCTGCCGAGGTCGCGGAAGGCGATGGACGAGGCCGGCGGCCCGTCCCGGCCTTCGCCGCGCCTGACGGCGGCGTTGGCATGCACGTCCAGGGGCGTCGCCAGCCCGGCGTCCCGGCCGTCATGGACGACCTTGAGGGGCCGGGCCGGCGCCTCCGGATCGAAGCGCAGGGTCACGGTCTCGCCGACGAGGGCGGGATCGACCTCGTAGGCACGGCTCCTGAGGCTGACGGTGCGGTCCTTCGCGACCCGGCGCTTCGCCTCGAACAGGAAGAGGTCGTCGAGATCGAGCCCGGGGCCGGGATGGCGGACGTCGCCGGCGGTGGCGGACCACCTGTCGAGCGGGGCCATGCCGCCGAGGCCGCGATGGGGGCGGGCGTGGTACTCGCCCTCGATCCAGGCGTGAAGCCGGCGGTTCATGGCTTCGAGGTCGCGGGTGTCCCCGTCCTCGAGCCTCTCCAGGACGCTGCGCCTGACAGTCCTGAACCAGCGTTCGATCTTTCCCTTTCCAGAAGGTTGCCAGGGCCGCGCATGGATCAGGACGACGCCGAGCCTGGCGCAGACGAGCGCCAGGTGCCGGGAGCGGAAATTCGCACCGTTATCGACGTAGAGTTTTCTGGGATAGCCCCTCTTCAGCAGGGCAAGCTTGAACACCGGCAGGAAGGCGGCGGTGTTCTCCGAGAACGCGAAGGCCGCATGCGGGACGACTCGCGTGCAGTCATCTATGAACGCCAGGAGATACGTCTTGCGCCGCCGCCCGTGCCCGTCGCCGCACTTCGGGCCGTGCATGACGTCCGACATCCAGAGATCGCACGCGTTCGGGTGCTCGAAGCGCCGCCGGTCCTGCGGCGGCGCTCCGTCGTCATTCCCCATCAGCCCTTCGCGGGACAGGAGGCGGTGAACGGTCGAGGGCGGCAGGGGCACGTCCGCGGGGACGTCGCCGTCCTCCCGGACCCGGGCGATGGCGTCGCGGACGCTGAACGCGGGGTTCTCCCGCTTCACGGCGATCAGCGCCTCGGACGCCTCGACCGCCAGCCGCCGCGGCTTTCCGTCGTCGCGCCGCCGCTTCGGGAAGAGCGCGTCGAAGCCGCCGGACCGGTAGAGGCGCATCCAGTCGCGCATGGTCTGCTCGCCGACGCGGGTGCGGTTCGTGCCCGGAATCACGTGGTCCCGCGCAGCCCGGTCGCGGAGGCCTGCCACGATCTCGTGGCTGCCGGCAGGCTGGACCAGCAGGTCCGCGATCAGTCCGTACCTGAAGAGCGCGACGTCCCGTCGCAGGCTGTCGTCATCTTTCGTCATGTGGGTCTCCTTGCCGTTCCGGGGCTCCACGGCCCCGATTCGACCAGTCTGCGGAACCCGGGACGCAAGGATCAGGGGTCACGGAGTGTTGGCGGGCCCCGTACGGTACCGTGGCCGGTTCCGGGGGGACGGAATCCGACGGGCGGCGGCAGGTGCTGCAGGTGGGCGGCGCAGAGGCCGCGCAGCTCTCTCAGGACGGATTCGGTGCCGAGCCGCGCCCGGAAGGCGGCGATCTCCGGCGCCGCGCCCTGAAACAGGTCCGGGAACAGGCCGATGACGATGGCCAGGAAGCGGTGGATGGATTGGGCCCGCCACCGGATCCAGCGCCGCTCGGCCCCGCGATCGGAGATGTGGTGGCCCGGACGGGCCTGCCGCGCCGCCGCCTGCACGCCCGGCGCCGTCTCGAAAGCGACCACGGCCTCCTCGACCTGATCCAGGGTCCCCGGCGTCCGCGCCGCCAGGAATTCCGGCAGGAGACTGAAGGTGGTGTGGGACTCCCGGCAGTACCAGCGCGCTATCCGCGTGCCCGCAGGGGTCTTGCGCTCGTAGGTGCCATGACTGGCCAGGGAGCAGCCGCCGTCCGGATGGTTCGGGCAAACCTCCAGTCTGGCGTCGCGCCAGGCTTCCGTGCTAACGTATTCCTCGGCGGTCAGTCCTGTCACCAACAATAGCTGAACTGGTCGTCCGCGGCCCGGCGAGTGTCATTCGCGCGGGCCACCCTTTCCTGCTTCGGATCACCTGCGGATCACTTTCGCCCGAAAGGAGCGCAAGGCAATGCGACAGCGGCCGGACTTTCCCGCTGCCGGAAAGCGGCTGCCGGGAAAGGAAACGGCAGGTGCCGGCGTCCCGCATTGTACCGGAAACTTGGCAATCCGTGCACGAAGATATCCGGGAAGGAACGTGCCGATCAGATCGGATTAATTCAGGAACCTACACAGGGATTCGACGATCTCGACGACAAAGCGGGCCAGGTGATCGTCCGGCAGCCACTCCTGGATCGAAGGTGGCAACAGCCAGACCTCGTCACGATTGGCCCACTGGAACCTGATCGACACAACATCATCCTCCAGACTGTTCATTCACTGCCCGATACTACCATATCTTGTGGAAAAAGACAGGAAATCACTGCAAATCCATGGCCAAATCCGACAGGCTCCTAGTGCACGTCCTTGGGATTTTGGTGGTTTCCTTATAGCAGAGCCCGCCCCAAATGGACGAATTCCTGCTCCCATTACCCGGATTCCGCGAAATCCGGCCGAACTTGTCACTACCTATAAAACCCCCCTTCACAGCGCCCGCTCCGTGGGCAAAACGCAACCTGGATGACCTTGGGGCTGCAAAACCGTTCCCCCTGCCCTACGGGCAGAAAAACGGGCTCTCGGGCGAAGTGCCGGGAACCGGGCGATTGAGGTCTCCGGATAGCAGGAAATCTGTCCTTGCATTGCCGAACGACTGCGCCCTGGCCGTCTCTCAGCCGCCAAGTCGTTCCGTTGAACCTAAACGTGCCCGGTTTGTTCTTTCTTAGAGTAATCCAGCGTACAAACTTTACGATGAGGCCATGCAATAATGCCATTGTATTTCATCTGTAGGACCAGTATGGTGTTATTCATAGCATAGCAATCATTGTGGTGTTACATGCAGAAAATCAACGATGAAATCTCCCCGGAGGAGATTCGCGACATTCGGAAAGACCTCGGTCTCTCGCAGGCCGACGCTGGCGAACTCCTGGGTGGGGGGCCGCGAGCATTCACCAAATACGAGGCAGGATCCGTAAAGCCTGCCGCTTCACTTGTGAGACTGTTGCGGCTGTTGGGCACTCATCCGGAAATGATCGCTTCCTTGAAGGGGAATCAGTCACGTCCCATGACTGGAATGAACGAGCCTCGTCCGTTCGAGGTATCCAGCGAACATATTGCGGCTCTGACTGATAAATTGGTTCACTTGCTGTTAGAAAGGCTGCTCGTCGCAGAAGCCGTGGATTACGGCCTTCCAGTTGACGGAATCCATGTTGCTGACAACATCACGGTGCCTGATGGAGGCGAGGATGGAAGGATCGAGTGGAGGCAAGGACCTGATCATACGCCATTTCTTCCCAGCCGGCTAACGCAGTTTCAGCTAAAGGCCGGTAAGATCACGCCATCGAAAGCGGGAAACGAGGTTCGATCCAAGAGGGGCGAGGTCAAGGAGATGGCTCGCAAGGCACTTGAGGCCGGCGGTCACTATGTCATGCTCTGTGCCCACCCCTACGTTAAACAGGATATTGAGAAGCGCGAGGTCAGAATTCGAAGTGCACTTCGGGACGCTGGCCTACACGTTGAAGACAAACAGGTTCAGTTTCGCGGGGCAAACGAGATCGCGGTGTGGGTAAATCGTCATCCTGCTGTTGCAAGCTGGGTGATCGAACTGACCCAACCGGGAACAATTGGGCCTTTCCATTCGTGGAATCACTGGGCGCGAAGCGGAGAGTACGAGCGTTCTCCATGGGTCCCAGATGAACGTCTCCAAGAAATGCGGTCTTTTCTGCTGGAGAGAGTGGGAGAGCCAAAGGGAATTGTCCGCGTAGTCGGACTCTCGGCCATCGGGAAGTCCCGGCTTGTTCTGGAAGCGTTAGGCTCCGGCGACGACGATGGGCGAGGTCTCAGCAGTATCGTGCTTTATGCCGATAGATCGGAAGCCGATTGGGCGGCAGTTAATCATGTTGTCCAAACCTGGGCGGACATGAGAGCTCGCGCTGTCGTGGTTGTTGACCGTTGTGCGCCGACGGAGCACGAGACGCTCGCGAATTTGACAGCTTGCACAGGAAGTCGACTTTCGCTGGTTACAATTGACAACGAGGTCGACACGGGTGTTCCGAACGAGACAACCTTTGTCGTTGATGTAGCATCGCGTGCCGTTACCGAGGGTGTTCTCGCACGCCAGGCACGCGGTCTGGACGAAGACACCAGGCAGCGATTGGCCCGGTTCGCTGACGGCTATCCGGGATTAGCGGTACGCGTCGGTGAGGCATGGACCCGAAAACACCCGGTCGTGCACGCAACCAAAGACCATTTCGTCAAGGCATTCATTCTGGGTCGGGATCCCAAAGAAGCGCCATTGGTGGAAAAGACGGCAAGGCTCCTGTCTGTGTTCGGATTGATTTGGCACGACGACGCTTCATTTGAACAACTCAATGGGATTGCTGGAATCGAAACATCGTTAACTGAATCAGAACTGAGGAGCGGTACCAAGGAACTGATCCTGTGTGGTGTGGCTCAACGTAGAGGGAGATTCGTCAGAATACAGCCTCGCCCCGTGGCCGCGAAACTGGCTGAACGACAATGGCACGATTGGAGTCGAACAGACTGGGACATGGTGTTGTCTGGTCTGGAACCGCGTGAATTGCGGATTCTCGCGGCCCGTCAATTGGTTTGGCTTGGAGAAACCGACATCTCCAGGGACGTTGTAGTTCACGTATGCCGCCGCGGCGGTCCATTCGGAAATCTGGAGGGCGGTGAAAGTGCGAGCCACGCTGAAGTCTTGTCGAATCTCGCAGAGATTGATCCGGACTCGGTCGTCAAACAGATTGAACGCTCACTAGGCAATACGGAAGATCTGGCGGCAATTGACGGGCGCACTCGACGCCACTTGGTGTCAGCGCTTGAAAGGGTTTGTTTTGACCGGGAAACTTTTGAGGAAGGGGCTGAACTGCTTCTCCGCCTTGCTGTTGCTGAAAATGAGCCTAATCTGGCGAACAATGCGACCGGTCAGTTCTGTGCTCTTTTCCCTATGTTTCTGGGCGCAACCGAAGCCGACGGAAGGGTTCGGCTGGCATTTCTCAGGGAAGCGGTCGGAACGGATGAAACCGAAAAACTGGCAGTGCTTGTCCAAGCACTGATCAAAGCAACCGAAACGGATCACTTCATCAGGTTTGGAAGTTCGCAACGCCGTGGTCTGCAGCCTGATCGAGTATCCTGGAGTCCGAACACGAACCAGGACGCAACTGACTACATCAAGGAATGCCTGGATCTCCTGGCAGACGTTGCGAGCCGGAAGGACAATATCGGGGAGATCGCTCGTGATGGTCTCGGTCATCGTCTCCGTTCACTCGTTAGGCACGGTTTCATCGGGGCAGTAGAGAGGGTTGTCGAGTGTGTGACGGTGAATGGTACCCCGTGGAAAGCAGGATTGGAGAGCCTGAGTCAATTTGTTCGGCACAACAGTGCAAAGGCGCCACCGGATACAGTCAAAAGGGTGAAACGCCTCATCGAGAATCTTGCTCCGGCAGAACTGGCAGATCGGGCGCGATACCTTATCACCGATATGCCCTGGCACTTCCCGACAGAAGAGAAACTCGACATGGAGGCCAGAGAAAGTCGCCAGGAAGAGGCAATTCGCGAGTTGGCGGGTGAGCTCCTTCGTCAGCCCGACGAACTACGGGGCATGTTGCCTAGTCTGCGTAGCGGTTTTCATCGAATGGCCACTCTTTTTGGGATGCACCTTGCGGAATTGACGCCTGATCCAGTTGAATGGTTGGAAATGATTTATCAGGCGACTGTTGAAGCTCCCAAAGGGATACGCAATTTCGACCTGCTTGCCGGATACCTGAGCGGTATGGCCAAGAGATGTCCAGATGTTTTGAAAGAATACAAACGAATCATAGCAGATTCGTCAGAAATGGCGCCGGCTTTTCCATTCATATGTTGGCAGATGGGCATTTTGCGGGGTGATATAGAGCTGGCTATAGAATCCCTGCAAGCCGGTCGATTGCCTCCCGAGCAACTGGATTATTGGAAGTTTGGTGGTCAGCTGGCCAAGTTTCCGGTTGAGGTCGTTTCACCTCTGTTTGATACGATGCTGGACCATAGTTCCAAAGGTTTTGTCGTCGGACTTGAACTGATGGGAATGTATGTCTTCGGCGATTTAGACAGGCTGGAAAAGCTGCGCCCTCAGATCTGTATGACGGCGGATAATGTGCTCCGATGGGAGGGGGCAAATGGTGGGCCGACGGAGGGCAGTCACTTCGAGGAAATCATGCAGTGGATGTTGGCGAAAGGAAGAACGGATCCTGATGCGCGTAAAGTGGCCTTGGCGTTGTCAAAGGCTTTGGTGCAAGTCTCCGACGTAACCAGTGAGCGCCTTTTCGCTTCGCTAGTACCTGCGCTCCTGGCAGATTTTCCAGAAATTTCATGGCCGCTCGTCGGAAATGCTGTCATTTCGGACGAGCTGCGATCGTGGAGGCTTCAATTTGTACTAAGCGATCGTGGATTCGGTGTTGATGATCGCGGCCGTCCAATCCTTCATCTGCCGGAAGAAACCTTGTTTGCTTGGTGCGCGGCTAACCCTGAAGTTGCACCGGAATTTGTAGCGGGGGTCGTGCCAATACTTGGGATCCCTGATGAACAAGATGGACTGCGTTCTCTGCACCCCGTCATGGCCAGATTGTTAGATGAGTTCGGAGATATTCCAGGGGTTGTAGAGGGTGTCGAATCAAACCTGAACAGCTTTGGTTGGGTCGGATCGGTAGTTCCGTATTACGAAAGCTACATCGAGCCACTAGAGAAGTTGAAGACGCATTCGAAGATGAGAGTGAGGCGGTGGGCTTCAAACGCGCTTGGCAGGGTACTGAGGCAGATCGAGAATGCACACAACGAAGACGAAGAAAGAACTGCAATCATCGAATCGTAGAGCGAATGACTGCATAGTCCCGGCCATCGCAAAACGAAAGAGAAAGCTGACGACGGCGTCACTACCTTAATTCCGAACCTCTTGCGGAAAGATGCACAGAGCTCGCCAAAACGACATCGACTACATGGTCAGGAGTGAAGGGCGAACGCGTGCGGAATAACACAATAGGGACGAGAGGCTGGGTCCATACCAGCCCCCGAGGATACGGATTATCAATTAACACCATTCCGGTCTTCCAAAGCTGGAATCCGCGATCCGCGATCCTTACCCTTGGCCCTGGCATTTCGGTGCCAGGGCCTCTTCATGCCTACACGTGGTGTTTCCGTTGGCCGTAATATTGGCCAAGCATTCCAATTGTACCCAGAAAATAGTCGTCGTCGTGATGAACGCTACCTTTGCCATTCAGCTGGCGTACAGGGAACGGCAATCTCGCAGGCGCCTGCCCGCAATTCGTTGCCGGTGAATTCCTGCAAGTCCATCGCCCTACCCTCAACCCCTGAGCTCCCGGATCCGCTCTTTCGGAAAGTGGTGATAGAACGCGGTGCGGCCGATCGAGAGGTTGCGGATCACGTCGCTGACGAAGGGATGGCCCTTCCTGTCTTTCAGCATCGCCCCGGCCTGGCGGCGAAGCTCCGGCGTCAGCTTGCTCGGCCGCCCTCCCCTCCGCCCGCGGGCCCGGGCCGCGGCCAGGCCGGCCATGGTCCGCTCCCTGATGAGGTCCCGCTCGAACTGGGCCAGCGCCCCGAAGACGTGGAAGACCAGCGTGCCGCTGGCGGTGGTGGTGTCGATCCCCTCGGTGAGGGAGCGGAAGCCGAACCCCCTCTCCTCGAGCTCGCGGACCGTCGCCACCAGCTGGGGTCGTTTGCGGGAGGTGGCAAGAAATCCTGCGTTAAACGGTTCAGTTCAATTTTCTGATTGTTCTGGCCCCGCTGAGGGCCGGTTTCAGGGTCTTCAGAGGACCGTAACTGACCCCAAAATGCCTGGAGTGTCATTCTGCACCCATCCGGAGCCGCCCCCATATTGGGGGCATCCGGACCTCCTGCCCGAGAAAGGAGACCTTGAGTCGTTCCGTGTATTCAGGCATCGACTATGATCCCGGCCAATTACGAGGATTTTTTCCATGCCACGAATCCGCAGCAATTTTGCAATCCTGGCGCTGGTGGTGCCAATCGGTACCTGGATGGCCGCTGGAGGGCTGTGTCCAGCTGCTGCGGAAGAATGGCGCAACATCCGGGTCGCAAACGAGCATCGCTGTTCTCCCTATGACCGGAACGATTATCGGTATCCACCCAACATTGAACTGCAGATCATCGCCTCGCAGACTGGCCGGGTCTACGGCCCTTATACCGGTCGGACTTTTGCGAGTCGCCGCCAGACCGATATCGAACACATTGTGGCTGCATCGGAAGCCCATGACAGCGGCCTCTGCGCCGCTTCTCCGCAGGTCAGGCAGCAGTTCGCCACCGACCTGTTGAACCTCACGCTTGCAACTCCGGAGATCAACCGATGCGGACGGGAAGGCAAGTGCGCCTATGATGCGGCCGAGTGGCTGCCACCGCTGAACCGCTGCTGGTTCGTTGGCAGGATCATTCGGGTCCGCCAGAAATACGATCTGTCGATCGATGTAAGAGAGGCGAGGGCGATCGATGCCGTGCTGGAGGACTGCGACAATCTCGGTCTTGTGGTTCTGGAAGGAGAGGTGGTTGCCGAAGCGGCGCAGCGACCTGCCAAACGGTCGCCCCAATCCGGCGATGTGGATGCACTTGCCCGATGGGACGACAATGGCAACTGGCGGATAACCTGCAAGGAGGCGAGGGGCCATGGTATTGCCCCGGTCCCGCGGGACCACCCGGCATACCCTTTCATGCATGATGCTGATGGCGACGGTGTTGTCTGTGAATGATGGATATCATGCCGCGCAGAAGAGCAAGTTTCTCGCCTGAGAGTCCGTTTTTCTGCTTGCACAGCACAGAAAGCGGTATTGCGGCATCGCATGATTTGTTCGTTGGATTTCCTCGGGGAAGAACAAATCGATCATCATTCCGGCTTCGATGAGTTTTGCGCCGCTGTCTTTTGATTAATGTTCGATTAACAGACGCCCGGAAGACCTGAAGACGAATAACTTTGTTCCAGAAATGGACGAATTCCCGCTTCCATTACCCGGATTCCATTAAATCCAGCTGAACTTGCCACTGCCTGTAAAACCCCCCTTCACAGCGCCCGCCTCGTGAGCGGAACGCCGCCTGGATGACCCTTGGGGCTGCAAAACCGTTCTCCCCACTCCACGGGCAGGAAAACGGCCTCTCCGGCGAAGTGCCGGAAACCGGGCGATCGAGGCCTCCGGATGGGCGGAAATGCAGGGAATCCGCTGCTTCATTCACACTTTCCCGCGAAAGCGAGGGTTCCGCTAACCAGTCCGGACTTCCGAGATACGAGCAAGAGTGTCTTCCGCGCCGCCTGGGCAAGCATGTGCCGAACCGTGTTCTTGAGTTGTGAAACCAGGCCCGCATCCATCAATGCGCCGAGAGACACTCCCTGTACGCCTTCACTCCTCACCGAGAAACATGTCCTGGTCTACGTTTCGCCTATGGCAGCGATAACCCGCACCTCTTGATGATGCCTGATTCCCGCACCAATCGCTGACCGGAGCAAAGCCATGGCAGTGGTCTTCGGCAGGCAGACCTGACCAGGCATGACGATCCTTCACCTGCACTTGAAATCGACGGATTCCGGCTCCAGTTCTTTGGTATAGACCACTCCATGCGAAATTTGCTCGTTACCGAACAGGTCGACCTCGTGCTGGCGTCATACCTTCTGCATTATGGAAAGACCCCTGACGATCTCCGGAGGTTCAGTAAGGCTTGTCATCAGGCGCTCCGCCAAGGGGCCGGTTTGTCGGCATCGTCACCAACATCCGCATTCCGCGGGAAGGACCGGTATCCTGGAAGCAGTATCCGAGAGACCGTCGGGAAGGAGGCATCATCCGGGTACGACTGACCAACCGCGATGGAAGGATGTTCGAATTCGAGAATTTCTACCACTCTTCGCAAGTCTATCGAATGGCCTTCGCTGAACCGGACATCGAAATGCCATCGCCACTGACGATCAGTATCTTCAACGCAACCGTCCGAGGAGAACACAATGTTCACGCCCAATCCATTGATCAATTGTAAAGCAGTTGCCAATACTGACCTCGAAATCATCGAATGGGCAACAACGGCTGGCATAGAGGAAGGCGCTCAGAGATTGCAGATTTCCCTGAGCGAAAGGCTCGTTGCGGTTGAGAACAGTTCGGCGTCAGGTGAGGCGCTGGTTTCGAACGGGAAACTAGGGGCTGATTTGATCCGCCTGACTGCCGGCGAAGGCTTCACAACTCATACGCATCCCGGCGATCACCTGCTGATCACAATTGGCGGGGAAGGAACTGTAACCTACGGTGGCAAAATCTATCCCACGCGCGCAGGACAAATCTACATGATCGACGGGAATACGCCGCATGCGGTTGGCGCTGTCACCGATCACGTCATCCTGGCGGTGGGTTGCCCGCACCGAGCCATCGATGCTGCGGATCGCATGGAGATTACAGAGTATGCGTCAGTCATGGTCGATCAAGAGGAACTGCATTGTCTGATCTGCAATACGAAGGCTGTTTTCTCCCAATGCATTCATGAATTGGGTTGCCCGCATTGCATGTGCCCCGATTGCACGATTCCCGGAGACTAACCAACAACTCACGCAGGCTGCCGATGCAATCAGTGGTGAACGGGCCGAAGCTGATGGGATGGACGCCCTGTGCGAAATTGATTTGTCTCCGGGAAGTGGATTACCCGGATGCGCCGTCAATAGCTTGCCAACAGCTGAAAGCCTGCAAGCCCAGCTCAATTTTTTCGTGAAATCTTGATCACCCGCTTACATTCGCAAATCGGGCAAGTTACAAACTGATATTTGGTTCCGTGGCCACCCAGCCGAATGCCGCCCATCTCCCAAAGATCAAAGATATTTCCATCCGGGCAGGACGTTTGCCATTGACGTGTGGCTGCTTCGGCCTGAGCCAGAGCTTGCGTCCCCACCAGTTTTCCAAAAGCCGTTGCCAGAAACTATGTGGGGTGCCATCACACATGTCAATTGCCCTGCCCCCTGCCCCTTCCCTCAACCCCGGAGCTCCCGGATCCGCTCCTTCGGAAAGTGATGATAGAACGCGGTGCGGCCGATGGAGAGGCTGCGGATCACGTCGCTGATGAAGGGGTAGCCCCTGGTATCCCGCAGCATTGCCTCGGCCTGGCGGCGCAGCTCCGGCGTCAATTTGCAAAGCCGAAACGGGACGTGCCTTCTCGTGCCGCTCGCAGGTCATTGCCCGTGCATTTCGGGCTGAAGGCCCTGGAATCGGCCCTCGGCGGGGCCAGAACAATCAGAAAATGGAGCTGAAACACTTGACGCAGGTTTCCGTCCCTTCCCGCAAACGGCCCCCATTGCCCAAATCACCCGGGAAAAACACCCGATTTTGCCCAAAGCAAGCTGCCTGCCGTCGCAATGTGAGATTTACACCCTTTGAACTTCAAGATCTTGACTCGCGCATGGATACAGCAATGATCGCTCCCGCCATTTCTGCCGTTTTGACGACATGCGCACCGGCAAGGTGGGCATGACCTGCCGTCGTCCGGCGCTGCCCAAGGAAACAGCCAGAATGCCGATTTACGAGAAGCCCACCAGGGAACTGATGCACGAGTTTGCGGCGCAAAGGCTGGAGCCTGGTCAAGTGTTCTCTCGCAAGGATGCGGTCCGCTGGTTTGCCGAACACTATCCAGCCATCAAGAGTAACACCGTCGGGTTGCATGTAGACGGCATGTCGGTGAATTCACCCCAACGCCGGCACCACCCCGGCATAAGGCCAGACGCTGGTTGGGACCTGTTCTTCAAGTTGGGCCCGAGCGAGTTTCGCCTATGGGATCCCGAGAGGGACCCGGCCCCCCGATACAAGACCGATCTTGATGAAGACAAAGACGTCCCCGAAAAGCCCCCTGAGGACGATGACATCGGATCGCGCAAGTTCGCGTTCGAGCGGGACCTTCAAAACTATCTCGTCCAGAATCTCGGACTTCTGGAACCCGGACTGAAGCTGTACGAAGACGAGGACGGAGCATTCACTGGCGTGGAGTTTCCCGCAGGCCAGCGCCGCATCGATATTCTTGCGGTCGGCACCGATGATGCCTACGTCGTGATCGAGACCAAGGTTTCCCGCGCCTACGACCGGGTGGTGGGCCAGGTTCTTCGCTACATGGGCTGGGTCAGGGAGAACCTCGCCGGGGATACCCCGGTCCGAGGCGTCATCGTCGCCAGCGAGATTTCCGAGGACCTCATTCTGGCAACATCCTCCGTCGAGAACATCCGGCTCGTCGAATACGAAATTTCATTCTCCCTTAAACCCGTTTCCAGGCAATGAGCCGGCAGGCCGTTGCCCTGTCAATATTGAGCTGTTTGCAGCCTGTTCTGGCGTCATTCCGGCTTCGATGGGTTATCGCGTAGCTGTCTTTTGATTGATGTTCGATTAACAGACGCCAGGAAAACCCGAAGACGAATATATCTGTTCCGGAAATGGACGGATTATCGTTTCCGGCATCGGATTCCGGAGAAATCATTTTAACTTGCCGACTCCCGGAAAACCCCCCTTCACAGCGCCCGCCTCGTGAGCGAAACGCCGCCTGGATGACCTTTGGGGCCGCAAAACCGTTCCTCCCGCTCTATGGGCAGGAAAATGGCCTCTCGGGCGAAGTGCCTTTCATCCAAGCCGAAAGCGATTGCGCAAGGTCAGCAGCACGAGGAACAGAAGGATGAGCCCGAGGACAGCCTGTGGAACGCTCCGATTGAATTGATAACCCATTCTGCATGGCTGGTGGTTGTCATGAGAGTCTCGTACGGACCGTACAGGTAACCACCCTCGGAACCCAGTCGAAGGAATGCAAGGGAATTTGCGAAGCTGACAATCAGGCTGTTCGAGACAGCCGGCCAACCATCGGCGAGGAACACCGCACCGACTGCAATGTGGCCGGCCCACCAGGAAAACGCTCGCTGGACGCTCCAGCCGTAATCCGACGATATATCGAAAATCCAGTTTGCCAGAGACAATAGAGAGCTGCCGTCCCTCCGGCGTTGTGCGCGCATCTTGAGCCGGAAGAACTCATGCCGCTCCGTGGACTTCTCTTGTTGGCTCATGATCAGCGCAAGCCTGTCCCAGGCCCGAACCGCATTCCCCGCATCGTATTCTATCGAACTTGGCCGAAGGCGCTGATCATAGCAGAGCTCGGCAACGCTCCAGTCGACCTTGCTGAAGTCGACATCCTCATGGATCTCCGCTTCGAAGAACTTCGGTGGCTTGCCAAACGACGCCTTCCGGAACGAAGTGGTGTTCCTGAATTTCGTGTTGTTGAAGGAGGCAGAGGAACGGAACGCGGCCTTGTCAAATCCGGCGGAGCTGTCGAATGTCACATTCTGAAACTCGGCATCTACATCAAAAACTGCAGCGCTGAAATCGGCATCCTGCGTGAACTGTGATTGCTCGAAATCCACTAGCCCGTACTGGCTTTGAGACCGATCAATCTTTGGCTTGAATTTTGCTGCCTGGAAGGTGGCAAAATCGTGAAACGTCACCTGGTCGAATTTGGTTGTGTATGGGAATTGCACAGCATTGAACTGCACGCGACCGTAAAATGACGAACCGCTGAAACATGCTGCGCCAGGCAAGCCCGGCTTGATGCCATGAAACTTGGCTTCGTTGAACTTTGCCTCGCCCACAAACGTGGCACCTCGAAAACAGGCACGCTCCCGAAAGACAGATCCGCTGAAGTCCGCCCAGAACAGTCCCCGGCCTGAGAAGGATACATCATCCGGGAACTCTTCCCCTGTGAAGTCCATGAACGGTTTGTCAGGAGGGGAGGAGTCATGCACCAACTGCGGATGACCGCCAAACCTGTCTGCCAAGATGTCGAAGCGATCCGTGTCTTCGCCGGAGTAGGAACGACCAGGTATTCGCTGCCAGATTTCATCGCGGTATTCTGCAAGAATATACCGGTTGAGAAGCTTACTAAATTGCAAACGACAGTAAAGATTCCAGTTTTGTCGCCGCTCTTCCTCGCCATTGCCAAATTCCAGCAATGCCAACCAGAATTCTGTGCTTTTGCGTCGCCCGGCTGTCATTTCCATGCTCCTTCACGCCGGTTGCAACCATACCCTTGATGCTGGGTAGGGGGCGAGTGCGGAGGCAATCCCGAATACGAGATGCCGTTCTAAAATAGATGAATTGTCACTCTTGGAACCTGGATTCCACGAAATCCGGCTGAACTTGCCGACTCCGTGAAAACCCGCCTGCACAGCGCCCGCCTGGTGGGCGAAACGCCGCCTGGATTTGGGGCCGCAAAACCGTTCCCCCTGCTCTACGGGCAAAAAACGGGGTCTGAGGCGAAGTGCCGGAAACCGGACCCTTCAGGCCTCCAGATAGGCAGAAATGCAGGTCGTTGAGGTCTCAGTAGGCCGCGGTTTCCTTCAGCGCTCCCGAGTTTCTGCATCCAGTTCGCGGCTGAACTTCTGCGCCTCGGCGATCTGGTCCGGAGTCATCTCCTCTTCCAGTATGTACAGGAATGCCCTGGATTCCTCATGGCCCTGTTCGCTGGCGAGGTTGAACCAGACATGGGCATTCACATAATCCTGCGGCAAGCCCAGGCTATTGTAATACATGGACCCCAGCCTGAACTGGGCGTCGGCATTTCCCCGTTCTGCGGCCTTGCGAAACCATGCGGCGGCCTCGGCGTCGTCCTGCGGCACGCCATCGCCGAAGAAATACATGTACCCCAGCATGGGTTGGGCGTCGGCATGCCCCTGCTCGGCAGCCCTGCGATACCATGCGTCGTCCTCGGCGTCGTCCTGCGACACACCCTCGCCGAGGAAATACATGAGCCCCAGGTTGTACTCGGGTCTGTTCCGGATGAGTGCAAAATAGTACGTTAAGGTCATTCGGTCCCCAATTTACGCCATCTGTACTCGCCTGTGAGCAGGATGTGGGCCCACCCGAGCGGTGAGATGTGGGCCAGCAGGTTCTCTGGCGTGTTGAATCCGGTACGCGTGCGCTGCGTGACTGCGTGTCCGAGATGGTCGGTGTTCCAGTAGATGATGATCGCTGCGAGAAGATTGAGCCCGGCAATCCGGGGCCGCAGAGCGCAAAATTGCACGGTCATTGCGCATCAGGTCCACCAGAGATGGGAGTGCGCAGTATGGTTCGCTGATTGTTCTCCCTTAACGCGGTTCTACGAAGAAACCTTCCGATGAGGCCCGTTCATCCACTCAGTGCAAGAACGGTCCGCACACCGGTCTGGATCGTGCTGTATTGGTCTATGAAAACCAACTTGCCGATGCCCGGAGACCCGGACTCTCTTGAGGACGGGGCATTCACCGCGGCAACGGGAAGTGTCTTCTCGCATCAGCCATCACACTTCCAGACTGTCCGGAAAAGGCGTAGGAAATTCTTGCCAAGAAACTTCAGCACATCGGCATCCCGCCAGCCCCGCCGCAACAGCGCCTCGGTCAATTGGCCGATGTTTCGCGCATCTCCCCAGGGCCAGGTCCACGGCGGCGGCGGCAAAGTGCCGGGGCTGAACACCTTCTCCGCCAGCATGCGGGCGTAGCGGGCCGGCGGAATCTGCTCACCCGGCAGGAATGAAAAGTCCAGGCCGAGGCCTACGTGGTCTATGCCGGCGGTTTCGACCATGTGGTCCACATGGGCCAGATAGTCCTCGCACGTGGGCGACGCAGTTCCTGCCTTGATGAAAGCAGGATGCCCGTTGATCCCGATGACACCGCCGGTCTCGGCGCAGCGGCGGATCTGTTCCGCCGTGATGTTTCTCGGATGCTCGTATAGGGCGGCCGCATTCGAATGAGTGAAGGCAACGGGAGCCGCTGACAGCTCCATCGCCTCAAACGTTGCGCGCCGGCCGGTGTGGGAGAGGTCGAGCAGCATGCCCGTTCGGTTCATTTCGGTCACAAGCTGCCGGCCGAAATTCGTCAGGCCGCCGTTTCTTGGCTCCATACAGCCATCCGCAGCCGCCTCGGCCCGGTTGTAGGCCAGATTCATGGAGCGAACCCCGAGACGGTGATAGATTTCGACCATATCCAGCCGCTGGTCGAGGGCCGCGCTGCTCTGAAACGCGAGCACAATGGCGAAGCGGCCTGCTCTTTTTGCCGCCAGAATGTCGTCCGCAGTGCGGCCCAGCACCAGGTCTTCTCTGTCGCGGATTTGGCGGCATAGGGATCCGATCAGGTCAAGGGTGGAAGCGCGGCTGTCATAGTGCAGGGCGACGGTTGCCAGCGCGCAGGTGGCGCCCCCTTCGGTCCATAAATCCGCATTGGCGCCGTCACGAAGGATGGGGGCGCATGCGTCGATGACGACGGCGGAACGATGAAGGGCAGCCGCGTTCATTGGGCGCCAGTCGATTCGACCAGATGACAGGCAACCTTGCGGGTGCTCCCGACAGGACGCAAGGTCGGCGAGACCCGCCGGCAGCGGTCCACCGCCATCGGACACCTGGGATGGAACGCGCATCCGGGCGGCGGGTTGGACGGCGACGGCACATCGCCACCGAGCACCGCGCGGTCCTGCCGGGTCGCCGGCTCTTGCGAAGGCACTGCTGCGAGCAGGGCCCGGGTATAGGGGTGCTGCGGCGACCCAAACAGTTCATGCGTCGTCCCGATTTCCACCAGTTTGCCCAGATACATGACTGCGACACGGTGACTGATGTGCTCAACGACGGCCAGGTCGTGGGATATCAGGAGATAGGCCAGACCAAGATCATCCTGGAGATCAATCATCAAATTGAGCACCTGCGCCTGAACGGAAACGTCCAATGCCGATACCGGCTCGTCGGCGACAATGAGATCCGGCTCCAGGGCGAGCGCCCTGGCGATGCCGAGACGCTGGCGCTGACCGCCGGAGAACTCGTGGGGGAAGTTCGCCATGCGTTCGGGGCGCAATCCGACTCGCTCCATAAGCTCGGCTGTCCGCCGCCGCTTCTCGGCTCCGCGGGCAAGGCCATAATTCTCAAAGGGTTCGCCAATAATAGAGCCCGCGGTCATGCGGGGATTGAGTGACGAGTACGGATCCTGGAACACGAACTGGAGTCGGCGCCGCAGCGGGTGCAGTTCGCGCGGAGACAGGCGTGAGATGTCGCGGCGATCGATCCGGATGGTTCCAGCAGTCGGTGTTTCCAGCCGCAGGATCAGGCGGCCCACCGTGGTCTTGCCGCAGCCGCTTTCGCCGACCAGGCCCAGAGTCTCGCCCCGGTCAATGGTGAAACTCACGCCATCCACTGCCTTGACGGGATTCTGTGGGCGCCCCAGCCAGGGCTGGCCGGATGTGAAATGTTTCTTGAGCTCGTCCACCGAGAGCAATTCGTTCATGATGCCAGCACCCGGTCTACTTCCCAACAAGCGACAGAATGCCCCTTCCCTCGATCCTGCATAACAGGTGTCGCGGAGCGCGAACGCTCGGTGGCGAAAGCACATCGCGGCGCAAAGGCGCATCCAACGATTTCCTCGGCCAGCGAGGGCACGATCCCGGGAACTTCCTTGAGGCGGGAGCGCTGCCGGCTCGTCCGCTTCGAACTTCCAAGGCGGGGGATCGAGTCCATGAGGCCGCGGGTATAGGGATGCATTGGCCGGGCGAAGATTTCCTTCACCGGGGCCTCTTCGACCTTTCGGCCCGCATACATGACCATCACGCGGTCGGCCATATCCGCCACCACTCCGAAATTGTGTGTGATCAAGATGATGGCAGTTCCCAAATCCTTCTTCAGGCTGCTCATAAGCTCAAGGATCTGGGCCTGAACCGTGACATCGAGCGCGGTCGTCGGCTCGTCGGCGATCAGGACCTTGGGATTGCAGCACAATGCCATCGCGATCATGACCCGCTGGCGCATGCCGCCGGAGAACTGGTGTGGATATTCGCCGGCGCGGCGGCGCGGATCGGGGATGCGCACAACTTCCAGCATCTCCAAAGCCCTTGCTGCCGCCCGTCTCCGCCGAAGTCCTTGGTGGATGCGGACGGTCTCTGCGATCTGGTCGCCCACGGTCATCACCGGATTTAACGAGGTCATGGGCTCCTGGAAAACCATGGCAACGGCTTCCCCGCGAATGCGCCGCATGTCCCTTTCGGGCAGCGATACGAGATTGCGATCTTCCAGCATGATCGATCCGCGGACAATCTGGCCCTGACGGGGTGGAATCAGGCCCATGATGGAGAGGCCGGTCACGCTTTTGCCGCAGCCGGATTCGCCGACGATGCCTAAGGTCTCTCCTGGTCCGAGATCGAAAGTGACATCCTCCACGGCCCGAATCACACCATCGGCTGTATGGAATCGGGTCGTCAGACCCTGGACCGACAGAACTGGCGTCATTCAAATGCTCCGGGCAATCCGCGGGTCGATCATGTCTCTGAGACCGTCGCCGACAAGATTGATGGAGAGGATCAGCAATGCCAGGCACGTGCCGGGAAAGAAGATGATCCAGGGCGCGAGCTGGAAGTAGCTGCGGCCCTCGGCGATGGTGCCGCCCCAGCTCGGAATTTCCGGAGGGGTTCCGGCGCCCAGAAAACTCAATGCCGACTCGATGATGATGGCGGCGGCGCAAATGAAGGTGGCCTGAACCATCAGCGGCGCGATTGTGTTGGGAAGAATGTGGCGAAAGATGATTTTCGGAGTGCGTGATCCCACAGTCACCGCGGCGTCCACGTAGGGCTGCTCCCGGATGGTCAGCACCACGCCTCGAACCAGGCGCACGACGCGCGGAACCTCCGCAACGGTGACTGCGATGATGACGTTTTGAATGGTGGCGTGTGTCAGGGACACGAGCGCAATGGCAAGGAGAATGTGGGGAATGGCAAGCAGACCGTCCATGACCCGCATCACCACCATGTCGATACTGCGGACGTAGCCGGACACCAGTCCAATGGTAAGGCCGATGACTGTGCTCAATGCGGCAACGGTCAAACCCACGATCAAGGACACACGGCCCCCATGGACCGTGCGGTTCAGAACACTGCGGCCGAACTGGTCAGTGCCGAACCAGTGATCCGCGCCTGGCGACTGCAGACGGTCAATGGGATTGAACTTTATTGGATCGCCGACAATCCACGGCGCGAGCAACGATGCGACGGTCAGGAATAGCAGGATCGCCGCGCCGACAAAAATAGGAAAATGGCGGCGCAGGAGGTAGCGAAATCGGCGCCAGCGGCGTCGCTGAGACATTTCGGGCATCTCTGCAACGGCCATCTTCAGTACCGAATGCGCGGATCGAGAAGGCAGTAAGCCACGTCGATCAATACGTTGATCACCACATATACGCCCGAGAACAGCATGATCATCGCCTGAATGACCGGGTAGTCGCGGTTGAGAATGGCATCCACAACCATGCGGCCCAGGCCTGGAATGTTGAAAACGGTCTCCGTGACAACGACACCGCTGATGACAAGCGCGAAGCCGATGCCGACGACGGTCACTATAGGCACAGCGGCGTTGCGCAGCGCATGAACCATGAGCAGCCGGCCGGTGCCGATTCCCTTGGCCCGGGCTGTGCGAATGAAATCCTCCGAAAGGATTTCCAGAATGCTCGCCCGTGTGATGCGCGCGATCAGCGCGATGTAAACCATTCCCAGCGCCAGGCTTGGCAGGACGAGGCTGTGGAGAGCCAGCCACAGGCCCGCCTGCTCCAGACTCTTGTAGCCTTGGACCGGGAACCAGCCGAGGACGATCGAGAACACATATATCAGCGCATAACCCACAACGAAGATCGGAACTGAGAAGCCGAATACGCCCAGAGCCATCACACAGCGGTCGACGAGCGTTCCCGCTTTCCATGCCGCCAATATGCCAATGGGGATCGCGGTCACAATTGCGATGACCATCGTCATGACGGTCAGCAGCAGGGTGGGTTCCAGCCGTTGGCCGATAAGCTGAGCCACCGGCAGGTTGGAGTAGAGTGAAGTTCCGAGGTCGCCCCGCACCAAACTCCAGACCCAAAGGCCGAATTGCTCGTAGAGCGGCCGGTCGAGGCCCAACCGCTTTCGGATACTCTCAATGTCTTGCAGCGTCGCCTGGTCGCCCGCCATGACCGCCGCCGGATCGCCGGGCGTCAAGTGCAGGAGCAGGAATACGATGAACGCCACCATGCCCATGACCGGAAAGGCCGCTGCAAGGCGTCTGACAACCTGAATCAGCATGGGATTGATGGCATCCGTCGACCGGGCATGCGCCGGGCGGGTCCTGTGACCCGTCCGGCGCCTTCAGATACCGTCATTCCGGGTAGGCGCGCATCCGGCGGGCCTGCCGCAGTCAGCTGGGCTTTGCGATATTCCAGAACACGACCCCGCCGGGCACGATGAGAACACCTTCCAGCTCATTTCGGAAAGCTGCCGGCTGCTGCCATTGACCCAGCGGCACGTAAGGAACGAATTCGGTCGCGCTTTCCTGGATCTGGCGTCCCAATGCCTTTTTCTCTTCGATCGTCTGCGCAAATGGGAATGAATCGATCAGACTCTGGTGTTCCTCATTGCAGGGCCAGCCCGGCCACGACTTTTCACAGGTTGCGTGGATGGGCTTGTTCGTCAGCGGATTGCTGATTCCCGGACCGTTCCAGTATGTGTGAAGGATATTCCAGCCGCCTTCGGAGACAGGCTCCTTGACCGCCCGGCGCGACCCCATAGTCGACCAATCCATCGCCTCCAACTCCACGTTGAGGCCGGCCTCGCGCAGGAGCTGGGCGGTCACCAGCGTGGCTGCGTTCATGATCGGCACATCGGTCGGGTGCAGGATCACAACGGCTTCCCCGTCGTAGCCAGCTTCCGCAAACGCCTGCCGCGCCTTCTCGGGGTCGTGGCCGAGAAGGGCCTCGGCGCCGGACTCGTCCTCCAGCAGAGTGCCGCAGGCGAAATAGGAGCCGCAGGTCCGATAAAGCAGCGGGTCGCCAAACATGGTGCGCAGATAGGTTTCCTGGTCAACGGCCCACATCAGGCCCCTTCGCATCGCAACGTTATCGAATGGAGGGTGCAGGTGGTTCGGACGCAACACGCCTTGGTAGCCGATCGGATTGGTGGCTTTGAGCGTGATCGGCTGATCCTTCAAAGCGGGAAGAAAATCGGCGGGCGGGTTTTCATAAAAGTCGATTTCGCCGTTGATCAGGGCCGAAACCGCAGTCTGCGGATCGCGGATGTTCAGCCACTCAACCCTGTCGACCTTGGCAACCTTGCCTCCCGCCGCACTGCTCGGCGGTTCGTCACGGGGAACGTAGTTCGGGTTTTTCACATAAACGACTTTGCTGCCCGGCACCCACTCGTCCTTCTTGAAAATGAAGGGACCGGAACCAATGGTCGATTCGATCTGAGTTTCCGGATCCGTCATGGCAACGGCCTCCGGCATGATCGCAGCCACCCTGGAGGTGGTCTTGCCCAGCGCTTCAAGAAGCAGGCCGTAGGGCTTAGTCAGTTTCCATTCGAAAGTCTTGTCGTCAATCGCAGAAAGCCTCTCCGTCACACCCATGACCTGCTGGCCGGAACTGTCGCGAGCCCCCCAGCGATGCAGCGAAGCTATGACATCGGCGGTTGTGACCGGCGCGCCGTCATGGAACTGGAGGCCGTCCCGCAGGGTAAAGCGGTAGAGCATTCCGTCATCGGACACTTCATAGGTGTCGACCATCTGCGGCTGAGGCACACTGTTCTCGTCCCAAGCGAACAGGAAGTCGTAAATCATCAACGCATGATTTTGACTGATGCCATGCGTGGTCCAAACAGGATCGAGTATCTTTAGGTCCGCGTGCAACACGACACGGAGCACCGACTCAGAAGAGGCATGTGCCGGAGTCCCGACTGCCAGGCCCAGCGCAACGGCGCAGGAGGCGAGAGCCGAGGATATTCGCAGTGTTTTCAACATTATTGATTCTTCCTCATTTTACTTTCGAAAGGCAGGCGGCCCTTCCGAATTCGACAGCCGGGCGCCACCTCTAACACAGCGAAACGTATTTATCCAACCCGTGTACCTGCTCATGACATATGAAGCGGCTGGGTCTCACCGATTCGCCGACTTTCGAGATACTCGTCGGGGGTCATTCCATCAGGGGAGTCGTGCGGGCTCCAGCCGTTGTAGAGTTCCATATATTCGTCGATGAGGGGTCTGAGCCCGGAGACGTTCACGGCGGTGTCCTGAACATTGTAGAACTCGTTTCTGAGCGTCGCCTGCATACGTTCGACGCGTCCGTTCTGTTTCGGCGACTTCGGCGGCAAAACGGCGAGGGTGATGTTTCTGTCTCCGCACGCGGCCTCGAACTCGGCCATGAACTCGGAGCCGCCGTCGACCTGCACGGCCTCGACTGAGAACGGCGCCTGGCGGACCAGCTTGTCGAGGAAGCGGGCGGCGCTGGCCGCGGTCGCGTTTGAGGCGGCCATGCCGCAGCCCCAGCGCGAGAGACGGTCGACGGCGGTGAAGTGTCTGACGGTCCGGCCGGGCCGCAGCGACACGGTGAGCGTGTCGACCTGGACCGCCTGCGGCCGCCGGGTCCGGCGGCTCCTGCGGCTGTGCGCCGTGAAGGCGCTGACCGGGGCCATGCGGCCTCTGCGGACCAGGTCGCGGATGGCCCGCCCGGGGACCGTCGCGTCGGAGACCGCGGTCCCCTCACGGCGCAGCACGGCGGCGCTCAGCGCATCGAGCTGCAGCTCCGGGTTCTGGTCCAAGGTCGAGACGCGCGCATATCCTGCCATCATGGTGTTCACCTGTCCGGAAAAGGCCTGCGGGGCCTCTATATCCGGACAGAAGATACGGAACAAGGTTTGTGAACAGGATTTCGGCTGGTTTCGCGCGATTTTCAGCTGGACCGGAGGTTGTTCGGGAAACGGTGGTTTTGCAGAGGGGTGGAGACAAGGTTGTATGAAGGAGAATACTGAATGGATGACCGCGGGCGGCAACTCGGAGCACATGTCTGAAGAGCGGCACTCGTTTCCTGCCATGGCAACGGATCAAATGTCCCGAGCACACTACCATCATCCCAAGCCCTGCACAAAAGACTCAAGGTCCAACAAACCTACCTTTCATTCTTCAGCAGTTTTGCCAAATATTTCCGACGTTACGATCGGCGAACCATCTCTGCCTTCTTCAAGCGAACTGTTGGCCTTGCTGCCGGGGCTGACCCTCCCGGTCGCGTCTAGGGTCGGTCCAAGTGTACGCGAAACCATTCAACAAGATCATCGTGACTTGTGGTGTCGCTCGCAACACCCAGAATTACATTGGCGAATTCCGTGGCCGTTGCCCGGAGCACATAGTCACTTCTTCTAATCAGCACTTCAGCCAAATGGAGTGCTGTTCGCTTGTTGTCGTCAACGAAGCCGTGATTTGAAACAATCCCATGAACAAGGGCGGCCGCATTTTCATGGATGCGGCGGTGATAACCATGGTAAGGGCGGGCGAGAGCTGACCTAATAGCATGCTCATCCAGAATTCCAGGTCAACCACCTCTGATCTGAAGCGCATCAAGATGGCCTCTTAACGCGTCATTCCACGTGACCCGGTAGTGCTTCCTAGCTATCTGCCAGAATCTCCAAGGCCTTCCGTCGTCTCCAGGAAGTCTCGCGGATTATTCGGTCGGATTCACGGCTGACTGCAATATCCCGTCCGCTGGCGGCACTGTGCATGCGAACGACCTTTGAGCACCCGGCCGATTTGACCTTAACGCCAATCGCCGCCGCTGTTCTTGAGTGTTTCCTTGAAGTTTTCTTCATCGTCGTCATCGGATCAGCTTCATACAGAAAATTGCAGATACAAACATTACCATAATAGGGCCGGGAGTTTCATCTTGCAAATCAATGCCTGTGCATTTCGGGTGGACGGGGCCGCTTTCCAGAACCTGTGCTACGCTTGCCATGGCCACCTCGAGATTGCAGTGTGTTTCAGTTTCCAGACGGCGGCTTGAACGGATCCGGTTCAGGTATCCGTAGATACAAAGCTTCAGGAGACCGGCAGGGTCATAGCCCGGCCCGTCCTGTCAGCTTCGGCCTGACTCGCTCGAAACCGGCAGAAGCAGGAGCTGTGAACGGTCATCACCGGAAATTTGTGCCATGGGCCAGGTTGTCATCCCGCCCGATACAGGGGAATCCCTTCCCATCGTCCCTGTTGAACTGTTGCCTGTTCTGGACAATATCCGCACCAGCAAAATCAGCCGGTTACTGGCCCCGAATCACGGGAGGTTCAATTGGGACAGCGCGCCGCCATCCATGCAAGGGTCTCCACCGCCGACCAATCATGCGAGCGCCAGGTCGCCGAACTCACCGCCTTTGCCGCCCGCACCGGTCACGATGTGGCCAGCGTCTTCCGGGGGCACCGCATCCGGACCACGCCAAGAAGCTCTTTGATAATGTCTGGCTGGACAGGGACGCGACTTGAAAATGCCTGCCTGGGAAAGAATCCTTGTCCCGGATAGTACCTGATCAACCAAAAGAAACGCGCATGGAACGTGGGAAAATCCGCCCGGTTCAACACCGAATTGTCTGAGCCACTTCAACTGGCTTGACTTCGAGACCGTTCTTGCCAGCAAGTTGGAAGCCCAGAACGGCAGCCACCGCATGTTGGTTACCGCTCGCCACAGGTCGCAGACATGCTTGGTCTGCGGAACCGTTGACGGTGAAAACTGCGTGAGCCAAGCGGCGTGCCACTGTCATTCCTGCGGCACCCGCCTGCATGCCGACCACAATGCTGCGATCGACATCCTGCGTCGGAACACGGCGTCCCTACTCGTGGTGGACGGCCACCGGGCCCCCGTTGAAGCGAGAACGGGAAATGGCCCCGTTGCCCCGGAAACCCTCGCCCTTCAGGACGGTTAAGATGTTAATCAACCGGATAGCAGCCATAGCCGGTCGGCATTCGAAGATCTCCGAATCGTCGAGCCGGAACAACGGGCCCTGCCAGCCAGGTTCGGAGATGTCGCCCCGCATTCGCCGGATTGATCCCTTTCCTTTCCATGACAAAAAGGGTGATGGCGGCCATGGCAAGCAGGCAGACTGTCCACAGCCTGATATGGACCAGTGCCAATCCGATGAAGATGACGATCCTTGCATCAAGGAAGAAGAACCGGGCAGGACGCTGGGTTTCGCGCCAGTAGGTTGTTTGATCATAAATCGTGGCGTTCACTCCTGGCGTAATGCGAGGCCGGTCCTGCGACTTGCCTCTTCCCTGCTCACCAGTCCCAGCTGGATCAGTTCATTAGCCGACTCCTTCAGGGTTCGGCGCAGTGTCCTGGGAAACGGTTTGTTCTTGGTCATGATCCCGTGAACGAATTCTGGCCAGTCTGTCGGTGGTGTTGACAACAGGGACTCCCTCACGGGCCCGGAAAATGACAGCCATTCCCTGAGCGGAATTCTGCCGTTCCCGTCGGAACGCTGGACGAGGTGCTGTGCCATGATGAAGCGGAGGCTGACTCCGAGGTCGCACGCGCGTTGGTCCCGTTCCCGTGCCGGGAAAACGGAAAGCAGCCGCCTGATGCAGTCGTGCACTGACCCGGAATGGGTCGTCGTGTAGACGAGATGCCCTGTCAGTGCCGCCTCGAGCGCCGCAGATATCGTCTCGGCATCCCTCGCTTCGCCGACATTTATGATGTGAGGCTTTCGCCGCAGGGCAGACCACACGCCCGAAGCAAAGTCGGGTATATGCCTGCCCACTTCGGACTGGCCGATCAGGGACCGGATGTTCTTGCGACGCCGGACGACATCCTGGAATGTAAATTCGATCGGTGACTGGATGTCGACGATCTTGACTGCCGGGTTCGCCGTTTCGAGGTAATGTCGCGTAATCGCTGCCATGGTTGCGGATTTGCCGCTTCCGGTGGCGCCTGCAATGATCACGAGGCCGCTGGGAGGCGACATTGCAGCCACTTCCATCGGCGTCAACCGGGTAAACCCGATATCCGGTGTGCTGACGGGAAGGACCCTGATCGAGACTTCGATCCCGAGCCCGTCTCTGGCATGGATCCCGGTTGCGTTTACCCTGAACCTCTGCCTGATGCCGTTGCCTTTGGCAATGTCATAGGAAAAGTCGAGAATTCTGCGTCCCGTGATCTCGGCTGCTGCGTTCGGAGCGTGGTGCAGTTCGCAGATGGCGGAAGAGATTTCTGAAGCCGACCAGGGTCGTCTGCCCAGTCGATGGATGATTCCGTCGATTTCGATGCGCGGCTGTGCGTCAGTTTGCAATGTGATGTCCGATGCTCCGGCTCGGGCGACTGCCAGCAGGAACTGGCGCAGATGGGCCGGCGTGATTCTTGTAGGCTCGGAGAATGCCGGCACCAGGTTTGCTTGCGTCGCCGGGGCAGTGGGGTCGACTACAGAAGATGAACTGCCTTCGACTGGTGCTTGCAGGCGACCAGTAGGCAGCGAGTCGAATTCACTCATGACCGCCGGACTCCAGGAAATGCAGCTTTCGATGCCGGTTCATCCCGAAAATGAACCAGGCGGATCACCGGCCGGCAGGGCCCGGTATTGCTCCCTGTCTCTCCAGTCACTTGCCTGAATCTGCATCGGCTTCCGGGGCTTGCGTCTCGGTTGGATCCGTTCGCCAGTGTTCAGGCTTGCGCCTGAAATCCGCAGTTCCGACAATCCGGACAACGCGGTCGCCGGTCCTCATCTCGCCAGGTTGCCCTGTCACGCCGAATTCTGCGCTGGCCACCTTCCAGCTGTCGATCATCCCTCTCGCGGCAAGCTGCCGGAAGTCGAGCATTCCTTCATAATCGCGCCGCAGTCGGCGCAGTCGTTCCGCAAGTTCAGCATCAGCCTGTTCAGTTCCTGCCTTCCAGCCTTGACTGATCCATTCTGCGACCTGCTTTCGTTCCTGGCTGCTGGCAGGTGCCAGTGAACTCGGAAGCCCCTTGACGTCAGGGTGATCAATCAGGAGCCAGTCGCGCCAGGTTGGCGTGACCGGTGCCAGCCTTTCCGGTTTCAGAATTCGATAGTACTCGTCGGCAACCGAGATCGTTCTGCCATCGGTGTCTGATTGGAGCGCATTTTCAGCGCGTTGCACGACAGGAGGAATCAGGAACCCGGCGCCGCCCGGTGCAGGCCTTGCAACCCTGTTGAAGTCATACACCGTGGAAATCTCACGGCTCCGGGACTCTATCAACCGGTTGACTTCCCAGACACGGAATCTGAACCCCGACTGGCTGCCGAACCGCAATGCGGCTTCACGCTGGTGCCTGTTCCGGATATTCCCGCCTGTCGAAGATTCATCTGCATTCGGCCCGGGCAGTTTCAGGACATCGGCAAGACCAGGCGGCGGCTTGCTGGCCACCAGCGCGTCGTTGCCACCGAAACCGGTCGGTGTGTTGACCTTCACGTCGTGCTCGGCTGGCTTCAAGCCACACCCTGTCAAAAGAAATGAGACCAGCAACGTGTTTGCGATGTGTTTCGCGGTTTGGCCGGACTCAACTGGCATATACGAGCGTGATCGTCCGGCTTTCGGCCTTTGCTGTGATACGAGCGGCTCCGAACACCGATCCGTCAATTTTCCTGACTGCGTCGAGGGGTTGCCCTTCGAACCCGGTAACGGAGACCTGCAGCGGATTGACCGGTGGATTGCCGGTGACAACAACCGAATAACGGGCCAGCCTTGCAATTGAATGGAGCAGGGGTTCAACCGGCCCATTCCAGTCGATCCTGACCGGATCGGCAGGTTCAGTGCCTGTTGCTACCGGTTCAGTTTCCGTCTGACGCGTCTTTGCCCGGATTTGGGAACCATCCAGGTTCGCGAGTCTCTTTTCGATTTCCGCGACCTTGGCGTTCGCATTCGCTGTCGCCACAAGTGCGTCGGAAATTTCGGCTTCGGCAGGGTCAGGGGTGCTGGCTGGCACGGCGTCATGGGTGCATGAGGCGAGTATGGCAATCAGGAGTGCCTGACCGGTGCGGGACGTGATTTTCGAATGTGTCATGGTAGGTCCGCTGAGAAGTGTGTGATGCGTTCCTACCCGTTCCCCTCGAAACTCGCGTCAGGCCAGGAGATCGATTCTGCCCGTTGTTGTGGATATCTGCCCTGGTAAGCTCCAATGAAAGGAAGAGCCCCGTCGGGTGCAGGCATCGAATGCCCTGAACCCATGATGAAATTCTCAAATGATGTCTTCAAGGGCTGAGACTCACTCATGCCCTTACTACGTACGTCGTGATCGCTTCGGAAAGCTGTACTTCAGACAACCCGAACGCATCTGCTTGCCGAGACTGTCAGCTACAACTCCACTCCGTTCGGCAAACTGGTGCCGCGGGTGATGCCATGACAGATAATGGAGGTCAGACGGGCAGGTTGAACTGAAGATCAGATCCATAGGGAGTTGCATGTTGGAACGACGAATCGGTCACAATCTGGAGTTCAATTCTGCACGCCTGGTAAGGACATGGTAAGAGGAACAGCGGACCCAGACATGTGTCATTGGGCGGATTGATTTCAGGTTGGTTTTGTCGGCGGCCTGAATCATTCGGGTAGTTCCGGGATCCACCTGAACCGATAGTCAGGCATTGTGCTGTATCCATGGAGTGCAGCGTGTTTTTATCCGGACTGCACACGGCGCGGCCATCGCTACTGGCCTTCTAGCCTCCAGGTCAGTTTCACCTTCAACCCATTCAGATTTCTCCTGGGAAGCCGCCCTTCGTGCTGGAGCATTCCAACAACAATGCCGGGAGCGATCCCCTGCTGTTCGGCGAACTTCGTGACCGAACGCGCACTCCGTGGCGAACTTGATACGAATTTCTCCCAATCTTTCCCGGGAACCAATAGGTCGCGTGCCCACTCGTTGGCTTCTGTTTCCTGCTCATTGCCGTTGCCATTGGGCTCATCAACGAAGACACTCTTCTTGCTGTGTAGAAGGATATGAGCCGCTTCATGGAAGAAACTGAACCAGAGATGGTCGTCGGTCTTGTGTCGGGCAGTCAACTGGATGACGGCCTTGGTGGGTGAGATCCACCAAGCCGCACCGCTGAGTGCCACCCTAGGCAATGGTTGCACGACCGCAAGCGCAACACCTGCTTCATTGCAGAATTGCATAGCCTGCGGCAGGGCTTCTTCAATTGGTAGCGGTGTCAGTTGACGGATGCATTGAGTTGCATGCCTGAAGCGACTCTTGCTGTATTCGGTGCATCCCTGGCGATCTGCCTCGATTTCACCAAGCCTGTGCCATGTAGCCAACGCAGCCTCACTGCTCTTGAAGCTAGGAGAGTGACGATAGGCGACGTTTTCGAGACAATAGCGGGATCGCCATGCACCGATCGAGCCCACGCGGAAGAATGTGAGCAACTTTGAAACCGCATCGGGATTCGATTCTGGAGGCAGGAAGCAACCCTGCTTGACCAGGTCGCTTACGGGAAAGCTCTTGAGCCAATCCGCGGCAGATCCGGCATTCTTGGCCTCTGTCAAACGGGCCTCACGCAGGCGATAGGCAGACTCGATGCCGAGCCATACACCTGCATCGACCCCGAGCACCTTCTCGATCTCGAGCGCGGTAGCGGGTTCAAGCGGCGCCTTTCCAGAGATGATTTCGCTGATCAGTTTTGGACTGCGACCGCACCTGCGGGCAAATTCAGCTTGGGAGATCTCCTCAACCTCCAGCCATTCCTGCAGTACCAATCCCGGTGGGACTGCATAGTCCGGGCTGTACTGGTTCTTGGGATTTGTCATCTGTTTAACCTCGATCAATGGTAGTCTTCCACGTCAAGTATCGTGATCGCTGTAACCTGTTGCCGGTCGATACCGCCATCACTCTGGCATGGAATCGGTTCATGATCGGGCTTGAAGACAAGGCGAAATGGGTGCACGAGATCGACAGCGAACTGTTCTTTTCTCTCTCCGATCAATTGATGCAGCCTGTCAGGCGGTGTGGTCGGAACAAGCGCCAGACTCTTTGCTGCCCGGAGCACAGCCATCCGCAACATGATCTTGTGTGCCATTGGTTTGCCGTAATTCCTCCGGAGAGTGTTGGCCTCATTGAATGCCTTTGCAAGTCTGCGAGTCCGGAAGTCGATGTCCATAACGGCCATTCGGTATCGTTACGAAACAGGTAACGATTTTGGTAAAGAAGTCAAGTACGTGCATTGTCTGTCGTTGGAATGCCCTACAGACAGTAGCAAGAGTGCACCTTGATCTGTCGCAGTTGTAGAATGGGAGCCGGATCAGGTTGCCGGGTGCCGGCGAAGCATCATGGGCTGCACTTCTTCGCGTCCCTGAGCACCCAACTTGCCCTGAACTGTAGAGACTTCGCTGCAGGAACCATTGGAACTTCTCCTGACCGGGGACTTATGCCTGCAAGGTCAGGTTGTCTGCTGACAACAAACGACCCGGCACCTGCGATCCGTGCAGAATTGCCGTAGGCGAGTGTTTCACTGATTGCCTGAACCACTTCATCGACCGCGTCCCGTACCTGTGATTTCGTCGTGCCAGTTGGGCAGAAGTGTGACTGGTCAATTGAGAATTGTTAATTCGCCCTTCCCATGCATCGCGATTCATTCTTGCGATCTACGACAGACACAAGACTTGAATGCCCACCTCGACGAATCTCTACTGATATACACCGCCCGTTTTGGCCAATTAGAACAACACGAGTTTGTACATTGTTCTGAATTCCCAGAACTCCAAGTCTGCATTTGTGGTCGCAACTGAAGTAACTGGCAACATTGCTATCGACTGAGGACGTAGTGATCTTCGCTCTTCGCCAGGAAGTGGATCAAGATTCAGAGGCAACAGGAGTGCACAACAGAGACACCAGCAAGGTCATGTCGGAAACGGATTGCAATCAGTCAATTGGTGCTGACGTCGCGAAAGTGCTCACTGCCATGGAATCGTAGAGTTTGTTCAGATTCTGAGTTCAAGTTTCAACCCTACAACTCAAATTTAGAGTTCGCCCTCCATTCGACCGATAGCATACATATCTGTGTGCACTCAGGGTCGGCAGTCCCAGAAACAGGCATTTTCGCGCGAATTCCTTACGAACGCCTGTTGACGATTGGTCGAGCCCACTGTGCGCGGAAGGTGATTGTGGGCAAGGATTCAACAAGTTGAGGTTTCTTTCCGTCAGGGTGACTGGAACGACCCTCGATGGGAGGGTGCACTTCCGGTAGGTCCAAATCGTGGAGTGCCACGAGCGTTCGAGAGGTAATGCACCTGCGGTGAGGGGCGGGCAATCAGAAGTGGTGAACCAGACGGGAGATTCAACTGGCGGCTTTGAGATTGGTGGCCTGGGTGAGGTTGTAGTCGGTCGCCGTCAGATGTACCCGAAGGCTGGCCTTGGCAAGACCCTGCCAGCGCATCCTTCTCAGGCCATAAAGCTTCCAGGTTCCGAAGATCTTCTCGATACGTGCACGAACCTGGTGCATGGCCTGGTTGCGTTCGGCCTCTTGCCGAGATCCTGACTGCGCAACCACGGGCCTGAACCTCCCCGGCAAAGATGGATCGGCGATACCTGCTGTCGGCATAGACTCCGCCAGGATGCATCAGGAAGCACGCTTTCACGATGGTTGCCGGCATGGACATTGCCCGGCGAAACCGCCAGCCACTAAACCAGCGACGTACCCTCCTTTGCAACGACATTCCTGGCCGAGGATTCACTCAAGATTTCAGGTCGTTTTTTCGTAACTCATTCCACGGTATTCCGAATTACCCAAGCGGTTACCCGGTCCCTTTCCATATAGGTACTCCACTGGGTACCTGTTTGCCCAGCGAATGCCTTCGATCTTGTGGAGGAATTCGATTGATTCGCGAAAAATATCAATAAATTTAAGATATTATAAGCCTACTGGGCCGTTGATCCCAATCAGCCCAGTTTGCACAATCTCTCAAAAGTGGTTCCGCGAGGGGACTCCATTTTTCCTGCAGCTTTCGCCAATGATTGGCCCAATAGGCGGGATGGACTCGATCGGTCTCGGCGGAGGTGGAGGCTTCAGCACTCTTCGGTTCACCAGGTGGTTCTGTCCGTCAGCTACAACTTACAAGTGATGAGGATAACATGAGAAAACTACTAACCGCAACAACCGCTCTTGCCCTTGTAGGCGGGGTGGCCTTTGCCGAGACCAACGTCGACGTCTCCTTCGATGCCAAGTCCGGGCTGGACTTCACCTCAGACCCCGAAGCAGGCAAGTCCAAGCACAGCTTCACGCATGAGGTTGGCGTCGACTTCTCCGCTTCCGGCACTACTGATGGCGGCCTGGCCTTCGGCGGGTCCGTCGGGTTCGAATCCGGCGACGACACCGTGAACGAGGGAACGGTCTATATCAGCGGCGCCTTCGGCAAACTCACCTTCGGCGACAATGACTCCGCAGACGTGCTTGCGGGCGGCATCACCGATATCGGGTTGAACGGCATTGATCTTGATGATGTTGTCGAGGACCTGCGGGGCACCACGGCGAACCAGTTCCGCTACGATAACAGCTTCGGGGCGATCTCGATTGCCATATCGGCCGGAACCCTGGACGGCGAGCCTGCGGTAACGGCGGCGCCGGGACACTGGACTCTAACCAACAGAACGACCGGCCTGGTTGGAGCTTCCGTAATCAACCAATCGCAACTGGCGGCGTTTGAACATGCTTTGAAGTTCGCAGGAACGAATGGCCCTGTTAATTATGTCCCCAAAGCGCCCACTGAAGATGACGCCGAAGATCCATTTGAGAATTTCAGGCGCGCAGCTGGCTTTGTGGTCGTGCATACGGCAGCAGCGGAAGGGGTCGCAGAGAAGGTTGAGGTGTCCCTAGCAGCTGATGGTGCCAACCCACTCGACATTGCCGGGTTCTCCCGAAAAGGCGACGACGTTCTTCGTGCTGATGGCAGTGTTCTGCCAACTTCTGGCACCAACGACGATGAAACAAACGCGCTCGGAGCCCTTAGAGAAGCGTTTGAAGCTTATGCTGAAATCTACGATCTGGGTGAAGGTGAAAAAGTCGGTGGCGGAAACGATACGCCAAAGGCCGTTTATACAGATCTTCTGCATCAGGTCACAGAGCCGATTGACGCCGCTGATGCTGTTCCGTCGGACAACCAGTATGCGTTCGGCATGAGCTTCGAAGCCAGTGGCGTAACCGTTGGCATCGGTCATGACAGCGCAGGGGCGACCAGTGTTGGCCTGGGCTTCAGCACGGGCGATGTCTCTGCCAGTGCGCTCTATGTCAAAGGGGAAACGGCAGTCGGCGTGGGTGCGGATGTCTCCTACACGATGGGCGCTTCTACGCTTACCCTGGCCTACGCCCGGCAGAATCCCGATGCAGGCCCGACCGTCGATGCAACCGGCATCGCTCTCGGCCATGATCTCGGCGGCGGCGCCAGCCTCAATGCAGGATTTGGGCAGGTCGAAGACGTCAGCAGGGCCAGCATTGGCATATCCTTTGCATTCTGAACCGGACGGATAACGCAAATCTGAAGGGGCGGCTTCGGCCGCCCTTTTCGCCTATTGAAGCATGGAGGATTGGTCCGCAGACTATCCCCGTGAATATCAGCGGCAAATCTCGCCCTGCGCTTTATATGTCGAGGAGGTCGCCTGGCTGCGGGAGGTGTGGCGGTTGTCTGAATGCAGCCGTCATGTGGCACTGCTTCCGCGGGGTTGGCAGCAGGCACACTGCCTAGTGGTTTGATTCTTTCTCACGACGCCAATGCCTGCAGCTTCTGGTGTCCCTTTTTCCATACCTCCACGAGATCTTCGGGCTTCTTGCTCCAGCGGAACGGGCGGGCGTCAGTGGCGTTGTGGTGCGCGATGTAGCCCTCGATCACCGCAATGCACTCGTCAAGCGAATTGAAGATCGCATGCTTGAGCCGCTGCCGCGAGAGCCTGGAGAAGAACCCTCGACGGCATTCATCCAGGAGGCCGAGGTCGGCGTGAAGTGGAAGGTCCAGTCGGGATGACTCCTGAGCCATTCGTTGACCTCGGCCGATTTGTGGGAGGAGACGTTGTCGAGTACAACATGAAGCTGGGTTCCGGGCTTGATCCCCTTGGAGACGAGATCGAGGAAGGCGAGGAATTCCTCCGAGCGGTGACGCTCGACCATCTGGCCGATGACCTTGCCGGTGGCGACATCGAGGGCCGCCATCAGGCAGGTAGTCCCGTTGCACTTGTCGTCGTGAGTGCGGGTCTCGGGATGGCCGGGCTTCATCGGCAGGGGCGTCTGCGTCCGTCCCAATGCCTGGATCTGTGTCTTCTCGTCCACCGAGATGACGACAGCGTGGTCGGGCGGGTTGACGTAGAGGCCGACGACGTCGCCGACCTTCAACTCGAACCTCGGGTCGCGGGAGACCTTGAATGTCTTGACCCTGTGGGGTTTCAGGCCGTTGTGCTTCAGGACGCCGAACACCGTCGAGACCGCGATCCCCAGCTTTTTCGCCAGCGCCCGCAGCGTCCAGTGACTGCTGTGCTCCGGCGGCGGCGACATCGCAAGCTCGATCAGTTCACTGACCTTGTCCTCGGCTATCGGCTTGCGGCCCCGTCTCCGGGGGATGTCGTAAAGCAGGCCGTCAACACCCTCGACGAGGAAGCGGTCCCACCAGCGCCAGACCGTCGGCTTCGACATGCCGGTGGCCCGCATCGTCTGCGACAGTGTGAGGCCGTCGCCGAGGTGAAGGATGATACTCGCCCTCTGGACATGCTTGAGGATCGAATGCGGACCGGTCCTGATCTTCTCCAGACGTGCCCGGTCTTGCCCGCTCAGAACGATCCGTGTTCTCCTGCTCCTTGCCATTGCGGTCCTGCTCCCGTTCGAAAACTGTGCGGCATTCGCCGGAAGTGGTTGAATCATACGCCACGGGAAAATGGATTCCCCAAACACGAACAGACGACTAGCATCCTGCCACGCCTTTTCGGTAAGCTCGCAGGCGGTATGGATGAAGAAGGCAAGCAAATTGCGGACAAGGAGAACCGAGGCCAGGTTTTCGGACCCATGAACGGAATTGCGGTCAAGGTGATATCCATCGTTTTTGAGTATATTGAAGCCCTCGTTCTCGACCTTCCAGCGGGCGCGTCAGCAATCGGCGATCTCCCGCACATTGTGGCGGTCGCCGACAGGTTGGTAGTCCTGGCAAAGCTCTGCCTGATCTTCCTCTTGCCGGTGGTGACGGTCCGGCGCAGCGTCTGCACCGGGCGCCGGGACAACTCCTCATGGAGGGTCTTTTGGCTTGCCAGCCTGACGGTGAGGATGAAGCTGGCCCCCTGACCTGAAGTTGGCATCGCAGATGGGCTGGCAGGCGGGTGTAGTGGCTCGGATTATTCAGTCATGAACCGGGAGGTTTTTCCCACCTTCTTCGCGCATGTTGTTTCTGTTTGATCAGGTACAATCCGGAACAGGGCTTCTTTCCCAGGCAGGGATTTTCAAGTAGCGACCCTGTCCAGTTGGAATCATATCAGGCAGCGCGGTCTCGACTTTGCGGATGTAGCCCTGATCGACTGGGATAAGGCAACTACCTTGGAAGATCTGCGTCAACCCTATTCCGAGACGCGCTTCATCACCCTTGCTTCCATACGCAATCGTCTCTGCGTGGATGCATTGTGCTACAGAAACGAGGCTGTGTGCGTGATCAGCATGCGCAAAGCCAATGCAAGAGAGATTCGCAGATATGACCGGTCCTGACCCGTATATTGATGAGGATGGCGAGGTTCGTGAACTTGACGCCCGGTTCTTCGCCAAAGCCCGACGCGCCCGCCCGCCATTGCCGGCGGAAAAGCGTAAGCGCCGAACCATGATCATGCTTGACGCGGACGTGATCGACCGGCTCAAGGAAGGTGGCAAGGGTTGGCAGACAAGGGCCAACGCACTGCTGCGGTCCGGACTGGGCCTGTAGCAACAGACGTCCTCGTCGTCAGGGAAATGGTTCCCGACAAATGGATCAGTGATTCTGAAGCCGGCCCAACAGGGCTACAGCACTGTCTTCGACTTGATATTTGTCCTGCTTTCCTCGCTCCGGATGCAGTCGGCCAAAATGGTAGATTCAGGCCGCTTGCGTGTTCCCTGCTCGCGTAGGCAAACAGAATTCATCAGTGGCACGAAATGGTGAATTCGGTTCTCGGCCGAGACCATCGCCGTCCTAAGTTCCTGCGATTCCAACCGGTCCAGTGAAGACTGGATTGAATGGCTGAACCACCGCTTTGACGCCTTGGCGACCCACAACCCAAAACCGCTACCAAGGATGCGATGACGCCGGCTGTCCGCTCCGATCTGCTGTTGACCGCCGTTACCGGCCGAAAGGAGCGGTCAGAGGTGAACACCAGCAACACCTCCGCGAGATTGAAAAAAGGTTCCCGGAGTGTGGAGTTAGCCCGCACACACCAGAAAAACGCGCCTTTCTGCGGCGCACTGACGGATGCGGGCTAAAACAAAGTCGGAGTTCAGGAATTTCTTCCAAGAGGAGCGCCGAAAGCGGCAGGCAGAAATCGAACGCATAGTACCGGTTTCACGCGGGCCGGGAACTGTAAACGGCCATCTCTGGCACGTGGCCGTGCCGTCGTCGAAGGACTCGGGCATCCGGCAACTCACCTTCCTTGAAGGCGTTCAGAATTCTTGCGGTTCGGGACCAAACAGGTTTGGGAAGAACAAGTCCGCATACATGCGCAAATCATTTAAATGTACAATGATCGCCGCGATATACCGGGGATTGATGACTGTTCCCGACGGCTACGAAGCGTCCGAAATGGTGCAAAGCCTTCTCTCGATTGACGGCTACGGTTGCGCGATAAACGTTCAGGCAAGCACTGACACTCCAATCCCGCAACGGAGTTCTATCATGAAGCTCCAATATCGGACCTACAGGAACAACGATTCACTGACAGGCCAAGATAATCCGGCCCAACGGGATGCCCACCTGAAATGGATCAATGACATGTATGCGTCCACATATTCAGCCACGGGAGGTTTCCCGGACCCCAGGAAGGACGAGGACGGGGTCGTCGACGGATGCTATTACAACTATCCGGACACCGCGCTGGGTGTTAACGGTGAAGCTGATCCTGGAATTGATAACGCCATGTACCTCTATTTCAAGGACAACTACCAGTCGTCATCGCCATTCAACCTCCAGTCGGTGAAGAAAAAGTGGAATCCGGAGGATTGGTTCAAAGGCCTGCAGTCCATTCCGCTCTCTTGACAATCTGGGTATTGGAAAGGCTGGCCTGCCAGCCATTCTGGCGGACCCAGCCATCCTCGAGTGCACTGGGTGGCCATCCCATGTCCGCGCCTGTCAGCTGCCGGGATCCTGGCGGAAGCTCGTGCCCCAAGGCAGGGATGCCATCACAGAAATGCGGGTCGCTGAACCACTTGCAGGTCTGAACCGGATAGGGCTACAGATTCTTCAGGTCAGTTCCGTCGATCAGTGAGAAAACAAATGCTGCTGGGTGACCGGACCGCAACCCTGGCAATTCGTCGAACAACTGGCACTGGTTGGAAACTGACCTCGAACAGCACACAATTGTCGCTGTCCTGGTTGGCTGAGATTAGCCAGCGCCCGCACGGCGAAAATCCGCAATCCCTGGGCTTTGTGCCGCCACTCGGAAAGGTCAGACGGCGCGCGAGCGAGCCGTCGCGGGAATCCATACGAAAGATCGAAATCGAATCGTCGCCTCTGTTTGTCACCGCGAAGTGAATTCCGTCCGGGTGCATCCTGACGCCAGATGCCGTGTTGCCGGTCTTCGCTGACGCTTCTGCCGGATCCCGCGACGACAGTCTGGCCAGATGCCTTATGACGCCATCCCTCCATTGCAGGCTCGACACTTCAGACGACAACTCGTTGACCAGCACAATGGTATGACCCCGGCTGCTGAATGCGAGGGTTCGCGGACCGGCGCCCGGCGGCGCCTGCCAGGTGAGAGGGACGCCGCAAGCGCCGGTCTGGTGATCAAACGGATAGGCCACAAGTTCGTCAGTTCCCAGATCGGGGACCAGCAACCATCGTCCGTCCGGCGAGAAGTATGCGCCATGGGGATGGGGCCTGGTCTGCCTGACGGGATGGGGCCCGCTTCCGGTCCGCAGGATGTCTGCCTCCAGTTTCGGATCGAAATCTCCATGGTCCGAGAGTCCCTTCACGAGGACATTGCCGCTGTCGTAGCAGGCACATGCGATCCAGTGGCCCGATGGATGAAGGTCGATGTGGCAGGGAAGGCGGCCGACGACGGGAATCCTGCCCGAAACCCGCAACCGGGTGCCCGGTTGGGACAACTCCAGGGAAACAAGCGCTGCCCGGCTGTCTGGAGTTTCCAATGCCGCGTAGATCCTGTCATGAATTTCCGAATAGCGAAGATAGCTGGGGTTCGGAAGGAATGTTGAGCCGATGTGTTGAAGTGCATCCTCGCCGGACAGGTCAATCAGCGAAATACCGATTCCCCGGGCACGGAATTCGCCATAGGATTCTGTGTAGGAACCAACGGCAAGCCGGTAGGTCTGATCTGGCGGAAGGACTGTCAATCCCAATTGACCCGTTTGTTGCCTGCGTCAACGTCTTTACATCGAAGGGGCACTGGTTGACCCGTAGACGCTCAGGGTCGGCCTCAGCGTCAGGTAGATTGGAGGTCCATCGTAGACACCTGAAATCCTGTCGCTGAGCACACGGAAGGTCAGGCTGCCGAGCGTTTGTGGCTGGACATTGACGCTGGTGAGGTGAGGGTCCATTGACCGGGCGATGACGCTGTCATTCACGCTGACCACCGACACATCCCCTGGAACATTCAGCCCGGCGTTCCGCAAACCCCGCATGATCCCGATGGCCGTTACGTCATTTCGAACAAAGACGGCAGAAAACGCGGTCTTGTCCGCCACGAGCCCTTCAATTGCTTTCTGCCCGGCCAATTCGGAAGGTTCATCCTGCATGCGAGCCAGCGAACGGTCGCGCGCGATGCCGGCCGACGCCAGGGCAGCGCGGTATGCAGGCAGCATCGAAAAGCCCTTCAGCCTCGGCGCCCCTTCGACATAGGCGATCCTGCGGTGCCCCAATTCGACGAGATGCCGGACGGCAATTCTCGCCGCCTCATCGTAATCGATCCGGACGCCGTCGGCTTCAATGTCATTTGGCCACCGGCCCAGGTACACCAGCGGCTTGCCTGAATTGACGAATTCGAAAGCGCCTGCTGTGGGCCGTTCGACCATGCTCGGCACCACGATTGCGCCGCGTATCGAAGGATCATCGGCCAATGCGGAAAGCCTGGCGTTCTCGCTTGCCACCAGGTAGTCGGACTGGCTGGTGATCAAATCATAACCGCTTCCCCGAGCAGCGCGTTCGAACCCGTCAATAACCTCGGCATAAAGCGGATTGGAAAACGTGGGAACAATCAAGCACAGGTTCTTTCCCGACGAAGAGTTGGCAGTCCGCGGACCGCTTTCGACCTTGCGCACATAGGTGCCGCTTCCGGCACGCCTGACGACAACGCCTTCGTCCACGAGCAACTGGATTGCCCGCCGCACCGTTGTTCGCGAAACCTCGTGCTTCAGCATGAGTTCACGTTCAGATGGAATCGCTGTCTCCGGTGCGTACACCTTGCCAATAATGTCATCACGAATGGCCTTGGCCAGCCATCTGGTCTTATCTCGGGCCCCAAGTGGTACCATGGCGGTCTGGTTTTCAGCGATTATTGACATAGGTATCAAACCGGTTGTATAATTGTGCGACATTACCAGACCAGATTCTAACATGGAGGTATTACATATGAAAGCCTTGATGACAGCGGCAGCGCTGGCCCTGCTTGCGGGCTCCGTTGGCGCACAGGACTCCTATACATTCAGGATGCCAAGCTGGATGTGGGAGGAGGGCATAGTCGGCGATTGGAACAAGGACCGCGTGGCGGCATTTGAGGCCGCCAATCCCGGAATTTCGGTCGACAAGACACTCATTCCGAACACGCATTATGAACAGACGCTGGTCACGCAGATTGCGGCTGGCGACGTACCCGACTTCATGCCGGTTTTTACGAACATGCTGGCGCCCATGATCGACGCGGGCATCCTTGCGCCAATGGATGAGTGCATTGAATCCTCCGGATTCGCGGACCGCATTCTTCCTTCCGTCAGTTTTGCCCAGGTTGATGGGAAGACATATGGCGTTCCGCTGACGATGAGTCCCCAATCACTGCTCGTCAACAAGCAACTGTTGGCGGCGGCTGGTGTCGAGATCCCGACGAACCTGGACGAGTTCTATGCCGCAGCGAAGGCCGTGAAGGAAACCACAGGCGAGTTCGGATATGGATTTCCCAACGACACGTCGAGCGCAATACATGTCTACATCAACAGCATGCACTGGCTGATCGGAATGGGTTCGGACTGGTCGCAGCCCGATGGGACGATCACGGCAAATGATGAAGCTGCCGTGGCATCTGTCAGCTGGATCAAGCGCTTTCTGGACGAAGGGCTCAGCCCGAAGGGTCTTGGCTCCAACACCGTCCGCCAGATGTTCGCTGATGGCAAGGTTGCGATGCTCTTCGACGGCCCGTGGGTTGTCAGCACGGTCAAGACGCTAAACCCGGACCTTGTCGAACACGTCACCTTCGAGGTCATGCCGACGCCGACCCACGCGGCAATCACCGGCGGCGCTTTCTATGTCATCCCGAAGGATTCTCCCCATCCGGACGATGCCTGCGAGATGCTGAACGTCTTTTATGACCCGGCCGCGCAGCAGAGGTATCTTGAGGACCTGGTGCAGATTCCGGGCACGATTGTCGAGCCGAGCGAAGCGTTCCTCGCGGAGGTACCCTGGGCTGGAACCATGGCCGAGATTGCGGCAAAGTATCCCGGTGGAATTGGCTATGCTCCACCTGGTTATGAAATCCAGGCTGCCGAGTTCAGGCAGATCGTGGTTGACGGGTTGTCCAGGATCTACTCCGGAGCCATGTCGGTCGAGGAAGGGCTCGACGCCCTCCAGAGCCAACTCGATAATTGGACAAAAACCCTCTAGACTCTCCCGATGTCACGGGCAACGCCCTGGCCGGCACATTGAATCCGGCCAGGGCTTCCCGGGCGTGAAAGTGCCGATCAATTCAAGGAAGCTCGCGTGAAGCGTGTCTTCGTCCGCAGGTTCAACAACCCCGAGTGGCTGCCGCTATGGCTGCTGACTCCGGCTGCAATCGTCATGTCCGTGATTCTGATCTGGCCGATTGCGCAGGGAATACTGCTCGGATTCTTCAACACGCGCATCCTGAACTACAGTGCCGGCCGCTTCATAGGGCTTGCGAACTACGAAGTCCTGCTTTCCGATCCGTTCTTCTGGAACTCCCTCAAGGTGACGGTCTACTACGGTATCGCCTCGATGAGTTGCACCTACCTGCTGGGCCTGTCCTTCGCCCTGCTGTTGAACCGGTCACTGCCTCTTCGCGGAATAATCAGGACGATATTCATCCTCCCCTGGGCGGTCCCGGAAGTCGTGGCAGTGCTGATCTTCATATGGATGCTTGACGCCCAGTACGGGGTCATCAACTACTTCTTTGTCGAAGCGGGATTCCTTGATGCGCCCGCGGCCTGGCTGGCCCAGGCGGACCTTGCCATGCCGGCGCTCGTCCTGATTACCAGTTGGCACCAGTTCCCGCTCGCCTTGCTGATCCTTCTGGCCGGCCTTCAGACCATTCCGCGGGAAGAATACGAAGCCGCGATGGTCGACGGGGCGGGCGCACTCTCAAGGTTCATCCATGTCACGCTGCCAGGCCTTCGCTCGGTGAATGTCATCCTGATCCTCATCCTGATCCTGAATTCGTTCCGCCGGGTGACCATGATATATGCGATGACGGGCGGCGGTCCGGCACGGGCAACTGAAACGCTGTCTATCCTGACCTACAACACGGCGTTCACCTATCAGAAGATCGGGTATGCCGCTGCGATTGGAACGGTCCTTCTGTTGATTCTGCTGGCATTCAGCCTCGTCTATTTCTTTGCGATTATCCATGTGAGGAGAGACGCTTGAATCCCCGCACCTTTGCAATTCTGGTCAGCGCCGGTCTGTTCGTGTTGACCCTGGTCTGTGCGGGCATCGTGTTCTTTCCGTACTACTGGATGATCGTGTCTTCGCTTGAGGCGGCGAGCCTCTTCGAATGGCCACCGCGCCTGGTTCCGTCAAGCGTTACATTGGAGGCTTACGTAAAGATCTTCACGGAACGGGACGTATTCACCTGGTTCAAGAACACAGCCTTTGTTGCAAGCACGACCTCGATATTCTGCACACTCGTCGCCATCAACGGTGGATATGCATTGTCCAGGTTCAGGACGCGCGGTACGACCGGGTTTTCGATCTTCATATTGTTTTCGCAACTGCTTCCGGCGACTCTGATTGTCGTTCCGCTCTATGTGATCTTTCGCCAGACGGGTCTCTACAATTCACTGATCGGCCTGGCCATTGCCGACGCTGCATTCGTGTTGCCACTGGCGACCTGGCTCATGAAGGGGTTCTTTGACCGCATTCCGGTTGAAGTCGAGGAGCAGGCAATGGTTGACGGCTGCACGCGAATTGGCGCGTTTTACCGGATTGTGCTTCCGTTGGCTCTGCCAGGGCTTGTCGTTGTTGTTGCCATGAGCTTTATCACGGGATGGGACGAGTTCTTCCTCGCGCGGACCCTGATCTCGTCGCAAAGCAACTGGGTCTTTTCCGTGGGACTCACCTCGTTCGAAACCCAGTATGCCATCGCCTGGGACGAGATGATGGCCGCCGCAGTTGTGTTCGCCCTGCCGGCAGTCCTCTTCTTTCTCTTCGTGCAGCGATACCTCGTGTCCGGGCTGACGAGCGGCGCAGTCAAGGGCTGACCGATGGTCAATCCAGACACCCATGAACGCCGTGCAATCCATTGCGACAACGTGTGGATCGACCCGCCGGGGCACTTCCAACCCAGATCTGTCGGACTGGCCGGAGGCCACATTGAATTTGTCCATGACCGAATGTCAGCTTCGGCTGCCGGTACCCGGAGGCGGGATATTGATCTGGGCAATGTCTATCTGATGCCAGGCCTGGTAAACACTCATGTCCATCTCGAGTTTTCGGCCAGTCCGGACCCGCTTCGGGACTTCAAGCGTGAATCTGTTTCAGAACGGCTGTCGCGGGCCGTCCGGAATGCACGCTCGATGCTCCTGAGCGGTGTCACAACGGCACGAGATTGCGGCTCCAGCCAGGATCTTCTGGCCCATTTCCGTCGTTGCCAGGACCTGCCTGCACTTCCGCGGCTTCTGTTATCTGGTCCACCTATTACGGTTCCGGGAGGCCACCTGAGTATTTTCGGTGGTGTAGTTTCAAATCCGGAAGACATATCGGCAATCGTGTCACGATCGATCTCTGCCGGAGCAAGGTCGCTCAAGCTGATCGGGAGCGGGGGCGGAATGACGCCGGAATCCTTTCCGGAAAGAGTCACGTTTTCCCAGGAGGTGTTCTGCCAGGTAGCCGAGGCGGCACGCTCACATGATGTCGCGAGCGCCGCGCACGTACTTGCTGCGGAAAGCGTGAAACGCGCGGCCATGGCCCGGTTCGACAGTCTTGAACACTGCGCTTTCTTCTGTCGGTCCAACAGCGGCCGGCTCGTCCGGAAATTCGATGCAGGGATTGCCGGCATTGTTGCCAAATGCGGTGTGGCGGTCATGGCTAACCTGTCGACTGCCACGCGTACCCACGGAACGCTGCTGCGGGAAGGAATGCAGGGAAATCCGGATTCGCAACACGCGCTGGATCAGCACGAAGTCATGCTTAAGAATTTCCGGAAGCTTGTCGATCTGGGCATTCCGATCGTGTGCGGAACGGATGCCGGCGTAAGGGACACGCCATTTGAGGACACCTGGGCCGAGCTTGAACTCATGGCCCGGTCTGGCATGTCGAACATCGAGGCGATCCGGTCCGCATCTCTGAACGCCGCGCGCGTGCTTAAACTGGAAGGCACGGTCGGACGAATAGCCGCGGGACATTCGGCCGACTTCGTGGTGCTGAAACGTTCACCGCTTGCGGACATCCTCTCTTACCGCGAGCCGCTATGCGTCTACAGCCACGGGCATCGGGTCGCTCCCTCTCCTTCCAGTGGAAAGGAGTGAGTGTTGCGGCGCGGCCTCGAATGTCTGGATTGTGGACAAGTCATGCCAATGACGGAACACTACAACTGTCCGGAATGTGCCGGAGAGCTGAAGCTGCAATATGAACACGCAACAATCCGCCACCAGGGTGAATTCGCCCGGAATTGGCGGACACCGGCAGACATTTTCACTCGATTCGGTGAACTCCTGCCGCTTCCTTCCGCCTCATCGGCAATCTCTTTGGGAGAGGGGAATACGCCCCTGATCCGGTCCGGGAACCTGGAGAGCAGGCTGGGTACCAGAGAACTTCACTTCAAACTGGAAGGTTGCAATCCGACGGGATCCTTCAAGGACCGGCAGGTCAGTGTCGGCATCTCCATGGCCAGGCATTTCGGCCGAAGAAGATTCGCGGTAACGTCGTCGGGCAATGTCGGAAATTCCCTGGCGGCATACGCGGCGCGATCAGGAACCAGCGCGTATGTCTGGGTCTCGCAGAACACGCCGGTCTCGAAGCGGCAGCAGATAGACGTCTATGGATCCCGGGTCTTCGAAATCGAGACCGGACCTGCTGATGCCGCTGCCGATGCGTTCGACAGTCCATTTGAGGTCGCGGTCCGCGAGTTTCCGTCATTTTGCCGGGAATACGGACTGGTGCCGATGACATCCGCGCGGTCTGTCAACCCGTTCATGGTCGAAGGTGCCAAGACGATCGCCTACGAGATCTGTGCAGACCTGGGATGCTGTCCCGACGTTGTCGCGGCGCCGGTTGGGGGTGGTGGTCTGGTGGGAGGTCTGAGCGAGGGCTTTGGCGACCTTCAGAAAATCGGTTTGATCGAACGGGTGCCAAGGATTGTGGCCGGACAGCCGCAGGACTACTTTGCTGGAATCGACATGGTTGGCGATCCCGATTGCAGGGGTGCCCGTCCTTTGGACGCAGACTGGGCCAATGCAGCGATAGGAAATTCGGGTGGGCATCTTCACCGTTTGACCAGGGGTGAGATCCTTGCAGCACAGGCTGACCTTGCCGGAATGGAAGGAATTTTCGCAGAACCGCGGGGAGCCTATGCGCTGGCTGCATTCGCTGCCGCAGTCGGATCTGGTCGAATCTGCGAGGACTCTGTCGTGGTCGTTATCGTGTCCGGCACGGGTCTGAAGGACATGGAGGCGGCGGCCGAATTTGCAACCCGGTTCAATCTCGTTTGTTCCTCCACTGTGTCTTCGATCCGGGATTCGAATTTGGATCCGGTTCGGGAAACACGAAATCCGCACCATTCTGAAGGAAGATGACGGATGGCGAGCGTTGAATTCGTGGAGGTTGCCAAGGCGTTTGGACAGGTGGAAGCTGTCAAGGACATCAACATTGCAATTGAAGACGGCGAATTTGCAGTGCTTGTCGGCCCGTCAGGATGCGGTAAATCCACTCTGCTCCGGATACTGGCAGGCCTCGAACGGGCAACAAGTGGATCCATCAGGGTTGGCGGCAAGGTTGTAGACGATCTGCCCCCAAAGGATCGGGACGTTGCCATGGTTTTTCAGAACTATGCGCTCTATCCCCAGAAGACTGTTGCCGCAAATATGGGATTTCCGTTGCGGATGCGCGGCGCCGGTCGATCGGAAACGGAAAGGAAGGTGCTCGAAATTGCAAGGATACTGGGTCTGGAAGACCTGTTGAAGCGCTATCCGAAACAGCTGTCCGGGGGCCAGCGTCAAAGGGTGGCGATGGGCCGGGCAATCATTCGGAACCCGAGCGTGTTCCTGTTTGACGAACCTCTCTCGAACCTGGATGCCAAGCTCCGGGTCAGGATGCGGGCAGAGATCAAGGAACTTCAGCAGCGATTGGGAACCACGACAGTCTACGTCACACACGACCAGATCGAGGCGATTACCATGTCCGACAAAATCGTGGTTATGCAGAGTGGCCGGGTCGAGCAGGTCGGCAGCCCGCTCGACATATTCGACAGCCCTGTGAACAGGTTTGTCGCAGGATTCATAGGATCGCCGGCGATGAACTTCCTCGAAGGACGGATCGTGTCGTCTGAACATGATCCGGAATTCAGAACCGCGAGCGGCCTGACCTGCAAGTTGCCTGAAGGCAGTTATCGTCATCTCAGCCAGTGTGCATCAGTCGGAATCCGGCCTGAACACATCGACCTGGCCGAGGAGGGGACTTACGGTGCTTTCAGCCTTCGCATATCTGTAGTGGAACCGACAGGTGCTGATACGATGATCATTGCGCGCAGTGGGAGTGACGAACTGTCCGCCTTGATCAAGGGGCGTCATTCATTCGTCCCCGGTGACTCCATTCACCTGAAACCCCTGCCCGGGATGCTTCACTACTTTGCACCGGATGGTTCGGCTATCCATATGTGAACTGCGCCTGGCAATCGCGGGTTCGCAATGACTTCGTCAATCTATCGCTGTGATTCCACACGGCCCTGACGGCCCGGTTCGACACGAATGCGCCGGCTTCCGAGAATCGCGAATCTTGGTTCGAATACCTTTCGCAGCACGAAACTCCTTCCCCTGCTGTCAACTACCTGTTTCTGGCAATCCACGAGGGCAAAGAGCGTGAAGTCGGCACGCTTGCCGGGTGCCAAACCGTCCGCCCCGGAGAGACCGAGGACACGTCTCGGGTTGACCGAGATAGCGCTGACACACTCCTCGAATCCGAGACCGGCGGCATGGAGCTTGGAGACCGTTGTCGCCATGTCGAATACCGGCCCCTCCACATTGCGCGCGTGCAAATCTGTTGAGATCGAGAAGGGAACGAGCCCGTCGGCGATCGACATGGCAGCCACTTCGGAATCGTAAGAAGCGGCGCCGTGTCCCACATCCATGAGAATGCCGGATTCGACAAGTCGGCGCGCGCACTCGAAGATTGCCGAGTCTCTGGTGATCGCGCCACCTCTGGTTCCGTTGAAGCAGTGAGTGATGATGTCGCCCGGCGAAAGCAGCGCGAAAATCTCCTCGAGAACGGGCGGCGGTTCTCCGACATGCACCATCAGGGGCAGTCCGGCACGTTCTGCAACGCGCTTGGCAGTTCGGACCGGTGTGATTCCCCAGTCGCCGACGACCGAACCGCTCGCCCGCACTTTCACCCCGCACACGATGTCCCTGTTTGCCTCGATTGCAGCAAGTGTTCGTTCGACATCGATGAATCGCTCGTCGATAAGTTCCGGAACACGGTTGGATGCGACAAGGCCGATCGAACCGATGTTGATGAATGCCCGGATCGTTTCCGGTTGGCGCTCGATGACGTATTTTCGCAAACCGTGAAGTGTCGCCTCGCCAGCCGAGCCAGCGTCGGCCAATGCGGTCACACCTGTCTTCAGCCCGGCCCGATCTGGTAAAACGGAAAAGTCGGTTCCACCATACCAGACATGCACGTGCAGGTCGGCCCAACCCGGAGACATGAATAACCCACCGGCGTCCAGAACCTCGTCGCCGGGCGACGGCGAGTTGCTGACTATCCCTTCGTCAGTAATTGCCACACTGGAAGGAGTCTCCGTCTCACGGAAACAAACGGGTTTGACGTCTTTCAGCCAAAGGCCCATGCTGCGGGTTCTCCTCGGCGGTTGAGGAATCTTACAATTCTCCCATGTGCTATTGCATGCGTTCGGCAACCTGACAACTGTCTGGTCCCGCTCAATCACTGATTCTGTCAATTCCGTCGGAAAACGAATTGCCGGGTATTCTCTCGTTGCTTGCAGCAGCGGAATGACGGTGGTCGGACCAGGCAAAGCCATCACGCAGCGTCGCGGACCTGGAGGTGAACTTCGCAACCGGGCGTATGTGATCACAAGGAACCCGCGGCACCGGCGCCCGTTTTCTCCCCTGATCGACTTTGCCAGCTCGGTGCCGGTTGGCCAGTCAACAAGACCGGCCAGGATGAAAACCAACAGGCGTAGTGGATTGGACAATTCCGTCATGAACCGGGCGGAAGACTCCTTGTAGCGTCATTGTGCACTCAACCGGAACCGACCCCATCCTGCTTCCGTTGCAATGACCAGCCGGTCTCGGTGGCGACCTGCCTGGCAATGGATTGGTCGAGACGGGCTTCAATCTGCGGTGGTTCCGGTTCCTGCTTGACGCGCGCGGGAATGTCTCCGAGCCAGACTTCATGGGCCTCAACGGTCGGATTTCTGACATTGTTCGTGACAGAGTCTGAAAATTGCAGAATTCTGCTGTTGCAGGGCGAGGCTGTGCTTGACCCCGGGAATTTTGGTGGTTCCCAAAGGAAGGGAACATCCGCAGAATTCCCGAATGTCTTCACAATTGACTACACAGACAGACTTGAGAAATGACGGTCTAAGCGCTTCCGGCTTGCTCCAGACTTTGGGGTCGAAGAAATACCTCGGGACGGGAAGGATGCATAATAATCCGCTGATCGAGAACTCAACTCACATCGCCTGCGTGGCACGTGCGGATTCCGGGGGAGGTCAGACCAAGCTCCTGAAGCGGATCGCCTATGCCATCCCGCGCACCAGATTCCCTCTATTTTTGCCCTTCCGGAGGCCCTCATCGTCCGCTTTCCCGCACTTCGCCTGAGACTCCGTTTTCTTGCCCGCAGAGCAGGGGGAATGGTTTTGCGGCCCAAAGGGGGGTCATCCAGACGGCGTTTCGTTCACGAGGCGGGCGCTGTGAAGGGGTTTTTCACGGTGTCGGAAAGTTCAACCGGATTTCCTGAAATTCGGTGTTGAGAACGACAATTCATCCATTTTTTGGAATGGATATATTCGTCTACGGGTATTCCAGGCGTCTGTTAATCGAACATTAATCAAAAGACAGCGGCGCAAAACCCATCGCAGCCGGAATGACGCCCGGACAGGCTGCAAGACAGCTTGATATTGGCAGAACAACGGCCTGCAGGATTGCCAGGTCGTTCCATTGAACCCGGATACGCCCGGATTGTTCCTCCCTGGAGTAATCCAGCGTACAAACTATGCGATAAGGCCCTTGACGGACGCAATGGCCGATTCGAGCATGTGCCACAGATATGGCCCGTGGGACCGGCGGACCCATATGTCGAAGCCGGGAACGGAGTCGGCCTGATAAATCAGAACTCCCGCCTCCAGAAAATGGCTGCGGGCGCATCGGCCCGGAGCAAACTCCCTTTCGTGAAGGTCCAGCGGACATCCCCGCTCCAATACCTCTCGTGCATGGAGTCCCGACAGCCGCATGAGCGCAAACTGATCACTGACGTCATTGACGGAGCAGTGGCAGGCATCGAGGGCCCGGTCCAGCGCGTCCTCCAATGCCGGAGTCCGGTGTAAGGGGGCCCGGATCGCCCATTCGTCCGGCCCGAGCCACAGCGCCAGGGTTTTGCCATCGCGACTGGTTGTGTTCGGCGCATCGGACAGTTCGAACCCGAGCGCTGCAGAGGACGCCGCCATGAAGCCCGGACCCTCGCCGCGGAGGTTCAGGCAGCCAAATTCCGTCAACTCGGACAGGAGAATCGGGCCGGCTACCGGCCGGAAACCGGCAAGAGGAGATCTCGGGATCCTATTCCAGCCGCTATCCATTTGCGCGCCTGCCCTCTGCATCGAGGAATCCCGGCCTTGAAATCTCGACAGGCTCGACATGTCCATCGACGGCAAGGGCCCAGGCACGCTCCCCGATCCGCTCGCGCCCGTCTTTGACCAGTGCCAGCGCGATGGAGCGGCCGAGATTGGGACTCATGTAGCTTGATGTGACATGGCCGATGGTCCTGCAGGGGGGTCTGGCGTCTCTTCTTTCCGCCAGGTGCACGCCCTGCGGCAGTACGTATTCCGGGTCTGCGGTTTTCAGGCCGACAAGCTGGAGCCGCCCCTTCCGGGTGACGTCCGGCAGGGAAAGGGACCGGCGCCCGATGAATTCGGACTTGCCGGTGCCGACTGCCCGGCCCATGCCCAGATCGAGCGGCGTGACCGTACCGTCGGTATCCTGGCCAACCAGCACGAAACCCTTCTCGGCACGCAGGAGATGCAGCGCCTCGGTTCCAATCGGGGTCAGGCCGAAGCCCCGGCCGCGCTCGATGATCGCCTTCCACAGGCAGAGGCCGTAGCTGGCCGGGACGTTGATTTCGTAGGAGAGTTCGCCCGAGAAGCCGATCCGGAACACGCGGGCCGGAATGCCGGCAACCTTGCCCACTCGAAAGGTCATGAAGGGAAACGCCTCCCTGCCGACATCCATGCCGGTGAGGGCGCAGAGCACCGCCCGCGCCTTCGGGCCGCAGAGCACGGCAACCGCCCACTGTTCGGCCATGTCGGTCAGGTACACCCTGAGGTCCGGCCATTTGGTCTGCAACCATTCCTCGAGCCATGCCAGTGTCGCTTCCGCATTTCCGGTTGTCGTGGTCATGTGGAACCTCTCCTTGCCGAGCCGCGTCGTCACGCCGTCGTCGAACACCATGCCGCGCTCGTTCAGCATGAGCCCGTAGCGGCAATGCCCCGGTTTCAGGTCCGACCAGGAATTGGTGTATATCCGGTTCAGGAACTCCACCGAATCCGGTCCCCGCAGGTCGATCTTGCCGAGGGTCGATGCATCGAACAGGCCGGCGGTAGTGCGTGCCGCGAGTGCCTCGCGCTGCACCGCCTCGGCCGGCGACTCGCACTGCCCCGGATAGGCCCAGGGCCTCAGCCATTCGCCCGAATGGCTGAAGCTCGCCCCGTTGGCCTCATGCCATTCATGCATCGGTGTGCGGCGCTCGAGGCGGAAGAACCTGCCCCGGCCGGGTCCGGCAATGGCGCCGAAGCCGACCGGCACGTATGGCGGGCGGAATGTCGTGGTTCCCATTTCGGGGATGGTGATGCCGCGTATCCCCGCCATGACCGCCAGGGCGTTGACGTTGGATGTCTTGCCCTGGTCGGTTCCCATTCCCGTGGTCGTGTAGCGTTTCAGATGCTCGACGCTGCGATACCCTTCATCAGCCGCAAGCCGGATGTCGGCGACGGTGACGTCGTTCTGGATGTCGACAAAGCACTTGCCTGCCGCGCCTGACCGGGGGGCGGGTGCGAGAAATGCCGGCTCCAGACCGTAGCCAGCATTGGCTGCAGCCGGGGCGATCCTGCGCCCGGCTCCGAAACCGGCGTCACGCGCCGCTTCCGAGCCTGCCCTGCCGCCTTCCAGAAGACAATCGCCGAGCCCGAACGTGCCGTTGCAGGCTCCTGCAGCCCGCACCCGCTGCTGGCAGGAGCCGGGGACGAAGCAGGCCAGCTTCCTGTCCCAGGACAGGGTTCCGCGCGCCTGGCTCCAGAGATGCACGGCCGGGTTCCATCCGGCCGAACAGGCGATGGCGTCGCAGGAGAGGGACCGGTGCGGCGTGAAGGCCCGCCCGGTTTCGGCGTCGAACCGGGCGATCCTGCATCCGCTCACACCCCTTCTGCCGGTCGTGCCGGCAATGACGCACCCCTGGTGAACCGGGATTCCGGCGGCATCGGCCCCGGCGGTGTCCGGCCCGGGCGGTGAGCGGCGCAGATCGACGATCTCGACGGCGCATCCAGCGTCATGCGCGGCCAGTGCCGTGCGGTAGGCGTCGCTGTTGTTGGTGAACACGACCAGCCGACGACCCGGCAGCACGCCGTAGCGATCGATATAGGTCCTGGCGGCGGAGGCCAGCATGATTCCCGGCCGGTCGTTGCCGGCAAAGAGCGGCGGGCGTTCGATGGCGCCGGTGGCAATGATCACCTCCCTTGCACGGATCTTCCAGAGCCGCTCGCCGGGCAGTCCGGGTCGTGAACCCGGCCGAAGGTGGGTCGTCACCTGTTCGAGCGCAGTGAGAAAGTTGTGGTCATAATACCCGGTCACCGTGGTTCGCGGGAGCACTTCGACATTCTTCATCAGGGCAAGTTCGGACAGGCTGTCCCAAACCCATTCCATAGCGGGCCGGTTGTCAATCCCGCCGCCATCGGTTAGCAGCATGCCTCCCGGCTCGGACTGGGCGTCTGCAAGCATGACCCGCGCACCGGTCCTGCCAGCGGCGATTGCGGCAGCGATCCCCGCAGGACCGGCGCCGATGACAAGTATGTCGCAATGCGCAAAGACGTGCTCATACGAGTCCGGATCAGTTTCTACGGGAGCCCGGCCGAGGCCGGCTGCCTTCCGCAGGATCGGCTCATAGACTGCCTGCCACCACCCCGGCGGCCACATGAAGGTCTTGTAGTAGAACCCGGCAACGAGGAAACGCGACAGGAGGTCGTTGATGGCGCCGATGTCGAATGCAACCCCCGGCCAGCAGTTCTGGCTGGTTGCGGCCAAACCGTCATAGAGTTCGACGACCGTGGCGCGGGTGTTGGGCCGCGTATATGCCCCGGCCTCCAGTTGCACGAGGGCGCAGGGCTCTTCCGGGCCAGCGCTCAGGATACCGCGCGGCCGGTGATACTTGAAACTCCGGGCCACAAGATGCCGGCCGTTGGCAAGAAGGGCGGAGGCCAGGGTGTCTCCCCTGAAACCCTCGTATTTTCTTCCATCGAAGGAGAAGGCAAGCGGGACGTTCCTGTCTATCCGCCCGCGTACCCGGATTCGGTTGACCTGCATCAAGGACAGTCCCGCCGGACCCTGCCGGAATGCCCGCTGCAGCACTGCGCCCTGCCATCGCGTATCCCGTCCCATCCGTCGGGCGGCTGAGGCGCCGGATCGCCGATCCTGCAGGTTGCCCAGATCATGTCGGTCGCGGTGTGCCTTACGGCATTGAACCAGCGCCTGCACCCGAAGGCATGCAGCCAGCGTTCGCGAAAGACGCCTTCCGGATTGGCGCGTATGTAGAGACAGCGCGCCCAGGCAGCATCCGTGAGCGCATCGGGATTCTCAGGGCGGCTGACATGCGCCTCACCGCCATTCGTGAACTCCGACTGGTGGCGCGGTCCGCACCAGGGGCAATCGATGAGCAGCATGCGTCCTCCGGCTTCCCTGTGGAGACCTTCAATGCGCTGCCGCTGCCGCAGCGGCCTCGTCGACCAGCGCCCCGGACACGAACCTGTCGAGGGTAAACGGCGCGGCAAGCGGATGAAGCCGTCCATTTGCGAGGCTGTCGGCAAAGACGTGCCCGGATCCGGGTGTCGCCTTGAATCCGCCCGTTCCCCAGCCGCAATTGAGAAAGAGGCCGTCGATACCGGTTGCTGACAGTATCGGCGAGCGGTCCGGAGTGACGTCGACCGTGCCTGCCCAATGCCGCATCAGGCGCAGGCGCGAGAGTGTCGGGCAGAGCTCCAGCAGCGGGCAGACCGCCTGCTCGATGGCCCGGAAGCTGCCCCTGCGGGCGTAGGAGATGTAGGCATCGGTCCCGGCGCCGACGACGATTTCGCCCTTGTCCGTCTGGTTGACGTAGACATGGATCCCGTTCGACATCAGGATCGTGTCGAGAACCGGCTTGACCGGTTCCGAAACCAGCGCCTGCAGGGGAATGCTGACGACCGGAAGCTCGATGCCGGCCATCCCCGCGACGGTGCCGGAATTGCCGGCCGCGGCGCAACCGGCGCGTTCACACGCAATCGCGCCGCGACTGGTCTCTACCCCCCGGAGTCTTCCGCCCTTGATCCGGAAACCGGTCACCTCGCAGTCCTGGATGATGTCGACGCCGAGTGCGCTGGCGGCGCGGGCATAGCCCCAGACAAGCGCATCGTGCCGGGCGATCGCGGCCCGGCGCTGCAGCAGCCCGCCGAGGATCGGGTAGTGGCAATCGAGGTTGATGATGGATACCAGCTTTCCGATCTCCTGCGGCGTCAGGAACTCGGCGTCGATTCCGTTGGCGCGCAGTGCATGTCCGCGCCGCCTGATTTCGTGGAGTTCGTGTTCGTTATGCGCAAGGAACACCAGCCCGCGCTGCGAGAACATCAGATTGAAGTTGAGCTCCCCCGTCAGCCCCTCCCAGAGGCGCATAGCGTGATCATAGAGTGCAGAGGATTCATCGAGGAGATAGTTTGACCTGATGATGGCAGTGTTTCGTCCGGTATTTCCGCCGCCGATCCAGCCCTTCTCGAGCACGGCAACATTGGCAATTCCATGCTGCCGGGCGAGATAGTAAGCAGTCGCCAGGCCATGGCCGCCACCGCCGACGATCACGACATCGTAGCCGGCACGCGGCTCTGCCTCGCGCCAGGCAGGGCGCCAACCCTGCTGGCCGGAAATGCCGCGCCGGACCAGGCTCGCAAGGGAATAGCGCTGCAGGCGCCTTCCTCCCCGCAAACGCTTCCTGCTTCTCGCATCCGCCATGTCAGAATGCCCCCATCGGCCCTGCGGCACTCGCCCGGGCCGGGATCGCGTCGAAGCCGGGACCGGGCTGACCGGAAGCATCCCGCGTTATGAAACAGGCCGTGACCGGAGACGGCATTGCGACAGCCCGTCCGGAGATTTTCCTCGTGGTCATGCGGAGATTCCCACCGATCAGCCGCGACGCGGGTCATCGACAACAAAGCAGCGAGGCCGCGGAGCAGCCATCCTTCGATAACGGTCTTCGGCACCGGTCATCGACTGCCCCCGCCGGTGTTGCGGAGCTCTACACCCGCGCTGGCTGCTGCTGCCTCGATGACGACAGCATGCGATTTCCGCCCCAGGCCCCGCTGCAGACAGTTTTCATAGGCCTCGAGCGCAAGCCGGTTGAAGGGGAGCGGCACACCGTGCCTGCGGGCAAGGTCCCTGGCGAGTCGGTGGTCCTTGTACATCAGGCTGGCGGGAAATCCGCCCTCATACCCGTTTCCGGCAAACTGCGGAGCGAACTCCTCGAACATCGTAAAGGACCTGGCATCGGTGTGCCGGAAAACCTCCAGGAGCGCTTCAGGCGGTATTCCCGCGGCTGCGCCGAGAGTGAAACCTTCCGCCAACACCGCCATGTTGAGGCCCGCGATCAGGTTGCTGACCAGTTTGGCGGTATTCCCGCTCCCGGCCGGTCCCATGAAGAACGCGTGCCGGCCAAGGAGATCGAAAACCGGCCAGGCGCGCTCGAATTCGTCCCTCTCTCCCCCGACCATGAAGGTCACCGTCCCATTCCTTGCACCGGCCTGACCGGCGCCTCCCGGCTCTCCTCCGCTCATCGGCGCATCAAGGTATCCGACGCCCATGCCTGCCGCTTCCGCCTGGATCTGCCTGCTCGCGGCCGGATCAATGGTGCTGATGTCGATGACGAGAATGCCGCTCCTTCCGGCAGACAGGATTCCCCTTTCGCCCTGCATCGCATCGAAAACAGCCCCGGTGTCGGGAAGCGACAGGACGACGATGTCACTGCCGGCCGCCACGTCCCGGCAATTCCCGCCGACGACCGCTCCCCGGACGGCAAGCCGGTCCACGGCCTCGCTTCGCAGGTCGTGAGCTGTCAGGACATCGGATGCAGGCAACAGATTGCGGGCAAACTCCATCCCGGCATTGCCGAGGCCGACAATCCCGATGCGTCCCAGGGAATCCTGTCCGGCCCTCCGCGATCCGGAGCCAGGTTTCTCAGATCCAGTCATGGGTGCTCCGGTCCCTCTGCTGCTGCATTCGTCTGGAATTCAGGCACGATAGAGCTTAACTTTCTCAATCAAGAGAACCGGGACAATTTCAAATCCGCAGTCCCCGAACTGAAGTTCCAATTCATGGAACATTGAACCATAATGTGACAGGCAATCAATGACACCGAAATCAAGTTCCGTCAAGACGGAGACATCCCCCCGGGAATCCATGCCAGAGGCCGCGGTCCAGGGGACGGCGGCGTTGGTCAAGGGAATAAACATCCTGAAGATCATCGCCGAAGCCGGCGAGCCACCGGTTTTCGGCGACCTCCAGTCAGTGACCGGGCTTCCGAAGGGCACGCTGCACCGGATCCTCAAGGCGCTGATTCACGAGGGGCTCGTGCGCTACGAAGACAGGGACAAGTCCTACCATCTGGGGCTTCAACTGCTCAGCCTTTCCTACCAGGTCCTGGAAGAGCTCGATATCCGCGACATTGCCCGGGGCGAACTCATGCGCCTTCGGGACCTCACGGGCGAAGCGGTGCATCTCGCGGTTCCCGACGGGCACAGCGCGATCTACATCGACATGGTCGAAGGCCGTCACGCCGTCGGCCCCATTGCCAGGATCGGCTCGGCATCCTCCTTCCACAACTCCGCAGTCGGGAAGGCCATCGCCGCGAATCTTCCGCCCGACGAGCTGTCGGCCGTGCTGTCCCAGCTGCAGATGACGGAGAGCACCTCATCGACGATCACGTCGCGCCGCAAGCTCAGGGCGCATCTCGATGAGGTCAGGCGGCTGGGTTATGCGGTCAATGAAGAGGAAGAGAACACCGGAATCCACGGCATTGCCGCACCTGTCTTCGGCCATCGCGGAGAAGTGATCGGCAGCATCTGCATAACCATACCGAGCTACCGGTTCGATTCGTCGAAGACCGAGGATTACGGGAGCGCCGTCATCGATGCTGCACGGTCAGTCTCGGGGCGTATGGGTCACACCAGGCGCTGATCCGGATCATCGGGCCCTGCGAATTGCTGGCTGGCAGGGCTGTGGCGTGAAGGCCGGCCAGCTGAAAACTCCGCTTTTCTGGTATCGCACTTCCGCCTGCTGCAGCAACGGCGGGCCGGTTGCCCCGCATTCCGCCGGCTCGGCCGGACACTGACTGCCCGGTCGCCTGCCGGCCTTCCTCCCGCCCGGTTCCGTGTTGCACTGATCCCGGCGCCCAATCATCGCTGCGCGGCAACAGCCCGGCATCACGAGATTTTACATTGACTCACACACTGGTGTCTGACAGTGTTTGGCCATAATATGTAACTTGATTCCATATTATGGACTGCATTCTTGAGAGACCGGCCGGCCGTGCCGGCACGGTTGCAATTGCGGAGGAACACCACATGAATGCCACCAAGCGCACACCGCTCAAATTCTGCGCCGCCGCCGCGGCTGCCGTTCTGGCCATGCCGGTTACGGGCGCACAGGCCGACACGAGTTTCATCCTTGCGAACGTAATGGATGCCAGTAACGTCCAGAATGTCGCTTCCCGCGCGTTCATCGCCAAACTCGAGGAACTGTCGGGTGGCAGTATCGAGGTCGAGCATCACCCGGGAGGCGATCTCGGCGACTGGGTCAGCCTGTTCGAACAGACCATGCATGGCGGCATCCAGATGACGCAGACATGGAATGCCTCGCAGTTCGATGCGCGGCTCGATCTGGCCACGCTGGGCTATACGGCCGGCACCTGGGAGGAATGTGTCGAACTCTACAAGCCGGGCAGTCCCATGAACGCGTTCTGGAACGGGGTCATGGCCGATCTCGACATGCATCTTGCCGGAATGCTGCCGGACGGAATGTATGGAATTGCCGTGCGCAAGGGGGTCGATGCGCCGACATCCTATCCGGACGACGCAGAGGGCTTCAAGCTGCGCGTGCCGCCGATCAAGATCGGAATCACCAGGTTCCAGGCTCTCGGATTCTCGGCCGTTCCCATGCCGTTCTCGGAGCTTCACACCGCTCTGCAGCTCGGCACCGTCGATGGCGCCGCGTTCCAGGACGCAGCGACCGTGGCAGCGATGGCCGATGTCTATGACCACTACGTCAGAACCAACGACATCTGCGGCTATTCCTTCTGGCTTGCCAACAAGGACTGGTGGGATGGCCTGTCCGATGAAGACCGGGAGGCAATCCAGGCGGCTGCAGACCATGCGGTGAAAGTTGCATGGCAGGAGTTCGAGGCGATCGATGCCGCCGCCATCGATGAAATGGAGGCCGCCGGCATGCAGGTTCACTATCTGAGCGGGGAGGAACTGGCTGCCGCCAAGAGCATCGTCTACGACGTCGAGTGGCCGTGGGTCGAGGAACAGGTCGGCAAGGACACGCTCGACGCGGTCCGGACAGCCACTGGCATCGAGTAGCGGAACGAACCGGTTTCCTTTCCGGTTCGAGTAACGTCAAGCCGAAGGCCGAGATGAGACTTCCGGACTGTTTTGCCACTTCTCGCAGCCGGACGGTCCCATCGGCCTTCGTCGTTTCCGGCGTCAACAATCCGGGCAGCCAGGGGGCGCAGTCTCCATGATCAAGGCACTGACACGAATCGAGCACGCGATGATCATCACCTGCTGCGTCGGCCTCGCCGTGCTGATGGTCGTGCAGGTGCTCCTGCGCTATGTGTTCCTCTATCCGTTTCTCGGCATCGAGGAGGTCGCCGTGCTGCTGGGGCTCTGGATCTATTTCCTCGGCCTCGTACATGTCACTCGCACCAGGCAGCACATCAGCAGCGGTGTGCTGCAGCTGTTCATCGAAAGGGAAAGCACGCTCCGGTTGCTGGAGATCGGGAAGTTCGTCCTCTGCATCGCCAGTTCCTGCATCTTTCTCTATTTTTCCGTCAACTATCTCATCCAGACCTACGAATCGGGGCGCAGCAGCACCTATCTCAGCTGGCCGATGGTCATCTGGATAGGCTCGATGGCCTTCGGCTTCTCGCTCTCGCTGCTGGTGTTCATTGTCCAGTTCCTCCAGCTGCTTGCCGGAAGGGATTCCTCCGGAAATCGGGAAGAAGGCCGGCCTGCCGCAGGATAGCCTGCGAGCCGCCGGGGGAGACTGAACCAGATGCTGTTGTTTGCAATCCTTGTCCTGGTCATCCTCTGCCTTATCCTGGCTGATGTTCCGATTGCCTATGCCTTCGGCATCGGCGCCTTCGGTTTTGCCTTTCTCACCGGACGCGACCTCGAGTTCCTGCTGCCATACGCGTTTTCGCAGGCAGGCGGATTTGCGCTGCTGGCACTGCCGCTCTTCATCCTGACCGGCACGCTGATGATCCCGAGCGGGATTTCCGACCGCATGGTGAATTTCATCAACGCGTTCGTCGGCCACATCAAGGGCGCGCTCGGGGTGGTGACGATCGTCGCCTGCGCGCTCTTCGGCGCAATGTCCGGCAGCGCATCCTCGGCGATCGCCGCCATCGGCAGCATCATGATCCCCAGGATGGTGGACCAGGGCTACCCGAGGGGCTACGTATCCTCGCTGGTGGCGGTCTCGGCCGTGCTGACCATACTGGTGCCGCCGAGCATCCCGATGATCCTCTTCGCCCTTGCCGGACGCCTGCCGGTCACGGCCTGTTTCCTCTCGACGGTCGGCGCCGCATTTCTCCTTGTCTTCCTGTTCAGCATCCTCAATTTCCGCCATCTGCGTCATCATGACATCCAGGTTGCGGAGTGGGATTCATTCCGAACCTACATCGGCGATATCGGCCGTGAAACCAGACGCGGCGTCGTTGCCCTCATCCTTCCGGTGATCATGCTCGGCGGGATCTATGGCGGCATCTTCACGCCGACCGAAGCGGCGGCAGTCTGCTTTGCCTACGCGATGTTTGCCGGATTCCTGACCGGCAACCTCAACCTCCGGAACACCGGCGATGCCATCATCAAGGGCGCCGCCGTCACCGGAGCGGTCATCATCATTCTCCTGTTCATCTTCGTCATGACCCGGGCGATGGTTCTCGAGCAGATTCCGAAACAGATCGCACTCTGGCTGACCGGAATTTCCGACAACAGGATCATCCTGCTCCTGATGATCAATGTGATCCTGCTCATCATCGGCATGGTGGTCGACGATGCCTCGGGCTCCATCCTCGCCGCCATCGTCCTGCTCCCGGTTGCCACCTCGATCGATGTGCACCCGATTCACTTTGCCGCCATCGTCGGGGTCAATATTGCCGCCGGGAACATCACCCCGCCCTGTGCGCCGCTCCTCTACCTGGCCGGGGCGGTCGGACGAACGACGCTTCCGGAGATGCTGGGACCGACCCTCAAATTCCTCGTTGCCGGATACCTACCGGTGATCCTTCTCGTCACCTATATCCCCGATCTGGCGCTCTTCCTTCCGCGCGTCCTGCTGGGTATTGGATAGACCCGGGCCGGAGGGGCCGGCGATGCGTGTGCGGCCTGCCATTCGCTCAAACCCCGACTGACCGGAGATCATGAAATGACTGCCAATCCTCCGACTTGCGTGGCTGAATCCGATCCTCTCGTCGCAGAGGCGCTTGCCGGCGAGAAACGGCGTCAGCAGGAGCAGATCGAACTCATCGCCTCCGAGAACATCGTCAGCCGGGCAGTCATGGAAGCGCTCGGACACGAAATTACCAACAAGACGCTGGAGGGTTATCCGGGCAAACGGTTCCATGGCGGCGGCGAATTCGTCGACATTGTCGAACAGGCGGCAATCGATCGTGCGAAGGAGCTCTTCGGCGTCGAATACGCCAACGTGCAACCGCATTCGGGCACGCAGGCCAACCAGGCCGTGTTCTTCACCCTTCTCAAACCCGGTGACCGGATCCTGAGTCTCGATCTTTCCGCCGGAGGCCATCTCAGCCACGGCGCCAGACCCAATCTTTCCGGGCGCTGGTTCGATGCCCACCACTATACCGTGGACCGGCAGACCGGCCTCATCGACTATGACCGCATCGAGGATCAGGCGCGCAACGTCGTGCCGGAACTCCTGATTGCCGGTGGCTCCGCCTATCCGAGAGAAATCGACTTTGCCCGCATGGCGGAAATCGCCGGATCGGTCGGTGCGCGTTTTCTCGTCGACATGGCGCATATTGCAGGGCTGGTCGCTGCCGGTGTTCATCCCTCACCGGTTCCGCATGCCGACATCGTCACATGCACGACCACGAAGACACTGCGCGGCCCGCGGGGCGGCGTCATACTCTCGCGCTCCGGCGAGTTTGCCGGAAAGCTGCAGGCTGCAATCTTTCCCGGGGTTCAGGGAAGCCTCCACCCCAATGTCCTTGCGGCCAAGGCAGTCTGTTTCGGAGAGGCGCTGCAGCCCTCCTTTGCAAGCTATGGCCGCCGGGTGGTCGAAAACGCCCGCGCCCTGGCCGGACGCCTGGACAAGGGAGGCATCGGGATCGTCAGCGGCGGCACCGATACGCATATGGTGCTCCTCGATCTGTCCCCGAAATCCATCAGGGGCGCGGATGCGGAGGCCGCCCTTGCCGCCGCCGGGATTACTTCAAACAAGAACCCGGTCCCGTTCGATGTGCCGAGGCCGGCAGACTGGTCGGGCCTGCGCCTCGGGGTTTCCGCGGCGACGACACGCGGCCTGGGAACGGAGGAAATGAACCTCCTCGGCGATTGCATCTCACAGCTCCTCGAGGCGGCGGCAAATGGAACACTGGCAGCTGCCGCCGAAGATGCAAGGCCGGTCATAGCATCCATTTGCCAGAGGTTCCCCCTGACATGACAACAATCCCACTGATGCGGGGTCAGAATCTTCGCCACGCCCGTCACTCCCACATCGCCGGCACCGGGCACACACCCGAAACGCCACTGCTTCCCGATAGCCTCCGGTCTGCCGTCAGAGGGCTCTTTGCTGAACGCCACGCCTACAGGGAATCATTCGAATGAAGGTATCAACCGCTTTGGTGGTGTCCGCGCTAGTCGCGCTCATCCTGTTCTTCAAATCCGTCGCTCCGGCGGAGGCTGGAACTTGCATGGAACCAGACAACTTGACATTCGTCCAGGGAAAACGCCACTGCTTCGCGGTCAAGACGTTTCCGGCTGCACCGGGCGCGGATGTGCTCTTCGTCGTGCTTCATGGCGACTTGTCGCGCGGCGGCCCGGTAGACTACATCTTTCCGATAGGCGAGTTCATCGCGCAGCGCGGTATGCCGGCCGTTGTGCTGATGCGTCCTGGCTACACCGGAGATGGACGAAGTTCGACCGGTCGGCCCACGCGCTCACAGCGCCGCGACGAGGTCTATCGAGAATCTGAAATCGACAGCATCGGGACCGCAGTCGCCGCACTCAAGGAATACCACGGTGTCGAACGGGTGGTGATGGTGGGGCACTCGGGCGGGGCGCTCATCTCCGGAGTCCTGCTTGGTCGAGACCCGAACCTCGTCGATGCGGCAGTACTTGTCGCATGCCCGTGCGACGTCTCGCGATGGCGCCGCGCCCGAGGTCGCCAACCGCTGCCGTTTGCTCAGTCGCCGCACAGATGGCTAAATCAGGTAGCAAAAGATGCAAGGATTTTCGCCATTGCCGGCAGCGAGGACGACAACACGTACCCTGACCTTGCCCGAGACTATGTCGACAAGGCGAAGGCTCGAGGAATTAGCGCGGAATTTGTCCTCGTTCCGGGTGCTGGTCACAGCCTTGGTAGAAAGTACCGCGCACCATTCCTGAAAGTTCTGGAAGAGCTTCTGACGTGGTGAACTTGGGCAGTAGCCGACCTCGCCCGCTGGCATCGAAACGGAACTCGCGACGGCCGTGACGGCACCGCACGGGCCACCCCTCTCCTCAAATACTTCATTCCATGCGCGGGATCCGGCCCGCACTGCCGGGAAGGCGGAACACCCCCACGGCCGTAATCAACCACCCGTCCCAGGTGAATCAATCCCGGCAATCAACAATCCTGCCACGCCGGACGGCGGCATCGGTGTAAGCTACCGGCAAAGGGAAGAGATGTTGCAGACAATTCCGGCTGCGACCTGATCAGACGCCGATCCAATCCGAAACAGATCGCCTGCTCCCCGTTAAAACATCCTGCAATCCAACATCAGGCGCGGTCGCGCAAGCATTGGGCACACGAGACCACCACGGACAGTGCCCGGCGCACACCGGATGCGCCGGGCATTCGGGTGGCCCGAAAGTACGGGCTGAACCAGAAAGTCTTCAACGTCGGTTGGCACCGGATCGAGACCATGCTTGCCGACAATGCTGTGCGTTTTGTCAAGGTTGGCCCGTCATATACGTCTCAGACATGCGCATCCCGCGGGAGCATGGACAGACGGAGCCGTGAAAGCGAAGCGGTTTTCGTCTGTACCGCGTGCGGGCACAAGGCCAATGCCGACCGCAACTCAGCGATCAACATTCTCGACCGGGGAAACACTCCAGGCGGCCTGAACCTCCGGAAATCCCCCTCCGTCAAGTGGGGGAAGATGTCAAAACGCTCCGTAAACTGCCTCGATCATGCGCCTATGGCGCAGTTTCGAGTCCGCACCGCGACCCAGCATGCGGTTCATGACATAGGCAACGCCAAGGCCGGCATCCGGATCTGCAAAGGCGAAGGCTCCGCCCCAGCCGTTATGGCCGAACGAGGCAGGATTGGGCCCCAGAGGGCTGTCATTGCCGCCGAGCACGAAGCCGGCGCCGAATCGGCAGTGTTCATTGAGAGAGGTATCAATTCCGTCGAAGCGCTCGGCAGTCGCCCGGCGAAGACCGGCCGCCGAGATCAGACCGTTCCCGCCTGTCGAGAGCAGGCCGTAGAGAACAGCAAGCGAACGGGCTGTCGCGTGGCCATTGGCGGCAGGGATGTCCGCAGCGCGCCAGGCTCGTTCGTTCGGGGTCAGCGCGGTAATCGGGGGCCTCAGATTGGTGTTGTGGTATCCGGTGCGCTTCTGTTCATCGATCCAGTCTTCCACGTCGCGGCTTGCGACCAACCCGGCAACCCGGTTGCCCCGGTCGCTGCGAAGCCCGACATGAAGGTCGAGCCCCAGCGGCTCAGCAATTTCCTCGGCGATGAATCGGCCGGGCATGCGTCCATCGGCGCGGCGCAGCGCCTCTCCGGCGATGTGCCCGAATGAGAATGCATGATAGACGCACCGGCTTGCCGGCGGCCAGAGGGGCGCCATCGCCGCAAATGCCTCAACGCAGGGATGCCAGTCATACATGTCCTGCAGCCGCATCGGAGCTCCCGGAGCATGCAGCCCGGCGCGATGCGACATGACGAGGTCCAGGGTGATGTGGTCCTTCCCGTTCTCTGCAAATTCAGGCCAGATCCGGGCCACGGGGTCACCATATCGGAGTTGGCCCCTCTCCACCGCAATGGCGATGGCGAGCGCAAGGATGCCCTTGGTCGTCGACCAGATGTTGACCAGCGTGTCGCTCTGCCAGGGCCGCGTACATGCCGAATCCGCATATCCGCCCCAGAGATCGACGACGATGTCGCCGTCCCTGACCACGGCGAAACTGCAACCCAGATCGAGGCCGTCGGCCAGGTTCAGACTCACCGCCTCTCTGCAGGCCCGGAAGCGGGGAAGGACAGTGCCGCGCACGCTCACGATTTCTCACTCATTTTGCCGCAATCGGATATTCAGGAAATCGGAGCCCGGGATGAATTGCAAGTGGCTGCATGCCAGCAATTCCGGTCAGATGCCTGGAAACTGCTCCCGGCCTTCTTCCCTGTATCACCTGCCACGGGAAATCGCGGAATTGACATTCACATGCCGGTCAGGCTATGACCACACTGTGGAACGATGTTCCATTATGAATCCCGGCATCCAGCTTGGCACTGTGTTTCCCACTTGGGAACTGCAGGATTCCAGGTGCCTGGATTTCGTTGGCGCACCTGAACGGTCGAATACACCGCGATCCGTAGACAGGGAACTGGAGGAGGAAAGATGTCTAAGAATCTTGTAGGTTGTTTGGTTGCTTTATGCGTAGCCGCCTGTTCTTCGGTCGCTTTTGCCGACCCCCCTCATATTCGAACGGGGGGTGGGAGTTCGGGTGGGAACCGGGCAGCATGTTTGCAAAATGTCGAAAAGGTTCTCCGCTCTCTCGGGTTCGACAGGGACCTGGACGTCGACAGCAATGATGTTGAAGCCCATATCGGGACTTATTCGACCGAGACAGTCTGCAGTCGCAGTGGGAATGTATTTGTCATTGTTGCAGGTCCGGATTTCGAGGAAGCAGGTGATCTGCGTGACGCGATTGAGAGAGGATTGCGGTAGGAATTGGAAGTCGGCAGAACCTTTTTGCGTTCCCCGCGTGTCAGGCGCATCTTCTGACTGTTCTGGCCACGCTGAGGGCCGATTGCAGGAGCGGGCGGAATCCTGGTGCGCACGAGAACGAAGCTGCACCCGGAATGCTGACCGGAAGCCGGACCCGATCGTGTCGATGGCTGACTCAATCAGCTGGCCATGGAAATCTGTGACCAATCAGGGCAGATTGTGGCCAATCCCTCGGTCCAACGCTCGGCGCGCCTTACTTACCTCGACTCCTTATTGCCTTCCAGGCAAGGAGTTGTTCCTTCCTGAAATTACGGAAACGATGTTGATGAGTTCTTTATCCGGCGGGCACCAATTTTCAATTGGAGGCAAGTCATGACCAGCAATACGACTAGGAAGGCGGAGGAGCGCAAAAAGGCAACAGGATTGCCGGACAGAACCGCCGGCGCGGTGTCAGCAACCAATCTTCGCAGCGGGTTGCAGATGGAGCCGGAACTGATGCTCGAACTCGGGCAAAAGACCCTGGAGTTGCTGGTTGGCAGATGTGGAAACCTGACCAGGGAAGGGGCCTGGGAAGGGGATTTTCGGAAGGGACTCCAGGAGCAGTTGCTGGAGAATCCCCCGGAAGAAGGTTGCCCCCCGGAGGAAGTCATCGAGTGGGTGTTGCGCGACATACTGCCCTACGCGACCCGTCTTGATCACCCTCGCTGCTTTGCATTTGTCCCGTCTTCGCCCACCTGGCCTGGAGTGCTGGCCGACTTCATGTCAGCCGCCTACAACATCAACGCATGCACCTGGCTTGTCGCGAGCGGACCGAGCCAGCTTGAACTGGTCGTTCTCGAGTGGTTCCGGAAATGGGTCGGTTATCCGAAGGGAGCGGGCGGGCTACTGACAAGCGGCGGTTCCGCGGCAGCTGTCAATGCCTTTGTCGCCGCACGGGAGGCGGCAGGAAGTCCAGATTCGGCAGTTGTCTACATGAGCAACCAGAGCCACAGCGCGCAAATCCGTGCAGCGAAAGTCATCGGGGTCCGGCAAGAAAACGTCCGATTGCTGCAGATTGATGACAACCACCGCCTGGACATGGATGCGTTGGCTTGCGCGGTGGGCGAGGATCGTGCAGCCGGGCTAAACCCAATTCTGGTTTGTGCGAATGCTGGCGCCGTGAGCAACGGCGCCATCGATCCACTCGCAGACATGGCCGAATTCTGTGAGGCGGAGGGCATCTGGCTCCACGTCGATGCATCGTATGGCGGTTTTGCCATGTTGACCGAACGCGGCCAGAGCCTCATGCGTGGAATCGAGAAGGCCGACTCCATTGCACTGGATGGACACAAGTGGCTCTTCCAGCCCTACGAGGTTGGGTGCCTTCTCGTGAAGGACCTGCGCAAGCTGGAGGGTGCATTCTCAATTGGCCACGATGTCCTTCAGGATACGATCTGGGGTGCCGACCACCCGAATTTCTCGGATCGAAGCCTGCAACTGAGCCGCTCTTTCCGCGCCCTGAAGATCTGGATGTCCATTCAAACGTTCGGATTGACCGCGTTCCGACAAGCTGTCGCAAACGGAATGGAGCTTGCAGCTCGAGCCGGCGATCATGTCCGGGAGAGTCCGGTTCTTGAACTCATGGCGCCCGTATCGCTTGGCATACTGTGCTTCAGGGTCAACCCTGGAGTTGAAAGCCTTGACGAAGGTGGGCTGGATGACATCAACCGTACCGTACTTGCACGCATATTCTGGGAGGACCGGTCATTCATATCGTCTACAAATGTCAGGGACAGGTTTGCGCTTCGGCTTTGCATCATCAACCACACGACGACATGGGACGATGTGAGAGAGACCCTGGAAGCCGTCGAACGATTTGGTGCTGAGGAGTTGACGAACAGGGGTCACGACACCTCATAGGCCTGAAAGTTCAGACTGCCTGCCGGGAATGCCTCTTGCAGCCTTGCCGCATGACGGATGCCCGAACTGCATCGAAGGCTGGTTCGGCATTGCAGCTGAAGGGATGGCTGCCAGGGATCAGCCCGATGATCTGGCGGCGCCAGCTGGTGCCGGAAACCATGTCGCAGCACGAACTTCACGGAGTGCAACAGGTGGCGATGGGATGTAAAAGGAATCCATCTCTTTCAGTTCAACATCCGGGGCGTTATGCCAGCAGATGCGTTGGTCAGGGGTCGTAGACACCTCATGCCCCAGACCGGAACCCGTGTGCTTGATGGCACCCTCAGGACCAGGTTTCAGGCCTGGTATCCCGGGCTCTTCAACGCGGCAAACTCAGATTTGGAAATGGAACGAACAGCTGCTTGATCCCGGAGATTTTGGTGGTTCCTAACTGCTCCCGGCCTTCTTCCCTGTATCAGCTGCCACGGGAAACCGCGGAATTGACATTCACATGTCGGTCAAGCTATGACCACACCGTGGAACGGTGTTCCATCAAGGTTCCCGGCATCCAGCCTTGCACTGTGTTTCCTACTTGGGAGCCGCAGGATTCCAGGTGCCTGGAGTTCGTTGGAGTATGAACGGTCGAATAAACCGCGATCCGTAGACAGAAAACTAGAGGAGGAAAGATGTTGGCGACATGGGCGGCCTCGTGCTCCCGCTCGATTAAGCACTCGATCAGATCGCAAATACCGACATCTTCTGGACCTGGGCCTGAAGGAAAATTGTACGAAAAGTGTACAAAGTCGAGCTAAGGGCCTGTTCCCTGACTCCGCAGGAATGAACTAATTATCGTGCATTTTTGCACAACTTCCAGGACCAGTTACCTGCCTTGGCGGCTGCGCGAATTCCCAGCCAGGACTTCTGACGCTACGGCTAACGGGGGCAACAGGTTGGAACAATGTTGTCTTTGAACCTGCTGCGTGACTGCTGGATTCCCGTGCTCCGGTATGGGGAAGTTATCACTATTCGCCCAATTCAGATTGCCGAACCCGGCATAACGGATCTTGCCTGGCCGCGGCCGGATTTCAACCTCGCTTGCCTTGAACTCCTGATCGGGCTGGTTTCGATGACGTGCCCACCTGAGGATGATGTCGACTGGAAAAGGATGCTGGATCATCCCGATGCCAACCAACTCCGCGAACGAATGGAAGTGTTCGCCGAGCACTTTCAACTGGGAGACGAAGGACCGCGGTTCCTTCAGGACCTGGAGGCCTTCGAGCACGAGGCCAAACCCTCCGACGTAAAGCCGGTCGACATGCTCTTTATCGATTCCGCCGGCGGCTCGACGGCTGGCAAGAATGCCGATCTGATGGTCAAGAGAAACCGTTTCCCCTGCCTGGATCCTGCCGAGGCCGCCATGGCGCTCTACACGCTTCAGTCATTTGCTCCGAGCGGCGGCGCCGGGAACAGAACCTCGATGCGGGGAGGTGGACCGATGACCACCCTGGTCCAGCCACTCGATGTGCAGACAGAGCAAACGCCGCTGTGGCGCCTTGTCTTTGCGAATGTTCTTCCCAGGCCGCCACTTCCTTCCGGAGATGCACACAAAGCGCTGCCATGGCTTCGGTCAACACACACTTCGGAGAAGGGCCAGGTCCTGGCGCGCGACGGCATACACCCGCTCGAGGTCTATTTCGGAATGCCCCGGCGTCTGCGGCTCGTGTTCGAGGGGGAGTGCGTCAAGGGTGTTGTCCAGAGACCCTACGGAACCAATTACTCTGGATGGGAACACCCCCTGACGCCCTACTACCGGCGCAAGGAAGGTGATCTGGAATGGTTGCCGGTTCATCCTGGAGCAGGCCGTCTCAGCTACAGGAACTGGCTCGGAACGACCCTGGTCGCTGGTCAGGATGGAACCGGAACCCGCCGAATTGCGGAGACAGTTCGTGCATACAACAACCGTAACAGGGTTCCGGATTTCGAACTCCTGGTCGGCGGCTGGGCAATGGACAACATGAAACCGGTTGATTTCACGCTCGACACCTACCCCGGTTTTCCGGGCCTTGATGAGGATGGTGAGGCCCGGATCCGATGCCTGGTGGATGCAGCAAATGCAGCTTCAGGCGCCATTCGCAAGGCGTTGAAAGCAGCCTGTCTTCTCGATGGCGCAAGCCTCGATGCGGTTGTTGAATCCTACTTTGCCGAAACGGAAGAGGAGTTTGTCTCCTGTGTTCGCAAAGTGACCAGCGGCAGTGACATCAAAGTCGAGGAGGAGTGGTACAGGGTTCTGAGCAGAGTTGCTGTCCGCATGTTCGATGATCAGGTCCTGGCCGGTCTTGCCGATCACGACATTGCGGGAATCGAAAAACGGGTCATGGCAAAGCGCAACCTGCATGGAGAGTTGGCAAGGCGGCTTCGCAACAGGTTGAATCTGCCGGCGCCCGGCAAGAAGGAAAGACTGACATGACAGATAACAAGGGTGTCGGCGAGGCTGTCGTTGCGTGGCACAGTCAGTTCATCCGCCGTGACGACGGCACCGCGCGGTCTGCGCGGGCCCGCCTCAGGCGTTGCAGTTCTCCTGTTGAAGCACTTGCGGTGGAGAAGACATACGAGTTGAATGCGCTACTCAAAGCGCACGGCCAGAATCCGACTCCAGGTCAGCTTGCCCTCCTTGCAGCCACGTTTGCCCGGTTGAGATCCGTAGATGGCGAACGGCTCGCAACTGCCTTTGGCGCCAGATCTGCAAAGAACGGACCGCGCAGACTCAGCGAACTTCGATTCCAGTCGTTGATTCGTGTCAAGTCCCATCACGAATTGATCACACCGCTCCGGCGGGCAATGGCGGTTCTCGGCCCTGACCTGTCTTGTAACGGAAGAAGGTTGGCTCAAGACCTTTACTACTGGAACGACAACGTTCGCGGCAACTGGTGCTTTCAGTACTTCGGGGCCGTGTCCGCAGCGACCAATCAAGGAGAATCCAATCTATGACGTGTTTTGTACAGCTTCACTTTCTGACCGTTTATCCGCCTTCAAATCCCAACCGGGATGACATGGGACGACCAAAGTCGGCGGTATATGGAGGTGTTCACCGGCTCAGATTGTCGTCGCAGTCACTGAAACGGGCGGCGAGACTGTCGCCTGCGATGTCGGAGGCGCTCAAGGGCAACATGGGTGAACGCACACAGCGGCTGGGTGATGAACTGGTCAGTCATTTGTGCGCACAGGGCGTTGAAGACAAGAAAGCGCGCGAGATCGCGGAACAGGTGGCCGAGGTGTTCGGAAAGCTTGATAACGCGGCAAAGAAGTACGATCCCCCCCGTGTTCGAATCAGACAACTGGCATTCATCTCGCCGGATGAACGCAAGGCAGCAACCGAATTGGCGCAGCGGGCGCTTGCCGGCGAGTCCCTCGAGGCCGATGCCAAAAGCCGTGGAAAGGCAATCTTGCGCACGGCTGATGGAGCGGTCGATCTGGCAATGTTCGGGCGCATGCTTGCCGACGCCCCGGAGTTCAACCGCGAGGCTGCGGTGCAGGTTTCTCATGCGATCACGACACACAGGGCCGAAGCGGAGGGCGACTACTACACGGCTGCAGATGATCTCAAGCACCCGGCCGAGGACATGGGCGCAGGCTTTGTCGGCGAAGCAGGATTCGGATCCGGTATGTATTACCTCTATGTCTGTGTGGACACGGAACGGCTCGTGGAAAACCTTGCCGGTGACCGAGAGTTGGCACGAAGATCGCTCGAAGCGGTGACGGAGGCCTTCGCAACTGCAAGCCCCTCTGGAAAACGCAACAGCTACAGCCATCATACCCGGGCGTCGTACATTCGCGCCGAGGCTGGAGAACAACAGCCGAGAAGCCTCGCTGCAGCCTTTCTGAAACCTGTTGGCGGAGACGATCTCTTGGGAGAATCCATATGCGCTCTCAGGGAAACAGCGGCAGCCATGGACAATGCGTACGGCCCTTGTGTTGAAAGCTCGGTGGAGATGGATGTGATCGGCGGAACCGGCACTCTGGCCGATGTCAAGGACTTTGTAGCCGGGCAACTGGGCGATGCGTGAGCACCTGGTTTTCCTCCTCTGCGCGCCAATAGCCTCGTTCGGCAGTTACGCCGGGCACGAACGCCGCGGCAGCGGGCTGGTTCCACTGCGTTCCGCAGTGCTTGGGCTCGTAGGCGCAGCAGTCGGAATTGAACGAAGCGACAAGAAACGGCAGGATCAACTCCGATCATATTCGGTGGCTGTCCAGTCGTTCCAGCGATCGGTGGCCCTGCGGGATTACCACACGGTGCAGACAGTTCCGACAGCCAAGGCCAAACGACCGTCATCCCGGAGGCGGGCGCTTACGCTTGCAGGCGGCGATACCAACACGATGATCACCATACGCGACTACCGCTGCGACGTGATGGTCGGTGCAGCACTCTGGGGCAATGGTCCTTGGGGATTGGAAGCTCTCGCAGGTTATCTCCGGCGCCCGGTTTATCCACTCTATCTTGGCCGCAAGTCGTGTCCTCTGACGGCTCCCCTCAACCCTCTTGTATGCGCAGCGAAAGATCCGGTCGAAGCGCTGGAAAAGATCGAGATTCCTGAATGGCAGCGCCCTGGAAGTCCTCGGGAACGCAGCCACAGCCGATTCCCGGTCCATTCTGATCCCGTGGACGGGCTTGACCCGCCACCCGTAAGCGAACGGGTGCCTGGCGAACCGCTTGATCGCCAGGCCTGGACATTCGGCGAATGCACCGTTTGGCAACTTGATCCGGGCAGGCAAGAACATGAAAGCAATGGAGGCGGCGCATGACACATTACATGACACGCGCCGTGATCGACCGGCAGGCGCCGGAACACACGCTGCGACCGCTACTTGATCCAACCGACACTGCCAGGGTTCTGGATGCCCATCGCCGGCTGATCTGGACACTCTTTCCGGGCAGCGACGCCAAACGGGATTTTTTGTGGCGCGCAGACGGCAAAGGCAGGTTTCTGATCGTGTCGGCCCACAAGCCGCGACCCTCGCGCCTGTTCCGGCCGGTTGAGTCCAAGCCCTATACGCCAGTTCTGGCGGCGGACGACAGGCTTGCATTCGTGCTGCGTGCCAATGCGACCAAGGACCGGCGGTCCAGGCCAGGAGACGACGTTGTGTCCGGGAGTGTACGAAAACCGCGCCGGGACCGGCGCGTTGATGTGGTGATGCACGCGATGCATGAACAGGGAATCGAAGGAGGAGTTGACGACGGGAGTGCACGCGCTGCCCTGCGTATGCAGGTTGCAGAGGATGCCGCCAAATCTTGGCTTGCAAGGCAGGGCGAGAGCCGCGGGTTCGTGGTTGAGACATCAGCGGTTGAGGACTACCGGGTCTCTTCGCTGAAACGCCGTGGTGGGAAGGAGGCAACCTTCGGTATTCTCGATCTGAAGGGTGTGCTCACCATCCGCGATCCGGAGGAATTTACGAAGATGCTGTTCACGGGTTTGGGCCGCGCCAGGGCTTTCGGGTGCGGCCTGATGCTGGTGCGCCGGGTGTAGCTTCCGAACTGGACCGATGGCACTTCCGGGAATCGATCCACCCAAGCCTATCCCACTCAAGGAAAGAGCGGCCCTCGTGTTTGTCGAACGGGCACAGCTTGATGTGAAAGACGGAGCCTTTGTCGCCGTTGGTGCAGACGGGACGCGCACTCATATTCCCGTCGGAGGTCTCGCCTGCCTGATGCTTGAGCCGGGTGCGCGGATTTCTCACCGAGTTGTTGTGCTCGCCGCTCGAGCCGGAACTGTGTTCCCCGCCCACACGGGGATGAACCGGCAATACGGGCCGCGGTTCTGGACCCGGTATTGTGTTCCCCGCCCACGCGGGGATGAACCGCCTGCTTATGGCCCTGCCTAAACGGTTCACAAGTGCTCCCTGCCCACGCGGGGATGGACCGTTGTAATCGTAGAATTGACAGGCAGTGTTGCTGAGGTCGGCTCCGGTTGAGTGCACAATGACAGTGCACCAGGCTAACTGGTGCGAGTGCAACGGGTGCAAGTCCCGCAGAAAGGAAAGGCTTACCACCACTCTCACCGCGAGCCGTGCGCCGGACATCGCGAGGTGTCAGGCGAAGCGTCGGTAGCGGCATGTGCGGGCCGGGCTAGTGAACTCCGAAATTGCACGCACCGGATGCGCCGAGACCCTTGTCATGGTCGAAGGCAACACCCGCGAGCCGATTTGGTGAGGCGAAGCGGGGCATCCTGGGGTCGAGGAACCATGGCACGTACAGAAGCACTCCATCGGGACCTGGGAGGTTTTCAGGTCGCTCCGCAGTCGAGCGGAGCCGCAACGAAAAGGAGGTATCCGTAATCTGAGATGAACGATCTGAAGAAGTCAGACCCGGCAGTAGTCGCCATGAAGCCGGCGAACAATGGGCGGCAGCGCCCGGCGGGGCCGATGGAGCCAAGGGCCGGGGCCGAGGGAAATCCGGGAAGCCAAAGCACGCACCGCGCGCAGAAGCGGGCAAGTGTGTCACAGGCGGCCGACCGGATACGGCAAGCTGCCAAGTGGCACCCGGAAGAGCGTCTTGTGGCGCTCCTGCACCACATCACGGTGCCTGTACTGGAAGAGGCGTTCCACTCGCTGAAGCGGGACGTCGCTGCCGGTGTGGACGGTTTGACGTGGGAAATGTATGTGAACACAACTGCATTACGTTGAATTCAACATAATGAACTTGCATTGACAGTTGTGGCGCTGCGGCAACAGCGCATCCGCGGCCCGGTAGATCCGCATCATGTTCATCGCCTCGAAATAAACGCCCATCAACTCGCACAGCCAGCGCCACGTAGCGCGCTCCGAGCCCGGCAGCGCCATCCGACCGATGATCGAGCCCATGGCAGCCGTCCGCAACGGACCGTTGCAACTCAGGCGATCAAGAAGGTCACCAAAGCCAAGCTGCTGCATCGCCCACAACCCCGCATGCTCAACACCGGCCGAGCGGGGACGAACCATCTCAAGCGAGGCTAGGTCAACACTGTGCACCTGCTTGCCGGATGCCCGGGCGCCGATGAGCAGCTGACAAGCTGGACATCCTTGCGGGAAACCAGTTGAAGGATTCGGGCGCAAAGCATGAGCCACTCCTTCCGGTCCACCGTGAACCTGCTTCCCAGGTTGAGCAATGTGCGCTGGCGGACCTTGTCGCCGAAGCGCCGGTTTTGGACCAGCGGTAGGAGAAATACTCCGTGCCGTATTCGGTCGCCCTTGTTTTGTCCCGCGGATGAGCATGGGACGATCTGACCATGCGGCGTCGCGGAATGAAATCCCAAATGCTGGCTCTTCTGGCACTACACTTGCTTGCTGAAGATACCGATCCACATGAATTCAACCTGTTGGAGCAGACAGAATGTCAAACTCAACCCCAATTCGGCAAGATCCGGAAGAAAACTGTCAAAATTGGGTTAATTCATCCAGTTTGACTGACTTCACTGAGAATGCTCGAATCGTTGGAAAGGCAAGCGGCCAGTCAATATTCACGCCTGCCTGTGCAAAGGGACTACTGTCTGCACCTGGCATTTGTAATCGACAGTAGTGGGTGCATAGTTTGCGCACGGAGCAAATTGGCCTGTAGATCGTCAGGCGCCTCAAGAAAGACGGGTTCCAGCTTGTTTCGGTTCGCGGTTCGCACCACAAATTTCGCAGAGCACAGATTACGGTAATCGTACTGCATCCGAAGAAGAACCTGCCCATTGGCACCGCGAAGGCTATTGCCAGACAGGCCGGATGGCTGAAGGAGACAAACAGATGAAGCATTTTGTCGCCATCGTCCACAAGGACGGAGGCAGTGCCTATGGTGTTCACTTCCCTGGTGTACCAGGCTGCTTCTCGGCGGCTGACTGCTGGAATGATGTCTTTGCAAATGCGGTCGAGGCATTGAAGCACTGGTTCGAGGATGCTGAGCCGATCGAACCGCGGGAACTTGAGGATGTCCGCGAACTTGCTGCTACCGATATCGTCGCTGGCGCGTCACTCATGGTGGTACCATTGATTGAAGTTTCCAACCGTAAGATCAGGGCAAACGTTAGCCTGGACCGAGGCATGCTAAGTGCAATCGATGCAGAAGCAAGACGCCGGGGGCAGACCCGGGCAGCATTCATCGCCGAAGCCGCAAGGCGGGAAATCGAGGGATCCCACTGAGCGGGCGCTGCCGCGGAGCACTTCCGCGGCAGGCTTGCTGATCCAGTCTTTCCAGTTATGGTGGAGCAGAGCCGTTTTGCGGTAGTTGCCCATTGACTGCATGGAGCTCAACGATGGGCCTTCACAAATAGCTGGACTGTTCCTGGAGCAGACCCGGAATTCCTGCCGGCGGGCACTTGCGTCCCAGTCGCGAATTATGAACGACGGGAACTCGCGCAAGAGTAGAACTATAACGATGAGAAGGAACCTGGCCTACTGCGGTTCCCGCTGTGTTAGGAGCGTCTTGATCTGGATCATGTCGTGCGAAATCAAAAGGACCTCGCTTGATCGCACCAATCATCAGAAAGTGTTCATTCATACACCCTGGTTCATCCTCGGCCTTGACGAATGCGGCTTGACCTGTCGGAAATTCTGATCCCGTGATTTCATGGAGTGTGAATTGCATTAGGCAGGCCAGAGGAAAGCAGATGCATTTAAGAAGGTTTCGCCCGTCGCTGACGCCCCTCGACAAAGAAATCTGCTACACAGGACTTGGAGGCATCTCCTTCAAAGGGTAATTCTGACTCTTGTGGATCAAGGAACAATGGAAGAATAGCTGTGGTCTCGAGTGCCTGCAGTGCCATCTTCAGTGCATACACAGATCCAGGAGATTCGTCACAAATGACATGGAGCAAGTGACGTAGGATGGTTTTTGAACGGCAAACAGCAGACAGTTGGGAACAGGAGGTGCCTGGCGCTCGTTGGCTCAAGGCTGATTTGCACCTTCACACCATCGACGACCATCAGGGCAACCGAGCGAAGATGCCTGCCAACCTGCAGGGCCGGTTGGATACGCCGGACAACTTGACGCGGTATGCGCGAAGTTTCCTGCAAAGGTTGGCACAGCAAGGTGTGCAGGTTGCGGGGCTAACTCCGCATTCACCGCGTGCTGGAAATGGACCTGACACCAGCGCGACTTGGAGAATTGTCGAGGAATGGAATGACGGGGTCGACGACGACGGCGTCGCTTTCCGAGAGAAGATCTTTGCCATTTTCCCGGGTTTTGAACCGTCGTTTCGGGATGGAAAGCAGGGACTTCACCTCATTATCCTCTTCGATCCCGAAATCGGGAGGGAGCGCTATTTGAGAGCGTTCGATGTTGTCATGGGCGGCGTTTCTCCCTGGAAGAATGGCAAACTTCGGATGGCCGACAAGCGACCAGAGCAAGCTTTTGAGGACCTGCGCAAGTTTAAGAGACAGGAGTGTCCACACGGGTGTGGCGATTACTTGGTGCTCGCTCCACATATCGATGCAAACAATGGATTGCTCGGTGCGCAGAAGGCTCAAGTTCTGGAAATGTTCAGCCATGAGGAAGTTGCGGGTCTTGAACTTGGTGATCGTAAATCACCGACAGACACTCTGGCCAATCGGCCGTGGCTGCGGAAAGGAATGGAAGCGCACCGGCAATCGTTTTTCCACGCCAGTGACGCCTATTGCCTGGAAGAGATCGGACGACGCTATACGTGGCTAAAACTTGCAACCCCTCGCGTGGAAGCTTTGCGTCAGGCGTTTGTATCAAGCGATTCTCGCGTACGATTGGCCTTCAAGGCTGGCCGTGGAAACACATTCCTTGAGGACGAGAACCCGCCGGACGTGCTGAAAAATAGTCGACCCTGGATTCGCGAGATAGTTGTTAGAGGCGGCGCGTCATTTTTCGGTGGCAATGAAGAAGGACGAATTCGGGAAACACGCTTCCGGTTCAATCCAGACTTAACCTGCATCATTGGCGGAAGCATGACAGGGAAGAGCACTCTCTTGGACGGACTGCGCATCCACGCTGCTGCACCGTTGCCAGATGACGAAACCGTTAGAGCAAATGTAGAAGCGCGAGCGCGGGTTTTCTCGGCCGGGAGACCAGAGATTGCAACTGATTGCCCTGGTCAGGATTCCTCGGTGAATCTTGGAAAACACTGGCCCGCCCAATTCTTCTCTCAAAATGAACTACAACGGCTTTCCCAGGATGTTGGTGCTATACAGGAGATACTCGCCAAGCTGGTCCCTGCAGAATCTCGTGAGATTGAAGACAGTGCCAGCAGACTGGAGAGATTTGATCATGAACTCATCGAATTGGCGAAAGAACTCGACAAACTCGACGATCAGTTGGCGGAGGTTGAGCAGGCACAGCAGAGAGCTAATGACGCACGAAACGCACTCACATCTCTTTCTGAAGCCGGAATAGAATGCCTTCATCGAATTACCCAAGAACGGCAGACTTGGGAAGCTGCGCACTGGAGCGCAAATTTGGTTCGAAACGCAGTTCAGTCGGCAGTTGTTCAATTTGCCGAGATGTCCGTGTTCCCTCGTATAGACATGGAAATCAAGGACTTGGGAAACTCTGGTTCCAGCGACTTGAGGTTGGTCGAGCGCTGGGAAAGAATTGTTGAGAATCTCCAGGTTGCTGTGCAAGAAACCGATGCATGGATAGCCGATGCTAGAATTGTCGCTGAAAAGTTGTCGAAGATTGAGCAGACAAGACGTGTCGAAGTTGAACTAAGTTTGTATTCGCAAGGTTTTGGCGCCGCCAAACTCTCCGAGTTTGACAAGCTAAATCGACAGGCATCATTGTTGCCGAATTATGAAGCGGCCCTCAAACTAACTCGTGCCGAGTGGTCTGCAGCTAGCGACAAATTCAATGCTCTTCGAAACAGACGCCGAATACTGATCAAACAACATCGCGAGGCATTCGATCGAGTGATTCACAGCATACGCACCAACTTCGGTGACAGGATCCGGGTAGTTCGAATTAATGAAGGCAACGTTAAGCCAGTTGAACAATTCCTCCAGCGACTCAAGCAAAGAGGAATCACCCGATGGTGGAACGATCTCACAGAGAGCAACAGGCCATCATCGGAAACACTCTTGGTTCACTTCGATGATGGCTCGCTTCAAGAATTGGGCATGAGTGATCCGGTCCAGAAGACTATCCGTGAAAGCCTCACAAGGTCGGTCAGACGACAACTGGAAACATTACGCTGCCCTGACCTGTATCGCCTTGAGTTAAAGGTGGATGATGACTCATACAGAACGCTGGAAGAACTGTCAGGTGGCCAAAGAGTCAGCGTTTTGCTTTCGCTATTGCTGGAAACAACCGATGAACGACCACTGGTTATCGATCAGCCTGAAGACGAGTTGGACAATCGGTTCCTATTCGACACCGTGTTGCAAGCTCTGAAGGAGTTGAAGGGTCGGCGCCAGGTCATTATTGCAACGCACAATGCCAACGTCGTCGTAAATGGTGATGCTGACATGATAATCCAGTTGGATGCGAGTGCGCATCAGGGAAAGGTCGCTTGCGCGGGCGCAATTGAGGAACCGGAAATACGAAACGCAATCGTTCGCACTGTGGACGGTGGAGAGGCAGCGTTTAGGCTACGTCGTCGCAAATACGGTTTCTAGGACGGTGCTATGGGGTGGATTGATGTATTGCAACGGATCGAGAACGGCGAAGATGCCCAGACAGAGTTCAAACGCGGACTGGGAGACCTTTCTGCGGTAGGCAGGACGATATGTGCCTTTGCCAATGGAGATGGAGGCCTTCTCGTGCTTGGGGTTGATAATTCAGGCGAAATACTGGGCGTCAAGGAAGACCCGGAAAACGTGCAGGAACGGTTGGCGGGTTTTTTGCACACGGGCTGCGGCCGCCCTGTTTCCGCCGATTGCGGCAGACAGGATACTGGTGGAGGGTTTGTTCATTGGATTAATGTACGCCGCCATCAGCGGGGATACGAACCCTTCAACGTCAATGGCCGCTACTGCATTCGACGAGGGCGCAGTACCGTTCTGGCTTCTCCGTCAGAATTACAGGAGTTGTTTAACGTCTTTGGGCTAGTTCTTACCGAGAAACAGGTTGTTTCAACTTCAACTGCACAAGACATCGATTCGGGCTCCGTAAGAACTTTTATGCGGTTGCAGGGCAAGGACACAGAAAGGGTCCCGCAACCGGATATCGAAAGCGACTTACAGAATGGCTCAATCTGCGAATGGCATGACGGGGTACTTCGTCCAACACTTTACGGCCTGATGGTATTCGGTCGGAACCCACAAGGGCATGGAGTGACAGCAAGCATGTTCATACAGTGCTCGGCATATGCAGGCAAGGACCGAGCAACGGATGTACTGAGTGCTGGTGAGGCAAGAGGTCGCCTCGATGAACAAGTTGAGAGGTCGGTCGGGTGGTTTCGCAGCCTTGGTCACAAGGAAACTTACAAAGGCCTGCACCGCGCAGATTCTCCACTCTTGCCAGATACTGTACTTCGTGAAGTACTCGTCAACGCGGTTATCCATCGCGACTACGCAGATGCCGGCTCCCAGGTTCATATTGAGGTCTTTTCCAACCGAATTGACGTAACCAGCCCTGGAACTCTCCCCAATCACATGACCGTTGAACAGGCACGTTTCGGAGCAGCACCTCGCTCCCGAAATGAAATGATGGCAAATGCAATGGTCGTGAGGCAGTTGATGGAACGGCGGGGACGAGGATGGTTACTCATGCGCCACGAAATGTCGAAATTTAACGGTACTGAACCGGAATTGGTCAACAGCCACGAAGGCCGCTTCGTCCGCGTGACATTCAGAACCAACCTGGACCACGAAACTCCCACGGCCTAGCAAACCACAACCGACCAATTCAGTTGGAGGAGCAATGCACAAAGAGGCGGGCATCGGAAGTCCGGTTCCTGAGAGGACTATACCACGGCCGCGTGCCAAGGCAGATACGCTACCTGCGTATCCACTCCATGACATGGGCCTGCTTGCAGCGAATGGCAAGCTTTGAACAAGGGCAGGGTGTCACTGTGTTGAACTCCGATTTCGAAGCAACGCTGGCGCGTGAATGGCCGAACAGTGCATTTTTGCGGTTACTGGCGGCACGGAGGAACTGATGCCTGATCTCTACAAGATCAATTTGTGCCTGCAGGAGAGTCTCGAACGAGAATGGCTCGAAGAGGTCCGAGTTCCGGAAGCCTCGCGCTGGCTCCTAAGGGCCGGACTGTTACCAAATTACAATAATGAACAGCCGCTACGAAGGTTGCTGCATGCGGGACGAATTGCGGGTCAGGTCCGGCGCCCCAACAAGGAGCATGGTACATGGTTCATCCGTCGCATAGCACAGTCCCGAGATCGGCAGGCAATACAACAATCCCGCAGCCGGATCCGAATGTACTTGCCACTCGACGCAGCATTTACCACCCTGACTGGCCGCTCTCGAGGAAGAACCCGGAGTTCTGGCATGAACTCGGCAAGACTATCGCTGCATTCGGCTATCTCGAGCATGAACTCGTGAAGGCATGCAACGCCCTGACGCCGCCGCCAGCGCTCCCGCAAGACCTCCGCCGTGAACAAATCCCAGAATACCTGGAGTGGTATGCCAAATTGCTGGCGACCCGCACCGACACATTGAGCGTTTTGACTGATCGGATCTGCAAACTGCTGGAGAAGGATAGCCGGGTTCCCCATTCGGTCCGCACCGACCTCTCCAGAGAATTTGACGAACTCAGGCCATGGCGCAATGCGCTCTGCCACGGCGCGTGGATTGGTGTAGATTCCGATGGAGCGGGATCCCTGTGCCACTTCTACAAGAAGGAAGGTCGGGTCCACGAGTTCCAGTCCCGGGTTACTCACAAGGAGCTTACCGATCTGCGCGCCAGGGTCGTAGACGCAATCTTCAGGTTGGCGGAAGTCTCCGGTGTAGTTGGCTCCAATTCTGCCATGCCGACTGTCATGCTACGAATGTACGAGCCCCAGAATGTCCCACCAGCATTGAAGTAGTGTGGCGACCCCGTCTCAATTGCTGCATCATCTTACCGCTTGTGACGGTTCAAACCAACCAACGCAACATGCAAGATGTGGCGCTTCACAGATATGACTTGGTGAACTCGGCTGCCCGGAAATTCATGGAAGGAATCAGTTTGGTCGGTGCAGGGCACCAATCGAGTAGTGTGTCCGGCGCCAATCAGGACAATAGTCAATTGGAGCGAGACGTTTTCGCATTCTGAAGTGAAGACACAATCCTCCGTCGGTTGCATGAGCAACCTGAACCCATTTCGATACTGCCAAACGTTCAACGGGGAATTGAGATTGAACATGCGTCCTTGCAGACCATAATGGGTGGTTAGGCAGATTGAGAACAATTCGAAGTTGCGAGGCGCAATGAGTGGACATGGATACGAAACCGGGCGGCTTGATCTGCCGTTTGTGGGGATTTGTACGTTCGGGAAGTACCCCTACGTGAGCGACTGGGAAAATATAGACGCCGACGTCGCTGTTTTGGGTGCACCGTTCGACTTCGGAAGCCAATGGCGCGCGGGCGCGCGGTTCGGACCGAGGGCCGTGCGCGAGGCGTCGACCCTGTTTTCCTTTGGTCATGCCGGCGCTTACGATCACGAAGATGAAATCGTCTATCTCCAGCCTGGAGAAGCAAGAATAGTCGACATCGGTGATGCCGACATCGTGCATACCGATACGACATCCAGCCACGCAAACATCGAGTTTGCCGTCCGTAAGCTGCTTTCGCAAGGATCGCTTCCCGTGGTCATCGGCGGGGACCATTCGGTGAACATCCCGTGCGTGAACGCCTTCGATGACCAGGATCCGATGCATCTCGTTCAGATCGACGCGCATCTCGATTTTGTCGATGAACGTCACGGGGTCCGGTTCGGGCACGGAAATCCGATGCGCAGGGCCGCCGAGAAGGAGTACATTACCGGCTTGACGCAGGTCGGCATCCGAAACGTGTCCTCGACTGCGAAGGACGGTTACGACGATGCCCGGCGCATGGGTTCCGATATCCTGTCGGTCAGGCAATTCCGCCAGATGGGAACAGAAGCTGTTCTCGACAGAATTCCCGCGGGCAGGAACTACTATGTGAGCATCGATATTGACGCCTTCGACCCGTCCATCGCGCCAGGCACCGGAACACCGAGCCACGGTGGATTTCTTTACTATGAAATCCTGGAACTGCTTGACGGCCTGGCCCGGCGTGGCCCGATCAGGGGAGTGGACCTCGTGGAGGTTGCGCCGGACTATGACCAAAGCGGCATCACGGCAATTCTTGCAGCACAGTTGTTGATGAACCTAATCGGGCGGATCCTCCATTACGGCAGCCGCGTGTGAGCCGCCGTGAATGCACGGAGGCCGGCAGGTGTGCCGCCTGGTTACCTCTCTCCGAGAGCCTGGATGGGCCGCGATGTATTTGAGAACTTCCTGGTCAGGCAATGACTTGAAACGAGTTGTCCTGACAGTGAAACGATTACGATACTGATTCTACAAGATAGTGCTGGTGTTCCGTGGATTCGTTTCAGGGAAAATGAAACGATTTCAATGAGTCGCTGCAGAGGACCTCGGCGCCAGCAAAACGACAGCCGACAAAGGAGAGACTCCCGGATCACGAGGGAGTTCAGGGCCACCAGCACCGATCCGCATGGCTGAGACTGCAAGACGACGCCAATGGACATGATGGTTGAAGGTGTCCAAACGCCATTGGCTCAGGCAGCGCGTGATGCCGACGGCATTGGCCTTGGTTCCGGGATTGCAGAGGAACTTCCGCCCGCTCGCTGATCGGCTGCCTTCCTTCGTTTTGCAACCCTCATCCATGTGCCGCCCCGTTGAACCGGAAGACCCTGTCGTTTCAATTGGTCGTGGACTGACTTTCAATTGGTCGGGACAAGTCTTTCAGATGGTCGGAATTCCAGGAAGGCGACAGGATTCCTTGTCCTCTCGGGAGTAGACATCGGAGAGCCCCGGCTGAACCTCTCCACGCCCGGATGAAACACCTCTCCTTGTCTTCAATGCGCTTCACGCCAGGTGCGTCGACGGCGGATCCAGCCGGGCATGATTGTATGGACAATGAGAATGGCAGCCCTTGACCATGATGAAGGTGGCCGGCCGCAACTGCCAGCCACCTTCGGTTGAGGAGTTTTGCAAGCGTCCGTCTTGCCGTCGTCACATCGCTCCGCCGGAATTCGCCCGGTCTCCACGGATGGCGCTGAGTGGCACTACCCTGGAAGGTGACTCAGGCTGTTGCTCACCTCCTGGCGCGGCCCTTCCGGCGTGGCGCCGTCCGTCGAAGCCGTCGGCCATCTCCGTGGTGCCGTGCATCATCTTGTGCAGGCTCTCGATCTCGGAGATCGCCATCAACCTGAACTCCTTCTGCTTCATGAGCCCGAGATTGTCACCAAGCTGGACGAACGTATTGAGAAGCTTGCCATGAATTGGATCCATGTCTGTCCAGTTGTCGATCCTGTCCAACCCGTTGAGAATCGTTGCATGGTCCCTGCCACCGAGCAGTGAAGCGATCTCCACGAGGGTCCGGCTGGTTGCCCTTCGAATGACAGCTGCTCCGAAGTATCTCGGGTGGATGAGCTCAGCCGTTCGGCGCGGACTTGCCAGTTCCTGCAGCGAGCGACCGAACGCGGTCGAAACCAGGTCAAGAATTTCTTCGGGCCTGGCCGCGGTTCCGAATGGCCGAAGCGGCCTCTGCATCCCAATGTAGCCAGTCAGCCTGTCCTTTTCGGCCAGCATCCTGATCGCCCGCCAGCGTGTGAGCATGTTGGTTCCGTCAGGCGAATACGGCATGATGGTTCTCGACAGGTCAAGTATGCACAGGGCTTCGTCGACACTGCAGTCGAGATAATTCTGTGCACCGGCATGCTTCACGAACTGCTCGATCGCTTCCCACTGAATCGTGGGGCTGCAGTTGATCTGTGCCAGGATGTCGACATTCGTTATCTGGCTGTTCCTGGTCGCTATCGGCTCGAGGGCGACGGCATTCAGGAAAACCTCGAAATCCCTCAGTTCCGAGAACCAGACCCGCCGTTTCTCGGGAGCCCTTCGATTCGACTTCCAGACGATGCGCGGCGCATAGCCGGTCCGCCCGTCCGTCGGAGACGTAAAGACAATCCGGCTGATCTGCGGGCAGGTCATCATTGCGATGTGGTGAAACCTTCCGAGCACAGAACCCGCCCAGAGCGCATTGATTGCGTTGTCGGCCACAATCCACGCCGTCAGTCTCGGTCTGCCATATTTCCTGTAATCCTCGTTCTCAGCCAGGAACACGCGCAGGGCCTTACGCCATGGCCGCCTCCCGGCCTGCTCCCTGACCTGTCGCAGCAGTCTTGCAGCGACCGGCTTGTAATGGTTTTTCGTCGCGACCGGGGGCACGGCGCGTAATACTTGGCTCCTGTGATGCATCATGACTTCGATGTCCTTTTGCTGATCGTTAACTGAAATGGCCCGAACCACCTGGTCCGGGGTACACATCGCATCGGGCGCCCGGCCCGTTGCGCGGCACACGAACGGCGTTCCAGCCTGAGCTGGCGCCGGGAGAAACAAAACGCCGAAGCATCCGGATTCAGAAACCTGGCATCGGAGCGGAAATCCTGGTCGCAGCGTTCATCGTCAAAGCCGCATGAGACGAGGTTGCGCCAGACGGCCGACAGGCGTTTGCCGTTTCCGGCCGCGCCGTCGCGACGACGCCCATATGCGCCGGAAGCCTTCATTACCGCCGGCGGCATGACATCCCCCTCTACACTTCCCCTGTTGCCCGGAACCCTCCGGTCATGATTGGCCAAATTGCGGGCAGAAACGCACAACCTTCCAATGTGCCGGATTCCCGGGCAGGTTCCCGCCCGCACTCGCCGGCCGGAAAAGGAATCACGATTCCATTCGAACCAGGGGCAATGCAGCCTTCCGAATCCGCCATTGGAGCTTTCGTGGAAGAAGGGAAACGATCGCCGGAATTGCCTTGCAGACCTGCCGCAACCGGGCGTTCCGCATGCAAATTGCGGCATGGATGCAAATTCCGGCACTTGTGGAAAAACTGTCGAAACTCGATCCATTCAGCCGTCTCCGTGAAAAGTTTAGTGAACATACTGCATACTAAAAGAGAACATACAACAAGAAATGAATCGCGCGGTGTGCAAAACCCGATAGGGTCTTGTACCGGCCACACTCGCACTTGCTGAGAATGACCCCTGTTTTGCAGCAGGGATCTGACACCGGCAAGTTCGAGCCCGCCACTTTCCGAACCTGCAGGACCTGGAGATTCGGAATGGCTGCGAGCACCCGGCATTCGCATCACAGCAGCCAGCTGAACGACGCATCGACCATGCCGCCCTCCCGCCTGAACCTGCCGAGGAGTTTGGCAAGTTCGCCGGAAAACCCGTCGCCGGGTCCGATGCGGACGAGCTCTTCAGCGAGACGTCCGGCCACGAGGCGTCCCTGCGATGTTACGCCGCCATCCAGACGGCCCGCCATGCTGCCTGTATCGCCACCGGTTTCCGAAAGAGTGATCGTGCCGGCGATCCGCCGCCGGGCGCCGTCCTGGTTCAACTCGAGACTCGCCAACAGCCTCAATTGGGGGACATTTGCCAAAAGCAGGACCGAATCCAGTTCGACCGCCATGGCTTCGCCGGTGTGAATCGCTTCGAGGGCCAAATCGGCAGAGATCTCTGAACCGGCCCAATCCACATCGCTGCCATGCCAGCCGAGACGACCTGAAATCTCCCTGGAGATACGGATGCCCTGAACTGTTGCCCCGAACCCGGAGTAGCCCTGGATTTCCTGACGCAATTCCCGTCCGACGCCCGAAGGCGGCGTCAATTCAACGGCGGACTCACCAAGCACCCGAAACTTCACATCGTCGACGGAGGCAAGCGTCCGGCCCTTGCCTGCCATTCCCGCAAGCTCTTCGAACGGGCTCTGCTCCCTTGCCCCGAATGAGACCCTGGAAGCCACGGCCGCCACGGGCATTCTGGACACGCTGTCAACCTCCACCCCTGCGGTTTCGGCATGAACACGAAGTCCGTTCAGCACGGTCCGTGCAGCATCCCGGATCTCAAGAAACAGCGAGGTCGCCCCGGCGCGCCAGGAATCGAAATCCGTCTCCGAGACTACCAGGCGTTCGGCATATCCGGCCGAGCCTGCAATATGGAACACCACCGGACCAACCCCGAATCCTGCCTGCGGCAGTCCTGAAACATCGATTTCCAATCCTGCACGGGGCAGAATGACATCCGGCACGCCATCACCCGCGAATGCAGTACCTGCATGAGTCGCAACCATGGTTGCAATCACAGGCAAAAGCACTTTCCCCGCCGGTCCGACCCGGGACCGGGACGCTTGCAGCATCCCCTCCGGGATCCGCGGTGAACGAATGCGGACCTGCCCCGGACGCCCAGACTCCGAATGCCGGAACCGCCCGCCTCCCGCGGATGCAAATGAGATGGATAACCTGCGCTTTGGCTTCGGGCTGTGCATTGTCAATCCTGTCTCCTGATGTGTTGTGCGGAGCCGGAATCTGATCGATCGGTCGATCCTGCATGCCGCATGCATTGCCCGGCCCCAGGCAAGACTGGATGTGCCTGCATCAGCCGGGTTTCACTGCAACCCGCATTTCTGCTGCAGGTGCGACCGGCAGGCTCGAAATGCGCAACGGCGGCATGGTGTGGCTCGTCACCACCCTGTCGCTTTTCCCCGGCCGTCGCTGCCCGATTGCTCCTGCAGTCCCGGCCAAATTCCTCGGCAGCCGGATTGACTTCCCGGCCAGGCGGGACCCGGAATGCCGGACAAACTCGAGAGTCCATTCTCAGTGTCATGACGGTTCGAAGTCCAGTTCCGGCACTGGCTCAGGTTCCTGCACGGGTTCGGGCAAAGGACGACAGTCAGCCCACACCCGGGATATCTCGGCAACACGCCGCGGATCAGGTTCGGGCATCCAGCGCGGTGACCGTCGGTCAGCCCTGAACCGCGCGTAACGGCGACCATAACGATGCACTCCCTTGATCGCGGTGTGGCCGGTCAGAGCCGCTACTTCGGCCAATGGCATGGTCAATCTTGCCTGATCGATGAAGGCATGCCGGAACGTATTGAGCGTGATCCGATCCCTGCGTTCCGGGAGTGCCTCCCGGGCGGCACGCTTTATCGCCTCCGAGCAAGCGTCGATGACATGCCTTCTGCCCTCCCGGTCGAGTTCAAGCAGGCGTAACCTGGAAACGAGCCGAATGGCCTCGAGATCCGGTCCCGGCAATCCATCAAGCAATTGCATGCGCCACCTGCACCTGAGCCGCAACGAGGTGCATTGCACTTTGGCCGAACGAATGAACAACACGAGTGATGGCGCAACATCACCGGGGCCTTTCTGCACTGTTTTCCCCCCGATCACGTCCGCAACCGGCTGCATTCGGACAGCTTCCTCATCCGCCCGCACGCCTTCCGCCCTGCTACTGGACTGCTCCATCCAGTCTCCGTGTCGCGGTGGATCAATCCGGAATGCCAACAGGCGGCAGGAAAACAGTTCACTCGCACGCATTCCAGTCAGCCAGGCAGCCCGCATCAGCAGCCTCGGCATGGAGATGTCCGTTGCAAGCGAACGGCCGAGACGGGAGTTGCGGGCAGTATCCGGCATCGCTGCCAGTGTTTTGTCAATCTGCCTGACCATGGGTTCGGTTATCGGCTCCCAGTCGGCCTTGGGCGGGATCCGCGCAACACCATTGATCCTGCCATATCTGACACCGGCCAGCCTGATTGCCGTGTCCACCGAAGTGGTTGCGAATCCGGAACCTCCGAATCTCCTGCTCACTTCCGACAGTGTCTTCCAGCCAATCTCTCGCAATTGGTCGATCGAATGAATCTCCAGGAATCTGTTCAGACGGTGGACCTCGTCCCAGTCGAGCCGTGCAACCCAGTCGGGCACTTGCAGGGTCGGCGGAAACGCATCAACCGGCCGCATCAATCTTCCCGCAACATTGGCGGTCGTACGCGCGGCGAGGGCAACCGAGCACAACGTCCTGATCGCGTGCTTCTCCTTACGTGAAGTGCTGCGCTCGAGGACAACCGATCTGAGGGCTGCCTGTACTGCGATGTCTTTCACCCCCGGCGCCTCGGAAAGGAGACGGCAACGATAATCGGCAGTGTCCAGCACTCGCCGAATGCTACTCAGAAAGTAGCGGTCAACCGAATCCCCGCTGAAGGCCCGGACGGATACGTCAGGCATCTCGACACCACATCAAGACCGACACTGAATACTCCATTACACAACCCGGATTCCTCGCCGCTTAGAGAGAATCGCTCGAGGCGGTGAGACTTGCGCGGTACAAAGTCGCGCCGATTGCCTGAATGGTGTGGAAAACCTCCCAAAGGCACGCATCTTGATTGAGTTTCACGCCTGACCACAGCGGACGGCAGGGATTTCATATTCCGTTCGTCACAATTGCAGGCAAATCATCACAACGGATCGAATCGCCGGGGTTCAGAATTTTTCGACATCTTCCTCGCCCTGAGGAACCAGGATCTGCCGGGGCAGCGGGGCCTCTTCCCTTTCTCGCTTCAACGGAGGCCTGATGGCCCTCCTCCACGAGTATGGACGCCGTGTTCTGGTGCAGGATGTTGATCGCAGCATTGTTCTCGGCGTGCAGGCGGATACTGTAGGAGAGACGGTGGAACTCCGCTTGGCTCTCGCGGCTTTCCTAGTCAACGGTTTCGCGGGCCGGCACGGTCTCGAATCCGTGCCAGTTCTGGCCGAGGATCGCCCCGGTTGAGGCCCGCCTACTGGCGAAGATTGGTTCCGGTTGCGTCTGGTGTTCCCCTGGCGCTGCGGGTCATGTTGCGCGTGGCGAGATCCTCCAGCACCACCGTTCCGAAACGGCGGGCAAGACCGAAACTCAACCTGTGGTGCCAGTCCCGCCGAATACGCACGGCGCGGGACCGAAGTGTTGCTGCCCTGCGGCCGGCTCCTCCGCGATCTCGCAGCGGCGAACTCATCAAGGCCGGTTGGAACGACAACCGTTGCCTGGCACGGATCGGACCCGAATGAACTGCCCGGTAGACATGTTGAAGATCATTGGCGCCGGATTGCCCCGGGGATCGCAATTGACAAAGGGGAACGGTTTGGATTCAGTTTGGAGAATGACATTTCTCCATATCCAGTCTGTTCGAAGTCCGTTTGATGACCCGAATCTCGCATCTGCAGCCATAGGGGCGTTGAGTCGAGCAGATGCAATGGGCCTGCTGTCAACACCGGTTACATGTCTCGACGATTCAGCTATCCTTAGTCTCGAATCCGGCATGATCCAGGCAGGCATTGGCCAGGCATTGCTCGCTGAGTTGCGCAGGTTGCCGGTCTCCGATCCCGTCCGGCTCTCCTCACTCCTGGACAGGATCAATGAGGCCCTGGACCAATCTCCTGCCCCCGCACACGAGTGGCGATCCTTGCAAGGCATCCTGGGACTGGAATTGCTTGTACGCCTTCTCGGGATTTCCCAATCAAGTGCGCGGCGTTACCTGGCTGGAAGTCGCACGACGCCCGACGCGGTTGCCGCCCGGCTTCACTTCCTGGCATTTGTCGTTGGGAACCTGGCTGGAGCGTACAATGACATTGGCGTCAGGCGCTGGTTTGAACGCCACCGTACGCAACTGGGCGGGAACGCGCCTGTTCATGTATTGGGAGATGAATGGACTCCCGAGGAAGATGCCCCTCGTCGCGTGCTTGAACTTGCCCGATCCCTGACTTCGTCGCCAGCAACGTGATTGCATTCCGCCACGCAGACAGACGGTTCCCGTTTCTGTGGGAGCGGTCATCCCAGCCGGCAGGGCGCTGGAACGAGGAGGGCGAATTGACCCATTGCCTCTGCGACACTCCCGACGGAGCCTGGGCCGAGTTCCTTCGCCATGAGGAAATCGACGACCCGCAGGACCTCGTCACCATTCGCCGCGCAATGTGGGCGGTGGACATTGGTCAGATTCCGGAAGTCCGGGCCACCGGCCCCGAGGAAGTCCTGCGCGGAGGTCCGGAAGCCTGGCCTGCCTGCCAGAAGCTTGCTCAGCAGCACAGAAGGGCTGCTGACGGAATGACTGCACCCTCTGCTGCCCTGCAGCGTGGAGATGCTCGAGGCTGGCGCGTCGATGGTGGCCTGCAACCCGGTGAGTTCCGTGATGGCAGGGTATTCGTGCTGTTTGGATTGCGGCCGGATCTGGTTGGATGGGCAGCGGCTGTCGACGGTCGCCCCGATGAAGAATTGCTGCAACGAGTCCGTCACTTCTGACGGTTCAATGCCGGTTCGTCGCAATGGTTGCGCTATCAGCAGTCCAAGTACTGGAATAGTTGCTTATTCCAACCTGATCCCTGCATTGCCGGTGGTGCCGGCAACCAGGCATGTTTGTCCGGGATGGCCCGAATCGAATGATGAAGCGGCATGGGAGCGAATCTGCTTGTCGTCCTTGTCCGCCTGGCCCGAACAGTTGCCGAGCCGGTGCTTTCAGTCTTCAACCAGGGTCATGAGGTAGGCGATCACGTCCTCGATTTCACCTGCGTCGTAGACGGTCCTGCCCTCGTATTCGGAGGCGACACGGTGCAACCCATCGCTCCTGTAATAGGAAGGCATGACGGTCTCCGGGTTGAGGAACTGCGGCTCGACCAGGCGCAGCCTGAGTTCACCCGCGGTGTAGCGGCTGCCCACGCCGTCGAGTGGAGGACCGATGTTTCCCGGGTCCGGCTCTCCTTCTATCGGTACCGCGTGGCAGATGAGGCAAGTCGCATTATCCGGATCGCGGACGATCCGCTCCCCCCTTTCCGGATCCCCGGCCACACCCGTAAGAGAATGCGGGATGGCAAAATCAACGATTTCATACTCGAATGGTTCGGCAGCCAGCATTGCGGCGGACAGCCCGGAAAACGCAACTGCCCGAAGAACAGTTCGGAAGCAGGCCGAAACCCGGATGAAACGGTTCACTTCAACCAAACATGTCGGCGGTGATGCTGGCGTACCAGCCCTTTGCGTACTCCGCTTCGGCCTGCCGGAACTCGTCGGTCGCATTGGCAGGACTGACGCCGCCTGATCCGGGGATTGAAGCAATCTCTCCATTCTCGTCCAGCCGGTATACTGCCGCTACCGAGATCCCGTAATCGCCCGAGAGCAGGCTGTAGCAGGTGTTGATGAATGCGGGTTCCGGCGGTCCTTCCCCGGCAAGCAGGGACACGATTGCATGGGCACAAACCTTTGCCTGGCTGTTTGCACTGAAACCCGATTTTGGCATGGCCCCGGCAATGATTGCATCTCCCAGGACATGGATGTTCGGAACGACCCTGGACGCAAAGGTCCGCTGGTCGACGCTGCACCAGTCGTCGCCTTCAGCCAGGCCGGCCGTGTCGACGAGCCTCGCGGATCTCTGCGGCGGAATGATGTTGGCGACATCAGGCCGGAATGTGTCGAAATCCGTGTGTACGGTCATGGTGTCCGGCTCGACTGCGACAACATTTCCGCCATCCGAGAAGCCGACCCACTCGATCAGGCCCGGATAGAGCCGCTCCCATCCTTCACGGAAGAGTCCCTGCTTGGAGAACCCGTCCTTGCTGTCGAGAATCAGCAGCTTCGAGCGCGGCTTGTGCCGGTGGAGATAACTGGCGATGAGACTGGCCCGTTCATAAGGGCCGGGCGGGCACCTGAACGGATTTGCCGGGGCCGCCATGACAACCAGCCCGCCATCCTCCATCGCCACCAGCAGGTCCCGGAGCAGTTCGGTCTGCGGACCCGCGATCCACGCGTGCGGCATGCGCTGTGCCGCCGCCTCGTCATACCCGTCGATCGCAGCCCACTTGATGTCGATTCCCGGCGACAGGACCAGCCTGTCATAGGACAGCATGTCGCCACCGGATAGCCGGATCCCGTTGTTTTCGGCATCTATCGCCACCGCCTCATCATGGACCACGGTCACACCTGCCCGCCTCAGGCCGTCATAGCCGTGGGTCACCGAAGCGAGTTCCCGAATCCCGCCGATGACCGTGTTGCTGAACGGACAGGTCACGAAATTCTCGTTCCGGGCGACCAATGTCACGTCGAGACCAGGTGCAAGGCGGCGGAGGTACCGCGAGCAGGTTGCGCCGCCGAAACCGCCCCCCACTACCACGACCGAACCGCGGGCATCCGCGAATACGCGGTCGGCGAGCGCACCGGCAACGGCGGTGGCGCCGGCGAGTTTCAGGAGATCGCGGCGCGTTCCGAAATATTCACTGGTTGTCATTTTCCTCGTCCGGCGAGCCGTGCAGGAGTTGCCAGTTCTCGGTCAATATCCGGGACAGGGCCTCGATGTCGGAATCGCTGAGCGCCTTGGCGATGCGGTCCATGACCGTGGCCTCAATGTCGCCGTCACGGAAGCCGGTCAGGAATGCCTGCATGGCCTCTGCATCCAGTTCGGAGATGTCCGGAACCGGTCCCGGGCTCTTTCCTGTCTGGCCGTGGCAGGCCGCGCACATTTCTGCCAGGAGACCGGTCCAAGGCTCGTCCGCTCCCGCGACCTCCGCAGACATCGCGGCTGAAACCAGGAGCGGTGCCAACCAGTTTCCGGTTCTAGCCAAGGCAACCGGTTTCCGACCGGCGGCCGTTTTGCACGGCCACCGGTATGTTTTCGATTCGGTCCGGGTGATCAGACCAGATCATGGTTGCGGATCGGCAAACTGCGGATCCGCGTGCCCGTGGCCGCAAAGATCGCGTTGGCAACCGCCGGCGCGATCGGAGGAAGACCGGGTTCGCCGACACCTCCCCACTTGCCACCGCCCGAAAGAGCGAAATGGGTGCGGACTTCCGGCATCTCGTTAATTCGCAGCATGAGATACTGGTCGAAATTGTCCTCCACCACTGCGCCCTTGTCGATATGGATTTCTCCATACAGTGCTGCAGTCAGGCCATACACGATGCTGCTCTCCATCTGCATCTCGACCATCTTCGGATGAATGACATGTCCGCAGTCGATTGCAGCATCAACCGTTTCAACCCGCAACTGTCCGCGGCGGCTGACGGTCACATAGGCAACATGTGCCACGATCGTACCGAACGCTTCTGCCATTCCGATGCCCAGCCCTTCGCCGCGGCCAAGATCCGTGGTCCAGCCAGCCTGCTCCGCCGCCACTTCGAGCGGACGACGGAATTCCGATTCCTCGTGCAGAAGATCCAACCGGAACTGCAGGGGATCGGCACCCGCCGCGTGAGCGAGCTCATCGATGAACCCTTCAAGCGCGAACGCGTTCTGCGATGCCCCGACGGCGCGCCACCAGTGAACCGGCAGATGCGAATCACGGATGGCGTAATCGATCTGCTTGTTGGCAATGTCATAGGGCAGACGCTCGTCCAGCCCTTCAACAGCCTGGCTGTCGATCCCGTCCCTCAGGAACTGCGGTATCTGGTGGTTGAAGATCGAGTGCGAAACCACGCGGTTCCAGTATGCCTCCGGCTTCCCGTTCGCATCAGTCGCTGCCGCGAAATGATAGACCGAGTACGGCCGCATCTTGGCTTGCCGGGCAGTTTCCTCCCTCGTCCAGATCACCTTTACCGGTTGTCCCAGGGCCTTTCCGATCGCCGTAGCCTGGCGAACCTCGTCAGGCCGCGAACGCCGGCCGAAACCCGTGCCAAGGAAGCAGTTGTGCACGTGCACCTGTTCCTCGGGAAGTCCGGCTTCCTCGGCTGCAGCAGCGATTGCCCTCGGCGGGTTCTGGGTACCAACCCAGACATCCGCCCGGTCCGCCGTGACATGCACGGTGCAATTCATCGGCTCCATGCAGGCATGATCGAGGTAAGGGGTCGTGTAGGTAGCTTCCATCACGTTGGAAGACGCAGCGATCACGCCGCGCGCATCACCCACCGAATCCGCCGGGTTGTAGCTCGGGTCATCCGGATTCGCCAGGACCTCCATGGCACCGCTGATGATGCTGGCGTCGGTGACGTCTCCATGTCCACCGTCGTCCCACTCCTTGGGCATGAGCTGCAGGGCTGTAAGCGCACGATAGTACGTATCGGCAATCACGGCCACACCGCTCTGGATTCCGGTCACACGGTTGGCAACCTCGTCGAGGTTGTAGTGCAGAACCCCGATACCGCCTTCGCCGAGCCGGTATGCCGCAATGACGCCCGGACGGTCCTTGACCGCGTCGAAGTCGTAGCTGACGAGGCTTCCGCCGGGAACCGGGGCCACCTCGACCGCAGCGAAGACCATATCCGGCACCTGTGCATCGATGCCATAGACAGCACTTCCATTGACCTTCACGGGCGTGTCCAGACGCGCAACCGACGTGCCGAGCAGCGTGAACTGGTCAGGCGTCTTGATTGCCGGTTCGGCTTCAAGCTGAATACCTGCAGCTGCCGCCGCGAATTCGCCGAAGGTTCCGGACTGGTCGCCGGCACTGAGCATGCCGTTTTCCGCCGTGACCGCCGACCTGTCGACGCCCCAGGCATCCGCAGCCGCCTGCATCAGGCGTTCGCGCGCACTGGCGCCCGCCTGCATCAGGTACAGCCGTGAACGGCGAACCGCGCCCGAGCCACCCGTTCCCATTCGCTGGTACAGGTTGTCGGTTTCCTTGGCTGCTCCGGCAGCCACCATGTAGGGTTCGGCAAAATTCTGCACGTGTCGGTTAACATCGGCATAGACGGCCCGAACCTTGGACCAGTCGCATTGCAGTTCCTCGGCAACGAGCATCGGCATGCCGGTGAAGACGCCTTCACCCATCTCCGACTGGCCAACCCGGATCGTAACCGTACTGTCCGGATCTATAACCAGCCAGGCATTGACCTCCTGGCCACCTTCTGCTGCGGTCCATGGCGATCCCATGACACCCGCATCTGCACCCGTCGGCATATAGAAGCCGAGCATCAGTCCGCCGGCGGCGGAAGCGCTCGTTACGATAAATGTCCGACGGTCAACTTCCATTGTTGTCATTGTCATTATCCTCCCGCGATTTCGGCAGCCCGATGGATAGCATCCCGAATTCGGGAGTATGTACCGCATCGGCAGATGTTGTCCGACATCGCCGCATCGATATCGAGATCGGACGGATCCGGTCGCTGGCTCAGCAGCGCCGCGGCAGCCATTATCTGTCCTGACTGGCAGTAGCCGCACTGCGGAACATCTCCCTCGATCCAGGCGAGTTGCAGCGGATGAGAGCTGTCTTCCGAAAGCCCCTCGATTGTGGTGATTTCCGTTCCTACCGCGGCAGAAGCCTTCATCGTGCAGGAAAACGCCTTCTTGCCGTCAACATGCACCGTGCAGGCCCCGCATTTCGCAATGCCGCAGCCGTATTTTGTGCCTGTCAGGCCGATATTGTCCCGGAGCACCCACAGAAGTGGAGTCTCCGGTTCCACATCGACTGTATGTGACGTGCCGTTTACATTGAGTGTAAGTGCCATTCACGCACCCTCCCTATTTGAACCCTACGTCCCAACAAGCGGAGGAGATTGTGCTGCGGGCAGTCCGGAACGGCACGACCTGCTCGCTCACGGGAACGCAAGTCGAGAGTAGTCCCATCGCGAAGGCAACGCAACTACGAAATCCAGCAGGGACCGGTATCATACAGCCTGTCCACCCGGTTGCCGCGGTCGCAATTTCCGGCCACGGGATGTGCGCGTGCGACGTCCTGGCCGGGGCAGGCTTTTTCGGATGGCTGGACCTACCAGTGAGCCCGCTTGGCCGCGACCTGCTCGCCAATACCCTGCCATGCCGGCAGATCGGTAAAGTGCCATCGAATGAATTTCAGCAAGTCCTCGATATCGCGGTCCGTTATCGAGGCCCCGAAGCCCGGCATCGACCGTTGCAGGGCACCCCGCGGAGGCCGGATTCCGTCGAATATGATGTGTATGACGTTTCTCGGGTCCGGGGCATTGACGGTGCCCGTCAGGGCCAGCGACACCGGAACCTGCCCGATGCCGCTCTTGTGGCAAGTCGCACACTGGTCCGCAAACACATCCATGCCGCGCAGGAGTTCAGGATCATCAGGAACCTCTGCCGGCCGGTAGCCGAATTCCGTCCCCCAATCCAGGGAGTGCGCTCTTTCGAGAATGGCATTCTTCTCGGCATCGTCAGGTTGACGTCGCTGAATCGACTCGAAATAGGCGGCGATTGCGAAAATGTCGTCTTCCGACTGGTCGTAGAGATGGTTTACCACCGGAGCCATCGGTCCGGCCGCAATTCCGTGCTCCTCGTCCCATCCATCGAAGAGGTAGTTGACCAGTTGCAACTGGTTCCAGGGAATGGGAGTCCGGGACGTTTCGTTGAGTGCGGGCGCATGCCAGTCCTCGGCCTCTCCGCCCTCATACGCCGCTGCCTGCATGACTGCGCCGACCATGTTGCGCGGCGAGTGGCAGGCCCCGCAATGTCCCAGCCCTTCCGCAAGATAGGCCCCGCGATTCCACTCCGCATCCCTTTGACTGTCCGGCTGGAATTCCCCCTTGTCCAGGAAGAGCAGTTTCCAACCCGCGAGCGACATCCTGATGTTGAACGGAAATCCAAGTTCGTTCTCCGGTGGTTCGTACTCCACCGGCTCGAGCGTCGTGAGATGCGCGTAGATCGCCCGAATGTCCTCATCGGTCGCCTTGGTGAAGTGATCATAGGGAAATGCAGGATAGAGGTGCCGCCCCTTACGGTCGACGCCTTCGCGCATGGCGCGCCGGAATGCCTCCTCCGACCAGCTGCCGATCCCGGTTGCGACATCCGGCGTGATGTTCGTCGAGTAGATCGTGCCGAAAGGGGTCGGCAGGGCCAGCCCGCCCGCAAAGGGTTTGCCGCCCGGCGCAGTGTGACAGACTTCGCAGGCGCCGATGCCAGTCAGCGCCTCACCAAGGAGCAACTGGGCCGTGTCGAACTCTGCACTGCCGTCCTGTTCGACAGGAGCAATTTCAGGATGCCGGTTGGCCCAGATCGCTGCGCCAGCCAGAAGTGCTACAAAAACACAAGCAACGGAAATCAATACCCGGGACATGGTTGCGGTCAACCTACCTGCATGCTGATTCGAAGCCACTCGACGCGTAGTGTTCGAATGCAGGGTCATTCTCGGACGCATCCAGCGCCCTCAGAACCCGGAATCCCAGATCGTTCCGGCCCTCACCCCTGGAAACCCTGAACCGCGACAGCCCTGCCCAATCGCTGTGGAAGGCTCCGCCCTTGGTTATCCGCTGCCCGCAGCTCTCGCCCAGCCGGGCACTCCCGTCCACCGGTGAATCCGCCAATTCGCCTTCTCCGCAGTCAAGTGTCCACTCTGATACATTACCCAGCATGTCGGTAAGCCCGAAGGGATTTCTGTGCTTGCCCCCGACATTTGCCGAAGTCAGTTCATCCTCCCGGCCCATCACGTCCGAACCAAAGCAGGTGGCACATTTCGCCTCTCCCGTCTTGAGGTTGCCCCGGACATACCACTTCGAGTCATGCCCCGCGCCTGCACGGGCGGCAAACTCCCACTCGCTCTCGCTTGGAAGCCTATATGCCTGTCCGGTCTGGTCCGAGAGCCATTCGGTATATGCATTCGCGTCGTCCCAGCCTACGCATACGACCGGGCGGGTGTCCCGCTGGCGAAATCCCGGATCGTTCCACCCACCTTCCGGGTAGTCGATATCACCTGTCGTCCGGAAGAGCTGGCATCCCTTCGACTGCAGGCCCGTTGCATTCGCGAATTCAGCAAACTCCCCCACCGTGACCTCGCACCTCGACAGCGCATAGTCGTAATCGATATTCACAGTGACCGGCGTGTCATTGATGTTTCCTGCGCGCGGAAAGGATCCCCCCTCGATCTTCACCATGAGCGGGCAATTCGCGCAATCCTGCAACTCGTCGAATGCGAGTGCCTGAACTGGAGCGAAGATCAATCCAAGCGCAAACAGTGACAGGAATCTGGACATAGGTTTTCCCCTTTCATATCAACAGCCTTCCTCCGGCAGGGTCCACTGCCGGGGCGGGGGCGCGTCACGGTCGCACGGCGGGTGCTTCAATCGGCAGGCCACTCGACCGCCATGCAAGATACAGTTCCAGGCTCAGATACTCCCTTGAGCCGAGTTCATACGGTTCGGCGCGGACAGCCCAGTTGCACCAGCGAAACATGCGATGCCGCGAGCCCATGGAGTTCCACATCAAACGATACACCGGAAACCCGTTGACATGGCCCTGGCTGATCCTGTCGCCGCGCAGATTGTATCCGGCGAGGTCATCATGGCACTGGTTGCATGCAAGGTTCAACTGTCCCCGCCGCTGCGTGTAGAACTCGTGACCTTCCTGCCAGTATCGTTCCGCTTCACCCGAGATATCGACCCCGATGGGGATGCCCCGGGACTGATAGGTCACGAATGCAGTCAACGAGAGCAGTTCGTCGGATTCCTGGGGCAGGGCGGGCGCATCCATGTAGGCCGTATACATCTCGTTGATGCGGGCTTCCAGATTGACGAGTGAACCCAGTTCTTCATCGAATTGCGGATACCTTGCGGCGGCGCTTCGCATCGATTCGGATGCATCCTCGTGACAGGACTGGCACGAGAGCCCCTTGCCCCCCGTCGGTGTGGACCAGAGTTCCTCGCCGTATTCGACAGCGAACAACCCGGGATTCAGGAATTCGTCATCCTGGAGAGCGCGGACCTGTTCACCCATGTAACGATAACCCGATAATGGAAACTCGCCGCCGAACAGATCAGGTTCTTCCGCGATCGGCGATGAGGCTGCCGCAAGAAATCCCAAAGCCAGGAATATCGGCAGTGCCGACCGCACAGGCCGAGGGCAACCGCCGAGTTTCAAACGACTTCGATTTCGGCCGACGCCGTGTGGACAGTGCCGTCGTCGTCGTACCATCTGAAGTCGAATTTCCCCGATTCCTGCACCGATGCGTGAAATGACATGAAGGGGTTCGGTGATACGGCTTCGTGCCAGTCAGCACGGAAGACCAGCGCGCCGTTGAACGAGGCCTCGAACCGGTGAATGATGTGCCGGGGAATGCGCTCGCCATCCCTTGAAAACATGAATCCGTTGTCCATCGGGTGCGTGACAAGGGTCTTGACTTCGAAGACCTCGCCCTTGACCACGATCGGAGGGAGAGACAGGCGGGTTCTGACCTTGGTCATTTCAACAGTCCTTCCGCATGCCGTTGGCGGCCGTTGCGGTCCTTCCGCGGTCCAAGCTCAAAGTCCATCCTCGTTTCCCGTTCGACTACTTTTCATCCGGCAAGAAAATCTCGACTGCACATGCTCCGAGGGTAACGGTCACATGTCTTGCCGACATCCATGCGGTCTCATTGCTCATGATCGCGAACCCGTAGATATACTGGGTCTGGGCCAATCGAATGCGCTGCGAAACCTTGGCGACCCCTGACCTCGGAGTGAAGTAATAGTCACTGATCAGCGGTTGCGGATTTCTCGTCGAGAACACATGCAGGCTCTTTACGTGGTCCGTTTCCGTCATCGGCGAATCCGGAACCGAAACTGACAGTGGCACGGACAGTCCCGTGTCAGCCCGGTTCGGCATCTCCAGCACGACGCGCCCTTCCAGGAAGTCTGTTCTTCCCAGCCTGTCCCCAACCAGCGTCTGCAACCATTCCGGCATCTCCGGAACGGCGGATGCAGCCGGAACGGGACTGAGGGAAATTGCAGCAATCGTGCCCGTGCAGACGGAAAGTCCCAGCAGGGCATGCCTGCGGCTGATCAGTTTGCCTCTTCCCGAACTTCCGCGGTCTTCAATTCGTCTCAGTTCTTCTTGCACAACACATGCCGTGTCTTGGTTCACCAACAATTGACACATTGGCGCATGAAATCGATTTTGGCAAATCGTCAACAGGGTCTTCGATTTGGCGGACGCCGCATGTTTCCAATGGACTTGCTGACGCTGCGCCGTGACCTTCCCGGGGCTTCATTCTGACAACCAGGGACCTTCCGATCACCACCATGCAGTTGAATTCAACAGGTTTGTCTGCCCGTCGTGCCAGCGTGCTTCCACGAAGGCAGAAAGAAGTGGTGCTGCTTGTGCGTTGCCGGCGTCACCGTCGACAGGGATGTCAGTCAAGATTAGTTGAAGTCACAGTTGGGCTGATATCAGTTGCGGCTATTATCGCAGCGGTCCGTCAGGCGGGTTCTGGTTGACTGAACCAGTAGAGAGCGACTGTTCCTCCGCGGTGTATCCTCAAGGCGCTATTGTAACTGCAACACCCCGTGACGATTTCACCGACCTGTCATATTGATGGGTCATATCCAGTCATACAATTGTCCCGTTGGTCGAGGGCAGCCGAAACGCTGCATCACTTGGAGAGTTGGTCGGGCGTGTCAACAGTCTGGCCCGAACTGATACTCAAAACGTCCTTGTTCCCGTGCTTCACTTCCATAACTGAATGGCGGAGAGGGAGATCACTGTGCGGCAGGTCTTGGAAATACTGCGAACTGGAAACGGCATCGATACGCCCGGGAAGGATGAATTCGGAGATTGGCGGATAACGATGCGCAGGAAGGTCGCCGGACAGCGTGTTCGCACAGTGGCGGCGGTGTGCGATTCCCACGGAGAATGCATAACCACATGGTTAACGACAGACATTTGGAGACTCAGGAGATGAAGGATGACATGTACCACTATGTCGAGTGCGGACCCGACGAAATCTGGCTACTAAACGGATTCGGGTTTCACGACACACCCCGCGGAAGGGCAGTTTCAATCAAGAACATGGATTCCATGCACGACGCGATCGGCGCACATTTTTGCCGGGAGAAACGAAACCTGACCGGACCGGAGATTCGCTTCTTGCGGCAGGAGATGCAGTTGTCTCAGGCCGTCCTTGCACGACTGCTTGAGGTTAAGGAACTTACAATTCACCGTTGGGAGGCCGGAAAAAACCAGGCTCCAAGGGCAGCGGAAGCTCTAATTCGGTTTTTCTATTTGGAACAAGTCGAGAAAAGAGCAGGGAAGATAAGGGATGCCTTGAAGCGAATTGCAGACCTCGAAGACGGAATTGATCGCCAACAGGAACTGGTGTTCAGTTTGTCGGGTGGAGATGGTCACAATTGGGAACTGGCGGCATGATCGGAATTGCGCAGGAAGGTTTCGCAAATCTACAGAGACCCGGCTTCGCAGCATCAGAATTTCCTGCTGCTGTGCTTCATTGAGCGACGGCCATTTGGCTTGCAATTCTCGGCTGCTGTGTTTGAGCAGCAATCTCTCGATTATGGACCTTGACAGGGCCGCCCGGCGGTTCCGCCGAATGATAACCGGGCACGGCCCGACCGGATAATGTTCGGAGTTTATCCTTTATCTGTAGGAGACTGTTCGGACTTTATCCGGGCGGATGATGCCTGGTGTGGCATCGGCATTGTGCCGGGCACTATTTCAACGCCAGGACTGTCGGCACAACACTGCCCGACTGTCAAACTTTATGCCCATACCTATGCGGCAGTCCTGGTGTCCTGGCGCTTGGCCTTGACCGCAGCCGGGCAAAGACGGACAATGATCGCATCAAGGGATGGCGCGATGACCGGGTCTTTCTCGACATGGTCGAGCGGATCGGGATTCGATTGCACAGATTCCGCCCGGCACGGTCCGGAGGATCGGACAAGATGCGAATAGCATACAGGAAACTACTGAAAAACCGGATGTTTGCATTGGGAACAATCGCGATTGCGATAGTGTTCTTCATCTATGACCTGTTTGTCGACGCGTTTATCGAGCATGAGTATCTTACCTTTCATTTCATAATTGAACTGATCGTATTCATCTGCGTGTCAATGGCTCTGATCATTGGCATATATGACCTGTTGCGACTGCGCGCGCGCCTGGCACGGGAAGAAAAGAGGCTTGACATGTTCTCGCGAGACCTGGCGGAGAGCATTGACATTGAAATGGACGACTGGAGAATGACGCCAAGCGAAAAGGACGTTGCCTGGTTCATAATCAAGGGCTTCCGTTTTTCCGAGATTGCCCAGGCACGCGGCGTCAAGGAAAACACCGTCCGATTGCAGGCAACTTCGCTCTATTCAAAGGCAGGGGTCAGTGGGCGGTCCGAGTTTGTTGCCGAAATAATCCAGTCGCTGTTGTTGTCCATCCCTACAAATTCCTCGCAAGAGACCCGAGATCCTCAAACCCTGTCCAGACCACAGTGAACACGGCAGGTAATCTGTCTGGCGAAGCCTGGTTTTGCGTTCGTCAAGGCGGGCGAGCCATACGCAGCGGCTGGATCCCTGCCATTAGTATTGCCGACCTCCGGCGACATGTACAACCTCGCGGCGACGAGATCGTTGAGACCTGTATGGTCAACCGCAGTCAAGATGTGGCACCGAGACAATTCTCGAAGGTATTCATCAATCGCGCCCGCGGTCTTGTCGGGATGGAAATCTCCTTTCGAGGCGCCACTTCCCGAATTGCACCCACGCGGATGGTTGCGGCGAACCTGAGCTTTGAGCGTGCACTGGAACAGTTCCTTTCCCGGCAAGACATCAATCTCGAGACATTCGTCGCCCACGGTGCATTGCGTAGCATTTCCACGACACAGTGCTTGCTCCAGGGCGCAAGCAGGTCTGGAGAAATAAAGTTATACCGCGGCTCAACCCTGGTCATCGTCACGGAGATGGACAGTAGAAGCATGGCCAAAGAATTGGCGAATGGAGTCGGACAATGGATGATCAACAATCAGTCCCCAGAAGGAGCAATTCCATACAAGTACTGGCCAAGCCGCGGTAAAGTGTCGCCTGCAGACAATGCCATACGGAACTTTCTCGCGTCATGGTCGCTGGCGCGATGGGGCAGACTCAATGGCAGTCCGGGCTTGAAGGACGCGGCCCGGCGTAGCCTGCGATTCAATCTGTCAAGATACTTCAGGCCGATCGGAAACGGTCGCGGAGCAATCGTGGAGAGCACGGGAGCCAAGCTCGGAGCCGCTGCCGTCGCCGGCCTGGCTATCCTGGAAAATCCGGATCATCAGGAGTTTCTTGACGAGTTGTCGATGCTCTGTAGCGGGATAAATTCACTGGTGGACAGTGAACACGGGTTCCGCACGTTTTTCTTCCCCGAGGAACGAGATGGCGAGAACTGGAACTTCTACTCCGGGGAAGCATTGTTGTTCTGGGCCGAGGCAATGCGTCACGGATTGCCGGCAGCACCGTCTCTGGATTTGTGCGTCAGGACATTCGAGCGGTGCCGTGCAAGGCACTACCGACGGCGGAATCCGGCATTCGTACCATGGCATACCCAGGCCTGCGCGTCCCTTCATGACCAGACCGGTCATCGAGAATTCGTGGACTTCGCGCTTGAGATCAATGACTGGCTGCTGCCCATGCAACAATGGGATGGTCTGCCGCCGGATATGCAGGGAAGATTCTATGACCCATCACGTCCGGAATTCGGTCCTCCGCACGCGGCGTCGACAGGGGCGTATCTGGAAGGACTTGCTGCTGCCACGGCGCTTGCTCGCAAGGCAGGTGACCAGGCGCGCATCTCGGCATATGAGTTGGTTGTCAATCGAGGGTTGCGATCACTTAGGCAATTGCAGTTCCGAGACGAGCATGATGCCTTTTACGTCTCAAGGAAACAGCGCGTCATGGGTGCGCTCCGCACTGAGGTCTATGACAATGCAATCCGTGTGGACTCTGCGGCTCACGCCCTTCTCGCAGCGACAAGGATCTTGCGATCAGAGGGTGGAAACCGGGCAACTGATGCTCACGCTTCATCTCCGCTTTAATGAACGAACAGCGACTCAGTCCCGTGTTATGGCCGCATCCTTGCGTGCCTTTCCTTCATGCGGTGGGAAAGCGTAGAATCCTCCCCCGCGGGGAGGAAGCACGTCGAATATCAGGTGAACACGCGCAACTGAGGAAGAGTTTTCCGCCCAGTGCTTTGCCTTGTTATTGAATACCCAGAGTTCTCGTTCGTGCATGACAACGGTTTCTTCTTCAGCCGTCAGGGGGCTGCCCTCGGAACTCTTCAGGACCAGGTGAAGCCGGTCCCGAATGCGGTAGTATTCTCCTAAATCAACATGAGGATATACCTTGCTTTTCGGTAGCAAGGCGACAAGGGTTGCACGGCCGAGTTGTCCTTCCAGAGCATCGGCTACCGATTGACAGTATTGCAGGGCACGGGGGAAATGTCGGGCAGTCTTGGTCGTTCTGCTCGCATGGACATCGTTGGCGTTCCGGGCGCCGGGCGGAAGGGGCTTTTGAGCCGCGCGCAGGAAGATGTTCTGCGTATTCCGCTGGCAGCGTACTTTGCGCTGGCGACTTGTGTCTGCCAACCACATCTCCGCGGCGGCGTTCATTTCAGCAAGTATCGGTTCTATATCCACATCAGTGGCCAGCCTTTTGAAGTGCAGCATGTCAGTTCCCTCCATCTGTTTCGGTATCTGTTTTCTGCCCGACGCGCAGGCTTGATGAATCATGCCAGCTCTGTTGAGCATTCACCGGCCGTAGAGTTCCAGCATCTTGATCAGGGATTCCCGGTTCACAGTGCCGGTTGGGGTCAATCCGTTGTCGTTCTGGAACGCCTCCATTGCCGAACTCGACTGTGGACCCCAAATGCCGTCGTTCGCGCCGGAGTAATAGCCGTTCTGTCCAAGTACGCGCTGGACCTCGGAAATATACTCGTCTGTTACGCCAAGGACCTCCAACGGGTCTCCTGACCTCCAGTCACTACTGCGTTGGTTGTTGTTGCCCAGGCTGCCTTTGGACTGGCTGCTCCCGGCGTCCCTATCGCCGTCGCCGTCACCGTCCCCGTCACCGTCACCGTCCCCGTCGCCATCTCCATCGCCGTCCCCGTCGCCATCGCCGTCGCCATCTCCATCGCCGTCTCCATCTCCATCCCCATCTCCATCCCCGTCGCCATCTCCATCGCCGTCGCCATCGCCGTCGCCATCTCCATCGCCGTCTCCATCCCCGTCCCCGTCGCCGTCCCCGTCTCCATCCCCGTCCCCGTCGCCGTCCCCGTCTCCATCTCCATCGCCGTCCCCGTCGCCATCGCCGTCTCCATCTCCATCTCCATCGCCATCGCCGTCTCCATCTCCATCTCCATCGCCGTCGCCATCTCCATCGCCGTCTCCATCTCCATCTCCATCGCCGTCGCCGTCCCCGTCGCCATCGCCATCACCATTTCCACTGGCGCGAGCTTCCGGGAAATGTAGGATTGCCTTTCCGCCCAAGAGTTGGGTTCCGCTAAACATTGGAAGAAACAATGTCATCCAGGCACTACTGAACAGCAGCAACAACGACCGCAACAAGTGCGGGCGCTTCTTCATGTTGGATTCCTGGGTTTGAGGTTCCTGACGCATCTTCTTGCCTCTTAGGGTTCTGGTGAGGATGAGCACAGTGAACGACTAGAGGCGCTGAAGCCATTGCGTGTTTGTTATATGGGGCCGATTTCGCGGCCGCGTTAAACATTCCACCTATGGAGGGTAAGGCACCCGAATCCAGACAAGGACATTTGTAGCGAACTGCCGAATCATGCACGCGCGTGCAGCCAACTTGGAGTAGCTAACCAAGATTGTGGAGGAATCGTTCGAGTTGCCCCTGCATACATTATCGGTGTGAATTCAGATTGAATGGTTTTCTATACTCAATTAGGCGTATCTCTTTGAATACACTTGTTCAAAGATCCGAATTTGATGAATGAATTGGAAATGTAGAGCACGTGAACAGAACACTGTTGCGTATAGCAGCATGAGTTTCAAACATCCCTATCTAACGCGAGCAATTGAGTTGGCAAAAGCAAACACCAAACGCGAAACATCAGGTGGAGCAATGCCCGACCTGATGTTCTACCTGATGCCGATGGCGCATAGTTAGACCAGTGGGGCCTAGTCGGCTACGTTGCAGGATTACGTATCTGGTAAGTGGTATAGTGGCCGATAGTCAAGTTCCCTTTAGAAATGATTCTGACACGATTGATGCCCTAAAGGCTTCCTTGTCGCCGCCGAGATTTGCCGGGTACGTGTCAAAAGCAGGTGGGGATAGTTCGGTAGCTTTGGAATTGTACGTATACAACGCACGACTTGCTCAAGCATTTCTATTTCCGCTGAACGTGACAGAGGTGACGTTTCGCAATGCTGTAGATGGCGTGCTCGTCAAGGAATTTGGGCCAGATTGGTATGTGGACAACAACTTCGTCAACACTGTCGTAACTTCAAGGAGTCGTTTGACACTTGAACGAGCACCAACTCGTGCAAGTTTGTCCGATCGTGACACTGTAGTTTCCGCAATAGCCTTTGACTTTTTGTCTAACCTCCTCCGTGTGGAATACGCTGACATATGGCGCACCAAAGCAAATGTTGCCTTTCCCGGTCTAGAACGCGGCCAAGGGCGTCGCAAAATCCAACAACTCTCAAAGGCCATAAACATCCTTGGAAACCGTGTAGCGAACGATGAACCCATACTTGATGCCAATGTCCCCGATCTTCATTCGAAAATGATCAGACTTACACGGCTTCGATGTCGAATGACATCAGAGTGGATGAGACATTATTCAACGGTCGGTTCGGTAATGCGTTCTCGCCCAACTTCTAAAGGGCATCGTCGAACTGGAAGGCCGGCCCGACCCTAACAATAGATTGGTTGCAGCAATGGATGTATCGTGGACGGTTTGACTGAACTGGAACTCCAACAAGGGCTTTCCGTGCGTAAAAGACCGGTCGAGGGCAGCTACTTCTCGGCGACTGAAGGAGTTCTTTCTGGCTGTGAGCTTGGAACCGTCGCAAGGCAGACGATTGCCTTGGAGTCGGCATTTTGGGATGGCGTATCTTATTGATACGGAAACTGATCACAGATCGGGAGAAGAAGCTGGCTTCATCGAATTGCAGGTACAGGATATGGGGCAAGCGTCCACGACACATGAATTCTTGCCTTGGGAGTGGCGAGTGTGTTCAGTCTTCAACCGGTGTTGGTCGGCGATTTGGTGCCAGACACAGGATGTTGGAAACGGCAACGTCAAGGATCAACTATTGTGGAGGTTGGCCAGGTATCGGAGTTGCGACTCGGCGATTTTCTCCTGCCTATGGTTGCAGTTGATCCGAAAGTTGATGCACCAGAACTCCTAAAGACGCTTCGCTTTCGGGTCCCCAGGTCACGGAAGCCATGACTTGGTTCGCATTGTACCGGGTGCGTGAATCGCAGCGATCAGCCTCTTTGCGATCGGAAATGTTGCCTTGTCCCACGTAAATTGCAGCAAACGAATGGTCATCAAACCAGACTACACACACGCCAAATGTCGAGCCCAATTCTGAATATCCGAAATCATCGAGTTTGTACCGGTCAAGGCCTGGTTTCTTCGCTTGGTATGTTTCAATTCCATGATTTCCTGCAAACACTGTCAGGGCAGTTCAATTCTGTCACGCGTGTACCCTTACATCAGATCGGATACCGATCACTGAACAGTCCCAGGTGCGAGTCGCAATTCGTGGTCACTTCCTGGGAGCCGTTAAGGCTCCAAGGAAACCGGTCATTTCCCTTGCCGGATGGTTCCCGGAAACAACGATAGTGGCGGCAAGCGTTGCCCGGCGATAGTCGTCAGTCGTTGAGCCGGGCAGAGCGGCCACTCCTGATGTATCCCTCCAGCAATCCCACCAAACGGGACATGCAGTCCCGTAGACCGGCCATGTTTCTGTGCCTGAGGCCGAATCCCTGGCTGCCTTTGACACACCAGTTTCCGAGCGGTGCGCCGGTGATCGGCCGGGGCCATGCCGAGGGCTGAAACCATATGGCACCGATCGTTGCTTCGCATGATGAGCGACCCGCACTCACGCAGGGCGGCGAAGTGACGGAACCAGTCGCCAGCGCCAACAGCTGCATTCACGACAGGCGCAGGCATTTAGGAGCGGTGAAACGAGTGCCGGAAGCCCCGTGCGTGCGGTGGATGGCAACTCCTGCACAACGTCCTGACCAAAGCAGGCGTACTCTTGTCGCAGCCATGACGGCAGCATCAACGCCTTCAATTGCCAACGAAGTTGGGGACAATCACTTGTACAAGGCGTATTTGAGATTATCGCGAACAGGTCGCCTGAAGTGTGCAGCGTCGTGCAGCATGCCCACGGCCAGGCGAAACACCTCTCGATGCTGCGTGTAGTTCATTTCGATGGCAATTTCCGGTGCGCGGATATCGGTGGTACCCATTGGATTCCTGTCCGGCTTGCGCATGCTCAATCCTGCGCAGCCAGGCGTGCCACAAATCCGTCCCGGGTTTCCCCGTGTTTCAGAATGGAGCTCAAGTCCAGATCCGGGTAGACTTTCGCCACCTCGCCAAACACATCGTAAGTGGCGGCGCCAACCGGTGCATCAAGTCCAAGCTCTCCCGCCAGCTCCACGACCAGTCGCTGGTCCTTGAGGGCGAGAGCGGTTCTGAAACCGGGCGCATATTCACCCTTGAACGCCTTGGCAGGAAGCGTTTCGAGCATGATCTTGTTGAAAGTGCCTGTCATGTATGGACGCCGCTTGACAAGCACGAGGTACTACCGAAAGCAGAACGTGGAAAGGCACTTGCAGGAATGGCGTTAGGCGAATCTTCACGGTCGAAGAACCGGGTTTTCTCTGTTATATCAGGCCATTATGCCGATATCAGCCTGGACTCGTACTGGCAACAATCCTCGCCGGGTCAATCTCCAGCAACTCAAATGCCCGCCGTTGCAGCGGCGTCGGCTGCGCCAGCATCTCGAAAACATGATCCGGGCTCTTCGGCAGCATGACCTCGTTCAGCGTCAGCGTGGCAAGATCGGCAAGCAGCGTCGTCATGCCGTGGACCGGAAAACCCTCGGCAGTACGCTTCGTGGCCGCCTTCTTTCCCGCACTCTCCGAGACGAGGGCCTTCTCCACCGGTGAATTCCGCAACGCCCGCGCCCCCTGCGGATCATCCTCCCCGTAAAGCAGCGGCGCAAGGCGCCGGCGAAGATGCCATTCAACGTAAAGGGCCAGCATGCACAGGAACACATGCGCCCGGACACGCCCGGCACTGCAGACATGCACCGGCCGCACCTCGAGCCGGGATGTCTTCATCAGGCGGAATGCCCGTTCCACCTGCGAGAGGGACTTGCAGGCCTCCACCGCCTCGGCAGCGCCGATGGCATCCGCATCAAGGCTGGTGCGGATGACGTAGATGCCGTCAAGACGGGCCTCGGCGGCAATGCGCTCCTCGTTGCGGGACCATCTCATGCCGTCATTGCCGGTCTCGATGTCGAACAGCCTGGCCACCTTGCGGCGGTTTGCAGTGCGGCCAAGCGCACGGTTGATGCGGTCCCGCAGCGCCGGACCTGGCCGGCTGCGGACGGCAAGACCGGCAATCCGGCCGAGCTCGGCCTGCGTTGCCTGCAGCAGATCCTCCCGCTTGCGGGACCGCTCGGCACGCAGGCGGGGATTGAGGCAGACACCACGCCGCCCTTGAGCCTTGACCTGTCGTGACGGCACTGTATGATTGGCTCGTCCTGACAGACATTGGCCTCATGGCCGTTTCACTATTAGGGGGGATTCGCGAATCCCCCTTCCCATTTCAAGAATCCGTGACAATCATTCGCGAGTCTAGCGCGGTTAGCCTTGTGATTGAGAACGCCAGCTCGCGAAAAGGGCGGCCAAAGCCGCCCCTTCCAATTTGCGCTATCCGTCCGGTTCAGAACGAAAAAGACAGCCCGATGCTGGCCTTGTTGATGCTCTTACCCAGATCCATTCGGTAGTCGGCAACCTCTATGGAGCCAGTTGCACCCGTGTTTGGCTGTTGGCCCAATTGAGCAGGCGTGAGGTCAGCAACGGCAGTCGCCGGAACCTCTCCAAATCCGGCAACCAGTTTTGCACCGCCACCGAGGTCATGGCTGAAGCCAATGCCGATACCCGTGAAGCTGGCGCTGCCGAAACTGGCCGTGGCGGTCGCCAGTTCAGAAACATCGCCATCTGTATTGACCCAAACCGGCTGGATGTTGCTCACATCGGTCTTGGCATAGGCAAGAGTGATCGTTGATGCACCCATCGTGTAGGACACATCCATGCCGATGCCGGTTTTGCCAGCAGTTGCCCTCATGTCGGCATTGTTGTCATCCCCTCCAATGGCTCGGTCGGCACCAAGATGCATGTAATCCAAATCACCCTTGGCGTAGAAAGCACTGGCCGAAATCTGGCCGGTGCTGTAGCCGAAACCTGCACTGATGGTTTTCTTGCTGTCATAGCCGATTCCGACCGTAGCGCCCGAAGCGTTGAAACTCATGCCAATGGCATAGGAATTACTCTTCACCTCAAATTCCTGGTCACCTTCAACCATCCCGGCAACATAAGGAGCACTACCGTCGCTGGCAGCGTTCACTGCATCGATGAATCTGGTCGGTCCTGCGATCTCATTGGCTACGTCCGTCCCAGCCGAAATCGCGAGGGAGATGTTGCCCAGGCTATGGTCATAGCGGATCTGGGCTGCAGTGGTGCCGTAGATATCCTCGACAACGTCATCAACCCCCACGTCGTTCAAGCCCACATCGGCAATACCGCCGGAGAGCTTGTCAGCCGCATCGTTGTCGCCGAACGTGATCTTGCCGAAAGCTCCGCTGACGAAGACCGTCCCGACGCCCAGACTTTCTCCGCCGCCGGATTCATTGTCGAACCCGCCGCTCGCCCCGAAGGACAAGCCACCGTCGGTTGTGCCTGAACCGGCAAAGTTGACATTGAAGTCATGGTTGAAGCTGTGCTTCGATTTGCCTTCACCGGGTTCGGAGTTGTAATCCATCACGGCTTCGGCACTGCCGGAGATGTCAATCTCGGCAAATGCAGCCCCGCCGACAAGGGCAAGGGCGGTTGTTGCGGTTAGTAGTTTTCTCATGTTATCCTCATGACTTGTAAGTTGTAGCTGACGGGCAGAACCAACTGGTGAACCGAAGAGTACTGGAACCTCCACCTCCGCCGAGACCGATCGAGTCCATCCCGCCTATTGGGACAATCATTGGCGGAAGCTGCGGGAAAAATGGAGTCCCCTCGCGGAACCACTTTTGAGGACTTTTCTGGACTGAGCTGATTGTGATCCACAGATCAGCAGTCTTATAGTACTATAAGATTATTGATGTTTTTCGCGAATCAATGAAATTCTTTACAAGATAGGAGGCTGCCACTAGACAAAATGGTACCCAGTGGAGTACCTATGAAGCAGAGGATTGGGTAACCGATTGGGTAATTCGGAATACGGTAGAGTGAGTTATGAAAAAACGACCTGAAATCTTGAGTGAATCCTTTGTCAAAAATGTCGTTGCAGAAGGCCGATACGGGGATGGAAGAGGAGGAAATGGTCTCAGCCTTCTGGTCAAGAAAATGCAGAATGGCAGGTTGTCAAAATCATGGAGCCAGCGCATTTGCCTTGATGGCAGAACCACCAGGAAAGGATTGGGTTCCTACCCGAGGGTGTCCTTGAATACAGCCCGAATGCGGGCCCTTGAGAATGTCCAGGCACTTGCCGAGGGCCGCAATCCCTGGAAGCATGTGCCAACCTTTGCTGATCTGGCAGACAAGCTTGTTTCAATGAACGCCAAGTCATGGCGCTGGAATCGGACCGAAGCCATATGGCGCAATATGCTGAACGCCTATGCAATTCCCAAAATTGGCTCCCGCAAGATCAACGAGATCGGTGTGAGCGACGTTGTGGCGTGCCTTGAGCCAATCTGGCTTAACAAGCAGCAGACCGCAAAGAAGCTGAGGGTAATGATGTCAAATGTCTTCAAGCTTGCGGCTGCACAAGGCTACCGGCAAGACGACCCCACGCTGCTCGCAGCCACGTTACTGCCCAAGCAAACAGCTAGGGCGCGTCACCATCCCGCGGTTCCGCACGCAAGGATCGGCGAGATCTTGAAGGTGGTCCGAGAGTCCGATGGATCGGATATCACTAAACTCTGTCTCGAATGGGTTGTCCACACGGCGTGCCGTTCTGGCGAGGCAAGGAGCGCGAATTGGGCGGAGATTGACTGGTCCGAGCGAATTTGGGCTATTCCAGAACACAGGAGCAAGACCGAGAACGAACATCGCGTTCCGTTGACCGCCTCGTGCATTCGGTTGCTCGAACGGGCAACGGCGTACGATGCCGGTTCAGGACTGGTCTTCCCGAGTGTGAGGGGAAAAGTCATGACCGATTTCCGCTTGTCTGCCCTCATGCGGGATAACGCGATCGACGGCACGATTCATGGTTTCAGATCGACATTCCGGGACTGGTGCGGTGAAACCGGAGAGTCCAGGGAGCTTGCGGAGCTCTGTCTCGGGCATTCGTTTGGCAGTGCGGTTGAACATGCCTATGCCCGTTCTGACCTATTGGCGCGCAGGCGCCAGCTCATGGAACGATGGTCCGAATATGTTGATTCTCAGGAGATCTGACTTCCATCAACTGTTGTCTCAAGATTCGGGGATGTCCTGCATCAACGAGTCGGCAAGCTTCCAAACGGCAAGACCTCGCCAAGTTTCTCTTGGTAGGTGATACCGGCAGTTCAGTGAAACCTGTGCTGACCGGAGCGTCTTTGCCGGGCGCTGGTTTTATTCGGGTCAATGTCCGTGTTGGAATTCGGGCGGTGCCTGCACGCAGTTCGGTTGCCGGCTACGCGCTAGGTTGAATTTTCTCTGTGATGTTCTTTGAGCGATCAGTAGCCTTGATGCGGCACATCAAACGGGTCCGCATCACCCGATGTGGCGACGCTTGGAATCCGGAGATTCAATCCTTCTGAAACTGGGATTTACAATACGAGCAGACGCTTGAGGAATCCTCAGGAATCGGTATTAACCGGTTGTTGAATTGTGATAATGTACGATAGTTGGCCCAATGTGAACCACCCGGTGAATTCACCTAGGGATGAACACCACGAACTGTTGGAAGAATCTGGAAGTTGCCAAACCGCAGGAATAGGCCTGCCGGATGCTGCCTCGATGATGTTGCTATAGCGCAACAACATATTAGATTGTTCCGCGAGGGGACTCCCCACAAAACCGGTTTTCCTGCATTGGTGGTGCGTATTGACGGGGCGGAGTCAGCCGGACTTTAGGAAGGGTCTCAACCCTCTCGGTTTACCAGAAGGTTCTAACCGTCAGCTAACAGTGAAAAATCAAGAGGAAATCATGAGAAAATTGCTAACAGCGACAACCGCTTTGGCGCTTGTGGGCGGGGCCGCATCTGCGGAACTCAGCATGAGTGGCGATGCCGAATTGGGCGTCGACTACGACTCAAGTGCCGGGGTGCACGCATCGAAGCACTCGTTCGCTCACGAGGTCGGGATCGACTTTTCCGGCTCAGGAACAACCGACGGCGGGCTGTCATTTGGCGGGTCTGCCGGATTTGACACCGGCGATGACACAGTCAACGCAGGCTCAGTCTTCGTCTCTGGTGCCTTCGGCAAGATTACTATCGGCGACAACGACGCCGCCGACCTGCTGGCGGGCGGCATTGCCGATGTAGGCCTTAACGGCGTCGGCGTGGACGATGTGGCTGAGGGCGTTCGCGGTGGCACGGCTGCGGCGTTCCGCTACGACAACAGCTTCGGCCAGATTGCGATCGCCATTTCAGCTGGAACGTCGGATGGAACGGCTGCAGTTGAGGGCAAGAATGGCTTATTCTATTATGCATTGCAGGACGGAGCGGCTGCAATAGGAGAAAACTTCTTTGCAGCATCATCCAGCAGTGGCCCGGGTGTAGACGCTGCCTTGTTTAGTACTGCTTTTACCGCTGCCTTCATGGCACCAGTGGGAACGGATTTCACCTATTCTGCACCCGCAGATGGGGCAAGATTGAACAATGCTGGAAGGCCCGCAACTGGCGTTACTGTGGTGGATGGAGAGGCAACAGATGCTGGCACAACAGTGCTTGAAGATGCCGCATTGGCAAGTTACAATCACTATGTAGCGAATTACGATCTCGGAGCGGATAACGCTGTCGGCGGCGAAAACGCTAATGCAGACACACCCATAGCGGATGTGGTTGCGTTGCGTGATGCTGTGGCGGAGATGAATGCTACGGGCTCTGACAACCAGTACGCTTTTGGCATGTCTTTTGAGGCTAACGGTGTAACGGTCGGAATCGGTTACGATAGCGAAAAGACCATCAGCATGGGAATTGGCTTCACCACAGGCGACATCTCTACGAACCTGCTTTATGCCAAGGGAGAAGACGCAACCGGCACAATGGATACGACCGGCATGGGTGCTGACATGTCGTACACCTTTGGTGCGTCGACCCTGACATTGGCCTATGCGCGTCAGGAAACCGATATGCACGGTGGTGTGACCCATGATGCTGTTGGCATGAACGTTGGGCACGATCTCGGCGGCGGCGCCAGTGTTGTTGCTGGCTTTGGCAGGGTCGAGTCTCGTGACGACGATGCTGGCGGAATGGTCAGCAGTGCGAACAAGGCCAGCGCTGGTCTAAAATTCAGCTTCTGAACCGAAGCAGAGAAATTTAAGAGGGAGCGGCTTCGGTCGCTCCTTCATTTTGTGTGCCGAGCATGACTGAAAGCTTGGACGTGCGTGTATTTTTGCCCAGTCCGACGGCGGTGAGGGAATGGTTCAGCGCAGGTAGGTAACCGCGAGCTGTCGTCTGAGCGAAGCGTGGAACAGTGCCGCGACTCGTTGAAAAAGAACCGGATTCGAGGCCTACCCGGCCAGCGGCAAACACCAAACAAGCCCGTAGGGGGGAGAAAGATCCCCATCCGGCGGCCGTCACCTCCCCTGCGACCTCCCTCCGGTGACTGTTGCCGAAGACGTCCCCCTGAAACCGACTCTCATCCTGATTGACGTGTATGGACGCCCCCCTGAGTGCAAGCAATTTCTTTGGCACGCCGGGCGAAGTGATCAGGTACTGTCGTGTATTCGGCCTCTCGATGCGGCATCTCAACGCGCCGCGGGCCAGTATGGAGATACGAGGACCAGGTCCAAATCGCTGAGACGAGCTCGTAGCTCTAGCCCGCATAATTCACGACGGGGGTGTACATGGGGTTGGAGTCTGTGGTATTGGTTAATGATTGCAAACACTTACCAATGCCCGGAGATCCGACCCCATGCAGACAGAGTGTACACCGAAGCAACTGGAATTTGAAGCTCTTGGACGGCGCCGTGTCGTCGGTGCCCTTCTGCTGCGGGAGGCTGACCGGCTGTTTGACGTCACCGGGCGTCTTGCCGCCTGCTTTGCCGATTATCGCGATCAACGGCGCTGCGAGCATTCCGTTGCCCTGCTGGTTGCCCAGCGTGTCATGGCGCTTGCGCTTGGCTATGAGGATCTCAACGATCACGACCGGTTGCGGGACGATGCGGCCTTTGCGCTGGCCTGCGGCTGCACGGACCTGACCGGCAGCCATCGTCCCCGGCTGCGCGATCGCGGCCATGTCCTTGCGGCATCGAGCACGCTGAACCGGCTGGAGCTTGGCAGCCCGGAGCGGGCCCGGGCCGACCGTTACAAGCGGATCGTTGCCGATCCCGGCAGGATCGACCGGCTGCTCGTCGATCTGTTCCTCGAGGCGCATGAGCAGGCACCCGAGGAGATCGTCCTGGACATGGATGCCACCGATGATCCGGTGCATGGCAGGCAGGAGGGCCGGTTCTTTCACGGCTATTACCGCTGCTACTGCTATCTTCCCCTCTATGTCACCTGTGGCGAGCATGTCCTGTGCAGCCGGCTGCGCACCGCCGACAGGGACGCCTCGGACGGCGCCCTTGACGAGCTCAGGTGGATTGTGCCTCAGATCCGCACCGCCTGGCCGCAGACCCGGATCATCATCCGGGCCGACTCCGGCTTCTGCCGGGACGAGATCATGGCATGGTGCGAGGCCGAGGGCGTGGGCTACGTGATCGGCCTTGCCCACAATTCCAGGCTGCGCCAGCGCATTGGCAAGGCCCTGCACAAGTCCCGCAGGCGCTGCATCGCCACCGGTCGGCCCTCCCGCCGGTTCCGGCAGTTCCGATACCGCACATTGTCATCCTGGAGCCGCTCCCGCCGGGTCGTGGCCAAGGCGGAGTGGCTTCCGGGAACGGGCGGCGAGAACCCGCGTTTCGTGGTCTCCAATCTTGCCGGTGGCAGCATCGGCGCCCGCGAGCTCTATGAGAGCCTTTATTGCGCGCGCGGGGACATGGAAAACAGAATAAAAGAGCAGCAACTCTGGCTTTTCGCTGACCGCACCTCCTCGGCACTGCTTCCGGCCAACCAGATGCGGCTGTACTTCTCGGCCTTTGCCGGAACCCTCCTTGGCATCCTGCGCCGGATCGGGTTGCGGGGCACCGATCTTGCCACCGCCCGCATCGATACCATCCGTTCAAGGCTGCTCAAGCTTGCCGGACGGATCAGGGTGACGGTGCGCCGGGTGTGGCTGTCCCTTGCTTCGGTCTTTCCGCTCCAGCATGTCTTTGCCGAAGCTCTTGCGAGGATGCAGACCGCAGCGCCAGTTCGAGCACCGCCGCCGTAACCGGACAACCGAGCAAAAATCCGTCTTTTGCGGCGCCGCCGGGGATGCCGCCGGCGAAGCTGTGTCCAAAAACCGCCAGATCCTTCGAAAGCGGGGCAAAACCGGCGCAAATACCCGAAACAATGCCGAAAACCCGAAAACGAACGGGTATGCAATCACTGTCGAACCGGATCAAATCCGGTCATCGCCGAAATCCGCCAAAAATCGACGATGCTGAAGAGCTGGTGACGCATACGGGCTAGCCAATCAACTGGTTTTCCCGGCCCCGTCTCAATGATCGTTTGCCCTTACTTGTCCTCCGTCCTGCTCACATCCACCACGCCATCACGTCAGGCCGCAACCACTCAGGCAGCAACCGCGTGACGGGGTCGCGACAGCTTTCCTTCTTCGTCATCGGCGCCCAGGCCATGCGCGCCATCCGGTTGGCCATGGCCATGGCAACCAGCCTCCTCGGCTTGCGGGCCAGCATGCGGGCAAGCCATGAGCCCTCAGGCACCCCGCGCCGGACAGACCAGCGGATCTCCGCCATGGCGCCGACAAACAGCAATCGCCTGAGATCGCGCTGACCCATCTTCGAGACCCTCCCCAGGCGCTGCTTGCCTCCGGTCGAGTGCTGCCGGGGAACAAGGCCAAGCCAGGCCGAGAAGTCCCGGCCGCGACCGAACCCCTCCACCGGCCGGCAACACCGTGCCGGCGGCTGCTTGAAGATGCCCGCACATCCCAGGCCGTACGTGACGCGGTCACCGAGTTGCAGGAACGCCTGGACCCGTTCTTCTCTTGCAGCAGATGCGACGCGGGCAGCAGGAGATAGCCGATCTTGCGGATGGCGTTCCGGTGCAGGCCGGGCCGGAAGAGACCTCGCTGGACGACTTTCTCGCCGCGTTGCGCACGGCCTGGACGGACGGTGAGGTTCGCCCGACCTCCAGGCCGGGGCCACAGCCGAAACACGGCCGTCGTCGACCCGATCCGCTTGAGAAGGTCACGGACCAGCTGCGGATATGGTTTGATGCCGAACTATAGAGCGACAATCTGGATGATAGCTGCACGTCAATCAGGATGATTGTTTGACGTCGCGGCAATGCGGATATTTTCCGGATTTCCTGTCGAGTGCAAGTGGTTTTTCTGCTGATCCTGTTTGCCGCTGATTTCCTTGTTTCCGGAACGAAGACGGCCCGCGGCTCTGGTGTGCCGCGGGCCGCATGTTTCGGTGTTTTCCGGCTCAGTCGACGGCAGTGTTCTTTTCCGTGGCTCTTGTCGCCGGCCGGCCGCGTTTGCGGGTCTCGAGTGCGGCGCGCCGGCGAAAGCTCTCGACGTTCATCTCGAGAATCGTGGCTCTGTGGACCAGCCGGTCGACTGCGGCCACCGCCGTGGTCTCGTCCGGAAAGATCTTGTGCCAGTCCGAGAAGGGCTGGTTGGCGGTGATCAGGAGCGAGCGCCGCTCGTATCTGGCCGAGATGAGCTCGAAGAGCACGTTGGTTTCGGCCTGGTCCTTGCGGACATAGGCGAAGTCATCGAGGATCAGGAGGTGATACCGGTCCAGCCGGGCCAGCAGGTTTTCCAGTGTCAGCTCCCGCCGCGCCAGTTGCAGGCGCTGCACCAGGTCCGTGGTCCGGCAGAACAGCACCCTGTAGCCGTTTTCCACCAGCGCCAGTCCGATCGCACTGGACAGATGACTTTTTCCGGTCCCGGAAGGGCCGAAGATCAGGCAACAGGCGCCCTGGTTGAGCCATGCGTCGCCGGCGGCGAGCGCCATGACCTGGGCCTTGGAGACCATCGGCACCACGTTGAAGTCGAAACTGGCCAGGCTCTTGCCGGGCAACAGCCTTGCCTCGCTCAGATGGCGCTGGATCCGGCGCCTGGCGCGCTCGGCGAGTTCGTGCTCTGCGAGGACCGCAAGGAACCGCGCCGCAGGCCAGCCCTCGGCATCGGACCGTTCGGCAAAAGCCTTCCAGAACTCCCGCATTGTCGGAAGACGCAACTCCGAGAGCATCAGGGCCAGCCTGACCCCGTCGACCTTGCCGCCGGCATCATCGGGCAGCCCGCTCATGACTGGCCTGCCGTGTCGAGAAGCTCGCCATACCCGGCCAGTGGCGCCCGCATGACGCGGATGTCGGGCATCGCCCCGGCCTGCGGTGCAAACCGGACCTTGAGGCGGTCAAGCTCCGGCAGCTTGCCGGCCCGCAGGCAGGCGTCGATTTCCTCCGCCAGCGCCGCCTCGCAGTTCTCCTCATGTGCCAGCGCAAGAAGCTTCACCGTCAACCGGCAGGCGGAACGCTCGTCCAGCTGCGCCATCGCCATCTCGAAGCAGCGCCGATACGCCCCCCGCGGGAACAGCTCGTCACGGTAGACCAGGTTCAGCAGCGCCATCGGCTTGGTCTTCAGGGAATGGATCACGTGGCGGTAATTGACCACATGCACCGCCTTCATCGACGAGCCCCTGCGCTTGCGCGGCACGGTCAGCTGATGGATGCCGCCGAGATAGAGCTCCAGGCGGTCATCGTAGAGGCGCACGCCGAGCCGGTGGCCGATCAGCCGGGAAGGCACAGTGTAGAACACCCGCTTGAGGATGAAGCCGCTCGAGGTGGTGACGCGCACGCTGGTCTCCTCGTAATCGGTGGTGCGCATCGGCGGCAAGTCGCGCAAGAGGGCGCGTTCGGCCTTGATGCGCCTGGTGCGACGGGCATTGCCGCGCCCGACGATCTCGGCGACGAAGCTGCGCCAGGCCGCAAGATCGGCGAACTCCTTCGAGCCTCGCAGGGCCAGCGCATCACCGATCTCCCGCTTGAGGTGGCCGTGTGCGCTTTCGATTGCACCATTCTCATGGGCAACGCCGCGGTTGTTGCGTGAAGGTGTCATCCCGTAATGCCGGCAAAGCAGGCGGTAGCGTTCGGTCATGTCCTGCGCATCCTGCCTGCAGAGATTGCGGAACCCGGCCGACAGGCTGTCGGTCCGGTGCTCCTGCGGGGCACCGCCCAGCGACCAGAGCGCAGCCTGCAGACCCTCGGCCAGCGCCGTGAAGCTCTCGCCGCCGAGAACCACCTCGGCATGCCTGAAGCCGGACCAGGCAAGCCGGAAGTGATACAGCATGTGATCCAGCTTCTGCCCGGCAATGGTGACGCCGAGAGCCTCCATCCGGGTGAAGTCCGACAGGCCGAGCCGGCCCGGCCTGTGCGTCTGCTGGAACATGACATCCCGATCGGGACCGTGCCGGGCCCGCCAGTCGCGGATGCGCCGCTCCAGGGTGCGCCGGATGGACGGGTCCAGATCGGGGTGACGCTGCATCAACTCCCCGAACACGGCCACCGGCCGGATGTCGGAATCAGTCTCGAGAAGCGGCACGACCTCGCTGTCGAATATCCCGGCCAGCGGGTCCGGACGGCGCCGGCCCCGCGGTGCCCGTTTCAAGGAAGGAAGCGTCGGGTCCCGGTTGATCCGGTAACCCGTGGCGGCGCTGAAACCGGCCTTCGCCGCGGCCACCTCCGTCGAGTGGTTTTTCCTGTGTTTCATGAATGACCTCATCTGGTGATCAGTTACGTGGTGACCGGGCAACTCGCGCTCCTCTCGAAAACAACGAGCGCAAGGATTTACCCGGCCAGCCGCAAACACCAAACAAGCCCGTAGGGGGGAGAAAAATCCCCATCCGGCGGCCGTCACCTCCAGTCGGCCTACGACCTCCCTCCGGTGACTGCCGCCGAAGACGTCCCCCTGAAACCGACTCTCATCCTGATTGTCGCTGGACTCTCACCTTGATTGTCGCTCTCTAGCCGAACCTTGGGTTACAAGCCGGCAGTTGCTGGAGCAGCTGCAGGAGGAACATCCCGGCCTGTATCCGGACAGCCTGTTGCGAACGCTTCAGCGGCGGGTGAAGATCTGGCGTCAGGAAAGGGTCCAGGAAGTGATCTTTGGATCACCGGCCATCGAGAGCGCTCCCCGGGAAGACCAGGCGCACGCGGATGCGATCGCAGCACCCGAATTCGAGACTACGTAACGAAAGGTGCCAGGGGTCATGGAACGCAAGCGTCGGCAGGCTGCGGTCCGGACCACACCCCCAGAACTGGCTTCCAGAATCACCGGGTCTTCGGTAACATACTTGGTGAGGCAAAGGTTCAGCCCAGAGTAACATTCTTAAGTGAGGCAATACGAACTGTCACCCAGATTGTCGCTCTATACCCGGCATCCGTGCCGCAAAACAGCGGGCCAGCAGTGACCATGTCATCTGGGCGTCAGGGCAATCCAGCGGGGAATGCGGGCATCCCCCCAGCGCGTCTTGCGACGGCAGGTGCCGTGGCGGGCAAAACCACAGCCGCCCCCGGGATGCCCGGGACAGCAATCAAGCTTTGCCTCTCTCCAGGCTTGCGTGGTAACGTCGTCCTCGCCGGACAGCGACAAATTCCAATCGAGTTGCGCGGACGGCTACCGGTCCGGCGGCGCCCACCGCACGGGCCACCCCTCTTCTCAGACACTTCACACCATGCGCGGGATCCGGCCCGCACTGCCGGGAAGGCAGAACGCCCCCGCCGCCATAATCAACCACCTCGTCCAAGTGAATCAATCCCGGAAATCAACAATCCCGCCGCACTGGCGGCGTTATCCGTGAAGCGACCGGAAGGAACCCTTCCGCAAACTCCCGGAAAGGAAGAACTGCTGCAAGGCCGCCGGGAAAGAGAAATCAGACGTTGCGGACTGTTCCGGTCTCCAGACAGTCAGACGCCGATCCAATCCGAAACAGATCGCCTGCTCCCCGTCAAAACAACCTGCAACTCAACAGATGGGTCCGCCATTCATCGGCATCGGCAAAGCGCCGCTGCCGATCCGCGGCGAGACGCCGGACCGCCTCGTATGTTCAGAGAATCAGAATTGAACGAGGGAGGTGGCTGTGGATAAGTTGGGGGGCGGATTCCTGTGGAAAACCCGCCGCTTGTGTTCCGCCGCCTCTCCGGTTCATTTCTGTGCCGGGACCGCCGCCGCCAGGCCTGGCGGCGGCGGAGCGGGGCCAGGCCCCGCAGGACGGGTCGGACCGAAACCGCCTTGGATCATCGGATCCGTGGGCAAGCGTGGTCGGCCCGCCCTCCCTTCAGCCTCCCGGGTCCTGAATGGATGCCTGGGGTTCGAGAACCGAATCATCGCGAGGATAGGAGCGGGAGACCATGGCCATCGTAGCCGCCGGAATCGACGTCAGCAAGAAGACACTCAACATCCATCTCAGCGGCAGGGACGACACCGCCGCCAACGACAGGGACGGCTTCCGCAAGGTCGCCCGCATCCTGAGGGACGGCGGCGCGGAGCGGGCCGTCATCGAGGCCACCGGCCGGATGCACAGGGCCCTCTTCCAGTCCCTGCATGACCGCGGCTTCACCGTCTGCGTGGTCAACCCCCGCCAGTCCCGGGACTTCGCCAGGGCCGGCGGCGAGCTGGCGAAGACGGACCGGGTCGACGCCAGGGCGCTGGCCGCCTTCGGGGCCGCGTTTCCGGACATGGCGGCCTCGGCGCCGGCTGGCGTGACGGTCGACCGGCTCCGCGACATGCTCGTGCTCCGGGAGAAGCTCGTGGACCAGCGCGCCGACCTGAAGCTGGCCTTCAACGAGGTCGGCGATCCGGCGCCGGACGGGCCGGTCCCGAAAATCCTCTCGGAGCTTGACGCCGGCGTCCGCGAGTATGACCGGCGGATCGGGGAGCTGATCGCCGGTTCGGAGGAGCATGCGGAAAGCTACGGGATCCTGACCTCGGTTCCGGGCATCGGCCCCGTCACGGCGGCGGCCCTGATCGCGTGGATGGGCGAGCTCGGCGCGATCGGAAACCGCCAGGCCGCCGCCCTGATCGGCGTCGCTCCCTTCGCCCGCGACAGCGGAAGCCGCAAGGGCGGGCGCCATGTCAGCGGCGGACGGAGGAGGCCGAGGGACGTCCTCTACATGGCGGCAACGGCGGCCTGCGTGTTCAATCCCGAGATGGCGGAGTTCCACAGCCGGCTGAAGGAAAGGGGAAAGCCCCACAAAGTCGCGGTGAGCGCGGTCATGCGGAAGCTGATCGTGACCGCGAACGCCCTGCTGCGCGACCGGCGCATGTGGGAGGACCGGACCGGGGCCGCCGCCGGCTGACGCCCGCGCTGGCCGTGTCCCGCGGCCGTCTGCGGGGCACAAAACGAATCAGACGCGCCGGTCAGGTCACCGCGGCCGGACTGCCTAGGCATGCCCGCATTGCGCCCGCCTGTGGACGGGCCTGTGGACGGGATGTGGAAAACCCGGAACAGGACCTCCGAAAACCGCCGGAAAAGGCCGAATCCGGGCTTGACTCAAAACATGGATGCTTTCCCGTCAGCTTCATGCGCCGCATGTATTCGAGCCCAGCATCATTGACGCTGCAGGCCACGTCACCGGCACTGAGACATTCGAGAAAGTTGCGGCGGCTCTTCGAGCCGGTCGACCTGAAATGGGTGAAGACGTCGTTGCCGATCACCGTGCAGTAGCCGTTTGCCGCCCTGTGCCGGGCGCCGGTATCGTCGACATTGATCCATGCCGCATTCTCCATGCCTGCCCTCAGCACCTCCTGCTGCTCCTCGACGATGACCCTCTTGTCCCCGTTCAGGAACCGGCACATCTGGCGAACGGATATCTCAAGGCCCAATCCGTTCAGCAATGCCGCGATGCGTTGCACCGTCGACATGCCGGGACCATACTGACTGCGGTCCTCGACGCGAACTCGGTGCTGGTCGTCGACACCGGTCATGTCGGCTGCCTTCCGGAAACCGCCACACCTCCCGCAGCCAGGTGACCTCCTCGGCGTGGAACACGATGTCGCGGACAGTGTGCGCCTGGTAGCCCCTGCGTTCCGCACCCTCGGGCACATCCTCGAGGGCGACCCTCTCGTCGCGCCGGTGCAGGTTCGGGTTCCGGCGCCGCGGGCCCCGGCCCTTCTTTTGGCCCTTGCCCTGCGTCCTCGACCGGCCAGGCCGCTCGGCTTCAGTTCCAGACGCCGCGGCAGGTTCTTGAGCAGCCTGATCTCGTCCCGCAGGTCCCGGATCAACCCGCTCAACTCCGCAAGCCGTTCATCCTGTTCGGCAAGCCGGTTGTCCCTCTCCTTGAGTAGATCGACAAGACTGCCGAGCTGATTGTCCCTCTTTGCAAGCAAATCCCGAAGGCAGGAGAGTTCCGCCATCAGCGCCGCATGGCTGGCACCGGCCCGGCGATCTGTCTGCGGATCACCCATACCCCATTGAATCACAGGACGATTCGCTGTGGAATCCCCTGAATGCCCCGGATCAGACTATGCCGGAACACAGGGCGACAGTCGAAGATACCGGATCAGAACCCCACGCCGCCAGTGCAGAACAACAACTCAAGGAAAACCAAATTCCCGGCAAGTTGCCCCTATTACTCCGGGCATTGGTAAGTGTTTGCAATCATTAACCAATACCACATAATCCAACCCCATGTACACGCCCGTTGTGAAATATGCGGGCTAGAACCAGCGGGGGGTCCATACACGACAATCAAACTGTTGAGACAGAAGTCAGGACGATCTGACGGAGGTGAGCGATGGTCCAAAGTGCTGTCTCTCGGCGGAATTCCGAATTTGGGTTGCGCCGTAGGTTTCAAACAACTAGCACAATCAAAGTTCTAGGTTGATACGAGAGAGCCCTGCTTGAAAGTCGTAATTCTTGCCGGAGGATTCGGTAGCCGCATTAGCGAAGAGAGCTTCTTGCGGCCAAAGCCAATGATTGAAATCGGAGGGCGTCCGATCCTTTGGCACATCATGAAGCTGTATGGATTCCACGGTTTTAGGGAATTTGTAGTCTGCTGCGGATATAAGGGGTACATGATCAAGGAGTACTTCGCGAATTATTTCCTCCATATGTCCGACGTGACGATTGACCTAGCGGCAAACAAGATGGCTGTGCATTCACAAAAGGCCGAGCCGTGGCACGTGACATTGGTCGACACCGGACTCAAGACGCAGACTGGCGGTAGGCTCAAGCGAATTGCAGATCACCTCGATGGTACATTCTGCATGACCTACGGTGACGGACTATCTGACGCACCATTATCCGAACTTGTCGAGTTTCATCGGAAAACAGGCTACGAGGCCACGATTACAGCAATCCAACCGGCGGGTCGCTTTGGTTTGCTAGATATCGAGGGCGACCGCGTAGTCAGGTTTCAAGAAAAGCCGTCGGGAGATGGCTTCTGGGTCAATGGTGGCTTCATGGTACTCGAAAGAGAAGTGCTAAACAGAATTGCCGACGACGATACGATATTCGAACGAGAACCACTGCAAAGTTTGGCATCTGACGGTCGTCTTGCCGCATGGAAGTATAGTGGTTTCTGGGCAGCAATGGACTCGTTGCGCGACAAGAACTCTCTTGAAACGCTCTGGGAATCTGGGGACGCTCCGTGGAAAATCTGGGAGTAGGCGACAGTTGGAAAGGCCGTCGGGTTTTGGTTACAGGGCATACCGGATTCAAGGGCTCTTGGCTCTCCCTTTGGTTGCTTGAATCGGGTGCAAGCGTTTATGGCTTGGCACTTGAGCCACAAGGCCCCTCAAGCCTCTTTAATCAGTTGCAACTATCCAATTCATTGGATCATGCCATTTGTGATTTACGCGACTTCGAAGGAGTAAAGGAACGTGTTGACGAAGTTGATCCAGAGTTTGTGTTTCATTTGGCCGCTCAGCCACTGGTTCTCAAATCCTACGTCGACCCGCTTGCTACATGGAATGTAAATCTCCTTGGTAGCCTCCATTTGCTGGAAGCACTGCGATTGCTTGGTAGCCCGTGCGCGGTGGTTATGATCACAACCGACAAAGTGTATGAAAACCGCGGGGTCAACCACTTCTACAGTGAAGGCGACAGGCTTGGCGGTTTCGATCCCTACAGTTGCAGCAAGGTTGCTTTGGAAATCGCAGTGGAGAGTTGGAGAAAAGCTTGCGATTTCACGGGCAAGCGAAAGGGAATCCGCATCGCCGTCGCGCGAGCAGGCAATGTCATTGGGGGAGGAGATTGGGGAGCAGACCGACTGGTACCAGACATTGTTCGAGCATTGCTTGCGAATCAAGTCGTTGAACTCAGGAACCCAGATTCCATTCGCCCTTGGCAGCATGTTCTGGATGTACTTAGTGGATACTTGCTCCTAGCTGAGATGCTCAGTTCTTCTGATGGGCGGCGATATGAAGAAGCATGGAATTTCGGGCCGGAGCCAACCGAAATCAGGACTGTGCGAGAATTGGCCGAGGCCATTCTTGAGATTTGGCCTGGTATATGGCGTGAAACCGGTCCGACATGCAGCAATGGACAACATGAGGCTGAATTCCTGGCACTTTCAATCAAGAAAGCACAGGAGGAATTTGGATTCACACCCCGCTGGAACTTTTCTGAATCTGTAAGGCGAACCGTGGAGTGGTATCGCTGTGTTTCCAATGGCACCGACGCGCTTGAGATGGCACGTGAACAGTTATCGGCTTATCTTGCAGCATGAAGATAACTCCGCATTATCTAGAAGGCCTGTTTCATGTTGAAGTAGATCCGCACATAGATACTCGTGGGCTGTTTGCCAGAGTTTTTTGTGAAATGGAATTTGCGGATGCCGGGCTTGCAACTAGATGGGTCCAGATGAACGTCTCGTTTAATTCAATCGCTGGCACCGTTCGAGGTCTACACTTTCAAACCGCCAAGGCTGCAGAAGCTAAAGTTGTTAGGTGCATTCGCGGATTGGCGCACGATATTGCACTCGATCTTCGCAGGAACTCAGAGTCCTTTGGACGTCATGCAGTCATTGAATTGGACAGCGATCGAAGAAACGCACTCTACATTCCTTCCGGATTTGCACATGGGTTTCAGACGTTGGTGGATGGAACAGAGTTGCAGTATTTGCACTCTGGCTTTTATGATCCGAAAAATGAAGGCGGAGTAAATGCACTTGATCCGACAATAGCCGTGGATTGGCCATTACCCATCAGCGAAATGTCGGATCGTGACGCCAGCCTACCTCCACTCGAAGAAGTTCAACCGCTTTGATCAAGAACTGTCGACATTGTTGCAATGACCTAACCAAGGAATTCTTGAATTTGGGTTTTGCTCCACCATCCAATTCTTATCTCTTACCTGATGCCCTTTCTGCTCCGGAAGTCACATATCCATTGCGTTTGAATGTATGTGATCGTTGCTGGCTCGTTCAGACCGAAGACATTATCGATGCAGGTTCACTCTTCGCTGAAGACTATGCATATTTTTCCTCAACATCAAAGACTTGCTTAGATCACGCCACCCGATTTGCAGTGGACTCAGTCAAGCGTTTTGCTCTGGGCAGAAGTTCGTTCATTCTTGAAGTCGGATGCAACGACGGCTATTTTCTTCGCAACTTTCTCAAGATGGGAATTCCCTGCATGGGGGTCGAGCCGGCGTCATCCACGGCACAAGCGGCTCGAGCACTCGGAATCGAAGTTCTGGAGGAGTTCTTTGGAACTAGAGCCGTTGCTAATGTGAGCAAGGCGGATCTAGTCTATGCAGCTAATGTCTATGCACATGTTCCGGACATAAATGACTTCACTCGTGGCATTGCAACTGCCCTCAAGCCAGAGGGAATTGCTGTTTTGGAATTTCCACATCTCATGCGACTGGTGGAGCGTATTCAATTTGATACCGTGTATCATGAGCATTATTCGTACCTGTCTCTCCTTACGGCTAGAAGAATCCTGTCTTGCGCGGGACTTCGGATTTTCGACGTGGAAGAACTGAGTACACATGGTGGATCCCTTCGAGTTTATGCTTGCCTCTACAAGGCGAACCACGAGTCTAAGACATCGACAAATGATATTATTGATGAGGAAAGACGTAGGGGCATGGATTCGGAAATCTACTACAGTTCGTTCCAGTCCCAAGCAGAGCACGCAAAAAACTCAGCCTTGCGATTTCTATTGGAGATAAAATCTCAAGGATCGAGCGTGGCGGCATATGGAGCCGCTGCAAAGGGCAATACTCTACTGAATTTTGCAGGCATAAAGCCTGATCTCTTGCCATATGTATGTGACGCGGCGGAATCCAAGGTAGGAAAATATCTGCCAGGCAGCCATATCCCCATTTATTCGCCTGCGGTCTTGAATCACAAGCGACCTGACCACTTGATTGTCTTACCTTGGAACATTGCTTCGGAGATCAGGGAACAACTTGATGGTATTGCGAGTAAAGGAGCAAGATTCTGGAAGCTTATTCCGACAGTGGAAGAGATCTGATGACTCGCATACTGTATACGAAGCCATCAATCACAGATTTGGAGATGGAATACGTCCGAGATGCTGTGAGCAATGGATGGGGGGAAAAGTGCTATGACTATATCTCCCGTTTCGAAAATGCATTTCGGGATCACCTAGATGTCTCATTTGCGATAGCCACATCAAGTTGCACGGGTGCATTGCAATTGGGACTTGCTGCGATGGGGATTGGTAGGGGCGATGAAGTAATCTTATCCGATACAAACTGGATCGCTACAGTTGCACCGATTGTACATCTTGGTGCGACTCCAGTCTTTGTAGACATAGACCCGGTTAACTGGTGCATTGATCCCAAATTGGCTGAACGAGCAATCACCTCCAGGACCCGCGCAATTGTTGCTACGCATTTGTACGGAAATCTCTGCAACATGGATGCCCTATTGGATCTCGGCCGCAGTTACGACATTCCAATCATTGAGGACGCTGCAGAAGCAATTGGCTCTGTTTGGCGCGGTAGAAGAGCTGGGTCAATTGGCAAGTTTGGGACCTTTTCTTTCCACGGGTCCAAAACGATTTCAACTGGAGAAGGAGGAATGTTCGTGACTTCTGACCCTGAACTCTTCGAGACTGTCCTAACTCTCTCGAATCATGGTCGAGACAGGTCCGAAAAGCGACAATTCTGGGCCAACCTGGTTGGCTACAAGTTCAAATTGTCTAATGTACAGGCTGCAATTGGATGTGGGCAATTGGAACGTATTGACGAACTGGTTGCTCGGAAGAGAGAAATACTGTCAAACTATCGTAGCCAATTATGTATCAGCGACGACTTTCAGATAAATCCAGAACCGCCCGGAACGGTTAACGGATCATGGATGCCTACAATAGTGTTCGAATCCAAATCCGGCGTGACACGTTCAGAACTTCTTAGGGCGTTTACCGCGGCGAACATCGATGCGCGGGTGTTTTTCCATCCATTGTCGTCGCAACCCATGTTTGATGACCGTCGGATTAACGTTCACGCTTGGTCAATTCCGACTAGAGCCATAAACCTGCCCAGCTACCATGACATGACGGATTATGACATTGATCGTGTATGCACGACATTCCAAGTTGCATTTGAGCAGGAACTAAAGTGAAAGATCCTTTTGTTATCTGGGGAAGTTCAGGATTAGGCCTGGTTCTTCGCGAAATGATCGAAGAACACGGTGGTCAAGTCATAGCGACGATTGACAACAACCGTGACGCAGCATCCATTGATCCAACGATACCGCTATACGTTGGTGAGAATGGACTCAGGAAATTCCTTAGAGCTGAGAGGGAGCTATCCGAAAGACAAATCGAAGGTGCTGCGATTAATGGTGTCGTTGCCATTGGTAGAATTGGCAGTGACCGCCTAAATCTACTAAATATATTTCGCGATGTTGGGGTCAATACTCCAACCGTGAAATCTGCAACTAGTATCATATCTCAGTCTGCACAAGTTGGTTTCGGTTGCTATTTTCTGCCAAATTCCAACATTTCGTCCAAGGTCAGAATCGGGAATGGGTGTGTAATTAGCCTTTCGGCTACGGTGGCGCACGAAAGCCAGGTGGGTGACGGCGTATACATAGCGCCGGGAGCAACATTGTGCGGTCTCGTATCTGTCGAGGAAAATGCTTACATCGGGTCCAATGCAACTATATTGCCGCGGATCACGATTGGTAAAGGGTCCGTTGTTGGGGCAGGCGCGGTCGTGACCAGGAATGTTAAACCGGGCACTACTGTAGTCGGCAACCCTGCAAGGCCGCTTTGTCAAGACTCCTGAGCAATACAGTATAGTTCTAACCCGTGACGATTGCTGAACCCTACTAGCTGTCAACTGTAATTGTGGAGAATAAGATGGGATCAAGTGATGATCGCGCGAAGTTCAAGGCTCATACTCGTGCCCAATCGCGCGCCTTGGGTGATGACAACCAGATGTTTCAGCAGTCAGTTGACACTATTGTCATGCTGCAGAAATATGATTATTCGTATTTGTGGACATGGATGGGTGTGCCAATAATCCAACATCCAGCAGACATCATCGCAACTCAAGAAGTAATATGGAGATCCAGACCTGATGTAATTATTGAAACTGGTGTGGCCCGTGGCGGGTCAGTAGTATTCCTGGCGGCGATGCTGGAAATCACCGGGTCAGATGGTTTTGTGATCGGAGTAGATATAGATATTCGTCCTCACAATAGAGAAACAATTGAATGTCATCGAATGGCGCATCGGATTCACCTTGTGTCGGGGAGCAGCGTTGACTGTGACACGGTGAGCGAAGTGAAGGATATGATTCCTGAGTCTGCCAGGGTTATGGTCATTCTCGATGCCAATCATGCACAGAACCACGTTCTGAAGGAGCTTCGCCATTATTCACCACTTGTTACGGAAGGTTGCTACCTCGTGATAGCGGACACGATTCTTGGTCACCTGAGCGAAGTTCAGGCACCTAGTGGACGATCACAGTTCCTGTTTAGAGGCAATGAACCACTGGCTGCGCGCGATGTGTTTTTGACCGAGTGCGACCGTTTTGAAGTTGATGATACGCTCAACGGTAAGCTTGTGCTTAGTTCATCACCAGGTGGATATCTGAAGTGTGTTAAGGAACTGTCTGAAGCCGAGTGATCATGATTCGGATAGCAGTCAGAACTAGAAGCTTGCCAGCATCAAGAGCAAACTGTGAAATAGCACGGACATGGTAAAGTTAACTATAGCCGTACCTGTGTTCAACGGTGAAGAATGTTTGGAGGCGTGTTTAGAGTCAATTGTGAATCAGTCTTATGATGATTTTAGAGTGTTGATATTCGACAACAACTCTACTGATGCAACTCCCAAGATTGCCAAAGAGGTGGCTTCTCGCGATAGTCGGGTGAGTTATTTTCGAAATGATGAGAATATTGGTGCCGGCAACAATTTTCTGAAATCACTTTCCGCTGCAGAAACGGAGTTCTTTGCGTGGAGGTCAGATGATGATTTGTCGTCGAACAACTACTTCGAGCTATTGGTTCAGTCTTTGGAAAACTACCCCAATGCAGCACTTGCGGCTGGCCATGTTGAAAGGCATGTTCCAGTCGAGGGCAAGTTGAAGCACTTCCCCTACATTAGGGAAACAGGAACTATTCGTGTAATAGACACATTAAGAATGATGTTCCATTCCAACCCTGCCTGGATTTATGGTGTCTGGCGAACAGAACGACTCCGCAAATACAATTCATCTGTGTTATCTCAATATACTGAAATATGGGCTAAGGACCATCTGGTATTGCTTAGTGCAATTCTGGACAGGGCTGTTGTCGGTGACGAACGGGCAGTCTTTATACAACGGCTTCGCATGCGACGAAGAGACGAAATGAGTCGACAGGCGAGGCCAGTATATTCAACGCGCATCAGGTATATGGAGGAGTTAAGGCCAGTGTTTCTGGATTGCTGTACGACAGCACTAAATCAAAGCAATTGGAACCATTTGGAGCGAGTTGCCTTGAGGTTGGCGATGAAGAGTTATTCTCGCAAGCGAATTGGCGCAACAAGGCTCAAGATGGCATCGCTGAAGATCCGCCGGAGACTGTTTGAAGACTGAACTCATCGTTGACTACAGAACCAAATCGCTGCCAAGCCGGTATTAATTTCATTGAAATTCGCGACGTTAGCGCTTGGCAGGAATTGCTGTCAATGGCTGAGAATACCGACAAGCAAAGGTCGACCATAGAGTGAATGTTAGCGCAGAGCATGTCACCAAAATAAAATTCTGCAGCAGAAAAATGGCGTCGTGTATCCTGGGCTAATGAGTAAGTGCTGAAGTAAAGCAAGGTGACTTGATGCCGGATGAGTGGTGCGACAGTTTCGCATGTTTCCGTCGTTTGTAGTGTGCCCCTGCGGCTCGCGGCCTGGTGGCGTCGTCGCCAGAGTGACCATTTGTTGAGTTGCGGACTGTTCCGGTCTCCAAACAGTCAGACTACGATCCAATCCGATACAGATCGTCTGCTCCCCGTCAGAACATCCCGCAACTCAACACCCGTCATGGTCTACAGGCTGATGATTGTCAGTGCCGGGTGAATAGGCGAGAGATCTCGGGAACAAATCGTCTGCCGGAGATCATCGAGGAGATTGAATTCCGGGACGGGATCAAGCAAACTCGCGCCGCCGCCTGATCAGGCGCGTGACCAGCATTCGGCCAAATCTCCTTCCGGTTTCCATTTGTCCTACCCGGCGCAATCACCAAACAACATTGTTGGTAGCCACTTAGCGCAGTATCCTTGATGGACTTCTCGGACCGCGTGACTTGCAACTCCGGCCAACGGCAATCAAACAACCGGGCGTTGAATTCAAGATGATCTACCACTCAATCTACACACCTAGGCCGTTCATGGAGAACATGCACCGATGGAATCCAAGATTCCGCGGTATCTCCACCAGAAGAAATCGTCTTACACTTCTTCCAGTGTATAGGAGTACTTACCGCGTCAATTCCGCAAAGTGTTCGAGATCTAACCAATTGCCAATTACGGGATTTCTTCGGAATTCTTGTGCATCTTCACAAACCTTGAAATGACAATCTAGTACCCCAGCGGCGATCGAAAGCTCAAGTTGTCAATATCAGATAGCCATACAGTCCCGCAGACGCCCGATCCAAAAGGGATTGAAACGCACGCTCGTGCGCATGTCTTCACTGACGCCCCGATTGGTGCATTCTACAAGCAGTTTCCCGGCAACATACCATCATTGAAGGGTGTTAGCTTCAGCTTCGGTCTTGATGTCCCTCAATCGGATATCGACGTGCTAATCGTCTATAACCGTGCTTCCTACACGATTCGGACGCATCTTCCGCGCTGTCGTACCGTCTTTGTTGCAGCAGAACCGGACGTCATTCATAGGTATAAACGAAGCTATCTCAATCAGTACGGATTGGTATTGTCTGCAAGCGACACGAAACTCGAGACAGACAAATGGCAGATGGCCGCCTGCTGGTACTGGATTGCGGGCATTGACTACTCGAAGCCGACTGAACTCGGATTTGTCAAAGGCTACGATTACTTCGCCGCACTTGAGCCGGGTGACAAATGTGACAAGATTTCCATTGTTTCCTCGACCAAGGTTTATACTGAATACCATCGCAAACGGGTACGTTTCATCGAGGAGATGCAACGGCTGATCCCCGAGTATCTTGAACTTCACGGACGTGGCTACAGTAGCATTGGAGACAAGGCCGATGCATTGACTCCGTGCAAATATCACCTCGCTATCGAAAACGGATCCGGGCCCCACACCTGGACAGAAAAACTGGCGGACCCGCTTCTTTGCTGGGCATTTCCATTTTACGCAGGTTGTACCAACGTCGAAGATTATCTACCAAAGGGCAGCTATTGCTACATCGATCTGAATCGACCGGAAGGTGCAGCGCGCAAGATGACTGAACTCTTGCAAGGAGGACTATGGCAAAGGGCTCAAGCTGACCTTGCCGAAGCTCGTCGGAGAATCCTAAATCAATATAACCTTTCATTCTTGCTTGCCGAACTGACCCGCAGGGCGCTTAACAAACCACTGACCAATAGCGATAAAGGGCCGACCCGTCTCCGGTCTGAGCGATCTCTCTGGCCCGAGAAAGGCGCGCGCGGTGGCTTTGCAGACTACTTGATCGTAAATGCTGCTATGTTGATAGACAAACAGGTCGAACTGAAGAGCATTGGAATGCGACGCAAGTTGGAATTAAAACGGTCCTTACGCCGCCGCCGCCGCCTAGAAGTGCTTGAAAAATCGCGATATTCCAATTCGAAATGACAGAGTCTGAACCAGTTGTTGCAGTTCTTCCTTCTGGAACAAAGCTAGGATGCAGACCTGGCAAGTTGCCGGTGGACCATCTGATGTGGCCTCTTGGCATGCCTCGCAGGCTGAACGGAAAGCGGCTTGCTGATTTGCTGCCGAGTGATCATCTCATCATCTACCCGCAGACTACATCCTACATTCGTCCGAATTTTGGAACAAGTGCGAGAGTATCTGTCTTGGTACTTGAACCAGAAATTTGTCATACACGACACATCAAGCGGCTAAAGATGTTTTACTGGCGGTTCTTTCGAGTGCTGACTGCAGTTGAACGCCTTTGCAACACGATTCCAAATGGGGTTTTTTTTCCATTTGGTTCAACATGGGTACCTGATTGGCAAGTGATTGACACATCCAAGAGCCGTATGGTGTCACTTATTTCATCAGGGAAACGCTCTCTGCCGGGTCATTTGTTGCGTCATGAGATTGCGGAATGGGCGGTGTTGGAAAAAATCGACATCGATGTTATTGGACGCGGTTACAAGCCATTCGAAGAGAAATGGGAGGGCCTGGCTCCTTATCGATTCTCGATTGTTATAGAAAACTCGATTGAGCCCAATTACTTTACGGAAAAACTGATTGATTCTATTCTTTGTGAGACTGTACCTATCTATTTGGGCTGCCCAAATATAGATAAGTTTCTTGACATTGGTGGTATGATTGTCTGCCAAAACACGGATGATATACGACAGGCTGTACTTCATGCATCGACGAAACTCTATGCGCAAAAGATCCCACATCTCCGTGAAATCAAAAATTAAGCAGCCAGACTGGGAGAGACTTGGAAGCGGGCAGCAGAAATCGTTCTGGCTGCATCCTGAGTTGTGGCGTCTGGAAAATTCTCAATGTTCTGTGTTCCAGGCGTTAAGAGGGGCAGTTTAGCTTTGTGGATCTAGACCCAAGACCTGCTAACAGATCGCTTTTTGATATCTACACAATCAAATCGTCATTCAGACTGGTTGGATCGACTTGCATTTGACATGGAATGGGCGGGTTAGACTTGACGTCAGGACTGTAGTGGAAGACTTCGTCGGCTGCCGGTGTGTGTGGGTGAATCGGGACCGATCGCTTGCTCTTATGAGGAAGTCTGGCACTCTTTATTGACAAAACTGCGAGTACTCGTTTGTAAAACGAGAATGAGAGATGCCCTGTAGTTCTGTTTCGCTGTAGGAAGGTTACATGCTATCTCAGCAAGATCCGAAACGCGGTTGAGAAAGCGGAACTACAATGACAAGCACCAGCCATTCCAAGGTTGCATTGATAACTGGAGTCACAGGACAAGATGGTGCACATCTTGCGGAGTTTCTTCTGGAAAAGGGCTATGAGGTCCATGGCATCAAACGGCGCACATCGTTGTTCAATACTGCGCGTATCGACGGCTTATTCGAGGGTACATACGGAGAGTCGGGTCAGTTCGTGTTGCACCATGGTGATATGACGGACAGCTCCAGCCTCACCCGCATTCTGCAAGTGACTGCTCCGAACGAAGTCTATAACCTCGCTGCGCAGAGCCATGTGTTGGTGTCCTTTGAGGAGCCGGAATACACCGCAAATTCAGATGCTTTGGGAACCTTGCGCTTGCTCGAAGCAATTCGCCTATTGGGCCTCGGTGAGAAAACCCGGTTCTACCAGGCATCGACGTCCGAACTCTTCGGATTGGTTCAGGAGACGCCGCAGTGCGAAACGACACCATTCTATCCTCGCTCCCCCTATGGGGTAGCCAAGCTCTATGCCCACTGGATAACAGTGAACTATAGAGAGGCTTACGGGATCTATGCTTGCAACGGCATTCTCTTCAATCACGAGAGCTCTCTTCGTGGTGAGACCTTTGTGACCCGCAAGATTACACGCGGGCTCGCACGCATCAAGTTTGGCATTCAGGATCAGTTGCGGTTAGGCAATTTGGATGCAAGGCGCGACTGGGGACACGCGAGAGACTACGTCGAGATGCAATGGTTAATGCTGCAACAGGACAAACCCGAAGACTATGTGATAGCGACCGGTGAACAGTATTCTGTAAGAGATTTCGTAAATGCGTCCGCTGCAGCGATGGACATGGAAATAACATTTGAGGGTCAAGGAGTGGACGAGATTGGCCGTGATGCATCGGGCCGGCCAATCGTTGTTGTCGACCCGCGCTACTTTAGGCCGACTGAAGTCGATTCTCTGCTTGGCGATGCAACCAAGGCACGCACACAACTTGGCTGGGTGCCAAAGGTAGGCTTTGAAGAACTGGTTTACGAGATGACTCAAGCCGACCTTTCCATGGCCGAGGCCGAATGGGCAGCTCAGACTCGTCATCATAATGAAGTAGGGTCTGGTTGCTGATGGCCCGGATCTTGATCACTGGCGGTTCAGGCATGGTCGGTCGAAGTCTGGTTGAACACCCTTCAGCGGCAGGCCACGATATCTTTGCGCCACCAAGTTCAGAGGTTGATTTGCGCGACAAGGATGCCTGTCTGGTTGTCATGGCAGAATGGAAGCCAGAGATTGTGATTCATGCAGCCGGCAGAGTTGGCGGCATCCAGGCCAACATTGCCGATCCTGTTGGATTTCTGATCGACAATCTCTTGATTGGTTGCAATGTCGTGTCGGCTGCGCGCCAAGCAGGTATTGCAGGTTTGCTAAACCTTGGATCCTCTTGCATGTATCCTCGAAATGCTGTCAACCCGCTGGCTGAGGAGAGCGTGCTGTCCGGTCCATTGGAACCGACAAACGAGGGCTACGCATTGGCAAAAATCGTAGTTGCTCGCCTTTGTGAATATATCAGCCGAATCGAAGGATTTAGCTACCGTACTGCAATCCCTTGCAATATCTTCGGCCCATATGACAAATTCGACCCCGTCACATCCCATCTGGTACCCGGAATCATAGATAAGGTGCATCGTGCACTACGCGATGGGCATCGCTCGGTTGAGATTTGGGGTGACGGCAGTGCGCGCCGCGAGTTCATGTACAGCGGCGACCTTGCCGACGGTCTATGGCATCTTGTTGGCCGATTGGATGAGATGCCGGAAATGGTCAATTTGGGTGTTGGCACTGATCATTCGATTCTCGAATATTATCAGACTGTAGCCGAGATAATCGGTTGGCAAGGCCAGTTCATTTTTGATCTTGACCGTCCTGTAGGCATGCAGAAAAAACTGGTTGCCACGGCTCGACAAAAAGCTCTGGGTTGGTCGCCTACGACATCTCTGCGTGAGGGAGTCGCTCAAACGTACAAGTACTATTTGGGTCTTCCCGAAACCAATTGAACGGTGATCACATAATCTCTGATTTTACTTTCCCACTGGCATCCTCGTCCTGGGATGAGCAGGAATATACCGCCATTGACCGCGTCGTGGCTTCGGGCCAGTTCACCATGGGGGCCGAAGTTGCAGCATTTGAGTCGGAGTTTGCAGCTGCCATGGGTGCGCGATATGCGGTTATGGTCAATTCTGGGTCTTCAGCAAACCTCTTGATTGTCGCTGCACTCACATATCACTCTGGCTACACACTGCGTCCGGGCGACGAGGTTTTAGTCCCAGCGGTTTCTTGGTCTACGACCTACGCTCCGATACACCAATACGGGCTTACAATGCGGTTCGTAGACGTGGATCCTGATACGTTGAATGTCGATGTAGCCAAGGTCGAGGCAGCGATAACTGATCGGACGCGCGCCATGTTTGCTGTCAATCTATTGGGCAATCCAAATGATTTTGCCGTCTTGGAGCCTATTCTGGATGCGCACAGAATCGTGTTGCTTGAAGATAACTGCGAGTCTTTGGGTGCAACGCTCGAAGGCAAGCAGGCTGGTACAATTGGTCTTGCAGGCAGCTTTTCGTGCTATTTCTCCCACCACATTTCGACAATCGAAGGTGGAATAGTCGCAACTGATGACGAGGAATTGTATCACATAATGCTCTGCATCCGCGCCCACGGATGGACCAGAAACCTGCCTTGTATCAACCGTGTCACTGGTTCCAAGAGCAGTGATCCGTTCAAGGAGTCCTTCCGTTTTGTCCTGCCCGGTTATAACCTCCGGCCGACAGAGTTGTCGGGTGCGATCGGGAGGGCACAGATCTCAAAATTGCCTATGATTGTGAACGAAAGGCGTAGAAACGCCAAGCTGTTTCACGAAGTCATGTCAAGTTACCCCGAGTTGCAAATTCAGGTCGAAACGGGAAGAAGTAGTTGGTTTGGGTTTTCGATCATTATTCGTAGTGATGTCAAAGTTGGGCGATCGGAACTCGCTGCCGAATTCGCGAGAACTGGAATAGAATGCAGGCCGATTGTTGCTGGAAACTTCGCACGTAACGAGGTTGTTTCAAGATTCATGAACCATTCAGTCCATGACGAACTGGTTAATGCAGATTACATGGACCAGCGAGGCTTGTTCATAGGAAACCACCACTTTCCTCTTGAGGCACAGATGGAATTGTTGGACGGCACGCTTCGAAAGGTTTTTGGACGCAAGGATACGTGGACGTAATGTGTGGTTCGAGTTGCGGTTTCAGATCCATGAAGCAACGGCGTAGGCAGTACCAGAGACTCAACTAGGCTGGGGACAAGTTGCGAGCAAACCCGGAGGACCCCTCCAGATTTCCCACAATGTCCGTTGGCGGACAACATTCATTCTGCATCACCTGCCCCAAAACACTAGGTCTGACCAGGCGTTAAGACGATGACCAAGAATCCGACAAGTCGGAAGCCTGGACTTGCGGTGTTGTTGCTTCGGCAGTTGGTAATGGCATAGAAATTCAATGTTGAATGGGGCCAAGCATTGCAGATCCAGCGAGTGCCTGCCCGTATCGAAATTGAGCTTAGTTGCGAGCATAGCGGTCTTCATAGCGCACGATATCATCTTCACCAAAATACGAACCAGTTTGAACTTCGATCAAGATCATTGGCACCGGTCCGGGGTTTTCCAGCCGATGCTTGGCACCCAAGGGAATGTAAACTGACTGGTTTTCACTGATCAGTTGAACGTTTTCATTCACTGTCACTTTTGCAGTGCCCTGTACTACAATCCAGTGTTCAGCACGGTGAACATGCGATTGTAGTGACAATGCCTCTCCGGGGTGCACAACTATTCTTTTGACTTGGAACCGATCACCTTTCGCAAGGCTCTCGAACCACCCCCAAGGCCGATGGCTGCGTGGGAACTCTTCGGCCTGATGTGTACCACGGGCAACTAACTGCTCGACCGCATCTCTGACACTTTGGGCAGAGTTCAGATCAGCGATCAGGACTGCGTCAGACATAGCAACAGCAACGATATTCCTCAGACCCACGCCGACGATTACTTGACCGGCGGTTTCGGACCTCAGCAACACATCTTCGCAACCTAACGCAAGTGTTTCACCCTCGCTCAGTGCCTGGCCTGCTTCAATCTTGCTTTCGTCATTCACAGTGGCCCAGGTGCCGAGGTCTGACCAGTGACCGGTGTATGGCACAACCGCTAGATTATTGGCCTTCTCCATCACAGCGTAGTCAACGGAAATTGCCTCTAGTTCGCTCCATGGTTCGGCAGCTAGGCGGATGAAATCCAAATCTGGCTTAGCGTATTCGAGAGCAGCACTCACGTTTGAACAAAGGCTGGGACAATAGTCCTCATATGCCGATATGATGTCGCTCGCAGTGAACATGAATATACCCATATTCCACAAGAACCGACCGCTCTTGAGCATTGTACGAGCAAGATCAGAGTCAGGCTTCTCGATGTATCCTTCAAGCGGACTCGGCTCAAAGCCTGGCGGTGCAGACAACTCAAGATAACCGAAGCCAGTCTCCGGTGTTTTGGGATATGCACCGAATGTAACTAGCTGCCCAGCATCAACCGCCGGCAAACCCGCTTGAACCGCCGCACGAAACAGATGGGGTTCGAGAATATTATGGTCCGAAGGCATGACCAACAACTTCGCGTCCGGCGATTGCAATTGAACGTGAAGTGCTGCAGCAAGAATTGCGGGTGCAGTATTCTTTACTTCTGGTTCGATAATGATTGTTCCCGCTTCAGTGTCAATTTCCGACAACTGCTCCGAGACGATAAAGCGATATTGGTTCGCCGTCAGTACAATAGGTGCACAGAATGCACTTGTTCTAACGCGCCTTAGTGCCTGCTGAAAAAGGGACTCAGGACCCGTCAGCCTAGCAAATTGTTTCGGATAACTCTTACGCGATAGTGGCCAGAGTCGTGTTCCAGCACCACCGGCCAAAATAATCGGAACAATCTTGTTCATCGTGCCAACTTCTCCAGAATGTCCATCCTGTCGCGCCTCTTGAAGCGGGATGATAACCTCTATTCTGAAGGCAACAAGTACGGGTTCTTAATGAAGTATTTTGAAAGAGTTGATGACACCGTTCACCATCAACTAGTGTAACCCGACACTCTAGTACTGACAAAGAGTTTCTGTCAAACGCAATCTGGTGGTCGATTCAAATCATGGAAGTCAATTTTGCCGACAGGCGTGATTCACTGGATCCCTTCACCTTTGGGGGAGTATTGCAGGGGAGCAGAAATACAGAAGGCCAAGAGCGAGAGATCGCCGATAATCCTGACGGACGCGGATCGAAGTCGCCTTGAGCGCAGCAAGGATCATCCGCTGTCGCTCCGCAAACATGCATGGCCTGCGCACCATCCTCAAGCGGCACGGCCTTGTCCCGCAATGGGTCAGGATGTTCAAGGTCTCTTGGGATCTGGGCTGTTAGCAGAAGATCCGGGAGATTTCCGGCCTCTTCGTCAATTCGCCCGAACGTGCCATCGTGGTCTCGGTGGACGAGAAACCGAAAACCGGGCACTGTCCCCCGGACGCAGAAGTCGCTGCTGATGAAGGCTGGACATCCTCGGACCCGCACGCATGATTGCAGGCTCAATGGCACCACCTGCCTGCTGGCGGCGCTTGATGTCGCCTGCGGCAAGGCGATCGGTCGGATGAACTACCGGCACCGTTCGAAGGAGTTCCTTGCCTTCCTCGACCAAAGCCCGACGGCATCGAGGTCCATGTCATCCTGGAAAGAGTCTCATTCCACAAATCGGCCGAGGTTCAGGAATGGCTGAAACAGCATCTCTACTGGAGCTTCCATATCTCACCAAACTCGGCCTCCTGAACCTAAGCCTTTGAGGGCTTCTTCTCGAAACTCTCAAGGCAAAGGCTCAAAAACGCCATTTTCAACTCGCTCAATGACTGCATCGCCGCCATCAAGCCCCACATGGATCACCACAATGAGAGCAATGCTCGTCCATTTCGCTGAAGCAAGGGGACAGATGACCGCATCATGGAAACGTGGGTACCAAGATTGAGTCAAACCACTAACTTTAAGTGATAAAACCGACATTTGAAGCCACAACTGATAGTGCCACAGACAAACTAACGAAGAAAGTACCAACTCACACGTATACGGTGCTTGAATCCCTCTCATTACTTGTGCTTTTCGCCTGCGTATGCCGTCATGAAGACATAACAGTGAAGACAGTAGCATACATAATTCACTTGGAACGCAGTACGGCTAGGGAGCAGAACTTAGCTGATCTAGAGGCAATGTGCCCTGTCCCTACTCAGATGCATGCCGCGATAGATGGTCACAAGCTCAAACAATCGGAACTAACGGATGTTTATGTCAAAGGGCAACACTGGCCAATCTATCCATTTTCATTGCGTCCGGCGGAAGTTGGGGTGGCCCTGAGCCACAGATCATGTTGGAAAAGGGCACTGGATGAAGGCGTTGATGCAGCCCTTATATTGGAAGACGATGTCAAATTGGTTGATGAATTCGAAACCGGATTCTTGTCGGCGATCGAGCACATCCAAGAACTTGGGTACATTCAGTTTCGAGTTAGACCAATTCGCGGAAAGATAAGACTTGTCAGAAACTTCGGCACAGTGAAACAACGACAGTTGGTCGAGCCGTCTGTTGTTCCGCTTGGAATGTGTGCCCAGCTTGTATCTCGAACAGCAGCACAAAGGCTGCTCAAGGCTACAAGTCGTTTCGACCGACCAATTGATGCTTTTCTTCAACTACGGAACATTACTGGACAGCGCGTATATGTGATGCAGCCTTCAGGAGTTGAAGAAATCAGCGATGAGCTTGGTGGAAGCACTGTCCATTCAAAAATCCAGAAAGTCAGTTGGATCAATCGAGAATTCAGGCGCTTCAAATACCGGATGGAGGTTCGTCGCATGTCCAAGCAATATTGGGATTCATTGAATTCACTGACTAAGGAGTGATGATCAATAGCAATCACCAACTGCCGGTGTCACGGATTAGCTCCGTCCAAACAATCTCTCGATGTCGGATATTGAAAGCGTGATGTGGGTTGGCCGCCCATGGTTACATTGTCCAGACCCAGGCGTTTGCTCCATTAGTCGCAGCAGGGAATTCATCTCTGTTACGGTCAGTTGCCGGCCGGAACGAACAGATCCATGGCACGACATCCGGCTCAGGATGGTGTTTACCTTGTCTTCCATTGCTCTTGCCTCACCCGTTTCCTCGGCATCATCCAGGATTTCATGAACAAGCCTGGACCCGTCAACAATTCCTCCGAGAATTGCAGGAACGGCGGTTATGGCGACCCCGCCGGGACCGAAGGGTTCGATGGCAAGGCCCATTGCCGCCAATTGGCCAGACAGATCCAGAATCCTTGATCTCTCGTCCGCAGGAAGGTCAATCACCACCGGCGCCAGCATGAGCTGGGATTCGACCTTACTTGCCCTGTACTGTGCCTTGAGATCTTCATAAACGAGTCGTTCATGCGCGGCATGCTGATCGATGAAAACGATACCATCACCACTCTCGGCGACTATGTAGTTGCCATGCAACTGTGCCTTGGCTGTTCCCAGGGGATGTTCGAATGGGTCCTGTCCGTGTGGCGGCGATTCTTCGGTCGCTTCCTGAAGATTTCCAGTCAGTGCAGGGGAGTGGGTTGGCGAATCCTCTGCGGGCGGGATTGTCCGTTCGAGTGCTGTGGTTCTCGGAACGTGCCGAAAACTGGACTGCCTGACCTGCCCGGTAGTCAGATAGGCCGGCTTGCTGGCACCGAGCATGGCCGTGGACAGTGTCGAGGACGACTTGTGCCCTTCTCGTGCCAGGGCGGCCTTGATCGCTCCGACGATGAGACCCCTTACGAGCCCGGGTTCTCGGAAGCGTACTTCAGTCTTCGCGGGATGTACGTTCACGTCAACTTCGTTCGTCGGGCACTCCACGAAGAGGGCGGCAACCGGAAACCTGCCGGTCGGGATGAAATCCGAATACGCCGCCTTCAGTGCACCGAAATATAACCTGTCCTTGACGGGTCGCCCGTTGACGAATGCGTATTGATGAGCAGGCGAGCCGCGATTGAATGTTGGCAGTGCACAATAGCCGGTCAGCCAAATGCCATCACGCTCGGCATCTATGGAAATCGCGTTTGGTGAGAAGTCCCGGCCGATGATCAGGTCCAGTCGCTGAAGCAATGCATCCAGACTGGCGCCGGATCCTGCCTCGAACTTGTACACACTCCGCCGCCTGCCATCTTCGTGCGCCTCGATCAGTTCGAATCTCCTCTTCGGTTCTGCCAGGGCCATGACCCTTACCGTATCGGAGATCGCCCGACTCTCGGTCCTGTCGGAGCGCAGGAACTTCAGTCTGGCAGGCGTGGAGCGGAACAGGTCGGTGAGTTCAACGACGGTTCCTGACCCCAGCGCGGCGGGCCGCACCTCCGAGATGGCGCCGCCGTCGACCGTGACCGAGAACGCAGAGGGCATTCCTTGCAGGCGGCTTGTTACAGTCAGCCGTCCGGCCGCGCCCATGGACGGGAGGGCCTCTCCGCGGAACCCGAATGTCGTGATGTTGAGCAGGTCCGCGCCGTCGGATTTCGACGTGGCATGCCGCGAAACTGCGAGTGGCAGGTCATCGGCGGCAATTCCGCAACCATCGTCTACAACCCCGATCAGGGTCTTGCCGCCATTGGTATATGTGATCGTTATTCTGTCTGCGCCTGCATCGACAGAGTTTTCTATCAGTTCCTTGACCACGGAAGCTGGTCGTTCGACCACTTCGCCAGCGGCGATTCGATTGATCGCCGCATCGTCAAGCTTCCTGATGCGCCTGAGCCTAGGATTATTCTCGCCGTCCGAAATGACCATCAGCCCAGAATAGTTGATTCCGGGATGTCCGCAATTGCCGCCTAGTTCACCTCGTCCTGCTCCAGACCGTCCGGTTGACCAACAACGACAAAGTGCAGATCATCGGGCTTCAGAAGTCGCCGTGCCAGAGAATTGATGTCTTCAAGCGTCAGTGCATTTACCATGTCATTGCGGTCGTTCACATAGGAGGCCGGAATGGAGTCAAACTGCATTCCCGCGAGAATCCTCGCGATCGAACCGTTTCCGTCGAATCGCAAAGGATAGGCTCCTGTGAGGTATGTCTTTGTATCCGCAAGTTCCTGTTCCGTAATGCCATCCTCGACAACCCGTCTCCACTCATTCCTGACGACATCTACGGCTTCTGCAACCCGGTCGTTGGCGGAACTCAGTTGTCCAACCAGTATCCCGGCGTTGGTGTAAGACACGAGGTAGGTCCCAACCCCATAAGTCAGGCCCCGCTTGATGCGCACTTCGTCGTTCAGCCTCGCTGAATAGCCGGATCCACCAAACATCTCGTTCAGGACATAGGCCGTCAGGAAATCGGGGTCTTCACGGAGCAACCCTTCATGGGCAAACAGGGCAACGGATTGCGGCGATGGAAACTCGACTACGGTCACCCCAGCTTCGAGCAGATACTCGGGGGCATCAGGCAATTCGGGTCCGTCCGCCGGCAGGTCACCGAGCAACCGGTCAAGGACTTCGGCAAGCTGTTCAGGAGTGATGTCTCCTGCCGCCCCGACAATCACCCCGTCCCGTGTAAGGCTCCTGGCATGGATATTCCTGAGATCCTCGGCCGTCAGGGCAGACACGGTTTCGGCGGTTCCCTCGAGTGGACGCGAGTAGGGATGGTCGCCAAACTGCAAACGATTGAGTTCAAGTGATGCGATTTCATCAGGATCTTTCTCAATGCTAGCAATTACCGACAGAACCTGGTTACGAACCCGTTCGACCGGTTCCTCGTCAAACCGAGGCTCGAGTAATGCCGTCCGAAGCAATTCAACAGATTCTTCACGATTCTCGCTCAAGAATTGCACCGATACCGAAAAAGCCTGCTTGTAAGCGTCAAACTCGTAAATCGCCGCCAGTTCCTCCTGTCGTTTCTGAAACGCTATGGCATCCAACTCCCCTGCACCCTCATTCAGGAGGCCTGTCATGAGGTATGTCGCTCCGATCTTGTCATCCGGTTCGATACTGGCTCCTCCTCTGAACCTGATCTCGATTGCGGCAAAGGGGATGGAGTGATCCTCGACAAGCCATGCCTCGATTCCGCGCGGCGTTACGATTTCCTTGATGTCTATCGCCAGCGCGACGCCTGGAATCGACATCGCCGCCGCCGTGATGAATGCTGCGAACCGGCGCATTATCCTGTCTCCTCGCCTGAAAGCCATCCGGTTACGGACTTGCTGATCTCAAGTACTTCCCTTGCGGCAGCGATGACATCCTCGCCTGTAACAGCCTGAAGAACGTCGGGCCAAGCCTGTACGTCCTCTATTGCAAGTCCGGCAGTCAGCGCCTGTCCGTAGCGATATGCCTGGTCATAAACATCGTCTTGTCCGTATATCCAGGCTGCCCGAATCTGTGTCTTGATACGGTTCAGATGATCTTCGTCCACTCCTGACTCCAGGAATTCTACCAACACGCGATCCATAGCCTCTTCGGCTTCTTCCAACATCACACCCTCGGCTGGCACCACGAGCAGTCCGAAACTCGTCTTGTCGATCGAAAGGCCGTCGTAGAATGCGCTGGCTTGGACAGCGATCTTCTCTTCGACTTCCAGCTTTCTCGTAAGCACGGAAGTGACGCCACCCCCAAGTATTTCGGCGAGTATTTCAAGTGCAGCCGCTCTTTCCTGGTCGCCGGAATTGCGCTCCGGTGCAAGATATAATCTCACGAGATAAGGCTGCGCTACGCGGGGGTCGGTGGCCGATAAACGCCTTGGAGCCAGGTGCGGTGGTTCCTGTGGTCTCGACCGCACTTCGAGGTCAGGATTAGGTTCGAGGCCTCCGTAATGCTTCTCCGCAAGTTCACGAATCTGATCAGGTTCAACATCACCTGCAATCACGAGTGTGGCATTGTTCGGGACGTAGTGTTTTCTGTAGAAGTCAAAGAGGACTTCCCTGTCCAGTTCTTCAATTTCATGGCGCCAGCCAATGACCGGTATGCCGTAAGGGTGGTTGAGAAACAGCGCGGCACTTCTCTGTTCGGAAAACAATGAATGAGGATTGGAATCAGTCCTTTCATTTCTTTCTTCGAGAACGACCTGTCTTTCGACTTTAACATCCTCCTCCGTCATCAGAAGCCCTGTCATCCGGTCGGCTTCAAGTTCCATGACAGTCTCCAGCCGGTCAGCCGCCACCCTCTGGTAGTAGCCGGTGTAATCACGGCTGGTAAACCCATTCTCGGATCCGCCAAGTAGCTGCACCGTCTTCTGGAATTCCCCGAGTTCGTATTCTTCGGTTCCGCGAAACATCAGGTGTTCCAGAAAATGTGCAACTCCGGACCGGCCTGCCGGTTCGTCAGCCGCACCTACCTTGTACCAGAGCATCTGTATGGCGGCCGGTGCCCGGTGATCTTCTATCACGACGACATGCAGACCGTTGTCGAGCGAGAAACTCGTGATGTCCTGTTCTGACAGAGCAGTCGTGGAAAGGGTTGCAAGGGTTATTGACAGCCATGCAAGAATAAGTTTGCGCATGTTCGTAGGTCCTGGGGCTAAGTTCTGATCAGGAATCCGGTATTGATTGGCCGCAACTCACCGGAGTTGCAATACTCGACAAGAAAACTTGAAGCCTTTTACGGCTACTCGGTGTCCCGAGGCGGCGCGGTGGGCGTCCTGATGTTACTGTTCCGAAGACGTTCCAACTCGGCGTACTCGTTGAGAGTCATCGGTTCATATGCCTGGTAATAGAGGTTGACGTTGAACCATCTCTCCAGAAGCCTTCCATGCTTGCCCCGGCGGAATTCCTCGTCTTCGGCAGCCAGGATCAAACGAATATTCCGGTCCGTACCCAACCGCGATGTAAATGCGACAAACCCGCGATCGTCAGCGGGAATGACATTCGAGCCTCCAGTCTCGCGCCCGCCGAGTGCAGCCAGAGCCTCTTGGGCGGCGTCCCGCTGTGCACGGTCGGGCCGGCCCTTGTTAGGTGGTGGGAGGCTTGCGACTGATCCGGGCAATTCGATCGGTTTTGCCGGAACAGTCGAGAATTCATCCGTTGCCTTCGGCTTGGATCCGGATTTCGGTGCCAACACCCTGTCACCGCCAACATTCAACGACGTGCACGCCGAAAGGGTGATCGCGGTTGCAGCCGCCAGTGCGATGCCAAATACCGCCGATCGCATTACACACCTCTAGTTTTGCCTTGACGGCTTCAATCACAAAGCAATGATCCTTTCAACCAGTCAACGCGGTTGCCTCGAAATCCGTCCTGTTGCGACGCGAAGGTGGCAGAGCAAGTTTGTTCTGTGCTTGAGTTCCTAGCTGCCCGTATCGGCTTTCTGGTGGAATCAACAGTTTTGAGCGACCTCGTCCGGAAAGAGAGTGCTCTCGGACAGGTTGCGAACAAGCAATGTTGGAATGGGTATCTTGCACTCGATCAATCAGGTGACCGAGCCCTGGCAGTTGGACTTCGATGATCACTGTATGGAAGAAAACTGATCTGGTGCCGCAGAACCAATCACAGTTGAGAGCGTTTCAACTTCAAGAGCGGATAAATCGCCATGAAATCTTATCGCTGATCAGACCCCGGAAAGCGTCCTTTCAGGCCGTTATACCTCACGATACTTTTGACAAATTGACTGGCATTGGTCCCGTGTCAGTTTGCCCTGGAATGAGTTGATTTATGATTGTTCGATTTGCTTGGCTGTTGTTGTTCGCATGGTTGGTTACGCCAGCGACCGGCACCGATTTTGATCGCGGACTCGCAGCGTACGATCACGGAGATTATTCCGCTGCGTTGTACGAATTCCGGCGTTTGGCCGATGAAGGCCACGCAGGAGGTCAGTACCAACGCGGACTGGTGTACGACAAGGGTAATGGTGTCGCGAATGACAATCGCAGGGCCGCCGGTTGATACCAACCGGCGGTCGAGCCGGGAATCGTGCGTGCTCAAGTTGAACTCGGACACATGTATGATTCCGGGCGAGGCGTTCCAACCGATAGGACTGCGGCTGCTTACTGGTTCTTGCGTGCCGCAAGGCAAGGAGACCCCGAGGCACAGGTTCAGCTGGATTACAAGTATGCCGAGGGCAGTGGCGTGCCACGGGACATTCTGCAGGCATTCGCCTGGATCAGCCTCGTCGTGTTAAGAGATGATTTTGCTGTGTAACTTTTCCAACGGCTGGACGAATGAGGTGGTTAGCTGACTCCGGCCTGGACCAGCTTTTCGGAATGTGACGCATTTGCGGCGACTTGGGCAGTGAGGGCTTCCCCGCATTCATGGCCCTGTGCCGGAGTGCGCTCGCGGGTGCGTTTCGGTTATGTTGGCCGCTGCGACAGCCGTGATCAGGATGCCGCTGGTTGTGCCTCGCCCCTGGTCATGAAGCCGTGCTTTCGCAGCATTTTGAACCAGCGCGGCGCGTTGCGCATGACCATCAGTGCCTCGTAGTCGGTTTCGCGATCCCGATAGAATTCCCCTGTCGTGAGCATGTGGTAGATGACGCGCAACAGCTTGTGCGCGGTGGCGACGGTGGCCCGCTTGTAGCCACGGCGCACGGTGAGCGCCTTGTGATATCCCTTGAACTGACAGTGGTTGCTTCGGGCGGCGGCCTGTGCGCACTCGATGAGGAGGGTGCGCAGCGCCTGATTGCCCCTGCGGACGCGTCCCGAGCGTCGTTTTCCGGCGCTCTCGTTGTTGCCGGGAGCGAGCCCGGCCCAGGCGGCGCAGTGACGTTCCGACGGGAAGACGGAGATGTCGGGGCCGAGCTCGATGATGATTGCCGATGCGGCGCGATGGTCGATGCCGGGTATGGTGGTCAGCAACCTGATGGCCACCTGGTGTTCGGCGAGGCCCCTGTCGATGACGGCGTCGTATTCGGCGAGCCGCTCACCGGCCTGGTCGAAGAGGCGGACCTGGTCACGCAACAGGAACCGGTCGGCCTCTGAAAGCTTGCTTTCGAGGGCATCGTTGAGTGTCGCGAGATGCCTGCGGACATGGCCGGAGAGCGAGGCCATGATCTCGGCGCGTTCCTTGCCCGCAACCAGCCCGTCGAGGATGCGCCGTCCGTTGACCCCGAAGAGGTCGGAGAGGACGCCGCCGACACGGATGCCGGCGCTGTCGACGATCTTGTGAACGCGGTTGCGCGTCCGGGTCCGCTCGGCGACGATCTTCCGGCGCGCCCGTGCGACCCGGCGCAACTCGCGGAACGCTTTCGGCGGCACCAGACTCGGATTGCAGAGGCCGAACTGGCAGACCCGGGCCAGCCAGACGCTGTCGGCAATGTCGGTCTTGCGCCCCTTGATCTGCTTGACGTGCTGGGCATGGAGCAGCAGGGGTGTGATGCCGGCCTCGGCGACGGTGTCGAAAACCGTCTCCCAGTAGACGCCCGTGCCTTCCATCGCCGCCGCCGTCACACCGTGCGCGCGGAGCCAGTCGGCAAGGGCGGCAAGCCCGCACGGAAGGGTGCTGAACTCCTTGTTGTGGATCTGCGCATCCGCATTTGCCCGGGCAATCCGCACCGTCGCCGTGACCTGCATCTTGTGCACGTCAATGCCGGCGGCGCACGGGTGGATGACATGGAGCGTGTCTGTCGCTATCATGGAACTTCCTCCTTCGGGTGGAACATACGCGGAAGTGGGCGGGTCGACGGATAGCTGACTCGCAGATCCTGTGTGGACTGCGGTGCATTTTGCTGTGCGTTCTCGGATTGACCGGATACATGGCGGGGTGCGAAGCCGTTGACCTGGGACAGTTTGGAAACGGGCTCATAAGGCCGCACAAAAAAAGCGTCCTCATGCCCACTTCCGCACCCGATCAATTGTCACAACCGGCGGAACAGGGAAAGCCCAGCCTCACAACCGGTCCCGGAACCGGCAGGCGGAACCAGCGGTAAAGCCGTCACTCAGTTACATGCCAAAGCGGGGTGAGCAAAAAAACCGATCATGACCGTTTGGAGCAGATGAAACTCTGGACAAAATCCGCACATTCCTGACTGAACGCCAGATGGCCGCAGCAAAAGAACTGAGTGCCGAACTTGCCAAAAAGATCATGGGTGCCAACCCACACAGGTTGAGGTTTTGAGGTTGGAAATACGGTTCGATTGCAGGCAACTCAAGCCGTGGACTCTGGAGTTCAAAGTTTGAGCGACTGTTACGGAACGCTACGATAAGGTCGCAAATTCGGCGGTGCTGGCCCCGGCCGGGACGATGACACACCTCGCAGTATTCGAATTCTGGTACAATAGCAGCCACAAGACCATTATCGACCCGCTTAGGCCGCATATGCTGATCTGGATCGCGACCTCAGCCCTCTTGCGTTGTTGCAGTGGACTCGGTCGGGTTCAATGCCAGGCAAGAGACGCCACACGCAGCAATGGTCGCTCAGGTCGGCTAACTTGGCGCGAGCGACATACATCTTACCACCTTGATATGAACTGGAAACCGTACTGGTACTTGGCCTCGGTGTCTTCTGCCTCTGCGCGCCGCTGGACTTCGGTATTGAATTCGAACGAACCCTTGGTCCGCCTCGCTGGCTTGAGCCGCCAGCCCAGCCGCACATCGTTGGTATCATTCGACATGTCGTAGCCTACCCAGGGTATGCCCGTCATGCTCCCGCCGAATGCCGGAAGGCCGTAGCCCGCCTTGGCATGCATGCTGCCGGCCCTTGTGGCAGAACCACCCGAAATATCCTCGATGGCCGTGGCGGTCATCAACTCGTCGGCACTGCCGGCCGGTCCGGTTCCGGTTGTCTGGCTCAGAGATACGGAAAGGCCGCGGTCTGTTTCCGGTCGCGGGTCGTAACGGACTGAAGCCGACACACCCCATTCCCGGAATCTCGAGTTGCGGTTCATGACAAGCGAGCGGCCGGAAATGTCGATAATCAGTGTGTCGTCGGCATTGCTGTAGGCGAGACCGCCACCAACTTCCAACCCGAGGCCGTTTTCCCCGTCACCTCCATCGTGACGAGCCGAGGCTTCCAGCCTGGGTTCGAATGTGCTGCCATCCTGGATAAAGGTCCATCTGCTTTCCAGTCCAAGCCTGAGCCGGGATCTCTTTCCGTCCGTGGCGCTGAGACCCGGAACCGCCCCCGACTTCATACTGGTTACCATACCATCGGCAAGGACGGCGATCATGGGACCGGGAGCAGTTTTGTTCTGTATTAATTCAATGCGTGTCCCGGCGGCAGCCATCGCGAGTGAGACATCCGTGTCGTAGGTCTGATCACCGGGGGTAACAACTTGCAAGTCACCCGAACCGTAGCCGGCTACTCCCCAGATCGAGATTTGCTCCGACATGTTATAGCCGATATAGGGATATACGCCAGTCAGCGACAGAGAGAGCGACCCCATCCTGTCGTCCCGGCCGTACCAGCCGCCTTCACCCGAGCTTCGACCGACGGCCATTCCTGCCAGCCATTTCCCCTTCCGTTCGTCGATGCCGAACATGAAGGTCGTCGCCTTGCCATCGATCACATCGGCGTCCTTGAAACCGGACCAGGAACCCTGTCCCCACACTGAAATAATGCCCTCTCCATCTGCAGACTCGCTGGTCAGCACGAAAGACATGTCGGAAGGAATGTAGGCTGGGACTACCACCGGGTCACTGAACGAGTAACGATCGAATTTTTCAGGATCCGTTTGCAACACGGGATCGCGACCATACAGTCTTGAGGTTTCGTCATTGTCCCTTTTATGACTGGACGTGTCCTCAGACTGGATTGTATGTCCACCGATACGGCCCGCGACTCCCGGGGGACGGGGTGGTTGCATCCGAACCTGCACAGCCTTGACGACCAGTTCGCCGACTGCCTGCCCGAATCGCCCGATCCAGTTGCCGGGAACCACGTCCTGGTTGTCGATTGTCCCGGTCGCAGTTCCGTTGACAATGGGTGCACCCGACGCGTTCGACAGGACGACTGCAAACGTCTCCCCGTCATCGTGATGATCGTCGTCGATCGTGAGGACTGGGATTGCCATGATCCCGTCGCCCGGCAGGAAACTGAGCTGCCCGCTCGCACCGACATAGTCGGTATCCTCGGTTGCGGTACCTTCCCGGGTTTCCCAGTCCACCGTTACCGTGTTGGTATATACCTGGTTGAGTATTACCTGGAAGATAAGCGTCCCGCCCTCAACGCCGCGTGCATCTGCAATCGAGAGGCCGGGCTCAGGTGGCGGAACGAATTCCGTGTTGTCAATTATTCCCGTGGCGGTGCTGTCGGAAACTGTTGCATTCGACGGATTGGAAAGGTCTACCGTGAAGGTCTCCAGGCCTTCGTCAAGCTCGTCATTTATAGCCGTGACCTCAATCGTCTTTGACCTTTCAGTTGGCAAAAATGACAACTGACCGCTGCCTGAATTGTAGTCGACATCTTCGGTTGCGGTTCCTTCGGTCGTCGTCCAGTCCACCGTCACCGTGCTGGTTGAGGTCTTGTCAAGCGTAACTGTAAACCGGAGTGTTTCACCTTCACTGGCGCGCGCATCGGAAATCGAGATGCCGGGATCCGAATTCGTGCTGTCGATGGTTCCGGTGCCGGAGGCGTCAGTGATGGTGGCATTCGTTGCACTGGACAGGTCCACCGTGAATGTCTCGGCAACCTCGTTCTCCTCATCCTCGATCGTCATCACCTCGATGGTCTTCGAGGTGACGCCCGGAATGAAGGTGAGCGTCCCGTTGTCTGCATCATAGTCGGTATCCTCTGTCGCGGTCCCGGCGGTTGTTTTCCAGTTCACCGTCACCGTGCTGGTGGAGTCCCGGTTGAGCGTCACGTGGAACAGCAGGGTCTCGCCCTCGCTGGCGCGGGCATCGGTGATCGAGATTTCAGGGTCAGGCTCCGTGTTGTCGATGATTCCGGTCCCGGAGGCGTCAGTGATGGTGGCATTCGTTGGGCTGGACAGGTCCACCGTGAATGTCTCGGCAACCTCGTTCTCCTGATCCTCGATCGTCGTCACCTCGATGGTTTTCGAGGTGACGCCCGGATTGAAGGTGAGCGTCCCGTTGTCTGCGTCATAGTCGGTATCCTCTGTCGCGGTTCCGGCGGTTGTTTTCCAGTTCACCGTCACCGTGTTGGAGGATTCCCGGTTGAGCGTCACGTGGAACCGGAGGGTCTCGCCCTCACTGGCGCTTGCGTCGGAAATCGAGATCTCGGGGTCGGGCACCTTGTTGTCGATGGTTCCGGTCCCGGAGGCGTCAGAGATGGTCGCATTCGTTGCGTTGGACAGTTCCACCGTGAATGTCTCGGCAACCTCGTTCTCTTCATCCTCGAATGTCGTCACCTCGATCGTCTTCGACCGTTCATTGGGTGCAAAGGGAATCCGTCCACTTGCGCCTGAATAGTCGGTATCCTCGGTTGCAGTCACTGCGGACGTGGCCCAGTCCACGGTCACCACCTCCGTGGATGTCCGGTCGAGCGTGACCGTGAATCTGAGTGTATCACCTTCGCTGGCGCGCGCGTCAGTAATCGAGATGGCGGGATCCGGGACCTTGTTGTCAATGGTTCCGACACCTGTACCGTCTCCAATGGTTGCATTTGACGCCCCGGAAAGTACCACGGTCAGTGTCTCGCTGCCTTCGTTCTGGTCATCCTCAAGCGTAACGACCTCGATGGTCTTGGATTGTTCATTCGGAGCAAAGGTGAGTCGTCCGCTGTCACCCGTGTAATCTGTGTCCTCGGTTGCCGATCCCGCTGCTGTCGCCCAGTCCACCGTAACGGTTTCCGAAAATGCCTGGTCAAGCGTCACGGTGAATTCCAGCGTTTCGCCCTCGGTGACGCGATCATCGGTGATCGAAATCTCGGGCACCGGAATCAAGTCCGTGTTGTTGATGGTTCCGACAGCGGATCCATCGGCAATGGTTGCCCGCGATGGATTGGAAAGGACGACCGTAAACTGTTCTCCGGCATCATTGATCTCGTCCTCAATTGTGTCGATCGAGATCGTCTTGCTCGTTTCATTGGGCAGGAATGTGAGTGTTCCGAGATCTCCGGTGAAGTCCACATCCTCGGTTGCGGTTCCTCCTCTGGTATCCCATTCCACCGTAACCGTCTGCGACGACTGCTTGCTCAGCGTAACTTCAAATTCGAGCGTTTCTCCCTCGTCGCCGCTCGCATCGTCGATGGAGATGGCCGGCTGTGAAACCGCTCCCGGGACGGTGATCGTCACTGCAGGTGCCGGTTCATCGAGTACATGCAGGTTGTGCATTGTATTGTTATGGGTAATCGTCAGTGTTCCCGGCGCCGTCCCGGCTGCGACAGTTACCGTAATTTCATGCCTGCGGAACCAGTCGGGATGATTGTACGGGAATACAACCTCGGTAGGTGAGACGGTCAGTCCTTCAGGCACGTTGAAGGTTACCTTGGTGTAGACCTGTGCGCTCGTTGAAAGACCTATGCGATAAGTCTTTGATTCTCCTGCAGGTATGGTGAGCGCCATCGGTGTCACCCGCAACAGCATGGGATCCGCGTGATCCGCCCTTTGTTCGTAGAATTTGAGTGACCCCGGATTGGGCCTCAGGGCCTCCAGTTCCTCGAGCGGCAGGGAATTCAGCGCATGATCACTGATGATAAGCATTTCCAGGCTGGTAAGACCTTCAAATGCCCCGGGTGCCAGGTTCGTAAGCCGTTGACCTTCACCTGGTTCGTTGGTCTCGTCATTGTCAATGACAAGCAATTTCAGCTTGCTCAGACCCCGGAAAGCCCCTGCCGAAATCCGCTGGATGCTGCTGGGTTTGATCCACATTTCCTCAACGTTTTCGAGGCCTTCGAAAACGTCTGCTGGCAAGGAGCGGAGATCGCTCTGATCCCATAACAGGAGCTCCTTGACCCCGGTGAGTCCAGCGAAATCGCCGCGGCTGAGTGAAGAAACCGCCTCGTTGCTGAATGATCCGCTAAGCTCCAGGTAAGTGAGCTTCGCCAAATCCGTGTCTGTTACATCCGAGCAGGTACCTTTGAAGCTGTGAATACGCTTCAACTGCATCATGATCCGGTTCTCAACCCCGTCCGCGCGGCTGCAGATTCCCTGGGCAGAAGCTGTATCGGGAACGGCCGCGGCCATGACTGCAAGCAGGAGGGCAGAGGCCAGCGCATCACGTGTCCAAGACCTTGCATCAGCACTCCTCCGGACGATGCCATTGAACAGTCCCGTGGTGGGCGTTGGAACATTCCAGTTGCAAGACTCATGGGCGCGGCGTTCCACACTGGAATTGAAGCCGTCCAAATGTTCAGGCGACAGGACCAAACTGTCAGGATTTCCGGATTGCTCGGTGCCCCTGAAAACCGGAATGGTCTTACGAAGCCTGACCCGGCCGCCCACGCAGCAGGCTGATGGCAGCAGGAGCACAGACTTGATCCTTGCAATGATCCCGATTTTCGGGAACAAACAGAGAACAAATTGTCGGACCCCTGACGGAGCCGCACGTATTTTGTGGTCCATCTAACTGCTCGATGCCTAGCAAATTGCCGCTTTTCGCGGTTCTTTCTGCGCGCCCTTTGGGCACACCAAACATAGCTACACGGCGAATCCGCACATTTCAAACTTTTTTCCATATGTTGTGGTCAGTTTCTCGCGCGTATGCCCGAAATTGATGCATGTGTACTGAATCGGCATGTTGCCGAACCACCTGTTTCGGACCGGTCCAGACCGGATTCAGAGGCTCGGGGAAGCGGGATTCAGTCAAGGCTCGGGCAAGCCGTGTTTTCCAAATGTTCACATTCGGGAGAAATGGGCAGGAGTCCTATGTCATTGATTTGACTCCCGATTGGGGAATCCCAGCGATTCAGTTGCTCGCTTCAGCAAGATTCAGGAATGGCCGGTTGGCGGATCGCCGGATGGTTATCGACGATTCCGGATTAAAGAATCACACGCTGCATTTCCGGCCCTGGCCGTGGCTGTCAGCGAGTTGAGCCAAGATTCAATTTGACTGCAACAACTGTTGCAAGTGCGCATCAGCTTGCGTCGTTTCCGGCCCGCGTGCAGCCGAAAACAAGTATCCCGGCAACACCGGCAAATACCGCGATATCGGCGAGATTGAACGAGAACGGGTTTTCAATCCCGCAACAGGACATGTTCAGGAAATCCGCCACGGCCCCGAACCGGATCCGGTCAATCCCGTTGCCGATCGCGCCTCCTGCCAGCACGCCTGCCGATATTCTCGACATCCGGTTCTGCCGGGAAAGGCCGGACCAGATGATGAAGAACGCCGCCAGGCCGAAGGCCAGCGCAACCAGTATCCAGCGCCATGCATTCGAGTCCCCGGAAAAGAGACCGAAATTGATCCCCTCATTCCAGGCCATCCGGAACACCAGGAAAGGCGGCAGGACGTCAATCCGTCCAATCCAGTCGAGTTCAAGGACATCAAGAACCAACAGCTTGGCGAGTTGGTCCAAGAGGATAACCGCCGTTGCAGCCAGCATTGCCGGGCGAAGCTTCAATGCCGGAAACTCCGGCGCCCGGTAAACACCATTGCCAGTCCCAGCCGGTTTGCGGCACTGATGACTTCGGGATCATTGCGCGAGCCGCCCGGCTGAATGACCGCCGAAGCCCCGACAGCAGCAATTGCCTCCAGCCCGTCTACAAACGGGAAGAACCCGTCCGACGCCGCAACCAGCGGGCTGGCGTCCAGATGATGCTGTAGAAGGTTGATTGCCGCCATCTCCACGGCCACTACCCGGCTCGTCTGGCCAGCGCCGATGCCGACAGCCGCGCCGCTGCTGGCAAGCACGACTGCGTTTGACTTGGCATGCTTGGCCACCTTCCAGGCAAATTCCAGGTCTGCCCATTGCTGCTCGGTTGGTTCTCTCCCGGTTACGGTGCTGAAGGCATCGGGTTCAAACTGGCCAATGTCTCGGTCCTGGACCAGCAGGCCTCCTGAAACGCTTCGGAGTTGCTGACTGACTGCCAGCGGATCAATTGTCGGACAAGCAAGTAGGCGAAGCCCGGGCCGTCTTTCCTGGATGGCCTTGACGGCGCCATCGCTGACGCCCGGAGCCAAGACAACCTCGACGAACCTGTCGGCAATCATACTGGCGGTATCCTCGTCGAGTGAGCAGTTGAATGCGATCACTCCGCCGAATGCCGATATGGGATCGCAAGACCAGGCCTTCTCGAATGCCTCGGCAGGTGTTCCTCCGGCCGCGGCCCCGCAGGGAGTTCCGTGCTTGATGATTGCACAGACGGCGTGCCTTTCTGCATCAAACTCGGATGCAAGCGACAAGGCGGCATCCGCGTCCAGCAGGTTGTTGTATCCCAGCGGTTTGCCGCAATGCTGGCTCGCCGCGCCGATTCCATGATTGCCGGCAACGGTCGTGTAGTGCGCTGCGCCCTGATGCGGGTTTTCCCCGTATGCAAGTTTCCGGCCGTCCCGTGCGCTGACCACGATTGTTGGCGGGCATTCTTCTTCGGCGAGGTCCCAGAGCCAGCTTGCGATTCCGGCGTCATAGGCGGAGGTCAGGCTGAACGCCTTGGCCGCGTTCCTCCTCCTGAATTCAGGACCGGTCGTGCCACCTCCGGTCGCCAGTTCCTGCAAGAGTTCAGGATAGTCCTCTGGCGAGGTGATCACTGTCACGGCGACATGGTTTTTTGCTGCGGCCCGGACGAGGGCCGGCCCGCCGATGTCGATCAGCTCGGTTGTTTCCGCAACCCCGGCATCGGGAGATCGATTACCGAACGGATAGAAATTGACAACCAGCAGATCGATCGCGCCAATACCATGTGCATCCAGTTCCGAGAGATCATCCGGCACGTCCCTTCGCGCCAGGATTGCGGCATGCACCGCCGGGTGCAGGGACTTGACCCGTCCACCAAGCAATTCACGGAACCCGGTCATCCCGGACAGGTCACTCACTTCTATACCCTCGGCCCGAATTGCATCGGCCGTTCCTCCCGTCGACAGGATTTCCACGTTCATTTCCGAAAGGCGGTGGGCAAGTTCGCCCAGTCCCGACTTGTCATGAACGGATACAAGGGCACGCCTGATCGAGCGATTGCGCCCAACGCATTCAGTTGGTGCCAACTTGGAACTCCCGGGACAGCAACCGGCCCATCATCACGCGGTTTCGTCGCTGCATGCCAGTTCCCAGCGGATCTGCGCGGTGCCACTGCGTGTCGTCGAGTAAAGGACAATCTGGCTTGATGGTCTTGCTTCGAACGAAAACTCGTCGAGGTAGATGCTCTCCCCGATTCCAAGCCTGGCGGGACCCTCGAAGCGGAAGGTCCAGATTTCATCATTTGGCAACCTGACATCCACTCTGCTGTGCCCCGGCATCATTTCAACGAGTGAATCCGGATGAAGATGAAAGCGTGCCGCGAGAGGCAGGCCGTCCTGTTCCTTTCCGGCGAGCGACTGCCCATACGCCAGGCGGTCTGTTTCCGATTTCGTCCAGACCGTGTCCTCTCCCCACAGCCGCTTGCCAGCTCTTCCCAAGTCGATCCTCCTCATATGGGTGAGACCAAACATGTCAGCGTATCCATCATGGCTGGCGATTACCGTTTGCCCGTTGCGGCCGGGAAGTTGGGACACCCCGACCTTGCCTGGAACGCTCGACAGTTCCTGATCCCGATATGGCATCCAGAGCACGGGCGATGCCAGGCGGGAAGACGGAACTCCATCGATCTCGACACTGCTGTGTGCTGCGGTTGCGCGAGCTGCAAGAACCTGGTCAGGCCCTAATCCGGTACCGGGACCATTGTTCACGATAAGTGGACATCCACCGGACACTGCCTCAAACGCAAGCGTACTTGCGTGGGCATTGCGCGATGCAGAACGAGTCGGCGGTGCCGCAACATCAACGACTGCAGTTGTTTTTCCGGCCCGCAGGCGCGTGTATCCCATCACGGCATCCAGCCTCGCAAGCCTGCCCGAACCGGAATGTGCGATCGCCTGGTCCACGAGACCGACCTGCAGATCCCCACCGCCATGGAATCTCGGCATCGCTCCACTGGAGTGCCGAAGCGACCTCAGGATTCCGCTCGAGATCTCCAGACCGTTCCGGTGGTCTTCGCCGGGAAGGCATTTGGCCGCATCCAGCGCTGCCGCTGCCCAGGTCAGGTTCTGCAGAATCCTGAACAGTTCTTCAGGGTTCCTGGAGGCAATTCCACTGGCTCCAGAAATCGCGGACCTGCATTCTCTGGCAAGCGCATCAGCCGATCTGGAAAGGTCTGGCATGCTGGTCCCGATTGCAACTTCCGCGCAGATCCGGCCAGCCAGTGCTTCAATCCTCGGAAGTCCTCTTTCTGCAACGAGACGACGTCGGCGCAGGATATCTGCATGGGCGGAAACCGCCCGAAGGAACTGATCGAGCTGGCGTGCATTTCGCATTGCAAGAAGCATGCGGCTGTTGCGCAGCCAGTGCACCAGCCTTCTCCCCGTGATTTGTGGAGAGAACGGTGTGTTTCGGTGGCCGGAGTAACGAGCAATCCACTCGAAGAGCCATCGCTGTGCCAGCGCAAATGCACTTGCTCCGCTATCGCCGCGCAAGTCATCAAGCCACGAGAAGCCATGAATCTCCTCGCGCAGGTGAGTCTGCTCTTCCGCCAGCTTCCAGATGTCATTGCCCGGGATCGCATAGCTCTCGCCATGCAGGTTGTAACTGCCCTTGACAAGCAATCGTCCGCGCTCAGCCGAGCCTCCGGAGCCGGCAAGCAGATCCAGTTCATTCATGCTGGTGCCTTGCAATTCAACGCCTCCACCGCCCGTTCATGCCTGGAATGACAGATTCGTGATCCTTCACAGGCACCCGGCAGAAAGCACACGCAAATCCAGGATCCACGAGGTGTTGAATGGGTAGGGTCCGCTGTCATCTGATGGCCTGTTCTGCTGCCGCAAACCAGTTATGCCTGGCCCGCATACCAGATTCGGCAGAAATCCCCAATCCATTGCCAGTTGCCGAAAACCCTGAATTCATGCCTGCCTGAATTACTTGTATTCACGATGCTTTTGCAAATTACGCTGACTGGCAATAGAGTTGTCTGCGCCAGAGCTAGATGGTGCAGGCAATGTCCAGGCAGGCGAAACCAGGCAGTTTCCAACCCCACAGGAACCTTCGGGTCGCCGAACTGATCAGGCGATCCCTCGCCGGGTTGCTGACGCAGGGAGTCCCGCACGACCCTGACTTCCAGGACGTGTCCATTACGGTCGGCGAGGTCAGGGTGTCTCCCGATCTTCGCAATGCGACGGTATTCGTCCTTCCTCTCGGTGGGGCAAACGCCGAGGAGGTGGTTGCCGCACTCAACGGACAAAGATCCGAGATCAGAAAGATGCTGAACAGAACCGTTTCGCTCAAACGGTCTCCATCATTGACTTTCGTCTCCGACAGCCTGTTCGACCAGATGGAAGACATGCGCCGACTGTTTGACCGGGAGGAAATCAAGAAGGACGTTTCCCACACAGCCCGATCCACGGACAGCTGACTTGGCCCGCAGGACTGCCGCGATGCGGGATGTGAATGGCTGGCTTGGCATCGACAAGCCAAAGGGGATGACATCAGCGGATGTCGTCGCCGCGTTGAAGCGCGTGCTCATGGCAAGAAAGGTGGGACATGCCGGCACGCTGGATCGGCCGGCAACCGGCGTCGTTGCGCTGGCATTCGGGGAAGCGACAAAGACCATTCCGCATGTCATGGATTCCCGAAAGGAATACAGGTTCCTGGTACGTTTCGGGCAGGCTACGACGACCGATGACGCCACCGGCGACATCGTGGCCGTATCCGATCAGAGGCCCAATGTAGAGGATATCCAGGGTGTCCTGCACCGGTTCCGTGGCGACATTCTGCAACGCCCTCCAAGCTATTCGGCGGTCAAGGTAGCCGGCAAGAGGGCGGCAGCCCTGGCTTCAACCGGAGTGGCCACGGAACTCGGGGTCCGCCCGCTGAAGGTCTACAAGCTGGAGCTTGTCCGGATGGAGGATGAGCAGACTGCCGAATTCGAGTTTCATTGCGGTAAGGGAGGTTATGTCCGGTCGATTGCACGCGATCTCGGCTCCGAGTTTGGCTGTTTTGCCCATGTGAGGTCACTGCGGCGACTCGCTGCCGGACCCTTCAGAATTGAGGACTGCATTGCCTTGGCCAGGATCAGGGAAATGGATCCACAGGACTTGCTGGAACACTTGCTATTGCCAATCGAGTTCGGGCTGTCGTCCCTGTTGAAGCTGAATTGCACCGAAACGGAGGCCTCCCGGATCAGGAACGGAATCGCCTGTCGGCTGAATTCAGGTCCTTGTACCCCTAATGCCGGGTCCACGGTTTGGGTTGCGTGTTCGGGACAAGCCGTCGCCATGGGCGAATACAGGAACGAGGTCTTTTACCCAAAGCGTGTCTTGAAGGCAGGAAGCGTATCCTGATGTAGCCTGACAAGGGTTGATCGCTGCCCGATCGACTTTCTGTGTGCCCGTCATACATGCCCGACTGATTCTCCCAAGCGACCTGTGTTCTACGACTCGTTTAGGTCCCAACCAAGACAGTCGTTACCGTTGAATCCCGGAATTATCTGTCCCTGGTCTCGCGACGGAACCGTTCTATAGTCCATTCGTCGGGTCTGACCCCCGAGTCCGACGATCGGTCGACAAATGTCGAGAAGTCCCTGCCGAACTCACGCTTTCAAGAGTGGTCGTTACAATGATGGTGGCAAACGAGCACTCTGTGCATCAGATTTCTTGCTTTACGCAGATTCGGCGAAGTCCTCTGCACAAGAGCGTGACAGCTTCAGCGATATGTGGAGTACGGCCCAACTCACGGTTTTCTTCAGGGGTCAGGCCGTTGTTTACATCGGCTGGCGAAAACTGGCAGATTCGTTCTTGCCCGGACCAACCATCGCGCGAGCTGGCTCTCCGGTCGGCCAAACCGCTAGTCTCCGCAATGTCACGGGCACATCCTCCGAATCCACCAAGCACGAAGACCGGTTGACCGATTTCAAGCGACAAGCAGGCTTCTTCGGCAATTCCGGGCATGGCACCCTTGTACCCTTCTGTCCTGCCTCCAAGGACTATCCTGGCCACAATGTTCTCGCACATGACGCTACGCATTGCTGTCAGTCCCTTGCTCCATTCGTCCTCTCGCGGTTCATGAACCTCCCCGTTCAGCCGTTGCTCCAGCGCAATGCACTCGCCATCAAGCGCAAGAATGACAATCCCTACGTTTGGTCCGTGTTCCCTGCAAAACGACTCAAGCTCCATTGCCGTCATCCCAACATGCACCGGCCGTAATAGGGGCAACTTGCCGGGAATTGCGTTTCGTATGAGAGGAGGCGTCAGGCTGTGGCGCGGCGTGTGATGATCTCGGCAAGCCTTGGCACTTCGGCGGCACCGGCAACGCCAAGGCGGTTGCACAGATAGTCCCGGAACGGCACGCCGAGCCTGTTGCAGGTCTTCAATGCCCCGAGACAGGCATCCCGGGCCGCACGCCCGCTCTCGCTCCGGGATCCGAACGAGATCTTCCGCCGGGTGACATGGGCCCGGATGTCATTTTCGGCCAGGTTCGAATTCAGCGGCGTGGCCGGATACTCGAGCACCCGCAAGAGCTCATCCTTGTTCGCCCTCAGCCGCCGCAGCAGCTTGTCGAGGCTGGCATGGCCGGTCCGCCGTCCGAAGATCTCGTCGAAGCGCAACGACAGTGCCTGGGCCCGTGTATTGCAGGGGGTCTTCCTGTAGGCAGACAGTTCCCGGTAATAGCCCCAGACATCATCCAGCACCGCATCCACACGCATGCGCTGGAATTCGGAACTGCCCCCTTGCTTGCGAACCAGTCGCTCGGCGTGAACCCAGCAGAGAGAGTGGGCATCGCCGACATTGAACTGGCCGGCATCGTCGCTCAGGATCACGGTCCCGGCAATGCGACCGGCATCGCAGATGCTGCCCCAGAGCGCACCCTCGGTGGCGATCTTCACCGGGTCCGGAAACACCTTCATGCGGTCAATGCCGAGTGCGGCCAGATGGGTCCGCCATTCATCGGCATCGGCAAAGCGCCGCTGCCGGTCCGCGGCGAGACGCCGGACCGCCTTTCCTGTCAGCTTCATGCGCCGCATGTATTCGAGCCCGGCATCATTGACGCTGTAGGCCACGTCACCGGCACAGAGACATTCGAGAAAGTTGAGGCGGCTCTTCGAGCCGGTCGACCTGAAATGGGTGAAGACATCGTTGCCGATCACCGTGCAATAGCCGTTTGCCGCCCTGTGCCGGGCGCCGGTATCGTCGACATTGATCCATGCCGCATTCTCCATGCCTGCCCTCAGCACCTCCTGCTGCTCCTCGACGATGACCCTCGTGTCCCCGTTCAGGAACCGCCCCACCTGGCGAGCGGATATCTCAAGGCCCAATCCGTTCAGCAATGCCGCGATGCGCTGCACCGTCGACTGGCACTGGTGATACAGCATGATCACCAGCGCCTTGACGCCGGGACCATACTGGCTGCGTCCCGCCGCCACACCCGGCGCAAGCGGCGCCACATGGCGGCTGCCGTCCGGAAACCGCCACACCTCCCGCAGCCAGGTGACCTCCTCGGCGTGGAACACGATGTCGCGGACAGTGTGCGCCTGGTAGCCCCTGCGTTCCGCACCCTCGGGCACGTCCTCGAGGGCGACCCTCTCGTCGCGCCGGTGCAGGTTCGGGTTCCGGCGCCGCGGGCCCCGGCCCTTCTTTCGGCCCTTGCCCTGCGTCTTTGACCGGCTGGCTCCGGAGGCGCCGGATGCGGCCAGACCGCTCGGCTTCAGTTCCGGACGCCGCGGCAGGTTCTTGAGCAGCCTGATCTCGTCCCGCAGGTCCCGGATCAACCCGGTCAACTCCGCAAGCCGTTCATCCTGTTCGGCAAGCCGGTTGTCCCTCTTTGCAAGCAAATCCCGAAGGGACGAGAGTTCCGCCATCAGCGCCGCATGGCTGGCACCGGCTCGGCGATCTGTCTGCGAATCACCCATACCCCATTGAATCACAGGACGATTCGTAGTGGAATCCCCTGAATGCCCCGGATCAGACTATGCCGGAACACAGGGGGACAGTCGAAGATACCGGATCAGAACCCCACGCCGCCAGTGCAGAACAACAACTCAAGGAAAATCAAATTCCCGGCAAGTTGCCCCTATTACCACCGGCCAAGCCAGGTAGTTGGTGACAGAGACGGATCCACCGTGTTGAGTGTGGTTCCTGTAACGTCCGACCAGTTCGCTCAGGAATTCCGTAAGACCGAGTTGCCGAAGATCTCCGCCATAGGTCAGGCTCTTCCCCGAAGCCATCACTCCGAGCGCAATTCTAGCTGCGGCGTCGCGAAGATGCCCGTCGCTCAAACCTAGAGCAGGGAGGTCAGGACTCGCTGAAACCGATATTCCGACGGAAGCAGAATTCACAAATTGCATGACGGTCATCCGCACCCCTCCAACAGGTCTGTCGAGGAAGGCAGGTGGAAGTCAATTTCTCTCTGCGGCAGCATATGGAACACTCGATATCACTGAAATTACTGCATGCTGCCATTCTGGTTACCACCAACCATGTGCATAGATTTCTAATTCAACAAATGGCTGAATGCTGCCTGCGCGTTCGCGAGTTCGTATCAGGATAGCAATTGGTCCTGTGACCTGCCACGCAATTTCCGAGAATGTGGTGACTGTTGCCGAGTAATACCCGGGCTCGGATGGAATCGGCCTTGGTGCCCCTTTCTGCTGTTGTTTTCAGGCAATTGCTGTGCTGACGAACGCCTTAGTCGAGAGTTGCCTTGTTGCCTGGTCTACCTATCGAACGGTTCGATTCTGAATTGAGTCTCGCCGACGACTTCAGCAAGCATCCGCAATCAAGGTTTTCCGCAATGCGAATGCTTCACTCAACCGCCTGTTGGGCTGCAATGGTTTCTCGAGAGCATGAAAGAACACTGCTCGACCGGATTCGCTTTCAAGCGTCGTCACCTTGTGGGCCTCGATGGTTGCCTGCGCGGCCGAATAGGCGGTACTCACGACGAAAGAACTCATCCCGACGCCGCTCAGTGTCGCAGCGTGACTGATGGTCTGCATCAGGGAAGGCAGCGTGCTTGCTTCAAGCCCGGCACTCTTTGGTTCGTCGATAGCTTCAGTGCCACCCTCAAACATCAACATCGCTGTTTCCTCGTCTGATGTTGCAAAGACAAACAAACATCACCTGCAATTCATCCATTTCGTCATGGCTGCGTACATATCGAGTTGATGATGGCGGATTACGCCAAGGGAATTGCGTCGGCAGCCCGGTATGTGAGCTGAAACTGAAACTCTGTAGGTTCGAAGCAAGGCGGTGAGCCTCTATGTCCGGGAATCTGTTCCACTCCTGTAATTTGGACAAGAGCCGGTTCTTGGAAATGAGAACTGTCTGGGCTATCGGGAACAGCAATGGATTCAGTAGCCAGTGAAGAGTTGATGATGCACCTTAGGTCAACTGCATCTTCGCTGCAGGTTGATCCGGGATAAGAGATCATCAAGCAATTCCGGGATGCGGACGGGCGTGACAATCATTCGAACCGGCATACTTGACGATGCAGAATCCTCCGCGGCATTTTCGGACTGCGGGAAACACCGCTACATGCTGTCACGGCGTTGGGACGAGAATGCCGCGACAGTCTTGTTCGTTATGCTCAATCCGTCATCCGCAACAGAGTCCCGGAATGACCCGACCATCAACAGGTGCCACGGATTTGCAATCGGGATGAATGGCGGCCGGCATGGCGCGTATACGATCTGCAACCTGTTTTCCCTGATCACTCCTGACCGGAAACTGCTGGAATCGGAATGCAATCGCCTCGATGAAACTGAAAATGACCGTCAATTGATCGAAGCCTGCCAGCGGTCCGAACGACTGATATGCGCATGGGGAGGCAGCGGCGCCGACGGATTTGTCCGAAGGCGAGCGCGGGCGGTGGTTGACCTGATTCAATCTGCATTTCCGGGAACGCTTGAATGTCTTGGCACGAACCGGAACGGTGCTCCATCCCATCCGCTCTATCTCCGAGCGGACATTCAGCCAAGGGAATGGTACCATGGTGCCTACCTGCATGGGCAGGGTAGGGAATCAGGCGGGATCAGGCCATGACGGTTTTCTCGGGCTTCAGCAGAACCGATATCGAGACAAACGGAACGCGACTCTCGGTCCACACCGGTGGAAGCGGGCCACCGCTGGTGCTGCTTCACGGGTTTCCCCAGAATCACATGTGCTGGGAGAAGGTCATCGGGAGTCTGGCAGAGCGATTCAATTGCATCGTGCCGGACCTGCGGGGCTATGGAGGCAGTGCCTGTCCTCAAGACGATCCGGAACACTTCGCGTATTCGAAGAGAAACATGGCGCGGGACATTGTCGGCATGCTTGACGCATTGGGCATCGAGCGGACTGCATTCGTCGGACATGACCGGGGTGCCCGCGTCACCTACAGGCTTGCGCTGGACCACCCGCGGCGAGTCGCGCGAATCGTGATCGTCGAGGTGGTGCCGACCGAGGAGTTCTGGCGAAGCTGGAACGCCGAAATCGCATTGGCGGGCTATCACTGGACATTTCTTGCTCAACCTGCGCCGCTACCGGAGACGCTCATCGGTTCCAACCCGAAGTTCTTTGTTGAGAGAACTGTCGCAAGCTGGACAGCGGCAGGAAACTGCGATGCGTTTGGCCGGGAAGCCCTCACCTCGTACATATCCCAGATGACGGATCCCGAACGGGTTGCAGCCATGTGTGCGGACTACCGGGCCGGCGCGACAACCGACCGCAGGATCGACGAGGCTGACATCCTGGCTAGGAGGAAGATCCAGGCCCCCGTGAAATTCGTCTGGAGCGAGGTCGGGTTTCCGTCAACAACGGGAGATCCTCTGGGCATCTGGAGATCCTGGTGTGAGGACCTCGCCGGCGAATGCGTTCCCGATTGTGGCCACTTCATGATGGAAGAAAACCCTGCCGGGTTCCTGAAGGCGTGCACGGACTTCCTGGCAGGAAGACAGGAGTGAGTGGCATGAAGGCAATCAGGGCGTACAGCAATTTGATGGTCTGAGCAGGCGTACAAATGAATGATCAGTCAGCCAGACATGAACTTGGCATAAGGGACTGCCCGGCATGCAACCAATCCGGTCAGGCAGCAATTCGTCTCCCTGGCTATGATTTCGAGGAATGGAAGCTCGGTGCCTGCAAAACCTGCCGGTTCGTGTATCTGCTGAATCCTCCCGAAACAGAAGCACTGGTGGACGAGTTGGCGTTCGAGAAGTCCTTTTGGGAACGCAAGGCAAAGCGTCGCTCCGTGGCACGGAACGCCGCGGCATGGGCAAGAAAGCAGCTTGCCGGGTTCAGGCGGAGAAGTTCCGGCTCGGTGGATCGAATTCTTTGCACCGGGAGGGTGCTTGATGTCGGATGTAGAGGAGGGAAACGCCTCCAGCCGCCGGTAATTCCGTACGGGATAGAGATTTCGCGGACATTGTTCGAAGAGGCAGAAACGCACATGCGTGCACGGGGCGGCTATTGTCTGCACACATCCGGCTCCGAGGGCATTTCACGCTTCGAATCCGGTTTTTTCGACGGCATCCTCATGCACTCCTATCTCGAACACGAGACCGAGGTTCTTCCTGTACTCAAGGGCGCACATCGCTGCCTGAAACAGGACGGAAGACTCTACATAAGGGTTCCCAATTTTGCATCCATCAACAGGCGCGTCATGGGTCGCAGCTGGTGTGGCTTTCGTTATCCCGACCATGTCAACTACTTTACACCTCGGTCACTCAGGGCGGTCGTGTCAATCGCTGGGTTCGACGTGAAGATCCTCAACTGGTTCAGGCTGCCAGTCGATGACAACATTCATGCACTGCTGACGAAAGCGGTTTGACAGGTTCTCGAGTGTATACGCCGCAATCGCATAGTTGCCATCCACATCGACCACTCTGGCAGTTCAAGCCAATTCATGGAATTCGTACTTGAAGGAAAGACGAGACCGCCGCCCCGAGAATTCACTTTCCCTGGTGTAACGGTATTCTTGTCCAGGCAAGATGGGATGAACCTGGCTGCCAGCTTCGTGCGAGTGGCTACGTGTCGTTGAGATGCTGTGTCTGCACGAACATCCGCAGCCAACAGTTGGGCAGCCCGGTGAACAGGGTTGCACACTACCAATTCCGTGCAAGTGATGGAGATCTGGCTGAACGACCTATGTAAAGCCCCGGATTTGGACTACGTTCGGTCCGGGCTGATGCGACATTGCAATAGTCGAGAGGATTGCCTTCGCAGAACGGCGCGTGTTGCGTTATGCTGAGCCTGTCCGGAGGCCATAATGTGAATGAAATCAGATATGCAGGCGGGGTAGGTGGACAGGGCATTGAGTCCGGGAGAAGGGAGATCATTGCCCGGGTGGCTGATGGCCGATCGGGCAAGCGCCAGCCGACCAACCTGTCAGCCGCAATCGAACTTGTCAGGCAGTGGATTTCAGGCCTGAGAAGCTGGTTCTTTCGCGAAGGCCCGTCAAAGAGGTTGGGCACCGCCTATGGCGTAGATGGATGCAGGTGCGGCTGGTTCTACATTGCGCTGGATTCATCAAGGATCGTTGAGTGGGGCGTTGTCTCGAAGATCGAGGATCTGGTGGCAAATGCACAGGAGTCGGACCGGATATTCGTGGATATCCCTATCGGATTGCCGGAAGGGAAAGACGAGCGGCCATGCGACAAGGAAGCCCGCCGGCACCTGGGTTCACCGCGGGGATGCAGCGTTTTTCGAACGCCGGTTCGGGAGGCGTTGAGTGCAAGAGACTACGAGGAAGCCAAGCAGATCAGCCGGGAGGTCACGGATAAGGCAGTTTCGACGCAGACCTTTTCAATCATGCCGAAGATCCTGGAAGTTGACCAACTGCTTCGCACCTCGGGAATGGCAAGGCGCGTCGTTCAGGAGGTGCATCCCGAAATCTGCTTCTGGGCGCTCGCAGGAGAGCACCCCATGCAATACTCCAAGAAGAAGCGTCCAGGTCTCGAGGAGAGGCTCGACGTTCTGGAAGCGATACGCCCGACCGTCCGCGAGGAATTCACCAGGATGAGCGCGGCCTTCCTGCGCAAGCAGGTTTCCCTGGACGATATCGTCGACGCAATGGCGGCGGCGATAACTGCTACGGCCAGTTGGAACGAATTCCGTTACCTCCCTGAATTGCGCAGGCGTGATGCATACGACCGCCCGATGACAATGGCCTACGCACTACAGGAGGCATTCCTGCAACCGGACGACGCCGACGGTTCTTGACGTAGTTCTCGGCGACCTCACCCTTCGGCAGGAATGGCGGGAATTCAGTGGGCGCATCCGGGCCTCGTTCCATGATGCGGAATGCCAGTTCCTTCACAATGTTTGAAACGGGTTTGAGCCTTCTTCCAAATCCCACCCACCAGCTGGTCTGTATTGAAGACCTGCTCGCCGGGCGCGGAGTGCAGCGGCAAGTCTCGCGAAAAATACGGCAAACGCCTAACGGATCATGCGCACCGGATAACCCGGTTGAACGTGAAGTGGCTCTGCGAGTCGAAGGGCTGTTCCCGCTGCGTGTCCTGCCGGACCCGGCAGAGCCCTCGGTGACGACGGAAACTCGGCCGCGCGGGACGCACAGGAAGGCATAATCGATGACAGAATGACCAAGTCGCCGGTTCCGGGCTCGGCTACCAGGTCATGCTTGTCGCCAGGAACAACGTTCTGCCCTGCCGGGTATCGTAGGACAACGAATAGTAGTCGGGCCTCGAGGGAATGGTCGGCGGACCTTCATCGGTCACGTTGAGAATGCCGCCGGTCAGCACCAGGTTGTCCACCCCGAAGGCGTTGCGCCAGCTGAGTGAAAGGTCGTGTCCTATCCAGGAAGGATAGCGCTCGTCGATGAAGGTCTCTCTGCTGTTGAAGCTGGAGATGGAATTGACACTCCAGCCAGCGGTCACGTCGCCTCTGGTGGCCCGGATGGTTGCGTGCAGCCTGTTGCGAGGGATTTCGTCGTCGTCCCTGAGTATGCCGAAGGTCCCGCTCCTGGAATCACTGACGTGAAGCCATCGGGTGTCGAATGCGTAGTCGACGCGGCCGGATCTCCAGGCGGTGTGCAGACGCATGTCGATGCCCGACTTGGTTGCATTCCCGACATTGGTCCAGGGGCCCCTGATCAGTCCCTTATCCAGATCCACCACCACGCCGGCGGGCAGATCCAGCCCCAGTAAGTGGCGCCTGAGAACGGTACCGAATGACAAGAGTTCGGGCCTGTTCGACCAGTCGACCCTGAACCGGTCGACGCTCAACTCGACCGGGCCCAGTTCGGATTCGAAGCCGAAGCTGAAACTCTCTGTGTCGAATGGTTGCAGTTCGGGATTTCCCCCGACCGTGTAGCGCAGGATCTGGCCAGGTCGGCCCGGAAGCCTGACATATGCATCGCTGGAGAAATCTTCCGCATTCATGACAATGATCGCCGGCGGCAATTCTCCCCTGCTTCCGGAGGCTCGGAACGTCAGGTGGTCGTTGACGCGGACCCTTGTCGCAACCTCGAAAGTCGACGCATTACCGGTATCGCTGAAACTGTCGAGCCGTCCGCCAAGGACAACATCCCAACTTGGTGTGACCGGTATCTCGACCTCCGATGTTGTCGACAGGCGGCGCCTCTCACCCACGCCCGGCAGGCCCTCGGTTCCGAGCACATCGGACCCCTCAAGCTGGTTGAAGGATGTGTCTCGGTAGTCGTACCTGTTTTGGAGGTCCCTGTGTTCGGTCTCCAGGCCCAGCCTCCATCTGAGTCTGCGATCCATGATCGAAAGGTTGTCTCCACTCAGTGCAATTCCTGCCGATTGCCGTTCCGTTGAAGCCGTGTGGATCTCGATGGCGGAACTGGCCTCAACGGCCTGGCGGTTACCGAAGGATAACGGATCGATGATGTCATAGGTCCCCTCGTCGACCTCGCTGCGTACCAGGTCCTCTGCCACCAGGGAGATGCGTTTTTCATCGACTGTGTACCGGTAACTCCGGACAAAGGCGTCGAAGTCAATGCCGCCATCGATCTCTCCGCGAATGCCCAGCGTGATGTCATGCTCACCGATCTGCTGGGTCAACTCGCGGTTTCCGTGGCCGACGAACCGGTGGGCCACCAGGATGTACCGAGCGGGATCTTCAGAGTCACGTTCATCTGTAAGAATTCCAAGTTCGCGAATTATATCGCCGAAAATTTCTGCGTCTTCGTCCTCCGTGAACCTGAACAGGTCCGGCGACGGGGCCGCAAGCTTGAATGCGTCGCTGCGCGCATATCTTGCACTGAGATAGATCTCGGAATTGTCGCCAAGCGGATGGTCGAAGCTGGCAAAAATTGCCTCACGATCAAAACTGGATGTGAGCCAGGCGATGTCGGCATAGGCGAAACCGCAACCATCGCCATCGGCCGTGAGGGGTTCCAGCAAGTTCACGAAGCCCTCTCCTGTGCATGCACCGAGTTTGGCGGCCTTGAATTCCCCGTCCTCAGTATAGAATACGGTATTGCCGAAGGCGGACACGCCCACGGTCTCGGAATGCAGGCTCGGGCCGTCCCGGTTGTATTCGGCTCGGCCGAACTCCCTGTCGGCGAGCAGTATCTCCTGGTTGCTGAACCGGTCCACGCCGATCATCAGGCTACCTTCGCCGATTGACCCGCCCCAGAGTAGACTTGAGTGGTCGGAGTCCCCGCCCCTTCGGCTGGGCCTGACAATGCCCGTACGGAACTCCGCGCCCTCGAAGCCGCGTCGCAGAACGACGTTTACCGCACCCCCGATTGCAACATCGCCCAGCGAGACCACCCGACTCCCGGGGAAGATCTCGATGCGCTCGATCGCGGATACAGGCAGGGATTCCAGCGTGTAGGCTACGTTGACATTGGGAAGGGGCTGGCCGTCAACAAGAAACACGGTGGTGAACGCACCCAACACCGTTGCCCGGTTGATCCCGTAGATGTTGCGTCCCGCGCGCGTGCGCAGAAGGTGCCAGACATTCGCAATTCCCGCATGTTCGATGTCCGCGCGGTCGATGACAAACACGGGCCGCACATCGTTCGCGGTGGCACCTTGCGGAATCAACGATGCGAACAATGTCAGGGCAGCGAAGCCGAGGATAATTCGCCAGCAACACAACACGCGAACGTCAGATACACTAAAGTGAAACCAGCACATGACAATGTCTCAACAACTCACACGCAAACAGAACTGAAACGGGAAATAAGACATATATCCGATTGCCAACCGGAGCGCATCCCTTTCGGTGTGGACATGCGGACATGTGGAACCCGGGAGTTGAACGGCGATGCGGTGTTTATCGGATCGGCATTGCAAATTCGGAGGTTTGGCCGGGCAAGGAAACATACATGCATGCATGTCCCGTTTCGCCTGATGGAAGGTCGCCGCCATTCCGGTCTTCGAGCACCTGCCAACCAACGCCTGTGCAATGACTGTCATTGGTGTCGCAATGGAAAGTCATTGTGTTGCAGGGGGTTCGGGACACCGTCCTGGCAGCAGTCAACCAATTTGCTTGCCTGTAGCATAATGAAAGGCGGTAAGGAGATGGCAGGAGATGCTGCCCGTTTTCCTTCAGCACTCGCAACCGCCAGGCTCCGCCCAACCAAACGGAACCGGAGCCTCGGCAAACCGGTTTCGACCGGGACTGCGGGAATCGTCAGGCTTGCGTATCTGCAACACAAAGGAATCAGATTGGTTACAGGGGCAACCTGTCGGGAATCGTGTCTTGTTTGGCAGGAGGTGTCAGGCAGTGGCGCGCTGCGTCATGAGGTCCGCAAGCCTCGGCGCATTTGGGGCACCTGCAACTCCAAGGCAGTCGCGCAGGTGGTCCCGGAAGAGAACACCTGGCTTGTTGCAGGATTCCAGCGCCCCTAGGAGCCTGTCGAAATACCGGCATTGAAAGCGGTGTCCATGGCGTCTGAATGCCTGCACATCTTCATCGGCTCCGGGTCGAATTTCACCGGTGACCGGTGCCCGGACCCACCTCGGCGGCCAGCCTTGCCGACAATTCTGCCTGCCAGGGCTGCAATTCCGGTCGAATTCGGCTAAATTCCTGTTCTCAAGCCATGCTCCTTTGCCCTTCATGCCGCCGAATGTCCGCCCAACAGCAGCCGGTGCATGCGCTTCAGGTTCCATGACGTGCAGACCAGGCTCCACTCGCCTTGTACAGCCTCGATGCCGCGCAGGCTGAACTGGTCAAAGCCCATGACCCTCTTGATGATTCCGAAGACCGGCTCGACGGCGGCCTTGCGCTTCGCGTAGATCCGCTCCCCTTCGGCAGAGCCCATCCGGTGCTTCATCCGCTCAACCGCATCGGCATCGGCAGGAGGCTCTGTCACCGGCACCCTTCTCTCCCGGAGTGGACGGTTGTGGTGCTGCCGGCCGGAAGCAATCAGGGGCTCGATGCCCCGATCGTCGCACAATTCAACATTGGCGCGGCTGAAATATCCGGTATCGGCGACGATGCCAGCCGGGCTGCCGACATCCTCGAGCGCGGCAAGCGCCGGTGCCATCTCGTCGACATCATTCGGTCTCTGGCTGACATGGGCATGGGCAATGAGGTGGCTGCCATGGTCCACCGATGCCTGGGCGTTGTAAGCCTGCTCGAAGCCTCCTGATGACGGCATGATCCGCGAATCCGGGTCGGTGAAACTGATCTGGTCCCTGGGGCGGGCGCCCGGCACCGGCGGCTTCGGCGGCCTGCCGCCGAGCTTGCCTCCCCGTTCCCGTTCCTTCTGGCGCCGCTCTTGCATCTTCTCCTCGTATGCCGCCTGTTCGGCTGCATGGCGGGCCGCAGCGCGGGCCTCGATCTCCTTCCTGGCCTCGGCGATCTTCGCCAGGCGCTCTTGCCGGCGCCCGAGTTCCTCGGGAATGTCGAGAGCGCACTCCTGCTCGTCCGCCACCTCGGCCAGTTCCAGCAGCCGGGCGACCTGCGCCTTCAGCTGCGCCTCGATGCGCTCCATATGCAAATGGCTCATCGCCCGGTGGCGGCTGGCATTGGCCTTCACCTTGGTGCCATCGAGGCTGACATGGCCAAGCTTCAGCATGCCCATGGTGCGGGCAATCGACAGCACCTGGACAAACAGCTCCTGCAGGGCAGGCAGGTGGCGCTTGCGGAAACGGGCAATGGTGTCATGGTCGGGATGAAGATTGCCGGTGACATAGCGCACCGCCACCGAGTCATGCGTCGCCGCTTCCAGCTTGCGGCTCGAATGCACGCCGGTTGAATAGCCGTAAAACAGCAGCGCCGTCATCATCACCGGGCAATAGGCCGGCTTGCCGCCATGCCGGTAGACGACGGTGATCTTGTCCAGATCAAGGGATTCGACGATCTCGACGACAAAGCGGGCCAGGTGATCGTCCGGCAGCCACTCCTGGATCGAAGGTGGCAACAGCCAGACCTCGTCACGATTGGCCCTCTGGAACCTGATCGACACAACATCATCCTCCGGACTGTTCATTCACTGCCCGATACTACCATATCTTGTGGAAAAGGACAGGAAATCACTGCAAATCCATGGCCAAATCCGACAGGCTCCTAGACGGCAATCCTGGACAGCGCGCCCGCGTTCGCTCCGGGTTCCGAAAGGGATCATCCGCCGGGTGACATGGGCCCGAATATCGTTTTCCGCTCGACTCGAACTTGGTAGCGTGGCCGGATACTCGAGCACCCGCAAGAGTTTGTCCTCGTTCGTCCTCAGCCGCCAGAGCAGGTTGTCGAGGCTGGCACTGCCGATCCGTCGTCCGAGTATCTCGTCGAAGCGCACCGACAGTGACTTGCCCTGTGCAACGCGGGGGGCTTCCTGCAGGCAGACAGTTCTCCGTTATAGCCCCAGGCATCATCCAGCACCGCATCCTCACGCATGCGCTGGAATTCGGGGCGTGATCGACAATCGAACCAGCAAAGTCTCACCAAATCCCCCTTGATGATGCACCGGTGACTGAAGAGATCGAATTCACGTCAACGAAACCAGGAGGTATGCAGGCTGGACAGACATTCCGGGAATTCGTGATCGACGATTGCTCTTAAGTCGGACAGGGTAAGTGCAGGGGCAGAGGAGTTCACAGTTTCTGTTCAGGGGGGACCTGTCGCGGTGTCACGCGAATTCACAGTGCTCACTGGTCCAATGAAAGCATCTGCACTCGAGTTGGCATCCATACAGTGCAATCAGGCTTTCGCCATTGTTGGCAACGGGAAATCAACCCGCGCCGAAAGCCCTTGGCTCTTCGGTCTCGTACTCACGTTACGTCTTCAACAGAGTTGGCCGGTATATCCCGGGAGTTGGGGATCCGGAAGAAAGGCATCGATGTCTCGACTGTCCTGTTGGCCGATCTGCAGCATCAACCCCGTGCCGCCGCCGAAGGTCATCCCTTCGAGGATTCCACCGTTCCGGTTGACCCAGTCGATGATGGGAATGACTATCGCCAAGAGTTTCTCCCGGGCGGCCGCCAATAGGTTGCCAGCGACGGTACTTTCTTGCAGGAATACTCCGTACTGGTCTCTGCCGTGCGCTCAGGCGCGCCTTCCGGCATACAAGGCCCGGCGGGGAAGATCCGCCGAGCATCGAGATCCATTTCCATGAAGAAAGAGCCGAGTTGGCCTCGGCGGACATCACCGGCGCCCAACGCCTCGGCGAATTGCGCTGCATCCATCTGCTCCCGGCATGGTGCATTTGCCTGGTCAACACACAGGCAATCATAGCCGTGGCTCGAGCCGGTTTACCGGCTTGCGCTCGAATTCCCTCGCCCAGGCGACCTTTTCGGACGGCATCGCCGCAAGCAGGCCTGCAAGCCGCGGGGACGCCCTTCCGTAACGAATCGCCATGGTGTTCCTTATGGGTTTCTGCTCGGCGGCAAACACGCGGCGGCATGCTGCCTCCGACGGCACACCCCATTCATCATTTATCACGCTTCAGCGCTGCGAACGCGGACAGCGCCCTTTCCCGCGACTCCCTGAGGTCGACGATCGGCCCTGGATATGTGATCCCCGGTTCGACGCCGGATTGCGAGAGTACATGCGCGGGCGCTTCCCAGGGACAATGCAGAAACTTGTCCGGCAAGCCCGCCAGTTCAGGGACGTAGCGCCTGACATATTCACCGTTCTTGTCAAATTTCCGCCCCTGGGTGACCGGATTGAAGACCCGGAAATAAGGCACGGCATCTGCTCCGCATCCGGCTATCCACTGCCAACTGGCGCTGTTGTTGGCCAGGTCCGCATCAACCAGCGTATCCCAGAACCATCTTTCTCCATGGTTCCAGTGAAGCAGCAGGTTCTTCACGAGGAATGAACCCGCGATCATCCTGACACGGTTGTGCATGTAGCCTGTCTGCCAGAGTTCGCGCATCCCGGCATCAACCATCGGCACTCCGGTCAGCCCCCTTTGCCAGGCCGAAAGCAGCGTGTCGTCATCGACCCAGGGAAACCTGTCGAATCTGGACTGCAGGTTCCGGCGGGGCAGGTCGGGATTGTGATGGAGCAGGTTGTACGAAAACTCGCGCCAGCCCAACTCGCTGCAGAATTTGTCGACATGCTCATCATCGAAAACAGCCCGGATGGCATGCCAGGCCTGGTGCGGCGAGATTTCGCCGAACCGAAGATGGGGCGACAGCCTTGAAACGAAAGGCTTTGCGGGCAGATCGCGCCCGTCCTTGTACTGCCAAATGCCGCCTTCCAGGAACTCTTCGAGCCTGGCCGCGGCTCCGAATTCACCGGTAGTCCAGTGTGGTTCAAGCTGCCGGTGCCACGGGATCCTGGGCAGAAGATCCAACTCATCGATCTCTTTGGCAGCCATTGTGTCACGGTGCCACTTCACCTTGCCAGGTCTCTGCAGTGGCGCCCGCGGAGCCTCGGCTCCTAAACAGCCCTTGCGATAGAAATGCGTGAAGACCCGGTATGGTGTTCCGTCGGTTTTTTTGACCGTCCCCGGTTCCCACAACAAGGAGCTATTGCAGCTCTGCACGGAGAATCCCCTTGCGTTCAGGTCTGCCTCGATCCTGGCGTCCCGCCGGATGCGCCAGGGTTCGTGGCAACGGTTCCAGTATACGGTTGAGACTCCCATGCGCGCGACCAGGTCCGGTATGATTTCGCAAGCATCCCCAGCATATACGCTAAGCTTGCCATCAAGAGACGCATTGAGGGACAGAAGGGAATGGTGAAGCCACCACCGGCTTGCTCCGCCCATGGCATGCTGGCCCGCATTGTGATCATCCAGGATGTAGACCGGCAAGACTGTACCGTGCGCCGACGCCACCAGCAGCGCCGGGTTGTCGGCGAGACGCAGGTCCTGGCGGAACCAGTGTATGGCAGCGGACTTTGTCATGTCGGCAACATCATCTGCTCTCGCAGTCTCCCGGTTTCATTTTGAAGTGTCCGACAAACTGCAGTGCGCGATGGAAACTGGACAGTTGCGCTCGTCCTGTTCGTCTTTTTTAATGTGCCGTTGCTGCTCCTGTTCCGAAACCCGCATACGATCTTGCGCAGAAATTGCTTGCGGCGGTTATTGCGGGTGGGACAGGGTAATCCCTTGAGTGAACAGCCGGCAATCAACATCATCGAACCTTTCGAATGCCTGCCAGGCATGACCCCAGCCCAACATGGGGCAATTAATTTCATGCTCAAGTGGACGGCCTGTCTTCCGCCTGAGTTCCTATATTCGGTTCCGGGCGGATACCACCGCAAACAGGCTCTCATTCAAACCGTTCACGGGCAGCTTCCTATGCATTCTGGGCTGAAGGCGGCCGGAAAGGCCGTTATGACTTCCGCCATTCGTCCCAGCAGCCGACAGTCGCAGTCACTGTGAGCAGAACCCGATGTTTGTAAGCCGTTACACGAAAAACCACTGTGGTCAGTCCAGTCTGGAAACGCAGCTGTACTGGTTGCCGATAGCCCGGCGAAGGGCTATTCGCGCGAGCCACCCTCTTCTGTTCCAGGCAATCGGCGGCGTGCAGTCAGCCGGTCGAACCGTCAGGAAATCGCAAGCATCCGGACGACGCCGAAATGTTTCTTGATGAAGTATGACTGGACAGGGATGCTGCCTGAAAATGCCTGCTCGGGAAAGAAGCCCTGTCCCGGATTGTACCTGATCAACCAAATACACCACGCACGAGGAAGGTGGAAAACCGCCCGGTTCATGACTGAATAATGCGAGCCACTACAGCAGGCCACGAATGACAGTCGTCACCCGCCGTTCGATCCTGACCGGAAAGCTCAATTCACGGGACATTCATGTGTCCTCGGCAAGAATCGATGACTGGCTGGCCCGTGGTCCGGATGTTCCGCGCGTTCAGGACAAGGACGCCTACATTACCAGCCTCGAGTTGGCAGATGCAGGCGATTTCCCGGCATTCGTCAGATACCTGGGTGGCCTTGCTGCACAGCGCTCCTATGCTGCTGCCGACAGGGCCGAGCTTTTCCTGCGCGGGCGCACCCATAACCGCCACAGCAATGGCGGGGTGACAGCCGGCGGTGTCTACCACCAACCGGAAGAGGAGCCGAATCCTGCCGAACCGGGAACGGGGAAAAGGCCGCAGGGCGAAGAGACGTCATTCGGCATGTAGGGCACGCGACTGCGTCCCATTGAATCCGGCCTGTCCGTATGCGGTGGATTTGCCAGCCAAATCGACGACGGATCGGGTTGGCACTCAGGCCAGTCTGCCGGGCTCAGGTCAATCGGACACTGGCAACGGGAATGGTCCAGTTTCTTGAGAAAAGCGGTGTTCTTCGCCGTGGTCATTTGGACTGGCGGGCGAATGTATCCGGAAAGCGGACATCGAGAATGCAGGGGCCGAAACCTGTTCGGAATTGCGGCCGGGCACCGCCATTTGTGGCAGGGTGTTGATGCTGGTGTCCGCGGTGCCCGGGGTGCTGGCCGATGCGGCCTATGGCTCGGATCACGGCCTGAGGCGGATGCTCGAGGAGCGGGACCATGCCTGGGTGCTGGCGGTTCGCAGCAATCACCAATTCCGGTTCATCGGCCAGGGCGGCATCGTGGCCACCAACCCCTCGGAGTTGGTCGAGGAATTTGCTGATGAGGACTGGACGGCCCTTTCCGCCGGTGAGGGGTCCAAGGGACCAATGCTCCATGACAGGGCCTGCCTTGTCATTCCGTGGAACCGCAAGGAGGGATGGGAACACTGCCTGCTGGTGCGCCGCTCCGCAGGGGTCCGCTCTCCCGGAAAGTGCACAAATGGATCCCAGAAATCTGCCCAATTGCTCCTTGACGCAACAGTATTGCGGCTAAACCGGGTCGCTGCCGTTGCTTCTGGAGTCCTTGAGATCATCCGGTTCCGGAGTGCTCGCCGTTTCGGCCTCGACGGTGTGACCGCTGACCGAGGCTATGATCTCGCTGGCATCTGCAAGATTGTGACGAACGAAAGTCAGGTCTCCGATGTAATAGTCAAGGGCCTCGTCCGCACGCTTCGCAAAGGTGCCCGGATCGATCAGCCCGTGTTCCGCGAGTGCCCGGATATCTTCCCGGTCACGCTCGCTGAAGCGCGCCACCTTTGATACGGCAAGGTCAACCGGGTCAATGACGTGCAGCACCATGTTGTCGAATCTGTGCACTTCCTGCGAACGCTCTTCCCATTCCGGGGGAAAGGATTCGAGCACGTCGGCGAAACTTCCATCCATAACGACAATATGGGTACCAGCTGCACTGCCCGGCATGTCAATCTCGAATACCTGCATGTCGGGTGGGATCAGGATCCTGTGAGACCACTTGATGCCGACGTCGCGGGATACTCGGTGCCGCGTGTAATAGTGCACGGCGAATCCACCGGCGAGCCAGGCCCGCACCGGCTCCGCCAGCTGCCCCAGTCGGCGGTCAACTTCCGCCAGGTGCTCGACCAGTTCCACTGGAAGGTAGCGCCCGACAGGCATCAGGGCCTCCTCATTCCTCTTTGCAACTCAAGCAGTTGCAACGGAGTTTCGAGGCGCAGCTTTGCTGCATCCAGGTACCACTGCGCGCCCCATCTCGCCTGGACAGGATCGCGGAACGAGGAAACTGTCGCAGTCCTTCCTTCCAGTTCTTCGGTGGCAAGGCGGATTGCCTCGCCAAGATTGTCCTGCGGGTCATCTACATACCCCTCTACCAGCGATGCAGCATAGCCCAATTGCCGCAAAGATGCCTCATCCTGCAAGGACATCAAAGCAATGTCGCCAGCGGCGACTCGCGCCAGAAGATGCATCAACCTGTCTTCCCGTATCCGGGCAGAGTTGAACTTCGCCCGTGCGCCCGCCCGCGGCAGACTGCGCCAGAAGAGAAGAGCCCGTTCTGCAGTCTCGTCCGGCGGCGGCAGTCCCATCTCCCGCTCGATCTCTTCGACGAAGTCGGTGTCGACGAATTCGAGATTGCGGCGTGTCCGCCGCAGGTCTTCGAGCGCCGTGCGCGGTGTGGCCCACCGAAGGGGCCGGCCAATATCCACGGTGCCATCCAGGATCTCTTCCGAACTGCGTTCGGTATGGGTGAAGTGGAAGGTGCCCCAGGGCGTGCAGAATCTTCCCTTGCGGCCGGTGGTCATCACCATGATGACGCCTGGGGTCTGTTGGGAGATGACGCCGTAGAAACCGAGAACTGTCTCCAGGCTCAGGTAGCTTGCTCTGCCCCGCCGCAGTGCCAGCGCGACCTGCCCCGGTCGGTCGAACCGGTGACTGCCGCGCGGATTGACGTATGCGCCGCGTGCTGCGCGCTGCAGCACGCCCTGCCTCGCCAGCCGCCGCAAACCTTCGGAGAATGTCTTGTCCGAGCGCTCGGGGAAGATTGAGCGCAGATCTTCCACGGTAAACACTGCGCGGCCGCGCAGGTCCAGTTTCCGAAGGGTCCTTACTGCGTCAGCCTTCTTCATGCCAGCCCCCATCCACCTTCGTCTTGACTGTCTATATAGGATTTCTGTCCAGCGAAATTGGCGAAGGCGCGCGGTCGTGATGCACATGTCGAGGCATTGCGGGAATCTGCTGGGCCACCGGGCAACGTAACCGATGACACGCCCGGAGATGATTCCCGGAGCCTGGTCAATCCGTCCTGACGATCCCTTGACAATGAGGTGACCAGGCGGGTGTGTGGCGATACGATCCGGGACTCGGAAGAGCAGTCTTCTCTCGGCTTGACAGGTAAACCCAGCCTCCTCCTTGCCAATACCGGTGCCTTGTCCAGCACTTGCCCAAAGCCTGGCTGGATGGCCCGTTGTCGAGCAGCATCTTTCAGCAGGTTTCCTGGCAGCCTGCCGAACCGGGCCTGCGCAATGGCAGCTAGATCCGGCATCTCCGAAAGGGTCCACTGAATCGTCGACGGGTGTCCGGCTTCGCTGTCGGCGGCAATGCCAAGCACGTCCTGTTCCACGAGATGGCTGCGACGATGTTCAGACTGTCAGGGTGGATTGACGCGCTGCATTGCACAGCGAGCTCAACCCGCGTTGCAGCAATCACGACCTCGAAGAGATGATCGGCCTGATGTCGACGAGTGGCCTCCTCTTTCCGGTATTCGGCATTAACGGACGATCAATTCCCGGGCAAGATTCGCGATGAGCATCTGGCCATCAAATGTGCCATTCGGAAGCGGACCGTGAATGACTGGTTGCTCTCATGCGTGCGCTCAACTTTCGCGGCCCTGACTGCTTCGCTGAAACCGTCCGACGGCAGGAAACGGAGAACGTTGGAGACGCGAAGAACGAGAGATTGGCGTCCGGCGACAGAACTGGAGTGCCACTCGAGTTACCTTTGCAAATGTGAGGCGCCGCATTCTGACGCTTCGACACTAATCCCGGCAGTTCCGTGAAACCGCGACGCGAATCGCATTCCGAGACTTGCCACCGCGACCGGATGCTGCCGCAACGCTCGAATGACGCTATAGGCAAAAGGCGGTACTGTTGCGAGGCGGATGAGCAGCAGAAGAGTCCGGTTTTCGAAACAGGTTCTCGGGATCCACGGCGCAGGGAAATGTGCGAAGGCGCCGTCTTTCAACGGAATGGCGCGAACGCAACTGTTGTTGCCCGGATCGAGTCGTCGCGCAGCACGGTAGATTTCCCGGTTCGGGCCGACGCCGATTTTCCAGGAAACCGGTTTGGCCGCAATACTGTTGCGTTAAGGAGCAATTGGGCAGATTTCGGGGATCCATTTGTGCACTTTCCTGGATAGCGGTCCCCGGCTGCAGATGGGATAATTGCCCATCTTGCACTTGACGCCCCGCGACCTGGTTTGTCCGCGGCTGGAGATGGCAAGCTCCTCGAGGATTTCATCCAGGAAGTCGCGCTCAGCGGTTGGCGGAGTCATTGGGGAGAAAGCGCCGGGATGGACAATCCGGCGCCGCACGACATTCACGGTATGGAGGAAGGACAATCGATCGGGGTCGGCGCCGACCCTCCCCGCGGCCTCGTGGATCAGGCTGCGCACTGCGTAGTGGGCCAGCATCAGGCCTTCGAGTTCCTGTTGCACGAGTTCCGGTGTCTTGCTGCGCAGCAGGGCACCGGGTCCGAGCATGTGGGTTTTCACCTCGTCACGGGCGGTCTCGATCTCCCGGCGGGCGCGGTGTCGGGATCAAGCAGCGTCGTGACCAGGGTGCAGCTTTCCGACACGCCTGGCAGGCGGAACATGAACACACGGACCGGGCAGCTTCCCCGGCTGGCCCTGCGGTCAGTCCTGTCTGGAAACGTAGTTGTACTGGTCGCCAACGGCCCGGCGAAGGCCAATTCGCGCGGGCCACCCCCTTCTGTTCCGGGTAATCGGCGGCGTGCAGTCAGCCAGTCGAACCGACAGGAAATCGCAAGCACCCGAACCGCATCCGGCCCACGCCGAAAAGCTGCTTGATATGATTCCAACTGGACAGGGTAGCGACTTGAAAATGCCTGCCCGAGAAAGAAGCCCTGTCCCGGACTGTACCTGATCAGACAGAAACAACACTTGCGAAGGAGGTGAGAAAAACCGCCCGGTTCATGACTGAATAATCCGAGCAACTACAAACCGCAGGGAGGGATGGGAACACTGCCTGCTGGTGCGCCGCTCCCGCTGGGATCCGCAGAAACCGGCATGTTATCTCGTCTTCTGCCCTGTTGGCACCGGCCTGTGCTGGACCATCGAGGAGTATTCACCCGGCACCGACAATCCCGGCCTTGACCATTGCGAGGCCCGTTCCTGGCATGGCTGGCACCGGCATATCAGCCTGGCCTTGGCTGCCGCAGCCTTCCTGGCCAGGCAGACGCAGCAAGGGCACACGAAAAGAGGCGAATCGGACAAGCGCAACTCTACCATGTGTAGCGGGGTGATATCGGTCATGCATTCGCGTCCGCGCATGCTGCGCCGGTATCCGGTGCGGGCGGCGTCTTGCAGAAGGACTCCTTCATGAACTTGTGGAAGATGTTGTCTTCCCTTCGGATACCGCCAGGAGGTGGTTTCCATAGCTGCTTGGAAGCATGCTCCTTCCCAACTGCGCCAAATGCCCGGTTGAAATCCAGCCTTCGGAATGGGCGATTTCTTCAGGAACCATGACGCACCGGCCCAGACTTTCCGTCAAGTTGCGGATGTAGTTTGCCGCGTCGAGGAACCGGTCCGGAGTTCCGGCATCAAACCATGAGTATTCCTTGCCGAGACAGTGCAGGGTCATCCTGCCCTCTGCCAGGTAGCGGGCGTTCACATCCGAGATTTCAAGCTCGCCGCGACCGCTTGGCTCGAGACCGGCGGCTATGTCGAACACCTGGCTGTCGTAGAAGTAGATCCCGGGGACTGCCCAGTTTGAGTCAGGGCTGTCCGGTTTCTCGACGATCGCGGTCGGGGAGCCGAATTCGTCAAGGGACACGATTCCGTATTGCTCGGGATTGGACACCTGGAATCCGAATATCGTGCTGCCAACAACATTCCTGGCAGCGTCGCTCATCTGCTCGCCGACATCCGGGCCGATCAGGATATTGTCTCCGAGTGTCAGCAGGCACTTGTCGCGGCCTGCAAATCTTCTGGCGATCAGCAGGGCATCGGCGATCCCCCTGGGTTCCCGCTGGACCTCGAAGCAGATCGAGATTCCCCACTTGCTGCCGTCGCCAAGCAGATTCGCCAGGATGCGGTGATTGTCGGAATTGGCAATGACCATGATCTCGCGGATTCCGGCCAGCATCACGGTTGCCAGGGAATAGTAGATCATGGGCTTGTCGTAGACTGGCAGCACCTCCTTGCTCAGCGCGCTCGTCATCGGATAGAGGCGCGAGCCGCGACCTGCAGCAAGAACAACCCCCTTCATGCCCATCTGTTTGCTCCACTCATACTGTTCCGATGCGAGAACGCGTCTAGTCCAATGGTCTTGTCATGACAATTGCCGACGCAGTTCGCGAGTGACCGTTTGACGACGTCCGAACCGGAAGTCGTTGAGGCCGCAGCGCGCAGGTTCCGGTTCCCTTTCGGGTCTCCAGCCGGGATGGTTCCAAGACGAGACTGTTTGACTCAGCGCGCCAATACAGGGTTGCAAGTCAGCAGGGGGTTGAGGTTTGTTACGGTCTGGGTGAAGGCACTGCTGCAGGCAGGTGCTGTCACCGGACCGGATCGGGATCCGGTTGGTGATCAATTGTCACAAGGGGTTGCTGAACGCTCCGGTTCAGGTTGTTTCTCATGCCAAGAACGCTTCCAGACGTAATTGTTCCGAACTTTCACAGGCGGTTTACCGGCGTGTCGGCGACGATCAAGGCCCTGGTTCCGGCACAGAGGAAACTGCTTGAGGTTGGAGTCATCGATACCGGTGGTCTCGGGCTTGGCGGCGAATGGTCGCTCTGGAAGGTGGCAATCGGCGGATTTCGCGGGCCGAAGGATTCCTCCTGCCGGATCTGGCATGCCCGCCGCCACGTTGAAATGCTTGCGGGCTTGTTCCTTCGTGACTTCCTGTTCCAGCGATGGAAGCTCGTGTTTACGACGGCCTCGGCCAGGGTGCCGGGCCCGATTACCCGTTTTCTCATTGCGCGCATGGATCTGGTTGTCGCAGTTTCCCCCATCAGCGCCAGGCAACGCGCGCCGCACGCGACCATTGTCTTCCATGGAGTCGACTGCGACCGGTTCCAGCCCCCGAGCAGGGCCGCAAGCGCGGGCGGCAACAAGTTGTTTCCCGACAAGAGGCTCGTAGGCTGCGTCGGCCGCATAAGGCCCGCCAAGGGTTCAGACATGTTCGTGGACGCAATGATCGACGTCTTGCCCGAGATTCCGGACTGCGTTGCATTGCTGGTGGGTGCCTGCCAACCGAAACACGAGGCGTTCAGATCTTCCCTGGAAGCCAGGATCGACCAGGCTGGCATGGGCGGGCGGATCGTATTCCTGGATCAGCGCGACCAGGCAAGCCTGGTCAGGATCTACCAGGAAATGGAAATCTGCGTTGCCTGTTCGCGGCACGAGGGATTCGGCATCACACCACTCGAAGCATTCGCCTGCGGAACACCGGTCATTGCGACCAGGACAGGTGCATGGCCGGAACTTGTGGATGACGAGGTCGGTTCGCTGATAGATATAGGTGATACGGCTGCACTGGTGAGATGTCTCCGGGAAATGCTGTCAGAGCCCGACCGAACCAGGCTGATGGGAGCGGCCGCACGGCAGAGGGCATTGGAGCGGCACTCGATCGAAACGGAGGCAGGTTCCCTGGTCGAAATCTACAGGCATCTCATGCGGGGAAAGGAAACTTCAACAAACCCGCCGGCAGAGAAGGTTTGATCCTTGGAGCCCCGTTGGGTCTGCAGCCGGCAATCGCGACTGCAATCGGAATCCGAACGCAGTCCCGCCCCGCCAAGATACAATTGTTCATGAATGCACATTGCTCCGGTTGGAACAGGAGCATGTCAACCAGATTGCTATCCGTCTGCCGATTTCAGACCGAGCACGTCCGTCATGTCGTATTCTCCGAACGGCTTGCCCTGGCCCCAGATGGCGGCCTTCACGGCGCCCCTTGCGTAAATCGCGCGATCTGTCGCGATATGCCGCAACACGATCCTCTCTCCATCGGCAGCGAAGATGACATCGTGTTCACCCACGACGTCTCCACCCCTGACAGCAGCGTACCCGATAGCTCCGCGTTGTCTTGGCCCTGAACTGCCGACATGGAAGTGGGGTCGGGAATCCTCGCTGGCAATTCCTCGCCCCGTGCTGGCCGCGCGGCCGAGCATCAATGCGGTTCCGGAGGGGGAGTCGACCTTGTAACGGTGATGGGACTCGACGACTTCGACGTCAAAGTCCTCATCCAGTGCCGCGGCGACCCTTTCGGTCAACCGGGTCAGGAGGTTTACACCAAGGCTCATGTTGCCAGCCCTGACGATCACGGCACCGCTTGCAGACTCCGAAATTGCATCAATGTGTTCCTTCGTCAGGCCGGTCGTTCCGATGACATGAACGATTCCGAGGTCACTGGCTGCAACCGAATTGGCGACCGTCGCTGCCGGCGCGGTAAAGTCAACAATGGCATCCACTTCCCGGAACGCATCGCCAGGCTCAGCCCGAACCGGCGCTTTACAATCCGAGCCAACAATGCACTCCGAGACTGGCGTCCCCAACCAGGGATGCCCCGGCTGTTCGGTGGCACCTGCAAGCAGGACATCTTCGCGATCTTGAATGAATCCGGCAAGCGTCTGACCCATCCTGCCAGACAACCCGCATATGCCAATTCTCAATCTTTCCATTGAACTGCTCCCGGGACTGGAATGTGACGAAGAGATCTGGAACCACGCAAGGAATCTATTCCGATTGGGCATCCAAAACAAACCGGGACTTGGTTGTTGTCTGAACCGGAAACCATGATCGGATGGAAATGGTCCATTTGCATGGACCTGCATGAAGATGAAGTGCATTGCCGCTGAAGGAGTATGGCAATTCGCGAGTTGGTTGCTGCGTGTCCATTTGCAACCTGCACAGGCGCCAGCGCAGGCATGCGGACACACTGGAACAGGTCCGTCAGTCAATCCTGCTCGTGCAAGGGCCCCTTGTAAACCTCCTTTTCACGCCCGCGAATTCAACCTCGAACCGTCATCTCGTCATGTGTTCCCATGAAACTGTAGAGCACTGGTTTGTCATGTCTTTGCATTTGTGGAGGACAGCGCCATATATACAAGGATGATACCACGACAAAAGTTGCAACTCGTTCGCTCCCGGCTTGATCAGTTTCCAGCAGTGGCACTGCTCGGACCTCGACAGGTTGGCAAGACTACGCTTGCGGGTCTGGTCAGTTAAGACCGACCCAGCATTTATCTTGATCTTGAGAGCACGACGGATCTCGCAAAGCTGGACGATCCTGACCGCTATCTGGCTGGCCATCTCGACAAGCTTGTTATCCTGGATGAAGTCCAACGGAAGCCGGAACTGTTTCAGACGCTTCGTGGTCTCATTGACAAAGGACGAAGCAGCGGCATCCGGTCGGGCAGGTTCCTGTTGTTGGGTCCGGCGTCGATTGACCTGCTCAAGCAGTCGGGCGAGTCCCTGGCTGGCCGTATTGCCTATGTGGAACTTGAACCGTTCAACGTCCTTGAGCTTGGCGGCCATGCGGGCGTTAGGCACTGGATAAGGGGCGGATTCCCCGACAGTTTCCTTGCAGAGAGCGATGAAGCCAGCGCAATTTGGAAGGAGAACTTCATCCGTACCTATCTTGAGAGAGACATCCCGCAACTCGGACCCCGGGTTCCGGCAGAGACCCTGCGCCGCTTCTGGACCATGTTGGCCCATGTGCAGGGAGGGATTTCCAATGCCGCTCAGTTTGCCCGCAGCCTCGCTGTCGACGGCAAGACTGTTGCCCGGTATTTCGACCTGCTCGTCGACCTCTTGCTGGTCAGGCGCCTGGCTCCATTCCACGCCAATGTTGGAAAGCGGCTGGTGAAGTCTCCTAAAATCTATGTACGCGATAGCGGAAATGTCCACGCTCTTCTCGGTCTCGATGACATTGAAGAGGTATTGGCACACCCGGTGGCCGGCGGTAGCTGGGAGGGCTACGTCATCGAGAATCTGCTTTCCGTGGCACCCGAGCGAACGAAGGCGTATTTTTACCGAACAACTGCTGGCGCGGAAGTCGACCTGTTGCTGCAATTGTCAGGAGGCAGACTCTGGGCGATCGAAATCAAACGCAGTATGTCACCGAGGTTGGACAAGGGTTTCCATCACGCTAGAGATGACCTGAGTCCAGAACGATCTTTCTTGGTATACCCGGGAGAGGACCGGTATCCCAAGGGTAAAGGACTGGATGTGATCGGTTTGAGAGACCTGGCATCGTTAATCGCCGCTGGCTGAGATCACTTGGAACAGTGCTGGATGTCCTAGCGAATGATCCAGTTGGTTTTGTGAAACCTTGGATCAGTTGCCCAAATGGTTGCGAGGCAAGTTTTTACCCAGATGCACGATGGTTGTGAGTTGGTGCTGTCGCTTTACCGTGAAGCTCATTATTGACCGTCCAGTGCTCCAGCAGACCTTCACGGCAGTCGTGCGCTCTACCGTTTGATTGGTAGAATCGGAGCACTCCTTGCGAACAGAGAGAATAAAGTGACCATGCAGAATACAACATTGTTGGAACGCATTGTCGCACAATCCCGGGAAGGACTAACTCATGAGCAGCGATAGGGTCCCGAAGGGCAAGGAAGTGCATTTGTATTTTGACGATACCGGGAACCGACAGCCAGACCGCATGCAAACCGAGGTTTGACATGACAGGATGGACTGCTTCGGTTTGGGTGGTGTTCTGTTTGATGAGGAGAATCTGGGTTCAGTTTTGCGTGCGTACTCGGGGGTTTGTCAAAAGTGGGAGATCTCCTATCCATTGCACTCAACTGAAATCCGTGGTTGCCGGGAGAATTTCTCGTGGCTCAAGGACACTGAACGCGAAAAAGAATTTCTGGGCGACCTAGAAGTACCTCAATGTCCTGGATAGCTCCGATTACTTCCTGGTGTTGCTGACTTTGGATGCAAAAGGGTGGGTCTTCTCCAAAAAGGAGGTCAAGGCAAACATCGCCGGGGACAAGTGGCGACTGCTGGGGGAAGGATAGTAACTACAAGATCAACATGCCTCTCCCCGACCAGATTTCCTTTTTCTCTCCCGAGCATTCCCTCAAAAGGATTGAGAAATATGACATATAGGGCCCTAACCCGACATAGGCACAAAAAGTCCCACAAGGGGGATCTGAATAGTTAATCCTGGATTCGGAACCGTAGAGGCCGTTTTCAGCCCCTTCGGCCAAATGCACGGGCAATCACCCGTGAAGGCCCACGGAAACGATTTCACAACCCGGACAGCGGCATCGCTGACGGCGTTTGCAATCTGTTTCAGCCGACAGGAGGAAACAGGAAGCTGTGGAATTCACATAGCATGGCGACTATATCCGGGAGCAGTTGAAGGCCGCCCCCGGAGACATCAGGCAATGCATCCCGAGATTGCAGACAGGAAGGACGAGATCGCCGGGATCTGTCGGCGCTACGATGTCAAGCGTCTTGAGGTCTTCGGATCGGCTGCACGCGGAACGGACTTCGATCGTGAGCACAGCGATGCCGACTTCCTGGTCGAGTTTCGCCCGGACAGTGATCAGGATCCTTTCTTCAGGTTCTTCGATCTGCTTGATGCGCTGCGCCACGCCCTTGGCCGTCCGGTAGACCTGGTTCAGCCTGGTGCGATCAGGAACCGGTATCTGCAGGAGGCGATCGACCGGTCACGCGAGGCCGTCTATGCGGCGTGATCCTCGGATTTCTCTGACCGATATTGATCAGGCGGGGGCGGATATCGAGAGCTTCACTGCCGGCATGGATCTCGATACCTATATCGGGGATCGCCGGACTCAGGCCGCGGTTGAACGAAAGTTCGAAATCATTGGCTGAGCGATGAACCGAATGTTTCAGGAACACCCTGAAATTGCGAAGCAAGTCTCCGGATTCCGCCAGATAATCGACTTCCGCAACCAACTGGTCCACGGATATGACAGTGTAGAGTCCGAAATCGTGTGGCACCACTCCGTCAACCACCTGCCATAACTCCGTTTGACGGTTAAAACGTTGCTGGCTGAACTGGAGAGTGCCGCTGAATCCAGTAATAATTCCGCAGAGGTCGAAGAACCCGGCGATAGCGACAGCTGCAACCCGTTCTAGACCGATCTTCATTGAGAACAAAACGGAATCAGATTCCCGCAAGTCGTTGATCTTGAGTCTGTTTCGTTGCCAGGCAAGGGGTTGATTTCTGGCATGGTGTTGCCATGTATTATAACATTTGGTGTTGAAACAGGCACATGTATGCCGTATGTTGTGCAAACAGACACGTTGCCATGTAGGAAACGCCAGGATGGCCATCAGCGTCGATGTCATACCAAACAGGTCATCTCCGCCCGCAATCCTGCTCAGGCAAGCCTGGCGGGAAGGACCGAGAATCCGAAGACGGACACTCGCAAACCTCTCGAAAATGCCCCCCGCAATGGTCGATGCCATCAGGGCCATGCTCAAGGGCGGCGTGGTGTTTGCCTGCCTCGACGAGGCCGTCACCATCAGGAGGGCGCTGCCGCATGGCCATGTGGCAGCAGTACTGGGAACGCTGAGAGCGCTCGGCATGTCCCGCATTCTCGACCGCAGGGGGGGACGGATGCGGGATCTTGCGACTGGCGCCATCGTGGCAAGGCTGCTCGATCCGGGCTCGAAGCTTGCCTGTGCCCGTGCGCTTTCTCCCGAGACCGCCTCGAGCAGCCTTGGCAGGGTGCTTGGTCTTGGCCCGGTCACCGGCAACGAGATGCTGGAGATGCTGGACTGGCTTGGCTCCCGCCAGCCCTTTATCGAGCGCAGCCTGGCCAACCGGCACCTGCGGGGCGGCAATACGCTGGTGCTTTACGATGTGACCTCGAGCTTCCTGGAGGGTGAGTGCTGCCCGCTGGCGGCATTCGGCCACAGCCGGGATGGCAGGACCGGCAGGAAGAAGATCAGCTTCGGCCTCCTGTGTGCCGGCGATGGCTGTCCGGTGGCGGTCGAGGTGTTTTCCGGCAAGACCGGCGATCCCTCGACGCTGGCGGTGCAGGTTGACAAGCTCCGTTCCCGTTTCGGCATATCCCGTGTTGCGCTGGTCGGCGAGTGCGGCATGGTCACCACCTCCCGCATCCGCGAGGATCTCGGGCCATCCGGGCTGGACTGGATCTCGGCGCTGCGGAATGTGGACATCCGCAGGCTTCTGCGTTCCGGCGGCGGTGATGCGCCGCTGGTTCCGGAGGCGCTCCTTGCCGATGCGGTTGCGGAGATTTCCAGTCCCGACTTTCCCGGCGAGCGGCTGATGGTCTGCCTCAATCCCCGCCTTCGTGCCGAGCGGTCCCGCAAGCGGGAGGATCTGTTGCAGGCAACGCAGGCCGAGCTCGGCCGGATTGCCGGTCTTGCTGTCCGCAGCCGGCCGGGTCCGGCGCTGCGGGACCGCATCAACCGTGCGCTTGGCCGCACTGCAAACCGCCGCAAGGTGGCCAGGCTGTTCGACATCGAGACCGGCAATGACGGCATGAGATGGTCCCGCAACGAGGAACGCATTGCCGCCGAGGCCCGTCTTGACGGCATCTATGTCATCCGCACCAGTCTTGATGCGGATGCCATCGGCGCTGCCGAGGCGGTGGAGGCCTGCAAGTCCCTCTCGCGGGTGGAACGGGCATTCCGCCTGATGAAGACATCCCGGCTCGAGGTGCGGCCGGTGCATGTCTACAGTGCCGGGCGTGTCCGGGCGCAAGTGTTCCTGTGCATGCTGGCCCTTTACGTTGAATGGCATCTCCGCCGGCGCCTTGCGCCGCTGCTTTACGGGGAGGATGATCCGCAGGGGGCGCGGGCGTTACGGAATTCACCGGTGGAGAAGGCCCTCGTCTCGGAGAGTGCGAGAAAGAAGGCGGCCACGAAGCGTACTGCCGAGGGTTTTCCGGTTCACGGCATGACGACGCTGCTTGCCGATCTTGCCACGCTGACGCTGAACGAGGTCATGCTGCCGAAGAGCCCGGATCATGTTTTCGAGATGCTGGCGCAGCCGACGCCGCTGCAACGGCGGGCATTTGAGTTGCTGGAGATTGACCCGGCGAGGATTGTTGCCAGTACGAGTCCAGGCTGATATCGGCATAATGGCCTGATATAACGGAGAAAACCCCGTTTTCCGGCCATGAAGATCCGGCTAACGGCGGGTTTTCAGCCCCCGTGTCTGCATGAAGTTGTAGAGGGTTGACCGGGACACCCCCGTTATCCTTGCAATTTCGGTCTTCGAGACGCCGAGCGTGAGGAACTGGCGGATTTCCTCTTCCCTGCCATCAAGGAGCGACACGCCCAGCGCTCCCTTCGGCCGCCCGAGTTTCTTTCCCGATGCCCTGGCCCTGGCAAGTCCTTCCCGGGTGCCTTCGGAGATGAGGTCGTGCTCGACCTCGGCGAAGAGTGCGAACAGCGTGGTCATGACCTTGGTCTGGATATCCAGCTTGCCCTCGATGCGGATGTTCTCCTTGATGGCGATGAAGGCGACACCGGCCCTTGCGAGGTTGTCGAGGACGGTGACGACGTGGCTGAGGGAGCGGCCGAGCCTTGAGAGTTCGCTGACGATGAGGCGGTCTCCGCGCGCAAGGCTGTCCATCAGTTCATCGAACCTGCAGCGTGATTCCGCGGCCGTTCCGGACGCGGTTGCCTCGACGAAGTCATCAATGTTGAGGCCCTGTTTGCGGGCATATTCGAGGATGGCGAGGCGCTGGCTGCCAGTGTCCTTCTGTGGTGTCGAGACCCTGAGATATGCGATGGTTTTCATGGGGTGCCAATGAAAAGGAATTTTCACGATTACAATTGACAGATACGGGTCATGAAACGCATTGCGTTCCATGCGGCCAACATGACCGGTCTTGACGCTTGTTTTTTTGGACAGTCTCCTGCAATCTTCAGATCCCGCCGGATTGCGGGCCAACAACCCCTGACCAGGCCAGTTCAGGCAGCAGGTGAAATGAAAATCCTTGCCAGGATGCTCTCTCTCGTGCTGTTCACGGGCAACTGGCCATTTCAGCATTCTGGCAATTGAACCGGCATGGCCTCGCTTTCCAGACCGAGTTTCAATCCCGTCTGGCCGGGTTTGCCCTTTGCCTTGCGCTCTGCCAGAATGGAGGTGGCCAGCTGTCCGGTTTGTTTCTCGGCTTCTGCCGCTTCCAGAGCTGGAACCCAATACCAAGAAGGACAAGCATGACCGGCAGCGCCATCAGTCCAATTGCTATCTCCATTGTCTTTCCTGCCTCACCAGCTTTCCCTGTCCCGGACACTGTCCGCACAACGTCCTCCGTCCTTGATGTGTCAAGGCCGGCAAGACCGCCATTGAGGGCCTCGTCCCCGTATGAAACAATTGATCGACGAAGGCCGGCCGCGATCTGCGCTGAAGACACCGAAAACCGCAATCGGGAATACGTATCGTCGGGAACACCCTCCGGATTTCCGTCCAGCCATGGTTGGCTAGAACCCTTTCGGGCACCGTGCCAAGTGGATTTACCCGGTGTTCCTTTCCTCCTGCGATCTTGCGTCCGCTACTGATATGCCCCTCGTGTTGTCGTACGGGATGCGCACCGCGTCGCCGTCAAAATGCTTTCCCGCTTGCCCGGAACAAAATAGGATTGCGTCATGTTTGTGTGGCTCTGTGTTCATGGATGGTCGTCTAGCTCGGCCCGGCAGGCTTCTGAAGTCCTGCCGGGCTTTCATCCTGGCTGGTTCTGTCATGTTGGGGTCGGTTCCGGCTGAGTGCAGAATGACACTCCAGGGAATTTTCCGCCTGTTCAGCGTTCGATAGACTGTCGGCCGTGACACGGAGAAAAGTTCGGCAAGATCGCTGATCGAATATTCCCCGGTATCGTGCATTCGCCAGAGTTCTTTCTGTTGTTTTCCCGACAGTTTTGGCTGCTTGACCCCGGAGATTTTGGTGATTCCCAAGTCGACGGTGTCGCCACGGCTGTCGACCGCGCGGTGATGACATCGGCAAAAGGTCTTGAAATTCACGGGTGAAGAGTGAGGCAGTGAATTCTAGCGAAGAACGACAACAGCACATTGCGCGTGTCGAACGATCCTTGCGGCTGTTGAGCCGAGCAAAAGATCTGGCAGACCGGGCCGATGGGATGATACAATTATGCAGTCTGTGTTGTTGTTCTCCGCCCATTCCAAGATGGTGTTGGTGGGATGTCCGGAACGCACGTGGACGTCAATTTCTTTGCTTCCGAGTTCCGTCTCGATGGCATCCTTTAGTTCGACAAGGTTCCTTTTGATTTGATCCGACGGAAAATATGATCCCACGTAGGAGGGGAGTTCCTCCAAAACGGATAGCACGGACAGCCTTCCTGCCGCTGACAAAAGACGTCGAGCCACATCCAATGAAGTGAAATATTCGCCTATGTGGTCCGGCGCGACCGGAACAACGATGTGATCGTACATCTGGGCCTCCAGCTTTGACTTGAAATTGGTGTCTATGCGGCACAATCAGCCGATGGATTACTTCAGCATGTAGGGTAGCCAGGTCGAAATCGCCGGAAAGACGAAAATAAGCGCCAGTGCGAAGAACTGTATCACAACGAACGGCCCAACCGACTTGTAGACGTCGCCCATGCTTACATCTTTCGGAAGGACTCCCTTGATCCAGAATAAGACAAATCCAAATGGTGGTGTGAGATAGGCAATCTGGATATTGACGATAAAGAGGGCGCCGAACCAAAGTTTGTCGATGCCAAGAGAGTCAACGATCGGGATGAACAATGGCGTGCAGAGCATGATAATTGCCCAGTCGTCCATGACCATTCCAAGGATCAAAATGATGAGCATCATCATCAGCAGAATGCCATTGGATCCTCCCGGCATAGACAGCACGAGTTCGGTCAGCAGATCTTGGCTTCCCAATGAGTTAAAGATATTCAGATAAACTGTGGCACCGATCAGGATCCAAAGCCCCATACCCGTCAATTTCAAAGTGGACTCCAACGAGTCCTTCAGAACGGCCCAAGTCAATTTTCCGTAGGCCAAGTTGATAAGGAAGGCCCCCGCGGCCCCGAATGCGGCGGCCTCCGCTGGTGTCGCAATCCCGCCCCAGATCACTCCAAGAACGATGGCGATGAGTACTGCAAAGGGCCAAATACTCAGCACCGCGCTTAGCTTTTCCTTGCGGGTGAACTTCTCTTCCGCAGGCAGTGCTGGACCGAGATGAGGCTGAATACGGCAGCGAATACCAATATAGATCGTGTAAAAGGCTGCGAGCATAAGTCCCGGCAGGACGCCTGCCATGAAGAGGTCGCCGATCGAGACTTTGGCTAGTAGCCCGTAAAAGATGAACGGCACGCTGGGTGGAATGAGCGCGCCCAGAGCTCCTCCCGCCGCAATGGAGCCAATAGCGATGGACCGATCATACTTGTACCGTACCATTGAGGGATATGCGATCTGACCCATTGTGGTAGTGGCAGGCGGCGTAATCCCCGTAACGGCGGCGAAAACCGTACAGACCTGGACCGTACCCATTGCCAGGCCGCCATGAATATGGCCTATCAACTTGTAAACTGCGTCATAGGCCGCTTCGGCTATTCCGGAGAACCTAATCAGTGATCCCATAAACAGAAAAAGGGGCACCGTGACCAAAACAGAATTCCACGGCGTCGAGTAGAATGCGCTTGGTACTGACAAGAGCGCGCGTGGCTCGAAAGCCAACGCAAACAGCACGGCGGTTCCACCTAGCCCGAATGCCACTGGAAGACCCAGAAACAGGATTGCAAACAGTACGATGAAGTAAAGCGCTGTTACTAGTTCGAGGCCCATTGTTTGTCGTTCCTTGCTTTTAGGCGGTTCTCAGTAGCCAATGCAGGCCGGGAATCCGGCGTCGATCCGAACGACGCTTTTTGTTCCTGGTCCTGTCCGCTGGCCCAATTTGGGCCAGCGGTTTTTTTTTTGAGACCTTTCCTGACACTGCGTGTCATTCGGGTCTCACTGGGAGTTGGCTTTGTCTTCAAGGAACCTTCTGTAGATCTCGACGCCCCTGGCGTTTCCATCTGACGCAGCTGCAACCTGCGGCCAAACTTCCGCGATGGATTTTTCGCGCATCCGAGCGACTTCCTCATCGCTGAGGTTGATCACCTCTCCACCGGCATCCCGCAGGATCTGCAGTGCCTCTTCCACCCCGTCAGCGTGCATGCGGCTGGTTTCGAAATAGGTCTCTTCGAATATCCCTTCGATCTGTTTGCGCTGCCAGTCGGTGAGATCATTCCAGCTTTGAAGGTTGACGAATATCTCCTGGTGCTGCGCCGGGTTCCAGCCAGGCATGACTGCATACTCGATCACCTCGTGGAAGGACATGTCGTCAATGCCGCCAGTATCCCAGTATGTACCGTCGATAGTGCCCAGCTTGATCGCAGTGTAGATCTCGCCGGCGTTCATCGATACCGGTGCACCGCCCATCGTGGAATGGAAGATTGCCTGAGGTCCACCGGCCCGCATCTTTTGGCCTTCCAGGTCTTCCATTTTGTCAACCCGGAACTTGGTGAACATCGCATTCGGACCCTGATTGGACCATCCGACCCAATGGAGGTTACGTGCATTTGCGGCTTCTTGAACGATATCGCCGACGCGATAGTCAGGGTTGCCCCACATGACTTCCCAAGCTTCTTCCGTGCTGTTGGCACCCATGGCCATGCCAAAGGCCAGCATGCCTTCGGGCATATCGCCCCCGTAAACTGTTCCCCATCCAGCATAACCGTCGGTTTGACCTGCGGCTGCAGCGGCAAATGCTTCGGCGCCACTCACCAAGGCGCCGGCGGGTTCAACGCGGATGGTTACCGTGCCCTGAGTCGCTTCTTCTACGGCTTTGACCCAAGGTATTACTCCGTTGTCCCAACCAGCATCAGTTTGATCAAACGCTGGCTGGAAGATCCATTTGGTCACTTTGTCCGGAGGGCCGTCCTGAGCCGAAGCGAAGGTGGCCGCAACTGCGACAGCGCCTGCACATAGCGTTGTGTAGAAAATCCTGTTTGTATTCATGTTTTGTCCTCCTTGTTTCATGGTTATGGAGCCCGCCTGGTCCCGTAGTTCGACTTGATCGCTACGACGACGGTTGGTTCCCAAGCGCGAAGCGTACGTCGCGAAGGAATTTCTTGAGCACGATCAAGAGAATGAGGCATCCGGTCAGCGGAATCGCCGACTTGATGGGGTAGATCGGAATTGGAACTGCTGTGGGCGTAAACTGGTTGAGCTTTACGGAAAGCGCAGCTGCGTCGTAGCCCTTCCAGATCAAGATGATCAGAAAGAGAATTGCAAACGGAGCCGTCAGAATATCGAGAATCGCTTTGGTTCGATCGCGGGCATTTGCGTAGAAGAGATCGAGTTTTACAAAACTATCGTGTTGGAGCGAATATACACCCCCGGCGCAAGCCAGCAGAACCATCGCGGCCTGCAAAGTGGTGCCGATCCACTGCGAAGGTTGGTTCATCGCATAACGCAGGAAGACGTCTGAAACACCAAAGGCCATGCAATATAGGATCAGAATCCAGCCAATGCGTCCCATGAACTCAGAAACCGCTGACGTGATGGCATCAAGAGCGCGCGTCAGCATTTCTGAATCTCCTTCGACTTCCCAAGCGATATTGACGGGAAGCGCTGAGATCCCTGCCCGGAAGTAGTTATTGACAGCTGATAAGACCACAACCTCATACTGGCCCCCTTTGGGTAAAACCTCGTATTTTAAGGAAGGCGCCAGGTTCGATGAGCACGTTCCATGTCACATATGAAACGGTAACGAGGACGGATGTGACAGGTACAATTGCCGTTAATTGTAGGTACAGGTGTTCCGGTGCATTTTCTGGCAATCAGCGGGGACCGGATTCAAGTGAAGGCACAAAACTCGGTTTCTCGAGCTGCTGTACCCATCATTGAAAAATTCTGTGACTCTGCACTTTGCAAAATTTCACTAGCATCATCGTCGATGCAATTGGCATTGCGGTTTAATCAGGCCGAGGTAGTGTCCCTTACCGGAATACACAACAACTTGGAGGTCACGATGTCCAATGTCGGTCATTTTCTGTCCAACAAATCGTGGTCAGGTGGGTCCGAGAGGATAGGTGATGTATACAACCCAGCCACGGGAGCAATAATCGCAAAGGTAATGCTTGCATCGAGAGCAGATGTGGATGCTGTTGTAGATGTTGCCGCCGAGGCCTTGCCAGGGTGGGCGGCAACGCCAGCAGCCAAACGTGCTACGGTTATGTTTGAGTTTCGCGATCTCTTGAAAAGCCACACCGATGAGTTGGCGGAACTCCTGTCGGCCGAGCATGGAAAGACAATTCCCGACGCAAAAGGAGAAATCGCCAGGGGCATCGAAGTCGTCGAGTTTGCCTGCGGTATCCCTCACCTGCTCAAGGGGGAGTACTCCGAGTCTGTGGCTGCCGGCATTGACAGTTATTCAGTACGTCAACCAGTTGGCGTTGTCGCAGGAATCACTCCTTTCAATTTTCCGGCAATGGTACCGCTGTGGATGTACCCTGTTGCCATTTCCTGTGGCAACACTTTCGTGCTGAAGCCCTCCGAAAAAGACCCGACGGTGGTATTGCGTATAGCCGAGTTGCTCGCCGAAGCGGGCCTGCCCGAAGGCGTGTTCAACGTCGTAAATGGCGATAAAGAAGCAGTGGATGCTTTGCTAGATAATCCCAAGGTTGAGGCAGTTAGCTTCGTTGGTTCGACGCCAATTGGCCAATATATCTATTCGCGGGGCACTTCGAACGGAAAGCGTGTACAAGCCCTGTGTGGGGCCAAGAACCATCTCGTCATTATGCCCGATGCGGACATGGATCAAGTGACAGATGCGCTGATTGGGTCGGCATACGGGTCGGCTGGCGAACGTTGCATGGCTGTGTCGGTAGCAGTTCCTGTAGGTGAGGGTACGGCTGATCACTTGGTTGAAGCGTTGGAACCGCGTGTCCGAGCCCTCAAGGTGGCACCTTATACCGATCCTGCATCGGAACTCGGTCCGGTGATTTCAAAACAGAGCTTTGACAAGATTCATAGGCTTATCGGCCAGGGGCTGGAGCAAGGTGCAAAATTGGTTGTCGATGGGCGCGACATCTCACTTCAGGGGTATGAAGAGGGATATTTCATTGGCGGTTGCTTGTTCGACAATGTCTCAACCGACATGTCGATTTACAAGGAAGAGATCTTTGGGCCGGTCTTGTCAGTCGTGCGTGCCGGTGGATACGAAGAGGCCATCCGGATAATAAACGACCATGAATACGGAAATGGAACAGCTATCTTTACACGCGACGGCGATGCCGCACGAGATTTTTGGGCGCGTGTGCGTATCGGTATGGTTGGTGTAAATGTGCCGATACCGGTTCCTGTCGCACATCACTCTTTCGGCGGATGGAAGAGGTCCCTGTTTGGCGATCATCACATTCATGGGATGGAAGGGGTCCGGTTCTATACTCGGCTGAAGACCATGACGTCTCGGTGGCCTTCGGGCATCCGTACTGGAGCGGTATTCAATTTTACTGGCGGAAAGGACGTTTAGCCGGATCCAGTGGCCTGATTCTCTTTCACGATTCCGATTCCTGCAGCTTTTGGTGTCCCTTTCTCCATGCCTCCACGAGATCTTCGGGCGTCTTGCTCCCGCGGAACGGGCGGGCGTCATCTGCGTTGTGTTGCTTGATGTAGTCCTCGATCGCCGCGATGCACTCGCCGAGCGAATTGAAGATCGCGTGGCATGTCGATAACCGAATTATGCCGCGTTTGCGGCCCGGGTCATTGAAGCCCCGGGCTTTTTCGTAAGAATCGTCGGCATAATCACGGCGATTTCAGCAAACCCAGCAGGGTATTGTCCGGCTTGAACCTCCCGGGTTCGACCCCGACAGGGCGGGTCTTCTCCATCGCCTTTCCCGTGATGCGGAGATCTGCGTGCAGGTAGACCTGCGTCGTCTCCGCGGAGCCGTGACGCGGCAGGTTGCCGATGTCTGCCAGCGGTGTTCCGCCCTGCAGCAGGTTCATGGCCAGGAAAGGCGGTAATCTCGTGCAGACATTAGCGACACACTGCGACCCAGCATCTCCTCGACCATGGCCTGTCGATGAAGGAGGTGGGTGACTACCTGAGTCATCGCAGCATCGCGGCCACTGCCGCATACGCCAGGATGCAACTCGGCACGCTGCGCGACGTCGGCGAGATCGACCTGGAGGGCAGGCATGACCCTCACTGAAGCGATCGATGTTTAAGATGACTGGCGACGGCCCACGGCGCGAAGTTCATCACAAGCGCGATACTATTGCAAATGTTCTGTGCGCATGTCGGTGGCGACAGGCAGGCTCCTGCTGCACGCATCGTTCCCGTAGTGGCATATGATGCCATCCCGGGTCACGATATCGACGAAATTCCCCATCTGGACCGTGCCAGGACCATCGCGGCAGCATCGATTCCAGGAGCGAAACGCTTCAGACCGGCGCGATAAAACTCACCACGGCGAATGGAATCCCGATAGAACTTGACCGCCAGCGAGCGGTTGAATCATACTCCACCGGAAAACGGAATCCCGGAAAACGAGCATTAGACTAGCGACTTGGAGGTCGTTCAAGGTGTCTTGTTTTTCGACTAAAGTCGCTTCGCAGTATCCTAACAGAATTTGCCAACGCCTCGACGCCAGGTTGGATTGATTCACTGGCAATTGATGACATACCCAAGCGAAAGTAGAATTTTCCAACTTCGTAGTCAGAATAGCATGGGGCGATCTCTTCCACGATGACGCCGTGACTTTGCGCTTCACTAGCAATTTTCGACGCAGTGAGTTCTCGGCAGCGGTCTCTCAGTACAAAATTTGTTCCACCAAATTCACTGGTAATCTCGAATTCAGGCAGGTTTTTTCTTATGGTTGCATCCGCCAACGTCCACCTCTCCACGTAGTCCCGATGAAGGCGGCGCAACTGGCTGTCATAGTATCCGAACCTCAGGAAAGTTGACGCGGTAAGTTGGGGAACAATTGGCGGATGACGGAGAATCGTGCCTCGCAAGTCACGGGCAGCTTCGATGAACTCAGTTTCGGCTGCCAGGTAGCCGAGTCTCAGGCCCGGTGATAGGCCTTTTGATAGGCTGCCCAGATATATGACGCGCCCTTTTTCATCGGAGCTTCGAAGTGGAAACGGGGTGAAGTGACGATAGTCAACGTCACATTCATAGTCATCTTCTACGATGAAGAAATCATATTCCACAGCGGCTGCAATTAGCTGCCTTCTACGCTGTTCTGTCATTGTAACGGTTGTCGGGAACTGTCGATTTGGTGTTACGAAAACGAGAGTAGACCCGCGAAGTCGCTCGTCGACGATCATCCCTTCGTCATCTACAGGCTGAAATCGAACCTCTCCAAAGCTTGCGTGCAAGATCTTCCGCGCGTCAGGGTAGCCGGGGTCTTCCATTGTGGCAACACGGTTGCGTCCGCCAAGCAATTGGCTTGTGATGTACAGACCGTTTTGGCTCCCAAGTGTAACCAAGACAGAGTTCTTGGTTTCGAATACTCCTCTCCGCGGCAAAATGCGCCCGCAAATTTGTTCAATCAATTCGAGGCTGTCTGAATAGTGATTATCAGCCGACCAGACCTTTAAGTCTCTTCGGTTCATAGCAAGGCGTGAACACTCTCTCCACTGCGCTACTGGAAACTGATCTTCATCAATTTGATTGCACACGAATGGGTACTTGAAATCGAACCAATTGTCCGGTCTCAGAATTGTGCTGAAGTCTTCAGAACGCCGCCGCCAGTTCAGCCGATCCCACCCCAGTGATTTTTGATAGCGAGGCACTTTGCCGACAGCGGCGGTCTTTTCAACTTGGCCGTTACATCCGCTGACGAAGAATCCTGATCTGGCCCTTGAGTATATGAAGTTCTGTTCTTCCAATATCGCATATGCCGCGAGCACTGTGTTTATCGATACGTCCAGTGTCCGCGAAAGCGAGCGGCAAGATGGCAGTCTGGTATCTGTCTGAAGCACGCTGTCAAAGATGAGCCGTGAAATCCCTGCCACGATCTGATCTCTGAGGCCAGTCTTCCCAGACCTATCAATATCAATCCGGAACTGCATTTTTTGTGCCGTTTGACGAGAAAGATGTTACCGCGTTGAGTCCCTTCCGGTTTCTTCACCGACTTTTGCGAGAGCAAACGAACAGGGGTGTCCTGTCAGCATACGGCTGCGTTGCTCCACCGCGTGTCTTCGAACAAGCGCCCCTTAAAGTCTCCCGATACGATTCTGTTGCGAGCTTCGTCCCAGGATTCTGCCCATGCGCTGGGCGGGACATGACAAAAAGTTGGTGACGCGCCCAGTCAGGCGGCGACTTGAATCTGCTTGATCCCGTTCCGGAATTCAACCCCCGCGTTGACTCACCAAATACGTTACTTTCGACCGATCCGTTGCCTCATCAAGAATGTTACCCAGAGCATTTGTTTTGGGAGCAGGATCATGAGGGGGTTAAGCATGTCGGCACGAGACGAATTGCTGCGGACAGCAGCCAGGTGCCCGGTTGCTGCGACATGGCCGCACTGTGCGATCTTGAGGTGATAACCGGTTCCGCAGCCGACATCGAGCCAGCGGCACGGCGTCCATCTCCTTACGATCCGCTCGACGGTGTCGATCTCGAAGGCGGTATGGCCGGCATTTGCCGCGGAGAGTAGGTAGCTCCTGTCATAGACGGCGGCGTAGGACGGATCTTCATAGGGGGAGGAGCTCATCGGGTGACGAGGAGCACCGCGAGGAAGCCGAGGCCGAAGGTGCCGAGCGCAGCCTGCCGGACAAGAGTGGTATCGATGGGGACCTCCCGGCCCCAGATGGCCGAGACGTGGTTCGAGACGACCTGCTGGACACCGAGCGCCCCGTCGAGGAGGAGCCATGCGGTCCCGCAGGAGACCAGGTAGAGCAGGATGATCAGCACGCGCGGCGACGACTTGGGCATCTCCATTAGCAGACAGTCGCAGTATATCCGGCATCCGCATGCAGGCCGAAACGGAAGGCTGCTGATCCGGAAAATCCGCAAAGGCTGGATCTCGGTTCCATCCGGCCAGTTGCCGCGTCACATGGCCGAGACCGAGGGAACGACTTCCTGGTGGAATTCGAACCGCTGACCATCACCGGAACATCCAGGCGCAATGCAGGCCTGACCAGGGAGTTGCGCACTGTGCTGGGCCGGGAGGTGGACCTGCCGAGAATTGGCACGATCGAAAACGAATACCTGCAGGAAGCGATCGGCCGGTCACGCGAGGTGGTATTCGACTGCAAGCCGTGACACGCGGACATTGTTCCGGTGATTGAGATTCATTGATCCGGCACCTATACTGAATCTCATGATGCACAATTCCGGAACACCGCCCACCGGCAGCCGGGAGGAATTCCTGGCCCGGGCGAAGGCGCTCCAGGGCAAGCCGCTGAACTGGTTCGAGCCAAAGGCGGTGATCGCCTGCGTTGTGGGCACGGTGAATGCTCCCTGTCATCGACGGCTCAGTGCCGGAGAACTTTCCGAGGCGATTTGCGCCGGCAACATCCACCTTTCCCAGGTCGACTCGTTCTATACGGAGATAGACGTGGATGCGCAGAAGATCTTTGCTGCCGAACTCTGCATTCCGGAAGACGTCCTGCGGCAGACCGCGAAGGCCCTGGCCGAATACTCTTGCGAGGATGTCCCTCTGCTGGCGACGTGATGGCGGCCTCCTGGGAGAAGCTGCTCGCAAAGGCATTCATCATCGTCGACGAAGTGGAAAGGCATGGCGGCCGGTTGGAGGGGATGACGCTGGGCGGCGGCACAGCACTGATGCTTCAGATCGGCCACCGTGACAGCCGTGAGATCGACCTCTTCCTGCCGGACCCCCAGCTGCTGGGATAAATCGCTGCCGCGTTGGCAGATGTCGAGGCCTGGCTGCCGGGCTTGAGCTACAGGGGAGACGGTTCCCTCTACGTGAAAGCGGATTTCGGTGAAGACGGACAGATCGACTTCATTGCAGCGCCGACTGTAACCGATCATGAACCCCTTAAGCGGACCATTCAGGGGCGCAGGTTGTTGCTGGAGGCGGTGCCCGGGATCATTGCAATCAAGGTCCACTACCGCGGCAGCCATCTCAAGGTACGGGACATCTTCGACATCGCTGCGGCTTGCGAGGCCGGCCACCGTGCGACGATTCGGGAAACCCTTGCTGCGATGCCTGAGGCGACAGCGGTGGCGTTGCAGCGTCTCAGGCAGCTTCCGGCCGGGCGACTTGCTGATCTGATGCCCCGAGAGGATGTCCGGCCCGGCTTCGAATACCTGCTGGAAGAAGCGCCTGCAATTGCGCGCGAGGTCCTTACAATTCAGCCTGTGCTATCGGTGGAAGCCAACGAAACAGCCTCGGAGGCCGACGACGAGCCAGACTCCGGTCGCGGCTGCGAGCCGTTCTAGCCCCCCATTTCCGGATACCGAGCCCCCCGAAGGCACCCGCTGCACCGACCATTTGACTTCGATCAGGCAAGAGCCGCCCGTCATCCACCCTCGGCACCCCGTGCGATTTCGGAAAAAACGGCCGAAGGCGCTCCATCTGCTCCTCGGTCAACCAGAAGAGATCCTTCTTCCTGCTGCTCCTTGCACATGCTTCTCGCCAGACACTGAATCAGGCAGAATCAACCAATGCAAGAAATTAATCGGTCCTGACTCTAGCGGCCGTAGCCGCCTGTTCGCCTCCAGTTCCAGGCATCGGTGACTATGTTGTCAAGTTGAGACAATTCGGCGGACCATCCCAGTTCAACCCGTGCCTTCGCGCAGTCGCTGACTATCCTTGAAACGTCCCCGGGTCGCCGTGCCGATTCCTTTACCGGAAAGTCGACCCCGGTAATCCCTCGGCAGCAATCCACGACTTCCCTGACTGAATTCCCCGCGCCGGTGCCAATGTTGAAGAGTCTGCCGGGCTCACCATTCAACAATGCCTTCAGACCCTTGACATGTGCATCCGCCACATCATTTGCATGAACAAAGTCCCTGATGCAGGTTCCGTCAGGTGTGGGATAATCTGTGCCAAATATCTCGAACCAAGGGCGTGCCCCGACGGCACATTCAAGCACTGCAGGGATGAGGTTGGATGGTGTCGTGCGCCATTCGCCAATCTCCTTCTCGGGGTCAGAGCCGGCAACATTGAAGTACCGAAACACCGTTGACCGGATCCCGTCTTCCTGTGCAGCCCCGGACAAGAATTCTTCCGCAGCGAGTTTCGTCTCCGCGTAGGGACTCTCCGGATTTGTTGGTGAGCTCTCGTCGACCAGACCACTCGGAGCATTACCGTAGACCGCACATGTCGATGAGAAAACAATCGCTTCGCAGTCATGGGCAAGCATGGCCCTGACCACGTTCCTGGTGCCTTCCACATTGCAGTCCCGGTACGCTTCCGGCTTGCTGACCGACTCCTCGACACTAGTCAGTGCAGCAAGGTGAATCACGGCAACCGGCCTCCACTCCGCGAACGCCGACCCGAGTTCGGTCAGGTTCATGATGTCGCCATGCATGAAGGGGCCGAACCGGACGGCATCCTTCCATCCGGTTCCGAGGTTGTCGAATGTGACGGGAGCAAACCCGGCCAGCTTCAACTGCTTGCAAACATGGGAGCCAACAAATCCGGCGCCGCCTGTTACAATCACACGATCCATTGCATGTCCGCCCCTGGATTCTCTCTGGCTTGCCGGCAGCAAGCCAAATGCAAGATCTGGTCGGATCTGCCTAATGTCACCGGATTCGGCGCGCAATAGTGAACTCTGCAGGAAGTGGGGGACATTCCTCTTTCGCAGACCGCCGGGATAGTGGAATCGGCATTCTCGGCAATTGGTACCGATCGCGCGACAAACGCAGCTGGCGCAAGACCTGGTCCGCGGCCGCCGAAGTGCAGTGCACTTTCCCGTTCGCGCTTTTCCACGGAGATGCGTGCGCTATTGATTGTTGCCAGCCTGCCAAATCTGGTCAGAGCCGAATTCTCTTGATCGCGACGAACTGAATTGAAGGGAGTCGGCAATTCGTATTCACGAGTGCAGTTGGGGTGCCCTCTTTCTTTCTACGGCAGTTTCGCTTGTCCTGTTATTCGTTTGTTGTGCGCCCTTGCCTGGTCTGCCTGGTGTTTTCGCCGCCACAATGACCAGTGTATGATGAATGACCGTGAAGTTGGCGGCCTGAATAGCAGCCTCGCGATCAGGTCGCGCGGTTCCGGAACGCTCTGCACCTGTGCAGTCATGAGGGCAGGCGCAACCGTAGTATCAGGATTGATGTCGCTGGAACATTACCTGAAGGACCGGCGGTCGCGGCTTCGGGACGCATACCGGCTGCAGAACAAGGATTGGATACGGTCTGTCCATGTCGGCCGGCCAACCGGAATTGCTGCGAATGCCTGGGACGGATACTGTGCAACCGCGATCGCGGAATCAGGCGTCAGCGCGCCGTCCAGTGGCAAGAAAGTTGCCATCGAACCTGCCAGGATGCCTGCTTTCTACCAAGAGCAAGGGAGCAGCCAATGAAACTCGGATTCGTTTCCGACAGTCTTGCGGGCATGAGCCTGTACGAGATGCTCGATACCGCAGTACGCCTGGGTGTGGCTGGCGTCGAAGTCAACACCTGCGGCTGGACCAACGCGCCGCATTTCGACCTCGGGGAAATGCTCGGCAATGAATCTGCCCGGAATGCATTTCGGGAAGCATTCGATTCCCGGGGCCTCGAGATCATCTCGCTCAACGCCAATGGCAACCCGCTGCATCCGACCGATCACTTTCAGGGAGAAGGCCTGAAGGACACCATTCGAGTGTCAGGCGAAATGGGAATTACGACCGTCTGCGCGATGTCCGGCCTTCCGGCCGGCAGTGCGACCGATACGATTCCAAACTGGGTAGTTTCCTCCTGGCCATCCGAGACACAGGACATCCTTCGCTACCAATGGGAAGAAAGGCTCATCCCCTTTTGGGAAGAGATTGCCCTGCTCGCAGGCGAGAATGGCGTCGAAAGGATTGCTCTGGAGCTTCACGGCAACCAGTGCGTCTACAACGTGCCTTCGCTACTGAGGCTTCGCGATGCCGTCGGACCTGTCGTCGGGGCCAACCTTGATCCCAGCCACCTGTTCTGGATGGGCGCAGATCCGCTTGTCGCCGCTGAAGCACTGGGCTCGGCGATCTACCATGTTCATGCAAAGGACACGATGTTGAACGCCCCAGTGCAGGCCACCACGAGCCTTCTGGAAACCGGAAGCCTAATTGACATTCCTGCCCGATCCTGGAGCTATGTCACGCTCGGCTTCGGGCATGGCGAGGAATGGTGGCGGCAGTTTTGCTTCCACCTCAGAATGGGCGGATATGACGGGTGGCTTTCAGTCGAGCATGGAGACGTGATTCTCAATTCCGTCGAAGGGCTCGAGAAATCCGTTGCGCTCCTCAGGGGTGTCATGCCCGTTGGACCTTCCGACTACAAGCCGCAGGAATTCTGATTGGAGTTTCGTGGTCTCGTTGGTCAGCGCTCTTGGGTCTGACGACCTGGATGCCGAAGTCTGCGCCTGCCCGAAGGGATGCAAGCGAGCACGATGTCGCCGCCACGCAATCCATTGATCTGCTTCATCATCGAAGTGTTTTTACCTGACGGCCCGATATCAGGTTCGATCTGAATGTCTTCTCTATTCGCTTTGAATCAAGAGGTGTGACGCTGGCTGCCTCCGCGTGCGTTCCCCAGTATTTCTGCTTTAGGATGCGAAATCCGGTTATGGTTCAACAATTCAGGATGAGACCCGTTCTGCTCGTCTGGTGAAGGGTTCGGTCCGGCTCCACTTCCGCAGTGACGGGAGAGCGGCTTGATGCACATTTGATGACGGTATCAGCCGCCTGGCAACTTCTTCGCGGGCTTGCTTCGAGGTCAGTTTGCACCAGCGGTCCTCAACTGCTCCAAATGAAAGGACAATCAGGATTTGCCGACAGTCTCTCCGGGGTGCCTCCTTGCAATCCAAACTGCAATGGCCAGGCCAACCAGTGTGAGTGCAAGCATGAGACCGACCAGCAACGCGGCACTCGAATGTATTTCCATTGCAAACCCCGTGATTGCACTGAAGGCCGCCCCCAGCACGACCATGACAGCGCCGTAGAGGCCTGCCGCACTCGCAGCCAAATCCCTTCGCACGAACATGACCTGGGAAGTTGCAGCCGGCATCGTCAAGCCATTTCCTATGCCCACGAAAGCCGTTCCCCCGAAGAGGCTCCACGGCGTTACCGATCCCGACAGGAGAATCGCAAGGCATCCGAGAAGCCCCAGGCTTGCTGTGAGTCGGCCGGCCAGGATCATCGTATCCAGCTCCCTTGCAGCAGAAAGCCTGCCTGCAAGGAAATTGCCAAACAGGAAGCCGATGCTGATCGTCGCCATTCCGAGACCGGTCTGCGATTGCGACAGGCCCATTTGCTCAGAGGCAACGAGAGGGACGCCGCTGATGAAGACGAAGAACCCGCCAATGGAAAGAGCCAGGATGAGCGAATATGCCCAGAAATGCAGGCTGGACAGGAGTTCCAGGTAGGACCTTGCAAAGGACGCGCCGCTTCCTGCGCGTCCATCCGCAGTTTCCGGGAGAAGTGTCCAGACGAGCAGCCAGAGGCCGATTCCGGCTCCGGTGAAGACCCAGAAATTGGCTCGCCAACCAGCCAGTTCGCCCAGAAACCCACCGAGCGATGGCCCGAGAATCGGCGCAAGGCTCATCGCCATTCCCATGTAGCCGAATATGCTCGCTGCATCCCTTGGCGAGGAAATGTCGCTCACAACGGCTCGCGACAGGGCAGAACCCGTGAAGACCGCACCCTGCAGGACGCGGAAAAAGAGAAACGACGTGAAACTCTCCGAGAATGCGCAACAGATCGACGCGGCAACGAACAGTACCAGGCTCGCGAGGAGAACAGGCCGGCGACCATATCTGTCTGCAACAGGTCCGGAGAGCAACTGGATGACTGCAGTCGCAACCAGGAAGACTGATACCGCCAGGGCCATCGTGTCATAGCCGACCTGGAACTCGCCCGCCATGTCACCCAACGACGGCAGGAACATGTTGAGCGACAGCATGGGTACCGCTGTCAACAGTGTCAGTGTCAGCATCAGACCTGGATTGATTCCACTCGGCATGATTCCTGCTCGTTGCACGTAGTGGTCAAACCGACCTGAAGACTACGTCGTGTGGTAACAGCCCTTCTGGTTTCACGGTAAGCCCGGGGGCAGTGGCTGATATTGTGATGTTCGGGCAGGGGGTCAATGACTTAATTCAGAGAACTCCCCTGGCTCATGCAGCCGGGATCAGGACCATCAATCCGGGAGGCTCTCGTGCTGGCCGGGACATTTCCTGCCGATCACTCGCCATGTTTTCCCACGCTCGGATGCAACAGCCCGATTGGAGGGCAGGGACCAGGATCGTGACAAGACTGCATCACCTGATGTGTCATTGCAGGCCGTTGAATTGACCTGGCCAACAGTTCAGCGGCGGCTGCGCGGACGCAGGCAATTCATCATTGAGGCCTCGCTCGACAGACATGATGCGGAGTTCGGAATCGGGCACATCCGGCACCGTATCCCGGTAACGTCCCGCGTGCACACGCTGTCCTGCTGCGCCACTGACGGGGTCGGGACGGCAATGATCGAATCGTCAATCGTCACCCGACCGTAACCCGGGTTATCCGGCCCAGTTTCTTCGCGTGCCCGGAAGTGACTGTTCCGGCAACAGGCCGGTAGGATCCCATGGAATCTTGAATCGGGCGATCAAGCCGTGTAATTTGTCTGCACACGCGTTCACAACATGCATGACCAGGGAGTGCGCGTTGCGTCAGAAACTGCTCATCCTTTATCTCCAGAACTCCGCGCTCGATTCCCGCGTTGTCGGATGGACGCGCTATGACGGCGACACGGTCACGCCGCCTGTTTCCGGTGACGAAGACGAACCGCCCTATGCAACGGGACTGGATGCACTGCGCGACGGATGGCGCGCCATTCAGTTCTCCGCGCTCGAGCCCCGATCCGGCGAAATGAGCTACCAGCCCGGCTGGCAATCCTTCGAAGTCATCATGGAAAAACTCGTGGAGACCCCGGGATGAAGCTTCTTGGCGTTGGCGAAATGACCAGTTTTGTGCGGGACGGTTTTCTGAAGCTGGAAGGTCTGTTGCCGAGGGATCTCTGCGACGCTTTTCGCGCCGCCTACGTGCAAGATTGCACGGATGACAGGTGTGGCCGCGGGCTGTTGCCCGTTGTGTCATGGGGCACTCCGCTCGCCGGTGCATTTGACGACAGCGATGTCCTTTCCCGGGTTTTCGCGCTACCTGGACTCTCCGGCGCGGTCCACTCGCTTCTCGGGCCGGGATGCAGGGTCGATCACCATGTCATGCATATCCGCGAGCCGAATCAGGGAGCGTCGCAACATCTGCATTGTGACGCAATGATCGACGCCCGGGAGTCCGCATTCGATATCCAGGTCATGATCTATCCGCAGGATGTGACACGCGAGATGGGCGGAACGCTGGTCATCCCCGGCAGCCACACGCGCAAGGCCGGTGAGACCAGCATTGCCCGGTATCAGAATCTGGCGGGTCAGGTGCGGTTGACTGGTCCTGCCGGAACTGTCCTGATCCTGCACCACAATCTCTGGCATGCCGGACGGCGCAACGCGAGCAACGGCGTCCGCGCCATGTACAAGATTCGCCTGAACCCGGCCGGGTCGCAGACAGGCCATTGGGACATGTCGGGCTACGATGCCGCCAGGGCCCGTGCGCCGAAGCCGTTACATTCGCCGGCGACGGACAGGCAGGATGTCCAGGGGCAGCTGTCCTGTTTCCATCCTTGGGCAGACATCCGGAGCGCGCATCTTGACATAATTCAGCGGACGCGGCTTTGGAGACTGCTGAGCGGAGACGAGGAATTCTCGGTTCACCATTTCCTGTCCAGGCTGGAAAACGAACCGGCCTGAACGAGGTTCGGCAACGGTGTGTCCACCAAGTCGGGAACGGGTTGAAAAAGGAAGAGCGAATGTCCACGTCATCTCGATCGGCCGCGGGAAGACGCGCCCGCGCGACCGACGTTGCGGAACTGGCCGGCGTGTCTCGCTCCGCGGTTTCGCGCGCGTTCTCGCAGACAGCCTATATCGCCCCGGACACCAAGGCCAGGGTGTTGGAGGCTGCCGCCGAGTTGAATTACAGCCCCGACAGCCTGGCGAGCAGCCTGGCCAAGGGCAGGTCCAACATCGTCGTCGTCGTCCTGAACCAGGTCGATGCGATCAGGGGACCGAGTTTTCATTCCGCACTCATCCGGTCGCTTCAGGATTCCGGTCGCCTTCCTGTCGTGTTGAACCTGTTACCGACAGATGATGGTGCAACCTCGCTGAAAAGGCATCTGACATTCCCTGTCGAGGGGTTGATCATCATGTCGGATTCGGTCTCGGTCGACGTTGCTTTGCACGCGGTGCCGTACGTGCGTCCGATCATGCTCAATTTCGAACGGACTCGTGCTGATGTGGACAGTATAGTCGCCAACGACGCCACCGGCATCGCTGAGATGGTCAATTACCTTTGGGAAACCGGGCATCGCTCGATCGGATTCATGGCCGGACGATCATCGTCAGTCTCCTCGACGATTCGACGGAATGCCCTGGCTCTGGAACTCGCGCGCAAGGGAATGCATCTTGCCGTCGAGGCGAGTGGCGAATTCAACTACGATCAGGCCTTCGAGGCGGCTCCTGCCCTTCTGGCGGGAGAGAAACTGCCTGACGCAATCTTCTGCGCCAATGACGTGATGGCCTTTGCAGTGATGGACTATCTTCGACTCAACACGCAGCACCGCGTCCCTGAAGATGTGTCGATTGTCGGTTTTGACGACGTGTTTATGGCAAGCTGGCCAATCTATAACCTGTCAACCATCCGCCAGGATATCGACTGTATGGCCGCGGCCGTCACCGCGATCCTCGAGAGTCGACGGGATCCGCAGGACCGGAGGTTCGATCCGCCGGCAATGGCGGCGGAGTTGGTCTTGCGCGGGACAATAGGCCGACGTACACAATATACCTGACCGGCGCACAATTCCTGCGGCCGTGATCAATTTGTCACGCGTATCTAGCACCATGTTACTGGAGTTGACCTGTCTGCACGCGTGTGCAGACTCGGAAGGAACTGTATCTTTTGAAGGCCAAGAGCCAGAAAGGGTCCTAAAGATGAAAAAGTGTCTACTACTCACAGCAGCAGGCTGTGCTGCGGTCAGCTTCGGCTTGACATCCGCAGCAGCCCAGACCTGCTCTGAATACAACGAATCGCCCATATTGGCAGACCGTGTTGCCGCCGGCGATCTTCCTCCAGTCGGCGACCGCCTGCCAGCCGAACCCCTGTTTGTCGAACCGGCCGAGCAGATCGGCATCTATGGTGGAACCATGGTCGACTCGACCGGGGGCAACCGTCTGGCCGAGTTCCGGCACTTCGGCTATGAGCCCCTGGTGCGCTGGTCGGTCGATGGCGGCGAAGTGCTGCCGAACGTTGCGAAGGGATGGGATGTCTCCGACGACGCGACCTCATACACCTTCCATCTGCGTGAAGGCATGAAATGGTCGGATGGCGAAGACTTCACCGCCGACGACATCGTCTTCTGGTGGGAGCATGTCGAAACCAACACCGATATCCAGTCGAAGCCGCGCGGCTTCTTCATCGTCGATGGCGAGGCAGCGACAGTGACGAAGATCGACGACCACACCGTCGAGTTCAAATGGTCGAGCCCGAATGGCCTGTTCCTCGAGAACATGTCGACCTCGTATGGTGTGCGGGTCGTTCAGTTCGCGGAGCACTACCACGGGCAGTTCATCAAGTCGCTGAATCCTGAAGGTGTCGCCGAACTCCTGGCGGCTGCCAACACCGAAGACTACACGCAGTGGTGGGCCGCAAACGTGGGTTCGTACGGCAAACAGTCGGAATACAACAACCCGGAACGCCCGTTTGTCCAGGCCTGGATCCCGACCGAGCCGTTCCTGGGCAAGGAGCGCTTCACGTTCCAGCGCAATCCCTACTACTTCAAGGTCGACACGGCCTGCAATCAGCTGCCCTATATCGACGCGCGCACCTGGGTGCAGGTCTCGGATCCCGAAGTTCAACTGGCCAAGACGCTCTCGGGCGAGGTCGACATCTCGCGCGTGAATATCTCGACACCGGCCAACCGGGGTGTGATGTTCCAGAGCATGGAACAGGGCGATTACCGCTTTGTGACGGCAAATTCCGCCGACAAGAACGTGGCTGACCTGCGCTTCCCGCTGTATTATCCGGCGGATCCGGTCAAGGCAGGGATCTATTCCGACAAGAACTTCCGCATCGGTCTGTCGCACGCGATCAACCGCCAGGAACTGATCGACGTGATCTTTCTTGGCCAGGGCATTCCCCACCAGATTGCGCCGCGCCCGGAATCTCCGCTCTATCACGAACAGCTGGCGACCCAGTATACCGAGCATGACGCTGATCTGGCCAATTCGCACCTGGACATGGTGTTGCCGGAGAAGGACAGCGACGGCTTTCGCCTGCGTCCGGACAATGGCGAGCGGTTCACCGTGGTCGTCGACGTCAATAACGAGTTCAAATCGGACTGGGGCGACATGATGGAACTAATCGAGGGTTACTGGGAAGCTGTTGGTGTAGACGTCGTGCTCAACATCGTCTCCGATGCGGTTTCGATTGCCCGGCGAACCGACCCGGACCGTGACGTCTTCCTGTGGCTCTCCGAGAACGGTTCCGGCCGCCTGCCGTTGCTGGATGCCGATGAGATGCTTCCCCGCGAGAAGACCTGGACCGAGGAATGGGAAAAGTGGTACAACTCGGGAGGAGCAGAAGGCGTGGAGCCGCCGGCCAGCTATGCCCGTGCATGGGAATTGCAGGACGCGATTCCGACGCTCTTTGGCGACGCACAGATGGAGGCGTGGGACGAGTTGGTGCAAATCGCTGCGGACGAATTTGCGCAGATCGGCATCGCCCTGCCAATGGGCAACTACCGCGCCGTCAACAACCGTCTGCGCAACGTGCCTGAGCCGCTTCTGGAAGGATGGCTCTACCCGGGCATTTCACCGGCCAACTTCTCGACCTTCTACATCGATTCATCGGGCCAGTAAGCCGCCGGACACGAATTGGGAAAGGGCGTCCGCGCCCTTTCCGCAAAGCCGCAGAGGAGACAGAACGTGGCCCGCTTTCTAGCTCGCCGTCTTGTCCTGATGCTGCTCACCGTAATCGCGATCTCCGTCATTTCATTCTTTATCATTATCCTGCCGCCGGGAGACTTCGTGGACCGGCTGGTGCAGGAGGCGAACCAGTATGGAGAGAATCTCGAGCCTCATGAAATCGAGGACCTGCGCCGCATCTACGGATTGAACCGAAGCGCCGTAGAACAGTACTTCGTGTGGATCGGGAACATCCTGATTCGCGGAGATTTCGGCTACTCGTTTGGCTGGGACGTGCCAGTCTCCGAACTGATCGGCCAGCGCCTCGGCCTGACATCTCTTCTGTCGGTCGTAACGCTGCTTTTCGTCTGGGTCGTGGCGATCCCGGTCGGCATCTATTCGGCGGTGCGGAAATACTCCCTGGGTGACTACGTCTTTACTTTCCTGGGTTTCATCGGCCTGGCCATTCCGAATTTCCTCCTGGCGCTGGTGCTGCTCTACATCTCGTTCCGCTATTTTGGCCAGAGCGTTGGCGGCCTGTTCTCGCCGGAATTCGTGAATGCACCGTGGTCCCTGGCCAGGGTCGCGGACCTGATTTCGCATCTTTGGATCCCGGTGATCGTGCTGGGCACGGCCGGAACCGCTGAAGTCATCCGCAAGATACGCGCCAACCTGCTCGACGAGTTGCACCGTCCATATGTTCTGACCGCCCGCGCCAAGGGGCTGGACGAGACGCATCTGCTGCTCAAGTATCCGGTGCGCCATTCGCTGAACCCCTTCGTGTCGGAGTTGAACGACCTGTTCGTGAAGATCGTTTCCGGCGAGACCATCGTGGCCGTCGTGCTCGGCCTTCAGACAACGGGCCCCTTGCTGCTCAAGGCCTTGAAGGAGGAAGACCTCTACCTGGCCTCGACGTTGATCATGTTCCTGAGCTTCCTGGCCGTGCTGGGAACGCTTTTGTCAGACCTTCTCCTGATGCTGCTCGATCCGAAGATACGGCGCCAGGCGGCAAGCCAGGAGATGATGTGAAGACACAGGCAGCACATCTGAGTCATTCCCAGCTCGTAATTCGCCGCTTTCTGCGCCACCGCCTGGGAATCTTCGGCGCCGTCATGACGTTTCTGATCTATCTGGTTGCTGCCTTCGTGGAATTCCTCGCGCCGCACACACCGGGCTCGTACCAAGCCAGGGATGTCTATGCGCCGCCACAGAGCATTCGCTGGATCCTGGAGAGTCCGGAAGGCCGTCGGTTTCAGCCGCATGTCTACGGCCTGCGCTCGACGACGGATTACAACACGGGCCAGCGAATATTCGAGGAGGACCCTGACAGGGTGATCGAACTCGGTTTCTTCGTGCGCGGCGACGACTACAGGTTCTGGGGCCTCCTCCCGTCCAATCTTCATTTCATAGGCCCGGAGGATCCCGGCGAACGCGTGTACTTCCTTGGTGCGGATCGGCTGGGCCGTGATGTGCTGAGCCGCACGATCTACGCGACACGCGTCTCGATGACGATTGGCTTGGTAGGTGTCGGCCTCAGTGTCATTTTCGGCATCGCGATCGGCGGCATTTCCGGCTATTTCGGTGGATTTGTCGATCTGGCGATCCAGCGGTTGATCGAGTTCCTGCAATCCCTGCCATCGATCCCGCTCTGGATCGGACTTGCCGCTGCCATTCCGCCCACGACACCACCGATCAGGACCTATTTCTTCATCACGGCGATCCTGTCGATCATCGGCTGGACCGGGCTTGCGCGGGTGGTGCGCGGGCGGTTCATGGCGCTGAAGGACGAGGATTTCATCAAATCCGCACGCCTCGACGGCAACCGACCGGTACGGATCATCCGGCGGCATATGGTACCCAATTTCCTGTCGCACATCATTGCCGTGGTCACGCTGGCGATTCCGGGAATGATCATAGCGGAAACATCGCTGAGTTTCCTCGGTATCGGACTTCGGCCGCCGGTCGTAAGTTGGGGCGTGCTGCTGCAGGAGGCACAAAACCTGAGATCAATTGCCACCGCACCCTGGTTGTTCCTTCCAGGGGCGGCGGTCGTCGTGGCCGTTCTGTCACTCAATTTCCTCGGCGACGGGCTTCGAGATGCTGCAGACCCCTATGCAAACTGACGCTCTCCTGTCGCTGCAGGAGCTGACGGTCTCCTTTAGGGACGGCCGTCGCCGGAGTGTAGCGCTTCGGGATGTCGGATTCGATCTGCCGCGTTCCAGGACGGTCGCAATCGTCGGAGAGTCCGGTTGCGGCAAGTCTCTGACGGCGCGCAGCATTCTGCGCATCCTCGACTCGAACGCCACCATCGATAGCGGGCAAATCCTGTTCGAGGGCGTAAATCTGGCCGGACCGACCGAGAAGGATCCCGTCCTGCGCAGCATTCGGGGCGGACGCATCGGGTTGATCTACCAGGAACCGCTGACCGCCTTGTCGAGCTTTTACACAGTCGGCAACCAGATAATGGAAGTGATCCGACGGCACCAGGATGTGACGAAAGCGGAGGCGCGTGAACGCGCAATCGATCTGTTGCATTCCGTCGGAATGCCGAATCCGGCACAGCGCCTTGATGCGTACACGTTCGAACTGTCAGGCGGGCAGCGCCAGCGCGTGATGATCGCAATGGCGCTGGGTCCGCACCCGTCACTTCTGATCGCCGACGAACCGACGACAGCGCTTGATGTCACGACCCAGGCTGTGATCCTCGACCTCCTGCAGGAACTGCAACAAAGCCAGGGGATGTCGATCCTGTACATTACACATGATTTGGGGGTTGTTTCCCGCATGGCGGACGAGGTGGTGGTGATGTATCTGGGCGAGGTCGTGGAGCACGGTTCCAGGGCGGACGTGCTGACAACACCGAGGCACCCCTACACCCAGGCGCTCATGGCTTCACTGCCGGGGCGCGACCAACGCCGCCAGACGACGATCCCGGGGACGGTACCGACCTTGGAAGAGCGTCCGGCAGGGTGTGCTTTCGCACCTCGCTGCGCATTTGCCAGGCCCGGTCTTTGCGACGTGGAAAGGCCTGTGCTTGTGCGTTCCGAAAATATTGACGTTCGTTGCCATGCCTTCGGAGACGCCGCTGACATGTTCGACCTGACGCTGCAGTCAGCACGGCCGGATGCGGTCACAACGGGGAGGTCACGGCCATTCGGGGACAGGATGCTGGACCTGCAGGGTGTCAGCAAGACGTTCGAGAAGCGAGAGGGCCTGTTCGGGCAGCGCACGCGCAGGATCAAGGCTGTACAGGATGTCTCCCTGGAACTGCGGCAGGGCGAAACCCTGGCGCTCGTCGGCGAATCCGGGTGCGGCAAGACCACTCTGGGGCAAACCATAGTCGGACTCCACAGGGCGACGCGGGGTCGCGTGATGTTCGGGGTCGATGGGCAGGACAGGGACATCACCAACCTTCCCGTTGCCGAATGGCGCAACGTTTGGCAATCCATGCGGATGGTGTTTCAGGATCCGTTCTCCTCGCTGAACCCGCGCATGACCGCTTTCGACATTGTGGCCGAGCCACTGCTGCAACGCCCTGAAGGACGACCTCCCGAACCGGAACTGGTCGAAAAGGTCCACGGACTCTTCCGTCTGGTGGGGCTGGACCCCGAGATGTCAGGCCGTTATCCCCATGCGTTTTCCGGAGGGCAGCGCCAGCGGGTCGGTGTGGCACGAGCACTTGCCCCCGACCCGAAGGTAATCATTGCGGACGAACCGGTCTCCGCGCTTGACGTGTCTGTTCAGGCGCAAGTGCTGAACCTGTTACGCGACCTTCAGTCCGATCTCGGGTTGAGCTACCTCTTCATCTCGCACGACTTGAACGTGGTGGCGAGCCTCGCTCACAGGGTAGCGGTGATGTATGCCGGCCGAATAGTCGAAGTGGCGGAGACTGATGACATTCTGGACAGCCCGCGCCACCCCTATTCCGAGGCGCTCCTGAGCGCCGTGCTGACGCCTGGTCGAGCCTATCAGGACAGTCGCTTGCGTCTGCGCGGCGGTCCGCCAGATCCCTCGAACCTTCCTGGGGGCTGCGTCTTTGCCGAACGCTGCGCCTATGCGACTGACGCTTGCACACGGCAAATACCCGAGATGCGCGAACTGGGAGGACGCCAGGTGGCCTGCCATCACACCGAAGCCCTTGAACTGCACGGATTACGCAATGAGAACCTTCCCGGGAACCCTATGCCCAACTCATAGCGGAATATCGACCCTGGACATGACAGTGCGTCCCCCGCCATCCGGGGAAAGCCACTACCTGTATGTCCCGGTTGATGTTCCCTGCGGCGTGACGCGACTGGACGTCGAGATGACTTATGACCGGGATCCGGACAGCCTGGTCGATATCGGATTGCTCGATCCGCGAGCCGGTGCCTTTCCCACGCAGGAAGGGTTTCGGGGGTGGAGCGGGGGTGCCCGTGACAGCTTTTTCCTGGGTCCGGGCGGTGCGACGCCCGGATATGTTGCTGGAGAGATGCTGCCCGGGCGCTGGATGATCCTTTTGGGGCTGGTATCGATCCCGGATAGCGGCTTGCCGTTCCGGCTGTCGGCGCGTGTGTCAAATACTCCGGTCGATGTGTCAGGCAATCAGGAAGCCGCCGTTCCCCGGCACCGCGGTCCCGGCTGGTATCGCGGCGATTGCCACGCGCATACCTTCCACTCCGACGCGAAGGGTGCGCCAGAAATGCTGCACGAGGAGGCAAAGATCGCTGGCCTCGATTTCCTGTTCATTACTGACCACAACAACATGACGGCCTGGTCAAACTACTTCCGGTCCGTATCAAGCGAGGAATTGCTTTTTCTGCCGGGCATGGAAGTCACGACCCTGGGCGGACACGCAAACGCGCTGGGTATTTCGCGCTGGGTCGACTTTCGCGTGGAACTCCCAGGTGATCCTTCAATCCTGGCCCAGCAGGTCGCCCTCGCAGGCGGGCTCTTGTCCATAAACCATGACAAGCCACCGATCCCGTGGCGGCATCCGCTACCGCGGATTGATTGCATGGAAGTATGGCAACGTCATTGGTTGGCTGCCAACGAGGTTTCACTGGCGCGCTACGACCAGTTGCTCAGGAAGGGGCGGCGAATAACTGCGATCGGTGGCAGCGACTACCACCAGCCTGCCAGTATCGACCGTTCGATTCCCTTTCGTCTGGGAACGCCGACAACCGTGCTCTGTTGCGAGGAACTGAGCCAGGACGGGGTGATGCGGGCGTTGAAGTCCGGGCAGGGTTACGTCACCGAAGCTCCGGATGGTCCTTCGATCATTCTCGAAGCCGAGGGTTCAGCTATGGGCGGTGTAGTGCCAAACGGCTCTGAGAGGAGCATCCGGACTTCGATTTCCGGAGCGCCAGGCGACGAATTCGTGCTTGTCAGCGACGAAGGCGAAGTTGCACGTCTGGCCATTGATGGCACGGAGTTCGTGACCGAACTTCCTGTCCCGAACGACGCGAACTTCGTGCGTGGCGAGGTACAGGCAGCTGCCAGCCGCAAGCGGCTATTGGATGATGCGTTCAACGCGTTCTCGGCCAATGGACCGCCGAGAGGCCTGATGGCCGAGTCAATTGTGCAGGCACCTTTTCGCCGAGCGCTGTCAAACCCGATCTATCTTGGGAACTGGAACCAATGAGCCACATGACGCAAATGGACAGGGAAAACGGCTGCATATTCGAGGGTTTACTCGGCCTCGATGATTTCGCGCGGCACGTGCCGCATGAGTTTGATGTTCCCGAAGGTGTCGCGGTACTGCGTGTTGACTTCGAATGTGACACCACTTCACCCCCTGCGGGTGCCGTCCCGCACCAGTTGAGCATCTCTGTCTACGGCCCGGCAGGCGCGCGTGGAACACGCCACAACAATGCTGATCAATCCGTGGTTCTTTCGGCGGACCACGCAACACCTGGCTACCTGCCGGGCCCCATCGAGGGTGGACGCTGGATCGTCGAGATCGACATGCATCGAATACTGGCGCCCGGTCTCGTCCGGTACCGGATCGCCGTGGAGTGGGGCGCGGATGCGCCTGACCCGCCTGCCAGGGCCGTTGCAGGAGTTGGCGCCCGCAATGGATCCGGCCCCGGCTGGTTTCGCGGCGATCTGCACGGTCACTCTCTCCACTCGGACGCCGATTGGAGCGTTGAGGAATTTGAAGTGGACGCACGGCGGCGCGGCCTGGACTTTGCTTTCCTGACCGATCACAACACGATTTCCGGTCTGGGGGATCTGCCGGCCTCGAACCAGGGAAGGCCACATCTCTTCGCCGGAGTGGAGTTGACGACGTTCTTCGGTCATGGCCTGGCACTCGGGGCTGACCGACATGTTGACTGGCGGATCAGGGACGGCGAGACGATGGCCGCCCGTGTTGCGGAAATCCAGACCGAGGGCATGCTCTTCGTCATAGCGCATCCGATGTCAGTCGGTCATCCATGGTGCACCGGCTGCACTTGGCAATACCCGGACGTGTATCCCGGCCCGGCGACCCATGTGGAAGTGTGGAACGGCGCCTGGAGCATCAGCCATAATGAGCACGCGCTTCAACTCTATTACGGCTGGCTGGAGCGCGGCCACAGGTTGTTTGCAACCGGCGGTTCGGATACCCATGGACCGAACGGCAGAGACCAGGCAGGCTACAACATTGTATTTGCACAGGCTCTCACGCAACGGGAGATCCTTGCGGCCGTGAAAAAGGGGCGATCCTACCTGTCCTCGGGTCCGGAACTCGATGTCGAAGTGCACACCGAAACCAGCGAGAAATTCGGGATGGGGCAGACTGTAACAAGCCCCGTCGCATCAGTTTCCATTTGCACCAGGCATGCCCCGCCTGGATCGACTCTTCGACTGATATCCGCTTCGCCCGGGAATGGGGGTGCAAGACTGGCACACGAGGCCAGCCTGACAGCAGACGCGAAACTCGAATTCGATCAAGCCGATTTTGCCTGGAACGCGTTCCTGGTCGCAGAGATCAGGGATGCCGACCGGCAACTTTGCGCCTTGAGCAATCCCGTCTTCTTGCGCCCTGCAATCCTGGACTCGGAATGATGACGTGACCGCCACCCTGTTCAATCTGTAACCTGTGCGCCGGATTCGGCAAGGATTGCCTGCCGGGGTGGCGAACCCCGCCCGTTGCATTTGAAACAGGTGTAATTCATCTGCTTCGCATTCACAGACCGCTCATCGAAGGCAACCTGCGCGGAAGCACCGGTTCGGCAGGATTGAAGTCCGGATCGGCCTGGTTTCCTTGCCACTTGCCGGGAAGCACCTCTTCTGTCGGGGTCCGTCACCGCCGCCTTGCATGGGTTTTCTCTTGTGCCGCGATGCCAGTGGTTAGTACGAGACGGAAGAGACTGTGATGGGGCTCCCAGTTGCCGGGCATTGTACAATCCACTATGGCAGGTGTCCAAATGTGGTCGCAGACTGGGAAGTCTCATCATGCAAGAAAGGTGTTTTCTTTACAGCTTATCCGTAGGACCGCCGCTGTCTGGAAGCAATTGTTTCGAACTGCAGTGACGGCATTGTCTTGCTGTAAGTCTACACTCAGACTCAATACAAGGTATTCTTTACGCAACATATTTCTTGAACAGAAGCGAGCCCAGGTGCACTCCATTGCTGTGACTAAGGCACTTGATTTTTTGGCTAACAGGCGACAAGTTTCGAATCCGATCCTTTCAAACAGGTCAGTTCCACTTCAAACTTGTAGTGTTATACAATCCATGGAGATCACGATGAATAGTCTGGAAGACTTGGAATCTTCAATCAAGCACGAGATAGAAAGGTATGTTGGTAAACATTGGAATAGCGTCGGCACTGCGTGTTATCTGAGTGCCATTGGATCATATATTCGTCAAGAAGTTCCTGACAGTCGCAGCGTCTTGAAGGAGGGACTGCGGGAGTTCCTTAGGCAAAGTCCTGTGGTTCGCGTCGTTCAATATCCCGGAATCTCAGAAAAAATAGGAGCTATTCCCCTCACAGTCGAATTGCCAGATGATATTGCAAAGTTATTTGAAGAGGTGGAACCAACAGTAAAGCCGATTCATTACCCTATGTATAGACAAGAGTTTTGGGATGCCTTTATAAGGCCTATTATCAAAGGACGACGCGTCGTCATTGTATCGGCTGACAATTTGGTTACCGTTTCTGATGGTACCGTTGATGAAACCGAGGGCGCTGCATATGAGATCAGTTCGGATGACTTGGTTGGTAGTATTAGGGGCAGCATAAGAGACAAGGTACTCGCAACTCACGAAGCCATTGAATCATGGCTAACAACGCAAAAGATAGATCGCACTCCATTCCTCCAGACTAGTTACCAACAACTGGATAATCGTGCTGGGAAACGAATTGCTCAGTTTCTTAAGTCGTTTGACGGTCTTTCGTCAGAAGACATGGCCCGGATTCAAGTGCCATTAGACATCTTGCAGAAACTCGCCAAACTGAAATGACCGTTGAGCACTATATTGCCTTTATTGGTGCAGGCCAGCAGCTATCTGACAAGCTGAAAGCTACGTTGACTCGCAGCGTGTCCAATTGTTGGGTTGTAGCGCCGGCCATGAGGAGAGGGTACTTGGGCAACACAGAACCAGCCGTTTTGTTGACGGCGCAACAGCTGCACCGACGTCTAGCTTCAGACAGATTTCCCTCACCGACTGCCAGACTCTATCTCTTCTTGTATGAACCCACCGAAACACATCAACTTGATCTCATTTGGAATACATTTGGTCATGCGTCGTGGATTGAACAGATTCCTTTATCGTTCAAAGACAAGATAACACCAACTGTCTCACATATAGAGCAACAAATAGGAAGAATCCAGAGTCTATTACACAAAATATCTGAGGCAACTTGCAGTCAGAGAAAATCATGCCCACTTGCATTGCCTTTGCGTAATTTTGGATCAAGAATAACCAATAGACTAAAGACACATTGGTATAACGGACTAGACGAAGATCAATTGACTGATGTCATTAGATCTTTGAAGGCACAGTACAATCAAGTCAGAGTTAGGGATAAAGGTGGCTTCAAGGATAACAAGAACCTAGTATTCAAGCCGGCAAATGACAACGAATGTCATGGAATACCTCATCCCCTGGGTAACACGCACAAGGCATTTCTGTGCGGACGATTTCGCTTCGGAGTGTCCCTGTATCCTGGCTTTCATTTTGATGTGTCATCAGAAAAAACCGAAACAATTCAGTGCAATTTGGTAACAGAAATTGGCTGTGTCAGGATGGTTGGTAGCGAACACAGGAGGTATATAAATATCTTTCCAAATGACTATCTGCTTCCGGCAAAGTAAAAGCAGCGTATTGAATCAATACGCTGCGTTGATTATCCCTGAGTTTGCGCCACGGATTAGGTTACCTCTTTTTGGTAACCTATCGCCGGGTGCAGCAATCCAGCCTTTTGATCATGGCTGGCACGGCACCAATGCAGTCCCCTCTAGATCATTCCACTCAGAAGTCACGTTCTAGAGCTTCCTGCCGGACAAGGCATGCGTGAGGCTATCATTTGAACGATTCGCCGTCAACAGTGGGTTGGCCGAAGGCCGGGGCAATCGGGTTCAAGTGTGTTGACAGATGTTGATTTGGCGTTCTGTCATTCTGTCCGGTCCGTTTTATCTTGACTGAATTCGTGCCTTTCAATGTATTGGCCCACAGGATGTTGCGCGTTGCCTGTATCTGAATCATAAATTGTCTGTGTAGCGGCCATTCAGTTCCGCTGAGCGGCTTTATTCAGGACTATGTCAAGAGCCCCGTGATTTCCGTTCTCAATGCCTGGATACAAACTGAAAGCTTGGCTGCTTCTTGAGCGTCCATACTGGCGGGATGAATGCAACGCTCTGAACCCTCGCTTTCCTGCTGCGATGATCCGCTCCGCATCTGCTGTCCACTTGAACGGCCCGGCATCGTTACAGTTGTGCTCCTCGGAGAAACGGCCGATGGTCGCCTCACAGGTTGCAACGGAATCGAAGATCGCTTCCAGAGACGGTGGAGGTCCTTCGAGCCAACGGCAAGGGCAACACCTGACGCATGATGAGACTTCCTGCCTGCAACCATAATTTGACACCCGCAATGCTGAATCGCACGATGCCCGGCAAATCGGACTCCCTCACAGACTCATTCGTCTCGCATCTTCCACTGGCCGGACCGAATGTCCATATCAGTCCCTGGGTATTTCCTTGCCGGTCTCCTGGTCGACCATCTTCATCGATAGCCTGACCTTGCCCCTGTCATCCAAGCCGACGAGCTTGACCTTGACCTCCTGACCTTCCTTGAGGACGTCCGAAGGGTGCCTGACCCGCGTATTGTTGATCTGGCTGACATGGACGAGCCCGTCCCGCTTGCCGAAGAAATTCACGAACGCGCCGAAATCCATCAGTTTGACGACCTTGCCGGTGTAAATCGAGCCGACTTCCGGCTCGGCAACGATCTCCTGGATCATCTGGTAGGCCTTTTCGATCGATTCACCGTCGGAGGATGCAATCTTGACGGTTCCGTCGTCATTGACATCGACCTTGGCCCCCGAGGTGTCCACGATCTCGCGGATCACCTTGCCGCCGCTGCCGATCACTTCCCTGATCTTGTCGACGGGAACCGTGATCGACCGTATGCGCGGAGCGTGGTCGGAAAACTCTCCGGCTTCCGTCAGCGCATTTGCCATCTCTCCAAGAATGTGAAGTCGTCCCTCGCGAGCCTGGGCCAGCGCCTTTTCCATGATTTCGGCGGTTATGCCTGCGACCTTGATATCCATCTGCAGCGACGTGATGCCGTGTTCGGTTCCGGCGACCTTGAAATCCATATCGCCCAGATGATCCTCGTCCCCGAGAATGTCCGTCAGAACGGCGAACCTGCCATCCTGTTCCATGATCAGCCCCATCGCAACGCCGGCAACAGGTGACCTGAGTGGAACGCCCGAATCCATCAATGACAGGGACGAGCCGCAGACAGTCGCCATCGACGACGAACCATTGGACTCGGTGATCTCGGAGACCACCCTGAGCGTGTAGGGGAAATCCATCGGGTTCGGAAGGACCGCCTGCAGCGCCCTCCAGGCGAGCTTGCCATGACCGATCTCTCGGCGCCCCGGAGGACCCATCCGGCCGGTCTCGCCCACGGAGTATGGCGGGAAGTTGTAGTGAAGCAGGAAGTTCGACCGGAAATTCCCGTGCAGGGCATCGACAATCTGCTCGTCTTCTCCGGTTCCCAGGGTCGTGATCACCAGGGCCTGCGTCTCGCCGCGGGTGAACAGTGCCGAACCATGGGTTCTCGGCAGAAACCCGACTTCGCATTCGATGTTCCTGACCTGGTCAAGTGTACGCCCGTCGATCCGGCGGCCACACTCGATAATGTCACCGCGCAGGATCTCGGATTCGAGCTTCTTGATTGAGCTCGACAGGGCGGACGGAGTTCCGACGGAGTCGCCAAGTGCTTCCCTTATGTCTGCACGCGCCTTGGCGATGGCCTGCTGGCGCTCCTGCTTGTCAGATATCGAAAACGCCTCCCGCATTGCTTCGGTACCGCTCTGGCGGACTTCCTCGACAACATCCGAGTGATCGATCGGTTCGAACTGGAACGGCTCCTTTGCAACCGTCTCGGCCAGATCGATGATGAGATCGATGACTGGCTGCATCTCGGCATGACCGAACTGGACGGCTCCGAGCATCTCCGCTTCGGAGAGTTCGTAGGCCTCGGATTCAACCATCATCACGGCGTTCCTGGTTCCCGCTACGATAAGGTCAAGGCGCTGGTCCGGATTGTTGTTCAGATCCTGCATATCGGGCACGTGCGGATTCAGAACATACTCGCCGTTCGAGAATCCGACCCTCGCTGCGCCGATCGGTCCAAGGAATGGGACACCGGACACAGTCAATGCGGCCGATGCAGCGATCATTGCCACAATGTCCGGATCGTTCTCCAGATCGTGTGACAGCACGGTGCATATGACGTTGACTTCGTTCTTGAAGCCTTCGACGAAGAGCGGACGGATAGGCCTGTCGATCAGCCTGGAGGTCAGCGTCTCCTTTTCGGTGGGGCGCGCTTCGCGCTTGAAGAATCCACCAGGTATCTTCCCCGACGAGTAATACCGTTCCTGGTAGTGAACGGTCAGGGGGAAGAAATCCAGTTCGGGACGGGGGCTCGTTTCAAACGTGACCGCGGCCATGACACATGTTTCACCGAATGTCGCCACGACGCAGCCATCTGCCTGCCTTGCGACCTTGCCGGTTTCCAGTTTGAGCTTGCGCCCCCCCCAATCGAGTTCTTTGGTTACACAATTGAACATTTCATTTCCCTTCATGGCCGGACATCCTCAATTGGTCCGGCCTGTTGCCTGCCGGTTCCAGAATCCGGGGTTCAGGCAACGTGATTGCTGCATTCTGGATGCATTCGTTTTGGTGATTCCGGTGGCGCCCTTGCCGACAGTGGCCGGTGGGTCGCCTCGGCGATGTGCAGGTGAAGCCAGCAAGCCTCGGCCCGCCGGGCTCCGGGATTGCTACCTGCGAAGCCCCAGCCGCGAGATCAGGTCCCGGTATCGGCCTTCATCCCTTGATTTCACGTAATCGAGGAGTTTGCGACGCCTCGAGATCAGCCTGTACAACCCTCTGCGCGAGTGCTCGTCCTTTTTGTGAACCTTGAAGTGTTCCGTGAGCGCTGCGATTCTGTTCGAGAGTATCGCAACCTGCACTTCCGGCGAGCCCGTATCACCTTCATTCGGAGCGTATTCCCTTACCAGCTCCGCTTTCCTTTCCGTCGTTATCGACATCATCCTTCTCCTTCTCTTCGTCCTCGCCTCCAGCCGGGATGTCGTCCAGCCGGAATTGACGCGCCGAATGATTCGGTCGAGACCTAATGAATACTCGGCCCGGCAAAGTCAAAGGAAAATGATGTCGAAACAACTGACTGTTACCGTGAATGCAGCATCAACCGGTCTGTGACACCGCAGACCCGACCGTCCGCGGGGATTGCAGGATCATTCCCCGGGAGTGGATCGGGGAAGCCCGAATTCTCGTCTTCGAGCTGCGTCCGGCCTTGCCGGTGATGCCGGTGGAGGTTGACGGCCATGCACGAAATTGATTTCTAGCTAACCGATTACTTTTGGCACCGATTGCTGTATCAATTCGGGTCCACGATGCAGTCGGACAAACGGGAAACCACATCATGGCTGGGAAGATCAGGTTCGTTCTGGATGGACGGGAGGTAACGGCTTCCGGGAATGAGACGATCTGGGATGTTGCCAACAGGCTGGGAAACGAAATCCCGCATCTGTGCCACTCTGCCGAACCGGGTTACCGGTCCGATGGAAACTGCCGGGCCTGCATGGTCGAGATCGAAGGCGAAAGGACGCTGGCCGCATCATGCATCCGCAGGCCGTCGGAAGGCATGGTCGTCGAGTCCGAGACCGAAAGGGCCCGCAAGGCTCGCAGGATGGTCATCGAACTCCTCATGTCCGACCAGCCCGAGCATGAAGTCTCGCACGACCGGTCATCGCATCTGTGGAAGACAGCGGTCAGGGCCGGTGTCAAGACCGGAAGGTTCCCCAGGATCCAACAGGACAGGACCCCTGTCCTCGATGGCTCACACCCGGCGATGCGGGTCAATCTCGATGCCTGCATCCATTGCGGGCTGTGCGTCCGGGCCTGCCGTGAAGTTCAGGTCAACGATGTCATAGGAATGGCCGGTAGAGGCCACGATTCCCGTATCGTGTTCGACTTTGCCGATCCCATGGGCCAGTCAACCTGTGTCGCGTGCGGCGAGTGCGTGCAGGCCTGCCCGACCGGCGCACTGATGCCGGCCAGCGTACTGGATTCGGAAGAATGCGGGGACAGCGAAGACTATGACAGTGAAACCAGGAGCATCTGCCCGTTTTGCGGGGTGGGCTGCCAGGTGGAGTTGAAGGTGAAGGACGGCCGGATCAGGTATGTGGATGGCGCCAACGGCCCGGCAAACGAACAGCGCCTCTGCGTCAAGGGCAGGTTCGGCTTCGACTATGTCTATCACCCGCACCGGCTGACGAAACCACTGGTCCGCAGGAAAGACGCACCTCCAAAGTCCCTGGATGTCGATCCGGCCAATCCATGGACGCATTTCCGGGAAGCCGGCTGGGACGAGGCTCTCGATCTGGCAGCTGATGGAATGAGGAAGCTCGGGGAAGAGCATGGCGGGCCTGCCATAGCCGGTTTCGGATCGGCGAAGTGCACGAACGAAGAGGCCTACCTGTTCCAGAAGCTGATTCGCCAGGGGTTCGGGCACAACAATGTCGATCACTGCACCCGGCTTTGCCACGCGTCTTCCGTCGCCGCGCTGATGGAGAACATCGGTTCAGGAGCCGTCACGGCGACATTCAACGAGATCGAGAATGCCGATGTTGCCATCGTCATTGGTGCAAATCCGGTGGAGAACCACCCGGTGGCAGCCACTTACTTCAAGCAGTTTGCCAAGCGCGGCGGAAAACTGATCGTCATGGATCCCCGCGGCAGCCAGCTGTCGCGGCACGCGAACTGGATGCTGAAGTTCAGGCCCGGAACCGATGTGTCCATGTTGAACGCCATCATGCACGTCATCGTCGAGGAAGGGCTCTACGACCAGCAATACATCGAGGCATTCACGGAAAACTGGGAAGCGGAGAAGAAGCACCTGGCAGAATTCACTCCGGAAAGGATGGCGGAAGTCTGCGGCATCGACGCTGCAACACTGCGCAGCGTTGCCCGCGAGTTCGCCACGGCCAGGGCCGGCATGATCTTCTGGGGGATGGGCGTCTCGCAGCATATCCATGGAACCGACAATTCGCGCTGCCTGATTTCGCTGGCACTGATGTGTGGCCAGGTCGGCCGCCCCGGCACCGGGCTGCACCCGCTGAGAGGGCAGAACAACGTGCAGGGAGCGTCCGACGCCGGACTGATCCCGATGTATCTGCCTGATTACCAGAGCGTCGGTGACGACTCGATCCGGGCGGGCTTTGCCGAAATCTGGGAATCCGGAATGTTCTCGTCCGAACCGGGCCTGACGGTGACGGAAATTGTCGATGCCATCCATGATGGCATGATCCGGGGCATGTACATTCTCGGTGAGAATCCGGCGATGTCGGATCCGGATGTCGTCCATGCCCGCGACGCGCTTGCCAGGCTGGAGCATCTCGTTGTCCAGGACATCTTCCTGACGGAAACCGCCAGCTACGCTGACGTCATCCTCCCGGCTTCGGCGTTCTCGGAAAAGACGGGGACTGTCACGAACACGAACAGACAGGTCCAGATGGGCCGCCCCGCGGCCCCACCTCCCTTCGATGCGCGGGAGGATTGGTGGATTACGGTGGAATTGGCGAAAAGGATGGGCCTTCCCTGGAGTTACCGTCATCCGTCCGAGGTCTTCGCCGAAATGAAACTCTCGATGCAGTCGCTGGATAACATTACCTGGGAAAGGCTGGAGGCGGAGCACTCCGTCATCTATCCGAGCACCGGCCCGGAGGATCCGGGCCAGCCCATCGTGTTCGGTGACGGATTCCCTCGCGAGGGTGGACGGGGCAGGTTTACTCCTGCCAGCATCGTCGCGCCTGCCGAGACGCCGGACGAACGGTTTCCGATGATTCTCATCACTGGCCGGCAGCTCGAGCATTGGCACACCGGGTCGATGACCAGGCGCTCGCCGGTGCTGGACAGGGTGGAACCGGAGGCCGTGTGTTCCCTGCATCCGAGAACACTTGCAAAACTGGGTGTGGTGCCCGGTGAGGAAGTCGTTCTCGAAACCAGGAGGGGATCGATCACGGTTGCCACACGGGCAGACAGGCATGTGTCGGAAGACACTGTCTTCATTCCCTTTGCATTCGTTGAAGCAGCCGCGAATGTTCTGACCAACCCGGCGATCGACCCATACGGCAAGATACCGGAGTTCAAGTTTGCTGCCGTCAGGGTGGAAAAGGCTGCTTCAGCGATGGCAGCCGAATGATCGGCTGAGGTTCCAATCCCGTCGCTTGGCCTGCCGCAAGGGTGGCCGGGGACTGGTTTGGGACAGTGATCGTGACACCGCCCCTGCTGTCGGGGAAGACTGACGCCCTTCCGCAGGTGGGTCCGGCAGTTTGGAGTTCTTGCCCGGCCTCGTCGTTCCAGCAAGCAATGCTGCCGTACGGTGCTGGTGCACGAGGTCGAATTGCCATTTCCTACGGGATCAACGGGTGACGAACTGGCAAGGACCGGGAGAAGATGGGCCGATCGGCACTCTCTGGCGGTTGGTCAGCGCCTTCGATTCAACCGTTCCGGCGCAGGTGGATGACGCCATTCCTTCGACGCGAATTTACCAGTGTGGGATGAGGGATGCGTAGGAGGTGTCTGACCGGCAAGATGAGAATCCACGACCCACCGGGTTACGCTTCAAAGCCGCTCGATTATGCATTGATGCCCGGGTCGGACTTGCTGTGAGGGTCTTCTCACTTTCGGCTGCGCTTGCCGGTCCCGCGGGCGGCAGTCGATAAGGAACTCCATCATCCTGGAGCCGTCTTGGCTGTTGCAGAAGTCGACCATCTCCCGGTTGAATTCCAGTGCCCTTGCGGCCGGTACCGGGATGGCATCGTAGCCGTGCGACATCAACATACCGTTCATCATGAACCTGGCGGTGCGCTTGTTGCCACCGAAATGGAACTGCTGCAGCGCGCCAAACAGGAACCATGCCATCGCCCGCTCCCCGGGATCGGCAACTTCCGCTTCCAGGGCGTCGGCCCCGTTGTCGAACAGGGCTTTCAGCGCGACCGCACCCGAGGTTGTCGCCGGCGGCGTGTGCACGCGGCCGTCGCCGAGCGACATGTCGGGCGTCAAGGACCATTCCTTTCCCTCGCCGCGAAAGCGTCCCACTCCAGCCCCTCCTCCCGAGCCACGAGCGAGTGCAGGCGGTGGGACGTGATCTTGACGAGACGGAAACTGCCAGCGCGGACCATGTTGAAAAGCTCTTCAGCGGCATTGGGGAGGTTGAGGACCTGCCTCTCGTCGGAGAGGCGGTGGCCACCGACAGTCACGCCATCGAGGAGGGTCTTGACTTCCACTCAGCTGAAAGGATTGCCCTCGAGCGCACTTGCATCGTGCACGAATGCGGCCAACATCTGCCGGTAGCGGTATAGAGCCCGTTCAACCGGATGCGGGCCCACTGCCGGCAACCCTGGCGGATTCCACCTGAAACCCATCGTATCGAACAGACTCACTGGAGCCTCACGCTGCCAGCAGGCGATGATGGCCCGGCCGGGCGCGGCCTTTCGACATTGAAGCCAGTGAGCAGGCCAATCTGGCGGAAGCGGGTGCGTTCACCGAGGTCGCGCTCTGCGATTGTGTGGCCGGTATCTCTCCCCCTCACCTGCCAGCCATCCCGGGGGAGTGTAGCGGTTCACACCGGGCAGGACGCTGATGGAGCCCAGCGGCGTGAACAGGCCCTTGAAGACCGGTGAGGTCAGTACGGCGACCAGTGTGCCGACGAGGATAGTGCGGCAGGCTGTTCCCTCGCTCATTCGTTACTCTTCTGCCTGGTGTCTTCACTGGCCACGCCCAGGCGATGGTTTTCCCGCTGGACATGCCGGCGCAGCGCGGTACGAATGAAAGCCGCCTCCGACAATTCGCGTCCCACTGCCCGTTCGCAGGTGACGATCCTGCGGATATGTTCCCGCTCGGCCGGTTCGAGACGAAAGGTGATGACTTCCTTGGCCATGTATCCTGGACGTCCTGTTCGCGTGGGGTCCAGAAGCCGGAAACAAAGTAGGTGTTCCAACTCGCAGTCACGTCATTACGGCTTGCCTTCAGTGTTGCATGGGCCCGGTAGCACGGAAAATCCCCCGGCTGCCTGGCACCCGCCACCTTGAATATGGATCTGGTTTTGCGCCGAACACGGGCATCGAGTTCCATTTGCGCCCATTCAGTCTCCCAGGCCGTTCCGGCCATTAACGCGATGCCGCGGTTCTCGCTTTCGCCGCTGGTGAGCAGTGGACTGACGATCCTGTCAATTCGGTTCGTCCCATCCCGTATTACGGCCGCTCCCGGCGGAAGGTCTCTTCCGGCTGCATTGAGATTCACGAGATACTGGGGGCTGACCTGCGACGGCAAGCCGGTCGACTCGGACCTGGACCAATCGATGCCGAATCTGTGCCTGCCGGAACGCCATTCCATCCCGAGCCAGAAGTTTTCGGTTTCGCTTGGTTCCAGCTCCGGGTTTCCTCCCCGTTCCCGTTCAACCTGTTGATTGGAACACTCGTCCAGGCTCGTGTCGCAAATGTATGGAATGTCAATGAATGTGGGCCTGTTCAGGTCACCCAGCCCCGGTGCGCTTTCATACCATCCCCGCTGCACTCGCAAAATCACCGGCTCAAATGAGCTGTAGTGTCCGGCTACATCCCGGCCGGCAGTGCCGCCGACATCGTCGTGATCGCTGCGGTTGTCGGCCAGTACCAGATCCAGGCCGGAATGAATCGGCAGGGTTGTTCCCGCGTGAAGGCTTGCCGTGTGCCGCGCGCTCCTTGCTGACCCGAGTCAATTGCCCCCGCCAAGGAGGTCCAGAATGCGCTCCCGAGCCCGGTCCTTCAATTGTTCCTTCAGAACCTCCTCGATCTGGTCCAGACCCTCGATTTCGCTTCCGAGTTCCTCCTCGATCTTTCGCTCCACTGCTTCCTTTGCCTTGTCCTCTATTTCAGGAGCCTTCTTGAGCAACTCCTGGCGCAGCACTTCCGCGACATCGAGTTCATACTTCGGATCTTCCCAGCTGCCGCCGATGATGAGTGGTACCGTGCGTTCGGTTTCGGAACTTTCGTTGAGAAGTGATGCTGACGCCCTGTAGTCAATTGTCCGGGATCCGATTCCGATACGGCCCCTTCCGGAAACGAACAGCTGGGGCGACTGGAGAACGAGATCATCATTGCGTGCAACTCCGCCATCGACCGTGAAACTTGCGTCCATGCTGTCGAATTTCGTTGCCCGTCCTTCTCCAAGGCTGCCAAGGTCGAGATCGCGCAACGCCCCTACCAGATCGAGTCCGCGGTATTCGCCCTCATCGAAGCTCAGTGCGCCGGTGCCCGAAAGGGAATTCATCAGTTCGTGCACACTGTCTCCGATGGCGAGCAGATTGACTTCCAGGGCTCCGCGCGCGGTTAGCCGGTCGTAACCGGCAAGTTCGGACAGGAGAGACTGCAGGTCGAGATTCCTGCCCAGGAGGTTTGCACGCGCCGACAGGCCACCGCGACTGTTGATGACGAAAGAGCCGGCAATCGATCCGCCGAAAGCGGCTACTTCGCGGAATTCAACCACGGCGCGTCCGGTATCATTGGTGAAGGTTGTGCGTGTGGGTCCCAAACCGACCTTGCCCAGGTCAAGGCTCTCCGCTGAGAACGTTACACGCGCGTCGAAAGACTGAAGCCAGCTGACATCGATCGGTGTACGCGGCCAACCGGGCTCCGGGTCGGCAGGGGCGGAACGGACCTGCGAAATCACACCTGCTGCAATGGCAAGAGGCGACAAATCCAGGGCACTACCTGCAATCTGCGCCGACAGCATGGGCCTTTCGCCCGGGCGGAAGGCAACATCGCCTGTCACGACATTCTGACCCAGGCGCAGCGCACCGTCGCTCAAGCCGAATTCGCCGGATGCAGCCAGCGTCAGATTGCCTCCCAGCGATGCGTCACGGCCGACAATCTGCAAGATGCCCGGCGTTTCACGTCCCGAGAGAGCAAGCAGCGAAGCCATGTCGGCAATTTCGGCATTCAGCCGGCCCCTTGCCGCCAGTGGTGAAAATCTGGAGTCGCCCTCGAACCTTATCGTGTTTTTGCCGGCTTCGACTCTCAGTGACACCGGGACGGCCCGGTTTCCCGAGAGTGCCGAGACGTCCCTGATTGCACCGCTGGCAGTGAAGGCCTGACCGTTCATCACGGCTTCAAGACTGAAGTCTGCAGTGCCGCCCGGGACTGGATATCGGATGCTGAGGTCAACCCCGGACAGGTCGATACGGTTGCCCTGGTCAGGGTCGCCAAAGGCAATCCGGCCGCCGCCCAAGGTGAATCCGCCGGTATCGGTCAGTGCAATTTCACCGCTCAACAACGCATTGCTGCCCACAATCTGCCGCAGGCCCGGAGCCTCTTGTCCCGAGAGTGCGAGGAGAGCAGACGCGTCCTGGATTTCAGCATCCAGGCGGCCATTCACCGTCAATGGTCTGAGACTGGCATTTCCCTCGAGCACGATCCTGTTGCCGGCCGTTGCGAATTCGAGCGAAAGCGGCACAGGGTCGGTGCCTGCCAATGCAGTGACATCACCAATCGTGCCCCTGGCGGCAAGAGCCTGGCCGTTCATGCTGGTTTCGAGTTCAAATTGCACCATGCCGCCTTGGTCGGGCAACTGCAGGTTGAGATTCACTCCGGACAGGTCGATGCGGTTTCCGTCATCCTGACTGCCGAATGCTACTCGACCGTCGTGGAGCGTGAATTCGCCGGAACCGTTCAGCGTTACCTCGCCGCTCAGCAAGGCACCGTCACCGATGAACTGCTGCAGCCCCGGGGCCTCTTGACCCGAGATCACCAGCAAGGCAGCCATGTCTGAAATATCGGCATCAAGGCGGCCTCTGACCTCCAACGGATCGTGACCGGCATCGCCCTCGAATGTGATCCTGTTGGCGGCTATCGAGAGATCAAGAGACATAGGCACGGCTTCGCTGCTTGCCAGGGCAGTGACATCGCCAATTGTGCCCCTGGCGGCAAGAGCCTGGCCGTTCATGCTGGTTTCGAGTTCAAATTGCACCATTCCGTCCTGACCCGGCAGCTGCAGGCTGAGATTGACGCCGGTCAGGTCGATGCGGTTGCCTTCATCCTGGCTGCCAAGAGCCGCCCGTCCGTCACTCAGCGTGATGATTCCTGAATCGCTCAGCTTCACGTCACCGCTAATGGATGCGTCGCGGCCAATGATCATGGGAAGATCCCGCGCTTGGAGTCCGGCAAGCGCCAGGATTGCAGGCAGGTCGGAGAGGCCCGAATCAAGCCGGCCATCAACCGTCAGTGGGGAAAACCCTGCTTCGCCCTCCAGCATGATACTGCTTTCCCCCGCCGTGAGATCGATCGACACGGGAACAGCCGTCCCGCCAATGAGCGCTGTTACGTCACGAACCGTACCCTTCGCCGTGAACGGTTGGCCGTTCATCTCTGCATTCAACTCGAATTCCGCCATGCCTCGCAGGTTTGGCATAAGCATGTTGAGATGAACGCTGGACAGGTCTAAGCGATCGTCCGCTGTATGATCCACAATGGAAATCTGGCCGTCCGAGACTACTGCTTCATCGAGTGCAAAGTTCCTCGGTAGCGCATCCTGCAAGACTGCCGCCGCTCGTCCTGTTCCCACTTGCTGCGCTTCGAGTTCCCAGTTGGATTGTCCGTTGGTTGCTGTTTCGAGCAGGATTTCGGGGGCGACTGCCTCGATCCGCGTGATCCGCAGGTCACCTCCAAACAGCGTGCGAGGGTCCACGCCGACCGCAAGGCTCTGTGCCTTGAACATTGGTCCCGAGCGAGACCATTCGGCGTTTGCAATTGTGACTGCTCCCGCGCGGAAACCAAGTTCCGGCCAGAGTGTCAGGCGCACATCACCTTCGATGAGCGTTTCCCTTCCGGTCGCCTCTTCGAACTGATTTGCTGCTAAACGCGCGTAATGTTCTGCCGGAAGGAAAAACAGAACAGCGCCCACCAAGACCACTATTACAATCAAGACTGCAATCAGGGTCCCGATGATCCTGACGATCCAGCCCATTTCCCAGCTCCGTCGCCTGTTCCCGCCTTGTGCTACTCTTGATCGGGCATGTCGTTTTCTGCATGCCTGTTGCTTGGAGTAAGCAGATTGTGCAGATTTTTCAAGGAAAAGTGCCTCAATGCACGGGTACAGGCTTGAGACGGCTCGCCGGGAGTCCGAAACCGGCGCCGAGAAGCGGAAGATAGACAGACAGGTCGACGCATCCTGGACCCGGGGCCAATCTGTCGGCTCGTTCCTACATCACTGACACCATTCGGTAGGTATTGTGTGTTGAGCTTGTAGCGGGAAACGGCCGGGAAACAGGTTTCCGGCGCAATCACCGCAACTTTCGACCTCCCACACTGATTCAGGTGATAACCAGAGTCTTCTGCAGAATGTCATTGGAATGCGTTGGGGTGTAGCAGGCTGACCTGCTCTGTCCAGAATGGTACAAGAACACGATCCCGTTAGGTCAGGTTGGTTTTCAGCCACTGGAATCCTCGTATCCATCAAACCGGTTTGTTCGAGCCCTTGCAGTTCCATTCCAGTATTATTCAATCCCGGAACCTGGCCTGGCTTGGCCTGCATGCCTCAGGTTGCTTGCAGCATTACTTGCGTGCGCCCTGCACGATCCGGTCCAGGATCATGGCGCAGAAGAGAATGGAAAATCCCGCGAGGAGTCCCTGCTCGACACGACATGGCTGATCGAACTCGGCGAGGAGGCGGAAGGCAAGGATCGGCGCGAAGCGCAGATGATCCTGAACCACAAGGACGCCATCGAGATCCTGGTCGACGGCGCGGAACACGTCGGCTTCGACCGCCATACCGTCCTCAACCTGCACAACGCGCTCGCGGACAATTTGCTTCCCGATCCCGAGGCTCCTGGACGGCTCCGGCGCATGGGAGTGGGCATCGAGGGTTCGGTCTTCCATCCTCTTGAGGTACCGCAACTCATCGAAGAGTGCTTCGACGAGATTCTGGCGAAGGCCTCACTGATCGGGGATCCGTTCGAGCAGGCATTTTTCGCGCTGGCGCAACTCCCCCATCTGCAGCCCTTCGACGATGTGAACAAGCAGGTCTCCAGAATTGCGGCGAACATTCCGCTGTTGTTTCCCGGATTGAGTTGCCGCGCAGCGCGGTAGATTTCCCGGATTAGGTCGACGCCGATTTGCCTGGAAACCGGATTGGTCCGGGATGGCCGGGCTGTCTTCCTTCCCAGGCAGAGCAGTTTTCCAGCAGCAGGTTCAGGACAGTGTGCAGACCGCGGGGATTGTGGTTGTCCTGATTGTGGCTCGTGTCTATTCGACCGGGTTCAGGTTGACGAGGAAAGAATGGCCCGCGCGGATAGCCGTCCGCCGGGCCGTGGACGGTTCGGTGCAGCTCCTCTACAAGACAGACCTTTCCGCCGAGGAATTTGTTCGCACGCAGGCTTGGCATGATGCAAAGCTTTCGTGCTGTCCGATGCATCCTGACGGAGGTTGCCGGTTTGCCCGGCACTGACACCCACTTATCCTCCCCCATCGCGGCAAGCCTCTTTCAGGCAGTCAGACGCTACCGAAGACCAAACGTCCCCAACGCATACAACCCTGAGTGTAGCCTATCTGTTAAACCTGCAGAAGTTCTCGTCACGCCTCTCACCATGTAATGCCGAACCTTTCTTTCATGGCCGGCGTCCTCGCCCAGGGATCACCGGGCAGCCGATCGACAAGGTCCGCGAACACACGGCGGAACGCCTCTTCTGTCGACTCTTGCGTCCATGCTTCCACTTGGGCCGCTGGCAGCAGAGGCCGCATGTCGAGCAGAAAGCGTGGGTTGGCCAGCTTGGCGAACATCCGCTCCTGCGCCTGTGCGCGCGAGATGGCCTGGCCGGAAATGCCGAGATAAAGCCCCAGCATCTCCACGATACGGTCGAACTTGAGCCCCTCGAAGACGTCGAGCGCATGCGCAAGGTCGTAAAGATCGCGCCCCTTGTCGCGCTGCAGCAGCGCGCGCAGCTTGGTCGCCAGCATTTCCTCCCGGGAAAATGTTGGAATCGCCGCCTCGCCGGAGAACCATGGATTCACGATCTCGAGCGGCAAGGCTGTCGGCGCATCGAATGCCTCGATCTCGCGCGTGTTGATCTCGGTCTTAAGCCGGATCGGCACGCCACTGCCGTCCTCGGCCTCGACTCGAAAGCGGAACTTCGGCGCAACCCGACTCTGGTCGAATTGCGCGCGCCCGAGCCACGGTTCCAGAACGACGCGCAACTGATCGAGAATCGAACCGATCGGGCCAGCCGACGTGCGAACCAGGTCGATGTCCTCCGAGTAACGCAGCGGTTCTGGGAAGTGCAGCTTGTTGAGCGCCGTGCCGCCGCGAAACCGCAACGCGTCGCGTAACATGTCGTCCGAGAAGATCTCGACAAGCGCGCGGCTGATGATCAGGTCCTGCTCGACCTGCCGCTGATCCGCCCAGGGGACGACATTGCCCCAGGCGACGATGTTCTGCGCCGGAATCATTCGTCGACCTCCGGTGCGCGCCGCACGACCACCCGCCAGCGGGCATCGCGTTCCTGGGGCTCGGGTGCAAAATCCGGGTCCCGGGCTTCCTGGCGATCGAGCTCGGTCCAGGACGCCATTCCCCGCTTTTGCAGCGCGCTCAGCATGGGGCCGGTCAGAGCCTCATGCCCGAGACGATCCAACAGGTGCCCGAGGCGTTGAACGACCGGTCGCTCCACCGTGACGGACAGGGCGGCGAGCTGGTCGGCATCGATCTTCTGGCCAAGGTCGGAGAGCACCGTGGCGACGTTGTCGATCCCAGCGGACGCCTGCGGATAGCGCAGCAGATCGAGAGCGGTGAGTGCGGCCGACGAGATCTTCATCGTGCCGGTATCGGTCTTGCGGTCCTCGATCCTCGCCGCGACTGCCTCCATATCCTTGCGGAAGTAAAAGACGATCAGGTTGCGGCCGGCGCGGATCTTCGGAAGGCGCTTGGCGGAGACGACCTGAAACTCCATGACAGCCTGATGCGTCGCCCCATGCAGCTCCGCGGCTTTGAGGAGCCCGACATAGTACGCTTGGCCCTCGTAGCGCATGAGCCCATCAATGTACCAGGCCGGTGGCGGCGCGCCCCACGACGCAAATTGCGGGGGAACGACGACGTAGAAGCCCTGCCGCGGGCTCAGTAGAGCCTTGCGGCGCTGCAGCCGCTCGGCGGAGTCCAGAAACGCGCCGCGCCCGATGCCCAAAGACTGCTCAGCCTCCTCGGCCGTGAAGATCGTCCGGCCTATCGAGAGAAGGCTGCTGACATAGCTTGACAGAGCTGAGCGCCGATCGTGAACCATGCTTCGTTATCCGCTTTTAGAGCGGATTGTTCAACATGATTTTGGCGCTTGGTTGAATCCAAGCCCAAATATCCGCACTAAACACGGAAATTCAAACATGATTTGTAAACCCGCAATCTAAGCAGGGTCAACGACAGCACCCCTTCCCCCGGGGTGTCCCCTTCGGGCCGGGCTATCGGCGAAGCGGAAGCCCCTGACGGGTGTAGGGTCCCGGACTATTCCGTCATGAACCGGGCGGTTTTTCCCACTTTCCCCGCGCGTGCTGTTTCTGTTTGATCGGGTACAGTCCGGGACAGCGCTTCTTTCCCAAGCAGGGATTTTCAAGTCGCTTCCCCGTCCAGTCAGACTTTGACAAGAAGCTTTTCGGCGGCGTCCGGATGCTTGCGATTTCCTACCGGTTCGACTGGCTGGCTGCACGCCGCCGATAGCCTGAGACAGAAGAGGGTGGCCCGCGCGAATTTGCCTTCGCCGGGCCATGGGCGGCCAGTACAACTACGTTTCCAGACCGACATGACCGCCGAGGAGTCTGTTAGTGTTGTTTCCCGGATTGAGTTGCCGCGCAGCGCGGTAGATTTCCCGGATTAGGCCGACGCCGATTTGCCTGGAAACCGGATTGGTCCGGGATGGCCGGGCTGTCTTCCTTCCCAGGCAGAGCAGTTTTCCAGCAGCAGGTTCAGGACTGTGTGCAGACCGCGGGGATTGTGATTGTCCTGATTGTGGCTCGTGTCTATTCGACCGGGTTCAGGTTGACGAGGAAAGAATGGCCCGCGCGGATAGCAGTCCGCCGGGCCGTGGTGGGGGCACGTTGGGAAATCCAACGGGTGGCTAGGTGATTCAGGCAGACTCTTCGGTAAGCGGATTAGTAATGCGGTGTGACCGAAGCCGCGCGTCCCGGCTCGGGGTGTATCGCGTGCGCGACATGATGGAGGACAGCTTAGCGATAATGTATAGTCCAGTTAATACAATGTGTTATGTCGCTTTATAGTAATAGGGGCAACTTGCCGGGAATTTGATTTTCCTTGAGTTGTTGTTCTGCACTGGCGGCGCGGGGTTCTGATCCGGAATCTTCGACTGTCCCCCTGTCTTCCGGCATAGTCTGATCCGGGGCATTCAGGGGATTCCACTGCGAATCGTCCTGTGATTCAATGGGGTATGGGTGATTCGCAGACAGATCGCCAAGCCGATGCCAGCCATGCGGCGCTGATGGCGGAACTCTCGTCCCTTCGGGATTTGCTTGCAAAGAGGGACAACCGGCTTGCCGAACAGGATGAACGGCTTGCGGAGTTGACCGGGTTGATCCGGGACCTGCGGGACGAGATCAGGTTGCTCAAGAACCTGCCGCGGCGTCCGGAACTGAAGCCGAGCGGTCTGGCCGCATCCGGCGCCTCCGGAGCCGGCCGGTCGAAGACGCAGGGCAAGGGCCGAAAGAAGGGCCGGGGCCCGCGGCGCCGGAACCCGAACCTGCACCGGCGCGACGAGAGGGTTGCCCTCGAGGATGTGCCCGAGGGTGCGGAACGCAGGGGCTACCAGGCGCACACTGTCCGCGACATCGTGTTCCACGCCGAGGAGGTCACCTGGCGGCGGGAGGTGTGGCGGTTTCCGGACGGCAGCCGCCATGTGGCGCCGCTTGCGCCGGGTGTGGCGGCGGGACGCAGCCAGTATGGTCCCGGCGTCAAGGCGCTGGTGATCATGCTGTATCACCAGTGCCAGTCGACGGTGCAGCGCATCGCGGCATTGCTGAACGGATTGGGCCTTGAGATATCCGCTCGCCAGGTGGGGCGGTTCCTGAACGGGGACACGAGGGTCATCGTCGAGGAGCAGCAGGAGGTGCTGAGGGCAGGCATGGAGAATGCGGCATGGATCAATGTCGACGATACCGGCGCCCGGCACAGGGCGGCAAACGGCTATTGCACGGTGATCGGCAACGATGTCTTCACCCATTTCAGGTCGACCGGCTCGAAGAGCCGCCTCAACTTTCTCGAATGTCTCTGTGCCGGTGACGTGGCCTACAGCGTCAATGATGCCGGGCTCGAATACATGCGGCGCATGAAGCTGACAGGAAAGGCGGTCCGGCGTCTCGCCGCGGACCGGCAGCGGCGCTTTGCCGATGCCGATGAATGGCGGACCCATCTGGCCGCACTCGGCATTGACCGCATGAAGGTGTTTCCGGACCCGGTGAAGATCGCCACCGAGGGTGCGCTCTGGGGCAGCATCTGCGATGCCGGTCGCATTGCCGGAACCGTGATCCTGAGCGACGATGCCGGCCAGTTCAATGTCGGCGATGCCCACTCTCTCTGCTGGGTTCACGCCGAGCGACTGGTTCGCAAGCAAGGGGGCAGTTCCGAATTCCAGCGCATGCGTGTGGATGCGGTGCTGGATGATGTCTGGGGCTATTACCGGGAACTGTCTGCCTACAGGAAGACCCCCTGCAATACACGGGCCCAGGCACTGTCGTTGCGCTTCGACGAGATCTTCGGACGGCGGACCGGCCATGCCAGCCTCGACAACCTGCTGCGGCGGCTGAGGGCGAACAAGGATGAGCTCTTGCGGGTGCTCGAGTATCCGGCCACGCCGCTGAATTCGAACCTGGCCGAAAATGACATCCGGGCCCATGTCACCCGGCGGAAGATCTCGTTCGGATCCCGGAGCGAGAGCGGGCGTGCGGCCCGGGATGCCTGTCTCGGGGCATTGAAGACCTGCAACAAGCTCGGCGTGCCGTTCTGGGACTATCTGTGCAACCGCCTTGGCGTTGCCGGTGCCGCCGAAGTGCCAAGGCTTGCCGAGATCATCACACGCCGCGCCACAGCCTGACGCATCCTCTCATACGAAACGCAATTCCCGGAAAGTTGCCCCTATTACGCTTTATAGCGGTTCTGGAATTGAGTGTAGAGCTATGCCTTGGACGATAAAATCGGGAAAGCCGGGCTGAGGGACAATTTTGATACCAATGTAATTTCGGCGTTGAGGCGGGCCGAACGCACGCCGAAGGTGGCAGCTTGGATGGCAGCGATAGCAGAGGGGAGTCTCTACATCAGCGTTATCACATTGGGTGAAATCGAGCGCGGCATCTGCTTGCAGGAGAAACACAATCCTGATTTCGCCGCCGATCGCAGAGCTTGGTTGGAACGAACCATCAAGGTATTTTCTGATCGTGTACTGGCGTTCAAGGCAGAGGATGCACTGATCTGGGGAACTCTTGCCGCCCGATTTGGACAATCTGGTGCTGATCTCATGATCGAGGCTCAGGCGCTTTCCAGGGATGCAACAGTAGTGACGCGGAACAGGTCGGACTTTGCTCGGACAGGGGCACGCACTGTTGATCCGTTCTGGAGGCCGCCTTGGTTGTCAGTCTTGTTCAAGCCGTATATCGGGCCACGTAATCGCGTAGTCGATCATTGAAACAACGAACTGGATACATGCCGCGGCAGGTTCAATTCTGGAACAGTGCTGACGGTTTCAGCACTCTGGAGTCCTTACATGTTGCAAGTGCAAATCCTGCTTGGCATCATTGTAGAGTGTGTTCCGGTTGTGCGTTCTACCACTTGGGAATTGGCGAACTCGAGCCAAGGTTCCTTGCCGCCAGAGTCCGGGAACGCACTTCCCTGTGCGGGCGAAGCTTCTTTCCAACTGCCTTGATCACGCCGACTGGAATACCCATCCTCTTTCAAGACATTCTGAACTCTGTCGTGATACTACGACACCGAAAGGACTGAATATGCCTGCCGATTCAAGGTCAAATAGCCTCGCCGTGCTGATTGACGCCGACAACACGAGTCAGCGTTATGCCCAGGCGATTTTCGATGAAATCGTCACTCTGGGCGAGGCCAATGTCAGGCGAATATACGGCGACTTTTCGGAGAGCCGGCTGCACGGTTGGGACAATGCGATCCAGTCACTGGCGATCCTGCAGCACCAGCAGCGCAGCAATTCGAGGGGCAAGAACGCTTCGGATATAGCCCTGGTCATCGATGCTATGGATCTCATGCACAAAGGCAGGCTTGACGGCTTTTGCCTCGTCAGTTCGGACAGTGATTTTACGCGCCTGGCACAGAGGCTGCGTGAGGAAGGCATGGAAGTCTACGGATTTGGCGAAAAGAAGACGCCCGAAGCATTTCGCAACGCCTGCAACAGGTTCATATATGTCGAGAACCTGATTGAGGCCGAACCGGAGGTAAAGGAAGACGCCGCTGGTTCGGGCAAGGCTGCGGTCGCAAAGAAGGATTCGCCGAGCAAGGCACGCAAGTTCATTTCCAGTGCGATTGGGCAGCCGGATGATGAAGGCTGGGTTCATCTCGCGCTGGTTGGAACTCGCATCCAGGCAGCGCGGCCTGACTTCGATCCACGTAGTTTCGGTTGTGCAAACCTGAGCGCACTGGTCGAGAAATCCGGGGGATTCGATATACGCAAGGAGAGTGGCGTCGTTTATGTTCGTCGCAGGTTTGCAACCCGCAAGGGCTCCGGCGCCGGCAAGAAAGCAGCCGCGTAATCCCGGAAGCGCTACCACTCCACGGGAAGACTTGCCTGCTGGCAGAATTCGGTTTCCGGAATTGGGAACCGAGACGGAGTAGCTGAAATTGCGTGCTTCCAGGGCGTCGAAGGTGGCGAATTCCGAACTCCGCACGAGGAGCATGATCGGAAGAGGCAAACCCTGTGACGGTGAAGTCACTGCTGCACTCAACAGAGATGGAAGTTCCGGGCATTGGGCCGAGGATACGAGGTCCGAACGGACAATTCGGCTCCTTCTTGCGCTTGCAGGAAGGCAGGAAGTCGCTGAGTTCAACGCAATTGGAAAACGAAAACAGCCGGATTTCGTCAGTTGCCCTTGTGCGTTCGCGCCCGAAATCCAGAGCAATGTTGAAACTCATCCGGGCATACCCCATTGAATGAAACAGTTGTCATCGTTCTGCAGAAACGGAACTTGCGAGGTGTAGATTCCAAAGCAGGTCTTCGCGACAAACCGCCATATATCTAGCCTAACTGTGACCCAAATACCGCAGATGTTGTGCTTTTTGTCACTATAGGAGCCAAATGGGACTCGGAGAGGAATAACTGCTTGCCCTTCCCTTGCATGTCTGATTCACGTGCAGAGAGAAGAATTGCCAGAAGTGATATGAGCAGTTTCTTTTGGTCAATTGAGAGGCGAGCAGGTCTCCTTGAATCCCAGGGTCCCAAGATGAGCGGACTCCTGTCTGGCTTTGGTTCCGGTCATGAGAATTGGACCATTGCCAACAATCACAGCAGGCGGGCCATGGTGACATCAGTTTTCGGGGAAAGGTCTTCCAAACGCGAACAATTGCCGACTGGATTAATGCTTCCAGCAGAATCCCGGCTCCGAAATATTCATTGGCAAAACAGCGTCGAACGACGCCGTTGGGCCGGAAGTGTATTTCTCAGCACCAATCCGAAGCCCGGATTGGACAGTGCCGGATGTCGTCTCGGCCAGAGGACATTGGGCGGGCAAATGGGCATTGGACAACTGGCCGTGCCAGCCCTGCGTTTTGCGAGAATGAAAACGCCCACAGGATGGGCCGGCAACAGGAGCAATGACTTTTGTTTGTGCCGTGAGGCTTCCAAACATCGTGATCAATTTGTTGAACCTGTTTTCACGGCAAAGCCCCTGGTGTCGCGCGTGATCGAACTGGTCGGAGGATTCAGAAACAGCTTGGCTGCGGGACTTGCAGTGGCCGCCCTGGTAGTGGGCAATGGCCCCAGTGCTGCAGATTCAGGCCAATATTACGTGCGAACTGGGTTGGGAATTGATGATCCGCGCTCAGCAAGGTTCGCGGATGCTGATGACTGCCATAGCGCAAGGCATTACTACGGTTGCGACCACGGGGTTCCCTATCACTCGATAGGTGAATTCGGCCCACTTGTGGTTCTGGAACTCGGGGTGGGATACGATGCAAATTCACCTGCGCGTTTCGAGTTCCTCGTCGAGTACAGGCCACATGTCACATTTTCGGGCGAAGCGAACTTTCTTGCCTCCGGTCGGGAACAATCAGCGAATGTGACACTGTCTTCGGCTTCTGCGATGGCAGCCGCCTTCGTTGATCTTGACAAGGGTTGGTTCCCGATTGCGGGTCACTATCAACCATTCATCGGGGTGGGGTTCGGTGCCGTACGAAACAAGGTCAGTTCCAAGACAACAACATTTCCGGCAACAATCACAACTTTGCCGGGGGCAAGCCACGTAGACAAGGCCTGGATGGTTACAGCGGGATACTCGATCCCACACAACGACCGGGTGACGTTTGAAGCTGCATGGCGCTACACCGACCTTGGCGAGGTTCGAACCGGAACTGATGAAGGCCAAGTTGTCTGGAAAGATGGCAGCCGGCCGCCAAGACCGTTGACTACTCTTGGACAGACTTGGGCAAGATTGAAAGGACACGGCATCCGGCTATCGCTGCGCCACTCCTTCTGATGGTATCGGCGGCAATCGCTCTTCATATTTGGCCACCGGATAAACCTGGTCCCAGAATGTGCAAGTATCACTGACCACTTTCATTCCGCTTCGGCTAGAATTCCGGATTTCAACTATCCATTGCTCGGTCTGTGCACCCGTCAGCGTGGGCTCTTGGTACGGTTGCTGGATTGGGCAGATGACCGGCAATTGCAATTGTTGCCCTGACCCCCAGAATGCTCCCCGCGCAGGGTTGTCCACGGCAGGCTGATTATATCCCGTGTTGCATCGCGTACCGAGTCAACTAGAGTCGCATTCTAGTACAGCGCAAGGATTGCAACTCCTGGCGATCGGCGAACCAGGGGACGGGAATCAGGACCGGTCATCGGATCATGGGTAAATCTCCTTCCGAACACAGAGAAGACACAGTACCGGCTCTTCTGCTCCGGAATGCCAGAGAGATTCCCGACCGCCCTGCCAACCGTGAGAAGGAATTCGGCATTTGGCAAAGCTGGACCTGGGCGGAAGTCGCTGCCAACACCCGGGAACTCGCCCTCGGTTTGCTCGAGCTTGGATTGTCCCCGGGGGATCACGTAGCCGTCATCGGGCGAAACCGGCCGCGCCATTACTGGTCAATGGTGGCCGTCCAGATGAACGGTGCAGTTCCGGTTCCAGTTTACCAGGATGCCGTGGCTGAAGAGATGGCCTACGTGCTTGAGCATTCGGAGGCCAGGATCGTTGTCGCGGATGACCAGGAACAGGTCGACAAGGTCATCGAGATCCAGGACAGGCTGCCCAGGCTTGAACGGGTCATCTATCTCGATCCGCGTGGCCTGAGAAAATACGATCACGGCAAGCTACATTCCTTCGCGGACCTCCAGGAGTTGGGTCGGGATGCCAGTGAAGAGACAAGGAGCGAACTTGACCGCCGCATGAAGGGGCTTTCGGGCGATACCACCTGCGTGATGCTCTACACCTCCGGGACAACCGGCAATCCCAAGGGCGTCGTGCTGTCGCACAACAACATCCTTTACGCCTCCCGATCCTCATCCGAGTTTGACAAGCTGCGCTCGGAAGACTCGGTGCTGGCATACCTGCCCATGGCATGGGTCGGGGATTTCATATTCTCAATCGGCCAGGCCTACTGGACGGGATTCTGTGTCAACTGCCCTGAATCGGCAGACACGATGATGGCGGACCTGCGCGAGATCGGGCCCACCTATTACTTCGCGCCGCCGAGAATATTCGAAGCAATGCTGACCTCGATCATGATCCGGATGGAAGATGCCAGCAGGCTGAAGAGGGGCATGTTCCGGTACTTCATGAACCACGCCCGGAAGGTTGGGCCCACCCTCATGTCCGGCGGCGATGTCTCCGTGATCGACCGGCTGAAATACTGGCTCGGGGACCTTTTCGTGTACGGGCCGGTTCGCAACACCCTCGGGTTCACCAGGATCAGGGTCGGATACACCGCAGGTGAAGCGATCGGACCGGAGATCTTCGACTTCTACCGCTCGCTCGGTGTCAATCTCAAGCAGCTCTACGGGCAGACAGAAGCGTCCGTGTTCATTACCCAGCAGCCCGACGGCGAGGTGCGGTCGGACACGGTGGGCGTGCCCAGCCCTGGCGTCGAGATCAGGATCGGCGACAATGGTGAAGTGCTGTACAGGTCGCCCGGCACCTTCGTCGAATATTACCGGAATGCCGAATCGACCGCGGCGACAAAGGATCCCGATGGCTGGGTTGCCACGGGCGATGCCGGGTATTTCGAATCCGGCACGGGACACCTGCGGATCATCGACCGCGCCAAGGATGTCGGCCGGATGAAGGATGGGAGCCTGTTCGCCCCCAAATATGTCGAAAACAAGCTGAAATTCCATGCGAGCATCCTCGAGGCCGTCGTCTTCGGTGCGGGACGGGACAGTTGTGTTGCCTTCATCAACATCGATCTTGTCGCGGTGGGAAACTGGGCCGAGCGCAGCGGCATCGCCTATGCGTCATACCAGGAACTCGCGGCAAACCAGCAGGTCCTTGACAGGATCGCCGAGCATGTCAGCGAGACCAACCGCAGCCTGGCAGCCGACGAAGCGCTGTCAGGATGCCAGATCAGCCGGTTCGTGGTGCTGCACAAGGAACTCGATGCCGATGACGGCGAACTGACCCGGACACGGAAAGTCAGGAGAAGGATAATCGGCGAAAAGTTCAGCGATCTCGTTGACGCGCTCTATGATGGGAGCGACGAAATCTACACTGAAACCGAAGTCACATACGAGGATGGCAGACGGGGCAGCATCGCCGCGACACTGAAGATCTGCGATGTGCCGGTCGTGACTCCTGCAGCCCGAATGGCGGCGGAATGATGGCTGTGCCGGTTTCAGATCTTGGCCAGGAGGCGTGCAGCGGATGACGCCTCCGGAAGGGAAGAACGACACGGCCTTGCTGATGGATATCAGGAACGTGTCGCTGCGCTTTGGCGGCGTCAAGGCGCTGAGGGACGTGTCGTTCGACATCAGGGAAGGCGAAATCAGGTCGATCATCGGCCCCAACGGCGCAGGCAAGTCCTCCATGCTGAATGTCATCAACGGGTTCTACCACCCGCAGGAGGGTGAAATCTGGTTCAAGGGGGAACGGCGCCCGGAAATGAAGCCCCACCGGATTGCACGGCAGGGCATTGCGAGAACCTTCCAGAACATCGCGCTGTTTCGAGGCATGACCACGCTCGACAACATCATGACAGGCCGCATTACCCTGATGAAACCCGGGCTGTTCAGCCACGCGCTGTGGTGGGGATGGGCCGAAAGGGAGGAGACTGTCCACCGGGGACAGGTCGAGCGGATCATCGATTTCCTGGAGATCCAGTCGATACGAAAGACCCCGGTCGGCAGGCTGCCCTACGGGCTGCAGAAACGGGTGGAACTGGGAAGAGCCCTGGCTGCGGAGCCGACGCTGCTGCTGCTCGATGAGCCCATGGCCGGAATGAATGTCGAGGAGAAGGAGGACATGAGTCGCTTCATCCTGGACGTCAACGACGAGTTCGGAACCACGATTGCGCTGATTGAACACGACATGGGCGTCGTCATGGACCTGTCCGACCGGGTGATGGTGATGGATTACGGGCGGAAAATCGCCGATGGCTCGCCGGATGATGTCAGAAACAATGAAGACGTCATCCAGGCGTATCTCGGTGTTTCCCACTAGGTCGGGCTGAGGAGGAAAGGATCTTGTACCAGCAACTGCTGTTCGCAATCGAGGTTTCGCTCAACGGCCTGATGACAGGAGTGCTTTACTCACTGGTTGCTCTTGGCTTTGTCCTGATCTTCAAATCCTCCGGCGTCTTCAACTACGCGCAGGGTGTCATGGCGCTGTTCGCGGCGCTGACACTTGTCGGATTCCAGACCGGACAGGTACCGTTTGCCCATCTCATCAACGCTGTTTTCGGGACGAACGTGCATCATTTCGGCTGGCATCTTCCGGCGATCCTCTCGATCCTGCTGACCCTGCTGGTCATGGTCCTGCTGGCACTCGCGATCGAGAGGCTGGTGCTGAAATACCTGATCAACCAAGAACCGGTCATCCTGTTCATGGCAACGATCGGACTTGCCTACTTCCTCGAGGGATTCGGTGACCTGATGTGGGGTGCGGAAATCAAGAAGATCGATCTGGGGATTCCGCAGGGAATCTCCGAGACGATCGACAATTATACGTTTGAGACGCTCGGCTACGGTTTCTTCATAGACCGGCTCGACATCGTTGCTGCTGTCGTGGCCGCCATACTGGTGATATCGCTAACCGTATTTTCCCAGTACTCGCGGGTCGGCAGGGCCCTGCGCGCCGCGGCTGACGACCACCAGGCAGCCTTGTCGGTAGGGATTTCCCTGCGCTTCATCTGGATCGTCGTCTGGTCCATAGCCGGTTTCGTCGCACTCGTTGCCGGGATCATGTGGGGTGCCAAGTCCGGCGTCCAGTTCTCCCTGTCACTCATTGCACTGAAGGCCCTGCCAGTGCTGATGCTTGGAGGGTTTACCTCGATTCCGGGCGCGATTGTCGGTGGCCTCATCATCGGCGTGGGAGAAAAACTGTTCGACTTCCTTCTCGGACCTGTAATCGGAGGCGCGACCGAGAACTGGTTTGCCTATGTGCTTGCCCTCGTGTTCCTGGTCTTCCGGCCGCAGGGACTCTTCGGCGAACGGATCATAGAGAGGGTATGAACCGTGTTCTATCGAGAGGCAGGTGAATTCAGCACGTCCTACAGTCAGGACGCGCAGACCTTTCCCATAGCGTTTGACCGCTTCAGGTACTACGTCGTGCTGGCCGTGGCCTTCGGGATAGTCCCGTTCCTGATCAATGACTACTGGGCGAACGCGGTGTTGATACCGTTTCTCGTCTGGTCGATGGCCGCCCTGGGACTGAACATCCTGACCGGGTATTGCGGCCAGGTCTCGCTGGGGACCGGCGGGTTCATGGCTGTCGGCGCCTATGCCTGCTACAAGCTGATGACAGCGTTTCCGGGCCTCAACATCATTTTCTGCATCATCCTCGCCGGCTTCATCACTGCCCTGGTCGGCATGGTATTCGGTTTGCCATCGCTCAGGATCAAGGGTTTCTACCTTGCGGTTTCAACCCTCGCCGCGCAGTTCTTCCTTGTCTGGCTGTTCAACAAGGTTCCGTGGTTCTACAACTATTCTGCCTCCGGGCAGATAAACGCTCCGGAGCGGACACTGTTCTGGATCCCGATCACCGGACCGAACGCCGATTCGGCGGTCAAATACCTGTTCTGCCTGGCACTTGTCGTTGTGTTCGCCTGGATTGCCCGAAACCTGACGCGCGGCGCGGTCGGGCGGAGCTGGATGGCGATACGCGACATGGACATCGCCGCCGAGATCATCGGTGTCGACCCGCTGAAGGCCAAGTTGTCGGCCTTTGGCGTGTCATCCTTTTTCATAGGCGTTGCAGGGGCAATGTTCTTTTCAATCTACCTTGGCGCAGTCGAGGTGACCGAGGCCTTCGGCATCAACCAGTCTTTCCTCGTCCTCTTCATGATCATCATCGGCGGACTCGGGTCAGTCTTTGGTTCCTTCGCCGGCGCGGCATTTCTCGTTCTGATGCCCGTGCTGCTGAAGAACATCCTCGTAGGCGGGCTCAACTGGGATACCGCGATCGCCACCCATTTCGAATTCGTGATCGTGGGCGGCCTGATCATATTCTTCCTGATTGTCGAGCCGCACGGAATTTCCCAGCTCTGGAGGATAATCAAGGAAAAGCTCAGGCTCTGGCCATTTCCTCACGGCAACTAGCGACGTGTCTGGTGTGTTGCCGACCTTCAGCGTGTTGCCCGGTGTGCCGTACGCCTGCAAGCATGAACGAGCGAAGAGAAAACCAGCTGGGGCAAGTCTTGCCAGGCCCGGACTTGACCCTCTCGGGCACTCCTTGACAGCTTGCGGCAACCGCGCAGCCCCGAGGAAATTAACCGCAGAATGAAGCGAACCATCGGCAAGAGTCGATCATCCTCGAAGGCAATCGGCTCTTCCAAGGCAAGAAAGTTCTCGGCTGTGGAAGGCCTGGTGCTCACGAAAGAGTCTGATCGTACATGAAATTCGCTCAAGACGTCAGGCCTGATGGGCGACGCTCTTCGGAAGGAAATCACTCGTTCGCTCAAACATGAGACGACCTGATGGTTCATCCTGCTCTACTGGCAGCCAGGTTCTTCGAGACCGGGCAGACATGCTGATCGGGATGAACCGGACCATTTTGGGCCGTTGATGTTCTCTTTGCTTGCGGAAGAAGAACTTCCGGCACACGACATCGATTTCAAGCGCTGCAAGGCGATCCACGACCGCCACTTTCAAGACGAGAATGGGCGGCAATATGAAATGGCCGGAGCATGATGAGTCTGTTTGGCAATAGTGAGATTTGGACCACAGGTTTCAACGGCGTGTTGAGTGCTCCCCTGCGGTTGGACTCGTCAGTGTTCATTTTCCGACCCACCGGGTGCATTGATCTCTTCGAACCGGATCGGGCACAACCGGCAGGTCCGTCACGTCACCGGCTTCATGCCGGTCCCGGCGCTCGGGAAGATTTCAGGGTTGACGCCTCGTGGAACCCCGCCAGGTTTCCGTTGGCTGCCGGATTGAAACCCGGACAAGAGCTTCGGAGGATGGCGGGAGACCCCACGGCTGCTAACCCTAGCCAACAGCGAGTATTCGGGTTACGTTTCGCGAATATGGATTTCGAAGGAGGAATACACATGAGACTCAAGATTGCGGCAATGGCCGTTGGCATCATGTCGCTGGCAGCGCCGGCTGCACTCGCGGACCTCGTCATTCCGTGGCTCAGCTACCGGACTGGTCCCTATTCGCCGAGTGGCATACCGGCCGCGGACGGATTCACCGACTATTTCACGCTGCTGAATGAAAGGGACGGTGGCATCGGCGGAGTACCGGTGAGGATCCTCGACTGCGAGACCGGATACAACACGCAAAAGGGGGTGGAATGCTACGAGGCGACCAAGGGCGAGGGATCACTGGTCTACGCGCCGCTCTCGACCGGAATCACCTACCAGCTGATCCCGCGGGCAACCGCAGACGGAATTCCGATCCACTCGATGGGATATGGCAGAACCGCGGCGGCTGACGGAACGATCTTCAGCCACGTGTTCAACTTTCCGGCAAATTACTGGGATGGCGCGTCGATCGCGATCAAGCACATCCTGTCGCTCAATGACGACGACATTTCCGGAAAGAAGATCGCCCTGCTGTATCACAATTCCGCCTATGGCAAGGAACCGATCCGGACGCTCGAGGAACTTGCGGGTATCCATGATTACGAACTGATGCTGCTTCCGGTAGATCATCCGGGCCAGGAACAGAAATCCCAGTGGCTGGAAATCCGGCGGGAACAGCCTGACTACGTCCTGATGTGGGGCTGGGGAATCATGAACGCCGCTGCAATCCAGCAAGCCGCCAACATCCGCTACCCGATGGAGAACTTCATTGGAGTCTGGTGGTCAGGCTCGGAAAACGATGTTCATCCGGCAGGTGAGGGTGCCCAGGGCTACAAGGCACTGGCGCTGCACGGCGTCGGTACCGATTATCCGATCTACGACGATCTGCAGAAATATGTCGTCGATGCCGGGCTGGCAGCCGGTGCCGGGGACCAGCTGGGGTCGGTCCTTTACAACCGGGCACTCTATGGCGGCCTGCTGATTGCCGAGGCGATCAAGACCGCCCAGGAAATCCATGGAGTTGCCGACATCACACCTGCAATGATGCGCGACGGGCTTGAGGCTCTCGTGATTACCGAAGAGATCATGGCGGCACACGGGCTCCCGAATTTTGCCCCATCCTTCACGGTGACCTGCGAGAACCACGGCGGACCGGGCATCGCGATGGTCCAGCAATGGGATGCCAATTCCGGAGAGTGGCGGATCATTACCGAGATGATCCAGTCCGACAAGGATCTCGTGAACCGGTTGGTCAAGGTCGATTCAGCGGCCTACGCTGCCGAGAACAATATCGAGCCGCGCTGCTGAACTTTACCAAACCGTTCCGGCCCGGCAACGGGCCGGAACTGCCCCGAGACCAACGACTGTTTGCCTGCCCGACTGCACCATGCCGGAAGCCTCTACCCATATGCTCCTCAACATCAACAACATCGAGGTTGTCTACAACCACGTCATCCTGGTCCTGAAGGGCGTGAGCCTCGGGGTTCCCGAGGGAGGGATAGTGGCACTGCTCGGTGGCAACGGGGCCGGCAAGACCACGACACTGAAGGCGGTATCCAACCTGCTCCAATCCGAGCGCGGCGAGGTGACCAAGGGAAGCATCGTTTACCGCGGGCGGGATGTCCAGGACCTGAATCCGTCGGAACTCGTTCGCATGGGGGTCATCCAGGTCATGGAGGGACGCCACTGCTTCGAGCATCTCACCGTGGAAGAAAACCTGGTAACCGGCGCCTTTACCCGCCGAGACGGCAAGGCAAAGATCAATGACGACCTCGAGCTGGTCTACAGCTACTTTCCTCGACTGAAGGACAGGAGACGGTCGCAGGCCGGATATGCCTCGGGTGGTGAACAGCAAATGTGCGTCATCGGACGGGCCCTGATGTCGAGACCGGAAATGATCCTGCTCGATGAACCTTCCATGGGCCTTGCCCCGCAACTGGTCGAGGAGATCTTCGAAATCGTGCGCAATCTGAACGAGAAGGAAGGGGTCAGCTTCCTGCTGGCAGAACAGAACACCAATGTCGCCCTCCGGTTCGCCGACTATGGATACATACTGGAATCGGGCCGGGTGGTCATGGACGGCCCGGCCGGGGAATTGCGCGAAAACCCGGATGTCAAGGAATTCTATCTCGGCATGTCGGAGACCGGACGCAAGTCGTACCGGGATGTTCGCAGCTACAGGCGGAGGAAGCGATGGCTGAACTAGGCAGCGGGGAGGAACGCGTCGCCTGCCGCACGCCGAATTCCCCGAATGGCAGGGGGGTCCGGATTCCCAAATGGAAATTCGACGTCGTGCGAACCGCGATCCTGAACGAACTCCAAGAGAACGACGTTCTTTTTGTCGAATTGCCGGACCGGGCAGGCGCACGGCTCCCGCCTTCCGACCGGAGCCGGATGGGCTCGGTCGGATGGCACGTCACGACGGTCAAGCTGGAACTTGAGGTTCGCGGCGAGATCCGGCGTGTTCCCGGTCCCGGAAAGCAGATGCTGTCATTGGCGCGATGACGGGAGAAAGACATTTCGACCAGCTCGAACTGCGCTCTGACGACGAGCGCCGCGATGACATTGCCAGTGCCCTTCCGGCGCTGATCGCCTCTGCAAAACGCAAGGCGAGGGGATTTGCCACCCTGCTGGCCGACATCGATCCCTCGGAGATAAACTCCCAGGATGAACTGTCGAGGCTCCCCGTGCTGCGGAAATCCGAGATCTCGAGATTGCAGTCTGAAGATCCGCCATATGGCGGATTGGCAACGAGACCTGCGGAGGAATTCGACTACGTCTTCCTGTCACCCGGACCAATCCACGAACCGGGAATGACGGGCGGTGACTGGTGGAGGATCGGCCGGTTCCTGCACGCCTGCAACATCGGTCGCGCAGACATCATCCAGAACTGCTTTTCCTACCATCTGACCCCTGCCGGCTTGATGTTCGAAAGCGGTGCCAGGGCCGTTGGTGCCACGGTGCTTCCGGCCGGGACTGGTCATACCGAAATCCAGGCGCAGGCAGCCGCCAATGCAGGCGTTACAGGCTATGCGGGCACGCCGGACTACCTGAAGGTCATTCTCGAACACGCCGATGCGGCAGACATCGATCTCTCCAGGATCACCAAGGCAGCCGTCAGCGGCGGCGCATTGTTCCCATCGACCCGGGCGTTCTACCGGGAAAGGGGGATCCACTGCCTGCAGGCCTATGCGACCGCCGAGATCGGCAGTGTCGCCTATGAAACGGTTCCGGATGAAGGTCTGATCATCGACGAGGGTGTGCTGGTCGAGATCGTGACTCCCGGCACCGGCGATCCGGTCGAGGAAGGACGCATCGGCGAGGTCGTGGTCACCTGCCTCAATCACGACTATCCGCTCATCCGGTTTGCAACCGGCGACCTCTCGTCACTGCTGCCCGGAAAAAGCAGTTGCGGGCGAACGAACCGGAGGCTGTCTGGATGGAAGGGCCGGGCCGACCAGACCACAAAGATCAAGGGAATGTTCGTTCACCCGGAGCAGGTCGCGACGCTCGTGGCTTGCAATCCCGGAATCTCGCGGGCGCGGATTGTCGTGGCCCGCGAAAATGAACTGGACGTGATGACGGTTCTGGTGGAATCGACAACGGACGAGGTGCCGGGACTGGCCGAATCGGTCCTCTCGACCATCAAGCTCAGGGGAGAGGTTGAAGTCAGGCCACCCGGATCCCTGCCTGACGATGGCAAGGTGATCGACGATCAGCGTGAATACGAGTGATCCGGAAATCCCCGGCAGGACAGCATCGAGGGCGTGAAGCTCAGCCTTGCCGTGCCTTGAAACGCTTCTGGTACTTGCTGATCACGTAGACCCGGCCCCGGCGACGCACGATGCGGCACTGACGGTGGCGGGACTTCAGCGAACGAAGCGAATTTCTGATCTTCATCCCTTTGGCTCCTGATGCAGGCGCGTATGGTGGGCGCGACTGGGATCGAACCAGTGACCCCTACGATGTCAACGTAGTGCTCTCCCGCTGAGCTACGCGCCCTTTGGCTTTCGCTGGGCTTTACCCGGGTGCCCGAGTGAAGGGCGTCTATAGCTATCAGGAAGGGCCAATGCAATAGCCAACTCCTTCGGGAAGGCATCCTCTGCCGTCCAACCCGGCAATTGCAGGATGGTCAATGTTGGACGAGGACTGCAACCCCGAACGGTTGTCGCGCGCTCGCATGGGCGTCCGTGTCACGATCGGACAGAACCGTGAGGCAGCCGCGACGGATGGATTTGCCAGAGACTTTCCTTCCGCCGGAAACCTTCGAGAGAACATGTAATCTGAACCTGATGGTATCATGATCGGCAGTATTGAGACCTGCTGCCGGACACGGCATGTTCCAGGGAACCGGATGCGAATCGAACCCTGGAGAACACGTCGAAGACCTGGCGGGCAGCAGCCAGGAGGTGGCCTCGGACGTACAAGCGGCGATTTGTGGACCGGGAGTTCCTACCAGAGGGTCAGGAGACTGTCCGGGTCACGAAGCAGTTCCCGGTATCGCACCAGGAATCTCGCGGCGTCTGCGCCGTTTATGACGCGGTGATCATATGTGAGGTCGAGCGGAACCATTGGTGTCGGTACGAAAGACCCACCGTCCCAGATCGGGCGAATTTCGATGCGGCAGATGCCCAGGATGGCAAGCTCGGGCGGATTGACGATGGGCGTGAAGGACTCGCCTCCAATTCCTCCAAGCGACGAAATCGTCATCGAACCGCCCCCGATCTCCTCGGGCCGGATGCGGCGCGCCCTGGCGCGGTCCGCGATGTCGGAGAGTTCAACCGAGATATCCGATACCCGCCTCTGATCGGCGTTTCGGACGACCGGCACGATCAGGCCATGTGGTGTGTCAACAGCGATGCCAATGTGAACATAGCCCTTGAGAATCAGCTTCTTGCCGTCGGGAGAGAGCGAAGCGTTGAACCTGGGGAATTCCTTCAGGCACCGGGCCAGGACGGCAACGTGAAAGGCTAGCGCCGTGACGCGAATTCCCTCGGATCTCAACCTGGTTCGGGTTGCCTCGATCCGTGTGACGTCGGCACTGTCGTGATGAGTGACAGCCGGGATCAATTGCTGCGCGGCAGTCAGATTGGCCAACGCCACCCGGGCCGTCCGGTTCAGTGCCTCCTCGGTGACCGGACCCCATGCGGAATGATCGACTTCCCAGTACTTGCTCGCAGATGCTGCCGGCGCCGCGCTGCTGCCGGCCAGAACATCCTCGCGCGCGATGGTCTGGCGCCCCAGAAGTTCTGCGAGGGCATCCAAGTCAACGCCGAGTTCCCGCGCAAGCCTGCGTACCGACGGGCTGGCCACCACACCCACGGCTCACAACTCTCTCATATTGTCCTGGATCATCCGGAACTCCGGCCAGGCTTCGTTGCCGCACGATCGGGCGAGATCGAGCCTGCAAGACTCGTTCTGTTCGGCCTGTCCAATGCCCGGACGCGCCTCCGCATATGCAGCGACTTCCGAATGACCGGGGCAGTCGTCGACAACGCCAAGGCAGAAGATGGGGTCCTCGGAAGGATTTCGATCGATGAATGCAGGGCTGACAGAGGCAAGTCGCAGCCAGTGGTCGATGCCGGTTGTATCCAATGTCCAGTCATCAACAGCACTCTCACAGGAGCTGGCGGATCGGGTCCTCGACCCGGGCCGCCATGGCATCGAGAAATGCGACTGCCTGTGGCATCGGCATCACGGCCTCGCCAAAGGACAACGTCAGAACAAAAGTGGTGCCATCCCGTGCAACGCTGAGCGTCACGCCGCCAACAGCGGGTGAATATGCCGTGAGCCTTGTCTCGCAGAGATCAACCAGCGTCAGCACCGGAGCACGCGTTTGCCCGGTACCGCCCCGGTCAGGATTGGCATGAACCGTCGAGACACCATCCACTCCCAGCAGCGCCACGGTTATGTCATCCACTGCGAAGATCGAGCGCCATGCGCCTGCCGCAAAGGACGCCATGAGTTGAGTACGGTGGGCGTTTTCTGATCGTTCGAGCAATGCACTGAGCGCATCGCCATCCACCCGCGCCATCAACGCCGACTGCCCGCCCGCCCCGATCATGGACAGGTCCGCTGCATGGATCGGCTCCGTGGCGCCCTGGGCGCGCAGTGCAACGAGGTCGATCCCGCGTTCCGCCGCAATTCGCCTTGCCTTTGGCGACGCGAGGACCTTGCCCTTGGGCATTGCCGGGACCTCGGATCCTCGACCTCGGGGAACGGGCTCGGCTTCTGCAGGCTGTTCGGGATCGGGGCATGGATCCGCCGGCCGTTCAGGGTCTTCTGCGGGACTTTCGCCTGCCGGCACGGCATCGGCAGGCCCGGCGGCAACTTCGGCCTCCGTATCCACAATGAACGCGATCACATCGCCGACAGGCACTTCGTCACCTTCCTGTGCGCGTATGCCGGAGAGAAAACCACCGGTCCGGGCCTCGACTTCCATTGTGGCCTTGTCAGTCTCGACCTCGAACAGCACATCGCCCGCTGCCACCACATCCCCGGTTGACTTCAACCAGGTCAGAATTGTCGCGCTGTCCTGGTTCATTCCCAGTTGCGGCATCTTGACTTCAGAGGTCATGGATCAGTTCTCCTGCCACGATCTTGCGGGCGGTGTCGGCGACGCCTTCAACTGTAGGAACGGTGAGGTCCTCGAGCGCCGGACTGAAGGGAATCGGCACGTCCATCGCGCCCATCCGGATCACCGGTGCGTCGAGGTGGTAGAAGGTTTTTTCGGCTATCCGCGTCGCGATCTCTGCCGTGACGCCGAAACTCTGGTGGCCCTCGTCCACAACGATGGCGCGGCTCGTTTTCTTCACCGAGTTCAGGATCATTTCCTCGTCCAGTGGCACGATGGTGCGCGGATCGATCACTTCGGCGCTGATTCCCTCATTAGCGAGGACATCGGCTGCCGATTCGCAGACCTGCCGCATGGAGGACGTGCCGATCAATGTGACGTCAGAGCCTTCACGCAGGATCTTCGCTTCACCGAATGGGATCAGGTATTCCTCTTCCGGTACCGGTGCCTTGTCCTGATACATCAGCTTGTCTTCAAAGATCACAACCGGATTATTGTCCCGCACGGCAGTCTTCAAGAGGCCCTTGGCTTCATGGGCGCCCGACGGCATCGCTACCTTCAGCCCCGGAATGTGGGCCACCAGTGCATGCAGTGACTGTGAATGCTGGGCAGCCGAACGGCGCGTCGCACCCAGATTGGTCCTGACGACCAGCGGCACGTTGAGCTTGCCGCCCGACATGTAGTGTATCTTTGCGGCCTGGTTGCAAAGCTGGTCCATCACGAGGAAAAGGAAGTCGCCGAACATGATATCCACGATCGGCCTTGATCCGGTCATCGCCGCACCGACGGCAATCCCCAGGAATCCGGGCTCCGAAATCGGCGTGTCGATGACCCGCTCCGTCCCGAATTCCTCGACAAGTCCGGACGTCACCTTGAAGGGCGTGCCGGCCTCGGCCACGTCCTCGCCGATCAGAAAGACGGTTTCATCCCGCCGCATTTCCTCGGCAATCGCCTCGTTGACCGCCTGGGAAAGAGTAATGTTCCGCATCAGGAAGCTTCCGCATAGACATGCATGTCCACCTCGGACCCGGGCGGATAGGCTGCTTCAAGCGCGTAGTCCACGGCTTCGGCGGCCTCGTTCCGGATCGCATTGCGGATTGCGGTGAGTTCGTCCTCGCTTGCCACTCCCTCCTTGACCAGCCAGGAACCGAAGAGGGTTATCGGATCGCGGTTTTCCTTCCAGTCCCGTTCCTCTTCCTTCAATCGGTAATAGCTCCGGTTGATGTCGCCGACATGATGGCCGTGGTAGCGGTATGTGGCGAGTTCAACGAAGAACGGGCCCTCACCCTGCCGACATCGCTCGACGAGTTCCGTCGCCAGCTTGTTGACCGCCAGAACGTCCTGGCCGTCGACGTCGTGGGCCTCGATTCCGAATGCCCTGGCCCGTGCAGTGATCTCGCCCGCTGCAATCTCCGCGGTCTTCGTATATTGCGAGTACCCGTTGTTTTCGCATGCATAGATGACAGGCAGCTTCCACAAGGCTGCCATGTTCATCACCTCGTACAACAGACCCTGGGCCGTAGCACCATCACCGAAAAAGCAGACAGTGACGTCGTCCGAGCCCTGCAGCCTGGCCCTGAGCGCGGACCCTGTCGCAATCCCCATGGAGCCGCCCACGATCGCGTTGGCCCCGAGGTTGCCGTGCGACTGATCGGCGATGTGCATCGACCCGCCCTTGCCGCGGCAATACCCTTCCGCCTTGCCGAGAAGTTCGCAGAACATCTGCCTGAACTCCGCGCCCTTTGCCATGCAATGTCCATGGCCCCTGTGGGTCGAGGTGATCTTGTCGGTGACACGCAGAGCTTCGCAGATGCCAACGGCAACCGCCTCCTCGCCCGAGTACATGTGTGTAAGCCCGGGCATCTTGGCATCGAGATAGAGCTGGTTTGCGTTGTCCTCGAAGGCGCGAATTCTTGCCATCTGGCGGTACATCCGCAAGTAGTCTTCCGTGTTTGTCCTGGATCCCTTGTTCATGTTTGCCTCCAGGAACGGGCGGCTTCCGGCGGGAGGCAGACCCGTCCAGGGTATGATCAGTACTTGTTTGCGATCGGAAGTTCTTCCGCGGGGAACAGCGAGATCACTTCGCAGCCTGTGTCGGTTACCACGACCTCTTCCTCGATCCGCGCCGCTGAGTAGCCGTCAGCGGCCGGGCAATAGGTCTCCAGCGCAAACACCATGCCTGTTCGGATTTCCATCGGGTTCTCGAGGCTGACCGCGCGGCTGATTATCGGGCGCTCGTGCAAGGCCAGCCCCAACCCGTGGCCGAACTGCAGGCCGAAGGCTGCAAGTTCGTCCGGGAAGCCGTAATCCTGGGCGGCCGGCCAGAGATGTGCGACCTTGTCCGTGGTCACGCCCGGTTTGATCGCGTCGATGGCGAGGTCCAGCCATTCGCGTGCCTTCGTGTAGGCATCGTGCTGAACCGGTGTCGCGCGGCCGATGTTGAAGGTGCGATAATAGCAGGTGCGGTAGCCCTGGTAGCTTTGCAGGATGTCAAAGAAAGCCTGGTCGCCGGGCCGGAAATAGCGGTCTGTGAAATTGTGCGGGTGCGGATTGCAGCGCTCTCCCGAAATGGCGTTGATGGCCTCGACGTCATCCGAGCCCATTTCGTAGAGCATCTTGTTGGAAAGAGCGACGATGTCGGCCTCGCGGATGCCCGGCTTCAGTTCTTCGTAGATCATGTGATAGACGCCGTCGACCATGCTGGCCGCCTGGGTCAGGAGCTGGATTTCGTCCCAGTTCTTGATCTCCCGTGCGGAGAGCATGATCTGCTGTCCGTCGACGATCTTCAGGCCCGCATCCTGCAGCGCATGGAACATCGCTGTCTCGGCATAGTCGAGGCCGACCGGCATGTCTTGCATGCCCGCGTCCCTGATGAGTCCCGCGATCTCTTCGGCGTATCTCTTCATCAGTCCGAACGATGGCGGAATCGTCCCGCGCATGCCGACCACTCCGGCGCGGCAGTGATCGGGGAAGAGCCAGTCGGAGTATTTCTTGTGATGGACGGCAGCGGAACCGAAGTCCCATACATATGGTGCATCGTCGCCGGTCAGCAGGCAGAACCGGCACATCTTGTCTCGCTCCCACTCACCGATCTTGGTCCCCGATACATAGCGGATGTTGTTGACGTCGAAGAGAAGCAGCGTGCCGCAATCTGACGCCTTCAGGGCCTCGCGTGTGCGGCTCAGGCGATAACGGCGCAACCGGTCGTGATCGACTCGTCGTTCGAAGTCCACCGAGGTGTGACCCCAGGCCGGAAGGCGGCCCTCCCAGTTCCAGTGTGGTTCAAGATCCATCGGTGTCAGGATGTTTGGCGTCAGTGCTTTCATTCCGGAATCCTTCTTTCGCTATACTCGAGGTGATGTTGGCGAGGTTCAATAGTGGCCGCGCGAGCGCATGAGCCTGTCCGCACGATCCTGGGCGTTTCCCAATGCCTGCCTGACGGACAGTGCGCCCTGCAACATGTCATGCATCTCCCCTCCGATTATGGAAATCAGCTCCGTGATTTCGGGTACCGGGGGGCGCGGCCAATACTGCAGCGTTCCCGTTCGCGCCATCCCGTCAACGATGGTCATGACAGGCGAGATGCGGCGGATTTCGGGGTCCATGCTGACGCTGAACCGCGGGCTCACCAGGCTTCCATTTTCGATATAGAGCTTTATCGATTCTGGAGAAATAAACGCCTCCAAAGCGGTCCAGATTGGACCTACGCGATCCGGTTCCACGTTTGAGGGTATGGCCATGGCATACCCGCCAACGGGCGCGATGGGCTTTCCACCCGGTCCGTAAGGATGTGGCAGGATCTCGGTCGTTCCGTAAGCGGGCGATTCCGGGTTCAGTTCGAACAGCGGTGCCAGCAGAGTGGCGCAGTAGGCCATGGCAACATGCCCGTCGGCAAATGCCTTGGCGCGCTCATACCAGGACATCGACAGGACCGATACGGGCGAGTAGCTCATCAGTTCGCGCAGGTATTCGGCGGTCTGGTGCGCCTCGTTGCTGTCGAGCATGGGACGATAGTTTTCGCCTTCAACCCATTCAGCATCGAAATCGTCGTCGATCCTCTTGAGGTTCAGTACTGGCCGTCCCATGGCGCCCATGACAAACATGAAGGTGTGTCCCAGTGGCGTTCCGCGGGCGGCGTTCCAGGCAATGCCTGCCCGGCCTGCTGACCGGTTGTTCAATGTCCGCGCAGCTTCGAGCACATCTGCGATGGTGTACGGAATGCCGATACCCGCCTCGTTGCAGAGGTCCCGGCGTACACAGAAGAGTTCCGGCGTTGTCTGGACCGGCAATCCGTACTGGACTCCTCGATAACGGGCCGAAGCGAGTGCCACCTTGTGAAAATCACTGAGATCGGTACCGCTACCGGATATGAGCCCGTCGATCGGCATCAGGGCACCCCTTTCGACGAGTTCACCGAACCAGGGCAGGTCGCAGGCGACTATGTCATACCGTGAAACCCTGCCTTCCGAGTTTTCGAGGATTTCTTGGCGAAGACGGTCGATTGACAGCGCACGGCTGTTGATCCTGATCCCGAAGTGACTCTCGAATTGCCGCTTCAGTACATTGATTGCCATGAATGTCGGGTCCGCATGCGCCAGGACCCGCAGCCCGCGATGCAGCTTGAGCTTTGAAGCAAAGGGTGTGGGCGGCGGAATGGTATTGCTGTGGGAGTAGGATGCCCCGAAGAAATAATCGCCGATCTCGGCTTTCCCGCGCGTGCCGATTCCGAGAGTGCTCCCGATCGCACCACGTACCCGGCGAGCATATTCCTGCCATTCGTCGATCAACTTTACCGATGGGTGTAGCGAGTAACTCTTGCCGGTCTTGGTCCGCGGTCGCCGGATGAGCAGGCCGCGCTCCTCGATTGAATTGATTGCCCGGATTGCGGTGCCATATCCAAGCCCCGAAGAATCGGCCAGCAGGCTTGTCGTCGTCAGCTTGCCCGTCACATGATTGCGCAGAAGGGTCGTGACCATCCTGGTTTCGTCGTAGCCACGCTTGAGACTCAGAACCTGTTCAGCCTCGGATCCAAGGGCATCCACGAAATCGAGGAACCTTGTGAATTCTTCTCCGCTGACCCCCAGGGCATAGGGGGTATCCACGCTTTCGAAGGGGCCTTCCGGTCTGGACCTGCCGTCATCGTCTCTTGGGTTCATGACTGTCTTCAACGCCCTGTTGCAGCTGGCACGTCCTGACCTTCCCTGGCAACAGGTTCGGACGGAATCTGTCTGGCCTTCATGGATCTTTCGGTCTGATGGTCAGTCCGGACCCCGCCGAAGTTCGGCGATCCTGTCTGCCAGGATATTTCGGCGCAGATCGACGTCCCTCAGCAATTGATGTCGGCGCTGTGAGCCCTCGAAGACTCTGCTGAACGTCTGGAACATGATGACGATCAGAAGAAGAACGCCGAGGTACAACTGGACCATGAAAGCTGGTGTGACATTGAAGACAAGCCCCGTGTTGAGGAAGTTCACCGTGAGCGTTCCAATCGCCGCACCAATGACACCGCCCTTTCCGCCGAGGATAGAGACTCCACCGATGAAGGCGGCAACCGTACCGGCCAGTAGCAGGTATTGCAGCCCGAGTGCCTGGGCAGTGCCGGACCGCAGACCGATGATCACTCCGCCAAGCCCCGCGCAGAATCCCGAGATTGCGAACACGATGATCAGTGGTCGCTGCAATGATATACCCGAAGCCAGTGCCTCCTTCCGCGCGCCGCCGATGGCATAGATCTCGCGACCGTAACGCGTATAGGTCATGAACAGGCCCACGACGACGAACATGAAGATCACGAGGAGCGAGGCGGGAGAGAAATAGCCGAGCATCTTGGTTGAGATGAAGTCGGGGATTCGGAAGTCGGTCAGCATGACCGTCTTTTCCTCGGCTGCAAACAGTGCGACACCACGAAGCAGCATCAATGTGCCTACTGTCAGCACAATTGCCCGCACTCTCAGATACGCAATGAAGTAACCCTGGATGATCCCGATGGAGGTCGATATCGCAAGCGCAAGCAGCAAAGCATTGATCGCCCCCCAGTCATCGGTGAAGCGAACCGTAATGACTGCAGCCAGCGCCGCGTTCGACCCGATTGAAAGATCGATCTCGCCGGCGATGATGCACAGCGTCAGCGCGAGACCCACAAGGCCCAGCACGGCGAACCGCTCCATGATCGCGAATCCGGTGCGGTGCGTGAAGAAGAAAGGCTCGCTGATTGCGAAGAAAACGTAGACGGTGACCGCAAGGAGGATTGCAAAGCTCAGGTCGGGATTCTCCGTCACCCAGTGTTTGATGCGTTCCATGTACGCCTCCTATTCCACCGCCCGGCTGCCGCGGCGGACAAGTGCAAAGACAATGATGGAAAAGACGATCATCAGTCCTACGGCAAGAACGCGGGCGCCGGAGTTGAATCCGTTCAGCACCATCATGTTGTCGACGGTCGAGATGAAGATTGCTCCGAGCGAGGTGCGCAGGGTCGAGCCGTAGCCGCCCATGATCGAGTTGCCGCCGACCATGACGATGGCGATGACCATGATCGTCATGTCGCCGGACGACCCGAACTCGGATGAAAAATAGTTGACGTGGGCCGAACTCACCTGGCCCGAAAAGGCAACGGCGACAAATGCGGCGCAGACGCTGGCGATGATGCAGCACTTGATTGCCATTGCGAAGTTCTCATGCCCGGTGGCGCGTCCCGCGGCTCGGTTGGCACCGACCAGGTAAACCTGTCGCCCGAAGGTCGTGTAGCGCAGCACCAGTTCCGCCACTATGGCAATGATGATGAATGCGACAGTTATGTTGGGGATGTCGCCGAAGAAGGAACCGGTCCCGAGCCACTCTGCACCATGCGGGCGGCGGTAGCTGACAACGAGATTGTCGGACCACCACGAACCGATCCCGAAGAACAATCCTGCCGCGCCGAGGGTAACGACGATCGGATTCCCGCCAAGCCCGATAAGTGCGCCCTGCACGGCTCCGGCAATGACGGCGATGACGATCGTGACGAGGATTGCGATCAGGAAAGTCATCGCCAGCGAGTATGTGGTCGGAAGCCCCTCCGGTCCCACACCCCACTGGTTCCAATCCGCTCCCATGAGCGTAGCAAACGAGATGATGGAAAGTGCTGCAATTTCCTTCATCGACAGCAGGAAGAAATTGCCGGAAAGCGTCACGAAGGTCAGACCGATGGCCATTATGCCCACCAGGGCCGCATCGCGGATTATCGTCTTGATGTTGAACCAGGTCAGAAAGTCGTCCGTGACAACCGCCCCGGTGAGAATCACCAGCACGAAGAGCCCGACCATGACGATCACCAGCGGAGAGTAATCCCGCCTGATTCGCCCGACGAGGTTCAGGCGAGTGTCAGCACCGGCTGTCGCATCGGTCACGGTTCTTGCCCCGGCGCCGTGATACCGGCCTCGTGGAACGGGTCGGTTATCTGTTTGAGAATCTTGGCCGAGGTCATGTCTTCCAACGCAATTTCTCCGATCCGGAGGCCTCGGTAGTAGCTGATGATCCTGTCCGGCAGGTTGCTGATTTCCTGGATGTCGGTCGAGGCTATGACTATGGCAGCGCCCTGATCGGCAAGATTGCGAAGGATCTGGTAGATTTCGGCGCGAGCTCCGACATCCACACCACGCGTTGGCTCGTTCACCAGTATGACATTCGGCTTGATGCTGAGCCACTTGCCAAGCGCCACCTTCTGCTGGTTCCCGCCCGAGAGCACGCCCGCTTCCTGCAGCAGGCGCTTGGGATCGACGGTGAACTTGACCGCGTTCGAAGTGGTGGAGCCGCGTTCGGCTGCTCCATCGAGGAACCCTCTCCGCGAGATCGTTTCAAGCGCCGGCGCCGACATGTTCTCCATGATTGGCCGGCCAAGGAAGAGCCCGTCGTGTTTCCGGTCATCGGAGCAATAGGCAATCCCGTGCCGGATTGCGTCCTTTGGCCGGCGCGGCAGGAACTTCTTTCCCATGTAGTGAAGTGACCCGCCTCTTGCCCTCGCAGTGCCGGTTATTGCGCAGAGTATCTCGGATGTGCCTGAACCAAGCTGGCCCGCAAGGCCGAGAATCTCGCCCGGATAGACGTCGAAACTCACCGGCTCCAGAAGGCCATCCGGCCAGAGATCGCGTACCTTCAGGATTGGTTCGTCACGGTTGATCGGCGTTCGCTCGGGATACATGTCGGTCAGTTCAAACCCGAGCATCATTTCGACCAGGCTGTCGACATTGAGTTCGGATGCTGCGCGGGGCGGTTGACTCTCGCCATCATTGAACACCGTGACACGGTCGCAAATCTTGAAAATCTCGTCCAGCCTGTGGCTGACATAGATGATCGACTTTCCACGGTCGCGGAGGCGTTTCACCATGTCGAGTATCCGGATCGAATCCGTTTCGCCGAGTGCCGCCGTGGGTTCGTCCAGAATGAGAACCTGCGGGTCATGGGCGATGAGCCTCGCAACCTCGACCAGGTGCTGCTCCCCTACGGAGAGCCGGTTGGTGGAGCGCAGGGAGTTGACATGGCCGAGGCCAACCTCCTGGAGAAAGGGCTTGGCCTTGCGGGCCAGGTAACCTCTGGAGGCAATTTGCGGAACGCCGTCGCCAGCGAGAAAAATGTTCTCGGCCACGCTCATCGTGGGAATGAGGCTCAGTTCCTGATGGGCGATGGCGATTCCGACATGTTCGGCTGCCGTGGGACTGCTGAAGTGACGGACATGGCCATCATAAATGTATTCGCCCGTATAGCCGGTGTCGAAGCCGCCGATGATCTTTACCATCGTAGACTTGCCGGCACCGTTCTCGCCAACCAGTCCCATGATTTCGCCGCGGTCGATCTCGAAACTGGCGTGCCTTAATGCCTGGATCGCACCGTAATGGCGGCTGACGTCAGTCAGCTTTAGAAGCGGTTCCCCCGATATGGTTTTCTCCCTGATCCAGCCTGCCTGTGTCTGTTCCTGACAAAAGAGGGGCGCCCGGTCCCGGGCGCCCCTGAGTGTTTCAGCTTCAGCCTTCCCAGGCACCCGAGCAAAGCTCGTCGATGCCGTAAAGCTTGCCATCGTAGCCTCTCAGCGCCACCGTTTCGATATTGGTGGCCGTTACGGCCGGGTTCGGCGTGAAGTTGATGTAGTTTTCAAGTTCGCCCGTGGTCAGGTACTCCTCGACCATCTTGATGGCGAGTTGGCCCTCGTGAAGCGGCGACTGCAACGTCGTGCCAAACTGCTTGCCTTCTTCGATCAACTGCTTGTCGCCGTTGCAGACCGTGCCGACGGCGATGACGTCTTCGCCCATCGTGTAGCCGGCCTCTTCAAGCGCCTTGATTCCGCCAGTCAGGATCGCGTCGTCCATGCCGTATACGAAATGGATACCTTCGTCGCGCAGAGCCGCGATCGCCTTCGCCGCACCCTTGTAGCCATTGGCCTGACCGAAGCCCTCGTCCACGTCGCCGATGATCGTCAGTTCCGAACCTGCGATTGCGTCATTGAAGGCGTTGATCGACAGGCCGTAGCCGCCATAGCTGTGCGGGTAGGCCAGAACCAGGACGTTGAATCCCTCGCCGCCAGCAGCCATCTTGGCGGCAGCCGCTTCGCGCATCATGTAACCGGCGTTACGGGCCCTCAGCCTGTCATCCGGACCGGCATATCCGAATATGTACTGCTTGTCCTGCTCGTTCGGCAACTGGTTGATCTTCAGGACGGGAACTCCTGTCCTTGCAAGAGCGCGCAGTGAACCGAGCCCGGCAACCGCGTCGGACGGCCACCAGATAAAGACATCCGGCAGCTGGCCGGCGGCCAGCACCTGCTGAACCTGCTGGTCCTGTTCGGCCTGGTTGAACTGGTTTTCGAAGACCTTGATATCGTAGCCCTTCAGAGCTGCGGTTTCCTTGATGCCCTTGATAAACCGGCCGATATAGGCTTCGCCGGCCGGGCCGTTGAACGAGATGATCGACCCCTTGCTCTGTGCAAACGCCGAAGTCGTGGCGGCCACCAGCGTCATTCCTGTCACTGCGGCAACGCAAAACGCTCTTCCGAGTAATTTCATTGCTTTCTCCCATGAATTTTCGAGACGAGTATGTTTCGTTGCGCGCATCTATCCAGATTGGGTAGTTTGGACCGCACCTTATTTTGTCCGCATTGGACTAAATAGGCCCGATCTTGTCCAAAGTGGACAAATTTGGGCTATAGTCTATTCGGGTCCTGCGGCAATTTCGCAGCGAATTTTGGCACGACAGACCTCGGGAGGGCAGAAAATTGGACGCGCAGAGACTTGCCGGGAAGAATATTCTGATCACTGGCGCAGCTCAGGGAATGGGCGCCGCGAATGCCCTGTATTTCGCCCAGCAGGGAGCGAATGTATGTGTTGGAGACGTCAATTTCGACGGCGTGCAGGACGTTGCGAAACGTATCAACGCCGCTGGCAACGGCCGGGCAGTCTCGGTGGAAATGGATGTGACAAACCGCGGAGATAACGCCGCTGCGGTTGCCAGGACGGTCGAAGCGTTCGGTTCCATAAATGTCGCAGTGTTGAATGCCGGCGTCAACAAGCCCCGTATGTTCATGGATATCGATGAAGACAACTGGGACATGATCATGAACATCAACGCGAAGGGCGTTCTGCTGGGAATGCAGGAAGCCGCGCGCCAGATGATCGCCCAGGGTCCCATGGAGGACCATCCCTACAAGATCATTCCGGTCGGTTCGATCGTATCCCGCACCGCGTTTCTGGACGTGATTCCTTACTGCTGCTCGAAATACTCCGTGCTTGCCCTGATCATCGGCGGGGCAAAGGCTTTGTGGGAGCACAAGATTACCGTCAACGGTTATGGCCCGGGCATAGTCAACACAGAACTTTGGGAACAGCTGGACAAGGACCTGGTCGAGATCGGCATGTTCGAGGAAGAAGGCCAGTCGATGGAGCACATCGCCAACACCATGATGCTGATGAAGCAGATTTCGACGCCTGATGATGTGAAGGGCACTGCCGCCTTCCTGTGTTCGGATGAGAGCGACTACATGACTGGCCAGTTGATCATGATCGATGGTGGCATGATCATGCAGTGAGGATGCCTGGCTTCCACGTCCCGGACTGCAGCATCCAGGGCGGCTTTGGCCGGCAGCGATATCATGGCGGCAATCGCCGCCGCATGATCGAACGTGCCCCATACGATCAGCTCACCAATCCGATCAGTTTCAAGACTGATCCGTCGGGCATGCCGGATGCAGTCCGGAAGCACCCGGTTCCACCAAGGCGTTTCCCGGCAGTTTTCGAGATGACTTGCCACGGGGGAACCGGCCGGGTCTGACGACCTGTCAATCATTTGCACGATGTGAGGAACTGGATGACTTCGGCCTGGACACATTCAGGCCGAGGCCGCTCCGTTTCTGACGCAACCGTCAATGACTATCCCCGAGATGGTCTCGGCAGCCGCGGCAAAGTCCTTGGTCGTCAATCGTTTCTTGTTGATGATGTCAGCTGCCAGTTGGCCATAGTCGGCGTAGAACTGGGTTGCCGACCAGAGCATGATGAAGAAGTGGTAGGGATCGACGGGCGACAGTTTGCCCTGCTTGATCCACTTCCTGACAATTTCTGCCCGCAATTCAGTGACCTCCTGCATGTGCTGGCGGTGCCTGTAGGTGAGAAACCTGGCCCCGCGCAGGATTTCATTGGCGAAGAAGCGAGATTCGACCGGGTGCGTGCGCGAGTATTCCAGTTTTGCCCGCACATATGCTTCCACTGCTTCTCCTGGCTCCCGGTCTGAACTGATATGTTCGAAGGCCCTGTCCCAGCCTTCGATGACCCGTTCGATGAGCGCAGTGTAGATTCCTTCCTTCGATGAGAAGTAGTAGTAGAGATTGGCCCTGGGAAGGCCGCAATGTTCGGCGATTTCGCTGAGGCGGGTGCCATCAAACCCCTTGGCCGCAAACAGCTGAACCGCCGCCGTCAGGATCCTTGCCTCGTTGCGTGCACGAATCCCCGCTTCCGCGGGTTTGCCCGTTTCACTGCTGGCCGGTTTCTCCATTCCCGCCCTTGTCCCCGACTTCCCGCTTCCGGTCCGTGCCAGGATCGTTTGCCTGCGCAGTCCCGGTACGGCACGCCCGGCTTCGGGCACTCCTAGCCGAGTTGCGAGCAAAATGACAGTGACACCGGGCCATGCTTCGCGCGTTGCAAGCGCATTTGCGCAACCCAGCCAGACCGGTCCGACTGCGCCCAATGCGAAGGAGTTCGAACATGAAGGTCAACCCATCCTGTGAAAAACTTGACATGAACGTCAAATTTTGGGAGTCTCGCCGGTGCATGCATACCGGGGGCTGCGGTTCTTGATTCCTTTGACGGGAGCATTGAGGGAAACCCTGCATGGCTGGAAAGAGGACATCGATCCGGCCTGGCGGGAATTCGTCGGCAATGTGAGACTCGGCTTTGACGATATTTCTGCCGAACTCGTGATCGAACCCTGGGAGCCGATTTTTCCGACGCGGCGGGGGAAGAAAATGCCGGGCGAGCCGAACGGGGCGCATATGCTTCGGGCATTCGACGGAATCCGGCCGGAAGAGGTCCGCTGTGTCCTGCTTGGACAGGACCCCTATCCCTGCCCGGCGTTTTCAACCGGCAGGGCCTTCGAGGCCGGGAACACCGGAGGCTGGCGCGAACTTGACAAGATGTTCTCAAGGAGCGTGCGCGCATTCATGCTGCAGATAGCCGCAGCACGAACCGGACGCACCGAACTTGCATCGACCTTCGGGCAGTGGCCCAGGCTCATCGCCGCGGTCGAGACCGGACGGATTGTCCTTGAATCTCCGGCCGTGATCGCCGACCGGTGGGTTGAGTCGGGCGTGTTGCTGCTCAATTCTTCGCTCACCCTCAGTCGGTTCAGCGTGGATGTGGACCCTCACCAGTCACAGGGGCACCTGCCGCTGTGGCGTCCGCTGATCCTGGCGATACTCGGACAACTGGCTGCCAGGCATTCCCCGATCGCGGTCATCGCATTTGGAGATTCGGCTGCCGACAATGTGCGGCGGGCAGGCATCACCGAAAAGGCTGGAGTTCAAGTCTTCGAGCGGCCCCACCCTGCGTTCGCCGACGAGTTTCTTGCCTGCGAAAACCCGTTTCTTGCCTGCAACGCGCATTTGCGGCGGTCAGGCGTCACTGCAGTGAATTGGTGACAGCCATGACCAGCACAGCATACGACTACATCATCATCGGGGCCGGTTCTGCAGGATGTGTCGTCGCCAACCGCCTGACGAGGGATCCGGGCATTTCGGTGCTGCTGATCGAAGCCGGCGGTCGCGACCGGAATCCGCTCGTGCGCCTGCCGATGCTCATGGGCAGGCTCTTCAATTCCGGAATCTACAACTGGCGCTACCATACCGAACCAGTGGAATTCCTGAATGGCCGCTCTCTCTACTGGCCGCGAGGAAAGGTCCTCGGCGGAAGCTCAACCATCAACGGGATGCTCTATGTGCGGGGCAACAGGCACGATTTTGATCGCTGGGCACAGTTGGGCCTTTCCGGATGGTCCTATGACGATGTGCTCAAATCCTTCACGCGCTCGGAAGTGCACCAACAGCGCCGGGACGAGTTCCATGGTCGGGATGGAGAGCTGGCAGTCTGTCGGGCGAGGGGTGACAACCCGTTGTTCGGAACATTTGTCGAGGCCGGTCAACAGGCAGGATATCCCGTCAATGACGACTTCAACGGCGCCGAACAGGAAGGCTTTGGCCGGTTCGATTTCACCATCAAGAACGGGAAACGCTGGTCGACTGCTTCTGCATTCCTGCGGCCCGTCCTGAGCCGGTCCAACCTGACAGTCATGACCGATGCCCATGTCAACAGGATCGTGATCGACCATGCCGAGGCAAAGGGCGTCGAAGTTGCCCGCGGCGCCGACACTGAAGTCCTCGTTGCCGAGCGCGAGGTTATCGTCTGTGCAGGTGCGATCAATTCACCGCAGCTTCTCATGTTGTCCGGAATCGGCCCTGCAGACAATTGCGAACGCACGGTATTGAAGTGGTGCACGAACTGGAGGGGGTCGGCAGGAATCTGCAGGATCACGTGGATTGCGTGCTCGCATATGAATGCACACGACCGATCACGCTCTTTGGCGACCTCAGGGCCGACCGGCTCGCCTGGTCTGTCATCAGGGGATTGGTTGCCGGAACCGGCACGGCAACCACTTTCCCCTACGAAGCGGGAGCATTCGTCAAGAGCAGGCATGGCCTGGTTGCTCCCGACCTGCAGATGCACTTCATGCCGGCCCTCGAAAAAACCGCCAACCTGCATTTTCCGAATCCCTTCAAGAAGAAACCTGTTGATCCCGACCACGGATTCTCCATCAGGGTCGGGCCGATCACCCCGGACAGCAGGGGGTCGATCGACCTCCGGTCGTCTGACCCGGCGGACCCGCCCGCAATCCATCCAAACTATCTCGCCAGCAAGTCGGACCGGGACGCGATCATCGCTGGAATCCGGATCGTGCGCGACGTCATCAGTCAACCTGCCTTCGATGACTGCAGGGGAAGGGAATTGCAGCCGGGCCCCGACAACCAGTCGGACGACGAGTTGATTGCCTGGCTTCGGTCTTCGGCAATGACGACGTTCCATCCCGTCGGAACCTGCAAGATGGGCAGCGACCTGATGGCTGTCGTCGACGACAGGCTTCGGGTTCACGGCATCGACAGGCTTCGGGTTGCCGATGCGTCGGTCATGCCGTTGATCACGAGCGGAAACACGAATGCCCCCGCAATCATGATCGGGGAACAACTGGCTGCGTTCATGGCCGACGGCCAGTGACCGGCAGCGGTACAAATCGAGAGGGACCAGATGATCGTTGAACACCGGACCTACACATTTCGTCCCGGGACAGTCGAGGGATGGTTGAAGAAATACGAATCCGAGGGGCTTGCAATACAGAAAAGGCATCTGAACAGGTTCGTCGGTCTCTTCGTTTCCGAAATCGGGCAGCTTCACCGGACCGTCCTGATCTGGGCCTATGACGATCTCGCTGACCGGGAAGCCCGCCGCAAGGCGATGTACGCCGATCCTGAATGGCAGGCCTTCATCGACTCGGTTTGGAAACTGGATGCAATCCAGAACCAGGACGTGATGATCATGAATCCTGCCGGGTTTTCGCCGACTCCATGACCCGTGCTGGATCGGGACGGGTCATTGGCTGCAACCGCGGTTCCTGCAACTGCCAAACCAAGAGAAGGATACGAAAATGAACTCTGATCTGCATATTGCGAGCACGCCAGCTGTCACCCGGCGGCGCTTCATGAAATCGACTGCCGGCGCCGCCGCGGTTGCCGGTGTCGGGGGAATGCTCCCGCTCCCTGTTGCTGCCCAGGAGGGGTTGGTTGCCCTCGTGCATACCCAGGCTGCCGGAGACAGCGGACCCATCGATTCAATGATTGGCAAGCTGAACCAGCTTTCCGGCGAGAGGGGTTTTGACAAAAGGGCCGTCTATGCACAGGACGCGGCAACCTTTGAGACCGTGTTCCAGACACTCGGTGATGTCGGCGCCGGAATAGTCGTCGCAACATTTCCGGTGATATCCGAGTCGGTCAAGGCAGTAGCCCCCCAATACCCGGACACCAGGTGGGTCCATCTCTTCGGTGACCCGGTTGACCCACCGATTCAAAACCTCGTCACGGTGTCATACGACTATTATCTCGGCTGCTACCTCTCCGGCGTGTTCGCTGCCAACCTGTCCAGAACAGGAAAGATCGGTTACATCGGCGGCATCAGCATCCCTCCACTCAATGCCGACTTCAACGCGCTCAAGGCGGGCGTGCACTCCGTCAATCCCGATGCCACCGTCACGGCGGCGTTTGCCGGTTCATTCCAGGACCCGGCCAAGGGTTACGAGATCGCAACCCAGATGTATCTGGAAGACATCGACTATATCCAGACGGATGCTGCCGCGACTGATGGCGGGATCATCCAGGCTGCAAACGAGAAGCCGGGCCGCATGGTCAGTGCCCTTTCTCCCGCGCAGTACGAACTCGGGCCAGGATCCGTGATCAGCATCGTAAACCTGGATTTCGGACAATCTCTGTACAATGAAGTCGGCTCGGCCCTGGACCCCGACTGGCCCGGCGGGTCGCACGTGTCGACAGGACTTGGAACCGGCGTGATAGAATTCGAACGGTCCCCGCTGTTTATGGACCAGGGTCCGGCGGAACTCGTTCAGGCGTCGGAACAGGCCTGGCCACAGATCGAGGAGGCAAGGGCGGGTATCATTGACGGATCGATCGCAGTGCCATTTGACACATCGATCTGAAGTGCATCATCGGAGAACTCGGTTCGGAGTCACGTGACCAAGGGATGCAGTGACAGTCCAGCAATCAGTTGCCGGAACATCAGCCATACATTCGGCGAGGTTGTTGCCCTCGCCGATGTTTCCGTCGACTTTCCTGCAGGCGGAATTCATGCAGTGGTCGGGCAGAACGGCGCTGGCAAGACGACATTTGCCAGGGTCGTTGCCGGCATTGTCAGGCCGGACTCGGGAATGCTGTCCATCAACGGCCGAAAGCTCGAACCTGGGAGCGTCGCATCGGCGCGCTCCTCCGGCGTTGAACTTGTTCACCAGAGCTTCGCATTGCCTCCATCCTTCACGGTTGCCGAGGCGATGGAATTCGGATCGGGTGGCGGTATCGGCTTCTTCAGCCGCAAGGAACTCGTAAGGCGTGGACGGGAACACCTTGAAGCGTTGGACATGGACATCGATCCGCGTCGTCGCATTCGCGATCTGCCGATCGAACTGCAGCAGGCAGTCGAGATCGCAAGGGCACTCTCCTCAAACGCGCGCATACTGATTCTCGACGAACCCACGGCGGTGCTCCCGCCACCCGGCATCGAAAACCTGTTCCTGCGCATCCGGAATCTCAGGGACACTGGAGTCACGATTATCCTGATCCTTCACAAGACCAGGGAGGTCTGGGCCGTTGCCGACACCATTACGGTTCTGAGAAACGGAAAACTGGTTGCCGGACCATTGCAGAGCGATGAGACCGACCCCGGACAAATGGCATTGATGATCATGGGAACAGCCCGGCACGGCATCGAGACCGGCGCAACGGCGATGTCTGCCGCGAATCGACCGGATTTGTCCGGAAGAACCGGTCAGGACAGTGGAGGCGTCTCGGCGCCAGCAAGCGAGCCTGCCCTGGAATTGAAGGGCATCTGCACGACGAAGAGGACTGACGAGGCACGCCTGGACAGCGTGTCGCTGTCAGTTCAGCGGGGGGAGGTCGTCGGAATAGCGGGAGTTGAGGGAAACGGGCAGGTGACGCTGATGCGCACGCTTGCCGGCCTCGTCGATGTTTCCGATGGCGGGATCCACATCAACGGCCAGGAAGTCAACGACCTTGGCCTGGCTCAACGTCGATCATTGGGGCTGCGCATCATACCATTCGACCGCAACAGCGAGGGACTCAGCCTGACCAGCGCGCTTTGGGAGAACTGGGCTGCGGGCCAACTGGCTGCGGGACCGTTGCTGGGCCTGATCAATCCAGCATCCATTCGGGAACGTTGCACGGCTTCCATGTCGGACTGGGACGTGCGTTACAATTCGCCGAAACAGAATGCTGCCTCTCTTTCGGGGGGCAACTGCCAGAAACTCATCCTTTCAAGGGAACTCGACGACGGGGCCGGGATGATCGTCGCTGCACAGCCCACCAGGGGACTCGACATCGGTGCAACAGCATTCGTCTGGTCGACCCTGCGCAAGGCCAGGTCGCGGGGATGCGGGATCCTGCTTGTCTCGTCCGACCTGGATGAACTGTTCGAAGTCAGTGATCGCATCCTCGTCATGTTTTCCGGCAGGATCGTCTGCGATCTCCGGCCGCCCTACGACCTGGCAACGGCAGGGCATGCGATGGTGGGTGCCGCCGCGTGACCGGCAGGCTTGATGCAGTTCTGCGGCCGTTGGCATTCATCCTGCTGGCTACGGTCATTTGCGGCACCCTGTTCGAGATTGCCGGCTACTCCGCATTCCTGATGTTCGACAGCATACTGGACGGTGCGTTCCTTGGCCGCAGATCTCTTGAGAAGAGTCTCAGATGGGCGCTGCCGCTGTTCATCACGGCAGTCGGTGTGGGCATTTCGTTCCGTTGCGGGTTTTTCAATATCGGGGCCCAGGGCCAGTTCTACATGGGATCCATCTGCGCTGCATTCGTCGCTGACTTCATGGCTGGCACTCCTGCTGCCATTGCCGTGCCTCTTGGTATGGTTGCAGGAATGGCTGGAGGTGCCTTCTGGGCGCTGTGGCCGGGATATTTGAGGCTTCGGTCGGGAACCGACGAGGTCATCACAACGCTCATGGGAAACTTCATTGCCGGATTGATCCTGGTCTACGTGACTTCAGGCCCGCTGAAGGATCCCTCCGGATCGGGCCAGCAGGCATCCACGAGGATCCTGCCTCCCGAATTGCGCATCAGCGATTCCTCCGGAGTCTCACCTGCAATCATCGCAATCGCCGTGATCGTGGGTGTTGGCGGCTGGCTGCTTGTTCACCGGACCGCCTTCGGAACCTTGGCAGGTCTCGCCGGCCGCAATCCGACAATGCTGCGATATCAGGGCGGGAATATCTGGCAGCTTGGCCTGGCGAGTTTTCTCATCAGCGGCGCTCTGGCCGGGCTTGCTGGTTCCGTTGAACTGTTTGGCCCAAGCGGAAGGATTGCCAGCGGGTCTCTTCCAGCCCACGGATTCACCGCGATACTGGTTGCACTGGTTGCCAACTACGCGGTTCTGGCCACGGCCCTGGCTGCCCTGTTTTTCGGCGGTCTATTCTCGGCCGCACTGTTCCTGCCAATTCTTGCCGGGCTTCCGGCATCTGCCATCGATCTCTTCAATGCCACCATCGCCCTGCTGATCACGGCGAGAGTCGCATTCGGCAGCAGGTTGCGGCTCAGTCAATGGAGAGTTCGCCGTGAATGAACTTCATGAATTCGCTGTGGCGATTCTCCGTTCCGGGACTCCGCTGATCTACGCCGCAATGGCTGGGGTGATCGTTCAGCGCGCCGGTGTCTGGCACCTCGGGCTGGAGGGCATCATGATTGTCGGGGCATGCGCAACGATTGTCGGGATTGTCCTGACCAATTCAGTTGCCCTTGCCATCCTGGTGGCAATGATAATCTGCGTCGCCATGTCCATTCTGCAGTGGTTCGTGATCGAAAAGCTGCGGGCGAACCAGATAATCGTCGGTCTGGGAATAACCGGGATTGGTATTGGCGGAACCGCATTCGCGGTCGAAACCATTTTCGGCAGCTTGGCTGCGGTAAGCGCTCCGTTTGGCTTGCCAAGGATTGGCAGTGCCTTTGGACCCTATTCCGGCCTGTCGATCCTGGTCTTGATCATGCCGTTCGCCGTGATGGCAATGTGGGTGTTGCTGCTGCGGTCGCGTTTCGGACTGAGACTTGCTGCTGCCGGCGAACATCCGTTTGCAGCCCGCAGCGTCGGTGCCAGCCCGTCTTTCATGCGGTTGATTGCGTTTTGTGCCGGCGGGATCCTGTGTGCGCTGGCAGGGGCAGAACTTGCCGCCGGGAGTCTGCAGATATTTGCTCAGAATATGGTCGCTGGTCGTGGATTCATGGGATTTGCCGCGGTGATCTTTGGCGGGGGCCATCCCGTCGGCAGTGCGCTGGCGGCGACATTCTTCAGCCTGGTCGGGGTAACGGGCATTCGGATGCAGATTCACTTCGGAGCGTTTGTGTCCCACGATCTGTTGCTGTGCCTTCCATATCTCGCGACCGTGCTCGGGGTGTGGGTTACAAGTCGGGCGAGGGGAGGAACCAAGGCAGCATCCCAGACTTCGGAATTGCGGGAGCAGTGACCCCAATTCCCGCGGTCGATCCGGCCACCGTTCACGATGTTGTCCCGGCAATCCGGGGGACCGATGCAAACTGCCGATTGATTACCTGAAGCTCCGGGGTTACGGCAAACGAAACGGCGGAGGTGCCAGACATGAACATCCTGTTCATTCTGTCCGATGAGCACAGTCGGGAGCTTTCGGGCTGTTACGGGAACCGGACCGTCCACACGCCGAACCTCGATGCGTTGGCAGAGCGCGGTACCCTCTTTGCAAACGCCTATTGCAATTCACCCATATGTGTTCCGTCGCGGGCCTGCATCGCTACCGGCGACTATGTGCACAGGACAGGCTACTGGGACAGCGCTGCGCCATATGACGGACGCGTCCGGGCATGGCATCACCGCGTGCGCGAGACCGGCCACGACATGGTATCGATCGGAAAGCTCCACTATCGCAGGGCCGAGGACGACTGCGGATTTACCGAGTCTCTCCACCCGATGTATGTCGTGGACGGTATCGGAGACACCCACGGGCTGCTCCGGACTGAAAGGCGGGAGAGAAGGGTAGCAAGGGAACTCGCGGCGCAGGCAGGGCGCGGGCAGTCCGTCTACACCCGATACGATACACTGGTGGCCGATTCGACGGTTTGCTGGCTCCGCGAGTGGGGAAATCAGGACAATGGCAAGCCATGGGTGCTGTTTTCCTCGATGGTTTCACCCCACTACCCGCTGGTTGCGCCCGCGGAATTCTATGATCTCTACGAAGACGTGGCTCTTCCGTGCCCGCGGCTCTACGATCAGGAGTTGAGGCCTGATCACCCGGTCATCTCGCACTACCGGGAAACCTGGAATTACGACGATCACTTCGACGAGAGCAGCCTCAGGGCAGGACTGCAGGCATATTACGGGCTGTGCTCGTTTCTCGACTTCCAGATTGGCCGCATCCTTGCAGCGCTCGAAGAAAGCGGATTCGCAGATGATACCCTGGTCATCTACTCGTCGGATCACGGCGAGAGTCTCGGAAACCGCGGCCTGTGGGGAAAATCCGTGATGTACGAGGAGTCAAGCGGCGTTCCGCTGCTGATGGCAGGGCCGGGGGTGCCCGAGGGATGCCGGTGTCATACTCCGGTTTCACATGTGGACATCTATCCCACGATCGTCGGAAACTCCTGCGGGGAACTTGATGAAAGTGAGAGCAGGCTTCCCGGGGACGATCTCGTCACGCTGGCCCGGGAAGGACCGGCAGGCCGCGCCGTATTCAGTGAAATGCATGATGATGGTTCAGTGACCGGCACGTTCATGCTGCGAAAAGGCGACTGGAAGCTGGTCCATTACTCCGGCCATGATCCCCAGCTGTTCTGCCTTGCCAGCGATCCCTTCGAAGAGTGTGATCTTGCCGGACAGCACCAGGCGGCAACCATCCAGAAGCAGTTGCTGCAGGAACTCAGGGCGATCGTTGACCCCGAAGAGGCAAACAGGCTTGCCACTTCCGATCAGCAACTTCGTATCGAGCGCCTTGGCGGGGCCGAAGCGATACTGGCCCGCCCCGACTTCAATTTCACACCGCCGCCTTGCTGACAGAAAGACCCGGCGCGTTGCCGGAACCGGCATGGGCCAACCAATCGGGAATGCTTGGGCAGGAGGTGCAGCTTGCGTCTTGCCGGTGAGCACAGGATGAGGACTCGGAATGTGGAATGGAACCGGAAATCTGCCCGCAGGCCCGAGGCTGGCCGGACCGGCTGAAGGGCGGGTTTGCACTCTGTCGACATTGACTCTCGGGCTTGAGAGCAACTGCAGGCGCGGGGAACCTCAAGACCGGATTTTGGGTTGACATGACCCGTTGGCAGCATTGAAATCGCCATGTTGCCGGAAGTGGTTGGGAAATTGGAATGAAACTGGCTGATCTTCCCCCGTATCGCGAAATCCAGCCCCGTTCCGGGTCAAGTGCAGTCGTGTTTTCCAGCCCTCACAGCGGACGCCAGTATCCGGACGAATTCCTCCGGCAGACCCGTCTCGATGCGTTGCAGATCAGATCGTCAGAGGACGCATATGTCGATATTCTGTTCGACGCAGCGCCGGAGTTCGGCGCTCCGCTGTTATGCGCCACAGCACCGCGGTCTTTCGTCGACCTGAACCGATCCCCTTGCGAACTGGATGCCGAACTCTTCGATGGTTTCGTGCCGATCGCCTCTACCGCTCGCAGCAGGGCAGGATACGGTGTCATTCCCCGGCGCGCCGGGGACGGCATCCGGATCTACAGCGGCAGGTTGCCCTTGGCCGTAGCGGAGGCGAGGCTGGGCCGCTTCTTCCGTCCGTTTCACCGCAGGCTGGACGAGTTGATCACGGAACGCGTCAGGCGGTTCGGCGAGGCGATTCTTCTCGACTGCCATTCGATGCCGCACAAGGTGGCATGCGAAGGGCCCAGGACAGGATCGGCATTGCCGGAGGTGATTCTCGGTGACCGATTTGGCCAGGCGGCGGCGCCGGACCTGGTCGAATTTGCAGAATCGGCATTTGCCTCTGCCGGTCTGGCCGTCGCCCGCAATTCCCCGTTTCCGGGTGCCTATATTTCTCGAAGGTATGGCCGGCCGGAGGCAGGCCAGCACGTGATCCAGATCGAAATCGACCGGGCGCTCTACATGGACGAAAGAACACTGCGTCCCAACCGGAACTTTTCATCGTTTCGGAAACTGCTGCGAAACGTGATCGCCGATCTCGTCGAACTGAGGACAGACCGCTACCGGTTTGCCGCCGAGTGAGGGCTATCTTAGCGCCCGGCCCTTGAGAATCGCTTTCCTGCCGAATCTGCGTCGAATCTCGTCTGCGGCGAGTTCGGTACGCATCCGGTTCCGGGCATGGGAATCGAGGAATTCGAGATCGGCCTCGGATTCGCCAGCCGACGAGATATCGGAAAGTCCGACCCCGACAAGCCGGAACGGACCCTTGTCCTTGACCCGTTCGAAGAGCTGAACTGCCTGCGTGTAGATGCGGTCGGCCATCTGAGTCGGCGCGGCGAGCGTCGCCTGCCTGGTGACAAGCCTGTGATTATGTCGCTTTAGCTTGAGCGTGACAGTTCGTCCGGCCTTGTCCTTTGCCTTGGCCCGGTCGGCAAGTCTCTCCGATAGACGCCAGATATGGCCGTCAAGTATCTCGGGATCGGCTGTATCGGACGCCAGTGTCGTCTCGTTCGAGATGCTCTTGACCGGACGCCGGCGCGAGACACGCCTGGCATCTTCGCCATGCGCAAGCCGCCAGAGCCGGCCACCCTGGTCGCCAAGCCTGGCCTCCATTTCCTGCCTGCTCGTGCCCTGCACGTCCCTGAAGGTCCTGATGCCGCGTTCCTCAAGCCGCTTTTGCTGGACCCTGCCGACTCCCCATATGAGTCCGATCGGCTTGTCTGCCAGGAAGTCCACCGTTTCCTCCCGGCCGATTATCGAGAAGCCACGCGGTTTTTCGAGATCGGACGCGATCTTTGCCAGGAACTTGTTGTGGGAGAGTCCGACCGAACCGGTGACTCCGACCTCATCCTCCATCTTCCTTGTCAACCTTATCAGCATCAGTGCAGGCGGCGCTCCGTGCACCCTCAGCGTTCCCGACAAGTCCAGAAACGCCTCGTCGAGCGAGAGGGGTTCGATTGCCGGTGTCAATTCCTCCATCATTGACCGAATTATCTTCGAAGCTTCCACATAGGCGTTCATCCTTGGCTTGATCACAGTCGCATCCGGGCAGCGCCTGAGCGCCTGAAACATGGGCATGGCCGAGTGGACCCCCCTGATCCGGGCGATGTAGCATGCCGTGGAAACGACCCCGCGCCTGGAGCCGCCGACGATTACGGGCTTGTTTCTGAGTTCCGGATTGTCCCGCTTTTCGATCGACGCGTAGAACGCGTCGCAGTCCATATGGGCAATGGTAAGTTCGAAGAGCTCCGGATGCGAGATTGTCCTTGGCGAGCGGCAATCCGGGCATCGCCCGTCGCCGTCGAAAACCCGTTCGCAATCGCGGCAGATTGCAGGCATCCCTCCACCCGAAGCAAGCAGAATCCGTCTGGAACTGCTGCAAGTCTACACCGGACAGGCATGGAATTCGAGTGGCCAGTCAGACTGACCCGTCTGCCGATGACAATTCGTTGTTGATATCCCGCACCGCCTGGCGGATGTCGGCGGCACCGGTGACCGGCCTGCCGACCACGATATGATCCACACCGGAGGCAATCGCCTGCGCCGGGGTAGCGACTCGTTCCTGGTCGTCAGAACCGGAACCGGCCGGCCTGATGCCCGGCGTGACAATGAGCTTGCCGCTGGCAGCGGCAAGCCTCCTTATGCCTGGCGCCTCGAGTGCCGAACAGATCACGCCGTCTGCTCCGGCGGCGAACGCCCGCTCTGCGCGCTGTTTCACTATGTCTTCGACGCTGCCCCTTTCTATGAGCGAATCGTCGAGGTCACGTCTGTTGAGGGAGGTCATCACGGTAACGGCAAGGATCCGGGTCGAACTGTCACCCCGGGCATCTACCGCCGCTCGGACCACGTGCGGATCACCATGGACCGTCAGCAGGTCCGGCTCGATACTCATCAAACCGCTGACGGCGTTGGCCACTATAGATCCGATGTCGAAGAGCTTCATGTCGAGGAACAACCGCTTTCCTCGCCTGAGTTTCAGTTCGGTGGCAAGATCGAATCCGTCGCGGACGATCATGCCCATCCCCAGCTTGTAGAAGCGTGCGCTGTCGCCGATTTTTTCTACCGTCTGCAGGGCCAGTTCTGCACTCGGAAGATCCAGCGCCACAATGAGCCGGTCGTCAAACGAGTTCATCTCTTCTCCCGATTTGCGCCTTCCTTAACTTCCGATTGGATGACGGGCAATGGTCGCGTTGTCAGGATTCCGCGAAGTCTTGATTCAGGCGATTCGGGCCACCAAATATGTGGAAAGGCCTTCGACATGCGTGCCGCGAACGGGCGCAATATCGGAAAGGGCGCTTGAAAGGAGCATCGTATGAATCCCGAGAAGTTCACCGAAAAGTCACTCGCTGTGTTGCAGCTGGCGCAGAATTCCGCCGTATCGGCGGCCAATCCGGAGCTGGTGCCGGAACACCTGCTCAAGGCGTTGCTGGATGACCCCGACGGACTGGCTGGGAACCTCATTGGAAGAACCGGTGCAAACCCGGAGGAAATCGGGAAGGCAACGGATCTTGCCCTGGCGAAACTCCCGAAGGTTGCAGGTGAAGATCAGCGCACGATGCTTGGCCGGGAAGCGGCGAAGGTACTTGATGAAGCAGAAAGGCTGGCTTCCAAGGCGGGTGACAGCTACGTGCCGGCTGAGCGGTTACTCACGGCGCTTGCCATGGTTAGGTCCGGGGCCCGGAAGATACTCGAAGGAGCCGGTGCGACCGCACAGTTGCTCAATGAAGCCGTCAACGATGTCAGAAAAGGCCGGACGGCCGACAGCCGGTCGGCAGAATCCAGCTACGAGGCTCTGGAACGCTACTCCCGCGACCTGACCCGGCTGGCAAGTGACGGAAAGATCGATCCGATTATCGGTCGGGACGATGAAATCCGGCGCACCATGCAGGTCCTGAGCCGAAGGACCAAGAACAACCCGGTTCTCATCGGGGATCCCGGTGTCGGAAAGACCGCCATCGCCGAGGGCCTTGCTGTCAGGATATTCAAGGGCGATGTGCCTGAAAGCCTGCAGTCAAAACGGATCATGGCACTGGACATGGGCGCACTGGTGGCTGGCGCCAAATACCGAGGCGAATTCGAGGAAAGACTCAATGCCGTGCTGGCCGACATCGATTCCGCCGCCGGCGAGGTCATCCTGTTTATCGATGAACTCCACACGCTGGTCGGTGCGGGAAAGGCTGAAGGGTCTATGGACGCTTCGAACATCCTGAAGCCGAACCTGGCCAGGGGTGACCTGCACTGTATCGGTGCAACGACGTTGGACGAGTACCGCAAGAATGTCGAGAAGGACGCCGCCCTGGCCCGCCGGTTCCAGCCGATCTATGTGGACGAGCCAACCGTTGCGGACACGGTGTCGATCCTCAGAGGCATCAAGGAGAGATACGAACTCCACCATGGTGTCAGGATTTCGGATTCGGCGCTGGTTGCGGCGGCAACCCTCTCAAACCGCTACATCACTGACCGCTTTCTGCCCGACAAGGCCATCGACCTGATCGATGAGGCGTCAAGCAGGCTCAGGATGGAGGTTGATTCCAAGCCGGAGGAACTCGATGCGCTCGATCGCGAGATTCTGCAAAAACAGATCGAAGCCGAAGCGCTCAAGAAGGAAACCGACCAGGCTTCGGTGGACCGGCTGGACAAACTGGAAAAAGACCTCGCAAGGCTGAAAGAGCAATCCTCGGCATTTACTGCCCGGTGGCAGGCCGAACGCGACCGCCTCGCGGATTCGCGCCAGCTGAAGGAAGAACTGGACCAAGGCAGGGCAGAGCTGGAGCGCGCAAAGCGCGAGGGGAACCTGGCGAGGGCGGGCGAGTTGAGCTACGGCATCATTCCCCAGCTTGAAAAGAGTCTGTCAACTGCCGAGGAAGAGCAGGGTGACATCCTCGTCGGCGAGGTCGTGTCGCCGGAGGAGATTGCTTCAGTTGTCGAGCGTTGGACCGGCATCCCGACGACCAGGATGCTGGAGGGAGAAAAGGACAAGCTGCTCCGGATGGAAGAGGAAATTGCCCGCCGGGTCGTCTCGCAGAAGGAAGCGATATCTGCGGTCGCCAGCGCGGTAAGAAGGGCAAGGGCGGGGCTCAACGATCCCGCTCGCCCGCTGGGTTCGTTCATGTTTCTTGGCCCGACCGGAGTCGGCAAGACCGAACTGGCCAAGGCCCTTGCCGAATTCCTGTTCGACGATGAGTCCGCGATGGTCAGAATCGACATGTCCGAGTACATGGAAAAGCATTCGGTCTCGCGGTTGATCGGCGCTCCTCCCGGCTATGTGGGCTACGAGGAGGGCGGTGCCATTACAGAGGCCGTGAGGCGAAGGCCTTACCAGGTCGTGCTGCTTGACGAGATCGAGAAGGCGCACCAGGAGGTCTTCAATGCCCTCTTGCAGGTGCT
>CAXXUY010000001.1:390000-902693 GCA_963664715.2 Paracoccaceae bacterium
GGGACCACCCTCGAAGGCTAAGTACTCCTTGCTGACCGATAGTGAACAAGTACCGTGAGGGAAAGGTGAAAAGCACCCCGACGAGGGGAGTGAAACAGTCCCTGAAACCGGACGCCTACAATCAGTCGGAGCCGAGAGATTCGGTGACGGCGTACCTTTTGTATAATGGGTCATCGACTTGGTCTTGCGTGCAAGCTTAAGCCGTTAGGTGAAGGCGTAGCGAAAGCGAGTCTTAACAGGGCGACCGAGTACGTAGGATCAGACCCGAAACCGAGTGATCTAGGCATGGCCAGACTGAAGGCAAGGTAACACTTGCTGGAGGGTCGAACCCACATCTGTTGAAAAAGGTCGGGATGAGCTGTGCCTAGGGGTGAAAGGCCAATCAAACTCGGAGATAGCTGGTTCTCCGCGAAACCTATTTAGGTAGGGCGTCGGACGAATGCCCTCGGGGGTAGAGCACTGGATGGGTAATGGGGCCCCACAGGCTTACTGATCCTAACCAAACTCCGAATACCGAGGAGCAATATCCGGCAGTCACACTGCGGGTGCTAACGCCCGTAGTGGAAAGGGAAACAACCCTGACCGACAGCTAAGGCCCCCAATTCGTGGCTAAGTGGGAAAGCATGTGGGACAACCAAAACAACCAGGAGGTTGGCTTAGAAGCAGCCACCCTTTAAAGATAGCGTAATAGCTCACTGGTCTAGACAAGTTGTCCTGCGGCGAAGATGTAACGGGGCTCAAGCCACGAGCCGAAGCTTCGGGTTGCGCAAGCAACGGTAGCGGAGCGTTCTGTATGCGGTGAAGCCCAGCCGAGAGGCGGGGTGGAGCGTTCAGAAGCGAGAATGATGACATGAGTAGCGATAAACAGGGTGAGAAACCCTGTCGCCGATAGTCCAAGGGTTCCTGCTTAAAGCTAATCTGAGCAGGGTGAGCCGGCCCCTAAGGCGAGGCCGAAAGGCGTAGTCGATGGGAACCAGGTTAATATTCCTGGGCCTGGAGAGTGTGACGGATCGCAAAGATCGTTCGACCTTATTGGATATATGGTTCGGGCGGTTCAGCGGTTCCAGGAAATAGCCCTCCATGAGACCGTACCCCAAACCGACACAGGTGGACAGGTAGAGTATACCAAGGCGCTTGAGAGAACCACGTTGAAGGAACTCGGCAAAATGCCTCCGTAAGTTCGCGAGAAGGAGGCCCGGTTCGTAGGCAACTGCGGATCGGGGGCACAGACCAGGGGGTGGCGACTGTTTACTAAAAACACAGGGCTCTGCTAAGCCGCAAGGCGACGTATAGGGTCTGACGCCTGCCCGGTGCCGGAAGGTTAAGAGGAGGTGTGCAAGCACCGAATTGAAGCCCCGGTAAACGGCGGCCGTAACTATAACGGTCCTAAGGTAGCGAAATTCCTTGTCGGGTAAGTTCCGACCTGCACGAATGGCGTAACGACTTCCCCGCTGTCTCCAGCGTGGACTCAGCGAAATTGAATTGCCTGTCAAGATGCAGGCTTCCCGCGGTTAGACGGAAAGACCCCGTGAACCTTTACTACAACTTCGCACTGGCATCAGGCTTGCGATGTGCAGGATAGGTGGTAGGCGTCGAAATGGAAGCGCAAGTTTCCGTGGAGCCACCCTTGAGATACCACCCTTCTCATTCTTGGTGTCTAACCGCGGTCCGTTATCCGGATCCGGGACCGTGCGTGGCGGGTAGTTTGACTGGGGCGGTCGCCTCCCAAAGAGTAACGGAGGCGTGCGAAGGTGGGCTCAGAGCGGTCGGAAATCGTTCGAAGAGTATAATGGCAGAAGCCCGCCTGACTGCGAGACCGACGGGTCGAGCAGAGACGAAAGTCGGCCATAGTGATCCGGTGGTCCCGAGTGGAAGGGCCATCGCTCAACGGATAAAAGGTACTCCGGGGATAACAGGCTGATGGTGCCCAAGAGTTCATATCGACGGCACCGTTTGGCACCTCGATGTCGGCTCATCTCATCCTGGGGCTGGAGCAGGTCCCAAGGGTACGGCTGTTCGCCGTTTAAAGAGGTACGTGAGCTGGGTTTAGAACGTCGTGAGACAGTTCGGTCCCTATCTGCCGTGGGTGTTGGAGACTTGAGAGGAGCTGCCCCTAGTACGAGAGGACCGGGGTGGACGCACCACTGGTGTACCTGTTGTGGCGCCAGCCGCAGCGCAGGGTAGCTATGTGCGGAAAGGATAACCGCTGAAAGCATCTAAGCGGGAAGCCCACCTCGAAACAAGGTCTCCCTGAAGGGCAGTGGTAGACCACCACTTCGATAGGCCGGAGGTGTAAGCGCGGCAACGCGTTCAGCTGACCGGTACTAATCGCCCGTCCGGCTTGATTTGATCCAGTAGAAGCACGGCTTTGGAATTCTGCGTCTCGTGTAGTGCGTTGTTCTGGTTTGGTGGTCATGGCACGAGTGAAACACCCGATCCCATCCCGAACTCGATGGTTAAGCACCGTAGCGCCGATGGTACTGCGTCTCAAGGCGTGGGAGAGTAGGTCGCCGCCAGACCTGAACAGCGCACTATTCCGTCTTTCACGATTCTTTCACGATCGCGGGCCTTGCGCCCGCCCAAACATGTCATGTCGCGGGGTGGAGCAGTCCGGTAGCTCATCAGGCTCATAACCTGAAGGTCGTAGGTTCAAATCCTACCCCCGCAACCAAAAACGCCCCGTTATTCCAGCAGGATAGCGGGGTTTTTCTTAGCCCATGCCCTCGACCATCCTTCTACCGTAAGCATGCCGTAAGCAGAGTCAATGCACCGTGTGGCCCCTCTGGGACCCCGCGTGGGTTTTCGTTCGGTCACATGGTAACGGCGGCGGGATGATGTCACCGGTTTAGAGTTCGCCGCCAGTCTTTTCGGAGGGGCCGGATCCAGATGTCCTTCTTGGGCCGATCGCGTCTGGTGTGGCGGTCGTATCGGCCGCGTCCCTGGGTGGTTCCGACATGGGTCCAGCCCGACGCCTTGTAGAGCGCGTCGGTGGAGTGCGGGGTTTCGACGAAGGTCTCGTCCGTCTACCATCGCCGGCTCGAGGCTCAGCACCACCGCCCCGGAGGCGGCGTCATCGTTGACGACGGTATCCCGACCGGGACTCGAATGCGCTCCGGTTCTGTACCGGGAACAGACCCTGGTGCGGGAGACCCACGCCCAACTGCGCAGACGCCTTACGTTTGACCTGCTCGGCTTCGATGTGGACAACGACAGCGTCTTCATGAACGAGACGCTTCTTGCCTACTGCGAAGAGAGCGGGGTCGAGTTCACGCATAGCCATATTTGCCGCCGCGCCCGGGGGCGTGGAATTACATGGTGCCCCGCGGATCGGGCCCGCCCCAGGCGCGACGACGCGGGCCATTGGCCATAGCCAGCCGGCTCGCCGCATCCAGATGGACCGTAACCTTGTCCAGAACCACTTCCAGCTGCTCCTCGCTCACCGGAAGAGCCTCACGAGTGCGTCGCGCTGGGTTTGGTGCTTCCGGGGATTCGCTTGCTTGAGCCTCTCCAGGTTCACCAGCTTCCAGCGAACGGCGGGCAGGTCAGCCGCTTCGGGCAAGCCGATCAGGGCGAAGTCGGGCTCGGCGTCGTGCAGGGAGAGCAGGAAATTCGCGACGGCGCCGGTCAACCGCAAACCGATGTCGGCATGCAGGCGGCGACGCGTTTGGACCAGAGCCTCCCAGGAGACGGGCCGGCGAGTCATCCCCACGAATTCTTCGCCATACAGCTCCTCCCTGAGAGGCGTCGCTGGCGCCAGCAACTCGTGCATCGGGCGGCCTGAGCTCGCCACGTAGACCATGAACGTTCGGAAAAGGTCTGCTGTCAGGCCTTCGTTCTCATAAAGGAGCTTCACATCGTAGAGGTCGCGCGGATGCTGGCGATCGAGTGCGGCAGCAAGCTTCCCGCCGTACAGATCCTCGAATGCCAGTACGGTCGTTTCGACGAATCCGAAGAGCTCCGTCACTGCCTCCGACGCGGTCATCGTCGTCGCCGGATACACCGCTCCTCGCGCCACCGGGGAGGTCTCGATCTTTATCTGTGACTGACCGTCGCTCACCATGATCCGCGTGTCGGCATTGCCGCCACCAGCGGCACGGCGCGCCTCGATCCGCAGGTTGCTGCGGGCGATCGCCGCGACGATGCGGTCGAGGGAATCGTCGATCTCCTTCAGCGATGATTGGCGGTCCGCCACCGGCAGGTAGGTCAGGTCGATATCGACGGACAGCCTCGGCATGTCCCTGTAGAACAGGTTGATGGCGGTGCCGCCCTTGAGCGCGAACACGGTCTCTTTGGCGATATCCTGCAACGTGCTCAGGAGCAGGCGAACCTGCGCCACGTATCGGTCAAGCATCGCCGTCTGCCGGTTGGGGTGTCTCGGGCAGGAACGCCTCGGGCACGTAGATGCGGTAGGCCGGATGAATTCTGCCGCCCTCTACCAGGGCCCGCGGGCCGGACCCGAAGTCAATCCCTGAAGTGTCCAGGTGCTTGCGCCATGCGTGTTGGTGCCTGTCGGCAAACACAAAGAACAGCCGTCGCACCTTCACGCTGCGGCACGCCGTCAGAAGTGCCTTGAGCCGCCTGGGACGGAGCGACACCAGCCCCTCGAAGAACTTGTCGAGGTTCTCGAAGTTCGCATTCCGCGGCAGCTCGTCGAGGGCCTCGAGGATGGCGCGTTCCGGCGACGATGTCCTGAGGGGCCAGCGCCACACGTCCACCATCGGCGGGGTTGCCGCAGCCCCGAGACTGGCATCGTCGATACCGAGGGGGTCATCGCCAAAGAGCGTGCGTCGGCGCACGACGATCTCGGTCTGCATGGGCAGCCGCTTCAGCCAGGACGGCACCTCGCCATAGAACTGAACGCGCGATCTTTCTCCGAGTTTCAGGTAATGAGCGTAGCCGGCCATATCGAGGGCACTCTCTCCGCCGAGATGCACGGCGTACTTCATGAGCCATTGCAGGGAGAGAAGCGGGATCGCCCAGGACTCCTCGTGGCCGCCTTGCGCGCCTTCGGGTAGCGGACGGCGGTACACGCCGCGGACGACACGTTCGAGCCACCCGCGGTCGACATAGTCGTGGATGGACTTCGGGTCGATTCCCTGAGCCCTCAGCCATCGTGTGTCCACCATGAAGCCGGGAGGGACGGTATCCAGGAGAGGTTTCAGGCGCGGTGTTCTTTGACGGCTCATAACCATCAAAATACGTTAATATCGAAATTTCTGCAAGCCGTTATTTCATAGTCTGCTATTTTATTTGGTTATAAACCATGTAAACAGTCTCATACCACAATATCAGTATACAGCAAACCTTCAGCTTCGTGGCGGGCGAGGCCGTGTGCCATCACGTGGGCCTCATGGCCAAGTCGCCGAAGTCGTGAATTCGGTCGTACGGCGGTCTGAGGTCGGCGCTTGCATAACGCCTTCGACCATTTGGATGGACTCCATGCGGTTCGCCCGCCGCGCCGCGCATGCAGTATGTTCGTCGGCGGCACGCTCAAGATGGATCGCTCGGTCATCCGTCCATGGCCTTCTTGAGAGATGAGGCCACGCGGTCGGACGCGCGCTGGAGCGGATCGTCGGCGAGGTGGGCGTAGCACGCGGTTGTCTGGGCCTGCGTGTGACCCAGGATTTTCCCAACCATGGGCAGTGTAGGGTCTCGTATCTCCATACTGGCCCGCGGCGCGTTGAGATGCCGCATCGAGAGGCCGAATACACGACAGTACCTGATCACTTTGCCCGGCGTGTCCAAAGAAATTGCTTGCACTCAGGGGGGCGTCCATACACGTCCATACACGCTTTCAGATAGGCGGAAAGATGCCATCTGAAATGTGAACTAAGATGATAGTATTGTTCGAGACCATGTATCCAAAAGTGGGCTTCCTGAAACCTATCGAACGACGCTGGAATTCGGTCAAGAGCTGTTGTTTCCCGGATTGAGTTGCCGCGCAGCGCGGTAGATTTCCCGGATTAGGCCGACGCCGGTTTGCCTGGAAACCGGATTGGTCCGGGATGGCCGGGCTGTCTTCCTTCCCAGGCAGAGCAGTTTTCCAGCAGCGGGTTCAGGACAGTGTGCAGACCGCGGGGATTGTGATTGCCCTTGATGGAACGCCTTCCGTCGGGCGAACAACGGGTGGCTTCAAGGCGGCGAGGCAGTTCATACTCCAGCCAGAACGGCAACTCGCCTTTCTTCGCCCATTCGGGCCAGCATTCGGTGCGGATCTTGTCCGACCTGCGTCCTGTCATCAGCACCTAGTGTGGCGATACGGCGGTATGGCCCTTGCCGGTGGCGCCGAATTTCCCGCCCAGCCGCGTGGCCTTGGACTTCAGCTGGGGATTGCTCCAGGGCAGGTGCTTCGCCTCGATCAGCACCAGATGCGTTACCCACCGGCTGTCGTCGTTTGCCTCGAAGGCGACGAGCAGATCGACGTCTTCCTGGTTCTCGCTAGAGTCGTCGAATCTCCGGTTGGAAAACGATGGGATGGACGCCCCCTGCCCGGCGGCATCGTAATGTGCCATGGTGGCGTCAACTTTGATTGAGCCCTGAAAGGAGGGAGCGTCCATGGAAAAGGTTAGCATGATTGGAATCGACCTGGCAAAGAATTGGTTCCAGTTGCACGGAGCTGCTGCAGACGGATCGGTGGTGTTCCGTAAGAAACTGGTGCGGCACAAGGTTCTGGACTTCCTGGCGTCGCAGCCGAATTGCCCGGTGGCCATGGAAGCCTGTGCCGGCGCCCACTGGTGGGGCCGGGGGATCATGGAACTCGGGCATGAAGTCCGGCTGGTGCCGCCGATCTACGTGAAGCCGTTCGTCAGGAGGCAGAAGAACGATGCTGCGGATGCGGAGGCCATCTGCGAGGCGGCCACTTGCTGGGCGATGCGTTTCGTTCCGGTGAAGTCGGAGGAACAGCAGTCCCGCTGCATGGTGTTCCGCACCCGGGATCTGCTGGTGCGCCAGCGGACGCAGACGGTGAATGCGCTGCGCGGTCATCTTGCGGAGTTCGGCATCATTGCGCCGCAGGGGATTGCCAATGTCGAGCGCCTGGCGATCAGGGTTGCTGAAGCATCGGCCTCGTTGCCGGAGGCTGTGCGGGAGATGGCCGGGCTTCTGCTTGAGCAGATCGGCCGGCTGGGTGAGAAGATCAGGGATCTTGAGAAACGGATCCGCACGGATGCAGGGCAGGACGAGGAGGCGAAGCGACTGATGGGCATTCCGGGGGTCGGTCCGATCACGGCGATGGCGATCCAGGCCTTTGCCCCGCCGATGGAGGGGTTTCGTCGCGGCCGGGACTTCTCGGCCTGGCTTGGTCTTGTTCCCCGGCAGCACTCGACCGGAGGCAAGCAGCGCCTGGGGAGGGTCTCGAAGATGGGTCAGCGCGATCTCAGGCGATTGCTGTTTGTCGGCGCCATGGCGGAGATCCGCTGGGCTGTCCGGCGCGGGGTGCCTGAGGGCTCATGGCTTGCCCGGATGCTGGCCCGCAAGCCGAGGAGGCTGGTTGCCATGGCCATGGCCAACCGGATGGCGCGCATTGTCTGGGCGCTGATGACGAAGAAGGAAAGCTATCGCGACCCCGTCACGGCTGCTGCCTGAGTGGTTGCGGCTTGACGTGATGGCGTGGTGGATGTGAGCAGGACGGAGGACAAGTAAGGGCAAACGATCATTGAGACGGGACCGGGGAAACCAGCTATTTGGGCAGGGCTGAGAGCCCGGAAGATTGATTTGGACCTGGTCCTCGTATCTCCATACTGGCCCGCGGCGCGTTGAGATGCCGCATCGAGAGGCCGAATACACGACAGTACCTGATCACATTGCCCGGCGTGTCCAAAGAAATTGCTTGCATTCAGGGGGGCGTCCATACACGGGGTTTCGGGCTGGATGTGAGGATTTTCGGCGAGGTAGAGCGCCAACCGGATCCAGTCCAGATGATAGTCCATCGCGAGGAAGGCGTAGGCGGGCACCGGCCTGCCGATGCAGGTCGCGAGTTTCTCCCGAAAACCTTCGTCGAGACGAGGTGCCTCAGGATGGAACCCGAGCGCGTCGTGTAGCACCGCGAAACGCTCCTTCCGGTCGAGGGAACGCAGGTGTTCGATGAGGCGGGACATGATCGATCCTTCGGTTGACTGGCGCGCCGGAACGGAATCGACGCGAAGGGAACGCGGTTCCAGCAGGGTTTGGGTGCTGAAAGGACTGCGGGCAATGAGGCGGAAGGACTCCCGATGCAATCGATGGCGGTGCGGCTCGGCGGGCCTAAACGATGCTTCGGTTGCAGGCGCGAGACCTCAGCGCGCGGACCCGGACGCCGTCGCGGCGAGCGAAGTCTGGGATTCGCGGGCGGCCTCGACCATCTGCTTCATCTCTTCTTCTCGCCCTTCGCGGAACATTTCATCGCGTTTGAGGGTCGTGACAATGTAGGTGCTGCGGTAGATGCGCCGGATCGTTTCGACCATCTCGGCATCGAGTGCGGCGATCCTGCCCTCGGCAACGTCTATCGCGGCGTTGCGGACAAACTCGGCGGCGGGGATTCCGCGTTCAGTGGCCGCGCGCTCGGCCAGTTCCCACTCCGGATCGGAGAACCGGATCGTCTTCGACCGGCGCGTGTCGGCCCGTTTTTCCTGATCGTCCGCGCCAGTTGCTTTCCGATCCCCATCGTCTTCGTTCATGGTTTCCTCCCGCATGGGCGTGATGGTCGGTCCCGCCGAAGACCGTTGCCGAAGCGCCGGGCGCCCACACGGGACTGCGATCGGGCATTCAATGGCGAATGGCGTAGAGCATTCGAGCCGGAAAATGTGTTCAAGTCTCTCATTGATTGAGAGCTTCCAAGTTCCGCTATCGGTGAGGGTAGGAAGCTGCCACAAGTAGTTGTCCTTCTACGCCACGTCGGTGGGGAAGTGCTTGCCGGTCATGTCTCAGCCGATGGTGTAAGAATTTGGCGTCCTTCGCGACACGCAGCGGGAGGGGTCCGGTTGCTCAGACTGCCCTGTCGCGCTTGCTCACGCGCGCTCGGCCAGAATCGCCAGGAGCGGCGAGTTGATGTAGAGGTTCTCGCGTCCCGCCTTGATTTCCTGGAGGAGGCCTTCGGCTGCGAGGGCCTTCAGGTAGACGGCGGCCGTCTGGCGCTTGGCGATATCCGCTTTGACCACGTCGACGATCCGGCAGTAGGGATGCACAAAGATCAGTTCCGCCAGTTCGCGGGAGTAGATTTTCGGCATCCTCTGCCGAATTGCAGCGCCCGTCTCGTCGAGAAGCTCCCGGATCGCATGGATATTCGCGGTGGTCCATTCGGCTGTCGTTCTGACAGCCTCCAGAATGAACAGTATCCACGTCTCCCAGGCCTGTCGGGTCGTCACTTCAAGCAGGTACCGGTGGTACAGCGCCTTGTTCCGGATGATGTGCCGACTGAGATAGAGCACGGGTATATCCAGCAGGCCCTTGTCGACCAGATAGAGCAGGTTCAGCACCCGTCCGGTCCGTCCGTTTCCGTCGACGAACGGGTGGATCGCCTCGAACTGATAATGCATGACCGCAAGGCGGATCAGCGGGTCGATCTCCTCGGCCTCGTGAATGTAGCGCTCCCAGTGTTGGATTCTGGAATGTCCTGATCTGGATTTCCCGGATTGTTTCGAGCCGTGTGAGGAGGGGTTTCCCGGTTTGCTCCGGTTTTCCGGGCCCTCACTTCAAGCATACGGTTGAGGCCTTGCGCCTCTGACCTGTGCCGTCATCGTGTTTGTCCCGGTTGGCGTCACGGATTGCCTGGAGTTTCGCATTCCAGTCTTTTGCTGCTTCGGGGCGCAGGCGCTGGATGCCGGGATGGTTTTCGATCAGGCGCCGTGCGGCGATGTCTCCGGCCTCGTCGGCATCATATCCGCAGAGCAGGGTTTCGGGTATGAGGTGTTTGATCCATTTCGGAAGGCGGATGGCCACGCCGGCGGTGGAGATGACGCAGCGGACATGGCAGAGTTCGGGCAGCGAGAGTGCCGAGAGCGCATCGATGGCGCTTTCCACCAGGAGCACCGGTCCGGTCCTTTGCCGTGCGATCCAGAAGCCGCCCTGGGCCTTCCGGGATCCGGGTGTCATGCCCTTGAACGGGCGGCCGGGCCGGGTTCCGTGCAGTTCGGCGCCGGTTGCGGCCGCGTCGGCGCTGCGGGTGATGAAGACCGCGTTTGCACGCCGGTCGGCGTCGAGCAGGCCATTCCGGTGGCAATGATCGATCAGGGCCGGGTCGAGACTGCGCTGTTCGGTCAGATATCGCTGCACCAGCGGCCAGTGGCCGGGTTCCGGCCCCGGTGCGATTCTCTCCAGGAGGTCCAGCGCCTCGCGGAACGGGCAGCTGGCGGCATGCATTGCCAGGTCGATCGCCCCGCCGCCACCCCGGCACTGGATATGGTCGTAGAAGCTGGTGCCGTTGATGCTGATCGCCGATCCCCGGCGCTTCCAGCGCGCCCGGTCGCTGCGGTCCCGCCGGTAGCCGAACTCCTCGGCGACCCGTTCGAGCGCAATGGTGCGCAGCCTGTCGGCCCGCGTGGCGCCGGGGGCGTTCACGGCGCCAGTTCTCGGCTGGCGTGTTCCACATGCGTGATCGAGACCGTCCGGGATCCCTCCAGGGCGGCGGCATGCAGGGCGTAATGTGCGATGCGGTCGATGCGCCGGGGAAGGCCATTGCTGGCCAGCGCCACGGCCTCCACCGCCTCTCTTTCGAAGATCCCGGCATCGCTGCCGGCCAGCCGGAGCCGGTGCTCGATGTAGCCGCCAACCTCGTCCCGGCCGAGGCCCTCCAGCGTGCAGCGCAGCACGATGCGCTGCGAGAGCGATGCATGCGCCGCCATCTCCAGCCGGCGTCTGAGTTCGGTGAGGCCGACCAGCAGCAGGCACAGCCGGTTCTCGGAATCCATCCGGTAGTTGGTGAGCAGCCGCAACTCCTCGAGGATTTCGTTGTGCAGGTGATGCGCCTCGTCGAAGATCAGAACCGGGTATTGCCTGGACTCGGTGACAAGGCGCGAGACGGCCTTGCGGATGGCCTTGTAGGCGGCGGACCGGCTGGTGAAGTGTTCCAGCCCGAAGGCGTCGGCGATCATGTTGTAGCTGTCCAGAACGCTGCCCGTGGACAGTGCGACATAGCAGACCCGGTAGCGGTTCGGATGCAGCCCGGCCGCGGTCTGACGGCAGAGCGTGGTCTTGCCGCTGCCCGCTTCCCCGGTCAGAAGCCCGATGCCGCGCAGCTCAAGCAGGTGCCGGATGCGCGAGCGCGCCTCCCGGGTGGCGTCGCTGTCATGGAGTTCATCGGAACGCAGCGTGTTGTCGAAGGGGTAGTGCTTGAAGGCGAAATGCGTCTTGTACATCACGGTGTCTCCGGATCATCTTCGAGCGGGCCGAAGCGCAGGCCCGGCGAGCCGCGCCTGACCTCGGTGTTGGCATGAAGGTCGAGCAGCGTGGCGATGCCGGCGGGTTTGCCGTCATGGACCACCAGCAAGGGCCGGGCGGGCGGTGCTGCGGGATCGTAGCGCAGGGTGACGGTCTGCCCCTGCAGGACCGGATCGACCTCGTAGATGCGGCTGTGGAGCGAGACGGTGCGGGCCTTGCTGACCTTGCGGCTGACCTCGAACAGGAACATCCGCTCGAGATCGATACCGGGATCGGGATACCGGATCTGCCCGGCGGTGCGGGCCCAGCGGTCGAGCGGGATCTCGCCGTCAAGGCCGCGGTGCGGGCGGTGATGGTATTCGGCCTCGAGCCAGCTGCGGAAGCGGCGGTTGAGCGTGTCCAGGTCGGGGATGCCCTGCGCCTCGAGCGGAGCCAGGAGCTGTTGGCGGCATGTGCGAAAATACCGTTCTATCTTGCCTTTTCCGGCTGCATGGTACGGCCGGGCATGGATCAATGCGATGCCGAGGCGGGCACAGATGATGGCCAGTTGTCTTGAACGGAAGTTGCTGCCGTTATCCACAACATGTGCCGAGTTCGGTTATGTGTCCGGTCGCCCGCAACCCGTTGATTGCAGGGCCGACGACCGGATTTGCCGCCACATAACTTTCTACAGGGACTTGAGCCAGTCCAGCAGCGATCGATCGTTCTTCCAATGACGGCCGACCGGGGCTTCCGCATCGGCATTCAAAGGTGCCGAACTGCAGGCCAGTGCCTTCTCCTTCATGGCGACGGTGATTTCCGCATAGTGATTGGTGGTCGCCAGGCTGACATGACCGAGCCAGTTCCGGATCACGTTCGGCTCGACACCGGATTCAAGCAGGTGAACGGCGGTGCTGTGTCGAATCTGGTGCGGAGACACGATCTTTGCCGCGCCATGCCTTTGCAGGTCCAGGCTGCGGGCATGCCGACGGACGATCTTGTAGATGCCAAACCGGGTCAGCGCCTGTCTGCGCTGGGACATGAACACCGGTCCGTCGGGATCCTTCGTCACGACGATGGACCGCAACAGGTCGATCGTTTCGTCCCACAACGGGCAAACCCGCCACTTGTCTCCCTTGCCATGCAGATGAACCCTCTTTCGGGCGAAGTCGAGGTTGCCCATCCGGAGGTCGGCGACTTCCTGGACCCGGGCGCCGGTGTTGTACAAGAACAGCAGCAATGCACGGTCCCGCCGCGCGAGGGCGCCGGATGCCGGCAAGCCGGCAAACAAGGCCTCGACCTCGTCTCGTTCGAGGTAGGACGCGCGTGCCGGCGGGACGCGCTTTGCCGGAATCGCGACAACCTGCTCGGCTTCGGGCCAGGTCTCCGGCACCTGGCCGGCCATCCAGTCGAAGAACGTCTTGAGCGCGGTCAGCCGCTGGTTGCGCGTTCGGACATGATTGTGCCGGTGCTGTTCGAGGAATGCGAGGAACCCGCGAACCCTTGCCGCCGTCAGGTCGGCGGCCGTCAGCCGGGTGAGCTTGCAACGACGGTCCTCCGCCACGAATCTCAGAAACAGCAGGAGAGCGTCCCGATAGCTGTGAACACTGGCGGGACGCAGGCCTCTCTGCACCTTGAGATAGTCTTCGAAGTAAGTGCGGAGCAGGCGGCCCAAAGCAGGCCGGTTCATCGTCGCGCCTCATCCAGTATCGGCGCCGCATATCGTTCGAAACGCCGGTTGGCCTCATTGAGCAGGGCGTCCGTGATCGTGATGTAGACGGCCGTGGAGGAAGGATTGGCATGCCCGAGAAAGGTCGACAGATGCGCCAGGCGTGCATTCGGATCGACACCGGCGCGATACCATCCGAGAAGTGTCGAAACGGCAAAGCTGTGACGAAAGCAATGCAATCGAGGCGGGGCGACGCCTGCGGGGACAGTGAGCTCCAGCCCGGGAACGAGCTTCTGGAACGTCCTGCTGACGGTCTTGCTTTCGACCGGCCGTCGGCCGTCGACGGCCAGTGAGAACAGCGGAGCGTCTGCCGCAGGCCGCTGACAGTTCCAGCGGGTTCGCAAGTAGTCCTCCAGCGCGGCGCCCATGCGTGGACCGAAGGGCACCAGACGGCTCTTCAGGAACTTGGTGTTCCGGATATGGAGACATCGGCGTTGATGATCGATGTCCCCGTGCAGCAGCCGGGTCGCTTCGCTGACTCGCAGGCCCAAGCCGTACATCAGGGCAAAGACCATCCGGTAGGTCGATCCCCGATGGACGTAGCGCCGAGTGTCCCGCAGCCCGGCGGCATTGGCAATGAGGCGTTCGACATCGGCGGGTTCGAACAGGAAAGGCATCGGCTGCGCGCCAGGCTGGCGGGGCTCCGCCCGCATCGGCGAAGAGGAAAGCGCGTCCTGCGCGACAAGCCAGCAAAACAGCCTCTGCAGCACGTTGACCAGATGGTTGTAGCTGCGCGGCCGGGTTCGTGGCCGGGAGGCAAGAAAGGCGTCCAGCTGACCGGGCGTGACGTCGGCAATCGTCTTCACGCCGTGCGTGGACAGGAACCGGTCAAGCAGCCTGAGGGCGCTTTCCTCGCTGTCGAAACGCTTGCCGAGTGCCCGATGGTGCGCAAGGAAGCGGCGAATGTCGTCGGCCAGCACGCTGCGAAAGCTGTTTGTCGCGTTCATATCACCGCCTCCCCGTCGCCGAGAGCCAGCTCACGGAGGGCCTCGATCTCGATCTTGGCGTAGATCTCCGTGCTGTCGGGATCTCCATGGCCGATGAAGTCCCCGATGGTCTTGAGCGGGAACCGGGCATCGATCAGGCGTTGCACGCAGCTGTGCCGGAACGTGTGCGACCCGGCGCGGTGAACCTCCACTCCCGCCTTTCGAAGATGCTTGGTGGCCTGTTGGGAGACGACAGCGGCGCTAACCGGCCTGAACGGCGGCGTGGAGCACAGGAACACGGCGCGTTCAGCACTGTCGGGGCGTCCATGGCGCAGGTAGTCGATGACCGCCTCGGCGACGACGCCGGCCAGGGGAAAGGCGGTGTTGTGTCCCGCCTTGCGGTCGGCCACCAGCAGCCGATCGCGTTCCCAGTCGATGGCATCGAGGGTCAGCGACGCGACTTCGCGCGCGCGCAGCCCGTAGACAACCAGCAGCAGCAGGATCGCGTAGTCGCGCCTGCCGACGGGCGTGCGCCGGTCGACGCTGTCGAGGACGCTTTCGATCGCCGGCCAGGAGATCGAACGCGGAACGGCGGACAGTCGGTAGACGCGCGGGCCGTCCACCGCGACGCTGAGATCCCGATCGTGCAGTCCGGCCTGATGAAGGTGGCGGAGAAAGACGCGCAAGTCGCTGCACAGCACGTGCATCGCCGACTTGCCGAGGTCACGTCCGCACTCGACGGTGAACGCGCTCAGGACGGTGGGGGACAGGTGTCCGAGATCCGCCAGCCCGATGCGGTCAAGGAACCGCTCAAGACGCCGCAGATGCGCCGCGTAGTGGGACAGGGTGGCCTCCTGCAGACCGCGCTCCTGCCGAAGATGATCGAGGAAACCGGGCACGGTGTCCCGGAACGGGAAAGGAAGTCGGCGCCGATGCACGGAGGGCAGCTCGGGCAACAGGAGTCGCAGCATCTGCTCGACCGGCACCCGAACGTGGGCGGTGAACCATCGCGGCGCTGCGGTCTTTCGGTTGCGCCGTCGATGGATGCGCTCCATGTGCGTCACGAAAGTCTCGACGAAGTCGGGCAGATCTTCGGGTCGGGTTGCCCCGCAACTGCCGGAATGGTCCGCGAAGCGCATGAGCACGGTCACGTGACGGCGAACCGTCGTTGCCGAATATCCCTGCGTGGAAAGCCAGCCCACATAATCCTCGATCGGCTGACCGAGCCAAGAAGCCCGGATCCGATCCCACGTCTTTGGCTGCACGAAGTACTGTTCTAACATGACAATCTCCCTGTCGGATTGAAAACAGGGTGAGTTGTTCCAGAAAGTTATGTGGCGGCAAATCCGGTCGTCGGCCCTGCAATCAACGGGTTGCGGGCGACCGGACACATAACCGAACTCGGCACATGTTGTGGAATATGTGGCGCGCCACATATTCCACATACAGCCTTGCCGGCAGGCCCCGGCGGGTGATCGCCTCCCGCAGCACCAGCAGGAAGTCCGGCGTGTTGTCGGCGAATGTGAAGCTGGCATGGGGGATGAGCCGTGTGGCATCGTCGAGGATGGCAAGCAGGTAGGTCTTGCGCTTGCGCCCGCATCCGTCGGCGATCCTGGGTCCGTGCATGGTATCGGCCTGCCAGAGTTCGCCGGCAAGTCGGAATGCAAAACGGCGCATGTCCGTTTGCGGGGATTGCGATTGCTGCACCATCAGCCCTTCCCGGGCGAACAGGCGGTGGATGGTCGAGGGCGGCAGCGGCATGTCATCCTGCACCTCGCCGGAGTCGCGGGCCCGCTCGATCACCTGGCGCACGCTCAGTTCGGGCGCATCACGCTTGATCGACAGCAGCATCTCGATCACATCCGGCGGCATTCGCCGGGGCCGGGCCCGGTCGGAGCGGGCCTTCGGCATCAGGCCGTCAAAGCCGTCCCGCCTGTAGCGGCGGATCCACTCCCGCAGCGTGCCAACGGCAATCCGGGTCCGGGTGCTGCCCGGGATCGCATGGGCGCGTGCGGCCCTGGCGCGCAGTGCGTCAGCCTGCCCGGTGCCCGGCGCAAGCGCCATGATCTCTGCGATCAGGCCGTAACGGAACAGGGCGACATCATGCCGATGCCGGTCTTCTCGTGTCTTCATGGGGATGATCCTCCGTGTGTGGTCGCATGGCTCTGCTTCACAGGCGGTTAGCGCCATGACCGAAGCGGCGACACGGGCCATCCCGTGTTGGTGGGCCGGTTTGCGATCCGGCGCCATTGGAGGAACGGCGGAATCCGGCCGGCGGCGGCAGTGCCTGGAGGTGATTGCTGCAGAGCAGGCGGAGTTCAACCAGCGCACTCCCGGTCGCGGTGCGCTCCCGGAATGCGTCGATCCGGATCGGGGTCCCGGCATAAAGATCAGGCAGCAGCCCGATGACGGTTGCCAGGAGCAGGCGGACACACTCGACACGGCGCCGGATCCAGCGACGGGCTGCCCGGGGACTGCCATGACGGCCGGGACGCACCCGCTCTGCCGCACTTGCAAGGCTGCCATCCGCTTCAAACGCCGCCACGCTGTCCTCGACCGACTGCAGCGTGCCCGCCATCCCTGCCGCCATGAACTGCGGCAGAAGGCTGAACGTCATCGACGAATCCGGACAGTAATACCGGGCAATCCGGAGACCGGACGGGGTCTTGCGCCCATAGCTGCCGTGCCGGGCAAACCGGCAGCCTCCGTCAGGATGCATCGGACAGCACGAAAGCTTTGCATCATGCCAAGCCTGCGTGCTAATAAATTCCTCGGCGGAAAGGTCTGTCTTGTAGAGGAGCTGCACCGAACCGTCCACGGCCCGGCGGACGCCTATCCGCGCGGGCCATTCTTTCATCGTCAACCTGAACCCGGTCGAATAGACACGAGCCACAATCAGGACAACCACAATCCCCGCGGTCTGTACACTGTCCTGAACCAGCTGCTGGAAAACTGCTCTGCCTGGGAAGGAAGACAGCCCGGCCATCCCGGACCAATCCGGTTTCCAGGCAAACCGGCGTCGGCCTAATCCGGGAAATCTACCGCGCTGCGCAGCAACTCAATCCGGGAAACAACACCAGTTGGCGAGCTTGCTCCGGAGAACGTCCTCTCCCCCCGGCGGCGTGTAGATGACCTCGTCGGTTGCATCGTTCACCAACGCCGTTCCCGGCGTGGTGCGAATGTCGAGTTCCACCCCCTTGATCGTTCGACAGACCTCGACGGCCATGGCGGTCGAAACCGGCCGCCGCTCCAGCATCTCGAAACCGCGGTGCAAGGCGGTGCGGTAGCGCAGAGCTTCCCTGGTGGCAGGGTCGGCTCGACTCGCCGCGTCGTTGGCATAGCGGAACAGCCGGTCGGCCGTCGTCACGATGTTCTCGATCTCGGAACTCGCCTGGGCTTCGAGCAGAGGGATCGAGTTGATCAGCATCGCCTGGTTCGGGATGAGATTCCCGGAAACCCGAAGCTCCGCCAGCGCCGCGCGCGCGGCAATGCAACTCCGAAGAATGACCCTTGTCTCGGTTTCCGATGCCGGCGGCAGGTCCGGAAGGTCATTGAAGGGACGGTCGGGGTCGAACGTCATGTCGATGCGTCCTGCTCTTGTCGACACGTTTTCCGGACATGTCGATCCGGTCGACACTTCACTCCAACGTGTCGATGCAGGGAGAATATATCGACATGTTGGGTCGTGGCAAGCAGTTGGGCCGGTAATGTGGACCGCTGTCAATCTGGCGTCCCGAGCTCTGTCATTAGCGGACGGCACGCTACGGACTTACATATACCTCTTGTAGATCAAAGGGTTGCGGATAATCAGACCGGGACTTCGATTAAATGTCGGTTTCGGTGGTTGCGAGCCCCCGCAGCCAAGAAATCCCCGCTGTACCAACAGGATAGCGTGAATTTTCTTTGCCCAGATTCTGGCTCATTCTGGCACCGTAAGCATACCGTAAGCGAGGTCAGTGCACCGTGTGGCCCGGCTGCGGGCCCGCGCGACCCCCGACGCCGCGGGCGTCGGCGAAACCGTTCGGTTCCCTGTTTTTGTTCGGTCACGGCGTGATGGAGGATCGCGAGGGCTGACGGAGGACCATGATCTCACCGGCTGAGAGTGCGTCGCCAGTCCTTCCGCAGGGGTCGGAGCCAGATGTCCTGCAAAATTTCACGAAAGTAGCCGCCTGATTTCAGCAGAGTAGCCACCCCTCGAGGTGACTGTCTTTGTTTCGATTCAGAGTGCCGGTCTACTTCCCGGATTTTCGCGATCAATCCGGGGAGTCTGGAATGGCACGCAGGAGGCTTGCGATGAGGAAAGTGAAGAAGACACCGGCATTCTATTTTGACGAGGGCCGCAGCGCTCGTGCGATTTCGACCCATTGCGGTATTGCACGTCGCTCTGTCATGCAGACCCTGGAGCGATTTGCAGCTTCGGGCTTGCGTTGGCCGGAAGCGGCCGGCATGGACGATGCGTCGCTGGAGGCGGCACTTTATCCGTCCCGGCAGGCTCTGCCGGCAGATGTGGAGGTGGACTGTGCACAGGTCGAAAAGGACCTGTCCCGCCGTGGCATGACGCTGAAGCTGTTGTGGGGGGAATGGCGCGAGGCGCATCCCGACGGGATGGGCCATACGACATGGTGGCGCCGGTTCCAGGACTGGCGTCCGCGCCGGGATTCCAGGATGCGCCAGAACCGCTGTCCCGGCGAGCGGCTGTTCGTCGACCATGCCGGCATGACCGTCCCGCTGTTTCTCGATGGTGTCGAGCACAAGGCACAGGCGTTCGTCGCCTCGATGGGGGTTTCGGGTCTGATCTACGCCGAGGCGGGTCTGACCCGGAGCATTCATGGCTGGTGCAATTCCAACCGGCGCTGCTTCGAGGAGATGGGCCGGGTGCCGAAGATTGTCGTGCCCGACAACATCAAGGCGGCGGTGACCAAGCCGTCACGCTACGAACCGGTCCTGAACGAGACCTGGCCCGACCTGCTTGAGCATTATGGCGTCCTGGGCCTGCCTGCACGGGTCAGAAAGCCCCGGGACAAGGAACTCGTCGAGAACGGTGTCCAGTTGGTCGAGCGCCAGGTCCTGGCGCCGCTGCGCAACCATGTCTTTCATGACCTGGCATCGCTGAACCGGGCAATTGCAGCCCAGGTCCGGAAGCTCAACCTGAACCCCTATACGGACGGCACCGGCGCTTGCCGCAAATCCGGTCCGAGGCCTCCCACAGGACAACCACGGCATCCCGAACCTCGTCGCCATAGTTGAATTTCCGCGACCTCCCTTCACGCGTCTGCGTCGAAGCCGAACCCCGAAGCAGACGGATCGCATGCTTCCGGTGATGCCCAGTCACCAACACGAACTCGTCCAGTATGCGTGACTTGCCCGAGCGCTCCGTCTCGCCGTAACGCTGGCGCAAAGCCCCCAGCAATTCGTCTCGTGCCGACATGCTTGACCCCCACATGATCCTGTTCCCAAAACAATCGCTCCGGGTAACATTCTTGATGAGGCAACGGATCGGTCGAAAGAAACGTATTTGGTGAGGCAACGCGAACTGTCACCTTGATTGTCACCCAGCAGGTAGGTGCCGTGGCAGGCAAAACCACAGCCGTCCCCGGGATGCCCGGGACAGCAATCAAACTTTGCCTCTCTCCAGACTTGCGTGGTGGCGCAGTCCTCGCCGGACAGCGACAAATTCCAATCGAGTTGCACGGACGGCTACCGGCCCGGCGGCGCACACCGCACGGGTCACCCCTCTTCTCAGACACTTCACACCATGCGCGGGATCCGGCCCGCACTGCCGGGAAGGCGGAACGCCCCCGCAGCCGTAATCAACCACCTCGTCCAGTTGACTCAATCCCGGAAATCAACAATTCCGCCACACCGGCGGCGGCATCCGTGAAGCGACCGGAAGGAACCCTTCCGCAAACTCCCGGAAAGGAAGAACTGCTGCAAGGCTGCCGGGAAAGAGAAATCAGACGTTGCGGACTGTTCCGGTCTCCAGACGGTCAGACGCCGATCCAATCCGAAACAGATCGCCTGCTCCCCGTCAAAGCAACTTGCAACTCAACAGCAACTGCCGTCGGATCTTCGCAGCTTCCCGCTAGCTCACCTGCGCGCCCGCGCAGCACGTCCAGCATGGTCTCGAACACACCGTCGTCCCGCCTGGCGCCATAGTAGCCCTGCACCGTCGTAAAGGGCAGAAAACACGGCGGAAGTGCCCGCCACCGGCATCCCGTTCCCAACATGAACTGGATCGCATTGAACACCTCCCGCAGGTCGGTGCTGCGTGGACGTCCCGTCATTGAGGACGAGGGAAGAAGCGGTTCGATCAATTCCCATTCCTCGTCGGTCAAATCGGTTTCAAGTCGATCGGAAGGACGCTTATACTGTTCCTGAGTGGTCTCGTTCCAAGCCATGTGGATATCCTCGGTGACTGTCAAAACTGCCAAGAATATGCCACGTATTCCCGGCTGTCGCGAGGCCATTCACTTTTCGGTCAAACTCTTACATGGAAATGGAGACCTGACTGCCAAACACAACTTGATTGCGTCGTTTCGCTCCGGGCGGCTACTTTGCTGAAATCAGGCGGCTACTTTGAGTGAAACTCACCGGCTACTTTGGATGAAATTCGGGTGGTACTTTGGTGAAATCTGGCAGAAATTCCGGGATGTCGGGAGGAACCGTTGCGAGACGTTTCGTCAGTTCCTCCTTTCGAGCTTCAAGATTGTGCAGCCGTTCCTTGAGGGCGGGGCTGTAGGCGCCGTTCTGGATGGCCACAACGATTCCTTCGATCTTCCTCTCGACGTCGGCGAACTCCTTGCGGTCCGCCCCCGGCCAAAAACAGCCGGGCAGCAAAACACTGTCCTGAACCAGTTGCTGGAAAGCTGTTCCGCCTGGGAAGGAAGACGGCCCGGGCATCCTGGACCAATCCGGTTCCCAGGCAAATCGGTGTCGGCCTGATCCGGGAAATCTACCGCGCCGCGCAACAACTCAATCCGGGAAACAACAGGACCGCCCGCTTCCGTTTCTTTCCATTACACCCGCCTCCTCGCAACACCGACCCTCATGAGGGCGATCTTTGGGACGAATGTGGCAATGTCAGGTGTTTTATTCTATAGTATCAATAGATTACTTCACCCTCCTGATCCTCGGGGGATACGCTGGGAACCCCTTTGGCCCTGTTTGGCCGGCGAAAATTTCCTGGCCGGGATGTCACAATCGACGGTCCGGGGCGGCCTTCGCGGCCAGTCTTACGATCCCCTCCGCTGATAGGCGTCTCGCCGATGTTCGACACGAACCACCAGAACGACGAGCTCATCGTCCCGGATTTCGTACACGACGCGGTAGTCTCCAACGCGGAGCCGCCGCAGCCCCCGAAGGTCGCCCTTCAGCGGCGCTCCGAGATGGGGGGTCTCGGCCAGGCGGTCGACGGCGGCAATTATGCGCGTCCGGTCCGGCCTGGCGGTCCGCCTCAACTCCCTGGCCGCGCTCTGCTTAATCCGTATCGAGAAGCTCACGCCGAACCTGGTCCCAGTTCAGCATCGGATCGCTGGGATCGCGGAGCCGGTCGATGGCGACGGAGAGATCGTCGAAGTCTTCGAGATAGTGCTCGACGGCGAGGCGGATGACGTCCGCCCGGCTGCGGCGGAGTTGCTGCGCGGCCGAATCCAGCGCATCGACCACCGGGTCCGGAAATCGTGCTGTCACCTGCTGGGGCACGGCGGTTCCAACTTGGGTAGAAGTGAGTTACATCAATCTACTGCAACTCAACCGCAGGGTCGATCCGGTCTGGAAGCGAGGCGAGCAGGTGGAGGCAACCTTGCCCACCATGCTTCCGCGGTCCAGGGATCATGTCTTCGAGGGTATCGTTGCTGAAGTCGTCAGCCAGACGTGGCGCGCGGGGAACCGGCACACACGTGAATCCGGCGCCGGTCACCATGACATGATCGCGGGAGACGGTCTGCGCGGCCTCCGCGTTTGCCAAGGGGGCTCGCGCGAAGACATCAGGATGCGGAGGTGAAACGCTGCCCGGCATGCTGCCGCTCCCACTTCCACGCGTCTTCGCGCGTGGTCGCCGGACCTACCTGTTCAATGCGGCCTGTCGGCCACCTATGGCGGTGTTTGCGCTCGCGACGCGCCAAATCGGTCGTGACGCCACTGTTGAGTTGCAGGTTGTTTTGACGGGGAGCAGGCGATCTGTTTCGGATTGGATCGGCGTCTGACCGTCTGGAGACCGGAACAGTCCGCAAAGTCTGATCTCTCTTTCCCGGCAGCCTTGCAGCAGTTCTTCCTTTCCGGGAGTTTGCGGAAGGGTTCCTTCCGGTCGCTTCACGGATGGCTTCGCCGGTGCGGCGGAATTGGTGATTTCCGGGATTGATTCACCTGGACGAGGTGGTTGATTACGGCTGCGGGGGCGTTCCGCCTTCCCGGCAGTGCGGGCCGGATCCCGCGCATGGTGTGAAGTGTTTGAGAAGAGGGGTGGCCGGCGCGGTTCCCTGGCGAAGTCGAATTCGGCGATCTCATTTCCCGAACGCCACCGCCCGCACTTCCTCGATCCGCTCATCCCCGGTGAAGTGCCAGACGCCGATATGGCCGCGACGCAGATCGCCGTTCGCGTCCCAGTCCATGCTGCCCGAGGTGCCTTCGTAATCGATCGCCTCCGGTCGCGTCGTCGCAATGCGCTTCACGTCGGCACTGGACCGGTGCTGGTCCTCATAAATGCTCAGCATTTCTCGGCATTCCCCGATGGAGAATCCGAACTCCCGCGCCCGGCGGATGAACACGAGCTTGCGCACGGCGTCGTCGTCATAGGTCCTGTATCCCGAATCTGTCCGGCACGGCGCCGAAACCAGCCCGATATCGGCGCAGTAGCGGACCGTCTTCACGGGCAGTCCGGCGGCTCTTGAGACAGTGGAGACATTAATGGGCTCAGGCGCTTGACCTTCCAGCTACTGGAAAGATTAGATATCCAACTTAACCGATGCAAGAGCAAACGCCATGGTCGCCATAACCGCAAGAGTTGCTATCAACTGGCACTGCCGCCACACCTGGCGCAGGGCTTCGAAAAACACGGCATGGTGCCTGCTGGGGTGCGCCATCGGCGATTTCGGCACAATCGCCTTCTTCCAGTTTACAGGCATACCCTGGCCGACCCTGGCGATCATGATCCTGGCAATCGTGAACGGGCTGCTGACCTCGATCGCCCTGGAGACGTTCATCCTCTCCCGTCAGATGCATTTGCGGTCGGCTTTCCGCACCGCCATCGGCATGTCCTTCATCTCGATGATTTCCATGGAGGCCATGATGAACGCGGTCGACTGGGCGCTGACCGGCGGGGCCAAGCTCACATGGTGGGTCGTGCCGCTCATGCTGGCGGCCGGATTCGTCACGCCGCTGCCCTACAACTACTGGCGGCTCAAGGCGCTGGGCAAGGCATGTCACTGAGGCGGGGCGCGATCCTGCTCGTCCTGGTCGCCGCCGGCGGTGTGGCGGGTCATTTCCTTTTCGGCGAAGCGGAGGACGGTGCGGGCGGCGGGGCGCTGATCGCGTCGGTCAGCCTGCCGGACACCCTCTCGGCACGCGCTCAGCTGGGGCAGAAGACCTACGACGCAAACTGCGCGTCCTGCCACGGCCCGAACGCGGCCGGACAAGACGGGATCGCCCCGCCGCTGGTCCACGTCATCTATGAGCCCGGACACCATGGTGACGAATCGTTCCAGCGCGCGGTCGCGCTCGGCGTCCGGGCCCACCACTGGCGTTTTGGTGACATGCCCCCAGTCGAAGGGCTGAGCCGGCGCGACGTGGCCGCGATCGTGGCCTATGTCCGGGAACTCCAGCGCGCCAATGGCATCCGATGAAGGAGCGGTCATGAAGGCGATCCTCCCGGCCCGACCGCCCAGCCCGCCGGCGACCCGCGCACTTGCTCATCCCGGCCGCGAAATGCCCCCGTCATTCACATTGTCCGGACGAAGCCCATGAACCGACGAGAGTTCCTTGCCTGCTCGGCCGCGACAACCCTCTTTCCCGCGAGCGCCCGGGCAGCGCCGCCCACCCGGCTGAAGGCCGGGCCCGTCACCGTCCAGCTCTTGCCGGAAGGCGAAGCCTCGACCCGCATGCTCGGCTTCAACGGATCGAGTCCGGGGCCGGAACTTCGTTTCCGACAAGGCGACCGCGCGGCAGTCTCCTTCGAAAACGGATTGGACCAGCGCTCCGCCATCCACTGGCACGGCATCCATCTCGACAACGCGATGGACGGGGTGCCCGACCTTACCCAGGCCGCCGTCGAACCGGGCGAGACCTTCCGCTACGCATTCGACCTGCCTTACGCCGGTACCTACTGGTACCACGCCCACCACCGCTCCTGGGAACAGGTCGCCAGGGGCCTCTACGGCCCCCTGATCGTCGAGGAACGGAACCCGCCCGCTGTCGACCGCGACATTACCGTCGTCCTCGACGACTGGCTGCTCGAACGCAGCGGCGCGCTGCACGAGAGCTTCGGCAACCAGCACGACTTCTCCCATGGCGGGCGGATGGGCAACTTTGCCCGGGCCCTGTTCTCGCGGGGCACGGTCCGGCGCGGCGACCGAATCCGCCTGCGTCTGATCAATGCGGCCACCGCCAGGATGTTCCCGGTGAGCATCGGCGGGGGAGCTGGCAGGGTCGTGGCCCATGACGGCATGCCGCTCGCCGAGCCGGAGCCTCTCGAAGATCTGCTGCTCGCCCCGGCGCAGCGGACCGACATTATTCTGGATGTGGTGGAGCCCGTCTCGTTTGCCCTCGAGACCCGCCAGGGTCCCTTCGCACTCGGGACCATCGGCGCGGAGGGCTCGAACCCCGCACCCGCCCGCGCACCGATCCAGCCTCTGCTAGCACCCGACATCCCGGCTCCCGACCGGGACGGTGCGACCCGCCTCACCCTCGTCATGCAGGGCGGGGCCATGGGTGGTCGCCACGGCGGCAACGACTTCTGGGCCTTCAATGACCGCTCGGGTATGCCCGATGCACCTTGGCGGCGGTTCGCGCGGGGCGAGACCGTCTTGATCGCGCTACGAAACGACACCGCGTTTCCGCACGGCATCCACCTGCACGGCCACCATTTCCATGAGATCCTCGAAGATGGCTCACTCGGCCCCTATCGGGACACAACTCTGGTCGACCAGCAGGCGAGCCGCGACATCCTTTGCGTGTTCGACAATCCCGGCAAATGGCTCCTGCACTGCCACACGCTTGGTCACCAGACATCGGGGATGAAGACATGGGTGGAGGTCGCATGAAGGCCGTTCTGCCAGCTCTCGTCCTGCTCTGGCCCACCCTGGCCCCTGCCGGCCACGAGATCGACGACCATGACGTCGCAAACGGGCAGGTCCTGTACGAGCAGCACTGCGCCTCCTGCCACGGCGCGCAGCTTGAGGGGCAGCCCAACTGGCGGCGGCCGGGCAAGGACGGGATCCTGCCTGCCCCGCCCCACGATGCGACCGGCCATACCTGGCATCACGACAACCGGCTGCTCTTCGATTACACAAAGCTCGGCGGCACGGCGTTGATGGAGGCGCTCGGCATCGCCGGGATCAATAGCGGAATGCCGGGCTTCGGCGACGTCATGAGCGACGACGAGATCTGGGACGTTCTCGCCTACATTCGCTCCACATGGCCCGAGCACATCCGGCAAATCCAGGCCGCCAGAAACCCGGAGCACGAGCGATGACCGGTCCCCGTTTCGACCGACGGGGAGTCCCACATTGCCGCCCATTCGCGAAACAGGGGTCCAGCCGTCTGGAACCCTCTTCCGGTACCCGTATACGGAGGCGGCATTGATTGCACCGTAGAAGCTCGCATTGAAGAACGGGCCGTTTCCGGTGGTCCGATCGCGAAGCGCAGCCTGTTCATGCGATACGGCATGCCGGTCTGTTGCATCGCCATGATGCTGCCGGCCGCCGGACATTTCCTGCGCGGCGGATCGTTCGGCGGTCTGCTTGTCAGTGCCGGGTGAATACTCCTCAAAAGTGCCGAAGAAAAATTCCCCAGTTTCCAGGCCGATGGATTGATCCGGTGGGCATGCCCACCGGATCAAATATCGGCAACAATACCCACCTGAACAACAAGCCGATGGAGGCATTGAGCTGGTGATTTCATTGAGGATTGTCCTTGTGATTCACGCCGACCGACCCGCTCCCCCGGCATCGCCTTCGCCGACGAGTGGGGACGTTCGGTCGAAGGTGCGGTCTCACGGCTTCGGAATGTTGTTTCCCGGATTGAGTTGCCGCGCAGCGCGGTAGATTTCCCGGATTTGGCCGACGCCGATTTGCCTGGAAACCGGATTGGTCCGGGATGGCCGGGCTGTCTTCCTTCCCAGGCAGAGCAGTTTTCCAGCAGCTGGTTCAGGACAGCGTGCGGACCGCGGGGATTGTGATTGTCCTGATTGTGGCTCGTGTCCATTCGACCGGGTTCAGGTTGACGAGGAAAGAATGGCCCACAGGACAGACAAAAATGGGTTGCTGAACTGATCCGTCCTTCGGAGTCGCAGAATGCCATTCAACTGATGGATGGCTTGCACGAGGAATTGATGGAACAGTTTGGCGCAGTAGAGCTGCATGTCTAAGAAATCTTCCAGAGGAAAGGTTGTTGGGCGCAGGTGCCTACAGCACTGTTGAAGGCGGTTGTGGCTGCGGTCGCTGAGATATTCCGCATCAAGGAGTTTCCGATAGGCGTTCAGACTCTATGGGAGGGGAATGAGCGCCACAGGCAGTTGATCCGGATGGGCACAGACAAGGAAACCTGGTTCATAAACCGAGAGTTTGGGATAGACATTCGGTCTCCGGAGGATGCCGCATTTGATCTCTGCATTCGAAGATGCGGAGACCACATTGAAGAAAAATTCGCAGGCACAAAATGGGAAGTATCTGTTGACGCAGGCAAGAGAAAACCAGGCCATACAATGTCAGCCGCGATCAAATGGAGCGGTTCCGATCTCATTTGCGTTCATTTCAAGGATTCCGAGATCTGTCGTCCAATTCAACTGGATAACTGTGCTGCATACTTCCTGAATCGCAGTCAGCAAATCGCGCATGTCGAACCCTGCGCCGGCCACGAGGAGGAATTGCTCGACATGCTGGGACCTTGTTTTAATTTTGTGAAAATCGACTATGAAATAAGCCCCCGGCAACATGCTGTTTGATTGAACTGTCCTGCACAGCCACGGATGGAACCCGTAGTACCAAATACGCAGCGTCACGTTGCTGATGCCAGGTCGAGGCGTCTGGTAGAAGCAGATGCTACTGTTCTGCATGCCGAGCGGATCGACTCCGTTCTTCTTTCGGTACTCGGTCCATTCGGGATGATTGATCTCCGTCGTATCGGCTTCCGCTACTGCCACGACAGGGTCTCGATCACCACAGGCCCTCCGCCGTACCTTCGAAGATATAGTCATTCAGAAAGATGCGATGGCCGAACAGGTTGCGTTCGACTTCGGTCAATTCGGCTTCCTCGCAGATGTCGTCCCATGCATGCCGGATCGTGCCGATCTGCCGGGTGATGATGTCCTTCGCTGCCTTCTCGCCGAGCTGGAAGTTCGGCGCGGCCTCAAGGCTGGTCGCAAGTGTGCTCGTCCGATTGTCTCCGACGATCAGCATCGCCTGGCTGGCCACATTGCCGGAACGGCTTTGCGGGCATATGTCATAGGCAGGCGTCAGGGTCAGGTGTTCGCCATCCCAAAAGGCCGCATGGTTGCGGGCGTGGTCGTCGGTGTTGCCGCACAGGATATTGAACACGAGCCGTCCGTATAGCTCGTGCAACGTCGCCCTTGGCGAGGTGAAACGGTGCCGAACTATTTCCGCGAGATCTTCGTAGCTGGCGTACCGCGCCATCATGTCATCGAGACCGAACAGCGTCAGGGCCGAGACCATCGCCTTGTGCGTCCAGCCGCCTTTCGTCCTTGCGCGGTCGAAACGCTCGACCAGCAGTACATCCTTGCCAGCAACGTTCTCAAGACGCACGGGCGCGACGTCAAGCCCTGCCCAGGCAGCAAGGCGCATGGCGACATATTCTGCCTTCACCACGTTGTAGGTGTCGGTCGAAGACGAGAACTTGACGATCATCTTTGTGTCGCCGTCCTGGATCATCGCCTTCGGGCGCGCGCCTCCGAGCGACGTGCCGTGGAACAGCGCCTGATCAAGATCGGACGTCAGCGGCACGCCATTCTCGACTTTCTCGGCGGATTTCAGCAGCTCCTCGAGCGTCGCGGCTTGAGCGGCGCGTGTTACGTGCTCCGAAGGGGAGTGTTGGAAATCCAGAGCGCCGATTCGGTCGGAGCCAGACTCCAGCAGATAGGTCAGCTCGTCGAGCGCAGCGGTGTCGACATCCTTGCCCTTGCGCCCGAAGGTCCGGTTCAGGATGACGCGACGGCCCCATGCATCGGGCGCGGCGTCGCGCAGGCATCCGGCCATGCTCAGCCCGGCTTCGGGCGCGATCGCTCCGCTGCGCAACGGCAACTCCGGCTCGTAGATCGGGATGAGGTCATTCCGGTCCAGATAGCTCTGACCGTAGTTGAAGATCAGCCGCTCGCCGTCACGCGCGATTCGACCGGCGACGACCGGTGCCATCGCGCCGGGCAGCCATATCCAGACATAGGCTTCGTCCGGCGCCTTCGTGTCGGTACGATCAGAAGTCATCTTTCACCTTCGTCGTTCCTGTGCGGACGGATTTCGGCAGCAGGGTGAACCTGTCCCGCTCCATTGACAGATGGCGCGTCAGCGTTGTCGGTTCGGCTTCGAACAGGCGCAGCCCGACAATGGCGGCCACCTCGAAGGCCGCACCGATTGAAGTGCCCATTTCGCCTTTCTCGATGCGGTGCACGAGGCCGCGCGAAGTCCCGGCGCGTTCGGCAACATCGGCGACTGTAAGGTTGCGTTCGATGCGCGCGGAGCGGATCATCAGCCCGAGAAGCTCTGCGGCTTCGCGAGCGTAGCGGGAATAGCTTCTGTATGCGGGTTTCGTCATTGCTGTGCTAGCTCCATAAATAGATCATGAAGAGAGATCGTGCCCCATTTATGGGTCATTTAGCAGCTAACAAGCGAGTTGAAAAGCTTGTGTTCTATAAATCGATCGTGGAGTGGATCTGTGAACCGTTCATTGAATATCATTTTGGGGTCGAGCCACCGTAAAATGCCTAAGTTGGCTCAAAGCTAAACACGGCTTCGCGCAAAAGGACGTAAGTGTCCGGCGTGACCTGCCTTGTGGTGGGCTATGCGGCATCGGCCGGCGGCGGCAGGACTCCCGCACCAGACCTCCTCGCAGCACTGCGCCAGTGCGGCCTGCTTCTTGCCGATGCCCGAAACAACGCCGTCTTCCTTGCAGCCCGCCAGCACCGAAAGCCAACCGGAGCAGAATGCTACGGAACCGTCAGCCTCCCGAACAGACAACGGTTCCGGAGCATGGCGCCAGGTTCGCGAAGGAACTGCGCGAGTTTCTGGATCCTCTCAGACCACACGCCGCTGCACACGATCTTGATAGCCGAAAGCACCGTCGACGCACTCTCAACATTCTCCCTGGCAGACCTGTAGAACCCCTGAACCATGTTCCTCTCGACCTGCGGAGCAACCAACCGGCTGCGCGCATGGCTCGAAGCCTGGACGCCTCAATGAATCATCTGTGCCTTCGACGCCGATGACGCCGGTGACGAGGGCGCAAACAGACCCGTTGCACGAGACCGGTGGGTCAGATGCCTCCGGCCGGAAGGCGGAATGGACTGGAACGAAATCCTCGCAGCACGACACGCAGAACAGATTGGCAACGGAATCGGCCGACGGGAATGAAGACAAACTGGCAGCCGACACACCAAAAAAGACCATTCATCATCCCGGGAACACCGGGCCTGCGCGTGACAGGAACGACAAACGGTATCGAATCAATCTGGAAACAGTGTTGTTTCCCGGATTAGGCCGACGCCGATTTGCCTGGAAACCGGATTGGTCCGGGATACCTTGCTGTCTACTTTCCCAGGCAGAGCAGTTTTCCAGCAGCAGGGTCAGGACAGTGTTTTGCTGCCTGGCTGTGTTTGGCCGGGAGCGGACCGCGGGGATTGTGATTGTCCTCATTGTAGCTCGTGTCTATTCGACCGGGTTCAGGTTGACGAGGAAAGAATGGCCCGCGCGGATAGCCGTACGCAGGGCCATGGGCGACCAGTACAGCTACGTTTTCAGACAGCCCTGACCGCCGGGGAGTATGTCGGGCGCGAGGTGTGGAAGAACGCAAGCTTTCCTCCCCGTCATTGTCGTTCGCCGCTACGCCGCGCATGACGGCAATCCGTCAATCCTCGCTCTCCGGCATCCCTTCGCGCGCCCCGGAACACTACGCTTCCGGGAGTCGATTTGGTACCGAGATTCGGAAGTGTCAAACGGGACAGGTAGGGGAGTTCCTGCATGGAATCAGGCCCTTGCGTAGCTCATAGGGGTAAGTGGGGGCACGCGGCGCCTGATGTTTGATCGAAAAAAAGTCGCCGGACGGCGTCTTCGCAATCCTTTCAGGTCAGCACGCGGAGCGCAGTTTCCGGCGCCTTGTCGAGCACCCGCAACAGGGCGCGCGCCGCGCCGGTCGGGCAGCGCTTCCCCTGTTCCCAGTTGCGGATCGTCTCGTGCGGCACGTCGATGCGCCGAGCCAACTCGGTCTGGGAAAGCCCCAGCCGCCGCCGGATCCGCCGCGCATACCGCGCCATGTCCTGCGTGGCCTCAGCCTCGTCCTCCCGCTCCTGCATCGCGATCTCAGCCTCGCTGGTGGCGTCCACCCTTGCGGGGTCGATCCGCCCTTCGGGCAGGGTGGACGGATCGTCGGGATCAATCCTGATGCGCGTTGTGCTCATAATCTGCTATCTCCTTCCGGTTGGCCTTGCGGGCCGAAATGATGCGAACGGCCGAACCTCGCACCGTGTAGACGACGAATTATACGCGCCCGCCGACCGTGCCGAGCAGCCGGTAGCGGTCCTCGCAATAGTCCCGCCGGCGATCCTGCACGACGATCCGCCGCGGATCTAGGAAGGCCCGGACGGCATAGGCGAAGTCGAAACCGCGACGCTCGAAACAGGCGCTGTTCTTGGCCTCGTCCCATTCGAAGTCCATCCCCACACATATAGGCCAATGGCCTACGTAATCAAGGCCTGGCTCCGGTCGCCGCCAACCAGGGCCGTGTTATGCAATCAAATCAACGGTATTCGCCGACGTGATCACAGGCATCGTTCTGCAATCAACTGATTCCTCGTCCCCTGTTCCTTTGGCTGTTGATCGGTGCCAGGCAGGACCGAAGGCGAGCTATTCGAATTCTTGTACGGTGAAATCCGAAGTCGGATCCAATAGGAGTTCACGATCCAATTCTCTCGTCAGAAGGTTTTCGGTGAGGCGTGCAGATAATGCGACACTGTTTTCGGCTCGTGTTCGAGTGCGAGTTCCGCCGATCAACTCATTTCAATTGCTTCTGACTCTCCAAGGCGTAGAAGTCATCGACTTCGCTCGGATCCATGATTTTTTCATCGAGTTCCGCGAGATGTCGGAACTGTTCGGCATATCAGATGGGGCGATGTCCTCGCATTGCAAGGCGAACTCCTGATCCGGTTCGTTTGAACGCATCAGTTCCGTATGTTTGCTCATTCTCCTTGACTCGGGATGCTACGGTCCGGTTGGGTCAGGTGCAACGCATCCGCTGATCCATTTATGCTGCCGTCGCGAACGGCCGTCCGAGAAGTCTTGGGTGGTTCGGACTTGAGTGGCAGTATCGTTGCTCTCCACGTGCCGACTTGATCCATTATCGGTGAACTGAATTCGATCTGATCAGCTTGGCTCGTTTCGTCCGTTGGGCCGACATGACCTGCTCCACACGAATCAGGTACCATCGCATGCACAGAATTCAATCACGTGAATACAGTGCCACCGACAGTGCAATCCGGCCTGAGTTGCTGGCTTTGCCATGGTGTGAGCAAGTGATGGTCCGCCTGAAGTGCCGGCGTGTCAGTGCGTTGTTGAGTTGCAGGTTGGAATTGCACCAGTCATCAATGTTCCGGGTCAGACTCGCCTCGGCGTAGATCAGCCCCGAAACCCCCATCGAGGCGACGAACACCTGTGCCTTGTGCTCGACACAATCGAGAAACAGCGGGACGGTCATGCCGGCATAGTCGACGAACAGCCGCTCGCCGGGACAGCGGTTCTGGCGCATCCTGGCATCCCGGCGCGGACGCCAGTCCTGGAACCGGCGCCACCATGTCGTATGGCCCATCCCGTAGGGATGCGCCTCGCGCCATTCCCCCCACAACAGCTTCAGCGTCACGCCACGGCGGGACAGGTCCTTCTCGACCTGCGCCCAGTCCACCTCCTCGTCTGCCGGCAGAGCCTGCCGGGACGGATAAAGCGCCGCCACCAGCGACGCATCGTCCATGCCGGCCGCTTCCGGCCAACGCAAACCCGAAGCGGCAAATCGCTCCAGGGTCTGCATGACAGAGCGACGTGCAATACCACAATGGGTCGAAATCGCACGAGCGCTGCGGCCCTCGTCAAAATGAAATGCCGGTGTCTTCTTCACTTTCCTCATCGCAAGCCTCCTGCGTGCCATTCCAGACTCCCCGGATTGATCGCTAAAATCCGGGAAGTAGACCGGCACTCTGTATCGAAACAAAGACAGTCACCTCGAGGAGTGGCTACTTTGCTGAAATCAGGCGGCTACTTTGAGTGGAATTGGGTGGCGACTTTCCCTGAAACCGGGTGGCGACTTTCGTGAAATCTTACAATCCCGAAATCCGACCTGCTCCCTTGATTTCGCCGGGACGCCCGGAAACCCGGCCCCGCATCACAGCCGTTCGATGGCGCCGGCGACCTGGTCAAGCTCCTTGGTACCCTCGTCCGCCAAGGCCGCCTCCCGGAGGCGCCTCACCCAATCTGCGGCATCGGTGCGGCCCGAAACCCTGTCCGCCAATTCAAGAACCCTGTCGAATTTCGATAGACCGCGTGCGTGGGTGTCTGAATAGCCCTTGACCAGCCTTCGGCAGTTGAGGAGTTCGGTTGCGAATGCGGGGTCTTCGGCGGAGGCCTCCATGGCGCAGGTCAGCCATCTGTCCTGGTGCACCTGCTCAACGGCGTGGCGATGGGTTCGCCGACGATACCGCTTCAATCCGCCAATAAGGTAAAGCAGGACGAAAGGGCCAAACCGGTCGGATCGCAGCCTGCGGCCCTTCCCGAACCTGCGTCCGATCCAGGCCATTGTTCCCGAATTGCGCTCGATCCGGCGACCCAGCCCAGCCGGCAGCATCCCGACGATTTCCCTGTTCCTCGGGCGCAGGAATTCCGTAACGGGCAGCGGGTCATCCACGCTCCTGCCCATGTCCCGTGCTATGCGGATTGTCCTGGACCGACGTGTCTTGCGGTCCGCTACCCGGATAACATCATCATAGGCCATCGCATTGGCGATGTGCTTTGACGCGGCTTTTGTCAGCGCGTGGTCATCGGTTCCGGGGTCTGAATCGGCAAAGCGGAACAGGCGGCCAAGGTACTCCTCGCCATAGTCGAGATCCATGAAATCGACCACCTTGCGCAGCCCGGCCATTGAAAGCGGCCGGGCGGATTCGGGCAGGCCATCCACCCTTCGGGCAAGCTCCGCCCAGCGCTCCTGCATTTTCCGGGGGCCCGCGATGCCTGGCTCGGCGGGGGACGGCGCGCCGGCAGGTGCCGACTCTCTGTTGCCGGCAAGGCAACGGTCAAAGCCGGCGTTGAATGCGCGCAGACTGGCCTCGACGCCGGTCCTGCCGGATCGGATTGCGTCGTCGTAGGCCTTCCTTGGGAAAGGCAGGCAATCGGAACCTGCGAGTGCCCCGAAGAGCACAGCAGAGATGACGGAATCGTTCTCGACCGCCAGCCGTTCCATGTCGAACGCGATGAACCGTGCCGCCGTGTCCCTTGCCGCCGAGTGGACATCGGTTGAACTGGCGATCCCGTCCCCGGGCGCGGACTTTTCGGAAACCGCGAGCACCCGATGCGACGATGCAATGAGAGTGGTGCGGTCAGGCGTCACAAAACCGCGCAATATGGCGCGTCCGGCTTCCATCAGCTCGGCCGCGATCAGGATGTCGACATCCCCCTCACTAGGCGAAAGGGCAAACACATGCTGCCTCGAGCCGGTCCTTGCCATTTCGGTGTAGTAGATCGTGGCACCGGTCCGCTGCGCCACGCCGGCGACCGAGGTCGTCTGGCAGGCGAAGCCCTGTGCTCGGGCAAGTGTCTCGATCCATCCGGCCAGGACCCCGCCTCCCTGACCTCCGACGGCCATGATGGCGAGCTTGATGACACCGTCGACCCCCACTTGCCGACGGTCCGCCGACATTGGCCGGGTTGCACTCATTCAGTTGCCTCGAAGACCAGGTTCCGCTGTTCCCTGAGCCGCTGCAGCCATCCAATGGCCCGGGAGCGCATTCCGGCACGCCAACGTTCGTATCGGCTGGGGTTGTGCACGATATCGACCCTGTAGAAGCTGGGGCAGAGCGTCGCGGCATCCGCAACCTCCCCGCAGTTCCCGCACCCGACGCAGGTCTGGTCGATATGGGCCACGGGATCGTCGCGCAGCGGATCGTCTAGCGTCTTCAATGACAGGGAGGGGCAGCCGGACAACCGGATGCAGGCATGGTCGCCGGTGCAGATGTCCTCGTCCACGCCGAACCTCGGAACCTCGACCCGTCGGCCTTCCTTGATGTCCTCGTTGCGCAGCGGTCTTTCCCGGCGCTGCCGGTTCAGCATGCATTCCGAGGAGGCAATGATGACCTTGGGGCCATCGTAGTCTGTGGTCAGTGCCTCCCTGAACACGTCGCACATTCTCGGCACGTCGTAGGTGCGATCGATCTCCCGAACCCACCGGACCCCCACACCGCGTACGGCCGAACTGATCGGGTTGTTGGTTGACTTGGTGGGATTGCTGGCGCGGCTTGACAGGACATCCTGTCCGCCTGTTGCGGCCGAATAGTAGTTGTCGACGATGACCGCAACGCTGTCGGACCGGTTGAAGACCATGTTCCCGATCGAGGAGGACAGCCCGTTGTGCCAAAACCCTCCGTCGCCGAGAATCGAGATCGCACGCTTCTCGCCGCCGCCATCGAAGGCCGAGTTCGAGGCCGGGCCGAGCCCGTATCCCATTGTCGATCCGCCGATCTCGAACGGCGGAAGGGCGGCAAAGAGGTGGCAACCGATGTCGCCGGTTATCTGGTGCTCGCCCAATTCCTGCTGGACGATCTTGAGAGCGGCGAAAATCGGGCGTTCAGGGCAACCAGTGCAGAAGCCGGGCGGTCGGATGGGAACCGTCCGGGTCAGGTCGGGAATGCTGGCCTCATCCCGATTCGGCGCGCGCACCCGGCCGGGCAGCGCGTCCAGTGAGACCTCCTTCAGGAACGAGTCCACACCGTCCAGCAGTACCTTGCCGGTATACTCCCCGGCCATGGGCAGGACGTCCTTGCCCATCAGGCGGATCCGCTTTCCGGCCCTGTGGAGCATCGATCCCACGGCCTGCTCGATGAAGTCCGGCTGGCCTTCCTCCACGACAAGGATCGCCTCCTTGCCCTCCGCGAAGTCCAGGATCTCGGACTCGATCAGCGGATAGGTGACGTTCAGAACATTGAGCGGCACATCGGACTTGCCGTAGAGGTCGGCGAGCCCGAGCCGCTGAAGCGCCCGGATCACCCCGTTGTACATGCCTCCCTGCAGAATGATGCCGACCGGTCCGCCTTCGGGGCCGAAGAACTCGTTCAGTCTGGATGCGCGAATGAACTCCCGGGCCGCGGGCCAGCGGTTTTCGATCTTGTCCTTCTCCTGCGTGTAGGACATCGGCGGCAGCACCACGCGCCGGAAATCCTTGCGCGGGTTAGCGAGCGCATCCCGCACGGTGAACGGCGGCGGCACATTGTCGCACGCCTCGAATTGACCTGTTACATGGCAGGACCTGATCCGCACCATCAGCATCACCGGCGTGTTCGATGCCTCGGAAAGGTGGAATCCGTGCTTCACCGCCCGCACCATCGACTGCAGGTTGGGGCGCGGGTCCAGGAGCCAGAACTGCGACTTCATTGCGAAGGCGTGACTGCGCTCCTGCATGATCGAGGAGCCTTCGCCGTAATCCTCGCCGACTACGATCAGTGCCCCGCCATTGACGCCGGATGAGGACAGGTTCGCCAATGCGTCCGAGGCAACGTTCACCCCGACTGCGCCCTTGTAGGTCACCGCGCCGCGAATCGGATAATGCACCGATGCCGCCAGCATTGCCGTGGCCGCCGCTTCCGATGCACTCGCCTCGAAACGCACTCCGAGTTCCGCCAGCAGCTCCTGCGCATCGGCAAGCACATCCATCAGGTGAGAGATCGGCGCACCCTGGTAGCCGCCGACATAGCCCACGCCGGATTCCAGCAGGGCCTTGGTGATCGCCAGAATGCCCTCGCCCGTGAAGGTCTCCCCTGCGCCGAGGCGCAGATGCTCGACCTCCGACTTGAACGAACGCTCGACCATCAGCCCTGCGGAACGAGGGCGAGGGCTCGGATTGGCGAGCCGGTGCCCTGCTCGATCTTCAACGGTGCCGCCATGAGGATGGCGCCCTTGGGCGGCAGCTGATCTAGATTGGCGAGGGAGGCCAGGCCGAAGCAGTTGTCGCGGTGCAGGAAGTTGTGCGCAGGGTAGGGCGGCGAGAACTTCCCCGCCATCCCGGCATCGGTTCCGACGCACTGCGTCCCCCAGCCAACGATGCCCTTGCTCAGGAGATAGTCGATGCATTCCGTCGTCGGCCCAGGGCTGTGCGAGCCGTCCTCGTGCGGGTCGGGATCCTCGTTCAGGAAGAGTTCCTCGTCATGGGACCGCTTGTCCCAATCGGTGCGCATGACCACCCATTCACCGGGATTGATCTCGCCATGTTCGGCCTCCCAGGCCTTCACGTCGTCGGCGGTCAGCAGGAAGTCGGGATCCTCCGCGGCCATCTTCGAGCAGTCGATCACGTTGACCGGCGCAATGAGCCGCTGAACATCGAGGGTATCGGCGTTGCCGTCATCGAAATCCTTGCCGGAAATCCAATGACGGGGAGCGTCGAAATGAGTGCCGGAGTGTTCCCCCAGCACCAACCAGTTCCAAGCAAAGAACGGTCCGTCGGCGTCGTACTTGCTGATCCTGTGGATCTCGACCTTCGGCGTGTTCCTGGCAAAGTCCTTCGGCAGGCGCAGGATCGGTGTGTCCGGGCCCAGTGTCGCAGTGCAGTCGACGATCCGGACCTGGCCTGACATCAGCATCGTTCCAAGCTGGCCGAGCAGGCTTGCGGGTTCCATGTCGGCTCCTTTCTGCGGGCCCCTGGCCGCCATTCGGGATTTGCGGCGGTTCAGAACCTCTTCGGTGATGTCGAAGACGGTGTCGATGGTTTCCGCCGCGGTCATGTTGCCGGGTGAAAGGCGAACCAAGGGCCCCCGGAAGTCGACCGAATAGCCCTCGACGCCCAGCGCCCCGACGGTAGCGGCGGCCTCGGGCTTGTCGGGGAACCGAAGCATGACGGAGCCGCCGCGCTGGCCCGCCTTGCGCGGTGAATGAAGCGGCAGGTCCAGCGAGTCGGCCCGGGCGATGATCCTGTCGACCAGCTTCCGGTTCCAGGCGGCGATCTCGGAATGGTCCTGCTCCGAGTGCCACTTCAGGGCCGGCAATGATGCAACCGCCGCAACGGATCCCGGCGAGCCGCCGTCGAAGCGGCGGATGTCGGGGGCGTATTCGAACTTGTCGAGATTCCATGAGAAAGGGTTGTTCTGGGAAAACCAGCCCCGGCCCTCCGGTTCCAGGTCGAGCACGAGGGACTTGTCGACATAGAGGATGCCGGCCCCAGGGGTGCCGCACATCCACTTGAGGCTGGTGGAGACGACGAAATCCACCCGCGGGTTCATTGCATCGAACGGGATGAGCCCTGCCGCCTGGGTAATGTCGACCCCGATCATGCTGCCCATTTCGCGCCCGTGCGCCACCAGGGGCGCCAGGTCAACCCGGGACGAGGCGGTGGAGGTAACCCATGTCAGCAGCGCCAGCCCGACATCGCGTCCCCAGCGGGAGACGAAATCCTCGGCCTCCACCCACGCCTTGCCATCGGTTCGCTCAACCGTGTCGAGGGCAAACCCCATCTTCGGCGCCAACCCGGCCAACAGGAAATGAATCGACGGAAAGCAGTCGGCTGCAATCAGGACGCGCTTGCCCTTCAGCATCCCCTCGGGGAGCGACCGCATCAGCTTGTAAACGCCCTCGGTTACGCTCTCGCACGTCGTGGTCGAGCCTTTCGGAACATTGATGATCCGCCGCCAGTAGTCGATGAAGTCCTGCCGCCTCAGCAGCACGTAGCCCCATTGCTTGTCGTTCGGCGCAGCCCAGACCTCGGCAAACTCGGCGGTGGCTGCAGCCAGTTCATCCTCCTTGCCCGGATACATTCCGATCGAATGGTAGAGGAAGTAGCCGGCGTGCCTTGTGTTGGTCAGCATGCAATCGTCCTGCAGGTGCTTATCACGGGTGAAGTTAGCCGAATTTGCAGGCGCGTTCCATGTCTTGCCAATCCAGGTGAATGAATGCGCTCGAACAATTCGGGAACATCATGATGCGATGCACTCCATTATGGTCCGCGAGATCCGCAAAGCCGTCATGCATTCCGTGTTTGGTGACAACCGGAAGGAGAACAGCACTCCCGCCAAAGCCATGATCTCGCGCACCGACTACACAACGAAGGAACTGAACGTGCTGGCGTCTAAGTACAAGTTCTGGCATTGCTGCCACGGGCGAGGTCGGCGTTGATGCCAAGAGCCTGTACGACCAGGTGAAGCGCTATTGCGACCAGGGCCTTGAGGACCTGCGCGACAGCGGTTGGCCGGGATGAATGTCAATTCCGGACAGGGCCCGGAGCACTGCGGTCATGATGCGGTTGGAGGTCGGCAGCCGACAAATCTGGCACACCTCGCCTGACCTGTCTCTCGGCAAGCCGGGCCACAACGGTGCGCACGCCGCCCGGGCCTGTGATCGGAACCGGGGCCGCGTGGGAATCCTCCTCCGGCCAGTCGTTGCCCGCGGACCCTTTGGCCAGGTAATCACGGCAATTCCGCGCCGGGCAAGGCGGGCGAACAGGGCTGGTCTCACGCCCTGCCGGTCGAACAGCAGCTTAAGGGTGGGGCGCCCGCGTCGGCGGCGGTGAGGTCGGGTGCATCTACGGCACGCCTTGGGTACTCGACCGGTGCGTCAGGATTTCCGGCTTTCTCGGGGAAATTCACCAGTTCGCCGTGTGCGGTCTGGACCACAGGCGACCGCCCCTGCTGTCCCCCGGCAGCAGCGCCACCTTTGAGACGCGCTGCTTCAGGGCCAGCAGCACCATGTCCAAACCCGGCATGATGTCGACGCGCATTTGCTGGTAGACCTGGTTGCCATTCTCGTCGACTCCCCTGAACGCCAGCCTGGCCAGGGGAACCTCAAACCTGGGAATGTGCCCGAGCGCAGTGAAGAAGCGATCCCGCTTTCTGCACCGCTCAACCTCGTCTTCTGATTGCGGGTTTCAACTGTACGGCGGGCAGTGGTAGTCGCAGGCTCGGAGGAACTCGTCGCCCTCACCGACCATGGCATTGGTCAATTGTCGGAAATTGATTCGCGCCTTGGCGCGGTCGTGTCGATGCACCTTCTCAAGCTACGCCCCGTCGATGAGCACTGCGGTCATCCCCATCGGCGACCTCCCAACCAGAGACGAAAAGGGCCGACGCGAAGGCCGGCTCTCTCATTTTTCCCACCGTGCCCACGGCGGCAATTGGCCCCGCGAAGGGACGGTGGGGTCCATTTGGAGCCCCGATTCAATGGCCCGACCCGTTCGGTGTCAACGGAAATCAAGAAATCTCCCGCTACTGCTTCTGCAGCCATACTGCCCGCAGCCAAGCCGGATCGAGACGCTGTTCCCGGTGCAGAAGCATCGCCACTTCGCCAACCGGGTGATCGGGAGTGCCGACCATGTCAGGAGAGCCGTCGAGGAGGTTTGGAACGGGTTGACCTCCGACACCGGGGAGATCGAGCGAATCACGGCCGGAAGCTGGTCCGCGCTGTACCAGGTCGGGTAGTGTCTGTCGGTGATTGCTGTGCTGGTTTGGTCTTGCAAAGTTACGATTGGCCCTTCTCAATCGCAGTCAGATGGCTATGGTGTCCCCGCGGAAATGCGGCGGAAAAGGGGAAATGGGGGCGATCCGGAGACTGACCACACGCCAGGGTGCGCAGTGACGGTGCCGATGGTCGAGGTTCGGCCCGGCCATTCGATCTCGAAGGTGATCAGGGGCGGCTGGCAGCTTTCGGGCGACCATGGCCGGGTCGATGCGGTCCGGGCGGTTTCCGACATGGTTCTCCTCACCGATGCCGGGATCAACACCTTCGACTGTGCCGACATCTACACAGGCGTCGAGGAAATGCTCGGCCGGTTCCGAACCGAGCTCGCGAAAACCCGCGGGCAGGATCGGTTGAACCGCGTCAGGATACACACCAAGTTCGTCCCCGACCGCGACAGCCTGGCGGCGCTGTCCCCGGCGCGGGTCGAGGCAGGGATTGACCGATCGCTCGCCCGACTGAGACTCGAACGGCTGGATCTCGTGCAATTCCATTGGTGGGACTACGGCGTCCCCGGCCATGTCGAGGCGGTGGAGCAGCTGGATGCGCTGCGCCGCAAGGGCAAGATAAACCTGATTGGCGTGACGAATTTCGATGCCCCGCATCTGGCCGAGCTCTGCAACGTCACCGACATTGCGTCGGCACAGGTGCAGTGCTCGCTTCTTGACCGGCGTGCCTCGGGTGATTTCGCCGCATTGGCGAGGGAACGCGGTGTCCGTCTTTTCGCCTACGGCGTTCTCGCCGGCGGGTTCCTGACCGATGCCTGGCTGTCCCAGCCGGATCCGGGGTTCGACTTCGGGAATCGGAGCCTCGTGAAATACCGCCTGATCATCGAGGAATTCGGTGGCTGGACATTGTTCCAGGAGTTGCTGGCGGCGCTGCGCGCGGTTGCCGACCGCCATGGGGCCGAGATCTCGACCATCGCTCTGAAGGCGACGCTTGACAGCTCCAACATCGCCGCCGCCATCGTCGGCGCACGCTATGCCGACCGGCTGCCTCAAGCCTTGCACGCCCTCGAACTGGAGCTGACCGACGAGGACCGCGCCGCGATCGAAGCGGTCCGAAACCGGGCAGAGGGGCCGGCCGGGCCGGTCTACGGTCTCGAACGGGACATTTCCGGACGACACGGGCGGATCATGAAGTACAACCTCAACAGGGGTGACAACCGCATGGCCTCCGCCTCGCGCGTCGAGGCGACGTGACCGTGGCAGGCCCGCTTCTGCAGGTCCGCGGCGTCACGAAGCGGTTCCGGGGCTTCACCGCCGTCGACTCGATTTCGTTCGAACTGCCGCGCGGCGTGATCTGCGGGCTGATCGGGCCGAATGGAGCCGGAAAGACAACGCTCTTCAATACAATGGCGGGGCTCATGAAGCCCGATTCAGGCGAGGTCCTGCTCGAAGAAGTCCAGATTCAGACCCGACCGCCGCACCGGATTTTCGCCGAGGGGCTGGCGCGCACGTTTCAGATTCCTCGACCGTTTCCCGAAATGTCGGTCCTGGAAAACGTCATGCTGGTGCCGAACCGGCAGTCGGGGGAGAGGTTCTGGAACAACTGGCTGCGCCCTGGAACGGTCGCACGCGAGGAACGGGAGGCCCGAAGGCGGGCAGAGGACATCATTGAATTTTGTGGGCTGACACAGGTCAGCCGCGACCAGTCCGGCACGCTGTCCGGCGGACAACTGAAGCTCCTGGAGCTGGCAAGGGTGCTGATGGCCGATCCGAAGATCATTTTGCTGGACGAGCCGGCGGCGGGAGTGAATCCGACCCTGATGCTGACGCTCGTCGACAAGATCAAGGAGCTGAACGCGCGCGGCTACACGTTCCTGATCATCGAGCACAACATGGATGTGGTCATGTCGGTTTGCGATCCGATCCTGGTGATGGCGCAGGGGCGGCTGATCTATTCGGGTGATCCGGCTGGCGCCCGCCGCGATCCGGCCGTGCTGGACGCCTATCTTGGGGACTTGCCGTGAACGGCGGCCTGGCGCTGGAGGCGATCGATGTCGTCGCGGGCTACGCGCCCGGGCTGCCGATCCTGCACGGGGTATCCGCCCATGTCGAAGCAGGCGAGGTCGTGTCGGTCATCGGACCGAACGGTGCAGGAAAGTCAACACTGGTCAAGGCGATCGCGGGTCTGGTGGAGGTCACTTCCGGGGCGGTTCGTCTGCACGGCCGCGACATAACCGGCAGAAGGGCACACCGGCTGGCCTCAGAAGGCGTGGGGTACGTGCCGCAATCCGGAAATGTCTTTGCGACGCTGACCATCCACGAGAACCTGATCATGGGCGGAGCGCCGATGCCGAAATCCGTTGCGATGGAGCGGATCAGGGAAATCTACGGGATGTACCCGGTTCTGCAGGAAAGGATGCACGAGAAGGCAGGGGTTCTCTCCGGCGGTCAGCGGCAGATTCTCGCCGTCGCCCGGGCCCTGCTGACCAAGCCGGGGCTGATGCTCCTGGACGAGCCGACCGCCGGGCTCTCGCCGACGGCGGCAGGCGAACTCTTCGATGTCGTGCGCGGGCTTTCCGAACGCGGCGCTGCGGTCCTGATGGTGGAGCAGAACGCCAAGGCTGCGCTGCGGAACTCCGACCGGGGCTATGTCCTGGCGGAAGGTCGCAACCGGCTCGACGGGCTCGCCTCCGTTCTCCTGTCGGATGAGGAGATCGGCGAGATCTTCCTCGGGCAGAGACGCGACGCGGTCGGACCTGGGGGTGCAGAATGATACTGCAGCACATCGCCGACGGCATCCTGAGCGGCGCCATCGTCTCGCTCGGCGCCATCGGGCTCAGCTTCACCATGAAGCTGCTTCGGTTTGCGAACTTCTCCCATTCCGAACTGCTGACCTGGGGCGCCTACAGCGCCCTGGTCTTCCTGGCATTCTTTTTGTCCTTCGGCGGGTTCCTCGGCGGCACGATTGGCCCGTTCTCTTTCGGCCCCGCCCTCCTGCTCGCCATGCTGTGCTCCTGCGCTGCCACATCCGTTATCGCAATTCTCCTGCACCGGTTCGTCTTTGATCGGCTGAGCCGTGCTGCAGGGCAGATGACCATGGTGTTCGCCAGTTTCGGTGTTGCGCTGATCCTGCGGCATCTGGTTCAGCTCATCTGGGGTTCGGATCCGATCTACTATTCCAACGCGCTGCAGTTCGCGGTTCTCCTGCCCGGCAATGTCCGGGTGATGCCGGATCAGGTGTTCCTCCTGGTCCTGACCATGTTCGTGGTTGCGGCGCTGCATCTGTTCATGACCAGATCCCGCACGGGCATCGCCATGCGCGGCGTCTCGGAAAATCCCGATCTTGCTCGGGTCAGCGGCATCAATGTCGACCGGATCATCACCTGCGTCTGGGTCATCGGCGCCTCCGGGGCCGCGTTGGGCGGGGTGCTTTACGGGACAACGGTGCAGCTTCGACCGGAACTCGGCTTCGGCTTGATCCTGCCGCTGTTCGCCGCGGCGATTCTGGGCGGCGCGGGCAGCCTCTACGGCGCAGTGCTGGGCGGACTGATCGTGGGGCTGTCGGAAAACCTCTCGGTGATGATCATCCCGACAACCTACAAACCTGCGGTTCCGTTTCTCTTGATCGTCGCCATCCTCTATTTTCGGCCGCAAGGCATATTCGGGGAGCGTTCCCGGTGATCGGCGTCGTCTCCTATCTTGTCTTCTTCCTGATCCTTTCGCTGACATTCGGCGTTGCCGTCCTCGGACTGAATCTGCAGTGGGGCTTCACGGGGCTGTTCAATGCCGGCGTTGCCGGCTTCATTGCGATCGGCGCCTATACGATGGCGATCCTGACCGGACCCTCACGCGACGCCGTGTTCGGCGGGTTCGAACTGCCCTTCGTGGTCGGGTTGGCGGGCGCCATGATCGCCTCGGGCATCGGCGCCCTCTTTGTCGGCCTTGCGACATTGAAGCTTCGCCACGAATACCTTGCCGTCGCAACCTTCGGCATCGCGGTGACCATCCAGCTCGTCTGCCTTAACTGGGAATACCTGACCGGCGGCACACTCGGCCTCATCGGCATTCCGAACCCGACCAAGGCCTGGGCCGAGGGGCCGCTGATTCAGAATTCGCTCTATTTGGCGATTGTCGTGATCGTCGTGGGGCTGACCATCGCGGCCCTGGAACTGATCGTGAAGTCCCCCTGGGGCCGGATGCTGAAGGCGATCCGCGAGGACGAGGTTGCCGCCGCCTCGCTCGGCAAGTCGCCGGAACGGGTCCGGCTTGAGGCGTTCGTTCTTGGCTGCATGATCATGGGGCTGTCCGGCGCGCTCTACGTCTCCTTCATCGGCTATGTCAGCCCCTGGGACTTCCTGCCGATCCTGACCTTCCAGATCTGGACCATGCTGATCGTCGGAGGCAGCGCCAACAATCGCGGCGCGCTGCTGGGGGCGTTGATTGTCTGGGGCGTCTGGACGATGAGCGGTTTTGTGATTTCGCGCGTGGTCCCGTCGGAGATCCAGGCCCAGGGCGGCGCGATGCAGGCGGTGCTGATCGGGCTGATCCTGGTGGTTACGCTGCTGATCCGCCCGCGCGGGCTGATCGGGGAGGAACTCCAGGTTTCGCGCCATGCGCGATCATAGAGGTGGACATCGCTCGATTTGTGGGGTTTGATCCGCGTTCTTGTCATGACTGTCAGATGACAGGCCAAACGAGCCGACGGGAATGGTCGGCCACAGAATTCTGGGAGGTGCACATGTTGCGCAATATTGGGTTGGCGGCCCTAACCGCCGCAATTTTCGGGATCGGCACGACGGCTCACGCGGTCGACTGTCCGGTCAAGCTCGGGGCGATCCTGCCGGTCAGCGGCCCGATGGGCCAGGTCGGCGAGCGAATCGCCGAGACCGGGCTCTTCGCGGTCGAGCAATTCAACGAGGCAGGCGGGGTCAAGGGCTGCCCGGTCGAATACGTTCTGCGGGACACGCAGGGCCAATCGGCGGTCGGCGTGGACGCGGCCAAGAGCCTCGTCGATCTTGACGGCGTCCAGGCGCTGATAGGGGCCGTTTCCTCGGGCGTCAGCCTGCCGGTCCTGACCTCGGTCGTCGTGCCGTCGAAGGTCGTGCAGGTTTCCTGCTGCTCGTCGTCGGAGAGCTTCACCGCCCTCGCCGAGGAGGGAAAGACGGAGGGCTACTGGTTCCGCACCTACGCCACCAACCGCAGCCAGTCGGCGATGGGCGCCAAGCTCGTTACCGACAGCGGCTTCGAGCGGACCGCGGTCATCTACGTCAACACCGATTTCGGCGTTGGCCTCGCCAAACGGTTCGAACAGGACATCGCCAAGCTTGGCGGCTCGATCACCTCGATGGTGGCCTACAACGAGAGTCAGCAAAGCTATCGCGCCGAGGTCACCAAGGCGCTGGAGGGCAATCCGGATTCGCTCTTCCTCGTTGCCTTCCCGGTTGATGGTTCGACGATCACACGTGAGTGGCTGGCCCTGGGCGGCACCGACAACCTGATCGTCAACAATTCGCTGCGGTCGGATGACTACTTCGCGGCCGTGGGTTCCCAGTACCTGCAGAACCTGCAGGGCTACGACAGTGCCCAGCCGCGCCTGCCGTCGGTTGACTCGTTCAACGAGATGTTCGAGGCGCGCTTCGACAGCCCGCCGAACGGCCCCGGACTGCACTCGGTCTACGATGCGGTGACGGTGGTTCTTCTTGCGATGGAAGCTTCGGAGGAAATCACCGGAGACAACATCCGGGACAACATTCGCCTCGTAACCTCGCCCGACGGGGTCGAGGTCCATCCCGGCCCCGAGGGCATTGCCCGCGCCAAGGAGCTTCTCGCCGAAGGGCAGACGATCCGCTATGTCGGTGCAACCGGAGCGCTGTCCTTTGACAGGAACGGCGATGTTCAGGCGCCGAAGATGACCTGGAAACTCGACGGCGATGTCAATGTCGAGACCAGTTACCTGACCACCGCCGAGGTCGCCGAGTTGCTCAGGATGCTCGACGAATAGGCCGGTGAAGGCATTCCAAGGGGGCGTTGGCGCGCCCCCTTTTTGATTTCGGAGAGCCGATGGGGACCAAGCGCACCCATGTGTTCAGCGGGTCGGTCTATGAGGAGATGGCCGGCTATGCCCGCGCGGTTGTGGTCGACGAACGGATCTTCGTCTCCGGTACGGTCGGCGTGGATTTTGCCACGGGCGAGATGGTTGAAGGTGCCAGCGCACAGGCCGTCAGGGCGCTCGACACGATCGAAACTGCCCTGGTCAAGGCGGATTCCGGTTTGCACGACATTGTTCGCGTCCGGGTCTTCGTGCCGAACCCCGATGATGTGATGAAGATCGCCGGCATCCTGAAGGACCGCATCGGTTTCACCCGTCCCGCAAACACCACCGTCTGCTCCCCATTGGCCGTCCCCGGTGCTTTGGTCGAGATTGAAGTCGAGGCAATCCGCGGCTCAGGCACGCCGGAATGACCTGCGACACCGTTTTCATCCGGATCAGCCGACCGGCCGATGAGGTCTTTGCCTTCATGTCCGATCCTAGGCAGATGAGCCTTTGGTCCTTCGGCACATGGCGGACCGAGATTGACGCGAGTGGCCTGGTGCGCGGTGTGTCGATCAGGGACGGAGCCGTGATCTACGCGCGGGTGGAGGCACATCGGGAACAGGGGCTGATAGACTACCATCTGGGCCGTGTCCCGGATGCGCTGTTGCCTCGGGTCTTCGCGCGCGTCATGTCCGAAGAGGTGTTCGGCGACGGCGACGGCGCCGGTCTCGCCATGACGGCATTCCGCGCCGCAGGCATGGACGATGCCCGTTGGGACAGCCTGAAGGCAATGCACCTCGTCGAACTGGATCTCATCAAATCGGCCCTGGAGACCGGTTTTGACCATCGCAGCGCCTGAACGGTTCCGCCTGACCGGGGAGCTGGAAATCAGCCGGATCCTGAACGGGCTCTGGCAGGTTGCGGATATGGAGCGGGACGGGTCCGAACTGGATCCCGGCGAAGCCGCCGGGCACCTCGCGCAATACGCCAATTGCGGCTTTGACACGTTCGACATGGCCGACCATTACGGCAGCGCTGAGATCATTGCCTCACACCTGCTGCGGCGCTGCCCCGACGCACGCGTGTTCACCAAGTGGTGCCCCCCGCCGGGGCCGATGACACCTGCGACCGTGCGCGCCGGAGTGCAGGAGCGGCTCGAACGGCTTGGCGTCGAACGCGTGGAGCTCCTGCAGTTTCACTGGTGGAGTTTCGAGCATCCTGCCTGGCTTGATGCGCTGCATGAACTCGCGGCACTGCGCAAGGAGGGGCTGATCGGCGAGATAGGGGTAACCAATTTCGATGCGGCGCATCTGCACCTCGCGTTGGCGGACGGCGTGCCGGTCCGCACCAACCAGGTGGTCTGTTCGCTACTGGATCGCCGCTTCACGGGGAAACTGGCAGAGACTTGCGCACATCACGGGGTCCACCTGCTGGCATACGGCACCATCTGCGGGGGGTTCCTGTCGGAGCAGTGGCTGGGCAGGCCCGAACCCGCCGACATCACGGATTGGAGCAAGATGAAGTACCACCGCTTCATTGATGCGGCCGGAGGATGGGATGCCTATCAGGCGGTGCTGGCAGCGGCGGTCGGCGTTGCAAGGAAGCATGGTGTCTCCGCAACCAATGTCGCAGCGCGCTGGGTGCTGCATCATCCCCAAGTGGCCGGCGTGATCATTGGTGTCCGACCGGGAATGAACGACCACCGGGAGGACAATGTCGGGCTCTTTGGTTTCGATCTCGATCCGGAGGATCACAGGGCACTGAGTGATGCGTTTGCCGGGACGACGTCGATTCCCGGCGATTGCGGCGACGAATACCGAACCCCTCCCTTCCTGACCGCCAGCGGTGACCTGAGCCACCATCTGAACTCGATCCCCTCGGCCTACAGCACCATGGGCATGCGCGGGCGAAGCGAGGTTCGCCTGGCCATGTCAGGCAGCAAGTGGGAGGATTTGGCCGGTTATTGCCGGGCGCGACGAATGGGGGATCGCATCCTGGTTTCGGGGACCACCGCAACCGCCGGTGCGGATCGGGTTGTCGCTGAACGCGATGCCGGGGCCCAGGCCACATACATCCTCGACAAGATCATTGGTGCGGTCGTTGCTCTCGGCGGAAAGGTTGAGGACATCTCGCGCACAAGGATCTACCTGACCGACATTGAGGACACCGAGGCGGTCAGCGCTGCCCATGGCCGCGTTTTCGGGGAGTTGAAGCCTGCCAACACCCTGGTGGGGGTCAATGCGTTGGCCGGCGACTATCTCGTCGAGATCGAGGCGGAGGCCATTCTGACCGAGGCATAGGGTCTGTTGACAATTGGGTTGGAATTGTCGGCCCGGTGCAGTTTGCCGCCGCAATGACCGCCGGAACGGAGGCAAAGGCAAGACGAGCAGTCATCGGATGAATGCGGACAGGACGGTGCTGACCGACGCCATGTGGGCGCGGATCGAGCACATGCTGCCCGGCAGGGCGACCGATCCCGGTGCCACCGCGGCGGACAACAGACGGTTTCCCGGGGCCGTCCTCTGGCGGACGCGGACCATGTTCAATCCGGACCTCACCGGGCAAGATCATGCAGCGTGAAGAAACGGGAAAGGAGGAATTGCCGGAATTGCCCGCCAATCCGGGGCCGGTCAAATCAACCCTCTGCCAAAGGTTGGGAGCCCCCCGGATACGGAAATGCGCCTGCTACAGCCAGCCCCTGTAGAAGTCGCGGACAGGAGCAAGCAGGTCTGAGGCGAGCCGTCGTTGAATGGCTTCTTCAGGTGTATCCGCACCTCCCAACGCCGCCGCAATCTCGCGGAGAACCGCGTCTCGGTCGACCCGGGAAAAAACGCCATTGTGATAGACCGTCTCGCCACCGATCACGACCGTCTCAACTGCACTGGGTTTGGCCCTTCTGACGAGGACATCGACGAGCGGCATCGCGGCGTCCTGGAAGGGCCAGGTCGCCTTGTTCCAGTCAAGCAGGACAATGTCCGCAAAGCGCCCGGGTGCAAGGCGCCCGACCTGCCCGCTGAATGGGGTCGTCGCTGCGCCGTGCTCGGTTGCCATTCTCAGGATCTGCTCTGTTGTGGGGCACGGCGCACCGTGCCCAGGGGGGCGGTGAAGCGTGAGCGCCAGGCGCATTTCCTGGAGCATGTCGCGATCGTCGTTGATCCCGGCCTCGTCGATCCCGAGGGCAACGGACACCCCGCTCGCGAGGAAGGAGTTGAGGTCGGCGGTACCGCTCTTCAGCCTGAGATTGGACGAGCAGTTGTGGCAGAGGCAGCCGCCGCGCTCGGCCAGAAGCGCGATGTCGTCCGACGTCATCCACACGCCGTGACCGATGGTGAGCTCCGGTCCCACAAGGCCGAATCGGTCAATGTACTCAAGTGCAGACCCTCCGGTCCGGCGGCGCGCGTACTCGGCCTGGTACGGCGTCTCGAGGAGGTGCATGTGCATCGGAGCACCCGTTTCCTCCGCCATCGCCGCCGCGCATTCGAGCGCGGCGTCCGATAGCCAGTGAAGGTTGGACGGTGCGATTTGGATGCCTATCAGGTCGGCACCCGACCAGCGGTCGCGAAGGGCATGGAAGACGGCAACTTGATCCGCGAGCGGAAGCCCGAACGCCGACAGGTGGGCCGAGACGGGCGCACGTAGCCGGGCCGGCAATGACGCGACGAATTCCTCGTCCGCGGCATATATCATCCGGTTTTGGTCGCGGAGCGCGAAGGAATAGGACGCCCGCATGCCGATCTCCACATACGCGCCGATGATTCCGTCAGCGCGGGCATGGACCGCCTGGCTGTTTCCCGGCGCCCGGCTGTGAAGATGCTGGACCGTTGTCACACCCGAGGCGATCATCTCGAAGGCGGAATAGAGTGTGTCGAGGCGCGGGTCGATGTCGCGCATCACGAGGCGCTCGGGAAACCACAACTCCAACGGCTGGTCGCGCGCACCAAGCTGGAACGGGGTCAGCCCGACATGGTGATGCGCGTTGACAAGGCCCGGTATCGCGACCCGTCCTCGGCCGCCAATCTCCCTCGCATCCGGGTAAGCGCGCCGGAGCGTCGAGGAAGCGCCGACTGCAGCGATGATGCCGCGCTCGACGAGGATACCGGCATCAATTAGAATTTCTGGCCGCCCGTCCGTGTCGAACCCCGTCACGATCCGGTCGGCGACGACGAGAAGCGCGCTCATGTTCCTGCCTCCGCGTTCAGTCGATTCAGCGACAGCCGGACCGCCGCTGGCACCGGTTCGATCAGGGGCACGGGCGCGCTCGCGGCGAGGGAGCGAGCCGCGACGGCGAGTGGACCTCCACCGATCACGACCGTTTCGGCAGTCCCCTCACGGACGGCTGCCTCAACGGCGCGGGCCAACCCGGCTTCAAGGGCATGAGCGTCGGCGGTCAGGGCTGCGGGATCGCCGCCGGTCGTCCATGTTCCTGCGAACGTCGTGTAACCGTAGCGGGCTGCGGTCTCGGCGATGCGACCCCGAAGCCTTGGTGTCGTCGTCACCACGGCGAAACGGCGCCCGCCCTGCGCGGCCTCCGCCATCCCGGCCTCGGCGATTCCCGTGACCGGTACGCTCAGCTTCGAACGAAGCGCCTCGAGTCCCGGGTCGCCGAAGGCCGCGATGATCACTGCGTTGGCGTTGTCCAAGTCTCCTGCCAGGGCCGCGACAGCGTCCGCTGCCAAGTCCAGCGCCTCGGATTCGGTGATGAGCACCGCTCCGAAGCCCGCCGTGTGGCCGACGATCTCCACACCCGCCGCTGCCGAGTCCTTCGCGATTGTGACCATCATCCGTGTCATTTCGACCGAGGTGTTCGGATTGAGAAGAGCGATTCTCATGAAACCGCCTCCGCGAAGGCGCGCGCGATTTCAATCCGGCGGGCCAGCCAAAGTCGGTCGCGCCTTCGGGCGAGTTCCGAGAGAATCTCCTCGAATGCTGCGAAGCGGCCCGGGCGCCCCACGATGCGCAGGTGAAAGCCGATGTTGAGAAGACGCGGCAGACCAGCCCTGGCCTCGCACGCCAGCACATCAAGCGCACCCCTCACATACTCCGCCATCTCTCCCGGCTGGACGAAACCGTTCGGGTGGAAAAACTTCATGTCATTGCTGTCGAGTGCGTAGGGCACGACGACAAGCCCCGAAGGATCGCGGTAGGGCAGGTCGTCGTCGAAGGCGTTCGAGGTATAGGCATAGCCCCGCTCAGCCAGAAGACTGCGCGTCCAGGGGCTCTCGGCGCCTCGGCAGAAAAACCCCTTCGGCGTTTCCCCCGTCGCGGCCCGGATCGCCGCGGCCGACCGGTCGAGATCGGCGGCCTCCTCCTCGCTGCTGTCGTAATCAGCATGTGCCCGCCAGAGCCAGCCATGGCAAGCCGCCTCGTGCCCGTGTGCGGCAAATGCTGACAGGACTGGCGCCGCGCGCTCGGCGGCGCGACCGCAGACGAAGAGTGTTGCCGGGATGCCGTGCCGCTTCAACGCCTCCATCATCCGCCATGCGCCAGCACGGGTTCCGTAGGCAAATATCTGCGCCAGGCCGGGATCGGGTCGTCCTTCCGGGACCACCGAGATCACCTCGCCGATCCTCTCGTTCTCCCCGTCCCCTTCGAGCACCTGCCGCTCGGCACCCTCCTCGAAATTGATCACGACAGAGACGGCCAACCGCGAGCCGTTCGGCCAGCGGAAATCGGGCCAGCCGCCTCCGTAACCGACGAGATCGCGGATCATCCGTTCGGTTCCGTGAAGTCCGGCGGGCAAGGGCGGGGCGTCCAATCCGGCAGGCCGAGGCCGGACCGCCAGGCACGCGCGATCTCGGCGCGCGAAGAGAACCAGACTCCGTCGTGACCGAGGGCATAATCGAGGAAGGCCTCCAACCCCCCGATCCGGCCGGGTCGGCCCATGATCCGGGTGTGAAGGCCGATCGACAGCATCCGCGGTGCCTTGGCGCCTTCGGCGTAGAGACGGTCAAAGGCGTCGATGCAGTAGCGCGCGAAATCCCCCCCGAAGACGAAGCCGCCATTGTTGTGAAAGCGCATGTCGTTCGTGTCGAAGGCGTAGGGAAGAACCACGTGGGGGCCTGTTGCCGTCGCGACCGTGTAGGGCAGGTCGTCATTGTATGCGTTGCTGTCGTAAAGAAAGCCGCCGTGCTCAACGAGGAGATCGCGCGTCATGACCGAGGTGGCCGACCGGGTGTGCCAGCCCAGAGGTGGCGTGCCGGCGGCATCGGTGATCGCGTCCACGGTGCGCGCGATCGCTTGGCGCTCGGAGGCCTCGTCCATGTGAACGTGACGCTCCCACCGCCAGCCATGCGCGGCGACCTCGTGGCCGTCGGCAACCGCCTCTTCCGCAATCCAGGGTGTCCGCTCGATGGCACGACCGCAGGCGTTCAACGTCGCGCGGACGCCCCGCTCGCCAAGCGCGGCGCGGATGCGCGGCCATCCCGCGCGCGGGCCGTATTCGAAATGGCTTTCCATGCAGAGATCGGGCTGGCCTTCAACCCGCTCGACCGCATCGTAGATGTGCTCGTTCCGCTCGTCTCCGTCGCCGATCGCTCGCTCGGCGCCCTCCTCGACATTGACCACAACCGACACCGAGAGGCGCGCGCCCCCAGGCCAGCGAATCACGGGTGTCCACATGCGGTAGCCCTCGAAGTCGCGCCGGATCATGCGTCCCTCGCTTGATCCATGAAGCGCCGGCAGAGATCGGCGCTCATGCGGAGCGAATCGTCCGAGTGGGTGGCGCCTTCACCCGTCGGGAGCGGTTCACGCAGCTTGTCTGCCGTCACTCCTCCACCGATAAAGGTCGGTTTCTTCACGCCCGCGTCCCTGGCGGCCCAATTCGCGCCCGAGGCATGGGCAACCGACAGCACGCGATCGGGCGGGTGCAGAGTGGCGATCACCGTCGAACCGGCCCCGATCAGGGTCAGGGGCATGAGGCGGTCTCCTGCGACAAGTAGGCCCGCGCGGCGGCGCGGTTGGCGGGCAGCGCGCCGTCGGCGCCGAAGCGGGCGACGACCTGCGACGCCGAGATGGCACCGTGGCGTGCCGCGATAAGGGGATCGCCTGTCTCGACGAGCCCGGCCAGAACGCCGCCGCAGAAGCTGTCGCCGGCACCCGTGGGGTCGAGCGTCTCGGCAGGAACGGCAGGAACCGGCACGGCCCGCGATGTTGCTCGATCCCAGACCAGAACGCCTTCGGAGCCAAGCTTGACCATGATCGCGCCCGGACACCGGTCGGCAAGTACGGCGAGCGCGTCGGCGAGACCCGCGCCGGGGACCATCGCGCGCAACTCGACCTCGCTCGGCAGAAAGGCGTCAAGTCGGGCGAGGATCGGCGCGATTTCGTGGAGGGGACTATGAGCAAGGTGCCCACCGGGGTCGGCGGTGAAGATCGCGCCGCCCGGCGCAAAATGGTCGAGCATTGTGAGCATCACGTCGGGCTGGCTCGGCGCGAGGTGGACGCCCTTCGTGTTGAGCCAATCTCCCGGAACCTGCGTCGGCGACAGCGGGTGGCGGTCGCGGAAACTCGAATAACTGATCTCGTCAGGGACGACCCGTGCGGACAGATGGTCGCGCCAGCGCCTCAACTCTTCCTTGCTCAGCCGATCGGCTGGAAAACCTGCTTCGGCCAGCGCCTCGGGCGGGCTCGCCAGCCCCTCGTCACGCCGTCCCTCGGCATCGTAGATGAACCAATGGCAAGCGGCGAGGCATTCGTCTGACCAGGCCACGCCTCCGAGGTCGACGCCATGCGCCTGCAGACGTTCCAGTGTCTTGCGTGGGTAACTCGAGACCGCGCAGCTGATCAGGCCGACGCGCGGTGTCCAGACAATGGCGCCAACGGCCGAATAGGCTCCGTTTCCTCCGGATTGGGCAAGGGCCACCCGGCCGTCAGCCGAAATCACGTTATCGACCGTCAACCCCCCGACTGTCACCAGATCGGGCGTCACCTCAGCCTCCGAGGCGTGGAGCGCCCAGCCCGATCGCGTCCCGCTCGACCGCGGCATGGTAGCCGAAGAGGTGCAGCGGCACGCTATAGACGATCGGCGTTGTCTCCCAGGCGACGGGAGGCAGGTGCCACGCCACATCTGCCACATCGGCGATCTCGCTTTCCCCGTCCGGCACGAGAGCGATGCATGTGCCGCCACTGCCGACGCTCATGATTGCTGTCTCCAGGGCGCGCGGGTGGCTGGCTTCGTCAGGAGCGATCAGGAACATGGGGTCACCCGCCTTCTGCGTTCGATAGTGATGGTACTCCTCAAGTGGGAACGCGAGCGCATGGATGGGCGCCAGTTCCTTCAGCTTGGCCGCGCCGAAGGCCGCCGGCGCGTAGTGGGGACCCGCACCTGTGAGCAGGACGAGGTCTGCGCGCGCAAGACGCCGGGCGATGTCGCGTGCAGGCCCGTAGAAGGACGTTGCGACGGAATCGACTGTTTTTGGCAAGGCCTCCAGCGCATTGTCGAGCGATGACGTGTCCTTGCCGCGCGCGTCGGCGACTGCTGCTATCAAGGCGAGTTTCAATGCCATCGCCGCGGTACTCGACTGCGTCGGCCAGCCGCCGCGCGTGGCGCGGATCTGGAGCGCCCCCGGAAACTCCTCCATGAGTGGAGAGCCCAGCGTGTTCGAAAGGCCGATCGCGTAGGCCCCGCGGTCGGTCGCCCCCTTTAGCCCGTCGATGACCGGCTCGGTCTTCCCGCTTGAGCTCAGGCCAATCGCCACCGTTTCTGCATCGACCACATCCAGCCCGTATGCCGCAAAGTCGAATGCCTCGCAGGGTTCGCAGACCGCGCCAAGCAATCGCTCGGCAACGTGGCGAACGCCAAAGCCCGAGATCCAGCTGTCACCGCAACCGATCATGGCGATACGGCGGACGGGGCGGTCCTTCAGATCGACAGCAATCTTGGCGAGAGGGCCCGCATTGGCCTCGAGCGTTGCGCTGATCGCGTCGCCCTGGGACATCATTTCCTTCTCGGTCAATGCGACCCGGCGAAACCGTTCCGGATCGCCAGTCATGTCCGACGAGGATTCGCGGCGAATTTCCTGAATTCGTTGCTCAATACTCACAGATTATTCCCCCGTTATTCGATCCTGTCCAGCGATGCGGCAGCAAAACTGGCAAACCCCCGTGACTTTCGGTATTTGGTAGTTGGACAAAAAACGCAAGTCAATTTCGCAAGGGCACTGCCATGTCAGATACCGAGGCCCTGTCGCAATTGCATCCGCGGCATGAGCGGATCCTCGAAATGCTGCAGCGCGACCGGATGGTTGAAGTCGCCCGGCTCTCCGACAGGCTGGGCGTTTCGGCCGTGACCATCCGGTCCGACCTCGACTCCCTCGACCGCCGGATGTTGCTGCGGCGCATCAGAGGCGGGGCAACCTCGGTTCAGCCCGCCCGATTCGTCCGGCCTCTGGAACTGCCGAGCCAGAGCTTCGCCGAAGAGAAGGAGCGCATCGGTGCCATGGCAGCGAGGATGGTACGCAACGGCGAGACGATCCTGATCGACGCCGGAACGACCACGCGGGCCATGGCGCTGGCTCTTCCGCAGGACCTGCATGACGTGGTGGTCATAACGAACAACCTGGAAATCGCCATTTCCCTTGAAAACCATGCTGGCATCACGGTCATGGTTACTGGCGGAACGGTCAAGAAGACGGGCCGGAATCCGCGCTCGAGGTCGCTCATTCCGCCGTTCGCGGGTCTCCTTATCGCTCAGGTCAACGCGGACTGCGCCTACCTCTGCTGCACAGGGATTGATGTCGATCGCGGGTTCACCAACGCCCACTTCGAGGAGGTTGAGGTCAAGCGGGCCATGCTGTCCGCAGCGCGGCGAGCGGTCATGCTGGGTGATCATGGCAAGATCGGCCATGTCGCCGGAGCTCGAATCGCCGGGATCACGGAGGTGTCCGCGCTGGTCACCGATTCCGATGCCAAGCCTTCGGCCGTCGCGAATTTCGAGGCGGCCGGACTTGATGTGATCCGCGCATGATGCGTGGTCTGCTCACATCTTGTGCGGTTGCTGCGGCGAACCGGGCGCAATGTGTGCGTCTGAACTTGACCGGAAGTCGAGTTTTACGAAAAGTTTCGCTATAGCCACCAATGTAAGTATAATGACCATTGTCGGGGTCGAACCCCGGCAGAAAACCACAAACTCAGGGAGTATCCAATGAAAATTACCCGACGTACCGTACTGGGCGGCATGGCCGCCACGACGACGCTTGCCACGCCAGTCGTTCTGCGCGCGCAGACGCGCGAGCTTATCATGGTCGGCTACGGCAACGACTCCGACGCGCCGTTGATCGCCGCAGGCGAAGAACTCGGTCGCCGCAATCCCGGCGTGACGCTCCAGGTGATCGGTGGCCTGTCCGCCGAGGCGCTGGCGCAGATCAAGGCCGCGCGCGGTGACTCTCCCTATGACCTTGCCGTCATGGGCTCGCCCGCGATCATCAATGCTCTGGCCGAGGACGTCCTCATTCCGCTCGATTTCTCGAAGATCCCGAATTCGCAGAACGTCGATCCGCGCTTCATGCCCTTCGGGTACGATGTCGGCCAGCCGATCTGGTTCGAGGGGATCGGCATCGCCTACGATACTGCGAAGATCTCCACGCCACCGACCACTTGGGGGGAGCTGTGGAGTGGCGATTACACTGGACGGATCGGCATGTGCCGCCCGCAGTCGAATCTCGGCCTCGGCGTTCTCGCTGCGACCTGCGAGTCCTTCGGCCGCCCGCAGGACGATATGGCCTTTGCTCTTGAGAAATGGCTTGAGCTTGAACCGTTGGTGGGTCGCAGCCCGCCGCTTCTCCAGCAGATGATCGAGCGCGGCGAGGTCGATCTCGCTCCGCTCTGGCACGTAAACACCGCGCTGGCGGCGGCCGCGGGTCTCCCGATCGGGTACGTCAAGATCAGGGAACCAGGGCCGTTGATGCTGCCAACAAATATCGTGCAGTTCGTCAATACTGCAGAAGGTACCGCCGACCTCGTGCACGAGTTTGCGGACATTCTTCTCACGCAGGACATCCAGAAGATGGCAGGAAGCGCGCCGATCTACTTCGGTACCGTCGTCGAAGGCATCCCGGTGCCTGCCGATGCCGCGCCCTACGTCCCCTCTACGCCCGAAGAACTGGCCGACACCACGTCCCTCGACTGGCCTGCCTTCGCGCCGCTTCGCGGCGAAACGGTGGAGACATTCGACCGCATGTTCGCCGGATGATGAAGGGGCCATCCGGTCCCGCGACGACAGTCGCTTCGGCGGCCCCGGTGCTTCGCATCGGGGCCGTCAGCAAGTTCTTCGGCACATTCAAGGTACTCGAAGACTGCACGCTCGACGTGGCCGAGGGCGAGATCGTGACACTCCTCGGCCCGTCCGGCTGCGGCAAGACCACGCTTCTCCGCTGCATCGCGGGTTTCTGGGAGGCCAACGGCGGCACCATCGAAATCGACGGGCAGCCCATGTTCCGGGTGCCGGTGAACCGCCGCCCCGTTGGCGTGGTATTCCAGAGCTACGCGCTCTTTCCTCACCTGACAGTAGCACGGAACGTTGGTTATGCGCTCCGAATGCGCGGTCTGCCGCGCACTGAGGTCGAGGCTCGTGTTGCCGAAGCGCTCGATACCGTGTCACTCACCGGCTTTGAGGACCGCTACCCGGCGCAGCTGTCCGGCGGTCAGCAGCAGCGAGTTGCCATCGCGCGCATTTTGGTCATGGAGCCGCGTGTTCTTCTCCTGGACGAACCATTCAATGCTCTCGACGCCAAACTCCGCGGCACGATGCAGGTCGAACTGCGTCTGCTCATTAAGCGGCTCGGTCTCACCTCTATCTTCGTGACCCATGACCAGGAGGAAGCACTGACAATGAGCGACCGGATCGCCGTCATGCGCGATGGTTGCATCGAACAGGTCGCGGCGCCGGACGAGATCTTCGACCGCCCGGCCACTGCCTATGTCGCCGATTTCATCGGCACCTCGAACTTCTGGAGTGCGAGGGCCGAGGGAGGCCTTGTCCGGCTTCCCGACGGTCAGACCGCGTCGACAGTGCTCGAGGGCGAGGTCAGGGTCATGGTTCGCCCCCACAACCTGCGGCTCGATGCGGCAGGGGAGGGACCGTGGCAGGGCAGGGTGGCGTTCCATCGCTCCGTGGGGCCTCATGTCGAATACCATGTCGAAATCGAGGGCGGCATGACGCTCAGGGTAGCGGCGATGCGTCAAAGCGCGAATCGTCCAATCCGCGATGATGCGTCGGTTTCGATCGCCGTTGTCGATCCGGCGCTCTGTGCGGTCTACCCGGACTGATGGCGAAGACGAGTTTTCCCAAACTTGTGGCACGCCCCGGTGTCGGCGAACGTCTGATTGACGCCCTGCTCTCCGGGCGCGGGATCTGGCCGGCTGTCCCGGCGATTGTCGTCCTGACCGTGGTCGCGGTGATCCCCTTCATTATTTTGCTTTCGCTCGGTTTTTCCGACTTCGTTGTGTCACGCGGCGAGATTGTCTCGCAGACTTTCTCGCTCGATCACCTCTCGAACGCGCTCTCCGACCCGCTATACTGGACCACTTTCCAGCGCTCGCTGACGCTCGCGCTCTCGACGACGGCTCTCTGCCTGATCTTCGGCTACCCGGTCGCCTACCTTTTCCTCGTGGGCGGACGCTGGACCAAGCGGCTGATCCTCGTCTTGACCATCGCGCCTCTCCTGACCAGCGGGATTGTACGGACCTATGCCTGGCTCGTGATCCTCGGCGGACGCGGCGTGGTGAACTCGACGCTTGCGGGGATGGGGCTCATCGATCAGCCGATGAGGATCATGAACACGCACTGGGCCGTGCTTATCGGCATGGTGCAAATCCACCTTCCCGTCATGATCCTGCCGCTGATCGCGGTAATGAGCCGACACGACGGGCGCCTCGTCGAAGCTTCGGAAAACCTCGGCGCCACCCGGCTCGGAACCCTGAGAACGATAATCCTGCCGCTCAGCGTACCCGGGATCGGTACCGGCGCAGCCTTGGTCTTCACGCTAAGCTACACGACCTTCGTTGTCCCCCAGATCCTCGGTGGCGGAAACTACCTGAACGCAGCGACAATGATCTACGAGCAGGTCGTCTACTCGCTCGAATGGAGCAAGGGGTCGGTCAGCTCGCTTATCCTCATGTTGACCTGTCTCGTCATGCTCGTGGCCATCGCACTCGTCACGAATCACTTCACGCGCTGGACAAGGGGGAGCGACGCATGACCCGCCACCGTCTATTCCCGCTCTCGGACCTTCTCGGTCTCGGGCTCATCCATGCTGTCGCGATCTTCTCGCTCGTGCTGCTCGTGGCACCCTCGATCATCGTGGTGATCATCTCGTTCGACACGCGCGCTTATGTGAGCTTTCCGCCAGTGGGTTTCACCTTCCGCTGGTATGCGGAGGTCTTTGACAAGGGTGAACTCGTCGAGGCGATGCTGAACAGCCTCCAGGTCGGGCTGACCGTGACGCTGCTCTGTATCGTTCTCGGTGTTCCGACTGCGCTTGCCTGCGTGCGCGGTCGCTTCAGGGGCACAACCGCTCTCTCCGTCTTCGTTCTCGTGCCTCACATGGTGCCCGGCATCGTTCTTGGCGTTGCCGTGCTCTTTGCCGGCGCGCTCGTCGGGGTGGTTCCATCAATCTGGCTCCAGTCGATTTCAATCACTGTTTTCATTCTGGCTGTCATGGTGCGAACCGTGCAGAGTCGGCTCATGCGTCTCGACCCGGCGCTTGAAGAGGCGGCGGCGAACCTCCGGGCCACTCCCTTCCAGAGCCTCAGAACGGTGACACTCCCCCTTCTTATGCCCGCAATCCTCGCGGGGGCGGTCTTCACCTTTGTCGAGGGGTTCGACAATCTCTCAGTGGCAATTTTCACGCACGGATTCCGTGATCGACCGCTGCCTGTCGAGCTTCTCGCTCTCGTGCAATACACCAGCTCGCCTCTCGTCGCGGCGGTCTCTGGCGTCCAGATCGTCCTTGCGATTGCGGCTCTGGTGGCAGTTTCGATGAGCATTGGCCTTGACAACGTGAACGAGTAGGAAACTTCAGATGCTTGGCGGGTGTCTTGCTGTCGATCATGGTGATGCAGGACATTGCGCCCGCCGCCGGCAGTGCTGGTCGGTCCGCTCGGCCAGCAGCCGATAGAGCCCGGCGGCCATCACCGTCAGGTTGAAATCGAGGTCGACTTTCATCGGCACCGCCGCCGAGGTGACGTTCTCGATCATCATCCGCCTTGCACAGCGGTCGATCAGGCCGACCGGGCGCTCGTCCAGCTGGGTTGGTGATCAGCAGGGTCGGCCGGTCGCGGCCGAGATCGGCGATGGCGATCCGGCGCAACTCGCCCTCTTATCCCCTGAGCCGGACCCTGTCGTCGAGAATGCGGGGAGTCCTGTATTTGGAACCGACATTCGACAGGCTGATCCCGGTCCAGCCACCGGCCAGCCGCCCCTCCAGCCGGCCGAGATTGGCGTAGGTGGTCAGCCGGGATTCGAACACCAACTCGCCCGGCCAGCCTCGGCCCCGGCAAATCCCATGGCTTGTCGGGTCAAGCCCGCCAATTTCGCGAGTGGTCGCCTTCGCCGGCCACGCCGGTTCGGAGGCACGCTATCATCGAATGCGCTCCGTACTATATGGAGGGACGCTCGGACTTCCCTTTTTTCGCGTTTATCACCAAGCCATGTCGGACTGCCGCGTTCGCAGGCACATTGACAGTTTTCAAGGGCCTTTGATGTAGGCTCTTTGGCTCGACCATGGACGCCTCAACGGTGAGTTAACTCGCTGGTCGACCGGGAGAATTGGCCCTTATCCGCCAGCAAACCCTCGGCCCTGCCGACGGCGACGCGGCATGACAGGACGGACGAGAGCTTCGCTGCGGCGATTCACCCCGTGGTCGGCGTGATCGCTGCAGCATGATGGTCAACATGCCCTAAACCCCGCCTTTCGTCCAATAGGGATTTGTGCGGGAGTCAGGCAGGCCCGACGTCTCGGAATGACGGAATCGGCGTTTCCTGATCCGTGTGATCCGGAACCGCCCGCCGCAGTGCGGATCCGGGCAAGCAACCTCGGCATCCGTTGACATCCAGTCATTCGGGTCGGTGTCGCGCTGCTTTGCGGGCAGTAGCGGCAGCAGTGCAGCCAGCGCGTACATTGATACCTTCTGGTCGCCAGAAAACACCAGATTCTCACCCTCAACGGTGAAGAACTCACCTTCGATATGGCGGCAGACCGGCTGCCGACCGTCCAGAACGACCTCGACCTTCAGGTCGTAAAGAACGAATTCGTCATTGTTTTCCAAACCGAAACCCCATTTGCGTGCACTCCAGACCGGCCGGGACAGGAGCCCGGCTGGAGCCGGAGTTGAACACCGGACCCCGGGGGAATTCAACTGCGAAGCGACGAGCCGATGCGGTTCATCGACCTTGACGTTCAATTCCGGTGACACGATGCCGGTATGCGGGAGGGCGAAGGACCGGCGGCAATCAGTTCCGGCACCTCCGAAATCGGCACTTCCGGGGGTCTCGCGGCTCAGGTGATCTCGGTCGTCCAGGACCAAACTATTGACTGCCGAATGATCAGTCGGCAGGTCGTTGAACTGGCATCCGGACCAATGAATTTCAGCCGGCCAGTGATCATTCCGGGTTCAGTCCACAAGGTGGAAGTTCACCCTCTTTTGGGCACCATTCGAACCATGAACCAATCGGGTCCTTCCTGCCTGCATCGGGTTGACCAGCCTTCCATTTACAAGGCGAGTAAAACTGGTACCCAAACATGTCGCTTTCACCGGAACTGCCACTTGGACGGAGGCTCCGGATAGTAAACTTGATCGCAGTTGCAGGTTCGGCCACCGAAAAATGGGTGACACGATCAACGTCCATACCAAACGACCGGGCAACTGACACTGCGTTGAGGACGTCACAATCGCGGACTTACTCAAAGGTCTTCCGGTCGAGTAGGATTATGTCAAACGTGATTTGATCTGCGCCCGGTTCATGACGGAATAGTCAGAGCCACCGGACCCGGTCAGCCTGCGGACCGGCGACATCCTCGTCAGGACCCCGCAATCCTGTGCAGCCGCGCGGTACCGGAAATCCGGCTTCACGTTCTCCGACGCCATCACCGCGGAACGGACCCGACTCTGGCTGGCTGATGTTTTCCAACTCTCCAAGTCAGACCGTGAACGGAACAAGATTCTGCGTCCGCAGACGCCGATCATGCCTTCCGTGGCCTCGTGGCCGAACATGACAGGCCCAAAGTCCCTCCGGAGAGGATCCTGCGCATGTTTGAAACACTGTGTTTCGCAGCATGATCGCGCGAAGTCGAGCCAAGTCAGGGGGGATATGGATACTCTCTTGAATGGTGCCGCGGAAGAGGCCACTTCCTGACATGTTACCGAAACTCGGGTATGGCAGAGTGCGCGGGGACAATTCCGGACAGGAGCCAGCTTGTGTCCGGTAACCATTTGATGACAAAGCAAGACTAGCCCGTATGCGTCACCAGCTCTTCAGCATCGTCGATTTTTGGCGGATTTCGGCGATGACCGGATTTGATCCGGTTCGACAGTGATTGCATACCCGTTCGTTTTCGGGTTTTCGGCATTGTTTCGGGTATTTGCGCCGGTTTTGCCCCGCTTTCGAAGGATCTGGCGGTTTTTGGACACAGCTTCGCCGGCGGCATCCCCGGCGGCGCCGCAAAAGACGGATTCTTGCTCGGTTGTCCGGTTACGGCGGCGGTGCTCGAACTGGCGCTGCGGTCTGCAACTTCGCAAGTGCTTCGGCAAAGACATGCTGGAGCGGAAAGACCGAAGCAAGGGACAGCCACACCCGGCGCACCGTCACCCTGATCCGTCCGGCGAGCTTGAGCAGCCTTGAACGGATGGTATCGATGCGGGCGGTGGCAAGATCGGTGCCCCGCAACCCGATCCGGCGCAGAATGCCAAGGAGGGTTCCGGCAAAGGCCGAGAAGTACAGCCGCAACTGGTTGGCCGGAAGCAGTGCCGAGGAGGTGCGGTCAGCGAAAAGCCAGAGTTGCTGCTCTTTTATCCTGTTTTCCATGTCCCCACGCGCACAATAAAGGCTCTCATAGAGCTCGCGGGCGCCGATGCTGTCACCGGCAAGATTGGAGACCACGAAACGCGGGTTCTCGCCGCCCGTTCCCGGAAGCCACTCCGCCTTGGCCACGACCCGGCGGGAGCGGCTCCAGGATGACAATGTGCGGTATCGGAACTGCCGGAACCGGCGGGAAGGCCGGCCGGTGGCAACACAGCGCCTGCGGGACTTGTGCAACGCCTTGCCAATGCGCTGGCGCAGCCTGGAATTGCGGGCAAGGCCGAACACGTAGCCCACGCCCTCGGCCTCGCACCATGCCATGATCTCGTCCCGGCAGAAGCCGGAGTCGGCCCGGATGATGATCCGGGTCTGCGGCCAGGCGGTGCGGATCTGAGGCACAATCCGCCTGAGCTCGTCAAGGGCACCGTCCGAGGCGTCCCTGTCGGCGGTGCGCAGCCGGCTGCACAGGACATGCTCGCCACAGGTGACATAGAGGGGAAGATAGCAGTAGCAGCGGTAATAGCCGTGAAAGAACCGGCCCTCCTGCCTGCCATGCACCGGATCATCGGTGGCATCCATGTCCAGGACGATCTCCTCGGGTGCCTGCTCATGCGCCTCGAGGAACAGATCGACGAGCAGCCGGTCGATCATGCCGGGATCGGCAACGATCCGCTTGTAACGGTCGGCCCGGGCCCGCTCCGGGCTGCCAAGCTCCAGCCGGTTCAGCGTGCTCGATGCCGCAAGGGCATGGCCGCGATCGCGCAGCCGGGGACGATGGCTGCCGGTCAGGTCCGTGCAGCCGCAGGCCAGCGCAAAGGCCGCATCGTCCCGCAACCGGTCGTGATCGTTGAGATCCTCATAGCCAAGCGCAAGCGCCATGACACGCTGGGCAACCAGCAGGGCAACGGAATGCTCGCAGCGCCGTTGATCGCGATAATCGGCAAAGCAGGCGGCAAGACGGCCGGTGACGTCAAACAGCCGGTCAGCCTCCCGAAGCAGAAGGGCACCGCCATCGGACGTCATCCGTCCGCCGTCAAATGCCCCGACGACACGGCGCCGTCCAGGAGCTTCAAATTCCAGTTGCTGTGGTGTACACTCTGTCTGCATGGGGTCGGTTCTCCGGGCATTGGTAAGTGTTTGCAATCATTAACCAATACCACAGAATCCAACCCCATGTACACCCCCGTCGTGAATTATGCGGGCTAGAGATGAATCAACATCGTATTATCAGTATGCTGCAATACGGTAATGGGCAGTTTGGGCGAGCAAAACACGCAACAATACCAGGAACGATCCCGGCCAACTGCAGCATGCCATGAGACTGCAGTGACCGGTTTTTCCGGTATCCGTGTCTGAATAGCGCTGCGAGTTTGAACAAGAAATCTCAAAGTGAATTGTGGCACGCAACGATTCGGTCTGCCCCCTCGCGAACCAGTTCAGGACGCTCGAGCCCGCACTGACCGAGCGCTCGCGAACAGCGCGCGCGAAAGGCACAGCCTTGCGGCGGATTATGCGGATCAGGCAATTCGGTTTCGCGTCCTTCCGGGGCCGTGAGCGGACGGCCCACGACAGGCGCACTCTCTGCCAGGAGTTTCGTGTAGGGATGGCGGGGTTGTGAAAAAACCTGGATCGCTGGACCGATTTCCACGACCGAACCGAAATAGAGAACGGCGATGCGATCACTGATCGCCTCGACCACAGCCAAATCGTGACTTATGAAGAGATAGGTGAGATCGAATTTCTCCTTGAGATCGGATAGCAGGTTCAGTACCTGCGCTTGAATCGACACATCCAGTGCCGAAACCGGCTCATCGAGGACAAGGATGCGGGCGTCGGCTGCCAATGCCCGCCCGATTACGATTCTCTGGGCCTGTCCACCGGAAAATTCGTGCGGATAGCGGTCGAGAAAATCCAGGCGCAGGTTTACAGCGGAGAATATCTCGGCGATCCGTCTTGCGCGCGCTGCTTTCGACATGCCGTGCAGATGCTTGAGCGGTGCTTCCATGATTTGACGGATGGTCCTGCGTGGATTGAGGCTGCTGACCGGATCCTGGAAGACGTACTGAATCCTTCTGCCGAAGGCCGCCGGGTCAGAGGTGTTCAGTGGCTCTCCCTCTATCTTGATCTGTCCACCGCTTGGTTCCAGAAGCCCTACCAACATCCTCGCCAACGTCGACTTGCCGCAACCGGATTCCCCTACGATTCCAAGCGTTTCTCCCTTATTGATCGTGAGTGTGAGAGGTTGAACTGCACGCACATGCGCTCGTGGCGGCCCTATCAGCCGTTTGCCGACGGCGAAGGTCTTGTAAAGCTCGGTGACCTCGAGGGCGGCAGTCATCGGGCTGCGTCCGCTGTCCGGAATTCGGGGTCGATGCAACGTACAGCTCGCTGAACAGCATTTGCCGTAAGGACAATCTCACCAGTGCGGCAGGCTTCCTTGGCTTTGTGGCACCGTTCGGCAAAGGCGCAACCTTCGGGCAGCCCGTCCAGAACGGGCGGCAGCCCTGGTATTGCAGCCAATCTGTGTCGACCTCGCCCCAGTTCCGGAACGCAGGCCATCAGTCGCGCGGTATAGGGGTGCGCCGGTGCGTTCAGGATGGCATCGGTCGGACCCTCCTCGACAATGCGGCCGGCATACATCACCGCAACCCTGTTGCAGAGCTGGGCGACGACGCCGAAGTCGTGAGTGATGAATATAATCGCCAGCCCGCGCTCACGCTGCAATTCACTGAGAAGGGACAGGATTTGAGCTTGCACTGTTACGTCGAGAGAGGTTGTGGGCTCATCCGCGATGATCAGTTCGGGGTCATTTGCCAGTGCCATAGCAATGCCGACCCGCTGTCGCATGCCACCCGACAATTCGTGTGGATATCCGTCGAGTCTTTCCTCTGCATTCGGGATGCGCACGGATTCAAGGAGCCCGATGGCATGTTCACGGGCCTTGGCCTTCGGCATCGCGTGGTGAACGCGGATTGCCTCAACCAACTGCACGCCCACGGTGTAGAGCGGGTGTAGCGTGGTCAATGGATCCTGAAAGATATATGCCACTCGGTCACCTCGCAGGCGGCGCAGTGTTTCGTAGTTTGCTCCGATCAGATCCTGCCCCGAGAAATGCACCGCGCCTGCGGTGATCACGCCCGGCGGAGAGGCAACCAGCCCCATTACAGAAAGCGCTGTCACCGATTTCCCCGAACCACTTTCACCAACGATCCCGACGCACTCCCCTGGTCTCACATACAGGTCGACCCCGCCCACAGCCTTGTGGATGCGGCCATTGGAATGGAACTGGGTCTTAAGGCCGCTGAGCGCCAGAAGTGCGGAGGTTTCCTTTGCGGGAACGGGTTCCTCTCGCCTTACAAGGGTACTGGGCATCGGGCGGCTTAGTGCACCTGATCGCAACCGCGGATCCAGCGCATCGCGGACCCCGTCGCCCAGAAGGTTGATTGACATGACGATGACCAGGATCATCGCTCCTGGCACGATGGACGTGTGAGGGTTTGTTATGAGTGCCGAGCGCGCCTCGCCCAGCATCGAGCCGAGATCGGCCTGTGGCGGCTGGCTTCCGAGTCCAAGGAACGAAAGCCCGGCGGTTTCAAGGATCATCCAACCAACGGTGGTGGACATGGCGATGACGATCACCGGGACCACATTGGGCAAGACCTCGGTCAGGATTATCCGGGCATCACCCATTCCTGAAAGCCGCGCCGCATCGACGAATTCTGCATGGGCAATGCTGACCGTCACGCCCCTGATGTTGCGAGCAAAAAAAGGAATATTGACCGCTGCCACGGCGATCAATGCGTTGATCAGCCCCGGACCGAGAGAGGCAACAATCGCCAATGCAAGGAGAATGTAGGGAAAGGCCATCAACATGTCTACGCCGCGCATGATGACATTGTCGGTTCGACCACCGTAGAAACCGGCAATGATCCCAATGGCCGCGCCAATTGCAGCGGCGATCAAGGCAGAGGCGAAACCCACAGCAAGCGACAGTCGAACACCCCATAAGAGTCGGCTGAGAAGATCTCGACCAAGATGATCGGTGCCCAGTATGACGCTTGCTGCGAAGGGGCGCTTGAACCGATTGGCGGTGTTTGTCACGTCCGGGTCGGCCAGAGGCAGGAGTGGCGTGACAAGTGCCAAAACAACGATCACCAGCATGACCACCAACCCGGCGAATGCCAACCGGTTGCGGACGAGCAGGCCAAGGAAGCTCATGTCTTGATCCTTGGATCAAGCAGGCTCTGCGCCAAATCCACTGCAAGGTTGAACATCACATAGCAGGCCGCAACGAAAACGACTCCACCCTGCACCAGCAGGATATCGCGCTTGAGGATTGCATCTACCAGCATCCGGCCTACGCCGGGCCACTGAAAGACGATTTCGACATACACTGCGCCCGAAAGGACGAAGCCAGCCTGCACGCCCAGCACGGGAATGATGCTGACCATTGCTGCTCGAAGTGCGTGCCGCCAGATAACGCTGCGTTCATGGACGCCCTTGGCGCGCGCGGTGCGAATGAAATCCTGACGCAAGACCTCCAGCATGGCAGACCGCGACAAGCGGGCAATGACACCGGTTGCGACCACTGCAAGCACCATTGCGGGCAGTGTCAGATGGCTGATCAGGGACAGCAAGTCGCGTTCTCCATAGATCGGCCACATGCCCGAAACGGGAAACCAGCGCAGGTTCACCGCGAAGACAAGAATCATCATCATTCCAAGGAAGAATGACGGAATTGATATTCCCAGGAGCACTGCGAACGTTATCGCCTTGTCAGCCAGCCCGTATTGCCGCGCGGCCGAAACTGTGCCCGCCGCAACCCCGAGAACGGAGCAGATGACGAAGGAGGTGCCGGCAAGGACAAGTGTCGCATTGAACCGTTCCAGAACTTCATGGAGCACGGCACGGTTCAGAGAGAAGGATCGCCCGAAATCACCCTGCAGCATATTGCCGAGCCAGATGAAATACCGCTGTACCAAAGGCTTGTCGAGACCAAGGTCGCGGTTCAGTTTCTCGACATTTTCAGGGGTGGCGTAGGAACCGAGGATGGCCATCGCCGGATCGCCGGGGATCATGGCCATGATAAGGAAAACAATGATTGAGATGCCCAGAAGCACCGGAATGGCCGAGACAAGCCGTTTGAGTATGTAGCCTGCCATTCACGCTCCCGGGAGACAGGTTGGGCAGCCGCGATGCACGTGCCGCGACTGCCCCATAGTGCTTAGTTCTTGGTTACCTCGTCAAGCAGAAGGAAGAATGACGGCTGGAGCGAGAAGTTTCCTACCCGGTCAGAGGTTACGGCGTTTTGCTTCCAGTTCGCAACGAAGACCCATGGTGCGTCTTCGTGCACGATCGTCTGCATTTCCTGGTACAGCCGGGCCCGTTCGCTCTGATCGGTCGAGGCTCGGGCTGCCTCCAGGAGTTTGTCAACAGCGGGATTGGAGTAGTAGCCCGAGTTGAATCCGCCCTTGTCCGGCCAGGCTTCAGTCCTGAGCGCGAGGAATGGAAGAGTGTCGGGGTCATTCGTCATCCAGGCCATTTCTGCCATGTCGGCCTTTCCTTCGAGACCCGGGTTCACCTCGCCGAGGAATGTGTTCCATTCGTAAGTCTCGATGGCTACATCAAGTCCCACAGCCTCCAGGTCGGCCTGAATGGCGGTGCCCATGGCAACCGGATCCAACATGCCCGACCCGCCCTCGGTTACGAAAAAGGTCAGCTCTGCCCCTTCTGCCCCGGCCTCGGCAATCAAAGAACGCGCCCTGTCTGGATCATAGGGGTAAGGTTCGAGGCTCTCGTTGTAGGCCCAGGCAAATGCCGGTGGCGTCGGACCCGCGGCGACTGCAGCGGTACCCTCCAGAACATCGTTGACGATTGCCTCCTTGTTGATAGCGTAGTTTGCGGCCTGCCGGACGCGGACGTCAGCAAAGGGTCCTTCCTTTGCGTTCAGGATGAGGAACCAGACATGGGGGCCTGCCTGCTCATGAACGGTGAACGCGTCGCCCTGGAATTCCGACAGCGAAACAGGGGGCACTTCGACCATCAGATCAATCCCGCCTGCCAGCATTTCGGCTGTTCGCGTGTTGGCATCGGTTATCGGACGGAACACAACCGCCTGAAGTTCCGGAGCTCCGTCCCAGTAGTCGGGGTTGGCTTCAACCACGACCGCCTCGTTTGAACGCCACTCGACAAATTTGAATGCACCGGTACCGGAGGGATTGCGGCCCACTTCCGAAGCATGCGTTTCCACGGAGGTCGGGGAGACGATCAAGCCCGTCGGATAGGCCAGGTTCGACAGGAATGGAGCATAGGGTGCGTTCAGGGTGAATTGTACGGTCATCGGATCAATGACATCGACTGAGTTCACCGCCGAGAAAAAGAAGGCCAACGGGAAAGGTCCGGTGTCGTGATGAGGATGGTTCTCATCGAGCATTCGGTCGAAGTTGAACTTGACCGCCTCGGCGTTGAAATCGGACCCGTCGTGGAACTTCACCCCGTCGCGCAGGGCAAATGTGTAGACCGTGCCGTCGTCGCTGATGGTCCAGTCGGTTGCCAGTGCCTGTTCGACCTCAAGCGTGCCATCCTTGTAGCGCACGAGTCCGTCAAAGACGTTCATCAGAATGCGAAAGTCGTTGACTGCTGTCACGGCGGCCGGATCAAGTGCTTTGGGTTCTGCAATCTGGCCGACGATCAGCACATTTTCCGGTGACTGGGCCTGCGCTGTCACCGCTCCAAGGCCGAGAGCCGCTACCGTTGTAGCTGCCAGCAACGCACGGCGAGTCATTTCCGAATGTTTCATTGGATGATCCTCTCTGTTACAGGTCGAAATTATCATGATTAATTGCTTTTTTCAAATTATCATGACAAATTCAACAGGAATGTCACTGGAGTGTCAGTATGACCTATTCGATTCTGACATATGACCGGGAAACAGGCATATTTGCCGCCGCCGCTGCTACGGGAAACCTGAGTGTGGGCGGCTGGGTGCTGCGCGGAGACATTGAATCGGGATTGGTGGCTTCTCAGGGCACGGCACCCAGCACCTTTTGGCGGGATGATGTCCTGCGCCAGATGCACGGTGGTTCCGATGCCGAAATCGCGGTTGCGAATGTAATCCGGGCCGACCCGGGCCGAGGGCACCGGCAGATCATCGCATTGGACCGAAAGGGTGGCACAGTGGGATTCACCGGTGGAGAGAGCATCGCTTTTGCTGATCACATTCGCGAAGATGGGCTGGTGGTCGCAGGAAACATGCTCACAGGCCGATCAGTTCTTGACGCCATGATTTCGGCAGCCCGAAACAGCCAGATAACGTTCGTCAACCGGATGTTGACGGTTCTGGCGGCCGCCGATGCGGCTGGTGGCGATACACGCGGGCTGGTTTCAGCGGCGTTGCTGATCCTGGACCCGCACCGCCCTCCACTGGACTTGCGGATCGACTATCACAGCAATCCATTGACGGCGCTGAAGCAGCTTTGCGACAGGGCTCATGGTTTTCCCTATCATGACTGGCTGGGCAAGGTCCCCGTTCTGGCTGACAGGTCGAGGCACCCGTAGAACTGCAAGAGTTCATTCGTCCATGAAGTTCCGCATGAGTTGAGCCTCCTGCGCGATCATGATCTTTTCCGCACCTTTCATGTGAGACGCCATGATCGTCCTTGCCAATTCAGAATCGCCCTCGCGAAGGGCCAGGACCAACTCCAATTGATGCTCGCGGCCTCGTTGCCAGAGCTCGGCGCTTGGAGGATCATACAGGCGACGATACACCGTCAGATCGGTGAGGATTCGGGCCATGAACCCGATCACGAAACCCAGAAGCCGGTTTCCCGCGAATTCTGAAAGCCGGGCATGAAAGGCGAGCGAGGAGATATGCTGTTCCTTCTCCTCTTCAGGGCTGCCCGCCGGTTCGGGGTGGCGTTCGGCCAGAAACTGGAGTTCTTCCAACTGAACCTCTGTCAGCTTCCCGGCGAGGCTGGCTGCCAGTTCAGGCTCCAGTGTCTTGCGCATTTGGTAGATGTCGGAAATCGACAGGTTCTGGAAATAGCAATAGTTTGCCAGGAGCGATCTGGCCCGCTCCGCAGAAACCTTGTCGATGAAGCTGCCTCCACCCGGTCCGGTTCGTGTCACGATCAAGCCCTGCGCTTCGAGAAGTCGCATGGCTTCACGCACGGTACCCTTTGATACTGAAAACAATTTGATCATCTCTGCCTCGTTTGGCAGCTTGTCGCCTTGCTTCAGGTCTCGCTCAACGACCCATTGCTTGATCTTGTCCGCCACACGAACAGGCCGCGACTGTTTCGGACGTGTTATGAACTCGCTGGTACCATCCATTTCAGGCTTCGTTTCTCATCATCATGAAAACATAGAGAAGGGCAGGGTGAATGTGTAGTGCAACGTTCATCATGACAAATGGAAACGGATATGGATTGGGATGAAGAAGCAGAACTGCGGTTGGTTCAAGCTGCCAGGTGCGATGCCGGGGCAAAGTGGTCACGTGGACCGATCCTTGACGGGACGAGATGGAGAAAGCACCGAGTTCCGCGTACTCTCACATGATACGGCAATGGTTGGCAGAATTGACGGTCAGGCTGACCGGTTCACGGCCAGTGCGCCGACTCTGACCAACTCGATGATTTTCTGGCATTTGATATCCTTGGTAACATGCAGAGAAAGACATTGTTCTCTTGGTGCGGGAGCGAGAGTGTAACGATTGGAACAGTCGTCGCCGAGCACGATGCCTGCCGATTGGCAAGGTGTCGTTGATTTGTACGTCGCATTCAGTCTCCAATTGTAACAATCCAGTGGCAATCGTCCGGCGTGGCAAGCAGAAAGGAGTCTGGGCGACTAATGGGCGCAGGCATAGCCAGAACAAGGGCAGAGTAGTGGTATTTGGCACCGCCCGGCGCGTATAGAGATTCTGCCTCGTTCGAGAGAAGAGTCACGGAAAAACTACAGTTTATTCCCGATAGACCACGTACATTATACACAAATTTGTCTGATGTTGTGCTATAGGCTTGGCTGTGCACGTTCACGGCGAGTGAGTTGGTCATGGCAGCGGTGGCATGGTTCATCGCTCAAACGAGTTTGGGATGTTGAGTTGCCCCGTTCAGCCGGGTCGGACCGCAATGTGGGGGTTGCCTGAACAAGCTCGTGCCGAGAGACGAGCGAATTGCCGCTCAACACGGAGCATATGGCTCTGGCATCCACCGGATTTTCGGCCATCAACCTGCAATCAGCGCGGTAGCTGGGGGTGCCGCTCACCGAGGAAGAGAGCGAATGTTTCATGCATATCTGGCGGTACACCGCCTGGCTTCTCGGCGTGCCGGACAAGCTATTGTACCGCAGCGAGAAGGAGGCCATGCATCTGCGGAAAATCGCCAAATTGTGCGAACTCCCTCCCGGTTCGAAAGCGGCGGCGGTGGCGCACGGCTATATCAACACGGTCCCCGATCTGGTCGGCGTTACGGCGTCCGCCAAACGGAAACGGCTTATGAGCGCCCTGTTCCGGACATCGCGGGCCCCGACGGGAACGAACTCGCCGACGCCCTGGATTTTGCGAAGCAATCCCGGCGTCGGGCCGGTCCATCCGTGCGTTCCGCCGCGGCCTGCAACGCCTGTGGATGCGTGCGCTGCGCCGGCGGTCCCAGTGAGCCCGTTTCGGTTGGAGGCGACTGGAGCGCATGACCGAATTCCTGTGGCCGCGCGCCTCCATCCGCCTCCCATGGCCGGATCAGCGGTTTGCCGTCAATCACCCGAGGTAGGAGCCGGATGGTTCAGCGACCACGTCCGATGAGGCGGCGCCCGTGACACTGGACCGTTATATCGATGCCGTTCTTCGCCGCCGGTGGCCGACCGTCCTGCTGGCCTTGGTTGTCATGCTGGCCGTCGCGTCGGGCGCTTCCCTGCTCGGCTTCTCGAACGACCACCGCGACCTGTTCAGCGAGGACAATCCGCAATTAGCCGCATTCGACGCTCTGGAGAACACGTACTCCAAATCGACCGTGGCCCTGATCGCGGTTGCACCGCGAGAGGGTTCGGTGTTCACGCGCGAGGCACTCGCCGCCATCGAGGAACTGACCGAAGAGGCGTGGCAGACGCCCCGATCCATCAGGGTCAATTCCCTTACAAACCACAACCACAGCGAAGCGGAGGGCGACGACCTGCTTGTCGCCCCGCTGGTGGAAGACGCCCGGGTGCTGAACGACGCGGACATTGCGCGCATCCGGCGGATCGCTTTGGAGACGCCCGAACTCGCCGGGCGACTGGTGTCGCGCGACGGGCGCGTCGGCGCGCTGGCGATCACCTTCGCCCTGCCGGATGACTCCGAGGGGGCGCTGGTTGAAGTCACCGACGGCGTGTCCGCCATGCTCGACGAGGCCCGCGCGCGCCATCCGGACATCCGATATTACATAACCGGCGATATCCCCCTGAGCCGTGCGGTGGCTGACGCTGCCCGAAACGACATCAAGACGCTGTTTCCGCTCATATTCCTCGTTATCCTGGTCATGACCGCCCTTCTGCTGCGCTCCGCGGTCGCAACGCTGGCGATCATTGCGACGCTGCTGTTCACTGTCGGCACGACCATGGGCTTCGCGGGTTGGATCGGCACGGTTATGACCCCCGTCGACGGCGCCGTGCCTGCTATCGTCATCACCCTCGCCGTTGCGCATTCCATCCACATCGCCACGTCCGCACTCTCGGCGCTCAGTCTTGGCATGGACCGGAGAGAAGCGGTCGCCGAATCGCTCCGCGCCAACGCATTGCCGGTTTTTCTTTCCGCCGTAACGACGGCCATCGGGTTTCTCAGCCTGAATACCTCTGATTCGCCGCCGTTCCGGACGCTCGGCAACCTGACGGCGTTCGGCGTGCTATGCACTTTCGTCTATTCGATGACGCTCTTGCCCGCGCTGCTCGCGATCCTGCCGCTGCGGGCGCGTCCGGGTGGCGGCCGGTCTAGCGCCTTCTTCGACCGCTTCGGCGCCTTCGTCGTGGCGCGCCGCACGCCCCTGCTTGTATCGACCGCCCTACTAGCCGCGGTTCTGGCTGTGGGTGTCGGGCGGATCGAGTTTACCGAAAACTGGACGCGGTATTTCGACGAATCCTACGAGTTCCGGCGCGACACGGATTTTGTGATCGCCAATCTGACCGGACTCGAAACCTGGGAGTACTCGCTGAGCGCGGGACGCGAGGACGGCATCGCCGATCCCGACTATCTGCGCAAGGTGGACGCCTTCGCCGGGTGGCTGCGCAAACAATCCGAAGTCAGTCATGTCCAGGCGTTTCCGGACATTATGAAACGCCTGAACAGGAATATGCACGGCGACGATCCGGCCTATTACCGGCTACCGGACACCCCGGAGCAGGCGGCGCAATATCTTCTGCTCTTCGAGTTCTCCCTGCCCGCCGGCAGCGATCTCAACGACCGCATCGACGTCGCCAAGTCTGCCACAAGGCTGACGGCGACAGCTCGCGGCAGCATTTCGGCTAAGGACCAGCGAGGCCTCGATGCGCGTGCGCAGGCATGGCTCCGGACCAACGCGCCGCAGCTGGCGACCGAAGCGACCGGCATCAGCATGGTCACGGCCCATCTTTCGCAGCGCAACATCAACGGCCTGCTGATCGGCATGGCAATCGCCATGGGCCTGATTTCGCTGATTCTGCTCTGGGTCTTCAAAAGCGTCCGCCTCGGCCTCATCAGTCTCGTGCCCAATTTCCTCCCGTTGATCATGGGCTTCGGCGTGTGGGGCTACTTTGTCGGCAGCACCGGGCTCGGCGCGTCGGTGACCGCTGTCTTTGCGTTCGGCATCATCGTGGACGATACGATTCACTTCCTGAGCCAATACCGGAGATCACGCAGCGAAGGCCTTGCCGCGCCCGAGGCCGTGCGCGCCACTTTCCGCACGGTCGGCCGCGCTTTGTGGACCACAACCGCCGCCGTGGCGCTCGGCTTCCTGGTGCTCGTCGGTTCGGGTTTCGAAAGCAGTTGGACTCTCGGCGCCATGACCTCGATTACCGTCGTCTTCGCGCTGCTCGCCGATTTCCTGCTTCTCCCGCCGCTGCTGATGGCGCTTGATGGCAGGCCGAAGCGCAATAGACGCCAGTAAAAGACGGGGCTGCCAAACGCCGCTTCAGAGCGTCACACATCGCTGATTAGCCATTTACTGGAGGATGAAAAGTGATACAGCCGCCATCAGCATATATCGAGGGCTACAAAACGGCGCGGGAGACGTCCCCCGAGCTGGCGGACAACTACATCGAGCACACCCTCATCGGCGACCCGCCGGCAGACGCGGCGATGGCATCTCTCGAAGAGTTCGACAGAGAGACGCAGCATCGTCTTATCAGCGCAGGCATGAACGGGGACGAAGAGGGCATGCGGGACGCCCCGGACGCGCTGAAAGTGTTCTTCGATTCGCTCACCCCGCCCCCCGATTTGTTCGACCCTGCGAAAGCCGCTCCCGGCGCGCGCGCCTTCCACAAGTATTCGGATATATTCTTCGTAGGGCTTGTATGCGAATCCCTCATTTCAGGTTTCACAACCGCAGTCAGTAAGACCTTCTATCTCACCGGGCGCATGGCGGGAAATCCACGCCGCGTGCAGCAGAACACCAGGCACCTCATTGAGATTACACTGCCGGACGGCCTAGACCGCTATGGCGACGGCTGGAAGCTCTCCGTCCGCATCCGCCTCATTCACGCGCAGGTGCGGAACCTCGTCCGCAAGGCAGACTACTGGGATGAGGAAATCGAAGGAGTACCGCTGCACATGGCGCACATGGCTCTCGCCGGCGCAGGCTTCTCCGCTGTGAACCTCGACTCCGTGCGTAAGCTGGGAATCCGCCTGACCCGCGAAGAGCGCGAAAGCTTCATGCACATCTGGCGCTATGTGCTATGGCTGTTCGGCGTGCCCGAAAACCTCCTGTCCAACTTCAACAGTGAAGAAGAAGCCATGCATCTCAAAGAGGTCGCCTACCTCTGCGAACCCCACCCCGACATAGAAGCCATATCGATGGCGCGCGGCATGATTAACGGAATACCCGACCTCGTTGGCGTCAATAACGAAAACCCCGCCAAGCGAAAGAAGTTCGTCGAAGCCCTGTTCAAGACATCCCGCGCGCTAATAGGCAACGAGCTTGCCGACGCCCTGCAATACCCCAAGCAGTCAACCTTCGGGATACTGGCGTTGCTGCGGATGCAGCGGCGAATGCAGATTGTCCGCTCCAAGCTCCTGCGCGGCGCAACCCCATTCGACGCCAATAACTTCATGGGACTAATGCACCGCTCCGTGTACGACGAAATAGGTATCAGCTACCGTATGCCCGATGCGGTAAGGGATACGGAATCCAGCCGTTGGTAAAACGCAGAGCCGGCATCCTACCCCAACGCCACGCTCACCACGCTCCACTCCAGCGCCACCGCAAGCTCCGTCGCCTCCGGGAACCGTGAGTGGTCCCCCAACGTACCCTCAACGCCGCCAAAAGTGTCAACCCTTTTGAACCTAGTTCAACGACATTTCAGAAGGTCTGTCCCTCCGTCTCTCCTCGAAAAACAGGTGACACATGCCCGATTTCACCCAAAGTAGCCGGGCAGTGTCAGCAAAGTAGCCACCCCGGAGCGAAGCGACGCGATCACGCTGTTGTCGGCGGTTTTCCCCTCCGCGAATTCTCCGTCATCGGTACCACCGCCGAAGGCTTTTGGGCAAGGACGGTGGAGCATGGCGTGCGTGCGACGTGTGAGCCCTCACGAGTCGGAGCGTCGCGCACGCCATGCCGCGGCACCTCTGGTTCGGTTTCTCCGTCGCCCCGGAGCGGAGGTAAGCATCCGGCGTGGACCGTCTGTGCGGGACGATGACATTCGGGTAAGCGATGCGGGCGGAGCACCCCGCTTTCAGCTTGACGGGGTCTTGAAGTTCCAAGGGAGCAAGTCGTCGATGCGGCTGTTGGGATGGCCGGCGGCGATGGCTTCGAGTGTGGCCTTGAGCCAGGCGTAGGGCTCGATGCGGTTCAGTTTCGCCGTCTCGATGAGCGAGGCGATACGTCCCCATGCGGCGGCGCCTTCGTCGTGGCCTGCGAACAATGCGTTTTTTCTCGACAGGGCAATCGGCCGGGCGAGATTCTCGACACTGTTGCTGTCCATCTCGACGCGCCCGTCGGCGAGGAAGAGCCGGAGGTCGTCCCAGTGGCGGGCGAAATAGGCGAGCTTCTCGCCGAGCCGGGACTTGGGCGAGACGCGGGCGCGCTGCTGCCGGAGCCAGTCTCCGAAGGCCTCGACCAGAGGCGCGGCACGCGTTTGTCGTTCGGCGAGACGGCGCTCGGGAGTGCTGGCGCGGATCTCGGCCTCGTAGATGCGGCTGTGGAGCGAGACTTTGCGGGCCTTGCTGACCTTGCGGCTGACCTCGAACAGGAACATCCGCTCGAGATCAATACCGGATCTGCCCGGCGGTGCGGGCCCAACGGTCGAGCGGTATCTCGCCGTCAAGGCCGCGGTGCGGGCGGTGATGGTATTCAGCCTCGAGCCAGCTGCGGAAGCGGCGGTTGAGCGTGTCCAGGTCGGGGATGCCCTGCGCCTCAAGCGGAGCCAGGAACTGTTGGCGGCATGTGCGAAAATACCGTTCTATCTTGCCCTTGGAGCAAACCGCGGACTGCAGGCTTCTGGGACGGTCCGGACCGGACGGGGTCTTGCGCCCATAGCTGCCGTGCCGGGCAAACCGGCAGCCTCCGTCAGGATGTATCGGACAGCACGAAAGCTTTGCATCACGCCAAGCCTGCGTGCTAATAAATTCCTCGGCGGAAAGGTCTGTCTTGTAGAGGAGCTGCACCGAACCGTCCACGGCCCGGCGGACTGCTATCCGCGCGGGCCATTCTTTCATCGTTAACCTGAACCCGATCGAATAGACACGAGCCAAAACGAGGACAATCACAATCCCCGCGGTCCGCTCCCGTCCAAACACAGCAGGGCAGCAAAACACTGTCCTGAACCAGCTGCTGGAAAACTGGTCTGCCTGGGAAGGAAGACAGCCCGGCCATTCCGGACCAATCCGGTTTCCAGGCAAATCGGCGTCGGCCTAATCCGGGAAATCTACCGCGCTGCGCGGCAACTCAATCCGGGAAACAACAGAGGCCAAGGCCGCGGCGGATGACTGGTCGGACCGGGGCAGAAACCGCTCCGGAGGACACAGCACCACTCCCGTGAACAGCTTCTCGCAGAAGTCCTCCAGGAACTCGTCACCTATCTGCCTGCGGATGAAGTCGGCGACACTCTCGCCGGTGTCCAGATCCAGCAGGGGGCGATAATCTTCCGTGACGATGTCCTTCCTGCGCTTGCCGAACTTGTGACGGAACTTGATCATCTGCCACAAGCCCCTGGGCGAGCTCAGTTTGAGCCGCAGGAGGCTCTTGAGCCCGAGCCTGTTGAGGACGCCATCCCGGTAGACCCACACGATCGTGTCCTTCGTCGAGGTGCGGTGGACGTCAATCCCCAACTCCTTGCACGCCGCGAGTACGCTCAGGTACGACCTGTCAAAAATCTGGGCGCCTACGTCTATACGAAAGCCGTCAACAACCTCCTCGGCCACTCGACCGCCAACGCGGTCATTCGCCTCGAGCAGGGTGACGTCCACGCCTTGCTTGCGCAGGGAGTAGGTGGCGGCCAGGCCGGCGGCCCCCGCCGCCGACAACTATTACCGTTCCCTTGCTGGTTGATTCTTTGTGCCCTGTATTCATTTGGCCGTTCCGGCAGTCCTTGACGAAAGACCCGCGTCGCAGCGAGACCGGCGGGGCGTCCGCCCGTCTGCGTTGCATGCGGAACCTCGAATCGTCGATGATGTCGGCAGGCCAGTCCCCGTTCGTGTCACCACTTGGCGGCCTTCTCTGCGTACACGTGGCTGGGCAGTTCGTACGGGATGCCCTCTTCGTCAAATGCGGAGACCTCGAGCAGGGCTGCGAACCCGGAAAACCTGTTGGCGCCGGCGTATCCCGGTAGCAGCCTTTCCAGCCAGCGCTTGTAACGTCTCTCCAGCCGGAAGAGCGGCAGAGCCCCGAGCGTCAAACTCCGAGGGAATTTCAGTTGGTCCGCGAGATCGTTCCCGATTAGCGCCCGCGAAATCTTGTACACATACGTCGCCAGGTTGCGACGAGCTATCAGTCTTTCGATCCCCGCAACCAGGGGCGCGGAGTTGATCAGCGAATTGCACATCGCGATCGATTCCATATCGGGGGGTGGCTCACAAATCCTGCCAATTCGGTGAAGCTTCAACGCTTCCTCTTCGTTTCGGTACAGAATAGTCTCGGGGATACCCATCAGATGGCCCGTGTAGCGCCAAACTTCCATGAAGCTTGCCCGCTCTTCGTCGTTGAAGTCGGCGCCCAGCCTCTTCATGTGGTGGAGCAGTCGGGTCGAGAAGGCACAGATCGCATAGCCGACGTGGGCCGCGCTGATGGGCACGCCCCACGCTTCGGCGTCCCAGTCGTCCGATTCTTTAAGCATCCTCCGGACTTGCGCGTGAACTATCCGGATGCGGACGGACAGCTTCCAGCCGTCCCCATGCCTCTCCAGGCCGCCGGGCATGAATATCTCCACCATGTGCCGGTTGTTCTGCCTCAGCCGTCTGACACCCTGATCGCGCAGTCTCCCGGTTATGAAGAAAGACTTGGCGATGTTGGTGGAGAGACCCTCCACGAGTGTGCCTGCCGCGAATGCGCCGAGTATCAGCCTCGAATTCCGGTGAAACATCCGAATCCCCGGACCGAATGCATCGAAGTCAACCCAATCGGGCGGGTCTTCGATCCCCTTGAAAAATTCTCGCACCACGACCGGCCGGTTCCGCAGCGCGGCCGTGTCCTGCTCTATGGCCGCCTTCAGGACATTGCCCATGCCCGCCCGCCCGAGCGTGAACAACTCTTCAACAAACGCATCGGCCTGTGGATCTCCGATGAGCGTGTGCGCCACATAGCTGGACGCCAGGACCGGGTCGATAGCCCGGGCTTTCCCGTAGCCCGCCCGGTAATCGATCGGCATATCCACGGCTCACGACCTCCCGCCGTCGACGGCTTTCAGCAACGGCGGGAGCAGAAGGAAATCGATCAGCAGCGCGAGGGAGATCGTGATTGCCACCATCAAGCCGAGCATCCAGCTCGCCTCGAAGCCCGAGAGGGCGAGCACCAGGAAACCCGTCGACAAGATAGCGGTTGTGGTCCAGAGTGCATGTCCCACGCTGCGAAACGCAGCGCACACCGCAACGACGGCCAGGGTGCCGAGCGCCGAACGCAACAGCAGGGCCGCGCCGCCAATCACCATAACCAGGAACGCAATGGGGAAGAGGGTCTGTAGAGTCTCGTTCTTCTCGTCGACCAGCGCGCGGTTATACACGATGTCGCCGACCAGGTAGTAAGCGATGTCCGGATGGCTCTTCCGAGCCTCGTCGAGAACAGCGTTGAGATAGTCGGTGGCTTCGAACACCACGTCCTTCCCGTTCTCGGATGTGGCGAAATTGATCGCCAGCCCCGCGACGCGCCCGTCTGGGGAGACGAGAAGCCCGGCTAGATCGTCAGCGTTCAGCGCAATGCGCTCGATGCGCGCCAGATCGGCATCCGTCAGCGACCGCGCGTCGTCGACCAGCGGCGCGACGACCAGATCGTCCCCAGATGCTTCGGTATGGTTATAGCTGGTCGGGGAATCGACGCGAATAGCATGGGGCGCCCTCCGAGCGGCCTCGGTCAACGCCTCGATCGCGCCCAGCGTCTCGCGAGTGAACACCGAGCCCTCCCGCGGCGCGATGGCGATGAGCGCCATGTTGGATTCGGAATAGGTGGCCTCGAACGCCTCGAAGGCGGCAAGTTGGGGGTTGTCCTCGCTGAGCGAGGCGCGCATGCTATCGGAGACGGTGAGACGGTCGCTGCCAGCCGCGAGTGCCACCATGACCAAGCAAGCCAACAGGGTCATCAGCCAGCGACGGCCCAGAACGATTGCGATGTAACGCTCCAAGTAACCTCCTCTCACGTGGCGAGGATGTAACGCGGCCGTTACCGGGTCCGGAAACTCTGACAGTTTCTCAGTTCGGCCGTCTCGCTTCTTGAACATCGGATCGCGATTCAGAACATCAGGAGGATGATCGTGCACAACCCCAACAGCGCTAGGACAATCCCCATCATCGACAGGTAGGTCCAAAACCACGCGGGAACGTCCGGGCCTTCATAAATCCCGGGTTTCTTCATCGTCTCACCTGCCAACAGGGAGACATTCTCTTCATTCCCCGGTCCGCTGGGCCGGCGCTTCGCGAAATCTCTGGCAGCATTTACATTTCCCTCCTGACACCTGTCGTGACCGGGGATTGGGATCGATTTGCGGGGGTGACCCCTGCGCGGTCCGACCGAGGCCGAGTTCGGAATCGCCTTGTCCGGTCGTTCGTTCAATCCAGCCCGGGAGTCCCAACTGCCGTCGCAGAAGTTGGCGTAGTTGTCGGCGACCGTGGCGCCGTTCCGCCAGTAGATGGGAGCGCAGGCGCGACTTCTGTGCATGCACGGCGCAAAGTGAACTACTCACACTGGTTGATGGTGAGAGTGCGATTGATGGGGTCAAGTCCATATAATGGCACCTCTTCATACCGCGTCCACATACCTTCCTCACCTCACACCGTGCATGCGCAGAAGTCGTATTCCTCCACCCAATAACGGATTGACTCTCAATTTCAAGCAAAAGAGTGTGTATTATTCATATAATTTTCGGTATTAGAGTAGTTATTTCGTATAAGACTGGTCAGCAGTGCGAGGCGGGGTCCCTTTGCAAAACTCGGGATCGGATCACGGCAAGAGGCAGCGGTGACAACCGGCACCGACGGTCCGGATTGACGCCAAGGGACAACATCGCCTTCGGTGCTCGGAAGTTTCAGGCAGAACAAAACTCGGCTGTGTCCGGTTGTTCCCTGATGGTACTTGGTGCTGTTCTGGTGCATCTGTCCGCCGGTCGCGTTCCGAATGCGGCGAAGCGGACTATCAGGATTTCCAGGCGGACCAAACGACTTCCCGGTCTCAAGAGGCGGCTGGCAACAGGCCTGGAACGCGCATCTCCCGATCGAAGGTCCCGCGGGATTTGTCTGCAGGCTCCAGTGGATGACCGGCCGGATTTCTGCTGCCGAGACACAGTGATGGCGTTCGGGCAGTTGTCAAGAACGCTGTTTCCGAGGCTTCATCCGGCGGTGATCCAGCATTGGCTGGGCTTTAGCAAAGACTGCCATCTACCAGGCGATCTTGGTTGTCAGGAACAGCGTTCTTCCCAGCAGGGAATCGTAGGACGTGGAAAACTGGCGCGGCGCCGACGGAAGTATTGGCGGGCCATTGTCGGTCACGTTGAGCACGCCGCCCGTCAGCACCAGGCTGTCGAGTCCGAACGTATTCCGCCAACTCAGGGCAAGGTCATGCCCCGTCCAGGACGGATACTCGTCGTCGTAGATGCCGCTCTTAAGCCTTGATACGGCGTTCACGGTCCAGCTTGCAGTCAGGTTACCCTTGCGGGCCCGGATGATTGCGTTCAGCCGGTCGCGCGGAACCAGATCGTCTTCGACGAGAATTCCGAAGGTTCCGCTTCTCGAATCGGTAACACGCACCCAGCGTGTATCGATGGAATAGTCCGCAAAGCCGGAACTCCAGGCTGCGTGCATACGCGTGTCGATGCCGGACCTGGTCGAGTTCCTGACATTGACCCAGGGAGAATCAATCCTCGGAGTTGGCTGGTCAAAATTCACTGCAATGCCGTCGGGCAGCCCGCCTCCGCTCCAAATGCGGTTGAAAATCGCCTGGGCAGTCGGGACGCCAGGTTGGCCGGAGTGATCAATCCTGAACCGATCGATGCTGATCTCGAATGGGCCCAGTGTTGTGACAAGGCCCAGATTTGTGTTCTTGGTGTCGAACGGCCGAAGCCGGGGGTTGCCACCGGCACTCTGTACTACCAGGACCCGGCCAAGCGAAGTTCTGATATATGTGTTAAAGACGAATTCATCGGCATTCATCGTGTAGATCGCCGGTGCGACCTCTCCCCTGCTGGCGGAGCCTCTCAGGGTCAGACGATCATTTACGCGATATCTGGTCGCAACCTCGTGAGTTCGGGTGGTACCGACATCGCTGAAGTTGTTGAGGCGTCCGGCCAGTGCAATGTCCCAGTTTGCCGTGACTGGCACCGTGACCTCCGAAAATCCGGACAGTCGGCGGCGCTCGCCGACACCCGGCAAACCGGGATCGCCCAGCACATCCGATTCCTGCAACTGGTTGTCGGTTGCGTCCCTGTAATCGAGCGTGTTGTGAAAATCCCGGTATTCTGCCTCGAATCCCATACTCCAGTCCGCCTGGCGATCAAGCAGAGAAAGGTGGCTGCCACTGAACGTAATGCCGGCCGACCGTCGTATCGTGGAGGCGGTTTGGTTCTCGACGACACTGCTTGCGAGCACCGACGCTTCATGTGTTGTCGGGTCCTCGGGCGAAAGCGGGTCGATGACATCATATTTTTCCGCACCAATCTGCACGCGTGCCAGTGACCCGGAAACGAGGGAGATGCCCAGTTCCCTGTAGGTCTGCCGGTAGTCCCGGACAAAGGCGTCATATTCGATCCCGGCAGCAAGCTCACCGCGGAGCCCCAGCGTAATGTCGTGTTCGGTGATGGTATCTGTCCATTCCCGGTTGCCGTGGCTGGCAAACCGGTGTCCGACCTGGATAACCGGTGAAACGGAAATATCGACATCCGAATTTTGATCCAGCCAGTCTTTGATTGTTTCAAACACTGTGTCACCGGGTCCGAACAGGAGCCGATCAGGAGAGGGGGCCCAGCGGAGGAACGCACCGATACGCGCATATCTCGCGTCCAGATAGAATTCCTTGTCGTCGCCGAGCGGATGTTCGAAACTTGCGAAAACGCCGTCCCGCTCAATGCTGCCGGTGTGCCAGGCGATGTCGGAATAGGCAAAACCACAGCCGGTGCCCGTGGCCCGGCCAGGGTTCAGAAGTGGCACGTATCCTTCGCCCGTGCAATCACCGAGAGATGCGGATTTTAGTTCCCCTTCCTGCAGGTAAAGGACGGTGTTTCCGAGAGCGGAGACCCCCACTGCGTCCGTGTATCGAGTTGGGCCGTTACGGTTGTATTCGGAGCGGCTCCATTCCCTGTCGGCCTTGAGCACCTCCTGATCGCTGAAGCGGTCAACACCGATCACCAGGTGGCCATCGCCGATCGATCCTCCCCAGAGGAGGCTGACGTGGTCGGAGTCCCCGCCTTTCTGTCTTGGCCTGACTATGCCGGTACGGATCTCGGTGCCCTCGAAGTCGCTGCGCAGCACGATGTTGATTGCACCGCCAAGCGAGCGATCGCCGATCGTGGCGGCACGGCTTCCGGGAAGGATTTCGATGCGCTCGATCGCAGACACAGGCAGGGATTCCAGCGTGTAGCCAAGGTGGACATTCGGAACAACCCGGCCATTGACAAGAAACACGGTCGTGAATCCGCCGAGCGCAGTAACACTGTTGATCCCGTAAATGTTGCCGCCGCCTCGCGTGCGAAGAAGATGCCAGACATTCGGGATTCCCGAGAGTTCGAGCTCTTCCCGGTCAACGACGTAAGTCGGCCTTGTGTCATCTGCATCGGCAGAGTGGGAATTTCCTGTCGCAAGTCCGGCCAGAATGGCCAGGTTCAGGATGAATGTCCTGAAGGGTTTCAATGATCTCGGCGGCAAAGAGCCGACGCGTTCAACAAATGACGGCATCGGCATACTCGGGGATTCGAATGCCAGTTGGTTCGAAGAGCTGTTTTCCTGCCTAAACTCGGATTTGGTCCCAACAGCCCACGGTGCCGAATGGTGGAGGTCCGGTTCAGATTGGCGCTGCCGCAGGTGGCGGCGAACGCGCCCCGATCCTGTCGGATTGGTGTAACCCATAGTACCAGCCGAACGGCGAGGTTGATGGCGCGTCTTCCGCGCAACTGCTCAAATGGCACGACTCAATTAAACCGAGTTACCAACCTGGCCGCAGTGAGTTTCAAGCGCCTCACTCTCCTGAAGCACGCAATCCGCCACCTGCGCGCGTCACATTATCTGGAGTGCCGCGTCGTGTGAACGCAACTAATGTCTTTAGTTAGTGCCATTTAGGTCTGAATATGTAGTTATTTTGTATCTCCGTATTGCATCCGGTTTAGGGTGCGAGGCGTGTCCGGTTCGGCGGTTGGGGCAAGCAGGATAGAGGCCTGCCTGTCTTCTGCGTGATCGATGACGAAGCCGATATGCTCCGGTTCATCCGCGGCGGGAATTGGGCCGCAAGGCGTGAAGGTCCGCTACACGCGGCCTGTCGCATGATCACCGGGAGCGGCGGCAGGGAGCGATCGGCGTTGCCGGCGGCGATAATGCCATCACTCGCGCCGAGAACAGTCCGGGTGACGCCGGTTGTCTTGCCGGACTGCGGGGTTGTTCCAGTCGAGTTGAAGTCCTGCAGGCGAGTGGAATTGCCGGTCTGGACCAACTTTGGCTTGCTCTCGGCCTGCAGTTGTTTGCCGTCGCCAAACTGATCCGGATCCCGGAACGCTGTCCATTGGAAGCCGACCGGCCGCTCCACCTGCATGGTTTCATGTTCAAGAGAGGGCATTCAGGGACGACCGCAGCCTATCCGGAGTCGTATCTCTCGCTGTCCGGCTGCGGTTGCAGATCGTCCGGTTTCGGCATGCGGTATCCGACACCTCGCTCATTGTAGATCATGGCTGGCTTGCCTGCATCGTCACCGAGCTTGTTGCGGAGCTTCTTGACGAAATTGCGCACGGGGTCGGAGCCGAAAGACCTCTTCTCCCCCCACAGCTGGCGCAGAATTGACTTGCTTGTCGTTACTCTTCCGGCGTTGAGGGACAGCAGGCGCAGCAGCTCGTATTCCTTTACTGTCAGCCGAACCGGTCTGCCGGCCAAGCTCACTCGCCTCTGTTCATAGTCGATCACAAGATCGCCGAGTACAAAGGCCTTCGGTTCTGCCAGCTTGCGCAGGGCTGCACCGACCCTTGCGGTCAGTTCCGTAGGCGAAAACGGCTTCACGATGTAGTCCGTAGCCCCGGCATCCAGTGCCCGTGCAATCGTCTCGTCCCTTCCATATGCCGAAATGAAGATGACAGGCACGTCTTCGAGTGCGGGAACGCTCGTCATCAGTTCAATCCCGTCGGTGTCCGGAAACATCAAGTCGAGCAGAACGAGTTTCGGCCTTTCTGCCGCAATCAGGCTGGGCACTTCCCCGGGATCGCTCGTGAGCACCGGTGCATAGCCGGCTTCCGTGAGTGCGCCTCGAACGAAGCGGAGCGTCTCCGGGTCGTCGTCAACGACAAGGATGGGAACCGGTCCGCTTCTCGGCGAACTGGACATGCTGCGAGGAACGACAGCCCTGCCGCCTTCCTCCTCGGAAACGGGAAGCGTGAACGTAAGCGTCGAACCCTGGCCAACTCCATTGCTCTCTGCCCGGATACGCCCGCCATGAGCCTCCACCAGCCCCTTGCAGATTGAGAGGCCAAGACCACTGCCCAACGCTCCTGCCGCGGCATCGCCGTCGGCCGGTGATACGTGCTTGCGAAAGAGGAGCGGCAGTTGTTCGGGTGAAATGCCCTTGCCCTTGTCGGTGACGGATATCGCGACATGGACTCCATCGCGGCTTGCGGTAATTCGTATTGGTGATGAATTCGGGGAATTCCTGGCGGCGTTCGAGAGCAGGTTGTTGAGGACCTGTATGACGCGCCGCCTGTCGGCCATTGCAGCGGGCAGATCAGGTGGAAGATCAACAACGATATCGTGCCGGCTTGCGCGGCTCAGGAACGCGCTGCGCGCCCGGTCGACAAGCAAAGCGACATCCGACGGCTCGGGTTCGACGGTAAGCGTGCCGGCCCCGATTCGCCCGGCATCAAGCAAATCGACGATCAGGCCTCGCATGTGGTCGGACTGGTTGTCGATTATGCGATGAAACGCGCGCAGTTCCGCCGGTGCCAGTTCCGCTGCCGTTCCGAGCAGAGTGGCTGCCGAGCCCTTGATGGACATCAGCGGAACATGCAACTCGTGGCTGACCAATCCGAGGAATTCCGCCTGCTGCCGTTCCCGTTCCTGAACCGGTGCAAGATCCTGCATCGTGACCACGACCGAAGTGACACTGTCGTCATCCGAGCGGATCGGCGTTGAATTGAGCAGGACCGTCACACTGCGCCCATCCGGAACCGAGAGGACGATCTCTTCGAATCGCACGGTCTCACCGCTGTTGAGTGTCTGCACCAACGGGATTTCCGCGAGGGACACCTCACGCCCGTCGCTTCGGTGGCATGTCACAAGTTCCAGCAGCGCTTCAAGGGGGTGTCCGGGTGAGCGCAGGCCCTCAACGATGCGCCGTGCTTCGCGATTGAAGGACACCGGATTGCCGGTCCTTGCGTCGAATACGACGACTCCGACTGGCGAAGTGTCTACAAGCGCCTCGAGGTCAGCCCTTGCGCGTCGCTCGGCCCGGTAGGTGCGTGCATTTGAGATGGCAGCGGCAGCCTGAGCGGCGAACAGAACCAGAATCTCCTCGTCCCCGGTCGTAAAACCGGTCTCGCCATTCTTGCCGGCGAGGAAGAACAACCCGACATTCTCACCGCGATGGCGCATTGGTGTGCCCAGAAAGCTGTCGGCGAAGATGAGGTCCGAAGAGAAACCGAGCGAGCGGACATATGCCGACAAGTCATTGACACGAATCGGTGAATCAAGGTTGCGGAAATACGCAAACAACTGAGGCCCTTCAGGCCAGGAGGCAAGTTGCGCTCGCTCTTCGGCCGTTAATCCCGATGTCACAAAGTCACATACAGCGCCATCCTCATCGACAGTTGTAATGATCCCGTAGCGGGCGTCCGTGAGCGCGCGGGCACTGTCCACGACCTCACGTAACACGGTCGGGAGATCAAGGCTGGCACTGATCCGCAGGATAGCGGAACTCAGGTCGGACAGCCGGGAATGCAATGCCTTGACCTGTTCGACGCTCGATTCCTGTCCGGTCAAGCTACCGACCCTATCGAATGGGTGGTTGTGTTCATGAAGCCATCCTTCGACAAAGAGGCGATGGTAAACCGGATCAACAATTTGCTGCGTCGCGCCATAATGTTCCCTGATGGCATCCCAGCCGCCTGCAATGCCCTGCGTAAACGCAAATACTACTGCAATTGTCAAGATGGTCACATACAAGATACATAAGGGCAGGTAAAGAACAGCGCACGAAGCACGTCAGATATGGACCATCTTCAACGTCAATCCACGCTCGACCCAAGAGCTTAGCGCTTGCGTCCTAAGGTAGAAGTTTTGCGCTCTCAAACGGAGATGATTTCCAGCGCTACCGTCCTCCAGCACCCATGCTGAAAGGGAAGTATTCAACGAAAGCGGGGCGGTCTATGTTCCTGATCAGGCGAGATCCCGTTGCAGTCATCCAATCTCGATCAGTCGACGTCTTTCGAACTTGTCGTCTATCGGCGACCGTCATGCCGCTGGAGAGGCGGGTACCAAGTTCAAATCTGGCCAGAGAGTACTCGGTGTCCAGGATAAGGTCGGGATTGGCAACCAGGTCAAGTGTCAACGCTGAATGCATCGCGCAGGCACGTTCCCCCAACGTTGGGTTGTAGAAATCCATACAGAAGGGAATGATGCGTTGTCGGTAGCGTGTCGCCCGCGTCTTTTCCCTATTCGAACGTTCGAGGTCGCCGGCCCGGAGCAGTGTGTTTGGTTAGCTCAGCGATACGAGCGTCACATTCCAGCCCCTGTTCCAGTACAGTCTGCGCGGCTTCCGGATCATGTCAGGCATCCGCCTCACACAATGGTGTGACCATTCCGGGCGCATGGACCGTGCCGCACATCCACACCATTTCGGCAATTGACTCGGCAGATTGAGGTCCAGCAACAACAACGCAATGGCCAGATGGGTAAGAGGACCCAGCCCAATCCAAGTGATCTCGCCCGGATGGGCACGCGCCTGCCGCATGTTGAACTCAGCCTCCGGATCGGCTCTTCAGTGACCGCACTCGGCATTGGGAAATATGTGTTGCCGACCCCGGCCTCACCATGAGTTTCAGGTTTGAAAGTCGGGATTCCGGCAAAGCCTCGGGCGACGCCCAGCGCAAGACTGACCCCAGTGTGGTCGGTCTGTTCGAGCAATGTGGCGGTTTTGTGTGGTCAGGCCGACATCGACGTTTCCAAAAACGATGGGATGGACTCTCCCTCCTTTCCGGGCTCTTTCAAAGTTGATGCCACCATGGCACATTGCGATGCCGTCGGGCAGGGGGCGTCCAAACACGGGGTCAGGCCAACAACGTCGAAGTCAGGCCTCTGCAGAGCCAGCACGCAGCCCGTGGCATCATCAACTCCTGTGTCAGTATCTACGATAACTTCTCCCGCCATGCGACGGTCAAACTGCAATGTTCCCGGGACCAAACGCTCGCGGTAGCAGTGCAGACAAGGAAACCGTTTCGCGAATTCCCGTGTCATCGCATAGGTGAACCAGCGTTTCAGGCGATGCGAACTCGGCCAGGCGTTGACGACATCCGCCACAGGGCGTGCAAATGATGCCGCTGCCTGGATGCCCTCCCAACACGAGAACCTCTGTAATTGCGCGTTCACCGGCCGAAACCATCGCCCCGATGGCATTTGCTTCAGCACACAGAGTTTCGGAATAGGATGCGTTTTCGACATTCACGCCAGAAAAGACATCACCGCTCGCACTCATTACCACGCACGACACCGGGAAATTCGAGTACGGTGCATAAGCGTTCTTTCTGACGGTCTCTGCGACTTTCAAGAGCCTCTCCGCTGTCATCCAAAGCCCTCCCATAATGTGTGAACATAATTGATTGTCTTGCCAGAGTTCGCAGCAAATGGCTTGTCTCGGCAAGCAGTAAGTTGGACAGGTAGTTCCTGGCCCGCTTCTCGTATCTCGTTGCCACACTGCGGACCTCTTTGATCTTGCCGAAGAAGCGCTCCACACGGTTGCGCCTCGCGTAAAGGTCCCGCTCCAGCTCCCGCAGCACCTTCCGGTTCGCCGTGGCGGGAATCACGGCAACCCCGTCAGCCTCGGCGACAAGGTCCAGGCTGGCGTCGCTGTCACAGGCCCTGTCGGCGATAACCCCGGTTCCGGGCTCAAAGTCGGCGAGTAACTCCGGCGCATGCGTGCAGTCGGCCGCCTGTCCCGGCGACAGACGCACCGCACGCGATCGCCCCGCACCGTCCAGCGCAGCAAGAATCTTCGGTGTCAGTCCGCCACGGCTGCGCCGATCTCGCGCGGCTCACCGTCCCGGCGCGAGCCGGAGCCGTGCTTGTGCACCCGCACCGCCGAGGAGTCGATCATCCGCTCCCCCAGACTGGCCGCCGAACCACCGTCCGGGCCATCCTCGTCATCGCCGTCCAGGCCGGCAAGTCGTTGAAGATCCGAGATGATCCTCGCCCAGGTTCCGTCCTTGCTCCAGCGGTTGTAGCGGTTGTAGCAGGTCGTATACGGGCCGTAACGCTCGGGCAGGTCACGCCAGGGCGAGCCAGCCCGCAAAATGAAAAAGATCCCGTCCATGATCCGACGGTCGTTCCTGCGGACAGGCCCCCGACGTCCCGTCGGCAGCACCGAGCGCAGCAACTCCCATTCCTCCTCCGTCATATCGTGTCGATCACCAGACAACTCCACCTCCATCAAACAATCCGATCCAACAATCTGGGTACCGGCTCCGGGCGAGCATTGCAGGAGCTTCAAGTGAACCAGAGTTACCCGTGAATGCAAAATTCGGACTTGAAGCCGTCCGCTGATCGGGGGTGTTATGAACTGTGTCGCTTCGGCTGATTGAAATGACGAATCGACTGCGCGTGCCGATTGGAACACAGACGGACACAACCCGTGCCCAACAACTTCCAGAAAGCCGGTTAATGCAAACCGGGGGGAAGACGCCGCCGCCAGGCATCCGGTACGACTCCGAGGACGAGCGCCCGCGCGCCTTGCCAGAAGGCCGACAGGAGCAACAATGTCCCGCCCACGACCAGCGCCGCGAGCGCATGGCGAAATTCCGGTGCCGCCACTCCAACAAGGACGTAGATCGCAAAGAACAGGTAGCCCGCCGCAGAAACGAGGAGCGCGCGGCGGTCGATCGCAAGCGAAACAGCGCCAAACAGGACATACACCAGCACGACAGTGAGCGAGGAAAGCACATCCGAACCGCTTTCGCCGGCCGTCAGTGAAAAGACCGGATGGACGATGAGCGGCGCAGCAAGGAGATGCAGCCAGAAGGCGATGTCACTGCGGCGGGTGCGGCGTTTGGTATCGGACAGGTCCCAGGTCATCGCCCAGACAAAGACCGCAGTACCTGCGACGAACATGAGTGGCTGCAGGATCGATTCCGTCAGGGACGGATCATGATCGAGTGTGCTGTCGAGTACGAAGCCCAGGGCTGCCGCAACCAGGGCACCCGCACCGGCTGCAACGGTGATCGGTACATGAAACCGGCGCCAGTGAAGCCAGGCGGCAAGCGCGGCAGCAAGTGCCGGCAGTGTCGTTCCCTGCCAGTCGAACATCAGAAAATCGTCCACCACCGATGCCAATAGGGCTGCGAATACTCCGCCGACGAACGTGAGAAGCAGAAAGATCGACGGAAGCGCCATTCGCCTCATGCGGGTGAAATACTCCGCGAGGCCCCAGGAAGTGGCGGCAACCGCACCTCCCGCCGCGGCCAAGTGCCAGCTCGCGACCATCCAACCGACCGCAGTCAGCACGAGGCCCGCGGCAAGGGTCACGAAAATGTCGTTGAAACCGGTGACCAGTCGGAACTGTTCCTCGTCCGCAACCGGAGTCCCGTGCTTTCCCGCAACATGTGCACGAAACGCAGCCGCAGCTTCTGCGGAAAGCACTCCTGCTCCAACGGCTTCCTCGATGTCGGCATCGCTGTACATCGGCGCGTCTATATATTCCCCCCCGAGATTGGCAAGTTGAGCTTGTTCATCATGTCAATGTCATACTGTATCAACAGATCGCCGCTTGCGTTCAAATTGAGCGCAGACTTCTCTTGCTCGCGAGCATATCCAACAACCCGGTCAAGCACTGACAAGACTTGCTCCACGGTCCTGCCATCTGCGTCATTCCTGTACATACAGTAACGTCCCCAGTAAGGTGTTTCGAGTGGATCCCCATGAATGCCCAATGAATGCAGTCTCAGCGCATCGGTAGCTCTATCCATTGCCGGTTTCGCATAGTCCCAGTCCGCCAGGCTCATGCCGAGTTCCTGCCAGCTCTACCCCAGTGCTGTTGCCAGGCACTCGGCGCCCTCAATCGCCTCTACCTGGTACCACCCTCCCTGAGAAGTCTTCTCGTGTGCCAGTGCAAGAATCTCGGCTGCTGATTGCCACTCCCGAACGTTGAGTGGAAGTTAGCCAGCGGCGACGTTGAAACCCATGAAAACCCCCAAAATGGCGCCAAGAAGGTGTCACTTCATCTCTTGTGGTCATCAGCACCGTCTGGAATTCCTTTGCCAAGATCTGCAAGCCATCAGGCTTAACCCGCTGATCGAACCGGATCCACATATTGACTCCTCCTTCCAGTCGAATCCCAGGTTCAAGCGAAGCGTCTGCTATGCCTCGGTTGTCAGCCCCACTCCGGTGGTCGCCGTCGTGCTTGCAAACTCATCGACACCGTGAGCGACGTTCAGATAAGCGATAATCCCCGTGTTGCCGAATTTCACCGTAAACCCTGCAAACTGTTACTGGCGACGCAATTCGCCGTGTCCTTCTTGTGTCTCGCCGCGGTCATGTCCAGGTCTAGACTTGAACTCCACCAAGTAGCGGCGCTTCTTCACATCGGTAGTCTTGCCGAGTCTTGTTGACGGCGGCACGATTGGCGAGTTCGGCGAAGTCCCCGGTGATCCAGATTTCGTCCGGACAGGATCCTACCCCCCGAATTGAAGGAAGCGCAAACCGGCGCCTTGCAACAAAGATTCTACGTCCGAAATCTGCCGCAGTCTACTGACCGCATGAAGGGTCAGTCCGGGGCGAGGATCCGGTCGGGCGTGAAATACTCTCGAGCGGCAAGCGCCTGACATTACCGACTTTGAAACATCGTCAATAGGGTAGGATTGTCACGATCCTGCATCCGGCTGGTCGCTCACAGAGTTGTCGTGGAAATGGAGTTCCAACCGATGCAGTTGCGCTTGCCGAGTTGGGTGTGGATGGCCAATTCCCGGAAGACGACTGACACCTTCAGGTGGAGTCTATGCGAGACACCTTCGAAGCCGGCACGGCAAACCGAATCAGTTGATGAAGCCAGTGCGGGTCTACAATTCTATGAATTCGGCATGTGCCATGATCAAGGACTTCGAAGTCGTCCGAGCGCTGCACGGGAACCAAGAACCAGCCTTCAGACTTGCGAAAGTCATGGACGGCGAGTCACTGATGATCGTGCGTGCACCTGGCCTGGAAACTTCCAGGCAATCGGAGGCGATGTCCATGCAAGTCAGCAACCTGGCAAAGAGAGATCAGGCCTGCGTTCGCACGGAAGTCTGCAACAGTACCCGACAGGGGCGAGCGGAAGATCCCAAAGGCAGTTTCTTCGTCAAGTTTCGTGAAATGGGTCTGGTGCGGTCTTGCTCCAGTTAATTGGAAATCTTGTTGAACCCATCATCGTGTCGCGGAATGGGCATCGGATAGCGGTCTGCGCACCAAACAAAGCGGGAGAATTTCATTGACCATTCTCCGCCAATGTGTTCTGATAACGTTAACATGAAACAAAATCATGGTTTGTGAACAACATAACTCTAGCATTTAGGAGGAGGAAGAACCGATGTTACTAGGAAGAATGACGCTTGCCACGACAATGGTCAGCGTAGGCCTTGCGTCGGCAGTAGCGGCTCAGTCTATCACGATGACTTACGCCCATTCTGAAAACCCGAGTTCGACAACCGCAGCAATTGCTTTCGAGGCGATGATCGAGGGCAAATCCGGCGGCGACATTCAAGTCAACCGCGTCATCCACGGTGCGCTTGGCGGCGACCGGGATGTGGTCGACCAACTCAAGTTGGGCGAGCTTGAATTCTACGTTGTCGGCGTCCACGGCCTCAACGGCATTGCGCCAAACTTTCAGCTGTTTGACGCACCCTTCGTCTTCAAGGGCCGCCGCGAGTTCTACCGCCTGATGGAGGACGAGGAGCTTGTCGCCTTTGTCAATGACTATCTCATGGAAGCGTCCGGCAACGGGATCCGGTTTTTCGGCGCAGCGGAAAATTCCGTGCGTAACCTTTACACCAAGGCTGGCCCGATCCGCACGCCGGCAGACCTGGCAAACGTCAAGCTCCGCGTGCCTCCCGGCCCATTGAATATCGCCGTCTGGCAAGGCCTCGGCGTAGGCAGCGTGGTCGGTCTCTCAGGGTCCGAGCGCAACCAGGCGTTGCAGACCGGATTGATTGACGGGGTTGAAGGCAGCCTTTCCGGTGCCGTCGGCAATGGCCATCTCGACATCCTCGACCATGTATCGTTCACCGGGCATAGCTATTCCTACATGGCGTATCTTGCGAACAACGACTTCTACGAAGGCCTGTCCGATGCGCACAAAGAGATCCTGCACGAGGCAATTGAGCTGTCGATAATCGTGCAGAATGGCTCTGCCATGTCCGAGGAGTTCGCCGCCATCGAGGCTCTGAAGGAGAAGGGTACCAGCATCACTGTGCTTAATAGCGAAGAGATCAGTGCCTGGCAGGCAATTGCCTATCCGGTGGGGCAGGATTTCGTAAAGGAAAATGTCGATCCTGAATTCACGTCCACCGTCATTGCCGCTCTGGAAAGGGTTCGCGCAGAACTAAACTGATAATCTTGTGAAAAGCGGCCTCCCGATTTCCTGGAAATCGGGAGGCTGTGCATTCCTGCCGCAATGGTATAAGAGTACCATCGATGGTTGTCGCGCCAGTCATGCTTGCCATTCTGATTGTCGGCGTCCTGATCGGCTTGCCGATTTTCGCGGCAATGGGTCTTTCGACGATGGCCCATTATCTGGAGACTGGTCGCGAATCGACGCTGATCATACTCAACCAGCGCCTGTTCGACGGCGTGACTTCATTCACATTCCTGGCTGTCCCGATGTTCGTCTTGGCGGGAGAAGTGATGGTCAGGGGCGCGCTGATTGACCGGCTTTTGGACGTCGCACGAGCTTGTGTCGGACATCTGCAAGGCGGCCTCGCGCAGGTGAACATTCTGTCCAGCGTCTTCTTTGCCGGGATATCCGGCTCCGGTCAGGCGGACATCGCCGCAATGGGATCGACGATGATGCCCGCGATGGAGAAGGAAGGCTATCCGCGCGCATATGCAGCCACTGTTACGGCCCAGTCCGCAACCCTTTCGCCCACCTTGCCACCGAGCATCGTCATGGTGGTCTATGGGGCCGTGTTCAAAGTGCCCGTGGCGGCCCTTTTTGGCGCAGGGATCACTGTCGGAGCCTTCATGGCCGCCGCCTATATGATCTGCGCCTATTTCATGACGCGGAAATACAAAATCCCCAAGCACCCTCGAGCAAGTCTTGCCCAATTGGCCCGTGCCGTTCGCCGCGGCCTCGTTCCGTTGGGAATGCCGGTCATCATACTTTTCGGCATTTTCGGGGGCATCTTTACGACCGTCGAATCCGCGTCCATCGCCGTCCTGTATGCCATCGTCACGACGATGTTCATCTACCGCACTGTAACGCTCCGCGATCTCGGCCCGATCCTCGTCAGTGCGGCCGTGACCTCCGCCGCCGTTCTGATCATCTCCGGGGTGGCCCTGTCTTTCTCCTATATTGTCGCGATCCAGAACATTCCCGAGACCATCTTGAATGCGCTTCTGGCCTTCACCTCAAATGAATATCTGATCCTGGCAATGATCGTTGCCGTCCTTCTGATCGCGGGGATGTTCGTCGGCAGAACTGCAAATATCCTGCTCTTCGGTCCGATCATTATCCCGATATTCTACAAATTCGGATATTCACCGGTGCATACGGGCATGATCATCATCATCGTTTTGGGTGTTGGCCACCTGACGCCGCCAGTCGGAGGCGCAATCCTCACCGCCTGCCTGATCGGTCGTGTGACCATTGCGCAGATCATGAAGTATATGTGGCCGGTGATCATTCTGGAGGTCGCTCTCGCCGTCGTCATCCTGATGTTCCCGCCGCTGACCGAGGCGCTTCCAAGATTCTTCGAACTCGGAGGCCTCGGGCGATGATGCAGTTGCGCTCACTCTTTGCCCTCTGGGACCGGGCCACGGGCTATGTCGACACAGCTTCCCGTTGGTTCATGGGTATGGCGATGCTCGGCATACTGGCAATGCTGCTTCTGCAGATTCTGATCCGCTATGTTCTTCCGTTCCCTGCACCTTGGGTCGAGGAAATGGCAGTGTATCTTTCGGGATACGTGGCCCTTGTCGGCATGTCCGTTTGTTTGCGCGCCAGTTTTCACCTGGAGGTCGACCTGTTGGTCAACACGATGTCGCGGCGCATGCGCCGTGTTCACTGCACTTTCCTGATGGCCATCGTTGCCCTGTTTGCAGTCTATCTCATCAGATATGGCATGAAATTCGTCGAACTTGGCTACGGTCAAGTGAGCCCCTCCAGCTACTTGTACGTGTCCTATGCCCGGCTGTCCGTGCCGATCGGAGGTGTCCTTCTCCTTTTGCAGGCGATCACGATGATGGGGCGCGCGGCACTTGACACGACGGCTGACGAGTCGATGGCAGAGAGGATCTAGGAGAAGGCCCGGAAACATGGACAGACGCAGACTGCCAGGCACCGGTCTCGACGTATCGGTTATCTGCTTCGGACCCATGCGCGCTGCGCAGGACCGAAGTGATCCGGACTTGCAAATGCACAAGCGAGCCATGTCGATGGCGATTGAACGGGGAATAAATTTCTTCCATTCAAGCTATGAATATGGCGTCCGCTGGATGATGCACGATGTTCTCAAGGATCACCCGGCACGTCATGACCTGCTGCACGTAATCAAGGCGCCAGTGCCGGACTGGGACGATTCGGACTTCGACGCGGACAAGCTGGAGCACCGCATTGACGAGGCCTTGAAGGAACTCTGCACCGAACGTATCGCGCTGGTCCAATGGATGTGGCGCTGCCGCCCCAATGACGAAGTGAACAGGCTGGTGCTTCTCGAAGAAGTTCACGACCGGGTCGTGGCTACATTCGAGCGCCTTCGCGAGCGGGGCAAGGTCGGGCACCTGGCTTGCTTTCCCTACTTTCCCGAGAGCGCCGCGGCGGCGATGGCCCGTCCGGGCCAAGAGGCGCTCATTGCATACTACAACCCGCTTGAGTTGGAGATGTCACCTGTAATAGAGCGGCTTGCGGCGGAAGAGCGTGGTTTTCTTGCGATCCGTCCGCTCTTTGAAGGTGTGCTAACTGATAGATATGTGGCCCATCGCGACGTGCCGGATGGGCACCGCCTTGCCAATGAGAAGTATTCAGCAGCCTTCAGTGCTCGTGAACGTCTCGCGATCAGGATCCCTGAAGCGGGCTCCGGCATGACCCGCTTTGCCATCCGCTTTCCATTGATGTCGGCCAACTGTGCCAGCGTCGTGGTGGGTCTGAACAGCGAAGCCCAGGTCACCGAGATCTGCAATCACGCCGAAGGTGTGATACCCGATCCTGTCACGGTCGCTGGTGTCCGAACTGCCATGGATGACTGAGGGCGCCGATACGTGATTTCGGGCACTGCCTGTGGGAACAGAGCGGTCAGGGGCACGAACCGACCCACCGAACCCATTCGCATTCTCCGCCTGGCCTGAAACCCGTTTCCTTCTCCATAACGAGGTAGAGGCCGTCCCCGAAAGGTTGGCGGACAAATGAAGCGATCACGGTCTGCGCAACCGCAGATTGTAACGATCCTGAAGCAGCAGGAATGCGATGAGGCGGCGGCGGCCGTTTGCAGAGGGCGCGGGTCAACTCCGTGACAGGTAATGTCAGGCGATTCTTGCTGGTGTCGGCAGGAGCCGTCGTGTCTTCGGTCAAGCGGTCACCTTGACAGTATGGCTCTACTTCGAGACGGAAGCCCCGGATTGGACTTGGCGGCAGGCAGTGGCGGACACTGTGTGGCGAAGAAGGACATTTTCGAGATTCGACTGCCGCAGGTCGAACGGAGGTTGACCCTGCGGCATACGCCGACCGACCTGCAGGATGACAGGTGTAGGGACGGGGCACTTCTTGCTTGACAATTGGTGTTATCGGTAACAAGCTGTCCGCAACTTCTTGCCTGGGTCAATCGGTTTCAAAACGAGGGAGCGAATTGGCAGACCTGTCTTCACTTGCCGGAAGGCGCACACTGGTGACCGGATCATTCCGGTGAATCAATTTGCCACTGGCTCATGGTCTGGCCGAAGCGGAGGACGGGATCGTACTCAAGGGACGTGCTGCGCACCCATGGGCAATCTGGGCTTCGGTAAATCGTCCGTCGGAGCGGCGCAGTCGATCCTTTGCGAGATGGCCTTCATCGACGGCGACAACCTGCACCCCAATCGCAATATCGAGACAATGTCCTCCGGTCAGCCACTTGACGATGCCGAGCGCGCGCCCTGGTTTACCCGGGTCGGTCTAGTGATGTCGAATGTTGATGGGCCGGCTGTCATCGGGCGCTCGGTCCTGAAGAGTCTCTGTCGCGACTGGAATCAGCGAGAGGTGACAGAGCCGGTCAGGTTCCTGCATCTCGACGCGCCGAAGGATGTACTCGCAAATCGCGTGGCTGCCCGTGCCGGGCATTTCATTCCGCTCACCTCGTATGACAGGCAATTTACGGCCTTGAAGCGGTTGGACCGGTGTGAATGGGATTGGGAGACCGGCATCGGGAGGTCCTGTGGAGCGGTCAACGACCAGTCGGAACACAACATCAAGGAAACTGCGGAATGAGCGAACGTATCGGGCTGGTTGGCGCTGGCGTCATGGGCGGAGCCATCGGAACGCGGCTTCTGGAGACTGGGAATGCACTGACCGTGTTCGACATCATACCCGAGAAGGTGGCCGCGTTGGTTGAGAGAGGCGCGACCGCAGCCAGGACTGCAGCAGAGGCGGCGCGAGGGAACGAATTCGTCATAACTTCGCTGAATTCTTCCCATATCGTGAGGCAGGCGGCTTTCGGCAAGGACGGCATCGCCGACGGTGCCGCGAAAGGGACACTCATCATCGACATGTCTTCGATCGAACCGGAGGCTACGCGGGAGTTCGCCAATTTGGCAGGCGAGCGCGGGCTCGACTGGGTTGACAGCCCGCTCTCGGGCGGTGCGCCCAAGGCGCTGACCGGAGACCTCACGCTGATGGCGGGCGGCGCAGCGGCTGATGTCGAGCGCGCGCACAGAGCGCTCAGGCATGTCGCGTCGAACTACACGCATATGGGGACAGCGGGCGCAGGGCAGACGACGAAACTAATCAATCAGGTACTCTGTGGTCTGGGGTTCCTAGCCGTCGCCGAGGCAACCCAACTCGCCCTTGATGCCGGTGTCGATGCAAAGAAGATCCCGCAGGCCCTGAAAGGCGGAAGGGCGGACAGCGCGCTCTTGCAGGAGTACTTGCCACGGTTTGCTACCAAGGATTATCGGCGGACCGGACGGATCGACAATATGGTCAAGGACTTGAACGCGGTGAACGATCTTGCACGGCAGACCGGGACGTCGATGCCGATGACCGCGCTTTGCGCTGAAATCCACAGGATGCTCACGGCTGCGGGATTGGGAGGCGAGGATCAGGCGGTCGTCATGGAGTTCTTCAAGGGTGCCAAGGAGGATCTTACGGCATGATCGCGAGGTCCGCCCCATTCGGGCGTGCCGTGCTCCCGAAGCAATTGGGAGAATTTCGCCGCGCTGCTAGACCGGTTGGTGCCGGTTTTGTATCTGTATCCTGGGAACACCGATGTCCGAGTGATGTTCGGCGAGGAGCAGGACGAGGGCGTGGCGCAAGGTCCGGTTATCCTCACCACTAGGTAACCAGACCGATCGGCAGCGATGGAGGCGGCTCTCAGAGGCGCCGTAAGGTTACAGTCGAAGGAGGAAAAGGTTGGAATTCTGGCAGCGTATTTTGGTTGGCCGATTGACTGCACTGCTGATTGGCTTGAATTCGCAGGCAGATACGGCGTGAGTGTGCGGGTCACCATGCGAGACGTGGCCGTGGCCGTCGGCGTCTCAACCATGACCGTCAGTCGCGCCTTCCGCGATGATGAGTCGGTCAGTGCGCAAACGCGCGCGCGCATCCGAAAGGTGGCCACTCAGATGGGCTATGTCTATGACAGCACGGCGGCGGCACTTCGGACAAAGAAGAGCGGGTTCGTTGCCGTGACGCTCCCCTCGATCAACAACGCCAATTTTGCCGAAACTTATCGCGGGCTGTCGGATGCGATGGAAGACAGCGGGATGCAATTGCTGCTGGGCTCCACGAATTACCGAGTGGAAAAGGAGGAGGAACTTGTCCGCCAGCTTCTGAGCCGGAACCCGGAGGCGTTGGTGATGACGGGAGGGCATCACACCGAGACGACGCGCAAGCTGATCGAAGCGCTGGGCATACCAGTGATCGAGATGTGGGACCTTCCCGCGGACCCGCTTGGCCATGCAGTGGGATTTTCCAACGCGGATGCCATGTCTCTGGTCATGGAGCATTTGGCATCGACAGGGCAGCAAAAGCTGGCCTTTGTCGGGGCTTCCGAAGGTGCCGACAGCCGCGGTGCCGAACGCAGAGCCGGGGCGATGGCGGCGGCCGAGGCCCTTGGGCTGCCCGAGATGACATTCCTTGATGCCGGCCCGGCCCCTGTGTCGATGAGTCACGGCGCAGCGCGGATCGAAGCGCTTGGCGATGCGGTGCGCGAATTCGACGCGCTTGTATGTGTGTCGGACCCGGTGGCCTTCGGCGCGCTCAGCACCTGCCAACGTCTTGGAATCGATGTCCCGGAAGAGCTCGCCATAACGGGGTTCGGCCAGTTCGAAGTCGCCGTCGTCTCCGACCCGCAGATCACAACAGTTGACGTCGGCGCGCGCCGGATCGGGGAAGAGGTGGCCGTGATGCTCGACGCGCTATTCACAGGTGACAGCCTGGCGGACCGTGTCGATGTGGGTGCCCGGCTTGTTCTCGGCGGAACGAGTTAGTGACGATCGGCTCCCATCGCGTTCGCTCCCGGGATCACGTGAAAACCGATATCGCGGATGGCGGGTGTCGGGGTGTTCGAGGAATTTGTCGGGCTGTCGCTCGATTTGGCTGGAGGCTGGCTGTATCGACGAAGTGCTGAATTCAGCACGCGGTTTCGACAATTCGTTCACATGAGTGGAGGCCGCTGGCGCGGAAGCCGGATTGCACTCTTTCCTGTGAAGGATTCCATACATCGTATCCACTGGTTCATGGCGAGCCATCATCAGTTGCAGATGCTGGTGACGAGTCCGGTCGACCCGCGCTTCTGAGCACGAAATGGTGATTTCACGGTGCTTTGGCAGCAACCGGATTAAACACATCCTTCGTTGAGACAGTGGCAAGGGACACGTTCATGAGGCGGCAAGGTCGCGAAATCGCGGCGCAGGAGTTCGCCCTGTGGATCCGGGGCTTGTCACCTCGCGGCAAAACACGATGTTGAGACTAATCGATCTGCGCGGAGACAGTTGCGCCCGACTTGGTGCCCCGACCGATACGGAAAGTGTGAGGAACCGGGGGACAGGCCGCACGATTGCGAAGTTCATCCATGCGGGACAGGCCGATGTCGACGGAATCGTCTACGCTTCGCACCTGACCGGGAAGTTGTTTATGACGTGGATGGCCGTTCAACAGGGGATCTCTGTTCGGCCGGAACTGCCGGACATCTAGAAGCGGCACAGGATCGGCCTCTTCGCGTTGGAGTTGATGATGCAATGCTCCAGAGGAAATCAGCGGCGATTACATGCCCGACTGAGGCGGAATCGCCTGCGATCGAAATCGGTCAATCCCTGATCCGATGCCCTGCGTCCATGCAGCCACGTCGGGTCACCAATGCCGTACTGGCTTGTCTCCGTCCCGGCGTTCACGGGCACGATTCCTGTGCCCGCCGCAGGCCTATTCAGCGGGCCATTCCACGTCATGGCGCAACCTGGGTTACGCAAGATGCTTGACACCTCATTCATGATCGCCACGATGGCGTATGGAAATGCAGATATTGATTATGTCGAAAAGTACTTCAGCGCCTGGTGCAAACCGATATCGACCTCAGGCAAGAACCTTGAACACAATACGATCGCAACGAATTCCCGGAACATTGTCGTGACCAGGTGGACACTCGACGATCCGGAACAGGCAAACGAATTGCGTTTGAACCCTGTTCTCGCGAGTTAAACGATGAGAGGAACACAATTGAGGGCGGCTTGGGAGATCTGCCATATGAACAAGCTGTTGATGCTCCCTATTTGCCAACGTCGGCCGAGTGAGTCCCGACTTTGCCCGAGCCCATCCGCGCCGGCATGAGCGAGGTAATCATCACAGGTGGCGGGCCGGTCGGCCTTGGTTTGGCGATCGACCTGGCGCTGAAAGGCGTGACCAGCACGGTTCTGGAACGGTCCGAGTCGCTGCACAGGATTCCAAAGGGACAGAACCTGACGCAACGCACGGGCGAGCACTTTCGTGCCTGGGGCGTTTCAAAGGCCGTGCGCGCTGCAAGTCCTGTGCCACCGGAATTCGGAAATGCAGGGCTGGTGACCTACGGTAGCCTTCTGAGCCCCTATCACTACGACTGGTTTCAACGCTCAAGGGTCGGTGCCTATTATTTTGCCGAGAACGAGCGGCTGCCGCAGTACAACCTGGAACGAGTTCTCAGAAACAGAGCATCCGAATTGGCGGAGATAACCCTGATCACCGAGGCCAAGGTCACCGAGGTCGATCAGGACGACTCTTCTGCTCTGGTCCGGTACGAAACCGCACAGGGCGAGCGCCAGGACCTGAGTGCGCAATTCTGCGTAGGTTGCGATGGGGCCCGTTCCATTACCCGTGAACGAATCGGCATCAAGAGTGATACCGACTGCGAAGGACCGCGCATGGCCCTATTGGTGTTCCGGTCGATGGAGCTTCACGAACTCCTTGAACGTTATCCCGGAAAGTCGATCTTCAACGTCATGAACCCTGACATGAAGGGATACTGGCAGTTCCTTGGGCGCGTTGATCTGAACGGAGGCTGGTTCTTCCACTCGCCCGTGCCAGAGGGCACCACGAAGGAAAACTTCGACTTTCATGCCTTCCTGCATCGCATGGCCGGCACTGAGTTCGGGCTGGAGTTCGAGCACATAGGCTTTTGGGATCTCAGGATTAGCCAGGCCAAGTCATATCGAAATGGTCGCATATTCATTGCCGGCGATGCGTGCCACAGCCATCCGCCATATGGTGGCTACGGGGTCAACACCGGGCTGGAAGACGCACGAAACCTCAGCTGGAAACTTGATGCGGTGCTGAGGGGTTGGGCGGGCCAGGGACTTCTCGACAGCTACAGCCTGGAACGTCATCCGGTTTTCAAATCGGTCAGTGAAGATTTCATTGCGCCAATGATCGATGATTTCCGGGAATTCACAGCGAGGTATTCCCCTGCCAAGGACCTGGAAGCGTTCGAGGCTGCCTGGGCTGATCGGGCCAGTGCAGACGATTCCGGTGTCACGCAGTTCCTGCCCCACTATGCTGGCTCGCCGATAGTCGCGGGGGCAGGTGGGGCGCAATCCGGCGCCAAGGGCGTACATGAATTCAAGGCCCGGGCCGGCTATCATCTCGCTCCGCACAACGTTTCCAAGGATGATCTGTGGGAAGAGTTGGGGCCCGGTTTCACTCTTGTGAGCCTGGCGGATAACGCCGAACGCTCGAAACACTTTGAAAATGCTGCTCGAACCCGCGGCATCCCATTCAAGGTCGTGACACTTGCGGATCCACGGCTTGTGGAGGTGTATGGGTGCGAGGCGATGCTTGTCCGCCCGGACCAGTTCCTGGCATGGGTCGGAACCGGCGAGCATGCGGATGCAGAAAGCACTCTCGACCGCGCAATTGGAGCCTGAGGAGGAGGAGATGGGGGGATCGCAAGGGTGCCACTACATTGCAGGCGATTGGCTCGCGGATGCGCCCAACGGGATGGTGGCAGTTGAGAACCCCTCGGATGGGTCGGTAATTGCGGAGGCGCCCGCAGGTTCAGAATCCCTTGCCGAACAGGCGGTCATGGCGGCATACGATGCATTCGAATCGAGTTCGTGGGCTCATGAACCAAGGCTTCGGGCCGCCGCGCTCCTGGAGTTCGCCGATGTCCTGGAGGAGCGGGCCGATTCCATCGCCGAATTGATGGCGCAGGAAAATGGCAAAGTCCTGGGTCAGGCACGCCACGAAATTGCTGCCGGCCATGGTGAAGCCAGATACTACGCCGGAGTTGCCCGCAATGTCTTCGGCCGGACCTTTGAGAGCGGCGCTGGAAAGATGAGCCTGATGACCCGGGAACCCGCGGGCGTCGTTTCCGTAATCGTGCCGTGGAATGCTCCTGTCACCCTTCTTGTCCGTTCAGTCGCGCCTGCACTCGCAGCAGGATGCACGGTGATCGTCAAGCCCGCTCCGCAGACGCCCCTGACGAATGCAGCGGTGATGGCGTGTTTTGACGCCGTCGAGTCGATTCCGGCAGGCGTCATCAACTCGGTCAACGAGTACGGCACTGAAGTCGGGACAGTATTGTCATCCCACCCCAAGATCGATGTGATCTCGTTCACCGGCTCATCGCGCACTGGCAAGATGATCCTGGCCAATGCCGCCCACACCATCAAACATGTCTCGCTTGAGCTTGGCGGCAAAGCCCCCGCGATTGTCTTCGACAGTGCCGATCTCGAGATGGCGGCCGCCGAGATCAAACGCGGATCCCTGGCGTTGAACGGACAGATGTGTACCTGTGTCAGTCGTGTCTTGGTCCACGATCGTGTTTACGGAGATATGAGGGCGCGGCTGCGCGACCTGTATGAATCCGCCATAGTGGGAGACGCACGGGCGCCGGGTATCGAGCTCGGCCCAATCATCGACAAGCCGAACCAGGAACGGTTGTTGGGCATCATCGATCGCGCCGGGGAAGAGGCGAACCTCGTTGTCCGTGGCACGGCGGGCGGAAACGACCTGCCCCAAGGGTATTTCGTGACCCCTACGATGTTCGAGATCGAAGACGTGTCCCATGACCTCGTACAAGAAGAGCTTTTTGGCCCGATCGTGTCGCTCGAACGTTTCACGACCGAAGAGGAAGCGGTCCAGAAATCCAACGCCACAAGGTTTGGCCTGGCGGCATCGGTCTACACATCAGATCTCAACGTCTCGATGAGGATGGGGCGCAAGCTCAGGTTCGGCACTGTTTGGCTTAACTGCCACAACCGATTGCTCGCAGAGGTGGAAACCGGTGGCTACCGCGAAAGCGGTATAGGACGGCTGCACGGCATCGAAGCAATGAACGACTTTCTCGAGACCAAGCACATCTACTACGAGGTCGGCGGCTAGTGCCCTTGATCCAGTACTTGTCACGCATTGCCTTCGATTTCGGTGCCATTACGACGCTCGGTGACCAGATTGCGGGATTGGGCCTGAACCGGCCACTTCTCGTTACCGACAAGGGCGTCGCGAGTGCCGGGATCCTGCAACGCGCGCTCGATGCGGCCAAGCCCTCTGTTCCTGTCGTCTATGACGGGACGACAGAAAACCCGACCGAACAGTCCTTGCTCGAATGCCTGGAGTCCTGGCGTGACAACGGTTGCGATGGAATTATTGCGCTGGGTGGTGGCTCGCCTATCGATCTTGCCAAGGCCGTCGCACTCTTGTCGAGCCACGGCGGGAGCATTGCGGACTACAACGTCAAGACAGGTGGATCCGACCGGATCGGAAAGGTATCGCGCCAGATCGCGATTCCGACAGCGGCTGGCACAGGGGCGGAAGTCGGCCGGGCCTGCGTGATGTCCCTGCTCGATGGTTCAAAATGCGTGGCCGTCAACCTCAACATGGTGGCGGATGTCGTCATCTGCGATCCTGAACTCACCTTGTCGCTACCGCCCAGGCTGACGGCAGCCACAGGAATCGATGCGCTGAGCCACGGGGTCGAGACCTGTTGCAGTTCCTTGGAAAACCCTCCCGCCACCGCCATAGGGCTTGAATCGGTTCGGCGCGCAGCAAAGTGGTTGCCAGTCGCAGTCGATGACGGAAGCAACCGCGAGGCCCGCTACCAGATGATGATGGCTGCTCTGATGGGTGGTATGTGCCTTCAGAAGTCACTCGGTGGCGCACACGCCATGGCAACTCCGTTGGGAGAACTCCATCTTCATCACGGAACTCTGATCGGTATCTTGCTGCCGCACATCCTCAGGTTCAACAACGGCTATGCCGATGCGGCTTTTGCGGAACTCCGCCGGGCAATGAGTGTTCCTGAAGACAAGGGCTTGCACGAATGGATGACTGAATTCGTGCGGGGCATCGGCCTGCCTACGCGGCTGAGTGAACTGGGAGTTGAACCGGACGTTCTTCCCGAAATTGCCGAGAAAGCTTCAACAGACCATCTTTCTGCCACGAACCCCCGACCGGCAAACGCAAGGGACTATCTTGGCATGCTGAGCGACGCGATGTGATCACGACCGGGGCGAGAATCCAACCTTAAACGCAATGGCACAGCATCAAGCCGGTTTGTCGAATTACTGTTCCGGGCTCAGCGCCATCCGTCCAAGTTCGGTTCGCCGTTGGCCGCTGCGAGTCCAATTTACCGCATGTGCAGCTTCACGTTGCTGAAACCGGACAGATATCCCTGATGGAGATTGGCATTGCTGTTCTGCATGCCAGGCGGATCAAGCCCGTCATTCTACTGGTCATCGGACCGAGCGGGGTAACCGGTTTTGGATTCGCCAGAGTCAGCCATCGCCGAAGACCTCATCGCAAATGACCTCGATTTGTGCCGTTTCTTCATCGGTCAGAGCCGCGAACTCCCTCGTGCGGCGCCTTTTCGGCAGTCTGCCGTCGTTTTGACGGATAAACATGATCAGGTCCTGCGCCAGTCGGTCGGGCATTTCCACCGTCTCCATGATGCGCCGTTGTGCTTCGTCGCGGCGGCGCAAAAAATCGATCTCTTCCGGGAGGTCGTGTTCGACCGCGCGGGCAACGCAGGCATAAAGAAACTCGGCTTCAGCCGTGCAATCGAAATACCGGTATAGATCGGCTGTATCATTGAGAACCTCGACATTCCGGTCCGCCGTCGGCCGCCAGTCGATGAAGTGCATTAGCGGCCCGGTATGGTCTTGCAGCGTGCGGTGGTAATCATCGATCCGATCCAGCATCACCGAGGAAACGGGAAAGACAATGTCCGGCGGCGTGAAATCTCGTTCTGCCAACACATGATGGATCAGGCAGCGGTGCAGGCGGCCGTTTCCGTCCTGATAGGGGTGGATATAGACGAAGCCGAACGCTGTGGCGGTTGCCTGAAGCACCGGATCGATTGCGCTCGCGTTCATACGCTTGTTGGCCGCGAGCAGGTCATTTAGCAGGGCAGGCAAATCTTCCGGCCTTGCTCCGATGAATTCCGGCAGTGGATCGGCATTGTGATCGCGCTCGCCGAGGAACACGTCGTCGGGGCGTAGGCCAGCCCGGCTAAAGCGGGTGTCCTCGATCAAGACATTGTGCAGACGGTTGAGTTCATCGAGTGTCAGTCGATTCTTGCCGGCCTGGAGGACAGCACGGCCCCAGCGATCAAGCCGGCTGCGCGGCGGGCGCTCGCCTTCGATCGCGAAGCTGGCACGGCTATCTGCCAGCAACAGAAAGCTCGCGGCCCGGGAGATCAGAAGTTTGCTGGTTCGGCCAACGGTTTCTGCTGCCTTGTCGGCGAGGCGGCGTTCTCTCAAATCGTCAATAGCCTCGGTGCGGCGAATGACTGGGCAATAACCGCCCGTGCCAAGCAGGTTGTCCCGCACGCGGTGACGCTTGGACAGAACTGCATTGCCGGTCACATAACTCCTGGGATCGAGAGCATCGACAGCCGTCACTGTCGGGGCGTCGTCGATCGGCAGCCGCCGTCCAGTCATGCTCTCATAGAAGAACCAGACCCGGCGAGCGGCCTTCCCGGTCGGCGCATCACGCACGAAGGCCGAGATCGTGCCCGGATCCACGGCATCGAACACACGCTTGAGCACGAGCGGGTCGAGCCACTCATGGCGAAGGGCGAAACTGATATGATCCGTGACATGGCGGCCCGGCCAGTATCGCTTGTCGAAAACGGTCCAGCCACCATTTTTGCGCCGGCTGCCCTTGATGGAACCGCCGGCAACGGTACTCGCTGCCCGGACCGGGGCCGCGATCCCAAGGCCGTCAACCAGCGCGGCCCAGCCAGTCAGCCTTGTCTCCTTCGGGACCAGGCGATCCTGGAACGCCGGGGGCGTTCCGAGATTCAGTTTCATCGGTCGAAATCTTTTCACTGCAGTCGAAACGGCCCTGATGCCTTCGGGTCCCGTCGAAATTCATTCATGAAAATCGAAATAGCATTCAAGTTCATGCCATAGGTCGAAAATCGGCAGATCAGGCTCCGTAAAGGTGCTGATCCAGCAATCACCGATGATAACGCGGCGGTTTGACATGGCGTGACGCAATTCAAGATCAGTTTTGACCAAGTGCGGAAGGTCATCGGCCAAAGCGATCGGGCAAAAACAACATCCTGACAGCGATTGCTGTCGGCAATGCGTACGGTGCGTCGGGGTAACAGCAGGCTTCGCTGAAACGCACGCCTCTCATTGCGAATCCGTCGAGATGTGGGGTGTGAATCTCGGAGTTGCCGGCACAACCCAGCGTTCTGGCGGCCTGGTTGTCGACGAAGACAAGAACAACGTTCGGCTTCCTGTCTCCCATGTCGTCAGGACCCCCCCGCCCGGCTGGCAGGCGCGGTCAAGGAGTTCCTGCTGCCTTCGGAAGACGGCGGCCGAGCTCTGCCCCTGCACTGACAGGTCCAGGGGAATACCTGTCGAACGCTGGCAGTTCTCCCGCTGCGGATCGATGAGCAAAGGAGCGGGGTTCGCTGGAGGCCGTTTCCTTCCCCTGATCAGGTCCGCGGCCCGTTCCGCCAGCATGATCGTCGGAGCGTTCAGATCGCCCGCCGTCGCCTGCTGCATGATCGATGCGTCGACCACGCGCAGGCTGGCAACTCCGTTGACACGGCACTCCGGGTCGACCACCGCTGCCTCGTCATTGCCCATCCGGCAGGTTCCGCACGGATGACAGGCGCCGTCCACCTTGCCCCTTGTGAACCGGTCCATGCAGGACTTGCTGCGGCAATCGGCTCCGAGGGCGAGTATCCTGCCACGGTATGGTGCTGACGATTCCAGGGCGAAGACGTCCCTTGCAAGGCGGATGCAAATCCGCATCTCCAGCCAGTCTTTTTCATGAGTCATGTAGTTGAACCCAACACGCGGAAGGCTGTCGTGCCCGGCGTCACGCAGGCGAACCCAGCCGCTGTTCCTAGAGTCAGGACCTATTAATTTCTTGCATTGGTTGATTCTGTCTGATTCAGTGTCTGGCGAGAAGCATGTGCAAGGAGCAGCAGGATGAGGGATTTCTTCTGGTTGACCGAGGAGCAGATGGAGCGTCTTCGGCCGTTTTTTCCGAAATCGCACGGGGTGCCGAGGGTGGATGACAGGCGGGTCTTGAGCGGGATAATCTTCGTTAATCGCAATGGGTTACGCTGGCGCGATGCGCCTGTGGAGTATGGTCCGCCGAAGACGCTGTATAACCGCTGGAAGCGCTGGAGCGAGAAGGGCATCTTTGCCCGCATGTTGCTGGGTCTGGCTGAACAGGGCGATGCGGGCGACATGCTGATGATTGATGCGACGCATCTCAAGGTGCACCGCACGGCTGCCAGTCTGCGGCTCAAAAAGGGGGCTCCGGACGCCAGATTGGCCGGACGAAGGGCGGCTTGAACTCGAAATTGCACACGGTGGTGGATGGCCTTGGGCGTCCGATCCGGATGGTGTTGAGCGCCGGACAGATCAGCGACTATGATGGCGCCCGTGCCCTGGTCGGGGATTTGCCTGCGGCCGAGACCCTGCTTGGTGATCGCGGCTATGACGCCAACTGGTTCCGTAACGCATTGGAACAGAACGGCATTTCGCCATGTATTCCGTCCCGGATGTCCCGGAAGGTGCCGATCCCGCATGACAAGGTCCTCTACAGGCGTCGTCACAAGATCGAGAACACCTTTGCCCGGCTCAAGGACTGGCGCCGCGTGGCAACGCGCTATGATCGATGTCCCGATGTCTTCCTCTCGGCTTGCGCCCTTGCTGCAGTCGTCATGTTCTGGCTATGAGTCCTGACCCTAGTACTACAGTTGCGCATGACCTGAAGTTGTGATTCACGGGTTCGATTTTCACCGTGACGGGGTATGAGCAATGGGTGTTTCGGACTGGTCGGGGTCTCTGCTCGAGTGGGAGAACGAGCTGTCATCGCTGAAGGAGCGGCTCGGTCCGGTGTTTCGCCGTAGCGAGCTTCGCGAGACCGGCGGAGCGTTCATCGACGGGTTGCTCTCGGGGATTTCACGCAAGACCGGCTGGATGATGTCGGAGCATGCGGGCCTGCCGGGTCCCTGGCGGATGCAGGCATTGCTTGGCCGCAGCCGCTGGGATGCGGACTGGTTGCGGGACGAGATACGCGGATATGTCATGGAGTCGCTTGGCTGCGAAGACGGTGTGCTTGTTGTCGATGACACGGGTTTCCTGAAGAAGGGGAGTCACTCTGTTGGCGTTATCCGCCAGTATTCGGGGACGGCCGGCCGGATCGAGAACTGCCAGGTGGGCGTGTTTCTCGGTTATGCGGGCCGATATGGCCAGGCGCTGATTGACCGTCAGCTCTATCTTCCGAAGGCCTGGGCCGGTGATGCCGGCCGGCGTGCGAAGACCGGCATTCCCGATGATGTCGAGTTTGCCACCAAGCCGGCGATTGCCCGCCGGATGATTGCCCGGAACCTTGATGCCGGTGTGCGCTGTGCCTGGGTGTTGGCCGATGCGGCCTATGGCTCGGATCACGGCCTGAGGCGGATGCTCGAGGAGCGGGACCAGGCCTATGTGCTGGCGGTTCGCAGCAATCACCATATCCGGTTCATCGGCCAGGGCGGCATCGTGGCCACCAACCCCTCGGAGATGGTCGAGGAATTTGCCGATGAGGACTGGACGGCCCTTGCCGCCGGTGAGGGGTCCAAGGGGCCGAGGCTGTATGACTGGGCCTGCCTTGTCATTCCGTGGAACCGCAAGGCGGGATGGGAACACTGCCTGCTGGTGCGCCGCTCCCGCAGGGATCCGCAGAAACTGGCCTATTATCTCGTCTTCTGCCCCGTTGGCACAGGCCTTGCGGAACTGGCCGGCGCTGCCGGGTTGCGCTGGACCATCGAGGAGTGTTTCCAGCGGGCAAAGGACGATCTCGGCCTTGACCATTGCGAGGCCCGTTCCTGGCATGGCTGGCACCGGCATATCAGCCTGGTCATGGCCGCTGCAGCCTTCCTGGCCAGGCTGGCGGCAGAATTGAGGATCAGGGCACAGGGCAAACAGAACAAAAGGAGTCCAAACCCCGAAACCGGCGCCTTGCCCTCATGACGGCACAGGTGCCGAGCGTTCCGGAACTCCGATACCTGATCGCAAAACTCCTGCTCAGGCCGCCAGGATCCAGGGCATTCATCATGCACTGGTCGCTGTGGCGGCGCAAACACCAGGCAGACGCCGCAAGGGCGCACTACAAAAGACGAACAGGGCACACGCAACTGTAGTACTAGAACGCTTGGTGTAGGGTCCCGGACTATTCCGTCATGAACCGGGCGGTTTTTCCCACTTTCCCCGCGCGTGCTGTTTCTGTTTGATCAGGTACAGTCCGGGACAGCGCTTCTTTCCCAAGCAGGGATGTTCAAATAGCTTCCCCGTCCAGTCAGACTTTGACAAGAAGCTTTTCGGCGTCGTCCGGATGCTTGCGATTTCCTGCCGGTTCGACTGGCTGGCTGCACGCCGCCGATAGCCTGGGACAGTAGAGGGTGGCCCGCGCGAATTCGCCTTCGCCGGGCCATGGGCGGCCTCTTGCCGCGTGGCAGATTCATTGCCCTGCCGTCCAGCCCGGGTTCCGGTTCGGTTGTCATGGCCCGGTTGAACCTTTTCGAGTTCATCGGATACGAGAGGGCGGCTAGCATGGCCACCGTCAGGGCGCGGTCGCTGCCACCTGCTTCCAGCACCAGTATCCTGACGGCCGGGTCTTCTCCGAGCCTGTTGGCAAGGACACATCCTGTTGAACCCGCATCGGCAATGATATGATCGCAGACGTCTTGGTTTCCTGCCATGTTCCAACGCCGCGCAGCCAGGATATGTTCGCGCGGTCTGCCAGTATCAAATGGATAGCGGCCAATGAGATCCGTCCTGAGGAACAGGCTGATATGCGCTGTCCTGACTGCAGTGCCTGTCCGGATTGACATCGGCAGGCAGCGCGTCCGCCAGTCCGACAAATGCAACATCGCGGAGATCGGGAGTGTTTTCCGAATCAGGGCATCGGTGATGCGGAGCCGAGTTGGCTTCCGTCTTCGGAATCGAGGTTAGCCCGGGGATTCGCCCCCCGCCAAGAACGATTCCCTCTTTGGCAGAAACAACGCCGCTGCAAGGATGATCAATACCACGACAGCGAGACCGAGGAACTGCACATCGAAACCGATGCCTCTTCCGTGCAGTAGAGCAATCAGGGGAACGGCAACCGAACCGACCCCAAGCGAAAGTACATATTCGACTGACAATGCCCGCGAACGGATCCCCGGGGCGAGATAGCGGCCAAGCAGCCACGTCGTGATCGGTATTTCGGCGAAAACGAATGTGACCAGAAGGAGGGCCAGTACGAGTGCTGTCAGGCCATTCGCTTGCGTCAGCAACATCAGCAGCACCACCTGTACGCTGAGCAACGTCAGCAGAACGGGCCTCGCGCCGATCCGATCGAGCAATTCCCCGACTGGCAACTGCGCAAAGGCGGCAATGGCAAAGACCATTCCCGCCGATGCACCGATCCAGGCAAGATCGCCGGTTACATCAGCCAGTCTTTCGTCGAAGAACTTTGGCAAGGAGATCGTGACGGCGTTGAAAATCAGCCCACCGAAAAGAGCCAACACACACACGATTGCAAAGACGGTGACTTGCGTGTTGCGGTCGCAGGTCGGAAAGGCACTGACGCCATCGGTGCCGACCTGCGCAATCCGTTTCTGTTTCCTGTTCCGAAGCAACAGGAGCAAACCGATCAGGACAGCGAGCCCACCGGGCACGAGAAAGGCCCATTGCCAACCGAGATAGCTTGCCAGGATCCCGGTTGCCGTGGCCGCACCGGCCAGTCCCATATTTCCGAATATGCCGTTGATTGCCAGGGCCCGGCCTGTGCGCAACCCGATCTGGGTGACATGGGCAAGACCGACCGGGTGATAGATCGCCGCGAAGAGTCCCAATGCTCCGAGTCCGATCATCATCGCCAGAGGCCCATTTGAAATCGCGATCCAGAGGCTTGACCCGCCACAACCCAGGAAGAACACGGCGATCAGGGTCATGCGGTCCATCCTGTCACCGAGCCACCCGGCCGGAAGCGTCCCAAGCGCAAACATCAGATAGATGGGCGAGCCCAGAAAGAGCACATCGCCATAGCTCATGTTCCAGGCCGGCGCGATGGCAAGTGCCGCCGTGGGGTAGATCAGCAGGAAGAAGTGATCGAAGAAATGCGCCACGTTGATGAATTGAAGGGCCTCGGTACGGGACATGTACGAACCTCGGGGCCTGGATCGCCCTTTGAAGATATGGGCCTTGGCCAGATTCATGCAGAATTGCGCACTGACGGCCGGATTCCGGCGCGTCGCCCCGAACCTTCGTGTATGGACGCATTGCCTGAATGCAAGCGCTTTCTTTGGTCAGGCCGGGCAGGGTGTTCGGTTGCCGCCGCGTATTCGGCCTCTCAGTAAGGCATCTCGGCGTGCTCGAACGGGCTGGCCTTGTGACACGCGAAACGCAAGGGCGGGAACGGCTGTGCCGGATAAACCCCGGCGCGCTTGTGATGAAGCCCGCGCCTGGCTCGAATTCCACGAGGGTTTCGCCGTCCTGCCTGTGTCTATCAAGACCGCCAACTTGCTGGTCTTGTGGCGGGCGTATAACGGCAAGGCGCCGGAGTTCAAATCTCACAACAGGCTTCCGAAGTCTTCCTGATACGGGCGATACCACTCGGCCTGAACCGATGGTTGGAAGTGAATGGTGCGCTGGGTTCGCAACCGCAAACGAGGTCGGACCCGGATATTGTCGCAGACTGGAGCAACATTGCCGGACCAGGGTGTTGTGAGAAACAGGCGGATTCCATCACGGTAACTCACCGAAAATAGCCGCATTGGTAAACACATGCTAAACTTGGGCCAGTTCATGGATAGAGGTCGACCGGGCATCGCAAGTACCGGCCCGGACTTGGCCGCGAATGATGTTATGCTCAAACTGGGTCGCGAACGAAATGTATGAGAAATTCGAATTGCCAGCTGCGAGCGCGCCGCTGCTTGCTCGCCTGCTGCAAACGATCGAGGAAGATATCGCACCGCTCACCGCTAGTGGCGTTGCGGCAGGGAACAAGGTCTTTGGCGCGGCATTGTTGAGAAAGTCAGACTATTCGCTCTTGCTGGCAGAGACGAACAACGAGCTGGAGAACCCTCTCTGGCACGGCGAAATGCATTGCCTCAAGCGATTCTACGAAATCCCCGAGGGCGATCGCCCAGGAACTCGAGATTTGATCTTCCTGTCCACCCACGAGCCGTGTTCGCTGTGTCTTTCTGCAATCACCTGGGCCGGCTTTGACAATTTCTTCTACTATTTCAGCTACGAGAATAGCCGCGACAGCTTCGCAATTCCGCATGACCTGAAGATTCTGGACGAAGTATTTCGCCTGACCTCGGGCTCCTATGCGAGGTCGAATGCCTTTTGGAAATGCTGGAGCATCCGGGATGTAATGGAAGGACTCCCACCATCTGACCGGCTTCCGCTGTGCGAGCGGGCGGAGCGCATAGACAGGCTCTACGAGCGCTTCTCCGAAACCTATCAGGTGTCCAAGTCCGGATCGGCCATTCCGCTTAGCTGAAGGGAAGATTCCAACACCTGGAACCCCTTCACTCTTGCAGCGACTGTCCGTTACGGCTCGTCACGGCACCGCATGCGGAGCAGTTGACCAGGTCAAGACGCGGGAGTGTTTCGATTTTTCTTCCGGCCGCGCATATCTGTGTCTTCACCAGACATGATTCTGTTCGCCATCCCCAGGACATCCTACGGGCCGAATCGGACTAAGCGGATCTTCATGGCCGGAACACGGGGTTTTCTTTGTTATATCAGGCCATTATGCCGATATCAGGTAATAGGGGCAACTTGCCGGGAATTGCGTTTCGTATGAGAGGATGCGTCAGGCTGTGGCGCGGCGTGTGATGATCTCGGCAAGCCTTGGCACTTCGGCGGCACCGGCAACGCCAAGGCGGTTGCACAGATAGTCCCGGAACGGCACGCCGAGCTTGTTGCAGGTCTTCAATGCCCCGAGACAGGCATCCCGGGCCGCACGCCCGCTCTCGCTCCGGGATCCGAACGAGATCTTCCGCCGGGTGACATGGGCCCGGATGTCATTTTCGGCCAGGTTCGAATTCAGCGGCGTGGCCGGATACTCGAGCACCCGCAAGAGCTCATCCTTGTTCGCCCTCAGCCGCCGCAGCAGCTTGTCGAGGCTGGCATGGCCGGTCCGCCGTCCGAAGATCTCGTCGAAGCGCAACGACAGTGCCTGGGCCCGTGTATTGCAGGGGGTCTTCCTGTAGGCAGACAGTTCCCGGTAATAGCCCCAGACATCATCCAGCACCGCATCCACGCGCATGCGCTGGAATTCGGAACTGCCCCCTTGCTTGCGAACCAGCCGCTCGGCGTGAACCCAACAGAGAGAGTGGGCATCGCCGACATTGAACTGGCCGGCATCGTCGCTCAGGATCACGGTCCCGGCAATGCGACCGGCATCGCAGATGCTGCCCCAGAGCGCACCCTCGGTGGCGATCTTCACCGGGTCCGGAAACACCTTCATGCGGTCAATGCCGAGTGCGGCCAGATGGGTCCGCCATTCATCGGCATCGGCAAAGCGCCGCTGCCGGTCCGCGGCGAGCCGCCGGACCGCCTTTCCTGTCAGCTTCATGCGCCGCATGTATTCGAGCCCGGCATCATTGACGCTGTAGGCCACGTCACCGGCACAGAGACATTCGAGGAAGTTGAGACGGCTCTTCGAGCCGGTCGACCTGAAATGGGTGAAGACATCGTTGCCGATTACCGTGCAATAGCCGTTTGCCGCCCTGTGCCGGGCACCGGTATCGTCGACATTGATCCATGCCGCATTCTCCATGCCTGCCCTCAGCACCTCCTGCTGCTCCTCGACGATGACCCTCGTGTCCCCGTTCAGGAACCGCCCCACCTGGCGAGCGGATATCTCAAGGCCCAATCCGTTCAGCAATGCCGCGATGCGCTGCACCGTCGACTGGCACTGGTGATACAGCATGATCACCAGCGCCTTGACGCCGGGACCATACTGGCTGCGTCCCGCCGACACACCCGGCGCCAGCGGCGCCACATGGCGGCTGCCGTCCGGAAACCGCCACACCTCCCGCAGCCAGGTGACCTCCTCGGCGTGGAACACGATGTCGCGGACAGTGTGCGCCTGATAGCCCCTGCGTTCCGCACCCTCGGGCACATCCTCGAGGGCAACCCTCTCGTCGCGCCGGTGCAGGTTCGGGTTCCGGCGCCGCGGGCCCCGGCCCTTCTTTCGGCCCTTGCCCTGCGTCTTCGACCGGCCGGCTCCGGAGGCGCCGGAGGCGGCCAGGCCGCTCGGCTTCAGTTCCGGACGCCGCGGCAGGTTCTTGAGCAGCCTGATCTCGTCCCGCAGGTCCCGGATCAACCCGGTCAACTCCGCAAGCCGTTCATCCTGTTCGGCAAGCCGGTTGTCCCTCTTTGCAAGCAAATCCCGAAGGGACGAGAGTTCCGCCATCAGCGCCGCATGGCTGGCACCGGCTCGGCGATCTGTCTGCGAATCACCCATACCCCATTGAATCACAGGACGATTCGCAGTGGAATCCCCTGAATGCCCCGGATCAGACTATGCCGGAAGACAGGGGGACAGTCGAGGATTCCGGATCAGAACCCCACGCCGCCAGTGCAGAACAACAACTCAAGGAAAATCAAATTCCCGGCAAGTTGCCCCTATTACGATATCAGCCTGGACTCGTACTGGCAACAATCCTCGCCGGGTCAATCTCCAGCAACTCAAGTGCCCGCCGTTGCAGCGGCGTCGGCTGCGCCAGCATCTCGAAAACATGATCCGGGCTCTTCGGCAGCATGACCTCGTTCAGCGTCAGCGTGGCAAGATCGGCAAGCAGCGTCGTCATGCCGTGGACCGGAAAACCCTCGGCAGTACGCTTCGTGGCCGCCTTCTTTCTCGCACTCTCCGAGACGAGGGCCTTCTCCACCGGTGAATTCCGCAACGCCCGCGCCCCCTGTGGATCATCCTCCCCGTAAAGCAGCGGCGCAAGGCGCCGGCGAAGATGCCATTCAACGTAAAGGGCCAGCATGCACAGGAACACATGCGCCCGGACACGCCCGGCACTGTAGACATGCACCGGCCGCACCTCGAGCCGGGATGTCTTCATCAGGCGGAATGCCCGTTCCACCTGCGAAAGGGACTTGTAGGCCTCCACCGCCTCGGCAGCGCCGATGGCATCCGCATCAAGGCTGGTGCGGATGACGTAGATGCCGTCAAGACGGGCCTCGGCGGCAATGCGCTCCTCGTTTCGGGACCATCTCATGCCGTCATTGCCGGTCTCGATGTCGAACAGCTTGGCCACCTTGCGGCGGTTTGCAGTGCGGCCAAGCGCACGGTTGATGCGGTCCCGGAGCGCCGGACCCGGCCGGCTGCGGACGGCAAGACCGGCAATCCGGCCGAGCTCGGCCTGCGTTGCCTGCAGCAGATCCTCCCGCTTGCGGGACCGCTCGGCACGAAGGCGGGGATTGAGGCAGACCATCAGCCGCTCGCCGGGAAAGTCGGGACTGGAAATCTCCGCAACCGCATCGGCAAGGAGCGCCTCCGGAACCAGCGGCGCATCACCGCCGCCGGAACGCAGAAGCCTGCGGATGTCCACATTCCGCAGCGCCGAGATCCAGTCCAGCCCGGATGGCCCGAGATCCTCGCGGATGCGGGAGGTGGTAACCATGCCGCGATCGCCGACCAGCGCAACACGGGATATTCCGAAACGGGAACGGAGCTTGTCAACCTGCACCGCCAGCGTCGAGGGATCGCCGGTATTGCCGGAAAACACCTCGACCGCCACCGGACAGCCATCGCCGGCACACAGGAGGCCGAAGGTGATCTGCTTCCTGCCGGTCCTGCCATCCCGGCTGTGGCCGAATGCCGCCAGCGGGCAGCACTCACCCTCAAGGAAGCTCGAGGTCACATCGTAAAGCACCAGCGTATTGCCGCCCCGCAGGTGCCGGTTGGCCAGGCTGCGCTCGATAAAGGGCTGGCGGGAGCCAAGCCAGTCCAGCATCTCCAGCATCTCGTTGCCGGTGACCGGGCCAAGACCAAGCACCCTGCCAAGGCTGCTCGAGGCGGTCTCGGGAGAAAGCGCACGGGCACAGGCAAGCTTCGAGCCCGGATCGAGCAGCCTTGCCACGATGGCGCCGGTCGCAAGATCCCGCATCCGTCCCCCCTTGCGGTCGAGAATGCGGGACATGCCGAGCGCTCTCAGCGTTCCCAGTACTGCTGCCACATGGCCATGCGGCAGCGCCCTCCTGATGGTGACGGCCTCGTCGATGGAGGCAAACACCACGCCGCCCTTGAGCATGGCCCTGATGGCATCGACCATTGCGGGAGGCATTTTCGAGAGGTTTGCGATCGTGCGTCTTCGGATTCTCGGTCCTTCCCGCCAGGCTTCCCTGAGCAGGATTGCGGGCGGTGATGACCTGTTTGGTATGACATCGACGCTGATGGCCATCCTGGCGTTTCCTACATGGCAACATATCTGTTTGCACAACATACGTCATACATGTGCCTATGTCAACACCAAATGTTGCAATACATGGCAACAACTGTCCAGAAATCAACCCCTTGCCTGGCAACAAAACAGACTCAAGATCAACGACTTGCGAGAATCTGATTCCGTTTTGTTCTCAATGAAGATCGGACTAAGTTACCGGTCCCGGATTGAACAGGGCGAGCTGATTGTCGAGTCCGAGACGCTCTGAGCAGGTCTTCTCGCCACTGGCGACGGCCAGGATCTTTTCGAACATCAATCGGCCCATGCTTTCGATCGTCTCACCGGAGGTTATGATCCGGCCCGCGTCCATGTCCATTAGGTCATACCACCGTCGGGCCAGATCGCTGCGGGTCGCCACCTTGATAACCGGTACCTCGGCCAGCCCGTACGGCGTCCCTCTCCCGGTCGTAAAGACGTGAACATTCATGCCGGCTGCAAGTTGAAGCGTGCCACAAATGAAGTCCGACGCCGGCGTCGCAACAAACAGCAAGCCGTTTCGCCGGGCACGTTCCCCGGGCGCTACAACGCCACTGATGGGCATTGAACCGGACTTGATGATCGAACCCATGGCCTTTTCGACAATGTTCGAAAGCCCTCCCTTCCTGTTTCCGGGCGTCGTGTTGGCGCTGCGATCCGACCGACCACTGGCAAGATAGCGATCATACCAATCCATCTGCTGAATCAACTCTTCGGCAACGCCCTCTGATGCAGCGCGCCGCGTCAACTGATCGATCCCATCGCGAACTTCCGTGACTTCAGAAAACATGACGGTTCCACCCGCCCGAACGATCAGGTCTGCCGCATGGCCAAGCGCAGGATTGGCAGTTACGCCAGAGAGGGCATCGCTGCCGCCGCATTGAAGGCCGACGACAAGATCGGATGCCGGGCAGATTTCCCGCCGCCGCCTGTCCAGCCGTTCCAGGTGCAGTTCTGCATGCTGCAGAATCGAACTGATCATCGCCTCAAAGCCAACATGCGTGCGATCTTGCAGGGTGACGAGGCTGGTCGAATCGCCATTTGCCGCGGAAGTTTCTGCAGCGACACCAAATGCTTCGGGAAACAGCAGCGATGGCTGCAGCTTTTCACAGCCCAGGCTTACGACCATGGTCGACCCTGCGAAATTAGGATTGCGCGCGATGTTGTGCAGGGTGCGGATCGGAATTGCGGCCCCGGGAGCATCAATCGCAACACCGCAACCATAGGTGTGGTCGAGCGCGACGACATCGTCGACATTCCGAAAGCGCGGTAGCAACTCCTGTCGGATACGTCTGACCGCGTGAGCGACAATTCCCGAGACACATTGCACGGTGTTTGTGATCGCCAGGATGTTCCGGGTTCCAACGCTTCCATCGTCATTTCTGAATCCCTGGAACGTGTAGCCTGCCAGTGGCTCAATCTCCTTGTACGGCCCAGTGGCGCTGGGCAGCCCTTCAAGGTTTGGAGCCGGGGGCAGATCTAGGCTGGATTCCTCGACCCAGGCGCCGGCGGGGATTTCCTCGTTTGCGAAACCGATAACAACGCCATAGCGCAGAACCGGATCGCCCGGATCATGGTCGGTCAGCGCAATCTTGTGGGCCTGCGGAATGTGCTGGCGAAGCATCAGGTCATCAACACTTGTCCCTTCGGGCAATCCGCCGTCATTGGCAATCACGGCAACGGTGTCACCGGGGCTCATCCTGATCAAGCGCGCGGGCAAATTCATCTGGTGCTCTGAAATTGACGGTCAGGACAGCATTCGATGCTGGACGCGGGCGTTGGCAACTTCGTGATCTGCCATGACTCCGAGTGCCCGGGCCGGTGTCGAGTGATCCCGGGCAGCGCCGTCATGTGCCGAGAAGGACGTGTCTTGTCCCAACAACCCGAAGAGTTTCAGGATGCGCAGACGCGTCCCCGATCGTGCCGTGCAATTTGGAAAGGGGGACCGCCTCTGTGTCAACTTCGCCACCCGATACCAGCGCGCCGATACGGTCGCAGTCCAGACCGCTGATCCGTTCTGCAGATTCCCTGGCGACACGGGTGATATTGAACTCATTCCGATAACGGATTTCCCTACGCTCCAACCACTTACCACGCTATGCCATTCTCGAACAGTATCTCGAGGGCATGTGCTGCGTCAGGCGCGATGAGGAGTATCTATTGCCCGTTTGCTGCCAGATGAGCCCGCCCCGGCGCTCCGACAATGCCAAATCCGATGACACCAGGAACGCCCATGGGGCTTTGCCGGTCTGGATACACCAATTACCCTGCACCCTCAACTCCGGGCGTCGCTCGGCGCATTGTTGGGAGGGCTTGCGGTGAACCTGATGCCAAATGCCGCGCAGTTGATCGCTGGTCAGATGACCCCATGATCCAGGTATACAGCACGTTCGGCAAGCTACTGGACTGGATCACGGTGCATGCGTCTTCGGAGCGGTCCCGAATGGTACGGGCGGGTTGAATGCCGCCCGTACCAGTTTTTACTGTCTCTACTGGGTGTTCTGGACCATCTCGAGGAGTTCTCCACCCTGCTCGGCGATAAAGTCCTCGTAGACCGGGCCCATCCGATCACGGAACGCCGCGACATCGGCGTCGTTGATCTGCATGCCCTTGGTCTTCAGTTCTTCAAGCGCCGATGCACCCACTTCTGCGGTCAGCTCGATTTCGTAATCCTGCAGTGCCGCCGCTTCTTCTGTCAGCACGGCCTGTTGTTCCTCCGTCAACCCGTTCCAGGTGCTCAGGCTGATCGCGACAATTCCCGGCGGGCGGAAATGTTGCGTCATCGAGAAGTAGCCGCTCACTTCGTAGAACTTGTCGTTCAGAACGTTACCGGCTGCATTCTCGCCGCCATCCAGCACGCCCTGCTCGAGGGCAGTGTAGAGTTCGCTGTATGACATTGGAGTTGCCGAACCGCCCATGGCGTTCACCGTATTCACCATCAGCGGACTTTCCATCACGCGGATTTTCAGGCCGCTTAGGTCGTCAGGCGTGACGATCGGGCGAACCTTGTTGAACACGTTGCGATACCCGTTGTCGAACCAGGCAAGAATCTTCAGCCCGCGCTCTTCGGCCAACTCGCTGAACTTGACGCCTACAGGCCCGGTCACGACAGCCTTGAAGTGATCCGTATCACGGATCAGATACGGCAGGCTGAACAGGTCAAACTCCGGCACGAAACCGCTGACGGGCGCCGTGGACACCTGGGCCATCTGGATGCTGCCGAGCATCATGCCTTCGATATAGTCCCGTTCGCCGCCAAGTTGCGCACCGTCCAGAACCTCGATCGTCAGGCCCACATCACGCGCAGCAACACGGTCGGCAAACCAGCGCAGTGCAACGTTGTGGTGGTGGGCAGGACCCGTGACCGAAGCCACGCGGATTGTCATGTCTGCTGCAAGCGCAGGTTGTGCAAGACCTCCCGAGAGCAAGGCAAATGCCCCGCCAATGCCCAAAAACAGCTTTCTCCGATTTAGCATGGTATTCCTCCTTTTCGGAATTGTTGCCTTTCTTTCTGCCCTACGATGACCGAGGGCGTTCCTCACCTTGTGGGTTCGGATCCTGGTGCCATGCGCAATTCAACGCTGCACGGCGAAATCATCCGGCTCTTCAAGAACCAACTTGTTCAACGGACGGACACCGTCCTCGGTGACCGCGACCACAACCTCGATGCGATAACCGCCTCCGACCAGATTGTGCAGGTCAAGCTTGACCGCCAACGTCATGCCCGCCTCCAGTTCAAAGTCGCTGTCAGAACTGAGGTTTGGCGGTTCAACGACGTCGAGGCCGACAGCATGCCCAACGCCGCGCAGACCCTTTGCATATGGCGTGAAGTTCTCCGAAAAGCCGTGCGGCTCCAGCTCTTCCAGCAGGGTATCAAAGATCGAGCGTGCGGTGATGCCTGGGCGAATTGTCGGTATGACCTTTTTCAGCGCCCGGTGACCGACGACAAGAGCACGTTCCTGTTCGGGATCAGCACCGCGCATCAGGATCGTTATGCCGCCGTCGTTGCAGTAGTGGCCGACGGCCGGGTTGAAATCCAGCATGACGAATTCGCCCTGCTGGATCTTGCGGTCCGTCGCGCGCCAGGCGGGATAGTTCGTATTCGGTCCGGACATGACCACCGTGGCGGAACCGATGTCGGCGTTCATCTGCCGCGCGATGCTTTCAGCCAGACCCACGACCTGGATTTCGGTCATGCCGACCTCCACCGCTCTGGCCGCTTCCCTGAGCACTGCATCGTTGACCTCGGCGGCGCGCTCCATCAGCGCGATTTCGGCTTCGGACTTGATCTTGCGCAGGTCGAGCATGATGTCGTCGCGCGACTCGAAACCTGCCTCGGGCACCGTGTCGCCAATCTGCTCATAGATTTCCACAGGCATGATGTTCTCACCGATCAGGCCGATCCTGCTGGCGCGGCCGCTGATCGAAGCAAAGATCTCTGGCAGATCGGTATAGGGCCGGTGAATGCCGCGAACATCCTCGATCCAGCAACTGTCCTTCGCCGCGTAGGCGTTCAGCCGCCCCAGGAAGACCACTGGCGCCAGGTCACCGACCATGATGACCAGTTGGGGGGATTCCTCGATGACATTGATCGGCTTGTAATTCGTGATGTAGGACGAATGACCGGAGCGATATTCATCCGAATAAATGACAAGCGCGTCGTACCCTTCAGACTTCATTCTGCGTCTGAGGTTTTCGGTCCTTCGCTCCAACTCCTCACGGGTTATTTTCAAGACTGGTTTCCTTCTACGAGATCGATGCTAGTGGCCGGCAAGGTTCGGAATTGTCATGACAAGACCGGGGAACACCGCGACGGCAATCAGGACCGCGATCAGCACCGCGCAGAATGGCAGCAGACCACGGAAGGCTTGCGAGATGGTAATCCCGGCGATGGCGCAGCAGATATATGTCAGGATTCCGACTGGCGGCGTCACCGATCCGATGACAACCGCCATGACCAGAATGACGCCGAAGTAGACCGGATCAACTCCCAATCCCTGAATGACCGGCAGCAATACCGGAGTGAAGATGATGAGAACCGGAATGCCTTCAATGAAGAGTCCCAGAATCAAGATGAAAATGAGAATCAGCAGGACGGCGATTGTCGGGTTTGTCGATATTCCGCCAAGTACCTCGAGTACGGAAGACCCGAATCCGGCCCAGGCCAGAAGCCAGGCAAAGGATGTTGCCATTGCGATCAGGAACATCGCCGCCGCCGTCGTAACCGCCGCATCCACGAGTAGTTTCCCGACAAGCTTGAAGGTCAGGACCCGGTAGACGAATGTTCCGACAAGCGTAGCGTAGGCCACTGCGACCACGCCCGCTTCGGTGGCGGTAAATACCCCCGAAAAAATCCCTCCCAAGATGATCACGGGCATGGCAAGTGCCCAAAGCGCATCTCGGAATGCCGGAAGAACCGGTGGAAGCTCCGAGCGTGGCGGAGCAGGGTAGTTTCGCTTTCTGGCGATAAGATAGGCCATGATCATCAGGCCAAGCGCCACCATCAAACCAGGCACGAAACCGCCCAAGAACAATTGCGCGATGGAAACATTCGCGATGGAGCCATAGATCACCATCATGATGCTGGGCGGAATGATCGGTCCCATCGCGCTGGCCGAGGAATTGACAGCGACGGCATAGTCGGCATCGAACCCGTTCTTCTTCATTGCAGGGATCATCATGGATCCCAGAGCGGATGCATCGGCGGTTGCCGATCCTGAGATGCCCGAGAAGAACATGTTCGACACGATGGTCACATGGGCCAGACCACCGCGAATGTGCCCGACAAGAGTCCTTGAGAAATTGACAATCCTCTCGGTAATCCCGCAGGCGTTCATCAACTCGCCCGCAATGATGAAGAACGGGATCGCCAGGAGCGTGAAGGAGTCGACTCCCACAAAGGCGCGCGTAACTATGCTGTTGAGCGGCAGAATGTCGTCGAATGCCAGTGTCAGGGCGGCCGCGATGCCGAGCGCAAACGCAATCGGGATGTTTATCAGCAAGAGCACGAAGAAGGTGGCGAAGAGGATTGTCAGCATCGACCGGCCTAACCCTTCAGTTCCTTGCCCGTGCGAAGGATGACCACAATGCGTTCCGCACAGATCAGGAAGATCAGGCACATGGAGATCGGGATTGCGATGTAGATCCACGACATCTGCACGCCCAGGGCCGGCGAGCGCTGGAGCATGTTCATGTTGATAACCGGATAGCTCGCGTAGACGACCGAGGCCGCAAAACACGCGATGAGCACATAGGACATTGCCTCAAGACCAATTCTGAACTTCTCCGGAAGCAGGTTGACGAACAGGTCGACACCAAGGTGAATGCCTCGAGCAAAGCCAATCGCTCCGCCCAGGAAGACAATCCACACAAAACAGTAGCGCGCCATTTCCTCTGACCAGGGAAGCGGGGCCGAGATAACGTATCGGAAGAAAACCTGGGCCAGGGTGACCACGACCATCAGCACGGAAATCAAGATTATGGAGAATGTTGCGACTCTCAAGAGCGCCGACAGGATCCTGGAACCATGCCTGACTTCCGGCTGCGACATTCTCCCCCCGGGTCTTGCCTCGAGATATGAAATCGATTTCATCAGAGTGGAGTTCAAGAGTCAACACATTTCTTCCAAAATTGATAAATGACTGATAAGGTGAGATCTGTGGAGCGGCAAAACCATTGAAATGGCGTCCGAAGAAAAAAATCGATTTCAAGATGCCACATCGCGGGCCCGGCTAGCGGACGTTGCCAAACTCGCTGGCTGTGCGCCGGCGACGATATCCCGCGCAATCAACAATCCGGAAAAGGTATCCCCCGAAAAGCGTTTCCGGATCGAAAGCGCGATGCTTGAACTTGGTTATGTGCGAAACCACGCTGCGCGTGCACTGCGCTCGCAGCGCTCGCACATGGTCGGTGTTCTGATCCCGACCCTGGACTATGCTCTCTATGCCCGGTTGGTCGGTGCAGCCAGTTCCAGGTTCTCGGAGGCTGGCATATCGACCCTGATCGCGACCTTTGATTTCGATCTGGACGCCGAACTGAAGGAAGCAAGACTGCTTCTCGAGCGCGGTGCCGAGGCACTGATCCTTGTCGGAGACCAACATCGACCGAAGCTCTACGAACTGTTCGAGCAGTTCGACGTTCCGTTCGTCAAGACATATGCCTTCGACCCGAGGGGCGCCTATCCGACCGTGGGATTCGACAATTCCTCGGCGGCGGCGAAGATTGCCCGGCACCTGGTGCACCTGGGACACAGGAAGATCTGCGTGATTTCCGGAATTACCCAGGACAATGATCGCACGACAAGGCGACTTGAAGGGATTCGAGAGGAACTTCTGCGGCACGGAATGGAGTTGCGGGACTCAATGGTTGTGGAGCGCCCCTATTCCATTTCCGATGGCAGGAAGGCCTGTGAACTCCTGTTGTCGCGGGATATCCCGCCGCCAACCGCCATCATTTGCGGCAACGATGTTCTCGCCCTCGGAGCCCTCATTGAATGCACGATGAAGGGACTGGAGGTCCCGGACGACATTTCCGTCGTTGGTTTCGATAATCTCGAATTTGCAATGCACTCCAACCCACCGCTCACAACCATCAACGTTCCGGCGGAGGAAATGGGTGCCAATGCTGCCGGCTACATTCTGGGAGAGTTGAACGGAGATGAAGTGACCATGCACAATTCAGTCGAGGTGCAGCTCATACTCCGGAATTCGTCAGCGCCTCCGAAGGACCCGGACCTGGTTTCAGACGCGGGCAGTTGGGGCGTTGTGTAACTGCGCTAACCTGCCACATGCTCGAGTTCTCGGAGCAGACCGTTTTCTGAGGAAAATTGAAGGTGGAACCCTCCAAGAGGATCATCTTGTTCTCTTATGTCTGGTCGTTGTACGAGGGACTTCCCGGCATGGTTCGGAAGCAGCAGAGATTTCACCGAGTTTCCAATGACCGCCTGTCGCGATTGCTGCCGATGACCCGTGGCTACCCAGAAATCCATGTATGTCATTCGACGCGGAGACCCCGACCGTCGTACCTGTGGATTTGCCTTGGATCCGGTGACAGGAAGACCGTGCTTTGGTAACGCAGACCAACATCGCCATCAACTCGCACGGTCAAGGGGTCTGGCAGTTCGTCGACTTCCACATGGAGGATCGTGTCGCTGCCCAGATGCTCCGAGACGCCGACTGTTCCTTTCCACGTGCCGGTTTCAGTTGAAACCGCTATGTGTTCCGGACGAACTCCTATTGCGTGCGCGTCGAATTTGTTGGCTTCGGACCCTTCGATAAAGTTCATTTTTGGCGACCCGATGAAGCCGGCAACAAACAGATTTCTGGGATTTCGATAGAGCTCAAGCGGACTTCCCACCTGCTCAATGACGCCATCGTGCAAGACCACGATCTTGTCTGCCATTGTCATGGCCTCGACCTGATCATGGGTCACATAGATCATCGTCGTATCAAGCCGCTTGTGCAACTCGCTGATTTCCAAGCGCATACCCACACGAAGCGCAGCGTCGAGATTTGACAGCGGTTCGTCGAAAAGAAATGCAGTGGGTTCGCGCACAATTGCCCGACCGATTGCCACACGCTGACGTTGGCCACCGGAAAGCTGACCGGGGCGCCGATCAAGATAATCGGTTAGGTTCAATGCCCTGGCGGCCGCTTCGATCCGCTTTGCCTGCTCTTCAAGAGGCAATTTGGCCATGCGCATCGGAAAGGCGATGTTCTTGCGCACGGTCATGTGCGGATAGAGCGCGTAACTCTGAAAGACCATGGCCAGGCCGCGCTTGGCAGGGGGCATGCCCGTTACATCCTGCCCGTCGATCTTGATCGTTCCGGCAGTGGTGTCTTCCAACCCTGCAATCAGTCGAAGGAGGGTTGACTTTCCGCACCCGGACGGACCGACGAAAACCACGAACTCGCCGTCTTCGATTTCCAGGTCAAATGGCGGGATGACCGTGATGTCGCCAAAATCTTTCCTTACGTTCTTGAGTTGAATATATCCCATTTCATCGGCGCCTCAATTCGCCAACCAACGGGTCGGGCAGCCGTCAAGAAATTTCGTTCGGACACGCGGAGCATTGAGTGCAACCGCGTCTCCATGACATTGTCCTGGCAGAAATGGATCTGGATTCATCTACCTGCTTCCTTCGCGGTACTGGCCGCGGGCGAGCATCCTTGGCGGCGACATCATTGCTCGCGACCCACTTACGCAGGCTTCTATGAATCCCTGCGTTTTGAGGCTGCTCTCCAGTCGCCAATTCAGGATTTCGGCTATCAGCCAATTGCGGCTCTCGGCGTGTGCCGGATCGTCCCACAGGTTGGTTAGTTCGTCTGGATCGTTCTCAAGATCGAACAGCATACCCTCGTCTGAATCGACGAAATGGACCAACTTCAAAGCACCGTCCCGGATCATGGTCATGCAACGTGTACCGGTCAGCAAGGCGTCGTTGGCATGCTCTGCATAGACCCGCTGCCGCGCAGGTGCCGGGTCTTCGCCAAAATATGGTTGCAGCGATGTCGCTTCCATCCAAGGCGGCACCTCTACTCCGGCGAATTCCAGAATCGTCGGCGCAAGATCGAAATGTGCAACCAGATCAGCAATGCGCCGCCCCTCGGGAATGCGCCCGGGGCAGGATATCACAGCAGGTACACGAACGGTCGACTCGTACATATTCCATTTCTGCGAATGCCCGTGATCCCCCAGGCAGTCGCCATGATCGGACGTAAAGATGACAACTGTTTCGTCCAGAACGCCACGTCGCTCCAGCGCCTCCAGGATGTTCTTCACCTGTCTGTCGATCATCGTGACGTTTGCGTAATAGTGGGCGCGTTGGCGCCTTGACTGTTCCGGGTCAGGATTCTTCAGGTGGACGATCCCGTCAGCATCGTCATTCAGGTGGCGTTGGCGCAGTGTTTTCAGCGCCTCGGGCTGGGAATCCGTGTCGGGCGCGATTGGCCCTGGCAAGTCCCGACAGTTGTACAAATCGAGATATTCCTGGGTAGGATCATAGGGCGGGTGAGGCCCGGGGAAGCCCACATGCAGGAAGAACGGCTCGTTGCCCGTGTAGCGGTCAAGCCACCAACAGGCCATTTGGCCCACAAACACATCGGGGTGCAGGATCTCGTCATGTTCCCAGATCCAGGCTCCCAAGAGGTCGCCGTAGTCCGAGCGCCTGCGATGCGTAACGCGCGATGGTTTTGTCAACCCGCGCAGAAAATAGGCCTTGTCCCAATTGTCCAGATAGAATGGCAGGTGAGGATGGTCGCGATCCTTGTTCTCCACTACGTGGCGTTCGTGAAATCCAAATGATCCCTCCACAGGCATTGTGTGCATCTTGCCGACGTTGACCGTGTGATATCCACCTTCCGCAAGATCCTTTACCCAACAGTAGTTCCAGGGCTCGTCATTTCGGAAAACACCGTTTGTGTGCGGATATACGCCCGTAAACAGAGAAGCGCGCGATGGCGCGCAGGAGGGCGACGTAATGTACATATTCTCGAACGCCACGCCCCTCCGCACGAGTCGGTCCAGGTTCGGCGTGATCATATGATCAAATCCCATTGCGGCGATCGTGTCGTAGCGCTGCTGGTCTGTAAGGATGAATACGATGTTTGGTCGGTCAGGCATGTTCATCCCTTGACGGCGCCAGATAGCGTTTCGACGATGTAGCGATTGGCAATCGCCACGAGCGGAAGGATTGGCAGGGTGAGCGCTATGCTGGCCACAGCGATCGATCCCCAATCGACACTGTCGAACGAGATGAAGTTCATCACTGCAACAGGTGCCGTGCTCGTGGACGAGCGGGTAATGATCAGCGCATAGAAGAAATCGTTCCATGCGATGAGAAAGCCCAGGATTGCTGCTGCAACCGCGCCTGGCCGCGCAACCGGGAGAGCCACAAGCAGGAATGCCTTGGCAAGCGAAGCTCCGTCCATGATCGCTGCCTCGACAAGCTCGTCCGGCACCTGCGAGAACGAGTTCCACATCGACCAGACGATCAGCGGAAGGGTCAGCGTCATATAGGCGACGATCAACCCGGTATAGGTGTCGATCAATCCTGCGTTCACGTAGAGCAGGAAGAGCGGGATCACAAATCCCACGGGCGGTGCCATGCGCAGTAACAGTAGTATCCAGGAAGCAAGAAACTTGGCCGATACACGAGACTTGGCCAACGCGAACCCGGCAGGAACACCAACCAGCATCGCAAGCGCCGTAGAACAGCCCGCGGTGATAAAACTGTTCATCAGCGCGCGGGGAAAGTCAGATCGAGTGATGCTGAAAAAGTTGTCCAAGGTGATGGCAAGCGGACTTTCCCATATCGGCTCGAAAACAGCGGACTGATCGCGTATCGAAAGGATCAGAACCCACAATGTCGGGAAAGCAGCAAAGCCTAGCAAAATCAGCATCATACCGACGCCAAGCACCTTTTTGGCGCGGTAGGAACCACTATTGTCGATCACGATGACACCCGTTGATTGAGTCGCGCGACATAAAAACTGATCACTGCAGCGAAAACGAACAGAAAGACTGCTATTGCAGCACCGTAGGCGACGTTGGAGTTCTGGAACGTCTGAATGTAGGCATAGAAGTTCGTCGCCTGTGTCGAGCGACCCGGACCGCCCTTGGTGATCACGAATATCATCGGGAAGTGCTTCAGCGAGTCGATGAAACGGAACAGCGACACCATCAGCAAGGCCGGAATCAAGAGTGGCAGGGTAATGAAAATGAACGCTTTGACTCGGGTTGCGCCGTCCAGCGCCGCCGCTTCGTCGAGTTCGGTCGATATTCCTTGCAACGCCGCCAGAATGATCAGCATCGTGAAGGGAAAGTTGGTCCATGTGTCGGCCACGACAATTGCAAACATCGCGCCGTTCTGAGTGGTGAGAAATGTCGGAACGGTGATGCCAAACAGATCGAAGAACGCATTTACCGGCGAGAGCGTTGGCGTGAACAGCGAAAGCCAGATAAGCGCGACTGCGACATGCGGTACCGCATACGGTAGGAGAAAAAGGACGCGGCCCAGGCGCCACTTGCCGACGATCTTGTTGAGCCCAACCGCAACCGCGGTCCCGATCACGACCTGCGCGGCAACACCAAAGATTGAGAGGACCGCCATCACGTAGATTGAATTCATCAATCGTTGATCTGAAATGAGGCGGGCAAAATTCCTGAAACCGAAGTCCCAGTTTGTGCCCCGGATCAGGTGATAGTCGCTGAAAGAAAGTGCCAGCATCCCTGCCAACGGCACGATTGCGAACATGGCGACCGCCAGGACCGCCGGGAATATCATCCTGCGGTAACCGCGTTCCAGCTGCCACGTGGCGCCGCGCCGTCTTTTGGAATGTTCTGCTATAGCTGCGATATTGTGAACTTGTCGCCCGGCGGACCTTCGATCCACCGGGCGTGTGCCAGTGACAAGGGCTAGTTGCCCAGGATGTCTGCCATTTCCTGTTCGGCGGCCGCCAGCGCATCCTCCGGCGACATCAGACCGTTGACGGCGGCGTTGATGTTCTCCCCGATCGCCTGGCCCAGTGCAGGCCATTCAGGGATCAACGGCCGGTAGTGTCCGATCGCGAGGTCCAGCGCCTGAACGCGCAGCCTCAGGAAATCGGGATGGACATCGGCGTATTTCGCGATGACCTCTTCATTGTCCGCGACAGTACCGGTTGTGAAATCCGGAAACGGTTGCGCAAGAGAAATCTTGGTAACCGTTTCTGTGCTGACTGCCCATTCGATGAACTTGGCCGCGGCATCAGGATTCGCGGCGCTTGCTGGAATCCCGAGGCCGTGGACAGCAATAGCGGGGGATCGTCCCGCCGGGCCACCCGGAGGCAGCGCCAGACCGGTTACACTCGCGAACTTGCTTTTCTCGGGGTCCACGATCTGGCTGACAACTCCGGTGCCTTCAACAGCAAACACGATCTGGCCGTTCTGCGCGGCCGCATTGACTTCGGAAAAGTTGAAATTGCCAGCGCCTTGCGGTGCATATTCGTTCAGAAGCTTGATGTAGACGTTCAGCGCTTCGAGGTTTTCAGGAGAATTGATCGCCGGTGTCAGGTCGCCATTGACGTAATCCTCGAAGAACTTGCCGCCGTAAGCGCGCATTATCATCGGGAATATGAACATGTTGAAGCCTTGCCCGGGCACCGCGCGCAGGGCGATGGCAGCAGTTTCGTCATTGTGGATTGCTGCAGCGACTTCCAGCATGTCTTCCCAGGTTTCGGGAACGTCCAACCCCGCAGCGTCCAACAGATCCTCGCGGTAGGTCATCAGGCCGGTTCCCGCCATGAACGGCACTGCCCAGCGTTCTCCATTGATGACATAGGCATCAAGCGGCCCTGCAAGGATGTCGCCCTTGCCGGGCATGGCATCGACTTCCTCGGTGACGGGCCTTAACCAGTCTGCAGCAACCCATCGTTGAACCTGGATAACAGGAGTATGGACGACATCAATGTCGCCGGATGCTCCAGTAAAGGAGAGCGTGATGCGGTTTTCGAACACATCCTGCCCAATCACGTCGATGTTCGCCTTGATCCCGGTTTCTGCTTCGAAATCGTCCTCGATAGCCTGAAGGCCTCGGGTATAGGGCATGCCGAAGAGAACGACGTTTATTTCCTCGGATTGCTCAATTGCTGGAGCGCTTGGTGCGCCCATCGCCAGAGTGGCCATGAATACTGTGGCAAGTAGGTTTCTCATGTTTCCTTCCTTTGATTGATGCTTGCCCTGGCGACTATCCGCCCCGATGTGGCAAGACATGGTGTTTTGGCCGCAATCGTCTGGCGGCGCTCTCGGTGAAAACAAGCCCTGCAAGGTCTTCGCGCGCCTTGAGCAGTGCGTCCCGATAGCGCCGGACATACTCCTGCTCATCTGCTATCGCTCCGAACGGCTCTGCAATTGTCAGCAGATGCAGGAAATTCCCGTCGGGATCTTCAACCACCGTCGCAAAGCGGCGAATCCCCATGTGATTGCCTTTGAGGTCGGCGGCAAAGATCTCTCCGCGCATTGCGTCCAGGCGATCCTTGACCGAGCTTGCCGGCAGCCAACGGGTTTCCTGGCCCGTGTGGCGCACGGTTGCATAAAACCCATCAATGTAGAAACGCGCCTCGACTTCGTCCCAGTCGATGCGACTTAGATAGAGTTGGGCCAGAACGTCGAACTCGTAGAGCGAACGGCGAAATCCGACATTGGCGCGAATCAAGACGTTGGGGTCCGAATGCTCGGTCTTGGAGTGCCAAAGGAGTTCGTGGCCGGCGACCACCACCACTTCCGCGGAGATGCCGAACCGGTCCGAGAGATCGTGCATCGTGCTGTCGAGTTTGGCCAGATAGGTTTCCGACATCGGCACGTTCCGCTCAAGCCGGAAATTGCGCACGCAGTACTTCTCGCTGGTGCGGAACAGATAGCCCCAGTCCGAAAGTGACTTGACGATCCGGTTCAAGGTTGATGGCGACAATCCGCATTCGCGGGCGATGTCTACCTGTTTCACCGGCGCTGGCCCAGCGGCCATAATGTACTCCAGGACTTGCAGCGTTCGCTCCGTCGGGTTCATGCTATGCGTTTCATTAATGGAATTTTGTATTCCACTATTGGTATTTTAATCTACCATATATGAAATTCTCCGTCAACAGCGCCGCGAATGACTCCGGGTGACTTTCAAGCATACCGGACGTTGAACAGTGGACTGCAGAACTACCAACTCCGGACCTGCGGTTCCGTTCGGTCTTCTGTTTCGGCCATCACGTCAAGCAGAAAACCCTTCAATCGCCGGCGTACATCGGCGTGATCGGGGTCATGAAAAAGGTTCTGAAGCTCGCCTGGATCAACGGAAAGGTCGTATAGCTCTCCATCGCGGTGGCCACTGGTAGCAGGACTGCCGTGCCAAATGATCAATTTCCAATCGTCACTCCGAAGCATTGTTGTCATGATTTGTGGATGGGTCGTGAAACCTGAAGATCGGTACTCGCTGAGCGCCCAGTTTCTCCAGCCATCCGGTTTTCCGGCCAATAGCGTTAGAAGCGAACGCCCCTGCACACCTCTACCCGGTGCGCATCCCGCCGCGTCCAGAAACGTGGCAGGCAGATCGACCCACTGCACGAGTTTGTCGATGCCGGAACCTGGCAGGATTTGGTCCGGCCACCGCGCGATCAGCGGAACGTGGGTCAGGTCGTCATAGAGCTGCGGACCTTTCAAGAGTTGTTGGTGATTGCCCAACATCTCGCCATGATCCGACGAAAAGACCACCAGCGTGTCTTCGGCCAACCCCGCTTCGGCAAGGGCGGCCAGTATCCGGCCGACTTCATGGTCGATCAGTGCGATCATGGCCCAGTATTGTGCGCGGATCTCGCGAATCTGTTCATCGGTATACTCCCTGAAGCCCGGAGCTGTGCCGCCATAGCTCTTCTCGGAGTAACACGTCTGCTCTCGCGGTTTGTCCTCCAGTTCACCTTCGCGTGTATTGGGCGGTGGAATGGAATCTGCGTCGATCTTGTCACGAAACTCCTGCGGCGCTCCGAACGGATGGTGGGGATCGAAGAAGTTCGCGACCAGGCAAAACCGTTCCCCATCTTCCCGCGGATGATTGATGAAATCTATGGCGCGCTCGGCCACCCAGTGCGAGTAGTGGGCTTCCGTCGGTACATGATCAACCGGTGTGCCGGTTCTCGCTTTATTGCCAAAGGCGGCATTTTCGTTGGCCCCTTTGTCAGGAAAAACCTCCGCATAGACATTCGGGTGGGTCTTGCGCAGCCAACGGTGGTAGTCATTCTCGAGCGCGCGGTGATTGGGCCCATGCGCCCACTCAAAAACGCGGTATCCGTCGTCCTGGCGCGGTTCTGTTTGCCAGGTATCGCAGGGATACAGGTGTTGTTTGCCAATCATTCCACAGTCGTAGCCGGCATCTGCAAGTGTTCGCGTGAACATGTGCTGGTGGGCAGGCAGTGGGACACCGTTGGCGTATAGGCCGTGATTGGCCACGTATTTCCCGGTGAAGAGCGAGGCTCTGGACGGGCTGCAGACCGGATTCTGCACGTAGCAGTTTCGGAAAAGAGCACCCTCGCGCGCCAGATTGTCGAGGTTGGGTGTCACGGCCCATGTTGCGCCCGTGCATTGCAAGCTATCGCCTCTTTGCTGGTCGGTGCAGAGGAACATGATGTTTGGGCGTCGATTTGGTTTGGCCATGAGCGTCAGCTGTTCTAGAATTCCGCAATGCGCGTTTCTGTCCGATCCTCGAGCGCGCACCTCGCGTCAATCATCTGATCGATCATTTCATCAAGATCGGCTGCGTGGGCCTCGTCACCCGCCAAATCTTCCAGCTCGTCAGGATCGACATCGAGGTCAAACAGCCTGTACGTCGCTGGAACGGCGTCCCTCGTACTGCCATGGCTGACCACGAGCTTCATGTTGTTTACGCGCAGTGCTGTCTGCCAATTGCGGACCCGGGTGGACGAGACCTTGCGGAGCCTGCTCATTGCCCAACCTCGCGGAGCCTGAGATCCGCTAACCACGCCAAGCAGGGACTGGCCCTGAATGCGCGGCACGATGGGTATTCCGGCAATGTCCAGGATGGTCGGCGCGATATCCATCGTGGAAACCGGTGCGTCCACGATCCTTCGTTCCTGCCCCGTGCGACACAAGAGCAGGGGAACTCTGATTGACCGTTCGTCCATCGGGCTGGCCTTCGTTCCCGACACGACATTCCCGCGACCCGCAGCAACCAAGATGACTGTATCTTCAGCGCGGTTGCAGGCGGCCAAATTGTCCAGAACGCGTCCCAGAGCTGCATCGGCCTGCCGCAATGCTTGTTCGTTCAGACCTTCGCCATCGTTGTCATGCGGCTGTTCCGCGCCCGCGGAAGAACCGACTGAAAGTCCGGCGACAGCAAGAAACGGTTGGTCTGAAGGGTGTGTGGACACCAAATCGCCGACACGTTCACCCACCCAATGATTGAAACTCAGATCGTCCGGAAGTCCAGATATTGCCGCACGTTGCTCGGGTGGGACATTGGTGTCGTCTGCATCGGCCTGGGAGGCGAAGATTCGGGCATAACAGTCAGGTGCATTCTGCTGAAACCACGTCAGATAGGCGTTTTGCCGTGATCTGTGCAGTGGTCCGTGCGCCCATTCAACCTGCGCAAATTCGCCCGGCCGGGTATGCTCCGTCGTCCAGTTTGACACACCGGCCAACTGCCAGCGCCCTACCAGCCAGTTTGTGTATCCGGCCTGCGCCAGGATTTCAGGAAAGGTCCGCGCTCGCGAAGGAAGTTTGACTCCATTGGTCCACAATCCATGCACACAAGGATCGAGCCCGGTAAACAGGCTCGCGCGCGCAGGACTGCTTTCGGGGCAGGGTGCGTAGGCGCTGGTGAACAGGGCACCTTGTTGGAGCAGTCCGGAAAGCGCAGGGGTAGCAGTGGAAGCATCCAGCAATCCGCTGTCGAAGGAACTGAGCGAATCGAAGAGGATGAAAAGGATGTTGGGACGATACGAAACTGGCACGTTCAATACCTCGCGACGAAGCGTAGTCCAGTCCTTCTGACAATCATGGCGTTCCACCCATAAGAACTGATGCGCCGCACGGCTTCCGGAATCGGCATCTGCCGTCTCGTGATTTCTTAGACCGATCGAGAGCAAAATTCCAATATTAGAATGTTGCGGCCCACTATCTGGTGACCGTCATGGCAAATGCCCGAGAGGTGCCGACCAAGGGAAGTCCGGAAGCTTGGGCAAAATTGGGACGAAACCGAGCCTGGATTTCGGAAACGCCGAGCAGAAAACTGGTTGTCCAGGCGGCTTGAACTCAAATATGCATACAGGGGTGGATGGACTCCGGCGTCCGTTCCGGATGGTGTTGAGTGCCGGACAAACCAGCGACCATGATGGAGCCCGTGCCAGGTCGGGGAGTTGCCTGCGGTCGAGACTCTGCTTGGCGTTCGCGGCTATGACGCCAACTGGTTCCGTAACGCACTGGAACAGGGTGGCATTTCGCCTTGCATTCCGTCCCGGAGGTCCCGGTAGGTGCCGATCCCGCATGACAAGACCCTCCGCAGGCGCCGTCACAGGATCGAGAACACCTTTGCCCGGAACAAGGACTGGCGCCGGGTGGCAACGCGCGATGATCGCTGCCCCGACGCTTTCCTCTCGGCCTGCGCCCATGCAGCAGTCGTCATGTTCGGGTCATGAGTCCCGACTCAAAGCAATTCTCGCAATGTCGAATACCGCGTTTCGGTTCCGGATTGATTGGCTGGGTTGTGCGGTCCACACAATTGACCCGTGCGACCGCCGATGGGTGATGAAGTGCATCTTGCCCTGGCTTTCGGCGCTATCGGGTTCCATCCACGACTCGGTCGCTTTCGTCCGGTGCCGTTTCTCGTCGGGGCTGTTCTTGGTTGACAGTGGAGTTCACATTCTGCCAGGCCTCCAACTTGCCGATGGATATGTCTTGGAGCACATCCAATAACCGATCGCCGCTGCGTAGTTCAGCCTGTACGGGCTTTGCGCTGATCTTTGTGAACCTCCTCTGTACAGGGAAACTGGTTCGTCGGGCGCTCAAGAAGTAAGGGCCGAGGCATACGTCGCCTGGCCGTCCATTTCCGGAAATCTCGGATGGCAATCAGCCGTGGCTTCCCCACGGGCCGTGGAATCCGGTACCGTCTTGGTCCACGCGTTCAAACCCATGTGCGCCAAAGAAATCGCGCTGACCCTGGATCATGTTTGCCGTCGACCGTGCGGTTCGCATCGAGTCGAAAAAGCTGAGAGCCGCGGCGAGCGCGGGCACAGGATGACCCGCGGCCAGAGCGCGCGACGTCACGCGGCGCAGGGCCGGAACGTGTGACTTCAGAAGTTCGCTGAAGTACGGAGCAAACATCAGGTTGCCATCCGGTGTCGAGCGGAATGCGCTGGCCATGTCGTCCAGCATCGCAGACCGGATGATGCAGCCTTCGCGCCAAACCTCCGCGATCCCCGCCATCGGCAGTGACCAACCGAACTCGCGTCCCGCCGCATCCAGCAAATCAAACCCCTGCGCGTAGCAAATGATCTTTCCTGCAACCAACGCGCTCTCGAGATCAGCAATAGTGATTCCGTCACTTCCGATCGCTTGTGGCGCAGGTCCGAAATGCTTCTCGCCGTCAACGCGCATGTGCTTCAATGCCGACATGTTTCGTGCGGCGACCGCCGCTTCAATGACCGTTATCGGCGCGCCAAGGTGCTGGGCCTCGATCACTGTCCAGCGCCCGGTTCCCTTTTGGCCGGCCTTGTCCTCGATGATGTCGAGCATCGTGCGACCTGTTTCGGGGTCCAACGCCGACGCAACCTTTCCGGAGATTTCGATCAGATAGGATTTCAGAAGGCGGGTGTTCCAATCCTCGAATACTGCACCGCATTTCGCCGCGTCGAATGACAGACCATCCCTCAGAATGCCGTAGGCTTCGGCAATGATCTGCATGTCCGCATATTCAATGCCGTTGTGGACGGCCTTCACGAAGTGGCCAGCCCCATCCGGGCCCATATGCGTCGCGCAAGGCGATCCTTCGAATTTTGCGGCGATGGCGGAGAGGATCGGTTTCATCCGGTGCCAGGCCTCGGCAGCACCACCGACCATGATCGATGGACCGTGGCGAGCGCCTTCTTCTCCGCCCGAAACACCAATGCCCATGAAGGGGACGCCGCCAGCGCGCGCTGCGTCACTTCGCCGGTTCGTGTCGCGGAAATAGGCGTTGCCGGCATCAACAATGAGGTCCGACCGGTCCAGGAACTTGGACAGTTCTGAAATCTGCTGATCAACCGCATCGCCGGCCGGGACCATGAGAATGATCGCGTGCGGCGCTTTGACGTTGGCAACAAGGTCCTCGATCGTCTCGCTGGGCACAATGTTGGTCTTGAGCTCGCCCGCGGTATCGAAGAAATCCCGCGTGACCTGAGTCGTCCGATTGTAGACCGCGATCTTGAAGCCCTTCTCGGCGATATTGAGCGATAGCATCGCCCCCATGGTACCGAGCCCGATCAGCCCGATGTCAGCGTTTGACATGTCTCCTCCCGGCAGATTCTCTTGTTAGGTGGTAGCAAATTCCAGCTGGACCTTCATCGCCTGCGTCCTGTCGCCCGCAGTCTCAAAGGCTGCGACTGCCTTATCCAGCGCAAATGTATGGGTATGAAGAGGTCGCACGTCGATCAGACGCTTTTGCATCAGGCCGACCGCGGTTCCGAACTCCTGATGGAACCGGAACGAGCCTTTCAACGAGATTTCCTTGGCAGTTATGGCCTGCATGGGAGCCGACATGTCACCGCCAAGGCCCAGTTGGATGAGGGTTCCGCCCGGTCGCAGCGCGGCGATCCCGGCCGCCAGGGCGGGAGCCGCGCCAGAGCATTCGAAGTGTACATCAAGGCGGCCCTTCCCGGCCTGGTAGTCCTGCAACCCGTTCGGTTCCACCATCACGTTGACTGTCCGGTCGGCGCCGATCTCGGCAGCCTTCGTCAATGGAAACTCGGAGAGATCCGTCGCGATGATCTCATCTGCACCTGCCCGTCGCGCAGCCAGAATCATAAATGAACCGATCGGACCGCAACCGGTCACCAGAACCCTTTTGCCGACCAGACTGCCGGTGTGACCTATTGCGTGCAGGCAAACGGATAACGGCTCCGCCATGGCGGCTTCGGCAGCGGACAGTCCATCCGCCGAAACGAGTTGGTCTGCATCCGCCACGAGCCAGTTTCGGAACGCGCCCTGGATATGCGGGAATGGCATCGCGCTGCCATAGAACCGCATGTTCTCACATTGGTTGGGCATCCCGTCGAGGCAGTAGACACAGGTTCGGCACGGCCGGGACGGAGAAACAGCGACGAGTTCACCCGGTTGAAAACCGGATACGTTCTTTCCCAGGGCCTCGATCTGGCCGGCAACTTCGTGACCCAGGATCATCGGCTCCTTCAGACGTACCGCGCCGAAACCACCATGGTTGTAATAGTGAAGATCGGTTCCGCAGACGCCGCCCGTTAATATACGCACCAGTACTTCGCGCGGTCCCGGTTCGCGAACGTCCTCTGAACGCTCCAGCCTGAGATCCTTTACTGCGTGGATAACGATTGATCGCATGGGATGCGCGGTCCAGAATTAACTCTTGGTTGCAGAATTCCTACATATTCGTCGACATCACTACAACAAGACTCAGCAACACTCGACTGTTGGTCCAAGGTTGCAATTGGGATCGATTGAAGGCCGATTGTCATCCTCGGGTCCACCTTCTTGCTCCTCGATCCGGCGCGGGATCATGCCGACTGTAACGATTCCTGAGCTGACAGCCATGCAGCCGAGTGCCCAAAGATGACGTCCGCAGAACGTATCCTCGAAGGCGGAAACATCTGCGGAAACAACCGCGGGTTGCCGCCATTCGGACGATGCGCCAGCCAGCCTATCGACAACCGCAGCCGGCAGGACAGGGACGTAGGGTCATGATCTGCCGACACGCTTCCGGATATAATTTGCATTTTATGTACCGCGCAGAATTGCTGTAGCAGGTCTCGTGAGCGCTCGGCGGTCTGCCCGGTCGGAAACCAATTTTGCGACTTCAGGACCCGGTTCACATGGACCTTCAGGTCGCATTTGTTTTGTGCATTCGTTCCGCAAGGCCGCAACGCCGCCTCAGTCACTGGAGCGACGTCGATAACATCTTCCCTTCTCCTCGAAGCGAGTGTCTATATGACCTTGAAAGGGAGACTTGTCTCTCGATCAGGTAGTGACGGAGAAACACATGAACTTGTTCGAACTCGGGGGTCGGCGCGCGCTTGTAACAGGCTCCTCTCAGGGGATTGGCCACGCTCTCGCGAAAGGCTTGAGATCGGCTGGCGCCGAAGTCGTGCTGAATGGCAGAGACCGGGAGAAACTCGGCCGTGTAGCAGCAGAATTTGGCACGAAGGGGCCTGCGGTCCATGCCCTGGCGTTCGACGTCACGGATCACGCCGTGGTTCGCGCTGCAATTGACGGTTTTGAGGCAACGACGGGAGCGATCGACATTCTCGTGAACAACGCAGGCATGCAGTTTCGAACCCCGCTTGAGGACTTTCCGAGTGAGCAGTTCCAGAATCTCTTGCAAACCAACGTTGCTTCCGTCTTCTCCGTCGGACAAGCTTGCGCCCGCCACATGATCTCCCGGAAAGCCGGGAAGATCATCAATATCGCGAGCGTCCAAACAGCGCTGGCGCGGCCGGGTATAGCCCCCTACACGGCAACCAAGGGTGCAGTTGGCAACCTCACGAAGGGCATGGCCACCGATTGGGCCAGGTACGGGCTTCAATGCAATGCGATTGCCCCCGGTTACTTCGACACCCCGCTTAATGCCGCCCTGGTCTCTGACCCGGAGTTCTCCGCGTGGCTCGAGAAACGCACGCCCGCGGGACGATGGGGGCAGATCGACGAACTCGTCGGGGCATGTGTCTTTCTTTCATCCCATGCTTCCTCTTTCGTAAACGGGCACACACTCTATGTCGACGGCGGAATCTCGGCGAGCCTATGAATGAGCCGTTGAAGCTGATCGTCATGGGGGTTGCGGGTGCAGGCAAGTCGACGGTGGGCCCTGCGGTCGCGAAGGAACTGCGTGCAAGGTATTTCGAGGGAGACGACCTCCACCCCCGTGCCAATATCGAGAAAATGAGCATGGGAATCCCGCTCGATGATGAAGACAGGGAACCTTGGCTGAAAAGGGTCGGCGAGACACTGGCCCGGGCAAGCGAACCGACGCTCGTAGGTTGCTCAGCCTTGAAGCGGCGGTATCGGGATCTGATCCGAGAGTCGTCCGGAGAAGGGACCCTGTTTCTCTACCTCGGCGGCTCATATGAGATCATCAGGGACCGCATGGCCCACCGGACAGACCATTTTATGCCCCTGTCACTCTTGGAAAGTCAGTTTCGCGATCTCGAGCCGCCGGGAATCGACGAAGACGCTGTTGCCGTTGATATCGACCAGCCACTTGATCATCTGGTCGACGAAATTGTCACGAAACTCGCAACCTATCGTTAGTTCTGCGCACGGCAGACCCGGATCTGGCCCTTGATGGAGGCCGCCCGCCACCGGTCGCGCCGGATCTCGTCCAGCGCGGCAACCGGCAGCGGTCCCGAGCCGACCAGTCTTGGCGGAGCGAGCACGCCGGACCGCACCGCGTCAGCAAGGAAGGCACCCGCAACTGCCAGGCACCCTTTCTCCCTGTGCGGTCCAAGCTCCGCGACCAGAATTGACTCTCCCGAGGCGACGAGCATGACATGCTCGCTCAGCCGGCTGTTCAGCACCTTGATCTCGACCGACCTCATTCGGCAAAGCTGGCAACCGGTAGTTGCCACGCAAACTGTCGTCGCAGTGAATGCGCGGGCCACCTGATGATCCGAAGTGCTTTCGGCCAGGAGTTGGGCCAGATGCAGCGCTGGCAGCTAAGGTTAGCTGAACGCGCAGCCCGGATCGGGAACGGACGGAACCTCCAACCAAGGCCGCATTGAGGATGGATGAGGGCCAAGAGTTTCGCGAGCCCGAAGCGGCAGTGTGCCGATTCCACTCTACCGGGATGACCGAGGAAATCGCCCGCGGGGAATCCGGATGTTCGGCGGCTGAGTTTTACGAAGGAACTGGCTGTAGACGCCTCATACTACAAGATGGAGGAGACCTGCTGCGCCTTTTAGTCCACCAAATTCTGGGAAGGTGCCAACGAGACGCAAAGGTATCTCGTTGCCCGAAAGATATTCGGGCGTAACTTCGTCGGGAGACAGTTGAGGCTGCGGCTGAATGCTTCTGAAACGATGGCGCCGGGTCGTTGTCCGATGGAATTGACGCAGGCGTTTGCAGCCGCGTGAACATGCAGACCTGTGCCGATTAACGTCAACAAGAACAATTCGCACTTGTTTGAGACCGGCGACAGCGTCAAATAACTGCAGTCAAAAAGGGTGAAATGGAATGAAAGCGGAGTTTGACTTCACCGGCTGCAACGTCTTCGTCGCGGGCGGAACGAGCGGTATCAACCTCGGAATCGCCGAAGCGTTCGCAAGGGCCGGAGCCATATTGGGCGTCGCCAGCCGCAGGCAGGAAAAGGTCGACAGTGCGGTTATGCGCCTGTCTGAACTCGGCGCAGCGTCCCGCGGCTACACATTTGACGTGCGCGATGCTCCGGCGGTCGAATCGGCAGTGGAGGCGTTTGCCCAAGAGGTTGGCGAGATTGCCGTGCTGGTTTCCGGCGCAGCAGGGAACTTTCCTGCACTGGCCCACAACATAAGCGTGAATGGATTCAAATCGGTGATCGACATCGACTTGCTCGGCACATACCATGTCATGAAGGCTGCCTATCCCCATATGAAGAAACCCGGCGGAAGCATCATAAACATCTCGGCCCCTCAGGCCGTGGTGGCGATGTCCCACCAGGTACATGTCTGCGCCGCCAAGGCCGGGGTGGACATGGTAACGCGGTGTCTCGCCATCGAGTGGGGACCCGAAGGCCTTCGTGTCAATAGCGTCATTCCGGGTCCGATCGACGGGACCGAAGGCATGGCGCGGCTTGCACCGACTCGCGGCGCGAGGAAAGTGGTCGAAGGAAGCGTGCCGATGAGGCGTTTCGGCACTCCCGAGGATGTCGCGCGCGCATGCCTGTTCCTTGGGTCCGATGCTGCGGGTTACGTTAACGGAACGGTCATGACAGCTGATGGTGGCTGGTCACTGACGGGAGCACCTCTGGATTTTGCGGACCTGGCGTGACCTGGCCTACCCTGGATTACGGTAACAAAGACTGCCGGCACCGGGTTTTGCCATTCGACCGGACGGACTGGCCAGATGCCTTCCCGCATCGAACATGGCGGAGCGACTGCGGGAGATGCGGTGGATGCAGTGTTCGAGACGGTCGCGGAGGCCCTGGCGAAAGGCGGTGACGATGGCCCCGGCATCCGGCAGAGGACGAAACTTCCAGAAAACATGATTCGGGCATCCCGGCGCTGGCCGCGCGAGGTCGAAGTTTGGCTTCCGTACCGGCGCAGGTCAGTTTGACACAATTTGCTTGCCGAAAGGGCAACGGCTGGCTTGCCTCGACAGCGGCTGTCACTCAACCAGCGTCACACCGGTCACCGGGATCAGGACGAACGGACCAGGAATACTCCGTGAAGGCAACCATCATGACCAGACAAGTCTAAATTGTCGTTGGCCTGCTCATTGTTGTCGGCATCAACATCGTCTTTTCCGGGTTGATTCACCGGCAGCGACCTTTACCAGTTCAGAACAATCAGATGCCACGGCCGATTACTCGCGACCTCGCCGGTCTGAGACGCTGTCGGCCGAACTACTCTCTGCATTCTTTGGACTGGACGATGGTTTGCCAAACTCCGCCAATATCGGCATTTGCGCGGGCGCAGGCGGGGAGGACGGAGTGCCGGTTGTGTTTTCGGGCGAAATCGACCGATCCACCATGGAGGCAGGCGATTTTCAGGTCACAACGAAATCGGGAAAAGCCGTCTCGCCAATCTGCGTTACCCTGTTGCCAGCAATTGACGAAGGCGAATTGCGGACGGTGTTGTTGGCAGGGGATTTGGGTTCGGCCGGCTCGGACTCACCGGTTCGCGTCAAGATCATCGGAAACATCCATACAATCGATCAGGCACTCAATTTCAGGGGTGCAGAGGCCGAAGTCATTCCACTTGCGCAGGGTCCATCGCTCGCTATTGCGGAAATCGTTCCCAGATCTGGCTTGCATCTGGGCCGAGAATCTGACGGCGGGGGCGGCTCCAGTACCGGCTGCCCTGCGGATGGTGTCACCCAGATCGTGAGGGTTACCTGGGCGGGCGGTGTTACACGGGCGAATGGAGGTGACCGGGTGATGCGGAACGCCAGTTCTACGCGGTCAATGTGGAATCCGCCGGTGGTTTGCTCCGTGAAGCCATCCCGTTTGCACTGGCTGATTTGGGGGATGGGGACAACAACCACGAACTGTGCCTGGATACGATTGACCAGCCGCTGTCCGTCTCATTTCCTGCCGGAATCCTGGCCGATCCCAATGACGACTTGAATCCGGCAATCGCGGTTGAGGTGAGCCATTCGCCATAGCTTGTATCCGGGGATAGGGAAACGAAGAGATTCCGATTCCCTCGGTCTGTCGGGTCGTGCACGAACTCCCCCATTGCCCTGCACACCATTCCGCGGAAACGCTCGCCCTCCCGGAGATTTGATCGCAGCCTGTCCGATTTCATGGATCCGGGTTGTTCATGCTTGTTGAACGACATTTCCTCAATCCCCCGCGAACGCGATCAATCGCCCGCAGACGAGTGCTCCCAGCCAGCAAACCGTTGAGAGGACAGCATGACCGACCAGGCGCGTGCGCGAAGCGTCCTTCAGCAGGAACCCGTGGGACCTGCACAGAGCGAGCGTAGACAGGACCCCGACCGCGATCAGGGCCAGCTTGAGCTGCAGGAATCCGACGCCGCTGTATTCCCTTGCCCGGACCGAAAACAGCAGCGGTCCCGTGAGCAGGGCGAGGGCCAGCCCGCTCGCCGCCACGGGAGCGAGCACCCGCACCACCGCTTCGCGAGAGATGCCGCGCCAGACGCCGAGAAACCGCAGGTTGAGCGGGACCACGGATCCGATCAGCAGGGCGATTGCGAAAATATGCGCGGCGTTGACGCCGGCATAGAGCCAGCGGGAACTCCTCAAGATTTGCGCAGGAGTGGTCCCCTCGAGTGCCGCGAACAGGGCCTCCAAGGTCTCAGGTGCGTCCGGGGTATAGGACATACTCCTGATCGCCGAGGAACAGCCTTTCAACCTTTATCAGTCTCTCCGACAAATCGGCGGCGGGCTCGCCGATCACCCGGATCTCGACCCCTACGGCCAGATCGCCGTCACTGAGGCCGGCGCGTTCGTTGCGCCAGGGCTGACCGACTTCGGCAGTCCACTCCTCGCCCTCCACATCGATCTTCAGGACTCCGTGGGGATTGCCCAGGCGGACGGTCTTGACGATACCGGTCAGGTCGATATTGCCGCCGGTCGTCCACGACCAGCCGTGATGGGCCAGGGTGCCGACCATGGGAGCCATGAGTCCCAGAGCCAGGACCGTGATGAACAAGAACCTCTTCATCCTACGCCTCCAGTTTCTCAATCGTTACGGAAAGGGTTGCATCTTGCGACCAGACATTCAAGCCTGCACATTCAGGACAACCTGCAAGCCCGTGGCGATCCTGCCCCTGAAAATGGATGACAGTGTACTCATGCGTGGCACTTGCTTGTGTGCGAGGTTGACGGGAATCTGCAAAGAGGGATCACAGACGGCTCGATGCCGACTGCAACCATGTCTGGCGCCGTGCCGACTCTTTCGCCGGATTCCGACAGGTCGCAAGGCAAGGCCGCTGGTTGGCCCGCCCGGTGCATCAGCTCATTGCAGGCCACAACCAGCAGGTTCGAAGCGAACGCCTCGCCGGGTGGCCCATCCTTGGCGACACTTGGCATCTGCGGGCCAGGCTGGTCGCATCGGCGACTTCAATTCGTGACTCCTGACAAGGGCAGTGGCGATCCGCTGAACGCGGTTGACGCCTTCGAGGCTGCTGCAGGCGCTCCATACCGCCGGAGATCGGCTGAGAGACCTTAACCTGCCCGGTGTTCCAATGGGAACAGGCAAAAGCTCGACAACAAATGCCGTGTGAGCGCGTGTGCGGAGATGTGACGGACCGACAGTGTTTTCGGAATCTTGCTTGGCCCTGCCTCACGCTTCGGGAGCTTCGGGTTCAGGTGTCGACCGGCCTTCACGGAGTTGACCGGCCAGACCGGGGTTTGCGGTTGCCTGCATCTCAACATCCGCTTTCGACGATCCGGGGTTGGTGCCGAGGTCGCCAGGCAGAGCTGTCGGTGTCTTGTCGACAGCTTGTCAGACGAATGGTTTCATGTATTCAAGAGCGACGGGATCGCAGAATGGAGACGTACATGAAACGGTGGGAATTCTTCAAGGTTGCTGGTGCAGCGACGGGCGTGGCGGCTGCGCGGCAACTCAATCCGGGAAACAACAGGGGCCCGGACACGGACGATTTGATATCGCCGGTTTCCAGGGAACGGACCAGACAGAAGGGGCAGAAATCATGATCGTTACGAGCACTGATGGCATAGAGGGACAAAGCGTCTCGGAGTATCTTGGAATTGTCTCGGGAGAGGCGGTGATGGGCACCAATGTGTTCCGGGACCTGTTTGCCGGAATCACCGACCTGGTCGGCGGCCGGTCAGGAGCCTACGAGGAAGAATTACGACGGGCAAAGGATGTGGCGCTGGAGGAAATGAAACGCGAAGCCCGTGCACTTGGCGCCGACGCAATTGTCGGAATCGACCTTGACTACGAGCATCTCGGCGGCGGAAGTCGCTCCATGCTGATGGTCACGACGAACGGAACCGCCGTGAGGTTCAGCGAAACAGGTTGACTGAATCCTGGACCTTTCCGGCTACCTGCGAATGGATGCAGTCCAACGTAAAGCCGGAAATTCAGGCGCACGGGCAACGACTTGCAGGAAATTCCCAATGCCCGGGACAACGGCTATAGCATGACAGCCGCATTGTGACGCGCCAACCGGCTGCATACAAAAGGTAAGCAATTGTCAGCCGGTATTGACAGGGTGTCACCATGTCCGCGGTTGCGAACACCGGACGGCAGATTGAATTGTGCCCAGGTTTCTCGTTCAGTCGCCCGCTCCACATACCGGGCAGAACTCTGGTCGCGTCGACCTCGAGGTATGAGCATGGAAATTCATGCAAGCCAAAACGTTCGAACGGCGTTCGACATGCCAGTGTCCGTTGCCCTGCTGCCTGCGACCGGCTCGACATGGCGTGCGGAGCCGGTCATCGTTTCAGTCAGGCCGCTTCATGGACGGATTCCCTCGACCTGGGCGCAGCTCTGAGGCACGACGTGACAAGAAAAGCGTCCACCGTTTTCTGCGTTATTGGAGTATCCGTCTGTAGGCTACGATGAGGAGAGCGTTTCCGATTCCCGTTCACCGCCTGAACCATCTCGTGACCGCCAACGTTTCCACCTTCGACAACTTCGCTCGCCGAGAACTTCAGCCGGAGCGGGGCGCAGCCTCGGAGTCCACTGGATCGGCGCGTCTCGAAGCGCTTGGCTGAAATAGGCAAGAGATTAGCCTGGGTGCTGCTCGGGTTCAGCGAACCGGACCTCTAGCCCCTCGGGTGCGAGGTCAATAAGGACTGCCATCACCAGGGCAGGTGCAGGGCAGTGCTGGCCAGTTTCTTATATTTCGGCGACAGTAGCGGTTCTGAACAGGCGAAAGCCGATGGCCCGCATCCGGCAGGCCGCGTCGTCGAGTGGCGTTTTGCCGCCAGGCATCTCCTTGCTCAAGAGACACCGCAAATTCCACTTCTCGAGAGCACCAATGGTTGCATCTACACCGATTAGCAGGTTGTTGGACAACCCCATAAGCGATAATACGTCAGCACTCAGTTTGGCCTTTTTCGATGGGGCCGATCAAACAGAGCCAACTGACACACAGCCAATGCCGAGGAGAAGCAATGCGTTATCACAGTCCATCAACGTTTGAGGAGGCCGCCCAATTGGCTGCCAGCGCATCCGGTGTGACGCGCTTTCTTTCGGGTGGAACAGATGTTCTCGTTCAATTGCGGTCTGGTATGGTGACGCCGGATGATTTGATCGATGTCAAGGGCATCCCCGGCGCGAGTGAGATTACACGAACGGAAGACGGTGGTTGGCGCATTGGCGCCGCAGTGCCGGGTGCGGTGCTGGGAGCCAACGCAGGGTTGGTTGCCGACTGGCCGGGAGTGGTCGAGGGTCTGGAACTCGTGGGCTCGACCCAGATCCAGGAGCGGGCAAGCCTGACAGGGAACCTGTGCAACGCTTCGCCCGCTGCCGATGGCGTACCCGCCTTGATGGCCGCGGAGGCAACGGTGACAGTCGTTGGACCGAATGGTACCCGGGTCGCTAAGGTTGAGGATATCCCGACCGGGCCGGGCACGACGTCACTCGGGCCGGGCGAAGTCATATCCGGGATCAACCTGCCGCCGCGCGGTGAAAATGGAGGCGATGCTTACTTGCGCTTCATTCCGCGTTCCGAAATGGATATCGCGGTGGTCGGTTGCGCGGTTAATCTGCGTCTTGACGGCGATACGGTGGCCGAGGCGCGTGTCGCGCTCGGGGCTGTCGCCCCGACGGTATTGGTGGTTCCGGAAGCGGCCGGGGCGCTTGTCGGAACCGTTCTCGACGAAAGCGCTCTCGAGGCGCTGGCGGCTGCGTCGTCTGCCGCCTGCAGCCCGATAGATGACAAACGGGGAACAATTGAATTCCGGACGGAAGTAGCCGGGGTTTTGGCCAAGCGGGCCGCGAAGATCGCCTATTCTCGAGCGAAGGGATAAGAGATGGACAGAATTCATGTAACAACCAAGGTGAATGGCGACGAGGTCGAGTTTCTCTGCGAGCCGCGCGAGACACTTCTGGATGTGCTTCGTGATCATCTTGGGCTGACCGGTACGAAGGAAGGCTGCGGTACGGGCGACTGTGGCGCCTGTACTGTCACCGTGGATGGGCGGGTGATGTGTTCCTGCCTGTTTCTGGGCGCGGAGGCGCAAGGCAGGGAGATAGGCACAGTGGAAGGTATTGCCGAGGGTGAGGAACTCCATCCTTTACAGGCAAATTTCATCAAACACGCGGCACTGCAATGCGGTATCTGTACGCCGGGTATTCTGGTTGCGGCCAAGAACCTGCTCGAGCGCAACCCGGACCCATCCGAGACAGAGATTCGTTATTGGCTTGCCGGCAATCTGTGCAGATGCACCGGCTATGATAAGATCATTCGGGCCGTCTTGGACACGGCCACTGAATTGAGGGGAGCGAATTGATGGCTTTGGACATCCTCGAAACTTCGGGTTTCAAATACATTGGCACACGCCCTGTCCGTCCCGACGGCGTTGACAAGGTCACCGGTCGTGCGAGGTTTGGGGCAGATGCCCATGCGCCCGGCATGTTGCATGGCGCGATGGTGCGCAGCCCGCATGCTCACGCGAGGATCATTCGGATCGATGCGTCAAGAGCGCTTGCGCTGGACGGAGTCAAGGCCGTGGTGACCCGTGCCGATTTTGCAAAGGATGTTGAAGGAGAATTCTGGAACGTCCTTGAGAACATAATGGCTGGAGAACGGGCACTGTATGACGGGCATGCCGTTGCGGCCGTTGCGGCAACGTCTTCATTGATTGCGCGCGAGGCTGCGGCTCTGGTCGATGTCGAGTATGAAGTCCTGCCGCATGTAACGGATGTCGACGAGGCCATGAAACCCGACGCGCCGGTTATCCGTGAAGGTCAGGCCGGCTATTCGGTGCCCGCCGGGCTCTCTCCGAATGTCGTCGATTACTACGAGCACGGGCACGGGGATCTCGATACGGGATTTGCCGAGGCGGATCTGGCCATCGAACAGCGCTTCACCATCGAGGCTGCCCATCAGGGCTATATTGAACCTCATGCTTGTCTTGCACAACTCGGTCCCGACGGGCGTGGTGAACTTTGGTGCTGCACGCAGGGTCACTGGTTCGACCAGAAGTTCTGCGCTGCCTTGCTCGGGATAGAGACTTCAGCTCTCAAGGTCACCGCGTCCGAGATTGGCGGCGGGTTCGGAGGCAAGACTACTCAGTTCATCGAACCGGTCGCCCTCGCGCTAAGCCGCAAGACCAACCGCCCGGTCAAGGTGGTGATGAGCCGGTCCGAAGTGTTCAAGGCTTCTGGCCCGACCTCATCCGCATCGATGGATGTGAAAATTGGCATGACGAGAGATGGTCGGATCACGGCGGCGCAGGGTGCATATCGCCTGGGGGGCGGGGCGTTTCCGGGCGAATGGGCCGCGCTGGCAGCACAATGTGCCTTTGCGCCATATGATATCAATCACGTCCACATGACGGGCTACACCGTAATGTGCAATCGGCCGAAAGTGGCCGCCTACCGGGCGCCAGGCTCGCCGATCTCGGCTTTTGCGACGGAAAGCGTCGTCGATACGCTGTGCAACCAGCTTGATCTTGACCCGATGGAAGTGCGCCTCAAGAACGCCGCTCGCGAGGGAACGAAATCATCCTATGGCCCGACTTTTCCCAAGATCGGTCTCATCGACTGCCTCGAGGCGGCCAAGGCCCATCCCCATTGGGAGAGTCCACTCAAAGATGGGCAGGGGCGCGGGATTTCATGTGGGTTCTGGTTCAACTTTGGCATGGAGACCTCGGTCAATCTCATGCTCAGCGAAGATGGATCGGTTCAGGTCACTGTCGGCACACCTGACATCGGCGGAAGCCGTGCCTCGATTGCGCTGATGGCGGCCGAAGAACTGGGAATCCCCTACGAGAACATCCGCGTGAACATCGCCGACACGGCATCGCTTGGGTTCAATGAAATGAGCCACGGCAGCCGGGTGACCTTTGCCAGCGGCCTGGCCACCATCGAGGCAGCACGAGACGCCAAGAACAAGCTTTGCGCCCGTGCGGCAGCAAGCTGGGGAATTCCGGAGGAAGCCGTTGAATGGCGCGATGGCTGTGCTGTTCCCGCCGGATCGAACGCCGGAGATTTCGACCCGATGCCAATATCGGAAATAACCGGCAGGATGGGTCAGACTGGAGGGCCTATATCGGGTCACCATGCCACAACCCCGGACGGGGCAGGCGTTTCATTTGCGGTTCATATAGTGGATTCGGAAGTTGACCACGAAACCGGAAGAACTGACATTGTTCGCTATACTGTCGTTCAGGATGCCGGGAAGGCAATTCACCCTTCCTATGTTGAAGGCCAGTACCAGGGCGGTGCTGCCCAAGGTATCGGATGGGCCCTGAACGAGGAGTATATCTACGACGAGCATGGGCGCCTGCAGAACGATGGCTTCCTTGATTATCGCATTCCGGTCGCCAGTGATCTTCCGATGATCGATACCGTGATCGTGGAAACGCCAAACCCGGGCCACCCCTACGGAGTGCGCGGGGTCGGCGAAACCTCCATTTGTCCCCCGCTCGCAGCGATTGCGAATTCCGTGTCGAACGCTGCGGGCGTTCGGTTGACGCAGCTGCCGATGTCGCCACCACGGATCCTGAAGGCGCTGAAGGATCGCGATGGTTGAGGTCAACCTCTGGTCCGGCCTCAGGAGTTATACCGGCGGCGATCTGGTCATCTCGGTCGAAGCTTCGACGATCGGCGAAATGCTGGATGCGCTCGTCAGGGCGCATCCGGGCCTTGGCCCCGTCATCGAAGCAGGCGTGTCCGTCGTTGTAGACGGAGAGGTAATTGCATCCAACCGCGCTGTTCCCGTCGGTCCCGCCAACGAAGTCTACCTTGTGCGAAAGCTCCGCGGCGGATAAGCACCTGAAATATGACATGTTCTCTGTCGTGGTTGGTTATTTCACGACCGTTGTGCTTCTGCATGCTGGCGATCGGTGATTGAAGTGCATGTCCGGTCCCCGTTGACCATCCCGGTCAATGGATGTTCGGGAGGCGCTCCGAGAAAGGCACCACGAAAAGTGAACGATCCGACATCCTGGACCTCCATCCTGTCGTAAAGGGTCTTCGGCTGCCGTTCGAGCCGGATCTGTCAAACCTAAGTTGATTTGCTGTCCGTCAACCCTCTTCCTCTATCGACGCACCGTTTCCGGGTGTTTCCTGCATCGGGGCGTCTTCCCCGAATGCCCGGTCACGGATGATCGTCCTGATCGTGGCGGTCATCCCGCGCGATGTATCTCGGGTTCGCCGAGTCTCGGAACCAAACCGCGATGCATTCAGGATTTCCATTATCTCGCCGGCCCCTTCGTGAAACCCTCCAGGCAGATTTCTGTCGCGGAAAGTGTCCCGGATCTCCTGCATTTCGCGGACCCAGCGTCCCGCGTCGCAGGGCAGTCTCGGAATGCCCGATCTTGCCCTGGCCGCGAGGTCACTCTGGCTCATGGAAAGCTCGTCCATCATCAGGTCGAGAAACCCGAAGCTCTCCGCACAGAGTGCCACATTCGTGAGCAGTGAATTGGTCCCCTTCGTCAGGGCCGCGTAGACCATCTTGAACGCCGAGGCCTGTCCCGTTTCGCCTGGCAGACGACAAATGTCGAAAGCGATCCCGTCGAGCCTGTCCAGATGGGCACTCCCGGCCCCGGAAACATAGAGCCTGGGTCGTCTTTCCCCGCCGGGCGGACCGCCGATGATTCCGCCGTCGATGAACTGCACGCCGGATTCTGAAAAGAGTGCTGCGATGTCGCGAACCAGCCGCGGCGAAATGGCGTTGGCTTCGAGGAAATCCGGTTGCCTCCCCGTCTTGAGGAGGCTTCCTGCAAGTGCGGTCGCTGTGGAATGTGCCTGGTCCGGTGGCAGCACCGAGATGACCAGGTCGGCGTCGGAGACCAGTTCGTCGAAGCTGGCGACCGGTGTCAGCCGGGACTCGGCGGCTCGGGCGCGGGACTCGGAGCCGCGTCCGGCGATGACGCTTCGGACGTCGATACCCGCGCCGGTCAGGGCGCCGCCGATCCCGGCCCCCATCTCCCCGATTCCAACCAGCCCGACAACGGGGTGATTACTCACTTATCTGTCCTCTCCCATGACACATACGAATGGAGCGACGTGCAGTCATGATGTCCGGCACTTCCCGTTTCCGGTGCGAGCAAGCAAACCGGGTCGGGACATGTCGCTCTCCTGTGCCAATCCGGACGCTTCCGCGGAAACAGGATTGCATGTCGGCCGGTCTTTCGGAACGCGGAAATCGCGTACGGATGATCGCGGCAACCCTGCCGTCCTGCCACTCCTGTCCTGCACGGTCTAGTCGGGCCGGGAGAAGTCAACTCGCGAATGCGGTTCCTGTGCCAGTCGATCAACACATGATTCTCCGGATTCAGAATTTCTCCCGTGCCAAACTGGAGAGCCGACCACGTGCCTGCCGTTGCCTTGTAGGTGGGACCAATGCTTGGCGCAACGATTGATCATTCCGGAATCAGGATGGCCAGCATGCCCGGGCAGCCCGAATTCACGGCGCGGCGGCGGACCGCCCATTCCGACCAATGGTTGAGGGTCATGCCAAGACCTGTACGCGTCCCGGGTCGGATGTCCGGGATCCAGGAACGGTGAACGGCGGTCGGTTTCCTCCGTTCCAGTTCCTGGTGCAGTCGGCATGGGCCGCGCAGTGGGTGAAGTCGCCGATCCGGCACATCTCTGGGCCAAGGAACGGGATGACGGCCAGGCAAGCGACCCGGCGCATCGGTGATGCCCCTTGTTGCCGGGATCCAGTAAGCAGACGACTCCGCGCCCGCGGAACGGTGAGGGTTGCCGTGGCCTTCTGCCCTTGCCGGATGTGCCGTTGATCGCGCGGGTTGTGAACCGACGCCAGCCTGATCCCGTTATCTGTCGTGGACACGAGGCAACGGCTTCCGGATGATCAGGTGAACCGAAGATCGCGGATACCGCCACGCAATTGTCAGCAAACCGCTCCTGCACGCTCCGGACGACCGCGTCGAGTTGATTACGACTCCCACCCTGGCGCGAGACATCGCGAGAGGTTCGCCCCACCACATGAATTGGTCATGGTCGTTGCCGGACGAGGCGGCAATGACGGATAAGACTTGTATCGTCTCGGAGAGCGAGTCATGATTTCCACCTGTCGGAACCTTGCTGGAAATCGAGAATGAGCGCATCACCAAATGTCAACAGCCTCCGCTTTGCCTTGGGCGATGCTGAGGTGGAAGCCTATCACCGTGACGGTATCATCGGACCTTACACACTGCTGTCCCCTGCCGAGATGGATGAGGCGTGGGCCGAGATCGACCAGGAGATCATCAGACCAGGAGCCACCGACCCGGATCTGGACTATCATGACCGCCATCTCGACCACGGCACGGTGTGCAGGATCTGCCGCCGCCCGGAACTGACCGATCGCGTGGCGTCGCTGCTCGGCCCTGACCTGATTATTTGGCGCTCGAACTTCCAGGTCAAGCAACCGGCCGCGAATGCGGTCGGAGACGCGCAAAACTACACCAAGGTACCGTGGCATCAGGATGGCGCATACTACGACCTGCAGCCGCAGGTTCTGGTGTCGGCCTGGATCGCAGTAACGGAATCGACCAAGGAAAGTGGCTGTTTACAGGTGGTTGCAGGATCGCACCTGCAGACGTTTGATCACGACATTGACCCAGGGCGATACGAGTTCGACCGCTCGGTTCCGGAAGACGCGATCGACCGTGACTCTGTACGCGCGCTGGTCCTGCGTCCCGGGGAATTCGTGCTGTTCAATGAGAACACCGTGCACTCCTCGGGTCCCAATCTAACCTCGAAACCGCGTGTCGGCCTGACTCCACGCATCAGCGTGCCGTTTGTCCGCGTGACCGGCAATCCACGCGGCGCTGGTTGCGACCGCGACCGTCACGCACCGGACGAACTGCGCCAGGTGGCGATGCTGCGTGGCCGCGACTACACCGGCCGTCAGCGGGTCGTTTCCCTGCCCTGCGGCGAACACTGACATCGCATGTCTCGGATCCATTGCAGATTGCAGGCCGGTCATTGTCGCGCCGAGATCCGAGCCGTCGATGCAGCCGTTTCGATGCCACGGTGACTTGCGTTGCGCGGGTGGGTACTTGCCCGCGTAGCCAATGGTCAATTGCAGTTGGACTTGGTCAAGAGACCAATCCTGCCGCCTTGAAGTCGTCTTGGCATTCCTACGATGTGAAGAAGTCGCAGATCCAGCCGATGGCTGCGACAATATCACGTGGATGCATGATCTCCGTGACCGAACGCACATCATCATGCATATCCGCGGTTCCTGTACCTGCCTCATTGGCCACGCGACACTTTTTCCGGGCGAGGCAAGCTTCAGCAGGCTGACAGCCAGCCTTGGCTGCACCCGGCGTCAGCAAGGTGGATGTTTCGGTTGTGGATGTTTCGCCGCGCCCTTGGACGGATCGAGGGCAGTTACGTAAGGTAGCCGATGGCCGGTACCCTGGCGTCCCCGTGCAATTCCATCACTCGGTTGCCAGGAATTCAAAGATGGCGTCGTTGACCGGTTCGACCTGTTGCCAGAGGGCGAAGTGGCTGGCGTTGTCGACCAGGAGCAACTGCCCATACGGGATCAGGTCTGCCATGCGCCTGGTATGGGCCTCGAAGATGACCTCCTCGTAGATGCCGGCCGCGATCATGAACGGAACGGCAATGCCCGCAAGCTGGTCGTCGGTGTATGCGGGCTGACTGCCCCACATCGCGAACACCTTGCCGGAAAACACTTCCCAGGCATCGGGCCTTGGGGAAATCTGCGCATACTGCGCGGCCGCGTAACCGACATATGCGCCAATCAGCGCATCTTCAAGAGCCGATGGACGAACCCCCGATGTCTGGTAGTTCGCCCCGAGCGCAAATACCTTGGAAAGGCGGTCGGAGTTGTTGATTGCCAGATCAAGACCGATGTTCCCGCCGTCACTCCAGCCCACCACGGCGGCCTTGTCGATACCAAGGATGTCCATCACGCCAATCACGTCGCCCGCCATCAGGTGGTAACCATAGGGCCGGTCGTCATCGGTCGAGCGGCCATGTCCCCTGCTGTCAATCGCAACGACCTCGTAGTCGCCCGCGAGGGCGTCGATCTGCCCGCCAAAATCCTCGGCCGCACCCAAACCGCCGTGCAGCAGCAGTACCGCCTCCGCGTTGCCTGTCCCGTAGAGTGCGTAGTGAATGTTTGCGCCGTTTACATCGACGTCACCTGTTGATCGGGGCGAAGGCAGAGGCTGCGGTGGCTTGAGCCTGCGCCAACCATCGCTCGAGTAAGCCAACGATGCCGAGTTCGGCAGAAGGCCACCTTTCTGATCCCGCGCAATCTGTCCATTCGCTTGCGTATCGGGTCGTCTCAAGTCGTACCCTCCCTGAAAACTGAAAGATTGCCGCAAACCTATTGCCGATCGACCACTCGCAGGCACGGGTGGACAAGAAAAGCCTATAGGCGGCAATTGCGGGTGCTTCAATTGCTCGTGGGGTCCCTCATCACTGCCGGCGCTACCGGGGGCTGCTGGGTTCTGGCCGTAGGCGAAATCGAGAATTCCGGACGGCAAGTGGCCGCCGGTGCACAACTCTCTGTTGTAAGTCAGCAGGTTGATACGGTTCAGATCTGGATCTGAACCAGTTGGCGGTTGCGAGCGATGCTCTTTCGCGACCACGACCGGACGCACTGCATAGGCACCGGAATAACCTTCCTTCTTCATGGCCGGGACCAGCACGCTGCCGATGGCCGAAGTGTCCGCCGTGCAGCATCGCGAAACACAGGCAAAGAACATGGATCCGGCAATGTTCACCTATGACAGACTTCCCGGAATGCGCCCACTCAGCGCAACCAGGTCTTGTCATTGTTGGCAAGGGGTAGTGAATCCTCGCCGAAACCCACGTTTCAACCTGCAGGGAAGCCCCTGGCTGCTTGGTCTCGTTCTCGCGTTATGCTTGTATGGGGCCTGAATAGGCTGGCTTGACCGGACGAGTCGGGGTGGGTCAGCCTGACATGTCTGCCAATGTCCCGAATGTTTGGAATGCACAATGCCTGAATTGAACATCGCCGATTGTATCAACGAAACCTGTCCCTGGTCCGGTAAACCGGTCCGGCCCGATTCCCTGACCGAGTACAACGGCCAGGTCGTCGGATTCTGCAATCCGGGATGCAGGGACAAGTTTGACGCCGCGATCCAGCACTTCGGAGAGAGCAGGAGCGACGGAAGCGGCACTGTAAAGATTCATTCGGACATCGCCTAAAAGGGTCAATCAAGACCCGACCTGATCAGTGAATGCCGGGGCGGATCCATTTTGAGCTTGACAGAGTGTGTTATGTATACTACATACAACACATGTCTCAATTCGGCATGATTGTTCGGGAGAGCCGGGAGCGCCTGCGTCGCGAGGATCGTCGATTCTCGCTGCGGCAGGTGGCGTTCCGCATCGGAGTTGAGCCGGCCTATCTGAGCAAGATCGAGCGGGGCGACGTGTCTCCGCCCTCGGAAGCAACAACGGTACGGCTGGCTAGGGAACTGGGTGAAGATCCGGACGTGCTCCTGGCAATTGCCGGAAAAGTCTCGGGCGATCTGCAGGCAATCATTCGCAGACGACCCAGGCTGTTCGCCGAATTGATCAGGCAACTTAAGGAAGCTCCCGACGACGCCATCCTTCGAGTGGTGCGCGAGGTTCGGGACGGAGAGTGGTAAGGAGAAACGGTGATGATCACACTCAAGGACAACGCGCTGCAGTTCCGGTTTCCGGAAGTTCATGACAATGCACGCTGCTCGATCGAATTCCAGAGGACGCTTCGGATACCGGATGATGACAAGGTCTACCCGTTGCCACCTGGCCTGGGCAGGTTCCCGATGCGGCATCTCGATGACTATGCGCGGCGATTGCCTGACGCCTGGCGTCGACGGGGCGGGGTGATCCTGCCGATGCACCAGGCTGAAGCCTTGTGGATCAGCTTTGACGCAGGATTCGGAAACCATCCCGAATACCCGTTCGCGGTCAAGGTCGCGACCGGCAAGACATGTGCGTTGACCGGTGACGCCTGGGTCAATCACCTGAACCGAGATCCGCAGGACTACATGGTTGTACCCGAACAGCCGTGGATCGATGGCTATTGCGTCGAGAAGGGCGTCATTCGCCAATTTGTCGCTATGCCCCTGGGAAAGGGCTACACGGTGGAGGAGCAGCTTACCGGTGCTGCCAAGCACGGAGGACTGCAACTCGTGGCGTATCCAATGAAACGGGAACGATACGAGTCTCTTTTCAGCGATCAGTCGCCTGCCATGCAAGTCTGTCTATCCGCCGGAACTGTTGCCGACGGCATGGGACTCGCACCGGGAGGGCGAATGAGGCAGGAGATCTATGACGATCCCTATGGCCTGGACGCCTGGGATCAACGCCACGCCAGCCGGTGCTTCGTTACCATCGTCAATTCAATGCAATGGCTGGCCTTGACCGGGGAGCAACCGCCGACGACACCGCCAACCGCGCAGGCCTACTCTGAAATGGGTCTGCCATGGTTCGACTACTACAGCAGCGATGCCGAGGCGCTGGGTGGCGCCAGCAAATTCAAGGACATCTCCAGTGTGACGGAGTTCGCCGGGCAGAAAGGGATGGCGCCCATCCCCGATAACGAAACTGTAGACGCAAGCCACATCATTCCGCTGGGCGGCCAGGGCGGTAGGCAGGTACATGAAGGCACGTTTGCGGAGTAGGCGGATCAGCGGATTCGTCAACGCCGGATGAGGTTCAGACCGCAAGTCGTGAATGAAGACCACCCGTTGGCCAACTATCTGGCAGACAAGGCAAACTGGCCGAATACGCATCGTTGAGTGGCACCGCAGAACAGATCTTGCGTCAACCACGCGCCGGGCTGCCGCATCCTTGCCGGCGGCTCGGCACTTCTCCGTACTGGCTATGGTCGAGCCGGAAGCGTCCCGCCCGGCGTCGGGAAACTCTGCCAGCGCAACTGCTTGTCACGGCAAGTCCGGGAAACGCCAGTTGTGAGGCGCGATCTGCGAGAGCGTCGCCGGATTGCCACTAGAGATGGCGGAAGGCTGCGTCCAGTCCTTCGACAGTGAGTTCGACATCTTGAAGTGACAGGCACAACGGTGGAACCATTCGCAGGACGGATTGAAACGGTCCTGATTTCGATAGAATCAGCCCCTGCTGGCGGCAGGCCTCGAATACCGCAGCAGTGGTATCGCGGTCCGGCGCTTTCGTTCTGCGGTCACTGACGATCTCGATTGCCAGCATCAACCCCTTGCCGCGCACATCGCCGATTGCCTTATGCGACTTCTGCAATTGCTTGAGTTGGTCCAACAACGCGCGCCCGGCAATCCGGGCATTTTCCTGCAACTCCTCATCACGCAGGACCGCCAGAACCGAACGGGCTGCTGCTGAGGAAGTCGGGTTCGCGCCGTAGGTATGGAACATGAACCTCTCGGCCATCGGCAATGCAACCTCCTTGCGCGCCACGACAGCACCTATCGGAAAACCATTTCCCAGCCCTTTCGCCATGACGACGATGTCCGGAACCACGCCATCGGCTTCGAAGGCCCAGAAATGCTGTCCGGTCCGTCCAAGACCCGACTGAACTTCATCGGCAATGTACAGGCCTCCTGCCGAACGGATACGTTCCGCAGCCCCGGACATGTAGCCGGGAGGAGGCTCGATGATGCCGCCATAGCCCTGGATGCTCTCGACAACAATTGCTGCGACCTGCCCGGATGTAGCTGAGGCAATGGTGCGCTCGATCTCGTCCAGATATGGCTGCGCACCAGCACCGAATATCCCGCGATACTGGTTGGGTTCGGCCACGAACGCCACGTTTCCCGGGATACCCGGATGGCGCCAGCCCGAGATGCCGGTGACGGACTGGGCTGCTGAAGTGGGTCCGTGATAGGCGGTCCTCAGTGCCAGAACGTCAAGATTACCGGTAAAGGTGCGTGCCATGGTCAATGCCAGATCGATCGCCTCGGCACCGGAGTTTGTCAGGTGCACGACCCAGTCATGTCCCGAAGGCATTGTCCTGGCCAATTCCTCGGCAAGATGTGCAGGTGTCGGATGGTAGAACATGGTCGTGCAGTTGGTCAGTTCCCGTGCCTGTTCCATGGCCGCCGCCACGACACGCGGATGTGAATGGCCAACCGAGATGCACACATTCATCCCCAGAAGATCGATGTATTTCGTGCCCTCGGTATCCCAGAGGTACTGCCCCTCGCCCTTGCAGAATACAATTGGGTCCCTGAACGGTGTGAAGCGGGTCAGGGATGCCGCAAAATACTTGTCGCGGCGTGCGGCCGTTCCCTGAAGCGTCCAGTCTGTGTGAAGCCTGTGGTTGTTCATGAGTCTTCTCCTATGGCCCTGGGCCGCAGATTCTCCGGATCGAACGGTGGCTGGTCGAGGATCGTGGCATAACGGCGCTCACCAAGGATCGAAATTCTCAATTCCCCGCGCGCTGCCGGATCTCGCAGGTATCCGAGCGCCAGTGTCTTTCCCGTTCGGTGGCCATAATCGCCTGACGTGACGAATCCGACGGGGAGTTCGTTCTGCCACAGAGTGTGGGAATGGAACGGATCCACCTCTCCGGCTTCGATTTCGAGCAGTACCATTTCCCAGTCTTTCGTCCTGGAAGCCAACCCCGCCTTTCCGAGAAAATCATGCTCTCCGGTCCGCATGAAGGCACCCAGCCCCGCCTCGATGGGTGAGCGTTCAGTTGTCAGGTCAGCACCCCAGGTGCGATAGCCCTTTTCAAGACGCATGGAATTGGCAGCAAAAGCCCCGTAAAGGCCGGTCGGGAGTGTGCTGCCAGCATTCTCCAGGGCCAGGAATACACGCGCGGCACTGCCTGGTTCGACATGCAATTCCCATCCGAATTCGCCAATGTAGGACATGCGCATGGCAAGAGCCCGGCAGCCAGCCACGTGAATCTGGCGACTTGCGAGCCACGGAAACCTGATTTCATCATCGCTGCATGCCCCGAGGATTTCTGCGGCCATCGGCCCCATCAGGCCGATCACGGCCATCGAGTCGGTCACATTCTCGACCGCCACGTCAAATCCCCGTGCATGTTGCATGAGCAGATCGGAGTCGATCTCCTCCGCCGCGGCTGCCGAGGTCAGGTATGCCCGGTCCTCGGCAAGTCGAGCCACGGTGAATTCCGACAATACCCCGCCTTCTGTTGTCAGCGAGTGGGTCAGACCGATGCGATCGATCCCTGGAGGCTTGTTGGCCCCCAGCGCGGACAGGAAACGCTCCGTATCCGGCCCGTGAACATTGAACTTGGAAAAAAATGACAAGTCAGAAAGTGCCGCGGTCTCGGTCACCGTTCGGCACTCCCTTGCCACGTGGCTGAACCAGTGACTGCGCCTGAAACTGTCCCGGGCAACATCGCCCTTCCGGTCGGAGAACCAGTTTGGCCGTTCCCAGCCGTGGGCCGCTCCCATGACCGCTCCGCGATCCAGCATCAGTTGATGCAGCGGCGACTTGCGAAGGCCGCGCCCGGCAGGGCGTTCCTCTCTCGGGTAATGCACGCCAAACTGCAGGCCAAAACACTCGATCGCCTTTGCAACTCGGTACTCACGATCGGCCCAATTGCCGAACCTGCGGCTGTCCACGGCGAGAGCGTCAAGAGGAGGTGCGCCCCTCGTCATCCAGTGGGCAAGGAACCAGCCAGCTCCGCCACCCTCCATTACACCCATTGACGAGCCGGTGAGCAGCCACGCATTCGGCAGTCCGTGCGCCGGTCCGATCAACGGATTGGCATCAGGCGTAAAGGTTATGGGGCCGTTTATCACCGATTTCACGCCTGCAGTTTCAAGCGCGGGAATGCGCGCCATGGCTGCGGTGATGATGTGTTCGACCCGGTCCAGGTCAGGCGGCATCAGGTCGGCGCCGAATTCGGCGGGAATACCATCCACGCCCCATATCTGCGCGTCCTTTTCGTAGGGTCCGAGTACCAGTCCGGCGCGCTCCTGCCGCACGTACCAGCTGTCCTCCGGATCGCGGATGATCGGCAGTTCCGGCAGGCCTGCCGCCTGCCGGTCTGCAACGGCATGGACCGAATCGGTCACCAGGTATTGGTGCAGTACGGGGACAGAGGGAATGTCCAGGCCAATCATCTTGCCGACTTCCCAACCCCAGGTGCCTGCCGCGTTCACGATATGGCGGGCACGGATCGGCTCCCTGGCCGTATCGACAAGCCAGCAATCACCTTCCCGCCGAATGGCCCTGACCGGGCATTTCCGCCAGATGATGGCTCCGCCGCGGCTGGCGAGCCTGGCCATGGCGATCGTGCAGAGGCTTGGATCCACATGGCCGTCATCCGGCTCGTAGATCCCGCCGATGAGTCCATCCAGCCTTGCAAGCGGATGCAATTCGGCAATCCGATCCGGTGTCAGTACCTCCATGGGATAACCGGTGAATTCCGAAAGTCCGGCAATATGACGGAACTCATCCATCCGGTCGGGATTTCCGGTGATGCGCATGGCACCTGAGGGGTGAAATCCGCAATCTTCACCTGTTTCTGCAGGCAGGATGTCACGATAGAGCCGAATGGAGGTCGCCCGGAGTTCCTGGATCGTGGGATCATGGGCAAAATGGGTACACAGCCCGGCCGCATGCCAGGTTGACCCGTGCGTGAGATCGTTCTTTTCGACCAGGACAACGTCCTGCCATCCCTGCTTGACCAGATGGTAGAGCAGGGAAACGCCCATGGCGCCGCCGCCGATGATGACAGCATGCGCTTCCATCATGCATGCATCCGCGTACCTTCCGGGTCGAAGGGAGCATGCCTTAGTGGTCTTGCCGCATATTCCCGTCCTGCAACGCGCAGTTGAAAACTGCGTGCGCAGGTTTCGTCCAGGGTTTCGCCGGGGGCTGTCGACACCAGCCCGAATGCAAGGTTGAGCCCCGTGCGTGGCCCCACCGCGCCGGAAGTGGTCAGCCCGACATGGGCGTTATCCTCATAGATCGGTTCATCATGCAGCATGAGTGCGCCGGTTGCGACATGCATCAGCACCAGCCGCTGCCGAACCCCTTCGGCGCGCTGGCCCAGCAGCACGGTCCTGCCGGTGAATTCCCTTTCCCAGGAGATCTTGAACCCGAGGCCGGCTTCCAGTGGCGTGATTCCCGGCCCAAGATCGTGTCCCCAATGCTTGAAACCCTTCTCGATCCGGCAACCATCCAGCGCATAGTGACCCATGGGCGTGGTTCCGGCTCCGGCAAGAGCGTCGAAAACGGTTCTGGCCTGGTTTGCGGCCACGGTGACCTCGAATCCGAGTTCGCCCACGAAACTGACCCGGGTCAGCCGGCAGGGAACTCCGGCCAGCATTGATTCTCCACAGTGGCTGACGTCGATGTCGGGCGGGGCTTCGGCGAGGCCACAGATCAGGTCCCGGCTGCCCGCTCCCATCACGCCGATGGTGCAGAACTCTTCCGTGCGGTCCGAGATTTCCACATGGCCATCGAGGTGTCGCCGCAGGAATGCAAGATCCTTCATCCGCGTTGCGGCACCCGAGGTCAGATGGAACCGGTCCGGACGGAGCCGTGTGATCGTGACATCCGCTTCGATTCCGCCGCGCTCGTTCAGAAGCTGCGTGTAGACAGTTCGGTAGAGTTCCACATCCAGCTGTGCCGTGCTCAGCCGGTTGAGTGACTCCAGCGCGTCTTCACCGGAGATGTCGAGCTTTGTGAATGGAGACAGATCGATCAGTGCTGTACCTGATGCAAGTGCGGCTGCTTCTCTCCTGGCGATGCGATGCCAGGGCTGTTCGCCGACCGAATAGGGCAGATTGCGCTCGGATGGCTCCCGGGCATACCACAGTCCCCGCTCCCAGCCGGCAGTGAGACCAAAGACCGCACCTTCTCTTGCCCAGTGGTCATGCAATGCAGACTTGCGCAGACCGCGCCCGGCATTGGGTTGCTTGTAGGGCCAGTGAAGGGCAATGAGGTCCGCAACCGCCTCCTGCATTCGGGTGGCCATATGAGCTGGCCGGGCAGCCAACGGGTCGACGCGTGCCAGGTCGACCTCCCACATGTCCATGGGTGGATGGCCATCCAGTACCCAGTCGGCAAGGGCGCGCCCGATACCGGCAGACGACATCACTCCGACCGAGTTCATTCCTGCCGAAACGAACAGCCTGTCCACCTGCGGGGTTTCACCGATCAAGGGCCGGGTGTCCGCCGTGAAACTCTCGGGGCCATTCATGAAACGCTGAATGCCCACATTTTCCAGGTCCGGCATCAACTCGAGTGCTGCATCCATGAAGGGGCCAAACTGGTCCCAGTCTTCAGCCAACTCAAGAAATGCCCGGTCGCTCTCCGGGCTGCAGGGGTCCCAGCACTTGGCGTCGGGCTCGAAACCGCCGATTACCAGCCTGCCCGCATCGCCCTTGATGTATATGCCGCGATCCATATCACGGATGACGGGGAAGGGATCAGGCAGGCCGGATACAGGTTCAGTCACCACATACATGTGCTCGACCGCCTGCAAGGGCAGTGCAACCCCTGCGGTTGCTGCAATCTCCCGGCTCCAGGCCCCCGTGCAAAGGATCACAGTCTCTGCGGTGATGTTGACGCCATCAACCAGTCTCACGCCGGTGGCACGGCCGTTCTCCGTGGTCAATCCTTCCACGCAGACGCCTTCCTCGATATCCGCTCCGCCCGTCCTTGCCCCGCGCGCATAGGCCATGCAGAGATCGACCGGATTGACGTTGGCATCCTCCGGCACGTAGAGGGCAGCAAGGTGGGCCGAGAGATCCACCAACCCTGCCAGTTCGACCTCCTTCGCTGGAATGACTCGAGGATGCAGCCCCTGCGTCACGCCCAGATCGGCTATTCGATGCAGTTCGTCGAGTCGTGCCGGTTCCCGCGCCAGCCAGTAGCCTCCGGTACGCCTGTAGCCCGTGGCCATGCCGGTTTCTTCTTCAAGCGCAGGAAACAGGTCCAGTGCATAGGAGGCAAGCCGGGTCATGTTCAGAGTTGAGCGAAGCGGGCCGACAATTCCTGCTGCATGCCAGGATGTACCCGATGTCAGTTGGTTGCGCTCGAGGAGAAGCACGTCCTGCATACCGCGCCTTGTCAGGTGGTATGCCACGCTCAGTCCAATTGCGCCGCCGCCGACAATCAGTGTTCGCCCCATCAGAAATAGCTCCTGTCGGGCACTTCCGACTTTCGCCTTGCAATGTAATCCTGGAGCGCGGCATCAACCTCCGGGTCAAGGCCCGGGTCTTCGTAGGACTCCAGTTGTTCCTTCCAGAGCCGGTTGGCACGGGTCGAGGAGTCTTCGCCGCCTGCCGCCTGCCACTGTTCGAAAGAATTGTCATCGGGTGTGAGCGGGCGGAAGAGCGCGGTCAGGAAGTTGGCCTGCGTGTGATCGGATCCGAGAAAATGCTGACCCGGTCCGGTGGAGGCGATGGCCGCCATGGCCTGCGCATTCTCGCTGAGATCGATTCCGTCGAAGAACCGCGCGACCTTTCCGCACAGATCATGGTCAATGACCGTCTTTTCGAAGGACGTCACCAGCCCGCCTTCCAGCCAGCCGGTTGCGTGGTTGATCACATTGGCACCCGCGAACATCGACATGAGGAGTCCCCATGCCGCCTCTTGCTGGCTTTGCCCGTCGGGCAGCTTGGAGGAGGAGAGGGTTCCCACCGTATGCAGCGGAACGCCCAGGCGGCGGGAGAGTTGCCCGGCAGCCAGAACCATCAACCCTGCCTCCGGCGTGCCGAATGTCGGTGCGCCCGATTTCATCGACATTGTCGAGGCGAAACTGCCCATCAGGCAAGGCGCACCGGGAGACACGAGTTGAACAAGGCTCAGCGTTGCCAGCGACTCGGCCAGCACCAGTGCCAGCGTACCTGCAACCGTTGTCGGAGACATGGCGCCCGTCAGGACCCATGGCGTGCAGGCAACCGGTTGTCCGGCTCGTGCGTAGGTCTTGAGAGCTCCAGACATGTGGGAATCCATGACCAGTGGTGCGTTCGTGTTCGACACGCAGTACAGAACCGCGTTCCCGGCTACGAACGCATCGCCGAACACGATCTTCGCCATGTCGATGGCATGACCCGCGCGTTCCGCCCCGATGAATGCTCCCATGAATGCGCGGTCGGAGAGGCGTATATGTGCGTAGAGCATGTCCAGGTGGCGCTTGTTCGCAGGCAGGTCGACAGGCTCACACACAACACCACCCGAATGATGCAGCCAGGGCAGGCTGTGGTGCAGCTTCACCAATGTCCTGAAGTCTTCATAGGTCGCGTAGCGCCGCCCGCGGTCAAGATCATGCACGAAGGGTGGCCCCCATGAAGGGCACAGCACGGTGGCGTTTCCTCCAATCTGGACACCGTTTGCGGTGTTGCGGGCGTGCTGCATGAACTGTCGGGGCGCTGTTGCCTGGATGGTGCGGCGGCAAAATCCGGGGGCAAACCGGACACGCGTGTCCTGGACGTCGCACCCCGCTTCGGAAAAGACCTGGAGGATCTCCGGGTCAGCATGAAACTCCATTCCGGTCTCGGAGAGGATCCGGTCGGCGTTTTCCTCGATCAGGCACAGGCCCTCTTCTCCCAACACGTTGAAACTCTCCAGCTTGCGCAGGATGAACGGGGCCCGGATCTCGGAGGTTGAAGCGGCAGTTCGGCCGCGGCGCCGATTCTTACGGACAGGTCTTTGCATGCAATGAACGCTTCTGCAGACGTGACAGCCGGATAGTGAAACCAGAAGGTATCAGAATGACAGGCGAAAATCTCGGGAATTGGCGCGGCCTTGCGGTGTCAGATCTGCACACCCGCTGACCGGCACGGTCGCCGGAAGAGAGGCGGCAACCGCCGGAATGGGACGGAAGCGAACAGGATCACTGCGGGCTGAACTTCGGAGGGATTCCGGGTGCCCGCAGATGAGCCTGCAATCAAGCATCCTGGCTCCGCAGGTGCTGCATTGACCTACGAACGGCCCTTCCAGGGAACAAGAACGCGTTCCATCGAACGCATCAGGATGTCGATGCCGTAGCCGATGACTCCGATCAGGACGATTCCCATGATCACGATATCGGTGAGCTGGAACTTGGATGCCGCCACGATCATCTGTCCTGCACCCTTTTCTGCTGCCACCAATTCGGCCGCCACCACCGTGCCCCAGCAGACTCCCATGGCGACCCGCGCCCCGGTGAAGATCTCAGGCAGCGAATTCGGCACGATCACATGTCGCATGATCTGCCAGCGGGACGCACCGAGTGAATAGGCAGCATGGATCTTCGACACGTTCACTCCGGACACGCCGGCACGAGCTGCGATGGTCATGATCCATAGGGCGGCGAGGAACAGCAGCACGATCTTGCCGGTCTCGTCGATACCGAACCAGATAATCACCAGTGGAATCAGTGCAAGCGGCGGAACCGGTCGCATGAACTCGACGATCGGATCAAACCACCCGCGGAACCAGTTGGACAGTCCCATCGCGTATCCGAGCGGAATGCCAATCAGCGAGCCGAGTGCAAACCCGGCAACCACTCTCAGCAGTGACCATCCCAGATGCTCGAGAAGCGTGAAATTCCGGTAACCCTCTGAGGCGATTTCCACGAGCCGGGACCAGACATCCTCGGGAGGTGGCAGCCAGATCTTCTCCATCTGCCAACCCTTGGTCGGTTCGAAATTGAGGCTGCCCTTGGGTGTCATGAACACGGTGCCGTCCTCGACCTTCACCTCGGCTCCGGGCTCAATCGGTTGCCCTTCAACAGCAGCGATCCGGTATCCTTCTTCCTCGGCACCATCGTCATTGCGGGTGGTGCGCACAATTCCGCTGCGCCATGCCTGGACTGTTGTGGCATCGTTCTTGGCAAAGCCGGAGTCCTCGCCTTCCAGTTCGGGGGGATCGACCTTTTCTCCAACACGGTGGACCCTCACGAAAACCGTGGCGTCGTCTCGCTCTCCGGAAGCATTCACAGCGGTGTAGCTGAATGACGTGTCACCGATGAATGGCCCGGGCACATGCAGGAGAGTGAGCTTCGAGCCGGTAAACGCTCCCCAGATCAGGAAGATGCACACGACCGAGATGACAGTTGCCGCGCGGTCCGGAACCACGGTGCTCTCGTCACCAAAGGTCACGGTTTTCAGCGAGGTGAAGTCGGCCCGGGACTTAATGAACCTGGAAACCAGGCGGACGATCAGAAACGCAAGGACAAACGCGGATAAATAGATCAGGGCGATAATCACTGTTCCTGCTCCGTTCTGCCCATGATTTCCTCTTCCATGTCCCAGATCATCGCCAGGATCTCCTCACGGGTATGCGAATACCCCTCGATCTTCTTTATTTCACGCAGGTCGGCACCGACACCCAGTTCGGCAAACGGCAACTGGTATTCCTTGTGCACCCGTCCGGGACGCGGCGCCATCACGAGCAGGCGTTCCCCAAGCAGCAATGCCTCTTCAACCGAATGCGTGATGAGAATGATTGTCTTGCTGGTTTCCTTCCACAGCTTTAGAACGAGTCCCTGCATTTTTTCGCGGGTCAATGCGTCAAGTGCCCCGAGTGGCTCGTCCATCAGGATCACGTCCGGATCATTGGCCAGGCATCGTGCAAGTGCCACGCGCTGCTGCATGCCGCCGGACAGTTCATAGACCGCTTTCTCCTTGAAGTCCTGGAGGCCAACGGTTTCGAGCAGGTGATTGACGATATCGTCACGCTGTGCCTTCCTCATGCCCTTCATGCTGGGGCCAAAAGCCACGTTTTGACTGACATTCATCCATTCGAAGAGCGCTCCCTGCTGGAAGACCATGCCGCGCTCGGATGCTGGCCCCGTGACTGCGGAACCGTTCAGTTCAACAGATCCCTGCGTCGGTGCCAGGAAACCTGCTACGATATTGAGAAGAGTGGTCTTTCCACAGCCCGAGGGACCAAGTACCGACACAATCTCCCCGTTCTTCACGTGGAGGTTGATATCTTGTAGCGCCTGGACGTGACTGCCGTTCGCGAGTTCGAAACGCATGGACACAGCATTGATGTTAAGGCCTGTCATACACTGGTTCCCAGCTGGCGCGGAAAGAGATGCCGCGGCGGCTTATCCGCCGCGGCCGATATTTGGTCTACTGGCCGGAGCTCAGAGGACCCGTGTTGACAGCGTCGACATAGGTGTCGCGGGATGACGGGATGTTTCCGGTCGCCACGAAGAAGTCAGCGACCTCCTTGAGGAAGGTCTGCGTTCCACCGCCAAGCCATTTTTCTGACAGCTGGTCCTCAACCGACGGAAACAGGAAGGTCTCCATGGTCGCGGCGCTGGTTTCCTCGTCATTGCCCGCATCCGCGGCAATCACAGGCAACATTTCTGCAGTGTGCTCTCCGGAATTCCACATGGCATTCGCCTCTGCGGTGACGGCAACGAACTTTGCGACCAGATCCGAGTTTTCCTCCACGAACGAGGCAGGAGACGACGTCACGTCAAAGACCTGTATGCCGAGTTCCTCCTTCTCGGCTCCTGTCAACAGGACGTTGCCATGTTCCAGCATGCGGCGAAGTGCTCCACCCCAGCCACATGCCATGTCAAGCGAGCCTTGTGCCAGTGCAGCGGCGCCTTCGGCAGGTGCCATGTCAACGACCTCCAGTGTCGAGACGTCGATCTTGAAATGTTCCATCTGTTTCAGGAAGCCGTAATGCGCAGCTGTTCCGATCGGAACACCGACTTTCAGCCCCGAAAGTTCATCCACGCTTGACTGGTCGATTTCATGTCTTGCAGCGACAACACAGTTGTCATTGTCGGAATAGGAAACTGCCACGTCGATGATCTGAAGGTCCTGTCCTGCCGAGGTTGCGACGACGAATGGCGGGACACCCTGGCTGACTGCGATATGCACGTCACCGGAGGCCATCGCGGCCGACATGGCTGTTCCGGTGTCGAAGGCTCTCCAGTTCACGGTAACACCCAGAGCCTCGTCATATTTGCCCATCACCTTGGAATGCTGGAAGGGCATTGGCCACTCCAGAAAGAAGGCGACCGTAATTTCGTCCAGGTGGCCCGACGCCAAGGCGGCCGTCGACCCCATCGTCGCCGCGACGGCGGCCAGGCCGGCAGCCGTGTTTCGTAAGGTTCTCCGTGCCGACGCGCGCACGGCTTGGATTGCGTGATCATTCCCCACTTTATGTCTCCTTTATACTTGACGATACCTGATGGTGATCGAGAGTAATGATTACCGACATCTAGGGAATTTGTCGAACAAAATTGACCTTTTTCATGACCATTTCAAATATGGCGTTCAGGGTCGTGAATCTCGACGTCCGGCACGGCCCGTCGGATGCCGAGACTTCGGTAATCAGCACGAGAACACCATATCGATGAGCGTCCGGCAGACCACCTTGCAGCGTGCATTCGTTTTCAGCCGTATCTGACTTCCTCCGTCAGGGCATGAGTTGACGAAGTTCACTGGCAGGCCCGTCTGTCTGAGGCTATCATCCAATTCTGGCCATGGATTGCCGGAGAATTTGAATGCTGAGTGAAACCGACCGAAAGATCTTGTCGGAATTGCAGCGGGATGCATCGGTCACTTCACAGGAACTCGGTGCGCTCGTGAACCTGTCGCCCTCGCAGGCAAACCGATTGCGCCAGAGATTGCAGGCCGAAGGATATATAATCGGCTGTACGGCCATTCTGGATCCGGTTCGTCTCGGCTTGCATCTCCAGGCATTTGTCCAGGTTACCCTCGGCACTCATTCCAGGGAAATTGCGAATTCATTCGAGGAGTTAGCCGCCGCACGCCCGGAAATCGTCAGCGCGTGGACTCTCACGGGAAGTGCGGACTACCTGCTGCGCGTCTATTGCGAGGACCTGGGCGGCCTGAACCGCCTTATCCACGAGGTTCTTCTTTGCCAGGAAGGTGTTGTTCGGGTGCACAGCCAGATCGTGCTGAACCACACCAAGAAGGATGCCGCCCTCCCGGTGCCCGGTTCCTGAGCCGCGTCCGGGTTTGGTGCATGAGACAAGACGGCACCGGGACCGGCACCGTTCAGGATTTCTCCTTGATGCCTGGACTGCTCAACGGGCAGTCAAAACGCCTCTTTCGATCTGGTCCTGTTCGATGGATTCAAACAGTGCCCGGAAATTGCCTTCTCCGAAGCCTTCATCTCCCTTGCGCTGGATGAACTCGAAGAAGATCGGCCCGACGGCCGTCTTCGAGAAGACCTGGAGGAGGATCCGGGTTTCACCGCCGTCAAGCACGCCCTCGCCGTCAATCAGGATTCCGTATCTGGACATCTCTTCAATTGGTTCCGTATGTCCGGGAACCCGCTCAATGGACTGCCGATAGTACGTTTCCGGCGGTTTTGGCATGAAAGCAAGTCCACGGGATGAAATCGCTCCGACCGAGGCATAAATGTCGTCGGTCCCGACGGCAATGTGCTGAATTCCCTCGCCATTGTATCGACGAAGATACTCTTCGATCTGCGACTTGTCGTCGGCGCTCTCGTTGACAGGTATTCTGATCCGACCACAGGGAGATGTCATGGCCCGTGAAAACAGGCCGGTGAGCTTTCCTTCGATGTCGAAGAAGCTGATCTGGCGGAAATTGAAGGTGTCCTCGTAAAACCGGCACCATGCATCCATGTTCCCGCGGTGCACATTGTGCGTGAGGTGATCGAGATAGTAGAAGCCGGCGCCTCCTGGTTTGGCTGTCGAATTTCCTGACGAGCGGAATTCCTCGTCGTACATGCTGCGATCGTCTCCGCAGCGGTCCAGGAAATAGATGAGGCTTCCACCGATTCCGATGATGGCCGGGGCGTGCATGACCTTTCCGCCGCCTTCATAGGGCTTCGCTCCACATGACAGGGCATGCCGGAACGCCAGGTTGGCGTCGGCGACCCGCCACGCCATCGATGGAGCGCAGGGTCCGTGCATGTCGGCGAAATTCATCCCCATCGAACCAGGTTCGGCATTCAGGACGTAAGTTATGTCGCCTTGCCGCCACAATTCGATCCTCTTGGAACTGTGCGCTTCCGTTTGTACGAACCCCATTTTGGCAAACAGGCCGCGAAGTGCATCCGGGTCGGGATGGGCAAACTCGACGAACTCGATCCCATTGGTTCCTGCGGGGTTGTCAGGGCTGATTTCTGCCTTCCTTGAACTGTGCGGAAATGGTCCCATAAGTTCTGGCCTCCAGTTTCGTGATACTACCAATATATGCCATTCTTGGTGCAATATCTGCGCTATATTTCTGTCTTTTGGCATAATTCATACCAACACATGTCAATTATGGACAATGAAGTGCAAAATTATTGTGCATCACACGGGAAGTGAATTCGGATCCCCGTCGGAAAAGCGGGTGCCGTTCAAGGCCTTGAAAGCCTGACTTGCCAGCGCAACGGCCAACCCGCGGTACGCGATTCCGGAATCCCCGCGCTTGCATGGCTGGAAGTACTCCCCGGCAGGAGTATCCCGGCCATTCGGTGAAGCCTGCGAGTGACACAACCTGCCCTGTAGTGCCGGAATTGAACAGATTTCCTTCGTTGTTTCGTCTGTTGTGATTTTGGCTTCCTGGTTTCACCGTGGCGGGAGCGGAGTCGGGTTCAACCAGGGACTCCGCCTGTCAAGGCCTGCACAGCCGGAAATGTCGGGAAACTCCAGGCAGTCCAGGGGATACTGCGAACGGCCCCTTGGCATGCCGGTTGCCGGACCGGATGACGAAGGTGGCATCCAAATGATCCAGCTGCGCGGGCCCGCATTCATGACATGCAGGGCACGATGGCGAAACCGGGGTGGGTCTTGTCCGGTTCCGACATCGACCAGCAGGCCGACGCAAGTGAATATTTGCGCCTCCCTGCGAACATCAGTGACCGGAGGGCCATGGGTTGTTTTTCCTGAAGGGCTTTTGACCCTGACCCCGGGTGGATCGAATCCGGTTTGCATCCTTGAGGGCGCACGACTGCTGCGCCACGACAACACTGTTGGGAACGGACCATGACTCATGCACGGGCAATGTCGTCGAGCGAATTCGAGAGCGGCTCTCGAGCCTCTCCTTGTCAGGGTACAGGAAGACACCAACTAACTCGCTGACCTGTACCGTTGGGACGACTCCGCCTGCCACCTGTTGTTGTTGTCACGGGACGGAGAGGCAATCCCGATCAATCGCGTCATGGACCGGATCACCGCCGAACGCCGGCTGCGCAGTCAACGCCACATCGACTGTGCCGGCCATGAAGATCCTGCGGATGCCGGTGTCCAGGCGTTGCTGGCACTCGTCGCAAGCAATGCCCGCGACTGGGTCAGTCGATGACGATGAGTCGCCGCTCGACGTTGCATAGACGTTCCCCGCCTCCCTCCGTGACGACAAACGGCTCCGAAATCGCAGCGCCGAACGAGTCAAGCCAAACACCGGACTGGATATGAAAACACATGCCACTCTCCAGGACGGTCGTATCGCCCGGGCGCAGGCTCATCGTTCGTTCGCCCCAGTCGGGAGGGAATGCAAGGCCGATGGAGTAGCCGACACGGCTTTTCTTCTCGAGGCCATTGCGGTTGAGCGTCCATTGCCAGGCTGCCTCGACCTGCTCGCAGGTTGCGCCGGGACGCGCCATGTCCAACGCTGCATCGACGCCATCAACGATGACCTCCGCGAGATCGGATATTTCCCGCGGTGGCTTGCCGAGATGAATCGTACGCGTGATCGGCGCCGTGTAATGCCGCCTGGCGCCGGCGATTTCGATCGTGACGAGGACATTGTCGGGCAAAGGGGCTTCGGACCATGTCAGGTGCGGCGTGCTCGTGCCTTCGCCGACCTGGATCAGCGGGCACAGGCTGGTATAGTCGCCGCTGAAGCCTTCGGCTCCCACGGTCTGCGTTTTGTAGATCTCCGCAACCACAATGGACTCCGGCACCCCCGGCGCCACGACCGATACAGCTGCATTCAGGGCCGCGGTACAGATCCGGCCAGCCTGCCGCATGTATTGCAGTTCGGCGTCCGATTTGACCGCCCTTGCCCAGTTGACCAGTTCCCGGCTGTCCTCGAACCTGGCATCCGGCATCCCCTTGACGAGATGGCCGTGCGCCCGGGCTGTGTAGTAGTGGGCATCCATGTCGACCGCGATCCGGGCTCGCCCGTATCCGCGATCACACAGCAGGATACAAAGGTCGTCGAACGGATGGCGCTCCGGGTGATGGACGAGCGCTTCGTCGAAGCAGGCAAGCCTGAAGTCGGGCAGGATTGTCGTGACCTGTGCTGCCCGGAAGTCCTGCGGTCGTCCGAACCATATCGGCCAGTCCTCCGACACACAAAGAACGACTGCCTGGGGCGTATAGAATGACCAGCTGTCGTAGCCGGTCAACCAGCACATATTCGCCGGATCCTGACAAATCAGCAGGTCCAGTCCGCGTTCCCGCATCATCGACCGGACACGGGCGGTTCGGTCTGCATACTCGTCCAATGAAAACGGGATGACGTAATTGACGGAATTATTCACTTGAGTTCCAGATTGTCGGTCCCTGCATTTGCAATCAGTTGGCCAAGTCGGATCAGAACTCCGGAATCGGCATTCCTGACCAGAAGCCCGATGGCGCGGATGTCTCCGCGGATCATGGCATTATGGGTCTGATCCGCATCAAAGGCAAAGGCATCGATTTCCTGATTCCGGTCGAGTCTGTGCGGGGAATGAATCCACGTTCGGGCTGTACGGCCATCGAGGTTGGCGCGGGACTGCAGAAGCGGCGAGTTGCCAATCACCGTGCAGGTTGCGGCGTGCAGCCTCATCCCGATGGCTTGAGAACTGGGAATGTCCCGATTGTCGTGCAATTACTCGCAGGCCTGACGCGCCGACTGCAGCCAACAGGTCGCTTCGGTGGAATTTCCAGCCAACACGGATCGAAGGCCTTGCACGGGGAAAGTCGCCGTCCGTTTCATGGGCCTGGCGCAAATCCGGACTGAACATTGCGAGGGTACCTGCCTTCGAGAGGCATCCCCGAAACTGCGGTCCTGCAGGAAAACCGACCCGTCTGTCTCGATTGTGCGCCTCTCCGGACAGGCCGAAGAGCCATCAGTCTCCTGAATTCAGCACGATCGCATCTCCGACCCATACCATGTGTCTTCGCCTGGCGGGCCGGAGGGCAACTCCAGGAATTCCCTCGGCACATCCTTCCTGGCCTCACCGGAACCCGGCAAGTCGGCAGCTGATTCGCCGCCACGCAATTCACAGGAAGGCGATCAATATGGTCAACGGCGAGGGATGACGCGTTGCGTTTCCTGCATGGATCTTCCGGCTCGTTGAAATGGAACGGAAAAACAGGCATTCCAACCTCCCTGAACTGCCTCGAGGGGCGTCGGAATCCGATACTGCCCACACATCAAGTCCCGAAAGCGATTTCCTTGCCCGAAACGCGTTTCCGAAACCGGCAAGTCAGGCGGACAATCGACCCCACCGTGAACTTCCGTGCGCCTCTTGCCGCTCAAACTGAACGTTGGAAATCCGGGAAGCCGAGTCCAACAGATAGGTCAGGCCAGGGCAAAGGACGCGTGCTGCGTTGCCATCACCTGCGATACCTCGTCCGCGAGTTCGATGAGCCTCCTTTCATGAATTTCGAGTGTACGGTTGCCCGACCAGGTCATCCCGTAATTCAGGACAGTTGCCGGTTCCCAGGGTAAAGCCCGGATTTTCCCGCTCGGAATTCCCGTGAGCGTAAAGGGGTCTACGATCGCGACTCCATTTCCCTCTGCAACCAGGTTTGCGGTCGAAACGGCATTCGACGTCTCGAAACGCAACCGCAGTTCAACGCCTGCCTGGATGAAGCTCGCTTCAACGAGGTTCCGCAGGCGGACCGAGGAGCGCGGCATGATCAGGTCGTGGTCCTGCAAGTCAACGGGCGCCAGATGGCGCCGTTGGGCCAACTCGTGACCGGCAGGGACAATCGCCACGGCCCGAACTCGTGCGAATGCCCGGGTCGAGAGTTGCCTGCGCTGGACGGGGAGCAGGGTCAGGCCCACATCGGAATGCTGACCCGCGATCCAGTCATCGATTTCCGCCCTGGTCTTGGTCTCGACTGCATAGCGGAAATTCGGAAACTCAACTGCATGTCTTGCCAGAACGACCGGAAGAAAGCTGCTCATCGACAAGGGACCGATGGCAGTGACACGGAACCGTACCGCCTTGTTGTCCCTTATGTCGGCAGCGGCCGTGTTGATCCCCTGCAGCAGCTCGATCACGTCGCCGGTCTGCCGGAGGAAGATCCGCCCCTGTTCCGACAGGCTCAGGCGCCTGCCGTGCCGGTCGAACAACAGGAACCCGAGTTCCTTCTCGAACCCGGCAAGCGTCTTGCTGACCGTCGATTGGGTCAGGCCCAGCGAAACAGCGGCATCGGAAACGGTGCCATGCTCAACTATTGCCTTGAATGCCCTGAGCTGGCGAAGGCGAATATTCATGATCCATTATTCCTATTCTCAATATAAAAGGCCAATTAAATCGTTTTGGCAATCGTCCGGGTCAGGTTATCCTGCCGCACAGATTCAAGATTTCAGCCGATCAAGGTAAGGAGAAGATCATGAAACGCAGAACATTTCTGGCAACTGGCGCGGCGACCATGGCCGTTGGCACAGGTGTGCTTCCGGCTTTCGCCGCTGACTGGAAACCGCGCCGGCCGATCAACGTTGTCGTACCCTATCCGCCGGGCGGAGGAACCAGCACCTATGGCCGTGCACTGCTTGGCCCGCTTTCCGAACGGCTGGGCGTTCCAGTCAACATCGTGAACAAGCCGGGCGCGGGAGGCGTCAATGGCGCGACCGAGGCCGCTGCGGCGCGTCCCGACGGGCAGACCTTCCTGATTACAACCGGCGGGGCGCTGGTGATGGCCTCGATCTTCAAGGACATCCCCATCAATCCATTTGACAGCTTCGAGATCGTCGCGCAGGTCGGTGGTCTCCAGGCATCAATCGTGGTCCCGGCAAACAGCCCGTTCCAGGCACTCGGTGACCTGATCGATGCGGCGAATGCCGACCCCGGAGGGTTGCGTTGGGCCCATACCGGGCGCGGCGTGTTTCTTCATGTCTCCGGCCAGAGTTTCCTGAACGCCAATGGACTGGAAGCAACCGACGTTCCGTTCGCTGGCGGTGCCAAGGTCCGAGCGGCTGTCATCGGCGGCCAAGTTGATTTTGCCACCATCGGCGTCCAGCAGAACCGGGGATTTGAATCTGAAATGCGTGCGCTCGCGCTGATCGCACCGGAGAGAGACGAACTGCAGCCGCATATTCCCACGGTTGCAGAGCTTGGATTCAATTACGAGTTCGTCAACACGCCGATCACGATGTTTGCACCAAAGGGTATGCCGTCAGAGATCATCGAGACGGTTACTGCCCATGTTGGCGAGATCGTGAACAGCGAGCCCTATGGCGCCGAGATGCAGACGAAGGGTCTCTTGCCAGCCTACCTTCCACCCGACGCGGCCAGGGCACGCCTGCGAGAGCTTGAAGCCACGGTGCGGCCGATCATCGAGTCGATCAAGTAGGGACAGATGCCGCGATGGCACACAAACCGCGAGGCCCTTCTGGGCCTCGCAATGCTCGTGATCGGTCTGGTGTTCTTCGTATCGAGCACAGACATCGAGGTGCTGGAACAGGGAGGCATCGGACCGCGCGTGTTTCCGATGGGTGGCTCGCTGCTGTTGGCGGGACTGGGACTGCTGCAATTGGCGGGAGCGCGTCCGGAAGGCAGTGAAGGACAACTCGCCGCCGGTATCCTTCCGATCCTTGCGCTGGCGACTGTATCAGTTGCCTATATCGCGGCCATTGCCCATCTGGGCTATCTTGTCAGTACGGCCCTTGCCGCACCTGCGGTTCTCTGCCTTTTCGGCATACGCTCGGTTGCCGGGTTGGTGCTGGCGGCCATCTTTTGTCCAGCCGCCTACCACCTGATCTTCTTTGTGGGCCTTGGCGTCTTTCCGCCCTATGGCCTGTGGTTCGATCTCCTCGACGTGATACAGGGTTACTGACTTGGAGATATTCGCCGGCATTGCGACAGTATTCAGCACTCCATCCGTACTGATGTGGATCGTGCTGGGTGCGCTGATCGGCATGGTTGTCGGAGCCATTCCTGGCCTTACGTCGGCTGCGGCCATTGCCATGCTGATTCCGGTCACCTTCTACCTGGAGCCGCTCAGCGCGCTGGCGTTTCTCTACGTCATCGGCAAGTCCGGACGATACGGTGGATCCATAGCTGCAATCCTTTTCAACACGCCGGGAACCGCGGCGGCAGCTGCAACCCAGATCGACGGTTTTCCGCTGTCCCAGCGCGGGTTGTCCACGAAAGCCATGAAGGTGGCGACTCTGTCCTCTGCCATCGGAGACTTCACTGGCGACATTCTCCTGATTCTCTTCGTCGGCCTCATCGCCAGGGTCGCACTCATGCTTGGACCACCCGAACTGTTCTCCATCTATTTCGCGGCTTTCGTCGTGATCGGGTCGGTCATCGGCGATTCCATTCTCAAGGGGCTTGCCAGCGCTGCGTTCGGTATCCTGATCGCGACGATCGGCCTCGACCCGATAACCAGCCAGGACCGCCTGACCTTCGGCTTCTTCGAGTTGACGAGCGGAGTTCCGCTGGTACCGGTCATTATTGGCATCTTCGTCTTCGCAGAGGTGTTTCAGCAACTCGAGAAGCGAGATGAGACAATCGAGGACTTCCAGGATCCCTTGCAGGACGACAGGGCCAAGAACCGCCTTTCCTGGGCCGAATATCGCACCTGCCTTCCGCATGTCTTCCGTTCCTCGCTGATCGGTGCCTTCATCGGAATGTTGCCGGGACTCGGATCATCGATTGCAGCATTCATCTCGTATGGCGAGGGCAAGCGCCGTGCCAGGAATCCGGAACAATGGGGCAAGGGAGCCCTCGAAGGGGTTGCGGCGCCCGAGGCTGCGAACAACGCGGTTTCAGGCCCCTCGATGGCTCCGCTGTTGACCCTTGGCATTCCCGGCTCGACCATCGCCGCGATCCTCATCAGCGTGTTCTACATTCACGGATTTCAGCTGGGACCAACCCTGTTCCTGACCTCGCGGGATATCATCTACAGCCTCTTTGCGGCCGGGCTGGTCGGCATCGCCGCCTATGGCATCATCGGTTTCTACGGTGCCGCCTATCTGGGCCGCATGATCCTGAAGGTCCCGGCGAAGATCCTCTATCCGATGATCTTCCTGACTTCATTCGTATCTGCATATGCTGCCCGAGGTAATCTCTTCGATGTCTGGATCATGATGATTGCAGGCGTGCTCGGCTGGTTCATGCGAAAGTCCGGCTTCAGCCCGGCAGCCTTCATAATCTCCTTTGTGTTGGCCCGCGGCGCGGAAGAGGCGTTTCGCCAGTCGATAAGGCTGGCTGATTCCGGGCTCCTGATCTTTGCGGAACGTCCCGTCGCAGCGGCCTTCCTCGTGCTCGGAGTCGTCGTCATTGTCCTGCGGGCCCGAAGCCTCGCCCGCCAGCGCAGGACAGCGTCGTGAAGATCACCCTTCTTGGTACGGGCAGCCCCACCCCGATGTTGAACCGCGCATCCTCGGGTTACCTCGTTGAGATCGGCGACGAAATGATCGTGTTCGATCACGGGGCGGGTGCGCATGAGAACTTTCTCCGTGCCGGCAAGCGAGCAACAGACCTGAACACGCTGTTTCTTTCGCATCTTCACAGCGACCATATCCTTGACTACGCGAGGTTGGTCCATTCCCGGTGGGATATGGGTGCCGGGATGATCCCGGAATTGACCGTCTATGGCCCTGTCCAGGCGGTTCGCATGACAAGCATGCTCTTTGGCGAAGGCGGCGTTATGGATCCGGATATCACGGGCCGTATCAACGCTCCCGGTTCGCAGCGCGTCTACCTGGACAGGGGCGGTACATTGCCGCGGCTCAGACCGAACCCCCGGATCGTGCCGCTGCGGGACGGACAGGTCATAGAGACCGACCACTGGAAGGTTACCGCGCGGGCAGTCTTTCACCAGCCGGGCCACATGGACGCGTATGGCTTTCGCCTCGAAGCCGATGACGGCATTCTCGTCTATTCCGGTGACACCGGTCCCTGCGAGGGCATCTCGTCGCTTGCCAGTGATGCCGATCTGCTCATCCACATGTGCTTCTTCGTCTCCGGGACCTTCAGGCCGACCTCGGGTCCGTTGACGGCATCGGGACACATGGAGATCGCACGTCTCGCTGCCGAACAGAATGTAGGGACCCTGGTTGCAACACACTTCACACCACAGATGGAGGTTCCCGGAATCCGCGAAAGGTGCATTGCCGAGATGGCGCAGGTCTATTCGGGCAGGATCATCTGGGGTGAAGACATGATGGAACTTACGCTTCACACGCCGGCAACCGGGCTGACCGGGTAGAAGATCGGGGGTAGCTGCATGTCACGACCGAACATTGTCCTGATTTACGCTGATCAGATGCGTTATGACTGCATGTCGCCCGCAGGCAACCGCGTCATCAAGACCCCGAACCTGCAACGTCTCGCGTATGAGGGGCTGACCTTCGACAACGCGTTTTCCGGCTATCCGCTCTGCTGCCCGTTCCGTGCCTCGATGATGACCGGCAAATACGCGCAGGGCCACGGGATGACCCAGAACCATTTGCCGCTGCGTGCTGACCAGGAGTTCCTGGCCGAACGAATGACGGAGTCGGGATATCAGACAGTCTATGTCGGCAAATGGCATCTTGAGGGCGGCCCCAAGCCGGGATTCGTGCCGCTGGACCGGCGTATCGGATTTGAGCGTTTTGCCGGATTCAACCGCGGCCACAGCTATCAGGACGGAATCTTCTATCGCGATACCGATCAGCCCTATCGCTGCCGAAGATACGAACCCGACTACCAGACCGACCACCTGATCGAGTTCATTGACGAGGCCCGGGCCGAGGATCCGGCAAGGCCCTTCTTTGGATTCATCTCCTACGGTCCGCCGCATCATCCGAATGACATGCCCGAGTACTGGCGAAACATGTACGACCCGGCCGAAGTGCCTCTCCCTGCAGGCACGCTTTCACCGGAGGATCAGGTGCGGATTCAGACCGAACGGATCAGCACCGACTGTGCCGGCAACATGAAGGCCGCACTACGGTCGCGTGCGGCCCACGGAGCCAAGAAGCAACTGGAACCCGAGACCGAAGAGGAACAGCGAGTCTTTATCGCGGAATATTACGGGATGATATCAAACATCGACTGCAATGTGGGTCGCATCCTCGGGCATCTGGACCGGCTGGGAATCGCGGACGAGACCATGGTGATTTTCCTGAGTGACCACGGCGACATGCTGGGGGAACATGGATACTATTGCGGTTACAAGCCGCAAGGATACCGCGCCACGATGCAGGTGCCGCTTCTGGTCCGCTACCCCGGCCGGTTCACCGGCGGGCAGCGCAGCCTGGCGATGATCGATGTCGGTGTGGACACTCCGGTGACCCTTCTGGACCTTGCCGGGGCGAAACCGTTCTCCGAGGCTCATGGGGAGAGTTATCTTCCGGTGCTTGACGGCGGCGCGAACCGAAGGGATGCAATCCACTACCAGACGTTCAGGATGGATGATGGCGCAAGGGGGGAATTCACGCCGGTTCCCGAACGGGGAATCCGGACGACGGACTGGTTGTACGTGCGTCAGCCCACTCGTCGGAAGTTCCTCTTCAATCAGAGGGAAGACCCGCATGAATTGAAGAATCTTGCAGACTCGGACGATCACGACGAATTGATGAGTGAATTCGACGCCCGGATTTCTGCCCATATGAAGGCCACCGGCGACGACTGGAATATTCATGCAGATTTTCCACCTCCGAACTTCCTGACACATGAGGCGGCCAAGGACCTTCTCGAAAACGTGCTACTGCCTGCCGCAATCGAGGTTGCCTGAAGAAATCGGTTATCGTCTTCCTCGCGGTATCCGCCAGGATCCCCGGCCTGGAATGCGCCAGCCTGGCAGCGGGTACGGTGAAGGGCCGGAGAAGCCGGTGCGGAAGTCAGGCCCCGCTGGTTACCCCGTTTGCAGAAGCGGCGCTCCCTGCAGGGTGGTCAGCGTGGCCGTTGCGACAAGAATGATGCAGACCGCCGCCATTTCCAGCCCAATGGTTCGACGCAGAGCGAAAGCCGCCGCGCGGTCGCCGTTCCGCATGGCCGGAACAAAGCGGAGCTTGTTGGCCACTGCACCGGCCAGGAGCACTCCCACTGCACCGACTTTCAGGAGCAATGTGACTCCATATCCGGTCGTCACGATGGCAGATACACTTCCAAGCAGCTGCCATGCCATTATGGCGCCTGCAGCAATCAGGACCGGGACGGCGTATTCCGCAATACGACCGAAACGCCGACCAAATTCGGCAGCCTGGGCAAGTCCCTCGCGACTTCCGGCAAGCATGCGGAGCGGCAGCAAGACGCCAATCCAGAACGCGGCGGCAGCAAGATGCACCAGCAGCAGGAGCTTGAGCCAGACATTGCCCGACTCTGCAATATGCCCGCCAACGGCAAAGGACCAGAGTGCAAGCACGCCTCCGGCGGCTGCAATCCAGGGCCGGGAACCGGGAACACAGAGCCCGGCAAGAAGGATCGCCAGGCCAGCAGTGCAAAGACCGAATGCCGTTCCGGCAGGAGATCGCCAGACAAGATACAGTAACCCGGAATCAATCATTCCGCTGGCCTCGCCTGTCAGCGCGGCTCCCGACAGGGCAAAACCAAGTCCGGATGCAAGCAGCGCGAGAAAGGCGAAAACCCCTGCCTGTTTGTTCATCAAGCCGCGCATGGCTTCGGTTTCCCGACGGAAGACAATCCGGATCAGGACAAGGCCGGTGCCTGAGAGGACACCAAGATAGAGCAGGAACCTGACGAAGGCCGATGCCAGCTGCCAGTTGTCCGGCAATGATCAATCGACCCGAAAGGAGAAAGTTCCGCGCATGACATGTCCGTCGCCGGCAAGTCCGCGCCATTCTATCAGGTATGTGCCGCTGCCCATGTCAGGCAGGGGCAATTCGAACCTGGCCGCGAACTCCTTCTTGTCACCCAGGTCCAGATTGATTGAAGCTTGATCATCATGCGTCATCTGAACCCTGGTCAGGAGCAGGTCACCGGAAACTGTCATGACTATGTTGGCTGGAACTTCCCCCAGCACCGAGCCATCCACGGGATTCGTCTCCTGGATTTCGGGATGCGCGAAGGCAGCAACCGACAACAGTGCAAAGGCCATGGCCGAGAGAAGCGGCCTTGCCGCAATTTGCTTGCCAGCGTCGAACAGCCTTGTCAGTGACATGTCTTTCCAAGCGCCTTCAGCCGCCAGTAATTGTAGGGAAGCGGCGTGACGAAGCCGGCAGCCAGCATGATCGGTATGACCCACCAAGTCAGCTTGGCACCGCCGGTGAGCGACCAGTCAACCGCATTCATCACCACTTCCATGGCGACCATGGAGATGAATGACATCCCGATTGCGGTCCGGAACGCAGTCCCGAGATCCATTTGACGCACGAGTATGAATGTCTCGAGAGCAATCGAGGTCAGCAGCCCGTTGATTATCGCGAGGACCATGATGGCCATCGTCGGCCAGGGAATACCGCTTGCCTGGAAAAAGGCTATGGTTCCGAAGTCGCCGATCGAACAGCCCAGGAGACACCATGCCGTGTTTTGCGACGCCCGGCGCCACGTGCGATTGCAACGCCAGTCAATGGTCAAACTTTCGGAGGTGACGAGCACGGTGACACCCGTTGATTCTGCTGTATAAGCAGTCTAATGTTTCCAGTCACTGGAAGGTCAAGAGGTCCACGATGAACATTTCCGCTGCTTCATGCGCAGCCGGCCTGCCGATAAAGACCGTGAGGTACTATTCCGACATTGGCCTGGTCAATCCGTCGTACAGGTCGCAGTCGGGATACAGGACCTATGACGCAGGCACCGTCCGGAAGCTCGTATTGGTCCGCAGGGCGCGTGAATTCGGGTTCTCGATCAGCGAGTGCAGGGAATTGCTGGATCTCTATGGGGACAAGAACCGTTCAAGCGCTGACGTCAAACGGATTGCAACGCGCAGGCTGGAGGAAATCGCCGAAAAGCAGCGCGAACTGCAATCACTCCATGATGAACTCTCCTTTCTCGTTGACGCGTGCAAGGGCGATGACAGACCGGATTGCCCGATCATCGACGGCCTGGGAAATCACCATATCGAGAATTGAGCAAAATTCCGGGTGGCAGGCGGCAGGCACGTCCTTCCTGGCCGAACAACGTCAGCAGCCACGGGTTCCCGCACCGCATCTTTCGCAGCCAGTGCCGGCAAATTCACGGTTGCTGCCTTGCCAGTGGCAGGTTCGAGGGAAATCCTGCCGTGAGCACAACCCGTTGAATGCAACCGCCGCAACTGCCGGAATTCTTTGCGCTTGTTGCGCAACATCGGAGCCGATATCGTTGAAGGGACAACAGCCTGCGGATTTCGGGAATGAATATCGTACTCGTACTAGTTGACAGCCTGACGAGAGACTGTCTTCGCATCTACAATCCCGATATCCCCTGCGAAACTCCAAACATTGATCGATTTGCAGCGCGCTCGCAGGTTTATGACAATCACTTTGTCGGCAGCCTGCCGTGCATGCCTGCGCGCCGGGAGATCATTGCCGGGCGAAAGGAATTCCTTTGGCGACCCTGGGGATCGCTGGAAGTGTTTGATCCTCGGCTTCCCGGCGAGGTCGGTAAGGCCGGATATCACTCCCATATCGTGACCGATCACTACCATTACTGGGAAGAGGAGGCGAACGGCTACATCCAGGGCTACGATACCCTCGAAACCATCCGCGGCTACGAGGTGGATCGCTGGCAATACCAGGACCCGGACGAAGACAAGCCCGGCTGGGTCAGGAACGTCGAGAGGTTCAGGGCAGCCGAACACATCGGCCAGTACTATGCGAACACGAGGAACTTCGAAGAGGAGGAAGACTTTTTCTCGGCAAAAGTCTTCGGGAGTGCATGCGACTGGCTCGACAGGCATGCGGGCAAGGGAAAGTTCTTTCTCCATGTCGAGACATTTGACGTGCATGAGCCGTTTCACATACCGGAACCCTACGAGAGCATGTATGCGCAGGGAGCGACCAAGAACGAATTCAACATCTGGCCTCCGTACCAGGTCTATTCCGATCTCGATGCGTTCATGGACCAGACGACACCCGCGGAACTGGCCTTCCTCCGGTCACAGTTCATGGGGAAGGTGACCATGATGGACAGGTGGTTCGGTCAACTCATGGACAAGCTGGATGAACTGGAACTCTGGGATGACACCATGGTGATCCTGACCACCGATCACGGTCACGACATGGGCGAACGACGGGCATTCGGCAAGCAGCATCCGCATTTCGACAGCCACGCCAATATCCCGATGGTCATCTGGCACCCCGGGAATCCGGGCAATGGAAAGAGAGTTCCGGGCCTCACCCAGACAGTTGATCTCTTTGCCACGATAATCGAGGCATCCGGACACAAGGTTACTGATACGAATCGCCACAGCCGCTCGTTGATGCCGACAATCCTGGAGGATGCGCCGACACCGAGGGATGCTGTGCTCTATGGCACCTTCGGCCAGGGAATCTGCGCAACCGACGGCAACTGGTCGATCCTCAAATCACCGGAAACGGACGGCGAACTCAATCTTTATTCCACCTCGATTTACCGGCCGCTCATTGTCGATAATCCGGTCGACGGCCGACTGGCTAAGCCGCCGAATCGACCGGTCGACCAGGGCTATTTTGACCCGACCGTTGACCTGCCGATGTGGAAGATCCCGATCAGGATCGACCCCCGCACATCGGAGAACTTCCTGTTCAACAGGGCCGAAGATCCCGGGCAGAACGACAACCTCTGGGATGCAGAGGAAGTAGAGCGCCTCAGGATGCTGGCCCTCGTCAGGTCACTGATGGATGACGAGGGATACCCGCCGGAGCAGCTCGGCCGGCTCGGTCTGGCATAGGCCCGCCGGCCCGCAGCCTTCAGTCATCCCAGACAACCCGGAATCCGGTATGCGTCGTCGTGCTGTCGGGAGAGTTGCTGGTCCGGGCAGCGATACGGTAGCGGAAGCAATAGCTGTGGTGACACAGAAACGAACCGCCCTTTGCCACTTTGAATCCCCTGGTTGAGGCCTTGCGCTGACGCGCGCTCCTGCGCTGGGAACGGATCCGGAATGGCTCTGCACACCATTCCCATACATTGCCCGCCATGTTGTAGAGACCGTGTCCGTTGGGGGAAAAGGACCTGGCTGGCGCCGTCGTCTCGTAGCCATCAAGGCACTTGTTTTCCTGCGGAAACCGGCCCTGCCAGATATTGCAGGGAAAGAAGGAACTGTCGTCAGGCGGGCGATCGCCCCAGGGAAAGGCAACGTCCCCGAGGCCGCCACGCGCCGCATGTTCCCACTCGGCTTCCGTCGGCAGTCTTCCGCCAACCCAGGCTGCATAATCCCTTGCGTCGTTCCACGACACATGCACGACCGGATCCTCGGGACGCCAGGCTCGTTCAGCCGTGCCGGGCCCGTTGATGTCGTGCCAATTGGCCCCATCGATGCGTCGCCACCATTCGACGTCCTTTACTCCCTGCGTCGGTCCGACTTCGGCTCCGACCTGTGCCCAAAAGACAAAGGACCAACCGAACCGCTCGGCTTCGGTCACGTAATTGGTTGCCGTGACGAACCCGGCGAATTGGGCATTCGTGACTGCAGTTTCGCCCATGCGGAAGCCCTTGAGTTTCTTGCGGCGAAGCGGCCCCTCCTCGTCGATTGCGATGACGGGACGGGATGTGCCTGTGAGCGCGGTGCCGCCGGGAATGCTGACAGATGGCGGAAACGCATGCTTGTCGCTCGTGCCTGTCGGTGTCTCGGCATGTCCGGGTAGTTGCCCGCTGGCGATGGAAGCTTGATCTGCGCCCGGCATGAGAGGGTCAGGCATCGATCAATGCCTTTCCGAGAAACTGGTCTACGCAGAGATGCGTGACCAGCCCGCCGCGAATGGCTGCAAGGGTTGCCGCGGCCCTGTCCAGCCCGCAGACAGCCAGCAGCCTCTTGCGCGCGGCGCGCAGGTCTCGGATATCCGCCGCTACAAGCCGGTCATTAGGGGGCATCTCGACTTCCTGACCGTCAACATCCAGGTACCTGCAACAGATCACTCCCACTGCACCGGCTGCCCGGGCGTCCTCGAGTTCCTGCGAGGTGGCGATACCGGCCGCGACAAGATGGGTTTCGGGTTCGACATTGCCGACCGATGCTATGGTCATGTCCAGAGATCTGAGCCGCTCCAGCTGTGTGCAGATAGTCGGTTCCGCCCGCAGCCTGTCTGCCAGTTCCGCGGTGGAAATGAGGCTGGGAGCGTGTAGCGTGTAGCTGCGAGCCCCCAGCCTGTGCGCGATCTGAATCGTACAGTTTTCCGACGCCACGATCCGCTCGGAAATCATCGACCCGATCAACTGACAGACTTCGACATTGCTGACCGAACGATGAGGCATCGCGTCTGCCACCGAGATCATTGTCTCGCCCCAGGCGATTCCGACACGGTCGCCAGGCAAGATGACATCGGTGACTGCGGTCGAAGCAACGCGCGCCAGATGGGGCAACAGGTCCTTCCTAGACAACTCCGACAACACCTCTCCGTATTGCGCTACATAAACATCCTGCAGGTCGAACTTGTCCCGCAACTCCCGCGAAAGCGTGGAACCCTTCAGGTGTCTGCCTTCAACCCTGATATCGACGATACCGAGATCGCGACAGTCCTTGAGCATGTTGACGATCGTTGCGCGCGACACCTGCATGCGCCTGGCAATCTCGCCCTGTGTCAAGCCTTCCCCGTAGTAAAGCAACGCGACGTTCGAGAGCATTGCTTCCTTTTCACTGCGTTGACGCGTCGGAGCAGAGATCCCGGACATCGATCAGGCATCGACCTTTTTCTGACCCGATTGGCCGTAGTTCCGCCGAAACCAGCGGTAGCACCTTTCGATCTCGCTCCGGGACAATTCTTCCACGGGGCCGCGCAGCATTGCCAGATGGGTCGTCTTCGCTGCCTCTTCCAGATACATCGCAATCGATGCGGCTTCCGTTGCGGATCTTCCCATCGTGAATACGCCGTGGGCCTTGACCAGCACGGCAAGGCCTCCTTCTGCCGCCTCGATGATCGCCTGGCCGGTATCGACCTCGCCAGGTGTCGCGTAACGCGAACAGGGAACATCCCGCCCAAGGATATGGGTAATTGGCGTCAGGACCGCCGGTATGCGTTCTCCCCGCGCAGCAAAGCTCGTCGCGTACGGAGAATGTGTATGCGCCACGCCAAGCACGTCGTCCCGGTGGCGGTACACATACAGGTGGATGCCGGTGTCGACGGATGGTTTCAGCCTGCCTTCGACAACCTTCCCGTCCAGGTCGACAACAACCATGGTTTCGGGTGTCATTCTCGAGAAGTGCACTCCCGAAGGCTTGATGACGATCAATCCGGATTCGGGATCGCGACCGGATACATTGCCGCCGGATCCCACGACCAGACCGTTACTCGGCAATTCAACGTTCTGTTCACAGACTTCTTCCTTCAGGGCGTCCAGCATTACGCAACCTCCTCTCGACCCGGCGGAATACCATGTGGATAGACCACGATCTTGAGAGAGTTGGCGGCCTCGACCAGCAGGCGGAACGCCTCTGCGGAACCTTCCATGCCGAATCGATGCGAAATTGCCTGTTCCGCATTGATGCGGCCCGATTCGAGAAGCCTGATGTAGCTGTAGGTGTCCGTTTGATCCGAACTGTATCTGGATGTGATTGTGATCTGATCAAAATATGCAGAACTTCCTTCGCGCGTCCACCCGGTTCCGGGTGGCAGGGGTGCACCCAGGTGAAGGCAGCCTCCAACCTCAACGAGTGTCATCGCCTGTTCCCAGGCCTGCACAAGCGGGGCAGTGACGACCACGGTGTCCGCCAACCGGCCATTATTGGCATTCCTCATCGACTCGACGGCGTCATTCCGTCCCGGATTGATCCTGTGGGTTGCCCCGAATTCCATTGCCCTGTCCAGCCGCCAGTCCGAATAGTCGAGCGCAACGACCTTGCCGGCTCCGAACAGGGGTGCAAGGTGAACGAATCCCTGGCCCATGAACCCTGCTCCGACGACCGCGACCGTGTCGCCCGGCTGGATGTTCGAGACCTTCAGCCCCGACAACACGCAGGACCACGGTTCGATCGTCACCGCGGCATCCGTCGAGATGCTGTCCGAGAGCCTGTGTGCATCCATGGCAACGTGCTGAGCTGTCACGCGGTAGTAGCCGCAAACCCCGCCCGGATCGAGTCTCGTGCTTGCATAGAACGGATCACGCGTGGGATGGCCGCGCCGCGACAGGTGCGAATCGACGCGGCCGACGTGATGATTGATGAACATGCGATCTCCGGCACGGAACTCCGTGACACCGGCACCGACTTCAACGACCTCTCCCACTGCCTCATGCCCGAGAACCTTGGGCAGGGATTTCTTGTACCAGGCCATGGTCTCCGAACCGCACAGCCCGCAGGCGAGCGTCCTGAGGAGCAATTCTCCTGGCCCGATTTCGGGAACGGGCCGCTCCTCGACACGAATATCGTCCAGGGCGTGGTAGACTGCCGCTCTCATCCGATCGCTCACCGGACTGCCTCCTCCAGCAGGCTCAGTTCGGACTGTGTCGCGCGCTGGCCCTTCGAAAGCAGGGCATAGCGGGAAAACACCTCTCCGTAGTCCCGATGGCGCACGGCGTCAGGATCATACCGTGTAAACTGCGTGTCGCGCCTTGCGAGGGCAACCGGATCTCCGAATCCTGCCGCAGATGCGCCTATGCATGCTGCTCCCCAAAGTCCCTGGTCCGAGGCGTCGCTGACCAGCACCGTCTGGCCGACCACATCGGCGATTATCTGGCACCAGGAGGCGTTCCTGGACCCTCCACCAGTCAGCTGGACAGGTTCGACTGGCAGGCCGGCCTCCTCCTCGAAACAATGTCGAAGGCTCAGTGCCGTTCCTTCCATCACTGCCCGGCCCAGGTCGCCAGCCGTCGTCGTTGCCGAAAGGCCATGGAAGGATGCACGAATGGCGGGTGCAACGAATGGCGCTCTCTCGCCACTGAGATAGGGTAGAAAGGTCACGCCATTGGAACCGACTGGCACGACGTCGATCAATTCGTTCATCCGCTCAGCCGTGTCGGCAGCGGACTGCCCGCTCCGGGTTGCAATATTGAGCCCGCTGAACCAGTCGAATGCTGCGGCACCGGATGTAGGCGCCAGCACACGGATGATGACTTCGGATGTCGGGTGCAGCACGCTCGCCCCGACCGGCGCGTCTGATGGATCCACCGAGTCGGTCAGGATGTTCACGACAGCCGTCGTTCCCATGATCATCATCGTCTGGCCCGGCCGGTCCATCGCCATGCCGACCAGCATGGCCGAGAGGTCGAGCGTGCCAACTGAAACCGGTAGTCCCGAGGGCAGGGATGTTGACCCGGAGGCATTCGTGCTGATGCGTCCGAGCAGGGAATTCGCGTTTCTCGGTTCCAGCAGCCTGTCGGCAATGTCCTCGCAGTCCAGCGCCTCGATCTGTGCCCGCCCGTATTTGCGGGAGTTCAGGTCCAGGAAGGGGATGGAGGCATCCGAGTAGTCAGTGGCAAGCTCGCCGGTCAGGTTGAACCCGACCCAGTCGGCGCAGGTCATGACATGGCTTGCCTGTTCGGCGACTTCGGGAGATTTGCTGCGGACCCATCGCCACAGCATCCCGGATGTTCCGGACCAGAGCGAAGTGTGGCAACCGCGTCCCACCGCGGCGGTGGCGCCGGATGCTTCCAGTTGTTTCAAGTCCCTGGCAGAGCGGGTGTCGTTCCAGAGGATTGCCGGGCCCGCTGGTTGACCATCCGCATCGACGCACCATAAACCGTCTCCCTGGGCGCATACGCCAAGAGACGAAAGGGATTCACCGCTGCACTTGTCGGCCAGTTCGGCAAGAACCCCGGAAACAGTCTGCCAGACCGTTGCCATGTCCTGTTCATTGCCGCCATCCGTGGTCTGCACGACCGGGCTTGGTGCGTCTGCAGACGCTACCAGATCGCCGTCAGGTAAGTAGGCGGCCGCCTTTACTGCTGTTGTTCCAACGTCCAGTCCGAGCCAGAGACCTGGCACCTTTCACCCTCCTCTTGCCATTGTGCCGCCGCTTTCTTCGATGAACGCGGCGCTGCCGAGACTGACATATGATAGAGCAAATGACATTTGCAAAGGCTTTTTCGAGGCCGATCATGCCAAGTGAAAGAGACGCTGGCGACATCGCCCTCGGCACCAGGTGATGGGTGTTGACCATTCGATTCTTGTTGGCAGGCTTCTGATCAAGGCGCGCCCTGATGCCGTTGTGAAGGCCTGGCTGATCGATGAAGAGTTGAAGCATGGCGAGCCCAACTCTTCCGACGGGCCAAGCCATTCCGGGCTGCGCCGCCTGCAAACAATCCGGAATACGGCACCGGTGCAGGCCAAATGGGGCCGGCAGGACCGGGACCCGGCCGCCGGTTCATCGCTCCCGCACAATATGCACCGGCAGCACAATGCCAATCTGACCGAGCTTGGCAAACTCCAGCCGGTCAGGGGCACTCCGACGCTGCAGTTGCGTCTTTCGGGTCTGCACCACACCCGGTTCTGGTCGGAGAAAGAACGCTCGTGAATGGACGGAGGAATTGCCAGGTTCAAGGCGGATGATCTCGACTGGCCCCGGGTTGGCCAGGTCCACACGCTCGCGAAGGTGGAAGCCCTGCAGATTTCGTGAATTGATCAGTTCTTCCCGGCTCAGATGCCGAAGGCAGGCGACTCCAGGCCAGTGTGGGCCAGGTGAACCGGTTGCCGGTTACCGCTCCTGCAGACTTGCTGCCGGACAGCGGCTGACCAGTTCGATCAACCGCTGTCCGGAATTTCTGTATTCGTCAGCTAAGACCCTAGCGTTCGAGGGTGCCGATGCCAGTGTAGCGGAATGCCTCTTTTTCGAATGCATCCACCAATTCTGGCCCCGAAGCTGAAGACACGATGTCGATGCGCCCGAGGAATACCAACGGTATCTCGTCTTGGCGTCCTTCGTGTTCCATGCGGATTGCCTCCGCCATTGCCACGCCGACATCGTCACTCATCCGCATCGGTGTAGCCATGAGTTCGCCGTTGCGAAGTGCTTCGAGTTCATCTCCAGTGCCTCCCCATGCAGAGAGCATGACTTCGTCACCCTTGCCGGCAGCCTGAACCGCAGAGATCGCGCCCATCGCCATTGCCGTGTTGGCACTGTGAATATACGTGACCTCGGGATACCCCGACAGGATCAGCTGTGCGCCATTGAACCCGCCTTCGCGCAGGAAGTTGCCGTAGTGTTCATAAGCCATCTCCCAGTTGGAATCCGCCTCGAGGCATTCCCTGAATGCGCCGGAACGCTGGTTATCAATTCCACCGGCCAATCCGCGTATCAGGGCGTAAGTGCCTTCCGTGCCCAGATTCTCGAGAATCCAGTTGCAGATGTTCAAGGCCCCGAAGAGGTGCGAGAAAGTTGTGTACATCATCGGCTGATCGTCACCCCAGTTCTGCAATGGCGTGTCATAGTTCAGAACGATGACTTTCTTCCCGGCATCCATCAACCGCTTGATGTCGTCCTGCTGCACCTGCAATTCGGACGGCCCGAAGATGACATACTCGAAGTCTTCGCGGGCAACCTGTTCGGAATATGTCGATTGCAGCAGGTTGTCACCCATCTCGGAGGCAAACTGAACCGCCTCGAAAGGCATGCCCATTTCATTGAATCGTGCCTCCATGGCCAGGTATGACCGCAGCCAGAAATCCGAGACATCCTGGCTCGGATATATGACCGCGATCTTCAACGGCTCAGAGGGAGGATCGGCCATGGGTACTGCTGGTTCGCCGACGATTGCCTGCATGTCCGCGAGGATCTCGTCAGTCTGAACCTGGTGGTACCACCAGAAGAATCTCTCCCCGTCATCCGGTAGGGGGGTTAACGGCAGCTTCTGCGCGACGGCGCCGGTTGCCACCATTGCCAATGCAAGGGCACTGCCCAGCAGGGTTGTTCGACCAACAATCATGTTTCGTCCTCCTTGTTTCAAAGCGCAGGTCTCAACAAATCCAGGTGTTGCGCCAAAATGGGCCTTTTGCCCGATCCCGGATTTACTCGTCAGTACGGGCATCTCCCGAAGATCCTCGTTGCAGGTAAGAGTAGAACCCGATCGAAGCGATGATGATCAAGCCGGCGGCAACGAGTTGCCAGAAAAACTGGAACCGCAGGATGACCAGCGCGTTCGTAACCATCGAAAGCAAGAGCACGCCGACGAGAGTGCCAAACATGGTACCTCGTCCTCCGAACAGCGATGTTCCGCCAACGACGACGGCCGCGATCGTGTGCAGTGCAAAACCGGCTGCAGCGGTTGACTGTATGGCGTTCAACCGGCCGGTCAGCAGAATTCCGGCAATGGCCGCACAAAGGCCCATGACCGTGTAGTGAAGGATTTTCTGGCGATTCACGTTGATGCCGGTCAGCACGGCTGCTTCCCGGTTCGCACCGATCGCCACGGCATACCTGCCAAGCCAGGTCCGGTGGTAGATCAGAAAACCGATCCCCAGGGCGATGAGGCCGACGACGGCTGCCGTCGGGAACACGTCTGCAATACGGCCCCTGCCCAGGAACGGGATCGGTTCCGGGAATCTTGCCAGGACCACCCCCGCGGCCAGCACGAGGGCCAGTCCCCGGTAGATCTGATCCATGGCGAGGGTTGCCAGAAGGTCGGGCACGTTGAGCTGGGTAATGACAAGACCGTTGGTTGCACCGCAGGCCAACCCGACCAGAAGCGCGACAATCATTGCCAGGTAGACGTTCCAGCCGGCATCCTTGATGAGCAGGGACATGATGATGGCGGACAGTACAGCGACCGCCCCGATGGACAGGTCTATTCCCTTTCCGGTGATGACCAGCGTCATTGCCATGCCAAGCACCATGTAGATGGCGGCGTCCATGAGGATGATCATCAGGTTGCCCAGTTCGAAGAACCGGGACTCTGCGATCAACATCGTCAGCGACAGCGCTATGATCATGACCAAAGGCCCGACCAGGTTGATATAGCGGCGGAGCCAGGGAAGCTTGACCATTCGCCCGGTAGTCTTCGGGTCGAGGACTTCGCCGTTCGTGGCTATGGACATACAGGCTTCCCCATCAGTGCGGCCCGGGTTCAAACGACCGCGGCACGCGTTTCAGACCCGACAATGAGTCCCAACACGTCGCGTTGCGTTGCCCCTTCGACCTCAACTATACCGACACGCCTTCCGCCCCGCAGAACCAGTATCCGGTCCGCAACTCCGAAGACGTGGTCAAGATTGTGACTGATCAGGATGATCGGTGTGCCGCGTTCACGCACGGACCTGATCAGGTTCAGCGTGTTGCGGGTTTCTTCCGGACCCAGGGAAGCGGTCGGTTCATCCATCACCAAGACCTTGAGGTCTGTCCTGTGCACTGCCCGCGCGATGGCAACTGCCTGCCGTTGACCGCCCGAGAAGTTTCGGGTCGGCTCCTCGATGTCCGGGAGTTTGATGCCGACCCGTCGCCGCAGGATTTCAACCGCGTCCCGACGCATCTTCTTGTTGTCGATGAACGGAAGTCCTGCGATCCAGCGAAACGGTTCGTCGCCGAGAAACACGTTGTGCGGAGCCGGCAACGTGTCGACAAGGCCCAAATCCTGGTAGACTGCCGCGATTCCGGCATCGATCGATTCACGTCGCGAACGCACATTTGCTGGTTGTCCGTCCACCTCGATGTATCCGGAGTCGGCCTGATACACCCCGGTCAGCACCTTGATCAGGGTGGTCTTCCCGGCACCGTTGTCCCCGACGATGGCCAGGATTTCGTTGGGAAGGAGTTCCAGGTCGACGTCTATGAGTGCACGCAGGCCGCCAAACGACTTGTTGATGCCTTTCATTGCAAGGACATAGTCCTGTTGCATGCAATTCTCCCCGGCTTGACCCCCGGAGCCTCACATGCTTGCAGGATTGGTGATTGCTCGCGTGACAGTGAGTGTCACAGGCCCGGGACGGCCAACGCCCGGGGACTGTAACCGCAATCCAGAACCATGTCAAAACCATCCCGGCGACGATCACTCGGGTTTATGTATTGAGTAAAATATTGAAAAGAAACAAGAATTGACATGATAGCTGAAGGATGTGCATGAGATGCCCGGAACGGGTACGGGACTTCGAAACCCGAAAGCCAGCTTTTCGAAGTTGGCTGCGAATGCACCAACCGGCGAATCGATAGTTCACCGGACGGTTAATTGCCAAATTGCCTGCAAGGCAGGCCTGGATTTGGCCTGGAGACGCCAGGGATTCGCTTGATTGGGTGTGTGGATCGGGTGGCAGAAGCCGGTCGCGAGGGGCGGAATGGTCCTCCTGGTCAATCGGCGAAGCAGGCCTCTTCGGCGCATTCTTCGGTTGTCTTCTTGCCGGCGGAAGCAACCGGTGGCTGATTTCCAGGCCAGGCAAGCACCGATCCTCCGAATGCCGTGCGGGCCGGAGGTTTGGCCAACTGAAGGCGCTATCCGTCAGCCGTTGCCGGCAAGACCGCGGTGATGCGGCAAGCGGGACGTCTGCGGAAGATGTCAGTAAGGATCACCGGTCTTTCCGATCAGAAACGAGGTTCGAAACCAGCCGGCCCATCCATTGCGGAAGCCGGCCATCCATGAACAGAAGTCCCAGGCCGATGATCAATGCCCCAACCAGTTCGTGGCGAAGGATCGGCTCGGACAGGAACAGGTTGCCGAGCAGCAAAGCCGTGACAGGGATGAGCAGGGTGACCAGCATGACATTGCTGCCGCCGGCACGAACCAGGATTTCGAAGAAGACGATATATGCAAGGGCAGTTCCAAACAGCGCAAGCGCCCCGATGGCCAGCCAGGCTTCTCCACTCGGCATAGGAAGCGCCCATGGACGATCAACAACAGCCACTGCAACCGTGATGACCAGCGTCGACGAGATGAGTTGGCACGTCGCCGACTTCAGTGGAGGAACATCGGCAAGATGGCGGCGACCCCAGAGGGCCGAAAACCCGTAACTTAGTGCTGCGCTGAGGCAGAGTCCGATTCCCAGAAGCCGCAAGTCTCCGTTGAGCGCATCGGGTCGGCAGATGACTGCAACCCCGCCAATCCCCACGAGCACACCGACGACCCTGTTCATGGACAATCGCTCCTCCCTGAAGGATGCCATCACGAGTACGGTGAACAAGGGTGTCATGGCATTCAGTATGGATGCCAATCCGACACTTACGATTGTCTGCCCCGCGTTGAGAAGACTGAATGGCAGGACATTGTTGAGTATGCCCATGACCAGAAAGGGCTTCCAATCCGAAAAACTGCGCGGAAGGGAATGGCCGGCAAGGATCAGGATCGCAAGGAGGATGGCGGCGGCGATTCCCACCCGCGCCAGCACGACAGTAAGGGGAGGAATTTCTGTAACTGCGACTCCGACGCAGAAGAAGGCGCTGCCCCAGAGTACGGAAAGCAGGACCAACAGGCCCCATTCCGCGGCATTCATCGTCTTTGCCTGTTGCATGGACAGCCTCCAAGCCAGGGCATCTTCGGTATGGTAACCGCCAAGAGTGTTCAGGGGGCAGGCGGTGGCAGGGATCCGGTTGCATTGCTTCGTCCCGGCGTCGCTGAATTGCAATCGCCGATTTGTGCTCGTCAATTCCCGGCGGCAAACTGTTGCGGGTTTGTCGAGGTCATCGTGGCAGCTTCAACCGCTTCACATGCCCGCGTCATCTCTGCGTGTCCGATATGTCCTGTGTCCTGGATGTCGGGGTTCAGGTTGCGGGAGGAGACACGGCGGACAAACGGAGCCGGTCTTGTACGAGGCCGCAGGCCTCTCACGGATATCGGGCGCCGGGACCATTCCCTGCCTTTCTCGTCGCAGTAGCCGATGTGGCTTGATGTCCGGTATTGGTGAATTCGCGCTGGAAGCTGGCGGTTGGGCCGTCAGGGCCGGGACTGAGTGCCGACAATCGACCCCGCGATCAAATTACGCAGCATTTCTGCCGTGCCGCCGCCGATCGTGAACATGCGCGCATCGCGAACCATGCGCTCGATCGGTAGATCCCGGGAATAGCCGGCTGCGCCGTGGATCTGCAGGGCTTCGTTTGTGACCTTGATTGCGGTCTCGGAGGCTAGGAGCTTTGCCTGTGCTGCCTCCACCTTGTCGGGAAAGCCCGTGCCGGCATTGCCAGCGGCCTTGTAGATGAGGGCCTGGGAGGCAGCGAGGGCTGTTGCCATGTCTGCCAGCTTCCATTGAATGCCCTGAAACTCGGCGATGGGACGACCGAACTGTTTCCGGGATCTGGCGTATGCCAATGCCGCTTCATACGCGCCAGCGGCAATTCCATGGGCAACGGCCGCTGCCCCGACCCGCTGGCCGTTATACGCCGTCATCAGGCTGGCGAATCCCGTTCTGAACCCATCGGGCGTCCTGAGGGACATGTCTTCAGAAACCTCCAGTTCCTCCATTATGACTTCGGTCTCGGGCATGCCCCTGAGGCCCATGGCCGGGTGCCGCCTTCCCGTCTTCAGCCCCGAGTCCTCACCGCGAACGGCGATGAACCCTCCGATGCCCTTTCGTTCACCATCTTCTATCACCTGCGCGAATATCAGGTGAATCCTGGAGACTCCGCCGCCGGTAATCCAGTGCTTGGTACCGTTCAGGATATACCTGTCTGCCTTCTTTACCGCGGTTGTCGTCATCTCTGTTGCGGCACTGCCGGCAGCCGGTTCGGTAATGCAGATTGCCGGCTTGTCACCCTCCAGGACAAACGGCGCGCAGCGTCTCTTCTGCCTGTCCGTGCCATAGGCCATGATCGCACCGATCGCGCCCAGGTTGGCCTCGACGACGATGCGGCCGGTAACGGCGCAGCAGCGAGCCATCTGTTCAATGACGAGCACCGTATCCATGCAGTTCCGACCCTTGCCACCATATTCGGCCGGAATCGTCATGCCCATGAATCCTGCATCCGTCAGGATCTTGACGTTGTTCCACGGAAATTCCTCGGTGCGGTCGATCTCTGCCGCCTGTGAGCAGAATTCGTTCTCTGCAAGAAGCCGCGCAGACTTCTGCAACCGAAGCTGCTCGTAGTTCAGCCTGTGCAAGTCGCCCTCCCGTTTGGCAGTCTTGGCAGATAGAATGGCGGAAGGGAAACCCTGGTGCAACACTGCGGGGCGGTGCCGGAGCCGATGACTTGAACAGTCGAGAGTTCCGGGGACTGTTTCTTCAGATGAGTTCAGAGCCGCGGTCGTCAGTCTCTCCGAATCGCCCGAGAACTGCCGGGCGCGTGCCCTCGTAGACCTGTGGCAGGCCTTTCGCGATGCGGGCATTCTCTCGCTCGAACAGGCTGTCACCGGATGCATCGCTTTCGACGATGAAGGGGGGCCAATATTCTCGACCGCGAACACCCACATGGCCTGGGCCAGGCCGAGTTCTTCACGCCAATGGACTTCACGCACATCCTTGACTCCGCGGCCGAGGAGGGCACCGGTGCCATATCCCACCGTGGTCAGGTAGATTGCACCGTGCGGAACGAAGGCCTCACGGTAGGATTCGGGATTCATGCCACCCTTGCCGATGATGATCCTTGCACCGGAAATCCGGAACCAGTCGCCGATCCACTTCGAAAACCGGAATGAAGCTGTCGCGGTCACGGCGCCAACCCGGTAACCCGACTCCGGATCCGGTGCGATCGCCGGGGCGCAGTGGAAATTCGCCGCACTGCTTGCCGGCAACCCGGCAGGCAATGGCGTGCCCTCGTCAATCACATTTCTGTAGACGCCTTCCCGCGCCGTTTACACGTACCCGTCCAGATAGACGACGTCGCCGAGACGCAGTGAGCGAATCTCGGCTTCGCCGGGAGTCGTCGTCAGGCTGACTTTTCGAAGCATTGATCTAGGGGCCAATCGACGGTCTCCCTGCGCTGATAGGCTGTAAACCATTGCGGGTCGGTACGGTACTCGACTGTTCCGTTGTCATGCACCCTGGCGCAGGCCCGGCGCGATGACAGACAGAACGCGTGCACGCTCATCTGCAGTCCTCCGGTGTGGCAATTGCCGACCTCGATGTGGCAGTCGATCACCATCGGCTTGCCAACAAATCCCATGGCGCCCATTCCGATCCGGTTGCCGAGATCCTTCGGGTCCATTTCGAGTTCGGCAATCTTCGGATCCGGATTCCTGTCACCAACCGTGCGCAGACACGCTGCGCGCTTGCCCAGGACCATGCAGGTGTCCTTTGAACCCCCAAGCCCGATGGCGATGATTGCCGGCTGGCATGCAAGGCCGCGTTTGCCGAACGCAACGAGCGTGTCCAGGCAGAAACACTTCTTGCCTTCAATGCCGTCGCTCGGGAACAGCATGCGGTAGTCAGTGCCGAACAGGCCGCACTTGTGAACCGTTGTCAGGTCGACCCAGTCGCCATCCGGCTCGAAGGCGTACTCGATCTCGGGAGCGTTGATGCCAACATTGTTGTCGTGGTCCGTGCGCCAGATCGGGTGGAAACGATTTCAGGTATTCATGCACGATCGTCCTTATCCCGATAGATGCATGAACCGAGACGGCCACCACGAACAGCGTGTCGTAGAGTCCCCACCACAGGCTTCCCTGCGTGCGAAGCAGGATCTCACCCGCGCTCAACCCTCCCTGTACGGCGTAGATCATGACGCCAATGTGGCCGAGGACGAGCGGCGCCATGACAACAGCGCTGATTCGCTGGACAAGGTAGAGTCGCAATTCAGGTACCGCCTACAATTCACCCCTGATTACAGCCAGTGCTGATTCTCTCTTGAGGCCAGTGATTGATGCCGTCGGATTCAGACCGACCGGACAGAAGGCTGAACAGCCCTGCTGGGAATGGCAGTTCTGACATCCACCGTTTCCCGAAACAGCCCTGAGCCGTTCTGTTCTTGCACCGTCTCTTGCGTCGTTGACGATCGACAATGTGCGGTTCAGCGCGGCTGGCCCGAGATACCCCTGATTCAGTTCAACGACATCGCATGCGGCATGGCAGACGCCGCAATTGCTTCACTCGATGGCCGCGTCCGCTGCCACTCTCTCGGGGTCGTCCGGCAGGATCGTTGCGAATTCGTCATCCGGCGAATCCGGCTGGTGGAAGACGCCCTCGGCCTTCAGCCACTTGTCGAAGAACACTGTCATGTCAGTTGCCAGATCCCTTATGACGGGAAAGTTCCGAAGTGGTCCAACCGTAAGCGACATGTCCCGGGCGATTTTCTTGACACGAGTTCGGCAGGTCCAGCTTGGCTTGCCATTGACCATCATGGCCCAGGAACCGCACATTCCGACCCTGCTGGAGAAACGGTATGCCAGCCCTGGTTCCAGATTCTGGTGAATCCATGTGAAGACGTCGAGGACAGTTTGATTCTATTGGGCGGGAACAGCGTAACGGACATAACCTCCGTTTTCGCGGTCACCACGCCAGATCAGCACATCGAGGTAGTCTGCGACTCTCTGATTCATCCGTAACGTCTGCAACTGTCGCGACTTGATACATTCCAGCCAGTGCAGGTTTCGTGGTCACAAGAAGATCTTGACCCGCAAATCTCTGTCCACCGCTGAAGGGTGAGCGACGGCTGCGGGCCGGTCTAGTTCATGCGTTCCCCGGATTCCGCATCGAATACATGAGCAAGCGGGAAGTTGAGGCGAAACGGGAGCCGATCCCCGGCGACGGTATCAAACCGGCCCCGGATCAGGATCGTAACTTCACCGCTCGGCGCAGACGCAACGATGTGCGTGTCGAGACCGGTGACCTCGACAAGAACGACCTCGGCCGGAATCTCTCCAAAGGATTCACCACCCTCGGAAACCGGATCGGATCCCGGCAATGAAATGTGTTCGGGCCTTATTCCCAGGAGGCATTTCTGATCCGGGCTGGTCTTTTCTGCGCCCGGCAGCGTTCCCGGCGGAATGGGGATCGGAGCGCCACCTTGCGGGACAAAGCAAAGTTGACCATTCGAACGTTCGAAGGTCCCACCCATCAGGTTCATGGCGGGAGAACCGATAAAACCTGCCACGAAGACATTCGCTGGCCTGTCGTAGAGTTCAAGTGGGGTGCCAATCTGCTCGATCCTGCCTTCGCGCAAGATGACAACCTGCTCTGCCATCGTCATGGCCTCGACCTGGTCGTGGGTCACGAAGATCATGGTCGTGCCCAGCCGGTGATGCAGCCGTTTGATCTCTGCCCGCATCTGGACGCGGAGCTTGGCATCAAGATTTGAAAGGGGTTCGTCAAAGAGAAACACCTTCGGGTCACGGACTATTGCCCGGCCCATCGCCACTCTCTGGCGTTGGCCACCAGACAGGTGCCGCGGATATCGGTCCAGCAGGTCTTCGAGGCCGAGGATGCGAGCGGCTTCCCACATGCGGTCGTTGCTTTCCGCGCGGGTGCAGCGTGCCATCCGCAGCGAAAACAGCATGTTTTCCGCGACCGTCATGTGCGGATAGAGCGCGTAGTTCTGAAACACCATCGCCACGTCACGATCCTTTGGAGCGAGATGGTTCACCGCGTTGCCGTCAACGTAGATTTCGCCATAGTCAATGTGTTCAAGGCCGGCAATCATGCGGAGCAACGTGGATTTGCCACAACCGGACGGACCAATCAGTGCCAAGAAACACCCTGAGGGCACTTCAAAATCGACGTCGCGCAACACGGCATCCCTGCCGAAATCCTTGCCGACCGAACTGAATGCAACCTGTACCATCGATGCCTCTCTTGCCTACCGGATATCCGATGCCGGAGTTCGAAGCGGTGCCTCGGACCGTGTATGCCCGTCTGCCCCCTCTGCGTGCAGTCCGCATTGCCAGGAGGAGATACCGAGCGCACACGACAGTGGCGTGTCGGGTGGAACAAGTCCGAGTCTGCGATAGGCACGCAGATTCTCGGCCCATCGTTCAACTTCTATGAAACCGACGCGCTCCACACCGCCTCCTCCAGTGACAAGCTGGTGAACGAGGTGGAGCGCCTCGATCTCTCGATCAGGATCTTCCATCGGTGCACCGACGCGGCGAATCGAGGCGGCGGCCTGGCAGATGTTCTCCAGGCAGGCGCGCCAGCCAGCGAACGATGCCTGCAGGAACTGTTCGTAGGTCTGGCGTTGCGCGGCGAGCACCTCATCAGGCGCAAAGACAACTTGAGCGTAGGGGTGCAGCTTCGAATGCCACAACGAAAACGTCGAGACGGTCAGGCCAAGGGCAGCCAACTCGAGCGGTTCGGCAACCGCATAGCCCTGAACAGCATCGAAGCGTCGCGCCAGCAGATTGTCCAGGTCATGAGTAACCTCGACAAGGTTCAACTCGTCGCGGCCGATGCCGTTAAGGTCCAACATTCCTTCGAGTATTCGTATGCCGTCGCAGTGCATCGCGACATGTTTGCCGCAAAGGTCGGTGATCGACTGAATCCCCGACTCCGGTCGGCTCATCACGACCAATGGGGTTTGCTGGAACATCGCCGCCAACGCACTGACCCTTGCCTGTCCACGGGCTCTTGCTGAAACGACGAGATTGTCTTCGGCCGATCCTGCGCACAGCCCTCCTGCAACGACCTTCTCCACGATGCTCAGTCCATCTTCGACCCAGGGGACCAGCGTAACATCCAGGCCGGCGTCTCGGTACAACCCGCGATCAAGCGCCCAGCAGATGCCGGCAAACTGGACGTTTGGAAGCCAGTCAAGATAGAAGCTGAATTCCTGGCGCATTCAGATCCCCACTTCCTTGACGGGCAGGGCAAACAGTACGGATTCGGCGGGTTGCTTCATATGAACCGATCCGGGTCAACGGTGTCGATATACTCGATTCGCATGTCGGGAAGACAAGACTTCAGCCATTCGCAACAAGCCTGCATTCCCGGTGTTTCCGTGGCACAGTGTCCGGCCGTGATCATCGCCAGCCCGCTGTCGCGCGCGAATTCCAGATCTCGCCACTCAACCAGTTCACCGGTCAGCGCTGCATCGCAGCCGTGTTTCACAGCACGCTTCACGATGTCTATGGCCCCGGGGCTGCCCCAATCCAGCGATATCTTGCGAACCGGCCGCTTTGGATCGCCGCAGTAACGGACACCGGACTTCCCGAGCCGCTCGGCAATGTGGACCGCAATCTCCTCGAGTGTGACGACCGGGGGCTCGTAAATGTAGTCAGGTGATACCTGGACGCTGCTCCATCCGAGCGATCTGGCCAGCGCATAGCCCATCCCGTAATCCGGGAACTGGTCCCAGCCGTCGTGAAAGCGGTGGACAACGAGGTTGTTCTCCTCAATCAGGCGCTGTTTTCGTTGCCCCGGCTGGGTTGCAATCTTGTCGGGAAGATCCAGTGCTGGCGTATGTCGCTCGTCTCCGTACGGATAGAAGTACGGGTGGTGGTAGAAGACCGGTTCGTGCGCCAGGACAAAGTTCAGCCTGCTTTCGGCGGCTTTCTCCAGTACATCGATGTTGGGCAACCAGGTCACGGCAATGCCCTCGATCTCTGTATCCGGGTCACCGGCCATGATGCCGTCCACCTCGTCCTCCGGAGTATGGGGAGGAGCCTCGCGGGCCAGCCAATTGTCAAGTTCTGATGCAAGCATATCTGTTCTCCATTAATTCAAAGTCGGGATCCTATTCGTAGCCCCCGGTAGCGAAGCCGCGCACCAGGTGCTTCTGCAAGACAAGAAAGATCAGAAGGATCGGAACCGTTGCCACCGTGCTGGCTGCCATCAGCAGTCCGAACTTGATGTTCTGCCCGCCGCCCGTAAGGGCATCAAGCGTGATCGTAATCGTCCGGAGGTTGTCGCTGTTGATCAGTACGACCGGGTACAGGTACTCGCCCCAGCAAAGAATGAAGACAAAGATCGAGGTTGAAACAACGCCAGGCAGTGCCTGCGGCATGGCAATCAGGAAGAATGCTTCGAACCGGTTGGCACCGTCCACGACGGCGGCTTCCTCCATCGTCTTCGGAATCGTCTGGAAGCAGGCGCGCATCATCCAGATTCCCAGAGGCAACGTGAAACTCAGGTAGCTGAGGATAAGGCCCGCATGCGTATTGACCAACCCTGCCATTCGCAGTCCGATGTAGAAAGGTATGATCAGCACGATCGACGGAACCATGTAGGCATAGAGGCTGATCCGCGCAATCCATTCGGCGGTTGGCGTCAGAAACCTCGTCAGCACATAGGCGCTCATGGAAGCGAGAATGACTGTAACGACGGTCACGAAACTCGAAATCCAAGCAGTGTTGAACAGGTGCCAAAGGATGCTCGTCTGCTCGAGCAGGTCAAAATAGTTCTTGAAGGTGATCTCCCGAGGGATCAGCGTTCGCTCGATCGAGATTTCCCGAAAGTTCTTTATCGAGGCGGTTACCATCCAGTAGAATGGAAACAGGACGAGAAACAGGAGGAGGAGTACCCCTCCATATACAGTGACGGAATTGAGCACGGAGGTCTTTTGCCTGTTGCGTCGCGGCAACTGCTTCTGTGCTGAAAGCGGAAGCGTGGTCATGACGTGTCGTAGGCCTTTCTTAGCCGTGCGCCGACACGAAAATGAACTGCTGCCAGCAAGGTCACGAACACCATCAGGGACACTGACACGGCTGAGGCGTGGCCCATCCGGAACAACCCAAACGCCTCCCTGTATGCCATGATTGGCAGAACTTCGGTGGCACCTATGGGCCCGCCTTCCGTCAACAACCAGATCATGTCGTAATTCCGAAAGGCCCAAATCGCACGGATCAGCACGACGACCATCAGGGCCGGTGCGAGAAGTGGCAAAGTCAGGTGGAAGAAGCGCCTCACCGGGCCGGCACCATCCAGCGCGGCCGCTTCGTAGATGTTGTCGGGCACATTCTGGATCGCCGCAAGAAGGGTGATCGCGGCGAAGGGAAACCACGTCCACGCCGATATCAGGATGATCGCCATCATCGCGTATCTCTGGTCCCCGAGCCAGGGGACCGAGACTGCCTGCGCACCGATGAAGCCCAGGAAATCGTTCAGGATGCCACGTCCGCTGAAGATGAACTTCCAGATGAATGCCACAACGATCGATGGCACGATGTAGGGAAAGATCACGAGTGCCCGGAGAGGCCCCCGGCCCCGGAAGTTGCAATCGAGCAGGATTGCAATAGCAAGACCGAAAACCGTCGCCACTACGGTGGAACCAACCGTAAAGACAACGCCGTTCCAGAACGCTGACCAGAAATCAGCGTCGGTCAGAAGGTCGGCGTAGTTGGATAGACCGACGAAACGCCAGGTGCGTATCAGGGTGTTCTGGATAAAAAATCCGAGGCCAAAGGTGTAGATGATCGGCAGGATGATTACAGTTGCAATCACGAAAGTGGTCGGGCCGAGAGCCACGTAATAGAAGATGCGTTCGTCGCGGAATTTCAGGCGCGGAATGTGTCGGCTACGACTTGCTGATTTTGCCGACGGGTTCCTCAATTTGCCGGGCCTCAGCTGGATTGCCCTGGCATGTCGGGTCTCGACAAGTCTGACATCCCTGGAATCCTGGTTCCTTCCGGCTTCTTGGGCCCGCAAATGCTCATTGTTCTGCAATCCAGCAGGCCGGGCGAGGCAAGCGGGTTCGTTTCCGCAGTCCCGTTACCCGGTATCCTGCCGCTCAAGATGGCATGGGGCGAGTTGTCGCTGCAAGCAATTGACGTTTCTTCGTGAACGAGGGCGTTGAAGACCGTCGGGGCTTGAACACGATTGTCGCCAGCTGCAAATTGAACGATTCGCAAGTGTTGCGCCGGCCACCGATCAGCCTGAATGCGTGGACACGGGTCGTTCGAGAACTTGCGCGGTCCAGGAAGTTCGAAGCCATGAACACGCCCTGACCGAGCATCGCGGGTCCGCGATCGAGATTGTCCGCCACATCCATCGGAATCCTGGCCTCGTCTGAGCCTGTCACCGGTGTACGGGATCACGAGCGTGTCGGCGACTCGTGACAAGCCAAGCGTCCGTGCAAGCCCTGACGAGAATCCGCCGGGAAGTCTGGCGGTTCTTCCAGTAGGCTGCCAGTCTGATTTCCTTGAACCTGGACACATCTTATTGCTGCTTCCAATGACAGGAGACATTCGAAGAACCGATAAATTACAACAGGTGCTACGGCACCGCATTCCGTATCGTTCCCCTTGACACATTTGAGTCCGTGGCGGTCTGCCGGGACATGGATCGTTACACGCAGCGGGGGAATATGCCGGCTTTACCGTAACCGCCAGCCCATGCTGCCTTCATGCGCAGTTCACTTGAAGAATGCCCTGAACAGAACACCAGCCAGGTGAATGGCCGGTTATCCCCGCACTCCAACCGGGAGGGCGGCTCATATCCGCCCTCCCGGGACCATTTCCAGGATCACTGCCGCTTCAAGGCAGAGCCGAGTCGGGGATGTTTCCCGAGCCTACTGGACTGCTTCCTTTTGAGCGTCGAAATCGGACTGCAATTCGAGAATCTTCTCCTTGCCCCAGGCGGCGGCCTCTTCTGCAGGAACGTCCTGCAGCAGCACCATCTGGATCATTTGCGGAAGAATGTTCGACGCGTTCAGGGCACCTGCATAGTAGTTCGGCGGGTGATCCGGCGATTCCCATCCCAGTGACCGTCCATAGGCCACCGCGTCGTAGACGATTGCCATGTCCTCAATATGTGACTGGATAAGCGGGTCGTCCATGTACAAGGGGCTGTCGCGGTACGACACCAGCGGTGGCGTGAGATGGACAGGGACCGTGCGCAGGAAAGGCAACAGGTATTCCGGCTGCATCATGAAATCCAGGAATTCCTTGCCGAGATCCTTGTTCGGTGCCTGCGACATGACTGCATGGGACTTTCGACTGAGAGGTCCGGCACGCATTTTCCCCATAGGCTGGTGCAGAACCCTGGTGTGCTCTGTCAGCGGGGGATTGTCCCTGGCTGTGTGCACCAGCAGGCGGCCACCATACATGGAAATCGCCACCAGTTCGGCCGTGAAGGCGTCAATGCTGTCCCACCATTCCCAGGTCGAACTTTCGGGCGGCGAGTACTGGTGAAGCTGTTTCAGGAAATTGAGCGCCTCGATGGACTCAGGGCTGTCGACGATCGGCTGCAACTCGGTATCGAACACGAAACCGCCGTTCTGCCAGAGCAGAACTTCGTAGTGCCATGCCGTCCACTCGCCCGGACCCGCAGCGATCGCGATGCCGTAAAAGTTGTTTTCAGGATCGTTGAGTTGTTCTGCAGCCGACAGGAAATCCTCCCATGTCTGTGGCGGCGCAATTCCGGCCTCGTCCAGGACATCCTTGCGATACCACCACATTTCCGAGGTCAGTGCATAGGGGATATCCCAGTGCACGCCCTTGTAGGGTATGGACGCCAGCGGCACGACGTCGTCACCGTACTTTTCGAACCACCAGTCTGCCGGTTCGAGAAGGCCGAGATCGGCGTAGGTCAGCAATCGCTCAAGCTGCATGGATGCGATTTCTGGCGGTTCGCCGGCGGCGACCCGCACAGCGAGTGCCTCGTCCATGTTGCCCTGGAAATCGAGATCGATCCTCACGCCGGGATTCGCTTCCATGAAGTCCTCAGCTGCAGCCCGGTAGAAGGCCTGGCTTTCGGGCGCAATTTCATCTGACATGAGATGAACGACACGATCCTGCGCCATACCGGATGTCGCGAAGGCAACTGCAGCCGCCAGCGCAAGGGAACTCGTTAAGAGAGTTGTTTTCTGTTGCATTGGTATCCTCCCGTTTTCAAAAAGAGCCGGACGCCTTTATCTGGATGTTTCGCCAGAGTGGATTTACATGGGTTTTGACTTGTAGAACTAGTGAATGATTACAACGTTATACACAACAATAGGAGCCCGACTTCACGACCCCATGCAGACCGAGTGTATACCGTGGCGAACGGAATTTGAAGCTATTGAACAAGGCATCGTCACTGGTCGGTTCATCGATGGACGCATGAACTCTGACAGCAATGCCCTTCTGCCGCAGCGACGTGACCCCAAGGCGGCGAACTCGCGAGCGCGATCATGGCGTTGAGCTGGCAGGTTCGAACACGCCGAACCGGCTGGAGATTTTCGGGCCGGAGTTGACGAGGCCAGACGGCTGCAAGTGGCTCGCTGACGAGCCTCACATCGGTTCTGCCATCTGAAACGGACCTTGTGCAACCGGCCCGGCCGGGGTGTTAGCCATGGCTGAATGGCTGCCGGGACCGGGCGGCAGAAACCCGCACTTCGTGGTCGCCAACACGGAACGTGAAAAGATCGACGAATGCGCCGTGTGAGAGAGGCTGTATGGCGCGTGGTGAAAGGGAAAGTGTCCGGTCATGAGGTCTCCAGGAGTTGACTGCGCTGCTCCCTGCTGGGCTCGTATGCCGCGTGGCCGGTCACCACCGGCGGCGCCGGGAACGCACGAAATCCGTCGTCAAATCCGTGTTGGTGACATTTCCGACGATTGGTCGTCTCCACGCCGGAGCATCGGAATTGCTTGAACCGGCTGTCCACGAACCTGCGCTGTTGCCAATCACGGTCGGATATCATTGCTTCACGCGGGAAACTGGCTGGTCATTGGAACCGTCAAGATCCCGACGGATTCGGCATGTTCGTGCAGACGGATTTGGAAATGAAACGGACATGAACCGTTCACCGCCAGGTTCCAGCATGCGGATCCCGGGTCATGACGATGGCGACCATCCGCCAAAGACAGGCCCGACGTCATGGAATATTTCTCTTTGCACACTCACTGCCCGGGTGTAGGTCAACCTGTGTTCGTCAACAGGACCAGCCTGCTGTCGAACGGCGCCGCAATCGGTAAGGAAGGATGTTGCCGTGTCACAGGAAGAAATCGCCAAGCTCGAATACGAGATTTACGGGTTGACTGGCAAGCTGAGCGCATTGCGCAAGGATGCCGAGGGCCAGGAGGTTCCAAACTACAGTTTTGCAACGATCAGCGGTGAAGTGTCGTTGCTGGAACTGTTCGGCGACAAGGAGACATTACTGGTTATCCACAATATGGGTCAGGGGTGCCGGTATTGCACTGTTTGGGCAGACGGGTTCAACGGCCTGCTTCCGCACCTCGAAGACGCCATGTCCGTCGTATTGGTGTCACCGGACCCACCCGAACTTCAGCGTAGATTCGCAAATTCCCGGAATTGGTGCTTCCGTATCGCTTCCCATGGCGGCGGCAAGTACATCCGCGAACAGACAGTCATGGATGGCGAAGACAACATGCCGGGTGCGGTGGTTTACACGAGATCGGGCGACAAGGTTTTCCGGAAGAACAGGGCGATATTCGGACCTGGGGATCTTTACTGTTCACTCTGGTCGACCCTGGCCCTTGCCGGAATTGGAGTTGGCGACTGGACGCCCCAGTTCCGGTACTGGACGCAACCGGACAAGATGGATGATGGCGGAGACAACCTGCTGGAATAACAGGAGGCCGTCCGTTCAATTCCATGATGTTCCAGGTTGTAGGTCCGTTTTGAATCACATGCCCCGAACGCGTGAGTTCATCTTCCCGCGATCCGGTGAAGGCTGCAACCCCTGCTGGAAGACTGGACGACGCCGCCACCCCTACACCGAGCCTTTAGTCTTGAAGTCCGGAGAACCAGCAGCATCGGTAACTCAGCCACGCGATTAACGGAAACATCGTAGCTGTCTGCCTGAATGGCCAGGCAACCGATAGCTGGATCAGGCGGCGAGACGCCTTCCGTAGCCATGTCCCGGCCTTCTACTCGCCGAAGACTGGATAATTCGAAGAGACCTTTTGTCGACATTCATCAGGCAATTGCAAATTCGCCAAGTGTGACGTTGTCAGCAGGAAACGCAATGGGGGCAACCTGCCGGGAATTGGTTTCCCTTTGGGTGTGGTTCTGCACTGGCGGCGTGGAGTTCTGGTCTGGCAGCTTCGACTGTCCTCCGGGAAACGCCCGAACACATTGCAATTGCTGCCGATTCACATAAGGAATTGTCGGCAATGGTGCTTTGAAGTGTTGTTGAACTTGATCAATTGACGGGACCTTGGAAATGGATGTTCTTACCGACAGATTTCTTGTTGACCCGGGCCGGTTTACCGGACCGGTACTGGTGACCGGCGCCGGCGGCTGCCTGGGAGCGTGGACAATGGCAGTTCTTTCACGGTCCGGGGTGGAGTGCATCGGCTTTGACCTGACATCCGACCGGAAGCGTCCTGAACTGCTGATGGGCGACTCAGCCGCCGACGCCCTTGATTGGGAAACCGGCGACATCACGCAGTTTGAACCGCTATTGGCGATCGCGAGAAAGTACGACATCAAGGCAATCATCCATTACGCAGGACTGCAGGTTCCCTTCTGCAAAGCAGACCCGGCACTCGGTGCGCGAGTGAACGTGGAAGGCACGATCAACGTGTTGCAGGCAGCACGCGAGACGGGGATCAGGCGCCTGGCGCTGGCATCATCCGTAGCATCACTTGCCTTTCCCCCCGGGAGCAGCTGGAGCGAGACGCTTTACGGCGCTTACAAGCAGGCGAACGAACACACGGCATTCGTGTATTGGGCCGACTGGCGGGTGCCGTCAGTCTGCATTCGTCCAAGTATCGTTTATGGCGTTGCGCGAGACCAGGGCGTGAGTTCGAAGAGCACTCTCGCCATCCAGGCGGCTGTTCTCAACATGGAGTACCAAATACCCTTCACCGGGCCAATGAGCTGGCTCTATGCAGGTGAGGCTGCCGCAGCCTTTATCGCTGCTGTGTCACAGGATGGGGATGGCGCACATTGCTTTGATTTGAACGGTACCTGTGCAACGGTTCAATACGGGGTCGACATACTGAAGTCGCTCGCACCCGACGCGAAGATTGCATGCGATGGTCCGCAGATACCCTTCCCCGTGGATCAGGACGACGGCCCGTTACGCTCACATGTGCCGGACTATCCAAGCGTGACAGTTGTGGATGGAATTGAGGCAACCCACCGGGCGTTTGAATCCTTAAGGAAGAAAGGGCGACTGCCAGCATTGCCAGAATAGGCTCAGGCGCGTGAATGCCCGACCGACGCATGTTGTTGCGGGCTTGCGTGCCTGCCAACTCGGATTTCGCATGGAGGCAGGAGCCAAGTGCGAGTGCGGCGGCCCGTCTTGACCAGCCTCAGACCCACTCCGGCTGGCCGAGCCGGCCGACCTCCATCGGCGAGAACAAGACCGACATCGTAAAGTTGCTTGGCCGGTCGCCACGGGAAAGCTGGTTGGTCGGGCCCACAGGCTTGGTTACCGGCGCCTTCTGACCTTCGTCGCCATGCTGAGCATAGGAGATGCCGAACACACCAAGGGTGCACGGATTGTCGATTCCGGTCCTCGGTCAATGCTGACGGATCGAGACCGTATGGTCAAAGGAGACAGAAACCGGAAGATCTCGGGAGTCGATCTTCGCAATGGGAACTCATGATGAACATGCGATCACGACTGAAGGCTGTCGAAACCGGAACCGGAGTCCTGCCGGTGCTGACGAGGGGAGAACAGGACCTCCGCCAGGCATGCGGCAAGGATGCCGGCGACGCCGACCCACTGAATCAAGGTCATTCTCTCTTCCGGCAAGAGTAGCGATGCGCTCAGGATTGCGACCAGCACTTCAGACATCATCAGCAAACCCACTCTTCCCGGAAAGAGACGGCGTGATGCCCACAGGATAAAGACAGCGCTGGGCACCAGAATCAGGACCGATGCAGGAAAGGCGACAGGAATCGCTCTCAGCAGCGCATTCCCTGTCGGGAAGGGATCCGGAAACAGCAGAAAGCCGAGGCCAAGGCTGACAATGGTCGTGACAAACAGCATCATTGTCGTCGAGGCAGCAGCGGGGACGACCGGCCACCTCTTGACGCAGGCAGCACCCAGGCCCCAGAAAATTCCTGAAAGCAGGGCCAGGGCATCTCCGACATTGAGAGGAAGCGTAGTGCTGTCGTTGCCGGACAACAGGCAGAACAGCCCGCCGAATCCCAACAGGATGGCAACAACGCGGCCAACCCCCATTCGTTCGGACAGCCAGATGACGCCGATCAAGGTTGACCAGACCGGTGTAAGGTAGAAGAGGATCGTGGCTCGAACCACCGTCGAAGTCACCAGTCCGATTGCGTAGAAACTGAGGCCAAGTCCGACAAAACAGGAAATCAGGGCCAACGGGTAGAGATTGGGCAGCAGGCTGCGACCAATCCAGATCAGGTACGGCAGAAGAAGAACCAGGGGGCAGGCATTGAAGAATGTAACGCTCCAGGCATCAGGCAGCCCGTAGGATTCCATCAATCGCAGCGGCACCCAGTAGAGCCCCCAAAAACCGGCGGCAATGAACAGGAGGAAACTCAACTTCCCGTCGGTCTGCCGTTCAAGCAATGCAAACATGTTGCCAGTTCCTTCCGGAATCGACTGCAAGCATGGCCATATCACGCGCGCCGTGCTTCCAGCCAGAGAGAGCTTTCGGATTGTGAATTTCCCGGTGCAGGATCTATAACCCCGTACTCCTGGACATGCCCGGGATCAGGAGAGGTATCAGTAAAGAACACGGTGCACCACGGTCCTCGGCTGATCCCGAATTGCAACCTTGGCGATGCCGTTCCGAATGCATGTTCGGCCGGGGGCATTTGCTGGTCTTGACTGCCCTTCTCGCCGAAGCCGTCCCGGACGGTATTTCCGGAAATCCTGCGGTTGGTCCCGGTTCCATCGTGAATGCCTTGAAGTAAAGCCTGTTCGAAGCGGTTGGTCGGGAGCGGACGCGCGCATTTGCGTCTCTGACGAATGTGGGCCGACTCGACGACGCCGGAACCTGATTCCTGGACTGTGCCGATTCGCCTGCTGAAGGGCTGCGTTCGGCAAGAATCCGGTGTCTGCACCGTACTCACACGGAATTCGGTTTGGAATGCACGGTACCCGGGCGAGTTTTCCACCGTGTCGGTCTTGCAGTCAGGTCGTGTTCCTTGTTGTTGTCCTTCATGAGTCTTGTCTCCTGAAGTCTCTGCTCCGGCTGTGCCTGCATGGTGTTGCGTCCGGGCCCGCCTTTCGGCCGGTGCCCGTTAGTCAAAGCGCCGCGAATTGGAGAAATGGCCCTTGTCTGAGTCATTCGCTGGCATTCGCTCCCGCGGGCTTGATGTGGTGAGAGCAGATGTTAAGGCCTTGAAAGGCACTTGACAGGCTCAAAATAAGAACAAATAATGAACATTATGAATACAGTCCGTCAGATACCTTCCGGTCAAACGCTGCGGACGGATTCTGCTGTTGCCGCCGCGTCCGTCAATCTGTCAGCTCTGCGCCGCCGCATTGCGGCGCTTGAAAGCCGTCCGACCGCACTGCGCAATGCCGTGACCGGAATCCGGTTGCCGCGGTCCTGGTGGCCCGGCGTTGCCGCACTGGATGCCGCGCTGCCGCGGAGCGGGTTGGCAGTGGACGGTTTGCACGAGGCGGCCGGAAGTGCTGTTGCGGACGGACCGGCGGCAGCTGCTTTTCTTGCCGCATTGCTGGGGCGGCTTGTGAACAAGGGCCGGCGCAGCCCGATACTGATCTGCCAGAGTCATCGGGGGGCGATCCGTTTTGGCCGTGTTCACGGTCCGGGCTGGCGTGATCTTGGGCTGGAGCCGGCGGACCTGGTGGTGCTCCGTGTCAGGCGCGACAGGGACATGTCCTGGGCCATTGAGGAGGGTTTGCGCTGCGGTGCCTTGGCTGCAGTTCTTGCCGAGGTCGAGAACCTTTCCTTCACGGCCAGCCGTCGTTTGTCGATCGCTGCCCGGGAAGGAGCCACCCCGGCGCTTCTTGCACGTCATGATGGATGTGGAACTGCGAGTGCAGCGTGCACGCGCTGGCGGGTATCAACACTGCCGGGCAGCGCCGACCCGTTTGACAAATCTGCGCCAGGAGCACCCCGCTGGCATCTTGCGCTTGAGCGTTGCCGAGGCGGACGGCCCATGAACTGTAATGTGGAGTGGAATCGTGAAACGGGTAATTTCGGTATGGTTGCCGCGTTGGCCGATTGACCGGTTGCGCCGCGCGCAGGCGCGTGAGCGTTTCCAGTCCGGTACTGCACATCCGGCAACGGTTGAAACGGGCAAGCCGATCCCCTTTGCGCTGATTGCACCGGACCGTCGCGGACCGGTGCTGTGGGCGGTCGATCATGCGGCCGGTACAGCAGGGCTGCGTCGTGGCATGCGGCTTGCCGACGCCCGCGCCCTTTGCGCCAACCTCGTTACGGCGCCTGCCAACCCGGTGGCGGATTGCCGGGAACTCAAGCAGCTTGCTCTCTGGTGTAACCGCTTCGCACCCTGCTGCGCTGTCGATGGCGATGACGGATTGCTGCTTGACATCACCGGTTGTGCCCATCTCTTCGGTGGTGAGACGGCGCTCGCGGACGAGATCGTGACAAGGCTCTCGAGCCTGGGAATCGAGGCCAGGCCGGGTCTTGCCGACACCCCGGGCGCCGCCCGGGCGCTTGCTCGTTTTGGTCCGCAGAATGGACAGCCGGAAGAACGGATTGCCGGTCAAGGAAAGACCGCCGCTGCGATCGCGGACATGCCGGTCGAGGCGCTCGGAATCACAATCAAGGACGCTCAACTGCTGCGTCGCCTGGGAATCATTACTATCGGCGCTCTGGACAGCCTGCCGCGTGCCGCTCTTGCCCGCCGCTTTTCCGGCAGGGAAGGGAACGACACCGTGCTCCTGCGTCTTGATCAGACATTGGGCCGATGTGCCGAACCAATCGCTCCCATCTCGCCGCGGCCTGCCTGCACGGAACGCTTGGCCTTGCCGGAGCCCCTGATTGACCGGGAGGGGGTGAGTGCAACACTTGTCCGGCTCATGATCCGAATGACAGCATCCCTGGAACGGCAAGGGCTTGGTGCACGCCGTCTCGCATTCTGGTGCTACCGGGTTGATGGCGGCACGGCCCAGTGTGCGGTATCGATGGCGCGGGCAACCCGGGATGGCGACCATCTGCAGCGCCTGTTCCGGGAAGTCCTCGATACCATCAATCCCGGTTTCGGCATCGACTGTGCGGTGCTTCATGCTGTCCGCGTCGAGCCCCTGGAACCCGTACAGCTGTCACTCACTGAGAACCGATGCCAGAATGATAATGTGGACCTTCTGGTCGACCGCTTGCGGGTGCGCTTCGGTACCGATGCCGTCTGCCGTCTGGAGCCGGTCGACTGTCACAGGCCGGAAGAGGCTGAGCGGACGGTTATGGCCGGCTGGACCCCGATACCTGTTCCATGGCCCGGGGCATCGGGCAAGCCCCGGCGCCCCTTTCGTCTGTTCGATTCACCCGAGCCGGTGGATGCGGTTGCCGAGGCGCCGGACAGCCCACCGCGGCTCTTTGCCTGGCGCGGGACAGTTCGACATGTTGTGCGCGCAGAAGGACCGGAACGCATTGAACCGGAATGGTGGGCTGGCGAGAACGAAAAGGATGTGCGCGACTATTACAGTGTCGAGGATACCGAGGGTCGGCGCTACTGGCTCTATCGCGCCGGCCTTTATGTCGACACCTGCCGTGTCGACCCCGACCATCAGGAAGCGCCCCGATGGTATATGCACGGGCTCTACGGATGACATGTCCAGATCGGCAATGCCGGTCCGTTGCTCCCACCGCCTATGCCGAGTTGCAGGCGGTGAGCAATTTCAGCTTCCTGCGCGGGGCTTCCCATGCAGATGAACTTGTAGGTCGGGCGGCAGAACTGGGACTCGCCGCCCTTGGTATCGCTGACCGCAACAGCCTTGCCGGAGCCGTGCGGGCCCATACCGCGGCGAAGATGGCCGGTCTGCGCCTGCTGACCGGCGCGCGGCTTGACCTTGCCTCCGGGTTTTCGTTTCTCTGCTACCCCCGGGACCGTGCTGCCTATGGCCGCCTGTGCCGCCTGCTGACTCTCGGCCAGAGACGTACAACCAAGGGCAGTTGCTTGCTCCACATGGATGACTTGGCAGCGCACGCAAAGGGCCAGGTACTGATAGCGTTGCCACCGGACTGCCTGAACGAGGATGGAAAAGGCGGAGAATTCTCCATGCTGCTCGCCAGTCTGCGCCAGCAACATGACGGCCCGATCTATCTTGCTGCTCACATGCTTTTCCGGGGCAATGACAGGAGTCATCTCAATCGGCTGGCCGATTTTGCCGAACGCCACGCGACGCCTTTGATTGCCACCAATGATGTCCATTATCACACATCTTCCCGCCGTCCTCTTCAGGATGTGCTGACTGCAATCCGTGAACACATTCCCGTCGCGGAAGCGGGTCAGCGGCTGGCTGCCAATGCCGAATGCCATCTCAAGGGTGGAACCGAGATGAGACGGCTGTTCCAGGGTCATGAGGAAGCCGTCGCCCGTACCCTTGAGGTTGTGGAATATTGCACCTTCAGTCTCGATGAACTGGCCTGGGAGTATCCCGACGAGCCGGTCCCCGCTGGCAGTACGCCACAGCGCCATCTGGAGGAACTGACCTGGAAAGGAGCCAGACGGTGCTACCCGGGTGGGGTTCCGGCAAAGGTTCACCGCAGCCTTGTACATGAACTCGAGCTTATCGCCGAACTCGACTATGCCCCGTATTTTCTTACCGTGAACGACCTTGTCCAATTTGCCAGGGAGCGGGGCATTCTTTGCCAGGGGCGAGGTTCAGCCGCAAACTCCGCCGTCTGTTACTACCTTGGCATTACCTCTGTCGATCCGACCCGAATCGATCTTCTGTTCGAGCGCTTCGTTTCGCGCGAGCGTTGTGAGCCACCCGATATTGATGTCGATTTCGAACATGAACGTCGCGAGGAAGTCATCCAGTACATCTATGACCGCTACGGTCGCGACCGTGCAGGCCTTGCTGCTACCGTCGTCTGCTATCGGTCACGCAGCGCGGCGCGGGATGTTGGCAAGGCCATGGGACTTTCGGAGGACACTGCAACAGCACTCGCCGGGGCGATGCGAAACAGGCATCATGATACGTCAGGTGATGCTGTTTCCGTGCGTTTGCGCGAGGCTGGCCTCGATCCTGCTGATCCCCTGCTGCAGCGCACCGTGACTCTCGCTGACGAGTTGCTTGGCTTTCCTCGCCACCTGTCCCAGCATGTCGGCGGCTTCGTGCTCACTCGCGAGCCTCTGGAGGAAATTGTCCCGATCGGGAACGGGGCAATGAAGGATCGGACCTTCGTCGAATGGGACAAGGACGATCTGGAGGCGCTGGGCCTGATGAAGGTCGACGTTCTTGGGCTCGGCATGCTGACCTGCATCCGCAAGGCCTTCGATCTGCTGGCCCGTCACAAGGACCTTCCCCTGTCGCTGGCCTCGGTACCGCAGGAAGATCCGACGGTCTACGACATGGTGTGCCGGGCAGACACTGTCGGCGTCTTCCAGATCGAGAGCCGGGCGCAAATGAACATGCTGCCCCGGCTCAAGCCGCGTTGCTTCTACGACCTCGTCATCGAAGTCGCAATCGTGCGTCCCGGCCCCATTCAGGGGGACATGGTGCATCCCTATCTGCGCCGCCGAGACGGGCAGGAGGAAACTGTCTACCCGGCACCGGCGCCGGAACATGGACCTGCTGACGAACTGCGCATGGTTCTGGAAAAGACGCTTGGCGTACCACTCTTTCAGGAACAGGCAATGCGGGTCGCCATGGCGGCGGCGAAATTCACACCGGATGAGGCGGACGCGTTGCGTCGGGCCATGGCCACCTTCCGCCGTCGTGGAACGCTTGGCAAGTTGAAGAAGAAGATGGTGGGACGCATGGTGGCACGGGGGTATGACCCTGACCTAGCGGAACGCTGCTTTCGCCAGATCGAGGGTTTCGGTGAATACGGGTTTCCTGAATCCCACGCTGCGAGTTTTGCCCTGCTGGCCTATGTGTCCTCCTGGCTCAAATGTCACCATCCCGACGTGTTTGCCTGCGCGTTGCTGAATGCCCAACCCATGGGCTTCTATGCCCCTGCTCAAATTGTACGGGATGCCCGGGAACACGGTGTCGAAGTGCGTCCGGTGGATGTCAATCTGAGCAACTGGGATTCCAGTCTGGAGGAAGCCGGGGGAGGGCGCTGCGCACTCCGCCTCGGCATGCGTCAGATCAGCGGCCTGCGGCAGGAGGAGGTGGTACGGATCATGGGCGCACGCCATGAGCCTTACCCGGATATTGATACCCTCCGCCGCCGCGCCGGGATATCAATGTCGACCATTGAAACATTGGCGACAGCTGACGCCTTCAATTCCTTGGATCTTGCAAGGCGCCAGGCGCTGTGGCAGGCGCGTGCACTGGCAAAGGCGTCACCAATGCCGCTCCTTGAAGCCACAGAGAATCATGAAGAGAAGGAAGAGGAAGGGGTTGCCCTGCCATTGATGACGCTGGGCGAACAGGTGGTGGAAGATTACCGCACGCTCCGTCTCTCGCTCAAGGCGCATCCACTGTCCATCCTGCGCAAACGGCTGACTGCTCGAGGTGTATACTCGACCGCCAGAACGATGTGTGCCCGGGATGGAGAGCGGGCAGTAACGGCCGGACTTGTGTTGGTGCGCCAGCGGCCCGGCAGCGCCAAGGGTGTGATTTTCATGACGCTGGAGGATGAGACCGGTACTGCAAACATTGTGGTCTGGCCCAAGGTCCTGGAGAAATACCGCCCGGTTGTTCTGTGCGGGCGCCTGTTGATGGTGCGGGGCAGGATTCAACGTGCCGGCGAAATCGTCCATTTGATTGCCGCATCCCTGGAGGATCTGACGGGTTGGCTTGATCTGCTGACACCGGATCGCGAATGCGTGACGCCAACACCGGATGATCACAGGGCAGATAGCAGGAAAAGCCTGACCGTATCAAAGGCAGGTCATCCGCGAAATCGCAGGGTCATACCAAGATCCCGCGACTTCCGATGATGATGCAGGATCAGGACGACCAAAACCCGGCCAGGGACGGCATTCGATCGGCAGACCAGGAAATCCACGAGGCAGCACGTCCAGAAATCTCGCCAAGGACGGTCGATGGAGGATGTTGACCGGGTACATCGATGCCGTTGCCAATTCAGGACCATCCGCCGGCAACGACATCTCATGAAGAATCCCCGAAACGACGTGTAGAAGCCAACCCGCGTTCTGAAGGCGTAACTCCAGCCAGGGAACCCTGTTGTGGCACGGCTGGACCTTGGTCAGTGAATTCGGCTCCTTCTTCCGCAGGCCGCCAGTTGCTTCCGGAATTTCAATCAGAATCCGGGGCGAAGGAAAAGCCGGAGGTGCGAATCCTGAACCTGTTTCACTGTCAATCGGGATCGCCCGTCTCGCCCGTGTAGAATGCCGTCGTGCGCCTGGCTGCGGCATGTGCAGTTTCCGGGTCTGTGCCAGCATCCAGAGCAGCCTGCAGCCATGCCTGGCTGCTGCCGGTAATAAATGCCCTCCCGTCGGGAGAGGTCGCAAACCCGGCTTCGTCGGGTTTTGGCTCGAGGGGCTGCTCAATGTGAATGGCAAGTCCCAGCATTCCCATTTCCCAGCCGACTCCTGTTGCTCCCGGTCCGAACTTGTTCCAATGCTCCGACAGGACAGATGTATGGGCCAGGGAAAGAACCGCCAGGCTGGGTTCGTCTTCCGTGAAGTGTAGATCCACCCAGCTCGTGTCTCCGCAGAATTCCCATGTGACCGCAATCCGCGATCGATGTTCGCATGCCGTTATCGAGCCGCCGGCATTCCCTTCGAACTGGTAGTGGCCACCGGCCACGAGTCTGCCACTGACTGGCAGGAACCAGCGGGGAATACGCTTGGTGTCGGTTACGGCCTTCCAGAGATCCCGGATCGAGGTGCCGAAGGTCCGGGACAGGTTTACCACCCTTGCCGGTTTTCCGTCACGTTCAACTGAAGACACCGAACGACTTACGGCCCCAAGATGGCTTTCGACATCAAACTTCATTGTCACCTCCCGGTCAGCAGGGTATCGGCGGACTCGCTTGCCCGGAACTCCGTCCGGTCCAGACGTTGACATTCAATGTTGGTCAACGCAACAGCTCCGCCTACCAAGCGGGCTGGTCGAGGGCTATAAGGTCGTTGCCTTGCCTCTGGCTGCTGGAAGGATCCGCCGAAATTGCAACCATTCGACTTCATTTGCGTCGGGTCGGCTCACTGGGACGTCGTCGGCAAGATTTCGAGCCTTGTACGTCCGGGATTCGACTGCCCGGGATCAGTTGACCGGATTCCGGGGGGCGTTGCGCTGAATGTCGCTTTGGCGATCGAGTCATTTGGAGAGCCGCCGCTGTTGTGGAGTGTCACGGGAGATGACAGCGATGGTCGGGAACTTGTTGGTGCGCTGGAGAAGAGAGGATTGCGGGTTGATGGAGTCAGGGCTGTTCGGGGCGGAAGAACGGACAGGTGCATGTTCATACTGGACAGCGAGGAATCGGTGACCGGGGTTTCTGATTGCGGGTTGCTCGAGGAGCAGAGCGACGTTCTCATTCGCGAACTTGCCTCTGTCGTGGAACTGAATGCGCAGATGGAAACCGTCCTGATTGTAGATGGCAATCTTCCGCAGAATGCGTTGACCGAACTTGCATCCGCGACTGGATTCAGGAACATGACATTGAGGTTTGTCGTTGCTTCCGACGGAAAGGCCGTGAGGGCGAGGGCATTTCTCGAACGCCGGCAAACACTGGTCTACATGAACAAGGCGGAAGCAGAAATCGTTGCGGGTCGGAGATTCCCGGATTCGGCCGAAGCCGCCGGACAACTCGTGCGTGACGGATTCGAGCGGGTCATCGTGACCGACCGTGACAGTGGAATTGCAGATTGCAACAGTTTTGAATTGATTACATTGAAACCGGAATATGCGGGCAAGGCCGTTCGACTTCTCGGTGCCGGAGATAACCTGGTCGCGGCCAGGGAGGTTGCGGAACGCCGGGGATACACCCGGGAGCTGGCCCTGGACTTTGCAGTCAAAGCTGCGCAGCGATTCGTGGCGGGGAGTTCGTCAGCATGAATCCACAGATTGAGTTGTCTCTCCCGGTCCGGCAGGCACTCTCCGACCGTCGCCCGGTTGTAGCCCTGGAATCTTCGATCATTGCGCAGGGACTGCCATATCCTGACAACATCGAGACTGCGCTTGCTGTCGAGGAAAGCGTCGTCGAACAGGGCGCTCAACCCGCGACGATTGCGATCATCAATGGCAGGATCCGGGTAGGATTGAGTGAGGGTGACCTGGAGTTTCTTGCGTCGGGAAGGGTTACTCAAAAGCTGAGTCGCAACGATCTCGCCGTCGCGCTGGCATCGGGAACAAGCGGCGCAACGACGGTGGCCGCAACGATGATCTGTGCAGACGCCGCCGGCATAAAGGTGTTTGCAACTGGCGGGATCGGGGGCGTTCACCGTTTCGCTGAACAGACCTTTGACGTTTCGAGGGATCTGTATGAACTGGCAGCTACGCCTGTAGTTGTTGTTTCGTCAGGTGCCAAGTCGATCCTGGACCTGTCGAAGACAATCGAAGTGCTGGAGACTCTGGGCGTGCCCGTTATTTCGTTCGGGCAGGACGAATTTGCAGCATTCTGGTCCCGGGAATCCGGTGTCACAGCGCCTTTGCGCATGGATGATCCCGGCCAGATCGCAGCAGCTCAACTCGCAAGAGAACGCCTTTCGGTTTCGGGCGGTATGCTGGTGGCCAACCCGATCCGGCAGTCTGCGGAAATTCCCTTTGAAACAGTGCAGCCATGGGTTGAGAGTGCAGCAAGGACAGCGGCGGAACTGGGGCTGACCGGCAAGCAGTTGACGCCATTTCTGTTGGGTGAGGTTGCGAAGGCGTCCGGCGGGGCGACCATCGAAGCCAACAAGGTTCTCGTTCGGGACAATGCCGCCCTTGCCGCACGGATTTCCGCCGAATACGCTGCCGTCCTGACCTGATCAGACCTCCGGCAGACGCAATCTGTCGCAGACCCTGGTTGTCCTGGCGACGATTAGTTGCAGCTGCTGATTGACCTTCGGAAATCCCGGGCCGCGCACTGGACGGCGTAAAGGACTCGGGACCGTGGTCAAACCCCGTAGAGGGCCAGGAGGCGGCGCATGCGCTGCACAGCCAGGTCAGGATCCCGCAGCAATCCGCATTTGTCGGCGAGCCTGAATACCTGCACGAAATACGGCAATGGCCGCATGGACTGTGCACCGCCCAGCATGACGAAGTGGTTCTGGAAACCGTTCAGCCATGCCAGGAACACGATCCCCGTCTTGTAGAATTGGGTTGGCGCCCGAAAAATCAGCCTCGCCAGCGGCACTGTCGGGTCGAGGATCGAGTGAAAGCCCTGAGTGTCACCTTTTCCAAGCCTTGTGACCGCGGCAGCTGCAGCCGGCGCCAGGGGGTCGAATATTCCGAGCAGCGCATCCGAGTATCCTTCACCGTCCCCCGCGATCAGTTCGGGATAGTTGAAATCGTCACCGGTGTACATCTTGACGCCTGCCGGAAGCCGCCGACGCATCACGATCTCCTTGTCCTTGTCCAGCAGGGATATCTTGATGCCGTCTATCTTGTTCCTCGAGTTCTCGATTATCGACAGGACAGTCTCAATTGTCTCGGCAAACCTCTCGGCCCCCCAATAGCCCGCCAGTGCAGGGTCGAACATGTCACCGAGCCAATGCAAAATGACCGGTTCGTCGCATTGGCTGAGGACGGACTCGTACACGGACAGATAGTGATCGGGGTTCTCCGCAGTTCTGGCAAGCGCTCGGCTCGCCATGATGATGACTCGCCCGCCGATCGACTGGATGGCGTCGAGCTGTTCGAGATAGGCCGACTGCACATCGTCGAGCGAGTAGCGACCGTTCTCCGGGAGATGATCGGTTCCGCAGCCGTTGAATACCACCGCCTCAGGCAATTCCCGACTTGTCCTGCCAATCAGCTCAAGCGCCACCGGCCAGTCGAGCCCCATCCCGCGCTGGGCGGTGTCCATCGCCTCAGCAATGCCCAAACCAAGGCCGGAGACATGCCGCCGAAAGGCGAGTGTCGCCTCCCAGTCGATTTTGGCGGGGCCGACAGGATCGTTGGGTGCAAACGGGTCGACAACCACATGGACAGCGGCAAACAACGTCCGGGCCGGGTCGGGCGGCAGTCTCTCCGGTGCAAGCGGTGTTCCGGCAAGGCGGTATTCGGTCATTCTGCCGGATGTATCGGGTAGTCTGATTTTCATGTTCAACTCAAAACCTGGGAACCAGCATTCCACCATCGACAGAAATCACCTGTCCGGTTGTATATGGAAGTTGTCCGGTTGCCAGGGCGGCAATGACTTTCCCGACTTCCTCCGGCTGGCCCACTCGAGGGTAAAGGCAAAGCCCTTCCTCCGCCTGACTCTGGTATTTCTCGATAACTGGCTTGGTCATTTCGGTGGCAATCAGCCCTGGCTGCACGTCAAAGACCGGGATACCTCGTTCACCAAGTCGAGCCGCGAAGACCCTGGAGACCATGGAAGCCGCTGCCTTGGATACGCAGTATTCGCCGCGTGGCAGGGCAACGGCAACAGCATTGGCAGAGGTCACATTGATGAGCGAGTGGTGCAGGCCGGGATCCAGTTTCCGGCCAAGCAGTCGCCTTGCAAATTCCTGGCACAGGAAGAACACCGCCTTGGCATTGACATCCATGCATCTGTCGAAGCTCTCTTCAGTGACGTCCAACACGTCGCCGCGGCTGATAACGCCGATGCCGGCATTGTTCACGAGTGTTGTCAGGGGCCCAATTTGGCCCTCGATCATGTCGATTGCCCTGCTGTCTTGCGCGAGTTGCCTGGCATCGGTCGCAATCCTGCACACCTCTACGCCGAATTGTGCGACTGCCTCTTCTGCGTTCTTGAGTTGCTCGTCGTCAGTTCGGGAATTGACCGCCACGTTGAAGCCGGCTTCCGCCAGTTTCAGTGCAGCAGACAAACCGATTCCCCTGCTGGACCCGGTTACAAGAGCAGCCTGAACGTTCAATTGGATGCCCCCCGGGACAGCAACTCCCTTGCGATGATCGTTCGTTGAATTTCGTTTGTTCCTTCGTAGATTTGTGTGATTCTGGCGTCGCGGTACAACCGTTCGACTTCGAATCCGCGAATATAGCCGCTGCCGCCGAATATCTGGAGGGCATCAGACGTTCTGGCAACCGCAACATCACCTGCAAAGCACTTCGCCATTGAGCATTCCATGACAGCTCTTTGGCCGCGATCCAGCAATCCGGCGGCATTGTGAACCAGGAGCCTAGCTGCCGTGATGTCCTTGGCCATATCAGCAAGCTTCCACTGAATCCCCTGGAATTCGGAAATTGCACGCCCGAACTGCCTGCGGTCCTGCGCATAGTCCATTGCGGCCTCAAGCCCCGCCTGCGCGATCCCGACAGCCAGTGCAGCTATTCCGACACGTCCCTTGTCAAGTACGCTCATGACCATGTGAAACCCGCGGCCTTCCTCGCCGATGAGTGCTTCCGGGCCAAGTCTCACATCTGAAAAGGTCAGTGCTCCTACCTGGCTGGCACACTGTCCCATTTTCTTCTCCGGAGATCCCCGTTCAACACCTTTTGCGTGGAGGTCAACGGCAAACACGCTCATTCCCCGGTGAGCGGCATCCGGATCTGTCCTGGCCAGCACAAATCCGATATCCGCAACCGGAGCATTGTGAATCCAGATCTTTCCACCGTCGAGTATCCAGCCATCGCCATCGCGACGTGCCGTGGTACGTATGCTGGCGACATCCGTTCCGGCCTCTGGTTCCGTCAGGCAATAGGCGACCAGAAGTTGGGACGACATGACGGGCCCAAGCATCTTCTCCTGCTGTCCGGGCGTTCCGTGCTTGACCAGGATTGTTGATATGAGTTCGATCAGGCCGCACTGATCAGCTATGGATGCGTAGCCCCGCGAGAGTTCTTCCATGACCACGGCGTAGGCCGTGGTGTCGAATCCAGGTCCACCAAATTCTTCCGGAACGGTGATTCCAAACAATCCGAGCTTTCCCATTTCCTCGTAGATCTCGCGCGGGAATCGCGCCTGCCGGTCAAGTTCGCCAGCGATAGGCCGTATGGCATCGTCAGCAAACTGACGTGACATGTCGCGGATCTGTTGATGGGTTTCGCTAAGGGTCATTTGCCGCGTTTTGTAACTGAATGGTTACTATAGTCCTGGCTGTCACTGCCGTCAATGACGTCGGGGGCATGATAGGCCGGCGACGGCCCCTTGTCCCGTTGGCGTAACAGACGTATTGCATCGACAATACCCAGGGCAATTTGTCGGCTGAATAGGAGAGAGGCTGACAATTGTCGGACTTGGAGAGCTGTATTGCCGGTTCCGGCCCACGCACATCTGCGCACCGCAGGATAGGGCCGCCCCCCGGATCCGGGTTTTCCTCCATGGAAACCTGCTGGCGACGATTACCCTGCGCTTTCCCTGGACTTTGCGTGTACCTGTGACATTGAAACTGATGCGCTGATCGATTCGGGCAATCATGTCGTGAACCGGAAGTCCGCGCTCTGCGACGGATGTTGCACGATTGCGGTTGATGTGTTTCAATCATGCCGGGTTATGGGCAGGTGTTTCGAGCGGCGCTCGGTTTCATGGGTGAACCGAAGCACCGAAAATGCGTTTGGAGGTGAGTGATTCCCTGCACCAGGGCGGCGTGAAACGCGGGCCATATCAACGGGTGAACTCGCCGCTGGATATCCGTTTGGTCTGCAGGCTAGGCATGCGTTGGAGCAACTGATCATGGTTTTGGCAGAGTGAGATGCAACGGGCCACGAGCTTTCCAATCAATCCGGGAAATTCTGTCAGGATCGGCAACAGCCGCTTTGCGTTTGGCATTCGCAAGGGAATAGTGACCTACTATCTGGATCTTGAGCCGATCGCGCGACACCGAAAGGATGACAGCCGAGCGCTCAAGCTGGTTATCGGTCGCCTGGTTGTCCTCAACAATGTCTCGCGAACGGATCTGGCCAGGGCGCTCGGAGTCTCTCGTTCCACCGTACAGCGTGCGGCGAGTTGTTATCGCAAGCATGGAGAAGGGGCTTATCTTCAACTGCCTGTCAGCCGCGGAAGGCTCGGATTCTCCTGGTAACGGATACGGGTGTTGATCACCCAGTTCTTTCGAATTCTTGTCGTCCGCGTCAGGCCAGAGCCGTTCGTCGGCAGTGCGGGGACTGATTTGAATCTGCTGCAGACCGCTGCCTGCCACAACACGCACACACCAAGACCAATTCTTGAATGATCCGGGTTTAGGTTCCGGTTTCGTCACCGCGCATTCCCCGGACCGGGCTTCCGGCAGGACGTAGGGCAGGGGACAGGATAGTTCCGCCCGCATTCTGGCAACATGTTCAATTCAGCACCAGGTTCGCCAGTGATGCATTGAATGCCAAAGTACTGCCAGGCGGCCAAGAGCCGTGCCGCACGAGCGGCAGGCAAGACCGGGTCAACCTCCGAAGCGTCTGGATACCTATTTGACCACGGAAACCTTGGTTCGGTCGATGGTCATTGCGACGGCAAGAACGAGGACGAGACCAAAGACGATTTGCTGAGCAAATACGGTAACGCCGACAAATGTCATGCCAATGCGCACAACTGCGATGATGAGAGCGCCGACAAATGTCTTCCAAATGCTGCCGACACCGCCGGTTATGGCGGTTCCGCCGACGATAATGCAGGCAATCGCGGGCAGAAGGAACTCGCTCGCCAGCGTGGGTGATCCGGAACCTAGTCTCGCGGCCATCACCAATCCGGCCAATCCGGCCATGAATCCGGAAATCACGAAAGCAAAGAACTTGACCTGGTTGACGTTGATTCCCGAAGCTATCACCGCGCGTTCCTGGGAACCAACGGCGCGCACGAGACGGCCAAACCTCGTCAGGGACAGAATCGCCGTGAGCACAGCCAGCACGGCGAGTCCGACTATGACCTCGTGATCGATACCGGCAGTTGTACCGGTTGCCCAGTTGAGCCAGGTCGCCTTGTCGTCATCCGATATGTAGATTGACCGTTCATTGGATGCCCAGAAGGCAACCGAAGTCATGATTCCACCAATTGCGAGCGTCGCAACAAATGATGGGATTTTGAGATAATTGACGACCAGTCCGCTGAGGACGCCTGCGATGGCTCCGGCAGCCAGGGCGAAAAGCAGTGCGGTTCCACCGAACATCGGAAGCATGGCCGCAACGATGCAGCTGGTCATCGACGCAATCGCCTGAATCGACAGGTCGATGCTTCCGAGCATGATGACGAAGGTTGCACCTGAAGCCATCAGGAACAGGGTCATTGTGTCGGCCGTTACGGTTATGAGATTGGATGGCCGCAGGAATCCCGGTTCGTATGCCGCGATGCCGAAAACGAGAATCAGCAACGTAAATACGGGCACAAGATTGCGCAGCAATTCCTTTTGTTTATCGGTCATGCGTCAAACCATTTTCGAAATCAGGTCGATCTGATCGGGTTTCGCCCCGACCGGTGCATCAAAGCTGCCGCTAACCTCGCCGTCCCTGAGCACAAGGATCCTGTTCGAGAGACCGATCACCTCTTCCAGCGTGTCGCCAAGCAGAATGATTGCCACTCCTTCTTCGGCCATCTCACGAATCAATTCGTAGACATCTTCCTTGGCACCAACGTCAATGCCGCGGGTCGGGTGGTCAAGAACCGCAACCCTGGATCCGAAAATCTGCCATTTCGACAACACGACCTTCTGCTGGTTGCCGCCAGACAGGCTCTGCATCGGTGTTCTCGTTGACGGGGTCCGGATGCGCAGTCTATCGATCCAGCGCCGGCACTCCGTACGTTCCCGGTCGAATTCAATGAAACCGAACCTTGAAAAACGCCCGCCGGCGGCCAGCGTCATGTTCTCGGACACGCTGAGGCCGGTCACGATGCCCTCTGATTTCCGCTCGCTCGGAACAAAGCCAAATCCGGAGGTGACCGCATGATAAGGTTGGTTCAACCGGACAGGTTTGTCTCCCACGAGGACTTCGCCGCTGTTTGGCGGCAGCAGACCGCCGAGACAGCGCGCAAACGCCTCACGCCCGGAACCCACCACTCCGGCGATGCCGATGATTTCGCCCTCCGCAAGGTCAAATGTAAGGTCTTTGAACTCACCATCGATCGAGAGATTGCGAACCGACATTGCCGTCTTGCCAAAGGCTTCTCGCTGCTTGTTCTCGCGGTAATACTGGTGGTCAAGCTGTCGCCCGACCATGTGTTCATGCAGGCCGGTAATGGTCGCTTCGGAAGACTCGGTCGTGTGGACGACGGCACCATCCCTGAGCACATAGACCCGGTCGGATACCTTCAGAACTTCGTCCAGCCGGTGAGAGATGAATATGATCGATGCCTTCGTCTTCAGTTCTCCGATTATCTCGAACAGGAGATCAATCTCCCGGCGTTCGAGGACAGAGGTAGGTTCGTCGAGCAGAATGACGATCTCGCCATCAATCCGGCCGTCGAGGGAAAGTGCCTTGGCTATTTCCACCATCTGGCGAGCAGCGAAATCAAGTTTCGAGCATTTCACTGACGGGTCGCAATCGAGATGTACCTTTGCCAGTTCGACCCTTGCCGCCTCATTCATGGTGCGCTTGTCGATAACACCGAAGCGAAGGAATTCCTGCTCGCGTCCGAGGAAGATATTCTCGGCGACACTCAATGTCTGGATGATGGATTGTTCCTGGAAGACCATCGCCAATCCGTGATTGAAGGCATCTCGAGGTGAACGAAACGAAGCCTTCTCGCCTTCGAAGATCATTTCCCCCGCATCGATCTTGTGAATACCGGCAAGGATCTTGACCAGGGTGGATTTTCCGGCGCCATTCTCGCCGATCAGACCGACAACCTCGTTACGGTCGACATGGAGGTTGACGCGGTCGAGCGCCCGGACTCCCGGGAACTCCTTGGTCACATTCCTGAGTTCGAGCAGCGTCTTCATCTTCGACTACTTCACGACATCGAGCTGGCGTCGGTCAAGTGCCAGTGTCACCGCGACAATGATCAGGAATCCCTGGACACCCTGCTGCACGAATGGTGGCACACCCATGAGGACCATCCCATTGGTGAGGACAATCACGATCAGCACCCCGACAACGGAATTCAGCACTGAACCGACACCGCCCGAGAGCGCCGTACCGCCGACGACGACCGCGGTTATCGTGGTAAACAGTCGACCGGAAGCAATGAGTGCATGGCCCTGACCCAGTTGGGCGGCTGCCATGGAACCCGCGAGACCCGAAAACAGCCCGGCCAGTATGAATACCAGGACTCGTGTTCTTTCGACCGGTACACCGCTCTGCCTTGCGGTGATTTCGTCCGTCCCGATCGCGAAGACATACCGGCCGAGACGTGTCCGTTCCTGAATCAGCAATGCGACCGCAACGGCCGCTGCCGCAACCCAAATCCCGTTGGGCAGTCCCAGTGTCCGGCCGAGCGTCAGGGCGCGAAACCCGCGATCTGAGATGCGGACCGGGAATCCTCCGAGAGCCGCAGTCGCGATTCCCAGGCAGACGAAACCGATGCCGAGGGTCACCATGAAGCTCGGAACCCTCAGGTAGACATGGGTTGCCCCGTTGACGCCGCCGATCAATCCCCCCGCAATGATCGCAACCGGGATCGCCCACAGTCCCAGATCAGCCGAAAACGTGTCGTTGAGCACAAGCGATGCCGTAACGACTGCGCAGAGTGCCACGATTCCCTCGACCGAAAGGTCGATTGAGCCCATCAGGATGACGAATGTGGCGCCCATGACAAGGACAACCGGGATTGCGGAAGCGTTGAGAATCCGAATCGCGTTTGAAACCGAAAGAAAGTTGGGGCTGAAGATGGCAATGACAATGCAAAGCAGGAAGAACACCCCGATCGGGGCCAGAGCTCGCCAGTTTATCGATGCCACGGTTTCAACGGACAGAAAGGTTTCCAAATTTCAGGAAGCCGGACCGCGGCCCGGCTTCCGAGGTTTCAATACTACTACTGATACTGGATCTGTCCAGTGGATTTGGCCCAGTAGTCGTTGAAGTCGAAGGACGCGTCCCTGCTACGGAATTCGGCGATATTCGCAGGAGTTACGACGATTCCGGTTCCGTAGAACTCGCGGTGCGCATGTGGCTCGGCCGCGATGTCGATTGCGCCGCTTGCCGCAGCATGGCAGAGCGAAAGCCCCATGCCGCCTGTCCACATCGGATCCCAGGCCACTGTTCCGGCCATTTCGCCAGCTTCAACTGCCGACAGGGCAGCTTCAGTGCCGTCGATCCCTACAACCGGAACCTCACCGGCCTTGCCTTCCTGTCGAAGTGCTTCGAGCGCGCCGATTCCCATTGAGTCGTTGGCGGCCCAGACACCCTTGATCTCGTCGCCATATCGGGTCAACCAGGCCTGCATGATTTCGAATGCCTTGGTTTCGTTCCAGTCAGCTGGCTGAAAGTCGAGAACCTGGACCTTGCCGCCGGTTTCGGCAACTGCCTGCTCCATGCCGAGTTTCCGCTCGATTGCCGGAACGTTCGACAGGATCCCACCAATGGCGACAATTCCGCCGGATCCACCCATCGCGTCGATAAGGGCGTTGGTGATTTCCTTGGAAGTTCCGACTCCGGAAAATGACATGTGGGCGACATAGTTGGGATCGTGGTCCCAGGGATGAAGGTCATCCGGCTTGTTCCACTGGGTCACGACATAAGCGCCAGCCTCCTTTGCTTCGTCAACGATTGTTGCTGCATCAGGCGAGTCGTTCGGGTCGACATTGATGCAGACATTGCCGTTGGTACGCGAAATCAGGGCGCGGATGTCGGCAAGTCCCTTTTCCGAGTTGCCTTCGGTTACCAGTACCTCGAAGGGCAGGCCTACCGACTTGGCGAACTCTTCACCGCCGCGCGCAAAGGTTGCGTGGTACGGGTTTGACAGCGACCGCATCGAAATTGCGAGCGTCATGTCATCAGCAAAACTGGCCGTGTATATTCCCGACGACAGCGCCGCTGCCGTGGCGAACATCACTGAATGGCGAGCAATCTTACCCATTTATGTTTCCTCTCTTGTCGAATGAACCAAACAGTTACTTACTATTCCACCGGAATGGAGTCAAGCCAGCATTGATGATTCGAAGAATCACGGGCCTGAATCCAAGCAAGTCGAAATTCACTTCAGGAAGGACACGCCGGACGTCCGAAACATGCCAGCTGCGCAGCCGGGTTCCTGTTCGGGAGGCTCGATCCTGACGTCTGACCGATCGGGAGGGAACCGGTATGTCGAGGCCATCGCAATCGCTGGGCGATGGCCAGGTTGAACCCGCAGGTCTTCCCGGGCCCTCGTGAACCGGACACATCAAGGGTCCCTGGTTACCAGCCTCATGATCGTATCGATATTGAACTCCAGTCGCTCCTCCAGTGCCTCGGGCGCCATGAGGTCGCGCTCGAAGATTATCGAGCCCGTGTACCTGTTGGTCAGGTAGTAATAGCCGATTGCCGCGATCGTGATGTTGAGCTGCACCGGATCAATTCCCTGTCGAAACACGCCGGCATCAACGCCGCGCTGGAGAATGCGCCCGACCATGCTCACGAACTTGCGGCTGACGACATTGATGATTTCGGACTTCTTCAGATGCCGGGCCCGATGCAGGTTTTCATTGTTCACGAGATTGAGAAACCAGGGATTTCGCAGATAGTAATTCCAGGTAAACCTGACCAGCGACTCGAGCGCTTCCTCTGGTGGCAGATGCTCGAGATTGAGCTTCTGCTCGGCTGTTCGCAGGTCGACATATGCATCCACCACAATCCGCTTGAACAACTCCTCCTTGCTGTCGAAGTAATGGTAGATCATCCGCTTGTTGGCTTTCGCCAGCCTGGCTATGTCATCGACCCTTGCGCCGCCGAGGCCCTTGCGCGCGAATTCCCTCCTGGCAGCAGCAAGAATCCGTTTCTTCGTGCGTTCGGCGTCCCTGGTCCGGGGAGGGGCGTCTGCCTTCCGTGATTTTGTACTTTCGTTCATTCCCTCCTCGAATTGTTCAGCCCGCGAACGGTGACTCGGGCATCACAGGCCAGGCTAGGCCGGAAATCTCGGTTTGCGTCCGTCCTTGAAGGCCTGCACTCCTTCGCGCAGATCGGATGACCCGGCAGCAACCATTCCGGCCAGGGCTTCGGTCGAGCTCTCTCTTTCCTCGCCGTCAGCCATGTTGACTAGCAGCTTGACGAGTTCACTCGCAAGCGGTGACCGGGTCAGCAGTCGCTCGACCACCCTTGCCGCTTCCTCCATGCCTTTCCCGGATTCCGCGATCTGGTCAACCAGTCCTAGCCGGCACGCCTCCTCGGCGCCGAACATCTCGCCAAACAAGGCCATGCGCCGAATCGTCTGGCTTCCGAAGCGCCGGACCGATCTCTGTGTTCCGGACCAGCCGGGGATGATCCCGATTCCCGCTTCCGGTTGCCCAATCATGATTTGCACTTCCCCGATCCTCAGATCGGCGCAGGCAGCCAGTTCAAGGCCTCCTCCAAGGACATGGCCGTTAAGCACGGCAATCACGGGCTGGCGGAGGCGTGCGATCGTGTCGAACGCCCGATGACCCTGCCTGATCCAGTGGCGGCCGAAATCCAGTTCACCGTAATCAGACCAGTCTGCGATGTCTCCGCCTGCGCAAAAGGCCCGTGTTCCGGCACCCGTCAAGATCACGGCGCGCGTGTCATCTCGCTTCTCGACCTCGCGGCACGCGGCAGAAAGCGTATCGATCATTTGCGAGTCGAGGGCGTTGAGCTTTTCCGGCCGGTTCAATGTCAGCGTGCTGACAGGTCCATCATGCTTCAACAGGATCTTGCCGGTATCAGCCAAACCTAAACACCGCAGTTGCTTTGCATGCTGTCATGGCACGAAGAGGTCCGAATTCATCGCCCTCGCGTTACTCGTTATTGAAATCTTGCAACGGGCTTGGCGTATGATGTCACGTTCGGGATCAACTCCAGGCGCAATTTCCGTGACTTCCAGCCCATCCTCGCCGAGATTCATGACGCAGCGCTCGGTTACGTAGGTCACCTCCTGCCCAAGCATCCTTGCGCGTTGCCCGGAAAACGACACCTGTTCAAGATCCGGAACGAATTTCGGAATCTTGCCTTCCTTGACAATGACAAGTTTGCCGTACTTGATCTCCAACCCGGCACCCGCATTGAAATACCCGGAGAACACTATCTTTCCTGCGCGGGCGGTAATGTCAACGAATCCACCAGCTCCTGCGGTGATATGAGGTCGAAACGACAGTTTCGAGACGTTTACGGAACCTTCACCGTCCACTTCCAGAAAGGAAAGCAGGGATGCGTCAAAACCACCCGCTTGGAAGTAGGTGAACTGGTGCGGCGAGTCGACGAATGCCTCAGCGTTCGATGAACAGCCAAACTTGAACTCCAGCAGCGGAATACCGCCTATTGCCCCCTGTTCGATCACCCATGTGACGTCACCGTGATTACCCCTTTCCAGGAATATCCGGGGCACATTCGCCGAAATGCCGAAACCGATATTGACGACCCAGCCGGGCTTGATTTCCTCTGCGACGCGCCGCGCTATCACCTTCGCCACATCGAATTCCGGCGTCTTGAAAGAGTGCAGGGGCCTGAACAACTCGCCGGATATCGCGGGGTCGTGAGCGGTTGCGGTCGTCTGAAGCTGGTCCGGTGCCTCGACAATCCGGTGCACCAGGATACCGGGAACATGAACAGAATGCGGACGCATGGTCCCGGGCTGGGTGATGCATTTGGCCTGGGCAATGACGAGTCCGCCGCAATTGTGGGCAGCGAGCGCCAGGTCGAGCGCGCCAAGATAAGCGCCCTCATGCTCAAAGGTCAGGTTTCCTCGCTCGTCGGCGGTGCTTGCCCTGATAATGGCGACATCCGGCTTTATCGCCGGGAAATACAGCCAATCCTCCCCGTCGAACTCCATGTGCCGGACGACCGGCCTGGCCCTCGCCCGATCGTTCATTGCACATCCCTCGAGCCTCGGATCAACAAAGGTGTCCATTCCCACCTTTGTGAGCACGCCTGGCCTGTGTGCAGCAGCTTCACGAAGCATGTCGAACACGATTCCGCTCGGAATGTTGTAGGCAGCGACCTTGTCCGCGCCGATGAGTTCCCAGATCCGGGGCGGTTCGGCGGAAGAGGGACCGGACGGGTAGGATCCTCCGATGATCGTGTCTATCATTCCAACCTGTGCCAGGTGGTCGACCCCCTTGGTGCCAAACATGTCGCCGGCAGCAATCGGATGGATCATTGTCAGTCCCCGGGGTGACCCCTCGCGGGAGAATCTGTCGCCCAACGCTGACAGAACAGAGTCCGGGCAGCACAATCCCGAGGAAGAGTTGACCGCGACAACTGCGCCGTCTGCTATTCCTGAAACTGCCTCCGAAGCGCTGACGACTTTTGTCTTCACTGAATGTCCCGATTCACAAGTAACCGTTTAGTTAGATAATTGCATCAGGCACATCGCGCGTCAAGTCGGCAACAGCTGATGCTCCGGCAGGTGCCGGAACCGGATCGGGCGGGTTTCAAGCACGGTTGCCCCGAATCAGGTCCGATGCCTTTTCGGCAACCATGATCGTCGGGGCATTGGTGTTCGAGCCAACAAGGCTGGGAAAGATCGACGAGTCGCAAATCCGCAACCCGTCGATTCCGTGAACGCGCAGTTCGGGATCGACAACGGCCATCGGACCCGTCCCCATCTTGCAGGTCCCGTTGGGATGGTAGGAAGTCCGGCCGTGGCGGCGTGCATACGCCGCAAGCCCCTCGTGACTCGTCGGGGCTTCTTCAGGACTGTGCATCCGGCGAATGAACTTTTGCAATGCCGGTTGGGCGAAGATCTCGCAGCTGATCCTGACACCTTCGGCGGATGTCTTCACATCTTCCGGTTCGGCCAGGAAATTTGGATCGACGATCGGAAGGTCTGCGGGGTCCGCGGATCTCAGGAGGACTTTACCGCGACTCTTTGGCCTGACGGTGTAGGAGTTCAGAGTGATTCCTGAACCGGAAGGCACGCCGGGAACTCCTTCCTCGGCCCCGGCACCAGCCAGGAAATGAAACTGCAGATCGGGAACCTGGCGGGAGGAATCCGCATACCAGAATGCGCCCCCCTCGACGACGTTCGAGGTCAACGGCCCGGACCTGAACATCGAGTATTGCAGGACCGCCCAATACATCAGTGGGAACCTGCCAAACCTGTCCAGACTCGTCGGCCCCTTCAGTTCGGCAACGATGTCGATGCCGAAATGGTCACTCAGGTTCCTGCCGACCCCGGGGAGTTCGTGCCGGACCTTGATTCCATGTCGCGCCAGTTCATCGGGAGGGCCCATTCCGGAAAGCATCATCAGCTTGGGTGAGCCGATCGCACCGGCGGTTACGATGACCTCACTTCCACAACTGACCGTTACGAGCTTGTTTTTTTGAAGGTAGGTGACACCTGTGGCCCGGGACCCGTCAAGATCTATGCGGTGTACCAGGCAGTCTGTTTCGACCCTGAGATTGCTTCGGGAGAGCGCCGGTTTCAGATAGCCGGCTGCCGCGGAACAACGGCGACCATCGCGTGTCGTTGTCTGGTACACACCGGTTCCCTCCTGAACGGAACCGTTGAAATCCGGGTTGTAGGGCATTCCAACCTGTTGACATGCCTGCACGAAAGCCAGCGTCATCATCTGGGGGTCTGGAATGTTCGAAACCGAAAGCGGTCCTTCGGTTCCATGATACTCGCCAGAAAGTATGCTGTTTCCTTCCGAGCGGATGAAATACTTCTGGATATCCTTGAAAGACCACCCGGGACACCCTTCCTCGCGGGCCCAACGATCGTAATCAACGGGGTTGCCCCGGGTAAAGACCTGAGCATTTATGGATGATCCCCCTCCGATCACCCGTGCCTGAGCGTACGGAATCTCCCGGTTGCCGGCATGTTCCTGCGGTGCGGTTTTCAGTCCCCAGACAAAGGGCCCCGAAGTCATTTTAGCGAATCCGACCGGAATGTGGATGAGCGGATGCCGGTCGCGGCCACCAGCCTCCAGCAACAGGACCGACGCATCGGTGATTTCAGTCAGCCGCCTTGCAAGGACGCAGCCTGCAGAGCCGCCGCCGACGATGATATAGTCATACCGGCTTTCGGTCATCGTGTTGCCCGTTTTGAATGAAGGGCAGGATAGGCAATGCAGAGGGCAGCACCGGCCGGCCGGGGATTCCCGGCCCACGCCTTGTTGTCAAGAGTTCGGCTGAATGCTGTGTCATGGCGGGTGCACGGCAGGCGCATTGTCATTCGTGTTCTGCTCACTTCGAGTGGTTGACGGAATTCGTGATCTGGTAACCATACAGTTAACTGCGTGCCCAGATCAACGTTGCTCCACTACCGGAACCTCGATGCTTGGCGCGACAATTCAGCCGGGCTGGACCAGCCTCTGGCAGATCGTCCGATCACGGTTCGGGATTTCCTGCGCCCTGCCTGTGACCCCGGCGCATCATCAGCAGGTTGGTTCCGCGCTGCACTGGCTCTCCGTCCTGGTTGACGATGACGAATCCGAGAGTGGCGATTCCCCTGTCCGGCTTGCTGGTTACCCGCTTGTCCTTGACCGTGATGACAGCCGAAATGCTGTCTCCCGCGAAGACCGGGCGTGAGAACGCAATATCCCAGCCCAGGGAAGCCACGGCCTCCAGTTCGACAGGTGACTGGTATTTCAGGCCGTCCGCGAGCGCCATGATCAGGATTCCATGAGCGATCAGGGATGGAAATCCCATCTCTCTTGCGACACTGTCATCGAGATGCAAGGCATAGTTGTCGCCGGACAATGCAGCGAAGCGACTGATGACCTGCGCGGTGACTTTTGTCGAACCGGTTTCGAAATGGTCACCGATCTGGAGATCTTCGAAGCAATAGGATCCCTCGGAAAGCCTCCGCCCTGGTGACGAATCATTCTTGCTTGTCATCTCAGTCTGGCACAGGTGCGTCTTCCCGCAACAGGCCCTTCTCCTTCAGTTCGACCCAGAGATCACTCGGAATCGGACGGCTGAACCAGTCAAGGTTCCGTTCCAGTTGTTCAACTGTTCTTGTTCCGGCGATGAAGGATGGAATCGCGGGATGCGCCACAACAAACTGCATCGCCGCCGCTGCCAGGGGGACGTCATGGGAGGTGCAGACTGCCTCGATCTTTCCGACCCGCTCCATTACTCCGGCAGGTGCCGGAGAATAGTTGTATTTTGCGCCCGGAACTGGGCCGGTGGCCAATATGCCGGAGTTGAACCCGCCTCCTACGACCACGGCCGCACCTCGTTCCTCACAGAGCGGCAGGAACTCATCCAGTGATTCCTGTTCGAGTAACGTGTAACGGCCGGCCAGGAGGAAGCAGTCGAAGTCTCTCTGCCTGAGTGCCTCCAGGCAAACTTGCCACTCATTGACCCCAACACCAATTGCCTTGACTGTTCCCTCGTCCCGGAGCCGCGCGAGTGCACGCCAGCAGCCATCCATTGCTGTTCTGAACACTTCCGGCTGTTCGTCTCCTCTCGAGAACACATCGATGTCGTGGATGAAGCAGACATCCATTCTCTCCAGCGCCATGCGTTGGAGCGAGTCCTCGAATATCCGCATTGTCCCGTCAAAGGAGTAGTCGAACTCAAACTCGAATGGAGCCGCATTGTTCCAGGGCGCAAAATCGATCTCGGAGCGCTTGGCAGGCAGCAGTCGGCGTCCGACCTTGGAAGACAGAACAAAATCGTCGCGATTCTTCCACCTCAGGGATTGACCGGTCCGGAGTTCCGAAAGGCCGTGGCCATAAAAGGGTGAGGTATCGTAATAGCGAATCCCGGCGTCCCATGCCGCCTGGAACATCGCGTCAGAGGTTTCTTCGTCGATCGGTCTGAACATGTTTCCGAGCGGAGCGGTTCCAAACGAGAGTCTGGTGACTTCCAGGTCGACTCGTCCGAGTTTCGCCTTGCTGGATGGTTTCATGGCGATTTCCTGTCCTGATTTCATCTTTGCCAAGTGGCCGATCTTTAAGTCAGCCATTGGCGTGATTCAAGCGACCTCGTTGTGGTGATCCGGTTGCTGGGAAGGAATTCGGTCCAGGCCGCGTGAATCCGATTGCTGCACCTCGTCGTCCGGAGTATTGGCGCTGGCGAGCAGGTTGAAACGAAGCGGCGGCAGGCCGAAAACTGCATTGGCTTTGGCGTTTGACCGGGTGCCACCGCGTGGTTTGCACAGGACGGCAATTCGAAACGCGTGGAGAATCGGAGTGCGCGACTTTTCAAACGATCACTCGGCGATTGCTCTCAATACGGCGACACTCGGACACAATCTGGATGGCCATGGTGCGGGCTGGTCGCCTGAGCGCATTATCGAAGCCTGTGCAGAACGCGGGTTCGCCGGAATAACATTCTGGATCAGGGAGCTGGATGACAGGGCGGCCGAGATCGGCAGACGTACGAGAGAAGCCGGATTGCGGGTGACGGGTCTGTGCCGTCCTCCATACCTCGTTGGCCCGCTCGCTCCTCCTGGGCGATCCGATGCGTTTGCTGGATTGCTTGAGTCAATCGACCTTGCTGCAGGTTTGCAGGCAGAGTCGCTCACGATCGTCGTCGGTGGGGTGATTCCCGGAAGCCGGTCGATCAGCGAGAGCCTTGCCGTGGTCGCCGAAACAGTCGGGAACGCCGCTGGCCATGCCGCATCCAGTGATGTCAAATTGGCGCTGGAGCCCCTTCACCCCGTCTACGCAGGAGATCGTTCCTGCCTGGTGACAGTCCGCGATGCCGTCAACATGTGTCTCGATATCGCACATACGCATGTCGGACTTGCCTTGGACGTCTATCATGTGTGGTGGGACCTGACACTTGCAGATGAATTACGGCGAATTCCGTCCGACCTGATTTTCGGATTCCATATCTGTGACTGGCTTGCCGATACCAGGGATGTCCTGTTGGATCGAGGCATGATGGGAGATGGAGTTGCGGATATCCGGGGGATCCGGCGCATCGTGGAAGATGCCGGATTCAGTGGCTCCTGCGAGGTCGAGATCTTTTCGGCGCGGGACTGGTGGCTTCGTGATCCAAACGACGTGCTGGATACGATAGTCAGGAGGGTTCGAACGTCCTGTTAGCGACGTTGATCGTTGCAAACGTGCAGATCCTGCCCGTTGCCGAAACGGATGCCCCGACACGGTTTCGATGGGAAGTCGATCATCGCCCGGGCTGTGAACAGGCTCAAACCATTGACGGTGCGCCAAATCGCTCGATGATCCGCGAATAGATCTGATCCCGCGATTGCCGGTAGAACACAAGCTGTTCTTCCCGGGACTCGCCCATTCCCGTAGGATCCAGCACCGGCCAGTATTCGACATCCAGAGCGAAATAGACGGTTGATTCTATGGCCCTGCGTTGCGCCGCCGGCGACAGTGCAACGACCAATTCAAAGCTTGAGAGATCATCACCCCAATCATGCATTTCATCCATGGTCCTGACACGATGGCGTGACAGCTCGACGTCGATTTCCTTGCAGACCGCTATTGAGAATCCGTCGATCTCCAGATCATGCCGAACCCCGGCAGACTGCACGTAAACCCTGTCTCCATAGAGTTTTTTCATGATGCCTTCAGCCATCGGCGAGCGGACGGCATTGTAATCGCAGCAGAAAAGAACCGACGATGGCAGCCGGTTGGGCACGGGTGTCTCCCTACCGTCCCGGTTGCAATGCGCAAATCAACGTGAATAGCCGCCGCGCTGTTTCCATGTCGACACAGACCTTGCCGCGGAGCCGTTCCAGCAGGACCTTGGCACCTTCATTGTGAATCGCCCTTCTGGCCATGTCGATGGTTTCAATCCTGCTGACTGGTGCAGTCTTCACGGCGTCGAAATAGCTGCCGCAAATTTCGTGGTAATCCTTCATGACTTGCCGGAATGGATTGATCAGGAGCCTGAACTCCACGATCTTGTCTCCGGACTCGCTGGCGATGTCGAATACAACGCGGTCCTCGCGGTATGCGATGCCCAGCATGTATGGGCCCGGTACGGCAGGCATGCCCTTTCGTTCCTCCAGTGCAAAGCTGTTGCTTTCCAGCAGGTCAAATACGGCAACACGGCGCTCCTGAACAATTTCCGGAGAGATCGCGCGCTGGCCGGAATCGTCGATATTGATTTCGATCAGTCTGTTGCTCACTGCCTGTCCCCATTCCCGGGACGGCGATCGAGGCGGCACCGGATTGCCGCACCGTGACCAGTAAGCCCTTCCGCTCGTGCCAGAACCGCAGCTGCCGGGCCAATTTTCTTAAATGCCTCGCGGCCCATTCCGATTATGGATGTGCGCTTCATGAAATCCAACACTGAAAGACCCGAGAAGAACCTTGCAGCACCGTAGGTGGGCAACACGTGGTTGGGCCCCGCGACATAGTCACCGATGACTTCGGGACTCCATTCACCCAGGAAAATCGCTCCGGCGTGCGTGACTGTTTCCGCGAGAGCCTCCGGATCCGCAACGCAGAGTTGAAGATGTTCCGGTGCAATCCGGTCGGAAATGTCGGCAGCCTCCCGGAGGTCTCGCACGATGATGATCGCTCCGTGTCGATCCCAGCTCTCGGACGCGATGCGGGCCCTCTCGAGGCATGCCAATTGGCGCCTGACCTCCGTGTCCGTGCCGTCTGCCACTTCGGCGCAGGTGGTGATCAGTATCGACTGTGCATCCGGATCATGCTCGGCCTGAGCCAGCAGGTCTGCAGCGATCCAGGCCGGATTGCTGCCGGATTCGGCGACAATCACGACTTCGGATGGGCCGGCGATCATGTCGATCCCAACGGCACCAAAGAGTTGCCGTTTGGCCGAGGTTACATAGGCATTTCCGGGTCCGGTGATCTTGTCAACGCGACGGACTGATTCGGTTCCGAGGGCCAGGGCGGCAATGGCCTGCGCACCGCCGATCCGGTAGATCAGCCCGACCCCGGAGAGTTTTGCCGCCAGCATCAGGAGCGGATTGACCTGACCGTCCGGTGATGGTGCGGCGATCGAGACGCGCCCTACCCCGGCCAATGCGGCAGGGATGGCGTTCATGAGCACTGATGAGGGGTATGATGCGAGGCCACCCGGGGCATAGAGCCCGGCCGAGGCCACGGCAGTCCAGCGCCATCCGAGCCTGGCGCCTATCTCGTCGATCCAGTCTTCATCCTCGGGGACCTGCCTGGAGTGAAATGCCCTTATTCGTTCGGCGGCATCGCCCAGCGCGGCACGCTCCTCAGCCGGAACCGTGTCTGCGATGCGGCAGATTTCATCCTGGTCGATCCGGATATTGTCCGGATTTGCAACAAATCGGTCGAACCTGCGCGTAAGTTCTATCAGCGCATCATCACCGCGTTGCCGGACATCTTCGATGATTCCGGCAACCTGGTCATCCACGCTGTCCGAAAAGCCCCGCCTGGTGACGAGAAACTTCTTCAGTTCTTCGGAAAATCCGGATTCGCGATAGTCGAGACAGGTAGGCATTCAGTCGAAACCATGGTCAGGCTTGTTTCTGGATAGAGCAGTATAGGGGCGCGTGACGTCAGTCACGCTCGCGTTGAGGCTTTCGACGTCCAGTCTGATTTCCCTGTCCCCGGACAGAGTCAGCACGACCTGTCCGGTACCATCGTCTCCGGGCTCGAATTCGATCGCCAGCAACGAAAAGACGGATGGCACGTCCCGTCCTCGAATATCTTCCGCCTCGACTCCCAATGCGTCGCGGATCATCAGCACGCATCTGACGCGTTCGCAACTGCTGGCCGCTGCCCGGTATTCCCATCGAAACCTGTTGAGCAACATGCTGTATTCGCGTCTCGATCCGTCCCAGGAGAGGTCGGCAGCAGAGAATACCGCATCCTGCAGCAGTGCCGAGGCCACAACGAGGTCATCGGAATCGATGATCCGCAGCCTGAGCGGTTCATCGTTTGCATCCTCAAATCTTGCGTCTTTGCCAGTCATGCGCTCAGTCGCCTGATTCTTGCACCACACGCCGAGAGTTTTCTCTCGATCTCTTCGTATCCCCGGTCAAGGTGATAGACTCGGTTGATCGTTGTTATTCCTTCAGCGGCAAGACCGGCAAGCACCAATGAAACCGATGCCCTGAGGTCTGTTGCCATGACTGGCGCGCCCTTCAGCCTCTCGACACCGTTTACCTCTGCAACGCCGCTATGGATCGTGATGTCGGCTCCCATGCGGGACAGTTCAGGCGCATGCATGAACCTGTTCTCGAAGATCTTCTCTTCAAGAATGCTCGTGCCGTCCGCGAGCGAAAGCGCCGCCATCATCTGGGCCTGGAGATCTGTCGGGAATCCCGGGTAGGGCTCCGTAGCGACCTTGACCGACTTGAGGCCGTCCGGTCCCAACCTGACCCTCAGCGTCCCTCCGAGATCGTCGATGACCACTCCCGCTTCTTCGAGCTTGGCGGCAAATGCGGAAATGAGCTCGCGCCTTGCTCCTTTCAGTCTGACATCGCCGCCAGTTATGGCAGCGGCAAGCATGTAGGTACCCATCTCGATCCTGTCGGGAATGACCGGATGTGTTGCTCCGTCAAGTGCGGGAACTCCATGGATGGTTATCAGCCCGGTCCCGGCGCCCTCGATTCTTGCTCCCATCCGGCCGAGACAATCCGCCAGGTCGACGATTTCCGGTTCCTTGGCTGCATTCCTGATTTCCGTGACACCTCGTGCCAGGGACGCGGCCATGACCGCATTTTCGGTAGCACCAACCGAAATCGAGGGAAACTCAATTACGGCGCCAGTCAGACCTTTCTCGGCAGTCGCCCGAACGTAGCCATCCCTGAGATCCAGGGTGGCACCCAGCTTCCGAAGGGCCAACAGATGCAAGTCGATTGGCCTCGCACCAATGGCACATCCCCCGGGCAGGGACACCACGGCTCGCCCTTCTCTCGCCAGCAGCGGTCCAAGCACCAGGATGGAAGCACGCATCTTTCGGACGATATCGTAGTCCGCCACGTGCTTGAGTGGACCATGTGCGCTCAGAGTGATGACACGCCCGTTTTTCAACGACCTGACTTCGATGCCCAACGATACCAGGAGGTGGCCCATCGTCTCGATGTCCGCCAGGCGGGGTGCGTTCAGGAGGGTGAGCGGTTGTTTGGAGAGGATTGCCGTCGGCATCAGTGCAAGACAGGCGTTCTTGGCTCCCGCGACCGGTATTTCGCCCCTTAGAGGTATGCCGCCAGTGATTTCGATCTTGTCCATTTAGCCCTCGTCCTGATCTTCTGCGGGAGATTTCGTCTTTCCCTTTCTGAGCATTTGATCCTTGCGTCTCCTGATATTGGCCTTGAGCGCCGTCTTCAGCCGTTCCCCGCGATCGGGATTCCCCGGTTTTGTCACTGTTGTCGTCCGGGGACCTGCCTTCTGTTTCCTGGACATTGCCGACCAATATTGCATCGCCCCGAATCCGTCCAGAAGTTGCTTGCCTCCGTGTGAATTCACAAATAGGAGAGTTCCTCCCTCCGCCGCAGTAGCTCAGTGGTAGAGCGCACCCTTGGTAAGGGTGAGGTCGGGAGTTCAATCCTCCCCTGCGGCACCAGCACCCGGGACAACAAACGGTTACTGAACAGCAGCTTGTCGACCCGGTTCGTCAATTGCCTTTCTCCCTTCAGCTCGAGACGGTCTTCCGGATTGCATTTGTGGCCTGAACGACTATTTGTGCGGCGGTAGGTAGAGCGACATGCAGACTTGGCCGACACAGAATTGTGTGCGGTCTTCCCGGGAGGCAGTCAATGGCAATCAACACCTGCAACTCGACCCCAACATATGCGCTTACCATCGAGCGTGTCCTTGATGCACCTGTCGAAAAGCTCTGGGAATGCTGGACCAGTCCCGAACGCCTGGAAGAGTGGTTCTGCCCGAAGCCCTGGTATGTCAGTGATGTCTGCCTGGATATGAGGCCGGGAGGCGAGTGTTCGATGACCATGAACGGACCAAATGGTGAGCGATTCGAGCATGTCGGAGTATACCTCGTTGTCGAGCCGAAGCGGCGGCTCGTGACCACGGATGCCTTTCTTCCTGGCTGGATCCCCAGTGGACGTGCGTTCATGGTTGCTGAAACTCTGTTCGACGAATCCGGCGATGGTAGAACCAGGTACACCGCGCGAGCCATGCACTGGGAAGAAGCAGCCATGAAGGAACACGAAGAGATGGGATTCTACGACGGCTGGGGCAAGTCAATCGACCAACTCGAGTCGCTCGCAAGAACGCTCTAGCCGGCAAGGGAGGATGAATTGCCAATCATTCCGAATGTACGTACCTGCCTGTGGTTCGATGACCAGGCACTTCCGGCGGCTGAGTTCTACTGCTCCTTGTTGCCTGACAGCCGGGTAGACGACGTTTCGTACTTTCCGGAGGATTCTGAGATGGCCGAACCCGGCAGGGTGCTCCTGGTGGAATTCACTCTTTCCGGGACTCCGTACCAGGCGCTGAATGGCGGGCCGCATTTTGTCCTGTCCGAGGCCGTATCGATTTCCGTTACGACCGCGGATCAGGAAGAGACTGACCGGCTCTGGGAGGCGCTGATTTCGGATGGGGGTTCCGAGAGTCAATGCGGCTGGCTCAAGGATCGTTTCGGCTTGTCCTGGCAGATTGTGCCGAAGCGGGCAGTTGAACTGCTGGCCGGACCGTCTGCCGCCAAGGTCTGGCCGGTCCTGATGCAGATGAAGAAACTCGAAATTGCTGCACTGGAAGAAGCGTCTGTTGCAAGCTAGCGGGCAAGGCCGGGGTGGAGTTGCTGCAAGTCCGGGATCATGAAGAAGCAGGTTCCGGGCCAGGCCGACACGCTATGCGGCGAACTGGCCGAAAACCAGGCCGCTCAGCACGGCGCCGGCAACACCAAGTCCCAGATAGGCAACAAACACCTGCCGCCGGACCAGTGACCATACTGCGACCATGGCAGGGATTGAACTCACTGCTCCTGCAACCATGAATGCCATCCCTGCTCCCGCGCTCATGCCCTGTTCCATGAGGCCTGCAACGAGGGCAGGCGCGGCGTAACTGTTCAGGTATGCCGGTGCACCGACCAGTGCACCTGTCACGATTGGCCAGAACCCGTCACCTCCGACAAATTCGGCAATCACGCTTGTTGGAACGTATGTAATCAGCAAGGCTTCGATCAGGTAGGCTAGCGACAGCCACTTGACGAGAAACAGCGCGTTCACGATCGCCTCGGACCTGAACGTCGCTATGCGGTGGGATTCAGTCCAGAACCGCCATAGGAGATCACTGCCTGAAATCTCCACTTCGCAGTTGCAGCACCCGCCGGACCTGTTCCTGAGTATGGGGGCGGCGAAAGCATGTTGCCAGACGAGAATCCTGACTCCAAATCCGCCCAGGAGACCGAGTCCGACTGCTGCAACGGCCTTGCCTGCCGCGAATTCCCATCCGAGCGCCGCCGCGGTGATGATCACGGTCGGCGGGTCGATCAGCGGCGAGGAAAGCCAGAACGCCATGATTGCGGAAAGCGGGGCACCTGCGGCAAGAAGTGCGGCAATGAACGGAATCACCTCGCAGGAACAGAATGGGGCGAGACCGCCCAGCAGGGCTGCCAGGACAATCATGCGCGATTCGCGGCCCTCGAAGGCGCGCGCGACCAGCGCCGTTGATCCGGTGGCCTTGAGTCCGGCGATCAGTAATACGGCCGCTGCGATGAATGGCGCCGTCCCGACCAGGGCATTGATCGCGATGTCAAGAATTGCCTGGAGGCTGCCTGGATCAAGAATTGTCACGGCCAGCGGGATGGCAATGACAACCCCCCAGGGTGACACCATCTGCTGGACGACATTATGCAGCCCATTGCGGCGCAGAAGGGCCAGGTTCGTCATGGTGCCAGGATCCGGTCTTCCGCCCGGCGCTCGCTGGCAGACGGGAAGGGACGCGCATCAGCACAGCATTCCTTGAGGAGGTAGTCGGCGAGGGCTTCAATGTGCCGGTATTCAGCGCGGTTGATCACGGTACGACCCATGCGTTCCTGTTCCACCAACCCGCAGGTTGCAAGGCAACGGAGATGATGAGCCAGTGTCGAAGCCGGAAACTCGCAACGCCTTTGCAGTTGACCGACCGTAAGTCCTTCTTCTCCGGCGCGTATCAGTAGCCGGAGTACTGTCAGTCTCGGTTCGGAGCCGCACGCGGCGAACCCCTGGGCCGCGCTCGCAATTCCGATCTGTTCAACAATGTCATTATCAACCATAATACTAGATATATGGTTATAAATTCTGGATATCAACCATGAGCCCCTGGATTCTTGCTGGCGCCGGGACAGCTGACGAGAAGCGGATGATGGAATGGCCGGCAGGTTGGCCAAGAGACAATTCCGCGATCCCGGCATGCAAACATGAACCCGGTTTGAATGGCCGTCTGTTTTCCGAGTATCCAACCCGCCGTTTGATGACGGGTCGACAGGAGGATTCAACCTGGCTCTAACGGCGTTGGAATCCAGCTTTCTGACCAATTATGCCAGTTCAGCACGCCGCGGTCCGAAACCGGGCCAGTCAAGACGACCGAGCGCTGCGGCAGCCAGCGTCACTATCGCCCAAGGGTGCGTTTCGAACTGTCTGGATACTTCACGATCGCGGAATCAAGGCACAGCCTAGCCGTTTATCTGCCACTGGATCGGATACTCGCCCAGCACTTCATTGACCCTGTCGTTGCTGGCGGGATCATTAATCGAGATGTTGGCAGTCAGCCCGGTGTCGGGATCGTCGTCGACGCCGGAAACCGTTGCCGGCAGGCTCTCTTCTGCCAGGCGTGCGCTCAGAACCCTCTCGATTGAACGTGCCCGAAGATCCGGCTTGAAGACCTTGCCGACCGCAGTCTTGGGCAATTCGCCAAGTACCTCGACATGCTCCGGAATGGCCAGGCGATCTTTGATTGCTTCCCTGGCAAACTTCAACAAATCCTCCGCCGTTGCCGAACTTCCTTCCACGAGTTCAGCGTAGACGCACGGAACCTCACCGAGCCTGGGGTCAGGCTGGCCCACGGCGCCCACGAAGGCAACCGCTTCGTGTTCCGCAAGCGCTTCCTCGATCAGTCCCGGATCAACATTGTGTCCGCCCCTGATAATGACATCCTTTGCCCGCCCGGTTATCCAGAGATACCCGTCTTCATCGCAGTGACCCAGGTCGCCTGTCCGAAGCCAATCTCCGTCCGCATAGAGGCCGACATTCTTGTCCGCGTCAGTGTAGGTGGCCCCTGGAGAAACACCAGGATTGGATATGCAGATCTCACCGGATTCTCCCGTCGCGCAGTCGCGAGTGACGACACCGTCCGTGCTGCATTCGAGAATTCTCACTTGCGTGTACGGAACCGGCAGACCGGCCGAGCCGACCCTTCGTTCGCCGTGGAGAGGATTGACCGAAACGAGACATGTTGCCTCGGTGAGGCCATATCCTTCCAGGATCTCGACTCCGGCTACCTTTTCAAACCTCTTGAACAGATCGAGCGGCATCGCGGCAGATCCGGTAAATGCCTTCTTCAATGTGGACACGTCCGCATCGACCGGCCGTTGCATGAGTGCAGCCGCAGCCGTGGGAACCATGGCAATGAAGGTCGCTTGCCATCGTTGCACCAGCTTCCAGAAATTGTCGAACACACCGTCGCCGCGGTAACCGGCAGGCGTCGGCAAAACGATGTGACACCCTGCTGCCAGTGCCGACATCAGTAGCGGATATGCGGCGAATACGTGAAACATCGGAAGCGGGCACATAATGATGTCGTCGGCACCGAGCCCGACAACGGTCCCCGACCATCCATTGTAGATCATTCCGCTGTAGGAATGCTGGGTCAGCTTTGGAACGCCGGTGGTGCCACCCGTGTGGAACATTGCGGCGACCCGGTCACTCTCAGCATCCGGAAAGTCGAAATCACCAGAGTTTTGCTGTTCGAGGGCCTTGTTGAAGCTGGCCACCGATCTTGACCCGTATGACGGAGTCTTTGGTCTCACCAGCGGAACGATCCACGACTTGGGTGGAGCCAGATGCCGGCAAGGGTCGATCTCGAGGACATGTTTCAGATCCGGGCATTCGGCGACAGCTTCCGCCGCCAACTGAGCGATGTTGGTATGTGGAAAGGATTTCAGCGTGACCAGCACCCTGGCCCTAGATTTCTGCAGAATGCGGGCGATCTGCTTCGGGTCGAGCAGCGGATTGATCGGACAGGCAATGCCGGCAATCTCTGCCGCCAGGAGGGCGATAGTGGTTTCGGTCGAATTGGGAAGCAGCAGGGCAACGACATCCTTCTCTCCGACTCCCTGGGATCTGAACAGGTTTGCTGCCTGGGCCACCTTGCCATGCAACTGAGACCAGGTCAGAGTTTCAGCCTTCGACCCTGGATCAGAAATCAGCTGGAAGGACAACGCGTTGCGCTCCCCGTGTCGATCCCTGACCTCATTCAGCAGTTGGCGGATCGTGTCGGCAGGCTTGCGGTTCTCCCAATCCGTTTCGGATTCGATCCGTTCCTTGTCAGCCTTCGTGGCGAGTTGCATCATTGGAAACTCCGAAAATCTGTCGGTTTCTTGACTGGTCAAGGTTGGATTATTTGAGAACCGGACGCAAGCCTGAACGATGCTGCCGACGCGCCAGGGTTGAACTGGAGTTCCGCGAATCGCGCGTAGAGTCCACCCTGATCGACGAGTTCCTTGTGTGAACCATCTGCGATTATGCGGCCCTGATCGAAGACCAGAATCCGGCCGGCCATCTGTACGGTGGCAAGACGATGGGCGATTATCAGCGTGGTGCGTTCCGCAGACAACCGCTCAACAGCTTGCTGGATCAGGGATTCGCTTTCCGGATCAAGGGATGAGGTGGCCTCGTCCAGCAGCAGGATCGGAGCGTTCCGCAGGATGGCGCGGGCGATGGCGATCCTCTGCCTCTGCCCGCCGGAGAGCATAATCCCGCGCTCGCCAACCAGGGTATCGTAGCCGTCCGGCAGGCCGGAAAGAAAATCATGGATGTGGCTGGCCCGGGCCGCTTCCTCGACGTCATGATCTGTCGCACCGGGTCTTCCGAACCGTATGTTCTCCCGTGCCGTGGTCGAGAAAATCGCCGGTTCCTGCGGGACCAGGGCAATGAGCCTGCGAAAGTGCTGCCGGTGCATCCTGCGAATGTCGATCCCGTCAATTCTGATGCTGCCGGAACGCGGATCGAAGAAGCGTAGCGCAAGTTGAAATACCGTCGACTTCCCGGCCCCTGACGGGCCCACCAGGGCAACGGTTTCGCCGCGGCGGATCCGGAACGAGACTCCGTCAAGTGCAGCGACTCCAGGGCGCGCCGGATAATTGAACTTCACGTCGTCGAACGCAATCTCACCCTCGGGATCGGCGGAAGGCAGGACTGCGTCCTCGGGGTCGACGACCGGATCCTCGGCCTCAAGCAATTCAAACAGCCGCTCGGACGCGCCGGCGGCGCGCTGCAATTCGCCCCAGACTTCTGAAATCGCTGCCGCGGAACTGGCGACCATGACAGCATAGATGACGAACTGGATGAGGAGGCCGGCACTCATTTCACCACTGCGAACCTCGCCAACCCCGGCCCAGATCACTGCGACCACGGAACAGAAGACAAGGAGAATGATGGAGACGGTCAGCAGGGCCCGCACATGGATTCGCTTGCGGGCTGCCTCCAGGGAGATGTCGACGAGCCGGCTGAACGAGGATACACTTTCTGCCTCGTTTGTGTTGGCCTGCACGGCCTGCACGGCCTGGAGGGTCTCGGACGCTCTCGCGGCAGTATCGGCAATCTTGTCCTGGTTCGTCCTGCTCAGGGTTCTCAGTTTCCGTCCCAGACCAAGCAGGGGCAGCAGGACAAGCGGAACGACCATGATGGCCAGTAGCGACAGCGTCGGACTGGTCCACAGCATCAACAGCAGGCCACCCGCGAGCAGCAGGCTGTTGCGCACGGCTACGGAAACGGTCGTGTCGATCACCGTCTGGACCAGCGTGGTGTCTGTGTTGATGCGCGATATGACTTCGCCGGTCATCAGTTCTTCGAAGAAGGCCGGGCTGAGGCCGACGACCTTGCCGAACACCGATTTCCGGATGTCGGCGATGACCTGTTCACCCAGGCGTGTAACCAGCGTGTAACGGGCGCCCGTTGCCAGCGCGAGCAGTACGGCCAGCAGCAGCGCGATGATGAAATACGTGTCGACTGATTGTGGTGACGATTGCGAGAAACCGTCAACGATCTGCCTCACGGTCAGCGGAAGGGCCAGCGAGAGCACCGATGTGACGAACATTGCCAGTACCGCCAGCGACAATTGGCCGCGGTGTGGTCTGAGAAATGGCCACAGCTGCATCAGGGGCCGGGTCTTGTCGTGGCGTATCATGTTCATGACCCCGATTGCGGCTGACAGCGGCAGCGCTGCATGACGGGATTTCCCGGCTGAGCGTGTCTCAACTGAGGGAATGGAGCGGGTGATGGGAATCGAACCCACGTATTCAGCTTGGAAGGCTGCTGCTCTACCATTGAGCTACACCCGCACAGGTGGCTTGTTACAACCGGGTTATCCCATGTTCAAGAGCCCGTGTCTTTCCGGAGGCAAATCCTGCAGTGTTCATTCTTCGCGTCCGAGCCGGACGAGTTCAGCGTGAATCGTGGGTGCGCTGCCGAGACCATTCTCCAAGGCAAGTATGTAGGCCTGGGTCAGGAAGAAACAACCTTCATCCACAAGGTCGGAGTCGAGCATGAGCTGTCCTGCGGCAGCATACAACCCGGCCAGCAGCGGGCCATCGCCCTGGCTCCAGGCATCCAGGATTCTGGAATTCAGCTCCTCCCTGTTCAACTCTGCTTCACTGTCTGGCGGTGCCGCTTGACCTGTTCGGCTGCCCATCTATGGAAAACATGTGTCGGACCGTCCATCTTGGGAGCGAATTTGCCGCCGTCGAAATGTATTCCGTGGCGACCCTTCTGCATGCCTTCGACCACAAACAGATCCTCTTCCAGAACTCCTCTCCACTGCCTGGCATTGCGGTCGACAAGCGCCTTGAGGTCAGGGCGTCCTGCCGGATCAAAGCTGTAGTAGATCTCGTTTCGTTCGATGGTCCGTCCTGGTCCCTGCGGCAGAAGCAAGATGGCGTAGCCGTGGTCGCGCTGGGCCGCCAGCATCACGTTGGGAAACAGGACGATATACTCGGCACCCCGGTCCCAGAACGTCGAGAGTCCGGCAAAATCCGGAAAGCGTTCTCCGTGCTCACCCTCGAGCTGGCGGTAGACCATTGTTCCCTGACCGGCATAATGTCCGGGCTCCTCGATATGGTAGTGGTCCTCAAGGCGGGAATAGCTGTTCAGCCCCGGATGGATCCACGGAAGATGGTAGCTTTCGCAGTAGTTTTCGACGGCAAGCTTCCAGTTGCAGGCGACGTCGAATGCGAAACCCGAAGATGAGCCGCCATGGAATAGGGGCTGTTCGTGTTCTCTCCATCTGGACAACAACCTGGCCGCGTAGTCTTCGAATTCGGGTGCGTCGCCCGAAACATTGACAAACACGACATCTCTCCAGATCCTGGATCGCACCTCAAAGAGGCCCAACTCCTCCCGCTTCACGGAACTGTCGATGTTCCTGCCGGGGCCGCCCACATGCGGAGTTGCCCTCAGAGATCCGTCAAGATTGTAGCACCAGCTGTGGTATGGACATCGAATCGTGCCCCGCAGGTTTCCCTTCTTTTCGACGAGGATCATCCCGCGGTGACGGCAGGTATTCTGGAAGACCTTCACGTTGCCATCAAGTCCGCGTACGAGCAGCAGAGGCATTCCGGCAAAATCCATCGGCATCACGTCACCGGGTTCGGGAACATCCGCGGCGATTCCTATTCCGGACCAGTTCTTGAACAGCAGGGCGTCCCGTTCTTCCTCAAAGACTGCGGTGCTTGTGTAGTGGGCATTGGGCAAGCCGCGGGCTGATTCTATTGGCCGGGTTACAGTTTCAAGTGAATCCGGAGTCATTCCATCAAGCATCTTTCCACCTCCACGACGGTCAATTCGAACGGACCAGGCTGGACGACAATCACTGGCGCGACATTTTTGCCTTTTTGGCATGAAATCAAGCGGAATTTTCGCCGGGAGCCACCGCTGACAACAAGGAACCGAGTTCCCTTCAGTCCTGCCTGAACTCCTCGGCCCTTTAGATGTCAGGCGCAGTAGGGAGCGTCATTGCTCCAGCGGTGCTGGGGAATGTGGCGCGAGTTTGCCAGCCGTGTGCGCGTTTCCTGCCAACTCCGCAACCATGCGCGCCATTCATTCAGTTCCAGCTCTGGCCGGGAGTAGGCGACAATTTCCGGAAAAGGTGGCCGGCCGGTCGGGTGCCTGATCACGTTGTAGCGAAGGTCGAAGACAGCCTGTCCGAATTGCATTGGCGTATTTCGCGGATATCGCTGTGCGGCAGGTGTCCGGATGCTGAAACCGGTCGACGTTTCCGCGGTTGCCGCAGGTCAGCTCATCCGTGAAGGAGAGGCTGGCAGGTGAGGATGCGGCCAGGCCCTGCTGATACCAGTCCTCGTACAGCTCATCCGGCAGGGCCGAATACTCGTCCCGGATGGCCGCGATGGTTTCCTCGTCGATGAGATCCTCGACGACGACATGCCCGTCCTCGCGAAAGCTCTGCAACTGGTCTTGGTCAAGCGTGGCTTCGGTCAATTACGGAAACGGTATCTCGACGATCGGCGGCCAGATCAACATCACGGCCAGCGCCGGAAGCTGGAAGCAATTGAAGGGAAGGAAGCCTCTGGAAATTCGACAAGCGAACTGTGCGGAGTTGCCATCGACTTCAGGCGAAGGGCAGCCGGGAAAAGCCACAGGAGTGCGATTTCGCTCTTCCGATTCAAGGTGTCGTTTTCCCGCTGGGTCATCCTTACCCGGTTCAGTGACCTGTCGGACCCTCCCCGCCGCCGGACTGCCCCGCTTGGTCTGGAAAGTGTTGCAACAATTCCATCATCCTAAAACAGCCGGGAAACTGTCAGTGGTCCCGCGGTCCCGGCAGCACTTGCTGCCTGCCTGCCAGGCGTCAAAGCATCCGCCCCGCCGCATTGTTTCAGTGTTCCGATCCCCTGGCCATTTTGTCAGGCCGAGTTCGGCAAGGAAGCGAATATGGCTGTGCAGCAGCGCACTTGTTTCCGGTGTGGTGGCGTTTTTTGGTCCAATCTGCCTTGACCGCAGCTCGGTACCTGCTCATCCCATCCTCGGTCCATTCGTGCAGGTTGACGCCAGAGTAGCGCATTTCCTCGGCGATTCTGACATTCGTTGATCGTCACGTTGCAAAGTGCGGGCGCCTGCATGCCGACCTGCAGGACCACCTTGTGGCGACCGGCTGTCTCCCGCGACTTAGGAGTCCCGATGGACATCCATGAATGTTCGCGTGCCCGGCCAACTACCAGCAGGCTTCGGGCGGCACAGGTGCCTACCGGCCCATCCAGCCGCCATCAACCATCAGGATTTCCCCGTGGATGTAGTCCGACGCGGTTGATGCCAGGAACACAACCGGACCGGCAAAATCCTCCGGTCTGCCCCAGCGGCCCGCGGGTATGCGTTCCAGTATCGCGAGGTAGCGTTCCGGATCGCTGCGAAGTGCTTCGGTATTGTCGGTGACAATGTAGCCGGGAGCGATGGCGTTGACATTGACACCGGAACCGGCCCACTCGTTTGCCAGCGCCTTGGTCAACTGTCCGATCCCGCCTTTCGACGCCGAGTAGCCGGGCACCCTGATTCCTCCCTGGAATGTCAACAAGGATGCTGTAAAGATGATCTTCCCTGAGCCGCGTTCCACCATGCCTCGGCCGATTTCCCGGCTGAGTATGAACTGCGACGACAGGTTGACCTCGATCACCTCGTCCCACCATTCATCCGGGTGATCTGCGGCAGCTTCCCGCCTGATCGTTCCGGCGTTGTTGACCAGTATGTCGGGTGCGAGTCCGTCATCACTGATCCTTTGCACCAGTTCATGCAGCGCCTTCCGGTCCGCAAAATCGCAGCGATACGGGTAGAATGCCCTTCCCAGTCCGGAGACTGCCTCTTCGATGGCGCTTCCCGAAGGCTCCAGGGATACGCTGGCACCGATGATATCGGCACCCGCCGCTGCCAGTGCCTCGGCCATGGCCCGACCGATCCCGCGACGGCAACCCGTAACCAATGCCAGCTTGCCACTTAAGTCGAATTGCGCGGGATTGGTCATTCGTCAGCCCCTATCCTGATAAGGCTCTTCATGGCGGTCGGGCTCGAATCCAGTGATTCAAATGCCGACTGGATCGCCGAAAGAGGGTGAATATCCGTTATGATTGCGTCGGCGTTGACTCCGCCACCGGCAACGATGTCGATCGCCTTTTCATAGTCTTCCGGTTCATACACTCTCGCCCCGCAGAGTTTCAATTCCCGCCAGAAAAACTGAAACAGGTCGACTGAAGGTCTGGTTGCATGAATGGCGACCATGACAATTCTCGCCCTCGTTGACGCAACTGCAGTCATGGCGTCGACGCCCGACTGCGTGCCCGACACCTCGAAGACGACGTCAGCCCCGCGGTTCCATGTATCGGTGTTGGTCCTTTCAACGATGTCCTCTTCAACCGGGTTGATTGTCCTGAACCCGAGCTTTCCGGCGATTGCGAGGCGGCTGGAGTTGACTTCGGAAACCAGCACCTCCGCGCCGGCATTGCGGGCGACCATGGCGACAAGAATTCCAATCGGGCCGCCTCCGATGACCACGGCGAACTCGCCCTCGCGCAAACCCGAAAGACGAACATCGTGGCAGGCAACAGCGACCGGTTCGATCAGCGCCGCATGCTTCATGGACAGATTGTCCGGAACCGCGTGGATGGTGTGCGACGGAACGTTCCATACCTCCTGCATGGCGCCGTCCGTATCGAGTCCGAGAAACTTGAGGTTGTGACAGACATGCCTGTGCCCTGCTTTGCAGGCAGGACAGTTGTCGCAATGGGCAAGCGGCCGGACCACGACACGTTGGCCCGGATGGGCGTCTGTGACCCCGGTGCCCACGGCTTCAACCTTTCCGGACATCTCGTGTCCGATTATCCGGTTCATGCCCACGCGCCCGTCCATGTGGCCGTGGAACACGTGCATGTCCGTTCCGCAGATCCCGCAATATGCGGTTTTCACGGCGACTTCGCCAGGCCCGGGCGGCTCGGCGGGCCGCCGTTCGACCGCGAAGGTACTGTTTCCGCGGTAGAATGCTGCCGTGATTTCCGGGGGCATCAGCCTGGCGCCTCCTCATGGGCTGCTGCAAGCCTGTCCCAGTCAAAGGTCACGCCGGTGCCGGGGTCTGATGGTGCAACTGCCTTGTAGTCCTCCAATTTGAGTGGCCTGGTCGTGTACGAGTCAATCGGGAAAGAGTGGACTTCCAGCCATCCGGAATCTGGCCGGGCTGAAACCAGGCTGACATGCAACTCCTGCATCCCGTGGCTGCACGCGGGCATCCCGTATTCCTGTGCTAGTTCCGCCACCCGCAACCAGCCGGTTATCCCTCCGCAATTTGACGCATCGGGCTGGATGAACGACAGGCCCAAGCATTCAAATGCAAATTCAAACTCGTGAATGGTGTGCAGGTTTTCGCCCATCGCCAGGGGCATCCCGGTCTGTTCGGCAATCGTCGCATATCCACTGTAGTTGTCCGGTATCACGGGTTCCTCGAACCAGAGAAGATCATATGGCAGAAAAGCGCGGGCGGCGGCAATGGCCTCCTCAACTTTCATCGAGAAGTTTGCGTCAACCATGAACGCGATATCGGGTCCGACCAGCCTGCGCACCGCTTCCACCCGCCGGATGTCTTCCGAGAGACTTGGCCGTCCTACCTTGATCTTGACCGCGTTCATCCCGCGGTCGAGGTGGCCTCGGACCGAGTCGAGAAGCTTCTGCAAGGGATAGTTGAGATCGATACCGCCGGCGTAAGCGTTGCACCTGTCGCCTGCACCTCCGGCCATTCGCCAGAGAGGTTGTCTTGCCCTCTTGCACCTGATGTCCCAGAGAGCGATATCGACCGCAGATATGGCAAAGGAGGCAATTCCGCCTCTTGCCACGTAGTGCATGTGCATTTGCATTTCATCGTAGAGTTGCTCCACATGCGTCGGATCCCTCCCATCCAGGATCGGAGCAAGGTCATGTGCGATCATGGAATGAACCGCACGACCGCCCCTGCCACCCGTGTAGCTGTAGCCGGTGCCCTCATAACCGTCGGAGGTGCAGATCGTTGCCGTAATCAATTTGAAGTGCGTGTGGTCGCCGTGGGTTGCATCTTCCATGACTTCCGGCAGCGGAACCCGAAAATAACGTGCTGTCGTCTTGCTGATTGTTGACATTTTTCCCGGTCGGACACACTCTTTTTGCTCAAGGCGCGCAAGTCAAGTCTTGCCGCAAGTGCAGCGGAACGTCGTGTATGACCAAAATCATTTGCGCTCAAGGCGGCTGATCGGATCCGCTCATGAAGGATGGCGTGAACATCGGGTCGCCGGACGGTACTGAGAATGCCGATGGCAGGGCCGCAGACGACGTTTTCCGGCGAATTGCCGACAGGACTCTCTCGGGAGAACCGGCCGACGGACAGCCCCCGCCGCCTGAACGGGCAATCATAGAGGCATTCGGTGTCAGCCGGACAGTTGTCCGTGAGGCGGTACTGGCCCTTGCCAAACGCGGGCTTGTCAAGGCGCGGCCGAGCCACAGGCCTGTGGTGCGAAAGCCAAGCTGCGACACGGCTCTTGACACGAGAGTCGTGATGGAGGCTTCCCTGGTCCGGCAGGCTGCACTCGTTGCGCGCAAGGAGGATATTGCGGCGATGCAGGCGGCGATCATGACAAGTGAGGCGGCAATCGAGAGCAACGGGCTCTTCGACAGGACAGACTTGGAGTTTCACCCGACCGTTTACTGCATTCCGGGCAACCCGGTGCAACCAGCCATTCATCGCGCTTGCACGGTGTGGCTGTCCTCGCACTGGTACAGAATACCGGGTGTGCCGTACCGAAGTCGAGCCGGCTTCGAATTCCACAGCCGGATATTTGGAGAGATACTGATGCGTGACCCGGATACGGCCGAGAATAGGCTGAAACTGTACCTGGTATATGCCCGGGACCAGGTCCGCGAGACATTTGAAAATGCGTAGCGCACCGCGTGTCTCATGCGGCAGTGTGGAACCTGCAATTGCGGTTGGACGGGCTGATCCGATTACGACCATTGCGCGTCGGTTTCCGGAATGCAACTGACCGAACGGACCGGGCTTGCAATCCTGAGGCAGTTTGAGCCCGAACTTGCGCACCGTCTGTCATTGCTTGCATTGAAGGCGGGACTGGCGCCTGCCGGCCGCGCACGGAAGTCGCCGCGGCTGTCCGTCAGCCTTGCCGGGATGGAATTGTCCAATCCACTCGGACTGGCAGCAGGCTACGACAAGAATGGAGAGGCGATTCGCCCGCTCTTGAAAGCGGGGTTCGGATTCATCGAAATTGGTGCGGTGACACCGAGGCCGCAATACGGCAATCCGCGCCCTCGATTGTTCCGGCTGGATGATGAAGAGGCAGTCATCAATCGGCTGGGATTCAACAGTCAAGGAGCAGCCGCAGTCGCCAGGAGGCTGATGCGAAGGGAACCTCAAGGTGTCGTCGGCATCAACATCGGGCCCAATCGGGACAGCCAGGACCGAACCGGCGACTATGTGAGCGTTCTGGAGGCTTGTGGCAGATTTGTGGACTTCGCGACCATAAACGTGTCTTCACCGAATACCCGGGGATTGCGCGATTATCAGGCCGCAGATGTACTCGAGAGGATTCTGGAAGACGTTCTGGAGCAGCGAGCCCGGCTGGATGACGGACCACGCATCTTTCTGAAGGTTGCCCCTGACATATCGGAGAGGGAAGTTGAGAGCATCGCCGCGGTGGCACTGGCAGGGCGAGTGGACGGAATCATTGCCACGAATACGACCCTGGGCCGCAGAGGTGTAACATCTTCGCTCGCAAGCGAAACCGGAGGCCTGTCGGGCAGACCGCTCTTTGACAGGTCCACGCTTGTCCTGAGACAGTTCCACCGGGCGACGGGTGGACAGGTTCCACTGGTGGGCGTCGGCGGAATTTCCTCGGGAAGGGATGCCTACATCAAGATCCGCGCCGGAGCCACCGCACTTCAAATCTACACGGGGCTCGTGTTTCACGGATTGTCAGCGGTCGCGGTGATCCTTGACGAACTGGACAAGTTGCTGAAACAGGACGGATTCAATTCGGTGGCTGAGGCCACAGGCGCAGATTCGGATGCCGGCGTTTGACCGTGTCAATCCGACCGGCTTCAGCCAGCACCGGCCTCGAGGGCGGGGTAACGAAGTCCAAGCGTCACAGCTCTGACGACAAAGAAGACGAGGAGTGCAGCCCAAAGCCCGTGACTTGCCAGCGCCGGAATGAAAACCAGCAATGACAGACCGTACGCTGCCACTGAAATCGCCATGCCGTTCCGCATGTCCCGGGTTCTCATGGCTCCGACGAATATGCCGTCCAGCATCCAGGAAGGTGCGCCAATCACCGGAAGGGCAATGATCCAGGCGAGATAGTTCCTGGCTTCGGCCCGTACACCTGGTGCGGTCGTCATCACGTCGATCAGCAAAGGACCGAACAACGCGAATCCTGCCGCGAGAAACATGACGGCGACACCGGCCCAAAGGCTCGAAATCACGACTGATCGCCTGAGTTCACCGCGTGTGCGCGCACCGACGGAAAGCCCGACAAGGGCTTCGGCCGAAAACGCGAAACCATCCAGCGCATATGCCGTGACATGCAGGAACTGGATCAGGATCTGGTTGGCGGCCAGGGTTGTGTCTCCAAAGTCGGCCGCAAGGAACAGGAACGATACGAATGCACATTCAACCAGGAAGTTCCGGACCAGAATATCGAAGTTGACCACGGCCATCCGCCGGAGTTCGGGGGCGGCAAATACACGCTGCCTGTCGCGCCACCCGTCGGTCAGAAATGCGCTGCGGCAAAGCCAGAGTCCCAACAGGAGCCCGCTGAATTCGGCGATCAGCGTCGCCGAGGCCACGCCTCTGACTCCGAAATCGAGCCAAAGGACAAAAATGAGATCAAGGACGATGTTGATGCCGTTCATGACCAGTTGGAGAATCAGGACAGACTTTGTTCGCTCGAGGGCAATCAGCCATCCTATGATTCCGAACAGGCAGATTGCCGCAGGTGCCGAAAAGATCCTGATACGGATATACTCGGACGCCAGCGCCTCGACTTCGGCTGAGCCAGGCGCAATCAGGAAGGAAGCCTTCAAGATCGGAAACTGGAGGCAGATCAGCAGGAACCCTGCCGCGAGGCCGATGGCAAGGCTTCGGCTCAAGAGTATCGCGACTTCGATCCCGTCCCTCTTTCCGCGGGCCTGCGCGGTAAGACCGGATGTGCTCAGCCTCAGGAATCCGAAGAACCAGTAAAGGGTTGTGACGATGATTGCCCCGATCCCGACCGCCCCGATCGGCACGGCTTCGCCGAGTTGTCCAACAACTCCGGTATCCACTGCTCCGAGAATCGGCACTGTAGCGTTCGACAGGACAATGGGAATTGCGATCCTGAGGATTCGCCGGTGGGTGATGCGGGCGGCCGGAGATTCAGTCATGCCGGATTGAAGCAGCCTTTGTCATGGCGGTGGAGGAAACCGGGCGGTGTCGGTTCGGCTGGTTCCGGTCCTTTACCGCCAATGGCAAATGAACGCCATGCAGTGGCCGATGTTCGCGGGACCAGTCTCAGGCAAACCCGGCTGCAGTGAAACTCGGATCCACCCGGTCGTACTCACCTCCGATGCACAACGGCCTTTTTGCCCATCCGCCAGGCAAGATCGTAATGACACTTGTAATCAGTTTCACAAGCAGTAGATTGTATCAGTTGATAATGATTCGCAATCGCAGTTAGGAGAGGCCATGGCGTCGGGCGTGTCATCGGTATTGGTGCCCAGGCAGAGTACGGGACGGCGCTGGTTAGGACCGGTCCGGCCTCGGCGGGCATTCCTGTCCGCATTGCTGCTCGTGGCAATGGTTGCCCCAGGGCAACTCGGTATGGTCAGCCGCCAGCTGGTCGTCGATGCCTATCTGCAGGTCAGCGTCTTTGTGGCCGCGACTCTTCTTTTTTTCTACGGCGCGGAGAAACTCTTCCGGTTCGATATAAGGTCGGCCCTGCGGCGGTCAGGAGTCTTCGCTGTACCGATGGCCGCCGGGTTGGGTGCCACGCCGGGATGTGGTGGCGCAGTGGTGGTGGTCGCTGCATTTTCCTCTGGCCATGTCAGCTTCGGTTCGGTTGTGGCGGCGCTGACAGCGACCATGGGCGATGCGGCATTCCTGTTGATTGCGACCCGCCCTGATGCAGCCCTGGTCGTTCTGCCGCTCTCCTTTGCAGTCGGCGTTTTCTCGGGATGGCTGATCGATTCGTGGTTACCGAGGATCGGGGGGATCACGGCTCGAAACAGGCACAGCTACGCCGCGCCGATCGGCGAGACCAGAATAAGGGACTATGCCTATCTGGCGCTCGGAATTCCGGGAGTTGTCATCGGGATATTTGCGCTCATGCAGATCGAGCCCACCGGCGGTTTCAGTGACCTGCCATTGGCAATTGCACTGGCAGCCACTGTGCTGAGTCTGTTTGTCTGGTCGACATCGACCTTCGCGGCGATGAGCAGTCCCCAGGACAGTCCGGTATCGAGGATGACTGAGGAAACAAGTTTTATCTCGGTGTGGGTTATCGGGGCATTTCTCCTCTATGAATACCTCGTGGTCTTCGGCGGCCTAAACCTGGGGTCGTTTTTCGGAACGATAGCACCCTTCGTCCCTCTGGTTGGTGTCCTCATCGGATTCATTCCAGGCTGCGGACCGCAGATCCTTGTGGTGTCGCTGTACATCACCGGTGCCATCCCGTTCGCAGCGGTGATCGGCAACGCGATTTCAAACGATGGTGACGCGCTGTTTCCGGCAATAGCAGTCGATGCCAGGGCAGCAGTGCTTGCGACGCTGGTTTCCGCGATTCCTGCGCTCCTCGTGGCCTACGGATTCTATTTCCTGGCTCCGGGTTTCATGAACTGACAACCGCAACCCGGCTGGAGTCCGGTTCCGGGCTCCGGCAACTTCCAGCCTGCCAGCGTGCAATGCCGGATTCACCACGATCGGGCAGTACCCCAGTTTTGGCAATCGGACACTGCCCGGCACGACAGTCCCGGGATGAATTCAGGTGACAGTACGGTAAATCAGGTCATTCATTGTCGGCCGGGATAGTGGTATTGCGGCCAATGCCGGGCAACTGGCGAGGCGAGATCCGGGTCAATGACGGGACGGCAAGGCATGACGATTAATCTCTATTGTTTCGGTGAAAGCGGCAACGCCTACAAGGCTGCCTTACCGATGGAACTCTCGGGAATGGACTGGCAGCCGGTTTTCGTGGACTTCTTCAATGGCGAGGCCCGGAGCGCCGAGTTCCGCCGTCTCAATCCCATGGGCGAGGTTCCGGTCATGGTTGACGGAGACCTGGTCCTGAGCCAGTCCGGTGCGATCCAGCACTATATCGTCGAGAGGACCGGCCGGTTCGGCGGCAGATCGGACAGTGACAGGCTGGAGATCCTGCGCTGGGTACTCTGGGATAACCACAAGAATTCGTCCTACAGTGGATCTTGCCGATTCCTCACGAATTTCCTTCCGGAAGCAAAACGGCCACAGGAGGTCATCAAATGGATGCAGGGTCGGATCATGGGAGCATGGAACACGCTTGAAACGGTGCTTTCCGGCCGTGACTGGCTTGTCGGAGATGAAGTTTCGATCGCCGATTTCGCCTGTTGCGGGTATCTCTACTACCCGGAACCATTCGGATTTGACCGCGAGGAATGGCCGGCAATAGACCGTTGGCTGAACCGCATTTCAGAACTGGAAGGCTGGAAGCATCCATATGACCTGATGCCGGGCCGGCCATCTGACAGGGAGGGCTGACAAATGTCAGGGGCATACATCTACGATGCAGTCCGGTCACCCAGAGGACGCAGGAAGGGTGCCTTGAGCGAGGTGACAGCCGTACGCCTGTCGGCATTCATCATCGACGCTGTTGCAGAACGAAACGGTATCGAGGACGGATTGATCGAGGATGTCATCTGGGGAAACGTTACCCAGGTCGGCGAGCAGGGCGGTTGCCTGGCAAGGGCAGCAGTGCTGCGATCAGGGCTTTGCGACGAGGTGCCCGGAGTGTCGGTCAACCGGTTCTGCGCCAGCGGTCTCGAGGCGGTCAATCTGGCAGCAAACCAGATTCGCGCCGGTGATGGCGAGGCGTATATCGCCGGGGGAGTGGAAATGATGAGCCGTGTGCCCATGGGGTCGGACGGCGCGCCATATGCGGTGGATCCGCAATTGGCAACGACGGCGAACTTTGTCCCCCAGGGCATCTCGGCCGACATCATTGCAACCGAATACGGATTCACGAGGGAGGAATGCGACCGTTATGCCGTCGAATCACAGCGACGCGCCGCCCGCGCCTGGAAGGAAGAGCGCTTTTCGGGTTCGGTGGTACCGGTCAAGGACAACATCGGCATTCCCGTCCTGGAGATGGATGAACACCTGCGGCCCGAGACCGACATGGCGGCGCTGGCGGGCCTGGATCCTTCGTTCAGGACAATCGGTGAAAGCATGCCAGGTTTCGACCAGATCGCAATCATGAAGTTTCCGCATCTCGAGAAGATCGAACATGTTCATCATCCCGGCAATTCTTCGGGAATCGTGGATGGAGCGGCAGCCGTCCTGCTGGGGTCCGATTCGTTCGGCCGCGTCATCGGCAAGGAACCCAGGGCGCGCATCAGGTCATGCGCCAGGGTCGGCACGGATCCCACGATCATGCTCACCGGCCCGGTGCCGGCGGCCCGAATGGCTCTCGAGAGGGCAGGGATGACAGTTGATGACATTGATCTCTTCGAGGTCAATGAAGCGTTTTCGGCAATCCCGCTCCTCTTTCTGCAATCGTTCGAACTGGACCCGGAAAGGGTCAACGTCAATGGCGGGGCGATTGCCATGGGCCATCCGCTTGGAGCCACAGGCGCCATGATTTTCGGGACCGCGCTCGATGAACTGGAACGGAGAGACCGCGAAACGGCGCTGGTGACCCTCTGCGTAGGAGGTGGCATGGGAGTTGCCACTGTCATTGAACGCGTGTCGGGGAACTAGCCATGTCAGACTTCAGCTATGCCGTTGACGCGGATGGCGTTGCAACGATCACCTGGGACTGTCCCGGCAGAACCATGAACGTCATGAAATTCGAAGGACTCTCCGAGATGGAGAATCTGGCAAACACCGCCTTCGCAGACGACAATGTCCGCGGAATTGTCATCACCAGCGGAAAGGACAGCTTTTCTGGTGGAATGCAGCTGTCGGGATTCGAACAACTCAGGAATGTTGCGGTTGAGGAATCCCCAGCCGGCCTGCTCGAATGGATGATGGCAATGCACCGGTTGCTCCGGCGCCTCGAGACCGGCGGCAAGACAGCAAGCGAGTTCGAAGGACGCAAGCCGGTGGTTGCCGCACTGCCGGGAACAGCGGTCGGAATCGGACTGGAACTTCCGCTGGCCTGCCACCGGATAATCTGCGCGGACAATCCCTTGGCAAAAATAGGTTTGCCTGAAATCAAGGTCGGTCTCTTTCCCGGTGCCGGTGGAACAACGAGGTTGGTCCGGATGCTGGGACTGGCAGCGGCCGGGCCATGGCTGTTCAGGGGCACGCTCGCCGACCCCGCCAGGGCCCGGGAAGCAGGGTTCGTGCATGAAGTCGTCCCGCCCGACCAGCTTCAGGCCAGGGCTCGAGAATGGGTGCTGAACGCCAGCGATGACGATCTGGTCAAACCCTGGGATCGGAAGAAGTTCAGGTTGCCGGGCGGATCGCCATATGATCCGGCCGGTTTCCAGAGCTTCGTCGGTGCGCCGGTCATGGTGAATTCCCGGACGTTTGGTGTCTACCCGGCAACCACGGCATGCCTTTCCGCAATCTACGAGGGTGCGCTGGTCCCGTTTGACACGGCTCTCCGGATTGAAGCACGCTGGTTTTCGGGTCTTCTCATGGAGCCATCCACCTCCTCGATGATTCGGACGGTGTTTACCGACAGGAAGGCCCTGGCCAAGGGCGTTCGCCGCCCGTCCGGAATCGAAAGGAAGAGAATTTCCCGTGTCGGCGTGGTCGGTGCCGGCATGATGGGAGCAGGCATTTCGCTGGTTGCCGCCAAGGCCGGAATGGACGTGGTGATGGTGGACCGGGACCAGGAATTCGCCGAAAAGGGCAAGGAGCGGATTGCAGGCATCCTGGAAAAACAGGTCAAACGCGGAAGGGAGTCACTGGAATTTGTCCAGGAGACTCTCGGGAGGATCAAGCCAGCCTCATGCGTTTCCGAACTGGCCGGGTCCGACCTGGTCATCGAGGCGGTGTTCGAGGATCCCGGGGTGAAGGCCGAGGTGATTTCGAAGGTGGCAGCAGAAGCCGGTCCGGAATGCATAATCGCTTCGAACACCTCGACTCTGCCCATCGATGGGCTGGCCGATGCCACGACGGAAAGCGAACGGTTCGTGGGCATGCACTTCTTCAGCCCGGTCGACAGAATGATGCTGGTGGAAGTCATCAGGGGCCGCAGGACCGGTGATGAAGCAGTCGCCCGTGCGTTTGATTTCGTCCAGGCTGTCAAGAAAGTGCCGATCCTCGTAAACGACGCGAGGTTTTTCTACGCCAATCGTTGCATCATCCCCTACATCAACGAGGGAATTCGGATGGCGGGGGAAGGGATTGCTCCGGCGCTGATCGAAAACTCCGCCAGGCTGATTGGGATGCCGATCGGACCGCTTCAGCTCGTTGACGAGACTTCGATAGACTTGGCAGAACAGATTGCGGCCGCGACGAAGGCCGCTCTGGGCGACACTTACGCGGATCTGGACGCCGACCGGATCATCAGTTTCCTTGTTGCCAGGGGGCGGCTGGGAAGACGGGTTGGAGCAGGATTCTACGAATACGACGCCACCGGTCGGAGAACCGGGCTTTGGCAGGGTCTTGCCGAAGAATTCGTGCCAATGGTGCGCCAACCGGACGTCGAGGAAGTCAAGAACCGGCTGTTGCTGGTCCAGGTGCTCGAGGCCGTCAGGGCGCTCGAGGAGGGCGTACTCCTGGATGTGCGTGAAGGTGATGTCGGTGCGGTTCTTGGATGGGGTCTTGCCGTCTGGGCGGGAGGGCCCTTCAGCTGGATCGACATGGTGGGGGCAGGCCGCGCGATCGAAATGAGCCAGGATCTGACTGCGCGCCATGGTCCGAGATTCGAAGCGCCGAAGATGCTGCTGGAGATGGCCGAGAAGGGACAGTCCTTCACAGCTGACGGAAGGTCGGGGCAACTCCGGGATTCCTGAACAAGACCTGAAAACATGGTCCCTGCCGATGCCGGACGTCCGACCTGCATTGCGATTTACAACAACTGCCTGTTGGTTCATTAAACCGGATATATGTTGATGTGATCAAGGATGCGGAGATCCCATGGGCTGGCTTGAAGATGAATCTGGGCTTGAACGATGCGAAGCGAACTTCGTGCCGCTGACCCCGCTTTCACACCTTAACAGGGCAAGAGATGTCCATCCGGAGCGCGAGGCGCTCATCTATGGCGACAGACGCATTGACTACGAAGAATATCACAGCAGGGTAACCCGCCTTGCCGGGGCAATCGCAACTTCCGGCGTCAGCCCCGGGGACGTGGTTTCCACGATCCTGCCCAACGTTCCGGCCGCGATCGAAACGCATTTTGCCGTGCCGGCATGCGGTGCGGTCCTGAATGCAATCAACATAAGGCTTGACGTCGGGACGGTCGCCTACATCTTCGATCATGCCCGTCCGAAGCTCGTTTTCGTCGACACACAGTATCTGCCCCTTGCCGAAGAGGCTGCCCTGAAGGCGGGCATGCCCACGGAGATCATCGAGGTCGCAGACCCGCCATCCGGGTATCCGGCAGGCGGGAGATTCCGCGAATACGAGGAGATTGTTGCCGGTGGACCTGCCCGATTCCACTGGATGATGCCCGAAGACGAGTGGGAGAGCATCTCTTTGAACTACACTTCCGGCACGACCGGCAGACCGAAGGGGGTCGTGTGCAGTCACCGGGGGGCATACCTGATGACGATGGGAACCGTCATCAGCTGGCGCATGACACTCTATCCGAGGTACCTGACGATCGTTCCCCTTTTCCATTGCAATGGATGGAACCATTCCTGGCTCATGCCGGCCATGGGTGGAACGATCATTTGCTGCCGTGAGATCAGGGCAAAGGCAATCTACGACGCAATTGCCGACGAGGGAGTCACGCATTTCGGAGGCGCCCCGATCGTTCTGAACATGCTCGCAAATGCCGAACCCGGAGAACGAAGGGAGTTCAAGCACACAGTTGAGGTCTTCACGGCCGGCGCCCCGCCAGCGCCTGCAACCCTGCAGGCGGTTGAACGGCTTGGTTTCAATGTCATGCAGACATACGGCCTTACCGAAACCTACGGTCATGTGACCGAATGTGTGTGGAAGGACGAGCTCTGGAATGGGCTGGACGACAGTCAACGGGCGGCCATCAAGGCGCGACAGGGTGTTCGAATACCAACGATGGAGGGAATCACGGTTGTTGACCAGGAATCCGGTGTTCCCGTGGAGCCGGACGGAAAGACCCTGGGCGAGGTCGTCATGCGCGGAAACTGCGTCATGAAGGGATATTTCAGGAATCCCGCGGCAACGGTTGAGGCGTTCAAGGGTGGACATTTCTGGTCCGGCGACATCGCTGTCCTCAATCCGGACAATTACGTCCAGATCGCCGACCGTTCCAAGGACATCATCATATCCGGAGGTGAGAATGTGTCCTCCATCGAGGTCGAGGGAGCGCTCATGCACCATCCGGCCGTATCGCTGTGCGCCGTCGTGGCCAAGCCCGACCCCAAATGGGGAGAAGTGCCGTTCGCATTCGTGGAACTGAAACCGGGTTCGGATGCCACCGAGGAAGAATTGATCGCATTCTGCAGGAGGGCGCTTGCCGGGTTCAAGACACCAAAGGGTGTTGCGTTCATGGATTTGCCGAAGACCGCGACAGGCAAGATCCAGAAATTTGAACTGAGGGCAGTTGCCGGCTCCGGTGGATGACGCTCTGCAGGTCGACGAGGTACACAGGCAAGGCCGCGCCGGGACGTTCAAATGGAGAAACTGACTGACTTTCAGATTCTTGAATGTGCGGGCCGTTGGCACAAATCGGCGACAGATCCGGGCATGGACGTGATCGTCAAGATTGACAATTACCTCCTCACACTGGTCGGCAAGGATGACCGCACGATCGTCACATGGACGTGCGATGCGATCTGGCGGATCAATCCTGATTGCGAGCCTGGCCAGCCCGCACTCTATTCTCCGGACAACGAAGGCATAGAGACAGTAGAGATTTCGGATACAACGATGATATCGGTCGTCGACGACATCATCTCCAGGTTTGTCGCACCTGACATTGAGCCAGGTCTGTCGCTGCGCGGATTCATGACATTCGTGGTCTTTGGAACGGTCGCGGCGACACTGTTGTTCGTGTTTGCAGACAGCATCGCTTCACAGATGGCCGGACTGGTTTCGGCAAGGGAGCAGAGGAACGTCGGAGAGCGGATACTTGTCCATTTTCTGGAGGCAAACGGGGGAGAATGCGCGTCGGAGCTTGGCATCGGACCCCTGGACCGCCTTGAGGACCGGCTTTTCCCGTCCAGGGAGTTCGACCTGAGAATCGTCCTGAATGAACCCGTGGTGAGCCTTGCCCTTCCGGGCTCCATCATGGTCCTTGGCGGATCCTTGCTTGAAGTGGCGGACAGGCCGGAGGTCGTTGCAGGCTACGCGCTGTCTGAAGCTGTGTCAGCCCGGCGAACGGATCCGTTCGAGGCCTTCATGAAGAGCGCAGGGTTCTGGGCAGCCATTTACCTGGCCTTGGGAAAGGGGGTGGACGAGGATGTCGTCCGGGATTTTGCAGCAGGTGTGCCGATTTCGGGGTCCGCCAGGATCGACGAAACCGAATTGCTCGCAGAGTTCGAACGCGCCGGATTCACGAGCGCTCCCTTTGCAAGGGTATCGGGCCGGACAGGAGCTCTGTTGGATGATGATCCATATCCAAACATTTACGAACCACTGCTTTCCGACAGCGAATGGCTGCGGTTGCGGGACATATGTCTAGATTGAAGGGAATCCGGAAGGCTGATTTCCGGCAGCTGCAGCCCGGCCCCCTTCACCGGGAATGGACCCGGTCGGTTTCCAGGGACAGAAACCGGTGCGCGATGGCGGCGGCCGACTGTCGGATCCCGCCCGCTATCCTGCGCTGAGAGGCCGGCAACAAGGTGAACCTGTTCGAAGCGTACCAACAGCGTGTTGTGGCCGGATTGCTCGATGAAGACCCGGCCCAACTCGCTGCGCTCGAACTGCTCGAGGCACTCCGCGTCCGCCCGCGGGAGAGTGGCAACCGGTTTGGAAGGTTGAAGGGCATCCTGAGAAAACCAGGACAGAGTTCCGGCAATGGCCTATACCTTTGGGGAGGGGTCGGTCGCGGAAAGTCCATGTTGATGGACCTCTTCCACGAACATCTTCCCGTCGACGCCAGGATGCGCGTGCACTTTCTCGAGTTCATGCAGTCCGTCCATGCCGACCTGCACGAGATCAGGAAGAGCGAGGTCGCGGACGCCATCCTGCCAGCGGCGGACAGAATCGCAGGCGGGACTTCATTCCTCTGTCTCGACGAGATGCAGATTGACGACATCGCCGACGCCATGATCGTCGGAAGGTTGTTCAAGCGGTTGTTCGAAAGAAACGTCCTGGTCGTTACGACATCCAACCGACCGCCTGAGGAACTCTACAAGTTCGGACTGAACCGGCACCTGTTCGTGCCGTTCATCGAACTCATGAGGGATCGGATGACCGTTCATGAAATCGGGGGTCGCGAAGACTATCGCCAGGGGCGTCTGGCAGGGAGGAAGACATATTTCGTCCCGACGGATGAAATGGCCCGGAGCGAGATCGACGACATCTGGAACGAGATAACCGAATGCCGAACGACCAGGCTTGCCCTGTCTGTCCAGGGAAGGGAGGTCGTACTGCCTGCTTTCGCCAATGGCGCGGCGCGTGCCGACTTTGCTGAACTCTGTGAAAGGCCGTTCGGACCTGCCGACTATCTGGCGATTGCCCGCACCGTGCGGGTCATGGTCATCGAGAATGTTCCACTCATGTCGCGGTCGAACCAGAACGAGGCCAGGCGATTCATCATGCTGATCGACGCCCTTTACGAATCCGGGGTCATGCTCGTCATGTCCGCCGCTGCCCCGCCGGAACAGCTCCATTCCGGGGGAGGGGGCGCTTTCGAGTTCGAGAGAACCAGTTCGCGCCTGGTGGAAATGCAGGCGAGCGACCGGGGTATGGTTGTGCCATGACGACGGGGCGGGACCGGCGCCGGATATCGAGGCCGGGTCGGCCGGAGAACAGGTGCCCGGCCGCGACGCGCGCGGCGAGCCGGTCATTGGAGGCTTTTCGCCGAAAGGAGACCGGGCTAACCTGCGGGCCGGGTTTTGTGCGAAAGTACGAGGTTCCGCCAGATCGCATGCATCAGCGGGGCATCACGCCAGCCAACGCTGGTCGGAAGGCTGAATGAAGGAGCAGAGAGATGACCAGATTGACCAGTCTCGTCAACCGGTTGCCCGCCTCTATCCCCTTCGTCGGTCCTGAGGCGACGGAAAGAAGTCGCAGCGCACGATTCCTGGCCCGAATCGGGGCAAATGAAAACGTGTTCGGCCCATCGCCAAGAGCAATGGAGGCCATGCGCGAGGCGGCCGCGGGCGCCTGGATGTATGGCGACCCCGAAAACCATGACCTCAAATGCGCGATCGCCGGGCATCTGGGTGTCGGGTTCCGGAATGTTGTTGTCGGCGAGGGGATTGACGGTTTGCTTGGATACCTGGTTCGAATGACCGTCGAGCCGGGCACGGTGGTCGTGACATCGCTCGGCGCCTACCCGACGTTCAACTTCCATGTAAAGGGATATGGCGGTGAACTGGAGTTTGCGCCCTACAGGAACGATCATGAAGACCCGGAGGGACTCCTGGAGGTTGCAAGGGAAACGGGCGCCAAGCTGATCTACCTCGCGAACCCGGATAATCCCATGGGCACCTGGCATCCGGCGGAAACTGTCAGGAAGATGATCGAAGGCGTGCCCGACGAAAGCCTGCTTGTCCTTGACGAGGCCTATGTCGAGTGCATGCCTGCCGGCAACATTCTTCCGATAGACACCGACGATCCGAGGGTGATCAGAATGCGGACATTCTCGAAGGTGCACGGGATGGCCGGCGCGCGTGTCGGATACGCAGTCGGCCACAGCGACCTGATCGGATCGTTCGACAAGATCAGGAATCACTTCGGAATGTGCCGGATTTCACAGGCGGGCGCGCTTGCCGCGCTGGGGGACCAGGAGCATCTCCTGGAGACCGTGCAAAAGATCGGCGATGCGCGGAAGCGGATATCGGACATCGCCCGCTCCTGCGGGCTTGAGCCGATACCGTCCGGCGCTAACTTCGTGGCAATCGACTGCGGCAGGACCGGCAGGTACGCGCACCGGATACTGGAGCGTCTGATCGACCTGGGCGTTTTTGTCCGCAAGCCGTTCATTGCGCCCCTGGACCGCTGCATCAGGGTATCTGCCGGAACCGGTCCCGATCTGGACCTGCTCTCCAAAGCGCTTCCGGTCGCCATAACCCGGGCTGGCGGTTAATCTTCGCTTGCAGCAGGTCGGCTGAATCGTCGGGCGACCCGAAGGCCGGTCCGGAATGGACACTGCCGGGAGTGAGGTGAGTTCTGCGAGCGACCCGCCCACTGGTCAGCCATTGCAGGGCGGTTCAGCTTGGCCTTGCGGCAGTGGTCTCTATTCGTTTTCGTAGATTCTGCCCTGCTCCAGGCGCACCGTGCGATCCATCCGGTCGGCAAGCCGCGAATTGTGTGTCGCGATAACTGCAGCAAGCCCGGATGTACGGGCAATCCCCAGCATCATGTCGAACACGTGATCCGATGTCTTTGAGTCGAGATTGCCGGTCGGTTCATCTGCGAGCAAGATCCTCGGATTGTTTGCAAGCGCCCTGCATACCGCTGTGCGTTGCTGTTCGCCGCCCGACATTTCGGCAGGCCGATGATCGGCGCGCTCTGAGAGCCCGACCGACTCCAGCAACCTTCGGGAACCGGCCGTGGCTTCGCTGCGTCGTACGCCGTCGAAGAGTTGCGGGAGAAGAACATTCTCAAGGGCAGAGAATTCGGGCAGAAGGTGGTGAAACTGGTAGACGAACCCGATTTTGCCCCTGCGAATCCGGGTGCGAACCCTGTCAGAGGAACCGACTGCCGAGGCGCCGCAAACGAAGAGTGAACCGGAATCCGGCATGTCGAGCAGGCCGGCGATATGCAGCAGGGTGGATTTGCCGGCGCCTGAAGGCGCAACCAGCCCGACGACCTCGCCAGGCTGGACGTCCATGTCGACCCCGTCCAGGACCCGAATCTCGTTTGCGGATCCCTTGTTGTAGATCTTCACGATTCCCCTGAGTGAAAGTACCGCCTCACTCATATCGGAGTGCTTCCACCGGGTTCATTCTTGCCGCGCGTCTCGCGGGCAGAAACGTCACTGCGAGTGACAGTCCCATCGACAGGGCCACGGCCGATGCAACATCCGCAATTTCCAGCTTTGCCGGAAGATCCGAGAGGAAGCGGACCCTCGGATCCCACACCCCCCCGCCGACGATCAGGTTCACGAAGTCGAAAATCGGGTCGATGTTGATTGCAAACAGGCAGCCCAGAATCACGCCGATGATCGTGCCGACTGTTCCGATCATGGTGCCGCAGAGGAAGAAGACCCTCATCACCGATCCCTGGCTCAGCCCCATGGTTCTCAGTATTCCTATGTCGCGGCCCTTGTTCTTCACGAGCATGACCAGGCCGGAAACGATGTTGGAGGTGGCGATGAGTACCAGGATGGAGAGGATGATGAACATGACATTGTCCTCCATCTGCAACGCTCTGAGGAAGGCACCTGACGAGTCCTTCCAGGACCAGGAATAGTACTGTTCTCCTGCCGCCTCGAGCAGGTCCAATTCAATCCGGTCGATCTGTTCCGGATCCTTGACGAAAACCTCGATTTCGTCGGCGGCACCCTCGAGATTCAGAAACTGCTGAGCCTCTTCAAACGGCATGTAGATGCGTACCCTGTCGATATCGTAGCGACCGACTCCAAAGATATAGGCAACCGTGTAACGGTTGATTCTCGGGGAGATCCCGAAAGCGGTCTTCGCACCATCGGGCGAGACCAGCCTGATAGTGTCGCCGACACCGACTCCAAGTTCCCTGGCAACGCCGGTTCCGATCGCGATGCCCTCCCCGAATTTGTCAAAATCTCCGACGGCAGTCTCCGGATCCTGAATCAGGGGGACGGCTGCCAGGTCTTCATGCCTGACGCCGAACAGTTCGACACCCGCGTTTCTCATTTCCGAAGCTGCAAGCAACTGCGCCCTGATGATCGGTGTGGCGCGGACGACGCCATCTACGTTTGACAGGCGTTCGGCCAGTGCCTCGTATTCCCTCAAGGCATCGGACCTGAGCCCTGTCTCTGTCCTGTAGACGCCGGAATAGACCGAGGCGTGCGCATTGGCGCCCAACAGTGTGTTCATGAATTCCGACCGGAACCCCGAACGGACGGACAGCGTTGCCACCAGTGCGAAGACGGCAATGGCGATACCGGCAATCGAAATGATGGTCATGGCGCTGACGCCACCTTCGCTCCTGCGGGACCGCATGTAGCGCCAGGCGATCATCCACTCGTAGCGGTCAAAGGGTGATGGTCTGCGTTTCAGCATCGTAACTGCCAATCAGGGCCTGCTATGCCGGTGGGGGTGTTTCGTTCGGTCAGTCTGCCAATCCTGCCGTTTTGCAAATTCCGACGATTTTCTCGGCTGCCGTCTCCGGGCCGAGTTTTTCACTCTGCCCGGATTCTCTGCAGGTCAGTTCGACATGCCCTTCGGCCAGGCCTCTCGGGCCCACGGTAATTCGCCAGGGCAATCCTATGAGATCCATCGTCGCGAACTTCGCTCCGGCACGCTCATCCGTATCATCAAGAAGGGGCTCAATCCCGTTTACTTCAAGAATCCCGACGATGCGCGCACATATCTCGGAGGTTTGGCCATCCGCAGGGGCGAGGTTAATGACGCCTGCAGGAAACGGCGAGACAGCCAGGGGCCAGACGATTCCCCTGTCATCATGGCAAGCCTCGACAATTGCGCCGGCCAGCCTGGAAACGCCGATACCGTGCGATCCCATATGGACCGCAACCCGTCCGCCGTCGGCCCCGATGACCGTTGCCCCCATTGGCTCCGAGTACTTGGTCCCGAAATAGAATATCTGCCCGACCTCGATGCCTCTGGATTTCCTGCGGCGTTGCTCGGGCACGTCGCGCTCGAAGGTCGCTGGCGAATGGGTCTCGTCGGTCCGGGCATAGGGTCTGGTCCACTCATCCACAACCCCTGCACATGAGTCGCGGCTCTCGTAATCGACCGAGCGGTTTCCGAGGCTCAGCTCGAGGATGGCACTGTCGAAATAGACTTCGGACTCGCCGGTGTCTGCAAGCACAAGGAATTCATGGCTGTGTTTGCCGCCTATTGGGCCCGTATCCGCACGCATCGGGATGGCCCTGAGGCCCATGCGTTCATACGTGCGCAGATAGGTCACCATGTGACGGTTGTAGGCATGGATGGCACTGTCCTGGTCGATGTCAAAATTGTAGCCGTCCTTCATGAGGAATTCCCGGCCCCTCATGACCCCGAATCTGGGCCTGATCTCGTCCCGGAACTTCCACTGCACGTGGTACAGCGTCAGCGGCAAGTCCCGATAAGAACGCACATGGCTTCGGAAGATATCGGTGATCAGTTCTTCATTCGTCGGTCCGTAGACGAGATCGCGCCCGTGGCGATCCTTGATGCGCAGCATTTCTTCGCCGTAATCATCGTAGCGTCCCGACTCCTGCCAGAGTGTCGCAGGCTGAAGCGTTGGCATCAGGAGAGGAATGTGCCCGGCCCTCTGCTGTTCCTCGTCCACAATCTGTTCGATGCGCCTGAGCACCCTCAGGCCTAGGGGCATCCAGGAGTAGATTCCAGCAGCGGCCTGGCGGATCATACCTGCCCTCAGCATCAACCTGTGGCTTACAATCTGTGCCTCGGCCGGTGTCTCCTTTTGCACCGGGAGGAAATATCGGGACATTCGCATGTTTTAACTCTCCAGCGGATCCGCGGGCCCGGAATTCGGCAACGCCAGAAGCCTGTGACGGGAACAGGTGCCTATACGACCTCGACCCCCGGTTCGCAATCCATCGCGCGTGCCAGGGACTTGAACCGCGTCTCGGCAGCAACCCCGTAGATGTCACTGAAGGCGGCCGGCAAGATCAGGACCAGGCTGTGCTTTCGCGACTTGAATTTCAGCCTGGCAATCTTGTCGGGGGACACGACCGCAAACATCGCGCCAAATCGCATTGCCTTGCCGAGAACTTCCGCCTGCCTGGCATCCGCCTTCGGCAACAGGCCGAGATATCTTTCAAAGAAGGGCTCTCCACCGGAATTCCGGTAGCGATGGAATAGGGCAAGCGCGAGAAACACCCGACCGGCATGGTCAAGACCGCCCAGATTGGATCTCGTTGCATTGTCGAAGCTGATTTCGGCCCGGTAGTCGGGATGCGCCCTCCAGGTGACATCATGCAGCAGGCATGCGGCCCGGACAAGCCTCATCCTTTCGTGGTTCACATCCTTGAACAGGGGCATCACGAAGCTGAACAGGATGTCGCCGAAACCGGGAAGACGCGCCGAGGAGTGCTCGGAATAGATGCACGCTTCTATCAGCGGGTCGCGGACCCGGAGACGTTCGGGCATGAATCCGTAGAGCAGGCCTTCCCGGATGCCGTGAGCCGAAATGAATATCTCTTCCGGTTCGAATGCCGAGAGAATCGCCTCCAGCACCTGGCTTGCGACCGGCAGAAGTGTCAAACGTTCGGAAGAAACCAGGTTGCGCGAGCGAATCCGTTTAATGCCGTTCCGCCGAATCCACTTCAGGGTCGCAAGTGTTGACCCTGGGGTCATCCGGTACTCGTTCAGCACTCTGAGCGGGTATTGCCAGTGTTCCATGTGCAGGCGGGCAATCGCACGCCAGGATCCTCCAACCAAGTGAAGTGTCCGACAATCGCCCTTGATTTGCTTGCGAATCCGTCCGGTCATTTCCGCCAGGTGTTGTTTTCTCTTCCTGCTCTTTTCGTGGGACTGAAGCAGGGCCAGCGGTCCGAGCGGCGAGGTCAGGCAAGTGCCGACGCGTCCATGCGCAAACTCGGCGAATTCGGCCGAATAGCCCCCCAGATCGCAAACGAGCCCGCTGGCATTTGGCCATCCGAGAAGCACGCCCTGCGCGGCCAGCCTTGCCTCTTCGACGCCACTGGCGATCGACACGCTCAATCCTGTCTTCGACTCCACCAGTTCGCAGAACTCCTTTCCGTCCCCGGCTTCCCTGACTGCGGCAGTTCCCACACCGATCAAGGTCGAGAGGCGCATCCCTTCGGCCAGCAGGGAAAAGCGCTTGATTGCAGCGAGCGCGCGTTTCCGCCCTTCCGGATCCAGTTTTCCGGTAAGAGCCAGCGATTTGCCAAGACCGCAGAACACCTTTTCGTTGAAGAAATAGGCAGGAGACCTGGCAGCCCCGTCGAAGACAACGAGACGAACCGAATTCGAGCCGACATCGACAACCCCGACACGGCGAAGGCGGTTCAGCTCCGGATCGTTGAACAGAGGTGAACGGGAAAATGGCAAGGCAAAATGCATGTGCTGCGTCGGGGCTTGTGGATCGGTTGCAGTTGGATCTCGTGAAGATCAGTTCCGCGAATGTGCGAGCGTGATGACGTCCTTTGCGCCCGCTGATCCTCTTCCGGACAGGGACGGATTCTCGATAAAGAACCGGTGGCAACTGAAGAGCTGTTCGTCGGGTCTGCCCTTTCCTCGTTCATAGGTGCCATCCGGGCGCAGGATCCAGCTCTGTGCCTGGTCGGCCAGATTTGCTGCCATGATCTGGCTGACGACCTGCTCCTGAACGGTTGGATTGGTGATCTCGACGAGCGTCTCGACCCGTCGCTTGAGGTTGCGCTCCATCCAGTCCGCCGAAGAAATGAACACGCGCGCTTCGCTCGACGGCAGAGGTTTCCCATTGCCGAAACAGACTATGCGTGAATGTTCGAGGAACCTCCCGACGATCGACTTGACCCTGATGTTCTCGGACAAACCCCTGATTCCCGGTTTCAGGCCGCAGATTCCGCGAATGACCAGGCTGATCCTGACGCCGCACTGGCTGGCGTCATAGAGAGCGTCGATGACATCAGGGTCGATCAGCGAGTTCATCTTTGCCCAGATCTCCGCCGGCAGCCCGCATCTGGCGTTCTCGGCTTCTCCGGATATGCAGTCCAACAGCTGAGTCTTGAGATTGATCGGGGCAATCGCAAGCTTTTCGAGGCTGGCGGGGCGGGCATAGCCGGACACGTAGTTTATCAGGCGCGTGGCATCGCGGCCTGCCGCGGGGTCACAGGTGAACAGGCTCAGATCCGTGTAGATCCTTGCCGTAATCGGGTGATAATTGCCGGTTCCGTAATGTGTGTAGGTGACGAGCTGGTCACCTTCCCGCCTGACCACCGTCGATACCTTGGCGTGGGTCTTGAGGTTCATGAAGCCATAGACGACCTGCACGCCCGCGCGTTCGAGGCGCCGGGACTGCCTGATGTTGGCAGCCTCGTCGAATCTTGCCTTCAGTTCAACGAGCGCAGTGACCGACTTGCCATTCTCCGCCGCCTCGCAGAGGGCTTCGACGATCGGGCTGTCGTAGGATGTGCGGTACAATGTCTGCTTGATTGCAACCACATCCGGGTCATTGGCCGCCTGCTGGATGAACCTGACCACCATGTCGAAGGTCTCGTAGGGATGATGGAGGAGCATGTCCTTGGTCCGGATGGAACTCGACATGTCGCCGTCGTTGTCCTTGACTCTCTCGGGCACGCGGGGTGCAAAGTTCTGCCAGAGCAGGTCGGGTCGCGAGTCCGTGATCAATTCGTTGAGATCGGCGAGACCGATCATGCCCCTCAGTTCAAATATTTCCTTTTCCCCGATGCTCAGCTCCATCTTGACCATGTTGAGCAGCCGGGCGGGAGCTCCATGTGTCAACTCTAGATGAATGACTTCGCCCCGCCGCCGCCGTTTCAGTGCGGTTTCAAATTCGCGGACCAGGTCCTCTGCTTCTTCCTCGACTTCCAGGTCGCTGTCGCGCAGCACCCTGAAGGCACATTTCTCGATCACCTCGTAGCCGGGAAAGATGAAACCTATCTTCTCGAGCAATAGCTCCTCGAGAGGGATATAGCGCACGGTTCCGTTCGGGCTGTCATCCAGGCGGACGAAGCGGTCGATCTGCTCCGGGATCGGCAGGAGCGCGAGCAGGTTGCGGCCATCGGATATCCTGCTGAGACGCAGCGCCAATGCAAAACCCGTATTGGGAATGAAGGGAAACGGGTGCGCCGGATCGACTGCCAGCGGAGTCAGGACGGGAAAGACACGGTCCATGAATATGTTGTCGAGGTACCGCCGGTCATCCTCGTCCAGCTTGGCCTTGTCGAGCAGGCTGATGCCTTCCTGCTCCAGTTCACTCTTGAGGGACTCCCAGGTCTCCTGTTGCGCCGTCAGCAGCTTTCTCGTTTCGATCGAGATTTCCCTCAGCTGTTCGGAAGGGAACAGTCCATCGACAGCCGCGGGCTGGTCTCCCGATCTCGCCAGTTCGCGCAGGCCGGCGACCCGAACCGTGTAGAACTCGTCGAGATTGGTAGCCGAAATTGCAACGAACCGGACGCGCTCCAGCAACGGGACGTCCGCGTTCTGTGCTTCCTCGAGGACCCGCCAGTTGAATGCCAGCCAGGACATCTCCCTGTTGATGAAGCGGTTCGAGCCTTCAAAACGGTCCTTTGCGACCCTGCGCGGTTCGGAAAACCCGCTTCTCAGAAAGTCGGCCTCCTCCACCAGCCTCTGCTTGTCCTTCAGCTTCGTCATTGTTCGTTCATTCCGTTCAGAACGTCCCCTGCCAGCCGGCGGTTGATCTTTCGGCCTTCGACCAAGGAACATCTGTCGATAGCATCCACGATCCGTACCGCCTCTTCGAAAGACCTCTCCATCCGGGGGACGATATATTCGACGACACTGGATGGAATCGCAACCCGTCTGTCGGCAAACAACTTTACCAGCATGCCCTTGAGCAACCGGTCGTCCGGGCTTCCGATGCGGGCTAGAGATGCTGCTTCCAGCCTGCTCCCGAGGTCCGGAACCCTGATCGGCCACCTGGCCGGAGGCCGCCTGGCAACGAGCAAAACCCTTCCCTTGCTCTGGTTGACGCGGTTGAGCAAATGCAGCAGCAGCGTTTCCCGCTTGACGTGCGACGCGATCCCCTCGGCGTCGTCGATCACGATACCGGTGTCTTTCCGTACAGCGTCTAATGTAGTACCGGAAAGGTCAACCGCATCGATGACCGGACAGCCCGATTGCCTGGCCCAGATCCTGGCGAGGTGGGATTTTCCGGATGAGGCCGGTCCGACCAGGACCAGCCTGCCATCCTGCCACGCATCCCCGGTTACGAGGGTAAACGCCGACGAGTTGGCGGACGAGACCAGAAAGTCCTCCCGCAATGTTGAAGGGGGTTCATCGAGTTCGAAGGGTCCGAATTGCCCTTCCGGGTCAATCGACGCCATCCCAGTCCCTTCCGAGATGAAGCCTGCTGGAAAGGTAACGCCTGATTCCATAGCGGAAGAACACGCCGACCGCCGCAGCGGCAGGTACGGCGACAAGCAGTCCTGCGAACCCGAACAGCGATCCGAAGGAAGACAATGCGAACAGCAGCCAGACCGGATGCAGCCCGACAGACTTGCCGACAAGCCGGGGAGTGAGAAAGTTCTGTTCGATCAACTGTCCAGAAAGGAAGACCACCGCGACCAGACCGATCCACAGGGGGTCCTGCCAGAACTGGAACACCGCCAGGCCAATGGCAAGGATGCCTCCGGCGATGGAGCCCACGAACGGGATGAAAGACAACGCGCCCGCAACGACCCCGACAACAAGGCCGAATTTCAATCCGCAGACCTCGAGCAAGACAGCATAGTAGACAGCAAGTATTCCACAGACGGTCAGCTGGCCGCGCACGAACCCCGCCAGCGCACGGTCGACTTCGGCAAACAACTCGACGAGTTCCTCGGCGTGATCGCGTGGCAGCCAGCTCCTGATCTTGGCAGTCGCCAGGTCCCAGTCGGCGAGCATGTAGACGACGACGACCGGAACGACGAGCAGGAACAACAGTGCATTTATGGCACCGACCCCGATTGAAAGTGCCTGGGCAGCAATGTTCGAGGCAAGCGTACTGGTCAGGTCGCCGATCCTGCCAATGGAAGCCAGAATGTCGAAATCGGTGGACAGAAGATTGGGAGCGTATCTCTGCAGGATGGGAGTCGAAAACTCCCGGAACGAAGAGAAGAGTTCGGGAACGAAGAGGGCAAACTCGGCAAATTGCTGCAGGAGCAGCGGTATAAGGACAACGAGCCCTGCGAGCACGAACAGCAGGGACGCAGTCGAGATTATTGCAGTTGCCCAGAATCGCGAGCAGCCGAATTTCTCAAGCCGGTCTGCGACCGGATCGAGCAGATACGCGATCGCGAGGCCGACCAGATAGGGGAGAAGGACTTCCTCCAGCATAACCAGTGCAAGCACGAGAATTGCGAGGGCTGCACCCCACCACGTTGCCTGCTGTCGGATCGTCAACGACATCGGTTTCTCCAAGGGTCCCGAATCGGTCGTGCCCTCATAGCACGCGTAGAGGACAGTTGCTCCATCCACGGCCGGGTGAAGGGGAATTGGCAGGGAACCTTGCCGGCACTTCCGGATTTCTGTTTGCCGGCGATGAGTTGAATATGCTCGTTTTTTCGTTAGATTTCGCGTGCAACGCATGGCGGGGCAAGATTTGGGGCGGTCACGCTGCAGTGCAGCCCCGCACGCTTCTTGCCCGGCCGGGATGAAGAACAAAATGAAAAAAACAGCGATTGAAGCCGAGTTCAGACTGCCGACGAAAGATGTTCAGGGAGACTTGCCTTTCTACATGAAGGAACTCGGCATGCGTCTCGACACGATCTTCCCCGCCGATGACCCGGCTGTGGCGGTTCTTTCCGGGCACGGCTTGAGATTGCGGCTGGAGAGGGGCGCTCCCGAACATCCCGGAACCATCCGGATGCTTACGGAGAACCCCGACGGGTTCGCCGATGGCAAGCGCGAGTTGACTGCGCCCAACGGAACACGGGTCGAGATCGATTACATCAATCCGCCGCTGATTATCCCGGAGACCGAGCACTCCTTTGTTGTACGCCGCCTCAAGGACAAGGCGCCGTGGATCATCGGCAGGGCCGGCATGCGGTACCGCGATCTCATTCCCTCGCGGTTGGGTGGGTCAATCATAGCCAGTCATATCCGGATTCCTGACGGCGGCCCGGTTCCCGACGTGGTTCACTACCACACTGTCGGTTTCCAGTTGATCTTCTGCTACCGGGGATGGGTCGATATCGTCTATGAGGACCAGGGTGATCCTCTGAGGCTGCACGGAGGCGACTGCCTGATTCAACCTCCGGAAATCCGCCACCGCGTCCTGTATGCTTCCGAGGACATCGAGGTCATCGAGATCGGGGTGCCGGCGCAGCATGTCACAACCATCGATCACGACATGACGCTGCCGAACGGGCTGTTTCCCGGGAAGGAGTACCAGGGGCAGGAATTCGTCCATCATGTCAAGGACAAGGCCAGATGGCAGCCGTTCAGATTGCCGGGGTTCCGGTGCAGGGACACCGGAATCAATTCCGGGACCAGGGGGGTCGCAGGTGTGCAGGTCGCGCGGTATTCCGGTGGCGACACCGCGTGGTCATCCAATGATGCCGACATTCATTTTTCCTTTGTCATGGAAGGAAATCTCGTTCTTGAAGGCGAGGGTGAGGAGCCGCGCAAGCTTTCTGCAGGAGATGCGTTCGTCCTGCCGCCAGGCATGAACACGCGCTACTCCGATTGTTCCGGCGATCTCGAATTGCTGGAGGCGACGTTGCCAGGAGAATTCAGGACGAAAATCCTGGAATAGGCAGGTCATGTATGGACGCCCCCTGAATGCAAGCAATTTCTTTGGACACGCCGGGCAATGTGATCAGGTACTGTCATGTATTCGGCCTCTCGATGCGGCATCTCAACGCGCCGCGGGCCAGTATGGAGATACGAGGACCAGGTCCAAATCAATTTTCCGGGCTCTCAGCCCTGACCCACACAACTGGTTTCCCCGGCCCCGTCTCAATGATCGTTTGCCCTTACCTGTCCTCCGTCCTGCTCACATCCACCACGCCATCACGTCAGGCCGCAGCCACTCAGGCCGCAGCCGTGACGGGGTCGCGATAGCTTTCCTTCTTCGTCATCAGCGCCCAGGCTATGCGCGCCATCCGGTTGGCCATGGCCATGGCAACCAGCCTCCTCGGCTTGCGGGCCAGCATGCGGGCAAGCCATGAGCCCTCAGGCACCCCGCGCCGGACAGCCCAGCGGATCTCCGCCATGGCGCCGACAAACAGCAATCGCCTGAGATCGCGCTGACCCATCTTCGAGACCCTCCCCAGGCGCTGCTTGCCTCCGGTCGAGTGCTGCCGGGGAACAAGACCAAGCCAGGCCGAGAAGTCCCGGCCGCGACGAAACCCCTCCATCGGCGGGGCAAAGGCCTGGATCGCCATCGCCGTGATCGGACCCACCCCCGGAATGCTCATCAGTCGCTTCGCCTCCTCGTCCTGCCCTGCATCCGTGCGGATCCGCTTCTCAAGATCCCTGATCTTCACATTCAGCTTGTCGATCTGCTCAAGCAGAAGCCCGGCCATATCCCGCACAGCCCCCGGCAACGAGGCCGATGCTTCAGCAACCCTGATCGCCAGACGCTCGACATTGGCAATCCCCTGCGGCGCAATGATGCCGAACTCCGCAAGATGACCGCGCAGCGCATTCACCGTCTGCGTCCGCTGGCGCACCAGCAGATCCCGGGTGCGGAACACCATGCAGCGGGACTGCTGTTCCTCCGACTTCACCGGAACGAAACGCATCGTCGGGCGAATGGCCGCCTCGCAGATGGCCTCCGCATCCGAAGCATCGTTCTTCTGCCTCTTGACGAACGGCTTCACGTAGATCGGCGGCACCAGCCGGACTTCATGCCCGAGTTCCATGATCCCCCGGCCCCACCAGTGGGCGCTGGCACAGGCTTCCATGGCCACCGGGCAATTCGGCTGCGACGCCAGGAAGTCCAGAACCTTGTGCCGTACCAGTTTCTTGCGGAACACCACCGATCCGTCTGCAGCAGCTCCGTGCAACTGGAACCAATTCTTTGCCAGGTCGATTCCAATCATGCTAACCTTTTCCATGGACGCTCCCTCCTTTCAGGGCTCAATAAACGTTGACGCCACCATGGCACATTACGATGCCGTCGGGCAGGGGGCGTCCATCCCATCAATTCTGGATCCTGCGATGATGTGGCAATCGCCACGGATCATCAGGCGAATTGCTCCCTGATCAGCCTCTCGCTGAGTCCGTGACCTTGATCGAACAGGATTCGATGCTGGATCGATGAGTCGCTCTCCACCAAAACGGACACGACGTCCCTAGCGGAATTGCCATCCGCATCGGCCATGACAGGTCGTCTCTTGGGTTCTAGGATCTCGAAGCTGACCTTGGCCGACTTGGGCAGAATTGCCCCCCTCCAGCGACGCGGACGGTATGCGGCAACCGGAGTCAGCGCCAGTACGTCCGACCCGATCGGAAGGATCGGGCCGTGTGCCGAGTAATTGTACGCGGTTGATCCCGCCGGCGTAGAAACCATGGCGCCGTCGCAGATCAACTCCTCAAGGCGCGTGCGTCCGTCGACAGTGATCCTCAATGATGCCGCCTGCGGTCCTTCCCGAAGCAGTGCAACCTCGTTGATCGCCAGGGCATTGTGAGTCTCGCCCCGTCCGTTGACGGCGGTCATTGCCAACGGGTTGATGATCTCCTCTTCTGCCTGCGCCAACCGTTCGATCAGCCCCTTGTCCGAATAGTCGTTCATGAGAAAGCCGACCGTGCCCCTGTTCATTCCGTAGACGGGAAGGTCGAGTTTCCTCGTGAATTGCAGGACGTTCAGCATGAAACCGTCACCACCGAGGGCAATAACGACGTCGGCTTCGGTTTCCGGGTGATCCCCGTAGATGCCGATCAGGTGCTCGCGCGACGAACGGGCAATCTCGACATCGCTTGCCAGGAAGCGTGGTCTGCTGAAGGACGGCATGAATTCACTGGATCGAAACTGGGTGGTCCTGTGCGGAATTGCCCCTTTTTGGCTGGCTGACGCGGAGCCGGGTCACCCGCCGATCAATCGTCGCCAAGAATGCTGGCAAATGCAAGGGCAATTCCGCCTGCATCGCGGTGTTGCCGGGGACCTGCCCGCGTTTACCGGACTCTGGCGCGCTGAAAGGCAGCGCAGCATTCCGGTTTTCTCCGGCAGGAGTGCCAGAATCTTCAGGACACACTCCGCCAGTACAGATTCTGAACTTGCATCGCGTGTGAAACGAATATCCAAGGCGACGGAGTCGAATCCTGCCAACGCGCGGAGTTGAAAATGGATCAAGTTTCGAACCTGGACAGCTTTTTCGGGCAAGGCCTCGCCGAGGTCGATCCGGAGGTTTTCGCAGCCATTCGTTCTGAACTGGGACGCCAGCGCGACGAAATAGAACTGATTGCTTCCGAGAACATCGTATCGAGGGCGGTTCTGGAGGCGCAGGGATCGGTGATGACCAACAAGTATGCCGAGGGATATCCGGGGCGGCGCTATTACGGGGGCTGCGAACATGTGGACCAGGCAGAGGCCTTGGCGATTTCACGCGCAAGGGATCTGTTCGGGTGCGAATTCGCGAACGTGCAGCCGCATTCAGGTAGCCAGGCCAACCAGGGTGTCTTCAACGCGCTGCTTGCCCCGGGTGATACCATTCTCGGAATGAACCTGGCTTCGGGCGGACACCTGACGCACGGCGCCCGTCCCAACCAGTCGGGCAAGTGGTTCAACGCGGTGCAGTACGGGGTGAGACGGCAGGACTGCAACATCGACTATGAACAGGTCGAGGAACTGGCTGAAGAGCACAGGCCGAAACTGATCATTGCAGGCGGCTCTGCAGTTCCGAGACAGATGGACTTCGCGAGATTTCGCAGGATCGCGGATCAGGTCGGCGCCTGGTTTCTCGTTGACATGGCCCATTTCGCCGGGCTTGTCGCAGGTGGCGTGCATCCCTCGCCATTTCCCCATGCTCATGTCGCAACGGCGACAACCCACAAGACATTGCGCGGGCCCCGCGGCGGTCTGATCGTCACCAATGACGAACCGGTCATCAAGAAGGTCAACTCGGCGATTTTTCCCGGTATCCAGGGTGGCCCTCTCATGCATGCAATTGCGGCAAAGGCCGTGGCGTTTGGAGAAGCGCTCACCCCCGAATACAGGGTCTACACAAAGCGAGTCGTCGAAAACGCAACCGCGCTATCGGACACGCTCGTGTCTGGCGGCCTGGACGTTGTCACCGGCGGAACGGACACGCATGTCATGCTTGTTGATCTCAGGCCCATGGGAGTCACCGGTGTCGATGCCGAGCAGGCTCTCGGCAGGAGTGGAATCACCTGCAACAAGAACGGAATTCCCTTTGACACGCAAAAACCGACCGTCACGTCGGGAATCCGCCTGGGTACCCCGGCCTGCACCACGCGAGGGTTCGGTGTTGAAGAATTCAGGCAGGTTGGCTTGATGATAGCGGATGTCATCTCGGGACTTGCTGCGAATGGCATGCAGGACAACGGACGGGTCGAGGGTGAAGTCCGCTTCCGGGTTTCAGAACTCTGCGAACGGTTTCCTGTATATCCCTGCATGTAGCCAGCGCCGGGATGTCGAAGGTTTGGCGGCGGGGCGACCGGAGAATCCGGCCGGACAAGTGGTCAGATTGACCCGCAATGCCATCGGCACGACCTCCAGAGGCTGCCCTGTGCAGGGAATGGCAGGTTCAGTCAGATCGCGCACTCAACGATGCGTGCCGCGGGGGGCCACCAATAGAAGTTGAACAGCGGGCGGAAATTCAATAGGTTCCCCAGCGCTGCAGCAAGTCTGCATGAATGAAGCCAGACAGGAGCAAGTATGCCTAAGGAAGAAATGCTCGAATTCTCCGGTGTCGTGAAAGAAGTCCTGCCAAATGCGACATTCCGGGTCGAGCTGGATACCGGGCATCAGATAATCGCTCATACGGCAGGCAAGATGCGAAAGAACAGAATCAGGGTATTAGCCGGGGACAGGGTCCAGGTTGAAATGACCCCCTATGACCTGACCAAGGGCCGGATCAACTACCGGTTCAAGTAGGCCATGCGCCTGCTACTGGCTTCCGCCAGCCCCCGGCGGCTGGAGTTGCTGGCTCAGATTGGAATCGTCCCGGACGAGATCCGCCCCGCGGAGGTCGACGAAACGCCGAGACAGGGCGAACTGCCTCGACAGTATTGCCGGCGGATGGCGCTGGAGAAATCCCTGTCAATCGAGCCAGGAGATGGTCAATTGGTGCTGGCTGCCGACACCATCGTCGCGCTTGGCCGCTCGGTCCTCGGCAAGCCGGTTGGCGAGGAGGAGGCCGGGATGTACCTGCGTCGCCTCTCGGGCCGGCGCCACCGGGTCGTCACTGCCATAGCGCTGGCCGCACCTGGCAAGCTGCTTCAGCGTGAAGTCGTGTCGATCGTCAGGATGAAGAGGCTGACGCCGAATGAGATCGCGGAGTATCTGCAGAGCGGCGAATGGAGAGGCAAGGCTGGGGGGTACGGCATCCAGGGTGCTGCCAGCGCCTTCATACCGTGGATCAGCGGTTCCTATTCTTCGATAGCAGGTCTGCCGCTTGCCGAGACCTCCGGTCTGTTGCGGGCGGCGGGATACACAGTGCGGTGCGGAAGGTGAAGGGTGAACTGGCGGTCATTGACCGGGTGGGCGGACGTGACGTGGCTGCGCGTCTGATTGATGGCCAGCTGGAAGACCTGTTGTTCGACCCGCTGCCGGAGGATGGACCTGCGCCGGGCACGATCCTGCGTGCCGTGGTCAGACGGCGGTTGCCTGGGCAGGGGGCATGTATCGTGCGGCTGCCTGACGGTTCCGCAGGGTACTGGAAGAGGTCGGGAGAAGCGGAGGAAGGAAGTTCAGCTCTGTTGCAGGTCACCGGGTTTGCCGAAGTCGGCAAGGCTGTCCCGGTCAGCGATCGAATCTCGATTGCCGGAAAGCTTGCGATCATCATGCCGGGCAGGACAGGCGTGTTTGCCTCACGGGCGTTGCCTGAAGATACCCGCACGCAGCAGTTGAAGGAATTGGCAGGATCTGCGCTTGCAGCAGCGGGAATCAGAGCACAACTGGTTTTGCGGACGGCCAGCGCAACTGCTGAGGATCTGGACATTGGTGACGAAATCGACCAGCTTCTGGAGAGTTGCTGCATGGTGCTGTCCCGTCATGCCGGATCAACTCCCGCCGTCCTGCGGGAAGCGGATGGCTGTCGTCTGGTTGCCCGGCGAGAATGGCTTGGCAGTAGAGGATCCGCAGTGGACGATGTCGAAGATTCGTTTGACCGGCATGGGGTACATGACCTCATCCGGCCGTATCAGCGCCCTCGCGTAGATCTCCCGGGCGGTGGTTTTGCCATGCTGGAGCCGACAAGCGCATTCACGGCGGTGGATGTCAACACGGGTTCAGACGCCAGCAGGGGGGCGGGACTGACTGCGAACCTCCAGCTTGTGGCGTGCCTGCCCCGCCAGTTGAGGATCAGGGGGCTGGGAGGACAGATTGTGACGGACTTCGCACCGATTGCACGAAGATTTCGAACTCGGGTTGAGGAAGCCCTGTCGGGTGCATTTTCCGAAGACCGGATATCGACGACACTGGTAGGATGGACCGGACTCGGGCACTTCGAGCTCCATAGGCGCAGGGAGCGTATTCCTCTTGCGCGGGCGCTGCCGGAATGAGTTGCCCGATCTGCGGAAAGGACACGTCGAATCGTTATGTGCCGTTCTGTTCACGACGCTGTGCGGATGTCGACCTGGAACGCTGGCTGTCGGGCAAATACTCGATACCAGGTTCTGCGGAAGAGGACGCCGGAAACGAGGCGGAGCCGGACAACGACCTGCCGAACTAATTTTCAAGCTGCCTATGGACAGTGTAATTGCTCTGCCTTAGTGAGGCTTGCTGGCGCCTGGGTAGCTCAGTGGTAGAGCAGTGGACTGAAAATCCTCGTGTCGGTGGTTCGATCCCGCCCCCAGGCACCACCAAAAGATTCCCCAGAATCAATAACTTGAAGAGATCCTGTCATTTGGCATGCTTTGCTGGGTACGCAAGAGTGCCCAAACGAGGCGCCGGTGCGGATCACGGCAACGGAAATCATGCACCTCCACGCATTTCCCGGCACTATCGGTATGATGTGTGGGAAAGGTTTTCACATGACATTTCTGGCAAATGCCTATGCTGTTGAACGGGTGAACCCGAGAGTCCGCATTGGCACCGACGGCCCGAATACATGCGAATTTCTGAATTCTCGTGACGCCGGAACCATTCCCGCATGGCACGGGTTCGTGCGCTCGACTTGTATCCCTCGCACGACCATCCGCGGTGCCCGTTGCCCGCGCCGGATTCAATCGCAGTGCAAGACCGCGTGACACGTTAGGAAACCTGGAATTGCCGTCGGGTAAGGCTGTACCAGGTTACCGCGAGCGAGCGGATTCGAGCGCTCGAGATCAGGGACTTGCATGCCCTGGACTTGGGGAACGCAGGGCAGGCTTGAGAAAGAACCATCGGCCGGGTACAGGGCCGCATCCAGGAGGGCAGGTCTGTCCGGTATGACCAAGACACCTAGCGTACACGACAGGGGGATGCTGTCATGACTGATCTTTCGACTGCGAAGAACCTGGTCCATGATCATTATGCCGCGCTGGATGGAGCGTCATGCACCGGGCTAGTAGCTGCGTTGGCCAAACATTGCTCCGCGGACTGCAAATTCAGTTTCGTGCACCCTTTCAACGAAGTTGTCGGGCCGCCGGCGGCTGCCGAGACCTTCTGGAGACCTCTATGGCGGTCATTTGCTCCTCTTCAGCGGCGCCAGGATGTTTTTATGGCCGGATACAATCGTCTGGATGGCGGCGCCTCGACCTGGGTCGTTTCGATGGGTCATTTGCTCGGATTGTTCGACGAACCATTTCTGGGGATGCGTCCGAACAGGCAGGCTGTCATGCTCAGATATGTCGAGTTCAACTGTGTCGAGTCAGACAGGATCGTCGATTCCACGCTGTTCCTCGACATCATGAATCTCATGGCGCAGGTCGGGGCGGAGGTGATGCCGCCGTCAACCGCGTCGACAATTGTGACGCCCGGCCCGCGTACCCATGATGGACTGCTGTTCCGCGATCAACCGCCCGAAGAGGGACAGAAGACACTTGACCTGTTCGTTCGAATGATCGACCGCCTGCTTGCCGCAAAGGTTCAGACCAGGAGATCGGACCTATCGCTCGACTGGACGGAGGACATGATTTGGTGGGGTCCCGGGGGAATCGGGGCACCCTATACCCAGTCCCGGTATCTGGAGCAGCACTGCTTGCCTTTTGAACAAGGCCTCGAGTGGGGCGAATTCTTCGGGCACCGGATGGAAATCGGCGAGGGACATTATGGCGGTTTCTTCGGATGGCCGACCTTCGATGTCCGCTCCCGCGGCGGATATATCGGGCTGGCTCCTGCCTCTGACAAGAAGGCGGGGATGCGTGTCGTTGACATATACCGCCGCGAAGGCGACAAGCTTGCCGAGAACTGGAATTTCATTGATCACCTGCATTTCCTTGACCAGTTGGGCGTGGATCTCGTTGCCCGGCAACGTGTGCTGACCGGGCTTTGAGGGCACGAGATAGGTCCCTGCCTCATTTGGCGCTCTGATTCTGCTTGGCAGGCAGGGCAGAATGAAGAATTTGGAAGTTTCCAGGATGGTTGAGCGATGGGATGCGCCCCCCTCCGCTACGATTCCGGTTGTTGGATTCTGCGCTTTCCCGGTGCGACTCCAATCCAACTGACGATTTCCACGGATGACTCCCCTTCAGGCTTTGCCAAAGCTGACGCCGCAGTGGCAAGATGCGGAGGCGTCGGGCAGGTGACCTGGTCAACTCAGCCCTGAATGGATGTTTTACAATTCCACTGGATTCGACTACGGTTCTTGCATACGATTGCAAGATAACGCTCGAACAATTGCTCCACCCCACTGCTGAGTGGAAGACGGGGACAATTCAACAGGAAAACTGGAGGAAATGACGTGAACAAAATTGCTCGACTAACCATTACATCGGCCGCAGTGGCGCTCTATTCGGGCACTGCATTTGCCGGATGCGGCATCTCGGGCGGAAATGTCAGCGTGCTGGCAAATGATTTTCCGGCCCTGCACGCGGTGGTTTCCATGGCGGAAGAGTGCGCCGGCGACGGAGTGACGTTCGCCAAGAACCACACGGCCGAACATCGCAACATCCAGGTCGCGGCGCTGACGGCAAACCCGGCGGAATATTCCTCGGTCATCATCGCCAACTCTTCTGTCGTACCGCTCCTGAACAATGACCTGATCCGACCCTTGGACGACCTGGTCGCCAAGCATGGCAGCCACCTGGGCAAGAACCAGCTGATTACAATCGACGGCAGGATCATGGCGATTGCATTCATGGCAAATGCCCAGCACCTCGTGGTTCGCCAGGATATTCTTGACGAGGTCGGCAGGTCCGCTCCCACGACTTACGAAGAAGTGCTCGAGGTGGCCGCGGCGATTCGCGACGCTGGTATCATGGAATACCCATTTGCAATGCTCACCAAGTCCGACTGGAACCTGGGTGAGGAATTCGTGAACATGTACATTGGCCATGGCGGACAGTTCTTCAAGGAAGGAACCGCCGAGCCAGCTGTAAACAACGAGACCGGCGTGGCGACGCTCAACATGCTGAAATCGCTGATGGAATATTCCAATCCTGATTTCCTGACCTACAACACAGCCACTGTCGCCCCGATCTGGGAAGCTGGCAATCTGGCGATGGCCGAGATGTGGGGCTCATCGATGGGACAGCTGATCGACGATGAGGGCTCAACGCCCGAGATCGCGGGCAACACCGTACCAGTCGGCGCGCCAACCGTTGCAGGGGGATCAACGCCGTCTTCCACGCTCTGGTGGGATGGCTTCACCATCGCCAAGAACATCTCCGACGAAGACGCCGAGGCATCCTTCATCGCGATGGTGAACGGGATTTCCGACGACATGGTGATGGCCAACAACGACAAGGCCGTATGGCTGTCGGCAGCTTACCAGCCCGGCAAGGCCGCCGCGGGAATTGCCGCAGTCGCGGCAATGGGCGCCGAACCCTATCCAATGCTACCTTACATGGGTCTCCTGCATGCCTCGTTTTTCGAGGAGTTGCCGGACTTCCTGCAGGGCAATGAGAGTGCGGAACAAACGCTGGCTGATATCGAGGCCTCCTATATCGCCAAGGCGAAGGAGGAGGGCTTCTTGCAGTAAGCTTTCCGACGCGGGGCCTCCGGGCCCCGCTGAACCTATCGGATACTGCCCATGCCGCACCGGGCCTTTACTTGGTTCATCCTTCCGTCGCTTGTCGCGATGCTGCTCTTCATTGCGCTGCCAATTGTCTCTGTGGCAATTCAGTCGATGTTTGTCGAGCACGAGCAAGTGCTGATCGAGGTCGAGAATTGCAACCCGTTCAAGTGTGAAACGTCGCTTTCAGTTGATATCGAGGCCACAGAGCGACAGAACGCGGAACAACCGCTCGGCCGGTTCAACGGTTTCGGGACCTATGCCAACCGCAATCACGTGGCCCTGGCCGAAATCTCTGAAGCCTGGGCGAATTCCGACAACTGGGACGAGTTTGTCAGCTATGTCTTTAACCTGCCATTCTACAAGGCACTGGCTTTCACCCTCACCTACACAGCGGTTGTCACGCCATTTGTTCTGGTCCTTGGACTGGCCATTGCGCTGGGCGTCAACTCCCTGCCAGCGGTTACCAAGGGACCGACAATCTTTGCCTCGCTCCTGCCTATGATCGTGACTCCACTGATCGGTTCGCTCATCCTGTTCTGGATGGTCGATGCCGACGGGATCATCGGTGCCACGCTACAGCTGATTTTCGACGACGATGACCTCAGCCTGAAAGCATCGGCACCGCTGACCTGGATCATGCTCATTGTCTACGGCATCTGGCACAGTGCGCCCTTCAGCTTCATCGTCTTCTATGCCGGCCTGCAGACCGTGCCGAGCGAAACGCTGGAAGCTGCCCAGATCGACGGCGCGACGCGCTGGCAGCGCGTCCGTTACGTAGTGGTACCGTACATGATGCCGCTCGTGGTTTTCATCACGCTGATGCAACTGATGGACAACTTCCGCGTGTTCGAGCCAATAGTCGGGTTTTCTGCCTCGGCCAAGGCGACATCACTGAGCTGGATCATTTTCAACGACCTGCGCGGTGATACCAAGTTGTTCGGCTCTGCTGCCGCAACCTCGATGCTGACGATCATCGGCGTTGGTATCCTGCTCACCCCGGTCCTGATCCGCACCTGGCGCGATTTCGGCCGCAAGCAGACCTAGGAGATCGGCGATGGCTGCAGCAAAGGTACGCAGGCCTTCCTATCTGCTCTTCTTCTCAACCAGCCTGATCGTCCTCTGGCTGATGATCGCGATGGGACCGTTCATCTGGACGGTCTGGGGGTCGTTCAAGGTGCAAGGGGATTTCTTCTCGAAGGCCGACTGGCGGAACGCGATCTACGGGGTACGGACCATCGCAGAGACGGGCGACCCCTTAACCGGCAACGGCTACTACGGTGCGTGGATACAGGAGGAATTCTGGAACAATGCAATCAACACCGGCATCGTGGTGTTCTTTACGGTCATCATCTCACTGACTTTTGGCACGCTGGGCGGTTATGCGTTGGCACGATCCGGATTCCGCTATGCATTCTGGATCCTGATCGCGGCGCTGGTCTTCCGCGCGATGCCACACATTACGCTGGTGTCAGGATACCTGCTTCCATTCTTCGAATGGAATCTCTGGGGGCACCTGGCGACGACGATCATCGTGCTGGTAGCGATCAATCAGCCATTCACCCTGTGGATGCTGCATTCGTTTTTCCTCAATATACCCCGTGATCTGGACGAGAGCGCGCTGGTCGACGGCTGCAACCGGTTCCAGGCGTTCCGGCATGTCATCATACCGGTGATGTGGCCTGGTGTGATCACAACAGGACTCTTCTCTTTCCTGCTGGCCTATAACGACTTTGCCATAACCTCGATGCTGCTTTCGTCCGAGAACCAGACGATGGTGCCTCGAATTGCAAGTTTTCTCGGCACCGTGCGCGAGCAGGGTAACGTGATGTTTGCAGTTTCGGCAGTGGTGAGCGCCATGGTTCCGTTGTTCTTCCTCGTTCTCTTCTTCCAGCGCCAGATTGTCAGCGGCCTGACTGCAGGTGCAGTGAAGGGTTAGGCAGGTGCCAGTTGACCTGCAGGACGCAAAGGCGCTGGTCTGCGCCTTCCATGCCGCACTCGATGCGGCATCGCCGTCAGATGTACGTGACGCCTGCGCCGAGAATCTCGGGACGGGGCACCGATATAGCGGCGTCCACCCATTCAATTCGATTGAATCGGCGGGGGCGCTGGCAGATTCAGTATGGGCACCGTTCAAGCGCGCCATGCCGGTTCTGCAACGCCGTCCTGACATATTCTTTGCCGGGCGGCACCATATGGACCCCAAAGCGGCTCTCTGGGTCGTCTCGATGGGGAAGTTTCTCGGGGATTTCACCTCTCCGTGGCTGGGCATACCGCCATCGGACAAGTCGACGTTCATTCCATTCGTCTCTTTCTACCGGATTGAGGACGGAGCCATCGCGGAGACCGTGGAATTTCTGGATCTGCTGTCCGTCATGACCCAGGCGGAATGTAACCCCTACGCCAATGACCAGACCGCTGCACATCTGATGTCTCCCGGTCCGCGCACCCATGACGGGCTGTTGTCTGACCCTCAGGACGCCGCAGAAAGCGCACGGACATTCAACTTGACCAACGGCATGCTGACCGAACTGGCACAGACCATGACGTCACCGGACGATCACCTGGCGCGCTGGTGGCACCCGGACATGAACTGGCACGGTCCTGCGGGTATCGGGGCATGTCTCGGGTTTACCGGATACCGGCGCGGCCATACGGGCCCATTCGAGGAACGGCTCGAATTCGTCGACTACTTCCAGGAAGAGGCCGCCACTGCCGAGGGCAACTACAGCGCATTTCTCTGGCGGCCCTGTCTAGGCATGCGCAACATCGCCGGCTACATGGGCGTGCAGGCAAATGAAACCGTCGCCGAGATGCGGGTTGTTGATGTCTACCGCCGGGAGGACCAAAAGCTCACTGAAAACTGGATTTTCATCGACATGCTGCATTTCCTGTTGCAGCAGGGAGTCGACCTCCTTGCAGAAATCGGAGGCTAGATCATGGCTAGATTCACGCCTGAACGGAACAAGTCCCACCACCCGGCGGAACCACTTTCCCGCGCGCATATGCCGACAGGCTTCAACATCTCGCTCAGGAACTATACATCCAACCGAAGCGTCCGGATCCCGGAAGATTGCGGCCCCGGTCAGGAGCTATCCGGTTTCGATCCCGACTACCGCAACATTATCGACTACATCGTCCGCATCACCCACCGGATCTGGGAGACCGAGGATCGCGAGGTGGGGTATATCGGTGACTGTTACGCACCAGACAGCCTTGTCTATGACGATTACGGACTTCAGACAGGCAGCGCGAAGATCATTTCCGACACGCATCACACGACGGGCGCCTTCCCTGACATCATCCTCGACGCCGAAGAGGTGATCTGGGCGGGTGACGACAAGGTTGCCTTTCACACGTCCCATCTCACACGGATCATTGGCACCAATTCCGGCCCCAGCCGCTACGGTGAGCCAAGTGGCACAAGAATCAATGTCCCGGTCATTGCAAATTGCGTGGCACTGGAGAACGACATCTTCCTCGAGCATGTCCTCTACAACACCTCGGCAATGCTTCGGCAGCTTGGCATCGACCTCTGGGAAGAAGCGGACCGCCTTGCTGCCAACCCGCCCGCAGGCTGGCCGCGCAGCCAGGAGGTCTGGGATCAACTCCGATGCGCTGCCTCTCCGACCAGGCCGATCTGCGAGTCTGAGCCCGTCGACAGGTTCGACCCGGACGCCTTCGCCCGTAGCGTGCATCACAGCATCTGGAATGATGATGGCGCAGCGATCGAAGGCCATTACGACGCCAACCTGCCATTCGAGGGCACGACCGAGCGTCGTTTCACCGGAACCGACGCTTACCGTGCCTATGTGGCAGAGTTGCGCGGAGCATTTCCCGATCTCGAGCTTCGAGTCGATGAGGTCTACTGGATGGGCAACGACACCGACAACCACCTCATCTCGACCCGGTGGAGTGCCGAGGGCACCCATGATGGCGACGGACTTTACCGCGGACCGACCGGCGCAACCTGCCAGATCTGGGGAATTACCCAGTGGAGGGTAGAGGACGGAAAGATCCGGCAGGAATGGCAACTCTTCAACGAGTTCGACCTGATGATGCAGATTGCAAGGGTCCGCCATAGTGGCTGATCTGCAGTCGGCAAAGGCCATAGTGCTCGCGGCAAACACAGCAATCGACGCTGTCGGCCCGGACGGCGTGGCGGAAGCACTGGCAGGCTGCACCGCGCCCGATTACCACTGGCGCGGAATGCACCCGTTCCACGAGTTGACCGGTGCCGCGGCGGTGGCGGAGACGTTCTGGGTGCCATTGAAGACCGCGATGGGGCCGCTGCAGCGCCGGCCCGACATGTTCCTGGCAGGCCTGAACCAGGTTGATAACTGGTCTTCCACATGGGTCGTCGAGATGGGGCACTTCATGGGTCTATGGGACGAACCCTGGCTGGAGTTTGCTCCCTCCCGCAAGCTCGCTTTCCTGCGCTACGCCGAATTCCACCGGATCGTGGACGAAAGGCTCGCCGAGACTGCCTGCTACATCGACATCCTGAATCTTCTTGCCAATTCAGGTCACCGGTCAGTTCCGAAAGTAACTGGCTCCGAGGTTCTGACCCCTGGCCCGCGCACCCATGACGGGCTGCTGTTCGGTCGTCAACCACCGCAGGAAGGCCGCATCACAGTCGAGTTGATCGCCGACATGATCGCTGACCTGCGCGCAAGAATCGTCAAGTCTCCCGCTAGCCACATCACTCGCTTCTGGACCGAAGACATGTGCTGGTTTGGCCCCGGCGGAATCGGCGCAAGTGCCTTCTATCACGGATACAGGCGCGGTCATTCCGGGCCGTTCGAGGAGGATCTCGAATACGTCCGCCACACCGAACATGTCGCCCGCATCGGTGAAGGAATGTTCGGCGGCTTCTTCGGCTATCCAAGCCTGACCATGCGCTCCAACGGTTATCTCGGCCTGCCTGCCAGCGAAGTCGAGGCCGACATGCGCATCGTTGACCTCTACCGGCGGCACGGCGACAGGTTGGCCGAGAACTGGATCTTCATCGACATCCCGCATTTCTTCGCGATGCAGGGTCTGGACATTCTCTCAACCGGGAAATCGGTTGCCTGATTCCCTGCCTTCAGAATTGCAGGGGGCTGTTGATTGGAAATCAAACCGGGGGATTCGCTCAGACCATGGATGCAGGCAGCGCAATCCGGCACCGGGCGCGGGCGGGACGGATGCCACTGTCTCCCAGGGACTGCGCCGACCCCTTGACCGTGGTGTCTATGCCCTTGGCGGACTGGCAAGGCGGTGCCGTTGCCATAACGGTGCAGCGGTCGTCGTGTTGGCACTGGCCGGACCCCGTGACATGGAGGAGCTTGGAATGTTCGAGGGAAGTATGACATGACTGAACACATCCCGCGTCCGCGGCGAAGTTTCATCTTTACGCCCGGGCTGCGACCCGACATGTATCCAAAGGCTCTTGCTTCCGGTGCGGACATCGTTTGTGTTGAGCTTGAGGACGGCATTGCACCAAAGGACAAGGCAGTCGCGCGCCGGAAAACCCTGGCATTGTTTGAACGATCACAGGCCGATGATGGCGTGGAACGTATCGTGCGGATCAACTCGATTCGCGATCGGTTCGGAATTGAAGACGTTCAGGCGATACTGGCCACCAACACCCCACCGCCTGCGTTGATGTTGCCCAAGGTCCGTACGCCGGACGAAGTGCAGATGCTCGACCAGTTGCTGGCCGATGCCGGGCACGCCACGCGTCTCCATGTCATAATTGAAACCAATGCAGGACTTGAAGCGGCAAATGACATTGCCAATTGCTCGGATCGAATCGACGCGTTGTTCTTCGGTGGTGTCGACATGGCTGCCGAGTTGCGATGCCGGAATGCCTGGGAACCGCTGCTTTATGCCCGTTCACGCGTGGTCCATGCGGCGGCAAGTGCCGGTCTCGACGTCGTCGACGTGCCATTCCTTGATCTTGATGATCCTGAAGGAATGCGTGCCGATGCCGTAGCAGCGCGCAAGCTTGGCTTTTCAGGCAAGGGCGCAATCCATCCCAAGCAGATCTCGGTGCTGAACGAGGTGTTCACGCCGTCGAATGATGAGATCGCCCGTGCCCGCCGCATCATCGCCAGGTTCGAGGTAGCCGACACAGGTCTTGTCGTGATCGATGGCAAACTTGTCGAAAGGCCGGTGCTGCGCGAGATGTACCGCATTGTCGCGATTGCCGACCGGATGGGGCAATAGCAGGCGAGATGCCACCCACGGACTTGGCTCAATCAATGCGGGGACAGCTTGCGGGGTAAACTGTCATGCAGAATTGCCCTCGACGCTGGCGCTTGCAGCCAGACCCTGACCAGACTTGCACAATTGTTGCGAATCCCGGAAGTCGGGCCTGCAGTCGGATCGCTCGAACGCCGAATTCTTCGGGTTCGGAGAATTTGTTCTTCAAACGGGCTTGAACCCCCTGCCTGATTGCTGTGACGGAAGGAAATTGAGCCAGTTACACCTGCCGGTTCCGGAATCATGGACACAAGGATGCAGTTTGTGGGCAGCACGTCAGCTTCCGGCACATCGTGACCTCCCAGCATCGCCCGGTTGCGGTTGCGGTCAAGTGCTTGGTCCGGTGAACCGAGGGAAACATATTGCAGGATGATCCCGCAGTCCTCCCTGCGCGCATTTTCCATGCGGCGGAGAGTTCCGATCCCGGCGCGTGGTCTCGGCCAGAAAAGTCCGTTGTTCTTGGAGTGTGTGTCTTCCACGACGCAATGCTTCGCGCAAGGGTATCGGGGTGGATCACTTCGAAACCGCTGAATCCGCTCATGCGAGTCAGGGTGGATTTTCCAAACCTGTTAGGGCCAGCAACGACAAGGAGGGTCGGCATGTTGGCCGCCAGCGGCGGTCGAACGCATCCCGCGCTGGTGAAGTCCTTGAAGCCGAACCGGTCTTCGTCATCGTCCTGATCATAGCGCTCGCCTATTTGCTCAACTCATTGCTACCGTCTGGTTCGGTCGAGCGCTCCCCACCATGCGTTTGCCATCTCCCGCGTCGGCAACACCGGAGCGTGGCAAGGCAGTTCCGGTCAGGTATGGTAGAGACGAACTCGTAGTCCGGAAGATCCGGGACCCTGTTGTGTTGTGTTTGGTGGCATGGACGATTCCGGGAGGTCTCAGTCCGGGATTTGGAGGGACTCAAGGAGGTCAGGCTTGTCGGCGATTGGGAGTGGGAATGGCCAAGATATTGTATGAACGAGACGGAAGGATCGGGCGGATCACGCTGAATCGCCCAGAGGTATTGAACGCAATCGACGACGACATGCCGGGTGAACTTGCCACAGCTGTGGCTGAAGCCGACGCCGACAGCAACGTGCATGTCATGGTGCTGTCCGGTGCCGGGAAGGCATTCTGCGCGGGCTACGATCTCGCTCACTACGCGGAAAGACATGGTTCCGGCAAGGCGATGCAGGATATGCCCTGGGACCCGATGCGGGACTTTCAGTTCATGTGGGCCAACACGCAGGCATTCATGTCGCTGTTCCGCGCAATGAAGCCTGTTATCTGCAAGGTGCATGGCTTTGCTGTCGCCGGTGGGTCAGATATTGCGCTCTGTTCGGACCTGATCATCATGAGCGACAACGCACAGATCGGATACATGCCCGCCCGCGTCTGGGGTTGTCCCACGACGGCGATGTGGGTGCACCGCCTGGGGCCGGAAAAGGCAAAGCGGATGATGTTCACGGGCGACAGGATCTCTGGACAGGAGGCCGCCGAAATGGGGCTTGTGCTGAAATCCGTTCCGGGCGGCCAACTGGACGCGGAAGTGGAAGAGCTCGCAACCCGCTTGACAACGGTTCCGATCAACCAACTGGCCATGCAAAAGATGGTGATTAATTCTGCCGTCGAGGCAGTGATCAACCAGACCCAACGACTTGCCACCGTGTTCGATGGCATTGCCCGCCATTCGCCCGAAGGCTTGAATTTCAAGGATCGCGCGGAGAGGGTTGGCTGGAAACAGGCTGTCCAGGAACGCGATGAAGGCACCTTCGACTGGACCAGGAACTGCCTGCCGGAACCGGATAACTGACTAAGTTGCCGTTCACGCAGCAGCAAACGGAAATCCCGTTTGCCGGCGTCAGGGAAAGGGCCGGCGAAACAGCATGTTCATTGGGTAATCCCGTGACAAAACGCCCTTACCCGGATCCCGGTCAATTGGGTCATCAGCGAATTGGCATTGTTCCTGAAGCCATGTCTGTCCGTACGCGTTTCAAGGGTTCTCTGGCTCAAGACGATGTCATCCTGTTGTCAGGCGGACCTGCGGTCGACGAAACTTGCGTTCAAGAGGATGTCCCTCTGAAACGCAGGGTGTTTCTCGCCTTCGAGTAGCGCAGCGACGGTCTGCTTGCCCATGCCACGGATATCCTGCGCAGCCGTTGTCAGGGACGGGGAAGCATAGCGTCCGAAGTGTTGGCCATCGTGTCCTGCGACACGGAGAGCGTCGCCCGGACCCTTGCCGACCGAGAGACTGAGGGAATTCGCAGCCGCCATCACTCCGAGTGCGACACGGTCATTCGGGCAAAGAATCGACTTAACGCCTTTGAGCCTGTCAGGCCCCAAGGTCATGAAGCGTTCATATCCGTACCGCTCATAATCGTCGCCAATGCTGCCATCGTCGGGATTCAAGATCTTGGGCACTTGGCCCAGGGCCTTCATCCGTGTGCAATATGCATCGCGACGTTCCACGACGTTAACATTGATCGGAGGCATGGTGAACAGCGCGGGTGGAGGCCCGGACCGGCAGAGATAGTCTACCATCAGTGAAACGCTTTGGTTGTTGTCGGTTCCAATATATGGCACGCCGGGTTTCAGCCGGGAATCGACGATGACCACGGGGCAACGTTGCCGTGCCTCCATGATAGCATCAACGTCGGAACTGTAGCCTAGCGGTGCGATCGCGATTCCAGCCACATCCATCGACATGAGCCGCGAGACTGCCCGGCGCTCGCGTCGGGAGTCGTTGTGTGAGGATTGCAGCACGGTCAGGAAACCATGGTCTTCGGCAAATTGCTCGATGGTACTCACGAGTTCGGCGTAAAATGAGTCAATGATCGAGGGTACTATGATCCCGAATGCGCGGGTGCGGCCCCGGGTTAGCCCGGCCGCCAGAAAGTTGGGGCTGAAATTGTGTTCTTCGAGTGCCGCTTCAATTGTCTTGCGGGTCTTTGGACGGACTGAAGAAGGGTCATTGAAGTAACGTGACATGGTTGGGCGCGAAAGGCCGATCAACCGCGCAAACTCGTCCATAGTCATGTTCTTCTTCTGGTTCATGTCAACTTGACGGTTCCTCAAGAAAACGGTCGGTGCAATAGCAATATATGATGAGAGCGAGACTCAGTTAAAGCGATTAGTTTGGCTTGATGGAAGACACGCGATATGTTAAATTATGCACGAGTATCAGTATTGCCATATTACCGACTTCCCGCGCGGTTGCGTGTTGACCAAAAAGAAGGGCAAACGGATACATGGGGGGGCTATCCGGATTTCGAGGATGACAGTTTCCTGCGACGCCATGTCGAGGATACCCTGGGCTTCTACCGTCGAAATGCGATTGATCCCGAGGGCGGCTTCTTTCATGCCTTTCTGGACGATGGCCGAGTCTACGATCACAGTCTTCGCCATCTGGTCAGTTCGTGCCGTTTTGTTTTCAATTTCGCCCAGTCTGCGGCGAATGGTGGCCCTGCGACGGACCTGGACCTGGCCCGGCGCGGTTTCAGATTCCTCGAAGCCGCCCACCGCCGCCCGGATGGCTCCTATTCATGGGAATTGCGTGATCGGCAGATCGCGGATCCGCGCGGAATGGCATATGGCCATGCCTTTGCGCTGCTTGCTGCGGCGACGGCGCTCAAGGCAGGTATTGGCGGGGCAGCCAGCACCCTTGATCACGTCTGGGAGGTGCTGGAAACCGCCTTTTGGGAGCCTGATGTGAATGGCTACTGCGACGAGTTTGCCGACGGCCTAAGCGGAAAGAGTGACTATCGCGGCCAGAATGCCAACATGCACATTTGTGAAGCTGCAATTTCCGCATGGGAAGCGACGAGCGAAGGCTGTTTCCTGGATCGGGCCGAGTTGCTGGCGCGAAGGTTCACAGGCGAGTTGGCTGGGTTGTGTGACGGGCTAGTCTGGGAGCATTTCCATGCCGATTGGACGCCCGACTATGAATACAACCGCGCCTATCCCGATGACCTTTTCCGCCCATGGGGTTTTCAACCCGGCCATCAGGTGGAATGGGCGCGCCTGTTGCTGACACTCGACGACATCCGGCCGGATCCTTTCTACATGTGCCGCGCCAAAGCACTTTACAGGGCAGGACTCGAACACGGACACGACGAACTCAACGGCGGAATCTATTACGGATTTGCACCTGACGGGACACCCTGTTCCGTCAACAAGTATTACTGGGTCCAGTCCGAGACCATTGCGACAGCCTGGCGCCTCTATTGCCGGACGGGCGACGAAGCCTATCGAGACGACTACAACGCCCTCTGGCGCTTTGCCTGGGATCACTTCGTTGACCATGATCATGGTGCCTGGTTTCGAGTGCTCACACGCGAAGGGAAGAGAGTCGACAACTTGAAGTCTCCACCAGGCAAGACCGACTACCACGTCCTGAATATGTGCTGGGATGTGCAGCGCACTAATACGAAAGCTGGCGTGAAAAGGGAGACAGTATGAACACAAACACCGTCTCTCTCTCACTGAATGGTGATTGGCTGCTGCACTACGGACCGCAAAGACATGCCGCGCAAGAGATGTCATCGCCCGAAATTCCCGGCGAGTTCCAGGCCTGCCAGGCAACCGTTCCGGGAAATGTCGAACTTGACCTCGTTGCCGCGGGCGTTCTTCCAGCGGACCTGGACCGCGGTGACAACATCTATGCGCTTCTCGATTTCGAACGACATCAATGGTGGCTCACGCGGGAGTTCGACGTTCCCTCGCTTGCCCGTTTTTCAAATCCGGTGCTTTGTCTCGACGGCATCGACACGCTGGCGACAATATGGATCAACGGGCAGTTGGTCGGGCGGACCGAAAACATGCTGATTCCGTACTGTTTCGAAATGGCAGCGCATTTGCGAGAGGGCCGGAATCTTATCACGATTGCCATCGATTCGCCGATCCTTGCCGCACGTGATCTGGCGGTCGATCCGGGCTGCTTCGCAATGGAAAACAACTGGGAATCGCTGCACATTCGAAAAGCTGCGCATTGTTATGGTTGGGATATCATGCCGCGCGCCGTTTCTGCCGGAATTTGGCGAGATATTTCCATCGTAAATCGCAACTTGGTCGAATTCGAGGACGTGTATCTTGCCACCCTTGCGGTCGACCGGCAGCGTCATCAAGTGCGTTTCATGGTACAGTGGATGCTCCGGCATCATCAAGGGGTGATACGCGACGGAACGGTTATGGTCAGGGTCAGTGATCCGGACGATGGCCAGGTCATCCACGAGGCCGAGCTTCCGGTCCTGGGCTGGACAGGACGTCATGAGACCGAGATTGCCGGAGTCAACCTCTGGTACCCGCACGGCTCCGGTGAGCCGGCACTCTATGACGTCACGCTGACCTACCGGGACATCAGTGGCGCCGAACTGGCCGTCTGGAACTCGAGTTTCGGATTCCGCAGGATTGAGCTTCGAAGAAGCGACCTGATCGACGACAGCGGGTCCGGCGAGTTCCGGTTTCTCGTCAACGGAATTGAGGTCTTTATCAAGGGTTCCAACTGGGTACCGCTCGACGCATTTCACAGCCGGGACGCCCGGCGCTTGAACGAAACGCTTGCGCTGGTGACTGAACTTGGCTGCAACATGATCCGGTGCTGGGGCGGCAATGTCTACGAGGCGCGCGCCTTTTTTGACTTCTGCGACCGGAATGGCGTTCTGGTTTGGCAGGATTTCGCGCTGGCTTGCGCACTCTATCCGCAGACAGCTGAGTTCCATGCCAAGATTCAGCGAGAAGCCGAGGTCATCGTTCCGCTTCTGCGCAACCACCCGTCTCTTGCCCTGTGGGCCGGAAACAACGAGATTGACCAGTTTTATAAGTTCGCCAAACCCGGTGTGGATCCGAACGAGGACGATATGATCTCGCGCAATGTCCTTGCAGGCGTTTGCCGTCGCATGGACCCTTGCCGTTCCTATCTGCCGAGTTCGCCGTACTACAGCCCCGCGCTTTGGACACAGGGGGTCAATGACAGAAATTCCCCCGAAGTGCATCTTTGGGGCCCGCGCGACGACTTCAAGTCGCCTTACTACACAGGTTCAACAGCCTGTTTTGCAAGCGAACTCGGTTATCACGGTTGCCCGTCAAGGGTGTCGTTGGAACGCATGATGCGACCGGAGCACCTTTGGCCATGGCAGAACAACGAAGACTGGCTGACCCATTCCGTCCGCCCTCAACCCCAAAGCAACCGTTACAACTATCGAATTCCACTTATGGCCACGCAACTCCGGAACCTGTTCGGTGAGGTGCCTGAAGACCTGGACCGCTACATCCAGGCATCGCAGATCTCTCAGGCCGAGGCGCTGAAATACTTCGTCGAAAAGTTCAGGATCGACAAGGGGCGGACCGGAGGTCTGCTTTGGTGGAACATACGAGACGGATGGCCACAAATCTCGGACGCTGTCGTGGATTACTACGGTGAGAAGAAACTCGCGTTTCATCTGTTGAAAGAGCTTCATTCGATGGTTCACGTCATGATTGGCGAACCCGAAGACGGGCGCCACGCGGTCGTGGCGGTGAACGACTCACCGGATTCCGTCACGCTTTCGGGCCAGGTGTGCAAGGCGGAGAACTCGGTCCTGGAATTTGATGCTGTTCTGCCGGGGAATGCGCGCATCAATCTGGGCGATGTTCCCGAAGCAGCGACGTTCGGAATCTACACGCTAAACTGGCAAACCGACGGCCGCCGAGGGCGCGGCCATTACCTCGCAGGGCCGCGGCCGTTTCCGCTGTCCGACCTCGCAGGCTTTTACAACAAGCGCTTTCGACAGAGGCCCGCCGAAAGGCGGCTGACCGGAACCTGACAATTTGACCGCCACAACAGGGAAGGAGGAAATCATGCATCATACGAAGCCAAAACACCGGGAGGTCGCCGGCTGGCATGCCAGCGACGCTCTTGCCACAACAGAAAAGGAGGAAACCATGCTACATACAAGACCTGAACAAGGCAGGATCGCCCGCCGGTTTGCTGGCGCCGCTCTTGCCGCAGCCATCGGCCTGTCGGGCGTTATGGCCCATGCCGAGACGACGGTGACGGCTCTTCTGCCATTCACAAAGGTGGACAATGCGGCCAGATTGACCGAAGAACTCTATGCGCGGTTCCAAGAAGTCAATCCTGACATCACAATCGAGTTCGACTATCTCGAACACGACGCCTACCATACCAAGATGCAGGCATTGGCGATCTCGGGAAACCTGCCAACCATTCTGACACTCTGGCCGGGCAAGCGAACGGGCTACCTGACGGATCAGGGATACGCGATGGACCTGCGCCCGATGATCGAGGCGGACAATATTGCCGCCACACAGCGCGAGGTGTTCCTGTCGCCACAGGGGGCCAATGGCGAAATCTATGAGTTGAGCCTGCCGCTTGTGAATTATTCCAACGTCGTCTACGCCAACAAGGCGCTCATGGCCGATTTGGGGATCGAGTATCCGGCGACTCTCGAGGAATTCGAGGCGCAGGCAGCGCAGATCATGGAAGCCGGCTACCGCCCGGTGGTCTATGGCGACCAGTCGGCCTGGGTCATGCAGTCCTGCCTGTTGTCCATGCTCACCGCCCGTATCGGCGGGCTCGAGTGGTTCGACATGGCACGAAGTGGTGACGGTGCGAGTTTCACGGACGAGCAATTCGTGAACTCGCTCGCCACAGTGTCCCGCATGGTCGACAGCGGGCTCATCTCGAAGAGCGAGCCGTCAACAACCCGGGAACAGGCGATGTCCCTGTTCGTCAGTGGACGCTCGGTCTACCTGATCGGCGGAATTTGGGAAGTGTCGAATCTCAAGAACGCCCTGAGCGAGGAGCAGCAGGCGGAAATCGGTATGTACACCTTCCCCGAAATCGCCGGGCAGATGACCTCGAGCGCATCGTCTTCCGGCGCGTTGAATACCGGATACGGCATCTCGGCTTCGGCAAGCGATGAAGAGGCTGCAGCCGCGTGGGAGTGGGTCAAGTTCGTGATCGACTATTCCAACGCGGATCTTGCCACGAAGTATGGCACCCTCCCGGTCTACAAGGAGGGCGGGATCGAGCATTTCCTCGAGAACCCGCTTGACAAGGAAAGCTATCGCTTCTCCTCGGGGATCGAGACCGTGCTTCCGGTTATCGACGACAAGATGGATGCCGAAGGCGTGAACGAGATCATCAATTCCGGACTCCAGGAGCTTATCCTGGGGAACACGACACCTGAAGAAATTGCCGCGACCTATGAATCCTGGGTGGCAGCGAACGACAGTAATCGCCAGTAAACACTTGACCAACCCGCGTCGCGACCGTACGCCGGTCGCGGCGCGCGACAGGAGTCACCAGCCATCGAGCGCGACAATCGACTGAGCTATGCCCTATTGACGGGACCGGCACTTGTCGTCTACGCGCTCGTCATCGTTCTACCCGTACTCTACAGCCTGATCCTCAGTTTCACCGAGTGGTCGGGAGTTGGTTTGCCGAAGTTCGTAGGCTTGGCAAACTATTCGAAGATGTTCTCGGACCCGGTCTTCTGGCATAGCCTGCGAAACAACGGGCTGATCGTGCTGGTCTCGCTCCTCGGGCAGATTCCGCTAGGATTCTTCCTGGCCTATGTTCTTTACCGACGACTGATCCGCCTCCCCGGTTTCTTCGAGGCCGTGATATTCTTTCCGTCATTGCTCAGCCCCGTGGTGGTGGGCCTGCTCTTTGCCGTTGTCTTTGCGCCGGTTGGCCTGATCGCCGACCTGATTGGCAAGGTACAGGGGGTGCCACTGTTCGAACTGATCATCTTCAACAACAAGTCGATGGCAATCGTGCCCTACCTGATCGTGATCCTCTGGATGTACACCGGCATCTACATGATCATCTTCCTGGCAAATCTGCAGAAGATCCAGCCCGAGACAATTGAAGCCGCGGTTCTCGACGGTGCAACCGAGTGGGGTATCCTGATGAAGATCGTGTTGCCCGGACAGATCCCCGTCTTCCTGACCTCGTCAATCTATGCCATTGCCGGCAGCCTCAAGAGCTTCGAGTTGCTCTGGGTCATGACCGAAGGCGGGCCGAGTTACTATTCGAGCGTTCTGGGCCTCTACATGATCGAGAGCACGTTTTCCTATTACAAATACGGTTTCGGAAGCGCCGTCGCCATTGTGCTGATCCTGCTCAGTGTCGTGATGATCGTCGTGCTGGCGCGGATTGCGGAACGGCTGGCGCGGGGAGTCTGAGGCAATGGCGATGCAAGCTCCCAAGGCCCGCGCAATCGTGCCAGTGCCATTTCGGATTGCCGCCTGGGCGATCCTGCTTGGTTTCACCGTATTCACTATCTGCCCTCTTGCCTGGGTGTTCTACACGTCGTTCAAGAGCCAGCCCGAGATTATGCGGTCGCTGATAGCGCCGCCGAAGGTCTGGACTCTCGACAACTACCGGAACGCCTGGGAATTGGGTGAATTCTCCGGATTGTTCTTCAACAGTTTCCTTTACAGCATCGTGACGACAATCGTCGTGGTCCTGCTGTCGGTTTCCGCGGGATTTGCCTTTGCAAAGATACCGTCCAGAAGAACAAGGCTCTGGTATTCGGTCTTTCTGGTCGGACTTCTGGTCACGATATCCTCCTCGATTGTTCCGATCTTCGTGGCCGAGACCTGGATTGGGCTGGACAATACGCGCCTCGGTATCCTCATCCCATATATCGCCTTCAATATCTCCTTTGCCGTGTATCTTGCCGTTGCCTATATCCGGGACATCCACGACGAGATCATTGAGGCCGCCAAACTCGACGGCGCAAGTTATCTGGGCATCTACCGGCAGATAATTCTGCCTATGGCACGTCCAATCATAATGACAATTGCCATATTCACATTCCACGCCTGTTGGGTGGAATACGTGCTGGTCTACATGATCTCGTTCGACAGTTCGATCCGGACGGTACAAGTGGGCGTCAGCCTCCTGAACGGTCGGTTGGCTTTCAACTACGGTTTTCTCTTCGCAGCAATCGTGATTGCGACTGTTCCGTTGTTCGTCCTGTTTGCCTTCTTCCGCCGACAGTTGCAGGCCGGATTCTCAATGGGATCGGTCAAGGGATAGAGAGCGCAATGGCTAGACTGGAATTCATGAACGTCGCCAAGTCTTACGGCGCGGATCAGGTCATGAGCGATATCAACCTGTCGATCGAGGATGGCGATCTCGTGGTTTTCGTCGGCCCGTCCGGCTGCGGCAAGTCAACTCTATTGAGGATGATCGCGGGGCTTGAAGACATTACTGCCGGCACCATCTCGATCGATGGCAAGGTTGTGAACGACGTCATCCCGTCGAAGAGGGGAGTGGCCATGGTATTCCAGAGCTACGCTCTCTATCCGCACATGACGGTCTACGATAACATGGCCTTCTCGTTACGGCAGGCACGGACTGCGGCAGGCGAAATAGATCGGCGCGTGCGCGCGGCGGCAGAGTCCCTGCAAATCCAGGATTATCTCGACCGGCATCCACGGAACCTCTCGGGCGGACAGCAGCAGCGTGTCGCCATCGGACGGGCAATCGTGCGCGAGCCTGAAGTCTTCCTGTTCGACGAGCCCCTGTCAAACCTCGATGCAGCGTTGCGTTCGCAGACACGCGTTGAAATCGCCGAACTCCATGCGCGTCTCCAGACCACGATGATCTACGTGACCCACGACCAAGTCGAAGCCCTGACTCTCGCCGACAAGATCGTCGTGCTCAATGGTGGCAGGATTGAACAGGTTGGGACACCGATGAAACTTTACCACAATCCTGACAACAAGTTCGTCGCCGGTTTCATCGGCAGCCCACAGATGAACTTCTTCGAGAGGGAGAACGATGTTTCCGCGGTGGCAGACAATCTTGCATTGCCGCGGGAGAAAATCGCCATCTTGGGTATCCGACCCGAACACCTCAACTTGTGCCACACCGAAACTCCAATGATTACAGGCACATTGCGGCTTGTCGAACAGTTCGGTGAATATGATCTCGCGTATCTGACTTCTTCCGGAGGAGTGGACTTCATTGCCAAGGTGCCGCCCAGGTCAATCGTCAGCGAACGAGGACAGATTTATGGCTTTACTGTCGAGATGACGCATGTTCATGCATTTGACCCAACGGGTTTGCGCCTGAACTGATCGTCAAGGTGCAATTTCGAAACCATCGACCAGTACCCTGGCGATCTACCGACAATGGACCGCTGCTCTTCCCCAACTTTGGTTCCGAGGCACCCAAGAGCACATTCGTCGTGACCAGGTAAATTCCGGGTGTCATTCCCGATCAACGTGCGATCAGTGATTCCGGACATTCCTTGAGGAACATGGAGAACGCCACCCGGTTTGCCGAATCCCGGAAGCCAGGAATCTTCTGAACGCTTCAACCGCATGGCAGGTCCTGCAATTGTCCCTTTGGTCCACCGGGGCGCGCTGCAGCAATCTTCGGCCCTCTGAATGACATTGCGGACCATTCGATGTCCGAACCGAATAGCATCACTGATCGTGACGCGATGCTGCGATACAGCCGTACGAGTTCTGCGAGATAACAGAATCCTGGTTGAACCGGTTCGAACCGGGTCAAGACTATTGCGAACAGCGCAGAATTCAGGGTATTGGATTGCAGGGATTTGGCGATGGCGTCGCCGCCCGCCTGGTGCGGGGTTCCCTATCTCAACATCCTGAACGCCGGGATCTTGCTTTGCCGTATCCGCGGTGAGGGGGATTTCCTTCGCTTCACCGGGCTGCGGTTTCTGGAAGTGAAGGGGTCTGCGATGCAACGACCAGAACTCTATCGGTTCCGTCAGGGAGAGAGGATTCTTGCGTTTACGGAGACCGAGTACGAGCACAGACTCGGCGGTTTGCGGAAGGTCATGGCACAAAAGGGAATCGATGCCTGTGTGCTGACGTCAATGCATAACGTCGCCTATTATTCCGGGTTTCTGTATTGCGCCTTTGGTCGGCCCTATGCGCAGGTTGTCACAGCAACCGACACGGTGACCATCAGCGCGGGAATTGATGCAGCCCAGCCCTGGCGGCGATGCTTTGGTGACAACATCACCTATACTGATTGGCAGCAGAACAACTATTGGCGCGCAATCGTTTCGGTTGCCGGTGAAGGAATGGCGATCGGGTTCGAGGGCGATCATCTTTCGATCGTGCAATCGGCACTGCTTGACGATTTCCTCTTGCCAAGGACCAGGATCGATATTTCTGCGGACATGATGCGCCAGCGCATGCACAAATCGCCGGCGGAAATCGAATTGATCCGGGCTGGTGCAGCAATAGCAGATGTCGGAGGCTACGCGATCCGTGAAGCTGTCAGGGTGGGCGTCCGTGAGATCGATGTGGCGATGGCAGGACGCGATGCAATGGAAGTGGAAATTGCCCGGAAGTATCCGGACGCGGAATACCGTGACACCTGGGTGTGGTTCCAGTCAGGCATCAATACTGATGGCGCGCACAACCCCGTCACTGCCAGGGTGCTGCAGAGCGGTGATATCCTGAGCCTCAACGCCTTTCCAATGATCTCCGGATACTACACCGCTCTTGAACGGACGCTGTTCGCGGAAGAGGTGGACAACGCGTCCCTCGGGATCTGGGAGGCAAACGTCGCTGCCCATGAGTATGGCATCAGCCTGCTGAAACCGGGAATTTCGTGCGCAGAGGTCACCGAACGAATCAACGAGTTCCTTGCCGAACGCGACCTGCTCAAGTATCGCACATTTGGTTACGGTCACTCCTTCGGCCTGATATCACACTACTATGGACGCGAGGCTGGGCTCGAACTGCGCGAAGACATTGAGACCGTGTTGAAGCCGGGCATGGTGATTTCAATGGAGCCCATGCTGACGATTCCGGTTGGACTGCCGGGAGCAGGAGGGTATCGCGAACATGACATTCTGGTCATCACCGAAGATGGCAATGAGAACATCACAGGCTATCCCTACGGCCCGGATTTCAACGTGATTGGTTAGCCAGAGAACTCCCGTGCATCTCGGAAGTGCACCTTCAAATTGGATGCAGTGTTCTCCCGTCAACAGTCATGCCTGAATGCAACCCGAATTCAGGCAGTCTCATCGAACGCGAAGAGCAAGGCAGGTGCCATCCCCGAGCGGAAGTCGGAATCTGGGTGATGCCAGGTCCCAGCAAGCTTGCACAAGCCAGCTGCGGCGGCCGTCTTGTTTTCAAAAGGGCCATGTTGTTGATTGCGTGGTTCGAGGGGCCAACTGTCGGGACGTGCCCTCTCGCTCCCTGCGAAACGGCGATCGGCCACCGGAAGTTGACCTCGGTGTCGTCATGCGGATTGCGGGACAAGTTCAGCCGGAAGGTCCCCTCTTCGGCTTCCTTGTCCGGGCGATCGCTGTCGTGTCTTCGCAGCCATCGTTGAATGATCCGAAGATCCTGTCCCATGGCATCTCGGCAGTTCCGTAATTGCACTCAAAGTAACGGTGGTGAAGCTGATGGAAGAAGTCGCCTGCGTTCACGCGCCGCTTCTCTCCAGGCTGAACCGCTTCGAACCCGCTGTGGGAAAATGCCGGATTCAGTCCTTCGAGGTAGAAATGGAACAGCACGTGCAGAGGATGCGATGGAATGATGAAATGGATTGCGACGGATGAGAAATAGAGAAAAGTTTCTACCGGATGCATCGAGATCCCGGCCCAGGGACCGATATTGACGTTGCGATGGTGGAGGTGATGGACCAACCGGTACATCGGTGACCAATGCAGAAACCGGTGGATCCAGTAGAAGTGGAAACTTGACCAGACAGGAATGATCACGAACCATGCCAAGAACCAGAGCGGGTTTGCGGCGAGTTCGACCCTCGGTGCGATCCCGTTGGCGGCAGCCCAGAAATACAGCACTTCCCAGATGGTCCACGCCGTGACTCCACTGGCGTAGGACCAGAACATGTTATCCCAGACCTGGTTTCGGAATGTGAACTTGCCGCTGTCGACCGCCTGGTCGCGCGCATCGAATTTCAACTTCTTGCCCTGCGCTTCCAGAGTGATGAATCAGAAATGCAACCCCCCGGCGATCAACGTCAGCAGGACCATGTTGCGTAGCCAGATGAGGGAGATCCAGCCCGGTTCAAGCTGTTTCATCGTGGTCCAGTCCGGCTGAAACCAACGATAGACCGCGAAGGCCAAGGCCAGTTCAATGGTGATGGAACTGATCGCCAGCCAATAGCGCGCGATCCACTTCAACCATGAAGCGGGCCGAGGCGGCCAGGACAGGATGGGAGAAACGGGAATCGGCAGTTCAGGGTGATGGTGCCACCGGGCGTTCTTTCTGGTTCCTGCCATCTCGGTGTCCCCAGGTGCCTTGCCTTACCGGGCTCGCCAACCCAATGCCTCCGCGATGCCGAAGCAGCGTCAGCGTCAAGCGCGAAGAGACCCAATTCGTCCGCGTCCAATCCGGGAATCCGAAGAGGCAGGACTGGCTCTTTACCGCCGGTTTCGGATGACACTATAGCAGATGACAACGAGCGAGACGTACAGGTTTTTCTGCTCGAACCGGTGATTTCAGTGGTGTTTCGGGACTCGCATTTTCCTGCACCCTTGCGGCGCCATTCGATGAAAGCGGGTTCCGAGTCAGTTTGACTCTGGCCCGTCGCGACTGATTTAATGCCATTATCGTCAATAAGGAGGATTTGATGAATTTCCTGACAACAAGAAACAGATGCGTGGCGGTGTCCACCATCATCGCAGCCGCCGTGGTGGCTGGTCCGCTGCTAGCCGAACCCATGAAAGGACCGTTGGTCGTGGCAGTCAACCAGGAACCACAGGACCTGGCTGCCCAGGGCGCGTACAAGGAAATCAATGCGCCCGGCCTCAGGAACGTACTGGAGACACTGATCGCGGTTGACCCGGTTTCGGGTGACTTCATTCCGATACTCGCGACAGGTTGGGAACGCGTGGATGGAAGCACGCTTCGATTCACGATCCGCGAGGGCGTAAAGTTCCACGACGGAACCGACATGACGTCCGAGGCGATTGCAGATTCGATCAACTGGGTCTGGAGTACGGAAAATGCGTTTACCATTCAGGAATATGCAGGACCCGGCGCAATAACCGCAGCCGCAATCGACGCTTCAACCGTGGAAGTTCGATCCAGTGAGCCGGATCCTCTGCTTGAGTTCCGGATGTCGCTGAATGGCATTTCCTCACCGACGCAGTTGGCAGAGGAACCTGCAAGGCACTTCGACACTCCGATCGGAACGGGCCCCTATTCATTCGTCGAATGGAAGCAGGGCCAGTATTGGTCAGCGGAGTACAACCCGGACTGGTGGGGGCTGAGCGCTGACGACGCCTACGGCACATCCAAGCCGGAGTTTACGGATATCCGGTTCGTGTTTCGATCAGAAGACGCAGCAAGAACTGCGATGGTTCAGAGCGGGGAAGCCCAGCTTGCGATGTTCCCGACAGCAGACGAATGTGCAAGGGCAGCTGATGCCGATGGCTACCATTGCGTAACCGGGCCCTCAACGACATACCTCTATGGACGTCTTGACCATTCGCTCCATGCAGATGGGCGTCTGGCAGATCCGCGTGTACGCGAAGCGATCTTCGCCGCGATCGATATAGAGGGGATTGTCGATCTCTACGGTATGGCGTCAGTTCCGCAGGGCCAGCTCGGCCCCCGGGGCACGATAGGATTCAATGACGCACTGCAACCTTATGCCTACGACCCGGAACGCGCGATGGCGCTGCTGGCCGAGGCGAAGGCGGACGGCGTGGACGTCGAAGGATTGAATGTCGAGATCGTGGGTCGTGATACGACTCCGCGGATCAAGCCAATCGTTGAGGCGATCGGTGCGATGCTCGGGATTGCCAGTATCGGAACCGACATCAAGGTGCAGACTCCGGCTGAGTTCAATCCGAGGGTGCGCATCACCGGATATTCGAACGAACCCGGCCGTCAGATGATGCAGGTCCATGTGAAACAGAATCCGTCGGGAGACTACGGATTGCTGCTCCTTTCGAACTATGCGTGCCCGAATATCGATGATCCGACGGGACCGTCGAGATCTTCGGTGTATTGCGACGAGGAGTTTGATGCCAAGCTCTTTGAAGCCCTGGCCAGCTTTGGTGAGGAAAGGGGAGAGCGCATGAAGGAACTGGTGCAGTATGTCCATGATCGCCACCTGATCGTCCCATTGGCATTGCTGGACCGTGGACATCTTGTTGAAGACGGGCTGGAGTTCACTTTTGGCTCGGATCACAGAATTCAGGCGATCTACATCAAGCCTGTTGAATAGAACTCACTGACGCAGATCGCGTCACCGAAGGAGGCGGGCTGTAGCCATTGATCGGCGATAGCCCGCCTCCATGATCTGAGGTTCGGACGTACTCGGAATGGCATATTTTGTCAGGAGAACAGCAAATTCACTTCTGCTGCTTCTCTTGACTGTCAGTTTTGTGTTCATCGCGGGGCGGATGATCGGGGATCCTGCCCTGAACATGCTGGGTCCCGGCGCCAGTGACGTCGCGCTGGACAAGCTGCGCCGCGCTGCCGGACTCAATGATCCTCTCTGGCTTCAGTACATCAGGTATATTGGAAACCTGCTGCAGGGTGATTTCGGTGTAAGCTACCGTTTCGGGTTTTCCGTCCTTCCATCCGAGAATCTGGACGAGATCGGTCAGCCGGTACTGGACATCGTGCTCGACAGGCTGCCGGCGACATTCCTGCTTGCGGCTGTCTCGATGGGTTTCGCCGTGCCTGCAGGAGTCCTGATGGGCGTGATCGCAGCAGCGAAGCCTCGTTCGATCGCCGACAGGATCGTAACCGTTATCGCTCTCGCCGGCGTTTCAGTCGTTCAGTTCTGGCTCGGGCTTATGCTGATCGTGTTCTTTGCGGTTCAACTCGGCTGGCTGCCCACGGGTGGATACGGCGGAATCACGCATGTCCTTCTTCCGGCGCTGACGCTTGCGGCCCGCCCGATTGGTCGAATCGCCCAGATTGCACGAAGCGCCATGCTTGATGAATTGGCAAAGCCGTACATCGTCACGGCACGGGCCAAGGGTGTCCAGGAAGGCCGCGTCGTATTCCTTCATGCTCTCAGGAACGCCGCGGTTCCCGTAATTACCATGATCGGAGATGAACTCTCTGCTCTCCTGACGGGTGCAATTCTTGTCGAGAAGATCTTTGCATGGCCCGGGATCGGGCTCCTGATCATAGATTCGCTGACCCGGAGCGATCTTCCGCTGATTCAGGCATCCATCGCGGTGGTCGCTGCTCTCGTGGTTCTGGTCAATCTGCTCGTCGACCTGTGTTACCGACTTGTGAATCCGCGGATCAAGCTGGGAAGGAAGGCCTGAGAAGATGGCGCCTCTGACTTTAGTCCAGGGTGAAGAGACCGCGGACCAGCGCGATGCCAGGGTTTCGGCGGGCGACTATGGCTGGGCGGTCTACCGGGACAAGGTAACGCTGCTGGCATTCGTTTACCTGGCCCTGCTGGTAGCGTTTACCGTTGGTGCGGAGTTCCTTGCCCCGCACCAGCCAACTGGCCTGAACCTGCGCGACAGATTGCTGCCACCAGGTGCGACCGGTTCGAAAGGCGCATTCCATCTTCTCGGTACGGATGAACTGGGAAGGGATCTTTTCTCCAGGCTGATCTACGGCGCGCGCGTTTCCGTTTCCGTCGGCATGATCGGTGCAATCGTGTCGTGTTTCGTCGGGGTCGTAACCGGATTGACGGCCGGCTATTACGGAGGCCTCTACGAGGACATCGTCATGCGACTTGTGGACGGAATGCTGTCACTCCCGTCACTGCTGGTTGCTCTTTTCGTGCTATTCGTTCTTGGAGGGGGATACCTCAATCTGATTCTGGTCTTTTCCGTCCTGCACTGGATGGTGTTCTGCCGCTTGTCCAGGGGACTGGCCCTGGATGCCAGGTCAGCAACCTATGTGAGGGCCGCGAAGGCACTGGGAGCGCCCGGGCTGCGCATCGTATTCAGGCACATTCTTCCGAATGTGATGGCTCCGATCATTGTCCTGTTCACGCTCGAAATTGCCATACTCATCCTGTCGGAAGCGTCGCTCAGCTTTCTCGGATTTGGCGTTCAACCGCCGGACCCATCCTGGGGGCTGATGATCGCCGACGGCCGGGAACACATTCGTTCGGCATGGTGGCTTGTCACGTTTCCCGGCCTTGCGATCTTCCTGACCGCACTCAGCCTAAACCTTGTTGCCAACTGGTTCAGGGCCGTGACCGATCCTGTTCAGCGCTGGCGCTGGTTTGCCAGGGAGCAGAAGCGGTGAAGGAACCACCCGTCGTATCAATCGAGTCCCTGCGCGTGGAGTTCCCTTCGAAGGGTGGTTCGGTCGTCGCGGTTAGTGATGTCGGATTCCGGATTTTTCCCGGAGAAATCCTGGGCGTTGTGGGAGAGTCGGGATCGGGCAAATCGGTGACATCCCACACACTGATGCAACTGACCAAGTTTTCCGCGGGTCGTGTCACCGACGGCAGCCTGGAATTCACTTGCCGCGACGGAGCCAGCGTTGACTTGAGAAATGCGGGTGAGCGACGGATGCGGGAAATCCGCGGCAATGAAATCGGCATGATCTTCCAGGAGCCCATGATCGCGCTCAATCCGTCCTATACGGTTGGCTGGCAGATGTCGGAGGGTCTGAAGATACACAGGAAACTGTCGGGCAAAGAAGCCGAGATCCAGTCTCTTGAACTGCTCAGAAGGGTCCGGATCCCGGAGCCCGAGAGGAGACTGAGGCAATATCCCCACGAACTGTCCGGCGGAATGTGCCAGCGCATTGTCATTGCCATGGCGCTTGCCTGCGAGCCGCGCCTGTTGATTGCAGATGAACCGACCACGGCTCTGGACGTGACGGTCCAGGCAGAGATCCTTTCGCTGATTGCAATGCTCCGCAGGGAGACCGGAGCCGCCGTCCTGCTGATAACCCATGACATGGCAGTCGTGGCCCAGATGGCAGATCGGGTCGTGGTGATGTACGGGGGCAATATTGTCGAAGAGGGGCCTGTCAGGCAGATCCTTCTCGATCCCCGTCATGAGTACACCCGCGCATTGCTGGCTGCCGTCCCGAAAATCGGCGAGATGACGGGAAGCGTTGGTCCGAAGCGGATGAAGGTTGCCGGTGGCGAATCCCAGGTAGGCGAGCAGACTCACTCGACCGACGAAACCCTGCTGGATGTACGAAACCTGACCAAGCGATTTCCTGTCCGTGGAGGGGTGTTCGGACGGACCATTGCCAACGTTCATGCGGTGGAGGACATTTCGTTTCTCGTTCGAAGCAAGGAAACGCTGTCCCTGGTCGGCGAGTCCGGCAGCGGCAAGTCCACGGCAGGCAACTGCGTCCTGCGCCTGGAAGAGCCCGATTCCGGAGAGATTTCCTTCAATGGCCGGGATCTGCGGGCACTCTCCCGCTCGGAGATGCGGGACCAGCGCAGGGACATGCAAGTGATTTTCCAGGATCCGTACGGCTCGCTGAACCCGCAGATGCGCCTGCTTGACCAGGTTGCCGAACCGATTCACAACTACGGACTTGAAAGGGGAACTGCGGTGGAAGATCGCGTGGCAGCGCTCTTTGGAAGGGTCGGGATGCCGCGCAGTTTCCTCAGGCGATTTCCCAGCGAACTCTCGGGGGGTCAGCGCCAGCGCGTCGCCATTGCCCGGGCGCTTGCATTGAATCCGAGGTTTATCGTCGCCGATGAAGCGGTCTCGGCGCTGGACGTGTCCATCCAGGCGCAGGTCCTGAACCTGATGATGGAACTTCAGGCGGAGTTGGGCCTGTCATATCTCTTCATCAGTCACGACATGGCGGTGGTCGAGCGCGTCTCGCATCGGGTTGCTGTCATGTATCAGGGGCGTATCGTTGAAATGGGGCCGCGGGCCAACATCTTCGAAAACCCGCAGCATGACTACACAAAGACGCTGCTTGCAGCAGTTCCGAGAATGAACCCTGACATCAGGATCGCGGACATGGAATTCGATGCGAGATCCATCCCTTCGCCAATCCATCCTGCAGGCCATGCACCTGAGCCTTCCCGATACAGGGAAGTTTCAACCGGCCATATCCTGCTGGAGAACGGACTCGATTGAATTGCAGGAACGCCGGTGACTTGCAGCATATGAACAGCATGACTTCGCAGCCGGCCGGACCGGAATTCCACTGTCGCCTGTGAGGCATGGCGTTCGGGGTCCCAGATCGGAGTGACCACGCTCAGGGTCAGCCATGGACAGCGGGCATGGAGGCGATGTAGGCGAGGAACCAGCCAGAAAACCGAAAATGCCAGGTTGCACTGCAATAAGAGGCGTTTGCCACGGTCACTTCCAACGAATGCCGGCGTGCCGCGCCAGATCAGCTTGAAGGCTTCCCTGACCACCGGCTGGCAATTCGCGCCAGCTTCCGCAAATGCAAGCGCCCTGGTCTTGCGGATGAACAACTCGCTTCCCAGGAACGACTCCAGGCTGCGAACATGCTGGCTGACTGCGGACCGGGTCAGGTGGATTTTCTCTGCTGCGCGGGTAAAGGACAGAATGCGCGCACTTCGAAGGCGCGCGCTACCAGGTCAGGGGTGGTAGATCGGACATCGTCATCTTGGCGCCTGCATGAGGTCTTGTTGGTCTGACCTGATACCTTACACGGAATCCGTCATTTGTGCGGAGATTGGGTAAAATGCTCGCATTGCTTTGCCATGAGACTGGAAGATCGGTAATCGCATGGCACAGGGGCAGGGCCCGGCCTCGCGGTACCGACAATTCGTCTTCTGTACTGCAAAATCCGGCAAGACCCGTAATCAGCCGCACTGAATCAGCCTTCTGAGCCGGTTCTGGACCGAGCGATACTTGCCGGCGATTCGGTCTCTCCCGACATGCCCGAAGTCCCTCACGACATGGCGCCCGGCGGACCAGACATTCCTGACCAGGTTGCTTCGGGACGCGAATATCCAGGTATCGAGAATTCCATCTCCCTCAAGTCCGAAAAGCTCGATGCTGTCACCGTCGAGTTCGACCAGATCAGCCAAGGCTCCCGGTCTGAGGGTTCCGCTGTTCCGTCTGCATGCGAGGGCACCGCCCCTACCGGCCGCCTCGAACACTGCTCGTCCAGGTGAAACATGGTGCAGGGCGAGTGCGGCGCGAATCTGGTGTTTGAGTCGCTGCGAGTATTCGAGCGTCCGCAATTCACCAACCAGCGAAATGCGGACATTCGAATCCGTGCCGACGCCGAGCGTACCGCCTCGTCCGATATAGTTCCTGCCGTCAAAAATTCCATCGCCCAGGTTACTTTCCGTGATCGGGCATACACCGGCCACGGCACCGCTTTCCGCCAGTTTCTCTGTTTCCCCTGGTTCCATGTGGGTGCAATGGATGAGGCACCACCCGGGATCGACCGTGCAATTGTCGAGCAGCCATTCAACCGGCCTTTTCGAGGTGTGGTCGACAACGCCCCGGACTTCCGCTTCCTGTTCGGCGGCGTGGATGTGCAGCACAAGGCCCGGGAACAAATCCCGCGCCGTGGCAAGCACATCCAGTGACACGGTCCGCATCGAATGCAGCGCAACGCCGACGCAGGAATCTGCCGGCAATTGCGAAACGGCCCCGTTGGCCGTTTCGACGATCCTCGCGAAAGTGCCGGAACCTGAACCGAAGCGCAGTTGGGCGCCTTCCAGAGGCTGACCACCGATATTTCCCTGTTCGTAAAGGGTGGGAAGCAGGGTGAGGCCGATTCCCGATTCGCTGGCAGCCGATGCAATCCGGAGCGACATCTCACCGGGATCTTCGTAGGACTGACCTCCCGGCCCGTGGTGCAGGTAGTGAAACTCCGCCACGCTTGCGAAGCCTGCTTCCAGCATCTCCATCTGGGCATACGCCGCTATTGCCTCGACATCGCAGGGCGAGAGATGCTGCAGAAGCTCGTACATTGCCTGCCTCCACGTCCAGAAGTTGTCGGTTGCGGCTGTAGATCGTGACTCGGTGAGTCCGGCCATGACTCTCTGGAATGCGTGGCTGTGCAGGTTGGCAGGCGCGGGCAACAGGACTGAACATGTATGACCGGCAGCAGGGACGTTGGACTTCATGGACAAGATCATGCCTGAACTGTCCACCGTCAGGAGCACGGAATCCTGCCAACCTTCTGCTGTCAGGGCTTGTCTTGCCCAGATCTGCTTCATGTCCAGCCTCTATCGGGTCTGTCGAAATCCCGCCATTGACAAGGTCTGTCTCACTCCGACACTAATGCCGATTGACCAAGCTCATATTGGACACCTGAACAATGGCCTCCTCCCTGTTGCACAATTGCAAGGTTGCAACCATGCAGCCTCAACGACTCCCGTACGGACTCATGCCTGATTGTGCAATTGCGATTGATGGCAGGGAGATCAAATGGGTCGGGCCTGAATCCGAACTTCCGAGGGAGTTCTCCGATGCTCCATCAGTTGACCTTTCCGGCACGCTTGTGACGCCCGGTCTCATCGATTGCCACACACATGCAGTTTTCGCAGGCAACAGGGCGCGGGAGTTCGAAGTGCGGCTCGGGGGGGCTGACTATTCCGAGATCGCCAGGAAGGGTGGGGGCATCCTTTCGACGATGAACGCAACCAGGGATGCCTCCGAAGATGAACTGGTGGAACAGTCGCTGCCAAGGCTGGACGCATTGATCGCCGAAGGAATCACCACTGTCGAGATCAAGTCGGGTTACGGCCTCTCGGTGGAATCCGAATTGAAGATGCTGCGAGCGGCGAGACGGCTCGGCAAGCTGCGCCATGTTTCCGTGGTGACCAGCTGGTTGGCCGCACACGCAGTGCCTCCGGAGTATCTTGGTCGTCCGGATGACTACATCGACGAAGTCGCCATTCCCGGCCTTGTCTTCGCCCACGAACATGGACTTGTCGACGCGGTCGATGGCTTTTGCGAAAACATTGCATTTGATACCGCACAGATCTCCAGGCTGTTCGACCAGGCCAAGAGGCTTGGAATTCCCGTAAAGCTGCACAGCGAGCAATTATCGAACATGGGTGGCACGAAACTAGCGGCCGGATTCGATGCGTTGTCGGCGGACCACCTTGAATACCTTGATATTGAAGGCGTGGAAGCGATGGCGGCGTCCGGAACGGTCGCGGTCCTGTTGCCCGGCGCTTACTACACCTTGCGGGGAGAGCGGATGCCTCCGGTCAGGGAATTGCGATCTGCTGGGGTGCCTGTCGCGGTTGCATCCGACGGCAATCCCGGTTCGTCGCCCATGTTCTCGATTCTCCTGGCGATGAACATGGCATGCACACTGTTCAGGCTGACGCCGGAAGAAGCACTTGCGGGAACTACACGGAACGCTGCGCTCGCCCTGGGCTTGGCAGCGGACCGCGGCACGATTGAAGCCGGCAAGCGTGCGGACCTGGCCGTCTGGGACGTGGAACATCCTGCAGAACTCTCGTACCGTATAGGGTTCAACTCGTTGAAACAGTGCATGATCGGCGGTGAATTGTGCTGATCAACCTGGATGAGGTTTCGCTTTCTGACCTCGATGCAATTTACAGGGGAGAAAGCGTCGAACTCGACGATGAATGGCGACCGGCGGTCGAAAGAAGCGCAAGGATCGTTGCCCGTGCGGCTTCCGGCGATGTTGCATTCTATGGCGTCAATACCGGATTCGGAAAACTGGCGACGGTCCAGATTCCGGCAGGGGATGTGGAGCGCCTGCAAAGAAACCTCGTTCTGAGCCATTGTGCCGGAATTGGCAATCCGCTTTCCGGCAATGTCGTTCGACTGGTAATGGCGCTGAAGCTGTTTTCACTGGCGCGCGGAATGTCGGGAGTTCGGTGGGAAGTTCTGAAACTGCTTGCCGGGATGATCAGGCACGATGTGCTGCCCTTGATTCCCGAGAAGGGTTCGGTCGGCGCATCAGGCGACCTTGCTCCCCTTGCGCATCTGGCTTCGGTCATGATCGGTGAGGGGCGAGCATTCCACGGCGGAAGTGAGATGCCGGGGCGCGCGGCATTGGACGCGGCTGGGCTGGAGCCGGTCACCTTTGCTGCCAAGGAAGGTTTGGCTCTCCTGAATGGAACGCAGGTTTCTACTGCCCTGTGCCTTTCGGGACTGCTGCACGCCTGGCAGATTGCCATCAGTTCTCTTGTTACGGGCGCTCTTTCCACCGATGCCGCAATGGGTTCCTTTGCACCCTTCATTCCTGAAATCCATGAATTACGCGGGCATCAGGGCCAGATGGATGTGGCCTTTGCCCTGCGAAGATTGCTCGATGGCTCGGAAATCCGCGAAAGTCATCGAACCGGCGACGAACGGGTCCAGGACCCTTACTGCCTCAGGTGTCAGCCGCAGGTTCTGGGTGCAGCTCTCGACGTGTTGCGCCAGGCAGCCGGCACTCTCTCGACGGAGGCAACGGCCGTGACCGACAATCCTCTCGTTCTTCCCGATGGGCGGATTGTCTCTGGCGGCAACTTTCATGGCGAGCCTGTCGGATTTGCCGCCGACCAGATTGCTATCGCGATTGCAGAAATCGGTGCAATCTGCCAGCGCCGGATCGCCATGCTGGTTGACCCGTCCATGTCGTTTGGCCTGCCGCCGTTCCTGTCTCCCGATCCCGGTCTCAACTCCGGCTTCATGATATTGGATATTGCGTCAGCAGCGCTCGTATCCGAGAACAAGTCGCTGGCAAACCCTCGCTCGGTCGACAGCCTGCCGACTTCGGCCAACCAGGAAGACCATGTGGCCATGTCATGCCATGCAGCAAGAAGGCTCCATGAAATGTGCTACAACCTTGCTAACCTGGTTGCCATGGAGGCACTTACAGCGACCCAGGGCATCGAGTTTCGGGCGCCTCTGCAAACAAGTGAGCAGTTGAGACAATACGTGTCCGCTGTCAGGGAAGTTGTCGGCCCGCTCACTGAGGACAGGTATCACTCGGATGACATCGCGGCGATGACGAAACTGATCGGCAACGGCCGGTTTGTACCGGAATTTGCTCCGCCGCTCACGGGAGGCTCAAGATGAACACGCCAGCACCAAATGTCCGCGATGTCAGGGCACCGACAGGTCCGCTCGTGTCGTGCCAGAGTTGGCAGACCGAAGCGGCCTACCGGATGATCCAGAATAATCTCGATCCGGATGTCGCCGAGGACCCGCAGGAACTGGTGGTTTATGGTGGCAAGGGCAGGGCTGCCCGAAGCTGGGACGACTTTGACCGGATTCTGGACGTCCTGCGGCGTCTGGGCGGCGACGAAACGCTGCTGGTTCAGTCGGGAAGACCGGTCGGTGTCTTCAGGACACAGGAGCAAGCGCCCAGGGTGTTGATAGCCAATTCGAACATTGTTCCGCACTGGGCCAACTGGGACACTTTCAATGAGCTGGATCGGAAGGGGCTGATGATGTTCGGCCAGATGACGGCCGGATCGTGGATTTACATAGGCTCGCAGGGAATCGTTCAAGGCACATATGAGACGTTCGTGGAGGCTGGCCGGCAACACTATGGAGGCAACCTTGGCGGCAAGTGGATCCTGACTTCCGGCCTGGGTGGAATGGGAGGGGCCCAACCGCTTGCGGCAACGATGGCCGGGGCATGTTGCCTTGCCGTCGAGTGCAATCCGGCGAGCATCGAGTTCAGGCTTCGTACCGGATATCTGGATGAATACACTGCGGATGTTGACGAAGCCCTGGCCATGATCGACCGATGGACCGGTTCCGGAGAAGCCAAGTCGGTCGGGCTTCTCGGCAACGCAGCTGCTGTCGTGCCGGAGATTCACCGGAGAGGGCTGCGCCCGCATCTGGTCACTGACCAGACCTCCGCCCATGATCCGTTAAACGGCTACCTGCCGAAGGCCTGGAGCATGGAGGAGTGGCAAAGGCGAAGGCTGGACGATCCAAAGGGCGCCGAAGCCGCATCTCGCGCATCGATCAGGGAACATGTCGCCGCAATGACGGGATTCTGGAAGGATGGAATTCCTACGCTGGATTACGGAAACAACATTCGCCAGGTTGCGTTCGAAGAAGGGCTAGCCGATGCATTCAGTTTCCCCGGCTTCGTCCCTGCCTGCATCAGGCCGTTGTTTTGCCGCGGTGTCGGTCCGTTCCGCTGGGTTGCCCTGTCGGGCGACCCGGAGGACATCTACCGGACGGACGAAAAGGTGAGGGAATTGCTGCCCGAGGATCACCATCTCGGCAACTGGCTCGATCTGGCCCGCAAACGCATCAGGTTTCAGGGGCTGCCGGCACGGATCTGCTGGGTCGGCCTCGGTGACCGCCACAGGCTTGGCCTTGCGTTCAACGAGATGGTTAGGACGGGAGAGGTGTCGGCTCCGGTCGTGATAGGCCGCGATCATCTTGATTCCGGTTCAGTGGCATCCCCCAATCGCGAAACGGAATCAATGCGGGACGGGTCTGATGTCGTTTCGGACTGGCCGCTGCTCAACGCAATGCTGAATGTTGCGTCTGGTGCAACCTGGGTTTCACTGCATCATGGCGGTGGGGTCGGGATGGGATTCTCGCAACATGCCGGGATGGTCGTGGTCGCAGATGGAACGGAATCTGCCAGGCTGCGGCTGGAGAGGGTGTTGTGGAATGATCCTGCCAGCGGTGTCATGCGTCATGCGGATGCCGGCTATCCGGAGGCCCTCGACTGCGCCGCAGACAAGCAGTTGGATCTTCCGGCATGCAGGCTGGAACGAACGGTTCAGCAATGAACTTCCAGGGAGGGGTTCCCGCGTTGTCTCGATGATCGCCGTCTGACACAGAGATTCTGCATTCCGACGGCAGACGCATGGGTAATCGCCGCGGAATTCGGTTCAACGCCACCCAGGCCGGCCTGATGCATGCGTTCGGCAAGGTCATTTGTCCAACACGGTATTGGAGAGCGACCTCCTCGGTGATCTCCTGCCAGCGACGACCAGTTCCAACCATATCGACCAGCAATCGGACCTCTGTCGTTGGCGGCCAGTATATCGTTTCGATTTCCCTTGCAGTGTTGTGTTCACCATAATCCTGGGATGGTCACGTTATGGGGAACGCTGCTGGCAGTGCCCTTTCAAGGAGAAGAGCCTGCGCATCTACTGCGGTCTCCGGGTTCTTGCTGCACTCGCATTCGCAATTGTGAAGGTCGGTTTTGTCTGAAACCCTCCGACACGCTGAACGGATTGTTGGCAGTGCCAAATCTGACCGGACTGCTACTCCTGGCGTCCATGGTGTTCAAGGTAGCGCGCCAGTCTTTCGGGAACGCCGGAATGCCCCGTCCCTGGTGTCCGAGTTCAGTGAATTTGCACATCATCCAGCCAGGGCGGGTCGGCACCCTGGCGGGCAACGCTGGCGGCCGCCACCTTGTTTCCAGACCCAAGTACCTTCTCCAGGCCGGGCTGTGAAAGTGATTCCAGGCCGGGCTTTGACAGCATGCCGTTTCTGCACAGTGAGGTAAGGACACCGGCGTTGAATGCATCGCCAGCCCCGACCGTGTCCACGACATTGGAGTATGTGGCCGGAACACTGACGGAGAATGTCCTGGTATATCCTGTCGACCCGGCGTCGCCACTGGTCACGATCACCAGGGTCACGCCCTCGTCCAAAAGTTCGTTGGCGAAGCCCTCCGCATCCGACATCCCACCCGTCAACCAGTCGATGTCATCCTCCGACGCCTTGATGATGTCCGAGTTGTTCCACAGGCGTTGCAGGCGTGACCGATAGGCCGCTTCGTCCTCGATGAAACCCGGGCGGACATTGGGATCGCACATGACGACTGTCTTGTTTGCCGCGCGAATGGCCAACTCCTCGAAGGCCGTGCCACAAGGCTCGGCAATGAGGCTGATACCTCCGACGAAAACTGCCGAGGCAGCATCCGGGATGTCCGGCAAAAGGTCGTCAGTCAACATGCGGCTTGCTGTATTCTCATCGTTGAAAGCATACTTGGCCTGCCCATCTTCGATGCTGACAAAGGCCAGCGTCGTCGGCAAATCCCTGGTCACCACGTAGTCCAGCGAGACATTGCTGGAGTTCAATTCGTCCCTGAGCAGTTGTCCGAAAAGGTCGGAAGACAGCCCGGCAACCAGACCGGCATCCATGCCCAGCCTTCCGAGAGCGATCGCGGTATTGTATACGGAGCCACCCGCGTGCGGGATAAAGCATGCCAGCCCGTTGTCTGACTTGCCAGGGATCATGTCGATCAGCGCCTCGCCGCCGCACAGTATCATCTGCCTGGTGTCAGCCATCGGGTTCCGGCCTAAGTTCATGGGCCACGATCTCTGCAACCGGCATTGCCTGGCCCCGTGTCATTCCTGAACTGATTCGGGGATCGTACAGCATGCGCAGGAGCAATTCGTCGTGGAAGGTGAGATAGGCGTATTCCTCGTTGTCGTTGAAGATCGAGGGCCTTGCTTCAATGCTGTCGTTGGTCAGTCCGAGTCCCTGCGCAATCTCTTCGTGATAACAGGCTCTCCTGAGCAGGTCCGGATGCTCGGCCTTGACGACGACAATTGCTGTTAGATAGCGGGAATCCTGCCTGCTGTCCGTGACGGCGAAGACCGAACAGAGGGATTCGACCGGGTGGTTTGCGATTTGTGCGCCGATCAGTTGATCACCGGGCACGTTCAGTTTTGCAAGGCGCGTGCCGATCCTGGAGAGTTCCTCGCTGTTCAGTACGAATATGTGAAAATTCGCCCGTCCCTGCGTGACATCGAATTCACGTCCGGTGAGGCGCTTCAGGCGCTTCAGGTAGTCGAGAATGAACATCGAATCTGAGATTCGCAACTCCTCGGGGAAAGACTCGCCGAAGTTGACTGAAACGCGGATTGGATCTTCCCACCGGCGAATGCGGGTTTCCTTTCGTGCCCGGACCAACTTCCTGTTCCGAATCTGGAATTCGTCGTAGAGCGCGATCCGCTCGAAGTTGGTTACAAGATTTCTGGCGCTGAAACCTGCGTCAGCACCCTCATTGGTCTTGAGGAGGCCTCCACCGGTCAGCTTCTGTTCCAGCATGACATAGTATTCCCTGACCTGTTCTGTCGGGATGTGGTACTGCGCCTGCCTGACCGGCGTGTTTCCACCCGAAATGCAGCCGGCAAGGACAACCGAGGCAACTGCCAGCAGCAACCCTGGCCTGGCTTTGCAGCGGGTTGGAAGTTCTTTGCTGGCTGGGTTCGGATTGACCATGGCGCCTCTTGGCAATCAGCTGGACGAAACTGGACGATGAGCCCGGTCAGTTGCGTGGAGTGACGCTACGTAATTCCATCGCCGCGATTGCACAAGGATTTTCCCTCGGTCGGTTGGCAGGCCATTTTGCGCTTCAACTTCAGCGATGCCCGACGACGCTATCGGATGTCCCGGATTCCGGAGACCTGGTTCCTGAGGATGCCGGGGCTGACTTCGGCCACCTCTCCGGGCCGCAGGTCGCCCAAGTTGAAGGGGCCGAATGATATTCTGATCAGGCGGTTGACGTTCAGGCCTACTGCTTCCATTGCGCGCCTGACCTCTCGGTTCTTGCCGCTACGCAGCCCCACTGTCAGCCACGCGTTTGAGCCAAGCTGACGGTCAAGCGACACCGATAGTGGGCCAAGCCGGCAGTCATCGACGACCGGCCCGTTCTGCAGCGCCTCCAGCACTCCTTCGGTGACCCTGCCCCGGGCACGAACCCGGTATTTCCGTAGCCAGCCCGTTAGGGGAAGCTCCAGTTTCCTCTTGAGATCTCCGTCATTGGTAAGGAGAAGCAATCCTTCGGAATTCACGTCCAGTCTTCCGATCGTGACAGTTCTGGGCAGGGTATCCGGAAGGATGTCAATTACGGTTCGCCTTCCTCGGTCGTCAGTCGTGGAGGTAACGATTCCTACAGGCTTATGGAGACGCCAAAGCCTGGTCTTTTCCCTTTTCGGCAAGTCGTTTCCGTCAATCGTCACGGTATCCATTTCCGTTACGTTGACTGCAGGACTGTCCAGCGGCCTTCCGTTGACGGCAACGCGACCTGCCAGAATCAACCGTTCTGCGCCCCGGCGGGATGTGACCCCTGCCCGTGCGATGACCTTTGCAATGCGTTCACCGGACATGAGTCGTCCATGGGATATCGATCACCGGCGTTCCGTGTGAAACAGGATTCAATGCGAGCTTCGCGTATGCGATATTGACGAGGTTGGGCAATTCAAGGTTATCCTTATGCAAGGATGGGTGTTCGGGAAGCTGTACAGCAACAATCAGGGGAGAGGGAGGCCAAAGGCATGGGCAGCAGCCCGTCTGAAAGAAGAGACTGGCCGTTCAACTCTCAAATGAGCGTTGCGATTGCCGAGGCGCGTCAGGCGGGATCCAGGGGTGAAGTCCCTGTTGGTGCAGCGATTGCACGAGCGGATGGCCAGCTGATTGCGTCGGCCGGAAACATGACCCGTGAGTTGAAGGATCCGACAGCGCATGCTGAAGTTGTTGCCATCCGGATGGCCTGCAAGGCTGTTGCCAGTTCCAGGCTTACCGACTGCAGCATCTATGTGACACTTGAGCCCTGCGCCATGTGCGCAGCAGCAATCAGCCATGCCAGGATCAGGCGCCTCTATTATGGGGCGGCCGATCCGAAATCGGGCGGAGTCGAGAATGGAGCAAGGGTATTTGAGCATCCCCAATGTCACTTCGTTCCCGAGGTCTATTCGGGCATATGCGAGACCGAATCCGCCGAATTGCTTAGAGAGTTCTTTGCAGATCTTCGCATCAGTCGCAGTGCCCGGCCGGTTGAAGATGAGGAGCGCCGGTAGCGGAGTCCATGTAGTTATCGGGTGAACGCAGGAACTGAATCCGGACTGGAGAATCCGCCAGCGCAATCGGGACTTCGCTGACATCCCGAAACGGGAATTGCATGCTACCGGCAGGTTGCCCAGCTATCGCAACAAGGTTATTCGGGCGTGGAAACGCAAGGCTCATTGGCACGTGATTCACGGGCGTTACCACAGGAGCTGACCGGTTCGTTCCGAAAGGACGTGTTCATGCACAGCTGGAATACCTACATTGACGGCTATTGTGAAAGGCTGGAGCCCGGATTCTGGTCGGAACCCTTGAACGCGGTTACGAATCTTGCATTCATCATTGCCGCGTTTGTAGCCGCCAGGTGGCTGGGAGGGGGCCGACACGCCCAGACACGCGTGCTGGTAGCGATCCTGGCTGCAATCGGGGTTGGTTCATTCCTGTTCCATACATTCGCAACCAGGTGGGCGGCGATGACCGATGTCGTCCCGATCGCCATGTTCGTCCTCTATTTTCTTTACCTTAGCAACCGGTACTTTCTCGGGTTGAACGTAGTGCCCGCTTTCCTTGCGACACTTCTGTTCTTTCCGTATGCGCCGGCTGCAACGTTTGGGGTCGCGTCGGTGTTTCCATTCGTCGGTGGTTCCGCTGCGTATGTTTCAATTGCATTGTTGATTTTCATTTATGCGGTCCTGCTGGCGAGGAAGATGCCGGATGTTTCCAGGGGACTCCTGTTGGGTGGGTGCCTGTTGATGGTGTCCATCGGTTTCCGGATTGCCGACGGAAGAATTTGCGACAGCTTTCCCCAGGGAACCCACTTGTTCTGGCATATCATCAATGCCGTCATGCTGGCCTGGATGATACAGGTGATTCGCAAGACCCTTGACGGAAACATGGCCGGCCGTGCCGGCGAACACTCATCCACGAGGTAGGAAAACCATGTCGATTGATCTCCAGGCGGCCCGGCAGGCTGCCCATCTGGCCAGAATAAGGGTCGAAGAGACTGAATTGCCGGCAATTGCCAGGGAACTGAGTTCAATCGTGGAATTCATGGAACAACTGAAAGAGGTTGATGTTGATGGCGTGGAGCCCATGTCGACGGTCACGCCAATGGAACTGTGGCGCAGGCAGGATGTCGTCGAACAGGCATCGGATCAGTCGACGATACTCTCGAACGCACCCGAATCAAGGCAGGGTTTCTTCGCAGTCCCGAAGGTTGTTGAATGACACAGAAACTGAACACGCTGACCATTGCCGAAGCAGCGAAGGGCCTGCGCAAGCGTGACTTTACTGCAACAGAACTGACGGAGGCCTGCATTGGCGAGATCGAATCGGCTCGACGGCTTAACGCGTTCTGCCATTTGTCCCTTGAACTGGCGCGTGACAGGGCGGAACTCGCCGACGAAAGGCTGAGCAGGGAGGATCCTGAACCGCTTTGTGGCATTCCGATCGGAATCAAGGATCTCTTCTGCACGATCGGTGCTCCGACCCAGGCGGCGTCGCGAATATTGGAGGGTTTCAGTTCGGGCTACGAATCAACTGTAACGGCGAAGCTGCAGCAGGCTGGCGCTGTCATGCTTGGCAAGCTCAACATGGACGAATTCGCAATGGGGTCCTCCACTGAGCATTCGGTCTATGGACCGGCGATAAACCCCTGGCGATCCGAGGAATCCCGCGATGACCGTTCTCCGGGGGGGATCGTCAGGAGGTTCAGCTGCTGCCGTCGCTGCCGACCTATGCCTTGGTGCAACCGGGACGGACACCGGGGGATCGATTCGCCAGCCTGCCGCATTTTCAGGAATCGTCGGTATTAAACCCACCTACGGACGATGTTCCAGATGGGGAATCGTGGCATTCGCCTCCTCGCTCGATCAGGCCGGACCGCTGGCAAAATCCGTTCACGATGCTGCGATCATGCTGGAAGCGATGGCAGGCCATGATTCCCGGGACTCGACATCCGCACCGCGACCGGTGCCTGGCTACGCCGCGTTGCTGGACGGGGATGTACGGGGAATGCGTATCGGCATCCCGGACGAATACCGAACCGGTGGCGCTCCCGACGAAATCAACAACCTGTGGGACAGTGGCGCCAGGATGCTGGAGGATGCCGGTGCCGAAATCGTACGTATATCGCTTCCGCATACGAGGTACGCGCTTCCGGCCTACTATGTGGTTGCTCCTGCCGAGGCTTCTTCAAATCTTGCGCGTTATGACGGAGTGCGATATGGTTACCGGGCGAAGCTCGGCCGCGGCGATGGCATCACGGAGATGTACGAGAAAACCCGGGCAGAAGGGTTCGGCGCCGAGGTCAAGCGACGCGTATTGGTAGGTGCATATGTGTTGTCTCAGGGGTTCTACGAGGCATATTACAGGCGAGCACAAAGGGTCAGGACGCTAATCCGCAGAGATTTCGAGAACGCATTTTCGAGCGGTATTGACTCGATTCTTACACCGACGACGCCGAATTCGGCATTCCGGATCGGTGAAATGAACGATGACGATCCGGTGAAGATGTATCTCAATGACATCTTTACGGTCACTGTTAACCTTGCAGGTCTGCCTGGAATATCAGTGCCATCCGGACTGGATACGGATGGCCTTCCGCTCGGCCTCCAATTGATTGGACGGCCGTGGGAAGAGGATAGGCTTCTGAATTGCGCTTACGCACTTGAGCGAGCAGCCGGTTTCAACGCTAAACCGGCGAAATGGTGGTAGGCAAATGAAAGATCAGGACAAGATTGGCCGTGCAACGCTGCCGGCCGCATTGGTGGCTTTGGCCTTGGTCGCAGGTTGTGACGACCAGTCCGAAGCCCCACAGGAGTCGCCTGAATTGCAGGCAAATGCTGGAGTTGAGCAGACTTCCAATCCGGAACGGGAAGGTTTGCAAATTCTGCGAGCGGATGTTCCGCCGGAATTCGGACGGGGCGAACCGGTCTCGATTGAATCCATTGTGGAAGTTGCGCTCGCACAGGCGGAGAGCGATGGCATGACGTCACAGCCACCGGGCTCAACAGGGTATGTTGTCGAACCGCCGGGTGGACCAATGGGCCTCCTTGCATTTGAAGAGTGGGGAATTGAGGATTTTCCAAATTTCGGGCCGCCAGGGTCTGACAATCCTGCCGGCTTGATCCGCGTGGCTTCGGCTTCGTGGCCGAATCAGCCACCGCCATCGATACAACAGTCGCCTGGTGTTGCGGGAAATGGATCGCTTCCAGCCGACAGGCCGGCAAGGCGGGCAGAATCGTTGTCCGATGAGCAGGATTTCGAAGCGGTGTCTGTCCGGGAGACCATCGAGTCGGATGCCGTCAGGAGGCAGGGCCAGCAACAGCAACTGATCGTATTCAGACCATCCGACCTTCCGGAAAGGACAGGCGCGTCGAATGTCGCGGCGTTTGCGCTGAGCGTATCACATGAAGCCGGAACGGCTGTCTATCCGAGGCGTGTCGCCCTCTTCAGCAGCAGGTCGTATGAGGACCGTTGCAGAATGTACCCGGATGAGGACGCGGCGCAGCTTGCCTTCCTAGATTCCGGCGGCCCGTCTGCAGACAGGTTGGGCATCGATCCCGATGGCGATGGCTATGCATGCAGCTGGAATCCGGCAATCTACCGCAAAATGCTTTGATCGGTGTGGGTGTGAAGGCCGAACATCGTCCTTCACCAAACTTTGGAGACAGACGAGGGACAGGCCGTCCGTCCCTCATCGTTCTCCATTACACCGGCATGGCCACGAGCGAAGCTGCGCTGCAGAGGCTTTGTTCTCCCGAATTCGGGGTGTCGGCGCATTACGTGATCGACGAAACCGGCCGGATATTCCGGCTGGTCAATGAACAAAAGCGTGCCTGGCATGCAGGAGCCGGTGGTTGGGCCGGACGACAGGACCTGAATTCGCGTTCAGTCGGCATCGAGATAGCCAACCCTGGCAACCAGCCATATTCCGAGGCTCAGATGATTGCGGTCGAATCCCTGTTGAGGCACTTGATGTGCAAGTGGCAAATTCCAGCGCATGGCGTCATTGGCCATTCGGACCTGGCGCCCGGAAGAAAGTTTGATCCCGGTCCCAGATTTGACTGGCGCAGGCTGGCTCTCGAGGGGCTTTCGGTCTGGCCTGAAACGCAGGCCGGGCCACCACCGGACAGTCGAGCCTTCGCATCTGCAGCGGCCCGTTTCGGTTATCCCGCACTTGGTGACAGTTCAGAAGGTGACAGGTTCGGGTCTCTTCTGGGGGCGTTCAGGTCCAGGTTCCGGCCGTGGGCGAGTGGCCCGCTTGATCGGTGGGACATGGGGGCGATGATGAGCCTGGCAGACAGTTGCCCGGGCGAGTGACAGGAATGGGCAACCGGACGAGACGGCTCACGATGCAACTTCCGGGGAGTTGGCGGGATTGACTGCAAATTGCACGACCGTTAGTTGAATCCGGGCGCGGACGACCGGATGGCCGCGCGGGAGACTCCCGTGAGGAAAGTCCGGACTCCACAAGGCAACGGTGCCGGGTAACGCCCGGCCGGGGCAACCCGAGGGAAAGCGCCGCAGAAAACAGACCGCCTGGTGACAGGCAAGGGTGAAACGGTGGAGTAAGAGACCACCGCGTTGTCGGCAACGACGGCGGCACGGCAAGCCCCACCGGGAGCAATGCCAAATAGGGGCTGCGCGCGGCAGGATCGCATGTTCGCCTTGGACAAGCGGCCCGGGTAGGCAGCAAGATCGCCGCGGCGACGCGGCGGGCAGATGAATGGCCATCCATGAAGGCTATGCCTTCAGGACAGAATCCGGCTTACAGGTCGTCCGCGCTCCATTCTCGTACTGTCGGAGTGGAAAGATGAACAGAGGGAAGAGTTTGACTGCATGGCTCGAAGATCTGACCGAATGACTGTCAGAGTCGAATTAGAGACCGTCGTGCAGGGAAACGAATCAGACAAGGTCCCGCTTGGATGATGTGCTGCTCCGTGTTTGGCGGTGCCGTATTCGTGGGACAAGTCCAAGACAGTTTTGCCAGATCCAGGATTGCATATGGCGTCGGCCGTATCGCAGGGTGCTGTGATCACGCTTCGTGAAGTCAAGAGGGACGATCTGCAACATGCAACTTGCAGCAGACCAGCCTGTGAAGGCGTCAAGAAGGCCAGGCTGGTTTTCGTTTATCCTATTCCCAGGGGCAGGATGCATGAGGAGGTAGCGATTGGCATCAGTCCAAGGTCGCAGTGCGGCAAATTATGTGTCCGCAACCCACACATGAACGGAGAATCCGGCGTGAATTGGGATGAAGACATCTCACAAGCAAGGAGGAACTGCGTGAATTCGTTGAGCGCCTTCGTGTCTTTTCCGTCGTGAACCGGTGTTCCTTCGAAATCATCGGGTTCCGGATTTTGCAGGACTACCTCCAAGCGAGCGACTCAACTTTCTGATAGTCCTCTTCGATTCCGAAAGCCTGGGGTCCTATGAATTGCAGAGCCTGCGAGGAGCGCATGTTTTCCGTCGCAGCAATGGCCAGAACCTTGACACGTTGCCCGTATCCCAGGTTTTCGGTCGTTATGGGCTCTCCGGTTTCCCGATCGAGAATGGTGATCAAATCCGGGACGATGGCAAGCGTCCTGCCGTGAATGGTCGCTCGAAGGAATTCGTTCTGGAAAGTGACGAGCATCTCGATACCGGGATTGTCTTGTGCCGCAAGGCACACCTTCCCGACCGCAAATCCTGCGGTTGTTTCACGGAGAATGTCTTGAACCTTGCCATCGAAGATGACGGCCGCGAAGCGAGGCGGGCTTGACGTCTTGAAAAACCCCGCGAGCGCCTCGCAAACCTCTTCGGTTCCAGAACTGCGTGCCTCGCGCAGTGCCTTGCCGATTTCGACAGCCAGCGAAATCGTGCGGGGCACGCAGGTCTTGTGCATGATCGAACCACTCATCGGATAGCTCGCGCATTGAGAAATTCCACCCATTTGCACGCAGACCGGCCGCCCGTACCGTTCGGTTCGAATCGCTGAGTCAGTAATCAGGAGCACTGTGTTGCCAAAGTCGTCAGACATCACGAACGGATTGACGTCTGCGCCGTAAATGTTGAACGTCGTCATCTGAAATTCGGGGAATGCGCGTCCCATGCCGTCGCCATCAACAACCGGGACGCCTAGCCGGGCAGCGACAACCAGGGGGATGGTCGCGTTAATGCCTCCTGCCTCCAATGGCATGATGCAGTTGAATTTCCTGCCAATTTCCCTTTCGGCGCGCTTCATGGACTCGATCATGCCGCGGGCATTCGGCAGTTTTTCCACGAATGCGGTCGGCGCACCCATGCAGGCAAGCGTTATTCCGAAATGATCATCATTCAGGTCATCGGGGTCAAGAAGTTGGATAAACCCGCATTTTTTCAGTTCTTGCGAGAGCATGAGGCGCCCGAGATAGGGGTCGCCGCCGCCGCCGGTTCCGAGCAAAGCCGTGCCGCGGATAAAGTCTTCCAGATTGCCTTTGGTTATTTCCATCGCTATGCGCTCCCCGCCTTGGCAAGATCGCCAATTGCCTTGGCCTTGATGCGCACGGCGCCACCCGGGAGGTAGGCCAAGGGCACTTCATCAAGGCTCACAATTGTGCTTGTTTCGGCGCTTGCACCAGCAGCAACGGCGCGAGCGATCGCCTCTTGCCTGGCCTGCTCGATGGCAGCGGCGCGGCCGACCTCCGAGTAGAGGAATATCTTGTCGACTTCGCCACCAACCTGCGCGAGTCCCGCGCCAATTGCATTGGCAACGCCTGCATTCACTGGCCGAAGGACATCGCTGGCCCCTTTGATGTCCCGGTTGACAAGAATGGCGCCGCCACCGACCAGTACGACTGGAATGTTGCCCTGGCTTGTTTTCACCTTGTCCACGGCCACTTCCAGCTGGCGATGAATCTCGTCCAATGCAGCATTCACCAGATCTTCGCCGACATGGACCACCCTTTCGGGATCGCCGATCTCTGCATGACCTGCGGCAACGGCAATGTCGGTCGCGGTCAGCGTGTCGCCACCGAAGACCAACGCCTTTTCGGTCAGCTTCAGCGCGACCGAGTCCGGCCCGACGGTAACGCCATCCTTCGTTTCCCGGACGATGCTGCCACCGCCGAGCCCGATGGCAAGAATATCGGGCATCCGAAAATTTGTGCGAACGGAACCGATATCGACAGCAAGGGCGGAGTCCCTGGGGAACCCGTCCTTCAGCACTCCGATATCAGACGTTGTCCCACCGATGTCGATGACGATGCCATCCTTGATACCGGAAAGATACGCAGCCCCTCGCATCGAATTCGTAGGTCCGGAGGCGAAGGTGAGAACCGGGTATCTTTCGGCAAACTCCGATGTCATCAGCGTTCCGTCATTTTGAGAAATGAACAGCGGGCAGTCGAATTCCAACTCTTCAAACGCGGTGCGAAAAGCGTTCACGACGAGTTTCGAGATTTTCGCCAGTGACGCGTTCATGATAGTTGCGTTTTCCCGCTCGATCAGGCCCACGCGACCAATCTCGCTCGACAGCGTGATGCTGGTACTGGGAGCTTCTTCGAGGATGATCTCGGCCATACGATGTTCCATCGAATTGTTGACCGGTGAGAAGACGCCGGAAATGGCGACCGAACTGATACCCCTTTTCCGCATGTCCTGCGCAGCCGTGCGCACTGCATCTTCATCAAGTGCACGAATTTCGCGGCCGTCAAACTCGTAGCCGCCCCCGACCAAATAGGAGGTCTGGCCGATTACCCTGCGAAGGTTGTCCGGGAAGTCTGCCATTGACGGCAGGCTCTCCGTTGCCGGTAAGGCAGCGCGAAACGTTGCAACGGGGACCAGGTACTTGCCTTCAACGAACGCGTTGGTGAATTGTGTCGTCCCGATCATTACACCGGATACGTCCCGTGCCCTTGTATCGGTTTCATTCAGGACACTGCTGATCGCTGTCATCACGCCCGACGCGACATCTTCGGTTGTCTGGGACTTGACAGATGCGAAGACACAATCCTCATCAAGCAATGCCGCATCTGTATTTGTCCCGCCGACATCAACGCCAATATGCATGACGATCCTCCAGTTATTCGTGAAGCGATTTCAGCGACCTGTTGAATCGCATTCAACCGAAGTAACGGATAGGTGCAGACGCCATTTGGCTAGGAGGTGTGGCAAGCAACCGGGGGAATGCGTTCAGCCGTAGTTTCTGGCTATCTCGATTGCGAGTTTGCGTGAATTGACACCTATCTTCCGGTAGATGTTCTTCAGGTGGAATTTCACAGTGGGTTCAGTCACTTGCAGCGCTCTGGCAATCACCTTGTTCGCCGAACCCTTGGCAAGTTCCTCAAGCACTTCAAGTTCTCTCTCCGTTAACAGTTCTGCAAGAATACTGGAACGCGTGCCAACCGATTGAATCGACGCGTGCCAGAGCGCGTCGGCCAACAACGCGATGTCATCGGGCTCAAACTTCCCAACTCCATTCTCGGAAACAAGCCACAGAGCTGCTTCCTTGAATGCCGTTCGTTCGCGCAGAATCGCGCCTAGGCCACCGTGGCATCGCATCAGCGCAAGGCACGAATTGAGCGTCGATTCTGCCATGGCCAGGTCTCTTGTCTGGAATGCCAGACAGAACTTGCGCACAAGCGCGCGCAATTCCAGCCGCCTGAGTCCCTTGGCAGCGCAGAATTTGGCAACGCGCTGAACGCGTTTGAGGGCGGGTCCTTCCGCCTTGTTGTCTGCTTCGTAGCGGGCCATCGAAAGTTCAGCGCGAACTCTGCCGCGCCACCTCAAACCGGCTTCAGAACCTGTGTCTGCAAGAAGTCGATCGATTTCGCTTGCCAAGCGTCGCGCTTCCAGGCGCGCCCCCGCGCGAACAGCCAGATCAAGCTGCATTGCCAAGAGTTGATTTGAGAATAGCTGCATGCCACGGCGCGCGACCAGGCTGCCGGCATGCTCCAGTAGGTCGACCGAACTCTGGATGTCGCCATCCTCAACCAGAAGACCAAGGCAGGTTTCATAACCTGCCAAATACAGCATGTTCCAGCCTTCCAACCGATCAATTCGTCGCAATGCTGTTTGCAGACGTTCTGCAACGCCGACCGTTTCACCCGCTTCGAACGCTGTCTCATCAAGGTAGATCCGTGCGATGGCGCGCAATGACGGATCAAAGGAGAAATGTTCCATGCAAAGATCCATTGCCTCGGATCGTGCGCGGTAAGCGTTGTGCAGTTGCCCGATTTCCAGTTCGATCGTAGCAAGGTGCAGGTGCATAAAGAACTGCAGGTGCTTCGCGGAAATATCGCCGTAATGCGCCATCGCGCGCTCACCAAAGTCCTGCGCCTTTTGAAAATCTCCGGATTCGATCAGGAACATACACAGGAAATTGCTCAAGAGCCCGCGCATCAGCGAGTCAGTCGAAGGTGTCGATGCAATTGTGTGCTCAAGCGCGTCGAGTTGTCGGCGGGACATCTGCTTGTCGGAATATGCGCGTGCGTGCGCTTCAACCAGAATGATCTCACGCTCCAGTAGCGATTGGTCCGGCTCAAGGGATCGGCGCAACTCGGCGAGTAGTTCCGTGCCGTCCTTGATGCGTCCAGTCTTCAAGAACACATATGCTTGCGCCACCAAGAGACGCGGCGAAGAATACACCTGTTGGCCAGAAAGAAGATCAAGGCAGGCGGCCAAAAGTCCGGCTCCCTGAAGCATTCCCACCTGAACACCCCCGGCATCCAGCAACAGAGTCTCGGCGCGTTGTGGCCGACCGGAAAGGCAGGCATGCTGCATCGTTTCGAAAAGCGCGTCGCATTCGGCAAACCAAACGGATGTCGTGTAATGCAACTCGGCGAGGCGTTTCTGCCCAAGCTGTTGTTGCTTGCGGCGAAGAAAGTCTCGGAGCAGCTGATGGTACCGATAAGTGGTCGAAGTCGCCTTGACTTCTTCAAATATCAGGGCGTTCGAACGCGAAAGATGTGCCAGTTCAGTCCAGCCATTTGTACGGCCGGTCAGCCTGTTTGCCAGATCGCCATCGAGCTTTTCAACATGTGCCGTGTTAAGCAGAAGATGCCGCTGGTCCTGGCTGAGTTGTTCGAAATACTGTTCATTCAGGTAGTTGGCGAATTCCGAAAGCTCATCAAAGTCAGGGGGACGCTCGCCAGGGTTCATGCCGAATTGCCGCAACAGCTGGAGCGCGGCCGCCCACCCTTCGGAGCGGAGCAGGTTGGCTTCAACTTCATCAAGTGTCATGTCGTTTTGAAACAAGGCCTGCGCTTCAGACAAATCAAAACGAAGATCTTCAGTGGTAAAGTCGTTCACCTGATCGGTCATGCGCAGTTTTGTCAGCGCAATCCCGGGCGGTTCCCGAGAACCGATGATGAGGTGCAGGCTTGGCTCCGGCTCTCGGAGAATCGTCCGGACGAAAGCCACACAAGCAGCATCCGCTTCGTGAAAATCGTCCAGGACAAGATAGCGGCACTCGGCCGGCATATGCTCACTCTCAGCTTGGTCCGTCGCATCGTCAAGTCCGGTACATTCGTCGAAGTGCAGTCCCAGTCGGGTCAGGGCGTTGGTGACATGCTCCAACTGGCCCCGCGCAAGGCCCTCGAACGACAGGTATTTGACCTTCGCATCCGAAGCTTCGAGATGTGTTACCCAGGCACGGATCAGCGTTGTTTTTCCATAACCTAATGGTGCTTCGACGACAGTCAGCCGCCGCGACAGACATCGCAGGAACCGTTCCGTCAGCCTGGGCCGTTCAATCGGCTCGGATTTCTCATTGACTCGGGGCAAAACGGTACCTGCAGTTCTGGCATGTAGATTATCGGCCAACCACTTGGCCCTGGACAAGGGGCCGGTTCAACTCCAGCACCAAGCAGGAGGTTTTTGCGCCGAAACAGGCACCCAGGGCCTTCAAAAGGTTGCTATTGCCAGTTTCTGCGCAAGAGTGTCACCGTCAGTCCGGCCCGGTTGACCAGCATCGACCAGTTTCCAATGCGCCGTGCCGGATGTGACAATGCACCATGCGCGGATTTCTGAAAGAACGCGGCCCTTCTGTTGTTCGGAATGCCGGGTGGGACACATGTCATTGCCTGACTTCCGGCAGGGCACACCCGGCGTCGCCGCGCCAGTGCAATTTGACGGTCTGACCTGTCTTCAGCTTGGGTGCATCGGGACGGTTAGGAGTTTCGCTGATGATTTTCTGTTCCAACAGATCAAAGGTATAACGCAGGTTTGCTCCTTGATAGCTGACGGATGTGGCCGTGGCGGTTACCTCATTCCAGCCGTTTGGCGATGGAGCTGAGCCAACCATCACTTGTTCCGGGCGCAATACCAGACTTGCATCCTGACCATCGGTAAGGTCTGAATGCAGCCGAGCAGTGAGGATGTAATCGGCAACCTTGATAGTTCCATTCATGCCAGATGAAGTGCAGATTGTCCCGGTTAGCGAATTGGATTCTCCGATGAACTCGGCGACGAACAGATTCTCGGGAGTTTCATATATGTCGCGTGGCCTGCCGACCTGTGCGACCCGTCCACAGTCCATGACTGCAATGCGGTCTGACATTGTCAGGGCCTCGCCCTGATCATGTGTGACATAGATCGTTGTAATGCCAAGCGAGAATTGAAGATCCTTGATCCAGAACTTCATCTCTTCCCGAAGGTTCTTGTCCAAGGCTGACAGCGGTTCGTCCAACAGGAGAATTCTCGGTTCAGTTACAAGCACGCGCGCGAGTGCGACACGTTGCTGTTGACCGCCAGACAATTCGCCTTGCATACGAGATTCCAGCCCAGGCATGCCCACCTGGTCCAGTGCAGCGGCGACCTTTTTCCTGATCTCTGGCTCCGGCACCTTGCGCAATCGCAGCCCGAACGCGATGTTTTCGAAAACACTCATATGAACGAAAATCGCATAGTTCTGGAAAACAAAGCCAATGTCGCGCCTTTCCGGGGGAAGGCCGGAAACGTCTTCGCCGTCGAGTTCAATAGCACCTTCGGTGATCTCTTCGAACCCTGCAATCAAACGCAGGGTAGTGGATTTACCACAACCCGAAGGACCGAGGATCGAAAAGAACTCACCCTCAGCGATTTCGAGCGAAACACGGTCGACGGCACAGACTGGACCGAAGCGTTTCACGAGTTTCTTTAGGGAAACACTCGACATGCGACACAGCATCCCATGTAGGGCCTCGGCGCGAAACGCACGCCGGGGCAGCCATGGCATCGCAACTTAGCCGGCGAAGATTTCGTTGACGGTTTCTACGATGTCGTCCTCGTTATCCAGGTACCAGTTCCAATCCGGAATCCAGAATCCCTCGAGCGCGTCGGCCGTATTCATGACTCCCTTGTTTGTCAGGCGCTCGGGCAAGGCTGCCTTTCTGTTCGAGGGACGCAAGTAGAAGGTGTCGGCCATCTTGGTTTGGTAGGCCGGATCAAGCTTGGCGTTCAGGTAGGCCAGTGCCAGTTTCTTTGCGACAGGGTCCGAATGGCGCGACACCGAGAGGGTTTGCGTCAGAATAGGTTTCTTTTCCCAGGCAAAGGGCGCCACCGGAATCCCTTTGTCCATTTGCAGGAAGATCTCGCCTTCCCACTGAACGCCAATTTCGACCTCGCCGCGTTCGACCAGGGTCTGCATGTTGCCTGTGAAGTCTGAAATCTTCAAAGGCATGGCGCGGCGCATGGCATCGTTCCCGGCCTCGAGATCGTATTGATTTTCGCCCCATTCCGCTGCCGCGGTCATGAAGAACACCTGCTGGAGGCCGTTTGAGGTGATGTAGGTCCCACGCTTGCCCGCAAAGCTGTCGTGCCAGAAGTCCTTGAACGATGCAGGAGCCGGGTCGACCTTGTCCGTACGATACACAAACGCGTATTGTCCAAAACCCCAGGTGACACCCAGCCCAGAACCGAATGCAAAGTCCCAGACATCGGCGGCGTTCGGCACATTGGCCCTGATTTCGTCCGCGGAAAGGAAGAAATCGCCGATCCGGTTAAGTTTGATGATCTCGTTGAGGTTCCAGTTGCCGGCGTGATGGGAAGGATTCTGCGGTCCGGCGGCAACGTATTTCGGGAACCAGGGAAAGGTGCTGTCATAGGCCACTGTGCAATTGTAGGTCTTCTCGAATTCGTCGATGATGGCATCGCGTTGTGCTTCTTCCCAGAAGCCGCCCCACTCGTTCAACTGCAGGGCAGTGCCACCCGCGTCGAATGGCTGGCCATCCCAGACGACATCCTGCGACCAGGCATGGTTTACGAAAAAGGTGTTGACACCGGTGGCACCGGCAACAGCTGCAGCACTCGATTGCAAGAATCCGCGTCGGTCGGTGGATAGATTCGACTTCGGTATTGTCATGTCAGACTCCCTTTTGGAAATTGTTCGCCGCCATGATGCGGCGCAGGTTGGTTATTTTCGTGGCAAAGATCATCGAGACGACGACCAGAAAGATGGCAAATATCCCGGCAGCGGCGGCAGTCGGTTCGAAAGTGTATCGGAGCGAACTGTAAAGCGCGATCGGCAACGGTGATGAGTTGGGCGGCGTCAAGAATAGAGACACGTCGAACTGACCGAACGACACGATAAAGGCAAAGACCGCGCCTGCTGTCAGTGATGGCGAGATGACAGGCAGCGTGATCTTTCGGAATGTTGTCCAGCGACCCGCACCCAGGCTGCGGGCGGCTTCTTCCATAGACCGGTCGAACCCGACCAGCCCGGCGCTGACAAGGCCGATCACGTACGGCGTAGTGACAAGTACATGTCCGATTACGAGCCCGGCCTGCGTCCGGGCCAGGCCGATCCCGGACGAGACGTAGAACAGGTACAGTGCCAGCCCAATCACAATCCCCGGCAGCATGATAGGCGACATCAGAACCGCGCGCATGGCCACTCGACCAGCAGTGCTGCAGCGCACCAAGAACAGGCTCAGCGCGGTTCCAATGACCAGGGAAATCACCATGGTGATCAACGCCACAACAAGGCTGTAAAGATACGAAGGCAAGAAGCTGTCGGACTGAAAGAATGCCGTGATCCAGCGTAGGCTCAATCCATCAGGCGGGAAGGTCAGGTGATCGCCGGAATTCAGGCCTGCAAGGATCACCACGGACATTGGCGCAAGCAGGAGGACCAGCGTCAGGCCCGAAATCCACTTGAACGCTCCTGGTACCAGGCCTTCGCGGTATGGCTTTGCTGACATCAGACTCGACCGCCCGCAAATCGACTGGCGGCACGCTGATAGACCAGCATTGCCAGAACGGAGATCGCAAACGTGATGACCGCTATGGTCGCCCCGAATTGCCACTTCGCAAGTTCGGAGATTTGCTGGAAGATGTGAATGGGCAGGACGACGACCTTCCATCCGCCCATCAAGGTAGGTACGACGTAAGACGAGATCGAAAGTGCAAATACGAGCAACATGCCGGCAAGGACTCCCGGCATACTCATCGGGATGACAACCTTCCGAAGGCTCTGCCAACGGGTCGCACCCAGAGATCGAGCTGCTTCTTCAAGCGAAGGGCTGATGCCCTGGATCACGCCCACGAGTGACAGGATCATGAAGGGCAATGCGAACTGGACCAGACCTACAACCACACCAAAGAAGTTGTACATTAGCGGAATTGGCGTATCACCCAAAACGCCGGCCCAGCGCAGGAACTCGTTGATCAGGCCGACATCGCCCATCAGCACCATCAGCCCAAACAGTCGGATTACCATGTCGAGTTGCATGGAACTGAGTACCAGGATCATCAAAAGCGTGTTGCGGGCCGGATCCGTGGTCTTGGCAATCACGTAGGCCAAGGGATAGCCTAGGATGAGCGTGATGAGCGACACAAGTGCTGCAAGCCAAACCGAGCGAACGGCCGATTCGTAGTAGATGGAGCGCTTGAAAAAGCGTTCATAGTTGCTGAACTCAAACATCCAGCGCACATCGACAATTCCTGTCGCTGACCTGTCGAACGAAATCAGGAACAGGGCCGAAAGCGGCACAACGAAGAAAATCGTGAAGAAGACAAGCCCGGGCGAGGCTAGCAACCACAGCTGGTTTGAATTCCTGGCCCCCTGCATCGCGCTCTGCACCCTGTTTGCCCAGTTTACAGGGAAAGGGAAACTCGGGCGCCGCTCAAGTCCACATGCGGATAGGTGACGAAACGTTTTGGCTAGTTGAGAGCAACATCCGTGGTCGAAACCAGTTGTTTCTCGCAACTGTTGTGGGAGTCAGCTTGACTGCCAACGCGCCTTGCGCCTCGCCGGAGAATTCTGGACATTTGCCCTTCCGAAGCAATCCCCGCAGGCATGGAGAGGAAGGTGCAGACGGTGTGCCAGGACGTGTTCAATTGGCAACCCGAGGCATGATCGTAACGATCAGCATTATGAACACCGGTTGCCAAGGAGCCTCTCAACACCTGCAACGATATGGGCTTGATTGTGGGCAGCCCGGGCGATCAGTTGGAAAAAGGCGACGGCAAGTAGCAAAAGAGTGTCAAATCTCGCACGCGTCGCCATTGCATCCCATCTTCTTTCGCCCTGCGATCTTCAGGAATGGCGGTACGAAGAGAACGAGGCCGTAAGGAAACAGCAAGGGAACCTGGAGGCACACCTTGCGAGTCGCATACGCACCTGTGAATATGCGGCCATTCTTCCTTTCGACCACGACGATTTCACCCTTCGGCACCACCCCCAGCGGAGACACATCGGTCCTCAATTCGACCCGGCTCAGCCAATCCATACGAGACGTGCGGGCGGCCTGCCGGGCACAGCCCGGACAATCTGCATTGAAATAGAGGCGTATCCCCATCTCGACTTCCATCAGTCGTGCGGGTTGCCGGGGCCATTCCTTCAAGCCGCACTACCCAGTCGTACTTGTCCGTTCCGGACAATAGTTGGGTCCTCAACGAAAACAAAACGGAATCGGATCTGGAACATCCGCCTGGCTTGAGTCATTTGGCAGCCGCCGGTTCCGTAACGCGAGATACAATGAGATTATCAGGAGACTCTGGATCCAGATTCCGAGGATTTTCACCGGGATGCAGCCGGTACTGACGCGCATCGTCTTCATCGCGGATTGCTATGTGCTTCAGTTCACCGAATCCTGGCGCCGCGCAAGGCAACCGGTACTCAATGTCATACTTTCCCAGGCCAAGACTGTCCTTGTGAGTGAACCCACTCTCGATTTGGCGATCAAGCGTCAGAGAGTCCTTGCCTGTTGCGATTCCGGTCAAGTATCGAACTCGTGATCAAACAAGAAATCCGACCGCCATTTCGCTTCTTTGGGCGTACAAACCACTCCAACCCGATTTGCTCGCATTCGCTGCACCGAACTGATCCTGGGCGCGACGCGAGGTGGGGGTGACTCATCGGTCATGCTGACCTGTCCATTTCGGCAGAAATTCAGCTCCCTGATCCAGCTTCCACCGTCACCCTTGTGTCCGGTTCAACTGGTCAATGGCAAACGGGACCGTTCTCGTGCCGCGCATGGGGAAGGCCAGTCAATTTGTCCGGAAGAGCCTCGATGATGTGGAAACTCGCCAAACCACCTCCGTCGCACTGCGTGCAAGAAAGCGGGGCCCGAGGCAGGACGATGTTGTTGTTTCCCTGCCAATATCGTTTCGGCTTGGTGGATTTCCCGGCTTCCCCTGACGTCGGACAGGCTGGCCTTCGAGATGGTCCGGGAAGTCTGTGGCTTCCTCTTTTCCAAGCTGCATTTTTCAGCAACTGACTCAGGACAGGGATTTGTTGACTGGCTATACCTGGCCGCGAGCGGCTGATGTTGATCGTGGGAATCGTTCCGCTTGCCTGCCACCGGTCGCCAGGTTTCGATCCTCGAATGGACGGGCTGAATGCGTAGCATCTAGACAGATCGTATCAACGGCCATCATGCCGCGGCTTCGGACTGGGCGCTGGTTCCGGATCTGGTGCCGCTGATTGTACCCGTCTTGTCTGCCAGGCCCCGGTTCCGGCTCTCGTGGTCGGCGGCGCCGGCAACCCGGTTCACACTCCAGTACTATCGGCCGAACCTGATGAATTGCGGTTCTCGGCAACCGGCTTGCGGCAAATCCCGCTGAATTTGCCAGGAGCGCCCGCCCCGCGAGAGAAATGCAGCTGGACAGGGCCTCCCATGGTCGCAACATCGATTCATCGACTAACTCAACGAAGTTCCCAATCCTCTCAAATGGACCACTTCCGCCGGCAAACTTGCCACTGACATTCGTTTCTTCCCGTGTGTCGATCAATTCCATGCCACGGCGGACCCTGGATTCTCGTGACTGAACGGAGACCAGATTCGCGCGCATCGAAGAAGTTCGCTGCCACTGAACAATTCACTTTGAATGGCAAGTCAGGTCGATGCGGATGCAAACAGCGCGGGAGTTTTTCTATCCCGCTGAAATCCTCAAGATCCGGATTCGAGTCCTGGCTCCGGCGCCAATGGATGCTCCAGTGGCAGTTCAGCGGTGATTGACATTCCTGATTGAAGGAGTCATTGTCCCTTTTCTTCCGGCAGCCAGGCGGTTTGCTGGTCGAGGTGACGGCATCTGACGGAGCATTCTCATGGCAAAACCGGCAACGATCAAGATCAGGCTGAATTCGACGGCCGGAACCGGGCATTTCTACGTCACGAGGAAGAATACTCGGAACATGCCGGAGAAGATGACGGTCCGGAAGTTTGATCCGGTTGCCCGCAAGCATGTCGAGTACAAGGAAGGCAAGATCAAGTAGCCGAATGGCATCTTGCTGAACGGCGAACGGAAAACGCTTACGGCAAAGCCGACTTCAGTTCATGACGCAGCGGTAATCCGCCGTCAGCCTGTCCCCGCAACTGTCTTCCGATTCCGGATCAGGCCAGCTTGGTGGCACCAATCGAATTCGGCGGTGACACTGACTCCCAAAATGAAATGGCCGGACAGGTCCGGCCACTTCTGTTCGTCGATTTGAACCAGGTCAGTTGCGGTTGCCAAACAGCTGCAGCAGCAAGAGGAACATGTTCAGGAAATTGAGGTACAGGCTGAGCGCACCCATGATGGCCGATTTCTCAAGCCAATCACTGTTACCCGCCGTTGCCATCTCGATATAGTTATTCTTGATCCTCTGCGTGTCATAGGCGGTCAAGCCGGCAAAAATCAGGACTCCTAGCACCGATACGGCGAATGCGACCGCAGGCGACCCCAGAAATATGTTGACGACCATCGCGAGGATGATCCCGATCAGTCCCATGATCAGGAACGCTCCCATAGCGCTGAGGTCTTTCTTCGTCGTGTAACCCACGAGGCTGAGGCCCGCGAATGCGACTGCGGTTATCAGGAAGACCTGGGTTATGGAAAACGCCGTGTAGACAGCGAAGATGTAGGAAATCGACAACCCCATCAGGGCAGAGAATCCCCAAAACACCAGCTGTGCGGTCGCCACTCGCATCCTGTTGATGGCTGCGCTGAGCCAGAAGACAACACCCAGCGGCGCAAGCATGACGACCCACTGGAGCGGTGTGCTGTAAATGGCGAACAGCAACGCGTTGTTTGTGCCTACGAGATACGCAATTATGCCGGTGATCAGCATCGCTGCGGACATAAGCCCGTAGACTCGGTTCATATGGGCCCGCAGGCCTTCATCAATTCTGGCGCCTACGGCCGTACGGGTCCGTCCGGTCACTCCGATTGTTCTCATCAATTAGCTCCGTGCTGTGTGCGTACAGGAACGTACGAGTTCACTCCATTTCCATTATCGTGATTTGCGCCCGGAATTTCAAGGTTTGGCGATTGTTCCGATCTAACAATTCAGTAATCGCCAGGCCAAATGGCTGCACGGAACGCAGGAGTGGCCCTGCCAAACACGACAACCGCGGCAACGGCTGCTGGAAGTGCCGGTCACCTGGTGCGAATCCTGGGATCAAGCGCGTCGCGCAACCCGTCACCCATGTAATTCACGGACAGAACCGTCAGCGAAATCGCCAAGCCTGGCCAGATCACCCGTTCCGGATATTGCTGAAGATAATCTGTTGAATCGTAGAGCAGACGTCCCCAGGTCGGAAAGTCAGAAGGAAAACCGAGTCCCAGAAAGGAAAGGGCGGACTCCGTGATAATTGCCGTTGCAATTCCCAGAGTGGCCGAAACCATGATGGGAGACATTACATTGGGAAGGATATGCCGCGTGATCAGCCTTCTCGGCGGTGTCCCGATCGACCTGGCAGCCAGCACGAACTCCCTCTCCTTGAGTGCAAGCACGTCTCCGCGGACGATCCTGGCCGTCTGCATCCAGCTGGTGATTCCGATCACGAACACGATCAGAATGAAGATCCCGGTTTCCGGACCGAAGGCCGTTCGCAGGGCATCCCGGAACAACATGATGATGACCAGCAGGAGCGGCAAGAGCGGGAGCGCAAGGAACAGGTCCGTCAGCCTCATGAGTGGCCCATCCAGACGTCGGAAGAATCCGGCAATGACACCGACAGCCGTGCCAAGAATCAGTGACAGCAGCATCGCGGTCATACCGACCGCTACGGAGGTCCGCCCGCCTGCCATTATTCTTGCCAGAGTGTCGCGGCCAAGTTGATCTGTCCCGAGCGGATGGGCGAGGCTGGTCCCGGAGTTTCTTGCGCGTATGTCGATGTGCTGAGGATCGATCGTCCATAGCTCCGGGCCGAATGTGACACCAAGCAAGACCAGTGCAAAGAATGCACTGCCCGCAACAGCGCCCTTGTGGCTCTTGAATTGTTGCCAGACCGCTTGCCAATGCGTTCGCGGCGGCGCGGAGAATTCGGCCGCGTCAGTCATAGCGAATCCTGGGATCCAGTATTCCGTAAAGGATGTCGGCGATGAGGTTGAACAGGACGATCAGGACCGCGAAGATGAAGGCAAGCGTCTGCACCATCGGGATGTCGCTTGCCTCGATCGCGATAATCAGCAGTTGCCCAAGTCCGTTCACCTTGAAAATCTGTTCGGTGATGATAGCGCCGCCAAAGACCGACGGAACTCCCAGGGCGATCACCGTTACCACCGGGATCATCGAATTGCGCAGTACGTGAACCAGGACGACAACCCGTTCCGTCAGACCCTTGGAGCGCGCCGTTCGAACGTAGTCGAGGTTGAGATTGTCAAGCATCGAAGCCCGCATGAAGCGGCTGATCTGGGCGGCATTGAACAGGGCAAGCACGAAGACAGGCATCAGCAACTGACGGATCTGGAACAAGAAACTGTCCCAGTCGGTCACGACATGCGTCGTGTCGTAGATGCTCGGCAACCAGCCGAGATTGACTGAAAACACGACGATAAGGACAACACCGGTGAAGAATGTCGGCACCGAGAAGCCGACCATGGAGACAAATGTGCCCACCTGGTCGAACCAGGAATACTGGCGGTAGGCCGAAATAATGCCGATCGGCAAGGCAATTGCGACACCCACGACATAGGAAAGCCCGACAACCCAGAGCGTCTGCGGAAGGCGCTGGGCCACGATGTCGACGACCGGAGATCGGGTCTGCCAGGAAATGACCCTCTGGCGATCGCCGGCAAGCTCCCAACCGGTGAGTTCGGACAGGAGATGCAGCGGTTCGTTCACGAAGAACTGCTGAAGCCACAACAGGTAACGGATGTATATCGGCTCTCCCAGACCGAGCGAGACCCGGATTCTCTCCTTCACTTCCGGTGGAATCGTCAATGGCAATTGGGCAGTCGGGTCTCCCGGCGCCAGGTCAAGCAGCAGGAACAGGATCAGGCTGATCAGCAAGAGAGTCGGTACTGCGAACAGCAACCTGCGAATGGTGTAGTGAAACATCGTTCCTGTGGGCGAAGGGGCCTGGCCGTGTTCTCAATCGGGCAGGAGTCCGGGGCGCCGCCCCGGACTCCTGCCACTTGTCGGTTACTTGATACGATGCCAGTCGGCAGCGTTCCAGAGTTCGGAGTCCCAGGTGTTGAGCTTCACGCCACCCAGGGAATTCGAATGAGCAGAAACGCGGCCGCGGTGAACGAGGGGTAGCATGACGTAATCCTGCATGAGTATATCGTTCATCGCCTTGCCGAGCCTGGCGCGCTCGTCGATGTCTCCGGTCTTCGCCATCTGAGCGAGCAAAGCGTCATACTCGTCATTGCAGAAGCGCGGCATGTTTGAACCCTGCCACTGGGTGTCAGGCCTTGGCTCGTTACCGCACCTCCAGTTGCCAAGATAGGTCTCGGGATCGGCGCCTTCGAAGTTGTTCGCATACATTTCGATGTCAGCATAGAACTTCTGGAAGGTATCCGGACTGCCCGGGTCACTGCCGAAGAACACGGATGCGCTGATGTTCCGGAGCTCGGTTTCGACACCGATCTCGGACCACCACTGCTTGATCAGCGCCTGGAAGTCTTGCCTGACCGCATTGGTCGATGTCTGGTACAGCATCGAGAGGCGCACACCGTCCCTCTCGCGGACACCGTCGCCACCGCGGACCCAGCCAGCCTCGTCGAGGAGCTGGTTGGCTCCATCGACATCCTGAACCAGGCAGCTGTCATTCGCCATGGAAGCGTAGATTGCCGGCGCTGGCACGACATTGCAGGTCGGTTTGCCGGCCTGACCGTATCCGATTTCGACAAGCAGTTCACGGTCAATGGCCATTGACAGCGCCTGCCGGACATCCTTGTCGACGAGGAACGGATGAGGGTGCATTGTTGTCGAACGCTCGTCCCCGAGTGCCGGATTAGGGTCTGTGAGGTTTATCATCAGCCTCTCGACGAGCGTTCCGAAGGCGGAGACGACGGTTCCCTTGCCGGCTTCCTGCATGTTCTGGAGGACATCAGGCGCAAGTTGGAGGTTCCAGGCATAGTCGAATTCACCTGTTTCGAGTACCGCCCGAGCCGCCGCCGTCGCATCGCCTCCTCCCTTGAATGTCAGGGTCGCGAAAGCGGGCTTGCCGGGATCCCGGTAGTTGGGGTTTGCTTCCATGGTGATCACGTCATTCGGACGGAATTCAACGACCTTGAACGGACCGGTACCGATTGGGTTGAAGTTCTGTTCGGTGCATTCCGGTGCCCGGGCTCCAAGGCAATCCTGGAACTGGGCCTTCTGGATTATCGGTGACTGGGCACCGACGAAGACCGAATAGGGGTAGGGCTTCGGGACATCGAAGGTGATCTTTACCGTCAGATTGTCAATTGCCTCGACCGAAGCCACGTTGTCGAAATTGCTCAGCTGGGCGCACCCACCTTCAGGATGCATGCAATACTCCGCGGTAAAGACGACGTCCCCGGATGTGACCGGTGTTCCGTCCGACCAGACCAGCCCATCTCTCAATTTCCAGGTGATCGAGGTCAGGTCAGCGGCAACGCCGCCATTTGATACCGTCGGAACTGATTCAGCCAGCCACGGAACGAGATTGCCGTCAGAATCGTGGCGACCGAGAGGCTCGATGACGAGCGATGAAGATTCCAGGTCCTTGGTGCCGCCGGACAGGTAGGGGTTCAGGATCGAGGGAGCCTGCCAGTATATGATGCTTACATGGCCGTCCGATCCCCTTTCTGCCTGAGCTGCTGCAGCGAACAGGAAAGCGCCGGCAGCCAGGGTTGCAGTAGTGTAGGTTGACAGTTTCACGGGTCAATCTCCTTTCTTGGGTTCAATTGAGCTTTCCGCGTAGGACTTCAGATCGGAATCGTCTGGAGTCGCCAAGTGACAGGCCGCGAACCGGCTTGGGCCAATCATTGCAAAAGTTGGCCGCTGCTTCCAGCAGATTTCGATGGCTTTCGGGCAACGCGTGCAGAACACGCAGCCTTGAGGCGCCCTTGCTGGTGAAGGTACATCACCTTCAAGAATTATCCGCTGTCTTTCCCGTTCGACCTTCGGGTCAGCTTCCGGAACAGCCGAGAGCAATGCCTCGGTATAGGGATGCCTGGGATTCTCGTACAACTCCGACCGGGATGCGAGTTCGACGATGGTTCCAAGATACATGACCGCCACCCGGTCCGCGATATGGCGAACCATGCCGAGGTCATGACTAATGAAGAGATAGGTCAACCGAAGTTTCTCCTGCAATTCTTCCAGCAGGTTGACGACCTGGGCCTGGATCGACACATCAAGAGCTGCAATCGGTTCGTCGCAGATGATGAGTTTGGGGTTGAGCGCAAGTGCCCTGGCAATCCCGATCCTCTGCCTCTGGCCACCCGAAAACTCGTGGGGATAGCGATTGGCATGATCCTTGTTCAATCCGACCGACTCCATGAGTTCATAAACCCTGGCTTGCCTCTCCTTCGAAGTGGACTTGACGTGTTCAGTCAGCGGTTCGCCGATGATCTCCGAAACCGTCATGCGCGGATTCAGGCTGGCCTGCGGATCCTGGAATATCATCTGCATCAATGGCCTGAATCGGCGCACCGTTTCGCCATCGGCGCCCGCGATATCGACGCCATTGATCCGTATGCTCCCGGAAGTGATATCGGTCAGCCGGAGGATCGCTCGCGCAGTTGTCGACTTGCCGCACCCTGATTCACCGACAAGACCCAGAGTTTCGCCGTCGAGTATGTCGAATGACACGTTGTCAACTGCCCGGACCTCGCCAACCCTGCGTCTCAACACGCCCGCGGTGATCGGAAAGTAGACCTTCAGGTCGCGCACCTCGACCAGCGCATCCACCGGACTACCAGTTTCAGCCATTTACAGCCGCCTGGTCATCCTGGTGCAGGAAACAGGCAACGTCGTGCCCGGGCTGAAGCTCCCTTCTCAAGGGAATTTCACCTGCACAACGGCCGAAGGCAAAGCGGCACCGCGGCATGAATGCACAGGCCGATGGCGGGCTGGTCAATGTGGGCGTGATACCCTTGATCGAATTCAGTTTTGGCGCCCGTTTTCCCCGGACTGCCGGGACTGTGTCCAGCAATGCCCTGGTATAGGGGTGGCTGGGATTGTGGAACAACTCGTCCACGGGCGCATGTTCGACGATCTGCCCACCGTACATGACAATTACCCGGTCGGCGATTCCGGCAATGACCCCGAGATCATGTGTAATCCAGATTATCGCCATTCCGAACTTTTCCCTCAAGTCCCTTACCAGTTCCAGGATCTGTGCCTGGATGGTTACATCCAGCGCGGTGGTGGGTTCGTCCGCAATCAGGACCTTTGGCTGGCATGCAAGGGCGATCGCAATCATGACTCTTTGCCGCATTCCCCCGGAAAACTGGTGAGGAAAATCACGAAGTCGCTTCGACGGGTCCGGAATACCAACAAGGTCCAGGAGATCCGCCGCCTTCCTTCTGGCTTCGTCGCGGGTCATGCGGAGGTGACGTCTCAACGACTCGGTCAGTTGGAACCCGACCGTGAATACCGGATTCAGTGAAGTCATGGGATCCTGGAAAATGAAACCGATCTGGCTGCCCCTGACGTTCCTGAGTTCGTGTTCGCTCATCCGGAGGAGTTCCCTGCCGTCGAAGACGACACGGCCACCGCGGATTTCCGCAGGGGGAGACGGAAGCAGACCGAGCAGCGACATCATCGTGACCGACTTGCCGGAACCGGATTCGCCCACAACGCCGAGAACCTCGCCCGCCCTGAGGCTGAAACTGACCTGGTTGACAGCGAAGATGTCTGCGTCTCGCGTTGAGAATACAGTTTCAAGGTCCTCGACGTCGAGGATCGTGTCTTCGCCGATGGTCAATTCCGGTACTTCACCCGCTTGTGGTCGGACAGCAGTGTCTGCCAACGCGATGAAAACTGCAATGTCGCATTCGAGAGTCGTACCGTGTCTGGCTACGACGAAACCCTAGTGATCTTCCCTGACCTTGATGACAACCTTGCCGACCGACTTCCTCTGGCGCAACATGGCCAGCGCGCTGTTGGCTTCCTCCAGTGAATAAACGTGACTGATCGTTGGTTGCAACCTTCCCGCCTCAAGCCATGACAGCAGCGTGCGCGCACTGCCAGTGATGACTTCCGGCCGGAATTCCCGGTATCCGCCCCAATAGATGCCGATCACGGTCAGGTTCTTGACCAGGAGTATGTTGGCAGGGATCTGCGGCACGTCTCCGGAAGCGAATCCGATTGGCAGCAGCCGGGCTTCGGGATTGGCCGAACGCATGGCCGCCTTGAACTGGTCACCTCCAACCGGATCAAACACGACATCCGCACCGCCCAGTTTCCTGACTGTCTCTCGAATGTCCTCATGGTTCGTGTCAATGACGTGGTCGGCCCCAGCCTTCAGTGCACACTCAATCTTGGCCTTGCCGCGGGCGGCTGCAATGACATCGGCCCCCATGAGTTTGCCGATCTCGATCGCGGTCAAACCGATTCCACCGGCTGCTCCAAGCACGAGCAGACGTTCGCCGGGTTTAAGATTGGCGCGGTGGTCAAGGGCGACATGGGAAGTTCCGTAGGCAATGAGAAAGCCCGCAGCGACCTTGGCGGGCAGTTCTTCGGGGATGGCGATGCAGTGTGACGAAGGGGCACAGCAGAATTCCGCCAGCCCGCCATGTCCGACATATGCGATCACCCTTTGACCCACTTCCAGCTCCGAGTGAGGATCATTTATGCAGTCGACTCGTCCACAGATTTCCATCCCGGGCGAGAATGGAAGAGAGGGTCGCTCCTGATAGGTTCCGGCAACCTGGAGCAGGTCGGCAAAGTTTATTCCCGCAGCATCAACCCTGATTCGGGCGCTCCCGTCTTCTGGCTCGGGCAACGGAACATCCGCGGGCTGCAAGGGATGACCGTAGTCTGTGATCTGCATTGCTCTCATGGGAACCTCTGGTGGCCGTCGGCTCTGTCCGATGTCGCGAACTATCAGACGCAAGTGAGTTACGAAAGTGACGGCCATACAACTGATTATGAACTGCCCGGCTCCACCGGATTCAGTGTTTGCCTGTTTGGCAACATCGACACCACAAAGGTCTGCCTGTCCTCGACTCAATGCCGCGAACCTTGTCTCCCGTGAGATGGCAGGTTACCCTTTTAACCATCCCGGTTGCCGGCCAACGGCCTGAACCATTTACACCAGGACCGGCAACCCCGGAGCCGGGCACGGGACCGTCTCCCGGCGAACTGTCAATTGATCGGGGCTTGCGATGGACCGGCAATCTACCTATTCGCATGCGGGGCACTTAAGAGGGCAGGTTGGGCCGCGCTTGTCATGAAACGAGAATGTTGGGCCGGGAATGAAGCATCTCAACCCTGAACTGGAAGAAGAACTTATTGATGTAGCCAGGGAGATGGCCGATGCCGCGCGCATCGAATCGCTGGCGGTGTTTCGCAGTTCTGGCCTTCAAGCGGAAAACAAGGACAGCAGTGGCGGATGGGATCCCGTCACCGAAGCGGATCGCAACACGGAAAGTGCAATGCGGCGGGTCCTCGCGGCGCGGCGCCCCGATGACGCCATCCTTGGCGAGGAGTTTGCACCATCAAGCGGTGGCACCGGACTGAAATGGGTGCTCGATCCGATCGATGGTACCCGTTCGTTCGTGAGCGGCTCACCGGTCTGGGGCGTATTGATAGCGGTGTCGGATGAGAACGGCCCTCTCTACGGCATAATCGATCAACCCTATATAGGAGAGCGTTTCGAAGGCGGATTCGGCAGGACAGTCATGCGCGGCCCGCTCGGGCCCAAGGTGATGAGGGTGAGAAATACCAGCAGGGTTCGGGATGCAATTCTGTTCACGACATTGCCGGAAATCGGAACACGGGCTGAGCGGGAGGCGTTCGAGAAGCTGTCGGCGCGAACCATGCTGACGCGATTTGGCATGGATTGCTACGCCTATGCACTGCTGGCATGCGGGCATATCGATCTGGTTGTGGAAGCCGGGTTGAACCCTTACGACATCCATGCACCCATAGCCGTGGTTCAGGCTGCCGGCGGCATTGCAACCGACTGGTCAGGGAAGCCGGCGCATGACCGTTCGCGATTGATCGCTGCAGCGACCCCGGAACTGCACAAGGCTGCGCTGGAGTTATTGGCCTTTCAGGAATAGCTCGAAAAGAACGCAGTTGCCCTGTCGAAGACATGTTTGCGAATTGCTTCGGTTTCCATCAGCAGTTCATGACGCGCCCCCGGAAGCAATTCCAGTTCCGCCTCCGGCCAGTTTCCACAGATGATGCGCACTGCCTTCGGGTCGATGATCCTCTCGTCTGATCCGAGCAGGACGACAGTAGGAATCCTGGGCGGCGGTTCTTCCAACAGGCTGCGGCACTCGCGCAGCGCTGCACTTATCCATCCATAGGAGGGTCCTCCCCGGGTGAGTTCCGGGCGATGGTGGAGTTGCTTGCGCAAGAAGGTGTACATGGCAACATCAGATGTGAGCCTGTTTCGCCCGGGACTGGAGAGTTCCACGTAGTTTCGTCTTCCGGAACCGACAACAAACTGCCTGGACAGTCCAACCCGGGTAGCTGTCGAGGAAAGGTACTTTGCCGCTCGACGGACAAATCGCGAAAGATAGATCCTCCACATGGGCGCGCAGAACATGGCCGCGTTCACGGGCACACCCTTCTGCAGGGCCCGCAGGCCGATTGCTCCTCCCATCGAGTGCGCGACCAGGAAGAACGGGCGCGGCAGTTCGATTTCGGTCATGGCATCGCACGCTGCGCGAATGTCCAGCTGGAACTCGGAAAAGTCGTCGACATGGCACAGGCCGGGCCGGCTGCCGTCGGAGTCCGATAGGCCCTGTCCTCTCCAGTCCATGGTCGCGAATGCAAATCCCCGTTCACCGAATTCCCGGGCGGCCATTCCGTATTTTTCAACGTACTCGGTCCGGCCATTGAAGAAGAGGATTGTTCCGCGGCGTCCCGTCGGCCAGGTCGCCAGCCTGAGCCTGACGCCGTCGGGTGCATGCAGCCACCAGGCAGACCCTTCGGGTGCCGGGTGCATTATGTCGCGATGGAGGGGGGCTGGCTCCATCATTGCTTGAGCTTCTCGACAAGCCGGGTTGCCAGCCCGAGATCCCCGGTAACCAGGATCTTTCCGGAGAGATACATCGACATTGGGTTGAGTTCTCCGTCGAGGATGCCGGCAAGTGTCGCAGCGTCTGCACGCACGACAAGGTCCGCATCAGCCTTGCCTTCGCGAACACCGTTCCGGTCAAGTGTTATGCTGCCGACATTGGCTATGTCGAAAGTCACGGTTGCATCGGAACCGTTGGGAAAGATGTCGCGAAGTGCCGACATTGCTTTGGTGACAGGTGTATCCATATGCTATACTGTGTATCTGCAATCGCCGATCATAGATCGGTATCGGGTATGTATAGGTCAATGGCGCAGATCACGAAACTGTTCAGCGCGGCCAAGAGAACAACCCTGTCTGCAGCGTTTCTTCTCGCAACGGCGGCGTGCCTTTCCGCTGAGGGCGGATTCGGTGACAGGCTTGACGCTCTTTTTGACCAGTTGAAGACTGCGGAATTGACGACGGCGAAACACATCGAACACGAGATCAATCTTGAATTGTCCGACTCCGGTTCGCCAGCCATGAACCTTTTGTTGCAAAGAGGGCGAAATGCCATTTCGGGTAGCGACTACAAATCGGCAATCCGGCATTTGAGCGCCCTGGTCGAACATGCCCCGGATTTTGCCGAGGGCTGGAATGCGCGGGCCACCGCATACTTTCTCGCCGGGCATCACGAGCTGTCCCTGAACGACATTGGCCGGACTCTGATGCTGGAACCCCGCCATTTCGGTGCACTTTCGGGCTTCGGGATGATCATGGAACGGAGGGGGGACTATCTCAGGGCATTGAAGGCCTTCGAACTTGTTCATGAGATCTATCCCTCTCGTCAGGGTCTTGCGGAGACCATTGCCCGGCTCAGGAAGAAGACCTCTGACCTGACAATCTGATCCGGACGAGACGTGAAGACCGCTGTAAACGGCAGCCGCATCAAGGCGGTTCTTGGACCCACGAACACGGGAAAGACCCGGTTCGCGATCGCGCAGATGCTTTCCCACCGAACAGGAGTCATCGGGTTGCCGCTGCGCCTTCTTGCGAGGGAAGTCTACGACAAGGTCAGGATAGAACGCGGTCCATCTTCGGTGGCGCTCATCACGGGCGAGGAAAGGATAATTCCGCCAAGGGCCAAGTATTGGGTGTGCACTGTCGAGGCGATGCCCGTCGCCAGCGGGGCGGATTTTCTCTGTGTCGATGAAATCCAGCTTTGCGGCGACCGCGAGCGCGGCCATGTTTTTACCGACAGGCTGTTGAGGGCTCGCGGGCAGATGGAGACGCTGTTTCTCGGGTCGGACACGATGCGCCCCGCGATTGCAAAACTGGTGGACGGAGTGCAATTCGAACGCAGAATGAGGTTGTCCAGCCTGAGCTTCTCGGGATCGCGCAAGATTTCACGCATGCGACCGCGCTCGGCACTTGTCGCGTTCTCGGTTGAAGAGGTGTACGCGGTTGCCGAACTCGTCAGGCGCCAGAGAGGTGGGGCCGCCGTGGTCATGGGGGCTCTGAGCCCCCGGACACGCAATGCCCAGGTCGAACTCTACCAGAACGGCGATGTGGATTTTCTTGTCGCAACCGATGCAATAGGCATGGGTCTCAACCTCAATATTGATCATGTCGCCTTTGTTGGCCTGACGAAATTTGACGGCGCCAAGATTCGCAGGCTGGCTCCGAACGAAATTGCCCAGATTGCCGGACGCGCGGGAAGGTTCAGGAAGCCCGGAACATTTGGCATTACCGCCGATGTAGAACCACTGGACCCGGAAACGGTTGCCGCCATCGAGGAAAACCGGTTCCAGAACCTGCACGCTCTGCAGTGGCGCAATTCCGATCTGGATTTCAGATCCATTGACACGCTGCTTGCCTCACTGCGCCAGATCAGTGAACACCGGATGCTGGCGCGGGCGAGGGAAGCGGAGGATGTGAGCGCACTGAGCGAGCTGTCGGAAGTGGCAGATATCCGGCAGAGGTCCCAATCGCCGGTCGATGTGAGGTTGTTATGGGGTGTCTGCCAGATCCCTAACTTCATGAATGCGTCACCCGGGGAACATGCTAGCCTGATCAGCAGGGTTTTCACGTTCATTCGTGATTTGGGGTCAATTCCGGATGACTGGCTGGAAGAACGGGTCCGTCAGATTGACCGTATCGATGGCGAAGTGGATGTCCTGGCACGCAGGATTGCGGGTATTCGAACATGGACATATGTCTCGCAACGGCCAGACTGGGTCGAGAACACAGGCTATTGGCGCGAGCGGACGCGTGCAGTTGAAGACAGGATTTCGGATGCCCTGCATCTCGGACTGACCAAACGCTTCGTTGACAGACGGACGAGCGTGTTGCTTAAGCACATGAAGCAAAAGGAGAGATTAGTGACCAGCGTGAATGCTCAGGGCGAAGTCGATGTCGAAGGCGAGCATGTCGGAAAGATTGAAGGATTCAGATTTGTTCAGGCCTCAACATCCACCTCGGAAGAAGCGCGGGCCGTAAGAGCCGCAAGTCAGAGGGTCCTGGTGCCGGAATTTGCCCTCCGGGCAAACCGGCTCTACAACGCGCCGAATACGGAGTTTGACCTGACCGAGCAAGGCGGATTGATGTGGGGCGAGCATTCGGTTGGCAAGCTCCTTCGAGGCAATGGCGGGCTGGAGCCGGAAGTCGAAGTCTTCGTTGATGAACAGGCTGGTGCGGAGGTTCGGGAAAGGGTTGAACGGCGCCTGACTGCATTCGTGGAACAGAAGATCTCCAACTGTTGCGAAGCCATCAAGAACCTCGCGGCCGACGAGGAGATCACAGGCCTGGCCCGGGGTGTGGCATACCGAATCGTGGAAGCCTTCGGCGTGATTGACCGATCCCGGATCGCAAACGACGTAAAGGAACTCGACCAGGAAAACAGAAAATTGCTGCGAAGGCACGGTGTCAGGTTCGGGCAGCGCACGGTGTACGTGCATCCAGTCCTAAGACCGGAAGCAACTCGCTGGCGGATCGTCCTCTGGTCGCTGGCAAACGGGCTGTCAGAGTTTCCCGCTCCTCCTCCGCCGGGTCTGGTGACCCTACCGGCCGATCCTGAAATGCCGGACGGTTACTATCCGCTTTCGGGATACAGCAAGGTCGGCAAGCTGGCAATTCGCATTGATATGCTGGAACGCCTGCTGAACATGTTGCGGGAAATGGATAGCCGTCAAGGCTTTGAAGCAACCGCTGACATGTTGTCGATCACCGGCTTGTCGCTCGAGGGATTTGCCGAGTTGATGAGCGGACTGGGTTACAAGGCGGCAAGATTTGAACGGCTCAAGGTGAAGACGGCGCCCGAGCAGGATGAAGTTGTCCCGGACAGGTCGGTTGATGCAGCGGGTGAGGAAACCGGGGATGGGCCCGGGCCCGTCGAGGCGGAGTCCACAACAGAGCCGGCAGGGGATCCAGCAATCGGGAGCGCGGATGACGCGACCGCGGAAGTTGAACCGGCCGCGGAAGTTGAACCGGCCGAGGAAACCAAAGCAGGGATGCAAGATTCGGATGGCGACAGCCACACGGACGAGCCCGAAATGGTCATTGCATTTACCTTTACGTGGCAGCCCAAGAGACGGGCCCGTTCCTATCGGCCTGCAGGTCCCGCAACGACTGACGGTGCGACCGACTCCAAGGGGCAGAAGCGTCAGAACGGACGCAAATTCCGGAGACCGAAGGGGCAAAAGGGAGGAGCACGAAATCAGAAGGACCTCCCGACCCGACGGGATGAACGAGAGAAATCAATTGATCCGGATAACCCGTTCAACGTGTTGCTGGAACTCAAGGAAAAGCTCTGACTCGTGCCGTGGGCTGACCTGATCCCGCGTGTGTGGACGCCGGCCACTGCATGCATTTGGTTCTTGAATGAGATACCCTGCAGTCATATCTAGCCAACTCCTGCCGTCAGGATTCTCCCTACCCGAGAGGCCGCAATGACCTACGTAGTGACTGACAAGTGCATTGCGTGCAAATTCACCGACTGCGTCGAGGTTTGCCCGGTCGATTGCTTTTACGAAGGTGAGAACATGCTTGTCATTCACCCGGATGAGTGCATCGATTGCGGTGTGTGCGAGCCGGAATGCCCGGTTGACGCGATCCTTCCCGACACGGAGCCAGACACGGAGCACTGGGTCGAATTCAACCGCAAATATTCCGACATCTGGCCGGTGATTTTCGAACACAGGGAACCGCTTCCGGACGCCGAGAGCCATGAGGATGAAGAAGGTAAACTTGAGAAGTACTTTTCGGAGAAGCCAGGGGAAGGTTCATGAGCCATGTGAACGGGCGGCCGCAACGGTTCTTCCGGTTATCCGAATGTGAAAGGGGCTGACCGGATGGTCAAGAAAAGGAAGGCATTCAATTTCACTGTCGGGCAGCATGTCGTTTATCCTGCGCACGGTGTCGGGAAGATCGTGGAAATTGAGAGACAGGTGGTTGCCGGCACCGAACTCGAGATGTTCGTCGTCTTTGTCGAGAAGGACAAGCTGACCCTGCGGGTTCCCACTGCCAAGGCAACCGGGGTCGGAATGAGAAGCCTCTCGACTCCCGATGATGCCCGGATGGCCCTGGACATCCTCAAGGGCAAGGCCGTCGTCAAGCGATTGATGTGGTCGCGGCGCGCCCAGGAATATGAACAAAAGATCAATTCCGGCGACATAATCCAAATTGCGGAAGTCGTTCGGGACCTGCACCGCCGCGATGAGCAGCGGGAACAGTCATATTCGGAGCGCCAACTCTATGAATCGGCGCTTGACAGGCTGACGAGGGAGGTTGCCATCGTGACATCCCAAAGCGAGGAAGAATCCGGTGCCTCAATCGTGAAGATCCTGAACTCCCGCAAAAAGTAGTCAGGGGCAGGAACAAGATCCCATCTTCCGAACACTTCGGTGCAATTCCTGTCAGCTTAACAGGTTCAAGAGCAGGCTTGCCGTCTCGGTCAGCTCAGAATTGCCAGGACCATCATTGCGAGAGTCCAGGTGCCGATTGCAGGTTTCCGCTAACTGGCGGCAACCAGGAAGATCATGCACGACAACTCTGCTGACTGTTGGGCGGCCCCGAGAACGTCGCCCGTGACTCCGCCAATGCGCCTCGTGGCAAGCCAGGCTACGACGAAGGCAGTTGCCAGCGCGATGGCGATGGCAGGCGCGAACTGCCAGCCTACGACAGGGAATGCCAGGAATGATGCCACGACCAATCCGGATGCCACGGACAGATTCGGCGGAACACCGAATCCGGCGGCCAATCCGTCCGGACGTGCCATTGGAAGGAATCGGAGCACGGTCTGCATCGCAGCCCGGGATGCCGAGCACGCAACTATCAGCGGGCCAAAGACCTGACCGGCCTGCAGCAGGTTGTCCAGGCTGGCATGGCGCCCGATCAGGAACACGGCGATGGCGATGGCTCCGTATGCGCCGATCCTGCTGTCCCTCATGATTTCCAGGCGTTTGTCCCTGGTCGCGCCGCCGAACAGGCCGTCCGCCGAGTCAGCCAATCCGTCCTCGTGCAGGGCACCCGTTGCCACGATCATGACTGCGATTGAAAGAAGAGCGGCTACGGCCGTTCCGGTGCCGGCAAGGATTGACAGAAACGCTACGGAGCCAGCGAGAATTCCCACACATGCTCCAACCACCGGCCAAGCCCATGACGAAAAGGCGGAAGACTCGACATCAGGTTGTGGACCAACCGGCAGCGTCGTCAAGAACAAGAAGGCTGCACGCAGGTGTCGGGGGTGCGGAATACTCTCGGAACCGGGTTTCATGGAGGTCCAAACTGTGTTCATCCGGATCGACAACGCGGTATAGCAAGGCCAGCAGCGATTCAACGCGAGTACTGTTCATGGTTCGCCAGAGCATGTCATTCCGAGACCTGTCCGAGTTCCGGCAGGTATTGAAGTCCCTTCCGGCTCCCGACGAAGATATCCTCGGAAAGGCGCGGGAAAGAAATGCAAACCTCACGAAGCCGCCTGGCTCACTCGGCCGGCTTGAACAGTTGGCGATCTGGTATGCTTCGTGGCGGGGAGAGGAGAGACCGCGGATCAGGTCCCCGCAGGTCATCGTGTTTGCAGGCAATCACGGTGTGGCTGCCCGGGGAATTTCTGCCTATCCAACGGCTGTCACTGAACAGATGGTTGCAAATTTCAGAACCGGAGGGGCAGCGATCAATCAACTGGCCCGGCAGGTCGGCGCCGATGTCGGAGTGCGGGCGATCCGGATGGAAGCCCCGACCGGTGATATTTCATGCGGCGAAGCAATGACAGCTGCGGAATTTGTCGAGGCTCTGCAGGTGGGGTGGGACTCCATCGACAGCGATGCAGACCTGGTTGTTCCGGGCGAAATGGGAATTGGAAACACGACCAGTTCAGCGGCGGTTGCGCTGGCTCTGTTCGGCGGTACGGCGGAGGACTGGACAGGAAGGGGGACCGGGGTTGAGGGTCAAGCACTGGATCACAAGGTAGATGTCGTTGCTCGGGCAGTTAGCTGCAATCGGCCGTTTGGGCCGGCGGCCGGACTGGATGTGTTGCGCAAGCTCGGCGGGCGGGAAATGGCTGCGATTGCCGGAGCAGTCGTCAAGGCCAGGACCCTGCGGATTCCCGTGGTGCTGGACGGATTCATTTGCTCGGTCGCCGTTGCTGCAATCCAGTCAGAAGCAGGGGATGCACTCGAGCATACGGTTGCGGGGCACTGCAGCGCAGAGGCGGGTCACAGCCGGGTTCTGGCAAGGTTGGGCAAGGAGCCGCTTCTCGATCTCGGGATGAGGCTGGGCGAGGGGTCCGGCGCGGCGCTCGCAGCGCAGGTGTTGATTTCGGCAGTGGCCTGCCATTCCGGAATGGCAACCTTCAGAGAAGCCAGCGTTGCCGGTTCCATAGCATGAGAGCATCTGCGGCGACTCCGAGCCTTGCTGCTATTCGGGGTCGACCTTCGATTCCTTTGCTTCTACTTCCGAGACCGGATTCTGCGGTTCCGTGCCGGCCTGCCTTCGCCTTTCCGAAGGAAGGATCTCACTGCCCGGCCCGGCCAGTTCCTCGGATGCATCGAACTGGCCAAGCATCATTTCCTTGCTGAGTTCCTTCAGTCGCTTGATGTAGACTTCGTTCTTCTCGATCGGTGTGTCTGGATCCCAGACCAGCGCCAGTTCACGCGTTGAATGCCGGTCGTAGCGGTAAAAGTGGCGGATGCGCTGATGTGCCTCATCCTCGGGAACACCCATTCGCTGCAGAACATAGCGACCGGCGCGCAATGAACTGTCAAAGGTCTCCCGGACTATCTGCGTCGCTCCCTCCTGGTAGAGATGGAATGCGTGAACCCGGTCACGCGCCCTGGCGATGATTGTCAGATCCGAACGCCTCCGTCTTGCGTATCTGACAAGTTCGGTGGTCTTGTCCGGGACATCGATTGCAATGACGAGGGCCGATGCGTCCTTGATCCCGGCGGCTTCAAGAAGTTCAGGTCGCGTAGGGTCGCCGAGATATGCCTTTACGCCCAGTCCGCGCATCTGGTTGATCACCTTGATGTCGCCGTCCAGAACCGTCGTTCGGATTCCGTTGCCGGTTGCCACCTCGTTGATAATCCGTCCGAATCTTCCTCCCCCGGCAATGATCACAGGTCCTTCACCGGTAATGTCGGAATCGGCAAGCCTGTCGACCGGATCGCCGACGCGCTTTGCCAGCTGTTCGTAGCCAATGAAGAGGGCAGGAGTCAGCATCATCGACAAGGCGACGACGAGCAGGAGTATGTCGGCCAGTTGTTCGGTGATGACATTGGTCTGGGTCATGAAACTCAGAAGAACCAGTCCGAATTCTCCTGCCTGGGCGAGTCCCAGTGTGAACAGCCATGTGTCGCGCCCGCGCAGTCGGAACAACCGCGAAAGGGCCAGGAGGACGATCGCCTTGCAAACGATCATTCCGAGCGTCAACCCGACCACAGAAAGGAAATTCGCAAACAGGACCCCGAAATTGATTCCGGCCCCGACAACAATGAAGAAGAGCCCGAGCAGCAAGCCCTTGAATGGCTCAATGTTTGACTTCAATTCGTGCCGGAATTCCGAGTTGGCGAGAACGACCCCGGCAAGGAAGGTCCCGAGTGCCGGCGACAGGCCGACCAGCGTCATCAGAAGCGCGGTACCGACCACGAGAAGCAGTGTCGCTGCGGTCGAGATCTCCATCAGCCCGGAAGACGCAATGTACCTGAACAGGGGCCGGCAGAGAAAGCGCCCACCAAGAATTATCACGGCTATGGATGCCAGCATGACCCCGGCGACTCCCCAGGCTGGCAATGACTCGATGATAGCAAGCGTCGGTCCCGTCCCCTTGCCGATCGCCTGGCTGGCGGTCTCTTCCTGACCGGGTTGCGACTGGTCCGACACGACGAGGAGGGGAATGATGACCAGCATCGGAATGAAGGCAACATCCTGCGTCAACAAGACCGAGACGCCGGATCGTCCACCATTGGTTTGGGTGAGCCCCTTCTCGGAAAGCGTCTGGATCACCATTGCGGTGGAAGAAAGTGCGAGTGCCATCCCGATCGCGATACTCGTTGCCCATGGCAGGCCAAGCGTCCTTCCCGCGGCGGCAATGATGAAGGTTGTGACAACGATCTGGAGCCCGCCCAGACCGATGAGTTTGTGGCGGAGATCCCAGAGGGTTTCGGGCTCCATTTCCAGGCCGATGACGAAGAGAAGCATCACCACGCCGAATTCTGCCACCCCGACCAGGCCGGTATCAGGCGTGCCCAGCAACCCGCTGATCTGGCCAACCACGATGCCGGCAAAGAGGTAACCGAGCACGGTGCCAAGACCAAGGCGTTTGGAAAACGGCACAGCGATGACCGCTGCAGCAAGCAGAACAATTGCCTGAATCAGGAATCCACTCATTCAGCCTGTTACCGTCCAGCAGGTTGCGAACTGACGCGAATCGTCATTTCAACCATATCATGTTGTCTAAAGGACCTTGTCCCCGATACCTTGAATATTGTCGGGGTTCCATCGTTTCAGGCTGTGAAGAGACCGTGACTGCTCCAACCAGACGCCAGCTACTGCGGATCCGGTGTTTTCAGCAGATTCTGTCTCCGGGCGGCGATCGTTGCATCCAAGGCTTGTCCAACTCGAAGACATGGTCAATCTAAGCTGCATCAACAGTTTCGCGGCGTTCCCGGACATCGTCGCCTTTGTGGCCGCCGATCTTGGTTCTCCTGATGGCCAGGCTGACCGCGACGGATCAGTTGCTGAGCAGTCCGAGGCCACCTCCCAAGGAAACCGGGAAGTCTAGAAATCGGCAACAGACGGAATTGGCAAGCATGTTGGCAATGCATTGTCAGGCTGCCACTTGCATTCAATCCGTGCAGATTCCACGACAAAGGTTCTTGTGTCGACTGCGAATACTGTTCAAACTGTTGAATTATTGGTTATTTTCTTCCAAGGTATGAATTCGAAACACAATGCAATCTGATTTGTCTCCGTAAAATGATGGAATACGGCTCGGCACTGGTGCCGTCTGGGTGCGCCGAATGGCAAGGAAAAGGCCCATCTCTGGATCAATGGATCAACTGGCTTTTTGGCAGTTGATGGGTTGCTATACGAATACCGGTGACTCGACCGGGACCCGCAGTCAATCAATGTTCCCGCACTTGACACGGGATGCTTTGCCGGGTTGACTTCGGTGTGCCCGGCCTTGCATTGTCGGCGTTTTGCTTTTGCGCTCTGTCGAGCTGTTTGATTTGGTTTGTCGGTTTTTGTGTTGTCGGTTTAGGAATGATCGTGACCGGAGCTGCTGGCCATGAAGATACCTGGCACATATCGGGAGGGCTTCGAGCGAAGCAGGGCTGCCAATCCGGAAGGGGCGGAGCGCGATGTCGGCCACATCCATGCGGGCGATCCGCTCGCCGACGCGTTGATCGCCGATCCTGCGGAACCCGGCCGGCAGGTGCCCGGCCGCCGGGTGTGGTTTGTCCTGCATGGCGGCGCCGAATCGGCGCGGCGCGCGGCGCCTGCCTCGGCCGGGAAGGTCTCGAACCTGACCGCGATTCTCGACATGTCCGTGTTTGACAGGGAGGGGATCAGGCTGGAATTGCCGGACCATGTCCACTCGGGGAAGTCGTCGGGATGGTAGTGCCGGATCCCGGGGGGCGGCGGCCCCTTCCTTTCAGCTTCCGGATTGCGGGCTAGATTGCATCGATGCGGTTCCGGGTCCCGTCTCTGATTGCCGAACTGGTGCGCCCGGCCATGCTGGATCGGCTGGTCGCCATGGTGCTGACATACCGCTGGCGCACGATTGCGCTTGCGGGGTTGGTGATGATTGTCCTGGCTGCGGGTGTCAGGTTCATCGGCGTGACCAATGACTATCGCAGCCTTTTCGACCGGGACGATCCGTATCTGGCTGCGTTCAGCGCCTTCGAGCAGGTCTATGGCGCCTCGAACCTGGCGCTGATTGCGGTTGCGCCCCGGGATGGCACGGTGTTTGCCGGCGAGGCCCTCGCCGTCCTCGAGGAGGTGACCGATGCCGCCTGGACGACGCCGTATTCGACCCGCGTCGATTCGCTTGCCAATTTCAGCCACAGCCGGGCCGAGGGTGACGAGCTGATCGTCGAAGCGCTGATCGAGGATGCAGCTTCGTTGGAGGCCGATGATATCGGGCGGATCGAGGCGATTGCGCTGGGCGAGCCGGAGCTGGTCGGCCGGCTCGTATCCCGGGATGGCGGTGTGGCCGGCGTGGTCATCACCTTTGCCCTTCCCGACAATCCCGACGCTGCGGTGGTCGAGATCACCGATCATCTCGCCGGGATCCTGGACAGGGCGGGTGCGGACTATCCCGGCATGGCCTTCCACCTGACCGGCGATGTTCCGCTGAACCGTGCCTTTGCCGATGCGACCAGGGACGATCTTGAGACCCTCACCCCGGTTGTGTTCCTGGTCATGCTCGCCGCCACGGCATTGCTGCTGCGCTCGCTCTCGGGCACCCTTGCGATCTTCGTGATGCTGGGTTTCGTCATCAACAGCACCGTGGGCGTGGCCGGCTGGGTCGGCACGGTGTTCAATCCCGTCAATTCCGGTGTCCCGATCATCGTGATGACGGTTGCGGTCGCCCATTCGGTTCACATCGTCTCGGCCACCCTGTCGGCGCTGGACAGGGGCCTTGTGCGCCGGGAGGCGATTGCCGAGGCCCTGCGCATGAATGCCTGGCCGGTATTCCTGACCTCGCTGACGACGATGATCGGTTTCCTGAGTCTCAACTTTTCGAATTCGCCGCCATTCCGCGTGCTCGGCAGCCTGGTTGCGTTCGGCGTCTTCTGCGCCTTCGTCTACAGCCTGACCCTGCTTCCGGCGCTGCTCTCGGTGCTGCCGCTGCGGTCCCGGGCCCGGGGTTCTGCCGGCCCTGCGCTGTTCGAGCGTTTCGGCGGCTTCGTCATCGCCCGGCGGGGGGTGCTTCTGGGGTGCTGCACGCTGGTGGCGCTGGTGCTGGTGACCGGCATCCACCGGATCGAGCTGACCGACAACTGGACCCGGTATCTCGGCGAGCGCTACCAGTTCCGCCGGGATACCGATTTCGTGATCGGGAACCTGACGGGGATGGAGACCCTCGAATATTCCCTGGCTTCGGGGAGCGAAGGCGGGATCACCGATCCGGCCTACCTGCAGCGGGTCGAGGCGTTCGCCGGGTGGTTCCGCCGTCAGCCCGAGGTGTTTCACGTGCAGGCCTTTTCCGACATCATGAAGCGTCTGAACCGGAACATGCATGGCGACGAGCCGTCCCGCTACCATCTGCCGGACAGCCCGGAACTGGCGGCGCAGTTCCTGCTGCTCTACGAGTTTTCCCTGCCGGTCGGCCGGGACCTGAACGACCGGATCGACGTGGCGAGGTCGAATACGCGCATGACGGTGGTGATGCGGAGCCTGACCTCCCGGCAGCAGCTGGAACTCGACCGGCGGGCGCAGGGCTGGATCCGGGAGAACGCCCCGGGGCTGTCGACCGAGGCCACGGGGGTCACCATCGTCTTTGCGCACCTGTCCCAGACCAATATCCGGAGCATGCTGACCGGCACCATCGCCGCGATGGCGCTGATCTCGCTGATCCTGGTGCTGGTGTTCAGAAGCGTCCTGCTGGGGCTGGTCAGCCTCGTGCCGAACTTCATACCGGCTGCGCTGAGCTTCGGGATCTGGGGCTACCTCGTCGGCCGGGTCGGCCTTGCCGGCTCGGTGATGACCGCGATCGCATTCGGCATCATCGTCGATGATACCATCCATTTCCTCAGCAAGTATCTGAAGGCGCGCCGCGGCGGGGCCGCGCCGGCAGACGCCGTGCGCTCGACCTTTGCCATCGTCGGACATGCGATGTGGACAACGACCGTGGTGCTGTGCCTCGGCTTCCTCGTATTCGCGGCATCGGGCTTCGAGATCAGCTGGGCCCTCGGCCTGCTGGTCACGCTGACCATCTTCATCGCACTGCTCGCCGACTTCCTGCTCCTGCCACCGCTGCTCATGGCCGTCGACCGGAAATAACCGCAAACCAGACAACCCGGGTATTCGCCATATCCAATCTGGCATATTGGCCACCGCCGAACACTCGAGGAGAGGCCTTGCCCGGACCGGACCGGCAAGTTCGCCCGATCTTGCAATGCAATCACCCAGATCGTTCCGGAAATGGCTGTCAGCGGATCCGGTAGCTGTCCGCCAGGCTGGAAAGAATGCAGTCAGGTCAGTCCTGATCCTGCAGGGCCAACAAGGGCGTTTTCGGACCACTCGACATTCCCACTGCGTGGCAGACCACGCCGCAGCGTTGCAAACAGGAGCTTGAGTCCCTGGTCAGAACGCACGAGCAGGCTAGTTGAAACGACAATGGTCTTGACCTGCCAGCGGGAGATCTTCACGTCATTCCCGCTCCGGAATGATGGCATCGCGTGGATTCGACGCAGGGTAAGGACTGCCATCCCCAACGACCACAGGCAGTGCCGGCGGATCCCCGATTCCCGTGCAGGCAAGAGCAGGACATATCGAAGCGCGTTCATCAAGTGATGGCCGGTAATCGCAACCAGCCTGTTCAGCCCTTCTACGAATCCCGGATCATCTTGCCCTGGCGCAAGATTGCGCAGTTCGAAGCCTGCTGATCTGAAGACGCTCCTAGGCAGCCAGCACACCCCCCGACTTTGATCATCCCACAGGTCTTTCAGGATATTGGTCATTTGCAATCCCTGCCCATGAGATGCGGACAGCGCAAGCAGCTCTTCGCGATTCTCTGCGACGGAATCCGAATAATCGCAAAACAGCTCCGTCAGCATTTCACCAACGATTCCGGCGACATGGTAGCAGTAGCGATCCAGTTCTGTCACATCCGCCAGACCATCAAGGCTTGCCTGCTCCTGGAATGTCGACATTCCCTCTGTCATGACCTCGATGCAGTGCGACATTGCCTGCTGCTGCGCCGATCCAAGATCACGGGTAATCCCGATAACGTGGGCTGTGTCAGCAACGAGGCTTCGTTCGCTTGTCGGTGTGGATTCCGAAAGCAACGCCCCGAGTTCATCCGCAAAGGAATCAGCCCCACGACAGCTTTGCACCACCTCGGACCAGCGAGCCAGGAACTCTCGCTTCTGTGGGTTGGTCATCATCGGTTCGTCTTCGATCGTGTCGGCAACACGACAAAGGAGATAGGCGTTTGCTACCGCAAGGCGAAGCCTTGGAGGCAACTGAGGAATTGTAAAGGCAAATGAACGAGAGACCCCCTGCAGGAGTTCCGCCTGGTAGGCAAGTTTCCTGTCCAACTGGGTGTCGAGAGTATTCGTGTCCAGCTTCGGTATCCTCTGGTTGCAGTGACCCGACAGCAACTGACCCGTTCAGAGCCTCAAATCCGGTCTTTCCCGCCAGGACTGGCAAAGTCGGCATAGACTCCCCCCGCGACGGAGCCGAGTCAAGCAATACCTTCGGCATACGCCGGTTTATGCCGGCAACATGGTTAAGTATGGCGGGGAACAGGGTTCTGATGAAATGATCATTTCGGTGCAGCCGAATCCATGTGACGGCGTCAGACGTCCACGACCGAATGCACAACAGGTGAGGGCAGCGACAAGCTGGGAACAGAAAATCAGTTCGACTGGGGAACTACAGCGAGGAACAGCTGCGTCCGGTCGCGTCGGGATTCTCGAACTGTTCTTTGGGTGAGTCCTGCCCCCCGATGGAACCGTTATGGATGAAACAGGCCCGGTCCCAGAAATCCCTGGCAAACCCGCCTGGTGGGTGACCATGAGCATGGTCAGTCTGTGGGGACTAACCAGCTTGCGGATGACATCCGGCACCTGGCCGATAACATCTGGATCGAGTGCCGACGTAACCTCGGCAAACGACAAGGAAGCTCAGGTGCTTTGGTTGGAACGGACGGCAAATGGCCCGCCGGAGCGGCTCAACCGCTGCCCGGTTCCCAATTGCGCTTGAGCAGGAACTGGTTCTTGTAGTTCTTCAAACCCAGCATGACTTCGGCCCCGACGATATCCTCGACGCCGTGGATCTGTTCTTCCAGGAAGACCGCCAGATCGCCAGGCTCGTCACAGATGACTTCGACCAACAGGTCGAAGCGCCCTGTAACCCACAAAATGTAAACGACACTTGACAACTCTCCGAGTCGCTCGGCTACGCGCTGTGGGGTTATTCCCGGGGCGACCTTGATGCAGATCATGGCGTCCGCCTTGTATTCGGATGCGGTTGGGTCCGCGATTGCGACAATCCGCAGCAAACCGGCATCCTTCATGCCGTTGACCCGGTTGCGGATCGTTCCCTCCGACACCTCGAGTTTCTGCGCGATTTCGGAGTATGGCATCCTCCCATCCTCCTCGAGCATCTGAATGATCTCGCTGTTCAGCCTTCCTTCAACAGAATGAGTGCCCCTCTTGCGTGTCGATTTTTCCGGCTCCGTCTTGCGTGCCATTCCTGGATCAGGTCCCTGTAGTTTCTTTCCCAAGGTCGGGCTCGTGCCCGGATAGGGAGGGGTTGAACATAACGGCCAGAATTGGGAAACACCAAACTGAAATCCACCTGTCGAAGGGTAATTACGATTGGAGTGGATTCACACACCGTCCAGCGTTTCGATAGGATCCCCATGTATTCGGTCGACCAATTGGAGATCGTCATTCTGTCCAGGCAATGCCTCCGATTCGTCTGTGCCCCGGGAAGTAACGATCACTCCGCCAGGAGTTCACGGATGCCTGCATCCAGTGCCCTGGTAAATCCGGCGTCGTTTCCCGGATTTGCGGCGCAGTGACCCCAGGGCGAAGAATATGGTCTGAACTCGGCATTCGGTATGTGCTGAGCCTCAATTCTGTTGTCCTCTGGGGGGAAATAAAGGTCCTGCGTGCAGGGCATCAGGATGGCCCGTGCCTTTATTGACCTGAGAGCAGCGATGAAATCGCCATTGTATAGTGGTCCGGTCGAGATATCACCGGCTTGCCAGGTAGCCAGTTTGGCCAGAAGATCATTGGCGTCCCATCCTTCGACATGATCGATCTCCCAGTCGACCAACAGATCCTCGACTTTCTCGAATCCCAGTTGGCGATAGAGTCCTTCTCGAAAGAAGGTCTGCGAAAATGCCCATCCGGCATAGACGCGTCCGAAGGCCCTCAGTCCGGCAACCGGCGGACTGTCGTAATCGCCCCCATTCCAGGCCTGGTCGGCACAGAGTGCTGCCTTGACGCCTTCCAGGAAGACAAAGTTGTGCGGCGACGTTTTGGCGGATGCACAGAACGGCAGGATCGCCTCGACCATATCCGGAAATTGCGCCGCCCACTGGTAGGATTGGCACCCGGCCATGGACCAACCCGCGACAAGCGAAATTTTCTCGATACCGAGATGATCGTGAATCAACCGGTGCTGCGCGGCAATGTTGTCCCACATGTGCACCAATGGAAAGCGCGGCCCGTCCTGCGGAGCGGGTGCGTTCGATGGTGACGATGAGCGTCCGTTGCCGAAGAGGTTCGGGCTGACAATGAAGTGGCGATCGGGATCAATGGCGCGTCCTGGTCCGAAAAACCCTTCATTTCGGGTGTCAGTTCCGGTGTAGAAGGTTGGAAGGACAATGACATTGTCGCGCTCAGGCGAGAGCTTGCCGTAGGTCTGGTAGGCAAGTTTGCCATCCTTCAGTGTCTCGCCCGACAGCAGCGGGAAATCTCCGAGTTCAAGAATCTGATAGTTCGGCATCGGCGCCCTTCTCCTCCCGGAAGAACTCCCCTTGTTCAATCTTCACGAGCATCCGGATTGCCAGGGCGTCAATAGAGTCGAAGGTATTCCTGCACCTCCCAGTCGGTGACCGACTGGTGATAGCGTTCCCATTCGTCGGTCTTGTATTCAATATAGGAATTGAGCATCACCTGACCAAGGACATGCTCGGCAATCTCGTCTCGGCGAAGAGCCTCGACAGCATCGAACAGTGTTCGCGGCAGACGACGGATACCCATTTCAAACAACTCGGCCTCGGTCTTGGAGTAGAGGTCGAAGTCGGACGGTTTGCCGGGGTCGGTCTTGCTCCTGATCCCCTTCACCATGCAGGCCAGATGCATCGCCATGGCAAGGTAGACATTCATCGTCATGTCGCAGGCGCGGTTTTCGATGCAGTAACGGCTCTGAGGCAGTCGGAACTGAGCCGAACGGTTGTTATGACCGTAGGTGACGTTCGTAGGTGCCCAGGTCACTGTGCCGCCCTCGAATCCGCCCACTCGCGGGACCAGACCGTTGTACGAATTCACGGTCGGGCAGGTGATCGCCGTAATTGCCTCGGAATGTTGCATCAGCCCGCCCACGGCCCAGCGACATTCTTCGCTCCAATTGCCATCCACACTTTTGAAAATGTTCTCGCCGGGGCGACTTTCATGGCCGATCGACAGGTTGATGTGTGCACCCGATCGCCAATCACCCAATGTGGGTTTCGGCATGAAGGTCACGAAACAGCCGTGTAACTTGGCCACCTCTTTCAGCAGGATGCGCAGAAATGCCAGGCGGTCAGACATTTCCAGCATGTTGGTGTAGTGAAAATCCAGCTCGAACTGTGAGTAGGCGCCCTCCGCCACCACGTCATGGAGATTCCAATCCAGTTCCTCGATGTGGTCAATCATATCCTTGAGGAAGGACATAGAATCCACCGAGTATTCCACATCATAGCCAAAGGCCTGACGGCGCGGTCGCAGGCCATCTGCCGGATCATCGTCGAAGGCCTTGACCGGTTTGCCGGACTCATCATACTTCATGACGATAAACTCAGGCTCAACTCCGGAATAACCGGAATAACCGTCTTGGTCCGCTTCCTGCATGATGCGCCTCAACGCCTGGCGTGGGCAGACATTGTACGGGGCATCCTCCCAGTAGAGATCGGAAAAGATGATCGCCATCGACGTGTCCCATGGGCAGATGTAAACGGCGTCGAGATCCGGCACCACCACCTGGTCACTGTCGGCAGGGGAAAGTTCGGGCACGTATGAAATCGAGTGTGCGGCGAATTGCGGCCCCTTTCCCAGGCACAGTTCCTCGAAATCGCTCATTGGAACCGGTTTGGTCTTCGGAATTCCGTGCAGGTCGATCCAAGCGCCCATTACGTATTTGACACCCGCTTCTTCCAGTTTCCTCCTGACTTCCGGGATTCTGGGCCGGTTGCGTTCGACTGCGTCGCTGAAGCGATCAAAGTAGATTGTGCTGCCTAAATTGTCCTTGGGCATTTGTTTTCCTCCTGTCCGGGTTTCACCGCGCTCATATTATTGTCGGGATTGCAGCAGGCCTGGATAATGGGCGGTCTTACGCCACCAACTTGCAGAATCCGGGCACCGGGTCCGGTCAGTCGGTATTCGGAATGACTGGATCCGGATTCCGGCAAATGATCATCAGGATCGATGCCGGGCGCTGCGGTCTCGTGTGCATCGATCAGGACCCTTCCATGGCCAGATGTTTCAGAATGGATTCGTTCAGTTCCACCTTGTAGCCGTCCGGATCCTCGCAAAAAGCAATCACGCGGGTGCCTCCCTTCATCGGCCCGGGTGGGCGGGTGATGTTGACGCCAGCCGCAGCCAGTTCTTCGCATGCCTTGTAGACATCCGGGGTCTCGATGCAGATATGACCCCAGCCATTTCCCTTTTCATATGGCTCTTCTTGATCCCAATTGGCCGTCAGTTCCAGCGTCGGATACTCAGCCTCGGGACCGTAACCGATAAAGGTGTTGGTGAACCTGCCTTCGGGATAGTCGGTGCGGCGAAGGACGCTCATCCCCAGAATGCCGCAATAGAATTCCAGCGACCTATTCATGTCCAGAACACGCATCATCGTATGAGCGAGGCGGAATCCCCGTGACTTGCCGGAGTTGTCTGCCATGACGGTTTTCCTTTCGTTAAGTCCTGTCGCAGTTGATCACGTCACGCGCCACAAGGTCCTGAAATGCTCGCACGCTGTCTTCCCAGACCGGAGACAGAATTCCTCCGCTCTCGGAAACCGGTGACGCCCGTCCAGCCTGCAGCCGCTCGACCATTGCATGGTCCTCCTTGTGGACGTCCCACCACAGCGCTTTCAGCCCTTCAACCTCGGTCGTGGTCAATTGCTGACCCTCGGTCGTGTACAGTCCGCGCTTCTGTGTCATCGTTTCCGGACCGGTCGGGATGTTGAGATAGATTCCCAACTGATCCGGCATGTATCGGCCCGCGATGAAGTTCGGGTAGAGCGCAAGGTATCGCGAACTGACAGCAAGACTGCCCGATGTACCGGTCTCCTTTTCCAGATCAACGGCACTGCCAAGGCAGTTTCCGTCTATGATCGTGTAATGATCTGACAAGGGTTGGTCGGTGGTCGAACTGTGAACGAACTGCACGTGATATGGTTCGATGAAGTTCTCCATGATGAACTTCCAGTTCGTTGCAACCTCGCCGAAATCCAGTGTGCCGATGCAATCGACCCTGTCCCAGTCAATTTCCTCAAGCCGCGCAATCAGCGATCCCGCATAGTCTCCGAAGGGCGGTGCATCGCCGCTGATGTTGACGAAGACCCAGTCGTGCCAGACATGGGTTCGAACAGGAATCAGGCCGCTGCGCGATTTGTCAAAACCCTTGGTGTCATGCTGGCCGGTACCTCCGAAGTGCGGTGACGCCCTCAGTGTTCCGTTCAGATCGTATGCCCAGGCGTGGTAGGGGCAGCGAATGAGCTTGCCGACATTTTTCGGCGTGTCGACAAGCTTAAGACACCGGTGCCTGCAGATATTGTGGAAGACCCTGATTTCGCCCTCGCCATTGCGAACCATGAGAAGCGGGTGGTCTGCCGCGGTGACGGGCACGGTGTCACCGGCATTCCCCAACTCGTGAGCAAATCCGATGCAGATCCAGTTCCGGAAAAACACGGAGTTGCACTCGACCTTCCAGAAACTGCGTTCGGTGTAGGCGGCCGCCGGCAGGCCGCGTCTGGGTTCCGTTTCTTCGAGAAAGGGTTGCAGCAGGGTTTGCATTGCGCTTGTCATTCTGCCACCTGTCAGCTTTTTCAGGCTTGGCCTCTTCGGGCCTCCAATCGACAACAGCAAGTCGGGTTACCGGTAACTGACTGCGAGATTCGTACACTGTACAGTGCATTCTATCGATCTTCGCAACTTTTTTTCATGATATCGCAATCTATTTGCCAAATTTCGACCTTATTCTGAATATTCCGAAGCCAGAGAGGCACAAATTTGCCAGTTTCACTGGCATCAGTTCGTTCAGCCAGTCGCATCGGTATGAATCTCTTGACGTGTACGGGGCAAATTCAGGTATCGTGTGCGCCTTCCCGCACCCAATACAAGGAAATTGTTGGCTCGTGCATCAGTTGGTCGGTCATATCCAATACTCTTCCCGCAAGTTGTTGCTGCTCACGGCGAACCAGGTGGTTGCCGCAGGTACCCATTGCCAGTAACTTCGCATTCTTTGGCACCAGGAGAGAGCGAGGTGTCCTGGCGTCGCTTTGGCAGGTCTCGCGAGCAACGGACGGTTATTGAGATACTTTTCGAACAAGAACAGGCCATTTCAACTTGGACCGTTTCCCCTTGAACGCTTGAGCCGTTCAACCGGCGCTCCTGATCTTGATCGGGTTCCCGGTGAACCCGATATTGATTTCGACGCGCATCACCGCGATTCGCTCGCACATGCCATTGCGCGATTTCTGGCGATGCTTGATACCGTTCGAGACGGGAAAGTCGTCAATCCGATTGCCGAAATCCCCGATTCCCTCTCCGAACGTGCCCGGCACATGAAGGCATCCAGCTACTATTTTGATGCCTCAATGGTCGGAATAACCGTGGTTCAGCCGGAACACATGCTGCCCACTGCAAGGCGCAACCCGATGATCGACGGGATCAGGCAGGAACTGGAGGAAGGTCAGCCCGTGACCTATGCCGCCGGTGTTGACACAATCTATGCTGACATACTTGCGGCCTCCCGGCAGGAACTTGGCCCGCCGGATAACCACACCCACGCAATCGTCATTCTCGTTGAACATTCCAGGGAGCCAGGCGAGTCCGAACCCGGAACGGAATGGTTCCGGGGTATTCAGGCCGAGCGCGCAGCCCTCCTTTCCGCCAATACGGCAGTGGTCATGGCAAATTACATCCGCATGCTGGGATATGAGGCCAGGTCACACACCGCAACGACTTCTGAATTCGATCTGAATCGGCTGTGCGTGTCGGCCGGTCTTTGCGGAGTGGTTGGCGGCAGGCTGCAGAATGCGTTCGTGGGCGAACGGTATGGCCTCGCGGCAGTGACCACGACTCTCGCCATGGAACCGGACATTCCGCTTGCTGCAGATTGCGGCGGATCGGGACTGCGGTCACACGGTCTTGCCTGGCGTATCGGCTACGGGTCACAGCGGCGGTCCGGCACGAGCATTCCTTTCGAGGGACGGGAGTATCGGAAGGGACCGCACCCCTTCGAGTCCATGAAGCGCGTCGACAGTCCGACCACGCTAATCGACTCCAAGAACATTCCGCGATTTCCGAAACGAGCGGACTTTTTCGCTCGCTCCCTGTTCGGCGACTTGGGCAAACAGGTCCAGGAATCGGCAAAAGGAGCGCACTATGTCATGAAGAGCCCGATCGGGGGCTGTGCCCGGCGGGCCCTGGGCGCCCTGTTGCTTCTACAGTTCGGTGATGCCAGGAGGCCTGCAGGCGCTGACACAGGGGATCCCGAGCGCAATGCAAACAATGTAAAGGGCGCTTCCTACTTTCTCGCGACTGACGCGGTTGGAATCAGCGCTGCACCGGACTGGGTATACTATTCGCACGATGCGGGCGGAAACGAAGTTGCTCCATATCATGAAAACGCCATTTCCATGCTGTATGACCAGGGCTTTGATACCATGGACGGCGCTTCCGGTGACGACTGGATTTCCGTGGCCCAGTCAATGCGGGCCTACCTTCGGTTTTCGCTGATTGGTGGGGTGATCGCAGAGCAGATAAGAAGGTTGGGATACTCGGCGAGGGTGCACTCGGTGCTGGACAGCGATGTCCTGCAGCCGCCTCTGCTGCTGTTGTCCGGGCTGGGAGAGGTAAGCCGGATCGGCGAAGTCATCCTGAATCCTTTCCTTGGCCCGCGATTGAAATCGGGGGTCGTCACAACATCGATGCCGCTATCCCACGATCGGCCGATCGATTTTGGCCTCCAGCGATTCTGCGAGTCGTGCAACAAGTGCGCGCGCGAATGTCCATCCGGAGCAATAACCGCCGGTCCCAAGCTCGTCTATAACGGGTATGAGATCTGGAAATCCGATGCCGAGAAATGTGCCCGGTACCGCCTGACCAATGCTGCTGGAGGCATGTGCGGGCGATGCATGAAGACCTGCCCCTGGAACCTGGAAGGACTGTTTGCCGACGGATCGTTCCGATGGCTGGCCATCAACATTCCCCGTTCCGCAAGACTGCTTGCCAAGCTCGATGATCAACTTGGACGAGGATCGATCAATCCCGTCAAGAAATGGTGGTGGGATATCGAACTTGACCGCGATACCGGAAGATATGTCCGGGCTGCACGCACCAACGAGCGCGGTCTCAATGTCAATCTGAAGTTAGACTATGAGGACCAGACATTGGCCGTATACCCGGCAGATGTCATGCCGGCGCCATTTCCGGTTGTCCAGCCTGTTGACCGTGAACAGGGAATCGAGCGCTACAGGTCGATGCTCACGCCCGCCGATTACAAGAGCCTCATGAAGGATGGCGGCGGCGCGAACCTTGTACCGCAGCCAAGACATTTCGATGGACCTCCGCCGGTGTTTCCGGTGGTTGTCTCGGGTAGAAGGGACTTGTCGGAAGCTGTAGCCAGGTTCGAATTGACGTCAGCCGACGGAGAGATCCTTCCCGAGTTTGAAGCCGGCGCGCATATCGACGTCGTGATTGCGCCCGAATACGAAAGGCAGTTTTCCCTGGCAGGTGACCCGGACGACAGGTCGAGATACGTTCTCGGGGTGTTGAGGGAACCCGGCGGACGCGGAGGATCCGACCTGATGCTTCGTGCCTTCAGGCCGGGCAGGCGCGTCTTCATTTCGACCCCCAGAAATCACTTCCCGCTGGATGAAGGCGCCTCCTACTCGCTCTTGATGGCAGGGGGGATCGGCGTGACCCCTTTGATCGCAATGGCGCACAGGCTTCATTCGCTGCGCCGGGAATTCCGGTTGCATTGCAGCGCCCGTTCAAGTCGTGAATTCGGATTTGACGGTGAATTGGCAGATATGCCCTGGGCAGACAAGGTCGTTAAGCACTTTTCCGAATCCGGCACCCGTGCCAGTTTTTCCGATATCATCCCGGATTTCAGGCAGGGTTTTCACCTGTATGCTTGCGGCAGCGATCGGTACATGAATGCTGTCTTCGAAGAGGCTGGGCTCAAGGGCTGGCCCGAAGAGAGAATGTCCCGTGAGTATTTTTCGGTACCGGAGGAGCCGGAGCGCGAGAATTACCCATTTGCTATTGAACTGGCTGACAGCGGTAGAGTGATCGAGGTGTCGGCTGCCGAGTCCGCCATTGATGCTTTGGCCGCGGCCGGGTTCCCTGTTGAAACCAAGTGCTCGGATGGTCTCTGCGGGGTTTGCGCTGCCCACTACACTGACGGAGAGGTGGATCATCGGGACTATGTGTTGTCCGCGCGGGAAAGAAAGGAGCGCATTCTGCTGTGTTGTTCCAGGGCCCAGGACGCAAATGGCACCATCAGGATTGAACTGAAGACGTGACTGGACACGGTGTACGAGCGCTGCAATCTCCTTGGCACAAATGGAGGGATCGGCACCCCTGCCAGGCAGTCGTGGCGAATTCGGTTCTTCACGGTTGGTCGGCCAGTTGTTCCATTTTAACGGGTTGTCAGGCTGACCTGCGGCCGAACTCCGACCAATAACGACTGCGCCGGGTCAGCTTCCGTAGGCTCACTTGCCGGCGCCTCCAGCAATTTCAGTTGCCTCCGCTTCGTCACTGCTCTGCGTGTTCAAGGTAAGTGCCTGCTCTCAGTGAGACGTGCATCCCATCGCGCGGCACGCTCGTGAAAGCGTCAACAGCTATCCGCGCACAGGTCTTCTAGGCGCACAACTGTACTTTCATACACCCCGGCGGCGCATGGCCCGACATGATCCTCGAGAATTCCGCCAGCGGCAAACGGTGCGTTACGACGCGCTCTGCCGCGGTGCCGACATTCCATAACATTTCGAGTGCATCCGGAATATTGTGATTCAGGGAGTGGGTGCCGAATAGCGAGAGTTGCCGCCGGAAGACCTCGAATGGGGAGATGGAAATTCGCGCGCTTGCAGGACAGACTCCGAAGAAGAGCGCGGCTCCCCCGTTGGCGATATAGTCGACAAGAGAGGCAGCAACAGCGGGAACTCCGGTCGCATCGACAGAGAGGTCACAAGTCCGGCGCAAACTGGTGTCGGCATCCGGCCCCGCGTGAAGGGGCGTCAGGCCGCTCTCTTCGGCGAATTGCAACCGGTGTTCGTCGACATCGACCATTATCACCTCGCCCGTGCCCCGGGCCTTTAGCGCCAGACCGATCAGGAGTCCCATCGGACCGGCTCCGAAGATAGCTGCGCGCTCGATCATTCGACCTGCCAGCGGCGAGAGACCGTTAAGTACGCATCCCATGGGTTCGGCCAGAGCTGCCAGGGAATAATCCATGTCTCCGATCGGATGGACTGCGCCGGCTCGCACAGTGCAGAATTCGGCGAAGCCGCCATGCACCGTGACGCCATAGGCACCCAGGGATTCGCACAGATGCGCCCAGCCGCGACGACAAGCACGGCATGTACCGCATTCGAAGTTGGGGTCCACCACGACGCGGTCGCCCGGTTTAAGTCCGGCGACCTCCTGCCCAATCCCGACAACTTCACCCGAAAATTCGTGACCGGGAACGACCGGGAACGCGGAACTGCCGTAGTTGCCCCGCATCACCTCGATGTCGGTGTGGCAGAGGCCACTGGCCCGTACGCGGACCACAACTTCTCCGGTTCCCGGTTCCGGGTCGGTAAGATCGCCGAACTCGACCCGGTCCTTTCCGGGAAAATAGACGGCCTTCATTCTGCGTTCCGACTTTGACTAGGCATCGAGGTAGGCCTTGATTGCGGCCTCCGTGCCAGACTCCCAGATCCGGTTCAGCCATTGTGCAAAGACAGGCGCAAAGTCCGTGTTTCCGGCAAGGTCGCCGTAGAACTGGTGCTGGTTCAGCCAGGCCTGAGGGACTGTCCTTGCGGAGCGGGCAACGCCATGAAGCTGATTCCAGAACGGGTCGTTCGGTTCGATAACACTGCCATCCTCGCGCGTGCCTGCACACATCCGGGCCCAGAGCGCTTCAGCCAGCGCCAGGCCCTCGAACGGCGTGTCGCCGGCAAGTGCTTCGCGCAGGACAGGCATGATGAATCCGGTGTGGCGTGCCGACCCATCGGCGGCGACGCGGCGAGTGGTGTCGACGATCTTCTGGTTGGAAAAGCGCCTGTCGATCAGGTCCACATATGTCTCCGGAGATATGCCCGGCACAGGGCGGACATGCGGGACGATCTCCTCTCGCGCAACCTTTCGAAACAGGGACCCGATCAGCGGGTTGGCCATGCAATCGGCAATCGTTTCGACCGAAAGGATCTCGCCAGGGTTTGAAACTATCTGATGCCCACCGTTCAGGATACGGATCTTCATAGTTTCGTAGTCGTGTACGCGGTCGGAGAAGGTCACTCCCACCTTGTCCCATTCGGGACGACCGGCGCAGAAGTCGTCCTCGATCACCCATTGGCAGAATTTCTCGTGTGTGACAGGTGCGGCGTCATCGATGCCGATCCCGTGCGCCAGATCCAGTTCCTTCGCACCGGTTGTAGGGACGATGCGGTCTACCATCGAGTTTGGAAACGTGCATTCAGCATCGATCCAGTCTGCAAGATCCGGATCGGAGAGCCGGGCCAGGGAAACAACTGTCTGGCGAAGAATCGCGCCATTGCCCTGCAGGTTGTCGCAACTCTGCAAGGTAAATGGCCTGCAACCTGCGTCGCGACGGCGGCGAAGCGCGGTTACAATTGCACCGAAGGCCGTGCGCGGGCAGTCCGGGTTTTCGGCATCATGGCGGATCTCTGCGTTGCCTGCTTCAAAGCCATTTGTCACCGGGTCGATGAAATAACCTCCCTCGGTGACGGTCAACTCCACGATCCGGATTGCCGGATTCGCCATCTGGTTGATCAGGGGTCGGTGGCCTTCTTCGACGGGAACGTATCCAATCATGGAACCCACGATCTCGGCCGAACTTCCTGCCGGATCCAACTCGATCAGAGTAGTCAGGTAGTCTTGCTCCGCCAGTTTCTGGCGCTGTGTCCTGTCATAGGCACGCACTCCGGCACCGATGATGGCCCAGTCGAACGCGAGACCCTTCTGCATCAGCCTGTGCAGGTACCACGCCTGGTGCGCGCGGTGGAAATTGCCAAGGCCAATATGGACGATGCCCGGGGTCAGTTTCGACCGGTCGTAGCGCGGTACGACAACTCCGTTGGACAACTTTCCCAGAGCTGCATCTGACAACCTCATCGGCATCACGTCAGCTCATCCAGTTTCCGCCGTCCACGTTCAGTGTCTGCGCGGTGATATATCGTGCATCGTCGGAGGCAAGGAACACGCATGGGTCGGCGACCTCGGCTGGTTCGCCCATATGGCCGAGTGGTACGGCAACACCAACCTCGCGCTTCTTCTGTCCCAGTTGCTTGTTCTCATATTCGGCGAACTGGGAATCGACATGGTCCCACATGGGTGTATCGATGACTCCGGGCGCGATGCCATTAACGCGGATATTGTGCCGGGCGAGTTCCAGCGCCAGCGATTGGGTGATCGAGATTACAGCGGCCTTTGTCGAACAGTAGACCGAAACATTTGCTTCCCCGCGCCGGCCAGCCTGGCTGGCGAGATTGATGATGGCGCCTCCGCCGCGCCTTTCCATGAGGGGCACGACCGCCTGGGAAACAAAGATTGTGCCGCCGACATTGACGTCATACTGACGGCGATAGTCCTCGTGCGTGATCCTGTCTATCGAGGCCATGTTGAAGATTCCGGCCCCGTTCACGAGAATATCGATCCCGCCCCACGCCTCCTGGACCGCCTCAACACCGTCGAGAATGGACTGCAAATCCGTAACGTCCATCGCGATAGCCATGCCGCTCTTGCCCAACGCGTCGGCGGTACTGCGAGCTTCATCTGCCAGAATATCTGCAACTGCCACTTTCGCGCCGTCTCGCACGTAGGCCTCGCAGACCGCGCGGCCAATGCCGCGAGCGCCCCCGGTCACGAGGGCGACCTTGCCATCCAGCCTCGTCATGCCAGTCGTGATGAGTCCGCGTCGAACCGGTGAAGCTGATCGAGGATTGGTGTGAGGTGGATCGTGTCGCCGTAATGCAGATCTACCTCGCCACCGGCACGGACCGTCACCGGTTCGGCAAATCCGTCGACAATTACGCGGAAAAATGTGTCCGAGCCCAGATGTTCGGATACGCCGACCGTGCCGGTCCAAACTCCCGACTCTGCCGAAACGTCAATATGCTCAGGCCGGATACCAATCGTGTGCGCATCATATTTTGCGGCTTCGGGGCCGTCGATGAAGTTCATCTTGGGCGATCCGATGAAGCCCGCGACGAACAGGTTGCGCGGCTCGCGATAGAGTTCCAGCGGACTGCCCACCTGTTCAATCACGCCATCCTGCAGCACAACGATCTTGTCTGCCATCGTCATTGCTTCGACCTGGTCGTGCGTGACATAGATCATCGTGGTGGCAAGCCGCTTGTGAAGCTCGGAGATCTCCAGGCGCATGCCGACTCGCAGCGCAGCATCGAGGTTGGACAAGGGCTCGTCGAACAGAAATGCGGCAGGCTCGCGGACGATTGCGCGCCCGATCGCCACGCGCTGGCGTTGTCCGCCCGAAAGCTGCCCCGGCCGGCGGTCGAGATAATCGGTGAGGTTCAGCACGCGCGCGGCTTCAGCGATCCGCCGCTCCTGCTCCTCTTGCGGAATGCGGGCCATCTTCATCGGGAAGGCGATATTCCTGCGCACCGACATATGCGGGTAGAGTGCGTATGATTGAAAGACCATCGCCAGCCCGCGCCTTGCCGGCGGCAAACCGGTGGCGTCACTGCCGTCGATTTCGACGATGCCCTCGGTGACGTCTTCCAGCCCGGCAATTAGGCGCAGTAGCGTGGACTTGCCACAACCTGACGGGCCGACGAACACCACGAATTTCCCGTCTTCGATTTCCAGGTCCAGCGGCGGAATGACCATGACTTCGCCGAAGCACTTCTTGACGCCCTTTAGCTGGATGTGTCCCATTATGTGTCCTTCACTTCACCGCGCCGAATGTCAGGCCGCGGACAAGTTGCTTCTGGCTGAACCAGCCCATGATCAGAATTGGCGCAATCGCCATCACGGACGCGGCACTCAGTTTTGCGTAGAAAAGTCCCTCGGGGCTGGAATAGGAGGCGATGAACGCAGTAAGCGGGGCTGCCTTTGCGGCGGTCAGATTCAGAGTCCAGAAGGCCTCGTTCCAGGCAAGGATAATGTTGAGAAGCATCGTCGATGCCATGCCCGGGACCGCCATTGGCAACAGGACATGGATGACTTCCTCGCGCAGGGATGCCCCGTCCATCCGCGCGGCCTCAAGGATCTCGCCGGGAATCTCGCGGAAGTAGGTGTAGAGCATCCATACGATGATCGGCAGGTTTATCAACATCAGGACAATGACGAGCCCGGAACGCGTGTCGAGAATGCCCAGATCGCGGAAGATCAGGTAGATCGGGATCAGCACACCCACAGGCGGCAGCATCTTGGTTGACAGCATCCACATCAGCACGTCCTTCGTGCGTTTTGCCGGCACAAAGGCCATGGACCAGGCAGCGGGAATGGCGATCAGAAGACCAAGAAAGGTCGATCCCAACGAAATGATGAGCGAATTCGAAAAATGTTTGAAATAATTCGATCTGGCCTGAACGGCCCCGTAACTTTCGGTCGTCCAGCCGGAGTTGAACAGGATCTCGAGTGGTGCCCTGATGGCGTCGCCTTCGGTCTTGAAAGACAGGATTACAATCCAGAGGACCGGGAAGAACATCAGGAGACCAAGCGCGCCAGCGGCGATCGTGTTGATGGACTTTCGGGATGTCGTGACGTTGCGTGCCATGATGCCCTGCCTAGGCGTCCAGGTTCTTGCCGATCATCCGCATCAGGAAGATGGCGACAATGTTTGCCAGAATGATTGCGATTACACCGCCCGCGCTGCCCATGCCCACGTCAAACTGAAGCAGCGAGGAGACGTAGATCAGGTAGGTCAGGTTGGTGGTTGAGACACCAGGCCCGCCATTCGTGGTTACGAGGATCTCGGCAAAGATCGACAGAAGAAAGATCGTCTGGATCAGGATCACCACGGTGATCGCCCGGGCGAGATGCGGAAGCATAATGTAGACGAAGCGCGAAAGCGATCTGGCCCCGTCCATTTCGGCCGCTTCCAGTTGTTCCTGGTCGAGCGACTGAAGCGCGGTCAGCAGGATCAGTGTCGCGAAGGGCAGCCACTGCCAGCTCACGATCAGGATGATGGACAGGAGAGGTATCTGGCTGAAGAAATCGACGGGCTGCACACCCAATCCCTGGGCGATATGGCCGAATATTCCGTTCACGGGATTCATGAACATGTTCTTCCAGACGAGACCTGACACGGTTGGCATGACGAAGAACGGCGCGATTGCCATGATACGGATGATGCCCTGGCCCCACATCGGCTGGTCCAGTAGCAGTGCAAAAAGGATGCCTCCGATTACGGTGATCAGGAGGACGCCGCCCACCAGCAACAGCGTGTTTGCCATCGCCGCCTTGAAGCTTGGATCGGTCAGGAACCAGTAGTAGTTTTCCCAACCCACGAACGGGTTGGCTCCCGGCGTGATCAGATTGTAGCGGAGAAACGAAAAATAGACCGTGAGACTCAGCGGTACGAGCATCCATCCGAGTAGCAGCACCACCGCCGGAGAAATCATGAGCCTTGCGGCCGATCTGGAAGCCTTGGTCGCCATTTGTGTCTACATTATGCACTTCGATTGCATTGAAACAACTGCCCGTCAGTTTCTCGCTGCAAGGTACACGCGATCAAAAGGAAACGAGTGAAACGGGTCGGCTCCACAAGAGCCGACCCGCCAGGGAGGAGGTCAGTTGATGTAACCTGCCTTGGTCATTTCGCGAACCGCGAATTGCTGGCTGTTGGCCAGAGCCTCGTCAACGCTCTGCTGGCCGGCGAGAGCGGCCGAGATCTGCTGACCGACATAATTGCCGATTCCCTGGAACTCGGGGATCGCCACGAACTGGACGCCCGTATAGGGTACCGGGTCCCTCGTTGCGTCAGCCGGGTTGGCGGCCAGGATCGAGTTCAACACCGTCACGGCAAACGGAGCCGCTTCGACGTAGGACGCATTGTCATAGGTTGATTGACGCGTGCCCGGAGGCGCTGCGACCCAGCCCTTGGACTCGCCGACGAGCACGACATACTCCTTGGATGTCGACCACGCGAGGAATTCCTTGGCGGCATCGACCTTTTGCGAACTCTTCGGAATAGCAAGCGCCCATGCCCAGAACCAGCCGGTGCCCTTGTCGGTGACCTGCTTCGGTGCCTGGAAAAAGCCGGTCGTGTCGTGGACCGAACTCTCGTCAGGATTGAAGATGTAGCCGGCAGCCGAGGTCGCATCGACCCAGGTCGCGCATTTGCCATCGGCAAACAGCGCACGGTTTTCATTGTGGCCGTTGGCTGTTGCGCCCGGAGGACCGTAGTTGTTCATCAGGTCTACATAGTAGTTGATGGCAGCCTTCCACTCGGGGCTGTCGATGGTTGGATTCCAGTCCATGTCGAACCAGCGGCCGCCAAATGCGTTCACCAGTGGGCCGACAAATGCCATGTTCTCGCCCCAGCCTGCTTTCCCGCGCTGGCAGGTGCCGTAGACGCCATTGTCGGGATCATGCAGCATGGCGACGATCTCGGCAAACTCGTCATACGTCATTTGCTCGCTCGGAACCTCGATCCCGGCATTTTCGAACAGGTCGGTACGATAGAAGGTAAACGAGCTTTCGGCATAGAACGGAACCGCGTACAGAGTGCCGTTGGCTGAAAGGCCGTTGCGCACCGGCTCGAAGATGTCTGCATAGTCGTATGCGTCGCCCAGGTCGTCCAGTGCGACCAGCCAATCCTGCGCGCCCCAGATCGGGGCCTCATAGGCACCGATGGTGATGACGTCGAACGAGCCGCCATCGGTGGCAATGTCGGTCGTCACTCGTTGGCGCAACACGTTTTCTTCGAGAACTACCCATTCAACCGAGTGGCCGGATTGCTCTTCCCACTGTGACGACAGCTCCTGCATGATAATCATGTCGGAATTGTTAACCGTAGCAATGGTGATTTCTTCGGCGAGGGCTGCGGTTGCGGCAACCGAAACCAACGCAGAAGCACCAATGAGTCCTCTGTTCAGAGTCATCAATGACGTTGCATTCATAATATTCTCCTTGTTGCAGGTCATTCAGTCTGCCCGTTGATCACAGGTATCCGGATGTAAGGCGAAAGTTCATCACGATTCGACGGCTTTCGAGAATTGAACTCGATTGGGCCGCCAGATACACACAGGCTCAAGCCACCCCATATCCTTCTCCTTGGCCAGACAGGCGCGCTACCTGCCCTATAGACAATAAAGGGGCAAGTCAATAAATTTCTTTACTCTTGTAAAAGTAATTAGCTCGGCGCGATAAAATCAAGCGGAAGCCCGGAGGACCAGCCTGCCTTCGAACAGTTCCTCTGGCCGCTCGTTGCCGTCACTCTTTCCGTCGATAAGATCGAAAAGCACTTCGACGCTCCTTTTGGCGATGGACCTGTAGTCCTGCGAAACAGTCGTCAGAGGCGGACAAGTGAACTGTGACCAGGGATGATCGTCATGCCCGGCGATGCGGATCGCGCAGCTGGGCCCGTGCCCGACGCGCAATCCCTTTTGGTACGCGGCCGCGATCAACCCGATGGCCAGGCGGTCGTTACTGCAAAGAACGGTATCGGAGGGGAGTGAGCGTTCCGAGATCAGGCGCATTCCTTCTTCACGTCCGATATTCTCAAAGTTCCAGTCGTTGCCCGACACCCGGATCACCTGCGGGTCATGGCCGAGGCCCTGCATGGATTGAACATAGGCATCACGCCGCTTGTTGGCATTCGGATTGACCGGCGGCATCTCGAAGAAGCACGGCGGCTCGCCGGTGCGGCACAGATAGTCCACGATAAGGGGAATGCTATGGAAGTTGTCGGAGCCCACGAAAGCACGACCAACCTTCACATTGCTGTCGAAGATGACAGTGGGGACTTCCTCGGTAAAGCGCTGCACCGTCTCGAGGTCTGAACTTCGCCCCAGCGGTGCAACGAGGGCACCTGCAGGCCGAAGTGATTCCAGAGTCGCCAGAGCATTGTTTTCGAGTTGCTGCTGGCCGTGCGCGCTGAAGACAACCGGCCAGTATCCGACGTCGATGCAAAGCCGCTCGATCATGCGCACGATCTCTGCGAAGAACGGGTCTGCCAGATAAGGCACGACGATGCCAATCGTCTTCGTGAGCTTCCTGTGCTGATTGATCGCGAAGATGTTCGGCCGGTAGCCGTATTTACCAAGCGCGCTTTCGATACGTTCCCTGGTTGACTTGCGCACGCTGTCAGGATCCTGGAAGTATTTGGAAATAGTCGGCCGGGAAATGCCGCTAACCTCGGCAAATTCCTCCATATTCCTGATTTTCCGACCCGACATCCAGGCATCTCCTTGAATTGTCGCGCTGCTCGACAACCGCCGGGCGGCCTGCCGGGCGCACATCAGGAGTGATAATATTTCTTTACACGCGACATGTATATCCGAATAGGTGTACAAGTTGACGATGGCAGCGGTCAAGGAATTGTTGCCAGTTCATTGCCTGGAACAGCTGGCCCGAGTACGCAACGGGATGCCGCAGCCCAATCGAATGGAGGCAATCATGAAGAAGGTATTGGTTATCGGGGAGATTCTGGTCGAGATCATGGCCGACACGACCGGCGACGGTTTCCTCCAACCGCAGAAACTTACGGGACCGTTTCCCTCAGGTGCAACAGCAATCTTTGCCGACCAGGTGGCAATGCTCGGCCAGCCCGTGGCCATCGTCTCGACAGTCGGTGACGACGATTTTGGCCAGCTCAACCTAGATCGCCTCACCCGCGATGGTGTGGACACCTCCGCAGTATTTGTCGACACTGACCGCCCGACTGGTAGCGCCTTCGTGCGCTACCGGGAGAGCGGCGCACGCGACTTCATCTACAACATCCGCCACAGCGCCTGCGGACGAGTGAACATGACGGCCGCGGTCCGGACGTTGCTGGAAACTGTCGACCATCTGCACGTCACGGGTTCGTCCCTCTCCAGTCCGGAGTTCGTGGAACTCAACCTCGAGGCTGCCAGAAGGCTGCGCGAGCGTGGCGGAACAGTTTCGTTCGATCCGAATCTTCGAAAGGAAATGCTGTCGGCGGAGGGAATGGCAGATGCAATGGCACAGTTCGTGGCTGAGACAGATTTGTACCTGCCGAGCGGAGACGAACTGACGCTGCTGACCGACGCAAAGGACGAGAAAGGTGCGGTCGCCGAGTTGTTGAAATGCGGGGTTCGGGCCGTCGTTCAAAAGAAGGGCGCGGAAGGGGCAACCTATCACGATGCAAACGAGACGATCACCCAGAGTGCCTTTCCCATCAAGGAAATCGACCCGACTGGGGCAGGGGACTGCTTCGGTGCCACATTCACGTCGCTTTGGCTGCGCGGTCTTCCCCCGGACAGGGCACTGGAACTGGCCGCGGCGAGCGGTGCCATTGCCGTGACGAAACGCGGCCCGATGGAGGGCGCGTCGGACTTGCCGACACTCGAAAACTTCGTTCGAACACAGCGGGGCGCCTCGTGATGGCGCACCCGCTTCTCGTGATACCTGAGGCATACCACCGTGGTGAACGCCCTGGACTCACTTCGGTCTGTTCGGCGCATCCGGTCGTGATCGAAGCGGCAATCCGACTGGCACGCGATCTGGGAAGGACAGTCCTGATCGAGGCGACCTGCAACCAGGTCAACCAGGACGGCGGTTACACCGGCATGTCGCCAGGCGACTTTCGACGTTTCGTGGAAGGCATCGCCGCACGCGTGAATTTCGACCGCGAGAAGATTGTTCTCGGCGGCGACCATCTGGGACCCAACCCTTGGAAGCGGTTTCCCGCCAACGAGGCCATGACGAAGGCCGAGGCGATGATCAGGGCCTATGCCGAAGCCGGATTCACAAAGTTTCATCTCGATACGTCCATGGGATGCCGGGGCGAACCCGCGGCACTGGCGGATCAGGAAACGGCAAGGCGTGCCGCGCGGCTGGCGGCAGTCGCGGAACAGCACAAGACCGGGGTCGACCCAGTTTACGTCATCGGCACCGAGGTGCCCGTGCCCGGAGGTGCGACTCACGCGCTCGATCATCTGGAAATCACGATGCCTGAAGCCGTGGTTCAGACCTACGAAGCGCACAAGGCTTCCTTCGAGGCATTGGGGTTGCAGGGCGCGTATTCCCGGGTCATGGCGCTCGTTGTCCAACCGGGCGTCGAGTTCAGCCACAGTGACGTGGTTCACTTCGACGCGCGGAAGGCGCATTCACTCTCCGAAGTTCTAAAGTCGTTTCCTGGAATCGTGTTTGAAGCGCATTCGACTGACTATCAAACGGGGGAAGGGCTGCGGAGCTTGGTGGAAAACGGCTTTGCAATCCTCAAGGTCGGACCCTCGCTGACATTCGCACTTCGCGAAGCGCTCTATGCGCTCGACGCCATAGCCGACAATCTCGACGGGCACCCGCCGGTCGGTTCCCTGATGGCAACGATGGAGAAGGCCATGCGAGCCGAGCCCCAGTACTGGCAGGATTACTATGCAGGCGCAGAAACCGAACTGTGGCTGCAGAGGCATTTCAGCTATTCTGACCGGATTCGCTATTACTGGCCCTCTCGGCAAGCAGAACAGGCTGTTTCCCGCTTGCGGCAGAGGCTGGAAGGCAGGCACATTCCAGACCCGCTATTCGGACAATACCTGCCAGGGCTTGCTGGCACGGGATCATTTGACGACGTCCTTATAGCCTCCGTGCAGGAGACATTGCATCGCTACGAGCACGCCTGCATTCCCGGGTTCCGCCTCAATGGCAATCTTTTCTGAACAAGCCGGCCGGCCACAATGCGATGACACGCAGTTCTGGAGGCCGCGTCCAACTCGACCAAACCGAGGATACCGCGCAATTGCTTGTGGAATCCGGAACATACACGGCCGCTATCCCGGGTCGGACCTTCCTTCGTCGGCATCGCTTCCGGGACCCCGCCAATCGTCGCCCGACTGTCCGGCTGCGTCGATTTTCGGTAGTCCTGATCAGGCGTTTCCGTGCCGTCCCGGCCATGTGTGCGAAACAGGCTCAGCAGCTGGCAACTACTCTGGTTTCAGCCATACCGGGTTGCCCGGAACACAGGTCAACGAAAAAAGGACTGAAATGAACACTGAGGTCGGCCTGCTCAGGAACACCCGCGCCGGCGCGGCTGTGGTATCCCCCCGGTTCGATGTGGAAGTGGACAGGCCGATGCGTTTCCCCGGGCTGATATCAGCGGGTCTTCTTCATAGCGTTCGGGAAAAACCGAGGCTTGCGTCTGCCCACTGTCATTGTCATGGAAGGATACGCAATCGACGAGGCCGAATTGAAGACTGGTTTCTTCCCGCGAGGATCGATGAGTTCGTGATGTCGAGCGGACAATGGTACTGCCTTCACCGGAAAGCTGAGTTACGGCGGATGACCGCTGCTGTCTGTCCCGATATTCGGGGGCATCATCAGCCCTTTGCTCGGTCCAACGGAATCGGACGGTTTGCAGATCGGGTGGATGCAATTCCGGGCGTTGCGCGTGCACTGATCGGGCTGCGCGCCCGGAACTTGACCAGGGCCCTGGACACGAGCGAGATATTCACGATTGAGAACCCGGAGCTCCAGCCGGGCACAATTGCGGAAACTGCTGGCTCATTTGAGGCACCGATCGCCGGCACACGCGACTGCAGAAGTTCATTCAGTGCCCTATCGGGACAGGTTGTCGCCGCGACAGAACTGGCAAGAAGGCGACTCCTGCGTCCTCTTCGGGCCTTGTCCATCGCAATATTCTGCATTTCAGGAACTGCCGAAGCGGACTTCGCGGGTGGATGGAACGCGTATGTGGCGGGGAACTACAACCTTGCTCTCGAGGAATGGTTGTCGCTGGCGGAGGAGGGTCACAGCGGGGCACTGCTCAACATTGGTGTGCTCTATGAAAAGGGCCTCGGGGTAGACCAGGATGCAGCCAAGGCCATGGAGTGGTTCAGGAAGGCCGCGGACAAGGGAGAAATCGCTGCGTATCACAATATTGGCGTGCTTTACCGGGATGGCCGCGGCGTGCCCCAGGACCACGTCGAGGCCGCAAAGTGGTTCCTGAAAGCGGCCGAGAATGGTGACACATATGGAAGATTCCAGCTAGGACTGGCATCAATCAATGGCCTGGGTGTTCCCCAGAATATTTCCGATGGTGTCGAATTGATACGCAAGGCGGCGGATGGCGGCAATCCACTGGCGGCGCTGGAACTTGCGAAAATGCACCGCGCAGGCCGGCACGTCGCTCAGGACACGGCTGAAGCAGTGAAATGGTTCAAGGCGGCGTCGGCCGCCGGCAGCGACGCAGCTGCATTTGCCCTGGGAACGATGTACGCCGAAGGGTATGGTTTCGACGTGGACCTGGTTCGCGCCTATGCCTGGTTCTGGGTTGCAGTTCGGAGAGGCGGTCATTCAGGTGCCGAGCTGGCGATCCAGATCGTTGCAGGATCACTTGATGAATCCGACATCGAAAGAGCGCGCCAACTCGGCAATGCTCTCCTGCATGGCAACCGGGTCGAGGATTCATAGCGAAATCCGGATATGCGGTAACGGCCAAGCCCGGAGCCGGGCAAGCCGCCGTGGTTCATCCTGATCACAGCAGGACCTGAACAATTCCGTCCCGAACCCGGGCTTCGATCATCAGTAGATTTCTCTTTGCCGGAAGGGCCAGTGCTTCACCCGTGCGTGCATCGAAGAGGCCCTGGTGCAGGGGACACTCGATGTGCCGCCCGTCAAAATAGCCATCACAGAGATTGGCGGCTCCATGCGTGCACCTTGCCATGCTCACGAAGATACCATCGACAGTGTCATAGACGGCCAGTTCCCTGGCGCCGAACTGTACAGGCGTCACGTCGCCTTTCTCAAGCTCTGAAATCGCGATCAGGTCCCGCCAGGACCGGCTCTTCCTCACCTCGTGTCGGACGCTGAAGTGCCGAGTTTCGGCCTTAGCCCCAGGATCTGGGAAATTATGTCGATATGAGCACCGAGATATCCGCGCTCTTCGACATAGACATGTCCAGACAGCTTCTCGTGCAATTTCGGAAGCGCATGGAACGGTACCGATGATGCGTAGTGATGCTCGGCATGATAGTTCATGTTCCAGCACAGGAACCTCATCGGCAACGTGACAAGATTGGTTCTGGTGTTGATCTTCATGTCCCGGATATTGGGCCTGCCGACATGTTCGGTCATCCGGATCGCCCTCATGACCGGTTCACCCAGAAACAGCGGCAACCACCAGTACCAGACTGCACCCCACCAGTTGAACCACGCGCTGGCGGCAAGGACGCAGGCATAGATCGAGATCATGATGCGTGCTTCGATGACAAGTGAGCGTCGATCCTCCCGTGGCACGAACTTCTTTTCGGTCTCGGAAAAGCGACCGGCAAAGTGCATTCCGATTTCCTTGAATTTCTGAAGCCAGAACGGAATTGACGACAGGAACCAGACGTATTTTCGAGTTGAAATCGGCAACTCGATCAGTTCGGGATCCTTGCCGTGCAATTGGGTGTAGGTGTGGTGGTCGCAATGCTCATATCGGAAAAACCTGTTCGGAAGCATGATGACCAGGCCGCAATAGTTTCCGAACACCTCGTTGAGCCTGCGGGTTCGGAATGCAGTATAATGGACGCATTCGTGCTGAAGGGCAAAATGGTGAACCAGCACCACCCCGTGAACGAACATTGCCGGAACGACCCAGATTGAACCCAGAGCAAGATGCACCAGTGTTCCGGTAACGCAGAGAACGCACATGAAAACGGCAAGATGAACGAGTCCGGGAACATTAGAACGCTGCATCAACTGCTTGAGTTCCCGGCGTGTCAGAGTTCTATCCTCGAGAGCCTGCGTGATTGGTGTCAAGACCGGTTGTGTCATCTGTTCCGCCTGGCAGACGAAGCTGGAGAGCTTCCACCCGGCGATACTATCCCGGATAGAATGTCCGCTCAAGAAAACTCGCCGAAACACGGCAGAAACCGCCGAAACCGGAAACCGTAGATCCCGCGGTTGCACTGCCTTGGCAAGAATGATTCGGTTTGCAGTTAACAATTGCATCGGACACGTGCATAATGAACCCACCCGACATCGAAAATCAGTGGGCGTCAGGGGGCGGACCAAATGCCGAGTAGTGAGCCGATCATTGAAATCCGGAATCTGGACAAGTTCTTCGGCGAATTCCAGGCATTGTCCGATGTCAACCTTACCGTTCACTCCGGTGAACGTGTCGTGATCTGCGGTCCGTCCGGTTCAGGCAAGTCCACTCTCATCAGATGCATCAACCGGCTTGAGGATCACACTGCCGGCGAACTCACGGTCGACGGGATCAAGCTTGACGACGAAACCAGGAACGTCAGGGCGGTGCGCATGGAAGTCGGAATGGTCTTCCAGCAGTTCAACCTGTTTCCGCACCTTACCGTGTTGGAGAATCTGACGGTCGGCCCGATGAGGGTGCGGAAGATCCCGAAGGCCGATGCGGAAAAGCGGGCGAGAAACTACCTGGAGCGCGTTCATATACCTGAACAGGCCGAAAAGTATCCGGCACAGCTGTCGGGCGGCCAGCAGCAGCGCGTGGCAATTGCTCGCTCTCTGTGCATGGAACCCAGAATCATGCTTTTCGACGAGCCCACCTCGGCTCTCGACCCGGAAATGATCAACGAGGTGCTCGACGTCATGGTTGAACTTGCATCGACTGGCATGACCATGGTGTGCGTTACCCATGAAATGGGATTCGCCCGAAAGGTTGCGGATACCATGGTATTCATGGAAGACGGTCAGATCGTTGAAACCGCGCCGCCCGACAAGTTCTTTTCCAACCCGTCCAGCAAGCGCTGCCGGATGTTTCTCGATCAGATCCTGGAGCATTGATGGCTGTGAAGGCCGGTTCGGACAGAAGGCCATCCGGCAGGTCCGGCGCGGCGAAACCGACGCAGGCCGTACATCCGCTGCAGCGGGTCAGGAGGCTCGCAGCGTCCAGGCCAGCGTCGGTCGCACTCTACCTGATCATCATCTACCTGCTCGTCCGGCTGTCCCTGACTGGCGCCGAAGCGATGGGATACAACTGGCAATGGTACCGGATCCCGGACTACCTCTACCGGTTGACCGATGACGGTTTCCAGTGGGGTGAGATTTCGGTCGGCCTGTGGAAGACGATAGAGCTTTCCGTCGTCTCTTTTGCCATGGCAACCTTCATCGGGCTGCTGCTCGCGCTGTTGCGACTTTCGGGCCTGCTTGTCGGCAGCGCGGTTGCCGTCGGATACCTTGAATTCATCCGGAACATGCCGCTACTTGTCCTGCTGTACCTCATCTACTACGTGGTGGGTCCGATTTTCCGGTTCGACAGGTATTCCGCCTCGGTGCTGTGCCTTGCGATCTACCATTCTGCCCTGATCTCGGAGATCTTTCGGGCCGGCATCCTGGCGGTAAGTACCGGGCAGTGGGAAGCCGCCAAGTCAATCGGCATGTCGACGACACAGAGCTACCGCTTTATAATCCTACCGCAATCGGTCAAGTTCATGCTGCCGCCCCTCACGGGGGAAGCGGTTCACCTGGTCAAGAGTTCGGCCATCGTCAGCGTCATCGCAGTCGCGGAACTGACCACGATCGGCCGGAACCTGATTGCGGACACCTATATGAGTTTTGAGATTTGGTTCACCGTTGCAGCAGTGTACATGGTGGTCACTCTCATCCTGTCCGTGGGCGTTACTCGTCTCGAGAATCGTTATGCGGTCAAAACCTAGGAGCAATGGCTCCGCAGCAACAAAGGAGAATTGAGATGAAAATCACTAGACGACTTCTGGGGACAGTGGCGGCAGGGGCCGTCGCAGCCGGATTGACGCTTCCGTCATTCGCCCAGTCCACCGCAACGCAGGCGCTCACCAGCGAAAGCGCGATCGAGACGATCAAGCAGCGCGGCGTCATAAAGATCGGCCTCTCGCTCTTCGTTCCCTGGTCCATGCGGGACAAGAACGGTGAACTCATCGGGTTTGAACTCGATGTCGGACGGCAGCTCGCCGAGGATATGGGCGTCGATGTCGAATTCGTACCTACCGCGTGGGACGGCATCATTCCTGCACTTGTCGCCGGAAAGTTCGATGTGATCATCAGCGGCATGTCGGTCACGGCACAACGCAACCTGACAATCAACTTCACCGATCCATACGCCTTTTCCGGCCTGACCATCCTGGCCAACCGGGAATTGACCGACGGATTCACGCTTGAAGACCTCAACAGTGAAGACGTGATCTTCACGGCCCGGCGCGGGGCGACACCGGCGGTCGTCATTCCGAAGGTGTTTCCGAATGCTCAACTGCTCCAGTTCGATGAGGACGGCGCTGCGGCACAGGAGGTCCTGAACGGGCAGGCGCATGCAACCATGGCTGCAGAACCCACACCATCGAGGGAAGCCAGGACCTATCCGGAAACGCTCTACGTGCCGTTCGACGTTCTGTACGATCAGCGGGGTGAAGCATTTGCGGTCCGCAAGGGTGACCCGGACGCGCTGAACTACTTCAACAATTGGATTTCCCACCAGTGGAGAGTCGGTTGGCTGAAGGAACGCCACGACTACTGGTTCACCACCGAGGATTGGGCTGACCAGGTCACACAATAAGGCAATGATCGCCCGCCGCCCTCGGGCGGCGGGCCATCCCAATACTGCATGTAACCGGGATTTCCAGAGATAAGCCGATGCGCCGTTTGCTGAAGAGATTGCACTGGATGGATGTCGTCATCCTGGTCGTGCTGTTTTCCTTCTTCTTCTACATCTGGCAGCAGATCGACGGCAAGCTCGAGTACAAGTGGCGTTGGCATCTGATTCCGAACTACCTGTTCCGGTTTGACGAGGAGAGTGGAAGCTGGGTGGCAAACGTCCTGATCCTTGGCCTCATCACCACCATCAGGATCAGCATCTACGCAAGCGTGCTGGCGCTTATTCTCGGAATCATTCTCGGCATCGCGCGCACGGCCCGGAATCTCACAGTCCGGATGCTGGCGAGGACATATCTGGAGTTTCTACGCAACATTCCGCCGGTTGTTGTCATCTTCATCTTTTTCTTCTTCCTGTCGGAGCAGTTGATCGTTGCCCTGAACATCGAGAGCTGGGCGCGCGGGATTGCCAAGCAAGAGAACAACGCTGTCTGGGAGTTCTTTTTTGGTGACATGCGAAGGTTTCCGTCCCTGATTTCCGGAGTCATCGTGCTTGCGCTGTTCGAGAGTGCGTTCGTCGGAGAAATAGTCCGGGCAGGGATCGAATCGATCGGGCGGGGACAGCTGGAGGCCTCCCGGTCACTGGGACTGAGCTGGATCGACGAACTTCGCTACATCGTGCTCCCGCAGGCGTTGAGAAGGGTCCTGCCGCCACTGGCGAACCAGTTCATTTCGTTGATCAAGGACAGCTCCATAATCTCCCTGATATCGGTCCAGGACCTGACTCTCAGAACGGTCGAACTCGCAAATTCGACCAGGCTGACCTTCGAATCCTGGATAACGACCGCGGCGCTCTACTTCTGCCTTTGCTTCAGCCTGTCGCTTCTCTTCCGGTATCTCGAAAATCGGGGTGCACGCAGGCCCTGACCTGTCCGGGGGCCCGGCTCCGGTCGTCGCAGCAAGCCCGCCGAAACTCCGATCGTGAAGGCTATTGCCCGTCGATCAGTCTCTCCAGTGACTTCCGGAACAGCTTTGCCCCCGCATCCAGCCCGAGATCAATGTTCGGTGACTTGCGGTTCTTCATTCCCTCATGCACTGCTACGAGGATGTCGCGATCTTCCAGGAAGGCGGCGAGTGCGCCGGCATTCATCCTTTCCGAGATCTCCCTGTCCTCGGGATCGGTATTCCGGTGCTGGAACCAGAAGTACCTGGTCCTGTTCTCATCGATCGGCGTCATGAAGTTGTAGGAGATGTTGACGTAGGTGAGCTCGACGTGAGCCTTTCCCGGGCCACCGGTTCCGGCAGGCGTATAGACCGACTTGTTCAGTCCTATTGCCGGATAACACATCTCGTAGTGCTGGAGTCGGTCGCATTCGCCTTCGAATTTGACCAGGTCAGCATAGTAGGGTGACGGCATGCCGCCATAGATCCAGCGCCAGACAATCACGCCGCGATCGGTCCGCTCGACCTTGAGCGGGCTGTGATCGGTGCCCGCGCCCGCGAAGGATGTCACGTGGACCCAGGCGACATGGCTGGGGTCAAGCAGGTTGTCGGCGACCCAGAGATAGTTGCAATCTATGTCGAGCACACCGCCATCGGTCATTCCCCAGCCCGGGTCGTCGAAATTCTCGATAGGAAAGATGAGGTCCGGGTCGGCGTCCCCGGGATTTCCCATCCAGATCCAGAGGAAACGATACCGGTCGACGACCGGATAGGACCCGACCCTGGCCCGGGGCGGTATCCGGTCAGGCTGGGTCGGCGCGGCAACGCAACTGCCTGTGCAGTCAAAGGTCAGCCCGTGGTATCCGCACTCGACGACATCGCCCTTCAAACGGCCATGCGAAAGCGGCAGTTTCCTGTGCGGGCAGGCATTCTCGAGCGCAACCGGCTGACCGCTCTCCGTCCTGTAGAACACGATGGATTCGTCCAGGAAGGTCTTTTCCGTCAACTCGCGGCCAAAGTCCCTGCTCCAACCGGCTACATACCATGTGTTTCTGAGATACATCCTGACTCCCGAATGTGCTGACACTTACTTCTGCACCGATCCGGCCACCAGAACAACCCCGTGCAAAGCTCGCCTCGGCCGAGCTGCAGATGAGTTCTTGCCTGCCAACCGGGATCAATCTGGACTCCGGGTGCGATTGAGTGTCCGGCGACAGCTTCATGCGGGACCAAGCACCGGTGAAGCAAGGATGGTCTGCCTCGCCATGTCCGCTATACCCAGATCGGTCAGGTGCGGCCCGGGGTTGCATGCAAGGGATGCGCCAAAGCAAGCCTTGAAGACCCTGTAGGGAGGCTTCCATGTCACGATGTCGTCCATCGCGGACCTGACGGCCCGAAACGCTTCACCGACTTCGGATACGGGCCGGTCCGAAACGAGGCCGGCAACCGGAAGTGGCAACCGGGCCCTGACTTCCCCGTCTGCAGCAACCGAAAGTCCGCCTCCGGCCGCAAGAACAGCATTTGCCGCTGCAGCCATGTCACGGGTCGAAGAGCCGAAGACCGTCAGGTTGTGGCTGTCATGTGAAACCGTCGTGCAGAAGGCTCCCTTCCACTCACCCCATCCGCGCAGAAATGCAACCCTGGGCGACGACTGCACACCATGCCGATTCACGACCGCCATTCGTATGGCTTCTCTGGGAGCAAGGACGCGCCCCTCGACAACGTCCGCTTCGGTTTCGCCCCATTGCGTGAATCGAGGCTGATCGATTGTGGCCACGCGGACGCGGCTTGCGTCTGAACGAATCTCGAAATCTCCCGGACAGAAGGGTTGCACCGACAGTCTTCCAGGGAGATTGTCTTCAGGCGATGCACGCTTGCCCGGAAGCTGTTCCGCGTCGATCCCGTTCAGGAAGACCGCCTCTGCCCTGCACGAGCGAAGGTCATCAAACACGGCGATGTCGGCGCGTCGACCTGGCGCTACTGCTCCGAGGTCGTGCCGGCCAAGCCGCGAAGCCGCGTTCAGGGTAGCGGCCCGGAATGCGTCCAACGGTGGCATTCCGTAACGGATCAGTCGGCGCACGACATCATCAAGACCTCCCGACTCCGCCAGATCATCCGGAAACACATCGTCCGTACACAGCGTAACTGTCTGGGGAAGCTGGTCATACTCTGCAAGCACGTGCACGAATTCGGGCAGGAGGTGATCGTGTGACCCTCGAAGCTCGATATACAGTCCGGTCTCGATCTTGCTCCTCAGGTCTTCGCCGGAGGTAATTTCGTGATCTGACGAGACTCCCGATGCAACGTATGCGTTGAGGTCCTCCCCGGCGAGGTCTCGCGCATGACCGAACACGGGCTTTCCCGAGGAAAGTCCCTGCTGAAGGATTGCCGTCATGCGGGGTCCACGCGCGATGACCCCGTTCATGTCCATCACTTCCGCCAGCCCGTGAATTCCCGGAAGGGCAAGGATTTCCCGCAGGGACTCTGCATCGAGATCGGCGCCCGAAGTTTCCATGCCCGGCGCCGAGGGAACACATGACGGTGCAAGGGTCAATATCCTGAGTGGCGCAAATCCGGCTTGCTCGACGGCCCAGGTCACGCCCTCGAAGCCCCAGACATTGCCAAACTCGTGCGGATCCCAGACCAGCGTTGTCACTCCCCTTCCCAGGACGGTCTCGCCATAAGTGAGGGGGGTTACCATCGAGCTCTCGATATGCATGTGCGCGTCGATAAGCCCGGGTGCGATGACCTTGCCGGACGCGTCGTAAGTGCTCAGGGCATCGCGGCGGGTTCCTGACGGGTGTACGCTTGCAATCAGTGGTCCGGCAATTCCTACATCGGCAGGTCTGAGCTGACCCGTGATGACGTCGGCGACCTGGCCGCCAGCCAGAAGAAGATCAAATGGCACGATCCCCCTAGCAGCCGCAACGGCCTTGGCACGAAGCTCAGTCGCATTCAGGTCTGCAGGTTCTGATGTCATCGTGAACATTCCTGTTTCAACGCGTCGAGGCAACTCCGCCTTACGGCCTCGTGATCGGTGTCAATTGCAACTTCGGCACCGTTCTCTTCGCCGGGAGATGCTGCCATAACTTTCGTACGGCCCCGCTGGGAGCCGGTGAAAAGGACTTCAACCGACGAGCGCATGAATGCAGAACGGTGAGGACAGGCAAGGGCCACTGCAGCGACCGGATCATAGATCGCCATGGATTCCATTCCGCGCTCGAGTGCAATGTCCAGGTAAACTCCGGCAAGATCGGCAAGCAATGCGGCGTTTTGTCCATCCATTCCGGCAATCTGTCTGATGTCGGACTCGTCAAATCGCACTTTGCGGCAAATCTCAAGATCCACAATGGTCATGGCCACCGGCGCGGACAGCAGGACTTCCACTGCTTCCGGATCAGCAAATGCGTTGAACTCTGCAGCCGGAGTATGGTTGCCCTGACCCGCGCTGCCGCCCATCCAAACGACTCGTTCGATTCTGCCTGCCAGTTCCGGGTTTGCCCGGACGACAATTGCGACGTTCGTGAGCGGACCCATTGCGAGCAGGGTCCTCTTCCTGCCCGACGCAATCCACTCACGCATTGCCTCGAATGCGCCAGGTTGAACACTGGCGTTCATTGTAACCGGCAGTTCCTTGCCCCTGCTTCGGATGCCGGTCTGACCGAGAACGCGTTCGGCAGTCTCCGTGCCACCCAGGAGTGCGGAAACTGCTCCTTCAAATATCGGAAAATTCCAACTGAAGGCGCTTGCCGCTGCATTGGCATTTCGGACAACAAGGGGCAGCCTGGAGATGCCGGCCACAAGAGACAATCCATCGATCTGAAGTAATAGGGGCAACTTGCCGGGAATTTGATTTTCCTTGAGTTGTTGTTCTGCACTGGCGGCGCGGGGTTCTGATCCGGAATCTTCGACTGTCCCCCTGTCTTCCGGCATAGTCTGATCCGGGGCATTCAGGGGATTCCACTGCGAATCGTCCTGTGATTCAATGGGGTATGGGTGATTCGCAGACAGATCGCCAAGCCGATGCCAGCCATGCGGCGCTGATGGCGGAACTCTCGTCCCTTCGGGATTTGCTTGCAAAGAGGGACAACCGGCTTGCCGAACAGGATGAACGGCTTGCGGAGTTGACCGGGTTGATCCGGGACCTGCGGGACGAGATCAGGTTGCTCAAGAACCTGCCGCGGCGTCCGGAACTGAAGCCGAGCGGTCTGGCCGCATCCGGCGCCTCCGGAGCCGGCCGGTCGAAGACGCAGGGCAAGGGCCGAAAGAAGGGCCGGGGCCCGCGGCGCCGGAACCCGAACCTGCACCGGCGCGACGAGAGGGTTGCCCTCGAGGATGTGCCCGAGGGTGCGGAACGCAGGGGCTACCAGGCGCACACTGTCCGCGACATCGTGTTCCACGCCGAGGAGGTCACCTGGCGGCGGGAGGTGTGGCGGTTTCCGGACGGCAGCCGCCATGTGGCGCCGCTTGCGCCGGGTGTGGCGGCGGGACGCAGCCAGTATGGTCCCGGCGTCAAGGCGCTGGTGATCATGCTGTATCACCAGTGCCAGTCGACGGTGCAGCGCATCGCGGCATTGCTGAACGGATTGGGCCTTGAGATATCCGCTCGCCAGGTGGGGCGGTTCCTGAACGGGGACACGAGGGTCATCGTCGAGGAGCAGCAGGAGGTGCTGAGGGCAGGCATGGAGAATGCGGCATGGATCAATGTCGACGATACCGGCGCCCGGCACAGGGCGGCAAACGGCTATTGCACGGTGATCGGCAACGATGTCTTCACCCATTTCAGGTCGACCGGCTCGAAGAGCCGCCTCAACTTTCTCGAATGTCTCTGTGCCGGTGACGTGGCCTACAGCGTCAATGATGCCGGGCTCGAATACATGCGGCGCATGAAGCTGACAGGAAAGGCGGTCCGGCGTCTCGCCGCGGACCGGCAGCGGCGCTTTGCCGATGCCGATGAATGGCGGACCCATCTGGCCGCACTCGGCATTGACCGCATGAAGGTGTTTCCGGACCCGGTGAAGATCGCCACCGAGGGTGCGCTCTGGGGCAGCATCTGCGATGCCGGTCGCATTGCCGGAACCGTGATCCTGAGCGACGATGCCGGCCAGTTCAATGTCGGCGATGCCCACTCTCTCTGCTGGGTTCACGCCGAGCGACTGGTTCGCAAGCAAGGGGGCAGTTCCGAATTCCAGCGCATGCGTGTGGATGCGGTGCTGGATGATGTCTGGGGCTATTACCGGGAACTGTCTGCCTACAGGAAGACCCCCTGCAATACACGGGCCCAGGCACTGTCGTTGCGCTTCGACGAGATCTTCGGACGGCGGACCGGCCATGCCAGCCTCGACAACCTGCTGCGGCGGCTGAGGGCGAACAAGGATGAGCTCTTGCGGGTGCTCGAGTATCCGGCCACGCCGCTGAATTCGAACCTGGCCGAAAATGACATCCGGGCCCATGTCACCCGGCGGAAGATCTCGTTCGGATCCCGGAGCGAGAGCGGGCGTGCGGCCCGGGATGCCTGTCTCGGGGCATTGAAGACCTGCAACAAGCTCGGCGTGCCGTTCTGGGACTATCTGTGCAACCGCCTTGGCGTTGCCGGTGCCGCCGAAGTGCCAAGGCTTGCCGAGATCATCACACGCCGCGCCACAGCCTGACGCATCCTCTCATACGAAACGCAATTCCCGGAAAGTTGCCCCTATTACGATCTGAATTCCCAGTGACCTTGCGGTCAGGATTGCCCAAAGGTCATCAAACCCCATGTCACTGTCGATCCAGATCCTCATTTCCATTGTCCTCGGTCATGATCATCACCTTGATGCCATCCGTCTGCCCTTCGCGCGGCAATGCCCAGGCGATGGGAAGTTGACCACCGGCGGCATGGCTCCTTGCAAAGCGCCCAACCGGTGCGGCATGGACCCTTTTCCTGCTGGAAGAGTTGTGCAGGCTGCGAGGACCTTGCGTAAAAGGTCACGAAGTTGTCTGCCTTCTCACCGATAGTCGATATCGGCGTATCCATGAATGAACCATCATCGCCAGGAGCTTTGCCAAGCATGTAGGGCGAGATCGGCACCCGGGTTGTCGGTATGTCCGGAAACGCCACGCAACCAGCCGGAACGTCCGGAAGGAGATCGCGCCGGCTGTCGAGGTCGGCCGTGTCGGAGCGACAGACGACTGATGTCGTGTCAAATGTGTATCCGACTGCAATATCGTCTCCGGGCGGATCCTTGGCAAAGTCATAAAGCTCCCTGTAATTCGACAGTCCTGACACGTCGATCGGTCGCAGCAATTCCTTCCTGGCGGCACCGAGCGCGTCATGCGTTGGATCTAACCACCATGTCAATTTCGGGATCAGCTGCATTGGCCTCGATCTTGCCCTGGCGTTCGAGGCTGTTGCCTGTCTCGGCGACGATTTCGCACCTGCAGATTTCCCCGAAGGGCGTGTAATGCAGTTCCTCGCAAGTGACCCGGTTAAAGCCCTAAACGGAAATGGTCAGTATCTTGTCGGCGGACAAGGCGGGACCTGCCGCCATTGCGATTGCGTTCGCCATCAACGAGGGATTTCGCATTCCATTTTCTCCCGGATCATGATCTCGAATGACTTGAGTTGACGCAGTCTTCGTTACCCGTCGACCGGAAAGAGGCGTGGTCGAACGTATGCTCTCCGACATGGCCATACAGTTGGCGGAGCGTGGCAGGTACGGGACCCGACCGGAAATTGGCGATAGCCGGTCCGGTTACCGCGGAACTGGCCGACATGCCCGGAGGACAAACAGATCGTCAGCAAGGGAATCTACCCAGGGTTGGACGATTGTTGGCATAGATTGTCAGTTTGACCGGGTTCAGCAGTGACCTGCAATTGCGGTTGCAGGCCAGGATCTTGAGGCAGTTGGCCGCGCAATTGGCCATTCAACCGGCCTGTCGGGCGAGGACATCCGCAAACTTCGATGCAAGCCGGAACTCACCCGGCAATGATCATCTCCAGCTGACAAGGGTGGGCAGCAGCCGGACGGTCGACGCCGTCCGCGCGGTGGAGGGATTGCCTCGGGATGGCTGCGGCTATAGAAGCTTTGGCGGTTGCAGCGACCTGTATCTTCCGGTGCTGCAATTTGCAGTGGGGAGGAAGGTTTTCCCGGTTGGCCGAGCTTCATGCTGAATTCTCCTGTCGAAGAAAGTCTGCGCCGAATCCGGTACCAGGGGCTCAAGCAACCAGATTGCCTGAGCATCGATGTCCTGTGCGGTGAAGCCGGGGGCCTTGACGTATCCGCCGGCGACGTCGTTTCAGTCACCAATGTCGATGGGAGTTCTGTTGCCTGGTTGACTGCCATTTCGAAAGACGACAGGAACTTCTGCCTGACGGCACTGGACTTGCCGTCGCAGCCGCAGGCACCGCTGGACCTGGCAGCATTTGACGGCCGGATGATGGCCGAAACAGTTGAATCCCGTGGCGGCGCGATGGCGGATGCCCGCGCTTTCCGGCTGTTCGATGGAAATTCGGTTGCCGGCGATATCTTCGTGACGAGAGTCACCCGCGCAGCAGAACTGTTCGTAGTCGTGCCTGCAGTGCAGGACTTTCTCGCGCGGGGCGGCGGCGGGCGCATCTCGGTCACTGTCAAGCCAAACAGGCAAGGCAGTTCCAGTCCGACTCTGCCCAGGCCATTGGGCAGGATTCACGATGAATGGCGTGTGCGAAGAGGAACGGCAAAGGCCTACGAACTCAAGAAGGGCCAGTTTGTTCAGGTTATTGATGTTGAGGGACAGCAATGCTCGGATTTCATGGCGATGCGCAGAGACGCGCTGGATGCAGGGTTGGAGCGCTACATCGACTCGACTGTCTCGCGCACGATGTCGCGAAGTGCCTATCCACTGCCCGGGTTGCATGACAAGTTCTTTGACCAGGATATCCGCCCCTTGCTGGCCGTTCGTCGTGACACTGTTGGAAGGCATGATACGTTTGCGCTGGCCTGCACCGCCCGCGGATACGAAGAGCGAGGCTTTCCCGGCCATATCAACTGCTCCGACAACATTAGCGGTGAATTTGCGCCCTACGGCATCAGTCCGCGCCGGGCCTGGCCTGCAATCAACTTCTTCTTCAATTCCTGGATTGACTGGGAAGACAACAACATTGCGACTGACGAGGCGTGGTCTCGGCCTGGAGATTACGTCGCAATGCAGGCTCTCACTGACCTCGTGTGCGTTTCAACGGCCTGCCCGGATGACGTGGATCCGATCAATGGATGGAATCCGACCGACATTCACGTCCGGATCTACGAGGAGGACACTTCGATTTCACATTCAGTTTCCTGGCGAGCGCATCCGGACGATGCAGGACGGCTGACGACGCACTCACCGTTCCATCCCCGGACATCCAGGCTCACCTCATCCTTCGGCGTGGCAAGAGACCTCTGGATGGCGACGCAATTCGATGCAACCGGTGCAATCGAAGAATACTGGGCCTGCAAGAATGCGGCGACGCTTCAGGACATGTCGGGCCTGAGGAAATTTGACATTGTAGGTCCGGATGCCCTAGAACTCCTGCAGCATTGCATGACACGGGATGTATCCAGGCTTTCCCAGCATCGCGGCCTCTACGCGTTGATGTGTGACGCCCGCGGCAGCGTGCTGGACGACGGAACTCTGTTCCGGCTGGAAGACTCCGCGTTTCGCTGGTGCTGCGGGTGTGACAATTCCGCGCTGCATCTGCGCGAGCAGGCCGAGAAACTCGGACTGAATGCCCGTGTCTTGTCTCTGGGCAGCAAGATGCCGAGTCTTGCGCTGCAGGGGCCGAAATCGCGCGACATACTGCGTGACATCGTCTTTACCCAACCCTCCCGCCCTGCCATCGACAATCTCAAATGGTTCGGATTCACGATCGCCCGGCTCAGGGACCGCGATGGACCGATGTTCATGCTGTGCCGGACAGGTTTCACCGGTGAACTTGGCTACGAGATCTTCTGCGACCAGAAAGACGCGCTGGAAATCTGGGATGGGGTGGTTGAGGCGGGTCTGTCGCATGGGCTTGTAGCGATGGGCGGCATGGCGCTCGACCTGCTTCGGATCGAAGCCGGGCTGATGGTTGCCGGCGCCGAATTCGGCGCTGACTGCGACGCACTGGAGTCCGGGCTGGGATTTGCGGTCGATTTCAGGAAACCCGATTTCATCGGACGCGCCGCTCTTGCAAGAAATTCAGCCGCCATGCGCAGGAAGCTGGTCGGCCTGCGCTTCGCCGGGAACGAGGCGCCTACGCATGGTGACCAGGTCTATGCCGGGCGCGAGCAGGTTGGAGTCGTCACCAGTGCCTGTGTCTCTCCGCAGTTGGGCCATGCGATTGCCATGGCAAGGGTTGCGATCGAGGATGCCGAGAAAGGTCGAGCACTGGAGGTTGGAAAGCTCGACGGGCACATGAAACGGTTGCCGGCGATCGTGGTTGCCCTTCCGTTCATTGATCCAGACCGGGAAAAGGTGCGCGCGTGAGTGGTTCGGCGTCCGACGGTGTTGTCGTTACCCGAAACGTGTGGAAGATCTTCGGCGAGAAGGCGGAAGAGGCCATGGAGGCGGTCCGGCGGGAAAACCTTTCGAAGGCCGAGGTGCTGGAGCGCTATGAAGCCGTCGTCGGTGTGAGGGATGTTTCCATCTCTGTCGGCGAGGGAGAGATCTTCTGCATCATGGGTCTGTCCGGGTCCGGAAAATCGACGCTTGTGCGCCATATCAACCGGCTTATCGAACCAACCGGCGGCGATATCCTGATAAACGGCGTGAATGTCGGCGACCTGAACCCCGGAGAACTTCGGGCCATGCGCGCCGACAAGATCGGCATGGTGTTTCAAAGCATGGCGCTCCTGCCGCATCGGACGGTCCGGGACAATATTGCCTTTGCCCTGGAACTCCGGAATGTGGATGCCTTCACCCGCGCGAACGTCGCTGACCGCGTCATAGAACTCGTCAGTCTCCACGGATACGGCGACCGGATGCCCAGCGAGTTGTCCGGCGGCATGCAGCAGCGTGTGGGGCTGGCCCGGGCCCTGGCGGCCGATCCCGACATATTGTTGATGGACGAGCCGTTTTCCGCGCTGGATCCACTCATCCGGAGAGGGCTGCAGGACGAATTCCTGGAACTTTCCAAGACAATGAAAAAGACGACGCTCTTCATCACGCATGACCTGGACGAGGCAATTCGGATGGGGTCCCGGATTGCGATCATGAAGGATGGCGAGATTGTTCAGATTGGCAGCCCGGAAGAAATCGTGACACGGCCGGCCGATGACTATGTTGCCGACTTCGTGGCGGGAATATCCAAGCTCAAGCTGGTGTATGCCCATACTGTCATGCAGCCAGTCGAGGCTTATGAAGGTACGGGCTCAGGACTTCCGCCTCTTGATGCCTGCCCCCAGGCCGGTCCCGATGATGATCTGGACGTTCTCGTGGGGCTCGCCGTCGACCAGGACAACCCGATAATGATCATGAGTGACGGCAGGCCGGTTGGTGTCGTCACGAAGGATGCCCTGCTGAAGGGCATTCAGGGAGAGGTATAGGACCATGTCAGACGACTCAGATATTCGTAGACCGTTTGTCGAATTCGCGGGCCCGAATGGCGAATACTATGCCGACACGTTCCTGAACATAAAGAAGATGACCCTGGGCCGGTTGCACATCAACAAGGCGGCCCTGGTCGGGAGCTTCATCTGGGCGGCCCTGCGCGGGAACTGGTTACTCTTCATCATCGGCTTTGCCGTCGATCTTGTCACGCTGGTGAATGCCGCGCTGGTCTTCAAATACTCGAAGGCGGCGGTCGACAATGCTGACAAGGCATTTCTGGTGGAACGCTACGAGGGCTGGTCCCAGACACATCTGGTAGGAGCCGTGCTGGTTTTCGTGCTTGGCCGGATTCTGTTTTCATGGCTCGCCGACAGGATCTACGCCCTGCAGTTCGAGAAATGGCGAATGGGCCGAAGGGTCAATAGCGGAATGTCCAGTTCCCGGCTGCTGACCGCGGTACTGGTCATACTGCTCGTCTTGCCTCTGCTGCTCTACCGCACAACGCAGTTCGCTCCCGACGAGCGGTCCTGCATCAAGCAGGACCGCGCGATCGGGCAGGGGGAGGTGGTCCCGTTCAAGAACCGGTTCGACTGCTTTGTCATTGGGGAGTTTCCAACCCTGTTCTGGATTGACAGGCCTGACCAGATCACGTTCCCGAGAGGCGAGGACGGTGAACGGATTGTCAAACGGACGCCGCCCAGGGAAGGCGCGCCGCCGGTAAACCTGAACACATTTACCTCGCAGGCGATCGATGACGCCATCAGCTATCTTACGGTGTTTTACGGATTCCTGTTTGACGGGATCACACAACTCCTGCGCGGCATGTTGAGCGCCATCACTTCCGTATTCGTCGGGACGCCATGGCCGATCACGATGTGCGCGTTGCTGTTCATCGCCTACAAGATGGCGGGCTCGCGCACGACAACCTTCGTCGGGGCATCACTTGTCTACCTTGCCCTTTTCGGCTTCTGGCAGACGGCGATGGATACCTTGTCGCTCGTCGTTGCAGCGTCGATCATCTGCGTCACGGTTGGCCTCCCCCTGGGAGTCTGGGTTGGCAAGTCAAGGCGTGGCAGGATCATCGTGACTCCAATTCTGGATGTGATGCAGACCATACCTTCATTTGTCTACCTGCTTCCCGCAATTGCGTTCTTTTCGATAGGCAAACCCCCGGGCATCCTGGCGACCGTCATATTTGCGATGCCGCCCATGGTCAGGTTGACGGCGCTCGGGATTCAGCAGGTCGCGGAAAACACGAAAGAGGCCGCAATGGCCTTTGGCGCGAATCCGCGCCAACTGCTGACCAAGGTGGAATTGCCTCTTGCCCTGCCGTCAATCATGGCCGGAATCAATCAGGTGGTCATGATGAGCCTTTCGATGGTAGTTATCGCCGCCCTGATCGGTGCGGGTGGCATGGGGTATGTTGTTACCGAGGCACTCGAAAACACCGAAACCGGGCGCGGCATACTTGCCGGAATAGGAATTGCCCTGTTGGCGATGATCATCGACAGGGTGGTGCAGAAGGCGAACAAGAGTCGCCAACATTGACCAAACCGCGGCGCTGTTTGCGTCGCTAATTTTGAAAGAGGAAGTAATATGAAGTTTGCAAAGTGCATGCTGACGGGTGCTGCGGTATCAGTTGCATCTGCTTCGGGATCGATGGCCGCCGACGCCACGGTGACCATTGGCGATCTGACCTGGACCGGCGCGGAAGCCATCGGCCATGTCATCCAGGCGGTCATCGCAGGGCCGCTGGACTCGGAGGCGGTCATAGTGGAAGGCCTGTCAGACGGCTCGGTTATTGCGGCCGGAATGGACAAGGGCGACGGGTCCGCGGACGTCTACACGGACCTGTGGATGCCCAATCGCCAGGCGATCTGGGACAAGTATATCGATGGCGCCCAGACGGTCGGACACAATGTACCTTATCTCGGCACGCAGAAGATGTATGTGCCGACCTACATGGCCGATCGGGTCAAGACCGTCGAGGATTTGATGGATCCCGAGGTTGCGGCAATGTTCGACAAGGACGGCAATGGCAAGGGAGAATATTGGGCCGGAGACGCCGGTTGGAAATCCACCCGGATGTGGCAGGTCAAGTTCAAGAGCTACGGCCTGTCGGAGTTGTGGGAAGCAGAAATCTTGCCGGATGCCACCTTCAAGGCGCAGTTGAAGGCCGCAGTCCAGCGCGAGCAACCGATCCTGTTCTATTACTGGACCCCGGAATGGGTGCATGCCGCCTATGACATCTCCGCAATCGAAGAACCGGCACGCACCGAAGGTTGCGAGGACGTTGCGCTGGACCAGGAAGACTGGCTCGAAGCATCGCATTTTGCATGCGCCAGCAGCGATGCCATGATCTACGTGGCATACTCGAAGACGCTGGACACCAGGAATCCACCGGTTGCCAAATTCCTCAGCCAGATGAAGCTTGATCCGGCTGTGGTAAACGAGTGGATCCTGCAGATTGGCCGCGACAAGATGGACCCGAGGGACGTGGCCGAAGACTGGGTCAACAACAACATGGACATTGTGAACGGCTGGATCAACTAGGCCGAATGCACGTGACTGGCCGGCGCGGGAACACACCCGCGCCGGATTTCCCTCTGGGTCGTTATTCCGGGATCTGAGGGAAGGCGCTGAAAATCCCGAAGACTCCGTCATGTCCGGCATTCCTCCGGTTGCGGGCAAGACCTGCTGGAGGACTCTCATGCAATTCGTCGTTGTCTTGTGAGTGGCGGCTCCTACCGGTACATCAGGCGGGTTGGCCCGTCGCAAGCTATCCGCAGCACGCACGACCCGTTCGGGCTGGCAGGCAACCAGCGGTCCCGTAGGAGCAAAACACGCAGCAATCGCCGGGTCTCGGTTTCAGAACCGCCCCGCACGCGGTGCAATCATACAGCCATTGGCACGCATCGGTCGGCATTTCCTCCTCGACTGAGTATCCACAGTCCGGGCAGGTAATCGTCGATCTCAACACCGGATTGTTCGTCTGGGTCGCCATGGGGCATCTCCGGTCACGGTTGATTGTGCAAGCCACTGATGATCGTGATGGATACAAATCGAAGCGGACATTGTCCATGATTCCCGAATGCTCCGGTTGGATCAGGCATCCTGCACGGCGAATGCAAGGGACGGCGCACGGATGCTTCCCCAGCTGCAACTGAACCGGACCGAAGTCGATTGTCCACGAGGAGTTGCCTTGGCGAAGATCGGCCGCGTCAGAAAGGACGGCATGTTGCATTCAGGTCAGGCTCGCAGACCCTGGCAGCGCGGTCGAAGGCCTGCCGGCAAACAGATTCGAATTTGCCATTCATGTTGTTCCAAGTTTCACCGGGCCTCATTCCACAGTCTTGTCGCACGCCGTCCCGCTTTGACTGTTTGCATTTTCTGCCATGAGTGTAAAACGGTGCTGAAACAGTTGCCGAAGGGAGGGCCTCATGGCGGCCTGGATAGAGATGATTGCCGATGCGGATGCCGACGAAGCACTGACATCGGTTCTCGAGCTTGCCCGGACGCCGCACGGCACGGTGGACAACGTCATGCGTGTTCACTCGCTCAGGCCTTCAACGATGAAGGGGCATGTTGTTCTCTACCGTTCCGTCCTGCACGATCCGGACAACCGGATTCCAACCTGGTTGCAGGAAACGATTGCCAGCTACGTTTCCATGCTCAACGGCTGTGACTATTCGCTGGCCAACCACTGGGCAAATGCGAGACATCTGATCGGGGACGAGGAAAAGGCCGTGGCAATCAGGGAGGCGCTTGAGAGGCGGCGACCAGATCTGGCGTTCACTGGTCAGCAGCTCGCCATGCTCGAATACGCCGAGAAACTGACCCTGCAACCTCAGGCAATGGAAGAACGGGATGTCGCCGCTCTCAGGGATTCAGGTCTGGATGATGGATGTATTCTGGAAGCCAACCAGATCATCGGCTATTTCAACTACGCGAACAGGTTGCTGAACGGGTTGGGGGTGACGACCGAAGGAGATGTGGTGGGATATTACTCCGATGATGGCGGCCAATGACCGGCAACACGACATGAGAGGGTTTGAGGACGCCTGCCATGACGTCACCTCGGTTAACTGAGACGATGCAGAAATACTCTCTGGCGTCTCTGGCCTGGCATGCACTTTCGAAGCATCGGAACTGGAAGCCTCTCTGGCGCAAGCATCCTCTGGCCGAGAAATACGACACGATAATTGTCGGCGCGGGTGGGCACGGGCTTGCAACAGCCTATTACCTGGCTCGGAACCATGGCCAAAGGAAGATTGCTGTCCTGGAGCGGGGATGGCTCGGCGGCGGAAATGTCGCCCGAAACACGGTTACCATTCGCTCCAACTACCTGCGCGACGAGAGCATTCCCTTCTATGTCGAGTCAGTGAAGCTCTATGAGGGGCTCTCGCGGGAGCTCAATTTCAACCTCATGCATTCCAAGCGTGGAATGATCGACATTATCCAGACCTGGTCGAGGCTGCGTGAAGTGCGCAGGAAGCAGCTGGCAATGGATCTCTATGGTTCAACCTACGTCCAGATCGGTGTCGAGGAGATCAGGAAGCGTATTCCGGCGCTGACCGGAGGCGGCGCCGAATCCCGCTTGCCGATCCTCGCGGGAATGGTCCACCCCGATGCGGGGGTCAACCGTCATGACGCGGTTGCCTGGAGCTATGCGCGCGCTGCCGACGCGCTGGGAGTCCAAATCCACCAGAACACGGAAGTCGGGCGCCTCCTGCGCAATGAGTCGGGAGCAGTTTGCGGTGTCGAGACAAACCGGGGCAGGATAGTCGCCGACAGGGTCTGCCTCGCCGTGTCGGGGCACACGACAACATTGACCGACACGGTCGGAATTCGCCTTCCGCTCCGGACATTCAACCTTTCGGCATTTGTTTCCGAGCCGGTGAAGCCGGTCATCGATGTCGTTGTCAACTGCCCTGACCTGGGCGTCTACCTGTCACAGACCGACAAGGGCGAGTTGATCATCGGGGGCGGCGTGGACCCCGGGCAGTCCTTTATGCGAGGCATCAAGCAGGTCGTGTTCGAGGATACCGTAACGGCATTGCTCGAGTTGTTTCCTTCTTTCAGCCGACTGAAACTGTTGCGGCAGTGGGGTGGCCATCTGGACATTGCCCATGACGCCTCTCCCATCATCTCGCCGGCGCGAATACCGGGCCTCTACATCACCGCCGGCTGGTGGGGAGGATACAAGGCCATCCCGGCGGGCGGGCTGACATTTGCCCATCTCATCGCGACCGGTTCACCGCATCCATTGGCGAAGAGCCTCCACCTGGACAGGTTCGATCGGCTTGATTTCGTTCTGGAAACCGGAACGACCGTGTCGGTGTAGCGGATTCATGCTGTTGATCGAGTGCCCATTCTGCGGACCCCGCGACGAGCGGGAGTTCACGTATGGCGGCCCGAACTTTGGACGTCGTCCGGACGACCCCGGGGAACTTGATGATCAAGCCTGGGTTGAACAGTTGACAGTACCCGACAATCCGCTTGGGCCGGCGAGGGAGCGGTGGTGGCACGAAAGGGGTTGCGGTGAGTGGTTCCTGCTGGTCAGGGATACGAAAACCCATGCGGTTTCTCCGGATGAGGGAAAGAAGCCATGACCGGCGTCAACCGCCTCGCGGCCGGTGGGTTGGTCGACAGGACCAGTGAACTGCGATTCCGTTTCAACGGGCGGAACCTCGGCGGGCTTGAAGGTGACAGCCTCGCATCGGCACTGATCGCGAACGGCGTTGTCCTGACCGCGAGAAGTTTCAAGTATCACCGCCCGCGGGGCATTGTCTCCAGCGGCCATGACGAGCCGGGAACCGTTGTCGAACTTTCAGGACAACTCGCAAGTGCCAACCAGCTGGCCCCGGTTGTCACACTGCAGGATGGCATGGAAGCGGTTTCGGTCAATTGCTGGCCCTCGCCGCGGCGCGACATCGGCGCATTGCTGCAGATGGCGGCGCCGCTTCTTCCGGCCGGCTTCTATTACAAGACATTTCTCTGGCCCGGATGGCATGCTTACGAACCATTCATTCGCAGGATGGCCGGACTGGCCCGGGCGCCATCTGTTCCGCCAGAAGAAGGTCGGTTCGAGTCCCGCAACTCGCACTGCGATGCCATGGTTGTGGGCGCAGGCCCCGCCGGCCTCGCTGCTGCAACCGAGATTGCCAGGGCCGGTGCAAGGGTGATGATCGTCGATCGGCGGTCGCATCCCGGTGGCTGCCTGCACGACCGCCGGCTTGAGATTGCAGGAATGCCGTCCGCCGAATGGGCTGCAGATGCGGCGTCTGTTCTTGAGGAAATGGAGAATGTAACGTTTCTTCGGGAAGCCGAGGCATGGGCCGTCAGGGAAGGCAGCCTGATTCTGGTCAATGAACGCAGCCCTGCGAACCCGGCGATCATCGAGCGAAACTGGAGTGTCCGTACCAGAAGACTCGTCCTGGCGACCGGGGCCGGCGAACGGATGCTGGTGTTTCCCAACAACGACCGACCCGGTGTCATGCTGGCATCCGCAATCCAGTGTTACATCAACCGTTACGCGGTATTGCCCGGGCGAAGGGCCGTCCTGTTCACCAATAACGACAGCGCCTACGATGTTGCCCGTGACATGGTATCCGCCGGCATCGACGTCGCGGCAATTGTCGATGCTCGGCAGCAAGTGCCGGAAAGTGTCCGGTTCGGCCTGGAAGGCATGCGAATTCTGGCCGGCCACGTTATCAGCGATGTTCACGGTTCAAGAAGTGTCCGGCGGGTCGTTGCGTGCCCGTCTTCGGGTGGTCGCGACGAGTCGATCGACTGCGACCTCCTCGGTGTCTCCGGCGGCTGGGACCCTTCGGTCCGCCTGTGGTCGCAGGCCGGCGGCAGGATTGGTTACAGCAACGAGCGATGTGCATTCATCCCGAATGAAGACCGGGCCAACTCGATTTGTGCGGGCGGTGCGGCAGGGACCTGTTCGGCGGCGCTTGCCGTGCAGGGTGGTACAGCTGTCGGAAGCACTGTAGCCCGGAGCCTCGGCTTGGCCGCAACCGGTGAGAGTCCCGGCGCCGAAGCCGGCAATGGCTATTCGATCGAACCGGTCTGGCATTGTGGGCCGCCCTCACGAATGGATGTCGCGTTCGTGGACCTGATCAACGACGTCACGATGGCGGATATCAGCTTGGCCCTGCGGGAGGGTTTCACATCAGTCGAGCAGGTCAAGCGCTACACGACCGCGGGCATGGGTTTGAACCAGGGCCGGACCGTCGGCACGAATGTTGCGGGAATAATCTCCTCGATCCTGAACCGGCATCCGGGAGATATCGGTGTTACGACGTTTCGCTCGCCGACAAGACCGGTTTCGTTCGGATCAATCGTCGGCGGCAGGTCGGGTCCGGCGGTCGTGCCGTTTCGCCACACTCCTGTCACCGAATGGAACATTGAGCAGCGAGCCGTGATGTACGAGGCTGGCGCCCGCTGGCGCCGGCCGGGCTATTTCCCCAGGCCAGGTGAATCCATGCAGGAGGCAGTCAACCGGGAATCCGCCGCCGTGCGGAATGAAACGGGGGTCTATGATGGCTCGCCTCTGGGCACATTTGCACTCAAGGGCCCAGATGCCGGACGGTTGCTTGACATGCTGTTCACGAACGACTTTTCGGATCTGCAGGAGGGGAATGGCCGCTATGGCACCATGCTGACAGATGACGGCCGCATACTGGATGACGGTGTCGGCTTCAGGACGGGACAGCATGAGTACCTTCTGTCCATGTCGACGGGGAATTCGCCATTGGTCAACCGACATATCTCGAAGTTCCTCGCAGTCGACAGGCCGGATTGGAGGGTCAGGCTTACCGAGTTGACCTGCCAGTGGATGAATGCCACGGTCTGCGGCCCGGGGGCACGGGACCTGTTGATGAAACTGGGTACTGACATCGAACTAGCCGGGAGTGCATTCCCGTTCATGTCCTGCCGCGAGGGAATTGTTGCCGGGATTCCCGCAAGGGTCATCAGGGTGAGTTTCACCGGGTCGCTGTCATTCGAGATAAACGTCCGTCCCCGTGACATGCGTTCGCTGTGGAACGCTGTAATCGAGACGGGCCAGCAATTCGGAATCACTCCGGTCGGCTCCGAAGCCAACCATGTGCTGAGGGTGGAAAAGGGATTTCTCTCGCTCGCCCATGAGGTTGACGGAACGGCAGATCCCTTCGACCTGGGTCTGGGGTGGCTATGGTCAAGGAAGAAACCGGATTTTCTCGGCCGCCGTTCGGTTGAACTCAGGAGACGAACCACCACCAACAGAAGGGAACTCGTGGGCCTGCTGACCGACGATCCTGGCAGGCTCATTCCTGAAGGGGCGCCAATTACCCTCGAAGGCCGGAAATGCCCATCAGAGGGGTTTGTATCCGCGTCGGTCTGGAGTGTTGTCAACGAACGATCGGTGGCACTGGGCCTCGTCGAGAACGGCCGGAAACGGATTGGTGAATCGATCTGGGTCCGTCTTCCGGATGAACGGATCAGGGCCGAGATTGTCCGCCCCTGTTTCTATGATCCGGCAGGAAAGGTATTGAGGTCCTGAATGCCGGGCGGGAATCCAGTCAGCATCATGAACATGCGCGCACTCTTCGACATGAAGGGCCCGCGGGAGGATGTTGCACGTGCAATTGGCGCATCGGAACTGCCGCACCAGCCGAACACCAGAACCGAGAATGACGGTCACGAAATCTACTGGGTCGGACCGGAATACTGGATACTCAGCGCTCCTCTCGACAAGGAGCAGCACTGGGCCGATCGATTTGGTGAACTCGCAGACAATCCTGACCTGCTGGTGATTGTCGTTTCGGATCTCTATTGCTTCCTGGAGATCTGCGGAGATGGAGCCGAAGAAATCGTCGCCTCGTTGACCTCTCTGGACTTTGGAAGACTGGAAGCCGATGCTGCTCTGTTCACCGAAGTTCTGGGGCAGAAGGCACTCCTGATCAAACGGCAGGATTCTTGGGAAATCGCAATTGAAAACAGTCTGAAGGACTTCCTGGTGAAGAGGCTGGAGATGTTAACAGGCTGACCATGACCGGTTGCAGACGGGACGCGACAATCTGAATGATCTTGATCGGGGCCGCTGGCCAGGACGAATGGGTGGTCCTTCGCCTCTTTGCGACACCTGCAATGCCGGCCAGGCTTCGGTGCCGAGCCAGTTGTCACTTTCTTGACAACCCTCACCCGGATTCTGTTATCGGGATGATGCGGATTTGCAAGCGTGGCTGTGCCTGTTGCAGAACGGGTGCATCGGATCGCACGGCAGGATTTGCAGGTTGGCGTTCGAAATTGTGCGGGTGACTTGATGCTCGAGATCAAGCCGGTACCGAGAAGTGGAATTCGCAGCGTCCGCAAGCACATGGTGGTTGCTGCGGATGAAGGGCCGCCCAATGCCATCTTTCTCGATTCCAACGAGAGTGCGTTCGGTCCGAGTGTTCATGCCGTTTCCGCATCAACCGCCTCGGCCGCGGCAATGCATCGATACATTGAAAACCAGGAGAGGTTGGTCGTGCCCGCCTTGGCACGGAGCCACGACCTTGACCCGGACCGGATAGCAATCGGCTGTGGATCGGACGATCTGCTCGTGCGTCTTTGCCGCGCTTATCTGGAGCCGGGCACCGAACTCGTACGTTCGGTCAATTCCTACCTCAAGGTTCCCAATTACGCATATTCGAACGATGCGGTTCCGGTTTCCGTGCCAGACCGCGGGTTCGCTCCGGTTTGTGAAAACATGCTCGCAGCCGTAAACGGCCGGACACGCGTCGTCTATCTTGCGAATCCGGACAATCCATCGGGCAGCTATGTCGATGTAGCAACGGTACGATCTCTCCATGAACGACTTCCGGGAAACGTCATTCTGGTCATTGACTGCGCCTATTTCGAATACGTCGCAGATGACGATCCGGATGGGTTCTTGCGCCTCGTGGAGGAGTCGGCAAACGTGGTCGTGACCAGGACGTTTTCAAAGGTCCACGGTCTGGCCGGCGCGCGGGTGGGTTGGATCTACGGGCCACCGGATGTCATCGATGCGGTCAATCGGCTCTGCTACACGTTTCCGATTGCCACACAGTCCGTTGCCGCCGCACTTGCTGCACTGGATGACAGGGATCACACCGAGTTCGTGGCGAGTGAGACCAGGCGGCTGCGTCGTACATACGCAGATCGATTCGCTGCGATTGGGCTCAAGGTCTATCCAAGCCAGGCCAATTTCCTTCTGCTGGAATTCAACAACCCGTCTAGGTCGGCAGAGGCGGCCTGCGCGTCGTTAAGGAGGCAGGGAATTGCGGTCAGGCGCTTCACATCTCCGTCCTACAAGGATTGCCTGCGTGTCACACTGGGTTTCGAGAGGGAATTGGAGTTCGCACTGGATGCGCTGACCGCCTTCCTGGACAGCGGCAGATGAACCACACCGGAACAGCTTCCTCGTCGGTGTCCGCCGCTGGCCGGGCTCCTTCCGGCAACAGGATCATCGATGCGCTGGCAAATGCCGGGGTCAGTTTCGTGGCCGCGGTTCCGGATGTCGTCACGAGCGGCGGGCTGCTGTGGCCGATTTCTTCAGACGGAAGGTTCAGACTCGTCAGGGTCTGCAAGGAGGATGAAGGCGTGTCGATTTGTGCGGCAATGTCCTACAATGGCACCCGTGCCGTGCTGTTGATGCAGCAAACCGGACTCCTGGATTCTCTCAACGCCATTCGCGCGATCGGTGTCGACTACGGACTGCCGGTCGTGATGCTGGTCGGGTTGCAGGGAAAGGAGCCGCATTTGGCAGCAAGGCAATCGGGCGCATATGGTGTGAGAATTGTACCACCCATCCTCGACGTCATGGGAATTGAACATTCGAGTATCGAAACTGACGTGGATGTTGGCTCGATAGTGCAAGGGATTGAGTCTGCATACGCAAGATCCCGGCCGCGCGTGTTCCTGATCGGCAGGGAGCCGACCGCGTCATGAAACGCGATGCCGCGCTGGAACTGTTGAAGAGTTTGGTCGGGCCGGACGACATAGTGGTAGCTGTCTATCAGGCGCTGTTTGACTGGCTTGAGATCAATCCTCGCGATCTCAACTACGTTGCGACCGGCGCTATGGGTCAGGCTTCATCGCATGGGCTCGGCCTGGCTCTTTCGAACCCTGAGCGAAGGGTCCTGGTGTTCGATGGCGATGGAAGCCTCCTGATGAATCTGGGATCTCTTGCAACAATTGCCGAAGCTGCGCCGGTCAACTTCTTCCATTTTGTCTTTGCGAACGGAATTTACGAGGTCAACGGTTCCCACCCGGTTCCGGCGGCAGGAAAGCTGGACTTTTCAGCACTCGCACTGGCGGCAGGATATCGCCGCGCCGAGAGATGGGATTCGACTGACCGGCTTGGTGCCGAGTTATCGGAATTTCTTGGGGCACCCGGGCCTTCGCTCGCTGAACTCTCGATAGAGCCAGGTCGCCTGTATCCTCGCGACTACGACTATATTCACAGTGCAGCGGCACGCGAGACATTCAGGAAGGCACTGAACGACTGAGTGAAGCGTCGCTGTTTGGTTCCTTTCGAAGTTGTGAGTCTTGCCGGAAGGCGAGCTTCCATTCTGATTGTGATCCAGTCTGAAGCAATCGGTACCTGGGTCTCGAGGCCATACCACGCTGTGGTCAATGATTTCCGTTTCCGGTGGCGAACAGGAGTGACGTTCGAAGAACCGGCCGCCAGAGTAAATTGCGGCCTGCAGTGACAACGCAATGTCACTTGCCCGCCAATTGCATGAGTCAACCGCAACTAGATTTAGGCAACGTCCGAAGTGTGACTGTTCTCCTGCGCCTGCAAGCGCTTTGCCGTGAACTTGTCAGTAATCAGGACATCGACTGCACCAGTCCTCAAAGCACCGCGGATCGCCTCCGTTTTTGCTTTTCCGCCAGCGAGGGCAACAACGCGATCGATCCTGGCCAGTTCCTTCAGCGACATGCCTATGACGCGCTCGTCCAACGGCGTCCTGACTGGTTGCCCGTCCTTGTCGAAGAACCTCAGGCTGATATCACCGACACCACCTGACTCCGCGACTTCTGCAAGCTCGCTTTCAGAAAATACGTTTCCGCTTCGCGCCAGCATGCTGGAAGGTTCGACGGCTCCAATTCCGACGATCGACAGCGTGATTTTTCCGAACAGGTCAGTCGTTTCGCGGATATACGGATCACTCACCAGGACAAGCTTGGCTTCCCGCGACTGGGCCACTCCGGGAGCATTGAGCAGGCGCGGCTCGCCTCCGGTCAATCTCGCCAGTCTCGTCGTCAACTGGGTCGCATGCGTCTGCACGGCCGGGTTGCCCATTCCACCAAGAGTTTGAACCACGAATTTGGCCTTGCCCGATCTCATTGGATGAACATTGTCTACCATCTTGAGGATTGTCTCGCTCCAACTCGAGACGCCGACAACTTCGCTATTCTGCAATGTGGCCTCAAAGAAATGGGCTGCAGCCTCACCGATCCGGGCCATGATCGGGCCGTCGCGATCTTCACTGCACTCGACGACGATGGCTTCCGGCAACTTGAACTTCTCCCTCAGTCCGGCTTCGAGTTCTGCGTAGATTCCGGATGGCGCAACGATCGTGGTGCGCACGATCCCTTCGATCTGCGCCCTTTTCAACATCCTGGAAACTGTTGCCTGGGAAATTCGGAGATGCTTGGCGATTTCAGCCTGGCGCCCACCCTCGACGTGATACATTTGGGCAACCCGTGCAATCAGTCTGAGTTCGTTGGCACGGGTCAATGCTGGCTCCGTGAAGATTGTGGGCGAGTCACTTCTCTATTCAATCATGTGCCATGCGTCGAGCGGGCGACAGCCCTGCACCAGCTTGTGCGGACAGCGCGCCGGGTCTTTTCATCGAGGTTTGGCTCCAATGTTCTGCCGCGCCGTTCCAGGCCGGCAATGGCATCGAGGCCTGGCCAGAATCCGACCTCGAGACCGGCAAGAAGTGCCGCTCCTATTGCCGAAGCCTCGGCACTGTCCCGGGTTGTAACCGGATGGTCGAGATAATCTGCCAGTTTCTGCATCACGAAGGTGTTCCGGCTGGGTCCGCCATCCACGGAAAGAACACCAGTTTCCGTTGGGCTGTTGGCCCTCATGATATCAAAGACATCGCTGACCTGCAGGGCCATGCTCAGCACTGCAGCATGGGCAATATGGGCCGGGCCCGCGCCGAAGGTCAGGCCATCGATCAGCCCCCTCGCATCTGCGTTCCAATGTGGCGAGCCCAGGCCGACATGTGCCGGAACAAGATTTACGCCGAGTGCGTCGTCGACCGACTGGGCGAGATGCATCAGGGAGTCGATGCTTTCCAGGCCCAGTAATTCGGCTGTCCAGGGAAGAATCGAGGCACTGACGAGGATGTTGCCTTCGAGCGCAAATGTTGGTTTGCCGTTGACCCTCCAGGCGATCGTTGTCGTGATGCCCCTGGGCGGGACGACGAAATCCCGGATTGTGGTCATGATCGACGAGCCCGTGCCCAATGTCACCTTGCCGTCACCCGGCCGGAATGCACCGTGACCGAAGAGCGCGCCATGGGAGTCGCCGATTGCAGAAGCGATCGGAATCCCATCGGGCAGGCGGGCAGTGTCCCTTGTTTTGCCGAATGTACAAGAACTGTCATACACAGCCGGCAACAATGCGGGGTCGATGCCAAAAAGCTCACAGAGCCCGGTATCCCACTCGCCAGATCCAATATTGTAGAGTTGGGTCCGGGCTGCGTTGGATGCGTCTGTGGCGTGAATTGTTCCCCCGGTGAGCTTCCAGATCAGCCAGGAATCGACGGTGCCGAAGCAGATGTTCCCAATTGCTTCGCCTTGGCAGTGGTTGTCCAGCAACCACCTGATCTTGGTTGACGGGAACAACGGGTCAACCGGCAGTCCGGTCTTGGCGATGACCTCGTTCTCATGCCCCGCAACTCGCAACGCGTCGCAGGCCGGCGCGGTGCGGCGGCATTGCCACGTGATTACCGGTCCGAGCGGCTTGCCGGTCGTCCGGCTCCAGGCCAGTACCGATTCCCGCTGGTTCGAAATCCCGATTGCACGGATCTCGATTGAAGGATGGCCCTCCAGGCAGTTCGTGATAGCAGCAATGCTGCTTGACCAAATCTGGTCAGCTTCCTGTTCAACCCAGCCCGGTTTCGGGTGATGCGTTTCAACGGGGCAGGAACCACTCGACAACACCTCTCCGCTTTCGGACACCAAGACAGCCTTGGAATTGGTCGTGCCTTCATCGATTGAAAGAATCGCTTGGCAAGTCATTTCAGGCCTTTTTCCTGATCAACTCGACCGCACTCTTGGCAATGCCGTCGGGTGACATACCGAATTCGTCCAGCAGGAAATTGGCAGAACCGGTGGGTGCGAAGATTCCGGGCACGCCAAGACGCTTCACGTGCGCGGGTTCATGTTCACCGACAACTTCAGCAACTGCACCTCCCAGGCCACCATAAATGCTGTGTTCTTCACAGGTTAGGATTGCTCCGGTTTCGCTGGCCGCCTTGATGATCGCTTCCTCGTCAATTGGTCGGACCGTTGCCATGTTCAGCACCCGTGCCTCGATCCCTTGCGCGGCCAGTATGTTGGCGGCGAACAGGGCGCGATGGGCAAGGGTCCCGTTGGCGATCATGGTGAGATCGGCGCCGTCGCGGAGCATGTTGGCCCTGCCCAGTTCAAAGCTGTGCCTCTCGGTGAAAAGGTCCGGGACGCCCACCCTGCTGAGCCGCAGGAATACAGGTCCGGTATAGGAGGCCGCCCATTCCGTCGCGGCCGCCGTTTCGAAGCGGTCAGCTGGCGCCACGACCGCTATATTCGGGATCGCCCTCATCCAGGCGAAGTCTTCCGTCGAATGATGGGTCGGTCCCAGCGCTCCGTATGCCATGCCCGAACTGATCCCGCAGAGCTTGACGTTCGTGTTGGAATAGGCGACGTCAGCCTTGATCTGTTCCAGTGCCCGGCCGGTCAGGAAACAGGCTGCCGCGCAGACGAAAGGCAACTTTCCGCCATTGGCCAGTCCGGCGCCCACGCCTACCAGGTTTTGTTCGGCAATTCCGACGTTGATCAGTCGTTCTGGCCACCTTTCCCTGAATCCTCCCAGTTTGCTCGATCCGACTGAATCGTTGCAGACGGCAACGATGTCCGGGTTCCGTGCGGCCATCGCTTCAAGCGTCGACGTGAAGGCATCACGGCAATCATGGAGTTCACCCGCATTTCCCCGAACGTTCACTTGGCGAGTTCCACGACTTTGGCCTCAGCCTCGAGTTCTGCCATTCCCTGTTCAAATTGCTCGGCGTTCGGTACCTTGTGATGCCAGGCGACATTGTCGGTCATGAATGAGATGCCTTGCCCCTTGTTGGTGTGGGCCACCACGCATCTGGGTTTGCCGGCGGTCACTGTTTTCGGGGAAAGGGCCCGGCAGATTGCCTGCATGTCGTGACCGTCGATTTCTTCGACTGCCCAGCCGAAAGCCTCGAACTTGGGTGCCAGTGGAGCAAGGCTGTTGGTCTCGGCAAGGCGAGCCCCCTGCTGAAGCCGGTTATGGTCAATGATGAGTGTCAGGTTGTCGAGGTTGAACTGGGCTGCCGCCATGATTGCTTCCCAGTTCGAACCTTCCTGCATTTCACCGTCACCGGTGATGACGAAAGTATGCCAGTCGGCATTGCTGATCTTTGCTGCCTTGGCCATGCCGACACCGACAGGCAATCCGTGTCCGAGCGGTCCGGTATTTGTCTCTACGCCCGGTACCTTGGTGCGATCCGGGTGGCCATTCAGACGCGAGTTAGGCTGAAGATAGGTCGAAATCTCGTCTTTCGGAATGAAGCCTCTTTCGGAAAGAGTGATATAGAGCGCCAGCGCGGTGTGCCCCTTGCTGAGAATCAGGCGGTCCCGGTTCGGATCCAGCGGCGCGTCCGGATCAACGTTCAAGACCTCGAAATACAGGGCTGTCATGATGTCGGTGACCGACATCTCCCCGCCAATATGGCCGGCACCGACTTCGAACACCGTGCGAAGGTCACGGCGTCGAATCCGGTTGGCGATGGCTTTAAGTTCCCGCGGGCCCATAATTCCTCACAGCATAAATATGCACCAGCCACTTTTTCTGAACATCTGAACCTGTATCGGGTTACCGGCAATTTGTCCATACCGGAACTGGTTGACAAGGCTTGACAAACGGAAATTGCGAGCGGCTGCATGTCAGGTCAGATACGCATAAATATGCCAGAAGGGAGAAGAACGGGATGAGCCCCGCAACAGCCGATAGCGAGGAGAAGTTCCGGTTCAAGTTGCCGTACTCGCCGGGTCTTGCCACCGGATCTCGGATCGGACGGTTACTGCCAACCGTTGATCGGTTGTGCTGCCTATGCGCCGGAAGGCGGGGCACCTCCCGCCTCCATGGATCTCCTGATATAGGGTGAGATCCTGTTTTCGACCTCCTCGCCGTCAGGAGGCCTCTTGAAGGTGTGCAACACGTTCTTCCAGATTTCGGTGGCCCTCTCGGCTGACGTTTTCGCCCCCGCTTCCATCCATGTTCCATGATTGGAAAGGTCGAAGACGAAGGGCTGATAGAACGCATCCCTGTAGCGCTGCATCGTGTGTTCGGTCGCGAAGAAATGGCCACCCGGTTCGACATCGCACAGGGCATGCCAGCCAAGACTCTCCTCGTCGTCCTCGGTTGACCGGCAGAGTTCTGCAATGGTCTGCAGGGCTTCGATGTCGTTGATGAACTTCTCGTAACCGAATGTCAGGCCGCCCTCCAGCCAGCCAGCGGCATGCACGGTCACCGTGGCATTGGCCTGAAGTTGCGCCCAGAGGGCCGTGTTGGTTTCGATCGCCGCCTGCATGTCGTTCGTGTTGGACGCGGACCCCGTTGCCGACCGCCACGGCAATCCGATCAGGCGTGCCAATTGCCCACTGGCGATCGACAGCTTGACGTGTTCAGGTGTGCCGAAAGCGGGGGAACCCGACTTCATGTCGACATTGGAACTGAACCCGCCATAGCAAACCGGCGCGCCCGGCCGCGCCAACTGCGACAGGGTAATGCATGCCAGACATTCAGCATGTTGCAAGACGAGGGCTCCAGCAATGGTCACCGGTGCCATCGCACCGGCCAGGCAAAACGGCGTAATGATGCTCAGCTGATTGGCACGTGCGAAGTCAATTACGCCCTCGGCCATCGGTACATCTATCTGTCGTGGTGAGTTCGTATTGATGATGGTGAAGCACCAGGCATCCTTGTCGAAATCTTCCTCACTGATACCGCATCCCAATCGGACCAGTTCGAAACATTGCGAAACCTGATCACGCCCCCGGGCGTATATGAAGAGTGGCTTGTCACCGCAGACCATCTGCACACGCGTCATTTCGTAATGCCGGAACTGCGGTTGTATGTCCTGGGGTTCGGCTGAAGGCCCGAAGACGTGCATGACGTCGAAGGCTTGCTGCAGCTTGATCGTCTCCTCGAAGCTCTCGAGCGAACCTGGCCTGCGCCCCCGTTCCAGGTCAGTAACGTTTGGACATCCAGCTCCAGGCGCGAACAGCAACGCCCCGTCTTCGAACAATTGTTCCCGCAAAGGAGATCTCGACCTGAGGCGAATCGATACGGGTGCTGTCCTGATGGCGCCGGCGACCAGGTCCGCGCCAATGCGCACCATCATGGAATCGTCATCAACGAGGGCGCCCGCGTCCCGGAATATCCTGCGAGCCTCTGGCAGGAGAATCTTGATGCCGAGATCCTGAAGGACCCGCAAGGCCGTTTGATGGATTCGGTGAACTGCATCATCCGAGAACACGGATTGTGGCTTGAAGGGATGCTTCAACTGACGATAGCTGTCGGATCGAAGCAGTTGCGATCCGCCATCAATCGGTCTGGCTCTTCGGCGTTTGCGGCTACGCCGCGCATGAATCTCGGTCACCCCATCGCTCCAGAAGAATTGGTCGTTTCTCGTGCATTGAGTTCGATGCCTGTATCGGGGCAGTGGCCTTGCCAGGCTGGACAGACTGCTTGCACAAGGCCCCGCCAAGATCAAGGTTGGCAATGCCGACCCGACAGTCACTTGAAACCCGGGGACCAGGTCCATTCAGAGTCGTGCGGGCTTGGTTCATCCTTTACAAATGCCTAAGAAAGTTGAGATTGGGCGGCAACCTGGAATAGGTCGCACTCTGCGCGAATTGATGGATGGACAAGGACCCTCAATTGCGTTTCGGCTGGATTGATCAAGCGGTGCGGGCCGCTTTGTCGGAAGAGGGGAATGATGGAGATTTGGGAACCGGGCTGGTTCAGCTTTCCATGTCGTGATGTGACAAGGGAAAGTCGATGTTGATCTCTCGATTGCCAAAGAACGATAGAACCAACGTCTGGAACAACATCCTTCCGCCTCGCAAGCCTTGGCCTGAGCTGGCAGGGGACGCGGTCGTCGACTGGTTGGTGGTCGGCGCTGGCTATGCTGGCCTTGCAGCCGCCCGGCGATTGGCCTTGCTCAGACCCAATGAGAAAATCGCAATCATCGAAGCAGGAATCTGCGGCGAAAACGCCTCGGGCAGGAATTCGGGCTTCGCAATCGACCTGCCGCACACGGTGTCATCCGAACTGGGAGAACTGGAGGGTGCGCATCGCTTTTTGCGCCTTGCACGAGCCGCGATCGCCGAACTGGAGAATCAGGTTACAACCTTTGACATCCCCTGTGACTGGTCGAGAGACGGCAAGTACCACGCGGCGGTGACACCTCGGGGTTCCGCTGCCATGCTGGAGCCTTTCGCCGAGGCCCTGGACCAGCTGAACGAGCCGTATACATGGGTCGAGGCGGAAGAACTGGCCGGGAAAATCGGTACCGGGCACTTCCACAGGGCAATCTACACCCCCGGATGCGTGTTGATGAATCCGGCAGCGCTTGTTCGGGGGCTGGCAGACAACCTGCCGGACAATGTGACGCTGTATGAAGGCTCGCCCGCGGTCGGGGTGACCTATGCCAATGGGGTGGATTTGGAGACTCCGGGCGGGACTGTCCGCGCTCCCAGGATGATCCTCGCAGCCAATGGATTCAGCGACCAGTTCGGTTTTGCAGAACAAAGGTTCGTGCATCTGGCGGTGGCAGCGAGTCTGACACGACCTCTCACCGAGGAGGAAGTGACGGCCTATGGCGTCAAGAAGCCCTGGGGTCTGACACCCGCCAATGCCGTCGGTGGCATCACGATGCGCTTCACCAGTGACCGGCGAATCCTGATCAGACAGGACATCAGAGTGGCAATGGGGCAGAAATTTCCGGCCAGTCTCACACGACGAAAGGGCCTTCAGCACAAGAGACTGTTCGATGCGCGATTTCCGAAGCTGCCGAACGTGACGATGGAGGACACCTGGGTAGGCTACATTTGCATGTCCAGGAATGGCGCTCCCATGTTCGGACAGGTTGCGTCAAATGTGTGGATGGCCGCGTGCCAAAACGGGGTCGGCGTCACCAAGGGTACGATAAGTGGCATCCTTGCGGCGGACATGGCCTGTGGTGAGCACAATCCGCTGCTTGCCGACATGGAAAGCCTTGGAACGCCCGGTATCCTGCCTTCCCGTCTCTTCGTTGAAATCGGTGCAAGGGCACGGCTGGGCTGGGAAGTCTGGAAGAACCGGCACGAAGCCTAGTCAACCACTTCGTGCGATCGTGGCTCGAGTTCTGATCGACGCGCAGCTGCAAACCTGGAAGAAACTGCTTGAGCGTCAATCGGGTGAACCAGAACTCGTTCTGACCGGGCCGGGATATGGACGTCGGTTCAAATTGATCCCCGCCGTGAGGCCGCCGCTCCAGCCATAACCTGAAACCCGAATTCTCGTTGACTGGAATACTGGAAATTGACGGATGGTTGTTGTGCTTGGAGGTAGTGTGGCGGTTCCTGCGACCGAATGGTAAGCCAAAGGACCGGGAACTGCCGATCAATTGAATTCTGTTGAACCATCGGCAATCGTTTCGAGCATGGACGGCCTCAGCCTGGCAACTTTCCACGTCAGCAGGCGGTTGGACAAAGGATCGCCGATTCACCCCTTTACGGCCCCCGCCGTCAGCCCGCTGACGATCTGTTTCTGGAATACCATGACCAGAAAGAACAGCGGGGCCGTGATCGAGACCGCGGCGGCCACGGCGTGAACCTGGTCGGTCGAAGTGGTCTCGCGGTTGAAAAAGCTTGTGATCGCCGGGACCATCGTCTGGTTTTGGGCATCCAGAAGCAGCGAGGTCACCAGGAAGTCATTGTAGCCGAGGAGGAAACTGAAGAGTCCTGTGGTGATCACGCCTGGCCACATCACCGGGATGATGACCAACCTGAAGGCCTGTAGAAATGTGCATCCGTCAACACGCGCAGCTTCGTCGAGTTCGGACGGGATCGTGGCGAAGAACGAGCGCAGCATCCAGATCGTGAAGGGCTGGTTGATGGCAACCAGGACGAATATCACCGGCAAGGGCATGCCGTAGAGCGTGGGTGCAGCGTCACCGAATAAGGGCCTCAGGATCTCGGCGGAATTGACGAAGACCGGCAGGTATCCCGCGACCAGCACTGAATGCGGCAGCGCGCGGAAGATCAGCGCTGCGATGAGGATCCAGAAAGCGGTCTTCATCCTGCTGCGGGCAAGACCAAAGCCGGCGAGTGTGCCGACGGAGAGCGAAATGGCGACGACACCGGAGGTGACAATCATCGAATTGATGAAGTTGCGGTAGAACTCGCCCTGGATCCAGACCGACAGGTAGTGCTCCGGCGTTACGCCTATGATCGGACGGCCAAATGGGCCAAGCCACGGATCGATAAAGCCAATGACCCAGGGGATGATCAGCACCGCGGCGATCACCAGCAACACCAGATACCCGAGTAATGCGATGATCCAGGCAATGAAATGCCCGCTTCGGGCGGCGATCGCCCGCGCCCAGGCCGGTACCGAGCGGACCGCAAAGCGGAAGGCCCACCATGCAGCCAGCCCGGCCACGAAGACACCGAACGCGGAGACGCCGATCCCGGTCTCGCGCGTGACATCGCCGAAGATCACGACGAAGGGGTTCGCCGAGAAGGCATCGATTGGATCCTTGAGGCTCATCACGGTGATCCAGAAGATCGGGAATGCAGCGATGAGGCACCAGAAACCGAGGAACCCGAAGGCCAGCAGCTTCAGCGACAGAGGGGGACGGAGCGCGCGGGGCTGGGGCATCTCAGTTCCTGGCCCCGTAATAGTCCCGCCAGGTCTGCCGCAACGGGAAGATCAGGATGATGACGATCCCGATCATTGTCAGCATCGAGGAGGCAGAGGCGCGGCTGATCGAACGATTGCCGGCGTCGTCGGGAGTCAGGAAGTCGTAGGTGATCCATTGCAGGCTGATCACGTGGCTTTCCGCAGCGAAGCCGACGATCTCCTCAAAGACCCGGTAGCTGTCCATCAGGTGGATAATCGACAAGAACACGATCAGCGGCATGAGGTGAGGCACGACGATATAGCGCAGCCGCTGCCAACGGCTCGCCCCGTCGATGATAGCGCTTTCGACGCTGTCCTGGTTCAGCGTCTGAAGCCCGGCGTAGAAGACGACAAAGGCGAATGGCGCCACGTGCCAGACCCGGTAGAACAGTAGCAGAATCTCGATGGTCCAGGCTTGCGCGAACATGGCGATGTCGCGGTCCAGCCACCATTCGAGCAGTGTGGTGAGGATGCCGTCGCCTATAAAGAGCCACCTGATCGAAAGCGCACCGATCACCGGCGTGATGATGAATGGCAATAGCGAAACGAAGATCACCTGGCCCTTGATGCGCTCGGTCGCCATGTTCACTGCCAGCGCTATTCCAATCCCGGTAGCCAGCATGATCGGCAGGGTGATGAAGGTGAAGGTCAGCGTGAATCGCAGCGCCTTCCAGAAGTCGATGGCGAGAAACTCGCGCCACGAGCCTTCGTCCCATGCCGAACGCACCCGGTCGAGTTCCAGCACATTGCGATAGCTTTGCAGGCCGACGAATTCGGTTGTGGTGATGACCTTGCCGTCCTCGTCGATAAGGGGCCGTGTCCTCAAGTCTGTCTCGCAGATTTGGCCCGTAAAGCCCGGCGTACATGTCTCGATCTCGACGGTCTCAAGTACCGGGGCAGTGACGTAGAAGCTCTGAATGAAGACCGAAACCAAAGGCGCCGCAATGAAAACCAGCATCATCGCAACTGAGGGACCGACGAACCACGCGAACGTCCGAGCCTTCATGCGCCACTCCCTACGCCACAGGCACAGAGGGATCTTCCGGCATCTCGGCCAGCAAGTCCACACCGCAATCGGCAGCAAATTGGATCAGGTCGATCAGCACCCAGTTTTCGGCGAGCAGGTTGCCGCGCGCGGCGTAGAAATCCATCACCCGCTTGGTGATCTTCTTGCCGGTCGGTGCAATGCCGCGGAAGGGCGGGCCGGAAAACTGGCCAAGGAAATGCCCGGCAAAACCCGCTACCCGGCCCTCGGCCACGAAGGCCTCCTTGGGCCAGGATCCCTTGCGGCCCGGAAACGACCGCACGGAGGGGCCTAGCGCGTAATCGTAGAACTCGGTCATGCCGTGGGCTGACCCGATCCCCCAGGGGCCATACCAAGCCATGTCGTCATGCCAGAATTGTTCAAGCCCCTGGGAAGCCACATCGTCAGCCACGAGACTGTTGCAGCCCCTTGTGATCATGTCTTCGACGAGAGTACGGGTGGTGTCGGTCAAAGCAGAGTCCTGCGGTGTCTGCACCAGTCCGATCTCTGCCGGTGGTCCTTCAGGGATTTCTGCCTTGCCGGGAAAGGTCGGAAACATCTCGATGCCCGCCTGGTGGGCGAGGCCTGGGATGTCGAACAGGCAGCGGATTTCAGTGACCCGGTCGCCCCCGAACTTGTAGAACTCGCCGAAGCGCAGCTTGCGCAAGCCCTTTCCCGGCGGGATACCCAGCCAGGGGGAAAGCATCTCGCCCTCGATATTGCCAGTGGCCGCGACCCAGATATGGCTACGGTATTCGCCGCCGAAATAAAGATAGGGCCGCTTGACAGCCCCCGGCATCGCTGTCCGGATCGGTGCCAGCACTGTTGCCTCGTAAGCGTCGCGCCCGGTCAGGTCACCAATAGGCGCGGGGCCTAAGAAAGCCAGCTCAGGACCAAGCAGCTTGTGCTCGGCTGACAACCCGGTTGCGAGAAGCCAGGCGAGTTCTTTGGCAGTCCGAAGGAACATCGGTCATCCGGGTCTGAAAGGGGTGTCGGTAGACCGGGGCGAACGCGCGCCCCGGCCAAGGGCAGAAACCGTCAATCCAGAATGCCGGCTTCCTTGGCCGATACGATGTAATCGGCTTCCATGTCCGCCAGCGTGGTGCCCGCGTCCTTCTCACCGTTGAGATAGGCCGCAATGTTGTTGGCGATCGCCTTTTGCATAAGCCCCATGTGGCTCGACGCCGGATAGGGCCGAGCTCCGTTGGCGGCAGTGGCCGCTGCACCGGATGCTACCTCGCCCGCCGTGTAGCCGGCGATGATCCAGATCGCGTCGTCGGGATTTGCATTCGCCATCTCCGTGTCGATTCCTTCCATCGCCACCCGGAATGCGGCCTCGGCGACCTCGTCCGAGATGTTCTGGGCAATCACGATACCGTCCCACCAAAGCGTCGCTGCGGGGATGCCATCGGCAGTAGGCCGTGGAGCCGATGCGAACTTGATATTTCCGGCGACCTGGCTTTCATCGGGGTTGTTCACCGCGCCCGCGCGGCTCGCCCAGAAATTCGCCATTGCGATCTTGCCGTTCTGGAACTGTTGCTGGGTATAGGTGGAATCTGCCACCAGGTATTCAGGGTCCATGTATTCGCTGAGCGACTTCATCATCTCCAGCGCCGCGACACCGTTGTCGTTGTTCACACTTGGCTGGAAGCCTTCCGCAAAGAAGTCGCCGTTATAGCCGAGATACATGTTGACAAATTCGAGCCAGGTGGTCTTCCAGCTGCCGCCGAGCGGATAGTCGACCACGCCCGCTGCCTTGATCTTCTCTGCGGCAGCCAGGACGTCCTCGTAGGTCTCGGGCACGGTGATGCCGAGATCGTTCAGTATGTCCTCGCGGTACATCAGGTGCTGGGCATTCACCATCATCGCAATAGCCATGATTTGCCCGTCGACCTCGATCTTCTGCGCATCGGTCAGATTGCCACCATACTCGGCCACCAGATCGTCGAGCGGCCGGATCAACCCGGCATCCGACAGCGGCACCATCGAGGAGTTGGCCACGCCACCGATCGCATAGAGCGAGGGGTTCGCGGCGAAGCCCGCCGCCTGCTTTTCCTGAAACTCCTGGTTGAGTTCAGCTGTGAAATTGCCGCATTCTTCCATCGCCGCCGCTGCCGATTTCCAGGCCTGGAATGCTGCTGCCGAGATGCTGACCGGCGTGGTGTTTTCAAAGGCACAGCCGGCATAAGCGCCGGTTCCGAATATCGCCGCGGCACCCGCAGCGAGAAGTCGTTTCTTGAGCATGATTTTCTCCCTGTCACTAGGCGGCATGCAGAACCGCCACTCTGCTCAATGAGGACTAGCCAAGCCTGTTCATAAATAGTAATGAAAAAGGTGCATGGCAGATATCAATGACATTGATATACGACTGCTGGATGGCACGGTCCTCCTGGTCTTCCTTGGGCTGATGCGGCACAGAAAGGCGACGCTGGTTGCCGAGGAGATGGGCTTGACCCAGCCCGCAATCAGCCACGGCCTGAAGCGGTTGCGGGTGCTTTACAACGACCCGCTCTTTCTTCGTAAGGCTCAAGGCCTGGAACCCACGGCACTGGCGCGCGAACTGGAACCCAAGATCCGCCGTGCGGTGCGGACACTCTCGGATTCCCTCGCCGAGCCCAGTGAGTTTGACCCCTCGAGCAGCGAGATTTCACTTAGGATCGCAGGATTCGACTATGAACTCGCCACTCTCGTGCCGCGAATGATCGCCTATGCAGCCGGCGTCGGTCCGAAGATCAGCATCAACTCGCTGACACTGTCGAGCGAAGAGGCCCTGAACGCGTTGATCCAGTCGCGGATTGATCTTGCCATCGGGTTTTTCGAGACACTGCCGAGCCGCGGCCCGACGGGGTCGTTCTGCTCCGAGGATCTCTATGTCGAGGAATATGTCGTCACCGGGCGCCGGGATCATCCGTTGTTTCGTCGCGGGGTCGACACGCAGGGCTATGTCGACGCACCGCATCTTCTGGTCACGCCTTCCGGCGTGGTGAAAGGTCTTGTCGATTATGCTCTGGATGCCCGTGGACTCCACCGCAACGTGCATGCCACGGTGCCCCTGTTTTTTCCCGCACTCTCGGTGCTGGAACATTCCGACTTGATCGCCACGCTGCCGCGCAAGGTTGCCGAAACCTATGCCGGCCGTTTCAACCTGCGTTCCGAGCCACTGCCATTCGACAGCCCGCATTTCTCGGTCCGGGCCGTCTGGCACCGCAGGGATGCCGATAGCCAGGTTCACGCGTGGCTGATCGAAATGCTCAAGTCATTCCACGGACTCTGAAATCGGCAACCTGCAATCGTTCAACAAGGAACTGAATGGGCGACACATTCTGCCAGGCGACACGATCGTGCGGACAGTTGAGAAGCCGTTGCCGTTGACGCCCGGCAATGCCCGGCATGGCAATCGCAACGAGAGCGCCTTGCCTGCCGGTCCCGGCGAGGTTTGTGCCGACAGCGCGCCGCGCTGTTCCTGATTTTCCGGGACTGTTCATGCCAGTAGTTGCACCCTCCGGATTGCGCCTGCCGGAGTTTGAGCACACACAGGTCCGGTTTGCCATGGTGGCGTTGCACCGCCTTACTGTGTGTGTCCGGATTTTTCATCAAGCCAGTCCTCCGCATCAAGAGTGCTTTTGGAACCTGGAAGCGATGGTATGAGCCGCGGCAGTGCGCTGCCGGAATCTTGCCAGGGCCGTCCTGCAGGTCAGTCTGACGGCCATCACCTGTATTCTCATTCGTGCAGCGAAACCTCCTGCTGTCAGGTGAATCCGTCGTCTTGGACAGGAGAGGTGATGGCTCGAGACATCCCTCCTGTGCAGCACCTCCTGGTCAGCGCGCTTTCGAACACTAGAAATCCTGCCGATATTACCAGCCTGGACCCCCAATCTGTAACGGCATTCGTCAATGCTGATCGATACCGCGTTGAATTCCTGACCCCCAATACGGGTCGCGATGAGCATCTGTGGAAGGCAGCCACCATGCCTGCCCTCGGCGGTGACAGCGCCACACCATTGCGTTTCCTCGACTATCCGATCAAGGATCCGGTTTGGTCGGTATTGCTACATCGGGGGGCATCCCCGTCCGCGTTCCCGATCCCGCACGATATGCCGTGCACAGGTTGATCCTGTCGACACGCCGGCACGAAGGATCAATTGCAAAGGCCGACAAGGATGTTGTTCAGGCTGGCATTCTCATCGAGGCGCTCTCCAGGAGGCGGTCCTTCGAACTTGGTGAAGCACTGGCGCTCGCGGAAGGTCGAGGCCAGAAATGGAAATCGGCGATCAAGATTGCCACGACGGCACTTGATGACAGGACTTACGAACTTCTCGAGAAATCGCGCGCCGATTTCGGAATGAGTGCCTGATTTCGGCGCGATTGCCATACGTTGGACATCAAGGAATGACCTGCCTGGCCTTCAGGTTCCACTCTATATTCGAGGTCGGACAACTGCCCGACCAACTGGTCACTTCAGGGAGCATCCTTGGTGCCCGGACTCTTTGTAGACACTTCGCAAGGCTCGACAACTCGGCCTCGGACAGGCCGACTTCCGTGCCGCCATCTGCTGTCTGCAGACTGTTGTCTCGGACGGTCCCCGAGCCTCCCGGGGACCGCGATGCGTATCGCGGCAGTAACGTCGTGGTTTCAGAATTTCGGCACATCTGCAAACCCAATTCTTCAGGCCAGGTCAGTAGTGCGGATTGCGTTTCCATCGGCCATCTCGGCTTGACTTTCGGTCCGGTGCAATTGGCATCCGCAGCGTGAGGCGCGTCAGGAGGTGGAGATCTGAAGGCAGCGAAACGGCGGGTTTACCCAAAGCATACGGATGCAAGTGTCAGCCTCGACCTTGCTGGATGCAACAAGCCCAAATGCTCGGGACATTGCAGCTACGAGAAGATCCTGTCGATCACGCAGCACCTGTCATCAGGTACGAAAACGTGAACAGGAACAACACTCTGGTGTACGCGGTCTAGTGCGCATCTGGTGCGGTCGTGCATGTCTGGCTCGGGACCTCTTGCTGAAATACTCGCGCTATCGTCGCAGGTGAACAGCGCAAGACTCTCGGCGTCGGGTCCACAGGTTTGATGCAGGACTCTTTTCGGGCTGGACGAGGACTCTGAGTGGCCGAAGGCTCCGTGGTGCCGATCTGGCACGGCCGACACCGGGACCTGGCCGTCTGTGCAAGAGTCGGGCTTGAATGGCCAACCACCGACCGTTCCTTCGGCAGGACAGTGCGGAGTCGCTGTGGCTTGATTGAGCCATCGGATCTGAAGGCCAATGGCAGTTTGTACGCCGAGTATCAGTGCCTAAGGAGTCGAGGTTGGGGTCGAGTGAACGGCAAAGGCAAAGGCAGCGCATTTGGCGAGAAGCAGTTTCAATCCGATTCATCTTCGCGCACCGAACAAACCATTACCCATTCGGTTTGCAGACTCAGTTTTGGTTGATCAGCAAAGAACTGGAAAACATCTGGACATAGCAAACATCTGATGTTATCAATGATAATATGTCTGAGTTGCTCTACTACGACCTCAAGGATTCTGCTGGCGTTTCGCCCAGCCTGGCGACTCATGTATGTCGCGAGTTGGGCCGACGGATAGTTGGCGGCGTGCACAGGGAAGGCGAACTGATAGACGATGAAGGGCGTCTTGGAGAACGTTTCTGTGTCAGCAAATCGGTAATTCGCGAGGCGATCAAGCTACTTGTCGGCAAAGGGCTGCTGGAAGTTCGTCGTGGAAGCGGCACTCGCGTACGTCGCCGAGCGAGCTGGAACCTGCTGGATGACGATGTGCTTGCCTGGCACCTGTCGACGGATCCACGCCCCGACTTTCTTCGACAGTTGACCGAGTTTCGAAGAGTCATTGAACCCAGCGCGGCTTCCTGGGCAGCCAGGTTCGGGACAGAAGACGAACATTCAGAAATCGAGTCGGCTCAGGTCAGAATGGAAACGGGCGAACAGTCGATCGAAGAATACGTTGTGGCGGATGCAATGTTTCACAGGGCCATTCTCCGAGCTGCAGGAAACGAGATTCTGCTCTCGATGGAGGGCGTGATATTCTCTGCTCTCCTCAGCTCGATCCGCCTGACCAACTCTGATCCCCGGGAAAACGCCGGATCAATTCCATTTCACCGGGCCGTCTTGAAAGCCATCAAATCGCGCGATCATGAGGCCGCGGAAGCGAAGATGAAGGCTCACCTCGTGGACACCACCGAGCGTTTGGAAAACGCGATTGCAGGAATGTCCCGGAGACTCCCGGAAGACGAATCCCGCCAGGCGCAAAGGAACAGATCCGAGCAAAGCTGAGAAACCAGATTTCACCGGCTCGACGTGGTGAACGGGCCGGTGGCGGCAACGCGAATCACTTCTACCGAGATCACGTTGCCTTTATCCGCCCGAATTCGGGAACAGCACCACCAGAGAAACCGGTGCCTTAACGGCACCGACACAACAATGAGGAGTATATTATGATTTCCAGTTTTATGAAAGGGTTACTTGCAAGTTCGGCAGCCGCGGTGGCCGTCGCGGGTATGGCCTCGGCCGACATGGTTGCGTTGCTTCTGCCCGAGAATGTGAACCCGCGTTGGGAACAGCAGGATGCCACAGCCTTCGTCAATACCATGAGCGAGATCGCGCCCGACATCAAAGTCGAGGTCTTTAATGCCAACAATGATACCTCCGTTCAGCAGCGGCAGGCAGAACAGGCGCTGACTCAGGGTGCAAAAGTACTCATCGTAATCCCAATTGACGGTGAAAGCTCGGCAATCATCGCCGATACAGCCGCCGAAGAAGGTGTACCTACGATGGCATATGACCGGATGATCAATTCGGCCAACACGACCTTCTGGGTGCAGGCCGATCTCGAAGGCATGGGCTACGATCAGGCAATGCACGTGATTGAGAACACGAAGGATGGTGATACTCTCGTCATGCTCAAGGGCTCCCCGACAGACCCGAACGCAGCGGTCATTCATAACGGCCAGTTGCGTGCGCTCACGCCGCTGTTTGAAAGCGGAAAGCGGATCATGGGCTACGAAAACTGGACACAAGGCTGGGATCCGGCAATCGCGCGTCGCTCGATGGATCAGGCTCTCACCCAGCTCAACAACAACGTACAGGGTGTTGTGTCGTCGAATGATGGAAACGCTGGTGCGGCCATAGCCGCGATGGAGGAGCAGGGAATGGCCGGAACAGTTCCGGTATCGGGCCTTGATTGCACCGTTCAGGCACAACAGCTGATGCTGCTGGGCAAACAGACCCAATGCGGCTGGCGTCCTCTGGCCGACATGGCCGAAGCCGCGGCAAAGGTCACGGTGCGGCTGGTCAATGGCGAAGACTTCTCGGATCTTGCCTCACAGACAGTTACGAACGGCGTGGGTGCAGTCGTTGCATATGTGCCTGTGGGCTCGTACTCGGCTGTGGGTGCAGAAGGGGTAGCCTATGTGATAGAGAACGACCCGTCGATCACCAAGGAAATGGTCTGCCAGGGTGAAGCCGCAGCAACCGAGTTCTGCATGTAAGACCAGTGAATGTCTGCTGACACAAATCGGGTGGGGCTCAAGGCCCCACCTCCTCACTTGCGAGCCGAGCGCATCCAGAAACGCTTCGGTGGTGTTCACGCCCTAAGGGGCGTCGACTTTGAAGTGGCGCGCGGCGAGGTCATGGCGCTGGTGGGAGACAACGGCGCGGGCAAATCTACGCTAATGAAAGTTCTTGCCGGGGCCCATACCGCCGACGAGGGTCAGTTCTACCTGAATGGCGAGGACGTAACCATAAGCAACCCGCACGACGCAACTGAACTGGGAATTCAAATCGTGTACCAGGACCTCGCGCTTTGCGAAAACCTGGACGTTTCGGCGAATCTCTCGCTGGGAGCCGAACCGGTGAAGGCTGGATGGGGCTTTGTTCCGCGCATCCTGCGCCCACTTGATGACTTGCAGATGGAAGTGACAGCCAAGAGGGCCATAGACAGGTTGGAAGTGCGTACACTGCAATCGGTGCGCGCGAAGGTCAGTGGTCTGTCGGGTGGGCAAAGGCAGGCGATAGCCATTGCCCGGGCAGTGGGCGCCGAAAGCAGCGTGGTGATGCTTGATGAGCCCACCGCCGCTCTTGGCGTCGCCCAGACGCGGCAAGTGCTGGAGGTCGTCAAACGGCTCCGCGAAACCAATCATGCTGTTGTCTATATTTCACACAACATGCGCGACATCTTCGAAGTGTCGGACCGGATCTGTGTCCTTCGCCACGGTGGCAACGTCGCCACATACTCTACATCCGATACGAATCCGGACGAAATCGTCCTCGCCATGACGCGGGGATTAGACGAGGCGAACACTGCAACCTGAGGCAAAACAATCCTTCCTCGACCGCTTCCGCGCCATGCGCGAAACTCGGTTCGGTGCCTTCGTGCCCGTGCTATGTGCTCTGGCCGCAATCTGGCTCTATTTTGGTTTGGCACTGCCGCTCTATGAAGTCCTTATCGGCGAAGCGGAAGTCCTCCGCTTGATCTTCCTCAGTCCCCGGAACATTTATAACCTGTTCATGCAATCGGCCGTCATTGCCACGCTTGCTGTCGGGATCACGATCGTCCTGCTGTTGGGCGACATTGATCTTTCCGCTGCAGCAACGGCCGGTGTCTGCGCCGCACTCCTGGGAGTCCTTGTTCTGGCAGGTGTGCCGGGATGGCTGGCCTGTGTCATGGTGATTGGCGTCGGCATTGTGATGGGAGCAGCTCAAGGATTGTTGGTCGCCTATGTCGGCATCCCGTCCTTCGTGGTGACACTCGCCGGTCTGCTTGGATATCAAGGACTTATGCAGAAGATCCTGCCGACAGGGAACCTGAATGTCGGCGATGTCTTTGTACGCGGCATTGCACGCGTCTTGATTCCGGACATGTGGGGGTTGATGCTGGGACTGGTGTGCGTCGCGGCCTTTGCCTTTTTCAATCTTCGCAAACAGGCGCAAAGGCGAAACCAGGGGCTGGAGCTTGACTCGGCGGTTGCGTTGTGGGGGCAGGTCATCATCTTTGGCGTGCTCGTGATCGCAGTCATTCTTACATTGAATGCCTACCGGTCGTTGCCGCTCCTGCTGGTTCTGCTGGTGGGAATCACGACGCTGCTTGGATGGATCACGACATCAACGCCATTTGGTCGTTCACTCTTCGCGGTCGGCGGCAACCCGGAAAGCGCCCGGCGGGTTGGCATGAATGTCAAACGCATCCGCGTCGCAGCTTTCGGAATCGTCGGATTGATGGCGGCCGTCGGAGGCATTTTCGGTGCCTCGCGTTTTGGCTCGGTGTCCTACACGGCCTTCGCAGGCGGTTCACTTCTACTGGAGGCAATCGGGGCCGCAGTTATCGGAGGGACCTCGCTGTTCGGAGGTCGTGGCTCCGTTTGGAACGCTATCCTTGGCGCATTGGTCATCGGCTCGCTCGGCAACGGACTTGATCTCACCGGTGCAAGCGCTGCCGACAAGTTGATGGTCTCAGGCGCGATCCTGATCCTGGCCGTGTCGATCGATGCGGTGTCGCGTTCTGGCAGCAACGGTAGACAATAGGTTGACTCCATGAGCAGCATTTGGACCGAAGGCGAACGTTCGCTCCTTGACACGATCCTCAACAGATTGATCCCTGCCAATCCGGACCGGGACATACCGGCCGCCGGAGAGCTTGGGACTGCAGAATTCATCGAGGAACAGATCCTACGAAACGCCGACCTGAGAGCGAAGGTCACAACCTTGCTGAATCACGCAGCAGATCTGGCAGACGGAGTTCCTCCCAGTGCCGTTGGCGAGCTTGAAGCAGAGTTCCCAGCGGAGTTTCTGGCACTGCTTTCGATGACCTATATGGGCTACTACAGCCGTCCGGACATGCGCGCCCTTGTAGGTGTCGGCGCACATCCGGTCCATCCGAAGGGCTATGAAGTCGTTCCGGAGACGCCGGAGTTCATGGGCGAACTGACCGCCCCGGTACGTGCGCGAGGCCCATGCTACCGCGACCCGACGCGGAAGTCGTGAGAGACGGTCTACATGGCAAAAGAACCGGTTGACGTGCTGATCATTGGCGCCGGCGCCTCGGGCGCCGCCTTTGCCTGGTCGCTCTTGGAACTGCGGATGCGCATTCTCTGTCTGGAACAGGGCAACCATCTGCACGACAAGGACTTTCCATCGCGGCGCGAGGACTACGAGATTGCACGCTACAGAGAGTTTTCCTGTGATCCGAATGTACGCCAGCTGAAACAGGACTATCCGGTCAATTCCCGGGACAGTTGCATCACGCCGGTCAACTGGAATGGCGTGGGCGGATCAACAATCAATTTTCTGGGTCATTGGCCGCGGATGATGCCATCGGACTTCCGCACCAGGTCATTGGATGGAGTGGGCGAGGACTGGCCCCTGGATTACCACACATTGGCTCCATTCTACGACATGAACGACCAAAACACCGGCGTCTCGGGCATGGGCGGCAACCCGTCATATCCTGACTACACGCCGCCCCTGCCGCCGATTCCCATCGGCAAGCTGGGGCAGACGCTCGCAAGGGGGTTTAACAGGATGGGATGGCATTGGTGGCCGTCCGATGTGGCAATCCTCAGCCAGGACTACGACGGGCGCCAGAAATGCGTTAACGCGGGCACCTGTGATCTGGGGTGTGCCGCCGGAGCAAAGGGAGGTACCAATTTCACATATTGGCCGATCTTGGAAAGAGCCGGCGTCGAACTGCGCACCGAATGTCGAGTGCGGGAAATCCTGGTGGACGAGGCGACCGGTTTTGCAACCGGTGTTCACTACCATGGCCCGGACGGTCAGGTTCATGAACAGAAAGCCCATTTGGTCGTGGTTGCCTGCAACGGCGTCGGGACGCCGCGTCTGCTATTGAATTCCAAGTCCAGACAGTTTCCCGACGGTCTTGCCAACAGTTCCGGCCTGGTCGGCAAGAACCTGATGTTTCACCCGCTGACCGGCGTGTCCGGTGTGTTCAACGAGCCCATGAAGGGGCACGAGGGTCCGATGGCATGTTCGATTTTCAGTCAGGAATTCTATGAATCCGATCCTTCGCGCGGCTTCGTGCGCGGTTATGGATTGCACTCGGGCCGTTCCACGACGCCGATGACCTTTGCGCTTGGCGGCTTCGGAATCGACAATCCCATTCCGTGGGGCGTCGAGCATCGTGAAATCATGGACAACGTCTATCCCTATCGCGCTGGTTTGACGGTCGTCACTGAAGACCTTCCGGAAGAGCACAACTCGGTCACACTCGATCCCGTATTGACCGACAGCGACGGAATACCGGCGCCGAAAGTCACCTATACGCTCGGCGAAAACACGCGGAAGATGCTCCGTCACGGCGAGGAACGTGCAACCGAGGTCCTGCTGGCGGCGGGGGCCAACAGGATCCTCAAGGGAAATGACGGCCAGGTGTGGTGGCGCGCTGGTTGGCACCAGATGGGCACATGCCGGATGGGTAACGACCCGAGGAGTTCGGTCGTCAACGCCTGGGGCCGCAGCCATGACGTGAAAAACCTGTTCATCGTTGACGGGTCGGTCTTTGTGACTTCAGGCGCGGTCAATCCGACTTCAACGATCCAGGCGCTGGCGTTGTATATCGGCGACTGCATCAAGACCAATATTGCGACACTTTTCGATTGAGGCTGCCCATGAACTGTACGACCAACATCCAGTTAAGTGTCTCCCTCACGGGTGGGCAAGCAATGATCGATGCGGCGACCCCTGCGACCGAGGTTCATGTCAGCAGAGTTGCCGCCGGGCGCCGCCACAGTAAACTGCCAGTCGACGGGTTGAACTGCGAAATTGACGTGGCGCAACGCGAGGAAGGCCACGATCGCTCCTGTTTCGCGCAACACCTTCGGCTCCCTGTCAAGCGATTCACTTGTACACTGGATCGGGGATCTTCCGTATGAAAATTACCGGCCTGAAGAGCCATGTTCTGGCATACGAACTACCTGAAGAACTGGGCTATTCGCAGCAATACTACGCGCTGCGCACGGTGCATCTTGTCGAGGTGACAACCGATGAAGGGATTACCGGCTGGGGAGAGTGCTTTGGTCCCGGCAATGTTGCGCTCGCCAACAAGGCTATTGTCGAGAAGGTCATCCGGCCGATGGTTCTGGGCAAAGATCCGCTGGACCGGGATGTGATCTGGCACGAGGTCTATAACCTCCTGCGTGACCACGGGCAAAAGGGTATGCCAATTCAGGCTCTGTCAGGCGTGGACATCGCGCTGTGGGACATTGCGGGAAAGGTTGCCAGCCTGCCGGTCCACAAGCTGATAGGGGGCGCCCATCGCAGCGAGGTCGATGTCTACGGATACGGCATGATGCTAAAGAGGGAGAGCATCTCCGATCATTTGGCACGCTTCACCGATGAGGCGTCCGCGATCAAGGATATGGGCTTTGCTGCAACCAAGATGAAGGTCGGGCTTGGACCGAAGGAAGATGTACAACTGGCGGTGGCAGTACGCCGCGGCATCGGTGACGACTTTCCCTTCATGGTGGATGCCAACCACTGTTACACAACACCAGATGCGCTCTATGTCGGCCGCGCTCTGGAGGAGTTGAAACCCTATTGTTCGAAGAACCGGTGGCGCCGGAGGATATTGAAGGTTACCGTGAGCTTCGCTCCAAGCTCAAGATCAACATCTCGGGGGGAGAGGCGGAGTTTACCCGATGGGGTTGGCGAAGGCTCCTTGAAAACCGCTGTCTCGACATCGCACAACCGGAGGTCAGCGGGCTGGGAGGGATTACCGAATATCTGCGCGTGTTGACGCTTTGCCACGCCCATTTCACTCCAGTGGTCAATCACGTCTGGGGCTCGGCGGTGTCGGTGGCGGTTAACCTGCAGTTATTGGCCGCGATGCCCGCGATGCCCGGCGGCCTGTTTCCGTGGGAACCGATGCTGGAATTTGACACGACCGATAACCGGTTCCGAGACTGTCTGCTGACCAAGCCGCTGGATATCCATGGGCAGGTCAAGGCAAACGGGGGTATGGTCAAGGTGCCCACCGGACCCGGATTCGGCATCGAACCGGACCGGGAATTCATTCGGCGCTACGAGGTCGACAAGTGAAGCTGCCTGTGCTGATCATATTGCCGGTTGGGGAGAGAGGCAGTTTTCGACAGGTTCGCCTTTCGGCACTCCAGGTCAAGAGTGAAAGACCGGCATTGGTTCACATGGTCCAACTCCACACCGGGCGACTTGCCGCATTCAAGCGCTTCTGCCTGTGCGCCGATCAATGCTCATGTCGCCAACTCCGGCTTGGGTGATTGGCGATCCGGCCTTGATGCCAGGAGTGCCCATGGAGACGATTCCAGTCACGTTTCTGCTGCTATGAACCGATCGCGTTTTTCGATCAACAAAAGTCGTGTGGTCGTGATGCCGATTCCTCTCAGCTTCGAATCCTTCAATTCAACACCAATTTGCGCTGTTTTACGCCGAAATGTCCGACTTCGACGATGCAATGGTCACGTTGTTCCACAGCACGTCAATACCCGACCTGACCCGTGTTCCATCCGGCGAGTTGAACATTGAAATGTTGCTTGAAATGCGGGCCAGACCATCCGGACGATTGATCTCGATACTGTGCGACACGGTAGAGCTGGCACTATTCGATACGTCCGCGCCACAGCTGAATTCGGCCGTCGTTTCGTAGGTGAAGCTGATATCGATGTCCTCGAGATCAAGGGTCACCGCAGGTTGATGCCAGCCGTTGCGCAGCCACTCGCCGGATTCGTCGGCGCAATGCCGCTGAAGCGGACCTGCAGACCTTATCCGACATCTCTTGACTTCGGGCAGGTCCATGGCGGGCGGAAGTGGTCGTTGCAGCGTGCGCGCAACATCAGGTTGAAGCGGGAGTCTCAATGCGCAGCCGCCGGTCGACATCGTCGATCGTGACCGACGTCCGGATGGCCAGATCAGCGGCCAGTAGGATGAACCCATCGCAAGGCGAACCCTGTGCCCTTCGGCGATCCTGTAGGCGGTGGCCGGGAACCTGACCCGGACGTGGATCTGATCGCCGGAAACTGCGTCCCGGGCATCATTCAACCCATCGTCGAGTTCCAGGTTGACGATCGTTCTGGTGATGAGACCGGACTGCCCGTCCGGAGCGACATCGCACAATCGACATGCAAGCTGGGCCGGAAATACCTCCGGTTTCATGTCGATGCCAAGCTTCGCGCGGCCAACGATACACAGATCTTTCTCGAGGGGAAGACTGTCAAAGCACAGCGAGCGCCTGTCATCGGGCGTCTGTTCCAATGGAAGCCCTCCCGAGCGGCCGAAATAGCCGGTTTCGCCCGAGCACTGCCCGTGCCGAAGATCGTCGGGCACGGTCAGTTCAGTGGATTCCACGGCTGGGCGGTCCAGCAATCTGCGGTTTCCGAGACAGAAGCATCGTTCCATGGTTTCCTTCGGCTGATCGATCTCGATCCACGTGCCCTTCCGTTCGGGCAATCGATCCTGCGGGGAGTCGAATTCCCTCCGCCACAGCTGCATTGCCGGCCAGTCGGGCATTGCGGGTGCTTCAGTTTTCAGCCAGCAGTCCCACCACTCGAGCGCTAGTGCCTGGAACCCGATGGCTGGCCCGGGCTCACCATGATCCGGGTAGTGATGACCCCAGGGCCCGACGATCCCCCGACAAATGTCCGGCCGCGCTTCGACCAATGGCATGACCGAATTGGAATACCGGTCTGACCAGCCTCCGATAGCAAGGATGGGACAACTCAGCCGATCCGCTTCGTAACGGACAGAGCCCCGGCGCCAATAGGGATCTCGCCGGGTTGCGCGGAGCCAGTTCTGGTGCGGGAATTCCAGGTTCAGAAGCCGTTGCTTCCACGTTTCGAGCCATCCGTCACCGACCGTTGCCGCATCGGGCGGCGCAGCCAGGATTGCAGGCAGTGTCGCACCCCACTCGAGCGTGTCGGTCAGTATGCAACCGCCCATCCAGTGGATGTCGTCCTCGAAACGGTCGGTCGTCGCGCAATTGGCGATGATTGCCTTCAACGGTTCGGGTGCGTCCACGGCCGCCTGGAGGCTGGCAGTTCCGCCCCAGGACGTGCCAAACATGCCCACCCTTCCGTTGCACCACTCCTGCAGGGCAATCCAGGCGATCAACTGGCGAGCATCATCCAGTTCGGCAGGCGAATACATGTCCTGCATGACACCCTCGCTGTCGCCAGATCCCCGCATGTCCACGCGCAGGCAGGCATAGCCATGTCCCGCAAAGTAGGGGTGGATTCTTTCATCCCGGGCACGCACCATGTCCCGCTTTCGGTAGGGAATGTATTCAAGGATCGCCGGAACAGGACCTGCACCTTCGGGCAGCCAGATCCGCGCGGCCAATCGAACACCATCGGACATTTCAATCCAATGGTGTTCAATTTCACGGACTGGCCAGGGAACGCATTGATTGTTTTCAGCCTTCATGGTCACTCGAAAACCTTCCAACCCCCGTGCCGGCCAGTTTGACCGGGTAACCGTAGTTGGAGAGCGGATTTCATCAAGCAGATTCTCGGCTGAGGGAGGAGTTACGCCACAATTTCACCGAGCGGTCAATGGGTCGCGAGTCATGGTGGGCAGGATACCGAACGCCAGGGTCGGCACCTGATCCAATGTATCTAGGCCTGCGGAAACCTGATCCCGCCGGGCTCAGTCGTCACGCAAATTCACCAAGACAGCAGAAAGTGGAAGTGATAGACAGCGACACGGGAGGGGCACCTTGGCAAGGTTGTACTGAATTCGCCCTGAATCGCGCCCGGCCGGAATACCCCCTCATCCTGAAACGGGGTTAAACCGATTCAAACCAGCAAAGTCAGTCATCACGGAGGACGATAATGGCTCACAACAAACTTGGATTGAACATTTCACGCCGCTCGGTTCTTGCGGCAGCGGGGGCATTTGGCGCGGTCAGCATGGCCGTCCCGCGCATGGCGATAAGCCAGGATGGCACTGTCTTGACGCTTCGATCCTATTCAGACCTCCAGGTGCTTGATCCGGCATTCCGGCTGTCGCTGCCGGAAGATGACATCATCCGGTCGATATTCGCGCCGCTCGTCATTCCGCAGGCTGGGGACGTCTGGGGCTGGAAACCGATTGCCGTCGACACCATCGAACAGCTCGATGATGTGACGGTGGCATTCAAGCTGAAGGACAATATCGGCTACACGGATGGTTACGGCCAGATGACCGCAGAAGACGTGAAGTTCTCCATTGAACGGATAGCCGATCCGGCGATGGAAAGCCCCTATGCGGGCGACTGGGCCGCCTTGAAGCAAGTTGAGGTCAAGGACAAGCTTTCGGGCCTCATCCACCTCAACAGCAAGTTCGTGCCGCTCTGGACCACGACCTTGCCGACACCAGCGTCATGCATCCTTTCGAAGAAGGCGATGGAGGAGTTGGGCGACAAGATCACGACGAAACCGGTGGCGCAGTCCGGCCAGTACCTGCTTGCGGACTGGCAGCCGAAACAGAAGACGATTCTGAAGCGCAATCCTGACTGGGCGCACGAACCGGCGGGATTCGAGGAAATCCACGTTATCCCGATCGAGGACCCGGCGACCGCCGAACGCGGTTTTGAGGCTGGCGATCTGGATTACACCTGGACGTCCGTATCCTCGATTCCGCGTCTCAAGGAGAACCCGCCTGCCGGTTCCGTGGTGCTGGAAAAGCCCTCGCTTGCCTATGTCTGGCTGGGCATCAATCAGGATGCCGAGCCTTTCACCGACATTCGCATCCGCCGTGCGGTGCAGCATGCGATTGATCGCCACACAGTGGTTGACGCCGCATATTTCGGCGCCGCAAGCGTCGGCAACGGTATAATCGCGCCGGGCCTGCCCGGATCGCGCGACAGCGTGACCTACGATTATGACCCGGACAAGGCGCGCGCCTTGCTGGCCGAGGCCGGGGCAACCAACCTGTCAGTGACCTTGGACATTCTGAACCAGTCGGAGCGCTTGACCGCGGCTCAGGTCATTCAGGCGAACCTTGCCGAAGTTGGCATCAACTGCGAGATCAAGCAGAACGACAGTGGTACCTTCTGGACGCTTGGTTCAAAGGACGGCGACTACTTCATGAAGCTTCAGCTGGTGCTGAGCCGCTACTCCATGCAGCCCGACCCGTCCTGGGCCACGGTCTGGTTCACCCCGGAACAGGTCGGCGTCTGGAACTGGGAGCGCTTCAACAACGCCGAGTACAAGGCGCTGCACGATCAGGGTCTCGGCGAGAGTGACTTCGCCAAGCGCGATGAGATCTACAAGAAGATGCAGGGTCTAATGGATGAAAGCGGTTGCTACGTCTTTCTCACCCATGAGGTCGTGGGCGCCATTCACCGCGACACCATCGAACCGGGTCTGAAACCGAATGGAGAATCTCTTTTCTCGGAATTCAAACCCGCCTGAAAATAGACGGGCGGCCCTTCGGGGCCGCCTTCTCACATGCTGAACTACACAATCAAGCGACTGGCGCTCGCGGTGGTCATAGTTTCCGTGGCCATGTTTCTGCTGTTTTCGATGATCTACCTGATCCCGGGTGATCCGGCAGCGGTCGCGCTTGGCCCCCGCGCAACAGAGGCAATGCGTGAAACGCTGCGCGTCAAGATGGGGTTGGACCAGCCCGTCTGGGTGCAGTTCTGGAACTTCTTCTCGAATGCGTGGACGGGAGATCTGGGGCGCGAGGTCTTGTCCGAGCGTCCGGTTGCGCAGGTCGTGATGGAACAACTCCCCTTCACGCTCGCACTCATCGCGGGTGGCATAACATGGTCCGTGGCATTGGGGATACCGCTCGGATGCTGGGCTGCCGTCAAGCGCGGGACCTGGGCAGACCGTGTGGTTGGCGTTCTGTCGGTCGCGGTGATTGCGGTCCCGTCCTTCGTGGTTGCAATCTACGCGTTGCTGGTTTTTGCCGTTTCGCTCAAGTGGCTGCCTGCAATCGGGGCAGGCGAGCCCGGCAACACGGGCGACCAGGTCATCCACCTGATCCTTCCTTCACTGGCAGTTGGTCTCGGCTGGGTCGGCTACATCGCCCGAATGGTCCGCGCCTCGATGCTTGAAGTCCTGGAAGCGCAACACATCCGGACCGCGCGCGCCTTTGGCCTGCCGGACACGATGATCACCTACCGATATGCGCTGACGATCGCGATCCTTCCGACCATCACGCTCCTCGGTGTTGGAATCGGTCAGATGCTGTCGTCTGCCGTATTTGCCGAGATCGTGTTCGCCCGGCCCGGCGTCGGCAAACTCGTCTACGATGCCATTCTGACGCGAAACTATCCACTTGTGACAGGTGCGGTGCTGGTCACCACCGTCTTGTTTGTCCTGATCAACCTGGTCGCAGATCTCGTCATCGGAGCCCTGGATCCCCGTGTCCGCAGCAGATTCTGATATCCTGCAATCGGCATCTGCCGCAGGCTTTGCGCAGATCAATCGAGCTGTCCGTCGCGTCGTTTCCGAACCTCTGGGCGCACTTGGCATCGCACTGGTTGTCCTGATGATCGGCGGCGCCATCTTCGCCGACTGGCTCACCGTATACGAACCCAACAAGATCTCTCCGCGCGACAGGTTCCAGGGACCGTCATGGGACCACCTGCTCGGGACCGACCAGCTGGGGCGCGACCTGTTCTCCCGCGTCTTGCATGGCGGGCGCATCGCGCTGTCTGTGGCGCTGTTTTCGACGGCAGCCTCATTGCTGATCGGCATTGTACTCGGCCTGATCGCCGGCTACGGGCCGCGCTGGCTCGACAACCTGATGCTCCTGCTCTTCGACTCGATAAAGAGCTTTCCGACCGTGATGCTGGCCCTGGCCCTGGTCACGCTCTTCGGCCCTTCCCTGACCGCGGTCGTGGTTGTCGTCGTGCTTGTCAATGTCCCCGGCTATGCCCGGATCATCCGGACCCAGACCTTGTCCTTGAAAGAAGCCGAATTCGTCACGGCTGCCCAGAGCATGGGTGCCGGAATGGGGCGTATTCTCCGCGTTCATATCATGCCCAATGTCCTGGGACCGCTTCTCATCCTTGCGTCGATGGACATTCCCGTCGTCATCGCGATCGAGGCGGGTATGAGCTTTCTCGGTCTCGGCGTGCGGCCACCGACCCCGAGTTGGGGAAGCATACTGAATGATGGATTTACTGCCGTACGGGATACGCCCTGGATCGCCATTGCGGGCGGCTTTCCAATCATTCTGACAACGCTCGGCTTCACTTTCCTCGGAGAAACCATGCGCGATGTATTTGATCCCAGGCTCAAGGGGCGCGGATGACGGTTCTTACGGTCAGCGATTTGAATGTGCATTTCGCGACTGAAAGCGGAGACCTGCACGCGCTTCGGGATGTCAGTTTCGTCGTTCCCGAAAAACGGGTCGTGGGCGTCGTCGGCGAGTCGGGCTGTGGAAAGAGCACGCTGATCAATGCCATCCTCGGCCTGCTTGCAGACAACGGTCGGGTCAGCGGCGGCAGCATCGGATTTGAGGGGCACGACCTGACGAGGCTGGGTCCACGCCAGATGCGGAACCTGCGCGGCCTGCGGATATCGACTGTTTTCCAGGACCCGATGGGTGCGCTCAACCCCGTGCTTTCGGTTGGTCGCCAGATGCGAAACATCCAGTACCGGTCGGATATTGCGAATTCCGGAAAGGATGCGCGGTCGGCCGACTTGCTCAGGCGCGTCCGCATTCCGGATCCCGAGGCTGCGCTCGACCGGTATCCGCACGAGTTTTCGGGAGGAATGAAACAGCGCATCGCCATCGCCATGGCATTGATGATGGAGCCAGCGCTGTTGATCGCCGATGAACCGACCACTGCGCTTGACGCGACGCTTGAGGTTGCCACCATCGAGCTCCTGAAGGACTTGCAGGAACAGATCGGATGTTCGGTTCTCTTCATCTCGCACCACCTCGGGGTCATCGCCGAGCTTTGCGACGAAGTCGTCGTCATGTACGCGGGCGAAGTGGTTGAACGCGGCAACACCCGTAAGGTCTTCAAGCATCCTGGCCATCCCTATACCGCGAGGCTTCTCGAGTGCGATCCGGCGCGGCAATCGGATCGAGTCCGGGAACTGCCGACTATCCCGGGCGAGATTCCCGACCTGCATAAAAGGCCGTCAGGCTGTATCTTTGCCCCGCGGTGCACTCTGCGCATCGATGAGTGTGGGCAGGCGCCGCCCGACCGGACACTTGGTGCCGGGCAGATTGTGCGTTGTGTCCGGGCTGGTGCCGCATGAATCCCGTCCTCGAAGTCCGCGACCTTGAGGTCACTTTCCGCGTCGGGTCGATGCTCCAGCGTCAGGACATACTCGCCGTCGCCGGGGTCAGCTTTAATGTCAAACCGGGCGAAACCTTCGCTCTGGTCGGGGAAAGCGGATCGGGAAAGACGACGTTGGCCCGCGCTGCCAACGGGCTCCAGGCGATCTCGAACGGGTCGGTCAGTTTTGACGGACAACGGATTGACGGATTGTCAGCAAGGGCCTCGAAACACCTGAGGCGGGACATGGCGATGATGTTTCAGGACCCGGTGGGATCGCTTTCGCCCCGGATGAAGGTGGGCGATCTCGTGACTGAGCCCTACCGCATTCACGGACTGCCGGACGGAAATCTGGCGGATGAGACAGTGCGGCTCCTGTCGCTCGTTGGCTTGACCGAGGACTTCGCCAATCGTTACCCGCATCAGCTCTCCGGCGGACAGGCAAGGCGGGTCGGCGTGGCGCGTGCCATAGCGCTGAACCCGAAACTTGTCATTGCGGACGAACCGACAGCGGGACTTGACGTCTCTGTGCAGGGTGAGGTTCTGAACCTGCTCAACGAATTGCGCGAGCGGCTGGGACTTGCCATCGTCATCATCACCCACAACCTGCATGTCGTACATCATGTCGCAGACCGGATGGCAGTTATGTATCTGGGGCGGTTCGTCGAAACCGGACCCACCGAACAGGTATTCTCGGCACCGGCGCACCCGTACACCGCCGCGCTGTTGTCGGCAAACCCTGAACCTGATCCCGACAAGGCCCGCAACCGCATCGCCTTGCCTGCCGAAGTTCCATCGCTCCTGGCCCGACCGGCGGGATGCGAGTTTCACACTCGCTGTCCGTGGTCTGCCGAGAATTGCAGAAACCGTTCGCCCGGACTGCAATACCATGAGAATCGGCAGTTGGCTTGCCACTATCCACTCGCCCCGGGCGCGAGACCTCCTCTGAAAGCTGGTTCTCCGTGACAGAAATGATCGAAACCGTCTGGATTCCCATGCCAGATGGCACCAATCTCGCGGCCCGTCTGTGGTTGCCGGATGGCGCGCGGGACAACCCGGTACCCTGCATTCTCGAATACATTCCATACCGACGCCGCGACCGGACGCGGATGCGCGACGAGGGCATGCACCCTCGATTCGCCGAGGCGAATTACGCCGCCATTCGTGTCGACCAGCGGGGATCGGGCGACAGCGAAGGCGTGATGCTGGACGAATACACCGACATTGAAACCCGGGATGGTGTCGACGCAATTGCATGGATTGCCGGGCAACCCTGGTGCGACGGCAATGTCGGCATGTTCGGCAAGTCCTGGGGTGCCTACAACTCGTTCCAGGTCGCAGCCAGGCGTCCGCCTGCACTCAAGGCAATTGCACCGGTGATGGGTACCGACGATCGCTGGCTGGAAGACATCCATTTCTACGGAGGCGTGCTCGCCGGCGACAACTTCTGGTGGGGCTCGATCATGCAGCTCTACAATGCCTTTCCACCCGACCCCCGAATCGTCGGCGATCGCTGGCGGGATATGTGGCGCGATCGGCTTGAGGCAATGACCTACTGGCCTGCCCAGTGGCTGGAGCATCAGACCCGCGACGAGCTATGGCGGCGCGGGTCAATTTCGGAAAACTACTCCGATATCGAAGTGCCGGTCTATTTCTTCGGCGGTTGGGCGGACCTGTTTCGCGACACGCCCTTCCGCATAGCAGAGCACCTGAAGGGACCGCTCAAGATCCTGATGGGCCCCTGGGCGCATCTCTACCCGCATGACGGCATTCCGGGTCCGCGGGTGGACTTTGTGGCGGAGGTGATCCGTTTCTGGGATCACCACCTGAAGGGCATTGACACCGGCCTGATGGATGAACCCCCTCTGAGGTTCTACCTGCAAGAGAGCGTGCCGCCTTCCGGGCATCACGCAATGCGAACGGGTACATGGGTCGAGGAAGCGGAGTGGCCATCCGAAAAAGTGACGGAGAGACTGCTCTATCTGAACCCCGGCACCCTGGGCGAGAGTGCGGAAGACGGGGCAGACCTCGACATTTGCTCTCCCCAGACCTTCGGCTCAGCCGGGGGCGACATGTGTTCCTTTGCCATTCCCGGTGACATTCCAATCGACTGCCGGATCGATGCTGGCGGAGCGTTGTGCTTCCGGGGAGAGCCCGCACGAGAGCCGCTTGACATTCTCGGTCAGCCGACAGTTTCCCTTTCAGTTTCGGCAAACAGGGCACAGGGGTTCGTCGCCGTACTGCTGGTGGACGAGGCACCGGACGGCGCACAGACACTGATCAGCCGCGGGTTTGCAAATCTCATGCATCGCAACTCCGACACCGCGCCGGAGCCTGTCGTTCCGGGTGAATTGATGCAGGTGACAGTCCTGTTGCATGGAATCGGCTACCGCTTGGCAGCCCGTCACCGGTTGATGGTTCAGGTTGCAACCACCTACTGGCCGATCCTCTGGCCCTCGCCGGAACCCGTATCGCTTACTGTTCCTCCCGGGCGATCCACGCTTTCGCTCCCGAACCGTCAGCCTCCTGGGCCGGGCGCCCGGGCCCTGCCTGTCCCCGGCCCCGGACCCGCGCCGAAAATCTCCTACATCGCCGAAGGCTCGATGGAACGCTCGATCAAGACCGATCTGACAACTGGCGAGCACTTTGCCCGATTCTTCGTTGACGGTGGTGTCTTTGGTCCGGTCGGTCGCGTACGGCTTGACGAAATCGGTACCGAGATGACGGATATCTCCGACCGGATCTATCGCATCCATCCCGATGACCCGTTGAGCGCCACCGCGACCATGGACCAGGAGGCGACCTTCGAACGTGAAGACTGGAGTGTCCGCGTGAAAACCGCGGCGAAACAGACGGCCACCGCCGACAGGTTCATGCTGGACGCGACAGTCACCTGCTGGGACGGCGATGAGCTTTTTCACGAGGTCACATGGCACCACGAAATCAAAAGGGACGGGGTTTGATGGACGATATCAAGGTTCGAACTGATTTCCCCCGCAAGGTGCGGGAGATTGAAAACACCTGGATCCCGATGTCGGACGGGGTGAGGCTTGCCGCGCGGATCTGGCTTCCGGAAGATGCCAGCACTGACCCGGTTCCCGCAGTTCTGGAATATTTGCCATATCGCAAGCGGGATGGAACGGTCGAACGGGATCATATGACCCATCCGTATTTTGCGGGCCATGGCTATGCCGGCGTTCGCGTCGACATGCGCGGGACCGGCGACAGCGAAGGCATCTGCCTCGGCGAATACCTCAAACAGGAACAGGACGACGCGCTGGAAGTGATTGAATGGCTTGCCCGGCAGCCATGGTGTTCCGGCAAGGTCGGCATGATCGGCATATCCTGGGGCGGCTTCAACGGCTTGCAGGTGGCGGCACGACGCCCGGTGGCACTCGGGGCCGTCATCTCGCTCTGCTCCACCGACGATCGCTACGCGGACGACATTCATTGCATGGGCGGCTGCATGCTGACCGACAAGCTGGGCTGGGGCGCTGTCGCATTCTCAATCGCGAACACGCCGCCGGACCCGGCCATCGTTGGCGACCGCTGGCGAGAGATGTGGCTGGAAAGGCTGGAAAACAACGGGCTGTGGATGCTCGACTGGTTCCGGCATCAACGGCGCGACGCCTTCTATGCCCATGGTTCGATCTGTGAAAACTACGCGGATATCGAGGTGCCGGTCTACATGGTCGGCGGCTGGGCGGATGGGTACACCAATGCGATATTCCGGACGCTCGAACACCTCCCCGGCCCAAGGAAGGGCCTGGTCGGCCCCTGGGCCCACAAATATCCGCATTTCGCCAAGCCGGGACCCCGCATCGGGTTCCTGCAGGAATGCCTGCGCTGGTGGGATCAGCACCTCAAGGGCATTGACACCGGGATCATGGATGAGCCGATGCTGCGCGCATGGATACAGGATCCGTCAGCCCCGGCAACCTTCCGCGAGAGCCGGGAAGGCAAATGGGTCGTTGAGCCCGGGTGGCAGGGAACGGCAATGGAAACTCTGTCACTCTATCCCGGCGCCTCGGGTCTGGCATTCACACGGGATGAGGGGACGATATCCCTCAATTCACCCCAGAACACAGGCTGGACTGCTGGAAGCTGGTGCGGATATGGCATGGTCTCGGACGGGCCAATGGACCAGAACGGCGAAGCCGGTCTGATGATGTCATTTGAGTCAGATCCTCTTGAAGAGGAAATTGAACTCCTCGGCTTTCCGGTGCTGCGCGCAGAGGTCACGAGCGACACATCTCAGGCAAACCTGGCGGCGGTCCTGTCCGCGGTTGACCATGAGGGCCGAGCGACGCTGGTCAGCTACGGCGTCCTGAACTTGACGCACCGCGAGAGCCACGCATCGCCCGAGCCCATGCCCGTTGGAGTTCCACAGTCCGCGACCGTCCAACTCAATGCCTGCGGGCAGCGAATCGCAAGAGGGCAGCGGATTCGTCTGTCGCTGGCCACGGCATATTGGCCGGTGATCTGGCCCAGCCGCTCGGACGCCACTCTTGTTCTCGCCGGCACCAGGCTGGACTTGCCGTTACGCCCTGCACGGGACCTGGACGTTAAGCTTGACACTTTTGATCCGCCGGAGTGCGCTGAACCGCTGGCAACCGAACGGCTCTCCGAATTCCATTTTGAAAGGTGCCGGAGAATCGACTTCGTTACCGGCTTCGAGACCAGCGAACGGATCAGTGACACGGGCGCCGAGACCCACCTTCACACTGGCACGACGGTCCAGAATCAGAATTCCGAGACCTTCGAGATCCACCCGGATGACCCCAACTCTGCTACCGGCACATTGAGCTGGAAGAAGTCGTACTGTCGTGACAACTGGAAGGCGGAGGTCGAAACGCGGGTCGTCGTGAAGGCGCTGAACGCGCACTGGCGGATCGAAGCCAGCCTGACGGCGCGCGACGCGGACAGTGTGGTGGCGGAGCGAAACTGGAGTGAGGTCATTCCTCGCGACCTGGTCTAGGATGGCCGTGATGGGCCCATTTCCCGAATTCGGTCCGCACGCGGAAACCCATTTGCTGGATGCAGGCGGTGTGACGATGCGGGTCGTCACCGAAGGCGATGGTCCACCCATTGTCTTCATCCCCGGAGGCGACCAGACGGCAGAAGGGTATTCGCAGCAATTCGCCCGGCTGACCGATCGGTTTCGGTGTATCTCATACGATCCGCGCGGCGCGGGAGACACAGTTTCGCCACCCGCCCCCTGGACCATGGCCGACTACGCGCTGGACTGCGCCGCGGTGATTGACGAATTCTGCGGCAGCCAGGCGATCGTTTGCGGCCTGTCCCTTGGCGGTTTGGTCACCCAACAGTTGGCCATCGACTTTCCCGAAAAGATTCGTCTGGCGATCCCCATGGGAACCGCCGCCCATATCGATGGATTTACCCGCGACTGGATGCAGGCCGAGATCAACATCCGCAAGGCTGGAATTACCCTGCCAGACTATTTCCTGGCCCCACATTACGCGCCCTACGCCTTTCCGGCAAAGGCGCTTCATGACCCCGAGCTCTGGGCCGAAATCAAGCCCTCCTACACCGAGCGCTTCGCCAACCGGGATCCCGGGGACCTGATCGACCAATGGCAGGCCTGTCTCGATTTCGATTGCCGCGAGGGGCTGAAGTCTTGCCCGGTTCCGATGCATGTCATCAGCTTCTCCGAAGACGTGCAGACTGCGCCCGCCATGTGCAAGGTTGTCTCGGATCTGGCGCCCAAGGGCGTGTTTCATGAAATCCCCGGCCTCGGTCACGTGTCAATGGCGCGTCATCGCCCTGACGTCGTCGCCACGAAGATACGGGAAATCGTCGAGGGGTTTCTGGCGGAATGACAAACCGACGAGTCGCGGTCGCGGGCTTCCAGCACGAAACCAACACTTTTGTGCCCTTCCGGACCGGTTTCGCAGAGTTCCGGATGGCCGACAGCTGGCCCCGTTTGCTGCGGGGAGAAGAGGTCATCTCCGGGACCATGGGGCTGAACCTGCCTGTAGCCGGGGCCATCGCCCAAGCGCGGGAGACGGGCGGCGTCGAACTCGTGCCAATTCTCTGGTGTTCTGCAGAACCGTATGGCCTGGTCACGGATGATGCCTATCGCCGGATCAGTGAAATGATCCTGGAAGGGTTGTGGAATGCCGGTCCTGTCGACGGCATCTACTTGGACCTGCACGGCGCCATGGTCACTGAATCCCATTTTGACGGCGAAGGGGCACTGCTTGCACAGATTCGCAGGCAGGTCGTGCCGGACCTGCCCGTCGCCGTCAGCCTTGATCTTCATGCCAACCTGTCCGCCGAGCTTGTCGATCATGCGGATGCCATCACGATCTACCGTACCTATCCTCATCTGGACATGGCGGAAACCGGAAGCCGCGCCATGCGTGAACTCCTGCGTCAAATGAACGGAGTGACTCGCCGCGCTGCCTTTCGACAGGCGCCGTTTCTGGTGCCGCTTCACGCCCAGTTCACCGGGAAAGCTCCTGGCAGCAGGCTCTGCCAATTGCTCGAGACGCTCCCTGCAGACACGGATGAGTCTGTTGAACTTGCAATGGGATTCACGGCGGCCGACGTTCCCGATTGCGGCCCCTCGGTGGTCGCCTATGCCAGGAGCGACCAACGCGCGGGTGCGCTTGCCGACCGGATCATGTCGGAACTGTGTTCGTCCGAACCTGAATTCAATGTACCGCTCCTTGAACCCCATGATGCTGTACGAACAGCAATGGTACTCGAAGGAACTGTCATTATCGCCGACGTGCAGGACAATCCCGGGGCTGGAGGGACATCCGACACCACCGGTCTTCTGTCTGCCTTGGTGGATCTGCAGGCGGACAACGCGATTCTGGGGGTGATATGTGACCCGGACACCGCAGAGAGGGCGCACCGTGTCGGCACCGGGTCAACCTTCTCCGGCAAACTGGGTGGCAAATCCGGACCGGAAGGGCAAACACCACTCGAAGGCAAGTTCAGGGTTCTGGGGATCAGTGATGGCAGAATCGCCTATTCGGGGGAAATGTATGGCGGTGGACTGGCAGAGGTGGGCCCGAGTTGCCTGCTGTCGGTCGAGGACATTCCTGGTGACGTTCGAGTCGTCGTAAGTTCGGTGCGGACCCAGTGCCTTGACCGCGCGTTCTTCTCGCATTTTTCGGTCGACGCCACCGATGCGAAGATTGTCTGTGTCAAGAGCACGGTTCATTTCAGGGCGGACTTCGAACCGATCAGCAGTGCCATACTCAATGTCGCAGCCCCGGGCTTCTTTCCCTGCAAGCTGGCGGAAGTGAATTATGTGAACACAAGAAGGGCTGTTCCAGCGGTACCCTGATTGCGATTCAATTTGGCCGAGCCAATGGTCCGAGGTTTCTGCTCGTCGAACTCGTCCAACCAAAACGCCGCCCGAGTTCCAGACGTGAAATTCAGGCCATGCGCAGCGCATGCCAGCATGTCAACCTGAGCCGAAATGCCGAGTTGTCGACCCGCACGGCATCGACAACGACCCCAGAGGTGCCGAATGGCAGTTTTGGCGTGTTTCTCGAATCAAGATCATGGTCGACAAAGGACAAGGAAGTCTATGCCCCTGACTGGGTCGGGAAGGAAACTCGGGTGCAGTTGATAAGCACGGGGGCTTGCCTTCCGCCCGGGGTTCCTTCGGGGGTAAGATCGGAATACCCCCTGTCTTTCCCTGTCCTGGCAACCTTCCGGAGTTCTTCAGTCGAGATGTTCCTTGGCCGGGCTCTCCGGCCCACCCAACCCGTAGCCTGATGCGTTAACAGACTGACTCCGTAGTTTACGGGTGTTCAAAATGGCCCTGTCCGCCTGCCCTCCAACCACGAATCCGGGATCCTCCACCATTGCTTCCAGATTGCCTCCATGGGCAAACAGTTCGGCAAAGGCGGCACGTAGCACCCGCGAGGGTCCAATCGTGCATCACGGAACGACCGGGTGCGCTTCATAGTTTGTCATTGACGACATTGGCCCTGTGGGTTCTAGTGAGGTTGTTATTCAGTATTTCGATTTCTGTTGACTTCATTTGTTAAAGACACGGGGGGAGAACTGAGAATGAAATGTCCACGAATACTGAAATCGTTGATTGTTGGGGGAATTGTCTCGGCGTTGGGAGTTGCCGGCGCATCTGCGGACGAATGGCAGGACGTTGTCGATGCAGCCAAGGCTGAAGGCAAGGTCGTGCTGTACCTGGCGAAGTCAAACGCTCAGGCCGAAGCACTTCTCAAAGCGTTCGAAGCGAAGTATGGCATAACCGGCGAATGGCTCCGTGGTTCGGCACGGGCGCAGACGTCACGGCTGATGGGTGAATTGCAGGCGGGCGCGCCTCAGGCCGACGTGTTTTACACGGCCGGACCGATTTCCCACTCGCGAATTGCCGAACAGACGCCCGTGTGGGTGCCCAACGGGCCAAACGCGGCTGAGTGGCCGGAGGACTTCGAATTTCCGCATGGCAGCGTCCAGATGACGGCCGATCCGGTCGTGATCATCTACAACACCGACGCAGTCAAACCGGCGCCCTCGAAATACGAGGACATGATTGGAAAAGGGTACATTACGGCCGTTGGATCACCGGCCTCCGTGTTCCGCACCGCCTACTATTCCAGGACCCGCGAATTCCTGGGCGACGAGTTCTGGGAATCGATTGCCGCGGACGGCATCGTGACCGGACCATCCGTGAACGCGCTGGTCCAGGGAATTGCAGCCGGTGAATCCGACATTGCGTTGGCGTTCGGTTGGCAGGCAGCAGGATTGAAACGCGACGGTGCGCCGATCGACTGGGCCACGCCCGATTCAAAGGTCTGGGCACTTACGCAATGGGCCATGGCCCTGGAAGGGGGCCCGAACCCGAATGCCGGCAAGCTGCTTCTTGACTTCATGATGGGACCGGAGGGCCAGGCGATCCTGAATACCGACGGTGGCGTCAGTGTGCTCGGGGCGGACGAACTGCCCATAAATGTCAATGAAGAGGCTGTGACTGCACAGGATGCCATAAACCTGACAAGGTGGTGGGAAAAAACCTTCCAACAGGCGATCCCGCAGTAACGGAAAACACTGCCAGAGTAACTGGCAGCATGTAGGTCGCGAGGCTGTTGATACCACCCGGTTCCTCGAGTGAGCCGGCTTGCCGCGGCAGTGTGTCGCGGAAAAGCTGGCTCATCGACCTCGTGCGGCGCGGAACAGTCGACTGGGCGCTCGTGTCGAGCCGCGCCGCAATTTTCCTGATCCTCGCGTTGATTTTCGCTCCCATCATCCAGGTCATGTATGAACCCATGACCCGGTTCTGGGAGCAACTGCAAGTCGCTGTTGCGCTTCCCAATATCGGCCGGACGATCTTCAATACCTTCGTGCTGGCCGGCGGCACCCTTGTTCTTGCATTGACCTTCGGAACGTTTTTCGGGTGGTCAACGGGCCAGTTGTCGCCGCGTTATGCGCGGATTGCTTCCATCCTGACTACGAGTTCGCTCTTCGTGCCGCCGATTGCCGGCGTCATCGGCTGGATCTTCCTGTTCTCGCCGCGCATCGGTTATGCCAACGTGCTCTTGCGGGCTACACCTTTTTTTGATGGCAGATCCGGCCCTGTCGATATTCGCTCCCTGTCGGGAATCATCGTCATCGACACGATTTACCTGATTCCGTTCGTGTTTCTGTATGTCTCGACCGCACTTCGCGCCGTCGACCCCGCGCTTGAAAGTGCGGCGATGGTTTCCGGTTCGAGTTGGATCGGCGCCCAGTTCCGGATCGTCCTGCGCATCATCCGCCCGGCGATCATTTATGGTGCCGTAATCGTAATGCTCCTCGGCCTCGGGCAATTCACTGTACCTCTGGTGCTGGGATCCAATCACGGGATCAATGTCATAACAACGGAGATCTTCAACCAGCTTGAAGTTCGGGCAATTCCCCAGGAGGCGACCGCAGCATTCCTGGCACTGCCACTCATCCTGGCAGGCTTCGCCCTCGTGTTCCTTCAACGCCTGGGTGTCGGGGACGTTAACCGGTTTTCCGTTTCCAGCAAGGGGGTCGGCGGCCAAAGACAGCCGCGCAACTACCTGGTCATTCCTATCATCATCTATGCCTTTATCGCGGTTGTTCCCGCGGTCACGGCACTGCTCATAGTCGCACTTTCACCTTTCTGGTCGGCCACCATCAGGGTCGATCTGTTCAGCTTGGATTCCTTCGTCGAAATCTGGCAGAATTCCACGATCCGGACCTCGATCCTCAACTCGATTCAACTAAGCGCCATCGGCGTCGTGGCAGCACTCATTGGCTCGTTTGTCGTGGCTCGGTACATGCTGTCTGCACCGTCCGGCCGGTTCAGCACATTCGTGGACTACACAATCAATCTTCCGTTGACCATTCCGCACATCGTGCTCGGGCTCGGGATCTTCCTGATTTTCGCAGTCGGGCAGTTTGGTCTCTACGGATCAGGCTGGCTCTTCGTCATCGCATACTTCGTTCTATACCTTCCACATGGTGTCAGGATGATTCAAAGCGGCCTCGTCCAGATGGGCAAGTCGCACGAGGCAGCGGCACGGGTCTGCGGTGCCGGACGCCTGCGGACCGTTGTCTGGATCATCCTTCCGATGCTCCGTCGCAGCGTCGCGTCAGCCGGGCTGCTCATGTTTGTCCTCATGTCCAGGGAGTTCTCGGCATCCTCGCTGCTGCGGACCCCCAGCAACCAGGTGATGTCGACGCGGCTCTTCGACAGCTACAATAACGGCACCTTCACGGATACCGCCGCAATCGCGATCGTGATGATCACTGTCTCCTTGATTGGTGTCAGCCTGATCACGATCCTCGGCGGACGCACGACGGGTGAGACGACATGAGACCGGCCGCCTCCGGCAGTTCCGAAATGGTTGGGGTCGGTGTCGACAACCTGTCAATCACCTATAGACAGGGACGCAAGGCAATCCTCGCACTCGACCGGATTTCGGTCGAGGTCCGGCAGGGCGAACTTCTGGTTCTCCTCGGCCCGAGCGGTTGCGGCAAGAGCACTCTTCTTAACGCCGTCGCGGGCCTGCTCAAGCCGGATGAGGGACAGATCACGATCGCGGGTCGCGAGGTGTTCGGCTCGCACGGCTTGGTGAACGTGCCCCCAAACGGCAGGAACCTCGGAATGATCTTTCAGTCGTATTCGCTGTGGCCTCACATGACGGTGCGTGACAACGTGGCGTTTCCCCTGAAACGCCGGGGTTTCGCACAAAGGGATGTCCGGCCAACCGTGAACGCGGCACTGGATCTCGTGCGATGCGGCCCGCTTGCGGATCAGTACCCGGGTCAACTGAGCGGTGGCCAACAACAAAGGATAGCGCTGGCAAGGGCGATCGTTGCCGAACCGGCCGTGTTGCTCTTTGACGAACCTCTCAGCAATTTGGATGCGAACCTGCGACGCCAGCTTCGGGACGAGATCGCCGGCCTGCACAACCGCTTGGCATTCAGCGGCATCTACGTCACCCACGATCAGGCCGAGGCGTTGTCTCTCGGAACTTCGGTCGCGGTAATGACAACGGCACGGATTGAACAGATAGGCACTCCCCAGGAGGTGCACAATGGCCCGGTTTCGGAATATGTTGCCTGGTTCCTGGGGGCCAATGTCTTCGACGCAACCATCGACTCGCGCGGGGCCGTCGAAACACCCTTTGGCGTACTATCGAACGAAAAGGCGTTCCGGAAGGGACTGGTCCGCGTGGCGATTTACCCCGAACGGCTTCGGATCGAGCCAGCCGAAGACGGTCCGGCGACGATTACCCTGGTGCAATACAAGGGCACCGCGGTCGAGTACTCTGTTCAGGCAGGAAATGCGTCCGTGAATGTCGTGACAGTTACGAGTGAGCAGCCGCTTGCAATCGGTGACCGGGTCAATGTCGGCGCCGAGGAGCGCGATGTAATGGTCTTTTCCAGGCCCGGCGACCATTCGACAAATGTCGCCGCCAGCGAGTGAGGCAAGAGAAAAGGAATTGGTGACAGCCCATGAGCAACGGAAACGGATACTTCGACGCAAGGATTCGCCCGCCCTTCGGGGAATTCTTGGAACTGCCGCGCTTCAACACGAAGATGAAACAGGGCCTCGTCAGCTACGCGACACCGCCGGCGTCCATTGCCGAACGCTCATTGACGGCGCTGTTTTCGGAGATGGATGAAGTCGGTATCACCCGGGGACTCGCAATGGGGCGGCATACCGCCACCAACGCCTGGATCCCGAACGACACCATTGCCTCGCTGCGACGCGAGCATAGCGACAGGTTCTGGACATTCGGGGGTGTCGGTGAAGCGACGCCACTGGATAATCTCAAGGAAACAATGCGCTGCATCGAGGATTTGAATCTCGACGGCATTGCGCTCGACCCGGGCTGGCTGAAACCACCTTTGCGGGTCAACGATCCGGCGTTCTACCCCGTCTATGCATACTGTGAAGCCAGGGACATTCCCATATCCGTCTCCATGAGCATAAACTCCGGTCCGGATCTCAGTTTCTGTGACCCCTGTGCCCTGCAGCGCGTCGCTATGGACTTCGGAACACTGCGGCTGGTTGTCAGCCATGCGTCCTGGCCGATGGTGACTCCCATGCTGGCGGTCGCCGCCAAGCTGCCAAATGTTTGGCTGATCCCGGACCTTTACATGAATTCCCCGGGTTTGCCTGGTCGCACGGACCTTGTCGAAGCCGCGAAGCATCCGATCCTGTGCAAGAAGATCATTTTTGGAACTGCATATCCTTCTCAATCTCTTGAAGCGTCCATGTCCGGATTCGATGAGGCTGGGATACCGGAACCAAACCGAAACGCGATACTCAGGACGAACCTTCTCGAGTTTCTGGGGAAGGAATAACGAGGTGCACTTCACCTTGTCTTCCATGCCACTGATCGGTCACACAGTCGATTGCGGGTTTTGATTCATATGCGACTTGAGGGAAAGACGGCGGTCGTCACTGGCGGTTCCGGAGGACTGGGGTCCGGGATCGTCAGGAGGATGCACGCCGAGGGCGCAAGGGTCGCCGTCGTGGATATCGACATGGCGGGTGCGCGTGCCGTCGCCAGCGAACTTGACGCCGATGGACGATCTGCCTGTGCATACGAATTGGACGTGACCAGCCGGGTTGATGCCGAGAGGGTTGCCAGAAAGATCAAGTCATGGACCAACAGGATCGACATTCTCGTGAACGGTGCCGGGGTCAACAGTCATTATCCGGCACTGGAGCTGCCGGAAGCCGAATGGAACAGGATAATAGGCGTCAACCTCACGGGGACTTTTCTCACGATGCAGGCTTTTGCACCGCACATGCCGCCGCACACGAATGCCTCGATCACCAACATTTCCTCGACCTCCGCGGTGGTTTCCCGCGCAACGAGTGTCCACTATACAGCCAGCAAGGGAGGTGTACGTGCCTTGACACAGGGATTTGCCGCCGCCCTCGCACCACTGGGAATTCGGGTGAACGCGATTGGACCGGGCCCGGTGCTGACGTCGCTGAACCAGAAGCGCCTGTCAGAGCCGGCGGAGCGCGAACGGTCCTTGGCGCGGGTGGCGCTTGGCCGCTTCGGTACACCCGAAGATGTGGCCGGTCTTGCAGTATTCCTGGCGACCGAGGACGCGAGCTTCATTACAGGTTCAAGCATCTACGTCGATGGAGGGCTGCTGGCCATGCGGTAACATCCGCACCCGTTCCTCGTCCAAACGATACGAGTCAATAAGGAGATTTCAATGATTATTGATTTTAGGGTTAGACCCCCGTTCAAGAGTTTCACAAAACTACGGATCTACAATCCGCGCCCACATAACCCTGATCCGGTTTCGGCTTCACCGTTGTTCACCAACATTGAACCTCCGTACCGGTCTTATGAAGAATCATCGATCGACGCCTTTGTGGAGGAACTCGACGAGGCGGGCATTGACGTTGCAGTTGTCATGGGCCGAAAGGCAGGAGGTCCTCATGGATCTGTTCCATACGAGGAACTTGTCGAACTGAGGGACCTGTTTCCTGGGCGGTTCGTGTGCTTCGGCGGGCTCAACGGCATCGATGTCAACGTGGCTCTCGAGGATATAGACCGTTGCGTGGATCTCGGCTTCAAGGGCGCCGCGCTCGACAACGGCTGGTCGGAACCACCGCTGTATGACGATGACGAACGACTCTATCCGATCTACGAGAAGTGCATCGAACGCGGACTGATCGTATCACTGACGTCAAGCATCTATGTCGGCCCGGATGTTGGTTACAGCATGCCAGTGCACATTCACCGCGTGGCCCAACGATTTCCCGACCTGACAATCGTTATTCCACATGCCGCCTTTCCCTGGGCCGCAGTGATGTGTGGTGTCGCGTTCCAACGACCGAACGTATACCTGATTCCCGACATCTACCTGAATGTCCCCGGGCTGCCTGGGTGCGACGACTACTTTCGGGCAGCCAACGGCTTTCTGAGTTACCGGTTCCTGTACGGCAGCAGTTTCCCGGTCAGACCTCTCGGACAGAGTATACGCTCGTTCAAGTCCTTGCCCTTTGACAGTGATGACATCCGCGACAGGTGCCTCGGCGGCAACGCCGCCCGGTTGCTCGGACTGACCGAGTGAGGATTGCCCGGAGTCGACCTTCATGACTACAACAGCCGTACATGACCCGAAGTTGTGATTCACCGGATCGATTGTCTTTGGGATTGAGCATGAAAGATGGGTGTTGCCGAGTGGTCTGGGACCCTGTCTTGAGGAGGTAGACACCGATGTGCCTTCGAATGGCTCATCCGGCGCATTGATCCCGATACGAGTTATTCAATCGCTCGTTCAGCACAGGTGGCAATCCCACCTTGCGCACAACCCTGGCTGTCATGGAGGCCCTCGGGATCCAGCTTTCCGCGAAGCAGGCCGAAGTGAATTCCTGACGGCACCACCCGAATGATGACGAGGGCTGGTTCCGTTCGGAGGTCTCGATGGCGCGGGATGCGTTCGACCGCCGCTGGCGCCGGCAAGCGCAGCGCCGACTGATGCCGGGCAATGAGGCAGGATTTTGGGCTCACGAATGATGCCCTCTGCCCTGCCCTTGAATCCGTTTACACGCTCACTTCCGGTTCAACATGATCCCTGTTTCCCGGGATCTTGCGTTATGAACGGTGATACCGTGCATGCATAAGGCATGATCATCCGTTCTGTTCGTCACCGGGAGTTGCACCTTTTTCTGGAGAGTAATTCACCCCGGCTGCTCAAGCAGGACCAGGTCGAGAGGGTTCGCAACATCCTGACTGCAGTCCTTGTGGCCGATGACATGGAGAGCCTTGCCAGTGAGGCACCCCCGGATGGAGGGTTCACCGGCTGTCGGGTACGCGGCACGGCCAGCAGAGCATTTCCGTGTCGGGCAACTGGCGGATCACATTCGAGGAACGGGTTAACGGGATCGAACGACTGAATCTGGAGGATTACCACTGATGACCAACAGCAGCATCAAGGTCAGGATGACACCTTCGCATCCCGGTGAATTCATCCGGCTGGAAGTGATCGAGGAACTGGGACTGGGCGTTGCCGAGGCTGCGCGGATCCTTGGTGTTCGCCGGACCACGCTTTCGGACCTGCTGAATGGCAAGGCGGCATCGTCGCCGGAAATGGCGTTGCGGGTGGAAAAGGCCTTCGGTGTCGGCATGGGCCTGTTGTTGAGAATGCAGGCATTGCATGCCGCGGCACGGATGCGCGCAATCTCTGACAAGATCGACGTTCGACGATACCAGTCGGCCTGACGCCCGCGTAAAGGCGGAAGACGCATGCAAGGGCACAGCAATACGCCTTGGCGGAGATGCGAGGTTCCCCAAGAGGCCGCGCACGGGGATTTCCGTGCAATTCGCGCTGAAGGCGACGAGAGAGGCCGTCAGGGTGTGTAATCGTCGGACGGCGGCTTGTCCAGGAACCGCGACAACTGCCGGGCAAATCCGTCGGACTTGATGAGTTCCGGGATGCGCCGGGCCGCATCGGCGAGCCGGCCGGTCTAATCCTCGACCTGCTGGGCGTGGGCCCTGTTCTGCACCAGCCCGGCATGCAGCTGTGATCGAGGCCCTCGCCCGCAGATGCTATGAGAAGCCCGAAGTGCGGAATGAGGCGTGAGGCGGAAACGGTATTTGCACAGCTGGATTCAACACGGGAGACAGACAATGAGCAGTGACAATCCATTCGGCATTCAGGTCGAAGCGCTGAGAAAGAGCCAGAAGAATGACACCAGTTCTTCGGAGGTGGTTGATGAAATCGGAGACGGCCACGGGTTTTCGGAGCGTGGCGGCCTTCGGCGGGGCGGGCGTGCGCCAAGTCCCAGAACCGGCCAGGGTCATGCCAAGGTCTTGCCGGAGGTATCCCGCGGAATCGCAACCGAAGCGAGACGGCGCGGCGTCCAGCAAGGGGTGATAATTGAAGAGGCATGGACGCTGTATAATGCACAATCGTGAACGCTGGTGTGCCGGTCAGGTTCTTGATTTTAGCAACAGCCCCATTCAAAGGCCGTGGCTGGCAAACACGGATCAATGCAGTGAAATCGGCGCCGCACCAACCGAAGAACTCCAAAATCTTTGCGGGGCAGGGGGAACAACAAGGTGTGCTACTCGCTTTACATCGGAAATCGCCCAATTTCCTTCTGAAGGGGCTATCTGCCCTGCCGCATGGAGTCGGAAATAATCTCTCGGCGATCGTGAATCAGGAAGCCCCCATTGCCTATTCAATATCACCCGAAACGGGGCACAATCGTTGTTGTCAATTTTGACCGAGGGGTTCAAAAGCCGGAAATGGTCAAGCGCCGCCTGTGTGTTGTAGTGTCACCCAAATTCAAATCCCGTCCAGGACTGTGAACCGTAGTTCCCCTGAGCCAGTCTGCACCTGACCCTGTGATGCCGTATCATTACGAGTTTAAGATACCGTTCGAGATACCGCGAAGCTGGGGAAATTCGGAACGGTGGGCAATGTGCGACATGATCTGTGCCGTCGGCTTCAATCGTCTGGAATGGTTGCGCCTGGGAAAGGACAGGAATGGAAAGCGGCAATATCAACGAACCCCCCTGTCTGACCCGCACTTGTGCAACATCGGCAACTGCGTGCTTGCCTGTTTGGGCATTCCGACTTTGACAGACTGAGACAGGATTGCCATTTACTTGTTGTTGCGGCTCTGCTTTGGCATCCGTTTTGAAGACCCTACCAAGGGCCACTGGCCACTAAAAAGACAGCAAGTTTCCGGTCAGTGCTGTGAGGCTCCTTCGGTGCAAGCCTTAGGAGCCTTTGCATTTTCCCCTGAACGTTTGACATGATTTCCACATCGGCCGAATTCCGGAAGTTGGCTGGCGAGTCCGTTTTCAGGCCCCAGCAGCTTCTCTCATGGCTGCGAAGCCTCGGAATGATCGCGATCCGCGCAGAACCGGCTCCCTTCGGTGAAGATGGGTCTGAACTGACTCTGATCGCCCTGTCCGACTTTCCCGCGATGCTAATCACTGACGGCCCAACATCGGCCCTGGATCCGGGAAGATCTGGTCTCCGCCAAATCGTGCTTGCCGCAAAGTGCCGTTAGGGAAGCACAATCGGCCAAGCTACCGTTCAAATCTCTTCATGAATGGCTAGGCAGCTGACCTGATGGCCAGATGGCAGGGACAACAGTCGCGGTGCCCGCAACCGGCATACTTCCATCGCGATGGGGCATCTTGGGTGGAACCGACAGCCTGAAGGGGGAAAAATTGGCGAGGGCAACTCTCCCTCGAGTGTGTGTTCCTCGGACAAGGGTCTGTCCAGCGTGGGAACCTCGTTCAGCAGTGCCCGCGTATAGGGGTGCATCGGATTCGTCAGCAGGTCAGCGGTGGCGGCAAGTTCTACGATCTGACCCAGATACATCACTGCAATTCGGTCCGAGACATGTTCGACCACGCTGATGTCGTGGCTGATGAACAGATAGGACAGATTCAAACTGTCCCTCAGATCAAGAAACAGGTTTATGATCTGTGCCTGAACGGACACGTCCAGAGAGGCCACGGATTCGTCACAGACAACGACGCCCGGATTGACCGCCAGCGCGCGCGCTATGCAGATCCGTTGACGTTGCCCCCCGGAAAACTGATGCGGATAGCGGTCCAGCATATCTTCTTGAAGACCGACGCGCTCGAGCGCTTCGACCGCGAAGGCGCGTGCCTCGGACCTTGGGATCAGCTCGTGGGCAATGGGAGCCTCGGTGATCGCATCAACTATGCGCTGTCGTGGGTCCAGTGCGGCGGCGGGATCCTGAAAGATCATCTGTACGCCCAGACCCGTGCCGGTCTTCTCTTTAGTTTTGTCCGTCATGGGTTTGCCGTTGAACAAGACATCACCGGAATCGGGCGGCAGAATACCCGCCACAAGACGCCCCAGCGTGGATTTCCCACAGCCGGATTCGCCCACAAGCCCCAGCACTTCGCCTTGCTCTATCGTCAGATCAACACCATCCACGGCCTGCAACACATGGGCGGTCGATTTTGCCCCGCATGCGGTTGCGATCCGATCCGCCAGGTCTGGCTTCCTGCCAAAACTGCGTCGGACAGATTTGAGTTCAATCACACTCGGCAAGGGCAGCCCTAACATGTAGTGGAAAGACGCAGCGAACGGCATGATCGGGTGATGTGAAGGACAGGTCCGGTAGCACTTCGCAGGCCTCGGTGGCGCGGGCGCAGCGCGGCGCGAAGGAGCAGCCTTTTGGCAGGTTCGAGGGTTGCGGAAGACCGCCGGGAATGGAGATCAGACGTTCTCCGCGAGGAGAGTTCGCCGGCATACTGGTCATCAACCCCGCAGTGTAGGGATGGGACGGTGATTTCAACATTTCCATCGTTGCCCCCTGTTCCACAATGCGGCCCGCGTACATCACGGCCACACGGTGGGCGATCTGAGCCACAACGCCCAGGTCGTGAGAGATCCAAATCAACGCCGAGCCCGAATTGCGGCACAGCCGCCGCATATCACGCAGGATTTGCGATTGCACGGTGACGTCCAGCGCCGTCGTCGGTTCGTCCGCGATGATCAGGTCCGGCTCGTTCAGCAGCGCGATGGCGATGACCACACGCTGCCGCATCCCGCCGGAAAACTGGTGTGGGTAGGCCTCCAACCGCTCATCGGGGCTGTTAATCCTAACGCGCACCATAGCCTCGCGAACGATCTGCCGTGCGGCGCCGGAGGAGATGTCTCGATGGGCCCGGATGGCCTCAATCATCTGTGTGCCAACTCGCTGCACCGGGTTCAGGCTGGTGGTCGGATCCTGAAAGATCATCGCGATCCTGTTGCCGCGAAGGCCTTGCCACTGCGCCTCGGAAAAACTGGTGACATCAGTGCCATCGAACGTAATACGCCCCGCTGTGACGCGGCCCGGTCTGTCTACCAACCCCATGATGGACAGCCCAAGAACAGTTTTGCCGGAGCCGGATTCCCCAACGATGCCGAGCACTTCGCCGCGCGCGACTTCAAGATCGACGCCATTCACGGCCGCCAGTGGCCCGTCGGAGGTTGAAAATTCGGTCCTCAGCCCTTGAATGGACAAAAGGCTTGTCCGTGTCATTTCGAAAGCCTTGGATTGAACCTTGCGCGCAACTGGTCACCAAAGACGTTGATCGCAGCAACCGTCGCGAGCAGCATGACACCCGGAAAGAAGGTGATCCAATAAGCACCCGACAGGATGAAGTCGAAGCCATTTGAAATCAGCGAACCAAGCGATGGTTCGGTGATGGGCACGCCCACACCGAGAAAACTGAGCGTAGCTTCGATCGAGATGGAGTGCGCCGTTTGCAAGGTCGCCAACACGATCAGCGGCGATACGCTGTTGGGCAGAAGGTGCTTCCAGATAATGCGGGCGTTGCTGAGCTCCAGGCAGATGGCCGCCTCGAAATACTCTTTGCGTCGTTCCACCATGGCGGCGGCACGTACCGTGCGCGCATATAGTGCCCATTGCACGATGGCGAGCGCAATGATGACCTTGTCAACGCCCTTGCCCAACAACGCCAGCAACACGAGCGCGACCAGAATGGCCGGAAAGGACAGCTGAATATCGACAATCCGCATCAGGAACCCGTCAATCCGTCCGCCGTAGAAGGCGGCGGTCAGCCCAACCATTAGCCCGACGGTCAGTGCGATGAGGGCGCTGCTGATGGCCACGGTCAGGCTGGTGCGAAGCCCAAAGATGATGGCGCTCAGAACATCGCGACCTGCCCCATCTGTGCCCAGCCAGGCGATCGTTCCGTCTAACATCTCTTCGCCAGGCGCAAGCCGTCCGTCCAGCACACTGACGGTCGCCAGATCATAAGGGTCGGTGGGCGCGATGAAGGGGGCGAAAGTCGCCGAGGCGACAATTAGAAAAAGCAGAATACCCGAGATCAGCGTCGTGGGGCGCGACAAATCTGACCGCACCAACTTAGAAAACAATCCGGTTTCCGGTCTTGCGGCGGATACGGCCGTCGTATCGCTCATGTCTGGTCACCTTGCAGGCGCACGCGTGGATCAAGTACCGCGTATATGATGTCCACGACCAGATTGAGCACCAAAAACAAGGCCACTACGAATAGCAGGTAGGCCACCACAATGGGGCGGTCGAGATTGATAATGGCGTCGATGACAAGCTTGCCCAGACCAGGCCAGGCAAAGATAGATTCCGTTACCGTTGCAAAGGCGATCAGAGTGCCGAATTCGATCCCCAACACGGTGACGATCGGAATGAGGATATTGGGCATCAAATGAGCGATTACAATGCGTCTTGACGACAGCCCTTTGGCGCGGGCGAACCTAATGAAATCAAGCGCCATGACCTCGACTGTTCCAGCGCGCGCCAGCCGGATGACCATGGCGATCTTGAAAAGTGCCAAATTGGTGGCGGGCAAGATGAGATGGCGCAAACCATCGAGCGTAAAGGCACTACTTTCGATGCCCAGGAAACGCGCGGTCTCGCCCCGGCCTGACACCGGCAGCCAACCGAGCAAGACCGAAAAGACAATGATCATCATCAGGCCCAACCAGAAGGTCGGGATCGAAATTCCGAGCACTGAGCCGCTCATGATGATGCGTGCGCCCCATCCATCAGGGCGCAAGCCCGCGTAGACCCCCAGGGGCAGGCCCACTGTCACGGATATAATCAGTGCGCTCGTAGCAAGTTCAAGCGTGGCCGGAAAACGCTCGGCCATAAGCGCAAGTGCCGGTCGTCCGAAGATAAAGGATTTGCCCAGATCCCCCGACATCGCACCCACCAGGAACTTCCAATATTGCACATGGACTGGCTGATCGAGCCCGAAGTCCCGGCGCACACGTTCAATTTCCTCGGGCAGGCTTTCCGGATTGACGAGCATGTCGACAGGATCACCCACCAGATTGACCATGGAGAACACCATCAACGACATGACGAACAGGACGACCACGCTTTGCATGACCCGTCTCAGGACAAAGGCTAGCATCGGGGGTTCCCTTCGCAGTTTGGCCCGCCGCGGACATGCGGCGGGCCAAACTCAATTCATTCTTGCGGACGGATTTTGTGAATGAACGTGCTGTCCAGGGCACCGTGTTCGTAAGCTATGCCGTCGCGCGCGGCCCAGGTCGCTATTTCATGATGGATCGGAACCAACGCATATTCCTGCATCGCGATGTCGGTCGCCTGAATGAAGGCCATTTCGCCCATGGCAATGTCCATCGAAGATCGTCCATCTTCGATCAGCTTATCGACTTCCGGGTTGCTGTAACCGTTGCGGTTGCCCGGTCCGTAACCGCGCTCTTGCTGCTTAGTGTGAATGAAAATCCGCAGCGGGTGCGAAGGCTCACCCGAGCCATTTGCATAGCCGGACATGGCAGCGGTGAACTCAGGCGTGTCACCCGGCCCCCCGCGCGCGAAGCGCTTGAAAAAGACCGAGGCGGGCATGGTCTCGACACTGGTGTCGATACCGATGCGCGACAGCATCTGCGCGATGGCTTCGAGAATCCGTGTGTCGTTTGAATAGCGACCGGCTGGCCCATGGACGGTCAGTTTGAACCCGTCGCCATAGCCTGCTTCGGCCAGCAATTCCTTTGCACGGTCCGGATCATGAGCATCTGGTTCGAGATTGGTGGAGTAGCCTATGTAACCCTCGGGCGAGAACTGACCTGCAGGTGCGGACAGCCCGTCCATCACACGATCCGCAATGGCCTGGCGATTGATTGCCAGAGACACGGCTTCGCGCACGCGGATATCCTGAAAGGGCGAGGCAATCGGATTGCCGTCATGATCAGTGACATAGGGTTTGATCGGGTCATTGGTCATGTGCAACGTCATGTAGAGCAGACGGTTGGATACTGACTTGAAGACCGACAGCCCTTCACGGCTTTCCAAATTGGGCAAGTCAGCGGGCGCGACCCTCTCAATGAAATCCACGTCACCGGCGATAAGCGCGGCTGCCCTGGTTGTGCCGTCGCCAATGGGGCGAATGACGACATTGTCCCAATCAACTGCCGCCCCCCAATAGCCGTCATTGCGCGACAATTCGATCATGTCGCCCGGCAGCCACTTGATGAATGTGAAAGGGCCCGTACCGAAAGATGCCGCGCCGATGTTGAAATCCTCAGTCGTGGCATCGACGAACGCGGAGTCGATAATCGAAATCCGCGACATGTCGTTCGGCGTGAAAGGGTAAGGTTTCTCGGTCGAAATCCGCAACGTCAGTTCATCGACAACTTCAAAGGTCTTGCCCTTGATGAAGGTAGCGAAACTGGACGGGCTGTTGGGCACATTCGCCGCGCGCTGCATCGTGGCGACCACATCTTCAGCGGTGAATGCCGCGCCATTGTGAAAGGTTACACCGGGGCGCAACTTGAATTCCCAGGTGCGCTCATCAATTGGCTCCCAAGACGCGGCAAGCCCGGGGACGAGGTTCTGGTTCACATCCTGAAGGACCAGCGCATCATAGACCTGCGTCGCCATTGAGTTGTTGATGGTCAGGTTCTGATAATGCGGGTCCATGGAGGTGGGTTCGGCTGCCAGAGCCACTGTCAGGTCGTTTGCCGACACTGGTCCGGCCAAAAACCCGAAACAGGTCGCCGCAGCGGTCAGCAAAGTCGCTGGATTTATGATGGACTTTATCATTTTTTCTCCCTTTCATCGATTTTCGGTTGTTTCCTTGGTGATGACGGCCCGGACTCACTGCCGGGCTTTCGTCGCGAATTCCCTGATCTGCTCGTTGAATAAGTCGGGGTATTCCGCGTAGGAGGCGTGACCCGCCTCGGGGAATTCGACATGCTGTGCCTTCGGAAAGGCCGCGACCAGCAGCGCGTTCATTTCAGGCGAGATCACGGCGTCCTTGCCACCTGACAAAATGAGTACGGGAACGTTCACGTCATGGCTGATTTCTGTGTTGTCAGTTTCCTGACACATGCGGCCACCATCGCGTATACCCTCGATCCGCGCGCTTGCTGCTATTTCAGCCAGGAACCGAGTGACGGTTTGGGAGGTTCCTTCGGGCGTACTGCGCTTGGCACGTTCCAGACCATAGGCCGCATTGACCCCCTCGGATCGGATGCGGTCGACTCTCGTCCCGTACCGCGCCATCAGCGGCTCCCCAATAGGGCGGGCAAAGCCTAGGTGCGTCGAAGACAGCACCAGGCCCGCGGTTGAGGTATCTCGATCAGCCGCCAATTGCGCGGCGACCACGCCTCCCATCGAATGGCCGACCACGATTGCGTCGTTGACCTTCAGCGCTTTCAACAAGGCCTTGGCCGCATCAACATAGTCTTCGATTCTGTCTCCGAATACATCGGACGCCCCAAAGCTTGGCGCATCCCAGGCAACAACGCGGAATGAAGTCCCCAGCGCCCGAAACAGGTGGGCCCAGCTCTGACTGCTGCCATTCATGCCATGGAGTAAAAAGAGAGCGGGTCCCGCACCCGTTTCACGATACGCAAGGCGGCCGCCATTGTAGGACATATACTGCAACTCAGGCGTATCCCACATTCGCGTGATGTCCTCTGGGCATTGACTTCATCAGAGGGCGCCATGGAGTGGCAGAGATTCCCCGGCATCCCGCTGCTACTCAATTGCAGCACAGAAAGTGACAACAAAATAGACTAAAACTTTTTACATATCTTTACCCGGTGGTTGAGACTCAAACTCGCGCATCGTCATCAGCGTTTGAGCGAGCTTCAGCACACGGCAAAACTTGGGATTTGCGAGAAGCGCGTTGCAATAATTGCGCCAGGCCTCCAGCATCGGCTCGGTGGGGCGAAAATCGCGGCGACGGCGGTCGCCGGTGTCTGGCAGCTCTTCCAAATAGCCGAGTTCCAAGGCCTCATGTACCGTCGAAGTCACGGTTGGACGACTAAATTCAGAGACTTCTACAAGCTCCGAGATGGTGAAACTGCCCTTGATGAAGTAGAAGTTCATCATGTACCGACGCAGTTCGAACGCGGTAAAGCTGGTGTTAAAGAAACGGCGCACTTGGCCAGGTCCATGCTCGCGTCGATAAACATGGCGAGAACTTTCAAAAGAGGCCTGTGCAAAGCAGAAGCGATGAAACAATGCCTCAGATTTACGCATGGTCAATCTCTCCGTATTATAGAAAAGTTCTTACATGTTATGCTATTGCTCCAATCGTCCATACGCAAGGTATTGCTGTTGTCCGAATGCGATTCCGGCATGATCCGCTCAGTGTCTGATCATGGAACAGTTCAGCATGTTGCAACATGCGGGGCCGGTCATGGACATGCAAATTTAGCGAGAGCAAAAGATGAATGCGACAGAGAAGCGACTTCTGTTGGTCGGCACTGGACAGGCCGTCCTACAAATTGGTTCAGTGTCGTGATGCTTCGGGTGGGGGTCTCGATCCCGATTCGGATATTCCGTTCGCGATCGCCGTGACACTGCAGGTCGCGGGGCTCTGTTGCAAAGAACTGCCGAAGCCAAATCGGCGACCAGTTTTGGATGTTCTTGATGTTAAGAGCCTTGTTCGATGGCGATCTGTTCCAGTTCAGCACCATGTAGTGACATCAACTCGTTCATCATTTCTGGGCCGAGACCAAACGCGTGTTCAACAAGACGGACTTCGCCCTTGATCCCGGGCTGTAGCTGAAAGGCTTTGGCCTGCTTCTTCCGGAGGGTGCGCATTGCCTCGAAGCCCTTGATCGTGGCGCAGGCCGTCCTCATTGACTTGAAGCCAGGGGTCGGCTTGATCAGACGCTTGAGCTTGCCATGGTCGGCCTCGACAACGTTGTTGAGGCATTTCACCTGCCGGTGATCCGTTTCGACAGGACACTCTCCTTCTTTCTTCAGTTCGCGAATGGCTTGGCTATAGCAGCCCGCCTTGTCGGTGTTGATCACGTCGGGCTTGTCCCAGGATTTGCAGCCGCGCAACGCTTTGCCGAGAAACCGCTTGGCGGCTTTCGCGTTGCGGGTTTGGGACAGGTAGAAATCGATGGTGTTCCCGTGGCTGTCAACGGCGCGATACAGATATGCCCATTTGCCTTTGACCTTGATGCAGGTCTCATCCACGCGCCAAGACCGTGAGAAGCTGCGCAGCCGGTAATGCCACTGCAGGCGCTTTTCGATCTCGGGGACATAGGTCTGGACCCAACGATAGATGGTGGTGTGGTCCACCGCGACGCCGCGCTCTTCCAGCATTTCCTCGAGGTCTCGGTAGCTGACGCCATATCGGCAGTACCACCGGACGGCCCATAGAATGATCTCGCCCCGGAAATGCCGCCACTTGAAATCGCCTTCCATCGGTTCACCCCTTTCGGTCTTAAGAAGTAGAGCTACGAGGAAAACGCGCAGGGCACCCTGATCAAAGATCTCATGGCCCACTACGGCCTCTCAAAAGCCATCATCTACCGATACCTCGGAACGAAAGACGATTGACAAAAAAATTCTTTGCAACAGGGCCTTCCGGGACGGTTCCGCTACTGCTCATTTTGCCTCCCTCCAGGGTCTTCAGACTGTCTGTTTGTTGGTCTCCATATTTTGGGGTGTCCCGTAACCTGCAACAGCATTTTGGAGACAGGCCATGACAGCGCTGCAATCACCTGCTGGAACACGATCTGCATAGACAAAGCCGCCAACCACCTGCAGCGGCAAGGGCGGCTCTCCCGCTCATCCGGATTGACAGTATTCCATTGATGGAATATATAGGTCCATGTCCTGGGATGTCGAATACACGAATGAGTTCGGAGACTGGTGGACGGGGCTTGCAGAGAGCGAACAGGATGACATTGTTGCGATGGTTGAATAGCTGGCGGAGCATGGTTCTGAACTGCAGTTTCCCTATTCCTCAGGAGTAGCGGGTTCACGACACGGTCACATGCGCGAACTTCGTGTCCAGAGTGCCGGCAAACCCATCCGCATATTCTACGCCTTTGACCCGAGGCGCACAGCCATCCTGCTGATCGGCGGAGACAAGACAGGCGACGACCGGTTCTACAGGAGGTTCGTACCGCAGGCTGACCGGCTCTATGACGAGCATTTACGGGAACTGAAAGACGAAGGAGAGATCCCATGAGCGGACATCGCGCCTTTACCGGGCTGACAGAGAATATTTCTCCTGAACGCCGGAAACGGATTGAGGTTCGGAAAGAGGAACTTCGCGCTGCCATGCCCCTTCACGAATTGCGGCAGGCTCGGGCCATGACACAGAAGGCAGTTGGAGAGGTTCTGAACGTGAGACAGCCGGCCGTTGCCCGGCTTGAGCGGCGGACGGACATGTATGTCTCCAACCTTCGCTCCTACATCGAAGCCATGGGGGGCAGGCTGGACATCGTGGCCCAGTTTCCGCAGGGCAGTGTGGTCATCACGAATTTCTCCGACACCGGGGAAGATACGAAGCCCGGTTGAAGTTCGCTGCCTGCGGGCCTCCCAAGCGGCCGCTCTTGCCGCTGTCAGAGTAAAAATTGGCTCTGTTGCAAAGAACTGCCGAAGCCAAATCGGCGACCAGTTTTGGATGTTCTTGATGTTAAGAGCCTTGTTCGATGGCGATCTGTTCCAGTTCAGCACCATGTAGTGACATCAGCTCGTTCATCATTTCGGGCCGAGACCAAACGCGTGTTCAACAAGACCGACTTCGCCCTTGATCCCGGGCTGTAGCTGAAAGGCTTTGGCCTGTTTCTTCTTGAGCGCGCGCATGACCTCGAAGCCTTTGATCGTCGTATAAGCGGTCTTCATGGACTTGAACCCGGTCGTTGGCTTGATGAGGCGCTTCAGCTTGCCATGGTCGGCCTCGAAAACGTTGTTGAGGCATTTCACCTGCCGGTGATCCGTTTCGACAGGACACTTTCCTTCTTTCTTCAGTTCGCGAATGGCTTGGCTATAGCAGCCCGCCTTGTCGGTGTTGATCACGTCGGGCTTGTCCCAGGATTTGCAGCCGCGCAAGGCTTTGCCGAGAAACCGCTTGGCGGCTTTCGCGTTGCGGGTTTGGGACAGGTAGAAATCGATGGTGTTCCCGTGGCTGTCAACGGCGCGATACAGATATGCCCATTTGCCTTTGACCTTGATGCAGGTCTCATCCACGCGCCAAGACCGTGAGAAGCTGCGCAGCCGGTAATGCCACCGCAGGCGCTTTTCGATCTCGGGGGCATAGGTCTGGACCCATCGGTAGATCGTTGTGTGGTCAACCTTGACGCCGCGCTCCTCCAACATTTCCTCAAGGTCACGATAGCTGATGCCATACCGGCAATACCACCGAACTGCCCACAGAATGATCTCGCCCCGGAAATGCCGCCACTTGAAATCGCCTGCCATCGGTTCACCCCTTTCGGTCTCAAGAAGTAGAGCTACGAGGAAACCGCGCAGGTCACCCTGATCAAAGATCTCATGGCCCACTACGGCCTCTCAAAAGCCATCATCTACCGATACCTCGGAACGAAAGACGACTGACAAAAAAATTTTGCAACAGTGCCGGTCATGGGCAACGCCCACCTCCGTGTCATCGCCCATGAACTCTTGAACAGCCTGAAAAGCAGCGCATCCGCGGATTGGCAGCACCTGGCGCCGGCCCGGGCCCGGATGCGGGTTCTGGTCAAGCGAATACTGCGCAAGCACGGCTATCCGCCGGATCTTCAGGATGCCGCCGTCCAGACCGTCCTGCAGCAGGCCGAGGTTCTGTCGGCGCGGTGGGCAGCATGACAATGCCACCCAAGATGTGCTCGAAGTTCAGGTGCCGCTCAAAATGTGAAAACGCCAGGCCAAGCTGGCCGATCTACGGTCAATCCTTTTCCGGATCCTCGGGGTTGTTACCTACGACCCATATGAAACTCTGAACATCGATCCGGTCGAGCGAGCGGGGCGGAGTGAGGTCCAACAGTTCCTTCGCGGTCCTGTCAGCGAGGTCCAGAAGAGATTCGTAGACACTGAATTCGAGCTGTGCCGTGCAGCCGAGAACGGGTGGTAATTCAAGCTATCCTTTCATACGGGAATCCCGTATAACTCTGTTCATGGCCAATGGGTTTGACCTCGCCAAGGATGACATCAACCGGGAAAAGCACGGGCTGTCCCTGGCGTTCGGACACAGGATTTTCGAGGATGCCGATCACCTGATCATCCCCTCGATCCGGAAACGGGACGGAGAGTAGCGCTTCAAGGTCATCGGCACCGTCCGGGAGAAGCTGTTTACCGGTGTGTTCACCTGGCGAGGAGGTCTGCCCCGGTTCATATCCGTGAGAAGGAGCAACAGAGGTGAAGAAAGAGCATGCCACACTGAAGGCTGATCCGGCCGACCCGGAGGATTTCGATGCAACGCCCAGGGCAATGGACCGCGCCTTGAAGGCGCGCCTGATCCGCAGGACGAGAACCGGCCTGGGTTTGTCACAGACGGAATTCGCTCGCCGCTTCTGCGTGCCACCGGGCACGCTGCGGGACTGGGAGCAGGCGCGCTCAACGCCTCCGGACTTTGCCATTGCCTATGTGAAGGTGATTGCCCGTCATCCGGACATGGTGGCGGAGGATGTCGCCTGACGCGCTTGTGAGCAGTCCATTCTCGCGTGGGCGAGCTACCTGAACCAACAACATGAAATGGCTTGAGCCTGATGAGTTTGTTGGGGAGCGACGCCATTGCATTGCAGCAGGTTGTCAATCAACTGAAAGCCGGATTGGACAGGGATCTGAAACATCCCTTGCTGTTCCGCGGTCAATTACTTGCGGTTGTCATCTTGTTGGGACTGGCATCGGAACTCGCGCTGAAAGCGCTGCTCATGCTCGACACGGGCGCTTCCGCAAAATGCCATGATTTGGGGGTCGATTCGGGTAAGGGGCAGGATCGTATGTTAAGCACGTGAAGCCGCCATTGTTCGCCGCAGGTGTTCGCCCATGACCAGGATGTGAGCCACAAGCATCAAATGTGCGGACAATCGCCCGTGAATGCGACGAGAGGCGAAGACAAGATGCTTAGAGGGTAATTTGCCCCGTACCGGAATCGACCCCAAATTCGTTGCTTTTAAAAGGGCGTAATTCAGGCATGGCGCGATTCTGCGGAGATTGAGGTTGTCGTATCGAATCACGCGGCGTGCCCCGCCTAGGCCATCGCCCGCCACCTCAACACGGAAGGACGTGAGGAGGAAGTCCAGGAAACCAGAGATTTCTTTTCGACCATTGTGCCCGATCCCGACGATGACAATTAGGCCTAAACGGACCGAAGCTGCATATATGGACATCTGAAAGAACACACGGGGAACGGGCCGGAGATTTTGTGACGTTTCTTTCGGCAGTATCCTGCCGAAATCGGCTTACATGTCCTGACCTGGTTCTTCGTGCGCTTCAGCCATGCCCTTCGCCTTGTACACGGTTCCGCGCGAGATCCCCAGATCGCGGGCGATCCTGGTTGGTGACTGGCCTTCGGCAAGCCGGCGCCTGATTGTGTCCATGTCGATCTTCGGAGGCCGGCCACGATTGGCGCCTCGCTGTCTGGCCGCGACAATTCCTTCGGCCTGACGTTCGCGGCGCAGGTTCGTCTCGAACTCGGCAAAGACACCGAGCATGTCGAAGAACGCCTTGCCGGTCGCACTCGAAGTGTCCACGGGCTGTTCGGCGGCCGCGAGATGGGCCCCCTTTTCCTTGAGTTTCGCGACAACGACCTGAAGGTCCCGCAGTGAGCGTGCCAGGCGGTCGATGCGTGTGACCACCAGTGTCTCGCCCGGGTGGTTGAAGTCGAGGATGGTTCCGAGTTCGGGACGGCTCTCGAGGCTGGAGCCGCTGCCGGTTTCGGTCCGGATCATGCTTCAGCCCACTGCCTCGAGCGCCGCGATCTGGGCATCGAGGTTCTGGTCCGCGGTCGAGATCCTTGCATAGCCGATGCGGGCGGTGGAATTGTTCATTTTGGGTATGCCTCGGGCGTTCATTGTGCATTATGACGAAAGCGACCCTTGATGAACACAGAAAGGCGGCGACCTGGTGTTCATCCGGCCTGTCATCATGGGTCTACCCAAAATGACACTCACGCAGCCCTCCGTTCGAAATCGATGCGCTCGTCGAGATCCAATTCAAAACGGCCGTAGGGATTGATGTACAGGTAGAACAATGGCGTAAGCCCACGCATGTCTTGCGACGACAGCCGGTCTGCCCAGGCCGGGTCAGCAAGGATCGATTGCACCATGCGGGTGTTGACGTAGACAAGCGAAGCCTGGACGAGTTGCAGCGACAGCGCCGCAATTTCCCGATCTCTGACCCGGTTGGTTGCGATCTCGCCGCCCTTCCCGAAGAACACGAAGCCATCCGCGCTGTTCCAGTTCTCGATCACGTTCAGGCTTTCGTGGATCTCGCGGCGGAAACTCTCGAGCCTGAGATAGCGGCAGAGGAAGATCGTCTTGATGGCGCGCCCGAGTTCTGCCAGTGCCTTGTAGGTCGGGTGCATCACATCGCCACGGGAGAAGCGGCGCAGGATTGATTCCGGATCGGCGGTGCCATGTTGCATCGCAGCCGCGTATTTCACCATTTCATCGTATTGGCGCACGATCTCGTCCCAGTCCACAACGCCCGAAAGAATGGGTTCAAGATTGGGCAGGCTTGCACGCTGGCCCGCCGAGGCCAGCATCAGTTTCTGGCGCGGGATCGCCTTGAGCCTCGGAGCCAGTTCGAAGCCCAGCAGATGCGAAAAGGCAAACCCGACGGCGCTCTGGCCGTGCGAATCGACATACTGGCTCTGGATTTCCATGTCCGTGCAGTGACGCAGCACGCCCAAGATCATGGCAGCGACCTCGGACGAGGAGCAGCGCTTGAGTTGGGACTAGATACAGGCCGCCCGGCGCTCGACATGCCAATAGATCATCACGCCCCGGCCGCCGTAGCGCGCATGCCATTCCGTCATGAGATTGCGATCCCAGGCCCCGAACTTCGTGGAATCCGAGGCACAGGTTGTGCCGGCCGCCGCCCCCCCCCCCCCCCCCCCCCCCAGATCCCCGGATTGCGAATGGCCAGCGTGGCGTTGGTCACCCTGGCGCAGGCGGCTCTCAAAGCCGTGGCGTCAATGTAGCGCCTGTGAACATGGGCAAGTTCGTTGATGCTGACGTCCCCGGCACCGGCAGCAACCCGCTTCAGACCGGCATTGGTGCCGACAGCATAAAGGGCAAGCAGCAGACGCCGGTTGCGAACATCATGCGACAGCACCTCACGGCTAGCCGAGCTTTCGAAGCAGTCCAGGAACTGCGTATCGAGCGCCGTCTCCTTCAGGACATCGAGAAGACCCGTCATCGGCCAGGTCCGGCCGACCTCGTTCTTCAAGTTGATCAGTCCCGTGGGCTCTGGCTGGCGCTCAGGCGGCGTGACGCAGATCAGGTTCTTCCCGGTCTGCCGCAACCGGACCAGATCATTCCCAGGCAGCGTCGCGTCCAGAAATCGCAGCTCTTCTTCCAGGCTGCCACGGATATCCGCCACGAACGCCCGGGCATCCTGCTGCAGGCCAAGTCCGGCGTAATAGGTTTCGCGCCGCTCGTCGAAGTCAGCCGGCAAATCCCGGTCCGGATTCCGGTAGCGATTGGCACCCTCCACCCAGATTTCCCGGGCCCGGATGCTGTCGCGGAGTTGGCTCAGCACGCAGAACTCGTAGGATACCACGTTCATCCGGCCCTTGCCGTCAACGACAAACTCCTTCCAGCCGGCAGGGATAGACCCGGCAGGCGCAACCGCCGCAGGCGCCGTCCTGCGCTCCTCTTCTCTCAAGCTGATGATCAGTTCCAGGGCATCAAGGATCGGGCGCCAGACCGCATTGTTCGACCGAAACCGCAGAACCGGCAGGAGCTTGGGCATCATCCGGCGATAGTGGCCGGCATAGGACCCCCGCATGACGGTCTGGATGCGCTTGTCCAGAGTGCCCCTGGCGCGGTGCTCGTCAATCACGGCCTTCAACTTCGCAACACCGGCCACCGGATAGATGACATCAATCACCCGGCCTTCCGGGTCTTCAACCGCTGCCTGCGCAATGTCGAACAGCAGGCGATCCTTGCCGTGAACCCGCTCGATGTCATGTGCGATCCCGGTGATCACCACCCGACGCGACCGGGTCTGAATGCGGTGGATGATCTCCAGAAGGAGATCAATGAGATCATCCGTCAGCTTGCGGCGCCGGTCCATGAGATACAGTGCATGGAGGCCCAGCCGCCGCTCTCGGCCATGCCGCCGCATTTCCGAGGCATTCTCGCCTTCGACCCGGCGACACAGCGTCGCGATCCAGGCCGGATCAACCCCCGCAATTTGATCCCGGGGCAAATCCAGGCTCTCAAGAAAGGCCAATCGATCACAGGCACCAAGAACGTTGTCGAGAGTGGCGCCACCAACATCGCCCTTCATACGGTGAAACCCGGTTGGGCTTCCTGGCTCCAGGAGGCTGTCATCCAGCTCCTCCCGCGTGCTGGTCGGCAGGGCCCGGGCCGTCGACAACAGAAATCCTTCAAGAAAATCGTGCCGTGCGCCACGAACCAGCCGCTCCATGATCTTGTCCGAGGAGATGTAGACCGAATGAGCCAGACACCATGCATATCCAGATGCAACCTGCTCCTCAACGGCAGGAGACAAAACGCGGCAGTCCTCGGCAATCCACTTGTGCAAGGCAGAACGATCCCGGGCCGTGGCGCGCCGAACACCGAGATACCGCAGGATCGCAACACGGTGACGACGCGAATTGACATGACGATAGTGAAACTGCCCGGTGTCCGGAACCGTCAGGTCCAGTTGCCGCCCCAGATACTGAAGGCCTTCCGGGCAGAGATCTTCCGAGCGAGAAGGAAAACGGCCATGTGTCCGGAAAAAACGGAGCTGGAAGGCAACCCATATCCGGCTGTTGAGATTGAAACCCTCAACAAACTCCAAATCGTTGAAATCCAGGTTCCAGCATTCCAGAAAAGATCGATCAGACATACGCAAATCCCCCAGGCAAAGATGCCCGACCCGAGATCAGCGGAAGGCTGGTGTCAACGCCTCATTTGTGCACATTCCGTTCTTTCAGATGTCCATATATGCAGCTTCGGTCCGTTTAGGCCGATATACGGGAATTTGCCAGAGGTCATCGGGTTTTCAGGACGGCCTGTCTGGTCCTCGTCCAACGACAATTCCACCGGCAATCTAGAGGAGAACCCCGGAAATCATGAGCAGGATCTGGCCAGACCAGGTGATACCCCGGAAACCGGAAAGGACACTGGAAACCCGGCAGGAGACCCCGGCAGTCTTGAGAGGAGGAGAGGTTTTCAGGATTCAAGAACGAGTTTGTCATTCATGACCCGGCAGCCAGGAAGGCAATTCAGGCAACCAGGAGGAGATGTACAGGGGAACCAGGAGTGTTTCCGGAAATCCTGGATCATCATGGTTAGCTGGAGTTGACACGAACCGTTGCGGGGACACCCCGAACCCGTTCAATTATAGTAAGATTTGTTTTTTTCCCATCTGCACGTTTTCTGCCAGAGGAGGCATATTCTCCCACGGAATCATCTTCCCTGCCTGACTGTCAGTTTGTCTGTTGTCTTTCCTACATGCACAGAGTGGACAGATTCATTTTAGTGTTGTTCAAGGAGAGAACAGTCAAACCAGGACGGGCTCAAACTGAATAGCCACGGCTTCTTGGAATAATGCATTCCCGGGGCCTGCGAAGATTTTACTACCCAAGCGCTTGGGTTTCTGTTAGACCCATCCAATGCCGACTGTTTTGCGTTTCGATGGGCTGAGGGTGATGATCTATCTGAATGATCACCGACCTGCCCATGTTCATGTAACCGGAGCAGATGGCGAGGCTGTATTCATCCTGAACTGCCCGAACGGCCGCCTGAGTTGCGGGAAGTCTACGGTCGCTTCAACAGTCGGAAGCTGGGCCGGATCCAGAACGATTTGGCTGCACGCCTGTTCGACTTGTGCCAGAAATGGAGAGAGATTCATGACCGTTACTGACGTAGATTTTACATTGGCCAAGGCGGCTGGCAGAGCCCTGCAGCGGAAGTCTCGTGTCACCAAAGCCCGCTATGACCAGGAATCCTCCCGCCTGATCGTCACCCTGTACAATGATATCGAGCTGGCCGTGCCTGGACGCCTGATCGAGGGGCTGGCGGGAGCTGATCCTGCAGCCCTCTCCGAAATCGAGATTTCTCCTTCCGGCCTTGGCCTCCACTGGCCGGCCCTGGATGCCGATGTCTACGTGCCTGCGCTGTTCGATGGCGTATTCGGCACCCGGTCGTGGATGGCATCCATCCTCGGCGCAGAGGGAGGCAGGGCGACCAGCCCGGCAAAAGCCGCCGCCGCCCGCACCAACGGGCGGAAGGGTGGCCGGCCAGCCAAGCGGACACGGATCGCGGGTTGAATCGCGCGCTTGTTTCTATGAGCGGCAGCGCTGCATCAGATGTTCAAATGAAAGAGCTCTTCCACCGTGTCTGTTCGTTATCGTAGCCAAGTTGCAGTCGTCTGTCACAAGAGCAAGGTTGTTCTGAATTGCTGTTTCAGCGATTAACGCATCCTGCACGTTATTTGGCTTTTTCCTGCATTGGTTCAAGTCGGACAAAATGACCTCATAGAGACCATCATCAGGCCTCCATTTTGCTTCATTCCAATCTGATACATTCCAAGCCGCAGATTCGGTTGGGATTTTTCCGCCAAGATTCGAGCCTTCTTCCTTCGGAACGAATGCCTCGAATGTGCTAAGGAGCTTTGACCTGCGATCACAATCTGAAGTGTTGGCGAGTTCATCCCACTGAACGTGGGTAGCAAATATGTGCATATGAGTATGGGCGGATCGAGACAACAATTCCACGGCTCCGTCGGTATCCAACGCACGATTGAATGCAACGGTATCAAACATGTACCGAGAATTGTCCTTCATATCATGTCCCTATGATTAGCTCATCACGATATCTCGGCAGAGCGATATCCGCTCCGCTCACCAAAACGTATATCGCAATGGCATCTCCGACCGCTGGCTTGCGGCACCCCTCTGCAAAACCGCTGAAGAATGCGGGAAAGGTCTGTCAGACCTTGAGTCTTTTGTGCAGAGTTTGCCATGGCGGTAGTGTGCTCGGGACATTTGATCCATTGTCATGGCAGGAAACGAGTGCAGCTCTCCTGACATGTGCTCCGGGTCGCTGCTCGCTATCATCCATTCGAATGTCGACCGAGACTGTGTGAAAACTCCCGGCTTCAGGCGCCGTCCCGGTGCCGCCTGACGATGCCGGCGACAGTGTTCTTGGAAATGCCGAGATCGCGGGCAATCCGGCGGTAGCTCTGTCCCTCATTGACAGCTTCCAGAACACGGGGAGCGAGCTTGTCCGACTTGGGGCGGTGTCCGGGCTGGCGGCCGAGCTTCTTGCCGCGCGCCTTCGCTGCAGCCAGTCCCGACTTCACGCGTTCGCTGATCAGGTCGCGCTCGAACTGGGCGATCCCGGCAAGCATGGTGGCCATCATCCGCCCGTGCGGCGTGTCGAGTTCGAAGGTCATGCCGCTCATGGCGATGACAGAGACCTTCCAGCCGGCCAGCCTGTGCAACGTGTCGAGCAGATCCTGTGTCGAGCGGCCCCAGCGCGACAGTTCGGTGACCAGGATGGCGTCGATTTTCCGGGCCTGGGCAAGTTCCATGATCCGGCTCCGCTCGCGCCGGTTGTTCCGGGTTCCGGATGCGGTTTCCCTGAAGATGCCGGCCACCTCGTGACCGGTGCGGCTGGCAAAGGCGGTGAGTTCGGCAACCTGGCGCTCGCATGACTGGTCGGCGGTGGAGACCCTTGCATAGATGGCGGCGCGCTGTCCCAATTGAACCTCCCGTGATCCGGGGCCGGTAACCGGCTGATTTTTCTGGTGCGGATATTGTCCAGAACAGGCAATAGTTCAACAGGGACGATGGCAGGGGATTCCCCTGTATCGCGCGGCATGATAACCTGGCCCATGGCACACATTTCCGGTGATGACCGTTCACAACTCCTGCTTCTGCCGGAGTGCGTGGACGAGTATGTTGGCGCGGACAATCCCGTCCGTTTCATTGATGCATTCGTCGACGGCCTTGACCTGGCTGCGACCGGTTTCGAGCGGGTCAGGCCGAAGCTGACAGGACGGCCGGGCTATGACCCTGCCGATCTCTTGAAGCTGTATATCTACGGATACCTGAACCGGGTCCGTTCAAGCCGCCGTCTGGAAACCGAAACACACCGCAATCTCGAGGTGATCTGGCTCTTGCGCCGGCTGCGTCCGGACTTCAAGACGATTGCCGACTTCCGGCGCACGAACAGGGCGGCCTTCCGCCAGGTATTCCGTGAGTTCGTGCAGCTCTGCCGGCAGCTTGACCTCTATGGCCGGGAACTCCTGGCCGTGGACGGCACCCGGATCAAGGCGGTGAACGGCCGCGACCGCAACTTCACCGCTGCCAAGCTTGAGCGTGAACTGCGCAGGAGTGACGAACGGCTTGAGCGTTACCTGGAACAACTGGACTGTGCCGATGCGGCCGATGCGGGCTCCGGTGCGCCGCATGATCCGAAGCTTGCGGAGAAGATTGCCGCCATCCGCACACGCCGGGCCAGGCTGGAGGCGCATCGGCGGCAACTGGAAGCCAGCGGTCAGGACCAGATCTCGCTGACCGATCCGGACGCAAGGGCGATGCAGGCCGGAACCGGCGTTGGCGTGGGCTACAACGCCCAGATTGCCGTGGATACGAAGCACAAGCTGATCGTTGAACAACAGGTTCACAGCAAGGTGTCGGATCTCGGCCTGCTGGCCGAAACCGCCGGCGAGGCACGGCAGATCCTCGGTGTCGAGCGGGTCGATGCCGTCGCAGACCGGGGTTACTTCGCAATCGATGACATTGAGCGCTGCGAGGCCGCCGGGGTCATACCGCATGTTCCCAAGCCGAAGAGGAGCACTGCAGGTCATCAAGGACGCTTCCCGAAATCCCGTTTCCGCCATGACCCCGCAACCGACAGCTATGCCTGCCCCGGAGGACAGCGGCTTGTACCGCTTTACGCCGAACAGACACGCAGCGGGTGTCCGGTCACCCGCTATGCAAACCGTGCCGCATGCCGGGCATGCGCCCTGCGCAGCCATTGCACCGGAACCACATACCGCTACATCGCGCGTTACGCGAATGAGGCAATCCTTGAGCGAATGGCCGAGCGCATTGCCGCCCGGCCCGAACTTCCGGCTTGCCGCCGGGAATCCGTCGAGCACCCGTTCGGTACCATCAAGCACTGGATGGGCCATGACAGGTTCCTGATGCGTGGCCTGGAAAACACCCGCGCCGAGTTCAGCCTTGCGGCCCTGGCCTACAATCTGCGCCGGGCCATCAACCTGATGGGAGTTCCGGCCTTGCTGGCCGCCATGCGCTGCTAATCATGTGATCGTTCGCTTCGGGATTGCCCGGCCCTGCATTCCAGAGGCCGTTCGGCGGCCGCAACGCCCCCGGGGACGCAATGTTCCGGAACACCGGCAAACTGATGGCGAAGATGCAAAACGCTGGCTGGACCCGCCCTCGGGAAGCCGGTTTTCACACAGTCTGGACCGTTTCACGAACAACCTCCGACCCACCTGAAAACCGCGCGAAACCAGCCGGATTCCTGTTCACTAACCTTGTTCCGTATCTTCTGTCCGGATATAGAGGTCCCGCAGACCTTTTCCGAACAGGTGAACACCATGCTGGCAGGATACGCGCGCGTCTCCGCCCTCGACCAGAACCCCGGGCTGCAGCTCGATGCGCTGAGCGCCGCCGGATGCGAGCGGATCTTCGAGAACCGCGCCTCGGGCGCACGCTCGGACCGGCCCGGACTTGCAGACGCGCTTGACTGGCTGCGGAAAGGCGATACGCTGGTGGTGTGGAAGCTGGACCGCCTGGGGCGAAGCCTGCCGCAGCTGGTGGCGACGATCCGCGAGCTCGAGGAGAGGGGGTTCGGCTTCCGCTCGCTCACCGAGGGGATCGACACCACCACCGCCAGCAAACAATGTTCATACAATTTGGGTACAGACTCTAATACCCGCTGGCCGAAGCTACCCGTCCGGTCCATCCACTGCGGAGTTGAGAAAGAATGATTGAAGGAGCACGACGGCTCTCGCGCCAGCACGTGACGATCCGAGTGCCATGGCACGACTCTGGTTGGACGGGCCGGGTCTGCACGGCGCCGTCAGGGAACACGTCCTGTCTTGCTCTGTCACGCATCGCCGCCAACAAGCGAGCAGACGAGGATTCACTCCGAAATCGAGCCTTCGTAGATCTGAAGGCATCCGAATTACCGCCGTGTGTCGAGGAGCGGGCGGGTTTCCTCTCCGAACATGACCTGTTCTTGAGAAAGCAGCATCCGTACAAGCATCTCAGCCCTGACACACATGGTCACTTCGGCGAGACGACGCTCCGATTGGAGCCGTTTTCTGCCTCTTGTGTTCCATTCGGCTGGATGTTGCGATTTCAGGTTGAAGGCGACGAGCGCTGGGGCACGGTAGGCAAGGCAGATGCCCTAGAGTCTGTACCCAAATTGTATGAACTATGCTATAGAGAGTTGGATCGGATTGTTTGATGGAGGTGGAGTTGTCTGGTGATCGACACGATATGACGGATGAGGAATGGGAGTTGCTGCGTTCGGTGCTGCCGACAGGACGTCGGGGGCCTGTCCGCAGGAACGACCGTCGGATCATGGACGGGATCTTTTTCATTTTGCGGGCTGGCTCGCCCTGGCGTGACCTGCCCGAGCGTTACGGCCCGTATACGACCTGCTACAACCGCTACAACCGCTGGAGCAAGGACGGGACCTGGGCGAGGATTATCTCGGATCTTCAACGGTTTGCCGGCCTGGACGGCGATGACGAGGATGGAGAGGGCGGTGGTTCGGCGGCCAGTCTGGGGGAGCGGATGATCGACTCCTCGGCGGTGCGGGTGCACAAGCACGGCTCCGGCTCGCGCCGGGACGGTGAGCCGCGCGAGATCGGGCGCAGCCGTGGCGGTCTGACGACGAAGATCCACGCTGCGCTGGACGGTGCGGGGCGATCGCTTGCGGTGCGGCTGTCGCCGGGACAGGCGGCCGACTGCACGCATGCGCCGGAGTTGCTGGTCGGCCTCGAGGCCGGAACCAGGGTGATTGCCGACAGGGCCTATGACAGCGATGCCATCCTGGACCTTGTCGCCGAGGCTGGCGGGGTTGCCGTGATTCCCTCCAAGGCGAACCGGAAGGTGCAGCGGGATCTGGACCGGGATCTCTACGCCAGGCGCAACCTTGTGGAGCGTTTCTTCAGCAAGATCAAAGAGTTCCGGAGAGTGGCAACAAGATACGAGAAGCGGGCCAGGAACTACCTGTCCACCGTGCAGCTTGCCGAGACACGCTACCTGCTGCGAACTCTGGCAAGGCGATCAATTGAGTCCACACCCTAAAACTCGGCTACGATCCCGCCCGCGAACCCAAGCTCCCGTTTGACACGAGCTGGATCCAGAACAAGCACAACCAGCTCGTCATGCTCGACACATTCTTCGGCGCCCTCAAGCCAGAAGATTCGTTGTGCGTTTTCTATGCAAAGCGTACGCCACTCGCAGAGGACAACCGGCGAGTCATCATCGGCGTGGGCCGGGTTAAGAACGTGGGTCATGCCACCGAATACACCTACGACGCACCTGGGCCACTCAATGGCGTCTTGTGGGAACGCTCTGTACGTCACTCGCTCAGGCCAAATGGCAATTCTGACGGCTTTCTGATGCCGTACCATACGTTCGTGGCCGCGGCGGAGTCCGATCCGGCTCTGGATCTCTCCGGTTGCATCGCGTTCGCGCCGGACGACCATTTCGACGCATACTCTTACGCGTCCGAGCATCTTAGCGACGACGCGGCCATTGCCTCGCTTCTCTCATGTGCGGTGGCGCTCCGGACCGCAACGGAGCACATCGATGTCGAGGTTGCGTCGGCGCTGAAATGGATTGACGCCGAGATCGCCCGGCTATGGACGGCGCGCGGCGTCTACCCAGGGCTGGGGAGCGCCCTTTCCGCCTTTGGGCTGGAGCATGGAGCTCTCCTGGCGCACGAAATTGTCCGCGCCGGCGCCGAAGACGGCAAGGTGTTTGACGCCTTCGCCTTCATCGACGCCATTGTCGCCGATCCAAAGCGCTTCCCGCAAGGCGAACACCTGGGCTTTGGGGCAAGCTTCCGCGAAAAGTGGAGCGGGCTGCCCTCCGACCGACGGCGGCTCCTGGAGCTAGTCGGGCGCTGTAATCTAAAGCCGGACCAAGCGCTGCGAGCATATCAGCCAAGCATGAGGAACTTCGCTCCTTCGACTAGCGACGCTGACATTCTCGCGAATCCTTATCTCATGTTCGAGCGAGACGAGGCGGAAGCCGAGCGGATTGGTTTCGCGGCGGTTGACCGCGGCGTGTTCCCGGGCGATGCCGTTCGTGATACGGTGCCTTTGAATGCGCCAACAAGTATGAGCGATGCGATCGACAAACGGCGCGTTCGAGCGCTCATGATTGACCTGTTGGAACGCGCTGTCACCGAGGCCGGGCACAGTTTGTTGCCACGAAGCTGGATTGTGCAACGAGCGCTGGTCATGCCGCTGGAACCTAAGTGCGCGATCGACGAGGACGTGATCGAGATCAACAGGATCTGGCTCACGGAGGGTCTCGCCGAGGCCAAGACCGGGAGCGACGAGCCCGCGTACAAACTGCAGCGTTACGCGACTGCGCGCGAGATGATCGGCTCGGAAATCAGAAAACGTGTCGCTGGGAGGCAACACACGTTGGACCATGACTGGCGCAAGCTCGTCGACAAGGAACTCGATCCGATGCCGACAGAAGTTGTCGCCCGCGACGAAGAAGAACGCGCCCGGCAAGAGAAGGTTGCATCGCTCAAGCAATTGGCACGATTCCGCTTTTCGGTACTTGTCGGACCCGCCGGTTCGGGCAAGACGACTCTTCTGAAGATTCTGTGCAACCTGCCGCAGGTTAACGAAAAAAAGGTCCTCTTGCTCGCACCCACTGGCAAGGCGCGGGTCAGGCTGGAGGAAGCCACGGAACGCATTGGCGAAGGCAAGACGCTTGCCCAGTTCCTGCAAGGCTTGGATCGCTACGATGGAGCCAGCGGGCGCTACTATTGGAATCCCGCCGCGCCGCGCGAGAAGGCGTACCGGACGGTCGTCGTCGATGAATGTTCGATGCTGACCGAAGATCAGCTTGCCGCTCTTCTCGATGCGATCGAGGGAGTGCAGCGCCTCGTTCTTGTTGGCGATCCGCGTCAATTGCCTCCGATCGGAGCGGGCCGTCCGTTCGTCGACATTTGTCGCCAGCTCGCTCCGCCGGAACAGCCACCCATCTTTCCCCGTCTCGCTGACGGATATGCCGAGTTGACGATGATCGGTCGGCAGCGCGGCGCTGGGCGCGGCGACGTGCTGCTGGCGCGACAATTCAGCGGCGAACCGCTTGACGCTGGTGCAGACGAAGTTTGGGATGCTCTGAACGCAGGCACGCTGGACCACGTTCGCTCGGTCCGATGGGCTGGGCCGAGCGCTTTGGAAGAGGCCCTCACCGCCGAGCTTGTCTCTGGGCTCAATCTCACGGGCACCGATAATGAGCCGGGGTTCGAACGGAGCCTTGGCGGTAGCGATTTCAACGGCAACATCTATTTTTGGGCCGCCCGCGAAGTCGGCGGCAAAGACGGAGCCGCATCGTGCTCGCATAACTGGCAGATCCTGTCGCCGATCCGCGCGGGCTTGGCCGGTGTCGAAGGGTTGAATCTCGCGGTCCAACGGCGCTTCCGCGACAGGGTGAGAACGTGGGCCGAGGAGAAGCGTTGGGCGAAGATTCCCAAACCGTCCGGCCCGCAAGGCCTGTTATGGGGTGACAAGGTGATCAACGCCCGCAACAACGGGCGACGGCGCACCTACCCGGAACAGGAGAACGCTTATGTCGCGAACGGCGACATTGGCATCATTGTCGGCGGTTACAAGACAAGGAACATGAAGCGCCGGCCTCGCAATCTGGAAGTCGAATTCAACAGTCAGCCTGGAGTCAAGTTCACCTATCCATATTGGGAGTTCACTGGCGACGATGGCTCACCGGAACTTGAACTGGCGTACGTACTGACCGTTCACAAGACGCAGGGCAGCGAATTCGGCAAGATCTTCCTCGTCGTGCCCAAAAACTGTAGGCCGCTGACGCGTGAGTTGCTGTACACGGCACTGACGCGCCACCGTGATCGGCTTATCATCCTGCACGAGGACGAAGTTGGCGCGCTGCGCCGTTACGCCGAACCGGCGGCTTCAGAGATCGCACGGCGAATGACCGATCTATTCGAGGAGCCCACCCCAATCCAAGTGATGACCGACACCGGGCCGAAGTTTCTCGACCAGCATCTCCTGCACCGGACAAGCCGGAACGAGTTGGTGCGATCGAAGGCCGAGTTGGCGATCGCTGAGAAGCTGGTCGGGATGGGCGTACCCTACGTTTATGAACAACCGCTCGTGCTTGGTGGCCGGACGCGCTGGCCGGACTTTACGATCGAGGACGACGCGAGCGGAATCACCTACTACTGGGAGCATCTCGGGCTTCTGGCCGATCCGACTTACGCTCGACGGTGGGCGACAAAACGGCAGGCCTATCTTGCGGACGGAATTCGTCCTGTCGAACAAGCGGCGGGCGCTGATCGCGTGCTGATTGAGACATGGGAAACGGAGGGTTCTGGCCTCGACATGATGGAGGTAGAACGCTTGGCTTCGATTGTACTCGGCTGAATTTGATTTCGTGTCGATCATGCGAAGTGTATCGGCTCTGCTGCTCGACAATCGCATCAACACGACATTGCAGCGAGTCAAGGACCGGAGACCTCCAGCCCATCGTGAGTGAAATTCGCGGATGTCTACTCGAAGTAGTTCCTGTACCAGTCCTCCTTCCTGAGAGCGTCCATGAGAGCTATCTGGATCTCATGAAGAACCTTTTTGCCGCCTTCAGCGCCTAATGAGCTAATGAGCGGGCAATCACCCGTAAAGGCCCTGAAACACGCCCCACAAGCCTGGCCGGTATTTCTCAGTGCGCCTTTCCACGGCATTTCGCCCGAGAGGGGTCGGTTCCGGCTGAGTGCAGAATGACACTCTAAGGAATTTTTCGCCTGTTCAGCGTTCGATAGACTGTTGGCCGTGACACGGAGAAAAGTTCGGCAAGATCGCTGATCGAGTATTCCCTGGTATCGTGCATTCGCCAGAGTTCTTTCTGTTGTTTTCCCGACAGTTTTGGCTGCTTGCCCCGCAGTTTGCCCTTTGCCTTGGCGATCGCCATGCCCTCGCGGGTTCGCATCCTGATGAGGTCTGCCTCGAATTCGGCGAAGCTGGCAACGATGTTGAGAGTTTGACTCATAATTCATTGGTGGCATCTTGTCGTTCGTTTTCAAGTGTTTGAACCCCGTGCCACCCTTCGCATCAGGAACCGGCATGCCGCCAGCCGCACCCACGCCAGTGAGCTCTCCAGACTGCGTTCGTAATCCTTCGCCAACCGCCGGCAGCGCGATAGCCAGCCAAACGTCCGCTCAATCATCCAGCGGCGATACAGAATCGTGAAGCCTTTGATGTCCTTGGGCTTTTCCACGATCTCCAGGAGACCACCAAGGCCAAGTTCCCCGAGCTTCGAGGCAAGCTTCGGACCCTGATAGCCGCCATCCGCCCACAGCTTCGTCACCTCCGGTGCCTTCTCCAGCATCCCGAGGATCACCGCAGGGGCGCCGTCCCGGTCTTGTATCGAGGCTTCGTGGACCACGATCTCAATCGGAAACCCCTCCACATCAACGGCAATGTGACGCTTGCGGCCCTTGATCTTCTTGCCGGCGTCATAACCTGCGGGGCCACCGCTCTCCGTCGTCTTCACCGACTGGCTGTCAATCGCAGCTGCCGTCGGATCTTCGGAGCGTCCCGACAACTCCCGAGCACCTGCGCGAAGGGCATCCATCATGTCGGAGAGGGTGTTGCCCGCCCTCCAGGAATAGAAATAGCTCTGGACCGTCGTAAAGGGCGGAAAACACCGGGGAAGTGCTCGCCACTGGCAACCGGTACCCAACATGTATTGAACCGCATTGAACACCTCCCGCAGGTCGGTGCTGCGTGGACGTCCCGTCTTTGAGGGTGATGGAAGTAGCGGTTCGATCAATTCCCATTCCTCATCCGTCAAATCGGTTTCAAATCGACCGGAAGGACGCTTATACTGTTCCTGAGTGGTCTCGTTCCAAGCCATGTGGATATCCCTGGTTTTGCCAAAAAACTCACAGGACTATGCCACGTTTTCACGGCTGTCGCGAGGCCATTCACTTTTCGGTCAAACTCTGAAGAACATCCTGCCCATCGGATCGGCCGGCCGGGCGAAATCCGCGATCGGACAAGCGAGGCCCAGCACTTCCGGATTGCCGGATTGAACCTCCTCACTGCAGCCATCATCTACTGGAACACCGACCAGCTCGGACGCGCAGTCCAGAAACGCAAACGCGCAGGCATCAAGACGCCAGAGAACCTGCTCAAACACATCTCGCCGCTTGGATGGGCCCACATACTGATCACAGGCGAATACAGATGGCCCGGAATCATGATTTAACAGGCCGGACACAGGTTCTACCGCGTTGAAAGAAGCTCTCTCGTGCTGTTCATGGCAATCACCCGTGCATTTCGGGCTGAGGGGCGTGAAAACGGTCCTCAGAGAACCGCAAACGACCCTGACATGCTTAGAGTGTCATTCTGCACTCAGCCGGAACCGACCCCGAAAAGGCGACCCGGCACTTTTTCAACCGTGCTCTGCGGGAAATTCGCGAAGCCGCCTGACCAGCCGCCGTTCAGGGTCAGGGCTCATAGCCAGGACATGACGACTGCGGCAAGGGCGCAAGCCGATAGGAAGACTTCGGGGCAACGATCATAGCGCGTTGCCACCCGGATCGATCAGGTCGTGTCCGGCCCCTTCAGATGGTGCAGGTAACCAGCCAGGATTCTCCCAATTGAGGCGGCCGTCAGTTAATTACTCCTGGATACCATCAGCGGACACATTGAATACTGATGCAAGTTTTCTTTTGAGATCAGCGGTCTTGCAGCGTCGCAACATTTCCCTTTGTTTCTGTGATCTCCGCGTCAGGCGGGCCGTTCCACGGGAAATGTCTTCATTGGATGGAGATTCCTTATTTTAATATGGTGGCACAAGTATCCACCCGCTCCCCCACCTTTCCTGCCAAAATCCAGAAGTGGTGCCGCGTCTACTTCCTCTGATGTCGCCCAGCCGGAGATCCGGCAGATCCAACCTGGCTCGATTCTCTCAACATATGACCGGGGGGCATCGATTATCACTTGAACGTAACAGGCGGGCTTGCGACTGATTGCATAATCCTGCCTAACCAAGAGGTTGAGCGTGTCTCGGAACGGAAATACGCTCGTCTTTACTTCGATTTTTTCTAAGAAATCTGGCTTTCCCCTGGTTGCTAGGAGGTCATGCTTCTTCCAGTTTCCCAGAAACCACTGTCCAAAGGCCAACTCACCAACAAGTCCGGCAACTGTATCAACCGGAGATGCCTTTGTTCGTGGAACGCGAGCTTTTGGAGCTGCTGCCGAGGCAGCAGCGAGCATTTCGGCAGAGATCTCAATATCTAAGGATGCCACACACCGCCTCCTATAGCTTCCGATAATTGGATTTCGCTATCTAAATTTCATTTGCGCTGGAGCAGGACAATCCGGTTTGTGTTTGTGCCTTTGGCACCATTGACAACGCCCCAGCAGTTCGCTGTCTTTGTGAAATCTTGGTCGTTTATCATTACACCGATGCGCTCAAAGGGCAGTCCCTCTGCGGCTTGCCAAACGAGTTTCTCGAGCAGGACCTTTCCGTTTCGCACCTCACCGACCTCAAAGGCAACATAGCCGCCCACTCGCATGACGCGAGCCTGCTCACTTAGCACTCGTGCCACCATATCGGTCCATGCAGCTTCAGTTCTGTGCATGTCGATGGCTACAGCGTCCGGGTCGATCCCGGCAAACCAGCAACGCAGCCAGTTGTCCGCCGCATAGTGGACGATGTCTAGGAACGGTGGGGAAGTGACCACCAAGTCCACGGTTCCTTCTGGGATGGACGGAGTATCCCATGCAGAGCAGCTCTGGAGAGAGAATTGGACACCAGAAGGCACAGGGTAATCACGAAGAAGAGACTTCGATTTCTTGATGATGATTTGCGCGACATCACGCTCTGGCGGATTGACACCCAGCTTCTTGTTGATCTTGAGTTGTGCCTTCACCGAAATCGCCTGGTTTGGTGGCATAGAACGCCCGGAAAAGAAGCCGGGCGAATGGCCTGAAAGTCGGTTTATGGCTACCATTCTGATCCAGTCTGCGATCGGGTCGATGTTGTCTGAATCCAGCGGGGCGCGTTCCGACAGCCATCGTTTTAGTGCGGATAGCTTGCGAAGCGTCACTGGGTGGTAGAAAGCAAGTAGATCCTCTCGGTCGATCTCACCGCGATCCCACGCGATCCCGCGTAAGGCTGTCTGAACATCAAGCAGGGAAACTGGTCTGAGTCTTGGGCGGGCAAGCAGAATGGAAAGAGGATTGATATCGTTGCCGTAAACCTTCCGGCCCATCAGTGCCGCTTGCACTGGAGTGGTTCCGCGCCCCATGAACGGGTCGAATACAGTATCACCCGGTTTCGTTAGCCTCAGGATAAAGAATTCCGGGAGCTGGGCCTTGAAACAGGCTCGATACGAGACTTCGTGGATGGCGTGGGCTTGTCTTTGCTTAGAGGTCCAGAATTCGTTAACGAAATAGCGAATGCCATCGACGCAATTTATTGAGGTCACGGTACCGAAGTCGGAAAATTCTGAAATTGCGCTCACAAATTCCTCCGTGGAAGTCGCACAATCCGGCAGAGGAAAAAGTGACAGTTGATTCATGGTTCTTTTTTGCAATTATAGTTTGAAGTGCCCGCGGGGTCGGAGGCGGCAGATTTTCTGTTTGCCGGCATACAGGATAGCATCCAGTTCAGTCCAGCGCACGGTAGAGCACGGATGCCAGCATGCGGCACCCCAGCACTCGGCCCGCCCAATCGCAGGTTAAAGTCCTGCCGCCGGGACCAAACAGAACAAATCGGTTGCCATGATGCACGCCAACGCAAAAGACACGAGCAGTCGATCAGCCGTGAAGGCTCCAAAAACACGTCCCACAAGCCTGCTAAGGGCCTGGAACCGCCCGGTTTCCAACACTTCGCCCGAGAGCCCGTTTTCCGGTCCGTAAAGAGGGGGAAGCGGTTTTGCGGCCCCAAAGTCATCCAGCCGCCGTTTCGCTCACCAGGAGGGCGCTGTGCAGGCGGGTTTTACAGGAGTCGGCAAGTCCGCCCAGATTTCGCGGAATCCGGGTAATGGGAGCGGGAATTTGTCCATTTCCGGAACAGGGATATTCTTCTTCGGGGTTTCCGGGCGCCTGTTAATCGATCATCAAAAAGATAGCGGCGCGAAAACTCATCGAAGCCGGAATGACGCCCGGATTGTTCCTCCTTGGAGTAATCCAGCGTACAAACTATGCGATAACACCTGATCCATCCTGATCCCGGTCTGTCAGTAGACCCTGCCGTCTTTCAAAAGGTCTTCGATATGATCGTCGAGAGGTTTCATGCTCTTTTCGGCAATGCATCGTCGCAGCAAGGGAATATCATCGTAACCAATCACAAACCCGAACGGCATTTGCTCGCCAAATGTCTCCTGCCATTGCTGGCGAACGGCCTCCAGGTCTTCCCACGTGCAGGGCATCAGACGCCAGTTCCTTCCTGTTCGGCAACTTGGGAACGGAAGCCGTTGAACAAGTTCATCAGGGTCTGATCTCCTGGATCTTCCGGGTTCAGACGGTCCGCTATCTCCGCCATAGCATGGTCGAACTCAGTCCACGAGATGACCGTCAAATGCAACCTGTCAAGCAAGGACTTGAATGCGTCTTCGCCCAACCCATCAAATGCATTCATGCAGCCCCACGCGGGGCGCACTGTTTCCCGTGAAATCCCTCGTGGCTTTGGGCGGTGTTCCCCGCCCGCACAGCGATGCCGCCGATCGGTCTCTCGCCCGCATTTTGCAGGCGCCTGCGTGCCTCGCCCACGCGGAGATCAACCGCCGTTCAAGCATGTCATCCGGCCAGCCATTCTGTGTTCCCTGCCCACGCGGGGCGCACTGTTTCCCGTGAAATCCCCCGTGTTCGGGGGCAGTCGAGGTACGGCAACATGGTTGTTCTCCAGCTCCACCGCCAAGGCACGTTCTACCCGATCGATGCGGGCCGGTGACCTGGAGCGGCAGGCGCTTCCGGAACGGGAATGTCAGTGATCGCAAGGCAGGCTGCCCCGCCATGTCTCCTTCACCCGGGGATCAACAGCGGACAGTTGCTACAGGGTGCTCGTGCCGCGCATGGGTGATTGTCCGTTTGTCCTGCGCCCTGGGCAACAAGAGCAGCCCCACCTGCGCCACTGCAGTCATCCCGATCAATCATGATGATGCGTGGCAAGCGCCCTGCACATTGCAGCGAGTTGCCGGCGAAGGCGGACGGGCCTGACGATGGTGACGCTTTCGCCCCAGGTGAAGAGGTGCCAGCACATCTCATGGGTTCCGCCAGCGGTGAAGCGGACCGTAAGCGTTCCGTCGGCATGTTCCGTGATCGACTGGCCCGGGTGGAATACGAATGTCGATGCGGACCGGGCAGCCTCGGCATCAAATCGAAGGACAACGTTGAAGGGCTTTTCCTGGAACGTTCCGAAGGATCGCCTCGCGAAGGTCTGCAGGTCGAATGCCGGGTCCCGCTCGAACCTCTCGCCCGAAAGGCAGACATCCTTCATGTTGGCGAGGCGCCAGAGATGCGGCTCGTCGTCCCAGCCGGTTTTTCCGACCAGGAAGGCCCGGTTGCCGTAGAGCAGGCCGTAGGGCTCGATGAGCTGGTTGCTCTTTCGTCCCGTGGTACGGGCAAGGTAGGTGCATTCAACCATCCGGCCGGTCAGGATCGCCTCGCGCAGCAGCGCCAGTTGTTTGCTGTCGATGGGCTGGCGCGGACCGGGACGCATGGCCAGGCCCTCGGCCTGCAGCAGAATGCCGAGATCGGCCTCGAGACGCTCCAGCGCACCTTCGCGCTGTGTTGCGCGCAGCTTTGTTTCGATATCCCGAAGCCTGGCTGCGTGCTCCGGGAGCCCGGTTTGTTCGAGAGCCTCGGCGGCTGTAGCGAGCGAAGTGAGTTCCTCTGCCGTGATCGGCACGAGGCGTCGCAAGGCGTCCGACTGCAGCCGCCAGTGTTTCCTGCTGTCGTCGATCAGGACGATTTCAAGCGGACCGAACGCCCAGTCAACGGCATCGCGCATCCGCTCGGCCGTCCTGCGGCTGACAGACAGCTCCGCCTCGATGTCATCAAGGGTCAGGCCGACACGGGAGCCCTGCAGCCTGACAGCCAGGTCGATGATGTCCCTCAGGCGCTCGTAGCGCATCCCGTCCATTCCTTCCCGCGTCATCCTGGCGCCACGATTCGTCGCGAACCGCCGCCCGCCAGGATAGTGAAAGGCGGTGGACTCGGGAACCGCTAGTGCAGAAAGCCGATCGCCTGCGGCCGGCCGGGCTTGGCTTCGCATTCTGCGCGCAGCATGGCAGCAAGCGCCTCCGGATCCTGCAATCGGCCCAGGATCCCGGCCTTTCGGTGCACCACCGGGAAATCACCGGGCGCAAGCGTGTCCAGCCTTGCAAGGGAGGCTGGCGGCGGAAGATCGAAATAGCTCCGGAAAGCGGTTTCCACCTGTTCGGGCGCAAGGTAGCCGAGCGCAATCTTGAACACGAAACGCCGGAGTGTCGCCGGGTCGAGGTGCTTGCCAAAGTTGGTCGTGCAGGCAAACGGCAGAGGATGGTTTTCCATCCAGGCAAGCATCTCGTTGACCTGGCTGACCTCCCAGTTCCTCTGCGCCGAACGCCGGTCGGCAAGCAGCGAGTCGGCTTCGTCGAAGACCAGGAATGCTTCCTTGTCGCGGGCCTGCGCAAAGGCCCGGGCGATCGACTTTTCGGTTTCTCCCACCCACATCGACAGCAGGTCCGAGGCCCGTTTCTGGAGAACTTCCAGGCCGAGACGTTCGGCAAGGAAACGAACATAGGCGCTCTTGCCGGTTCCGGGCGGTCCCTGCAGGCAGAGGGAAAACCGCCTTGTCCCGGCATCTTCGAGCTGGCCGGCGAGCGCGGCGGCATCGATGTCCGCCCGCATCAGCTCCGGATCGAAACCGGACGGCGCTCCCTGTGGCGGCTTCCCGCAGGAGAGGAGTCTGGACAGGCTGCGAACTCCCCGGTGGACGGCGGCGAGATCACCTCCGGCAAGGCTCGCTGCAGCCGTCACACCGGCTGCAATGCCCGGAGCAGCATCGAACTCCGCGGCCAGCATCCTGACCTCTTCGGGCCCGGCCTTGATCCCGTGTAAGTCAAGCTGGCGGGACCAGACCCGGGCTCTCACAGGCGCAGTCGGCAGGCGCAGCTCGACTGCGAACATCATGCGCCGAAGAATGGCCGGGCTGAAATCACGGGCATCGTTCGTGGTCCACAGGACCGGCACGGGAGAATTTTCCAGAAGCCTGTGCATGAAAACCTTCGAAGCAGCGCCCCGGGTCCGGCCAAACCGTTTCGGCCCGAATATCTCGAAGCCCCCGAAGGGCGCATCCAGCAGATCCTCCATTTCGTCAAACAGGAGCAGTGACCGCCGGTTGCCGGCCAGAAGATTCTGGGCAAGCCTGAGTTCCTGGAGTCTCTCGCCGCGGGTTGGCTCGCCGCCATCTTCATCCGCTTCGCCGGCAATGTAGAGGTCTGCGCCGAGTTCTTCCGCCAGGACCTTGCAAAATTCCGTCTTGCCGGTTCCGGGAGGACCATGGAGCAGGATGTTGACACCCGGAATGCTTCCGGCAAGCGCTCCCTTCACCAGGGTCCCGACATGATCGCGATCAGGGGCGACATGGTCGAAGTCCTGCCAGGCGAGTTGGCCTGGAGAGGCAGCATCCAGCAGCAGGCGGGTTGCATCGATGCCGCCGCCGCCCGGTTCTGTCACGATCCGGTGAAGCCTCCTGAACGGCGTCAGATCTCCGTCTTCGTCAATCTTCACCAGCCCGGAGCGCACAAGCGGCGCATCACTCTTCAGGCGGAGCTGGACCGTGTTTGCCGGAAGGCCAAGAGCCATGGGAAGTGCCCGGCCGCCGATGTTGGGGTGCTCGAAGATGGCGTCGATCATCGACCCGAAGACCGGATGCGTGTTGTAACGCAGGAGCAGTTCCAGAATGTCAATATCGGCTTGGCCGAGACCGGTTGTCTGTCCAAGGCCATGCAGCCGCTCAACGGTCCTGTCGCGATCCGCTGCCTTTCCCGTACATTCGTTGCGCAGGAATTTCTCGAGCTTTCGAAGTTTTTTTCCGGACAAACCGCTCTTTCCGGAATCTGCATGCCAGGCATGGCGCCGACGCCGCCTTCCCGCAGGAAACGCGATGTGTTTCTCCCGGTCGGACACCCAGGCGGTCAGCACCTGTGCAACAGGGTCACAATGCGCGAGGCTTGCCGCAATGTTCGCCAGATAGGTGTTCAGAAGATGACGTTCATAATCGGTCAGCACGGGTTTCTCCATTTCGAATCAGTGGAGAACATGTAGTGGACCGCTACGTCAGATCCGGACGCACTCAACCGGAAATCATCACGTCCTGTTCAGAAGCCTCGTCCTGATGACCGCCGGGCACAGGGATGGTTGCCGGAAGAGCGGATCGGAGTTGCGCCCGGACGGCGGCGCGGGAAGCCGGACAGGGGATGCCTGACGTATCCAAAGTCAATGAACCCGGCTGCGTAAAGGCTGTCGGGATCCGGTTCGATCGTGCTGGTGGGCGTGTTCGAGTGCCTCAGATTGAGCGGCGCTCCGTCTCCTGCCCCGCTCCAGCCTTCCGACTCCGGCCTTGTCTCAACTGCCATGGTGACTCTCATTTCGGCTGTTGTTGCGTTGATCGTCGGCGCAGCCGTTATGTGCATTCATACATTACAGGCCTTCCAGGAAGCGGTAGATCTCCACCATGGCCAGGGTATCGCGTTCGCAGTAGCGCAGGAGCGAGCGTGCAATCTCCTCTGCCTGTTCGGGACCGGACCGGATCATGCGCTCCCATTCCGCCATTGCCGATGATCCGTCCTGTACATCAAGATCGCTGTAGTCGAGATGCGGGCAAATGACCGGGAGCACCTTCTTGATCGATGTTGAGCCATCGAACCCTGCATCGACGTAGTCCAGCTTGAAGACGTCCTCGAGATCCACCATCCGCCCATTGAGGTCGTCCAGGAATTCCGCATGCTCCGGGAAAGCCCTGGCCATGTCCCTGTTGCGTGATTTCTCGAATGCTGCATGCCAGGAAATGATGCTGCCCACCTTCCCGATATCGGATCGCATCCGCTTGATGAGCTGGCGCGGCATGCAGGCTTCGCGCTCCAGGTATTCCCTGTGTGTGAGTGTTCCGTTCTCCTCCAGGACATGCAAAGAGTACTGAACCACGAAATGTCCGTGCGGGCTGGCGCCATCCAGGAGCGGCACGGCCGAGGCGAAGGTCTCATAGTCAAGGAAATGGAGTGGCCAGGCCAGTTCCGACAGGAAACCGCGGATGGCCTCCGCATCGACCTGCGGTTTGCCACTTGTGGCGGCCTCGACGAACCTGCGCTGCAGATCCGTCAGCGGAAACTCGTCCGGGACATCCTCAAGACTGAAAATGCCTTCGCAGACGAGCTCCCGGCGCTTGCCAGCGCTCAGCCTCGGAAGACTGTAGATCGATGGCGCAGGAACAGCGGGATTGAACAGCGCAAAGGTCTCGCAATGACTGCTGCGCGACAATTCAAGGCAGGAGCATCCGTCCCGGTCGATCTCGCCTGCAAGGAAATCGAACGCTCTTTCAATCTCTGCAACCGTTCCGGACTCGATCTCACCGACCTCACCCGTGATATCCGCAAACACCAGAAGCCCGGCCGGGTCTATGTCCCCGTCGCGGACATACGCACCATTCAGGTGAACCAGCGAGACGCGGTCGATCCGGTGCCCGGCGCGTTCGGCGCAGATTTTCTGGAAGCAGGCGTCCTTGATGTGTTCATCCCTGATGCCGGTTGAGGATTTGATCTCGTGGAGCACGGTCTTGCCGTCTTCGGTTCTCTCGACCGCGTCGGCCCTGGCAAACAGGCCATCTCCGGTTTCAAGGACCTGCTGGAAATTCGCTGTGCGGCCTTCACTTTCCAGGAACTGGCGCACGTATCCTTCAACGTCATGGCCATCGCTTGCAAGCTTCGTGCCGAACGCTGAAGGCCCCCCTTGCGGGTAGTTCTCCGGTTCCTGTTTCAGAATCCAGTGGGATTTCCGGCAGCTGAGATAATGAAGGAAGTCGGTCTTTGTGAACTGCATGTCTTTCATCAATCGGGATTTTTTGAGCAGAACGATTCAAGATTCCGATCTTTGACAACTACACTACTCACGCAGGTACATTGGGCGGCCGGCGCTATCCTTTCTTCTGGTTGCGCTGATAGTTGGCATCACGAAGATTGGTTCGGATGATCGCGTAGTGGATGAGATTCGCCAACAGCTTCCTTGATCTTGTGCTCGAAACATTGGTGGGCATGTTGATATCCGGTAGTTCGCCCAGATAGATCCACCTCTTTCCGTCATCGTAACTGTCTACCCACCGCCCAGCGCCAGCTTCCCTAATAGCCTCCAGGACGTCTTTTCGGGCAACACTTGCCATGCTTCCATCATGGTATATGTGCCAGTATCCTCTTTCTTCGTCGTATTCACACTGATCGGTATCGAGTTGCAGCGCGTGGTGCGACCGGTTCGGTTTTCTGACGCCGACGCAGATTCTGAGGCTTTCGCTGTCACCCCAACGGTTGATACCCACAGAGACCGCTTCGACCCGCCCCGAGGTGGCTGCAATGAAATCTGCGTAGCGGGTTCTGTAGCTGCCGCCAGGGTTCGCGAATTTGTGCCAGGATGCTCCGCGGTCTTCCAGAATGTGTACGCCTCCATGGGAGTAGGGCAACTTGTTGTAAACACCGGAAAACAACATCCGGTGCACCGCCAGGACCAAACCCCGGTCGAAGTCGACATCTTCATCGATGAATTTATCGTCGCCAAATTCCCTGAAATACCGTGCAACAGACCTGCTGTGGTTGGCATTCTTTGGAAAGACGGGGTCTCTGACAGGAGGCCGGGTAACTTCCAGAGGTTCCAACCTGTCTGCTGATGTCCATTCCGAATTGTGGTTCTCGAAAAAGACGTGGTTTTCACCATTGGTCGTCCAGATCCAGTTGGCATTGGCCTTGTCGGCATACTCCCTAGCCTGCTGGTATACATGCTCACCGACGGGAACACTCTTGCGTTTGCACTCCACGACGACGAGCACCTTGCCGTCTTCGAGAATTTCAATATCGGGGCGGACATGGGTGCGATCCGGATCGCTCAACCACGCGTAGCTGTTTTCCAGGCGAAGATGCTCCTTGTTCCATCCCTTGTCGTGGATAAGCCAATTGAGGACGCGCTGGCGGACTTGCTCCTCAGGAGTTGCTTTAACCCGCTTGTTCCTTACCAGGCATGTGAATTCACCCTGGGTGATTGGGAGATTGAAGTCCGGAAGAAAGTTGTTGCTCATCGAGGTGTCCTGATCTGGATGCGATCGCCAGCCGTCCCTACAATCCGCAGTGGCGTGCGGCAAGCGGTTTGCTTGATGTCTGGGTCGGGACCTACGCTGAGGATAGCTGCGCTGCTACCCTGTCCTTGGAGACGTTCAGGACCAAATCTGGACATCTGAAAGAACAGAAAATGCAAAAATGAGACGTTGACACCAGCCTTCCGCTGATCTCGGGTCGGGCATCTTTGCCTGGGGGATTTGCGTATGTCTGATCGATCTTTTCTGGAATTCCGAAACCTGAATTTCGACGATTTGGAGTTTGTCGAGGGTTTCAATCTCAACAGCCGGATATGGGTTGCCTTCCAGCTCCGTTTTTCCGGACACATGGCCGTTTTCCTCCCCGCGCGGACGTCTGAAGCTTCTGCTGACTACAATCTCTCAGACGCTTCGAGCTTGACCTCGACGTTGAGGCTTTCGGACAAATTGTTAATCCTGTAGGAAAGCCTGTCGTCCGGCATAGTTACTTCTCCATTTAGTCAATCGTCGGAGTCACGATCGCCCGTACATCCATGATCACCATGCGGTTTATGCCTTGTTCACGAAGGCGGCGCTTGTCCCATAGTACAAGCTTCTGGTTAGATTCTGTATCTGGTTCCAGCCATCGTCTGATTTTCGCTTACTCCTCGTTGTCAGACCGCTCCGTTCTCGAGACGGCGGAGGCCGTCGGAGGACAGCATATAGTTGGGCGTCTTGCCGGGAAGGTGTTGGTTTCTGATCAAACCTTCGCTCTCGATTTCTCTTAGCCACCCGGATATTTCAGCTGGATCATCGCCGCATTCTGTCGCTGCGCAAAACAGTAACAACCGATCGTCGCCGGTCTGGGGCCCATACTGTTGCGGCACCAGAAGCGAAGCCGGCGGCCTTCCGATTGCCTGAACGGCACGGTCGACTCGCTTCTCGAAAGTCAGCGGTTGCTGCTTGGCAAGTTTCTGGATCAGTTCGGGTGTCAGCTTTGGCACTTCTTCTGTCTCTTCAGCACCAAGTGCATCGAAAGTAGCATTCCGCTCCCAGATCCAGGACGAGACACGCTTCCTGGTGTCCTCGTCGGTAATACAACTGGGCACGGCAGAAAATCTGAATAGGCCGCCTGCGCGCCAGGACAGATATTCAGCAAAGACAGTATCCCCCGCTGATTCCCGCATGAGGACTGTCGTGCCAGGCCAGATCGGACAGTCACCCTCGGATCTCTCCTCTTCAATCTGGCGCTTCAGTCCTTCGAACTGCTCCCTAGTTACCCTCCCCACCGGATTACCTCGCTTATCCTTGATTGCTGGCCTGCGGCGCCTACTGGCCGCCGACTGCATTGGCAACTGGTTTCTCAGCAGAATCAGAGGAGCACCAAAAAGCTGGGGGTCAAGCAGCAGGTTCTGTTCTGGAACAAGAGGTACGCCCCTTGTCATCGGGTGCCGTCTTCCAACAGGAATGCATCCCAGTCCGGCGCTTCATCCTGTTCGAGCCTCTTCAGGATTCCTTTCCGGCAAAGGTCTTGCCCTGCGGCAAGAAGGCTCTTGTTTTGCTCGGAGCTTTCAACGTCCGATGCATGTATGGCTTTTGATGCACGATCGTAGACTTTGGAAAGCTGCCTCCGGTATTCTTGTCGTTCGGTCATATCCCGGCCCAGGTACCGAGCTCCGGTAATTGCAAGACGGAAACTTTTTTCTCCCTTTGCATCATCCGGGAGGAAAAGCGCTTCCAACGCAATCCGCAAGTCAATCCACTTGTCCAAGAAGGTTGCATCAGGCTGCTTTGATTTCACCCATCGGCTGATGGCCATGTCCGGGGTCGGCGCTGCGGAAGCACAGCGCCTGTGAATGTCCACTGCGGTTTCAAGATGATCCTGACGCATGACAAAGTCATTGTGCCAGCGGGGAGTGTTCACAGACGACATCAGAATAATCTGGGAACCAAACTCCCGAAGCTCACCGAATTCTCGCCAAATGAATCCCCAGCTTACACAGTTGTCACATGCCAGCGACAAAGCCTCGCAGAATGAACCGACCGATAGATCCGGCAAATTCCCTCCTGCGCAGGTGTGCTGAAGAGGCCCTGTTGCAAAAACTGCTCTCAGCGGTCTTTGTGAGCGAGGTAGCGGTAGCCTCTGGCAGGCTGTGCTTTTGGAGACCCTCCCATGACCCAAGACTTCAAGTGGCGGCATTTCCGGGGCGAGATCATTCTGTGGACCGTCCGGTGGTACTGCCGGTATGGCATCAGCTACCGTGACCTCAAGGAAATGCTGGAAGAGCGCGGCGTCGCGGTGGACCACACCACCATCTATCGCTGGGTGCAGGCGTACGCGCCGGAAATCGAAAGGCGCCTGCGCTGGCATTACCGGCTGCGCAGCTTCTCACGGTCTTGGCGCGTGGATGAGACCTACATCAAGGTCAAAGGCAAATGGGCGTATCTGTACCGCGCGGTCGACAGCCGTGGCGACACCGTCGATTTCCACCTGTCGCAGACCCGCAATGCCAACGCCGCCAAGCGGTTCCTGGGCAAGGCGCTGCGCGGATGCAAGGAGTGGCAGAAGCCCTGCGTGATCAACACGGACAAGGCGGGATGCTACGGCCAGGCCATCCGGGAGTTGAAGAAAGAGGGCAAATGCCCCTCCGATACCGACCACAGACAGGTGAAATACCTCAACAACGTTGTCGAGGCCGACCATGGCAAACTCAAGTGCCTCATCAAGCCAACGACCGGGTTCAAGTCAATGAAGACCGCTTATACGACGATCAAGGGCTTCGAGGTCATGCGCGCGCTCAAGAAGAAGCAGGCCAAGGCCTTCCAGCTTCAGCCCGGCATCAGGGGAGAAGTGCGTCTTGTCGAACGTGCCTTCGGGATCGGGCCAGAGATGATGAGCGAGTTGATGTCACTGCATGGTGCTGAACTGGAACAGATCGCGATCCAGCAAGGTTCTTGAAGAAAGACGGAGCCAGACCACACACCCGGCAACTCCGGCAAATTTTTGCAACAGGGCCTTCAGCAGTCCCCAAGCGAGGAAGAGAATTAATGCCTGACACAACGCCTTCCGGAGAAGACGCCGAGAAATTCTGTGGCCAATGCGAACTGGTCCACAAATGCTGGTCAATGAACCTCGCCATGTTTGAATTCCTGACCAGCCGGGGTGAACTGGTTAACGATCCGGACTTCCTGGATTCGCCCGTAGCCCGGTTTCTTGAACACCACATGAAAGTCAGTTCAGCATATACCCTGCTCCAGATCGCCAAGCTGCACGACCGGCCGGTCATGGGTCGCCAAGACAACCCAATGAACAACTTGGCAATCAGATTCTTCACCGGGCAGGACATCTGGTTGCCGGAGGAACTGGATCAGCTCAATCAGATCACAAACCCGCTTGAGCACTTCTACCAGGAACACATCAAACCGGCACGGGACAAGATCCTTGCCCATAATGACTTGGAGACCTTCAGGAAAGACACTCTCCTTGGGGCCTTTCCCGAGCGCCAAGGAGAGAAATACCTGTCCGGTCTGGCCAAACTTTCCAGCATGATCTGGAAGAAATGGGACTGCAGGTTGGCTCCTCCATATCAACATCTGCCCGCGACATTCGACTTTTCCCCGGATGGTCAGACCCGCCGTCAACTCCGGGAAGATACCGCCCGGGTGGTTGATTGCATTCATCTCGGCTACCGGGAACTGGAACGGCCAGACCGTCATCCGCCGGATGGACCTTCTCGGCACTGACCACAACCAGCGCAATCATGAAGGCAAGAACAGCTTTCCCCTTGTCGGGTCACGTGCAGCATCGCACCGCCATCGGATGCCATTCGGACGACGTCGAAAGCACAGACAACCTTGCACCTTCCGAGGGCTTCAAACCCGAACTGGTCAGGTTTACACGCTGTTTGCATGGGGTTGGGCCGGAGATGCGTCACGGTGTGGCACAAGACACGTAGGATCGTCGACGCATTGTGGAAGATCTTCTCGAGAATCGTGCTCTGGGGAGGGCTAGGCACTTTGGCCGTGCTCGTTGCCGGCCTAGTAGGATTTATGGTTGAACTGGAGGACAGACAGTCGGCACGTATTTTCCGGGCGTGGGAAGTGGCATTCGCCGCCAGCAATTCAGCCGGCACTCGAGGAGCGCAGGTCGACGGCCGACAGCTCTACGAAACCGACAGTTCGGCACGCCAGGCTTTGGAGTTCCTCAATAGGGATTTCAGCGGTCGGATCTGTGGAAGCATCGTAAGAATCGTCTCGGAGGCTACTACGGGGAATGGCAGGCGGATATGCGTGTTCCCGAGAAAGCGAAAGGAGTCCTTCAAGGGCATGCGCCTGTCCAGGATGGATCTGGAGGGTGCATGGTTGCCAGAAGTCGAACTAACCTTTGGCCGTCTCGATCAGGTGAATCTCGAGGGGTCCAATCTTCAGAAAGCTGTCCTCAGGCATGTCGTTCTCACCCGCGCCCGGCTGCGCGGTGCTGACCTGCGGGGAGCTCGCCTCCAGGGGGCGGACCTTGAGGATGCCGATCTTCGGGAGGTGGACCTTGAGGATGCAGACTTGCGGAGCAACTCGACGCTCAATGGCATTCGAAGGTATACGAATCTTCTGGGCACGACGGGATTGACCTGTTCTCAACTTGAGAAAGCAAATGGCTGGCAGCAGTCTTTCCGAGATTCGGATTTGGCGTGTGGGGAAGACATACCTGACCACCAGCAACTGGGAATCGAACAGTCGGTGAAATAGTCTAGCGAGTTGCTAACTTCTGCCCGGCGGTCAGGGTAGAACCTCACTCCCGGGCCTCTAGCCCTTCTCCGCAATTGTGATTTCCAACACCCCATCCGGCTGAATCAGGCACCGAGCCCGATAATCGAGTTCGAGGCCGAAGCCGTTCTTCGCAGAGAATTCCTGAATGACGGTGCGGTTGCCGTTGTTGTGGACTTCAGTTGCATATCCAAGGAAATGATGAATATCGAGCGTCGATGCGTAGAGAACTCTCGCCGTTATGGCCTCTTCGCAGGCCCGGCGAGAAAGTTTCGCGGGATAGGCGTCAGGAATCGCAAGGGTGCCGCGGGACTCGACTTCGGCCGGGGTGAACCACACATTGAAGGTGCCACCACCATCCCCGGCGTTGCAGGTGACAAAGAAGGCGCCCTGCCGGGATCCGCTGCGGAATCCGTCAATGATCCCGGCGCAGTTGGCCTCGTCTTTCAGAACCTTGAGAGCGCCGCGTCTGACAATTTTCTTTTCTGCCTCGGTGAATTCGCTTACGCTGTCGATATCCCAGAGCAATCCGGCCTTCATGTCGGGGGAGGGCTCGCTAGCCACGAACCGTTTGTGGACCCATCCGGTCATCCCATTCACTGGGCGGCCGTCGGTCTTGACAATACGCGCTTGCAGCCATTCGGCCGTCTCGCAGCGGCCCTCGAGCACCATGGATGACCAAAGGGTGTGATAAATGGTGGACCCAAGTGCCTTGGTGGCCTTTTGATTGATGATGCGGGCATGATCTTGGCCCGGTCCCCGTCGGAAATCAATGTCGCTGCCCTTGACGTAGAACGACCCGGAGACCGGCGAGCCGTGCTCGCAGTTGGCGGCGGCCGCCGTGCCGGTGAGGATCAGAACGCCGGTCATGACGGCAATTCCCTTAAGAAACTTCATGGCGCACCTTCCTGGTTGCCGCTGTACGGGTGGAGTGGGGGCCTGCGCAATGCCTAGAGGGTGTCGGAACCGGCCGGTCACCGGTTCAGGCGCTCGATGATTTCGGAGAACATCCTGCGGCTGAGTTCCTGCGCCTCGGCAACCTGCTCCTGGGTCATATCGCGTCTGAGATCGGTTGTCTGTTTCCTCGCATCCTCGTTGCCGAACGCGATGGCTAGGCTGTACCATGTGAATGCCTGCAGGGCGTCCTTCTCCACGCCGAATCCCAATTCGTAAGCGAACCCCAGATACCATTGGGCGGGTGCATACCCCTGCTCGGCAGCCTTGCGATACCAAGCCATGCTCTCGGCCATGTTCGGAGTCACGCCCTTGGAACCACCGGAGAGCTGCCCCATGCGCAGCTGGGCTTCGGCCAGGCCCTGTTCCGCCGCCTTGCGGTACCACGCGACCGCGTCAGCGTCGTGCGGGGGAACACCCAGGCCATCGTCGTAGATCTGGGCAAGGCGCAGCTGGGCATGGGCGTGGCCCTGCTCCGCCGCCTTCAGGAGCCAGATCGACGCCCGGTATCCATCCTCCGGCACGCCATGGCCGAGAAGATGCATCAGCCCGAGAACATGCTGGGCGTCGGCGTCGCCTTCCTCGGCCAGGGGCCGCAGCTCCGCCATGGCGGCCGCATGATCGCCCTGGCCGTACGCCGACAGACCGGTCTCCAGGTCCGCGGCCCTGGCGCCAACGGCCATTGCGATGAACACGGCAAGCGCCGCAATTCGTAGAGTCATGTCCTGATTCCTCCCGTGGGGTGACCATAGATGGTTCAGCCCCGCGCGCGGGGACAAGGCCCGTGGTTAACCCCCGGGGAGCTGCAGCGTCAAGGGGCTGGATTGCCGGTCAGGTGGACCTGGCGGCAGATGCGATTCGCCCGGCGGCGCGCTTGCAACACGATTCCGTCTGGCTGGGAGGCCAGGAACCGGCAATCGCTTCATCCTGTGCGGATTTCGACATTCTCGAAGCACCGCCAGGCCATGGCCTCGACCTCGTCTGCGAACGAGGCGGGAGCGTACCAGCAATAGGCCTTGGAATCCCAGTCACCGCCCCTTTGCCTGATCGCATCGGCAAACCTGGCTGATCGCCGCGGCGTCTCGACCAGGACCCTGTCACCGTCGCGGCGGACAACGGCCGTTCCCGGAATCCTGGCCTCTGCAGATGCAGCCTCATCTCCGGCAGCGGCGGCAGGGGAAAGGGGACTGGCTGCCTCGGCGTGCGCATCGGCCCGGCTCTCCCTGCCGCTCTCCCCGGCGGGCCGCCGATGCACCGCGTGGCGTATCAGCAGGCAGGCGGGAATGCCGGACCGGCCAGCGAGCGCATTCAGCTGGCGGCGGGTGCCGGAACGGACGCGGAAGGTCCGGCTGTGGCGGCCAGGTGTTGTTTCCCGGATTGAGTTGCCGCACAGCGCGGTAGATTTCCCGGATTAGGCCGACGCCGGTTTGCCTGGAAACCGGATTGGTCCGGGGCGCCCGGGCTGCATTCCTTCCCAGGCAGGGCAGTTTTCCAGCAGCGGGTTCATTACAGTGTGCGGCGCCGTGGCGATCCTGCGGCCCTCGCGCGAGGCGTATTCCTCCAGCAGCAACTCATCGATGGCTTCGAGCGCGGTGACCTCGCCGCGTTCGACCCGCTGCAGAACCCGGTCGAGGATTTCCAGTGCCCGCGGCATGCGCAGGCCGACCAGGCTGCCCCGGATGCGCTC
>CAXXUY010000002.1:0-499386 GCA_963664715.2 Paracoccaceae bacterium
AAAGGCCGGTGCCGACGCCGTCGTTATCGACGGCATGCAGGGCGGGACCGCCGCCACGCAGGATGTGTTCATTGAACATGTCGGACAGCCGACTCTCGTGGCGATAAAGGAGGCTGTCCAGGCACTTGTCGACCTCGACATGCACCGCAAGGTGCAACTGATCGTCGGCGGGGGAGTCCGGTCGGGGGCGGATGTCGCAAAGGCCCTCGCCATGGGTGCCGACGCGGTCTCGATCGGGACGGCTGCCCTGATTGCCCTTGGCGACCAGGATCCCGCACTGGATGAAGAATACAGGTCAGTCGGTTCCGCCGCCGGGTACTGGGAGGATTACCAGGAGGGAAATGATCCGGCAGGCATCACGACCCAGGACCCGGCACTGTCGGCGAGGCTGGATCCTGTCGTGGGTGGCCAGCGGCTTGCCAATTACCTGCGCGTTCTGACGCTTGAGGCCCAGACGATCGCAAGGGCCTGCGGCAAAAGCCACGTTCACAATCTTGAGCCGGATGATATGGTTGCGCTGACCGTGGAAGCTGCCGCAATGGCAGGCATTCCGTTGGCGGGAACCAACTGGATTCCCGGAAAACAGGGCTGATTTCTGCGCCATGCCAGTTGCAGCGGCCGGCGCGAGTTTATGGAGAAAGCAATGACTGCAGACGTAGCCGCAGATGCCGAAAGCAAGGGCATCAAGTACTTCCTGATGAGTTTCACCGATCTTTTCGGGGTTACGAGATCGAAACTGGTACCGAGGACCGCGATCAATGAAATCGCAGCGGATGGAGCGGGTTTTGCCGGCTTTGCCGTGTTTCTCGACATGACGCCTGCCGATACCGACATGCTCGTCATGCCTGATCTCAGCCGCATGATCCAGTTGCCCTGGAAGCCGGAGACGGCGTGGGTGCCATGCGACCCGCATCTCGACGGCAAGGCAGTCCAGCAGGCGCCCCGGGTTGTGCTGCAGAACGTGATCGGAAAGGCAACCGATGCCGGCATGTCCATGCTGACCGGCGTTGAGCCGGAATTCTTCATTCTTGCTGATGATGGCGAAGGGCTGGCGGACGCGCGCGACATCCGCGGCAAGCCCTGTTACGATCAGCAGGCCCTGATGAGGCGTTATTCACTCATCACCAGGATCTGCGACTGCATGATTGACCTGGGCTGGGAGCCGTACCAGAACGACCACGAGGACGCGAACGGGCAGTTCGAAATGAACTGGGGTCCGTCCGATCCTATGACGACGGCGGATCGTCACAATTTCTTCAAGTTCATGGTCAAGTCCCTTGCCGAGGAGCAGGGATTCCGGGCGACCTTCATGCCGAAGCCCGCCGAAAGGCTGACCGGTAATGGTTGCCACGTCCATTTCTCCGTCTGGGACGGTGACGGGAAGAACAACCTGATGTCAGGGGACGGTGAACTGGGACTTTCCGAACTCGCCTACCACGTCATCGGGGGAATCCTGGGGAAAGCCCGGGACATGACCCTGATCACCAACCCGGTGGTCAATTCATTCAAGCGGATCAACGCGCCTGCCACGATGTCGGGGGCCACCTGGTCGCCGAATACGGTGACATATGGCGGAAACAACAGGACTCATCTCATCCGCATTCCCGCCGACAACCGGATCGAAGTCCGACTGGCGGACGGTGCAACAAATCCCTACCTGTTGCAGGCTGCAGTCATCGCTGCGGCGCACGACGGAATTGAAAACCGGAGCGACCCCGGAAAGCGACTGGACATCGACATGTATGCTGAAGGGCACAAGGTCAAGGATGCGCCGAAACTGCCACTCAACATGCTGGATGCCATCCGGCTGTTCGAGGATTCAGACTTCATTGCCGATGTAATGGGCGCCGAGTTCCATTCGGCATTCGTGAAGCTGAAAATGATCGAATGGAATGAATTCATGTCGCATTTCTCGGATTGGGAACGGACCAACGCGTTCGATGCGTGATGGCGTGCCTGTCCATGTCCGGATCCAGTGACAGGGCAGGATAGGGTAAGGCTCTGGATGCCTTGAGACTGCGACATCGACATGCAGGAGCCGCAGTCGCGGGCCAATCGGCGTCAGTTGTCGATGCCGGTCGATTCAGATGGATGTTGCGGAAGTGCGGCGGCGGTGCCGTCACGTTCGACGGTCGCGCGGATGTCGTCCAGCAAGCTGTCGTAGTCGACGATGAGGCCGAGTTCCGCAGCTTCACTGATCTGCACCTCCGGGAACCGGAGTGCTTTCCGGATGGCTGTAGTGCGACAGAAATTCTGGAACCGGGAATCGATTCGTTGGAGTCATTTTTGAACATCACGGCAACACTCAGGCAATTTGACTCCTAAAGATCCTATCGCGCTAAACACGGGTTTAACGCTGGGCCGACGGCACGCAGACCTTATCTGGTGCAGTCAATGCTTTCGTGGAGATGCATGTGAAGCGGCATCCGTCCGTCGGAGCAGTGTCTGAGCGTAAGGGTCAGTGAACCGGCCTGTTGTCATGGTAAGCGTCGACTATGACGGTGATCGCCCTGTCTCTGAAGAAGAATCAACCATCTTCGGCAGCCGCAACCGAAAACGGTTTGCCACTGTTGAGTATCTCTGCAGCGTTCCTGAAGAGGTCCAGATGCTGCTGCTTACCTCACGGTGGGGAAGGAATCATTTGCAGCGCTGACTCCGGGTTTGTCCTCAATCGTGCGGAAGACTCCGACACGACCACCGGACGAACATACGGAAGTTGCCCAAATACTGGCATCAGGTAAGACAGGTAACGACTGTTCGGGGCAATGCTTCTATGGGTAAGCCCGAAGTCTCTCAGCTGCTGCCAGAAGTCGACAAGTTCCTGATCGACTATACGGAAGGGTCGGCCGGCGGAAGCAACTTGAAGTGTGGGTGGATCGTCCAGTGCGACGGCGGTATAGGCATTGCCCTTTGTCCTGGTCACGAATTTGCCCTGGCTTTGTAGCAGCACGACAATGTCCCGCCAAACCTCGTCGAATGGAATTGCTGTTGGCACCGACCTGAGCCATTCCTCAATTCGTTTCTGGCCGTGTTGCTCTGATGGGCAAACGTCTTTCTGTCCAATGTGAATCAGCGTTGGAATTGGCAAATTGACGAGGAAACGGTCCATCAGCGGCTTGACCTGTATCTCAAAATCGAGATCCCCATTGCCACAGCCGAGCTTTGGGAACGCAATGGAAGTCACGCCAATCTCGGCGAAGCAACGGTGGAATTTTCTCAGCCCGGCTTCGATGTATTCGACTCGGGATGGTTTCCGCCAATGTTCCTTCGTCGGAAAGTTTAGAATCCACTTGTGGGGTGTCTTGTAGAGAAAGAGCTTTCCGATCGTTAGGCTCCGGTTCTTACAATGCTCTTGGTACTGTTTAAACATTTCCGGGTAGATCTGCTTGAATCGAAGCGCGATCCCCTTGCCCATTACTCCGCGTGTGTTCACCGTGTTGACGAGCACCTTTGCCGGGGACTCGAAGAGATCACCATTAGTGTAGATTATCATCGCTGACTACGGTACTCATTTTGAGGAAATACGATGACATTTATTGGACAAGTGAAAAAAGACGGACATGTTATTACACGCGTTCAATCTGACCTTTCAACGGTTGAGTTTTCTGACCTTCCAAAGATCTGTGTGATGCCTTTCGTCATCAGCATCTTCATGATTCGCTGTTCGACAAGCAACTCTATATCTTTGCCAAATGATTCATTACTTATTGGTTGGTTTCTGGTGACGTAAAGAACGAAATGAGATCATCTCCCGTGTTTTTGTCACGTGGAACATCTGTTGGATCAAAAGCATACTGTTCTTGGTTCTTTGGTAATCCTGATTTGATCCTCTATTGTCATATACTCTCTCCTTGTTACCTATGTGGTCTGGATAGTAAGGTATATATGCCCTCAAGAAATGCTTGAACACCGATGAAGACAGAGACCCCGACGATGCTGTTCCAGCCGATCCGGCCTTGCGATATCAAAGATGCGGTCAGCCTTTTCCGGTGATCAGCACGCCAGCCAGAGCCCCGACCGCAGTTAATCCTAGGGCTACATGGATTGCGGTATTTCCTTGCCCGCAGCCGCCAAGTAAATTGATGCGGCGAGAGCGCCCAGGGCAACCAACGCGAGCGTGATGGCCACTACACGGTAGAAAAACCTGTCACCGTGATATGCGCGACCATATACCGGTTTCCCGGGCGGATCAGATGAACCTCATTCGCTTTCAATGTGTTCAATCTGATTGCCCATCAGGATGAGCGCGGGCCCAGACCAGGAATAATCACTGTTTCGTCAGATCCGTTTTTTCCTCTGATAATCAATTCTCCGCCATCTTCGATCTTCCGTGTGAGCTCCTCTGCAATCGCGAGGGCACCGCTGACGGCGGAGGCCTTGTTCCTGGCATGCAACCGACGAACGAGGATTTCCGTGTTTTCGACGTCGTTTGCTGTCAGGTTCATTGTCACTTTTCTCAAAGCCATGGTGATATCTCCGCAGGTGAGGTTATTGTATGGCCAATATATGGCTTTTTGATGGTCATTGCAAGGACGGCCCTAACCCAACGCTTTCTGTAGTACTTGCTTTCTACTTGCACCGGCACACCGAGAAAGCGAGCAAACCATCAGGCAAGACGTGATTTCAGCTCGTCCATTTTTGTAATCCCGTGTGTTATGCAATCATTTGAATTTGGCACTTTTTCTCCTTGTTGCCTATTTGATTGATCTGGCTAGTCAAGCATATAGGTCCCAACTCCGTCATGACAGCTGTCCTGAACAGAATCAGTGATTTGAGGCAGAGCCGACTACAGTCGGCGCGCCGGTCTTCCAGTGGAGCAGGGTTGAATTTGTTGCGTTTGTATCGATGTGGAGGGGCATGAGTGGCGCTCCACAGGATCAGGAGTGGCTATCGGTTGGATCCATGCAACGGAAACTGATCCTGGTAAGCGCCTGTGATTGCTTGCTGCTCCCCGGAGAGGCTTGAATTCATGGAATGTGGTCCAGGTGGCCTCCCAGCCTTATAGGTCGCCGATCGCACAGTACATCGGTCAGTAACAGTGTCCGTCCGACCCAACCTGAGTATCTGCCGTGCCCTGGCTGCAGTTTCGGACAACCGGCCCAAATCCGACGCCGGTTTTGAGCCCGTTGTTCAGAGATCAGCATGTGCTTCGTGTCCACGATAATCTGTGAATTAAATACCACAGTTGCATCGGTGGCAGTTCGCATCGCCCGTTCAAATCGGTCAGCAAGATCTGGTCCTGGTAACCGGCTTCCGGCTGCCGCCGAGGATTCTCCAGCCCTTCACCGAGGGCCTGCCTAAGTCAGTTACCGATGCCGATCGTTTCAGGTGGATGTTGCGGAAGTGCGGCGGCGGTGCCGTCACGTTCGACGGTCGCGCGGATGTCGTCCAGCAAGCTGTCATAGTCGACGAGGTATCCGAATTCGACCCGGCGGGATCCTTCCTTGTCTTCGGATCCGTCTTCGAGATAGACCGGGCGGGAGGATGAATAGCCGAGAGCTGCGATGCGGCCCCCGGCCCAGTCCCGAATGCCGGGATCTCCGGCCTGATCCAGACAGGACGCCAGGACGTTGTGGGCTCGCCTTTGGCTGAGGTCCAGATTCAGGAGAAACGCCTCTTCGATCGACCTGCTTTCGCTCCATTCCGAAGAGGCATGGCCCTCGACCCGGATTTCCAGGATCTCGTTCCTGGAACCGTACATGATTTCGAGGAATTTCGGACAGAAGCTGCCCAGGAAGTCGTTGAACCGGGTTCTGATCAGGTCGTTGCCTTGCTCGAAACCGACATTGTTCGGAAGGGAAACCCGGCCGTGCGGGCCAATGCTGCCACCGATCCTTGACACGACATCGCCAAGGCTTCGGTTTATGCTGTTTGCGAGTTCTACCTGTGCCTGTGCCTTCGTGGCCAGCTTCGTGGCAATCTCGTCATTGTTCCGTATCGCTTCGCGGATTGCATCCATGGTGATGCCGTCCTGCATGAGTTTGGCAATACCGGAATGAAACTCCAGTGCAGCCAGCGGGTCATCGGACCGGACAAGGTCCTCCAGCTTCAGTTGATCTTCAGGTTCGAGACGGGCAACCGCTGCGGCAATTCTCCTTTCCGAATCGGAATCGACGAGGCGCCTCAGCCTGCGCGCCTCGTCCACCGCCGCAATCGTTTCCTGCAGTGACTCGGAGTCAGCAAGCTCCTTCAACCGGGCCTTCAGCGGATCCGGCAATTGAACAAATCTCTCGAGAAACTCGCGATTCTCCGGGTCGGACAGGAGTTCGAGCTGATCGGCTGCCTCGGTGGCCTCTGACATGAGCTCCATGGTTCTGGACGCACCCAAAGACCCGAGGAGCTCTTCGAGGGATTTGATGTCGCTGGCGGACATTTCGGAAATGTGCCCAATCAGTTCACCCGATGATCCGTTCGAGGAAAACCGGCTGTATTGCCCCAGCTGTTCGAGTTGCTGTTCGAATTCAGGTGAACCAGGAGTCACAGAATCGCCGAGCGCTTCCAGAATCCTCGGGTAGTCCCAGCGCCAGAGCAGGAACAGCAAAAGGAGGGCAAATACCAGCAGCATGAATGCCTCGGCAATGGTCAGGCCCATGATCGCACCGCGCCTGTACTGGCGGTGCGATCCTCCCCAATTGAGATTGCCTCTCACCTGCAACTTCTCCGGTTGCAGCAGTCAGTCAGTGCAGTCGATTGTGCCGTCACGGCAGCTATCTCGCAAACCATCGTCGCGGTGAGAAAATCCGCCTCCAGATACTCTGCCGCCTGCCAGTTTCGACACGGGAACCAATCTCCACCCGTACATCCTGGTTCTCCTGCTTTGCCGGTTCCTGCCGGAATCCGAGCATTGTAGCTGCCCTGTCAAGCAAGCCGACCGAGCCTCGCGTCTCTTCCCGAACGAATTTCGAGAGATCCATCATGCTGTCGGAAATGGAATCGAGCTGTGCGGCAATGCTGTCTGCAGCCTTCTGCAACTCATCCATATCAGCCTGGTCATGGCTTCCGGCTTCGATCCTGCGGAGCCGGTCAAACCTGGATGAAAGCTCGCTCGTGCTATCCCGCAGATTCCGGGCATCCTTCCGAAACTGTTCGCCGATCGACTGCGCCAGCAATCTGACCCGGGCAAGACCTGCATATGCGTTCTCGACATTTCTTGTGGCGCTGGCCAGTTCCTTCGATGGCCTGACGCTCTTTGTGGCCCGGACGGCCGACCGGGCCTGTTCGGAAATTGTCTTTCCCGCCTCTGAAATCTGCCTGGCCGCCTTGTCCAGTTCTATGCCGGTTTCGCTGACGGCACGGGTGAGCCCGGTTGTTCCGCCTCGAAGTGCATCGCGGGCGGAATCCAGGGACTCGGTGAAGTCATTGAGTTTCGATTCAAGCTCGTTGAGACCGGATCCAAACCGTTTGACCGGCGCATTCAGCTCCTCGACGATCTCGCTTAAAGGCCGCCGCAATTCGGCCGCGATTTCGCCCGGAATTCTCTCGAACGACTGCCTTATTGAATCCTCCAGGGTCGAAGCCAGGGCTTCGGCGCTGTCGCCGAGACGTTTGACTGGCGCATCCAGCGCAACGAAAGCCTCGCTCATCGACTGCTGAGCCGCCTTCGCCACTTCGACGGGAATGCGTTCCACCAGCTGTTTGAGGGAGTTCTCGAGAGAATCGGCAAGCAATTCGGCGTTCCTTGCGATCTCCTCGCGCTGCTGCCTGTTCATCTCGTCGGCAGTTGCCTGGAGGCTGCTGACCGCACCAAGGTGGCTCTTGACTGCCGCCTCGGTTTCATCTCGCAGTTTCTGGTCGCGTTCCTGGGCCAGCTGCACGGATTCGGTCGAGAATTTCTTCATCGCGATCGAGCTGGCGGAAAGCTGCGATCGAAAGTTCCGTACAGCCTTCTGCAACTCGAACGACATTTCTCCTTGCCGGGCCACCAGGTCAGCCCGTTGCTGGAAGAAATAGACGCGCAGCATGATGCCGATGATGGTCGAGACAAGCGCGATCCCGAAGCCGGAAATGATGTTCTCGAGGATGTCGGTAGTTGCGCTTTCGCTGACCAGGCCCAGTTGGACCAGGGTCAGCGACAGGCTGGTCAGGGTAAAGAGAAACCCGAGATAGTAGCAGTTGTCGCCGGTCGTCTCGGGTTCGATCTCGCGGCCACGCAGTGCCCTTGCGACGACGGCATAGGAAATCAGCACGACGCTCGCCCAGACCGCGGCCGTGACCGTCGGAAAGTGGGCCCGCCACTTCTCGGCAGAGGCATCAGACATCTCGAACGACCGGTCCGGCGACCACCAATCCACCTGCCATACCAGCTTCAGGAAGATAATGCCGAAAGCGCCGGCGATGAATGAGGCAATCAGCAGGAAGTGGTCGGCCCTGGCCGACAGGTCCCTGTGCGTGAAGTCGCCCGGTTGGTTGTGCCGCGCCATCTCGCTGTCTCAGATACCGCCAAGCGTGGTCTTGTCGACCTCGAGCCGGTCAATCCCGCTCTGCTCGAGGTAGTTGACCCAGAAATTCTCGACCTGGGCGTTGCTGGAGGCGCGGGGCGCGTCCCTCGGCACGCGGATCACGATCACGTCGAAGCCGTCCAGGAACCGGGATTTCTGGGAAAAGTGCCTGGAGTTTCGGAAATCGTCCCAGGTCTCTCCCCGGTAGAAGCTGAAGATCTCGCTGTTCTGGTAGAGGTCCGAAACCAGGATGAGGGTAATTTCGATGTCCTTGTTCCTGAATCCCTCCGTGTCGACAACGACCTGGTGGATTGTCTCCATGAGCGGCGAGGAATTCTGTTCTTCACCGTCGAACATGATCCGGAGCGCATCCTCGAGCGGTCCTTCAAACTCGGCTTCGTAGCGTTGTTCGATCAACTGCCGGTTCTGGTAGAACTGGCTGGCCTCTTCCCCGCTGCGCGGTCGGCAGAGCCCGAACCGGATCCCGGAACTGCCGAGATCCGATTCCACGATGCCCACGGATATCATCGTCCCTTCCGGTGTTCCGTCGAAGCGCCGTCCGAGTTCGTTCTTCAGGCGGCTCGCCTGCAGGGAGGTGAGCGGGTCCGACAGGTCGAGAAGTGCGACAAGCACTCCTTGCAGTCCGGATTCGGGGCAGAGGGTGGCCTCATCGATTGCCGTGAGTTTCTTGACCTGGAGAAAGACAACTCCGAACCCTGCCGCCACTGCAAGCATCACGACCAACAGCACGTACCAGACCCAGTTGGATCTCCGTTCCGGTCCACGGCGATTGTAACCGATCCCTCGAGAAGATTTTCGTCTTCCACTCCTAGCCATCGGCCCTTATGCCATGACCGGTATTTTCCGCCGAGTCCTCGATGTCCTTTGCGGTCCTGAACGTGCCGACTGCCTCGTCATGTTCGCTGGTGATCTTCCGGATTGTCTCGGTGACGATCTCGGCAATGTCCTCCCGGGCCTTTTCGGCATCGAGTCGCCTGTCCTCGGGCAGCACTCTTCTCGAAATCTCGGGAAACCGGTGAACCTGGTTGAAGTATTCGGGCGCCGGTTCGCTGCGCACGTCGATATTTGCATCCCGGTACTTCTGCAGCAATTGCTGTGCAACGGAATTGCACCGGTCGAGAAACTCGTTGAACTGGCTGTTCAGCGACGAGTGGCCATCAAGGACATCGATGGCTTCGGAAAACGCGGTCTTGACCTCGTCATTGGCTTCGTGAAGCATGGCGACGGCCTCGTCGCGCTCCTCCCGCAGCATGGTCAGCGTTGTCCGGTGTTCACTGGCATAGTTCTGCCGGTGCTGGTCGAGCTCCCGTTCGATCTTGCCAAAGAAAGGGTAGGGATCGTCTGCATAGAAACCTTTCAGGCAGGCAACCAGCGAGAACAGGAATCCGATCACGACCAGCAGCCAGGATTCAAGGCTGTCGATCAGCAGGGGACCGGCGCGCATCTCCTGGATGGCCTGGTTGGTGGCGGTATTCCAGTCAATCCCCGCCAGCGAGACCAGGGCGTCCCTGAAATGGGCAAGACCGACATTGAAGGTCAGGACGAATGCCAGCCAGGACAGGATGATCAGCAGGCCGAACAGCTTGGCAAACAGGTTCACATGCCAGATGAAACGGGAATAATAGCCGGCTGCGCTGGCGACGCCGACATTGGCAACCGAAATCAGCAGAGCAGCAAGTATCCCGCCGAGCAGCCCGAATTCGTTCTTCTGCGAGAAAAGGTACGAGTTGAGTGCCGCTTCACCCAGGACGAAGGCAGAGATAATGGCAGCCCACCTGATTCCGCCTGAATGAAGCCTGATCCCGGGACGCCTCAGCCGGTTCCGTTTGCGAAAGTCCGACTTCCATTCGGCTGCCTCCTTCAGTTTGGCAACAACTCCCTGCATTTCCGATTCGCTCAGCCTGCAGACATCATTGAAGTTTCCCGATGCCTGCCCGGCCACGATCCTGATCTCGTTCTTGGCTTCGGCTGCGCTGCCCAACCGGTCGGAATAGACGGCTGCATGCTCCTGGTAGAGCTTCACCCCGAGAGACCGGAGCCGTTCAACGGCATTGACGATTTCCAGCTCCTGCGCGTCGAGGCTGGTTGCTTCCTGGCGCGGCTGGTCCTTTTCGCCTCGTTTCCGGCCCGCAGCTTCGGGCTTGAGTTGCTCGGAGAGCCTCGTGGTGTCGAGGTCGGGGAAGGTCTCGGCAGACGGGCTGAACCCGTCCGAACGCAATATTTTCTTCAGGTTTTCAAGCACAGTCCGAATCCGCATGCCGCCTTGAGAACCGGCTGGTCACCTGCGCCGATTCCCGCCAAAGATCCGGTAAACGGCAATAATGGTTTGCGCGGATTTCCGATAGTGTAAACTGGATTGCAGGACTGAGGCTCGCCGGAAAGGAAAATCGGATGCACATTCTGGTACTTCAGCATGCTTGTGTGGAACATCCTGGCTCGTTCAGGAAGCTGCTCGGCGAGGACGGCCACAGCTGGGTTGCGGTCGAACTTGACGAGGGAGAGTCCATTCCGGAATTAACCGGGTTTGACGCATTGTGGGTGCTGGGCGGGCCGATGGATGTGTGGGAAGAGGACATTCATCCCTGGCTGCGCCGTGAAAAGGCGGTGATCCGGGACGCGGTCCAGGAACAGGGCATGCCGTTCCTGGGACTTTGCCTTGGCCACCAGCTGCTCGCCGAGGCTCTCGGCGGCTCGTGCGGAAAGTCTGCCGAGTCGGAGGTCGGTGTCATGGAAGTGGAACTGACACCGGATGGGCAGGAAAGCATCTTTTTTGACGGTCTTCCGGACAGGTTCAACTGCCTGCAATGGCACGGCGCAGAAGTCCAGTCATCGCCGGAAGGCGCGGTGATCCTCGCCAGTTCCCCTGCCTGTGCGAACCAGGCGATGAGCTGGGGACCACGGGCATTTTCGCTGCAGTTTCATGTCGAGGTCGAGCCGAGCACGGTGCCGGACTGGGCGGAAATCCCCGAATATGCCGCGGCGCTGGACAGTGTATTCGGTGAAGGCGGTGCCGACAGGCTTGCAGGTGACTGTGCGGCAAGCATGGGCGAGTTCGGACAGACTGCAGAGCGGATCTACATCAACTGGTTGCACGCATCCGCCCGGGCTTGACCCGTCAGGTTGCGGAAGCCCGGGTCAGGGACAGCCTGGCGGTTTCGAGGTGGTCTTTCATGCGCTGGGCCGCGGATTCGGGCTCCCTTGCCCGTATGGCCTCGACGATCGCGCGGTGCTGGCGATTGTAGTTGGCTATGATCTCCGGCTCCAGCGTGAGGCGCCGCATTCGAACCCATTGCTGGTGCCCTCTCACCGCGTTGGCCTGGGCTGAAATCCAGACCAGAAGTTCATTTCCGCTGATTTCCGCCAGCTTTGCGTGAAACATGGTGTCATGCTTGGCGAAGGCGGTCGCGTCCCCGGACCGGTATTCCATGGTGTCAAGAAGATCGTCGAGCGCGTCGAAATCCGGCTGTCTGGCGTTGATGACCGCAAGCCGGCAAATATGCGGCTCAAGCGCAAACCGCACATCCATGAGTTCCAGTGGCCGTGCGTTCTCCAGGATGGAATTTCCGATGTCCCGTATCCTGTAGGAGACATAGGTCCCGCTTCCCGGCTTGACTTCGACGAAGCCGTCGGCGGCCAGTTCGGCGAGCGCCCGCCTCACTGTTCCCCGCGAAACGGAAAACCTCCTGGAGAGAACCCGTTCTGCCGGCAAGCGCTCGCGCTGCCTGAGCTGCCCGCTCTCGATTTCACTGCGCAGCGTGCTGAACACACCAATCGAGTCCATGCGACCCGCAGGAGTTTCACTCATTCTGGGTTCCCGTCAAAATTATGAACCAAATTTATACCAAACTGCCTCAAGATACAAGTTTTGGTTGACAATTGGACGGTGTGCCGTGCAGTGTGGGCCAGATTTGGTTAGACTCACATCCTGCAGCCCGGGCTTGAACCCCATCCGGTTGCCCTAATCTGGGGAGGTGCATTTGACTTTACCCGACCATGTGGATTTCGTGATCGTTGGTGCCGGCATCCACGGGTTGTCGACTGCCTGGCGACTGGCCCAGCGTCTGAATGCGAACGGGAGGGGTGCAGAGAACAGGATCGTGGTTCTCGACAAGTCGGGCGTTGCGTCCGGCGCTTCCGGAATCGCCTGCGGTGTCGTCCGCAACAACTACTTCCAGCCGGCGATGCGGCGGCTGATGGCTCACTCCGTCGACGTTTGGGAATCGGACCCGGAAGGGCTCAGCTACCACCCTGTCGGCTACATGCAGATATCCTGCGAGGCAATGCGCGAAGATGTTGCCTCGATCTTCGAACAGCAGCGCGAAATCGGCTATGACAGCGACTTCATCGAAGGGGCAAACGCGGCAACGAAATACATGCGGGGGTTCTTCGGTGACTGGCAGGCGAAGAACATAACCAGCGTCCTTCACGAAAAACGCGGTGGATTCTCCAACAATACGAAATCCATGCAGGGACTCGCCCGGAAGGTCGAGGCGGAAGGGGTGAGGATTCTAACAGGCATGGAAGTCAGGGGATTCTGTTTCGATTCCCAAAGCAACGCTGTTGCAGCCGTTGAAACCAGCGAGGGCACGATCTCCTGCGAGCAGGTCATCATCGGCGCAGGACCGTGGATCAGGGATTTCTGGTACATGCTCGGACTTCCGAGGCAGATCACGGTCAAGGACCTTGACGGCAATGTCCGCCACGATGTGGACATGTGGCGCTACTGGCAGCTGGAGGAGGGGGTGCTCACAGTGCCTCCGGAAACCCTGCTGACCGACGATGGCAAGGTTCCGCCAGTGATTCACGTCGATACGGACGCACCCTTGACTTCGGATGTCGACGGCTCGGTCATATCCGAGGACATGTGGGGCATCTACTACAAGCCCGACTGGCATTTCGGAGGTGTCCAGGGCGGCGCGTCGCCGTACCGGGTCAATACATCCGTGGACGAGGTGGCCGTTGATCCCTACGGACCGGCCAGCCCGGAATTCGTTGCAAGCAGCGATTTCGCTTTGATGTGGGTCTCGGCGCTGGCTCACTGCCACAAGCGGTTCGAGGGCATGATGAAGAAATACGATGATGAGCCGTCCGGCGGGATCGGATGCTTTACCGCCGACAGCTTCCCTGTCTTCGACCGCTTCAACGAGAACGTGACCCTGATCGCGGATTCGAATCACGGCTGGAAGATGATCGGCATCGGACATCTCGTGGCCGACGAGGTTCTCGGGGAGCAGCAGGAACTGCTTGAGCCATTCCGCTTCTCCAGGTTCGAGAGAGGTGAACTGCATCCGGTGTCAAACAGCCCCTATCCGTGGAGCTGATGCGACACGCCGCTTTGAATTGATTGGGAAAAGGAGAATCAAATGCCTGAAACGGACATCGAACGATTTGTGAACAGTCCTGGCCGGGCCGAAAAGGTCAAGGAGGTCCGGGCCAGGATCGACGAACTGGGAATTGAATACCTGTATCTTCAGTTCATTTCCGTCACGGGCAAGGTCATGGGGAAGGGGATTCCTGCCGATCACTGGGAATCCATTTCGAGCAAGGGTTTCCAGCTCGTCTACGGCGCAACCGTCAACCTGTTCACCAACCGACACGGTGACTATCTCGGCTATGGCCCCGAAGCGGCGGAGCTTGTCGGCATTCCGGAACCGGAAACGATGATGCAGTTGCCGTGGGAACCGAAAATCGCCCGTTTCTTCTGCACCCTTTTCCGGAACAGGGAGGAAAGGGAGAATCCCGGTGGATTCCTCACTTCAGACTGCCGCGGTAACCTTCACAGGCTGCATGCAGAGTTTCAGGACAAGCACGGGCTGCAGCTGCGCATGGGCACCGAGCCGGAGATGATGTGGCTCAAGAGGGACGAGCAGGGCCGGCCAGCCGGAGGATTCTCCAAGCCGTTCTGCTACCATATCGACCAGTTCGAGAGCCTGCGCCCGGTCTACATGAAGGTCATCGAATATGCCCGCAAGATGGGGCTGGACATGATCCAGGGCGACCATGAGGACGCGCCGGGCCAGCTGGAGCTCAACTGGACATTTGACGAGGTGGCGCGCAATGCCGACAGGCTGACCACATATCGGCAGATCTGTGCCCAGGTCGCACGGGAATTCAACCTGATCGCCTGCTTCATGTCGAAACCATTCATGGGTGTGTCCGCATCCGGCTGTCACCACAATCTTTCCCTCTGGAGAGGCGGCGGAGAGGAAATGCGGCGGACCGGCAATGACCCGGATGCCCTGCCGGGAATGATCAACAACTACATGTACCACTCCGGTGGCGAAAACACCTTCATGCCTGATGGCGATGATCCACAATTGCCAGGAAAGGTCGGACTGATGGCAATCGGAGGTATCGTCAAGCACCTGAGGGCGCTCACGGCTATCGGATCCTCAACGGTCAATTCCTACCGACGCCTCTGGGATACGGGATTCTGGGCACCGGTTTTCGCCGATTGGGGTTTCCAGAACCGGACCACCGGTCTGAGGGTCTCGGCTCCGGGAAGGTTCGAATACCGGTCCGTCGACTCGATGGTAAACCAGTATCTGATGGGGTCGGTCATTCTTGCTGCTGCAGATGACGGGATCGACAACGACCTTGATCCGGGAGAACCCGAGGAGCGCAACATCTACGAGGCCATCCAGGCCGGCAAGGATGTCCGGCGCCTGCCGATGTCTCTTGGAGAGGCGCTCGACGCGCTGGCGAATGACGAGGTCATCAAGAGGGGGATGCCCGGCGAGATGTACCGTCTATACCACGAGTACAAATCCGACGAGTGGGAGCGCTTCATGCACACGGTAACCGATTGGGATGTCGACACCTATCTCGATTGCCTGCCGTGATGTTCCAACGAGCCGCGTGGCGGGAGGATCCCGCCACGCCTGATCCACGATCAACTTACAGGATGGGAAAATGTGCGGAATTGCTGGGCTGATCCACCGCGGCGAAGTTTCCTCGGTTGGTGCCGAGATGACCTCAATGCTGCAATCCCTGAAGCACAGGGGACCGGACTCGACCGGATATGCCGTTTACGGTGAAGGCAGTCCCGGAAGGGCAGTCATGCGCCTCAAGGTGGCGGAACAGGAGGATATGGGCAAGGGACGCGGGATCCACGCCGTCATCCGGAACCGGATCGAGGAGGTCGAGGACATCCTGGAAGAGCACGGGGTCGAGATCCTGTCGAAGAGCCATGCGACCGAATACGCCCTGCGTTACCTCTTTGCACATGAAGGAAGCACCGAGGATTTGGCCAGGCACATCGAGGAGGTCGAGGGCGTGGAGATCCTGTCATTCGGTCTCGGCCTCGAGATGGTCAAGGATCTGGGCGATGCCGCGACGGTCTGTGAAGCATACGGGCTGGACAATTTCCGCGGCACCCATGCCATCGGACATACCAGGATGGCCACCGAGTCCGACGTCGACATCCGTTCGGCCCATCCCTACTGGGCGTTTCCGTACAACGACGTGTCCGTTGTCCACAACGGCCAGATCACCAATTACTGGATCATGCGCCGCGAGATGGAACGGAAGGGGCACCGCTTCATGTCCGACTGCGATTCCGAGCTGCTGGCGGTCTACACGGCCCACAACCTGGCAAACGGTGTTGCGCTCGAGGAGAGCCTTCGGCGATCGGTCGAGGAGATCGACGGCGTGTTCACCTACCTGGTCGCAACCAAGGTGGAACTCGGGATGGCCAAGGACACCATGGCGGCAAAACCGCTGGTCCTATACGAAAGCGATGATCTCATCGCGCTGGCCTCGGAGGAAGTCGCGATTCGATCGATCATTCCGGAGGAAATCGACACTTACGATCCCTATGACGAGGAGGTTCGCGTATGGACGGCATGAACGAGCCGCATCTTGCCGGAATGAGCCAGGACGAGCGGGCGCGCGCCCTCGGGATGACCACCGAACAGCTCTCGGGCCGAACCATGCTGATCGAGTTCGACCCGGATGCCGAACCGAACCTGGCATATCCCTGGGCGCCGGATGTCGACTACAACAAGCGAACCGAGCTTGATGTCGACGAATTGACGACGACCGAGGCTAACAGGCGGATGCGTGAATTGATGGAGGACGGTTACGGAACGATCGTTGTCCACAATCCCCGGGGCAAGCACGGGCTGGGAGTTGGAATCCTGAGCCGCCTGAACCTCATTTTCGAGGGATCACTGGGCTATTTCGGCGTCGGGCTGATCGATGGACCGAATGTCCGGATCAATGGAAGAGTCGGGTGGTCATGCGGTGAAAACATGATGTCCGGGACCGTGGTCGTGGAAAAGAATGCCGGCTCGACATTCGGGGCCGCCATCAGGGGCGGCGATCTTGTCTGCAAGGGGTCCGTCGGTTCACGGACCGGGATAGACATGAAAGGCGGAACCGTCATCGTGGGCGGGGACACTGGCGCCCTGTCGGGATTCATGATGCAGCGGGGCAGGATCATCGTCTGTGGAGATGCCGGGAAGAACCTCGGTGACTCGATGTATGACGGGACCATCTTCATCGGTGGTTCGATCCGGAGCCTGGGTGTCGACGCGGTCGAGGCTGAATTGACCGGGCACGACATCAAGTGGCTCCGGCGCAAGCTCGATCTCTACGGGATGGTGCCGGATGGCGGCGTCGACGGGTTTACCAAGATCGTCGCCGGCAAGCAGCTCTGGAACTACGACAACCTCGAACCAACGGAAAAGAAACTGATTCTCTAGGTCTTGCAAAGGAATACCAAGATGCCGGATGGCAACGGGATAATGAAAAGACCCCTCGGCCGGAACGTCAACAGGCTGGGTAACTCGTTTGTGTTCCCCCCAGAGGTGATCGACGACATTCATGTCAAGTCGGAACTCGGCCGGTACCGGATGCGGGGGTTTTCCCTGTTCAAGAAGATTCCTCACTGGGACGAATTGACGTTCCTGCCCGGGACGCTGACGCGGTTCGTCATCGAGGGCTACAGGGAGAAATGTGAAACCCGCACGGTCATCGGACCAAGGGCCAAGCGACCGCTGGAGCTCGATATTCCCGTCTACGTCACCGGGATGAGCTTCGGCGCCTTGTCCTACGAGGCCAAGACTGCACTGGCGCGCGGGGCGACCATGGCCGGGACAGCCACCTGCTCGGGAGAAGGTGGAATGATCCCGGACGAGAGACGTTACTCGTCAAAATGGTTCTACCAGTGCATCCAGTCGCGTTACGGCTTCAATCCCCATCACCTCGTCCTTGCCGATGGCTGTGAATTCTTCATAGGGCAGGGCTGCAAGGTCGGGCTCGGCGGCCACCTGATGGGTCAGAAGGTCACCGACCAGGTGGCCGAGATGCGGTCATTGCCGGCCGGAATTGACCAGCGTTCGCCCGCCCGGCACCCTGACTGGCTGGGGCCGGATGACCTTGCGCTGAAGATCCAGGAAATCCGGGAAGCAACGGACTGGCAGATTCCGATCCAGTTGAAACTCGGCGCGGCCCGGGTCTACGACGATGTGAGGATGGCGGTAAAGTGCGATCCGGACTCGATCTATATCGATGGAATGGAAGGAGGCACCGGCGCCGGACCGCATCTGGCGACCGAAGAGACCGGCGTTCCGGGGATGGCGGCAATCAGGCAGGCGCGGAAGGCCATCGACGATCTGGGAATGCGCGGCCAGATCAGCCTTGTCTATGCCGGCGGTATCCGGAATGGCGCGGACGTTGCCAAGGCCATTGCCCTTGGTGCTGACGCGATCGCGCTCGGCCATGCGGTGATGATGGCCCTGAACTGCAACAAGGACATTCCGGAGGCAAACTACCAGGAGGAAATGGGAGTCGAACCGGGATATTGCTACCATTGCCATTCCGGACGCTGCCCTGTCGGAGTTGCGACCCAGGATCCGGTTCTCAGGTCACGGCTTGACCCCGACGAGGCAGCCGAAAGGGTTTACAACTTCCTGCATACGTTGACCATCGAGGCGCAGATGTTTGCCCGCGCCTGCGGAAAGACCAACATTCATTCGCTCGAGCCGGAAGACCTCGCTGCGCTGACCATGGAAGCATCGGCGATGGCAGCGGTTCCGCTGGCCGGCACCAACTACACCGTCGGAATCGACGATTACCACCACCTGTGAGGAGTCAGCCATGGCTGGTACGAAATACCGCGGATCGGAAATCGAGGACGTCGATCAGTTCATCAAGGACGCAGCCGGACTCGCTTCTGAACGGGAAAAGGAGATCGGGCAGCACATCGGCTACCGCTACGACGTCAACCTCGTTCCGGACCATGATCGCCTGACCCCGTTTCTGAAGTCCTACTTGGAATTCATGGGCTGGGATGACCTCAACTGGCTGGAAGATGTCCACATGGGGTACGAGGACGGCAAACCCGCCGTGTTCGACCGGAACATCAATGGCTGGGTCAGGGTACCGGACTCGATCGAACTGCCAGGCAACCAGCAGGACCGGGACATGATTGCGCGTGAATTGCTCATCAAGTTCCAGATGTCGGACCGGCACCCGCTCGTAACATTGAGGGCCGCATACAAGAAATTCTGAAACCATGACCGGAAAGCTCCTGACAGCCTGCATTCAGACCCGCCCGCAGCCGGATTTTGATTCTGCCATCACGGAGATGCGTCCGCTGGTCCGGCAGGCGGTGAAATCGGGAGCGCAATTCATCACGCTTCCGGAATATTGTGGAGGACTCAGGAGCGATGGGCCGAGGATTGCTCCGCCATCTGCGCCGGAATCCTCGCATCCCGTTCTCATCGAGGCCAGGGAAATCGCCCGGGAGGGCCAGGTCTGGATCCTGGTGGGTTCGGTCGCGGTGGATGGTCCGGGGGGCCGGATCTTCAACCGCGGTTTCCTCATCGGTGATGACGGGTCAGTGACGGCGCGCTATGACAAGTTGCACATGTTCGACATCCAGCTCTCGGATGGCGAGGTCTACAGGGAGAGCGCAGTTGTTGCTCCGGGCAACTCTGCTGTCATCGCCGAGACCCCGTTCGGCCGGGTCGGGATGACCATCTGCTATGATCTGCGGTTCCCCGGCCTCTACAGGGACCTTGCAAGCGCCGGCGCCGAGATTCTCACGGTTCCCGCGGCATTCGTTGCCACCACCGGCAGGGCACACTGGCACGTGCTGAACCGGGCGAGGGCGATCGAGAATGGATGCTTCATCGTGGCGCCCTGTGCGTCCGGGCTGATTCCGGGCGGCGGCGAGTCCTATGGCCATTCACTGATGATCGATCCCTGGGGAATCGTGCTGGCCGATGGAGGCACCGGACCCGGAGTGACCCTGGCCCAGCTGGACCTGAACCTGGTCAGGACCACGAGGGAAAAGATCCCCAGCCTGAGCCATGGCCGCGACTACAGGCTGCAATCCGCCGACAGGGCAAGGGTGGCTTGACCATGGAAGGGAGCCTCGCACGATTGACCGATGATGCCGGAGCTACGAGAGCGGCGTTCCTTGGATGGCAGTGCCGCTCGCGGCAGGCTGCCATGCGGGAGCGGCAGGGACAGCCTGACGATACCGTCATGCCGCTCGTCCGGCTGCACCGCGAAGCCGAGCCGCTTGGCACGATCATCACCGTCCTGTGCCGGCGCCCCGAATTCTCGGTCGTGCCGGAATTCAGACACATGTTGAAGCAGTCGATGGACCCGGCGAAAGTGCGGGACACGGCGCTGAAGTTTCTCTCGGCAGGGTACTATCAGAGCGCGGGAAGGTTCTCGGACGTGTTGACTGCGACATTCGCCGCGGCGTCGCTGGATGCAGCCCGGCTGGCAAGAGCCGGCAGGTGCGTTCTGGAATTCAATGCCAATTCCCACCACTTCGTTCTCCATTGCCGCGTCCTGGACCTGGAACGGACCCACCATCTCTTCGAGTCGACCTGGTTGCACAACAGATTCTTCAACCCTTCCCTGGGACCGGACCTGCGCGTTTTCGGTTTTGAGCCCGACTGGGACAGGTCGGAGGCGGCATTACCGGGAATGGGCGGTGGACGGGCCTTGCGAATTCGCCCGGAGCCGGAAGTCCAATGAGTTTGGTAAGAGTAACGGCCAAGTACGGCAATGTTGAGGTCGGAGCTACGATGGCTTCGTGTCCTCTGATGATTAAACAATCACGGAAGTGTGTCCGTGAAGCTCCAAAGGAGGAATACAAATGAGAGGCTTATTGAAGTCAATCTCGGCAGCTGCGGTTGCCGTTACGCCTGCGGCAGCCCTGGCGCAGGACAGCAGCGACCCGATCGTGATCGCCACGCACAACTGGTCCAGCCAGATCGTGATGACCTATGCGGTCGGACAGATCTTCGAGTCCATGGGCAGCAACGTTGAGTATGTGTCGACCGACTCGCAGGCAGTCTACGAATCGATTCGTCTTGGCGACGTTGCGCTCGAACTGGAGGTTTGGGAAGGCGCATTCGGTGTCGCATTCAACGAGGCCCTGGCCAAGGGCGGCATCCATGATGCCGGCGACCACAATGCGGTGACCCGCGAGGAATGGTGGTATCCGCTCTGGACAAAGGATCACTGCCCGGGACTGCCGAGTTGGGAAGCGCTCAATGAGTGTGCATCCCTGTTCGCGACTCCCGAAACCGGTGACAAGGGCCGTTTCCTTGGTGGTCCGGTCGACTGGTTGAAGCATGACGCCGAGCGCGTTGAAGCTCTGGGAATGAACTTTGTCGTGGTGAATGCCGGATCGGCTGCCGCGCTTTGGGCAGAGGTCGCAGCCGCCGAGAATACACAAAGGCCGGTCGTGATCTTCAACTGGACGCCGAACTTCGTCGAAGCCGTCTGGCCCGGGGAGTTCGTCGAGTTTCCGACATACTTCGACGGCTGCAAGGAAGATGCGTCGCTCGGGCCGAATCCCGACATGACCTATGACTGCGGCAACCCGGCGAATGGCTACCTCAAGAAGGCTGCATGGGACGGAATGCCCGACAAATGGCCGACTGCCTATGAGGTTCTGAAGCGCATTTCCTTCACGAATCCCCAGATCGCCGAGATGGCCAAGCTGGTCGATGTCGACGAAATGGAACCGGAGGATGCGGCAGCCCATTGGCTGGAAAACAACGAAGACGTCTGGAAGCCGTGGCTTCAAGGCGTGAGTTGAGCTAGACTGCACATGAACAAGGGCTGTCCCGGCGTACCGCCGGGGCAGCCAGATCCGGGAACACAGCGACGATGGAATCCGACAGCAGCCCCGTCATTTCATGCAGGAACGTCTGGAAGCTGTTTGGACCAAGTCCCGGGCAGTATTTTCGAAACCTGGACCAAGACCGGTCGTTCGAGGAGATTCAGCGGGACGGCTACATCGCCGCTGTCAGGAACGCCACGGTCGACATTTCCAGGGGTGAAATGCTGGTCGTCATGGGACTCTCGGGCTCCGGCAAGTCAACGCTTGTCAGGTGCCTGTCCCGCCTGATCGACGTTACGGGAGGGGAAATCACGGTCGAAGGCATGGACCTGATGTCCCTCTCCGAGAAGGAACTCATCGGGTTGCGGCGAAGCAAGATGGGCATGGTGTTCCAGAGCTTCGGCCTGCTGCCGCATCGTACCGTACTCAACAACGTGGCCTTCCCCCTCGAAATGCGGGGCCAGGACAGGTACGAGAGGCGCAACCGGGCGCTGGAGATGATCGAACTGGTCGGTCTCGCCGGCAGGGAAGACTATTATCCACGTGAACTGTCCGGCGGGCAGCAGCAGCGGGTCGGGATTGCCCGCTCGCTGGCGATCGAACCGGACATCTGGTTTCTCGACGAACCGTTTTCGGCACTCGATCCCCTGATACGCCGCGAGATGCAGGACGAATTCCTTCGGCTGCAGGGGATGCTGCGCAAGACAATCGTCTTCATTACGCATGATTTCTCCGAGGCTCTTCGCCTCGCGGATCGAATCGCGATCATGAAAGACGGAGAAATCCAGCAATGCGACACGCCAGGCCAGATCGTTCTGCACCCGGCCACCGACTACGTGGCCAAGTTTACCGAGGACGTCGAAAAGTCCAGGGTCGTTCATGCCAGATTGATGGCATTGCCCATCGACGGCACCGTGCCGGACGGTGCGACCGTGCCGGCCAATGCCGTCCTGCACGACGTTGCAAGGCAAGTGGTCGAAGACAGCCGTGAACAGATTCCCGTGGCGGAAGAGGACGGAAGCCTCGTCGGCCTCCTCGACCGGAGAGAGGCCCTAGTCGTCCTTTATGGTGACGAGAAGTGACGGCAGTTGCAGAGGCCTCTTCTGCCATCCGGATCAAGCCGGACAGGATCCGGCAGGGCCAGTTAATTCTGCTCCTGGCGTTTCTCCTCGCAGCCACCAAGTTCTGGCTCCCGGATTTCCTGATCAGGCCTGCCGAGTGGATGGTCTTTCCTTTCGCTGACTGGATCAACTGGCTGTTCAATTTCGTGAAGGATGATCTGGGCTTCATCCATGTTACCAGGGCGTTCGCTGCAGGCATTGAATGGATGCTGGATGTCACGGCAAACCTTCTCTACGGGCGAAACCGGTGGCCGCGCATCGGACCGATTCCATGGACGGTCGTCGCGATAACCGCGGCCGCAATCGGCTACGCGCTGAATGGCTGGCGGCTGGCCCTGCTGTCTGGTGGGACATTTGTCTGGATAGCCGGGATGGGCCAGTGGCAGTGGTCGATGGAAACGCTTTCGGTAATCGTCGTTGCCGCTCCGATCGCCATCCTGGTCGGACTTGCCCTCGGAATCGCCGCATGGCGGCGCAGATGGTTTGAACGTGTCCTCAATCCCATACTGAACATTGCCCAGTCGCTTCCGCACTTCGCGTACATGATTCCCGTGGTCGTGTTCATTGGAGTCGGGCCAAAATCGGGGGCCGTGGTCACGATAATCTTTGCAGCACCGCCAATGATCAGGATGACCATTCTCGGTCTCAAGAAGGTTGCTGCAGAAGTCACCGAGAGCGGCAAGATGTGCGGAGCCAATGACTGGCAATTGCTGAGATTTGTGCGCGTTCCATCGGCCAGAACCGAGATTCTGGTGGGCATCAACCAGGTCATCATGCAGTGCCTGGCCATGGTCGTGCTCGCCAGCTTCATCGGGATGCCCGGGCTGGGCCAGAAACTCCTTCAGTTGCTCCAGGCGCTGAAGATCGGACGATCGGTCGAGATCGGTGTTTCGATCGTCCTGATCGCAATCGTCCTCGATCGTTGCTCCAAGGCATGGGTGGAGAAGGAACCGGTTCATTTCGAAAAGGGGACGGCCTGGGTGGAACGCAACTCAACTCTGGTCGTCTGGGCGGTGCTCTCAGCCGTCGCACTGGTCGTGGCCCAGTTCTGGTCGCTTGCCGACGAGATTTCGCGCAGCCAGGCACTGACCATCTACCGGGAAATCGACACCGTCGTCGACTGGTTCATCGTGGTCGCCGATCCGGTTACGCAGACCATTCGCTCCATTCTCATAAGGTTCGTTCTGATCCCGATGCGGGATGCCTATCTCTGGCTGCCCTTCACATCGGTTGTTGCCTTGTCTGCCGGTGTCGGCTGGTGCGTTGGCGGAGCAAGGTCCGCATTGGTCTGCGTGTCTTTTGTCCTGCTGATCGCGATGTCGGGGTGGTGGGACCGGGCCATGATCACGACCTACATGGTGTCCTTTGCGGTCTTCCTGGTCTGCATCGTCGGGTTGCCCCTGGGGGTCTGGGCATCGAAGAATGAAGTCAGGGCCAAGGCCATGTTGCTGTTCTGCGATACGGCACAGACCTTTCCCAGTTTCATTTACCTGATTCCCGTCGTGATGCTCTTCGGAGTGAACGATGTTGCAGCAATCGGCGCGGTCATTGTTTTCGGCCTCGTGCCAATGACCCGTTACACGATCGAGGGGCTGAGGGCGGTTCCGCCTGAACTGGTCGATGCCGCCGACATGTGCGGGGCGACCGAACAGCAGAAACTGTGGAATGTGAAGTTCCCCATGGCGCTTCCCACCATTGCCGTGGGACTGAACCAGACTATCCTGTTCTCGCTGTTCATGGTCATCATTGCGGCTTTCATCGGCACCCAGGATCTCGGACAGGAAATGCAGCGGGCACTTTCGTCAACCGATGTCGGCAAGGGGCTGGTTCTCGGTCTCTGTGTTGCCTTCATCGGGCTTCTGATTGACCATCTGATCCTGACATGGTCGTCCCGAAGGAAGAAGTCTCTGGGATTAGACTAATGAACACCATCGTGAACCCGATCTTCGAAACGCCATACGAGCGGGCAGGCGTGATCGTGCCCGGCATGCCGGTACTGCAGCCGGGGGTCGAGCGCCATCCGGTCCCGGGTGGTGGGTCCCGGACGGTTCCCATCATGGCCGGCGACGAGATCTGCGTGCTTGACTTCGAAGGGCTTCAGACCGCCGAACTCGTCTTCTTTGACAGGGACGGACGTTCGGACGCGGCCATGATCGGGGCAACCGGCGTTGGCCGGCCCGAAGGCAGCATCAATGTGCTGGGTAACCATTCGCAATCGGCCAAGAGGGTGTTGAAGAAGCTGGAAGGCATGGGCCTGTCCCTTTCAGGGGGTGATGCCGCCCTGGCGCTCGGGAACGGATCGCGGGCCGGTGACATGGAGCGCTTTACGGCGACGCGTGACGGGGTCCTGGTGGTTTCGGCTCCGGGGGGGCCAATGCTGCCGGAAGCACAGAATGCACCGACCGAGATCATCTTGTATATCCGCCGCGCCAATCCGGGCCCGGCAACCGGGTTGCGGGAGCCGCCTGATCCTCTTGCGGATCCCCAGGTCGATATCAACATACAGCCAGGCCAGGCAAAGCCATATGAGGTCAAGGCCGGAGAGTTCATCCAGATTCTGGACGTGCAGGGGCGGGAGTGCTCCGACTTCCAGGCATTCTCGCTGCGTCAACTCGACAAGGGGATTGAACGCGAGATCGACCCCACCACCACCCGTTCACTGATGGGATCCGCCTATCCGGCGCCAGGCATCTTTTCCAAGTATTTCACGGTCGATTTCGAACCTCTCGTGGAGATTGTCCAGGACACATGTGGTCGTCATGATGCCTTCGGGCTTGCCTGCACCGCCAAGTACTACGAGGATCTCGGCTATCCCGGTCACGTAAACTGTTCCGACAACATGAACGCCAACCTCGTCCGCTACGAGGTCAGGCCCCAGGCGGGGTGGCCGGCAATCAACTTCTTTTTCAACACGTCCGTGGACGACGCGAACGCCGTCGGCATGGACGACCCGTGGTCGCGTCCGGGCGATTATGTCCTGCTCAGGGCGTTGACGGATATTGTCTGCGTTTCAACGGCATGTCCGTGCGACGTGGATTCGGCGAATGGCTGGAACCCGACGGACATCCAGGTTCGCACCTACAGGGCCGACGAGGTATTCAGCAGGTCGGTCGGATACCGTAAGTCCGCGGAGGCGCCTATGGAAGAGACCAAGAAGACCGGATTCCACGACTGCTTTGCCCGTCACACCAGGGATTTTGTCGAGTACAACGGCTACTGGCTGGCAAAGACGATGGCCGGACGCGGGGCAATCGAGGAGTATTGGGGTTGCCGCGAGCGCGTGGCCATCATGGACCTGTCGCCGCTGCGCAAATACGAGGTGACCGGACCGGATGCCGAGGAACTCATGCAGAGTTGCGTCACCCGGGACATGCTGCGGCTGTCTGTGGGCCAGGTCGTCTACACGTCCATGTGCTACGAGCATGGCGGCATGATCGATGACGGGACGGTTTTCAGGCTCGGCGACAACAACTTCAGGTGGGTCGGCGGCAACGACACATCCGGGCTCTGGTTGCGGGAGCAGGCGAGACTGAAGGGCCTGAACGCATGGATCCGCAATTCGACCGACCAGCTCCACAATGTTGCTGTACAGGGGCCAAGGTCGAGGGAGTTGCTCAGCCGGTTGTTCTGGACGGCCCCGAAACAGCCGACGATTGACGAGTTGGGCTGGTTCCGGTTCGCGGTGGCGCGCATCGATGATTTCAGCGGAACGGCATGTGTTGTCAGCCGCACGGGCTACACCGGTGAATTGGGATACGAGGTATTTTGCCATCCCCGGGATGCCGAAGAAGTTTTCGACCGGATCTGGGAAGAGGGGCAGGAATTCGGAATCGTTCCACTCGGCCTCGATGCACTCGACATGCTGCGAATTGAATCCGGACTTGTTTTCGCCGGCTGCGAATTCGATTCCACGGTCAATCCATTCGAGGCGGGGATCGGCTTTACCGTTCCGCTTCGGACACAGAATTCGGATTTCATCGGGCGCACCGCCCTTGAGGAGCGCAAGGCCCATCCCTCCCGGAGACTGGTCGGCCTGGCCCTGGAAGGAGGAACCGTTCCCTCGACCGGCGACTGCGTTCGCCTTGACAAAGCGCAGATCGGCGTGATCACCTCTGCAGTGAAGTCACCGATCCTGGGCAAGACGATTGCCCTGGCACGGCTGGATGCCATGCATGCAGAAATCGGGTCACAGGTGGAAGTCGGCCAACTCGACGGGCTCCAGAAGAAGCTGAAAGCCACGGTTGTTCGCTTTCCGCATTTCGATCCGGAAAAGAAGAGGGTTCGGGACATCGCCTGACCAAGTCAGTTTGTCTTGGGACTGCTGTTGTATCGTATTCCGCTCGCCGGTCGCGGAAGGCCCGCAACTGCGGCTTTCCGCCGGGTACCAATTTTCAGAGTGACTCGGCACCCCGGAAATCGCCGGAGGGTGTCGGAGGAAATTCCGGGTCAGAAACTCTCGCCGGGATCCCAGTGAATGACGCGTGACTCGAGCAAGGTCACCAGTGCGAATCCGGCGATCGCCATCATTGAAGCGACAATGATCGTGGCAAAGAGCCGCGGCGTATCGAACACATACATGCTTTGCAGGATCAGGTAACCGATGCCGGAATTCGCTCCTATCCACTCGCCAACAATGGCGCCAAGAACACACATCGTGACCGAAACCTTGAGTGCCGCAAAGGCATATGGAAGTGCCGCGTAGAACCTTACCCTCCTGAAGACCTGTGTCTTCGAGGCAGAAAGCACATGCATGAGTTCAAGCAGTTGCGGATTCACCGCCCGAAAACCCTGTACTGCATTGACGAGCGTGGGAAAGAAACAGATCAGCGCCGCGATCAGCACCTTCGGCTCAATGCCGTTTCCAAGCATGATCTTCAAGACCGGCGCAATGGCGATGATCGGTATCGTCTTGATCAGAATGGCAACCGGATAGAAGAGATCCTCGACGATCTTGTTGTAGACAAAGGAAATGGCCACGAGCACAGCAACGACATTGCCGAGCAGGAAACCAAGCGCAGCCTCGGTTATTGTCGGGACCGCATTTTCAGCGAGCAGTATCCGGTCATTGTAGAGCGCGACCAGAACATCCGTCGGCGCAGGGACCAGATATATCGGAACGGACATTGCCCTGACGATGCCCTGCCAGATGAGCAACATGATCGCCAGGCCAAGGGCTGCCATGATCAATACCCGCGTGCCTCGAAACAGGCCGGCCATCCTTCCGTCCAACCGGAAAAGCCCTGATATTCCCGTTTGCCTGTCGGCATTCACAGTCGTCATGTGACTATCCTTCATCCAGCATGGCTCGCAGTGTCGCAACATGCTGCCCCAACTCCGGCGAGTCCTTGACGGAAATCTGGCGGTCCTCGGGGAGAGCCATGGGAACCACGCCCGCGATCCTGCTGGGGCGCCGGCTCATCACGGCGACCCGCTGGGACAGAAACGCCGCCTCCTGGAGAGAATGCGTGACAAATACGATCGTCATGCCGGTTTCAATCCAGATCCGCAGGAGCTCCACGTTGAGCGTGTCCCGCACAAGTTCGTCCAGCGCGCCGAACGGTTCATCCATCAACAGGACCCTCGGCCGGGTAACCAGCGCACGGGCAATGGCGACCCGCTGGCGCATCCCTCCCGACAGTTGAGAGGGATAGGCGTCTTCGAAACCGTCCAGCTCAACGAGCCCCAGGGCATCATGCGGGGACATCGCTTCGGAAGGGCGCTGGACCTGCGGCCCGACCTCGAGCGGCATGCGGACGTTTTCCAGTACGGTGTCCCAGGGCATCAGCACGGATTGCTGAAAGACCATGCTGATCGCGCGCTGTTTCCTGGCATGTTCAGGCGACAGGCCCAGCACTTCCGCGGATCCGGTCGTGGGAGCAATTATGTCCGCGATCACGCGCAGCAAGGTAGACTTGCCACAGCCCGAATGCCCGATGAGCGAAACGAACTCGCCTTCGGAAACCGTCAGTGAGACTTTGCCGATCGCCTCAATCGCCTTGTCACCCGTTCCGAAGGTTACGGAGACTTCGCTTAGGTTGATGGCGACCGGCATCTGTTGACGATCCTTGCCGGAACACAGGATCTCTACTGGTTCAGCGCCTCATCTCTTGCTGGTTTCGATTGCATCAAGTACGCGGCTGTCAAAGACATCCGCTGCCGTCATGCTGCTGTCGATCTCACCAATTCCGATGTACGTATCCAGCGTCTGCTGCCAGCGGTCCGACGATACGTTGCCAAATCCGAATTCCTTGGTTTCGTCGGTATAGATGTACTCCGAAATCATGACGTCCAGGGCCGCTCGTTCCTTTTCCGGTTTGAGCGCCGGTGCGTATGCAACCAGAATGTCAATTGCCTCGCCAGGATTGTCGGCAGCAAACGACCATCCGGCATCAACCGCCTTTACATATGCAGCCAGAAGATCCGCTTTCGCTTCAAGTGTATCCTTGGTCGTGATCAGATAGTTCGACTGGAACTGCAGACCGTTGTCCCAGATGGATTGGGTATTGTATCCTCCGGGATTTGTCGTGACCGGTTCAAGGGCGGCGGTGTTGGTCGGCCACGCGCCGACGACGTCGACCTGGTCCTGCAACAGCGCAGGCACCTGGGCCTGCACGAAGGTTATATCCTCGAATTTCAGGCCGTTATAGTCTAGGATGGCCATGACCTGGGGAACAGCACTCTGTGCGGATCCGATTCGTTTCCCCTTCCAGTCCTTGATGCTCGTGATGTTCTTTTCACCCAACGAGAAGAAGGTGAGTGGCGCCTTCTGGAACGTGGCGGCAAAGGAAATGATAGGCAGGTCGTTATTGGCTGCGTACATGACCTGCGGCGCGTAGCCCACGGCAATGTCTGCCGTTCCTCCAAGCAATTCCTGAATCGCGTTGGCAGTCGGTCCGCCGGGAAGCAGTTCCACGTCCAGGCCATGGTCGGCGAAATACCCGTTCTGAAGGGCAACGACCTCGCCCGTGCTGCCAGCGTCCACGAGCCAGCTCAACTGGACCTTGAAGGGTTCCGACTGGGCGGTTGTAGATGAGCCCCAAAAAGCCGCAATTGCTGAACATGCGGCAACACAAGAAAGGAATGTACGTCTGTAATGCATTTGGTCCTCCCAAGACTTGCTGTGCTTTGCCACCCCGGCACGATGACAGGGCAGCGCGATCAGTGCGCTTATAGCAGATAATGCATCCATGCACGAATAGGGTGAATTGTCCCGGTTTGGCCGCGTTCCGTAGAATTGCCGTGAGCGGCGGCCGGCAACTTGCCTGCCATCATGTCAATCGGATTGTTGATCCGCTGAATGTCCTCATTTCCTGATCTGGTCGCAGCTTGACTCGGGAATCCCGGAGTCGCCTTGCTGTGCTCGAATTGAAGGCAACCTCGACAGCAACAATGATCGAGCACACCAGTTGCAGATCGGGGCTGTGACTGTTCGGCGTGTCCCTTGGGTGGCTTTCTGACCGAATGCGGTGGGACCCGGAATTCGCCGGCCGAGGAGATGCTTCCGACTCGTCGGGTAATGCGCATTCCCAAGCCCTGTAGCCAATGGCAGGGTTACCTGACTATAATCTGCCGTCTTCGCTCTGCATTCCTGCGACCGGTGCGGAGTGCATCCCCACCCGATGGCACGGCCGCGGTCTGAAGCTTCTGAACAGGGAAAACTGAGCAATGGAATCGAGATTTGGAGAATTGGCATGAACGAATTCGCAGGCACGATAGGCCGAACTGTTGACGAGTCCGTGCCGTGGTGGCCAGTGCCACCCGACCGTGACAGGGTCCGGCCGAACGTCGTCACGATAATGTTCGACGATACGGGCTGGGCGGATTTCGGCTGCTACGGCTCGGAAGTCAACACACCGAACATCGACTTGCTTGCTGCCGAGGGCCTTCGATACACTAACTTCCACGTGACGCCCCTGTGCTCGCCGACGAGGGCATGCCTCCTGACAGGCCGTAATCACCATGATGTGGGAATGCGCTGCCTTGCTGATGCCGATACCGGTTTTCCGAACGGTCGCGGCGCCGTGAACAGGGACGTGCCCATGCTCTCGGAGATGCTGCGAGAGCAGGGTTACGGAACCTACATGGTCGGAAAATGGCATTTGACGCCGACACATGAGATCACGTCCGCAGGTCCCTATCTCAACTGGCCGATGAACCGAGGGTTTGACCGATTCTACGGTTTCCTTGGCGGATGCACGGACCAGTACGTGCCGGAACTTGTCCAGGACAATCACATGATCGACCCGCCATTGCGAGAGGGCTATCACCTGTCAGAAGATCTCTGTGACCGGGCGATCAGTTATCTGCGCGACCATGCCAGCATTCGCAAGGCCGCGCCTTTCTTCATGAATTTCTGCTTCGGCGCGACGCATGCCCCGATCCAGGTCCACAAGAACTATGTCGATCGCTACGACGGGGTTTTCGACAGGGGTTGGGACCGGAACCGGGAAGATCGTCTTTCCCGGCAGATTGAACTCGGTCTGGTTCCCGGAAACACCAGGCTGGTCCCGCGCAATCCCGGCGTCCCCAGTTGGGACAGCCTCTCGGATGATGAGCAAAGGGTGTTCGTTCGCCTTCAATGCGCATTTGCAGGATTCCTGGAACATTCCGACGCACAGATTGGCCGACTCGTCGCTGAACTGAAACGCCTGAACCTCTACGACAACACGATCATTGTCGTGTTGTCAGACAACGGGGCTTCCATGGAGGGCGGTCGCAACGGCGCCGTGGACTGCAATGCCCCATATTCGGGAATGACCGAGCCGGTTGCCGAGATGGTACAGCGCCTGGCAGAGGTCGGAGGCCTGCAGGCGCCTGCCCACTACCCGGAAGGCTGGGCCATGGCCGGCAATACTCCGTTTCGGCGGTACAAGCAGTTCGTAGAACTGGGCGGTGTACGCTCGCCATTGGTTCTGAGTTGGCCGCGGGGACTGCACAACAGGGGAGAGGTCCGCGATCAATTCCTCCACGTGGTGGATCTGGCACCAACCCTGATGGACCTGTCAGGCGATCGGCACGGAGCCGCATTCGACGGGGCCAGCTTCCGTGCAACACTGTCAAGCCCGGATGCCCCGGCGCCGCGGACCGTACAGCACTGGGAGATGTTCGGACGCAGGGCCATCTTCAGTGACGGCTGGAAGGCAGTCTCCCAGCACGAGAAGGGCGATGACTACGGTTCCGATGTCTGGCATCTCTATGACACAAGCAGCGACTTCTCCGAGCATACGGACCTGGCCTCGCAGCGTCCCGAAAAGCTGGCGGAACTCCAGGACCTGTGGTGGCAGGAGGCCGAAGCAAACGGAGTCATGCCACTCGACGACCGAACCCTTGTGGAAATCCTCGAGTTCCGCCAGCCCAATGGCCTGATGTGCGAGAGCGAATTGACCTTCTATCCGGGCCAGGGCCACATACCCCACACCAGCATGATAACCTCCAGCGAGCGGTCGATGGAAGTCACCGCCCACTTCAGCGGGCCGGTAGGTTTCGAGAATGGAGTGCTGGTCGCCGCCGGCGACAGGATCGGTGGTTATTCACTCTATGTCCAGGATGGGCAGCTGGTCTACGAATACATCCAGCTGCGGAACCGCTGCAGCCTGTCAGGACCGCTTCCGGCCAGTGCGCGAACATGCCGGCTGGTGTGCCAGATAGACGCCGACAGTCAAATCCTGGCGAAGTTGTTTGCCGAGGATCAGTTGATCGCCGAAGCAATGGTGGGCAGTGCCGCCCGTCATATTTCGTTCTGGGGACTTGACATTGGCCACGATGCCGCCGTGCCCGTGAGCGATGCCTACGAGCCGCCCTTCGAATTCTCCGGGAACAGGCTCGACAGGGTGGTCATGCGATTCTTCGAAATGCCTGAAGCGGAAGACCTGGCACACAATTTGAGGTTGGCGGAGTAGTCCGGATCTTCCCGTACTTCAGGAAGATCCGCTGCGGCCGAACGATTGTCGACACGGTTTGCGACGGCAATCCAGACGTCCCGTTTCCGGATTCAGTCAAGCAAACTCGCCGGCCCCGGCAGGGGCCGGCGATTGATCAGGATTCAGGATCCTAGTGCGAGTCCAGCGCGTCCTTGATGTTGTCGGCGGACCCGTGATTGGCAATCTTGTCCTCGTGACGGGCCTTCTCGGCCTTGATTGACCAGACATGCCACCAGATCCAGAAGATCAAGCCGATCAGCAGCAAGATGAACTCTGCGCCCTGGAACGGGTAGACGGCCCCGACATCGGCCAGGTCAACCGCCCAACTCGAGATTCCTGTGGTGCTCATAGCGTTTCTCCTAATTCACCGTTCATGCTCAGACCAAGGACTTCTCGGCTTCGCGAACGTCACTGGCTGCAGCTTCCTCTTCTTTCGAACTGGCGAAGTCCAAGCCAAGCAGTTCAACTTCTTTCGGAATTCTGAGGATGCCAAGCCCGGCGAGGATCTTGGCTCCCACCCAGCCGGGCAGGAATCCGAGTACGCCGAACATTATGATCGCACCGGCGAACTGTCCCCAGGGGGTTATTGCAGCGTAGCCTTCATATGGCGAACTCGGGTGACCCCACAGCACGAAGCCGCAGATTACGAGGCCGATGAATCCGGCATAGCCGTGCACCGCCACCGCTCCGACCGCGTCGTCGATCTTGAACCGGTTCTCTACCCAGAAATGCAACTTGTAGGCCAGGTAGGTTCCGACTCCACCGATGATCATCGCCTGGATCGGGTGATAGAGGTCATTGCCAGCTGACGCGGTAATGATCCCTGCAAGTCCTCCTGAATAAGTCCAGAAGGCGTTCCCGTTCGATACCATGTAGCCCACGAGCATTCCGCCGGACAGTGACATCAGGAAGTTGACCGTGATCGCTCCCAGCGTTGTCGGTGTCAGATAGATGGTCGTGGCCGTCCAGGTCTCACCCGTGATCTGCCCGCCGATTCCGCCTGGATCAATGAGCGGGACGTTACAGGCCACGTAGAAGCCCCAGAATCCGGTATAGATAAGGAACAGTCCTATGCACACCAACCACGGATTGTGCGGCAAGATGTCGCGCGGTGTTCCGTCCGCCGAGAACTTGCCGAGCCGAGGCCCGAGCACAAACAGGACACCGAGTGCAAACCCGCCTGCAATGGCGTGGATCACCCCGGAGGCATATGCGTCGTGGTAGCCCAGATACTGGACCATCCACCCGCCATAGTGCCAGCCCCATGCGGCATCGATTATCCACGCAACCGACCCGATGAGAACCGCCAATATCCAGAATGCACCGGAGTTGATTCTCTCGATGACCGACCCCGAGACAATGGAGGCGGCTGTCCACGAGAACAACAGGAACGCTGCCCAGAAGACTCCGGTTATCCTGTCGCTCAGGTTAGTGCCCATGGTTTCGGAAAGCGGTGAATTGGCCGAGGCGGCCTCAAAGTCGATGCCCGACCCGATCGGCCACTGGGGAAGTGCCCAGTAAATCCACCAGCCGAAGAAGAAGAATGTAATTGTCACCAGCGGAATAAGCATCGAGTTCTTCAACAGCGTGTGCATGTGATTCTTGCGCCGGCTGGCACCCACCTCATACATGCAGAAACCCACATGGATGAGGAACATCAGCGCTACCGTCAGCCAGTAATAGAACTCAGTGAAAACCGTGGTGATTGCGTCTAGGTTGCTGCCCATGCATCAATCCTCCCAGTCTGTTGTTTGGTTCCGCCTGGCTGCTACCCTTTCTGCACAGCCAACCGGCGGGCTACGCTGCCGCAGTTCATGAAGTTTCCCACACGAATTGGCCTGTGCGGCCACCCTGCAGCAGATACTCATATGAGCCAACCTGCCATGCTGTCAGACAGTCGTCCTGAAATCAACAAACATCAGCATCTTGTGGAATTTTATCTTCCAAGTGGCATATTTGCTCCATTGGCAACCACAATTCGGCGCTCAAGAACCCGGGTTGCGCCTCCGGACGCAGCAATTGCACGGGTTTCAACACGGGTTTCGGAGCCGTCCGGATCACATTCCGGCTTGGCAGTCCCCGCGGTACAGGAACGGGAAGGGTGCGGGTTGCCCGGAGCTGTCGCGTGATTCGTTTTCGTTGTGCCCGCTTTCTCCGCCGGCGCTAGCCGGTTCGATCCGAGAGCGACGTCCGGAGGTCTGGTGGTCGCAGCGAATCCCGAACATTTGCGAGTGTTGCCCGGCAATCCTGCAAGTGCGAATGTGCATCGTTCAGCGCATGCAAGGTCGCGAAACGCCGCAATCCGCTGCTCGAGGCAAGCAGGTTGATGCGCCCACACCGAATTTAGGCTAGTGACTGTTCGAACTGACCCTTGCAGGGAGCCCCTCGATGTCAAAACCGGAACTGCTCCAGCTCCGCTCGTACTCAAGTCAAGATGATGCCGAACTTGAAAGGCACTTTGAACTGTTTCGGTTGTTCGAGGCCGCGCACAATGATGCCTTTCTGGCGGAGCACGGAACCCGGATTCGGGCAATCGCCGGAAGCGGGGACCTCGCGATAGACCGGGAGATGATCAAGTCCCTGCCCAATCTCGAGATCATTTCGGTGTTCGGGGCCGGATATGATGGCGTTGATGTCGAGGCAGCCAGCGAGGCGGGGGTCATTGTCACCAATACCCCTGACGTATTGTCGGGAGACGTTGCGGACCTGGCGGTTGCACTGTTCATGTGCATCTCGAGGGACATCGTGAATGCGCATGACTATGTTCGAAGCGGAACTTGGCGCCGGCAGGGGCCATACCGCCTGTTTTCGCGGATTGCAGGACAGAGGGCAGGCATAGTCGGGCTGGGTAGAATCGGCCTCGAGATCGGCAAGAGATTGAGCGCACTCGGCATGGAGATTTCCTATTGGTCGAGATCGATGAAGGATTGTCCGGCGGGCTGGGACTGGTTTCGTGACCCGCATGAACTGGCGGCCAGGTCGCAGGCGCTGTTCGTTACGTTGGCGTCAAACGCCGAGACGCGCGCATTCGTCGACCGGCAGATGATGGAGGCTGTCGGACCGGATGGCGGTCTCGTGAACATCAGCCGTGCAGCAACGATCGACGAGGAAGCACTGCTGGACCTGCTGGAGAACGGCCGGATTGGTTGGGCTGGAATCGACGTGTTTGAGGGTGAACCCGATGTGAACCCGCGGTTCTGCCAGCTTGAAAACGTTGTTTTGCATCCACATCATGGATCGGGCACCGTGGAATCAAGGAGAGAAATGGGAAAACTGGTCACCGGCAACCTCATTGCGCATTTTCAGGGCAGGCCGGCATTGACACCGGTCAATTGAATATTGGGCGCTCCGACCAATGACTCGGGCGATTGGCAGCAAAACTAACTGACATTTCCGGGAGATAGAAATTGGGAATTGGGAATGATGGCGGATGCAGACTCGCCAAGGCTGAATACGACATCCGTCACAGCAGGTTTGAGAGCTACTTCATAGGAAATGTCCACCTGAAGGTGTTGGCGGAGAACCGTTTTGAGTGGGTTGAAGGACCCGTGTGGTTTGGCGACGCGGACTGCCTGCTCTTTTCGGACATTCCGAACAACCGGATCCAGAGATGGTCGGCGGAGTCAGGGATCACGACCTACCGCTACCCGTCGAACTATTCGAACGGTCATACCCGAGACCGGCAGGGAAGGCTCGTTTCCTGCGAGCACGGAACCCGCCGGGTAACCCGCACCGAACATGACGGTTCAATCACCGTGATCGCAGACCGGTATGACGGAAGGAGGCTCAACTCGCCGAATGACGTGGTCGTGAAGTCTGACGGCAGTATCTGGTTCACGGATCCGCATTACGGAATACTGACCGATTACGAGGGGTACAGATCCAGGCAGGAATTGCCGTGCAACGTCTACCGAGTGGATCCGGACGGGAAATCGCTCGAGCCGGTTGCAACCGACTTTGCGTGCCCGAATGGACTCGCATTCAGCCCGGACGAATCGCGGCTCTACGTATCGGATACCGGGATCGATCCGGATCGGGGAAATCTCCGCCACATCAGGGTTCTCGACGTCGAGGATGGCAGGTCGTTGAAGGGGGGCGACGTATTCTACGAGGTTGACAGCGGCGTCTCCGACGGGATCCGGCTCGATTCGGATGGCAATGTGTGGTCGTCGGCAGGCGACGGGGTGCACTGCATTTCACCGCAAGGCGAATTGCTGGGCAAGGTCCTGGTTCCCGAGAAGGTCTCCAACCTGTGTTTCGGCGGTCGTGCCAAGCATGTCCTCTTCATGACGGGGTTTACATCTGTCTATTCCATTGTCCTGAACAGGCAGGGTGTCCAGTGGCCGTAGCCGGGTGAAGTGAGCCTGCCGCCGTGCCCGGACAGGTCCGGCCGCGAACCGGAAAAAGTGCTGGATAACCGGATGCGCCAATTGAAAAGTACTGTTAAAGAGTGCCGGGAGTGTAGCGGATTGCTTGGGGCGTAAGCGACGAGGCAGGACGCAACACGCCCAGAATCTTGCGGAGACGAGTTGGCTGTGACCGGCAATTTTGATGATCTATTCAGGGACCAGCTCGCCCAGCTGAAATACGAAGGCAACTACAGGGTCTTCGCCGAGCTGGAGCGACTGAAAGGCAAGTTCCCGCTTGCCACAAGGCATGCCGGGGGCGGGACCAGTGACGTAACGGTATGGTGCTCGAACGACTACCTGGGAATGGGGCAGCACCCGGTCGTCATCAATGCGATGAAGGAGGCGATCGACAAGTGCGGAGCCGGTGCAGGCGGAACCCGGAACATTTCCGGGACTTCGCACCTTCACAAACTGCTTGAATCGGAACTTGCCGACCTGCATGGCAAGGAGTCCTCCCTTCTCTTCACTTCCGGTTACGTCTCGAACTGGTCTGCGTTATCGACACTCGGTTCGCGGCTTCCCGACACCATCATATTCTCGGATTCGCTGAACCATGCCTCGATGATCGAGGGAATACGCCACTCGCGCGCGCAAAAGCGCATCTGGCAGCACAATGATGTCGAAGACCTTGATCGCCAACTGTCTGAATGCCCCGGGGACGCCACCAGGATCATCGTTTTCGAGTCGATCTACTCAATGGATGGCGACATCGCGCCGATTGCCGAGATCTGTGAAGTCGCCGAAAAGCATGGCGCCATGACCTACCTGGACGAAGTGCATGCGGTGGGAATGTATGGAGCCCGCGGCGGTGGGATCTCGGAACGCGACGGCGTTGCCGATCGCGTCGACGTGATACAGGGTACCCTGGGAAAGGCGTATGGCGTCATAGGTGGCTACATATCGGGCTCCTCGGTTCTGTGCGATTTCGTGAGGTCGTTTGCCAGCGGGTTTATCTTCACGACCGCGTTGCCGCCTGCCGTGACGGCCGGCGCCCTGGCTTCCGTACGGCACCTCAAGTCGAGTGACCTTGAGCGCAGGAGACACAGGAAGCAGGTCGAGTTGCTTCGCGCCAAGCTTGATTCGGTCGGTATCCCGCACAAGCGGAATCCCGGCCACATCGTCCCGGTGATGATCAACGATCCTGTCAAGTGCAAGTTCATAAGTGACGTTCTCATGGAGACGCACTCGATCTACGTGCAGCCAATCAACTATCCGACCGTTCCCAAGGGAACAGAGCGATTGCGGCTTACCCCGTCACCCCTGCACACGGAACAGGAACTGGACAGGCTGGTCGGGGCGTTGCTTGAGCTTTGGTCGCAATGCGCGCTGGCCAGGGCCGTCGCCTGATCATCCGCGCCGGGAATCCGAGATCTCGAGCAGTGCTTCAATGTCGAGATGGGAACGCAAATGGTTTGCAAACCCGTCCAGAATCGACTCGATTGAAGCTTCGTAATTGAGGTTGCTCGCTGGCATCCCCAGTTTGCCGAGAAACTGCGCACGCATGGCATCGTCGGCGAACAGGCCGTGCAGGTAGGTCCCGAACACCTGACCGTTCCGGGAAACCGCCCCTTCCGGCCTGAGCTTGCCATCCGACCATACACGGGCAAATGGACGCTGACAGTCTGCACCTGTCGTCCGCCCCATGTGGATCTCGTAGGCCTCGAAGCTCAACTCGCCGCTTTCATCGGTTGCGGATACTGGCGCCACCCGCTTATTCGACGACATGGAAGTGGAAACATCGAGTAAGCCGAGCCCCTCGACTGACCCGACGGGCCCTTCGACACTGTCCGGGTCGTCAACCAGGCGACCAAGCATCTGAAAACCGCCGCAGATCCCGAGCACCGGTTTTCCCCGCCGGACATGTGCCAGCAAGTCGACATCCCATTGCTGCCTGCGCAGGAACTCCAGGTCGTGCCGTGTCGATTTCGTTCCGGGGATGATCACGAGGTCCGTGTCGCCCGGAAGCGCTGCGCCCGGCTCAAGCAGGCTCACGGACAGGTCCGTCTCCATTCTCAGCGGATCCAGGTCGTCAAAATTCGCGATTCTCGGCAATCTGAGACAAACGATCTTCAGAGGGCTGTCCGAGGGCAGGATGTTGGCAAGATCCTGGGCGTCTTCTGCAGGCAGCAGGCGCGCATCATCAAACCAGGGTACGACACCAAGACCTCTCCAGCCGGTTCGTTCCTCGATGAACCGAAACCCGTCTTCAAACAGGCTCGAATCGCCCCTGAACTTGTTGACGATGAATCCCCGCACCAGCGATGAATCCCGGAGGTTGATGACTTCCCTGGTTCCGACAATCTGGGCAATGGCGCCACCGCGTTCGATATCTGCAACGAGCACGACAGGGATCGAAACCTCTGTCGCGAATCCCATATTGGCAATATCGCCCTCCCGCAGGTTGATTTCTGCCGGGCTGCCCGCGCCTTCCACGAGCACGATGTCCGCGTCTGCGGCAACCCGCCGGAAGCTCCGGACAACCGTTTCGAGCATCTCCGGTCTCCGGGCGAAATACTCCCTCGCGGAGAGGGTTCCGAATCTCTTCCCGCGGAGAATGACCTGTGAGCCGGTCTCGCCCTCCGGTTTCAGGAGAATCGGGTTCATGTCCACCTGCGGTTCAACCCGGCACGCCCGGGCCTGGAGAGCCTGGGCCCGGCTGATTTCACCCCCTTTTATGGCGGCGGCATTGTTCGACATGTTTTGCGGCTTGAACGGCCTGACACGCAAGCCGAGTGTCGCAAGGGCCCGGCAAAGCCCGGCCACGACAATCGATTTCCCGACATTTGAGCCTGTGCCCTGTATCATCAGGGCCCTGGTCATGCCCAGCAGTCCGTTTCGGCTGTGGTGAGGTGCAATTCAGCCGGCCAATTTGTGGTGCAGCAATGCATTTCCGATACTGATCCTTCAACCCTCCAGGGAAATCTGGCGTCTGCCAATCTAAAGTGGCCCGACCATTTCAGACAGGCGAAAGCGTATGGCCGACCTGACCCTCATGCCAGCCGGTCGTCGGTTCCGGCGAATTGCCACAACTGGTGGGTCAGGACCCGCAGGCCCATCGCCGGATACCGGTGACATGTGCAAAGCGGAGAGCCGGATTGCAGTCACGGCGCAGTGGAAAGGATGTTCCGGGTGTGCGGCAACCAAGGTGACGGGGTCTCAAATGAACGTCGCCGAGGTTCCCGTGCTGGTCGGCCAGCCTGCTGCATTCCGCTAGAATTCAATCCCTCTCTGCGCCTTGATGCCTGACCTGAATGGATGTTTCACCTGCGTCATGTCGGTCACGAGGTCTGCAAGTTCGACGAGTTTCTCATGTGCATTTCTTCCGGTCAGAACCACATGGGTGTCTTCGGGTTTGGATTCCTCAAGAAACTGGCAGATCTCGTCTATGTCCAGATAGCCGTAGCGTATGGCTATGTTGATTTCGTCCAGCAGCACCATCCCGATTGACGTGTCCCTGATGAGATCCTGCGCCTTTCTCCAGGCAGCCGCGGCCATATCCACGTCCCGCTCCCGGTCCTGGGTTTCCCAGGTGAATCCTTCGCCCATCGTATGAAAACTGCAGTTGTCAGCGAAGCGGTCATTGATCAGGTCGCGCTCGCCAGTTTGCATACCACCCTTGATGAACTGGACAACGGCGCAGGGAATGTCGTGGGCAATGCATCTGAAGACCATCCCGAATGCAGCCGAAGACTTTCCCTTGCCCTTGCCGGTGTGCACGATGATCAGGCCCTTTGTCTCGGTCTTGGTCGACATGATCCGGTCACGGACGGCCTTCTTCTTGACCATCTTCTGTTTGTGGCGTTGGAGATCGTCATTCACTGCTGTTCTCCTTGGTGTCTGGATTGTTCATCTATCAGGTTTTGGAGCATTCCGCGGGCAGAATTTACTCGGGGCTGCCAAAGTCCACGCTCGATCGCTTCGATCAGGCGGGTTGCAAGCTCCTCCAGGGCCGCCGGGTTCATTTCGGCGATGAATTCGCGCGTCGAGTCGTCATCGACATAGGCGCCGTAGACGAGATCGAAGTGATGTGACCTGGCCGCGCCGGTCGTGGCGGCGAAGGCAAAGAGGTAGTCGACGGTTGCGGCAATTTCGAATGCGCCCTTGTAGCCATGGCGCTTGACCCCATCGATCCACTTTGGATTTACCGCACGTGAACGCACGACCCGTCCGATCTCTTCCTGAAGCGTACGAATCCTCGGTCTCTCCGGCCTGGAATGGTCGTTATGGTAGATGACCGGCTGCTTTCCGCTCAGCTTCTCGACCGCAGCGGAGATTCCGCCTTCGAACTGGTAGTAATCGTCGCTGTCGAGGATATCGTGCTCGCGATTGTCCTGGTTCTGGACCACCGCTTCGACCTCACCGAGACGCGTCGAAAAGTCGTTCCGCGCAGTCGTACCATCTGCGCCAGCCCCGTACGCGTATCCACCCCATTGCAGGTAGACTTCGCCGAACTCCTCCCTGTTGTTCCAGATGTTCTCGTCGATCAACGCCTGCAAGCCGGCGCCGTAGGCCCCGGGCTTTGATCCGAAGACACGGAAGGCAGCGCGTTCATGGCCAACCGCCTGCGCTTCAGACCGATACGCCGCGGCAGCTGGGTTGTCTTCGTCCGGTTCCTCGAGTTCCATCACGGCCCGGGCTGCGCTGGCGACGATGTCCATCTGCATGGGGAAGGCATCCCTGAAGAACCCGGATACACGCAGCGTTACGTCGACTCGCGGCCGACCGAGTGCACCGACGGGCATGACCTCGAAGCCGGTGACCCTGTTGCTGCCCGTATCCCAGGTCGGGCGCACGCCCATGAGTGCCAGCACCTGGGCGATGTCGTCCCCGCCAGTGCGCATGTTCGACGTCCCCCACGCAGTCACCGCGATCTTCCTTGGCCAGTCGCCATGGTCCTGGACATGTCTCTCCACGATCAGCGAGGCCGACTTCCAACCGAGTTCCCAGGCGGTTCTTGTCGGCAGTGACCTGCTGTCCACGGAATAGAAGTTGCGACCGGTGGGAAGGACATCAGGCCTGCCCCTTGTCGGCGCGCCGGACGGGCCAGGGGCAACAAACCTGCCGTCCAGTGCCGTGAGGATCGCATCGCTCTCCGCGTTGCCGCATGCTTCGATTGACGGAACGATCGTCCGTCGGAACTCGTCCAGAACGTCCACCGAAACCGGTCCCGGCGGATTGACCCGGTCATCCGCCAGTTCAATGGCCAGCAATTCCAGCCGTTCCACTGTGTCACCCGCAGTGCGCCACGCATCGGTCGAGACGCCTTTCAGAAGTTCTGGCCTGGCAAGTGTCCAGTCCTGGGACATGTCACAGGTCAATGGGTCAAAGCCGTTTCCAATTCCGAGATCTTCTGCAATCGCGCCGATCAATGAGGCGTCACGGCCCGAACCGTTCCTGCGCGGGCTGCGCGCCAGTGCCAATGCAAGATCCCGCAACAACCTCCCCCTCGGAGCTTCGCCAAGGACGTGCAGGCCATCCCGAATCTGGGCTTCCTTCAACTCGCACAGATAGGCATCCAGCTTACGGAGCCGGCTGTCGGCGTCATCCCCGGAACCAATGCCGGCATCAATGTCTATGCGTGATGATTCCATCATCTCGAGGATGTTCAGGCGGAGCCTTTCAATCCGGTTGGGGTCGAGTCCGGCGGCCTCGTGATACTCGTCGATCAGGCCCTCAAGTTTGGCATGGACGCCGTGACTTTCCGCCCTCGTCAGCGGAGGAGTCAGGTGATCGATGATGATTGCCTGAGATCGTCGTTTTGCCTGCGTGCCTTCACCGGGGTCATTGACAATGAACGGGTAGACATTCGGCATCGGGCCCAACGCGGTCTCCGGAAAGCACTCTTCGGACATCGCCACCGCCTTGCCAGGCAGCCATTCCAGGTTTCCGTGCTTGCCGACATGCACGAGTGCATGGGCACGGAAGTTCTGGCGAAGCCAGAAGTAGAATGCGAAGTAGTTGTGCGGAGGTACCAGATCAGGTGAATGGTAGGTATCCACGGGATCAATATTGTAACCGCGGGCGGGCTGTATGGCGACGACAACGTTTCCGAAAACATGAGCGGCGATCGTGAATCCGCTATCGGCGAAAGCAGGATCTCGATCCGGCGGACCCCATTGCTCCTCCACGGCCTTTCGAACCCTGGCCGGAACGCTGTCCCATGCGTCAAGGTAGTCCTCTTCCGAAAGGCGGTTGCCGCCAATTGCGGATCCGGTCGATACAATTCTGTTTGTGGGCCCGGCGAGCAGGACCTTCATGAGGTCGTCGCCTGATGCCGGGGCGTTGCCGGTCCGGTACCCCGCCCGAGCCAGTTCGGTCATCACCCGGACGACCGAAGCGGGCGTGTCCAGGCCGACACCATTTGCAATCCTTCCATCCCTGTTCGGGTAGTTCGCCAGAATGATGGCAACCCTGCGGCGGTCTGCCGGTGTTTCGCCGAGGCGAACCCAGTTTGAAGCGAGTTCTGCCACGAATTCGACCCGGTCCTGTCGCGGCTGGTGACCGGCTATCCGGCATTCGGTCAGATCGTCGAGGCGGGACTCCGACTTGAACGCAATTGCCCTCGTCATCATCCGCCCATCCAATTCGGGAAGAGACACGTTCATTGCGATGTCGCGCGGTGGAACGCCCCGGTCGGATTCTATCCAGGACTCCTCGTTACAGGATGCCAACACGACCTGGAGCACCGGCCGTCCGGGACGGTCAAGCACCGTCGGAAGATATTCGGTCGCATCGGCACCAGGCTTGCCGGCAGCAAAACCGGTCATGTTGAGGACGATGTCGGGACAGGCTTCTTCGAACACCTTCTGTGCGGTTTCCGCGGAAACCGGATCCTTGAGCGACGTCACGAAAAGGGGCAGGGGATTCATTCCGCGGCGGCGGATTGCCTTGATCAACTCGTTGACAGGCTCGGTATTGCCGCCCTGCAACCACGCCCGGTAGAAGATGATCGCAGCGATCTTCGCACCTTCGGCCCAGCTGCTGCGCAGCGCTGCCAGGTCATTCTCCCGACCTCCGGGAATGTAGATTCCCGACCTGAGCAGGGGCGAGGGCGGTAGCGGCCTTCGATCACCATTGGCGAGATGCCGGCAAAGCTGCAGGAATCTCTCGGAATTGACCGGACCACCCTCGGAGCAGTAACGGTGCAGCAGGCTCCAGTCGGTCCGCGACACCGAGGAATGGGCAAACAACTCATCATCCGGATTGTCATCACCGGGAAGCACCGCAAACAGGCATCCAGCTTCATCCAGCCGCGTGGAGAACTGCTCGATGCAATACCGCCAGTAGGAATACCCGCCGAGTGCGCGCATGACGACCAGCTTCGACCGGGAGGCGGTCTTGTCGATATAGAGATCGACGGAATAGGGATGCGACAGCCATGAAAGCTGGGCAAGTCTCAGGAAGTCCCTGTGTGCAGCCATTGCCGAGTTGGCCGAAGCCATCGCCGCAAGTTCGGTGTCGGCGGCGGAGAGGAAAATGATCTCGGCGGGTGTCTGTTCCGGGTCAACCGGTTCTGTCCCGTCCGAGACCGTTCCCGGCAGGGCAGCAAGAAGATGCATCTAGCCCAGGGCCTCCGCCTGCAGCGAGCGTTCGACCGCAGGCCAGTCGGCGCCCGCTTCGGCGATGACGACCAGCCGGGTTCGGCGTTCTCCTTCGTCCCTGAACGGCCTGTCATAGTGCGAATTGATGCGAGGTCCGACGGCCTGGACCAGCAGTCTCATCGGTTTGCCGTTTACCGCGGCAAATCCCTTCACTCGTAGCAGGGCATGGTCACGAACGATGTTCCGGATACCGAGAAGAAAGGCGTCGGAGTCCCTGATTTCAGGCAGTTCGACGACCCGGGAATCGAATTCGTCGTGGTCGTGGTCGGGTTCGACTTCGGATTGCTCCGTGCCGATGTCACCATGGACGTGGTGAATCTCGGTTCGTGCACCGACATCGGACTCTGCCCCTGCATCGATGCCGAGTATGGCGACCGGATCCACGGCCGCGTTTTCCGCGATGATTGTCGATACCCCGGCGCGAAGTTGCCGGCTCACATCGGACCTTACGCGCTTGATTCCATCCGGTGTCATGAGGTCGGCCTTGTTGATCACGACGAGGTCGGCGCATGCAAGCTGGTCTTCAAACAGTTCGGCAAGTGGTGTGTCGTGATCCAGGTTGTCATCCTCACGCCGTTGGCGATCGACCAGGTCCACGTCATGTGCGAACTGCCCGGCTTCGACCGCGGGGCCATCCAACAGTGCGATGACTCCGTCGACTGTCAGCCGGTTGCGAAGTTCGGGCCAGTTGAAGGCCCGGACCAGGGGCTGCGGCAGAGCGAGCCCCGATGTCTCGATGACGATATGATCGGGAGGTTGATCCATTGACAGCAGGGACTTGATGGAGGGTGCAAACTCTTCGGCAACCGTGCAGCAGATGCATCCGTTGGACAGTTCGACGATGTTCGTCTCGTCGCAGTCTTCAATGCCGCAGCCCTTGAGGATTTCACCGTCCACGCCGAGATCGCCAAACTCGTTGATGATCAGGGCGATTCGCTTCCCGTTCGATCGATTGAGCAAGTGACGGATCAAGGTGGTCTTCCCGGCGCCCAGGAATCCGGTCACAACCGTTGCAGGTATCTTGCTGTTCATCTTGCCCCCGGATCCGTAACTAAGCCGCCCGTTGCCTATTATCCGAATAGTGTGTCCTCTTCCAATACTCCGCGAAAGGCAATGCGAACCTCCAGGACGTTTCTAAATGTGCCAGGTTCGAACCGCGGGTCCGACTGCCCGCCGACCGGAATTGCAGGAAGCGGTGGATGGACTTGCAGCCTGAAACGAACAAGGCACCTGCCGGCAGGAAAGAGTAACCCGCATACCCGCTCTTCCGACATTCGGGTGTTGTGGAATTGTGAAGGATTCGCAATAACTGAGCGGTTGTCTTGAGACCGGCGGAAAGGAACTGGCCATGAAGGGATTTGGTGTTCACGCAAGCATGTGGACGATGAACTGGGATCGGGACGGGGCCGAACGTTCGATTGCGGCGGCTGTCGAATACAGACTTGATTTCGTCGAAATCCCGCTGCTGAATCCTTCTGCTGTCGATGCGGAACATACGCGGCGCTTGCTTGAACGCAGCGGCCTCAGAGCCGTGTGCTCGCTCGGTCTGCCTGAGGTGGTATGGGCCTCGGTCAATCCCGAAGGGGCCGCCGACCACCTCAAATTTGCACTCGACACCGCGAAGGCGATGAGTGCCGAGGCCTTGTCCGGTGTGACCTACGGCGGAATCGGTGAACGATCGGGATTGCCTCCAACCGAAAAGGAGATGGACAATGTTGCCTGGGCGCTGGAACGGGCTGACAGGCATGCGAAGTCCATCGGCATGCGTTTTGGCATTGAACCGGTCAACCGGTACGAATCCCATCTGCTCAATACCGGCTGGCAGGCGGTTGACATGATCGAGAAGGTCGGCAGCGACAACATGTTCGTTCACCTGGACACCTACCACATGAACATCGAAGAAAAGGGTGCTGCCAACGGGATTCTCGATGCACGGGGACACCTTGAGTACATTCACCTTTCCGAGAGCGACAGGGGAACGCCGGGTGAGGGTTGCTGCGACTGGGACGAGATCTTTGCCGCCCTGGCAGCGACGGATTTCAAGGGGGGGATGGCGATGGAGAGCTTCATCAACATGCCGCCCGAAATCGCGTATGGCCTGTCCATATGGCGCCCAGTTGCAGATTGTTTCGAGGACGTCATGGACCGGGGTCTGCCGTTCCTCAGAAACAAGGTCAGGCAATATCGTGTAGGTTAGGGGTTTCACGCCGAGCAATATCTCCCGAACCGGGAAGCTGCACCCGGGATCTGCCATCCAAGACAAGGCGGGGATCTGGACCTCGGCAGTCGCGTGTGTGAATCAATCGCTGAATCCTGTCGATGTGCGGCTTCCGGGTCATTACTCGTTGATCCTCGGGCTCGACTTCGAAGCCGGGCGGCGGCAGTCGAAGCGGAATTGTCACCTGGACTGTTTCTGTATCCAGCTGGCAAGATCGAACGGGTTGTCGAATATGCGATTTTCGGGCAGCTGGACCCGTGGCCCGGGCCTGGCAACCAGGTAGACCCGGATCTTGAGTGAGGCCGCCGCTTCCAGTTTTGCAATTCCATCCTGCCCGCCCGAATTCCTGCAGAGCAGGCAGGTGCAGCCATGTCTTCTCAACAGTTCGATTTCGGAGTTCCGTTCATTGCCGGGCCGGGCGACAATGCGTGCCACGACGTTGTCCGGGATGTCGGTATCCCGCAGCGGCTCAATCGAGCGGATCACGAATTCCAGGTCGGACCGTGCCGAGAGCAGGCTGCGAACTGCCGCTGTCATTGTACTGGAACCCAGCGGTGCAAACACTCTCGAGCCAGCCGGAATGGCCCGGACGGCCCTCGCTAGAGATGGAAGCTCCAGCCAGTCATCGCAGGCGCCCGCTTCCCAGGCAGGTCGTTCAAGCCTTGCAATGCCAACGCCACATCGTTTCGCTGCCAGGACCGCGTTGGCGGCGATTGTTTCTGCGAATGGATGGGTTGCGTCCACCAACAGGTCTGTCCGGTCACGCGCCAGCCTCCGGACGAGACCATCGACCCCCCCGAATCCGCCACTGATGACCGGTACAGGGTATCGAGTCGGCACCCGGACGACACCCGCGAGGGAAGCCGTAACATCCAGTGAATGGAACTCGGCAAGTTGCCCGCAAAGCTCCCTTGCTTCGCGCGTTCCGGCAAGTACCATCACACGGAAGCGTCTAACTGGTCTGGCTTGCTCTTCTGGCATGGCACCATTTCATGACCAGGCCTGGTCACCGATTTGCTGTCGGCTGCCAATGGTCCGGAGTGTCCCTGTTTCGTTCGGCATGCCTCATCGTCCTGCCGTAATCCCGATAGACTCGATAGATTCCATCCGCCGGGTCTCGCTGTAGAACCGGTTCTGCCCGGTAACGGCAATTCCGCTGCCGACCTCTTCGCAAATAGCCTCGCCGGCAATCCGGATCAATTGCCGGCTTTCGGCATTTGCACACCGGAACGCAGTGGGCGGACAAATCGGCGGGAGGGCGCCCCGCAGCAGTTGCAATGACGAATCTCCCCGGATCCGGCCCGGACCAGGGAATTGGGAGCAGTTCCGAATCACTTTCCCGGCAGGAAACCGGCCTTGAAGGCAACATGCCTTCCCGCCGATCAGGAGTCCCTGGCAGTCGGCGGAAATGGCACCCGACTGAAGCGGGCCGAGAGACTTCCGGTTCTGTTGATGACCATGATCTCGACATCCGTCGGTGTTTCCCTGAGCACCTTCTCGGCAGTCACGATTGCTCGTTCCGCGATCGCTGCTGCCAGTGCAGAACCAGCGATGTCCAGCGCCTGTTTGGCAGTATTGGCATTCGCAATCTGGCTGATCTTGTCCTCTCCGAGAGATGCACAGCGTTCCCCGGCCAGGGACGCCAGCGAATCAAAATCAACCTGTGACCTGGAAGAATGGAGGTCGGTTGCGCCCTGGGCGAGTTTGGTCAGCTTGCCGAACCCACCCGCGATCGTGATCTTCGGCACGGGATGCCGCCTGAGATATTTCAGCAGGCCGCCCACAAAGTCGCCCATGTCCAGCATTGCGGCATCGGGCAGACGGTAGAGGCGCTGCGCCGCCGCCTCGGAAGTCGAACCCGTTGAACCGACGACATGTCCGATTCCGCTGGCCCTGGCGACATCGACGCCGAGATGGATGGACGCAATCCATGCCGAGCAGGAATAGGGTTTCACGATGCCGGTTGTTCCCAGGATCGAAAGCCCGCCAAGGATGCCCAGACGGGGATTCCAGGTTTGCTCGGCAAGCTCTTCGCCACCGGGAACTGCGATTTCGACCACGAAATCGCTCGCCCTTCCTGACTCTTCGGCGATTTCGGACAGTGTTTCGCCAATCATCCGGCGCGGAACGGGATTGATCGCAGGCTCGCCCACTTCGAGAGGCAGACCCGGCTTCGTGACCACGCCAACGCCACTGCCTGCGCGAAAGGTCACACCGGAACCCGGGGGGGCGGGCGACACGGTAACGACTATGAGGGCATTGTGGGTCACGTCCGGGTCATCACCTGCATCCTTGCGGATAGCAGCCCGAGCCCAGCCATCGCCGGATTCCGCTGTTTCCAGGGAGAACGAGGCATCCTGACCGTTGGCAAGGCGGATGGCCACGGCTTCGGTCCAGTCTCCGGTCAGGAGGGCCTTGCACGCAGCCGCGGCCGCGGCGGTCGCGCAGGCGCCGGTCGTAAAGCCGGTCCTGAGTTTCTTTGTCGTGCCGCGCCCCATGAGGTAGTACAATAGGAAGTTATCGGGTGATCAAAAAGCACCAATCGATCTGTCCAGCCCCGGAGATCCGAACTGAAACGCAATACTGCAAATCAAGGTGGCCGGGGGACAGGATATCCCGGCGTCGGGAGACTGGAACTTCCGGGCGGCGTTGACTGGCCGGTCTTCCAGAAGGGGCTTGTCTGGCTGATTGGTGCAGGCCCCGGCGATCCCGGCCTGCTGACATTGCACGGGCTGAATGCGCTGCGACAGGCAGATGTCATCGTGCACGATGCCCTCTTCAATGAGCGGATGCTCGAATTCGCGCGTGACGGCGTCGAGGTGGTCTATGCCGGAAAGCGAGGGGGCAAACCCTCCCCGAACCAGGCAGACATCACCCTTCGGCTCATTGCCTTGGCAAGGGAGGGCAAACGCGTTGCCCGGTTGAAGGGCGGCGACCCCTTCGTCTTTGGTCGAGGAGGAGAGGAAGCACTTGCGCTGGTGCGGGAAGGGGTTCCAATCAGGATTACGCCGGGGATCACGGCGGGGATCGCGGGCCTTGCCTATGCAGGCGTGCCTGTTACCCACCGGGATACCAACCAGTCCATTACATTCGTGACCGGCCATGACCGGCGGGGCGTCGCCCCCAATGCAGTTGACTGGGTCGGGATTTCAAGGGCCAGCCAACTCATCGTGCTCTACATGGCCATGTCGAGCCTGGGAGAAATCACGGAATTGCTGATGAAGGGCGGCAAGCCGGGGTCCGAGCCGGTCCTGGTGATACAGAACGCCACGCTGCCCGGGCAGAAGATCGTCGAAACGACACTCGGCAATTCGGTTGCCGATGTGAAACGGCATGGATTGGGATCGCCGGCAATCGTCTGCATTGGGCAGAATGTCAGGATGCGACTCGCAATCGACTGGCTTGCCCAGCTTGATGGCGCGAGGCCGAGATCACTTGATCCCCTGTCGAGTGAATTGTCCGGTGAATGGGGCAGTTCGTGGTGACGCCGGTCAGGGGCATCATTCTTGCCGCTCCAGCCTCCTCTTCGGGCAAGACGACCGTCACCCTCGGGTTGCTGCGACTTCTGTCGAGGAATGGCATTCCGGTCCAGGGGGCAAAGTGCGGTCCGGACTATATTGATCCGACGTTGCAGGAAGCCGCATCCGGGCGCGCTTCGGTCAATCTGGACCAATGGGCCATGCCCGTCGCCGGACTTCGGGGACTGGTGGAGGAGAATTGCCTTGGAGATGGGCCCGCCAGATTCCTGCTGGTAGAAGGGGCAATGGGCGTGATCGACGGCGCCGGCCCCGACCGCGAAGGAAGTCCGGCAAGGCTTGCCCATGCCCTCGGGCTACCGGTCATCCTGGTGATCGACGTCAGAGGACAGAGTGATTCCTCCGTGCTTTCCGTACTCGGAATGAAGAGCGCATATCCGGAGACCCGCATCCAGGGAGTGATCCTGAACAGGCTGGGTTCGGAGAGACATGGAAGAATCGTGAGGTCAGCCATGGCCCGTCACGGCATCAGGGTCTTTGGTGGATTGCTCAAGGATGAACGCCTGGAACTGCCATCCCGCCATTTGGGACTGGTCCCGGCGGGAGAGCATCCTCGTATCGAGGAATTTCTTGACCATGCGGCGCATGCCGCCGAATCCGGTATCGATGTGGACGGATTGCTGGCCTCGGCGTCATCCGCTGGCATTGCAGGTGGGAGTGTCCGACCTCCGGTTCGACCGCTGGGGCAGCGCATAGCCATCGCCCGTGACGTGGCATTCGCTTTCATCTACGAGCACATCCTTGCGGGATGGCGCCGGGGAGGGGCCGAATTGTCATTCTTCTCGCCGCTGGATGACCAGATGCCGGTTGAGGACGCCGACGCTGTATTCCTACCGGGTGGCTTTCCTGAACTGCATGCCGGGAAACTCGCAGATTGTGCCCGATTTCGCCGGGGCATGCAGCGCGCCGTTGCCAGGCAGGCAGTCGTCTACGGTGAATGCGGCGGCTACATGGTGCTCGGACAGGAAATCACTGACGGGGAAGGGATGCGGCATCGGATGCTCGGCCTGTTGCCCCATTCGACGTCCTTCAGAAACCCCAGGCTGCACCTGGGCTATCGTTTCCTGCGCGCCCTCGACGGCGCACCCCTTGAGGGAACGCTGGCCGGGCACGAATTCCATTATTCATGCAGCGAAGGCGGCCATGTGGGCCGACACCTGTTCGACGCAACTGATGCTGACGGCGTGGCCCTGGGCCGGATCGGTTGCCAGGACGGCAGGGTCAGCGGGTCCTTTGCCCACGTGATTTGCGCTGCTGATTCGCTCCGGAGCGATCTGCCTTCCGGTTGGTAAACGGCCTCAGCACATGCGGGTGGGACGGGTCGTAGAGGGCGCTGTCGCGAAAATCGCCCGGTGCCAGGGCTTTCCCGACCAGGACCAGCGCCGTGCGCGTGAGCTTGTGATCCCTGACCCGGGTCTGGAGGGCGTCAAGATCGGTCCTGATGATCAACTGGTCCGGCCATCCGACCCGGTACGCCACGACAACCGGGCAGTTACCTCCATACAAGGGAATGAGCTTGCGCTGGATGGCTCTCGTGTTTCTGATCGAAAGGTGAATTGCGAGGGTTGCGCCCGACTGGCCGAGGATCTCCAGATCCTCGAATTCCGGCATTCCGGAGGACTTCATTGCGGTTCGGGTCAGGATAACGGTCTGGGAAACCTCGGGAATCGTCAGTTCAATGCCACAGGCGGCGGCAGCCGCGGCGAAGGCCGGGACACCGGGTACAATCTCGTATCGGATTCCGGCTGCTGCCAGGTGCCGGATCTGTTCGGCGATTGCTCCGTAGAGGCTGGGATCGCCCGAGTGCACACGTGCGACATCCTTGCCGTCACGGGTCGCCTCGGTCATCTCGCCGACAATGTCCTCGAGCGTCATTTCTGCCGTGTCCAGGACCCTTGCCCCCCTTGGGGCATATTCGACGATCCTGCGGGGAACCAGGGAACCGGCGTAAAGACAAACGGGGCAGCTTTCGATCAGATCCTTGCCGCGCAGGGTGATCAGACCGGGATCACCGGGTCCCGCGCCGATGAAATAAACCGTCATTCGGCCTTCCCTTCACGGGAATTGTACCCCCTGGGCGTGTAGACGTGCCAGCCTCCGGCGCCGGCAGAGCTGTCTCCCGCGGAAAACGCACTGGAATTGCTGCTGCCGACGAGAACGACTGTCAGCATGTCGAGATCATCGGCGCGGAGAGCGTCCAGCCGGATCAGCGCGAGTTGTTCATCGTCGCGGCCAAGGTTTCGGCCGATGACAACCGGGGTTTCGGGCGGACGGGACCCGAGGAGAATGCGCCTTGCCTCCTCGATCAACTGCCGGCGTTTCCTCGAGACCGGATTGTAGAACGCAATGACGAAGTCGCCCTTGGCGGCGGCGCGAATCCGGTCAACGATTTCGTCACGTGGCGTGAGAAGATCCGACAACGATATCGCGCAAAAGTCATGACCCAGCATTGCACCTGCTCTGGCGGATGCAGCCTGCATGGCGGTGATGCCGGCAGTGCTGACGACGGCTGCCCGGCGCGCGGCGGCACTTACGCCTCCTGGCCCGTCACCGACCGAGAGCAGTTCCATGACCAGTGAACCCATCGCGTAGATCCCGGCATCCCCGGAGCAGACCAGCGCCACGGTTCTGCCTTCGCCAGCGCGTTCAAGCGCAAAGCGGCATCTTTCCCTTTCTTCGCCAATGTCGAAATCGTGAATGACCTTGCCGTGCACAAGCTGGCCGACCATGCCGATATAGTTCCGGTAACCCACCAGGTCGTCAGCCTCCGCGAGAAGCCGCATCGCTTCGAGCGTGCGGTATTCCGGCCTTCCTGGCCCCAGCCCGACCAGGAAGAGCCTGCCCCGGGAGCTGCCCCTGTCGCCGCGCGGGCTGCCGATCTCGGCGACAGCACAGGTTGAATTCACCGACTTTTGCTTGGCCACGAGCAACCGGCCCTGTGGGCCGGCGGCAGCAAGGGCTGCCGCTTCGCACACGCCGTGGCAACCGATTTCCCGGAAAACGGTCTTCGACGGGTTTGCCAGCCTCCCTGTTTCGCGTTCCAGCCGGTCCGGTGAAAAGAACCTTGCCTCGACGCCGAGATTCCGCGCCAGCGCATGCACCGCAGCTTCATCCGACTTCGCGTCAACGGAATACACCGCTTCGACGGCATGTGCCGAGAGGCCTTCATGTGCCAGCACCGACTTTGCGTGACCGACAAGTTCGTCTTCCGGGCAGTTGCGTACCGAGCCCACACCAAGCACCAGATTCACTTGCCTGTAGGTCAGGCAACCGACACCGGCAACCTGGAGCACTATCGGTGCATTCGTTCCGGGCGCGTCGCTTATCTTCACATTGGCCTGCGACTCCAGCGGATCAAGCCAGGCAGCCCTGCCGCTGACCCTTGCCGGTTTGCCAGCCAGCATCGCGGCAACAATGCCCTTGGCATCGCCAGGGTTTTCAAGCTTCCATCCCTCGGGTGGGTGATCCAGTGCCACTCCTAGCCTGAGTTCGCTTGCCGTCGTGATTGCCGCGTGGGCGGAGATTGCTCCGGCGATCCGCCGCGCAAGTTCATTTCCGCCGGAATGGCCTCCGAGCAGCGGAATGACGGAGCTGCCGTCTTCCGCGACGCATACCACCGGAGGCTCTTGCCTCTTGCTGCGTATCAGCGGCGCCAGCGATCGGATCAGGATTCCTGCAGCGCAGACTCCGATGACTGGATAACCCGCGGCAAAGCACTCCCTAAGGGTCCCGGCAAAGTCGGCCCGGATTTCGTGTCTCCACTCCGTTTCGAGGCCTGTTCGCAGTATCAGGGGCGCATCGAGATGTTTCGAAATGGAGACCGCCGTCGCGATCCCGGACGGCTCCAGGCACAGGATTCTGGGGTCAGGTGACGGCAAGCAGGTTTTTCCCTGGAACAATGACGGTGGAAAAGTATGGCGCCGGTTCCGGAGCATCCCGGAGTGGAAGCGCACTCTGGTGCGGAAGACTGGCATGCGACACGTAGACCGCCTCGTCGATTCGCCCGAGCCGGTTAAGGACCTCCTTGACCTTTGCGATGTGCCGCCCGACCTTGATGATGACGAACGGGTTCGGTGACACGAGCCTGTTGCTGATTTCAGTTCCGGACAGCATTGCCGGAAGTATCGTCAGTTCTTCCTGCCGCCCGCAGAGCGGTTGTAGCGCAGCAGCAGCACAGGCCGTCATCGAGGTGACCCCCGGAACGACCTCGATGTCGAAACGCCTGTCGATTCTCTCGAACAGATAGATGAACGATCCGTAGAAGAACGGATCACCCTGGCAGAGAACGACAACATCATCGCCGTTTTCCAGGTGGAAGGAGATCTCCGACGCGGCAGCGTCATAAGCGTCGAGAGCGGCAAATCGCTCAATCTGCATCGGGACTTCAATGGGGATCTCGACGACATCCCGTCGCAGCAGTTCGCTGGCGATGCTCCGGGCAAAGCTGGTTCCACCCGCGGGCGAAGGATAGGCTATGACCATCGCGGCGCGGATCAACCGTTCCGCCTTGCGCGTTATGAGTTCCGGGTCACCCGGGCCAAGACCCACGCAGCGCAGCGTTCCTTTCATCGGCTGAACCTCCACTGCGTAATGGGCATGAATTGCCGCCATCCCGTGGACCTTCCCAGCCCGGTTGCCCGGGCCACGGAAATCCTGGTCAACTCTCCCCCGCGGGTTCGTTGCATCGCCGCGAGGATCGACTCGCCTTCAAGGGTCACGGCATTTGCAACGAGGCGGCCGCACGGCCTGAGACGGGAAATGGCTGCTTCGAACAGGTCGGGATCAAGCCCGCCGCCCACGAACACGGCATCGGGATCCGGCAGGTCCGAAAGCGCATCCGGGGCGACTCCCTCCACGAGTTGCAGCCTCGGTGTTCCGAGCCGCCGGGCATTTCCTTTCGCCAGTTCCAGCCGCTTCGCATTCTTGTCGATGCCGATTGCCTCGGCATCCCTGGCAGAACGCATCCATTCGATGGCAACAGTTCCGCATCCCGTGCCAACATCCCAGAGCAGGGCGCGCCTGCGGGGCGCGAGCGCACAGACCGTGATGGCACGGAGTTCCTGCTTCGTGAAGTTGCCGTCGGTCTCGAACACGTGGTCCGGCAGTCCCGGGCCCCTGGGAACCGGCAGCGTCCCGGGAGCGGCCTGGCACTCGATGCACAGGGTATGGAATGGTGGAACGGAGTCACGAGGATTGTCTCTTGCCCACTCTTCCGCAATTCCCGACAGGCGCTGCTCTTCAGGTCCCCCGAGTGCCGCAAGTACAGTCAGCCTGCTGGGGCCGAATCCGTTGTCGACCAGCAGGCCAGCGATCGTGCCGGGATCCTCGTTGCCACTGGTCAGCACTGCCAGCCTTGCTTCAGGTGCGAACCAGGGAAGGATCTGTTCGGCAGGCCTGCCGTGGACCGTGAGCGTTTCCGTGTCCGCAACGCTCCAGCCCATCCGGGCACAGGCAAGCTGGAATGCGGACAGTTGCGGATGGAAACAGGCTTCGGACAGAGGGTACTCCCTGGCTATCCTGGTACCTGCGGAATACCATAATGGATCGCCGGTAACGAGCAGTGCCACCCTGCGACCCCGGTATCCCCTGATCCTTTCTATCATGAGTGAGAACGGTTCGGGCCACCTGACTCGTTCTGCCTTGAGGTCGGGGGCCAGGTCGTGATGACGGTTGCCGCCAATGACGACCTCAGCCTGTTCAAGGGCGGCCAGCGCCGGCTCCGAGAGGCCTGCCAGGCCATTCTCACCTATGCCTATGACATCAATCCAGTGCGTCACGTGCCTTGCTCCACTCTCAATCCCGGCAGCCCGAAGCGATGGCATTGACCGCCGCGGCTGCCATGGCCGACCCGCCCCGCCGCCCGGGAAGTGTCAGATACTCGAATCCGCGGCGCTTTCCCATGAGTTCCGTCTTGCTTTCCGCCGCTCCGACGAAACCGACCGGGAATCCGATGACCAATGCCGGTGCAGGTCCGCCTGCATCCACGATTTCGAGCAACCTGTAGAGTGCCGTGGGCGCATTGCCGATTACCACGACCGACCCGTCCAGTTCCGGCAACCATTCGTCGACGGCAGCGACCGACCTGGTTGTGCCCTGTTTCCTGGCCCGTTCCTCGGCCTCCGGGCTGTCGACTGACACGACGATCCTGCTGTCTGCGGGCAATGCCCGGCGAATGATGCCAGCCGCGGTCATTCTCCCGTCGCAGTGAATTGGCGCCCCGCGCATGAGAGCACCACGCCCGGCTTGATCGAACCCTGGAGAAAACGCGAGTTGTGAAGCGATGTCGACCATACCGCATGCATGGATGACTCGTACCGCGATCTCCTGCTGATACCTGGTGAAACGGCCGAGATCGGCTTCCTGCCGAACCTGGGCAAAGCTCATCTCGTAGATACGCTCGGGTAGCTTTTCGTAGTTCAATTTTCTGGTTTCAGGTGCCGCCTTGCGCTCTCCGGCCCGTGCGGATGGGCGCTGTGAGGGTAGGGCGGATGGTGGTGGTGGTGATGTGCGCCGTCACCGTGATCATGCCCGTGGTGATGCGAGTCCGGGTCCTGGTCCTGGTCACCAAGCCTGCAGACGCCGGTGCAGAAGTCGTCGCAAAGCGGGCATTCCGCGACGTTCGAGCCTGGAGCGGAAGCCCCCTGTCCTTCGACATGGTGATGGTGGCTTTCCTGCGGCAATCCGACTTCATCTTCGAAGCCGGGCAGCCTGCTCCTGTATTTGCACAACGAGCAGTTCATCGCGGTGTCGCCAGAGAGGATTTCCCTGGCCCGTTCGGCGAATGTCTCGAGCACAAGGGGATGATCGTTCAGGAAACCGGCCTTCACAAAATCAATCTCCGGGTTCTGCCGAGCCACATGGTCCGTAAAGCCGTAGATGCGATCGACGAGAACGCCGGTGAACAGGAAGTAGGGAAACACGATTACCCGGCGGTAGCCGAGTCTGACCACGTGTTCGAGGCATGGTTCGACCAGGGGAAAGGTAACGCCCGAATAACCCGTTTCACACCAGCCGAAACCCATTCCTTCCCAGAGCAGCCGGGCGACCTTCGATACATTGGAGTTGGCGTCCGGGTCGGATGCGCCTCGCCCGATGACGACAAGGCAGGTCCGGTCCGCAGCTACGGAATTGCCGGATTGGTCGGCAACCTCGACAGCTTTGCTGATCCTGTCGGCTGAAGCGGCAATCAGCTTCGGGTCGACACCCAGTTCACGGCCATAGTCAATTCGAATGCCGTGTTCGCGCGAATAGGCATTCAGGACCGACGGAATGTCGTTCTTTGCATGCATGGCAGCAAACAGCATGCACGGAACTGCCAGTATGTGATCGCATCCCGCCTGACGCAGGCGATCAAGTCCGGTACGTATGACCGGATTGGCGAATTCGAGGTAACCATACTCGACGGGCCAGCCCGGAAACTTCTCCGGCATGCATTTCGCCATGGCGGCGAATTGATCGACCGCGCTTTCGGATCGCGATCCGTGACCGCACAGCATGATGCCGATCTTCGACATGAATTCTACTCCGGTTGTTGCAGGTTGGTAGCGGGTTCCGCCCGGGTTGCTGTGCCGACAGGGATGCCGGTCGGGCCAGCACGTTACAGCCTACGGATTGCTCGTTCAACGGCGCCCGACAGGCGGGCAGCAACTCTACTCTTGGTTTATTCCCCTGTTTGCAAGTGTGTGTTGTTGCTTCGTACGGATTGTGTGTGTGGTCGCAGTCCTTCCGGCGTAAGGCCTGCCGCAGTGTTATGGCGGTCGCCGTGGTGCCCGCACTGTCAGGCCAACCGACAGTTGCCGCCGTGTATCGAGCAGCAACGGCAGATCACCAGAAAGCCTGTGCCTGCCATGTCCGAATTTCCGCTCCAGGCTGCAACCGAAGTTCATCACATTGAGGCCGTTGTTATGCAGGCGACAGCAGGCACGGCCGCAGGCGTCGGTCTTGGCCACATTGCGCCCGCAAATCGAGGAAATCCGAATGTGGAATTGCTGCCGACTGCGGCCCGATCATCGGTCCCTGCATCCTGATTTGCCAACGTCGTACGGCGACCGGCTCCAAGTCCGGAATCGCACTGCCCGGAGAGTGAAGTTCCGGTTGGCCTCGCCGTAAGGCAGAGAGGCTTTTACGGATCGCGGTTGCCTCAAGAGTCTTCCTTGCCCTGGACCTCGGACGCGTTTTCATCGATTTCCGCTCGAAACCCAGGCTGAAGTTTAAGGACCTTCCGCGCAATTGAAGGTGCTTCTTCCAGCAGGTGTCTGAAACCGGGCCGGACGCTCTCCCGTGGCATCAGTTCCACAAGCCGCCCGGACGGCAGCTGGTCGAGGCGCTCCAGCGCCACCGCCGACTCTGCCGGTATCCTTGCGAGGCACTCACGAATTGCCGCGTGGTGGCCAGCCTCGCAGGCAGCGGCGATATCGAAGATATCCCTCACCTTGAGATGGCTGCCGCGGTAGTACACCTTGCTGGCGATGATCGCCGGCACCGCTTCCAGCAGAAGTTGTCGCCCGTGAATGGTCCGCTCGATCGGGGAAACATCAATGACGGGCGCCGCGGCGATGAAGTCGATCTCCCCGACCCCTTCGAAGGCAACCTTCAGGTAGAGGGAGCCATCCCCCCTGTAGCTGGCTCCCGGCAGCCAGGCCTCCATGTCGGCCACCGCGGCAGTGAAAAACCCCAAAAGTTGTGGGTCAGGAAGAAAGAAGTCGATGTCGCGGCTGTCGCGGTGACCAATCTGCAACATCAGCGCGGTGCCGCCGCCCAGCGTCATTCCCTCCAGCTCGCCACCATTCCGTTCCACTTCGTCGATGATGATGAACGCGTTGGCCAGCATCCGTTCCCAGGAGGCCGCCATCACGTCGCCAACAGCGGCAGGTCCTCGCGGGTGTGTCTGGTCAGCGCCTCTGCGGTCCGGCGCAACGCAACTTTCGGAACGCCGAGTTCGGCAGCGAAGATCAACTGCGCCTCCACGTCGATCTCCGTGTAGAACGAGTCGACCTGGGAAAGGTTGATATTCCCGGCCCTCAGCGCTTCGGCCAGTTCTTCCGCGTTGAGTTGCCGATGGCAGGGTGCATTGACCTTGGTCAACACGCACACGACCACAGTCCGGGGCTCATGCCAGTTCACCGGCTTGCCCTGAAGCTCCTTCACCCGGGCCAGGAACTCTTCCCGGCTGGGGGTCGGCAGTATCGCTGAAGCGTGTGCCATGCGATCCAGTATAGGTACCGGTGCCACTGCAAACAAGCGCCCTGCCGGTCCGGGTCCTTCTCGATGGGCTCCGGCCAGCACGGAGCCATGGCGAGGTCCCTCGGTCCCCACTGCCGCTCCCGGCTCCCGGAATTGTTGAAGACCTGATTCATTGTCGACTGGCGCGCTTGGATGAACGCCTTTCGGGAATGATGATCAGGCTTGACATGGCTTGTCGCACGCCTCCTTCCCGTCCGGACTTCTGCTGGCCACCTGCCTTTTCAAATCCACGACCAGCAGAACCGGCCGCTCCCGCCTTCCCCCTCCAGGAAATCGTCCGGGCGCTCATGCCTGTCGAATTATTCCGCCTCGCGAACCTTCATTCCCATCATCTTTTCCTGCGGCGTCATCCACGGATCTCAGGATGGCAGGAACGATATTGTGGAGATGTGCCAGCACCTCAGGCACGTTTCTCGGTTGGAGGGTCATCGGAAGCTGAAGATCAAACCAGCCGCATCATCCAGTCAGCAGGCTTGAAGGGGATCCATTCGGCAAGTGGACGGCAAGCTTGACCGAATCTGCAGACACCTCGCGCTGCCAAAGCCCGGCCGCCTCACCGAATTGCACCTGATCCTCGTATCTCCATACTGGCCCGCGGCGCGTTGAGATGCCGCATCGAGAGGCCGAATACACGACAGTACCGGATCACTCTGCCCGGCGTGTCCGATGAAATTGCTTGCATTCAGGGGGTCGTCCAAACACGCCTATCGAAACCGCAAGGCCCTGTCATGCGAGAAGCTGAAGGTGTCGCGATGTCCGATTCGCACCATTGCTGACAGTCGGGCAACCGGTCTGCATCCGGTTCAACGAACGAACTTCCTGTATTTTGGACGTTTCGGGCTGACGGAGTCCGGCCCGAGCCGCCTGATCTTGTCCTGGAGATAGGCGTCGAAGTTGCCTTCGAACCATTCGACATGCGCATCACCCTCGAATGCCAGCACATGCGTGCACAGGCGATCGAGGAAAAACCGGTCATGGGAAATGAGCATGGCGCAGCCTGCAAAATCCTCCAGCGCATCCTCAAGCGCGCGCAGTGTCTCGACATCCAGGTCGTTCGTGGGTTCATCCAGCAGCAGAACATTTCCACCCGATTTCAACAGCTTGGCGAGATGGACACGGTTTCGTTCGCCGCCCGAGAGCATTCCCGTTCGTTTCTGCTGGTCCGACCCCCGGAAATTGAACGATGAACAGTAGGCACGCGAATTGACTTCGGTGTCGCCGAGTTCGATTGCATCGTGCCCGCCGGAAATCTCCTCCCAGGCAGTCTTGCCCGGATCAAGATCATCCCGGTTCTGGTCGACATAGGAAATCATCGCGGTTTCCCCAACCTCCACGGTCCCGGCATCCGGATCCAGTTCGCCGGAAATGATGCGAAACAGCGTCGTCTTGCCCATGCCATTTGCACCGATCACGCCAACAATCCCTCCGGGAGGAAGGGAGAAGGAGAGACCCTCGATGACGAGCTTGTCGCCCATGGCCTTCGAGAGACCATCGACGTCAATCACGTTCGAACCGAGTCGCGGTCCATTGGGAATGACGATCTGGGCCCTGCCGATTCGCTCTCGCACGGACTGGCCTGCCATTTCGTCATAGGCGTTGATCCTGGCCTTCTGCTTGGCCTGGCGGGCTCGCGGGCTCGTGCGAATCCACTCGAGTTCCCTGCTGAGAGTTCTCTTCCGGGACTTTTCCTCGCGAGCTTCCTGTTCCAGCCGTCTTGCCTTCTGCTCCAGCCAGTTCGAGTAGTTCCCCTCGAACGGGATTCCCCGCCCCCTGTCCAGTTCGAGTATCCAGCCGGTGATCTCGTCGAGAAAGTACCGGTCATGGGTGACGATCAGGCAGGTTCCCCTGTATTCGATCAGGTGCTTCTGCAGCCAGTCGACGGTCTCGGCATCCAGGTGATTCGTGGGTTCGTCCAAAAGAAGAAGATCGGGTGTCTCGAGCAGCAGCCGGCACAATGCGACCCGCCGTCTCTCACCTCCAGACAGGGTGGAAACGGCCGTATCGTCGGGAGGACATCGAAGCGCATCCATTGCCTGGTCGATCCGGGAATCGAGGTCCCACAGCCCGAGGGAATCGATCTGGTCCTGAAGGAGGGCCATCTCGTCGGCATTCTCCTCGGAGTAGTCCATCGCCAACTCGTTGAACCGGTCAAGCAGGCGTTGATGCGCGGCGACGCCGAGCATGACGTTGCCGCGGACATCGAGGGCATCATCGAGTACGGGCTCCTGCGGCAGGTACCCGACGGTGACATCCTTTTCGGGCCACGCCTCGCCGGTAAACTCGGTGTCCAGTCCCGCCATGATGCGCATGAGAGTGGACTTTCCCGAACCATTGACACCAACGACACCGATTTTCACGCCCGGATAGAAGGACAACCGGATGTTCTCGAAGCATTTCTTCCCGCCGGGATAGGTCTTCGAGACTCCGTCCATGTGGTATACGAACTCGTGCTTGGACATGTGTTGGGCCGGAATTGCCTTGGGGATGCGAATACCTATAGTTTCAGCCTGGGCTCGGCAACAGATGTTGAGTGGCAGACCCACGCTCGCGGGCCGGATCGGCAGCGAAATCGGGCAGGGGAGTTCCGGATAGATGCGCGCAGGATTGCGATGTGAGGTTCCTTACTGTCCAGACGGGTTTCGAATCGGCCTGTTTGGCGGGTCGTTTGATCCTCCTCATTCCGGGCACGGCCACGCAACCCGGTGGGCGATGAAGCAGATTGCGCTCGACCGGGTGTGGTGGCTCTTCTCATCAGGGAATCCTCTGAAGTTGCGAAGTCCTGCGGATGTGGCGGAGCGCATTGTTGCTGCCAGGTCGGTGCTCAATCATCCGCGGGTTCACTTCTCGGACCTGGAAGCAAGGGCGGGTCTTCACCTTACGTTCGATACTCTGGACCTTCTGCAATCCCTGAACCCGAATGCGCGGTTTGTTTGGCTGATGGGGTCCGACAGCCTTGCAAGCTTTCACCTCTGGGCTGAATGGCAGGAGATCTTCGGGCGTGTATGCATCGGTGTGCTCGCGAGACACCCGCATCAACTCGCAGTCCTGAATTCGGTCGCTGCACGCGCATTTGCCAGTTGCCGGATACCCGATGGCCCTTCCCGGTTCCTTGCCGCATTCGACCCCCCGGCCTGGGCAATGTTCCGGATGCCGCTCGATTTTACGTCTTCGTCCAAACTCCGCATGTCGAGGCCTTGAAGGCGCCGAGTCCGCGGTCCGGGGAGTGGCTGTGCTTCCCCGAGCGGAATTCAGCAGTTTGGCTGCATATCCGGACATTCGGGGTTGACCTGGAATGCGGCCCCCGCGGGTTCCTCCACTCGTTCAGGGAACTCAACAAGGGACAGGAACCAGAGGAAATCGATCCGTCAGTCACTGCACGAGTGACCGTATGCTTCCTCGGCACTGGCTGCGGTTACAATGTCCTCTTCCACGTCCCGGGAAACCGCTGCTGCGGACCGCAATTCCGGCGGACCGTAACCTCCACCGCCCGCGGTTGTAATCGACACGATCTGCCCGGGCGCGAGGTCAATTGTGCCCGAGAATTCGCCACTCTCCGCTCCCGCGTCCAGTTTCGTGCCAGCGGCGTTTCCGCCTCCTTCCAGCCCCCAGGGTCTGGACACAATCCTCGATCCCTCGATCGTGAGCCTGCATGCGCGGTCCGCCCGGTAAACCCGGCAAATCCCGAGGCCACCACGAAATTCCCCGATACCTGCCGACCCGTTGGCAAGTTCGTAACACAGCAGTGTCAGTGGGTATTCCGGCTCAAGCGCCTCCACCGGCAGGTTCGACGTGTTCGTCAGGTGAACGTGAATGCCCGAAAGTCCATCCGCCGATGGTCGGGCGCCGCCTCCGCCCCCGATGGTCTCGAGGTAGACCCATATCGATCCTTCGCTGCGGGTTCCGCTGAACACCGCGCTTGTGCAACATCCGTTTCCCGCCGCGGCGACCTTGCCCGGAAGTGCCTGGGCAAGTGCCCCGAAAACAAGGTCTGCGACCCGCTGACAGGTTGCAACCCTTCCATCCACCGCGGCTGGATGCTGGCAATTCAGGATGGATCCACCGGGTGCCGACACCGAAATCGGACGTGCAAGGCCGGCATTGGGCAGAATTGTCGGATCAACGACGGACTTGACCGCATAGTAGCACGCGGAAAGAAGCGCAGTGTACACCATGTTCAATCCGGCGCGGATCTGGGGTGGCCCATCGAATTCCAGTGAAATGTCTGAACCGGCGACCGTGATCTCGACGGAGAGCTGCAGCACCTCGGGAAACACGTTGCTGTCGAACACGTCCTCGAATCGATAGGTGCCGTCGGGAATCGACGCGATTCCGGCCCGCATCTTCCGCTCGGCATAGTCCAGGAGGGCATCGCCGGCCGCCATTACGGTTTCCACTCCATACTTGGAGCAAAGATCCCGCAGACGCTGGACGCCCAGCTGGTTGGCCGCCATCTGCGCGCGGATGTCGGACATCCGCTCGTCAGGCACCTGGCAGTTGAGAAGAAACACTGCCAGCAGGTCTTCCTGCAGCTTGCCCTCCCGGTAGAGCCGGACCGGAGGAATCCGCAACCCCTCCTGGTATATGTGGTCGTGGCCACGGTCGACGAAGTCGGCATGGTGTGCCGTATTCACGGCCCAGGCGACCTGGACCCCGTCAAAGAACACGGGCTCGGCCAGCACGATGTCCGGCAGGTGGGTGCCACCGCCCGTATAGGCATCATTGGCCATGAACACATCTCCGGCGCGAAACTCCTCCGCGTCAAAGTGGTCGCAAATGTGGCCGATCACGCCAATGAAGCTTCCCAGATGCATCGGGATGTGTTCGGCTTGGCACAGGGTCTTGCCGTTTCGGTCGAACAGGGCGGTCGAACAGTCGCGCCGTTCCTTGATGTTGGTGGAATAGGATGCCCGGACAAGCGCCTCGCCCATCTCCTCAACGATGGAGGAAAGTGCGGAGCCAATGACTTCCACCGTGATCGGATCCATGCCTGCCATCAGGCCAGCTCCAGGATCAGGTTATGCCGTGCATCGATCTGGACCAGCATTTCCGGCAATATCAGCGTGGTCGTGTCCATCTGTTCCACAATTGCCGGACCTTCAATTGTCTGTCCGGGCAGTAGATCCGATCTGGAAAAGACAGGGCAGTCAACTGGCCCGCCCGCTTCCGACAGCCAGACGCTCCGCCTGTCCCGCGGTTCGGGTGAACCCGTGTGTTCTCGAATTGTCGCCCCTGCAGGTTCCGTCTTGTTGACAAGCCCGAGCGCCTCGATTCTCAAGGTTACGAATTCGATGGATTCACCCTCCACGGCAAACCCGAAGCGTTGGCGATGTGCGGCCTCGAAATTGTCCGCGACCCGGTCGATACTGGCGGCGGCGATCGGACCTGCAGGGACCGGCACCTGCAGTTCATGGTTCTGGCCAACATAGCGCAGGTCGGCCGTGCGGATGAGCATTCGCCTTGCTGACGGAATGGATTCCCGGTCGAGCCAGCGCGTGGCTCGGTCTGCCAGTACATCGTAGATGTCCGACACTTCAGATGCTGCGTCCGGGGACATTGAAATCCTGTGGGTCCGGGAAAAATCCGCCTTCAGATCGGTCATCAGGAGCCCGAGCGCGCAAAGTGCGCCCGGCGCGGGCGGCACGATGATCCGGGAGATTTCGAGCTCCCGGGCCAGCCGCGCTGCATGGAGCGGTCCGGCTCCGCCAAACGCCATCAGCGCATAGTCTCGAGGATCGTGACCCCTCTGCACCGAAATCACGCGAATGGCTCTGGCCATGTTCGCGGTTGCGACGGAGATTATCCCTTGGGCGGTCCGGTTGAGACTCATTCCGAGAGGCTCGGCAAGCCCGGACACGGCGGCGGCGGCCATGCCCTTCCGTATCCTCATCCTTCCATCCAGGATGGAGACGGGATTGAGAGTCTGCAGCACGACATTTGCGTCGGTCACAGTTGGCTCCTGCCCACCTCTTCCGTAGCAGGCGGGCCCGGGAAGGGCGCCGGCACTCCGGGGCCCAACCTTGAGGAGGCCCCCGCTGTCCACCCATGCAATCGATCCGCCACCAGCGCCCACCGTATGAATGTCGAGCATCGGAAGCTTGATGGGATAGCCATGCACCTCGCCCTCGGCTGATCGCTTGCAAACACCGTTCTCGAGCAAGGCAACGTCGGACGAGGTGCCGCCGGCATCAAGTGTGATCACGCTTTCGAAACCAGCTCTCCGCGCAATTTCCTGTGCCGCAACAACGCCTGTCGAGGGTCCCGACAGCAATGTTCGTACCGGGTGGGCCGCTGCGGTCTCCACGCCGATGACTCCTCCGTTGGACTGCGTGAGGTGGACAGGGACGGGAATTCCAGCTTCTCGCAGGCAGGTGTCGAGCCGGGTGACAAACCGCTTCATCACCGGTCCAAGAAAGGCGTTCACGACAGTCGTCGACAGTCGTTCAAATTCCCGAAACTCGGGGGCGACGTCGCTTGAAACAGTGATAAAGGCATCGTCGATTTCGTCCGCCAGTAAAGCCGCCGCCGCCCGTTCGTGGCTTGCATCAAGAAAGCTGTAGAGAAAGCATACCGCAACCGCGTCCACACCCTTTTCAGCCAGCTTGCGCGCGGCGATTCTCACGGACTGGACGTCCAGTTGACACTCGATGCTGCCATCCGGGCGCAGACGTTCCGGCACGTCGATCCGACGATCCCGGGGAACGAGGGGCTTCGGTTTGTCAGCCATCATGTCGTAGAGGCTTGGGCGCCTCTGCCGGCCAATCTCGAGAAGGTCTCGAAAGCCGGCCGTCGTGATCAGGCCCGTTCTTGCGCCCTCGAGTTCTATCAGCGCGTTGGTTGCGACAGTTGTTCCGTGACCGAAGTAGGTCAGATCGCTCATGCGGATTCCGACCCGCTCGAATATTTCGGACATCGCATCGAGGATGCCGCGGGATGGGTCGTCCGGCGTGGAGGATGTCTTCCATATGTCCATCCGACCGGTTCTTTCATCATAGAGGCAAATGTCCGTGAACGTTCCACCCGAATCTACTCCGGCCCGCCATCCCGTGGGTCTGGCGTCTGTCATTCTGCCGCCGCCCGGCGAGAGGGTTCAAATCGCGACAGGCCGAACGGTTTCGGGACGACGCATGGCGATTCGCGGTTTACCAGCTGGGCCATCAGCAACCCTGCTGCTGGGCCGGTACCGAATCCATGGCCGGAAAAGCCGGACGCAACGAACAGTCCCGGATACCGATCAACGCTGTCGAGAACCGGCAATTCATCCGGTGTCGTGTCGATCAGGCCCGCCCAACCGTGCGTGGTGCGGGCCGCCGCAAATGACGGGAACGCCCGACACAGGGCAATGAGGGCCTTGCGATTCAGGGAGTCCCGTGGAGCCGGATCAAGCGTCCGGTGGGTTTCGAATGGCGTTCTTTCGTCAACCGACCAACGGCGTGGTGTCTTGAGTTCGGACACGAACTGCCTGCCAAGCTCAAAGCGAAGTTCACGCCAGTGTTTCTTCACTGCTGGAAGGAAATCGGTGAACAGTCTCAGACTGTCGGGAACGAGAGGTGCGATGTTGGTGTTTCTGAGTGCAATCGTGAATCCGCCATCGAGTCTCTTGCGAAATGCGAAGTCACCGCCGCCGACAGGCATGTCCGGCGCATCTTCCACCCCGTCCACCCGCGCTGCCGTCGCAAGTATCCGCAACTGCGGAAAACGTACACCGGCATTTCCCAGGAACAGGCGCGTCCAGGCTCCGCCGGCAACCACGATGGCATCGCACCGGATGGCACCGAATTCGGTGACAGCTTCGGACACCATGCCGCGGGCAGTCTCGAACCCCCGGACGGCACAACCTTCCAGCAGAACCGCCCCGAGTTCCCGGGCCTTCCTGGCCAGGGCAGGCGTGGCGAGCGATGGTTCGGCTCGGCCATCTGAAGGCGTGTGCAAGCCAAGTGTGAAACCCTTGGCTGCGGCCGGAAGCAGGCGGGCAATTCTGCTGCTGTCCAGGACCTGTTGCTCGAGGCCGAATGCCTCCCCCGTCCTTGCCCACTCTTCGACCTTGGCCTCCTCTTCCGCCGTTCTGCACAGGTAGCAGATCCCGGTATTGCGAAACCCGGTTTCGATTCGATTATTGAGTTCCAGCGAGCGCCAGATCTTCAGACTCTCGATCGCAAGTGGCATTTCGGCGGGGTCACGTCCCATCTGACGCACCCATCCCCAGTTGCGGGAAGACTGCTCGCCGGCAATGCGGCCCTTTTCACAAAGGCAGACCCGGATTTTCCTTTCAGCCAGAGCAAGCGCCGTTGAAACGCCGGCGATTCCTCCTCCAACCACAACTACATCGACTTCGGATGGCATCTCGGTGTCGCAGGACACGGTCGCAAGGCTGGCAATTGGCGATCGCGGCAATGCCATGACACGCTCAGAGCATGTCCTCGAGGCGGCAGTTGACCAGCATCTCGGCAACGGCTGCATTGTTCGGCAATTCAATCGCCGTTCGTACCATCTGCGCAATGGTCTCCGGTTGAATCATGTCCTCCTGTTTCAGCTTGTCCGTATACGCACTCATGTCCGTCCTTACGAAGCTGGGACAAATCACGGTTGCCCTGACACCCTTGTCCCACGCCACATGACGCGTTGTGTGGGTTAGACCCATCATTGCGAATTTCGTCATGTTGTATCCGACGAATGCGTTCTTCACCCGCTTGCCCGATAGCGACGCAATATTGACGATCCGGCCCTTTCCACTTCGCTCAAGATGCGGAAGACACAGGCGAGTCAGGCGCAAAGGCGCTTTCGCGTTGACCGTCCACAGCCGATCCAGCGCATCCTCGTTGTCATCGTGGAGCGACACTCGTTCGGCAGATCCGGCATTGTTGACAAGTGCATCAATCCGGCCAAAGCGATCCAGGGCTCCAGACACCCATCGCGCCGCCGTGTCGACCCTGAAGGCATCGAATTCCGCATAATGCCTGTTCCGGACCTCCGGTCCATGCGCCTCGACGAGCGATCCCGGCCGGCGTGCTCCCATGCTCACCCGGTATCCGTTTGCAAGCAGCTCGGAAGCCACCGCGGCACCGATGCCGCGGTTGGCTCCCGATACCAGCACTACTGATCCATCCGGCATTTCTCTACTCGCTTTCTGGCCCCGCGTCATCCAGGCGCACTCAATAGCGCGTCACCCCAAATGCTCAACTCACGCAACTTGTAAGGTAGTTGAACCGGAATTCAAGCGGTTGCCGGCAGGCGTTGCAAGCTTCGAACTGCCGAAATGCTGGCCCGCCGGGAATTCCCGGTGACAAGACCATGTTGGAAGCCCGCCAACTTGACTCGAGACGATTCATTCAGCATGAAACTCTCAGTCGCATCAGGGTATTGCACGGCCCTGCGGCGACCGGGATGGTCTCGCGAGACTCATGCCTCGGAACCATTTGCCGATGCAGGTTTCGGACCGACGAACGTGCAAAAGGGAGGATCGAATATGAAGCACACAGTAAAGCATCTCTTGCTAGCCACATCCGGGGCGATGGCCGCCGCGGTGTTTGCATTCACGGCCAATGCCGAGCCGATCAAGTGGGACATGGCCGACGAGTACGGCGAAAACGCCCTCACGGGACAGTCGGCCAAGTATTGTCTCGGCGAGATCAATCGAATGGCCGAGGGAACACTCGAAATTACGTACCAGGGTGGTGGCGCGCTGGGATACAAATCCGTCGACCATTTTGACGCGGTGCAGGACGGAGGCGTTCAGTCTGCGTATACGCTGCTGACCCAACTGGGCGGCATTGACCCCGTGTTCAACCTGAGTTCGCTGCCGTTCATTGCCAACACGGCAGAACAGGTCTACCAACTCTGGCAGATTGCCCGGCCTGAATACGCGAAGGTGTTCGAGGCCAACAACATGGTCCTTCTCTGGGCCATGCCGAACCCGCCAAGCGGCATTCATGCAAAGGCGCCAATCACCGATCCGGAGACACTGTCGGGACTGCGGATCCGGACCTACGATGTGAACGGCACCAAGACACTCAAGGCCGCCGGGGCAGCGCCGTTGCAGATTGCCTGGGCCGACCTTGTGCCACAGCTGTCCACTGGAGGAGTTGATGCCGTCTTGACATCGGCCGACGGTGGCAAGCAGTTGTCTATCTGGGACTATGTATCGGATTTCACGGAACTGAACTACGCGATGGCTCTGTTTGTCGCGCATGTAAACAAGGACGAATTTGATGCATTGCCGGCAGAGGGACAGCAGGCGCTGATGGACGCAATCCCGGTCTGCGACGCATTCAACTGGGAACTCATGCAGAATGCGATCCAGGTCTCGTATGACGCGATGATGGAAAACGGCATGAACGTGACCCTGGATGACGACGTCCCGCAATCCGTCTTTGATCTCCTTGGAGGTGCCGGAGAACAGGTGCGCGCATCCTGGATCGAGGAGGCCGGCGAGCGCGGCGCCAGGATCCTGGAGGAATTTGAATCGGTCCGGAATTGATCGGATCAAAAACCTGCCGGGCGGCCTCCGCCCGGCATTTCAGCACATCCTGACATTGTGGCTCGGCAAAACTCCATCCCGGAGCCAGCGTGGCTCAGGCTCATTGGCGGGGTTTCCTCGACACTGAACAAGACTGCGGCGACCGTGGCCGCGACCCTGCTGGTCATGATGGTCTTGTTGATTCTGCTTGAGATTGTCCTTCGCTACTTTTCGCGATCGACCTTCATGGCGGATGCACTCGTGGGACATGGCGTTGCAGCCACGACCTTCCTTGCACTGGGATGGGCACTGGAGCGAGGGAGCATGATTCGCATCAGCGTCCTGACGCGACGACTGCGACCATCTCCGCGCTTTGCCGCCGAAGCGTTCACGATCATCGCGACCGAGCTCCTGATTCTCTGCCTGATGTACTACCAGTGGCGCACCGTCTCCAAGCTGTGGATACGGGGGTCGGTCAGCCAGCACTATTTTCCGATCCCGCTCTGGATTCCGGAGGCAATTTTCTTCATCGGCCTTGTTCTACTGGCACTTCAACTTCTGGTCAGGCTTTGCCGGCTGGGCGTTGTTGGAGTGGAAAAGGACGAAACCTTGACACTCTGACCAAGAAAGGTCCCCGAGATGTCCACATTGGCAGCATCCGGCGTTCTCCTTGCCCTCGTCGCGGTCCTTCTCGGTGCCGGGATGTGGATATTTGCTGGACTGACACTTGTTGGGGCCGGGGCACTCTTTATCGTTCTCGATTTCAGCATTCTTCGAATCGGAACGATCGCGACCAAGGTCATTTCGTCGAGCGCTATATCCTGGGAACTTGCGGCAATTCCGATTTTCATATGGATGGGCGACATCATTTTCCGTACTGACATCTCGCTGAGGCTGTTTCGCGGCCTTTCACCGATGGTTGCCCGCGTGCCCGGCGGACTCCTGCACACCAACGTGTTGGGCTGCACCATCTTTGCTGCCATCAGCGGGTCGAGCACAGCAACAACTGCAACGGTTGGAAAGATCACGATCCCGGAACTCATGCGCCGTGGCTACGACCTGGGACTGGCGTCGGGTTCGCTGGCGGGCGCCGGGAGTTTCGGTCTGCTCATTCCTCCGTCAATTGCCATGATCATATACGGTGTGCTTGCGGAGGTCTCGATTGCGAAGCTGTTTGCAGCTGGACTGTTGCCGGGTTTGATGATGGCCTGTCTCTATTCCGGATACATCATCGTTGTTGCCTTGCTCCGACCGACGATCGAGCCGGAAGGACATGAGCGTGTCCGGGCCAAGGATGTCTTGCGCGGCATTCTGGAACTCCTTCCGATCGGCGTGCTGATGGTCATTGTTCTGGGATCAATCTATTCGGGACTGGCAACGCCATCCGAGGCGGCGGCTGTGGGAGTAGCCTGCGCCATTGCCATCACAATCATCACCCGCCAGTTCTCGTTGGGGATGATCGCAAAATCATTGATGGCAACCATCCGGATTTCCTCGATGATCTGCATCCTGATTGCAGCCTCGGCATTCCTGTCAGCTTCAATTGCCTTCCTGCACCTGCCGCAGCAGATCACGAGGGGAATTGAGCTTCTGCAACTTTCCCCTTACGGCGTGCTCGCAATTCTGGCGGCACTCTACATCGTTCTGGGCATGTTCATCGACGGCACATCCATGACTGTCATGACAGTTCCAATAGCCGTTCCACTGATTGTCCAGGCCGGATACGATCCACTCTGGTTCGGTGTCTTCCTCGTGATAATGATAGAATTGAGCGCACTCACACCGCCCGTTGGTCTCAACCTCTACATCCTCCAGGGCCTGACCTCGGCAGACATGGGTCGTACAGTTCTCGCCGCACTGCCGTTCTTTCTACTGTTGTGCCTTGGCACGGTCCTGCTCGTGGCTTTCCCGGAGATAGCGCTGTGGCTTCCAGGAAAGCTCTAGCTGGAGTTGCCGGGTCGAATCGGCGACGGTTGCGGTTGTGAATACAATTGACGGGCCAGCCAGGAAGAACTGTCCCTTTCGCGTGTCCCAGTCGACGAGCAGCTCTATTGCAAGTGCCGGATCCTTGAGCCTTTGAGCCTCGTCGATGATTGGTGGTCCTTCACCTGCCTCTCTCCTGACACTATCCAATTGTCCCGCGGTATCCCTCTGGATCGCCTCCCTTACTCTCTCATCGTCGAGCGAAATGTACTAACCGGATGCAAGCAGATCCCAAACAGGCGTTGTCTTGCCAACCTGTCCCGGCCCTATCAGCTTTACAATGCGTGCAGTTTCCAGCGCTTCCTTCAATTCCGGGACCAGTTGTCGGGGTACTTGCGATTTTCTGTCATCCTGTTCTCATGTGACCCGCGCAAATGCTGCTCGGTGCTTCCAGCATTGGCGGATTGGCAACAGCACCATTTGCTGACTTCGTCCAATGAGAGGTAAAGGAAGCCTGCATGACGATCGCCAAATGGGCACTCCGTCTCTTGCCTGCGTGTAACACGCGCTGACCTGTCCGGATGTTGAGGATGTCTTGCAGCACGGGTCATCCGCGCTGAGTATCCGTGACCGGTGCGAGGTGGCCTGTCCCGGGAATGCAAGAATGGTCCCGGCACCCGACTTTACATTGGCGGCAACTGTTGCCGCCAATTGCTCCACGTCCGGATCCGGCAGATTTGGAAACCAGGCCGCTTAACCACTGGTTTGCCGGTACGAGCGCATATCAGCAGGGTATCTTGGAAACTCGCTGCCTTACGGTCAGGCACGTCCACTTGCCCTTTAGCGGAAACTGTAACTGCGGCACTGAAGCTTCAATGGCACCCGGATGCAATTCAAAAGGCGCGCCGGTAGCGATCTGTGCCTTCAATGCTTGTACCTCGCTCCAGCTGCCCTTTCGATTGCGGCGGCGGCAAGCCGGTCAACATTCAGTTCGTGACGGATTTCCTGGAGAAACCGTAACTCTATCTGGGGCAATCGTCCGTCACCGGCAGCAACGTCACATGCCAGCGTATACGCCGTTTCGGCGTATTCCGAAGGGAGTACCTCCCTGACGGCGCCGAAGAATGTCGACAACCCGTCCTCTCTTCCGAAGAGATCCAGCACGTAATGTGTCATCTTCCTTATTTGACCCTCATCATACTCTGCGAAGACCGGCAGGTGATTAATGAGCTCGTTGATTGTGACCAATTCAGAGGTCTTGCCGCTTCCGTCCGAAAGGGAAGTTGCAATCATGATGGCAACCAGCGCATCCTGCGCCGTGCCGGGATTGTCGGAATTCTGTGAATGGGCCATGGTCTGTTCCGCAAGGTGACGTTTTCCGGTGTCTTTATTGACGGCAATCCGCTCTGGCAATAGGAAGCGGCACCCCGTCAACCACATGGATTAATCAATGGGACCCATTGCTGCGGAAGCGATGAATTCGACTGCCTGGCCGTTCGAGGAAGCCCGCCGGCTGCTTGATCACCTGTCCGCGAACCGGGCCGGTCCGGGAACGGTCGTGTTCCAGACCGGTTATGGTCCATCGGGATTGCCCCATATCGGGACTTTCGGAGAAGTGGCAAGAACGTCGATGGTTCGCGTCGCCTTTCAGCAGATTTCGGACCTGCCGACGAGGCTGATCTGCTTTTCCGACGACATGGACGGCCTGCGGAAGGTCCCGCTCAACATCCCCGACAGGGAGTTGCTTGAGCAGGACATGCATCTGCCGCTTTCCAGCGTCAGGGACCCGTTCGGGACCCATGACAGTTTTGCAGAGCACAACAACGCCGAGTTGTGTTCCTTCCTCGACCGGTTCGGATTTGACTACGAGTTCGTTTCTTCAACCGAACATTACAGGTCAGGCAAGTTCGATGACATGCTGCTGACCGTTCTCGAGAGATTCGACAGAATTATGGAGATCATGCTGCCGTCCCTCGGCGGCGTTGTGGAAGAGCGGAAGGACACCTACTCACCCTTCCTGCCCGTCAGTCCGAAATCCGGGATGGTCCTGCAGGTGCCAACTCTCGAGAAGAATCTGACGAAGGGCACCATCGTCTACCAGGAGCCGGACGGCGAGAAAATCGAGGTTCCGGTGACCGGGGGAGCCGTCAAGCTGCAATGGAAACCCGACTGGGCAATGCGTTGGGCCGCACTGGATGTCGACTACGAGATGTACGGGAAGGATCTTGGACCCTCGGCGGAACTGGCAGCAAGACTGTGCCGGGTTCTTGACAGGCCGGCTCCTGCCGGAATGATGTTCGAACTCTTTCTCGACAAATCCGGCCAGAAAATCTCGAAATCCAGGGGCCACCAGGGCGTGACGATTGACGACTGGCTGTCCTTTGCCCCGGGCGAGAGCCTTGCCCTGTTCATGTACAACAAACCGAAAACGGCAAAGCGGCTATACCGCCAGATCATTCCAAAGACGGTGGATGAGTATCACCAGCACCTCCGGGCATTCCCGCGCCAGGAAGAAGCCGCCCGGCTGGCAAACCCGGTTTGGCACATCCATGCTGGCAATCCGCCGGCTCCGTCCGACCTGATATCCTATTCCATGTTGCTCAATCTTGTTTCGGCCGTATCGGCCGAAGAAGATGAGGTGCTGTGGAAATTCGTACGCAGGTATCATCCCGAAGCTGGTCCGGATACCGACCCGGATCTGGCCGAGATGGTAAGCGGTGCCGTCCGGTTCTTCCGGGATGTAATAGCGCCGGACCGAAGTTTCCGCAGCCCGACCTCTTTGGAAAGGAAAGCACTGCAGGACCTGTCCGACCGTCTCGCAGGCTGGACAGGAGAAACTGACCCCGAGTCGCTGCAGACCATGGTGTATTCCGTTGGAACCGAACACGGATTCCAGCCACTCAGAAACTGGTTCAAGGCAATCTACGAGGTCCTGCTCGGGTCAAGCCAGGGTCCCCGGTTCGGCAGCTTCATTGCACTCTATGGTATCGATGAGACGGCAGCGCTGATTTCCGGGAAGATTGACGGCCCGGGCTGAAGCTATCTCTTTCTTCGTCGCCTGCCGGCGTACGATCCGGCCCGACCCGATGTCGAGCGGCCGGTAGGCGATGATGCCGTGGCGGCCTCCTCGATGGCAGATTGCCGGGCAAACGGGTCGTCGGAGATTTCCAGTTCGACGGTTTCAAGCCGCTTGACTTCGTCACGCAGCCGGGCAGCTTCCTCGAACTCGAGATTCTCGGCCGCTTCGAACATCTGTTTCCGGAGTGCCGACAGATGGGCCTCAAGGTTTGCTCCGACAAGACCGGATTCAATGGTCGCGGTGACCCTGGCTTCATCGGTGTCGCCCTCGTACAGCCCTGCCATGACATCCGAGACGTTCTTCCTGATCGTCTCCGGTGTGATGTCATGATCGCTGTTGTAGGCCAGCTGCTTTGTCCTTCGCCTTTCTGTTTCCCGGAGTGCCCTTTCGATCGAGTTGGTCACACTGTCGGCGAACATGATCACCCGTCCTTCGACGTTGCGCGCCGCACGCCCGATTGTCTGGACGAGAGACGTTTCGGATCTCAGGAAACCTTCCTTGTCCGCATCCAGGATCGCCACCAGTCCGCACTCGGGAATATCCAGCCCTTCCCTCAGGAGATTGATGCCCACCAGGACATCAAAGGCGCCGAGCCTGAGATCCCGCAGGATTTCAATCCTCTCGAGCGTTTCGATGTCCGAGTGCATGTACCTGACCCTGATTCCCTGCTCGTGCAGGTACTCGGTCAAATCCTCGGCCATTCGCTTGGTCAGGGTCGTGACCAGCGTCCGGTGGCCCTTCTTTGCCGTCTCCCGGGCTGCGTCCAGCAATTCGTCGACCTGGTAGGTTACAGGACGTATCGTGACCTCGGGGTCGAGCAATCCGGTTGGCCGGATAACCTGTTCGACGAAGACTCCACCTGTCCGTTCAAGCTCCCAGGCACCGGGTGTGGCGGATACGAATATTGATTGTGGGCGCATGAGATCCCACTCCTCGAACTTCAGTGGGCGATTGTCCATGCAGGACGGCAGTCGAAACCCGTGCTCCGCGAGAGTGAACTTCCTTCGGAAGTCTCCGCGGTACATTGCTCGGAGCTGTGGAACGGACACGTGCGACTCGTCGGCAAACACGATTGCGTGGTCCGGAATGTACTCGAAAAGGGTGGGTGGAGGCTCTCCCGGATTGCGTCCGGTCAGATACCGCGAGTAATTCTCGATTCCTGAACAACTGCCGGTGGCCTCGATCATCTCCAGGTCGAATTTGGTTCGCTGTTCAAGCCGCTGGGCCTCAAGCAGCTTGCCTTCCTCCTCGAGCTGTTCAAGCCTCTGCTTGAGTTCGATACGGATTTGCTTCGCCGCCTGCTGGAGTGTCGGCCGCGGAGTGACATAGTGGGAATTCGCATAGATCCGTATCTTGTCCAGAGTGTCGGTCCTCTTTCCAGTGAGAGGGTCGAATTCCCGGATGTTCTCCACTTCGTTGCCGAAAAAGGACAGTCGCCATGCCCGGTCTTCAAGGTGGGCGGGCCAGATTTCAAGAACGTCGCCGCGCAGGCGGAAGGTTCCCCTTCGAAACGCCTGGTCGTTTCGCTTGTATTGCTGCTCAACCAGGTCGGCCAGTATCGTGCGTTGATCGTATGACTTGCCGGCAACGATATCCTGGGTCATGGCGCCGTACATTTCCGCCGAGCCGATCCCGTAAATGCAGGAGACCGAGGCAACGATTATGACGTCATCGCGTTCAAGCAGCGACCGGGTTGCCGCGTGGCGCATCCGGTCGATCCGCTCGTTGATGTCCGCTTCTTTCTCGATATAGGTATCCGTGCGGGGTACATAGGCTTCCGGCTGATAGTAGTCGTAATAGCTCACGAAATACTCGACCGCATTCTCGGGAAAGAACCCCTTGAATTCTCCGTACAGTTGCGCGGCCAGCGTCTTGTTGGGGGCAAGAATGATCGCCGGACGCTGTGTCTGCTCGATGACCTTTGCCATCGTGAATGTCTTGCCGGTCCCGGTGGCGCCTAGCAGGACCTGTTCCTGCTCGCCGTCCAGCAGGCCGGTCTCGAGTTCCGCGATCGCCGTGGGCTGGTCGCCGGCAGGCGTGAAGTCAGTCTGCATCACGAATTGCCTGCCCCCTTCCAGCTTGGTTCTGCTGGAAGCGGATCCGAGCGATCTTGTTGCAGTGCCGACAGACATCAGCCTTCTCCTAATACGCGCCGTTTGCCTGCCGATGCAGGAACCCCTTTCCGGCCGCAAGTCTCCGTCCGGAAATGCGCAGGTTGCGTCTTGGCCAACACAGGTTCGTCCTGCCGTGTCTTCGTCATCCTGGTCGAGATCAGTTTGCCTTCCTTCTCCGATATCCTTGAAGCCACGGCAATGGCTCATATTGCATTTCCGGTTGGTGATGCCGGGATCGCTCGCATGTCAGGTTGCTCCGGCCAGGCGATTCTGGCACGGCGCAGTAGCCGGGAATGAAACATCCCTGGCAACAAGGGCTCTACAGCGGTCGATTCTCACATTCAGTTCCAGTAGGCGGTGCCGTTGATAGATGGGCACAGGCAGAATGCAATCCCGGTTGTTGGCCGGCGAGTCTGTATTCCGGATTTTGATCGGCCAGCCAGTACTATGAGAAGTTTACAGTTGAAGCAGGCCTAGTGTGAAGACAGCCTCGAATCGGCGATTGCCCGATGGCTGCATGCAGCAATCCGGCAGGCGGCGGCTGGATGCGTGTAGACCAGTAATTTCTGGAGTCGGTTAGATTTTCCTAATCGTTCTAACGGCAATACTGTTGCTTTAAGCACATTTCGGTACGATTTCCGGCGTCCAGTCGTGTTTCTCGCGCGACACCGGGCCACGCTTGCGGAGGGGGAAGCCGCTCATCTTCTGCCTGACGCCACGGGGCCTGGACTGGCCGCGGCTGGAAACGACGCGCTCCTCGAGGATCTCGTCAATCACGACGGCCGGCCTGTCCTCAGGGGGGGAAGTCGCCGGGATTGATGATCCGGCGGCGCATGACGTGCACGACGTGCACGAAGGATATTCGGTCGGGATCCTCCCCGGCCTTGCCGGCGGCCTCGTGGATCAGCATCGCACGGCGTGGTGGGCGAGCATGAGCCCGTCGATCTCTTGGTAGATGTAGTAGCTCGGATTATTCAGTCATGAACCGGGCGGTTTTTCCCACTTTCCCCGCGCGTGCTGTTTCTGTTTGATCGGGTACAGTCCGGGACAGCGCTTCTTTCCCAAGCAGGCATTGTCAAGTCGCGACCCTGTCCAGTTGGAATCATATCACGCAGCTTTTCGGCGTGGGCCGGATGCGGTCCGGATGCCTGCAGTTTCCTGCCGTCGAGTCGCTGGGCCGGGAGTACTTTGCTCATGTCGAAACCGTGGAAGAGGAGCCCGGAGAAGCCTCGGGCGATACCGTCGCTGGCAAGGCGGCAGGCAGGGAACCGGGCACGGCCATGATCCGGCCGGAATGGGATGACGAGGTTCTGGTCGAGACTCAGAAGCGGTCGCCTATTTTCGCCAGGGAGATCAAGAGAGAGAGCGGGCGCCGGGATGGCGGCAACCGTTGCTGGCGCGCCACTGCCCGGCATGCGGCCGTGATCGAGGCCCTCGCCCGCAGGTGCTATGAGAAGGTCGAAGTGCGGAATGGAGGGCATGGATGATGCCAAGGAGTGTTGAGTGCGAGATCAGGATTGGAAGCCAATGGAAGCGTGAGACGGTTGCAGAGGTTCTCGAACGCAGGAACAGGGGTGAACACCTGCGTGACCGATTGAGATGCCGGAAATGTCAACGCCCTGTCAGCGCGCACAAGGCTAGCAAGGTGGCGGGTGCGCATTTTGAGCATTATCGCGGACATAACGGGTGCTCTCTGGGTGACAACCGGCAACAGTAAAAGGTATCCTGAGGCAATCGACAGGGCTGCTTTCATTGCATCCGCCGGATCCGGCCAAGGCGGCGCATGAATTCCGGAACCGGGACCTGGCCAGCCATATCGATGCGATCGAGGGGCGGGCCCTGAAGCCCGAACCGGCGCCTGTGGACAAATCCCGGCCGGAGCCGGAGGAGCCGCGGGATGACGGTCCCTCGTTCTGATTGCTGCCCTGCACTTCAGTGCTCAGCAGGTGGCAATGGTGGCATGGACATGGAGAGGTCATGTGGGCTACAATGTAGCTCAATATGGAGGATCGGATCATGCGCACTGTCGTACGGGCACGCATCGACGAAGAGACCAGGGACGAGGCCGCCGCCGTGCTGGCTGCAATCGGTCTCACGGTGTCGGACGCATTCCGCCTGATGATGGTCAGGATTGTCGCCGAGAAAAGGCTGCCGTTTGAGCCCCTGACGCCAAACGAGGAAACCATCGAGGCCATGCGGGCTGCCCGGCGGGGCGAAGTGGTGCCTGTTGGCGACATTGACGGATTGATGGCCGATCTCAATGCGGAGGATCAGGCGGACGGCAGCCTTCAAGCGGGACTACAGGCGCGAGAGGAAGGGCCGCTTTGCAAAAACGCTTGATGGTGATCTTGCGAACGTCTTGGCCAACCTTGCCGGGGACCGGCCTCTTGCCCCGAGACATGGACCTGGAGGACAGCAGGACAGCCGGAGCGATAACTGATTGAGTGGCACGTATAACAGCCATAAGGTAGGCATCATGCAGGAGAACGAGAAATTGAAAGGGCCGCCGGAGATACCGGGTTTCCCGGATGACTGGCGTGATCAGATCAAGGCCGACCTTGCGGCCCAGCTCGCGGCTGGCGGGACGCTCTATGGTGTCCGGTCGGACGGCGCCTATATCGCACGGACCAAGGACGGGGACCGGGTGATCAGCCATCCTGACCTGAAATCTGACTGATCCGCCCTGCCCGGCCGCTGGCGGTCACCATGCCGACCCTCCTTGTCGTTGCTGGCCCTAACGGGTGTGGAAAGTCCACCCTGACTCGCACGAGCGGATTCAGCGGGCTCGAAATGATCGACCCCGATACCCTTGCGCGCAGCATGTCACCTGGCAAAGCAACGCGCGAAGCATTGCGTCGCCGAAGACGTGCTCTTGGAGAAAAACGGTCCTATCTGGTCGAGACCACGCTCGCCGGGGCCGGAATTCTCCGCCACATGGAGGCTGCGCGTAGCGAAGGCTACAGGATTGTCCTGCACTATGTTTCCCTCGCTTCAGCGGATCAGGCGATTGACCGCATCCGCAACCGGGTTGCGCTGGGAGGACACGATGTACCGGAAACCGACGTGCGCCGCCGATTCCTGCGGTCATGTTCCAATCTGCCGGCTGCGGCTGCGCTGGCAGACGAAATCTTTTTCTATGACAATACCAGTCCCGACAGGCCACACAGGGTGGTTGCGATCTTCGAGGAGAAGATGTTCCGGGTTTCGGACGACGTTCCTGGTTGGGCTGGACCGATAATTTCTCGTGTGATGACATCACGCGCGGGATGATGTCCGGGGATGACCACAAGAGGATCTGTGAACAATCCTGAATAGGGTCCTTGAGGCGATCTTCTGCTTTGGTCAGCTGCTCCTATCGTAACGGTTGCCTTGGATGATTCAGTGTTGCCGGGCAAACATGTAATAGGGGCAACTTGCCGGGAATTGCGTTTCGTATGAGAGGAGGCGTCAGGCTGTGGCGCGGCGTGTGATGATCTCGGCAAGCCTTGGCACTTCGGCGGCACCGGCAACGCCAAGGCGGTTGCACAGATAGTCCCAGAACGGCACGCCGAGCTTGTTGCAGGTCTTCAATGCCCCGAGACAGGCATCCCGGGCCGCACGCCCGCTCTCGCTCCGGGATCCGAACGAGATCTTCCGCCGGGTGACATGGGCCCGGATGTCATTTTCGGCCAGGTTCGAATTCAGCGGCGTGGCCGGATACTCGAGCACCCGCAAGAGCTCATCCTTGTTCGCCCTCAGCCGCCGCAGCAGCTTGTCGAGGCTGGCATGGCCGGTCCGCCGTCCGAAGATCTCGTCGAAGCGCAACGACAGTGCCTGGGCCCGTGTATTGCAGGGGGTCTTCCTGTAGGCAGACAGTTCCCGGTAATAGCCCCAGACATCATCCAGCACCGCATCCACGCGCATGCGCTGGAATTCGGAACTGCCCCCTTGCTTGCGAACCAGCCGCTCGGCGTGAACCCAACAGAGAGAGTGGGCATCGCCGACATTGAACTGGCCGGCATCGTCGCTCAGGATCACGGTCCCGGCAATGCGACCGGCATCGCAGATGCTGCCCCAGAGCGCACCCTCGGTGGCGATCTTCACCGGGTCCGGAAACACCTTCATGCGGTCAATGCCGAGTGCGGCCAGATGGGTCCGCCATTCATCGGCATCGGCAAAGCGCCGCTGCCGGTCCGCGGCGAGCCGCCGGACCGCCTTTCCTGTCAGCTTCATGCGCCGCATGTATTCGAGCCCGGCATCATTGACGCTGTAGGCCACGTCACCGGCACAGAGACATTCGAGGAAGTTGAGACGGCTCTTCGAGCCGGTCGACCTGAAATGGGTGAAGACATCGTTGCCGATTACCGTGCAATAGCCGTTTGCCGCCCTGTGCCGGGCACCGGTATCGTCGACATTGATCCATGCCGCATTCTCCATGCCTGCCCTCAGCACCTCCTGCTGCTCCTCGACGATGACCCTCGTGTCCCCGTTCAGGAACCGCCCCACCTGGCGAGCGGATATCTCAAGGCCCAATCCGTTCAGCAATGCCGCGATGCGCTGCACCGTCGACTGGCACTGGTGATACAGCATGATCACCAGCGCCTTGACGCCGGGACCATACTGGCTGCGTCCCGCCGACACACCCGGCGCCAGCGGCGCCACATGGCGGCTGCCGTCCGGAAACCGCCACACCTCCCGCAGCCAGGTGACCTCCTCGGCGTGGAACACGATGTCGCGGACAGTGTGCGCCTGATAGCCCCTGCGTTCCGCACCCTCGGGCACATCCTCGAGGGCAACCCTCTCGTCGCGCCGGTGCAGGTTCGGGTTCCGGCGCCGCGGGCCCCGGCCCTTCTTTCGGCCCTTGCCCTGCGTCTTCGACCGGCCGGCTCCGGAGGCGCCGGAGGCGGCCAGGCCGCTCGGCTTCAGTTCCGGACGCCGCGGCAGGTTCTTGAGCAGCCTGATCTCGTCCCGCAGGTCCCGGATCAACCCGGTCAACTCCGCAAGCCGTTCATCCTGTTCGGCAAGCCGGTTGTCCCTCTTTGCAAGCAAATCCCGAAGGGACGAGAGTTCCGCCATCAGCGCCGCATGGCTGGCACCGGCTCGGCGATCTGTCTGCGAATCACCCATACCCCATTGAATCACAGGACGATTCGCAGTGGAATCCCCTGAATGCCCCGGATCAGACTATGCCGGAAGACAGGGGGACAGTCGAGGATTCCGGATCAGAACCCCACGCCGCCAGTGCAGAACAACAACTCAAGGAAAATCAAATTCCCGGCAAGTTGCCCCTATTACGCAAACATTCAATAACTTATTGGTATCCGATAGCTATCTAGTAGCTAACGGGTGTGAATCTCATATTGCGACACCTTCGACTTCTCACGCAGCCAGGGGCTGACGGATGTGGTTTTTCGATTGTCGTTTGCCGCTCCATTGCGTCCGCGTGCCTGCATGATCCGCTCCCATGCGCAATCGAAGCGGCCGGATATCACCAGCGAGCGGAAGGTCAGCACCGCCTGACCACCGGCGATCCCCCAGCGCATCCCGGACCTCTCGAGACGCTCGGAGATGTGCGTCTTGTTCGCGGCCTCGACGATACCCGATCCAATGATGAGCCCCTGCCGGCGCAATTCATGATAGCGCATCCGGTGCCGGTGCCTGCGGAAGTAGTTCAGTACGCAGCCGAGTTCCTACCGCGCCGTCTCGTTGCCGGCCCGCTCCCGCAACCCGCGGACGGCACGGATCACCCGGATGACCCCGTCCGGCTCGTCCCTGGGCACCCGCCGCCAGCGCTGGAACCACTCCGCAGTCGAGACGGCATGCTCCGACGCGCCAGCCAAATGGCTGGTCGCATGGAAGACATCCACGGCTTCCGCATCCGGCATCAGGCCAGACAAGAATGTCCAGTGCTGCTCAATGCCGTCCACAACTACTGGTATCCGGGCTTCCCCCTGTCTGAAAACACCATACTGGCTATACTTGTGGTTTCGACCTCTGTTCGTTTCGCTGTAGCCGCGCAGCCGGTTGGGCAGTCTATTCAGGATCGCCCATCTGTTGCTCGGTTTCGTGGTGTTCGGTTACATCATTTTCAGTGCGCATTTGTTGCCCTATCGGGAGGGAATCCGAAACAGGACTGACATCACAATTGAATCTGCGGGGGTCTATCTGGTCCTGGTTGCAGTGAAGGCCAGCCGCTGGCGCGGCCTGGCGGCGGTGGCAGAAATATTCCGGCAATACCTCATTCTCGGCCAGCATCTCCCTGTCTGGCTGGGGAGGCACCAGGGATTCAGTCTCGAGCGGATCCTCTCGTAACTCTACCTGAACGCTTCCGGCATCATGGGTTTCGCCAAGAGTGCCTGCCTGAAATTCATGGCACTGTTTCTCTTGCTCGGAAAGCTACTGCTGCAGGTTGGCGCAATGGATTTCGTGTTGGGGCTGTCCCGGGCACTGTTCGGCAGCGGCCGTACCGGTCCGCCTCTGATGGCTGTCATGTCGAGTACGCTCATCGGCACGGTATCGGGAAGCGCGAAGGGGAATGTCTATGATTGGGGCAACATGACCATCCTGCTCATGAGACGCGTCGGGATCCCCAGGGAACTCGCCGAGGCGATCGAGACGGCGGCATCGAGCGGTGGCCAGATCATGCCGCCGGTGATGGGTTTCGTGGTGTTCCTGGGGCTGTCTGGCACTCGAAGCCTGACGTTACCGAATTCTCTGCGAAGGTCTGCGTGGTCGCTGGCGGTATCCCGCTGCCGGTCCCTCCACCTGACGGGACGTCCGTTCTCGCCAACGGCACCGCGCTGTGTATGATCGGAGTATCACTGTTGCTGCCGAGAATGTTGCGGCAGGGACGGGTCCAGAACAGAAAGAGTGGTTCCGACAGATGGCCGCAGGCAATGCCCTGATTTCCCTCGCTTCCGAACTCGCCCGAGACGCCCGTTCGGAAAAGGCCATGCCGGCCCTGTTCTGCGGGTTGATCTCGGCGGTGCTGATCCTGGTGTTCAGCGTTTCCATGGCGGCGGTGATCTTCAGCGGGCCGCTTTCGGACCATTTCGCGGTTGGGGCGGGAATCGTGCTTTTCGGCTACTGCATGATCGGAACAGTCGTCGCGCTGACAAGCGGGTTGCCGGGTGCAATGGCAGGAGCTCCTATGCCTTCCGTCATGATGATGGTCGTCATCGCGGGTTCCATCGACTTGGAGGGCCAGCCCCTGTTCGTGACGGCCGTCGCTGCGGCGTTGATTGGAACCGCGGTAACCGGCCTCTGTTTCCTGGCGGTCGGGCATCTCCGGCTCGCGAGTTTCTTTCGATTCATTCCGTACCCGGTGGCTGGCGGATTCATTGCAGGAACAGGCGGCCTGGTATGCATTCTGGCGCTGAAGTTGATGGGCATCGCAATCGAGCGTCCAAACGGACTCGTCGACCTGGAGCGTGACACCCTGCTGTTTGCCTGTATCGGCATCGGTTTTGGCCTTGGCCTCTTTGTCCTGATGCGGATCTGGAAAAAGTTCTATGTCTTTCCTGCGTCCTTTGTCGTGGCCGCGATCCTGTTTCATGCCGCGATCGCAGCATTCGGAATGTCAGGCGAAGAGGCCAGGGCGGCTGGACTGCTGTTTTCCGTCGAGACCGGTGCGGGGCTGTGGCCTCCACTCGGGATTTCGGATTTCGCGTTCCTTGACTGGGGAATGCTGGCACAGCAGATCCCCAATCTGCTGATACTGGTCACGGTAACGCTGATCTGCGTGGTCATGAATCTGGGCGGAATCGAACTTGCAGCGAATTGCGACCTTGAATGGAATCAGGAGTTCAAGGCAGCAGGCTGGGCCAATGTACTCACCGGTTTCGGTGGCGCACCCCCGGGATGCCTGATTGCCCTTACGAGCATTCGCAACTCGTTGTTCGGTGCCATGACGCGTCTCACCGGACTTGTGACCGCACTCACACTGGGGTTTGTCCTGCTGACAGGCGATGCTCTCCTGAAGCTGTTTCCGGTTCACCTGATTGCTGGTGTCCTCTTGTTTCTCGGAATTCAGATGATTGATGAATGGCTGGTCAAGAGCTGGCGGAAACTGGCTCTGACCGACTACCTGATCATCGCGGTCGTTTTTGTAACCATCGTCGTCTTCGGCTTTCTCGAAGGAGTCGGAATCGGGATGCTTGTGACATCGGCGATCTTTGTCATAAGCCTGAGCAGAACGGACATGATCGAGTCACGGTATACCCTGCGGGATCGCCAGAGCAGGATGACCCGCCCGGTTCCGGATCGCGCCATACTTCTTGCTGAAGGCCAGCTTGCACAAGCGTATGAACTCCGAGGATACCTGTTCTTCGGAACGGCCTATCGCCTGGCTGACCAGCTCAGGCAGTCCCTGAAAGGTGATCCTGCCCCGCACTTCATACTTCTTGGATTCCGAAACGTATCCGGGTTCGACTTTTCGGCAGTCAATGCGTTGGTTCGATTCATCAGAGCTGCCGACGCGGAAGGAGCGACTGTCATCATCTTCAGCGTATCGAATCGTCTCAGGGCCACGCTCACGTCCGAACTCCCGAAAAAGACACTCCGGAAACTGGTCGTCGAGAATGACGAAGACCACGCGATCGAGCAGTGCGAGGATATGATCATCAAGGCATGGAGGCGCGAACTCGGACAGGAAGAGAGCATGCGGCAACAACTGCTGGACAGGGTCGTGGAGGATCTTGAAAGCCACCTCGACCGGCAGGCAAGGTTCGAACAATTGATCGACGATATAGAGGACTGCCTGGAATTGCGAACGTACTCGTCCGGCGAATCAATAGTTGCCATCGGTGCTCCCCGCGAGGGAATGCAACTTCTTCAGGAAGGACGGGCATCGCGGTATGATGCATCCGGCAATCGGCTCTTCCAGTTCTCGGCGGGTGACGTGATCGAACCGGGCGGAGCATTCGACTCCACTGCTGCAATCCTGGCGACGATTGCCGAAGAGCAATGTCACACGCTACTGTTCACACCCGCTGCAAGGAGACGCCTGGGAGAGGCAGATCCGAAACGAATCCTCGAACTCTACGAGTATGTTCTTGCAAACGTTTCCTCGACACGGGGAACCGGCTGAACGGTCTGACCAGGGCGCTGAAGCCGCCGGATGCTATACGGCCAAACCAGGAGAAAGTGGCGTAACTGTAACCCCTGTCATCCAGGAATTCTCTTGCATGCGGTGCAGGCCGGGCTATCGGGAGCCCTCCTGCCTGGTCATGGCGCGAACCATGCCACCATCAATCGTTATCGATTCGCCGGTAACATAACCTGCGGCATCGGATGCCAGGAAATCGACGAGATCAACTACATACCGAGGTTCACCAAGCCTGCCGAGGGCCCCGCGCTTCTTCATCGCTTGCGCGAGAGCGGTCAAGTCTTCCTGCCGTGATTCTAACATCGCCGTCCTGATAATGCCCAGGTGTACGGCGTTGAAGCGAACACCTCCTGGCCCCCAGTCAGCGGCAAGCGCCCGCGTCATTGCGCCAATTGCACCCTTGGTCGCCGTGTATCCGACCCGACCGACCGGGCCTCTCAAACTTGGGATAGAAGAGATGTTGATGATCGATCCGCCGCCACGCGCGATCATTGTCGGACCCAACCCGGCGGCAATCATGAGAAGCGACCGACGTTTACGGCAAGTATCCTGTCGAGTTCTGCCTTGACGAGCACATCCACGCCTCCGGCCAGGGAGATTGCAGCCTTCGCCGGGCGCGTCCCCGCGCCGGCCTGCGAGATCGGAAGGAAAGGTGATGTGATCATTGCAGAGAGCTGCAGCAACCCGTTCGAGATCAGAAACGGTTCGTCTGAACCGACCTGTGGATGTGGAGAAGACCGGGCGTGATGACATAGCCTGCGCATTCAAACTTGCAGGATCAATCAGGGCAAAGTAGGCTCGACTCGATCCGGCGCAACCCGGATACAATCCTTCGGGTTGGACAGGAAGATTTCAGCAAGAAACGCCCGGTCCGTTGTCAGTTTCCTGGCGGTCTCGCGGCTTTCCCGGACAGGAAAAACGATGATCAAAACACTGATGAAATCCACTCTTCTGGCAACCGGTTTCACCATCGTTGCCTCTGTCGCGAGTTCCCAGACTACCGTTGAACTGAGAAAGGAGCTTGACCTGATTTCGGACAGGATATCCACGGCCGAAGCGGTCGTGTTTTCCGGTGAGTCGGAGGCAGTCAGGAGCATCGCCCGGCTGAGGCTGGAGATCTGGGAGCTGGCATATGCCCTCGTCCAGAACCGGATCTACGTCGTGGAGGGCACCGATTCTCGGCGTGTTGTCGTGCCGGAGGTCGAGGCGGATGCTGACCGGGAGAGGTCGGTTCGGCGTGAATTGAACCTGGTGAGGGAAAGGGTCCGCAACGCGAACGAGGATCTGGAGGATCTGGAGGATCTTGAACGGCCGATGGCCCGGATCAGGCTGGAATCGGAACTGCTGACCGAATCCCAGTTGCTGCTTGCCTACTATCAGGCGAAATACGGTATTCGCCTGCCAGGGATTTCCGATATCGGCACGGGGCTGGACGGTGCACTGGAGAGCACTGCAGACACGGGCGCACAGGACTCTAGCCGGTTGTCCGGAGCAACGCGACCGCTCACCGCCGACATTTCCGATAGCCTGTTGTTTCAACGCGAAATGGCCAAGGGAGCAACCGTTTCCGAATGGTGGACAATTGCCAGCGAGCCAGGCAGTTCGGAAATGTCTGCTCTCAACCACTCGGCGTACAGGCGGTCGGACAGTGGCAGGGATTTGGGAGCACTTCTCCAGATCGAGTGTTCCCAGGATGAATTCAGCGTTTCCTACCTTCTTCCCGGAAGGACACTTAAGGGCAGCGCCGGAGGGGCGGCAGAGCCCGCGCTTGAGGTTGCTTACCGGCTCGGTTCGGGTGAACGGCGCTTTCAGATCTGGGCAGAATCCCCTGGCGGACAGGGTGCCGTGCTTTACGGCGCCGAAGCCAGAGAGTTGTTCTTCGATCTGGCTGGAACGGACGAGTTCCTGATCGATCTCTGGGAAGCAGACAACAACCTGCATTCGAGCCAGTTCGAGCTTGCCGGGTACCTGGACGTGGCCGAAGCTGCAATCCAGGTGTGCACGTCGCAGCCTGACGAAGAGCCGTTGAGACTCATCCGGCAGGACTACAGGCTGATCCAGACCCTGTTGAACATCGCCGGGTTCGATGCCGGTCCCGCCGACGGTATCTGGGGGCCGAGATCCGAGTCCGCCATGCGGCAGTACCAGCATTCAGCCGGACTGGCGCAGACCGGTCATCCGAACAGGGATACACTGGAATTGCTGGGGTTAGCTGACTAGGTTCGTTCCGGTAATTTGAATTACCGGCGAGCGGTCGCTGCACAGACCGTGGAGTGGTCCGCACAGATTCCTGCACCTGTTTGAATTCTCTGATTGCATTCATGTCTACAGGTCAGGAGCACGGCTGTGCGTCATTGATCCCCAGACGCCGCGTATTGCAGAAGCGATTGCATACGTGACGGGGACCAAGGAGTAGCCAGAAGCCAGTTAATCGATCCCTTTCAACGCGAGGTAAAGTGCACGAAATCTCGCCAACCTGTCCTCCAACTGGCGTTCAGGGCGGGGGGCAAATCTCCGCTCGATTTCGGGGGGCTGTGCCAATTCCGAAAGACTGATCCGACCCGTACCCGCCGCACCGAGCAGAGCTGCACCAAGTGCCGGCCCGCCCTCGGCATCGCGCGCCTTCAAGAGCGTCTTTCCGGTGGCATTCGAGATCGTCTGCAAGAGCAGATTACTTCTGGCACCCCCGCCGATTGCAAGCAGGTGTGGAACATCATGAATCTGCCCTTCGAAACTTTCAACCGAGTCTGCAAACGAGAAGGCGATTGAGTCAATGACCGAACGGCAGATGGCCGAAATGTCGGTGTGATCCTCAAGCCCGTAGAATGCGGCACGTATGTGCGGGTCGCCATGCGGACTTCTCTCCCCGGTCAAATAGGGCAGGAATAGCGGAATCCGGCTCGTGTCCGCTTCTGCCGCCAATTCAACGACTTCGGAGACGTCGCGGCGGAGGATGCCGGACAGCCAGCTCAACGGGCGCGCACCATTCAGCATGGCGGCCATCTGATACCACCGGTCCGGAATCGTATGTGTAAATGCATGAACAAATCGCTCGGGATTGGGCGTGTAGTCACTGGTTGCCAGGAACAACTGTCCGGATGTGCCCAGTGAAACAAATCCGATCCCGGCTTCGGTTGCGCCAACGGCTACTGCGCCGGTTGCAGCGTCACCACCTCCAGCGACAATCGGGATGTTCGGCTCCAGGCCAAGCGATTCTGCCGGCGCCGGTAGCAGGTATCCGGCTATCTCATGTCCATCACGGATCTCCGGCAACCATTCTTCCCGGGTTGAACTCGCATCACAGAGTTCACGGGACCAGACGCGGAGTTTCTGGTCCAGCCACAGGGTTCCTGCGGCATCCGAAGCATCTGTCACGAGGTTTCCGTGCAGGTAGTGCCCGACAAAGTCCTTTGGCAACAGCACATGCGCGATCCGAGAGTGGATGTCAGGCTCATGCCGTTCTACCCACATGATCTTTGGTGCGGTGAAACCCGGAAGTGGCGGTACACCAGCGAGTTGGCCGATCCTGGGTATACGCAGTTTGAGTTCATTGCATTCGTCGTGTGACCGGCTGTCATTCCAAAGGATGCAAGGCCTAAGTACATCCATCTTCCGGTCAATCAGCACTGCACCATGCATCTGTCCGGACAAGCCGATGCAGGTTATCCTGGCTCCGGCCAATTCAGGCATCGACAGCAGACCGCGCATTGCCTCATGCAGCGCGGACAGCCACTGCGACGGATCCTGTTCGCTCCATCCAGGACTTGGCGATTCTGTCGGCAGTGAAGCAGAGCAGGATGCAACGATCTTACGTTGCATGCAGGCAACAACCTTGACTGCAGACGTTCCGAGATCAACTCCGAGAATCAACTTTAGACCTCTCTTTCGCCTTGCCGGATTCCTGAGTGCAAGTAACCGATGTCAGGAAAAGCAACAACAATGATGCAGTAGTGTTCCGGGACCCGCATGTTGGGGCAACAGTCTCGGCGACTCTGCCAAATCGGTCAGGCAGCATCACACCATTTGTGCCTGTGACCATGTGGTTGCGACAGAAAGTTGTGAAGCGAGGTTGCAGCCCTGTTGTCGGTACGGCCATTCCGGCATGATCCTGAGGTTGCGGATTGCTCAGAACTTCCGCTCGATCATCATCTTCTTGATTTCGGCGATCGCCTTCGCAGGGTTCAGCCCCTTGGGGCAGGTCTGTGCACAATTGAGGATGGTATGACACCGATAGAGTTTGAACGGGTCTTCGAGATCATCAAGCCGTCCACCTGTCTCTTCGTCTCTGCTGTCGATCAGCCAGCGGTAAGCATGCAGGAGTGCAGCTGGTCCGAGGTAACGATCGCCGTTCCACCAGTAACTCGGACAGGAAGCTGAGCAGCACGCACACATGACGCATTCATACAGGCCATCCAGCTTCCGGCGATCATCGATTGACTGCTTCCATTCCTTCTGGGGCCTGTTCGTCTTTGTTTCCAGCCATGGCATGATCGACTCATGCTGGGCATAGAAGTGAGTGAGGTCCGGCACCAGGTCCTTGACCACGGGCAGGTGCGGCAGCGGGTAGATCCTGACTCTTCCCTTGATTTCCGCAATACCCTTGATGCAGGCCAAGCTGTTTCCTCCGTCGATATTCATCGAACAGGACCCGCAGATTCCCTCCCGGCAAGACCTCCTGAACGTCAGAGTTGCATCGGTCTCGTTCTTGATCTTGATCAGCGCGTCGAGAACCATCGGTCCGCAGTCGTCCTGGTCGACAAAGAAAGTGTCCATCCTCGGGTTTTGGCCTGAATCCGGATCCCAACGGTAAATCTGGAACTCGCGGAGGTTTCCGCCTGAATTCGGTTTAGGCCAGACCTTTCCGGCCTTGATCCTGGAGTTTTTCGGAAGTGCCAGTTCAACCATTGGAGCATGCCCTTGCACGTCGATGCACCGATTTCAGACTCGGGTCAACCCGGCAACCGGTTCGCCGCCGGTCGATCACGTCTGCCATCTCAACCGTCAACGACGATCTCCGAGTAGGAACGGTCCGGAAACTGGCCGGAACGCTCGATCACGCATTCTTCAAAGACCTTGTCGGGATCACGGCCCGCCAGGTAGTCCCCGGACAACTCGAGTGAAAGGTTGGAAAAGAAGCCAGAGTCGGAATCTACACCGACTCCGATTGAACCGGTCGGACTACCCGCCTTTCGGGCGGGCTCCATGCAAATGGCCTTTGCCTGCCGGACCGACACCGGTTCCGAACTGCATCCTGCAAGTATGCAGGTGGCGGCCAGAATGAATCCGGAACAGCGCGGCAGCATTTCAGTAAACTCTCGCTTTCGGCAAGATCTTTGCCGTATCGATTCCACCGTCTTCCTCCCTCAGCAACGTTTCAGTCTGTACCGGCCGGTAACCGAGCCTTACCTCCTTTCCATCCACCCAGGCCAGGGAATGGACCCGCCAGTTCTCGTCATCCCGGTGAGGATGGTCCTCATGTGCGTGTGCCCCCCGGCTCTCCTTGCGGGCTTCGGCGGACACGATCGTTGCCATCGAGTTGGCCAGCAGGTTTGTCAACTCCAGCGTTTCCATCAGGTCCGAATTCCAGATCAGGGACCTGTCCGTCACCCCGAGATCAGATTCGTCGACTGCGACCTCAGTCATTCTCCTGACCCCGTTCGCCAGTGAGTCGCTGCTTCGGAAGACCGCGGCATCTTCCTGCATCGTCTTCTGCATCCTGTCGCGGAGTTCTGCGGTTGGAACCGGACCGCTGGCGTGGCGGAAATGGTCAAACCGGTCCACTGCAGCGGCAACCGAAGTCGTGCTGGGTTCCGGGACCGGAGTATCCGGGTCCAGGATTTCACCTGCCCTTATCGCCGCAGCCCGGCCAAACACGACCAGATCGATGAGTGAGTTGGATCCAAGGCGATTGGCTCCGTGGACCGAGGCGCAACCTGCTTCACCGACAGCCATCAAACCGGGCTGCACACGGTCTGGATCATCCTCGGCCGGCTTCAGAACCTCGCCCCAGTAATTGGTCGGGATTCCCCCCATGTTGTAGTGGACGGTAGGCAGGACCGGGATCGGGTTCCGGGTCACGTCAACTCCCGAGAAAATCTGTGCAGATTCGGAGATGCCGGGCAGTCTCTCTGCCAGCACCTCTGGAGGCAGGTGATTGAGGTGCAGGTGAATGTGGTCGCCATTGGGGCCAACGCCGCGCCCCTCCCGGATTTCCATCGTCATGCATCTGGAGACGACATCGCGGCTGGCAAGATCCTTGTAGGTGGGGGCATAGCGCTCCATGAACCTCTCGCCCTCGGAATTGGTCAGGTATCCGCCTTCACCCCTTGCACCCTCGGTGATGAGCACACCTGCTCCGTAGATTCCTGTCGGGTGAAACTGGACGAATTCCATGTCCTGCAGCGGAAGTCCCGCCCGCGCGACCATGCCGTTGCCGTCGCCGGTGCAGGAATGTGCGGAAGTCGCTGAAAAATAGGATCGCCCGTACCCCCCAGTCGCAAGCACGACCAGTTTGGCCCCGAACCGGTGCAGGGTTCCGTCATCAAGCTTCCAGGCAAGCAGTCCCTGGCAGACGCCGTCATCCGACATGAGAAGGTCGGTGGCAAAATACTCGACAAAGAACTCTGCCTTCTGTTTCAGCGACTGGCCGTACAGCGTATGCAGGATGGCATGTCCGGTCCGGTCAGCCGCGGCACAGGTTCGCTGGACGGGAGGCCCCTCGCCGAACTCTGCAGTATGCCCTCCGAATGGCCGCTGGTAGATCCTGCCATCTTCAGTCCTGCTGAAGGGAACGCCGTAATGTTCCAGTTCGTAGACTGCCTTCGGGGCCTCCCTGGCCAGGTATTCCATGGCGTTCACGTCACCAAGCCAGTCCGAGCCCTTGACGGTGTCGAACATGTGCCAGTGCCAATGATCGGGTCCCATGTTGCCCAGCGAAGCTGCAATTCCGCCCTGGGCCGCGACCGTGTGGGAGCGGGTCGGAAACACCTTAGTCACGCAGGCAGTTTTCAGGCCCTGCTCTGCCATTCCCAGGGTTGCCCTCAACCCTGATCCTCCGGCTCCCACGACCACCACATCGTAGCTGTGATCGACCAATTCATATGCAGGCATGACGCAGCCCCCGGTCAGCCCGCGAAACCGAATGCTATGCGGGCGACGGAAAACACTCCTGCTGCCGCAAAGCCCCAGCACAAGAGGACATTCATGATGAGAAGGGACATCGCCAGCCGCCTTGATTGGACGTAGTCCTCAATCACCACTCGCAGGCCGAGCTGCAAATGGCTGAAACCGGCACCGATGAAGAGGATGGCGGTCAGCGCTGCAAAGGGATTCCCGAACGTCGCAAGGGCCGCAGCGCGCCCGGTGCCCAGGGAGGAGCCAAAATACAGGACAAATACGACTGATAGCGGGACCAGCGCGATCGCGGTCAATCTTTGCGCCCACCAGTGTCCTGCGCCCTCGCGCGCCGAGCCGAGCCCCGCCACGCGGTTGTAATCTGTCTTGTAGGATCTATAGGCCATTCGAGATCACAACCAGCGAACCAGCAGTCAGCACGGCAGTGCCGCACCAACCGGCGATTGCGGAACGCCTGACGCTTTTGTCGTCAAGTCCGGCACCCGTATCCCATACGAGATGACGAATTCCGTTGCAGAAATGGTACCAAAGGGTGGCGAGCAGGCACAGCAATACGAAATCACCGAGCAGCGACGTCATGAGCCCGTCGACAAGGCTGAAATAGTCCGGAGAAATTGACAATGCGAGGAACCACCACACAACGAGGACCGCACCCAGTGTCATGCCAACCCCGGTGACCCTGTGCAGGATCGACATGATCGCATTGAGCGGCCAGCGATAGATCGTTGCGTGGGGTGAAAGCGGACGACCGCCTCTGTTCGGTTCACTCATCAGCGATTCCCGGTATCAGGTCTCTGAATTGCTTCCGTTTATCATAGAACTCGCGGCTCCATGCAATGGCAATTCCGATGGATCAGGCTCCTCGAAGCGGCGCCAGGGCCCAGTAGTCCAGATCAAGCAGAACTGAATCAGAACTCGTGTCTTCCGGGAACGACTCGAGGTGGCCAGCTGTTGCCACGGTCTGCAAACGCAACGCGCCGGCGCCGGGTACCCGGCTGGCTGTTCGCTCCAATACCCTCGACCACGCGTAGACGGTTGTGCCTGCGAAACAGGGATTGACATGCCTTCCTGAATTCACCGCCAGCACGGGTTGCGCGTTTGCAAGACCGTTGAACGAAAGGGCGCGGGCAACCGAAATGATATGGCCGCCATAGATCAGACGCCTTCCATCAGCGCGTACCGTGTTGTCGAAATGGATGCGCGCAGGATTCTGCCAAAGCCGGGTTGCCATTACGTGTTCAGCTTCCTCGATCGTGACACCGTGTTCGTGATCGATCGTTTCGCCGGGCTGGTAATCCGACCATGCATGGCATTCACCGGCTTCGGAGAAGGCGTATCCGGCAAGATCCAGACCCGGCGTCACGGGCAGCGTTGCTGCATCCACTTTGGGTTCGGTCTCCGGGATCACGTTTGAACCGCCAAGGTTGCCCGCATGCCTCTTTCTGACCATGACCCAGCGGGTGAATTCGACCACGCATTCACCGTGCTGGTTGAATCCCGTTGTCTTCACCCAGACGATTCCGGACTTGCCGTTTGAATTCTCCTTCAGCCCGATGACCCTGGATGTTGCAGACAGCGTGTCTCCGGCGAAAACCATCCGGGTGAAACGCATCTCGGCGTAACCCAGATTGGCCACGGCGTTTATCGAGATGTCCGGGACAGACTTTCCGAAGACAAAATGAAAGACCGAGAAATCCTCCATCGGCGATTCGGCAAGACCGCACCGCCGGGCGAATTCATCCGAGGAGTACAAGGCATGCCTGAACGGAAACAGGGCATTGCACAATGCCTTGTCGCCGCGGGTGATCGAGCGCGGCGTTGCATGGGCAATCTCCATCCCGACCGCAAAATCCTCGAAGAACCGTCCGGAATTCGACTTGTCTGATTCCATCTCTGTGACTGACCCTTTTGTTGCTGCTCATGGATTGACCGGATGCGGCGTCGTGTGCCCGGAACCCGGTATTGGCATACCGGCGGCTGACCGGATTGGCGCCTGGACGAACTCGGCATAACTATCCCGGGTCAAGACTCGCCGCAATCGGCTTCACTGAAGTTGTGCCCCAGATTCCGGGTTGACGGGAGCGGGCCCGTTCATATTGTCGCTGCCTGCGGAATCCAGGAGTTTCGAAATGAGTTTCACGATACCCGAACAGGCCCCATCCAGACTGAATCGATCAGAATTGGCGGTTCCCGGCAGCCAGCCACGGTTGTTCGAGAAAGCGCTGAATTCCGATGCGGACATCGTGTTTCTTGACCTCGAGGATGCAGTCGCGCCGGACGAAAAGGACAGGGCGAGAGTCCTGGTGATCGAGGCGCTGAACGATCTCGACTGGAGTTCCAAGACCGTCTCGGTGCGAGTCAACGGATTGGACACGCAATACATGTACCGCGACGTGGTCGACGTTGTCGAACAGGCTGGCCAGCATATCGATCTGATCATGTTCCCTAAAGTCGGGACTGCTGCCGACGTCTATGCTCTCGACATGATGGTGACCCAGATTGAAACGGCAATGGGGTTCTCGAAATGGATCGGCTTTGAACATATCATCGAAACTGCCCTGGGCATGCAGAATGTTTCGGAAATCGCTGCCGCATCGGGCCGGAACGAAAGTCTTCATTTCGGTGTGGCAGACTACGCCGCCTCAACGCGCGCCCGAACCACCAATATCGGCGGTACAAATCCCGACTATGTTGTTCTGACCGACAGGCTGGAGGACGGATCACGGGAGGTCCATTGGGGTGACATGTGGCACTATTCCCTCGCAAGGCTGGTCGTGGCTGCCCGGGCGAACGGATTGCGGCCCATTGACGGCCCGTTCGGTGACTACTCCGACGACGATTCTTACCTCGCTGCCGCAAATCGGGCTGCCGCACTCGGCTGCGAAGGCAAATGGGCAATCCATCCGAAACAGATCCCCCTGGCCAATTCGGCCATGAGTCCGACCGATGCCCAGGTGACGCAGGCCAGGCGGATTCTCGAGGCAATGAAGGAGGCCGAGGAACAGGGCAAGGGTGCGGCTTCCCTTGATGGCAGGCTGATCGATTATGCCTCGGTGCGCCAGGCGGAGGTCCTGGTCCAGAAGGCGGATCAGATCGCCGAGGGCAGCCAGCGCTAGTTTTCTGCTTTGCAGCGGCTGCAGAGGCGGGGCGTTCGGTCGCCTGGAGACCTGCGCCTGCACGGCCGGGCAGATCAATCCGTTCGGAAGGATCGGCTGACGCACAACAGTTGCGTGTTGCCAGTATCAGGTTGCGTTCCAATCGGGCGATTGCTACGGAATCCTCCGGCACTGGAAGCACGGGAGTTCGGCGATGGAAAGAGTTCGCATCGCGATGATTGGGTCAGGACAGATCGGCGGTACGCTGGCGCATTTGTCCGTGCTCAAGGAGCTTGGAGATGTGGTGCTGTTCGACATTATGGACGGACTGCCTCAGGGAAAGGCTCTGGATATCGTCGAAAGTGGACCCGTCAGTCGATTCGATGCAAAGGTCGCGGGGACGACCGGCTACGAGGGGATCGCGGGAGCGGATGTCTGCATTGTCACCGCCGGAGTGCCCCGGCGGCCGGGAATGTCCAGGGATGACCTGCTTGGCATCAACCTGAAGGTCATGAAATCGGTCGGCGAGGGAATTGCCGAATTCGCACCGGACGCGTTTGTCATCTGCATCACGAATCCGCTCGACGCCATGGTCTGGGCATTGCAGAAATTCTCCGGGCTGCCACCCGGCAAGGTGGTCGGCATGGCAGGAATCCTCGACTCCGCGCGGTTTCGGCATTTCATCTCGCTGGAGTTCGGAGTTTCCATGCGTGACGTTACGGCCTTTGTGCTCGGCGGACACGGCGACACGATGGTTCCGCTTGTCCGGTATTCGACGGTTGCGGGCATACCGCTCACCGATCTCGTCGCGATGGGGTGGATATCCAAAGACAGGCTTGACGAGATCATCCAGCGAACCAGGGACGGGGGGATCGAGATCGTGAACCTGCTCGGATCCGGCTCGGCGTACCATGCGCCGGCGGCGGCGGCCATCGAGATGGCAGAATCCTATCTGAAAGACCAGAAACGTGTTCTCCCCTGTGCAGCGCATCTGAACGGGGAATACGGAATGTCCGACGTGTATGTGGGCGTTCCGGTGGTGATCGGTGGCGGCGGCGTCGAACGCGTGATCGAAATAGATTTCAACGAAACGGAAAAGGAGGAGTTTGATCGCTCTGCGGATGCAGTGATGAAGCTGGTGGATGCGTGCCGGACGATCGACCCGTCCCTTTGAAACGGCAGGAATGGATCGCATCCCGCAAATTTCAGGCTGCAAAGCCCGCGGCGACAAGGCAGTTTGCGTTGACCCGGTTGATCGCTGAAACGCAGCCCATGACAATTTATCAACTATGAACATTCACGAATATCAGGCCAAGCAACTCTTGAGAAAATTCGGGTTGCCGGTGTCCGAGGGCCGGGTTGTTCTTGAAGGCCAGGACGCGATGAGGGCCGTCAGCGAGCTGTCCGGGCCGGTTTGGGCTGTGAAGGCGCAGATTCACGCAGGAGGGAGGGGCAAGGGTTCCTTCAAGGGTGTCCGGGAGGGCGCAGGCGGAGGCGTGCGAATTGCCCGGTCTGCCGCAGAAGCTGCGGCAGAAGCAGGAGCAATGCTCGGCAAGACTCTCGTGACTCACCAGACGGGCCCCTCGGGCAAGCAGGTCAACAGGGTATATGTCGAGCAGGGTGCTGATATCTCTCGCGAACTCTATTTTGCCGTTCTGCTGGATCGCAGCCTTGCACGCATATCCTTCGTCTGCTCGACGGAAGGAGGAATGGACATCGAGGAGGTGGCAAGCACCAATCCCTCGAAGATCTTGACCGTACCGGTTGATCCGGCGACAGGGATCCAGCCGCATCACGGACGCAGTTGTGCGTCCGCACTCGGACTATCGGGCCAGCTTGCCAGGGTCTGCGGCAATCTGGTCAGGAGTGCCTACCGGATGTTCCTGGAAACAGACGCCGAATTGCTGGAGATCAATCCGCTGGTCGTCACCGGCAGTGACGAACTGTTATGCCTCGACTGCAAGATGTCGTTCGATTCGAATGCACTGTACAGGCAGCCGGAGATTCTCGAATTGCGTGACGAGACCGAAGAGGACCCCAAGGAACTGGTGGCCTCCAGGTTCGGGCTGAGTTACGTCGCGCTCGAAGGAGAAATCGGGTGCATGGTGAACGGGGCCGGGTTGGCCATGGCGACCATGGACATCATAAAGCTCTACGGTTCGGAGCCCGCCAACTTTCTCGATGTAGGTGGCGGCGCTTCCCGGGAAAAGGTCGTCGAGGCATTCAAGATCATTACGTCGGATCCCAACGTAAAGGGGATACTCGTCAACATCTTCGGCGGCATCATGCGCTGCGATACGATCGCGGAAGGGGTTGTCGAAGCGGTCCGGGAAGTCGGGCTCGAGGTACCCCTTGTTGTCAGGCTCGAGGGAACAAATGTCGCGAAGGGCAGGTCGGTCATCGAATCCAGCGGCCTGAACGTCATCGCGGCGAACGATCTTGGCGATGCCGCCAGGAAGATCATTGCCGCAGTCGATGCCTGAACAGCGGCAACTGGAAGTGGACGGTCATGGCAGTACTGGTTGACAGTGAAACCCGGGTCATTTGCCAGGGATTCACAGGCGCGCAGGGCACATTTCACTCCGAGCAGGCAATAGCCTACGGGACCAGGATGGTCGGCGGCGTCACACCCGGCAAGGGAGGAAACACACATCTCGGACTTCCGGTTTTCGACACGGTGCGCCAGGCCAGGGAAGAGACCGGCGCAACGGCGAGCGCAATCTATGTCCCGCCGCCCTTCGCCGCGGATGCCATCATGGAGGCCTGCGATGCGGGCATGGAACTGATCGTCTGCATCACCGAGGGCATTCCCGTACGGGACATGGTCACGGTGAAACGGGCACTCGAAGGAACAGGCTCGCGGCTGATTGGCCCCAACTGCCCCGGCATCATTACGCCGGAGGCGTGCAAGATCGGCATCATGCCAGGTCACATCCACAAGAAGGGAAGTGTCGGCGTCGTGTCCCGCTCCGGCACGCTCACCTATGAAGCAGTCAAACAGACGACCGATATCGGGCTCGGTCAGTCCACCTGTATCGGCATAGGCGGCGATCCGGTAAAGGGAACCGAGCATACGGACGCCCTGGAACTGTTCCTTGCGGACGATGAAACGGAATCCATCATCCTGATCGGCGAGATTGGCGGTACTGCGGAGGAAGAGGCCGCAGAGTTCATCAGCGACGAGGCCCGGCGGGGCCGGGCGAAACCCATTGCTGGCTTCATTGCGGGGCTTACGGCACCGCCAGGGCGTCGAATGGGCCATGCAGGGGCAGTTATCTCGGGCGGCAAGGGTGGTGCCGCGGACAAGATCGAGGCCATGAAGTCGGCTGGATTTGAAATTGCCGACAGCCCGGCAACACTCGGTGAAGCTGTGGTCAGGGCAATCGGCGGCTGAATATCCTCCAGAGGAGGTCTGCGATGACAGATACAAGCATCAACGAGTACTTTCACAGCTCGAGTTTTCTTCATGGGCAGAATGCCGAGTATATCGAGCAACTGCGCGATCGCTGCGCCAGGAACCCAGATTCCGTGGATGCCACCTGGCGCCGGTATTTCGAGGCTCTCGACGGCAGCGACAACTCGGAGCCGCATCCGCTGAAACCGTCCTGGAAGACTCCTGGATGGCCAAGAGCAGACGGCGGCGACTTGGTTGCGGCCTTTGACGGGCAGTTTCCCGAACTCGAACCCGGGCTTGCTGGTGATCTTGAACTCAAGATCAGGGCGCTTGCCAGCAGCGGAGGAACAAGCCTGCCCGAGAAGGAGGTTCAGCAACGGACGCTCGATTCTGTCAGAGCCCTGATGCTGATCAGGGCTTATCGGATTCGCGGCCATCGCATTGCCAAGCTCGACCCGCTCGGATTGACACACCACAAGGCACACCCGGAACTCGACCCGCAGAATTACGGTTTTCTGCAGGAAGACATGGATCGTCCGATATTTATCGACAATGTACTTGGCTTGGAGATCGCGACCCTGAGAGAGATCCTCGACCTGGTCAGGCGCACCTATTGCGGCACCTTTACCCTCCAGTACATGCACGTATCGGATCCGGCCCATAGTGCTTGGCTGAAGGAGAGAATCGAGGGGTATGGCAAGGAAATCCAGTTCACGAGGGAAGGTCGCCGGGCAATCCTGAGGAAGCTGATCGAGGCGGAGGGCTTCGAGAGATTTCTGCAAGCAAAATACACCGGGACCAAGAGATTCGGACTTGACGGCGCCGAATCTGTAATTCCGGCAATGGAACAGTTCATCAAGCGAGGCGGAGCGCTCGGTGTAAAGGAAATCGTGATCGGAATGCCGCACCGCGGGCGTCTCAACATCCTGGCGAACGTTATGGGAAAACCCTATCGCGCGATCCTGAACGAATTCAGCGGTGGAAGCTTCAAGCCGGAAGATGTCGCCGGATCGGGCGATGTCAAGTACCATCTTGGCGCATCTTCGGATCGCGAATTTGATGGCAACGTTGTTCATCTTTCGTTGACGGCCAATCCTTCGCATCTGGAGGCGGTCAACTCCGTCGTGCTTGGCAAGGCAAGGGCCAAACAGACCCAGCTGGGTGACAGGGATGGTTCAATGGTACTGCCGATCCTGCTGCATGGGGACGCCGCATTCGCGGGGCAGGGGATCGTCGCCGAGTGTTTCGGACTCTCGGGACTGGTCGGTCACGCGACCGGTGGAACGATTCACCTTATCGTCAACAACCAGATCGGGTTTACGACGGTTCCGCACCATTCGCGCTCGTCTCCCTACCCGACGGATATCGCCATGATGACGGAATCACCGATATTCCATGTCAACGGTGATGACCCTGAAGCCGTCGTGCATGCCGCGAAGGTGGCAACCGAGTTTCGCCAGAAATTTCACAGCGACGTCGTGGTCGACGTGTTCTGCTACCGTAGGTTTGGTCACAATGAAGGCGACGAACCCATGTTCACGCAGCCCAGCATGTACCGGATCATCAAGAACCACAGGACTACGCTGGAATTGTATTCAGAACGTCTGGCACAGGAAGGACTGGTGCCCGCTGAAGAGGCTGCCGCCAACAAGGCGGCATTTCGTCAATTGCTCGACGAAGAATTCGAAGCCGCACAATCCTACAAGCCGAACGAAGCCGATTGGCTGGACGGGCGATGGTCGCACATCCAGTCGCAGACCGATGACGACCAGAGGGGCAAGACCGGGGTGCCCGTAAAGGAGCTTCAAAAGATCGGCAAGGCGCTGGTTCACGTTCCCGGCAATTTCAGCCTCCACCCGACCCTCACCCGGTTGCTGCGGGCAAGGAAGCGGATTTTTGAAACCGGCGAGGGATGCAATTGGGCGGTGGCAGAAGCGCTAGCGTTCGGAAGCTTGCTCCAGGAAGGCTTCGGAGTTCGCCTTTCGGGGCAGGATTCGACGCGGGGGACGTTCAGCCAGAGACATTCTGCCTTCATCGACCAGGATACCGAGGAAAGATACGTCTCGCTTAACCATGTTCCCGGTAACAAGGCCGAGTTCCAGGTCATCGATTCCATGCTCTCTGAATTTGCTGTGCTCGGATTCGAATACGGGTATTCATTGAGTGAACCGAACGCGCTGGTGATGTGGGAAGCTCAGTTTGGTGATTTTGCCAACGGGGCCCAGATCATGTTCGACCAGTTCATTGCCAGTGGCGAGCGCAAGTGGCTGCGTATGTCCGGTCTGGTAATGCTGCTCCCGCATGGATTTGAGGGCCAGGGTCCGGAGCATTCCAGCGCGCGGCTTGAACGATTCCTGCAACTCTGCGCGGAAGACAACTGGATCGTCGCCAACTGCACGACGCCTGCGAACTATTTTCATATCCTGAGACGTCAGTTGCACAGGAATTTTCGCAAGCCTTTGGTGTTGATGACGCCAAAATCGCTGCTTCGCCACAAACTCGCGGTCTCAAGGCTTGAAGAATTCAAACCGGGAACGTCCTTTCACCGGGTGTTGTGGGATGATGCGCAGATGGGGAATTCCGATACTGAACTCGTCCCGGATGACCGGATCAGGCGAGTCGTGATCACATCCGGCAAGGTCTATTTCGACCTTCTCGAGGAGCGCGATGCCAGGGGCATCGACGACATTTACCTGCTGCGGGTCGAACAGTATTACCCGTTTCCGGCCATGGCTCTCATCAAGGAGTTGTCGAGATTCAAGAATGCAGAAGTGATCTGGTGCCAGGAGGAGCCGAGGAACCAGGGGGCCTGGCACTTCATCGAGCCGAACCTCGAATGGCTGCTGGGAAGGATCGGTTCAAAATCCAGCCGAGTGCAATACGTCGGAAGGATGGCTACTGCATCGCCAGCCACGGGCCTCCTGAAGCAGCACCAGCAACAGCAACGCCAGCTTGTGGACGAATCGCTTACTATCGCCAGGGATTGACAGAATGACAGCAGAGCTACGTGTCCCGACGCTCGGAGAGAGCATTACGGAAGCCACGGTCGGGAATTGGTTTAAGCGACAGGGCGATGTGGTCGCCGTGGACGAGATCGTGTGCGAACTCGAAACTGACAAGGTGACTGTCGAGGTTCCTGCGCCGGCAGCAGGTGTCCTGTCGGAAATCGCAGCCCCGCAGGGATCGACCGTCGAGGTCGGGGCGTTGCTCGGTACAATCGGTGATGGATCCGGTGCCGCGGCGCAGCCGGCTGACTCGCTGGGAGATGCTCACGCAGCAGAAGCAGCCCCGGCAGAGCCTCGGGCCACAGAACCAGCGCAGAAGCGCGATCCGGAAGATGCACCTTCGGCAAGGGTTCTGATGGCCGGGCAGTCGATGTCGCCAGACAGCGTAGCTGGTTCGGGCCGGGACGGCAGGGTCATGAAGGGAGACGTGCTTGCGGCGATAAGGGCTGCGGAAGCCGAACCTGCCCAGCCGGAGCCATTTCAGGAGCCGGTTGCCCGCACGGATGACAATCAGGAAGAGCGGGTCAGGATGACCAGACTCCGGGCAACAATTGCCAAGCGACTGAAAGAGTCCCAGAACACTGCAGCGACACTGACCACATACAATGAAGTTGACATGAGCCAGGTCATGCGGATTCGGTCGGACTACAAGGTTGCGTTCGAGGACAAGCACGGCATTAAGCTCGGCTTCATGTCCTTCTTCGTCAAGGCATGCTGCGTGGCCCTGATTGAGGTCCCCGAGGTCAACGCGGAAATCGACGGCGACGACATCGTCTACAAGAAATACGTCAACATGGGTATCGCGGTCGGCACTCCAACCGGTCTTGTGGTCCCGGTAGTCAGGAACGCGCACAGTCTCGGACTTGCCGACATCGAAAAGCAGATTGCCGCCCTAGGTGCCCGGGCCAGGGATGGTCAACTCTCACTGGGGGAACTGCAGGGTGGATCGTTCTCGATATCCAATGGAGGTGTCTACGGTTCGCTGATGTCGTCACCGATCCTGAACCCGCCGCAGTCGGGCATTCTGGGAATGCACAAGATCCAGGAACGTCCGATTGCACTGGGTGGCGAGGTCGTAATCCGACCGATGATGTATCTCGCACTTTCCTATGACCACCGAATCGTGGACGGCAAGGGCGCCGTGACGTTCCTGGTCAGGGTCAAGGAACTGATCGAGGAACCACACAGACTTCTGATGGGTATCTGACCGTAATCAGGGGACGGAGAACCGGATGGGTCAGGTCGCAACCGACGGGCCTGACCTGACGGGTACTTGACTTCGAATGGAGGCCGGTATGGCGGATTTTGACGTGATTGTGATTGGAGGCGGACCGGGTGGCTATGTCTGCGCGATCAAGGCCGCGCAGCTTGGCCTGAAGGCGGCATGCGTCGAAGGCCGTGAGAAGCTGGGTGGGACCTGTCTTAACGTCGGGTGCATTCCTTCGAAAGCGCTGCTTCATGCCAGCCACATGCGCCACGAGGCCAAGGACAATTTCGCCAGGATGGGACTCAACGCGCCGACTGTTGACGTCGATTGGCAACAGATGCTGGCCTACAAGCAGGAGGCAATTTCGGCAAATACCAAGGGAATTGAGTTCCTGTTCAAGAAGAACAAGGTCGAGTGGTTGAAGGGATGGGGTCGCCTGGCCGGAAACAACAGGGTCGCGGTCGCGGGCAAGACCTACGAAGCGGGTAACATTGTCATCGCGACCGGTTCCGATGCATCCAGCATTCCGGGTGTCGAGATCGACGAAAAGACGGTGGTTTCGTCCACTGGAGCGTTGGAACTCGGGGAGATTCCCAGAAAGCTTACCGTCATTGGTGCCGGGGTCATTGGACTTGAAATCGGCTCTGTCTATTCCCGCCTCGGGTCCGAGGTCACGGTGCTTGAGTTTCTGGACCACGTTACGCCCGGGATGGATGCAGAGATTGCAAAGGTCCTGGAACGAACATTGAAGCGACAGGGGCTGAAGATTCATCTCGGGGCGGAGGTCACATCCGTCGACGTCGGCGAGAGTGCTGCTAATGTGAGTTACCGGCTGCGCAAGAAGAAAACAGAACACAGCCAGGAAGCAGACATTGTTCTCGTTGCGACGGGAAGGCGTCCCTACACCGACGGGCTGGGCCTCGAAGAGGCCGGCATCGAAACGAACAAGGCTGGTCAAATTGTGCTTCACGATGGATTTAAGACCACCGCAGGCGGCATTTTCGCGATCGGAGACGTGGTGGATGGCCCCATGCTGGCCCACAAGGCCGAAGATGAAGGCACTGCCGTTGCGGAGACGATAGCGGGACGTTTCGGCCACGTGAACTACGACGTCATACCCTCGGTGATCTATACGCATCCGGAGGTCGCGGCGGTCGGCAAGACGGAGGAGCAGTTGAAGGAACTGGGCAGGGACTACAGGGTTGGAAAGTTCCCATTCATGGGGAATGGACGGGCCAAGGCAGCTCTTGCAGCAGACGGATTCGTGAAGATACTGGCTGACACCCAGACTGACCGGATCCTAGGTTGTCACATTATCGGACCAACAGGTGGTGAGCTGATTCATGAGATCTGCGTTGCCATGGAATTCGGTGCGGCGGCAGAGGATGTTGCACGCACCTGCCATGCCCATCCCACGCTTTCGGAGGCGGTCAGGGAAGCTGCTCTCGCCTGCGGAGACGGAGCCATTCACGCCTGATCTTGTGCCACCACATTGCGGTGTTCCTGGCAATCGAGATAGGTGAGGCGCTGCTGCAGCGGTCTCTTCCCGAATCAGAACACAGGCACTGGTCACGATTCCGGCGGCATCCGCACATTCAAACGGGAGTACAGCACCGAGCGGATCGTCAGTGTGCCGGACAAGAGTGCAGGCCAGAACACGGGTGATCGGCGAGCAGGCCTCGAGAAGGGCGCTGCGGGAGTCGACCCTCCTGACATTGGGGGAAGTACTGTTCGCAGGCGACCGCGCCGCTGGTCCACGACAGCGAGTCGAGGCCGATCAGGCCGCCGAGACCGCACCGGTTACGGAAGTCGAGGCGGAACATCTCGGTGGCCAGCAGCTCACCGCCGCTTCTGCCAATGCCGCGTTGCCGAAGACGGGTGCCGGCCATGGTTCCCAAGCAGATCTGGCCTGGGGTCGCGGCGACCCCGTCGGTCTCCAGAATCTCCTTTTCGGATTCGACCACGACGACCTGTCCTGCACCAGCTGCAGACGAGCGACGCCTGATCGTTCCCGGCCCTCAACCGCGGCAGCGTCCTTCAGTTCGTCGGAGGGAACAACCGTCGCGAGCTGCACCCTCCAGTGCCGACGGCACAGGAAGAATCTTCCCGTTTGGTGCTGATCAATCCAGGAGGCGCTCTCCGGGACTATCCGGAAAAAGGCAAGTGGGATGGATGACGCAATTTCGCGGGTCGATGTCGACTACGCCCGCATCATCCACTCCGCCACGTTTCGCTGCCGACTCCGGCGCAGATCCCAGTTGTTCTTTGTTGGACGATGACCACGCAAACCGGCACCAGGCCCGGCGCGAATCCCGTGGCCGGTCTCTCGAATGATGTCATCCGAGGAAACCGGCCGGAGGGCAGGGGCAGCAGGATGTCACCTATTGCTGCCCCCGACGAACCCTATTTGCTGAAAGTGTAGCCCGGATGCCCGAGACCTGAAGGAGTTTCGGGCTTGAGAGAGATCGTGCCCGTCGCACCCTCGCAAATATGGACATTCTCGATATTCAGATACGAGAAGTGCTGGTTGGTCCATTGCTCGGTCACCCCGCAAACATGGGGTTTGGCCAGGCTGAACTTGGTCCTGTTCCATATGGGTATGCCAGGCAACTCCGTGTTAAAGATCTCTTGCATTTCATGATAGATCTTCCGGAGTTCCTCTCCACCGCTGCGACCGGCCGCAGTCATGAGGTCATTGTACTTGGGATTGTCATACATCCCGTAGTTCCATGCGCCGGAAGTAGAGAAATAGGCCATGTGGTCCCCGATCAAATCGCTCGAATAACCCGTAAACCACAGATCCAGCTCGCCTGCCTGTCCGGCTTTCTCCATGTCCGGCCAGTCCATCTGCCGCACATTCACCTTCATGCCCACACGGGTCAGGTACATCTGGATGAAAGCCAGCCAGTCAAGTGCCTCCTGCGAGTTGTAATACGTCGCAAGCTCCACTTCCTGATTTGGGTCCCAGTTTGCTTCGGCCAGCAATGCTCTCGCCTTGTCAGGGTCGTACGGATAGGCGGCCGCATCGGCACTGAACATGACGTGGCTCTCGGGAAACATGCTGTACATGGGGTCCCGTAGCCCGTTGGGAATCAGGGTGTCGATCAGCTGTTGGCGGTTGATGGCATAGGAAATCGCCTGGCGGACCCTTTCGTCCTTCAGGAAGGGTCTGTCGGCGACGTTGATATAGTTTGGACTCAAGGGCGTTCCGCGCAGGAAGACGTTGCCCTGAGGATCCGCACCAAACCGGTAGACTTCCTGGGAAGTGAGGAATTCCAGCACGTCCACTTCTCCCTTTTCAAAGGCGAGTGTTCCGGTTTCATGCTCATTGAAAAACCGGAATACGTACCGGTCCAGATACGGCCTCCCGGCCCAATAGTTGTCATTGGCCACCATGGAGACGAATTGTCCCTCGACGGATTCCTCGAGTTTGAACGGTCCCGTGCCAACTCTCACATCGGTGGACAACCAGTCCCTTGACTGCACTTCTTCCCACGGAACATCCCGAAACAGATGTGCTGGAAGTATGTAGACCCTGCCCACGGTTTCGAAGAAATTGCCGTTCGGAACTGCCGTTTCAAAGACGACCGTATGATCGTCTACGACCGTGAGACCTTCAATGTTATCCGTTTCACCATCGATGAATGCCTGGGCGCCTTTCAATTCCGTAAGGCGGGCAGCATTCATGAGAAAGCCCGCTCCTTCTGCCTCGGGCTTCATGGTAAGCTCGTAGCTCCACTTCACATGCTCGGCCGTAAATGGCGTTCCGTCATGGAACTGCACCCCTTTGCGAAGGTGAAATGTTCCCTTGGTCAGGTCGTCCGAGATCTCCCAATGCGTTGCAAGGTCGGGGATAAAGACCTCGTTGAAGGGGTCCATAATGAACAGATTCCCGAAGGTGGTATTCGAGAATTGGTGGTTCTCCGACGATTTCCAGGGGAACGGAAGAACCGCTGCTCCGGAGGCAATCGTAATGGTTCCGCCATCCATGGGCTGACATGTCGCGGGGCACACGGAGACGTGCCCGGCGGTCGCGGGTGTGGATTCAGCCGCGAAACTCGCGCCCGGAAGGACGAAAAACAGAGGCAACAGGGCCAGTTTCTTCAATCCAAGTTTCATTTTTTTCTCCTCTATCCAGTCGTGATCGAGAGCGTGTCTTGCACTCAATTGATCAGGACATGTTGCATTCAATCGGTGAAATATCCCGCAGCCACAGACAATTCCTGGCTTTAATCACGCTCGGGAAACACGACTCAAGCTATCTGAAAATACTAGGTCCGATAGCTTACAACACGCACTTGATCCTAGCGTGAATTCGAAGCTTCGTCAATTTACTCGCCGTCATGAAGGTTCCGGCGCCTGTTTTTTAACTGTATCCCGGGAAGTCTTTTTCGGGTGTACTGACGCGTGGTTGTCGCAAGCGGACGGGAGGTCAGATACCGAACTGTTGCCTGCAAATTTGGGTGAGGGCGAGGAGATCGAGGGTTGCAGGTGGCACATCACCGTTGAAACCGACGAGCCGCCGAATATGGCGAGAGTTCGTCCGATGGACGTGTCGATCCGGAATGGCGGACCATGTGCAATCGTGAACAGGCTCCACGTTGTGCCGACATTTGCGGGGAGCGGCTGCTTGGCGATGCCGGCCCCGACACTTCGTGAACCTGACGTTTCCGACTCCCCGACACAATGTTCGCGCTGCATGAAGAATTGTCCATCTTGAACTGAGGATGTTTGCACGTACACATACCCGGCTGCGTTGCGGCAAACGACTTTGGAGCGAATTCGACCAGAAACTCCTGCATTCGATCGTCTGGGTCGGTTTGGCTCGCGCTGTTGCCAGGTGCGACGGGTCGCGAGGCAGCATTGACCAGTAGCCAATTGGCCTTTCGCCCCATAGTGTTCGACTCAGACTCTTCGACTGATTGTGCTACAAGGGGAAGAAGCGGTACACGGCAATTCCTGACCAACATGAAAGAACACAGTCTTGCTGGAAGTTAAGAATCTGCAAACGACTTTCACCACGGAAGACGGCGTGGTCAACGCGGTCAACGGAATATCGTATTCGCTTCAGCGAGGAGAGGCGCTTGGTATTGTCGGGGAGAGCGGATGTGGAAAGAGTGTCGGCGTGCTTTCCCTGATGCGGCTGATCCCGGAGCCACCGGGGAAGATTGTCGCAGGAGAGGTGCTGTTTCAAGGTCGTGACGTTCTCGGGATGAACATGAACGATCTCAGAGAGCTTCGCGGCAATCAGATTGCAATGATTTTCCAGGATCCCCTGACTTCTCTCAACCCGGTCCTGACGATTGGCAGGCAAATCTCGGAAACGGTGCTTCTGCATACCGACAGGAACAAGGAACAAGCCCGCCGGCACACGATCGACTTGTTGAACATGGTCGGCATACCGGACGCAACGAACCGGTTTGACGATTATCCGCATCAGTTTTCCGGCGGCATGCGCCAAAGGGTCATGATAGCCATGGCCCTGTCATGCGATCCCTTGCTCCTCATCGCTGACGAGCCCACGACGGCCCTGGATGTCACGACGCAGGCTCAAATCGTCGACCTGGTCATGCGTTTGCGAAAAGAACTTGGAATGGCTGTCATTTGGATCACGCATGATTTGGGCGTGGTGGCGGGTTGCGTGGACAAGGTGATCGTCATGTATGCCGGGCAGGTCGTTGAATCGGCCCCTATCCGGGAGTTCTACGCCAACCCCAGGCATCCGTACAGCATCGGTCTGCTCGGTTCGCTTCCAAATCCGAGTTCAACGTCCCGCGAGAAACTCATCTCCATTCCGGGTCTGCCGCCGAACCTGATTGACATGCCGGACCGCTGCCCGTTCCTTGAAAGGTGCAAGAACAAGATTCTGGAATGCGGGATGCAGAACCCACCATTGCGAAAGATCGGTTCAGATCATGAAATCGCCTGTTGGGTTGATGTCGGGAACTAAGCCGACATGAAACCCGAAACCAAGATTGTCATCGAGGTCAGAAACCTGAAGAAACACTTTCCGGTTGGTTTCGGACTTGTGCTCCGGCAACGGGCCGGCGCCGTGAAGGCCGTGGACGGCGTTTCCTTCAATGTGCACAAGGGTCAAACCCTGGGTCTACTGGGCGAAAGCGGCTGCGGCAAGACAACCGTCGGACGGACTATCCTGCAATTGTACCGTCCCACATCGGGGGAGGTGATCTTTGGTGGCAGAGATCTTGCCAAACTCCGGAGAAAGGAACTTCGGAAAATCCGCTGCAAGGTCCAGATGGTGTTTCAGGACCCCTATTCCTCCTTGAATCCAAGGGCTTCGGTCCACGAGATCATCAGTGAACCGATGAAGATTCATAAGTTGTGCCCGAGCAAAGAGTGTCCGGAACGAGTGAGCGAACTGCTCAGCAAGGTCGGACTGAATCCGAATTTCGCCAACCGCTTTCCTCACGAATTCTCCGGAGGTCAAAGGCAGCGCATCGCGATCGCGAGAGCCCTGGCAGTCAATCCGGAGTTCATCGTTTGCGATGAACCGATTTCGGCTCTGGACGTATCCATACAGGCCCAGATTATAAATCTGCTCGAGGAACTTCAGGATGAATTCAACCTGACCTACCTGTTCATTTCCCACGACCTGAGCATTGTCCGGCACGTTTCTCATCGCGTGGGCGTCATGTATTTGGGCAAGATCGTGGAACTCACGGACCGCAATCAACTATACAGCAATCCACTGCATCCCTACACAAAGGCTCTTCTGTCGGCCATTCCGGTCCATGATCCTGAAATCGAGGCCAAGAGGAATCGGATAATCCTGGAAGGCGATGTTCCCAGCCCGGCCAATCCACCAAAGGGCTGCAATTTCAATACAAGGTGCCCTGTGGCGCAACGGAGATGCTTCGAAGAAGAGCCTGATCTCAGGGAGGTGTCGCCGAATACCTGGTGTGCATGCCATTTTGTCTGAGGCGGCAAGGCAATGCGCCTGCAGCCATTGCGCCGGGTGGTCGACCAAGCACTCCCAGGTTGCATTCCGTGCCGAACATTCGGGCACCGGTCCGACCTCCGGCGCATCGTCATCGCAGACCCCGCCTCCGTACTTCTCGATCCGGTTCCGGATGAAGCGGCAGCAAGCATCATGGCGTTTCCCTGTCATGGAATCACCTCTCGGACGGCCCCAGATGGGGGAAACTGGATCGCCCGGTTCTCGACCCGCAGTGGGCACTCCGGGGCAAGGTCAGGGCCATCCCGGTTCCGGGCTTTTGGGATGGTGTCCGTTCACAGCTACAAAACCCGATGGCACTTGAACGCGTGCTGGCGCACAAGGTGATGCCTTCCCAAATCCCGTGGCGATGTTCCGGTGTACCTTGTTTGCCCTCGTCTTGCTTCCGATGCTGGAAGCGACAGTGCCGCTTTCCGCATCTGGGACGCAGCGTCTGTCATGTATGTCGCAAGACCGGGCAAATTCATGGACGTCACGTCCTGCCAAATTGACATCGCGCTATCACTTACAAAACAATTGCCTTGGTGATCCGCCGGCATGGGTTCCACACCCCGAGTCCAGGTTCAAATTCGTGTGAATCCAGGAGATCATCGAACTGACAGCTGCCGGACCCAACAATTCTCGACAAGCATCGAAGGACCATGTCCTTGACGACACCCGACATCCTGGTCTTCGGAGTCGATTCCCTCAGAGCAGACCACCTGAGTTGCTACGGCTATCGCCGTCTCACATCGCCTCGCATAGACCGGCTCGCCTCTCAGGGAGCCCTCTTCGAGAACACCTACAGCCCTCACATCCCCACAACGAGTGGTTTCACGTCCATGTCGAGCGGCCTTGACGTATTCAGTTCCCAAGTGGTGGCGCCGCAGCACATAGGGGGCACCGGGCCTGAAGTAACGATGCTGTTGGAGCTTCTGAGAGGCCGGGGCTACGATACGACCTGCGCGGGGTTCAGCGGCAATCTCTGCTCCAGGGGATTCGACACCGACCTTGACTACAGGGCCTGGTGCAACTGGGACGAAGCGCCCCTCAACACGGCCCAGGACCTGAACCGCGTGGCCTGTCCCCGAACTCGAACGCCTCCTCGATCAGGACTGACCATTCTTCATGCTGCTGCGGCACATGGACCCCCACGCACCCTACATGCCGCCGGACCCCTGTCAACGCATGTCTAATCACGGCAATGAGTGCGACCCGAGCAACGCTCGACGGAGCGCGTCTTTGCTTTCAAGCCCTTCAGGGACTTTTTTGCCAGCTGGATGCCGCCCGGTATTTCCGACAAGGACCAAGTAATTGCCCAGAACGACGGTGCAATCGCATACATGGACTCCTGTATCCGGACGATCCTGAACCTCCTCGAAACCCGCGGTGTGCTTGATGACGCGATCGTCGTGCTGAACTCAGACCACGGCGAGACAGCCCGGTCGCCCACTGCTGGGAACGGTTGCCCAATTTGAAAACAAGGCATCATGTCTGGTTCTGGGAGACAGAGCAGTAGTCGTTGATCCGGTGCTCTCGCAAGGCGCCCAAATGGATGAACGTCAGGGCGTCGGTCGCCATGGCCGGATTGAACATATGGCATGATCGCAGGGAGATGCACAGGACGCGCGTTATCTTGTACTGCCTGTACTCTTGCCAGTCGTTGCGGGCAATGCAGGCACCGGCGCCAACACTACGGTTGCCACTCCGCCCTCGGCTTGCAACTGGCCTGCGCGGCGCTGGCCTGGTGCCATTGGTGCCAGAGGGATTGATGAATGACGGCCTGAACTCTCCTGCCCGAGCAGAACGGGGGTCCGGTTGTAAGAAACTATTGGACCGCCCTGCATGTCCGCTTCCGGTTGCCGTCATCTTGCCCGTTGCACTGTCGATGAACCCGCCGTGATGGAACCAGCAGGGGCTGCGCCATGACATGCCGGCTGCCAGGACCTACAGGCGACCGGCCAAGCCAGTCGTCACGACAACCAATGAACACAAGCGACTTGAACAGGCCGCTGGTCGATCGTGCCCGCCCGACAACGGACAGGACCGCAATTCAGGAGGTCATCACCACTGCCGCAATTTCGGCCCGGTTCATCGCAGTCATTCTGTCTGCCCCTGGGGGAGCATGCTTCACGACATGGTTCATGCACCACAGGAATTTGACAAGCAGCGTGTATGATATAAACAGGATATTCATCCTATGTTCCCGCCAACCGCCAATTCGGTTTACAAAACAACAGGGAAGCGTGCTGCGCAGTCACTTGAGAAAGACCGGTCCTGATCAATTCGGGCATTTCCCCTTCCAGCTACAACGACCGGGTAGTGGCTGGTCCAGCATCAGGGGCGGGATTCGATGATCAAGTACATAGTCCGTCGATTTCTCATCTCTGTACCAGTCGTGTTCCTGATAACGGTTGCGAGTTTCACATTCATCGAATTGGCTCCGGGAGACGCTGTTTCAGCCATGATCATGCAGTCTGCCGACTCGTCCCTCGGCAATATATCGGCCGATCAAATGGAGCGGCTTCGTGAAATGCATGGCTTCAATGAACCTCCGCACATTCGGTACTTCCTGTGGTTGAAAGGAATGAGCGAGGGAAACTTTGGTTACAGATTCAGGGATCGGAAACCGGTCTCCACGCTGCTGGTCGAGCGGATTCCGATGACGCTTGAACTCATGTCTGTGAGTCTGCTGATCGCGTGTGTCCTTGGCATATCTTTGGGAGTGATTTCGGCACTGAAGCAGAACACACCCATCGACTACATCCTGACGGTGTTGGCCTTTGGAGGAGTGTCCGTACCGATTTTCTTCATTGCAATGCTGGCAATCTTCGTCTTTTCGCTCAACTTGGACTTGTTTCCGACCAGCGGGGCTAGAACGCCCGCGGTTCCGTTCACAATGGGAGACCATCTGAGGCACCTCGTTCTCCCGTCACTCGTAATGGCTGTGGTGATCATGAGCGACATCATGCGTTATGCGCGCGCAAGCATGTTGGAGGTGATCAGGGAGGACTACATAACGACGGCTCGCGCCAAGGGGTTGTCGAACTGGCATGTCATCGTGGGGCACGCATTCAGGAATGCGCTGTTGCCCCTGATCACGGTCATCGCCCTTAAGCTTCCCTGGATCTTCGGGGGAGCTGCCATTCTGGAGACTGTGTTCCAGTGGCCGGGGCTGGGATCACTCTTCGTGGATGCAGCAATCTCCCGAGACTACTACATCATCATGTCACAACTCGTCGTTTACGGTGTCGCCGTTCTTGCGGCAGGTCTCCTGGCAGACATCCTGTACGCCGTGGCGGACCCCCGCATCAGATATGAATGATGATGGATCATGTCTGAAATCACCAGCTCCACGGCGGACTTCGAAGATTCCGTCATCGGCGTAAGAACCCAGGGGCAACGAGCCTGGCGGAGGTTCAGGAAACACAAGCTTGCCGTCGCCAGTGCCGGTTTGCTGGCATTGTTGTTGACGTTGGTGATTTTTGCCCCGCTGGTAACCCCCTTTCATCCCTACGAGATCAACATTGAAAGCGGCATCTACAAGCCACCCAGCGCGGATCACTGGCTTGGAACGGATTCTGTCGCACGTGATGTCTGGAGCCGACTGATCCATGGTGGCCGGATTTCCATACTCGTCGGCGTAACGGCCATCACGATCAGCCTCATCATCGGCACCTTGATTGGCGGTATATCGGGTTACTACGGTGGGGTCGTGGACAGTGTCCTCATGCGCATCACCGATGTTTTTCTGTCCCTCCCGACACTCGTCATCGTTCTGGCAAGCGTTGCCCTGCTCGGTCCGAGTATCCGCAACCTGATCCTGATCATCGGATTCCTGAATTGGTCGCAAATTGCGCGCCTGGTTCGGGGTCAATTTCTTTCGCTCAGGGAGAAAGATTACGTCATGGCCGCGCACTGCATAGGCGCACAGGACCATCGGATCATGATCAAGCACTTGCTGCCGAATCTCGTTGGACCGCTCACCGTGGCAGCCACCTTCGGTGTTGCCGAGGCCATCCTGCTCGAGGCCGCATTGAGTTATCTCGGACTGGGAGTCCAGGTGCCGACGCCGAGTTGGGGAAACATGCTCGAGGGAGCCAAGCAGATCTCCGTACTGAAATCAATGCCTTGGATTTGGATTCCTCCGGGTTTCATGATCGCCATTACGGTCCTGAGCATCAACATCATGGGCGATGGTCTCAGAGATGCCCTGGATCCGCGTTCGACCCATTAGTCATGACTGCGGCGCGCCTTTGCCGCCAGATTTTCGACGCAGTGATAGAGCTTCTGACGGGGTTCAGGAGATCATGCATCCGTTTCCGAACGAAACGTCAGCCATGAACGAAGCGAGTCCGGGGAACTGCTATCGAAGACATGGCTTGCCGGACCGGCGTCATGGCATCAACACGCAATCCATGCCGCCGGTCACGGGGCAGTGCGGGTATTGACTGCAAGAAGCGACAGGCAGTGTGGACCGGGAGACCTGCCGCAGCGATCTCGTCACCGGAATCGCCATTGATGGCATTTCCGTAAGTGAGCCTTCTGCTTGCGGCTTCGTCTGCAGACAGTCCGCAGACAATACCTCCCGGATTCCGAGCATCATGTCTGCCGCCCGAAGCGAATGTCAGGAACGACGGGGAGAGCCAGCCCTGCGTGCAGTCGGTGCCCGATGTCATGGAACCTGACCGGCAACGTGCTCTCGATCTGTTCGAAAATCCCAGGCGGAGAATGTGCGGGGATGCCTGTGTCAAACCCCGCGTCATCGAGCAACTGCGACCGGTCACCGGCCGGAAAATCTTCGGGTCATGGATATCGTCGCCGAACACGGTCGTCATTGGCATTCCGCAGCCGCGGGGAGGCTGTTTCAATCCCGCGGCAACACCCCGGAAAGGCCTTCCCAGAGGGCAACCCGAATGAAATCTGGATTCCGGGGCTGACAGAGCAATTCGCCAAATGGGGAGTTGCCTTCAACCTGCAGGTCCGGTTGCAAGAATTGAACAGATCACTTAGGCTCCGGACCTCGACAGTGCGGAGGCACTGGACATCATTGCTCGAGTATTCGCGTTGTGAAGGAACGAGACGATGAACCACTCGAAACTGCGCACAAGAAATCGACGCGAAGCCCATTTCAACTACCGTCTTCTCTCTCCGGAGGAACAGAAGGCCTACGCCGAACAGGGATTCCTTCTTCTGGACGATGTTCTTACAGAACCTGGCGTAGCAGAGATGTTGGATCAGTGCATGGCGTTCTGGTCTGCGAAGAAGGGGGAATACGATCCCGAGGGCACGTGGTTGAAGAACATGCTCCTGGACGACGCCCACCACAAATCCCGGATTGTCCGCGACTACTATTTCGAGGGTCCGCTCGTGGACATCGCGGAGCAATTGATAGGGCCGAATGTCAAGGGTGTGACCGCACAGCTTACGTTCAAGTTGCGCGGCAACACGAAACGTGTCCACTGGCATCAGGACAACGTCTATGGCGAGTTGGCGCCCTACAATGCCATTACCTGTCTGACCGCACTTGACGACAGCGACGAAACCAATGGCTGCTTGTGGATTGCGCCGGGAAGCCACAGGCAAGGTCAGCGGCGAGCCGGGTTTACGGAGGAAGAAAGAAACGAGTTGATCGAGATCGAACTCAAGCCGCACGACGACAACGCTGTTCCTATGCCCCTGAAGACCGGGCAGTGCCTGTTGTTCAGTTGCTGGACGTATCACCGTTCCGACGGCAATCACTCACCGGACCGGGACCGGCGCATACTCTTTCTGCGCTACGCCGATGCAGATGCGATCGAGGTCTATAACAATGGTCAACCTCGCCTGGGAAGGGTCCTCCGAGGGGCAAGCAAATATCCGGACGTCATGGAATTTGAAGCGAATCTTTGAGTTGTAACGACTTGCAATAGGCGAGTTTATGGCAACGCATCGACAGCAATCGAAACTGTCACCAACAAACCGGAAGTCTGCTTGCCGCGGCTTGACAGCTGATGTTCTGCCAAGAAGTGGCAGGCGGACACCTGGCCTGGGTCATGTTAAGCGATCCGCCCCGATTGTTGGAACTTGGTTCAATTCGAGTTCTTCAAGGTGGTTGGATTGATCCGGGAGACGGGCGAAACCGAACAGATCATCCGCATGCCTTGCGTGCCCGGTTTCTGATTCCCTACTGTTCTCGTTGAAGATCCAACCAGGGCAGCACGCGTTCGGTCACCTTTCATCGAGATGGGCTGTATCGAGTAGCGAAGACAACAAACAACCTGGCGTCAAGGCCGGATTCGCTTAATGGCACCAACTGGTCGCCATTTGTGGCGCTGGAGAAACCGTCACCGTAACTCAAATCTGAGATACCGCGCTCCTTCTTCCTTGAGCCAGCTTCTGTGTTCGGCGTAGTCGGGGCACAGCCTTGCGACAACACTCCAGAATCGCCGAGAGTGGTTCATCTCGACCATGTGCGAGACCTCGTGTGCCACCACGTAATCGAGAATCTCCGGCGGCATCATGATCAATCGCCAGGAAAAGTTGAGGTTTCCCCTCGTGGAGCAGGAGCCCCACCGAGACACGGTATCCTTGATTCGAAAGCTGGGACACGCAAGGGACAACAAGCCGGCATGACAGCGTGTTGACGCTGCCAGCCTTCTTCTTGCCAGAGTCCTGCAATATGCGCCCAGCCTGGCAGGCAATTCGGGCTCTTCGCAGGCCATGAAAAGCCGAGACCCGTCCCCGCGAGGACGGCTTCCGTCATCCCGGCAAAGTTCAAGATCGATTCCTTCAAGCGGAAACCTGTCGCCGAATTTCGGTCGGACCCGGCTTGCCGACTCTCCAATGGCCCTCAGTATCCAGGCTCTCTTTTCGTCCACGAATCGGCGAGCCACGTCGAGCCCGACCCCTGGCGGGATCGTTACGGTGACACGTTCGCCAAATCGGGAGACGGACAATCGGACAGCGCTTGCGCGTGCAGAGCGACGACCCGAAACGTGAATCGGAGGGTTACCCGGAACAACAAACTCGATTTCTTCCACAATGCCCCTCCGGGTAGTTGCCAAGAGTTTACCGCCAAATAGATCACGACATAGGGCAGTACAGCCCGAACTGGAACCGACCTCCCAGAATGCAGATCCGATTATTGCAGATTTACCTGTGCCCGGGATGCCCGGAGCCAGGAGGTTCTGCACCGTGGATGTCCGCTCGATGCAGGTGCAGCGGTCTTCTACATGAAGGCAGGCAAGGCACAGTCTGCGCCCGGCCGTCTCATCCATCCCATCATCTTGATGACATGGTGATCCGGGGACCGAGACTTGAACGGCGATGGCAAAGGGCGCTTGAACGCGATTTGAAGGCACCCGGGTTGCAGCGTAAACCGGAGCAAGTTTCCAATCCTGACATGCTGGTGGAACGGGTTTTTACGACCGAAGACTCGGCCTCGTGACAATGCATGGAAGGCCATGAAGATCTCTTGCGAAGTCTCGATTGAACACCTTTGACAATGACGCATCCTTTGTGGCAGGTGAGCCGGATTCCTGTTGCGACTCAAGAAGAAGGGAATTTCATGGCGAAGGAAGTATGGGGAGCAAAGCGCGTCTGCCAGAATCTGGGGTGCGGTGCCCGATTCTACGACTTGATGCGCAATCCGATCTTATGCCCGAAATGTGGAACTGAATTTGTCGTGGATACACCGAACACCTCCCGGGACGAGGAATTCGAGCCGGCCGACGAAGAGGCTCGCACCACGAAAAAGGCACCGGATACGCTAGAGGATGAGGACGACATCCTGTCGTCCGACAGTGAAGGTGTTGACCTGGATGATGATGTGCTGGATGAATCGGATGAAGACACGGTTCCCCTTGACGACATTGCCAATGTGAGTGCCGACGAGGATGATGTCTAGAATTCGCTTGCCATGAGGATCGAATTCTTGAATAAGCTTCGCCCTGCATAGCATTGAATTGCCGGAATTTGGGGCCATAGCTCAGTTGGGAGAGCGCTTGAATGGCATTCAAGAGGTCAGGGGTTCGACCCCCCTTGGCTCCACCACCGTCCTTCCCGGCAATCTAGGTTTCATACCGTATCAGTCCCGGCTTTCGGGGACGATCCTTCGAATCCTGCATCGTTCCACGTTTCGGCAGTACGCTGATCATGTTTTCGCACTGCAGTTGACTCGCGCGATCGCCGGAATTGTCCTGGATGCGCAGGTCACAGATGTCGTCGCGAATCAGAATGGTTCTGCCAGTTCGTGAAGGGGAATCTTCAGCCGATCCAATTCCGGCGAATTGGCCGCGACGTTTGCGCGTCCCCGAGCCTTGCCTGCCAACTGCAGAGGGTCTCGGTCTGCAACTTCTCGATCGATAGCAGATGTGGCTTGTCGATTGCGTGCGGGCACGCCTGAACTGACATCCGTACACCTATTTGCAGAACACTGAGGTTCCGCTCGGACCGGGTGCTGGCGATTCTCCGGCAACTCGCCTATTTCAGATTGCCGCCAACACCATGCAGGACGGGCGGGCAGGTTGGTCGGCCAGGTCTGGAGACTGAGAGATGGTCAGATACGGATTGATCGGGGCAGGGACGATGGCCCAGGAACACATTCGTAATCTCGCCCTGATCGGAGGTGCCGAGGTCGCGGCATTTGCCGACCCCGACGAAAGCATGCGGTCATGTGCAGCCAGGCTTGCACCAAATGCCAATGGCTTTGCAGATTACCGCGAGATGATATCGGCCGATCTCTGCGATGCATACGTCATCGCCGCGCCAAATGACCTTCACCATGGCATCCTGCTGGATGTCCTGCCGGGCAACAAGGCCGTGCTATGCGAAAAACCGCTTTGCACGACCGCTGACCATTGCCGCGAGATTCTTGCCAGGGCAGAGGGGCGCTCTGCACCTGTCTGGGTCGCGATGGAGTATCGGTACATGCCGCCTCTGCGGCGTCTTCTGGACGAGCGGGACGCCGGTCGGATCGGCACTCCACGCATGTTTGCCATTCGCGAACATCGCTTCCCGTTTCTGCGCAAGGTCGATGACTGGAACCGGTTCTCGGGAAGGACCGGTGGTACGCTGGTCGAAAAGTGCTGTCATTTCTGGGACCTCATGCGGCTCGTGCTGGAAAGTGACCCGGTGCGGGTCTTTGCGTCAGGGGCGGGCGATGTAAACCATCTTGATGAGAGCTATGCAGGCCGCGTTCCGGATATTATCGACAACGCATATGCCATTGTCGAATTCGAGAATGGGACTCGGGGGATGCTGGACCTCTGCATGTTCGCCGAAGGCACGTACTGGCAGGAATTGCTGACACTGTCAGGGGATCATGGACGGATCGAGGCCCGGGTTCCTGCGGCTGCTGCACATACAGGTGAGACGGCCCATCGCCATGCCGAAGTTGCGATTTCAAGCCGCGAGACACTCGTTGAAGTCGTGGAAACAGTCGAGGTCGACGAGAAGTTGCTCGACGCCGGAGCACATTACGGGTCGACATTCTACCAGCATGAGAGATTCCTGGAACTGGTTCGCGGAGGCAGGGGCAACCCTGAGGTTTCGCTCATGGACGGTTACTGGTCCGTAATCGTAGGCGAAGCGGCCGAGGAGAGCGTTCGGACCGGTCAGGTGATTGACCTGCGGGGCTTGGCATGAGTCTGTTCGATTACATGCCTGAAGGTGGAGAGGTTCAACTCCTGTCGATCCGTGGCGGCGGATTATCGGCGAACATCCTGAATTACGGGGCCGTGCTGCAGGACTTGAGGCTTGACGGACATCCATTCCCGCTTGTTCTGGGTCTCAATGACCTTTCATCCTACCTCGACAATTCGCCGTATCTTGGAGCCACGGTCGGGCGTTGTGGGAACCGGATTCGTGACGGGCATCTGGAACTGGGCGGCAGGACCCATTGCCTTGATCGCAATTTGCGTGGAAAGCACACGCTGCACGGGGGTTCGGCCGGCACTGGAAGGAGGCTATGGGATATCAGGTCGGTATCCGGAGACCGGGTGTCCCTGGGAATTGTTCTCGAGGACGGAGACATGGGATTTCCGGGGCAACTGGATGCGACTGTTGAATTCGCCTTGCTTGCCGGAGGAGTGCTGGACATCGTGATCGAGGCAGAATCCGATGCCGATACACTCTGCAACCTGGTTCACCACAGCTATTTCAACCTGGATGGCAGCGACTCGATATCGGATCATCTCCTCTGCGTGGATGCCGACAGCTTTCTTCCTGTCGATCACGACCTGTTACCGACCGGCGAAGTCAAACCGGTCGATGGCACGCGGTTCGACTGCCGCAGTTTTCGGCATTTGCCGCAGGTCCTGCCGGTTGATCACAATTTCTGCCTGTCACGCAGCCGCGATGAGTTTCGGACGGTCGCAAGACTGAAAAGCGCTGCATCGAAGGTCGAGATGGACGTCAGGACGACGGAACCGGGACTGCAGGTCTATGATGGTGCCCATATCGATGTCGAACTTCCGGGACTGTCGGGCCGGCCGATGCGCGCTCATGCCGGGATTGCGCTTGAGCCACAGGTCTGGCCGGATGCCAATCACCACTCGCATTTTCCTCAGGCAGTGCTCCGGGCAGGTGATCGCTATTGCCAGCACACCCAGTTCGTCTTCTCGATTGACTCTTCGTGATCCGGTCGGGTGCGGGACCGACTCAATCCGGTTGGAAAGAAGCTATCAGCCCTTTACCGCTCCCGCCGTCAGGCCGGATACGAGCTGGCGCTGAAAGACCAGCACCAGGACGAAGAGTGGAGCGGTGATTGACACGGCCGCGGCTATCGCCTGGACTTCGTCCGATGCGGTTGTTTCGCGATTGAACATGCCGGCAATGGCGGGAACCATTGTCATGTTCCTGCCGTCCAGCAAGAGCGAGGTGACCAGAAAGTCGTTATACGCCAGGAGAAACGAAAACAGCCCGGCTGTAATCACTCCAGGCCACATCACCGGCATGATGACACGCCGGAATGCCTGAAAGTGGGAGCAGCCATCGACCCGTGCTGCTTCATCAAGATCTGACGGGATGTTGTGGAAAAACGACCGCAGCATCCAGATTGTGAAGGGCTGGTTGATCGACACCAAAACAATGATGACCGCCCAGGGCTTGCCATAGAGCACCGGAGCAAGGTCGCCGAAAATCGGCCGGAGGATTTCGGCCGAACGGATGAAGACCGGAAGGTATCCGGCGACCAGGACCGAATGGGGAAGGGCGCGAAAGATGAGCGCGATGATGAGGAGCCAGAATGCCAGATCGGTCCCGGACCGGGCCAGCCCATAGCCTGCGAGAGTGCCAACAGTCAGCGAGATGCTGACAACACCGGCAGTAACCAGCATTGAGTTACCAAAATTCCGGGTGAAGTTACGATCAATCCAGACCGCCTCGTAATGTTCCGTGGTTGCCCCTAGCAGGTCACGTCCGATCGGTCCCAGCAGCGGATTGAGCACTGACATCACGGGTGGGATGATCCCGACATACAAGACGATGGCGACAATCACGTAGGCAAGTGTAGCCACCGTCCAGCCCAACGCTCGCATGCCTTGCGGTGAATATGTTGCAACCATCCGGGGCAGCCACTTCATGCCCGTCCTGAGCAGCAACCATGCCAGGCCCACGCCGACAACGATTTCGGCCAGCGATATGCCATGTCCCAACGATCGTGTCTGCGGTCCGAGGATCACGTTGAACGGGTTGGACGAGAACGCATCGAACGGAGTCTTGAAAGACATCACCGTGATCCAGGCTATCGGGAAAGCGGCGACCAGGCACCACAGGGCGAGAAACCCGTTCGACAACACGGCGAGCCGCAATGGGCGCTGCAGTGACCTGGGTGTCGACATCAGCCGGTTTTCCTTCTGTCGTGCCACGCCCTGCGCAAGGGCAGAACGACGAGCGCGACGATCCCGATCATGGTCAACATGGCGCTGGCAGACGCCCTGCTGATGGCACGTGTCCCGGCCTCGTCGGGCATCAGGAAGTCATAGGTCAACCACTGCAACGAGATGACGTATGCCTGGCTGGAGAATCCGACGATCTCCTCGAATACCCGGTATGCATCCATCAGGTGAATGAGCGTGACGAAAATGATGAGCGGCATCAGGTGAGGAATCACGATGTAGCGCAATCTCGCAAACCTGCTGGCTCCATCGATGATAGCCGCCTCGATTGAATCCTGGTTTACGGTCTGCAGTCCCGCGTAAAACACGACAAAGGCAAAGGGTGCAACGTGCCAGACACGGTACAGGTACATCATCAATTCGATGGTCCACCCCTGGGCAAACATCGCGATGTCTCGTCCCGTCCATGCTTCGAGCGCTGCGGTCAGGATTCCGTCACCGATAAAGAGCCACCGGATTGACAGCGCACCGATGACCGGCGTGATTATGAATGGAAGAAGTGAGACAAATATGACCGGACCCCTTATGGACTTGACCGATGAATTTACCGTCAACGCGATCACCAGCCCGGTTCCGATGACAAGCGGCATGGTCACAAGCGTGAAAAGAAGTGTAAATCGAAGCGCTTGCCAGAATTCGATATTGTTGGCTGCATTCCAGTCCCAGTTGTCCAGTGCAGTTCGCAGCCGCGGCAATTCCAGAACGTTTCGGTAGCTTTCCAGCCCGACAAAACTGGTTTCCGTAACCAGTTGGCCACTTTCGTCGAGAACAGGCTGCTGTTTCACGTCTGTGGTGCAGACCTGTTTCGGAAATCCGGGTGTGCAGGTTTCCACTTCCGCGAATTTGTAAAGCGGCTTCGTGACGTGAAAGGAGTTCCAGAACACCGTGACAAGTGGGGCGGCAATGAAGATCAGCATCAAGAGAAGTGATGGACCTACAAAAGCCATGAACGTCCTGAAACGCATGAACCGTTCTCCCCCGCGAAGCTATGCGTCGTAGCCGGGATGCCGAAGGACGCATGGCGCGCCCTTCGGCAGTCAATCCGGGCCGATCAGTTGACGAGCCCGGCCTCTCTTGCCGCAGTCAGGTAGGCGGCATTGATGTCTGCCAGTGCCGTCTCTGCGTCCTTGTCACCGGTCATGAATGCCGACAGCCCGTCACCGATGGCGGTATGCATGACAGCCATTGCCTTCGACGCCGGATATGCCGGTGCGCCTGCCATGGCGGTCTTCGCCGCGCCTTCAGCCGCCGGACCGGGTGTGAATCCGGGTGCAAGCCAAACCGCGTCGTCATTGTTGGCAGCAATTACCTCTGGGGCCATCGCCGCAACGATCAGCTTGAATCCGGCTTCAGCTTCCTCATCGGTGATGTTCTTGGCCACGACCCAGCCGTCCCACCAGACAGTGGACGCGGGCTGCACTGAACCCATCAGCCCGGCTGCCATCTTGATCTTGCCGGCAACGGTGCTTTCACCGGGGTCATTGACGGCTCCTGCACGGCTAGCCCAGAGATTTGCCATGGCGATTTTGCCCTGCTGGAACTGCTTGGTGACGAATGTCGTGTCCGATACAAGGTATTCCGGGTCCATGTAGGAAGCGGCCTTCTTCATGCGGTCCATCACGAGCATCGCCTTGGCGTTGTCAATTGTCGGCATGTTGTTTTCGTCAAGGAAACTGCCATCTTCCCCGAGGTAATGGTTGATAAATACGAAACCCAGATTCCAGCCGGACCTGTAGTAGCCGCCGAGCGGATAGTCGACGACTCCCGCTGCCTGGATTGCTTCAGCTGCTGCGAAAACCTCGTCCCAGTTTGTCGGCACTTCCAGTCCGAGATCGTTGAAAACGTCTTCGCGATACATCAGGTGCTGGGTGTTGAAGAGGGCAGCGACTGCCATGGTGTTGCCGTCAACCTTGATGAACTGGTTCGGGTCAAGCCCCTGTCCGTACTTGGCGATGAGATCGTCCAGCGGACGCACCAGTTCTTCCTCGAACATTGGTACCGACGTCGCGTTGGCCACACCGGCGATGGTGTACAAGGACGGGTTCACGGAAAAGGCGTCGTTGAGCTTCAACCGGTGGTCCTTGTCGACCTCGGCTTCGAAGTTGCCGCAGCCTTTCATGACGTCGGTCATGATGACATAGGCCGGGAATGCATTGGTCAACGACTTGACCGGCACCGTGTTCTCGCAGGCGGCAAATCCCGCGCCGGACGCCAGGAATGTCACGGCGACTGCCGCAGACACTGCTTTTGACAACATTTCAGATTCTCCTTGTTGCAAGTCTTGGCAAGACCTCGCTCGCCTCGACGGTTGGGCCATCCTGTCCTCCAGGAATGGCAATGGTTGAGGACACTCAGTCCCCGATTCTTGACCCCGTTTCTGCGTCAAAGATGTGGCAGATTCCTGCCGGCACCGAGAACTCGACCATATCGTCAATCTCGGCGCGGAAATCCTTGGGCGCCTTGACGGATACCAGTGCGCCACCGACCCTCACTGTGACCATGGTTGCATCGCCCAACAGTTCCAGGGTGTATATCTGTGCCCGGATCTCCCCTCCGGTGTCGGTGACCAACGCGTCCTCTGCCCTGAATCCGAGTGTTATCTCTCCATCGGGCAGGTCGAGTCCTGCAATTTCAACGTTGTCTGCGCGAAATGTTCCGCCCTGCAATTGTCCCTGGATGAGGTTCATTGCCGGGTTGCCAATGAACCCGGCGACGAAGGTATTGGCCGGATTGTCGTATATTTCCGTCGGGCTGCCTACCTGTTGAACCACCCCCTGCCGCATGACAACCACTCGGTCTGCCAGGGTCATCGCCTCGACCTGGTCATGGGTCACGTAGATCGTGGTCACCTTGAGCTCGTGGCTGAGATTCTTGATCTGCGCCCTGGTGCTGACCCTGAGTTTTGCATCGAGATTCGAGAGCGGCTCATCCATCAGAAAAACATTGGGTTCGCGGACAATTGCACGCGCCAGCGCAACCCGCTGCCTCTGGCCACCAGACAGTTCTGCGGGCCTGCGGTGCAGGAACTCCTCCAGTTCGACCATCCTTACGGCGCGCATGACCCTGTCGTCATGGGACGAGGTATCAACGCCCCTGACCTTGAGCGGGAACCTGATGTTCTCGTAGACGTTCATGTTCGGATAGAGCGCGTAGCTCTGGAACACCATGGCCACGTCCCGGTCCTTGGGCTCAAGCTCGTTGACCACCTTTCCATCGATGATGATCTCTCCTTCGGTCGCGTCCTCAAGCCCCGCGATCATGCGCATCGTCGTGGTCTTGCCGCAGCCCGAGGGTCCAAGCAGAACCAGAAACTCCTGATCGGCAATCGTCAGATCGAAACTATCCACCCCGACAAATGAACCCCATCGCTTCGAGATGTTCCTGAGTTGTATTTCAGCCATTTTCGTCTTCTACTCTGCAATTTGTTGGTTTCTGCATGCTACCAGACTCCCCACCGCCAATCATTAAGGATTTCACGCGCCGCGTTGTGGCCCGGAACTGCTGAAACAGCCCCTCCCGGGTGGCATGATGCACCACATTGGTAAAGATGCCTGACCGGGGAGCGGTAGTCTGCATATCGGGGAACCGGCCGCATGAAGAACAGTTGATCCAGAGTGAGTTCACCGTGCTGGGAATTGCCGCCCGGAAGGTTGATGTCGGCCTCGATGTCCCTTGGTGTGACGAGCCTGTAGTCGATTACGCTGTCTGAAAACCCGGGAGCGAACCGGTCCATGACAGCAAATGCGTTCTTGACCAGTTGAGGACCTTCACGTTTCCAGGTTGAATTCCGCAGATCGTAGGGAGTGACACCGCCCTGCATTACGACGACATGTTTGCCTTCGGGCGCAAGTGTGTTGTCGCAGTAACTCGGTACATTCGGCGACAGGAACGGTTCGGAGGAATACCAGCCGAACTTGGCGTCATGAAAGGCACTTTCGAGGAACTCGGGAGATGGGCAGATATGTGCGTAGGCAGGGTAGGTGACTCCAGTCTTGTCAGGGTCGAACCCGGAGTATTGAGGGAGTCGGTCAACTGCACAGAGCAACTTGAAACTCATTCCGCGACTGCGAAATCCCGTGACGTCTTCCACGAAGTCTTCCGGCAGGTGTTCGGGCTTGACCATGTCGAGAAAGGTGCGCTTCGCATTGACATTGCTGACGACGCGACGCGATGCGATTTCCTCGCCCGACCGAAGCCGAACCCCGGTTGTCTTCCCGTCCTGCACGGTAATTTCGTCGACCCAGGAATTGCAGCGAATCTCCATTCCGTGTGCCATTCCCGATTTGGCCAGAGACTGGGCGACCGCACCCATGCCACCACGGGCAAAGCTCATTCCGGTCTGACCGATGAGATGAGTCACGAGATAGAAGGCAGTACCGGGGCTGTATGGACCGACATTGCCGCCAATCGTGGCCCAGAACATGAACTTTGCCTTGACCAGATCGGTTTCAAACCACTGGGATACATAGTCATATGCACTCATCGAGAGTGCACGCAGCAGGTTGTAGACCTCGCGTTCGGCGTTGCGCATCTTCCAGGCGAGGCGAGCTGTTCTCACCAGTCCAACCGGATCCCTTCGAAACGGGTTTACCGGTGTTTCCAACTGCAGTTTGCGGAGGAGATCGATCGTGGACTGGAGCCGTTCAAAGAACTTCGGATAGTTTTCCGCATCCTTCCTGGAGAAACGGGCAATCTGTTTGCGGGTTGTCGCCGGGTCCTTCGAAAAGACGATGCAATCATCCTCCGTTGGATTGATCACGTTCGGCTGCTCGTCGTTCTCCAGCCCGAACCTGCGGAGTTCCAGGTCCCCGATGACCTTCGGGTGAAGATGACCCATGATGAAGGCGTAGGTCGAGGCTCGGAAGCCGGGGGAAAACTCTTCCGTGACACTGGCGCCGCCCACATGGGGTTTCTGTTCCAGTACCAGGACCTTTTTCCCGGCACGGGCAAGGTAGGCGCCGCATGTCAGGCCGTTATGGCCGCCGCCGACGATTATTGCATCGTAGACTGTACTCATTCTCCCTTGAAATTCGGATCACGTTTTTCAACAAACGCGGCCAAACCTTCCCTGCGGTCTTCCGAAAACATCAGAAGCGCCGAGAGATCGCCTCCAGTAGCCAAGGCTTCTTCAAAGCTCTGGGAATGCGCCCTGTTGATCGCCTGCTTGATTGCCATGACCGACAGCGGCGCAGAAGCTGCTATCTCCTCGGCAATCTCAAGCGCCTTGTCGAGTGCGCCTCCCGCAGGTGTCAGATGGTTGAAAAGGCCAAGGGACAGGGCTTCATCGGGATCGATGAGACGACCTGTATAGGCCAGTTCCCTTGCTCTCGGTTCGCCTATGGCCCTGGCAAGAGACCACGCTCCCCCCAAGATTGAAAACAGGCCATGCTTCGCTTCCGTAAGGCCGATCCTTGCAGTATCCGAACCGACGGCGAAATCGCAGCGGAGCATGATTTCGAGGCCGCCACCCAAGGCGTAACCCTCGACCGCAGCTATGACTGGCTTGGTGCAGTGGCCAAGAAAGCGCATGAATTCGTACCCGGCGGCAACCGTGTGGCGGTAGCGGTATCTGTCAAAGTGAGACATGCTGCTGGACGCTGCAGCCTTCAAATCGCCGCCAGCGCAGAAGGCCCGTTCATCACCCGTGATCACCATCGCCGCAATGGCGCGGTCACCTTCCCAGGTTTCCAGCGCCTGCCGCATTTCCGTCAACATGGTCTCGGAAAGCGCATTGCGGGCTTCCGGTCGCGACAGTTGCAAAATACCGATTTTTCCTGAAACGGATACCTTGATCTGGCAAAAATCCGGCATGATCGGTCAGTCGATCATCGCTATGACGTCGTCGGTCACCTTCACATCGCCGAAACTCTGGTAGAACGATGTCAGCCCTGCCATGTGATCATCGTCGTAGCGTGCAGCGTTTGCGTCCTCGACCATCACGACCTTGTAGTCCAGCATCATCGCATCGCGGGCTGTCGATTCTGAACACATGTTGGTGGCCGTACCCGCAATTATCAGGTTCTCCACTCCCAGTTCCTTCAGGATTTCATGAAGGTCCGACGCACCCGTTACGAAGGGAGAGAAGCGGCGCTTGGTGACGATCCGGTCCTTGTCGGAAACATCAAGCTCAGGAAAAAGCTCATAGCCGGAATTGCCGGGACTCAACTTGGCCAGGTGGTTTTGTCCTTTCGAATCCGTAAAGAAGTACTGGTGGTAGAGCGGCCACTGGCTTGGTGCGCCTTCGGCCTCTGCGCACTTCATGATAACCCAGATGACAGGCACTCCCTTCTCGCGGCAAGCCGCCGCGATACGGTTGATGTTGGGCACTATCGATATCGCCGTATCAACTTCCGCCACGTAGAAGTTCTGCATGTCGATGACGAGAAACGCCGTCTTTGCGGCCTCGAAGCTGTCAAAAACCGACAACTTGCCCCGTTTGGCCATGATCCTCTCGATCACGTAGTCAGGAATCTTGACTTGGTGCGGCATCGTCAACCCCCGCGCACTGCCTGCAGACCAGTTCGATCTACTCTGCCCACTATAGTCCCACTAACATCATTGCAATGCAAAAATTGGGACTCACGCCTTTGGAGTACTGGAATGGACAATATGGACGGGCTTGCCGGCCACCGCGTAATTGCCGTCCTCTACCTCGTTGATGATCACCCTGACCTGCCTTGGTTCGGCACCAATCGTATCCACGATGGCATCGGTCAGGCGGGCAATGAGACGGTTCTTGGTTTTGCTGTCGCGACCCTTGATGATGGTCACGTTTACAACTGCCATTGTTGATGTCCTTTCAACTCAATTTACGATACCGCCTCCATCGACGATGATCGACTGCCCCGCGACGAATGCTGAGTGATCGCTCAGGAGAAATGCCGTCGGGCCGACGAGATCTTCCGGCCTCTGATCGCGTGACAGCGCGCGGTTGGCTGCAACGGCTGCCTTCCGGTCTTCAATGCCAGCGCGTGCCAGGACACCTTCACTCAAGGTAAGTCCAGGGGCAATCGTGTTGACACGGATGTTCTTCGAACCCAGTTCACGGGTGAGAGAACGTGTCATGGAGAGAACCGCTCCCTTTGAGGCATCGTAATGCAACAGGTCGGGAAATCCCCTGAAAACCCGGTTTGACGAGATCATCACGATCGAACCGCCGCCAGCGCGCTCCATGGCGGGAGCAACCGCGCGGGTGCAATGCCATGGGCCCTTGACATTGACATCCATCACCCGGTTCCAAAGATCCTCCTCAATCTGGTCAAAGCCTTGAAGTGGCAAGGCGGCAAAGAGCGCCGCGTTGCACACAAGTCCATCAACCCCACCGAATGCGTCCTCGGTCGCCTCGACCATCGACACGCAATCGTCCAGGCTGGTCACATCGACCTTGACCGGGATCGCCTTTCCGCCATTGGCCTGGACTCTCTCTGCCGCAGTGGACGGATCGACGATGTCTGCGAAGGCGACCATTGCACCCATCTCCGCAAATCCTGCTGCGAGTACTGCACCGATCCCCTGCGCCGCGCCGGTGACGATAATTCGCTTTTGACTCAACATGCCTATTCCCGTCCGTGGTTGATTACCGTAGCCTTGACCTCGGTAAAGTTGTTCCAGCTGTGCAGGCCGCCCTCGCGCCCGATTCCTGAAGCCTTGTATCCGCCGAAGGGGGCGTTCAACTCCCGCAGGAAGGCAGAATTGATGACGATCGTTCCCGCGCGGATCTTCCGGGAGACCCGCAGGGCTCGATTGATGTCGCGCGTCCAGACATATCCCGCGAGGCCAAACCTGCTGTCATTGCCAAGCGAAACTGCTTCTGCTTCATCGCGAAAGGTGGTGATGGCGGCAATTGGTCCGAACACTTCCTCGCGCCAAATCCGGCTGCGTACCGAGGACACCAGAACGGCACCCGGCCTGACGAAGTAACCGGCTCCCTCGCCAGGTCCGCCGAACAGGACCTGGTCGCCATCCGCTTGCGCGCTCTCCAGGAATCCCAAAACCCGCGACCGATGTTCGGCCGATATCATCGGACCCATTTCCACACTTTCATTGCGCGGGTCGCCGACGAGCATGGCTTCTGCCCTGGCGCGGAACCGGTCAATGAAGTCATTGGCAATGCTCTCCTGGAGGATGATCCTCGCACCGACGAGGCAGGCCTCGCCGTTGTTTCCGTAGATCGAACGCAATGCGCCATCCAGCGAGGCATCCGGATCCGCGTCCTCGAATACTATCGTCGCAGACTTGCCACCCAGTTCAAGAATGCAGGGAACATGGTTCCGCGCCGCGGCTTCGGCTACGAAACGGCCGCCCGCGTGACCGCCGGTAAACGAAACCATGTCAATATCGGCGGCATTTGCGAGGGCGGCACCTGTAACCGTTCCGCGACCGTTGACATAGTTCAGTACCCCTGCGGGTAATCCGGCCTCCTGAATGAGGTCGACCAGTCTCCGCGTGACCATCGGGCTCTCCTCCGACGGCTTCAAGACGATTGAGTTTCCTGCCGCCAAGGCCGGAGCAAGCTTCACCGCGGACAATCCAAGCGGAACATTCCAGGGCGTATAGAGTGCACAGACCCCGATTGGTTCCCGTTCCACCAGGGTCGTGGCGAATTCCAACTGGCGGAATGTCTCGCCTCCGTCGCGGGTAAGGAAGTCTGCGTAATAGTCGAACCAGGCTGCAGTGGCGGCAATGTGACCCCGCACCTGTGCGGGCGGCATACCGGCCTCGGAAACCTGCAATTTGCAAAGCTTGTCTCCATCGTCCCGAATTGACTCGGCTGCACGGCGCAGCACTGCACGTCGCTCGGAATGCACTGCACTTGACCAGGCGCCGTTCTCAAAGCTGTTCCTGGCGGCGGAGACCGCTGACTCGACCTGTTCACCAACGGCCTCAGTCAGAATACCGATCACGTCGCCTGTTGAAGGGTCAATGATGTTGTAGGGTTCTCCTTGGCCCATTACATCTTGGCCATCGATCCATTGGGGGACCTCGATCATTCCAGATTCTCCGACGACATCCTGACAATATCCACGCCCACAATTCCGCGTTCCGTCACCATGGCAGGATTGATTTCGAACGACGGCATGCGATTAGCGAACCGGGAAAGTTCAACAAGCACCTCCTCAAGAGCCGGCCGGTCCACGGCAGGCCAACCGCGCCAGCCATCGAGCTTGGGTGCTATCCGGATACCATCGACCATGAACTTGGCATCTGTCTGGTCGAACGGGGCCTTGCGATAGACGAGGTCATCGAAGATCTCGCAGTCCGTTCCGCCAGAGCCCAGCAATACCAGGGGGCCGAAATGAGGATCATTGCGGACGCCGATCAGAACCTCGACTCCGGAGACATGCGGTGACGCAGTGATGCAGACGCCCGGGTGGTTCTGTCGCATCCGTTCGGCCACCTCGCAGAGCCGATCATACGCCCGGTGAATGCGTGTCCGGCCGACGAGCCCGGTTTCCACGCCACCAATCTCCAGCTTGTGCACAAGCGATGGCGCGGAGAGCTTCAGAACCAGGGGGCTGAACGGCAGTTCTTCCGCTTCCTCGGCAGAGGTGATGACAGTTTCCTCTACCATCGAAATGCCCGCTTCGCACAGGAGCGCATGCAGGTCGCCAGCCTCCTGTGGAGCGGAAGGATTGGTCTCCTGCTTCTGAAAGGCCAGCCCGGCCTTGACGAGCTTGGCCACGGCCTTGGTTGCCATGATGGGGTCGTCGAAGACCGCAACTCCGGTTCGTGTCAACGCCTTCAGGTCCTCGGCATTGACGTTGGCGGCCAGGGCGATCAGTTTCTCGGGCCGCATGGCTTGCAGCGACAGCAGTTGGGGCATGATCCCGCGGCGCGTGCGCGGCACCAGGGGTATATGGCTGACATATCCGATTACTGTCGAAGCATCCTGCTCAACTCCCCATTTGAGGTGACCTCCGGTAATTTCCATGTTGCTCATTGACGGCGCGGAGATGTCGATTGGATTGCAGTCATTGACGAACGAGTTGACGGATTTGAGCTGGGCAATCGCATCCGGCGGATATTCGATCAACCGCAGCCCATTCCTTGCTGCTGTATCCGAGATCATGACCGCGCCACCGCCGGAAACCGATACGGCGGCCACGTCCGGCGATTCCGGGATCACTCCGGCGTTGCAGGCTGCCGTCAGGTCAATCAACTCGTTGATCGAGTTTGCCTCGAGTACGCCGAATTGAGCAAACAGATCCTGGACCACCCGGTTTTCGACATACATCGAAGCGGTGTGACCGGTTGCAGCCCGGCCGCCTTCCGGGGTCGTCCCGACTTTCAGCATGACAACCGGCTTCCTTGCCCGCCGCGCCATTTCCATGGCCTGGACGAGTTTGAGTCCACGGCTTGCATCCTCAAGATATATCGAAATGGTCTTGGTCGCCGGGTCGCTTGCATAGTAGGCGATGGCATCGGCTACATCGATATCCGCCTGGTTGCCGGTAGAAATCCAGTTGGCCAGCCCCAGCCCCCGATCGCGCAGTTGCGCAAATATCTGGATTCCGATTGCGCCGGACTGGCTGGCAACCGAGACGCTGCCAGGCTCAGGCCAGCCATTGCCGTCATGGTGTTCGGGGGCGGTCGTGAAGCTGGCGACGAAGCCAGAGGCCAGAGAGATCACGCCCATGCAGTTGGGACCAATCAGCCGCATGCCGTTTGACCGGGCAATCCGCAGGAGTTCGTCCTGCCGCTGTTTGCCTGCTTGTCCGACCTCGGCAAACTGTGCGCCGTAGATGACCGCGAAACCACAGCCCATTTCTGCCGCTGCGATCAGGTTATCACGAACTTGCGAGGCCGGCAGGGCGATCACGGCGATATCAGGTGCTTCGGGGAGGTCCCTGATGCTCCTGAAAGCCTGGACCCCCTGCACAACACTGTTGCTTGCATTGATCGGGTAGAGGCGACCCGGATAGCCGCGTTCAAGGCAGAATTTCAGCGCACGGCCGCCAAACTTCATGGGATTGGTAGAAGCTCCGACGATTGCTGCACTCTCCGGGGCGAAACACTTCGACAGTTGCGGGATGTCCTCGATAGCCAGTTGCTGCATATCTACCGTGATTTTCAGTTGGTCTTGCGGGTAACGCTGAATGCCTCGTTGACGAACCACAACCCGCCATGCCGGCGGAGCACATCGCGGGTGATTTCGAGAAATCGTGTTCCCTCTCGCATCGCGGATTGGGCCAGTTCTTCCTTTACCTCGGCAAAATAGACCGAATTGTTCCAGGCGCTCGACAGTGACAGGGCCCCGATTTCCCGGTCTTCGAACACCGGGAGTGTGTGCATGTCAAAGCGGAAAAGTGAGCGCGAATCGGTCAACCCGGAAAAGCTGAACTCGGTCTGCCATTCTTCCATCGACCTTCGCAACTCGCGGATGACATCGTAGCGGCTGATGAACGGCAATGGCTGGTCTGGCCATACCCGACGCACGATTTCATGCGCCGGGTCCTGACCATGGGCCTGGATCACAGTCATCTTTCCTCCCCGCGCCAGGGCACGGGTAACCGGCTTCAGGATGTGATCAATCCGGAATCGCATCGTATGGCTTTGCAGATATGGATGATTGAGCAGGCAATAGTCGTACCGAATTCCGCTCCCACCCTGTTCTGGAATCAGATGGGCGAGGTCTCTGCGGCGATCTTCGCGGAAGATCGTAACCACGCTCGGCCTCGCGTAGACCGGTTGATTGTGGGCTCCCTGGTTGATCAGCCACTCGCGGCTCAGGCTGTCATATAACGGCGCAATCTGCCGCTGGAAGTCGTAACTCTTCGTTCCCGACAGTGCCACGCTGTGCCAGCAAATCGGGCCCGGGCTGTCTTCCGACTTCTTTACGAGGTCGAGAGCCTCGCGCACATACAGGTTGGTCAACACAAATACGGACAGCGGGTGTTCAGCAATCCTGTCAACCAGCCGACCCATGGAATTGCGCAGATCCTCGAGCCCGCGACCCTTGATGACCACGAGCACGGGTGTGTCCGGAAAACTCGCATGGACTGCCCGCAGTGACCGGGTCAGGGTGATTCCGTTGTCCATTGGAGCATAGAAAATCCGGATACCCTGTGCGCCGGGCGTCAACCGATTCAGGTCATCGGCGATGCGGTCAGCCAACACCCAACTCTCATTGGTCGTGTTTGCAAACACATGGTATCGCTGCCTCTGTTCGTGAAATGCGAAGCTGCCGGGTGTGCGGATTGATGTTTCCTGGCTGATGAGTTCCGCCATCGTCTCGGCAGCGGACTGGTCCTTCTTCCGCCTCGGGCGGCCGCGCAGGCGAATTTCGCCCAGATCCGCTCGCTCCATGAAGTTCGTGACCCGCCTGGCGGTCTCCGGTTCAATCCGGCTTCCCGCCGACATGCGGTTGACCAGTTTGCCATCATTTACCGAGAGACGGCCAAATGTGGATTCCGAAATGCCATGCCTGCAGCAAAATTCCCGTATGTCGTGTAGAATGGGTGTAGGCGTTTCCACAAGTTCGATAGCCCTGGCCGGTGTTGTATCCCACTTGTTGCCCACTAGCGTTATTGCTAATCAGGCGGTTGGTCAATCGATTCCTGAAGTCGTTACTCGCGTATCAGGAAAGTGCCTTCGATCTCGACAGGCTGCCGGTCGACCAGCCCGTCAACTCCGATTGCGGAACGCGCATGACAACCGGTTTCAGGACCAAAGACTTCGAAGAAAAGGTCGCTTGCCCCGTTGAGAACCCGGTTTTGTCTCTCGAAGTCCGGGTGGGAGTTGACCATTCCCAGTATCTTAACCACGCGTTCGACCCGGTCGAGGTCACCGATGTGATGCTTGAGAGTCGCGACCATCTTGATGGCGAGCGCGCGGGCCGTGGCATAGGCCTCCTCCTCGCTGATTTCCAGGTCAACCTTGCCGCGCCGCTTGACTGTCGTGTCCTCGAGCAGCGCGGCACCATGCCCCGAGAGATAGAGCATGCGCCCGACCCGGACCGCGGATGCGCGGTTTGCGCTTGGCATTTCAAGCGGCAGAGGAAGCGATATCCCCAGTTCTTCCAATCGTGCTTCAATCCTGCCCATCATTCCAGCCATCCTATATGTTGCCGAATTTCTCGACCCTTTCCGCTGCAATTCAGTCATCCGCCAAGGCACAACCGGCTTGCGACATTGCCCGGAGAAAATCCCGGGTGAATCTGCCATGACAACTGTTTCGCCGGAAGGCAAGATAAGGGCAACCGGAAACCCGGTCGACATGTTGAGGAACGCACAACTCGGGTCGTGCCATTTCACGATCAGGTCTGGATTTTCAAATTTTCACGATGAGCAGGAGGCATGGCGCAGTGCTCCTCGATCAGTCATTTCACATGACCGGCCACCATATCGAGGCAGCCGACGTCAAGTGTCTGGTCGGGGACATGGCGGTCAACTCAATGGCCAACCTCCGCCAGGAGATTGCCGAGCATGTCGAAATCTGCAACCAGGAAGGCCGCTACATTGCCGACGCTATCATGTTCATTCTCGACGATCGCCGGGTGAGCATCGTCAACAGGCCAACGAACCGCGATTGGGTGCGGTTCCATATCGAGACCGGCAAATGCGATGTCGATGCCGTGACAGACTACCGGGCGCCCGACAACACGGGGCGTCGGACGAGTTACAGGTTCGAGGTCCGGGGCGAGGACGCATGGTAAATTCTGATGTCGCCGAATGGCGGGCCGATCGAAGGGTGCAAGTTTGTCGGAACGGGGTACATCAATACTGCGGGGACGATGTCGTTCGTGTCTTTCTATCCCCGTTCAATGAGGTCGACCGGTCCAATTTCATGGACAGGCCGGCTTCTCATCATGCGACCTGCCGCTATGACCGTGTCAGGCTGGATCGTCTACCGGTCGGTCTCTCGCATTATCCCGTCGACACCTTGAACGCGGCCGGCTGGACTCCTGCGCTGCTGGATGAAGAAGCTGTTTCCTTTGGCACGGAAGTGTCAATGGCCTGGTGTGAACCGGATGGCGGCAGCAGCAAGCCGACCGTTGAGCGTCGCATCCAGACAGAAATCAGTTGCATGGTCGAGCCATGTCCCAAGTCGGTAACGGCTCGGGAGAGCTACAACAACTGACGCGGTGGAGGGCTGACCAGATGTTGCATCACCGCGGCAGTGTCAATGCTGTCGCTTGTCTGCGAGATCGGCAAGCCATGCTTGCTTTGTCGACCTCCGTTGCCGGCTGCATTCGGCTCGGCCCGGACAATTGAACGAAAGCATGTGAGGAGTTCATTCCAGCATGACCACAGGATACGATCTCGACGCGTCAGAACCGAAGGTGGCGGCCGTGCTGAACGATTTCAGGAAGCGTTCGGAAGCGGTCGAGGGTTTATCCGACGCTGGTCTCGACATCGCATATGGCCTTCATCCGCGCCACCGTCTTGACGTCTTTTCCGCGGGGCACGGTTCGCCAGCGGTCATTTTTTTTCACGGAGGATACTGGCGCGGGGGATCGAAGGACGAACGCCGCTTTCTTGCCTGCGAGTGGAATCGGCAAGGTGTTTCCTGGATCGGGGTGAACTACCGCATCGTTCCTGCAAATTCCCTTGCCGACGCTGTTTCCGATGCCCGGGCATCGGTTGCCTGGATTGCCGATCATGCCGAAGGCCTCGGTATCGATGGGTCCCGGCTGCATGTCACCGGCAATTCGGCCGGCGCGCATCTGGCAGCAATGGTTGCCGCTGCAGACTGGGGAGAAGGTGAATCAAGACCGGCAATTGCTTCACTATTGGTCATCAGCGGCCTTTTCGACCTCGTGCCGCTGCTACAGGCATCTGCCAATGACTGGTTGCAGTTGACGCCTGAATCAGCTGAGGCGCTGAGCCCGTGCCGACACATGCCACCGCCCGAACTTCCGATCCTGGTCTGCCGGGGAGGGGACGAAACCGAGGCATTTGTCTTCCAGTCGAGGAACTATGCCGATATCTGCAGGGCCAGTGGCAACGAGGTGGAACTGTTTGCATCACCCGGTGCCGATCATTTCGACATGATTGGTGAACTTGGGACACCAGGCACGCAGACATTTGAGCGGTTCATGAGGTTGGTTGCACCCTGACTCGGCCTGGAGATATCCCCGCCAGAATGGGGAATGTGTTCCAAGACGAGCAGCGGATTGCCCCACTTCCCGGCCGCCGCTCAGTGCCAGAACCAGTTCCGCTATGCACTGACAACGCGGACTGGAACTGCCGTGGCGGTTGAGCGTTGGATTTCCTCGGCGGATAGTCGTCGTTGAAACGGCCAGCCTGCCGTCATGAGTCGGAAAGCTCCGAGGATTCCGGCAGCGCGGACGAAGAGTCGATCCGGCAGTAGTCCTTGTCTTTGTACAGCAGGAATTCTCCAGTTGCGCGGGCGAGGGAATTGGCGAAGCAGTCCCCGTTACTCAGTGTTGCCGGATGCCTGCCTCCGTGCCGCCGCGTCCTTTGACCACGATCATGGCTTCCGGACACGCTGCATGACGACCGGCGGCCCGCAATCGAGGATCACCTGACTGATGTTGCTGAAGATGGCAATCCTGTATCCGAGGTCAGCCGGGATGGTTTCGGGCTGCTTTCAGGTCAGATGAAATGAGTAATCTCCTTTTGGGTCGGACCGACAGAATACCGGGGCTTTGGCCGGACATTTCCCCATCGGTCGTGGTCAATTTTCTCAAACACGACCAGGTGCCCAAGCCGCCGTCTCAGCACGGGATCGTGCAATTCGGAATCACGGGAGTCACCGTCAACCGTGCTGACCACAAGGAATCCGCGCGGGAGTGTGTCTCCATGCCCGCCTGCGGCTTCGATCTTCCCAGCGGGAAGACCGATTTCAGCCAGTGCTGTTCCGTTAAGGGTGACCTTTCCAATATGCGAATCGAGATTGTTGAGGCGCCATGCAGCGCGTGCGGCGACAATATTGCCCGAACCGAGCACGACAACCGGCAGGATGAGCGCTCCCCCTCCCAGTGCCATCAGGCCGTAGGCGGCACGTGAGGTTTCGCCCCCGGAAACCTGCTGCCAGCACTGGTGCGTGACGAGATTGACCGGTCGCGCCTCGCCGTCCACAAATGCACAATCGACAATAATGTCCGGCGTTGTAATGTTGTCTTCGGGTCCAACCACATGCGGTTTCAGCAAGAAGTGTGACATCGTACCGTTTTCCTTCCGTCCTAAACCGGCGCCCAGGTTATCATCCGGATTTCACCGAGTTCGCGATCGATCTTGGTCCAACTCCTGCCGCCATCGTCGCTTCTGAAGATCTGTCCGAAAATGGTCGCGGCAAAAAGCAATTTCGTGTCTGCCTGGTTTGTACCGATCGACCAGATCGTGGAATTTGCGGGGTGAGACATTTCGCAAAGCTGCCAGCTTTCGCCGAAATCTTCCGAAATCAACAGGTTGCCTGCTTCTCCTGAAGGCTTGTCACCGACCGACGCGATCACGATGTCGCTGTTCTCTGCGGGCTGTTTCAGGCTGCGAAAGTAATCCCATCTCGCTTCCGGGATGTGTAGCTGTTCCCAGCTGGCACCCTCATCTTCCGATCGGTGCACACCGTCCTCGGTCGAGCACATAATCACGCGCCGTCCGTCACCGCGGTCTCGGAAAACCAAGTCATGCGTGTCATTGTCATGGAGCCCCCTTATGATCAATTTCCAGGATTGACCGCTGTCACTGGAGCGAAACACCCCGTCGATTTCGACAGTGATCCAGATTGCATCTTCAAAAGAGGGGTCGAAATGGACCGAGGTAACCCGCGATGTGTTGATGAACCAGCATTCAGTGGAGGCATCGAGATTTGACCGCTGCCAGTTCCGGCCATTGTCACGTGAAAGGTATATCTCGGCCGGCCTGGTGCCGCAGACTATGAAATCAGGGTCGTTCGGTGCCTGGGCGATCTTAAGGATGTGCAGGTCTTCCATTGGAGAGGGGACATGGTCAAACCTGCCAGTCGTTTCCGAATAGCGATAGAGCCCCTGGTCAGTGCCGGCGAGCAATTCACCGGGACGGTCCGGATGCGTATTGACGGACCAGACCCTTGACTCGTTGTATATCCCTCCAGTTGGCGTCAACAGCCGGTTCCATGCCTTGCCCTCGTCATCGCTGAACCATACGCCCTGCATGGTCGCCGCGTAGGCCTTGTACTTCATTTCCACATTCTCCTGCCGGACACCGCGTATTCCCTTCCCTGCCGGGAGGTCATGGTGCCCACTATCATCCCACTAGATTCGGTGTCAATTTGGTCGTGGCAGAATGGTCTCCTGCGCATGATTGGTCCAGCAGTTGTGGATCCATGAGAGTTGGCACAGGTTGGCCCCTCCGGACAGAATGTTGGTTGGATACGCTGCCCTTCGTGCCTGTGAGCAGGAAAGCGCCCGGCATGCTGGTTTCGCAAATTCCATCAAATTGTCACCATCCAAAGACCTGTTTTTCCTTTTGACGTGCCAACCTTGCTGCCATAATGAAGCAGTGACGGTTTCCTGGTGCCGAAAAAGCTCCGGGAATGAAAAGGGAACACGGTGAGGAACAGCCACGCAGGCGCCAAAACCGTGACTGCCCCCGCAACTGTGAGCGGTGAGCAACCCCGAACGCGACCACTGGCGTAAAAGCGCTGGGAAGGATCGGGGAACAAGCGGCGACCCGCAAGTCAGGAGACCTGCCGTCGTATGAATTCTCATGACGGACGGGGTGGACCGGAAAGAGGCTTGCAATGGTCACCGGATTTTTGTTGCGAGTAGTGCTCAAGGGTGCGCACCCCGTTCTGATCGGAAGGGATTATGGACGGGACTGGATTTCAAGGCAGTGATGGCTTTCCGATCGGACTGGCTGGCGGAAAAGATCGGACTGGACGCGGCGCCCTTCCGGCGCGGCTCGAGGCACATGGCGTAAGCTGGGGACCCAAAGGGCGCACCCGTATTTTGTCCGATGCGACATTTGCCGTGTCGCCCGGTCAGATTCTCGGGATTCTTGGTCCGAACGGAGCTGGAAAATCGACGCTGCTGCGGTTGATATATGGCTTCTACAAGCCAAGTTCGGGGAAGGTCTTGCTGGACGGAAGAGATGTCCGGTCGATGCCGGCCGGCCAGCTGTCAAGGGACATGGCCGTCGTGCTCCAGGAACAGCCGGCAGAGTTTTCGCTGACCGTGCAGGAGATCGTCGGACTTGGCCGTCTGCCTCACCGCCGTTCCGGAGGAATCGGGCAGGAATGGAACGATGTCATAGTCAGGCAGACATTGGAGGGCATGGGGCTGCTCGGATTCAGGGACCGGCTTCTGGGAAACCTGTCCGGTGGTGAAAGGCAGCGGGTTGCCATAGCACGTGCACTGGCTCAGCAACCGAGAATACTGGTCCTGGACGAACCGACCAACCATCTGGACATTCGTCACCAGTTGGAAACGATGTCTTTGCTGCGCGGGTTGGGACTCACTGTCGTTTGCAGCCTCCACGATTTGAATGCAGCCATCGACCTTGCCGATGTCGTCCTCTTGCTCTCAGGCGGTGAAACGCTCGCTTTCGGACCACCGGAGAGTGTTCTTACGCCAGAGCTGATTTCGGCAGCCTTTGCCGTGAACGCAACTGCAGACAGGTTGAATGTTGATGGCAGGCAGCATTTTTGCTTTCAACTCTGACAAAGAGGAGGCGTTGGACATGAGGCTCTCCTGCAGTTTGCTCGTGGTTTGTCTCCTGGTTGCAGCATCGGCAGCAGCTGCCCAGGTCACGGTCAAGAGTTGTGACAGGGAGGTTGTTTTCGAGGATGTGCCGGAGGCAGCCGTATCCAATGATGTGAACCTCACCGAAATGATGCTGGAGTTGGGGCTGGCAGACCGCATGGTCGGCTACACCGGGATTTCGAAATGGAAGACGCTGGGCGAGAATCACGATATAAGATTGTCCGGATTGCCTGAACTCACCCCGGGCTATCCGACCAGGGAAGTACTGTTGGGGGCGGGTGCCGACTTCCTCTTTGCAGGATGGAATTACGGCATGAGAGTGGGCGGTGAAGTCACTCCTCAGACACTGGAACCCCTGGGCATCAAGGTCTACGAACTCACCGAATCATGCATTCATGTCACCGGAAAGCGGAAGGTGGGCATGGATGACCTGTATGACGACCTGATCAATCTCGGCAGGATCTTCAGGATTGAGGAGCGCGCCCAGAACCTGGTTGCCAGCTACAGGGTCAATCTCGACGAATTGGTAGACGAGGCCACTTTCCGACCGCGACCACTGCGCGTTTTCGTCTACGACAGTGGTCAGGACGCACCCTTCACTGCAGGCAGGTATGCAATGCCGACAGCACTGATCGAAGTTGCGGGCGGCCGGAACATCATGGACGACCTGGAAAAGAGCTGGGCGACAGTTGGCTGGGAAACGGTTGTCGCACGCAATCCCGAGGTCGTCGTGATTGTCAATTACGGCAACGTTACTGCCGAGGAAAAATGGCAGTTCATGTTGTCCAATCCGGCCTTTTCAGGAATCGATGCTGTGAAGAACGACTGGTTTGTCGTGCTGGAATACGATGAGGCAACACCTGGTCCACGCAATCTGGAGGCTGTCGGGAAGCTCATATCGGGTTTCAACCGTGAGTAGGCCAGGCTCAATTGACCGAACCGGTCATGGGTGAGACTGCACCGGCGAAGCAACCAGGGTTGATTCGTACAGTCTGGCTGTATCCAGCCGGATTCTTGCTGCTGCTCGCATCAGTCTCGATTGCAACCAGCATCGGATCCGTTCCGATTCCACTAGCCGTCGTCTGGGGAATAATTGCAGACAAGCTGTTTCCGGGAATCGTTGACCAGGGATGGTCGGCAGGCCAGGAGACCATCATATGGAACATCAGGCTTCCGAGGGCAATTCTCGCGTGCCTGGTCGGAGGTGGTCTGGCAATCGTCGGGGCATCGCTGCAGGCTGTCACCCGCAACCCGCTGGCCGACCCCCATTTGTTGGGCATCTCATCCGGTGGCGCTTTCGGTGCCGTCCTTGCACTACTTCACACCGGATTGTTCCTTGGCATGTTTACGGTTCCGTTCCTGTCTTTCCTGGGAGCTCTCGCCTCCACCACAATTGTGCTCGTGGTGGCCAAGCTCGCGGCGGCGACAACGGCGGCCCGGATGGTCCTGGCCGGCGTCGCGGTCTCGTTTGCGGTGATGTCCTGTGCAAGCCTGCTCGTGTTTCTTGGAGACCCGAGAGCCGCACACACGGTAGTGTACTGGATGCTTGGAGGACTTGGACTTGCCCAATGGGCGCATGTTCCCCTTCCATTCATCGGGTTTGCCCTGTGCCTGGCATTCTTCATTGTGAGTTCCGGTGAACTGAATGCGGTGACCCTCGGTGATGAAACCGCATCAACACTGGGAATTCCAATCGAGCGGTTCAGGCTGTCAGTATTTGTGGCCGGTGCACTTCTGACCGGAATAATGGTGGCGTATTCCGGGATCATTGGATTTGTCGGATTGATGATGCCGCATGTCGCGCGCATGCTGGTTGGCGGGGACAATGTCAGGGTTGTACCTGTCGCCGCGCTTGCCGGGGCGGTTTTCCTGGTGATGTCCGACATAGTCGCAAGGTCAATTGCTGCGCCGGAAGACATGCCGATCGGTATCGTGACTGGCCTGGTTGGCGGCCTGTTCTTCATTGTTCTGCTCTACAGGCGCAGGTTCTGACCGCTTTCACATGCCGTGGCGATGTGAATTCGTCGTCGACGGCAGAGGCATATCCCCGACATGTCCCGGGACGGCCGGAAGCTGGCTGAAGTCCTGCCACGAAAAAAGTCGCAGGGTGCGGAAGATGAATCCTCGGTTTCAGTCGGCAGAATCGCGGTCTGGCGAGGCGAGCCTGACGATCTCGAGCATGATGTCGTTGAGGTCGAAATCCTTGGGCGTGTAGATGCCGGCAATCCCCAGTTCTTGCATCGACTTCGCATCCTCTTCGGGAATGATCCCTCCGACGACCAGTGGAGTTGCCCCGAGGCCGCGACCTGCCATCAACTGCTTGACCTCGCTGACAAGCGACAGGTGAGTGCCTGACAGTATCGACAAACCGACGACATGGGGCTGTTCTTCAAGGGCCGCGTTGACAATGTCCTGCGGTGTGAACCTTATCCCTGCATAGGCAATGTCGATCCCGCAATCCCTGGCTCGGCAGGCGATCTGCTCCGCCCCGTTTGAGTGACCGTCCAGACCCGGTTTGCCAATCAACAGCTTCATCCTTCGTCCGAGCTTGCGGGATACAGTGTCGACAGCATCCCGTATCTCGGTCAGGTCCCCGACAGCGTTCGATGGGGCCCTGCTCACTCCGGTAGGCGCCCGGAATTCCCCGAATGAATCGCGCATCACCATCCCCCATTCGCCGGTGGTCACACCTGCCTTCGCCGCGTCAATCGAAGCCGGGAGAATGTTCTCTCCCGTTTCAGCAGCCCTTCGGAGGCCTTCCAGCGCCTTCTCGACCACTTGCGGGTTCCTCTCACTCCGCCAATTCTCAAGCCTGGAAATCTGTTCTTCCTCGACTTCCGGGCCGATCCTGACGGTCGCGGCGCTGTCGGCTTCCAGTGGAGAATCGACTCCCTGCCGGTAACGGTTGACGCCAACAACGATCAGATCGCCTGTTTCGATCCGCCTGGTTCTCTCGCAATTGCTTTCGACAAGACGGTTCTTCATGAACTCGATCGCATTGATAGCTCCTCCCAGGTCCTGGACTTGCCGAAACTCGTCGAGAGCGGCGGACCTGATTGCTGCGACCTTGTTATCAACGGCTGGATTGCCGTCGAACAGATCGTCGAATTCGAGGAGATCCGTTTCGTAGGCCAGTATCTGCTGCATGCGAAGTGACCATTGCTGGTCCCAGGGCCTTGGCAGTCCCAGAGCCTCATTCCATGCGGGAAGCTGCACGGCCCGGGCGCGGGCGTTACGTGACAGTGTAACTGCCAGCAATTCCAGCAAGATCCGGTAGACATTGTTTTCCGGCTGCTGCTCGGTGAGGCCGAGGCTGTTGACCTGTACCCCGTAGCGGAAGCGCCTGAGTTCATGCTGCTTGACTTCGTAGCGGCCGGAGCAGAACTCATCCCACAGTTCCGTGAAGGCTCGCATCTTGCACATTTCCGTAACGAAGCGCAGGCCGGCATTGACGAAGAATGAGATTCGCCCGACCGCGTAGGGGAACTCGTTCTCGGGAACCCTGGTCTTCAGAACATCCAGAACCGCGGTGGCCGCAGCCAGCGCATACCCCACTTCCTGTTCGGGCGTGGCACCTGCCTCTTGCAAATGGTAGGAGCACACATTGATCGGGTTCCACTTGGGTACATTCCGGATACAGAACTCGGCGACGTCAACGACCATTCGCAGTGAAGGTTCCGGTGGGAAGATATAGGTTCCCCGGCTCAGATACTCCTTGATGATGTCATTCTGCACGGTGCCCCGCAGGCTGGACCAGGCCACGCCCTGTTCATCGGCGAGGGCAATGTACAGGGCCAGCAGCCATGGGGCGGTGGCGTTGATTGTCATGGAGGTGTTCATCCTGTCCAACGGAATCCCGTCGAACAGCGTCCGCATGTCGCCGAGATGACAGACCGGAACGCCGACCTTGCCAACCTCTCTCCTGGCAAGCTCATGGTCACTGTCGTATCCGGTCTGGGTCGGCAGATCGAATGCCACGGACAATCCCGTTTGGCCTCTGGCAAGGTTGGAACGGTACAGAGAGTTGGAATCCGCTGCGCTCGAATGACCGGAATAGGTCCTGAACAGCCATGGATTGTCAGGAGTTCTCGACATGCTACTTCACTCTCCCGGGTCTGACAGGAACGCCATGCCCGATTCAGGACTGTCCATGGAGAATCCGTCACAAGTGCATCTTACCTCGATCAATGGTCAAATTCGAGCAGTCTGCAAGTGACTGGTTGTCCTCCTTTCAGGCTTGCGACAGGACGGAGTTCTCCGGCACCAAGCCAGCGGTGACCTAACGCCAGGTGCCGTTGATGCTGACTGCCGATCCCCGGTGCTTCCAGCGCGCCCGGTCGCTGCGGTCCCGCCGGTAGCCGAATTCCTCGGCGACCCGTTCGAGCGCAATGGTGCGCAGCCTGTCGGCCCGCGTGGCGCCGGGGGCGTTCACGGCGCCAGTTCTCGGCTGGCGTGTTCCACATGCGTGATCGAGACCGTCCGGGATCCCTCCAGGGCGGCGGCATACAGGGCGTAATGTGCGATGCGGTCGATGCGCCGGGGAAGGCCATTGCTGGCCAGCGCCACGGCCTCCACCGCCTCTCTTTCGAAGATCCCGGCATCGCTGCCGGCCAGCCGGCGTCCGGGTTCGGTGAGGCCGACCAGCAGCAGGCACAGCCGGTGCCCGGAATCCATCCGGTAGTTGGTGAGCAGCCGCAACTCCTCGAGGATTTCGTTGTGCAGGTGATGCGCCTCGTCGAAGATCAGAATCGGGTACTGCCTGGATTCTGTGACAAGGCGCGAGACGGCCTTGCGGATGGCCTTGCAGGCGGCAGACCGGTTGGTGAATTTCTCCTGTGCTGGGCAAAAACGTCGGGACAGGCAAATGAGCATTGAGGGGGACGTGCTGCGCACGGAGGCAGGATGCGTCGCTGCGCTCAGGGGCATTCATGCAGACCGAAAGGCCAGTAGACAGCGAGGCGGGCGTGCCAAATTTCACCAAAATACGAAGCGCTTTGCGACCGGATGTCTGAGTTCATAATGGGTGACGACGCGGCTCGATCGCTCGTCCACAACGAGGCGTGGACCTGCTGGCTGATGCAGGATAAGCGCGAATTCCTGCACAATGCGGATCGGACGGAGGCCGATTTCCTGCGGGAACGGGACGGCCGCAACCCGTGTTTCGTCGAGGCGACCCGCGACCGGGTTTGGCAGAACCGGACCCGGCGATGGCAGCGAGATGCCGGCGCCATGTTTGAGGAATAGTCGGCATTCGAATCGTTCCTCGCCCGGGTCCCACTCGTTGTCCGCCGCCATTCCGTCAGGTTCACCAACGTATCAAACTGGCGGTTCCCCGGCCGATCGCGCAACAACAGAGTCCTCTCATCGAGCAGGTGTGGCAGCGACCCGGTGGGGTCTCCGCGCGGTGATGCGTCAGCGCGCCCGCCCGCGGGCGGACGCGATCACGTACAAAGGAGACAAGCCGATGAAACTGCGACAGTGGACGTCCTGGTGATCCAGGACTCTCTGGCCCGCTCGGTCATTTGGCTGGACACAGACCTCGCTAAGTTCGTTCATGGTGTCGACGGCCATTTCTACGCTCCGGAAGCAAAGTCAAAATTCAGGGTAGAGTGATTCGACGGTTCAGGTACTGACACTTTGATCATATTCCTCGAAGCATCGCGCATTTCGGGTATAGTTAATTCGGGATCCCATCAGTTGTATCAGTTCCATGAGCATGTTTCTTCCTCCCGTCACGGTCGAGAACCAGCAACAACGTCGGCAGGAGCATGAAGTCGGCGACCAGGGCGATGACGATCATGATCCCGACCAGGAGGCCAAGCGTCGTGTTGCTTTCCAGTCCTGACAGGGTGAAGACCATGAATCCCAATGCGAAAATTGCAGACGTGGTCCACAACGCATAGCCAACGGCACGAAACGCAGAACGAACCGAATCTGGCGGGGAAAGCCCTTCTTTCCGTGCTCTGGCATACTTGGTCAGGAAGTGGATCGTGTCATCGACGACGATGCCGAAGGCTATGGCGGTGACGATCGACGCCGCTATGCCGACACTGCCGATGAGATAGCCCCACAATCCGAAGGTGACGGCTGCAGGAAGAAAATTGGGGATCAGGCTGATCAGGCCGAGACGCCAGTTCCTGAAAACGAACAACAGCAGCAGTGAGACGACCGCCATGGCCGTAATCGTGCCGCGCAACATACTCTCGATGTTTCTCCGGGTTACATGAGCGAATGCGACCGCAATACCCGTGGCGTCCGTCATCAGGTCACCGGCGTTTTCCTCCAGCCAGTCTTGCGCTCGCTCGTCAAGGGAGATCAGGCGTTTCGAGGACAGCCGATGGACCACGACCGACATGCGCGTCGTGGATTTGCCGACATCGATCTGGTTGTTCAGATCCCGGCCGTTCGGCAGAGAGAATTCGTAGAGCAGCAGATACTGCGCCGAGAGGGCCGGGTCTTCGGGAAGCCGGTTGAAGGCCGGATCGTCGCCGTGCATGTTCCTGTTCAGGCGTTTCAGGACATCGGGGAACGCCTGCACGTGGCTGACTTCCGGCTGCTTGCGAAACCACTCGGCAAAGGCGTCGACCTTGCGAAGGTACTGGGGATCGGTGATGCCGCCTTCCCGGCCAGCGCTCAGCGAATATTCCAGTGATTCCAAACCTGTGAGATTTTCGGCAACGAAATCCGCCGCGCGTCGGAATTCATAACTGTTGTCGAACTGTTCCGTCCAATTGTCAGTTAGTTCGATGCGGGGGATCCCGATGACGAGCACGACGACGAGTATGCCGAAGGTCCACAGGAGCGCCCTGCGGAAAGTGATGACGAATCCGGCAAAGCGATCGAAGAACTCGACGCTGACCGTGCGTCGGGCCTGTGAGCGCATGGGCAGGATAGACATAAGTGCAGGCAAGAGCGTTACCGAGTAAACGAAGGCGCACAGCACACCGAATGCGACGATGTTGCCAAGGATCCTGAACGGTGGTGACTCGGAGAAATTGAGGCTGAGGAAACCGATCGCGGTAGTGAGCGAAGTCAGGAACACCGGCCAGATGTTGGATCGCAGTGAAATCCCAATTGCTGCGTTGCGGTCCAGACCCCGGCTGAGGCCGGACAGGATGGTTCCAACGACATGCACCGAATGCGCAACCGAAACCGTCATCACGATCATCGGCGCCGTGGAGTTGGCCCCGGTGAGCCGCATGCCGGTCCATCCGGCGAATCCCACCGCCGAAATGACAACTGACACGAGTACGAGAAGGAGCGCAGCGGTTCCCCACACCGAGCGCAGCAGAAGGGCGGCGACGGCCAGGATGACTGCGAGTGCGAAAGGTGCGAGGATGTTGAACTCGCCTTGCAGAGCATCCCGCATGGTCCGGTTCAATTCCAAGTCACCGGTCAGGTGGAAAGTCAGGTCGGGGTGTTTCTTCCTGGCGTCGTCCAGGGCGGCCCTGAGGAAATCGGTAACCTCGACATTTGCCGCTTCCCGATTTTCCGGCAGGGCGACGGTGACGGTCAATCCGGCGGTCCGGCCATCGGGGGAAATCAGGCGGTCGACAATTTCGCTTTCACTCAGGGCGGTCTTCTCGATTTCGGCCAGTGCGGCATCGTCAAGATGTGCAGCTTCGTCGACAAGCGGCCCGACGGTCAGTGTGTCCCCGGATACCCAGCTATGCGCGTAGTTGGCGAGAGAGTCGACCCGGACCGAATAGGGTGTCAACCAGGCGGTTTCGGTCAGTTCTTCTATGGCGCCGAGAGTCTCTCGGGTGAAGACCGAGCCCTCAAGGGGTGCGATGGCGATAAGCGCCGCATCGGCCGCGGTGAAGGTGTCTTCCAGCGCCTCGAGCGCGATCAGTTGCGGATCGTCCTTGTCAAACAGCTGACGATACTCGGTGCTGATCTCGACGAACCGGGCGCCGGACGCGAGCATCAACATTGCGAGCACCGTCAGCCCGATAACATGCCAGCGGCGTCCGAGAACGAAGGCGATGTAGCGTTCGATGTTCACGCCGGTCCTGCGGTTTGCAGATGGAATCATTCGCAGTTCTCGCCGGAAGTGCCCCGATGTGCCCTGACGGTCACCGCGAAATCGTCTGCTATCCCGACACCGATGTTTTCCCGCTTCGGAGGCTCGTTCGACACAGGTTCCAGACGCAGGCGCTGAACGATGGTTGCAATCCCGAGAACGAACATCTGCCGGGCAATGCCGCTCCCCTGGCAGCTGTGAGGCCCGTCGCCAAAAGGGATGTAGGCGTGCGTCGGGCACTTTCCTGCCCCCGGCAAGGGGCCCTCCAGCCAGCGTTCCGGCCTGAATTCGTTTGCGCGATCCCAATGCTTCGCCTTGTGGTGCAGCACCCGCATGGCCACATGCATCAACGTTCCCTTCGGAATTCGGTAGCCGCCGAGTTCGCAGTCTTCCACCGCAATCTTCGGGAGCATGACATAGGCCGGCGGCTCGAGGCGAAGGATTTCGGCGCAGACCGCTCGTGCATAGGTCAGCCTGTTGAAATCCGAAGCCTCCAGCTGGCGGTCTCCCGCAACCGCCGCGACCTCACGCTCCAGGCGTTTGCGCACCGCCGGATTCCTGGCGATGTGGTGAACACCGAAAGTCATGGCGGCCGTTGGAGCGTCGACATAGACACACATCAAGGCGATGATTTCGTCGCGCAGGGCTCGCGCATTGCGATAGGGGGCTTCCGCATTCTCCTGCGAACTGAGGACAAGACGCGAGACCACTCCATCGGAGGCATCTCCTGCCAGCCGAATGGCTTCGTCGATGTATTTCGCAAGCGTATCGGCAGCGCGAACCGCGCGCCGCAGTGCTGGTGACAGTCTCTTGAGCAGTGCGCTCATGGGAAGGATATTGAACAGGATTCCCAGCTTGGGAAACTCTAGGAAGTCCTTGCCGAGCTGACGGGGAATCGTCACGCCGCCGCCGAGAATGATGCCGACAACGGAGTCCCAGACAAAGCGGTCCATTTCCTTGTCGATATTGACGACCTGACCGGGACGGCACCTGTCCCGCAGTTCGAGGGCCTTCTCGATTATGATCCGCGCATGGGCGTCTGCGTGGTCCGGACCCAGAGCCTTGGTCATGAAACCGCGCCGGGCCGCGTGCTCCCCGGCGTCGGCGATAACGGCCAGGAATCCGTGCCTTATGACCTCGTTCTTCGAACCGCCCGGATACCACGGTGCGAACACGGACGCGCGCGTCACGAGAATTTCATTGATCAGTTCGGCATCGAATACGGCGCAGCATTTCATCATTGGCAATTCGAAAGAGACGATTTCACCGTAGTCCTCGTGAAGCCTCGCCATGAAATCTGCGTATTTTGACCCGCGCTTGCGAAGGTTTCGCAGATGCTGTCCTCTTGGACCTGGAGGCAGCGCCAGGCGCTGAATGGATGCCTGATTCATCGATCACTCCTGTCACTGGAAGGCCGTGCCGTGCTGCTTTTCCACTCGGCGTTGTCCAAGAACTCCGGATAGCCGGTCGCCTGGCGGCAGAGGTTGCGAAATCGTTGACCCTTGTGACCGGGCGGGAAGCCGAACCTCCGGCCTTTTTCGGCCGCTGGACGTCCAATTGAGGCCCTCGACATCGGGGCACAAGACATTCACTCGTTCATGATTCGAATTCGCCTAGCAAATTCGATCATGCTCATGGAATGCTGACATCCCTGTACAATCACGCGGCAAGCCCTTCCATTGCACGCGCTACCACTCTCGCGAGTCTTCGTCGAAAACGGAGGTCGGCAGTTTGTATGAAAGCTCGAGTTCGCCCAGGTCCGACGCCTGCAACAAGGTATTGAATGCGTCCAGGGCATATCGGGAAGAACAATCAAGACCCAATCGCTGCAAGAGACGCTGCAATCGATGCGATAGCGCAATTATCGGGAGCCGTGGGATCGCCTTCGGAGGGGGAAACCGGACTATGTCGGCTAACTCGTTTCCGATCAACTCCCGGGAGATCTGATAGTATTTCAATGCGTCGGACCGGCGGATTTCGGAACTGGAAACTCCCAGCACGCAAGGCACACTGTTAATGATGCTGTTCGCCAAGATGATCCCGTGTTCGTCGGGAGGTGGCTCGCACAAATTGCCAATCTCGAATGTGCGGACCGCGGTTGCTTCGTCATGGAACAGGATTGCGTCCGGAATTCCAAGGAGGGTCCCGGAATATCGCCAAACGTGAACCCAGGCCGCGCGTTCCTCGCTGCTGAACCCGCCCCCGAGGCGGTCGACATGCTGCATCAGCCGACCTGAGAAACACGCGGCTCCTAGCAACATATGCGCCGTGCTTATCGGTACTCCAAATGCTGCTTCGTCCCACTCGCAAGAATCCTTGAGCAACAATCTCGACCGGGCATGGACCAGGCGAATTCGAAGAGTCAGCTTCCAGCCGTCGCCTCCAGGCATTACTCCGTCCGGAAGGAACTGTTCGAATAGGTGCAGATTATTCTGCTTGAGGCGGCGAACTCCATTCTCAACGAGCCGGCTTCTCACATAGAAGGATTTGGAGATCAGCGTGGAAAAGCCCTCGACGATCGCGCCGGTCGCCAGGGCTGCCAGGACGATTTTCGGGTTGCGAAAGAACGCCAGCGAAGCAATCCTTGCCTGTTCGGGATCAAACCACGCAGGCAACACTGAAGCGGACTCGACAAGGTCTCGAAGTGACCGGGGAATCAATATTCTTGGGCTTTGGCACCGGTTGAGGGCTGCAAGAATGGTTTTGTGGTCGTCGGCAACCGAAGCGAGGTCCTCCACTGCGCGCTCTGCCAAGGCATCCCCGACTGTTGTATGGCGGATATACGTGTCTGCTATCCCGGAATCCCTCGCACAGGCCTTTTCGTAGCCTTCCCTGTAAATCAACGGAATTGCTGTTTCCGAATGGCTCAGTTTACAAATCGTATGCATGACCTGTCGATTGCGGCTGCAAGACAGGTGCGTGACGAGGCGTTCTCCAGTTCAATGTGTTGAAACCATTGCAGGTAGTTGTCGAGATATTTGGTCGCGATGCCGCGGTCGCGCCGCAAGAAACCCTTCAATTGGCTGTGTCGGCTGTTCACCGTCTGAATGTGAAAGGCGTCCCGAACCCGCTCTCCGCCAGACAGGTTGAGCGCTTCGTGGCGGACACCCATAGCGGCGGCGCAGGGCGGATAGGCTCGGTGACCATCGCTCACCAGCACGATATCCCCGTCCACGACGGGTTCGATGACCTTGCGCAGGGCAGCGGCATTGACCGCCGGAAGACACGCACTGACCGTCATGCCGCTGCGGTCGGCAGCAACCAGCACCGGAACCTGTTCATCCGACAGGCCGCGCCTGCCGGCCTTGCCGCCACGTCGGCGCGCCTTGCGGTCCAACTGCCGCTCGCCCTTGCGGCTCTCCAGAACATAGGTCTCGTCGGCCTCGACAATGCCCGTGAGCTTGCGGGATCGCAGCTGCCTGGTGGCAAGAAATCGGTGCCGCCAGCGAAAAGAGGTGTTGACGGCAAGCCTGCAATGCCCGGCCGATGCGCGAACCGTCATCCCTTCCGACAGACAATTGCCAAATGCCAGCCATCTTTCCTTGCGGTGAAGACCCGAAAGGGGCGTGCCCGTCGCCGCATTGAATGTCCTCCCGCAGCCCTTGCATTGATACCGTCGCAGACCACGGGCCTTGCCGCGGGAAACCGCACCCGGCGTGCCGCAATGGGGACAGCGGCGATCTTCACCCACCGCCGCTTCAATCGCGGCCAACGAAGCCGAAGCCTGCGAGCCCCCGGAAAGAACCGCTTCGGCTTCCCTGCGTTGCGCCGGGCTGAGGCGATCAATTCCTGAGAGCCATTCCTGATACTGCTTGCGATCCATTACCGTCTCCTGTTCCACAGGAGAACATACCGTGAACGCATACGATTTGTAAACAGAGCCTTCCGAATTGTTTCGTTTCTGCCCTTGCAACGCGCTTCCCCCCGCCGAATTATCGAAGTTCGCTTCCGGGGAACTGCCCACCAGCGGTGAAGCGCCATTGAGGGACCGTAGGGCGCCCGTCGAGCAAGATGCGCTATCCGGCGTTACTCGTGGATCACGCGTTGCGGTCACGGCGGCACTCGCAGCGGCGTAATTTCGCGCAACTCGGACTGGTGCCGGTAGTACTGAGACCCAGGAACGAAGACGCCCTGAACTTGCAAAGAAGTCCGCTTCAGCGGGACCGAGCCGTTCTCCTCCGCTTCGATGTCGAAATTCCGGCCATTCATCACTAGAGTCTTCTGCATTCGAAAGATTGCACGTATACATCATATGAATATGTAAGTTTAGCTGAAATACATTGTTTTCATATGAATCCAAGAAAGATTGGCTCATGTACGAAGGTGGACCATCGCGTGTATTGCGGCCCACTCTGGCTTCGTGAACCTTGTGGGCACGCAACAACTCACAAAGAGGACGCGATGCCGGCTGATATCGAACTCGCGAACACCAATCACGCGCTGGTCGATGCCAGAGCATTCACTCCCTGAACACAAAGGGTAACTTCCATTACTGGGATTGGTGCCACCGGTTTCCGAGTATTCCGGTTTCCGGTTTCCGGTGACCGTACCATCTGTTGGCGGAATCGATATGCCACGGCAGCATTCGACGGAGACCCGCCAGCGGTTGGGCCGGATTACAGGGAAGGGTAGAGGAATCTTCGTACTCTGTTATTACACGGTGCGACGGCGGTTGCCCGGTATGCCCGGCGTCAGAAGACGATCTCCAATCCCTGGCTTAGCCGGATGCTGCCGGAGAAGACGCTGAAGCTGTTCGCGGTGGCGCTGGCCAACAAGATGTTACAGACGGTCTGGGTGCTGTCGATGGCAGGAGAGCATTATCGCCGGCGTTGGGATCAGGGCCGACCATGCAGGGACCGGATCAAGGCTCCCTGAAATCCCGGACTGGCTAGTCGCCTTTGAGGTCAGTTCGCAGTTCGGGTGTGCAGTTGGTGGGGAGGACGCCGTAAGGGTAGGTTGCCAGGAAGACGGAGCCGGAAAAACAACCTATCCGCAATGTGCGGCAGAACAAGTCAACCCGATTCGGATCCGGTTCACGGAATCATCTAGGCCAGCAGACGTATCCTGCCTTGAAGACCGGATTTGCGGCTGGATATGACCCGGCATGCCAAGACTGATCGTCCGAAATCCTGTTTTCATGTCGGGGGCGTGGACATACCCGGATAACGGAATGATTCACTGTCGAAGACAGCCAGCCGCATCCCGCTCCCGCCATGCAATAAAGAGGCCAACAAAGGGCTATGCATGGAAATCGATTTGAAAAGGAAAGCGTACGGGTTCAACCTCGAATGAATTCTGCAAAGGGGGCGACGTTTGCGGCCAACAACAGACTTGCGGCCATGAACTGCAAAATCCACGACGATTCCAGAGACGACCATCGTCGTGACCATCAAGCCGGGTATTCTGACGCCCTCATATCCTGCAATCGCGAATAAGCTAAGGCCCGCTGCGAGGATCATGCAGGCATGCGGACGCAATGGAGCGGCAAACGATAATCGAAACCAAATCCATCAGGCCCTGGGTGCATGAAAGGTTGGAGATGTCGCAATACGAGATTCACACCCTGTGAATTCGAGTTGTGATCAGGCGCGGTTCAATCCGGTTCCCGACGAGACAGGCGGTGAATTCGAACTCGTCCGGGCCTGCGCAAGTCCCGGGACAGAAGAATGGACTGCCAATTGACGTGTATTGAGGATATTGTTAGTATGCTAACGAAATTTGGCAGGACGATTTCTTGGAATATCATTCACCGGATTCGTTGCAGGATGCGCTGGGCTTGCTTGCCGATGGTGAAGTCACGGTCGTCGCGGGGGCCACGGATTTCTTTCCGGGTCTCGAAAGGGGAAAGGCGCCAGGATGCCTTCTGGACGTTACCAGGATTGTCGAAATCAAGGGAATATCGCGCTCGGATGCAGGATGGCGCATCGGGGGAGCCTCAACCTGGGCCGAAATCCTGGAGTTTCCTTTCCCACCGGCGTTTGATGGGCTGAAGGAAGCGGCCCGGGAAGTGGGTTCCGTACAGATTCAGAACGCCGGGACGGTCGGGGGCAACATTTGCAATGCTTCGCCGGCTGCTGACGGCGTTCCACCACTTCTTGCACTCGAGGCAAAGGTCGAAACCGTTTCGTCCGGCGGAACGAGGCTGGTTCCGATTGGGGAATTCATAACCGGAGCACGAAGAACGGACCTTCGACCCGGTGAACTGGTGGCCGCAATTCACGTGCCCGCCAGCAACCGGGAAGGGTTCGGGTCGTTTCTGAAGCACGGGAGCAGAAAATACCTGGTGATTTCGATTTCAATGGTTGCAGTTGTCGTTCACATCGAAGCGGATGGAGCAATCAACGAGGCAAGGGTGGCAGTCGGCGCGTGTTCACCGGTGGCGAGGCGATTGCATGGGCTGGAGGCAGCAGTCGCTGGAATGAATGCCGACATGCTGGATTCGGTTTTCCCCGCATCGAACGACATGCTGGGCCCGCTGGCGCCTCTCGATGACATCAGGGCAAGCTCCGATCATCGCATGCTGGCCACGCTGGAACTCTGCAGACGCGCCTTGGTCCGGGCGGTCAAATCCGGGACCCGGGCGCATGCTTGACCGGCCGGGAAATCCGATGATCCACTTCATATTGAATGGCAAGCAGGCAGAGTGCCGTCCGGAGCCTTGCGAACGCTTGTCCGAGTCGCTGCGCGAGCGTCTCGATTGTCGTGACGTCAAGGTCGGGTGCGATGCAGGAGATTGTGGAGCCTGCACCGTGTTGCTTGACAGCGATCCGGTCTGTTCCTGCCTGACGCCCAGCCACCAGGTTGCTGGCAGACATGTCGAAACCCTGTCCGGACTGATCGGTCTGGACCCGAGGGCGGACGCTCTTGCGGCGGCATTCCAGCGGCATGGTGCAGCGCAATGCGGGATCTGCACACCTGGCATGATCGTGACCGCGGTTGCGCTGTTGAGAGACAATGGCTCTCCCGCCGAGACTGAACTGGTCGATGCACTGGGCGGAGTTTTGTGCAGGTGTACAGGATACCGGAAGATCGTCGATGCCGTCCGGGACGTCGGCAATTCGGTCACTGCATCTGAATTCAACCCTGTTGGAGGAATCGGGATCCCAATGCAGAGGGTGGACGGAGCGGCAAAGGTTGAGGGCCGGGAGGTATTCGGAGACGATGTAGGCGGTCCCGACTGGCTTTCCGTGCTCGTCATCCGCTCACCGTATCCGCATGCTTCATTCCGGATTGGAGACATCGGGAATTTCATCCGGGAGAATGAAGGCATCGAGGCGGTTCTGACTGCCGACGATGTTCCGGGACTCAACAGGATTGGTGTGATTCCCGGCTTCATTGACCAGCCTGTTTTTGCTGAACGGGAAGCCCGGTTCAGAGGGGAAGCAGTGGCGGCGCTGGTCGGACGAAGGGATGCATTGCAGGGTTTCGATATTCAGGGATTTCCTGTCGAATGGGAAGAACTCGACCATATCGCCGAAACCGGGGAGGCTCTGAATCCGGAAGCCGCTCGGCTGCATTCGGACAGGCCCGGCAATGTCATGTGCCGCGGGGAGGTTCGGCGTGGCGATGTCTGCCACGCACTCGCAGCTGCCACAGTCGTGGTTGAAGGTGAATTCACGACGCCGTTCGTGGAACACGCCTATATCGAGCCGGAGGCTGGCTGCGGGCTTGCAAGGGACGGTCGTATCGAAGTCCATGCCGGGACCCAGGCGCCGGTCATGGATCGCGACGGCCTGGCCGCGATTCTTGCTGTGGACAAGAGCATGGTGCGGGTGGTGCCGACTGCCGCGGGTGGAGGCTTCGGAGCCAAGCTGGATCTGTCGGTGCAGCCATATCTGGTGCTGGCGGCTCGAAAGACCGGTCGCCCCGTCCGCATGGCGTACACCAGGACGGAGTCGATGCAATCGACGACCAAGCGTCACCCCTCCAGCATTCGCATGAAAATCGGCGCAACACGGGAAGGACGAATCAGCGGGCTTCTCTATGAAGGAAGGTTCAACACCGGTGCCTACGCAAGCTGGGGCCCAACTGTCGTTAACCGCGTGCCCGTGCATGCATCGGGGCCCTACAAGGTGTCCGACTACAGCGCGAAGACCTGGGGCATCCACACCCACAATGCGCCATCCGGCGCATTTCGCGGATTTGGAGTGCCGCAAAGTGCAATCGCCCAGGAGATGCTGTTTGATGAACTCGCCGAACGCCTGGGAATCGACCCGCTGGAATTCCGGATCAAGAACGCGCTCGAGATCGGTTTCCCGACAGTATGCGGCCAGGTCTTCTCGCAGGGTGTCGGAATCAGGGCATGCCTGGAAGCATTGCGTCCTTTCTGGCTGGCATCGAACAGGGACGCTGAAGGCTTCAATCGTCGAGCGGAATCTGACGGCAACCCGGAACGGATGGGGGTCGGCGTGGCAGCCGGATGGTATGGATGCGGCAACACGTCGCTTCCCAACCCTTCGACCATCAAGGCCGGCATTCGCGGTGATGGTACGGTGGTGCTTCATCAGGGAGCAGTCGACATCGGGCAGGGGGCGAACACCGCAATTGCCCAGATCTTCGCAGAGGCGCTGGGTGTCCCGACAGCTGAAATCGAGCTTGCATCCGGGGACACCGACATCACGCCGGATGCAGGAAAGACATCGGCGTCGCGCCAGACTTTCGTGTCAGGCAACGCGGCACGGCTGGCCGGTGCTGCGCTGAGAAACACTCTGTTCAGGATGTGCAACGCATCAGCGAATGCGACACTCGAATTCTGCAATGGCGGGATCCGGATAACCGACAGGTCTGCCGGGCACCTGGTCGATCTGGGCAGCATCGAACCGGACGATGAAGGTTACGTGTTCAAGGCCATCGAAACATATGACCCGCCTACCACTCCGCTTGATGAGAATGGACAGGGCATTCCCTATGCCCAGTTCGGATATGCGGCACAGATGGCCAGACTGGTGGTTGATACCGGCCTTGGCACCGTCCGGGTGCAGGAAGTAGTTGCTGCCCACGATGTCGGCAGGGCGATCAACCCGATGCTTGTTGAAGGCCAGGTTCACGGCGGAATTGCCCAGGGGCTGGGAATGGCGCTGATGGAGGAATACGTGCCCGGGCGGACAGAAAACCTTCACGACTATCTTATTCCGACAATCGGTGACATGCCGCCCGTTCGAACGATCATCATCGAGGATCCGGACGAACATGGGCCATTCGGAGCGAAGGGGCTGGGTGAACATGCGCTGATTCCGACTGCGCCGGCAATTCTCAATGCGATTCGCAGGTCCTGTGGTGCAAGGCTGACGCATGTCCCGGCCACGCCTTCGAGGATTCTTGCAGCACTGGGGAACACCGATGCCGGATAGAGAGGGAAGAAGTGGCGGCAGCAAGATCCGCTGCGATGCCTGTCCTGTGATGTGCTACATCGCCGAGGGCAGGGCCGGCGCGTGCGACCGGTATGCCAACCATGACGGCAAACTCGTCAGGCTGGATCCTCTGACAGTCATCGAAGCAACGGGAAGCAAGGGAGGAAAGGCAGTCAGTTTCCTCGGTCCGAGTAGCGACTGGGATGGAGATCTTGTCCAGTCGCAGCGCCCTTTCGTGACCGCGATCGGAGCGGGAACCACATATCCGGATTACAAGCCTGCGCCCTTTATCGTTGGCCAGACTGTGAACGGCATCGACATGGTTACCGTCGTGACCGAGGGAATCTTCAGCTATTGCGGAGTCAAGGTGAAGATTGACACCGACAGACATATCGGTGTCGAGCGGGCAACTGTTCGGTCCGGAGGTGAGTCGGTGGGCCACGTCACGACAAGCGAATATGGTTCGAAGATGCTGTCGCTTGGAGGCGTGGAACACCTGACTGGAGGAACCAAGAACGAAGGAAGGGCCACATGCGATACTCTCCTGCAACTGTGCAATAGGGGGGCGGTGGACCTCGAAATCGACGGGGGAGCCAGGCTGACCGTCCAGGCAGGCGAAGCTCCGATCATTGATGGAGCCGAGGAAAAGCTCATGCGGGTCGGGTGCGGCTCTGCGGCCATCGGGATGTTCGCCAAGCAGTGGGAACCACATGTTGACGAGGTCATCGTCGTGGATGACCACATCACCGGGGTTCTTTCGGAACACGAGGCAGGCAAGCAGCTGGGATTGCCGCCCGCCGGGATTCGCGTAACCGGCAGGCGCTCGACTCCCGGCCGGTACTTCAAGTCGGTCGAGCCGGGCAGCGGCTGGGGCGGGACCGGCATCGACAACCCGCTCGACATCATCCGTTCGATTGATCCGAAGTCGGCCTGGCCCGGACTGCGACTGCTGGTGGTGTCAACGACCGGGGAACAGTGGGCGTATTTCGAGTTGGACAGTGAACTGGTTCCGACGCCCGCCGACATACCTGATGCCCTGCGCCTGTCGGCAGAGCGCATCGCGGAAAACTGTGAACCGTCCGTTTGTTCTGTCCTGTTCATGGGCGGGGCGGGCGGTTCGCTGCGCGCCGGCGTTACCGAAAACCCGGTTCGCCTGACCAAGTCAGTGCGCAGTTCGCTTGCCCGGGTATCATGCGGAGGTGCGGAAACCTACATTTGGCCAGGTGGAGGAATCACCTTCATGGTCGACGTCCTGGACATGCCGGACAACTCGTTTGGATATGTTCCGACGCCGGCCCTGGTCGCCCCGGTCGAGTTTACACTGAGACACGAGGACTACGCCGCGCTCGGTGGCCATATTGGCGAAATCAGGCCGGTCGAAGACGTGATCTCGCAAGAGATCAATCTGGTCGAATCCCCCGGGAGCCGGTCGGGCACCTCGCCCGGCAGCGGTGAAGAAGATAGCGGTTAGGAGCTGCCGGGCATGGAGGGAATGCATGCAGCGATGATGGAGGACGGCAGCCGGCTCCACCTCCAGCATGGTCCCATTGATCTTGTCATCCTGGCTGATTCATCTGATGCCTCTGGCAGGGCTCGGGCCTATGATGCAGCAATCGGGCGGTTCAGTGGCCTGCTCCAGGAACTCGTCGATGAGTTGCCGTTCCTGCGGGACCGTGCCAGGCAGGACGGTATGCCACCCAACGGGCCAGTGGCAATCCGCATGCATGGAGCAGTGCTGCCTCATTGCAATTCCGGATTCGTGACACCCATGGCGGCGGTTGCCGGCGCCGTGGCGGATGAAATCCTCTCGGCGATGGTTGCTGCCGCGAGGCTGAAGCGCGCGTACGTGAACAATGGCGGCGACATTGCACTTCAACTTGAACAGGGTCAGCAATTCACCATCGCCCTGGCCGGGTTGGATGGTGAATTCAACGGAAAGGCAACGATCGATTGCGCTTCCGGGATCGGGGGAGTGGCAAGCAGCGGGCAAGGTGGGAGGAGCCATTCCCTCGGAATTGCCGATACGGTGACGGTATTGGGAAAATCAGCAGCGGCGGCGGACGCTGCGGCGACGCTGGTCGCCAACGCGGTCGACCTGCCCGACCATTCCGGAATCGAGCGGCGGCCTGCCAACGAACTGGATCCGGACTCCGATTTGGGAAGCCGCCCGGTCGTTGTCAGGGCAGGGCATCTGGAACCGGATGACGTCAATGAAGCTCTGTCGAATGGTGTGGATGCAGCAACTGAAATGCAGTTGTCCGGGTTGCTGGAATCTGCAGCACTGCATTTGCGCGGTTCCTGGCGCGTGGTCGGCAACTCCATGTGTTTTCGAGAAGTGGGAGATCAAGAGGTCCGCGATGTCCGAACCTGAAATCAGAAAATACTCAACCTGCGTCGAGGAGGTTCGGCATGAAGGCGGGCCGCAGCCGGACAGGCCGGTTCGAAGGGCAATGGTTGCAGCGGTCATCGCGAACCCGTTTGCCGGGCGATACGTCGAGGATATCGCCTGGTTCATGGAAGAGTTGAAGCCGCTTGGTGCGCGTATGGCAGAGCGCCTCGTTGGCGCGCTTGGCGGTGACCCTGGCCTTGTCGAGGGTTACGGAAAGGGCGCGGTCGTCGGCGAGTATGGAGAGTTGGAGCATGGCGCTCTCTGGCATGTGCCCGGCGGGTATGCCATGCGGAAGGTCCTCGGCGGCGCGATGGCGATCGTGCCGTCCACGAAGAAGGTTGGCTCCTCCGGCACCCGGATCGACATTCCGATTACACATATCAACGCGTCCTATGTGCGTGGACATTTCGATGCGATGGAAGTGGGCGTCCAGGACGCACCGAGGAAGGATGAGATCTGCTTGTTCCTGGTCATGTCAACCGGGGGCCGGATTCACGATCGATGCCTTGGCCTTCGGCCCGAGAATGTCATTGGAAAGGATGGACTGAGATGATCGCTGACATACGCAAGACAGCAATCTTCGTGGAGGAAACCCGCAGGGAGGCCGGACAGAGAATTGATCCGGCGACCAGGAAAGCGGTTGCGGTTGCAGTCATTACCAATCCGTTTGCGGGTCGATTTGTCGAGGACCTTGCCGATCTCGTGGAAATCGGCGCCGAGCTCGGCGGATTGCTGGGCAGCATGTGCGTCGAGGCGCTGGGCATCGAGCCGGGGAGGGCGGAGAGTTACGGCAAGGCCGCTTTGGTTGGCGAGAACGGCGAACTTGAGCACGCTGCGGCGATTCTTCACCCGAAGCTTGGTGCGCCGCTCAGGAAGGCCGTGGAAAGGGGAGCGGCCCTGGTGCCATCTTCCAAGAAGATCGGCGGTATGGGTCAACCACTGGACGTGCCACTGGGCCACAAGGACGCCGCTTATGTCCGCTCCCATTTTGACGGTATCGAGGTGCGAATCAACGATGCCCCGCGCGCCAATGAAATCTTGGTCGCAGTTGCCGTAACCGATAGCGGCAGACCGTTGCCGAGGGTCGGCGGGTTGACTGCCGGGGAAGCTGAGGGAAAGGACGGCCTGCGCTGACCGAAACAATGGAAATGCCGTTGCCGGGGCTGGAGCATTACCGGCTCGAAGTCCAGATCGGATTCCTGTTGCGCCTAGCGCATCAGCGCCATGTGGCCATCTTTCAGGCCCGCTCGCCCCTGGGCCTGACTCCGATGCAGTTTGCGGCCGTGATGAAGGTCGCCGAGATTGGCGTGTGTTCGCAGAATGAACTGGGCCGCAGGACCAAGATGGATGTGGCGACGATCAAGGGTGTGGTCGACCGCCTGTTCGAAAAGGGGTTGATCGGCTTCACGGTGGATCCGGGAGACAGGAGACGAAAGCTCGTCAGGTTGTCGGACGCGGCAGAAGTGGCGATACCGGAGTTGCGGATGTTCGGAAAGGAGGTATCCGAACTTACGCTTGAGCCATTGTCAAACAGCGAAAGGCGGGAGTTGCTCTCGCTGATTTCGAGGCTGACCTGAACCGGAAACCGGGTTTGACAATTGTCAGTTGACCGGGCCGGGAATCGGCTGGCCGGGTGGACTTGTGATCGGGAACAGCTTTCCTGCGACGGTGATGCGAATTACTAGCTTTGTTCACGAACCGGCGGGTACGGCTGCCGCCGGCAGAAAGCGGGGAGATGAGCAGGTGTCCTGGGAACTTGTCGTAATTATCGTCTTGATCTTGTTGAATGTCGTGCTGTCGGCATTGCTGCTGCTGAGACGGCCCGGGTCCGGTACCGGGGTCTCGGACTCCACACTGCGCGGACAGTTCAGGGAACATCGCGAGGAGACGGCAGTCGAGGCCAGGAGCCTTCGTGACGAGCTTGGTGTGATCAGCAAACGCAACACCGATGCGCTCACTGACACAATGAGGAAACTGGGGGACGCGCAGGGTAACCGGCTGCAGGAACTCAAGACTGAAATCAAGACCTTGAGCGAAGGCAATGAACGCCGGCTCGAGAGACTTACTGACAAGGTCGCGGAGAATCTGGGAACTCTGCAAAAGAGCAATGAAGAGAAGCTCGAAAGGATGCGGCAGACCGTTGACGAGAAGCTGCAGGGCACGCTCGAAAAGAGACTTGGAGAATCTTTCAAGCTGGTCAGCGAACGTCTGGAGGCGGTACACAAGGGTCTGGGGGAAATGCAGAAGCTGGCGACTGGCGTCGGTGACCTGAAGGCGGTGCTGTCCAACGTCAAGACAAGAGGTAGCTGGGGAGAGATCCAGCTCGGAGCGCTGCTGGAACAGATACTTGCGCCCGTTCAGTACTGCACGAATGCAAAGCCCAACCCTGATACCGATGCCGTCGTGGAATTCGCAATAAGGCTTCCAGGGGCAGACGATGGAAGTTCGGAAGTCCTGTTGCCGATCGACGCAAAGTTCCCCATGGAGGATTACAACCGACTGCTGGACGCCGCAGAGAAGGGAGACAGCCAATCGATCCAGCTGGCTTCGAACAGCCTGCTGAGGGCTGTCGAGAGATCCGCACGGGACATCAGGGAAAAATACGTCAACCCGCCGCACACGACCGATTTTGCGATCATGTACCTACCGACTGAAGGGCTGTATGCCGAGGTGGTACGCACACCCGAGTTGCTGGACAGCCTGCAGCGGCGGCACCGGATCGTTGTGGCCGGCCCGACAACGCTGGCAGCGATCCTGAACAGTCTGCAGATGGGATTTCGAACGCTTGCAATCGAAAAACGGTCGAGCGAGGTCTGGAAGGTGCTGTCCGCAGTGAAGTCCGAATTCGGCAAGTTCGGGGACGTTCTCGACAAGGTAAAACGGCAGATCGGCACCGTGTCGAAGTCACTTGAGGATACCGATGTTCGCCGGCGTGTAATGGATCGAACGCTTCGAGACGTTGAACAATTGCCTGAACCGTCGAAATCCTCGCCACTCATTGGTCCGGACCAGGAGGGAAGTGCCAGCGACGAGCAGTAGTTGCGGCTGGTCGCAACCCGAGGGCTGCGGCCTTGCCGGATGAGCAGCTTGCAGGGTCAGGAGAGTCACTCGCCCTCGATCAAGGGCAGCCTCGTTGCCGGCGGCGTGTTGCGACTGCGTCGCGAACGGATAACGCCGTCAATGACCGTCATTCCAACGCCGGGCAGGTTTCCTTGCCCGATCGATTCGAGAATGTCCCTGCCCGGCGAGTGTTGCGCCTGATCCATAAGCACGAAGTCCGCAGCATAGCCGGGTTCGATCAGCCCGACATCGAGTTCGCGCATGCGCGCGGTGTTTCCCGTGCCGAAGCACACTGCAACTTCCGCGGGCACGCTTCCGAGGCTGGACAACATGGCAATCATGCGGAGGATTCCGAGTGGTTGAACGCCAGACCCGGCCGGCCCGTCCGTACCCAGAATGATACGCTCAAGCTGGTCAAGTTCGCGTGCAGTGTTGAGCGTCAGCAGTGCAGCGCGCTCATTGCCGTTGTGGACAATCTCCAGGCTCTTCCTGCAGCTTTCGCACAGGCAGACGATCTGGTCGTCCGGCAGCGCCGAGTGGCCACCGTTGATGTGTCCGATGACATCGGTTCCGGCTTCGAGGACGATATCCTTGTCGATTAGGCCAGACCCGGGGATTGAGGGGCCGCCCGTGTGTATCGTGCTCTGCATTCCGTACTTTCGAGCCCAGTCCACCATCTTCCTGGCAGTTGGTCCGTCCTTTACGGATCCAAGCCCGATTTCACCCAGCAGCTTGACGCCGGAGTCGGCCAGGTCCTTGAAGTCCTGTTCTTCCATTCCATGTTCGATGACGGGAGCGCCGGCCTGGACCTTGACACCGGACGGACGGAAGTTCTGGTACCAGCGCTGGGCGGCGACCGCCATTGCCTTGAGGCCGACAATGTCCTTCGGCCGGCCCGGCATGTGAACCTCGCCAGCAGAGATCATCGTCGTCACGCCACCGTTCAGGGTCGAGTCGATCCAATGGAGTTGCTGTTGGCGCGGCGTGTAGTCACCCACGACCGGATGAACATGGCTGTCAATCAGACCGGGAGCCAGCGTCACGCCATTTGCATCTATGATCTTGTCTGCATTCGACGTGTCGAGGTCGCTCTCATGACCCGCACCGGCAATCCGTCCGCCCACTGCGACCAGGCAGTCGCCATCCGTGATCGGCCGTTCGATCTTTCCGGATAGAATGAGCCCGATGTTCCGGATCACGAGCTTTTCTTCACCATTCTGCATGCCAAACTCCCGATTGCTCTTCGCATTCTCTTCTTGATAGTAGCAAACGCCCGTGTGGTTTCAACATGGATGGTCGAATTCGGTGCACTGGTTGCGAGGCGTCCCGGCACCGGATTTCATCCGGGTCGAATGTGTTTGTGATCAACTGGGTTTGTTAGTATACTAATGATCTTGCTGGTGTTGACGAGGCTCAGGGGGAGACCACCTGCCGCGACCGCGGATTGACCGCAACGGTTCAGGCCGGGTCATGGCGACTGGAGTGCAAAGATTGGATTTGATGGTTGAAGAAGCAAAGGAAAAGGTGTTTCCGGCTCCTCCCGGCGTATTCGCCGAGACCGTGACCGAGGTCGGCCACTACACCGATCGCCTGTTCAAGTTCAGGATCACCAGGCCGCGCAGCTTCAGGTTTCGATCCGGAGAATTCGTGATGATCGGGTTGCCGAACGCGGAGCGACCGATTTTCCGGGCATACTCGATTGCAAGTCCCAGTTGGGACGAGGGGCTGGAATTCTTTTCGATCAAGGTTTCGGACGGTCCGCTGACGAGGCACCTGCAAAGGATCAAGATCGGCGACACGATCCTGATGCGGCGCAAGCCCACCGGTACGCTGGTGAACGATGCCCTGCTGTCCGGGCGGCGCCTGTTCCTGTTTTCGACCGGAACCGGAATTGCACCGTTCGCGTCTGTCATTCGGGATCCTGAAACCTACGAGAAATTCGAGAGTGTCATACTGACCCACACCTGCCGACTGGTCGCCGAACTCAACTACGGGTACGAATTGGTTGCAAAGACTTTGGAGGATCCGCTTGTAGGTGATGAGGCCAGCGAGAGGCTGATCCACTATCCGACGACCACGCGGGAAAACTCCGGATGCATGGGACGTGTCACGGACCTCGTCAGTTCGGGAAGACTGTTCAGCGATCTGAACATGCCGCCAATGTCAAGGGAAGATGACCGCATCATGATCTGCGGGTCGATGGGCCTGTTGAAGGATATGAAGATGATCCTGGAAGGTGCGGGTTTCGTGGAAGGAGCCAACAGTTCGCCGGCGGATTTCGTAGTGGAGCGGGCCTTCGTCGATTGACGGCTGCTCCGGGAAGGCCGGAACTTTCAGACTCCAAGGTATCTTGCGAGCTTGCCGCGGTCCCGGCCCAACTCTGCAGCAGGCAGGGATTCGAGGCAACGTCCGCGTTCCATGAATGATACCCTGTCCGCGATCGACAGCACCGCGTCGACCCTCTGCTCCACGAGCAGTATGGCAACGCCCTCATCCCGCAATCTTTCGAGAGTGGATCTGACCAGTTCGATCATCGATGGCTGAAGCCCTTCCGTCGGTTCGTCGAGGAGCAGGACCCTGGGTTCGATGCAAAGTGCCCTGCCCACGGCCAGCATCTGTTGTTCGCCACCTGACAGTGTTGCAGCCGGTTGCCCGAGCCTCTCCCTCAGCCGGGGGAACATGTCCAGTATGCGTTCCTTCACCTGGTTGCCGCCATTCCTGACCATCAGGCCGATCTCGAGATTCTCCTCGACTGTCAATTCTCCAAACAACCTTCTCCCCTGGGGAACCAGCCCGATCTGCATCCTCGGGATTTCATGTGGTGCAAGCGTTGACAGTTCCTGGCCATCCAGCCTCACATTGCCCGACGTGAGTGGCACCAGGCCCATGATGGATCGAATCGCCGTTGTCTTTCCGGCCCCATTTCGGCCAAGCAGGCAATGGATTTCACCCGGCAGGACAGTGATCGACAAGCCGAACAGTACCATGACCTTGCCATAGGCCGCATGGATGTCGTCAACTTCCAGCATCACACGGTTCCGAGATAGGCAATTTGCACGTCCTCGTTTGCCCGGATTTCGGCAGGCTTTCCCTCAGCCAGGACCTTTCCGGAATCCATAACCGTAATGTAGTCGGCCGTTTCCATGACGACGTTCATGTTGTGCTCGATCAGCAGTATCGTGGTCTCGCCAGCCAGTGAACGCAACAACTGCTTGAATTCCTCGACCTCGCTTTCGGCCAGTCCCTGGGTGGGTTCATCGAGAATGAACAGTTTCGGGCGCTGGCCGAGTCCCATTGCAATTTCCAGCAGCCTCTGGTGGCCATAGCTGAGGTCTCCTGCAAACTGGCGGGCGAGACCGACGATGCCAACCCGTTCCAGGACTTCCAGCACCTTGAAATCCGTTTCCGTCGTCCCTGTCCTGAAGGCACGACGAATGCCAAGAGCGACGTTTTCCCGGACAGTCAGGTTTGAGAACACGGAGGTAATCTGGAAGGTATATGCCATCCCGAGCGCAATCCGCCTGTGTGAAGGAAGCCCGGAAATGTTCCTGCCGACAAAGTGAACCGTGCCCCTGCCTGCGCGTATTCGACCGCAGACCGCAGAGACGAAAGTCGATTTTCCGGCACCATTGGGTCCGATCAGTGCCCTGACCTGTCCCTCGGGCAATTCGAAATCCACATTGTCAACGGCCATGATGCCGCCGAAGCTCTTGCATAGGCCCCGTGTTTCGAGAAGGCTCACGGTAGCCATTGCAACCCCCTGCGCCGCAATTCGCCCGCGATTCCCTGTGGGGCGAACAGTGTCAGGAGCACGATCGCAAGCCCGACGACCAGAAGATGCGCGGTCGTGACCTCGCTGGCCAGGTCGATCAGGTAAAAGGCGAATGCGGTCCCGACAAGTGGACCTATCGTGGTGCCGGAACCGCCCAGCAATACCCAGAGAAGCGGCAGGATCGAATACTGGACGGATGCAAAGGTTGCCCCGGCATAGCCGAACAAGAGAGCGTATGTTGCGCCGGCCAGACCGGAAATCGTGCCTGACACCATGACTGCAAGGTATTTGTGCAGCCAGACATCATATCCCAACATGCGGGCGCGTTCTTCGTTTTCGCGAATCGCCACGAGGCACTTGCCGAACGGGGTGCGCACCAGCGCGGCGATCGCAAGGTAAGCCAACGAAAAGATTCCGAATGCAGCGAAGTACCGGTTGGTGTGGTCGGACAGGTCGATTCCGGCAATGACCCGGTCGACCTGCTGGATGACAAATCCTTCATCTCCCCGCGTGTATTCGCTGAAGTGCAGCGAGATCAGGAATCCAGCCTGTGCAAACATGAGTGTCACGATCATGAACGCGACACCCGTGGTTCTCAGCGCAAGGAAACCGACAAGCGCCGAGACCAGCGCTGCTGAAGCCAGGCCGGCGATCAATGCCGGAACCGCGGAAAATTCCAGGTGAACCATCGACAGTCCGAGACCGTACATGCCGGCGGCAAAGAAAAGTGCATGCCCCAGGCTCAGCAGGCCGGTATAGCCGAACAGGAGATTGTAACCGACCGCGTAGACTGCCAGCACCATGATCCGTGCCAGGTTTCCGTCGTGGTAGTCGGATACGATGAAGAACAGCACCGCCAGCGTAGCCAGGACGCTTCCGTGGAGCAGGTGCTCTTTCTTGCTGTCGTTCATTCCAGCCGCCTTCCGAACAGGCCCTGCGGCCTGAAGACCAGGACAAGCGCAACAAGCAGCGTGGCGAGGATCTTTGCCAGTGTCGGAGAGAAGAAAACCGAGATGATCCCGTCACTCATTCCAATGATGATTGCAGCGACAATTGTTCCAGGCAGACTCCCCAACCCCCCGATGATCACGACGATGAAAGACAGTAGCAAAGGGTCTGTTCCCATCAGGTAATGCGCCTGCTGGACAGGAACGATCAGCACTGCTCCGAGCGCCGCCAGTCCTGCTCCGAATCCGAAAACCCTTCCGTAGACCTTACGAACGGGTATGCCGAACGCGGTTGCCATTTCACTGTCAAGTTGCGTCGCTCGCATGATCAGGCCGTAGCGCGTCCTGGTAATGAACTGCCAGACAGCAAAGATGATAAGCGCCGCCGCAACGATGACCGAAAGCTTGTAGGTGGTGGTGGCAAGTCCCCACGGCCAGACCAGTTCCACTCCGTTGTCACCAAAGCCGATCCAGGGGATCGGGATGCGAGTGTTGAACGGAGGTTCAACAGGACGTGCGTCGGGACCGAACGTCATCAGCGTCACCTGCTGGATGACATAGAGGAGACCGATCGTGGCGACGATGGTCCTTTCCGGATTGTAACCCAGCCGGAACAGAACCAGCTTGTCGGCCAACACGGCAATTGCACCGACAAACAGGGGTGCGACGATGAGGGCCGCTGCAAAGCCCAGCGCCGGACTCCCGCCGGTCATCGAAGCGATCCACCACGCCCCGACCGCGCCGAGCATGAAGAACTCGCCGTGAGCCACGTTAACCACGCGCATGATGCCAAAGACCACGCTGAGACCCACCGCAGTCAGGGATATGACTGCGGTGGTGATTGCGCCTTCAAGCGTGGCCAGAAACAGGTGTGGACCGAATTCCATTACGGTCCGCAGCAGGCTCTTGTCGCCTCAGAATGCCTGGGTCGTGTAGTCAACCTCATCGGGGTACAGCGTATCCTCAATCGACGTCGTGTGGACAAGGTCGAGCCTGCCATCGACGACCTTCGAAATATACTGATGCCCGAACACCTGGTGCGTCTTTCCATTGAAGAGCTTGGCGCCCTGCGGGTGGTCGTCCGAAAGCGGCAAATCCGTCATGGCTTCCACCGCCTCGATCAGCGCCGCCCTGTCTTCGGGCCCGCGATAGTCGGACGCTTCCATCCCCGCCTTGATGATGTTGAGCGTTTCCCAGCAACCAAACATGTGGGCATAGGTCGACACGTCTTTCCCGTCGGACACGGATGCACCGTTGTCATCGACGCCGACTGCCGCCCGGTACGCGGCGTCATGGCTTGTCTGGTCGGCCTGCGCATATCTCGGGAAACCTTCCCAGAAATACGAGCCTTCCAGGAAATCAAGGCCGGGACTGCGGATGTCAACGGCTTCGAGACTGTCAATGAAACCAAAGAGTTCCGGGCCGCTGGAGCCGAAGAACTCGCCGAGTTCCTTGACGAAGGTCAGCACGGCAGGGCCCACCATGACATGGTAGAGCACTTCCGTATCCTGCGGGATGTTCGGAAAGTACTTGGTGAAAGAGGTTTCGGTCGGCGGGATTGCAATCAGCGCGCTGATTGACCCCCCATTCTTCTCCACCGCCGCCGAAAAATAGTCCCGGTGATCGTGTCCGAAGGCATAGTCCGGATAGACCATCGTGATCTTCTTGCCGAGATTTCCGACGACAAAGGGAGCCATTGCCTCAACCTGACTCTTGACGTCCGTGATGCCGGGCTGGAGCGTGTAGCGGTTGAGAATCCCGCTGGCGACGTGGTGACCTTCGGAAACCACGAAATATGGGATCTTCAGTTCGCCGGCCCTGGGGGCGGACCCGACGACCACGTGGCTGAAGAGCGTGCCGAAGGCAACGTCGCAATTCTCCTGGGTTGCGAACTTCTCAACCACCTCGGCGCCTCGCTTCGGATCTGTTCCATCATCGGCCGCAACGATTTCGAGCAGTCGTCCATTAATTCCGCCTGAATCGTTGATCCGCTGGGCTGCAGCCTGGGTCGTCCTGTCATACCACCTGCCATAGGCAGCGCCGATTCCGGTTCTGTGAACCTGGAAACCGATGCGGACGGGGTCGGAACCTTGCGCCTGTGCAAACCTGCTTACCGGCAGGGTGCCTGCGGCAGTCAGCGCACCGACGCCGGCTCCAAGTCCCTTAAGCGCGTTTCTCCGTGTCAACAAATTCACTGGCCCGTGTTTGACTTTCATTGTCTTTCTCCCTGAATTCCGAACGATACGGCCGGTGGCCTTCCACTTGAAAAATCGTGCAGCAAAGAACCTTCTGAGTCCAGTTCTTTCGTGCGTGCCGCGATCGAATTCATGCACCGCGCGGCGATGCCAGCAGCCAGAGGCTCAACAGGGTGTAAAGGATCATGAATGCGGAAATCGGCAACTGGCTCAGCACGGCACGCCCGCCCGAACCGTAGATGCGTCTCGCGATTTCGTGGGCGGACACGACGGCAACGACATGTCCGAGCACGACCGCGAGGCACTGGCTAAGCCAAATGACCCGCACTGAGCCAAGCGTGTTGAAGAAACCGGTCGTTACATAGAATGTGCCCAGGCCCAGGTAATCTGAACCATCATGGAGCGGATCGGACATGGCGGCAACGGTATACTGGATGTTGACCATGAACGCCGTCAGGAAGTGTGCAAAATGATACCCCAGGGCAATAGGCAGAACGGATATTGCAAGCCTCCTGAAGGATTCACTGAAACCGGCTTCCAATGGTGGTCCATCAACGCTTCGGGCAAGTAGGGTGCCCAGCCAGACACTGAAGCCGAATACGGCAACCAGCAGTCCCGGTGCAGCCAGGATGCCTGCAATCGTTTCGCCGACCACCGCCGACCGTCCCGGGAACTCGAGCGGGTTGACTCCGATGAGTGCCAGCCACCAGAACGTTTCGTTCAATCCGTCGAAACTGCCCGTTCCCAGGGCGATCAGTGAAAACAGCCCGATACCGATCGGGACATCGCGGAAGCGTACAAGTTGCCAGCCTGGCAAACCAAGTTCTGATGTTTCCCTTGAAGGCCTGAATGGAGAGAGCTTGGCGATCAGCCCGAACAGAACCGTGAAACACTCGCAGTTTCCGAGCCATGCATCGCGACCAAAGACCAGCATACCGGCGAATGTGAATGTCCAGTAGGCTGCAACGAAACCGGCCAGTCTGGCCGGGTTGTCTGGTGCCGGGTCTGCCAGTGCCAGCATGTGAAATCCCAGCAACGACAGAACTGCTATCGAATGGCTGGCCCAATTCGGAAGTGGAGCAAGAATGGGAGCCCGGCCGCGCACAAGGACCCGGTGAAGGCCGGTCCAGGGGTTGATCCAACTCCAGAGATCGCCGACGACTCCCTGGATGAACAGCAATGCCATCCACCAGACAGTCCAAACCATCAATGGCAGGGGGTTGGAAAGGGGATCGTCCTGCCCATTATAACCGACTGCAACCAGTGCAGTCAGCAGCACCAGGGCTGCAAGACTGGTTGCAGTCTGTAGTGCATGCGGAAGGTTCAGTGATGGCAGGCGAAAGGTGGAGAAAACCCTTTGCGAGAGGTGCGACGGTGCAATCGCCAGTATCAGTACCGTCAACGCGACCGCCGCAATGCCCGCCGAGATGTAGAGTTCCGTGGGAAGCAGTAGCACGAAGCTCTGCTCCGAAGTATGTGCCGCGGAAACAGTTGGCTGCAGGCACGGGGTGAGAAGTGCAACCAGCCAGAGTGGCAGGTTCTGAACTTTGATCATCCGACCGTCAATTCCCCGGGCAAGCATAATGGCAAGTCAGGTTTCCCCTGAGTCCACCATTGTATACCGAATGCATGATGAAAGGCACGGACAGTGAGCAGCTTCATCTCGATTGCTGGTCTGCGGCGTCGATGTTCAGCCCGTTGCCGAATGACGGTGAATTGCCGGCTTCCGAGGTCGCGGCAATAGAACTCACGGTATCCGTGAAGACCGATGCCGAATTTTCAGGTTGCGGCGCGTCAATTGCTCATGTTCATCGAATGGACATGCCAGCAGCGGCGAACGATCATTGCCGGTTTTCCGACTTCCGGACCATGTGTTGGTCTTGAGACCGATCGGCACCTTGAGTTTATTCGTTTGGTTTCCAGTCAACAAAGAAACGCCATCCGGCGTACAGCCCGATTCCCAGAAACAGCACTCCCCAAAATGGGCCACCGGAGACAAACTCGAGGATCGCCCAGGCAACGCAGAACCCTACCGTTGCAATCCTTCGCCACAATGGCTGGAAGAAGGGGTGGTTCAGGTCAAAGATCTTCATCGGCTTGGGTCACGAATTATCAACATGTATGTCGCCAGTCTCTTCTCCGGCAATCCAGGCAATCGCGCCCTGCCGGCCAGTTTTCGATCCGGTCAAGATTAGCGACAATTCTTCAACTGCGAAAGACAACAATCCCGCTGACCAAAACCAATGACTTGCGGCATGTTGCGGCTGACGTGGAGGAGAGATTTGCCTTGCCTGCCAGTCGACCAGGGAACATCCACTTCCCGTACAATATGCTGCACGCCCGTTGCAGCCATCGGGTTGCACGTGAATGTCTTTTTGAAATGAGTTGCGCTGGTGATGACAATGCACTGCATCCGCGGCCCACCGTGCACTCTCCCGGTATAGTTCCTGGATCCCGTTTCCTGCACGACCGCTTTCCGGGGGTCTTGAGTGTTGATCTGCATGATCCGCCAGGCAAAACCGCCATTCCCGCTCCCAGATTCCCGTCGAAAGCAGCCTGTTCGACAATTTGCACCTCGATTTCTGCATCCTACATTGCAGGCAGCCACCACAGTCGTGACATGGGAATTCTCCGCCCCCGTCCTTCTCGTTCTTCCAATCTCGATTTGCTGGAGCGCTGCCCTGCTCCGGGTCCGCAGATGGCCGAACACCGGTCGGAAGAAAATTGCCACAGCACCAGTTTGGCCAGCGAACCGCTCACCGCCGCGGCAATGCCAACACAAGCAGCGCGGGAGTTCAATCCATGTGCATCCAGGGCGAATCGCCCATGTCTGCCTTCATTGCAAAACTGCAGCGTTGTCAGTGGTTCGGCACAACATCAGTCGCAAATGGTCCAGAACAGGCAATCAACACCGTTGTTGCAGTGCGGCAATTTGTTCAGTTAATTGTTGCGATGCAGCATCCCGGCAAGTAGAGATCAAATGGGCACGGACCCCGCGGTCCGTACCAGTGGTTCACATTTTGGATTGCCAGGATGGACAAACTAACGACAGATCAATCGAGACCTCACGAGACTTCCGGATCCGGTCGGAAGCGCGTGTATGAAATCGGTGAAATCCCGCCTCTCGGGCACGTGCCTGACAGGATGAAGGCCTGGGTCATTCGGCCAGACCGCCTCGGCGAGCCGGAATTGGCGATGCAGGAGGAGGAGGTTTCCATTCCTGCCATTGACAGCCAGGAGGTCCTGGTCCTCGTGATGGCAGCCGGTGTCAACTACAACGGTGTCTGGGCCGCGCTTGGCCAACCTGTGTCTACCTTTGACGTTCACGGTGCCGAGTTCCACATTGCCGGCTCTGACGCATCCGGGATCGTGTGGGCAGTTGGCGAGAAAGTGCGCCGATGGAAAGTCGGTGACGAGGTCGTGATCCACTGCAACCAGGATGATGGGGACGACGAGGAGTGCAATGGCGGTGATCCCATGTTTTCCACGAGCCAGCGGATCTGGGGATACGAAACCCCCGACGGGTCTTTCGCCCAGTTCTGCCGGGTCCAGGCACGGCAACTGATGCCTCGGCCACGCCACCTGACCTGGGAAGAATCGGCCTGCTATACCTTGACGCTGGCAACGGCGTACCGGATGCTGTTTGGCCACCGTCCAAATATCCTCCGCCCCGGACAGAACGTACTTGTCTGGGGCGCATCCGGCGGTCTCGGATCATACGCAATCCAGTTGATCAATACGGCCGGAGCCAATGCTGTCGGCGTGATCTCCGACGAGAACAAGCGGGATTTCGTGCTCGATCTGGGGGCAAGGGGTGTCATCAATCGAAGCGAGTTCAAGTGCTGGGGTTCCCTGCCCACCGTGAATTCACCCGAGTACCGCGATTGGTTCAGCGAGGTCCGGAAATTCGGCCGGGCAATCTGGGACATTACCGGCAAGGGCAACAATGTCGACATGGTCTTTGAGCACCCGGGTGAGGCCACCTTCCCGGTTTCGACCTTTGTTGTGAAACGGGGCGGGATGGTCGTGATCTGTGCAGGAACCAGCGGTTACAACCTGACAATGGATGCCCGCTATGTCTGGATGCATCAGAAACGCATCCAGGGTTCGCATTTTGCCAACCTCAAGCAGGCCAGCCAGGCCAACCGGTTGATGCTCGAAAGGCGACTGGACCCCTGCATGTCGGAAGTGTTTACATGGGACCGGATCCCGCATGCACACACGAAAATGATGCGGAACCTGCACAAGCCCGGCAACATGGCCGTGATGGTCTCGTCGCCTCGGCCGGGGCTGCGGACGATAGAGGATGCACGGGAGTCCGTTCCCAGCCAGTGAATGGTGCGAGACGACAATGTCCGTGACGGGATTCCCGTTTCCGGGTCAGCGTGCGATCGGAATACAAATCGAGATTCCGACAGGCGTACGAACGCACTTTCGGAACCCGGAAAACCCCCAACTGAATCACTTGACAGGCAACACAGGTGTTCGTGGCCTCCAGCAAGAGTTGCACGGGCAATTGACCGTTTGTCCAGCTATCACGGTTGCGGGTTTGCAGGTTGTTTTGCCGGGGATCGGGCGATCTGTTTCGGACTCGATCGGCGTCTGACAATTTGGAGTCCGGAACAGCCCGCAACATCCCTTCTCTTTCCCGGCAGCCTTGCAGCAACTCTTGCTTTCCGGGAGATTGCGGAAGGGTTCCTTCCCGGAAACGTTGTTTCCGGCAAGGCAGGTTTGTTGGTTTTCGAGATAGATTCACCTGGGCCGGGTGGCTGATTACGGCAGTGTGGGCGTTCTGCCATCCCCGGCAGTGCGGGCCGGATCCCGCGCGTGGCGTGAGGTGTTTGAGAAGAGGGATGGCCCGTGCGGTGCTCGCCGCCGGGCCGGTAGCCGTCCGTACAACTCGATTGGAATTTGTCGCTGTCCGGCGAGGACTACGTTGCCACAGAAGTCTGGAGAGAGGCAAAGCTCCTTTGCTGCCCCGAGCATCCGGTGGGGCGGCTGTGGTTTGTCTGCCCCGGCACCTGCCGACGAATCGCGCTTGGGGGGATGCCCTCATTCCCCGCTGGTATTGCCCTGGCGCCCACATGACATGGTTACTGCTGGCCCTCAGCTTTGCGGCACGGCAGCCGGGCACGCTGGACGAGTCTGAGGCGGCGACGCTGGCTGCAGAGACGGAACCGAGCCTGGGGGCGGTGCCGGAGCACTCCCGCAAACGCGGCATTTCGAGGAACGCTGTCACCGCCATCGTCAGGCGGCAACGGGAACGTGCCTGAGGCCAGGAGCTTTCACACCGTCTTGACCGACAATGGAACGACCGGAATGTCCGGGAAAGGATGTATCCACGGCAATTCCGCGCCTGCACCGCCGAGCAGGACACCATCGGTCAGCAAGACAGGCTCGGCCTTGCCCGAACAGGATGATGAAGCGATTATCTCGTGATGAACACTTGGCGCCGGCGGGCGAACTGGTACCAGATGCGATAGGCCTGCAGCAGCCCCAGGGGCAGGAAGTGCACGAGCGCTGGCCCCAGCCCTCCCCAGTCATGCAGGGCGGCCCAGTGCACGAGCGTCAGGATTGCTGCTCCATAGACCCAGCGCTGCAGCGCCTTCCATCGGGGGCCCATGATACGTACGCAGTAATCCATCGAGGTGGCGGCCAGCGGGATGAAGATGAAGAAGGCAAGCCAGCCTGTCCAGATGTCCAGTCGCATTGCCTCGTCGAGGATCCTTGCGAGCGTTTCGGCATCCATCAGGTAGAGAACCGTGTGCGCAAGCGCATAGCTGAAGGCCGCCACGCCGAAATATCGCCGGTTCCTGATCAGCCATCTCGGACCGCGCCAACCCTTGAAGACTATCGCGAGCGGTGTTGCCATGAGAGCAATGATCATGAAGCGTGCAGCGAATTCTCCAGTCGGGTGCAGCAGTTCGTGAATCACGCGCGGAGATGGAGATTCCGCGATCTCGCCGATCATCCCGGCGGCGGGAAAGGCCAGAAGAGCCCAAAGCCAGTATGGAGAAACTGCAGAAAATAGTCTTGACATCGGTCTGTCCTGCTTGCGCTGCGATTGAACAAAATGTGCTCTAGGGATGGGTTGCCGTCAGTTCGAAGCGCCACAGCACTCCGTGATGGGTCCCCGCAATCAACCGTGGATCCTTGCGTCCCCGTTCCATGAGCGCCTGAGTGGGATCAGCATCCTGGGGTCGAGTCCGGGTCAGCACCAAACGACATTCTGGGGAGGTTGCCACCGGTTCAACCTTCGGTCATGTGTTTCATCAAGTCCCTCGTGGAAAATATTGGCAGGAAGTACCTCGTTGCAGCCCGCAGAACTGCAGACAACACTATTGCTTAAACGGGCGCGGTCCGGGATTCCGTCGGACGGGACCAAGCGACGGAACCGCCTGTGACCTTTGAGCATCTCGAGCTGCGCAGATTTGCCCCTTCAGTCCCAGGTGGAAGACGGACTCGGCATCGGACGCTCAACACGAGACAAGTTCAATACACGCCACCGGCTGGCCGGCTGGAGGGTCTCTGTCACCGCCATTATCAGGCGGAACAGGGACTTTGCCCCGGGGCCGGGAGTTTTCACACAGTCTCGATCGCCTGGTTGAGGCGCCGGGTGGCAACCCTGCAGAAGTGTGCCGGATCATACTTCCGCATTGAATGAACCGGTTGGGGACATGAAGTGGGCGGTTCCCGTCGCCTGTGCCATTCACGAGAGTGGCGCAGAGGGCAACGAAGCATTTTCCCGAGAGATGTGTCGGTGCCGATCATCCAAACCGGCGGAAGACGAATGAGGCAAACCAGCCTGTTGCAACGGCAATCAGCACGCACAGCAAGCCGTACGTGAACGAGTGATTATGGGCCTGATAAAAGACCCACCTTTGCAGGCCAACCTTGCGGACATCAATCTCGTTGCTGTGTTCCGAAACAACCGACTTGTTCCTGGTCAGGAAGATCCTTGCAACGTATTGACCTTCCACCAGGTTCGCAGGCATAACGAAACTCGTGCCAAACAGGGTGTTTTCGCGGATGGCTATCGGCACCGGGTCAATGGAATAGAGGCCCTGTGCTTCCCGGACCCTGATCAGCGCCTTGGTAAATTCCGGGGAATCGTGGATGTGTTGCGGCGCACCTACGGAACGGATCAACTGGTCCACGCTGATATCTTTGAAAATATCCTCGACATTGCTCAATATTTGATCGAGCGGCTTGTTCGCAGCGACGGCGTAGTACGAAGGGGCGGCGTCCACTTCGACGGTGTCGGCATTCACCCAGACTCCCAGTATCTTCTTTTTCCTCCTCACGAGCACCGGCTCCAACGGACCGGCAAGCGTAATGATGACCTCCAGATCACCGTCATCGGGTGGCGGCGCCTCGCGCTTGACCGCACCGAAAACGAAGACCTCGGAGCCATCGAAATTGGCAGTGATTGAAATCCGGTTCTGGCTCAGCATCGAAATCACGGATTCCGGGTCCTCGGCATTTGCCGTCCAGGCAAGGGCAAGCACCGGCAGCGCGAGCAAGATGTGTCTCAGAACTCTCATCGAACCCGTTCCAGCGAATAGAGTTCGGATGGCTGGACCACGAGGTCGAAGGCAAGCTTGCAGCACACGGCGATGACGAGAACTGCCAGAAGGATCCGCAGCTGCTCGGCAGGCAACCTCACACCGATCCTCGTTCCAACCTGAGCGCCGATCACGCCGCCGATGAACAGGAGAACAGCCAGGGGGAGATCAACCGTCTGGTTGGTCGTCGCATGCATCACCGTGGTGAAGGCAGTGACGAAGACGATCTGGAACAGTGATGTGCCAACGACGACCTTCGTTGGCACCCCGAGGATGTAGATCATTGCCGGGACCATGATGAACCCGCCGCCGACGCCCATGATCGCTGCCAGGATTCCCACGCAGGCCCCGATCGCCAGAACCGGGATGGCACTGATGAAGAGGCCCGATGCCCGGAACTTGACCTTCAACGGCAGTCCATGAATCCAGTTATGCTGATGGAGTTTCCTTCGGACAAGGATCTTGCTCCTTGTCCTGAGTATGGCCCTGAGGCTCTCGATGAACATCAGCGATCCGATCACACCGAGGAAAAGGACATAACAGAGCCGTACAAGCAGATCGACCTGCCCGATCTCCTTCATGGCCGCAAAGATCTGCACACCTGCTGCAGCGCCGACGATGCCGCCGGCAAGCAGATATGTTCCCATCTGCAGGTCGACCGTCTTCCTCCGGTAATGGGCAAGTGCGGCGGAAATCGACGAGGCCACGATCTGGTTTGCTTCGGTCGCGACGGCGACCGCAGGGGGAATCCCGATAAGGAAAAGCATGGGGGTCATGAGGAACCCGCCGCCAACACCAAACATTCCGGACAACAGGCCGACGACTCCACCCAGTCCGAGCAAGAGGAATACGTTAACGGATACTTCGGCAATCGGTAGATAGAATTGCATTTCAGTGCATTGGCGGCATTCGGATTCGGGCGAGAAGGGCACTTCGCGGTGCTGCTGCTGTGTCGGGGTTCTTCGCGCCGGACCGTGCAAGAGACAACCGAAGAAATTTGCCCTCCGACAGAAGTATCGTGCAACATCCTGAACTTTCGGTGGTTGTTCGCGTTGAATTGTAGCTGCGTGCCTTCTTCGTGCAGCGGCTTCTCGAACTGGAAGGTGAATTCTGGTAACGGGACAGGTTCGCGCCGGCATGTGCCTTCCAGTGCGCGGAACGCGGTGTTCAACAAGAGCGTGCCAACGGGGGCGGGATGGCCCTGGATTTGGGGATCGAGGGACAATCATGACAAAGAGGCCGAATTTTCTCATCTTCATGGTGGACCAGCTTAATGGAACCTTGTTTCCTGACGGCCCGGCGGAGTGGTTGCATGTACCCAATCTCAGGCGCTTATCGGAGCGCTCGGTCAGGTTTGCGAATGCCTACACGCCATTTCCCCAATGCGCTCCCGCCAGGGCAAGTTTCATGACCGGACGTCTGCCATCCGATATCGGGGTGTTCGACAATGCGGCCGAATTCGGCAGCGACATTCCGACATTCGCGCACCTGTTCAGAAGTGCCGGATACCGGACCTGTCTTTCGGGAAAGATGCACTTTGTCGGCGCTGATCAACTGCACGGTTTCGAGGAACGGCTGACAACCGACATCTATCCGGCTGACTATGGCTGGACGCCCGATTACAGGCGTCCTGGTGAACGAGTAGACTGGTGGTATCACAACCTTGGCAGCGTAAAGTCCGCCGGAACCGCAGAGGTGACCAACCAGCTCGATTACGATGACGAGGTTGCATATCGTGCTGTTCGAAAGGTGCATGAATTTGGCCGCAGTGACGATCCGCGGCCTTGGATGATGGCGGTGAGCTTTACTCATCCCCACGACCCGTATGTTGCCAGGCAAAAATACTGGGATCTTCAGAAATCGAACGAGAACTTCATGCCCAGGGTCGGTACCATCCCCTACGAGGATCTTGACCCCCATTCGCGACGTCTCTTCGACGCCAGCGACTGTGGCAGCTACGAATTGGCGGACGAGGACATCATGCGGTCCAGAAGGGCATACTTTGCAAACATCTCGTACATCGACGAGAAAGTCGGGGAGGTTCTGGACGCGGTTGAAGCAATGCAGCAATCCGACCACACGATCGTCGTCTTCCTGTCCGACCACGGAGACATGTTGGGTGAACGCGGGCTCTGGTTCAAGATGAACTTCTTCGAGGGCTCTGCAAGAGTTCCGTTGACAATCGGCGGAGCAGGCATCGAACCTGGGCTGGTCGACCATCCCGTGAGCATCGTGGACATGGCGGCAACTCTCGCGGAGCTTGCGGGGATCGATGCGGGCGAATTCACCGAGGCATCGGACGGACAATCGCTCGTGCCGGACATGCAGGGCAAGGGGAGACCGCGGCCCGTCTACTTTGAATACACCTCGGAGGGATCCCTGGCGCCGGTGGTTGGAGTGAGGGATGGACGGTTCAAGTACGTACACTGCGACGTTGATCCGCCGATGCTCTTCGACCTGGACCGCGATCCTGAAGAAATGACAAACCTTGCTGGTTCCCTTGAACATGCAGACGAACAGTGCCGGCTTGCCTGGCTCGTGTCACAAAGGTGGGATCTGACCGAACTGGATGCCGCCGTCAGGGCGTCGCAGGCACGACGGCTGGCTGTCTACGATGCGCTTAGGAGAGGGCGGTATCTTTCCTGGGACTATCAGCCCGTAGAGACGGCGTCGGAGCAGTACATGCGGAACCACATGAACCTCAATGTGCTTGATGAAACCAGCCGCTTTCCCCGCCCGTATCCGGCCGAGTCCGCCAGCGAAAAAGGGCAGTGACCGGGGTCATGGAAGCTGATTTCGTCATCATCGGATCGGGAAGTGCCGGTTCGGTGCTCGTAGACCGGTTGTCGGAAGATGCCCGATCCAGCGTACTTGTCATCGAGTTCGGTGGCACTGATTTCGGTCCGCTGATTCAGATGCCGGCCGCTCTGTCATATCCGATGGGGATGTCGCGATACGATTGGGGATTCTCGACCGAGCCCGAACCCAATCTGAACAACCGCTGCCTCGCGACGCCGCGTGGAAAGGTCATTGGCGGGTCATCTTCCATCAATGGCATGGTCTACGTGCGGGGTCATGCCCGGGATTTCGACCACTGGGCGCAGTCAGGGGCAACCGGATGGTCATACTGCGACGTATTGCCCTATTTTCGGCGGATGGAGTGCTGGAATGACGGCGGTCATGGCGGTGACGGGAAATGGAGAGGAAAATCCGGCCCGTTGAACGTCCAGAGAGGAAGCAGGACCAATCCGCTTTTTGCGGCATTCGAACTCGCTGGTAGCCAGGCGGGGTTCGAACTTACCGCCGACTACAATGGAGAAAAGCAGGAAGGGTTCGGTCCCATGGACCAGACGATCCGGGGCGGCAGGCGATGGTCCGCCGCCAATGCTTATCTCAAGCCTGCACTCCGTCGTTCAAACGCAAGCCTCGTGCGCGCATTCGCCCGCCGCATCGTGTTTGAAGGCGGGCGCGCTGTGGGCGTGGAAGTCGATATTGGCGGACGGACGGACATCATACGTTGCCACCGGGAGGTCATCGTTTCGGCGGCGCCGTTGAACTCGCCGAAACTCCTGAAGCTCTCGGGCATAGGGTCAGGACCAGAACTGGCCGAGCACGGCATTTCGGTTCTCGCCGACAGGCCGGGAGTTGGAGGCAATCTGCAGGATCACCTGGAGGTGCTTGTACAGCATGAATGCCTGCAACCGGTTACGCTGGCGAAATACTGGAACCTTGTCGGCAAGATGAGCGCCGGAATTCGCTGGCTGCTGTTCAAGAAGGGAATCGGCGCATCCAACCATTTCGAAAGTGCGGCGTTTCTTCGTTCTGCACCCGGGGTCGAATATCCCGACATCCAGTACCACTTTCTTCCCATTGCGGTTCGTTACGATGGCCAGTCGGACGTGTCCGGCCATGGATTCCAGGCGCATGTCGGCCCGATGAGATCGAGTTCACGCGGCAGCGTCACACTGAGAAGCTCTGAGCCCAAAGATCCACCGGTCATCAGATTCAACTACATGTCAGATCCCAAGGACTGGACAGATTTCCGGCACTGCATAAGGCTGACGAGGGAGATCCTATCGCAGGACGCGCTGGACCCGTACCGAGGCCGGGAAATAAATCCCGGAAAGGAAATGCAGGGTGACCAGGAACTCGACGAATACGTTCGAATCCATGCGGAGAGTGCGTACCATCCTTGCGGGACCTGCCGGATGGGAAGCCGGACTGACCGGTACGCGGTCGTGGATCCTGAATGCAGGGTGATCGGGGTCGAAGGCCTGAGGGTCGTTGACAGCTCGATATTTCCGCGCATCACCAACGGCAATCTGAATGGCCCTTCGATCATGGTTGGTGAGAAGGCAGCGGATCACATAAGGGGTCATTCACCCCTGGCCCGGGAGGATGCCGAGCCCTGGATCAACCCGCGTTGGCGAGAGAGCGACCGGTAGGCCGCTTTATGCCGAGAATGTCACAAGGCAAGTCAGCATCCGGAAGTATTGGCGAGGCGTCAGAGAGCCGGGTTTCATCGAATCCCTACCTGATCGACTGCCTGCAGTTCTGTCAGTGGTCAGACAAGGTATTCAGGCAGATGCGCGAAGGTCGGGTGGATGCGATACATGCCACGGTTGTCTATCACGGAACCTCGCTTGAAGCGGTCCGGGGCATCGAGGCCTGGAATGAACTTTTCACCGTCCACGACGACCTGATCTGTCGCGGGTTGTCGCCAGGCGACATTGCCGAGGCAAGGCGTTTGGGCCGGACCGCGATCTTCCTCGGATTTCAGAATCCGTCACCGCTCGGGGACGACCTCGGCCTCGTCGAGGAATTTCATTCCCTCGGAATCCGGTTCATGCAGCTCAGCTACAACAACCAGTCCCTGCTTGCCGCGGGCTGGATGGAGACCGACGACACCGGAATAACGAGGATGGGCAGGGAGGTCATCCGGGAAATGAACCGGCTCGGCATGGTGATCGACATGAGCCATTCAGGTTCGAGATCGACGCTGGAGGCAATTGAATTCTCGTCCCTGCCGGTTGCGGTTACCCATGCAAATCCAGACTGGTGGTGCAGGACACCGCGCAACAAGTCCGACGACGTCATCAAGGCACTGGCGGAAACCGGCGGGATGATTGGGTTTTCACTTTATCCCAATCATCTGCACAATGGCTCTGACTGCACGATCGAAGACTTCTGTTCGATGGTCTCCGAGACGGCCGGACGACATGGAACGGACTGTCTCGGGCTGGGATCAGATCTCTGCCAGGACCGCCCTGCATCGGCCTTGGCCTGGATGAGGAACGGCCGATGGACGCGCCTGGACGGCCGGCCAGGCAGCGGTCAGGCAGAATTTCCCTCGCAGCCATCCTGGTTTCGCGACAACCGGGATTTCTCCAATATCGCCCGGGGCCTTCGGGCGCATGGATTCAGCCAGGGTGAGATCGCCGGCATCATGGGTGGCAACTGGTTCAGATACCTTCAAGGGGTGATGAACGATCCGAACGGTGATGCGTGAATTCCGCACGGCAGCTTGAGCCGCGGCCGGGGCTGCGTACTCCCGATCAGGTCATGAACCTCGCACGGATGGGAGCGTCCCATCCAACGCGGCTGAGTTTCATGAGGCAACTCGTCCGGAGCCTCAATTCGAGCAGGGTCCGAGTGAAAAGGTTGCTTTGGCAACTGGATGGCGAGGGCTACGGTGAAGCCGTGTATGGACTGGAACTGGACGGATTCCGTTACAGCTTGTTCGCCTTTACGACACCGCTCGATTCCGGCGCCCGCACCGACCGGGTCATTGCCGAAGCATGGGACGCCACCTTTGCACTTCATGACGGGCCATTCAGGGCCGCAGATCTCGAGAGACTTCGGCAGCAGGTGCCGCGCCAGGAGGCCGGTCGCTATCTGCCAACCGAACTCGTCATCAGCCGGGCAAACAAGAGCCTGCGCATGTTTGAGCATGTCCTCGAACGCATCTCGCAGGGAAGGCAGCCGGATGTTCGAATGATACTCCAGGTCGGATATCTGATGCGTACGACAGCGGTGTACGGAAATGGCAAGTTCGGTCTGGCTGACCGATGTCGTATAGCTGACCGCAGCGCATTCTCGGGACCGTTCCGGGCAGAACTGCTCACTGTTTGGCTGATCAGGGAGTTCTCGTTTGATCTGGTTGAGCACATTGCCAGAAGCCGCAATCCGGACACCGCAGGCCGCCTTTCGGCGAATTGCCGCCGCAGCCTTGGTATCGGAAACGCAACCGGTCTGGGAATGGCTCCGTTCCTCGTTGGTCATCCCGCGCTGTTCAACAACTGGGTGACGGCAAAAGAGACAGCGCTGGCGCGCGTGAGGGCACTGGAACATGCCGAAACGGATGCGGCAGAAAGGCTTGTCGAGGTCCTGCACAGGGCGAGAACCCATGTCAGCCAACTTGAAGTCGACGACACTTCCCAATCGGAACGCAATGAATTGCTTGCCGATGAGATTGCGTGCCTGATCACGGAACTGGACGGCACCGGCGTGCTGGACGGCAAGCACCCTTGGGAGCAGTTGTATCGGCGTTCGCTGTCCTGTTCGCTCGAGGCGCAGGAACTGGTGGTATCGGTCTTGATGGAGCCGCATGGCGACCTGGTAGATGATCTCGGCGCGGCGATGTCCTGCGACGGGGAATTCGAGATTGATCCGTCAATGACCGTTGCAGAAATCCTGCTGCGTTATGAACGGCACTTCAGCTGGATTCGTGCCTTCGATTTTTCGGATCCGGATTCCGACAGGAAGTTCTGGTACGTGTCCGAAGAGAAACTCGAGCCCAGGATAGGCGACCGGTATCGGGAACCCGGTGCCGAAAGGGAATTGCCCCTGGATGTTGCCAGGCAGTTCAAGATGCTCGGGCTGGAGTTGCTCAGGGCAAAAGGAAACACGAGTGCGGCGGAGTTTCTCTTGTCCCGGCCTGAATTGCGCCTTGCGGTCCGAAGGGTGCAGAATGCCCCGAACCATCCATATGCGGAGATACGCGACAACCTTGTCAGTGCTTCGACACGGCCGATTGACTTGCTGCGGTGCAAGCTCGCCTTCTTCGGCGCCACCAAGTTCGATCCAAAATCCGACCTGTGGACGAGGATTACACTGTTTCAGGGGGCGCCGTCGCCAGGCGAGATCAACAGCCGTGATGCTGATGACTGGCTGTTTCCGGTGCTCTGTTCTCCATGATACGCGTCTCGCTTAACGAGGTCGAGTTTTCCTTGAGGAAGGCGGCGAGCGCCAGGGGATGGCCGTTCGGACTTGCAGAGGATCTCGGCCGCGCCGGAACCTGGTCCACAGCCTGCAGACCCGATGCCTTGCCGGCTCTGCTCGACATGCTCGAGGCAGGCTTCCAGCATGCAGAATACGCCATCCACGGTTCCCGGGTTGAATTCGAGTGTGCTTCGGCGGCTTCTGTGATCTCGGGTCTGGATCTCCTGGCAGCAGGCTGTCAAGAACACGCAATGTTCCGTCAGGTGGCATGGCCGCTGGGACTTCTGGCCCTGTGCGGATCCGCATCGAGTGCATTCGGCACCCGGTTCAGGATTTGCGCCGAAGGGATCACGACGGAAGTCGGTGCCGGGGACTGGTGGTCGGAGGGCAGGGTTGAGGACATCTCAGGTCCGACAATTGTCGAATGTCGTGCTGCGGCTGAATTGGCAGGGTCCACGACACCGAAGGACGGGACCCTGCTGGATGACGAGGCGTGGAAGCGGTTGCAGAAACTGGCGGCTGCAGCACTCGTTCCCGCGACCGAGGAATCCCGTATATCAGGAGCCGGGGCAGGGCTGGTCGATACTGACTGAAACGGGAGCCCCGCACGATCTGCAACCCGGCGAATTTGAGACCGGCCGGAAACTGGCGGCGCATTGGCCGCCAGCTTCGAATCATTGACAGTTGCGACTCTGGCGGGTTTCGGCGCGACTGCGATGAAACCCGGGCCGAGCGCTATTGAGGAATCGACCCCTCTACACCCTCGACATAGAAGTTCATCCCCAGGAGCACGGAGTCGTCGGCAGTCTCGCCTTCGGCCAGCCATGCAGAGCCGTCCTGCTTGTTCAGGGGGCCGGTGAACGGATGATACTCTCCGGCGGAAATGGCATCGGCGATGGCTTGCGCCTCTGCCTGGACATCTGCAGGAATGCTGTCGGAGAATTCACCGATCTCGACCATGCCTTCATTGATGCCATGCCAGGTATCTGTGCTCTCCCACGTGCCGTCCATTGCCGCTTTGGTTCGCGCGACGTAGTAGGGCGCCCAATTGTCGATTATCGACGACAACCTGGCGTTCGGGCCAAACTGCTTCATGTCGGAAGCCTGGCCGAATGCGTAGATTCCCTTTTCCTCGGCAATCGTCATCGCAGCGGGGCTGTCTGTGTGCTGCATGATGATGTCGGCTCCCTGCTCAATGAGAGTCTGGGCAGCATCGGCTTCCTTGGCCGGGTCAAACCAGGTGAAAACCCATACGATCTTGAACTCGACGTCCGGGTTTACCTTCTTCGCATGAATGTAAGCGGCGTTGATCCCCCTGATGACTTCGGGAATCGGGAACGACGCGATGTACCCGATGACATTTGTTTTCGTCATCTTCCCGGAAATGTGTCCAATGACGGCGCGTCCTTCGTAGAAACGTGCCGAATAGATGGAAACATTGTCTGCACGCTTGTAGCCAGTTGCGTGTTCGAACTTCACATCCGGGAACTTTGCAGCCACGTTGATGGTTGGATCCATGTAGCCGAACGAGGTCGTGAAGATCAGGTCATGACCTGACAGAGCCATCTGGGTCAGTACGCGTTCTGCGTCAGCTCCCTCCGGCACGTTCTCGACGAAGCTCGTTTCGACATCGTCGCCAAACGCTTCCTCAACGGCAATCCTTCCCTGGTCGTGCTCATAGGTCCAGCCAAAATCGCCAGTGGGTCCAACATAAATGAAACCAACCTTGGTTGCTTCTGCGTGCAGCGCCCCGGTCGAAACCAGCAATAGTGTCGATGAGGCCGTGATTGCGGCAGCCAGCAAGTTTTTAAGGCTCATTGTTTTCTCCCCTTTAGAGATAGTTGTGCGCCGTCCAACCAACCTGATGTTGTCCTATCCAGTTGCGTGAAACGGCTTTCCAAGCGACGCGGGAGCACCCAAGGACGCCCCCCTCCTAGGACTCGAAATAGCGACAAGTGCAACAATTGTCACGACGTATGGTGCCATCGAAAGGTAGGCTGGATCAATATCCAGGCCAATGGCCTGGAGGTTGAGCTGCAGGAGCGTGACTCCTCCGAACAGGCATGCGCCCAGCACGACACGGAATGGTCTCCACGACGAAAACACCACCAGGGCCAGAGCGATCCAGCCTGCCCCTGCGGTCGCTCCTTCCGTCCACTGTGGAACCCTGAGCAGGGACAGGTAGGCTCCGCCAACACCAGCACAGGCCCCGCCGAACGCGATCGCCGCGAGCCGGATCACCACGACACGGTATCCCAGAGCGTGGGCGGCATCGTGGTTTTCACCTACAGCCCTGAGCGCAAGTCCGGCGCCAGTCCGCCCGAGGAACCACCAAACCGCCACCACGAGAATGGCTGACATGTAGACGAGGGCATCATAGCCGAAGAGCAGGATTCCGAGCACCGGGATGTCTCCAAGCGGTCCCAGGCTGATTTCAGGAAACTGCGGAGGCTTGATTCCCGAATAGGATTGACCGATCAGGGCCGATAGTCCCAGCCCGAAAAGGGTGAGCGCCAGCCCGGTCGCGACCTGGTTTGCGTGCAGCAGCTGGGTCAGCAGGCCAAAAAGCAGGGCCACTGCCGATCCAGCCACGATTGCAGCCAGCACCCCGATTACCGGCGACCCGGATTCGACCGAGGCGACAAAGCCACAGACGGCGCCCATTATCATCATGCCCTCGACACCAAGATTCAGCACTCCTGACTTTTCAACGACCAGTTCTCCGATCGCGGCATACAGGATCGGCATCGATGCAACGATCATGGTCGCAAAGATCAGGGTGGGGTTGAGGGAAGAAAAGTCCATCTCAGCTCGTCCTTGCCGTGCCAAAGACAACGCGGAATCTCGAGAGAAAATCCATGGACAGCAGGAAGAAAAGCAGCATGCCCTGGAGTGCCTGGATCGCGGCCGAGGGAAGGTTCAGCATGAACTGGGCCATTTCACCTCCAATGTAGGTCAGTGCCATCAGTAGGCCGGCGAGCGTGATTCCAAACGGATTGAGACGACCCAGGAATGCAACGATGATCGCGGTGAATCCATAGCCGATATTGAAGTCGATTGAGAGCTGCCCGGTTGGTCCGGAGAGTTCGAATATTCCGGCGAGGCCCGCCAGACCACCGCCTGCTGCCAGACAGATGACGGTCAGCAGACTGGGATTTACGCCTGCAAACCTTGCACTGCGAATGGACTGGCCTGTCAGCCGGATCTGGAATCCGATCTTGTGCACGCGGAAGAGTGCATGGACTGCCACAGCCATGAGAACAGCCGCGACAACTCCCGAGTGAATGCCTGTGCCCGCGATGAGTTCCGAATTCGCCGCGCTCTCGTAATGCTGGAGATTGCGGGAGCCAGGAAACCCGACGCCATCCGGATTTCTGAGAATGCCGATCGACACGGATGCGAGAAACTGCTCGGCGACGTAGACAAGCATCAGGGAGACAAGGATTTCATTGGCCCCGAACCGAACCTTCAACAGGGCCGGAATCAACGCCCAGGCAGCGCCCCCGGCAATTCCAGCCGCGATCATCAGCGGAAATATCCACCAGGCATCAAGCGGATAGAGTGCGAGTGCAAACGCACCGCCGGCGATCGCACCCATGATGTACTGCCCTTCGGCGCCGATATTCCAGATGTTTGCCCTGAAACCGAGTGAAAGGCCGATCGCAATCAGGATCAGCGGCGCGGCTTTCACCAGGATTTGCGGCCTTGCATAGGAAGCCAGGTCGGGGTCGAACAGTGGCGCCCAGAAGATCGTCCTGATTGCCTCGAAAGGATCCTTCCCCAGCAACGCGAACATGATCATGCCGGCGACCATTGTTGCACACACGGCCAGAACCGGGGTTGCCAGAGCCCACCTGCGCGACGGTTCGCGCCGCCGTTCAAGCCGTAGCAACTGCGCCCTCCGGAACCTTCCGCATGCCGTGGGCCCCTCCCATCAGCATGCCAAGTTCTTCCCGCGTGATGTCGGCTACCGGCCGGACTTCCGAGAGCGAACCGGTGTTCAGAACAGCAACCGAGGTTGAGATCTCGATCAACTCGTCGAGATCCTGGCTGACCGCCACGACCGCTGCACCCGTAGCCGCGAGGTCGAGCAGTGACTGCCTGATCGCCGCCGCGGCCGCCGCGTCAACACCCCAGGTTGGCTGGTTTACAACCAGCGCAAGCGGGTCCTGGAGAATTTCCCGGCCGATGACGAATTTCTGCAGGTTTCCACCCGAGAGTGAACTGGCGGCATTTGACGGACCCGGCGTGCGTACATCGAACCTCTCGATGATCTTCTCGGCGAACAGCTGCGATGCTGGCCAGTTGGCAATGCCGAGGCGAGTGAGTTTCATCCGTTCCGAACCGGTCATGAACGCGTTCTCGACCAGGCTCATGTCGGGTGCGGCCGAGTGGCCAATCCGCTCTTCCGGCGCCACCAGCAGTCCGCGCCGGCGACGGAACGCGGTCGTGGTTCTAGCGACAGGTGTTTCCGCCAGCAGGATTTCGCCCGAATCCGGGTATTCCTCTCCCGAGAGCACCGAAACCAGTTCTTCCTGCCCGTTGCCGGCGATTCCGGCGATCCCCAGAATCTCTCCCTTGCGCACCAAAAACGAGATGTCCTTTAGAGCCATACCGAAGACCGTAGCCGGCTTCCTCGAAACACTTCTGACCTCGAAAAGGGATTCTCCGAGGCCCGCTGAAGTCCGTTCCGGTTCCTGGAACGATTCTCCGACCATCAATTCTGCCAGTTCACGGGCCGATTTGTTCCGGGGATTGCAAGTCGCCACGACCTTGCCGGCCCGGAGAATCGTGGCGCTGTGACAAAGATCCCGGATTTCCTCCAGCTTGTGGGAAATATAGAGTATCGAAGTGCCCTCTCCGGCGAGCTTCCTCAAGGTCGCAAAGAGGATGTCCACCTCCTGCGGGGTCAGTACGGAGGTTGGCTCGTCCATGATGAGCAGCTTCGGGTCCTGAAGCAGGCAGCGTATGATCTCGACACGCTGGCGTTCGCCAGCGGAAAGGTCACCGATGACGGCATCCGGATTCAGCGGGAGCCCGTAATTGTCGCCGGTATCCCTTATGCGCCGGGCCAGCTTGCGCGCTGAAGATTGCCGGTGCATTCCGAGAGTAATGTTCTCGGATACCGTCATCGCGTCAAACAGTGAAAAATGCTGGAAGACCATTGCGATGCCGCGGGCGCGTGCAAAGTTCGGACTCGGCGGAGCGTACAGTTCGCCACGCAGTTGCATCGACCCGGAATCCGGTCGGACGATTCCGTAAATGGTCTTGACCAGGGTCGACTTTCCCGATCCGTTCTCGCCCAACAGCGCGTGGATTTCGCCGGAATCCATGGAAAAGGATACCCGGTCATTGGCCTGAACTCCCGGAAATGCCTTCGATATTTCCTGTACCTGAAACAGGGAGGTCATGTTCGGTTTCCCGTCGGTTCCGTTTCCGGCCATGGCTCCCCAAGGAGCCTGCAGGCAACGCCGATGGCGATGGCCTGTGGATGTTTCCCGAGTCCGGGAATGCCTATCGGGCAGTTGATCCGTTCGATTGCCTGCCGCTCTCGGCCAGCCTCCGCAAGACGTTTTCGAAACCTGGCCCATTTCGATCCGGAACCGATCAAACCGGCATAGCGGAACGGAACTCCGAGTATCCGGTTGCAGATGTCAAGGTCGAGCGAGTGGGAATGTGTCATGACCAGGAATTCGGCATCTTCGGGAGCGAAACCTACTGCATCCGCCGGGTTGGCTGCGACAAGTTTCTTCACCCTGCCCGGAATTTTCGGTGGAAACCTGTCTTCCGACATGTCGACCCATACGATGCCGAATGCATCCATTGGTTCGAGAACGGAAACAACGGCCCTTCCGACATGCCCGGCACCAAACAACCAAAGCGGGCGCCGCAGCCGGGCGACAGGTTCGGAAATCCAGCCGTTAGCAAGGTGGGTTCCGGACGGGGCCCTGCGGACTGCCCGCCGGATTCCGTCCGGGATCTCGCCTGCATTCGCGCTTGCCGGGCGCAGATAGACACCTGACTTCCGGGCCTGGGCGGCGACAGCATTGACTCGAGACTCGTCGAACAACTCGGTGACAATGACCACTGAACCACCGCAGCATTGGCCCAGCCCTGGTCCCAGTGGCTGACGCACGGTCTGCGTGACGTTACCCGCGGCAACAATTGTCTCCCTGGCTGCTGCTGCTGCGTCGAATTCAAGCGCTCCGCCGCCAATGGTTCCGGACTGACCATCCGGCCACACCAGCATGGCCGCACCCGCCTCCCGAGGCACAGATCCCGACGTCGAGGCAATCACCACGCGTGCCACCCTCCCATGTCTGCTGACAATCGTCTCAAGCTCGTCCAGATCGATCGACATTCGTCAGTTCCCGGTCTGCCGGCGGACAGCGGCAAGGACGCGTTCCGGCGTGGCAGGTGCGTCGAGATCCGGGTAGATGGACCCGTCCCCACATGCCGCTACCGCGTCCGAAAGAGCCGCCAGGACGGAAATTGCAAGCATCAAGGGAGGTTCGCCCACTGCCTTTGACCGGTAGATCGTATCCTCGACATTTTCGGCGTCGCTCCATAGCGAGACATTGAAGACGGGCGGTCGGTCGGAACACGCAGGAATCTTGTATGTCGAGGGTGCGTGAGTCATGAGTTTGCCATCGCTGTCCCAGACGAGCTCCTCGGTCGTCAGCCATCCCGCACCCTGGACATAACCGCCCTCTATCTGCCCGACGTCAATTGCGGGGTTCAGCGATTTCCCGGTTTCGTGAAGAATGTCGGTCCGGAGAATACGGTTTTCGCCAGTGAGCGTGTCGATCACCACTTCGGACACCGCAGCGCCATAGGCAAAATAGAAGAATGGCCGACCCTTTCCAGCGATCCTGTCCCACTCGACCTTTGGCGTCGCATAAAATCCGGTTGAGGACAGGGAAACCCGGTTCATGTGTCCCGATTTGACGACTTCACCGAAGCTGTAGGACTCGCTTCCAACCCGGAACCGTCCTTCGCGGAAGGTGACTGCGTCCTCTTTTACCTGGTGCTGGTCTGCGACATGCCTGGCAAGCCGTCCCAGTATCTCGCTGCACGCGTTTCTGACTGCCATGCCGTTCAGGTCCGATCCGGAAGACGCAGCCGTGGCAGAGGTGTTCGGCACCTTGCCCGTGTCTGTCGCCGTTATCTTGACTGCTTCAAGCGGTTGTCCGAATTCCTGCGCGGCGACCTGTGCGACCTTTACGAACAGCCCCTGGCCCATCTCGGTTCCACCATGATTGAGGTGGATTGAACCGTCCTGGTAGACATGGACAAGCGCTCCGGCCTGGTTCAGGTGGGTCAGTGTAAATGAAATTCCGAACTTGACGGGCGAGAATGCGATTCCTCGTTTCAGGATCCGGTTGCTGGCATTCCAGTTCCGAATTTCGTCGCGCCTTTCCAGGTAGCCGGACGACTCCAGAAGTTCGCGGGTGAGTTCATCAATGACACAATCCTCTACCGGCATGCCGAAGAACGTCCTTTGATGACGACCGCTCTTTGCCGACGCGTAGTAGTTTTGCCTTCTGACCGCGACCGGGTCCGCTCCGAGCGAGTGCGCAATGTGGTCGATTACCCGTTCAATGCCGAGCATTCCCTGGGGGCCACCAAATCCGCGGAACGCGGTTGCAGACTGCGTATTGGTTCGCAGGCGTTCCGAGATCACGCGGATGGCAGGAATATGGTATGCGTTGTCGGAATGCAGCATTGCCCTGTCTGCAACAGGAAGGGAAAGATCGCGCGACCAACCACACCTGATGTACTGGCGAAACACGACGCCGGCAATTCGCCCGGAATCGTCAAATCCGGCTTCATAGTCAATTCTGGCGTCATGGCGCTTGCCGGTCACGATGAAGTCATCGTCGCGATCAAGCCGCATCCTGCATGGACGATTCGTCAAGACCGCCGCCGCCGCACACGCGCACGCGACCGCGTTTGCCTGGCTTTCCTTGCCACCGAAGGCTCCTCCCATGCGACGCACTTCAACGCGCACCTGGTTCATCGGCCTGCCGATAGTATCCGCGACCTTGTGCTGGACTTCAGTGGGATGCTGCGTGGAACTGTAGACCAGCATCGAGCCATCTTCCTGCGGGACGGCCATTGCCGCCTGGCCTTCCAGGTAGAAGTGTTCCTGGCCACCAATCGCAATCGACCCTGAAATCTTCCGCGGCGCCCCTGCGATTGCCGCCTCTGGATTGCCGGTACCGTAGACCCGGGCGTCCTCGAGCCGGTCTCCGGCTGTCAACGCGTCTTCAATTGTCAGTACAGGTGGCAGTTCACGGTAGGATATGCCCGCCCGCCGCGATGCCCGGCGAGCCGCCAGATGGCTCCGGGCAACAACTATGAAAATCGGCTGGCCACAAAAGAAGACCTTGCCATTCGCCAGCATCGGCTCGCCATCGCCGGAAGGGGACACATCGTTTGCAGCAGGCAGGTCGCGCGCAGTGATGACCCTCAATACGCCTTCGGCACTCGCCACCTCATTAACGTCGACTGCAAGGAGTTCGCCATGCGCTACTATTGAACACCCGAAGGCGAGATTCAGTGCTTCTCCGGGGCTTGGAATGTCGTCCAGATAGCGTGCGCGTCCGGTGACATGCAATTCCGCCGCATCGTGGGCAGCCGCCTTATGGACAATGCTCATGGCGTGATGCCCAGTATATCGGTTGCTTCCGTGGGCTGATCGTCCTCGAGAAAACACCTGTAGAGCAGGTTCTGCGCGGTCAGCATCCTGTATTCGGCCGAAGCCCGCATGTCGGAGATCGGGCTGAAATCCCGCGGCAGCGCAGCCATGGCACCTTGCACGGTCTCCTCGTTCCAGTTCCGTCCGAGAATTGCAGCCTCGGCGTGTTTTGCCCTTTTTGGCGTGGCGGCCAATCCTCCGTAGGCGATGCGAACCGCCTCGACGCGGCCGTCCTCAACCTGGATGTTGATGCATCCGCATACCGCGGAAATGTCCTGGTCAAACCTCTTGGAGAGCTTGTAGCACTTCAGGCTTCCACCGGGTCGAGGCAGATTGACAGCCTGCAGGAATTCTCCCGGCCTGATGTCCTGCTTGCCGTAGTCGACGAAGAAATCCTCAACGGGGATCGTTCTCGTGTGGTCGCCCCGCCGGAGTTCAACCGTGGCTCTCAGCGCGATCAAGGCGGGCGAGAGATCGCCAATTGGCGAGCCGTTGGCCACATTGCCTCCGACCGTGGCCGAATTGCGCACCTGAACCGATCCGAACCGTCGGACCAGTTCCGCAAGCGAAGGGTAGGCGTCCGCAACGAATTCTCCGAATCCTGCCAATGTCACGCCGGCGCCAACCCAGCTTCCGCCGTCATGAGTTCGAATGGCCCGAAGTTCGGGAATGCCCGCGACGAAACAGGCGGGCTTGATGCCGCGGAACTGCTTGGTCACCCAGAGACCGACATCCGTGGCACCGGCCACGATCGTCGCAGCGGGGTTCTCGGCATACCATTCCGCGAATTCGTCGAGAGTCCTGTGGACGACATAGTCCGGGGCCTCGACCGGGTCGTTCCCGTCGGGAACGTCGCCGGTGATTTCGTTCGACCAGGCAGGAAGATTCTTCTCGAAAGCGCGCTCGGCTGCCTCGACAATTGGCTTGTAGCCCGTGCACCGGCAGAGGTTGCCGGCGACCACGTCGTTGTGGCAGTCCTCGCGGTTCAGGTGGCCGGCAACCAGCGACATGACGAATCCCGGCGTGCAGAATCCGCACTGGCTGGCGTGACAGTCGATCATCGCCTGCTGGACGCAGTTGGGGCTGCCGTCACGGTGGCAGACTCCCTCCACCGTCCTGACAGCCTTGCCGTGGAGTTGCGGCAGCAGCAGGATGCAGGAATTGACTGCCAGGTTCACGATGCGAGTGCCTGACCGTTCGGAGACCATTACCGTGCAGGCGCCGCAATCACCTTCATTGCAGCCCTCCTTGGTCCCGACCAGCCCCTGTTCCTTCCGCAGGTAATCCAGCAGCGTATGCTCGGGATCGGCCTGCAGGCGAACCGCGGCTCCGTTGATCGTAAACTCTATCTGCGCGGCCGTGTGCCTTGCCTGGTTCATTGCGTCCATGAACATGTTTCCGTGCTCAAGCCGCATTTATGCAACGGACTGTGTTCCATTGCCATTTTTTTGTTGAATTGCAGGCAGGCCCGGATTCGGCGGCATCGGTTTCCGGGCGGCTGCCGGATTGCTGGTCCCGGATATTCTCGCGGAACGATTGCGGGATTGTGGCGCAGGAAGTTGACATTCGGCAAACGCGCGTTCGCCCGAAAAGTGGCACTTTCGGAATGCACCATGCGGGTTTAATGGTCAGGCCATGTCGCAGTTTCCCCGATTCGTCCATTTGAGAGTGAGCAGCGAGTATTCGCTGCTTCAGGGAGCGGTCCGTCTCAGCAACCTGCCTGCGCTCTGTCGCGAACACGGCATGCCCGCGGTTGCGGTGGCCGACCGTAACAACATGTTCGGGGCACTTGAATTCTCCACAGTGGCTGCCGATTCGGGGATTCAGCCGATCCATGGCTGCCTGTTCAGCATGATGGCGGGCGGACCCGCGGAAACCAGAGGTGGGATTCCGACGACTGCTTCGGTCGTGCTCCTAGCCCAGGATGATGTCGGCTACAGCAATCTCCTGAAACTGAATTCCCGGCTGTACCTCGACGGAACCCGTGTCGTTCCTCACCTGACGATGCAGGACCTCGGGCATCATGGCCGCGGGCTGATCTGCCTGACCGGCGGTTCGGAGGGACCCATTGGCCATATGATCGCCGAGGGCAACCGCAAATCGGCAGAAGAGTTGCTGCTTGAATTCAAACGGTTGTTTCCGAATCGGCTCTATGTCGAGTTGCAACGGCACTTCATGGATGGCTCGGAGTTGTCGGAATGCGAGCTTCGGACCGAACCCGGTCTTGTCGAACTGGCGTATCGCCACGAACTTCCGCTTGTTGCCACAAATGACGTCCATTTCCCGACTGCCGATTACTTCGGGGCTCACGATGCCATGATGTGCATTGCCAGCGGTTCGTTCGTCGACCAGAAGACCGGGCGCAGGCGATTGACCCCGGAGCACTATTTCAAGTCGCAGGACGAGATGTGCAGCCTGTTCGATGATCTCCCTGAAGCTGTTGAAAACACGGTTGAGATTGCACGACGCTGCTCTTTCCGGGCGCAGGGAAGGGAGCCGATTCTCCCGAAATTCACCGACAATGAAGCCGATGAGATGCGGCGGCAGGCAAGGAAGGGGCTGGCAGACCGCCTGAATACGTTGACGGCCTCTGCGCCGGAAAGCGAATATCGCGAACGGCTCGAATATGAGCTTGATGTCATCGAATCGATGGGATTCTCCGGTTACTTTCTTATCGTCGCTGATTTCATCAAATGGGCGAAGGGCAATGACATTCCGGTCGGAGCGGGCAGAGGTTCGGGAGCCGGATCCCTCGTGGCCTACGCGCTGACGATCACGAACCTGGATCCGTTGCGCTTTTCCCTGCTGTTCGAAAGATTCCTGAACCCCGAGAGAATCTCGATGCCGGACTTCGATATCGATTTCTGCCAGGACCGGCGCGACGAAGTGATACGATACGTGCAGGGAAAATACGGAAGCGAACGCGTTGCCCACATCATCACTTTCGGTGCACTGCTTGCAAGGGCGGCAGTTCGCGATGTGGGGCGGGTGTTGAGGGTGCCCTATTCACAGGTCGACAGGATCGCGAAGCTCATTCCCAGGGACGGTGCGCGAATGGTGTCGCTCGACGAGGCCCTGAGGACTGAACAGAGGCTGGTGGAATCCAGGGATTCAAGCCCGGTAGTCGGAAGACTGTTCGACAATGCCCGCGTCATTGAAGGTCTGCTGAGAAACGCGTCGACACATGCGGCGGGCCTCGTGATCGGCGACCGTCCGCTTGATGAACTTGTTCCGCTCTACAAGGACAGCAGGTCTGACCTGCCGGCCACGCAGTTCTCGATGAAGTGGGTCGAGAAGGCCGGCCTCGTGAAGTTCGACTTCCTCGGGCTCAAGACGCTTACCGTCATCAAGCGGGCCGTGGAACTGCTGAAGGAAGAGGGAAACGAGATCGACATCGACAACCTGGCTTTCGACGACGCCAGGACATTTCAGCTCTGTGCTTCGGGTGAGACGGCTGCCGTGTTCCAGCTTGAAAGTGCTGGAATGAAGGACGCACTTCGAATGATGAATCCGAATTCGATTGAGGACATCGTCGCATTGATCGCACTGTATCGACCGGGACCGATGGAGAACATTCCGGAGTATTGCGCGGTCAAGAACGGTACGAAACCCCGCAAGAAACAGCACGAGTTGATCGACCATATCGTTGCCGAGACGCATGGCATCATCGTCTACCAGGAACAGGTCATGCAGATTGCGCAGGCCATGGCAGGATACAGCCTCGCGGATGCGGATCTGCTTCGTCGTGCTATCGGCAAGAAGATCAAGTCGGACATGGATGCGGAAAGGCCCAAATTCCTTGGCCGCACGGCGGAAAGAGGTGTGGACGGAAAGACCGCCGGAGAAGTCTGGGACCTGATGGCGAGGTTTGCGGAGTACGGATTCAACAAGGCCCATGCCGCCGCCTATGCGGTCGTCGTTTACCAAACGGCATGGCTCAAGGCCAACTACCCGTTGCACTTCATGGCTTCAGTCATGAATTGTGATATCGGCGATACCGACAAGCTGCATGCGTTCGCCCAGGAATTGAAACGCATGAAGATCGAACTGATTCCTCCTTGCGTAAACGGATCCACCGAGGAGTTCTCGATCGCCGATGGCAGAATCGCATACGGGCTCGGCGCACTGAAGAATGTCGGCGTTGAAGCCATGCGCAGGATGGTCGAGGCCAGGGGCGAAGAGCCATTCGAAAGCCTGTTCGACTTCGTCGAGCGCGTCGACATGAAGATGCTGGGAAAACGTCAATTGGAGATGCTGGTCCGCGCCGGAGCATTCGATTGCCTGAACGGGAACCGGAGCATGGTCCTGGCGAGTCTCGAAGTCCTCATGGGATATTCGGCAACGGTCCGGTCCGAACGCGAGTCGGGGCAAATGTCGTTGTTCGGCGATGCAGCCGTGTCCTTGCCAACACCTCCGCTGAAGAGCGTCGTGAACTGGACACGGGAAGAACAGACGGAACAGGAATTTGCCGCGACCGGATTCTACCTGTCGGGGCATCCACTCGACGAGCAGATGGAGTCCCTGCGCGCCCGAGGTGCAGTCGAGATTTCGAGGCTGCACGAACTCGCCCTGCAGGAGCCAAAGGCCTACATCATCGCGGGCGTTGTCTCCTCGGTGCGGCAACGAACGTCACAACGGGGATCGCGTTACGCGTTCGTCGAGTTGTCCGATGCCACCGCCAGGGCGGAGGTCACGGTGTTTTCGGAGGATTACGGGAAGGCGGGAGAGGCGCTGCGGTCCGGTGCAAAGATCCTGGTTGTCGTTGATGCAAGGGTCGAAAACGAAAGACTGAGCCTGCGCGCCGACCACATCGAATTCATTGCTGACATGCCAGCATCGCCCTGCAAGGGATTGAGGGTCTACTTCGACAGCACCGCGGCTCCGTCCAGGTTCAATGACTTTCTTGCAGGCAACCTGTCGGGCGAAAGCAATTCGCCGCGGGGTTCAATCCGATTCTGCCCTGTCGCAAGCGGACTTTCGCTGGAAGCCGAAATCGAGCTTCCTGGCTCCTTCCCGGTCAATGACAGGATCAAGAGCGCGATCAAGAGCATCGAGGGCATCGTCGAGGTCGAAGAATACTGACCTGAATCGAACCAACGGGCCTTGGTCCGAATTTGGAAGTGCACAACCAGTATCGTTGCCTTCCGTTGACGCCGCTTACCACGATGGTTCCTTGTCCCTGGTAGTTGGATGCACCGCAAGGGTGGTGACCGGACTCCGCCGAATGACGACCTGGCCGGCATGCTCCATCGAGGCGGACGAGGGCATGATCGTCCATCCCGGCACAGCACGTGCATCATCGTAGCTCGGTATGCCGTGAGGCGAATTCGAGTGACGCTTGCCCGGACGGTTTTCCTTGTTCCGGTTGCAACGCACGGTTCTGCCGGATAGTTGAAGCGCGCTTCTCGCGGGTTCATGTGCACGAAAGGCATGGAAACAGATGGCATCCGGCAGGCCCCGGCCAATCAATGTCAAGGGATTCAGGGACTACTTCGGCGAAGACGTGCGTCTGCGGCAGGAAATGCTCGACCGAATTGCTTCCGTGTACCGGCTGTACGGGTTCGAGCCGCTGGAAACTCCGGCGGTTGAAAGCCTCGTCGCCCTTGGCAAGTTCCTTCCGGACACCAACAGGCCCAATGAGGGCGTCTTTGCGTGGGAAGACGAAAGCGAATGGCTGGCCCTGCGTTATGACCTGACGGCCCCACTGGCAAGAGTTGCTGCCCAGTTCGCAAACTCCCTGCCATCACCGTACAGGAGATATGCCATCGGTCCCGTCTGGCGAAACGAAAAACCGGGGCCGGGCAGATATCGCCAGTTCTACCAATGCGACGCTGACACGGTTGGCGCTGCGACAATGGCTGCAGACGCGGAAATGTGCGGCCTTGCATGCGAGATCCTCGAAACCGTGGGGATCGGTCGCGGCCAGTACTTGCTGAAACTGAACAGCAGAAACCTGCTTGACGGTGCGCTGGCTGAAGCAGGAATTCTTGATCCGGGCAACATGGAAGAATCCGGAGCTGCTAGGGGAATCGTGCTGCGGGCCATGGACAAGCTGGATCGCATCGGGATGGCCGGCGTGGGGGACTTGCTGGGTGAAGGACGCGAGGATGAGAGCGGTGACTTCACGAGTGGAGCGGGCCTTTCAGCGGGCCAGATCGATTCAATTCTGGCATTCCTGGATGCGGGGAACTCTGATTCCGCTGCGACACTGAAAGAAGTTGGCATCATGGTGGCCGGCTCGGAAACCGGACGAAAGGGACTGGCGGAACTCGAAGAGATCATGACCTTGCTGGCTTCCCAGGGCGTCACCGCGGAGCAGTGCGTTGTCGACCCGTCAACAGTGCGCGGGCTTGGCTACTATACGGGTCCGGTGATGGAGGCCGGGTTGACGGCAGACATCCGGGACAGGAAGGGTCGCCGCAGGCAGTTCGGATCGGTGATCGGCGGAGGGCGCTATGACGGGCTGGTCAAGCGGTTTACGGGGCAGGAGGTGCCGGCGACCGGCATTTCGGTTGGCGTGGACAGGCTGCTCGCGGCAATGGCGGAACTCCGGCCGGAGCAGGGCAGGCAGACGGGCCCTGTTGTCGTGACCGTCATGGACCGGGATCGTATGAGCGATTACCAGCAGATAAACGCGGAGTTGCGGGCGGCAGGCATTCGCTCCGAGGTTTTCCTTGGCAATGCCAGGAATTTCGGAAGGCAACTGAAATACGCCGATATGCGCAACGCACCGCTGGCAATCATCCAGGGGACGGAAGAACTGGAACGCGGAGTGGTCCAGGTCAAGGATCTCGAACTTGGAAAGAGGTTGTCGCAGACGGCAACCCATGACGAGTGGAAATCCAGACCTTCGCAACTGGAGGTTGAGAGGAAGGACTTGGCAACAGAGGTTGCCCGCATTTTGCGCCGGACGGATTAGGAAGATGCCGAAGGCTCTCAAGGCCGCCGCAGCAGAAGAGGCCGGGCGGATCCTTGCATATTTTCAATCGAAGGGGGCTGAACGGATCGAGATCGACGTGTTGCAACCGGCTGCACAACTGCTTGATCTCTACGGTGAAGACATCCGGTCGCGTGCCTTCGTGACGCGGGACGCTGCGCATAACGAAATGATGTTGCGCCCGGATTTCACGGTACCGGTGGCAAGCCACCACATGGTCAACGGGCAGGGTCCGACGCGTTATGCCTATTGCGGGCCGGTCTTCAGGAAGCAGGAACCTGGTTCCGACAAGGCAAGTGAATACCTGCAGGCGGGTTTTGAGTATTTCGGTGAAGAGGATCCCGCCCTTGCTGATGCCGAGGTGTTCATGATTTTCAGGGAGTTGCTTGCCTCCTGCGATGCCGATGTTGCCACGGGCGATCTGGGAATTCTCCTTGCCGCGGTAAAGGGGCTCTCGATATCCAATCGACGCCAGGCGGCGCTGCTTCGGCATATCTGGCGACCGGACCGGTTCCGTGAACTGATCACCATCTTCAGCTCAACTCCGGGTTTCTCGGCGAACAAGCAGAGCCTCATGATGCAGTCTGAAGGCGATACCGACCTGCACGAACTGGTCGCAGGCGCGGGACCGGAAATCGGTGCGCGGACAACTGACGAGGTCATTGCACGCATCCGGGAATTGAACGTGGATTCGAAGGAAGAGCCGCTTGACGTAGGGATCGTTGAAGGATTTCGGGAACTTCTCAATCTCAGCGGGACGATGCCGTCGATTCCGGGGCAGTTGAGACGCCTGTCGGACAGACTCCGCGGCCTCGACGCTGCAGCCGAGAAGATGGAGTCGCGGATCGACGCGTTGAACGACAGGGGATGCGATCCGGCGGGCCTGAGATTCGAGGCAAGTTACGGTCGGACAACGCTGGAGTACTATGACGGATTCGTCTTTGGATGGCTCTCTTCGAAGGGAAAGGAGCCGCTTGCGTCGGGCGGACGTTTCGACCTCATCAACGAGGTGCTCGGCTCCGGGAGAAAATGCCGTGCAATTGGGGGCGTTGTCAGACCTGCGGCGCTGATCGCGGCACGGAGAAAATCGATATGAGCGTCAGGATCGGTGTGCCGGCAAAGGGAAGGCTGTCCAGGAACTCGCTGGAGTGGTTGCACAGGCGAGGCTTGGTTTTTGACGAGCCGGAGATGGGACGCAGGTACACGGCGGAGACATCCGGCTCGGCGTCTGCAGAGTTGGTCTTTCTGTCGGCAGGAGAGATTCCAGGAGAACTCTACCGCGGCAATATTCTGTTCGGGATCACGGGATCCGACCTCGTTCATGAACGGCATCCGGACTGGCGGGACCGCATCGAACTCTTGGCCGAGTTGAGGTTCGGACATGCCAGGCTCATGGTTGCCGTGCCGAGTTTCTGGATTGATGTTGATTCGGTTCGGGACCTGGATGACGTCGCCGCTCGCTTCCGTTCCCGCCACGGCAGGGGGCTGCGAATTGCCACCAAGTACCATACGCTGGTGAGAACATTCCTGAAGGGGATCGATCTCACGGACTACCGGCTCGTCGACAGCCAGGGCGCAACAGAGGGCGCAGTTGCCAATGACATGTCCGAGGCGATAGCTGATCTGGTTTCAACGGGAACGACGCTGGAGGCCAACGGGTTGAAACCTCTTGCCGACGGAGTCGTGTTTGACACACAGGCAGTGTTTCTTCGTTCGAAGAGAGCATTGACGTCCGAATACGCAGACGATCCGGACGTGAAAGAGATTTCGTCCTGGTCCTGAGTGCTCCGGACTCCTGCGCGAGATAGTCGTGACCCGGCCGCCGGCCGGTTCTTGCCAAGCAATCGATTCAGCGCTCGGCCGCAAATGGACGCTGAAGATCTCCGGTTGTTGTTCCCGCAGGGCCGTGTCGAACGTAACGCCGTCATAGTCGAACCGATCGTGTCCGTCGCCAGGACCCTGACCGCGGAATCAGCTGCTGCCAACTCGGCTCGTCTGCGATCGTCTTGATTCGATATGTGACTCCAGTGCCGCAACGTCGATCTGTTCCAGGCGGAGTCCCAACTTGCTCCGCCGCCAGAGTATGTCCTCGGAGCTACGGGCAAACTCCTGGTCAACCAGCCAGTCGACCTCCGACCCGGTAAGACCCGCACCGAAATCCGGTCCCAGTTCTTCCGCACGGCCGGCATTGCCCAGGACTAGTCGGGCCTCGGTGCCATATGCCCTGACAAGGCGGCGCGCCAAGGCATCCGAAAGAAAGGCATAATCTTCGATCAGATCTGCAACCAGTTTCTCGGCACCATTGACCGGAAATCCACCGCCCGGAAGCGGAGCATCTGCGGTCCAGCGGCCGGGAAGCGACGGAAAGAAAGGTGCAAGGCGGTCGAGAGCCTGTTCCGCGAGTTTTCTGTAGGTCGTGATCTTGCCGCCGAACACGTTGAGTACCGGTGCACCACCCTCGACGTCCAGTTCCAGCGAATAATCGCGCGTCACCGCACTGGCCCGGCCGGCTCCGTCATCATGCAGTGGCCGGACACCGGAGTAGGTCCAGACGATGTCGTCCGAACCGACTTCCTTGCGAAAGTTCTGGTTGACGATGTCCAGCAGGTAGCGGCTTTCCTCGGGACTGCATTCAGGCGTGATGTCCGGATCGGCGTGATCGGTGTCCGTGGTGCCAACCAGGGTGAAGTCACTCTCGTACGGAATTGTGAAAACCACGCGGCCGTCTGTCCCCTGCAAAAGGTAGCATTTGGGGTGATCGTAAAGACGGCGGATCACGATGTGAGAGCCCCGGACGAGGCGAACCCTCGACGGGGTTGTCAGGCCAAGCCTGGATTCAAGTATCTCGACAACCCATGGACCGCCTGCATTGACGAGCGCCCGCGCATGGCGAATGGAGCAGCTGCCAGTCTCCGCATCCTCGATCTCGATTTCCCACAGGCCACCCTGTCTCTGCGCCTTCCGGACGATTGTGCGCACCATGACTTCCGCGCTGCGGGCCGCGGCATCCCTGGCATTCAGTACAACGAGACGGGAGTCCTCTACCCAGCAGTCCGAGTATTCGAATCCCCGAATGAACCGGTCGCTGAGAGGTTTCCCTTCCTGTGAACTCGAAAGATCAAGGGTGCGTGTTCCGGGAAGCAGCTGGCGGCCGCCGAGATTGTCGTAGAGAAACAGGCCTGTCCGTATCATCCAGGCGGGGCGTCGTCCTTGCTGCCAGGGAAACGGACCAGTGCCTTGGGATGTCACTGCGACGGGGTCGTGAGGAATGACGAAGCGCAACGGCCAACTGATGTGCGGCATCGCCCTGAGCAGGCGTTCCCGCTCGATCAGCGATTCGCGCACCAATCGAAACTCGAAATATTCGAGGTATCGAAGCCCGCCATGGAAGAGCTTGGTCGAGGATGAGGAGGTGGCGGAACCCAGGTCGCCCTTCTCGGCAAGGATGACCGAGAGTCCCCGGCCAGCAGCGTCGCGGGCAATTCCGCAGCCATTCACCCCGCCGCCTATGATGAACAGATCGCAGTCAGCCTTCACCTTGATGTCGTCCTGGCAATTGAAACCCGTCTTCTACAACATTCAACCGGTAACCGAGATGCCATAAATCACACCGCGTCTTCGATCACCAGATCGCTACTGCCGGACAGTCCGAAGTATCAACCCGGTGCAGCAAAGTCTGAATCCAGCCCCGCTTGCGGTACACCTGACTGTTTCGACAGCGCAACCGGCGGGACCTGCTCCATTGGACAGGCTGCACATCAAGCGAGCCGGTTGAGAAGCCCGGCCCGTCTGCCTGTCCGGGCACATCAGTCAGCTTCACTCGGAAGCGACCTTGAGAAACCTTTCTGGAACAGGATGCTACGGGCCGGGGCCGCGGTTCATGCTTCCGGGAAGGTCAGTGGCAACTCTCGACAAGACCGGGCAGTTCCAAACGGAGATCAAGTAGCCGGGCCATCCGCAGCTGACAGTCAGTTGTTGCGGTTTCCATGTCCGTGAACAATCGGGATTCCAGGTAATCATGGAGAGATACGCAACCGCATATGCCTGCCTGGGCGATGGCTTCCCTGAGTTCGTCTTCGCTTTCATCCAGTGCTGCTTCGCAACTCAGCCCACTTTGCAGCAGGATTGTTCTCGCCTGCCAGTAGAATTCCTCAACTGGCGCGCAGTGACGATCCGCCGAGACCTTGCCGGCCCCGAAGACCAGCCCGATTGCCGCAACGAGTGCAAGGGTTGTGTTCTGGTGCCTGTGTCCGGCCATCGCTCCATGATCGGTTATCTGCCGCGGTCAGTGCCGAGCGCTGTTGGCCTTCCTCACTCCGGGAACCAGCGCCTCTCTACGCGGCAGGAATGCAACGCGGCCAGGACAGGGGCGTGGGATCCGCCACTTGCCTGTTCGCTTGCCTCAGCGCCTGGGAAGCATCACGTGGTCTGCAAAGAAGATGTCGGTAAGGAAGGAGCGCATGGCAATCAACCCATTGGTGTTATCGACCATTTCTGACGTAATCGAGGATTGTGCCAATAGCATGTCTATGATCGACCTGACTGCCGCAAGGTCATCCAGCCACCTCTCCCGGAATCCGCTGGCTGCGTCCCCTTCACTCATGCCGTCCAATGATGCGGACAGCAGGTCTGCCGCGCGACCGAACTGTTCCAGAAACTGGCGTATCTGGCTCGGACCGGCACCACCGGGACCTTCGGACCTGCGGCCCTGCGCGGCATAGGCAAGCATGAACTCGTATGCTTCTTCTATGTCGTCAAACGCGCTCCGCATACTGGTGGCCACGGCTTGATCGATCATTGGTCACTTCCTTTCCGGGCCAGTTCCGGTCCACGGCCCAGTACCATCGAAGTCAGGAATGACCGGTGGCTGGGCAAGAATGCAAAATAGATATGCACGATGACCAGGAAGAGAAGAAGCATCGCTCCCAGCCCGTGTATCGAGTAGATGATTCCCCAACTCATGTCCGACAGGATTGTGGGGAAGCGTTTCCAGAAGACGGTATCGATCTTGGCCAGCATCAAGATACCCGTCGCGGCCGTCACGATCACCGCCGTTGCTGCTGTCCAGTGATACATTTTCTGGAATGCATCATATTTTGCCGGCTTGAGGCCATCCTTTTCACGGTTCAGTGCAACTTGCAGGCTTTCCCTTGCGTCGTCGATGCCAGGCATCATTGTTCTGATCCCGTGCACCGCAATGACCCTGTACAGATGAAATAGGATCGCAAGCACCAATACGACGCCCGTCCACCAGTGGATCGGAACCCAGTCGAACTTGATTCCGATTATCGGCAGGAATGCGGTTCCGCCCAGGATGAAAATGCAGGCAGCCATCGACCAGTGAAACAACCGGTCACCCAGCCGGTGCCTTACACCTGGATTGGCTTCCTCACTGGTCATGGACACTCCGCATCATGCTCGGCGCGCTCTTGAGCAGTTCACGCGCTGCAGGCCATGGATCAAATGGAGGATCAGCCGTTGCGGCGCAAGGCACAAATGCCAATGTGCAATGCAATGAACACGAATGCGGCGGCAACCGGGAGCCACAGGAACTCCCAGTTCACGCCAACCAGCATCTTCTGGCCGAAAACATTGTTCGTGAAGCGAAGCAACTCCATCGATCAGCCAAGTGAGCGAACCGCCCTTGCCGCGAGGTTCTCCATCAGCGGTATCTTGAAGTGGTTGAAGTTCAGCGGGCTTGCACCTCTGGAGGCCACTCGGCGAACGAGAGTTTCCAGGTCGGAACCGGGAACTTCTCCCCTGATCACGTCCTCAACTTCCGTGAGTCTACGAGGTGTGCACTGGACGCCTCCACAGACAATCGCCGCGTCATCGATGGCGTCACCCGCCATCCTGGCGACCATCGTGACACTGACCAGGGCGAAATCCCAGGTCGATCGGTCGGCAGCTTTTTCAAAATAGTGCCGGGCGTTGGCCCAGGCACCCGGAATCCTGATGCCAAGAAGGATGTCGCCCGGTTCGAGAACAGTCATGCGGGTGATATCTATCTCCGGGCCGATAAAATACTCGGCTGCCGGCACCTCCATGTCTCCGCCGTTTCTCCGGATGACCATGGTTGCTCCGAGGGCGACCAACGCCGGAGCCGTATCCGAAGGCGTCACCGCGACACAGCGGCTCACTTCGAACAACGCGTGGTCGCGATTCATGGCGGTTGGTGTATTGGCATAACAGGTGTTGCCACCGGCCCGGTAGCACGGGAATCCGTCCCTGTAATATCCGCAACGCGTGTCCTGCGAGATGTTCCCGCCTATGGTGCCGGCATTGCGGATCTGCGGCGAAGCGACATTCCCCGCAGCCACTGAAAGGATCGGAAATCTCTCCTTTACCAGTTCACTCTCGTTGACCTCGGTCAGCGTGGTCATCGAGCCGATGTACATCCCGCCGTCATCGAGCGCCTCGATGCCGCCAAGGTCCGGGACCCTGGCAAGATCGACGACAACCGTCGGCTGGATAACCCTGTCCTTGAACCAGTCAAGGCTGTCCTTGCCGCCTGCAATGATCCAAGCATCCTCGAATTCGTCCAGGAGTTCCTCAACCCCTTGAACTGAATCGGGCTGAAACAGCTCAAAATTGTGCATTACATCTGTCATTGTCTCTTCTCCCCCCGCCTACACCGTGTTTGTTGCAAGCGGTTTGTGTGATTGAGGATTGCCGGCGGCGGCATTCACAATCATGTCGGTTACGATCGGAGTCCGATTGAACAGGTGTCCCCCGAGTGCATCCGAAATTGCACAGATCAAGGCAGCCGAAGCTGACCCTTCAAGTGGCTCGCCGATACCCTTGATTCCCATCGGATTCTGCAGGTCGGGTTGGTCCACGGCTGCCCAGCCCAGTTCGGCTGGAACATCCAGATAGGATTTGGGCTTGGCATGATAGAAGGACTTGGCATTGGGCAACCCGTATGCCGGGTCGTAGACATGGCGCTCGGTCGTGCCGAGACCAAATCCCATGACGGCACCGCCTCTCACCTGGGCTGCAAGTCCGGTCGGATGCACCACGGTCCCGCAATCGGCGACACCGACGTAGTCGAGGATATCCACCTTCCCGGTCTCCAGATCGACATCGACTTCAATGAAGCTTGCCGACAGCGCCGGAACGGTTCCGTCCTTGGGCAGATTGTCCTTGGCAACGCCGATGAGGCCGGTTCCGGCAAGCGCTGCTGCCGAGCCCTGGGTCATCGGATTGAGGTCCTCGGGCAGAACCTGTCCCGAGTACTTTCCGCCCATTTCGATCGCCAGCTGCGCAGCCTCGGCAAAGGTGATGCCGACACTCATGTCCGACTTGCTGACAACCCTTTCATCGCTCAGCTCGTAACCCGAGGGATCGCCACCTAGCTTCGCCGCTGCGATTTCGAGGAGCTTCATCTTGGCATCCTCTGCGGCGACGAAATTGGTCCGAGACATCGTGAAATTGGTGTTGGAGCCGAACTGGCCCAGATTCCAAGGCAGATGCCTGGCCGATCCGCCTCGCTCGATGACGACGTGATCCCAGTCATATCCGAGCACCTCCGCGGCAACCCGGGAGGTCGAGGCGTATGAAAACGTCCCGAGGTTCCCGACGCCGGTATGGACATGTAGCGTGCCATCAGGCGCAATCCTGAGCAAACCGTCGAACCCGTTCGAACCGGCAGAGTGATAGGCCGACGCGACGCCGTAGCCCCGTGCCTTGCTTCCGGTCATCATCCCGGACTGGCTTGACCGTTCCGTCCACTGGAACATGTCACTGCCCTTGTCGAGCGCTTCCTTCAGGAAGGCGGAGGTGAGCGGTCCCTGCTGGGCTCCTATCTTGAAGCCGGCGCCGCCGTTGCCCGGTGCATTGACATGGCGAATCTGTATCCTGTCCATGCCCAGCTCTTCCGCTGCCTTGTCAATCAAGGGTTCCAACATGTTTGCAGCCTGGTTTTCGCCCGGACCGCGCTGGGCACCTTTCGGAGCCGTGTTCGTCAGGACAGGCACAGCGCGGAAGCGCATGTTGGTTGGCTGGAATACAATGCTGAAGGCGTTGCCGACGTTGTTGAAGTCCGGAAAACCGCTGGTCGGTCCAAGATCCTGCACGACGAAGATGTCGGCCGCAATGATCTTGCCGTCATCGGCAAATCCAAGCTTGGCCCAGCCCTGGAATCCTGCACGGGCCATGCCGTTGTAGTATTCCTCGTTGCGGGACACCCGCAACAGGCACGGCCGGCCACCCAGTTTCTTTGACACAAGTGCAGGCAGGGCCATCAGCGGGTAGGAAGTTGCCTTCCCTCCGAATCCGCCACCGCAGTACTCGGCTACAAATACGAGGTCCGTAGGTTCAATGCCGATCAGCCGGGCCAGACCCGGATGGGCAAATGACGTCGACTGGGTCGATCCCCAGACATGGCACTTGCCATTCTCCCAGAACGCTGCCGCAGACCGCGGTTCCATCGCGTGGTGGGCATTCGTGGCGTGAACAAAGCTCTCTTCGACGATGACCTTCGAATTCGCAAAGGCGGCATCGAGGTCTCCGAAACTCCATTCGACAACCGAACTGCCCCGCGGCAACTCGCCCTCTTCGGCGAGAGCGAAATCCCTTCCTGACCACTTCAGTTCCTGGAAGTCGATTCGCCGTCCCGAAACGTTTCCGCCGGTCAGGGCGTTAGGCCCATCCGGTTTCAGGCTCTCGAGCGGGTCGACGACAAATGGAAGAAGTTCCATGTCGACCTTGAGAGCGGCAACAGCGTCCGCTGCCGCCTGTTCGGTTTCGGCGGCAATCGCGACGACGGGCTGGCCGAAATAGTTCGGTTCGTTGGACAGGATCGGCAATCCCGTGACGTCGGGTTGCTTGACCTCATCCGGAATCAGGGCCGCCAGCACACCGGGTATCTTCATTGCATCATCGAGATCGATGCTGCGGACCCTGGCGTGGGGCATGGGCGAGCCGAACACCTTGACATGTGCCATTCCGTCAGCGCGGAAATCTTCTGCATACTTGGCCGCACCGGTGACTTTTGCCTCAAGGTCTGGAGGCGTAAAGTCCTTTCCGATCAATTTGTAAGTCATGAGTTATACCTCCCTCGCTGCCTTCATTATGCCGCGCAGGTAATGGTCATACGCGCCGCATCGGCAAAGATTGCCCGACATTGCAATTCGGGCTTCATCAACCGTCGGATTGGGGTTCTTGTTCAGCAGGGCGACTGCCGCGACGACCTGCCCCGGCGTGCAAAAGCCGCATTGCGGCCCGATTTCATCGATGAATGCCTGTTGCACCGGGTGCAGCGTCCCGTCCGGAGCAGCAATTCCCTCCACGGTGGTGATTTCCCTGCCGTGAACCCGGTGTGTCAAGGTCGAGCACGAATAGATCGTGCTTCCGTCCGCTATGACTGTGCAGGCGCCGCACTCCGAATGGTTGCAGCCGATCTTGGTGCCCGTGAGCCCCAGCCGGTACCTGATGGTAAATGCCAGGGTCTCGTTCGGTGCGACATCAACGTGGTGGGCCTTTCCGTTGACGGTCAGAGAGATCATTCGTTCAACGCCCCGCGCATCCGCGCGTGCCGGTGTCGCCGCTGAAAACAGATAAGCTGAACCTCCGATGACAATGCCGGAGCAAACGACTCCCCTCAGAAAGTTACGGCGAGTCACATGCAGCGGTCGCCAGGGTTTGATGTTGCCTCCTCCGGCAATTTCCGCAATTGCAGGTTCTGCAGTATAGTCAACTGTCGGATCATATGGGCCCGTTCCATCCATCTCGAAAATCCTCCCGAGTTCGTTCGTGCGTCGCGTGCGTCGTTCGACACAAGACGTAAATTCTGGTCCAATCACGACCTTAAAACACTGTGATCGAACAGAGCTTGAGACTCAGGTGTCATGCATGTCAAGCGGATTAATTCCTGACCAAATCAGTCATTTTTCTGTTTTCGTTCACCCTGAAGCAGACGTTCTGACCTGCACGTTGCATTCGACCCGGAAACCGTCCTTGCAGGTAGCCCGCCCTCGTTGGCGGGAAAGTGCAGGTGAAGCAGATTTTTCTGCCGAACCGGTCTGGTAGACGGGCATCCGGCAGCGGCCAATCTTGATGTCGAGGACAGGCAAGATCACTGCCGGTTTGATCCGGGCGGCGCAGCTTCGCATCGTTAGACATTGATATGTATGGGCTGGTACGAAGTTCGCAATCCCGGTTCGAGTGGTCAGGTGTGCTGCACGTCCAGTGGCGGCGTGACTCGTTCCGGGCGCTCGGCACTTGTGCCGAAGGCCTGGTCTCAGGGCCTGGTGTCAATTCTCTCTGCAAGATCCAAGGACGTCGGTGACTGCGATGAGGTTCCGGGTGACCGATGGCCGGGCTTCTTCAAGATTTTTCTCAGGACGTCATTCGTCGGCCGCTACGGCGCCTCGCGGGAGGATCACACTCTGCAGCAACGGTGCGGGAAATGGCCGATTCGTTTGCTTGTCCACCGCGCCGGCTTCGGCTCCTGCCGTTTCAGGTGATGCCGGGAGCGAAGCAGACGATTAATTCTATCTCACTTGTTTGGAATCTGTATACGGTGACGGAGTTGCCGCGCGGTCCTGCCGACTGATCTGGAGAATGCAATGCTGTCACGCTGGAACCAAACCGATCTGGATGTTCTGGTTAAGGAGTTGTCGACCAGGGGAATTCCCGAAGATCTGGCGATTCGTACATACACAACCCGGATCCTGGGGCAGGATCCGGAGCTCGTCCTGCATGGCGGCGGCAACACTTCCGTAAAGATGTCCATGACCGATGCGCTGGGTCGGGATAAAGAGGTCCTGTGCGTGAAGGGTTCGGGATGGGATATGGCCACCATCGAACCCGCTGGCCTGCCGGCAGTCGAAATCGAGCCTCTTGCCGCTCTGGCCCGTCTTCCGTCACTGTCTGACGAGAATCTGGTTGCTGCCCAGCGGAGATTGCTTCTGGACCCCTACGCACCTAACCCGTCGGTCGAGGCCGTTCTGCATGCGATCATTCCGCACAGGCACGTCGATCACACGCACGCCAACGCAATCATTTCGATCACCAACCAGCCGGACGGCGAGTCGCTCATCCGTGACCTGTTTCCTGAAACGACGATCGTACCGTACATCTTTCCGGGTTTCACGCTGGCCAAAGCTTGCCAGGGAATACTGGATGAAGTGCCTGGCGCGAGAAGTCTGATCCTCATGAATCATGGAATCTTCACTTTTCATGATGATCCACGGCGGTCCTACGACGACATGATCTCGATGTGTGCGATCGCGGAGAAACGGCTGGATGGCGGTCATGCGCGACCATTCGGAATGGCGAAGCTGCCGCTGTCGCGACCGCAGCACGCGGAAATTGCACCTGTCATACGCGGGACCCTTGCCCGGGATTCCGGCATCGAGGGACACCCTGACCGCTGGATACTGGAATTCAGGACATCAGGTGAAATTCGCCATTTCGTTGACGGCGCCGAAATCCGCGACTACGCGCAGCGCGGAAATGCCACGCCGGACCACTCCATCCGCATCAAGCGTTACGGATTGGTTGCGCCTGCTCCCGATGCGGAAGACCTGGACGGGTTCAGAAGCGAATTGACTGCCTGCGTTCAGGGCTTCACCAAGGATTACGATGAATATGTCAGGCGGAACGGCACCCGGACCGGAAAGGACGTCCGGCCCCTCGACCCGGTGCCGCGCGTTGTCTACGTTCCCGGGGTCGGCCTTTTTGGCGTCGGCAGGACCTCCAGCGAGGCATCAATCTGTGCAGACATTGCAGAAGCGACCGTAAACGTTATCACCAGGGCTGAAGGGATCGGTAGGTTCACCGCCCTGTCAGAAGAAGACCTGTTCGACGTCGAGTACTGGTCGCTGGAGCAGGCCAAGTTGGAAAAGATCGTCGAAAAGCCGCTCAATCGGCAGGTTGCGATCGTGACAGGTGCAGCCAGCGGACTTGGATTGGAGACCGCGAGAATACTCAGGCAGGACGGAGCCGAAGTGGCCATGTTCGACATTGATGCCGGCAACCTGGCTGCCGCCGCCTCCGATGTGGGAGGTATTCCATTTGAATGTGACGTGACTGATGGTGCGGCGGTCGAGTCCCGGGTCAAAGAGGTCGTTGAGACCTTCGGTGGCGTGGACATCCTGATTTCAAACGCCGGCGCGGCATTTCAGGGGAGCCTCTCAAGCGTGGAGGACAGATCGTTTCGCGACGCATTCGAACTGAATTTCTGGTCGCATCACAACATGGCCAGGGCCTGTGTCGATGTCATGGCGCGGCAGGGAGCCGGTGGAGCGCTCGTGTTCAATGTCAGCAAGCAGGCGCTCAATCCCGGACCCGGCCTCGGGCCCTACGGCACGTCCAAGGCTGCATTGCTTGCCCTGGTCAGGCAATACGCAATCGAACATGGTTCGATGGGCATCACGTCAAATGCGGTCAACGCCGACCGCATACGCACGAACCTCCTGACTGACGAGTTCGTGGCAGAGCGCGCAAGAGCACGCGGAATCACGCCCGCAGAGTACATGCGAGGCAACCTGGTCGGCCGAGAGGTCACGGCCAGGGACGTTGCCGAGGCATTTCTGTTCCTGGCAAAGGCACGAAAGACAAGTGGTGCAGTCCTGACCGTCGATGGTGGAAATGTCGCGGCGATGGTCAGATAGGCAGGCCTTCAGGATAGGCGGCGCGTCCGGGTGGAGGCCAAGCGACGGCCAATCCGGACAAGCCATGATCGCGCTGCGTTGCCGCGGAGATACGGTGTGTCGTTGCCGTGACGGCGAGACGGCCGGTTCCGGGATCGTGAAGCCCTGACGATGCAACTTATTTCCGGAATGTCGCCGGCGACAGCCAGCAATGTCCGGGTCGTCCTTTGTGACCTGGACGATACACTGACAACTGGCGGACGGTTGTTCGGAAGTGCCTACCAGGCCGTTGAGGATTTGAGCAATGCCGGCATTTCAGTCGCGCCGATTACCGGGCGCCCCGCTGGCTGGTGCGACATGATCGCCCGTTTCTGGCCGGTTCAGGGCGTGGTGGGCGAGAATGGGGCATTCTACTACTCCTACAATGAAGAATTGAGGAAGATGGCCAGACGCTATCACCCGGCGTTGGACAGATACCGCAGAGACCCGGCGCGGTTTGACAGAATCAAGGCCAGGATCGAGAATGAAGTTCCCGGCGCGTCGATATCATCGGACCAGCCATTCCGAATCGCCGACCTTGCAGTTGACTTCCGTGAGGATGTCACCCCGTTGAACCAAAGGGAAGTCGATCGGATCAAGGAGATATTCGAGGAGGAAGGCGCCGTTGCCAGGATCTCGTCGATCCACGTCAATGGCTGGTTTGGCGACTACGACAAGTTGACCATGTCGCGGATGTTTGCTGCGGACGTGCTGGGAATCGATATTGACGAGTCGAACCCCGAATTTGTCTTCGTCGGTGATAGCCCCAATGATGCGCCGATGTTCGACTTCTTTGACAACTCGTGCGGTGTCGCCAATGTACGTGCCTTCACGGACCGCCTGCCCGCGGTTCCCAAATGGATTTCGCACAATGCAGGTGGCGAGGGGTTTCGCGAGATTGCGGACCACCTGCTTTTGGCAAGACGGGAGGGATAACCCATGGCAACCGAACTGGATATCCGGAACGACATAATCGATGCCTGCCTGGAAATGAACTCAAACGGACTGAACCAGGGAACTTCCGGAAATGTTTCGATTCGCCACTCTGACCGAATGCTGATTTCCCCTTCGGCCATTCCCTACAAGCGCCTGAAGCCGGACATGATTGCTTCGATCGACCTTTCTGGTGAAATGACGGGAACTTGGGAAGGGCCGTTCAAGCCATCAACAGAGTGGCGGATTCACTGGCAGCTGATGACGGGCCGAACCGAGGTGACCTCGGTCATCCATGCACATCCGGCCTATTGTACGACTCTTTCCATCCTTCGGGTTTCCATTCCGGCATGCCACTACATGATTGCCGCCTTTGGCGGCACGGATGTCCGCTGTGCGGGTTATGCCACCTTCGGGTCACCCGAGTTGGCGAAACTGGCGGTGTCGGCAATGAAGGACCGTACAGCATGCATCCTTGCCAACCACGGTATGGTCGCAACTGGAGAGGGTATCGAACAGGCCATGTGGCGGGCCGTGGAACTGGAAACGATTGCCCGGCAGTACTACCTGTCGACGCTTGCGGGCGGCCCGGTGCTGTTGTCGAAGGAGCAGGTCGACAGGACCAGGGAGAAGCTTGCCGACTACGGAGTGCAGGGACGATAGCCGCAGTGGTATCAGGTTTCGTGCACGGCACAGGCATTTCCGTGCCTTGACTGTCCCGGGCGGGGCGAGGGTAAGCTCCGGGAAGACCGCGGTTCAGCGTTGCCGAACACTACATCTGCATGAAGAGTTGCGGGTTTGACCCTGGGAAGTCCCTCTCCCCGCACGGAGTTGCGAGTTTTTGCTAACGCAGGTCCGGGAGCCGGCGTTGGCCATTCAGATGACACCGATTTTCAAGAGAATGTCCTGCAGCCAACCGGGTATGTTCTCGGCGGTCCGGCCTGCGCGTGGAAGATCTTCGGGGCTGGAATCCGCTTCCAGGTAGCGCCAGCCCTGGAATGGCTGGCGCGGAACGGGAAATGTCCGGATGATTGCCGGGTCAAGAATTATGGCACAGCGCGTGATGCCGTCATCCGACATTCTGTTTTCCAGTGCCAGTATCCTCTGACGTGCCAGGATCTGGCCCCGAAAGACCCAGTAGAGCGACCCGCCGTTCAGGACTTGCATTGCCCTGCGGGGTCGCGATCGGGTGACGTGCTCCGGATAGTCTAGCGTTCCCGACGCGACTCGCTGGCGCTGCCAGTTCTCCAATTGCTCGACGGATTGTGCGCCTACGCAGAGTTTTACGAGGTTTACGTGATTGCTTGACATCAGGGCAGTTCCGCATTCGGCAGGAAAATAACGGACTGGATGGGCCGGACGCAACGCCGACATGAGAGGGTGTCCGCGTATGAACGCGCTGGACCAACCGGAATTGCCTGGGAGATGCCTTGCAACGCGACTGCCGGTCGGCCCACTTCGCAGCACTTGATGTGGCCTATGGGGGAACATAAATGAAACATGATCACCGGGATGGGCAATTGCGGCCATCCGGGAGTTTTAATTCGTGTATGTTGGCACTATTCTGAAACGAGACCGCAGAACGGATCAAGCCAAATGTCTCTCAAACCAACCCAGATCACTCCGGTCGATTTTGTCTGGGACAAGATTCGTTCGGAAGCCAAGGCAATTATTGCGAACGAACCTCTTCTCGGCGGGTTGGTGCACACCACCATCCTGCACCATGCGACGCTTGAGGAGGCGCTTGCGTACCGGCTTGCCGTCAAGTTGTCGTCGGTCGAGTTGTCGGAGCAAATCGTGCGGGAAATCTGCGCAGATGCCTATTCATCATGCAATTCCCTGGGCGAAACGGCCAGGGCGGACATTGCCGCGGTTCTGGACCGTGACCCTGCCTGCAAGACATTTATCCAGCCGCTCCTGTACTTCAAGGGATTCCAGGCTCTCCAGGGCTATCGGGTCGCCCATTGGCTCTGGACGCAGGACAGAAAGGATCTGGCCCGGTTTTTCCAAATGCGGATTTCAGAGGTATTCGGCGTCGACATTCATCCAGCCGCCGTGATCGGAATGGGGCTCCTGATCGATCATGCCCATTCGATCGTAATTGGCGAGACAGCCGTTGTCGGAGACAACGTCGCCATGCTGCATTCCGTAACCCTGGGCGGCACTGGCAAGGAGGATGGAGACCGGCACCCGAAAGTCGGGAGAGGCGTGCTGCTCGGCGCCGGAGCCAAGGTGCTGGGTAACATCAGGATTGGCGACTGTTCACGCGTCGCGGCGGGATCGGTCGTTCTGCGCGATGTGCCGGATCGGAAGACCGTTGCAGGGATTCCTGCCAAGATTGTTGGCGATGCGGACTGTGCAGAGCCATCGAAACTGGAACATCAGTATTTCCACCCTTCGGCATGAGTTTCGTTCAACCAGTTGGTGCGGGAAGAGGTCATTGACTCTAGCCGGTGGCATCGGATAGAGGGTCTCGCCTGAAATCAGAACGAGAAACCTTGGTGTTGGCGGCCCCCGCAAGGGGTGACCTGTCGCCGGGCGTGATCATGCCCGGAAAGGACAACGCCCTTCAACATGGGAAGGAGATCAGCCGTGACAAAACGCACGACTGCCAAGTACAAGCTTGATCGCCGGATGGGTGAAAACCTCTGGGGTCGACCGAAATCACCAGTCAACAAGAGAGACTACGGTCCCGGGCAGCATGGACAGCGAAGAAGGAGCAAGCTTTCCGACTTTGGCCTGCAGCTGAGAGCCAAGCAGAAGCTCAAGGGATATTACGGAGACCTGACCGAGAAGCAGTTCCGCAGGATTTACTCGGAAGCCGAGCGACAGCGGGGGGATACCGGAGAGAATCTGATCGGCCTTCTCGAGCGGCGTCTTGATGCCATGGTTTTCCGGGCAAAATTCGTGGTCACGATCTTCGCTGCAAGGCAGTTCGTCAATCATGGCCATGTTCTGGTCAACGGCAAGCGCGTGAATATTCCCTCCTACCGGCTCAATGTCGGCGATGTCGTGGAAATCCGCGAGAAGTCGAAACAGCTTGTCATGGTCCACGAGGGAATCGATCTTCCGGAGCGAGACGTTCCCGACTACGTCTCCGCCGACTATTCCAAGATGACTGCCGAGCTTACCAGAATTCCCCAGCTTGGAGACGTACCATACGCCGTCACCATGGAACCGAACCTGGTCGTGGAATACTACGCCAAGAACTGAGTTCGGTGCCTGACAATCGGAGGCTGCGATATGCCTCATTGTCGTCTGCACAAGGCATGTATTGACGATGTTGTTCCGGAATCTCGGCGCAACCCTGAAGCTTGAGCAGACGGAAAACCTCAGCTTCTGGCGTCAACCGGTATTCCTGCTGTTCTTGATGGCGGCAGCGATGCCGCTGTCATTCGCCACATGGTCTGCATTGCTCAATAATTTCGTGATTGAGGCTGCAGGTTTCGACGGTGTCGGCATTGGCTGGCTGCACACGGTCAGGGAAATCCCGGGGTTTCTGGCGATCGGTGTCATAGTCCTGATCATGATCATTCGCGAACAGATACTGGCAATCTCGTCCCTTTTCCTGCTTGGAGCGGCAACCGCCGTCGTTGCGTGGTTTCCCACCCATGGCGGACTTCTTGCGACAACGATGCTCAGTTCCATCGGGTTTCACTACTTCGAGACGGTTAACCAGTCGCTGCAACTGCAGTGGATCAAGAAGGAGGACGCTCCCAAGACGCTTGGCTGGATTGTCGCCATCGGTTCGGGAGGAGCTCTCGTTGCCTATGGTGTGCTGGTCGTCACCTGGAAGACCTTCGATCTGGCCTTCAATACGGTCTACATGGCCGGCGGTGGCGCAACCATTGCGATAGCCCTCTACTGTTTGCTGGCCTATCCGCAATTCGAAACTCCTAATCCGCAGAAGACCAGAATGGTCCTGAAGCGCCGGTACTGGTTGTACTACGCGTTTCAATTCATCTCTGGTGCCCGGCGCCAGATCTTTGTCGTCTTTGCCGCGTTCATGATGGTCGAGCGTTTCGGATTCGAGGTTCACGAAGTAACCGCACTGTTCATCGTCAACTACGTAGTCAGCATGGTGGCTGCACCATTGATGGGAAGGGCAGTCTCCGTTTTCGGCGAAAAGGCGGCGTTGGGTGTCGAATATGGTGGTTTGACACTCGTCTTCTTTGCCTACGGTGGGATCTACTACTTTGGCTGGGGGGTGATTGTTGCTGCGCTGCTGTACATTCTCGACCACCTGTTTTTTGCGCTGTCATTTGCCCTGAAGACGTATTTCCAGAAGATTGCCGATCCGAGCGACATTGCGCCGACCGCTGCAGTCGCGTTCACGATCAACCATATCGCGGCAGTGTTCCTCCCTGCGTTGCTTGGTTACTTGTGGATCAAGTCACCTGGACTGGTGTTTGGATTGGCAGCAACAATGGCGCTGATTTCGATGTTCATGGTGCTGTTGATTCCTCGCCACCCGATACCGGGCAGGGAAACCACTCTCTCCAAGTTCAGGGAAGTCGCGCAAGATTGATTCGCATTGCGCAGAACCGGCATGCAATCCATATTCACTCTCGATGCATGTGGAGCTTTGAAGATGCTGAATTTCGGGCGCAAGAAAACACGGATGCCAACCCCGGAAAGATCGCTGGCCGGCCGGGAGGAGCCAATTCCCACAGCCGAGCGGCACATCCTGTCGAACAGGCTGCTGAAGGAACCCTATCCCGAGGGAACCGAGACCGCGATGTTCGGTATGGGTTGCTTCTGGGGGGCAGAAAGACTGTTCTGGCAGTCTGGCGGCGTTTGGGTGACTTCCGTGGGGTATGCTGGAGGTATGACGCCAAATCCGACCTACCGGGAGGTTTGTTCAGGCATGACCGGCCACAACGAGGTCGTGCGCGTGGTGTACGAACCCGGGCTGGTCAGTTTTGAATCCCTCTTGAAGATCTTTTGGGAAAACCATGACCCGACACAGGGCATGCGTCAGGGTAACGACATCGGCACGCAATACCGATCAGGCATTTACACCTACGGCGACGCGCAACACGCAGGGGCGGTGTTCAGCAGGGAACAGTACGGGTCCCTGATCGCCGAAAAGGGTTTTGGCCCGATCACGACCGAGGTGGTCGAGGCACCGGAATACTACTATGCCGAGGACTACCATCAGCAGTATCTGGCGAAGAACCCCGCCGGCTACTGCGGTCTGAGGGGAACTGGCGTGACCTGCCAGGTGGCCTGAACGACCGGGGAATTGCCAACGGAAAGGCATACAGCCGAAGCCGCGCTCTACGCGGCAACAGCTGAAACTACTTCTCGCAGTGCCGCCGACCAGGTGACCGACATGCTCGAGTTTCTTCGGCCCGAACCCTTGGCGGTAGTGGCTGCAAGCAAACTGGACAGTTCCGGACACTGGATGGCGGTCGGTTATTTCGCCGCAAAGCCCAACCGGGTTTCCCTGGACCTGATAGCTGCCGCGTCCGGCAGCGGCTCGTTCAAAGTCTCGAAAGTAGAGGAGATTGACTGGGTCTCAAGGGTCCAGGACGATCTCAGGCCGGTCGAGGCTGGCAAGTTCTGGATTCGTGGGAGTCACGTGAAAGGGGCTGTGCCCGCAGGATTGATCCCCATCGAGATTGATGCATCGCAGGCTTTCGGAACTGGTCACCACGGCACTACGCGGGGCTGCTTGAAGGTGATGTGCAACATGCAGGCCCGGGGAATGAAGCCGGCGCAGGTCTGCGATCTGGGTTGTGGAACGGGAGTACTTGCAATCGCGGCGACGAAACTGTGGAACTGTCCGGTCACGGCCTGCGACAATGATCCGTGTGCCGTTGCCGTAGCCAGTGCAAATCTGACGAAAAACAATGCGGAGAGGTCAGTTCATCTCGTCAATTGCGACGGCTTTGCCGCCGGTGAATTCAGGAAAAGTGGTCCCTTTGACCTTGCCGTTGCAAACATATTGTCCGGCCCGTTGTTGGGGCTTGCACCGGACTTCTCTGCCAATGTCAGGATTGGGGGCACCGTTATCCTGTCCGGAATCCTTGAAAGTGAAACCTATGAGGTCTACTGCGCGTATCGGCACGCCGGTTTTTCAGTTTCCGGCAGGCTGGAGATCGAAGGGTGGGTGACACTCGAACTGGTTCGGTCCGGTTAGGAGCAGGGACCTGCTGCCGATATCTGTCTGGCGGCGGCGGCGCAGCGCCGTTACTTGATTTCCGCCTTGGCTGCCCCACTGTTCGGAATGCAGGCCAGGAGACGGAACGGCACTATCGACTGTCGACGACCACCTGCCGTTGCTGCCCAAGCTTTTCGATGCCGAGTGTCATCACTTGGCCGGCTCGAAGAAACTCCTGGGGATTCCGTCCCATTCCTACCCCCGGAGGTGTGCCGGTCGTTATGATGTCACCGGGCTGAAGGGACATGAACCGGGAAATATAGCTCACAAGCGTGAAAACCCCGAAGATCATGGTTGATGTGTTCCCGTCCTGCCGTCGCTCTCCTTCGACATCCAGCCACATGGCAAGGTTCTGCGGATCGGGAATTTCGTCTCTCGTGACCAGCCACGGACCGGTTGGGCCGAAGGTGTCAGCGCTCTTTCCCTTTATCCATTGACCAGACCGCTCGATCTGAAAGGATCTCTCCGATACGTCATTGACGATGCAGTAACCCGCTATGTGAGACTCTGCGTCCGCTTCGTCAACGTATGAAGCCTCCCGCCCGATTACGATTGCCAGTTCCACTTCCCAATCCAGCTTCTCCGAGCCTCTCGGCAGAATGACGTTGTCGTTGGGACCGCAAATGCATGAGGTTGCCTTGCCAAAAAGGATTGGTTCCTTCGGAATCTTCTGTCCGGTCTCGGCCGCGTGGTCCGAGTAATTGAGACCGACAGCGATCAGTTTTCCGACCGAGCCGACACATGGGCCGATTCTTGAATCCGGTGGCAATTCCGGGAGGCTGGCAATTGCCAGCCCTTCCGTCCAGGACATGTCGGCCAGGGCATCGCCGCCAATGTCGTCGATGACCGAGGAAAGGTCCCGGTAGGTACCGTCGCTGCCAAGGACTGCCGGAACTTCGGAACCCGGATCTCCGATTCGCGCAAGCTTCATGTATCACCTCATTTTATTTGGAGCTTGCAGTCCGCGCCTGACCTGGAGGAGGGAATGCAAACGCCAGCCAATCGCATCCGGTTACAGCCGGGTCGGCCGAATGGCAACCGAATGTCTCAGTTCACGGGAAAACGAGGGCTCCTGACGGTTTGTCTGCGCAACTGCCATCAGGGTCCTGCAACGCATGACAGGGATTTGCCAGCGGGAGCAGGGTCCGGGCCGGTGAAGCGTGCCGCGCAGTTCGGCGCGACACGCCTAAAATCAATTCAGGACATCGGGCCAGTTCGAGTCGCCACTGGCAATGTTTCCGGGAATGTCCTTCGACCAGGTATCCCTGACGCCCAGACTGTAGTTCAGATAGAGCTTGCCGTCATGAATTGACCAGGCGTCCGGATCAGTCGACGCAGTGTAGCCGTTTGCGACTGCCCAGGCACAATAGCCGCCGTATTGCGGCGCATATGAGTCCGGATTGTCGACAAACAGTTCGAGGTTCTCGGCGCTGGCAAACCGCCAGGTGGCGCCATTCCAATCTGTCTCGAAGTCCCGATCACCCTTGACCGGTCCTTCTTCAAGAAAATACGCGACCGGGTCGTAGCCCCGAATCGCCAATCCGCGCCGGGCAAAGACAGGCGGGTCCATGGCGAAAGCGGGTACGGCCGTTGTCGCCAGAGCAGCAGCAAGGAAGCCGCGTCGTGAGATATTCATGGTTGGTCACCCTTCTAGGTTCGGTGAATGTCGATCCCGACCAATTTAGGTATCGCCAGAGAAATGGCAAATCACGGGCGCGTGAGATTCTGTACTTACAAAAAAACTGCGGCTCCGGGAGGAGTGGAGCCGCAGTTCCGGGAGGAAGGTTGAAAAGGAAAAGGTCCGGGTTCAGGAAATCCGCATTGCACCATGTGCAATCATGTCAATGTCCCCGCGTTCCAGGCCGATGTCGTCGAGTTCCTTGTCGGACAACTGGTGAAGCGCGTTCCGGGTCTGCCTGCCCAGGTTCCACTGGTACAGCATCTTCGGCAATGCCAGCAGGGTGGAGACAGCGCGTTGGATTGACAGGCCGGTACCTTCAATCCGGGAATCGAAAGCAATTAACGCCATTTTTTTGTGTCCTTTACGTTGGGTTAGGGCATTGTGATGGACAAAAGGTAGTAACGCCTGCCACCAGCGACAATTGCCGATACCGCATTGCCGCGTTGCGCAGTGTTCATGGCTCGGAGACGATGTCGGATAGGGAATGCGGGATAACGAGGCGTTGCGATATGGTGACTGGAATCAGACTTGTCGGTGGCCGCACTGGAAGTGCAATCTTGTCGTCCCTATTGTGCGGCGATGCAATCAAGGAGAACGGATGAGGGTTTTGGGTCTGGACCCGGGACTGCGTGTCACCGGATGGGGAGTCATTGACGCACGCGGTTCAGAAATGTCGCATGTTGCAAACGGCGTCTGCCGTTCGGCCGGAGAAAACCTGGCCGAGCGCCTGCACAGCCTTCACTCGCAACTGACGGACGTCATTCGCGAGTATCAGCCGGACGAAGCTGCCGTTGAACAGGTATTCGTGAACACCGATGGCAGGAGTTCGCTCAAGCTGGGCCAGGCGAGGGCGATCGCATTGCTCGTCGCAGCTCAAGCCGGTCTCAATGTCGGCGAGTATGCACCAAATACCGTCAAGAAGGTGGTTGTCGGAGTCGGACATGCGCAAAAGAACCAGGTGGAACACATGATTAGGCTCCAGCTTCCGGGAGCCAGGTTTACGAAGTCCGACGAAGCGGATGCGTTGGCTGTTGCAATGACACATGCTGTATACGGGAATTTCACTGGCGTGGTTTCTGCAGTTTCTCCGGTTCAACCCGCGACAAAAGCACGGCCATGATAGGGCGGCTGCGAGGGACGATTGCCGAACGCGGAAACGATCATGTCGTGATTGATGTCGCCGGTGTTGGCTATGTCGTCTACTGCTCGGACCGAACGTTGGCAGCTATGCCGTCGGCCGGATCCGGAGTCATTCTCCATACGGACCTGCTGGTCCGCGAGGATCTCCTGCAATTGTACGGGTTTCGTTCCGCACGCGAACGCGATTTTCACCGCCTGCTGACGACCGTGCAGGGGGTCGGCGCAAAGGCGGCGCTTTCCATCGTGGCTGCGCTGGGTGTCGATGGCGGCCTCCGCGCCGTTGTGCTCAAGGACTCGAATGCCATCCGAAGCGCGCAGGGTGTTGGGCCGAGGATTGCACAACGGGTGGTCAGCGAGTTGGGGGACAAGGCCGCGGAGTTGATGGCTCAGGGCGGTGTGGAGCCGGGCACGTTGGCCACATCGGAGATTCCCGGCGATGGAGCGGCAATTGCGGGTTCGGTTGAACCACTACCGGAAGAGGGGAGGGCCGCTTCCGGCGCGGAAGCGATTTCTGCGATGGTCAATCTGGGATATCAGCAGGGTGAGGCCGCGCGGGTGGTGGCAGAAGTTCACGGTGCCGATCCCGAACTTGATACTTCCGGACTTATCAGAGAGGCGTTGAAGCGACTTGCCCCGGCCTGAAGAGGAAATTGCTGACAGGTCTGCAGAAGTTAGCCCTGAATGGCAGTCGCAGGACCCGGACCGGACCATGCGCCCGCAGACGCTCGATGAATTCATCGGGCAGGGCAATGCGAGGCAAAATCTGCGCGTTTTCATTGACAGTGCGCGTCAGCGCGCCGCCGCGATGGATCACACTCTGTTTTACGGCCCGCCCGGACTCGGCAAGACGACTCTCGCACAGATCGTCGCCAGGGAACTCGGGGTCAATTTCAAGACGACATCAGGACCGGTTCTTGCAAAGGCAGGAGACCTGGCGGCTATATTGACCAATCTGGAGCTGCATGACGTCCTGTTCATTGATGAAATCCACAGGCTGCAGCCGGCAGTCGAGGAGTTGCTGTATCCGGCCATGGAGGACTTCAAACTCGATCTGGTTATCGGGTCCGGACCGGCGGCAAGAATAGTGAGGATTGAACTTCAGCCCTTCACGCTGATTGGTGCAACGACGAGGTTAGGCCTGTTGACGACGCCGCTCAGGGACAGGTTCGGCATTCCGACCAGGCTTGAGTACTACCAGCCCGAAGAACTCTACGAGATTGTTGCGAGGGGAGCGAGGGTACTCGAAATCGATGTTGACGATGACGGGGCACGAGAGATCGCGAAACGGTCAAGAGGGACGCCCAGGATTGCCAACAGGTTGTTGAAGCGGGTGCGCGATTTTGCAGTTGTCGAGCACAGGGGGTCCGTTACCAAGGAGTCGGCCGACAACGCGCTGATGCGACTTGATGTCGACAAGATGGGATTGGACGGCGCAGACCGCAGGTATCTCATCCTGATCGCGGAAAATTACGCTGGCGGCCCTGTCGGTATTGAAACCATATCGGCCGCCCTCTCGGAGGCAAGGGATTCAATCGAAGAGGTCATTGAACCCTTCCTGCTCCAAAATGGACTGATACAGCGCACGTCGAGAGGGCGGACGTTGACCCAGAGAGCTTGGAGGCATATTGGCAAGCCTGCGCCTGCGACCGGAGCGGAACCCAGCCTGTTCGACGAATCAGAATGCGATACAGATTCAAGTTAAGGGTGTACTATGAAGACACCGATCTTGCAGGAATCGTCTATTACGCAAATTACCTCAGGTTTATCGAACGGGCACGAACCGAATTTGTCAGGAGCCTCGGCGTCGACCAGGGTGCATTGAAACGAAACGCTGGCAAGGTTCTGGTGGTGAAAAAGCTGGCATCCGAGTTCTTGGCGCCAGCTAGATTTGATGACGTTCTGTCCGTGGAGACGCAGTTGTTGAATTGTTCAGGCGCCAGAATTGAACTGAAGCAGGATATCTACAGGGACAGTGAATTGCTGTTCATGTCGAGAGTTTCGCTCGCTTGTGTGAACGAGAAAGGGAAACCGGTAAGAGTTCCGGAGGAAATCAAGTCAGGATTGCTTCGTGATGCTCGTGCGCTTGAAATCGGCGGGCAGGCCGTCTAGTGTTGCCCCGCGTGCCGATTTGGCACGATCAAAAAAGTAGAACCGCGCAAAGCGGCAACTCGATGTACAGAGCAGTAAGATGGAAATAGAAACGGTCGTGGCCGCGCAAGGGGTCGATTTTACGGTTCTCAGCTTGTTCCTGAGAGCCGGTATTGTTGTCAAGATCGTGATGCTGGTCCTGCTATTTGCTTCCTTCTGGAGTTGGGCAATCATCTTCCAGAAATATCTGAGCTTTCGCAGGGTCAGGTCACATTCCTACCGGTTCGAAAGGCGATTCTGGTCCGGCGACCCGCTGGACGAGCTTCATCACAGTATCGGGAACAACCCGACTGGACCGCATGAACGGATCTTCTGTGCCGCAATGGACGAACGGGTTAAGTCCTCATTGAGCGATGGCAGCCTGATCGCCGGCGCGGGCCAGAGGATCGAACGGGGCATGGGACTGGCGGTCACGCGCGAGAACAGCAAGTTGGCGAGTGGACTAGAGTTCCTGGCAACTGTCGGTTCGACCGCTCCATTTGTCGGCTTGTTTGGCACGGTCTGGGGAATCATGAACGTGTTCAGGGAAATAGGTATTCAGGAAAACACTAACCTGGCCGTGGTGGCACCGGGCATTGGCGAGGCGCTCGCTGCCACGGCCTTGGGCCTGCTTGCCGCGATCCCTGCGGTCGTGTTCTTCAACAACCTGTCGGCGGCAGCTGACAGGTTGTCCGGCGAATTCGAGGATTTTGCCGACGAGTTCTCGACAATTCTCTCCCGTCAACTGGACCACTAGGAATGGGTTCTTCCCTGCGAAACCCGATAGTTCACCGCAGGTGGGGCCGCAGAAGGGCCCATCGGCCGATGTCCGAGATCAACGTAACACCATTTGTTGATGTCATGCTTGTCCTGCTGATTATCTTTGTTGTTGCAGCGCCTCTGCTGACTGTCGGCATTCCTGTCAGGCTGCCGGAAACAGCGGCAACACCGCTACCCGCAGAGCCGGACGAGCCTCTGACAATTTCGGTTGCGGCTGATGGAACAGTTGCCCTGCAAACGACAGTTATTCCCAGTAATGAGCTGATTCCTCGGCTGCGTGCAATCCTGCTTGAACGCACGTCCGACAAGATCTTCCTGAGGGGTGACCGCGATGCCAGGTACGAGACTGTCATGCAGGTGATGGGAGCTCTTAACAATGCGGGGTTCCGGAACATTGGATTGGTCACGGAGGGGAACGGGCCGAAGCTGGACGGAACCGGAAACTAGGAGCTTTACGTGCAAGCAGGCGCGATCATCTCCGCCATCCTGCATTCCGGACTGCTATTGCTGCTGGTCATTGGCAACACATCCAGGGAGGCAGTACCCGAGGAGGATCTGAACATCGCAGACGTTTCCCTAATCTCTGTTCAGGAATTGGAAGCGTTACGCTTTCCTGACGGGCCGGTTGAACCGGAAGAAGTCGAGACTGACTTCGAAGTCACGGCCTCGGAAGAGGCGGAAACTGAACCTCCGGACGAAACGCAGGAAGTTCCTCAACAGGAACCCGAACCCGAACCGGAGCCTGAACCGATCGAACCAGTCGATGTTCCGGTAACCGTACAGGATGACGAAGTGCCGCCTGCTGAATCACCAATCGAGACATTCGAACCCGAGTTGGATCTTACTTCCGAAACGGAAGTCGTTACCAGTGAAACTGTTTCGGTTGCGGAGGTTGCTGACACCCAATCTGAACAAACAAGCGAAGTCTTGCCGCCTGCACCTGAAGTTGATCCGGAAGCAGAGATTCCCGAAGAACGCACACCGCTGGCAGCACGGCCGAGGAGGCGACCGTCTCCACCTGAAATCGAACCTGTACCGGAACTCGCAACCGAGCCGGAACCATCTCCACAGCCGGAACCTGCACCCGAGCCTGAACCTGCACCCGAGCCGGACCCTGCGCTTGAACCCGAGCCTGAACCACAGCCCGAACCGGAACCACAGCCCGAGCCGGAGCCTGAACCTGCACCCGAACCGGAACCACAGCCCGAGCCGGAGCCTGAACCTGCACCCGAACCGGAACCACAGCCCGAGCCGGAGCCTGAACCTGCACCCGAACCGGAACCACAGCCCGAGCCTGAACCACAGCCCGAGCCGGAGCCGGAACCCGAGCCCGAGCCGGAACCCGAGCCGGAACCTGAACCTGCACCCGAGCCGGAGCCCGAACCGGAACCACAGCCCGAACCGGAGCCGGAGCCTGAACCTGCACCCGAACCGGAACCGGAACCCGAAACCGAGCAATTGAACATTGAAGAGATGATTGCCCAGCAGCTGGGTCGAGGTCAGGACAGTCTCGGTTCGGCCTTGACCGCAAGCGAGATAGGCGGACTCCGGCGCAGGATCGAAAATTGCTGGAACATCAATGCTTTGTCTGACGAGGCAAGGCAGTTTTCGGTAACAGTGAGCGCAGAGCTGGACAGGAATGGAAGACCTGTGCCGGGAACCATAAAGCTGGTTGGTGCGAGTGACGGAACCGATGCCGCGCAAGCGCAGGCATTCCAGGTTGCACGGCGTGCGGTTCTGAGATGCCTGAGCAATGGGTATGACATGCCGGCGGAGAAGTTCGGAAGGTGGCGTTTTCTGGAGTTAATTTTCAATCCCGTAGAAGGGAGGGTCAGATGAAGAATACTAGATCATTTATGACGGTGCTTGCAGGAATGGCGCTCGTTGTGAATTGTCAACTGGCGGTTGCGCAAACCTCAGTTGAACCGTTGCGTATCGAAATCCGTGAGGGCGTCATCAGGCCGGTGCCGCTTGCAATCCCGGCCTTTGTTGCTGGATCACAGGGAGCCGACAGCTACGCAGTGAACATCAAGAACGTGGTTGTTGCCGACTTGACGGGAACGGGGCTGTTCAGGGAGATACCCCAGGAAGCGCACATTTCGAATGTGACCACTTTCGACGAGCCCGTCAGGTTTCCCGATTGGAAGGCCATCAATGCTGAAGGGCTGGTGGTCGGCACTGTAGACATTGATGACGACGGCAACCTGACCGTGATGTTCAGGGTATTCGACGTGTTTTCGGAATCGACTTTTGGTGACAGCCTCCAATTCAGGGCAAAGGCTGAATCCTGGCGCAGGATAGGACACAAGATCGCAGACAGCATCTATTCGGCAATCACCGGCGAGCGACCTTATTTTGATTCGAGAGTAGCCTTCATTTCAGAGTCTGGCCCCAAGGATAACAGGGCTAAGAGGTTGGCAATCATGGACTATGATGGCGCCAATCTTTCCTACCTGACCAACGGTGAGTCGATCGTGCTCGCACCTCGTTTCTCGCCAGACGGAAGCAGGTTGATCTACACATCTTACGAAACCGGCTTTCCGCGCGTCTATTTGCTGGATTTGGCGACGCGGCGGCAGAGCCCCATCATCGAGTCGGCAGACATGACCTTTGCACCGAGATTTTCACCCGATGGCAAGTGGGTGCTGATGTCGATGACACTGCAGGGCAACACTGACATCTACGAAGTGGAAGTCGCCACGCGCAAGGCAAGGCGGCTGACACGGAGCAACGCGATCGACACAGCTCCCAGCTATTCGCCTGACGGCAAGTGGATCGTGTTCGAGTCAGACCGCAGCCTCACGCCTCAGATCTACATCCTGCGCCGGGAATCTGGAGAACCTCGCCGGATCAGCTTTGGCCAGGGGCGCTACGGCACACCGGTTTGGTCGCCAAGCGGGGACTACATTGCATTCACCAAGCAGCATTCGGGCCGGTTCCATGTCGGAGTGATGAGGGCAGACGGGAGCGGCGAGCGGTTGTTGTCCACTTCGTTTCTCGACGAGGGGCCGACCTGGGCTCCGAATGGAAGGGTCCTGATGTTCTTCCGCGAATCTCCCGGCGAGGAGGGCGGGCCTATCGTGATTTCGGTCGATGTTTACGGACGCAATCTCAAGCGCGTTCCAACACCTGGCTTCGCGTCCGACCCTGCGTGGTCGCCATTGCTCGAATGACCAGTTTCGTTGGACTTCCAGGACAAATCAAACTAGGGTCTCGCAAAAAACAACCGGCACATGGAGAGGGCAGATTTAATGAGCACTAGAACAATTTCGATCGCGTTGTTGACTGCGGTCTTGGTGGCGGGATGCTCCGGAAGTGGCAACCTCGGATTGGGTGGCGGCCCTGACAGTTCTTCCGATCCGGCCGGAGCCGATCTATCGGTGCAGCCGATCTACGAACAGGACTCTCCAGAGTATTTCGCACACTCGGTCGGAGACCGTGTGTTTTTCACGGTCGATCAGAGCACGATTACGGAAGAATCGGCACTGGTTCTGCGCCAGCAGGCAGAATGGCTGAATGCCAATCCGACGTATTTGATCACGATAGAAGGTCATGCGGACGAACAGGGGACTCGTGAATACAACCTTGCACTTGGGGCGCGCCGGGCCAGCGCGGTGAAGGAGTTCCTGGTCGAAGTGGGAATTTCCTCACATCGGATTTCAACGGTGACCTACGGCAAGGAACGACCTGTTGCTGCCTGTTCAAACGAGTCGTGCTGGTCGCAAAACCGCCGTTCCGTAACCTTGCTCAACAGGGAATTGACCGGATAGATGTTCTTGCGCAGCGCGATTCGCGCGGTAATCGGCTCGCTGTTATTGGCACTGATGCTCTGCACGCCGTCGGTTGCCCAGGATGCAGACCAGGAAACCTTGGCGGATGTTCGCCGACAGTTGTTCGACCTCTATTCGGAGATGGAACGGCTGCGGCTGCAGTTGCTTCCATCCGGAACTGCGACCGACATTGAGAATATTGAAGAGGGTGTTGAACAGCCAAATCCTGTTGCAATCCGGAAAATTGATGAACTGGAGCGCGAACTTCGCAGGGCCATCTCGAAGATAGAAGAACTGGAATTCAGGATCATAAGGATCGCCGAGGACGGCACCAGGCAGATCAAGGACCTTGAGTTTCTCCTGGTAGAGCTTGGCGGCGGGGATCTTTCGACGATCGGACCTGGAGTTCCACTAGGTGGCGAAACCGGATTCTTAGCAGCAGAACCTCCATCGGCCGGTCCGGCAGCGGGTGAATTCGACACGTCGACGGCTGAACAGATGGCATTTGATCTGGCGATGTCCGCCTATAGTGGTTCCAACTACGTTGAGGCTGCGACCAGGTTTGAAGAATTCAACAGGAACTACGCGTTGAGCGAACTCAATGTCGATGCCCACTATTACCGGGCAGAATCACTGTTCAATGCAGGTGACCCGACCGGGGCGGCGAGAGCCTATCTCGAAAGCTACAAGTTGGATTCCACCGGAGTCGCGGCACCGCGGGCCTTGCTTGGCTTGGGACGAAGCCTCTCTGCCGTTGGCCAGAACGCCGAGGCATGCAGGGTTCACCAGGAAATCGTCATCGCCTTTCCGGACTCTCCGGAGGCATCGTTTGCTTCCGCCGAGTTTAATTCATTGGGGTGCACTTGACTGCCGAAATCGCTGAACACCTTTCCGGATCATTGAGTCGTGTGGACGGTGTCGCGGAGGCTGGGAGAATCGGAGTGGCCGTATCGGGCGGCGGTGACTCGATGGCACTTCTGTCTTTCCTGCACTCGTGGTGCATAACCCGCCAGATCGAACTCTGCGCCGTTTCAGTCGATCACGGAATCCGGAAAGAAAGTCTTGACGAGTGCAGGCGGGTAGGAGAATTCGCCTCGGAACTGGATGTTAGCCACCAGATTCTGACCAGCGATGGAGCCCGGTTGACCGGCAACCTCCAGGATGCAGCCAGAAGACTGCGCTATACACTGATCTCGGACTGGGCTCGTACAACCGGCCTGGGCTTCGTCGCGCTGGCCCACACGCGTGATGATCAGGCCGAGACATTCCTTTTGAACCTCGCCAGGGGGTCCGGGATCGATGGGTTGGCAGCGATGCCGGTTGTGGTCCACAAGTTTGGAGTTTGCTGGTTGAGGCCGTTTCTCCAAGTAGGCCGGTCTGAACTCAGGGACTATCTGAGAGGTCAGGGCATCCGGTGGATAGACGACCCGTCCAACGAAGATGAGCGATTTGATCGGGTCAAGGCCAGGCGATTGTTGGAGGAGTTGGGTCCATTGGGTGTTTCAGGGGCACGCCTCGCGGCAACTGCTGAGAGAATGCAGGAAGCACGTGCCGTGCTCGAGCATGTGGCGTCGATTGCCGAAAGTGACTTGGCGACCTTGGACGAACTGGGCGAGACCCGTTTCGGTCGAGAGTTTTGGAACTTGCAGAAGGAAACCAGGCTACGCCTGGCGGCTGCGGCCATCGGCAGGGTGGCAGGCTCTGTGTATCGGCCGCGGATTGTTTCGCTGTGCGCTGGCCTGGACAGCGTCCGGAGTGGAAAGGCGTTCACGTTGTCAGGCTGCCTGCTTGTTCCAGGACATAATTCTGGATTTGGCGTGGTTAGGGAACTGGCATCCTGCGGTCCTCCTGTTCCCGGAAACCGTGTCTGGGACGGGCGCTGGCGCCTGTGCTCAAAGCGGCCGCCTCCTGGATCGGTCATCGGTCCGCTTGGAAAAGGCGGGTTGCAGGAATGCAAGGACTGGCGAACGACGGAGCGCATGAGGGAGAGCCTCATCGCGTCCCCGGCCCTTCGGCTGGAGGGTGGATTGCTGTCCGCGCCATTTGCCAGGAATGCCAATGGCTGGAAGTTTCGCAGGGTGGCAAACAAAGTTGTCGAAGCCCCTCTGCTTCCACCGGTTTGAATTCCCGAATTTTGCAATTATCTATTCAGCAGGATAATCTGGAATTCTCCACAGCCTTGGCGGTTTGGCCAACAACCGCAAATTACTGATGCGGAGGTATTTTCTTTGGGAAACGGCATGAGAAACCTGCTCCTGTGGGGTGCACTGTTCATTCTGGTGCTTGTACTGTTCAACGTGTTTACAGGCGGCGGGCGTATTTCCAGCACGCCGACCGTTTCACTGTCAAAGTTCATTGAACAGGTAGAAGCCGGTGAAATCGAGAGCGTCGTCCTGGACGGCGAGAAGATTATCGCCAGGGCCGGGAACGGATTGCAATTTACCGTCATCCGGCCGCGTGAAGTGGACATCACGGAAACCCTGCTGGCAAATCAAGTCCAGATTGAGGCGAAGCCTCAGGAGCCGAGCGGACTGATGTCATTCCTTGCACCGATCCTTCCATTCGTGATTCTGCTGGGTGTCTGGCTTTACCTGATCAACCGGATGCAGGGCGGCGGTCGCGGGGGCGCGATGGGCTTTGGAAAGTCGAAGGCGAGACTCCTGACCGAACGGCAAGGTCGCATAACGTTTGCAGATGTCGCCGGAATTGATGAGGCGAAGGAGGAACTGGAAGAAATCGTCGACTTCCTGAAGGATCCGGACAAGTTTTCAAGGCTCGGCGGCATGATCCCGACCGGAGCACTTCTTGTGGGACCGCCTGGAACCGGCAAGACATTGCTGGCCCGCGCAATCGCTGGCGAGGCAGGTGTCCCGTTCTTTACGATTTCCGGATCGGACTTCGTCGAAATGTTCGTTGGGGTTGGTGCCTCCAGGGTCCGCGACATGTTCGATCAGGCAAAGAAAAATGCTCCCTGCATCGTCTTCATCGACGAAATCGACGCTGTCGGGCGCTCACGCGGCATTGGATATGGCGGTGGAAATGACGAGCGGGAACAGACACTGAACCAACTATTGGTCGAGATGGACGGATTTGAGGCCAATGAAGGCGTGATAATCGTCGCGGCGACCAACCGGCCGGACGTTCTCGACCCGGCTCTGTTGCGGCCCGGCCGTTTTGACAGACAGGTGGAAGTGCCAGTTCCCGACATCACTGGAAGGGAAAAGATCCTGGAGGTGCACTCAAAGAAGATTGAAACCGGCCCCGATGTCAGTCTGCGTATCATTGCCCGAGGCACTCCCGGGTTCTCGGGGGCCGATCTGGCGAATCTGGTCAATGAGGCAGCCTTGCTTGCCGCAAGGGTGGGGCGGAGCTACGTGACCATGGAAGACTTCGAATCTGCGAAGGACAAGGTCATGATGGGTGCCGAACGCCGGTCGATGGTCATGACCGAGGACGAGAAGAGGTTGACAGCTTACCATGAGGCCGGGCACGCCCTGGTCGGGCTGAACGTTCCGCAGCATGATCCGATCCACAAGGCGACAATCATTCCGAGGGGCCGGGCACTTGGATTGGTAATCGCATTGCCGGAACGTGACCAGCTGTCCGTGACGCTCACAAAGTACAAATCCAAGATTACCATGGCGATGGGTGGCAAGGCCGCCGAGGAACTGGTGTTTGGTCCGGAGAACGTTACGTCCGGAGCTGCATCTGACATCGAACAGGTGACGAGGATTGCCCGAGCGATGGTCATGAAGTTCGGGATGTCTGAGGAACTGGGCAACATTGATTACGCCCAGGAACAGCAGACCTATTTGGGTGGACTCACGCAGGGCCCGAAGATCAGCCCGGACACACAGGAGAAGATCGATTCCGAAGTCAGGAGGATTTGCGATTCCGGATATGAGATTGCCAAGGGAATTCTGACTGACAAGCGCAAGGAACTTGATCGTCTGGCCGAGGGATTGCTCGAGTATGAAACGCTTACGGGTGACGAGATTACGAAGGTCCTCAAGGGTGAACCGCTGGGACGGAATGATGATGATCAGGGTTCCGACGATCCGAAGAGTACAGTGACGTCGATTCCAAAGATGCGGAAGCCTCAGTCCAGGAAATCCGGTGGTTACCTGGAGCCGGAACCGACATAGAACAGTTTTTCTTTCCGGCCGCCGTGGTGGCGGGTGTGGCAGGGGCGGAAGTCGTGGATAGCCAACGGTGTCCGGCATTGGACAATTGCCGGTAATTTGACGGGAGAACGGTAGACAAGATGACTGGATTGCTTCTTGGTCTCTTGCTGCTTGCGCTGCTCATCTACCTGAACCGCAAGCAGGGAGGTGGTGGACCAGCAGGAATGTTCGGCTACGGCAGGTCGCCGGCCAAATTGCTGACTGAAGACCAGGTTGGGGCAACCTTTGCCGACGTTGCGGGAATTGACGAGGCGAAGGAGGAACTCGAGGAAATCGTCGAGTTTCTTCGGGAACCACACAAGTTCTCTCGACTCGGAGGAAAGATCCCGAAAGGTGCGTTGCTGATTGGGCCGCCGGGTACCGGGAAGACCTTGCTTGCCCGAGCCATCGCCGGCGAGGCAGGCGTGCCGTTCTTCACGATTTCCGGGTCTGACTTCGTGCAGATGTTTGTCGGGGTCGGCGCGTCGCGTGTGCGCGACATGTTCGACCAGGCGAAAAAGAACGCACCCTGCATAGTTTTCATAGATGAGATTGATGCGGTCGGTCGCGCCAGGGGCGTTGGCATCGGCGGTGGCAATGACGAGCGGGAGCAGACGCTCAACCAGCTGCTGGTCGAGATGGACGGATTCGAGTCAAATGAGGGTGTTGTCATACTCGCAGCCACTAACAGGCCGGATGTCCTGGACCAGGCACTGCTGAGACCGGGACGCTTCGACAGGCAGGTCGTTGTTCCGGTTCCCGATCTGAAGGGCAGGGAGAAGATCCTGCAGGTGCATGCTCGACAGGTAAGACTCGGACCCGATGTCGATCTGAGGGGCATTGCCAGGGGAACGCCCGGGTTTTCCGGGGCAGATCTTGCCAATCTGGTTAATGAGGCTGCATTGATGGCAGCGCGGGTCGGCCGCCGGAACGTTGCCATGGACGATTTTGAAAATGCCAAGGACAAGGTCATTCTCGGAAGCGAACGCCGGTCAATGGTGATGACTGATGAAGACAGGCAACGGATAGCGTATCATGAGGCCGGTCACGCAATTGTCGGATTGAGTGTTCCGCAGCACGACCCGATCAACAAGGCAACGATCATCCCGAGGGGGATGGCGCTGGGAGTTGTTCACTCCATGCCGGAACGTGACGAGTTGTCGGTCACCTTTACGAAGTACCAATCCAAGATTGCGATGGCCATGGGCGGCAGTGCAGCCGAGGAGTTGATTTTCGGTTCCAATAACGTGTCGTCCGGGGCCGCATCAGACATCAAGCAGGCGACGCGAATTGCCCGGGCAATGGTCACCCAGTTTGGAATGTCCGAGAAGCTTGGAAAGATCGACTATTCGGGAAATCAGGACAATCAGCCCGGGTATGTGCAGGGTGACCGTACCAGCCCGGAGACCCAGAAGCTCATCGACATGGAGATTCGCCGCATTGTGGATGAGGGATACCAGCGCGCACTTTCAATCCTGACGGAGAAAGAGGACGGACTTGAACGGCTCGCAGCAGGCCTCCTGGAGTTCGAAACGTTGACCGGCGAGGAGATAAAGAGGGTCATGGATGGCAAGCATCCGATTGAATCGGAACAGCCGGTTTCCAACGCGATACCGTTTCCGAAGAAGCCCGCAACCATGATTCCCAAATCCGGCAAGAGTGTCGCAGGGCCGGACCCGGAAACCAGCATGGAGACGTCGTAGCCCGACCTGCCGGGCTCCTGTTGGCAGATGCTGCCCTGCGGCAGCACTTGTTCATGAATTGCTTGAATGGAATTGGCTGAATCCCAATGATTGGATCTGCCATGGTACTCGGTCGACAAAAGCCGTTCAAACTATCCTGAAATAGCTCAAAATCCCTCTCCATCAGGGTGCAGGCCGATCACTCCATTGCACGGATCCGGGTTCCGGATCCGGTTCTTTGTCGGTCCGGCCCGCCCTGCGGGGGCTGCTTCCCTGCATCGCCGTTGCCAGGCAGGTGGTCCGTGACGTCGGGCGACGGCGATCCCGAATGCAGAGCGGAGTACCGGAAGCGGCCCGGTCGGGCTCTACGATCCTCTGAACAGCCGGTTCCGGATTTGCGGTCGTGACCCGATGTCACTCCCGGTTGGTAGGCATCGATCCTATGCCAGGAAGCGCTGAGGTCCCGCATCAGTCGATTCTCGACACAGGTTGAACCGAAGGTTGATTTTCCGACCGGATCAATCCATCAGTCCGGAAACTGGCGACATTTTCTTCTTCAGCTGGAGTTCGTATCCAAGGTTGAACTGGGCCGACATACGAAAGTGGAGCAAGTTGCCCGTGGTCCGGTCGCGATCGGCAACGGGCCATCCGGCCTTCGGGCAGTCATCCGGCAAACTGGTTGCATCGCGACTGGGTGAAACATATTCGCTTCAGCAGATTGGCCGGTCTGTAGGCGAGTTCGCGGCAGGATAGGTCTATGGCTTCTTTTCGAGATCCGGGTTTCAATGCCATGGTGGAATGGCTTGGCTGTGTGGCAGACCGAGATTCCACTCTGCGTTCGGCCGGCCGGAGTGAACTTGCGGTCGGATTTGCCGGTATTGTGGGGGAGTCTCATGGCGGCCTTACTCGTCCTGCATGCGTCCGTGTCGAGGAGTTGTACGAGCAGGGCACGGAAATACGAAACACGCGCCAACTCTCGATTGTCTCGGCTGAGGAACTCAAGCTGATCGCAATTGACATGGGGATGGATGAAGTCACACCCGATCTTCTCGGAGCAAATATTGTTCTGAAAGGAATTCCGGATTTCACCCTGGTTCCGCCGTGTTCCAGGATCCAGTTCGAACATGGAGTGACCCTGGTCATTGATCTGGAGAATCTGCCATGCAATCTTCCCGCGCGCGAGATCGAGAAGGAAATGCCGGGTTTCGGCAGAAAATTCAAATCTTCGGCAAAGAACCGACGCGGCGTGACCGCATGGGTGGAGAGTGAAGGCACGGTGAAGACCGGGGAATCCGTCAGGTTATTCGTTCCGGTCCAGCCGCCATGGCCTCACGATCACGGGCCGGTATCCGATCATGTTTCGTAGGCCTCGGTCGACTGCTGAATTACGCACTTTCAGTGCAGGTCCTGGCGTTGTGGACAGACTTGTCTCCATCGCGGCGGAAAATGTAGGCGACTGCCCACGGGGACCGTGCTGCCCGCCAAGTGATGGTCGGTGGGAGTCTGGCTGAATTTGGCTTACGACCAATCCTGCTTCGCGTGTTCTGGCACGAACATTTACTGGAGGTGTGAAATTGCCGGCAAGAATCATTGATGGGAAGAGTTTTGCTGCTGACGTAAGAAAGCGGGTTGCCGATGAGGTCACTCGGTTGAAGACACGGACCGGTGTTGCGCCGGGCCTGGCTGTCGTGCTGGTAGGCGAGGACCCCGCCAGCCAGGTCTATGTACGCAACAAGTCCAAACAGACCACTGAAGTCGGGATGGTCTCGTTCAAGAAGGTGTTTGACAGGACGATCAGCGAAAAAGAACTTCTGGGACATGTCAACCGCCTCAACGAGAATCCGGGCGTCGACGGGATTCTCGTGCAGTTGCCCCTACCTGACCACATCGATGCGAATGCGGTCATCAATGCGATTGATCCGGCCAAGGATGTCGATGGATTTCACATCTCGAACGTCGGTTTGCTCGCGACCGGTCAAAAATGCATGGTGCCCTGTACTCCGCTTGGCTGCCTCATGCTCCTGCGCAACCTCCATGGTGATCTGTCCGGGATGAATGCGGTCGTCATCGGTCGATCAAACATCGTCGGCAAACCGATGGCGAACCTGTTGCTCAGGGAACACTGCACTGTCACGATTGCCCACAGCAGAACTCGGGACCTGCCAGCGACCTGCAGACGAGCGGACATATTGGTTGCCGCAGTCGGGAGACCGGAGTTCGTGCAAGGCAACTGGATCAAGGAAGGCGCTACCGTAATTGATGTTGGAATCAACCGGGTTCCGGCTCCGGAACTGGGAGAAGGCAGGCACAGGCTCGTTGGAGATGTGAGCCGTGTCGCTGGCAGCAAGTTCGCCGGTGCCATAACTCCGGTTCCGGGTGGGATCGGTCCGATGACGATAGCTTGCCTGCTTGCAAACACCGTTACGGCCTGTTGCCGTGCAAACAATCTTGAAGAACCTGCAGACCTGATCGTCTGATTGGCGTTCCGTATCTAACGGTTGGCAGACCGTACGGGCATCTTGATGATACTTGCCCGGGTTCCCGTCAATATGGCGAGAGCATCACTGCACATGATCGATACAAGAGGTTCCTCCCGGCAGTCCATGCCCCCGGTATATGTGCCGTAGGCAGGCAGGATGATCCTGTTTTGGTCTACGAGAAAACAGGATCTGCTGACTCTTCTTCCTCTCGCCGAGACGCTAGCCTTGGGATGGTAGTGCCCGGAAACCTCCCTCTCGCATTCGGCAGATGCGACATGGCGGAACATGAGATCACCGAGTTCGAATTCCTGAACGACCTCTCCACCGGCAACCTCAGGGTTCGCATCATGGTTTCCGCTGACCCAGATCCAGCGTATCTTGCGCTGAATTTCAACGATCTGGTCACCATGTGATCCGAATACCTCGGTTGCTGCTTGATCGTCATCGAAGCTGTCGCCCAGGCAGATCAGGATGTTGGTCCTGGTCAGGACAAGATCGCAAGCCAGGCGACACAGCGCATCGGACGTTTCATACGGTGGCAGCAAGGTACCGCCTCGTCTGGCGATGCGCCGGGACTTTCCGAGGTGAAGATCAGAGACAACCAGTACACCATGGTCCAGCAATTGCAGGGCTCCGGTAGCATGGGCCCGTAACCTGTGACCATGAAACATGAACTCGACAAAGTTCTCATGCTCCTGGAGATGACTTTCAGGCATGCAACTGAATCCGTTCGTTTCCGGTTTGCCTGGCTATCTCCTCTATCAGGATATCCTCGGCTCTTCCCCGGATCGGAACCGTTCCGACCTCCAGCAGCAATGGCGCAGCCAATGGAGTCACCCTGCTGGTCCTGACGGGGTCAATCCGACCGCCGACCCTGTCAATCATTTCTTCGATTCTGGAGTAATCGACGAGTCCTCGCATAGCCTCTTCTCTCGTGATCCTTAGCAGAATGTGTTCCGGATCATATTTTCGCAACGTGTCATAGATTATGTCCGTCGAAAATGTGACCTGGCGGCCGGTCTTCCGTTTTCCTGGCAGGGTTCTTTCAATCAAGCCGGAGATGGTGGCGACGTTCCTGAATGTCCGTTTCATGACGGCATTGTCTGCCAGCCAAGAGTCCAGGCCGTCACTCAGGCCAGTCTTGTCAAAGAGTGTTGACGGGTCGTCAATCCGGCCCAGGCCCCAGATCAGCACGGCATAGTCATTTGCAACGAATCCAAGCGGATCAAGGCAAGCTTCCTCCATTCTCCTGGTCAGGACGAGTCCCAGTGTCTGCATGGCGTTTCTTCCGGCAAAGCCGTAGAAGCATGAGCACTCCTTCCCTTCATGTCTGAAGCTTTCGACCAGAAGACGGTCGGCCCTCGGCATTCTGGACATCCTCAATTGAGTCTGGAGCCAGTTGGAGATTTCCGGAGGAAAATGCGGCCAATGCCCAGCCTGCAAGAGGGCAATTACGCGCTGGCACAGCAAGACCGAGGACGAGAACTTGGTTCCGGAAAACACTGCGATCTTCGGCATCCGATTACGCTCATGGCTCACTTCAACCACCATTTCGCGTATCTTCACATGCCTGACAGTCTTGCCTCCGATCAGGAAGGTATCACCAGGCACCAGTGTCGCGGCAAATGCCTCTTCCACTTCGCCCAGCGGCGCACCTCCCCGCTTTCTGACCAGGCGGACCTTGAGTTTCTCCGAGTCCACGATGGTCCCGACATTCATGCGGATGGACCTGCTTGTTCGGGCATCCCGCAGCGACCACCTTCCATCTTCATCCTGCCTGAGGCGTTGCCACCTGTCGTATGCTTCCAGCGCGTATCCCCCGGTCGCACAGAAGCCGAGGCACTCATCGAATTCGCTCTTGGTCAAATACCGGAACGGTCCGGCAGTCGCGACTTCGCGGTAGAGTTCACTCTCTTCAAAGGGTCCGGCACACGCCCTGAGCAGGATATGCTGGCACACTACATCCTTCGGTCCCGGTCCTCTTGGTTCACCGTCGAGATCCTGTGCCTTGACCGCTTCCAGAGCCGCAACGCACTCGATCACTTCAAACCTGTTGGCCGGAACGACAATTGCACGAGAGGGCGCGTCATAGCGGTGATTAGACCTTCCGATACGCTGAACCAGCCTCTTGATGTTCTTTGGTGCACCCACCTGGATGACAAGGTCAACGTCGCCCCAGTCAATCCCCAGATCCAGAGTGCCGGTGCACACGATTGCTCGCAACTCCCCCCGACTCATGGCGGATTCGACCTTGGAACGGGCCTCTCGGGAAAGTGAGCCGTGATGGATGGCTATCGGAAGGCCTGCAGTATTCTCGCGCCAGAGAGCCTGAAAGAACAACTCTGCCTGTGCCCTGGTGTTGATAAAGACAAGCGTTGTGTTTGCCCTGCCTATTTCTTCCAGCACATCTGCGACTGCGTGTCGGGCACCACCTCCACTCCATGGTGGTGGATTGCGCGGCTCCATCATTCGGATATCCGGATCCGGACCGGCGTCCGCCTTGACGATACTGCAACCGCCGGGAGATGAAGACATGAAGTCTGCCATTGCATCGGGATCGCGCACTGTGGCCGAAAGCCCGACTCTCCGAATGTGCGGAACCATTCCCTGGAGCCTGGACGCGCAGAGCATCAACTGGTCGCCTCTTTTCGACTCTGCGAGCGCGTGGATCTCGTCAAAGATCACACGCTGCAACGATCCGAAAATCCTTCCGCAGTCCGGATAAGACAGCATCAACGCGAGTGACTCCGGGGTTGTGAGAAGAATGTGGGGTGGGTTCACGCGCTGTCTACGACGGATCGTCTGGCTGGTGTCGCCTGTCCGGTCTTCAATCCGGATCGGTAACCCCAATTCGGAAACCGGCGCCGAGAGGTTTCTCTTCATGTCGGCGGCGAGTGCTTTCAGCGGCGAAACGTAGAGGGTGTGAAGTCCGGAATGGTTGCCATCCGCGAGTTCGATCAGTGTTGGAAGAAAGCCGCCGAGTGTCTTTCCCCCACCGGTGGGGGCAATCAACAACAATGCCTCTTCCCGGCCATGACGGATCATGTCCTCCTGATGGGGTCTCAATTCCCACCCTTGTCTGTGAAACCAGTCAAGAAACAGGTCGGGCAGCAATCCCAATCATTGTCTCCAAAATGTCGATTCTTCCCCTGTCGATTCTGCAGGCGAGGACCTGCAACGCCAAACTCTATAATCTGCTGTCGGAAAAACACAGAACCTGTGGGCAGGTATTTTCACGACAAAGAACGTAATGAACAAAAGGCGTACCTGGACGGGGTTGCGCAAGCGCAGTCTATCAAGACGGGAATGCTCGCGAGTTCCGGATACTGAAATTGCCACTGTTCCGCAAAAGGGCTATTAACAGCCGGGCAATCAGGCGAGTTGGCGGAGTGGCTACGCAGCGGACTGCAAATCCGTGAACACCGGTTCGAATCCGGTACTCGCCTCCATCCTTCTTCAACCAGCACCCGGCCAGATTTTTCGTGCTGTTTCAGACGGTTGTTGGATCATCCGGGAACGATATCAGTTGAACCGGGACGAAATGCCCCCTCCAGCATCGATTCGGCCGCATTCCAGGAGAGGCCGCTGGCTTGTCCTATCCAACCTTCCTTCGTGGTCTCAAGAGAAGAGCATGGGGCCGGTGATTCACTTGCAAACGGGATGACTGAAACGGCTTTGTCGAGAGGAAAACGACGTATCCACCTGGAGTCCCGACTGGTCAACCTGAAGACAAGGCAGGTCGGTCCTGATTTTGGGTGTGGACTGCCATGCCGTGCTTGTCATCGCGTGGTTCCGTGAAGCCTGCGGTAAGGTCTGGCACAAGGAAGGTTGCCGACTGGATGCGGACTACGGTTCCTGATATTGCGGAAGGCGTTGGGATGCCTCTCGTGCCCTGGCACTGCATCGGACCACAATGGAAGTGTTCCGCCTCGTCACTGCTGCATGCGAAGGCATCAGAATCTGCGCGGTCCGGCAACTTCATTTCTTGTGGGACTGTGCCACACGGGGATCCAGATCATGCAAGGCGACAAAAAGGTAATCGAGTATCTCAATCGAGCGCTGAGAAGCGAATTGACTGCTGTCTATCAATTCTGGTTGCATTACAGGCTTCAGGAAGACTGGGGACTCGGCAACATGGCAAACAAGAGCCGCGAGGAGAGTCTCGAGGAAATGCAGCACGCAGACAAGATCATTACTCGGATCATCTTTCTGGAAGGCCACCCGGACCTGCAGACCATCGAACCGCTTCGAATTGGCCGATCGCCAAAGGAGGCACTGGAACATGACCTGGCCGCAGAGCACGATGCCCATGCCCTCTACAAGGAGGCGCGCGGGTACTGCCACGATGTTGGCGACTACGTATCCATGGCGCTATTCGAGGAACTGCTGGCGGATGAGGAGGGCCACATTGATTTCCTTGAAACGCAAATCGACCTTCATGATCGTATCGGCGCCGAGAATTTTGCAAAACTCAATGCCTCGAAAATGGACGCGGCCGAGTAATTCGTGGGGTGTAAATCGCACATTGTGACAGCGAGTGGCTTGTTATGGGCAAAATCGGGTGGTTTCCGTTGTTGGTTGACAACTTTATAGGCGCATTGTCACGAGACCCTGCATTGTATCCCCGTTGGGTCCAGATCCGGCGGGAAATGAAGGGAGTGGAGTGAATAGGCGAAATTCTGTCGCTGGAGTGTCGGTGTGCCGGAATGAATTGTGTTTATCTTCGTTCAGGCCGTCATTTGCCTGAAACAGGACAGGTCCTGACAACCTCATCCCCGGATTTGGGCTCCGGAGCCAATTCATGGCAGATTGCAATTGCCGATTAGTTTGCTCCCGGGAACCTGGCTTTGACCTTTGCCGGTAGGCCATGCATTGCTGGCGTCAGGACAGTAGCGTGGTTATTCGGTCAATAAAGTTGTCAGGATTTTGTGCTTTCAATCAAAATGCCTGCTAACTGAACCCCGTGTGACAGTTGGAAATCCAATGAACAAAATCTGGAAAATGAGCTGCCACACAGAATTGTGATCGGAGTTTCTGGAATTCAGGAATTGACAGCCCAGTTAGTCATCGAAGCCAATTTGGGAAAGTTATTGATCCAGTCTTCTGGTAAAGGCCAGAACCGGTCGGAACGACCTTCAGGAATTATGTCTTGAAATCTTGAACAAAAACAAGAACAATATATTGCGACTAATTGTTCCATAAGAAGGGAACGAAACAATGATTAAACAGGCCCAATTGAATGCAATGAGCAATACCCAGCTTGAGGCACTTCAGAGAAAAGTCCAGAAAACACTGGACGGCCGGTCTGACGAAACCAAGAAGGCTAAGGCACTTGTTCACGTGTCCAAACTGGCAAAGAAGTATGGATATAGTCTCGACGATCTCGTCGTAGCGGGGCATGACAAGAAACGGGTCGGCAACAGGCCGAGCGCTATGGCCGGACGAAAGGTTCCGCCCAAATATCAGGACCCGGATAACCATGATTTGAAATGGAGCGGCAGAGGGCGCAACCCAAAATGGGTTGACGCGGCATTGGGTCGCGGCCTGAGCATGGAAGACCTTAAGATCCGCTGACCGAAGCGTTGCCAAGCCGTGGAGTTGAAGACAGCAAGGATATGGATCCGTCTTTTCCGCGCGCCTGGTGTTGCCAGCCTGGTTTATGTCCTGCCAAATATCCGGATTGAGTTGGGCATACAGGAATGGTGACAACTATCAGAGTGCGAACTGAATTGTGATGCAGAGTGCGGATTCTGAAACTCTGGAACTATGGAAGCCGACACCTGCACGTGTACGGCAGACTCTGTTGTACGAATTCATGCAAAGGGTACAAGTCGGGTGCTCTTCCGAACCGTTCGACTATGACGAGTTGTGGAATTTTTCGATCAACGAACCATCCTCATTTTGGGAGAATGTCTGGGACTATTGCGAGGTAATAGGAGATCGAGGCGGAACGGTTTTGGACCTTGGAGAGACAATCGAAGATGCAAGATACTTTCCGGAAGCGTACTTGAATTATTCGGAAAACCTCCTGCGAAAATCTCCACCGGGCAGCAGTCTTATATTTCACTCGGAGAATGGCCACAGGCGGGAAATGAACCGGGCCGAACTTCGCCGGCTCGTGTCGAAAATTCAGGACGCACTGACAAATGACGGCGTGGGCGTAGGTGACAGGGTCGTGGCCGTGGTTCCCAACACGCCTGAAGCCATTGCAATGATGCTTGCCGTTACCGGTATCGGTGCGGTCTGGTCTTCCTGTTCGCCGGACTTCGGCATGTCCGGCATCATGGACAGGTTTGGACAACTTGAGCCGAAGGTCATGTTTTGTGCGGATGGCTACTTCTACAGTGGAAAGTGGTTCGACACAGCCAGGACAGCAATCCAGGTCGCCGGAAAGCTGAGGTCCCGGCCCAGGCTGGTCATCTGTCCATATGACGGCGTCGGGGCGAGTCTTCGGTCAAGTTCCGGCGGACATCCAACTCTCTCGGAGTATGTTTCCGACTCCGATTGCAACGAGCCCCGATTTGAACAGGTGCGATTTCGCGATCCGGGCTTCATTCTGTTTTCCTCCGGAACAACCGGATTGCCAAAGTGTATTGTTCACAGCGCCGGCGGGACGCTTCTGCAGCACTTGAAGGAACACCGGCTGCAGTGCGACGTCAGGCCGGGAGACAAGGTGATGTTCTTCACGACCTGCGGTTGGATGATGTGGAATTGGCTCGTGAGTGCGATGGCTTCCGAAGCTACACTGGTCCTCTTCGATGGTTCACCACTACATCCAGACGCGGGCCGCCTTGCGAAAATCGCGGAAGCTGAAGGCGTCACACATTTCGGCGCGTCGGCCAAGTATTTCGACGCATGTTCAAAGGCAGGCGCGAATCCGGCCGCAATCTGTGACCTGGGACCACTCCGTGCGGTTCTCTCCACCGGCTCGCCGCTGTCTCCCGAAGCGTTTGACTACGTGTATTCGAATTGGAAGGAAGATGTCTGCCTGTCATCGATCGCCGGTGGCACTGACATCATTGGATGCTTTGTTGGTGGAAGTCCTATTAGCCCAGTGTATCGCGGCCAGTGTCAAAAGCGACACCTTGGAATGAATGTCAAGGTCTATGACGAGGCTGGCAGAGAGGTCACTGGCAGGGCAGGCGAACTCATTTGTGCATCGCCGCATCCGTCCATGCCTGTCGGATTTGCCAACGACCCGGACGGCAAGAGGTACCATGATGCGTATTTTTCGCGCTACCCGAATGTGTGGCACCATGGCGACTGGGTTGAATTGACCGAACAGGGAGGGCTGGTGTTCTATGGCAGATCCGATGCCACATTGAATCCGGGCGGAGTCAGGATCGGCACTGCCGAGATCTATCGCCCTGTCGAACAGGTTCACGAGGTCGTCGAGGCGTTGGTCGTCGGAAGATCAAGAGAGGGCGATACGGAGGTCGTGCTGTTCGTCAGGTTGAGGCCGGGCTCGATTCTGACCGAGGAGCTGAAGGACAGCATCAGGAGGACAATCAGGGAAAACGCATCCCCCAGGCATGTGCCATCCAGGATTGTGGCCGTCGCTGACATTCCTCGTACCAAATCCGGGAAGATCGTCGAATTGGCGGTCAGAAACGTGATCGAAGGAAAGCCCGTCACAAACACTGAAGCACTCGCCAATCCGGAAGCGCTGGATCTGTTTCGTGACTTGCCCGAATTTGCCGACAAGCAGCGTTGATGATGGCTCCGGATTGTCTGGGAATGGGGCGAACTGTGCCATTACGGGGATTTGAGGTGGGGAGTCCTTCAAGCCACGGTCCCGGACCGGAATTGCTGTCAACCCTTGGAAGCCAGGGCAGCGCCAGTAGTCCCTGGCTTCGGCCGGAGCGGATTTACATTGGGCTGGCCTGTCGATAGATCACAACCCGGATTCAAGTGGCGGAGTCGGGACTGTTCGTGATGGTGCATGATCGATTGAACAAGGCACTGATTCTGACGGTGCTTTCAGCAACGGTTCTTGCAGGGTGCGTGGATGATGAGTTGCCCGAGCGGAGGCACCAGGTCCAGGCCTCTCCGGTGAGAGTTGAAGACAGGCATGTTGACGATTTCATGGAAGTGGCAGCTGCAGTTGAACCGGTGGCAGAAAGCACATGCAATCGCATCAGTCCCGGGCTGAACTGCGATTTCAAGATTGCAGTCGACCCTGACCCTGCTGCCCCGATGAATGCCTACCAGACGGTCGACCGGAATGGCTGGCCACTCATTGTCTTTACTCAAAGGATGATTGCGGAGTTCGCCAACAAGGACGAAATTGCGTTCGTGACTGCACACGAAGCTGCCCACCACATCTTGGGACATATTCCCCAGCAGCAGAAATCCGCCATGGTCGGCGGTGTTCTGCTTGGCCTTGCAGGTGCAGCGATCGCCAGGAATTCCGATGTGGGACCTCAGGCCGGTGCGGATTCGTTTGACAGTGCGTTCAGGCTGGGATCCTTCATTGGCTCGAGGGCATATTCCAAGGAGCACGAAATCGAAGCGGACGAACTTGGAGCCGTGATTGCCGAAAACGCCGGATTCGATTCGGTAGTTGGCGTACAATTGTTCAACCGCGTACCTGACCCAGGAAATCAGTTCCTGGGCAGTCATCCGCCGAATGCACAACGTATTGATGCTGTGAGGCGCGTTGCCGCCAGATTTTGAGGAACAGTCACTTTGAGAAAACGAACCACAAGCTGGCACGATCGAAACATTGCAGCCCGCCGCGGGACTGTGGCAGTTCTGGGCGTGTCCTGAATCAGAAAGGGTCGACCGCACAGATGATGACCGATTTTGACCGGCAGAGAATTGCAATGGTCGACAGTCAAATCAGGCCGTCGGACGTAACCAAGTATCCGATCATTAGCGCCATGCTCGAGATTCCGCTGGAAGAGTTCGTTCCGGACGCCAGCAGGCAGATCGCTTACGCGGGTATGGACATTCACCTCTCCGACCGCCGGGTCGTGCTTGACAGGCGAGTGCTGGCCAAGATGTTGAACGAACTCAACATAAGGCCGGATGAATTCGTGCTCGATATCGGTTGCGGGATGGGTTACTCATCTGCAATCATCGCCCGAATGGCGGAAGGCGTTGTCGCGCTGGAAGAAGATGCGGGCATGGCGGAAACTGCCGAAAGCAACTTTGCAAGACTGTCCGTGGACAACGCCGTCTCACAGGTTGGACCGCTTGCTGAAGGTGCGCCAAGGCACGGTCCTTACGATGTCATTACGGTTCAGGGTGGCGTTGAATTCATACCGGACAAGATCATTTCCCAGCTGAAGGAAGGCGGGAAGATCGGAAGCATATTTTGCAAGAGGCAGCCGGGAGAGTGCAGGGTGGGCATCAGGCGCGGCAGCGTCATAGCCTGGCGAATGGTATTCAATGCAGAGGCTCCTATTCTACCCGGTTATGAGCAGAAGAAGGAGTTCGTATTTTAGTTGATCTCTATGAAGGGTCCCGGCTAGTATCCAAGCCGGGAGTTTGGGGGAATGATCAAAAGGGCGTTCTTGAACGCGGTCGTGGTTGCAGTGTCGGTAGTCGGCGTTGCATCCAGCCCCGCTTCGGGAGAATCACTGGCGGATGCGTTTATTGCCGCATATCGAAACAGTGCACTTCTTGAATCGTCACGTGCATTGTTGCGGGCACAGGATGAATCGGTCGCAGAAGCCGTAGCCGCACTCCGGCCCACGCTCAATGCTGCAGCTTCCATTAATGGCAGGTTGGCGCGGTCTCCTGGCTCTGGCGAGAGGATGGGACCGAGGTCGACCGACGGTGACGTCAATACCGCATTGAGCCTGACTGCTGAACTCCTCGTTTCCGATGGAGGTGCTGGCAAGCTTGCGACCGAGGCAGCCCGGGAAACGGTCATGGCGGCTCGCCAAACATTGCTTGAAGTCGAACAGTCGGTCCTGCTCAACGCGGCAATTGCCTATCATGACGTCATTCTCCAGAGGGAGTTGCTGGAGTTGGCCGAGAACGGGCTTCGAGTTTTTGAAACCCAGTTGGAGGCGGCGAGGGGCCGTTTTGAACTCGGCGAGGGCACCCGGACTGACGTGAGCCTGGTCGAAGCCAGGTTGGCTGCAGCAAGGAGCGAGGTCCTGTTGCGGCAGGGTGAACTGGAGATTGCGCGTCAGACCTACCGGCTTGCCACCGGGATTTATCCCGGTCAGACATTGTCGTTACCTCCGGACCCGGATACTCCGGATTCGCTCGATGAAGCACTTTCCATTGGCCGCCGGTACCACCCATCCATAGCCAAGGGGCAGCACACCGTGGCCGCTGCTCAATTGACGCTGAAGCAGATCGAGGCCCAGTTCGTTCCGAAGGTCTTCCTGGGAGGCACCGTGTCAGCAAACCGGGAAGTCGGAGAGTGGGAAAGAGGAACAGATTCGGCGACGATTTCCCTTACCGCCAGAATGCCACTCTATGCCGGTGGCAGGGCGGATTCTGCCAAACGAAAGGGGATCGCGAACATTGAGAGGGCAAGGTTCGAACTTGATCAGGCAGCAAGGATAGTGGATCAGCAGGCATCGGCGGCCTGGACCAGACTCCAGATTGCCGGATCGTCGATCGAGGCCCGCGAACTACAGGTGGCGGCGACGGAACTGGCGCTCATGGGCGTCAAGCAGGAGGCGAGCCTTGGCCTGCGGACAACCCTGGACGTTGTTGACTCGGAACAGGACGTTCTGGCGGCCGGCAGTGACCTGATTGCCGCGAAGAATGAATTCAGCATCGCCAAGTATAAGCTGCTGGTCGCTGTCGGGATAATGACAGTCAAGCACCTTGGCTTGGGAATTCCGGTGTACAATCCCGAAGAGAACTTCACACGGGTCCAGTCGGCCCCCGCTGAAACATGGCCGGTTTCGGCGGTGGAAGGATTGCTCAAGGGCCTCGGTATGAAGTGAGGGCGGAAGCCCGGCGCCGTCTCTGTCGCGGTTGCAGATGCTCGCCGACCCGGCGAACACGCCATGGCAGTCCAGCGCGTCTGGCAACCGTTTGCGCAAACAAGTCGTGAATGACGGGTTGTTTGCGCCGCAACCAGGACTGGACCCGCGATCAGCCGGCCTTCGCGATCTCACGCCAGATCTTCTCGGAAGTGATTGGCATGTTTATTTCCTGAACGCCCAGTTCCCAGACTGCGTCCTGAACTGCGTTGGCGGCAGCAGCCATTGCACCAATCGTGCCTGCCTCGCCACAGCCTTTCATTCCGATCGGGTTGTTTACCGAGGGCGTTGGCTCGGAGTGAAATTCGATAAAGGGAAGATCAGATGCCCGGGGCATCGCATAATCCATGAATGTTCCGGAAAGCAACTGACCGGACTCGTCATGTTCCGCATGTTCGATGACAACCTGGCCAACGCCCTGGGCAATGCCGCCATGGACCTGCCCGGCGGCAAGCATCGGGTTCATCAACACTCCAAGGTCATCGACCACCGTGTATTTGACGACTTCGACGCGCCCGGTTTCCGGGTCGATTTCAATCTCGCAGACATGAGCTCCGTTGGGAAACGACCTTCCAGCCAGTTCCGTGGTGAACTGTGTCACCAGCAGGTCGCTCCTTCCCCTGAGCCTGGCCGACTCGGCAGCGTCCATGATGGGCAGGAACTTGTTGGTTCCCTCAACCCTGAACGTTCCGTCTTCGAACCGGACATCTTCAAACGGAGCCTCGAGTTCTTCGGCAACGAGGGGAATGAGTTTCTCGATCACCTTGTCGGCAGTGCCGTTTATCGATACGCCCTGCGTGGTCACTGATCGCGAACCGCCGGTTCCGCCTCCTGTCCTGATCAGGTCGCTGTCTCCCTGGACCAACCTGATTCTCTCGAAAGGTATCCCGGTGCGTTCGTGAAGTATCTGTGCATAGACGGTTTCGTGCCCCTGGCCGTTTGACTGGGTTCCAACATAGACGTTGACCCCTCCGTCATCGGCAAATTCGACCCTGGTTGTTTCGCTGGGATCGCCCAGAATGGCCTCAATGTAGTAGCTCAATCCCAGGCCACGCAAAACACCATTGCGGGCGCTTTCTGACCGGCGCCGGGCAAATCCCTCGAAGTCCGCCTCTACTTCAGCGCGTGACAGTACCCTGTCGAACTCACCGACATCGAATTCCTCTGGGCCGAAATTTTGATAGGGAAATTTCTCCGGTGGAATGAAATTCCGGCGGCGCAACTCGGATTGGCTCAAACCGAATTCCCGCGCCGCCCGGTCCATGAGCCGTTCGATCATGTAAATCGCTTCCGGACGTCCGGCGCCTCGATAGGCATCAACAGGATTGGTGTTGGTGTAGATTCCATTCACTTGGAAGTACACGGCCGGGATGTCGTAGGTTCCGGTCAGGACCTTTTCTGACAGTTCGGTCTGGATCATCTGTCCGAAGAGCGAATTATGCGCGCCGAGATTGCATCGGGTCAGGACCCGGTATGCAAGGAACCGGCAGTCTTCATCGAATGCGCCTTCAACCGTGGAGTAGAGGTCACGCCCGGAATTGTCCGTCAGCATCGACTCCGACCTCGTGGCCATCCATCGCAGAGGACGGCCCAGGATCCGTGCCGCCTGTGCAACGGCGAAATGTTCCGGGTATGTAAGGCCTTTCGTCCCGAAACCTCCTCCAACATCCGGAGTGGTCACGCGGATGTTCTCACTGCCAAGCCCGAGCACTTCAACCAGGGCATCTTTGGCGATCCACACCCCCTGGCCGTTGATCGCGACATGCAGTCTTCCGTTCTTCCACTCGGCCTGGCAACCCCTTGGCTCCAGCGGATTCGCAATGATTCGGTGGTCATCAACCTGCATTGAAATGACCCGCGGGGCAGCAGCAAAGATCCTTTCGACTTCTGTATGATTTCCACGATACCAATCAAATGCCAGGTTGTCCGGAGCCGCCTCGTGAATGTCGGGTCCGCCGACCTCGACACTGACATGCGGTTCAAGCTCTGCAATGTCCAACTCGATGAGTTCGACCGCGTCCATCGCCTGGTTCAGAGTTTCCGCTGCAACCAGCGCGACGGGCTCGCCTACGAACCGCACCTTGTCCCGTGCCAGAACCGGACGCGGCGGGGCGGCGGCCATCGAACCATTCGGCAATTCGAGGATGTTTGCACTGATGCTGTTTCGCATTCCAGCTGCGGTGAGGTCGGCGGCCGTGTAGATTGCATGGACGCCTTCAATCTCGAGGGCATCATCGATGTTGATCGAGACGATCTTCCCATGTGCAATGGGTGAGTAGAGAAACTGGACAAACAATGCTCCCTCCGGCGCACTGTCGTCGATGTATTTTCCGGTCCCTGTCAGGAACCTCACATCCTCCTTTCGTCCAATTGACTGGCTGACACCGAACTTCTTCATCTCATTCCCCTGGTCTGATCCGGCTGCGTTCGAACAATCGACAAATCCCGACTTTCAGCACCACCTGGTCAAGTCGGGAGCGAATGGGCTCTCGATAAGACGCCGCTTGATGTCTGGCAACAGGTTAGTGCGAGTGCCTTTCATTCTCCCGCCGGTTCCGCCTGCTGCACCTTCTCACAGTCTTTGCCGGTTGCGTCGGTCATTCGTTCCGGGGTCGTGGCCCTGCATCCGATGTGTCGCAGTGCAGGTCGCCCGGCACCAATTGTTGCTCCGGACTATTGATCGCTTCAATTCTGATGAAGGTTCAAGTAATCGTCCGGACTTTGCGGCATGAGACCCTGCTAGGACAGGTAAGCGGATGATGGAAAAGCACTACGACCCCGTAACGTCAGAGGGCCGGATCTACAAGAAATGGGAAGAGGCGGGTGCATTTGAAGCCGGGGCGAATTCGCAGCCGGGTGCAGAGCCCTATTGCATCATGATACCACCGCCGAACGTGACCGGCGTACTTCACATGGGTCACGCCTTCAACAACACAATTCAGGACATCCTCACTCGTTGGAAGAGGATGCAGGGAAAGGATGTTCTTTGGCAGCCTGGACAGGATCATGCCGGCATTGCAACGCAGATGGTTGTCGAGCGATCACTGGTGGAAAGGGGAGAACCTTCACGCAGGGAACTGGGCAGGGAGCGGTTCCTGGAAAAGGTCTGGGAATGGAAGCAGCAATCCGGCGGGGCGATCATCAACCAGTTGAAAAGGCTTGGTGCGTCATGCGACTGGACTCGCAATCGTTTCACGATGGACAAGGGCTTTCATGACGCCGTTCTCCGGGTCTTCGTCCAACTCTACCATGACGGCATCATTTACCGGGGCAAGCGACTCGTAAACTGGGATCCGCATTTTGAAACCGCGATTTCAGACATTGAAGTGGAGCAGGTCGAGGTTGACGGCAAGCTCTGGCGCTTCAGATACCGCTTGGAAAACGGAGAAACCTACCGGCATCCGACCGCATTTGATGAAGCCGGCAAGGCTGTGTCATGGGAAATCAGGGACTATCTTGTCGTCGCGACGACGCGCCCGGAAACAATGCTTGGCGATACCGGCGTGGCAGTCAACCCGGCGGACCTGCGCTACGCCGGCCTGATCGGCAAGACTGTCAGGCTTCCTCTGGCTGGAAGGTCAATCCCGATAGTCGCGGACAGCCATGCGGACCCGGAGAAGGGTACGGGCGCGGTCAAGATCACGCCTGCACACGATTTTGACGACTGGGGGGTGGGTCATCGAACCGGTCTTCGCGTCGTAAATGTGATGACCACCCGGGCCGAGATCGCCCTGCAGCGCAACTCTGACTTTCTCGAGGGATGCGATGTTTCTGAAGAGGCAATGGAATTGGACGGCCTCAGCCGGTACGAAGCCAGGGTCCGCATCGTTGAACTTGCCGAAGAGCAGGGCTGGCTGGACGGGGTCGATGCAGACCGGCACGCCGTTCCGCACGGCGACAGATCCAAGGTCGCCATCGAGCCCTTCCTGACCGATCAGTGGTTTGTCGACACGAACCGGATTGTCGGCGAGGCAATTGAAGCGGTGAAGGATGGCCGGACCCGAATCTATCCGGAGCAATACGAGAATCTCTATCTGAGCTGGCTAGAGAATATCGAACCATGGTGCATTTCACGTCAATTGTGGTGGGGTCACCAGATTCCAGTCTGGTATGACTCTGAAGGCAATGAGTATTGTGCCATGACCGAGCAGGAGGCAAAGGCGAAGTCGGAAGGGCGCGAACTCACCAGGGACCCTGACGTATTGGACACCTGGTTTTCATCGGGCTTGTGGCCAATCGGAACGCTTGGATGGCCGGAGAATACCCCGGATCTGGAGCGTTACTTTCCGACCGATGTGCTTGTTACCGGATTTGACATCATCTTTTTCTGGGTAGCCCGCATGATGATGATGCAGCTTTCAGTCGTCGGTCAAATCCCGTTTCACACTGTCTATGTGCACGCCCTGGTCAGGGATGAACAGGGTCGAAAGATGTCGAAGTCACTAGGCAACGTCATTGACCCGATTGAACTGGTCGACAAGTACGGTGCAGATGCCGTGCGATTCACTCTGGCTGCCATGGCGGCGATGGGAAGGGACCTCCGTCTGTCGGAAAACCGTGTCGCCGGGTACCGGAATTTCGGAACCAAACTGTGGAATGCAGTTCGCTTTGCTGAACTGAACCAGTGCAGCCAAGACGCTGAATTCGATCCCGGTTCCGTCAGCCATCCGGTCAATCGCTGGATAGTCGGTGAGACAGCGAAAGTACGGAATTCAGTTGATTCTGCACTGGAAGCCTATCGCTTCAACGAAGCAGCAGAAGCACTCTACGGGTTTGTATGGGGAAGCGTGTGCGACTGGCACCTCGAGTTTGCAAAGGAGTTACTCGCTTCCGGGGATGAAGAGACGCCAGTAGAAACCCGCCGGACGATTTCCTGGGTCATCGACCAGTGTCTCATTCTGCTCCATCCCTTCATGCCCTTTATTACGGAGGAGATCTGGAGCCTTTCGGAACGCCCGAACATGCTCGTGCATCAGGACTGGCCGATGTATCGGCCAGAGGAATTCGAAGATCGCCGCGCAGCCAGGGATGTTGGCTGGGTTATCAGATTTATCGAGGAAATCCGGTCAGTCAGGGCATTGATGCGTGTTCCGGCAGGTGCAAGGGTCGGGATATTGGAGTTGGAGCTGGATAGAGAGTTCCGCCCGGCGCTTGATGGCAATCTGGCACTGATTTCAAAGCTGGCAAGAATCGAATCCTTCGCGAAGGCGGAAGCGGCACCAGCGCGTACAGCAACGCTTTCTGTCGAGGGTGGTGCTTTCTGTATACAACTAGACCAGATCATTGATTTTGAAGCGGAATTGGCTCGTCTGGAAAGCGCACTTCAAAAGACGAGAAGCGAGATCGCCACATTGCAGAAGAGGCTCGCCAACCCTGGTTTCATTCGTGGTGCGCCGGACTCAGTCATTTCGGAAAACCGAGCGCGCCTTGCGAAATTCGAGAATGAGGAAGACGTATACTTGCGCGCACTTGAACGGCTTGACGCAGGCGGTTGACCACAATCTCGTAGGGCAGGTCATGCTGCTCTGTTAGCGCAGACCCTTGCAGCAGCAGCAAGTGCTCCTTCCCCTCTCCGGTAGCCAATCGCGGAGAAACCGGATTCGATTGATGAGAGGGTGCCCAGCACCATGTGCGGATTGAGGTGGCCCATGTGACCTATTCGGAAACAGGAAGTCGACTCCGGGTCATCCCGGGTCCCCATCCCCAATCCGATCCCCAGTGTCACGCCCGAGTTGTTCTCCGTCCACTCCCGCAACTTCTGACCGTACGGAGCACCGGCACGAATCGTGGTAACGGCATGGCTGCGCATGGAAGGGTCCTGTATGTTTGGTTCAAGGTTTCCGTCGGTTCCCCAGCGCTCAAGAGCAGCCCAGATCGAACTGGCCAGGACGGCATGTCGCTTCCACACGGCCTCCAGGCCTTCCTCCCTGAGAATCATCTCCAGCGCTTCGCCTAGCCCGAAAAGATGATGCGTGGGCGCGGTTCCGCAGAAATAGAAGTAGAACTCTTCAGGATCGATGCGTCTGCCCCAATCCCAGTAGGGCGTCCGCAAGGAGGATTCCCCGCATGATGCCCTGGCCCGGTCGCTGAAGAATACAAGCCCGAGGCCCGGAGGTGTCATCAGTCCCTTCTGGCTTCCGGAAATCATGACATCAACACCCCATTCGTCCATGCTGAACGCTTCGCATGCCAGGCTGGCAATACAGTCGATCATGACCAGAGCCGGGTGACCGGACGAACGAACGGCGTCTGTCAATTCTGCAATGTCGTTGCGTACGGAAGTTGCCGTGTCGACATGGACGGCAAGGACGGCCTTGAATTCGTGAGATGTGTCTTGCTTCAGGCGGTCGTGTACAATTGAGGAGTCGATGCCCTCGCGATTACCGAACTCGATGTATTCGACCTCAATGCCCAGTTTTTCGGCAAATCCACCCCAGCCAAGCGCAAATGGGCCGGTCGCAAGGACGAGTATTCTGTCTCCCCGGCTGAGCGTGTTGGCAAGTGAAGCCTCCCAGACACCGTGACCGTTGGCGATATAGATCGCCGCGTGATGCTCGGTCCTCGCAATCGCCTTGAGATCATCCAGTATCCTCTCGACCAGCTCGACGATCTCGCCCGAATAGATGTTCGGGGAGGCTCTGTGCATAGCTTGAAGGACCCGGTCAGGTACGACCGATGGTCCCGGAATCGCAACATACCTCCTGCCGTAGTCAAGATTCATGCAGTCCTCTCTGATTGAGTTCTAGTCAGTCCCCCGGCTGCAGCCCTGTCAGTTTTCATGCCGCCTGTAATATTGGCGTGCCAGCCGGTCGGGTGATGCACCAGTCAGATACCGTGTGAATGTTGCCAGGTTGTGTGACCCGCGTATCAGCCAGCCATCCTCGATGTAGCGTCGAGGATCACTGATAGCGTATCCATGAAGCGCTTGGAGGCGTCCCCTGAGCGCCCTGGCAATCTCGACATCCTCAAAGAGTTCAATTTCCCTGTAACCACCTGTTTCGTGGTAGAGTTTTCGAGAAATCAACAATCCCTGATCTCCGTAAGGCAAACCGAACGCCGCCGACCTAATATTGGCCCAGCCCGATACCCAGGCGGCGAAGAATCCACCCGAAGAAAACCGAAGTCGAAAATGGGCTGCCATGTCCGGGCCAGACCGGATGTGTTGTTCTACTTCGTGCGCCCAACCTTCGGCCAGGAAGGTATCTGCGTGGAGGAACAGGAACCAGTCGCCTTCAGCAGCGCGGGCACCGGCCGCCAACTGGTTGCCGCGCCCCCTGCTGGTGGTGATGATCCTGGCGCCGAGTCTGTCTGCAATCTCGGCAGTTTCGTCACGCGAACCGCAATCGGCAATTACCAGTTCGCGGATTAGACTGCTTCGGATGCCTTCGGAGAGCCCAGCAGACAGGCGGGGAAGGTCACTGGCCGAATTCAGTGTCGGGACGATGACGGAGAGTGGAGCCCGCACGAACATTACTCCTTCATGATCCGGCCACGGCTTGCGAGATCACACCGCCGATGCGCAACGGTTCGATTCTGCGTGCGAATCCAGTATTGTCATCAGACTCGACCAGCACACCACACAGTGAGGCTTCGCCCGGTGCGGGTTCAAGCCGTTGCCGTCTTATTCCTGTGACAAACCGGCTGATGGGCTCGTCCTTTTTCATTCCAATCACGGAATCGTAGTATCCGCACATGCCGACGTCAGAAATATATGCGGTTCCGCCCTTCAGGACAGTCGAATCCGCCGTCGGCACGTGAGTATGGGTTCCGGCCACCAGTGTGGCTCGTCCGTCGCAGTAATGACCCATAGCCATCTTTTCGGATGTTGCCTCGGCATGGAAGTCAATCACGACGGAATGGACAGCTCCACCGAGTGGATACTTGGACAGGACACGGTCTACAGCCCTGAACGGGTCATCGAAGGGCTGATTCATAAACACTCTGCCGACCGCCACCATGACCAGCAGCTTTCTCTTCCTGTTGTCATGAAACACTCCAAACCCCTTACCGGGCCCCGCGTGAGCAATGTTCTCCGGCCTAAGGATTCTGGATTCGGAACCGATCGTGGAAATCAACTCCCGCTGGTCAAAGGCATGGTCACCTAGTGTCATGCAGTCGATGCCACAGGACAGGAGCGTCCTTGCGTGGGCCATGGTTATTCCGTGGCCCTGCGTGGCATTCTCACAATTGGCAACCACGAAATCCAGTTTGAACCGTTCCCGAAGTTTCGGGACGTTGGCGATCGCTGCGTCGCGCCCGGACCGGCCGACGATATCGCCAAGAAACAGAATGCGCATCAGTGCTGGTGCTCGTCAGTTTGGAAATGTGTCAGCGAAGCTGACGATTCCCCGCTCGGTTACTACCATATCAAGCGGTTGGTCAAATGTTTCCCTTGGAACTCGTTCAATCTGCTGCCTGGAGTAGGCAAGGCCTATCGCAGTCGTCGGGCCGCCCCGGCGAAGGCTCTCCAGGGTCCGGTCATAATAGCCCCCGCCATAACCAAGGCGAAAACCCACATGGTCGAAAGCGAGCAGGGGAACGATCAGTATTCGCGGGCGCTCCCAGTTGCCTTCCGCCGGAACGGGAATGCCATGCGTTGAGATTACCAGCCGCGCCGATGGAGACCACCGGCGAAATCTGAGTGGATGATCGGTCTTGTCCACGACAGGAACGCAAATGACTCTGCCTTTGTCGCTGAGACTCTGCATGACCGCGACCGGACTGAGTTCGGTTCCAATCGGCAGGTAGCCGGATATCCTTGCCTCGGTCGGGTATCTTTCAAGTGCATGCTGGAGGTTGTTCGTCGCCAATCGCTCGTCTTGAGGATTTGCCGCCTCGGCACGGCGTTGCTTGGCAAGACGCCTCGCTGCGCTCTTGGTTTCGATTGTGCTAGGACCCACGGCAGGCACGTAACGTAGAATGGTGCAACGCACCGGATCCGCGGTTCGGCGGGGTTCCCGCTTCAGTTGCACATGCTGCCCGCCTCATCCGGTACTCATCCAATTGCAGTTTCCCCTGGCCTGGGCAATTGCCAAAGTGGCAGATTAATCCATAATTGGGAAATGGAGTCCACAGTTCCACCCGGCAAGCTGTTGGCGAGAGGTGTCCAGCGGCATTTGCGGCGACATTACGACTTTGCGACATTGGACGAGTTTTCGCCATCAGGTGGACTGCGAGTCGATGTCATCGGCGTTGGACCCAAGGGCGAAATCTGGGTGGTCGAGTGCAAGTCATCACGTCTCGACTACATGTCCGACTCGAAATGGCATGGTTATCTGGAGTGGTGTGACCGGTTCTTTTGGGCCGTGGACAGGCAGTTTCCCTATGACCTTCTCCCGGAGGAATCCGGGCTCATATTTGCCGACCGCCACGATGGTGAAATTGTCCGCATGGGAGAAGAAACCCGGCTGGCCGCCGCGCGTCGCAAGAAGATACTGATCAAGTTCGCCCGAAACGCGGCCGACAGGTACCAGGCACATGTAGAAGCGGTCACCTGGGAAAGGCTTCGAGCCTCCCAGGGATTTGGCGACGACATGATCGCTCCCTAGAGGTCGGCGGAGCAACCTTGACCAAGCTCCTGCAAGCTCAGTTCTTGCCCTGACGGAGATCGTTCGTAGTGGGCGCAATGGCGGGTTGCGAGGATGTAACGAATTGAGCTAAGGTCTGCATCAGTGCCGCCTTAGCTCAGTTGGTTAGAGCACCAGATTGTGGATCTGGGGGTCCCCCGTTCGAGCCGGGGAGGCGGTACCATCCAAGCGTGGTTTCTGGCGGGCGTGGATGTTCAGTTTTCGCTATGTGGGTGTGTTAAACAACTATTTCCGCAATGGAATGCTGTTCGCCAGTAGAGGCGGTTCTCTGGCAAGGTTAAGCCGTTCCAGGCATGGCCAGGGGGATAGACTGAACGATGTCATTCAGAGATTCAGTTGACCAGATGTATGGCAGGGCGGCAGCACTGGTTGACCTTCATCCAGGACTCGAAGAAAAGATCCGGGTCTGCAACAGCACCTATACCGTTCGCTTTGGTGTCCGTCTCCGGGGCCGCGTAGAGACCTTCGTCGGATACAGGTCGGTTCATTCCGAGCATATGGAACCGGTGAAGGGAGGGATACGCTATGACGAGGCGGTGTCTCAGGACGACGTTGAAGCACTTTCTGCCCTGATGACCTACAAGTGCGCTCTGGTCGAGACACCATTTGGCGGGTCGAAGGGCGGACTTCGGATTGATCCCAGGAAATACAGCAAGGCTGAACTCGAACAGGTTACCCGACGGTTCGCTTACGAACTGATCAAGAGGGACTTGATTCACCCGAGCCAGAACGTTCCTGCACCTGACATGGGCACCAACGAGCAGGTGATGGCCTGGATTGCCGATCAATACGCCCGCATGAAGACGACAGACATAAATGCAAAGGCATGCGTTACTGGCAAGCCCCTGAATGCCGGTGGGATTTCAGGTCGCATCGAAGCGACCGGAAGGGGGATCCAGTATGCGCTGGAGGAGTTCTTCCGGTACCCCGAAGATGTGAAACTGGCACGGATGGAAGGTGGGCTTGAGGGCAAGAGAATTGTTGTTCAGGGCCTGGGAAATGTAGGTTACCACGCTTCCTTGTTCCTTTCGACGGAGTCCGGTTCCAAGATTACCGGGATCATCGAACGGGAAGGCAGTCTGGAAAACCAGGATGGTTTCGACGTAGAGGATGTTCGCCAGCACATCGTCGCGACCGGCGGGATCAAGGGCTATCCGGGAGGACGTTGGGTCGCGGACGGTTTGAAGTTGCTTGAGACCGACTGCGATATTCTGCTTCCGGCTGCAGTTGAGGGCGTCATTACGGAGGAGAACGCCGGCCGCATCAGGGCAGGCCTGATCATTGAGGCAGCCAACGGCCCGGTAACAGCGAGCGCAGACGAGATACTTCGCTCCAAGGGCACTGTGATCATTCCGGATTTGTATGCAAATGCCGGGGGCGTGACGGTATCATATTTCGAGTGGGTCAAGAATTTGAGCCACATTAGATTCGGCCGCATGCAGCGTCGTCAGGAGGAAGCGAGAAGCCTGTTGCTGCTTGACGAATTGAACCGGCTGTTCACGGAGTCGAAGATCCCGGTCACGCTGTCCGAGAAGTTCGTGGAAAGATATTGCAAGGGTGCCGGCGAACTGGAACTCGTTCGGTCAGGGCTCGATGACACCATGCGCCTTGCATACCAGTCGATGAGAGAGGCGTGGCACGGTCGGCAGGGAGTGACAGACCTTCGAACTGCTGCATACCTGGTCGCAATTGAACGAATAGCCGAAAGCTACGAGTCCAAGGGCATTTGATTTCATTCCAATTCAATCCCACGTTTGGGCGTCCACTCGAATGCAACATCTTCCTTCCACCGTCCAGACCAGGCTCGCATGGTTCGCCAGCTGCATAGAAACTATCGGTTGACTCCAAGAGTTGGGCAGGTAGAAGCTGTGGAATTCAACCAGGCCCGGGAGCAATACGTATGGTCACAGGTACAGTCAAATGGTTCAACCACGAAAAGGGGTTTGGTTTCATAACTCCAGATGACGAGACAGACGACGCGTTCGTTCACGTGTCGGCTGTCAAACGAGCCGGACTGACCACGCTCGGCGATGGCCAGCGGGTCTCCTACGAACTCCAACCCGGTCGCAATGGCAGATCATCCGCAGAGAACCTCGCGCTGATCGAGTGAGTTGAAGTTCACCTGGTTGCCAGGCTTCTTGCCCCCACCACTTAGGAGGAGCGGAATGCCTGTCTTGCCGCGCGGAACGCGGTCTATTCAACTTCTGAACGAGAGCTTTCTGCGGTATCGGAACGCAGGATCCTGACACGCCCAAGAGGGCCGGTCGGGGCCGTCAGCACGCGGCTGCGTCTCCGCGAACCCGGGAATTGGCAGCGACGCAGTCAGTGTCTGGAAATAGACAAGGCACGGAATAGAAGAAACCTCGCTTCGCACGCTGGGACTGCCTGAAGGAGGAACAGGTACTGCCCTGATCTGTCGGCGCAACCGTGTATCGCGCCTTGAGGTGTTCGGCCCGGATTTGCGCGGAAGAATTCTTGATCAGGAGGCCTGCGACGTGGATTCCCTGGTCAAATTTCATTCACTGACACGACCCGGATTGTTCCAATGGTGTGAGGATGCCATGAACAAGGTGTGCGCCACGCTGGATCATCCTGCCGCCCAGCTTGGGCCGGAGGCGAACTGGAGCCGGTTTCTGCGGCAAGAGATCGACCTTTCCAGCGAGTTGTTCCATGAATCGGGATGCAAGGGTTGTGCTTGGTGATGTCAAGCAGACCGCAGTGGAGATCGCGAGGTTCGTTGAGGGCGCGGGGTATTCTGACGAAGACCGCAACATCGAGAAGCTGTGTTTGGTCGGGCAAAGCCATGGGACCCTCGGCGAGGCACTTGATTTGGAATCCTGGAATCTTCTGCTGCCGAGGCATTGCACCAGGAAGTGCTGTTTGCGCTCAAATCCGGTTCTGCAGCATCATGTGAATGCGTTCGGCCATGACCTTTCCCTCGGCCTGCGGGGTCACACCGCCAATGCCAATCCGGCGGCCGAACCGCCACCACAGGCCGGGATGCCATGCCCGGCTCATGGGATTGTTCAGCAGGATCAGGAAACCGTTGGACGGTTTGAATGCAAAGAGTCCGCGCTCCACCCGGGCGATGTTGGCGAGTCGTGCAACGACGGTCCCATCTGAACTATAGAGGCCGTCTTCGCGCAGTATGAGCGAATTCGAAGTGGCCGTGTGCATCTTCCATGCGATGAGCAGTGAGAATAGGCCCAGGCCAGCGAACAGGAATGAGGGCAGCATCGAAGTGCCCTGGCCACGGGTTGCGAGATAAAATAGCAATGCACCGAGTACGAGCATCAAGCCCGAGCCAAGGTGCCTTCTGATAGGCGAAGGAACAAGCAACGCAATCGTTTCGTGGTTACCGGACGACAATTTGTGCGCCGTATTATCTTGATCAGTCGCCATCAATCTTGAGCACATTGGCAAATGCACGGTGCGGAATATCGACCCGTCCGACCTGTCTCATGCGCTTCTTTCCTGCTTTCTGCTTTTCGAGAAGTTTCTTCTTGCGCGTGACGTCCCCGCCATAGCACTTGGCAGTTACGTCCTTTCTCAGGGCAGGGATCGTCTCCCGCGCAATTATCCGTCCGCCGATAGCGGCCTGAATCGGGATCTTGAAAAGGTGGCGTGGAATCTGCTCCTTCAGGCGTTCGCACATTACCCGGCCCCTGTATTCAGCCTTGTCGCGGTGAACGACAATTGACAGGGCATCAACAGGATCACCGTTCACGAGAATCTGCATCTTGACCAGATGTGCGGCGCTGTAACCGGAAATCGAATAGTCGAACGAGGCATATCCCTTGGTTACGGATTTGAGCCGGTCATAGAAGTCGAACACAACCTCGTTCAGGGGCAGGTCGTAGGACACCATCACGCGCTGCCCGGTGAACATCAGTTCCTTCTGGATGCCCCGTCGCTCGTGGCAGAGTTTCAGGACGTCACCGACATACGTGTCCGGGACAAAAATCGTCGCGTCGATTCGAGGTTCCTCGATCAGCGAAACCGTTGCGGGGTCCGGCATGTCGACCGGATTGTAGAGTTCGTCGCAGCCGCCGTCGCGCCCATGTACACGATAGATGACCGAAGGCGCAGTCGCGATCAGGTCGATCTTGTACTCCCTTTCAATGCGCTCCCGAATGACTTCCATGTGCAGGAGTCCCAGGAAACCGCAACGAAATCCGAAACCCAGGGCAGTGGAGGCTTCGGGTTCCGCTGTGAAGGATGAGTCATTGAGGGAAATCTTGTCTATGGCGTCACGGAGATTTTCATAATCGTCATTGTTCGAAGGAAAAAGACCACAAAATACAACAGGTTGACTGGGTTTCATTCCACCAATCGGTTCAGAACACCCTCCACGTTCATGGGTTATCGTGTCCCCGATTCTGGTGTCGCGGACTTTCTTGATTGACGCGGTGAAATAACCGATCTCCCCGGCCTGGAGTTGTGAAACTTCTGTCATTGCAGGCTTGAATACGCCAATGCGATCCACGGAATAGGCTGAGCTGGTCGAAATCATCCTGATACGATCACCCTTTCTCAGCGCTCCATCAAAGATCCGCACCAACACGACGACGCCGAGAAATGCATCGTACCAACTGTCCACCAGCATTGCCTTCAGCTTGCCCTGCGGGTTTCCCTCGGGAGATGGCAACCGTTTCACGATGGCTTCCAGGACATCATGAACGCCCTCGCCGGTCTTGGCCGAAACCCGGATCGCCTCGGTGGCATCAATTCCGATCAGATCCTCAATCTGTCGGCACACGGGATCCGGATCGGCTGCCGGCAGGTCAATCTTGTTCAGTACAGGGATAATCTCGTGGTCCGCCGCAACTGCCTGATAGGCGTTCGCCAGCGTCTGTGCTTCCACGCCCTGTGTTGCATCGACGACGAGAAGCGAACCCTCCACCGCAAGCATTGACCGGGATACCTCGTAGGCGAAGTCCACATGACCCGGTGTATCAATCAGGTTCAGCACAAGTTCCTCACCGGAATCCGACCTGTAATCGATACGAACAGTGTTCGCCTTGATCGTAATTCCCCGCTCTCGTTCGATATCCAGGGAATCAAGAAGCTGCTCCTTCATGTCTCGCTCGCTGACTGTTCCCGTGACCTGCATGAGCCGGTCAGCCAGCGTGCTCTTTCCGTGGTCGATATGTGCAACGATCGAAAAGTTCCGGATATGAGTAACAGCTTGCATTCAGTGATCAATCGTCAGTCGCAGTTGGCGGAATGCCAAAATCAACCCGTCCAGTCAAACCGGCGGAGCTGGGAGAGGGGCAATGTCCGGAGATGCCATGCGTCACATGCATTTTGTCGTGCATTCGGCAGGACAAGCGGAATTCCACTTTTCTCCGGGCAAGCCACCCTGCAGAGCAATGCAAGACAGGTTCAAGGATTGGGCTTCCCGGGGACGGTCAAGGAGACTCGAAGGTGACACCGGCCGCGAAATGCACATCGTCCCTGTCGGCGAAATGCAGGTCAAATTCCAGCTGGCTCCCGTCCTCGAGACTGTCGACGAGCCCCATGAGCATGACATGGTTTCCTCCGGGCATGAATTCAAGAAATCCGCCGGCGGACACTGCAAATCCGCCTTCGACGTGTCTCATGACAGAAACGCCATCCGCTGTTAACTCGGTTGTGTGCAGCATTGTGTGCATTGCGAAATCCGACGACACGCCCACCAGCTTGATGTCCACGGCGCAAGTGTTCTCAAGGACAAAATACAGCGCGGCGGATCTGGTGGCCTTCGAGTAGGGCGCAAACACCAACGCGTCCTCAACGACGAGTTCGCAATCCGGTTCTGCGACGGCGAACCCGGCCGCCGCGAGCATGAATGGAAGAGTGATCTTGAGACCGGTCAACGGCCAGATGGTATTGTTCAGGTGCCTTCTCGGATTAAACGGACACTCGATCAGGTTTCGCCGGAACTGGTGTCAGTCTTGGCCCGTGCGATATCCTGCTTGATCTTCAATGCGCGTGCGGACAATTCGGAGTCCTTGGCCTTTTCAAGGAAGTTGTCGAGCCCACCCCTGTGATCGACCGTTCGCAATGCCGCAGCCGTGACCCGGAGCTGGTAAGACTTGCCAAGCGCATCCGACATGAGTGTTGCGTCACTCAGATTGGGCAGAAACCGCCGTTTTGTCCTGTTGTTCGCGTGACTGACATTGTTGCCAGTCATGGCCTTCTTGTTGGTCAGTTCACAAACGCGTGGCATGTTGCAATCCAGTTCTAGAAGTGGGACCGACGGTCGGGTTGGCATCGTAACCCGGCGGCGGTTGTCCCTATGGTGAATCCTGGCGTCAGTCAAGTGTGCAGAATCGCCGGAGTGCGGCGATTCCACTGCAATTGAATTGCAGTGGAAAGGGACTTGAACACCTACCCGCCCGCGATCCTTCCCCGGGACAGGTGCAACATGGCTAGAATCAAACGGGACGACCGGTCAACCTCGCTCAGGCAGCGGGGATTCCAAACCGGAAGCGACGTCCAGTTCAATGGCGACGAGGTGCTGCCTGACACCAGATCCGAAAACTGACCCTCCGGTTTCGATTTCCTGCTCCATTTTCCTGATGACCTGTTGGGCCCGGACTGACTTTCCGACTGACTGGACCACGACTTCCCGCAGTTGCGCATGGAGCCATCGGAGATTCTGCGAGTGGCGATTGACGGACCAATAGCCGTTTTCCTTTCTCCATTCGGCAAGATGGCAAATGCAGTTGCAGATTTCGTCCAAACCGGTTTCATCCTGGGCAGAGGCGGACAGCACCTTCGGATATCCTTCCGGGTCGGATTCGCGGTGAGTGTATAACCGGATTGCGCTGCCATACTCGCTTGCCGTGGCGAGCGCCGAGTCCAGCAGCGCGCCGTCTGCCTTGTTGACGACAAGAAAATCCGCGACCTCGATGATGCCCCGCTTCACACCCTGCAATTCGTCGCCACCGGCCGGCGCGACCATGAGAATGAAGACATCGGAATACTCTGAAACTTCGGTTTCCGACTGCCCGACACCCGTTGTTTCAATCATCACGTAGTCAAACCCGGCCTGCTCGAAGAGAAACACGACCTCCCTCGTCTTTGCGGTCACGCCACCCAATGTGTTGCTCGTCGGCGAGGGGCGAACGTAGCAGCGCGGGTGACTTGCAAGCCGGCCCATTCTTGTCTTGTCCCCAAGAATCGAACCGCCGGACCGAACCGAGGACGGGTCCACGGCAAGAACTGCAATCGAATGCTCCTTGCCGGCAAGTCCGGCCCCGAGCGCGTCAATCATTGTCGACTTGCCTACTCCCGGTGCACCTGAAATCGCTACCCGGACCGCCTCGCGAATGCCAGAGCGGACCAGTTCGTCGCAGAGTTCAGCGGCAGCATCCTGATGATCTCGACGACTGCTTTCCAGGAGGGTGACTGCCGCCGACAGTGCGCGTCGATCACCGGTCCTGATATCTGCTGCCAGCTTGACCGTGTCGGGCAATCGAAGCCCCATTGAAACTTCCTACACAGATGTCGGCATGGCCCATTGACGGGATGCACCCACGGGAAGGCCGGAAATCCGCGGTATCACCTTTGTCGGCAGTACCACAAGCTGGACGGACAGATTGCAAGACCGTCGGGGACAATGACCGGAGGTCCGGTCAGATGCGCCCTTTGATGGCTGGTTGGCAGACCCACAAGATCGACCGGTGCCGGGGAATTTTCGAAAACAATCGACTTTTCGCAGCACTTTTTGCTATTTCAGCCCTTGAGGCAGAAGTCCATCGAGAAGGAACCCCGGTTGAAACTTGTCACACGGTTCTGTCGTGTTGCATCGGCGGTGGTTCTGACATTGCATGTGTCAGGCCTGGCCGCTTCGGAAACTCGCGTCGATGACTTGGCATTCGAAGTCAGCGTCGGCAGTTTTCGCATTGCTGATATCGTTCTGAAAGGTGAAGCCTCAAAAGGCAGCTACACGATCACCGGATCGCTGACATCGAGAGGAATTGTCAACTGGTTCACCCGTGTTCGTTATGATGGATCGGTTCGAGGCAGCGTTTCAAATGGCCGCATGGTCCCCGGGCATTATTTTGAAACTACCGCTTCAGGAGACAGGCAGGCGTCCGGCAGCATAACGTATGAAGACGGCGCTCCAGTAATGACCGAAAAGTCTCCTCCCGCACCAATCGGTAATCCGAGAGCTCCCATTGCCGATCAGTCAGGCACCCTGGATATTCTGACGGCTACCTACTTGGTCGTGCGTGATTCCGAGGAAGGTGAAGTCTGCGACAAGGAGTTTTTCATGTATGACGGAACGCGCCGTTCGAAAATAGAAATTGGAGAGCAGAAAATTGTCGATGACCGGGTCCATTGTGAAAGCAAATACATCCGCATCGACGGGTTTTCCCAAAGTGACCTGGAAGAGCAGACCGAGTTTCCATTCCAGCTGGAATATACACCTATGGATGGCCGGGAAGGGTGGTTTGAGATCGTGCGCCTGACGTCACAGACGAAATACGGGAAACTGGTTGCCGTTCGAAAATAGCAATACGGATGACGCGCAACGCGCCTGCGCCAAATTCAAGCCGCGCGCGCCCTTTGAGTGCGCCGTTCGCTCTCTTCCCGCGACAGGGCAACCGAGGTTCTGATTCCTCGCCTCACGAACGCTTTCAGGCCATCGACAACGCGCTCGTTCGGATCGATTCCGGCACAGGTCAGAACCTCTCTTCCGTCCCTGGAGCGCGCCCAACGTTCAATGACGTCAGGGCCGTTGCCGTACTTCCTGTGATCCACAATTGCATCGTCCAGTGCTGCCAATACCACTGCCGCAAACAGTTTACGTGCCCTTGATCCTTGTTCGTGATTGAATGCCGTGTCGTCGTAGTCGGCCATGAAGTAATCCCGTCAGTGATCGGACGATTTGGTCACCATTCCAGCCCGAAAAACAAACCGAATTGTTACCGAGCCGCGGCATGCGGTTGCGGCCGCGACGTCCAACCCTTTGTTGATAACCGCAAAGCCTCTCTCTATACATGTCGGGGCTGCAATTTCAACAATTTTCTGTGTGGAATGCCAAAAATCAACGGAAATGAAATCCGTCGGGGCAATGTCCTTGAGCATAACGGCGGGCTGTGGAACGTCGTCAAGGTCGACCATGTCAAGCCCGGCAAGGGTGGTGCATTTGCGCAGGTCGAACTGCGTAATCTTCGCAACAATTCAAAGCTGAATGAACGGTTCCGCTCGGCGGACCGTGTAGAACGGATACGCCTGGATCAACGAAACCACCAGTTCCTCTACCGAGACGGAGAGAGTCTGGTTTTCATGGATGCCGAGATGTTTGACCAGGTCAATCTGGGTTCCGAGATGCTCGGGGAAAGATTGCCTTTTCTGCAGGAAGGCATGATGGTGATTGTTGAGTTTCACGGGGACGAGGCCCTGAATGTGACACTGCCCCAGAAGGTCAAATGCGTCGTTGACGAAACCGAACCGGTTGTCGCCGGACAAACTGCTGCAAACAGTTTCAAGCCGGCATTGCTGAGCAACGGGGTCAGGATATCGGTTCCTCCATTCATCGGGCAGGGCGACGAGGTCGTGGTGAACACCGAGACATTTACCTATTCCGAAAGGGCTTGAGTGGAATCGGCGGGTCAATGCCCTGGCCTGGCGGCCTGGTTCTGCACAGACCAACCCCCGGGTTTTTCCGAAGTGCAGGTCAGACCGCATCGAGCTGTTTTCGGCACAGGTCCGACCTTGATCTCACTCGGTTGGACAATCCTCTCCAGTTCACGAAGACACGAACTGCAGCATTTGGACGGCAGTCACCGGAAAGATGGCGCCACAGTTGCCTTTTCGCTTTGATTGTCAAATGTGCTAGCAGGCGCGAAACATCAACTTTCCCGGTATGCGAGGCCGCAGCCCGGAATCCTCCCGACAGGCATGGTGGCTATGCTGCGGAATAACGCAAATTTCAACTTGATGGAAAAAGTCGCAAGACAGGTTGGTCGCCGCATGCTGCGCGACTTTGACGAGATCCGGCAGCTGCAGACTTCGGTAAGGGGTGTTGCTGATTTTGCTCTCCGGGCGCACAGGCGAGCCGAATCCGCTATCATCTCCGATCTTGGGGGCACCCGGCCAAACTACGGAATCCGCAGCGCAGTCTTTGGCAGGCAGGAAGGAAGTGACCCCTCGAGATTCTGGATAGTCAATGCACTGGACGGTCTGGAGAATTTCTGCCACGGGGTTCCGCATTGGGCGATCAGGCTCGCCCTGGAACACAAGGGCGAGGTTGTTCTGGCCGTCATACTTGACGTCATTTCCAACGACTTGTTCGCTGCCGAGAGGGGAGACGGAAGCTGGTTGAATGATACGCGAATGCGCGTAACGAACCGAAGAAGATTGACAGATATGCTGGTGGCCATCGATCTTCCGACGGCTGATCAATTCCCGAAGGACGAGGCGGATGTCGTCGCCAGGATATGCCGCAAGGCCGGAGCTGTGAGGTCCTTCGGCGCTCCTTCACTGGGGCTGGCCTACCTCGCTGCAGGCAGGATTGACGCCTTTTACAGCCCTACTTCAACGGAAGATGATACATCAGCAGGCTGCCTGATGCTTGTCGAATCAGGCGGGTTGGCTGTTCCGGCCAACCCCGGGTCGTCGGAGTTGGGGACAGGCATGATAGCAGCATGCAGTTCAGCCTTTGAGCGTTTCGAGGCACTGATCGGGGAAGGTAACTGAGGGTTGATAATCCTGTCCGGAAGTGCCAACGCCTGCCTGGCATGCTCGCGGTTTCACTGCCGCCTGCAGTATCTGTGAGGGTGGGCGCAAGTGCGAGTTTGGACAAGAGGGTTGGGACAACTGAAACCTGCAACAGTGACCCAATCACTGCCTGTCACTTCGAATGGCTGCACCAAGTCCGTTCACGGCCGAAACCAGGCTTCCGGGCCTAGTTTCTGGGGTTCGGATCAATCGGGTGGCTTCCGTCCGGATTCTGCCAATTGAATGACTGAGTCCCCGGCCATCAGCGGAGTGTCACCGATCCGGTCAAATCGCAGGAATGCAATTGCCTTGTTGCCTGATCTCGTAAAGAGGTTGCCAACAAGACGCCCGTTCGAACGCAATTCGGCACCACGAGGGGCGTTTCCTTCGACAGACACCGTCGCCAGTCCCTTTTTGCGCTGCAACTTGTGCTTCATTCGTGCGGTGACTTCCTGCCCGACGAAGCAACCCTTGTGAAAGTCAACGCCGTTCAATCGCTCGAATTCCGCCTCGAGGATATAGGTTGCATTCGGTTGCAGTTCGATTCCTGATTCCGGGATGCAGTGTTCAACTCTGATGGCGTCCCAGTCAATGTCTCCGCCATGCATGTGGGACTTTCCATAGTAGCGCCAGCCGAGAGACCGGCAGCGAGGATCGGCGAATGCGTCTGGAGGTGTCTTTCCGAGACCGAGTTGGACCAGAACATCACTGTGCGCGATCTCGACCGATTGTCGCAGCTTGTATAGGTTCAAGGTCTCGACAAGTTGTAACGAACGGTCGGAGGCAACATCGACCATCACGGCGTTCCCGCGCTCAAACAGGAAAAAGTCGAAAAGGTATTTGCCCTGCGGCGTCAGTAACGCAGCGTACATCAATCCGTTCTTCAGCCGTTCGATGTCGTTGGAGATCAGTCCCTGGAGAAAACCCAGGCGATCGGATCCCGACACCGAAACAACTTTCCTGAACTGCTTGACCATCTCTCGCACTTGGCTTGCCGGAATACCCAATTCCATATGTGTCTCCGTTCGAAGCCTTGCAACCGCCGGATCCTCAGAATTCCGTTCGTTCGGTTTCATTTCAGATAGCACATCACTGACTTCTTGCCGTGTGCCGTCAGGATTCCCAGACCTGTCATCGCTCTGCTGCAAAAAAATTAGACAGGGTTGTAAGAATTGCACAAAAATTAACCGATCTACCGGAAAAGCCCTGCAGACAGATCGGATTGTTTTGAGCTCTTGACCCTTGTTGGTGTTTTTCCAATCTCGCCTTAATCCAGATCGGGGAAACGGTGTACGGCGGGGGAATCGACCAGACCAGTTCCCGAGCGCGCAAAACACGGAATCCCGCCGGGTACACTTCGTGCGCGGCCCTGGCTGGCCATGCAGGCCCTCGGCACCAGGATGAGGCGAGGCGAATTGGCAAGACCGTCGGCGGCCGGTCACAGTAGGCGATGCCGCCAGAGATTGCGACGGGAGTGCCTTCCGTCGGTTCAATCATGATCGATTGTTATGGAGGTATGAAAATGTCCTATAATAGATTGGGTGCCATTCTGGCGATTTGTCTGTTGCCTGCCCCTCTGCTTGCACAGGAAGCGACGGGACAACCGGCGCAGCACACGGTTTTTGTGTTCAACACGCTGCTCTTTCTCATTTGCGGGTTTCTCGTGTTCTGGATGGCTGCCGGGTTTGCGATGCTCGAAGCAGGCCTTGTCAGGTCCAAGAATGTCACCACGCAACTGACCAAGAATGTCGGCCTGTTTGCCGTGGCTGGGGTGATGTACTGGCTTGTCGGATACAACCTGATGTACCCGTTGGGTAACTGGTCGATTGGAACAGACGAATCCGGAGGATACCTTGGTGCCCTGGGAATTGCGGTCCTGGAGGCAGTCGGGGTCTCCGCCGAAGCGGCTGATGACATAGGCTATGCATCCACCGGCTCGGACTATTTCTTCCAGCTGATGTTCTGCGCCGCAACTGCGTCTATCGTATCCGGGGCACTGGCCGAGAGGATAAAGATCTGGCCGTTTCTTCTTTTCACTGCAATCCTGACTGGCTTCATCTATCCGATCCAGGCGTCCTGGAAGTGGGGTGGAGGATTTCTGGACAGCCAGTTCGGATTTCTTGACTTCGCCGGATCGACTGTCGTCCACTCGGTCGGGGGATGGGCCGCTCTCGCCGGCGCGATCTTTCTCGGCGCGAGAACCGGCAAATACAGGAATGGCAAGGTTTTTCCGTTCCTTGGCTCCAACATGCCGCTTGCCACCCTGGGGACATTCATTCTCTGGATCGGATGGTTCGGCTTCAATGGTGGTTCGCAGCTGGCTCTCGGGAGCGTCGGAGATGCCGCGGATGTGAGCAGGATCTTCGCCAACACCAACATGGCGGCAATCTCCGGTGCATTGGCAGCAATGGCAATAACTCAACTCGTTTATGGGAGGATGGACCTGACCATCATTCTGAACGGGGTTCTTGCCGGCCTCGTTGCCATCACTGCAGAGCCGCTGACCCCGACCTTGTTCGAATCGCTCATCATCGGGGCAATCGGCGGTGTGATCGTCGTTTTCGGAGTCCCGCTGCTGGACAGGCTCAAGATCGATGATGTTGTCGGTGCAATTCCGGTTCACCTGTTTGCCGGCGTTTGGGGCACGATGGCAGTCTTGATCACCAACCCGGATGCAACATTCTTCGGACAACTGATTCCGATCATCATAGTGGGTGTAGCTGTGTTCGGTTCGTCCTGCGCGCTTTGGGCTGCCCTGAAATACACGATTGGAATTCGCGTGGACCAGGAAGTTGAGATCAACGGACTGGACCATTCGGAAATGGGTGTCGAGGCCTATCCGGAATTTGCCCGCTGAACGAAGGGCCGGCGCTCCCGATTCATCCCGAAGGGGCGCGCCGGTTCCTGTCCTGGACAATTGAACTTGAAGGTCGGGTGTGGCAGGTTTGGCCCTCTCCCGACCTTACCGATTGTAATTCGGTCGGATTTCAAGAAAGAGTGCGCGGGAAAATGATCTGTTCGCACGCACGAGGCGAAAGTTCCGGGATGTGACAGCTACACCTCCGGAATCAGCCCCGAGCCATTCCGCAGGCGACGCACCGATTGCAGCTGGACAGGTCCTCGCATTGGCAGGAGGCATCCCATGGCCGGTCATTCAAAGTGGGCGAATATCCAGCATCGAAAAGGTCGCCAGGATGCAGCGCGATCCAAGTTGTTTTCCAAGCTATCCCGTGAAGTCACTGTCGCAGCAATGCTCGGCGATATTGATCCAGACAAGAACCCCAGGCTTCGTCTTGCCATCAAGGAGGCGAAATCAAACTCCGTTCCCAAGGATGTCATCGATCGAGCGATATCAAAGGCGGCTGGACCCGACGCCGCTTCACTCGAGGAAGTCAGATACGAGGCCTACGGTCCTGCCGGGGTGGCGATAATTGTCGAGGCCATGACTGACAACCGCAACCGGACGGCATCCACGATTCGCACCGTAGTGGGAAAGGGTGGAGGCAAACTCGCTGAGAGTGGCTCTGTAAGCTACCTGTTCGAAAGAAAGGGCGAGATCCTGTTTCCACTTGACATGGTGAGCGCCGGGGACCTGCTGGATGCTGCGATCGACGCCGGTGCCGAGGACATTGAAACGTCCGACGAGTGTCACGTTGTCTATACCGAGGATGCGGAACTGGCAGCAGTCTCTTCGGCCCTGGAAGAATCGATTGGAGAAGCCCAGTCTGCCAAGATCGTCTGGAGACCAAGCACGACAACCAAACTCGATCTTGAGGGTGCGCGCAAGGTCATCAGGCTGATCGAGGACCTGGAGAATGAAGACGACGTGCAGTCGGTAACCGCCAATCTTGAATTCTCCGACGAAGTGCTGGAAGCCCTTTGACGCCTTTCCAGTGCAAACGTAATTCCTGAATCGGGACCATCTGACCAAGAGCCTCGCCTCTCTTGACAGGAAGACCGGCTAGGTTGGGAACTTGCCTTACATCCGGACAACAAACCGCAGCGTACTTGCCGGAATCTGCTGGATGATCATCGCAGGATTGAATTTCGTCGCAGTCACGGCATTCGTAAAATACCTGGGACCTGGCGTTCCTGCGGCACAGGCAGCGTTTCTCCGCTACGTATTGGGCGTGGTGTTCCTGCTTCCCATGCTTCGCTCGGTACTGCATTCGGGTATGAGTGGCAGGACGCTCGCAGAATTCTGTGTCAGGGGCATGGTGCATGCTCTGGGCGTGATCTGCTGGTTCTTTGCCATGACACAGATCACTATTGCAGAAGTAACGACCCTCACCTTCCTCGCGCCGGTTCTGGTTACGGTTGGCGCGGCAGTCGTGCTTGGTGAGCAGGTTGCAATTCGCAGGATTCTCGCAGTTTGTGCGGGCTTGGCAGGAGCGATGATCGTTCTGAGACCAGGATTTCGCGAGTTGTCTCTGGGGCACATGGCCATGTTCGGTACGGCGACAGCCTTTGCCGTATCCTATCTGATGGCAAAGCGGTTCAGCGACACAATGAATGCGGCGACCATTGTCGGAATGTTGTCAATAACCGTTCCAGTCGTGCTGTTGCCTTTTGCGGTAGCCAACTGGGTTCCGCCAACCATCTGGCAGTTGTTCCTGTTGTTTCTCGTGGCGACATTTGCGACTGCCGGACACTATACGATGACCATAGCTTTCCGAATGGCGCCGGTCTCTGCGACGCAACCCGCGACATTCCTTCAACTCGTGTGGTCGGCCCTGATTGGTCTGGCATTGTTCGGTGAAGAGCTTGACGCCGCCGTGCTTGCCGGTGGTTTCATTATCATCGCTTCGGCAACTTTCATTGCCTGGCGGGAGGCAGTCATCGCGTCCGGAAATTCCTCAAGGCGATGACCTGCCGCTATTGACTCCGGTTGGCGGCAGCGAGCTGTTGCCTGTGGATTTCGCGCTCGACCAAACGGATGTACCCAACGGCGAAAAGGCTCAGCACGATGCAGCTGGCAAAGATTGCAATGAGCGGAACCGGATTGGAGTTCTCTGTAAGCAGAAAACCGGCGAGAGCCGAAACACCCGCCCCACCGCCAATCGTCAGTGCACCGCCTATGCCGGATGCCGTTCCTGCCAGATGTGGACGTACGGACAGCATGCCGGCGTTGGCATTGGGCAGTATGATCCCATTGCCGACACCGATGACTACAACGAACCCGAAAAAGCCAAGTGGATGCGAGACATCGAGCATGACCGCGATTGAGGCTCCGAATGGACAGATTATCATAATTGCAGCGCCGAAGGTGACCATGCGCAAGGCCCCCAGTCGGATGGAGTAACGACCGGACAGGAAATTTCCGATCATGTAGCCCAGTGCCACAATTCCGAAATACTGGCCAAGTTTAGTCGGTGTCAGGCCGAAATGGTCGGAACCGATGATCGGCGCTCCACCCAGGAACGCAAAGAAGTTCCCGGATGCGCAGACGGCGACGGCTGTATATCCCCAGAAGCGGCGTGAGCGGAACAATTCCGGATAATCGCGGAATTGCTGTACGAAACTGGAGGATCGGTTGGTAGCAGTTTCGCCAAGGTCGGTATGAACAACCGCCAGTAACATGACACCAAAGGCCAGCATCAACCCGAAGCAGGCCTGCCAGCCATAGATCGTATCGAGAAAGCCACCGATCGTCGGGGCGAACATGGGCACCAGCGCCATACCCATACTTACGTATCCGATCATCGATGCCGCTTCGTCCTGTGGCACCATGTCTCGAACCACTGCCCGGGCCAGCACCATTCCTGCGACTATTGCTGACTGGATCATCCGGAAAGCGAGAAAGACCTCGACCGTCGGGGCCAGGATGCAGCCGATCGTGGCAAGTATGAAAATCATGATCGATGAAATGAGGACAGGCCTTCTGCCATACCTGTCGGAAAGCGGTCCGATGATGATGTGCAGCAGGCCGTTCATGAAAAGGAAAGCTGCAACCGAGAGCTGCATGATCCGGTACTCTGTCTGAAAATACTCGGTCATGTTGGGCAGTGACGGGAGGAACACGGTCATGGAAAGCGGCCCGACACTCGCCAGAAGAACGAGAGTGACGATGTGGGGAGGTGTTTTCCTGTCGAGGAATCTGGCACTGGGCAGGCTGTTCATCCGGGTGTGTTATGCCCGGGTTCTGGCTTTGTCCACCTGGCCGGAATCCGTGACGGTCTGTTTCATCCGCCGGAGTTCAGGGATATGCTGGAGCGATTGCGAATTCAGTTGGAATTCCGGAAGGCGACTCAAATGATCCTGAACGAACTGGCAAAGAGACGGGAACTCGCCCGAATTGGCGGGGGAGAACGACGGATAGAAGCTCAGCACAAAAAGGGAAAGCTGACCGCACGGGAACGGCTGGAACTGCTGCTTGACGAAAATTCCTTCGAGGAATTTGACCTATTCGTGACCCACAGATGTACAGAGTTCGGAATGCAGGATTCGACATTTCACGGCGATGGGGTGGTGACCGGAAGAGGAACGATCAATGGAAGATTCGTCTACGTGTTCAGCCAGGACTTCACCGTGTTTGGTGGATCCCTGTCGGAAACGCATGCAGGGAAGATCTGCAAGGTCATGGACATGGCAGTCAAGTACGGGGCCCCTGTCATCGGCTTGAACGATTCGGGAGGTGCACGGATCCAGGAGGGAGTGGATTCGCTGGCGGGCTACGCCGAGGTGTTCCAGCGCAATATTCTTGCTTCGGGAGTTGTCCCGCAGATCAGCGTGGTCATGGGTCCATGCGCTGGAGGCGCCGTCTATTCGCCGGCGATGACAGACTTCATCTTCATGGTCAGAAACAGCTCCTACATGTTCGTAACCGGGCCAGATGTCGTGAAGACCGTGACGAACGAGTCGGTCTCGGCCGAGGAACTCGGAGGTGCACGGACACACACCACCCGATCATCCGTTGCAGACGGCGCGTTTGACAATGATGTCGAGGTGCTGCGGGAGATTCGGCGCCTGGCCGATTTCCTGCCGTCAAGCAACTGCAACCCGGTTCCTGTTCTCCGGACCTCTGATCGCCGGGACCGATCGGAGGAATCTCTGGAAACCCTGGTTCCAGAAAACCCGAACACCCCCTACGACATGAAGGAACTTATTCTGAAGCTTGCGGATGAGGGGGACTTCTTTGAAATCCAGGCTGATTTTGCCGGCAACATCGTAACCGGATTCATCCGCCTGGAGGGGAGATCGATTGGCGTGGTTGCCAACCAGCCACTGGTTCTGGCCGGATGCCTTGACATCGACAGTTCGCGCAAGGCGGCGAGATTCGTCAGGTTCTGCGACGCGTTCGGGATACCGATTCTCACGCTTGTCGACGTGCCGGGATTCCTGCCGGGAACCTCCCAGGAATATGGCGGAATCATCAAACATGGCGCAAAGCTGCTGTTTGCCTATGGCGAGGCAACCGTGCCAAAGGTCACGGTCATCACCCGCAAGGCGTATGGCGGCGCATATGATGTCATGTCGTCCAAGCATCTGCGCGGCGACATAAACTATGCCTGGCCCAGCGCACAGATTGCCGTGATGGGGGCAACGGGAGCTGCCGAGATTCTCTACCGGGCAGAGCTTGGCAACGAGGAATTCATACAGGCGAGGACGAGGGAATACGAAGAGAGATTTGCCAACCCCTTCGTGGCAGCAGAGAGAGGATATGTCGATGATGTCATCATGCCTCGAAACACCCGGAGCAGGGTGTGCCGGGCATTCGATGCACTGAAGACGAAACAGGTCGCAAATCCGCCGAAGAAGCACGACAACATTCCGCTTTAATGTTGATCGGAATCATTGCGAATTTCTTGCCGCCGATCTATGCTTCGCATGTGTCGATTTGCCCGGCATTTGGATGTGCCGGTCGTCGCATGTCTGTGCCGGAACCAGGAATGAGGAGAATAAGAATGCGTTTAGCTGCATTGATTGCATGCTTGACAGGACTGTTGGCAGTAGCTGCCTGCACCGATGAGGAGCTTGAGAGAGCCGCCGTTGGCGGGGCGATAGGAACTGCGGTGGGCGAAATCGTTTATGACAAGCCGGTGGAAGGCCTTGCCGCTGGCGCCATTCTTGGTGCAGCGACCGCCAACTAGGAATTCCTTCCAGTCATTTTCCGGCCGCCGCATTCCGGTCGCGCAATCCGGGCTACCAGTTGCCGCGCCATGGCGTTCGTGGCGGTTGGAAGGCGTGCCGTTTTTCCCGGTCTGACAGCGCATGTTCAAGAAGCTTCTGATCGCTAACCGAGGCGAGATCGCCTGCAGAGTTATCCGGACATGTCGGGAGATGGGAATCGGGACGGTCGCGGTTTATTCCGAAGCCGACAGTCGCTCACTGCATGTCCGATTGGCGGATGAAGCGGTCCTGATCGGTCCTCCTGCTGTTTCTGAATCCTACATTGCAGTCGACAGGGTCGTTGGAGCGGCCAGGGAGTCGGGTGCCGAGGCCGTACATCCCGGATACGGATTCCTTTCAGAAAACAGGTTGTTTGCAGAAGCCCTCGAGCGGGCGGGAATCGCCTTTGTCGGCCCGTCGGCATCCGCGATCGAGTCCATGGGCGACAAGATCAGGTCGAAGGCCATTGCTGCCCAGGCGGGTGTCTCAACGATTCCGGGGCATGTCGGCAGGATCGAAGGGTCGGATCACGCCGTCGAGATCGCCGGACAGATCGGCTACCCGTTGATGATCAAGGCCTCTTCCGGTGGAGGAGGCAAGGGGATGAGAGTTGCGTTCCGCGAGGACGAACTGCTTCCCGGCCTTCAGTCGGCCCGGAACGAAGCCAGGAGTGCGTTCGGGGACGACAGCATACTGCTCGAGAAGTTCATCCAGAAGCCGCGCCACATTGAAATACAGGTATTGGCCGACAGTTTCGGGAACTGCATCTACCTGAACGAAAGGGAGTGTTCGATTCAGCGGCGGAACCAGAAGGTGATTGAGGAAGCCCCCTCACCGTTCCTGGATGCGGAGACGAGATCTGCAATGGGCCGGCAGGCTGTCGAATTGGCCAGGGCGGTCGACTATTGTTCTGCCGGTACTGTCGAGTTCATCGTCGATGGCGACAAGAACTTCTATTTTCTCGAAATGAACACTCGCTTGCAGGTTGAACATCCGGTCACGGAACTCATCACCGGGATTGATCTGGTCGAACAGATGATTCGTGTTGCAGCTGGAGAAAAGCTTGCAATCTCGCAGGAAGATGTCTGCCGGAAAGGATGGGCGATCGAGTCCCGGATCTATGCGGAAGACCCATTTCGAGGATTCCTGCCGTCAACCGGCCGGCTCACGAGGTATCGGCCACCCGTGGAACATCATGATTCCGAAACCGCGGTCCGGAACGATACGGGAGTGTTCGAGGGCGGTGAAATCTCCATTCATTATGACCCCATGATTGCCAAGCTGTGCAGTTGGGGCAAGGATCGTGATTCGGCGATGGAGACCATGAGGAGAGCTCTTGACGAGTTTGAACTGGAAGGCATCGAATGTAATCTGCCGTTCCTGTCCACGGTAATGGACCACAGGAGATTTGTTGACGGTGACATCACGACCGCATTCATTGAGGAGGAGTTTCCCCAGGGTTTCAATGCCGTAGAGCCATGTGAACTGGACGCAAGACGGCTTGCGTGTGCAGCGGCGCATATGCATCTCCGCCTGGAGACTCGCCGCGCGGCGATTGCACAATCACCAAATGAGGACGAACCCGATATTCGAAGGGATTGGGTGGTCGGCATCTCTGGCCAAGCAGGCCGGGAGTATCGGCTGACCTGCGAACCGGGCACTGGCTCTTCTTCCTTTCGTTTCGATGACGGGGAGACTGTTGACCTCGTGACCGACTGGGTCCCCGGCGATGTCCTGGGCAGGTTCGAATTCAATGACGAACCGATGTTGCTGAAGGTCGGCCGGCTGTCCGGGGGGGTGCGCATCCGGAATCGCGGCATGGATGTCAGGGCACTTGTGCAGTCGCCCAGGCAAGCAGAACTCGGTGAAATTGTAGCGACGAATGTCGTCGAGGATCTGGTTGGTCAATTAAAGTGCCCGATGCCAGGCATGGTTATTTCGGTCGACGTGTCGGGAGGCGACACGGTGTCCGTTGGTCAGCCGCTGTGCACCATAGAGGCCATGAAGATGGAAAATGTGCTCAAGGCCGAGCGAGCGGCAACAGTCAGTCGAATACTCGTCTCTCCAGGCGATTCACTTGCGGTAAACGATGTCATTGTGGAATTTGATTGAACGGGCGCAGCGCGTATCAGCCTCCCCGTCTCAGTTCCTGCTGGCGCAGGGGTGACTTGTCGATTGCCCGGCCTATTTCACGAACAGACCACGGGAATGGTTTGCGCAGCCTGATCTGACCGTCCTTACCCACCAGGACGATGGCAAATCCTCTTGGCCTCAAGGTGCTCCGCAATCGGCTCTCGGCTGAGGGGTCGGTATCCTGGAGAACGATGACGTCCCGTTCTACTAGCTGATCTGCCCGTTCCTTGAGGAGGTCCAGTTGCTCCGTATACCTCGGATCATTTCCCGTATCTGCCATGACGACCAGCAAACGGTTCTTCCACTGGTAGTCCTCCAGTGCGAGCGACCTGTTCTCTTCCGTTGTCAGATCGACGATCTCAAGCGCAGTTTGCCCTTCCTCGGCAAGCGAGCCTTGCGCAGCCAAAGACACCGCAATCACATGAAACAGATTTCTCGCCGTAACGTACATTGTGCAGACTGAGGCCCGGATTCACATATCGGTTGAATGTTCATTAGTATTCACAGGGCGGAAATCTGCAAGGAAATCGTGCGTCGAAGTCGTTGTATCAAACATAGTTGACTGGTTCCCATTTGCGGTTCTGCCATGCTGACACCTGCGCCGGGTTTGATGGACGTCCGGAGCAGGCAGGCCCGAGGTGAATTTCCAAGTATGCGCATTCACGGCCGGATTCGTGCAAGTGGAATTTGGCGGGCGAGCAGGCTAGTCTTGGCGGGGAAGCTACAGCAAGCGGATCGATGGTGCGATGACCATGAATCTAGAGGATTGGCGTGACCTTGCGCAAAGGGAACTCCGCGGCAGGACGATCGAGGACCTAACGTGGCATACGATTGACGGTATAGACGTCAGGCCACTCTACAACTCGACCGATCTCGAGAGTTCGGGATATGTGGAATCGCTACCCGGATTCGAACCGTTTACGAGGGGTCCCAGGGCCACCATGTATACCGGCCGCCCCTGGACGATCAGGCAGTATGCGGGATTTTCGACTGCAGAGGAATCAAATGCGTTCTATCGCGATGCCTTGAAGGCAGGTCAGCAGGGAATCTCGGTTGCATTCGACCTTGCGACTCACCGCGGTTACGACAGCGACCATCCAAGAGTCGAGGGTGATGTCGGAAAGGCCGGCGTTGCAATTGATAGCGTCGAGGACATGAAGATCCTGTTTGATGGAATTCCGTTGGAGCGGATATCCGTTTCGATGACGATGAACGGGGCAGTCATTCCGGTATTGGCGAACTACATCGTCGCTGCCGAGGAACAGGGTGTCCGGAAGGACCAGCTGTCCGGAACCATCCAGAATGACATCCTGAAGGAATTCATGGTTCGCAACACCTATGTCTACCCCCCCGAACCGTCCATGCGAATCGTTGCAGACATCATCGAGTTCACGACTTCCGAGATGCCGAAATTCAATTCGATCTCGATTTCCGGTTATCACATGCAGGAAGCGGGCGCGAGCCTTGTCCAGGAACTTGCCTACACGCTGGCGGATGGCAAGGAGTATGTCCGGACAGCCATCAACCGGGGCATGGACGTTGATGCATTCGCGGGAAGGCTCTCTTTCTTCTTTGCCATCGGTATGAACTTCTTCCTCGAGATCGCGAAACTCAGGGCTGCCCGTCTTCTCTGGAGTCGGATAATGTCCGAGTTCAATCCGAGGAACCCCCGCTCAAAAATGCTCCGGACACATTGCCAGACGAGCGGCGTAAGCCTGCAGGCGCAGGACCCTTACAACAACGTGGTCAGGACGGCATATGAGGCATTGGCGGCTGTTCTCGGCGGCACACAGTCACTGCATACCAATGCCCTCGATGAAGCAATTGCGCTTCCGACAGAGTTTTCGGCACGTATTGCGCGGAATACCCAGCTGATTCTTCAGGAAGAAACCGGAGTTACTCGTACCGTGGATCCGCTGGCGGGTTCCTATTTCGTGGAGACTGCCACCCTGCAGATGGCGGATGCTGCATGGAAACTCATTGAGGAAGTCGAGGAAATCGGAGGTATGACCCGGGCCGTGACTGCAGGCATTCCCAAACTCAGGATCGAGGAAACCTCGGCCCGCAGGCAGGCCATGAGGGACAGGGGTGAAGAGGTCTTGATCGGTGTCAACAAGCATTGTCCGGCGCAGGAGGAGCCGGTCGAGTTCAGGGCCATCGAAACCAGGAAGGTAAGAGAACAGCAGGTTGCGAGACTTCAACTGGTTCGCAGTAGCAGGAACGAAGCCGAATGCGAGTCGGCACTGCGTGAACTGGAGGCTTGCGCCAGTCACTCCGGAAACCTGCTGGGCGCTGCTGTTGGTGCTGCGCGCGCAAGGGCAACCGTTGGTGAAATCTCATTGGCAATGGAGAAGGCATTCGGCCGACACCGGGCAGATACGCCGACGCTGGCCGGGGTTTACGGAGGTGTGTTCAAGGGAGACCGGGAGTTTCTCGAAATCCAGGAGCAGGTCAGAAGTTTCGAGGAGCAGGAAGGCCGACGACCACGTATGCTCGTGGTCAAGCTCGGACAGGACGGGCATGACCGGGGAGCCAAAGTGATTGCCACTGCATTTGCAGACATTGGTTTCGACGTCGATATCGGACCGCTTTTCCAGACGCCGGAGGAAGCGGCCAGGGATGCGGTCGACAATGATGTGCACGTCGTTGGTGTCAGTACGCAGTCCGCTGGGCACGATACACTTGTTCCCAGGCTGATCGACGCACTTGCAGCCAACGATGCAGGAGACATCGTCGTGGTCTGCGGTGGCGTTATCCCTCCCGGCGACCACGACTTGCTGAAACGGGCCGGCGTTGCCGCAATCTTCGGTCCGGGGACGAACATTCCCCAGGCCGCGGTCCAGGTTCTCGGATTGATTCGCAGCAGCGGAGGAGGTGGCTGACCAAGCGGAGCGGTTCAGAACAGGATTATTGCCGCGATGCCCAGAAATGCCAGAAACCCGACGACATCGGTCACTGTGGTGACAAAGACACCAGAAGCCAGCGCCGGGTCGACCCTTGCCCGCTCAAGTCCGATCGGGATGAGTACCCCCGACATGGCAGCAGCGAGCATGGTCACCACCATCGCCAGGGCAAGAACCAGTCCAAGTAATGCCGAAGAGAACCACAATGCCCCAACGGCTCCGACGATCGCGGCGAAGACAACGCCGTTAATGACACCCACCATGCTCTCCCGGCGGATGATCCTCCAGGAATTTGATGCGGTCAGGTCCTTCGTGGCCAGTGCGCGGACAGCGACGGTCAGCGATTGTGTCCCTGCATTGCCCCCCATTGACGCCACGATCGGCATCAGTACAGCCAGCGCGACCATCATCCCGATCGTCTCGGAGAACTGGTCAATGACAACCGAGGCGACGATTGCCGTCGCAAGATTGACAACGAGCCAGGGAAAGCGCCGGATCGCGGTCTCCATTACCCTGTCATAGAGACTCTCCGAGCCCACTCCGGCCAATCTGAGCAAGTCCTCTTCCGCCTCTTCGTCGAGCACATTCATGGCATCGTCGATCGTGATGACACCGACAAGCCGGCCATCCTCACTGACAACCGGTGCAGAAATCAGATGATACTGGTTGAATGCATACGCAACTTCCTCCTGCGGCGTTGTTGCCAGGAAGAGCTGGCAGTCATCATCCACGATGTCAATCAACCTGCGCTCGCGTCGTGACGACATGACCCGCCCGAGCGTCGCCATGCCCTCGAACTCCGCCTTGGGATTGGTCAGGAACAGGTGGTAGAACTGTTCGGGCAACTCGGTGTGGGAACGCATGTAGTCGATCGCCGTGCCCACATCCCAGTAAGAGGGAACCATCACGATTTCGCGCTGCATCAACCGACCTGCGGAGTCTTCAGGATACTGCAGTGACTGCTCAACAACAGCGCGTTCAACATCGTTCAGCGCATCAAGTACCGCCTCTTGCTGTTCTGTATCCAGATCCTCGACGAGGTCTACAACATCATCGGAATCCAGATCGCGCACCACTTCGGCCAACTGGTCAGGCGGAAGTTGGGTCAGCAGTTCTTCCTGAATGGATTCATCGACTTCCGAGAGTACGTCGCTGTCAAAATGCCTTCCCCACAGATCGACGACAGCGCGCCGCAATTCCGGACCAATCTGCTCGAGGAGGTCTGCTATGTCTGCCTCGTGGAGTTGTTCGAGCAACGAGACAAGCTGAGCCTGATCATTTGCCTCGACAGCGAACCTCACATTGTCGACCAGGTCCGCGGTAATCCGGTAGGAATCGTCGACCGATACGATGACGGGTTGAACCAATTTCCTTCCCTCCAGGCTTGCTCGCAGGCAATCGTATCGCATATTGGCGGGCTTCGTCATAGACTGGGAAGTCCGACGCCAATGTCCACTGGATTTCCAGAGGTTCGGGGCAACTGATTTTTCTTCGGCAGGTGCGGGCGATGGACAAAAAGTCAATACTGATCGGTCAGACCATCCTCTACAATTCAAGCCCCTTCAAGGTCGCGATCGAGGATGCGTTCGAATACAGCAGTCGGGGCGGAATTCTGATCGAGAACGGGGTGATAACCGCACTCGGTGAGGCCAGTGAGATCGTGGCCAGTCACCCGGACGCTGATCTGCATGATTATTCCCGTTGCCTGTTGTTGCCGGGTTTTGTCGATCCGCATGTGCACTATCCGCAGACGGCAATTATCGCGAGTTGGGGAGAGCGACTGCTTGACTGGCTGAACAACTATACATTTCCGGAAGAGATCAGGTTCGGCGATCCTGCATATGCAGCAGGGATTGCGGAAAGGTATCTGCGCCTGGTGCTCAGTAACGGAACCACGACGGTCTGTACATTCTGCACGACGCACCCCGCAAGCGTCGATGCCTTTTTTGAAGTTGCAGACGCGCTGGACTTGCGGGCGGTGGCAGGCAAGGTCTGCATGGACAGGAACGCCCCGGACGAATTGCGGGATAGCGCAGCCGGTGGCAGTGATGACAGCCGGATGCTCCTTGAAAAGTGGCACGGGCGGGGGCGCCTGTCCTATGCGATAACTCCGCGCTTCGCCTTGACGTCCAGCCGAGCCCAACTGGAGGCGCTTGGTGATCTCTGCCGCAGTTATCCCGATTGCCTGATGCAGACGCATATCGCCGAACAACCGGAGGAGGTTGCCGAGGTCGCAAGGCTCTTTCCCGACTCCAGTGACTATCTGGATGTCTACGAATCCACCGGACTGCTGCGGCCCAATGGCCTTTATGGACATGCAATATACCTCTCGCCCCGCGAGAGCGGCCGCCTCAGGGAAACCGGCGCGGCCCTGATACACTGTCCGACATCCAATACCTTTATCGGTTCAGGCCTGTTCGGGTTACGGGAGCGAGCAGGCGAGGGGCACCGGCTGGGCCTGGCCACGGATACGGGCGGAGGATCATCGTTTTCCATGCTTCGGACCATGGCCGCGGCGTATGAAATCGGTCAGCTCAGGGGCTCTTCCATTCATCCTGGCCAGCTTGTCTGGTTGTCGACACAGGGCAACGCTCAGCTACTCAACATGGATGGCTGCATCGGAAGCCTGAGGGTTGGAAACGAAGCAGACATTGTCGTTCTCGACCTCGCATCCACTCCGGCAATTGCTCAACGAGCGAGTCGAGCCGAGGAGATCTGGGAAGAGCTTTTCCCGACGATCATGATGGGTGATGATCGTGCCGTGAGATCGGTCTGGATCCACGGGAAGGAGGTCTTGGGAGAGGGGAAGTCCTGGACACCTCGGCGAGAATGAAGAACGTCACTTGGTTCCGAACATCCTGTCGCCTGCATCACCAAGGCCAGGAACAATGAAGCCGACATCGTTCAACCTCTCGTCCAGCGCTGCGGTTACGATCGGAACGTCCGGATGGGCAGAATTCATCCGTTGAACTCCCTCTGGCGCGGCCAGCAGGCAGAGAACCCGGATTCTGGTTGCGCCCGCCTTCTTGAGCCTCGACACGGCAGCAACGATTGAGTTTCCGGTTGCAAGCATGGGATCGAGCACAATCACCAAACGGTCCTGCAATTCCGTAGGGACCTTGAAATAGTACTCAACCGGCGTGAGGGTTTGCTCGTCGCGGTAGAGCCCGACGAAGCCAACCCTGGCCGAAGGGATCAACTCAAGCACTCCATCAAGCAGCCCGTTGCCGGCCCGGAGTATCGAGATAAGTGCAAGTTTCTTGCCTGCCAGGGTCGGAGCGGTCATCTCCGTCAAGGGAGTTCTGATGGTCTCCGGGCGAGTTTCCAGTTCACGAGTGACTTCATAGGCCAACAACATGCTGATTTCCCGGAGCAATTGTCGAAACACTGCTGTTGAAGTCGATTCCCGGCGCATCAGGGTGAGCTTGTGCTGAACAAGCGGATGATCGACGATTGTCAATTGATCCTGCATTTCCCGCATTCCTCGGCTACTTAGCCCGGCAGACTGGACAGGCCATCAGCCTTGGTTTCCCATTTTTTTGACGACCATGCAATTCGGGAATCTCCATGTCGACCCGGGATGGACCGGGTGCGGGTGCTGCGAATCTAGTGCCAGTTGACTGAAATATCGGCACAGGGATTTCCCAAGAGGGAAAACACCGCCGTATGCAAATGGCGCCGACAGAATTGGCGATTGAGGCGGCCGATTGACGGGCTATCGAAGGAGTTGGTCAGGGTTTCGGGTAACCGAGTGGCTTCAAGGCTGAAGCAATCTCTTCGAGGATGACGGGATCGTCGATTGTCGGGGGAACATTGAATTCCTCACCATCGGCAATCTTGACCATCGTTCCCCGCAGAATCTTGCCGGACCTGGTCTTCGGAAGCCGGTCAACAACGGCAGCCTGCTTGAATGCGGCGACAGGACCGATTTCCTGCCGGACCATCTGGACACATTCAGCGACGATATCATCGTGGGTTCTGGTTGTTCCGGTATAAAGGCACAACAGGCCGACCGGCAATTGACCCTTCAACTGGTCATGGACACCGATTACCGCACATTCCGCAACGTCGGGATGGTTTGACAGGGTTTCCTCGAGTGCACCTGTTGAAAGGCGGTGACCTGCGACATTTATGACATCGTCGGTCCGAGCCATGATGTAAATATAGTCATCGTCATCCATGTAGCCGGCGTCGCCCGTGCTGTAATATCCAGGAAACTCCTGGAGATAACTCTCCCGGAAGCGGTCATTGGCCTGCCAGAGCGTGGACAGGTTGCCTGGCGGTAGCGGCAGCTTTACCGCTATGGCACCCAGTTCTCCGCGCCTGACCTCTTCTCCACTCTCGTTCAGAACCCTGAGGTCATAGCCGGGCATTGCAACTGAAGGTGACCCGGGTTTGACAGGAAGTCTCTCGATGCCAACGGGGTTGGCAGCGATCGACCAACCGGTTTCCGTCTGCCACCAATGGTCGATTACCGGAACCCCGAGTTGCTTTTCGGCCCAGGAAATCGTGTCCGGATCTGCGCGTTCGCCGGCAAGGAACAGGGTCCTGAGGCTTGACAGGTCGTATTTCTTCCTGAACTCGCCGCCCGGATCCTCGCGCTTGATTGCCCTGAATGCAGTGGGGGCAGTGAACATTGCAGCGACCCGATGTTCGGACATGACCCGCCAGAACGCTCCGGCATCCGGCGTGCCAACCGGCTTGCCCTCGTAGACAATCGACGTGTTTCCGGCAAACAGTGGTGCGTAGCAGATGTACGAATGACCCACCACCCAGCCAATGTCCGAGGCGGCCCAGAACACCTCGCCAGGGTCGACGCCGTAGATGTTCTTCATCGTCCAGTGCAGCGCAACGATATGCCCTGCCGTGGGACGCAATACCCCCTTCGGCATTCCGGTTGTACCCGAGGTGTACAAGATGTAGGCCGGGTGATCCCCGGCTACCGGAACGCATTCGGCTTGCATTCCCGATGCTACGAATTCAGCCCAGTCGTGGTCACGCGAGGGACGCAGATCGCCGCGCATCTGTTCGCGCTGCAGGATGACACAAAACTCCGGGGTGTGATCTGCCATCTCGATCGCACTGTCCAGAAGCGGTTTGTACGGTACAATTCTTCCTGGCTCGATGCCGCAGGATGCGGCCAGTACGCATTTCGGTTCACAATGATTGATTCTGACGGATAGCTCCCTGGCAGCAAATCCGCCGAACACAACAGAGTGGATAGCTCCCAGGCGGGCGCAGGCAAGGCATGCCACGATCGCCTCCGGTATCATGGGCATATAGATGACGACCCTGTCACCTGCAGTCAATCCCTTGGCTGCAAGCGCGCCCGCCATCGATGACACCTGGAGTTGAAGCTCCCTGTAGGTGGTTTTTGATTTGACGCCAGTTACCGGACTGTCGTGAATGAGCGCGACATTGTCCCCGCCGCCGCGCTCGACATGCCTGTCAACTGCATTCCAGCAAGCGTTGACTTCCGCGTCCTTGAACCATTCATAACCGGGAGCGTCGTCGGCGAAGAGTGCCCGGGATGGTTTCCGTGTCCAGTCGACTGCCTCGCTGGCTGCCATCCAGAATGCTTCCGGGTTTGCCTTCCAACTTGCGTAGACGTCTCGATAGCTCTTGGTTCCGGAACTTTGTCGACCCATTTCAACCAATTTTTCGGCCCTCTCTGGCTAGTCTGCTGGGAATTGCCGAACCGGAAATCCCCCATTGCCATTCCTGGCTCCCGCCCTGGCTTCAATTGGCGGATGTGCCAGGCATTGAAACCTCAGAATTCAACTCCGAGATGGGTCGCACATCAGGTTGAATGCGTCAAGAAGCCCCTTGTCTGAAACAGGTCTGATACATGCTGTCACCGGCGACGGGAACAACCAGAGCGGTGAAACGAGGAAATACACGCAAGGTTGGAAATGGTGGCGACAGGACGGCTTCAGCCATGCATTCTCGAGCATTCACCGTCTGGGCCCATAGGCAATCCGGCATGCGGTTCCCTGCGGAGGCTGCGAACTCGATCGCCTGCCCGATCAACGATGTCGCCGTCCGGTCGCACGAGTCGCGAAGAACAGGCAGCAGATCAAGGGGGACAAGGGCATCGGCACATTCCAGGGAGTCTTCAGCGGGAGTCCTGCCGCGAGTTGCGCGGCAACTGAACTCCTGGATGCAGCACACTTGTTCAGTTGTTTGAGGAGTTGGTTCATTGTGGGTCCTGCAACAGCAGATCAAGGCAAGTTGAGTTGGTAGCGCCGATTGTCAACCTCATAAATGACAGAGTTGCTGCTGATTTCCACGACACGGCCTCCCCGGAACTCCGCTCCTACGTAGAGACTTTCAAAATTGCCGGATTCCAGGCGTACGAGAGCCCGGCGGCTGGAGCGGGGGCCATAAATTCCGATCAAGCTCACGTCGCTGTCGTCAATGGCAATGCTCTCATTGGCCTGCGAAACAACATAGCTTTGCGTATTGGAATCCGCTGGTGCCGGAACCTCAGCCTGTGGATCAATTCTGGCCGTTCTCGTTTCGGGCTGCGGGGTTGGCACTTGTATTCCGGTTTCGGAAGTGCCCCTGCGCAGCGGTTGGGAGAACGGAATCTCGAATCTGCCTGACTCGTCCGGTCCAGTTGTTCCGTCAGCAACTCTCGTTGCCGTGCTATCCGTCGTTCCGGGTAATTCGGCGGATTGGGTTTCGTCCGAGATTTCCGTCGTTGCCAACTGGTCAGGTTCCGCGGCACCGGGAAGTCGCAATTGCTGGTCCTGGTCCTGCCTTCCACTGACCGATGCGCTTCTTCTGAGCGGCTGGGAGAACGGAATCTCAAATCCGACTGTCGTGTCAGGATCACCCGAAGTCTCCGGGACGGCTGCAGCCAGATCATCAGTTCCCGCAGGAAGTTCAGGCCCCTGCACGGCATCCTCGGAAAACAGCGTTGCAAGCTGGTCCGGGGTCGCGGGTCGTGGCGGCTGAAGTTGTTCCGAAAGGGAGTTCCTGGTCAAGATTGCAATCAGCTCATTCTCGATTGCCGCCGAAGTCGATGTGGAAAACTGGTTGCCTTCCTCGGGTGCCAATTCGGCGACATCCGTTGCTTCGTCCGTTGCCTCCGACAGGTCAGAGTCATCAAAGCTATCGATAATGACTACCGTCTGCCGGATCCTGGCGATCACGTCGGCCTGCGTGGTATCCTGAAATCCAAGACGGTATCTTTCCAGAACATCATTTTCGAGTTGGTACGGGTTGAATCCGCGATCAACCAGCATTCGGGCCTGGTTCGCGGCGGTCTCCGGAATGCGTTTGCCGTCTCCGGGAAACTGCGAACCGGCGACGCCGTCGGCCAAGACTGGATTCTGGGGGTTGCCATCGACGGAACCGATCCTTTGTCCGAGCGGACTACTGGCCTCGTCCACCGGTCTCCTGACAGGTCTCCTGTCCAACTCCGTAATCGGTGCCGCTTGGGCCAATCTGAGTGTCGCGGACGCGCTGCTTGCCTGCAATGACAGGTCGTCAATTGCCAGCAAGTCGGTAGCCGAGGCAGACAGACCAAGAAGGAAGGCAAGGACGGGAACTGCAAAGAAGAAGCGTTTTGCCTCCCGACTTGCCCGTTGCGGCCTGTGCCCGCCTTTGGCCGAACCAGCCACCATTTGGCCGGAGTTTGCGTCCAGTGCCAATTCGTTTCTGAAAGTGCTTTCGGAATACCCGCACCTGACGGCAAATCCGGTCAATCCGAAGAAGGCCGGACGCTGGTAAACCGAATTCGAGGGCGGCTGCGCTTCGAAATAAACGGGGTTGAATTGCCGCCCTATCGCGAATTCCTCGGCTTCCACGAGATTCTGCTTGAGCACGTATGCAATCCGGGCGCGATCCTCGTCGGCATACCAGTCAAACGAGAGTTCGTTGATGCTGAACGGCGTGGTTGACCTCAGGTGCTCCCTGACCTCGCGATCAATCTCGACTTCGGTTCGGCTGTCGATCAGACAGGTCGTGTACCAGATGAACGTATTCGGAATGACGAGTTTCGAACAGACTGACCAACCTCCCAACCGGGCCATTCGCTGTCTCAGGACAACTGCTTCGGGGGTATTCGAGGGAGCCGCGTCCGGTGCTGTCGGAATCTCTCCGATAATTCGCGCACGATCGCCGCCCGACAAATGGACGATCTGCGCCTGCTCCTCGGAGAAGTGTATCGCGAAATTTGGCTGCATCTGAACTGCGCCGATCGCTGCTGAAACGCTCAAGTCTTTCGGTGGCCAGGTTCCGCGCCAGGCAAACTGGCGTTGACCCGCACTTCATCGAGTTCCGCCCGTAATCGCTAATCCTGCCACAAATCTGCCCAGACCACCAGCAAAGACGGCCTGCACCGGTCGGGCCTACCGTCCCGGACCTATGCCGTGGCCTTCGCCAATGCTTGGTCAATGTCAGCGATCAGATCATCGGGATCTTCGATTCCGATCGACAGCCTGACCACATCCGGACCCGCTCCGGCCGCTTTCTGTTGTTCCGGCGTCAACTGCCTGTGAGTTGTGGACGCCGAATGGATGACCAACGACCGTGCGTCACCTAGATTGGCAAGATGGCTGAAAATCTCGAGACTGTCCACAAATTTCACGCAGGCTTCATACCCATCCTTCATTGTGAAGGTAAACAGCGCACCGGCACCATTCGGGCAGATCTGCTCTATTCGTGGATAGTAGGGTGAAGAAGGGAGTCCTGCATAGGTGACCTTCGCGACCTTTGGGTGCTTCTCAAGCCATTCAGCCACAATCTGGGCGTTTTCGACATGCTTCTTCATTCTAAGCGAGAGAGTTTCTATACCCAGCAGCGTGTAGTGAGCGCCCTGAGGGTTCATCGTCATGCCCAAATCGCGCAACCCCACTGCAATTCCGTGGATGGTAAACGCCAGCGGGCCAAAGGTCTCATGGAACTTGAGCCCGTGATAGGCCTGCTCCGGCTGTGACAGTGACGGGAACTTGTCATTTGCCGACCAGTTGAAGGTGCCGCAATCAACAATTGCACCACCTGTGACAGTGCCGGTGCCGGTCAGGTATTTTGTCGTGGAGTGCACTACCAGCGTGGCACCATGATCAATCGGCCTGCAGAGGTAGGGAGTTGCCGAGGTGTTGTCCGCGATAAGCGGAATACCGTGTCTGTCTGCAATCGCGGCGAGCGCGTCCAGGTCGGTTATGTAACCACCCGGATTCGCAATGGTCTCGCAAAACAATGCGCGGGTGTCTTCGTCGATCGCTGCTTCAACGGCGTCAAGATCTTCGGTGTCGACAAACCGAGCCGACCACCCGAATCGATGAATGGTTCTGCCGAACTGCGTGACCGTACCGCCGTACAGCCGGTTCGACGTGACGATGTTCCGCCCGGATTCCATCAGCGGGAAGAGAGCCATGATCTGGGCGGCATGGCCGGAAGAGCAGCAAATTGCGCCAATTCCTCCCTCCAACGTCGCAATTCTCTCCTGCAAGACCGCAACAGTCGGGTTGGTAAGGCGGGAATAGATGTATCCGACTTCCTGCAGATTGAACAACGCAGCCGCATGATCCGAATCCCGGAACACGTAGGCAGTCGTCTGGTAAATTGGTGTTTGCCTTGCGCCGGTTGCCGGGTCCGGCTTCGAGCCGGCATGGACCTGCAGGGTGTCAAAGCCGTAGGTTGGTACGTCGTTCATCCTGAATTCCTCATGACACAGGAGTGGCCCTATAGTGATGCCGGCTGTGCAACGCAATCCGGCACGGCGGCATTTGTGCCGGCTTCATCGACAACGTTGCGGAGACAGGAATTCCGTCAGTTCAGCTTTGACGTGATGATTCTGGTGTTTATTCCGGCCATGCGCAATTCGCCATACAATCGCTGGTGCTCGATCTTCGGGCACCGGTTCTGAATGACTTTCACACCCGCATCCCTTGCGAGGCCGGCTGCCTGCTCGTTGGCGACGCCTACTTGCATCCAGATCGTCTTGACGGTGGGAAATCTCGCCAGGGCCTTTTCGACGATCGGGACGACCTCCTCAGAACGTCTGAAGATGTCAATGACATCAACTGTCACATCATTCGGTATCTCCTCAAGATCGCTCAGAACCACGGCACCAAACAGTCGCCTGCCCGCATAGTTCGGGTTAATGGGTAAGACCGAATAACCCCTCAGCGACAGATACCTCGCCACGAAGTATGAGGGCCGCACCGGATTTCCCGAGACGCCGACACATGCGAAGGTCTTCACTTCTTCAAGGATGCCCTTGAGAAACTGGTCCGAGTATTGCTCGTTCATCTCGATTGCCCGTGTGGCGTGTCCTGATCGGTCAATGGCTTGCGGGGACACTTGCAGACCCCGCGGAACTTGGAGCATAGCGGCAATTGCCCATTGGCATTGCCGAATGTCGCGGCGAAAACGTTTACACAACTGGAAACAATTCGGTTTCGGATAAGTGAATCTGCCATGCGGCCAAGATTTCTGCAAGTCGCCAGGATGGCCCTGACAGGTGATGCAGCCATTATTGGCTGTCAGATTTCCCCCGTGCATGTTGACAAGGCAGGTGCGTCATCGGAATTCGTGCTCTGCTCGTGCGGAGTCGATAAGGCAGGCGCTGCATGTCTGGAGCCGCTTCGTGCCGGATGATCCCCGCAAGTCTGAATCCTTCGACAGTGGAGTGCCGGGAACAGGAGGTCCGGGAAAGGTGCAGAAACTGGCACGGCTGTCATTCAAGACTGTTGGACCTCTGCATCGTCGATCGGGGATGTCCGCAACAGTTGCTGCGTGTTCCGCCTGCGACCTTCGATCTTCAATCCTCGTCAGCAAGATGGACGAACGCATGCAGGGCAATCGCGGCAGCGTTTGAGACGTTCAGTGATACCTGTCCTTGCGGGCCGGCGATGCTCACAACGGAATCGCAGCGGTCTTTGGTTCCGGCGCGCAGTCCCTTGCCTTCGGAGCCGAACACCAGACCGACCGGCTGATCCGAGAAATCCTTCGAGGCTGCATTCACCGAGATTCCGGAGGCAGAGTCAAAGCCAAGCAGGCAGACACCGGAGTTCTGCGCCTGTTCCATGGCGGAGCCGAGGTTTCTGACACGCAAGTATGGAACAAGCTCAAACGAGCCTGCGGCTGACTTGGCCAACGCGCCGGTCTCGGGCGGTGCATGTCGGGCCGGGGCAATCAGGCCGGCGGCGCCAAATGCCGCGGCCGAACGGATTATGGCGCCGACATTGTGCGGGTCGGTTACCCGGTCGAGCAGAACTACCGGGACGCCAGGCCGGACCAGTTGCAGGATCGTTTCGAGCGATGCAGGCTCCAGGGGAGAAACTTCCAGGGCTGCCCCCTGGTGAACTGAATTCCTGTCGATGGGGGCCGGGAACTTTCGGGCGTCGGCCTCCTCGAACCGAACTCCTGACAAGCTGATCGCATCGCGAAGCTTGACCGCTGCGTTTCTCGTGAGGATCAGGCGGTGTTTGACTCTAACCGGGTTACGGAGTGCGGCGTCCACCGAGTGCAATCCGAACAGCCAAACTGTTTGACGGGAGAATTCGTTACTTCTTTTCCGTCGTTGATCTGGTGGTCGGTGTCTCTGGTAACTCATGCAAAAAGTTCTCCTGAACCACGGCCAACCCTGCAGCCGAGGCAGATCTGCAGGTTGTATTGCAGAGCCTCAAGCAGCGGTGGGCCACTTGTCAATCCACTACACTTACCGTATCACGCCGTTCCGGCAACCACCTCGTAACGCGGGGCATGCCTGGGGCGACGTGCTGCAAGGTGCGGCAGCGGACTGTAACTCCGCCGGGGAAGCCCACGCCTGGTTCGATTCCAGGGTCGCCCACCATCCTTCCCAAGGGAATCATCTCCGGAGATCGTGAAATCTGCATGACGTTGCCAGAATGGTTGGCAGCGCAACCAGGAGTGCGCCCTTCAAGTGCTTGTACCGCATTATGACCTCCAATTGCGTCGCAATTGGAGAATCTGCAATCGATTACCAATTTGCTGCAATCGATTACCTGCAACCCAGGTGATTCACCGTCGTCAGGTTTCGGCAGGTTCATTCAGCAAATGCAAGTTGTAACGCAGGATCTGTTGCGTTCACTACAATTCTACTCATCAGCGAATCGGTTCATCTCGCGTCAAACCGGCCATGTGCAACCGACTTGCAGGTGTTGACAATCATTGGATTCTGGTTCGGGGTCATTCCCTTGCGCTTCTGAGGATAGGTCCTTCAGGCTAAAGGTCAATTGGCAACGCCTGGAGCGATCCCAATCGGTGGATTGACGGATTCTCCGGCGATACAGCCAGAAATCTCGCCTGCAATTGCAGCGCAGGAGGGCAGTATTAGAATCGTGCCTGCGGGACGTTTCCTCCCATGAACGACAATCCTTGTTGCGGAGTTGGTATCTACATGTTCCAGAACTCGCCGATCCGTGGTCCTGGATCTCCTTTCTTGCATGACCGATAGCCCCACCACGCACCCACGCGCTGCGTCGTTTCGGTGTTGATCAAGGAGACGACCAGTCGGTCTTGCTGCCGAATCTGGTTGCATGTTCGCTCATGTCTGTCGCAAACTGCCCGCCTGCGTCTGCCGGATCCTCAGGCATTGTAGACAGCGGCGTAGCACCGTCCGTCGCAATGCCTCAGAAATCCGCGGCCATTGCCGAGATTGGTCTGGATCGAAAGAACCCTTCATCAGCGCTGGATTGACCTTCAGGGATCATGTTGCGAAAGGCGGTTCGCCCGAGGACCTCGGCAGCGAAATCTGCATTCCTTGACCGCCCTTCAATCGTGGAATGTGTCCATCCAAACGCCAAGACATCACGCCAGGATCTGTCCAGCCCAAACGGATCTGCAGTGACCTTGCAAAACCCGTCTTCAAGGGCAGACCCGACGCATCGGTCAGTGCCTGGGTTTACGTCATTCTTCAGGCTGCATCGTTGAATGCCTGGAGCTGCCAATCAATCGAAGCTGCGGCAGAATTCATGCAGAATCGGGAATTCACTGCCCGCTCAATCGTTCGGTCAATGCCGATCCAGTCTCCTGTATCTGGCAGGAGCACCTCCTTCAGTCGGCTGACTCCGTTCAGATGCCCAAGGAACTCTTGCCCGGGAGTTGCGCCAGTCTGGTCTGGCGGAACGATCACCTTCACGATGTGCGTTCATTTCATGGTTCACATCCGCATGCTGTTCCCAGTGTTGTAGCTGTCAGGCAGTGGTTCCGGCATGTTGCCGGATTGTGGAGACAGATGTTCTTCACCGTTCATCTAGTTGCGACTGGCCCGGACCGGGTCGAAATGCGCTCAAGGTTGTCAGCAAGGGCAGCCTTGACGGGCTGATGTGATTCTGTTTCGACACGGGCTTCAGTCTAGAGGAAACTGCGATTGACCGAAGAGTTTCAGAGCGAGATCGGACTGCCTATCGGACGACCGGTCCCGGATTGGCATCCGTGCCCGGTTCCACCGGCCGAACCGATGAATGGGCGATGGTGCAGCGTCGTGCCCATTGATCCCGACCAGCATGGCCGTGACCTGTACAGAGCTTTCTCGGAAGACAGGGAGGACCGTATCTGGACCTACCTTCCATACGGTCCATTCAGGGCATTCACCTCTTTTCGACAATGGATGGAAGAGACATGCCTGGGAGAGGATCCCAAGTTCTTTGCGATCCTTCCAGCGGAAACAGGACAGGCAGCAGGTGTTGCCAGTTACCTGAGAATCGCTTCGAAGACCGGTGTCATCGAAATTGGTCACATAAACTACTCCCTGCAGATGCAGCGCTCGCCCGCGGCGACCGAAGCCGCGTGCCTGATGGTCCGGAACGTTTTCGATCTGGGCTACAGGCGTTGCGAATGGAAGTGCGATGCCCTGAACGAGCGATCGCGCAGAGCTGCCATCCGCCTCGGTTTCCGGTTCGAAGGTGTGTTCAGGAACGCGACAATTTACAAGGGACGCAACCGGGACTCGGCCTGGTATTCCATAATTGATTCGGAATGGCCGACCATCGATCGGGCCCACCGGCGCTGGCTCAGTCCACTGAATTTTGATTCGTCCGGAATGCAGAAATCAGCGCTTGGCACGCTGATAGATTCGGAACAGTCTTCCGCCTAAGTGCCGGCAAGCCTCTCGAGATACATCGACTTCAATTGGACTTCGGTATAGCCGAGGTCATAGGCGGGCGACTGGATCAGTGCCGCATATTGCACTTTCACAACCACAATCTGTTTCATCCGGGGCAGGTATTCGGACCAGGTTTCATCGAAGCGATCAGTGACCTCCTGCGGTGTGGCGTCCCTTGCAAGTATTTCGGCAAGTCCAGAAACCCGGACAGCCTTGCGAGCCAACACATCGAGAAAGCAAACTTCGAGCCGAGGACTGCGACGCAGGTTGGCGACGGTTCCAGGTGAGCGAATGTTTCCGAATGCAATTGTGTCGGGAGCAACAACCACGAATGTCCCCTTGGGCGAAACGGAGGGCGAGCCGTCGCGGTTGACCGTGGCAACCATTCCTGCCGTGTTGTTCTCGATTATTCGTATCATTTCGGTGTCAAGCATGTCATCCATCATTGGCTGGCAGGTTGATTCGGTTCAGCGAATATCCCGGAAATCATGGCGTGCCGAAATGAAATTTGCTGCCACGGACCGCAGGTTCCCGGAACCTCGATCAGCAGTTCCGGCACGTATCGCGGGGAACTCATCAACCCTGGAGGGCGATCTCGTGCCACATCCTTGATTGCCGAACCACCAGTTCAGGCTCCGCTATCCTGCTTTCGGCGACTCTTTTCCTCTACGCCCGACATTCCCTGGCGGCGCTCAAGTTCGAGCATCACCTGATCCAGCGTAACACTATTGGACCTGAGAAGAACGAGCAGATGATAGAGTACATCGGCGGCTTCGTGGACGAGTCCGTTCCGGTCACCGCTGCCGCCAGCCAGCACGCATTCAATCGCCTCTTCTCCAAACTTCCTGGCACAGCCCTGTGGCCCGCCACTCAGCAGGTTGGCCGTATGTGAGACACCGGGATCAGCGTTTTGCCGATCTGCAATTGTCTGTTCGAGAGCGTTTAGAGTGTTCATGTGATCCGCATGGGTAATCCGGCCGTAGCCATGTGTTTCTTGGCTTCCCGGATCGTATACTCGCCGAAGTGGAAAATCGATGCTGCCAGTACGGCGGATGCACCACCTTCGGTAACCCCTTCAACAAGATGCTGCAGGTTTCCAACTCCGCCGGACGCGATCACGGGAATCGTGACATGATCAGATACCGACCGCGTCAATCTGAGATCGAATCCCGCTTTCGTTCCATCGGAATCGATCCCGGTGAGCAGGATCTCTCCTGCTCCCCGGCGCTGGACCTCGCGGGCAAAGGAGACCGCGTCGACTCCGGTGTTCCGGCGTCCGCCATGCGTGTATATTTCCCATTTTCCGTCACCTGCGGCCTTTGCGTCAATTGCGACGACCACGCACTGGTTTCCGAACCGGTTCGCAGCCCGGGCGACGACTTCGGGATCAGCCACGGCGGCCGTATTGAAGGAGACCTTGTCTGCACCGGCGCGGAGCAGCGCCTCGACATCGTCATTGTTTCTGATGCCGCCACCGACAGTCAGCGGCATGAAGCAGGTTTCGGCCGTTCGTGACGCCAGGTTCAGAATGGTTCCCCGCCTCTCGTGCGATGCAGTGATATCCAGGAAACAGAGCTCATCCGCACCGTCAGCGTCATATTTCCTTGCCGCTTCGACCGGGTCGCCGGCGTCGGTGAGATCCACGAAGTTGACGCCCTTCACGATTCTGCCCCCCATGACGTCGAGGCAGGGGATGACACGGACCTTCAGCATTCTGCTTCCTTTCCGTCATGCGGACTGCAGAATCGACTGAAATTGCGGGCAGTCGGCGAATCCATCATGGCCGATCCAAACTGCTGTCATCATTTCCGCCGGAAAACTCGCCAAGCGCGGCCTGAAGGTCCACGGAGCCGTCATAGATCGCCCTTCCGACTATGGCACCGTGAATACGGACATCGAGTGAGGCCAGCTGCCTCAGATCCTCGATGGACGACACACCGCCGGAGGCGATAACCGGAATTTCGACGGAAGACGCAATCTCGGCAACGGCATCAAGGTTTGGTCCGCGCATCAGCCCGTCCTTGTCGATATCGGTAAAGATGATGGCAGAAACACCTGTTTCCTCGAGTTGAACTGCTAGATCGAGTGCTCGCACCGGGCTCGTTTCAACCCAACCTCTCGTCGCGACGTAACCGCGCTTGGCATCGATGCCGCCGATTATCCGACCTGGATACCTCTTGACCGAAGTGGCAACCAGTTCACGATTCTCGACTGCCGCCGTTCCGAGAATGACCTGTTCGACGCCCTTTTCGATCCAATGGTTGATGGTGGCTATATCACGTATTCCACCTCCCAGCTGTATCCCCGCATCCATTGCAGACACGATGTCCTCGACAGCGGCGGCATTGGCAGGGTGACCGGCAAAGGCACCGTCAAGGTCAACCACGTGGATCCTCCTGCATCCGGCTTGCTCGAATGCCTGTGCCTGAATTGCCGGGTCATGGCTGAACACGCTTGCCGTCGCCGGGTCGCCCCTCAACAGGCGGACACAGGACCCGTTCTGAAGATCGATTGCGGGAATGATGTTCATCCGCGGTTCAGGGCCTCCAGCCCAGGAAGTTTCCGATGACCTTCAATCCTGCGGCCTGGCTCTTTTCGGGATGAAACTGGACGCCGGCGACATTGCCGTCTGCGACAGCGGCGACAACAGGTCCGGCATAGTCGGTTCTGGCAATGACAGCAGACGGGTCCTGGGGGACGAACCGGTAGGAATGCACGAAATAGACGCATGTCGATGGTGCTATTCCGCTGAAGAGCTGGTGGTGCAGGCCGCCGCAGAGTTCGTTCCAGCCCATGTGAGGAATCTTCAGGTTGGTATCTTCCGGCCGGATTCGTTCGACCTGTCCGGGAATCCAGTCAAAGCCCGGCGTTCGGCCATGTTCCAGGCCGACCGTTGCCAGAAGTTGCATTCCGACGCAGATGCCCAGAAACGGCACGCCACGTCGGCGCACTGCGTGTTCAACCGCTTCGAACAGGTCCCGACTAAGCAGGGATTCTCTGCAGGCGGCAAATGCTCCGACACCAGGCAGCACGATCCGGTCTCCTGAAGAGATCTCATCTGCGCAGGAAGTCAGCAGAATGTCGCTGCCGCCGGTTGCGTCCGCCATTCTGCGGAAACTCTTCTCGACGGAATGGAGATTGCCTGACCCATAGTCGACAACAATGCATGCCATGCTAGAGCAGGCCCTTGGATGAAGGTATGCTCGCAGCACTCCTTTCGTCAGGTTCAACTGCCTGTCTCAACGCCTTGGCCACTGCCTTGAATGTTGCCTCCGCGACATGGTGGGTGTTTGTTCCGCTCCGTTTCGAGGCATGAAGCGTGATCCCGGCATTCATGGCAAATGCCTGGAAGAACTCTCGCACCAGTTCACTGTCGAATTCCCCGATCTTCTCGCATGGCATGGCGACATCCCAACGCAGGAAAGGTCGTCCGGAAACATCGAGTGCTACGTCAATCCAGGCGTCGTCCATCGGCAACTGGCACGATCCGTATCGTCGAATGCCTCTCTTGTCCCCGATGGCCTTTGAAAAGGCCTTGCCAATGGATATTCCGATGTCTTCCACCGTGTGGTGATCGTCGATGTGGGTGTCGCCGGTCGCCTCGACAGCAAGATCCATCATCGAATGCCTGCCGAGTTGTTCAAGCATGTGGTCAAGAAAACCGATCCCGCTGCTGCACTTGCAGGTTCCGCTGCCGTCAAGGTCGATCTTCACGCGCACACTCGTTTCCGTCGTGGACCGTTCGACTGTTGCCACTCGCATTGCGAAGCCTCCATCAAATCTTCGACGCCCTGCGCCGTGACGCGTTGCACGGGCATTTACATTGATTGACCCTTGCCGGAAAGGTGGCCATGCTCGGATTCTGGAGACTGAAGTAAATTCATCAATTCTCCTGCTGCATTCGGAGAGGCAATTGGCAGTTGCGTTTCGCGTGATAAACTCGCGGAGTTGGCACGATCTTGAGACGTTGTTTGAAGCTCCTGGCGGTCCGGGTCATTGCTGGTGCATGGTCTGGCGGCACGCGCCCGGCAGCGTGAGAAGGACCAGGGGTGCCGAGCGCCGCAAGGCAATGAAGTCCGCATTGTCAAACCTTGTCTGCGAGGGCAGGGAGACAGGAATTGTTGCATGCGTGGACGAATGTCCTGCTGGGTGGGTATCGGTTGCACCGCTCGAGACCTACCGGTCCATGCATGGCCCTGTGGAAAGGCCCGACAGCCAACAACGGCCATGGTGCATTGTCTGTTTTTATGTCGCCCGCCATTTCAGGGGCAGGAAACTGATGCCCGCTCTCATGAACGAGGCTGTCCGCCACGCAAAGTCCAGAGGTGCCGGTGTCATCGAGGCGTTTCCAGTCGACCGTAAATCACCGAGTTATCGATTCATGGGATATGTCGACATGTTCGAAAAGGCCGGTTTCAGGGATATGGGCATGGCAGGTACCCGGCGCCACGTCATGCGACTCGAACTCTGCAAGGACGGCGACCAGAATTACAGGAATGGCGAGTCACGTCCGAATTCGCCGGTCCCGGACGAAAATATAGTAGGTTGAGCCGATGATTATGGATGTTCCCAGAACGAATGTCAGGGTTATGTTCTCGCCAAACAGCAGGATGCCCGAGACAATGGAGAGCGGGACGCTGGAATAGTGAATTGGAGCCAGCGTGCTGGCAGGCGCAAGTTTGTGGCTAACAGCCATCAACCATTGCTGCAGGCTTGCGACCAGGCCGCATGCGACCAGTGCAACGACTTCAATCCTTGTGGTTGGCCAGTCAAAGTCTCCAAAGCTGCACCAGACCGAAAACACGGCAGTCCCGAACATGTTGTATAGCATTGCCGTCTTGGCCGGACTGTCACTGGCCCCGAGTTTCCTCAAGAAGATGAACATCAATGCGGCGAAGAGTGGTGCTGCCAGTGCGTAGGCAACGCCGGGCTGTAGCCAACCTTCAAGATCCGGACGAATCAGCACGAGGGCACCGACCAGGCCTGCGCATACGGCGGACCAGCGCCTGATGCCGACCCTTTCGCCTAGAATGAAGGGAGCAAGCAATGTGATGAAGACTGGAAGCAACTGCTGGATCGCTGTTGCCTTCGTGATGTCAATTGCAGCGATCGCGAACATGAAAAAGGTGATTCCGAGCAATCCGAATACGCTGCGATAGGCCAGTGTCCGGAAATCGGTTACGGCAAAGGCTTCACGTCCGAATTGCCAGAGGCTCAATATGACAAGCAATGGAAGGCAGAAAACATATCTGAACAGGATAATGACCTGAATCGAGATCTCGGGTGCAAGCAGTTTGGCGACGGACGCAATCGCAATCATCAATGCCGTTTCCGTGAGCAGAGCCATAATTGCCAATGGGACGTTCCGGTCCTGGTCCTGTGAAGGTCCAGCGTTCTGCATGCTGACTTGTCGTGACTGCATCAGACTTGATCCTGAACCAATCCACCGGGTTTACGGTCGGGATTGGCGCTTCGCGTGAGGGGGTCGGCATTCTTGCTGTCCCGTGTCTGGGCGCACCATTTAATGCGAGTAATGCGAGCATTTTCCTTGGACATGCCGAGCAATCGGGTCAGGATCCGTAGTGCATTCAGCCTCTTGGAGGGGCATCCAGCCTCGCATCCGGCGGGAACGGAGACTTGTGGACCGGATCCAGATCGATTCTTCAGGCTTGTAGCCCGGCAAGTCAGCCAGGAATTTCCGACCCCGTTTAGATGATAAATTGCCCGTACCTGTCCTACCTCCTGCCCACCTTCACCAAGTTCTCGTGGGGCCGCAGCCGCAAGCTCGGAAAGGCAAACGACACGCCTTGCAATGTGCCTTTTGCACAACTTGGTCAAGTCGGCAATGTCCATAGACTGTTCATTCGAGCAATATGCTACGACAGATTTACAATTTCCTCCGGGGAAGGAGTTCCGGGCCAGCGAACAGATTCGTCCCTGGCAGGCACCAATTCGGGCCGGACCTTCATTAGGCCATGTTCGATCTGAATGATGGAGCGGGCGATGGGATTCGAACCCACGACCCCAACCTTGGCAAGGTTGTGCTCTACCTCTGAGCTACACCCGCTCTTGTAACTGGGCACTTCTAGATTTCCAGTGAGTCGCTTGCAAGCAAAAAGCGGAACTGGCCACGGAGCTTCAATCAGATTGTTCCTGGCAAGGAGAGGTTTGTCTCTGCTCCCATGGCGCAAGTCCAAGGAAGGCTGCCTGGACCCGCGCGTGCCGGGATGTCAAATGCCGGTCTTTGCCAACCGCCGCGGGCAATCGCGTTTCTGGCAAGCATATCGCGTCGGCCATGACCTGCACCTGTCACGTGAGTTTTCTCCTGCGGAAGTCTGCGAGTGCGCCGAACGCCCAACGGAAGGCCATGACACCGATCAGAAAGAGCCCCCATACAGCAGTTGAAAGATGCTGGTTGGCCCCGAGCAGGTTCAGTCCGGAAGACAGTACCTGGAGGATTATCAGGGCGATGAACACGGGCAGGACCTTGCCGCACCCGCCAAAGGGATCGATGCCGCCGAGAAAGCAGGCAAGGACTGTGACGAGAAGAAAGGCTTCTCCATGTCCGACCCTGACAGAATTGAATCTCGCAGCCATCATGATCCCAGCAACCGCGCAGATCACTCCAGAAATCGAGTAGATGACTGTCAGGGTCCGCTTGGTGTGCAATCCCGAATATTCGGATGCCTCGATGTTGGAACCGATCATGTACACGGAAAAACCATGCCGGGTACGTTTCAGCATGACATGCCATACGACAGCGGCGGCACAGAAAATGATCATGGGGATCGGCATTCCCAAGACATGCCCGTGACCTATGACATTGAGGTGGTCGGGAAATCCCGAAATGTCGCCACCCCTGGTCAGGAACTCGCCCAGGCCCCTGAGAAAGATCATCATGGCGAGTGAAACCAGGATCGGGTGCGCTCCCGTATAGGCAATGACAATGCCCATGACCCAGCCAGATGCCGCACCAACAGCCAGTGCCGCGGCCATTCCGAGAAGGAGGGCGGCAAAACCGGCATCCGGCCCACCCAGGGTAATCAGGGTCCATGCAAATGTCAGCCCGGAGAGGTTTGCAGTGAATATGACCGAGAGATTCAATCCACCCGAAAGGATCGGAACGAGCATTGCCAAGGTCAACAACCCCAGAACCGGCAACTGAAATGCCATCGAACTGAAATTCGCGGCGGTGAGGAAGCGAGGGGTCAATGCAGAAAAGGCAATGATCACGATCAGCAGGAATGCCATCAGCGGCAGTGACTCCGCCCCGAGTTCCGATTGCATGCGCCTGTAGGCCCTGATCAAGAGCCTGTCCTGCGGAAGGGATTGAGACCCGCGCCGTTCTTGCCCAGGAGTTTAAGCTCCACGGGGATGTTTGAACTGGAAATAGCGATCAGGATCGCAGCGCCGATGATCATCTGGAACGCGAAGGGTGATACCCCCAGAAGGTTCAGTCCGTTCTGTGTTATGGCCACGAACATGACGCCAAGAATGCAACCGAGGATCGTGCCGCGTCCACCACCCAGCCTGGCCCCGCCCAAGACAACGGCAGCAAGAACATCGAGTTCACGCCCGTAAAGTGCATTTGGCACGACTTCCTTGACTATGTTGACCTGCATTAGGCCGGCGATACCGGCCATGAGGCCCATCCAGCCGAAGGCCACGCATTGCATGATGGTTATGTTCACGCCTGCTCGCCGTGCACCTTCCGGGTTGTCGCCGAAGGCGTAGAGTTGGCGGCCAATGGTCGTGTACCTGATCAGGAAGGCGGTTGCGGCGACGCAACCGACCATGACGGCGACAGCAAGATTGAGTTCAGACCAGGTGCCAGTAGCGGATTGATATTCGAAAATGAATATCCTGTCGGTCCACCAGTCCGGCAGGTTGTAGATGAATCGCCCCTTCGAGAAGAACATCAACAACCCGAAATAGGCGTTGAATGTGGCAATCGTGATGACAATCGAAATGATTCGGAATCCATGGATCAGCACCGCGTTGATCAGGCCAAGGGCAATTCCAATTCCCCCGCAGACTATGAAGCCGATCAGCCAGTTCCCTCCGCCCAATGCCTGGAAGCAAAAGACAGCGACGTATTGTACGACGGATGCCGCAACCGCGAACGAAATGTCGATACCTCCCGCAATCAGCACGACCAGCAAGCCAACCGCCCAGATGAGGTTGACGGCGTTGTTGTTCAGGAGCGAAGTCAGGTTTCCAAGGGTCAGGAACTGGTCGGAAGCCAGGGACAGGCCGACGATCATGATGCCCAGAACCACAAGCAATCGGGACTCGATGGAGTTCAGATGCATCTGCTTGATCCCGGCGGGCCAAGAAATGGTGATTCAGGCCAAATGCAGGTGCTCGATCGTCGAACTTCGTTCAACCTATGCGTAGATGCGATGTTCAAGATCTTCAACACTCGTTGTTCTCGGGTCGTATTCGCCGTCAATTCTGCCGTCAACCATATGAATAACCCGGTCCGAGTTCATCATCACTTCCGAAACTTCATCAGAGATCAGAAGTATCGCGATTCCCTGATCCGCAAGTTCCCTGACGATCTTGAAGATTCCGGCTCTCGCGCCAACGTCGACTCCCACGGTCGGGCTGTCCAGGATCAGCAATCGCGGATTGGTAGCCAGCCATTTGGCAAGAACAACCCTCTGCTGGTTGCCTCCTGAAAGTGTCAGTATGGCGTGATCAGGATGACCGATCTTGACCGAGAGCCTGCTTATCCAGTGATCCACCAACTTGGACTGCCGTTCTGCCGACAACAAACCAAGGCCCCCAAGAATGCGGTGCAGTACAGAAATCGAGGTATTGTCGGCTATGGATTGCTTGAGAATCAGGCCGAGCCGGAGGCGGTCCTCGGAAACATAGGCTATTCCCTTGGCAATAGCGTCCCTTATTGAACGCGGCCGAATCTGTTCACCGTTCAGCAAAATCCGACCGGATTCCGGCCTGGTCATACCGATAACCGCGTGGGCAAACTCGGTTCTTCCGGAGCCGATCAATCCCGTCATGCCGACGACTTCGCCCGCCCGCACGGTCAGGCTAACATCGCTGAATTCGTCAGAACGGCTGAGATTCTCCACTTCAAGGACCGCGGTTGAGGAAGGATGGTCTCGGGCCGAAACCGCCTGTTCGAAAGCGGTTCCAGTCATCAATTCTCCCAGCCTGGTCTGCGTCATGCCTGCCGTGGGATACACACCGACGAGTCTTCCGTCCCGCAGCACAGTCACGCGCGACGAGATCTCAAGGACTTCCGCAAGCCTGTGGCTGACGAACACCACTGCAACTCCCTGCCTTGACAGGGTCCGAACAACTTCCAGAAGTCGGGATGTTTCAGTTTGTGACAGTGAGGAGGTCGGCTCGTCCATGAACACGAGCGCCGCGTTTCCGATCAGGGCTCTGGCGATCGCGACGAGTTGCCGTTGCGCAATGGGAAGCACATTGAGCCTCGAATTCAGGTCGATCGGTACACCCAGTCTTGCAAGTGCCGCCTCGGCTCGCTCCTGAATTCCACGCATTGAAACCAGTTGCGGTCTTGCTCCGACCATTTCGTCGAAGGCGATGTTCTCGGCTACCGTCATGTGCGGGAACAGGGCAAGATCCTGCCAGATCACCTCGATCCCGAGGGATCTCGCGAGATTTGGCGTCACCGATTCGATCTCTTGTCCAAATATCTCGATCCTGGCGCCAGGATCGGGCGTGTAAACGCCGGTCACGATCTTGATCAGCGTGCTCTTGCCACAACCATTCTCACCGGCCAGGCAGTGGATCTCGCCCTCATGGACATCGAAGGACACCGAATCCAGTGCACGCACACCGCCAAAGACCTTCGAGACGCCTTCCAGCTTCAATACCAGCGGCGGTACCTCCGGCAGATCGAGCATCAGGCTTTCATGTGCTCAGACAGCACAGGCCGCAACGGCGGTTTGCCGTTGCGGCCAGTTCGCTTCAGCAGGAAGGTCAGAGACCCATCGCCGCCAGTTCGTCAACGGTGCTTGCATTGATCTCAAGCAAGTTGTCCGTGATGATGTCGCGGTTGGCAGCATCAGGACTGACGACGCCCAACCCCTCAATCTCCATTCCGTCGACGATGTCAGTGCCGTCAACCAGCAGCTTGCCCATGGTCACGAAAACGCGGCCAGCCTCGGCCGGATTCCACATGTAACCGCCGGACAGAATCCCGGCATGCACAAGCTTCTGGCCCTGACCCGGCGAAAACGGTCCAAGCACATGGACCTGGCCGGCCAGCCTGCGTTCCTCGATCGCACGGCCGGCGCCGATCGGTCCCTGGCTTCCAAATGCCAGGAAGCCCTTCAGGTCAGGATTCGCAGCGATTAGATCGAGAGCCGTTGTGCGACTGTCGTCAACGCTTTCCGCAACTCCGTAACGCTCCCCGATCAACTCGATCTCGGGATGGTTGTCCGCCATCCACTGGATCGCTGCATCAGCCCATGCGTTGTGCAGTGGAACAGTCAGCGAGCCAACGAACACTGCGTATTTTCCGGGTCCGCCGATTTTCTCGGCGAGCAACTGGGCATGAGCTTCGCCAAACCCATCAGCTGACGCGAGTTCGAAGTTCCAGTCGACATTCTGCAGCCCCGGCCCTTCATGAGCGACCACCTTGATTCCGGCATCCATTGCCTTCTTCAGCACGGGTTCAAGTGCTGTTTCGTCGTTCGGAACGACACCGATCACGTCAACACCCTTGGCGATCAAGTCCTCGATGGCCCGAACCTGCAGGGCAGGGTCAGCAGATGTCGGTCCAATCATCTCGGCATCCATGCCGATTTCCGCGGCCCTTTCCTCGATTCCGACTTCCATTGCATTGAACCAGGGGATGCCCCCGATCTTCACGACGACACCCATAGTGGGACTTTGGGCACTTGCCGCAGTTGACAATCCTGCGGCGACTACAAGCGAAGCAACCCATCTCAAACCAACTTTCATGCGATATCCTCCATTAAGGCGATTTACAGTCTTCAAAACTGAACGTTTACGAACTCAATACACGATGTTGCCAACACTCTGACTGGTGCGGCAGCCTTCGTTATCTATTGCGTGACAGTGAGTTGTCAATCCACCGACACGCAATGGGTGTAAATCTCACATTGCGACAGCACGTGGCTTGTTTTGGGCAAAACCGGGTTGTTAGCCGGGGTGATTCGGTATGATTCGGCGTTGATCGGGCCGGAATGTGCCCGTGCCGTGCCGGTGATGCCGGTTTCGGGCACGAATGCGGGTTTTCGGGGAGGGTCGGGAATGCCACCGATCACAGGATATGGTAGATCCTGGTTAGCTATCAATCAATGGAGCATTCCCGATGTCCGTAGAGTCGCACACAGCCGATATCTTTGCCAAGGAGTTTTTGCATCTGCCCGAACCCGTTCGCAGGGCGGCGATGGAGTTTGCAAGGCAGGCGGAGGAGATCTGCCGGTCGGACCGCCAGGGCATGGATATTGCCGAGATCAAGCAGCATGTTGTCAGTGCCGTCGCAGCAACCGGGCTGATGCCGCTGAAGGGGCTGATCGAGGAACGGGATGACGGCGCCGGATCGATCCGGTACGCTGGCAAGACATGATACAGGGCGGCGTCTTCGAGGGGCACGGTGACCTGCCTTCTCGGCAAGTTCGAGTCTGAGCGTCCCTTGTATCGCTGCCGTAGCGAGCGCCGGTCGCTGTGTCCGGTTGATGACAGCCTCGGGCTCCTTCCGGGCTCGATGACCCGTCCGGCCGGCAAGCTTGCGGCCTACATGGTCTCGCAATGCACGCCTCGCCAGTCTGGCCTGATCTTCGATCGCTCTGGTGGCACGGCGCCATCGGTGAGCAGCATGCAGCGGTTGATGGGCGATATTCACCGGGCCTCGCAGGGCATCGAGCGTCTCGGTGTCGCTGGATGGTGCGATGGTTCTTCTGCGTCCCGGCGAGGGACCGTGCGGGGATGGCCCGGAACGGAACTGGCGGGAGGCTGCCTGCGGCACTCTGTCCTTCCATGATGCGGAGGGTGCCTGCCTGTCGACCATCAGTTCGGGTCGGATGCCACAGGGCGGCAAGACCGACCTCAGGCGCTGGCTGGCGCATCGGACCATGCCGCCTCGACTGCGGAGTGGTTCCGGGGCTGGCGACGGGTGCTCGGGGACGAGCCGGACGGGGTCATCCGGGTGATCCGTGCCATCCGCGGGCTGCGGGAGCGGGTCGGCAACGAGACGGCGCGGCGGGAACTCACCTGCATGTTGAATGAATTCCGCAAGCACCGGCACCGGACGAGCGATCACGAATTGCGCCGGCAGGGGCTCATCATTGGATCGGGTCTCGTCGAGGCCGCGAACAAGACGCACATCTCCGAGCGTCTCATGAGGTCCGGGATGCGCTGCGGGATCGCCGGTGGTCAGGCGGTGCTGACCTTCCGCTCGCCGGTGAAATCCGGCCGCTTCGATTGCGCATGGGAGCGGATCATGCAGGCACGCGGACGCAATGGAGCGGCAAACGACAATCGAAACCAAATCTGTCAGCCCCTGGCTGCGTGAGAGCATGGCGATGTCGCAATATGAGATTCACACCCCACGCAATGACAGTCATGCCTGCCGTGCTTGCGGACCGTCGCCCTTTCCTGGCGGCATTGGGCAGTCCGGACAGTCTTGAGTCGCCAAGCCTTCTCCCTGTTTCCCGAGACCCGTTGTGGTTTCAGGTGCCGTTGCTGCGTCTCTTTTGCCTGATCAGGTTGAGGGTCTCGACAGCACCTGCAAATAGCACCGCTGCGTAGAGGTATTGCCTGTCGATATGATGGTGCAACCCGTCCGCCACCAAGGCCATTCCGACCATGGCAAGTATGGCCAATGCAAGCATCTTTGCCGATGGATGTCTCTCCACGAATGCAGACAGGCCTTCGGCAAAGAACATCATGACGACCACCGCCATGATGATGGCGAGGACCATGACCTCGATATGTTCTGCAATGCCAACTGCCGTGATGACGGAGTCGAGGGAAAAGACGATATCCAGGACGATAATCTGGCCGATCACGGACCAGAATCTCGCATGTTGCTTGCGGGAGGCGACGTGTTGCCTTTCAAGTTCGTTGAAAATCTCGTCAGCAGATTTCCAGATCAGGAACAACCCGCCGGCAACCAGGATGATGTCACGCCAACTCAGTGCAAATCCGAACAAGGTTATCAACGGTTGAGTGAGAGACACGACCCACGAAATCGCAAAGAGGAGTGCGACCCGCATGAGCATTCCGAGTCCCAGTCCGAGAATGCGTGCCAGACGGCGCTGGTCGTCAGGAAGTCGTGATGCGGCGATCGATATGAACAGGACATTGTCCACCCCAAGCACGATCTCGATTATTGCGAGTGACACAAGGCTTGCCCAAACCTCGGGTTGAGCCATCAATTCAAGCATTCGCCGCTCCTGATCGTGGATGTGCCAACACGGCGCGGGCATCCCGGCCGGAAACAGACCGGGATGAACAGGTCGCCGATTGAGTCACTATCCGTGTTCCTCGTCAGCGTTTTCAGGTGTGACCTCCGCCAGCAACTGCTTTGCTTCGAAGGACTGTCCTGGCTTGACGTGGATTACCGAGACCACTCCCGCAACTTCGCAGTAGACACCGACTTCCATTTTCATCGCTTCTATCGTCAGGAGAATCTCACCCTTCTCGACATGCTGTCCATTCCGGACTGAAACTGAAGCGACTGTTCCTGGCATCGGCGCGCCGACATGCGTCGGGTCAGCCGGGTCCGCCATGAGAGTCTGAGGTGCGGTTGCAGCTGCTGCCCTGTCGACAATGCGGATCGTGCGAGGCTGGCCGTTCAGCTCAAAGAACACTCTCACATAGCCATCCTCTCCGGTTTCGCCAATCGCCTGCAACTGGATTTCGAGTGTCTTGCCCGGGTCAATATCGACGCTGATGACCTCGCGAGGCTGCATTCCATAGAGAAACGTCCTTGTCGGGAGAGTCCGAACAGGTCCGAAATCCCGATGGTGCCCCATGTAATCGAGGAACACCGTCGGATACATGAGATAGCCGGCCAAGTCCTCGTCATCGACCTTGAATCCGTTCAACTGGGCCGAGAGTGAGCTGCGAGTTGATTCGATATCAACCGGCTCCAGCAACTCACCTGGCCGTACGTCGATGGAGTCTTGCCCCTTGAGCACCTTCCGCTTCAATTTCTCCGGGAACCCACCCACCGGTTGCCCGATATTGCCCTTCATCAAGTCAACCACTGAAGATGGAAACGAAACCTCCGTATCTGGATCCTCAATCTGGCTTCTGGGCAGGTCCTGGCTTACCATCATCAACGCCATGTCACCGACGACCTTTGATGTCGGCGTGACTTTCACGATGTCGCCGAACATCAGGTTTGCCTCGGCGTAGGCGGCGGCAATTTCCGGCCAGCGATCCTGAAGGCCAAGCGATCTGGCCTGGGCCTTGAGATTTGAAAACTGGCCACCGGGCATTTCGTGAAGGAATATCTCCGAAGCTGGGGATGACAGGCCTTCGTCGAATGCGGAATACAGTACCCTGACATCGGCCCAGTATTCCGAGAGCTCCCTGACAGCGGCTATGTCGATCCCCGTATCCCGGTCTGACTTGGAGAGGGCTTCGATTATTGAGCCCATGCAGGGTTGGGAGGTTCCACCAGAAAACGAATCGATCGCGGCATCTATGATGTCGGCACCCGCTTCTGCCGCTGCCAGCACGGTGGCAATGCCCATTCCGCTGGTATCGTGGGTGTGAAGGTGCAATGGCAGACCGACTTCATCCTTGAGGCTTCGAACCAGCAATCGTGCTGCGGCTGGTTTCAGGACTCCTGACATGTCCTTGATGGCGAGGATGTGAGCGCCGGCGTCTTTCAGCTCCCTGCCCAGGGATACGTAGTAGCCAAGATCGTATTTCGAGCGTTCGGGGTTCGAAATGTCGCCGGTATAGCAAATGGCCGCTTCGCAGATCTTGCCGGTTTCGAGCACGGCATCCATGGCGACCCGCATGTTGGCAATCCAGTTGAGGCTGTCAAAGACCCTGAAGACGTCAACGCCGGTGATCGCAGCCTGCCGCACAAAGAACTGGATCACATTGTCGGGGTAGTTCGAGTATCCGACTCCATTGGAAGCACGCAGCAGCATCTGCGCCATGATGTTCGGGGCACGTGAGCGAATGTCCCGCAATCTCTGCCAGGGACATTCCTTCAGGAACCGGTAAGCGACATCAAAGGATGCGCCGCCCCAGCATTCGAGCGAGAACAGTTCGGGCATGTTGCAGGAATACGCTTCCGCAGACTGAACGATGTCGAAGGAGCGCATGCGAGTGGCCAGAATAGATTGATGCGCGTCACGCATCGTCGTGTCGGTCACCAGCAACCGGTCCTGGCCCAGAACCCAGTCAGCCAGCCCTTCCGGACCGCGCGAGTCCAGTACATGCTTGGGTGTTTCCTTCGGGATGCCATTCTTCGGCAGCGGAGGCCTTGGCGTTCTCGACTTGGCCGGCGGTCTCAGTCTTCCGGTGGTTTCCGGATTTCCGTTGACCGTAACGTCGGCAATGTATCTCAATATCTTCGTTGCCCGATCCCTCCGTTTCCTGAAGGTAAACAGTTCGGGTGTCTCGTCGATGAACCGTGTCGAATACTCGTTTGAAAGAAAGGACGGGTGGCTTAACAAGTTTTCGACGAAAGCAATGTTGGTCGCAACACCCCTTATCCTGAATTCGCGCAGTGCACGGCCCATCCGCGCAATCGCGTCGTCCGGGGTCGGTGCCCATGCAGTGACCTTTACAAGAAGGGAGTCGTAGAAGCGTGTGATCACGCCGCCGGAGTAAGCCGTGCCTTCGTCAAGGCGTATGCCCATTCCGGTTGCAGACCGATAGGCGACAATTCGTCCGTAGTCTGGTATGAAGCTGTTCGACGGATCCTCGGTGGTAATCCGGGTTTGTATCGCGTGACCCTTCAGCGATATGTCTTCCTGGTTTCCGATCCCCGTCGCTTCCTGGAACGATGCTCCCTGGGCAATGAGGATCTGGGCCTTGACGATGTCGATTCCTGTCACTTCCTCAGTCACCGTATGCTCGACCTGGATCCTGGGATTGACCTCGATGAAGTGGAATTTGCCGGTCTCGGCATCGAGCAGAAACTCGACCGTGCCAGCGTTAACGTAGCCGGTATGCTTCGCTATCCTGAGTCCGTAATCACAAACGGTTGTTCTCTGCAGTTCGGTCAGGAAAGGTGCGGGCGCCCTCTCCACGATCTTCTGGTTGCGTCGCTGGATCGAGCAGTCCCTCTCGAATAGATGGAAGACGTTTCCCTGCGAATCTCCCAGGATCTGGACCTCGACATGCTTGGCGTTCGTGATGAGTTTCTCCAGAAAGCACAGGTCATTGCCGAACGAGGTCCTTGCCTCGCTGCGACCCTCCGTGACACTGCCTTCCAGCCCATCAGGAGACTCGATTCTCCTCATTCCGCGGCCACCGCCTCCCCACGCCGCCTTGAGCATCAGCGGGTAGCCGACAGAATCAGCCATCTTCCGGATGGTCTGCATGTCCTTCGGCAGGGGCTCTGTCGCCGGGATTACGGGAACTCTTGCATCGATTGCGACCTGGCGGGCGGATGACTTGTTGCCAAGCATCCGCATGGTCCTGCTGCTTGGACCGATGAACCCGATTCCTGCGCGGCTGCAGGCATCCACGAGTTCGGGGTTTTCGGATAGCAGTCCGTAGCCGGGATGGATGGCATCGGCGCCAGAGTTCTTCGCCACACGCAGGATTTCCGGAATGGACAGATATGCCTCGACCGGGCCAAGGTCCGATCCTATCCGGTAGGCCTCGTCCGACTTGAACCTGTGGAGAGAGAGCTTGTCTTCCTCTGCAAACACGGCAACCGTTCTCTTGCCAAGTTCATTTGCCGCGCGCATGATCCGAACGGCAATTTCGCCGCGGTTCGCGATCAGGATTTTCTTGAATTCCGTCATTTGCCACCCGTACTCCGAAGCGCATTCCGCTCGGCCAGAACGCTGGTATGGCAGTGTTCCGGCCAAGGATAAAGAAATCTGGTCAACTCGGGTGTCGTCATTCCAACAAATGACGTTCTATGTCCATACGCTGAAAATCCGGAAACAGAACATATCAAGAACTTTTTCTTTCCCTGCGGCATTCTTTGCGGTAATTGACCAAAATGGCACAGCTACTTCCCGGAGAAATGCCGGCCGGCCACAACTCGGCATCGTCCGATCGAGAATTGGGTGCGGTCGCTGATATTGCACCCTATCTTCAGGGACTTAATCCCCGGCAGAGGGAGGCGGTTGAGACCCTGGACGGACCTGTTCTGGTGCTGGCGGGCGCCGGTACAGGCAAGACAAGGACGCTGACAACGCGGATTGCCCACTTGCTGTGTTCAGGCCGGGCATGGCCATCCCAGATCCTGGCGGTCACCTTCACAAACAAGGCGGCTGCAGAAATGCGCGAGCGCGTTGACATGATTTCGACGTTGCAGGTCGATGCACTTCCCTGGCTGGGAACATTCCATGCGATTTCGGCCAAGATCCTTCGACGCCACGCAGAACTCGCCGGGAGGAACCAGAATTTCACCATACTGGATACCGATGATCAGGTTCGTCTGCTCAAGCAACTGGTCCAGGCGGAAGACATTGATGAGAAGCGTTGGCCTGCGCGTCAACTCGCAGCGATCATTGACAGGTGGAAGAACCAGTGCTGGTTGCCTCCCGATGTTCCCGCAACATTTGCGGGTTTGTACAACGGCAATGCAGTTCGCTTGTACAGGCTGTACCAGGAGCGGTTGGAAACCCTGAACGCTGTGGATTTCGGCGACCTGATCCTGCTGGTGGTCGAACTGCTTCGGACGAACGAAGACCTGCTCTCGGAATACCAGCGCCGCTTTCGGTTCATCCTTGTCGATGAATACCAGGACATCAACACTGCCCAATACCTGTGGCTCCGGTTGTTTGCGCAGAGGCATAGCAACATTTGCTGCGTGGGTGACGAGGACCAGTCGATCTACGGGTGGCGGGGCGCTGACGTGAACAACATTCTTGACTTTGAGCGCAGTTTTCCCGGCGCAAAGGTCATCCGGCTCGAGCAGAACTACCGCTCCACATCGCATATTCTGGCTGCCGCCAGCGTACTGATCGGACACAACAACGACCGGTTGGGCAAGACGCTCTGGACGGATGTTTCGGGCGGGGAAAAGGTTCGTCTCATCGGTCACTGGGATGGAGCAGCGGAGGCAAGCTGGATCGGTGGTGAAATAGAGGCGCTGGTCTACGGGGCAGGGCGCCGCCGAAAATTCAACCATTCCGAGATAGCTATACTCGTACGTGCCTCATTTCTCATGAGGGAAATTGAAGAGCGCTTCCTGTCGCTTGGCCTACCTTACAGGGTGATCGGCGGACCAAGGTTTTATGAACGAAAGGAAATCCGCGACGCGCTTGCCTATTTCCGACTGGTGGTTTCCAGTTCGCATGACCTGGCATTTGAAAGAGTGGTCAATCTTCCGAAAAGAGGAATTGGTGAAAAGGCGCAAATCACGATTCGAAACGCCGCGAGGAGTTCAGGCATTTCCATGTTTGACGCTGCCAAGGCCCTGTTGGGCACGAACGCGTTCAAGGGGCGGACTGCAATTGGCCTGCACGAGTTCGTGTCGAACATAGAGAGATGGCATTCCGAATTGCACCGAAAGGAAGCGAACCATGTCGAATTTGCAGGCCAGATCATTGATGAGTCGGGATTGGTCCAGATGTGGCTCAATATGGCAACTCCTGAAGCCGAAGGCAGGGTCGAAAACCTGAAGGAACTGGTGAAGTCACTTGAAGATTTCGACAATCTCCAGGGATTTCTCGAGCATGTCTCTCTTGTTTTCGAGAATCTCGAGGATACCGATGGAGAAAAGGTCTCAATCATGACCCTTCACGCCGCGAAGGGCCTGGAATTCCCGGTCGTGTTCCTTCCAGGCTGGGAAGAAGGGATATTTCCATCGAAACGAACCCTTGATGAAGAGCCTCTGCGCGGCCTGGAGGAAGAACGACGACTTGCATATGTCGGAATCACGCGTGCCCAGGAACTCTGCATTGTCTCCTGTGCTGCATCCCGTCGCAATTACGGTGAATTGAATTCACAGGCACAGTCGCGGTTTATCGATGAACTTCCTGACAGTGAAATCGAGATACTTTCCCCGCCGGGATTGATGGGGACGTCGTTCAATAGAAGCGGCGGGTTTGGTGAGTTGTCCGGCGAACTGTCGTCGCTAGCGGAACGCAGCCTGTCCAGCGGTTATTCGTCACCCGGATTCAAGAGGCTGGTCCAACGGTCGCAGGAACGCAGGGGCGCGGTCCCGCAATCGCGGCGCGTGGAAGCCGCCCTACCAACATTTGCAACTGGTGACCGGATTTTCCACGAAAAGTTTGGATACGGGATCGTCCAGGCGCAGGAGGGTGACAAGCTGGTCATCGAATTTGATTGCTCGGGAACCAAACACATCATGGCAGGTTTTGTCTCCCCGGCCGAAAGGCAGGGAACATAGAGTGTGGCCGCTGTGAAACGATCCCGATCGCGACCGGGTGCCGCAGGGGTCGGGTGGTACTAGCAGGTTCGGCGAAACGGGATAGGAGTGCCGCTTCGCCGAATGCCCTGTTCATACCGGTGTACACTGTCTGCAGGCGGGGTCGATCGCAGGCAGCGTGACCAGGCCGGGGACCGGTCGGTCGTGGCTTGGCGCCTTGGACTATTTCGTTCCACCGATTGCGGCTTCGTGTGCAATCTCGTTGATCATCCACCGGGAAATGCCGATATCAGCCAGTTCTCTGTCGGAAAGACCATCGAGTTCCCGCTTCGTTTGCTTGTACACTCTGTACATCTTCCAGGCGTCAACCATCGACCGGAGTTTCGCGGCCATGAGTTCACGCAAATGGATGCCGGAGTGCAGGCTTGCAGTGTATGTGGTCATGCTCGTATCCTCTGCTGGATTATGACTGCCGCCTCTTGCTGACGGCCGAACTAGGCCAACATATCGGTGCTGTTACCCATGCAATCAATCAACGATTGGGCAATGCAGGATTGCGAAAATTGCAATGTGGCTGCTGCTATCAGTGGACTTCGCGTTCTTGCTGACTATTGTCGGCACACGACCCGACTTCGGTTGCGTCGATAGAGATGATTTGCACAGAGCGACCTTCATGCCCGTATCCAAGGACAGAGTGCTTGCCGAACTGAAGAGTGTTACGGTTCCGGACGGAGGTGACATCGTGTCACTGGGTATGGTTCGGGCGTTAACATGTGACGGCGGAACGGTCAGCTTTGTCCTGGAAGTGCCCCGGGAACAGGCAAGCTCTATGGATCCGGTTCGGTCTGCAGCAGAGCGTGTCGTCAGGAATATACCGGGGGTCGACAGGGTAACTGCGGTGCTGACTTCGCATCAGGACAAAGATTCTTCTGGGGCTGGTCAACCACCAAATCTGCGAGTTGGTCGTCACCCGACCGGTGGAACCGCAAAGGTTGCGCTGCCCGGGGTGAAGGACGTCATAGCCGTTGCTTCCGGCAAGGGCGGGGTGGGCAAGTCAACTGTCGCGTCAAATCTTGCCGTTGCCATGGCCCGGCGGGGAATCAGGACCGGTCTGCTTGACGCAGACATACATGGCCCTTCGCTCCCGATGATGATGGGCGTGTCCGCACGACCGGAGTCTCCGGATGGCAACACTATCAGGCCACTGACCGTGCACGGCGTTGTGATGATGTCGATTGGATTGCTGCTGCCGCGCGACGAAGCAGTCATTTGGCGGGGGCCGATGATGATGGGAGCGTTGCAACAGATGCTCCAACAGGTCGAATGGGGTGAACTGGATGTCCTGATCGTCGATCTTCCACCCGGAACCGGCGACGTGCAATTGACACTGTGCCAGCGATTTACGCTTCGCGGTGCAGTCATTGTGTGCACGCCACAGGACGTTGCCCTTCTAGACGCCCGCCGGGCAATTGCCATGTTCAACAAGCTCAACGCGCCGGTGCTTGGATTGATCGAGAACATGTCATTCTTCGATTGCCCGCATTGCGGGGAAAGATCTGACCTGTTCGGTGCCGGAGGCGCACGACGCGCTGCTGGAGAGATGCGTATCCCGTTTCTCGGTCAGATCCCGATTGACATTTCCGTGCGAGCAGCCGGCGACGCAGGGCGCCCGGCGGTCATGGATGACGAACGCCTGGCAGGTTTCTTCGATTCAATTTCCGACTTGCTGATCTGATAGCCGTTGCGGTTGCTCCTGCGGGAATGCAGCCGGACAAGTTGCATTTGTTCGCCTGCTGTGGGATGAAATCCCGTTCATGCCCTAACATTGTTTTGCTGCCAATCTTGAAGTTGGAAAGATATCAACAAAAAATTGTCTTATATTGACAAGAATAGGAAGTAAATTACAATATATAGATCAATAGTGATGAAATAGACACGGGACGTCCAAAGCGGTCGGTTTCCAGTGCCAATTCGATCATTCCCGTCAAATACCATCAAAACCCATGATATGCATAGTGCATCGACTTGTTTGCTGAGGCAGTTTTCGCGCAGGCAGGTCGGGTTTAGTGAACAAGTATCGAGCAGTGGCAATCCTTGGCCGTTCCTGACCGTCCATAATCCTCCCCCCCTTCCTTAAGGACACGGAACGGCCAAGGGGCCTGCCGGAGCAGACGGCGCCATCCAAGATCTCTGCAGGGTAGCAATTCAGGGGACTGGTTCAGTTGGATCTCGCATTCAGGGGCGAAAGCCTGCACAAGGTCGATCAGAAGGGGCGCGTGTCAATTCCCGCGGACTTTCGGCAGATCATTGCGCGGGGCGACCCGGACTGCGCTCCAGGGGAGTGCCCGAGATTCACTATTGTCTACGGCGATGACAGGCTCTCCTGCCTGAAGTGCTACACTGAAGATGCCATTCGCCGAATAGATGTGGAAATCTCTGACCTTCCCAGGTCTTCTGACGAACGGCGATATCTTCAGCATTTCTACCAGACGCGCTCGGTACGCGTGACACTCGATCCGACAGGCAGGCTGGTATTGTCCAGCGCCCTCAAGGAGAAGGTGAAGTTTGAAGAGCAGGTCTGGTTCGCAGGGACGGGAGATTCCTTTGAAATCTGGGGCTCGGAGTCTTACCGGCAGCATTGCTCGAATCTGCAGTCAATGTTCCGGGACGGAGATTCAGTCCAGGATCCAATGTCCCTGATTGAATCCAACTACTAGACCCCAAGGGTCAGGATTGTTCGAGGTGCAGGTCAAATGCAGATTCACAATCCTGTAATGCTTGATACACTGATCGAGGTCGTCGGGCCGGTCGAAGGTACCTGGGTCGATTGCACGCTTGGTGCGGGAAATTGCTCGAAGGCCCTGATTGATGCCGGTGCAAGGAGAGTCATCGGGATCGATTGTGACCCCGAGGCCGTGGAAACCGCACTTCGCAACAGCCTTGAGAGCCGCAGAGAATTTGAACCGGTAATAGCTCGGTTCGGCGATCTTGAACGCATAGACCGGGTAAGGACAGCGGCGCCGATTGACGGTATCGTGTTCGATCTCGGTGTTTCTTCAATGCAGCTGGACGACCCGGGGCGCGGGTTCTCCTTCAGCAAGGATGGCCCTCTGGACATGCGCATGAGCGGCACCGGGAAATCCGCTGCCGACATTGTCAATGGCGAGCCGGAAGAGACCATCGCCGAGATATTGTTTCGGTTCGGTCAGGAACGGAAGGCCAGGCGAATCGCCAGGGGCATCGCCGAGCACCGCAAGCGGAATCCGATTACGTCGACCGGTCAGCTTGCCTCGATCATTACCCGGTGCCTTCCACCGGCCTCCAACGTTCGAATCCATCCCGCAACTCGTTGCTTCCAGGCACTCAGGATCGCTGTAAATGACGAACTGGGCCAATTGGTCAGTGGATTGAATGCCGCAGAGCAGTTGCTCAGATCCGGCGGCCGGATAGCTGCCATCTCCTTTCATTCTCTGGAAGACAGGATAGTCAAGCGCTTCATCAGCGGAGGTATGTCGGGTGGATCCAGCAGGTATCGCCCGGACCGTCAATGTCCTCCGCCCAGGTTCAAGGTACTTGCAGGCGGCGGGCTGGCACCTTGCTCCGGAGAGATAGCGGCAAATCCCCGCTCCCGTTCGGCAAGGCTGCGCGCAGCCACTCGTACTGCCGAGCCACCGGCGCAGACTGATCCCGCGATGCTTGGGTTGCCGACGCTTCCCGGAACTTGCTGACCCCATGCGCTTTCTTGGAATCGTGTTTCCGCTCCTGCTGGTCCTCTGCCTGGCATTCTGGGCCTACCAGGAGAATATTCTGACGAAGCAGGTCTCGGAGCGCGTCAGTGAATTGAAGGAGGACATCTCACGCAACAGGGAAATGCTCAAGTTTCTTCAGGATGAATGGGCCTATCTGAACCGGCCGGACAGGCTCAAGGAACTGGTCAACGTACACTTTGAAGAACTGCGCCTCTCCGCGGTTACCCATTTCAAGTTCCGGCCAGCAACGACGATCCCGCTGCAGACTGCTTCCGTTCCTCAAATGGACATCGATTCAGGCTTGCTGCTCGCTGCGCCGAAATTCGCGTTGCTGGAGAACTGACGTTGGCTATCCTGTTTTCCAGGTTTCGTTCGGGTTCCGGCGGCTGGTTTCTGGCAAAGAGGCGGCGGCGCCTGAATTTCGTGGTCAAGAAGCCGGACGAGGAACACAGGATACGGTTCGGTGCACTGATGCTCGGGCTGGCCTTTCTGGTGCTTGCCACCCAACTGGCTGCCGTAGTCCTGGAGGGCTCGGGGTCGCTTGAGAACGGCAAGGACAGTGTCATCACGATTCAACGGCGTGCCGACATCGTGGACAGAAACGGTCAATTGCTGGCCACAAACGCCCAGACCAACTCACTATATGCCCATCCGAAAGAAATGTCCGCGGACGACATCAGGCGCGCGCTGGAGGAATTCACCACGATCTTTCCTGATATCAATCTGGAACGCCTGAAAGGCCAGTTGAATCATCACAGGAAGTTTGTCTGGATCCGGAGCCGGATATCACCCCGTCAGATGCAGGCCGTGAATGAAATCGGTGTTCCAGGACTGTATTTCGGAAAGCGGGAAGCTCGCATCTACCCGAACGGAAAGCTTGGTTCACATGTGCTTGGCGGAACCAAGTACGGAGAAGAGGACGTCAACTGGGCCGAAATCGAAGGCGTTGGTGGAGTGGAAAAGGGACTTGAACCGCTTCTGATGAGTTCACCCGATGGCCAAGGGGCAGTAACTCTCTCCGTTGACCTTCGTTTGCAAGGAATCATCGAAGACGTACTCGCACACGGGGTCAAGCTTTACCGCGCAAAGGCCGGTGCCGCAGTGCTGATGGACGCAAATACCGGTGAAATTCTCTCGCTGGCATCCTACCCCGATTTCGATCCCAACAACCGCGAGGACTACTTCAAAGAGACCAAGGCCGACCACGGCCCCCTATTCAATATTCCGGTCCAGGGGCTGTTCGAGTTGGGTTCGACCTTCAAGGTGTTCGCGGTGGCGCAGGCGCTGGATCTCGGTCTCATCAATCCCACAACGCTGATAGACACCAAACAGTTCAGCAGTGACGGGCACCTGATCAGCGACTACTTTGGAAATGGTGAACCGATCACGGTTGAACGGGTGATCGTCAAGAGTTCCAATGCGGGCGCCGCACGAATTGGGCTCATGATCGGCGGAACCCGTCAACGGCAGTTCATGCAGCGCCTGGGATTCATGGAACAAACCGGCCTGGAACTGTCCGAAGCCACGATTGCCAAACCAATCGTTCCGGGAAAATGGGGTGAACACTCCACGGTGACAATTTCTTACGGCCATGGACTCGCGGTAAGCCCGGTTCACCTTGCCGCGGCGTATGCGATGATGGCGAATGGGGGTTGCAAGGTCCGGCCAACAATCTTGCGAGTCGATGCCGTCCAACCCGAATGCGAACAAGTGGTATCCGGCGAGACCTCGATGTTTGTCAACGAGATGCTCGGTGCTGTCGTCGAGAGGGGAACGGCAACCCGGGCCAAACTGGACACGGTTTCGGTGGGCGGAAAGACGGGGACGGCCGACAAGGCGCATCCGAATGGCGGATATTACCGGGATCGGGTCATCGGGACATTTGCGTCCGTGTTCCCGATTGAGGATCCAGAATTCGTGCTCATTGTCACGCTTGACGAGCCAACCACAAATGACGGTTCCAAGTGGCAGCGGGGCGCGGGCAACACCGTCGTGCCAGTCGCAGCTGAGATCGTCTCGCGGGTGTCTCCATTTCTGCTTGCCAAGAAGATTGCTGACGACTTCGCTGATGACTCAGTTGCTGACAGCCGGATCTGAGCAACACCAATGTTGACTCGTTCGTGTCAGACGGCACCGTCACGCAAGACGCTACGGGATTTGGGTTTGATGACTGCCCGGGACCTGGACCTGCAGGTAACCGGGATTTGTGCAAACAGCCGGCTGGCGGCTGTCGGCAACCTGTTTGCGGCACTTTCAGGTACGAATGTCCATGGTGCAGAATTTGCCGGCGAGGCGATCAGCAAGGGGGTTGCCGCGATCCTGACCGACAGCGACGGTGCACAAATCCTGTCGCATCGTTCGCAGGAATCCGATGTCGATGTAATTGTTGTGGATGAGCCGAGAAAATGCCTTGCTGAAACGGCTGCCAGGTGGTTTGGAAGGGCACCGGACATTGCTGTTGCGGTAACAGGAACCAACGGAAAATCCTCGGTTGTAAGCATGTGTCGTCAGATCTGGGATGGGCTGGGCAGACCTGCGGCATCCTTTGGAACACTGGGGGTTGAAGGGATCGATGCATTGCCGGTTCACCACACCACTCCTGACCCTCTGATCCTTCATGAACTACTTGCGGAACTCCACGATTCGGGAATTACACATATTTCCCTGGAGGCATCGTCCCACGGACTTGACCAACAGCGATTGGCAGGACTCAGGATTGTTGCGGCAGCGTTCACAAATCTCACGCATGATCACCTCGACTATCACGGATCAATGGATTCCTACTTCGAGGCAAAGGCCAGGTTATTCAACGACATCCTTCCGCCGGACGGTGTGGCGGTGATCTGGGTTGACGGCAAGTATGGAAAGGAACTTGCGAGAATGGCGTCCAGGCGAGGACTGGAGGTTCTGACGATGGGAAAGGCCAATTCGGACGTTCGAATCACCTCACAGGAATACAGCAAGGGTGGCCAAGCCGTGAAGTTCGACTGGCAGGGCCAGACCCATGTGACGGAACTTGCATTTCCCGGAGACTTCCAAGCGAAGAATGCGCTAACCGCTGCCGCGCTCGTCGTGGTTGCCGGTGAGCCACTCGGCGACGTCATCGACAAGCTCAGATTGGTCCGGACCGTCAGGGGGCGGTTGGAACTGGCCGCGACAAGGCAGAACGGTTCACCCGTCTATGTCGACTACGCGCATACGCCCGATGCCCTGGAAACTGTCATCAGGTCGCTTCGCCAGCACCATATGGGTCGGATGGTCGTTGTCTTTGGGGCGGGCGGTGAACGCGACCTGACCAAACGCGTTCCAATGGGGGAGGCTGTTGCGAAGTTTGCAGATGTAGCGCTCGTGACCGATGACAATCCGAGAGGAGAAGATTCGGGTGCCATACGTGCCGAAATCCTGAAGGGATGTCCCAACGGGGTTGAGATTCCGGACAGGGCAGAGGCCATCCTGAGAGGTGTTGATATGCTGGCCGCCGGGGATGTGCTGCTGATAGCGGGCAAGGGTCACGAGACCGGTCAGGAGATTGACGGTGTCGTCCACCCATTCAACGATGTCGAACAGGCCAGCATGGCGGTCAGGGCACTGGACGGACTTACGACATGATTCTGTGGACCAGCAGAGACGTCGAACTGGCAACCGGTGGCAAGTCAACCAAGCCCTGGCAGGCAAGCGGAGTCTCGATTGATACTCGCACGCTGGAAGAGAGAGACCTGTTCGTGGCCCTGCGCGACAAGCGGGACGGACACGACTTTGTCGCGAATGCGTTTGCAGCCGGAGCTTCGGCGGCGGTGGTATCGAGGATACCCGAAGGAATTCCCGGAGACGCTCCTCTGCTGGTTGTCGACGATGTTCAGGATGCACTGGTCGGACTGGGAACGGCTGGTCGAAATCGAAGTTCGGCAAAGTTCATTGCCGTAACGGGGTCGGTCGGAAAGACCTCCACAAAGGAAATGCTCCGTCATGTGCTGAAGGGGCAGGGAAAGACATCTGCCGGAGAACAGAGTTTCAACAATCACTGGGGTGTACCGATAACGCTTGCACTTGTTCCACATGATGCTGCGTTTGCTGTTGTCGAAATCGGAATGAACAATCCCGGAGAAATCCGGCCTCTGGCAAAACTGGCTCAACCCGACGCTGCAACAATTACAAGAATCGGGCCCGTACATCTGGCTGCGTTTGCTTCGGTCGATGATATCGCCAAAGAGAAATCGTCGATTTTCTCGGGTTTGCAAAGCGGAGGTACAGCCATAATCAATGCGGACTCACCGGGTATTGAAATCATGAAGCGGGCAGCATCCGCGAGTGGAGCCCGTGCTGTTACCTTCGGCAGGTCGAATTCGGCGGACTGGAAATTGCTGGATGTAAGGGTGTTTGAGAACGGAACCGTTTTGTCAGCGGAAAACCGGGGAAGGGTCCAGTACGTCAAGATTGCAGCGGCTGGACTGCATTTCGCGGAAAATGCGCTCGGAGTACTGGCGACAGTCGATGCAGTGGGCGGTGATCCGGTCCTGGCCGCAATCGACCTGGGTACCTGGTTGCCACCGGCTGGTCGCGGAACACGTCACAAGGTTGTCCTCAGCCGCAGCGAAAATCAAGTGCTGACTGTCATTGATGATGCGTTCAACGCAAGTCCTGTATCGCTGAAGGCGGCCCTTGAAGTTCTGGCTGGTACCAACCCCGGTCAGACCACTTTGGGAAGACCCGGAAGGCGGGTTGCAATTCTCGGTGACATGCTTGAATTGGGTGAGCGCGAGGGCGATTTCCATGCCGGGATAGCTCGCCTGGCGGCGGTCGAGAGTGTTGAAGTTCTCCATTGTGCCGGGAAACTCATGCGCTGTCTTTACGAAGCTCTGCCGTCAGAAAAGCGCGGCCGATGGTACGCAACTTCGGAGGAGATGGCGTCACGGGCGCATGAATTGGCGAGGCCTGGCGACGTCGTCCTGGTCAAGGGATCAAAGGGATCACGTGTTTCGGTAGTCGTGGATGCCATCAAGAAGCTCGGTGAGGTCCACCACATGGATAACTAGGGCATTTCACTATGTTGCATCTTTTGAGCGAATTTTCCGACGGTGGCGATTTCTTCAACCTGTTTCGCTACATCACGTTCAGGGCAAGCGGAGCGCTTGTTACGGCGTTGCTGTTCGGTTTCATTTTTGGGCGCCCACTCATCGAACTGCTCAGGAGAAAGCAGAAGAACGGCCAACCGATCAGGGAGGATGGTCCCGAGTCGCACAGGACGGTCAAGGCCGGCACGCCAACGATGGGTGGCGTACTCATTCTGGGCGCTCTCGTGATCTCGACTCTGCTTTGGGCCAAGCTGGACAATGTCTACATCTGGATCGTGCTGTTCGTGACACTTGGCTTCGCTGCAATCGGCATGGTTGATGACTACAGGAAGGTCACGTCCAATTCCACGAAAGGGGTTCCGGCACGAATCCGGTTCCTGCTCGGCATAGTCATTGCGGCGATTGCTGGCCTTGCTGTCCAGCAATTCCATCCCGGCCAACTTTCCGGGGCTCTGGCGTTTCCGTTTTTCAAGGACTTTCTTCTGGATCTTGGGCTACTCTATGCGGTGTTCTGCGTGATTGTCATCGTGGGGTCCGCGAATGCGGTCAACCTGACCGACGGTCTGGATGGGCTCGCAATCATGCCGGTGATGATTTCTGCAGGAGCGCTTGGAATCATTGCCTATGCGGTGGGCCGCGTGGACTTCACAGAGTATCTGGATGTTCACTACGTTCCAGGTACAGGTGAGTTGCTTGTGTTTGCCGCCGGCCTGATCGGCGGAGGTCTGGGTTTCCTCTGGTACAACGCGCCCCCTGCAGCAGTCTTTATGGGTGACACAGGGTCACTCGCGCTTGGAGGTGCCGTGGCTGCAATCGCAGTGGCAACCAAACACGAAATCGTGCTGGCGATCGTTGGCGGGTTGTTTGTCATTGAGGCACTCAGCGTGATCATACAGGTGCTCTATTTCAAGGCGACGGGCAAGAGAGTCTTCCTGATGGCGCCTATTCATCACCACTTCGAAAAGCGCGGCTGGGCAGAAGCGCAGATTGTCATCAGGTTCTGGATTGTTGCCCTGATTCTGGCCTTGATCGGCCTTGCTACGCTCAAGGTCAGGTGACCGGGTTTGCTTGCACTCGGTGGCGTTGCAGGCAAGAGGTTCCTGGTTATCGGCCTTGGCCGTTCGGGTCGGTCTGCGTACCGGTCGCTGGAGGCAAGCGGGGCGCATGTTCGGGCTTGGGACGACGATGAATCGGAGAGGATGGCTGCCCAGGCTGACGGGATTGCACTCGGCGACCCTGGCAGAAATGATGTGGTGGAAGACCTGGAGACGGTCGTGGTCTCTCCGGGGGTGCCGCATCTTTATCCGGAACCAAGTCCGGCTGTCACTTCGGTTCTGAAGGCTGGCGTGCCGCTGGACAATGACATTGGATTGTTCTTTTCCCAGATCCGTCACCGGGGCAGGGCGCCGGCAGCTGTCCCTGAAAAGGTCATCGCCGTCACCGGATCAAATGGAAAATCAACGACAACTGCACTGATCAACCACATATTGAACGGATCGGGTCGGCAGTCCGAGGTAGCGGGCAACATTGGAAGGGCGGTTCTTGAGTTGTCGACAGGCGATGGCTTCGTCGTGCTTGAAGTCTCTTCCTACCAGGCAGAACTGGCCCGGTGCCTCGATCCCGACATTTCCGTATTTCTGAACTTCTCGCCAGACCACCTCGATCGCCATGGAGGAATGGGAGGATACTTTTTCGCCAAGGCACGCTTGTTCGGCGGTCCATCACTGACGCATGCGGTGATTGGTATCGACGAGGTGGAAGGCAGGTATCTGGCAGCGAGGACCGAGGGTCAGATCGGAATGTCGAGTCTTTCCCGGGTCTGCCTCCTGGACTCGTCATTGGCCATGCGTTCTGGAACTTCGGTCCTCAACGGCCGCCTCGTGGAGTTCCAACAGGGAGTCGAGACCTCGTCACTGGACCTGGAGAAATTCGGCAATCTGCGCGGTATGCACAACCATCAAAACGCGTGTGCGGCCTATTCCGCATGCCGTTGCATGGGCTTGACACCGGAACAGATCGGGTCTGCCATGGAGACGTTTCCGGGATTGGAACACAGAATGCAGATCCTGGGAACATTTCGCGGGGTTCAATGCGTCAATGACTCGAAGGCAACCAATGCAAAGAGTGCCGAGATGGCATTGAATGCGTTCAGGCGGATAAGGTGGATTGCCGGTGGCCTCGCCAAGGAAGGCGGAATCACTTCGCTTTCGTCGGGATTGGAAAACATCACAAAGGCATACCTGATCGGGAGTTCGGCACGGGATTTTGCCGAACATCTGGGTTCGCTGGAGCATGAAATCTGCGGCGACCTGGCCAATGCAGTAGAGCGGGCATTTGCGGAAGCGGTTCCGGGGGACACGATACTATTGTCACCGGCGGCGGCGAGTTTCGACCAGTATCCGGACTTCGAACGAAGGGGTGAGGATTTTGCCAGTGAGGTCAGGAAAGCGGCGAAATAGCAGTCCAGTCAGATGTGTACGAGGATTGTCTGGTGAGGAATGATCGAGCCGTTGCCGCGTCGTTCCGTGCTCACGCGGGCAATTCATGCCTCCTCTCTATCTGTTCTCTTCATCACGGGTAGAAGCGATCCAGCGCAACCCTGAATATTCCTGGATCCACGTTACCACCGGTTGCGACGACAATTGCATCCTCGCTGTCGATTTCGTTGCCGTGAAACAGCGCAGAAGCGAGTGCGGCCGCACCGCCCGGTTCCAGGACGATCCTCAGATAGGCAAATGCGAGTGCCACCGCCTGCAGGCAATCATCGTCACTTACAACGAATCCCGGACCGCAGAGGCGCTTCATTATCGGAAGCGTCAATTCTCCGGGCGATTCGGTGACGATTGCATCACAGATGGAGCCGGACTTCCGCGTGTTCCTCTCGAACCGTCCGGATCGCAGCGACCTTGTTACGTCGTCGAATTCTTCCGGTTCAACCGGCCGGGCCCGGAGTCCTGGTGCCTTCGCTTCAAGTGCCAGCGCGATCCCGGATGTCAAGCCGCCGCCGCCACAATTTACGAGAACATCGGCATTGCTGACTCCCAAATCTGATGCCTGCTCGGCGATTTCCAACCCGCACGTTCCCTGGCCAGCCACGACCAGGGGATCGTCGAAAGGCGCAATCAACGTCAAACCCCGACCAAGATTGACGTGTTCCGCCACGACCTCGCGGCTTTCGGTTTCCCGGTCATAGAGAACAACTTCCGCCCCCAGCGCACGCGTGTTCCTGATCTTTGTTTCAGGTGCATTTGACGGCATGATGATACATGCTGCGATGCCGTTCAGTTGCGCCGCGAGTGCAACGCCCTGCGCATGATTGCCAGAAGAAAAGGCGATGACGCCTCTCTTGGCGACGTGCGAGTCCAGGCCTGTTATGGCCGACCAAGCACCCCTGAACTTGAAGGACCCCGTATGCTGAAGGCACTCGGCTTTCACGAAGATCCGGCGGCCGGCGATTTCATCCAGGAATCGGGAGGTCAGAATTGGCGTTTGACGGACATGTCCGGATAGGCGGTCCTTGGCCAAAAGGATTTGGTCAATGTCGCTCAAGGCAGCTGGTCCCGCCGCGTGCAGGACAATGCACTCCTGGACCTGCCGGAAGGTCCAGGCATCCCGGAGAGGTTGGCCAGAAATCCTGCAATCTGGTTGTGCCTGGCTTCCACGGTCGCGGCACAAGAAGGACAGCACTCACAATTCACTGCCTGACCTCGGTCTGGACAGCTGTCATTCAGTCGGACTTTGAAGATGGGGGCAGACTGCTCACTGCCGCAGTAACACGCTGTTTGCCCTGTTGGACGTGATGCATTGTCGCAGTTTGTGCAAGGTCGGGGTCTCCCGACTCGATTGCTGCCAGGATCGATGCATGTTCATCATTTGATACTGCGAGTCCTCCACCCAGTACCAACCCCTTGACTCGAAACAGGTGCATCCGTGTGACAAGTCGATTGTACTCGGTTATCAACGTCTTGTTGCCCGAAGCTTCCACTATGGTACTGTGGAATTCCAGATTCAGATGGTAATAGGCGTCGACGTCCTGATTGCCGGCGGCCAGATCCATCCTTGTCATCAACTCCTTCAATTCGTTCACGAGATCGTCGGTCTTCCGTACTGCCGCCAGCCGGCCTGCAAGTCCGAACAGCACACTGCGTACATCGTAGATTTCCTTGGCCTCTTCCAGACTCAGCTTGCGTACGAAGACTCCCCGGTTCCGGATAACATCGACATAACCCTTTGCCTCGAGACTCCGCATTGCTTCCCTGAGCGGTCCCCGGCTGATGCCGAACCGCTTAGACAGCTGAATCTCGTTCAACCTGTCTCCTGGTTCCAGTTCACCGGTCACGATGAGGCGTTCCAATTGGCGCTCAAGCGCACTGGTCAGAGACACCGTCTTGACGATCGAAAGATCATCCTGTTCCGTTTCCATCGCAAGCAATCGAATTTTGTAAACTGTAGACAGTTCTAACCCTGACCGTCAGGTTGATCAAGCGGCCAGTTGACAAGCCCTGCGAACACGAACTGACTGTCATGTCATCGCGTGGGTGGCCAACGGAACGGTTGCCGAGGCAATCCGGGAAGCATTGTCGACGTCCTCGATTCTCCAGGAGAGATCCGCGAGTTCTCGGGCCTGGACTTCCCCGATAACCAGCTTGGCTTGGTCTACGAATTTCCTCTCGACCCGATCATTGTCGAGTGGTCGTTCCAGGCTTCCAATTGCCTTATCAACGTGCTTCTCCAATGTTGTACCATCATTGAACGTAACTGTTATGGCGACAGAGGATTCATGCGTGGCGGGGTCGGCCACTGCACTGACGCGGTCACGTAGATCGATGATCTCGGGCAGGTTGACGACCTCGTCGATGAAGGCTGTCGGCGATCCATCGCCGCGGAGCAGTGCGCAGGCCGCGGCGTGAAACACCGAGAACTTGCCTTCCAGGCCTGTACTGGGAGTTCGCTTTCCGGTAAGTTCGAGAACGAGCGGGGCAGTCCTGAGAACGACGTTCTGAATGTTTCCGATGTTCTCCGGGCCGATTTCCTCACGAATTTGCAGGCAACCGTCGATGGTAGGATGTATGACGATCCCGCAGGCAAACGGCTTATAGCTGTTCAAGGCGGATTCCCACCTGGTTCCGAGGTCACCCAGGACTTCGTCATAATCCTGCTTGGCAGAAATGACATTGGCCCAGCCGCGCGGCGCCTCGATCCCGCGATCCGAACTGTCAAATCCGGCCCTCGCAAGCAGTGCGGACATCATCCCGTTTCTTGCCGCACAACCCGGATGAAAGGACTTTGACATGGTACCGAACATCTCGCGAACTCCGGAAGATTGCGTGGCAGCCAGTCCCAAGGCCCATTGCATCTGGCGCTGCCCCAACCCCAACAGGTATCCGCAGGCAGCTGCGCTTCCGAACACGCCTGCTGTTCCGGTGATGTGCCAGCCCTTGTCATAGTGGTCTGGATACACGCAGTTGCCCAGCCTGCATTCAACTTCTGTGCCGATGATCTGCGCGGTCAACAGTTCGCGGCCTGAACAATGGTACAATTCCGAAAGGGACAGCAATGCCGAGCACACAGGCCCGGCCGGATGAATGATGGTCTTGAGATGCGTGTCATCAAAATCCAGCACATGGGAGGAAATACCGTTCGCGAGGGAGGCATTCAGTGCATCCAGCCTCTCTGAACGCCCGAGTACCGACGAAGAACGAGGCCCTGAAAAGGGATCCACTGCCCTTATGAATGCGTCGACTGCCCCGTGACGTGCACCTCCTACGGCACATCCTAGCCAGTTCACAAAGGTCCGTACGCCTTCGAAACGGACAGAATCCTCAATGTCATCAGGCTGGAGTTCCGTAATCCACCGGGAAAGGCCTTCTGTCACATTTTGATCGGTCATCAATCGTTGTCTCCTTTGTGGACGGGAAGAGAATGCAGGACCCGGGAAAGGTAATGGTAGGCGTGATAGACGAGTGACAAGGTCATGCACACGACAAGGATGCGGGTGATGTGGAAGGCCGTAACGGTGCCGGCGTCAAGGTTCATGACCCTGGATGTTATCACCATCTCTGGCATGCCGGCGGGTGCGACGGCAAGGAATGCAGTGCTCAACCCCAGGCCTGTTGAGGCGGAAAGCGCCAGAGCACCGGCAAATGCAGCGCCGATCATCAGTAAGGTCACAAAGGCGCCCGAGATTGCCACGCGGGGCAGACGGGCCAAGGTCTCGCGTCGAAACTGGCAGCCAAGCCAGGTTCCCAACAGAAGCTGTGCCAGGATGATAACGAATTCAGGGATGCCGAGCGAAACCTTCCCGCTGGCACCCATGGCAATGCCGGCAAGCATGGGGCCAACCATCCAGGGATTCGGAAATCGCAGGAGTCGGGCCAGAAGCAACGCCACAATGGTCGCAGCGACGACAAGTGCTACCGAATTGAGGTCTGGGACAGTGTCCGCAGCCAGGGCGATGCTTGTGCCGGGAGTGCTGAACGCCAGAACCAGTAATGGAACGATTGCGACTGTCGTCGACACGCGCAGGCTGTGGACCAGACCTACGGAGGCTGCATCACCGCCAAATCTCGTCGCCACAATTGCGGTATCGGCAAGACCACCGGCGGCGGTGGAAAAAAAGGCGGTCGTCGTCGTGACACCCGCCAATGGTCGGTAGAGCAGTGAAGCCAGTGCCGTGTAGAGTACCACATATACGGCGGCGGCCAGCATGGCTGGCACAAGCGTGATCACCGCCATGAGAATGGCCGGCGTGAAACGCAGGCCAACGGATAGTCCGATTGCGACCTGCGAAACCTCGCGTCCAAAGGGGAGTGTGACGAGCTTGACGCCAAAAGCGGATACTGCGCCGCAAAGGAAAAACGGACCGAGCAGCCAGGCGAGAGGCATGCCGAGGCTGCCGGCAATAGCGCCCCCCAATCCCGCTATCACATATGTCGTCAGCAGGCCTGGATTGACCAGCCGTGCCAGCCAATCTGAAGCTCCTGTTCCGCCCCCTTCCGAATGAGCATCTCTAAGCAACTTTGAATGGACTTGTTTGCTCATCCGGGGTCTTTCGCGTGTCTCCGTCTGAAACCGGATCAACTTGCCCGTCTCGCGGGGCAACGCTCTTGGGGGGTGATGCTGGAGGTCGCAGAGTTATCAAACTGAACTGTCAATTGTCAACAGTCGGCAAAATTGCCCTGGGATTCGGCGAGAGCGGGATTCAGACTGCAAATGCCGCGCGCTCTGCCTTTGCGAGTCGTGAGACGAGCCCCTGTTCCCAATTCAGATATCGCCGCGACGCAGTAAGGTCGCCGTCATGTCGGCCGCTGGCGAAGCTGACGATGTCGATCGTATCCGAGAGGTCGAGCGGCGTGTCAGCCAGAATGGATGCTCCCGCGTCGCGCAGGGCAGAAAATCCACCACGTATCACCGCGAAGTTTGTCGCGCACAACCGCAGGAATTCTCTTGCTGCGAGTTCCGCCTGCGGTCCTTCATCTCCCACGATGTACCAGCAGGCATCCGCCACTCGATCTGCCAGCCCGGACCGGGTTTCCCACTGTGAACCTGCCACGTGTTCCCGGGAGAACTCCCGAGAATGCCGCATGTCCAGAAACCTCGCCTTTCCCTCTTGGACATTCCTCAAGGCAACTTCCGGACCGATGCCACAGTCGGGTAGAGGAGGTGGAAGTGGCCTTGGAAATGCTGGCAGGTTTCGGAGTTCATCATCTATCCTTGCCACATGGACGGAATGCCCCAGCGACCTAAGCCAGAATGCAGCCAGAGCACCTCTCAGGCCAAGATCGTCAGCAAGTACGACACGAGCGCGGAGCAAGCCGACAAATGAATCGGTCGCCTGGACAATCTGGCCACAGGGCACGTGGGTGAATGCCGGAAGGCGGTCATCGGCCGCCTCTTGATCAGAACGAACGTCAATCAGATAGGTTGTACGTGTGCTGTCTCCGAGAAAATCAATTACCTCTCGGGTGCTGGCAACGGAAATACTGTATTTGGAAAGGAATGCGTCGGCGCGCGCTCGGGTTTCGAAGGCGCCAGCTGACGTCAGATCTGGCAGTGGCTGCGCGGAGTTTCCCCGTGCGAGTTCAAGTCCGGCCAGTGCCCATCCCTGTGTGCCATTTTCGAGGGCGCAGAATTCCCTGTCCGGCGCAATGAACGAGAGCCCGATTGTGCCGAGGATGCTCCGTGTTCTTCCCGCGCAGGTAAGGACAATTGGCCCATCGCCATCAAGTGCCGGAAGACGGTGTGCGATTTCTCCTGTCGGCAGGTTCAAGGCGCCGGGTATCGTCATTCGCCGGTATTCCGAAGGTGGCCGGCAGTCGAAGAAGGACAATCGTGTTCCTTCTGCCAGCCACTCTTCGAGAGTCATGGGATCGATCAGTCTCGCTCGGTGGCGCGCTTCCGCCAACTCTCCGAGTGTCTTGGACGGAACGTTCACGCCTTCGAAGAGTGTATGACCGGCCTCTTCCCATGCGGGTATGCCGCCGTCTACCAGTGTGATGTCCTGGTATCCCATTTCCCTGAGTGTTTCGGCTGCTGTAGGAGCCAGCCCGTCTCCACCATCGATTAGAAGCAGCCGTGAACCTGGCCTCGGAACGAGTTTCGCGACCCTCTCTTCGAATACACTGAATGGAACCGGAACCGCGAATAGCGGGTGCCCTTCGGAAAACGGACCGATCTCCCTCAAGTCCAGAAACCCGATTTCTTCGGTACTGTTGACCAGTTGAACGGCCTCGTTCACGGTGCATTGCTTGATCACGTTCCAGGAACCTTTGTCGGGCTTCTCAGGGCAGGGCCAGCAATCCGAAGCCCTGCCAGCGAGCGAAGACGGGAAAGGGACCAGCGGCAGTTCGACCGGAACACTTCTCCGGTCTCAATGGGGTTGAGCGATGCAATTGTGACCGCATCCAGGTGGTTATGCGGCACAACCAGTCTGCCGAGGGCCGGTAAGCTGACTGCCATTACCAAAACATCACTTGCCGTGACTGGTTGCGGTTGCTCAATGAAAACCAGCCTGGTTTCGAGGCTGCCAGTCTGATCAATCCAGTCCTGTGGGGAATTGCAAACGCAATTGCCGAATTGGCCTTCGAAGCTGCAATCGAATTCATGCGGCAATGCCAGGCATCCGGCGCACGATCCCCGTTGTAGATTGATGCCGAGACGAAGACTGCCGGTGACGGCCGAGCCCGGGACAGGTAGCGGCAATGCCCGGCAAGTCCAATTGTCATGGTGAAAGCTGGAGCATTACCAAACTTGCGGCAGGGTCTCGCTCGTAGACGTTCCTTGCTGTTCTCATGACCTCGATCAGTCCGGTTCACGGATTCGTTTCCTGGGGAATTGCGCAGGTCCCGAGCAAGTGCCGCGATAAAACGAGCGAGATCATTTGTATCCGTCCGACGGCCCAGACTTGTCCGTGCCGAAATCGAAGCAGTCTCGAGGCTCTGTGGCTGTGGTCGGCAGAGTGCCTCTGGCAGGCGATTGGTCTGCATTCAACGGCCAAGAGTTCCCAGTGTCCGGTCGTCAAACCGGCCTTTATCGGTGAACAGAGCTTCGGCAAATCTGCCGAGTTCAAATCCCGACCCCGGATTCCGTCCCGAGAACTCGAGATTGGCGCAAGCCTTGTCAAGGATATCCTTGCGTTTCATCGGCTCCTTGGTGCCTCCGCGAAGTTGGCCTTGCCGCTCCTCGATCTTGCGGCCGTTCCTCAATTGCACCTCGAGGTGCCCGGTATAGTTTCTCGGATACTCATTGTCCGGATCGATCTCGTAGTAGACCTTCGCGGCAAGGTCGAGGACGCGGGGGTCACGAACGGCTTCATCGGTGAATTGCGCCAGCCCAGCGTCTCCGTGAACGAGCCCTGCGGCGATCGTGTAGGGTGATGAGAATTTTGCCGCGTAAGATGTCGGCGGCCTTTGCTTGAGTTCGAGGGGTTCCCAGAGTCGATGCACGGTTCCCTCGCCGACTTCGCATCTGATTCTCGCTATGTCTTCCGGCAGGACTCCAAGTGCCTTCAATCGTACGGCACAATCTATGTATGGCTGCGTCATTGTCCCGCAGGCATAGGGTTTGAATGCTACGCGCGATGATTGCCAATTGGTCCCCAATTCATCAACCAATTGAGAGAAGTCCGGCTCGATCGAGGGAGCGAATGCGGAATAGAGCCCGTGGACACCCTCAAAGACCGTGGCGGGTCCCTTGAAGCCGGCAGCTCCCAGCTGGGCAGCGTGAATGCCCGAATGTGCTGCCCAGCCCGCGTGGATCCGCTTTGTCCAGCTGCCGTCAGCCAGATACTCGATGATTCCTGCGGCCATGGACCCTGCCACGCCAAGTGAATTCTGGATCTGCCGCCGTGTCTGGCCCATTGCCGCGGCCACGCCGGCAGCGGCGGCCATGGTCCCCAGGATCGCGGTTGGGTGAAATCCTGCCGTGTGAACACCCCTTCCTGCAACTGCACCGAGACGATTGGCAATTTCAATTCCGACGACGACTCCCTTGGCGACGTCCTGACTGGTCATGCGCATTGCTCGCCCCGTGGCAAACAGGGCCGGCAATATCACGACTCCGGAATGAACGGGGCAACCCTCATACGTGTTGTCGAAATCCTCGCCATGACCACAGGTTCCGTTTACGATCGAGGCGCTGGCAACATCGAATTTCTCTTCCAGTCCCCAGACCGTGCAGTTGCCCCTCACGTTGAACGCCGAGCGCACGGCCCGCCCATAGTCGGTTTCCAGTGCAGCGATTGCGAGCGCGACAGTATCGATAACCGTGTCTTCCGCAGCGATTCTGCTCGGAGCTGGTACACAGTCAAGAGTCAGTCCCTCGATCCATTCCGCAACCAGTTCGGAGCAGGAGGGTTTTGTCCTGTCACTCATCAGTCAGTTTCGGAAGGAAGCGAATTCGGCAAGATCAGGAAAACTTCCCAAGTTCCTGCAGAATTCGAGAAGCCGGGCGGCGCGATCCTCGGACCATCCACCATGGGCGGCGTTGGAGTAGAATTTCTGGATGATTTCATCGTCGGACAGCGGTTCGCGCATTCCTCCCCGCATGTGTGGTTGATCGTAGCGAAGCACCCTTCCCGACTTCAGCGTCACCTTCAAGTGACCCGAGTAGTTGCGCGGATACTCGTTTGCAGGATCGATCCTGTAGCTGATCTTCGATGCGAACCCGATCAAGTGAGGCTCTTGCACCTTGTTGTCCTCGAACTGCGAGAGGCTGGCGTCATCTTCGAAGTATCCGAGCGCCATGCAGAACGGCATCGAGAACTTGGCCGCATAGCCCGATTGCGGCCTGTGCTTTGCATGCAGCGGTTCCCAGAGCCTGTGCACGAGACCTTCGCCGGTGTCGCAAAGGATGGCCTCTATTTCTTCGGGATCCTGGACATCGGCGCGCAGCCGGCGTGCGCAGTCAATGTATGGATGAATCATCGTTCCGCATGCATAGGGTTTGAACACAATGCGTGTCGCGTACCAATGCGTTCCGAGGCGTTCCTTCAGGTGTGAATAGTCAGGCGTTGCAGTCGGGGCGAATGCCCTGAAGAAGTTGTGATCGCCGTCGAAGACGGTTCTCGGTGCAAAGAACCCTGTGCCCGAAAGAACTGCCGCCTTCAGGCCGGACTGGGCAGCCCAGCCGGGATGAAGGCGCTTTGTCCAGGCTCCATCGGTCAGGTATTCGATGATGCCCGATGACAGACTCGCAGCAATTCCGAACGCTGCGGCAATTTGATCTCTGCTGAGATCCAGTGCAGTTGCCACGCCGGCCGCCGCTCCGAGTGTCCCGATGACACCTACCGGATGAAAACCTGCCGGATGTATATGCCCTGCAGCCACATGATTGAGCCGGCAGACGGATTCGAGGCCAGCCGCGATCCCGAGAAGAGTTCGATCTCCACCGAGGCCAAACCGTTCTGCAGCGGCGAGGACAGCGGGAATGACCATCGCACCGACGCGGATGGGGGCCCCCTCGAGGGTGTCATCGAAATCCTCCCCATGTATGGCGACACCGTTGACAAGTGCTGCATCGGCTGCCCCGAGCGATGGCTCATGGCCGAGGGCGGTGCACGGACCGCCGGAGTCGCAACTCTTGAGGACCTGCGCCATGTAGTCTTCGCCGCGCGCTGCAAGGCAAAGACCGGCAGCGTCAATCAGGTCCCTGGTGGTTATGCGAACCACATCGTCCGGTAGGCCGGAGGGCAGGAGTCCGGCCAGGAATCCGGCATAAGTCTCGGAAACCGTTTCTTCTTCGTTCCGGGTTTCTGGCATTCCTCTCGTCCCCGTTGCGAGGGACGGTTCCCACAACGTCGGAAAAATGTCAACAATTGACAATCTCGAATGTCTCGTTCAGGTCTGGGACCTTGACACGCCAATTTTGGAGGTGCGCGTGACCGGGAGAGCTGAACTGGAAAGACTCGATGGGTGTGTTGCACTGATTACCGGTGCATCACGCAGGATTGGTCGTTCAACGGCGTTGGGGCTGGCGAGGCACGGGGCGGATCTCGTGATTGCCGCGCGGTCAGCGCGGGACGAAATCGAAGCCGTCGGCCAGGAAATTCGTGCAGTTGGCCGCCGGGCCGTCGTAACCATGGGCGATGTGACGAGAGAGGCCGACGCCGAGCGCATGACTGCGGAGGCTCTTGCTGCCTACGGTCAAATCGACATCCTGATCAACAATGCCGCCGTTCGGCGGATAAGTCCGTTTCTCGAGATGACGCTGACGGATTGGCAGGAAATCAACTCGGTCATTCTGGACGGGGCTTTCCTGATGTCCCGGGCGGTACTGCCGAACATGTTGGAGAGGGGAAGGGGCACGATCGTGAACATTGGCGGGGTCAGCGGGCACACCGGTGCCAAGGAACGTGCACATGTCTGCACCGCGAAGGCCGGCCTCGTCGGTTTGACCAGGGCGCTGGCGGTGGAATTTGCCGACCGGGGCATCACTGCCAATTGCGTCGTGCCAGGCAAGATCGGAGGGCAGAGGTCAGCGACATCGGGGATCTCTCCCATGTCAATTTCCCAGGTCGTACTTGGGCGCAAGGGGGACATCGAAGAGGCTGCCGGCGTAGTCGTTTCCATGTGTCTTCCCTATGCCAGGTACATGACCGGTCAAGCTGTCCACGTTTCCGGTGGCCTCTACATGCCCTGAACTGCTGCCCCGGGAGTCCACAACTGGCGGAGGTCATTCACGTCAGGGCAGGATTCCAGTTCGCGTATCGCAGTGATCAGTTCCCTGGAGTTGCCGTCTCCAAGTATGCAAGTGATGAGTTCCAGTGCCTTTTCCTCGACCTGCGCCTCGTTCATCGGATTGTCTGGCGTGCCGAGAACGGCGCGGGTTCGATGCATCAGGGTTCTTCCGTCGTTCAATTCGATCTCGACAATTGCTTGCCGTGCCGGCTTTGCGGCCGTGAGTTCCCTGCTCGGAACTGTTTCGATCAATTGCCGCATTTCCAGTATGCCGGGGTCGTTCATGCGGTGGATGTCGTGCGAAGAGGAAAACGTCACGCCCCCGTCGACGATTGCGAGCGCGACGAGATGCTGCAGGCATACATCCGGCATGTCGCGATTGTTGACGATGCTGAAACGATCGTCAGGTAATGTGACACGAACTCGATCGACTTCTCCCGGGGCGAATTGGGTGGATTCGATCAGGGCAGTAACGGAATCCAGTGCGGCCTGGATGGGTGAACCAACGCACCATTTCTTGATGGAAGCGGCCATGACCTCGTATCTTTCACCGAGTTCCTCGCCCAGCCTTTCCGGTTTCGGGTTCTCGGCGAACGCCGATATGTATGAAAACTCGCCGGTCAGCGATCCGGCTACACCGCTGGCTCCAGTCTTGACGAACAGTGCACCGAAGACCCCGTTTCGTGCACCCATGCCACCGAAGTCGAATGCCTTTTCAACGTGATCCGGATCCCTTTCCCAATAGGCCACTCCGGATGCCTGCTGGGTTGCATAGGAGAGCAGGTGTTCGCACTGAATCTCGTCCAGCTTCGCCAACGCTCCTGCAGCTGCTGCTGCGCCGAAATTGGCTGCCAGGCAATGCGTCGAATGCGTCCCGCTGCGCGGCGCCGAAAATCCGAGAGCCATGGTCGCTCGCGCACCAACGTCGTAACCTGCTGCTATTGCCCTGAGGAGGCTCCGGCCATCCCGCCCGAAGTGTTGTGCGACGGCAAGCGCAGCAGGAATGACGGCGCAACCGGGGTGAAATCGCCCTCCGAGATGTGAATCGTCAGTTTCATCGGCGTGTGCAGCCATCGCGCAGGCAAATGCGGCATTCACGGCATCTGTGGAACTCTCCGTTCCGGGGATTCCGGCCTGCGGCGGACCCCCGTACCGGCCGATATAGGACAGGGCCTGCCTGCCTGCCTTCAGACTTGTTCCACTAATGATTGAGGCAACGGTGTCCAGGAGATGGAGTCGTGCCTTGATTGCAACCTCGGAAGGAAGCGAAAGATCACAAACAGTCGAAATGTAGCGCGCAACCTTCTGTGTCACATTGAATTCGTTCATGATTGCACCATGCCATTTCCGGGTGTTGTGACCAGCAGTGCCATGCCACTCGATACGTCCAATTGTCGGCAATAAACAGTTGACAATAATGGCTGATTATGCAATTTGCGAAGGTTCGGCAACCCGCAACAGAAACGTTGCAACTTGGATTCCAAGACTACATGGGAGAACCAGAATGTATCCGACACTTAAAAGACTCTTGAGTACGACTGCGGTAGTGGCGACAGCGCTTGGTACAATGTTCAGTGCTGCGCAGGCCCAGGACTATCCACATGATTCCGTCACGCTCGTAACACACTCTCGGTCAGGGGGAGGGACAGATGTATTCCTGCGCGAGATGGTCAAGTATCTGGGCAATTATCTGGGTGCAGACCTTGTGGTTGAAAACGTCCGTGGCGGTTCTGGTGCGAAGGCCATGGCCAAGCTTGCGACCTCGCCGGCTGACGGTTCGATCTTCTATGGAACCACGCCGACCTTCATCAATACGTCCCTTCTGTCCGAGCCGGATTTCACCTACAAGGACCTGATGGGCGTCGTGAACGTGTTCCTGGATCCGCAGATCGTCTATGTTCGGGCCGAAAGCCCCTACAACAATATCGGTGAGGTCGTCGAAGCCGCACTCGCCGATCCGGGGTCGGTGATATTTGGCGTTACCACACCTGGGTCCCTGGACCGCCAGGTCATGGAAAAGTTCAAGGCATTGACCGGTGTCACGTCGCCCATTGTGACACATGACGGCGGCGGCGAACTTCTCATCAGCGTTCTCAACGGAACTGTTTCGCTCGGAATCGGGGAAATCCAGGAACTCACCGCCCAGCTCGAGGCGGGAGAGGTTCGCATTATCACCACATACACCGAAGATCGTCTGGGCGACTTTGCCGATGTCCCGACTGCGAAAGAACAGGGGATTGACCTCGTCGTCAACAAGTTTCGTGGAATCGCAGGGCCGGCCGGATTGCCTGAAGACATCCTGAACGCCTGGCATACGGCGATTCAGGACGTTCTCCAGGATTCCGAATTCGAGGCATGGTATCGAGCACAGAGCCTGGTCCCGTTTTACCTGGAAAGTGCCGACTACAACGAGTTCCTCAATGACTTCGCCATGCAACAACAGGAATTCTTCAAGGAATACGGCATTGTAGACGACTGATTCTGTCACGTTCAGAATGAGTGGTCCGCCATGAGCAGATTTGTCACGAAAGACCTGTGGATAGGTTTGACAGTGCTGCTCGTGGCGGCCGTCTTTTGGTTCGAGGCCGGCAAGATCCGGATTAGCCCGCTCGACGGGCCAGTCAACGCGGCGGGATTGCCGAGATCACTGGCCTACGCCCTGGGGGCGCTTGCGATCATCCTTATGCTCCGCAGCTTGGTCGGCACTGCTCTCGGATACCGATCAGCCAGTGCCGATATTGGTGAATCGACCCTGGCTGAAGCGATGAGACCCCATCTTCGGGCCATTGGCATGCTCGCGATCGGGGTTGGCTACCTGTTGATCGTGTCCTGGTTGGGCTACGCGATAACAATCGTTGCCTTGCTCTTGGCCGTGTCACTCTACAACGGTGCAAGTCCCAACCTCCGTACGGTTGCTGTCGCGCTCATCGGCGGCGTCTTCTATCATCTCCTGTTCGTGGAGTTTCTCGGCATACCGCTGCCTCCCGGCCATATCCTTGGGCCCTTGCTCGGTTAGAAGGGGCATTTGATGGAAGCCATCGGGTATGCCTGGTCCGCGTTAACGACGACTCCTGCCGTTTTTGCTGCAATGGGCGGCGTGGTGTGGGGCATTCTGGGCGGGGCCCTTCCCGGGATTTCCCCGTCGATAGCGATGGCATTGCTGTTGCCGTTCACGTACACAATGGACCCCATTCCAGCGATCGTCCTGTTGGCATCCACTTATGTCGGAGCCGAATACGGCGGTTCGATCCCTGCGATTCTCATTCGAACTCCCGGAACCAATGCCGCGGCAGCAACTGCCATAGACGGTTACGAATTGCAGAAGCAGGGCAGAGGTGGAGAAGCCCTGGGGATCTCGCTGGTATCAGGAGTTATCGGTGGCCTGATTGGCCTGTTTTGCCTTGTCGTCCTTACCAAGCCACTGGCCAGCGTCGCCCTGTATTTCACACCCCCAGCGTATTTTTCGCTGGGTATTCTCGGACTCAGCGTGATCGCGTCACTGTCAACCGGTTCGCTCATCAAGGGCCTGATGGCAGGTGTGGTCGGGCTGATGATCGCGACTGTGGGCACGGACCCTGTCTCCGGCGTCAGCCGCTTCACCTACGGTGCTCCGGAACTCCTTGGTGGAATTCCCTTCATTCTCGTGATGGTGGGAGTGTTTGCCGTATCCGAATTGCTGGTCCAGTCCGGAAAACCACCGCACGTCGTGCCGGAAAAGCGACAGATGACTATTCGGCTGCCCAGCTGGGCACTCCTCAAACGGCTCAGGAAGCCTCAACTCATCGGCTCCGCTATCGGACTGTTCGAGGGATGCATGCCCGGGGCAGGGGGATCGATCGCAGCTTTCATGGCCTACAATGAAGCCCGACGCTGGTCGAGCAAACCTGAGGAGTTCGGCAAGGGGTCACCCGAGGCGATTGCAGCCCCCGAATGCGCAAACAATACTGTTGCAGGAACCGCCCTGGTGCCCATGTTGTCATTCGGGATTCCGGGTTCGAATTCAACCGCCATCCTCCTTGGTGGACTGTTGATCCACGGGTTGCAGCCTGGACCGCTTCTGTTCGAAAGGCATCCGGACTTCATCTATGGCCTGTATTCGGGTCTGCTGGTGGCCAACCTGTCGTTGTTCCTGCTGGGTATCTTGATCATCACGCCTGCGGTCTGGCTGGTCAACCGGCCGAAACCATTCCTGATGGCAGGAATCTACGCGCTGATCTTCTCCGGCATCTACTCCATAGATAATACGCTCTTTGACCTCTATCTGGTTCTGATTGCCGGCACTGTTGGCTATGTCATGCGCCTGCTCGGATTTCCCTTTCTGCCCTTGGTTCTTGGCCTGGTGCTTGGATATCTCATCGAGGCAAACTACCGGCGCTCACTCCTTCTGACCGGAGGAGAGCACAGGGTGTTTGTCGAAGACCCAATCTCGCTGGGACTGCTCCTCACCGCTTTGCTTTTTGTCGTGGGTTCGGGCATCCGCGACATACGGGATGCAAGAAGGCAGCATAGGTTGCAACGGGAGAGCACCGAAGCATGATTGTTCACTCGGTCCGCCCGCAGGAGCCGGGAGCGGAACTGGACAAGAGGGAACAACTCTGCTGGAAAATCGCTGAAGTTGCCACCGATCCGGCGCCGACCGATCCAGAGGCGGCCAAGATGGCCGTGATGCGCATAATCGATGACTGGGCGGTTGCCATAGCGGCACTTTGCCGGCCTTCGGTTGTTGCAGCGCAGGGAGCCGCCCTCGCCTACCAGAAAGCAGGCGGCGCGAGCTTGATCGGGATCGAGCCGAATATTCGCGCCGATCCGTACTGGGCAGCCTACGCCAACGCGACAGCAATCAGGGAGCTTGACTTCAATGATAGTTTCTTTGCCGCGGACTCCAGCCATCCGGGAGACACGATCGGTCCGATAGTGGCGGTTGCAGAAGCTTGCGGGCTGACTGGTGAGGAGTTGATCCGAGGCGTCGTGACCGCCTACGAGATTCAGGTTGACCTCACAAAGGGCATCGCACTCAACAAGCACAGAATAGACCATGTGGCGCATCTTGGACCTGCTGTTGCCGCGGGGGTCGGTGCGATGCTGCGATTGGACACCGAGGTCATCTACCATGCGGTAAACCTGTCAGCTCATCTTTCTGTTTCGACGCGCCAGACCCGGAAGGGGACCATTTCATCCTACAAGGCCAATGCACCGGGCCATGTCGGCCAGATCGCGTTGCTCTCCCTTGACCGGGCAATGCGCGGGGAGAAGAGTCCGGCTCCTGCTTACGAGGGTCATTACGGCTTGATGGCAATTCTCCTCGATGGCCCGGACCAGGAAAGACAGGTTCCCCTTCCGTCGCCGGGAGAACCGCCGCGCGCGATCCTTGAGACCTATCCAAAGGAGCATTCCGCTGGCTATCACGGACAGGCGCTCATCGATCTGGCTTTCCGATTGCGTCACAAAATCAGTGAAGTGGAATCTATCAGCGACGTCGCGATCTACACCAAGGAACTGACCCACCTGGTTATGGGTTCGGGAGCCGGGGACCCGGAAAAGTGGGATCCAACAACCTCCCGCGAGACGCTTGACCATTCCGCCATGTATGTCTTCGCCGTTGCGCTGCAGGATGGTGATTGGCATCATGATGCCAGCTACGCTTCCGATCGAGCCCGCAGACCCGATACGCTGGCGCTCTGGAAGAAAGTGCGAACAGTTTCCGATCCCTTCTGGACAAGAGAATTCGAAGATCCGCTTTCGTTGGACAAGGCCCACGGGGCAAGGGTTGTCGTGACGCTTGAGGATGGATCGACAATCGAGGATGAATTGCGCGTGGCGAACTCTCACCCCCGGGGAAATGCGCCCTGGAAGTTTGACGATTACTGCAAGAAGTTTCTCAGTCTTTCGAGTGACTACGTGTCTGCCTCGGAAGCCTCGCGTTTTCTGGACACCGCAGCGTCCCTGTCAAATGGCAGGGATTCGAACCCGGTCGATCTATCAATTGACGCCGGATTTGGCTTGGAGCGGATGACTGAGCAAGGCCTTTTCTGCTGATCTGAGCCAGGTATGGACCTGGATCAGGGTGGCGAGTGCCGAGAAAGTGGTGGCTGACCTTTCCTTCCTGCCGGACTTGCACCGGCTACCCCAGCACCAATTTCTTGGCACTCCTCACCCAGATTGTCTTTCTATATCAGACCATGTCGTTACCTCCATGTCCCGCCCCGGCTGCTACCAACCGAAAGCAACAAATGTTGGGTGGGATTTGCACCCAAAAGGAAAACGCGCCTTTACACGGCGCACTGAGATATCCGGGCTAGGATGGTCGGGACCGGGAACGGTGGCGGTTCGGTGTCGGGCCCGAAGACGATTGGACGGGACGGGTTGCGCTACCCTCCCTGCGGCCGCAGAGCGATCACACCGTCGTTGTGTATCGCAAGCATAGTGACTTGGGCTATCACTTCTTTAAGGCAGCCGTTGACATTTCAGCCAAAGGCATGTTGCCAATCGAGAGGTTGCCTAGTCACGGCTTGCCGGGCTACATTCTCGCGTGGAGACACATCGATTGTCAGCATTCGTGAATGAATCAGTATAAAGCTCGCGTTTCGTATTGCATCAGCCGGTTAGGAAACCTCCATGGCTGAGGACCTACTTCAACACTTTAACAAACTCACGGTCTGGCAAAGAAGAGAGGAACGCGCTCCCCACAAGCCTCTTCTTGCTCTTTGGGCCATCGGACAATGTCTACAGGGCCGAAGCCGGCTTATCGAATACGATGCGATCCACAAGGCACTTCTCGTGCTCTTGAGAACATTTGGCCCACCCCGAAAGAGTAATAAGCCCCAGGAACCGTTCTGGCGGATGCAAAGGAACCACATTTGGGAAGTTACCCAAGCTGATCGCGTTCCTCAGCAGTCTAACGGTAGTGTATCTCCCTCCAGTCTTCGGCAACTAAACGTCTTGGGCGGGTTCCCTTTACCCCTCTACGAAATCTTCCGCAACGACCGTCCTCGCGCACTGATGATCGCCCAACAGCTCGTCGACGCCCATTTTCCAGAGACAATGCGCTCCGCCGTACTCGAAGCAACTCTGGGCGAGCATGCACTCGATTCGACCTCATCCACATCCACAATAAGTGATGGTGAATACTCACCACTCATTACCTCTACTCTCACGCGGCGTAATCGCAATCCCAAGTTTCGTAAACAGGTACTAAGACAATACAGTTACAAATGCGCAATATGTTCCTATTCATTTGAATATCCTACGGGACACTGGCCTGCTCTCGAAGCTGCCCATATTAGGTGGCATAGTCATAAGGGTCCCGACGCAATCGAGAACGGATTGTCTCTTTGCGTATTGCACCATGAACTGTTCGACTGGGGAATCTATACCATTGAGCCCGAATCTCTCAATGTTGTGGTCGCTAATGTGATTCTCGAGCAGGTACCTGAGAGTCCTGTCGCCGACCTGCACCGGATGCCACTACGAGTCTTGCCTGCTCTTGGTTCTGATCGCCCGGCAACTAGACATCTAACTTGGCATACCAGAAATGTGTTCCGAGGAAGATGAAGTTATACATGCTGGGCGACAATCAAGGTGACGAGTGCCGAGAAATCGGTGCTGGGGTAGCCGGTGCAAGTCCGGCAGGAAGGAATGGTCAGCCACCACTTTCACCGCGAGCCGTGCGTGTGCATCCGCGAGGATGCATGCGAAGCGTCGGTAGCGGCGCGTGTGGCCGGGATGATTGAGCATCGTAAAAGATATGATCCGGAGCGCCGAGGTCTTGTCATCGGCCGAAGGCAACACCTGCAGAACCGTCATGGCGAGGGTCTGCCGGGCTCCGCGTTGTCTGAGGAATCCAGGGACGCACGTACACCCCACATCGGGACTCGGGAGGGCTTCGATCTGCCCTGGCAGTCGTGCCGGGGCCGCGGAAGACAGGAGATAATCTGAATCGATGACGAACGGATTGAAGCAGTCGGATCCGGCCATAGTGTGTGCTGGGCAGCGCCCGGATCAGGTGGGTTCAAGTCCCACTGGCGCTTGGGTAGGGGGCGCCATATCCAAAAGTGGGGGTAATTCCTCACTGGCCGGGGTGGGCCGATAAGCGAAGCCCTGAACGGGCACGAAGCCGGAAATGGCGGAGACAGCCAAGGGAGAAGCCAAGTTGGTTCACTGTCAGGAGACAACCGGAGGGCAGGGTGTCCACCGCGAGGTGGAATCTGAAGGGCTTGCGGAGAAGTACCGGGCCGTAATCGAGGGGGCTACCCCATGATGAATCGGTCGGCCAAAGACGGGGCAAGGTCGAGCCGGCACTATGGCGGCGAAGGCGTTCTTATCCACCCGTCGCACCAAGGTGTTTGCGGACGGCACGGTACGGAAGATCTGGATGTGACCCCAGGAGGGCTCGTTGCGTTCCCGGGTGGCACCGGGATAACGGCCCCTATAAGCCGAGAGGCGAAGTGGGAAAGGATGCGCGTCGAGCAATCGGACAACCGAATAGTACCTCAAGCCCGGCGAAAGCCGGGTGACCGCGCGAGCGGCGGCCGGGTGGGTCGGGGAAGTCGGTTGGCAGAGGTGGCTGGAGCGAGAAGGGGAATGAGAGAGTAAGGACCATGACGCGGACAAGTTCCTTGAGTGAAAGACCCGGACATCATGGCCCGAGGAGACTTGTTCACTGGATCAATCCGGCGGGTGAGAGGAAGGTCCACTCATTGGTGGACAAGGTGTACAAGCGGAAGAACTTGGAGGTGGCTTGGGAGAAGGTGAAACGCAACCGAGGTGCCGGTGGCGTTGATGGAGAGGATTTGGCTGCGTTCGAGGCCTCGCTTGATGCGAATCTTGATCGTCTGCACCGGGAACTGCGGGACGGAGAGTCTGTGCCGCAACCGGTTCTCCAACGCTTGATCCCCAAGGCGGGCCAGCCGGGGAAGTTTCGTCCTCCTGGTATCCCGACGATCTACGATCGGGTGTGCCAGCAGGCGCTGCTGAACCGTCTGGGACCGATCTTCGAACCGGTATTCGATGATGCCAACCACGGCTACCGGCAGGGGAGGTCCACCCACGGAGCACTACGCAGGATATGGAAGGAACTGGACGAGGGGTATGAGTGGGTTGTTGATGCGGACCTGAAGGATTTCTTCGGGTCCGTGGACCACGACAAACTCCTTGAACTCGTCAACCAGCGAGTGTCGGACGGCCGGGTTCTGGGCCTGCTCAGGCAGATGCTCACGGCTGGGGTGGTGGCCGACGGCAGGAGGCTGCCAACCGACCAGGGAACTCCACAGGGCGGCATTGTTTCGCCGCTTCTCAGTAATATCCTGCTGACCCCGTTTGATTGGGAAATGCGTCGACGTGGCTATCGGTTGACCCGGTATGCCGACGATTGGCTGATCACATGCCGCACACACGGGGAAGCCCGCGCGGCACTGGAGGAAGCCAGGCGGATACTGTTGAAGCTGGGCGTGAGCCTGAATGCCGGGAAGACCCGTGTTGTTCATGTGAAGTACGGGTTCGAGTTCCTTGGCGACAAGATCAAGCAGGGCAAGCGGCCTCTCCGGCTGCAAGCCTCGAAGATCAGGAGCGGGGTTCGCGGGGGAGCGCGTTACGCGTTTCCGCGTGCAAAATCCGTCCGGCACTTCAAGGACCAGATCCGCCAGCGTACCCGACGCAAAGCTCCTGTCAGTACGCAGGAGATGATCGACGAGATCAACCCGGTCATTCGGGGTTGGGGCCAATACTATCGCAAGGCCCACCTCCGCAAGCTCTTCCACCAGCTTGACGGCTGGATCGTCAGGCGGCTTTGGTCGCATCGTCACAAGCGCTGGCGCAACACGGGCTGGAAACAGCTTCCGGAGCGCAAGCTCTGTGGCGAGTACGGGCTTGTACGCCTGATGTCTCTGGTTCCTTCCTTGAACCTTCGATGAGACACCTTTGTGAAAGCGGCTTACGGGAAAACCGTACGGGCCGTTTGTGCGGCGGACGGAGGCCAGCCCCGCGGGGCGCCTCCTCCGACCCGACACCGGTGAGGTCGGCGAACAAGGGAAGGTCCGTTCCTGCGGAGCCGATGGAGGGAAGGGCTGGAACCAGGGGGAATCCGTGCGGCCAAAGCATGCACCGGACACAGGGCCGGGATCGCATGTCACGGGCGGCCGAGCGGATACGGCAAGCAGCCAGGAGGAAACCGAAGGAGAAGCTCACTGCGCTCCTGCACCATGTGACAACGGACGTGCTCGAAGCGTCCTGTTTCATGTTGAAAAGGAACGCGGCGGCAGGCGTGGACGGGGTGACGTGGAAGGAATACGGGAACGGGCTGGAAGAGCGTTTGCCCGGCCTGCACGATCGCGTTCACAGCGGGGCGTAGCGGGCGCTTCCGTCCCGGCGGACGGCTATCCGCGCGGGCCATTCTTTCTTGGTTAACCTGAACCCGGTCGAATAGACACGAGCCACAATGAGGGCAATCACAATCCCTGCGATCCGCACACTATCCTGAACCAGCTGCTGGAAAACTGCTCTGCCTGGGAAAGAAGACAGCCCGGGTATCCCGGACCAATCCGGTTTCCAGGAAAATCGGCGTCGGCCTAATCCGGGAAATCTACCGCGCTGCGCGACAACTCAATCCGGGAAACAACAGTCGCACAGGCGGCAGGCCGACCGTCCAGCAAATAGGCAGCGACAGCCTGACCGACCTCGCACGGCAGCGGCATGAGATCGCGGTGGTTGCCCTTGCCGGAAACCGTGGCGACACCTCTGGTCCAGTCCACGTCATCGAGCGGCAATCGGATGACTTCGCAAGCCCGCAGACCCAGCCGAGCCAGGAGCAACAAGATGGCGAGGTCGCGCCGCCCAACCGCGGAACCGCGGTCACAACTCTCCAGGAGCGCGTCGACCTCGTTCGGTGCAAGGGCCTTTGGCAGGCCGGAGAGGCGCCAGTTGGGAACCCCCGGTATGGCGCCAGCGATATCCGTGGCAATGTCTCCACGCTGGTAAAGATAACGGAGAAAACACCGCAAGGCGCAGACCACGACCTTCGCCCGCCCGGGGCTGACCTTCTCGCAGGAACGGCAGATGAACTCCTTGACATCATCGAGAGTCAGCGCTCCGAGGTCGAGGGCGTGTGTCGGAAACCGGTCACCGAGAAAGGCGTGTACGACCCAGAGACGATCCTTGATGGTGACAGGGCTCAATCCCCGGTCGTCACGCAAGAATCTCTCATACCGGCTTTCGATCTGCGCGGCCAGAGAGACACGGCTCTTCTGACCGGCCTCTTCGGGAGTGAGACAGTGGATTGCACGCAGCCAAACCAGCAACTGACGCCCTGTAGTCGGCGCACCCTGAGGCCGCTCTCCGGGCTCTCCGAACCACGCATCAACCAGCGCCGCGTCCGGAAGATCAAGTTGCCGTTCCTCAAGCCAGCCGTTGAACGCGCGCACCAGGCGCAGCTTGGCTTGCCGCGTGCTCGCCGCATACCCTTGGTCTGCGAGCCAGGAGTCGAAACCGTCCAGGTGCGGCGCGAGGGGGCCACGTGCCCCCGATGATTCCCCACATTGGGGAACAAACACAATTGATGACATTTGCATTCTCCGTTGCAAGCGTCGGCAGAAGTGCCGACCAGAGCATGCATATTGCGATTATTCCGGAAAATCCGCTCGCAAGTGCCGCGTAGACGCATCAATCAGGCGGGATCCAGAATAATCCAGAATCCAGAATAACGGATCTCTGCGGGGGGCGGCGGGTAACCGACGTTCCTACCGCGACAGTGAGGCATTGCAGGCAGATTGGTATGGCGACTCTTGGTTGTCTTGAGCGGATTGCTGGCCAGTCGCTTCCTTCCGGTGCCAGGCGCTGCATGATTGCGAATGTCAGGGTCTCGGGTGCTTGACCGGAAGGTGTCGCGCAGTCATTTGAAGAAGGGGCAAGTCAGACTGCCGGGATCAATTACGGCTTGTCCGCCAATTCGGGCCACGATCCGGAGTCCGCTGTCCCTCGCCATGCCGGCGATTTGCCGAATGCCTCCGAACGGAAGCGGTGTGCGCCGAAGCGCTCTGAGTTTCACGACATGTTGCCGTCTGCAATTCGCCTGCCTGCCCATCACTGAATCATGACTATACAAATCCTGACAATCCTGTATCCTGTATGAAATTCGACCGTGAAGAGTCGAGATGTCGAGTAGTAACAGGCCAGCAAAATGACTGACGCGATTCATGGCATTCAGGCCATGCGGGGACCAGGACCCATTCTGCCGCGATGGCTGCAGACGGTTGACCAGTACGTACTGGTTTCCGTCATGTTGCTGTTTTCCATAGGATTGCTGCTTGGCATGGCAGCCTCGCCAGTGATCGCCGAGAAAACTGGCACGGGCACGTTTACCTTTGTGTTCAAGCAGGCGGCATTTGGCGCATTGGCACTCGGGGTGATGGTCGCCATTTCGGCCTTGCCGGTGAAGTATGTGCGCCGGCTTGGATTTACAGTTTTCGCTGTCTCGTTTGTCGGAATGCTGCTGCTGCCATTTTTCGGAACCGATTTTGGAAAGGGAGCCACCCGGTGGTATTCGCTCGGTTTCGGGTCTGTCCAGCCATCCGAGTTCCTGAAACCCGGTTTCATATTGGTCTCGGCATGGCTGCTCGCCGGTTCAATGCAGCGTGATGGTCCGCCAGGCGTAACCGTCTCCGGTACGATGGCCTTGTTGATTGCTTGTCTGCTTGCAATTCAACCGGATTTTGGTCAGGCGAGCCTCGTTCTGTTTTCCTGGCTTGTCATGTTTTTTGCGTCGGGGGCGTCAATCGCGTTGCTGATGGCAATTGTCGGTTTCCTGTTGTTGGCCGGACTGGCCGCATACAACCATTCAGAACACCTGGCTGGTCGAATTGACGCATACATAACGGGCATGGTTGAAGCAAATTCCCAGCTGGATTTCTCGATCAGCGCCATTCAGGAGGGTGGATGGCTCGGTGTGGGAATAGGCAAGGGAACGATCAAGTACAGCCTCCCCGACGGCCACACTGACTTCATCGTGGCAGTCGGCGCCGAGGAGTACGGACTCATCCTGGTATTGCTTATCGTGTTTCTCTTTGCGTTCATTTCGATCAGGTCCCTGCTGCTGATTTCCAAGAAGCGAGATCCGTTCAAGCGGCTGGCAGGCACGGGGCTCGCAATGCTGTTCGGCATTCAGGCATTCATCAACATAGGTGTATCCATCAGCCTGCTACCGGCAAAGGGGCTGACGCTGCCATTCATTTCCTATGGCGGCTCTTCCGTAATCTCGGTCGGAATCCTGCTTGGAATGCTTCTGGCGCTCACCCGCGTCGAACCGGCAGAGTTGACTGGTCAAGAGCTTGAATTTCGTACCATTTGACCAGGACGCCGGTGATGCAGGCTTCGGCAAAACGAACAGTAGTACTTGCTGCAGGAGGAACAGGCGGGCACGTCTTTCCTGCCCAGGCACTAGGCGAGAAGATGCTGGCCAAGGGGTGGAATGTAGAACTTTGGACCGATAGCCGGGGAATGAGGTTTGTCGGTGGATTTCCCAAGGGAATTACGATCAGGACGATTCCTGCGGCGACACTCTCGCGGGGAAACGGCCTAGAACGAATAGCTGCTCCAATTCGCATTCTATTCGGGATTCTGTTCGCCTGCGTCAAGGTTTGGCAGACGAGACCTGCGGTCGTCGCCGGCTTTGGCGGATATCCTGCCTTTCCACCTGTGGTTGCCGCATGGTTGACGGGGATTCCCCGCCTCATCCACGAACAGAACGGAATTCTCGGAAAGGCCAACCGGCTGCTCGCAGCACGTGTTGACACGATCGCCTGCGGGGCAGTGTCTACGTCTCTTCCGGAGGGAGTCGTGTCAGTCAACACCGGAAACCCCGTTCGGGCAGATGTGGCGGCACATGCATGTGCACCGTATGAATGGCCCTCGTACGGCCCGGTCAAGATCCTCGTGATTGGTGGCAGCCAAGGGGCACGAGTTCTTGACAGCTACGTTCCGCCGGCGATTGCCCGACTCAATGACAACATCAGATCCCGCGTCTTCGTGAGCCAGCAGGTTGGCAAGTGCCAGACGGCCATTGTGGAGAGGTTCTACGAAGAAGCCGGTATCAGCTGCGACGTCCGCCAGTTCTTCGAGGACGTACCGGACCAGATTGCGAGAGCTCACATAGTCGTGTCCAGAGCGGGCGCATCCGCTGTTGCTGAAATCGCAACAATCGGAAGGCCGGCAATTCTGATTCCATACGCGGCTGCAGCAAATGATCACCAGACGGCAAATGCGGCCGGACTTGTCGGGGCAGGAGCGGCCGTGCAGGTCAATGAGTTGGAAATCACTGCAGAGTTACTATCTGCCAAGCTGAAAGAGATCATTGAAAATCCGGATGGAGCAATCCGGATGGCGGCTGCGGCCAGGAACACTGCACGACCAGACGCGGCAGAACGACTTGCGCAACTAGTCGGAGAACTCGCGGGAGGAACGGAATAGGATGTCTCCGCCCACCAAGATACCGATTCGGGTCGGGCCGGTGCATTTCATCGGTATCGGTGGTATTGGAATGTCAGGTATTGCCGAAGTGCTGCTGGACCACGGCTACCAGGTGCAGGGGTCTGATCTATCCGATACCCCGATCACCAGGAGGCTGGAAAAGCTCGGGGCAGTAGTCTTCAGCGGTCACTCCGCAGCGAACCTCGCCGGTGCTGATGTCGCGGTCGTGTCATCTGCCATCAGAGATACCAATCCGGAACTGAGGGAGGCGCGGAGAATCGGAATTCCGATTGTCAGACGAGCGGAAATGCTCGCTGAATTGATGCGCCTCAAGTCGAATGTCGCGGTCGCGGGTACACATGGCAAGACGACTACGACCACACTCGTTGCAACCTTGCTCGAGCATGGGGGTTTGGATCCGACGGTCGTGAATGGCGGGATCATCCGCGCCTATGAATCAAATGCTCGTCGAGGTTCCGGAGAATGGATGGTCGTTGAAGCAGACGAAAGCGACGGAACATTCGTCAAGTTGCCGGCAACCGTCGCCGTCGTTACGAACATTGATCCTGAACATCTTGATTACTATGGCAGTTTCGAGAATCTCAAGGCGGCGTTCATGTCATTTGTCGCAAATGTTCCATTCTATGGATTCGCGGTGTGCTGCACGGACCATCCGGAGGTGCAAGCTCTTGCCGGTCATACAACTGACAGGAGAATCGTGTCATATGGCTTCAATGCACAAGCCGACGTGCGCGGCTTGAACGTCAGACCCGATGGCCTCGGAGTGAAGTTCGACGTGTCTTTCCGGCAGGACGGAACAGTGCTCGAATCCTGCAGTCTACCGATGCCGGGTGAGCACAACGTTCTCAATGCGCTGGCAGCCGTTGCCGTCGCTCGGGGACTTGGCCTGGGCATGCCTTCAATAAAGTCCGGATTGGCGGCATTTTCGGGGGTTGGAAGAAGGTTCACCCGAACAGGGGAGGTGGGTGGCGTGGCCGTCGTCGACGACTACGCCCATCATCCCGTTGAGATTGCCGCTGTGATCAAGGCGGCCCGGCAAGTGACATCGGGCCGTGTCATTGCCATACATCAACCACACAGGTTCTCACGGTTATCCAATCTTTTCGAGGAGTTCTGTGGATGCTTTAAAGAAGCGGACATGGTCGGGATTTGTGATGTCTATGCTGCAGGCGAGGATCCGGTTCCAGGTGCCGACCGGGACTCGCTGGTGGACGGCCTTCGACGATTTGGACAGAAGGAGGTATTTGCCTTCTCGGAATCGGATGGGCTGCTGGAATTGGTGGCACGGCACTCTCGACCAGGAGACCTCGTGCTGTGCATGGGAGCGGGCTCAATTTCCACTTGGGCAAACGAGCTCCCTGCACGACTGCTTCAAGAGAGTGACGTAGGACCGGCAGATGAATAGCACGGCTGAAAACGGCCGTGATGAATTGCCTCCTTGCCGCGGCAGAATCATGACTGGCAAGCTGCTGGCGGAATTGACTTGGCTTCGCGTCGGCGGGCCCGCGGAATGGCTGTTTCAGCCCGAAGATGCCGAGGATCTCGCGAGTTTCGTGAAGAAGCTGAGTCCGGCCGTGCCGTTATTCGTGCTCGGAGCAGGTTCCAATCTGATCGTGAGGGACGGGGGCATGCCCGGGGTGGTCATCAGGCTCGGCAGGCAATTCGGTTACGTCAGCATAGAGGGCCAAACCGTAAGGGTTGGCGCGGCAGCCCTTGACTCGCGTGTTGCCGTGAAAGCGGCGGACGCCGGCCTTGACCTTACGTTCCTGCGTACGATCCCGGGTACGATCGGGGGGGCCGTGCGCATGAATGCAGGATGTTACGGGACATATTTCGGAGACTTATGCCAGCAGGTGACGATCGTGACGAGGAGTGGCGAAATCGCGACCATCGGCAATCGACAAATCGGGTTCAGATACCGGGGGTGCAGACTCCCGGCTGATTCCGTGGTCGTCGAAGCTGTCCTTGAATGCCGTCAGGACGAATCCGCCGAACTGGTCAATCGAATGGAATCGCAAATTGCATACCGGAATGAAACCCAGCCGACGAAAATCAGGACTGCCGGATCAACTTTCAGAAACCCTTCGGGACATTCCTCGGGAGGCCAACTCGACATAGACCATACCATGAAGGCCTGGAAACTCATCGATGATGCCGGAATGCGAGGTGCCAGGCGAGGAAATGCAGTCATGTCCACGAAACACCCGAATTTCCTTGTCAACGAAGGTGGCGCAACTGCAACAGACCTCGAAGAACTTGGAGAAGAAGTTCGGGCCCGAGTATTGGAAAATTCTGGAATTGAACTAGAATGGGAGATTCTCAGGGTTGGCAAATAACTCCAAACAATCGGGAATTGAGCTAATCTGATACCCGGGCAGAACTGCCGGGTGAGTGTTGATACGGAGCGAGGCATGTCGAGCAGGACGTTTCGCCGTGTCGCGGTTTTGATGGGTGGCCTGTCGGCTGAGCGGGAAGTTTCGCTCGTGACAGGTCAAGGATGCAGCGCGGCATTGCGAGAGGAAGAATTCGAGGTTGTAGAGGTTGATGCAGGGCGAAACCTCGTCGACCAACTCTCGGAAATCAAACCTGACGCGGTCTTCAATGCCCTGCATGGCAGGTGGGGTGAAGACGGCTGCGTACAGGGCATGCTCGAATGGATGCAGCTTCCCTACACTCATTCCGGAGTGCTGGCTTCGGCTACGGCGATGGACAAGGTGGCCGCAAAGCGGTGTTTCGTTGCCGCGGGCCTTCCGGTCCCGGAAGGCAGGGTCGTTGAAAGGCAGGCTGTTCTCAACACGCATCCAATGAACCCGCCCTATGTTGTGAAACCAACGAACGAAGGATCTTCGGTTGGAGTTGTCATCGTAAGGGGTGGAGCAAACTCTGCCATTCACGCGTATGACCACGACTGCCAGGAATTGCTTGTCGAGAAGTATGTGCCCGGCCGTGAACTTACCGTCACAGTCATGGGTGACAGCGCACTTGCGGTCACCGACATCGTGACAGATTCGTGGTACGACTACAGGGCCAAGTATGCAGAGGGTGGTTCACGGCACATCATTCCCGCCGAATTGCCGAGGGAAATCCACGACGCCTGCATGGACATTGCGGTTGCAGCCCACAATTCGCTCGGTTGCAGATCGTTGAGCCGCGCGGACTTCAGGTGGGATGAAAGCTCCGGTCTCGACGGCTTGGTGCTCTTGGAGATCAACACCCAGCCAGGCATGACGCCGACTTCTCTCTCTCCCGAGCAGGCGATCTACCGCGGCAAGTCGTATTCCAACCTGTGTAGATTCCTCATCGAGGATGCATCATGTTGTCGATAGGCCGCGTATTTACCTCGCGCCTTCCCGTGCCGGTACAGTTCCTGTTGCAGCGGGCAATGCTGACTCCGACGTTTCGTTTCAGCGCGTTCGTCATTCTTCCGAATGTGTTGCTTCTGTTGGTGTTGGCTTGGTGGTTGTCCGAGACGCAGAATCTGCAGCGGGCAGAGGCCGTGCTGCGTCAGGTTGAAACCAGGTTCAAATACGATGAACGGTTCAACGTTACCGGACTCAATGTGGTAACAGAGTCGCCCGAACTCAAGGACTATCTTCAGCAACATATTGATTTTGAACGCGGATCCAGCCTGTTCGACATTAGACCCAGATTGATAAAGGAGACGCTGGAGAATCTTCCTGCGGTGATCAGCGCAAGCGTGATCGTCGTGCCTGGTGGTGGTCTTGAAGTATCGGTCTCTGAACGCAAACCGGCAATAGTTCTTCGCCAGCCGGGTTCCGTTGCCTTGCTCGACAGGTTTGGAGAGCTGGCATTCTCAGGCAATCTGGAAGCTGCATTGCAGGACCTGCCGCTTATGGCCGGGGCTGGAGCAGGATCCAATGTCGTTGAGGCATTGGACATCTATTCCGCCGCAGAGCCAATCAGGGAGTCAATCCGCGGGCTGCTCAGGATCGGGGAAAGACGGTGGGACCTGCACCTTGATGGCGAACGCATTATCCAATTGCCGGAGGAGAATCCCGTTGCTGCCATCAAGCACCTGTTGGCCTACGACCGCAAATACAGATTGTTGGCCCGTGACTTTGAATTCATCGATCTTAGGATCAAGGACCAGACGATCGTCAGGTTGACGCCCGAAGTATTTGCAACAGCTATCGGGAACTCGGATTACGGCGGAGGTGACTCTTGACCGATCCGACCGAGAGAATGCGCAGGATGCGCTCGAGGCGCTCGGCTGCCTTGGAAAGGGGCGTGGCTGCCATCCTGGATCTGGGATCTGCCAAGATCTCATGTGTGTTGCTGAAATTTGATCAACTTTTGCACAAGGGCGGCGGCCCGCAAAGTGCCGGTATTCAACCCAGGCTGCAGATTCTCGGCGCAGCAACAGTCGAGTCGCGCGGAATCAGATGCGGAGAGATCCAAGACAGGCACGAAGTCGAAAACACCATTATGCGTGTGCTGACGAGGACGCAGAGACAGGCAAATACGCGGGTTGACCACGCTTTCGTCTGCACGTCGGGCGGATTGCTAGAGAGCCACAGGCCCGTAAACACGATCGTGATCAATTCCCACAGGATTTCGGCAGTTGATGTCGCGCGCGTGTTTGCAAACGCCAGGTTGCCTGAATTGTCTGATGACAGGACTTTTCTTTCGGTTCAGCCGGTCAACTATTCCATAGATCACAGGTATGAAATTGCCGATCCGCGGGAGTTGAAGGGAAATTCGCTCAGTGTCGACATTCACGCGGTCAGTGCCACGAGCGAAACGGTTGACGCCATTGTCCGCGCCGTCGAGAAGTGCAACCTGGATGTTTGTGGTATCCTTTCGTCGGCGCACGCCTCCTCCCTTTCTGCACTGGTTGAAGGCGAACAAAACCTTGGAGCTGCGTGTATTGATATCGGTGCCGGCGTTACCAGCATCGCCGTTTACTACAAGAAGCATGTTGTGTTCTCAAAGACCATCGGCCTCGGCGGACGGTTTGTCACGACCGACATTTGCAATGCGCTGTCAGTTGGAGAATCGGAGGCCGAGAGGATGAAGACGGTTCACGGCAGCCTGTATTTTGAGCCCAGGGATGACGAGGAGATGATCACTTTCCAGTCGGTTGACGGGAGGCGAAATTCAATCTCGAAGGCCCAGCTGACCTTTTTCATAAAGCCGCGTATGGAAGAGATCTTGGAAACCATCTCGGAGGTGTTATCCGAAATCGATTTCAATTGCCTTCCCGGGCAAGGCATCGTCCTGACCGGCGGATGCAGCCAAATGCAGGATCTTGATTGCATTGCCAGGGAAATCCTGGGACCTCATGTCAGGTTCGGAGTTCCGGTCAGGCTGAGCGGTCTTCCTCAGGAGATATCCGGCCCCCAGTATTCTGCGGTCGTGGGTGCTTGCCTCTATGCGATGGTGCCCCAGGTCGAATTGTCTGATCTTCGCTCGGTGGATTTCGGGACCGGCCGGAAGAAGATTGGCAAGACCCTTCAGTGGATCGTGGCGAATTGGTGATCGGATCAAGCTTCAAAGGTGCATTCGGGGTATCGAATTCGGGTGATAATGGCTTCGATGCGCGATCGAATAGGGCAGAAGTACAACGAAATGTAGCAAGAAAGTTCTGAATTATCGGATCAAAAGTAATTTTTTTGGTGACATGGCAGAAACGAATGATTATTATTCGTTCACAGACTGAAAACAAAAACGAACGAACGTCTGTAACAGCGAGCAGTGGAACAGATCATGTTGGATACTATCCGTGTGCCTGAGGCAAGTTGTCTGACTCCGAAGATTCTTGTGTTTGGAGTGGGTGGAGGTGGATGTAATGCCGTCTCCAAAATGCAAAAGGAGGGCCTGAGCGGCGTTGAATTCGTCGTGGCAAATACAGATGCCCAATCTCTGACCCAATCGGGGATTGCGCGCCAAGTCCAGCTTGGAATTCAAACGACCAAGGGGCTTGGTGCAGGTGCAAATCCTGACGTTGGGAAAGAGTCTGCCGAGGAGGCAAAAACCGAGATTGCTGAGCAGCTTGACGGTGCACACATGTGCTTCGTCACTGCTGGAATGGGTGGCGGGACAGGCACCGGGGCGGCGCCGATTGTTGCCGAACTGGCAAGGGACATGGGAATTCTTACAGTCGGAGTCGTAACCAAGCCATTTCACTTTGAGGGTGAAAACAGACTCCAGATTGCAACATTGGGTGTCGAAGAACTCAGAAACAAGGTTCACACCCTGGTAGTCCTTCCTAATCAAAATCTCTTTAAGGTCACTAATGATTCCACACCGATTGGCGAGATATTCCAGAAGGCCAATCAGGTATTGTACAAGGGAATTAAGAGCATCACAGATCTGATGGTCAATCCGGGCCTCATTAATCTGGATTTTGCCGATGTTAAGGCAATCCTGAGCATGGAGGGTACGGCAATCATGGGGACCGGGGAAGCTGAGGGTGAAAAGAGAGCAAAGGTCGCAGCCACGAATGCGATGGACAACCAGCTTCTTGAGGATGTCAAGCTTGCTGACGCCAGCGGTGTGCTGATCAATGTGATTGGCGGCAATGACATGACTCTGCTCGATCTGCAGGATGCCACCGAGACCATTCGGCAAAACATCAACGACGGCGCAAAGATTATCGTCGGCTCGGTGCTCGACACAGAATATGACAACATGATCAAGGTTACTCTTATCGCGACGGGCCTGGGGCCTTCGGATGAGCAACAGTCCGCACTTCCGGAATCCCTGGAGATGGACATTGTGCCTGAACCGCTGGAGCCAATTGGTGAAAGCCTGGCGCAGGGCTTTGCCGCGTCTGATCCAAGAAACCTGTTTGAACCTGATTCTTGGCCACAGGATTACGAAGATGGCGATCATCTTGTGAAGCCGCTGGTCGCCGAGGACAACAGCAGCCAGCCCAGCCTGGAATCGGGTATTGAACAGGGCGCCAACAGCGATTCAGGACTGTTTCCGCGACGTCAGTACGTTGCCCCGAGGAGCATTGCTCCTTCGCCGGAACCGCCGCGAGTGGAGTCTGCGCCATCAGATGCCTCGACCACTGGCGTCTCTGCAGGGCAGGATGGCAAGCTGGCCAAGCAACCGGAAAAAAAGAGTTTGAGGTCAGTGCTCGGACGTATGGCCAATGTTGGAACAACGAGGCAGGAACAGCCCCCGTCATCTGAACCGAGACTAAGTGCAAGCCAGTTGTCAGACTCGCTTGGAGGGGGCGAAGACGTGCGTCATATTCCGGCGTTCATTCGCAGACAGGCAAACTGACTGCAAACACGGTATGGCGAACCCTGATTCGCAAGTCGCCGGGCCGCAACGCCCGGCGATGTCATTTGCCGGAACCGGCAGACGAATTGTTCCTCGATTGATCTTGCTGCCTTACTCTGATGATACCAAGAGACGTGGGTGACTCAGTCCGGTTGACCGTATCCCGTTCGAGTTGCATGTTGTCCGCGCGTGCCGGGGCCGGTTGGCATGAGGAAAACACTCATCGTGTATTCGGGCATTGACTTCGGTTGTAGAGAGGATACCGGACAGGACTGCAGCGAATTTGTTCGGCGTCAGTACTGCCAATGTCAGCCGATGGTGCAGGTCGAGGCGCAACCATACGATAGAGGTTCCGGCTGGTTGGATGAGGTCCGTCGTTCTGGCCGGTTTGAGACATGATGCGAACTGTTCCTCGGGTGCTGGAAGAGACGCCTGAAACGAGGTCGGGAGTCGTGGAGATCAATTGTCGGAGCCTGTGGTTATGATGGGCACAAGCCATGCAGCGGGTCAGTCTGCCTGTTGATGGCTGTCATCGTGACCGAGGATTGACGTCACGGTTGTTAGCAACACGGACGGTCAAAATGATGAATTCGCAGTCCTGGACTTGGTGACGAATTCGATAGTCACCGGCGCGGAGCCTATGCAGTCCCCGCGGATGTCGTTGGACGTTGAACCTGGCGCATGTTGCGTTCAATTGGTGTCATACCCTGCGGCGGCGACGAAGTTACAGCACTCCTCGTACAAAGGGAGTCACGTCTCAGGCCATCCGAAACTCCCGACTCCAAAAGCTCGCAACGCGCTCTAGACTTGGCGGCCTGGCAAGACGGTCGATGGCGTAGCGGCGCGACCGCGGTCCTTTCCGGCGCAGCCTTCGGGTTTCCCGAAACGGGGAAACTGTTCGAGGTGCCGGTCTCCGTAGCCCAGCAACTCTTGGAACTCTGTAGTCAGTTGGGAGGCTCCGCGTGCGGGGCAGCAACCACAGGAACCTCAACAATTGCAGCGGTCGCTTGCCGCACACGGGTCGCGTCTTGCCATCTTTGACAAATGTTGTAGATCATGTCTTTTGTAGAAATCTGGGATCCCGCAGATCACCTCGATGGCTGTAGAGTTGACCCCTAGAAAACTTCAGTGGCTGAGAGCAACATGTTGCCTGACAAACGAGGCGTGACAAAATTCAAAGACGGCTACCGATGGGAAGATGTCGATGTGCTGGTCTACAAGAAGGAGGGCGAAGCGCCATTCGATGGCATTACCCGCCAGGTCTTGCACCATGACAGCAATTTGGCTTGCGAAATGCGGTTCTTCGACATTGAAGAGGGTGGCTATTCGACTCTGGAGCGGCATGAGCATGTGCATGGCGTGATGATCCTGCGCGGGAAGGGTGAATGTCTTGTCGGAGATGAGGTCCGCAGGGTCTCACAAAACGACTTGGTCACGATACCGCCAATGACTTGGCACCAGTTCCGCGCAAATGCGGGCCAACCTCTTGGATTCCTGTGCATGGTCAATGTGGACCGTGACAAGCCGCAGTTGCCGGAAGATGCAGATCTGGCCATGCTGCGCGCCAATCCAAGGGTCGCATCATTCCTGGCACCCGAGCAAGAGGCCATTTGAGGCGTCTCTCACACCGGTCCAGCTGCGCGGAGTGACCGAAAGTCAACTAAGGAACAAGAGCTGGCCCAGAACATCTGAACCGGGTCTAGGTCGACGAAAGAGAAGGTACATGAAGATGGAAGGAGCATGTTGCGGACCTGGCTATGCGAGCCCTGAGAAAGCTATCAAGGCTCCGCGAGAAGAGCTTCTCTATACGATCGCAATCTATACCGGCACTGGTATCCAGAGGCCTGACTACCTGGCAACGATTGATGCCGACCCGGACAGCGTGACCTATTCACAGGTCATCGACCGACTGGAAATGCCCGGCATCGGCGATGAGTTGCACCACATGGGTTGGAACGCCTGTTCGTCCTGCCACGGCGACGCATCCATGTCGCGAGAATACCTATTGGTACCAGGCATTCGGTCGAGCAACATCTACGTGGTCGACACGGCTACCGACCCCCGCTCACCCCGGCTGCACAAGGTCATCGAAGGAGCCGAGATCAAGGCCAGGACCAACCTATCAGCTCCGCATACCATTCACTGTCTCGGATCCGAGATCATCATTTCATTTCTCGGTGACGCGAAGGGCGAGGCGCCAGGCGGCTACCTGCACTTGAACAGGGATTTTGAGATAGTCGGGCGCTGGGAGAACTCGATGGGCGACATCCCGTTCGGCTATGACTTCTGGTACCAGCCGCGCCACAATGTGATGGTCAGCTCCGAATGGGCGGCACCAAATTCATTCATGCCAGGCTTTGATCTTGAGGAGGTTGGCCACCTGAAATACGGTCGGCGGCTTCACATTTGGGATTTCGCAGCCCGCAAACCGGTCGAAAGCATGTATCTGGGTGAAGACGGGCTGATTCCGCTGGAGGTCAAGTTTCACCACAACCCAGACAGCACCCACGGCTACTGCGGGGCCGCCTTGTCGGCGAATGTGATCCATTTCTGGAAGTCCGAAGCCGGCAAGTGGGAGTGGGAGAAGATCATTGATGTGGAGAACGAGCCGCATCCCGCATGGCCGATCCCGGTCCCGGGCGTCATGTCTGCGATTCTTGTTTCGATGGACGACAAGTACCTGTATCTGAACAATTGGCTGCATGGAGACATGCGCCAGTATGACATCACCGATCCGCACAACCCCAGACTGACAGGGCAGGTCTGGATGGGCGGGCTGCTGGGCCGAGCGCCCGAAGTCTGCGGTGTTGAGATTGCTGGCGGTCCGCAGATGTTCCAGCTGTCGCTTGATGGCAAACGGCTTTACGTCACCACTTCGCTTTTATCGACCTGGGATAATCAGTTCTACCCGGACATTCGAACAAAGGGAGGCGTGATGGTGATGGTCGACTGCGATGTCGAGAATGGTGGCATGAAGATCAACGAAGACTTCATTGTCGATTTTGGCAAGGAACCAAATGGTCCGAGCCGCTGTCACGAGACCCGCTATCCCGGCGGCGATTGCACCAGTGATATCTGGCTTTGATGCAAACCCGCACCATTACGATCGCCAATCGCGGAGGCGTGATCTACAAGGTCGACGCCCGCCTGCCGCTGCTTGACAGCTTGCGGGAACAAGGCGTGGACCTCCCTTATGGTTGCAAATACGGCGGCTGCATCAGCTGCGCGGCCAAGCTGACCGCGGGCGAGGTGGACCAGCGTCGGCAGGTGGCACTCAACAACCGCCAGATTGCCAATGGCTATGTCATACTCTGTGTTGCACGTCCGGTTACGGATTGTACCTTCGAGATTGGTGTCGAAAGTCACGACAAGCTTTATCGAAACCCGTTTGTCGATCCGTTGGAGCCACACGAACTGAAGGCGGACCTCGCCGTTCCCAAGGAAGCATAGATGCCCGAAGCCGACATTGATCGCCTGTATGACTATCCGCCCGAGTTTCTGGCGGAGATTCTCGAATCCGTCAAGACCATTGCATGGTAGGTGCCAGTAACGACAAGACAAAATTCAGCTATGGTGTCTTGCGGGTATTGCACGAAACCGGCTACGAAATACTGCCTGTGAACCCCAAACCGGGCGTTACCGAAATCCGGGGTATCAAGGTGTTCCGTGACCTCGAAGACATCGACACACCCGTCGACATGGTCGACGTGTTTCGCCCAAAGGAAGAACTCTACGGAATTGCGGAAAAAGCCATCGCGATTGGTGCCAGAGTGTTGTGGGGGCAGATCGGTGTCTTTGACGACCGAGCGGCAAGACTGGCGGAGGAGGCCGGATTGAAGGTTGTTATGAACCGATGCCCAAAGATCGAACTCTTCCGTCCGTTCTGGAAACCACGACTTGACCTCCAAATCTGACGCAGTCGGGTTTTGTCCGAAATTGCCGGCCGCCTGCTATCGAGATCGTATCTGGAGCGCGGATTTGCCATAGCACCATTTCCGCAGGGAGATTCGAACAAGATCTTGGTTCTGTGGTAACGAGCTTGGTTTCAATCGGCGGCGAGTTTTGCCTTGGAGCGGCTTTGAAGGTACGTTTCGCTGAACTGGTTCGTCCCCCGCTCATGAAACACCGACGGTATCAACCAGCTTGGCTCGACGCCGGCGAAATGATCGAAGAAACCAATGGCCAGATTGATGTCCTCGCTTACGTTTTCCTTGAACGACCACCAGCTATGAAGATCGTCCATGCTGGGTAGCATATCGTTTTCGAAATCGAAGTCCTGCTCCAGAACCGCCGCCCTGATGTTGAGGCACAGGGCGACGTAAAGGTATCCCTCAGGCCAGAAGTGCGCCGGGTTTGATTCATCAACATCTGGCGGCATGTTCGTGGCTTTGGCCGGCTCTGCCTTGATCAATTCCCGCAACATCAAACCGGCGGCGAAATTCACATAGTCGGGTTTTTCCTGTTCCTGGGTCGGCAGTTGCGCCTCAAACGCGGTCAGCCAGCTCAAGAACGCTCTCCTTAGAACCTTGTCATCTACCTCGAATGTTACGCCGGTCTGCTCAGAAAGCAGTGCGGTCTGACGGCTGAAGGTCTCCTTGAACCACCTCAAGCGACGAGTTGACCTGCGAAGTGGCAGAGTGCCCGGGCCCTTTGGTATGACGCTTGGGATCATTGCTTCGGTTCGACCTACACGATTTTCAATGCCGATTTGAAAGCATCGGTGAGTTCATTTTCGTCATCAAGTTTCAATTCGATCCCCGGTGCCCTGAATGTCGCGACATCGCAACAGATTTCCAAGAGTTCGAGTTCGGGCTCGTTGAAGGCGTCTCGATCCACGAACGCCCAGAGACTGACAGCGAACGCCACTTTCGCGATCTGTCTCCTTTCGTCCGAAGTATGATGTTGGACCAGGACCAGCGGATTGCCAATGGCATTTCCTTCCGTGAGTTGACGAAACAACCAGACGCAGGCGCTTTCCGGTGATTGTTCATCCGGTCGAGCAGTCGAAGCGATTTGAGCGCAAACTGTTTCACTGACGAACAACTGGTCCAGGCCAAAAAACCGCAAGGACAGTGAAAGTGCGAAGTAGAGATTTGAAGCATCGCGCTTCCGTTCAGAATGCGTGGCATCATGCAGTGACCGGTGAAGCGTGTCTGGTACAGCAAATCGATCTTCATGAAAATCAAGACCAAGCATTTGTTGAACCAGGCTATCTGCCGCGTGGGTCACCTTGGTCGCTTGCGCGAAAAACTCCTCGGAAACGCCTTCAAACGGCTCCGGCACAGCGACCCGTGCCTTCTCAATGGACAGCTTTGCTCCGCGCTTGAGAACAAGACGAAGGCCTCGAAGGGCGTCTCTAGCTATGCTCGGATCCGGCGTGCTTGGCAGGGACATCAAATCCTCACTCCAATACGACTAGGCTTATCACTTCAGCGGCCTGGAATCCATGAATTTCCGTGTCGTCTCAAGATCCCGCACGACAGCTTGCGAGCCGAGCCCCATTGCATTCTGGGCTGACGAAGCCTGGGCCATTTGCACGCATTCTTGAGCAGTTAAACCCAGGTGCAATCCGGTAGCGAACCCCGCGTTGAAGCAGTCGCCGCATCCGCAGGTGCAGACCACATCAATTTCGAAGGCGGGCGTGTCGAACGACAAACCTTCCTGATCGCGATACATGGCGCCGTCTGCGCCAAGAGTCAGTACGACTGCCTTGGCCCCCTTGTTCAAGAACAGGTCACAAACACATTCAAAGTCGGTCAGACCAGACAGGGCCATTGCTTCTTCTCCGGAAGGCAGGAAATAGTCCGTGTAGGGCAACAGCGGCTCTACCAGTCTGAAGTCCTCTTGTGTCGCTGCAAAGACATCGAGCGTGGTAGTGCACCCGCGAGACTTTCCTTCCTTCATGAGTTCCAGATTGCGGCCATTGTCCATCGTGTCCATTAGTCCGACGCCGCCAATATGCAGGATTTTGGTGTTCAAAACGGAATCGAGTTGCGCGTCTGCTACGAAGAATCCGCCGGTCGCACCCTTTCGATGCAGGGCAGGGCGCTCGCCGTTCGGACGAGTGGTCACGATCGAAGACGAGGTCGGCATGTCGCTGACCAGTTCCATGTTGCGTGTATCTACCCCGAATTGGTTGAGCCTTTGAATCACCCACTCGCCCATCATGTCGTTTCCGACGCCACCGACGGCTTGCACTGTAAGGCCGTGTTTGGCAGCCAGTATGGCCGCGCTACCTGCCGCACCCGAGACGGCAAGCGTCATCTCGTCAATGAATTCGGTGTTGCCACCCGGCGGAATGCCACTCACCGGACGTCCCAAACAGTCGAATGTAAAGAACCCGACGGAAGTGTAGTCAAAGGTCATTGCTGTCTCACCTGATTTTCTGTGTCGGGCCTCCAGAAGCGCCCCAGAGAAGTGACTGACAAGACAATGTCAGATTATCCATGATTCGAGGGAAAAACACGATCGGTCTCGAGGCGGGTGGCATCGGCGTTGCTGTCAGCGTTCATCGCTCCTCCCGGATACATTCGTAGCCGGAACAAATGTAACAATTGGACCATTGAAGTACACAAATTTGAGCCGGTTGCGCCAGGTAAGCAAGTGATTCTGCAAATTGGAGAACAACTGTATTGACTTCATTACGGATGTTCTGTCATTGGATCTGCAACCAGCGGGGAGCGCCATGGTTTCAAATGTTGCGTTGACAGGGCTGGCGGCAGATCTGGCGGCGCGTGCGGAAAGCGGTCGGCCCATCCGAATCGGGTTGATCGGTTCGGGCGAGATGGGCACGGATATCGTGTCGCGCGCATCCATGATGGACGGAGTTGACGTTGCGGCAGTAGCCGACATTCGCGTGGAATGCGCCTCCAGAGCAGTGGAGATCGCGTGCCGCGAACCGGGGCATTCGCAGATTGTAGCTACGACGGACGCACTCAACTCGGCCATCGAAGACGGTAAGGTGGGGATCGTGGACGATGCCCACAAGCTCATGGAAAGTGGCCTTGTTGACGTGGTTGTCGAGGCGACCGGCTTGCCTGGTCTCGGCGCGGAATTCGGCCTGAAAGCCATGAGCCAAGGCAAGCATCTGGTGATGATGAATGTTGAAGCGGACATCACCGTGGGCGCATACCTGAAAACTCAGGCCGAAAGACTCGGTGTGGTTTATTCATTGGGCGCAGGTGACGAGCCTTCATCCTGCAAGGAACTGATCGAGTTCGTCGCAGCCATGGGGCACAAGGTGGTCTCGGCGGGGAAAGGCAAGAACAACCCCCTCAATTTCAACGCAGTTCCAAGGGAGTATGAAGAAGAAGCACAGCTGCGGAACATGAACCCGCGGATGCTCGCGGAATTCGTCGACGGCTCAAAAACGATGGTGGAAATGGCCGCCATTGCAAATGCGACAGGGCTCATTCCGGATGTTCCCGGAATGCATGGTCCGGCTGCAGGACCCCGGGAACTGGCGAAGAAACTCATTCCTGAGAAGGATGGTGGAGTACTCTCTGACATAGGCCGCGTCGATTATTCCGTGGGCGAAGGCGTTGCACCTGGCGTGTTCGTCGTGATTGAAGCCGAGCACCCCCGGATCTGGGAGCGTATGAAGGACCTCAGAATGGGCGATGGTCCCTATTTCAGCTTCATTCGCCCCTATCATTTGACGTCGCTGGAAGTGCCGTTGACATGCGCCAAGGCTGTGCTCCACGGCAAGGCCGATTTGCTCCCGCTGGACAAGCCGGTCGCCGAGGTTTGCGCAGTCGCGAAGAAAGGTCTCGCGGTCGGGGAGAAGTTGGACGAAATCGGCGAGTATTGTTACCGGGCCTGGATCATGGAGGCGGGAGAAGCTCGCACGGCAGCCGCAATCCCAGCCGGTCTGTTATCAAGTTCAACCGTCACCCAACCCATCCAAAAGGGCGAACTCATTACCTACGGGAACGTCGAACCGGTCTCGGACTCCAAGATCGTTCAACTCAGGGAACTTCAAGACCAGATGGTCTTTGGAGGTTGAAATCACGGGCACTGGAACATGGCTAAATCACTGAAAAAGAATGAACCCTTCTCTCTCACTCGCTATTCGCATGAAGAACTGAAGGAAGCGCTGCGAAAAATGTACCTCATTCGCAGGTTTGAAGAGGGTGCTGAAGACAGCTACGCGCGCGGACTTGTCCACGGAACAATGCACCTCTCGATCGGGCAAGAGGCCAGCGCGGTCGCGTCGTGCATGTCGCTGACAGAGGACGACCAGATCACATCCACGCACCGCGGCCACGGGCATTGTGTGGCCAAGGGGGCGGATGTTTCGAAGATGTTTGCCGAATTTTTCGGCAAGGAAACCGGCTATTGCAAGGGCCGGGGCGGGTCGATGCACATTGCTGATGTCGAGAAGGGCAATCTTGGCGCGAACGGAATCGTCGCCGGCGGAATCCCGATCGCCGTTGGCGCTGCACTGACCTCGAAGCGGCTGAAAACCGGCAAGGTCGTCCTCTGCTTTTTTGGAGACGGCGCCAACAACGAGGGGGCGTTTCACGAGTCGCTCAACATGGCGTCGGTCTGGAAACTGCCCGTGATCTTCGTCTGCGAGAACAACAAATACGGCATGTCGACCTCGATCGAACGGTCGACGTCAGTGGCAAACATCGCCGACCGAGCGGTCGCTTATTCGATGCCGGGCGTGACAGTTGACGGCAACGATTTCGACGCGGTCGCCGAGGTCGTGGACGCGGCCATTGAACGTGCCCGCGCCGGTGAGGGCCCGAGCCTTGTTGAGAACATTACGTATCGTTGGCGCGGTCATTCCAAGTCGGACCGAAACCGTTACCGCACAAAGGATGAGATCTCGGAGTGGATCGACAGAGATCCAATTTCACGTTTTGCACACTTTCTGGTCGAGCACGGCGTTCTCGACGTCCCGGCGGTCGATGCGATCGAGCGCGACGTCGAGAAGGAAATCAGCCTGGGGATCGAGTTTGCGAGATCCAGCCCTGATCCAATGATCGGCGACGTCTCGCGCGACGTCTATACCGAGGTTCTCCAATGAACGTTCCAGTAAATCCAGTTGATCCTGAAATTGTGGAAATGTCCTATTCCGAGGCAATCAGGGACGCGATGGATATCGCGCTTGGATCGGACGAACGGGTTGTACTTATGGGCGAGGACATCGGTGTCTATGGCGGAGCCTTCCAGGTCACCGGTGACCTTGTGCACAAATACGGCGAAGAACGTGTAATGGACACGCCCATTTCGGAGCTTGGCGGGGCAGGCGTCGCGGTTGGCGCAGCCCTCACCGGTTTGCGCCCTATCTATGAGTTCCAGTTCTCCGATTTCGCTGCCCTCGCAATGGAACAGATCGCGAACCAGGCTGCGAAATTGCGATACATGCTTGGCGGCGCAGTTTCGGTTCCCATCGTCATGCGCTTCCCCGCAGGTTCGGGCACTGGCGCTGCCGCGCAGCACTCCCAGTCTCTGGAAGCCTGGCTCGCCCACGTGCCCGGCCTGAAGGTTGTGCAGCCGGCAACGCCGTTCGACGTCAAAGGCATGCTTCTGGCGGCATTGGAAGATCCCGACCCTGTGATGGTTTTTGAGCACAAGATCCTCTACAAGATGAAAGGCGAGGTTCCGAAAGGACATTACACGGTGCCACTCGGCAAAGCCGAAGTCCGACGCGATGGCACCGACGTGACCGTCGTCGCAACTTCGGTCATGTTGCACAAGGCGCTGACGGCCGCGGAAGATCTGGCGACCAACGGAATCTCTGCCGAGATCATTGATCTGCGCAGCGTACGGCCAATCGACCGCGAAACGGTCCTGGCCAGCGTTCGCAAGACGGGCCGCCTCGTCTGCGTGTACGAAGCAGTGAAAACACTTGGAATCGGTGCCGAGATCAGCGCGATGGTCGCAGAAAGTGACGCGTTCGACTTTCTCGATGCACCCATCTTGCGACTGGGCGGAACTGAGAATCCAATCCCCTACAACCCGGAACTCGAAAGAGCCTCTGTCCCGCAGGTCGAAGGGATAGTCGCAGGTGTGCGGGACCTGGTCGGCGGCACGATCTGACATGCCAATCGAGGTGATCTTTCCCAAGGTCGACATGGACATGGCATCCGGAACAATCGCCGACTGGCACAAGGCTGAAGGCGACCTCGTGGACAAAGGCGAAGCGCTCTTTGACATCGAAACCGACAAGGCCACGATGGAAGTCGAGAGCCCCGGCACCGGAAAGTTGCATTTTGTGTCCGCTCAAAGGGGCGACGAAGTGCCAATTGGCCAAGTGGTTGCGTGGCTCTTTGCCGACGGTGAAGAGGTGGTTTCGCAAGGCGGAATTCCGGCCCCGGCCGAAAGCCACTTGTCGCAAGAGCCCGCGGCCATCCAAACAGGTGAAGATACGCGTATCGATACGCCAAAATTCGATGATGGCGTGCGCGCCACGCCAGTTGCTCGGCGAATCGCGAAGGACCGCGGGATCGAGTTGTTGCTGGTGGTCGGAACAGGCCCGCGCGGGCGCATAACGCGGGCGGATGTCGAGGGATATGTCGATGCAGCAGAGAAGGTCGCAGCGGTCGTTCCGGCATCCATGCCGGCAGCGAGTGCCAAGACTGGCGCGCAAGAGACCGCTGATGAGCTGGGTCTTTGCTACGATCTGATCCCGGTCAACAAGATGCGCTCGGTGATCGCCGCGCGTCTCACCGAATCCAAATCCACCGTTCCGCATTTCTATCTGGACGCCGACATTCAGCTGGATGCGTTGCTGGAACTTCGCGGCAAGGTGAACGCTGCAGGCGCAGAGGCGGGCAAAAGGAAGATTTCGATCAACGACTTTCTGGTGAAGGCCTGTGCACTCGCGCTCATGAAGGTGCCGGAAGCAAATGCCTCATGGGATGGCGACCAGATCGTCCGGTATCAGAATGCGCATATTTCAGTTGCGGTCGCCGTCGACGGTGGGCTCGTCACGCCGGTCGTGCGAGAAGCCGAAACCAAGGATTTGCGGGGTGTCTCGGGCGAAATTGCCGATCTTGCCGATCGTGCGAGGGCAGGCACAATCAGCTCAGCCGAATTGAAGGGCGGGTCGTTCTCGATCTCGAACCTGGGCATGTTGGGAGTCAAGTCCTTCAACGCGATCATCAATCCTCCGGAAAGCATGATTCTTGCGGTTGGTCAGGGGGTTGAGCAATTTGTCCCCGATGACAACGGCAACCCGAAACTCGCCACTGTCATGAGTGTCACACTCTCCTGCGACCACCGTGTCGTGGACGGCGCTTTGGGCGCGGTTTGGCTGCAAGAGTTCAAGTCGCTTGTCGAGTTCCCGCTGGGAATCGTCCTGGTGTAGGGGGCTGATCGGTTCATGGGGCGACACCGGATCCAGAGGGCAAGAGGTAACCCATGTCTGGCAATTCTCCCTGCTGGAGCGACAGGCGCCTGTGCCAGTATGGGGCGGCCCCGGCGTTGCAGGGGCGTCACATGAAGAGGTCCGGTGCGGCGCTGGACGAAACTCTGCCAAGTCCGTAGATAGCAAGGTACAAAAGGATAGTAGAGCCTGGTTCATGGCGCAGATCGACGCTGCTTTTTTGGGACATGAAGCTGATCACCCTGTGATCGCGAAGTCGACAGGTGACCTCGATCCAATGAAGGACACCCGGATTCGGGCGGCCTGGCTCTATTACGTTGAGGGACTTACGCAGCAGGATACGGCGAGGGAGCTTGGCGTAAATCGTGTACAGGTGACTCGCCTGCTGGCGGACGCCCGCAAAAGGGGCGAAATACATATCAGCCTGAATACGGATATTTCCGCGATCATCGAAGCCGAAAGAGATCTGCAGCGGAACTTCGGCATCGACAGAGCAATCGTTGCGCCTGTGCCTGCGAATACCGCCGATCCGACAAGGGCAATTGCCGCGCTTGCCGGCCAGTACTTTACCGACAACGTCCGATCCGGAATGAGGATTGGCGTGGGCTGGGGGCGGACCCTGTATACCGCCTTGCCCCACATTCGAGGTCGCGACCTTCAGGACGTGAAGGTGATTTCGCTCCTCGGCGGGATTTCGCAGGCAAAGCGATTCAACCCGGCCGAGTTTGCCTGGCAGTTCGCCGAGCTTTTTCGGGGCGAAGGCTACCTCGTCCCGGCCCCTGCGCTCGTCGACAGCCCAGAAACCAAGCACGCCCTTTTGGAACGCTGCGGTATCAGCCAGATCTTCGAGCAAGCGGACAATCTGGACATGGCGTGTCTGAGCGCTGGCGGCATAGAAGGTATCACGACCTCTTACAGACTTGGACACGTTTCGGAGTCCGACAGGCTCAGCCTGATCGAGGCAGGAGCTGTAGGTGACATCCTTTACAACTTCATCTCAGAAACAGGCGAAGTTGTCGCACACAGCGTGAATGAACGCTGCATCTCCGTGGGCCTCGACCGTCTGCAAAACGCAAGAATCAGAGTATTGATTTCCGGTGGTCAAGAAAAAGTCCGTGTCCTGCTGGGCTCCCTGCGCCTCATCCGGCCCAACGTCTTTATCACGGACGAAGGGACGGCGAAGTCAATGATAGAGCAGGCCGGTTCCTAGCTTCCGGTCCCCGGCGAACGGAAGCACACTAGAATCTCCCGTGTCGTCAGCGGGCTGCATATGAGCCGATTGTACAAGTCGGTCACCAATCCCGCCATCCATTTGAACAACAGGGGATCGAATCCCCGTAGGTCGTCGGCTTTGAGTCTGACCTGTTGCCTGGCGAATGGTCGATTTCTGGCAACGTGATGCCGTGAAGGAGGCGGCTGCAGCGACCCTCTTCTTCGATGTCAACCAAACCAGGTCATCACAACCGAATATTCTCCAGCAGGAAGCGTGGCGGGAAGTAACCCGGGATCCGCCGGAGAAGGGCCAATCACTGTCGGGCAGTCGGCAAGTTCGGTGGCACGATCGAGTTCTTGCTTTTGCCAACCCGGAATACCAAGGCGTCCAGAATGTTACTCGGCAGGGCATCGTGAAGGCTGGAGCGCGGCGGGCAGTCCCGCACGAACAGCGCCGGCATGGCCCCAACCCATTCGGCTGCGGTAGTCGGGCCGTGAGAGGAAGGCAGGTGCCCGGAGGATCTGGAATACCGCCTGGTGAAATTCTCACAGGCACCGTCGATTCCGGTCATGGCAGGCAGTTCAGCTGATCAAGCCTTTGCCCGGCTTCAGGACGCTGGTGTCGGCCGATGCCACCATCAAGGGTTCCAAGTCATGCGGGCACTGCTCAAGTGCCAGTGGTCAACCCTTGACCTTGCCAACGGCATAAACGTTGAAGCGGGGATGCTAACGCTTGCAGTTGGCATGGAGGCCCGCGCTCTGGCCGAGGCGATGCCCATGTCCGGAAACCGTCCCGGCGGCACGAAGCCAAGGACCGGCCCATGGTCAAACCCTGGAATATCGAGTAGTTGGCGGCCGAGCCTTGACGGCTGGGTGTGTCGTCTGGAGAGTGTGCGTTGAATGGCAGAAACACCCTGAAACAAAGTGTTTCAATCATTGATTTGTTGAAATTCCGGTTAGGAACTAGGATGCTCGGTGCAGCAGGCATGAATCGAGCTAAAAGTCGTGCAGACTACAATCCAGACGAGCGTCCATTTTTCAGATATCGGATTGCACACCGGAATGCCGGTGAACATGGTCATCCGACCGGCCGGAGCGAATGAAGGCGTGAAGTTTGTCAGAACTGACGTTGAGGGCAGGGACAATCTCGTCCCGGCTGTTTTTGATCACGTCGTGCCTGCCTCGCTCTGTACCAAGATCGAAAACGAATCGAGTGTATTCGTTCAGACGGTCGAGCACGTCCTGGCCGGGTTGGCGGCATGCGGTATTCACAATGCGCTTGTAGAGCTGGACGGCCCGGAAGCTCCGATCATGGATGGCAGTGCCCTGCCATTTGCAATGGAATTCATGAGGGCGGGCGTTGCCGAGCTTGATCAGCCTGTGAAGGTCATCAAGATCAGGAAGAGGGTATCGGTGGCCGGTAATGGATGTAGCGCATCACTCGAGCCATCCGACACCAGTGAAATGGAGTTTCATATTTCGTTTCCGGATCCCATTGGAAACCAGCGGCATGTTCTGGACCTGGCGAACGGAGCGATCGTCAGGCAGTTGGTCGACAGCAGGACCTTTTGCCTTTGGTCACAGATTGAATGGCTGAAGGAACAGGGCATTGGTCGGGGCGGTGACCTGGAAAGAAATGTGCTTGTGGCTGACGACGTGAGAAACGAGTATCTCGCCCGGTTCCGTCATGTCGATGAATGTGTTCGGCACAAGATGCTGGATGCAGTCGGCGATCTCTCGCTGGCCGGCAGCCCATTGATCGGAAAATTCACGGGCATCAAGTCGGGCCACGCGCTGACCAATGCGTTGCTGAGAAAGCTCTTTGCCAGGCCTGACGCGTTTGAGATTGTTGTGGCGGATTCCAGTACGGCGTCACGCCTGCCCGGTGCCGGCGCAGATTCTTCGGATATCCCGGTTTTGCACTGAGCATTCGGCAAAGTCAGCTATTGAACCGTAACTCCCTGCGACTAATATGGCCGACACGCCATCGGCCGTGAATTGCTGGTCGGCTGGCAGGGCTGTCAGCAATTGTGAAGATAACATGAAGATCATTATTTCCATGTGCCGGATTCTTGCCATCCTGGGTTTGTCGATGCTGTTGGCGAGTTGCAGTGCAAACGATGAACCGGATCTCGAGACATACACGCCCGAGCAGATCTTTCGAAAGGCCGAGGCCGAACTGAATTTCGGCCAGCCACTGGAGGCAGCGGAACTCTTTGAAGAAGTGGAACGCCTCTATCCGTATTCCGACTGGGCAAAGCGGGGTACGATCATGGCTGCGTACGCGTATGGGGTCGACCGGGATTTCGAAAAGAGCCGGGCGGCGGCGGAGCGGTTCCTGACGTCATATCCTGGCGACGAAGAGGCTGCATATGCACAGTATCTCGTTGCTATGAGCTATTTCGAGCTACTTGAACTGAGGGGGCGCGACCAGGGCAACTCCCGCAAGGCCCTCGAGGAACTGAATGCCGTCATCGAGGATTATGGCGATAGCGACTATGCCAAGTCAGCACAACTCAAGGCCGATGTCGTCTATGATCACCTCGCGGCGAAGGAAATGGAGATCGGGCGATTCTATTTGAAGCGGGGCAACTATTCTTCTGCGCTCAACCGCTTCCGGACAGTCGTGTCGGATTACGGAACGACGTCTTTCGTTCCGGAGGCACTGCACCGCCAGGTCGAGGCATACCTGGCGCTTGGGCTGGAAGAGCAGGCCAGGGAGGCCGCGGCAATCCTTGGATACAATTTTCAGGGAAGCGAATGGTACGAGGACTCCTACCGACTGTTCGTGAGCAGAGACCTTCGACCACCTTCACCGGAAGAAGGCGAGGGCTTGTTCAGGAAGGTTTACAGAAGAACCATCAAGGGCGATTGGCTGTAGCAGACCCATAGGGCAGCGAGGTCATGCTGTGCTCTCTTTCTGTCCGAAACGTCCTGCTGATCAGCCGGCTGGACATCGAGTTTGGCGAAGGCCTGAATGTTCTGACGGGTGAAACGGGCGCAGGAAAGTCCATCCTGCTCGATTCGCTGGGCTTCGTGCTCGGTCGCGGCGTCTTGCAGAAGCCGCTCGCAGCCGGAGGAGAGCCAAGCGAAGTCTCCGCTTCAGTTGACATATCAGGGAACCAGTTGGCCCGTTCCGTACTGGACGACCTGGATATCTCTGCCGGAAACGATCTGTTGATTCGCCGTGTAATGCTGGCGTCGGGAAGAACAAGCAGCTTCGTCAACGACCAGCGCTGCACGGTCGAGGCAGTAGGGCGAATTGGAGAGACCATCGTTGAGGTCCACGGCCAGTCCGATGAAAGATGGCTCGCAAGTACGGCGTTTCACCGACGGTTACTTGACCAGTTTGCCGGGCATGATGAACTCGTCCGGCGTACCAGGCGGTCATGGCAGGATTGGCAGGCGGAACTGCGGCAACTCCAGGCAGCTCGTTCAGAAATGGAAATTGCCTCTCGTGAACGGGACTATACAGAGCATGCTGCCAGGGAACTTGAAGAGTTCTCACCGACGGCCGGCGAAGATGCGGAACTCGACAATCGTCGCTCGTTACTGAGACTGTATTCTCGATTCCAGGAAAACCTGGCAAAGGCGGAGTCCGCAACCGGATCAGAGGGTGCGGATGGCATGATCAATGAGGCGCTCCGTTGGCTTGAGTCTGCTTCCCAACTTGATGAAGAACGGATCGGCAGAATCGTCCAGTCATTGGACCGGGCACTTTCAGAGCTTTCCGAGGCCCAGAGGCTGCTGGATGATATCCGCCGCGGGATTGATTGCGAACCGCTTGAGATTGAGCAGGTCGAGGAGCGGTTGTTTGCAATTCGTGCACTTGCAAGGAAGCACTCGGTTCATCCGGATGAGCTGGCAGAAGTCACCCGGAAGTTGACCGCAGACCTTGGAAAGCTTGATCACCTGCAGGAGGAAGTTGACCGATTGGAACAGAGCACCTCGGTCAGGCAGGATGAATATGTCAGGCTTGCAGAAGATCTCTCGAAGGGCCGAACGAGTGCCGCCAAACTGCTGGACGCGGCAATGGCCAGGGAAGTCAAACCACTTCGACTGAACAACACCAGATTCGAGGCAATGCTGTCCGACGACAGCCCCGGCCCGGAAGGAAAGAACCGAGTCGCATTCACAGTGTCGACCAACCCCTCCATGCCGCCCGGGCCAATCAGCCAGATTGCCTCGGGAGGCGAACTGTCACGTTTTATGTTGGCCCTGAAGGTGTGCCTCATGGCCGACACGCAGGATATTTGTGCGATATTTGATGAAATCGACAGAGGTATTGGAGGTGCAACCGCCAATGCGGTTGGACGGCGACTCAGGGCACTTGCAGAGCAATCGCAAGTGCTGGTGGTTACGCATTCGCCGCAGGTTGCTGCAATGGGACACCATCACTGGCGAATCGAAAAGGTTACCGACCAGGATCATGTGCAGACACGTGCACACCGGCTTGACGGAGGCTCACGCAGGGATGAAATAGCCCGGATGCTGTCGGGCGAAAGCGTCACCGATGAAGCGCGCGCCGCTGCAATATCGCTGTTACAGGCGGTTTGAATCCCGGATGACCCTCTCAGCCCAGAGGAGCACATGCGCGTGTGAGCCAGGACACCGCCTGTGCTGAACAGCCTGACCGGATCTTTTCCAAGGTCGTTCCGTGATAGTCATCGATCCACCGGCGTTCCTCACTGGTCAGCATTTCCAGGACGATGAGCTTGCGGTCGATTGGAACCCAGGTCAGATTCCGGAATTCCAACATCTCCCGGTCGTCTCCGCCATCGACCAGACAGGCAGGCTCAACGACTGCGAGGTTTTCGATCCTGATCCCGAATTTGCCGCTGCGGTAGTATCCCGGTTCAATCGAGAGAATCATACCTGGCAGAAACTCGCAACCCGAGTTGTGCGCCAATCGTTGTGGTCCTTCATGGACGTTCAGGAATTGGCCGACTCCATGCCCGGTTCCATGGTCAAAGTCCTGACCTGCCAGCCAGAGATGATAGCGTGCCAGTGCATCGAGATGGCGTCCTGCACGGCCCTTCGGCCACCGCGCCCGCGCAAGTGAAATCAGACCCTTCAACACACGGGTAAAGCACACGCAATGTTCGCCGTCGGGTTCGCCAATCGCTATTGTGCGTGTGACATCCGTCGTTCCATCGAGATACTGGCCACCTGAATCGATCAGCAACAACTCGCCCATTTCCAGTTTCCTGTTGCTTTCAGGAGATGCACTGTAGTGAACAATTGCAGCGTTCGGCCCTGATGCGGCTATTGTGCTGAAGCTGAGATCCCGTAGTTCGCCAGTCCGTGCGCGAAAATCTGCAAGCGCAGAGGCAACTTCCAGTTCGGTGACATTTCTTTCGGAAACCTGGCAATCGAGCCAGGCGAGAAACTCTGCAACAGCAGCGCCGTCTCTGAGGTGTGCTGTCTCGGTACCGGATAATTCAGTAGGGTTCTTGGTGGACTTTGCAAGAATACATGGGTCTGGCTGTTCCGCGACGCTACGGCCCAGTTTCTGCAGGTGGTCAAACACCATTACCGGAGCAGTATCCGGGTCAACCAGAATCGTTTCACCTGCTTTGGCAAGGTCCTGGATGAAGTCGTTCTTCGGGCGGACATTCAATGCCGGGCCAACGTCGTCGGAGAACTGGCGAGGCAATTCGAGATAGACTGTCGTGTCGCCCTTCGAATCCATGATGGCAAAAGAGAGTGCAACCGGACTTCCAAGGAGATCCGATCCACGAATGTTCATCAGCCAGGCGATGCTGTCAGGCAAGGTCATGACAGCTGCATCCGCGCCTGCGGACCTTGTCACCTCAGCCATTCTTGAACGCTTCGAGACACTCGACTCACCCGAGAGCGATTCCGGGTAGCCAAATACGCGGGAACGAGGCGGATCAGGCCGATCGTCCCAAACGTCATCGACGAGGTTGTGCGCCGGGAGCAGTCTGATGCCTGACTCTGCCAGGGATTGTTCCAGGCGACCAATCTCGGATTTCGTGTGAAGCCACGGGTCGAATCCAACCTCGCTGCCCGAATGAACATTTTCCTTGAACCAGCCGACTATTGATCCATGGCGCAAGTCAGACACTTCAAATGTACTGCCTTCCACTTCAATCGATGCCTGCAACGTGTATCTTCCGTCTACGAACAGCACCGCCCGGTCAATGGCGACAACGCACAACCCGGCCGAACCCGAAAACCCGGTGGTCCAGCCCAACCGGTTGTCGCAGTCGGCCACCTGCTCGCCCCTGTGTGCGTCGGTTCTGGGGATGAGGAAGGCTGAAAACCCGAACCGGGTTATTCTTGCCCTGAGCTTCTGAATCCTGGTGGCCGTATCCTGCCTGCCGCCAGCATGCTCGAATCCTGGCATTCTCAGAATTCTGTTGTCCGTGCGTCAGGACGACGACCGGCGGTTCGAATTCCGGAATCCGCTTCGAACAGTTCTGCAAGTTGCTCTGTCATTGCGCCGGCGAGTTGATCGACATCGCCGATCGTCACTGCTCGACGATAGTAAGATGTTACGTCATGGCCGATGCCAATGGCGATCAGTTCCACCGCACGGCGTTTCATGATCATTGCGATGACATTCCGCAAATGCCTGTCGAGGAAGTTTGACGGATTCACGCTAAGGGTCGAGTCGTCGACAGGAGCTCCGTCTGATATGACCATGAGGATCTTGCGTGACTCGGAGCGCATGGCCAGCCGCCGGTGTGCCCATTCGAGTGCCTCACCATCTATATTCTCTTTGAGCAGACCTTCCTTCATCATCAGGCCGAGATTTGTTCGGGAACGTCGCCAGGGCATGTCGGCATTCTTGTAGATGATATGGCGCAAGTCGTTGAGGCGACCAGGAGTGGGACTCCTGCCCGAGGCAACCCATTTGCTCCTGCTGTCGCCACCCTTCCAGGCTCTCGTCGTGAATCCAAGAATCTCGACCTTGACCTGGCACCGCTCAAGCGTCCGGGCAAGAATGTCGGCACTGATCGCTGCAATTGAAATTGGTCTTCCGCGCATTGACCCCGAATTGTCGAGCAGCAATGAAACCACCGTATCCCGGAACTTCGTGTCCTTTTCGACCTTGAAAGACAGCGGGGTGGTGGGGTTGGCCACGACCCTTGCCAATCGACCTGAATCCAGGAGTCCCTCTTCCTGGTCAAATTCCCAGTAGCGATTCTGCTGGGCCAGCAGGCGTCGCTGCAGCTTGTTGGCAAGACGGCCGACGGTTCCCTTGAACGGCTCCAGTTGCTGATCGAGATTGCCGCGCAGTCGTTCCAGTTCTGCCGGTTCGGCGAGATCGTCCGCCTTGATTTCCTCATCGAATTCTGCCGTGAAAACCGTGTATTCGGGATCCGCTTCGGACAGCCTGTTCTGGAGCAATTCCAGTGGTTCGTCGGCATCAGGGTCGTCGAATTCTTCAGACGACGTTGAATCTTCAGGATCGCCTTCGGTCAGCTGCCGATCATCCAGGTCCGCGTCGTCAAGCCTGCTTTCGTCAAATTGCTGGTTCTCGTCGTTGTCCGAACTCTCGCTGGACTCGCTGTCCGGCTGTTCCTCGTTCGCGTCCTCGTCCGGATCATCACCGGTGTCGGCCTGATCGTCCGGATTGTCTCCGAGTTGGTCGGCATAGCCGAGGTCACTGATGAGTTGACGGGCAAACCGGGCAAATTCCACCTGGTCCGAAAGCACCTGGTCCAATTGTTCCAGCGTTTCACCCGCCTTTTCGAGAAAGCCATTCTCGAATTGTTCGCAGATTTGGCGCGGAACTGGTGGAAGCTCGCGACCGGTGGCAAGTCGGCGGATCGCATAACCGATTGCATCACCAAGCGATGCTTCGTTGATGTCCGTTTGACTGCCATACCCCTTCCGTTTGGCCTGGTCCGCTATCTTTGCATCGATATTTGCAGCCGAACCGGGCATACTGAGGGCTCCAACTGCTTCACAACGCGTCGTTTCAAGGGACTCGTAGAGTTCTCGCGCAGTCTCGCCAAATGGCATGTATTTGCTGTGCGTATCGGCATCGTGCAACCGCTTGCGTAGTGCGAGGCTGTCGGCGATGCCTCTCGCAACCGTGAGGTCTTCTGCGCTGGTGCGTGGCCCCAGGAACGGAAGCCGGATGACCTTTTCTGACATTCCCGGCGGGTCAGCCGAGTACCGAACCGTTAATTCACCATCTTCCGCGATCGAACGGGCAGTCTCGGCAATTGCCTTCTTGAATGCCGGGATGTCTCCAATTTCATTTGTTGGCACAGCTGCATGCCTGTTTGTCTATTTGCCAGCAGCGTCACGGGCGGCAGGAAAGCTGTCGAGTGTCCCGGTTGTCCAGGTGGCCTCGGATAATTCCTCATCAAAACATCGCTGGTAGAATTCGGCGACGGTTGGTCGCTCAAGTTCATCACACTTGTTAAGAAAACTCACACGGAAGGCAAATCCGAGGTTTCGAAAGATCTCTGCATTCTGTGCCCATGCGATAACTGTCCGGGGGCTCATTACCGTCGACAGGTCACCGTTCATGAATGCCGAACGGGTCAGACCGGCGACGGTCACCATTGCTCCGATCGTTTCGCGGCCACGCTTATAGTTGTAGTTGGGCGCTTTGGAGAGAACGATCTGCGTCTCGGCATCATGGGACAGATAGTTCAGCGTGGCGACCAGCGACCAGCGATCCATCTGGCCCTGATTGATTTGCTGGGTTCCATGGTAAAGGCCGGTCGTATCTCCCAGGCCGACGGTATTGGTTGTGGAGAAGATCCGGAAATGCTTGTGCGGCACAATGATTTCGTTCTGATCAAGCAGGGTGAGCCGGCCTTCTGATTCCAGGACTCGCTGAATGACGAACATGACATCCGCCCTGCCGGCATCGTATTCGTCGAAAACCAGCGCGACCCGGTTTCTGAGCGACCAGGGCAATATTCCTTCCTGGAATTCTGTTACCTGCTTTCCGTCGCGAAGCCTGATCGCATCCTTTCCGATCAGGTCAATTCTGGAGATGTGGCTGTCAAGGTTGATTCGAACGCAAGGCCAGTTAAGGCGGGCAGCGACCTGCTCAATGTGGGTCGATTTTCCGGTGCCATGATATCCCTGGATCATCACTCGCCGATTGTGTGAGAATCCAGCCAGGATCGCGAGTGTTGTGTCCGGGTCAAACTTGTAGGTCGGATCAAGAACCGGGACACGGTCAGACGGTTCTTCAAAGGCCATCACCTCCATATCGGAGTTGATACCAAAAGTTTCCCGAACCAACAGCCGCTTGGTAGGTTCTACGACCAAATTCAAACTTGATCCGTCCATTCCCAGTCCAAAAGGTGATTGTATACCGTCAATTCAAGATTTGTCCTAGTGCAGTAAATCAATGGCATGCGCAAGGATGAACGGAAGGTTCCCTGCCATTGCACGTTGGGCATTTGACCGGTTTCGTACTGGCACTTGTGGTTAGCCCAACCCGCTTGCCAAGAGGTTGCAGCGACCCGGAAGCGACGGAATCAGAGTTGCCGAAAGCATGCCAATCTACCACTGATGTCGGCGCCTGGCGTAACGGCACGGACATTCATACAGATCATCGTAAGTCTGGCGATATCCCTCTGCTGCGACTATTCCGGATCTTGTCGATCGTCCGGAATTGCAAACTGCAATCGTGGCCCAGTCGCGCTTGTCGCCCCGGAATTTGGCTGCTCCAGCCAGTTGCGGCCAGACCGTGACTTATGGATCACTAGTCAAAATTGTGACTGTCCTTGATCTGGTCCCAGGCCCACACAACTTCCTTCAAGCGTTCCTCATCGCTCCTGTCACCGTCATTCATGTCAGGATGCAGGTCCTTGACCAAAGATCTGTATTGCTTCCTGATTTCGGATTTTCCCCATCCTTCCTTGGCGTCGAGAATGTTGATGGCTCGCCGTTCATTCCTTGTCAGGCGACGACTCGACGCCGTCCTGGCACGATCGGAAACCGTTGCATTCTCACCCAGAATCTCGAATGGATCCTTTATTCCGAGCCGGGACCAGGCAAGCTTTTCCCTGCGAATTCGCCGGTCTTCAGGTGAAAGACCGTCATCTGATTCACTTTCCGTTCCGGTGCCGTTGTCATCCTGATTGTCGGCCTGGGCTTTGAAGAAATCCCAACGCACATTGTACTCTTTAACATGCTTTCGACAGAACCAGTGGAATTCGGCTGTGCGGTCCGGCGACTTCGGAGCACGGAATTTGCCTTCACTGCTGCAGCCCGGATGTTCGCAGGTGCGTGAAGATGTCTCGACAGCCCCGGACATGCCTCTGCGCCCGCGTTGACGGCGTTTCTTGTCCTTTGCAGCTGACAGGTCGAATTGGAAGGGTTCGCGGGGCATTATCGCACTTCTGACTTGAACAGCCAACGCTTCTATCTTCTAACGGCACGCAATCTCAACGGCAATTGCTGGAAATTGGGCCGATGAAGACCAGAAAAGAAATTGTTGATGCACTTCAACAAAAGTTTTCGCCGGAATTGCTCGAGGTCATCGACGAAAGCGAGTCTCATCGAGGTCATTCGGGCTGGAGAGAAGGTGGTGAGACGCACTTCCGTGTAACCATCGTGTCTGCCAGATTCACCGGGTTGTCACGGTTGCAGCGCCACCGGCTGATCCACGAGGCACTTTCACCTTCGCCACTTGACAGAATCCACGCATTGTCGATCAGCGCATCGTCACCTTAGCGCTGCAGTAGCACATGAATTGAAGTTGTGATTCACGGGCTCGATTTTCACCGTGACGGGGTATGAGCAATGGGTGTTTCGGAATGGTCTGGGTCTCTGCTCGAGTGGGAGAACGAGCTGCCTTCACTGAAGGAGCGGCTTGGTCCGGTGTTTCGCCGTAGCGAGCTTCGCGAGACCGGCGGAGCGTTCATCGACGGGTTGCTCTCGGGGATTTCACGCAAGACCGGCTGGATGATGTCGGAGCATGCGGGCCTGCCGGGTCCCTGGCGGATGCAGGCATTGCTTGGCCGCAGCCGCTGGGATGCGGACTGGTTGCGGGACGAGATACGCGGATATGTCATGGAGTCGCTGTAGGGTCTCGTACTATTCCGTCGTAAACCGGGCGGTTTTTCCCACTTTCCCCGCGCGTGCTGTTTCTGTCTGATCGGGTACAGTCTGGGACAGCGCTTCTTTCCCAAGCAGGGATTTTCAAGTCGCTTCCCCGTCCAGTCAGACTTTGACAAGAAGCTTTTCAGCGGCGTCCGGATGCTTGCGATTTCCTGCCGGTCCGACTGGCTGGCTGCACGCCGCCGATAGCCTGGGACAGAAAAGGGTGGCCCGCGCGAATTCGCCTTCGCCGGGCCATGGGCGGCCAGTACAGATACGTTTCCAGACCGACATGACCGCCGAGGAGTCTGTTAGCCGCGAGGCGTGGAGGAACGCAAGCTTTCCTGCCTGCCTGAAGGGCCACTGCGGGCGCGACTGCGGGTTGATGCGTCACGGGACCTACGGGTGCAAGACGCCGATACCGCTGCGCGTTGCCCGGTTCGACTGCCGTGAATGCCGGACCACAATCAGCCGTCTTCCGGACTTCGCTGCGGCCTGCCGTCCGCCGCATTCATCCGTTAGCCGCGACCGATCCGGCGGTTGTTCCGCGCTACGTCGTGCTGCTGCCGATCACCCATACACCGCCCCCGGGCGATAGGGCAGGCATCGAAGTCCCGGCGCGCGTCAGACAGGCCCTGGGCCTTGACGACACGCCGAGTTGGGTGATCGTGTCGGAACACAATATCGATGAATGGCCCAATGCCGGGCTGTCTCCGCTGCCCGGTCTGCCGGACACCTTCAGCTGCGGTTTCATCCCACCGGGACTGTTCGCGCAGATCAAGGCCCGTTTTCTCGAACTGGCTCGTGCGAAGAAGAGCCGCTCCGTGCGCCGATGACTTTGCCGCATTTCCCCAGCACGACCGTTCCAGCGACCCGCAGTCCCTCGCGCCCGCAAACAAAATCGCGTGATCTTCGGAAACGCGCCAGACGCCCAGCGGCGCTATGCGCATCGACTGGTCGCTGTGACGGCCTGCTCGGTTTCCGCGAGCCCCAGTTGGCGTTTCCGCTCCGCTATTCTCGGCCCTTTGCACCTTCCCGAACCTTTCGTTACGCTCGCCACAAAGAAAGGAATATGCGATATTCTTTCGTAACGAGAGTGCCAAGGAAAGGATCGTTTCGCAACATGCCTCTTCAACACGCAGAATCACGCTTGGGTAAGCGTGTCGCGACGACCGTAGGAGGCGAAACGACAGAGGCCTTTGTCCCGCCCCCGCTGCCGCCCGGTCCGTCGGTCCGAATGGACACGCTCTATGGGCGGCTGGATGCGGCGAACCGGGCCATCGGGCGCCTGGACGGCGTTACATCGATCCTCCCTGACACGCCGCTTTTCCTTTACATGTACATCCGCAAGGAGGCACTGCTCTCGTCCCAAATCGAGGGAACCCAGTCCTCCCTTTCGGACCTATTGCTTTTCGAGAGCGAGGAAGCTCGAGGAGCGCCCCTCGACGATGTCCAGGAGGTTTCCAATTACGTCGCGGCCATGCACCATGGCCTCGCCCGGATTCGAGAGGGGTTCCCGATCTCGCTCCGTCTCATGCGGGAGATCCACGAGATCCTGCTGTCCAAGGGTCGGGGCAGCACGAAGCAGCCGAGGGAGTTCCGCAGATCCCAGAACTGGATCGGCGGCACCCGCCCGGGCAACGCTCTGTTCGTTCCCCCTCCGCCTGATCAAGTTCAAGACTTGCTGTCGGACTTGGAGACGTTCATCCATGCGGGGACGCCCGAAATCCCGGCACTGATCAAGGCCGGCTTGGTTCACGTGCAATTTGAGACGATCCATCCGTTTTTGGATGGCAATGGCCGTCTTGGGCGCCTACTGGTCACTTTTTTGCTATGTGCGCAGGGAATATTGAAAGAGCCGATCCTCTATCTCAGCCTCTATTTCAAAACTCATCGCCGCCAGTATTACGACCTGCTCCAGCAGGTCCGCGAGCGTGGCGATTGGGAGACATGGCTGGAGTTTTTCTTGGATGGGGTTGCCGAGACATCGATGCAGGCGGCCGACGCGGCGCGAGAAATTCTGAATGTCTTTGACGACGATCGCCGCCGAATCGAGGGTCTCGGACGGCCGGCGGCATCGGCGCTTCGCGTCCATCAGCTGCTTCAGCAGAAACCCATCATCGCGATTCCGGATGCAGCCCAACGGCTTGGGATCTCCTCGCCGACGGTCAGCAAATCGGTCCAGCACTTGGAACGCCTCGGCATTCTTAGCGAGATCACCGGCAAACAGCGCGGCCGCCTGTTTGTTTACGACGAGTACCTTGGAATCCTAAGCCGCGGCACTGAGTCGCTGCCGCGATAATCATGGGGTGCCCATGTCGTACTTTGTAGAGAATTGCCCGAGCTTCAAATATCCTTTGAAGGTAGACGACACACCCGGCTTTCGTCCTGCTCAGATTGGAGCCATCCATTCGGCGGTCGCGCATTTTGCGACGCGCAATGGCCCAGGCATTGTGACTATGCCTACGGGCTCCGGAAAGACAGCCGTCTTGATCGCGGCGGCTTTTGTGCTGCGCGCTCAGCGTGTTCTCATCATTGCTCCCAGCAGGCTTGTCCGCGATTAGATCGCGGAGGAGGTCGAGACGCTCGCGACCTTGAGGGCGGCGGGAGTTATTGGTCCAGAAGTGTTGGCGCCGAGGGTGTTTAACACGAAGAAGCGGATCGCTACTGCTGACGCGTGGGAGGCCCTACGAGAATACGACGTCGTTGTCGGCACCGTACAATGCATCTGCCCCGAATATACCGCGATCCCGGAACCACCTCGTGACCTATTCGATCTCGTTCTTGCGGACGAGGCGCACCATAGTCCTGCACGCACTTGGCGTGCCGTGCTAGGAGCCTGTCGGATTTGGCCATGGATTTGCAGTGATTTCCTGTCCTTTTCCACAAGATATGGTCGTATCGGGCAGTGAATGAACAGTCTGGAGGATGATGTTGTGTCGATCAGGTTCCAGAGGGCCAATCGTGACGAGGTCTGGCTGTTGCCACCTTCGATCCAGGAGTGGCTGCCGGACGATCACCTGGCCCGCTTTGTCGTCGAGATCGTCGAATCCCTGGATCTGGACAAGATCACCGGCGTCTACCGGCATGGCGGCAAGCCGGCCTATTGCCCGGTGATGATGACGGCGCTGCTGTTTTACGGCTATTCAACCGGCGTGCATTCGAGCCGCAAGCTGGAAGCGGCGACGCATGACTCGGTGGCGGTGCGCTATGTCACCGGCAATCTTCATCCCGACCATGACACCATTGCCCGTTTCCGCAAGCGCCACCTGCCTGCCCTGCAGGAGCTGTTTGTCCAGGTGCTGTCGATTGCCGGCACCATGGGCATGCTGAAGCTTGGCCATGTCAGCCTCGATGGCACCAAGGTGAAGGCCAATGCCAGCCGCCACCGGGCGATGAGCCATTCGCATATGGAGCGCATCGAGGCGCAGCTGAAGGCGCAGGTTGCCCGGCTGCTGGAACTGGCCGAGGCGGCGGACGGGCAGGAGTGCGCTCTCGACATTCCCGAGGAACTCGGGCGCCGGCAAGAGCGCCTGGCGAAGATCGCCGAGGCCAGGAAGGAGATCGAGGCCCGCGCTGCGGCCCGCCATGCAGCCGAACAGGCGGCATACGAGGAGAAGATGCAAGAGCGGCGCCAGAAGGAACGGGAGCGGGGAGGCAAGCTCGGCGGCAGGCCGCCGAAGCCGCCGGTGCCGGGCCCCCGCCCCAGGGACCAGATCAGTTTCACCGACCCGGATTCGCGGATCATGCCGTCATCAGGAGGCTTCGAGCAGGCTTGCAACGCCCAGGCATCGGTGGACCATGGCAGCCACCTCATTGCCCATGCCCATGTCAGCCAGAGACCGAATGATGTCGACGAGATGGCACCGGCGCTTGCCGCGCTCGAGGATGTCGGCAGCCCGGCTGGCATCGTCGCCGATACCGGATATTTCAGCCGCGCCAATGTTGAATTGTGCGACGATCGGGGCATCGAGCCCCTGGTTGCTTCCGGCCGGCAGCACCACAACCGTCCACTCCGGGAGAGAAGGGTGCCGGTGACAGAGCCTCCTGCCGATGCCGATGCGGTTGAGCGGATGAAGCACCGGATGGGCTCTGCCGAAGGGGAGCGGATCTACGCGAAGCGCAAGGCCGCCGTCGAGCCGGTCTTCGGAATCATCAAGAGGGTCATGGGCTTTGACCAGTTCAGCCTGCGCGGCATCGAGGCTGTACAAGGCGAGTGGAGCCTGGTCTGCACGTCATGGAACCTGAAGCGCATGCACCGGCTGCTGTTGGGCGGACATTCGGCGGCATGAAGGGCAAAGGAGCATGGCTTGAGAACAGGAATTTAGCCGAATTCGACCGGAATTGCAGCCCTGGCAGGCAGAATTGTCGGCAAGGCTGGCCGCCGAGGTGGGGCCGGGCGCCGGTCACCGGTGAAATTCGACCCGGAGCCGATGAAGATGTGCAGGCATTCAGACGCCATGGACACCGCTTTCAATGCCGGTATTTCGACAGGCTCCTAGACCATTTCCAAGAAGCGCAACGTCTCCTTTTCACCGCGACGCCCTTTCGGCAGGACCAGCGCGAGATTAAGGGCCGTTTTATCTTCACCTACGATCTTCATAAGGCGTTCGAGGACAAGATTTTCGGTGAGATCAAATATCACGCTGTTACCCCAAATCCGCGCCAGAGCCATGACGTAGCCATTGCTAAGGCGGCCGACACTCAGTACGCGGCGGCCGAGGCGGAACGGCCGCCGGATCCGGATCCGGAGCGGCTCACGTCGCTGGGCCGGGATCTGTCGAAGCTCTGGGAGGCCGAGGAGACGACGGCGCGGGATCGCAAGCGGCTGCTGTCCTGCCTGCTGGATGACGTGATCCTGCGCATGGACCGGGATGCCTGGGAGATCAGCGTGTTCCTGCAGTGGAAGGGCGGGCGGACCGACGAGTTCCACATGCCGGTCCTCACCGGACGCCGCGAGATCAAGCGCGACGATGCGGACACGGTGGACCTCCTGCACCGGCTGGCGGCGTTCTATCCGGACGGGGAGATCGCACGGATTCTCAATCGCCAGAAGCGGGTGACGACCCGGGGGCTGCAGTACACGGGTTCGCGGGTTGCGGCATTGCGGGGGCGACACGGAATTCCCGTCTGCCCGCCGCGCGAGGCCGATGCATCGGGGGCGCCGGCAGAACTCGTGGCCAGCGGCGACGGGCTCGATGCGCGCAGCATCCAGGCCAGTTTCAGCTACGGCTTCGGTGTGTTCGGCGACCGCGTCACGATGACGCCGGAATTTGCTCTCGGGCTCTCCGACACCGGGCGCGACTACCGCCTCGGCTGGCGGCTCAGCCGCGGGAGCCGGGCCGGGGAGACCGGCCCGGTGGAACTCCTGCTGGAGACCACGCGGAGAGAGTTCGCCAACGACAACGGCGCGGGCACCGAGCCCGAGCACACGGTCGGGTTCAAGATCGAGGCGAGCTTCTGATGGGCGACCGGCGGCGGCAGGGCGCGTCGGTGTGCGCGGACGCGAGGTGACAGGTGCCGAAGACGTCCCCTTGAAACTGACTCTCATCCTGATTGACGTGTATGGACGCCACCCTGAGTGCAAGCAATTTCTTTGGACACGCCGGGCGAAGTGATCAGGTACTGTCGTGTATTCGACCTCTCGATGCGGCATCTCAACGCGCCGCGGGCCAGTTTGGTGTAGGGTCCCGGCCTGAGGCGGATGCTCGAGGAGCGGGACCAGGCCTGGGTGCTGGCGGTTCGCAGCAATCACCATATCCGGTTCATCGGCCAGGGCGGCATCGTGGCCACCAACCCCTCGGAGATGGTCGAGGAATTTGCCGATGAGGACTGGACGGCCCTTGCCGCCGGTGAGGGGTCCAAGGGGCCGAGGCTGTATGACTGGGCCTGCCTTGTCATTCCGTGGAACCGCAAGGAGGGATGGGAACACTGCCTGCTGGTGCGCCGCTCCCGCAGGGATCCGCAGAAACTGGCCTATTATCTCGTCTTCTGCCCCATTGGCACCGGTCTGGCAGAACTGGCCGGCGCTGCCGGGCTGCGCTGGACCATCGAGGAGTGCTTCCAGCAGGCAAAGGACGATCTCGGCCGTGACCATTGCGAGGCCCGTTCCTGGCATGGCTGGCACCGGCATATCAGCCTGGTCATGGCTGCCGCAGCCTTCCTGGCCAAGCTGGCGGCGGAATTGAGGATCAGGGCACAGGGCAAACAGAACAAAAGGAGTCCAAACCCCGAAACCGGCGCCTTGCCCTCATGACGGCACAGGTGCCGAGCGTTCCGGAACTGCGCTACCTGTTCGCAAGACTCCTGCTCAGCTCGACTTTGCACGATTATGCTGCGAAGCAGAGTGTTTCAACCATGCGCTGGATCCTTTCCGGAGGGACTTTGAGCCTGTCATGTTCGGCCAGGTGGCCACTGATGGCATGATCGGCATTTGCGGGCGGCAGGATTTTCTGTCGTTCCCGGTCTGATGCGGAGCGTTGGAAAATGCCATCCAGCCAGAGCCGGGTCCGCACCGCGGCGATGGCATCGGAGAATGTGAAGCTGGTTTTCGGGTACCACGCGGCTGCACAGGATTGCGGTGTCCTGGCGAGGATGTCGCCGGCCCACAGGCAGACCAGGCTGTAGAGTCCGAGGAGCACCGGTGTGGTCCGTTCGATTGCGGCATCGGACCACTGCCGCTGGGTCTCGAGGCCGAGATGGGCGCGCATGTCCTGGAAGGTGACCTCGATCTGCCAGCGCCGCACGAAGATGGCGATGATCCGTGCCGGGTCCATGTCGGTATCGGTGCTGAAGAAGGCCTGGGGGTCTCTGCGGCCTTCCGGGTCCCGCACCAGGACCCATCGGATGGCTTTGGGCCTTGTGCCGGTCCGATACCAGAGCGCCTGCCCGGAGAGGATCTCGAGTGTCTTGTCTTTCAGGCCTGCATACCAGCGCGGGAGGGTGATTTCTGTCCAGCGTTCGGCGGGGTCTTCGAGACGGGTCCGCAGTTTGGGCAGGGGGTGTCCCTTCTGCCTGGGCCGGCCCACCTGGCCCGGTGCCCGCGGTTCTGGCGGTGCGAACAGGCTGGCGTCGAGCCGCAGCCGGCTGATGAGGCTGGCGTGCCGGCCGATGGCGTCTGCGAGTTCGTGGGTTCCGAAACTGCTGTCACCGACGAAGATGATCGATCGTTTCGGGAACCAGCGCAGGATCAGCAGCATGCCCTGCCGGGCCCTGTCGGTGAGCGGTTTGTGGCGCCGTCCCACCTGCTCGGCCCATCGCTGCGAGGGGGCAAGCAGGGTCAGGACCGGCAGGGCCTTGATGCCCGGCAGCCAGGGCAGCGGCGTCAGCAGCATGAAGCTGAGCCAGCGCAGTCCGCTGGTCTTGACGAAATGGCCGTGGCTGGAGCGCACGGGGTCGCGGTAGATGCCGCGGGCGCGGATCTGTGCTCCCCAGCGCCGCTCGATGGTGTCATCCAGGCCGATGATGATCGGTTCCCCGGTTTCGACCAGTGTTGCCACCAGCTGGCGGGCGAGTTGCCGTGCGAGGTCGCGGGGTCTCCAGCGGGCCCGGTTGAGGACCTGGTGATATGAGGCATAATTGGCGGCCATCGCCCGGCCGGTGATGCGCAGGCAGGCGGACACGGTCCGCTTGCCGGGCGCCAGCAGGGCCCCCATGACCAGCACGAGAACGAGGCGCCAGGTCGGGGCCGTGAATGCGCCCCGAAACGGTTCGAGCCAGATGCGCAGGACATCCGGAACCGGATCGCCCATACCGGTCTGCAGCCGTTGATCCGGAACTGTCATGACGTCACCGGGTCTTCGGCCTCGGCGGCCATGATGGCGGCCAGCACCGCCAGCCTTTCGCCCGCCGGCAGCGCCTCGTAGCGCCGGCCCCAGTTGGCGGCCTTGCGCTTGATGCGCTGGCGGTCGGTGAAGTTCCGGCCCGCACAGCTCGCCCAGTGCATCCGGTCGGGTGCGAAGTTGAACCACACCACCTCGGTGCGCACGATGCCCTGGGTCATGACCTGCATCGACAGGCGGCGCCAGCCGGCCAGCTGCTCGTCATAGAGCGCCGAGGGATGGCCCGACACCATCACCCGGCAGGGCAGGGCCCCGAGCAGTTCCAGAAGTGCGACATGCTCGGCCTCCGTGCTGTCGAAACGGTAGCGCCGCCTCGAGCGGCGGGTGGCGTGCAGATAGGGGGGATCGCTGTAGACCAGTTCCGGTCCCCGGAACGGGAAGCAGGACAGGAACTCAAGGGCGCAGCCATGCACCCGTTCGACAGGATACGCACAGGCAAAGGCCTCGAGCGCCCGCACATCGCGATCAATGCCGATCGAGCGCTCGGCCGGCGGCTTGCGCTTCATCAGCGCCCCGCCACCGAGATGGCTCTCGATATAGACGCTGTGCGGCGGCATCAGCGCAATCAGCGCCTGGCACAGGCCGGGCGTCGCCTTCGATCCGAAAAATCCCATGGGTCCGCTCCCGTTGCAACAAAGGCCAATCCATAGAATCCCCCCTCTATGATGTCAACGCACGACCAGGGACGGAGGGGCTTGCACGAAAGGGCCGGAGAATGCGACACATCGGATCCCGGAACCGCCGCCAAGGGACACACCCGAGCATCACCCTCCCATGACCGAGCCCGACCCCATTCTGCTGCGCATAGAGGCCTTCGACAGGCAGAATGGCGGCGGCGTCAGCGTCTGCAAGAGCCGGGGCGGCTATACGCTCACCCTGACCGCCACGCAGGCACCGATCGCACGGCTCAAACCGGAAGGCCAAGGCGACAGGATGCGTCTTTACTACTGGTCCTGGCAAAACCGGTGGAAAGATGTCGGCGATATGGGCGGCCTCGTGCTCCCGCTCGACGAAGCACTCGACCAGATCGCAAATACCGACATCTTCTGGACCTGGACCTGAAGACAAAATCTACGAAAAATGTACAAAGTCGAGCTCAGAGTTTGACTCATAACTCATCATTGGCATCTTGTCGTTCGTTTTCAAGCGTTTGAACCCCGTGCCACCCTTCGCATCAGGAACCGGCAAGCCGCCAGCCGCACCCACGCCAGTGAGCTCTCCAGGCTGCGTTCGTAGTCCTTCGCCAACCGCCGGCAGCGCGATAGCCAGCCAAACGTCCGCTCAATCATCCAGCGACGGTACAGAATCGTGAAGCCTTTGATGTCTTTGGGCTTTTCCACGATCTCCAGGAGACCACCAAGGCCAAGTTCCTCGAGCTTCGAGGCAAGCTTCGGACCCTGATAGCCGCCATCCGCCCACAGTTTCGTCACCTCCGGTGCCTTCTCCAGCATCCCGAGGATCACCGCAGGCGCGCCGTCCCTGTCCTGTATCGAGGCTTCGTGGACCACGATCTCAATCGGAAACCCCTCCACATCAACGGCAATGTGACGCTTGCGGCCCTTGATCTTCTTGCCGGCGTCATAACCTGCAGGGCCGCCGCTCTCCGTCGTCTTCACCGACTGGCTGTCAATCGCAGCTGCCGTCGGATCTTCGGAGCGTCCCGACAACGCCCGAGCACCTGCGCGAAGGGCATCCATCATGTCGGAGAGGGTGTTGCCCGCCCTCCAGGAATAGAAATAGCTCTGGACCGTCGTAAAGGGCGGAAAACACCGGGGAAGTGCTCGCCACTGGCAACCGGTGCCCAACATGTATTGAACCGCATTGAACACCTCCCGCAGGTCGGTGATGCGTGGACGTCCCGTCTTTGAGGGCGATGGAAGAAGCGGTTCGATCAATTCCCATTCCTCGTCGGTCAAATCGGTTTCAAATCGACCGGAAGGACGCTTATACTGTTCCTGAGTGGTCTCGTTCCAAGCCATGTGGATATCCCTGATTTTGCTAAAACTCACAGGAATATGCCACGTTTTCACGGCTGTCGCGAGGCCATTCACTTTTCGGTCAAACTCTCAGGCCGCCAACAACACGGTCATTCATCATGCACTGGTCGCTGTGGCGGCGCAAACACCAGGCAGACGCCGCAAGGGCGCAATAAAAGAGGCGAACAGGGCACGCAAAACTGTAGTATAGGGCCACCATTGGCCGCTTGAGTGTCAATGGCCGAGTTTACGGAAGACCAGGTCACTGACTGTCCTCGGATTTGCCTTTCCTCCGGTCGCTTTCATGACTTGGCCCACGAAGAACCCGGCAACCCGCGGATTGCCGCGTGCCTTTTCCGCCTGTTCCGGATGTTCCGAAATCACCTTGTCCACGGCCGCTTCGATCGCCGAAACATCGGTAACCTGCTTGAGACCGCGTTGCTCAACCAGAGCAACGGGATCGCCTCCTTCGTTCCAGACTATGTCGAAAAGCGACTTGGCGATCTTGCCCGATATCTCTCCGGCGCCCAGCAAGTCCAGGATTGATCCGAGTTGCGACGCCGAGACCGGAGTCTCCCCGATTGACAGGTTTTCCCTGTTCAGGCGGCCGAACAGTTCGTTGATGACCCAGTTGGCCGCCTGCTTGCCATCCCGGCCTCGCGCAACTTCCTCGAAAAAGTCAGCATTCTCCAGTTCGGCGGTCAGCACGCCCGCATCGTATTCGGTAATGCCATAGTCGCTGATGAACCTGTCGGCCTTCTGGGCCGGGAGTTCGGGTATGTCGTCCCTGAGCGCTGCGATCCATTCATCGGTTATGTGTAACGGAAGGAGGTCGGGGCAGGGGAAATATCGGTAATCCTGCGCCTCTTCCTTGGACCTCATCGATCGTGTCTTGCCACTTCCGGGGTCAAAGAGGCGTGTTTCCTGTTCGACCGTGCCTCCGTCTTCCAGAATGGCAACCTGTCTCCTGGATTCGAACTCTATGGCCTGCTGGATGAACTTGGTCGAGTTCATGTTCTTGATTTCGCAACGGGTGCCAAGGTTGTCGGATCCACGCGGTTTGACCGAGATATTGACATCGGCACGGAGGTTGCCGTTTTGCATGTTGCCGTCGCAACTACCGACGTAGCGCATGATCTGACGAAGCTTGAGGATATAGGCGGCAGCTTCTCCGGGCCCTCGAATGTCAGGACATGACACGATTTCCATCAACGCGATTCCAGTTCGGTTGAGATCGACGAAAGACAGATTCGGGTCCATATCGTGCAGGGACTTTCCGGCGTCCTGCTCCAGGTGGATGTGGTCAATCCGGACCTTGCGGGCAGTACCTTCACCCATTTCAACCAAAACCTCGCCGGGGCCGACAACCGGGTGATAGAACTGCGAAATCTGGTATCCCTGCGGCAGGTCCGGATAGAAGTAGTTCTTGCGGTCAAACACGGAATAGTTGTGGATCCTCGCATTGAGGGCGAGTCCGGTCTTGATCGCCTGTTCCACGCAAAACTCGTTGATCACCGGCAGCATTCCCGGCATTGCAGCATCCACGAAATCGACGTTCGAATTCGGGTCTGCGCCAAATTCAGTTGAAGCTCCGGAAAATAGCTTTGCCCGCGAGGCGACCTGCGCATGCACTTCGAGTCCGATGACCATTTCCCAATCGGATCGCGCTCCCTTGATGATCGAGAGTGCAGGTTCCGGTTTTTGCGCTGTGCTCATGGAAGAAGTTGCTTTGAATTGGGTCGTGAACTTGGCTCCTATCCGCCTGTCGCCCGGAAATGTAAAGGCTGAGGTTGCAACTCCGGCATCGGTTTCACCGCAGTTCGGTAGTTCATTACACTGCCCGATGTGGGCAGGACCGGGCTGTCCAGTCGGCGTGTGGCCGTATCCGGCGACAGGAACAACGAGCGTATCCTCGCTGAACTGTCAGTATCGGAATGCAGGCGCGTTCGCCCTTCAATGCGTGGGCGCATTCAGTTAGATGAACCCTGCAAACGAGTTTCAGGTGGAATCGTGCAACCCCCGGTCGTTGGAATTGTTGGAAACTACCATTTGATCGATGGCAGCTATCCTGTTCATGCGACCGGTACCATGAACAGTGCGGCCATCGCCAGGGTCGCAGGCGCAGTTCCTTTGATGGTGCCATCAGATCCGGACCTTGTGAACATTCACGACATCGTGGAGATTTGTGACGGCTTCCTGTTCACGGGCGGCCGACCGAACGTGCACCCGGAGGAGTACGGGGTAGAACCGACTGATGCCCACGGACAGTTCGACCGCAACCGGGACAGGACGGCATTGCCGCTCATTCGCCTGTGCGTAGACAGGGGGCAGCCCGTATTCGGACTGTGCCGCGGATTCCAGGAGTTCAATGTCGCATTTGGCGGAACTCTTCACCCGGAGATTCGTGAACTGCCAGGTCGATTGAACCACCGGATGCCACCAGATGGCAGCCTGGACGAGAAGTTTGCACACCGGCACGCGATCGAATTCGAGAAAGGCAGTGTCTTTGAGGATTTGTTCGGGTCCGGTTCCGTTGTTGTCAATTCCCTGCACGGCCAGGGAATCATGGAAGCCGGGGAACGCGTGGTCATTGAAGGGTCGGCGCCGGATGGAACGCCGGAAGCGATCAGGATATCCGGTGCAAGGGGCTTTGCTTTGGCCGTGCAGTGGCACCCCGAATACAATGCCGACAACGACCCGGTATCCGTGGCACTGTTCCGGGCGTTCGGAGATGCATTGAGGCGATGGCGCGAGACCGCGCGGTGTACGGCATAAGCGTTCAAGACATTCGAAAGGCCGTCAGGATTGATCAGGCGATCAGTTGACTTCGCTCTGGTGATTCTAGCCAATCCGGTGCCGCGCTTGAGGCTTTCCTCCATGCATGTCGAGCCCGTTGGCTAATAACCCGGGTGCCAGCAACGGTAACCCCATTGGTATCAACCGCGGGCGGTTCGCGATAGCGTGGCCTAAAACCTGAATACGATATTCCCGGCCAGTGCTGTCCGATATATCCCGGAACCGTTCGTCCAGGCTGTTTCAAGCGAGAGTTTTCCAACCTGCTTTCCGGTCCTTGACCGGATCTTTCCTGCCACCTCGAGGTCAATGCTCGTCGGCAGCAGGCTGGTCGTTGACTGGTACGTGCCGATACCGCCGCGAAAGTCGGAATGTACCACGATGCTTCCGTCAATCGTCCTGTTGAGTGCCGCGCTGAAGGTGGGAGTCAGGGCCAGGCCGGAATAGTTGAACGGTCCGGCATTCAGTTCCATCCCGAACCCAACGACAGTCAGGTCCGTGTCGGTGCCCATGACCTCCAGCGAAAGGTCGCCTGCTCCCGTTTCAACATACGGCCTGCTCTTGATCCTGACAGAATCCAACCGTGCAAAGGGTGATACTTGATAATTGCCAAGCCGGCTGTCCCAAGCTGCGATACCATGCAATCCGATCGTACTACTCTTGAACATTCCTTTCGACCAAGTGACCTGCTCCACCGAAGGTAACCTTCTTGAGATACTGTATTCGGTTGATCCCAGTGTTGTTGATAATGAGTATCTAAATCTGCCCAGATTCCCCGCAAGACTTGCACCTGCGATCAAGGAAGTTCCTTCCGCCTGCGCAAACCCGGCAAGGGTCAGGTGAGACCGGCGCTGCCCCAACCCGAATCCGAGTCGCAGGTCGCTTTCATTTGACTGCAAGACAAATCCGGACCCGAAATCATGTCCCGTATTCCGGTAGTCACGCTGCGGCCATGACCTGTCACGCTCGAACCGGCGCGATCCCGCGGAGATCCAGCTGCATTTCCGCAGCGTGGGTCCGGTGCGAGGGATGCAGTGCGGCATGGCACCGGCAAGCAATCCTGATGCGTGAAATGCAGACTGGATAGATGCGCCGGCTATCTCGTTGCCGAAACTATCGAGGTCATGCCTTAGACTCTCAATGTCCGTCAGATTGATCAGTCCCACGAGAGCATCGTTGATTGATGCGTTGTTATCTCTCGAGTTTCTGATTTCGGCAAACACGTTTCTCTGGTTCTGGTTCAACTTTCCCGGATTCTGGTTGACCCGCGCAGACAGGAACACCCTTTCCCGTGTTCCAACCGCCTCGCTTCGGAGAAAGTAGTCTAAGAAGAGCGACCTGCGTATTGTCACGCCGGGAATCCCGTCCACGTCTTCCGACGCATCCAATATTGCGACCTCCTTGTCCTCGGTGGGCAACGACATGGAGTTCACCAGCAACTGGCCGCCCAGTTTGGCCGAACCAGTGATCGTCAACAGGTCTGCGGTCTCAGCCCCCCAGTCGACGTCAATCATGAGATTGCTCGATGCGGACAGCTCCAGGTCCCCGGTCATCAGAATCCCGGAGGTCTCCCCGGGGGCGCCAAGCTTGATGGTTCCGGAGTTCTCAAGGATGCCTGCCGTTCGGCCTGATTTGACCGGGCTGCAATCCACCTTGTCCAGAATGATGTTCCTGCGTGGGACAAAGGTGCCGAGATTGGTAAATTGGGGCGCAACACAGCTTTCCAGCTTCACATCACCCCTGATCTGTCCCCTGTTCGTCAAGGTTGCCGATTCGACACGTCTCGGGCCCGACCTCTTCAGGGCTACGACCGCATACTTGGGAGGTTCATCCAAAAAGTAACTGTCCCAGGGTCCTGTAGGCTCGTTGGCGATGATCGAGCCCGACCGGGCAACGACTACATTGATCCTGGCGTCTGGCCCTGCCAGTGCCAGTCCGTGCGACTCCCATCCGTATGTCTCAACTCTTCCGTTCACGAGGACATCAATTGGTGAAGCCAGTCGATTGAAATTCAAGGTTTCCGCGTTCACGCCGTAGGATCCCGGACCCTCGGTTGTGACGTCGTTTACGGTGATCGATACCGGCTTGTGTGAATCGGCGTCTATGTTCTGAATGACCTGCACGCCGTGACTGAACGATCCAGTGGTGTGCACGAGGCCTCTCGAGAATACGCTGACACCTGCAAAGGACCTGATCCGCAGCGCCGCGACATCGTTCGTGGCGTTGGGGTCGGCGCTTGCATGGGAAACTATGTCATTGACCTTGATTGTTGTCGTGTGAGCCGCAGAATTGGCATTCGTGTTGTCGATCTCTATCCCGAATGCCGGTGCAGTGCCGTCCACACGAATCGAACCGGTTGACGAAATGACAACTTCACCGCGGTAGCCTGAAACCCATATTGCATCAGTACCTTCGCCGCGTGCCCAGACATCGGTCACCGCAATGTTGAGCGTTCCCGGTTGCATCACGCTGTTGCCCACGACCGATATGGCCCGGTACTTTTCGTTCGGTCCGGTACCTGAGTCCTGGCTTGACACGACCCGGGAGTATCCCCCCGTCGGCCGGGTCGTAATGGAGATGTCTCCACTGCCGCCAAGGGAGATTCCGGTCCCTTCCGTCGTTTCAACGGTTGCCCCATCTTCGAGAATGATCGAAAACCCGGACAAACCGGTGCAGGAGACACCTGCATGGGGCCCTCCGGATTTCATGATGACAAGTTCGGTGCCAGAACAGAGAGTCTGGGCCGCGGAGTGTCCGGCCTGAATGGTGGCGACGAACGCAAGAACAATCAACAGTGCACGATGTCGTCTCGGCCACGGAGACGGTCCCGTGCAAGAGGGCAAACGGCCCTCAAGCAAATATTTCATGGACGGTTAAAGTGGTAAGTTACAATACAATTGACACAGTTACGGCGAGGAAACTGTAGAACCCACAGAGAGTCAACAGAAGATGCGACATTTGGTGCCGCGTTGCGTGAATGCCGTGCTTGCATGCCCCATTAGGTGCAGAAACCGTATTTATCTTCAACAAGTTGTATCTGGAGTTTAATCTATTTCTCCGAGTCGGTGCTGCGCATCAGTGTGGTGTAGGCCATTGAATTGAGGTGACTTAGGAACTGCCGGCTCGCGGCTTTGCGGAAGATGGCGCCGGAGTCTCTGCCGCGTGCCAAGTCTCCCTGGAGTATGTGGTTGCTCCACTGTTCCCAGATGGCTTCCCGAACAGTTGCAAGACGGTGGTTCCGACCAAGAAGGTCTGACCACATGTCATCCGGCGAGCGAGACCTCGCGTGATTGGAAGGAGATGCAGCCTCGATCTCCCTCTTCCAGTCGCGAACTTCCTTCAGATTGATTGGATGATGCTGGCTGCGAATGGCATCGAGCCATTCGCTGAGGGCATGGCTGGGTGACTCGCCAGGCTTTCTGTTCTTCTTTGCCTTGTGCTGAACTATTCGAATGTTGCTTCTGGTGATCTGTTCAACGTCCGAAACCGGAGGCGCGACTTCGAAAGTGGACAGGCTCTGGCTCCTGTCGGGGTTTCTGACCGAAAAGATGTGGCAATCGCCGCGCCTCGCCTTGCGGGTGTAGAGGCGACCCACGCAGTGACTGAGGCGGCTGGACTCTTCGAGAAGTTCCTGTTCCGAAACAAGGTTTTGTATGACGAGTCCACTGGCAGCGGTGAAATCGGTGGCCAGTCTCGGCCAGTTTGGTTGACGCTCCCAATCGGTAACTCTGCCATTCGCCGCGTGATTGTCCTCTGCAGCAATCAGTGCAGGAATGCGGCTCATCCACCGTCGGGCCGATTCCAGGACAGTCACTGCCGGATTCCTCGACCTGTCGATCATCAGTTGAAATGCCAGCTGCTTTGCCTGTTCGAGGTCGTGAGGCGCCGGAAAGGGAAGCGTCTCGCCAGCTTCCGAAATCGCGGCAAGCACACGCGGCAGCAAGATCGAGTAACTGAAATCGTCCGTCATTTCCATGATGTCCGAGATTGCCATCGACATTTGTTGGCGGTCGAACCGGCTGGGTTCGCAGTCATATGCGGCGCACAATTGAGCATGGAACGAGATCCAGTCTCCCTTGGATGCAGCGAGCAGTTCGATTGCAGGGATCGAGTATCTGTCGCTGAGTGGCAGTATGCAGCAGGAGACGATATCGATGAGGCATTTCCAGGCTGTTTCTTGGACGGGAATCCAGCCCGCGTCGAATTGCCTGATGAGTTTCAAGAACCGCTCCAGCGACAATTCGCCGCCCAGCGCATACCGTCTCGCGCGGTCCAATCCCAGCGGGTCAATTCCACGTACCTCTGAGCCAAATTCGAATATGCGACCGGAAGGTAGCCTTGCATGCGCCTTGCCGAGACGTCTGAGTTGGCCTTTGTTCAATCCCGTCAGTTCAGAAAGAACAGGCTGGAGGGGGTTGCCGGCATCGATTGCGTTCCGGCAGTCATCATACTGGGTCATGTATTCGGCGAGGAGAGGGTATGACAGTGCCGCCTGCAAGCGCCATTCATGGGCGGGAGAGCGAGTATCTGCGTAGTAGTGCACGGATACTGGATTCGGAGCTTCGATTGACGACAGGGCCTCGGCGGCGGTTTCCAGATCAAGTGAAAAGAAGGCGTCCGGCAAGCTGTAGTCCGATCTTTGCCAATGCGCCTGCATCATCTCCGCACATTCGAGTGCCGAGCCCCCGTGCTCGAAGTCGAGACCCAGATCGCGCCGTGGAGTTAGTCGGCCGGATTTCTCTTGAAAGACATTGTTCTCCAACCCGTCGATTGCAACGTTTCTTGGAATTACAATGCAGTCGGAAGGAGTGTTGCCGGGTTCGACCGGTCCGTTTTGCGGGGATTCCCTTCGCAGGAAGCTCTCGAACCGGCCAACGATATCGTTGGCCGAATCGACAGGAGTTGCACTTCCCTTGATAATGCCGGGGATTCCGGTCAGTCGCAGGAACACTGCGGCGGCAAGCGCCTTTGCCAGCGACTCTGCGCAGTCAACGGATCCGGCCCTCTGCAGGAACAATTCACCCAAGCGCTGTGCCGCAACGAACCTGACCGATCGCGGTTGCAGGACTGGCAATCCAAGATCAGACATCGTTGTGCACAGGAACGAACCAAGCGCAGGGTGCGCAGTCAGCTTGACGATGTCATGCCGATGTCCCATTTTCCGGTCCTTGGCTGGATCCATCCAAACTGAGACTTCGACTTGGTCCGGGTCGCCAGTCGTGCAAATGATCATTGAAGCAGGTTTGAACTCTTGTCGGATATACGCTTTACAGTAGAAACGCTTGTAACATTCGCGCCGGAACGGGACAATCGGGCGACTGCACGAAACTGCCCATTTGGCGGCAGGGCAAGGATGGGCACTCATGGTCCGGTGCCGGGACTGCCTGTCAACCTTTCAGGGCTGGGTCAAGAATGCCTGTAGGTGATTCATTCAGATTTGCAGTTGCGCCCATGATGGAGTGGACGGACAGGCACTGCAGATATTTTCACCGTTTGATGTCCAGTCGGGCGCTTCTGTACACGGAAATGGTCAGTTCTGCTGCATTGGTCAGGGGAAACGCCTCGGCGAGCCTGGATCATCACCCCTGTGAACACCCGGTTGCACTGCAGTTGGGAGGTTCTGACCCGGACGAGTTGGCTGAGGCAACACGAATGGGGGAAGCAGCAGGTTTTGATGAAGTCAATCTCAACGCCGGATGTCCGTCCGACCGCGTGCAGAAGGGGTGTTTCGGAGCAGTTCTCATGACGCGTCCGGAATTGGTCGGACGTTGCCTGGAATCGATGATCAGGACATCGAAAGACATGGAGGTTACGGTCAAGTGCAGGATCGGAGTTGACGAACAATCTCCGGAAACTGCGCTTCCCGCTTTCCTGGACGTGCTGGCGAATACGGGGGTAAGGAGGGTGGCAATACACGCCCGCAAGGCGTGGCTGTCAGGCCTGAGCCCGAAGCAGAATCGCAACATCCCGCCGCTTGATCATGACCTCGTGATCGCCATGAAGGATAGGTATCCGCAAATGCGCATCTGCCTGAACGGTGGCATCGCCGACCTTGATGCAGCCGAGCGCTGTCTCGGATCTGGTATCGACGGAGTGATGTTGGGCAGGGCGGCATATCGTACTCCCTGCAGCATACTGATTGAAGTCGACCAGAGGATCTTCGGGAACGGAAAGCAGATGCCGAGGTCCTGGATAGCCGAAAGGATGTTCGCCTATATCGAGCAAGAGGTACGGAGGGGAACGAGGACCAGCCAGATCACGCGCCACATGATCGGCCTCTATTCCGGATACCCCGGCGCCAAGGCATGGCGACAAGCGCTTTCAGACAGCAAACGAATTGAAGCAGAGGGCACTGGCCACCTCGCCGAGATGGTTAAGAAGATGTCCGAGGCCGAGTTGATTACCGCACTCTAGCCGGAATGCGGTATTCAAGAGTCCTGGTTAATGTCTTCGCCGGCTATCGGCATGCGTCGAATTCTCCCTCGTCTTCCGCCCCGTCTCTTGCGGAGAAGATGTTTACGGCCGGGAAGTTCGCCCAGTAGCGCAACGCGCTCGTCGTGGCTGAATTTGGCCCACTTCCTGACCTCCTCCTCGGTTCGGTGGCAACCTATGCAGATTCCGGCGAGAGGATGGATGGTGCAGACGCTGAGACACGGGCTGTCCGGCTCCACGCGTTTCCAGGGCTTGTTGTTCATTTGGACACTGCCTGGAAGGCAATCCTGTCCAAGGCTCCCTGCAGAATGATTGAAGCTGCGACGTGATTGACTGCCTCGGCACGTCGGCGTCTGGACAGGCCGCCCTCCAGCATGGAACGCTCGGCGGCAGCTGTCGACAGGCGCTCATCCCAATACACGATTGGAAGGTCGAGCTGGTTCAGAAGGGTTCTGGCAAACGCACGCGTCGACTGGCAGCGCGGCCCCTCGGTGCCATTCATGTTGATTGGCAGCCCCAACACGATGCCGGCAGCCCCCCGACTGTTGGAAATTCGTCGAATCTCTTCGGCATCGTGCGGCGATTTGGCCCGGTGTATCGTCAACAACGGCGATGCGATGGCCTGTCGAACATCAGAAATCGCGACACCGATCGTCTTGGTGCCCAGGTCCAGTCCAATCAATGGCCTGTTTCCCGGAATGGTTGCCCGGAACCGGCCGATGTCTTCAAATATCCCGCTCAACGGTCTGTCCAACTCGCCATGATCTCGTGAAATTATCAGGGGAGGCTTCCGATGTTAATCAACCGGTCGTCTGACCAGCCCGGTATATGGGCACAAGGTCGACGGTGTCCTGGCAACTGTAGCCAATGAACGGCACTGAAGCCAATCCGAACCGCCCTTCAGCCTGCCTATTCATCCACATTTTCATCCTGCGGTATTGCTGGTTCAGCTGCCCCGGCCGAGAGATCCGGCAGAACACCTCCATCGCGAAGCCGCTGTAGGTCAACTCCTGCCAGATTCGCGACCGCAGGCAAATTGGCAATAATCACATCGCGAATGTCGTCAGTCGGACCCGTCTTCTGCAGCACTTCGATCCATGCCGTGAGGGCCCGGTCAGGCCTGCCGGTCTGGAGGGCCAGCAGCCCCATATAGTATCTCGCCCGAACGTTCTCCCGATCTCCTTCGAGGGCGAGAATCAATTCGGCCTCGGCTTCCGGTGATACATATCCCCTCGCGGCGCCAATGTACAATTCCGCGCGACGAATGCGGTCGGCAGTCGGAGTCTGGCTTCCCGAAAGCTTGTTGATCTGCTCCTGGATTGCCACGGCAACCTCGAGTTCGCCCTGACTGACAGCATCCTGTAAGCTTGTCCTCAACTCTGCCAGACCAGCGGGGGGGTCGTCATTGCCAATGGTGTCGTCCGCGCTTTGCCCATCTTCCGTGCTTCCGGGCAGCACCGTGCCACCGAGTCCAGCCAGGATTTGCAGATATTCGGCCTGCGAAGGTCGCTCGGCATGCAGCCTGTCGGAAGTTTCGATGCGCGACTGCAGTGGAAGGTCAGGATATCCGGGTGAACCAACGGCAAGATAGATTGCGATGGAACCAGGCAAGAGGGCCAGGATCACAAGGACCGATGCAACCTTTGAAGCTCGTCGCGGCGCCTCGGCCGGCTGTATGTTGGCTCCGCTGTCACGAGAGGCCCTGAGAATTCGTCTGGAAACCTCCAGTTTCGATTGTTTGGCTTCAGCGTCAGCGATTACACCCGTCGACAGGTCCCTGTCGATTTCCTGCAACTGGCGCTTGTAAACACGCAAATTGCGTTCGAGTTGCGAACGACCCGACCTTTTCTTTCCCAGCAAACCCGCAACAACCGTGATCGACACCAGCAGGGCGGCGGTCACGGAAGCAATCCAAAAGAGCATGTTGTCGGTTCCTGCTCACAGTTACCCGGGAAAGTAGAGGTCAAAAGAAGTACTGCATACATGATCGAATTCAAAGACGCGGGCAGCTGGAATATCTCGATTCGAACCAGATCAGTCGACAAAGGCGGCCAGCCCCTGTGCCGTTGTGGAATCAATGCACCCTTTAGTCTATATAGCATGGCCCGCCGCTGGCTCCATGAGGACAGTTTCCTGATGATCAATGCGGTTGGATTGAACAGTGCCACTGCAGGATTCATCAGGTAGAGGAATGGAATGACAATCCGCTCCAACAGGTACTCTGCCCTGGCGTTGGCAAGGGAAGCACTGCGCGGCCACTCCGGCTGGAAGGAAGCCTGGCAGTCGGCTGAGCCCTCAAAGTCCTACGACGTGGTAATCGTCGGGGCAGGCGGGCACGGGTTGGCAACGGCCTATTACCTCGGCCGCAACCACGGTATCCGAAACGTTGCCATCCTCGAAAAGGGCTGGCTGGGCGGTGGAAATACCGGACGCAACACGACGATCATTCGCTCGAACTATCTGCAGGACGATTCCACCGCCATATACGAGAAGTCCAGGCAGCTATACGAGACCCTCAGCCAGGATCTCAATTTCAATGTCATGTTCAGTCCTCGCGGCGTGATGATGCTGGCCCAGACCCACCACGAGGTTCGTGGATTCATGAGGACTGTCAATGCAAACCAGAACCAGGGAGTCGAGACCGAGTACATTTCGGCGGCGAGGGTCAAGCGGCTCTGCCCGATCATTTCAATCGACGGTCCACGCTATCCCGTCCTTGGCGCCTTTTGGCAGCCGAGAGGAGGCACAGCTCGCCACGATGCGGTAGCCTGGGGATATGCACGCGCTTGCGCTGACATGGGAATGCATATCATCGAGAAGTGCCAGGTAACATCAGTCAACACGACCGAAGACCGCGTCACGGGTGTTGAAACGACGAAAGGACCCATCGGTTGCTCGAAGCTGGGAATCGTGGTCGCTGGACATTCGGGCGTTCTCGCGGAAATGGCGGGTTTCCGGCTGCCGATCGAGTCGGTCGCACTGCAGGCGCTCGTATCAGAGCCGATCAAGCCGTGTCTCGACGTGGTCGTGATGGCAAACACCGTTCACGGCTACATCAGCCAGTCAGACAAGGGCGAACTTGTTATCGGAGGCGGCGCCGACGGCTTCATCAACTATACCCAGCGCGGTTCATTTCAACATGTAGAAGCCACAGTGCGCGCACTGGTTGAGACCTTCCCGATAATCTCCAGGCTGCGCATGCTCAGGCAATGGGGCGGCATCGTCGACATGACCGGTGACAGATCACCGATCATTTCGGCAACCCCTGTCAGGAACCTGTTTGTCAATTGCGGTTGGGGAACCGGCGGTTTCAAGTCAATTCCGGGCTCCGGCTGGGCAATGGCCGAGCTTGTGGCGGCGGGACAGCCGGGGCAACTTGCAGGGCCATTTGGACTCGACCGGTTCCGGCAGGGTCGCTTTATTGACGAAAGCGTGGCAGCCGGCGTTGCTCATTGACGCGGATAGGGTTGTCGACGGGCTTGAGACGAGGAACCGATGCTGAGACTGAAATGTCCATATTGCGGTGTTGATGCCGATGAAACCGAACTCACCCCGGGTGGCGAGGCCCATATCAAGCGGCGCGGGCCCGGTTCCAGTGATAGCGAATTCGAGGAATACCTGTTCAGCCGCAAGAACCCGAAAGGCGTTCACTTCGAGAGATGGCGTCACAGTTTTGGTTGCGGCAAGTGGTTCCACGTTGCCAGATGTACGGAAACCATGGAAGTGTTTGGAAGCTACAGGGCTCAGACACTCAAGCCTCCCAAGGCACTACGCGACCGGATCGCGCAACGACGATCCGGATGGACTGATGACGGGCAATTCTAGGGCAATCGGGCAGGGAGATTCGACTTGTCAACGCGTCTGACATCCGGCGGAAGGCTGATCGATCGTTCCAGGCCGGTCAGTTTCCGGTTCAACGGCGCCCGCCTGCATGGATGTGAAGGCGACACGCTGGCCTCGGCCTTGCTTGCAAACGACAGAGTCGTCGTAGGTCGTTCCTTCAAATATCACAGACCTCGAGGAATCGTGACAAGTGGGCCGGAGGAACCGAATGCCCTCCTGTCCCTTGGTGAGGGGAGCAGGTTCGAACCGAACACCAGGGCCACGGTTGCCGAACTCTCGGACGGAATGACGGTGTTGTCCCAGAACCACTGGCCGAGTCTGGAGTTTGACATTGGGAGACTTGCCGACAAGCTGTCGAGATTTCTTCCCGCAGGATTCTATTACAAGACATTCATCTGGCCCAGACCGGCGTGGGTCAGCATGTACGAGCCGCTCATCCGACGTGCTGCCGGATTGGGTAAACCGCCCCGAGAACGGGATCCTGACAGGTACGAGCATTGCAATGTGCATGTCGATGTTCTCGTCATAGGCGGTGGAATTGCCGGGCTGTTGGCCACAAGAGAGTTTGCCCGGTCGGGATCCCGGGTGCTCCTCCTGGAACAGTCGGCGCATTGGGGCGGTCGTTCCGTGAACGAATGCGAGGGAATAGACGGGATTTCAGCCGATAAGTGGATTCAGGACCTGGTGGGCGAATTGGGAGGCACGCAGTCGGCAAGGCTGGTGAACAGGACCACATGCACGGGAATCTACGACCATGGTTATGCGTTGGCCCTGCAGCGCTCCGCGAGCGACATTGGCGCGCATACGGTTGTCCGGCAAAGGCTGTGGCGAATAAGGGCAAAACGCATCGTGCTTGCCAGTGGAGCCATTGAACGACCCGTCTGTTTCGCTGGTAATGATATTCCCGGGGTCATGTTGGCATCCGCAGTGCGGGATTATGTGCTTGATTATGGAGTGTCACCCGGCGACCGGACGGTAGTCCTGACCAATAATGACGATGCCTACCGAACAGCCTTTGCACTGGTCGAAGCCGGGCTGACAGTCTCTGCTATCCTCGATATCCGACCCTCCAACGACGGGCCGGCGGCACAAAGGGCCAGGCATCTCGGAATTCCCGTGGAGACCGGCAAGGCAATTGCCGCCGTCAAGGGCTCTCCGCGAATCACGGGCGTTTCGATCTGCGCTCACGCCGGCGAAGGAGCAATCCTGCAGAACATCGATTGCGATTGCGTCGCCATGTCTGGCGGATGGTCTCCAACTGCGCATTTGTGGTCCCATTGCGGGGGACAACTGAAATGGGATGCCGAAAATGTCATGTTTCGGCCGGATATTGGAAGACCGCCAAGGGACTCCAAGGGTCATCCTGTCGTATTCGCGATGGGAGCTGCCAACGGGAATCTGAGGGCGGCTGATGCGATCAATGACGTCGTTGATACAGTTCCCGCAATTCTCAGGTCGCTGGGTCTCAGAGCCGATTCAACCGTGGCCCCGATTGTCAATGACGATTCGGATATCCCCACCATATCGGCGTGGGTCTCGCCGAACGGCATGCGGAAACAGGACCGCAGTCGAGCCTGGGTTGACTTCCAGAATGACGTGAAGGTGTCTGACATCGATCTGGCCACGCTGGAAGGCTATACAAGTTCTGAACATGCCAAGAGATACACCACGCTGGGAATGGCGACCGACCAGGGAAAGCTATCCAACGTCAATGGTGTGGCGTTGTTGTCGAAGGCTCTCAATCTAGGTGAATGCGAGGCCGGGACGACGACTTTTCGTCCGCCCTATACTCCTGTCAGCCTCGGTGCCGTCTCGGGAGATGCCAGGGAAGAGCTGTTCAAACCGGTCCGCAAGACGCCGATGGATGGATGGCACGCTGACAACCGCGCAGTTTGGGAACCCGTCGGAGATTGGCGAAGGCCCTATTGCTACCTGAACGACAGCAGCGAATCGGTGTCGGACGCCGTGAGGCGTGAGGCGATGGCCGTACGAAAATCCGTCGGCATCCTGGATGCAACGACACTGGGAAAGATCCTGGTGAAGGGAAAGGATGCTGGCAGGTTTCTGGACATGCTCTACACGAACATGATGAGCACCCTCAAACCCGGCAGGTGTCGCTATGGTCTCATGTGCAACGAAAACGGGTTCCTGATGGATGACGGCGTCGTTGCCCGCATCGACGAGGAGACATTTCTCTGCCACACCACAACCGGCGGTGCGGATCACGTGCATGCATGGATGGAGGAATGGCTGCAGTGCGAGTGGTGGAACTGGAAAGTCTACACGGCGAACCTGACCGAGGCATATGCCCAAATCGGCATTGCAGGACCGAATGCCAGGCGCTTGCTCCAGAAACTCGGAGGCCTTGATCTTGATGCAGGATCCCTGCCGTTCATGAGCTGGACGGCAGGAAGACTGGGCAAGTTTGATGCCAAGGTCTACCGGATATCGTTTTCGGGCGAGATATCGTTTGAGATTGCGGTCTCGGCCGGGACGGGACCCGATCTCTGGATGGCCCTGCTGGAAGCCGGGCAGGAATTCGGAGTCCAACCCTACGGCACTGAAGCGTTGCATGTCCTGCGTGCCGAAAAGGGCTACATCATGATAGGGGATGAAACCGACGGGACCGTCATTCCCCAGGATCTTGGGCTTGAGTGGGCTGTCTCGAAGAAGAAGAGGGATTTCCTGGGCAAGCGGGCCCAGGAACGGCCACACATGAGGGATCCCGGCCGATGGAAGCTCGTCGGTCTGAAGACGGTCGATTCATCGGCGGAGTTGCCAAGCGGGTCGCATGCCATCGGAACGGGCAAGAACGCGCATGGCCACAACGAGATGTTTGGTCGTGTAACGTCCAGTTATTTTTCACCAATCCTGAACAGGACGATCGCGCTTGCCCTGATTCGGCGCGGGCCTGAACGGATGGGTGAAGTGCTTCATTTCTCGACTAGGGACGGTCCGGTCGATGCAAGGGTCACGGACACGGTCTTCTATGATCCGGAAGGAACGCAACTCAATGCCTGAGAAAGACAACCGGCCCGGAGAAACTGGATTCCGGCAGATTCCCGGTAGAAGCATGGTCATGTTGCGCGGCGATCTCGGCGACTCTGAGCTGGCGGCGCGCCTGGCTTCTGCAATCGGGGCCAAGTTGCCGCGGGCAGGGCAGATCGTTCGGAAGGGCGGAATCGAGGTCGCATGGATGTCGCCGGACGAACTGCTCGTCATGCCGGCCAATGGAGCTTCAAAGACAGTCGACGCCGTGAACAAGGCGCTGAAGGGACTGCACGTCTTGGTTGCCGACGTGTCGGATATGAGGGTCGAGGTCGAAATTTCCGGACCGGTTCGAGACATACTGGCCAAGGGTACGCCTTCAGACATGTCTCCGGGTTCGTTCGGCATCGGCGAATTCCGGAGATCCCGGATCGGCCAGGTTCAGGCTGCGTTCTGGCTTGTGGACGATGTCACCGCCCGCATAATCTGCAGGCGTTCCGAGGCCGAATACTTGAATCGGTGGCTTGAACTGGCGATTGCCGATGGTAGCGAACTCAGATTCTACCATAGTTGAATGAAGTCCTGTTTGCGGCCACGCTGAACTCAAGACCAACTCTTGCCTGGTGATAGGCTTCCCGTTTCTCCGGTTTGTCTCATCCGGCCGGCGCGGCAGGATTCGGGAATTGCAACTGCCAGGCAGGAAATATTCTTGTTGATCACCAAATTGATCCTATTCTAAGTGTCAAATGAAGCTGGGCGGTTGCGATCCGGGCAGCAGGTCGTTTTCTGCTTTTGACTGCAACCGACGTTCTGAACCAAGATTTGGAGAGAAAATTGGACGGAGCACCTGTAGAAGACACTGGCAAGTGTCCAGTAATCAGCGGTTCCAATCGCCAGAAGGCGACTGGAAGTATCGCAAATCAGCACTGGTGGCCAAATCAGGTCAATCTGAACATCCTTCGGCAGAATGAGCACAGGACCAGTCCGCTGGGTAAGTCGTTCGACTATGCCGCCGAGTTCAAGAGCCTTGATCTCGAGGCAGTCTGTCAGGACCTGCATGCGCTAATGACGGACAGTCAGGACTGGTGGCCCGCCGATTATGGCCACTATGGCCCACTCTTCATCCGAATGGCCTGGCACAGCGCCGGAACCTACCGGATCCAGGACGGTCGCGGCGGAGCGACAACGGGTACGCAGAGATTCGCGCCGTTGAACAGTTGGCCGGACAACGGCAACCTTGACAAGGCACGGCGGCTGCTTTGGCCGATCAAGAAGAAATATGGTCGAAAAATCTCGTGGGGCGACCTCATGATCCTTGCGGGCAACTGCGCGCTGGAATCCATGGGGTTCGAGACCTTTGGATTTGCAGGAGGGCGCGAGGACGTCTGGGAACCGGAAGAGGACATCTACTGGGGTCCGGAAACCGTGTGGCTGGATGACGAGCGATACAGTGGCGAACGCGAACTCGACAATCCTTTGGCAGCCGTGCAGATGGGCCTGATTTACGTCAATCCGGAAGGACCCAACGGAAATCCCGATCCGCTTCTGGCGGCGCATGACATCAGGGATACGTTCGGTCGTATGGCGATGAACGACGAAGAGACCGTCGCGCTGATCGCCGGTGGGCATACGTTCGGCAAGTGTCACGGCGCTGGCGACCCATCCCTCGTCGGACCGGAGCCGGAAGGTGCGGGAATTGCAGACCAGGGACTCGGCTGGAAGAACGACTTCAAGAGTGGACTGGGTATCCACGCGACGACGAGCGGTCTCGAGGGGGCGTGGACTTCAAGCCCGACCAAGTGGGACAAAGGTTATTTTGACATGCTGTTCGGCTACGAATGGGAGCAGACCAAGAGCCCGGCCGGCGCCTGGCAGTGGACGCCGAAGGATGTGGCCGACGAGGACCTTGTGCCGGAGGCAGACGGATCAGGCAACATGATCCCGACGATCATGCTGACAACCGATCTTTCATTGCGGTACGACCCTGTCTACGAGCCCATCTCGCGCCGTTTTCACAAGAACCCGGAGGAGTTTGCCGATGCCTTCGCAAGGGCGTGGTACAAGCTCACCCACCGTGACCTTGGCCCACATGTCTGCGGCCTGGGCGCACTTGTACCCGAGGAACCGCAGATCTGGCAGGATCCGGTTCCTTCCGTCGATCACGAACTGATCGATGCGAATGACATTGCTTCGCTCAAATCGAAAATTCTGGCGTCCGGTTTGTCTGTCCAGGAACTGGTCAGGGTCGCCTGGGCGGCGGCCTCCACGTTCCGCGGAACCGACCGGCGAGGCGGCGCCAACGGTGCTCGGATTCGATTGGCGCCGCAGAAAGACTGGGACGCTAACGACCCTGGTGAACTCGGAAAGGTGCTGTCATCGCTTGAAGCGATCCGGTCGGAATTCAATTCAGGGCAGTCCGGCAACCGGCGGGTTTCGCTCGCTGACCTGATTGTGCTGGGTGGATGCGCTGCTATTGAGCAGGCAGGGCATGCAGGAGGGCACGATATTGAAGTGGCCTTCACTCCAGGACGGACTGATGCAACCGATGTGCAGACTGATGCCGAGTCATTTGCCGTGCTGGAACCAAAGGCAGACGGGTTCCGCAACTACCTGGCTTCCGAACAGGTTCGCTCATCGGCAGAACTCCTGGTCGACAAGGCACATCTCCTGAGACTGACAGCCGCAGAAATGACGGTACTTGTCGGCGGGATGCGCGCCCTTGGCGCAAATGCCGGGGGATCCAGACACGGAATTCTAACCGACAGGGTCGGCACCTTGAGCAGTGATTTCTTTGTCAATCTGCTCGACATGTCAACAGAATGGGTGCTCCTCGGCGGAACTTCCGGAATCTACGAGGGACGCGACAAGTTTAGCGGAGTGATAAAGTGGACCGCAACCGAGGTGGATCTTGTGTTTGGATCGAACTCACAGTTGCGTGCACTAGCTGAGATTCACGCCTGCGATGACTCGCATTCGAGTTTCATCGACGAATTCGTGGCGGCGTGGACCAAGGTCATGAACCTTGATCGCTTTGAGTTGAGCTGACCCCAATCAAGTGAAGACCGGGTGCAACCATCGACCGGTTGCGCCCGGGCAGTCCTGCGCATCAGACGCGACTCCAAGTCGGCGGATCCGGCCATTCGTCCTGGGCATCAGCATCCCGTTCCATGCAACAGCGGCAATCCGGCTTTGCACCTGCCTGTCTCCCAAATGCTTCCGGCGACATTATATCTGTAGTGAGCAGACAAGGAGGTTGCAGTGGAATATCCGGTCGATGTCAACAACATAGACTACCATGAGATACACAGACGGGCATCTGAACTGCGTGCCCAGGCTCTCAAGGACATCTTTTCCTCGATTGTCGCCAGAGTCCACGGACTCGTGAACTCGGTAGAGGGAGCGTTCCACCGGACAAAGGATGTCAGCTAACGGACGCCCAGACGGGTCCAGAGCGATTGAGCGCTGACCACCAACGACAATCTCGCGAGTTCGCGGCAACACTCAATCGGCAAAGCCGTTTTCCTGCAATGCAGGATTTCCAAGGCAATTTGGGCGCTGGCAGGGTCGCGCAGTCCGGAAAGGGCACTGACATCCAGAGAGGTGCATGTCCTGGATGCTTCCTAGTCTTCTGTAACGATAGTTGTTATCAAAGCGGCAAGTGACACCAACAGGAGGCAGTTCGATGAGAGGCAAGGCAGTGGAAGTGGTGCTGAGCGAGGAGGAGCGCGAGTTTCTCGAGGCGCATGTCCGAAGGCACAAATCGCCGAGGTCGCTGTCCGACCGTTGCAGGATCATCCTTCTGTGTGCCGAGGGGCTCCGAAGCAGGGAGATCGCCGGGCGGACCGGCGTTCACGAGCACACTGTCGGCAAGTGGCGCAGGCGGTTCGCCGAGAAGCGCATCGGGGGCCTCTCGGACGAGTACCGCTCCGGTCGGCCCCGCACCGTGACAGACGACAAGGTGGCGGAGGTGGTGGAGTTGACGCTGAACACGATGCCGAAGGATGCGACGCACTGGTCGGTCCGGAGCATGGCCGAGAAGACGGGGGTGTCGCACACGACCGTGCACCGGATCTGGTCGGCGTTCAGCCTGAAGCCGCACCGGAGCGAGACGTTCAAGCTTTCGAGGGACCCGCTGTTTGTTGACAAGGTGCAGGACATCGTGGGGCTCTACTTGGCCCCGCCGGACCGTGCGGTTGTCCTGTGCGTCGACGAGAAGTCGCAGATCCAGGCGCTGGACCGGACGCAGCCGGTCCTGCCGATGGCGCCGGGGGTGGCCGAGCGGAGAACCCACGACTATGTCCGCCACGGCACGACAACGCTTTTCGCCGCGCTCGACGTGGCCACCGGCGCGGTGATCGGCAAGTGCAGCAGGCGCCATCGCGCCACGGAGTTCCTCGGCTTCCTCGAGGAGGTCGAGGCGGCGGTTCCCGAAGGGCTGGACGTTCATCTGGTGATGGACAACTACGCGACGCACAAGACGGAGAAGGTCAGGGCGTGGCTTGCCCGCCGCAGGCACTGGCATGTCCACTTCACGCCGACCTCGGCGTCATGGCTCAACCAGGTCGAGCGCTGGTTTGCGGAACTGACCAGGAAGAAGCTGCAGAGAGGCGTTCACCTCTCGGTTGCGGAGCTCAACGCCGACATCATGTCTTTCATCGACGCGCACAACGAGAAGCCGAAGCCCTACAAGTGGGTCAAATCCGCCGACGAGATCCTTGCGTCAGTCAGGAGGTTCTGTCTCAAGGCGAACAAGCTCGGCGTGAGCGAAGAGGTTTGATGCGAATTTCAGATTCAGGAGACTAGGGCGTGGACTCAATTGATCGCCTTGCCAGAGTTCGCAGCAGGTAGCGTGTCTCGGCAAGCAGCACGGTGGACAGGTGTTGTATTTCTGATTGATCCGTTGCGGATTTCCCGGATCGTTTCGTGCAGGTTCGGGTGTTTCTTCCCACGGTTTTCCGACATCTCCGGACATTGGCATTGGTTCCAGTTCAGGTTCGATCCGCACGCCTTCCTTTCCGGCGACCGGAGGTCTGCACGGCGACTGCCTCGGCGTTTTCGGAAGGCGATGGCGGCGGCGGCTGCCGCGATCATCAGGTTCGGCCGGACCTCTTTCAGGCTGGCGCGGGCGCCGTCTCGGGTCTCCGGATCCTGTCGTTCCAGTCCTTGGCACCGTCCGGCCGGACCCGCCGGACCCGTATGTCGCTTTGCGCGAGGGCGTCTGCGGCCCTGTCCCCCGCGGTGTCGGAATCGAAGCCGCAATCGATGCGCTTGAGGCCGAAGGCCTCCAGCCATGGCGGGACGGCGGTGCAGACGCCCGCGGTCGAGACGACCCGGAAGTGTCCGGCACCGGGCGGCGGCCGCGTCAGCACGGAGAGCGCGTCGATCGCGCTCTCGACGAGCAGGGCCGAGGCCGGCTCCCCGTCCTTCGCCGCCATCCAGAACCCGCCCCTTGCCTTGCGCGATCCAGGCGCCATGGCCTTGAAGCACCGTTCGCCGTCCCGGTGGCGGGTGCCGACGATCTCGGCTCCGGTCGCCCGGCCCGTGGCGTCACGGGCGACGAAGACGGCGTTCCGGCGGTCGTCGGCGTAGACCAGGCCGGCGGCGAAGCCGTCGTCGAGCAGGCCGGGATCGAGGCCGCGGACCCGCGTGAGGCTGTCGCGGACCGCGGGCCAGTTGTGCGCCGCGCGCGGCGGGAGTCTTGGTTCCGCCGCGCGGTTCGGGACCGGAGCGGCGGAACCGTGGCCGGCATGGCCGAGGCCCGACAGGAAGCGGAGGGCGTCTCGGAAGCCGCATTGACGGGCATGGATGGCCAGGTCGATCGCCCCGCCTCCGCCGGATTGCAGGATGTGGTCGAAGAACTTCGCGCCCGTCAGGCTGATGACGGACCCCTTCCGCTTCCACCGCGCGCGGTCCCGCGGGTCCCGGCGATAGCCGAGCGCGGCGGCGACCTCTTCGAGCGGCAGGGTCCTGAGCGTGTCGGCCAGCGCCCGTTGCTCCCTCCGGGTCATGGACTCAGCTCCTCGACCGCGCTCTGGACATGCTCGATGTCGACCTGGCGGACGTCGCCGGCGGCGGCGGCACAGAGAGCGTAATGAGCGATCCGGTTTACCCGGCGCGGCATTCCCCGCGCCGCCTGCGCCAGCGCCTCGACGGCGTTCGGGGCGAAGACCGGGACGTCGGCGGCGCCCGCCAGCTTCAGCCGGTGCTTCAGGTAGGGCTCCACCTCGTCGCGCTCCAGGCCGCCGAGATGGCAGCGCACCACCAGGCGCTGCGCCAGCGACTCGCACATGGCCATGGCCAGCCGCTTGCGGATCTCGCTGAGCCCGACCAGCAGCAGGCAGAGCCGGTTGTCGGAATCCATGTCGTAATTGGTGAGGAGCCGCAGCTCCTCGAGGATCTCGGGCCGCAGGTGCTGGGCCTCGTCGACGACCAGCACCGGCGTCTGCCGGGCCTCCCGGGCCAGGCGGGAGATCTCGGCGCGGATGGCGCTGTAGGCGGCGGCGCGGGAGCGCTGGACCTCCAGCCCGAAGGCCCAGGCGATCATGTTGTAGATGTCGAGGACGCTTCCGGTCGTCAGCGCGACGTAGCCGACGCGGTAGAGCCCGGAATGCAGCGTCGAGATCACGTGCCGGCAGGCGGTGGTCTTGCCGCATCCGACCTCCCCGGTGAGCAGGCCGATGCCGCGGAGATCGAGGAGGTGGCGGATCCGGGCGCCGGCCTCGGCATGGGCGCGATGCTCGAACAACTCGTCGGCCTCGATCCCGTCCGTGAACGGCTCTCGGGTGAAGGCGAAGTGCTTCCGGATCATCGCCCGTCCTCCCCGTTCCTGCCGAGGTCGCGGAAGGCGATGGACGAGGCCGGCGGCCCGTCCCGGCCTTCGCCGCGCCTGACGGCGGCGTTGGCATGCACGTCCAGGGGCGTCGCCAGCCCGGCGTCCCGGCCGTCATGGACGACCTTGAGGGGCCGGGCCGGCGCCTCCGGATCGAAGCGCAGGGTCACGGTCTCGCCGACGAGGGCGGGATCGACCTCGTAGGCACGGCTCCTGAGGCTGACGGTGCGGTCCTTCGCGACCCGGCGCTTCGCCTCGAACAGGAAGAGGTCGTCGAGATCGAGCCCGGGGCCGGGATGGCGGACGTCGCCGGCGGTGGCGGACCACCTGTCGAGCGGGGCCATGCCGCCGAGGCCGCGATGGGGGCGGGCGTGGTACTCGCCCTCGATCCAGGCGTGAAGCCGGCGGTTCATGGCTTCGAGGTCGCGGGTGTCCCCGTCCTCGAGCCTCTCCAGGACGCTGCGCCTGACAGTCCTGAACCAGCGTTCGATCTTTCCCTTTCCAGAAGGTTGCCAGGGCCGCGCATGGATCAGGACGACGCCGAGCCTGGCGCAGACGAGCGCCAGGTGCCGGGAGCGGAAATTCGCACCGTTATCGACGTAGAGTTTTCTGGGATAGCCCCTCTTCAGCAGGGCAAGCTTGAACACCGGCAGGAAGGCGGCGGTGTTCTCCGAGAACGCGAAGGCCGCATGCGGGACGACTCGCGTGCAGTCATCTATGAACGCCAGGAGATACGTCTTGCGCCGCCGCCCGTGCCCGTCGCCGCACTTCGGGCCGTGCATGACGTCCGACATCCAGAGATCGCACGCGTTCGGGTGCTCGAAGCGCCGCCGGTCCTGCGGCGGCGCTCCGTCGTCATTCCCCATCAGCCCTTCGCGGGACAGGAGGCGGTGAACGGTCGAGGGCGGCAGGGGCACGTCCGCGGGGACGTCGCCGTCCTCCCGGACCCGGGCGATGGCGTCGCGGACGCTGAACGCGGGGTTCTCCCGCTTCACGGCGATCAGCGCCTCGGACGCCTCGACCGCCAGCCGCCGCGGCTTTCCGTCGTCGCGCCGCCGCTTCGGGAAGAGCGCGTCGAAGCCGCCGGACCGGTAGAGGCGCATCCAGTCGCGCATGGTCTGCTCGCCGACGCGGGTGCGGTTCGTGCCCGGAATCACGTGGTCCCGCGCAGCCCGGTCGCGGAGGCCTGCCACGATCTCGTGGCTGCCGGCAGGCTGGACCAGCAGGTCCGCGATCAGTCCGTACCTGAAGAGCGCGACGTCCCGTCGCAGGCTGTCGTCATCTTTCGTCATGTGGGTCTCCTTGCCGTTCCGGGGCTCCACGGCCCCGATTCGACCAGTCTGCGGAACCCGGGACGCAAGGATCAGGGGTCACGGAGTGTTGGCGGGCCCCGTACGGTACCGTGGCCGGTTCCGGGGGGACGGAATCCGACGGGCGGCGGCAGGTGCTGCAGGTGGGCGGCGCAGAGGCCGCGCAGCTCTCTCAGGACGGATTCGGTGCCGAGCCGCGCCCGGAAGGCGGCGATCTCCGGCGCCGCGCCCTGAAACAGGTCCGGGAACAGGCCGATGACGATGGCCAGGAAGCGGTGGATGGATTGGGCCCGCCACCGGATCCAGCGCCGCTCGGCCCCGCGATCGGAGATGTGGTGGCCCGGACGGGCCTGCCGCGCCGCCGCCTGCACGCCCGGCGCCGTCTCGAAAGCGACCACGGCCTCCTCGACCTGATCCAGGGTCCCCGGCGTCCGCGCCGCCAGGAATTCCGGCAGGAGACTGAAGGTGGTGTGGGACTCCCGGCAGTACCAGCGCGCTATCCGCGTGCCCGCAGGGGTCTTGCGCTCGTAGGTGCCATGACTGGCCAGGGAGCAGCCGCCGTCCGGATGGTTCGGGCAAACCTCCAGTCTGGCGTCGCGCCAGGCTTCCGTGCTAACGTATTCCTCGGCGGTCAGTCCTGTCACCAACAATAGCTGAACTGGTCGTCCGCGGCCCGGCGAGTGTCATTCGCGCGGGCCACCCTTTCCTGCTTCGGATCACCTGCGGATCACTTTCGCCCGAAAGGAGCGCAAGGCAATGCGACAGCGGCCGGACTTTCCCGCTGCCGGAAAGCGGCTGCCGGGAAAGGAAACGGCAGGTGCCGGCGTCCCGCATTGTACCGGAAACTTGGCAATCCGTGCACGAAGATATCCGGGAAGGAACGTGCCGATCAGATCGGATTAATTCAGGAACCTACAACAGGTAGTTCCTGGCCCGCTTCTCGTATCTTGTTGCCACTCTCCGGAACTCTTTGATTTTGCCGAAGAAACGCTCCACAAGGTTGCGCCTGGCGTATAGGTCCCGGTCCAGATCCCGTGGCACCTTCCGGTTCGCCTTGGAGGGAATCACGGCAACCCCGCCAGCCTCGGCGACAAGGTCCAGGATGGCGTCGCTGTCATAGGCCCTGTCGGCAATCACCCTGGTTCCGGCCTCGAGGCCGACCAGCAACTCCGGCGCATGCGTGCAGTCGGCCGCCTGTCCCGGCGACAGCCGCACAGCAAGCGATCGCCCCGCACCGTCCAGCGCAGCATGGATCTTCGTCGTCAGACCGCCACGGCTGCGCCCGATCTCGCGCGGCTCACCGTCCCGGCGCGAGCCGGAGCCGTGCTTGTGTACCCGCACCGCCGAGGAGTCGATCATCCGCTCCCCCAGACTGGCCGCCGAACCACCGTCCGGGCCATCCTCGTCATCGCCGTCCAGGCCGGCAAACCGTTGAAGATCCGAGATAATCCTCGCCCAGGTCCCGTCCTTGCTCCAGCGGTTGTAGCGGTTGTAGCAGGTCGTATACGGGCCGTAACGCTCGGGCAGGTCACGCCAGGGCGAGCCAGCCCGCAGAATGAAAAAGATCCCGTCCATGATCCGACGGTCGTTCCTGCGGACAGGCCCCCGACGTCCCGTCGGCATCACCGAGCTCAACAACTCCCATTCCTCCTCCGTCATATCGTGTCGATCACCAGACAACTCCACCTCCATCAAACAATCCGATCCAACTCTCTATAGCATGGTTCATACAATTTGGGTACAGACTCTAGCCTCTTCGAGGCAGTCCGAAGCGTCTGACAGGTTGCAGGTCAGCTGATGCGGGATTTCTTGCTGTTCGTCCAGAGGCGCTCGTTCTTCTCGATCTCCCTAATGCGAACCGCAATGCTCGGGTGACTCATGAGCCAGGCGATCCCGGCAGCAGGCCGTCCTGCAACTTTCTCGAGATTGCGAAGCATGTTCTTCTGGGGTTCTGTTCCGATTCCTGCCTTGAACAACAATGCACTCGCGAATTTGTCCGCTTCCAGCTCATCGACGCGAGAGATCCTGGAACCGAGCAGCTTGACAAGGCCGGTGGCAATCAGTCCTCCGAAAAATGGAATAAACCTCCCAAGCACCATTCCAAGAGCCATGCGTATTGCATTCTGACTCGCAAACACCGCGAGGCGCTTTTTCGTGTGTCCCAGCGCCAGGTGTCCGAGTTCATGCGCAGTGACGGAGCTTAGTTCCTCGGCGGACACATCACCGCGCTGAAAGCAGTCGTACAGACCACGGGTCAGGTAAATGTCTCCATTTGCCGTCACCAGCCCGTTGATCGTGGCGACTTCGTAAATCGAGGTTGAAACTTCAGTAATTCCCGCGGCCTTGGCCAGTCTGGCGTTCAGCCGCAAGATCACCGGGTCCGAGAGTTCGGACGACTGCTTCCTGATTTGTCGTTGGGTTCGCCAGGCTGACAGCATGAATACGGCGAACATGTAGATCAGCGGCAAGACAATGAGCGCGGCCTTCGAGATCATGGTTCTGTCACCTCGATGGAAGGATGCATCATCGCCAGATCATATGCCTCGACAATCCGTCTTGCTCTCTCTTCAATCATGTCGATTGGAATGTCGGGTGAATAGAGACTGGATCCAATGCCGAATCCATCGATTCCGCGGCTGATCCAGTCAGGGAACTGCTCCGGGCCAACGCCGCCGACCGCAATCAGCCGGGTGCCGGCGGGAAGAACGGCACGCATATCAGCTGCACCTTGAGGTCCGACGAGTCTGGCTGGGAACAACTTGACGCCATCCGCTCCCGCCCGGAGTGCCGAGAAACACTCCGTCGGCGTAATCGCTCCAGGCCAGGAATCCATGCCGAGTCTCTTGGTTTCCCTGATCACCCGCTTGTCGGTATTCGGCGACACGATGATGCGGGAGTCGCATTCGGCAGCGCGCCGTACATCGCCCGGCGTCAACACCGTCCCCGCCCCAATGACCGCGTCGTTCCCAAACTGTCTCGCCAGAACCGAGATGCTGGTGAAGGGTTCCGGTGAGTTCAGCGGAACCTCAATGATTCCTATGCCTTGATTGACCAGTCGTTCTCCGACTTGTGCGACCTGTTTCGGCTGAATTCCACGCAGAATTGCGACCAGTCGCCGCGGCATTACACCCGCCCCGACAATCGGTAGGCATGGCTCAGGCCGTTCAGGACAGCGACTTCCGAGTCCATTGTTTCAATTGCCTTGCCGATCCCCTTGAATGCGGAAGTGTAGGCAGCATGCACAGTTCCTGATCCCAGGACAACGAGGTCCTGATCACTCCAGAGTGACCGGGTCGATGCCAGTTCAGTGCCGATCAGTATCCCGGACAGACGCGAATTTGCATCGGCTGGTTCCAGTCCGCAGACAAGCGACTCGGATCTAACCGAGAACAGACTGGCCGATATCCTGGCGGGATCTCGCATGCTCCGCTCAACCGCCTCCAGGTAAGCGCTTTCACGCCAGCCCGACTTGTCAACAGAGTGACGCAAAAGGGATTTGGTTCCGAGCAATTCGAACAGTTCTCCGGTCATATACGTCTGGAAACCGGTTATATGACCGGAGTTGACGCTAACCCACTTGGAGTGGGTTCCGGGCAGGCATACAACCCCTTCAAACTCTGGCAGTATCGAAAGGAGACCTGCAATTTGCGATTCCTCTCCCCGCATGACATCCGGGCCCGGACGGGTCGTGGAAATGCCGGGTACGATTGCAACCGAAATCCGATGATCTGAAACGACAGGAGTCGTAAGCCCACCAGGTGCAACCGGTGTGCAAGGCGCACAGCGATACGGTGCATGAATCCAGCCTTGGTCGGCTCCAACCATGCCACATGCGATCACGGGAATTTGTCGGTCGACAGACAGCCAGTCTCCAACAACTGACGTCAGGGCGGCCTCGAATCCTTCCAGCTCGACTCGAGCCATGCCAAGACGGGACTCGATCCTTCGAAAGACCGTCCCGTTGTTTAACATTCCCCAGGCCCTGAGATTCGTCGTCCCCCAATCGACTGCGATCCATTCAGGACAATTCATGCAATTTTCTCAATCAGTGTGAAGTTCTGTCATTTGGTCGAGATTCGGGATTGTTGTGTTTCATGCGTCACGCTTGCACGTCAAGTCCCCAGGAACTCGGAATCGCGCCCTTGCCGGTTCCGGCCTGCCGGATTCACGGTCGTGACCGGCAATCCTGGCGAAGACGATGTCGGGCGGAGTTGAACTGGAACCGGACTGGAACAGGAGTGGACGGATGGATGCGCTGTGCATTGATCCCTGCCGGCTGACCTCAGGACTTGTACTTGCGGGGCGTCCCTTCTTGCAGCGGCCATTCGTCCTCGCTGCCTGAAATCATGCACGCAGGTCAGGCTACTGGTTCTGGATTAACTCGGTGTTCTGGAATACGTCCATGTTCGTGCCGGAATCCGGCATTTTGACCAGGAAATGCCAACACGGCAGGAGGATATCAATTGAGAACTGTTCGTCCTTTCAACGACCAATGGGTGTTCAGCGAAGGATTTGACACCGGCTCTGCAGGCAAGTTGCACGACGGGCATCCTGTCAGGCTTCCTCACAATGCAGTTGATCTGCCACTCAACTACTTTGACGAGAGAGTCTACCAGAGGGAGTTCTGCTACCAGAAGGAGATTCCCTGGGAACCGGAATTCGCAGGCCGGGAAATTCGACTGCAATTTGACGGGGTGATGGCAGACTCGGACGTCTACCTGAATGGAACCAGAATCGTTTCGCATGCCGATGGTTATACGCCGTTTCTTGCAACTCTGACGCAGGGGCTTGTCCGGGGTTCGAACCTTGTTACGGTCAGGATCAGTGGCAGGGAGAACCCGGATATTCCTCCGTTCGGTGGGCAGATTGATTACCTGACATATGCGGGGATCTACCGTGACGCCTGGCTGGTCCTGACTGGCAAGACTTGGATCGAAAACCTGAAGGTTGAAACGCCTGATCCGCTGAACGCCAGGAAACAGGTAGTTGTAAAGTATGAACTTTCCGGGGTCGCTCCCGTAAACGGCACCATAACCTGCAAGATCCTTGATGCCGCGGGTAATCGCGTCGCGGTCAAGCAACAGCAAACAGGGGGAAGCGAGGGAAGGTTCGAGTTCCAGGACCTTGAAGGAATGGAACTGTGGGAAATCGGCTCACCGGTGCTCTACCGCGCCGAGTTGGTACTCGAATGTGAACGCGGAGGTTCCGATATGCTTGCGGCCGGCTTCGGCTTCAGGTCAGCAGAGTTCACGCCAGAGGGTTTCTTGCTGAACGGCAGGCCACTGAACATTGTTGGCCTCAACCGGCACCAGTCATTCCCGTATGCCGGATACGCCATGGGACGGCGTGCCCAGGAACGCGATGCGGAGATCCTGAAATTCGAACTGAACTGCAATCTGGTCAGGACATCGCACTATCCTCAATCCCCCTGGTTCCTCGATCACTGTGATCGCATAGGCTTGCTGGTTTTCGAGGAAATCCCTGGTTGGCAGCATATTGGCGGGAGCGGGTGGAAACAGATTTCCGTAGACAATGTCCGCCGAATGATCAGGCGAGACTGGAATCATCCTTCGATCGTGTTGTGGGGGGTCAGGATCAACGAATCGCCGGATGATCGCGAGTTCTACCTGCGAACAAATGACCTTGCCCGAAAACTGGATCCGACACGCCAGACGGCCGGAGTGCGCAACTTCACGGCGAGCGAGTTTCTCGAGGATGTGTACACGATGAATGATTTTGTCATCGGCAATGAAGATCTTCCCTGGGTCAATACCGGTCGCATTCCCCTCAGGAGCCAGCAGGATGTTACCTGCCTGGACAGGCCAGTTCCCTACATGGTGACCGAATTCAACGGACACATGTACCCGACCAAGATCTGGGATAATGAACAACGGCAGATGGAACATGTGACGAGATTTCTGCAGGTCCTCGACGCGTCGTTCGGTGACCGGCAGATTTCCGGCAGCATCGGCTGGTGTATGGCAGATTACAATACGCATAAGGACTTTGGCTCGGGCGATCGCATTTGCCATCACGGCGTCATGGACATGTTTCGCCTGCCCAAGTTTGCCGCGAGTGCCTATGCAAGCCAAAGGAACCCAGACGAAGGAGTTGTTCTGCGGCCAGTGACCTACTGGGCCAGAGGGGAAAGGAGCATAGGCGGGGTTCTGCCGCTCATGATCCTGACCAACTGCGACGAGGTGGAAATGCGCAGTGGAATCGGTCTTGCGATGAGATTTGCGCCGGACCGGGTCAATTACCGGAACCTGCCCAACCCGCCGGTCGTCATTGATTACCTCGGTATCCCGAAGGAGAGCCTCGGGGCGTGGGGCCATGAATGGCAGGATGTCTGTTTCCTCGGAATTCTCGGAGGCAAGACGGTGGCGGAAGTTCTCATGGTGGCGAATCCTGTGGCAACCGAACTGAGGCTCGAGCCCGATAGCGACCACCTGCTTGCATCGGAAAAGGACGCGGTTCGCATTACCGCGCATGCACTTGACCAGGCGGGTATGCCAATTCCCTACTTGATGGATCCCTTGAAAGTCTCGGTTGACGGACCTGCACGCCGGATCGGGCCGGAGATGCTGTCGTTCAGAGGAGGTTTGGCCGCGTTCTGGATCGAATCAACCGGTGAAACCGGGCATGTGGATGTCGAGGCCAACTCGCCGAGATTCGGAACAACTGCTATCGCGCTTGATGCCATTCTTGGTTGAGTGGAATGAGCCCGCATGGCTGTTTCAGGCCACTGCAGGCCCTGCAGGGAACGAATCGCCACTGATCAGGAGGCGCAAAAGCCAGCGGCATCCAACCCGGAAAAGACTCTGCCCACCCACTGAGCCTTTTCGCCAGACTTGGGCGCCAACGCCCGCCATTGGTTTGCACTAGCCGGTATATCCGATTTCCAGCCAGCCGGCCGCCAGTGTCAGGAATAGGCCCACAAGTGCGAATAAAAGCGCGTAGACGGCACCAAACTGGATAATGTCTAGCCTGTTGCCCTGCTTTCTTGCCGCGGCACGAGCCCCGAGCAACGCCCCAAATATCGCACCGAGCACTACCAACATGGTTCTTTCCCGCGAGTTGAAGTCGCTTGCCCGACTGCCGGGCTTGCGATCGTGGATCTGGGTGTTCCGGCAACTCTGAGCGCCAACCGGTCCCGGCGAGCCGGAAAACCGTCGTCTGTCGTGTTGCCCGGTTCGAGGGCACTCCCTGCCAGGGAGATCCCCCGTGTATCTGGCTTCCTTGAGCCGTCGGGCTCGTTGAGACTGTTAAACACTTTGAATACCGGCTGTCGACCCGGACAACTTTTACGAAACGGCAGAAAATTGCAAATGACTGCGAAAACCAAATTGACTAATCGGGCTGTCATGGGCATTAGCAGGCGACAACAGTTTCGGCACTCTGCCGTGCTTGGAGACTGACTGAATGAAATCAGTTGTTTATTTGCCCAACGATTATGAACCGTCTGACGACGAGCCGTTCATGAACGAGTTGCAGCTTGAATATTTTCGAATTCGGCTGGTCGCGTGGCGGAACGAGATCCTTGCACAGTCGAGAGATACCATCAAGAAGATGCAACTGCAGGCAAGAAGCATTCCTGATGTAGCGGATCGAGCTACTGAAGAATCCGAAAGGCAGGTGCAGCTCAGAACCAGGGATCGCCAGCGCAAGCTTGTGATCAAGATCAACGAGGCCTTGGCCCGAATCGAAGATGGCGAGTTCGGGTATTGCGAGTCGACTGGAAGGCCGATTTCTCTCAGGCGCCTGATTGCCAGGCCAATTGCAACCTATTGTCTTGAGGCCCAGGAACAACATGAAAGGGCTGAAAGGGAATTCTGGGACGACTGACAGGGCCTCGCTTCGAATTCCGACAGCGCAGTACGGGCCGCACCAACTCCCCGGGATGAGATGAACGGGTCACCGCGTGATGTCACGGTGCTTGGCGCCGGAATTTCAGGACTCGCGATCGCACTTCTGCTTGCCCGGTCGGGAAGACGAGTCACTGTGCTGGAACGGGCGTTACGGCTTGATGAGGCCGGCGCGGGGATTCAGATTACACCCAACGGCATGAGGGTTCTTGAGGGTCTGGACCTGCATGACCAGGCGATTGAAGCCGGGATTGTTGCGACCAGGGCCGAGCTTCGTGACCATCGTACCGGTCGTACTCTGACGAGCTTAGACCTTGCTCGTTACCGGAACAGTGGATGTCCTTACCTGTTTGTCCCGCGTTCCGCCCTGGTCCATCTCCTCGGCCATGCAGCCGTGGCGGCCGGGGTTGATATCCGATTCGGAAACCACGTTGACCTGGTGTCGGAATCAGGCGGTCATGTCGAATGCCGGTTGGAGGATGTTACGGTCCATTCGTCACCATTGGTGATCGGTGCTGACGGCCTGCATTCGCGAGCAAGAAGGATGCTCAATACTGGCGAAGCGCCGCTGCGGGCAGACCACGTAGCCTGGCGGGCCAGGGTTCCGGTAGAGCAGGATGGCGGGCATCAAATCGACCAAGGCATGGTCGGGCTGACTGTCGCGGCCGACCGTCATCTCGTCGTTTATTGTCCGGGAAGAGGCAGTCCGGCGAACGTTGTCGCAATTCGCCGCATATCGGCCCCTCTGGTGTATCAGTCTCCCCAACCGGACAGCCGCGACAGCATTCTCAGGGAATTTGCAGGATTTGATGATGGAATCCTGACTATGCTGGGAAGAGCTCAGTCGATCAGCAAATGGCTGTTGTGCGACCCGGGCGTGGCAAGAAACTGGTTCGGTCGGAGGGTGGCATTGATTGGCGATGCCCTGCATCCGGTTCTTCCTTTCCTGGCGCAGGGCGGAAATCTGGCACTTGAAGATGCATGGGTGTTGTCGCGTCAGCTGGCCCAGCACTCCTCACTTGCCACTGCCTTCTCGAGTTTCAGGAAAATCCGGGAATCAAGGATCCGGCGAGTCGCAACGGCAACCAGGTTGCAGGGCAGGGTCTACCACACGTCAATGCGCTTGCCGCGCAACCTCTTGCTGGGCATTCTCGCCGCCGGAGGCAGGATTTCTCCCGGGCTGGAGTCGCTGCCGTTGCGCTGGATTCATGACAAGGATGTCGTGGGCAGTCAGCGCTGATCCAGAAGCGGTCAGGCGTCGAGTTCGACCCAGATTGGTACGTGGTCCGACGGCTTCTCCCATCCCCGCACATGCTTGTCGATCCGGCAATCCAAGAGAAGGTCGGCACATTGTGGGGTCAGCATGAAATGGTCTATGCGAATGCCGTCGTTTCTTTGCCAGGCTCCGCGTTGAAAATCCCAGAACGTATAGTTCATCGGTGCGTCTGTCCTGGCTCGAAATGCATCCGTGTAGCCAAGATTCACCAGTCTTCGCCACGCTTCCCGGGTTTCATACAGGAACAGGGCGTCACCTTCCCAGTCTTCAGGCGACATTGCGTCCTCCGGTTGCGGAATTACATTGTAATCTCCGGCCATTAACGTGGCTTCTTCAAGTTGCAGAAGCTCCCTTGCCCGACCGCCGAACCTTGCCATCCAGTCCAGCTTGTAGCTGTATTTTGGTCCTGGCGCCGGATTGCCGTTGGGAAGGTACAGACAGCAGACTCTGACCGGGCGTTCGCCGACGACAATTGCCTCGATCCATCTCGCCTGCAGGTCGTGTTCGTCACCGGGCAACCCCCGGCTGACTTCCTCGAGCGGTAGCCGCGACAGGATCGCGACTCCGTTTCTTTGTTTTTCTCCATGCGTCGCCACGGTGTAGTTTCTGCTTTCAAACTCGGAAACCGGGAAGACCTCGTCGACGCATTTAATTTCCTGCAGCAAGACAACGTCCGGAGAAGATTCGTCCAGCCAGTCCAGGACCCGCGGCAGGCGCGCCCGGATGCCGTTGATATTGTAACTCGCGATCTTCATGGAAAGCCGGTGGTGCGCCTAGAGCGAAAAGCTCATGGAACATCCACAGGTCGATTTCGCATTTGGGTTCTGCACGACAAACCGCGACCCGATCAACTCTTCTGCGAAGTCGATTGTTGCATCTTCCAGGAATGGCAGGGAGATGCTGTCGACAAGTACGGTCTGCCCCAGGCCTTCGAGTATCATGTCGCCATCCGCCGGGTCGTCAAAGAGTATTTCGTACTGAAAGCCTGAACATCCACCGCCCTTGACCGCGACCCGAAGCGACCTGTTCTCGCCGGAATGCTTGTTGATTTCCGCCAGTCTCTCGAATGCGCGGTCGGATACCCTGGGTGGAACGGCTAGGGACATGCTTGTATCGGTTCAATACTTGGAATTCTGTCAATGTACAATATATGGAATGAGAATTTGGTCGGCAAGGATGTAACCGCGAATGCCGCGTAAACAGCAAGGGCCGGCGAAATTTGCCTGCTTCCCTTCCAGTAACGGTTCAAGGCTCTACCAGATCACCGAAGACCGACGACGGTCACCATATCAGCGCGACTGTGACAGGATTGTCCACGCAAAGGCATTTCGCCGTCTCATGCACAAGACACAGGTGTTCGTTTCACCAGACGGTGATCATTTCAGGACACGGTTGACGCACACGATCGAGGTTGCCCGCGTTGCAAGGTCTCTCGCGGCCGCACTTCGCCTTGATGTCGACTTGGCCGAATCCGTCGCGTTGGCGCATGACCTGGGTCATCCCCCCTTCGGTCATTCGGGAGAGGAAGCGTTGTCCGAAATGATGCGTGAATTTGGCGGATTCGAACACAATGCGCAGGCAATCCGCATAGTCACCAAACTTGAGCGGCAGTATATCGACCATGATGGGCTGAATCTGACCTGGCAAACTCTGGAAGGTATTGCCAAGCATAATGGGCCGGTGAGTGGTGCAATTCCATTTGCTCTTGCCGAATACAACCGAATCCAGGACCTCAATCTCGAACTCAGGGCGGCCGGTGAGGCGCAGGCCGCGGCCGCAGCCGACGATGTCGCCTATATTTGCCACGACCTGCAGGACGGAATTGCTGCCGGAATGTTCGAACTCGATGACATCGCCACGTTGCCAATCGCCGGTCCGATTCTGAACATGGTGATGGCGGAAAACCCGGGGGTGGAAGACGATCGAGTGATTACAACGCTGCTGAGAGGAATCTTCAAGTCGCTGACAAGCGATATCATCAGGAATTCCGAGCAGAATCTCTTTGAACTCGCCCCCGGTTCAGCGGACGATATCAGGTCGCACGATCGCAACATAATCGGGTTTTCTGGTGAAATCAGGACGTCATTGGCAGAAATCAGGCGCTTTCTGAAAGAAAACATGTACCGAACCGGAGACGTAGAAATGGAGCGGCAGAAGGGCAAGACAGTCATCAATTCGCTGTTTGCCCGCCTGATGAATGACATCGATCTGCTTCCTTCCGACTGGAGGGCAGAGGCTGACAGTTTCAGTACCGATGCCCGGAAAGCCCGCGTGCTTGCCGATTTCATTGCCGGCATGACGGACAATTTTGCAACCGGGATGCATCGCAGGCTGGAAGGTAGAGAAGGTCGCTCGGTTGCCTGACGTTCTTGCCATTGCCCCCGCGCTCGCCATAACTAGTCCGCAGTTGACTGACCTTTTGCATTAGGGCTTGCGCCGCCACGCCAGGGAGATTGTTTTCGATGAACCTATTTGCCGAGTTCAGAACGAGTGTCGTTGCTCTGCTGAAGGCAGTGATCGAGAACCGCGGCGTGTACCATGACATCCCGTATTCCGCTGTTACGGTCGAACGGCCCAAACTGACCGGCCATGGCGAACTTTCGACAAATGCAGCAATCGTCGCAGCCAAGTCGATTGGACAGAATCCGGCCGGACTTGCCAGGGAATTGTCGGAGTTGCTGCAACTGGATGCACGTGTGCGCGAAGTGGAAGTGGCTGGACCGGGATTCGTCAATATTCGTCTGCAGCCGCAGGTCTGGATGTCAGTGGTTCGCCAGGCACTGGAGGACGGAACCGGCTTTGGCCGCAAGGATACCGGCGAAGGCCGCAGGGTTAACCTGGAATTTGTCTCTGCCAACCCGACCGGCCCGCTTCATGTCGGGCATGTGCGGGGGGCCGTGTTCGGCGACTCACTCGGGAGACTCTTGGAATTCACCGGATTCGAGGTTGTACGCGAGTACTACGTGAATGATTGCGGTGCCCAGGTCGACGCACTCGCGCGGTCGGCTTATCTGCGTTACCTTGAAGCGAACGGCCAAGCTGTCGAGTTCGATGACGCCGACTATCAGGGTGAATACCTGAAGGCCGTCGGAGACAGCCTCAAGGATATCTACAGTGACGGTCTGGTCGGAAGACCGGAATCCGAGTGGATTGACGAGGTCAGGACGCACGCAATTGAATCCATGATGAAAGTTGTTCGCGAAGACCTCGAGTTGCTCGGCGTAAACATGGACATTTTCTTCAGCGAGAAATCGCTCCATGACAGGAACATGGTTGCGAGCGCCCTCGACGAACTGGAACAGCGGGGCCTCATTTACGAGGGTATACTCGAACCCCCAAAGGGCAATATTCCAGATGACTGGGAACCGAGAGAACAGATGCTGTTCAGGGCAACGGCCCATGGCGATGACGTTGATCGTCCGACCAGAAAGTCTGACGGGTCCTGGACATATTTTGCGTCAGACATCGCGTACCACTACGACAAGATTACGCGTGGCTACGACGAGTTGATCAATGTACTTGGAGCTGATCACGGCGGCTACACCAAGAGAATCAAGGCGGTGGTTTCAGCCTTGTCGGACGGCGGCATGCCGTTTGACATCAAGCTGATGCAACTGGTCCGGGTCATTACCGACAGCGGTGCAGCGAAGATGTCGAAGCGGGCCGGGCAGTTCGTTCAGTTGCGGGAGGCTCTCGACGCTGTCGGGCCCGACGTCACCCGGTTCGTCATGCTGATGAGAAGAAACGATGCGCCGTTGGACTTCAACTTTGATGAGGTCAGGCGGCAGTCCAGGGACAACCCGGTTTTCTATGTGCAGTATGCGCATGCACGGATATGTTCCGTCGTGGGAAAGGCGCGATCGGCCCGCATGCCAGTCGACGATTCCGAACTGATGAATGCGAACCTGTCCGGAATAACTCAACCGGACTTCGTTGGCTTGGCCCGCCGGGTTGCGGAGTGGCCCCGAATCGTTGAACTGGCGTCCCGGCACCATGAGCCGCACCGTATCGCGTTCTACCTGAATGAACTGGCTTCGGAGTTTCATTCGGTCTGGTCAAAGGGGAATTCCGATCCGGAACTTAGACTCCTCGACGAAACTGAACGGGATACAAGTTTGGCACGGATTGCATTGGCGCGCAGCGTAGGAATTGTCATTTCCTGCGGGCTTGGTATGTTAGGGGTGACACCGATCAGAGAGATGCGGAGCTAACCGCGCAAAATCGGGTGTAGTTTTTCGCAGTTGCGGGCAGACAGGGCGACGACAGGCAGATGGCTTATCCGACCACTGATGGAAATGGCCAGGAACTTTATGTTGAACCGTTCCGGCGCCGGCCTCGGAGAATCCGGGGTCTGCTCGGGCTGGTGCTGACGATTGGAATGATCGGTGCAGTCATGGTCTCCGGCGCAATGGTCGAAAGGGATGGGGCGTACAAAGCCATAGTTATTGAAGCGCCCGCCGGGGGTACGAAGATACGACCTCAAGACCCGGGTGGGCTGCTGACGAGGTTTCAGAACTTCACACTCAATGACATCATTGCAGGAAACGATGCGCCGGAAGCAGCGACAGTAACTGGATATGCACCGGTCGGGGCAGGACTTTCAGAAATCGGTCTCTCGCCCAGGGCCAGAAGGGAGAGGGCGCGGTTGCTGAACGGCACGAGTTTTCTCCGGGCCAATGCTGCATCATCATCCCCGGGTCGGACCAGCGAAGCCGAGGCAATCTGGCGTTCGTTCGTGCCTTCCCGCAGGGGTGGTGTTCGGCGGATTCTGTCGGGTACCGTTGTACCGGGAACCGATGTCGCACAGCTTGGCGATTTTCCGGATGCGACGGCGGCGTTGATCAAGTGGTCTGGACTCGAAAAACGGTTCCCGGACCTGTTTGCAGGTGTCGATTGGTATCTTGAGAATGCGTGGAGCGGCGGACGGCTGATCACCAGATTGAGAGTGACGGGATTCGGCGCCCGCGAGATTGCACTGTGGTTTTGCGAAGAACTTACGAATGCAGACGAAACCTGCATTCCAACCGTGAGCCGCTGATGCGTCTCGGGGCCTGCATTTTCGGATGTTCCGGAAAGCGCCTGCTTGAGAGTGAACGTGAGTTCTTCGAACAGGTCAGGCCCCTGGGTTTCATACTGTTTGACAGAAATGCCGGCACTGTCGACGAAATCCGAGACCTCACCAGCGAACTCAGGTCAGCAGCGGGGCACGATGCACCAGTCCTGACTGATCATGAAGGTGGAAGGGTGCAGAGACTGCGTGGAGCGGAATGGCGCGAGTGGCCGCCCGCCCTTGATGAATGTGCGATGGTTGACACCTTGTTGCGTCCCAGATTGATGTGGCTGCGCTACCGCATGATTGCCCATGAACTTGCAGGTGTCGGCATCACCGGCAACTGCGTGCCACTGGCTGATGTCGCCAATGGCGACACCCACGCGGTGTTGCGCAACCGGTGCTATGGATCGAACCCCGCCGAGGTGGCCAGAATCGCCCGGGCCGTCGCAGATGGCACCATTGCGGGAGGCGTGCTCCCGGTGCTCAAACACATTCCAGGCCACGGTGGCACCGGTTCCGACAGTCACGTGGAGATACCCGTGAACCTGAAATCACTGGAACAACTTGAGCAGTCCGAATTCCAGGCCTTCAGGGCACTCAACGATCTTCCAATGGGGATGACTGCCCACGTCGTATACAAGTCTCTGGATGCGAAACGACCGGCAACGGTTTCGCCAGTTGTTATCGAGTACATACGCGATGAGATCGGGTTCGACGGTCTTCTCATGACCGACGACATATCGATGTCAGCTCTGGCCGGCCCGATGGAAGAGCGGGTAGCCGCTGCGCTGGAATCCGGCTGTGATGCGGTGCTTCACTGCAATGGCGATCTGTCGGAAATGAGGAAGGTCGCGGGAATGGCGGGCAAGATGACAGCCGAGGCGCGAGTGAGACTGGATGGAGCACTCAGGGCCATCGACCGGACCTCAGCGGCAGATATGAGGGCTTTGAGCGACGAGTTTGCCGACATCACGAAGGTGCTGACTTGAGCGGTCAATTGCAGAGCGCGGTGCTTTCAAGCCGCTCCAGCAGGCAGGAAGTCCTCATCATCGACGTTGAAGGTTTCGAGGGACCCTTGGACCTGTTGCTGGAACTGGCGCGCAAACAAAAGGTGGACCTGAGGCGAATATCTGTTCTCAAGCTTGTGCAGCAATATGCGGAATTCATACGAACAGCGGAGAATATTCGCATCGAACTGGCTGCAGAATACCTGGTCATGGCTGCCTGGCTTGCATTGATCAAGTCGCGGCTCCTTCTGCCCGACTCGAATCCAGACAGTCCGAGTGGCGAAGAGCTGGCAGCGAGGCTCGCATTTCGGCTGCGCCGACTTGATGCAATGCGCGACGCGGCAAGAAAACTCATGTCCAGGCGACAACTGGGAGCAGATTTCTTCGCCAGGGGAATGCCCGAACGGCTTTCGATGATCCGGCAGCCCGACTACCAGGTTTCCATACTTGAACTCATGCAGGCCTATGCAGGGCTGAATGCCGGGAAGGACTACAGGCCGTATGACACGGTGCGTCAGCGTTACATGGCCGTCGAGGAGGCTGCGGAGATTATCGTCAACCTGATCGTCAACACGTCCAACTGGTCTACCCTCGCTGAGTTCCTGCCAAAGGCGTGGGCTGGCGATGCCGCTGAGATTCGTTCGGCGACGGCGGCGATTTTTGCTGCTGCGCTTGAGCTTGCCAGATCCGGAAAGCTCGAAATGCGCCAATCAACTCCCTTTGCTCCGATCGATGTACGAGGAAATCAGGGTCTAGAACGTGGCTGACGACGATGAAATCGGCAAACCTCCGGAGTTCCTGGAAGAACTCGAACAGGAGAGGATGATTGAGGCGATTCTCTTTGCCTCGTCTGAACCCGTTTCCATAACAGATTTCCGGGATCGAATTCCGTATGACTTTGACATCAGGGCGGCGATCGGCCGTCTTGCAGAAAGATATGCCAACAGGGGTGTGACACTCGTAAAGGTAGGCGATGCCTGGGCATTCAGGACGGCACCTGACCTGGGACACCTGATGAAGCGAGAAAAAACCGTGACCAGGCGCCTGTCTCGTGCCGCGCTCGAGACTCTGGCGATCATCGCGTACCACCAACCGGCAACCCGCGCCGAAATCGAAGAGATCCGCGGCGTGTCGGTATCAAGGGGAACACTGGACCAGTTGATCGAACTGGGCTGGGTCGGGATTGGACGCAGAAAGAAGACGCCGGGTCGGCCAGCGACCTTCCTGGTTACGAGGAGGTTCCTGGACCACTTCGGACTGGAGTCGGTTTCCGACCTGCCCGGGCTGAAGGAACTCCGGGATGCAGGCCTGCTTGAAAGCCAGTCCGAAGACAGTCTCTTTTCCGGTCTCTCGCCCGGTCCAGGCGATGGGGAAGAGGATTAGGTGCCGGCCTGTATGGGCTTGAAGTGCTTTGAGAGCTTGAGGCCCTGGCCCTGATAGTTTGAACCGGATCCCGTGCCATAGGGACTTTCAGGTCGCGCGGCCATTTTCTCGAAGATCAGGCGTCCGACGATCTGCCCATGCTCGAGCAGGAACGGAACTTCGTGGCATCTGACCTCAAGCACAGCCCGGGAGCCGGATCCTCCCGTTTCGCTGAAGCCGAAACCGGGATCGAAAAACCCGGCATAGTGAACCCGGAATTCACCTGCCATCGCAATATACGGCATCATCTCTGCCGCGAATTGGGGCGGAATACTGACGGATTCACGACTGACCAGGATATAGAAGGTCCCGGGGTCAAGAATGATCCGGCTGTTGTCGGCAAACACCGGTTCCCAGAATTCAGCGATTTCATAGGCACCGACATTTTCGATGTCGATGATTCCGGCATGTGGCCTGGCCTTGTAGCCAACCATGGCCCCCTGCCGGTCCAAGTCCACGGAAAAACCCAGACCGCCGTCGATTGAGGCCTTTCCCGCGACCAATCCGTACTCGTCATGCGCCTTCCTCAAGCTCGTATCAGTCAAGGCCGTATCCCCGCACCTGAACCGGATCTGGTTCAACCGGGATCCGGTCCGGACCTTGATCGAGAAGGATCGAGGACAAACCTCGGCATAGAGGGGTCCGCGATACCCGCTGTCCACCCGGTCGAATTCCGTTCCTCCGTCCACGACCAGTCGGGTGAGTATGTCGAGTCTGCCTGTCGAGGACTTGGCATTGGCTGCTGCGCACACGGTGCCGTCGAGTTCCAGGAGTTCGAGAAGTTCAACCACGTAGACGCAGCCCTTCTCCATGACGGCGCCATCCGTCAGGTCAATCCGGTGCATTTCATACTGGTTGAGCCGGTCCCGGACCGGTCGGCCAGATCCTGCCAGAAAGGACGCCCGAACTCGATAGGCATGGCGGCCCAGTCGAAGGTCGAGGCTTGCCGGCTGGATCTGGCCTTGTGCAATCGGATCTTCGGAATGTATCGTCCGGCGATCGACAAGATCGTGAATCTGGAAATCCGCAAGTACGCCGTTGCCTTGAGCGTTCATGCCCCGCACCCCATACCGGCCTCACGACAATACGGATAGATGCCGTTGACGAATGGTCGGGCCAGCGAGATTTGAACTCGCGACCTTTCGCCCCCCAGACGAACGCGCTGACCTGACTGCGCTATGGCCCGACTGACCGCAAACCTTATTGAGTTTCAGGGAGTAGAGGCAAGACCAAATTTCGTACTGATGTCCGAAATTTCCTTTGCGGCTGCGCTTCTCAATGCATGCAGACTGACGAGGAGTTCGTTGACGCGACGGAGTTCCTCATTGCTGAGCCTGTCCAGGGAACTGGATGAAAAGGAGAATTCCCGCGAGCAGGCGGAAAAACTGACGACGACAGCATTCTTGATGTCCTGGCCTTCTGCGTGCTTGACTACGGGTTCCGGTTCCGTTGTCGTGGCTGCTCTTTCCTTGATGACCGGCGCATCCATGTCCCGGGGTTCGGATGCGACAGTCTCGGCCGAATCCACGACGCCGTCCTCCGCGGCCTCCCGTTGTCGAGGGGTCTCGACTTCCACTCCAGGGGAACCGCTCCAGTCCAGGCTCTCGGCTCCGAGGGTGGCAACATGCTTGACTCCCTTTTCGTGGAGAATCTTCTGCGCACCTCTCAATGTACAGTTTTGCTCGTGCAACAACTGCTTGAGTCCGGCGATCAATTCGATATCGGACGGGCGGTAGAGGCGGCGATTTCCCTGACGCTTGACTGGCTTGATCTGCTTGAACTGGCTTTCCCAGTACCTAAGCACATGCTGCGGCAGTTCCAGTATTGCGCCGACTTCCGCGATCGTTCGGAATGCGTCCCGGGATTTTTCGTCTGTTGACATCGTTCTCCGGATCACTTGCCGGAGTTGACCTTGTTCTTAAGAATAATCGACGGTCGAAATGTCAGGACCCGCCTTGCGCTAATCTTGGCGGAAACACCGGTCTTGGGGTTTCTGCCGGTTCTTTCCCTCTTTTCTCGGACTTCAAATATGCCGAATCCCGAAATCTTGACGTTTTCGCCTCTGACAATGGAATCCGAAACGATCGAGAGTACGCTTTCGACCATTCTGGCGCAGTCGCTGCGGGATAACCCAACATTCTTGTAGACTGCATTCGTCAGGTCGGCTCTGGTTTTTGTGACAGGTTTCAATGTTCCTCCAATTCCGACCATTCGTTACGATTGACGCAATTATTGCCGAGGCTATCGGGATTGACAAGCACCTAGAATCGGAGACTGTATTTGCAATTCGGGTCGGTCCCGCCGGCAATTCGCTGACTGGCGGCAAAACAGCCAGACTCTTCCGCAATCGCGTCTACCAGCGCAGGACAACTGCACCCCAGGTCAGTCCGCCGCCGATTGCCTTTGTCAGGACAAGATCGCCCTGGTTCACGAGCCCTTCTTTCTTCGCCGTGTGGAAAGCAAGTGGAATCGAAGCGGCAGACGTGTTGCCGTGCCGGTCAACAGTCGTGACGACCCGTTTGTCGAAAAGGCCAAGTTTCTTTGTCGTGGCTGAAATGATTCGGAGGTTTGCCTGGTGGGGAATGACGACGTCCACGTCCTGTGCAGACAGGCCGATGCCTTGCAGGGCGTCAGTTGAGGCACTCGTGAGCTTGTCGACTGCGTGTCGAAACACTTCCCGTCCATTCATACGAAGATGTCCCGCCGATTGTGTTGTCGATACGCCTCCATCCACGTAGAGCAGGTCCCGGAACTGGCCATCGGAACACAGCCTAGACGACAGAATGCCCCGGTCTTCATTGCCACCACTCGAATCAACTGCTTCCAGCACGATGGCACCCGCCCCATCACCGAAGAGTATGCAGGTGCCCCGATCCGACATGTCCAGGATTCGGGAAAACGTTTCGGCACCGATAACCAGGATTCGTTTTGCTTCACCTGCCATCAACAGTGCGTTGGCATTGACCAACGCGTATACGAACCCCGCGCAGACCGCCTGAATGTCGAAGGCAAATCCGCCACTCATTCCGAGACCGGCCTGAACCGCGGTCGCAGTTGAAGGAAACGTATTGTCGGGGGTGGAAGTGGCAAGCACGATGCCGTCAACGTCATTGGCCTTGATCCCGCTGTCCTCCAACGCCTCCTCAGCTGCAGCAAGTGCCATTGCGGAAGTTGTTTCCGTCGACGAAGCAAAATACCGCGTCTTTATCCCCGTCCGGGTCGTGATCCACTCATCGCTAGTATCAAGAAAACTCTCGAATTCCGTGTTCGGGACGGCGCGAGCCGGTAGATAGTGGCCGACTCCGGTTACGACTGACCGCCGCCTCGCCATTATCCGACGGGCCAAGCTTGCTTGTCAGGACAGGACTCAAGCATCTGGCTGGCTCGCTGAATCCGGAGCAGGTCCTGGCATCGAAAGGCGGGCTGCCAGGTCGATAGCTGCCGCGAAACCCACTGCATCCGCACTGCCATGCGACTTGACCACCGTGCCATTCAGCCCGAGGAATACGCCACCATTAACCCGTCTTGGATCAATTCGCCGTGCGAGACGCCGCAGGGAGGTGAGCGCAAAAAGGGCTCCGATGCGTGAAAGGACAGTGTAGTTGAAGGCATCCTTCAGAAACTCTCGAATCAGCGAGGCAGTTCCCTCCACAGACTTGATCATCGCGTTTCCAGTATAACCATCGGTCACGAACACGTCTGCCGTGTTCGATGGGATGTCGCTCCCCTCGACATAGCCGACATATTCGAACCCTTGCTTGCTCGCGTCTTCCGAGATGAGTTCGTTGGCAACACGGATTTCCTTCCTCCCCTTGAATGTCTCCTTGCCGATATTGAGCAATCCCACCCGGGGAGTTTGCAATCCGAACCCAAGTCGCGCGTATTCGGCGCCAAGGACAGCGAAATTCCGGAGGTCCTGTTCATCCGCCTTGATATCCGCGCCCACATCCAGAAGAATTGAGAATCCCGTGCTGTTTCGTGAAGGCCAGTGACATGCAATGGCAGGTCGCTTGGTGCCCGGTGCCCGCCGGAGACGCAGCACGGAAAGTGCCATCAACGCGCCCGTGTTGCCGCAGGACACGGCGGCCTGGGCCTCTCCATTGCGAACGGCGTCGATCGCCGACCACATGGAAGTATGCTGGCCATTACGCACGACACTGCTGGGAATTGAAGACATCTCCACAACATCGTCAGTGTGACGCAGGTCGCACCGGTTGCGAAGCCGTCGACTCTTCTTGATTCTGGGCGCCAGAAATTTCCTGTCTCCATGCACTAGGAACTTGATATCCGGGTGCAGTCTGACTGCCTTGGCCAATCCGGAAACAACTGCTCCCGGACCGCGGTCACCGCCCATCGCGTCAATGGAAATCACGATGCCATCAGTGACTTCGCTCAACTGTCGCTGATCGGTAGACATTTCCTGCGACAACCCTGCAGGCCAATCATTCTGCGTCGTCGATGTCTTCCTCGATCTTCTGGACGACCGACCGGCCATTGTAGTGCCCACAGGAGGGGCACACGTGATGTGGCAACTTCAGTTCCCCGCATTCCGGGCATTCGCTCCGGTTGACGGGTCCAAGCGCATCGTGGGACCGACGCTTATTCCGTCGTGACGGTGAAACCTTGTTTTGTTGTACAGCCATAGATCAAGCCTTATTGCCTCAGCATTGCCGCCGCTCAACAATGTCGACCGTCAACCTGCAATATGCAGTGCGACGAGCATGTTACAAGGCGCGGCAGAATACACTCAATTCCGAATCCCGCAAACCCAAATTTGTTTACTTCGCTTGCCTTTGGCAGAATTCGGACAGAACGGCAAACGGGCGTCTCTCCAAATCGTAATCGGTTGTGCCAGTTCCGTTTCCGGCCATGTCCGGGACGACCGCATCGTCTTTGCGTGGATAGGTGGGAAGTTCAAGCAGCATGACTTCCCTCACCAGGCAATAAATGTCAACTTCGGGAGTCAGCAATTCCAGTGAGTCATCTCTCGGAACGGCACAATCCACGGCAGGATAGACTCTCTCCGGGTCAGAGAGATAACGTCTCTCGACCGGAACGCTGATCCGTGTTTTCACCTTGTCCAGGGAGACGACGCATTGTTGGGTAACCGTTGCGCCCAGGTGGCCCTTGAGTCGCCATTCGCCAGGTGTGACCGTCCGAATCTCGCCGCTGAATGCAAGCTTGACAATCGCGACTGCAGAAATATCGGCTGCCAATTCCTTCAGAATGGCCTTCCCGGGCGTGTATCGGAACCTGTTGCTCGATTTTTCGCTCAAGCCCGCGATTTCCAGCACCTGGCCTTCGCACGCGAAAGTCCCTTCACCCGAACTGTGGATGGTCTGTTCGTTCATTGAAATTCTGTTCGCCACGCCAATACTGGTCGCCGCTGCGCGATATATTCGATGAGCCGAGATTTCAAGCCAATCCTCGTGAGATTATAGGATGTTGTCTGCCTGCCTGCCGCCGACCGCCGCAAAGTTGCTGGACTTGCAATCGTGAATAGTGCAATTGGCTTGGTCGGCCCTTTCGGCGGCTGTACTGGAGCCCGCATGCGTCTTTCTGTTCACACCTGTAAGTTGCTTGCCGCGGCCGCATTCCTTGCTGTGGTTGCAGCTTGTTCTCCAATCTATACCGATCATGGCTATGCGCCACCTGAGGAATTGCTGGATGAGCTCGTGGTCGGGGAAAGCGGCCGCGAGGATGTCCTTGAGGTCGCAGGAACACCCGCGACGATGAATGATGCCTATGGCGAATCCTGGTTCTACATTGGCAGCCGCTTTCGTCAGGACGGCTACAGGGAAACGGAGGAAGTCGAACGCCGGGTCGTGGCCATTTCGTTCGATGAAGAGGGAACCGTTTCCAACGTGGAACAGTACGGATTGCGAGATGGTCGGACTGTGGCAATATCGCGTCGTGTGACAGAAACGAATGTCGGCCGTCTGACATTCATCGATCAGCTGTTGCGCGGACTGGGCCGAATAGATCCCAGCAGGGCCTTTTCCCGATAAGAAAAGCCGGGTCGATGCGCGTCATGATGCGCCCTGTGGACCTGCCAGAGTGATGACCGCCGAGCCATCGGCCGGAGCGTTGCAGCCACCGATGGACAAGCAGGAGAAAGGCGATCCAGCGAACCTCATTTGACCGGTGTCATTAGAGGTCAACAAGAATGTATGGCATGTTGGGATACCAGTCGTGCGTCATGCCTGGGGCATCGTGCACGGCCAATCTCGGGTGCAGTCTGCAACTTGCGGTTGTCCGGCGTCCTGCGGACCGGTCAGAAGGTCCGCCTCATGCAGGTCTTGCCCGGTTATTCCGGATCGAACTTCAGCGCGACTCCATTGATGCAGTAGCGAAGCCCGGTCGGGTCAGGGCCGTCGGGGAAGACGTGGCCAAGATGTGCGTCACAACGGCTGCATACGACCTCGGTCCGTTTGCGAAACAGCGAGTAGTCAGACTTTTCGTCAATCGCCTCACCGTCCAACGGTTCCCAGAAGGACGGCCATCCCGTGCCGGAATCAAACTTGTGCGAGGCATCAAACAACTCCGCATCGCAGCACACGCACCGAAACAACCCTGGCTCCTTCGGGAAGTTGTCATGCGTGAACGGGCGCTCCGTGGCAGCCTTCCTGGTAACGCGGTAGGCCAGGTCAGAAAGCTGTTCGCGCCATTCTCGGTCAGTTTTCTCTAATTTGTCACCCATTGATTGTGTATCCGTTTTATTTTCGTCTAGATTTGGTTCTATTTTAAGAGATAAGGCAATATCAAGGATTCACCGACTGCGCTGAAGGTGGGGCGAGTTTGAGAGCGGAAGACAAAAATTGAAGAATCAGCGATATATCGTGAGGCACGCAACGACCAGGCAGGACGTGGAAAACGCCCAGCGACTGCGGCATTTGGCGTTTCGGGCCAATCGCAGCGCCCTTCCGGACACAGTTGAACTGGACCGGGACGAGTTCGACGACAGGTGCATTCATGTTCTGATCGAGGAATTGAGTTCGGAAGAACTTGTTTGCTGTTTCCGGCTAATGGCCCTTTGTGGCGGGGCGGAACTCAGCAATACCTACTCGGCGAAATTCTATGGCCTGTCCAGGCTCAAATCCTTTGACCGGCCCATGGTGGAGATGGGGAGGTTCTGCATCAGACCAGGATACAGGGATCCCGATATCATGCGGATGGCATGGGGAGCCATGGCAAAGGTCGTGGACGAATACGGGGTCGAGATGTTGTTCGGTTGTTCTTCTTTTGAAGGCCTGGACACTGACACGTATCTGGACACGTTTTCGCTGTTGAGAGAACGGCATCTTGGCCCAAAGCGCTGGCTGCCCAAGGTAAAGGCCCCGCGCGTTTTCCGGTTTGGCTCGCTCCTGCGCAACCGAAAGGCCAATCGCCGAATTGCCATGCTGAAAATGCCACCACTTCTGAAGTCGTATCTCGGGATGGGCGGATGGGTGTCTGACCATGCCGTCGTGGACCGGGATCTTTCTACCCTCCATGTCTTTACCGGACTGGAAATCAAGGCAATTCCGCGGCGGCGAGCCCGGTTGCTGCGCGCGCTGGCGGGATAGGCGCGACGAGAACGGATGATTCCAGGCTGTCTCGGAAAGGTATTGATGACCGGCAATCAGCCGCCGGTATGGCTCATATGCCTCGAGACTCTTCCTGCCACTCGTTTCCGCGAGTAGTCGAAGGCATGGCCCTTCGGCTTTTGGTCTATCGCTTCCCTGATCGCATCGATCAACGGCTTGTCATTTGCCGGACTGCCGCGCAGGGGTGACCGCAGGTCCTTGTTGTTTTCCTGTCCAAGACAGGTGTACAGCGTCCCGGTGCAGCTAAGCCTGACCCGGTTGCAGCTTTCACAGAAATTATGTGTCAGGGGAGTGATGAATCCGATCTTCTGGCCTGTTTCCGATACCCGGGCGTACCTGGCCGGTCCGCCGGACGAAAAATCAAGGTCCTCAAGTTCGTAGCGCGTCTCCAGCTTCGAGCGAAGGTCGTTGAGCGGCCAGTATTGCGACAACCTGTTTTCGTTGCCGATATCTCCCATAGGCATGACCTCGATGAAAGTGATGTCCATCCCCTTTTGACTTGCCCAGTCAACCAGCGTGAACAGTTCGCTCTCGTTGAATCCTTTCAGTGCCACTGTATTGATCTTGATCCTGAAGCCGGCTTCGAGAGCGGATTCGATCCCGGCCAGGACCTGTGGCAGGCGACCCCATCTTGTAATCCCGGCAAACTTTTCCGGATCAAGCGTGTCGAGGGAAACGTTGATGCGACGGACACCAGCCGATTTCAGGTCGGCGGCATGCTTCGACAACTGTGAACCATTCGTGGTCAGAGTCAGTTCGTCCAGGCCGAAGCCAATGTGGCGGGAGATCGAACCGAAGAAATTCATTATGCCCCGGCGGACCAGCGGCTCGCCGCCGGTGATCCTCAATTTTCGAACACCTACGGAAATAAAGACAGAACAGATCCTGTCCAGTTCCTCAAGCGTCAGCAACTCCCGTTTGGGCAGGAAACTCATGTTCTCCGACATGCAGTATTCGCACCGGAAGTCACAACGATCCGTAACCGAGACCCTCAGATAGGTGATCTGCCGTTCGAACGGATCCACGAGTGTCGGAATTGCGTCCATCTAGGGAAGTTAATGCAGTAAACGGTCAGCGGCAAGACCTGCGTTGCGGATACCCCGCCCCGGACCCGACATGGATTTCCCAAATATGACCTGAGAGCACCAAGTCGTCGAATGGACATGTCGAAATCCTCCGTTGGACCGGCTCCCGTCTGGTTGCGGATTGGCATCCGACAATGTATCAATTCCAAGTGGTGCCGCACCGTCGCATGCGGCGCCAACCGGACCGCTTCAACCATTGGAAGGAACATGAAAATGCTCAGTTTTGCCGAAGAAATCATGCTCCTGTTGCTTGAAGATGAAGATGGCCGCTTCATTCATGTTCCGGAACTCTCGATGAGATGCGTTCTATCGGGGGCCGTGCTGCTCGATCTTGCGCTCAAGAACAAGATCGATACGGATCTCGAGAAACTGATAATGATCGATTCCAGCCCGCTTGGCGACCGCCTGCTCGATCCGGTTCTCAAGGAAATCTCGGAATCAGGCAAGGAAGAGGATGCAAATTACTGGGTGAACAGAATCGCTCGGAATGCCGACGCCATCAGGGAGCGCGCACTCAGCCGACTGTGCGAAAAGGGTGTGCTGGAAGCCAAGGATGACCGGTTCCTGTGGGTGTTCAAATCCAGACGATACCCAATCAGGGACGGAGATGTTGACAGGGAAGTCCGCCACAGGATCATCTCGATTCTCTACAGTGATGAAGTTCCTGATCCCGAAGATGTTGTCATGGTGATACTTGTCGATGCCTGCGGTATCTTCAAACACCTGCTGTCCGAGCGGGAACACAAGCGCTTCCGCGGACGAATTCGCCAGATCAGGGAACTGGACCTGCTTGGACAGGCTGTGACGAAGTCTGTCCGTCACATAGAGGCGTCGCTCGCTCTGGCACTTCATCCTCCATTTTGACGGATTTCACCCGAAACCCGCATCCGGGATGGCAGCAAATGAACTTCGGTACGCTGCCGGAGTTGACGTCGACCGGGAAATGTTGTCGCAGAGTTTCGCGCCGCTGTGATCTGTGGCCCCGGAGAGGAGCATCATGACGTTCGGCGATTCAATAAAGACCTGCCTGACAAATTACGCGACGTTTTCAGGTCGGGCGTCCCGCAGCGAGTACTGGTGGTTTCAACTGTTCGTGTTTCTGGTGGTTTGCGCCGTGGGGGTGATGCTGGAGTATCTGGCCGGGATCGCGCAGTTGCTGTTGTTCCTTCCAGGTCTGGCTGTTGGCTGCAGACGCCTTCACGACACCGGCCGGTCGGGATGGTGGCTGCTGCTCTTGTTGATCCCCGTTATTGGCTGGATCATCCTGTTCATATTCTTTGTCGAATCATCGAAAGTGGAAGGAGACAGGTACGGACCAGGGGGCCAGTCCGGCCCTTCGACTCCTCGGGAACCCATGCGTTCAGAAGAAGGCAGGAATACCAGGCCGCGCTCAATCGGGATCACCAGGGAACGATGACAGCCAGTTTGATGATATTTGTCCGGGAATTCGGCTGCAGTTGCGGCACGGCCTCATCGGTTCCTGGCATCGGTCATTCAACGGTCACCGATTTTGCCAGGTTGCGTGGCTGGTCAACATCCGTTCCGGCCGCAACTGCCGTGTGATAGGCAAGGAGTTGCAAGGGGATCGAGTAGAGCAGGGGAGCGAAGACCGTGTCCACATCCGGCAGGACGACAGTGAACCAGACCCCGTCGATGTAACGATCTGCCGTGGCCTGGTCCGAAACCAGGATCACCCGACCTTGCCTTGCCCTGACTTCCTCCAGATTCGACAGTGTCTTTTCGAGCAACTGGTCCCGGGGAGCCAGCACGACGATCGGAAGGTCTTCGTCGACGAGCGCGATCGTTCCATGCTTGAGTTCTCCGCTGGCGATCCCCTCCGCATGGATGTAGCTGAGTTCCTTGAGTTTGAGCGCACCCTCGAGTGCCACGGGATACATGGTTCCCCTGCCGATAAAGAGCGCGCTGGAACACCCGGCCAGTTCACTTGCAATCGACGGAATCACGGAATTCAGTTCCAGGACCGATGCGGCCAGTCCAGGCATTTGCCTGAGTTGCCTGATCAGGTCTGCTCTCTCTCCAGGTTCAAGCGAGGCCTTGCTTTCCGCAGCGGCGATCGCGAGGACCGCCAGGGCCGCAAGCTGGCAGTTGAATGCCTTGGTTGACGCAACCCCGATTTCAACACCTGCGTGGATCGGCATTACGGAATCGGCTTCCCGGGACATCGAACTTGAGGCAACGTTCAGGATCGCAATGTTCGGGCAACCACTGTCCCTGGCATGCCTCAATGCAGCGAGAGTGTCGGCGGTTTCACCGGACTGGCTGACGAGGATCGCGAGCGTCCGGGCGTCGAGCACACTGTTCCTGTACCTGAATTCGGATGCAATTTCTGCATGGGCAGGAATCCTGGCGAGTCGCTCGAACCAGTAGGCGGCAGTCTCGCACGCGAACTTGGCTGTTCCGCATGCAACCAGCACGATCCTGTCAACGTCGGAGAAATCGGGACAGCCGACCGGCAACCGGAGTTTTCCCGCCCCGGGCAAGTACTGGTCCAGCTCAAAGTCGAGCACCGCAGGCTGTTCGAGGATCTCCTTGATCATGTAGTGGGGATGACCATCCTTGCTTGGCGTTGAAGTGCAGGCCCGGATTTTCCCCGGGTCTCGTTGAATCGGATGTCCATGCCGGTCAGTTACCTGAAGCCCGTGCCGGTTGATGCTCGCGCAGTCGCCGTCTTCCAGGTAGGTGACGGAATCAGTCAGGCCTGACAATGCTATCTCGTCCGAGGCAACGAACGTTTCGCCGTCGCCGTGGCCAATCACCAATGGCGAGCCCCGTCGTACAGCAACGAGAAGGTCGTCCTCCTCCCGAAACAGGAACAGCAACGCAAAGTTGCCCTCGAGCAAATTCAACGTCGATCTTGCCGCTTCGACGGGAGGAACATTCTCGTCAATGAACATCTGGCAGAGGGCCAGTGCAGTTTCGGTGTCAGTCTCGGACTTGAACTCGTACCCCTTCCTTACCAGGTCCGATCGAAGATCCCGGAAGTTCTCAATAATGCCATTGTGCACGATCGACACCGATTCAGACTGGTGCGGATGGGCATTTTCAACCGTTGCGGCACCATGTGTTGCCCACCGGGTATGCCCGATGCCCGCAGTTCCACGGAGTGTCTGTCTTTCAATGAGTTCGGAGAGATTCCTGAGCTTGCCGACGGCGCGCCTGCGCTCAAACCGATCCCCTTGCAGCGTCGTGATGCCTGCGCTGTCATATCCCCGGTACTCAAGCCATCCGAGAGATTCCAGGAGCACCGGCACAGCAGGTCTGGACCCGAGAATACCGACAATTCCACACATTCGGTCAGCGCCCGCCCTTTGCGACATCACTCTTCGGGTCCGGCTCGCCCGGCTGGCCAGGCTTGGATTCTCCGCCTGTGCCGTCCTGGCCCTTGAGGCGCTTCATCAGGCGATCAGCTGCGCCCTTCAGGTTCTTTTGGCGGTTGCGGGCTACGGCCAGCGCTTCCGAGGGAACATCGGCCGTTATCACTGAACCGGCTGCAGTGAAGGCGCGGTCAGAGATCTCCACCGGCGCAACGATGGTTGAATTGGACCCGACAAATGCTTCCTTGCCAATCCTAGTCCGGTGCTTTGAAACCCCGTCATAGTTGCACGTGATTGTCCCTGCACCGACATTTGTTCGTTCTCCGATTTCCGTATCGCCGATATAAGAGAGATGCGGAACCTTGCTTCCCTTTCCCAGTGTTGAGGCCTTGACCTCAACGAAATTGCCAACTCTGGCCGCGTTCCCAATTTCGGTATCCGGTCTGATCCTGGCATACGGACCGACGATGGCATCTTTGCCAATCCTGCAGTTTTCCAGGTGGGAAAATGACCGTATGACCGCACCGTCTTCAATTTCCACGCCAGTACCGATGACCACGTGAGGCTCGATTGTGACATCCCGGCCGAGGCGGCATCCATATCCGAAATAGATCGATTCCGACGCGATCAATGTTGCGCCCTGTTCAAACGCCTCGGAGCGTGCAGTCTCCTGAAACAGGGCTTCTGCCTGCGCAAGCTCTGCCCTGGAGTTTACTCCGAGCAGTTCACGCTCGTCTCCTTCAGTTGCCCGGCAGCGCAACCCCGCCGCATTCGCAATTTTCACGATGCCGGTGAGATAGTATTCCCCTGCAGCATTGTCGTTGCCAACGGCTCCAATCAGGCGAAACAGCGTCGACGCCTGCGCGCACACGATCCCGCTGTTGCACAGATCGACAAGCCGTTCCTCCTCCGTGGCATCCGCTTCTTCAACGATTTGCTCCAACTCGTTACGGGAATTCAGGATCATGCGCCCATACCCGGTCGGATTCCGGGATCGGAATCCCAGGATGTTCACATCCGTTTCAGCATCCATTGAACTCACAAGCGCTCGCAGCGTCGAACATTTCACATAGGGGGTGTCCCCGTAGAGAACCATGACCGTTCCGTTGAACTCCGCCAGCGAATGCCTCGTCTCCGCGACGGCGTTGGCCGTTCCCAATCGCCTGGGTTGGACTGCAATCTCGGCCTCGGGAGCAAATCCGGAAACTGCGTCCGCAACTCTACGCCATTCCTGTCCGGCCACGACAATCGTCCTGTCCGGCCCAAGCTCCCTGACAGAGTCCAGGACATGCCGGATCATCGGAACACCACCGATCCTGTGCAGAATCTTGGGAGTACTGGAGTTCATCCTGGTGCCGCCACCTGCGGCGAGCACCACTGCCGCGAGCCCCATGCCATAGCCTTTCAAAAGCTGCGGAGTGAATATATATTGTGTTATTGTCCTGACAACAGCACTAGGATTCACGACATGTTGCGCATGATTGCAAACTAGGTGGAACTGTAATTCATGCCGTTTGCTTCCGCTGTTTGACATGCGCACCGTCATATTTGACTTGGACGGCACTTTGGCCGACACCAGCGGCGACCTGATTGCTGCGGCCAATTCCACGCTGGAAGATGCCGGGTTCGGCAAACCGCTTGAATTCGAAGCCGACAAGTTGACTGCATTCCTCGGTGGAAGGGCGCTGCTCAGGGCAGGTTGCGCGCGCGCAGCGAGTGAAGGCCCGGACGAGGAATTCGTCCAGAATTCCTATTCGTTGTTTCTGCAGCGTTATGAAGAACGCATTGACCGGCATACGAGGCTCTACTCCGATGTGATCGAGGTGCTCGAACAGATGCGGGAGTCCGGGTGGAAGCTGGGGGTCTGTACCAACAAGCCGGAAAGGCTGGCCAGAATCTTGCTGGGCCGGATTGGATTGCTCGAGCGCTTTGATTCCCTGGTCGGTGCCGACACGCTCCCGACCCGGAAACCGGATCCCGAACCCCTGCTGCATTCGATCATTGTCGCCGGGGGGAGTCCGGAGCATTCAGTGTTTGTCGGTGACACGGAAATGGACCTGATGACTGCGAGGGCCGCTTCCGTTCCCATCATACTGGTGGCGTTTGGACCGGAGAAGGGCCGGGTCGAGAGGTACGGGCCCGATGCACTGCTTGGGCGGTACGTCGACCTGCCAACGGTAGCAGAGAAGCTCTCGAATCCTCCGGGAGAATTGCGGCATGGCGAGAGCGATGTTTGATTTCGGCATGGACTTCAATCTCGGAGACGACATCGAGGACATCCGTGACCTGACCCGGAAGTGGGCACAGAGGACGCTTCGGCCGCTTGCAAGCCAGATTGACAGGTCGAACAGGTTTCCTGGCGAAATCTGGAAAGAAATGGGTGAATTGGGACTCCTCGGAATTACCGTCGAAGAGGAACTTGGAGGTGCAGGCATGGGCTACCTGGCCCACCTGGTTGCCGTCGAGGAGGTGGCGCGCGCATCGGCAAGCGTGGCGCTGTCCTACGGCGCTCACTCCAACCTGTGTGTAAACCAGATTCGACTGAACGGGACGAAGGACCAGAAGCGCAGTTTTCTTCCCGGGCTCATAGCGGGAACAAAAGTCGGCGCGCTTGCGATGTCGGAGTCAGATGCCGGGTCCGACGTCATGTCCATGCGGCTCAGGGCGGAAAGGAGAAACAGTCATTACCGCCTCAACGGCGCCAAGTTCTGGATCACGAACGGGCCGGAAGCGGACACGCTCGTCGTCTATGCGAAATCAGACCCGGAGGCAGGCTCGAGGGGATTGACTGCATTCATCATCGAACGTGGAATGCCCGGGTTTCGCGCCTCTGGGCACCTGGACAAGCTGGGCATGCGCGGGTCAAGCACTTCGGAACTGACATTCGATGATGTCGAGGTTCCCTTTGAGAACATCCTTGGCCAGGAAGGCGAGGGCGTGCGCGTCCTGATGTCGGGTCTTGATTACGAACGGGTCGTCCTATCCGGAATCGGACTCGGGATAATGGCATCCTGCATGGACGAAATCATGCCCTACATGAAGAGCAGAAAGCAGTTTGGCAGGTCGATCGGCGAGTTTCAGCTCATGCAGGCAAAGATCGCGAACATGTATACTGCCATGAATTCTGCCCGCGCCCTTGCCTATCAGGTGGCGCGTGCCTGCGACGAGGGAAGGGCCACGCGGCAGGACGCGGCTGCATGTGTGCTTTACGCCTCCGAACAGGCGATGGCCCAGGCACACCAGGCTCTGCAAGCCATGGGAGGTGCCGGCTACCTGTCCGACGCCCCTGTCAGCAGGATCTTCCGCGACGCAAAGCTGATGGAGATCGGGGCCGGCACGTCCGAGATCCGGCGCATGCTGATCGGACGGGAATTGTTGAAGGAAACCGGGGATTGATCGCTGCGGCAACGAATACGCGCCGTGGGGACCCGGCTGGCTCATTTGGATAATCTCATTTGAATTGAGGGACGCATCCCGTCGGCGCTGATGAAGCTAACATCGAACATCTCTACACGGTCTGCAGAATTCAGACAGAACAGGGAAGTCTTTGCCAGGTTGTCCGAGGACATCATGGATGTGGCGGCCAGGGCGGCGTTGGGAGGCAGTGAAAAGGCCCGCGAAAGGCACGTCGCGAGGGGAAAACTGCTTCCGCGCAAACGAGTTGCCAATCTGCTTGATCCAGCTTCGCCATTCCTTGAGATCGGATCGGTCGCTGGCCACGAACTCTATGACGAAGAACTTCCATGTGGCGGGCTGATTGCAGGAATTGGCCGAATCCACGGCCGCGATGTCATGATTGTCTGCAACGATGCGACCGTGAAGGGCGGCACCTACTATCCCATCACGGTCAAGAAGCACCTCCGGGCCCAGGAAATTGCGGCTGAATGCAATCTGCCATGTGTCTATCTGGTTGATTCCGGAGGAGCGAATCTCCCGCAGCAGGACGACGTTTTTCCCGACAGGGACCATTTCGGAAGGATCTTTTTCAATCAGGCACGCATGTCTGCTGCGAGTATACCGCAAATCGCCGTGGTCATGGGTTCGTGCACTGCCGGCGGCGCATACATTCCTGCGATGTCCGACATTGCCATAATTGTTCGCAACCAGGGGACGATATTCCTTGCCGGGCCGCCTCTCGTCAAGGCAGCCACAGGCGAGACCGTGGATGCAGAAGAACTCGGCGGTGGTGAAGTACATGCTACACGGTCCGGAGTTGTCGATTACCTGGCGGATGATGATTCACATGCCCTTGCCCTGGCCAGGCAGTCGGTCGGTTCTGCCATCAGGCGGCCCGGGGCGGTTTTGGAGCGTCAGGAACCGGAGGAACCCGCATACGATCCGGACGAACTAACCGGGATCGTTCCGACGGACCTCAGAAAGCCATACGATATTCGAGAGGTCATCGCGCGGCTGGTGGACGGATCCCGGTTCGACGAGTTCAAGGCGGGATTCGGTGAATCCCTGGTTACCGGCTTTGCTTGCATTCGGGGATGCCCGGCCGGGATCATTGCCAATAACGGGGTGCTCTTCTCCGAGAGTGCGTTGAAGGGAACCCATTTCGTAGAGTTGTGTTCGAAGAGACGCATGCCGTTGGTGTTCCTGCAGAATATCGTCGGCTTCATGGTCGGGAAGAAATACGAGAATGAAGGCATAGCCAAGCACGGAGCAAAACTGGTAAATGCGGTTGCCACGACAGCTGTTCCCAAGATTACCGTAATCCTGGGCGGATCATTCGGAGCAGGGAATTACGGGATGGCCGGAAGGGCGTTTCAGCCGAGGCTTCTGTGGACCTGGCCCAATTCGCGAATAGCTGTCATGGGCGGCGAACAGGCTGCGAGTGTGCTGGGGACCATTCGCCGACAATCCGCCAAGAGGTCGGAGTCCGGCATCGACGAGACGCGACAGGAGGCCTACGAGGCATCGGTGAGGCGGCAGTTCAAGATGCAGTCTCATCCTCTCTACGCTTCGGCAAGGCTTTGGGATGATGGAGTCATCGATCCGACCAAGACCCGCGATGTGCTCTCCCTCAGCCTGTCCGCGGCGCTCAATGCACCGATCGCAGAATCACGAATGGGTGTCTTCCGCATGTAGACCTCAACCGGGGTCGGTCGTGGAGGCGGCATGGGGACGTTTAGCTTGCAAGGAATCCCGGCTTGACAATCACGGCATTCAAGAAGGTGTTGATCGCCAACAGAGGTGAAATTGCCTGCAGGATAATCAGGACGGCAAGGCGGTTGGGTCTGACATCGGTTGCTGTATTTTCGGATGCGGATGCCCGGGCCATGCATGTGCGCCTGGCGGATGAATCCTATCACTTGGGCGGTTCGCGTCCTTCCGAGAGCTACCTCGAGCACGAGAAGATCATTCTGGCGGCACGTGAATCCGGTTCGGATGCGATTCATCCAGGCTACGGATTTCTCTCGGAAAACCCGGAATTCGCGCAATTGGTCCGGGATGAGGGACTTGTCTTCATTGGTCCCTCCGCCGAATCCATCCGCAGGATGAGTCTCAAGGACAGCGCCAAGTTCCTGATGGCTGAAGCCGGCGTGCCGGTCGTTCCGGGAAACCCTGTCGGTAAACAGGATGACGCGTCACTGAGGACAATTGCCGACGAAATCGGGTACCCGGTTCTGATCAAGCCAGTTGCCGGTGGCGGCGGCAAGGGCATGCGGGTCGTGAAGCGGAAAACCGAATTCGATCAGGAACTCAGGCAGGCGCGCCGGGAGGCACAATCCTCGTTTGGTTCCTCAGACGTCTTTGTCGAAAAGTTCGTCGAGAGTCCCAGGCATATCGAAATTCAGGTCTTTGGCGACCAATCGGGGAATATGATCCACCTCTTTGAACGCGACTGCTCGGTCCAGCGCCGCTACCAGAAGATCATCGAGGAAAGTCCCGCCCCCGGCGTTACCGAAGAATACAGGCAGCACCTGTGCAGTGCTGCAGTCAAGGCGGCAAGGGCTGTCGAATACGTTGGAGCCGGTACGGTCGAGTTCATAGCCAGCCAAACGGAGGATCGGATGCCGGGTGCATTCTGGTTCCTGGAGATGAACACCCGGCTGCAGGTCGAGCACCCGGTGACCGAAGCGGTTACCGGTTTCGACCTGGTTGAATGGCAATTCAGGATCGCCGCGGGCGAAGAACTCCCCTGCCGGCAGGAGGATATCGTGTTGAATGGCCACGCAATGGAGGCGCGGTTGTACGCGGAGGACGTGGCCAAGGGTTTCCTGCCTGCACCCGGGCTGTTGACGAGGTTGCAGTTTGCCGAAGGAGTCCGTGTGGATACTGGAGTGGAGCAGGGCGACAGTATTCCGCCCTTTTACGATCCGATGATTGCAAAGGTGATTTCCCACGGCAAGAGCCGGCACGATGCAAGGAGCATCCTCGATACTGCGCTTGCATGCACGCAGCTGTCCGGTGTGTCCAGCAACATTCCGTTGCTGCGCGCCGTGCTGGCGCAGAATCGGTTCATTGCTGGAACTTCCGGCACTGGCTGGCTGGAAGGAGAATTCCTGGCCGGCACGAACGCCGGGCCGCCACCGGACGAGGCGGTCGCGTTTGCCGGATTGCAACTGTCGGGCTTGGGCAGCGGGCTGTCCGCCGAGAGCGGATTCCGGCTTTGGGACCGTGCTTGCTGGGATGTTCTTCTTGCCTGCGGGCCAAGCTCGTACAGGTTGACCCTGACCGTCTGCGACAGGTCCAGCGTGACAGTGGAGGTCGGTGACCAGTTGTACCGCCTGCACCACCTGGATACCGGTTGGCAGTCTGGCAATACCGGACATCGACCATTTCTTTGTGATTGTGACGGGAAGGCCTTCGTCTTTCTTGAGGGCATCTGGGAGTTTCTGCCAATTGCATCGGAAGCTGTGCAAACCTGCAGAGGGGAGACCGGTTCCGACATTCTCTCACCCATGCCCGGAGTCGTGCGCCGGTTGATGGTCTCTCCGGGTCAGGTTGTCTGCAGGGGCGAACGCGTGGCCGCAATCGAGGCCATGAAGATGGAGCACATGTTGCTTGCGCCGAGAGACGGACAGGTGAGCGGAGTCCGTGTTTCAGAAGGTGACCAGGTTCTGGAGGGTGAATTGATCGTATCGCTTTCAGACGAGGACTGAGCATTCCAAGCCTGCTTGACTGGTCAGAAGTCACGGAACTCGATACGCCTGCCCAAAGGGAATACGCCGATTGCTCCTGTTCAGGCCCATGAGCACCTCCGGATTTGCTGCCCCTATGCCGGAGTGCAGACCCCTGCAGCCTTGGCAGGTTGACCCTGATTCCGGATTCGCACCGAACCGAACTGTGGATCCTTGGGTGGATTTTGAGTCAGTTTCATGTCTCCGAACCGAGGAATGACGTATGATGCACATTCGCATGAAGTCCTCCATGTCAACGTCATCGAGGCATCGGACTTGCCGGGCCGCACGATCCCGGCCGGGCCTTGTTTTGTCGGAACCGGAGATTCCATGCCCGGTTCGCAGCCCCGGAATTCCGTCAGAAAACTGACCCTGGGCTTTCTTCGTGACCGATCTGTGTGGATCCCATGCCCGCGGTTCGGGGTTGCGCGGTCGAGGCCGGGCCAGCGAATGAGGTGATCTGGCAACAAACCATGGCGCTGGACATTGCCCCAGCCGTTCGATTGCGGCAGAGACATCCTACGATCCATGTCGGCAGCAGAAAGGACAGAAAATGCCTTTGCAGATGAGCAGGGAAGTCTTCATCACCTGCGCGGTGACCGGTTCTGGCAGCACCCAGGACAGAAGTCACCATGTACCGAGATCACCAGAACAGATAGCCGAGAGCGCAATCGATGCAGCCAAGGCGGGCGCAGCAATTGTTCATTGCCATGTCCGTGATCCCGAGACCGGGGTACCAGTCCGTAACCCGGAATACTACCGGGAGGTCACGGACCGGATCAGAAGCTCGGATGTGGATGTGGTCCTCAATCTCACTGCAGGAATGGGTGGCGACCTGACTCTGGGTCCGGCCGGAGCTCCATTGCCTTTCGACGATGCTGGAACCGACATGGCCAGCGCCGAGGAGCGCCTGAGCCATGTGGTCGAATGCCGTCCCGAGATCTGCACGCTGGACTGCGGATCAATGAACTTCGCCGAGGCGGAATATATCATGGTCAACACGCCCGGAATGCTTGAGGAGATGGGCAGAATCGTAACCGAACTCAATGTCGTTCCGGAAATCGAGGCTTTCGACACCGGTCAGCTGTGGTTTGGCAAGAGGATGGTTGACCAGGGAATACTGAAGAACCCGGCACTTGTGCAGCTCTGCATGGGAATACCCTGGGGAGCGCCGGACGACCTCAACACTTTCATGTCCATGGTCAACAATGTCCCGCCTGACTGGACCTTTTCCGCGTTCTCCCTCGGGAGGAACCAGATGCCTTACGTGGCCGCCGCGGTTCTTGCCGGAGGAAATCCGAGGGTTGGTCTGGAGGACAACCTGATGCTGGAAAGAGGTGTGCTGGCAACGAATGCGCAGTTGGTCGAACGCGCAGTCGGCATCGTGGAGGCTCTCGGAGCAAAGGTCATGGGTCCTGCCGCGGTCAGAACCAAGCTGGGGCTGGTGAAAGCAGCCCCCAGGGATTGACAGATGAATTCCGAATCTACGGTGCAAGTTGGAATTGACCACAGAGGGGTGGCAACTGTCACGCTGAACCGGCCCCGCAAGCGCAATGCCATTTGCGGTGGAATGATCGCGGAACTATCCGAGGCCGCGGAGTCACTTGCTTCGGACGGATCGGTAAGAGCCATCAAGCTGGCTGCCAGCGGAAACGTATTCTGCGCAGGCGCTGACCTTGACTGGATGCGTGAGCAGATCGATGCTCCGCGGGAAGAGCGAGTGCATCAGGCCACAAAGCTTGCCACGATGCTCGACAGGTTGAACTCGATTGCCAAACCGGTGATCGCACGCGTGCAGGGTAGCGCCTTCGGCGGTGGCCTGGGCCTGTTGGCAGTCTGCGACATCGTCATCGTGAATGAGGACGCCCGTTTCGGGTTGACAGAAACCCGGTTGGGGTTGATCCCGGCGACCATTTCACCTTTCCTCTTTGCAAAGCTGGGCGAGGCTGGGTCAAGGCGGATTTGCCTCACGGGCAGGCACTTCGGCGGTTGCGAAGCCGTTGCACTCGGGTTGGCATCGAGGTCGGTGAGCCTGGAAGAACTTGACGAAGCCGTGGAAGACGAGATGCGTGCCTGTCTTGCCTGCGCACCTCGGGCTGTCGCCGAGGCCAAGTCACTCTTGCGCTTTCTTGCAGTGCGGGACTCGAAGGAGCGGATCACAGAGACTGCCCACCGATTGGCGAGGCGTTGGGAGGATCCGGAGTCCAGCGAGGGCATCTCCGCATTCTTCGAAGACAGGAAGCCGAACTGGGCTGAAGACGAGTAGCCGGTCCGGTTTGCCAGTTGGTCGGATTCAGGGCAAATCCTGGACCCTGCCGGGCAGGAGGGAGTCGAAGTGGCAGGCAACCAGTTCGGCTGTATCTTCCAGCGATCCCATGAATGATGAATACAGCACTCCTCCAGAGTCGGCTCCCAAGCTGCTGCCCAGCGCCTTGTCCATGTCGATTTCTGGATGGCTGCCTTCAGTTCCAAGCATGAGCAGACCCTGGAGGTTTCTCCAGAACACGATGGCCTCGGCAAGGTCTTCCGAGGTTGAACGCTCGATCAGGTCCAGTTCGCCGGCCTTGATGAAAACCGAATGCGAGTCGCGCAGCAGGATCTGGGGATGGAGCGATGCATGAAACAGTTGAAGGAACTGGGCAATGAACTCGATATCGAGAATTCCGCCCCGGCGATGCTTGATCGTGTTTTCATCGCCTCCGGCGGATTCGGTGCGGATGCGCTGTCTCATGGCCCTGATATCGGCAGCCAGTCCTCCGGCATCCCTGCTCTTGCAGAGCACCCGGTGGATTTCGGCGCTGAGATGGTCACCAAGGTCCCCCTCGGCGTATATGACCCGTGCCCTCGTCAGTGCCTGGTGCTCCCATGTCCACGCATCCTCGTTCTGGTATTTCAGGAAACGCTCCAATGAGCAGGCGATGGGTCCGGACTTGCCGCTCGGCCGCAACCTCATGTCGACCTCAAAGAGTCGGCCCTCGGCAGTTGGCGCCGTGACACCGTTCAGGAAGCGCCTGCACAGCTTTGCGTAGTACTGGGTCGGAGAGAGCGGCTTGTCTCCATCCGAAGCCTGGCATCTTTCGTCGTGGTCATACACGAAAATTAGGTCCAGATCCGATGCAACCGTCATTTCACGGCTTCCCAGCTTGCCACAGGCGATGATGGCAAGCTTGCCGCCATCGACGACGCCATGCCTGGCTTCAAATTCTTCCGTAATCACCGGCAGAAGGGATTCCAGGCAGGACTCGGCGATCCGGCAGAGCGGAGTCGATGCTTCAGCCGGGGTGAGATACCCGCGCAGAACGTGAATCCCGATCTGGAAAATCTTGCGTCTTGCCCATCTCCTCTGGAAGTCCAGCACGGACTGCAGGTCGTTTCGAAACTGTCCAATGCTCTCGTTCAGTTCCGAGGTCAGTTGGTGCCGGCCGAACTCCAGTTGGTAGTGGACCTGGACAAGCCCGCGTCGCGCGGAACTGGAGACATGTTCCTCAAGCCCCAGATCTTCCGGCAATTCAAGATCGGCAAACTCGTTCTGCAAAACGCTTTCGAGCAGGCCGGGATCCTGGCCAAGCCATTCCGAAAGCCTTGGTGCCGTGCTCATGATTTCACAGACCAGTTCAATAAGCACCGGCTGGACTGACAACATCTCGAGCAGGCCGATGCTGCGCGAGATTCGATCCAGAAACCCTGAAAACCGGGCAAGTGTGAGGTCGGGATCTACGGCATTGGCGAATTCCGCAAGCAGCCGGGGAGTAATCTCCATCATCACCGTGGCGGCCCGCTCGCTCTTCGTGGCCCGTGTCCTGCCGGTGAACCACCCATGAACAGTCTCCCAGGCGAGTTGCGGCTGACGGAAGCCCTGCGCAGCGAATGTGTCCTGGGCCCGTTCGCGTGTATCTTCCGACCCGAAATCCAGCTCGAATTCTCTGGCCCCAGATGTCTTGCGTTCAAAGATCTGGTCATAATGGGAATTGACCGTTTTCAGCGTGCGCAGGAGTTCCTCGCGGAAACCCTCCGCATCGGAATGGCCCAGGAAGAGCGCCAGTCGGTCGACCCCGTCTCCGGAGGAAGGCAGGGAATGCGTCTGCTGGTCGTCGATCATCTGAATGCGGTGCTCGATTCGACGAAGCCAACGGTATGCGCTGGAAAGTTCATCCGCGGCAGACATCCGGATACGACCCAGGCTGGCAAGCCTTGAGAGCATGGTCAGCGTCTCGTTGCCGCGCAATTCTTCAGTCTGTCCTCCCCAGATCAGCTGTTGTGCCTGTGTAAAGAACTCGATTTCCCGAATCCCTCCGCGTCCCAGCTTGACGTTATGGCCCTCAACCGAGATCTCGCCGACACCCTTGTTGGCGTTGATCTGCCTCTTGATGGTCTGGATGTCCCTGACGGACGCAAAGTCCAGATGCCGACGCCAGATGAACCCCGAATTCGCCTCCAGAAATGCCCTGCCTGCCTCCATGTCCCCGGCGACTGGACGGGCCTTGATGAGGGCGGCGCGTTCCCAGGTCTGACCGACGTTGCGGTAATATGCCAATGCGGCTTTCACGGAGACTGCGGGAGGAGTGGAGGAAGGATCCGGCCGCAGGCGCAGGTCAGTTCGAAACACGTAACCGTCCGCAGTTCTCCTGGCCAGGATTTCCACGAGGTTTCTGGCCAGCCGGGAGAAGACCTGCTGGTGAGCACCGAAGTCGACTTCGGAAATGTCTTCGTCGAAGAGTACGATGATGTCGATGTCGCTCGAGTAGTTTAGTTCGCCTGCTCCGAGCTTTCCCATTCCGAGCAGGATCAGACCGCTGGCAAGCGTCGGCTGCTCCGGGTTCTGCAATCGGAGCTTTCCCCGGTCATGCGCCTCGCGCAACAGTTGCGAGGCGCCTGACTCTATGCAGGCGCATGCGAAACGGGAAAGGTCCGAGGCCAACGACATGACGTCGCGGCAACCTGCAATGTCCGCCATTGCCAATGCTGCGGCAAATCGCTTCTTGGCAATGCGCATCCGCGTCATCAGCTCTGCGCGGGTCTCGGATCCCAGCCTCGAACGGTCCATTAAGTCTGCCAGCAGCTCCGACATCATGGCAATCGGACCTTCGGCCAACAGCAGGCGCGTGAACCCGATATCCTCGATCAGGATGTGGCTGAGGTAAGGGCTGTTGCCGAATGCCGCCTCAAGAAGCCTGGCAGGCTGGCCCGAATCCTGCACGGACGCTGCAAAGACTGCGTCGGGCGCATCCGGGCTTCTGGTGCCTGCCGTGTGCCACTGTTCCCATCTTGCCGCCAGCGCGTCCGGATCGGAGGCTCCCGGAAGCTCCGGGCTGCCTGCACGCCAGATTTCGGAGAATTCGACCATTCTTCCTCCAATCCCGGGATCGTTCAGACGAACAATCCGGGCCGTTCAAGACCACGCAACCAAACCAGCGGGACATTGACCCGGACAGCCAACTCCCCAGTTGCGTTCAGTAGCTGAAATAGCAACTATCGATATGGTCGTTAAGCGTTCTCGCTTCCAATTCTAATCTCTGCAGGAATTCGCCCTTAGCGGCTGCCCGTTGCCATCCGCGGGAGATCATGTCCGCCAGCTGGCCGGAGCTTTGCCGCACGAGGTCGCAATCGCCCGAATGCCCGGGTCCTATTCCGAGAATATGATCGTCGACTTCCGCCACGCGATTTGCCAGGGAGCTGTGAAGAAGCCGGTCAGTCGTCAGCATTTCCACAGCTGTGGCTTCATGGACGATGTGACCCTTTACCCTGCTGTAGCTCTGGCTTGCCTTGTAGACACGCAGAACCGTTCGCATACGCCTGCTCTTCAACTCGCGATCGAGTTCAGCGTCGGCGATGTGACTCGCCAGCAGAGCTGCCCCGAATTGAATGCTCTCGATGTTGCGGCCCAGTTGAATGAAGCGCCAGGCCGAGTCCCGGTACATTGATGAATTGGCCAGGCCGAAGATGCCGGTCAGGTGTTGTTCGGTTTCCGAATAGAACCTCTCTGGCGATGTTCGCCAGATTTCGGGCATTTCCTTCGTCTCAAAGTCGAGAAACTGGGAATTGAGGTTCAACCACATGACATCGCTGATGCAGTGCCGCATCTGGCGGGCATTCTCTCGCCCATACTTCAGGCATGTACGAATCGAACTTGGATTGGTTTGTTCGAATGTCAGGTCACCGGCAAGCGTGAAGGCATCCGCCAGTGTGAAGTCGTCACCGGTCGATTCGAGAATTCCGCCAGGCGGCTGGCATTTCAGGCAGTCGAAGATGAGTGTCCAACCGGCATGGATTTCCTCGAGAGGCCGGTCAATCAGTGAAGAGACCTGGTATTGCAGCAGCCTGCAGACAAAGGCCGCCCTTTCCACGTAACGTCCCATCCAATAGAGGCCTTGAGCGCTCCGTGCCAGCATTCAGCAGCTCACCACCCAGAGATCCTTGCCCCCTCCACCCTGGCTGGAATTGACAACGAGATTGCCGCGTTGAAGCGCCACCCGGCAGAACGCCCCCGGGACGATGCGCGTTCGTTTCCCGGTCAGGATAAACGGGCGCAGGTCCACATGGCGAGGTTCCGGCACATCGCCGACAAGGCAGGGTGCGCGGGAAAAACGCAGTGTAGGCTGGGCAATGAAGTCGGAAGGATTTGACCTAATTTGCTCGGAGTACTCTTCCCTTTCCTTGCGGGACGATGCCGGTCCGACAAGCATCCCGTAGCCGCCCGAGCCACCGACCCTCTTGACCACCAACTCCTCGAGGTTGTCGAGCGTCCGTTCAAGGTCCTCTGGATTGCGGCAGCACCATGTCTTCACGCTGGCAAGCAGCGGTTCCTCGGCCAGATAGTATCTGATTATGTCAGGAATGTGCGGGTAGACGCTCTTGTCGTCCGCCACGCCGGTACCCGGCGCGTTGACAAGGGCGACATTTCCTTTCCTGGCGGCTTCGATCAACCCCCTAACTCCAAGTACCGAATCGTCTCGAAATGCATCCGGATCGACAAAATCATCGTCGATTCTCCTGTAGATCACATCGACACGCCTGGGTCCGGAAACGTTCTGCATGTAGACAATATCATCCTTTACGAACAAATCCCGACCTTCGACGAGACTCGCCGCCATTTCGCGTGCCAGGTACATGTGTTCGTAGAATGCCGAATTGTACACACCCGGCGTCAGGACGACAATTTCGGGATCGACGACGTTCTCGGGAGCCAACTCCCTCAATGTCTGGGCAAGGACCTGCCCGTAATGCTCGACTTCCTCGACCTTGCAGGCGCGATAGAGTCTCCTGAAACTGGATTTTGTCGCGATCCGGTTCGACACCATGTAGGATACGCCCGATGGAACTCGCAGATTGTCCTCGAGCACCAAGAAGCCCTCATTGGTGCGAACCAGGTCAGTGCCACAGACCGCAACCCAGACGCCGCGACGAGGCCGAAAACCGCGTAGAGTCGGGCGGAATTGCGGGCACTGGAGAATGACGTCTTCCGGAATCACGCCATCAGCCAGTACCCGGGCGTCACTGTACAGATCATCCAGAAACAGGTTTATTGCACGAATCCGCTGTTCCAGACCGATCGATATCTCGTTCCACTCCGCAGCAGCGATCAACCGCGGGATGCAGTCAACCGGAATGATCCGTTCCAGCGCTTCCTTCTCTTCGTAAACGGTAAATACGATGCCCTCTTCCTTGAAGGAACTCGTCACCCGCTCCTGGACAGTTCGCGCCTCATCACCCGGCAGTTCGTCCAGCATCTGCTTGAGCAGTTGGCAGTGCTTCCTGGGCGTGCCGTCTGGCAACAACATCTCGTCGTAGATTTCGGGATTGAGTTCGTACGCACCAAAATCCAAGTCAACTCCCTCCCTCGCTACACTGCCGGATCATTGTCCACCATGTCCCGTCAACCAGTTATCCTCGTGCATCGGCTTCGTTGGTGCAACTGCAATCATTCTGGTACTCGGGTCTGCAAACAGCAATTCCTGTCCGGGCTTTAGCGCAGATTAGGTTGTCTGAAACAATGGTTCACCTTAATGTCCGGCTGCTACAGACCGTACGAGACTAGAATATCGGGGTGTTGGTGACAAGAAATTTGCGCAGGGCAGTAAGCCAGTTCGGCCCAGCGGTGAATTCGTCCCGAAGGAAGGGCCGGACAGTACATCGTTCAAGGTTCTTACATGCATGCAATTCATGAAGAATTGCCGTATTGATGTCGGTTGGAAGACTTACGAGAACAGAGATGTCGGAAAAATTCAAGATTCTGGTTGTTGATGACGAAATTGACGTCGAACCCCTGGTGCTTCAGCGAATGCGGAGGGAAATACGGCGCGGAATTTATGAGTTCCGCTTTGCGCACAACGGAGTCGAAGCTCTCGATGTCCTAAACGATGACGACAGCTTTGACATCGTATTGTCCGACATAAACATGCCTGAAATGGATGGGCTCACCTTGCTCCAGCAGATTCCCTCGGTGAATCCCAACATCAAGTCGGTGGTCGTTTCCGCATATGGTGACATGAAGAACATCAGAACCGCCATGAACCGGGGCGCATTCGATTTCGTGACAAAGCCGATTGATTTCGAGGATCTCAGGATCACGATCGACCGAACCGTACAGCACCTGAAGATGTGGCGCGAGGCTCTTACCGCTCGTGACAATCTCATCTCGATACAGAATGAACTCGGGATGGCAAACGACATGCAGCAGTCGATACTGCCGAAGGAATTTCCGTCCAGCAGCAGGTTTGCCCTGCATGGGGTCATGGAACCGGCGAGAGATGTCGGAGGCGACTTTTACGATATTATCCGGATCCAGAACGACAGGCTTGGAATCGCGATCGCGGATGTATCAGACAAGGGAGTTCCCGCTGCGCTGTTCATGATGTCAAGCCGGACCATGCTGAAGGGCTGCGCCCTTGGAGCGAAATACCCCGAAAAGGTTCTCGACGAGGTGAACACCATGCTCTCAGTCGATAATGATGCCGGAATGTTCGTGACAGTGTTTTACGGGATCTTCGACGCAGAGACCGGGGTAGTGGAGTATTCGAATGGCGGCCATAACCCGCCTTTGCTCGTGCATGGTGACGGAACCTCCGAATATCTCGATGTTCCGTCCGGGATCGCGCTTGGCATGTTCCCGGAAATCGGGTTTGAAAACAGGACGATACAACTACGACGAGGCGATACCTTGCTGTTCTACACGGATGGGGTGACAGAGGCGATGGACGTCTCCGGCGAACTCTACGGCGAGGCCAGGCTGCAGGACGAGGTTGTTGAACTCGCCGAACTCAGTCCTGACGAGTTCAGCACGGGAGTAGTTCGGTCGGTTCATGCATTTGCGGGTGAAGCCGAACAGTCGGATGACGTCACCTGCGTCGCGCTTCAGTGGATCGGATAGGCCGATGAGCGGAAAGGTCCAGGTAGTACCCCGGCCCGGCGGCGACCAATGGCCGGAGATCGACCGCGCTGTCGAGGAATTTTCCAGGCAGCAGAATTGGCCCCAGGATCTCGACTACACAATCAGGCTGATACTGGAGGAATTGGTTCTGAATGCTGTAAGTTATGGATCCGATGACAAGTCCACCGAGGTCTCCCTGCAACTGACGTCGAATGACGACGAGGTCCGTATCCAGCTGTCCGACAATGGAAAGCCGTTCAATCCGTTCGAGGAGAGTCCTGCTCCGGACCTCGATGCCACGGTCGAGGACCGCAGGGTCGGAGGGCTGGGCGTGTATTTTGTCAAGACACTGGCCAACAGCACCACCTATGAAAGGGTTGATGGTCACAATCGCCTCACGGTCGTCAAGCTTCGGAGCTAGGCGAGTGCGCAGGACGGGTATCTGGATTCTCTTGTTGATCCTGTTGACAGCCCAGATTCCTGCAGGGCTGTTGGCGCAGGGGACCGGGCCTGACAATTCCACGATCGTGTTTGGCCAGTCGGCGGCATTCACGGGACCGGCTGCGGAGTTGGGCAAGGAAATGCGGTTGGGGATCGAGGCTGCATTCAACGAAGCCAACATCAATGGTGGCATCAACGGCCGAACTATTCGCCTTTTGGCGCTCGACGACGGCTATGAGCCGGGCAGGGCGATCTCCAATACTCGGGACTTGATCGAGAAGCATGAAGTCTTTGCGCTGATCGGCGCCGTTGGAACCCCGACTTCGAGATCGGCGGCACCGATCGCGGCTGACGCCGGCGTTCCATATGTTGCCCCGTTTACCGGGGCCGAGTTTCTGCGGAATGCAGATCAGTTGCCGAATGTCGTCAATCTCCGGGCATCGTACCAACAGGAAATCAACGAAATGGTTGGTCGGCTTATCGGGGAGAGGGACATCACCAGGATTGGAATTCTCTACCAGAACGACTCATTTGGTCGCGTGGGGCTGCAAGGCACGTTGACGGCTCTGTCTGCCAATGGCCTGGAACTGACGTCATCAGGCACTTATCCGAGGAACACGAGGGCAGTGAAAACCGCCGTCATCGACCTGCAGATAGGCAATCCCGGCGGGGTCATTATCGTCGGTGCCTATCAGCCTGCTGCCGCTGCAATCAAGTGGGCCAATGAAGTCGGGTTTCGGCCGGTGTTCATCAACATTTCCTTTGTCGGCAGCAGGGCACTCGCTCGCGAACTGGGTGATCATGGACGAGATGTCTACATGACACAGGTCATGCCCAACTACCTTGCAGACGATATCGAGATTGCCAGGCGATATCGTCAGGCACTGCAGGACCTGTGGCCCGGATCGGCAAACAGCTTCAACTCGTTTGAGGGATACGTGGCGGGCAGGATGGCCCTCCATGCCCTGGAGGGTTGCGGTGATAACCCGGACAGGGAATGCTTCCTGGAGAGGTTCTCCGATCCGGAACCCATGGATCTGGGCGGTTTCGTGCTGACGTTCGGACCAGATGACAACCAGGGTTCGGACGCGGTCTTCCTGACCCAGCTCGGACAGATTGGTGACTTTGTACCCGCGGAGTCGTTGAATGTTCAGCTTGAGGCCGACTCACCATGAAAATGCGGAATCCAGGCTCAGGCAGGCGCATTTCGACCAGGTTCTACGCGGCCATCGGGTTTACCTGCCTGATCACGTTGATCACGATCGTTGTGGCGTGGTTTTCGTTTGAACGCATAAGCGTGTCCCAGCAGATGATCTTCGAAACGACGCTGCCGGAGTCGGAAGTCGTCGTCGGAATTGCGAGGACCAGCGGGGCAATCGTCGCGGTCGTGCCCAGGCTTACTTCCGCAATTTCACAAGAAGAGCTGGATGCGGTTTCGGCGACCGTGGCGAGCCTGAGACAGGAATTTGGCGAACAGCTCACGAGCATGCTGGTCTCCGACAGCCAGGGTTTTGCGTCCTTGTCGGAAAAGGGCAGGAGCCTTCTGGAAACAGTTGGAAACATTGAGGACTCAATGCACCGGCTCTTCGAAATTCGCGAGCGCGGCAGACAATTCAGGAATCGGCTGGGCAGGCTGGAATTGGAGATTCGTCACAACCTGATACCGATGATCGATGACCAGTACTTCTATGCGATAACCGGCAGACGGAAGCTTGGCGAACCGCCTGCACCTCGGGAGTTGCATTTTTCCGAAAACGAGATTCACCTGTACCGCTTTCTTTCCGATATCGAGAAGGAAACAAACGTTGCCATTCAGCTGCTGGCAACGACAGCCATTACATCGGACATAGCCTTGCTCGGGGTGCTGAACGAACAGTTCAACTCGTCTCGTGACCGGATCATGACGTATATTCGGTCATTGAACAATCCGGCGATGGTCGAGGATCTGGCGCCGCTGCTTGACGAGTTGATTACACTGGGTTTCGGGGAGTTGAACGAACTCAACGGCTTCACCATCAGGGAGGCCGAATTGCGGCTGCTCGAAGACCAGAGAGTACTGGTGGCAGAGGGGCGCCGGCTCTCCGATGAACTGGTCGGAGACGCTCAGAGTCTAGTCCGCGATGTCAATGTCAGGGCTCAGGCTCAGGCGGCGGAAGCATCGAGCTTGCTCGAGACCGCAAGGCTCGTGCTGGTTGCCCTCGGCCTGTCCGGAATTGCAGGCGCGGTTGTGATCGTCTGGTTGCTGGTCGCGCGCGTTCTCCTGACTAGGCTTCGCTACCTGTCGACCAGAATGCGGGCCATGGCCCGCGGAGAGTTGGATGAGGAAGTTGTGATCACCGGTCATGACGAGATTGCCGATATGGCCAACGCGCTGGAAGTGTTCAGGCAGCGAGCGCTGGAAGCGCAGCGGCTCAATCTCGTTGAATTGCTGGCAGCGGAATTGCAGGAGAAGAACGAGGCCATGCAGAAGGTCGTGGACGAATTGCAGGCCGCACAGAACCAGATCGTCATGCGTGAAAAGTTGGCGGCGCTCGGTGAATTGACAGCCGGTGTCGCCCACGAGATCAAGAATCCGTTGAATTTCGTCAAGAATTTTTCAGAGTCCTCCAAGGAGTTGGTTGAAGAACTGGGCGAAATCCTCGAGGACGAATCCTTGCCCGACGAGGAACGGGAGGAAGAGATCAAGAGCATCAGCGATATGCTGATCGACAACTTCGACCGTATCCTGGAACACGGAAACCGTGCGGTCAGGATCGTGAACGACATGCTCCGTATGGGACGGGATGCCGGCACTGCGCAGGAAACCAATATAAACCAGCTGGTCGATCAGCATTCCAAACTCGCATTCCACGGTGCCAGGGCGGCGAATGAGGATTTCCAGGTCAAGCTGAACTTTGACCTCGACCCGGATGCCGGTGACGCAGTCATCGTCTCGCAGGAAATCGGAAGAGTCATACTCAACCTTGTTGGCAATTCCTGTTACGCCACGCATGACAAGCGAAGTGCGCTCGTGGCGGCAGCCGGCGAGGGCAATCCGGTCGACTACAATCCGGAGCTCAGCATCTCCACGAAAAGGATTGGCGAAAGGATCCAGATCAGGATCCGGGACAATGGAAGCGGTATCCCGGACTCCCTCGTGGAAAAGATCTTCAATCCGTTCTTCACGACGAAACCGACCGATGAGGGAACCGGTCTCGGCCTTGCCATGTCCAGTGACATCATCCAGAAGCACGGGGGAGAGATATCCGTAGACACAGAAGAGGGCGAGTTTACGGAAATGACAGTAACCCTTCCCGCGGACGCGAGTTACGAGTTGGGCAACGATGCAGAGGCCAGTGCAGCCGCCTCCTGATATCTGACATCCTCTTCGTGAAGGCCCTTTCCCTTCCAAAGAAGAGTAGCGCTGGGATCAGGCTGCATTGCGAAAACCTGCTGACACGCGCCGCAGTGTCCGGAAATCTCTGCCCGAACTGACGGCGGTCTTCGCCGTCCATTTGTCCGGAGGTCACAAGTTGCGGCAAGCAGCGTCGCTCGGCTGCCTGTATCCTGACAAGTCCGGCCTGTGGCAAGGATCCGCAGCCAATGGCGGCGTCAGTTTCCCGACCTCATTTTGTGCCCGGATCGACTGGCACGGGTCCAAGTCCTGATAATCAGGCCGAAGTTGCGTCCGTGCTCATCGGATTGGCCTCCTGCAAGGAGCTGAAGTCATGTTATCATCCGACCCTTATCCTGATCGCATGACAGTCGATCGTCCTGGAACAATGAGCCGGGCGCCCTCTGCCACGCGCACGCGCGCAAAGGAACGAGTCTGGCAGCTTGAATGTTCTTGGCCACGGCATAGATGATCGTTTTCCGCCGGTGGCATCCTCTTTGGTGGTTTGAATTCGTCCGGGAACCCGCCCGGTTCGCCAGCAGGATCGGCAGCCAAGCGTCCCCGTTGACCGGTAGATACCCGTCAACGTTCGAAGAACGGACCTGCCAGTTCGCAATCAACGACTCCGTCGTGGAAACGGGTCCCAACAGGTGGCTGCCTCCGGTCAAGTGGTTTCCCGCCATGCCGCACCTGCCGTTTCTCACGTCTCCTTGGGTTGCCGTCCTCGTCGCCACCTTCGCCGCGTGAGTCGAGATCCTGGCTGTCGGTTCGTTTCCCCGGTCACTCTTCAAGGTCGTGGTCGGTGATTTCCGATGGTCAGCTCGTGCCATGGGACAGGCAACCTGGTTCGCAATTCACGGGTAACCGCGGTTCGGGCCGCACAGAGAGCCACGCCGTCTTCAATGCAGTCCGAGAGATGGAAAGGCCCGATCCCGTCAGAACCGCCTGAACATCTGAGCCTGCGACCGGTCAGGAGCACGAGTTGCACATCGGGTCTTGCGAACAACTCGCGGCAACTGACGGAGGCTTGCTGCCAAACCGGTCTTGTCAAACGGCGGGTCCAAGGCAGCGGACTCCGTCCGGGTGATCTCACGCTTCCAGTCTTTGCATGATTCCGCTTTTGCCAGTAATAGAAATGGTCTCATTGGAGGGCCGTGTGCGACGACACAACATCAGAATTGGCGACATCGGGCTTGCCGGATTGAATCCGCCTCGTGGCCGAGCCCTCGTCCAGCTTGCATGACGTCCCCGGCCCCCTGACTCAAGGCAATGGGAATTCCACGCACAATGAGCGCGGTTGTCCTGCGCGGAAAGGGTGAACACTCGGTCGCTATCGAGAAGGTTCCGGTTCCCAGCCCTGGCCCGGATCAACTTCTGGCGAGAGTAGACGCCGCGGGAATATGCACATCCCTGATCAAGACGATTGAGCAGGGCAGCGATCATACCTTCTTTCATGGCCAGGATCTTGCCAGGTTTCCAGCCATCCTGGGTGATGAGGGTACAGTCACTGTGGTTCGTGTCGGACGAAACCTGCAGGCGTCCTACAGCGTCGGAAGTCGCTATGTCGTGCAACCGGCGGTTGACCATGCTCCGGTCAACAATCTCCATCGATATGCCCATGGTGGCGCAGGGGTTACGAAAATCGCCTGCGGATTCACGCTTCCGGGGTTTCTGGCCCAGTTCATACTGATTCCGGAAGAAGTGCTCCAAGCCCACTGCCTGTTGCCAGTGCCTTCGGATGACATGCCATATGCACACACGGCAATAGCCGAGCCGTTTTCCTGCTGTGTGTCGGGGCAGTCGCATCACGTGCACCTGGTGCAGGATGAATTGACGGCCCGGCGAAGGGCTCAGCTGGGCCTCAAAAGGAACGGCGTGACCGTGATCGTGGGGCTGGGGGCAATGGGCCGAATGCATGTGGAAGTCGCTCTGGCGGGAGGTGCAGGGACGTTGATATGCTCTGACCCACTGGAAAGTCGACGGGCCAGGACCAAGGAACTTTTTGCCAACCGCGCAGGTCAGGCCGACGTTACGCTGCTTACAACGACGCCCGATCGCGTTGCAGAGGTTGCGGTGCGTGCGTCCGGTGGAGCCGGCGTCGACGATCTCATTATTGCGGTCGGCGCAGCACCCGTCATCGTGGCTTCATTGCCCCTGCTGGCCAAAGGAGGTGTTGCCAGCATATTCGGCGGATTGAAGAAGGGCGAAGAGCAAATCACGATCGACGCCAACTCCGTCCATTATCGCGAGACCTGCATAACCGGCTCATCCGGCGGCACGGCATGGGATATTGCCCAGACACTGGACTGGATGGCGGATGGCAGCATCGATGCGGCACCGCACATCGCAAAGATCGGAAGCATGTCACAGGCGCTGGACCTGATCGATGACGTCAGGAACCAGCGGCTCGACGGCAAGGCGGTTCTTTATCCGCACCAACCGGTTGCCGCCGCGTTCAAGGTCAAGACCTGGGCCGCCGAAGACGAGGCAAGACACCTCGCATGAACGCATTCGTGGGGATCGGACTGGGAGCAATCCAGGCTGGGTTGTTTCTCCCGAGAGCGCAGGAAGCAGATCTGAAAAGGACAGTGCTCGTGAGACGGCGAATACAGGCCCAGTGCGTTGCGGCCACCCGCGAACTGCGTGTCAACGTCGCTCGCGATGACGGACTCGAGACTCTGGAACTCTGCGATGTCGATGCAATCGAACTCACTGATCCGGATTGCCGAGATGCTTTGGTCGCGGCCACCGAAATCGCCATCGCGGTTCCGTCGGTCGACGATTACCACGGCCTCGCTCCGCTCCTGGCTGAAGCCATGAAGCGCAAGGCCGAAGGTGATGGACCGGCGTGCCTGTTCTACGCTTGCCAGAACAAGATAGCCGCCGCCGAGGCATTGACGAGGGCCATCGTTTCAGCCGGTGGCAGCGGAGAGGCGTTTCGGGCACTCGACACGGTAATCAGCAAGATATCCCGGACAATCAAGGATCCGGACGAAATTGCCATGCTTGGACTGGTGCCGGGAATAGCCGGGTTGGCAGAATCCTGGTTGGTCGAGGCACACGACAACATCTACATTTCCAAGCCGCCTGCGGGCACGGGATTCGAGCGCCGTTTGCCGAGGTTGATCGAGATCGACGATCTGTTGCCATTCGAGATCGCCAAGCTGAATGGTCACAATGCCGCGCATTCCGCGTTTGCATATGCCGGCCAATTGCTGGGACACAAGCTCATTTCCGATGTCATGGGCTGCCAGCCGGTTCGCGCGTTGGTTCGTGAGGCGCTGCTGCTGGAAACGGGACCGGTTCTCAACATGCGGTTCGGGGGCAGGGACCCGCTGTTCACAAGGGATGGGTGGCAACGCAATGCCGATGATCTGCTGGCACGGATGACCAACCCGTGGCTGCATGACGACTGCAATCGGGTTGGGCGCAATCCCGAAAGAAAGCTGGGCTGGAACGACCGGCTGATTGGCACCATCCGGCTGATTGAGTCTTCTGGTTGCCGTGCTGACCGCTGGCGTCTTGCCGTTCACTGCGCGGTCGAGGCCTGCGGCTTCACCGAAGATGCATTGGCCGTGCTGTGGGACAGGGCAGGAGCCGGCAAGCAGGAGATTGATGCAATGCTGCGCGGCCAACAGGAACTGGCATCACGCTATGCCGCATGGCGAAACGAAATCGGCGAGTTTGCCAACTCGCGTGTCTTGCAGAGGAAATGACATGACAAAACCCCGCCTAAACCGCTTTCTTGCCTCGGATGGCAAGTGTTTTGATGTCGCCATAGATCATGGTTTCTTCAATGAACCGGGATTTCTTCACGGGATAGAGGATATGCGTGCAGCTGTTGCCGCCATCGTTGCAGCAGGGCCAGATGCAATTCAACTGTCGCCGGGGATGGCGGGTCACCTACAGGAGGTGCCGGGAAGGCAGAAACCCTCTCTGGTCCTGCGGACAGATGTCGCAAACGTGTATGCCGGCACCTTGCCAAGACACCTGTTCAGCGTGATGATTGACGATCCGGTCGGTCAGGCCATTGCACTGGACGCGGCTTGCCTGTGTATCAACCTCCTGCTGTTGCCGGGTCAGCCGGAGGTGCATCGAGCCTGTATCGAGAACATCTGCCGCATCAAGCCCGAGGCGGATGCAGCCGGAATGCCGCTGATGGTCGAGCCGCTGGTGATGGCAGACAATGCCAAGGCAGGCGGCTACATGGTCAATGGCGACCTGGCACTGGTACGAACACTGGTACGGCAGGCGGTGGAACTCGGTGCGGACGTCATAAAGGCCGATCCGACCGATGACGTGTCGGACTATCACATGGTCGTGGAAGCCGCTTCCGGGGTGCCGATTCTGGTGCGCGGGGGTGGACGGGTTTCGGACCGGGAAATCCTGTTCCGTACTGCCGATATCATGGCCCAGGGCGCAAGTGGCATTGTCTACGGAAGAAACGTGGTGCAGCACGATAGACCTGCCGAAATTACCAGGGCACTGATGGCCGTGGTCCACCAGGGGCTTGATCCTGAGGCCGCATTGGAGATGCTGGGATGAAGACAGTTCGGTTCGGTGTCATCGGCGGCGGGTTCATGGGAAAGGAATTTGCATCGGCCGCTGGGCGCTGGATACACATAGATGCACCCTTTGCACGTCCGGAAATCACTGCAATCTGCGATGTTGATGCGACTGCGCGTCGGTGGTTCACGGAAAAAGTGCCGAGTTGCACCCATGCAACCGACAATTACGCGTCACTTTTGGATCGTGATGATATCGACGGGATATACTGTGCCGTTCCCCACCACCTGCATGCCGACATGTATGTGGACATCATAGAGGCGGGCAAGCATCTGCTGGGCGAAAAGCCCTTCGGCATCGACAGGCACGCCAACGACCGGATTCTAGCCGCGGCTGAAGCGCATCCGGGGGTTCTGGTCCGTTCATCCTCCGAGTTTCCGTTCTATCCGGGCGCGCAGGCCGTGGTCAAAGCTGTTGCCGAAGGCTCCCCCGGGCAGATCATTTCCGTGCGCGCCCGTTTCCTGCATTCAAGTGATCTGGACATGAACAAGCCGATCAACTGGAAGCGCATGTTGAGGTTCAACGGGGCGTATGGCTGCATGGGGGATCTGGGGCTGCACGTCATGCACATACCACTTCGATTTGGATGGGAACCCCGTAGGGTCTTCGCACAGTTGAGCAACATTGTGACTGAACGCCCTGATGGGAAGGGTGGAATGGCCCCGTGCGAGACATGGGACAATGCTTCGATACACGGTAGTGTCGAGGGCCATGGCCAGACATTTCCGATCACGCTGGAAACCAAGCGCATTGCCCCGGGGGAAATGAACAGCTGGGAGATCGAAGTGGACGGAACGAGGAGGTCCGTCGCGTACACGACCAAGACTCCAAAGACGCTGCGCATCCTCGACTACGAGAGCGGCGGACCGCAGGACTGGAAACACCGCGACCTGGGATATTCGAGCGCGTACAAGGCGATAACCGCCGGCATATTCGAATTCGGATTCTCCGACAGCCTGTTGCAGATGTGGGCGGCATTTCTTGACGAGCTTGTTCACGGGAGGGAAGGAATGACGCAACCATTCCATTGCGCCACGCCGCAGGAAACGGCGGCAACGCATCGAATCATGACAGCGGCACTGGAGAATGCTCTATGACGTGCCCCCGGATCATGTTCTGCGGGGAAGCGCTGATCGACTTCATCACGACCGATGGTTCAATCTACCACGCGGCACCCGGCGGCGCGCCCTATTCCGCATCCAAGGCGGCTTCCCAGGCGGGTGCGCAAGCGAGTTTCTGCGGTGCGATAAGCATGGACCTTTTCGGCGAGCAGATCGCTGAAGACCTGGCAAGGCACGGCGTCGACACAACATTTGCAGCAAGACTGGACAATCCGACGGTTCTTGCTTTCATTCAGGTGTGTGAAGACCAGCACCCGAAATACGCGTTTCTCGACCGCGACAGCACCATGGTGAATATGAAGCCATCCTTGCCCGCCGGTACGTTGCGGGCTGGAGACATGCTGGTCCTGGGATCGATTTCCCTGGTCGTATCCCCGGGCGCCGATAACATCGTCGATTTTGCGCTGAATGAATCGCAAACCGCGACATTGGCGGTGGACCCGAACGTACGGCCCGGAATCATTTCAAGCCACCAGGCATGGGGGCCAAGAATGAACCGGCTCCTTTCGCTTTCGGACATGGTGCGTGTCAGTACCGAGGACCTCGAGTTCTATGCCCCGGACGATACGCCGGAGCAGTTTGCCAATGCTCGCCTCTCGGAGACGGCCGGACTGGTGATCGTTACCGATGGTGAACACGGGGCAGAAGCCTGGAGCAGGAGTGGGCATGCAGCCGTCGGGTGCAGAAAGGCAGCTGGTGGTGATACGGTGGGTGCCGGTGACACACTGATGGGGTATTCGCTGGCATGGCTTGCCGAGAACGATGTGACGGGAAAGGAGGCGCTGGCCGGCCTGGGCGATGATGCCCTGAACCAGATGCTTCGACTGGCCAGCTGTGCCGCAGAGATGAACTGCGAGGCAGTGGGATGCAATCCACCGGTTCGCTCGGACGTGGATACGAGGCTCGACTCACGGTGAACCAGATTCTCCGTGGCTCGGTTTGCCCGGGTATTGCAGGATCGGCCGGCAGGATCCTGAGCAGTCCGAATGGGCCCGGAAATGGCAAATGTAGTCACCAAGTTGAAATCGGGGCAGGGTCCGTCCCGGTGTGTCTACTCCCTGAGGCGATAGGCTCGCTTCGCGTTTTCGCCCATGATCTGCTGTCGTTCATCGCCAGACAGACCTGACAGAAGCTCTTCAGTCGCCTCAACCCAGCGGTCATAAGGCGCGGCCAGCGTGCAGACAGGCCAGTCACTGCCCCAGATCAAGCGATCGGTTCCAAAGCAATCAATCAGGTGGTCCACATAGGGTTTCAATTCTGCCACGGTCCAGTCGGTTGATGCTTCCGTGACCAGTCCCGAGAGCTTGCAATAGGCGGCGGTCTGACCTGCCAGGGCCGTCATGTCTTCTGCCCAACCCCGAACAATCCTGTCGCGGATGCAGGGTTTCGATCCATGGTCGATCACGACGCGCATGCTGCCGTGACGGTCGAGGAGCTCGAGCAGATTCGGGAGATGGTGCGGATGCGTCAGCGCGTCGAGAGTCAGGTCATGAGCGATCAAGGCCTGAAATGCCGGATCCAGACCGGGACGAAGCATCCAGTCCACATCTTCGATGTCCTGGATCATGGGTCGAAGTCCGACAAGCCGGGCATCCCTTGCCAGCCGCGCGATCTCATCAGGCGCCTCGCTGCTCTCGAAGTCGACCCATCCGACAACGCCCCTTATGAATGCGTGCTGGCGCGCCAGGTCCAGCATGAATTCCGTTTCATCCACCGTTGCTGCCGCCTGTACCAGGACGGTGCCGTCAAACCCGTTCCGGTCGAGCAATGGTTCGAGATCTTCCGGCAGAAAATCGCGATAAAACCTGTCCAGTTCCGGGGTCAGCCAGTCATAGTCCCCGCGGGCCAACACCCAGAAGTGCTGGTGGGCATCAATTCGTGTCATTCAATGTGACTCCCGGATGCTGGGTTTGTATCTGCCGATTTTTCGCCTGGCCAGTGGAATGGTCCCGTGCAGTCCGCTCCAGACACCGGTTCAGCCCCCGGTGGCGGCCAGCATGTCCTGGGATTGCAGTCAGGAGAATGAGTCAACAGATTTGGAACTGAATGGCTTGCGGTGATCAAATGTTCGTTCCTTGGAGTGAGTCCCTGCGGATGGACCGGTCAGTGTTGGCCTCTTGACCCAGCCGCGACATTGATCTCCTCGAACCGGTTCGGGCTCGGATATCCGGGCGCCGTATGCACGAACGACCTCCACGATGGCCTGCAATCGTCAAGGAATTCATTCGGTCCGTCTTTCGTGAACACCCCATTTTCTGCCCATTAGTGATATCGATCTGACCTCAAGGAGTCGATTGGGTCCAGGATCAATCCCGAACGAGAAAGGTCCCCTCGGTCTCGACTCGTTGGCGATCGGCAAGTGTGTCTGCCCTGACAGATGAACGGGCGAGTAGGCCGACTGCCTGACCAAAGATTTCGCAAAACAGGCCGCTTGCTTCATTTGGAACGGCGATGGGGCGCTCTAAATCGGGATGGACGTTGATCATTCCGGGCAAATTGACCACGTTTTCGACCTTGTCGAGATCATCTGATCCCCAAGGCTCTGGCCGTGGCTGTTGCTTCCTCTTGGCTGATGTCCAGATCGACCATGCCGCGCCGATTGAATGTCTTGTCTTCCAATAACCCGGCACCGTGCCCGAAACGTGAAGCTTGTGTGCGACCAGTACTTCATTCCTGCGGTTGGGGCTGGGCAAGACAGGCTTTGGAGGCAGGGCGGTTCCCGTTTTCCCAGGCAGCGACCCGATAGCTGGCATCCCGGTGTCTTCAATGGAATCGCCGGTCAATGCAACCTTCACAGGTGAACGAAATAGCACTTGCGGTTTTGCCCATTTTCTGCCCACTAGTAAGCAATTCTGATCTTCGGCAGAATCGCTGATGTTCTGCCGGTCTGAACGGACGCACAGATGGCCATCAAGACGCTTGAAGACAAACTCCAGGCCGCCGGCAACCCGGTGGACATGCTGCGCAACGCTCCTTCGGGACCCTATCAGTTCCCGATCAAGGCGGAATTCACCAACTGGCGCGACGAACAGGAAGCGTGGCGGCGCGGCGCGGTGCTGTTTGACCAGTCATTCCACATGACGGACCTTTACGTTGAGGGACCCGATACTAGGAAACTTTGCGAATTTCTCACGGTCAATTCCATGGCGAACTGGCGCCGCGACATCGCCAAGCAATTCGTCCTATGCAACGAGGATGGTTACGTCGTTGGAGACGCGATCATCTTCGTCCTCGAGGAAGACAGGGCCAACATCGTCAACAAGCCGATCAACGCCAACTGGACGATGTACCACGCCGAGAAGGAGGGCTTTGACGTCACCTTCGACCTCGATAACCGTGCGCTGGACAACACAGGGCGACGCAAGGGATACCGGTTTGAGGTGCAAGGGCCGAATGGCTGGCGCGTATTGGAAAAACTGAACGGCGGACCCATTGAAGGCTTTAGGTTTTTCGGCATGGGCGAGATCAATATCGCCGGCCGCAAGGTTCGTGCCCTGCGCCATGGCATGGCCGGTGAAGCGGGGCTCGAACTCTTTGGTCCGTTTGATGACTATGACCGGATTCGCGACGCAATCCTCGAAGCCGGTGAAGGCGAGGGACTTCTGGCCGCCGGGTCCAAGACCTATTCCACAGTTGCCCACGAAAGCGGCTGGTTCCCGTCTCCACTGCCCGCAATCTATACCGGTGAGGCGCTGACTCCCTATCGGGAATGGCTCCCCGCGGATGGTTTCGAAGCGAATCTGTCGCTTGGCGGCTCGTTTGTCAGTGACAATGTCGAGGACTACTATCTGACGCCCTTCGACATCGGGTACGGGCATATTGTGAAGTTTGACCATGACTTCGTCGGTCGTGCCGCGCTGAAGGAACGTGCTATGGCACCACACAAGCACAAGCGCACCTTGCGTTGGTCAAAGGACGACGTGGTGAAGGTGTTCGCATCGCAACTCGGCGACGGAGAACGCCACAAATTCATGGACATGCCGGCCTCGCACTATGCGACCTGTCCATACGACCTGGTGTCCAGAAACGGCAAGCCTGCCGGGATTTCGCACTATCCGGTGTACACGTCCAACGTCAGGGGCTGGATTTCACTTGCTCTCCTCGACGAGGACGCCGCTGAACCCGGCACTGATGTAACTCTAACTTGGGGCGAACCGGATGGCGGCTCCGGCAAACCGACGGTTGAGCGCCATGTGCAAACCGAGATCGCGTGTACTGTCGACGCCTGCCCGATCCCGATCACAGCGCGGAAGGACTACAAGACCTAGCAATCGTCGCTCTTGAAACAAATGTGGCAGGACTTCAGGCGCCGTCGAGCAGATCACATCAAAAAAGGGAGTTAAGATATGACAAGTTCGAAGTTTCTCACCACTGCATTGTTATCTGGCGCGATGCTCTTGCCGGCCAGCATGACTCTTGCAGAAACCCTCAGGCTCGTAACCAACTGGAACACCAGTTCGTACTCTGTCGCGCGAACCTTGGAATTCGTTGATGAATTCAACGCAAGCGAAGCAGCCAAGGCCGCCGATCTGCAAATCGTCTATGTCGGAGGTCCGGAAGTCACTCCGGCCACAGAACAGCTCACCGGGCTGTCAAACGGCGTATTCGACGTACTATTTGGTGCCGCAGGCTATTACGTCGGCACCGTGCCAGAGTCTCGCGCACTATATGGGACGGCAGTCACTCCGATGCAGGCACGCGAGAACGGCGCCATCGAGTTACTTGACCAGATTTACAGTGAAATGGCGAATGCCCGGGTTCTGGGCTGGGTGGCCGCAGGGGTCGGTTATCACATCTGGCTGAGGGATGAACCAGTACTGACCGATGACGGGTTGCCGGACCTGTCAGGAGTCAAGGTCCGGTCTTCAGGATTTTACAATGCCTGGATCCACAATTACGGAGCCACATCAGTGTCGGTACCTGCGCCGGACATTTACAACGCCCTGGAACGCGGTGTCGTCGACGGCGCGGCGTGGCCGGGTCTTGGGATCACTGACTATGGCTGGGAAAAGTTCGTCGGGTACCGCATCGACCCGCCGGTCTGGCAGTTCGACAACCTGATTTGGGTGAACAAGGACAGATTCGATAGCCTGACCGAAGCGCAGCAGAGTGCGCTCATGGATGCGGTCCGCGACTATGAGCCGGTGGCCTATGACTACTACGCCAACTTGCGCCTGGAAGAGGACAAGGAAGTCGAGGCGGCAGGCGTGATGTCTTTCACGCTGAGTCCCGAAGCCGAAGCGGCATTTGTCGCCCATGCGCGGAGTGTTCAGTGGGACAAGCTGAAAGAATCCGGTTCGGAACACTACGACGCCCTACGTGCTGTTCTGCCGCCGCAGTGACGGCGTAACCAGGTGGGCCGTCTCTATGATCGGCTGATCACGATGCTCGCCATCTTGGCGGGCATCATGATCGTGTTCGTCTTCGGCTTGATTGTCGTCGATGTCTCTTTGCGGACCCTCGACTTTCGACCACCCATGTTCACCAGCGCCGTTTCTGAATATGCGCTGCTCTACATGACGATGTTCGCAGCCCCCTGGCTCGTGCGCGAACGCGGACACATCCGTATTGACAGTTTCGTTTCCTATCTGCCGAAGCGAGCCAAGTTCGTCCTGGAGCGCGCGATCCTGGTCCTGTGCCTTGGACTCTGCGCGGTCGCGGTCTGGTACAGCGTCCAGTTTTCGATCCAGTTCTGGCAGCGCGGAACAATCGACATTCGATCCATCGAAATTCCCAGGTCGTTGCTCTTTGTGCCGATGGCAATCGGTTTCGCGCTGTGCGCTGTCGAGTTCCTGCGCAGTCTGTTGCGCGCGGAACCCCTGGGTTCACCGAGCGACGACGCTGCTGGAGCACCATTCGAGGGCGAAATCTGATGCGGACCCGCCAAACCGCATCCGAAAGGGTCCGACATGCCTGATTGGTACTTGGCAGGAGGCATGGCGCTTGGAGCAATCCTGTTCTTGATGTTCCTTTCGGTCCCCGTGGCGTTTTCGTTCTTGTTGGTCATGTATGGACGCCCCCTGAATGCAAGCAATTTCTTTGGACACGCCGGGCAATGTGATCAGGTACTGTCATGTATTCGGCCTCTCGATGCGGCATCTCAACGCGCCGCGGGCCAGTATGGAGATACGAGGACCAGGTCCAAATCAATTTTCCGGGCTCTCAGCCCTGACCCACACAACTGGTTTCCCCGGCCCCGTCTCAATGATCGTTTGCCCTTACCTGTCCTCCGTCCTGCTCACATCCACCACGCCATCACGTCAGGCCGCAGCCACTCAGGCCGCAGCCGTGACGGGGTCGCGATAGCTTTCCTTCTTCGTCATCAGCGCCCAGGCTATGCGCGCCATCCGGTTGGCCATGGCCATGGCAACCAGCCTCCTCGGCTTGCGGGCCAGCATGCGGGCAAGCCATGAGCCCTCAGGCACCCCGCGCCGGACAGCCCAGCGGATCTCCGCCATGGCGCCGACAAACAGCAATCGCCTGAGATCGCGCTGACCCATCTTCGAGACCCTCCCCAGGCGCTGCTTGCCTCCGGTCGAGTGCTGCCGGGGAACAAGACCAAGCCAGGCCGAGAAGTCCCGGCCGCGACGAAACCCCTCCATCGGCGGGGCAAAGGCCTGGATCGCCATCGCCGTGATCGGACCCACCCCCGGAATGCTCATCAGTCGCTTCGCCTCCTCGTCCTGCCCTGCATCCGTGCGGATCCGCTTCTCAAGATCCCTGATCTTCACATTCAGCTTGTCGATCTGCTCAAGCAGAAGCCCGGCCATATCCCGCACAGCCCCCGGCAACGAGGCCGATGCTTCAGCAACCCTGATCGCCAGACGCTCGACATTGGCAATCCCCTGCGGCGCAATGATGCCGAACTCCGCAAGATGACCGCGCAGCGCATTCACCGTCTGCGTCCGCTGGCGCACCAGCAGATCCCGGGTGCGGAACACCATGCAGCGGGACTGCTGTTCCTCCGACTTCACCGGAACGAAACGCATCGTCGGGCGAATGGCCGCCTCGCAGATGGCCTCCGCATCCGAAGCATCGTTCTTCTGCCTCTTGACGAACGGCTTCACGTAGATCGGCGGCACCAGCCGGACTTCATGCCCGAGTTCCATGATCCCCCGGCCCCACCAGTGGGCGCTGGCACAGGCTTCCATGGCCACCGGGCAATTCGGCTGCGACGCCAGGAAGTCCAGAACCTTGTGCCGTACCAGTTTCTTGCGGAACACCACCGATCCGTCTGCAGCAGCTCCGTGCAACTGGAACCAATTCTTTGCCAGGTCGATTCCAATCATGCTAACCTTTTCCATGGACGCTCCCTCCTTTCAGGGCTCAATAAACGTTGACGCCACCATGGCACATTACGATGCCGTCGGGCAGGGGGCGTCCATCCCATCAGTTTTGGCGGAATGTACCTGCTGTCGGGGCTTCCCGGCGTAAGCCAGGTGATTGCAAATGCCAGCGTTTCGATCACCCATTTCGTCTTCCTGCCGATCCCGCTGTTCCTGCTGATGGGAGAGCTCTTTTTCAACACCGGCGTCGCAAGGAAGGTGTTCGATGCGGTCGATGTCCTGATCGGCAGAATGCGGGGGAGGCTAAGCTATGTCGCGATTTTCGGCGGTACAACCTTCGCTGCCCTGACCGGGACCAGCATGGGCAACACTGCCATGCTGGGTTCGCTGCTGGTGCCCGAGATGACGCGTCGCGGCTACAAGAAACACATGTCGATGGGGCCAATCCTTGGAGTCGGGGGTCTTGCAATCCTGATCCCGCCATCCGGACTTGGCGTGCTCTTGGGCAGCCTTGCCAAGATCGATATCGGGCGGTTGTTGATTGCGGGAGTGTTGCCGGGGCTGCTGTTGGCCGCTCTCTATTTGGTGCTGATCTACGTGATTGTCCGGATCAATCCCGGTTCCGTGCCGGAGCCCGAGGATGTCCGTCACCGCTGGCTGGACAAGCTGAGGATCGTCATTACACATATCCTGCCGCTTTCTGTGATCATCTTCATGGTGATCGGGTTGATTCTGCTGGGTATTGCCACACCGACGGAATCGGCGGCTTTCGGGGTGCTTGGTGTGATGATCGTGGCATTCTGTTTCGGCGGTCTTACGTTTGCATCCTTCTGGAAGTCAATCATGGGCACGGTCAAGGTCACGGCAATGATCCTGCTGATTGTCGCGGCATCCTCAACCTTCTCGCAGGTTCTGGCGTTTTCCGGCGCGACCTCGGGCATGATCCGGGCCGTCAGCAGCTTTGATTTGTCGCCTTTGACATTGATCGCGCTGATTTTCGTGATTCTCCTTTTCATGGGAATGTTCATGGATCAGGCATCGATCATGATGCTGACCATTCCGATCTTCTTTCCCATCGCCCAAGCTCAGGGATTTGACCTGATCTGGTTCGGAATCGTAATGCTCTTGGCGCTGGAGATGAGCGGGGTAACCCCACCATTCGGACTCAACCTCTTTGTCATGCTGGGCGTCGCGCCAAAAGGAACGACGATGACCGAGGTGGCGAAGGCAGGCGCACCCTATCTCTTGTGCGGGGTGCTGTTGTTCGTGCTGTTGGTCGCCGCTCCAGACATCGCCCTCTTCCTGCCCTCCCTGATGGGTCGCTAGCGTTGGCTCTGACCCTTTATCACCACAACTCTTCGGTCTGTGCCGCCAAGGTGCGGATCGCTCTGGCCGAAAAGGGACTCGGGTGGGAAAGCCGACCAATGACGCTCAAGGGCGATCAGTTCACACCTGAATACCTGGCGCTGAACCCCGGCGCCGTAGTGCCGACACTGATACACGATGACGTCGTGGTCGTGGAATCGAACGTGATCCTTGAATACCTCGACGATGCATTCCCCGAACCTCCCTTGCGTCCGGCCCGACCGGGGGATCGCGCGCGCCAGCGCCTGTGGATGATGGAGCTCGAACAGGGCGAGAAAGGTGTTCACAAGGCGATATCGGTCCTGACCTACGCCATCGCCTATCGCCACCACCTGATCGCCGAAGCCGACAGCGAAGATCCCGAACGCCTGCTACCAGTGATCGAAAGGAACATGAACCAGCTCAGCCGAGAATGGCTCGAACCTGTCGTTCTGCATGGCCTTGCATCGAACGGGTTCGCCCAGGCGCTGGAACGCTTGGACAGACTCTGCGCCGACATTGACGTGTTCCTTGAAGGAGACACGTGGCTGGCCGGAGTCAAATACTCGCTCGCCGATATCGCCTTCACCCCGTATCTGATCCGATTGGAACTTCTGGGACTGGCCGGTCTTTGGGCCGACCGACTGAATGTGACAAACTGGTACGCACGATTGCAGGCGCGCCCGTCCACCGCCGAAGTATGGGACTGGTATCACCCCGACTACATCGGCACCCTTCGGGAAAAGGCTGTGACACATCGCGACGAACTCGCGACCGCTCTGGCTGCATGCAGCGAGAGCAGGATGACTTCTCGGTAAGGACATGGTCACGTCGCCAGCCCGGATGGACCCGGTCATGACATTTGATCTCAACGTCATGGCTTTGGGCACCGGCGAACCCAATCCAAATCCGGACCGTGCCGGAGCATCCTGCCTTCTTTCGTGGCGGCGAGTTTCGGTTCATGACTGATTGTGGTTCCGGAGCCCTGCTGCGCTGGGACAGGCCGGTGCGAGCGCTGTCGAGATCGGCCGCGTGTTCTTCACCCACTACCACCTTGACCACCGGGCGGATTTCGGGCCTTTGCTGGCCAGTCGATGGAGACGAGGGAACCAAACGCCGTTGTACGTCTTCGGCCCGGTCGGGCTGCAGGCACTTGTCGAAAACGTCCTGGCGCTACGTCGCCAGGATCTCGATTTCCGAAGGACGGTTCGTAGTGAATCAATGAATTTACCCAAAGTCGCGGCGACCGAAGTTGAAGATGGGTTCGCCTTTGACGGATACAGGTTGACCGTGGCGCCGTTCGTTGTCGCCCAATGCCGGATCGAGACCGGTGACCGCAGGATCGCGTTCCCCGGTGTCGCCTGCCCCTACGGGAATCTGATCAAGAATGCGTTTGGCGCCGATGCGTTGATCCATTGATGCGTCGAATTCGATGCGTGGACCGCGACCGGAAGCAAGCACAACCACATGCAATTTGCGCATACGGAGCCGGTCGATCCGGGTCGTGTTGCCACTGCGTCAAGGGCCAGACTCTGCGTAGCGGCGCATATCCAACCAGTTTCGCCGCCGAAGGGTCTGCACCGCAAGATCGGGCAGGAATTCACCGGCCCGATGGTAATCGGTCAGGATCTGATGACGCGGTGGGGTCGGTCCCAAAGGATCATCTACGCCGCCTTTTCGCCGACTACGACTGCTGCGTTTGCTTCGCCAGGCACGATGAATGGCATCATCTGGCATCGACCACACGAAGCCCGCTGCCCCGGTGAACAGGCGGCTTGTCAGTTGACTCGATGGATCTGTCAAGCTACTCATGCCGCCTCTTTGCACTGGCTCGCATATGGTTGGAACGGTGCGCTGAGCGCAGGCAGGAAGAGCAAGTACAAAGGGTAGAGCACTTCAGGTAGGGCGCTTGGAGCAGAGGGCAAGGCTCGCCGAGGGATGGCGCAGCACAATCTCAAGTGAAATGCAACGAAAAGGAGAATTGAATGTTACGCAATGTATTGGGTGGATCGGCATTGGCGCTTGCAACCGCGCTGACATTGACGCCGACCACAGTTGTTGCCGAAGGCCATTATGACGGGGTTGTCGTCAACATTCTGACACGACCAGGTCCTGTTATTGCAGGACGGATCGTGGATAGGGGCGAAGAGTTCACGGCAATGACCGGCGCGGAAGTCCGCGTGGCCGAAGTCCCGTTTGCCGAGTTGTTCCAGAAGATATTGACTGACTGGGCCACCGGAACCAAGTCGATCGATGTCGGCGTCTTTGCTTCCGGTTGGGGCGTTGAGTTGGTGAGTGCCGAACTGGTTGAAAACCTTGACGCCTATATTGCTGCCGACGACATGATCGATCTCGAGGACATTGCGCCTTACTTCCGGGACTTCAACCAGAAAGTTGCTGGCTCCACCTATTTCATCACGCTCGATGGTGACTTCCAGATGCTGTATTACAGGACTGACGTACTGGCAGCAGCGGGCCTGGAGCCGCCAAGGACCTGGGAAGAATACCTGGAGGTCGCGTCAAGGATTCACGGTCAGGACATGAATGGCGACGGCGAAGCGGATTACGGCTCCTGCATCTTCAAGAAGCGGAATGCCCAGTCCTACTTTGCGGTCCAGTCGATGGCGGCGAGCAGGGTGCAGTCCAAGGGAACCAACGAGGGCATCTACTTCGATCCGGAAACGATGAAGCCGAAGATCAACAACGCGGCCTGGGCCAGGGCGTTCGAACTCTACAAGGCAACCGGCGAATACGGGCCAGCGGATGAACTGAACCAGGATATCGGAGATACCCGCGGCCTGGTAACTTCCGGCCGCTGCGGGCTGATGATCGACTGGGGAGACATCGGGCCACTGTCAATCGAGGAAGGCAGCATGATCAACGACAAGGTCGGGGCGGTCATCATGCCTGGTTCGACAGAGGTTCTGGACGTGGAGACAGGTGAACTCGTGCCCTGTGATGACACGACCTGCCCATACGCCGTTGACGGAATCAACTTTGCACCGTTTGCTGCCTTTGGCGGATGGACTGCAGCCATCAGCAAGGCGTCGGATGACAAGGTCAAGCAGGCTGCCTATGACTTCCTGAGCTACATGAACCAGGCGGCGCAGTCCAATGTCGACGTCACAATGGGGTGGACGGGCTACAACCCGTACCGGAACTCCCAGCTCAACGATACGGCTGCATGGGTCGAAGCTGGCTTCAGTCAGGCAGCTGCCGAGAACTATCTCGGAGCCATCAAGGAAAGCCTGAACCACCCGAACATGGCTTCGGATTTCCGTATCCCGGGTGCCCAGCAGTACACGGGTGTCGTTCTCGACCGCGAGTTGGCCCGTTACCTGGCTGGCGAGATTACGGTAGAGCAGGCTCTCGCCAACATTGAAGAGGGCTGGGAAGAAATCACCGATGATTTCGGTCGTGAAGAGCAAGCGGCGATCTACGCGCTCTCGCTCGGTATTACGAACTGACCAAGTGTCATTGGGGCAGGCGGGCTTTCGGTCCGCCTGCATTGTCTTCGTATAGAATTTCCGGAACCGCGGGCCGGGGGGAGCCTGCATGAACGAATGGCTCGACAGGCATATGGGGCGCTTGTTTCTGGCGCCCGCAGTAACTCTGATTCTGATCTTCTCGATCTTTCCTCTCGTCGCGTCCCTGATCATTGCATTTGCACGGATTCGCTTCACGGGTGGAGGTTACAGGGTCCGATTTGTCGGCTGGAGAAACTTTGAAAAGCAGTTCTTCGGGTCCGAGCAATTCCACCTGCTGGGAACCTTTACCGAGATTTCCGTCATCGGATGGATATTCGGCCTGCTCGTGACCGCAGCGTTGATCTGGTGGATGGTTCGCTATGTCCAAACGCATTTCACCTTGCTGGGATTTGTCGGGCGACTGATAACATTTGCAATGGCTCTGGGTCTTGCCTGGCTGTTTGCGGCAACTCTCCTGTCCGGCAATTCGTTCGGCACCATAGGCTCTACCCTCTTCTATGTGTTTGTCGGCTGTTTGATTCAGTTTCTTATCGGCACGGGGCTGGCATATGCCTGCTCACTGCATATTCGTGGTTCCACGACATTCCGCGTCATCTTTTTTGTGCCGATGATGATCACTCCAATTGGAGTGGGCTATATCTTTCGAATGATGGCCGACACCACCAAGGGCCCATTTTCTGGTGTGTGGCAGTGGGTGGGGCTTGGGGAATTCGCCTGGGCGACCGACCCCTGGGCAGCGCGGGTCTTTATCGTCGTGGCCGAAAGCTGGCAGTGGATTCCGTTCGTGTTCATCATGTTGCTTGCCGCTTTCGAGAGCGTTCCTCGGGACCTGGGCGAGGCAGCCGAAATCGATGGGGCGGGGCGGTGGCAGGTCTTTAGGGAAATAACATGGCCACATGTCTTGCCCGTTGCGGCAACAGTCATGCTTATCCGGGTAATTGAAGCCTTCAAGATCGTTGACCTGCCCAATATCATGACCTCCGGCGGACCGGGAATTGCGACCGAGTCCGTTTCACTGCAGGCATACTACGCCTGGCGGTCGCTAGACTTGGGACAGGCTTCCGCCATCGCGTACATCCTGTTGTTCGTCACCGTCGTGATTTGTGTGTCATTCTTCAATCTGGTGGTGCTCGCCCGTGTCAGGAAGAAGCCATGAATGGTAACGGGAGACGACGCGGTCTCTTTGAGCCACCTGCAATTGGCGAAATGGCAACCGCCACGAAGATCCTGCTGTACGGTACGCTGCTGATCTGGTCAGCCTTCGTACTGTTCCCGATTTACTGGCTGATCATAACATCCTTCAAGGACGCTGCCACGGTGAACCAGGGACCATTCTTCCTTCCCTGGGTCGATTTTCAGCCTAGTCTTCATGCATGGGAAGAACTGTTCGTGATCGATTACAAGGATACGCTGCGTGCCTATTTCAATTCGATCGTCATTGCGCTTTCGGCGACGGGCCTTTCGGTGCTTGTCGGTTCCATGGCGGCTTACGCGCTGAGCAGGGTGGAGTTCGCGCCAAACCTGATTACTATCCTGTATTTTGTTCTGCTGGTGGTCCTGTCAGGCGTTGCGGTTGGTGTCTACGGTGTAGACTGGCGGCTGGCCGGAGCGGTTGGTGTCGCCCTGTTCCTGTTCCTCGCCAGGGCGGTTGGGAACCTCTACCAGGTACGACTTCACAACGGGGATGTCCTGTTCTGGATTATTTCCCAGCGGATTCTTGCACCGATCGTTGTGGTTGTTCCCATTTACATGATGTTCCAATCCGTCAGGTTGCTCGACACGCACATTGCGATCATCCTGACATACACGGTGGTCAATCTCCCCGTAGTCGTTTGGCTCATGTACGATTTCTTCAATTCGATTCCCCGGGACCTGGAAGAGAGCGCCCAACTCGACGGTGCCACAATGATTGGAACTTTCCGGGAGATCGTTTTGCCGCTCTCACGCGCGGGGCTGGCTGCGACCACGCTGTTGGTCATGATTCTGTGCTGGAACGAATACCTGTTGGCCCTGTTTCTCTCGACATCAAGAGCCCAGACTATGCCGATCCTCGTCGCGGCAATGAATGCTGGCGAACGCGGAATCCTGTGGTGGGCTATGTCGGTGGTCATTGTCGTGATGATCATCCCTGTTGTCGTGATGGCGGTGATCCTGCAGAAGTATATTGCGAAGGGGCTCCTGGTTGGAGCCGTTAAGGGATGAATCAAATCTCCAGGGAAGCCACAACAGTCGGTGCAGCGAGGGCAATCTCGATCCGCTCTCTGAACAAGTACTACCGGACATTTCATGCGCTGAAGGACTTGTCGCTTGAAATCGGGGCAGGGGAATTCCTGGTCCTGCTCGGCCCGTCCGGCTGTGGCAAATCCACGGCGCTCAGGCTCATTGCAGGACTTGAGAGCATCTCGTCGGGCGAAGTGCTGATCGGCGACACCGATGTGACAAATGTGCTGCCGAAGTACCGGGATATTGCAATGGTGTTTCAGTCCTACGCTCTCTACCCGCACAAGACTGTTGCCGAGAACATTGGTTTCCCGTTGAAGATGGCCAAGACATCGAAGCAAAAGATTGCTGCCGCCGTAGAGGCCGCCGCAAACCAGGTCGAACTTGGGGATTACCTGGACAGGCTTCCCGGCCAGCTCTCGGGAGGACAGAGGCAGAGGGTGGCGCTGGCAAGGGCGATCATTCGACGCCCTTCGGTGTTCCTGATGGACGAACCGCTTTCAAACCTCGACGCGAAGCTGCGTGGCAACATGCGTGCGGAACTCAAGCACATGCAGGGCGAACTGGGAATTACGACGATCTACGTGACGCATGACCAGATTGAAGCGATGACGTTGGCTCATCGTGTGGCGGTATTGAAGGACGGTGTCCTGCAGCAGCTTGGTACCCCGAAGGAGGTGTATTCCGATCCCGCAAATCTCTTCGTGGCGGGTTTCATGGGTTCCCCGTCGATGAACTTCGTCACCGGTTCCATCGCCAACGGAACTTTCATGAGCAAGGGTGTGAGCATCGTCGTTCCCGGTGCAGCACCAGCCAGTACTGTCACCCTCGGCTTCAGGCCAGAGGATTGTCGCGTTGTTCCGGCTGGAACGGGAATGTTCGATGCTGACGTCTATACTGCCGAACTTACAGGCGACCAGGTCCTGGTAACACTACGGCTGGAAGGCGCGCAGCTGGTGGCGAAGATGCCGAAAGAATTTGAAATCGAGGCTGACAGCCAGGCCGGGATCGCTCTGGACGTCGAACATCTCTATTTCTTTGACGGCGAATCCGGATCCCGCATTCATTTTTCCGGAAGGAGTTGATCTGGAGTCGCCACTCGGCTGACTGGCAAACTCAAGTCTTGCGCGGCAGGAGGAGGCGTGGCTAGCAGGGTTGGGCATTTGTTGTTGATTGACAAGCATTTGCCAAAAACCAATCCAGCCGGGGCAGTGCGCTGCCCAGATAAGGTGGACCGGTGGCCGGAGCTACGCTGTATTTCGACAGAGCCAGCGAATGCCAGTTCTGACCAGGTTCACGAGACGGCCCGGCCGGGTCCGTCAACACGGTAACGAGTGAAGTGAAATTCCAGTTGGCAAGATCGGCTTGCGTCATTCCATCCAGACTGTTGCTGCCAATCCAATGACAGCGTCGATCTTGGACAGTGTGAACAGGATTCGTATGGCTCGGTTGTTACAGACTCCTGAAAATACGATGACTCTACGAACCCATGGCCTGAACGGCCTGATCTTTCGAAGCGTGTATGGGTATGATCTTGTCGAATCCGCTAATTTTGAAGACCTCTTCGATCTGGGTCGGAAGACTGCAGAGAACAAGGCTCGCGCCCTTTGATTTTACACTCTTCGTGATCAACAGAATGGCTCTTAGCCCGGCACTGCTGATGTAGGTCAAGCCGTTGAGATCCAGTACGACCGAATTATCGCTGTCACCAATCTCCGCGTTCAATGAGGCTTCGAAATCCCTTGAGTTCGAACCGTCAAGTCTACCTTCGAGACTCACAAACAGGTAGTTGCCGTCATGATCTACATTCAAGTCCATCGTACCTATCCTTGCGCTTGCACCGGGTATATACAGTCGTTCAGTCGCCCGTTGCAACAACCGAATTGCCAGTTTACCTGCGCGTTATCGGTGATACAAACCGAAAGGCAATCCCGAACGGAATTATTTGTTTTCATTTGGCCGGTAAAGCCAGACTGCCCGGCCGAAAATTGCGGGTTTCGGCAAACCGACGCAGTGGTACAGGCCCCGAAATGGTCCCTGGCAGGTCTTGGAATGGTGTTGCTCCGCATCGGAATGCCAAGGGCGATACACCAGCCGGAAGAAGCGGTCGTAGTGCCATCGCAGCACTGCCGTGACTCCGGCATGCGAGCACTTGCAGGGCCTGATTCCTGGAGTTGAAACCGCGCCGTCCGATCAAGGTCCGTCCCGGAGGAGGGTAGCTGCCTGTCGCCGGTTCGGGATGTTCGGTGGCAGACTCGGCTAGGCCGAGTTCGCGCCAATTCTTGGCAGTTGGATGCCGGCAATCTGTCCGCTCCCCGATTCACGGTGTCCGTGTCTTGCGCTCATTCGATGCCGGCAATTGCGACAGCACCAGACGATTCGGCCGAACACCATCGGTACAGAATCGGAAATGCGCTCCACAATCAGCGATTCCCACTGTCCACGAAGCAAGTCTTCAGAAGTCCGTGCAATATTTCAGCCCATTTCTTCTGGTCAGCATCACTTTCGATCAAATCCTGCCGAATCTCGACGACCACTGCCGGGATTGCGCTGCCGTTGGCATGACGCGGAATCATGAGCGTGCCTTTGCCGAGCTTGTAGGGCTGGTTGTCTCCGACAATCATGCCCGAGATTCCGCGCAGGTAGCCAATGCAGCACGATGCCAGTTCGGTTTCCGGTCCGTACAGAATTGCACAGTGCCAGGGACGGCGCAGCCCCTCCGTTCTCAGCATTGGAGTGAAACTGTGCACGGACAGGATTCGTTTGGGGCTTGCCTGCGTGATGAGTTCGGCAAACGCGCGGCGAAATGGTCTGTAGTATCTTTCAATGCGTTCCTGCCTCGCCGAACTGGTCAACCCTGTATTTCCGGGGATATGTGTTCCGTCACTGGTTTCGATTATGCATTCGGGCGAGTCTTCCGGCCTGTTCATGTCAGCCACAAGTCGTGAATACCGACCAAGCAGTGTGGGGTAGCCCGACATTCTGTGGAGGTGGTGGACCACACTCTGAATGCCCAGGTCATACCCGATATGGCGATTGAATTCGCTTTCGTCGATTCCGAGGCTGCCCAGTTCAGGGGGAACCTCGTTTCCCGAATGTTCGGCAGTGATCAAGATCGGCGAAACAGTGGGAGAACCAAGAATATGGTGCGAAGTGCCGGTAATCATCAACTTCCCGATTGTGCTGTGGAGCCTTGATTTCTGGTGCCTTTTGTAGGCATAAGGGGAGGAGGTAAAGACCAAACTGGCCGGAAATCGTTGCAACCTGTCTCGACAGCATTCACGTGACTCGGCCGCTGCGGGCGCTGGCCCGGCCGTGCGACAGTCTCCGGCAATCGCTTTCGGACGCTTTCGGATTCTCCGTTTGACCGGTCTATATCAGCCGTATATTTGAGCTTTGGCATCTGCGTGGGCGTACAGACAGATCGCTAGGGGAGCCTGCTTTGGAAGAATTGCTCAGGGAATACTTCGCCGTCCTGGTCTTTCTCGGTGTTGCTGCGGCGCTGGGAGTGCTGTTGCTGGCCTCTGCCGGCGTGATCGCGGTGTCGAGACCCGACCCTGAAAAGGTCTCGGCATACGAGTGCGGATTCAATGCATTCGATGATGCCCGGATGAAGTTCGACGTGAGGTTCTACCTGGTCGCGATCCTGTTCATCATCTTCGATCTGGAAGTGGCGTTTCTCTTTCCCTGGGCCGCCGCATTTGCTGACGTTGGAGTTTTCGGCTTTTGGTCGATGATCGTATTTCTGGTGATCCTGACGGTCGGATTTGTCTATGAGTGGAAGAAGGGTGCGCTTGAATGGGAATAGCCACTGACGCCGACCCGATTCACGACGACACCGGAGAAGCAATGGAGTCGCTTGGAAGGGATCTGGAAGAAAAGGGTTTCTTGCTGACATCCGTCGAGGACGTGATCAACTGGGCACGGACGGGCTCGCTGCACTGGATGACGTTTGGCCTCGCATGCTGTGCAGTCGAGATGATGCACACATCAATGCCGCGCTATGATCTTGAACGATTCGGGACTGCACCGCGGGCTTCGCCGCGCCAGTCGGACCTGATGATTGTGGCCGGCACCCTGACCAACAAGATGGCCCCCGCGCTGCGCAAGGTATACGATCAGATGCCCGAACCTCGATACGTGATTTCTATGGGATCCTGCGCCAATGGGGGCGGATACTACCACTACAGCTACTCTGTGGTTCGCGGTTGTGACCGGATCGTTCCCGTCGATATCTATGTGCCGGGCTGCCCTCCAACTGCCGAGGCACTGCTCTACGGAATACTGCAGTTGCAGAGGAAGATCCGGCGAACCGGAACCATTGTTCGATAGGTGATAACTTGAAGGTGAATGACGGCGAGAAACTCGCCGCCCATATTCGGGACCGGCAATCAGATGCAGTCCTGACAGCGGGAATTGTCTCTGGAGAACTGGTGGCGACAGCTGTTGCCCCGGGGCTTGTTGACCTGGTTGAGTTCTTGAAGTCGGATTCGAATTGCGAGTTTTCAACCCTCGTCGATATCACTGCGGTCGACTACCCGGGAAGGGAGAAGAGGTTTGATCTTGTTTACCACTTCCTGTCCATGGCACTGAACCAGCGTGTTCGGGTCAAGGTGGCATTGCGGGAGGACGAAGTCATCCCCTCAATCGTAGAGGTTCATCCGTCGGCAAACTGGTTTGAACGAGAGGTCTTCGACATGTACGGGATCCTGTTTTCCGGTCATCCCGACCTGAGGAGAATTCTGACCGATTACGGATTTCGCGGGCACCCCCTGCGCAAGGATTTTCCCCTCACCGGTTTTACCGAGGTTCGTTACGATGAAAAGCACAAGCGAGTCGTGTATGAGCCAGTGGACCTTGTGCAGGAATACCGTCAGTTCGATTTCATGAGCCCGTGGGAAGGAGCCGAATATGTCCTGGAAAAGGACGAGACGGGTACGGACGAATGAGAATGCAAGGTTGCCGGGGCAAGGGACCCGAACCCGTCGATTATCGGCGTAACGGATTCTGACGGTGGGTTGAAGTATGGCTGGATCCAAGGAACTGCTGCGCGACGGCGAGCAGGAAATCCGCAATTTCAACATAAATTTCGGACCTCAGCATCCCGCCGCACACGGCGTATTGCGGCTTGTACTGGAACTCGACGGCGAAATCGTTTCCAGATGTGATCCGCATATCGGCCTACTGCATCGCGGTACCGAGAAATTGATGGAGAGCCGTACCTACCTGCAGAATCTTCCGTATTTTGATCGGCTCGACTATGTTGCCCCCATGAACCAGGAACATGCCTGGTGCCTTGCGATCGAACGATTGACGAATACGGAAATTCCAAGACGAGCTTCCCTGATCAGGGTCCTCTATTCTGAAATCGGCCGAATCCTCAACCATCTGCTCAATGTTACCACCCAGGCAATGGATGTGGGCGCATTGACGCCGCCGCTGTGGGGCTTCGAAGAGCGTGAAAAGCTGATGGTGTTCTACGAGCGCGCGAGTGGAGCGCGGCTCCATTCCGCCTATTTCCGGCCTGGTGGTGTGCATCAGGATTTGCCGGATGACCTCGTCGAAGACATTGTGGATTGGTGTGAGAGTTTTCCGAAGACACTGAACGATATTGACGAACTCCTGACAGAGAACAGGATCTTCAAGCAGCGAAACGTCGACATCGGTGTTGTGAGCAAGGAGGATGCCGAGAATTGGGCATTCTCCGGAGTCATGGTCAGGGGATCCGGATTGGCCTGGGACCTGCGTCGTACGCAACCGTACGAATGTTATGGCGAGTTTGAATTCTTGATCCCTGTCGGCAGGCATGGCGATTGCTATGACCGCTACCTTTGCCGAATGGCCGAAATGCGGGAAAGTGTGAAGATCATACTTCAAGCTGCTGAAAAACTTGACTCTGCTGACGGTGACGTCATGACCAGGGGAAAGCTGGCACCGCCGACGCGGGCTGAAATGAAGACTTCCATGGAGGCGTTGATCCATCACTTCAAACTCTATTCCGAGGGCTTTCGCGTGCCGGCAGGAGAAGTCTATGCCGCCGTGGAGGCTCCGAAGGGCGAGTTCGGCGTCTATCTGGTTTCGGACGGCTCCAATCGACCTTACAAGGCCAAGATTCGCGCCCCGGGTTTTCCGCATCTGCAGGCCATGGACCCCTTGTGCTCCGGACATCTGCTGGCCGATGTTTCTGCCATTCTCGGGTCGATTGATGTCGTGTTTGGTGAGATAGACCGTTGACAGGTGAACTACGGCATATAAGTGCTCCAGCCTGGGCAACAGGTCGCATATCGAGCTAGGTGAACATGCGTCGACGGTTTGCAGAAAGTCAGCCGGAAGGGTTTGAGTTCTCCCCTGAGAACCTCGAATGGGCAAGGTCACAGCTTCGGAACTTTCCCGAAGGCAGGCAGGCATCTGCCATCATTCCGATCCTGATGCGCGCGCAGGTTCAGGAAGGATGGCTCACGCGACCGGCGGTGGAATATGTCGCCGACATGCTGGATTTGGCCCATATCAGGGCCTATGAGGTGGCAACCTTCTATTTCATGTTTCACCTCGAACCGATGGGCAGCATCGCCCATATCCAGATTTGCGGAACCACGACCTGCATGATCTGCGGCTGCGAGGACATCCTGGATGTTTGCAAGAGGCGGATTTCGCCGTCATCTCACAAGCCTTCTGCGGACGGCAGGTTCAGTTGGGAGGAAGTCGAATGCCTGGGGGCCTGCTGCAACGCGCCTGTGGTCCAGATCGGAAAGGACTATTTCGAGGACCTTGATGCCGAGAAGTTCGAGCGGATCCTGGATGAACTGGCCGCCGGTCGTGTCCCGACACCGGGATCCCAAACCGGCCGGTTTTCGTCCGAGCCGCGTTCGGGCCTGACCTCGCTACAGGGTTTCAGGGACGAGAACATGACAACAAATGCGGCGGTTGCCAGGGCGCTCGAAAACCGGGACACGCTCGGCGGCTGAGTGGAACAGGGATAGTTGGGAACTGATGCTGGACGACAAGGACCGGATTTTTACCAATCTCTACGGCATGGATGACCGGAGTCTGTCCGGTGCCCGCAGGCGAGGTCACTGGGACGGAACGGCAGGACTCCTGGCAAGAGGGGCCGAACAGATTTGTGAGGAAATCAAGCGCAGCGAGCTGCGAGGACGGGGTGGAGCGGGCTTTCCAACCGGGTTGAAATGGAGCTTTATGCCAAAGGGTGACGACGGACGGCCCAAATTCCTTGTCGTCAATGCCGACGAATCCGAACCGGGCACGTGCAAGGACCGCGAGATCATGCGGCACGACCCGCATACGCTCATAGAGGGGTGTCTGGTGTCAGGTTTTGCCATGGGGGCGCACACTGCCTACATCTACATTCGGGGAGAATATGTCCGCGAACGTGAAGTGCTGCAGGATGCAATTGACGAAGCTTACGACGCAGGGTTGATCGGGAGGAACGCGGCAAGTTCCGGCTGGGATTTCGACATCTATCTGCATCATGGCGCGGGCGCCTATATCTGCGGCGAGGAAACCGCGTTGCTGGAGAGCCTGGAGGGCAAGAAGGGCATGCCGCGAATGAAACCTCCCTTTCCGGCGGTTGCAGGGCTCTACGGTTGCCCGACGACGGTCAACAACGTTGAATCGATAGCGGTTGTTCCGACCATTTTGCGTCGGGGCGCGGACTGGTTTGCCGCAATCGGCCGACCCAACAATACCGGGACCAAGATCTTCGCGATCAGCGGGCATGTAAACCAGCCATGCGTGGTGGAAGAAGCCATGTCCATTCCACTGCGCGAGTTGATCGACAGGCACTGCGCAGGTGTACGCGGTGGCTGGGACAGGCTCAAGGCAGTCATACCGGGAGGCTCCTCTGTCCCGTGCATACCCGCCAGTATGTGCGATGACGCCCTGATGGATTTTGACTGGCTGGCTGAAAACAAGAGCGGGCTCGGCACCGCAGCCGTTATCGTGATGGACGAATCGACAGACATCATCAAGGCCATCTGGCGGCTGTCCAAGTTCTACAAGCACGAGAGTTGCGGGCAATGCACTCCGTGTCGGGAAGGGGCCGGCTGGATGATGCGGGTCATGGAACGGCTCGTTACCGGGCAGGCCCGGCCTGAAGAAATCGACTTGCTTCTCGACGTGTCAAAACAGGTGGAAGGCCACACGATCTGTGCGCTCGGCGATGCCGCAGCCTGGCCTGTCCAGGGACTGATCCGTCATTTCAGGGATGAAATCGAGGACAGAATAAAGTCACGGGGCGCGGGCACGGCAGCCCGTTACGCGGCTTGAGTGCAGGGAGTCAACTTTCGATGCCTGACTTGCGCAATATTGTGATTGATGACCGGGAGGTCGAAGTCGACTCCGATCTCACCCTGATCCAGGCATGCGAGCAGGAAGGGATCGAGATTCCCCGATTCTGCTTTCACGAACGGCTGTCGATTGCCGGAAACTGCAGGATGTGTCTGGTTGAAGTTGTTGGCGGTCCGCCGAAACCAACTGCATCATGCGCCATGCAGGTGAAGGACTTGCGACCAGGCAGAGACGGTTCACCTCCAAGGATCCGAACCAACAGCCCGATGGTGAAGAAGGCCCGCGAAGGGGTTATGGAGTTCCTGCTCATCAACCATCCTCTCGATTGCCCGATCTGCGATCAGGGTGGTGAATGCGACCTGCAGGATCAGGCGATGGCCTATGGCGTGGACTTCAGCCGGTTTCGAGAGGCAAAGCGCGCAGTAGACGATCTTGATCTTGGACCGCTGGTCGAAACCCACATGACGCGGTGCATATCCTGTACCAGATGTGTTCGCTTCACGACCGAGGTGGCCGGAATCTACCAGATGGGACAGACGGGACGCGGTGAGGATGCCGAAATCACCAGCTACCTCAACCAGTCCCTGTCCTCCAATCTACAGGGAAACATCATCGATCTGTGCCCCGTCGGTGCACTGACATCGAAACCCTACGCATTTACCTCCCGTCCGTGGGAGCTTGTCAAGACTGAGACCATTGATGTCATGGACGCGCTGGGAAGCAATATCCGCGTGGACGCGAAGGGCGCCGAGGTCATGCGAATTATCCCGCGCAATCACGACGGTGTGAACGAGGAATGGATCAGCGACAAGACGAGGTTCGTCTGGGACGGGCTGCGTAACCAGCGGATTGATCAACCCTATATGCGGATCGACGGACGACTGACACCCGTCGACTGGAAACAGGCGTTGGCCGCCGCGGCCGAGGCCTTGAAGGGTTCAACCGTTGCGGCATTGGCGGGTGATCTGGTCGCCGTTGAGCCGATATTTGCGCTTGGCCAGTTGGTTGACCAACTTGGTGGCAAGACCGAGTGCAGGACTGATGGAGCGAATCTTCCCGCTGGCAACCGGTCTGCCTATGTCGGCAACGCCCGGATACAGGACATCGACAGGGCGGAACGGATAATCATCATCGGCTCCAATCCGCGCACCGAGGCACCGGTTCTGAATGCCAGAATCAGGTCAGCCTGGCTGAACGGAACGAGGATCAAGTATCTTGGACAACCCGTTGATCTGACTTTCGATTATGAATTGATCGGTGACAGCTGCGAGTCATTCGTCCGGTTCGCCTCGGACTCCGGAAACAGTTGTTCCGACAGCGATATGGTTATCATTGGCCAAGGAGCCCTTTCCGTCGAAGGCGGTGCGGCTGTCTTGTCCGCCGCAATGCAGCTGGCATCGACCGGGCTGGGATTGCTGGTTCTCCACACTGCGGCTTCGCGTGTCGGAGCGATGGATATCGGTTTCGTAACCGAAGGGGGGATGCCGGCCGCTCTTGAAGGGGCAGAATCGATCTACAACCTTGGCGCAGACGAGATCGATATCGAACCCGGCCCGTATGTCATTTACCAGGGAAGCCATGGTGACCGGGGAGCGCATCGCGCCGATCTTGTGCTGCCATCCGCCGCCTATACCGAGGAGACTGGCATTTTCGTCAACACCGAGGGTCGCCCGCAACTGGCCGCCCGGGCATCGTTTCCACCCGGTGAAGCCAGGGAAAACTGGTCGATCATTCGCGCGGTTTCCGAGGCTGCGGGATTCCCTCTTGAATATGATACGCTTGCCGAACTCAGGCAAGAGATCGGCTCCGCACATCCGCATCTTCTCAGTCTGGACGAGGTTCCGGACAACGGTTGGAGTCCCCTGTCCGCGATGCCGATTTCCGATGGTGTGATCGGGCACGCCATCAAGGATTTCTACCTGACAAATCCGATTGCGCGTTCCTCGCAGGTCATGGCGGAACTCTCGGCCATCGCGGGGGGCAATGAAGAGGGGCTGCAAAATGCAGCAGAGTAGGGCAGGTTCGAGTCCCGGTCGCGGCGGCCCGGGTACGGAGACAATCGTGATTGATCCGATACGCGACGGTCATCAGCCGGCGGTGGAGCCGGCAGGGTGATGGAGTCCTTCTTCGACACGAACCTGGGAATATTCCTGATCGTGCTTGCGCAGTGCATCGCGATGGTCGCCTTTGTCATGATCTCGCTGCTGTTTCTCGTTTACGGGGACCGCAAGATCTGGGCTGCCGTCCAGATGCGTCGCGGACCCAACGTCGTCGGGGCGTTCGGACTTCTGCAGTCCGTCGCGGACGCCCTGAAATACGTACTCAAGGAAATCGTTGTTCCTGCCGGTGCGGACCGGGCGGTCTTCCTGATCGCCCCATGGGTGTCATTCGTACTCGCAATATCGGCATGGGTGGTCATCCCCGTTTCCGACGGTTGGGTGATTGCCAATCTCAATATCGGCATTCTGTACATCTTCGCCATATCATCGCTCGAGGTTTATGGCGTGATCATGGGCGGATGGGCTTCGAACTCGAAATACGCCTTTCTGGGCTCCCTTCGATCCGCTGCACAGATGATTTCCTACGAGGTCTCGATCGGTTTCATAATCATCGGAGTCCTGATCTCCGCCGGCTCGCTCAACCTGAGCGAGATCGTAACGACTCAAGACGGACCATATGGATTCTTCAGCTGGTACTGGTTACCTCACCTGCCGATGGTCGTCCTGTTCTTTGTCTCTGCACTGGCGGAAACCAACCGCCCGCCATTTGATCTGCCGGAGGCCGAGTCGGAATTGGTTGCCGGCTACCAGGTTGAATACTCGTCCACGCCATTCCTCCTGTTCATGGCGGGCGAGTACATTGCGATCTTCCTCATGTGTGCCCTGATTTCGATCCTGTTCTTCGGCGGCTGGCTGTCGCCGATCCCGGGGCTGCCGGACGGCGCATTCTGGATGGTTGGCAAGATGACCTTCTTCTTCTTTCTGTTTGCGATGGTGAAGGCGATCGTGCCGCGCTACCGTTACGATCAACTCATGCGGTTGGGGTGGAAAGTGTTCCTGCCCGTGTCAATCGGGTGGGTGGCACTCGTCGGACTCTTCGCTCAATATTCGCTGTTCGGCGGATTTTTCGTCCGTTGGACGGTTGGAGGATAAGCAATGCTGGGTAGCATCGACTATGCCAGAGCCGTCAAGTATCTGCTCCTGGTTGATTTCATGTTGGGCTTCAAGCAGGGGATCAAATACTTCGTGTCCCGCAAGGCGACCGTCAACTATCCCCATGAAAAAGGACCTCTATCACCGCGATTTCGCGGCGAACACGCGCTTCGCCGCTACCCGAACGGCGAGGAGCGATGCATCGCTTGCAAGCTCTGCGAGGCCATCTGCCCCGCACAGGCAATCACTATAGACGCCGAGCCCCGGGAAGATGGTTCGCGCCGAACGACACGATACGATATCGACATGACGAAATGCATCTACTGCGGTTATTGCCAGGAAGCCTGTCCCGT
>CAXXUY010000003.1:0-145533 GCA_963664715.2 Paracoccaceae bacterium
GATTTCGAGGGCGCGGTCAATGGCAGCGAGTGCGCCCGCTTCGTCCCGTTCACCGTACCATCCGGACATTGGCATGCAGCCGAGTCCAATTGCGGAGACATCGAGAGCCGCGAGTTTGCGCCGTTCCATTTCAGGCCTCCGTCATCGGCTCCTTCTCAGGCAAGCCCGAATAGCCGGGGCAGGAAAACTGTCAGGCCCGGAACCAGCACCATAAGAAATACGATCGCGATCATTGCGAATACAAAGGGCCAGATCACGACCTCTTGCAGCTTAGTCTTGCCGATCGCGGCTGCGATATAGAGCTGCAGGCCGACCGGCGGTGTCACCGTGCCGATCAGGATTGTCACGATGATTATGAGAGCGAAGTGCAGCGGATCAAATCCGAAGGCGGGGATCAGCGGCATGAACACCGGGACGAAAATAATCAGCGCCGCGAGTCCTTCGAGAAAGAGCCCGATCACGAGCAGCATCACGACGAGGGCGAGAAGCATCCCCGTCGGCGGTAGGGAAAGACTCTCGAACGCGCCCACCACCATGCGGCCGAATCCATGGAAGGTCAGCAGCCAGCCGAAGATCGATGCGGCGGCCAGGATGAAAACCGGGATTGCGGTCGTCTCCGCGGCCTCGGCGAGCAGCGCGGGAAGGTCACGAACTCCCATTTCGCGATAGACAAGGAGGCCGACGGTGAGCCCGTAGACGCACGCGATCACCCCCGCCTCTGTTGCCGTGTAGAGGCCAGAGATGATTCCGCCAAGAATGATGAGCGGCGCAAAGAGCGCTGGCAGCGCGCGCCAGCAGACGCACGCGCGCTCACGCCAGGGCGTGCGCGGGAGGCTAGGAAAGCCGCGGGCCCTGGACATCAGCGCCACAGTCACCATCAGGGCGGCGCCGATCAGGAAGCCCGGAACCACACCGGCAAGAAACAGGGCACCAATCGAAAGGTTGGTCATTGTCCCGTAGATGATCATGACGATCGACGGCGGAATGATCGGTCCGATAGTAGCGGAGGCAGCGGTGATGCCGACAGCAAATCCTGGCGGGTACCCCTCTCGCTTCATCGAGGGGATAAGCATGGAGCCGATCGCAGCCGCGTCTGCCGAGGCCGAACCGGAGATTCCCGAGAAAAAGATCGAGGCCAGCACGTTGCACTGGGCCGTGCCGCCACGAAAATGTCCGACGAAGGCGCGAGAGACGTTGACAAGCTGGGCAGTCAGCCCCGCCCGGTTCATGATCACGCCCGCGAAGATGAAAAACGGCACTGCCAGCAGCGGGAAGGAATTGATCGAGGAGAGCATCCGTTCGGCGACGATCACCGATGGGAGTGGCATTCCCATCGCTTGCAAATAAAGTACGTTCATGATGCTGGCCATCAGCATCGCCACGGCGACCGGAACTCCAAACAGCAATAGTACGGCAAAGGCACCAAGCAGGAGAATGATCGCCATTGCGCTAGTGCCCACCCGTGAGGTCTGCGATACTTTCAGCAATCAGCGCAAGGCTCATCAGCGTCAGTCCAAGTGGCGCGGCCAGATAGAAGAACGCCTGAGGCATGCCAGGGATGGTGTAGAATTCGGATTCAAGATTGACGAGGACAAGACCGTAGCCATGCCAGGCAGTGAACGCGAATGCGCCAAACGCAGTGATCCGTGTCAGCCACTTCGAAAACGCTGCCCCCGCAGGCCCCATTGCGTCGACGGCAAAAGTGACACGAATATGGGTGCCGCGTTGCAGCGCGACGAGCGCGCCGAGATAGACCGACCAAATGAACAGGTAGCGGTCGACTTCCTCGGCCCACGCCTGAGGGCGGTTGAACCCAAACCGCAGGACCACCTGCGCGGCCATCAGGACGACCGCGCAGGCAAGGAACAGGGATGCGATCCGCGTCACGATGCGCGTGGAACGCGGTTCGGGAGCGAGTGGCTCCTCTTCGTGAAGCGTCAAACAGGCTCCCCTAGCGGGCTTCGAGCACGAGGGCGATCAATCCATCGACATCGGCATGATCAGCCTTAACCTCGTCCCACAATGGCAACATAGCGTCGACCCATTCCTGACGATTGTCAGGATCAACGACTGTCACGCCACGTTCCTCCATCTGGGCGTAGGCGCTCTCGATCTCCTTCTTGGTAATGCTGTCGAAGTGGTCGCCTGCGGCCCAACCTGCCTCCAGGATCGCGGCCTGGAACTCGGGCGACAGACTGTCGAACCGCTGTTCGTTGATGTTTATGACCATGATCCCGAACATGTGCTGGGTTCTGACCAGACTCTCGGTCACTTCGTCAAACTTCATGTCGAGCGCTGCAACAGCCGGACTCTCGAGGCCCGCTGCGACACCGGTCTGCATCGCAGTGTAGACCTCACCCCACGTCACCGGCGTCGGCCGGGCACCGAGTAGCTCGAACATCCGAATCCACAAACGCGCCTCCGGGGCACGCATCTTCATGCCCTCAAGCCCCGCAACCGTGGTCACCGGTTCGCCTCGAAAGATCATGTCACGGAAGCCGAAGCCAGATATGCCGACGATTCGTGTGTTTGAATTATCCATCATACCCTGGATCAGCGCCTCGCCCCAGGCTCCGTTCTTGGCCGCCTCGAAATGTTCGAAGCTCCCCCAGAGGAAGGGCAGGTCCATGTGCCGGATTGCGGGCCACTTCTTGTCCATCAGGCTTGCCGGCGAGAGCGTCATGTCGATGACGCCGAGGTCGAGCTGGTCGTAGGCCTCCTGTTGCTGACCAAGCTGGGCAGCCGGGAAGATCTGGATCTCGAGCGCCCCATCGGTTATGCGCGCCACTTCTTCGACGAAGAAGTTCCCTGCCTTGTCGAGTTGACCACCGACAGCATGGTGGTGGGCAATGCGAAGGGTCTCCGCACTCGCCGCCGTCAGGCTGAGCGTCGTCAGTGCGACCCCGGCCACTAAGGTCTTCAATCCAAACATGAGTGTTCCTCCTTTTCAGTTACGGATTTGATTGGATCAGGTTTCAGGCCGCTCGCCGAGGATTGGCAGTTCCTCGGGCGGGAAGCCGTGGGAGAGAAGTCGGAAGCCATCGTCGGTCACGACGAATAGATCTTCTACATGATACAGCGACTTGCGATCGCGGTCGATCATCACTGGCTCGATGTTGATAACCATACCTGCCTCGATGGGAGTCTTGTCACCGGGGCGCAGCATCGGGTTCTCGTGCAACTCGACCCCAAAGGAATGACCGATATGTGGCATATGGAAGGGAAGATGGCGCTTTTCGAAAGCATCCTTGCAGATGAAGAAAAGTTCTTCCGCAGTCACTCCTGGTTTTGCAGCACCGATCGTTTCCTTGTGCACTTCCACCAACTTTCGGTAGATGTCGCGCTGCTCGGGCGTCGGATCACCCGCAGAATACGTACGGGCAAAATCACTGAAGTAGGCACCGTAACGCCCGCCGGTGTCAAGCCGGATGATGTCACCGGGTTCCGTCACGCGGTTGCTAGGGGCACCGTGGGCCAGGATCGAGCGCGGCCCCGAGCCGAAGCACAAGAACATCACTGTGTCAGCGCCGTTCAAGGTGATTCCGTCAGCGATCTTCGAGGCGATGTCCTTCTCCGTGTCACCGGTCTTGCTTGCACCAATAGCGTCGAGGACGGCGGAATGGGTGCCTTTTGTTGCACGCTCGAGGATGTCGATTTCGTCTGCCGTCTTGATCGCGCGCACCTTTGCAACGGTCTGAGTTGTATCGACCAGATCCGCACCCGGAAGAAGCTCATTCAGCCTAGTGTAGTCGACGGCCGGAAGGTACTCCAGATCGATGCCGATCTTGCCGCCTTCAATACCGTGTGCCTTCAACGCCTCGACCAGCTTGTCGACAGGCCGGTGCACGAATTCCGTGTACTCGACGAGGTCGTCGATCCAGCTCTCGTCGCGCATCGTTGCCGTCTCGATCGAGCAAAACACCGCGAAAGGCTCTCCCTCGCGTGGCAGCACCGCAAAGGCCTGCCGCGGTCGGATCGACTCGACAGTGAGAATGAATGCGCCTGATACATAGGCAAAATTCTCTGGGCTCATGGCAATCACGGCGTCAAGGCCAGCCATTTCCGGGATTGCTTTCAGTCGCTTCTGGTCCGGCATCTCTTTCTCCCTCGTAAAGGTTTCAAATTCGCCGCCGTGCGACCCGGTTGAGCCGCAGGAGGATTACGTTGCTTTACATGCCTGGTCGGAAGGAACCGCCTCCCACCAGCCGTCGGAACCAACACCACGCGTCATTCCGACTTTCGCCGGCCTATTCCGCGACGCGGGACGCTTCCAGCAGCCGTCAAGTAGCTGCCCTCAGTGATCAAGGCATACAATTTGCCTAGGACATCTAGTGTCGCGACATTTGTCGTTGCGTTTTCCTCCTCTACAACGACGTCGGTGCGCTTTCCCACAGCCAGCGTTTCAAACCTGTCCCCGACATAAAGCAGTTCGGCCGTTCGCCGGGTCGCCCCTTTGATTGCCCGGACTGGCATGAGGCCACGGTTCATGAATGACGTGACTTCGCGCCCGGCCGAGCTATCTAGGGACAGCATGGAGCAGGCGTTCGTGCTGCATGCAATCTTGGTGTCGACACCACAGGCGTGCTTGACCAATTCTTGGTGCTGCGCCTTACGCTTTACTACATACGGGATAGCGTACTCGGGAACATCCGTCCGGTCAATCCATATCAGTACCTCGTTACAATGACTTTGACGGTTTGAAATGGTTTCATTGCAGAGCCTTTTGATCGTCTGAATTTACGAGCAACCGGATGCTTCGAGCTTGTTCTGGAATGCGGTTGATCAAGCCGGCACGGTGAAGACTAACCACCAATTGGTGCACCGTCGGCGGGGTGACACGGAAGCATCTCTGCATGTCAGCCTCGGCAGGAGGCCAACGGTGGATCTTCGTTTAGAGTTTGACCGAAAAGTGAATGGCCTCGCGACAGCCGTGAATACGTGGCATATTCCTGTGAGTTTTAGCAAAATCAGGGATATCCACATGGCTTGGAACGAGACCACTCAGGAACAGTATAAGCGTCCTTCCGATCGATTTGAAACCGATTTGACCGACGAGGAATGGGAATTGATCGAACCGCTTCTTCCATCACCCTCAAAGACGGGACGTCCACGCAGCACCGACCTGCGGGAGGTGTTCAATGCGGTTCAATACATGTTGGGCACCGGTTGCCAGTGGCGGGCACTTCCCCGGTGTTTTCCGCCCTTTACGACGGTCCAGAGCTATTTCTATTCCTGGAGGGCGGGCAACACCCTCTCCGACATGATGGATGCCCTTCGCGCAGGTGCTCGGGCGTTGTCGGGACGCTCCGAAGATCCGACGGCAGCTGCGATTGACAGCCAGTCGGTGAAGACGACGGAGAGCGGCGGCCCTGCCGGCTACGACGCCGGCAAGAAGATCAAGGGCCGCAAGCGTCACATTGCCGTTGATGTGGAGGGGTTTCCGATTGAGATCGTGGTCCACGAAGCCTCGATACAGGACCGGGACGGCGCCCCTTCGGTGATCCTCGGGATGCTGGAGAAGGCACCGGAGGTGACGAAACTGTGGGCGGATGGCGGCTATCAGGGTCCGAAGCTTGCCTCGAAGCTCGAGGAACTTGGGTTTGGCGGTCTCCTGGAGATCGTGGAAAAGCCCAAGGACATCAAAGGCTTCACGATTCTGTACCGCCGCTGGATGATTGAGCGGACGTTTGGCTGGCTATCGCGCTGCCGGCGGTTGGCGAAGGATTACGAACGCAGCCTGGAGAGCTCACTGGCGTGGGTGCGGCTGGCGGCTTGCCGGTTCCTGATGCGAAGGGTGGCACGGGGTTCAAGATCTTGAAAACGAACGACAAAATTGTGTTGGTAACTTATGATTCAATCTCTTAAGCCGGTCGAATTCCTCGTAATCCAGATCAGACTTGATCGAGCAAACCCTTGGCAGTTGGGTCGAGTTCATACGATTGACCCGGGAAGTGTGATGCCTGCAGTCCGCCCTAATTTTCTGACCCCGTTTGCTCGCCGGCAAGTCCTTCATCCGGGTCCTCCTGCGAATGCTTCGTCATCAGGTAATAGGTCTGCAGGAACAGGAAGGCCGAAAGCCCTCCCGGTATTCCGAATGTCTTGAAGTAGACCCAAACATCGGTTGAAAAGTTGCGCCAGATCACTTCGTTTGCCACGGCCAGAAAGAGGAAGAAGAACGCGCAGTTTCGCGTGAGAACGAGCCATCCCCTGTCGTCCAGTGGCATGGCCCCATCCAGCACGTACTGGATGGCCGACTTGCCGCGAATGAGGCCGGCGGCCAGGAGCCCGGCAAACAGCAGGTAGATGATCGTCGGCTTGATCTTGAAGAACCTCTCATCGTTGAACCATATCGACAGCCCGCCGAAAACAACGACCAGGACAGCAGTCACCGCCTGCATCCGGGAGAGCTTGCCCGTCAGCCGCCAGAGTATGGCGCTGCAAATCAGGAGGATCGGAATGAACCCGGCAGAAACGGCAATGAATCCCGAATACTCGGTGCCGCCCACCTCAAACGTCCTGTCCCTGAGAAACATGTAGGCCGCGAAAAACAGGATCACCGGCCCGAGCTCCAGGGCCATCTTTGTTCCTTGCCCGATCTTCTTCTCTTCCATTTCCTGCCTTTCCGTCATCCGCCCATTTCGACGATGACTGCGCCCATCGCAATGAGCGTGATGAGTATTGCCCGCCACGGTCCAACCGTTTCCTTCAGTAACAACCAGCCGATGATGGCGGCGAACACAGTTGAAGTCTCTCTGAGGACAGCCGCCTGGCCGACCGTGTCGAGACGCGTCGCGAGCATGATGGAACCAAAACTGGCAACTGCGACAACCCCGCCGATATATCCATGGACCAACAATCTCAACAGGCTTCGCCTTGCAGGCAGCCCGCGCCGGGCCACCACGACTGCCGGCAAGGAGATTATCCCGTCGACAAAGAACAGCCATGCCAGGAAGGTGAACGGATCCGTGGTTGAACGCACCCCGAAGGCGTCGATTGTCGTGTACCCGGCCACGGCCACGCCCGTGAATACGGCTGCAACGAGCGCCCGCACAAGGGTCGCGCGGTGATAGTGGCTCCGATAGTAGTTGAGGATGGCAAGGCCGAATATGCCTGCCACGAGCGTCAGCACACCCGTCCACTGGATTAGCGTGAAGGTCTCGCCAAACACGATTCCGGCTGCCAGGACGGTCAGCAGCGGACCAATGCCCCTGGAAACCGGATAGACGACTGTCAACGCGCCGAGTGAAAATGCCGTTCCCTGCAGGAACTTGTAGATTGCATGAACAACCCAGGCCAATGCAAGAATCGGCCACATGTTGGCTTCTGGCCAGGGAAACACGAAGAGTGCCAGCGGCGCTGCCATGCTGCCGTAGCCGAGATCAATTGCCGCCCGGGCCGTCCACGGATCAAACCGCCCCTTCTGCATTGCCGAAACAGTCGCATGCAGACAGGCGGCGAGTATGGCCAACATGACCGCGAGTCGGCGGCCGTCATCCGTTCCGGCCAGCGATACTATCCATTCACCCATCGTCTCGGTCTCATCGGCGGTCCTGCTAGATACACGGAAAGTCTGAAGCAAACACGGCCACTGACACGTGGCGGGGCCAGTTCTGTCAGGAACTGCCGGTGAGAGCGTTCGCAAATTCCCCCGGGTCGAACGCAGACAGGTCATCGATCTTCTCGCCAATTCCAATGGCGTGAACGGGCAGTCCGAACCTTGCAGCCAGTGCGACCAGGATTCCACCCTTGGCTGTCCCGTCAAGCTTGGTCATCACGAGCCCGGAGATCTCCGCCATTGCCCTGAAGGTCTCGACCTGCGAGATCGCGTTCTGCCCGGTGGTCGCGTCAAGTATCAGCAGCGTGTTGTGGGGAGCGTCGCTGTCGAGTTTCCTGACCACGCGAATGATCTTCGCCAGTTCTTCCATGAGATCCTTGCGGTTCTGAAGCCTTCCTGCTGTATCGATCAGGAGTATGTCCTTGCCATCACGGGATGCGGATTCCATGGCACTGTAGGCGAGCGCAGCCGGGTCGGAACCCTCGGCCGCGGTCAGTACGGGCACACCGGCCCTCTTTCCCCAGATCTGGAGTTGCTCGACCGCCGCAGCCCTGAAGGTATCCCCGGCAGCAATTGCGACCTTCTTGCCCGCCGCGCTGAACTGGCTGGCGAGTTTGCCGATGGTCGTCGTCTTCCCGGAGCCGTTGACTCCGACGATGAGAATGACCTGCAATCCGCCAGGGAATATCGGAAGAGGCCTGGCAACCGCTTCCAGAATTGCTTCTATTTCCGTCGCGAGCAGTTTCTTGATTTCCTCCGAAGTCACTCGCCTGCCGAACCGCTGCTCGGCAATGTTCGAGACGACTCGACCAGCCAGATCCACGCCCATGTCGGATGCGACCAGCAGATCCTCGAGTTCCTCCAGCATCTCGTCGTCCAGCCGCCGCCCGGCGGCACGTGTGCCGCCAATGGCATCCGCTATCCGTCCGAGGACGCCGCGACGTGATGAATCGCCGGTGTGGGCTCCGGTTTCCTCTGCAGGTGCATCCCAGGCGTCGTCTTCATCTTCATCGCCGCCCTGGACAAGTTCCTCAAGCCCGTCATCGAGCCGGGATGAGGAGCGGCGGAGCTTCTTCTGGAGCTTGGAAAAAAACGACATCGTTCAGGAGATATCAGCGGCTGCTGGTCAGCCTGGCGTTGTCGGGACCGGAACCCGGTTCTGTCCCGGGATCCAGCAAACCGGCGCACGCGGGCTCACGGCTGGCTGCCGTCGATTTCCGACGGAAAGTGCCTGATGGTCAGCCGAATGGCATTGGGAGCGGCCTGGCCCAGCCCGCAGATTGACGCATCCTCCATCGCTTCGCACAACTCTTCCAGCAACCCGGTATCCCAACTTTCAGATGACATCAGCTTGACGGCCTTTTCGCAACCGACCCTGCACGGCGTACACTGTCCGCAGCTTTCATCCTCGAAGAAGCGCAGCATGTTGAGCGCCGCTGCCCTGGCGGTGTCCTTGTGGGAAAGCACCACGACGGCTGCCGATCCGATGAAGGAACCATGCGGCTGGAGGGTGTCGAAATCCATGGGAATGTCATCCATGGACGCGGGCAGCAATCCCGCCGAAGGTCCTCCCGGCTGATAGGCCATGAACTCGTGCCCCTCCACCATGCCTCCGGCCGCCTCGATGATATCGGTGATCGTGGAGCCTGCCGGCAGGATGTAGACACCTGGACTGGCCACCCGTCCAGATACCGAATAGCTGCGGATTCCTGTTCGTCCGTTCCTGCTCACCGACGTGAAGAGCTCCTTGCCCTCGCGGCAAATCCGCGCCACCCAATAGAGGGTCTCGACATTGTGTACCAGGGTCGGCCGATTGAAGACTCCTACCTGGGCAACAAAGGGGGGCCTGTGGCGCGGCAGGCCGCGCTTGCCCTCGATGCTCTCGATCATCGCACTTTCTTCGCCGCAGATATATGCGCCGGCGCCGCGTCTCAGTTCGATTTCACCCGGCTTGATGATTCCGGCCTGTTCCAGCCGGTCGATTTCGGCCTCGAGGATGTTGCGGCAGACCGGGTATTCGTCACGGAGGTAGATGTAGACGGTCTGCGCCTCCACCGCCCAGGCGGCGATCAGCGTACCCTCCAGGAAATGGTGAGGATACCGCTCCATGAAATACCGGTCCTTGAAGGTTCCCGGCTCGCCCTCATCGGCATTGACTGCCATCAGGCGGGGATTCGGCTCTGCCCTCACAAATGACCATTTCCGGCCTGCCGGGAAGCCGGCGCCACCGAATCCTCTCAGGCCGGCATCAAGTATCAGCTGCTGAACCTCGTCTCTCGACTTTCCACCGGCGCGATAGGACTTCAACTGTTGATAACCGCCACCTGACAGATACTCATCCAGACCCACGTACTCGGGATGTACCGGGTGCAGATCGCCTGCTTGCACGATTTCAAGCGTGTGTTCGGCCGTTGCGTGGTCGATATGCCTGTGTCCCGCTTCCAGCACCGGTGCGGTGTCACAGCGGCCCATGCAGGGCGCCCTGACGACCCGGACCCGGGCGGGGTCCGATGCGGCCCTGAGTGACTGCATCAGTTGCTGGGCACCCGCAAGTTCGCATGACAGTGAATCGCAGACGCGAATCGTGACATCCGGGGGCGGAGTCTCCCCTTCCTTGACGACATCGAAATGGGCATAGAACGTTGCGACCTCGTAGACTTCCGCCTGCGACAGGTGCAATTCATCCGCCAGCGCCCGGAGGTTCGCGGCAGAAATATGGCCGAACTCGTCCTGGATGAGGTGCAGGAACTCGATCAGCAGATCCTTCCGTCTCGGACGATCCCCGATCAGGCGGCGAACGACCGAAAGAGCTTCCTCCTCGACCTGCCGGCCCTTCGGCGTCTTCCTGCCCTTGCCGCGTCCTGATTTCCAGACACCCTTCTGGTCCGGCTCGCCCCAGTCACTCATCCGGTTGATCATTCCCCTGAAGTGCCAGACGGCGATACAATCATTTGCCTTTGGTGACAATAACGGGTGAAGCTAGCGGGATCCTGGGAACAGCTGAAAGCTGCAGGCACCATGACGGCGCCTGGCATACCGGGTGCATCACTCACGAAGAATGAAGGATGAGCGTCAGCCGGAAACCGCGTGGAACGTCATTTCCGCCTGATTTCTGCGGGCAGAATTCCGTCATGGAACTGGATGTCGAACCTGCCTCTTGCTTCGGCATCTGATTTCGACGTGAAAATCTCGTCACCATCCCTGATCACGGCAAACCCGCGCCCGAGTACCCGGTTGTAGTTGAGAGAATCGATCATGCGCGTGGCGTGCGCCAGCCTGTCGCCGCTCCTGCGTCCCACCTCGCGGATGCTTCGGCCCATCGCGGCCGAGTAGCTGGCGAGACTGTTCTGGCTGGCGGCAATCCGGGATTCGACCAGGCGCGGCTGCAGGCGCGCCGAGAGCCCGGACAGGAGGTTGGCTGAACGGTTGACGACAGCGGGAACGCTGAGCCTGGCCGCAATGCGTCCGAGAGCAAGCCGATAATTCTGAACTGCCACCAGAAGCGCAGATGGCAGCCTGTCGGCAAAACCGTCCAGTCGCTGCGCCGCGACCTCGAACAGCCGTTCCGGCCGAGGAAGCCCCCGCGACAGATCCCGCAGCCTCTCCTGCCGGCGCGCCGCATTGCGGTTCGCTCCGGAAACCAGTCTCGACTGCAGCCCGGCCAGGCTGGCCATGAGTTCAGTCCTGACGGGGACCGCCTTTTCGGCCGCCACCGACGGTGTTGGCGCCCTGAGATCGGCGGCGAGGTCAATCAGTGGGGTATCGGTTTCATGGCCGACTGCAGAGATGATCGGTATGTCGCTTTCGAATGCAGCCCTGACCACGGCTTCTTCGCTGAAGCCAAGGAGATCTTCCATCGAGCCGCCCCCGCGGGCCACGATCAGGAGGTCGGGTCTCGGCACGACTGAGTCACTGCCGAGCCGGTTGAATCCCCTGATTGCCCGTTCAACCTCCTCTGCGCAGTTCTGTCCCTGCATGGCGGCCGGCCACAACAGCACCTGCCGCGGAAACCTGTCCCTCAGAACCCGGGAGATGTCCCTGATGACCGCGCCGCCAGGCGAGGAGACCACACCGATGATGTCCGGCAGATAGGGTATCGGCTGCTTGTGCTGCGGATCGAACAGGCCCTCGGCCTGGAGTTTCCTCTTCCTTTCCTCGATCATCGCCAGCAGGGCACCCTCGCCTGCCGGTTCAAGCCGGTCGATGATCAGCTGGTATTTCGAGGTTCCGGAATAGGCGGTGAGATTGCCGCTCGCGATGTATTCGAGCCCCTCCCGGGGCGGTTCTGGCAGCCTTGATGCCTTGAATTTCCACATGACCGCCGCCAGTTCATGGCGGTCCTGCTTGAACGTGACATAGACATGTCCCGACCTTGGCAATGAAACGCTGGAGATTTCGCCGCGGACACGAATCCAGCCGAACGCGTCGTCGAGTGTCGACTTGACCTGGCGCGAGATCTCCTCAACTGAATAGGTTCGAATATTGTCACGCGGACTGCCGGTTTCGTCATAATCGACTGGGGTCATTCAACTGCACCTGCCTGCCTGAAACCCGTTCCTAAATCTGCCGTTCAGGCATCTGGACTATCAACCCTTCAAGCTCGTCGGTCACCCGCAACTGGCATGTGAGGCGTGACCGGATTTCGTCCGGTTCCCACGCGAAGTCGAGCATGTCCTCTTCCATGATGTCCTTTTCGGGAAGCCGGTCCACCCAGGATTCGTCGACATAGACATGGCATGTCGAGCACGCGCAGGATCCTCCGCAATCCGCCTCGATTCCCGGAATGTTGTTGTCCCGGGCACCCTCCATGACGGTATACCCGTTCGGAACGTCTATCTCGTGTCTCGTTCCGTTGTATTCGATGTAGGTGATCCTAGCCATTTTCAAACCACAACCGATTCCGCGGCCTCCGTTTACTGCACGCCCCCGGCAACTGCCATATCAATTTGACCATACCCGTTCCGGCGAACTGCGTGCCATCCACGTCTTGGCCGTTCTTCTGGCCCTCTCACTCGCCCTGCCCTCCGTCAGTCTGCCGCACCGGTTACCGAAACGGCAACTTGCTTCCGCACTGACAGCGCCAGCAGGAGCCCCATGACCGAGCCCGACCCCGTTCTGCTGCGCATGGAGGCCTCCGACAGGGAAAATGGCGGCGGCGCGAGCGTCTGCAAGAGCCGGGGCGGCTATACGCTCACCCTGACCGCCACGCAGGCACCGATCGCACGGCTCAAACCGAAAGGCCAAGGCGACAGGATGCGTCTTTACTACTGGTCCTGGCAAAACCGGTGGAAAGATGTCGGCGATATGGGCGGCCTCGTGCTCCCGCTCGACGAAGCACTCGACCAGATTGCCAATACCGACATCTTCTGGACCTGGACCTGAGGGAAAATTGTACGAAAAATGTACAAAGTCGAGCTCAGAATCCGGTTTCCGTCACGCAGCAGGGCAGGAGGGATCATCATGACCGCACCGAATGCGACTGACGGGTTCGAGATTGATCGACAGGCATCCTGAACATAGCACGGGCGCCCGCAGGCGCCCGGCAAGAGTTATGGTGCAGACAGGGTCAGCCAGCTTCTACCGGAAGCGCGACGAAGCGCCGCTCCCCGTCTCTTTCGATCCAAATGAGGACGGTGTTCCTGCCTGCTTCACTGACGTCTTCGATCCCTTCCAGGACGTCCGAGATGGAATCCACGGAATCGTAGTCGACTTCAACGATGAGGTCGCCGTCGCGAATTCCCTTTTCGAAGGCTTCCGAATCCTCGTCCACATGGAGAATCAACACGCCGACGGCATCCTCGTCCAGCCCATGAGCATCGCGATTCTCGACCGTCAGCGATTCCATCGACAGCCCCAGGGCGTTTTCCCTGACGGGCTCCTCCTGTGAAGCAGATGCCATGACGACGAGCTGTTCCGCGTCCTCGCGTCGTGCAACCACGACATTCAGCGTCATTCTCTTGCCATCCCTGAGAATCTCGATCGGTGCGCTGCGCCCGACCTCGGCGTCGCCGATGATGCGTACGATCGACCGGATGTCTTCGGCCTCGATTCCATCGAAGGACAGGATGATGTCGCCGGCTGTCAGCCCGGCATCCTTTGCGGGCCCATCGGGAACATCGGCAATGATCGCACCGGTGGGACCGTCGAGTCCGACCGCCTCGGCGATGTCCGGGGTTACCTGTTGGAGCAGGACACCGATCCATCCTCGTCGGGTGGTCCCGAACTCTTCAAGCTGGGCAACCACCTTGGTTACAACCGCCGACGACATCGAGAACCCGATGCCGAGAGAAGTCGGAACTGCCTGGTTCCTGCTGCCAATGATCGCGGTGTTGACGCCGATGACCTCTCCAGCCTCGTTGAACAGCGGACCGCCGGAGTTTCCGACATTGATGGCCGCGTCCGTTTGTAGAAAGTCGTCATAGGTGCCGTTCAGTGACCTGTTCCTGGCCGACACGATTCCCGCCGAAACCGAGAAACCCAGGCCATGCGGATTGCCGATCGCCAGAACCGGATCGCCCACACGTACCATTTCGCTGTCTCCGAATGTCACGGCAGGAAGCGATTCGCCTGCATCGATCTTCAGGAGAGCAATGTCGGTCTTGGGATCGGCGCCGATCACCTCGGCCTCGAACTCCCGCTCGTCATGCAGCCTGACAGTGATCTTCTGGGCCTTGTCGATCACATGCTGGTTGGTGACAATGTAGCCATCCGCATCCGAGATGAATCCCGAGCCAAGTGCCATGTTACGGCGCGGCGTGGGTTGCTGGGGCATCCGGTCGTTGAAGAACTCCCTGAAGAGTTCGCCGAGCGGCGAGTTCTCCGGGAAGTTGAACTCCGGACCAGGCATGTTCGACGGTGCGGATTGCGAGGACTTCATCACGTAGATGCTGACAACCGTCGGTTGCAACTCCTCGACCAGGTCAGCGTATCCTTCATGGGCCGCGGAACCGCCTGCCACAAAGCCCTGGAGGACGAAAAATGCGGCTCCGGCAAGAGACGACATGCAGAAGCCGGATGAAAGCCGGGCCTCTCCGGCTGCTTCACTCAGTGTATTGGACATTTTCTTCCTTCTTGCATTGCCAGTGAGTGTTCAAGGAAGTCGAACCAGAGGATTCGACGTTCTCTCCGAATGTAGTGCGAACCATCCGGGATTTCCTTTAACGTTTTCGCGAAGGGCCGGCGCGGCCCTAGCCAAGAAAGGAACGGGCAACCCAGACGATGAAAACGCCTACTGCCACCGTGACGAGACCGATATTCCTGCGTGCCTCGATCGATATGCGGGTAAGAGCCTTCAGCGCGTCCTCCATCCGCCGGGGAGCCAGGACCAGTACCAGCCCCTCGATCACCGCAACCAGGCCTAGCGCAAGGACAATATCCTCAATCACTCCAGTTTAGTGCTCTTCAGATAGGAGAAAAACTCGCTGTCCGGGGTGATCACGAGCGACGTATTGCCCTCTCGGAGAGCATTTTCGTATGCACTCAGCGATCTGTAGAAGTTGAAGAACTCGGGATCCTGACCGTACGCATCGGCATAGATCGCGTTTCGCCTCGCGTCAGCCTCACCCCTGGTGATTTCCGCCTGCTTCTGTGCCTCGGATACGATCTCGACCTGGGTTCGGTCGGCCTGTGCCCTGATCTTCTGGGCCGCCTCTCCACCTCTGGCAATCTCGTCGGCAGCCTCGCGCTCGCGCTCCGCCCGCATCCTGCCGAATGTGGCTTCCAGGTTTTGCGTTGGCAGATCAGTGCGTTTCAGCTTCACGTCGATGACTGAAACACCGAGGTTTTCCGCCTCGATCTTTGCCGTATCCCTGATCTGGTTCATCAGGGCTCCACGATCGGCCGAGAGGACCGTACCTGAAGTGACGGAACCAAGCGCTTCCCTGGTCGCCGCATTGAGAATGCGCTCCAGCCGGGTTTCCGCTGACCGTACGCCGCCAACCCCGACAGCTTCCCTGAACCTGACGACATCCACGATCCGGTAGCGTGCAAACGCGTCCACGACCAAGCGGCGGTCATCGAGCGGAGTGACTTCGAGCGACTGGGTCTCAAAGGAGAGAATCCGGTCATCGTAGCGGACAACCTCCTGAATGAGGGGTATCTTGAATGCCAGGCCAGGCGTTTCCTTGACAGAACGCACCTGGCCGAACTGGAGAACCAGGGCCTTCTCGCGTTCGTCGACGATGAAGATGGAACTGAGGCCGGCCGCGATAAGCAGGCCGGCGATCAGGATAATTATTGTCGGTCTGCTCATCGGCTTGCCCCGTCCGTTGTGGATCCCCTTCGGAGTTCATTGAGAGGAAGGTATGGTACGACCCCGTTGCCGTTCGACGCGCCCTGATCCAGTATGACCTTGTCGACCGCACCCAGCACCCGCTCCATTGTTTCGAGATAGAGGCGCTTCCTGGTGACGTCCTGGGCTTTCATATATTCCTCGAGAACGGCAACGAAACGGCTCGCTTCACCTTCGGCGATGTTGACGACCTGGGCCCTGTACCCCTCTGCTTCCTCGAGAAGTTGCGCTGCTTCACCACGCGCGCTGGCCAGCACCCGGTTGGCATAGGCATCAGCCTGCTTCTCGAGCTTGTCCCGTTCCTGCTCGGCCGCCTGCACCTCGCGGAAGCTGTCGATGACTTCTCGTGGCGGGTCGGCCTTGTCGAAGTTCACCCTCACGACATTCATTCCCGAATTATATGCGTCGAGCGTCGTCTGAATCAGTTCCTGCAGGTTCGCGGCGACGATTCCACGGTCACGGTTGAGGATCGGCGCCAAATCCGATTTCGCCATGATCTCACGCATCGCCGACTCGGAGACGGCTCGGATGGTTACCGTGGGATTTGCGAGGTTGAACAGGAACTTCGCAGGATCGTTGATATTCCAGACCACCTGGAAATCCACGTCGATGATGTTCTCGTCACCGGTCAGCATCAGACCGTCATCGATCCGGCCATCTCCACCGACACCTATATCCTCTGTGCGTTCCCGGGTAACCGACACGATCTCTTTCGATACCAGCGGCCACGGTGCAATATTGAGTCCGGGCTGGCCGGTCTGCGCATATGATCCGAGAAAGAGCTCGACCGATCTTTCCTCCGGCTTGACCGTATAGAATGAAAGGAACCCCCAGGCACCGATCAGCAGGATTACGCCGATCCCGAGCTGGGTCTTGGTGAATCGCGGTCCACCGCCGCCACCCGTCCGTCTACGCCGACCCGGTCTTCCGAACATGCTGTTCAGTCGATTTCGTCCGCTCTTGAGGATTTCGTCGATATCCGGAATGTCCTGATCTTGGCCACCCCGATGTCCACCTTTGTTGCCCCAAGGTCCGCCCCCGTCAATTCCTGGCATGTGAGGTCCTTCGTCTAGGAAATTGGCCAGACTGGCCTTTCACATAAATGGGCGAACTGCGCCCAAAAATCAAGTTTCCCGAACCGGAGTCGCCAAAGTGACCAATTCCTCGGCCGCGGTTGGATGAACGGCCACGGTCCGGTCGAAGTCGTTTTTTGTTGCTCCCATCTTCACGGCGATGCCCACCGCCTGGATCAACTCGCCTGCTCCGGACCCCACGATGTGGGCTCCGAGCACGACTTCCGAGTCGCGATCGACAACCAGTTTCATGAAGACCGACTCCTCCGACCCGGCGATGGATGCCGAAAGAGGCCGGAACATGGTCGAATAGACCTGAACCCTTCCGCGCGCCATTGCAGCTTCCTCCGTCAATCCCACGGTGCCAATTTCCGGGCGGGTGAACACCGCAGTCGGAACATTCACATGGTCGACCGGAGTCGGGTTGTTCCGGAATACGGTTTCGACGAAGGCTGCACCTTCCCTGATCGCAACCGGGGTCAGGTTGACCCTGTCCGTCACGTCGCCAACCGCAAAGATCGAGGGGACCGGGGATTGCGAGTAGGAATCGACGGGCACCCTGCCGCCGGGCCCGAGTTCGATGCCAACCTCCTCGAGCCCCAGTCCGGAGCTGTTTGGCACTCGGCCCGTTGCATAAAGCACGAAGTCATACTCGGCGCTGTGGCCACCGGTAGAGCGCACGGAAAGCGATGATCCGCTCCTCGAGATCGTCTCCGTTGTCGTATGCAGGGCAATATCGATGCCGCGTGCCGACATCGCTTCGGAAACACTGGTCCGGATTTCTCCGTCGAAGCCCCTCAAAATTTGATCTCCGCGGTAATGCTGGGACACCTTGCAGCCCATCCCGTTCAGGATGCCTGAAAATTCGCAGGCGATGTACCCCCCGCCAACGATGAGAACCCTTCCAGGCAGTTCATCCAGCAGAAAGATGTCGTTGGATGTCGATACGAGTTCGGCGCCCGGAAACTCCGGAACGAACGGTCTTCCGCCGGCAGCTATGAGGATGTGCTTTGCGGTCTTCGTGCCGACTGAATCCACCTCGACGGAATGTGCATCGGCAACCCTCGCGCGTTCCTTGTAGATGTTCACACCGGCGTTCCGCAGGTTTCTTTCGTAAACCCCCTCCAGCCTCGAAATTTCCCTGTCCTTCGCAGTCCTGAACTTCATCCAGTCGAACGATGCCTGCCCGGACTGCCAACCAAACCCGACCGAGTCCCTGAACGCATCGGAAAAATCGGCCGCGTTGACCATGAGTTTCTTGGGAACGCAGCCCCTGATCACGCAGGTTCCACCGAGCCGGTCCTGCTCCGCCAGCCCGACGCGCACTCCCGCGTTGGCAGCCATCCGTGCGGCCCTGACTCCTCCGGAGCCTCCTCCAATGACAAAGAGGTCATAGTCAAACACACCATTCGAAATCGGGGGAACCATGTCTCAACTTTCCTTGCTGCGATCAGCGCTCACCGTGCGGACGGTGCCGTCTTTGTCACCGAAAATGGCAAGATCACACATTCCGGCAAATATTCCCGTTTCGACGACACCCACGATTGACACGAGATGCCGGTGCAACCCGCCTGGATCCTCGATTCGTCGCAAGCTATAGTCGACGATCAGGTTTCCTTCCTGCGTCACGAATGGTCCATCCGTCCCGCTTCTCAGCGCGGCTTCGACCCCGGTGAATCCGCGGGATTCCAGGGATTCCAGGACACGGGCATTGGTCGATTTCCATGCAAACCCCGCAACTTCAACGGGCAACGGGTAACTCCCGAGGGTTTCCTTGCGCTTGGAACTGTCTGCGACAACGATCAGCCTGCCGGAGTTCACGGCGGCAATCTTCTCGGTCAGCAATGCTCCACCGCCGCCCTTGATCAGGTTGAGATTGCTGTCGCACTCATCGGCACCGTCGATCGTCAGGTCAAGTGACTCAAGCTCATCGCTGTGGATCGGATGCAGGCCCTCGGCCCGGGCAATGGCTTCGCACTTGTCTGACGTGGCGAACAGGTCAAGCCGCAGTGACTCCTCGCGCATCCGGCGGGCAATGGCCTTGACCAGCCAATAGGATGTCGAGCCCGTACCGAGGCCCAGTCGCATACCATCCTCAACCAGTCCTGCTCCATGTTCCGCCGCGGCGATCTTTGCGTCCCTGTTCGGATCCTCGTCGTGTGTCATTACTGATTCCCTGTCGGTCACCCGGCGCTTATAGTCGGCAAAGGCGACAAACTTAAGCGTCAGTCCGGCAACCACGCAAGAGGTGGTGATTGCAATGTTGCATTGAGTGGGGATAGTGGGAATCCGCGCTGCGGTCAGGCATTCGCTGGCAACCAGGGGCCGAAATGTTCATCAGCACGTACGAGATCTTCAAGGTCGGAATTGGCCCTTCGAGTTCCCACACCATCGGCCCAATGGTTGCTGCGGCGAGGTTTGTTGAACAGCTGCGCCAGTGTGCAACGAGACCTTCCGGCGTCAGGGCTTCACTGCACGGTTCACTTGCCTTCACCGGGAAGGGTCATGCAACAGACAGGGCGGTCATACTGGGACTTGCGGGATTCGAACCGGCGACATTCGATGCAAAATCGGCCGAGTTGGTGTTGGAATTGATCAACCGCAACCGAGTCGTGCAGCCGCCTGGACTGCCGGTCATGCGCTTCGATCCCGAGCGTGACCTGGTTTTCGATTATGAAAGGCAACTGCCGGGCCATTCGAACGGCATGATCCTGTTCGCGGTGGACGATCAGGGCGACATTGCGCTGCGTGAGACCTACTACTCCATCGGGGGAGGTTCGGTCGTGACCGAATCCGAACTTCATGCGAGCTACGATCAGGAATCCGAACCTGCTGTCCCCTACCCCTTCAGAAGCGCAGCCGAACTGGTCGAACTGGCGGGCAGTCACCCGGAAGGCATTCCGGGAGTGATGCGCGACAACGAGAGAGCACTCGATCCAGCCTGCCAGACCGCCTCCGGGATCGCGGAGCTCTGGGAAGTGATGAATGACAGCATCGAGCGGGGCCTCGCGGCAGGTGGCATCCTGCCAGGAGGGTTGGGAGTCAAGCGGCGGGCCCGCTCAATTCTTGAGAAGCTGGAAGCGGAATCCGGGTCGAACATCGCTGCCCCGCACACCGTCAATGACTGGATTTCGGTATACGCCATGGCGGTCAACGAGGAAAACGCCGGTGCCGGAAGGATCGTGACTGCGCCGACCAACGGGGCCGCCGGGGTCATCCCGGCGACGATCAGGTACTATGTCGGCCATGTGCCGGGAGCGTCATTGGACAAAGTTGCGGATTTCATGCTGACCGCGGCAGCAATCGGCGGGATCATCAAGCGGAATGCCTCGATCTCCGGGGCCGAGTGCGGATGCCAGGCTGAGGTCGGGTCCGCAGCAGCCATGGCCGCTGCCGGACTGTGCCAGGTTCTTGGCGGCACGCCTGAGCAGGTCGAAAACGCAGCGGAAATCGCGCTTGAGCATCACCTGGGCATGACATGCGATCCGATCAAGGGGCTCGTCCAGATCCCCTGCATTGAGCGCAATGGCCTCGGCGCGATCAAGGCCGTGTCGTCGGCTTCACTGGCATTGAGGGGGGACGGGACACATTTCGTATCACTCGATTCCTGTATCGATACCATGCGGCGCACCGGTGCCGACATGAGCGTGAAATACAAGGAGACGTCTCTCGGCGGACTCGCCGTCAGCATTCCGAACTGCTGACAACCCGCCTTCTCTGGGATCTGGCCAGATCCCGATCAGTCTGCTCAAACAGAATAATACCGTCTCGGGTGTTGCGGCCTCGCGCCCAACCGAGATCCTGGCGGGCGTGAGGCCGCATTGCAATGCAGCATCCTGCTATCCGCGCGCAGACGGACCCGTGCCAATTGCGCAGTCGGAATCCCGGCCTTTGGGTCACCAATGAGTGGAAATTATGCCTGTCGTGCAGCGGTTTAGCAGCCGATACCGAGCCGCCAGCCGGCTCGGCATCCGTCCTTCACAGTTACGTGCGATACTTGTTCATAGCGGCGGCAACCTGCGTCAGCTCCTGCGCCCCTGCCTTGTGAATGAGAGCGTCCACATCCAGCGCCGGGTTGTTGAAGCGTCTGCGCATCAGTTCGAGCGCAGAGATGGCTTCGAAGGGATGAAGGTCGATGGCGTCCGCAATAGAGTCATCGGCGGAACGGGCTTCAATCGAGTGCTGGTCGAGCGCCGACGCCGGGAAGTGCCCAAGGTTTTCGGTGACGATAACCGCAGCGGCCGTCTCGATCGCCGCAGCAAGCACGTGGTTGTCATCGGGATCCGGCAGGCTGAGCGTGTCCTCGAAGATCTCAAATCCGTTTACAAGCCCTTCGGGAAACGCCCTCTCGATTGCTTCGCGTTGCCGGAGCGTGTCGGCGTTTCCCTTGGTAATCCTCAAGATTGCCTTCTCTGTCTCGTCGAGAATCCGGTCGCTCCATCGAGGCCGGAACAACCCGGCCTCGGCAAGGCTCAGCAGCATATTGCGCCTGAGCCCCCACCGAGTACGTTGGCATCAAGAACCGCCGTAAACCGGTCCGGATACAGGTTCATCCAAGAATCTCATCGGCATCCATCCTTGCGAGAACGCTCAACGCCTCGGACCTCTTTTGGTCGCGTTTGTCTTTGTATGCGAAGATGTCTTTGGCTTGGACACGCCTGTGACGCCCAGTCATGGTGAAAGGAAGTTCGTTCTTCTCCAGGAGCTTCACGAGGAACGGGCGGGAAACATTTAACAGGTCGGCGGCCTGCTGCGTCGTCAGTTGCGCCTCGACCGGGATCATCAAGCAGTCCCGAGAGGAGCGTCGCGACCAGGTTGATCGTCTCGGGCCGGCTGGTGCGGATGACTCGGCGCAGTTAGGCAAAATCGATCAGCCTCCAGGCGACGTTCAGGATCAATCCCGCCATCGCCGGAACGGGAATGAACCGTTCCCTATCCCAAGGCCGGCGATATATCGGACGTTACGGTGCAACTGGCGACAACGCGGTACCCGGACTCGCCCAACGTGTCTTTCCGTGGCAGCCTGGCCCGGATCAATCACGGCATTCACTCAGGAAGTCCGCTTTGCTGCGCAGCGCCAGGGTGCCAACGCCGCAACAGCGCGATCCGGATAATCGGTAATGATGCCGTCGACTCCAAGCCGGGCCATAGCCTGCATGTCCGCAACTTCGTTCACGGTCCAGACATCGACCCTGATGCCCAGCGCGCGGGCCTGGGCGAATTCCTCGCGGGTCAGGTCAGAGTGAAATGGCGACCATGCCTCTCCACCGAACCGATGCACCAACCCGGGAACCGTGCCACCGGACGAGTTGATATCCAGGCCTGCAGTCCAGGGTGAAAATTCAGCCCGGTTGCGCAGCACTGTGTCGTGCCCGTCCTGTTCGCAGGTCAGGCAGCATGTGGCAAGTTCGGGCAGCAGCTTGCGAATCTCGTGGAGCACGCGCCAGTCGAAGGACCTGACCTCTGCCCTGTGGACCATCCCTTCCGCCTGCAACATTGCCGCGACTGCCCTTGCAAACCTCCCCGGTCCGGCGGTCTCGTCCGGTGCCAGGGGCGACAGCTTGACTTCGATGTCGAATCGGACCGAGTTGGCTCCGGGCCGCCGTCCCAGTGCGAGAACCTCCGCCAGCGTGGGTATGCAGGCGCCGTCACACGGTTCCTGAAGCGGAAAATCTGCGGCTGTCTTGCTGCCCGGACGCGACCTGCCAACGTCGAAACCCGACAGCGTCGCTGCATCCAGCGTCCAGAGCGGCGGCCCCGGCGGCTCCAGCCATGCCCCGGTCGAATTGCGCGTATGGTCGGGGTTGAGAGTGTGGTCATGGTGCACGACCAGGACACCGTCCCGGGTCATGCCAACGTCGAGTTCCAGCGCATCGACTCCCAGGGCGATCGCGTGTTCGAACCCGGGCAGCGTGTTTTCGGGATACAACCCGCGCCCGCCGCGATGCCCGATGATTTCCAGCATCCGCACGCTCAGGCCAGGCGTTTCACGCAACCGGGATCAAGGAGGTGGACATGCTTCGCCTCAACGGCCAGATTGAGATCCTCGCCGGCCGCAAAGTGCATGGGGGTCATCCTGTCATCATCATGGTGCTCCAAGATGGCCCTGCTGTTCAGGCAGCGCTGCACATCAACAACAGTCGCCGTCCTGATAACTTCCCCTGCGTTCCGGCCTTCGCAAGCCAGCGCCGCTCCCACCCAGGCCAAGCTCACCATCAGTCCCGACGCCAGCGCCACGCGTGCCATGCTCCACCCCACTTGCCAGAAGCGATACCACCCTTACAGCATTGCGCCGCGCCGGGAAATCTAGCCGGCTGTACCGGAGAAACTCTTCCCGGGCAATTGCCCGTGAATTCCGTGCTGAAGGGCCCGGATTAACTCCTCAGGCATATCCCGACCCTCTTGAACCTGCCGGTCTTACGGAGTCGGCAAGACCGACCGGATTCCAGGTAATCCGATCTCAAGGTTTGAAAGTTTACCCGATTGGACCCGGATTTTCCCTCGGCCAGCACCGTTGAGAGTTCACCGGATACCATGCACGGGCGGCAACCAGAGAGTCGGTGCCAAAAGTCTCACCACGAACGAATGCCCACGGCGGACCCACCCTGATTCCCGACTGTTCCCCGTGCCACTTTCAGTTCTCCGGCGCCATGATGACCCGGCAACGTATCATGGAAGAATGTTGTCTTGTGGAGCATTCAGGAATAGTTTCGCACCGCCGCAAACAGCCCTTTCGAGACGGATGGCAACGCAATCAAGGTGAGAACATGAACCTGACTGACAGCACCGATTGGAGCTTTCCGGTTCCGATCCTGTTCGGACCAGGGCGCATTGGAGATCTCGCAGGTCTCTGCACGGACAGGGAGATCCGGAACCCCCTGATCGTTACCGACCGTGGCTCTCGCGAGTTGCCATTCATTTCGGATACGGTTCGAATACTATCTGGCAATCGAATCGCAAACGATGTCTTTTCCGGGTTCAGCCCGAACCCGGTGGACACGGAGGTCATTCTCGGCAAGCAGGCCTTCGAACAGGGAGAACACGACGCCGTGATCGCAATCGGCGGCGGCTCCGGCATGGATGGTGGCAAGGCCGTCAGCCTCATGGCAGGAAGGGAAGCGCCGCTCTGGGATTTCGACTTTGACCATGTTCCGAGGGAACAGACGGGTTTTGTGCCCCTCATCTGCATTCCGACAACGGCCGGCACCGGCGCCGAAACCGACAGCACCGCCATGATCACGGATACCGGGCGCGGCATCAAGGGTTGCGTGTGGCATCCGGAGCAGAAGCCGCTTGCTGCCATTCTCGACCCCGAACTCACGCTCGAACTGCCGCGCGACCTGACTGCCTGGACGGGCTGCGATGCGCTGACCCATGCCATCGAGGCCTATGTCGTTCTGGCCTTCCATCCCCTCTGTGACGGGGCGGCCCTCGAGGCCATGCGCCTCATTTCGGGCTCGCTCACGAAAGCCGTGAATGATCCATCGGATATCGAAGCGCGTGCTGCTATGCTGGTCGGTTCATGCCTGGCGGGTGTCGCCTTCCTCAAGGGACTCGGGATGGTCCATGCCATCTCCCACATGGTCGGCGCTGTCCACGATACGCAACACGGGCTGACCAATGCGGTGCTGCTGCCGGCCGTGCTCCGGTTCAACCGGGACAGCATTGCAGACAAAAGCCGAGAGATGGCCGCCGCGCTTGGCATGCCCCGGAATGGCAGCGCCGGTTTCGAAGCCGGAATCCGGTCCCTGCTCGACGAACTCGATATTCCACGGAACCTTGGTGAAATAGGTGTTTCCGACGATCACGCCGAAGAGATCGCGCTCAAGGCAAGCCGCGACGCTTCGGCGGGTACAAATCCACGCCAGGCCAGTCTGCAGGAGATAGAACTGCTCTTCCTGGAGGCTCTGCAGGAAGCGAGGTAACCCGGATTCTGTTCAAGCGAGTATCTCGATTGGGAAACGTTCCCTAACCACGCTTGGCGTCATTTAAGGCGAATTCAGCGGAGTTTTGCCATAGGCGCCCCTCTCGCGCTGCTGTTTGTCAACGAACTCTGCTGTCTCGACGAATCTGCCCGAACCCTCGAGGACCGGGAGCACCAAAGGCCGATCCCGGCCGGTCGCCGGCGTCACCGTCCTTGCGAGTTGGTCCTGTCCGGGATGCTGTTCATCAAGAAACTGTTCCACCCGTCACTGATCAAGGACTTCAGGCATTCCTGGATCCATGGCGGGGAGCTGAAATACCGAAGCTGCTGCAGGGAGTCGCCACCATGGGGCAGGTTCGATGCGCTGATGCCCCGGCTGTTCATACAGTGCCGCGGTTGGTGCACAGCCCCAGGAACGAGGAAACCGGTATCTGCATCGCAAAAGCACGAGGCTGGCGGCCTGGTGACACCGGCGCATCAGCCGTAGCCGCGTATTGGAAGACCTGGCCAAGTGGAGACGGATCAATCGGGATTGTTCTGCGGCTTCAAGCCGCAAAAGGTGATCAAGCACAGGGGCGAGATCATGGCGTCCAGGATCACCGCGGGGCAACACCGACGGTCTGGCCACGCTGGATGGCACGAGCCGGGGCCTGAGGTTGACTGCCGGCGTCCGCCGCAACATGCGCGACCTTTCGATGCCGCTCCTCGACAGGCTACTCTTGCGCGAGCCGCTTATCACCAGATTGCAGAAATTCCTTCTTTCCTTTGCTGCCGCGCACGAAGGCAGGGCTTTTCGAAGACCCAGATCCTGGTGGACCGCTTCGGCGCGTGCCATGGTTCTTCGACCCCGCGGAGCACTTCCTTTCCTTACCAAGGCGGCTCGGAGGGTGCTGTCCTCGGCCATCAAGACAGCCTCGGCACTCCGGTCAAGTGTTGTCTTCTTGGCCCGACAAACCTGCCCGCGCCCGCCCCGGATTCCCTGCCTCAGCTTGAACCTTCCGGCACGTTGGGGAAGGTCAACCGGCGATACTCGACATAGGTTTTTGGTCCCGGCTGTGCCTTCAGCCAATTCCAGGCCCTGAGCGCCTCCGTCCTCTTGACGCCGGCATTGGCCGGATCCGCACTGAAATCCGTAATGAAGTTGATCAAGCGCGCCGAGGGAATCCGCGGGAGACGGCCTTTGGTCTGCATCAGCACGCGCAACTGTTCGGCCATGTCGCGATAGGTGAAGCGGGCCCGCGCCTCCTGCTTCTTCCGTCGCCAGTCATTGAGCCAGTACCACTGTCCCGACTTGCGGCAGAGTCCCGGTGTCTCGGCGTGGACGAGTTCCAGCAGGAAGGCCTTGGTCTTCTTGTCTCCGACATAGTTGGTTACGACCGTGTCAGCCGTCAGCATGTCGCGTGCCTCGCCGGCCTTGCGAGGCAGGACGGGTCTACGGTCCGGTACCTTTCCCGTCCGCAGGAATTCGCGGATCAACTCCTCCAGTTCGAACTTGCGGAAATTGCCGACGGTGAGTCCGATTTCGCGGGCAAAGACCTTCAGGTCGGCGGCGTAGAAGTATCCGCAGTCGAATTCCTCGACGCTCATCCCTCGATGCAGTGTGTTCATGCTGCGACCTCTCCGAATTGGCGTAGCAGGACGGCATCCTGCGCGCTGATTTGGAAGGGGCCGCGCCGCGCGGGCACGCCCCAATGCGGATTCACCGTCTGTTCAATGCCGGATACGCCGTGGATGGCGACTCCCCCTATGATCGTGCCAAGGGTCAGATCCTTGCCGAATGGCACGAAACCCGGAGCCCGCTCAACCTGTTTCGCCCGATCATCGTCGAACGTGCAGCGCAACTCGACACGATTCAGAACGGCCCGCCCTGCAGTTCCTCCCGAGCAGTGGATGAACACTTCGTCGCCGGCCTTGGTCTTGCACAGTGAGCCCGCCTATCCGTGGCAGGCCAGCAGGAACCCCGAAGCTGTCGCAATACGGGAGTGTGTCCGCGATCTCACGGCTTTCCGGTGTGATATCGAACCCTCGTCAGATTTTCCGCTATCATCCAGGTGCATCTCCTTTGCAGGGACGGTACCGCTCAGGGGGGTGTTCCCACCGGATATCATGGACCGACTGGCTGCGGTATTCCTGCCATCTCCGGCGACAAACGCGCGCGCTGGTTCAGAACGGCTGGCAGTACCGCCCGTGTGACGTTGAGCGCCTTCGCCGCCGCCGTCACCGAGAGATCCAGGGCTTCGATGCTCCTGCATTTGACAAACTCACCGGGATGGACGGGACCCTTCATCCGGATACCGTGCACCGGTCTTGTGTCTGTCCCTGGACTACTATCCTCATAGTCGAGATCGGTGATCTCCATCTCATCACGGTCGATTCTCAACGTTATCCGCCTGTTTGCGGTAACGGCCAGGCTCCAAGTGCCCCTGCGATCACCGGTCAGCATGCGTACTCTGCAACCTGGCATCGACCGCAATTCCTCCTCCCTTCCATGTCCCCGAGAAAGGAAATGATCCGCGGAAACCTCGGCGCAAATGTGGGCTTCGCCCCGTCTGCGTCATTCTCCTCAATGTGCTGGCGCAGCCGCTTGTGGACCACATCCCCGACATCCATCCCGGACGTTGACCCCTGCATCCGAATAGTGTCAGCCTGCAATATGCATAAGGCAAGTAGCCGGGCGATCCCTTCACAGCTTCCTTGATCCGGTTGCCAATCGCACCCATCGTCAACAGATCTTGTCACTTCTCATCCACCCGGTCGCACTGCAAACCACACACCACCACCATGCTGTGTTTTGTTGACTCTGAATTGTCTGCCAATCTAGTATTGGCATTCTTCTTTCTGCAGGAATTGCACACATGGTCGCGCTGGTCGACCTTGATCAAACTGAAAATGCACTCATCGGTGCTGCACGTGTAGTGGACGAGGCCGCTGGGCTCGGACACCAGCTTGCCGGCAAGATAGACCGCGTATTCCTGGTTGCATGTGGAGCGCCAAACCGGTCGATGTTGGGGCTTCAATACTGGATAGAGCACTACAGCAGGTCTCTTGAAGTTCGCCGCTATTTCCCAGCCGAGTTCGTGACCCAGATTCCGCCGCGGCTGGATGAACGCACACTCGTCGTTATTGGATCCAATTCAGGAACCACCAGGGAAACCGTTGAAGCGGCCATGTTTCTCCGGGATCATCCGGCAACTACAGTGGGGTTCACGACGACTGCCGACAAGCCACTGGCAAAGGCCGTTCAGCATGTCGTTTGTTCCACAGAATCCGAGCAGAACATCGTTGGTCTGCCCCACACCTCCATGGCCATCGCCATGACGGGCTTCATGGGCGGCCTGCTGGCTGCAAAGGATGGCTGGCGACTGGAAACCAAACTTCTTTCCTCTCTGAAGGCATTGCCCAGGGCAGCAGCAGAAGCCAAGGCCGGCAACGAAGCGCGCGCAGCGAGGGAGGCGAAGGAACTTCAGGACGACAGGATCATTTACCAGATCGCGTCTGGCCCAATGTTCTGCACCGCTTATGTATTCGGCGTCTGCACCCTGATGGAAATGCAATGGCTGCACAGCACCCCCCTCGAATCAGCCGAGTTCTTTCACGGACCGTTCGAAGTGGTGGACGAAAATGTGCCGATCTATCTGCTGCTGGGCGAGGATCCCAGCCGTCCGCTCATGGAGCGCGCGGTCAAGTTCTGCAAGACCTATGGAAGGCGCCTGTACATCTACGATTCGAAAGACTTCGAAATGCCGGGCATCGATCCGGAGATCCGCCCCATAATTGCGCCCTACATTGTGGGCGTCGCACTGGACCGCTTCTGTGAGCATCTGGCGGATCTCCACAACCATCCCCTGGAAACGCGCCGTTATATGTGGAAAGTGGAGTACTGATCATGCTGAGCCTTCTCGGACTCGGCGACAACACGATCGACATTTACGTCGACCGCGGCGTGCAATACCCCGGCGGCAACTCGTTGAACTTCGCTGTCTACGCCAAGAGGCTGGGAGTCGATGCCCACTACATGGGATGCATCGGCGACGATGCCTACGGCGCACAAATCGAAGACGCCCTGGTGGTCGAGAACGTTCCCAGCCCCCGGCTGCGCAAGACAGCAGCACAAACCTCCTGGTCGCGGGTCCGCCACACGGAAGGGGACCGCTGGTTCGACGGCTGCCATCTGTACACGGCAGAGGAATATGGCATCAGTCCCGATGACGAGGCATATCTGGCCCAGTTTGATCTGGTCCATATTGGTGTCAACAGCATGCTCGACGACAAGATCAACGAGATCGCACGCGCCAGCAAACGGCTCTCCTACGACTTTTCCGACAAGTATTCAGACTCCTCCCTCGGCAGGATTGCGCCCTACGTCGAGGTGGTGTTTCTTTCCAAGGCGGAAGGTGACCTGCTTGCTGCCCATGCACTTACGGAGCAGGTTGCTGAGCTGGGACCCTCCCTGATCGCGGTCACGCGCGGCTCCAAGGGAGCGGTATGCCTGTCTCACGGCAATTTCCATGTACAGGACGTCATCGCGACAGAAATCGTTGACACATTGGGAGCAGGTGACGCCTTCAGCGCAGTGCTCATCGTCGAATACCTCAAAGGCACGGACACCCGGTCTGCGCTGGAGTTTGCCGCGAGATTCGCATCCGAGATATGTCAGGTTGAAGCGGCCTTTGGCCATGGGCGGCCGGCCATCTTCATTCCTGACGCCAACCGACCAGGACAAGGAGACAGTGATTGACAAATCTGCTCGCCTTCGGGCGAGCGCAGCAGGATGTGCAGGCAGGACATTTCGAGCGGACAACTCAAACAGGGAGGTACCATCATGGCTGCCATGATCCAAATGAAATCTCTGCTGCGAGTCGCAGCAACGACAGCGATGTCGTTTTCCCCTGACCGCGGCAGCAGCCGTTGCTCAGGAACAGTACCTGCTCCACCCGGAGAATACTCCACCGGACGACAAGAGAGGTGGGATCTTCGTCGTCGGCCTTCACATCCCGATGACCCATCCAATCGGGGTCGTCGCTTCCGGCCTGCGGAACATTCCGGGCACCCAGTTGAATGCCGGTCTGATCCGGATGTCCGACAATTATGAGCCGGTCCCCTATCTTGCAGATGAATGGTCTTACAGCGAGGATGGCAAGCAGTTCAGTTTCAGGCTGAACGCAAATGCCCGATTCCATGATGGTGAGGACATCACTTGCACGGATGTGGCTTTCAGCATCAAGACATCGCAGGAAAACCATCCGTTCAAACCGATGTTTGCTCCGGTGACGGGTGTCGATGGCGGTGACGGCAAGGATTGTGCAATCAATCTGAGCACGCCGCATCCCGCACTCCTGATGGCCTTGACGCCGGGCCTTTTGCCCATCGTTCCCGAGCATATCTTCAATGACGGGCAGGAGATGCCAACGCACCCGCGCCTGACCGAGGATGTCATCGGTTCGGGGCCATTCAAGCTGGCCGAGTGGAACGGCAACGGCAAGATCCATTTCGTGAAGAATGACGACTTCTTCATTGAGGGCCTTCCCTATCTCGACGAAGTGATCATGAATGTTGTGCCGGATGCGTCGACGAACGCGCTCGGGATCGAGTCCGGACAATTCGACATGGTCAGCATCTGGTCCGGTGACGACATCGAACTCGCCCGTCAGAATCCGAACATCAAGGTCGTCGACAAGGGATTTGAGGCGATCGGGTCCATTCCCTGGATACAGCTGAACCTGCGCGACGAGATCCTTTCTGATGTGCGCGTGCGCCAGGCCCTCTGGTATGGCTATGATTGGGAAGAGTACAATGAGGTCGTGTATGCCGGTCAGCACCGTCGTCAGTGTACCGGTATCCAGAGCCAAAGCCCGTTCTACCACGCGGGTGCCCACTGCTACGACCGAGATGTCGAGAAAGGGAAGGCCCTGCTTGCGGAAGCTGGCTATCCGGATGGTGTCCAGCTGACAATTTCCACGTTCCCTGGCCAACAGCAAACCGGTGCCGAGGTTCTGAAGCGTCAGTGGGCGGAAATCGGTGTCGATCTCCAGATTGACGTGAAGCCGGATGAAGTCACCATGCTGAAGGAGATCACCAGGGAAAACGCAGACTTTCAGATTTCGCTGGTCGGTCTGTGGAACTGGGGTGATCCGGTCATCGGCGTGAATCGCAGCTACAACTGCGACAACCGCAAGAACAACGTCGCGTTCTCAAACATGAGCTGGTACTGCAACGAGGCGGTTGACGCCAAGCTTGCTGAGGCTGGCTTTGAAATCGATGTCGAAAAGCGCAAGGAACTCTACTTCGAGGCCCAGGAGATGATCAACGCCGATGTGCCCGTCATCTACCTGACCAACGAAGTGTGGTTTACCCGAATGCAGAACTCCGCCCAGAACCCGCCAGATGGTGTCTGGGGTTGGATGGACAGCTGGGCAGAGCTTTGGCTCGACAGGTAAACCGTCATAGACTTGTAACGAGAATGGCCACTCGCGTGGCCATTCTTTTGTAGGGCAGGCACGAATGAAGGCGATCGCAGTCAAGATATTCGAGTCGTTGCTGCTGATCCTGGCGGTCATCGTTTTCAACTTCGTCTTGATCTATCTGGCGCCGGGCGACGTTGTCGATGCCCTGTCAGGTGGTGCGTTCGGCGATGGGCGCGAGGAGATCAACCAGCTCATACGCGAGCAGATGGGTCTCGACCAACCGTTTCACATTCAGCTGATAACCTATATTGGCAATGTCCTGAGCGGTGATTTTGGCTTCTCCCCAATCGGGAACCGGCCGGTCATCGAGATGATCGCTCCAAGAATCTTCCCAACCCTGCTCCTGGCCCTGTGCGCCCTCACCTTTGCCGTGGTCATTGGCGTTACGATCGGCTCGATTGCTGCCCGCAGTCCGACGAGTTTCTTCAGCGGTGGACTGACCGTCTTTGCGTTGATCGGTTTTGCAATGCCGGTCTTCTGGACCGGTATCCTGCTCGTACTGGTCTTCGGGGTCTGGCTCGATTGGTTGCCGGTTTCAGGCATGAACAATCTGCGCCTTTCAAGCTCTGCAGGATTCGTTGAACGGTCGCTGGATACAGCGCGCCATCTCGTTCTGCCGACGATCTCGCTCGGCGTCATCTTTCTCGCGTCATATGCGCGCCTTTCCCGCGCCTCCATGCTGGAGGTTCTCCAGTCTGACTACATCAGGACGGCGCGTGCCAAAGGCCTGAGTGAAGGTCCGGTGATGATCAAGCACGCACTCCGGAATGCTGTTATTCCGATAATCACCGTGCTTGGCATGGAGTTTGGCGTTCTTCTCTCCGGCGCCATCCTGGTGGAAACCGTCTTCAACTGGCCGGGGCTGGGCCGTCTTGCATTTGAAGCGGTTCTGACCCGGGATACCAATGTGCTTCTGGCCATTTTGACCATGGTGTCCGCCACGGTCATCCTCGCCAACCTCGTGACCGACATCGCCTATCGCCTTGTCGATCCGAGAATTCGGATAGGGGATGTCTGACATGGCGACAGGAAACACTCCGCCGACTGCTCTGGAAGCCCCAACTGCGGAACGCTACCAGGGCCTGCAAATGTTCATGGCCAACAAGGCTGCCGTGTTCGGTGCCGTGCTGATGACCATTATCCTGTTCGTGAGCTACATCCTTCCGATCATCTTCACGGATGACAAGTTTGCATATGCCGGCAAGCGGCACCTGGCGCCTCTTTCAGACAACGGTCCATTCCTCGGGACCGACTATCTGGGACGCGGAGTCGGGCTGATCGTGATGCATGGTGGATCGACCACATTGGAGGTTGCCGGGTTCGCAGCCCTTTTGATCGTCACCGTCGGCGCGGTCGTGGGTGCCCTCGCCGGCTTCTACGGCGGCGGCGTCGACCGGGCCCTTATGAAGGTCACCGAGTTCTTTCAAGTTCTTCCCGGGCTCCTTTTTGCCCTGGTCGTGGTTGCTCTTTTCGGGGCGTCGACCATCACGATAGTCCTGGCAATCGGTATCATCTCGTGGCCTCCGGTTGCACGTCAGACCCGTTCTGAATTCCTGAGACAGAAAAACCTGGAATACGTAAAGGCCGCGCGTTCGATCGGCGCATCCAATGCCCGTATCATCCTTCGGACAATTCTCCCGAACACTCTTCCGGTGTTGATCGTTCAGGCCACATTGACGATGGGTGCCGCGATCCTCTTCGAGGCGGGGCTTGCCTTTCTTGGCCTGGGTGATCCGGAAAGCCTGAGTTGGGGGTATTATGTCGGGTTGAACCGGCAGTATTTTCTCGTGAACTGGTGGGGTGTCACCTTTCCGGGCTTCATGGTCTTTGTCACGGTTCTCAGTCTCAGCCTCATCGGCGACGGGATCCAGGACGCCATCAATCCGAAACTGCGCGGGCGGTGATGGAAAACGGGTCGACCAAGCCGCTCCTGTCCATCCGCAATCTCACGGTTCGGTTCGGCACGTTTACAGCACTCGATGACCTGTCGTTTGACCTTTATTCGGGCAAGACGACAGCTGTCGTGGGCGAGAGTGGCTCGGGCAAATCTGTGACCGCCCTGTCCGTCATGCGGCTTGTAACCCTGGGCACCCGAGCCGAAATCGACGGCGGCGAAATCCTGTTTGAGCGCAAGGACGGATCAACCATCGACCTTCTTCAATGCTCCGAGCGCGAGATGCGCAGCATTCGCGGAAATGAAATCTCGATGGTCTTCCAGGAACCTCTCACCAGTCTCAACCCCGTCTACACGACCGGCGACCAGGTGATGGAGGCCATTCAGCTTCACCAGGGTCTGACCCGTCGCAGGGCGATGGACAAGGCTCTCGAGATGTTCGAGATGGTCCGCATCCCGAGATCGGAAAAGGTGCTCACTGATTATCCTCACCAGCTTTCCGGAGGCATGCGACAACGGGTTATGATCGCCATGGCGCTGTCCTGCGATCCAAAACTGCTCATTGCCGACGAACCAACGACGGCGTTGGATGTGACAATTCAGGCGCAGATGCTGGGGCTGATGAAGGAGTTGCAGGATCAGACCGGAGCATCCGTGATGCTCATCACCCACGACATGGGCGTGGTTGCCGAGGTCGCCGACGACATCGTGGTGATGAGGCGTTCCAGAGTGGTCGAGACCGGTAATGTCTACGATATCTTTGAAAGGCCGGAAGCGAACTATACGCGGGCGCTTCTCGCCTCCATTCCTCGCCTGGGATCGATGACCGGCAAGTCTGAGCCGGAACTGTTTGATCTTGTACTGGAGGTGAACGAGGGATGAACTCGCTGCTCGATGTTCACCAGCTCAAGAAGGAATTTCCCCTGAAGGACGGCTCGAAGATCCATGCAGTCGAACATGTGGACATCAAAGTTGGCCACGCCGAGACACTCGCCGTGGTCGGTGAAAGTGGATGCGGCAAGTCCACACTGGCCCAGTTGATCTGCAAGCTGCTCGATGCCGATGGTGGTAGTATCAGGCTCGAAGGCGAAGAACTGAATGGCCTGTCGACCGTACAGATGCGTCCGCATCGCTCCAAGATGCAGATGATCTTTCAGGATCCGTTTGCCAGCCTCGATCCCCGTCGCACCGTTGGCTACTCGGTTGCCGAGCCGCTGATCATTCACGGGCTGGTGAGGAAGAGGGATGAACTACAGGATCGGGTGGCGAAGCTGTTCGAGAGGGTTGGACTGCTGCTGAGCCACATGAACCAGTTTCCACACCAGTTCTCCGGTGGTCAGCGACAACGCGTGTGCATTGCCCGCGCTCTTGCCCTTGCGCCAAAACTGGTGATCGCGGACGAGTCCGTTTCCGCGCTGGACGTGTCCGTGCAGGCGCAGGTCATCAACCTGATGATGGAACTGCAGCGCGACATGGGGCTCAGCTACCTGTTCATCACCCACGACCTTGCCGTCGTTGAACGCATGGCTCACCGGGTCGCGGTGATGTATCTTGGGCAGATTGTTGAAATGGGCTCTCGGGCCCATATTTTCGAGAACCCGACGCATTCATATACCAAGAAGCTGCTCCAGGCGGCACCAATTGCAGATCCGCGACAGCGAAGGGAACGCCCCTTGCTGACCGGCGAAATCCCGAGCCCCCGCTGGGCAGCGGGACAGTCGCCTGTCCGGGTTGAGCACGTCGAGATCGAAGCCGGGCACCTCGTCGCCAAGGAATAGGCGGCGAAGGCAGCGGTGCAGCCCGGGGGTCCTCTCGGCATCACTTTGAAGGGAGGCGCTGGCGCGCACCATGGAGAATAACCGGTCCCAGGCAGGTATCAACATAGGCACACCCATACGCTTCCGGGACGAATTGCCGGACGCGACCGACCTCATCATCGTTGGCGGCGGCATCGTGGGAATCTTCTCTGCTCTATACGCAAACCGGCTCGGTCTGAAGGTGCTGGTTCTGGAGAAGGGCAGGATTGCCGGCGAGCAGTCTTCCAGAAACTGGGGCTGGTGCCGACAACAGGGCAGGGACGCAGGGGAACTTCCCATTGTCATGGAAGCCAATCGCCTGTGGGGCGAGGTCGATGCGGAACTCAAGGGTAAATGCGGATTTGTTCGCGGCGGATGCTTCTACCTTGCCCGAGGTGAACAACGACTGGCGAAATTCTCCGAATGGATGGAGATCGCCAGGGAGCATCAACTCGACACCCGATGGCTTTCCTCCCGGGAGATCGCCGAGAGGATCGACCATCGGGTCGGTGGCGGAACCTCCCAAAACCCGTGGGTAGGCGGAATCTGGACACCAAGCGACGCCAGGGCAGAGCCATGGGTCGCGGTTCCTTCAGTGGCAAATCTGGCCAGGAGTGAAGGCGTTCTGATCGTCGAGAACTGCGCAGTCCGCTCACTGGACGTTCAGGGCGGGCGAGTGGTCGGCATCCTGTCGGAGAGGGCAGGTGTTCGCGCCGAGCAGGTCGTGCTGGCCGGGGGTGCGTGGTCGTCGCTGCTCCTGCAGCACCATGGTGTCTTCATCCCTCAGCTTTCCTTCAGGGCAACGGTCGTGCAGACAGATGCCCTGCCGAATTTCTTCGACGGAACCGCCATTGATGAAGGCCTGGCCATTCGCCGGCGAGAAGATGGCGGCTACACGCTTTCCGACCGTGACCCGGTTGATCTCTATCTCGGTCGCGACGCGTTTCGCGCGGCGCCATACTATCTGCCCACCTTGAAATCTAGCCTGGCAAATCCCCGGATTCGCCCGTTTGGCCCGAGCGAATTCCCCGACTCCTGGCTGACTCCCCGGCGATGGCAAGCGGACGGGGAGAGTCCCTTCGAACGCACAAGGGTCCTCGACCCGAATCCGAATTCCAAGTCGGTTGACAGTGCGACCGGTCAGTTCGCCAGACTGTTTCCCGGTCTTGGTGTTCCGAAGATACTGAACGCCTGGGCCGGCATGGTCGATACGATGCCGGATATCGTCCCGGTGATCGACCATGTTCCGGAACTCGAAGGTCTGATCCTGGCGACCGGCATGAGCGGACACGGGTTTGGCATGGGTCCGGGAGTCGGAAAGATCGTTGCCGATCTGGCCTTGCAGAGGCGCCCCGGTCACTCGCTGAACCGGTTCCGATACTCGCGCTTTTCTGACGGAAGCAAGCTTGATGTCGGGCCTGCCGTGTAACGATAAAGGAAAGTAGAATCGCACGCGGGCGGAGGCGATCATTTGTGCCCTGACGCGCTGTCTGGCTCAAAACCAGCAGAGCCCGGTTCGGAAGGGCTTCCCTCACAAATCTGGCCCCTGAGGCAGATACAATGACTTTGCGATGGGACGATTGCGGTGCATGCAAACCATTGGATTCCACTTTGTCGGAAGGTGTGATTCATCGACTCCCTTCATCGCTGGGTGAGTGTTGCAGGGGAACGGAGAAACCGATGACCTTGGAGCAAGAGACTACCGATTGTCCTTATGAGCACAGATCGTGAGTGCCGCGAGTGCATCAGGGATCATCCGCTGTCGCACTGCAAGCATGCATGGCATAAGCATATCATCCTCGCGCTTGGCTTGGGCTGTGTTCTGGTGACGACGATGCGCCGGACAGGCAAATCCAGACCGACCGTCTCGGGTCAGGAGCTTGATCCTGATGCCGGCGCAGAAATGCAGAACAATCAATAGCTGAATATCCATACCAAGAGGAAAATGAACCTCAGGGGACTTAGAGTTTGACCGAAAAGTGAATGGCCTCGCGACAGCCGTGAAAACGTGGCATATTCTTGGCAGTTTTGACAGTCACCGAGGATATCCACATGGCTTGGAACGAGACCACTCAGGAACAGTATAAGCGTCCTTCCGGTCGATTTGAAACCGATTTGACCGACGAGGAATGGGAATTGATCGAACCATTTCTTCCATCACCCTCAAAGACGGGACGTCCACGCAGCACCGACCTGCGGGAGGTGTTCAATGCGGTTCAATACATGTTGGGCACCGGTTGCCAGTGGCGAGCACTTCCCCGGTGTTTTCCGCCCTTTACGACGGTCCAGAGCTATTTCTATTCCTGGAGGGCGGGCAACACCCTCTCCGACATGATGGATGCCCTTCGCGCAGGTGCTCGGGCGTTGTCGGGACGCTCCGAAGATCCGACGGCAGCTGCGATTGACAGCCAGTCGGTGAAGACGACGGAGAGCGGCGGCCCTGCAGGTTATGACGCCGGCAAGAAGATCAAGGGCCGCAAGCGTCACATTGCCGTTGATGTGGAGGGGTTTCCGATTGAGATCGTGGTCCACGAAGCCTCGATACAGGACCGGGACGGCGCCCCTTCGGTGATCCTCGGGATGCTGGAGAAGGCACCGGAGGTGACGAAACTGTGGGCGGATGGCGGCTATCAGGGTCCGAAGCTTGCCTCGAAGCTCGAGGAACTTGGGTTTGGCGGTCTCCTGGAGATCGTGGAAAAGCCCAAGGACATCAAAGGCTTCACGATTCTGTACCGCCGCTGGATGATTGAGCGGACGTTTGGCTGGCTATCGCGCTGCCGCAGGTTGGCGAAGGATTACGAACGCAGCCTGGAGAGCTCACTGGCGTGGGTGCGGCTGGCGGCTTGCCGGTTCCTGATGCGAAGGGTGGCACGGGGTTCAAACACTTGAAAACGAACGACAAGATGCCACCGATGAATTATGAGTCAAACTCATAGCTCGACTTTGTACATTTTTCGTAGATTTTGTCTTCAGGTCCAGGTCCAGAAGATGTCGGTATTTGCGATCTGGTCGAGTGCTTCGTCGAGCGGGAGCACGAGGCCGCCCATATCGCCGACATCTTTCCACCGGTTTTGCCAGGACCAGTAGTAAAGACGCATCCTGTCGCCTTGGCCTTCCGGTTTGAGCCGTGCGATCGGTGCCTGCGTGGCGGTCAGGGTGAGCGTATAGCCGCCCCGGCTCTTGCAGACGCTGACGCCGCCGCCATTCTGCCTGTCGAAGGCCTCTATGCGCAGCAGAATGGGGTCGGGCTCGGTCATGGGAGGGTGATGCTCGGGTGTGTCCCTTGGCGGCGGTTCCGGGATCCGATGTGTCGCATTCTCCGGCCCTTTCGTGCAAGCCCCTCTGTCCCTGGTCGTGCGTTGACATCATAGAGGGGGGATTCTATGGATTGGCCTTTGTTGCAACGGGAGCGGACCCATGGGATTTTTCGGATCGAAGGCGACGCCCGGCCTGTGCCAGGCGCTGATTGCGCTGATGCCGCCGCACAGCGTCTATATCGAGAGCCATCTCGGTGGCGGGGCGCTGATGAAGCGCAAGCCGCCGGCCGAGCGCTCGATCGGCATTGATCGCGATGTGCGGGCGCTCGAGGCCTTTGCCTGTGCGTATCCTGTCGAACGGGTGCATGGCTGCGCCCTTGAGTTCCTGTCCTGCTTCCCGTTCCGGGGACCGGAACTGGTCTACAGCGATCCCCCCTATCTGCACGCCACCCGCCGCTCGAGGCGGCGCTACCGTTTCGACAGCACGGAGGCCGAGCATGTCGCACTTCTGGAACTGCTCGGGGCCCTGCCCTGCCGGGTGATGGTGTCGGGCCATCCCTCGGCGCTCTATGACGAGCAGCTGGCCGGCTGGCGCCGCCTGTCGATGCAGGTCATGACCCAGGGCATCGTGCGCACCGAGGTGGTGTGGTTCAACTTCGCACCCGACCGGATGCACTGGGCGAGCTGTGCGGGCCGGAACTTCACCGACCGCCAGCGCATCAAGCGCAAGGCCGCCAACTGGGGCCGGCGCTACGAGGCGCTGCCGGCGGGCGAAAGGCTGGCGGTGCTGGCCGCCATCATGGCCGCCGAGGCCGAAGACCCGGTGACGTCATGACAGTTCCGGATCAACGGCTGCAGACCGGTATGGGCGATCCGGTTCCGGATGTCCTGCGCATCTGGCTCGAACCGTTTCGGGGCGCATTCACGGCCCCGACCTGGCGCCTCGTTCTCGTGCTGGTCATGGGGGCCCTGCTGGCGCCCGGCAAGCGGACCGTGTCCGCCTGCCTGCGCATCACCGGCCGGGCGATGGCCGCCAATTATGCCTCATATCACCAGGTCCTCAACCGGGCCCGCTGGAGACCCCGCGACCTCGCACGGCAACTCGCCCGCCAGCTGGTGGCAACACTGGTCGAAACCGGGGAACCGATCATCATCGGCCTGGATGACACCATCGAGCGGCGCTGGGGAGCACAGATCCGCGCCCGCGGCATCTACCGCGACCCCGTGCGCTCCAGCCACGGCCATTTCGTCAAGACCAGCGGACTGCGCTGGCTCAGCTTCATGCTGCTGACGCCGCTGCCCTGGCTGCCGGGCATCAAGGCCCTGCCGGTCCTGACCCTGCTTGCCCCCTCGCAGCGATGGGCCGAGCAGGTGGGACGGCGCCACAAACCGCTCACCGACAGGGCCCGGCAGGGCATGCTGCTGATCCTGCGCTGGTTCCCGAAACGATCGATCATCTTCGTCGGTGACAGCAGTTTCGGAACCCACGAACTCGCAGACGCCATCGGCCGGCACGCCAGCCTCATCAGCCGGCTGCGGCTCGACGCCAGCCTGTTCGCACCGCCAGAACCGCGGGCACCGGGCCAGGTGGGCCGGCCCAGGCAGAAGGGACACCCCCTGCCCAAACTGCGGACCCGTCTCGAAGACCCCGCCGAACGCTGGACAGAAATCACCCTCCCGCGCTGGTATGCAGGCCTGAAAGACAAGACACTCGAGATCCTCTCCGGGCAGGCGCTCTGGTATCGGACCGGCACAAGGCCCAAAGCCATCCGATGGGTCCTGGTGCGGGACCCGGAAGGCCGCAGAGACCCCCAGGCCTTCTTCAGCACCGATACCGACATGGACCCGGCACGGATCATCGCCATCTTCGTGCGGCGCTGGCAGATCGAGGTCACCTTCCAGGACATGCGCGCCCATCTCGGCCTCGAGACCCAGCGGCAGTGGTCCGATGCCGCAATCGAACGGACCACACCGGTGCTCCTCGGACTCTACAGCCTGGTCTGCCTGTGGGCCGGCGACATCCTCGCCAGGACACCGCAATCCTGTGCAGCCGCGTGGTACCCGAAAACCAGCTTCACATTCTCCGATGCCATCGCCGCGGTGCGGACCCGGCTCTGGCTGGATGGCATTTTCCAACGCTCCGCATCAGACCGGGAACGACAGAAAATCCTGCCGCCCGCAAATGCCGATCATGCCATCAGTGGCCACCTGGCCGAACATGACAGGCTCAAAGTCCCTCCGGAAAGGATCCAGCGCATGGTTGAAACACTCTGCTTCGCAGCATAATCGTGCAAAGTCGAGCTTAAGTCCATTGCAAGTAATAGGGGCAACTTGCCGGGAATTTGATTTTCCTTGAGTTGTTGTTCTGCACTGGCGGCGCGGGGTTCTGATCCGGAATCTTCGACTGTCCCCCTGTCTTCCGGCATAGTCTGATCCGGGGCATTCAGGGGATTCCACTGCGAATCGTCCTGTGATTCAATGGGGTATGGGTGATTCGCAGACAGATCGCCAAGCCGATGCCAGCCATGCGGCGCTGATGGCGGAACTCTCGTCCCTTCGGGATTTGCTTGCAAAGAGGGACAACCGGCTTGCCGAACAGGATGAACGGCTTGCGGAGTTGACCGGGTTGATCCGGGACCTGCGGGACGAGATCAGGTTGCTCAAGAACCTGCCGCGGCGTCCGGAACTGAAGCCGAGCGGTCTGGCCGCATCCGGCGCCTCCGGAGCCGGCCGGTCGAAGACGCAGGGCAAGGGCCGAAAGAAGGGCCGGGGCCCGCGGCGCCGGAACCCGAACCTGCACCGGCGCGACGAGAGGGTTGCCCTCGAGGATGTGCCCGAGGGTGCGGAACGCAGGGGCTACCAGGCGCACACTGTCCGCGACATCGTGTTCCACGCCGAGGAGGTCACCTGGCGGCGGGAGGTGTGGCGGTTTCCGGACGGCAGCCGCCATGTGGCGCCGCTTGCGCCGGGTGTGGCGGCGGGACGCAGCCAGTATGGTCCCGGCGTCAAGGCGCTGGTGATCATGCTGTATCACCAGTGCCAGTCGACGGTGCAGCGCATCGCGGCATTGCTGAACGGATTGGGCCTTGAGATATCCGCTCGCCAGGTGGGGCGGTTCCTGAACGGGGACACGAGGGTCATCGTCGAGGAGCAGCAGGAGGTGCTGAGGGCAGGCATGGAGAATGCGGCATGGATCAATGTCGACGATACCGGCGCCCGGCACAGGGCGGCAAACGGCTATTGCACGGTGATCGGCAACGATGTCTTCACCCATTTCAGGTCGACCGGCTCGAAGAGCCGCCTCAACTTTCTCGAATGTCTCTGTGCCGGTGACGTGGCCTACAGCGTCAATGATGCCGGGCTCGAATACATGCGGCGCATGAAGCTGACAGGAAAGGCGGTCCGGCGTCTCGCCGCGGACCGGCAGCGGCGCTTTGCCGATGCCGATGAATGGCGGACCCATCTGGCCGCACTCGGCATTGACCGCATGAAGGTGTTTCCGGACCCGGTGAAGATCGCCACCGAGGGTGCGCTCTGGGGCAGCATCTGCGATGCCGGTCGCATTGCCGGAACCGTGATCCTGAGCGACGATGCCGGCCAGTTCAATGTCGGCGATGCCCACTCTCTCTGCTGGGTTCACGCCGAGCGACTGGTTCGCAAGCAAGGGGGCAGTTCCGAATTCCAGCGCATGCGTGTGGATGCGGTGCTGGATGATGTCTGGGGCTATTACCGGGAACTGTCTGCCTACAGGAAGACCCCCTGCAATACACGGGCCCAGGCACTGTCGTTGCGCTTCGACGAGATCTTCGGACGGCGGACCGGCCATGCCAGCCTCGACAACCTGCTGCGGCGGCTGAGGGCGAACAAGGATGAGCTCTTGCGGGTGCTCGAGTATCCGGCCACGCCGCTGAATTCGAACCTGGCCGAAAATGACATCCGGGCCCATGTCACCCGGCGGAAGATCTCGTTCGGATCCCGGAGCGAGAGCGGGCGTGCGGCCCGGGATGCCTGTCTCGGGGCATTGAAGACCTGCAACAAGCTCGGCGTGCCGTTCTGGGACTATCTGTGCAACCGCCTTGGCGTTGCCGGTGCCGCCGAAGTGCCAAGGCTTGCCGAGATCATCACACGCCGCGCCACAGCCTGACGCATCCTCTCATACGAAACGCAATTCCCGGAAAGTTGCCCCTATTACCATTGCAAACCGGATACGTCGCCGTGATCTACGGGCAGTCTTCGAGGCGGGTGCCGGCCATATCGGCGGTGAGATGTCGGTCATCGACATTCTGACAGCCCACTGCTGCGAAGTCCTGAACGTCGACCCGGATGCGCCGCTGAACCCGAACCGGGATCGCCCCATCCTCAGCAGGTGGCATACTGCCCCGGCCAATTACATCGTGTTGTCGGAGAGGGGCTTCATTCCGAAGGACGAGAATTCGACCTATTTCATGCCCTGTTCGCGGCTGAATGGTCATCCGGATTGCAACAAGGTGCCGGGTATGGAGACCAATACCGGACCGCTCGGCCACGGCTTGCCCGTCGGCGCCCGCCTGGCCGAGACCAACGACCTTGCTCCGCTGGCTCACATAGGCTCATCGGCTTGGCGCGCACCTCGTGCCTGCAAGGTACGCAACGCGACGACTGAAATAAAAATCAGGCCAAGGAGCGTCTGTTGAACGAACGACGAAATCCCGGTGATTGCCAAACCATTTTCCAGCACGCCCAGGATCAGGGCACCTAGCAGCGAACCTACAATGAATCCCTTGCCACCGAACAACGATGTGCCACCCAGAACAACAAGGGCGATCGCATGAAACTCAATTCCCTGTGCTACTGACGCTTGGGTCGCATTCAACCGGGCAACCCAGATGATCGCGGCAATACTGCTCATTACGCCCATAAGCGTAAACACCATAAACTGGACACGCCAGATGTTGATTCCCGACAGCCGCGCCGCTTCTGCGTTCCCCCCGACCGCAATGATGTGCTTGCCAAAGCGTGTATGGTTCAGCAATACGAACCCGAAGATCACGGCGATCGCTGCGATATAGACCGATGGCGCCAATCCAAAGATCCGGCCTCGTGCGATCCACAACAACTGTTCTGGGTATCGGAACAAAATGTCGATTCCCAGAACTACATAGGCTACGCCCCGAAAAAGAACCATTGTTCCCAATGTTGTGACCAATGCCGGAACACGCAGGCTCGCGATGCAGTATCCGTTAACGGCTCCACAGACGGCACCGGTGGCTACTGCTGCCGAAACAGCCAACCAAACAGGATAGTCATTGTTCACCAGAAGAATGCCCAGCATCATTCCGCAAACTGCCACTATCGCCCCGATCGAGAGGTCGATTCCCTTGACAGTGATTACCAGAGTCATCCCGACTCCGAGAACGATATAGGCCGCGCTCTGGTTTAGGAGGATGGCGATATTGCGCATGCTGATGAAACGCTCGTTGATGCCATAGAACACCAGGATCAGAGCAACCAGTATCAGCGCGGTTGTGCCTACGGCGGCCGCATCAGAGCGGCCGTCAAGCCAGTTGCGAAGCACGCCAGCTATGCTGCCGCGCTTGGCTTCGTCCGCCTGGTCCGCTGCGACATTCATGACCGGATTTCTGAAGGCTCATAGGAAATGCGAATTGCGACCACGGCAATCAACAGTGCTCCGACCGCAACCAGTTGCCAGAACTGGACCACGCCAGAGAGCAAGAGCCCTGTTTGCAAAATAGCCAGGATCAGCGCGCCCAGCACTGATCCAAGAATGACGCCCCTGCCGCCAAACAGCGACGTGCCGCCCAATACTACGGCTGCGAGAACCTGCAACTCGATTCCTGCGCCCATCACAGATTGCGCGGCGTCGAGACGGGCCACCATGACGATCGATGCCACTGCGCTGAGCACCCCCATGATGACGAATGCAATGATTTTTGTTGATCTTATGTTGATTCCGGCAAGACGAGCGGCTTCGGCATGGCCCCCAACGGCGATGATGTGCTGACCTGTCCGCGTGGATTTCAGGAAAAGTTGTCCGAAGATCACCGCAATCAATGCCAGCCAGACCGGAACCGGAACGCCGATGGCGGTACCCGAACCGATCCAGACCAGGAATGGCGGGAATCCAATCATAACGGTGCCTCCGCCAAGCAGATAGGCCAGCCCGCGAAAGAAGGTCAGGGCCCCGAGGGTCACGATGATCGAAGGCACGCCCACCACCGCGGTCAGGAAACCGTTCATGAGACCGCACAGAAAACCGACGAGCAGAGTTGCAAGTAACCCGATCCCGATCGGAAACCCCATGTTGATCACACTGATGCCCAGGATCATGGCCCCAAGGCCGATTATCGACCCGATGGAGATGTCGATTTCACCAGCGGTCAGGACAATGGTCAGCCCGACGCCGAGAATGATGTATATCGACGTTTGGGTCAGTACATTACGCAGTACCGAAAGCGAGAAGAACTGATCGGCAGTGAAGGTAAAGATCAGTATGATCAGAAGCAGAAGGGAGAACGTCGAAAGCAGCAAGATGGCGTCGGGTGCCGCGTCTAGCCGCGTGCGAACAGCCATCAGGAAGTCGCCTGTTCCCGCATCGCTCATGTGGTCGTTGATCCGGTAATGAGACCAACCACTTCGGCGCGGCTGGTGTCGGCAACGCGAAGATCGCCCACCATTCGTCCGTTGCGCATAACGACCACGCGGTCGGTAAGATTGAATATGTGATCCATATTGTGCGAAATAATAATGAACGACACGCCTTGAGTGTCGCGGACCCGCTCAACCAGTTCCAGAACTGCGCGTTGCTGATCTACGCCGATATTGTTTGCCGGTTCGTCAAGGATGATGATCTCGCCCTGCCAATAGGCGGCGCGCCCGACAGCAACTGATTGCTGCTGGCCGCCTGACAGGTTTCGGATCGGTGCCGCCAGATTTCGCACTTCGATATTGAGCGTCTTCAGAAGGTCGGCGGTTTCGATGTGCATCTTTCGCCGGTTGATGAAACCCAGCGCGTTGCCCAACCAGTTCGATCTGGTCATCTCGCGCCCGAGGAACAGGTTCGAGGGGGCATCCATGACCTCGACCAGGCCCGAGGCCTGATAGACCGTCTCAATTCCGAGTTCACGCGACTTGCGCGTGTTTTCGATTTCGACTTGCTTGCCGTTCAGAAAGATCTCACCGCTGGTTTTTCGGTAGGCTCCGGTCAAGGTCTTGATCAGGGTGGATTTCCCCGCGCCATTGTCACCGACGATGCCCAGAATTTCGCCTTTGCTCAGATGAAAACTGACATCGTCGAGCGCCTTGACCCCGCCAAAATTCTTGTGAATGTTCCGCGCTTCGAGCACCGGGGGGTCTGCATCGGCATGTGGTGCCTGGTGATCTGCGCTGGTCTGCGTTTCGGAAGCCAACAGCATCTCCAACGATTTACGCTATTTGTTGGGCATTGGCGGCGCAGGTCCGTGCACCGCCAATTCTTCATGTCGCCGCTTTACTCAACCGGGCGCGGGAAATCCAAACCCTTGGAAGTGAAGATTACCGGATTGACGAACTCGTTGATCTTCTCGACCGAGTCGATGAGGTGGATCGGCGAGTTGAAGATCGGTTCGATTTCGACATTGGGATCGGCAGAATGTGCCATGATCACCTTGCCTATCGCTTCACCCATGGCAACCGGATCGCGGATCCATGCACCGGTAAGCAGACCCTGTTCGATATAGGTCAGCTCTTCGAGCGTCCCACCGGCACCATAGATCGCGTATTCGCCCTCCGCACCATTTGCCAGAGTCGCTTCGACAGCACCAACGGCCATCGCACTGGATGCGGCGATGACGACCTCGGTATCGGGATGGCCAGTCAGGATGCGTTCCATCTTGTCATATGCCTTGATCCGGTCGAAATCTGCGTGATCCGTATAGACGATCTCGAGGCCGATGCTGGTCAGGTATTCCTCGGGTGCGCGATCGTTCGTGATCTGCCCGGGGACACCGTGGATTATCGCTATCTTCGTTCCTACCCCGTACTTTTCGACGAGATAGTCGGCCAGGACGAGGCCCGCATCCTTGTGGCTATAGCCGGAAAACATCGTCGGCTGGTAACCCCATTCTTCGGGGAACGGCGTCGAATGGTTGCCCACGATCAGTGGGATGCCGGCTTCGAGGACCTTTTCAAAGGTTACACGCTGTACTTTGACATCTATCGGGTTGATGATGATGTAGTCGACGCCTTGTGCGATGTAGTCTTCGATTATGCCCAGATGTTCGGCCTGCGCGGCTTCGCTCGACGGCGAGCGAATGAAGAACTCGTAGTCCGCTCCGGACCTGTCCAGCTCTGCCTCGACCCCGGATCCCATCATGCCATGGAAATCCGACGGATCCCAAGTCGATGGAGCATAGCCGATCTTGATTGGATCGGCCTGGGCCGCAACGGAAATCGTCATGGCCGCAGCAAGCACGCTGGCTGCAATTGCATTATACTTCATTGTTAGTTCTCCTTCATTGGTAGTTTTCCACAGTCCAAAAAATGTTGAAGTTAATTCGACTTGCTATCTTCCATGACTGAAATGTGAGCACATCGCAGCAAGTAAGTCAACGCGGTTTGCAGCCAACTCGACATTCAAGGTTACCATTGGGAACTGGCCAAGGATCTCCCTCCAGCGGGATAAATCCAACGCTTGGACCCCACTCTTTCTTGCAGAAATGACCCGCTCCGGATCTGCTGTCCACTTGAACGGCTTGGTTTCGTTGCGTTTGTTCTCATCGATGAAGCGGACGATGGCCGCGTCAAATTCAGGGACCGAATTGAAGACCGCATGCCTAAACCGGCGCCGTTTCAGCTTCGTTAAAACCCTCCTTGGCATTCAGCCAACAGGGTGAGGTGGACGTGAAATGAAACGCGAATGCAGCGTTCAGTTTCATGTTGCGGAGGCTCAAGGAAGTCAGGCTGGGCAGCAGCATCGGTCTTGTGGGTCGAATAATTGTTCAGGACAAGTAGTTGGTCCGGCCAACAGTGGACTTCACCCGACGGGTTGAACCCGCGGTCTCCCGTGGCGAGATTCACCTGAACCGGAAACACTGGTCCCGATTGGATGACATCGATCTCAATACAATACTCACCCGGATCACAGTCTTGGGGGATTGTTGACCGGGAGGACCTCCAATTCCACTCGTAGAGTCAAACGAGGCAATCCTATCCAAGACTTGCCATGGAGCCCTTCCCCTGTCGCTGCCCTTCATCTGGCGTCAACCTCCGTCCCGACAACTTTGCCCGGGCCTTCGACAACTGGAAGAGCGAAAGACCGGTGTTGCAGGCGCGCCCGCAAGCTGTTCATTCCAACGACATCATCCATTATGGTTCCGTTCCATCTTGTACCACTTTGGAACCTCAGGACATTCTGGTTCTGTGGAAAATACCTACGAACCCTCAAAAACGGACCGGAGTGGACAGCTGCAACTCGGGATCGCCACCGTGGTGATAAATGGGCCAACCGAGATAGCGGCAGGCCGCCTCCTTGACGATTTCGGCGCAGTGCCCGCGCACCATTGCCACATGATGTTCAAATCCCTGCTGGGTTATGAACCGCATCAACCGACGAAGATCGTTGACTCGAGTAACGGCTATGCCGCCATCCATTCCGAACGGATCATCAGTGAATTCGCCCTGGCCGACATACGACTTTATGGTCCCGGCCCGGTCGTCGGTCGACATCCGGAAGAATGTCATTTCGCCAGCCTTGACCTTTCCCTTCACAGCACCGAAGCATTTTTCGCGCCCGATTACTTCGCCCAAAACGTCAAGCTCTGAGACCTCGGGGGTATCGCCAATGAAGCTCTTCGGAAAGTTGCCACAATGGGTACAGACGCACATATCCTTGGCGTGGCCGTAATTGTTGTTCCAGTCCAGAATGGCCGAAGGAGTCCCGGCGGAAAGCGTCAGCGCATACATCGACAACGCCCCAATCACGTCGACCTCGCAGGCCGACGGCATTAACTCTTCACCCATCATTGACATGGTCAGGCAGGTGGCGCAGCCAAAATTGTCCTGCAGAGATCGCCAGCACTGTATGGCAGAGGCATCGCACTCGTTTTCCTCTATCCAGCGATTTACAGCCAGCGTCCATTTTGCCTGAGTCCGGATCTGATCAGGCTTGATACGAGCCGGTATGGTCCCGTATTCCTGGATTTTTTTGAGCTTCCGTTTCAGTTCCGGTTCGTCGTCTGGAATCTGGCCGGCAGCGTGCATCATTTCTGAAAGATCAACGGTAATCACGGTGATCCCGCTAGCCTGGAGCAACTTTTCAGAATACCGCATGGTGTGGAACGGGCCGGTCCGGGCACCGATCGCTCCAATTCGTGCATTTTTAAGGCCGCGAACCGTACGGCATACACTCGAAAAGCGGTCAAGATCACCAGCGAATTCATCCGAGGCTATATCGACCGTGTGGCTGGTAGTCTCGGTAAAAGGAACTCCATATTGCCAGAAGTTGTTGGAAACCGAAATCTTGCCGCAGAATGCATCTCGACGCGAGTGGACGTCGACCTTATCGATCTCGTCGTTACTGGCCTGAAGCAGGATTGGCACTCCAAGCTGGGCACGATTGACCAGTTCGGCCACTGCAATTTCGTCCCCAAAGTTCGGCAAGCAAATTACCAGCCCGTCGATCTCGTCCCTGTGCGCCTTGAACTTGTCCGCATAGAGCCTGGCGTCCTCAATTGATTGAACTGCGCCATTTTCGGTGGCCTCAAACGGAAGAATCACAGAGCGAACATCAAGTTTCTCCAACTGCATCAACACCTCGTCACGGGCCTGTCTACAGGGGATAGGGCTGAAAAACGCCCTGCTTCCTATCACTACCCCCAAGGTTACCCGGCGACTTGCTGTTCTATCCATGTTCTCTTCCGATCAGCGCCAACGAATTCTTTAGTCCTACATTTTGTTCCGCTTATATTCCTTTTCCTGTCGACAGCAAGGCGACGACATCCGGCGCGATGTGTGTTTCCATCAACCGTTTGACATGTTTTGGGACGCTGTTTGCAAATCTCATGCGTTCACGGTATGTTCTCCAACGGATCGGGATACGGCAATCCATTGTAGACGAGCCGCCTGCAACAAGGACCATCTGGTCCCTGACAGATTTCACAATGCAAGATAGCCGTTCTTCGGCACGAAGGCGCGTATTGGCAGCCTCCACCATGTTAGCGGCCCCGCTCAGAGGCTCCGTTGCAGGCCGGAAGAGTTTCGTATTCCTACTCTCACCAGTGAAATTCTCGGCAAGCCGTGAACTGTACTTGAGTTGCGTCTTCCGGTTGGCGCCGGATTGCACAGCAGCCAGCCTGGCATGCACGACAACTCCTTGCTCAAGACCGAACTCCAACGCTTCGGCAACTTTCGGATGGAGGTGGCGTGCCGGTGAAAATTGAGGCTGCGCCTTCCCAGGTACAGGTATGGAAAGCAAAAGTGGAACCAGAATGACGCCGGGCAGTTTCGTCAATTCCCTGTACCAATTCCGTGATCGACGAAGTGGGTTCTTTCCCCGAGTCAAGTTTCGCTGAGAACAAGAATTGATGTGTTCAGGGTGGAATTTTCCTTTCAGCGTCCTCGGAAGCCTTCCTGGCCGCTGTCGACAATACGATCATGTGGCATGCCTCATCGGAGGACACGAATGCAGATTGCGTATCGTACACCGGTCATGACCAGAACCACCACATCGGGGTCACTCCGGAGAGGACGCTCGCCGGTTCCGGTTCGGGCCGAGCCTCAACAGCATTGGGCAACTGTACCCCTTATACTGCTGACTCCAAAGTCAATGCCTCACCTGTTGCACATTCGCGGCCGTTGTCACCGTCGCTTGGTCGCTCTGTCAGGAGTTCAAATTGAAACTGTCGGGTCGGTCGCTGAGCAGAAAGGACTTGAACCGCCCCCTCGGGAAAGGGCAACAAGAACCCTGGTTCGATCCATCCGGGGAGAATTGAGTTCATGCAATCTTTCAAGCCGGCTCTGCTTTCCATGTCAGTCCTTGCCGCGGGGTTGGCACCTGCAACTGCTGCCCACTCTCACTTCTTTTCGGACGATGAGTTCCCGTTTGAATCGTTCCTGGAGTTCGCGGTTCAGTACATGTTGCTGTCGGCCCGCAGCGTCGTTGAATTCACCTATGACCAGGCTACGGTCGAGTCCGGCTCAAATGCACTGGTCTTCCACGGGTTCGAATTCCATCCCGACCTTGCGTGGGACGGGGGCGATTGTCACATCGCGCTCGACCGGGCGGTCTTCGACGGCTCATACAGCCTGGAGACGGTTTCGGTCAGCCTGGAAGTGGCGGGCGTAAATGTTCCTGGAGCGTGCTTCGAACCGGAAAACCGCGCGATGCTTTCGAGGTTCGGTTACAGTGAAATCGAGGTGGAGTCAGTCTCGATCGCATTGTCCTACTCGCCACCGGCTTCCACTGCCAATCTCGAGACGCAGGTCTACATACGCGATGCAGTGGCGCTCAAACTGTCTGCCGAATTCGACTATTTCCGGTTTGGCCCCCCGAGGCCTGGGTCCGACTTTCTGCGGCCAGAAGGTCGCCTCGGCTTTGCCCAGGTCACGATCGAAAACAAGGGTGCGTGGACACCCGTGGAGGCTACGACACCTGCGCACCATGACAGCGTCTCTGCGTTCCGGCGGACAGTCGAAAACATGATCCTGCAGTCCCTGTCCGAAAACGGGACAATATCGCCAACAGCATACGAACACGCATTCGTCGAAAGTCTCTCGGCAGGGCTGCTGCCTCTTCTGACTGAAGGAAGACCACTGGTGATTTCCTCGGCACCAGGAGGCACTTCCTGGCTGGACAGCGCCGCTTTCGAAAACCCGAAGAACTTCATTGCCATGCTGCACCCGCAGGTCTCGAACACGCCGAGCGAAACAAGGTTGATGGTCTCGTCCGCAGACATCGCCGCAGCACTGGCCGAAGATGCCAACCCCGGCGACAACACTCTGATGAGGTTAGGAAGAGCATTTCTGACGGGTCTCGGCGCCCCGCGTTCACTGGATCAGGGAGCCGACCTGTTGCTACCGCTCGCCAGGAACTGGTCAGGCGAGGCCGCCGCAATGCTGTCGACTGCCTACGAGTCTGCCGGACGCGACGAGGAGGCATACGAGATGGCGCTGATTGCCTTGGCCAACAGCGACCGAAACTTGCTTGCAGTCGCAGATAAACTGGAACGCCGGATGCCGACAGCCAGGTTCCTAGGCGTGCAGGATGACGTCATTGAACACTGGCCTGGCGCGGGCTCGTTCCAGTCGGAGTTGGATGCGTTGACCGAAGCTGGCAATGTCGCCGCGATCCGGCAACTGGCCAGTTTCTTCGCGGTTGGCCGTGACGTACCGCGCTCCTACAGGACAGCCTATCTGCTCGCAACGCTGGCAGCGGCAGCGGGCGACATCGCTGCCGCCAGCTTGCGCGACCGGCTGGACGAGCGCTTTGCCCAGGATGGAACCTGGCAGCAAACTGCCGGAGAGGCCGCCGAGGAAGCAGTCCAATTGTGGTTTGATGGAGGTATGAGCGCTGCGGTCATCGAGCGTGTCCAGTAGATCCAGCACCGGGCAAGCAAACCGATCAACGCCACGCGAAATCCCGTCCCGTGGCGAATTCCGTAACCTGCCTCGGACATGTGCACAGGAAATCCGATTATTCCGCAGATGACCAATTGCGTTGCCGAGGAACCTCTACGAAATAAGACTCTCCTGAACGATGGCTCCACTTCGACCCGGCTGGTTACACAGGCCCACCCGTCAGCTGATGTCGTGTCCCGGGCCGGTTACCGGGATTGACCTCAATCGATAGAATGCAACATAGACGCAGAGATGGCGTGGCATCGTTCGGCACCCGTGTGGGACCGTGCCCCGCCATGGACCAGGGGAAAGCTCGATGATTCAGTTGATCGACACTCACCAGCACTTCATCGACCGGTACGTCGCCGGGCACAGCTGGGCGGATGACATGCCAGGGCTGGCCGAAAGGTCATTCGTGCTTGAGGATTACCTGTCGCTGGTCAGGCACAGGGGCATCATCTCGTCCATCTTCATGGAAACCGGGGTGGATGATGATGACTTCAAGGACGAGATTCGTTTCGTGCACAGGCTGAGGCGCGAACGGGAAACCGGCATCGCTGCCATGATCGCATCCTGCAGGCCGGAATCAACAGAAGGGTTCACGGAATGGCTCGACGAGTGCGATGAGTTGGGTGTCGTCGGATTCAGAAGAGTTCTGCACATCGCAGACGACAAACTGTCGGCGACCGACACCTTCCGGAACAACATCAGGCTGCTCGGCGAGCGGGGCAAGACCTTCGACATGTGCTTTCTTGCCCGGCAACTGCCCGTCGCGATCGAGCTTGCCCGGTCATGCGAGAATACAGTCCTCATTCTCGATCACTGCGGGGTGCCCGATATCGCAGGTGAGGGTCTTGATCCCTGGCGAGAGCACATCCGAACGATTTCGGAAATGCCCCATGTACATTGCAAGCTGGCAGGGCTTCTCGGCTTCTGTGCGCCTGATTCACCGAATCTCGAAACCATCATGCCTTATGTCGACCATGTCCTGGAGACATTCGGGACAAACCGTATGGTCTGGGGAAGTGACTGGCCGGTCGTTGAACTCTGCGGTGGCATCGGGAACTGGATAGACGTCACGCGCCAGATCCTGTCCCGACTGTCGAAGGATGAGGCGGCAGCCATCGGACACAAGAACGCTGAACGCCTGTTTGGACTCATGCCGGCAGTCTGAGTAACACCCCTGTCTCCGGATTGGCAGGACGCACCAATCTGCCGACTGCGATGGATGCCATGGTTGAACTGGACCGGATTTTTGTGCATCTGAACGGATCCTGCATAAAGATGGAGTCACAGTTGCGATGACCGAATACCTGATTATCGGTGGCGGCGGCATGGTCGGCCAGAAGATTGCCAGGCTGCTTGAATCCGAAGACGACGAAGGCGCAGGCTCAAGCATTACGCTGCTGGACCTGTTCGTTCCCGACCGTCCGGGCAGCAACGCTCGACGCGTCCTTGGGAGCATCGACGATGATCCGGTCATCTCGGAGGTGGTCTCGAGGCGTCCTGATGTCATTTTCCAGCTGGCGGCAATTCTCTCTGGAGAATCCGAGCTTGATTTCGACAAGGGCTGGCGGATCAATCTCTTTGCCAACTGGAAACTGCTCGAGGCGTTGAGGGGCGAGCACCTGGCCAGTGGCGGCACATACAGGCCGCGCCTGGTCTTTGCATCATCGGCAGCTGTTTACGGACCACCATTTGACGGTCCGGTGAAAGACTGGAAGATCTGCGAGCCCCGCACGTCGTATGGTGCCCAGAAGGTCGCCACGGAACTGATGGTGTCAGACTTCAGCAGGAAGGGATTCATCGACGGTCTGTCGCTGAGGCTGCCGACGATCAGTGTCCGTCCGGGAAAACCCAACGCGGCGGCATCATCCTGTTTTTCTTCGATCATTCGTGAACCACTCAACGAAAGGCGGGTTGTTCTGCCCCTGTCCACCAGTGTCAGGCACATGCATGCGTCGCCGCGATCTGCGGCCCGCTTTTTCGTGCATGCCTCGCGGCTGGACACGGAAGCACTGGACGGCAGGCGGGCCCTCAACATGCCATCAATTACCTGTTCGATCGAAGAGCAAATCGAGGCATTGAGGGATGTAGGCGGCAACAAAGCCGTCGATCTCATCGAGATGAAGCCGGATCCGTTTGTTCAGGCAATCGTGGGAAGCTGGGCCGAGGAGTTCCAGACGGACCGCGCGTCCGATCTGGGCTTCACGGTCGAACAGAGTTTCGCTGAAATCGTTCAGGTCTACATCGACGAAGATCTTGCGGGCGATCGCGCCGGATAGCGGAGGACAGGTCTTGAATATCAATCCACCGAGTCCTGCGACCCTTCTGGCGCGTGTTGAAGTTCCCGAGGTCGGACCCTGCGTCGCAACCATCCGGGGTGACACAGTCCTTGACATTACGTCAAACGAGGCTCCGACGTCACGCGACGTTTGCGAACTCGATGATCCTTCTGGATACCTGGCGGCAATCGGAGGAAATCCAATAGGAGAGCTGTCGGAGATCGCCAGAAACTCGGTTGAGTCAGCAACCGCCGATGATGGAGCGCGGTTCCTTGCCCCCTGCGATCTGCAGGTCGTCAAGGCCTGTGGCGTGACCTTTGCTGGATCGATGGTCGAGCGGGTGATCGAGGAAAGGGCTGGCGGCAACCCGGCATTGGCAGAAGACATCAGGGAACGGATCGGAAAGCGCGTCGGGGCAAAGCTGCGTGACATCGTCCCGGGATCCAGCCACGCCGCCGAGGTCAAGGATGTGCTCATCAGGGAGGGATTGTGGTCCCAGTATCTCGAGGTCGGAATCGGTCCGGATGCGGAGGTCTTCACCAAGTGCCCGGCCATGTCTTCCGTGGGCCCCGGCGCAAAGGTCGGGATTCACCCGGACTCCCGTTGGAACAATCCTGAACCTGAAGTCGTGCTCGTCGTCAATTCAGTTGGCCGGATCGTCGGCGTGACCCTTGGCAATGACGTGAATCTCAGGGACTTCGAAGGGCGGTCCGCGCTGCTCCTGGGCAAGTCGAAGGACAACAATGCATCCAGTTCGATCGGACCCTTCATCAGATTGCTGGATGACAGTTTCACGCTTGATGACGTCCGGGCGATGACCATCAGGATGCGGGTCGAGGGCAAAGATGAATTCGTGCTGGACGAAACCTGCCGCATGACCGAGATCAGCAGGGATCCGCAGGACCTCGCCGCTCAGACCCTGAACGAGAATCATGCCTATCCAGATGGGTTCGTATTGTTCTGCGGCACGCCGTTTGCGCCGACAAGGGACCGGGACCAGCCGGGTGAGGGTTTCACCCACCATGTCGGAGACATCGTCACGATCGAAGCCCCGGAAACGGGACGGCTGATCAACGAAGTCGACATCAGCGGCAACTGCAGAAGATGGGAGTTTTCCGCGTCACACCTCATGCGCAACCTCGCAAGGCGCGGGCTGCTTCGATCCTGAAGATGCTTAACGCAGGATGATCAGGACGACCTTATCCGGCATCCAGGCCATAGAACGGCGTGCCGGGCCGCCGAGAAAACCACAGTTGCGGGTCAATCAGTTCCTTCTGGCATCAAGAATTCGCCTGCTGGTTGACCGGAACCTGCTCTTTGGCCAGCGTGCCGCTCACCAGAGATCCGTTTCCATCAGTCTTCCAGCCACATTGTCGAAGTGAGAGGCCGGTAGAATTATCAGCATTTTCGGCTCGCGGAAGCTGATCGCTACTTGACTACGGGATACCCTGTTCGAGGTTCCTGACATGCCATCAGGGGAGAAACGCAATCCGTCGATTCCCCATTCAAGCCCAGACGATGTCCCGGAGACTTGCCCAATCGGGAAAAGCGACACCCGCGATCCAACCGGAAGCTGAACTTCGAATTCAGGAGGACACAGGAAGCACAGATCGGTGCCGGTCAGGAGAACGATTCTCCTGCCGGAATTCGCCGCGAGGGAATTCAATGCAGCCAGCCCGTGATCCAGACGTGGACCGGTTACGCCGACCCCGACAAGGAATGGCGAATCGATCGAACGGATGCACTTTGCGAAATCCGTTGTGTCCTGTTCTGGAATCCGGTGAATCCAGCCTTGTGGAATTTCGCTCTTCACAGCATCGGTCAGTGAATCCAGGTCGCCAATGACGGCATGCGGCACCCTGCCCTGCTCGATTGCGGTGCTGGCGCCCCCGTCGGCAGCAACCAGGGTCGGGGCACGGTTCAGCGCCCGACCGAGAGTCTCTTCACCGACTTCACCGGCACCCAGGATCGTTGCCCCTTCGGGAGCGTGGACGATCATTCCATCCGCGAAGGGAATTTCAGACATCTGAACTCCTGCTCTTGTGGCAGCACCAGACAGATTGTCTCGAGCCCATCACGCAATTGCCCGCGACGAGTCTGGCGGCTCCAACTTGCAGCCGGGTCATCCGGATGCAAGCCTGCCTGTCAATCAGCCCCCGCACAACGGAACCGGTGACATGCTCCGGCAGGTTGAAATCAGTCAGACCAGCCTGGACTGCTGGACGGCAGCGCGAATGAAGTCCGCGAACAGCGGATGAGGCTTGAGCGGGCTGGATTTCAGCTCGGGATGAAACTGCACACCGATGAACCAGGGGTGGCCGGGAATCTCCACGATCTCGGGAAGAGCACCATCCGGCGACATTCCGGAAAACAGCACACCGTGCTTCTCCAGCCTGTCCCGATACTCGAGTGCAACCTCGTAGCGGTGACGGTGGCGTTCGGAAATACTGCTGCTGCCATAGATGCCGGCGACACGGCTGCCCTTGGCGAGCATGGCCGGGTAGTCGCCGAGCCGCATCGAGGCGCCCCTTGCGCAATCGGGCGTCCGCCTGATCAGCTTGTCCCCCTGCATCCACTCGTCGAGATGGTAGACGACCGGTTCGAACCGTCTCTCGACACCAGATCCGTTCCCGCGCTCGTGGTCGAACTCCTCGGAACCGGCATTTACAACTCCGACCAGGGTCCGGGCCATTTCGATGACGGCCATCTGCATACCGAGGCAAATCCCGAAAAACGGAATCCTTCGACTCCGCGCGTAGCCTGCAGCCTTGATCTTTCCTTCGCTGCCCCTTTCCCCGAAGCCCCCCGGAATCAGGATCGCGTGGCTTCCATCAAGCCAGGGTGCCGGATCCTCTCTCTCGAATGTCTCAGATTCGATCCACTGCGCATTGACCCTGACCTTGTTTGCAATGCCGCCATGGGTCAGTGCTTCCACGATCGACTTGTACGCATCCTCCAACCCGGTGTATTTCCCGACAACAGCGACCTTGACTTCACCCTCGGCATTCCGGATCCGCCTCGCCACGTCATTCCAGCGTGAGAGGTTAGGCGGTCTTGCATTGTCGATCCCGAACGCGGAAATCACGGCGTTGTCCAGCCCTTCTTCGTGGTACCTCATCGGAGCATCATAAATTGAATTCAGGTTCGGCGCGGAAATCACGGCCTCGGTCCTGACATTGCAGAACAATGCGATCTTGTTCCTTTCTTTCTCGGGGATCTGCCGCTCGGAACGGCAGACGAGCATGTCGGGTGAAATCCCGATCGACCTGAGTTCCTTGACCGAATGCTGCGTCGGCTTGGTCTTCAACTCGTTGCAGGCCTCGATATAGGGCAACAGCGTGACATGCAGGAACAGGCACTTTCTTGGCGCCTGCTCCCGGGAAAACTGCCTGATTGCCTCGAAGAAAGGCAGCCCCTCGATATCGCCAACCGTTCCGCCGATCTCGCACAGCATGAAGTCGACCTCGCCGTCGCCGGCACCTATGAAGTTCTTGATTTCATTCGTAACATGGGGAATCACCTGGATGGTCTTTCCGAGGAATTCCCCCCTCCGCTCCTTCTCGAGCACATTCGAGTAGATTCGACCGGACGAAATGCAGTCAGTGCTTCGGGCTGAAACGCCGGTAAACCTCTCGTAGTGGCCGATGTCGAGATCGGTTTCTGCGCCATCGTCGGTCACAAAGACCTCTCCATGCTCGAACGGACTCATTGTACCCGGGTCGACATTGAGGTAAGGATCCAGCTTGCGCAGGCGTACCGTGTAGCCGCGGGACTGCAGCAATGCACCAAGAGAGGCGGCGGTCAGTCCCTTGCCCAGGGACGAAACCACGCCTCCAGTAATAAAGACGAATCTGGTCATGCCGCGAAATCCCCGCATGTGACAGAATGGTCAGCCTGCTCGCCAGGCCAGCGTCAACCATTACGGGATTTGTAGAATAGCCAGTTTGCCAGCCGGTGCAACACCGGACATGCCGAATTCCGCAAGAATCCGGCCAAGTGTGTCATCAAAACCCTGCGGGGTAAATCCTACTCTGCCTTCGGAGGTGTGGCCGGCGAATCCGGGAGGCTCGGAGGCAGAAGTGAACCTCCTCCGAACGGGTCTGCACTGTCGTCTTCCCCGGAATCCAATGAAATTCCGCCTGACCTTTCCAGGACGGAGTCGCCGGACTGCTGGCGCGCTGTCAGGATGGTCAAGGTCAGCGACGTGATGAGGAATGCCACCGCAACCACCCAGGTCAGCTTGCCGAGCGCAGTCGCCGCCTGCCTTCCCGACATGACGTTGCCGCCTCCGCCAATTCCGAGCCCGCCTCCTTCCGAACGCTGCAACAGCACGATGCCAATCAGCACCAGGGCCAGAATCAGGTGAATTGTCAGTGTAACGTTGCTCATAGTCAGGCCAAGAGAAGATAGGGCGCGTCCCGTACAGGGGATATTGGCTAATATTGGCAATCGCTGTGACCCGCAAGACACAAACGGAGGCCTGAGTCGAGAAGATCACCACCGACGATTTTGTTTTACCGGTTCCGGGGATATTTTCGCTCGGTCAAACCTGCCGGGAGTTTGTAGCCCATGAGCAACACGGTGGTAGTCGGAATCCAGTGGGGCGATGAGGGCAAGGGCAAGATCGTCGACTGGCTTGCCGAACAGTCGGATGTCGTCGTTCGGTACCAGGGAGGAAACAATGCCGGCCACACGATCGTGCTGGAAGGAAAGGTCTTCAAGTTGTCGACGCTGCCTTCCGGCATCATCCGGCCGGAAAAACTCAACATCATCGGCAACGGCGTGGTACTCGACCCCTGGGCACTGTTTGCGGAGATCGACACGCTCGCAGAACAGGGTGTCAGCGTTACGACCGGCAACCTGGTGATCGCTGAAACCGTTCCGCTCGTTCTTCCCTTGCATCGGGAGCTTGACAACCTCAGGGAGCAGCGCGCCGGCAGGGGCAAGATTGGAACGACCGGCCTGGGAATCGGTCCTGCCTACGAAGACAGGACCGGCAGGAGGGCGATCAGGGTTGCCGATCTGGGAAGTGAACGATCCCTCGATGCAATGCTCCACCGGTTGATTGATCACCATGATGCATTGAGGGCTGGCTACGGGGTCGGCCCCGTGGACGGTCCCAGGCTGAAATCCGACTTGCTTGCGATCTCTGACCGATTGCTCGCCTTCGCGGGACCTGCATGGAAAATCCTCCACGATTGTATTGCGGACGAAAAGCCGGTCCTGTTCGAAGGTGCGCAGGGCGCGATGCTCGACGTCGACCACGGAACCTACCCTTTCGTTACCTCTTCTTCCACCTTCGCCGGAGCCGCCGCCACGGGCACCGGCATTGGTCCGGGCCAGATCGGCCATGTTCTTGGCGTGTGCAAGGCTTACACAACGCGTGTCGGCGCGGGACCATTCCCAACCGAACTTTTGGACGATGTCGGGCATCACCTCGCTACGGAAGGGCATGAAAGAGGAACCGTAACAGGCCGCCTGCGGCGGTGCGGCTGGTTCGACGCCGTTCTTGTGAACCAGGTTTGCCGGATGGCCGGAATTGATGGACTTGCCATTACCAAGCTGGACGTGCTGGATTCTCTGGAAACACTCAAGATCTGCACAGGTTACAAACTGGACGGCGAACCGATCGACCGGCTTCCTGTCACTTTTGCCGAGCAAGCAGCGCTGGAGCCCATTTATGAGTGCCTGCCAGGATGGAACGGTCGCGTGTCTGCGATCAGATCAGTCGGTGACCTGCCCGGAAATGCCCGGAAATACATTGCGAGAATCGAACAGTTGGTCGGCACGCCGGTAAACGTCATCTCGACTTCGCCGGACCGAGACGACACCTTCGTCGTTTCTGGACCGTTTGCATAGGCAGGTCCGTCAAGCAGCAACATTCGGGGTCCGGAGTTCTGTCCTGGCACGGAAGCTTCCTGGATGCCAAGCGAGTTCCCGCGACTCCCGTTTGGCAATTCCAGCCTTGACCAAGACGGTGACCAGCCGGTTGAGACCGGCAGCGGTCAATTATGGTTGTTCGTACGGGATGACTTCGATGTAACCCCGGGCGGCGACCGCAACGTCACAGCCGCCCGGGGCAGGTAACTCGATGGGCTTTGCCTCGACCAGTTATTTGACGACCACCTCCTGCCTCTCCACTGCGCTTGACGTTTCCGGGACTTCTGTCCGGAGTATGCAGCCATTCGCCAACCGTGTCCTTATCGCCAGTCAAGACACGGTCCGACTGCTGCGCAACGGCTCATCGGTTTAGGATACAAGTCAGCACCATTGGAAATGCCTTTTGCGTGTATCTGTATGCCGTTGACGACATATCATCCGAATCCTGGCAGCGTGACCGGAAGATACCCCGGTCGGTCGAAACCGGGCGCGGCCAGTTGGGAACCGGGTTTTCCTGGCCTTGGCCCGAAGCATTTTCCGGCCTGTCCGGGTGACGGCCGCTGATCGCGGTGCTTCGGTCTATTGAGCTATGCGCTCCTGTCAATCCCGTAATGACTCGAATTGCGGCAGGGTAATAACTATGTTGATGCACAAGGAACATTCGGCCGGCCGTGACAGCAACAAAGAGCGGCAAAATGTTCGAAAGGCGAAGTGATCTTGTGAAATTCCTTACCGTGGTCGAGACCGGTAAGATCGTCGCAGCGGCCGACAAACTGGCAATAACCCAACCAGCACTGACTCGAGCGATTTCCCGGATTGAGCGTGAATGCGGTGGAAGGCTATTCGAGAGGATTCCGACCGGCGTCCGCCTGACCCAGCTCGGTTCAATCGTGGCCAGTCGCGCCCGGCGCATAATGAACGAAATCGATGACGGAAAGGAGTATGTCGAGGCCGCAATTGCAGGACGTGCGGGCAGGTTCCGCGTGTCTGCCAGCCCAATCTGGATGCAGGCATTCGTCATCCCCGCGGCAGCCGCATTCCACGAAGCGTTTCCGGATGTTGAACTGAAGCTCAAGACAGGAGGATGGCGCAAGGGAATTCGCCTGTTGAGCCATGGCAGTTCCGACCTGTATTGCGGCGGAGTGGACGCTGGCGATGTCCTGCCACAGTATCTCAGGCGGGAGCGGTTCCTGGACGTGACCTCCGGAATCGTTGCACACCGTGATCACCCGTTGCACGCGGGAAAGATCGACCCGGGCGACCTTACGAGATATCCGTGGATTGACCTGGAAGGTCCCTCATCGCTGGCCTTTGAAGGCAAACCATCTCTGGCGAACGTGCTGGACGAACTTCACGACCAGACTGGAATTCGCACTCGTGCGGTGGTCCGTGCAGGTATCGCGGGCTTCCTTCTCATGTCCACAGGTCCCTGGCTTGCCTGGTTGCCCCTGGAACTGCTGGAGCAGCTACCCGGAGTTCCGATCAAACCCCTTCCCCTTGCATTCGGACAGCACAAGTATCGGGCCGGCCTGGTCATTCGGCGCTCCGCTGCGGACTTCAAACCGTTCTCCAACCTCGTCAATACCATTCGTAGCGTGGCATTGAAGTCCCGTAAGTGACTGCGCTCCAGCAGGATTTCCCGATGCCTCGGGTGCCCTGTTGGTTCCAGACCTGAAGCTTCTGCCTCCTGTCCACCTCTTTCAAGAAACTCTTGCAGCAGCGTTGCAGTTGGCTCCTTGCCAGCCAGCCAGGCAAACTTGGCCCGGAAGGGGATTGGCGGGATCCGGCTTCGAGGCCGGCATGCCGAAGGGGGAAATCGTCCGAGCAGCCGGGATCCGAACACCACGTCCCGTCAGAGTGATCCATCAGGTCAAAGCGGAGTCCGGTTCGTGGCAAGAAATTCGATCGGCGCAAAACGGTTTCCGGCGAATCACATCCGTTGAACAGCAGAATACTCCACTCTGGAGAATTCCCGAATCGCTGCGTAAAGGCCCGGGACCCAACTATGGTTGGCCGGAAACATCCCTGTTGCGGAGGCCAGGAAATGCGCCCGGGTGGCGCGGGTTGTCGTGGTGAGTTTCGACCTCGAGAATGTGGTCAGGGATGCACTCTTGTGTGTGTTGCCAAGCATCCGCCAACCTCAATTGACGGATGCGCTGGAAATGGGCACGGAAGAAGACTTTTACTTGAATTTCAAGCAATTGCGCCTGCCATGTGTTGGAAGAAGCTCGCCCGGCACCCGGCGGCAGACCTGAACAATCCGGCGTAATGTGCAGAATTGCCGGAGTTTGCCATGGCGTGTTCAATTGAGTCTCCGGCCGGCCATTTCTGCCAGACTGTATCGGGCAATGCGGATTCCGATCGTGCAATTGCACCGGAAGCAATGGTCGCCGTCGCTGACGAACTGTTCCTGGAATCAAGCGACACGACGGCTGTCATTTCGTTCACGTACAGATTCTGATTGGAATGCGGCTTTCCCTGTCAAGGTGAACGTCGAGTCATTCTTGCTGACATTGAAGCTTGAGGCTGCCATTGCCAGGCTCATCATAACGGTGAAACTGCTCGTTGTGCCGGCCCGGCACTGGCAAGCCGGATTCCTCTTCAATCCGGCAAGGTGGCGCGGCATCCCGGCCGGTTGGCGCTTCGGCCGGGCAAATGGGCCTGCATCGGCGGTTGACGAGGAAGTGGTTGTGATGCTGCCCCCCCTTGTGCGTTGCAATCCTCGGATCAGAATCCGTCCATCACCCGCGGGCCGGGCGAACCTGGAATAGCGGCATCATCCCTTTCCTGCCGGTGCGAGTTGACGGAAAGCACGGACGGGTTGCCGTCTTGCTCATGGACCCCTGGCCAAGCGATGCGGATTGGCTAGGGAACGCGCGCATCGGTTTACAACTGCAACTGCCGTAGCGTCGGGCCAGTGACGCAGTCGTCGACCTGGTGGCGGATTGTTGCACATGATCTGTCCAGGCAGTTGCAGGGCAGATTGCAGCCGGGAGTCCATTTCGGGCAGCAATTGGCCAATTGCATGAGAATTTTCAGCCTGGCCTGATCCTGATATAATGATGCCCAATCTCTGGCCCGCCCATGTTTCAAGTTCTTGCTGACCGAACATACCGTCACCTCTTCCTTGCACAGGTGATTTCCCTTGCAGGCACCGGACTTGCCACGATCGCGCTCGGTCTGCTTGCATTCGACCTTGCCGGCGGCAATGCGGGAATCGTGCTCGGAACCGTGTTCACGATCAAGATGGTTGCCTATATCGGAGTTGCGCCGTTTGCGGGCGCGTTCGTCCATCTCGTGCCGCGGCGTGCTCTTCTCGTAGTTCTGGACGTCGTCAGGGCAATGGTTGCCTTGGCCTTGCCGTTCGTTACCGAGGCCTGGCACCTCTACGTCCTGATATTCGTATTGCAGTCGGCATCCGCCGCATTCACACCGACATACCAGGCAACCATCCCGGACGTCTTGCCGGAGGAATCGCGCTACACCCGGGCGCTCTCCCTTTCCCGGCTTGCCTACGACCTCGAGAACATCGTCAGCCCGACCCTCGCCGCACTACTCCTGCTCCTCATCCCTTATGATGCACTGTTTGTCGGAACGATGGCTGGGTTTCTCGCATCTGCAGCCTTCGTAGTCTCGGTAACCCTTCCGGACGCAAGAGGTTCCACTGAGGGCGGTGTGTTAAGCCGGGTCACCCGAGGCATCCGGATCTACCTGGCCACACCGAGGCTGCGCGGCCTCCTTTCGCTGAATGTCACAGTGGCGGCAGCCGGGTCGATGGTACTGGTCAATTCGGTTGTACTCGTCCGGGGTGAACTGGGCCTTGGCGAAGAAGCCCTTGCGTGGACGATGGGGGCCTTTGGTTGTGGTTCGATGCTGTCCGCTTTCCTCCTCCCCCGGATGCTCGACAGGATTCATGACCGGACGATCATGTTGGCGGGTGGAGTGCTCATGGTTGCCAGCCTTGGCATTCTCGCGGTGGTCGTTTCACTTGCAGGCCTTGCCTGGCCGGCACTCCTGCTCATGTGGTTTGTCTTGGGACTTGGCTATTCCGGAGTTCTCACGCCGTCAGGTCGCCTGATTCTCCGTTCGTCGCGTTCAGCAGACCGTCCTGCCGTCTTTGCCGCACAATTTGCGCTGAGCCATGCGTGCTGGCTCGTGGCCTACCCGCTGTCGGGCTGGTTGATGACGGCATTCGGAGCGGTGACGGCGCTGGCCGGGTTGACTGTGCTGGCCGTAATCGGAGTCGTGCTTGCCTTGCGACACTGGCCAGCCGACGACCGCGTCGAGTTGATGCACCGCCATGACAATCTCCCTCCGGACCACCCTCACCTGAGCGGCGATCGCGAGCATGTGCACGCATTCGTGATCGACGACCTGCACAGGCACTGGCCAACGGCGGGCAAGAACTGACCGTATCCTGCTTGTCCTCTGGAAGCAGTTCGCCCGAAATTAGGCTCGCCGGGTTGCTTGTTCAACTGCAGGCCAGGCTTCGCACGCGCTGTCTTGTCAGTTCAACATATTCCACGGAAGTGTCGTAACCCACCCAGTTCCGGCCGGACCCGGCGGCTGCCAGTGCCGTCTGGCCACTTCCCATGAAGGGGTCCAGCACAAGATCGCCGGACCACGTATAGAGTTGGATCAGCCGCCTGGGAAGTTCAACCGGGAACGGCGCCGGGTGCCCCACCTTGCGTGCAGACGCCGCGGGAAACTCCCAGACGCTCCTTGTAAAATCCAGAAACTCATCCCTGCCTATCGTCGCCTCTCCGTCGCCAGGCTTGCGGGAAAACCGATCCTTGCAGAACACCAGAATGTATTCATGCGTATCCCTCAGGACCGGGTTAGACGGAGAACGCCAACTGCCCCACGCACAGGACGATCCGGCGCTTGCCGACTTGTTCCAGATAATTTCACCTCGCATCAGGAAGCCGGCCGCCAGCATGTCTGCCGTAATGAACTGGTTCAGCGGGATGTAGGGCTTGCGCCCGAGATTCGCCACATTCACGCAGGCTCGCCCTCCCGGTGCGAGGACCCTGTGAGTCTCCTCCCACACCCTGCAAAGCATGGCCCTATATTCTTCCATTGTCAGGTCGGAATCGTAATCCTTTCCGACATTGTAGGGCGGTGACGTCACCATCAAGTGCACGCTTCCAGTCGGCAGTTCGTGCATAGACTCGCTGCTGTGTTGAAAGACCAGGTTGATATGATCGGTATCCTGCCATTGCCCGGAAGGCAGGTGATTTTCCGGACCCAGAACTTCCGGATCCGTTTCGCGGCCGGGAGACTCATGGATCTTTCTCCGGTAGAATTCGGACGAGTCGTAGCCCGTCCTGCTTGTCGTTCCGAATGTCTTCATCCTTGGCCTGGACATTCATGACCCTCCCGGATTCCGCCTGGCCCTCAAGCCTTCTCCAATCCTATTCTACTTTTTTTGCCGATAGTCCATCCGGCGGGATTTGAACTGCCTCGAATTCGGCGCCAACGCGGCTGCATGATCGTTCACCGGCATCAGGCCACGATCGCAGGCCGGCAATCCCGGTACAGGCGAACTTGCCGGCGCCGGGCACTCCTTCAACCAGGCCGCGGGATAATCACCTTCTGCAACTGCAGAATGGCGAGCAGGCAGGCAGACCTGTCCGCTGCCGCCGCGTTTCCACTTGAAATGTTGACGCACATGGCCCACGACTGCCTCGGCAGGTGACCGACCTGTCGGCATCGCGCCCCGCCGGACAACCAAACCGGTTGCCGGAACCCGGCGACGGTCCCAACCTGCCGAGCTTGCCACAGCCGGTGAAGTGAATGAAATTGACATACCGGACAAGGAAGCGGCTTGCCCTGTTGATCCTCTGCGTTGGGCTGCCCTTCTACATATTCGCCGCGGTGACAATTCTCGGACTGTTCGACCGGCCGCATATAGTCCTGGAAGTTGGAACCTACGCCTTGGCGGGCGTGCTCTGGGCCCTGCCTTTCCGCGCCATCTTTCGCGGAGTTGGAGCCGAGAACCCGGACCAACGGGCAGATGAACGCTGATTGCAGGTTGGAGATGATCATATCCATTTGCTTGACTGCCGGCAGGCAATGTTCCCGGCCAGCCAGGAACCAGAGCCAATACCGGTCTGAATTCATCCCCGGTGAAGTGATCGCCTGAACGTTGATAATCCTTGCTCCCTCCAATATTGATCAGGCATGATCAAGTCGCTGTTCACCAGCTTGTTTGCGGAACAGGAAGAATGCCTGCCGCAGGACGAGTCCAGACTTGCCCTTGCCGTGCTGCTGGTTCGCGTCGGCAGGGCGGACAATGAATACTCAAGCGACGAGAAACGCCGGACCGACAAGATCCTGGCCGCAAGATTTGACCTCGCGCCGGAAGAGGCTGCCGAACTGCGGCAGGAAGCGGAGCGCACTGAAATGGAAGTTGCGGACAATGTCAGCTTCACGCGGGCACTCAAGAGGTCAGTGCCCTTCGAGGAAAGGGTAGGTCTTGTCGAGGCACTCTGGGAAGTCGTCATGGCCGACCGGACCCGTGACTACGCCGAAGACGGTTTCCTGCGGCTTGCCACGAAACTTCTGGGCGTCAGCGATCGCGACAGCGCTCTGGCGCGCCAGAGAGTGATCTCCCGGATGACATGATCGTCAGCCTTCCCATGTATGACCGGCCCGAAACAGCGCCGGCGACTGACAGGTTCTGGGACCTGACCCGGAAACAGCTTGCGCAAAGAGGCATATCGGCTCCCGAGGCGCTCGACCGTTCTTCCGACATCGGCGCTGCATGGAACAGCGATGAACTCCTTCTCTCACAGACCTGCAGTCTTCCATTTCGCACGAAGTTTGCCGGAAAGGTCCGGATCGTCGGGACACCGGATATCAGGCTGAAGGACTGCCCGCCGGGCTATTATTGCAGCGTGTTGATCGCAGGTCCCGAAGACAGCCGCTCCCGCATCGAAGAGTTCAACGGCGCCGTGCTGGCCTATAACGACGAACTGTCCCAATCCGGTTGGGCTGCCCCGATTGCGCACGCGGAACGGCGCGGGATGTCATTTGGTGGATATTACAGGACCGGAAGCCACGAGGAGTCAGCAGAAGCGGTCGCGCAGGGGGTCGCGGAAATTGCGGCCCTGGACGTTCACTCCTGGCGACTGATCCGACGATTCTGTCCCCTTGCATCGTCACTGCGCGTCCTGGGACAGACGGGATTCACCCCCGGTCTTCCACTCATCACTGCAATGGGTGAACTGACCGATCTCTTGTTCGCAGCGGTGTCGGCTGCAATCGAGGTCGCAGACCCGTCCGACCTTGAACTGCTGCCCTTCCGCGGCATCGCAAGGATTCCCGAGGACGCTTACCTTTCGCTTCCCAAGCCCGGTCGGCCGGCTTCACCGGCAGTGACGGCCTCTCGGCAACGGCGGCGGAGGTGACAGGCCGGACGAAGACACTTGCTGAACCGGCCGAAAATGACATATCTGGTTGTGCGGCAGGCTGCCGAGGGATGGCCGACATGAAGATCGGAATTCTGCAGACGGGATACTCCCCGCCCGACCTGGTCGAACGGCACGGCCAGTATCCGGACATGTTCAGGCAATTGTTGAAGGGGCACGGGTTCACATTCGAGACCTGGGAGGTCGTCGGAGACGTCTTTCCGGAGTCGGCGGGCGATGCAGATGGGTGGCTCGTCACCGGATCGAAATACTCCGTTTATCAGGACCTGCCATGGATCCGGAAACTCGAGCAGTTCCTGAGGGATTGCTACCAGGAGGGGGTCCCGATTGTCGGCGTCTGTTTTGGCCATCAGGTTCTGGCGCGGGCACTCGGCGGCAAGGTGGAGAAGTTCGCCGGCGGATGGGGAATCGGCAGGCAGTCCTACGAGTTCGACGGCAAGCCGGTTTACCTCAACGCCTGGCACCAGGACCAGGTCACGGAGCTGCCGAAGGATGCGCGGGTGACTGGGTCCTCGGAATTCTGCAGGTTCGCCATGTTGTCTTATGGCGAGCGCGCCATGTCGGTTCAGGCGCACCCCGAATTCGGCAATTCGTTCATCGAGGGGCTGATTGAAAAGCGGGGCGTCGGAGCGATCCCGGCCGCGCAACTCGACAAGGCAAGATCAGGCTTGGACGAGAAGGATCAGGGAACCGAATTCGCCCGGGTCATTTCCGAGTTCTTCAGGAATTCGAGGACTTCGCCGCAGGGGCGTGCAGCCTGACGACCCGGCAACCGCGGAATGGCGGCCGTTACACGAAGTCGACGTGAATTTTCCCGAGCGGACCGAAATCTGCTGTAACCGAACTTCCCTTCCCGACCCGGAAATACCTGGTGCAGGAACCTGACATGATGATGTCATTGCGCATGATCGCTCCTTCGCGACCTCCGGTCTCGGCCAACCTGTTTGCCAGCCATGCCACAGCGGCAACCGGGTTTCCCATGACCCTGCCGGTCGTGCTGACTTCGGTCTTGCCGTCCACTTCGATCGTCACGGGCGTGTTTGCCAGGTCGACTTCGTCGGGGCTGAATTCCTTGTCACCCAGAACCAGCCGGCCGAAGAGAACGTTGTCGGCAACCATGTCAACTGTCTTGGCCTTGTGCAGGCCGATACGCGAATCCACGATCTCGATGGCGGGTCTGACACACTGCACCGCATCCAGCGCGTTCTGAACGGTGACGCCGGGGCCCTCCAGATCCCTTGCCATCACGAATGCCAGTTCGGGTTCCGCATAAGGTTCGCACAAGCTGTCGGTATCGACCGGTTCACCATGCTTGATTTCGAAGTCCGAGAACAGATATCCGAATTCCGGTGCGTTTATTCCCAGCTCCTGCTGAGTGGCCGGCGATGTGAAAGCCAGCTTGAATCCCGACGGCATGCCGGCGTACCGCCCGAGAAGGTTGGCCATTCTGCGCCGGACTTCGACGGCGGCATCATAGTCGATCCCGTGGGTCTCGCTGGGAGGATCGATCGTCTGCCTGTTCCTGACCGCGTCATGCAACTGCATGGCAATGTCGTCCAGAATGAGTTCGGAGAATTTCCTCTTGGAATCTGTCATGTCGGACACCCCTTGTCCTGTCCTCGTCAAAGATTGGACACCTTGGCCTGCAGTTCCGCAAGCTGTTTCTTGATGGCTTCCAGCTCTGTCTCGTCTCCACCGTTGTCTTCGGAAGCAGTCTCAGGTTCCTGGTCCTGACCCTGCCCGCCGGTCGACCAGTAATTCATGAAGGAACTGAAGGCCTCGCGTTGCTGGCGCTCGAATTCCCGCATTGCATACATCGGATCTGACATGGCCTGAACGCTTTCCATGACCTGATCCTGGCTCTTCCTCAAGAACTGGAACGCCATGTCAAGAAACTTCGGAACAACGTCCCCCGCCTTGTCGTTGTAGGTCCTGACCGCCGCCATCAGGACGTTCAGCGGCAGGATCTCCTCACCCCTCGACTCGTGGTCGGCGATGATCTGGACGAGGTACTGCCTGGTCAGGTCATCACCTGTCTTCCGGTCGACGATGCGAACGTCCCTGCCCGTCCTTATGAAATCGGCAATTTCCTGAACAGTGACGTATTCACTGGTCTCGGAATTATAGAGGCGCCGGCTTGCATAGCGCTTGATCAAGAGTGGTTCTTCCGCTTCGCTCATGCCAATTCCAGGATTTTGCGGACAATTGGCGGGGCCAAACATGTCCCTCTGGCCTTCCATGGTAACATACTTGTCTGCAAACGTGAAACCTGCATCCGCATGAGGGCGGGGCATAGCTGTTCCGGCACCAACAGCAACTCGGGACACCGACGGCGCATTCCGCAGCCAGGATGTCCAGTTCTGCCTGCGCGGCTCTCCCAAGGCAGCCGGGGCAACCAGCCCTGCCAACCAAATCCGACCCTGCAATTTTCCGTGGATGGCAATTCAGTGCAGTGATGCGATTACGGCATGTCGAGACATTGCTGGCGCCGGTGGAGGCCGGCTCCATCCGCGTTTCGGCGGAACGCCCGGGAAAATCCAAGTCCACGCCAACCAAGCATCAAACTGCCACCAGCACTGTTTCGGATCGGGTGATTTCGGCACGCGGTCGCGTGGCATGAATTCCCGGATGAAGGTGCGGAAGTGAACGCATATGTCGACCGGTCAACTTGCTTCCAACCGGGCTTCGAACTCTGGATGGCTGGTTCCTTGCTGGGCTTCCCGATTGCCGGGGACAGGGTCAGCATCGGGAATCTGGGGCGGTCTGTCCGGCAACACCAGCGATCCTGGTTACTTCATCGACAAGGATTCGGCCTAGCACAGCGCAATCATCCTTGCTGAAACTGAGAGGCAGGCGCAGGTCAAACAGCGTGCTGAGCACCCTGTCGGTATTCGGAAGCGACTGGCCGTCGAGATACCGCCAGTGCCGGTGTGATGAGGTGAACCCGGTCGGCTCGCCTCTGCCAAACCACGCCAGTTCGACGCCCCTCTCCTTCAGCCTGACCTGGAGGGCAGCACTATCCTGGCTGGAGAGGCCAGGAACACGGAACTGGATCGAACTTCCAACGCGTGCGGCGCCCGGAAGAGGCTCCGGAAGCGCCACCGCCGGACTCAATCTGGAAAGTGCGCTCGCCACGATCTGATAGCGATCGTTCCAGGCAGCCACTGTATCGTCCAGCCCCCGAAGTTGGGGCAGCAGGATCGCCGCCCGCAGGTTGTCCATCCGGGACGACAGGTTGGGACATTCGAATCTTGCGGTCTCGAAGTAGGAGGAGTCAGGCAAAGTGCCGTGCCTGTCGTAGTTCATGTAGGATCCCGACAGGATCACTGCCCGGGCCATGGCGGCAGGATCATCGGTGGTGAACAGTCCGCCTTCTCCAGAATTCATGTGCTTGTAGGTCTGGGTCGAGAAACAAGCAGCGCTGCCAAAGTTGCCGCTCCTTGTGCCGCGATACGTCGCCCCCATCGTGTGAGCGCAGTCCTCGATCAGCAGGATTCCGTGATTGGCGCATGTCTCGACCACCCGCGCCATGTCCGCCAGATGGCCCCTCATATGCGAAAGCAAGAGGACCCTGGCACCCGAAGACCCGGCCTTGGCAAGCAGGTGGTCGCAGTCGATGACCAGGTCATCGGTGATTTCCACCAATACCGGGCAGCCTCCAACTGCGCCTATGGCACCGGGAACCGGCGCCAGGGTGAATGCATTGGTCAGCACAGGGTCGCCGATTTCGACCCGGTTTGCGAGCAGCGCAATCTGTATCGCCTGGCCACCTGATGCGCAGGCAAGGCAGAAACGGGCTCCCTGCCACCTGGCGAATGCCCGTTCGAGTTGTGCCGCAGCACCCGGATCCTCAGCAGTTCCACCGTAGCGGTGAAGACGGGCACCGGCGAGTTCCCTGTTGGCTGCCCTGATTGCCTCGGACGGCAACGCTTCCTGCTGCGTGAATGACTTGGTGAACACTTCCGTCATCGTCAATTCAATCTGCGGGTGCACCCTGGACAGGCCGGTGATTGCGAATACCGGCTTCCTGCTACCGCATGCACCATCGCCGTATATGGCGCAACCTTCGATTGCCGTCAGAATGCCGGCTTGTCCCGGATATGCCGGCGACGTTTCCGGGTCGCTATGCCTGGTTCAGCCAACCTGTTATGCCGTTTCCGGCAGCCGCACTTGCCCGCAGCACGATCTCGGCCGCGGCCCTTGCGTCCTCGAGCGCGTCATGATGCCGGAACGCAATTCCAAGATCATTGGCGATATTTCCGAGTCCGTAGCCTCGTGCACCGTAACGTTCCGGCCATGTCCTCCGCGCGATCCTGGAACTGTCCAGCCATGTGACCTGAAACTGTCTCAACCCATACTTGGCCACGGCCCGGTTGCATGCGGTCCGGTCGAACGCCGTGTGGCTGACCAGCACGGAGCCGTCCAGCCTGGTACAGATTTCGTCATGGACATCCGCCAGCGTCGGGCTCTGTCCTACATCCTCCTCGAGGATTCCATGGATACGGATGTTGCCCGGATGGAACCAGCATTCCGGGTTGATCAGGGTCTGCCACTGATCGGCGATCCGACCCTCCCGGACCCTGACAATTCCAATCTGGCAGATCGTCGAGCAATCGGAGTTGGCGGTTTCCACGTCAATCGCGTTGAATGTCAGGTCTTCCAGTTCCACTCTCGTCCACCCGGCGATCCGGCGCTTCGTCAGCTCCGTCGAACAGTCTCAGCCCCATACAACAGTTTCCTGGCAACGGACCGGCTAGACTGCAACCTTGATGCCATCATCACCATCGTAGCGATCAAAGACAAGGCACGTTCCCGCATCAACATCCCGTTGCACCGGACCTCGTTGAGTTGATGCCACGAGGCAACACGCTGCCCCGGACGAGAGGATTTGCAGATCCTTCACTGCTCGTGACGATAGAGTTTCCTTAACTATATGCTCGAGGCTGCGGCTCCGGATGCCGCCGAGTTGCAGGGGAGTTTGCTGCAAGCTGTCTGGAATGGTTACGAGAGACGACGTCATTGCCCGGGTCGAGAGCCTGAAAGCCCACAAGAGGTACAACCGGGAGAGCCCGCACAAGGCCCTTCTGATCCTGCATTCGCTTGGTCGGATGAAGGCCGGAGAGGAACGCCTTCAGACATTTGAAGAACTGAGGAAGCCGATTTCAGGGCTGCTTGGCATGTTCGGGTCGCCAGGCACGAGCGCTGCAAACCCGCATCACCCCTTTACTGCATTGCGTTCCGACAACCTCTGGGACGTGCCGAGCGACGAAGGCCTGGTGATCAACAAGGATCAAATGTTCAGCCCTGCACAGCTTCTCGAACAACAGGTTGCCGGCGGATTTCCCGAGGATGTGCACGCCCTGTTGGAAAAGGACCAAGAACTGGTCGTAGAGTGTGCGCAGATGCTGCTTCACCGGTTTTTCTCCGAAACGCGCCATGACGACATATTGCAGACTGTCGGTCTCCTTGACGTCACAACGGAGTTGCGAAACAGGGTGCCGTCGCACCGGCTGAAGCGGGATCCGAGATTTCGGCGCGATGTCATCCACGCCTACGATGCCAAATGCGCAGTCTGCAGCCAGGACCTGTCGATCGGCGAGATTCCGCTGGATATCGAGGCCGCGCATATCAGGCCGGTATGCGACCTCGGACCCGACATCATCGGGAACGGACTGGCGCTGTGTTCACTGCACCACAAGGCATTCGACCACGGAGTCATCGGCATACGCATGGAAAGGGAACTGTTTCGCATCATCGTGTCAAGACAGGTCGGAGGATCAGACCGGCAGCTACTTCTCGATCTCAATGATGAACCGATCAATGTGCCAGAACGCCCGAAACTGGCACCCAAGCTCGAGTTCGTCGAGCATCATTTCAGAAATTATTTCAGGCAACCGCAGGCCTGAAGCCGTCCAGTCACCCCGGCAAGCATTGGCAGAATTCCGGCTGGGCCGAAGTCACGGCTGCGTGTCGATGCTCGGCTCCGCCTATTTGCCCGATCGAGTTAACCCCGACACGGGGTCCGCTGCCCCCGGGAATCGTTTCGACTGGCAACCGCCGAGAACACTCGTGAACACTCTGCCGACTTCAGGGAATCCCGGAAACGGCGGTTATCAGCAGTACTGTTCAGGTCCGATGGATTGCGCCGAAGAATACCTCGCCCCGTGGGTCCAACCAGGCGGCATCCGGGTTTCGATCTCTTCGAGCAGTTCGTCCGTAAGCACCAGTTCACATCCTGCCAGCAATTCGCGCAGGTGGCTGGTACTGCGTGTGCCCGGAATGGGCAGGACTGCCGGTCCCCGTGACAGGAGCCATGCAATCGCCACTGCAGCTGCAGGCTGACCAATCTTCCGGCCAATGTCCCTCAGGGGCTGGCTGGCCACGAGGTTACGGGACAGGTTGTCCCCGGCAAAACGCGGATTCGCCTTGAGGAAGGATGAGCGCGACACGCGATCCGGGGTCGGCGGGTCATCGGTCAGGAGGCCACGGCCCACGGGTGAAAACGCGACAAACAACGTTCCCAACTGCTCGCAGGCCTGCACCATTCCCAGTTCTGGCAGGCGGGTCTGAAGCGAGTATTCGGACTGAACCGCCGCAACATGATGCACGGCGGCGGCACGTCGAAGCGACGAAGGCGCGATTTCCGAGAAACCGAAACCTGCGATCTTTCCCTTCCTGACCAGTGAAGCCAGCGATTCCGTTACCTCTTCTATCTCGAACCGCATGTCGCGCCGATGTACATAGAAGACGTCAACCTGTTCGAGCCCGAGCCGGATCAGGCTCTGGTCGAGCTGGGCTTCCAGCTGTTCCAGGCTGTTGTCGAACCACCGTTCACCCGTGTTCACATCATGGCATATCCCGGCCTTGGTGGCGATATGAAAGGGTTGCCCGTCCTTGCCGCGGTATCGCCGCAGGAACCTCCCGATCACCTCTTCCGACAAACCCATTCCATAGACATTGGCCGTGTCGATGTGATCGATCCCCGTCTCCAGGGCGGTATCGAGAATGGCATGGCATTGCTCTTCAGTCACCTCGCCGTAAACGGACGAGAACGACATTGCTCCGATTCCGAGCGGAAACACCTCGGGGCCGTTCCGGCCCACTCGCCGCCCTTGCATCAGACCAGGTCCCCGGGAAGAAGCGCGTCCGGCACGTTCTGGAAACAGACGGGCCGAAGGAACCGGCGTATTGACAGGGTACCCACAGATGTGTGCCCGAAATTGGTCGAGGCGGGATAGGGTCCGCCGTGAACCATGGCATCGGCGACTTCAACACCGGTTGGAAATCCGTTGACGAGAATACGGCCCGCCATGCACTCCAGGACATGCACCAGGTCACGCGCCTGTTCGTGATCGTCTTCGTCTGAGTGCATCGTGGCCGTCAATTGGCCGCTGACCTCGCGCGCCACCTCGAGCATCTGGCCTGGCCCGCTGGTCCGCACGATCAGGCCGAGAGGGCCGAACACCTCTTCACTCAATTCTTCATTGGCAAGCCAGCAGTCGGCCGAAGTCTCGTAGAGATATGGCGCTGTGGCCCTGCCTTCACAGGTGGAGCCGAGCACCTCCCGGACACCGGAGCTGGACTTCACGCGATCCCGTCCCTTCCGGTAGGCAGCGGCGATCCCGTCTGTCAGCATGGTCTGGGGTCCGACTGCACACAGCGCAGCCCGGGCCGCCGCGACGAATGCGTCACCGTCGCTTCCCTCGTCAACGACAACGATTCCCGGATTGGTGCAGAACTGCCCTGCTCCCATTGTCAGCGAACCCGCCCAGCCCTGTGCAATGGCCGCTCCCCGGGACTTCACCGCATTTGCCAGCAGGAAGACAGGGTTGATGCTCCCCAGTTCACCGAAAAACGGAATGGGGACAGGCCTTGCTGCGCACAGGTCAAACAAGACCCGGCCACCGGCAAGTGATCCGGTAAAGCCGACGGCCCTGATTTGCGGATGCTGAACCAGTGCCGTGCCAACGTCCCGGCTTCCGCCCTGAACGAGTGAGAACACGCCCGGATGCACGCCGCATTTTCCAATTGCCGCATTGATGGCTTCGGCCACGATCTCCGCCGTCCCGGGGTGCGAGGAATGCCCCTTCACGACAACGGGACAACCTGCCGCGAGCGCCGACGCCGTATCCCCGCCTGCCGTCGAAAATGCCAGGGGAAAATTCGAGGCGCCAAATACTGCAACGGGTCCAATCGGCCGCTGGACCACCTTGAGGTCGGGGCGCGGCAAGGGCTGCCGATCAGGAAGCGCAACGTCATGCCTCAGGTCAAGATAGTCGCCGCGCATAATGTGGTCGGCAAACAGCCTGATCTGTCCAACCGTGCGGCCACGCTCACCGGCAAGCCTCACCTCCGGCAGTCCGGTCTCTCGTGTTCCGACATAGGTGATTTGCTCTGCGAGGCTCTCGATTTCATCGGCTATGGCGTGAAGCAGGTTCGCGCGTTCCTCCCGGCTCGCGTAGCCGTAGCTCTGGAATGCCTCTCCAGCGGCAATGCAGGCACGGTCAACCAGTTCGGGAGTGCCGACGAAAAACTCGTGAGCCGGTCCGCTGGCGGGTTCAGACTGGAAGGTCGAGTTGCTGGCTGCCCACTCTCCCGCGATGAGGTGTCGGCCATGTGGTCTGAAGTCTGAATCGTCGAGCATTCTCAATTCCTTCGGTTTCTGTATTGGCGAGAGTTGCAGCAGGGGCTTATCGCCCCGCAACTTTCACCATTCCTCGAATCTGCAAATATAGTCTTCCTTCGTGGCCGGATAGAGGCCAATGATGGACTCTCTCCACAAACCTGTTCAATCACGAACTCTTCAAGTGCTGTCAACTCGCTGGCCGTGTCGAGGACCGCGGGAATGATCTCGTCGTAACCGGTGCAGCGACTGAGACTGCCGGCGGGCCGGTATCGCAATTCGGTTTCACTCGGGTCGGGATTCCGCTCGGGCAGCGCCTCGGCGGCAACGAGCGATCCGGGCGTGAAGATCCCGCACCGGTCAACGCGGCGCCGATACGCCAGTTGCCGTCTTCACGACAGGCCATGTCCCGCACCGCGGCAATCTGCCTGATGTCGCTCAGGTCATCGGGTACCACGAGATCAGATCGCCACTGGACCAGGACATCGGTGTCACCCGCGAGAGACCGCGTAACGCCAGTGGCGACGACCGCAATGGACGAGGCGTCTTCGAAACTGGACGGTGTATGGTATCGTATCTTTCCTCCCTGCATGCTTCGCCGATCCGATGCCGTTGCCGAGCGTCACGCACGCGAGATAGTTGGCAAATTCCAATTCGGCACACAAGGGCGAATGCCGTGTCCCTGAGCGACTGCGCGACCGTGCACCTTGCTACCGGCTCCGGTAACGAGAGCCAATGGTGACTGGCGGGAGAACGGCAATTGGGCTGAAAGCACGTGGAGCCAAGACGAAACTCGCGACCCGCAAAGCTGGTTCGCTGGCGCATGGTCATTTCCGGTGCCGCGAAGCCCGATTCAAAGAGCGAAACAGGGCAAGGCGTCCGGGATTGGCGCATCAGCACGGCGAGGCACCTGCGTTCGCAACCTCTACTTACCCGTGCAATCAGCCATCAAGCCGGAAAGCACCCCGATCCAGCCAACGGCACAAGTCCCGGAGAATTCGTGCCCCGTGCCTGGGCAATGCTGACCTTGTGCGCAGCCTCCGTGAAGTGCAACTCTGAGTCCGATCCTGTTCCCGTCTGGCCCTGCTGCTGGCGCTCACAGAAACTTCCGTACCGAAATTCGGCTGTCGGAATCTGGCCGGTCCATCTCATTGCCTCATTCACGTGCCCAGTAGAGACGCATCGGGTTATCCACTAGGAGCTTTTGCTGATGATCGGGAGTTCGCGCGATATTCGGGATGAAGTCGACCAATGCTCCGTCGTCGGGCATGTGGGAGTTCATGTTCGGATGTGGCCAGTCGGTGCCCCAAAGGACACGGTCCGGGAATCGGTTCACGATCTCGGCGCAATAGGGCACGACGTCGTCGTACGGAGGGCCGGTCGCGCTCAGCCGTTCGGGGCAAGTAACTTTTGACCAAATGCTTTCGTCTTCCTCCATCAGCCGGACGAAGCGCTGAAAATCGGTGTTGTCCACACCCTTGGTGACATCCGGGCGCCCCATGTGATCGACCACGACTGCCGTCGGGAGTTTCCTGAGGAAGGGTTCCAGCTCATCCAGATCCTGCGCCTCGAAATAAACGACGATGTGCCAGCCGAAGCCCTTGATCTTGTCGGCGATCGAAAGGAACACGTCTTGCGGCGTAGCGTCCACGAGGCGCTTGACAAAGTTGAACCGGACACCGCGCACTCCGGCCGCGTCCATCTCGCGGATTTCGTCCTCCGTGACATCGGCCCTGACCGAGGCGACGCCGCGCGCCAGATCGCCCGCGCTGCGGCAAGCATCGACCAACGCCCGGTTGTCCTTACCATGGCAGGTGGCCTGCACGATCACGTTGCGGGCGAAACCGAGATGGTCGCGCAGGGCAAAGAGCTGGTCAATGCCGGCATCACATGGGGTGTATTTGCGCTCGGGCGCAAATGGGAACTCGGCGCCCGGTCCAAACACGTGGCAGTGGGCATCGACCGCGCCCTCGGGCAGCACGAAGTCGGGCTTCTTTGGATTGGGGTGAAAGACCAGCCAATCGGCATCCATCTCTTGCACGTCACTCATACGAAAACCTTTCCGTCCATCAATTTGCGGGCCGTGCGGAGAATCGCGGCAGAAGCGACCTCTCCCACCTCGTTCAGCGTGGCGACTACGGTCATCCTGCCTGTGGGATGCTCGACATCGAGACTGCGCTTGGCGCCTTCGCCGCGGACGGCAAGGTGATAGGCCGGAGAACCCTTCAACAGGCACGCGGTCGCAACGCTCACCGCGCCAAGCACCCCGATTGTCTTGTGGCACCGATGCGGGATGAATGTCCGGGTTGAGATCGCCCCGCCGTCACGCGGGGCGCTGACCATGCTCATCTTGGGCACCGATTTTCCGGAGACGTCCCCGAGGTTCATCATTGGTCCGCATCTCAGGCGGATCGCCTCGAGCTTTGCTCGCAAGGTGTCGTTGGCTTCAAGTTCCTCGGGGCACTCGGCGCCGCTGATTCCCATGTCCGCGGCCCGCATCACCACACAGGGCATGCCATTGTCGATCATCGTCACGTCGATGCCTTCGACCGTGTCCAGCACGTTTCCGGTGGGTAGCAGAGCACCGCAGCTCGATCCCGCGGTGTCCCTGAATTCGATCGGCACCGGGGCGGCTGTTCCGGGCACACCGTCGATGCGCGCGTCGCCGGCGTAGCTTACTTTGCCGCCGGGTGTTGCGACGCGTGCCACGGCCACCTGATCGGTGTTTTCCATGTAGATCGTGACTGGCGTCTCACCGTCCTGAACCGGTAGCAAGCCGCGTTCGATGGCAAAGGGCGCCACACCTGCGAGGATATTGCCGCAGTTCTGGGCATCCGTGACGATCGGCTGATCGACGAAAACCTGAAGGAACAGGTAATCGACGTCCACGCCGTCGCGATCTGACGGTCCGACCACCGCAACCTTTGAGGTCAGTGGGTCGGCCCCGCCCATACCGTCGATCTGTTGCGCATCTGGCGAGCCCATGGCCCGCAGCAAGAATGCATCCCGCGCATCCGTGTCTTCAGGCAGATCAGAGGCCAGGAAATATCCGCCCTTTGACGTGCCGCCACGCATCCACAAGGCCCGAATGCCGTCAGACATACTTCAGGCCCTTCTCGGCGAGCCGCCCGCGCATGTCGTAGATGTCGAGGCCCAGCTCACCCGCCTCGAACCGGGCGCGCTTTGACACTTCATTCGCCTCGCGGGCACGGGCCATTCCCAGCACCTCCGCGGCTTCGGTTCGGCGCACCACGCAGACACCATCGTCATCGGCAATTACAACATCCCCGGGATTGATCAGGGCACCCGCGCACACCACCGGCACGTTGACCGACCCGAGCGACTCCTTGATCGTGCCTTGCGCGTGAATCGATCTTGCCCAGACCGGAAAACCCATTTCCGTTAGATCGCGCACGTCGCGCGTTCCGCCCTCCGTGATCAATCCGCGGCAACCGCGCGACTTGGCCGACGTTGCCAAGAGATCGCCGAAATAGCCGGCATTGGATGGGGAAGTCGTCCCCAGCACCATCACATCGCCTGGTTCGAGTTGCTCGATCGCGACGTGGATCATCCAGTTGTCGCACGGCTGCGCCAAGATCGTTACAACTGACCCGGCAATCCGCGCGCCCGGGTAAATCGGCCGCAACTCTTCGCCCAGAAGCCCCTTGCGCCCTTGCGCCTCGTGCACTGTCGACACGCCGCATTCCGCAAGCCCGTCGACCACCGCCTGATCTGCACGTTCAATGTTCTGAACGACGATACCGGTTGTTCCTGCAGCATAGTTCATACCAGCTCATCCACAGTTCGAGGAAAAACCACTTCAAACCCCTCGGCATATTCCGCCTTGCGCCCGCCGGCCATACCGCCGGAATTGCGACGGAAGTGGTTGCCGCGGTTCCTGGCGACGTTCGTGTAGAACCCCCAAAGGTGCTCCTGGCCCTGCATGCACTCGATCGCCGCGCGCTTCTTGTCCCAGACCGGCGTGATGTCGAGGAAGACATTGGGCTTCCAACCCATCTGCTCGGTCTGATGTGGCTCGAAGAGGTAAAGCTGCGGTGCTCCGAGCACCTTCTGACCAGGGTTGTGGCCCCAAGCTTGCGCGATCATCCGGCATTCCAGGGCGAATTGCGTCGTGTTCATGTGATCGGTGTTATAGGGGTCCCACCGGGAATGGCTCATCATCCAGCTGGGCTGCACCTCGCGGATGATATCGACCATCTGTTCCTGCGCATCGCGGTCCAGCCGCAGAGGGTAGTCGCCCAGATCGAGAAAGCGGATATCGTTGACACCCAACGCATCTGCCGCAGCCGCAGCCTCGTCCCTGCGCGCACTCTTGACGGTCGCGAGGGTCATGCCGTCCTGCTTCCACAGCTTGGCGCTTTCGCCGCGTTCGCCGTAAGACAGGCACGTCACCGTGACCTCATAGCCCAGTTCCTGATGCAGTGCGATTGCACCGCCGCAGCGCCAGACAAAGTCAGCTGCATGCGCGGATATTACCAGGGCAGTCTTCTTCTGTGACATGATCGCGCCTTTCGAGTTGCCGGTCTCTTAACATAAATTAATATCCGGCCTGCCTCTTGCACAATTTTGAATCCTGACATGCGGCATTTGTTTTTGTTACAATGAAGGAAACGGAGGCTGCCGGAGCAAGTGTACGAACTTCCCCACATCCGCTATCTCTATGTGGTCAGCGAGGTCTACCGCCACCGCAGGATCAGCACGGCAGCGGAAGTTGTACATCTGTCGCAGCCTGCTGCAACACAGGCACTTGCGCGGGTCGAGTTCATTCTGGGCGACGCGCTTTTCGAACGGCGGCCCAGGGGGATGCTCCCGACAAATGCAGGAATCATGTTTGAGCAACGTCTCAGCCGAATTCTGGAGCATCTGCACCGAGGCGACGGATTGGCACGCAAGAAGGCTGTCCGGGGCACCAACGGGTCGCCTCGCAAGGGTTTTCACAGGTTTTGCTCGCCCATTCAGCTGCGCGCACTGCTTGCAATCGAAAGAGCAGGCAGTTTCAGCCAGGCCGCGCTTGACCTTGGTGTGAGCCAGCCTGCCATACATCGCCCGTTGCGTGAACTTGCGTCGCTGGCAGGATTTGACCTCTTTGAGCAGACACGCGGAGGCGTTGTACTGACTTCCGCCGCAGCGGAGTTCACCCATCAGGTCAGGCTTGCGATGAGTGAATTCCGACAGGCCAGATCAGAAATCAACGAGTGTCTGGGGCAAGACGTGACGCGGATCAACGTGGGAACCCTTCCGCTTTCGCGCGCATCAGTTCTTCCAGCTGCCATCGACGAATTCTTGAACGATGTCGGAGCAGGCGTGCAGATCAACTGCGTCGATGCGCGCTACCATGCTTTGCTCAGGGATCTGCGCTTTGGCGAGCTGGATTTCATTATCGGCGCACTGCGGTTTCCAATCCCGGCAAGTGATATCGAACAGGAAGAGTTGTTCGTGGACCATCTTGCGATTGTCACCGCACCGGATCACCCGCTTGCAAAGAAGGCATCCGTATCCCTCAGGGACACGCTCGAATATCCCTGGGTTGCGCCGCCCAAGGAGACCCCGTCCGGCGCATACCTGTTTGACAGGCTTCGCATTCAGGAGATGCCAAACACACCTGTGCGCATTGTCTCGAGTTCCCTCGTCCTCCAGCGGAAGCTGATGTCGCACGGCAATTACGTTTCGGTCGCCTCGAAACGGCAGATAGTGGCTGAAGTGAAGGCGGGAGAATTCATGCAGTTGCCGATCGCCCTTCCGGGATCCGGCCGCTCGATCGGATTGACATTTCGGAGCGGCTGGGTTCCTACCCCCGTTCAGGAGAAGTTCCTTGACATCATCCGCAAGAAAACTCGTTCAGCAATCGATTAACAAAATCAAATACCGATGGCCGGATTTCAATTTCAGTTTCGCCATCGCCGGAGATACCGTCGAGGGGCAGAACTGAAGGAGGGTGACATGGTCAAGAAGGACTACGAAGATATCCCCGGCACCTTCGTCTTCGACGCCGACCGCGCGCGTATCGGCTTTCACCTGAACCAGTTTTGCATTTCACTTGGAAAACAGCAGGGCCGCGATGCATTCACCGCCGACCCGGAGGGATATCTCGACAGGTTCCCGATGAGTCCGGAACAGAGGCAGGCGGTGTTAGACCGCGATTGGAACGGGCTCCTAGAGTTGTGCGGCAACATCTACTACACCGCAAAACTCGCAGCCTATGATGGTATCAATTTTCAGGAACTCGCCGGCCTGATGACCGGAATGGGCAGAGAAGCCTATCGCAAGATGATGGTCGAAGGCGGGCGCCCGATCGACGGCAACCGCTACAAGCATGAATGGGAGGAGAAAGACTGATGGCCCGCATTACCGCAGGTGTGGGATGTAGCCACGTTCCGGCGATCGGCGTCGCGATCGACAAGGGGATCACTGACGACGACTATTGGAAGCCGGTCTTCGATGGTTTCAAGAAATCCAGGGAATGGATAAAGGATGCGAACCCGGATGTGATCTTCCTCGTCTACAATGACCATTGCACAGCGTTTGACAGCTCGATCATCCCGACCTTTGCGCTCGGCGCCGCGGCAGAGTTTCAGCCCGCTGACGAAGGCTGGGGGCCCCGTCCGGTACCCGTGGTCAGGAACCACCAGGTTCTGGCTAGCCACATCGCGCAGTCGCTGGTTCTCGACGAGTTTGACATCACCATCATGTTCGAAATGGAAGTCGACCACGGCCTGACCGTACCACTTTCGGTCATGTATGGTCAGCCCGTGGAATGGCCGGCCCTGGTGGTCCCGCTGGCGGTCAACGTCGTGATGTACCCTGCCCCGACCGGCAACCGTTGCTATAACCTTGGCAAGGCGATCCGGCGGGCGGTCGAGAGTTTTGAAGAAGACCTCAACGTCGTTGTCTTCGGGACAGGCGGCATGAGCCACCAGCTGCAGTACAAGCGGGCCGGACTGATCAACCCGGAATGGGACAAGGCCTTCCTGGACCGCCTGACGTCCGACCCGGTCGGGCTCAGCCAGATGCCGCATGTCGAGTACCTCCGCGAAGGCGGCAGCGAAGGGGTGGAAATGGTCATGTGGCATGTCATGCGCGGAGCGCTCGATGACGAGGTGACGGAAGTGCACCGCCACTATCACGTGCCAGCTTCAAACACGGCGGTCGGTCACATCATTCTGGAAAACAAGCACTAAGGAACAAGATATGAGACTTTGCGTTGCAGGCGCCTATGGCGCGTTCGGTCAGAAACATCTGGATGCCTTGGCACAAATCGAAAACGTCGAAGTAACTTCGGTCATGGGGCCGACGAAAGAAAGGATCGAGGCACAGGCGGAAGAACGCGGCATTGGCCATGCCGGAACCACGATCGAGGACTGCATTGCAAGGGACGATGTCGATGCGGTGATCCTGTCCACGCCCACCCAGATGCACGCTGATCAGGCGATCGCGTGCATGGATGCCGGCAAGCACGTTCTGATCGAGATCCCGATGGCCGACAGCCTCGCCGACAGTCAGAGAGTCGTCGATAAGAAGAATGAAACCGGACTGGTCTGCATGGCCGGTCAGGTGCGCCGCTTCAATCCCAGTCATCAGTGGATCAAGAACAAGATCGATGCTGGCGAGCTGAAGATCCAGCAGATGGACGTTCAGACCTACTTTTTCCGGCGCACCAACACCAACGCGAAGGGCGAGGCGCGGTCTTGGACCGATCACCTGCTTTGGCACCACGCCTGTCACACTGTCGATCTGTTTCAGTACCAGACCGGTGGCAAGGCGGTCGAAGCCTTTGGCCTGCAGGGCCCCGTACATCACGATCTGGGCATTGCGATGGATATGGCGATCGGCCTGAAGGCTGCGGACGGCGCGATCTGCACATTGTCGCTGTCGTTCAACAATGACGGCCCGTTTGGAACCTACTTCCGCTACATTTGCGACAATGGCACCTATGTCGCCCGCTACGACGATCTTTACGACGGAAACGAAAACCAGATCGATCTGAGCGATGTGGCTGTCTCCAATAACGGCATCGAGCTGATCGACCGCGAATTCATCTCTGCAATTCGGGATGGACGCCGGCCCAACAGCTGCGTGTCGGATGTGATCGACGCGATGGACACACTGGACCGAATCGAACGGTCGATGACCTGATCTGCACGGAAGAACGCTCCCGCTTCAAGCAAGGCGCGCGGTGTCAAACCTGTCGCCGCGCCCCGATCCCGGGTGCCAACAATGACGCTCCGGCAATTGAAGGCCGCGCATGTAGAGAGCCGTTGCGAGCTTGGTCACGCCGACATTCTTCAGCACTTCGATCGCGGTCTGGTCGGCTTCACGCATAGGTCATTCTCAACCGGTCAAAGGTTCGCGGAATCTGGAAGAATGCCGAAGTTCCTGCACATGCACGTCATCAGGCGGTCCGTCAATAGATCACGGGTTCCGCAACCGGGGCGCCGAATCCGGTTTTCAGGAAATCGAAATCGCAACCCTTGTCTGCCTGTTCGATATGCTCAAGGAACATCCAGCCATAGCCCCGTTCGTACTTCGGAGGCGGCGGAGTCCAATCCTCCCGGCGCGCGTCCATTTCGGCTTGCGATATCCCGACATTCAGGGTCTGCCCGGCCACATCGACCTCAATGACGTCCCCTGTCCTGATCAGAGCAAGCGGACCGCCAATATGGGCTTCGGGTGCGACATGAAGGATGCATGCACCATAGGATGTTCCACTCATTCTTGCGTCGGACAATCTCAACATGTCGCGATGCCCTTCCTTCAATACTGCCCTGGGAAGAGGGATCATGCCCCACTCAGGCATGCCGGGTCCGCCTTTCGGGCCGGCATTGCGAAGAACCAGGACGTGTTCGGTCGTTATCGGGTAGTCCGGATCGTCGATGATCCTCTTGAGTTCGGGATAGCTGTCTGCAACGACTGCGGGGCCCGAATGGCGGTGGAATTTCGGGTCACACGCGGCCGGCTTGATCACTGCTCCGTCGGGGGCAAGGTTGCCCCTGAGCACCGCGAGCGAACCGCTGCCATAGATCGGGTTCGAAAGCGGTCGAATGATGTCCCGGTCGTAGTTCGCGGCCCCTTTCAGCCCTTCTCCCAGGCTCTGTCCCGTAACCGTGAACGCGGTCAGGTCAAGCTTGTCCCGGAGTTCCACCATCAAAGCCCTGAGACCGCCAGCAAGGAAGAAATCCTCCATGAGGTAATCGTTTCCGGTCGGCCGGATGTTCGCAATGACGGGAGTGTCGCGTCCGATCTCATCGAAATCGTCAAGTCCCCACTCAACCCCGGCGCGGCGTGCCATCGCGATAAGGTGAATGATGGCATTGGTCGAACAGCCTGTCGCCATGGCAATGACAGTCGCGTTGCGTACCGCGGCTCCGGTCACGATCCGGTCAGGCGTCAGATCTTCCCAGACCATCTCGACGATGCGCCGCCCGCATGCCGCAGCCATGCGCTTGTGGCCGGAATCCGGTGCGGGGATTGAGGAGGCGCCAGGCAACGTCAACCCCAGACCTTCGGCAACGGACATCATGGTCGAGGCCGTTCCCATGGTCATGCAGGTGCCATAGGAGCGCGCAATTCCTCCCTGTACGCCTTCCCACTCTGCCTTCCCGATGGTGCTGGCGCGACGTTCGTCCCATGCCTTCCAGACATCCGCGCCTGAACCGAGGGTCCTGCCGGCAAAATGGCCCCTCAGCATTGCGCCGGCCGGCATGAATATGAAGGGCAGTCCCATGGAAATCGCACCCATGATCAGGGCTGGAGTCGACTTGTCACATCCGCCCATCAGCACCGCACCATCAACCGGGTGCGAACGCAGGGTCTCCTCGACCTCCATCGCTCCCATGTTTCGGTACAACATCGAGGTCGGCTTCAGGAACTGCTCGGAAAATGAAAGGACCGGAATTTCCACGGGCAATCCACCTGCCTGCAGCACACCTCGCTTCACCCATTCTGCCCGGTCGCGCAGGTGGTGATGGCATGGAGATAGGTCCGACCAGGTGTTGACAATGGCGATGGCAGGTTTGCCGTGCCAGTCTTCCCGCGAGAGGCCAATCTGCATGGCCCGGGACCTGTGCCCCATGGAGCGCAGGTCATCCGGCAGAAACCACTTTGCGCTCCTCAGCTGGTCATAGGTCTTTCGCAACAGGTTTTCCTCGGAGGCTGGGGGTGCAAAGGCACGACTTCATTCGCTCGTCGACAATTCGCCTGCCTCCCGATGCCGGTCGGCCCAGCATTTCAAGACGAGCCGGATATATTGATGATAGGCGAGCGTCAATCACTGGCAAAGCCGAGCATTGGATCAGCAGCGTCAGAAACCTTGAAGTCGCATGACAAGGAAACCGGAATTGTCGGCGGCGAGCAGGACAAGATCGCGTTACCGGTTCTTGATTTGGCTTGCGGGTTGCCCGAGCCAAGGCAATAGTGTTTCGACTGCATTTCAGCGACAACGGGTCACCGGGGGCGCCCAATCCGGTGAATTGGACAACCGGTCTGGGCCGGCCTTGTTGGATGAGCCGCCTGCTGGCAGCATCATGGACCAGTGAGCTGGGATCTTTCAGGAATGTAATTGAGCATTGGAGAATCGAATGAAGACAATGACACATTGCACGAGGGAGGATCGGGCCTGGCGCCGGTCCCTGAAGACGCTGGGTGGAATTGCCGCCTCCGCCTTGCTGATGGCCCCGCTCGGCGGCATGTCCCAGGAAACCGAAGACCAAATTGTCACGTCCCACGGGATATCCACATTCGGGGATCTAAAATATCCTGCCGACTACAGCCATTTTGACTTTGTCAATCCGGAGGCTCCGAAAGGTGGAGAGATCTCCTCCTGGGGATTCGGCACCTTTGACAGCTTCAATCCCTACATCGTCAAGGGCGTTCCGGAAGGATACTCGACGATCATGTTTGAATCGCTCATGGCCCGTTCCCATGACGAGCCGGATGCACTTTATGGTCTCCTTGCAGAAAGCATCACGTACCCGGAACCGAGTCGGCAGTGGGCGGAGTTCAAGATCCGGCCCGAGGCAAGGTTTTCGGACGGCTCGCCCGTTACGGCCGATGATGTCGTGTTTTCCTTTGAAATGCTGTCAACCAAGGGCAGCCCGATCTACCTCATTCCGTACCAGGCCTTTGAGAAGGCAGAGGCGCTGGATGAATCCCGGGTGAGGTTCACCTTCAAGAAAGGAGCGGCAACGCGTTCACTACCGCTTGAGGCAGCCAGCATGCCTGTCTTTGCCCGGTCACATTTCCAGGACCGGGATTTCACCGAGAGCTCTGCCGCGCCGATGCTTGCCTCCGGTCCCTACACCGTGGAATCGGCCAACCCGGGCCAGAGAGTGGTCTACAGAAAAGATGAAGACTACTGGGGTGAATCCCTGCCCTACAATTCCGGCCGGAACAATTTCGACCGCATCGTCATCGATTACTACACCGACTACACCTCCGCCTTCGAAGGCTTCAAGGGAGGAGCTTATGACTTCCGGGAGGAATACTACTCCAAGCTTTGGGCAACGGGCTACGATTTCCCTGAAGTGCAGCAGGGTATTGTCGTGCGCGAGGAAATCGAGGACGGGCGACCATCGGGAGCGCAAGGCTTCTGGCTCAACCTGAGACGCGAGATCTTCAAGGATCCAAGGGTTCGGCTGGCGGTCGCCATGGCATTCAACTTCGAGTGGTCGAACAAGACCCTGTTCTATGGCGCCTATGCCAGAACCGACAGTTTCTGGGAAAACTCGACACTGCAGGCCGAGGGCATGCCTTCGCCGGAAGAGCTCGAATTGCTGGAACCGCTTCGCGGCCTCATCCCAGATTCCGTGTTTACCGAACCGGCATTCAGCCATGCCCTGTCCGATCCGGACAAACTGGCGGACCGAAGCCAGTTGCGTGCAGCCGGTCATCTCCTGGACGAAGCCGGATGGACCCTCGTCGAGGGAGTGCGCAAGAATGCTGAAGGCGAAACGCTTGCGTTCGAGTTCATCTCGGACTCTCCGAGTTTCGACCGGATCATCAATCCCTTCATCGAGAATCTTGGCAACCTTGGAATCGAGGCCAGACTTCGACGAGTTGATGCCGCCCAGATTCAACTTCTGGAAGACACGTTCGAGTTTGACGTCACGACTCGCCGCTTCTCGTTCGGGCTGACACCGGGACCGGACATCCGTTCGGCATTCGGTTCTGCCTCTGCCCACTCCGATGGAAGTTCCAACATGGCAGGCGTGGACAACCCGGGCGTGGATGCCCTTCTGGATGCGGTTGAGGTAGCGTCCACGAGGGAAGACCTGACAGTTGCAGTCAAGGCCTTGGACAGGGTACTCCGTGCGATGCATATCTGGGTGCCGCAATGGTACGGAGGGACACACAGGGTGGCATACCGGAACAAGTTTGCGCGACCGGAGAATCAGGCCCCCTATACGCTCGGTGAACTGACTCTCTGGTGGTACGACCCGGTACTTGCGGCGCAGTCCGGCGCGGCCGAATAGACTGCCATCGCCGTCACATCGGCCAAGGATGTGACCGAGATATTGTGCAGGGCACGGTCAGGACGGGCCGTGCCCCGCCGAACACCCGGCTGCCGAAGATCCCGTGTGCTCGAATTGCCCGCGCAACGGGCATAATCGACTCGCTCCGATAAATGGAACTTTCGCAGATCCCAGGCAGCCACGGCATCGTTGCCGGCAACGACCGGGCGCGGCAACCGGAGTTACGGCCGCACACACGGAATGAACATCTCCCTGCCTGGATTGACAGTCTCCTTGAAAAGCGATGCAAATGGAGCTCAATCACATTCAGTTGCCCGTCGGCAGCTTGCTGCCGGTACAAGGGCCGTTCTTTGGAGTGACCCTTGACCCTTTTGGAGTGTGCACGTGACAACACGGATTCGGGCGCGATCGACACCCTTCCGACGGTTGAGATTCACTACGAGTAATTTCTTGCCAGGGCCCAATTGAAACAGCTGACGAAACTGCCTGTTGCAGGAGGCCGCAAAACGCATCTCGGCTTGCTGTGTGCCCGGTGGCAAACCTCTCCTTCAGGACGGCAACCTGTTAACGCTGCCGGTCGGACGAGATGCATCGAGGATTGAACTGTCATGAACTTGACGACCGTGCTTTGTCCTCGAGATCAGACTTCGGCATCCGTGCCGGCCGGTTGGCAGGGACAGGTCAATCCGTGTTGCCCGGGAAACATCCAGGCGGCTGAGAGTCGTTCAAGACCCTATTGTTTTGCCGCTCCCCTTACATATGTCCCCGGTGCCGGGCAGAGCACCGGATGTTCGGTGCCGCCCAATTCGCGGGCTGGCAGCCAGGCACCTGAGCGTCTTCCGACCCAGTCAGCCCAGCGCTGCCACCAGGATCCCTTGGTGTGTTCGGCCTGCGAACGCCACTCGTTCGCTTCCTGCACCATGCTGTCATTTGTGTAATGACCATATTTTCCGCCGTCTGCAGGGTTGATGATGCCGGCGATATGCCCGGATTCGGACAGTATGAAGGTCTTGTTGCGGCTGCGCATCTTTCGGATACCGGCATATGAACCGTGCCAGACCGCGATGTGGTCTCCCTCACATGCAACTGTCATCAGCGGGTGGCGGACATCGGACAATGAGACCGTTTCGCCCAGAAGCGTGGTTTCGCCCCTGGAGAACTCGTTGTTCAGGCAAAGTCCGCGCAGGTATTCTCTTGTCATGCGTGCAGGAAGATTTGTCGAGTCGCCGTTCCAGTACAGCAGATCGAATGCCGGGGGCGGCTCACCCATCATGTAGGACCGGATGGCAGGCCCGTATACGAGATCATTGGCGCGCATGTAGGAGAAGGTGCGCGACATGTAGATGGACGGCAGAATCCCCTTCTCTTCCGTTTCCCTTTCGATGGCATCGAGAAAATCTTCCTGCACGAACACCGACAAGTCTCCGATATCTTCGAAATCCGTCAACGTCGTGAGGAATGTCGCCGACCTGACCGACCTGTCACCTGTCTTCGACATGTAGGCAAGCACAAGAGCCAGAAGGGTTCCACCTATGCAGTAGCCAACGGCATTGACCTGCTGCTCGCCGGTGAGAGCAAGCACCTCTCGTACTGCCGTCATGCAGCCCTCTTCAGCATAGTTGTCCATGCCGACATCGCCCAACCCGGGTCCGGGATTGACCCAGCTGACGACAAATACGGTCAGACCCCGTTCAACCGCCCACTTGATGAAGCTGTTCTCCGGCTTGAGGTCGAGAATGTAGTACTTGTTGATCCACGGCGGAATGATCAGCAGCGGGGTCCTCCTGACCTCTTCCGTACGAGGCGCATACTGGATCAGTTCAAACAATCTGTTGCGGTAGACAACGGCTCCCTCCGTCGTTGCCAGGTTTCCTCCGACCTTGAATGCGTCCGGGTCCGACAGCGTGATCGACAACTCGCCATCGTTGCGTTCCAGGTCGGCGACCAGGTTTTCGAGCCCGCGCACCAGCGACTCACCTTCCGTCTCCACTGCCTTGGCCAGCGCCTCGGGATTGGTGCCAAGGAAGTTCGACGGGCTCATCATGTCAACGAATTGCCGGGCGAAGAATTCCAGCCTCGCCTTGTCCTTGTCAGCAAGGCCTTCGATGTCGCGCACAGCCGACGACAGTGCTTCCGCGTTCAGCAGGTAGTGGTCCCTGAGCAGCCGAAAATAGGGATGGGATTCCCAGAGTTTGCTGCGAAATCTCCGGTCTTGCCTGCCCGAGTGCCGGGGATTGTCATCATCCGACTCGACGGATGGCTTTTGCACGTCCGCCCAGAGCTTGAGAGATTCTCCCCAGTATTTGACTTGCCCTTCGAGCAGCTTTGCAGGGTCCGTGATCGCGTCATGCATGTACGAGGTTGCGGCCTTCGCAATGAAATCTCCATCAGGAGCCTGCATCGCCGGATTGACCGGGTTTTTCCGTGAGAGCGCGGCCAGAATCCGCCTGTTGAGATCCTCGATTCTGTCGAGATTTCTCTGCAGATTCTCACCTGCATTGGCGTCTGATTCGTGGGATTTGTGCATCTGGTGCCCCAAATTGAATGTAGCAAAATCGCCAGCCTAACTGTACAGGCCAGAAAGTTTGCCGTGTGTGAGTAAGAGATAGAACAAGATGCTCGTTATACAACAGTTGCCGCGCCTGCCAACCTACGAATTGTTTGGGCATGTTCGAAGTTCGGGCCAGCATTTGGGCGCACTTGCCAGGTGTTTCTGGTCCAATCCCGCGTTCAACCTCATTCCCAGTGCCGGGCCTGCCATGTTCGCGGCATGCGGTGAACTGGTCGAACGTTCCTGTTCGATCATGAACTCCACCCCGGAATGGGGAATCGAATCGGTCAGTTCCCGGGGATCGGATTATCCTGTCTCCCGGATCATCCGCCTTGAACTGCCATTCTGCAGGCTGCTCGAGTTCAGGGCTGATGGCAGGAAGCCGCCGGCTCGCAGGATGCTGCTGGTCGCACCATTGTCCGGCCATTACCCAACCCTGGTCCGGAAAACCGTGAGATCCCTTCTTCCGGACTGCGAGATTTTCGTGACGGAATGGAAGAATGCACGGGACGTGCCGGTCGGAGACGGCAAGTTCGACGTGGAAGACTTCACCATGTACATCGCCGAATTCATTCGTCACCTTGGACCAGACATCCACGTCATCGCGGTGTGCCAGCCCGCACCCCTGGCACTGGCGGCAGTCGCGGACCTCGCCCGAAGCGAACCCGCCGCACAGCCCCTTTCGCTGGTCCTGGTCGGCGGCCCGGTCGTACCGGACGCTGCGCCGACCAACGTCACCGATTTCGGCGACCGGGTAACGCAGGGCCAACTTGAGCATCTCCTGGTCCAGAGAGTCGGAGCCGGCCATGCCGGCCAGGGGCGTCTTGTATTCCCCGGTTTCGTGCAACTGGCGTCGTTCATATCGATGAATCCCGATCTCCACTTCCTGTCGTATGTCAGGCAGATGGGCCGGATTTCGAGGGGAGACGCCCGGATCGATGACCGTCACAGCAGGTTCTATGACGAATATCTTGCCGTCATGGATATGGCTGCGGAATTCTATATCTCGACCGTCAACCGGTTGTTCAAGAACGGCGAGATTGCACAGAACAGGTTCACGGTCCAAGGCAGGCCGATCGACATCCGGCAGATTTCGAAGACTGCGGTCCTGACTGTTGAAGGCGGGAAAGACGACATTTCGGCACCTGGCCAGAGCTCGGCCGTGCTGCCGATGCTCACCGGCATACCCGAGTCGATGAAGGCGTCGCATGTCGAGCCGACCGCGGGACATTACGGGATCTTTTCCGGCGAGGCATGGCGCGATCGTATACGCCCGGTCGTGCTGGACTTCATCGACTCGCACATGCCGGCGGAAAGGAGCGGTTAACGACACTTCTCCGCGGCAAGCTGTCTGTGCTAAAGTTTGCCTGCTTTCGGCAACGGATCTCTCAACCGGTACGATGGTTTCCGCAGAATTGCGCCACGACAGGGCAGGCACAGGATTGGCGACATGAGTACGACGCTGGTCTCCGAATTCGGTCAGCCGATGCTCGTGCTGGCCGTTATCGCCGCAATGTTCGTGCTCTTCGTGCTGGAATCCTACCCGCCAACCGTGGTCGCAATTGCCGGTGCAGCCATTCTCCTGGCGACAGGCACGCTGCCCTACGAGGCTGCAATGTCGGTCTTCTCCAACCCGGCGCCGTGGACCATAGCCGCAATGTTCGTGCTCTCGGGCGCATTGGTCCGCACGGGTGTGCTTTCGGAATTTTCCGCCTGGATCGTACGCCAGGCAAAGGACAACCAGTTCGTTGCGTTGTTGGGCATGGCCGCCTTTGTCGTGACCGCATCGGCCTTCGTGAACAACACGCCGATCGTCGTCGTCATGATCCCGGTCGTCATCCATTTGTCCAGGCAAATCGGAACCAACTCTTCCAAGCTCCTGATACCGCTGTCCTACATGTCGATTCTGGGGGGAGTCTGCACGCTGATTGGCACCTCCACCAACCTGATCGTGGACGGTGTTGCCCGCGAGGCCGGACTTGAGCCGTTCACATTGTTCGAGATCACGCCGCTTGCCGTCCTCCTCGTTGCATTCGGAGCGCTCTATCTCGCGATAGTCGGCCCGTGGCTGCTTCCCGACCGGGAAACGCTTGGAGAATTGCTTCGCGACCGGTCGACGATGAAGTTCTTCACGGAACTGGTCATTCCGCAGGGCAGCACGCTGGTCGGTTGCAATCCAGGAGAGGTTGATCTCCTTGCCAACGAAAAGGCCCGGGTCATTGACATAATCAGGGAGGGCAGGCGTTTCGGGAGGGATACGTCAGGCATCACGCTGCAGGAGGGGGACCGAATCGTCCTCCGGACCGCCGCGGCCGAGGTTCTCGGTCTCAAGGAAAGCGGCAGCATGCTGACCGCAGACAAGATTTCATCCCGTGAATCGCGCACCGTGGAGGTGTTGATCTCGCCGAGATGCCGGATGGTGCACAAGACGATCGGTTCGCTCGACCTGACAGGGAGATACGGGATCTATGTCCTGGCTGTTCACCGGCCCAGAGCTGTCGCATCCATCGGACAAATCGAAGGTGTCGAGGTCGCCATCGGCGATACCCTGTTGATTGAGGGCGTTCCAGCGGACATCCGTAGATTCGCCCAGGAGCAGGACGTGTCGGAAATTGCCGAACCGGCAGTGCGATCCTACAGGCGTAACAAGGCCCCGATTGCCTTTCTCGCGATGGCGGCTCTCGTGGTGCTCGCGGCACTGCAGGTCGCTCCTATCATGACACTGGCGGTAATTGCTGTCGCAGTCGTTCTCATCACCCGGTGCATCGATGTCGAGGAGGCCTTGTCATCGGTTGACGGCAAACTGATAGTCCTGATTTTCTCGATGCTTGCAGTGGGCGGCGCGATGAACTCGTCAGGGGCCGCGGCTCTGGTTGCCAATTCGGTGGCGCCGTTTCTGCTCGGGCTGCATCCTGTGCTCGTGGTCTGGGCCGTGTTCCTGCTGACATCAATGCTGACCGAAATGGTTTCAAACAACGCAGTGGCCGTCGTCATGACTCCTCTGGCCATCGGTGTTGCCACTGCCATCGGCGTTGACCCGCGCCCGCTTGTCATTACGGTCATGGTCGCGGCTTCGGCAAGTTTCGCGACGCCGATCGGCTACCAGACAAACACGCTGGTGTACGGCCCTGGTGGATACAGTTTTATCGATTTCATTCGAATCGGCCTGCCGCTAAACCTGTGCATCGGGATATTGACCAGCCTGCTGGTCCCATTGTTCTGGCCTCTATAGGCATTGGAGAGTACGAGGGCGGCCATACCGGCCCAGGCATTCCCGGCCGGGAATGCAGCACAGAGGGTTAACCGGGCCGTCCCCTGTGGACGCTCAAGGTGCAGGATTACCACATGCGCAATTTTACAGTGGCTATCGACGGTCCCGCCGCGGCAGGAAAGGGAACGATTGGACGGGCGCTTGCGTCACGATTCGGCTTTGCCCACCTTGACACGGGACTGCTCTACAGGGCAGTCGCCCGCAAGCTCCTTGAAACCGGACAGCCGAACGATGCCGAATCTGCCACCCGAATTGCTCGCAGCCTGGACCCGGCGGACATCAACTCGGCCGGATTGCGCACCCGGGAAGTGACCCGCGAATCCTCGAGGATCGCAGCCATCCCGGAGGTCCGCTGGGCGTTGCTCGGTTTCCAGCGAAACTTTTGCCAGCGCGCAGGAGGGGCCGTGCTTGACGGCAGGGATATCGCCACCGTCATTGCACCGAACGCCGATCTGAAGCTCTTCGTCACTGCCGACGACCTGGTCAGGGCGCGCAGGCGACAAAAGGAACTGACCGAATCGGGGTTGCGGGTGACCTTCGACGACGTCCTTGCAGACCTGCAGGAAAGGGACCGCCGGGACGAGAGAAGGGGTCTGGCAGCCCTCACGAGGGCGGAAGATGCGATATTGCTTGACACGACCGAGTTGAGTATTGCAGAGGCGGTCGAGAAAGCGGCAGCAGCCGTGGCGGAGAAATTCGATGCGGTTCGGTGAAACCGGGCCGTCGGTTTTGTTTGTACACGGTCGATGACTGCAAATCCAACGGAAGCGGCCGACCTGTCTTCGCCGCTACAATGAAGGGGAGCGTCTGGATCCTTGTCCCAAGATGTCACGACTGAAAACTCAATGATGCAACAGTTTGAAGCCCTTCTCGAAGAGAGCTTCAACGCCACCACGCCCAAGGAAGGGAGAGTGGTCAAAGGCAAGATAATTGCAATCGAAGCCGGCCATGCGGTCGTAGACATCGGTTACAAGATGGAAGGCCGGATTGAACTCAGGGAATTCTCCGGCCCGGGAGAACTCGAAGAGGTCAATGTCGGTGACGATGTCGAGGTCTTCCTCGACCGTGTCGAGGATGCCCGGAGCGAAGCCGTAATTTCGAGGGACAAGGCACGCAGGGAAGAAGCCTGGGACCGGCTCGAAAAGGCGTTTGAAGTGGATGCCAAGGTCGAAGGTGCAATATTCAACCGGGTCAAGGGCGGATTCACTGTTGATCTGGGCGGGGCAATCGCATTCTTGCCAGGATCCCAGGTCGATGTCCGTCCGGTGCGGGATGCCTCGGCGCTGATGGGAATCAAGCAGCCATTCCAGATCCTGAAACTCAATCGCCGTCTGAACAACATCGTCGTGTCGCGAAGAGCGATCCTGGAAGAGAACAGGGCCGAACAGCGCGCCGAGATCATCAACCGTCTCAATGAGGGCGACACGGTGGACGGGGTGGTCAAGAACATCACGGACTACGGCGCATTCGTCGACCTCGGCGGGGTTGACGGCCTTCTCCACGTCACGGACATGGCCTGGCGGCGTGTGAATCACCCTTCGGAAATCCTGAAGATCGGTGAAACCGTCGCTGTTCAGGTCATAAGGATCAAGCGGGACACCCACAGGATCTCACTGGGCATCAAGCAACTGCAGCAGGATCCCTGGACGACAGTCGAGGAGAAGTTCCCGATCGGGTCCAGGCATATCGGAACCGTGACCAATATCACCGATTACGGTGCCTTCGTCGAACTCGACCAGGGCGTTGAAGGACTTGTCCACAAATCCGAGATGTCTTGGACGAAGAAGAACGTCGATGCCGGCAAGATCGTGTCGACCTCCCAGCAGGTCGAGGTGATGGTACTGGGGATCGACCTTTCGAAGCGCAGGGTGTCGCTTGGACTGAAACAGACCATGGAGAATCCCTGGAAAGCCTTCGCCGAAGAGCATTCGGTCGGCGACAAGATACGGGGCGAGGTCAAGACCGTCACCGAATTCGGTGTCTTCGTGGGTCTGGACGAGGATATCGACGGCATGATTCACCTTTCGGAACTGACATGGGATCGAACTGGTGAGGACGCGCTGAAGGAATTCAGGAAGGGCGACATGGTCGAAGCCGTGGTTTCGGAAATCGATGTCAACCAGGAACGTGTTGCCCTCTCGATAAAGGACTTGTCGGCTGATCCTTTTTCCGAGGCGACCACCGGGATCAAGCGCGGCTCCATCATCTCGGTTCAGGTGTCCGCCATCGAGGACAACGGCATCGAGGTCACCTACAACGGCGTCAAGAGCTTCATCCGACGGTCCGATCTCAGCACCGAGCGTTCCGAGCAAAGGCCCGACCGGTTCAATGTCGGAGACGTTGTCGACGTAAGAGTGACCGCACTCGACAACAGGACGAGAAAGCTCAACGTGTCGATCAAGTCGCGTGAAATCACCGAGGCCAAGGAGGCAGTCGAGCAGTACGGGTCATCCGATGCCGGTGCTTCGCTGGGCGACATTCTGGGGGCAGCTCTCAGAAGCAAGGACGAAAGCACGAAGGCGGAAGACAGCTCCTGATCATCCCGGCGCCCGGGCAGCGGCGGATTCCCTGCCCAATCAGTTAATGGTCGTCATGTCATTGACGGTTTCGCTTCATTGTGCACAAATGGCGCATTGAAATTCACTCACCGGTTTTGTCCGCGTCCAGAGCCTCGACACGCGGACCAGCCGGGGCTGTGGACGGAGACCTGCAAAGGATGATGGAATGAACCGCAACGACCTGATTCAAGAGATTCAAAGAAACAATCCTGAACTGCGCCACAGTGAAGTCAAACGCGTGGTCAACGCGATTTTCGACGAGATCGCTCAAACCATGTATGACGGCAACCGCATGGAAATACGCGGCTTCGGCGTCTTCTCTGCGAGGCAAAGAAGAGCAAAGATCGGCCGCAACCCGCGGACCGGCGCATCCGTCTATGTTGCCCCGAAATCCGTCCCGTTCTTCAAATCCGGCAAGCTAATACGCGATCGGCTCAACTCCTGATCCGGGTTGCCAGCGTCCCGACCTTCGATGCTGATCATCCGCTGGGCATTCCTTTTCATCGTCGGACTGGTGCTTATCGTGCTGGCGGTCGCCAATCGGGACCCGGTGGCACTCCGCATACTGCCAGATGAACTCGCCCATCTTGCACCGATTCCGGGGGCGGTAACCATGCCCTTGTTTCTTGCAATTTTTGCTGGAATCATCATTGGACTGCTGATCGGTTTTTTCTGGGAGTGGCTGCGCGAGCGCAAACACAGGATGAACGAGATTGCACAACAGCGTGAAATTTCCCGACTCGAGAACCAGGTCGACGGACTCAAGAAGGAAAAGGCAGGCGACCAGGACAGCATACTTGCGCTGCTCGACTGAGTTTCCGTACTGAAGCAGTCTATCATGGAACCGGTAAGGGTAAAGATATGTGGACTGTCGGAGCCCGGCGATGTCGAGTTTGCCGTGGCGGCCGGGGCCGATTATGTCGGTTTCGTATTCTTTCCGCGTTCACCGCGCCATGTTTCTCCAGGCAGGATCCGGGATCTTGCAGGTGCCGCCGGGCAAGCAACGACAGTGGCACTCATGGTCAATCCACCCGACCGCGAAGTCGACAGCATCCTGCAGGAATCCTCGCTGGGCATGATCCAGCTGCACGGCACCGAACCACCCGAAAGGGTCCGGAGTATCGGCGAGGAATTTGGCGTGCCTGTCATGAAGGCCGTGGGGCTGGAAGACGAATCGGATCTCGGCGCCATCGATGACTACTCCCTGGTAGCGGACCAGTTGCTGATCGACACGAAGGCAGTCCCTGGTGCCAGCCGGCCGGGCGGATCAGGCATCAGTTTCGACTGGACGCTGATCAAGGACCGGGAGTGGAAACTGCCGTGGCTGCTTGCAGGCGGGCTTGACGCGGGCAATGTCGCCGCGGCCATCCATGCAACGAGAGCAAGGCAGGTCGATGTCTCCACGGGGGTCGAATCCTCTCCGGGCAAGAAGGACCGGTCCAAGATTGCAGAATTCATCAAGGCAGCGAAAGGCCACTGACATGCAAACCGAACTGGCCAACACATTCATGGGCGGACCGGACGAACGCGGTTTCTTCGGAGACTTCGGCGGCCGGTTTGTGTCCGAAACACTGATGCCGTTGATCCTTGACCTCGAGGAGGAATTCGGAAGGGCGCGCACGGACCCGGATTTCTGGGCGGAAATGGACGAACTCTGGGAACACTATGTGGGACGGCCATCACCGCTTTACCTTGCGGAGAGGTTGACCGAGCAATTCGGCGGAGCCCGGGTCTACATGAAGCGCGACGAGCTCAACCATACCGGGGCACACAAGATCAACAACGTGCTTGGACAGATCCTGCTTGCCCGCCGCATGGGCAAGACCAGGATCATTGCCGAGACCGGTGCCGGGCAGCACGGCGTGGCGACCGCCACCGTCTGTGCCCGTTTCGGACTTGAATGCATCGTCTACATGGGTGTCCATGACGTCGAAAGGCAGGAGCCGAACGTGTTCCGGATGCGGTTGCTTGGTGCGGAGGTCATTCCGGTCACTTCCGGGCGAGGAACTCTCAAGGACGCGATGAACGATGCACTGCGCGACTGGGTCACAAATGTGCGGAACACATTCTACTGCATCGGGACCGTGGCCGGCCCGCACCCCTACCCGGTCATGGTTCGCGAGTTCCAGTCCATAATCGGCCGGGAAGCGAAGCAGCAGATGCTGGAACGCGAAGGGCGGTTGCCGGACACGGTCATTGCCTGCATCGGCGGCGGATCGAACGCGATGGGCCTGTTCCATCACTTCCTTGACGACCGGGACGTAAGGATCATCGGGGTCGAGGCAGGAGGCAAGGGCGTAGATGACAGGATGGAGCATTGCGCCTCTCTCACCGGCGGACGGCCGGGTGTCCTGCATGGCAACAAGACCTACCTGCTGCAGGATGAAGACGGGCAGATTCTGGAAGGGTATTCCATATCGGCCGGCCTGGATTATCCGGGTATCGGGCCGGAGCATTCGTGGCTTCACCAGACAGGCCGGGCCGAATACGTCGCAATCACCGATCAGGAAGCACTGGATGCATTCCAGCTATGCTGCTCGCTGGAGGGAATAATCCCGGCTCTGGAGCCATGCCATGCGCTGGCCCACGTCGCCAAGATTGCCGGCGATCTTCCTGAAGATCACCTCATTTGCATGAACATGTGCGGCCGGGGTGACAAGGACATATTCACGGTCGCGCGGGCGCTCGGACTGGATATCAAGACCGGGTAAACCGGGGCCTTGGAAAATCCTGGGGGCCGGGCTTCGGCCATGGCCGAAGCCCGGCCCCGGTATCGATCGTTACATCAACACGGCCATCCGCCCGTGCAGCTGTGTCAAGCCCGACTGTACATGACAGCAAGACCAGTCCTTTCAGATCTTCCGCCAGTCTGCCTGCATTGTCATCGAACGATGGTCCGGCAATGCGGCACCGGGATTGTCCTGACCTTTCACTGTTCAAGAGACGGAGAACCGGCAGTTGTGATCAAATCGGGTCGATTATCAGGGTATTTCCAGGCAAACCATCCCAACATGATCCGGAAATGTGCCGATGCCGAGACAATCTCACCGGAAAAACCTCAGCCTGAAATGGCTGGAGCTCTTTCAGATCTGTGCCCTGAAGGACTCCCTGCAGGCGGCCTCGGTGGAAACCGGATTGACCGTCAGCACCATCTCGCACCATCTTCGGAGTCTCGGGGATCATCTTGGTGTCGACCTGTTCGATCACGGCCGAAGACCAATGGTGCTCACCCCGAAGGGCAAAGTGTTTCTGCGAATCATCGATGACGCCCTTCATGCCATTCGCCGAGCGCAGGCCGAAGCGTCGGCAGGCAACATTGCCGAGGCGAGTTACCTGCGTCTGGGCACGATCGAGGAATTCGACAGCGACATCATTCCCGAACTGGCGGTGTTCCTGTCGAACTCGATGCCGCGCCGTGATTTCCTGTATCAGACTGAATCGAGCCACTCACTCATCGAGATGCTGAGAAACCGGCAACTGGACCTGGGCATCACCGCGTGCCCGACCGAACGCCTGCGGGACTTGATCGATCGTCCCCTGCTGCGTGATCCGTTCATTGTGGTCCTTCCAGTTTCGCCGGAAGGATCCCTTTCAGAGATCGTCAAGGGCCGGACAGAACTTCCGTTTCTGCGGTTTTCAGGTAACCTGATCATCGCGCGTCAGATCGAGCCCCAACTCGGGCGCATGGGTGTCTCGTCCCCGCATTCTTTCGAATGCAGCAACAGCCAAACCCTGTCGGCGATGTTGGCAACCGGGGCGGGGTGGACCATCACGTCACCGTTGCTGTTTGCTCGGGCCAGGAGGTTTCAATCCAGGATCCGGATGCATCGCCTCCCCGGAAAGGGGTTCTCCCGAGAACTGGCCATCGTGACGACTCCGGATTGCTCGCGCTCCATCGTCGACCTCGTAGACAGAAAGATCCGCGCACTCGTTGATGAATATGCAATCAGGCCGCTCCTTGAAACGGCACCCTGGCTCAAGGGAAACTTCACGTTGATTGAGTGACGACGGCCCGCGACCTGACGGTGCGACCCAACGCATTCCTGTGCTCAGGCCTGAATGATATTGAAACGGCTTCGGATCGCCTTCTCCTGTTCGCCGGTCAGATAGGCGGGTTGGTGGTTGCGCAGGATTTCCCGGGCCCGCCTTCGCGCACGGGACCAGGAATCCAGGGCACCTTTTCCGGCCCAGCTCGCCGGATCATCCCTGTCGGCAAGCGAGGGATAGAAATAGTCCCGTTCCATTGCCTGATAGGTGTGCTGACCGCCAAGGAAATGTCCCTCGCCCAGCACCGCCTCGCAGATGGCATGAAATCCCAGATTCTCGTCATTGACCTCGATCCCTCGCAGGATCCGGTAGTTGTGCGAGTGCATCTCGTTGTCCAGCACGAACCCCTCGAAGCTCGCGCCCAGAAGCGACGCGGTCATGCCCGAGCTCTCGTAGACCAGGTTGCCGCCCGCCAGTGCGGCGGCCAGCGATGTAATGCCCTTCTCCATCCCGTACTGGGCATCAATTGCCTTGGCATCGGTCATCGAACAGGCAACACCCGAGGGCAGCCCCAGCCAGTTTGACAGCTGGGCCGAGGCTGCATTCAGGACAGCAGTTTCACCGCCGCCGCCCGAAAACGCACCCGTGCGCAGATCGACGACCAGTGGCCAATTGGAAAACACCATGGGAAATCCGGGCTGGATCGCATGAACCATGACCAGGCTCGCAAGCGTTTCGGCCACGGACTGCGAAAGAAACCCTGCCAGTGTAGCCGGCGCGGTTGCCCCGGCCTGTACCGCCGTGATGCAGGAAATCGGGATATTGTGTCTGATACACTCATAGACCACGTCAACCGCATCTTCACCGTAACGCATGGGCGAGATGACCGGGCTGATATGGGCCTTCACGAAAGGGCGCCTGGAAAACTCGCCTGACCCGCCTGCGGCAATGTCCAGCATTTCAACGATCGGGGCCACGTGTTCGGCCAGTGTAAACGACGTCGCTGCCGGTTTGGTCGTGTTCCTTAGCAGGGCATAGACCGTGTTGACGTCGAGATCGAAGTTGTCCGGCACATCCGTTGCCACACAACAGCGGGTAAACCAGCTGACATTGGCCAGCGTGTCCTGAAGCCGGGTGAAATCGTGCAGATCTGCGAGCGTAGAGGGCCTATAGAAACCGCTGTCGAGATCCAGTGTCTGCACCGCAGCGCCCCCGGTTCCGAAATGCACCCGGTTGCCGCCAACCTCGATCGATCGGTCTTCGTCGCGCCCATGCAGGACAAATGTCCTTGCTGCCTGTTCGACGGCTTCCTCCACCAGCCCGGGCGGAAACATCACCCTGCCGGCATCGTTGTCCTTCGCGCCAACCGCAAGCAGATCAGTGCGGAGCCGTGGCGGGACTTCTCCCATGCCAAGTCTCTCGAGAAGGTCCAGAGCCGTACCGTAGACTCCCTGGATTTCGAATTCGGTCAGTGGCTTGTATAGACCGCCAATCTGGCCCGGCGGGCATGGATCCAGAACTGGTCTGGCCGCGCGCTGTTCGAGCCGCACTCTTCGTCCGCCTCTCTTGCTCCGCTGGCCAGCCATCTCCGATCCCCTTCCTTGCTCTGTCCTGAGACAACGGTGATCGCTTGCAGATTTGCAATGCCCCGTGCCCCAATTATGATTGTATCAAATAACAATTTCGAATTGATCGGAAAGAACTCGGCTCTATTGCCAGCGGCACAAATCTCCGCCTCCTGATATCAGGAGCTTTTCGGAGGCAGCTTCATGAAATCACGCACCAAGGTCGTAGTCATTGGCGGTGGCATCGCCGGATGCTCGACCCTCTATCACCTCACGCAAGAGGGCTGGACCGATGTCGTCCTGGTCGAGCGCAACGAACTGACCAGCGGCACGACGTGGCATTCCGCCGCCCAGGTCACGAATTTTGGCATGAACCAGACGATGGTGGGCCTCAAGACCCACTCGATCAACCTCTACAGGGAACTGGCGGAAGACCCCGACTACCCGATCAACTATCACCACGGCGATGGCGGCATCCGGCTGGCCAACACCGAGACGCAAATGCAGGGCTACCGCCACTTCGCCTCTATGGCCCGGGGCATGGACGTGAATTTCGAGTTGATCGATGCCGAGGAATGTTCCCGCCGTCATCCCTTGATTTCCACTGACAACCTTTTGGGAGGGCTCTGGGATCCGCTCGATGGTGATATCGATCCGGCACAGCTGTGCCAGGCTCTGGCCCGGCGCGCGCGCAAGGCTGGTGCCGAAGTGTATCGCCACACGCCGGTTGTGGGCCTCACACAGCACGCAGATGACACCTGGACTGTCCACACCGAACATGGAGACATCGGCTGTCGTATCGTCGTGAACGCCTGCGGCTACCGCGTGAACGAGGTGGGTGCGATGATGGGTGTGCATCACCCGGTCGCCACGATGGAACACCAGTATTTCCTGACCGAGGATATCCCCGCGATCGCGGAGGCGGGCCATCGCATGCCGCTGATCCGCTGCCCGATCAGCGACTTCTATTGCCGTCAGGAAAGAAACGGCCTGCTCGTGGGCTTCTACGAACAGGGCTGCAAGACATGGGGAATGGACGGAATCGACCCGAATTTTGTCAACGCGCTCTGCCCGGACGATCTGGACCGGGTGACGGATGTGCTGGACGGCGCCATCGCCCGCATGCCCGCGCTGATGGAGGTCGGCATCCGTGCGATCGTCAACGGTCCGATCACATATTCGATCGACGGCGCCCCCCTGGTCGGCCCGGTCCCGGGCAAGCGCAACGCGTTCTGCATCATCGGGCTGCGCGCCGGGATTGGCGAAGGCGGCGGCCATGGCTGGCTGCTGGCCCAGCAGATCGTTCATGGCGAGGCATTCTATGACACATGGGTTCTGGACCCGCGCCGCTTCACCGGACACGCCAATGTCGAACTGGCCGCACTGAAGGCCATTGAAGACTACCAGAACGAGTTCCGCTTTCATTTCCCGCATGAACACCGCCCTGCGGGCCGGCCCGCCAAGACCACCCCACTCACGCATGTGCTGGAGGAAGAAGGCGCGGAGTTTGCCGTTGTGAACGGCTGGGAGCGCGTTGACTACATCAAGCCATCACCCGACTTCCATCCCTCGATATCCTTCAATTTCGACGAGACGTTCGATGTCATCGCTGCCGAGGTGAACAACGTGCAGGGAAATGTCGGCCTGTGCGAGGTCAGCGGTTTCAACCGGATTGAGATCGACGGTACCGACAGCCACTCATTCCTCGACCGGATGTTCTGCGGCAACGTCACCAAGCGCGCAGGCCGCGTGGGGCTGGGCTATCTCCTGAACCATCACGGTATGGTCAAGAGCGAAGCGACAGTTGCAAATCTCCCCGAAAGTGACCGCGGCCCTGCGCGAATCTGGTACGGTTCTGCCGCGGCGAGCGAGTATCACGACATGGACTGGCTGACGCAGCACGTCCGCGAAGGCGAGGACGTTCAGATTCGCAACCTGACCAACGATCAGACCATCCTGGTTCTGGCCGGCCCGAATGCGCGCAATGTGCTGGCTGCCTGTTCCCGCTGCGACTGGTCGAAAGAGGCCTTCCCCTGGCTTTCTGTACGTGAGTGCTTCATCGGCTTCGCCCCCGCGACGGTGATGGGCATCAGTTTCTCAGGCGAGTTGGCCTATGAGATCCACGTTCCGAACGCTTCGCTCCACGCCGCTTATCTGGCGCTGCGAAAGGCAGGCGAGGCCCATGGACTGAAGCTCTTTGGCTCGCGTGCGGTGGACACGATGCGAATGGAGAAGGGCTTCATGCATTGGAAAGCCGAGCTCATTACCGAATACGACCCGTTCGAAACGTCGCTCGGCCGCTTTGTCAATCCGGACAAGCACGGCTTCGTGGGCAAGGAAGCATTGCTTGATCGCCTGGCCGGGGGTCCACGGCGAAGGCTTGTCAGCCTGAAGATCGATGCGACACACGCCCCGGCCCATGGCGGTGCCTCGCTGATGCTGGATGATGGGGTGGTCGGTAGCGTCACCTCGGGAGAATGGGGACATCGGGTCGGGCTGAACCTGGCCTATGCCTTCATCACCCCGGAATTGGCGGACGAAGGCAGCAGGATGTCACTGGATCTGTGCGGAGAACTGGTCGGGGCCGAAGTGATCGCGGCGTCGCCTTATGATCCCGGATTCACCAGAATGCGCGGTTGATCGGCGACGGGAGTGCGATTCATCGCAATTCTGGCCGAAGCTGGCTTTTCACGAACCGGGTCTTCATTGGTGCCGGACATCATCTGCATCGGCAACCGGTCGGGAATCGAGATCCGGTTTCGAGCCGTTTCTGCACTTCGCAAGGCGACGGTCCTGTCGAAGTAATGGCAGGCGTTTCCGCATACGCAACACCCGGGTCCTTTGAAGAATCCTGCCAGTCCCGATGCGTCGTCGCGCCGTGCGAGCGTGGTAAACCCGGCGCGTTTGCAGGCCAGTGCGCCCGGCCTTGCCATATCGAACGCAAGGGAGCGAGCCTTGTCACTCGTTCGAATGCTGCAGGCGAGTGGATGAATCTCACTCCCCTGCCCCCCGAATTCATCGCGAAACGGGAAACGATCTGCCCTGTAGCGGTACCGGTGTCGAGGAATGCGGCCAGCTTCGCGATCTTCCGCATCAAACCCGATCGTGACCGCCGCTGGATGGTTGCCACGGCGGTTGCGGATAGCGGCCACTGTTCTTCCATTCAGCCATGCAATGCCTGGTTGCCCCGCCAATGAAGCGGTCAGGATTCAGGCCTATTGCTGCCGGCCGGCAGAAGGTCAGCGACCGGTCCAGACCGGATCCCGCTTTTCCGCGAACGCCCTGGCGCCTTCTACCTGGTCGTCACTTGCATAGAGACGATCGACCGTCGCGAATTGCCGTTTGGTTATGCGGTTCAATGCATCCTGAAACCTCATCGCTTCGGCTTCCCGCACGATCTCCTTGATCGCGGCGTAGACCAGTGGCGGCCCCGAAGCCAGCAATTCGGCCAGCTCCCAGGCCTTGTCCCGCAATTCCCCGGGCTCGACGACTTCCTTGAGCAACCCCCAGCCCAGCGCTTCATCAACATCAAACCATCTCCCCGTCAGCAGCAGGTCGATTGCCACGTGGTACGGGATTCGCTTGGGCAGCCTGATCGAAGCCGCATCGGCAACGGTTCCGGACCTGATTTCCGGAAGCGCGAAGGTCGCATTCCGGCTTGCCAGGATCAGGTCACAGGAGAGCGCCAGCTCCAGACCACCTCCGCAGCATATGCCGTTGACCGCACAGATGACCGGTTTGTTCAGGTCTCCGAGCTCCTGCAATCCGCCGAACCCGCCAATCCCATAGTCGCCATCAACTTCTTCACCGCTTGCCGCGGCCTTCAGGTCCCACCCTGCGCAAAAGAACCTCTCCCCTTCCGCGCGCAGAATTGCGACGCGCAGTGCCGGGTCGTCCCTGAAGTCCATGAAAACATCGCCCATCTTGCGGCTGGTCGCCAAGTCGATGGCGTTGGCCTTCGGCCGGTCCAGCGTCACTTCCAGGACATGGTCCCTTCGCCCAATCTTGACGGAATTGTCCATTCTTCAAGCTCCTTCCGATGACTTGCGGATCAGCGCGTCCACGGCAACCGCCCCGTTGCGCAACGCAAGCAGAGGATTGATTTCGAGTTCAATGAGCGTGCCGGCTTCCTGCTGGGCCAACCGGGCAACGCTATGGATTGCGCCCACAACTGACCCGATATCAGCGCCGGGCGTATTTCGGCACCCTTCGAGTACGGGCCAGGCCCTGAGTTCCCCAAGCGCATCCAGGATCTCGCTGCGGGTTACCGGTAGCAGCAGATGCCGATGATCCCCGGCATGCTCCGCCCAAATGCCCCCTGTGCCAAATGTCAGCAGCAACCCGCATTCCGGGTCCCGCAGAACGCCGACAATGAGCTCGGCCACAACGTCGTGAATCTGCCGTTCGACCAGGAAGTCGGTTGACGCGTCCATCCCTTTCATCGCCGCGAGAAGATGATCGCGGCATGTCAGGCCGAGGGCTATGGCACTCTCTTCGGTCTTGTGAGCGACTCCGAGGCGTTTCAGAACGATCGGGTAACCAAGTTCATCGGCAATCGCCATCGCTTCGGCTTCCTCCCTCGCGACAGCGCCTTCAGGAACCCGCACCCCGGCTTCATTCAGCAGTTTCTTGGCTTCCGCTTCGTCAAGGAGTCGCCCGGCTTCCCCAGCACGCTGAGGACAGGTCACGGGTGGACGGATCTTGCTGCTCCAGCATTCACCAATATCTGCCGCCGCCTCGGCCGCAGCGATTGCCTCGTCAATGCCCTGCAATGGCATGATTCCTGCATCAAGCAGTTTCTCGGCCCAGACCTCGGGAAGTCCTTCCGGCATACTGGCTACCACCGCCACCCTGCTGTCCGTCGAAGCAGCGGCTTTGCAGATTGCTCCCACCGCAGGCTTCCATGCGAGGTCCGAGCACCGGTCGGTTCGGGGAAAATCCATGACAAGAAAGGCAAGGTCATACGAGCCGAACAGCATCGCCTGAAAAATGTCGGTGAGCGCCTGTTCGTCGCCCCAATGCCAGGTGTGGTAGTCGAGTGGATTGGAGATGTGAACCAGCGGTCCCAGCGCCTTCTTCAAAGCCGCCACCTGCTCACCGCAGGGATCGTCGAACTTCACCCTGCGCCCTACCGAGGCATCAGCTACCAGGCCCGCCTCGCCACCGGAACAGGACATCGATCCGAGCCGGCGCCCTCTCAGGGGTCCTCCTAAATGGAGGAGCTTGAGCGTTTCGAGAAACTCCGGGACATTGCGGACCCGGCCAATGCCCAGCCTCCTAAAAACTGCATCGGCGGCCTGCTCGCTTCCGATTATCGAAGCCGTGTGGGAGATCATCGCCTGCCTTGACTTGTGGCTTCGTCCCGCCTTGATCGCCACGATCGGCTTGTTCAGCTTGCGGGCCTTCTCGGCCAGCCGGACATAATCGGCGATCTCGCCGAATCCCTCGATGTAGAGTCCGATGGCGGTAATTCTCGGATCGTCAATCAGCTCCGACGCGATGTTCGCCTGCGACAGTTGCGCCTGGTTGCCCGCAGTCAAGATACAGCCGATCGGCAGGCCCCTTCTCTGCATCGTGAGGTTTATCGCGATATTTGAGCTCTGCGCCACAATGCCGACACCTGTCGAGCACCGCGTACCGCCATGCTGGTCCGGCCAGAGGGCCGTGCCATCGAGATAGTTGACGTAGCCGTAGCAGTTTGGTCCCAGGAACGGCATTGCTGAAGCCGCGTCAACCAGCCGGTCCTGGAAATCCACACCCTTGCTGTCTTCCCTGCCGGCTTCTGCGAATCCCGAGGCAAAACAGACTGCACCGCCCGCGCCGGCCCTGGACAGCTGGTCGATGACCTGAATGGCTGCCCGCCGATTGACGCCGATGAAACTTGCATCGGGCACCCCCGGCAATTCGCTGACCGAGCGAAAACAGCGCAGGCCACAAATCCTGTCCCGCGAGGGGTGCACGGGCCAGATTTCACCGTCGAACTCCATCCTCTGGCACTGCTCAACGACGTTGCCGGCCCATTTGCCACCGAAAACAGCGATGCTGCGCGGGCGCAACAGGCGGTCGAGGCGGGACATTTGTTTGGATCAACCGCCGAGAGGCCTGAGCAGGCTGCGGCTGATTATGTGGCGCTGGATTTCAGAAGTGCCATCCCAGATGCGTTCCACCCTGGCGTCGCGCCAGAAACGGGCAAATGGCAGGTCATCCATCAACCCCATACCGCCATGAATCTGGATACACTCATCCGTGACCCGGGCCAGCATCTCGCTGGCATAGAGCTTTGCACTGGCGATTTCCCTGTCTGCAGACTTTCCCTGGTCCAGCTTCCATGCCGCGGCAAGCGTAAGCCAGTCGGCGGCATCAATCTCCGTGACCATGTCGGCCAGTTTGAAGCCGACACCCTGGAACTTGCCAATCGGCCTGCCGAACTGCTTTCGTTCCGCAGCGTAAGGCAGCGTCAGTTCGAACGCGCGACGCGCCCTTCCGACGCAGGTCGCCGCAACAGTCAGTCGCGTTGCGTAGAGCCATTCCTCGGCAAGTTGGAATCCGCGGTGGACCTCGCCAAGGATCTGGTCCGAAGACAACCGGCAATCCTCGAAACGCAGAATACAGTTCTGGTAACCCTTGTGGGAAACCGAGTTGTATCCCGGGGCAATCTGAAAACCGAGTGTCCCTCGATCAACGAGGAAACAGGTTATCCTCTTCTTGGGACCGCGCGGTGTCTCCTCCTCTCCCGTGGCGACAAAGACAATGACGAAGTCGGCAATATCAGCGTGGGAAATGAAGTGTTTTGTCCCATTGAGTATCCAGTCTCCGCGCTCGGGTCGCGCCGTGGTCTTCATCCCCCTGACGTCGGAGCCCGCGTCGGGCTCGGTCATTGCCAGCGCGTCGAACTTTTCACCCCTGGCTGCCGGAAGGAGGTATTTCTGGATCTGCTCTCCCTTGCACGCCATCAGGATTCCCGACGGTCGGCCGAAGAACACTGCAATCCCTTGAGTGGCACGGCCGAGTTCCCGTTCCACAAGTGTGAAATCGAGATGTGAAAGCCCGCCACCACCCACTTCCACCGGAAGGTTGCTCGCGTAGAATCCAATGGCCTTGCACTTGCGGGCAATCTCGTTGCCAAGCTCGCGCGGCACGATCCCCGACCTTTCCACTTCCGCCTCGTGGGGAAACATCTCGTTTTCCACGAACTCGCGAACCGTGGACACGATCAGTTCCTGCTCGTCCGATAACCCGAACTCCACCGCAGCCACGCCTCCTTTGTCCAGGACCTCGCGAAAACAAGGCATTGGACGCGATTGTTTGTCAAGTGCGGCGGCGAACATTCTCGTCGAGAACCATCTTGAACGGCCGCGCTTGCAGGTTCTACCTCCTAGCCTGCAAGATAGGGTGCTACAGGAATCGGCAAACAGGAGATTTGAACCATGGAAGGATACAGGCGCCCGATCAGGTGCGGAATGGTAGGAGGAGGGCGCGGTGGCTTCATCGGGCACGTCCATAGGGCCGCCGCGATTCTCGATGGAAACTTCGAGTTGGTGGCAGGTGCACTATCGTCGGACCCGGAAAGGGCGCGGGCCTCGGCCGCCGATCTCGGCATGGCGCCGGACAGGGGCTATACCGACTACGAGCAGATGGCGAAGCAGGAATCCCGGCGAGAAGACGGCATCGAAGCGGTCATCATCGTCACGCCGAACAATGTTCACGCGGGTCCCGTGAAGGCATTCATAGACGCAGGCATACATGTCATCTGCGACAAGCCGCTTTGCACGACGGTAGAGGAAGCCGAAGAACTCCATCGCCTGGTCCTGGAATCCGGCCGTGTGTTCGTGCTGACCCACACCTATACTGGCTACCCGATGGTCAGGCAGGCGCGCCAGATGATTGCCAATGGTGACATCGGCAAACTCCGACTGGTCGTTGTCGAGTATCCCCAGGGATGGCTTGCCACCAGGCTGGAGGATACCGGCGAAAAGAAGTCTTCGTGGAGAACCGACCCGGTCCAGTCAGGACCCGGGGGGTGTGTGGCGGACATCGGCACGCACGCATACCACATGGCGAGATTCGTATCCCAACTGAAGGTCGAGGAGATCTCGGCACAGTTGACGGCCTTTGTGCCCGGAAGGCGGGTTGACGACGATGTCCAGGCCAGCCTCCGTTTTGAACAGGGCGCCCTGGGATTGCTTTGGGCATCCCAGGTGGCCGTGGGAATTGAAAACGGCCTGCGGTTCAGGGTCTACGGAGAAACAGGTGGCCTCGAATGGATCCAGCTAGAACCAGACCGCCTGCTGTACACCACTCTCGACAAACCGATGCAGGTTCTGACCCGCGCCGGTGTCGGCGGCACGAGTGCTTCCCTGCGTGTATCCAGAGTTGCAGCAGGTCATCCGGAGGGATCCCTGAGTTCGTTTGCCACAATCTACTCCGAGGCTGCACGGGCGATCAGGGCATGGCAGGACGGCAAGCGACCTGATCCGGACGTGACATATCCCGACATTTGTGACGGGCTGGAGGGCATGCGTTTCATCCAGGCATGTTTTGACAGTTCAAACAATTCGCGTGCATGGACGAAATTGACGTGAAGCTGGCCGGGTCCTGAAAGCCGGCATGCATCCGTGTCATTTCCCGGTGTGCAACTGTTGCCTGACGGACATGGAATCGGATCTGCCGGACCGGTTCAACTTTTTCTGTGGACAAGCCTGAGGAAAATGGTGTCAAGTTACTGAGAAACATATCTGACGCTGTGAGGAAGAGATCATGACGGAAGTGAATCCTCCTGAATCAGCCTCTCCGCCAGTACGCCGAAGGGGTGCTGGTCGCCAGGCTCGCATTGCGGCACGGACCAGCGCTCTAGCCGATGAACTGAAACCCGTCAGGCCGGGAATAGCTGGCGGCAGGTTCCGCGTCCTCACTGATGATCAGATTTCCCAGATCAGGGAAGCGGTCCTGGAGGTCCTGGAATCCGTCGGCCTTGCCAATCCGACACCGTCGGTCATCGAACATTGCTCGAGGGTCGGAGCCGTACTTGGTGATGACGGCCGGATCCGCTATCCGTCCGGAGTTGTGCATGACGCAGTGCAGAAGGCCTGCAGGAGTGTCGTGCTTTTTGCCCGCAATCCTGAGCAGGACATGCTGCTCGAGGGTACACGAGTCCATTACGGAACTGGCGGCGCTGCGGTTCACATCGTGAACGCGAGAACCGGCGAATACCGGGATTCAATGTTGCGGGACGTTTATGACATGGCCAGGGTGGTCGATTGCTGCGAACACATCCACTTCTACTACAGGACGGTGGTGGCCCGCGACGTAACGGACATGTTTGAGCTTGATGTCAACACCCACTACGCCATTGTCCAGGGAACGACCAAGCATGTCGGCGGATCGTTCTCGATCCCTGAGGCCGTTCATGCGACGCTTGAGATGCTGCACGACATCGCTGGCGGGGAAGATGCGTGGCGGGAGCGGCCTTTCGTTTCGACCAATTCCTGTTTTGTCGTTCCACCCCTGACATTTGCCGAGGATGCATGCAATTGCCTTGAAGTGGCAGTCAAGGGCGGAATGCCGGTAAACCTGCTTTCCGCCGGGCAGGCTGGAGCGACCGGGCCAGCCGCTCTTGCCGGAACCATCGTCCAGGAAATGGCGGAATGCCTTGCCGCTCTTGTCTATGTGAATGCAATCAAGCCCGGCGCACCGGCGATTCTCGGAATGTGGCCATTCGTGTCGGATCTCCGCACAGGGGCCATGTCGGGCGGGTCCGGGGAACAGGCCATCCTCATGTCCGCCTCCGCGCAGGTGGCCAATTCGTACGGAATACCAGTCAGTGTCGCCGGCGCCATGACGGACTCCAAGATGCCCGACATACAGTCAGGATTCGAAAAGGCGTGCAACCAAACCCTGATCGGCAATTCCGGGGCGAACATGATTTATGAATCGGCAGGAATGCACGCATCCCTGCTCGGCGCCTGTTACGAATCGCTGGTCCTGGACAATGATGCCCTCGGAGCGGCCATGCGTACGGTTCGCGGCATCGAAGTCGACCGAAACTCGTTGTCCCTGGACGTGATTTCGGATGTGACGTTGAACGGACCAAACCACTATCTCGGGGCGGATCAGACCCTGAGACTGATGCAGACCGAATATGTCTACCCGGAGGTCTGTGACCGGCTGAGCCCGAAGGAATGGCTCGAACAGGACCGGCAGCTTGCGCTTGACCGCGCAGAAGGCAGGGTTGCCGACATTCTCGCGAATCACTTTCCCAATCCGATCCCGATTGATGTCGACCGTTCAATCAGGGAAAGACTTCCGATCAGACTTGACAGGGCAAGCATGCGGCCGGGCGCGTCCTGAACCCGGAAAGACACGCGGCCAATTGCACCCGTAGCGAAATCCGATTGAAGACAGGCCGGCGCGCACCGAGCCATGGAGAATTGACCTGGCACTCTGCAGCGCATGGAGAATCGATCAATCACGCCAGGCTGATGCGCCGAACGGGCCTGCCGGTCCGCCAGCAATGCTGGATTGCCCCGCCATGATATTCGGGGGACAGGCAGCCGGCCATATCACGGACCGTGCGACCGGGCTTCTCCTGGACTTGCCGCGGCTCGCTGCTTCAAGGCGGAGCCCTTCCCACCGGTGAATTCAGAGGCGAGGCCTGTCGTGCCGATGCTGCAGTCGCCAGTGTCTCCTCGCGCGGCCGTGGCGTTCAGCCTGCATCCGCTTCGCCGGAATTCCCGGCGTGTGTTGCAGGCGGGTGAAGGTGGCAAGCGACCTTCCGCCCGGAGCCGGCTTTCGGCGAGGCCAGCACCGGAGTCGAGACCCTGCATATGTCGCCGATCATCATTGGGCAACGCGGATGAAAGGAACATCCGGATGGCGGTTCGATCGGTGACGGCACTTCGCCCTCGAGTACGATCTCTTCCCGGACAGTATCAGGATGGCTGGGAAGCGCTGCCGAAAACAGGGCCTTGGTGTAAGGATGAAGCGGCGACGCAAAGAGTTCCCGCGTCGGAGCGGTCTCGACGATCTTTCCGAGATACATGACGGCCACCTCGTCGGCCATGTAGCGAGTCGTTCCGAGATCGTGGGCAACAAGGATATAGGAGAGCCCGAACTTCTCCTGCAGGTCCTTGAACAGATTCATGATCTGTGAGCGAATCGACACGTCGAGGGCCGAAACCGGTTCGTCGAGCACGAGAATCTTCGGGTCGGAAATCAGCGCGCTTGCTATCGCGATCCGTTGCCTCTGCCCTCCCGAAAACTCGTGAGGAAAGTTGCGTCCCTGCTCGGGCCGCAATCCGACGGCTGTCAGAACCTGCGCGACCTTACTCGCAACCTCTGCCGACTTGACCCGGTGGTTAACGACCAGCGCCTCGGACACGATGTCAAACACGCGCATGCGGGGATTGAGAGAGGACCAAGGATCCTGAAAGACGGCCTGCACATCAATGCGAAACTGTCTGAGGGAGTCTCCGGTCAACTGGTGCACGTCTTTGCTCCCGACCAGGACCCGGCCCCCGGTTGGCTTTTCCTGCCGCAGGATGAGCTTGACCGTTGTCGACTTGCCGCAGCCGGATTCTCCCACGAGTGCAAGAGTTTTGCCGGGCATCAACTCCAGGTCGATCCCGTTCACTGCGTGCACCTTTCCGATTTCCCTTTCCAAGACGATGCCCCTGGTCACCGGAAAATGCTTGGTCGCGTTCTCGAGCTTCAGTACCGGCTCTACCGCCATTCGCTCCCCTCCAGTGCCCAGCAGCTGGCGCTGTGGTCCGGCGCATCCGGACTCCAGTAGCTTGGAGGATAGGCGGCGAGACACTTCTCCTCTGCGCGGTCGCAGCGGGGCGCGAACCGGCAACCCACCGGCATGTCCCAGAAGGCAGGCGGCTGGCCGATGATCGAGTAGAGTCGATCCACATCTTCCTCGACGGGAGGAACCGAGGCCAACAGCGCCTGCGTGTACGGGTGAGTCGGGCTGGAAAATATCTGGCGGACCGGGCCCCGCTCGACAATGCGGCCTGCATACATCACCGCCACGTGGTCGCACATTCTTGCCACTATGCCGAAGTCATGGGTAATGAAAATTATGGCCAGCCTTCGATGGGTCTGGATTTCCTTGAGCAGGTTCAGGTACTGGGCCTGAATGGTGACATCGAGGGCTGTCGTTGGTTCGTCCGCGATAAGCACCTTCGGATCCGAACCAAGCGCGATGGATCCAACTACCCTCTGCTTCATACCGCCACTCATCTGGTGCGGAAAATCGCCGACCCGACGCTCCGGGTCCGCAACCCGGACACTTCGCAGCGCCTCTACAGTTCGCTTTCGCAATTCCCTCGCCGACGCCTTGTGATCGACTGCAATCGCCTCGATAACCTGCGCGCCGACGGAAAAGACAGGATTGAGGGATGTCTGCGGATCCTGGAGGATCATGGAAATCTTGCGTCCCCTAACCTTGCGCATCTGCTGTTCCGTCAGGGCCAGCAGGTCTTCTCCGTCAAGAACGACCTCGCCACCAACAATCCTTGCCGCAGGCTTCGGAACGAGCCGCAGGAGGCTGAGTGCCGTAACGCTCTTTCCCGAACCGCTCTCGCCGACCAATCCAAGCGTCTCCCCCGGGCGAACCGAGAATGAGACTCCGTCCACGGCATCAATTGTGCCGAATTTCGTCTCAATCCGGGTGTGGAGGTTCCTGACCTCGAGCACGGGCTGGACATCCATGTCCATCAGACATCTTTCAGTTTCGGATCGAGCCGATCGCGAAGCCAGTCACCGAGGAGGTTCAGAGCGAGAACAGTTAGCGTAATTGTCAGGCCCGGGAAAAAGGCAATCCACCAGGCGCTGACGATGAGTTGGCGACCATCGGCCACCATCAGTCCCCATGCTGGCGTGGGCTTCGGTATGCCGACGCCAAGGAAACTCAACCCGGCTTCGAGCAGGATCACGGAACCGACCTGCAGCGTCGCAAGGACAATTATCGTGTTTGCGACATTGGGAAGGATGTGCCGTAGAATGATCCTGGCATGCGAAGACCCCGACACGCGGGCGCGGGCAACGTAGTCGCGCTCGCGGATGCTGAGAACCTCGCCTCGAATCTGCCGCGCGTAGAGAGCCCAAAGCACGAAAGCAATCACGATGATGACAGTTTGAAAGCTGGGCCCGACCGCCACCGCCAGGACCAGGGCAAGCAGAATGCTCGGCAGTGCCATCGTGATGTCGACGAGGCGCATGATGACCGCGTCGGCGATACCTCGGAAATATCCAGCAACCAGCCCGAGCACGGTACCCAGGACGCCACCAACCAGGATTCCGACGATCGAGACTGACAGCGACACCTTGGCACCATGCATGATCCGACTCAGTATGTCGCGGCCCAGACGGTCCGTTCCGAAAGGATATTCAAGGCTCCCGCCAAAGAAAGCCGGTGGTTGCAACCGATCGGGGATCTTGCCGCGGATCGGGTCATGCGGAGCAAGCCAGTCAGCCGTCAGCGCCGGCAGGATGAAAAGAAACAACAGGATCGCAATCGAAACCAGCGGAAGGCTCTTCAGGCGACGAAGGAGGGTTGGCCTCTGCAAGACAGCTGCTGGCAACTGCCCCGAAGCATCCGTATGAGGGACTTCCGTCATCTGTATCGGATCCTGGGATCGAGATATGCATAGAGCGTGTCGACGAGCAGGTTGACGAGGATGAAGACTCCGGCAAACGTCAACACCACGGCCTGCACGACCGGATAGTCGCGGCCGCGAATTGCGTCGATCGCCAGCAGGCCTGTTCCTGGCCAGGCGAACACGGTCTCGATGACTACGGATCCGGTGAAAATGGCGCCTGCAATCAATCCAAAGTAGGTCAGGGGTACGATCGCGGCATTTCTAAGCGCATGTACCCAGATGACCCGCCATTCCGGGATGCCCTTGATTCGTGCCAGCTTGACGTATTCGCTGTCCATCACCTCCAGCATTGCCGAGCGGGTCAGCCGCATGAGCGCAGCGACCTGGAACCACCCCATTGCGATCGCCGGAAGCACCATGTGTTGCAGGCCTCCATGCCCGGAGGTGGGCAACCAGCGGAGTTTCACGGCGAAGATCCAGATTAGGACGATGCCGAGCCAGAAATTCGGCATGGCCTGTCCAAGGAGAGCGATGATCTTTCCGGCGGCATCAAATGGGGTGTCCTTGTACATCGCCGCGAGCACGCCGATCGGAAGAGCTATGATGGTGCTCACGAGAATTGCGAATCCGCCGAGTTGCAGGGTCTTTGGCAGGCGCTCAAGCACAAGCCCCATTGCCGTCCTGCCCTGCCATTTTATCGAATTGCCGAGGTCGCCCTGCAACGCGTTGCCAAGGAAGACGAGATATTGCTCGTGGATCGGGCGGTCGAGGCCCCAAAGCTTGACGAGGCGCTCGGCTTCTTCCGGTCCGGCGTCGTCCGGAAGCATGGCATCAACCGGGCTTCCGGACAGATGCGACAGAGCGAACGCGATCATGCTGATCGCCAGCATGGCCAAAAGGCTTTGCAGGACGCGCCGTACAAGATAGCGCTGCATGTGTCCGCCTGCTGTCAGACAGCTGTGTCGGTGCCCAACCTAGCGCAGGGCTGGCTGGGCACGGAGGCTATTTTGCGGCCTTGACGTAGTTCCAATGACCGTAACCTGACGATGTTACCCCCGGAAACTGCCATTCCGCGACAACCTCAGGATTGTACGCAAGCTGCGCCCGGATCTCGTACATTGGAATATCAACATGCTGCTCGAAGAGATAGTTGAATATCTCCCGTGCGATTTCATCGCGGCGCGCCGCGTCGGTCTCCGTGTTGAACTCCGTTATCTTCCCGGTCGTCCAGTCGTTTTCCCATCCCTGGTATGGACCGCCCGGATTCGAGTAGAATGCCCTGAATGCAACCTGTGTCGGTCGCGGAGGCGCGTTCTTGGACGGGTGAATCAGGTAGGCTTCCCGACCGCGGCCCTTCGAGCCGACGGTTGCATGATCCATCTCACGCAGTTCAACCTGGAAGCCGACTTCGGTCAGATAGGCATGGAGGAACTCCATCATCAGCGGAGCTTCCGGCAGTCCGGATTCCGGCTTGTTGATGAGCAGGATCGTCGGGTCCTCAAATGCGTCGGGGTACCCCGCTTCCTGCATGAGTTGCTTTGCCAGTTCCGGATTGTAGCCGTACTCCTCTTCAAACCGGTCGGCCAACGACGGGTCATATCCTTCATGTCCTTTGGCCATGGCGTACCGTACCAGGATATCGGCCCCTCCCCCGGGGAACAGCACATCGCGCAACTCCTCACGATTGACCGCGTGGTTCATCGCCTTGCGAATGCGCTGGTCATACCAAGGCAGATGATCTCCGCAGGCCTCGTCACCGCTCTCGCAGTAAAGTCCGTTGAGAACGACATCATTCTGGATTGTCGCCAACTCGGACTGCACAGCTGACATGCCGTTTTCGATCGCCTCGGCCATCAACTCACGCGGGAGATCCGCGATGGCCGCCTCTCCCGACAGCAGCATTGCCAGCTTGGTCGCGGCTTCGTCGACAAAGCGCAGACGGAGTTCTTCGAAATCTGCTGCCTGGCCGTAATAGTCGTCGAATCGCCGATACAGGATTTCTCCCGGCTCTCTCGAGACAAACTCGAAGGGGCCTGTTCCGGCAAACTGGCGATCATATCCCTCGAGCCCTTCGGCATCGAATTGTGCCTTGGAATAGACCTTCATGACAGCACGTCCGCCGTGCAGAAAGAGAAGGTCCTTGATCGGTTCGGGATAGGTAAACCTGACAGTATAGCGGTCCACGGCTTCTGCCGCTGCGCCCCTCAACTGATCGACCGTCGGGATTATCGCATCGTCGCCGGTAGAAAGGATGTAGCTGTGTACTATGTCATCAGCTGTCAATTCGCCCCATCCATGGTGAAACTGCACACCTTGCCGCAGATTGAAGGTCCAGACCCGGAAGTCGTCGCTCGAATCCCAGGAAACCGCGAGGCCGTCGCCCGTGACTTCCCCGGTATGGGGATCCTGTGCGGTCAGCCCCTCGAGAGCCGGGTCCATCACATGCCACATCGTCGAACCGGCCCAGAACCTGTTTGTTTCCGTTCCGGGCTTGCTGACAGCAGCGGTGAGACGCTGCGCATCGCCCGGGCCCGCGGCGATTGACAAAGCCAATGTTGCCAATACAGCCACCAAAGATTGTGCTCTGCTTATCAGCCGCATTTTCCTTCCCCCTTGATTGAAATGTCAGTTAATATCTCTACATATTGGTCGGACGGGAATCAATCGGAATTGCCGACCGATTGATTTTCCCCCGGTCGCAGCCGCCAATGCCACACGGTCCCGGAATGCCTGGTCTGCCCGCAGTCAGAGTCTCCTATCCACCGTCGATGTTCCCGGTTGACCCTTGCTTGCAGCATTTGGTGTCGAGCGGTGATGGTCCGGGACCGATTGCCTGATGCCAGGATCGAGTTACATGGCATTAGTATCCTGTCTCGCCGGCGGCGAGATCAACGTGTTTGCTAGCAACGCGACAAGCGGTGAACTGGCACACCTGCAGACGTTGCCCCTTACCGGCAAGGGTCTGCCACTGGCGGTTGCCGCAAACCGACGCTCGCTTTACGCATCGGTGATCGGCCAGAAGGATGGAAATGAAGAAGACCGCATCGTTTCATTTGAAATTGGACGGCGACCCGGACTTCTCACACCACTCTCCTCAGCGGTCATCGGAGCGCGCATGGCCCACATCTCGGTTGACCGCACTGAAAACTGGCTGCTGGGTTCGTCATTCCAATCCAGCCTGGCTGCAGTCTATCCCATCAGCGGCGAGGGGGAGGTACAACCCGTCGAGGCGTATTCCAGCAGCATGCCGAACAAGGCGCCCCAGATCCTTCTCGGTCAATCGAATCGCTATGCGTTCGTGCCGAACCTGGGTGCAGACCTTGTTGTTCAGTTGCTGTTCGACGAGCATGCAGGGACGCTCTCGGACAATTCACCAAGCGCAGTCGGACTTCAGCGAGGCGCAGGATGCAGGCACATCGCCTTCCACCCATGCGGACGATCCGTCTATCTCCTGAACGAACTGGACGGTTCGATTGTCGCATTTGAACTTGATGCGTCGGCTGGCACCCTCGGTGAAATCGGCAGGGCCAGCATTCTGCACCCGGACCTGGAGGGCAGACCATGGGGCGCCCAGATTCACGTTGCTCCGGACGGGATGCGCCTGTTCGCCTCGGAACGTCGGGGCCGCGCGCTGGCGTGCTGGGACATATCGCAGGAAACTGGACAACTTGCGAACCGAATGCCCATCGAAACCGGAGGCAATCCGAAATGCTTCGACATCACGCCGAACGGAAGACACCTCCTGCTCGGAGCAATGGATGACGATAGCGTCATCCTCTACGACATCTCCAACCGAACTGAAGGGCCAATGAAACTGCTTTCTCTTCAGACCGGGTCGGGAGTGGGCTGGGTCGAGATCGTCTAGTTCAGGCCTGGTATCGCGCGACGAAAGGTCCCGTCGAGATGGGCTTCAAGTGCTGCGCGGGCCGCCCCGGCGTCCCGCTCCTTGACGGTCTGGAGAATGATAAGGTGCTCATTGATGGCCGGAAGTTCAAAGAACCGTTGGTTGGCCGCGATGTTCAGCCGGAATATCCGGACATGCTCCGTGGCCTGCTGAAATGCTGTCGTCAGGATGGGATTGTCCATGAACGCCATCATTGAATCGTGCAACAACAGGTCAACCCTGTTCTTTTCTGCAAACATCCCACCCGAGAGTCCGTCGGACTCCTTGAATTCTTCAACGAACTCCAACGTCTGTCGTTCGATTTCCTCGATCTGGTCCAAGGGTGCATGTTTAGCGAACCTGGACACCGCTTCACCCTCGATAATCTGCCTCGCTTCAATCGCCTTGGCGAAGGCCTTCTGATCAACCTGGATTATTCGAATGCCTCGCTTCGGATAGAGCGTGGCGATTCCTTCGGTCTCAAGTGACTTCAGTGCTTCGCGTACCGGGCTGAGCGGGACATCGACCAAGCTGCAGATTTCGCGCTGGGAAAGAAAGTCCCCCGGCCTGATGCGTCCGGAAAACAACGCCTCTTTGAATCGTCGATAAGCAATCTGCCTCAAGCCCATCGACTTTACCTCCGCTTGCTGGATTTCGATCGGCATTTCACCTCCAAACTGTGCGACTGAACCAGTATACCTCTTGCACAATCAATGGAAAGTCTTGCCGATTTCCGCAATCTGTGGCGATGAGGCGGATATGTGGGACCCGGGAACCGGGAGAGCTTGACCATGCCTTCCGACACTCGCAGTGCATCGCCGCACAGCTCGGTTTGGAAAGAGTATGCTCCGAGTGACGAAATGCACCTGCGCCTGCCGAAGGTCACCGATCCTCCTGTCATGGGACTGCCCAGCATTGCGTCGGCATTAACCCGTCTCCAAGGATGATATATATTAGCTGAGATATCAGATTTTCATGGATGTGATCAACAGCAATCTCAGCTGTCGCACGGGAGAGTGATGGGTCATGGCAACGGGAAGTCGGGTGCGAGCGGACATCTTGTGCGGAACGCTGGCCGCCTCGACAGCCGGAGCGATGTTCGCCCACACGTTTTCGCCAAGATATGACATCGAGTTTCTGTTCGGTGACGTCTCAACCGTCTTTTCCACGTATCCTGCTCGGGATTATCATCGTCCTGTCCCTGGCGCTTGCAGTCAGGGGGATCCGCGACAAATCCGGCGCGGAGATTGCCGAGGTCAACTGGTTGAGCGTTGTCAAGGCCTTTGGTGCCACGACAATCGACATCGCTGGGGTTTGGTTCCTCGGATTCCTGATTGCGATGCCCGTCGCCACAATTCTTCTGGGCGCCGCGCTCGGATACCCGAACAAGCTGGTTCTCATTCTGTCCAGCATTGTCGCACCGGTCATCGTCTGGGCAGTGCTGGCGGAGTTTGCGCTTGTTGCGTTTCCGACCGGAACCATCTTCTGATCTGGATCGATGATCGAATATGTGCCGCAAGCATTGGTTCACGTCTTTGGCGTCGAAGTTCTGTTGGCTCTGGTCGGCGGCACGATTGCCGGCATCATTGTCGGTGCGGCGCCAGATCTCGGTACCGTGCTCGGCCTGGTCATGGTACTGCCGTTTACGTATTCGATGGGACCGGCAACGGCGATCGGCCTGCTCTTGTCAGTCTATGTCAGTTCGATCTATGGCGGGTCCATTTCAGCCATACAGATCAACGTGCCAGGCACGCCGCAATCCGCCGCCTCAGCTTTCGACGGTTACCCGATGGCACGTCGCGGTGTCGGCGACCTGGCATTGGGCTACGCGACGGTCGCATCATTCGTCGGAGGAGTGTTCTCGCTCATCGTCCTGGTCCTGATTGCACCCCAACTGGGGAAATTTGAATTGCGGTTCGGACCAATCGAGACCTTTGCCCTGCTCGTCTTCGCACTGACGACCGTCGCCTGGGTGTCCGGCGGTGAGATGCTCAAGGGACTCCTCTCGGCGACAATGGGGTTGTCCTTGCGTCCATCGGTCCGGATGCCATGACAGGTCGGACCCGGTTCAATTTCGACAATTTCTCTCTGTCGGCGGGTCTCACGGTCATTCCGCTCCTGATCGGTTTCTTTGCACTGTCCGAGGTGCTCTACCAGGCAGCGACTCTCAAGGATGTGAAACTGCCGGCCGTCGCTGGCGGTGGTTTCAAGGTTCCACCGTGGAGCGAATGGAGACCGTGCCCTGTCACGCTTCTGCGAAGCTGCGGAATTGGCAGTTTCATTGGTGTGCTGCCAGGAACGGGCGCGACCGCGGAGTTGCTTGTCAGCTACGCCGACCCCAAGCGCCGTGCCCCGAACCCCGAGGAATTCGGCAAGGGTGAGCCGTCTGGACTGATTGCCTCGGAAAGTTCCAACAATGTGGTGAGCGGGCGAGTGGCCGTTGTCCGGCGGCTTTCGCCTCGTGCCGGTGCCTCAGTCTCGGTCATGACCTGCGTTTCCTCACCCCCGCTCATCAAACCGGACATGCGGGTTTCCTGCATCCGGCTTTCCGACGGGATCATGCCTTCGACCACGGAAGGCTCCTGGTCGTCTGACCAAGGCGAATGAGGCCATAGTTCTCCCACAGCCGTTCATCGGGGAAGCGCACGAACTTCCCGCCTCTGACCTTGTGCTTCCGACAGAGCCACCGTCGCAGCCGCCGGGTGGTATGAGTATCGATGGCGCGCCCGGCCGGGCTGACCTGTCCAAGATCGTAGTAATTCGCCCATCCGGACAGCATCCGGTTCAGGCGTTTCACCATGTCCTCGGCTGACATCAGCACATGCCGTCTTGCCGTCTGTTCACTCACCTTGCGGCAGATGCCCTGAACGCTCGCCTTGCCCGGGCGGGTGCCGATATAGACCCCGCTCCCGTTGGGGCGGTAATTGCGTCCAATCCGGTTTCCAGGCAAATCGGCGTCGGCCTAATCCGGGAAATCTACCGCGCTGCGCGGCAACTCAATCCGGGAAACAACAGTTCCTGGTGCGGGACCCGGAAGGCCGCAGAGACCCCCAGGCCTTCTTCAGCACCGACACCGACATGGACCCGGCACGGATCATCGCCATCTTCGTGCGGCGCTGGCAGATCGAGGTCACCTTCCAGGACATGCGCGCCCATCTCGGCCTCGAGACCCAGCGGCAGTGGTCCGATGCCGCAATCGAACGGACCACACCGGTGCTCCTCGGACTCTACAGCCTGGTCTGCCTGTGGGCCGGCGACATCCTCGCCAGGACACCGCAATCCTGTGCAGCCGCGTGGTACCGGAAATCCAGCTTCACATTCTCCGACGCCATCGCCGCGGTGCGGACCCGGCTCTGGCTGGATGGCATTTTCCAACGCTCCGCATCAGACCGGGAACGACAGAAAATCCTGCCGCCCGCAAATGCCGATCATGCCACCTGCGGCCTCCTGGCCGAACATGACAGGCTCAAAGTCCCTCCGGAAAGGATCCAGCGCATGGTTGAAACACTCTGCTTCGCAGCACAATCGTGCAAAGTCGAGTCAAGGACTCGACCCCGAACCTGCTGATTGCAAACGGGCAGACATCTGTTCCTGAAGGTCGGTCTCGCCAAACCGGATGCCGCCGCGATCCTGTCCATAGCAAACCATAGTCAGCGAATTGGCGAGGTCACCGTCCCATCAAGGTTTGATATGGCAACTCATGATGTGATCTTGCGACCCGACTGCCTTGGGCAAGGGGGGCGACGTCTTGCAGATGTCACCAAGAAAGCTCTGGCACCTGGGGTGGAATGGGCATCCCGTCGGCGGGTTGACTGGCGAAGGAACCTCGCCGCTCAATACGATTGCCTCATGCACCTTGCCTACCTGCACCGGAAGTGCCGCTGACAGTAGCGCCTGGGTGTAGGGATGGCACGGTGCATCGAACATGTCGTCCGTCGGCCCGATTTCAACCAGCTTGCCCAGATACATTACGGCAATCCGGTCAGCCATGAAGCGGGTAGTCCCAAGGTCATGAGCAACAATCACATAGCTGCATCCAACGGAGTCCTGCAGTTCCTTGAAGAGGTTCATGATCTGTGACCGGATCGACACATCCAGTGCCGAAACGGGTTCATCCAGAATGATCAGTTTGGGCCTGGCGATGATCGCACTGGCAATGGCAATCCGCTGGCGCTGGCCGCCGGAAAACTCGTGCGGATAGTACTTCGCCTGATCGGGGCGCAGACCGACGGCGATCAGGGCCTCGTCCACTCGTCGGGTCAATTCGCCCCTTGTCAGGTTGTCATTGATTACAAGAGTTTCAGCGACAATGTCATAGACGCGCATCCGGGGACTCAGCGATGCCCAAGGGTCCTGGAACACTGCCTGAACACTGGTTCGAAATTGCTTCACCTCTGCCCTTGACATGGTGCCTATGTCCTTGCCCTCGATCTTCACTGCGCCTGAAGTCGGAGTCAGCAGCTTCAGCAGCATTCGCGCCAAGGTGGTCTTGCCACATCCGGATTCGCCCACCACGGCCAGGGTTTGACCGTATTCCAGCATAAGGTTCACCTGGTCGACGGCGCGAACGACATGCTCTTGCCGCCCAAACAATCCGTGCGGAACCAGAAAGTGCTTGGTCAGGTCCATCACTTCCAATATCGGCAGGGCCGTCATGTTGCCCTTTCAATGTTCCAGCAGCTTGCGCGGTGCGATTCGGCACCGCTCAGCGCATGGGATTCCGGCGGTAACTGCTTTCGGCATGTTTCAAGTGCATAGGGGCAGCGCGGCGCGAAACTGCATCCCACACTTTCCGCGACAAGGGCCGGAGGTTGTCCATCGATGGCATAGAGCCGATCCAGCTTCCGGTTGACACTGGGAACTGACTTCAACAATGCCTCGGTGTATGGATGCGAGGGAGCGCTGAAGACATCCGCAACAGTGCCGGATTCGACAATCTTTCCCGCATACATCACCACCAGCCTGTGACACAGGTGTGCGACGATTCCCAAATCATGGGTAATGAAGATGATCGCTGTGCCGGTCTCGTCCTGAATGTCGCGCAGCAATTGCAGGTACTGGAGCTGGATCGTCACGTCCAGGGACGTTGTTGGTTCGTCCGCGATGATGATCTTGGGCGCGCCGGCAATGGCGATGGCACCCACGACGCGCTGCTTCATCCCGCCACTCAATTGATGGGGATAGGCATGGATGCGGCGCTTGGCATCCGCCACATTCACCTTCTTTAGAATGTCCACGGCACGGGCGAACAGCGATTTGCGAGGTGTGCCGGGATTGTTGATCTGCAAGGCCTCGGTCACCTGATTGCCGATTGTGAAGACGGGGTTGAGCGATGTGTGCGGGTCTTGCAGGATCATGCTTATGTCGCGCCCGCGTATCTTGCCGATCCTCTGTTCGGACATGCCGACAAGGTCGGTCTCTTCCAGCAGGATCTGGCCGCTCTCTATCCGCCCGATTGGTTTGGGCAATACCTGCATGATCGAAAGCGCAGTCATGGACTTGCCACTGCCGGATTCGCCAACAATGCCCAGGGTCTCGCCGACGCCCACGTCGAAACTGACATCATCCACAACCGGAACAGGACCACCAGGGAGGTCCAGCACCGTGCGAAGGTTCTTGACCTGAAGAACTGTCTCAGACATCGCTCACAGTTGCCTCAGTTTCGGGTCAAGCCAGTCACGCAAACTGTCGCCCAGCATATTGACAGACAGAACCGTCAGCAAAATGGCCATTCCCGGGAAAAACGATACCCACCAACTTGAAACGATCAACTGTCGGCCATCTGCAACCAGCAGGCCCCACGCGGGGACAGGACGCGGAATGCCAATGCCAAGGAAACTGAGGGTTGCTTCCAGCACGATTACGACCCCGATCTGCAACGTGGCCAGCACCACGATGGTGTTGACGATGTTGGGCAGGATGTACTTGTACAGGATCCGGAAGTCTGATGCGCCGGCCACCCGCGCTCGGGCGACAAAATCGAGCTCTCTCAGAATCAGCGTTTCGGCTCGCACCTGACGGGCGAAGAAGCCCCAGATGACGAAGATCACGACAAAGATAACCAATTCAAAACTTGGACCGGACACAGCGGCAAGCGCAAGCGCCAGCAGGATGCTGGGAAGGGCAAAGGTGATATCGACCACTCGCATGATCAATGCTTCGATATGGCCGCGCATGTAGCCGGCAATCAGGCCAAGCGCGGTGCCGACAATTGCCCCCAGAACGATCCCTACCAGAGAAATGATCAATGCATAGCGCGCACCGTGCATGACTCGGCTGAGTATATCACGGCCCAGTCGATCGGTACCAAGGATGAACTCTGTCGTACCGCCGAAGAATAGCGGTGGTTCCAGACGGTTTCGCAAGTAGGCCTTGTAAGGGTCATGCGGTGCAATCAGGTCTGCAAACAGCGCGGGAATGATCAGCACGATCATCAAGACCACGATTGGAATGATCGGCAGATGCCTCAAGAACTTCGGTTTTCGTGCCATCGATACCGACCCCGTCAACTGTAACGGATGCGGGGGTCGATAACCGCATAGAGCACGTCGACCAGAAAGTTCGCCAGCAGGTAGAAGACCGCGAAGAATAGTACGACTGACTGAACGACAGGAAAGTCGCGCCCGCGAATTGCATCAATGGCCAAAAGGCCAGTGCCGGGCCATGCAAACACCGTTTCCACGACCACCGATCCGGTCAGCAATGATCCGGCGAGGACGCCGAAATAGGTGACGGGCACGATGGCTGCATTTCGGAAGGCGTGCTTCCAGATCACCTTGCGCTCGTTCACGCCCTTGATGCGGGCAAGTTTGACATATTCCGAATCGAGAACCTCCAACATGGCAGAGCGTGTCAACCGCGTCAGGGCTGCGATCTGGAACCAGGCCATCGCTATCGCCGGAAGGATCATGTAGGCTGGCCCACCATAGCCAGAGGTCGGAAACCAGCCCAGGATCACCGCGAAAATCCACATCAGCACGATACCCAGCCAAAACGTCGGAAGAGATTGCCCGAGAAGCGCTATGACACTGGCCATTCGGTCGAATATGGACCTCCTCCAGACGGCGCTCATGACGCCCATCGGAATGGCAGTAACCACACTGATGAGAACTGCCAATCCGCCAAGCTTCAGAGTAGCTGGCAGGCGTTCCAGCACGACTTGGGCAGCTGTGCTGCCCCTCCATTTTGTTGAATCGCCGAAATCACCGACAGCGGCATTCTGAAGGAATGTCAGATATTGCACATAGTAGGGTCGATTCAGGCCGAGATGCTCGGTCAGCGATGCGATTTGCTGCGGTGTGGCATCATCGGGCAGTAGCGCGTCGATCGGGCTGCCGGTCAAGTGGCTCAGGCTGAATACGATGAACGTGATCACCAGCAGCGAAACAAGCATCTGCGACATCCGCATCAAGACGAAGCGAAGCATGCAGTCGGCTCCAGCGCTGTTCGGAGATGGGGTTCCGGGGCCAGCAAGGCCCCGGACGATACGTTACGTGCGGTTCATTCCGCCGGTACAATTGATCCGAAATGACTGATGCCGACCGATGTCGTGCCCGGGAAGACCCACTCGGACACCGTTTCGGGATTCACAATCACCTCAGCCGAGATACTGGCCAGTGGCGCCACGGCGTATTGCTCAAACACACGAGTGAAGATCCCCCCTGCAAGTTCCTCGCGTTCTGCAGGATCAATCGAGACCATGTATTTGGCCATCAACCCTTCGATAACCTCGTCTTCGTAGTTGTTGCGCGGGCCCCCTGTTGCCGAATAGTAGTTTCTGATGCCGACAGCACTGGGCTTCACCGGCAGGTTGCGCATGGGGTGGAACATCTTGGCTTCGCGTGCCGTGCGAAGGGCGCCGAGGCTGGCCCAGTCCATCTCAACGATCTCGGTCTGGAATCCCGCCTCGTCCAGGAACACCTGCATCAGCTCAGCCATTGCCGGGAATTCCGGGTTGCCAGCCAGTGTGGATGACAGGATCGGGATCACCGGGTTCGAGAAGTCGTCCGGATAACCGGCATCTTCCATCAGGGCCCCAGCCTTCTCTAGGTCATACCCGTATTCGGCTTCGAACCGTTCGGCCAGTTCGGGAACATAACCCTCATGACGCGGATCCATGCCAAAGACGGGAAGGATCTCGGCGCGGCCATCGTAGAGCACGTCAATCATGGTCTCACGGTCGATGGACCGGTTGATCGCTTCGCGAATGCGGATGTCCAGCCAAGGCAGGGTTTCATCCAGACCCTCATAGCCCGGCAACAGGAACGTCCCGTTGAACAGCATCGTCGTCTGATTGGACGCGTTGGTTGAAGGGATCACCTCAAAGCCCGCGTCTAGCGCATCGCCCTGAAGTTCACGCGGGAGGATCACTATATCGACTTCGTTGGCCAGAAGCTTCGCGAGAGTCGTCGCTGGTTCCGATACGAAGACCAGTTCAAGCCGGTCAAACCTTGCATCTTCTCCAGACCAATGGTCTGGTACCTTCTCGAAGTTCAGACCCTGGCCAACATTGCGTTCGACATATCGAAGGTTTGCGGTGCCCGCTGGCATGGCATCATAGCCCTCAAGCCCCTCGGCATCGAATTGGGCCTTGGAATAGATGACCAGTGATCCGCGACCGCCATGCACGAACAGGAAATCGACCTGCGGGGCAGGCAATGTAAACTTGACTGTATGGTCATCGATCGCTTCTGCGACAGCACCCTCCAGTTGGCTTATCCCGTTCAACGTCGTGTCCGGACCCGTGTGAAGTGCAAGGCTGTGCACGATATCGGCAGCTGTGACGGGTCCCCATCCGAAGTGGAACTGGGCCTCGGGCTTCAGCTTGAAGGTCCATTCCAGAAAGTCTTCAGTGTGTGTCCAGCTTTCGGCCAGACCGCTATTGTCATAGGCGCCCGATACGGGATCATGACCGACCAATCCTTGCATGGACGGACCCAGGGCGAAATCGCCGGGTGTGTTCCAGTAGCGGTTCGTTTCCACTGCCGGTGGGCTCATGACAAGTTTGATGGTCTGTGCATGCGCGGAGACCGCACTGATAGCGCCAATCGCCACCAGTCCGGTCACGATTGTCTTGCCTAGATTCGTTCTAAACACGGCATTCTCCCAGTTGTTGATTTGGATGTTGATTGATATCACGCGTCAGCGAACGCCAAGCCTTAGCTGGCCGCTACCTTCCAACGATCACCCAAAACGCAGAAAGCGAGAGATTTGTTCGTGACTTTCGATCAAGGGTTAACGATAACCTAACCAACACTAACAACTGGACACTTCATGTCAACAGTCTTTTTGGCTGTCCGCTTTTCGCGGTCCGGCCTTCACCAGTCATGCGCATCCTGATACTGGGTGCTGGCGCGGTCGGGGGGTTTCTGGCGAGCGTCTTTCACGGCAATGGCCATGAGGTCAGTGTCCTTGCCCGCGGTGCGCATCTGGCCGCCATCAAGAAGCAAGGCCTCCGGGTGCGCAGGCATGATGGCCAGATCGTGTGTTGCCATGTCATCGCAACCGACGACCCCTGTACGTTCGGGCCGCAGGATCTGGTTGTAACGGCCGTAAAGGCTCCTGCGCTCCCGGGCCTGCTTACTCAGGTTGAGGCCCTCTTGCGGGAAGGAACGCCTGTCATCACCGCCATGAATGGCATCTTCTGGTGGTACAGTCTGGGCTTCGACATCGACGGAATGGTGCCCGACACGCGCCGGTTGGACCCGGAGGGTACAATCGCCTCGATCGTTTCTCCGGATCAGGCAGTCGGAATGGTCATCCACTCCACCAACCAGGTTATCGAGCCCGGCCTTGTGCAGAATCGCTCTCCTCGCAACCGTTTCATAATCGGCTGCGCAACGCCGGCAGGTGCAAGCCAGATCAAACCGATGTTGCCTGTACTTTCTGCTTCTGGAACCCGGTTCGAGCTTGAAGACGATTTGCGGCGCACGATGTGGCACAAACTGCTGCGCAATCTGTCCTCCGCTCCGACATCCGTGCTGACCGGCGGACAGGCGTATGACGTCATTAACGATCCCGACGCGCAACCTGTTGCTCGCGCCCTCTTTCTGGAGGGCGCCGCCGTGGCGCGTTCACACGGGTTTGACGGGCTCGCCGACGATACCTTGAGAGTCTTCTCCTCCGGTTCGGGAGCGCGCCAGAAACCCTCCATGAGCCAGGATTTTGATCTCGGACGACCCATGGAGATCGATAATATACTTCGGATCGTTCAAGATTTCGCGCGTCAAGCCGATGTCCCGACACCAACTCTTGACGTGGTTGTCAGCCTCGTCATCCTGCGGGCTCGGCTGGCCGGTTGTTACCCGACCGCCGCCAACTGAAGAGGCCTGTCGACCGGAGTCAGGCAATTCTCACCTTGTTGAAACCGTCGCCGTTAATGAACGGAACCAAGAATTCAACAAGACTGGACGCTGGCGTTGCCAGCAAGGGGGCACCAGAACCCGTATGTTCAAACCGAGATAGCCGAACGACCAGTTCATCTGTCAGTTAGCCCGCATATTGCACCATGCGGTTGTACATGGGGAAGGGTTCTGTTATATTTGTGAATGGTTACAAAGACATACACAAATACGGAAGCCCAACCCCATGCAGACAGAGTGTAACCCGGAACAGTGCGAGTTTGAAGCCCTCGGAAGACGCAGGATTGTCGGTGCCTTCGACGGCGGACAGATGACATCCGATGGCGGCGCCATGCTGCTGAGGGAGGCCGGCAGGCTCCTCGATGTCACACGGCGTCTTGCCGCCTGCTTTGCCGATCATCGGGATCAACGGCGCATCGAGCGCTCCGTTGCCGGCATGATTGCCCGGAGAGTGATGGCGCTGGCACTGGGCTATGAGGATCTCAACGACCATGACCGGCTGCGCAGTGATCCAGCACTGGCCCTGGCAAGCGGATGTGACGACCTGGCTGGCAACAGGCGCGTCCGCGAGCGCGACCGCGGCCATGCTCTGGCGGCATCAAGCACGCTGAACCGCCTGGAGCTTGGCGCTGCGGGGCATGCGGCATCGGACCGCTACAAGCGGATCGTCGCCGACCCCGGCAGGATCGACCGTCTCATGGTGTCGTTGTTCCTCGAGATGCATGAGGAGGCACCCGAGGAGATCATTCTCGACATGGATGCCACCGATGATCCGGTGCATGGCGGGCAGGAAGGCCGGTTCTTGCACGGCCATTATCGCTGCCACTGCCATCTTCCCCTTTACATCTTCTGCGGCGAGGACATCTTGCGCAGCCGTCTTCGCACCGCCGACAGGGACGCCTCCGATGGTGCCCTTGACGAGCTCGGGCGGATCATTCCGCAGATCCGGCAGGCCTGGCCGCAGACCCGGATCATCCTGCGGGGTGACAGTGGCTTCTGCCGGGAGGAAATCATGGCCTGGTGCGAGGCCGAGGATATTGACGACGTGTTCGGCCTTGCCCGCAACAGCCGCCTTTATGACCGCATCGGCAAGGCATTGCAGAAATCCCGCAGGCGTTGTGCCGCCACCGGCCGTCCCTCCCGCCGGTTCAGGCAGTTCCGCTACCGGACACTGAAATCCCGGAGCCGCTCCCGCCGAGTTCGCTTCCGCATATCGGGCAGGCAACTGTTGCTGCCGCCTACGACGTGAATTTCAAATACGTTCCCCACGAAGGCGGAAGCGCGGGCTGCAAAGTCGATCCTCGGTGGGCGGGTTGACGAATTGGTCGATCCCAACGGTTCCATCCTGAACTACGGCCTCAAGCCACTGGTCGTGCTGAACGGAACGCGGCTCGATTCCGTTCCAGACGTTCCCACGATTGACGAGGTCGGAGGAGCGCCGTTGTGTAATTCGATCTGGTTCGGACTGTTTGCCCCGGCTGGTTCGTCCAAAGAAATCCCGACCAGGCTTGACGAGGCCTGCCAACAGGGAACAGCCACCGAGCGGTATGCCGCTACCGTGAAAAACTTGGGGCGCACGCCAAGGTTCATGGACCGGGCCGAGTTCTCGGCTTTCTTCACATGGCAGCTCCAGGACAACGCGGCCCTTTTGACTGCCGTCGGGTTGAAGATGTAGGCTCCGACCGCGCGTGAACGACGCAGGTGAGTGACAGCAGTCTTCGTCGAGAAAGGAGATGTGGGCATGTGGGACAAACCCCACCTGCCCGGATTCATCCGGGACGGGCGTTCAGGCCCGCATTGCAGCCATCTCCTCGATCTTCCGGGCGAAGGTTCCGGCAGTAAACCCGGGCGTCTTGGCCGCGGAGATCATGACCTTCTCCCGTCTGGCCAGAAATTCAGCCGCTTCAGCCAGTTCCGTCGCTACATCGTGAGGAATTACGACAGCTCCATGCTGGTCGGCATGAACCAGGTCGCCGCATGCGACTTCCATCCCGTGCACCGTTACATGCACGCCCCATTCGCGCACGTTGACCCACGCACGCGAAGGAAGAACCATCCCTGCAAGGATCTGGAATCCTTCTGCTGCATTGGGCAGGTCACGAACCGAACCGTTCGTTATCGCACCGATGGCCCCCAACCCCTTGTGAACGTTGGTGAAGACCTCGCCCCAGAAACTTCCCTTGCCAACCGACGCATCCAGATCCTGAACAACGACTACGGAAGGCAGAGGCCCTCCCTGCTCCACATAGGTAAAATAGTCAACCTGCCGCTTTCTGAACATTTCGGGCTCGTATCCGTGTGGCACTTCCGATCGAATTGTAAGCGTACGAGCATAGCCCGCGACGGGCCTCAATCCCGGGCGGAGGCAAAAGAACGGTTTGGTCGTATAACCGTAACCGCGCCGTTCCGGCGCACAAATTTCTAGAGCATTGCAAATTGATGGAGTATCAATGTTGCGTAGTCTTTCCAACAGATTCGAAGAGATCAGCGAAGACATAGGCACCTCCATTTTGGGGAAGGTACTAACATTTCAACTTGCATGTCAATCGGGACTTGACCTAGAACTGCCAGCCACGGGCGTCCGTGCGCTCGTGCGTTTGCGTCTGCCGGTTGTGGGGTTTCAGATTGGATTCGCCATCAGGGCCAAGACCCCCGATCTCCAATTCGAACGTGTTGGCAGCAACTAAGTCGCCCGGGAAGTATCCGACTGATGACGGTAAGCGTGTGTTCTGACGGGTTCCGGGGCGAGCACTTTTGGCAGAATTCCATTTCAGTCTGGTCAGAACTGCAAACATCCGGCAAGCTGCCTGGAGCCACAAAGCAAGGAGAAACTCATGTCAGACCTGGAAGGGCGGGTCGCCCTCGTTACGGGTGCAAGCCGGGGAATTGGCGCAGCAACCTCAAGGATGTTCGCGGCGCGCGGCGCAAGGGTGATAGTGCTGCATCGCTCCTCGAGCAGGGACGCGAAAACGGTGGTAGCCGGTCTGGATGGAACGGGACACCGCGCCGTTCAATGCGATGTCAGCGATACTGACAGCCTGGTGGAACTGTACAAGGACATCTCTGAAAACGAGGCCTTCATCAGCTACTTGATAAACAACGCCGGGTGGACGACCGTCGTTCCGCACCATGACCTGGCCGCACTCACGGATGAGATCATTGAACGCAACTTCCAGGTGAATTCGATCGGTCCGCTGAAGGTCTGCCGCGAACTCGCCTCACTTCTGCGCGCCGACAAGCCCGGCGGTGCCATCGTGAATATTTCTTCAGTTGCGGCACATACCGGGTTGGGCAGTTCAATTGCGTATTCTGCCTCCAAGCTGGCCGTCGAGAGCATAACCCAATGCCTTGCCCGGGTATTTGCCCCGGACATACGCGTGATGGCGGTGGCTCCTGGATTGACCAGAACCGCCATGGCAGCAAACTGGACAGAGGATGAAATTGCGGAGAGGGTAAAGAGCTTCGCCCTGAAGCGAATTGCCGATCCTGAAGAAATAGCTGACGTAATCGTACGCACGGCTGCCGATCAGACGTATTGCACCGGATCCACAATAATCGCCGATGGTGGACGCCTGTTGTACTAACCGGTCAGGTTGCCACGCCAAACTGCCATATGGATCGCGGTTGCAATCAAATGCAGCCCCGGCATTGCCGTCCGGGAACCCGACGAACCGGCTGGGACCTGCCGTCGCCATAATGTGCCGAGCCTTGAGACGTTTGGTTCGGTGGCCTCGGCACGGACTTCGATCCGGAAATGAACGACATGAACGTCCTGGTTGAGTTCAAGCCCGGCGCAGCCGTACTGGCATCCCGGAGAAACGGTCGCTCGGGCCCGTCCGTGAATCATGATCCGAGGATTTCCGCGAGGTAGTTCCGGCTTTTGCCGGGAAAGGAACATGGCCATGCAGGTGGTCGATGGCTTGGCCTCCCTGTTCGGGCTGGACCACGACAACCGCCTCCATGATCGTGTCAGCAGGACACTGCAGCCGTTGCACTGCGAGGTGCAGCCGTGACCAGTCACCTGTTGCCTGGAATCAAATTCAGGGATCGAATGCAGTTGAGTATTGCGGATTTCCTGTCTTGCGTGATCAAAACGTCAAAAGCTGATTAGGCACTGCTCGGACAATTCCAATTCTAACAGTGGCGACTTGCACGAAATTCTGAATTCAATCAGCAGCGATCAGCCACTTGCAAAAATGTCGACGCCCATCTGCCGCACAAGATCACCCAAGTCCAGCAGCACCCAGTTCTCCATGATCCTGGAATCCCTGCAACGATAGAAATCCATGACCCGAAGCGTCAACTGGCGGCCGGTCGCTGGGATTCCCAGATAGCGGCCGCAATGGGTCATCGTCATCGAAGGCCATCCCGAAACCGCCGCGTAGTCGCCATCACCGATGCGGCAGTAGTGGTCACCGCCAGCGCGGTCGGGAAAGGCTTCCAGGAATGACTTTCGATGGTCCTTGACGAACCCTTCCCACCGGAAGTTCGAACCAATCCCTCCCGGCCCGTACCAGAACATCTCGTCATGCCAGAATCCGTCTTCTCCTGTCTGTCGTGCCGATGAGAACGACACCGGGTCATACTCGCGCAGATTTCCGAGCATTCCCTCGACGAGATCGAGAGTCCTCTCGCCGCGTTCCGGATCTCCTGGCAGGATTCCATCATGCGTCGCAGGACCGGGAAACAGTATTTCGGCACCCAGTTCTTCCGGAAACGGGTTGCAGCCAGCCTGCCTCATCAGGTCAGGAAAATCCATGATGATCTTCGCTTCGACGATGTGTCCCTCTTCAACCCGGATGAATTCGCCCGAACGAAGGAACGCCATCCTGCCAGAAGGCCCGATGCCAAAGAGGCTGCTGTTGAAGTTGCCGACATAGTGAGAAACCGAGGCCAGCCATTCACCGCCATAATCGCGCCTGTTGGCTCCGGCGATGAACAATTCATCCCGTCGCATTGCACCAGCGAGAGCCTTGCGCAACGGCACGATGAATCCCTCAAGAATGTGCTGCAGTCCTTCCAGCCTGTTGACCGGATGGGCGACGTCGAACACGGCATCCTCTGCCAGCACTGTTCGGGCAAGGTCGACAAGTTGGCTATCCGGGACGCGCAGCAGTTCGCAAAGAAATTCACGGACTCGAAATTGCTCATCTGTCTGCACCGGACCCTCCCATTCAAAATCCTGTTGCCGTATCTCAATTTGCCGTGCTATGGCCCCCATAATGCCTTTGCAATCGTATGCAAACCGGTTTGCAGTCGGGATTGCGACCGTCGAATCCCTGCTGCCGGGCGCCGTTGAAAGCAAGGGCAGACGAGTGACGAAGCTCCGCTTACCCGGCCAAACATGCCATGGCAGTCAGGTCATTTGGGTGCAACAGGTAATGTCGGCCGTTTCTGCGAAGGCCGAATGACGACCGCAGCAAATGCAGGAGGTTGTCGAGGCGGGAACCGGGCATAGCGGGCCAGCTTACGGAGTGACATGCAATGAAGGGTTCCCGGCCTGAACAGGGGGTTCTGACGCGCAACACCGATCGTTCGAAGACTGAAGAGACCCGCAATGTCATCGAGGCCATGGTGGACGGGCTCAATGACCACAGGATCAAGGACATCGGAGAGTTCTTTTCAGAAGACTTTCGATGGATGGGCAATTGCGGATGCGGCGTCAAGAACGGTCTGCGGGAATTCCAGGACAACTGGCAGAAGCCTTTCCAGGCTGCGTTTTCGGACAAGGTCTGCATAGACGAAGCGCGTCTCTACATGGGCGAGTGGGCCGCTGCATTTGGTCGTCAGGAGGCATTGCACACCGGCAGTTTCATGGGAGTGGAGCCAACCGGAAAACGGGTCAAGATTCGCTACATGGACTTCTGGAAGGTTGCAGACGGGAAGATCGCCGACAATTGGGTGATGGTCGATTTTCCGGATGTGCTGAGACAGTTGGGTGTCGACATATTCAATGGAGAGGGTTGGGAGACCTACGATCGTGGGGTAAGGGGAGCACCTGTCCCGGAATCAGGAGGCAAGCAAATTGGCGATTGAGTATCTGAAGACCGGCAAACCCGAACTTGAGCGGTCAAGGGACGATGAAGGCGTTCGCAAGACAGTGAGCGCGGCATTGCTCGACATCGAGGAAAAGGGAGATGCGGCGGTTCGGGAAATGTCGGCAAAATTCGACAGTTTCGAACCAGACACGTTCAGGCTTTCGGAAACCGAGATCGAGAGACTTGTCTCGACACTCTCCGGCCAGGAATTGCACGACATCCGTTTCGCGCAGGACCAGGTGCGGAATTTCGCCCGGGCGCAGCGTGACTCCATGCTGGACATCGAAATTGAAACCCTGCCCGGCGTCATCCTCGGCCACAAGAACATCCCGGTCCAGTCCGCGGGCTGCTACGTGCCCGGCGGCAAATTCCCGCTCGTGGCCGCGGCACATATGTCGGTGGCAACGGCCGATGTCGCCGGCGTCCCGCGTATCGTCGCTGCCACGCCACCGGTAGGCGGCGAACCTCACCCTGCTGTCATAGCGGCAATCCATTTCGGAGGTGCCCACGAGATATACCTTCTCGGTGGCATCCAGGCGGTCGGAGCGATGGCGCTTGGAACCGAATCCATCAAGCCGGTCGACATGCTCGTGGGCCCGGGGAACGCCTTTGTCGCGGAAGCGAAACGGCAACTCTTCGGCAAGGTCGGAATCGACCTCCTGGCCGGTCCAACTGAAACCATGGTCATCGCCGATGATACTGTTGATGCCGAACTCTGCGCCACCGATCTGCTTGGCCAGGCCGAGCACGGATACGACTCGCCGGCAACGCTGATTACCAATGACCGGATTCTTGCCGAGGACACGATTAGGGAAGTCGAGAGAATCCTCGAAATCCTTCCGACGGCAAGTACAGCCGCGAAGAGTTGGGAAGATTACGGACAGGTCATCCTGTGCAACAGTCACGACGAAATGCTGGAAGTCGCCAACGACATCGCCGCAGAGCATGTGCAGGTCATGACCGATCGCGATGACTGGTATCTCGAACACATGACATCCTACGGTGCCCTGTTTCTTGGCCCGCGTACCAATGTCGCATACGGGGACAAGATCATCGGCACCAACCACACGCTGCCGACCAGGCAGGCAGGCCGTTACACCGGCGGGCTCTGGGTCGGCAAATTCCTGAAGACCCATAGCTACCAGAAGATTGTGACCGATGAAGCGGCCACCTTTGTCGGCGAGTACTGCTCGAGACTCTGCATCCTGGAGGGATTCGCCGGGCATGCCGAGCAGGCAAACATCCGGTTGCGCCGGTACGGCGGCCTGAACATCCCCTATGCCGGCTCCGCACAGTACCGGGCCAGGAACTGACGTCATGCGCATCCTGAGTTGCAAAGGGAGAGTTCATGGTTTTGCGCTCCGGTGACCGGAATCCGGTTCCGGTGACACCCTCCTTCCGGCTTGATGGCAAGAGGGCATTGGTGACCGGTGGTTCCAAAGGGATCGGCTTTGCCTGCGCGGCGGCCGTCGCGGAGGCAGGTGCTTCCCTGGTCATCGTTGCCCGCGATTCCCGGCAGTTGGGGATTGCCGCCAGGTCCCTGCGAGACGAAGGATTTCGGGCAAGGCCGGTTGCACTGGACGTGACAGACCGCCAAGCGGTCGTACGACTGCTCGAAGACGAGGGACCGTTCGACATCCTCATAAACTCGGCAGGCATGGCGCGCCATACCCCGGCCATGGAAGCAGGCGAGGCGGATTTTGACGAGGTCATGGGTCTCAATGCAAGGTCAGCGTTCTTCATTGCCTGTGAAGCGGCCAAGGGAATGAAGGCGAATGGAGGTTCGATAATCCAGGTCTCGAGCCAGATGGGATTCGTCGGCGGCCAGGATCGCGCTGTCTACTCGGCATCCAAGCACGCTCTCGAAGGCATGACCAAGTCGATGGCGATCGAGTGGGGGCCCTTACGGCATCCGGGTCAACACGGTCTGCCCGACCTTCATCCGGACCGAACTCACGGCGTCCACCTTTGCCGACCCCGAAAAGGAGAAATGGATCAGGTCCAAGATCAAGCTGGGTCGTATCGGTGAAGTCGAAGACGTCATGGGGGCAATCGTCTACCTTGCGTCCGATGCTTCGGCCATGGTGACCGGAACCCATCTTCTCGTTGACGGCGGCTGGACAGCCGGGTGATGAAGGCGCGCCTGCATGCGTAACTCTGGAATGCACAAGACAACTGCGGCCGAGGTTGCCAGGATGGCTGGTGTCAGTCAGTCTTCCGTGAGCCGGGTGTTTACACCGGGCGCTTCGGTGTCGCCAAGGATGTCCGAGAGGGTCAGACAGGCTGCGGTCAGGCTCGGCTACCGTCCGAACGCACTGGCCAGGTCATTGATAACCGGGAACTCGCGAATCATCGGCCTGGTTGTGGGACATCTCGAAAACCAGCTCTACCCGACCGTGCTTGAACTGCTTTCCCGGGAACTGAAGAGAAATGGCTATCACATTCTCGTATTCCTGGCTTCCAACGAAGACACCCAGACTGAAGAGATCGTCGCCGACCTGCTGGACTACCAGGTTGACGGCCTGATTGCAGCTTCGGTCGCCATGACCGTTCCGCTGGCAGATCGATGCCGTGCCGAGGGAATCCCGGTGATCCTGTTCAATCGCCACCAGGGCTACAGCGGACCGACATCGGTCGCTTCCGACAATCTTTCGGGCGCAAGGCAGATTGCCCGCTTCCTGTTCGAGGGCGGACATCGACGTATTGCTCACATCTCGGGCTGGCAGGGATCGTCAACCGGTCGCGAACGCGAGCAAGGATTCCGGGCTGGCCTGTCCGAGTGCGGCGCGGAACCGGTTGCCTGCGCCGACGGCCAGTACTGCCGAGAGGCTGCCGCCGACGCCTGTCGGGCAATGTTCGCCGAGGGTGGCTCTGTGCCCGACGCAATCTTCGTGGGCAGCGACCATATGGCCTTTTCCGTCATTGATACCCTCAAGGGAGAACTTGGAATCAGGATTCCGGAGGATGTCTCGGTGGTCGGTTTCGACGATGTTCCGATGGCTGCCTGGCAGTCCTACGGCCTGACCACGATGCGTCAGCCCGTAGCGCGCATGGTCAAGGCAACTGTTGCCAAGATACTCGAGGAAATCGATGTGCAGAACCTGTCCCAGGAACAATTGAGATTTCCGTGCGAATTCAAGCTGCGCAGGACTGCACGAATTCCTGATGGCTGGAGAGAACAGGCATGAGTTTACGACCCTACACCGATTTCACTGATTACATTCTCGGAATAACCGAGGAAATCTGGGAAAAGCGGCAGATCGACACGCTCTACGAGTACTATTCGGACGATATCCTGGTTCGCTCACCGGAAGGGGTGACAAGGGGAAACAGGGACGTGATCGAGGCTACAAGGTCCACGCTGGCCGAATTCCCCGACCGGCAACTGCTCGGCGAGGACGTCATCTGGGAACACACGGGCGAGAACAGCTGGTTTTCATCGCACCGGATCGTGTCGACTGCGACACATGGCGGCACGGGCAAATTCGGCGCCGCCTCGCACAGGCCCCTCTGCTACAGGGTCATCGCGGATTGCCATGCCGAGGAAAGCGCCGAAGCCGGGTGGAGAATCAACGATGAATGGCTGGTCCGCGATCAGGGAGCGATCGTTCGGCAGCTCGGACATGAACCACAGGACTTCGTGCGGGCCGCACTGGATGGCAGGCAGCAGCCGGTCAGTCACTTTGTGCCCGACGATAAAACCCTGGCGTCACCCTATTCCGGCCGGGGAAACGACGCCGGTCCGGGACTTCGCTACCAGGCCATTCTCGAACGCATGATGGACGGGGAATTCTCGATCATTCCGGACGAGTACGACAGGGCCTGCCAGCTTCACCTGCCCGGAAGCAGGACCGGCCATGGCTTCGCAGGGGCAGAATCCTTCTGGCCGGCCCTGCGCGAGTCCTTTCCGGATGCGACTTTCCGGATCGAACACAGGATCGGACGCTCGGACCCGGGCCTACCTGAACGTGCAGCAATCAGGTGGACGCTGCGAGGTCGGCACGACGGCGGGGGTGCATTCGGCGCGCCAACCGGGCGGAACGTCTACATGCTCGGGATTTCACATGCGGAATTCGGACCACGCGGGATCAGGGCGGAGTACAACCTCTACGACGAAATAGCGATCTGGCACCAGCTGATCAGCTGAGTTCCTTGTCGATTCGCAGCATGGGTAAGAGTCAGGATCCACCAGATGATCAGGAGAAGCAGATGACCAGCAACAGCATCGGAGACCGTATCGTCAGATATGGCGAACTCATTCCATGCCGAACCGCATTCATTGACACGCATACTCCCGGCTCAAACCTCAAGGAGAATTTCACGATTATCGGGGGCGGAGTTTCCGAAAGCCCGGACCAGCACGTTCACATAAGGGAAACACCGGGATTCAACATCGGCGCTGCCGGCCAGCCACCAAAATGCAGGAACTCTCTGCATTCTCACAGGACCGCGGAAGTGTTCTACGTGCTCAAGGGACGGTGGCGGTTCTTCTGGGGAAGATGGGGAACTGCAGGAGAGGTCGTCCTGGAGGAAGGTGACATCTTCAACATCCCGACGGGAATCTTCAGGGGATTCGAGAACATAGGCCAGAGATACGGCATGCTCATGGCGATACTTGGAGGGGACGATGCCGGTGGAGGGGTGATCTGGGCGCCCCAGGTCATCGAGGACGCGCGTGACCATGGTTTGATCCTGGCGGAAACCGGTCGCCTCTACGATACAACCAAGGGCAGGTCGCTTCCCGATTCCGTGAGACCCATGCCGGTTCTGACAGACGCCGAACTGGCGGAATTTCCGGAACTTCCTGTTTCCGAAGTCGTCCCCGCCTATGTCGCACGACATTTGGACATGGCTGCCCTGGCCAGCGCCGCGCCAGCCAGGGTCATTGGCGAGGACGCGATGATTGTCGACAGGCCGGGATTCGAAGTTGACTTCCTGACCGGCAACTCAATCACCGGTGAGCCCGAAAGCACAAACCAGCACGAAGTGCTCATGGTATTCTCGGGTCATTGGCGCATTGGGTGGAACGGAGATTCCAGAGTTCTCGCACCCGGCGACACATGCGCGGTCCCTCCCGGCGTGAGCCGCACGCTTGGCCCCGCAGTTTCAGGCGAGAACGGCCTGTTCAGGGTGCGCGGCACAAACGATCCGGCCGGGCCAACCTGGCGCCGCTGAATCCGTCGAAACCATGCCGGGCTGCCACCTGCATCCGGCGCGATCAAGGAGCAAGACCATATCTATCCGGACCACCCATGTCGGAAGCCTTCCCCGTAGTCAGAAGGTTGTCGACTTCATCTTCGCCCGTGAAAACGGCGAGGCGTATGACCGGGGGGAATTCGACCAGACCATGGCAGAGGCCGCGTCGGAAACCGTCCGCCTGCAAGTCGAGGCAGGTATAGACATCGTTTCCGACGGAGAGACCTCCAAGGTGTCTTATGCAACCTACGTAAAGGACCGCTATTCGGGATTCGGTGGCGACACGCCGAGGTCTCCACCGCGTGACCTGACGATGTTTCCGTCATTCCTGAAGAGGTTGGCCAACGAAGGCGGAACTGCCAGATATTCGCGGCCCAAATGCATCGGCGACATCAAGCCCCTGAATCAGGACGACCTCCTGAAGGACATCGCCAACATGAAAGCCGGAATGGAACTGCATGGCGCATCGGACGGATTCATGAATGCCGCATCACCGGGTGTAATCAGCCTGTTCTTGCCGAACGAGTTTTTCCCGTCGAGGTCCGAGTATCTCGACGCCCTGGCCCATGCGATGCGCGACGAATACCGGACGATTGTTGACAGTGGTCTGCAACTTCAGCTGGATTGCCCCGACCTCGCCCTGTCACGGCACATGATGTTTGCCGACAACACGGACGACGAATTCATCGAAATCGCCGAATCGAATGTCTCTGCACTGAACCGGGCAATTGACGGACTGGATCCAGCCAGGATCCGGGTGCACATCTGCTGGGGAAATTACGAGGGCCCCCATGTCTGCGACATCCCGATGGAAAAGGTCTTTGCGACCCTGATGAAGGTAAACGCCAATCATGTCCTGTTCGAGACGTCAAATCCGCGTCACGCGCATGAGTGGCGCGTATTCCGCGACCGTCTGGAGGAGATTCCTGTCCGGAAAATCCTGGTTCCCGGCGTGATCGACAGCACCACGAACTTTGTGGAGCACCCCGAAGTGGTTGCGCAACGGCTGCAGCGATTTCTGGAGTTTGTGCCGGCTGACAGGCTGATCGCCGGGTCCGATTGCGGCTTTGGCACCTTTGCCGGATTTGGTCCGGTCGACCCCGACATTGCCTACGTAAAGCTTGCGGCCCTGGCCGAGGGTGCCCGCCTCGCATGTCAGTGACCACGAACCCGCCAGCAAGGGGCTGGCGCAGCAACGGCTGACTTCAGCCGGACACCCAGTTTTCTCAGGCAGGGATCCGGTTGGAAAGATAGGTTGCGAATTCGAAGTTCGGTCTCTCCAGGTGCGACAGGTGACCGGGTTCGGCAAAGTCCGAAAGGAGACCGGCATAGACGCGCTCGGTGCAGCCGCGGTCCTCTTCATTCACCTCATCCAGGAGCTTCTTGAGTTCCTCGAAGTGCTTCTGGCCTTCAGGATCTTCAGCAAATTCCTTTGCCATTCCGCCACCAAAGAAAATGCGGACCCTGCCCGTCGAGACGGGATGAAGCGAAAGGTACCAGAAATATCCCGGGGTCAACGTGACAAGCATGCTTGGGTAAATCGCCAACAGCCATGTCATCAATCGATAGTCACCCTTGAGCCGGGTGTTGTCCGGGTGAGCCACCGACAGCGTGAAGTCTGGTTCCTTCTGCAGCGTGTGGTAGTTGAACGCGGCCCGGCCTTCCAGGCAATCTATTTCATCGACCCTTGATCGGCCGCCGATCGTCTTCGCATGGCAGACCGGCAGGTGGTAGCTTTCCATGAAATTCTCGGCAAGAACCTTCCAGTTCGTGTTCCACTCCATCACCTCGAAGTAGCCCTGTGTATAGCTCTGCATGTCGTAATCCCTGATCATGGATTCGACCTCGGCAAGGTGTTCGCTGACGGGTGGCGCGTCCGGATTCAACGTAACGAGCACCCATCCCAGCCATGTCTCGCACCTGACCTGCGGCAAGCGGTATCTGGACCTGGCAAACCCCGTATTGCGCGCCATTCCGGGTGCTCCGCGCAATCGGCCGTCAAGACCATAGGTCCATCCATGGTAAGGGCATACAAGAGTGCGTTTGTTTCCCCTTCCCTCCAGGATCTTCGACATCCGGTGCCTGCACACGTTTGCCTGTGCCCTGATGTTCCCGTCATTGTCCCGCAGCACCATCACCGGCTGGCCGGCCAGTTCGAAGGCCATGTAGTCTCCGGGACTGGCAAAGCCGTCTTCACGGCCAACGCAAAACCAGTCCTTCTTGAAGATCCTTTCGATTTCCGACTGGAGAAACTCTTCCGAGTAATAGACGCTCTTTGGCATTGCCCTTGCCTGTTCGAAGGGCTGACTGACGTTTTCGGCAAGTTCAACTGCCGGGTGGGGCGCAGAAGCTAGGTCATCCATGGTCAGGTTCCGATTTTGCCTGTTCCAGGCGCAGCGTTCGCAAACGGCCTGTGACGGGCATGATTCCGAATCAGATCTCACATTATTGGAAATTGACAGTCACTGCATCCGGTTGAAGCAGGTTTCCCGGTCAGCACCTGCAACCTTGAAGCAAGGCCGATCAGCCAGGACCGGGGCATGACGTTGGCAAGCCTGCAACCTCGTTGTCGAAACAGCCCGGAATGGTCGCAGGCCATGCATGTGACCTGGAGCCAGCGCCCGTTGCAGCGGCGGAATAACAGGTCCGACCGCATGAGCGCTGCTTTCAGCTCCTGAAATTTAGGCACTTCACCATGCGCCATGCGTTGTTTAATGAAACTGTCTGACAAGTTCATGGAAGCGGGAAATGAACTCAACTGTTGGCAAGCAATTGACGGCACATCCGGGACATTCGCTTCGCGGAGACATCGCCGTTCCCGGTGACAAGTCGATATCGCACAGGGCAGTCATTCTAGGGTCACTGGCGATCGGCACAACCGAGATCAGCGGATTGCTCGAAGGTGAGGACGTATTGGCGACCATACGCGCTGCCAGGCAGTTCGGCGCAATTGCCAACCGTTCGGACGAAGGAACATGGACCATCGACGGATTTGGCACTGGCGGGTTTTCATCTCCGGACGACGTCATCGATTGTGGCAACTCGGGTACCGGTGCAAGGCTGCTCATGGGGGCAGTAGCGACCTCCCCGATCGTCGCCGTGTTTACAGGTGATTCCTCGCTGCGCAGCCGTCCAATGGGGCGGGTGCTGGATCCGATTTCCGAGTTCGGCGCCCAGTGCATTGCCCGCGAGGGCAGGTATCTGCCTGCGACCATCATCGGTTCCGACTGCCCGGTTCCCGCCAGAATCGAGCTGTCAGTGCCGTCCGCGCAGGTGAAGTCCGCCATTCTCCTGGCCGGGCTGAATGCTCCCGGAAGAACTGTCGTTACCGAAACCGCACGCACACGAGACCACACCGAGAATATGATGGCCCTGTTCGGGGCAACGATTGCGGTCGAGGACACGAATCACGCGCAGAACATATCGGTCGAGGGCCATGCCGAACTGGTCCCGCAACCGCTCACCGTTCCTGGTGACCCTTCGTCAGCCGCTTTCCCGGTGACGGCTGCAATCCTGACAGAGGGCTCGCAGGTTACAATTCGAGGTGTCTGCATCAATCCGACCAGGACAGGTCTGTTCACGACACTCCAGGAAATGGGTGCCAATCTTCGATTTGAAAACAGGCGAAGTGATTGCGGCGAAGAAGTCGCCGACGTCAAGGCAGGGTTCTCAGTGCTCGAGGGCATTGAAATTCCACCCGAGCGCGCACCGACGATGATTGACGAATACCCGATTCTTGCCGTGGCAGCGGCATTTGCTGAAGGCCGAACCGTGATGCGCGGCGTTCGTGAACTCCGTTACAAGGAGTCCGACCGCCTGTACGCTGTTGCAAGAGGGCTGGAAGCCTGTGGCGTACGGGTCGAGGAAAAGGAAGACGAACTGGTCGTAATCGGCAATGGACCAGGTGGTGTGGAAGGCGGAGCGACATGCAGGTCGTTCATGGATCACAGGATTGCAATGAGTTTCCTTT
>CAXXUY010000004.1:0-39136 GCA_963664715.2 Paracoccaceae bacterium
AGAACTCTCCGAGATGCTGAATGTGACGCAGGACGAGGTCAGGTCGATGAATGGCCGCCTTTCCGGCAGGGATGGCTCGCTCAATGTCACAATCGGCAAGGAAGACGACGACTCCCGGGAATGGCTGGACACGATTGCGGATGAGACCGCAAACCACGCGGAACAGTACGCCGAGGCACAGGAAAGTGGAGAAGCGCGGGCTGTTGTTGCGGCAGGCGCTATCCGTGCTGAACGAAAGGGAGCAGGACATTCTCACCAACCGAAGGTTGAGCGATATGCCAATGACACTCGAACAACTGTCGGTCAGGTATTCGGTTAGCCGCGAGAGAATCAGACAGATCGAGGAAAAGGCATTCGAAAAGATCAGAAACCGGGTGCTGGAACTCGCACGTGAACAGCGGGTCATTCCCGCGACTGACTGATCGGCCTGTTACGCCGCAGCTTCAAGTCATCGTCTCTTCCAACTCGTCGATCAGAGTCTCCATGAAATCGAGGCCCTTCTGCCAGAAGGAGGGAATCGTCGCATCGAGGCCGAACGGGGCAAGCAGGTCCCTGTAGTTTCTGGATCCTCCGGCCTTGAGCAGGTCGAGATAGCGTTCCTGAAATCCCTCCTGTCCGCTTTCGTACTCTGCATAGAGTGCGTGTACCAGCCCGTGCCCGAATGCGTAGGAGTAGACGTAGAATGGTTGGTGTATGAAATGCGGAATATATGACCAGTAGGTCTTGTAGTTCGCCGCCAGGTTCATGGCAGGTCCGAAGCTTTCTCCTTGGACCTGCATCCAGATGGCGCCGATGTCGTCTGACGTGAGTTCACCTTCTGACCGGCGTTCGTGCAGCCGGGACTCGAACTCGTAGAACGCGATCTGGCGGATGACGGTGTTGATCATGTCTTCCGCCGTGTTGGCGAGCAGGGCAAGGCGCTCATGCCTCGTCTGTGTGGATTTCAACAACTCGCGGAAGGTGAGCATTTCGCCGAACACGCTTGCGGTTTCCGCCAATGTCAGCGGTGTTTGGGAAAGCAGTTCGCCCTGGGAGGATGCAAGGAACTGGTGCACTCCATGGCCGAGTTCATGGGCGAGGACCATTACGTCCCTGGGCCGCCCGGCGTAGTTCAGGAGTATGTATGGATGCACTTCCGTCGAGGTTGAGGCAGAGAATGCCCCCGATATCTTGCCTGGTTTCATCGGTGCATCGATCCAGTTGTTGCTGAAGAACCGCGATGCGATATCGGCCATTTCCGGGGAGAAGCCACCGAATGCGGACAGGACCGTGTCCCTGGCCTGGTTCCAGTCGATACGAGTCTGTGACTCGAATGGCAAAGGCGCGCTTCGGTCCCAGAACTCGAGCCTTTTCAATCCGAGCCATTGGGCCTTCAGTTCGAAGTACCTGTGGGAAATCCTCTCGTAGGACTCGGTAACGGCAACCTTCAGTGCCTCGACAACCTCGGCCTCGACATCATTGGCCAGGTGGCGGGACGCCTGTGGAGTCGGAAACCTGCGCCATCTGTCGTCGATGGCTTTTTCCTTTGCCAGGGTATTGGTGATGAGCGTGAACACCGGCAGGTGCTTCTTGAAGGATCTTGCCAATGCCGCGGCAGATTTCTTCCTCAGCGGCCTGTTGTGAGAACGGAGCATGTCAAGTGCCTGTTCCAGCGTGTATTCGGCACCTTCGAACCGGAACCGCATCCCTGCAAGCGTTTCGTCGAACAGCCGGGTCCATGCAGTCCTGCTGACCACGGAGCGGTCAACGATGTACTGTTCCAGTTCGGTCGAAAGCTGGTGGGGCCGCATTTTCCTGAGTTGGTCCAGCAGGGGCCGGTATCGCTGCAGATCCGTACTCATTGACAGCAGTTCCTCGTATCGTTCGTCGTCAATTCCGTTGATTTCGAGGCCAAAGAACACCAACAGGCTGTAGAGGCCTGCCATTCGTTCCTCGCAGTCACCAAGGAACTTTCCCCTTTGGGGATCACTCGTATCCTCTGCCGAGCGGAGTTGGGCAAATGAGGAAATCCTGGCGATCTTTACCTCGATCGCTTCGAGTTTCTTGATCGCTTGGAGCAATTCTGCCGCGTCAAGCGTCGAGACGCGTCCCCGGAATTCTTCGGCAGTCCTGCTGCATTCGGATTCAAGCCACGACAGGTCTGCCTCGAATTCAGCCGAGTCCTGGCCTGGATAGAGATCCTCGAGATTCCATTCCGGCAGGCCGGTTGAAACATCATTCTGTGACACGGGAGCGGCTGCAGTGCCAGTGGTGAAGTTGCGTCCTTTGGATGCAATATGGCTCATTGGACTGCTCCACTGCGTTTGAACGAGAGTTTTGGGCTGACGACCTCCGGCAACTGCGCGAGCGCATGAACCCGCATTGCGTCTTCAATTGCAGTCGAGACCTCGTCCTTTGGTTCCGACGACTTCCGGGTAGACAGATCTATGTGGATCAGGAGATGTTCTCCCGTTGCAATCGCAACGTCTGCATCGTTCACGAGTGTGTGGTAGAGGTGAAGTTTCTTGCCTTGCCCGAAGAGGCACCAGGTGTTGACACGGACGTGCTGGCCGGGGAAGACTTCACCCAGGTGGCGAATGCTGGTCTCCAACGTGAAGTAGCTGCCGCCACCCGCAACGTATTCCTGGTCGCACCCGACGGCTTCAAGAAATGCGTCGGTCGCTAGGCTGAAGATTTCAAGATATCGGGCTTCGTTCATGTGGCCGTTGTAGTCGGCCCAGTCCAGGGGAATGACTCGGGATGCCGTAATCATGGGGCAATGGGATGATGGCGATTGCCTGGCAGGCGTGACCGTCTGCTCAAATTCCCGCAGGAACTTGCCGGCTCCCCAATTCCGCGCCTTCAGGCTGCGCAGAATGGTGACCAGGTTGGCGTCCCGAATGTCTTCAAGCTCCTCGATGGAATGACCGCCTGATTGTTCGTCGGACTGGCGCGAGATCTTCCCGATCAGGTCGCTGTCCAGTTCAGGGACTTCCGTCAGCCTGGTCCAGGGCAACCCGAGGCAGGGGCCGAATTGTTCGAGGAAATGTTCCATTCCATTTGATCCCCCGGCAATTCTGCAGGTTTCGAAGAGGCCCATCTGGGCCCAACGCAGACCGAATCCCATCCTGATGACATCATCGATTTCGGCGGTAGTGGCGATATCGTCCTTCACCAGCCATAGAGCTTCCCTCCAGACCGCTTCAAGGAATCTGTCACCGAGATGGGCATCGATTTCCGCCCGAACCTGCAGAGTGAACATTCCCAGACCGCCGAGCATCGAGAGTGCCGAATTCACGAGTTCCTTGTTGTTCGTGTCGGACCGGACGACCTCGACAACCGGCAGGAGATAGACCGGGTTGAACGGGTGCGCCACGATGATTTCGCCTGGTCTTCTTGCTCCTGCCTGCAGGTCCGATGGCTTGAATCCGGATGTCGAGGAGGCAATTACTGATCCTGGCCGGCTGTGTTGCTGGACCTTGTCGTACAGTTGCCGCTTGTGTTCGAGGGTTTCTGGTATGCTTTCCTGGATCCAGGCGGATTGCTCGACCGCGTCCTCGATCGTGTCAGCGAACTCCAGTTTTCCTTCCGACGGAAGTGTGGTGTCAAAGACGGCAGAAGATGACCGCCTCGCGCGCTCCATCGTGTTCAGCACGACCGTTTCTGCTTCCGGGCTCGGATCCAGCACCATGACATTCCAGCCGGAAAGGACGAAACGGGCCGCCCATCCGCTCCCGATGACACCGCCGCCAATGATCGCCGCCGTCGCTTTTTCTGACATCGTTGATACCCGTTGCGATGAATTGATCGAGGTGCAGTAATCCGGCGGGCGTGTTTGTTCAAATTCATTCGCGACTGTCCGGCGATCCGCCTGGCCATTCTCCGGTTTCCGATTAGCCAGGTGCATTGGCCAGGAGGGATTCACTTCAACAGGGCCATTCCGGCCGTACGCCGTCTCCGGGAACGAATGAGGCCCGAAATTCACCCACGCGAAGTCCGCCGCCAATCCGTGCCCTGTGCTGTGCTGCCGTGCTATCCATCCTTCGATTTGACAAAGGTCGAGCTTGAATTCATTCGTTGATGCAAATCCGCATTGCTGCCCACCTGCCGCGATGCGGATTGCATCGGGACAGGACAAGGAAAGACGGGATGACGCAGGATAGCATGCGGGCGGTACGTTGCTTTGGTTTTGGCAGGCAGCATCGACTGGTCAGCGATCAGCTTGTACCGGCACCTGGACCGGGGGAAGTCCTTGTGCGCGTCGACCTTGCCGGCGTCTGTGCTGCCGACAGGGCCATGCATGATGGTACCGGGCCCTGGGAATTGCCTTTTCCATTCACGCCTGGCCACGAGTTCACCGCCACTGTTGCTGCGTTGGGAGATGGAGCGGGCGAGTTGCACGGGCTTGAAGAGGGTGACCGAACCGTTGCAGAACTCAACGTCTCCTACGGCATGGACTATTTTCGACAGCGCGGACTTTACCACCTGACCGACAACATGGAGGTGCTGGGAGCCACAAGGGACGGCGCGTGGGCCGAGTACATGCTCTATCCGGCCCAGACGGTCATACACAAGGTTTCCGCGGGATTGAGCGAAAATGCCGCTTGCTATACCGAACCACTCGCCAACGCGATCCATGGTGTGGAGCGTGCAGGCATCCAGTTCCAGGATGTCGTCGTCATTCACGGGGCAGGACCGATCGGGATGGGGATGCTGCAGGCCGCCCGGCTCAAGACCCCGCGCAAGCTGATCCTGGTAGACCCGGGCGAGGCAAAGCGTACTGTTGGACTGAGTCTGGGCGCCGACCATGCATTCGACCCGGACGACACCGAACTCGCCGAGGCGATCAGTGATTTCACGGACGGGCGTGGAGCAGATGTTTGCCTGGAAGCGTCTGGCCAGACTTCCGCGTTTCTCAGGGCAATGGAGGTTGTGCGCAAGCGTGGCACGGTCGTGGTGTTTGGAGTCTACAAGAAACCTGTTGAGGTTGACCTCAATATGTTCGGTGAATTCAAAGAGTTGAACATATTCGGAGGACATCTTGCACCCTTTACTTACGAAACCGCCCTTGACCTGATGTCCAGGGGGCTGGTCGATGGGGACACATGCGTGACCCACCGATTTCCCCTTGAGGAATTCGAGGAGGCAATGACGCGCCGGCCTGATCCTGACGAGTTACAAATCAAGGTCGTTCTGGACCCGAGGATCTGATCGTTGATCATCGTGTTTCACAGTTGACCAGTGTCCAGGTTTCATTCTGGCCCCGAGCAACCGGGTCGTCCTTTCCATGGTTGAGGAAGTCTTGAGGGAAAACAGTGGTCTCCAGTGTCTGCACCTCCAAAGTGCCTGAGAAATCTGACCGTAGCCTTGCTTGCCCGGGCTTCGATTTCCTCGGCATCAGGGGTGTCGACGACTCCTGGCAGGTGACGGACCTGCATGAATCCCCGCAGCAATCCCAGGAAGGCTCAGGCAGCATCCCGGGAGTCAACGAAGACAAGCCGGTCACCGATGCGGCATTTCTCGAGATACCGAACGAAATAGGGCAGGGTTGCTTCGCGACCGGTTTCAACCTGGATATGTGCAAGCACCGGTTCCGAGCGCGCCTCGGAAATGGCAGCTCGGCTGATCGCGACAGCGCAGTCGCCCGGGAGGAGCCCGGCTAGTGCCTGCCCAACATCAGTCAGCCCCTCTTCAACCGGTGTATTGCCATCAAGATGTGCCTCGAGCACTGTGCGCACTGAATTCGCGTTGCGGCAGATCACAGCCTGGAATAGGTCGGACTTGCTTCCGAACCTGGAGTATAGCGTTTCCTTCGAGGCGGAGACTCGTCTGGCGACGTCCAACATTGTTGCGTCGCGGCAGCCTTTCTCGGCCAGAATGGCGACGGCGGCATCGAGAATCATGTCTCTGCGCCGAGCATGGCCGGGTTCCTTCATGTTCCTTTATCCACAAGTTCACGGTTGAAATAAACGAACCAAGGGTACGGTATTGTCAAACCGTACCGGTGGGTTCGGAAACTGACTTGAGGCACAAGATGCAGGGCAGGACAGACTGGCGACAGGCAGGAATTGGTCATGCCGAATTTGCGATTGTGGCACTTCCGTCGGTTACCGGCGCGATGCTATTGACCATGTTCACACGTATCGAACCTCACCAGCCACTGGAGGTCGAGCCATTTGAAGTCGGACCCTTTCTTGCCGCACAGCTGGCCATTGGAGTCGCGGCCTGCGGCCTCATAGTCCGAGGCATTCGCCTTGCCCCGCCAATCACAGCCTTGACAGCGCTATCGGCGCGGGCGTCTTGTGGACCGCAAGAATATGTCGAGCCCGGGACCTCCAGGACCTGGCCAGCAGTAATCGTAGGCCAGGTGGCAGCGGCAATCATCCTGTACCGGACGTCCAGCGAAGCGATTCGCCGGATGTGGCAGGAATACTGGCGAAGCGAGTGATGTCGAGTGCACTTCGACTCGCTGGCCGCATCGCGGTCACTCCTGTGAAGTTGCTGGCGCTCCTGTCGCTCATCTTCGCCGGTGCGATGTTCGGCTTCTTCTTCGCCTGGGTCTGCTCGACGATGTGGGGACTGGACGAGGCTGACCCCAATGTTGCCATCGCCGCCATGCAGGCCATGAACGCGAGCGTTCGCAACCTCGTCTTCGCACCGGCCTTCTTTGGCACGCCCGTACTGTTGATCATCACGGCACTGGTCGCCTTCAGATTTCGGAAGAGGCGGGCTGCAATCAGCTTTGCCGCGGCCAGCCTGCTGTATGTTCTTGGTGCGATGCTTCCGACGATGACTGCAAACGTGCCACTGAACGAAGCGCTGGCTCTGGTGGAAACGCCGCTTGATCCCTCAAAGGCAAGTGAAGTGTGGCAGAACTACTCTGGAACATGGCAATTCTGGAATGTCATTCGGGCTGTAGCCGCGGGTTTTGCCCTCGCGCTCGTTGGAGTTTCCGGCCAATTCGGTTCTCGATAGCAGGCACGTAGGCTGGTGCTTGCCAGTCGGGAATTGCGGAGACACAGCAACCGTAGTCACTCCCTTCGAATCGCAACGCGCATTGATCTCCTCATGGCAAAAGGCAGAGCCACCGCGCGGAAAATCCTTGTTACTGGAATTGCTCCCGGAACTGCCAAATGACACGTCGAATACTGTCCATGGCGCCATGTTGAGTATCACTGTCTGACTTGCGAATCTGCGAATTGCCTGCAACACCGCCGTTTCGACGCTCACAATCCCCGTCATTACGGGTTTCCAATCCATTGTTCCCGGTGATGAGACATTGTGCCTCGATGAATTCGTGAATTTGCTTGCCAAGAGCGCCCGATTTCGACCATTTGCACGCGAATGTCGTGATTTTCGGTCTGGCATCCCGTCTTGCCTGCAATTGACTGCACCGGGACAGGCATAATTGGGCCTGCAGGCACTCCGGTCGACTCGGCTGACCCCAGGAACCAGCAGAGCGGACGAATGACAAATCTGCTCTATCGGAACTTTCTCTGGGCCACGGCAAGCGCCAGTGCAGAGACAAGGATTATGCCGGAGAGCGCATCCTTGGTGTTGAAGTTGAGGCCCATCAGGTTGAGACCGTTCGTCACGACGCCAAGGAACAGCACCCCTGCGATCGTCCCCGGAACGTTGGGGCGGCCCCGCGGGTGCAATGCGGCACCAATGAAAACCGCAGCAATTGCATCCAGCAGGTATGAGAAACCCGAAAGTGGTGTGAACATCCTTATCGAGGCTGCAGCGATGAGACCGCCAACGGCACAGGTCATGGCGGATGCGATGTATGCAACGATAAGAATCCGGTTAACCCGGATTCCTGCCACGATCGCTGCCGAACGCTGCATGCCCATTGCGTGGATCTGCCGGCCCCAGATCGATCGTTCGAGAATCACGAAATAGACGAGGCACAGAATTACTGCGACGAAGACCTCGGTGGGCACACCTGCGAACTCGCCCATGGCGATATCCCGGAACGTGTCCGGCATTCGCCGGAACGAAATCGGGCCGCCGCCGCCCGTGAAGATTCGCTGCACGGAAGAGCCGATAAAGAAGGTGCCGAGTGTCGCCATGAAGGGACTGATCCGAAGGCCGACGACGAGCAGCGAGTTGAGTATGCCAATCAGGGACCCGCCGGCGATGCCGACACAGACGGCTGTCAGCCAGTCGGCACCGTACGACTTCATTGCGACAATCGCGAACGCCGCGCCGAAATCGAGAGCAATCCCGACTGAAAGGTCAATCCCGCCCGTCGCCACGATCAGCGTCATGCCGAGTGCCACGATCATCAGGATGGCCGAGCCTTCGACGATGTTCAGAAGGTTTTGTCCCTGCACGAATACGGGATTCCAGGCAGTGAAAAACACGGCAAACCCGGCAAAGATCAGCAGGAAACCGAAGCGGATGAACACATCCCTCAATCGGAACCGAAGCTGCCCGCCACCGGTCAGTTTCTGCATCACGCACGACCCCGCTGAGCCAATGCGCCAAAGGCGACAACCGCCAGGATCAGTGACCCCTTGATGAAACCGAGCCAGAACACGTTCACCCCCAGTGACTTGAACCCGATCGTGATCGCTGCAACGAGGACAGCGCCGAGCACCGCACCCCAGAGGGTAACGACTCGCCGGGGAGAGAATGCCGCGCCGAGAAAGGTTGCCAGCACCATTTCAAGCATCAGGTTATCCTCGACGCCAGGCGAGGACCCGGAACCGCGGGCCAAGACAAAATAGCTGGTTATGAACCCGGCCAGCGCGGCCAGCAGAAATGACGAGCCCTGCAAACGGACGACGTCAAGTCCGGAGATCTCGGCTGCGTCCCGATTGCCACCGACTGCCTGCATATTGAGGCCGAACTTTGTCCGGTGCAAAAGATGGAAAGCCCCGAATGCCACCAGCGCGACGATGGGAATGCCGGCTGGCACTCCCAGCAAGGTTCCGTCGCGCAGCCAGAGGACGAAGGGTGTGTCAACATCAATCCGGCGGCTTGACGTCACGACGTTGTTGATACCAACCACTGCAACAAACATTGACAGGGTTGTAAGCAGAGGAGTCACGCCTATCCGGGTCACCAGAACTGCATTGACGATGCCGACGGCCATCGCGGCGCCAAATGCAAGCAGCGAGGCAACCAGGAACGATCCATCCATGGCCAACCACTGGGCGGTAATTCCGGCAGAAAGGACTGCGGTGGCAGGAACGGACAGATCAATTCCACCTGAAACCACATCGTCTCCGCCCGCCATTACAACGATCGAGAGACCCATGCAGATCAACACCACGGGCAGGCTCTGGACGAGAATGAGTTGCAATGTCAGCACACTGAGGAAGTTGTGGGCCTGTGTACCGATATAGAGCAGCATGACCGCAAAGATGATCAGCGGCGCTGAACCGACAAGTCTTCGAAGCGGGCGTCGCGCAGCCAGATGGTCAACCACGACCAGCCTCCGCCGTCCGTGCACCGGTGCTGATCGCGATAAGATCGTCGATGTCATGCGACGCGGCATCCAGCAGATCGACCACTCGTCCCCGCATCATGACAACGATCCGGTCGCACAGCCCGATGAGTTCGGCCGGGTCAGAAGACGAGACGATGACACTGGATCCCTGTTTCGCCAACCGGTCGATCAGCGCGTAGATCTCTGACCGGGCACCTACATCGACGCCGACGGTAGGCCCGTCCATCAGGAATACATGAGCGTGCTTCAACAGCCAGCGACCAAGTACGACCTTCTGCTGGTTCCCGCCACTCAGTAGCCGCACGATCGTGTCCGGGCCTGGTGTATGGATGTCAAGAGAGCCAATTTGCTGTTCGGCTTTCACCCGTGCCTGATCCCGGTTTTCAATCCACCCCGTTGAAACCTCGTCCAAGGTGGCAAGATTGATGTTCTCGGATACGGTCATTGGCAGTACCAGCCCGTCATTGCGCCGATCGCGTGGGACAAGCACGATTCCCTGGGCAATTGCGTCGGCCGGAGCCCGGATCGAAATTTTGGAACCCTTGAGTCGGATTGTCCCCGACGCCGGGCGCTTGAGTCCATAAATCGTATCAATCAGCTGCTCGCGACCGGATCCGATCACACCCGCGATTCCAAGTATCTCGCCCTCGCGCAGTGTCAGTGATACATCCTCGAAGGCAGCACCGGTCAGGCCTTCGAGTTGCAGTGTCAGGTCGCCTGGCTTGCGTTCGCGCGGAGGGTAGATGTCTGACAGGTTGCGACCAACCATCGCCGAGACGAGTTCGGGACCAGAGTTGTCATGTACATCGTCGAGCACCTTCACGTCCCTGCCGTGCCTGAACACGGTCACACGGTCGCAGATATCCGTGATCTCGTTGAGGTAGTGGGACACGTAGAGGATGGAGATCCCCCGTTCATTCAATCGCCGGATTGCATGCATGAGCGTGCGGATCTCGTCGCTGGCCAAGGGGGCAGTCGGCTCGTCAAAAACCACGATCTTGGCCTTGTCATCGATCAGGGCGCAGGCAATCTGGACAAGCTTTCGTTCAGCCGTTCCTAGATTCCGGATGAGGGCGCTTCCCGGGATGTCGACCGCGAGTGTGTCTTGCAGAAAGCTCTCGGTCTGCCTGCGCATGTATCGTGCATCAATTCCGAACCGAGCGCTGCGTTCCTGGCCCATGAACACTGATTCCGTGACAGTGAAGTGTGGAACAAGCTGCAATTCCTGGTGAATGAAACGGATGCCGGCCTCGTGCACGCTGGCAGGAGTAATCGGGTCGATCTCTTGACCGTGGATTTCCAGCCGGCCTTCCTCGGGCGTATAGACCCCGGCCAGCACCTTGATGATTGTGGATTTGCCTGCGCCGTTTTCACCGACGAGGCCGTGTATTTCACCCGCCGCGATCGAAAGGCTTGCGGAATCAAGTGCCCGTACGCCGGGGAAATCCTTGAGTATGCGGTCTAACTGAAGAACGCGCGCGCCGTTCATTGTGTCGGTTGCTTTTCCAGGACCGCGGACTCCAAGTGTCGTGGTGACAGTCCCGGGCCCGTATCTGGAACACAGGCCCGGAATTCGAGTTGGAACCTATTCGAGCGAACCGTATCCGAGTGCAGAGTAGGCCGCGATCGCTTCTGCCCGGCCATTCACCGGAACCACGTCGACATAGGTTTGCGGCAGCAATTCCTCACCGGCGAAGTGCCTCGCCACATTCATTGCAGACGTCGAACCGATGAGGTTTGGCTGCTGTGCGACATTGGCCACGAACGGGCTGCCTTCTTCGGCCATGATTTCCAGCGTGTCGGGTCCGCCGTCAAGGGCCGTGACGATCACGTCGGTACGACCGGCTTCCTCAAGCGCTTGCACCACTCCGATTGCCGGCTGGTCCCAGCAGCCGACATGGATCGCATCGATTTCTCCCTCGGGATACTGGCTGAGCAAGTCAAGGGTCTGACGACGCGCATCTTCAGGTGCATTTGCAAATTCCTCGGCAAGTTCGGGCTGGATGATTTCAATGCCGGGATAGTCCTGAAGGACGTATTTCCACAGACCTGTCCGGATGCCGCAGATGCGAAGGGCGTTCTCGAATGCATTGAACACCGCAACCCGGCCTTCGCCGCCCAGCGCGTCAGCCATGTAGCGTCCAATCGTTGTACCCATGTAGTAGTTGTCAGAAGTGGTGTTGTTCAGTGAGTGCGGGCTCGGGTGATCGACAGTGAACACCGGAATTCCGGCATTCCGCAATGCCTCGAACTTGGGTTCGACTGCTGCGTCTCCAAGGATCGAGATCACGGCGTCAACTCCTGCCGTCAGCAATACGTCATGATTGTCTGCGTGGACCTGGTTGTCCCGACCGCCATCGACCGGCACGACTTCGCCACCCAGTGATTCAACGGTCGAAATGGCACCGTTAAAGGCCTCGCGGTCCCAGAAGTGCTGGGTTCCAACCACGGCCACTCCGATTCTTTGCCCGTCAAGGCTCAGGTGGCCATCTGCCAGAACCGGTCCAACCGTCAGCATCGCGGCAGCTGCAAAAATTGCGAGATATTTTGGACGCATATTCCTCTCCAGTATGAAGTTCCATCAACCGGGAGCGATGCAAACACAACGTCATTGCCTCGTCAAGACGGTTATCACTGCAGACGAGGGCCCTGCAGACCGTTGAACAGCCTGTTTGGACAGTTGCGGACATTCTTGTGATCGGGACTGCAGTTCCGATTCGAAACGGTCGTTTCCCTGCCGGAGGTCCATCCAATAGGCCGGATCAGGAGACCTCATTCCTTCAATTGCCGGCTGCCGGAGTTTCGGATTCGAGGCAAACGCGGGCTTGGATTCTGCGAGAGAAAAATGCACAGCATGCCACCGGAGTCGCGTGATCGACCAAATCTCCTGTTGGGCAGCTGCCGTTCCCATGATGCGTGTCGAGTGTTGAGCAAATATGCAACACGATGGGAGAGACTATCCTTGGCTATGAACATATGGCTGCACAGTGGCAACTCCAGGCAAGCGACTCCGCCTACTGGAGATTCGGAGGATGCGTCCAGGAGAACCCCTTATGAGCGGTCGGACCTGGTTCCGAAGTCGGCGAAGCCCGGGCACCAGCAGGTTGGCGCTATGAGCGTGATTTCTCTGCAGTGTTTCCGGGATGTCTGTCCCGTACAGGTTGAATATTTACATGGATGGTCGCGTCAGTCGTCAGCTGTTTTCAGCCAGCGTCTCAATGCCTTGCCCGGGTCGGCAATTTCCGAAACCGAGGAATACCAGAAATCTTCCCAATCATCCTCGGGCAATCCGGTGAACAGCATGAGATTCAGCGGATAGGATTCACTGTCGGTGCACCGGCGAAAATCATCCCTGAACAGAAAGGTGGGCTTGCCCCAGGCAATGGCCATCCCCAGTTCGACCATTACACCTTCATCAGGCGGGCAGCCATTGACGATGGCGAATGTCCCATCGCTGTCGCGCACGTCTCGCATGTCTGCCTGGCCAACCTGGAAGGCCCAGCCCGGTTTGCTGATGTCAATCTGGTTGTTGCGTTCGAATGGTTCCCAGACCTCGATTCCCAGCGCTTCAAGCTGTGCCTTTATCTCGACGAGTGGTCCGCTCTTGAGTTGTGAGGAGAAACCGTAGGGATTCGCCAGGTATAGGGTCTTGGTCATTCTCATCTCCGGGAAAGTAAGTTCGCTCTTGCGTTGAAGGTTTACAATTTGTGGCCTGTAACCGGAATGGCGGGAAATTCAATCCGGGACGAAAGTACTGTAGTCGTGCCGAAATCAGGTAGTGAGCGGCATTGAATGGACATTCGGCGAGCAGACGACGACGACTCCGCGGCGATTGCGGAGATCTGGAATCTTGTCATCCGTGATTCGGTCTTCACCTTTAACAGTGTGGAAAAGACGCCAGATGATATCCTGGACATGATGAATGATAAGCGGGCTGCAAACCAACCAGTGCTTGTTGCGGACAATGGAAAGATTGTCGGGTTCGCGACCTACGGCCAGTTTCGGCTGGGTGTAGGCTATGCCGGAACCATGGAACACGCGATCCACCTGCTGCCCGTGGCCAGGGGCAGGGGGGTCGGACGCGACCTGATGCTCCGACTGGAATCTGCGGCGTCGAGGCGAGGGGTCCATTCAATGATTGCCGGCATCAGCGGAGAGAATGACGGGGCGGTCGCATTCCACGAGGCCATCGGCTACACCGAGATAGCACGGCTGCCGCAGGTTGGCCGGAAATACGAAAAGTGGTTCGATCTCATTCTGATGCAGAAGTTCCTTTCCTGAAGGAAGGCAGGTTCAATGTCGATCTGGTCGCGCGTTTCGGATTTCCTCGGAAGGAAAGCGACATCCGGGAAGGGCTTCCTGGAAACGCCCGAGTGGCTGAGGAAGGAAACAGACCGACAGGTCCGATTCACCATTGCGGTCATTGCTCTCGGTGCGAAGCTGGCCAAGGTTGACGGAACGGTCACGGTCGACGAAGTCAGGGTCTTCCGGGAGATATTTCGTATCGATGCCGCGGACGAGAAACATGCTGCGCTGGTCTACAACTACGCGAGGCAGTCGCCCGCTGGCTATGAATCATATGGCCGTTCGGTCGCCGCCCTGTTTCCCAACAACAGGCGTATCCTCGGCGGGGTACTGGACGGTTTGTTTCACGTTGCGGTCGCAGATGGGAACCTGACGCAGTCCGAGGTTGAGTTTCTATACAGGATCAATGAGTTGTTCGGATTTTCCGAAGAGTATTTCGAAGGACTACTTTGTCGGTTTTCCGATGATCCTGAGGCGGATCCATACCGGGTGCTCGGTGTGAGTGCGGACACTCCGGTCGACGAGATTCGTCAACGCTGGCGCAGCCTGGTCAGGCAGTATCACCCCGATGTCCTGGTAGGTGACGGGATTCCGCATGAAGCAATGAAGCTCGCGGAAAGCCGTCTTGCATCATATAATGACGCCTGGGCCAAGATCAGGTCGATGCATCAGGAAGCGACCAGTCCGGGATAGAACCGGACATCAGCGACATGCCTGCTGCACCCAACAGATCACTGCGATTGTTGTCATCAGCAGAGTTGGGTCGGCCCGTTTGCGCCGGACACCTGTCCAGGATGAGGGATTGGGTGAAGCTGGCATCTTGCGAATTGTCTGCAGGGAACGTCAATCACCTGGTTTAGGAGGATTGGCCGGTGAATTGCGCCGATTGTGCTGGCAGTTGTTGGCTCGCAGTATTTTGGTCCTGGCGTGTTATTCTGTCCTGGAGTCGGCTGATGCAGCCAGTGCGGAGGCGCCGGTCGCTCTCCAAACTTTCACGACGAGTGTCAAAGTGGCTCTTACCTCCACATCGCATCACCATGGGTCCCGTAGCCATTTCCAGTGGAGCAGCAACGTGAGCGTGCCGTTGGCGTTCCCGGCTTCACGGTTGTATGTTCCCGTCGGGAGAAATCGCGATGTCCGTCTCCGGCATCAACCCATCCCGATCGTTTCCGATCAATGGAAGGACTGTTCACATTGCTATTCATGAACAACAACTTGCAGTCAGTACATGATCTCCTCCCGATTGATATCTTTCACGGGCTCCGGAAGCGCCATGGCGAGGATGGAGTGTTTCACCGGAAGAATTGCAAGGAATGTTTCATTGGGCAGGTTGCGTTTGTGCGGTCTTGCAGCACGTCTTCGAGGCCGATTGCCCCATCCGTTCTCAAACCGGGAATGACAATCGGGTGTTCCGAACCGTTCAACCGAGCACCCATGGCGACAGGCACGACCTGTCTTGAAGAGATGGTCTGACGGTTGCCTTTCCATCTCGATGTCCCGAACTGAATTCCGGCGATGATTCACTATTTCGTCACTCGCCTCGTTTCGCTGACGTTCAGCCTGATAGTCGCCAGCCTGGTGATATTTTTCGTGATCGAAATCGTTCCAGGCGATCCGGCAGCGTTCATGCTCGGATTGAATGCCTCACCCGAAACGGTGGATGCACTCAGGCAGGAACTGGGCCTGACCGGAAACCCGATTTCGCGTTACTTCGGCTGGGTTGGCGGGCTTTTGGCCGGAGACTTCGGCACATCATACACCTACAGGGTTCCCGTATCGGAACTGGTAATGGCACGCGTATCAGTTTCCGTGCCATTGGCGCTCTACGCGCTGTTGCTGTCAACGGCGATCGCGTTTCCCGTCGGCCTGGTTGCAGCATCTCGACGGGGAAGCGCGGCCGACTTCGGCATCATGGGCCTGACCCAGCTGGGCATTGCCATTCCAAACTTCTGGTTTGCAATGTTGTTGGTCCTGCTGTTTTCCATTGCGCTCAAGTGGTTTTCTGCCGGTGGATTTCCAGGCTGGGAAATGGGCGTGCTGCAGGGCATCAAGGCGCTGACCCTTCCCGCGGTTGCACTGGCTCTGCCGCAAGCCTCCATACTGGCAAGGGTCATGCGCTCGGCATTGATCGAAACACTCTCCCAGGATTACGTCAGGACAGCGAGGGCGAAGGGATTGTCACAGCGGCAGGCAACCACGCGCCATGCGCTTCGAAATGCACTGATCCCGGTTCTCACGATTCTGGGACTGCAATTCTCGTTTCTGCTGGCAGGTGCGATCATAATCGAGAACGTGTTTTTCCTGCCAGGCCTGGGCAGGCTGATATTCCAGGGAATAACCCAGCGAGACCTAATCGTGGTTGAAAGCGTGGTCATGCTCCTGGTGTTCGCCGTGATCATGGTGAATTTCATTGTCGACATCGCATACGCTGCCGTCGACCCGAGGCTCAGGATCAGGCGATGAGACAGTCTGCGCTATTGATTTTCGGCGGGTGCATTTCCGGTTTCTTCGTGCTTGTTGCGCTGGCATCGCTGGTCTGGACGCCCTTTGCGGTCGAGGATCTGGTGATCGCGAACCGGCTTCGTCCTCCGGATTCTGTCAATCTGCTCGGCACTGACCATTTCGGCCGGGATGTCCTTTCCATGCTCATGGTAGGTTCGCAGACATCAATCAGCGTGGCCGTGCTTGCAGTCGGCATTGGCATGGCTCTCGGCGTGCCGCTGGGCCTGGCGGCAGCTGCGAACCGTGGTTCGCCCTTCGACGAGATCATCATGAGAGGCAATGATCTCGTTTTCGCGTTTCCGTCACTTGTCATCGCAATCCTGATTACCGCCGTGTTCGGACCGTCGGCAGTCAATGCAATTCTCGCGATCGGAATCTTCAATATTCCTGTTTTCGCCAGGGTCACGCGAGGAGGAGCGCTGAGCCAATGGACTCTCGACTACGTTCTCGCTGCCAGAGTGGCCGGTAAGGGCATGTTCAGGATTTCTGTCGAACACATTCTTCCGAATATCGCCAACCTGCTGATTGTTCAGGGGACCATACAGTTCTCCCTAGGCATACTCGCCGAAGCCGGCCTCTCCTATGTAGGATTGGGAACGCAGCCGCCGGATCCAAGCTGGGGCCGGATGCTCGCCGACGCCCAGACCCTGGTCTACACTACGCCGCGGCTGGCAGTGCTTCCCGGGCTCGCGATCGTGACGATGGTTCTCGGTCTCAACCTGCTGGGTGACGGGTTGCGGGACCTGCTGGACCCGCGAGTGCAGAAAGCAGCAAGATGACGGTCCTTTCCGTGACAAAACTCGGAGTCGCCATCCATGGCCAAGAAATCTTGCGCGATGTGAGTTTCGATATCGCTGCCGGTGAGAGTTTCGGGGTTGTGGGGGAATCGGGTTCCGGAAAGTCGATGACGGCCCTTTCCGTCATGGGATTGCTGCCTCCGGGATCCAGGAGAACCGGCAAGGCCGAACTGGAGGGATCCGACCTTTTCAGGCTTGCCGAACAGGAGATGTGCGGGGTGAGAGGCAGGGGTATCGGAATGATATTCCAGGAACCGTTGACGGCGTTGAATCCTGTTCGGACGATAGGAGAGCAGGTGGCGGAAACCCTGATGCTGCACGAGGGCTTGCCCAGAGCGGAAAGCCTGGAAATTGCAGCAGAGAAACTCGAGCGCGTGGAGCTACCTGCTTCACGATTTCCACTTGATCTCTATCCGCACGAGCTGTCTGGCGGTCAGAGGCAGAGGGTCTGCATAGCGATGGCGATAGCGCTCAGGCCGAAGTTGTTGATTGCCGACGAGCCGACGACCGCGCTTGACGTCTCGACGCAGAGCAGAATTCTCAGATTACTGGCGTCACTGGTTGAACGCGATGGCATGTCGCTCATGCTGATTACGCACGACCTCGCGGTCATTGCGGAAATGACGAATTCAACGGTTGTCATGAATGACGGCAGGATAGTCGAACGCGGCCGAACCGAGACGCTGTTCTGTCATATGCAGCACCCCTACACCAAGAGATTGCTGGCTGCGTCGCGGTATTCGCCGGACCGTGCCCTTCATGAAGGTGACGATCCCGTGCTGGAGACTCGCGATGCCGTGAGAGACTACACCTTGGCGCGGCGACGGCTGGTGGAGAAACCCGGCAAGTTCAGGGCAGTAGACAAGGTCAGCTTCGTCCTGAAGCGCGGCGAAAGTCTCGGGCTGGTCGGTGAATCCGGCTGTGGAAAGTCGAGCCTGGCAAGAGCGGTTCTCGGGCTTGATCCTGTACAAGGAGGTCGTGTGCTGGTCGATGGTGTCGATATCCAGGGTCGCAAGGGAATGCCCTGGCCTGTCAGACGAAAAATCCAGGCGGTGTTTCAGGACCCCTACGGTTCATTCAATCCAAGGCATCGTGTCGAAAGACTGGTAGCCGAGCCGTTTCACTTGAGGCCGGAACAGATGAGCCGGTCGGAACGGCGGGACCGCGTTGCCGCGGCCCTGGAGGATGTCGGGTTGTCTACGTCAGACATGAGCAAGTTCATCCACCAGTTTTCGGGAGGGCAGCGACAGAGAATAGCGATTGCCCGGGCCCTCGTCATTCGTCCGGACATCATCGTCCTGGACGAGGCCGTTTCGGCACTGGATGTATCGATACGTGCCCAGATTCTTGACTTGTTGCTGGGACTCCAGGAACGGCATGGACTGTCGTACCTGTTCATCAGCCACGACCTGAACGTGGTGAAGGCCGTGACAGACAGGGTGCTCGTGATGTGGAACGGAAGGATTGTCGAGGAAGGCACGACAGCGGAAGTGCTGGAGACGCCTAGGCACGAATATACGAAGCGCCTTCTGGCGGCTGCCCCGACAATTCCGGATGCGTGGCTGAACTAACTCGGTCTCGACGCATTGCACCGCTTCGGTCCGGCACCGCGAGTTGGCGGTGCCGGAGAGGGTTGTTCATTCGGTCCAGTGAACACCGGTCAGGTCATTGGCCTGGGTAGGCGAGTTCTCCCACAGGCCGACAATCTTCGAATTTGCCACGCCGGTCTTCGCCAGCTGGAACAGGTATCCATTGACGTAGTCCTCGGCAATCATCATTTGCGCTTTCTGGGCAAGCTCCCGCCTTGCCGCGGCGTCAGCCGTAATTGCCAACTCGCCGATGATGTCCTGGAATTCCTTGTTGTCATACTGGAAGTAGTATTCAGGACGGGCATAGATGTTGATGTCGTTCGGTTCCGTGTGGCTTACGATCGTCAGGTCGTAATCCTTGTTCCGGAAAACCTGGTCCAACCACTGTGCCCATTCCAGGTTGGAGATTTCGGTGTCGATTCCAACGTCCCGGAGTTGTGCCGCGATGATTTCTCCGCCACGCCGCGCATAGGCGGGAGGTGGCAACATGAGCCTGAGCTCCAGACCTTCACCATGTCCGGCATCCGCCAGCAGTTGCCTTGACAGTTCCGGATCATGTTCGGAATTGCCAGTAAGGTCGACGTAGTCCGGATGGTGAGGAGCAAAGTGAGAACCGATAGGCGTGCCGAAGCCAAACATTGCCCCGTCGATAATCGACTGGCGGTCGATGGCATGGGCGATTGCCTTCCTGACCCTTACATCAGCCAGCGGGCCTGACTTGTTGTTGGTCGACAGAATGGTCTCACCCTCGGTCGATCCGACGATCACGCTGAACCGGGGGTCGGCATCGAGTTGTCCAAGCGTTTCCGGCGCGGGAAAGTTCGGGAAGGCGTCGATGTCGCCGGCCATCATTGCCGAAAAGGCGGCGGTCGGGTCGGAAATGAACTTGAAGACTGCCTTCTCAAGCGCAACGGGCTCGCCCCAGTAGTCCGGATTCCGTTCGATCTCGACCCGGTCACCCTTTACCCAGCGTACAAACCTGAACGGCCCGGTTCCAACCGGACTTGTGGCCGCGCTTTCAAATGATTCGGGTGCAAGCACGATCGCGTCGCCCCATGCCATATTCGTGGTGAACAGGCCGTTCGGGTTGGCCAGGGAAACACTCACCGTGAGCGTATCGACGACTTCCACGTCGGTAATGCCGGCAAAAAGCGCCTTTTGGGCATTTGTCGAATTCTCGTCCCTCGCCCGATCAAGCGAGAACTTGACGTCACCGGCGTCAAGGTCGGTTCCGTCATGAAACTTGACACCTTCCCGCAGGTGAAATGTGTAGACGGTACCGTCATCCGAGATGTCCCACGAATGTGCGAGGGCCGGCCGAACCGAACCGTCGGCCGAGAACCTGGTCAAACCTTCGAAGATGTTTGCGTAGACGACTTCGTCAATGGCGGCTGCCGCGCCTCCTGTCGGATCCAGATTGGGTGGTTCCAATTGCATTCCGATCGTTATGGAAGTATTGGCTGCCAGTACATTCCCCGCGGCAAGCGCCACGCATGTTGCAGCAACCACTAACCGCAACTTGCTGTTGTTTTTCATGATCTTCTCTCCTTTGATTAAAGTCCGTTCATCCGTGTGGCCGGTCCTGGGGCGACAGCAATTCCATGAGCGCATGGCCCATGACCTTTGCGCTGTCCAGCATATCGTCAATTCCAACCCATTCATCCGGCTGATGGGCCAGGTCGAGTATTCCGGGCCCGTAAGCGATACAGTTGTGCATCCTGCCGATCCGGTCGATGTGTTTCTGGTCATAGGTGCCAGGAGACACGACATATTCGGGAGCGACGCCCAGGACACGCTGTATTCCACGCTCGACTGACCGTGCAACAGGAGCGGATCTTTGCGTCATGCTGGGCAACACCGAATAAAGCTCGTTCAACTCGAATTCGAGGGTCGGGCGACGCTGGCACAGTTGCTCCAGAAGTTCAAGAATTTCGGACCTGACCTCCTCAAGGCACTCCTCAGCCAGGAACCGGCGATCCAGGACCAGCTTGCACCTGTCCGGTACACATGATGCAGGAAACCCGGTGAATTCCTCATCCTGTTCCGGTTCACCGCCGTGAATTGCGTTGAGATTCAGCGTTGATTGCCTGGCACCTTCCGGAACGACCGGCATGTCCGTGCGTCTGGCGGCAATCTCGGGAAACAGCTTGCCTTCAAATTCGGCGATTATCGCGGCCATGTGCCTGATCGCGCAATCGCCTAGAAAGGGCATTGAACCGTGGGCAATCTTGCCCTTGGTCTCGAGTTCGGCCCACCAGACGCCCCGATGGCCAAGGCAGATCCGGTTCTTGTTGAGTGGCTCTGGAATAATCACGTGCTGCACGCGATCAGGCGAGAAGTACCCCTGTTCTGCCATCCAGGCAACTCCGCCGAACCCTCCGGATTCCTCGTCCGCGGTTGCTGAAATCTCGACAGCTCCCGCAAAATCCGGAAATGTCTCCAAGAAGCACTCCACGGCGACAATCGAGGCAGCGAGGCCACCCTTCATGTCACATGTTCCACGGCCGTAGATTCGGCCGTCCCTGACAATTGCCTCAAAGGGATCAATGCTCCATCCATGGCCAACCTGAACGACATCGATGTGCGAATTGAAGTGGACGCAGGGACCCTTGGAAGCACCCTGCCTGCGGGCGAGGAGATTCCATCTGGGGTAACTTTCGCTGTCTGCTACTGCGCCCGCCGCCCGGAGCAGGCTGGTTTCAAATCCTGAATTGGCCAATCGTTGCCGAACGTAGTCGCATGCGTCGAAATAGTGCTGGCCCGGAGGATTCAGGGTTGGAATTCGCACGAGATCCCGAGTCAACCGAACAAGATCGTCTCTCTTCTGGTCTATGTTCCGGAACAGGCTGTCGGCTGCATCCATATGGTTCGCTCCACCATTCCTGTCGTGAAAGTGTATCATGGGTTCCTGAAACAGCAATCGTTCTTCCTGCCCCGTCTCTCGTCTTCGCCCGCCATGGTGAACCCAAGACCGAGTTGTTTTGGCAGGAACAAGGCAACGGGATGCCAAAGTTGCTTTGCGCAGGGTCGGACTTGAATTATCAGTCACCTGACAATGTTGTTGGCTGGACATCCCCGCGCTGGTGGCTGTCATTTGCAACATGCCACATGATTGACCTGCAGGGAGCGAAGACAATGCGCTATGTCAAGATCCTGATAAGGATACTGGCGATTGGTCTAGCAGTGGCCGTATTCGACTACACTCTGCCGTCGACAAACGTCGTCAGAGTGGTGGGGACCGAGGTTGTCAGGACGGACGTGGGCAATCGCTGGTTTTTCTGGAGCAGTCCGGATGCCGGGACCGGATCGGATGCCACAAGCGTCAACCGCGATGTAAGATTCATCAACTCGGTGTTTGAAGACAACGAGCCAAGGGTCTTCAGGAACGAGGACACCGGGTGGAGTTGGCCGCCATATTTGAAGTTCAGCAGCGGCAATCTTCAGGCAGAGGCACAGAATCTCGCCGAAACTGGCGGCTGGGCGGCGGTCAGGCATTATGGGTGGAGAATCAAGATGTTTTCAATCTACCCGAATGCGCTGTCCGTGAAGCAGGTGAGCGGACCGGATGCTGGTTCCTTGAACTGGGTGAGAATCATCGCAACTGTTCTGCTGGTGATTGCTGGCTTGGTGGTCTGGCGCCTGTGGGTGTGGACTCGGAACTGGCTGGCCAATCTGATAGATCGGTTGAAGTCCAAGCTGTAGCGAACGGGATCCGGTCGGTTCAGGATGCCCCTGTGTAGAATTTCAGGATTTCCGTCGCGGCAATATCAATATCCCTGTCATCAATTCCCAGATGCACGACAAGGCGCATGACAGGCCTGCGGCCAGCAACCAGTATTCCCTTCGAAGAGAGAAAGCTGCGGAGTCGTTCGAATTCCTGTTCGCGGGGTGTAAACCACACCATGTTGGTTGACAGTTTGACGTTTGTTTCGGAACTGGCTGGCAGATCCTCAAGCCGGTCGGCGAGCATGGCTGCCCGCCGATGATCTTCGTGGATGCGTTCGACATTGTTGTCCAGGGCGTAAAGGCCGGCGGCTGCCAGGATGCCGGTCTGCCTCATGGCTCCACCAAGAATCTTCCGGTTTCTGCGGATTGAACGTTCCAGATTCCGGCTGGCGGCAAGCATGGTGCCGGCCGGGCACCCCAGCCCCTTTGACAGACAGACCGAAACGGTGTCGGCGACTTCCGCAAGACTGGACGGATGTTCTCCAAGTTCGGTCGCTGCGTTCATGAGCCTCGCTCCGTCGAGATGAACGGCAAGGCCGCATTGACGGGCTGCGTCCGCCGCGGCCTGCATGCCGGAGAGCGGAATTGCCGAACCAGCGACCGTGTTTTCCAGGCAAAGCAATCTCGTGTCTGCGTAGTGTGGGTCGTCGATCTTGACCGCGTGTTTGATGGACCGGGGTTCAATCGATCCGTCGGGTTCCACCGGCAGCGGGCAATACGCCACGCCTCCGAGGGCCGAGGCACCACCGGCTTCGTCATGATATGTATGATAGCAGTCACCAACCAGGATTTCGTCACCGCGTCCGCAATGCGACAGGATCGCGGACAGGTTGCTCTGGGTTCCGGTCGGGAAGATGACCGCGATGTCCTTGCCAAGCAGTTCGGCAAAGCGCTCTTCGATCTCAATGACGCAGGGGTCATCTCCAAATACGTCATCGCCAACCACCGCATCTGCCATGGCCTGCCGCATTCCGGCATCTGGCTGGGTTACGGTGTCGCTTCTCAGGTCAATCTGCCTGTTCCTGTTCGTCGGACTGGAGTGAGTGGAAATCTGCATTTCTCGGCAATCCTGTTGATGCATTTGGCAATATCACAATTTGCCGAGCTCGCTACAGCGTAATGGCGCTGCAGGATGACTTCGTTGCGGACAAATCCTTGTGTCAGCATTGCTGCTTGGGGAAATCATCGATTCCGGCATGCAAACTTTACTTGTTTGGAACGGCCAATTTGAACTATATGCATGCCGACCCAATTGGAGTTTGGCCATGGTGGCAAGGATCTATCAGCCTGCTAGGAACACCATGCAGTCGGGGACGGCTCGAACGCGCCACTGGGTGCTGGAGTTTCCTCAATCCGCTCCAAGCAGGCTCGACCCGCTGATGGGTTGGACAAGTTCCGGTGACACGCAGACGCAGGTAAGAATATCCTTTGAATCCAAGGAAGCCGCTATCGCCTATGCCGACGAACACGGAATCGAGTATACGATGCACGACCCCGGGAATCGCAAGCCGATCATCAGGAAAAGAGGATATGGGGAGAATTTCGCGTATGACAGGCGCGAAACCTGGACACACTGACTGATCGCGGGATAGAGCCCGGCACCGGTACGGTGGTGGCAGACCAAGTTTTGGCCCCTTAGCTCAACTGGATAGAGCAGCTGACTTCTAATCAGCAGGTTCGGGGTTCGAGTCCTCGAGGGGTCGCCACTCAACGTGTTGTACTATGCAACTGGAATTCCAATCTCGACATGAGCTGTAATCGGGCTGCCATTGATTGGTAAGCTATTGGCAGAAGGTCTGCTTCAATCACTCGGGTCCAGACTGGTCACCGATAGTCCGCAAGAGATCAGCCGAGCCGTGAAATTGAGTAGGTCATCGTCGCTGAAGAATGTGTGTCATCCCAGTGCCGGGTTCAACTGGTATCGCCAGATGCCGAGGGGAGCCGGAATGATGACGTCGTGGAACCTGGATTGCGAGACGTGGCGTCGGCATTGTTTTCCCGCCTCTGAATTGCTCCGGTGACTGCCTGAGCGGGATTGCCGGCTACCGCCACTCTCAAATTCATGATCCCGCACATGATATTCCGCAGTCGCGCGGGCGCGCATTCGACAGCGGACCGCTACACTTGCGTGGCGGCGTCTCTGATGGTGGCTCCAGATCTCACCTGCAGCATGCTCCGTGCAATTGGATTGTTGCCGGACCAGCAAGCCGACCCGCCAGAACCTGGCCGATCCCATCTACCCAGGCAATGCCGAACGGCACAATCCAAAGGATCTGATGGTTGCGGCGTTGCATGCCCAACACGCGCTCCGGAATCGATACTTGCTTGGTTTCCCGATTATTGGCAGGCCTTTTCGCAGTTCAAGTGCGCTTCTGGCAAAACTGTGCCGGACAATTTGTGCGTTCCATGATTGGCAGGAGATGGCGCGCGGTCGCCACGTCGCGTCACGATTTAGGCTGAAACCAGCAATTATCCAATTGCGGACAGATGCTGACGGCAAACGAACGTGCTGATAACAGAATCTTGGAACATCATGATTCATAACCGCCCCGCAGACGATTCTTGGGGCGGTTCGCTCCACCAGGTTCCAGCTTTGAACATCGACCAATTCATGGAAAACTGGTCGTCAGGAGCTGTGCGCTCAGACTGTCTTTTCAAGTCCAGCAGGTCACTCGGTGACGGATTGCTGGTCAGGCAAGTCGCGCACCACCTGTCTTTTCGAAGAAGTGGAAGTCGGTTGGTTCGGCAAATAACACTCGAGTATCACCCACGGAAAATTCCTGCCGGTCCCTGTCCAGAAAAACGAATGTCTCATCATCAACCGAAGTCGACAACAGGGTTTCGGACCCCATCGGTTCGACAACCCGTATCCGGGCTTCGCCAATGGGAATTCCCTTCCTCCGGGTATTGATACTCTCGGGCCTTATGCCAAGAACGATTTCCTGATCGCTGCGCGAACGCGGTGCCGCATCGCCAAAAGCGATCTCGGTACCGCGGTCGGATCGGAACAGTCCGTTCGTCGACAGTTTGCCCTCAACTGTATTCATGGCGGGTGAGCCGATGAACGAGGCCACGAACAGGGTCTGAGGGCGATAGTAAAGCTCCATGGGCAAACCGACCTGTTCGATATTGCCCTCGTTCATCACCACAATGCGATCCGCCATGGTCATGGCTTCGACCTGATCGTGCGTGACATAGACGATAGTCGTCTTGAGTCTCTGGTGCATCTCCTTGATCTCGGCCCGCATTTGCACACGCAACTTGGCGTCCAGATTCGAGAGCGGCTCGTCGAACAGAAACAGCCTTGGATTTCGTACGATGGCACGCCCCATCGCAACGCGCTGTCTCTGCCCTCCTGAAAGCTGCGCGGGTTTACGTTCAAGGAGATGTCCGAGATCGAGTACCTCTGCGGCAATGGCAACCTTTTCGGCAATTTCGGCCCGGTCCTTGCCGGCAAGTTTCAGGGAAAATGCCATGTTCTTCCGCACCGTCATGTGCGGATAAAGAGCATAGGACTGGAATACCATGGCAATGTTGCGTTCCCGCGGCGGAAGTTTGTTGATGATCACATCATCCACGATCACTTCACCTGAGGTGATGTTCTCGAGCCCGGCAATCATTCGCAGCAGTGTAGATTTGCCACAGCCCGACGGACCGACGAGGATGACAAACTCGCCGTCCGAAATGTCCAGCGAAACACCGTGAACCACTTCCAGGTGGCCGAACGATTTCCTCAGGTTCCGGATCTTGACCGACGACATTTTCTTGACGGACCCCTTTCTGCCTGCCGAGTCTGCGGGTGCCTACGTCCCGACTCCCACAATCTCGGCGACGCCGTCAAAAAATCGCTTCTTTTCCGGGGTGTTGATACGCCAGTTGACTGGTGGTGACTGGTATCCATCCCTGTAATTGTTGTCACCCTGGTCATAGTATCCCCACGGTGCGTAGACCTCGACCGCAGCAAACAGGTTGGCGACTGAAATGGAGTCCTCGTTTATTACAACCGGCATCGGGCGCGCTTTGTATGCAGCCATCTGGCGTACACCCTCGACGACCTGACGGGTTCCGAGCGTATCGTGGCGGTTTGTGTGGACAAGCGCGTAGTCCGATAGTTCCAAAGCTGCCTCGGTGGGAATTCCCTTTGCAATACTTCCATGGAACGATCCGCCGGTGAAAGAAGTGGAAACAATCAACCGCCGACCATCCTTTTCCTCTCCACGGGCCAAGTCGATCAGTTCATGCACGCGGGGCGGTTTCAGAATGTCGTGCACATAGAGAGGAACGTCACTCTCGTTGTTGATTTCGATCAGGATGTTCTCCAATCCGGTCTCGAGTAGCCATCGGCTCGCGTTGATGGTTCCACGCCTGATGGCCTCTTCATCAGCGACGAACTTGTCCTGGCCAAAGTAGTAGTAGCCAACAATCACGATCATCCCGAGATCATCGGCAGCATTGAGAAGGCGCAGAAGCCGATCCATGTAATCCGGTTTCAGTTCGCCGTTTGGGTCGATCGCGGTATTGACCCACGGCTGAACTCTCTCGGTCTTTGTAATCGGCATGCCGCCTTGAAGATTGACGGTAATTGCCGTGCAGCCGTGTGCCAGGTATTCCGGCAATGCTGCGATGAGTTCATTGACGTTGCGCTCCGGGTCCCATTTCCCGGTGTCCGGATAAGCCCAGTTTCCCGCTGTATCAGGATTCTCGTCGTCGAAGATCGCCTGCACCATCCTGCAATTGAACAGCAAACCTTCGACCGGATTTCCCTTGTAGTTGCGACCCTGGTGAATCGGTACGCCATCAATCAGGAACTTCTGACCGTCAATCGAGATTCTTGTCATGTTTTCACCTCCGGTTTGGATTCATGCCTTGACTGCGCCGGCGGTCAATCCTCCGACCAGCCAGCGTTGAACAAAGAAAAAGAGGATGAGTGCAGGCAGCGTCGAGACCACGCAGGCAGCCATGTACGCGTTCTGATACTCTGTCGAGCCGCCCTCGGTCGAGAATTCGCCTATGCCGACCTGTATGGTTTTCATTTCTCCGGAACTCAGCAGCAGGCTCGCCCAGAGAAAGTCGTTCCAGGCATTCAGGAAAGTGAAGATTGTCACTGCGGCAATTCCGGGAAGGGAAACAGGCAGGATAACCCTCCAGAATGCGCTGAAGTAGGTGCACCCGTCCATCAATGCAGCCTCCTCCAGCTCCGGTGGACAGCTTGTCTGGAAATAGCCGCGCAACAGTAGTACCGCAAAAGGTACCGAGAACCCGACATAGGCAAATATCAATCCAGAATATGTGTTCATCATCCCGAAACTCTGAATCAGAAAATAGACTGGAAACACGCGGGTGATGGGCGGAACGAGTTGGGTAATCAGTATCAGTGCCAGGATCAGGGTTGCTCCCGGAAAACGGAATCTTGCGAGCACATAGGCGGCAGTGCAGGAAATCCCGCTCGCAATGACTGCCGTCATTGCCGAGACAAAGAGCGAGTTGAAGATGTAGCGCCACATCGGGATCAGGAGGCCGGCATTCTCATAGGGTTTCCATGTGGGATTGGCAGGCAGCCATCGCGGTGGAATCCGCTGAATCTCGAAGTTGGACTGAAACGAACTCTTGATCATCCAGAACACTGGCAAGAGGAGATAGACGAGCATCATTGCAAGCGCGATGTAGATCACCGCTTTGACAATGGTGTCGCTCGCCCGGGTCTGAGACTTGGCGACCGGGAATGCGCCAGTTGATGTCACCGCAGGTTGTCCCTGGATTGCGCCCACATGTAGAAGACGCAGATCACGCTGGTCATCATGAGAATGACACCGCTCGCTGCCGCCGCCTGGTCGAACTTGAAGAAAAGAAATCCCTGGTTGTACGTGTAGACTGCCATCACGTTGGTCAGGTTTCTGGGCCCCCCCTCCAGTCATGATAAAGTTCATTTCGAAGTGACCAAATCCTCCCATGAACAAGAGCGCAAGCAGGATGAGCAGGACAGGCTTTAGCATCGGCAAGGTCACATGGCGAAACTTCTGGACAATGTTTGCGCCGTCCATTTCGGCTGCCTCGTAGTAATCTTTGGGAACGGATTGCAGGCCAGCCAACAAAAAGATGATGATGAACGGAAGGCCATTCCAGACCCGCACAGCGACAATTGCCAACATGGGAATGCTGATTGGTCCCCAAGTGCTCGAATCCGTCAGGAACCGGATGTTCTTGTCAATCCAGCCGACCTCTCGCAATAGAGAGTTTATCGGGCTGAGGTCCGTATTGAGCAACCAGATCCAAATCACGGATGCGACTGCGGGGGGCACGAACCAGGGAACCAGAATCAATGTACGCACAACGGCGAGCCCCCTGAATCTGACATTGATGATCTGAGCCAGAAAGAGTCCCATTGCAACGGAAATCGCCACGGCCAAAACAGTGAAGATAACTGTCTGTACAACCGTCTGGACAAATCTTTCGTCCGCAAAAACCAAGAAGTAATTCCGCAAACCGACCCAGTGGGACCCCCTTTCCTGAACGTTCAGGAGGTCATAGGTGCGGAAACTGATGAACATGGTGGCAATCATCGGATAGATGCCGAGCAACAAGGTGATGATCAGCGCCGGCGCCACCATGATGTAGCAAAAGATGTTCTTTTCATTCATGCAGCTGCGGCCCCATTAGGGGATGGCTTGTCGCAAGAGGTAGTCACACGTACGTGGGGGAGCCGGTAATGCCCCCCCAGTTGTGGCTTAGCAATGAGACGATGACTATCGAGTCAATTCAGCCTGCATGCGTTCTTGTGCCTTTGCGATCGCAGCATCCATGTCCTTCTGCAAGATTATGGTATCATACATCAGATCGTAAAGAACAGCGCCAGGCTTCGGCGTGGCAATGCTGCTCCATGCAGGAGCTGGATGTTGCGACGTGTGTGCATCTTCAAGCGCTTGTCCCACGATTACCTTCCACGGGCGATCCGACCAGAAATCTGATCCCATGACCGCCGGTTTCGTACCGACTGCGCCTGAAGCCATCGACAATTTCAACATGTTCTCGTCGCGACTCAGGAATTTCATCCATTCCACGCATTCCTTGGCGTTTTCCGAACCTCGCAGAATACCGATATAGCCCGCGCCACTGAAGCTGGAACGGTTGTCGGGACCCATGGCGCTCCGTGCCATGGCCCAGGTTCCATCTATCTCGGGATACTCCCGGTCAAGACGCACGCCCCATGCCTGGTGGGCACTTCCAATGATGCCGATCTTGCCATTCACGAAAAGCGGAAGTGCGTCGAAGCCCTGTTCCATGCTGTCTTCGTTGACGACCTGGTGCTTCCAAACCAGATCTCGCATGAAGCCCAGGGCAGCCCGCATGGCGTCATTGTCGATGGTCGCGGTCTTGCCGTCCTCGGTCATCATCTCGCCGCCGGCCTGCCAATAGTATGGCAGTAGCCACGAAACGACATTGGAAGCGGAACCAAATGCAAAGCCCCACCTTTCAATGTTGCCGTTTTCATCGCGCTTGGTCATCTTCTTGGCGTATTCGATGATCTCGTCCCATGTCTCGGGAGGGCCGGTGATGCCGACTTCGGCGGCGACATCTGTGCGGTAGATCATCGCGCGAATATCACCGCGCCAGGGAATGCCGTAGAAATCCCCCTGCCAAATCACGTCTCTCAACGCGCCGGAATAGAAGTCCTCCTCCAGTGTCGGGAATTCGTCGCGATACTCGTTGATCGGCATCGGACCGTACTGGTCTCCGCCGATGGCGGAAAACGAGTGCATCCAGTACATGTCCGCGCAGTCCGGATGCGCGCCGCCTCGGGCGACAGTCAACCACGTCTGAAATGCCGCACTCCAAGGCACGACTTCGTGATTCACCTGAATGCCGCTTTCGGCTTCGAAATCCTCGATCAACCCGGCGATTGCAGCATTCCAGTTCAATCTGTCAGCATAGTGCTGTGTCCAGAACTCGATTGACTGGGATTTCGCCGGTGCGGCGAATGCCAGGCCCGCCATCAGCGCTGCGACCGATGTTGCAAATTCAAACTTCTTCATGACAGCTTCCTCCTTGTTTTGAACCGCGCCGGAACATTGCCTGTTGCCGGCACGGGGTTTGGTTAAGTCTGGGTTTCTTCCTCGGCCTTTTTCTGCAGCAGAGCGATGGTCTTGCGGATGTGATCAATCATGGCACGCTCCGCCTCTTCGGCATCACGGGCCTCCAGAGCATCAATGATAGCCACGTGTTCCGGGAGCGTTTCCGCGGGCGAACGCAGGATGCCCTGGGAAAGGGACATGCGCATGATCGTTTGAACCGGTTCAAGCAATCGGCCGAGATTTCCCCCCGGAATCAGATTTGCCAGGAATGTGTGAAACTCGACATCAGCTTCGCGGTACATGGCATCGTCACCCGTCTCCACCGCGTCTGCCACTGACGTCATGAGTGACCTGAGATAGATCGTGTGCTTGCGCTCGATCTGCGGGGCCAGCAATCGGCAAATCAGCCCTTCCAGAACAGCCCGGATTTCGAAGAGTTCGGCGATCTGCCGCAGGCCGAACTCGCAAACGGAGGCCTCTCCGCGCGACGACATTCGGACGAAATTCTCACCTTCCAGTCTTGCGATAGCCGCCCGCAGTGGGGTGCGGCTCACGCCCAATCGCGCCGACAAATCTTCCTGTACCAGCTTTTCCCCCGGATACCAGTTCACCTGACAGGATCATCTCGCGCAGGCGATGGTAAACATTTTCTTCGAGGGGTGTCGACATTGCAAATGACGCGTTGGAGCTTGGCAGTAATTCAATGTATTCACTGTACACAATGGACTCAAAATCGCGTTGGTGCAAGACTTTTTGTCCGGTTTGGTCGATTCCTCCTTGTTTGCCGGCGACCAGACACCCTGGAGTCACAGGCGGAGCTCATGGCGGGCAAAGCAGACGCTCTGCTCAAGCCATTCGTGCTCTCTTCGACACACGGCATCCATGTCCTCATTTCTCGGAAGCCATTGCTCGAGTATCACGCTCATGTCCTCGGGATATTGAGCGGCGTTCAGGATCGCCTGACAGTTCGTCCGCCCCTGCCCGAGAGGGCAACCATGAATTGCAAATCCAACACCATGGGAATCCGGCACGATGACATAGTCCTTCAGATGCAGATTGATTGCGTGAGAAGCCAGAATGCCAACTGTTTCCATAGGCCATTCACCGGCACAAATCGAGTTTGCGACATCAAGGCATATCGCGACCTGGTCATCATCGATGGCTGCCAGCAGGTCCACCAGTCGCCTGGATGGAAAGTTGAAGTGGTTCTCGATAGCTATGCGTATTCCCGCGTCCTTGGCCAATGGCAATAACAGGGCGAATTCAGAGGCAAGTTCTGCAATCGGCTTGACGGCGTCCGGTCCATCCAGGGCAACCCGGAGGATCCTTGCATCAAGGCGCATTCCGATCTCAATATAGCGGGCAACCCGAGCCACATCAAATGGCTGTGTCCCTACCTCCAGTGCAATTCCGACATCGCTTGCCTGTTGTGCGAGAAGGTCGAGGTCTGCTTCCGAAAGTTGATGAAGCGGCAGGTTGTCGGCGTATTGTACCACACAAAGTCCGTGCCGCGATGCGATATCGAGCAATTCAAATGCTGTCATCGGGTTGTCTGGTACAATCCCCTTGTGCCCGATCGACCAACGAAACAAATAGGATCCCAGACCCAGTTTCACAGCAGTGCCTTTACAAGTTCCCGATAGCCCTGTGCCGGAACGCCAGCCTGAATGGCCCTGTCGAGCGTTGCAGCCCCGATCTTGTCGAGAAGCTTATCCAGATCCTCCATGATCTCGAATGTCGCGGAAATTGCTTCGGCGTTGTCGCCTGACCGCGTGAAGACATCATAAGCCACCCAGCCATTGAAGCCCAACCGACGCAAATAGTGAAGCGTCTCAAGCGTTTGCCAGAGATGAACAGAAGCTGGCAGCATGTCCCAATCCGCGCCGCGGTCATTGTCATTGAAGTGCACATAGAAGAGGCGCCCGGCCTCATGCGCCGCGACGACCTCCGCGGCCGGGCACTCGCCGGCAATCAGCGCATGGCCGACATCCATTGTGACACCAATGTTCTTTGCCCCGACTCGATCGCAAAAGTGCAAGGTCTTGCCCATTGAAGGCAGAATGATGTGATTTCGGGACTCGAATGCCTTGTACTCGATGCTCACCCTGATGTCGTCGCGGTAGGCTGCAGCCTGGCTGAATGCATCAATCGCCCACCTCCATTGCTGAATGTAATCGACCTGAAATGCATAGTCCCAACCATCAATCAGCGGACATACGGTAATCATGTCGGAGCCCAGGTCGGCTGCCATGTCCATTGCAGTCTTGATGTACTGGACCGCTTCTGACCTGATGCCGGCATCTGGATTGGTTACGGACCCATTGCGAAACTTGTCCTCTGTCTTGACATTCACGTTTACCGCGGAAACCGCGAGACCGCTGGCCTTCAATGCCATGACTCCAGACCCGTTGCCACCCAGGTCCTGGGGATATACGGGTTCCACGCCATCCGTGCGCGGAATCGTCTTTGCGATTTCCAGCCGTTGTTCAAATGGGCGATTGACTTGATACTGGTGAAATCGATCTCTGTAGGCACCAATTGTTCCAAGCAAAATCGAGTTTTTGTAGGTCATTATATTTCCCATGCTTCTCCCGAACTCAGTTTCGTCCGACGGGCAGGTGGATGCCTGAAGATTTGGAACGTGACGACAAAATGAACATCATCAGCGATTCCAGCGGCAATTTCCGCTATGTGTATTCTTTGGATACATTGTACGCAATCCATGTTCAAGCAACGATGCATGGAATCAACGGAGAGTGCCATGAGTGTGAGGCAGTTTCGCCAGAACAGAGATTCACATTCCTTCCGAACGGTTGATCTGATTGCCTCCTCAACCCTGGTTCAGCTAATGGTGCGTCTGTTGGAGGCCCGCCCAGACCCTTATCTCCGTCCTGTCCCTTACCACCATTGCACGGACCGCAGCCGGGCTTGTCTGTGGCCACTGATGCGTTGATAATGGACTTCAATGGTTTCTTGATGTCACCATGCATGAAGACGCTCGCCGGCCAGAAAGGTCGACTCTCGCCTGGTTGGCCAGGACATCCTCGATTGACTTGCCATGTGTACGAGATTCGAATTTGGGGCCCATTGACCGAACCGGCGACTTCGGAGAATCCTGGAAACCCCTGCGACGCACCAATCGCCTGTCAGACCATGGAACGGCCCTTCCACTTGTAAGTGGAACAATCTGGCTCCCAATCAGCAGGTTCGGTGTTCGAATCTTCGACGGGTCGCCATCAATCTCTCTGGATATGTGGCCTGATAACAGGAATTCGCGGTGGCCTGCCATGTCTGGCAATCTTTCGACGAGATGAAGTGAGGAAGTGTCTCACCGGGCCAAGGAAGACGGTCAGGTAGCATGGACTTCCAGCTTGGCTCCTGTTTCCCGACTTTCCGCAAGGGGAAGAACTGGTTGTCTCAGCGCGGGTTGTGCGGTCGCGCGTTCAGTCGTGGCACTCGCGTTGCTCGTGATCCAATGAGTCGTGCAATGCAGATTGTAGCGGACCTGTCCCTTGCATTACGATCCAATGCAGTCACGGTTGCAGCGTAACCGAATGGAACATGCCGGACCGCAGGCAGAGCAGTAAAGATTGAGGTGCCATGACAAATTACCTCATACGGGTTGAAACGGCTCATGACCGGAATGGAATAACGGAACTCTTGCTCTCGGCCTTTCCCACTTCCCAGGAGGCTCGTCTCGTAAGGAAACTGCGCAGGGACGGCGATCTCGTGCTCTCGCTGGTTGCTGTCGACGGATCGGACGTAGCCGGTCATGCGGGCTTTTCAAGATTGCTCTCGCCGAATGCATCGCTTGCCTTGGCACCGGTCGCAGTCACTGCAGGCCGGCGCTGCCAAGGAATTGCATTCGCGCTGGTCGTGGACGGGCTCGAGCGAGCGAGGGCAGACGGCTGGCAGGCCGTTATCGTTTTGGGAGATCCGGATTACTACCAGCGCTTCGGTTTCAGCCACGAAGTTGTAAGCGACAAGACATGCAAGTATGCCGGGCCAGCCCTTATGGGAATGACCTTGACAAGAGGCAGCATTGCGGAATCGCACATCGAATACGCGCCTGCATTCTCATCCATCGAGAGTTCGGGTTGAAAAACTGGTCAGGTATGCTTCACAGTTTTCACGGTCAGGCCAATTGGCCGCCATTTCCCTAGTGCCAGCGTGGTCCAATCGCCGAGGTGCTTGGACCTGTCAATGCCGGATGATCTCGCGCCCGCAGAGTTCGAAAACGATGTCCTGAGGTTGATCCAGTTGCAGCGTCTGCTCTCGCGTCAGGCCAAGATACTGACCGCGAATGATGCGGCCTGTCGTTCCGTGGCTTACCGCAATCACGTTGCCTTCCAATCCTTGCAGCCAGCTGGCAACCCGCTGAGCGACGTCCGCCATGGACTCGCCGCCTTCCATGGCATAGTTCCAATGATCACTGCGACGCCTTTCCCATGCGCCGGGTTCTCGTGCTTCGATGGATTGCACGTCAAGCCCCTCCCAGCAACCGAATCCGATTTCCTGGATTCGTTCGTCAAGTTCAATACGGCTGGTATCGATCCCGATTTCAGTGCTGATCAATTTAGCAGTATGGAGTGTCCGACCTAGCGGACTCGCGACGATTCGCCATGACTGATTTTTGTCGACTAACGATGCGAGGACCTTTCCATTGCGGCGGGCCTGGCGAATGCCCTGTGACGTCAACGGCGAATCGCTCTGCCCCTGGAATCGCCCGACGCGGTTGAATTCCGTTTCGCCATGCCGAATCAGGAATATTCGATGATTGTCATTCATTGTATCTATGAGTGTAACTGCTCACCCCTTCTTGGGGGCTGATTGGGCGTAGTGCAGGTTGATCATGTCTGCAGCCTTGCCGGCAAGCGCGATCTGGATGGCGACGAGAGGGTTGTATCCGAGTGTCGCCATCGAGTTCAGGTAGCTTGAGATCCGGCACCAGGCCTCGGCGTTGGGCCGGGTTCGGAAGCATCCGGACACCTTGATCTTGACTTTCGCCATCCTGATTTTCCGCTCGGCCGAATTGTTGGTGAAGCTGACGTCCGGGTCGCTCATGAATCGCAGGACGGACTCCTCGTGCTTGACGAGGCGCTCGTGCAGGTTGTGCGCGTCTGACTTCGCGATCCGTCCCCGTTTCCCTTTCGGGCGCGGCGGGATTTCGGGCAGTTCCCTGCCGCCCTGGGTCAGGATGGTGCGGTACCGCTTGCGCGCGGCCCGGCGCACGGCCTCGGCCAGGGATTTGGATCCGCTCTTGTTGACCTTGTGGCAGGTCTCGCGCAGCAGCGCCTTCATCAGGCGCGCCCAGCGGAAGCCGTTGGACTCGACGACGAAGGTCAGTTCGCGGAGAAGGTGGCTGCCGCACAGCTGGTGGCTGCACTGGTCATAGCCCAGGTACGAGGCCCAGCAGTCGTGGATCAGGACACCCTTGTAGCGCGGGATGATGCCGATCTCGTCGATCGCCTCCCGGCCGCGCTTCCGGTGCAGGAACTTCACGGTCAGGGCCCCGTCGGTGACGACATGGAGCCATTGGGTCCTGCCGTCGACCCGGAAGCCGGTCTCGTCGGCATGCAGGGCCGGGCGTTCCAGCAGATGCGCGACGGCGGCGTCCTCCCATGACTGAAGCGCCTGGTCGAGGCGCCTGGTCCATTCCAGGCATGTCGCCTCGGAGATCCTGCGCCCCGTCATCGCCTGGACCAGCGCGACGGCACGGTTCAGCGACAGCATGTGGGCGACGAGCAGGTCGACGACGAAGGCCTGGAGGCCGTGACCGTACTGGACCGGTCCCGGCATGTCGTCGGGGAACCGGCCCTTGGTCCGGGCCCGGCAGTCCGGGCAGTCCTTGATCTCGGCGTCCACGCGGTGCTCGACGACCTCGAACACGATGTCGTGCAGGACGCGGCGCTCGCGTCCGGCGGGGTCGACGCCGGACAGGTCGGCGCCGCAGGCGTCGCAGGCCTCGACGGCGACCGTCTCCTCGACGACGGTCTTCCGGAGGTTGTCGCCCGTCTGCAGGTTCGGCTTCGGACCCTTGCCGCTGCCGCCGGCGCGCCGCGCGGTCTCGTCGCTCCCCGTCTGCGACGGCGGGAGGCCGGAGTTCCTGCTCGTCTTGCGGGTCGCCCTCTCCAGCAGGACGGCGATCAGGACGTTGAGCAGGGTGAACAGGACGCGGATCACGGCATCGACCTCGTCGGACACCTTGCCGTCCCTTCGCAGCGCGGCGATCCGGGCCTTCGCGTCCTTGAGCTCCTCGCGCAGCGATGCCCCGTTCACCGTCGGCATCACTCCGCCTCCACCGCCATGACCGCCGCCAGCACCGCGAGCCGCTCGCCCTCGGGCATCGCCCGGTAGCGCCGCGCCCAGCTCTCCGCGTTGCGCTTGATGCGCTGGCGGTCGGTGAAGTTCCTGCCCGCGCCGGTGTGCCAGTGCGGCCGACCCGTCGCGAAGTTGAACCACAGCTTCTCGGTGACGACGCAGGACTGGTTGTTGACCTGGATCTCGGCCGAGCGCCAGTCGGACAGGTGCGCGTCGTAGAGCGCCGAGGGATAGCCGGAGACCATCACCCGGCACGGCAGCGACTTCAGGAGGCCGAGGAGCGCGACATGGTCGTCGTCCGTGTAGTCGAAGCGGTAGCGGCGCTGCGACCTGCGCGTCGACTGCACGTAGGGCGGGTCGCTGTAGACCAGTTCGCTCCCCTCGAACGGGAACTCGGCCAGGAACCCGTGGCAGCAGCCGTGAACCAGTTCCACGTCGTGGTCGCAGCGGAAGCCGTCAATCGCCCGGCGGTTGAGGTCGATCCCGATGTTGCGCAGCGCCGGCGGCTTGCGCTTCATGATCGCACCGCCTCCCAGGTGCGTTTCGACATATGCGGAATGCGGGGGCATGGCCGCGACGATCGCCTGGCAGAGCCCCGTCGTCGCCTTCGATCCGTACCATGCCGCCATCGCCGCCTCCGATCCGACGCGATTCGCCCCGATGGCCAGTCCATAGAATGTCCGCCCTATGGTGTCAAACCAAAATCCCCGGCGGAACGGACGGGCAGCCGACGGAACCCGCACATCCGGTTCCCGGCAGCGGGCGAGTGAAGGTGAAGAGAGAACAGGCTTGACCCGAACGCCGTCAGGAAAGACGATCAATGATCAGCAGGGGCGAGCAGTTACCTATGAGTGAAGATTACGGGCTGAGCATGCGGCAGCCACAAACTTGCGGAGAAACCCGCCAAGTACTGCCGGGCGCACCGATTAACTGAAGCCCACATTGATGGCAACCCCCCGCACACATTCGGTCGGTTCCTGCCGGCAATCCGCACAACAGGAGCGTATAAGGGGGGCGGCAGAAGAACCTGAATTTGATGCCGGATGTGCCAAGGATCGTGTGGTGTTGGCTGGCCGGAGTTCTGGGTGCTCGTCGACCCGGACAAGCTTCCGGCTCCGAATTGAAAAAATTCAAACCGTCAAAGTCACCGTGATGAGGTAGGTGATCTGGACACAGGGGGTGTTGGGTAACTCCTAGGAGCCTGTCGGATTTGGCCATGGATTTGCAGTGATTTCCTGTCCTTCTCCACAAGATATGGTAGTATCGGGCAGTGAATGAACAGTCTGGAGGATGATGTTGTGTCGATCAGGTTCCAGAGGGCCAATCGTGACGAGGTCTGGCTGTTGCCACCTTCGATCCAGGAGTGGCTGCCGGACGATCACCTTGCCCGCTTTGTCGTCAAGATCGTCGAATCCCTGGATCTGGACAAGATCACCGGCGTCTACCGGCATGGCGGCAAGCCGGCCTGTTACCCGGTGATGATGACGGCGCTGTTTTACGGCTATTCAACCGGCGTGCATTCGAGCCGCAAGCTGGAAGCGGCGACGCATGACTCGGTGGCGGTGCGCTATGTCACCGGCAATCTTCATCCCGACCATGACATCATTGCCCGTTTGCGCAAGCGCCACCTGCCTGCCCTGCAGGAGCTGTTTGTCCAGGTGCTGTCGATTGCCCGCACCATGGGCATGCTGAAGCTTGGCCATGTCAGCCTCGATGGCACCAAGGTGAAGGCCAATGCCAGCCGCCACCGGGCGATGAGCCATTTGCATATGGAGCGCATCGAGGCGCAGCTGAAGGCGCAGGTCGCCCGGCTGCTGGAACTGGCCGAGGTGGCGGACAAGCAGGATTGCGCTCTCGACATTCCCGAGGAACTCGGGCGCCGGCAAGAGCGCCTGGCGAAGATCGCCGAGGCCAGGAAGGAGATCGAGGCCCGCGCTGCGGCCCGCCATGCAGCCGAACAGGCGGCATACGAGGAGAAGATGCAAGAGCGGCGCCTGCAGGAACGGGAGCGGGGAGGCAAGCTCGGCGGCAGGCCGCCGAAGCCGCCGGTGCCGGGCGCCGCGCCGGTGACAGAGCCTCCTGCCGATGCCGATGCGGTTGAGCGGATGAAGCACCGGATGGTCTCTGCCGAAGGGGAGCGGATCTATGCGAAGCGCAAGGCCGCCGTCGAGCCGGTCTTCGGAATCATCAAGAGGGTCATGGGCTTTGACCAGTTCAGCCTGCGCGGCATCGAGGCTGTACAGGGCAAGTGGAGACTGGTCTGCACGTCATAGAACCTGAAGCGCATGCACCGGCTGCTGTTGGGCGGACATGCGGCGGCATGAAGGGCAAAGGAGCATGGCTTGAGAACAGGAATTTAGCCGAATTCGACCGGAATTGCAGCCCTGGCAG
>CAXXUY010000005.1:0-153569 GCA_963664715.2 Paracoccaceae bacterium
CCGCGAAGGGCACTGTTGGAGAGCTCAGGATCGGGGCGCCGCCAATCGTGGCTGGCAGGTTTCTTAGCAGCGCGACGGCAGGTTTCATCCGGGAGAATCCAAACTGCGTGGTCGAGATGAGGACCGGGCTCGTGCACGAATTGCGCACCATGCTTGAGCGCGGTCAAGTTGATGTCGTCTTTGGCCCCAAGAGCCTGGCCGAGCCATCGGACGGGCTGGATTATGTTCCGCTCATCGATGATCGCGTTGGAATCCTGTGTCGAACCGGCCATCTCCTGACATCTCGAAAGCGTGTGATGCCATCCGACCTGGAGGCGCAGGTCTGGCTGGCTCATTCGAGGGGCAGCCTGCTGCGGCAACAGACAGAGGCCGCCATGATCGCATCCGGAGTGGTGTCCATGCATATCGTCTGCGAAACGGATTCCATTCGATCCGTCCTTGAAATCATTGCCGATACGGACCTTATCACGACGATGCCCAGGGCCACGACCGAACCTTATCTGGAGGACAGGCTTGCGTTTCTGGAATTTGATCACCCGCAGTTCCACCGTCCGCTTGGATCGATCAGGCGCAGCGGCGCGCCTTCAAACCCGGTGGCCGAGCGGTTTCTGGCAATGTTGACCGAGACCGAGAGAAGGTCGATCTTCATCGACCCTTGCGCCCCGGGCGGTTGAACCGATGCGAGCTGGCCAAGTTCAGCTTTGCCGCGAAATGCTCATCTGCCGGCTTTCCGGGGCATCGCGCCGCGTGACGCCGTCAATCAGCACGAACGCGATACCGCATGGCTCGGTATCGCGGTTCGACCATGCGTGATTGTTGCCGCGCTGGATCAGCGCGTCGCCGGCCCTCAACGGCAGGTCGTCCGCTTCGTCATCCAAGTCCATCCATGTCTCGCCAGAGAGCGCGATGGCGCAATCCAGCGAGTCGGTCCGATGCATGTAGGGATGTCGGCTTCCCTCAGCGACTTGGGCGCTGGCGCCCATCTCGCCAAGGGCGGCCTTTCCGTCGAGAGCATTCAAGACGTCAGGGTCTTCGGGCAGGAATTCGACGCGGCGAAACGTGCTGCCCATCGGCGGCGGATGCAGGACGAAATGGCCGGGGCAGGTTTCTGTCCGGCCGTCACGTTCAGCGCGGTCGCCGCGTTCGATCCCAAAGTTCGTCAACCTGATCCCGGGCCTGCTCGGTCGTTCAAGAAACTGCGTGGCAGCCGTGTCGCCGACGCCGCCGGCTTTGCCATTCTCGACATGGCCCGTCACGACCCGGCGGAAATTCCGTGCAATCGGGAGACTTCAGTGCTTGTTCAACCGGTTGCGCACGGTCCGGATCGGGTGTCGGCAGGGTCGGACATCCAGACCACGCCAGGAATGGTGAAGCCGGCGGCGTCGGTGACCCGGCCCTGATACGGCAGGGCGATGCCTGCCATGCCCAAAGTTGCACTTTCCTGACTTCGCCGTTGAATTCCTTTCCGAAAGAGTCCAGCGTTCGAATTGATCTGGCTCTGGTCTTTCCCGAAATCGTGACATGGTTGCCGGACCTGATGCGAGCGTTCTGGCGAGGCGTCAAGTACCCTTTATAATCCACTTTAACCTGCATTGCGCCGGGGCGTTTCTGCGTGAATTCAACGGACTGTTCAAGCCCGCAACTCAACAAGGCCAATCGTCGGAAGCGGATGGCTGCGTGAACCGGGCTGATTCGGATTTGCGGCATCCAACCGGGAATCCGGAAACGCCAACTGATCGAAACGACTTTCAAATCGTGATTCGCAGCACGAGAAAGGCCGCCCCGGGCAATCCTTGACAGAACAGGCTCAACCTGGGTTGTGCCTGGTTTCGACCGATTTCGGTGGCCGATGTGAATAACAAAAAAATGGGAATATGCACAGGATGATGTTATGAACCCGCACCAGGGCGAACCTTCCAGATGCCTCTCGTTGATTTGCTAAAGGGAGTGGGTGGATGCCGAGGCAAACCGAGCCAAAAGTCATCTCCGGCAATGCGAACCTGCCGCTTGCAACCAGCATTACCGAGTACATGTCTGGACAGGGTGGCCGCGAAATCTCCCTGGTTGATGCCAAGGTCGAACGCTTCAACGATGAGGAGGTCTATGTAGAGATTTACGAAAACGTCCGTGACGAGGACATGTTTATCGTCCAGCCGACATCCAAACCGGCAAATGATCACCTCATGGAGATTCTGATCATCTCGGACGCGGTCAGACGCTCCTCTGCTGCCCGCGTGACGGCCGTCATTCCCTATTTCGGATATGCGCGCCAGGACAGGCGCACCAAGGGCAGAACGCCCATTTCCGCCAAGCTGGTGGCAAATCTCCTGACACAGGCGGGGATCTCAAGGGTCCTGACAATGGATTTGCACTCTGCTCAGGTGCAGGGATTTTTCGACATCCCGGTGGACAATCTCTACGCATCCCCGATCTTCGCCTTGGACATCAAGCAGAAGTTCATGAACAAGCAGGAGGAAATCGTACTGGTATCACCGGACATCGGGGGTGTAGGCAGAGCCCTGGAGCTGGCACAGAGGCTCAATTCCGGATTGGCCGTTGTCGACAAGCGTCGAGTTGCCCATGGTGACGTCGCGGAAATGACCGTGATTGGTGAAGTCAAGGGGCGAGTCTGCATCATCGTCGATGACATTTGCGACACGGCCGGCACTCTCTGCAAGGCAGCCGAACTGTTGCTGTCGAGCGGTGCACTGGAGGTGCATGCCTTCGTAACGCACGGCGTGCTGTCCAAGGACGCACTCACATTGATTGAAAATTCGAAACTCAAATCCATTGTCATTACTGACACGATTGATCCAACACCGGCAGTGGAAGCAGCCAGAAAAGTCCGGGTTCTGCCCACAGCTCCACTGTTTTCACAAGCGATTCTCAACATCGCGAACGGGACATCAATCTCGTCACTGTTCGAGGCAAAGACCCTCGAATGGCTTTATGCCAGGCTGTCCTAGGCAGAATTCAAGCCGGTCTACTGTTCACAATTGCGGAATCTGGTCTGGATGGGCCCTGGGGGCCCGTGAATCACAGGTCGAATCCGACCACTCGAGTTGCGGCTGCCCGGGCCCCGGAACAACGGAACCGGGAGAACTGTGACCGAACACGATGGCCTGTCCCGCGCAACAGCCAGTTGATGCGGCCCGCTATGTCAGGCCAGCTTCGTGGAGAGCGCCTTCAGGCAGGCGATTCTCGTGTCGGCGACATCGCGCCTGGCACCCTCGAGTGACTCTGCTGCCCTGGATTCATCGGCGGCAATATCGTCAATCATCTTGGCCGTTGCTTCTTCCACCGGAATAACCAGATCCGCCATCACCGAGGTGCTCTTTGCCGTCACCTCGACAAATCCGCCAGTGACAACGTGCTCGTCCGCATTGCCGCCTGAAAGCGTACGAATGATACCAGGCCGAAGCGTCGTGACCAGAGATGCATGATCTGCCATTATTGTCATGTCGCCGTCGCTGCCGGGCAATTCGACTGAATTCACTTCCAGCGAAGCGACTCGCCGTTCAGGTGCCACAAGATCAAACTGCATTGTTTCAACCAACTCCGGTTTCCAGTCAGGCGGCTTCCGTCGCCAGCCTCTCGGCCTTTGCCACCACTTCGTCAATCCCGCCCACCATGTAGAAGGCCGCCTCCGGCATGTGGTCGAATTCTCCGGCCACGACCCTGCGGAAACTGTCAATGGTCACCTCGAGCGGAACCTGTACCCCAGGCGATCCCGTGAAGACCTGAGCAACGTCGAACGGTTGCGACAGGAACCTCTGGAGCTTCCTCGCCCTCGACACGGTAATCTTGTCCTCCTCAGACAACTCGTCCATTCCCAAGATTGCGATAATGTCCTGCAGCGACTTGTATCGCTGAAGAATCCCCTGCACGTCGCGGGCAACCATGTAGTGTTCTTCGCCGACAACCGCCGGGTCCAGGATCCGTGAAGTCGAATCGAGCGGATCGACAGCAGGATAGATTCCAAGCTCGGAAATCGCCCTGGAAAGAACTGTCGTTGCGTCAAGGTGGGCAAATGACGTTGCTGGTGCCGGGTCGGTCAAGTCATCGGCAGGCACATAGATCGCCTGCACCGAAGTGATGGAACCTGACCGTGTCGAGGTAATCCTCTCCTGCAATGCTCCCATGTCGGTTGCCAGCGTCGGTTGGTAACCAACCGCCGACGGAATCCGGCCCAGGAGTGCAGACACTTCCGATCCGGCCTGGGTGAAACGGAAGATATTGTCGACGAAGAAGAGCACATCGGTACCCGACTGGTCGCGAAACTGTTCGGCCACCGTAAGACCGGTCAGGCCTACCCTCGCCCGCGCTCCCGGTGGCTCGTTCATCTGGCCGTAGACAAGCGCAACCTTGGATTTGCTCAACTCGTCTATGTTGATGACACCGGACTCGATGAACTCGTGGTAAAGGTCGTTTCCTTCTCGTGTCCTCTCGCCCACTCCAGCAAATACCGAGAACCCTGCATGAACCTTGGCGATGTTGTTGATCAACTCCTGGATCAGCACGGTCTTGCCGACACCGGCACCGCCGAACAGGCCGATCTTTCCGCCCTTCGCGTAGGGCGCAAGCAGATCGACGACCTTGATGCCGGTAACGAGAATCTCTGTCTCTGTTGCCTGGGCCGCGTATTCAGGTGCTGGCTGGTGTATGGCGCGGCGTTCCTCAGATTCGACCGGTCCCTTTTCGTCGACCGACTCGCCGACAACATTCATGATCCTACCGAGCGTGCTGTCACCAACGGGAACCGTAATCGGCCCGCCCGTGTCGGTCACGATCTGGCCACGAACCATCCCTTCAGTAGAATCCATGGCGATGGTCCGAACCGTGTTTTCGCCGAGGTGCTGTGAAACCTCCAGGACCAGCCTTCGCCCGTGGTTGGTCGTATCCAGAGCATTCAGGATTTCCGGGAGTTGTTCGTCGAAACGAACATCCACAACGGCACCAATGATCTGGGTAACTCTTCCGGTAGCGCTCGCTTCTGCCATTCTTCGTCTCCAGTTTCTCAGAGTGCCTCGGCACCCGAAATGATCTCAATCAGTTCCTTGGTGATAGCTGCCTGGCGGGACCGGTTGTAGACGATGGTCAACTTGTCGATCATCTCGCCTGCATTTCGCGTGGCGTTATCCATGGCGGACATTCGCGATCCCTGCTCGGATGCAGCATTTTCGAGAAGCGCCGCAAATACCCGGTTTGCAACTGCCTTCGGAAGGAGTTCGGCCAGGATCTCCGTTTCATCCGGTTCGAAATTGTAGAACGGTATCGATGCTTCATCATCGATCTCGACCGGAAACGGGACCAGTTGCTGCCTCGTCGGAATCTGCGAAATTACGGACTTGAACCGGCAGAAGAATATCGATGCGACATCGAACTCCCCGGCTTCGAACATGCCCAGAATTCTGGCCGATATGTCCCCTGCCACGCCATAGTCTATCCTGCGCTGGCCTGACAGGTCGACATGATCCACGAACAGTTGTTCGTACTCTCTCTTGAGTTGCTCGCGTCCCTTCTTGCCGATCGTCAGGATCTTTACTTTCTTGCCACTGTCCTGGAGGCTCCTGACCTGCGATCTGACCATCCGCACGATCGAGGAGTTGAATGCGCCGCACAGTCCTCTCTCGGCCGTTGCGGCAACCAGCAGGTGTACATCGTCGCGGCCGGTTCCGGACAGGATCCTGGGCGCAGCAGTCGCTCCCTGAGAAGATGCGGCGAGATTGGCCATCAGGACGGACATCTGCTCCGAGTACGGCCTTGCACTCTCCGCTGCTTCCTGGGCGCGTCGCAATTTGGCCGCAGCCACCATCTGCATTGCCTTGGTGATCTTGCGCGTCGACTTGACGCTCTCGATCCGTAGCTTGAGGTCCTTCAGGCTGGGCATGGCGCTAGTCCGGTATAGCTCAAGTCAGGCGAAGCTGCCGGCATATTCGTCTATTGCAGCCTTGATCTTGTCTGCGAGTTCACCGCTGACCTTGCGATCATTCTCGGTGATGTCCTTCAGCAATTCTGTGTGACTGCTACGCAGATGGTTGATCAGACCCTGCTCGAATCGGACAACATCGCCGACTTCGATTCCATCCAGGTAACCCTGTGTCCCTGAAAAGATCACGCAGACGATTTCCGCGTTTGTGAGGGGCGAATACTGTGCCTGCTTCATCAGTTCCGTCAGCCTGGCACCGCGGTTCAGGAGTCGTTGAGTTGCTGCATCGAGATCAGAACCAAACTGCGCAAATGCTGCCATTTCCCGATACTGTGCCAGTTCCAGCTTCACAGTGCCGGCAACAGACTTCATTGCCGATGTCTGGGCTGACGACCCCACCCTCGACACGCTGAGTCCGGTGTTCACGGCAGGCCTGATGCCCTGGTAGAACAACTCGGTCTCCAGAAAGATCTGACCGTCCGTAATCGAGATCACGTTGGTCGGAATGTACGCAGAGAGATCGCCTGCCTGAGTCTCGATTATGGGCAACGCGGTCAGTGATCCCGAACCGTTGTCGTCGTTCAGTTTCGCTGCCCGTTCGAGCAGACGTGAATGAAGGTAAAAAACGTCACCGGGATAGGCTTCTCGGCCCGGGGGACGCCGCAGCAGCAACGACATCTGCCTGTATGCCACTGCCTGTTTGGAAAGATCGTCATAGATAATCAGCGCGTGGCGGCCATTGTCCCGAAAATACTCGGCCATCGCTGTTGCAGCGTAGGGAGCAAGGAACTGCATCGGCGCCGGGTCGGAAGCAGTTGCGGCCACGATTATGGAGTACTCCAGCGCCCCGCTTTCCTCCAGGCGCTTGACAAGCTGCGCCACTGTGGACCGCTTCTGACCGATCGCACAATAGATGCAGTACAGCTTGACCGATTCGTCATCACCTGCGGAGTCATTGTAGGATTTCTGGTTGAGAATTGTGTCCAGCGCCAGAGCCGTCTTTCCGGTCTGGCGATCCCCGATGATGAGTTCGCGCTGGCCGCGGCCGATCGGAATCATCGCGTCGATCGACTTCAATCCGGTCGCCATCGGCTCATTGACCGACTTTCTCGGGATGATTCCGGGAGCCTTGACGTCCGCAACGGCGCGCAGGGAAGTTTCGATGGGCCCCCGGTTGTCGATCGGATCGCCGAGAGCATCGACCACGCGTCCCAGCAGCGCATCGCCGACCGGAACGTCAACGATCGCCTCTGTTCGCTTGACCCGGTCGCCTTCCCGAATGTCGCGGTCATCACCAAAGATCACGACTCCTACGTTGTCGGACTCGAGATTCAAAGCCATTCCCCGGATGCCACCGGGGAATTCCACCATTTCTCCAGCCTGGATGTTGTCCAGCCCGAACACCCTGGCAATTCCGTCTCCCACACTCAGAACCCTACCGATCTCCGCGACTTCCGCCTCCTGGCCGAAATTCTTGATCTGATCCTTGAGGATTGCAGAGATTTCAGCAGCTTGAATACTCATCCTATCCGACCCCTTGCATTAGGTTCCTTAGTGTTGACAGCCTGGTCCGTATCGACGCGTCGACCAGACGGGAGCCGATCTTTGCCGACAGGCCTCCGATCAGTCGCTTGTCTACCGACAGGTCAATCCTGATATCCTTCCCCAGCTTGTCGCGGAACATCCGCTTCAGCGATTCGGACTCCCCGCTGCCAAGTTCCTCTGCCGACACGACCTCCACGGTTATCACCCCCTTGTGCTCGGCAATCAGCGAATCGACTCGGTCGAGCATGGCCGGAAGGACGAACAGCCGTCGTTTCGATGCCATCAAAGCAAGCGTGTTTCTGACCAGGCCATCCAGCTTCATTCTTTCGGCAACGGCCGAGACGGCGTTGGCCATTTCATCCCTTGTATAAACCGGGCTTGAGATGAGTGACCTGAGATCCTCGCTCGCAACCAGCGCATCCCTCAATTCGGCAACGCTCTTCTCAAGCGCGTCAATGGAACCGGCCTCCAGAGAAAGCTCGAACAACGCGGTGGCATATCTGGCGGCGATTCCGGCTGAAATCGAAACACTGTCGGTCAAATGCGGCCTCTCGAGAATCACATGGTTGACGCGCTGTCATCATACTGGCGGCCGCCGGGGGCCGCGCATTCAATCCGGCGGCATTTAGCAAGCCAGACCCGGCTTCGCAAGGAGTAGGCGCAAATGATATTCGGGGTGCACCCGACAAGCTGGATGCACACCAATCATTCAATCCAGTTTCTGCAACGCACTCGCAAGCCGCGCACGGGCAATTGTCCGTCATTGTTGCCCAGAAAGCCTCAGAGAAGTCATCCGAAGCCCGGAATCCGCGGAATCCGGCGGAACCTGCCGCCGTCTTTGAGTGAATGACCTACACCGTCAGCCGGTTGCTACCGGTCCGTGGCAGACAGTCAGTTTCTTCACAGGAGTACGAGCAGACTCTGCAAAAGGTGACCCACAAACTGGCCTGCCCTCGACAAGGCCGGTTCGGGATATGGTGCTTGATCCGACTTGCGGGATCCTTGGATTGCCGCCTCCCCTCCGGGACACTGGAGGGCAAACAAGACGGATTCGGCCGTCATTCCTTTTGGGGCGATAGTTCTCACCGGGTCGACTGAGGTGGATCCGGTCAGTTTCAGTTGTCTGCCGGTTTGTGAGGAGTGGTCTCGGAGTCTTCACGGGTAGATTCACCATGCAATTGGCGCTGATGGGAACGAACGAGAGTCATCAATGATCAATGAACGGTGTTGGATTGCAGGATGTTCTGACGGGGAGCAAGCGAACTGTCTCGGATCGGATCAGCATCTGACCGGGTGAAGACCAGAACAGTCTGGAACGGCTGATCTGACTCTCCCGGCAGCCTTGCAGCAACTCTTCCTTTCCGGGATCTGCGGAAGGGTTCTTTCCGGTCGATTCATGGATGCCGCCGTCGGCGTGGCGGCCGCTCGGTGACCACAGTGCCTGCAGGCGGCAGATTCACGCCCGCTCGAACTCTGCAAGCGCTCCCATCATCTGCATCTGCAACCGGTCGAACGGTGAATCCTCCCCGGCGTGGAAAAGCAGCCTTTCGGTCGGGAACTCCACATCCATTGCCCTGTCGTTGAGATCCATGATGATGGACTGCAATTCCTGCAGGTTCCGGGCAAGCCGGTCGATGGAGCGCACAAGCACTGTGTCTACTTCCCTTGCAGATTCGATCAACACGCGCGGCTCCGGCTGATGCGGTTTCCCCGAACACGCTCTCCGCGCCCGGCAATTCCTGGCGCGCAAGGGATTTGTCGTGGCTTGAAGCCCACCGGCGTCCGGTCTTCGCGATTGATGCCGTTCACTGCTGTACAAGGCCGCTGAGTACAACCCGCGATTCGAGCAACAAGGGGCAAAACAGCCTTTTCCGCACCCAGAATAAGCAGTTTCCGGATGCCACAAGAAGGCAAACTACTCAGGTTCTCAACACATCCGGAAGTCTGCAGGAAAGTTCAGGGCTGCAACCGATATGGCTCCGGACAGGACTTGTTCTGTCAGGACCTGATTCGCCCTGAAACGGGCTTTGCTCCCGGAACCGTTATCTCCTCCAGCGCCTTCAAGCTGCTGGAGACCTTTTCAGCCAGGGCAGGCCGATGGGGTTGAGCGACCCTCTTCACTGCTTCAACCATCAGCACGCCTCCAGCCAGCCCCATGGGCATCGCGCGCCCGAATTTCTCCCACACCGAGCTTGCTCCCGCCAGGAATTTTCGTTCGCTGGGGGGAAAGAACAGTGCCGCCGAATGTTGAACCGGCTGAAACCTGTGCTCCGTCAACTGCTTCTCAAGCTGACCGGTCGAATAGGGCCTGCCAAATCCAAATGGAGTTGCGTCCCTTCTTGCCCAGAGCCCGGCGCGGTGTGGAACCACGAAGAGTATTCGGCCCTCCGGAGCCAGTACCCGCCAGCATTCCCTCAGAAGGCCGGCAGGATTGTCGCTGGTCTCCAGGCCGTGCAGCAGCAATATCCGTTCGGCAAACTCGGTAGGCAATGGCCAGTAGGTATCGTAAGATAGTACCGAGACGTTTGTTCCCCGGATAGGCCAGACTATTGCTCCCTGCTGCGCGGGCATCAGGTTGACAGTACGCTCGGCCTGCTGATGATGATCCCTCAGCAGGGGCGCTGCGAACCCGAATCCGACCATCGTGCAGCCGCTGGTCGAAGGCCACATTTCGGCAATCCGGGTCGACATGACCCGCGTTGCCAGTCGGCCAAGCCGCGTACCGAAGTAGAATTTCTTGAGATCTACTGCGTCAAGGTGCATTGCATGAATCTCTTCAATAGCAGTAATTGGGCGACAGATAGGTCAAATTGACAGGAGAATTTAGCCACATGCCCTTAGAAGTCACAACCCTACCTTGCCTTTCCGACAATTACGCATTCCTGATTCACAACACTGAAACTGGCAAGACCGCGCTCGTCGACGCACCGGAAGCAGCACCGATAAGGGCTGCACTGCAGACGATGGGCTGGAAACTCGACCAGATCCTCATCACTCACCACCATCCTGATCACGTTGACGGTGTAGATGAACTCCGGAGTGCATACGGCGCGGAAGTCATTGGAGCCGAGGCCGATGCACACCGACTGCCGAAACTCGACATCGCCGTTCCGGACGGTGGCTCGGTTACCGTTTGCGGTGAAGATGCGAAAGTCGTTGACGTTTCAGGCCATACCGTCGGTCACATCGCCTACCTCCTTCCGGGTGCCGCATTCACGGCCGATTCCCTGATGGCACTCGGCTGCGGTCGGGTGTTCGAAGGGACATTCGATATGATGTGGAACAGTCTCGAGAGACTTGCTGCGCTTGACCCGGACACGATGATCTACTCCGGCCATGAATACACTGAATCGAATGCCCGGTTTGCCCTCTCCATAGAGCCTGACAACCCCGATCTGCTTGCCAGGGTCGAATCGATCAGCGAGGCGCGCCTTCAAGGCAAGCCAACGGTCCCGTCGCGCCTGTCCCTTGAACTTGCCACCAACCCCTTCCTCAGGGCGCGGCTGCCTGAGGTCAAGAAGCTGATTGGCCAGCCATACGCTTCCGATGCCGCCGCGTTTGCGGAGATCAGGCAGAGAAAGGACCGTTTCTGACGCATGTATGAACCATTCGAGAACTGTCTGAATGGTCACGAAGGACGGAATCGAATTATTGCTTGTTATTCGGAGCACAAATCCCAACTATGGTACGTGTACCGGATCTCGCATGCGGGCCGAAGGGACGATCGGAGAATTCAGTCGTGGTAAACTTCACCTCTACACTTGAGCACGCCATCCACGAATCGATGTCGATCGCCTATGAGCAGCGGCATGAGTATGTGTCGCTGGACCATCTGTTGCTGGCACTGCTTGATGAGCCCGCGGCCGCCAAGGTGTTGTTGGCCTGCGGTGTCAATCTGGAGAAACTCAGACAGGATCTCAGGAAGCATATAGAGGACAGCGCAAAGCCTGCCACCTCTGACCTCTCCAAGAAGACGGCGGTCCCGACCACCGGTTTCCAGCGCGTTCTTCAGAGAGCGGCGGAACACGTGCGGGCGACACGAAGGTCTGGAGAGATCACCGGCGCCAATGTTCTGGTGGCAATTTTTGGAGAAAGAAAAAGCACTGCGGTACATTTCCTTCGATCTCATGGCATGACCCGGTTCGATGCAGTCAATTTCATTGCCCATGGCATCGCCAAGAACCCCAGGCACCAGAGTCCTGCTCCGGTGGTCGGGGCCGAGGAGCGCGGAGAGGAAACCAATGCGAACGAGGGTGAAGACGGCGCCGATTCCGCGCTGGCGAAATACTGTCTCGATCTGAACGCCAAGGCCAAGAAGGGTGATGTCGATCCCCTGATCGGGCGCGAGGATGAAGTTATGCGTTGTTTCAAGGTGCTGATCAGAAGGAACAAGAACAACCCGCTGCTGGTCGGCGACCCGGGAGTGGGCAAGACAGCGATCATAGAGGGAATGGCCAAGAAGATTGTCGAGGGCAAGGCACCCGACCCCGTCCGGAAGGCCAACATCTATTCGCTGGACATGGGAGTCGTGCTCGCCGGCACTCGATACAGGGGCGATTTCGAGGAAAGGCTCAAATCCGTCATCAAGGAACTCGAGGAACATCCGGATGCGGTCCTGTTCATAGATGAAATCCATACTGTCGTTGGCGCGGGAGCGACAAGTGGTGGTTCAATGGATGCCTCGAACCTGCTCAAACCCGGTCTGCAGGGAGGGCGACTGAGATGCATCGGGTCGACGACTCACAAGGAGTACCGGCAGTATTTCGAAAAGGACCGAGCCCTTTCACGACGTTTCCAGAAGATTGATGTATCCGAGCCTACGCATGAGGAGACAGTCAAGATCGTCAAGGGGTTGAAGGCCCGGTTTGAGCAGCATCACAAGATCAAGTTCACCGATGATGCGATCCAGGCAGCAGTTGACCTGTCCGGGAAGTATGTGAATGACCGGAGGTTTCCGGACAAGGCCATCGACGTCATTGACGAGGCTGGGGCCGCACAACGCCTGATGCCCGAGTCCAAACGACGAAAGACTGTCCGCCCGAGGGAAATAGAGGATGTGGTTGCTGCGATTGCCCGCATACCTCCGCGGCACATATCCCGGTCCGATGCGGAATTGCTGATGGATCTCGAGACGAATCTCAAGTCGGTCGTGTTCGGCCAGGATCAGGCTCTTGAGGCACTTGCGGCTGCAATCAAACTGAGCCGCGCCGGCCTGAGGGATAACGAAAAGCCGGTTGGATCATACCTGTTTGCCGGCCCGACCGGGGTCGGAAAGACCGAATCGGCACGACAGCTTGCCGAAACCCTCGGCGTCAAGCTCCTCCGGTTCGACATGTCCGAGTTCATGGAGAAGCATTCGGTGTCCCGCCTGATCGGCGCACCTCCAGGATATGTTGGATTCGAAAATGGTGGCCTGTTGACTGACGGGGTAGACGAGAATCCCCACTGCGTATTGTTGCTTGACGAAATCGAGAAAGCGCACCCTGACGTTGCCAATGTACTGCTCCAGGTGATGGACCATGGCAAGCTTACGGATCATGGCGGGCGGACAGTGGACTTTCGGAGTGCAGTCCTGATCATGACGACCAATGCCGGGGCTGTGGAGCAGGCAAAGGCTGCCGTGGGATTCGGAAGGGATCGCCGCGTGGGCGAGGATGTTGAGGCAATTGACCGGCTGTTTTCACCCGAATTCCGCAACCGCCTTGACGCGATAATCAGCTTCAAGCCGCTGGATATGGATACGGTGCTGCGGGTTGTCGAGAAGTTCATTCATCGCCTTGAGGCCCAGCTCTTCGAACGAAATGTCCACTTCGAACTGACGCCGAAGGCGGCACGCTGGCTGGCAGAGAACGGTTACGATGCGAAGATGGGTGCCAGGCCGCTGGAACGGCTCATTCAGGAGACCATCAAGCAGCAACTTGCCGACGAAATCCTGTTCGGCAGTCTCAAGAAAGGCGGGCTCGTGCGTGTGCTGGTGTCCGGAGGATCGTTGAAGCTGAAATTCGAAGGCCCGGAAACACCGAAGATTTCAGATCGAAAGGTTCCGATGATCGCCGCCAAGTAAGCTCCGTGGCCTCGACATCGGTTCCAAAGAAAATGGGGCGGTTTCACGCCCCATTTCAGTTGTCATGCTGACCTTTATACCCGACCGTTGGTCCGGTTACTTTCCAGCAGCCAGGATAGCCTCGGTAGACTCGATCTGGGCGGTCTTGACGACCTCTGCCAGTCCGGCCAGATGCCCGGTCGCAACTTCGACAGAACTCGAGGCAAATTCGCCGGCGGCTTTCGCATAATCGGAAACCTCTTCCTTGGCGGCGGTGACCTCTCCCAGTTGCGCAAGGGTATCCGAGGTCCACTTGCTGTTGATCGCGACGCTGCTCTGGGCAGCCTTCAGCGAAATTGCCGACATCTTCTCGCCGAATTCGGCCGATTTCGTGAAGGCATCGCTGATGCTGGCCGGATTGGGCACGAAGTTCATTGCGGCCTCTGCATACAGTTTGGTCAGTTCGTGTATCTTGTTCATGATCATTCCTTCCTGGATTCTTCAGGTCTTCATCTTCTGGAGGCCATTTAGTTGCCGCGCTGCAGCATTTCAAGTCTTTGTTTCTGCGTTGCAGAATTTTTTTGCTCGTCAGACGGGGGGTGCGGACATGGCTACGACAAGCCAACGCTGGTCAAGAGACCCCCAAGACGGGTCATGCGTTTCCGTTGATTATCGGTCCGGACCGCGATTTCCACGGCCTTACGCTGTCCGATCAGGATCAGGAGTTCGCGGGCGCGCGTCACGGCCGTGTAGAGCAGGTTGCGTTGCAGCATGACGAAATGCTGTGTCATCAGCGGCACGACAACTGCCGGAAATTCAGAGCCCTGGCTCTTGTGGATCGTGACGGCGTAGGCAGGCATCAGGCCGCCGAGTTCGTCCGGGCCAATCTCGAGTCGGCGACCGTCGAAGTCCACGACAAGCGATTCCTCGTCATGCAGGATTGAGGACACGAACCCGATATCACCGTTGAAGATGCCCTTGTTGTAATCATTATGAATCTGCATAACCTTGTCACCCGGCGAGTAGCTGGCAGTGCCCGTATCAAGCACATCCGAAGAGCCCGGATTCAGCGTATCCTTCAGCCTGGCATTGAGTGACTGGACTCCAACTGTTCCCCTGATCATCGGACAAAGGACCTGCACGTCCTTGACGGGGTCGAAGCCGAATTTTCGAGGAATCCGCTCGCTGACCAACCTCAGCAACTGGCCGACCGCCTCTTCCGGTCCTTCCGTCGGCACAAAGTAGAAATCGCTGGTCCCGGCCGGTTTCGAGAGGTCCGGCATTTCCCCGGCATTGATCCTGTGGGCATTTGCTACAACCCTGCTTTCGGCCGCTTGCCTGTAGATCTCGGTCAGGTGGACAACTTCAATGTCTTCAGATTCCATGACGTCGGCGAGCACCCGGCCGGGTCCGACAGAGGGGAGTTGGTCGACATCGCCAACCATGATGATGGCGGCTTCGTCCGGAACGGCCTTGAGCAGGCTATCCATCAGCAGGACGTCGATCATCGAGGATTCATCGATAATCAGCAGCCCGCAATCAATCGGGTTGTCTTCGTCATGGCGGAATCCGCCGGTTTCCGCATCGATTTCGAGCAGCCGGTGGATGGTCTGGGCGGGTCGACCGGTGAGTTCGCTGACCCGCTTTGCCGCCCGGCCGGTCGGCGCGCAGATCCGGATTGCGATTTTCTGCGCGGCCAGGATTCTCAATATCGCGTTTACAATTGTTGTCTTGCCAACGCCCGGCCCTCCCGTGATCACGGTGAATTTCGTAGAGACCGCAGCTCTTATGGCTTTCAGTTGGCTGTTCCCGAATCTCATGCGGCCTTCCGCTTCAATCCGTCCAATGGCCTTGCGCTCATCAATCTGGCCCCACGGACATTCGCCCCGGGCAATGAGCCTGATTCGGGCAGCTATCTGTGCTTCGGCGAAGTGCAGGTCCGGAAGGAAGACGCATTCAGCACCTTCAACGTTGCTTGCGACCAGTTCCCGTTGCCGTGTCATGGTCACGATGCCGGTTCTGATCAGGCCGTCCTGAACCTCGAGCAGACTTTCCGCCTGCTCGACGAGTTCATGGAGCCGAACTCCGCAGTTCCCGTTGGACCTCGCCTCGTCCATCAGGTGCCAGATGCCCGCCATGACCCTGTCGGGACTGTCCTTCCCAATTCCGGACCGCTTGGCCAACGCGTCAGCGGTCCTGAAGCCAATACCCCGAACATCCTTGATCAACTGAAACGGGTTCCTGGCAACGATGCCAACCGCGTCCCTGCCGTAGATTCGCTGAATCGTGGCAGCCATGGCCGGTCCAAGGCCAAGCCCGTGCAGGTAGACCATGGTGTCCCGCGTTACCTTGTTGCTCTCCCAGCCTTCCGCGATCTTTTTGGCGCGGCCAGGACCAATTCCCTCGACCTCGCGCACGCGGTGCGGCGACTTCTCGAGAATGTCGAACAGTTCATCACCGAATTTCTCGGCAAGCCTGCCTGCATGCACCTTGCCGATTCCCACAACCGCCTTCGATCCGAGAAAAGACACCAGTCCATCAAGTGTCCTTGGAGGTTCGGGAACAACGCTTTCCGCAGTCAGTTGGGTACCGAACTTGGGATGTTCGCTCCACTTGCCTTTCGCCGAGACCAGCATGCCAGTATCAAGTTCCGGCATCTTTCCAACCACCGAAACGGGCGAGTCACGACCAGGCACGTCCAATTGAACGACGCAAAAATCATTTGCCGGATTGCGGAACACAATTCTCCGGACAGAACCGGAAAGTGTTGCGTCGCCTTTATCCTGCCGCCGGTCGACACGGGTCATTGAACGGCTCGCCCGGATAACTGGTCTTGAATGCAACGACAGATCATGGCTCGGTCAGCTTGAATTCGATCCGGCGGTTCAGCGACTTTTCCTCGTCCGTCCGGCCGGGGTTGACAGGGCGGTGCTCGCCGAAACCCGCAGCTGCAAGCCGGTTCTCCGGAAAACCAAGGTCGGTCGTGAGGAATCTTACGACTGACAGTGATCTCGCCTGGCTGAGCTCCCAATTGTCGGAATAGTCCCTTTGCGCGACAATCGGTTGATCGTCGGTGTGGCCATCGACCCGAAGCACCCAGTCTATGCTTTCAGGAAACTCGTCGGCAAGGTCAAGGATCAATCTCGCAATCTGTGTAATCTGCTCCTTGCCGTCTTCGGACAGGTCTGCCCTGCCGAGAGGAAACAGAACTTCGGAGGCAAACACGAACCTGTCCCCCTTGATTCGAACCCCTGCCTGTCCCTCCATCACTGTCCGAAGCCTTCCCAGGAATTCGGAACGGAAGCCCTCAAGTTCCTCCTTCTGCTCCTCCAGTCGCTTGCGTTCTGCTTCCTCCAGCCGAAACGCCCGGGCCTTTTCCGCGGCCAACTCGGCCAGAGCTTCATTGAGTTGGGTTCCGAGCGCAGACAGTTCAATTTCACTGGCCTGTTTCTGTTGTTCACTGCGCGCAGTCGACTCGTCGAGAAGCAGCTGCAGTCCTTCCAGCCGTTTCCTCAGATCGTTGACCTGAAGATTGAGCGCCGCGACCTGTCTCTTTTCTTCGGCCAATTCGGATTCACTCTCCTGCCGACCGGTCTCGCTTCTTGCCAGCATGTCCTCGGCGATCTTCAGCATGACCGCGTTGTTCGATGAACTCTGCACTGCCCTTTCAAGGGATTCAGCAATCTCCCGATTCTTGGCTTCGAGATCGGCGATATCACGCCGGCTTTGTTCCAGTTCGCTACGCAGTTCCCTTACCCGGTCGGCATCCTGCAAGGCAGCCAGTTGCATCTCTTCAGCTCTATCCAGCGACTGCTGCATCTCTGCCACTGCCTTCTCCATCAGCGACCTCAGTTCTGCCGCCGATTCAAGCTGACTCCTAATGCTGTCCAGTTGGGAATTGGCCCGGTCCCTCTCCACCGACAAGAACGAAATCGTCTGCTCCTGTTCATCCAGCAATCTCTGCAAACGCAGGTTTTCTTCCGATCTCGAACTTCCCTCTGCCTCGAGTTGTTCGACCGACAATCTGAATTCGGCCAGCTGCGTCCCGTACTGCTCGAGTTGACTGGACGCGGTTCGCAACTCGTCATCCCGCGTTGCAAGCAGCGCTTCGAGGTCAGCAATTGCCTGTGCCCCGATCTCGAGTTCCCGGTTTGCATCTGCAAAACGCGTCTCTGCATCGTCCCGCGACCTGCGCAGTGCCTCCAATTCCTCGTTCACTGCTGCCAAGTTCTCCTCGAGTTGTAAGACCGTCTCAAGTGCCTGATTCCGCTCCTGCTTCGTCGCATCCAGCACTGCCTGACTGTCGGCAAGAGTCGATTCCAGCTCCGATTGCCTGTCCAGGGCGGCCGCCTGTTCAGTCCTGATGTTCGACAAGGCTTCGCTTGCCTGCTTGAATTCCCGACGCAGAGCATCCAGCGAATTCTCGAGTTCAATCCGCGCCTGTTCCGCTGCGGCCAGCAGCGTAAGTGTTTCCTCTGCCTCCCTTCGCCTTTCCTCGAGTTCCAGGTCCAACACGAGCAGATCATCGGCAGCATCCTCTGCCCGAACCAACAGGATCTGGTTCTCTTGTCTGGCAGTTTCCAGCTCTTCCAGCGTTGCACTGTAGAGCTCACCCACGTCCCGGTTTTCATCAGCAAGCGAAGCAATATGTTCTTTCAGACCTGCGATCTGTCTCTCAAAATCGACAATTGCCGCTAACCGAGATTCGTTTTCCACCGTGACTGCACCCAGTGACTCCTGCAGAACCGCAATGTCCTCCAGCGCCTTCAGACGCCCTGTTTCCGCAGCGTCCGCGCGAACCGTTTCGTTGGCCAGACTGGCCGTAACCCTCTCCAACTCCGCTAACAGATCCTCGATTTGCCTCGAGTTACGCGCGCTTGCGTCTTCGGCTTCCGTCAATGCTGTTCGCAAGGAATTAATGTCGGCAAGATAGCTGCTTTCCTGAGTCCTGGCGGCCGCGACTTCCTCTTCGAGCATGGCCGACTCGATTTCAGACTCTTCCAGACGTGATGCGAATTGGTCGCGTTCTTCCGTGACCAACCTGTTCGCCTCAATCGTTTCATCCAGCCTGCCTCTCAATTCGGCCCGTTGCGCGATCAGTATCTCTGCCTGCTTCAAGGCATTTTCGAGATTGTCCTGGATAGCCGCCAACCGCTTCTGGAGGTCAGAGATCTGTTGCAGGCCCAGATCGCGATCCAAGGTCAGCCCGTCAATTGCAGCTTGCCGGGCAGCCGATTCCTCAAGCGCACTCTGCAGGTCAGACGCCGTGCCCTCCAGCGTGGTCTCAAGTTCCGAAATCCTGATATCCCTCAGCCCAAGATCGTCGGTCAATCCAGATATCCGCAAAACCAGCTGATCCCTGGCCGATGTCAACTCGTCGATCGCTGCCTGGCGGGTCGCCGACTCCTCGAGCGAACTCTCCAGGTCAGACGCCGTGCTCGCCAGCGAGGACTCAAGCTCCGAAATCCTGACGTCCCTCAGCCCAAGATCGTCGGTCAACCCGGATATCCGCAAAACCAGTTGGTCCCTGGCCGATGTCAACTCGTCGATCGCTACCTGGCGGGCCGCCGACTCCTCGAGCGAACTCTCCAGGTCAGACGCCGTGCTCGCCAGCGAGGACTCAAGCTCCGAAATCCTGATGTCCCGCAGCCCAAGATCGTCAGTCAATCCAGATATCCGCAAAACCAGCTGGTCCCTGGCCGACTTCAACTCGTCGATCGCTGCCTGGCGGGCCGCCGACTCCTCGAGCGAGCCCTGCAGGTCAGACGCCGTGCTCGCCAGCGAGGACTCAAGCTCCGAAATCCTGATGTCCCGCAGCCCAAGATCGTCGGTCAACCCGGATATCCGCAAAACCAGCTGGTCCCTGGCCGACTTCAACTCGTCGATCGCTGCCTGGCGGGCCGCCGACTCCTCGAGCGAGCCCTGCAGGTCAGACGCCGTGCTCGCCAGCGAGGACTCAAGCTCCGTAATCCTGATGTCCCGCAGCCCAAGATCGTCGGTCAACCCGGATATCCGCAAAACCAGCTGGTCCCTGGCCGATGTCAACTCGTCGATCGCTGCCTGGCGGGTCGCCGACTCCTCGAGCGAACTCTCCAGGTCAGACGCCGTGCTCGCCAGCGAGGACTCAAGCTCCGAAATCCTGATGTCCCTCAGCCCAAGATCGTCGGTCAATCCGGATATCCGCAGAACCAGCTGATCCCTGGCCGACTTCAACTCGTCGATCGCTGCCTGGCGGGCCGCCAATTCCTCGAGCGAGCCCTGCAGGTCAGACGCCGTGCTCGCCAGACTGGTCTCAAGATCCGAAATCCTGATGTCCCTCAGGCCGAGATCCTCCGTCAACCCGGATATCCGCAAAACCAGTTGGTCCCTGGCCGATGTCAACTCGTCGATCGCTGCCTGGCGGGTCGCCGACTCCTCAAGCGAACTCTCCAGGTCAGACGCCGTACTCGCCAGACTGGTCTCAAGCTCCGAAATCCTGATGTCCCTCAGCCCAAGATCGTCGGTCAATCCAGATATCCGCAGAACCAGCTGGTCCCTGGCCGATGTCAACTCGTCGATCGCTGCCTGGCGGGCCGCCAATTCCTCGAGCGAGCCCTGCAGGTCAGACGCCGTGCTCGCCAAACTGGTCTCAAGCTCCGAAATCCTGATGTCCCTCAGCCCAAGATTGTCGGTCAATCCAGATATCCGCAGAACCAGCTGATCCCTGGCCGATGTCAACTCGTCGATCGCTGCCTGGCGGGTCGCCGACTCTTCGAGCGAACTCTCCAGATCAGACGCCGTGCTCGCCAGACTGGTCTCAAGCTCCGAAATCCTGATGTCCCTCAGCCCAAGATCCTCCGTCAACCCGGATATCTTCAGAATGAGTCGGTCCCGGTCCGAAGTCAGTTCCTCGATGAGGACCCGCCGAACCTCCGACTCTTCCATCGCGCCCGTAAGGTCAAGTGAAGTACCCTCGAGTTCGGCTTCGAGTTCCGAGATCCTGATGTTCTTGAGTCCAAGATCCTCGGTCAACCCGGAAATCAGCAAAATCAGCCTTTCGCGTTCTACTCTGCCTACCGAGACTTCCTGGCTGAGGCTGGACACCTGTCGGTCCAATGCATCAAGCTCTTGGGTCTGGGCCGTTATCATGCCGCTGAGTACGAAATGCACGATCGCGAACATCGTCAGGACGAAGGTGAGCACGAGCAGGAGCCCGGTCATTGCGTCCACGAAGCCGGTCCAGATGCTTGAGGTTACCCTCTGGCCTGTCCGTCTGGCGAGCGCCAACGTTCAGGCCTCTTCGGATTGCGTCGGGGTTCTTCTCAATCTGTTCGGCGGCTGATCCTGTTGCGGGTCATTCAGATTGCGCACCGCATCGATCAATTCGATCAGTTCAGCGCGAAGCTGTGCAACCATGTCTTGCCGAGAATCCCTGTTTTCCTCTGAAATCCGGCAGAGCATCGCATCGATGTTTCTAAGGTGCAGCCGGGCTTCGGGCAGGGCCAACTCGACCGAGACCTTGGCCAGTTCCGCTGCCATCAGCTTTTGCTGACCCGCCATTTCGTTGATCAATTGAGATGTGCTGACCCCCTCGTCGATCTGCCTCTGCTGGATTACCGTCTGGGCATCGATCCGGCCCGCCAGCCCTGCCAACGCGTTTGTCAACTCATTGATGTCGGCGACAAGTCGGCTTCTCTCGGCTTCGGACTCGCCGAGTATCCTGTGAAGTTCAGTGACGTGCTCTATCAGCCCGGCAATCGCAACGGCAGAGATCGGTAGATCTGACCCCTCGGCTTCCGTCAGTGACTGGCCAAATCCAACACTTGTGATGCCCGACAGCCACTCCTCCAGCTGCCGGTAAAACCGGTTCTGCGCCTGTCCGGCAAAAAGGTCCAGGAGGCCGACGACCAGCGATCCCGCCAACCCTAGAAGCGACGAGGAGAATGCCGTACCCATTCCCGCCAACTGCTTTTCCAGGCCGTCCATCAGCCTGCTGAACACTTGGATGCTGTCTTCTCCTTCCGAAGGCGCGAGTGAACGGACGGTTTCAACAACGGCGGGCACCGTGATCGCCAACCCGTAAAAGGTACCGAGCAGACCAAGGAAGATCAGAAGATTCGACAGGTAGCGAGAGTTGTCGCGAGCTTCGTCCATCCGGGAAGCGACAGACTCCAGGATCGACCGCGCCGAGGTCGTCGATATCTGCTTCTTGACCCCGGCCGATCCGAGCATTCCCGCCAGAGGTGCCAGCAAACGGGGCGCCTTGGCAACTGCAGGGGAATCGTCGCTGTCGCCCTCGAGGAAATTCTCGAACCAGATCACGGACACGACAATCTGAAGAATCTGCCAGAAACAGGCGAGGATTCCCACGAAGAACACGCCCAGGATGACCCCGTTCAGATATCTGTTCGCCAGAAAGATCGGCTCTACGAAACCGAACGCCATGAAGGAGCCGGCCATGACCAGACCGAGCACGACAACCATGATCGTGCCCTGCTGGACAGGCATGGCGAACTGTTCCCGCACCATTTCTTCAGTGCCTCTCATCGCCGTGACCCCGCTGGCCTGCTCGTCCTTCTTGACGCACACATTAGTTTGTGGGGCCGATTCAAACAATATTCAACTTGTACTGGAACACTAATGTGAAGAAGTTTAGGCAGGTCTATTCAGGATTCTCTATCATCTTTGCGAGGTCTCGATGGAAAGCCTAATTGCCCAGACAGGCCTGTCCGGCCCATCAATTGCAGCCGTCATTCTTGTTGTTTTTGCGGTCATTTTTGTACTCCTCATGGTCAAGTCGGTTCCACAGGGCGACAATTGGACGGTTGAGAGGTTCGGCAGGTACAGCCGCACGCAAAAACCCGGTCTCAGGGTGAACATTCCCCTGATCGAGAAGATCGGTGCGAAAATCAACATGATGGAGACAGTCCTGAACATCGGATCCCAGGACGTGATCACCCGTGACAACGCGATGATTTCGGCTGACGCGATTGCCTTCTACCAGATCATAGAGGCAGAAAAGGCGGCCTATGAGGTACAGGATCTCGTATTGGCCCTCGAAAACCTGACCCAGACCAATATCCGCTCAGTCATCGGCGCCATGGATCTCGATGAGTCGCTGTCCAACCGTGACCTGATCAACGCCCGCCTGCTGAATGTTATCGACGAGGCGGTCAAGCCCTGGGGAGTCAAGGTCACTAGGGTCGAAATCAAGGACCTGCTGCCTCCACCGGACATTTCGGAAGCCATGGCGCGCCAAATGAAGGCAGAGCGTGACAAGAGGGCTGAGATTCTGCAGGCCGAAGGAGAGAAACAGTCCGCCATCCTCCGTGCCGAAGGCCTGAAGGAAGCCCAGATTCTGGAAGCGGAAGGCCGCAAGCAATCTGCATTTCTTGACGCCGAGGCAAGGGAGAGGGAAGCATCGGCAGAAGCCACGGCAACCCAGCTGGTTTCCAAGTCAATCGCCGAGGGGGACATTCAGGCGGTCAACTACTTCATTGCCCAGAAGTATACCGAAGCGCTGGGACAGATCGCATCCGCTCCCAACGCCAAGACGATCATGATGCCGTTGGAAGCCAGCAGTGTGCTGGGTTCGGTTGCGGGCATTGCGGAACTGGCCGGCAAGGCAATCGCACACGGCAGTTCTGATCGGGCCTGACGAACCATGCTGCAGTTCCTGGAGGGCATATCGCCAATCTGGTGGTTGGTTGCGGCGCTGATCCTCGGTGCCATAGAAATGCTCTCACCGACGACATACCTACTTTGGCTTGCACTGTCCGCGTTGGCCGTCGGTGGAAGCCTGGCCCTGTTCCCCGAGCTTTCGGGCGAAGTCCAGGCAGCGTTGTTTGCCGTATTTGCAATAGCATTCACTGTCGCGGGGCGGTACTTGATCCCGCGTTTTGGCCGGGGCCGTGACAGCGCCAATTCTCTCAACGAGCCCGCAAACAGGGTTGTCGGTCAGGTCGCAGAGGTCATTTCCTTTGAACATGGTGAAGGAAGGATTATGGTCAATGGCGTTCGATGGCATGCCCGCAGCAGGTCAGTGCAGGACCTTGAACCGGGTATGTCAGTCAGGATCGTTGCTGCCGAGGGAGCCACACTGCTTATCGAGCGGCTGGAGGATCACTGATTTCACTGACCAGCCGTTCAACCTCCAACAGGCCCGGGTCTGAAATTCCCAGTTCATCGAACCTGCGCACGGTCTGCCGCAGGTAATCCCGGTTGTCACCGCTTATGCCCCGCGCCCCGGAAATGATCTTCGCCTGTGCAACCGGTGGCAGGCCGCCGCAGTACTGACGGTGATGCTGATCGACGACATAGGCGATGGCCTCGCTTTTCCCGCCGCCGCGCAGTTCAACCTCCACGATTTCTTCCCTGTAGGCCGATGTCACGAGTTCGCGTTCCCTGATTTTGGCAAGCACGCGATCATAGTCGTCCCTTGCCGCCCACAAGACGATTCCCTCGCAGATATCGTTGGTGCTGTGATCAAGCGCCAGCACGAGTCCCGGATCCTGCAGAGTACCCCGATGGTGGACGGAATACATGCAGAAGGACCTGCGAAAGCCCTTCAGCCTGCCATGACTCGTCCTTACGGGTTCAAATCCTGGCTTCCACAGCAGGGATCCATATCCGAAAAACGGAAGGCTTCGATTCATTTCGTGGCCGAACTTACGCTACCCGGCTGTTGATCTGCCGGTCGGTGGGCAATACAGACAAGCGATGTTACGGGCAATCACCGCGCTCATCCTTGCAGCATGCACGATCTGGTCTGTCTACTGGTTCATTGGCCAGAGAAGTTACCGTGATTCGCTATTGGCCCTGGCGCAGGTCATGCGGGATTCTGACCTAGAGGTCGGGTTTTCCGACCTGCGTGTCCGGGGCTACCCAAACAGGTTCGATGCGACGTTCTATGACCTCGCCATCTCGGATCCTGTCGCGGAAATCGGCTGGCGGGCGCCGTTTTTCCAGTTGCTAGTGCTCAGCTACGCGACCGATCACGTCATTGCAGTCTGGCCGGAGACTCAGACGCTCGACTTGTCGGGCCGAAGTCACACGGTACGTTCGAACGGGCTGAAGGCCAGTTTCGAAACCAGCGGAAACGATTCCGAAATCCAGCAGATCGTTGTGGAATCCGAACGGATTTCGATGGCAGGTTTGCCGTTTGCGGTGGCTTCGCTCTTGTTCGCCGTTCGACAGAATGCGGGGACAGAGCATACCTATGATTTTTCGCTCAGCGCCAGCCTACCTGAAGCGCCGGAGAACGAGACAGTCGAATTGCTTCTTGAAACACCGCGCGGGGCTGGCAGCATCAATGCGATTGCAAGCCTGGAACTCGACCGTGCAATGGGTGCCGCCACATGCGCCGGCGAGGCAGGAAGCGTCGTCGGACTCACGGTTTCGGATGTCAGCCTGTCTTGGCCAACACTCTCAATCAGCAGCGAGGCAGAACTTGCCTTCGACACGGACGGCCTTGCCTCCGGCAGCATTTCCCTCAGCATCAGCGATTTGAATGCCTTGTTTGCACTGCTTGAACAGTTTCCGCTGCCCGGCGACTTGACGAGTGTCAGCGATTCACCGTTGATGAAATTGACTGAGAACGTCTCATTCCAGTTCAGAGTAGGCGATGGAGTGGTCAGATTTCTTGGAATTGAGGTTGCGACACTTCCACCCTTTCACCTGTGTTCGCAGGCCAGTTGACGAACCTACTCATCTTCATCCTTGTGCCTGCCGAAATCGGACAGCGCAGTGTCCTGTCCCGCTTCGATGATACCGCGCCGGATTTCCCTGGTTTCCCGGAAGTACTTGTGGAGCACGTCGCCCTGTTCGGTTCGTATCGCCCTCTGAAGGGCAAACAACTCCTCAGTGAAACGGCCAAGAATCTCCAGGGTTGCCTGCTTGTTGTTGAGAAACACGTCCCGCCACATCGTCGGGTCCGACGCGGCAATGCGGGTGAAATCCCTGAATCCCGCGGCCGAATACTTGATGACCTCTGTGTTTGTTACCCTTCGAAGATGGTCCGCAACCCCCACCATGGAGTAGGCAATCAGGTGGGGCGCATGCGAAGTGACTGCAAGCACGAGGTCGTGATGAGACGGATCCATGAATTCAACATGTGATCCCATCTCCTTCCAGAAGCTTGTCAACCTGTCGATTGCGTCCGGATCCGCCTCGGGTTGCGGCGTCAGGATACACCAGCGGTTCTCAAACAGCGTTGCGAAACCGGATAGCGGGCCCGAATGCTCCGTGCCGGCGATCGGGTGCGCTGGAATGAAGTGAACTCCTTCGGGTACCAAGGGTGTAACGGTTTCAACGACACGCGCCTTTACCGAGCCAACATCGCTCAGTGTCGCTCCCTTCTTCAGTTCGGGCGCAATGCGCTCGACAATCTCTCCAAACGAACCGATCGGGGTACACAGAATGACAAGATCGGCACCGTCGGCTGCTTCTTCCGGTGTCGCAAACATCTCGTCGGCAAGACCGTGCTTCAGTGCAAGATCGTGCGTGGCAGACGTCCTGGCGTTGCCGACGATCTCTACAGCGAGGCCATGCTTCCTCGCAGCCAGCGAAATGGACGAGGCAATGAGACCCATTCCAATCAGCGCGATTCGCCTGTAGATCATCGGCAATCAACCCGTTGCTTCTTGAACTCGGCGACCACGCTGCAGACTGCCTCGCAGGATTTGGTATCTCCGATGGTTATTCTCAGGCAGTGTGGCAGTTTGTAGGCGTCGGTTCGGCGAACGATTATGCCGGCAGCGCGAAGACTTGCGTCGCAGTCCGCTGCCTCGCCGGCACTGGCAAATCTCGCTAGGATGAAATTCGCGTGGGACTCGTCGGATGGCACACCGGCCTGGGCGAGCCAGGAGGCCAGGAACCTGCGCATCGAGGAATTGTGATCGAGACTGCGCTGGATGTGAACGTCATCTCGCATGGCCGCTGTCGCTGCCGCCTGGGCAGGACCACCCACATTGAATGGTCCCCTGATCCTGTTGAGTAGGTCAATGACGGGGCGCGGACCATAGCCGTAACCGACCCTCAACGACGCCAGGCCGTGAATCTTCGAAAAGGTGCGGGTCATGACAATGTTCCGCCGGCTTTCAGCCAATGACGCACCGCCATCATAATCATCGGCGTATTCCGCATAGGCGCTGTCAATAACCAACAACGCTCCCTCCGGCAGTCCATCCGCAAGCCGCGCGATCTCCGAATGTCCAATCATCGTTCCGGTCGGATTGTTCGGATTGGCAATGAAGACGAGCCGCGTTTTCTCCGAGACACGCTCCAGGATCTTTCCGACGTCTACCCGGCGATCCGTCTCGTCGACTTCAACCGGTTCAGCACCGACTGATCGGGCAAATATGGGATACATCAGAAACCCGTGCCGGGTGTGTATGACTTCCGATCCCCTTCCGGCAAACCCCTTGCAGAGCATTCCCAGCACCTCGTCTGATCCGGCGCCGCAGACAATTCGGTCGGGATCCAATCCGTGCACGTCCGCGATTGCCGCCCGCAACTCCGCATGATCCTGCGAAGGGTAACGTTCAATCGAATTCAGAGACTGCGCAAGTGCAGTTCGGGCGAGTGTCCCCGCACCAAACGGATTCTCATTTGAACTGAGTTTCACGGCGTCGGACTGGCCTTCGATCCGGTCGTCACCTGCTTCGTAAATGCCGATGTCTTCCGGACGGGTGACGGCGAAGGGAATCTCGTTCATGGGCTGTTCCTCGGAGGACGATCCTCATAGACGTCCCTCCCCATATAGGCAACCTCGGTGCCCCGGCACGGGACCGTAACCTCTCTTGCCGGGCTGGTGCCGCGCCCTGCTGATTCCGGCGAGTAGAAGTTGCACATCTGTTCGACCGAACCGATGCACCATTCGATCGATTGCCGAAACGGCCCGCCCGCGGATCCGCCGGGCTAGAGAAACCTCTGCGGGTCAATGTCAATCGAAACCCTGAGGTTCGAAGGGACCCGGAACTGCCGCATCCATCGCAGGATCGCTGCCTGGATCTGCGCGCCGGCATCCGCCTTGATCAGGATACGGTACCGCGTTCTCCCCCGGATCCGGAACAGCTGCGCGGGGGCCGGTCCAAACATCTGTCCTCCGATCCGGTCGATTGGATCGGAATTGCGGACCATGGTGATGGCGAGATCCTCCACCGCCCTGGAATTCCGCCCACTCACAACGATCCCGACATATCGGCCGAAAGGCGGAACTCCCGCAACCTGGCGCTCCGATGCTTCAGCGCTCAAGAACGCTTCGTCGTCTCCGGAGAGTATCGCACGGATCACCTGATGTTCCGGATCGCATGTCTGCAACAGTGCGACGCCCCGGCGTCCCCTATCTGACCGTCCGGACCTTCCGGCAACCTGCGTCATGAGTTGAAACGTCCGCTCGGCCGCACGAAAATCATCGCTCTTCAGGCTGAAGTCGGCATCAATGGCACCGACAACCGTCAGGCCGGGAAAATGATGGCCCTTCGCCACCAGTTGGGTTCCGATGATGATGTCCGTGTCACCGCGCTTTATGCACTCGATCGTCTCCCTGAATCCCCGGCCTGCCTCCGCGATATCCGAAGACAGAATCTGGATTCGTGCTCCTGGAAAGAGCTCCCGCGCTTCTTCGGCAAGCCGCTCGACACCTGGCCCCAGGGCAACAAGTGCACCCTCCTCGCTGCATTGGGGGCAGACCTGCGTGGTTGGTTTCGTGCTGCCACATTGGTGGCACATGAGAATCTCCCTGAACCGGTGCTCAACCATGCGCACGTCACACTCCGGACAGACGAACTGGAACCCGCAGGCGCGGCAGATCGTCATGGGAGCGTATCCGCGGCGGTTCAGAAAGAGCAGGGCCTGTTCTCCTCTCTCCACGGCCTCCCTGACCGTCAGTGCAAGTGCTCCCGAAATCCACCGGCCGCTTGGCAAATCAGCTTCGCGCATGTCGATTGCACCCATCTCGGGAAGTTCGGTTGCACCGACCCTGACAGGCAAGTCCACCCTGTCGTATTTGCCGGTCCGCGCGTTGTTCCAGGTTTCGAGCGACGGTGTCGCCGATGCGAGCACGATCTGTGCGCCGCACAAGGAAGCCCTTAGAACGGACATGTCGCGGGCACTGTATATTGCACCCTCCTCCTGCTTGTACGATCCGTCATGCTCCTCGTCGACGACAATGAGCCCGAGATTCCGGAATGGCAGAAACAGGGCCGAACGGGCGCCGACGACCAGCTGCACATCACCTTCTCCCACACTTCGCCAGAGCCGCCTGCGCTCTGCCGGAGTAATGTCGGAGTGCCATTCGCCCGGTCTTGCTCCGAACCGCTCGGCAACCCTCCTCAGGAACTGTTCGGTAAGGGCGATTTCCGGCAGCAGCACCAGTGCCTGCCGCCCCTGGCCAAGAGTCTCGGCAACTGCCTCCAGATAGACCTCGGTCTTGCCGGACCCGGTGACGCCCTTGAGCAGGGTTGCCGAGAATTGAACGGCAGACGCCTTTTCCCGCAACCTGGAAGCCGCTCTCTGTTGGTCCGGGGTCAACTCGAGTGCCCTGTGATCCGGTTGCAGCGACGGATAGGGCCGGTCCTTGGCAACCTTGATCGGCACCAGCACGCCCTGGTTTTCGAGTCCCTTCACGACTGCTGCGCTGACTCCCGCCAGTTCGGCGATTTCACGGGTCGGCATCGGCATGCCTCCCCGATCCTCAAAGGCCCGCAGGACGCTCATCCTGGCGGGTGTTTCCGGATTTGGCAGAATTCCGGTCGGAGAATAGACTGTTCTGGTCGGCCTCGCCTCGGTTAGCCCGGGAACCCGGGTGCATAGCCGGAGCATTGAGGTAAGGGGCGTCAATGTATAGCGACCGGCCCGTTCCAGAAAGTCGCGCATTGAGGTGTCGATTGGTGGCGCGTCCAGCCGGCGCTCAATCCGGCGAAGGCGCCCTGCCTCGATCGCTCCCTCGCCCGGCCCCCAGACAACACCGATGCTGCGCGATGCGCCGAGTGGCACCTCGACCAACTCACCCGTACGGACGGCGCCTTCAGGAGCCAGGTAATCCAGGCAGCCGTCAACCGGGCGAGTTGTCAATACGCTGACAACCTCACCTTCTTCAAACCGTTGCTCGCCTTCGTCCGGCGGTCTCGTCACTGCCCTATTCCATCCCGATGTCGCATCGGCTAATACCGTCTACTGTCACGAATTTCATCCCAAACAACTGGAACAAACAATGCAATTCTTTGTCGACACCGCTGACACAACCGCGATTTCGGAGCTGGCTGACATGGGCGTGCTCGATGGTGTAACCACCAATCCGACTCTCGTCCACAAATCAGGCAAGGATCCGAAACGGGTAATCAGCGAAATCTGCAACATAGTAAAGGGTATGCCCGTCAGTGCAGAGGTCTTCTCCACAGAGACCGACACGATGATTTCAGAAGGCGAAGAATTGGCCGGAATCGCCGAAAATGTCGTGGTCAAGGTCCCTCTGACATGGGACGGCCTCAAGGCATGTGAACGGCTCAGATCAAACGACATCCGAGTCAATGTCACGCTCTGTTTCAGTGCCAACCAGGCCCTGATGGCAGCCAAGGCGGGTGCCTCCTACATCAGCCCGTTCGTCGGTCGGCTCGACGACATCGGCCTTGATGGCATGGAACTGATAGAGGACATTCGCGAAATCTACGACAACTATGGATTCAATACCGAGATATTGGCAGCATCAATCCGGTCTCCGCTCCAGGTCGCCAGGTGCGCCCTCGCTGGCGCGGATGTCGCCACGGTACCGCCGGCAGTCATCAGAAAGTTGGTTGACCATCCGTTGACGGACAAGGGCCTGGCCAGCTTCGTGGCCGATGCAGCAAAGATCGGGAAGTAGGAGGGGACCGGGACCCGTTCCGGCAGGGTATATTCTTGACCCAGAAAAAGGAAACCGACAAAGGCGAATTCAATCGAGTCAAGGAGTTGATCATTGCCAACCCCGGACTTGTCCTTGACGACGTGAAGGTCCTGCAGGCGCTTGCGGCAGTCCAGAACGAAGGGCTAGGAACAAATGTCATCGACGGCAGGGGAATTGCCTTCAACCGACTTGAGCAGAAGCTGAAGCATGTCCAGATGGAAAACCAACTGCTGAAGGACGTGCTCCACGAGAATTCGGAAGCGATGCATCGAATCCACTTTGCTGCGCTGACTCTGCTTGAGGTGAAGGATTCACGACGGCTGGCCGATTTCCTTACCGGCGAGCTTCCCAACGTGATGAAGGTTGAGCAGATCCTCCTGCTTCTGGACAAGCCACTGAAGGGCAAACTCCGCGATTTGCTGGCCGATCTTGCCAAGTCCCCGGTGGACGCATCGGTCAGGCGGGCATATCTTGATCCGGTACGAGGCACTCCCGACAAGATCGTGCTCCGCCAGGTCTCACGTACTCCGACTCCCGTCTATGGAGAGATCGGGCCACCAATCCGTTCCGAAGCACTGCTGCCGATTATGGTTGATGGTTCGGGCATGATCGGGATTCTTGCGATCGGTTCGTCGGAACCGGAGAGTTTCAAACCGCACATGTCCACGGAATTGCTCGAACTGATCCGGCAGGTGTTCACGATAACAGTTGCACGGCTGGCTGCATGACCGAACTTTCCGATGCCTTCAAGCAACTCCTTTCCGACTGGGTTGCCGACAAGAAGGCCTTGCGGGGCACATCCGACAACACCATCACCGCATACCGCCGCGACGTTGCCGGGTTTCTTGTCTTCCTGACAGAACACTCCGGCCGTCCACCCGGCGTCGAACTCCTCGAGTCGACAACGCGAAGTGACATGCGATCATGGATGGCCGCACAGAGGAGTGCTGGCCTGTCACCGAGGTCGCTGTCGCGCAAGCTTTCCGCCGTAAAGGAATTTCACCGGTGGCTCGGCAAGCGGCTGGGACTCGACCCCTCTGAAATCCTGCTGGTTAAGGCGCCGAAATTCAAGAAGAGCCTGCCGAGACCACTGCCGGAGTCAGCTGCCAGGAACCTGCTCGGCAGCATCGGAGGAGAGGATGACGCCAACTGGGTCAAGGCAAGGGACCAGGCAGTCGCCAGCCTCCTCTACGGCTGCGGCCTGCGTGTATCGGAAGCGCTGGATCTGCGATGGTCAGAATTTCCCCTGCCCGATTTGCTCAGAGTCCGTGGCAAGGGCGGCAAACACCGCATGGTTCCCGTCCTGCCCGCGGCGCGCAGTGCCGTGTCGGCCTACGCGGAACTCTGTCCCTATCCGAAGTCCGGTTTCCTGTTTTACGGCGTTAGAGGTGGCGCCCTAAACGCACGGGCGGTACGCAGGTCAATGGAAAGGGCGCGTATCAGGCTCGGCCTGCCTCCATCCGCGACGCCGCACGCCCTTCGGCATTCATTTGCAACGCACCTGCTCAAGGCAGGAGGAGATCTGCGTGTCATCCAGGAACTGCTTGGTCACAATTCGCTGTCAACCACACAGGTCTATACCGAAGTGGAAAAGGGACGGTTGCTGGAGGTCTATGAGAGCGCCCACCCGCGAGCACGGCGATAACAGAGAAACAGCGCGTTTCACGCGGGCGGATGATCTGGAGCGCACACGATTGCCGGCCGCGGTATTGCCATTGCAAACAGCAACACCGGCACCAGCAAGCGAAACCCGGCCACCGAGTTCGAATTCCTGAAGGCTTCAATCCATCGGCCCGGAGACTTCAATGACCGGTTGCTGAAGACTCCCTGTACCACCGGGCGATGACGCTTCGTTCTTCGGGTTCCATGAATGTCACGTTGGCCGGCGGCATTGCGACACTAGCAGCCGACTGGATGAAAATAGCGCTTGCGAGTCGGGCGATGTCGGCATCTGCATTCAGGACAACCTCCTTCGGAGGCCAGAACACCCGGTCCCAGACAGGTTCCCTTGCGTGGCAGCCGGAACAGCGCGTGGCGACAATCGAGCGGACTTCCGCGAAATCGGGATGCTCCGTGTAGGGCGCCCACGAAGAACTCATCGCAGGTTCTGCCGACGCAGTTCGAAACATTGGAGCGGTGGACAGCCACATGATGCAGATGAAGATGACCACGGTGACGGCCCAGGTCCAGTGAGGCCGCCCCCGCCCTGCATGCATGGAATTGAAGTAATGCCGGATCGTCACGCCCATCAGGAAAACCAGCGACGCAATCAGCCAGTTGTATTCTGTTGCGAATGCCAGGGGGTAGTGCACGGAAAGCATCAGGAAGATTACCGGCAGGGTAAGGTAGTTGTTGTGAGTGGATCTGAGCTTGGCAATCCTGCCGTACTCGGCATCCGGAACCCGCCCTGCCTTCATGTCCGCAACAACAATCTTCTGGTTTGGAATGATGATCAGAAACACATTCGCCGTCATAATCGTCGCGGTGAACCCGCCGAGATGCACCAGTGCGGCGCGACCCGTGATGACCTGGTCGTAGCCCCAAGCCATGGCCACCAGGAGCAAGAACAGCAGAACCATCAGCACACCCGGCCGGTTTCCCAGCCTGGACTTGCAAAGCCGGTCATAGACGAGCCAGCCGATCGCAAGAGAGGCCCCCGACACCAGGATCGCCTGAATCGTGGTAAGGTCCATCTTGGCCCGGTCTATCAGGTAGACATCTGCGCCAGCCCAATAGATGATCATCAGCAGTACGGCGCCGCTCAACCAGGTTGAATAGCTCTCCCACTTGAACCAGATCAGGTGTTCCGGCAATCGTTCGGGAGCGACACTGTATTTGCGGACATGGTAGAATCCGCCACCATGCACTTGCCATTCTTCTCCGGACACTCCTTCGGGGAGATCGTCAGGACGCCTGAGTCCGAGATCAAGCGCGATGAAATAGAAGGATGAACCGATCCAGGCGATTGCCGTGATGACATGAAGCCATCTGACCGCGAATTCGATCCATTCCCAGATTATTGCGGCATCGAGCATTCAAGTTCCTGCATTGGACCAGACCTGTCCAGCTCAACCAACTGCGCCAGGCTCAGCTTCCTCGATAGGTTGAGTAGCCGAATGGCGACAGCAATAGTGGAACATGGTAGTGCTGTTCCCGGGCAATGCCAAACCTGATCGGCACCTGATCCAGGAACATCGGCTCGGCTGCCGCAACACCCACCCTTCGCAGATACTCACCCGCATGAAACACGATCTCGTAGATCCCGGTTCGGAAATTGGTGGCCGCCAACATGGGCTCACCGGTTCGGCCGTCATCATTCGTCACCGTTGACCGGATCCATGTCCTGTCTTCGCTGTCCAGGCGATAGAGCTCGATCCGCAATCCGGCTGCCGGGCAGCCATTCGCGGTATCCAGCACATGTGTCGTCAATCTCCCTGCCAATTTGCCCTCCGCATTATGCCCAAGTATCTGACAGCGCCGCGTCAGCCGTAGCTGGCAACGGTTGTGCCAGCCAGCGCCGAAATGTTGAACAACCCCCGTGCCGTGATTGCAGAGGTGACGATGTGGGCGCGATTTCCCATCCCCATGAGGATCGGCCCGACCTCCAATCCGGATGCGACACTCTTTAGAAGGTTTCGTGCGGCACCGGCGCCGACCGTGTTCGGATAGATCAACGTGTTGGCCCTGCCTTCAAGCCTCGACCCGGGGAACAGCCTATTGCGCAATTCCTGATCAAGTGCAGTGTCGGAGTTCATTTCTCCCTCATAGGAAAAGTCATGCCCCCCGGCATCCAGCATCGCCACAACCTCTCGCATCAACCTGCCCGACTCGCTGTCCAGGTTGCCAAACTGCGAATCAGAACACAGGGCAATCTTCGGCTCTATGCCAAACCTGCGCACGTGTCGGGCTGCTCCCAATACTGTCTGGGTGACCTGGTCCGCAGTCGGATCGGTATGGACGTGCGTGTCCGCGATGAACAGGGTTTCACCGTCACAAATGATCAGGGACAGTGCGCCAATCGGGTGCAATTCACCCTCCGAGAGTATTTGACTGACATAGTTGAGGTGCCAAAGATACTGGCCGAATGTTCCGCAGATCATGCTGTCAGCTTCCCCGCGACGGACCATGATCGCCGCGATCGCGGTCGAGTTGGTGCGAAGGATCGCCTTGGCCAGATCAGGCGATACTCCCTTCCGGCTCATGATGCCATGGTACTCGGTCCAGTAGTCGCGGAACCGCGGGTCGTCCGTTGGATCGACCACCTCGAATCCACCGGCGGCCAAGAGAGACAACCCCGCCGTTTCGATTCTCTGTGCAATGACGTCCGGCCTGCCAACCAGAATCGGAAAATGGCTTGTTTCTTCCAGGACAGCTTGCGTTGCGTGCAGGACCCGGAAGTCCTCTCCTTCCGCAAATACGATCCTCCGAGAATTCATACTGCTCGACTCGAAGACTGGCCGCATGGTGAAGGATGACCTGTAGACCTGATCCTCCAGCCGTCTCCGGTACTCGTCGAGATCGATCGGCCTCGTGGCAACCCCGGATTCCAACGCAGCCGCCGCGACAGCGTGTGCCACTCTGGGCAGCAATCTCGGATCGAACGGCTTTGGAATCAGGTAACGCGGACCGAAGTTCAGTTTCTCTCCCTGGTATGCCGTCCCGACCTCGGCGGAGGTGGTTGCCCTTGCCAGGCCAGCGATCGCGTCGGCGCAGGCCAGTTTCATTGTGTTGTTGATTTCGGTTGCACCGACATCCAGCGCACCTCTGAAGATGAACGGGAAGCAGAGGACATTGTTGACCTGGTTGAAGTAGTCCGAACGCCCCGTTGCAATCAGGGCATCAGGCGCAACTGCCAATGCGTCTTCCGGCATGATTTCCGGGACCGGGTTTGCCAGTGCGAATATGATCGGGCAGTCCGCCATGCACTTCACCATTTCCGCCGACAGCAATCCCGGGCCGGAGAGCCCCAGAAAGAGGTCCGCTCCATCAATCGCCTCATCCAGGGACATTCCTGCACTTTCCCTGGCAAATTCGGACTTTTCAGGGGGCAGGCTTCCCCTGTCGCGACTGACAATACCCTCCCGGTCAAAAAGGAAGATGTTGTCGGTCCGAGCCCCCATCGCCACCAGCATCTTGAGGCAAGCAATGCCGGCGGCACCCGCTCCGAGCGCAACGATCCTGATGTCACTGAGGCTCTTTCCTGCCACGCGCAGAGCGTTGGTTGTGGCGGCAGCGACGACGATAGCCGTTCCATGCTGGTCGTCGTGGAATACAGGGATGTTCATGTTCTCCCTGCACAGTCTCTCGACCAGGAAGCAGTCCGGGGCCTTGATGTCTTCGAGGTTGACAGCCCCGAATGTCGGTTCAAGCCGGATCACAAGCTCGGCGAGCCTTGCAGGATCAGGTTCATCAACTTCGATGTCAAAGCAGTCGAGATTCGCGAATTTCTTGAACAGAACCGCCTTGCCTTCCATGACCGGCTTTGCGGCCTGGGCGCCAATGTCGCCCAGCCCCAGAACCGCCGAACCGTTTGAGACCACGGCGACGAGGTTGCCCTTGGCCGTATAGCGGAATGCGTCCATCGCATCCCGGTGAATCATCGTGCATGCATCGGCAACGCCGGGCGAATATGCCCGGGACAGGTCGCTGCTCGTCGTCATCGGCTTGGTAGCACGAATCTCGAGTTTCCCGGGTTTTGGGAACTCGTGATAATCAAGTGCCGCCTGCTGCGCCATTTGGGACTTCAGGTCTTCAGTGGTCAATTCTGTCTCCAATACAGTCCGCTGCCTGGCAACCATCCTGGCGGGCAGTTGTGTATTGCCAAGACTGGCTCAAACCGAAGCATTATAGGATTCTCTGCAAGATGCCAGCCTCCAGGCAGTGCGCCGGCGAATGAAACGGAAAGGTCCGGGGCCCCAAGCCGGGACAACGTACAACCTGCAGGCGCCTTTCAGTCAGCCCTGGCTTCGATCAGGAACAGCAATCCCGCGCAGCCCCGGTACCTGGCTGCCTCCCCTGCTCGAAGCGCATGTCTATCGCCGGTGGAAGCCGCCCATCGAAACCAGTGAATTCCCGTTTGGACATCCAGGTTCCGGAAATGCCTCCATCCGGATAACCGTCCCGGTCAGAATTGTTCGGCAGACAACACAACCTGGCGGTGGAAGAAGTCTTCCAGGAGAACGACCGTGGATTCTTCACCCGACCAAACGACCGCATATTGTCCTGGTCCGTCCAGTCGTGGTGCGCGCTTGTTGGCGTCAAACCTGCGTGGAGCGATATTGTAGTGGCAACCGGCAAACGTCGTGAAAGGAATACCGCGAATCGAACCGGATGAGTTGAGGTGAACATGTCCCGAAATCACGTGACGCAGGTCCGGATGGCCCGACAGGACGTCCACGAGCATGTCGTTGTTTCGAAGCTTGATGCCGTCGGTCGAGACCATCAGGTCTGCAATGTTGTGATGCAGGATCACGACAGCGGGTCTGTCCCTGGCCTCACCCAGCACTCCCGCCAGCCAGGTCAGTTGCGTATCTGACAACTGGCCCGGATGTTCACCGTCGCTGACTGAGTCCAGCACGACTATTCGCTGGCCATGAGCATCTATGCAATGGTCAATCTTCCCTGTTTCCGCATTTGCCATGTCGCCGAACACCTTCTCGAAATTGACGCGGTCATCGTGGTTCCCGAGTGTAATGTAACAGGGCAATTCAAACCCATCGAGTTCGGCTGCAAGTCTTTCATATGATTCAGTTTCACCTCGATCCGTGAGGTCTCCCGCAATGATGCAGAACTCCGCATCTCGATTGAATTCACCGATGTGGGCGACTGCCTCGCGAAACCTCGCCGTGGTATCGACCGAATGCGAGAGTTCGCCATCGGGAACAAAGTGGACGTCTGAAACCACCAGGAATTTGAACACTGTATCCATCCTCTTGCAAATCGACCTTGAACTATTGGCGGAACCGTCGAGTTTCCAGAGCCAATTGAACCGGTTTCCAGAAAAGGAACTCTGCTTGTCCTGACCGGGACAATCGGGGTGTCGGCAAGGGTAAGCTCTTCGGATTCCTGGTGGCGGCCAGCCAATTGATCACTCGACCGGATGCAAGCTGCCGGCTACCGCAGGCACATCAAGCGCATTGCCCGAATGCATCCCGGACAGCCATTCTTCTGATATCGACTCACCATCATACCGCCTGCGAAGCTGATTGCGTACATCGTTCCATCTGAGCCTGATCGAATTCATGACGATTTCGCGGTCGAGCATCTTGAACTCGTCAGTCACCGGGGAAGAGTCGGCCAGGGCGGGAGGGCTGAGCGAAAACGCCGCCTCACCCAGGGCGGCATTGGCCCAAATCGTCACTTTGCTCCGATTCTCAAACTCCGTGAGCGCCCGTTTCCGGATCGACTCCGCCACATTTCCCTCGAAGGTGTCGTCCACACAGGTCGAATGCAAGTGCCTGGCCAGAGACTCTGCCTGGCCACGGTCGAGTTTCCCCTGCTGGACCGCAAGCGACACCACGTAGATCGAGAGGTCGGAGAGACAGGCAGCGTAGATTTCCCACTTCGCCCTTTCAATTGAAGGAAGAAACTCGTCATCATTGAAGATCTTGACATACTCTCTGCCCATCCGCGTCTTGAGGTAACCGAAGAGCGATGTCTGGGCGACATATGCAGACCTGGTTGAGACAAACTCGACCAATTGCACGACACGCGTGATCGGAGACTTGTCGAAACGGATTCTGAAAGCCTTGAACAGCGTCGAAGCAATTTCCTTTGCCTGGTTCAGCATTCTGTGCTCCGTGTGCGGGTTAACCAAACATCCAGAAAAATAACCGAAAATATATATTGATGCGATTCAAACAGAATTGATATAAGTTCGGGATTGCAATTGGCAACGGAAATCGATTTTCGTTACAATTTTAAGGGCTTAATTGCCATAACGACAGGAGTACACATGCCTGATTCATCTGAAAAGATGGTCGAACACTGGCGGAAGACCCGAAATCTCACTGTTTACGTGCTGGTTTTGTGGGCAATATTTGCCTTTGTCGTCCATTGGTTTGCAAAGGGCCTGAATGGAGCTTCTTTCTTGGGGTTCCCTTTGGGGTACTACTTTGCCGTTCAAGGATCCCTGGTGATCTTCGTGCTTCTCATCTTTGGCCAGAACGTGTTTCAGGACAAGATTGATGAAGAAGCCGGAATTGACGGCGGCTAGGGAGAACAACAATGGCTAATTCGACCAGACAGGACTTCATCAAGAATTTGCCCAGGATATACGGCATGTATACGGGCGGGTTCATTATCTTCATCCTGATCATGGCGGTACTTGAGCAGGTCGGTGTCGGTGCTGCGACAATCGGTGTCTTGTTTGTTGCCTTTACCGTCGTCATCTATGCAGCAATCGGATGGTTGTCACGGACGATGCAGGTTGATGCATATTACGTGGCCGGGCGCGAGGTTCCGCCTGTTTTCAACGGGATGGCGACCGCGGCCGACTGGATGTCGGGCGCATCGTTCGTTGCGCTTGCCGGGGGCATATATTTCGGTGGCCATGGATATCTCGCATTCGTCGTGGGATGGACAGGTGGATATGTGCTCGTCAACTCGCTGCTTGCACCGTATCTGCGAAAGTTCGGTTGCTACACGGTTCCGGACTTCATCGGAACCAGATACGGCGGCAACATGGCTCGCTTCATCGCCACTGTGATCCTTGTGGTCGCATCATTCACCTATGTTACGGCGCAGATCAATGCCACTGGCACAATCGCCTCCCGGGCATTGTTGATCCCGTTTGAAGTGGGCGTTTGGTTCGGCCTGCTCGGAATTCTGCTGTGCTCGATGCTCGGAGGCATGAGGGCGGTCACCTGGACACAGGTTGCGCAGTACATCGTGCTGATTATCGCATATCTCGTCCCGGTCATCTGGATGTCGAACGTGCAAGGGTTCGGAATCATTCCGCACTTCAGCTACGGCGACGCCGTCAACAGGATTGCCGAGCTTGAAGCCGCATGGGGTGTTGGCGCCGCAGCTGGCGGCGATGCACCATTCGGAGGTGTTCGCATTCTGACGACGCACCACAACGAACCGGGAACCGGCCTCGCGAGCTGGAAGTTCGTGACGCTGGCGTTCTGCATGATGGCTGGAACGGCTTCGCTACCGCACATCCTTATGAGGTACTTTACCACCCCGTCTGTGCGTGATGCGCGCAAATCGGTGTCGTGGTCGCTGCTGTTCATTTTCCTGCTGTATTTCACGGCGCCGGCACTCGCCACGCTGACGAAGTTGCAGGTTCTGGATCCGGAACTTGCGACAGGCATTATCGGCAAATCCATTGAAGAGGTTATGGCTCTTGACTGGATTCAGAATTGGGAAGCGGTCAAGTTCCTTGCGATCAGCGACTTCAACGGTGACGGAATCCTTCAGGTCAACGAATTCTTCATGAGACCTGATATCGTCGTGCTCGCGACACCCGAAATCGCGAATTTGCCATACGTGATTTCCGGACTCGTTGCAGCAGGTGGGATGGCAGCGGCCATGTCGACGGCTGATGGACTTCTACTGGCCATCGCCAACGCACTGAGTCATGATCTTTACTACAAGATCATCGATCCCAAGGCCGACACCCGGACACGACTGATCGTTGCACGGGTATTGCTGATAGTTATCGGAGCCGCCGCGGCGTTCGTGGCCAGCTTCCGGTTCACGGGAATTCTGGGAGCAGTAGCCTGGGCATTCGACTTTGCGGCTTCCGGTCTCTTCTTCCCGCTCGTGCTGGGTGTATGGTGGAAGAGGGCCAATCGTGCCGGAGCAATATGGGGTATGATTCTCGGCTTCTTGGCCGGTTCGTTCTACCTCTACTTGGTCAGGTTTGCCGGCATGGATCCGTGGCTGGGAATTGACCATCTGAGGTTTGCCATAATCGGCATGCCTGTAAGCCTGGTTGCCATGGTCGTGATCAGCCTCGCTACAGAGGAACCCGACAGTGAGACCCAGCAAATGGTCGATGCTGTCAGGGACCCGTCTGGCAGGGCAATTCTGGACCGGGAGCACTAACCGGAACACATGCAATCAAGCAGGGGCGGGAATGTTCCCGCCCCTGTTTCTTTGAGGCGTAGTGTCCATGGAATACACGTTTCAAGCCTTTCCCTGGTGGATCCTTGCAATCGATTATGTGTTGGGCATGATCATGTGGACGCTTGTCGGACGTGTTGCGATGAACTTCTTCCTGCCACTCGACAGCAAGTTCTTTTTCATGAAGGCGTTCGTCAGATTGACAAATCCGGTCTTACGGGTGTTCAAACCGGTTACACCCGGTTTCCTGGCTGAACCGCTTGTGCCACTCTTTGTCGCCTGGTTCTTTTTCATGATCAGATTCTACCTGATGCCCTGGCTGCTTGGATATTCAGTTATGGGGATGCTCTCCTTTCCGCTCGAAAGCGAGTTCGCGGCCGGCCTTTACCAGATATTCGGCAAGTAGGAATCAGGGACCCGAAAGGACAAGGGAATCGAAACATCGGCAGTTTCCGAAACCACTGCTAACCGCTGCCAGGCGCATGCCGGCTTGGACATTGCCAGTTGCAGTTTGCCCATGAACGAACCTCTTCCCTGTCCCGGCCGAGCGTGGAGCATGGCCGCAAAGCCGGCAGATGCGCAGTTGCCTTTGCACAGAATTCCGGGGACATGACCATGATTGCTGCATAACCAAGCCAGCAGTCATTCCAAATCGTCGCCCGTCCGGTTGAGCCGGATCACGCAATCTGCTCGGGATTGTCCAATTATGCGCGGAAACCTGTTGTTTCCATACGCCGTGGAGGTGCTCGCCGCCTTTCCCGCGGTTCCTACCTTGCATGTGTCGGCTGGACGAGTTTGCTGGTCAGCAATGATGTAAGCCGTGTCGCGCAGGTTGTTGTCGTAGCGATGCTGACCAATATCGTGTCCGGACCTGCACTCGGCGTCATCGTGGACCGATACAACGGGAAATACCTGGTCATGGCGGCGCATTTGGGCATAGCCGCAGTAATGATGTCATTGGGGCTGGTTTGGCTGAATGGACCCGACCCCCGGATCTCCTGGTTGTTCTTTGGCGTGATCTTTGTCTCGGTCCTGCGCCTTCTGCACAACACTGCCCATGACGGGTTGATCAGGATAAGCGTTGAAACAGGCGGTCTCATGCGGACCATTGCGCGATTCCGGATGATCCACCTCCTGGCTGGTGCCGCCGGCCTGGCACTTGCAGGCGCGACCGTCGAACGCATGACGCCAACAGGCGGATTTGTCCTATCCGCCGGTGCGTCCTGGCTGTTGATATCTCCCATGATCTTCGTTGCCGGCGTGACACGGAAGGAAAACGCACCGGGGTTTGCCGGGTTTGCCAGGGATTTTAGCCACGGATTCGAAGTGTTCCGGACGAACTCCTCGGTCCGACTCGTCACGCTTCTTGCAGCGGTGAGTCTGCTCGTGGGTCAACTGGTCAACGCCACGCTGCCGGCACTTGTCCGGGACGATCTGGGTTATGGCAGCACCGCATTCGGGATTACTGATGCCGGCTGGGCAATCGGGGGCACCTGCGCAGCAGCGCTGATGAGTCTCGGTCTGCGTTGCTTGGGGTTTCGCGATCTCGAGTACATGTTTTCCCTGCTTGCTGGAGTCATGACAATCTGCTTTGCACTGTTTGCGTCGATCCCCATCTTGATGGCACTGCATGCTGCGATGGGGTGCACTGTCTGGCTCTGCCGAATCGTGATCGAAGGCCGGGTATTGCAAAGCTGCGGCGTGGAATACGTGGGAAGAACCCGAGTCTATATCGAGGTCATGTTCAGCCTGTCTGCAATATTGATGTGTCTTTCTCCGACCCTCGTTGAGTTGCCCAAGACTGCAGACTACTTCAGCCTCTGGGGCGGGTTCATGGTTGCCGCCACGCTCGCATTATGGATGTTGAAGAGAAGTGCTCGCAAAAGGCCGCGCGGCGATGCAGCCGCAACAGGTCAAGTCGTGTGACCTTGACGCATCTTGCAGTGTATCAACCGACAATGACGGCAAACCTGTTGAGAAGTTGCATGACACTGAGCAACTCGCTCGGCAGGACCCGCCTCCTGCAACGATCAGGGGCTGGCCGGCAATCCATACATGCAAGTACAGGATTGACCATGTTGAATATTCGCATTCGATTGAATTTCAAGAAGTCGTCCACTCCTGGCATGCACATTTACATTCCTGGACGATCCAACGCGATCATGAACTCAAAACACGGCGATCACCCCGGAAACTCAGGACCTCATCCTGGAGCCTTCAGGATCGTAAAGCGGCGCGCCCTGGACGATGCCTGCATAGCGTTCTCCCAGGATTTCAACCTGAAGTTCCGAACCCGGATCGGCGTGTTTCGTGCTGACATATGCCATTGCCATGGACCTGTCGACATGATGTGCGTAGCCGCCTGAAGTGATGTAGCCAACTGCCTTGCCATCCTTCAGCACTGCCTCATCCAATGAAACGTCGATCGGGCTGTCGATGGTCAGCGTCACGAGTTTGCGCGAGGCGCCTTCCTTCCTGAACTTCAGCGTTGCCTCTTTGCCAGCGAATTCACTGTCCCAGTCGATGAACGTATCCATTCCGCTTTCAATGGCGTTGAAGTCAGGCCGAAATTCAAGCCCCCAGGCTCCCCAGCCCTTTTCGAGGCGCAGGGACATGAGAGCCCGGTTACCATACCAGCGATATCCCAGTTCCGAACCCACCTCCTCGATCGTTTCAGACAAACGGATCAAGTATTGCGGGCGGCAATAGATTTCGAAACCGAGTTCGCCCGAGAAGCTGATCCGGTTCATGAGCACCGGCACGCCACCGACAAACGTCTCCCGAATGTCACGGAACCTGAACGCCCCGGCAGAGACATCATCCCGGGTGATCTTCTGGAGCAACTCGCGCGACTTCGGACCCGACAGCGCCACTCCGTGCCAGTCTCCGGTCCGGTTGACGTGGCTGACCCCGTCAGGCAGTGTCCTTGCAAAGAAGCGTCCATGCGCGTCCTGCATCGCACCCGATCCGAACAGCATGAAGCGCTGGTCGTCAAGACAGGCAATGGTCAGGTCTCCATAGAGCCGACCCCTTTCGGTCAGCATCGGGGTCAGGTTGATCCTTCCGGGCTTCGGGATGTGGCCCGCCATTGTCCGGCTCAACCACTCCCGGGCGCCCGGCCCCCTGATCTCGTGCTTTGCGAAGTTGGCGATTTCGATCCCTGCAACACCGCTGCGAACTGCCGCGCATTCGGCCGCGACATACTGGTGTGACCGGTTTCGCCCGAAAGTCGGATCTTCCCACGCATCTTCGGGACCGTCGGCGAACCACAGCGCGTGTTCAAGACCGAATGCCTGCCCCATCAGCGCACCCTTGGTGACCAACCTGTCATAGAGGGCCGTCGTTTGCTGTCTTCGACCCTTGGGCAGGGTCTCGTTGGGGAAAGTCATTACAAATCTGCGTTCGTAGTTTTCACAACTCTTGACAGTTCCCCAGTCAGGACTGGCCCATTTGCCAAATCTTGCGACGTCCATTGCCCAGACATCGATTGAGGGCTCCCCGTCAATCATCCATTCCGCCATCGCCAGCCCGACGCCTCCTCCCTGGCAGAATCCAGCCATGACACCCACGGCACACCAGTAGTTCAGCACGCCCGGCACCGGGCCGATCATCGGATTGCCATCCGGTCCAAATGTGAATGGTCCGTTTATTGCATCCTTGATTCCGGCACCCGCCAGCGCAGGTATCCTGTCAAAGGCCAATTCCAGCCGGTCGGCGATGTGTTCAAGATTTGGCGGAAGCAGTTCATGGCCGAAATCCTGCGGCGTACCGTCAACCTGCCATGGAACACCAACCGGCTCATAGGTCCCAAGGAGCATGCCATCTCGCTCCTGCCGAAAGTAGAGGTTCGCCTCGTAGTCGATTCCGCAGGGAAGGCGAGTGCCGAAGCTGGAAACCTCCTCGATCCTGTCGGTGATCAGGTAGTGGTGTTCCATTGGCTGGACCGGCAGGTGCAGTCCACCCATCCTTCCCACTTCCCTGGCCCACAGGCCGCCGCAATTCACGATATGCTCGGCATTTGTCACGCCGCTCGGAGTCGTGACATCCCAGGTTCCGTCTGATCGCTGGGTCGTCGCGATGACGGGTGTATGTGTGAAATACTGGCCACCGTTCACGCGCGCGGCCTTTGCAAACGCGTAAGTTGTGCCCGAAGGGTCCAGATCCCCGTCCTGGTCGTCCCACAATGCTGCAAGGTAGTGCCTTGGGTCTATCAGGGGGTGTCGTCTTGCAACTTCTTCCGGAGTGATGAACTCCTGACTCAGACCCATGTATCGAGCCTTCGAGCGCTCGCGCTTGAGGTAATCATACCAGGTCTTGTTCGAGGCGAGGTAGAAACCGCCTGTCAGATGCAACCCCGTGGGATGTCCTGACAGTTCCTCGATCTCCTTGTAGAGATTGATGGTGTAACTCTGCAGGCGAGAGATGTTCGGGTCCGAACTGATCGTGTGAATCTGACCAGCCGCGTGCCAGGAAGAGCCGGAAGTCAGTTCGTTCCGCTCAAGCAGGACAACGTCTTTCCACCCGAACTTGGACAGATGATAGAGGATGGAGCAGCCAACCACGCCACCTCCGATGATGACGACCCTGGCATGAGCAGGAGGCGACTTGGTAGCTGAGTTACCTTCCTTGACTATCGCGGGCATTGCTTGCCTCCATCGTGTTATTCGGACCGGATCGGGAAATCGGTTTCGGATCGGGCGTTCGAACGGCATCCCCGGCGTGATGCCAACAGGTTCCAGGCTCTTGAATTCCGGATGGGTTGATGCAGCGGTGCATCATTGCCTGGACATCTCGATACTGCAGCTGAATTTTGCCAAAGTTCCTCTGTGGTCATGGCCTGTTCGAACTGGCTGCTGAATATTCCAATAAGGTGATTTTCGTCAATTCTCCCGACATGCACAGCTGTCGGCAAACGGCCGGAATGATTGCCAGGGCCAACCCGGACTCTGACCAATTGCGTTCATCGAGGTTCAAGCTCTGCAAGTCCTTGCCGCGCGTCAAGGATTCTGCCGATTGCAGCCCATGCGGTCCGCCCGAATACAGAGACTGAAGCCGCCGACCTGGCAGAACCTGCAGGCCGAAGTCCTGGCCCGCTGCAGGTTGGCATATAGGGATCCGCCCATTCCAGCGATCGCCAACAGGCAGCCCGAAACCAATGCAAGAGTGATCCATCAAGCCCGGTAGTGCAGCCCATTATTCTGCCCGGTTCTCGTACCTTCACCGGGATCCGCCCGGTGCTGGTTCGTGATGAAGAAGAGAAGAAGCGGACTCCTGGTCATGATGATGCCTTGGATTTCTGTGTGGCAGACTGGCTCGTTCGAACGTCGAATGGGATGGGTGCAAAACCCGATGGCAATTGCCGGCAGATGGATTGACGGACTTATTGCCAAGGATGCGAAATCCGCCATGACGTCCAGTTGCCATGCTGACTCAAGAATTCTTTCGGTTGGAATACGGCCGGACCTTAGTTGATAAAGTGAATAGTGTCGAAACTCTGTCGCCAGGACGCCACTTCGGATGCCAGTGCTGCAGGGTCGTTGCGGCGCAGAGCTGACGCAATGAGACCGGCCATGCGTTCAGCGTTTTCGGAGGTGACGCCCCAACGGACAAGTTCGGGTGTGCCAATGCGCAACCCATTCATATCTCCTGACAATTCGGAAAGAGGAAGCCCGATTCCGCAGGCGAGGAACCCAGCCCGCCTCAGGGTCTTCGACGCTGCCTGGCCACCGCCGAACGGTGCCGCGACAACAGCAAACTGGTGCGAGTTGGTGAAACCCTCCTGGCACGCGAAGACCTCGACGCCAGCAGCGTCCAGGGCAGCTGCCAGGGCCTGGCTCGTGCGGACCATCTCCTCGGCATAGGCGCGACCGTGCATTCGCCAGTCAAGCATTGTCACTGCAAGCGCCGCTGACTTGGCAGCATCGAAATTCGCCGTCATGCCGGGAAACGCGATGGCATCAAGCCGTTCTGCGACTTCGGCATCGTCCGTAACGATCAAACCCCCTGCAGGACCACCAAGACTCTTGTAGGTGCTCATGGTCATGAAATGCGCGCCTGTCTTCAATGGGTTGGACCAGGCTCGGCCCGCGATGATCCCACACTGGTGAGCCGCATCAAACATGACCTTCGCACCGACCACGTCTGCAATGGCGCGCAGTTCGGCCACTGGATGCTCAAAGAGGTTCAGGCTTCCGCCGATTGTCACGAGCCGGGGCCGCCGGGCCTTGGCGATGGACGCAAGGCCTTCGAGGTCGATCGTGTATCCGTCCGCCGAAGCCGGAGCTTCGACGACGTTCAGTCCGAACAACCCCGCACAACCTTCCATGTGATGGGTTACATGGCCGCCAACACTCGCTGGTGGTACGACAATCGTATCACCCGGGCGACATGTCGCCATGAATCCGAAGAGGTTGGCAATAGCACCCGAAGGCACGCGGATTTCGGCAAAATCGGCGTCGAACACTTCCGCACAGAGCTGGCAACAGATGACCTCGATCTCTTCTATGGCCTCCAGACCCATTTCGTACTTGTCGCCAGGATATCCCAGTGACGGGCGCGACCCGACGCCGGACGATAACAGCGCCTCGGCTCTGGGGTTCATCACGTTGGTCGCCGGATTCAGATTGAAACAGTCGCTCTCGTGGATTCGGCGGTTCTGTTCCACCAGCCCTTCAATGCGTTCCAGGACTTGTTCTGAGCCTTGCCGCTCCGTTCGAATTGCGATGTCCTGAACGAGACGTTCGCAGGCCGAAGGCACCCATCCCCTATGTGCAACTGTCATGACCGACACTCCTCTTTGTGTCAAAATGAAACAATTGTGGGACATTTGGCAACTGAGACCTTGAGGCTTGTTTCAGCATCGTCATCATTCTGGAGCAACCATCACCAACGCGATGATGCGTACGCGGCTGCGGGCAGGTATTCGTTGCTGATGATGATCGCCCCTCTCGACACCAACCGCCATGCGCGGAATGGAAATGCCTCTTCACCCGTCAATCCAGTTGCAGTGCAGCGCTGTTTGCAAGGTGTCCGCGGACGATCGTGAACTCCCCGGGCAGACTTGAAGCGATGTTGGAGGGCCGCGACGAAGTGCAATCCGGTGCCTTTCCTGCTTGAACTGGCAAGACGTCTGATTCGAACGCTCAACATGGCTGACAATTCGGTCTTCAATCCGTTCCGGGAAAGGACACCGACTCGATTGGCCGCTGCCAATGCGGTCGAAACAGTTTCTGCACAGCGGTCGAATCGCGCTATCATGCGTTGGAAATTGCGCGTCGGGCGTCATGATCTCGCGTCAGCGTGCCGTTGACCTCTCGTACAGGAACGCCTCCGTCGAGCTCGGCCTTGCCGCAGGTCTGCGCCTTGCAACCGAGGCTGATTTGCCAGCATTCTTCGATCGCATTGCCCCAAAAGTGCGATGCAGATCCCCGAACTCCAGTCGCGAAAGCGCAGTGTGAAGATCAAACACAAGCCACACCGGCTTAAACTCAAGCTCCAGGATACTTCTTGACCTTGGGATCCTAAATCGGTCCATTGGTCGCAGAAAATGCTGTGGGATAGCGTTTTCGTTCGCAGGTGACGACAGATCGCAGACAACAGGAGTGCTCGCGAGCAAGGATTCCAACCCGCTGAACAGCACTGCTACCCACAGGTCTCCTGAATCTGAAATTCGCATCAAACCTCTTCGTTCACGCCGAGCTTGTTCGCCTTGAGACAGAACCTCCTGACGGACGCAAGGATCTCGTCGGCGGACTTGACCCACTTGTAGGGCTTCGGCTTCTCGTTGTGCGCGTCGATGAAAGACATGATGTCCGCGTTGAGCTCCGCGACCGAGAGATGAACGCCTATCCGCAGCTTCTTCCGGGTCAGTTCCGCAAACCAGCACTCTACCTGGTATCAAGTTCTTTGGCGAACTTTGATCGCAAGGCCCTCGGTAGCGTTGAGGTCGCAATTCGACTTGCAGTCGCCGTGCTGATCATGGTCAGGCCCGCCGAGGTTTATGTTCCGGCGCTGGCCGCCGGTGTGTTGATCATCGGGGTGCACATGTTCCGAAGCCGAACTTAGGCGCAGGCCGAACAGTCAGACGCAGAATCCAACGGTTGAAACAAACTCCAGCAGATGGATCAACGCATGACTGAACGGCCGAGCTAGATTCTCTTTGTCACCGACCAGCAGCGGGTTGATCGCCTCGGATGCTACGGCCATCCTGTATTACGGACCCCGAATATCGATGAAATGGCCAAGCAGGGCGTTGTATACGACCGGTTCTATGTTGCATCACCCGTCTGCATGCCGAACCGTGCCAGCCTCCTGACCTGCAGAATGCCGTCGAGCCACGGCGTCAGATCCTTGGGTATACCCTCGGCTCACCATAACGTAACCTTCGTCGAAATGCTGCGCGCCGCCGGTTACGACACCGCGATGATCGGCAAGAGTCACGTGCAGAACCTGACCGACTGGGCACCTCAAATCGAGCCTAGGCGATATCGGCAAGGGTATCGGGCGCCGCCCGAAGAACTGGCGCAGGCCGTACGTTCGGACCTGGACAATGCAGGCTGTCAAGCGGAACGGCAGCACTTCTGGATGCAGGACAGTCCAACGATGCCGACCCCGTTCTACGGGTTCGACCACGTGGATCTCGTCTTGCGGCACGGCACCATGAATGGCGGCGATTACGAGATCTGGCTGAAGAACGAGGCGCCAGAGGTTCTTCCTTTACGGGGCCGCGAAAGTCAGCTCCCGCATGACTATATCTGCCCCCAGGCCATCCGCACTCCTGTCCCGGAAGAGTACTATTCAACTACGTACATCGCCGATCGCGCCTGCGAGTGGCTTGAAGGTCGCAAAGGCAATTCAAGACCGTTTTTCCTGATGGTTTCCTGGCCTGATCCACACCACCCGTTCAATCCGCCAGGCAGGTATTGGGATATGTACCAGCCAGAGGATATGGTGATCCCGCCAGCTTTCTTGGTCAACGACTGGGACCCGCCAGAATATGTCAGGTTCGCTGAGCGCGACCTTGCGGGCGACAAGACTCTGGGCCAAGAGTCGGGTTTTTCTGTCGCTGTTTCAAAACAGGAAGCACTGGAGGCCCGCGCCCTGACCTGTGGCATGATCACAATGATCGACGATGCGGTTGGCCGAGTTCGAGCGGCGGCGAAATCTGCAGACATCGCCGACAACATGGCTCAGATCTTCACCTCGGATCACGGCGATCACCTGGGCGACCACAGGCTCTTGTTCAAAGGGGCAGAACAATACGACACACTCACGCACGTGCCGTTTATCTGGGCTGACCCCAAAGGGCGGCAAGGCGGACGATGTTGTGCTCTTGCGCAGACAATCGATATCGGCACGACAATCCTGGAACACGCCAGGGTTGAAGCGCCTGACGGCGTGCAAGGTCAGGCCCTTTCCGTCGCTGGTGGCACCGAACGCGCTTCGGCACTAATCCAGTATGACACAAAGCGCACTCAGGAGGCGTTTGGACCCGAGCCGCGTGCCCACACAATCATCCGCGATCGTTGGCGTCTGACACTCTATCTCGGCATATGCCAGAATGAGCTATTTGACCTCGAAGACGACCCGGACGAGATGAGGAATTTGTGGAACAGCGAGGTGCACGCGGATGTCAAGAACGACCTGATTCAGAAGCTCGCAGAACTCGAAGTCGCCACGGTTGACCGAGTGCCCCTGCCAACGGCCCAAGGTTGAGGAAGCTCAATTGCAATCGGACACCAGCGACGGCTGAGCAGAGATCCCCGATGCCAACCGATGATCTCAGGGACATGGACCAACTTTGAATCGATGGCCATGCGGACTCATTGAACAACACGCTCGCGAATGCGGCGATTTGAAGGTATAGTCAGATCTCTGCCTGCTGCATGGGTCGATCCACTGCGGAACTCCAGAACCGCCCTTTCGAATTGAGGGCGTTGACGAGCGACGTCATACCTCCGTTTGACATTTGGTTGAGCCAGGAAATCGAAGCCACAACTTGAAAGCGCGGGTATGGATGGGCACCGGATATCTCGACGAGGGTACAGGAGTCACTGACCACTCGTCTCCAGACATTACCGGGTTCATCGTTTCCAGCGCTGCGTCAAGTAGCGCCCTGACCCCTTCTTCTTCATCCCTCGAGAGGCTCTTTCCGTGGAACGTCCTGATAGCTGGCAGATGCAAGTCAGCCGATTTTCCTGGCTACCGGGCTGCATCAACCAGGCGATCAGCAAGCAGAGAACAGAACCCTGCTCAGGAAGCATTTCTCAAGGTAGGAACGGATGTCGTTTGATTCGACGAATACCAAGTCGTCATGCGCCGACCTGACCGCGCCCGCTGCGACGATTTTGTCGATATCGGGGCCTTTACTGTTCAAGTTCTTTCGAGCACATCAGATAGTAGTGGCGAGCCGTGCAGTTGATCTGTTCGTCAGCATATTCTCTCAGGATCTCGACTTTGAGCTTCGTCGCTCTCTCGCGTTGCTGACCGGAAACAATCAGGCGGTCGACCAGCTGTAGAGCCCATTGAAAGTCGCCAGTTGACCGAGCTTTTTCTGCTGCTGGAATGATTGCGTCCGGGCCACCGACCAAATCGATGAACCGCTCGGCCTCATCACTTGGAGAAAGCTGACCGAGTGTCGTCGGGTTGCCGTCGAACCAGCCCATCATACCCACGCAATAGGCGCGAACCGACCAGTCTACGCGTCCATAGAACTCCCGCAGGTACGGCTTCTCAGCCAGCTTACTCGGCAACTTCACGGTGTGCGCCAACTCGTCGATGGTCAAGCCGGCATCCATGCCATTCCGAGTTTCATTGATGACGTGGCGAATCGCGTCGCGGTAGTCGCGCAATACTTCTCTGATTTGTTCCGCATCGATCAACGCCTTTGTATGACCTGGAGCCAAGACGTCCGCGTCGAACTCCATGAGACGGTCCAGCGTGTCTGCCCACGCGTCAAAATCACGGTAAACAGTCCCGCGAATGGCGTAGAGGTTCGGGAAGGAACGGTAGAAATTATCTCCGCAAAACAGCACTTTCTTGTCCGGGTACCAGACGACCATGTGGTCGGGCGTTTCACCTGGCGCCATCACCAACTGCAGTTCAACTCCACATCGCGAAATCTGTTCGCCGTCATCGCCAATCCTTCGGGTCGGGGGAAGACTGCCCGCCCCTAAGCCTCTTAGCGGTCGATCGCCCGGGCCCACACCGATACCGATGATTTCGTCCGGATAGGACAACCCGATGCCGAACTGCCGTTTGGTTCGAACCTGCATTGCCCTGGTTGGACGAGGATGTTCGGTCGCGACAATCAATGAATCGTCAGAGAACCTGTTGCTCGCAATGATTTCGGGCTCTGCGCCATCCGCGAAGACCGTCGCTCCGGAAACGTGATCGCGATGCGAGTGGGTGTAGATGATCGTCTTGACGGGGAGGTTCGTAAATTTCCGGAACTCGGCCAAGATGGCCTCTGCAGCGCCTGTGGACTCAGAGGTATCAATTATGATCAGGCCATCTTCCCCGACGATCATGTAGACGTTTGAGGCCGCAAATCCGAAGGCTTGGTAAACGTTGTCCGAGAGCAGGACCACTTCCTTCTGAAAATACCGAGGGTGGGCTTCCAATTCCGGATGCATAGACTTCAATTCCTCCATTATTTCGGCAACTCTGCGTGCCTTCGACGGGGATCATCTTGAAAGGTGGCCAAGATCGGGGCATTGATCCTCATCCGGTGATCCAAAATTCGCGCCGATCAAATTCTGCTGCCATAGGCGGCGGTTCGACCTGCAACCGGGATTCACTGTTTAGTCCCCGTCACTTAGCCCTTCGTCGAATTTGTAGCAATTTGGGATCCCTAATGCAACATTATCTCGAGAAACCGGGGAAGTTTGGCGCACTTCATTGATTTGGGATCCCAAGAATGCGATTCAAGGTCTGAAACAATCGATCTTGGGACCATCGACCTGCAAAGTTGAATTGCTCTGCCGATGATCCTTTGGAAGGAAATGCGCGGCACGAATAGCCATGTGGTCAACCTGAAATAAACAACCTGGCCTTTGTCCTGCGGAAAACGCAGTTGCCGACGATGATGCGGAGGGGTGCGGCCGGACCCGAAGCTGGTCTGTAGAGCGCGCCAGGCGATACGAATAACACAGCAAGTGTTGAAACTCACATGGCCCGAAAGAACATTCTCTTCATCATGTGCGACCAGTTGAGGTTCGACTACCTTGGCTGTTCCGGACATCCGACGATCAAGACGCCAAACATCGATGCACTGGCCGCTCGCGGTGTGGCATTTTCCAACACCTATTGCCGGTCACCGATTTGCGGCCCGTCACGCATGAGCATCTATACCGGGCGATATGTCTCGTCACACGGGGCGGCCTCAAACTTCACGCCTCTTCGCATCGGCGAAAGGAATATCCGACATCACCCGAACCCGCTGGGAGTTCGAACAGTCCTGGTTGGAAAAACGCACGTTGTTCCAGACCGTGAGGGAATGGCGAGGCTGGGATTGACGCCGAAAGCGCGATTTGTGTGCATCATGCACAAGGCGGGTTCGATGTGGTTGAACGAGATGATGGCGTCCACCCGGACACGATGGTTCGCGATGATCTGGCTTACAACAATTTCCTAAAGTCAAGGGGATACACCGAAGACGACAATCCCTGGCACTGGGCTGCCAACTCGGTCGAAACTGAAGAGGGCGTTCGGTCCGGATTCTTCAATGACAGAGTGGACTTGCCGGCCAGGGTCTCGGATGAAGACTCGGAGACTCCTTACATGACCCGGCGCGCAGTTGAGTTCCTGTCCGAGGACGATGGCGAAACGCCATTCCTGCTCCACCTGTCTTACATAAAGCCTCATTGGCCCTATGTCGCGCCCGCACCCTACAATGACATGAACTCGGCCGACAATGTGATCCCGGCGGTCAGGTCAGATGCGGAATTGACCGATCCAAACCCGCTCGCCAAACATTTCATGGAGCGGGTCGCAGGAAAGACCTTCAGCAGAGAAGCCGCCAGGGAGAAGAAAATTGCTGCCTATATGGGGCTGGTTTCCCAGATCGACGATCAGCTTGGAATCTTGTTCGAGTTCGGGGATGAGCTAGGCCTGCTCGACGAAACGATGATCGTGTTTACATCCGACCACGGAGACTATCTCGGCGACCACTGGATGGGCGACAAGGACTATTTCCACGGCCCATCGGTCAAGATTTCCTTGATCATCGTGGACCCCGGCAGCGCTGCCGACAGAACCCGAGGAACCGTCGATAACTCGCTCGTCGAGTCGATCGACCTGATCCCGACCTTCGTGGACTACCTTGGTGGAGAGGTCGCCTCGCATATCCTGGAAGGACTCTCGCTGAAGCCAAAAATCCGCGGTGAGGCGACCGACTGGCGGGACTATGTCATCAGCGAGTATGACTATTCCTGTCAGGTGTTTCGTCCTGAGACAGGCAGGGTACCGCTTGACTGCCGGTCCTACATGATCGCCACGAAGCGATGGAAGTATGTGTATGCTCCAGGGTTTGCGCCGGTATTGTTCGACCTGGCAAATGACCCGGACGAATTGACCGATCTTGGGCGCAGCCCCGGTCATGTCGACATCCGCCAATCAATGTTCAACAGGCTCGCCGAATGGTCGTTGCAGTATCGTCAGCGCGAATCCTGGTCAGAACACCACAATACTCGAATGACCGGGATGGAAGAGCAGCTTGGCGTCCTGATTGGCTATTGGGATGAGAAAGACGCTGCAGGCAAGGACCCAAACATACTGCCTGTTCGAAAACCACTGAACCCAGATTGAGCAGATTCAGCCCTTTTGGCACGCCTGGAACTGTGTTTGCCAACTTGGGTTGAGAGCATTGGCGCGGCTATCCGGCAAGGTCATCGTGCCGACGCTTCGGAACGTGCTGTCTCAGGCGTCTGGTGCAAGAGGCTCGGTTGCTGAGAATGCCACCAGGTCGGCGACAGTCAGGCTTTCGTCCCTCTTCTCGAAGGTCTGGATGTATTCGATCATTGTATGCGAGTGCTCGCGCATCATTCCCTCGGCGCGCACCGGATTGCCCTTCTCGATGGCCTCGAAGATCACCTGATGCTGTGCATTTCCCAATTGCAATCTGAAAAGGCCGCGTTTGAAATGATCGGGTGTGTCTCCGACGGTCCGGTCGAAGACCATCGATCCAACCGCCAGCATGGGCAAGTGGCTAATCTGCTTGCAGGTGTATCCGACGTAATCGTTTCCACATGCTGAGAGAATCTCCGTGTGGAACACCTTGTTGGCTGCCTGAGCCCTCCTGATCACGGCTTCGTCGAGCCCGCCAAGGCTTGTGAGTTCGTCAATTGCTGCATTTATCCCTTCGATGGCGAGGGCCATTTCAGGCAGGTGATTTGCGCGACTCGGGTTCTGGGCCATCAACCGCGCCGCGAGACCTTCGAGATGACCGCGGACCTCTACAGCCTGAAGAATGTCTTGCACGGTTGGGCTTTGAACCCTGTAGCCGCGACCCTCACCGCGGCGAATGACGCCTTCGTGTTCGAGCAAACGCAAGGCCAACCGAACAGGTGTTCTCGAGACATCGTAGTTGTCGCAAAGCTGTGCTTCCGAGACTCGTTCGCCCTCCTTGAAAGCTCCCAGGATAATGTCCTGTCGGATACGTGCCGCGAGTTCAGTATCAATGGATTCCATACTCGCATTGACTATCAATTGGATCCCAAAGTCAAGGAGAAGAGCCAAAACCTGGTCAAAACCCAACAGTATTGCTTGAAATGGGATCCCATTTATACGATTATCGGTAACAACTAGCCACACGTATGGAAGTCGGCGTAACGGTGACCCAGTTTGGGATCCCAAATCGTCGTCGCCATTCGAGCAACTTTGGAGGAAAAATCATGAAAATCGCTCGCCTTAGCCTAGTCGTGGCGCTCGCGTCCACGCTTGGGATGTCCGCACAATCGGCGGTCAGCGAAGAACTCAGCGTCGCGACCTTCGTGCCGCCGCAACACCACACCAACACCGGCATGTTCAAGTGGTTCGGCGAAGAGATCGAAAGACGGTCCGGTGGAACCCTGACCATGAAACTCTACCCGGCAGGCCAACTCGGTGCCGGTCCGGTTCAGCAGTACAAGCGCGCGGTCGAAGGCGTTGGAGACATTACGTTTGGCGTGGCCGCCTACACTCCCGCACTCTTTCCAAAGTCGATGTTGGCGATCCTGCCGGGCGTCGCAAGAGATGCTGATGATTCCACTCGCCGCATTTGGGCAGTCTTTGACGAGTATTTCGCCGACGAATTTTCCGATGTGAAAGTTCTGGCCGTGGGTACCGTCGCAGGCAACCTGCTTGTTGGCACAAGAGACGTTTCGACCATGGAAGGCTTGAAGGGTGCCAAACTCGTGCCATTTGCGGCCATGACGACACCCATCGTCGAAGCGCTCGGAGCCGTGCCCGTACAGATGCCCGTCACCGAAATGTACACCGGCCTCAGCACAGGCACGATCGATGTGACGACAGCTTCCTACAACAACCTGACCCCGCCTTGGAACTTCTGGGATGTGGCCAGCCATGTGGTTGAAAACGTGCCCGTCAGTTTCGCTGTCACCTTCGCGGTCATGAACAAGGAGAGGTACATGAGCCTGTCAGAGGAGCATCGTGCAATTATCGACGAACTTGCCGGACTGCCCATGTCGCTCCAGCTTGCGGCGTCCTTTGACGGCGCAGACGAGCGCTCGAAAAAGTTGATTGCGGAAGCGGACAAGAACTACGAGTGGATCGTCGTTTCGGATGAAGAGCGCGCCAGGATGGACGCAGCCGTCGCCGAGGGCCTGGAGACAGTATTTGCGGACTATGAGGCCAGGGGGATCATGAACGCACGTGAGATCTACGAAGCGCTCAATCGTTGACTCGCAGCAAGATCGAATGCGCCCCAGACACTCAGTGCAGGCTTGAAGCCTCTCGCCCGGCTGGGGCGCAGTTACCAGGACCATTAACGCAAGACCAACGGAGAACCCTTCCATGGTAGTTATCGTCCCAACCAACAAGTCCGTGGAAACACTTGAGGGAATTCACCTTTACCACGGCCATATCTCAAACTGTTCGATGCGCGTCCGCATGACGCTGATAGAAAAGGGGCTTCCCTGGACCAGTCACCACCTCGACCTGAAGAAGAAAGAGAACATCTCGGATGAGTATTTCGGCATCAACCCGAACGGTCTGGTGCCGACATTGATCGACAACGGTGTGGTCCATATCGAGTCCAACGACATTATCGACTATCTCGACAAGACCTACCCTGAACCGTCACTGCGTGCGGCGGGCAACGAAGACGAGATGCATGGATGGCTTAGTCTTGCTGCATCGATCCATGTGCCGGCAGTCAAGCCGTATGTCTACGCGACCAAGATACAGAATAAGGTGAAGAAGACCGCCGAGGAACAGCAAAAGTATGACGAGCTTCAGAAGAACAGAATGCTGAAGGAGTTTCACGCAAAGCACGCTGGCAGCAGTGCCTTTGGCGAGGAAGACGTCGCCAGGGCACAGGGGATACTCGAGGAGTGTTTCACCAAGCTCGAACACGCACTTGACGGCCGGAACTTCATCATGGGTGATCGATTCACCTTGGCTGACATTTCCTGGGTACCGCTGCACTTCGTGCTCATTGGCTGTGGTTACCCGTTCGAACGTTTCGCGAACATTTCACGTTGGGCTGCGGCTCTTGGAGACAAGGAGAGTTACCGGGAAGGCATCCTTAAGTGGTGTCCGGATTTTTCGAAGGTCTGAATTTCCGGTTGCGAAGAAGTGGTCTGATGTCGAACCTACCGAACAGCGATGAAACCCAAGGTCGGCAGCCGCTCGCACTTTATTGGCTCGACGTGCTCTTGACCTGGATTTCCCTGACTTTCGGAGGGGCGGCGTTGGTCTTCATGACGGGCTTTTCAGTCTGGAACGTGCTGATCATGCGCAAGGCGCTGAACTCCCCGATCATCGGAGCAGAGGATCTGTTGATCCTTACGCTCGTGGTGATCGTCGCTCTGTCGGTTCCGCTCGGGGCAAGGACAGGTGCGCATATCGAAATCGAGGTCCTGGAATCGCGCATGTCGGCCGGATTTGCCAAGTGTTCAATGATCCTCGTAAAAATGCTTGGCGCGGCACTTCTTGTCGTCATGTCGTGGCGGCTCTGGCATGCAGGACAAAATGCAGAGCGTTTCGGTGAAACCACGCAGCAATTGCTGATTTCATTCGAGCCGTTCTACTACCTGCTTGCCATATCCCTGGCGATCTATGCCCTGGTTCTGGCACTCGATGTCTGGCAACTCCTGCGCTCGGACAAGGTCGTGTTGCTCAAGATCGGCGGTGAACCGCTATGATCAACATGACATTGCTCGGTGTTCTGGGGCTGCTGTCGCTGTTTGCCCTGCTGGCCCTGCGCATGCCGGTTGCACTGTCGATGCTGGGCGTGGGCTTCATCGGCACGGTCGTTGCCAATACCAACAAGTTCATCAACGTCGGAATGGCTTCGGACCTGGCATGGGCACGGGGCTGGAAGATCGCCTATTCGAACCTTGCCGGCGAGACATTCGAGGCCGCCTCGAACTTCAATCTGCTCGTGATCCCGATGTTCGTACTGATGGGCAACCTGGCCGGTGCTTCGGGAATGTCGAACGACCTCTTCACTGCGGCCTATCGCTGGATGGGGCATCTGCGTGGTGGGCTGGCCTCAGCAACAATCGCAGCCTGTGCAGGTTTCGCTGCACTTTCCGGTTCGTCTCTCGCTTCTGCAGTCACCATGGGCCGCGTCGCGCTGCCGGAAATGAAGCGGTACAAGTATTCCGACAGGCTGGCCACGGGATCCGTGGCCGCGGGCGGCACTCTCGGCTTCTTGATTCCTCCATCCGGCGGCATGATCATTTATGCAGTGCTGACCGAGCAGTCGATAGGACGGCTCTTCATGGCGGGAGTTTTCCCGGGCATCATCCTGACGCTTCTTTTCATCGGGGCGATCAACATCATCGTCGCGCGCAACCCGGAGGCAGGCCCGCGCGGAAATCGTTCCGGACGCAAGGACCGGTTGACCGCTCTTTGGCGCGCGCTTCCCATTCTGGGTGTGGTTCTGGTGACGATCGGCGGGATGTATACCGGGTTCTTTACTCCGGTTGAGGCCTCCTCGGTCGGAGCCTTCTTCACCTTTGTCGTCGCAGCCTGGCGCCGGTCGCTGACACTGGAAGCGGCGCGTACCGTCATCCTGCAGACAATGAATGCAACGGCGACCGTCTTTCTCATCATTATCGGTGCGTTCGTGTTCATCCCGTTCATGTCGCTGACGGAATTGCCTGCGCACCTGGTAACCATTCTGACCTCTCTACCGATCGGCGATGTCGGCGTGCTGCTGGTCATCATACTTGCTTACATGTTCCTCGGCATGTTCCTTGAATCCCTGGCAATGCTGGTCCTCACAATCCCTGTCGTGATTCCCATCGCCATCGGCCTCGACTGGGACCTGATCTGGTTCGGCATCATCGTTGTGATCGTGCTGGAGATGGGAATGATCAGCCCGCCGGTCGGAATAAATGTCTTCATCGTGAAATCCATCGCGCCCGAGGTGCCGATGGGCCAGATCTTTCGCGGTATCTGGCCCTTCTGGTTTGCCATGGCCGCGATGATCAGCCTTCTCATTCTATTCCCGCAATTGGCACTTTTCCTGCCGCAGACGATCGTCGGGGGCTAGCCAGCAACAGGAGCCGATCCATGGATACGAAATCCGAAATAAGGACACTTCAGCACTTCATTGGCGGGAAATGGGTCGATGCCGCGGACGGCACTGTTTTCGACGTGCTGAACCCTCTTGACGACAGCCTTTACGCCATCGCGGCCAGGGGAACGGCTGTTGATATGCGCAACGCCGTTGCCGCAGCCAAATCCGCATTTCCCGAATTTCGGGAAACCCTCCCGATGGATCGAGAGCGCTGGTTGCTGCGCGTTGCCGAGATCATGGAGGAGAGGAAGTCCGAGTTGATCGACTGCCTGATCGACGAGATTGGTTCACCGGTCCAGAAAGCCGTGTTCGAGTTCAACAAGGGCCTGACCATGGTGCGGGCCGCCGCCGGCATGTGCCGCAACGTGCGAGGCGAAACGATCCCGTCGGACGCCCCGGGAAAGTTCTCGATGTCGATCCGCCAACCGCTTGGAGTTGTCGCTGTCGTCACGCCTTTCAACGTTCCGCTCATCAAGACCACCCGGCTTGTCGCCAATGCGCTGGCGGTCGGCAATACCGTCGTGCATCTGCCCTCGGAAATGGCGCCGCATCTCTCCTTGCTCTTTGCCGAGATTGTTGCCGAAGCTGGTTTCCCGGCTGGCTCGTATAACGTCGTCACTGGCTACGGGCACGAGATCGGCGACGATCTGACCGGCCATAGGGACGTGAATTTCGTCACCTTCACGGGTTCCAGTGTTATCGGCCAGCATATCAACGAAATCTGCGCGAAGAACAAAACGCCCAATACGTTGGAACTCGGCGGCAAAAGCCCGACCGTAATCCTGGCGGATGCTGACCTGGACGAGGTCGTGCCACTGGCGGCCCGGTCGATCTTCATGTTCGCGGGCCAGGCCTGCATCGCGTCGAGCAGGTTTTATGTCGAACGCCCGCTCTATGACGAATTCGTCAAGCGCTTCGCAATCTTGGTCTCAAAAATTGGCATGGGTGACCTGCGCGATCCAAACACGGTCATCGCTCCCGCAATTTCAGAGCGTCAACGCAACCGCATCAGAAGTCACATTGAGGATGCCGTCGCCAAAGGCGCAACCGTGGTTGCTGGAGGTGAATGGGAAGGCAACCGGTGCCAGCCAACCTTGCTGACTGGAGTCACCGAGGACATGACCGTTTGCAAGGCCGAAACCTTCGGCCCGGTAACCGCAATCTACCCGATCGACAACTATGAAGAAGGTCTGGAGAAGGCCAACGACACCGAATACGGTCTGTCTTCTGCAATTTTCACCAAAGACATCGACAAGGCCTTTCACTTCGCAAGGAACATCGGCGCCGGCATGTGCCACATCAACGGCCCGACGATTCATGACGAGGCCCATGTGCCATTTGGCGGCAACGGTGAAAGCGGTGTCGGACGCGAGGGAACGGATGCCGATATGGAAGCAATGACAGAACTCAAGTGGGTCACGGTACAGCTGTGACTTTTACGCTGTATCACCACGGCTCCTCAGTCTGCGCCGCCAAGGTGCGGTTTGCGATGGAGGAAAAGGGTCTTGATTGGGATGGCGTCTACATCGACATCCTGAAGGGTGAGCAATTCGATCCGGAATATCTCAAGCTCAATCCCAAGGGCGTCGTTCCAACGCTGGTTCACGACGATCTCGTTATTCCAGACAGCACGGTCATCATCGAATATCTCGACCAGATCGCGCCGGAAACCTGCATTCATCCCGTCGACCCCTGGGAACGTACGCAAGCCAGGTATTGGACCAAGGCGGTTGACGAGGACCTTCACCCTGCCTGCGGTGCCGTCACCTTTGTCTGCTCGCACCGGCACACTGTCCTAAAGAATCTCGGACCGGAAGGTGTGAAGGAGTTTCTTGCCTCGACCCCGCCGATGTCTGTCACGTCGGACTGGAAGAGCCGGAAGGACGCCTTTACCCGCTACGGGTTCGATGCTCCGGGCGTTGGAGAGAAGGTCCGGCTTTACGACACCTATCTCCACAAGATGGAGAACGCGCTGAGTGGCGGAAATGACTGGCTGGTTGGCAACAAGTTCTCGATCGCCGACATTGCCATGTCGCCATATGTCAACCGCCTCGCGATGATGTCGATGCGCGGTATGTGGGGCGGGGGGCGTCTGCCCAGTGTAGAGAAATGGTTTGCCCGGATCGAGGCGATGCCCGAATTCAAGAAGTGCCTGGTCGACTGGGTGCCCGAAGACCTGACCAGTGACCTGCGTGAAAACGGGGCCAAGAGTTGGCCCGAAGTCGCGAAAATTCTCGAAATCAAAATCTGAACAAGGGAGGCATCAATGGGCCGATTGGATGGAAAGGCAGCAGTCATTACCGGTGCCGCACAAGGCATCGGTGCACTTATGGCCAAGGCCATGGCCGAAGAGGGTGCAAGAGTGCTGGTGACGGATGTTCAGGACACTGCCAATGCGGTGCAAGCCATCACCGACGCCGGCGGAACAGCACAAGGCTTGAAGGTCGATGTGACGTCGAACGACGATCTGGCGGCGATGGTCCAAATCGCCGAGACCGACCTGGGCGGGCTCGACATCATGGTGAACAACGCGTCAATCTTTGCCACGATCAAACCGAAGCCCTTTTTTGCAATCGACAACGACGAGTTCGACCTGATCATGCGTGTAAATGCGAGGGGCGTACATCAGGTCATGCGCGCGATCGTGCCGACCATGATCAAGGCGGGCGGCGGCAAGGTCATCAATATCGCGTCCGGCACGTTCTACTACGGACCTCCGGGGCTGTCACACTACACGGCTTCGAAAGGAGCGGTCATCGCATTGACCCGTTGCCACGCACGCGAGCTGGGTGAGAAGAACATTCAGGTCAACGCAATCGCCCCCGGGCTGACCGAAAGCGAAGGCGTGAAGGCTAACGACGGATTCGACATGGCCCGCGGACCAACCATTGCCTCGCGCTCGATCAAGCGCGAGATGTTGCCGGAGGATCTGCTTGGCTCGCTCATGTACCTCGCCTCGCCCGACAGCGACTTCGTGACTGGTCAAACCCTGAATGTCGATGGCGGCAAGGTAAACATCTGAGGGACTGTGACCGTGTCCGGACACATTGCTCTTGTGCTTCGCGCAGGTGGTCAGGAATGCGACCGGCGGGCGGACCATTCCTCCGTGGATGCAATCAGTTTCTGGCAGAACTTGCGCAGACGAACGAGCCATGTCTCGAAGACAGCGTGAAGATGAAGACGCCGCAGGAAGAATACGGCATCGCCATTATGGGGACAGTTTCCCAGTTTGTGTGGCCGGAACGATGATTGCATGGCTGGGAATCGCAGCATGGCCGTCCATCCTTTTGGGGCGGATCTTCGCGAGTCCGCTGATCCTTGCCTTGCATCCGGAACGACTGGTTTCCGGAAGAAACTGAAGATCGATTGGAGAAACTGACTTGGCGAATCTTGGAAGAGACAACATTGGAACCAGCGGTCTACCTCCCTTCTTCAGGGTGACAAACGCGGAAGACGTGACCATCGATGCACCCGAAAACCGCAAGGGCGACGCCTTGCGCACCTGGGTCCGTTCGCTATCAGGATTTCAGAAAGAGGCCTTGGTAAGATCCGCAAGCACCGGTGACACGTGGCGGCTCGTTTCGGACGAAGGCCCATATTTGAACGGCCATGACGCCGCACCTTGTCCGTTGGCCTTTCTCAGTACAGGCATGGTGGCGAGCTTTATGAACGAGATCCTCGCCCTGGCTGAAAAGCAAGGCATCGAGATCCGCAAGCTGAAGCTTATCCAGAACAACTACTACACGATGAAGGGCTCGATGCCCAAACGCACGATGGTCGGCGGAGCTGAAAATGTCGAGCTACAGGTCGAAATCGACTGCAATCTGGACGACACCGAACTCAACCAATACCTGATCAACGCAACCTACGCCTCACCCTTGAACGGCCTGATGCGAGGGCAACTCGGGAGTCTATTCAAGCTGGGCAGAAACGGGCAGGAATTGCCGACTGCCAAGGCAGCCGAACTGGACGCGCCGCTTTTTCCCGATCCGGGCGACCATTTCGCCAGGTCGGTGCCCGGGGCGGGTGATCTGACGCTGATGGAACCCATCGGGGCGACGCCGAAAAAAGACGTGGTCAAGGGTACCGCGTCGGGCGGCTCATCGCTAACCGAAGAACAGGACCGACGCCTTAACATCGGAGCGGTTGCGGTTCTGCGCGAGGATGGCATCAAGGATATCCAACAGATGCAATACTCGCCCTATGGCACCTCGTTCCGGTTCCTCTCTTCCGAGGATGGCCGTGCGCCGGACGCCAACACACTTGTCAGTGCCGGGATCGGGTTCTGCTTCATGACCCAGTTCGGTCGTTTTGTCTCGATGCTGAAGCTTGATCTTCCCGATTACCGCATCGTGCAGGACACGCATTTCAGCCTCGGCGGCGCTTCCAGTGGAACGGGCAGAGCCGGAGAGGCGGATCCGATCGAGACTCATGTCTATCTCGAGACGAGCGAAAGCGATGAGACCGCGCAGGAGATGCTGGATATCTCTGAGCAGACCTGCTTTCTGCACGCCTTCTGCCGGACCAACCTGAAAACGAAACTCAAAGTCGTGCGGGTGTGACACGGCCAGACTGGCGGGAATGAGTGGCAGGTGCCGGACCTCAGGATGGCTGTACAGATGATTGCAGGTTCGCAGCCACCGGAAAGTGGCGGCAGCGGGCCTTCTTCCCAATCGGCCCGAGAGCCTGCGCATTATCGCTCGAACGGAGATGGAGCCTTCGGCATCGACTGTTGAGGATTATCCCAGAGCACGTCCTCGCCACCTTTCCGACAAGGACGCGAGGGCCCAGCCTAGCAGGAAGGCCACAATGCAGATGACTGCCAAACCGGCGACAAAGATGGCAAGCGCGAACACCTGAACTGAAATTTCCGAAGGCGCCATGCTGCCCAGGTCGCCGGGCAAGTCGCCGAAAACTGCCACGTGCCCGACGGTCGCGAGCAAGAGAGCGGCTCCTGCCAGCGACGCGCCGAACACCGGAGCGAATACGGGATTTCTACCTCTTCCCGGACGCAGGGCCCTTCCAAGCGAAACGAAGCGCTTCTCGACATCCGCGTGCACGGCAAGCAGGGAGGGCACGAGCAGCAGTACGAGTGCAAGCCCGAAACCAAGTCCGTAGCAAAGCGTTATCACGGTCGGTTTCAGGAAACTCGCCTGCTGGGAAGTCTCGTAAAGGAGCGGCGTTAGCCCCAATACCGTCGTTAGGGTCGTCAGCAATACAGGCCGCAGTCGGTCCGACGCGGCGCTCACGATGCTGGGTATCAGCCCCCTCCTTTTCGCATATTCGTCCACTGTCGAAACAAGCACGATCGAATCGTTGATGATGATCCCGGATAGGCCGATCAGGCCGATCACCGAAAAGATGGAGAGCGGAACATCCCAGAGCAAATGGCCGTGAATGGTGCCGATCAACCCGAACGGTATGACGGCGACTACGATAATCGGGCGGGTCCAGCTCGAGAATATCCATGCAAGTGTCAGGTAGATGCCGATCATGCAAATCGAGAATCCGAACCTTGCATCTGCCAGAAAGTCCCTTTCCTGCTCGGCCAATCCCGCAAAGCTGGAAGAAACGCCAAACCTCTCCTCAATTGCGGGAATGATCTCTTCTTCAAGCGCCGTCGAAATTTCTTCTGCCCGTTGCGGATCGTCTTCCGAAATATCGCCGGTTATTGATACCAGCCGAATTCCGTTCTGCCGCCTGACCGTTGAAAACCCCGTTCGCTGCTCAACTTCGACGATGTCGGCAAGAGGGACGTATTCGCCGGCGACTGTTCTGACGAATGTCCGTTCGAGAAAATCGGCAGTAAGCTCTCCTTCGGGAAGCCTGACCCTGATTTCGCTGGTACGCGTGCCAAGCGGGAAGGACGCCGCAGTTACACCTCCCAGCCGGTTTTTCAGCAACCGAGCAATCCCGTCAATCGTGAACCCCAGCGCCTCGCCCTGCGGACGCAACTCGAGAATGAGATCCGCCTTGTCGTAGGCAAGGTCGTCCTCAACCGCTGAAACCTCCGGATAGCGACCGAGCTCCGTCTTGAGCGCTTCCGCCGCATCCTTCAGGACATTCGCCGACGCGCCGTGGAATTTCACGTTCAGCGCGTCGCCTCCAGGTCCGCCCCGCCAGCCCCGGAAACTCAGCGTTTCGAGCTGCGGGTGGCGACGGACCTCGCTCTGCAATTCCGCGACGAATTCAAACGAAGAATACGGCCGAAGATCGGCATCAATCAGTTCTATCGCGATCGAGCCAAGCAGGTCCCTGTCTATCGTCGACGAGCCGGCAAGACCCCTTCCGGTGTTGCCGCCAATCTCCGCCAGCACATAGGCAACAGGGTTGGTTCCGTACTCCTCCTCCATTCTTTCGCCGACGACCCGGGTGGCCCGCTGCAATTCGCGCATCACGTCGAGCGTGTCCGAGCGCGACGCGCCGGGCAGCATGGCAAAATTGCCGCCAACCGAACCCCGTTCCGGTGCATTGAAGAAACGCCAGGGCACATCGCCCTTGACAACCAGAGCGACCTGGCTGGCAAGAAGCAGAACCGCTCCGGCGATCACGGGATAGCGAAACGCGATGACGCCAGCGATGAATCGCCGAAACACCCTGTCGCGGAACCATCGGAACCCCAGATTGAAAACCATGCTCGGCACGTCGTACCAATGCCTCTTCGCCGAATGCACCAGTGCATGCCTCATATGGTTCGGGAGGATGATGAAGCACTCCAGGAGCGAAGCCGTCAGGACGACGATCACCGTAAACGGCAAGTCCGAAAGCAGGGAACCGAATCGCCCCCCGACGGTCGTTATCGAGTAAAATGCGATGATGGTGGTCACGGTCGCCGCGAAAACGGGAGCAAACATCCTCGATGCAGCATTTTCCGCCGCGATTTCCGGCGCTTCTCCCAGGTTCCTTGCACGGAAGTCGGCGTGTTCGCCAACCACGATCGCATCGTCGACCACCATCCCAAGACAGATGATCAGGGCAAACAGCGAGATCATGTTGAGCGTGAACCCGAACGCATACATCATGGCAATTGTCGCCATCATTGCCGTAGGTATTCCCGCTGCCACCCAGAAAGCTGTCCGGGCGTTCAGAAAGAGGAACAGGAGCGCAAGCACGAGCAGCAGTCCCAACGCGCCGTTTTCAAACAGAATTTGCAGGCGGCCCGTTATGGCTTCAGCGCGCGTCCTGATCAGGTCAACGGCAACGCCTTCAGGCAATTCCAGGGACATGTCCTCGGCGACCTCTTCGACTCGCCGTTGCAGTGCGATGGCATCGCCCCGGTCCGAGCGGTCGATCCTGATCGATACCGCGGGATTTGCATCCACATAATAGGCCCGGCGCCGGTCCACGCCTTCGACAAGAACTCGTCCGATATCCCCGACGAAGAGCTTGGAGCCGTCCGGAAGCGACCGGAGGGCGATTGACTCGATTTCCTCGACGGTTCTCTTTTCGAATCCGGTACGGACCCTGGCGGCGACTCCCGATATCTCCCCGGCCGGATCGGCTTCCGCCTCCTCCCCGATCGCCGATGCGATTTCGTCCAGCGAAATGTCGTTTCGAACGAGTTCTCGCTCTCGCACCTCGACTACGGTCACGGGAGCTTCGATGCCACGAATCGTGGAGCGGGTTACGCCGGCACCGAAAAGCCGAACAACGAATTCGTCGGCGTATTTGCTCAGCAGGTCGACCGAAACAGGGCCGGTAATGACAACGTCGGTGACACGGTCGCGCCACGCCCTTCGTCGGACTTCCGGCTCTTCGACATCTTCGGGAAGGCCGGCGGTCGCGTCCACTGCGGTGCGGACATCATCCGTTCCGCGCTTCATGTCCCATCCCGGCTCGAATTCCAGCGTGATCCTGGCAATGCCTTCGCTGGATTCGGACGCAGTTGACTCGACTCCTTCAACGGCCAGAAGCGCCGGTTCCAGCAATTGGACAATCGCATAGTCTATGTCTTCTGCGCCTGCGCCCTCCCAGGCGACCGAGACGCTGACGCCTTCGACGATTACATCGGGGAAGAATTGCGACCGGATTTGCGTATAGGACAAGGCTCCAAGCGCGATCATGAGCAGCATGATGAGATTCGCGGCGGTCCGGTGCCTGGTGAAATAGGAAACCACCGGTGCAAAAAGAGATGCTTTCCAGCCGCGCTCGTTCATCTCAGCCGCCCGCTCTCGACCTGAGCCGATCAAGCATCTCGGCGGGAATTTCGGGTCTGTTCAACTGCTCGATAACTCTTTCCTTGGCCCTGTCAGGCATAAAGCTGTTCGCTTCGACCATGGCAATGAGCCTGTCCCGTTCTTCAGTGCTCAAGGCGACCATTGCCGGCCTTTCCTGCGCCTCGATGCCATCCCGATCCGGCACGATTGGCCTGACCTTTATTCCGACGCCGAGGAGTGGTGTCCGCTCGGCTACGATCAGGCGGTCGCGCAGGCCCGGCCCTCGCACCACAACCTCGTCCCCCAGCCGCCGAAGCAATTCGACATCTGCATCCTCCAGTCGGCTGTCGTCATTCAGGACCAGTAGCCGGCCGGAAGAATCGATGGCTGCCGCCGGGAGTTTCATGACGCGCCTGATTTCGGGTTCCTCTATCGAGACCGAGACGAAATCTCCCGGCTTAAGGCCGATTGCCTCGCTGTTGCTGATCGATGCGAAAAGGAGCCGGCCTGTTTGCCCTTCCGAAACCGCCGCCCCTTCCCGCACAATCCGCCCGCCGGTCGAAACCGACGAGTCGGAGAGTTCAAGATCCACGCTGACATCAACTGGCAGCAGGTCTCCATTGGCATCGAGAAGACGCCGATACTGGGTATTTGAAACCCGGAAAGCGACCTCGAGCGCTGTTGGGTCGATCAAGGTGCCAATGCGTTCATTTGCCGAGAGCAGGCCGCCCTGCACAATGCTGATGCCGCTCAGAATCCCGGAAAACTCCGCCTCGAGAATCGTTGCGTCCAGTTTCCGCTGAGCCTCGGCCAGGGCAATTTCGCGCCTAGCCAGTTGGGACTCGGCCTGAGCGACCCGCAATTCAGCCTGGGCAACATTCTTTCGAAACGACAGAACGGACTGATTCGCCGAGGAAAGTGTGAGTTCGGCGTTTTCAACGGCGACGCCGGTGCCGACCCCTCTTTCCAGCAACTCGACCTGCCTGTCGAGAGATCCTTTCAGGAGAGACTCTCGTTCCTCTGCCGCGACCAGTTCGTCCTGCACCAGCGCAAGGGATCGGACGGCTTCCTTGACTTCCGCCTCGGCATCGTTCCTGTCGGCAAGCGCGAACTGGAAATCTGCCTCGGCATCGGCAGCGTCGATCCGCAGCACGATATCACCCTTGTCCAGAACGCCGCCCTCTACAAAGCTGGGCGACAGTTCGAGGATTGTGCCGCCTATCGGCGCCCTGAGTTCCAGGGTTCGACGGCTCTGGATTTCGCCGAAAGCGGTGATCTGCGGCTTGACGCTTGTGAACTCGGCGGGAATGACATTTACCGCGTAAATTCGTTCCCTCTCCACTCTGTTCCGTGTCTCTCGAGATGCCCTTTCCTGGAAAGCCGAGTAAATGCTCTCGAAGGCGACTCCCAAGATGCCCAGCGTCCCTCCCAAAAGGAAGAGGGCTAGCAGGCTTCGGCCCAAAAATCGCATGCTTGATCCCGAACTCTTCCAGTTTCGTGCCGCGCCAGCCCGTCAACCGGAATTCGCGGGGCAATTCCCTTCGGCGCGAAGAAGATCTCCTCCGAGGACTTCAGGAACTTGTCCTGACAGTCTATTCCATCCTCCTATCGCTTGCAAATTCTCGGCACCCTGCCGAGCGAATGCGAAAGAGGGGTGAAATCGAACTTAATTCTTGGTGAAGGCGCTCGTCAGGTTTCGGGAAAAACTCAAGCAATTCAGGGTGGTTTCCGTAATCTCGCAATCGTATTGCGGGAGTCGAACTGAGGAGACAGGAGTTCCTCTCTCAGGTCCAGGCAGGCTCCCGGCGAATATGGCTGTGCGAGGCGGCGAAGACGCAACTGGTCCTTGCCTTCGACATTGAACATGATCCGCTTCCATCACAGCGACCAAAGCCCGCGTGCATCGTTGTGATCCGGCCACCGAAAGGAGCCCTGACGAAGGCTTGGATGAAGAATGAGTTCCTTCATCTGGGGATAGCGCAGAACTGCCAGGCCACAGGGTGTCCGGGCGCACCAGTTTTCTTGCCTTGCGGCGAGAACCTCCTCGGACCGGACCGAGTAACCCGGCCTGGGCGGATCGAGAAACGGCAGACTCTCCATGATCTGACTCAGCCCCCCGGCCCCGTCGGATCTTCGAGACTTGATGACAATTGTCGGGCTGTCTTTCGTGCTCTCTCCTGTTGCCAGTTTTCCATTCAATCAGCACGGAGTACAGCCGATGCAAGGTCCGAACCGGGACCCGCGGCGACGCCCCGTCCGAGACATTCGAATTTCATTTGCTCCGGAATCCGCGCTGTCTTCAACTTACCGGGCTCCTGCGGTTGTCCAAGTTGTTGGATTCATTCACTGACCCCACAAACAGCACCCCAGGATCAACTTCATTGGGTAGCAACGAAGGGAAGCCCACCAGACCGAAGAAATAGCCGTTGTCAGGTGGCTCTTGCCCTTTTGCCGGTGCCCCGGTCTCTGTCATTACCGGCGTGTCTTCACCGCCGCTCGTCAAACCGGACGCCCGTTCTTCCTGCTTCTCATGTCGTCGACAAAACAAGATGCGGGAAACACTGAAATCTGCGTCGGTGATCGATTTTGCCGGGGGTGCCGGTCTGCTCGCAGAATGCTCCCATCGTTGCCTTTCGCCGTCCCGTTCGGGATGCCGGTCCAGGCTCACGGGTTGCACCGGTTGGCGGCATGCGGCGATTCCGGTCAAGGCAGGGTACACAGTTGCAGGCGATCAACTGGCAAAGTAAGGGGGCGCTGGCTGACGCGTAATCGGTGTCTTCAATGATCCCAGTCCGCATGATCCACAATATCTTGAAACGATCGCAAACGGATCGTCCGGACCGTGACAAACCGTGTGAATCCAGTGTGGTGCTATCCATCAATTGACAAACCCGGCGCAATACATTGCCACGGCATCTGGACCCATGATGGGTATGGATAATGGCTGACGACCATTGGAAGGCGGAAGACTATGCCTCGCATGCGAGCTTTGTTTCGCAGCTCAGCAACGAGGTGATGAAGGACCTCTCGCCCAAGGCAGGCGAGAGGATCCTGGATCTGGGCTGTGGCGACGGAGAACTGGCCGAGTCCCTGCTGACACTGGGCTGCCATGTCATCGGAATCGACAGCAGCGCCAGCTTCGTCGAGGCTGCCAGGGCACGAGGCATAGAAGCAATCCTCGGTGACGCCCAGGAGATCGACTTTGACAGTGAGTTTGATGCGGTGTTTTCCAACGCCGCGATGCACTGGATGCCACATCAGTGGGCATTGGCCTTGCGTGTATTCCGCGCGTTGAAACCCGGCGGACGATTCGTGGCCGAATTGGGCGGAGCGGGCAACATTTCACGGTTGCGGACAGCAATGAGCACGGCACTGGCAGAATTCGGCATCGACTTTGCTGCCCGTAACCCCTGGACCTTCCCGACCCCGCAAGATCAGCGAGCTCGGCTCGAAAACGCGGGATTCCGGGTGGTCAAGTGCATCCTGCGAGACCGGCCCACGGTGTTGCCCACCGATGTCCGGGGATGGTTATTGACCTTCGGCCAGGAGATACTCGCAGATCTCGACGCTGCATCCCGAGAGACGGTAATCGGCCGGATGGTCGAACTCTGCCGCCCGGTGCTTTGCGATGCCGCGGGCAAATGGACGGTGGACTATGTGAGGCTGAACTTCGTCGCCGTAAAATGACAAGGGGATCCAATATCATGTCGAACGATGCGCATTGCCTGCTGAGATCACTTCGGAAAAGTGACCGACCGGAATGGGAACGGCTTTGGACCGCCTACCTGGAATTCTATGAAACCAGCGTAGCCCGGGAAGTTTATGACAAGACCTTTGAGCGGCTCATGGCGGACGACTACTGGGAACCTTCCGGGCTGGTTGTTGAACGAACAGGTCCGGACGGTTCCACCGGCAATCTTGCGGGCCTTGTTCACTACCTTTACCACGCTCATTGCTGGACACTCGAGCGCGCCTGCTACCTGCAGGATCTCTATGTCGATCCCGACTGCAGGAGATCAGGGCTTGGCCGCAAATTGATCGAGGGAGTCTACGCGGCTGCCGAAGCCGACAATGTGACGACCGTTTACTGGATGACACAGGATTTCAACAGCGATGCCCGCGCACTCTACGACCAGGTCGGGCGGCTTACCCCCTTCATCAAGTACAGCCATCCCTGACGACGTCATTCCCTGCAGAACAACCCGAGACTCCGGATTTCCTCGGCTCAACTGGTCTGCACTGACAGTGGACCGGATGCCGGCCATGCCCGAGGAGTGGATGCGGCTGCCGGCCCTCAGGAGAACGCACCTTCCAGCAAGTCCCTGACCTTCGACCAGCAATGCCGGTTCCTGGCAACCAGAAGTTGACCTGACGTCTTGCTGGCGTCGTAGGCACTGCCATCCTCCATCATGGCGGAAAACCCGCCTGCTTCCCGATAAATCAATTCGCCGGCCGCGTGATCCCACGGATTCAACTGTCCGGAAATACCGAAATCAACCGCGCCTTCGGACAACAGCCAGTATTCATGGCATGAACAGCGCAACGAACTTGCTCGATCCAGCATCGGGAGCCTTGGAGCAAGCTTTTGCTGGGTCTCCTTCGAGAACAGGTAGAGGGGAATGAACCCGGTCGTCCCCGGCAGGCCACTGTTGCCCACACTCAAGATCCGCTCTTCACCGGTATGAGACTGATACCGGGCGCCCTTCTGCGTCGTCGCTTGAACCCAGCTATCCGTGACTGGATCATACAGAAGGCCAAATCTGGTCTGTCTCTCCTCGATGATGGCGACCATCACGCCGAAAAGAGGCAACCCTTTCACATAGTTCCACGTTCCATCGATGGGGTCGATAATGACACACAACTCGGCGCTGCCAATCCGGTCGAGCAGTGATCTGTCACTTCCGACAGCCTCTTCTCCTACAATCTGGGCTCCAGGTATCAGTTGACGGGCTTCATCGCCGATACGCGCCTCTGCAGCCCTGTCCGCTATGGTTACCAGATCGGTTTCACTGGTCTTGGTACCTATGCCCCCGACAGGCAGGTTCCGGAATCGCGGCAGGATTTCATCCCTTGCGGCGCGGCGGACGATTTCGATCAGCCGACCGGTAACTTCACTCGTTATGTGCATGACTATGCCCCGCTGGCATCCTGAACTTGCGAAATGTGCTGGCGATGGGATCTCGGGCCTGACAACAACCTGATGCGTTCAAAGTGATGCATGGTATCGAAACTGCAGAGTTCGCAAGGTCCCAGTTGGATTTCCGGCACCGTCGCTGCAAAGTCGCGACCCAACGCATCGCTGAAGGCGACCATGTCCCCGGCAAGACCTTCATCCACCCAACGCAGTTGATAGCCAAGCGAAATGTGAAATACATAGGCATCAAAATCCTTCGGGCAAATCCCGGTGGCGTCACGAAGTACATTGCGCGTATGCCGCAGTGATTGCTCCTGCCAATTGTCTGCGCCGCGTACGGTGAGCGAATGCAATGCAAACAACCCGTCGGAACGTATCCTGTATCCTTGCGGAAGTATCAACCCACTGACCTGACGACTGAGAATCGTTGTCATTTCGTCTCTGGTCACGTCCCTGCCAAGGCCCTCTGGCCAAAAGCCATCCTCCTTCAGAAACGGCGACCATCCCTGAAAGACCGTCATATGAAAGCTCTTGGGCGGAAGATAGGTGAAGTAGCGCCCAAACTCGCTGCTTCTTACCCTGTCCTGCATGTCGACCAATGCAGTGAATGCAGCCGACACCCGGTCAATGTGACACACGAACGTGTTTCCTGGCCAAGGCAGGACATTTCCCCTGGTATCGAACTTGCCGCCGTAGCCGGGCATGCAGATCGCTTTTGGGAACGGTCGGTCGCTGAGGCTTCCGGTCAGCGTGGCGACGGGATCCGGACGTTCAGGGAATGGCTCTGACACAGTCACGACTCCAGCCTCTTCTGCGTCTCCGGATCAAAGAGATGGATGTCATCGTCTGGAAACTGGAGTTTGACTTCGCCCTCACCTCCATATTCCGAACCATGCTGAACCGAAACCCAGATCTTTTCTCCACTCTCCAGTTCAACCTGCAATATTGAATGAGATCCCAGATCTTCCCGATACAGGACTTGACCGTTCAGGCCGCTTCCCGCGAGCAGAATTCGTTCCGGACGAATTCCAACAAGGACATTCCCCCGGTGGTTGCGTTCCGCGATCCTGGCACCGCCAATGAGGCGCAGGATGCCTCCATCCCCGCGCCCGGTCAGTATGTTCATCGGCGGTGAACCAATGAAACGGGCGACGAAGGTTGTTTGCGGATGGTGGTAGACCCTGTCCGGTGAGGCAAATTGCTCCACTCTTCCATTGTTGATGATCAGGATGACGTCGGCCAAGGTCATTGCCTCGATCTGGTCATGGGTGACGAAGACGCTCGTGGCGCCGATTCGTCGATGCAGTTGAGACAATTCGACCCGCATGTCGTGCCGGAGTTGGGCATCCAGGTTTGACAGCGGCTCATCGAAGAGCAAGACGCCGGGCTCGCGAACGATCGCACGGGCGATGGCAACACGTTGCCTTTGGCCGCCGGAAAGCTGGCTTGGACGGCGGTCCAGGAATTGCTCCAGATTGGCGATCCGGGCCACTTCCCGAATTCGATTGATCCGTTCGGCCTTCGGTACCCGCGCGAGTTTCAGGGAATAGCCGATATTGTCGGCCACGTTCATATGCGGGTAGAGCGCGTAGTTCTGGAACACCATCGCGCAGCCGCGATCCTTGGCAGCGACGTTGTGGACCTCCCGATCACCAAACAGTATGCGCCCGCTCGAGACTTCCTCAAGTCCGGCAAGCATGTTCAGAATGGTCGACTTTCCGCATCCAGACGGCCCCAGCACGACTGTGAAATCTCCTGCCTCCATCCTTACCGAAATGCCCGGAATGACTTCGATGCTGCCAAAGGACTTGGCAACATTGTCAAGTGTGATGCTTGTGCTCTTGACCGTCGTCACTTTTCTGACAGGTTCAGCCCGCGCACGATCTGGCGCTGCATGACGGCGATCAGCAAGACTGGAATGAAGGAAACGAAAAGGGCGCCGGCCATCAGCATCGGAACATCCGGGGTGCGTTCCGGATCAGTCGTGGCGAGCTTGGCCAGCCCGACAACCGCCGGCTGGGCGTCAGGCGTCGAAGCGGCGACCAATGGCCAGAGATATGACGTCCAGCCCCCTATGAACCAGAACATGAAGGTTGCGATCAGCGGCGTCCAGGACAGCGGCAGCAAGATGTCGATCATGAAGCGAATGGGTCCGGCGCCATCCATCGTCGCCGCACGGGGAAGGTCCCTGGGCAAGCTCTTGAAAAACTGCCGGTAAATGAACACGGATGCGCTTGATGTCGCAATTGGGGCGGCTACACCGAAGTAACTGTCAAGCAAGCTGTACTCGAAACGCGGACGAGATCCGTTGAATGCTTCAACCAGAGAGCAGAGCCCGGTCCCCTCGCAGAGCCAGTTGAGCGGCATCAGCACGTTGGCAACGATCTGGTATGTCGTGATGACAATCAGTTCCAGCGGCAGCATGACCGTTACGATAGTGATCGCAAAGACCAGCGTATTCAACTTCGACTTGTAGAACACGATTGCAAACGTGGCGGTAAACGCGAGTGCACACTTGATAAAGGCAACGAGCAACGAAATGACAATCGAGTTCCATAGCTGCTGAGGCAGCTGGGTTTCAAACATGATATGCCGCATGTTGTCGAGAAAATCGTTGCTCAGGGTCAGGCGGATGCCGCCAGCCCGCAGGAAGTCCTCATAGGACACGGTCGCAGTCAGGAAGGCGACCACGATCGGCGCCAGGATAAAGACGACTCCGACCAAAAGTAGAATCGTGGATGTGAAATCAATGCTCCTGGCGCGTTCGATCATGCTGGTTACCTTTCGTACTTCACGTACTTCTCGAGCCTGAACTGCAGGATCACCATGATACCAACGAAAATGATCAATAATGCCGTCTGCGTTGCGGCCCCGGACAGGTCGTATGCCTTGAAACCATCAACATAGATCTTGTAGATCAGCAGGGTCGTCGCTCCTCCCGGGCCACCTCCGGTCATCGTGTCAATCAGCCCGAATGCTTCGACCACGGTCCCGACAAATTCCAGCACAAAGGTCAGGAAGAGCTGCGGTGTCAGCAGCGGCAACTGGATGTCCCTCACCCTTCGCCAGGGCCCTGCGCCGTCCATGGCAGCCGCCTTGGTAAGCGCGTCCGGGATCGACTGAAGGCCGGACAGGAGTATGATGAAGTTGAACGGAATTCCGTTCCAAACCTGTGCCACAACGATGGTCGAATAGGCATCGAAGCCGTCCACCCTGGGGTTCCAGAGACCAGGAGACAGGGTGTTGACGAACGCAAATATGCCAAGGAACGGATCGAAGATAAACACGAAGACAACGCCGATCGATGCACCGGCAACCGCCTTGGGCCAGATGATGATGTTTCTTGCAGCGCCGGAAAGACGCAGTCCCCGGTCTGCCGCAAGCGCCAATATCAGGGAGATTCCGATCGCCAGTCCGGGAGCAACGAGCATGAAGACCAGCGTCCGTTGCAGTGCATCCCAGAATTCCGGGTCGGAAAGAACCCGCGCATAGTTCTGCAATCCGACGAATTCCGAACCGCCGCCAAACGGCCTTTCCAGGAAAAATGACCAGAAGAACGCCAGTCCGACAGGAATGTAAAAGAACAAGAGCACCAGCAAGAGGATGGGTGCGACCAGTAGGGTATAGGTCAATCCGCCGCTAAAATGGCCTTGTCGCATCTTGGGTCTTCGAATTGCGTCCGGCGAGTCTGGTCCCGCCGGACATCGCTTTTGAATCAGGGAAGTGTAACACCCTCATATGTCTGTTCGAAACGACGAAGGAGTTCGTTGCCACGGCTGGCAGCGTTATCCAGCGCAACCTGGATTTCCTGTTCGCCATTGAGTGCCCTGGTCACCTCCTCTATGAAAATATCGCGGAACTGGACGTAGAACCCAAGGCGAATTCCGCGGCTGTTCGCATCGCCCGGCTGGTCAAGCGAATTCACTGCAATGCTCGCGCTTGCGAACACAGGATCGTCCGCCATGTCGCTGCCCATGAGTGTCTCGAGAGCCGCATTTGTTACGGGCACGTAACCGGTATGACCTGCAAAGGCGATTTGTTGGTCGTGTTCGCGAATGAAGTTCAGAAACGCAGCCGCCGCTTCGTATGCATCATTGTCATGTCCCTTCATGATCCAGATCGAAGCACCTCCAATCAGGGTGTTTCGGCGTTCGAATCCGTCGTAAATCGGGGCCAGGCCAATACCCAGGGCATCCCCCAACGCCGCATATGCGCCACCATAGGCGGCCGACGAAGTCTCAAGCATTGCACATTCGCCGGCATTGAAGCCATTCCGCTCGGCCGGAACATCCGCTGGAAGCCGGAACAAGCCCTCCGCGCGCCATGCATTGATATTGTTCAGATGCTTGGCAACGAGGCCGGTGTTGAACGTGTATTCGGCATCAAGGCCACCGTAGCCGTTGTTGTTGGAAGCAATCGCCTCGCCATGCCTTGCCGAGAACTGTTCGAGAGAAAACCACGGATGGACACGTTGAAGCACGGGACATGCGTGACCATTGTCGCGGAGTTTCTGTGCCACTTCAACGACACCCTCATATGTGTCGGGAATCTCCGTGACACCGACGTCGCCCAACATCTGCATGTTGGCGTAGAAGATCATGGTTGAGCCGTTATACGGCTGTGAGAAAAGATCTCCCGTTGATGTCTCATAATAGGAACGCGCACCGTTTATGTAATCGCCCCAAGGGGCATCAGGCATGATTTCCGACACTGGCACAACAGCATCCGAGAGCATCAGGTCGAGTGTGCCCGCGTCGAAGAACTGGATCATTACGGGATGTTGCTGCGAGCGATAGGCGGCGATTGCCTTCTGCATGGCAGGTTCGTAGCCACCCTGGCCGACACAGGTTATCGAATGCTCATCCTGTGCGGCGTTGAATGCCTCGCAATGAGACTGGATGGCCTCTTCGACCCGGCCGGTGTTGCCATACCAGAATTCGATATCGGTCGAATTTGCGGTCGTGGCGGTCAGTGCACCGGCCAGACACGAGGCGGCAAGATAAATTGATCGGTACATGGGTCTCCTCCTAGCTGTCTTGCGCGAAAACTCAGTCTTCCTGAATTTATTACGCTTTAAGTGTAACAAATATCGTCCAATTGCCTGACCGGAGTCAAGTCGGTATGTATTTGCCCGAATTCTCTCATCATCAGCATGTTTGACAGCTATGCTTCACCATTTAAATTACACGTCATGAGTGACTTTGTGGGGAAAGGAGCCACCTACGATCCCGATTCGCTGATTGCCGGGAGGTTCAGGTCGGGACCCGACCTGGGCCGGGTTGTCTCCGCCAACGAACGCGAAATACTGCGAATCGTGCGCGACAACCACCGTATATCGCGGTCAGAAATCACGGACAGAACGAACCTGACTCAGCAATCGGTTCACCGTCTGGTCGACAATCTGGCATCACGCGGCGCAATCAGGTTGGGGGAACCCATACCCGGAACCGGTCGCGGTCAGCCAAGCCCGACAGTCGTCCTGAACAGGGGCTTTGCCGTTTCCGTCGGGATTTCGGTCAATACCGATACCATCAGCGTTTGTCTCTTCGACTTTGCCGGAAAGATCCGGGCAACCGAGCATTTGCCGATCGCAGACCGTCCCCTGGGCTATGGGCTTGAACAGATTGGCATGTCTGTCAGGCAGCAATTTGCCCAAAACGAGATCGAATACGAGACACTCTTCGGAGCGGGATTTGCCATTTCCGGATTCCTGGAGTCCGGAACCATCTACAATACACCGCTTCCCCTGCATGAGTGGTCCCTGGTCGAACTGGGCCCAACGGTATCAGAAGTCCTGGGATGCCCTGTCTGGACAGCGAATTCAGCCAATACGGCAGCGGTCTGCGAGTCCATGCTCGGAATCGGAAGATACATTCGAAACTTCGTTTACCTTTCAATTGACTATGGGTTTGGCGGTGCCCTCATAGTCGACGGTGATCTGATGCGCGGCGGCCATGGAAATGCCGGCGAACTCAGCGCGATGTTCGAACTCGAAGAGATGAACAACCGTCCGGCACTGGAATCGCTTCTCGCGAACCTGGTGTCGAACGGAGTGCGCGTCACGACGGTGGACGATATCCGCAGGAACTTCGATCCGGCCTGGCAAGGAGTTGAAAGCTGGATCGACAGGGTTACGCCTGTGCTGAACAGAACCGTCAATGCGATCTACGCAATTGCCGATCCCCAGGCGATAATATTCGGTGGCCAGATCCCCAAACAATTGGCGGATCGACTGATTTCCAGGGTCGAATTCGTTCGCCTGCCCAGGCATGGCAGGTTGATGAAGGCACCAAAACTGTTTTCGACTGATCTGGACGTTGACGCGTCTGCAGTTGGTGCTGCAGTCATGCCGTTCAAGTCGGTCTTTTTCTAGTCCGAGTGTTCCGGAAACCGGTTCACTGCCAGTTACAGGCGAAGTTTCAGGTGGTTGATTCCATCCCCGATCGGATTCGTGCTGTCGTGCCGTCCTATTCAGGCGCGGCCGGTTAACTCATGCGCTCCAACATGGCCTGCAAGGTGGTCGGTCAGATCCCGGGCATCATCTTCGATTCCATGAATGAAGCTCGACTTGCGCCGACGCAGGAAATTGAGACCGATCCTGTAGAGGCCTGGCGACCCGTTCACCACGCCTCCATCGTGGCGCAGCCTGTGCTTGTGATCGAAGACGGGAATGCGGACCCATGAGTGATCCGGCTGATATCCGGTCGCCCAGATCACCGTACGGACCCCGTCGCGGACAAGATCAAGTGTCAGTTCCGGAGACTCTTCCACCCTTGTCGGTGTGTAGCGGCTCGGCGGTTCGACATCCCCGTCAAGACCGTTGTCGGTGACCCATTCATCAACTTGATCCAACAGTCGTCCCTGCTTCAGATCGGCCAGGGCACACATGTTGCGCAGCGAACCCGAGAACTGCACCTTGCCGCCGGAAACCCCGACAACCTGGCCCCGCAGGCAGACACCCAGATCGGTCAGCAGATTCAGGTCGAGCGTGGCTCTTTCCTTTGATCCGACAAGCTGGGGAGACGGAACGCGGCGAGCGCGCACGATGTCGTCGACTTCGTCATACCTCTCATCATGGATTCCGGTTCTGTCCAGCCACCACAGGATGTCCTTTCCCCGATAGACCCGGGGCATCCGGACATGCTCTCCCACCGACAGCGTCACAGGGCGTCCGGAGCGATGAACTTCTTCGGCGATCTGCACGCCTGAAGCCGAGGCTCCGACCACCAGCACACCGCCATCCGGCAGACCGGCCGGGCGCGTGTAGTCCATCAAAGTGAGAGATTCGACCTCGGCCGGGAGGAATTCGGCAACTGGCGGGACCTTCGGGTGGTTGCAGGCACCCGAAGCAATCACGACCGCCGAACTCCTCCACACGCCCTTGTCAGTCACGACCTCGTACCCGCCACCGGAAACAGCAAGTGATTCAACGGTTGTGTGCGTCTCGAGGGGCGGGTCCACGAACAGGGCGTAGCGATCAATGAAGTCAACGACTTCCTTCATCGTCATGAAGCCGTCCGGATCGTCTCCGTCATAGGTGAAGCCAGGAACACGGGTCTGCCAGTTCGGCGTCAGGAGCCGCAGCGAGTCCCACCGTTCATTACGCCATGAATGGGCGACCTCGCCCCTCTCGATCACCACATGGTCGATCGAGAGCCCGGCGAGGCAGTGACTCACCGAAAGGCCGGCATGCCCGGCCCCGATGACAACTGCTGTCGTACGCACGCAGACGGTCAGTTCACATCGACTGTCACATTCGTCGGGTTGGTCAGGATATCGAATACCGCCGAACGCTTTTGCGATTGGGCAACCAGTGCCTTGATTTCATCCGGTGTGGCATCCGCATCAATCTCGTAGCTTACGCGAATGTCGCTGAAACCGTTCCGCACGTCTGGGTCGGCACCCAGTATGCCCTGGATGTCCATGTTTCCCTCGACGGTTGCCTTGACCGACCGCAACTGGATTTCCCAATTCTGGGCCACTGCGGCGACGCCGGCAGTCAGGCAGCTTGCCAGTCCGACCAGAACGATTTCCACGGGGGTGGCCGCATTGTCCTCGGCAGCAAAGACCAGCGGATGATCCGACTCGAAGCTGTAGGAAGACTTGTGGTCATGTTCCTCACCCAGGCCGAAATATCCGGTCACCGACGAGCGGCTGTGGGTACCCCTGAGCCATTCGTTGGTTGCGCGCCACTTGAACTGGCCGGCTTCCGGGGTCGTGCCCAGGGCTTCTCTGGCACCGAGCAGGGCCTCAACATTGACTCCGTTGTTGACGTCTTTCTTTGCAACGTTCTCAGTCATCAATTTCTCCTTTCAAGTACTGTTTTGGGTTTGATGCACCCGCCCATCCTGATCGATGCTCAAGCCGCAGGAACGACCAACTGGAATTGTCGGCAATCCTGCGGATACGGGAAGGTGACGGGGAAAACAGGAATGTCATAAGGCATTGTCCTCTCTCGTTTCAGCGCGCTCTACGAGCGCCGAGAGCGATACTCCGCCTTCGGCAGACTCATCGATCAGGCATTGGCACCGCTTGAAGCGGTTGCCGCGGCTTCACAGGGCCTGTCCCTCCGCCGCTCTGGATGAGCGCGTTTAGACATCTACAATATCCGAGTTTGGGCAGAAACGTCAATATCCAAAGCGTGTGATCGCTTGCCACTCAGGACGGCAACAACTCGGGAATGCTCGCTTTCCCTGTCGCGACTTCCAGCCCTGGCAGGTTGAAGCAGGCAATCGCAATGGCCTCAGAAAGAGCGAAAAGCTCAAGCAGTGCAGTTTGTGGGCGGCCGCACTCGATGTCATGCATTCATGATGACAGGAAGCATGTTCGGCAGAAATGGTCGCCGCTCTTCCCGGACTGCCGGATATCACCGTAGGCCGGAACGGCGATCATCCTGTCGTTTTGTTGCAGCAGTCATGCATCAGCCTGCACCAACCCCGTACTATAGGTTCAGCCAGGGTCTGTCGAAACAGGCAAGCCCCTCGCCTGCATGTGGCGAGGGGCAAGGGAGGTGGCTGAACGAACTGCAGGTATGAACTTCTGATGTCTTCCTGCAGGCTGGCTCTTGCGGCGTCACTCCTGCGCAATCCGTGAAACTGGAGGGTTCAAACCGGTCACCACGAATCGAAAGGGAGACTAACATCCGAATTCTTGACTGTAAAGGTCGGAAATTGATTTGAGCAACCGGTATTGCCCTGTTTCTCCCGAACGACGTCAGATTTCGGACTCCCCTTTGCACTGCCCGCGGGTGCCAATCCTGCGCTTTCGCAGTGCGAGTTGGCGCAGATTGCCAATGCCCTGGGACCAAGAAAATTTCCTGTTGCCGCTGTGTTTGATTCAGTGCGATGACAGGTCCCACTGGGTCCAGGACATTGACTGGTCCATCTTGGGCGTTGTCGAGCGATTGCGGCAAAGTCAGGCAGCGGAAAGCCGGATTGCCAACGGACGCTCAGCTTCGGATGGACAGGTTTATCGTTGCCAGCAACCGGCTGCCTCGTTCGGATACGGTGAAGAGCTCTCCGGTTCTGCCCATGAAATCACTCGCATTCAAGACGCGGTCAGTGCCGCGCCCTTCGGTATACAGCGGGTTTGCCAGAATCTTCTGGTTCCATTTGTCGGGATACAGCGCCTGGCTGGTCAGATAAGCCCTGTTGCCGACATGCACTTTGAAATGGGTGTGGATCGCTCTGCGGTCGTAGAGGCCCGGATAGATCGCGTCGAACTCTGCGATCCCCTCGGCATCAGTGGCCAGCACACCGCGCAGAAACCTGGCGGTTGTGTTTGATTCCTGGCGCTGTCCACGCACACCCCTTGCAGGCCTGGTAGGATTGACAGCAAAGCCGGAATAATTCCCGCGTGCATCGCATTGCCATACATCGACAATGGCACCGGGGATCGGCGTGCACGTCTGGTCGGTAACCCGCAATGCCAGCGTCATCGGTACGCCCTCCAGACCTTCGGCGATGTTGCGCGCGTTCAAAGTATCAACACATATGAAGTAGGGACCTTCGACCGTGCCACGCGACAACCGGCAACTTCCGGCGCCTGAAAAATCCGCAGCCGTGGCGATGCGACCGTGCATATTCGAGACCTGCACACTGTCATTGACACATTCCGTGGAACGACCCGTGGAAATCATCGGCCGATCCCCGGCTAATGTCGGTCCAGCGAAAAGACCAAACCCGAATGCTGTGAGGCCGGACAGCGTGCTCCGGCGGGTTGGACCGGAACTTGTGGAGTGTGGCATATGGAGTGTCCTTTGAGCAATTTCGGCGTGCTGAGACGTTCCGTCTGACATGTGCCGAGGCATGTGGCCGCGTTCGTTTATGGTTAAACGAGACTGCAGTTGTTTTCCGTCGTGCGAAGTGATCCATTATGTGACGTCAACGACCCAGGAGTCGATGATCCGATTGTGATGCTCAGTCGATCCCAAAGCAACTCTCCAGGAAGGCGATTTCGATGATTGGGGATTGCGCCGTTGCAAATGGTTGATTCTGTTTGGACGGGATCATGGCTCCTTCGCCAGCATTTCCGCTGCCTGAAGGAAATTAGTCGGCAGGTCAAAATAGATCTATCCAACGAATCAACAGCAACGGGACCCTCCGCTCCGTCAAGCCGCCATGACATCGAAGCGGCACTTCGAGAATCGATAGATCGTGCCGCTCGCGAGTGGTTCCAATCACTCTGTGCTTTGTTGATACGACCATAATGTCGCCCACCCGATCCTCAGGTGACTCGAAACGTTCGCATCCAGCGGCGCGATCAAGGGCGCAATCGACCCACTCCATGGCTTGGAGGTGGCCCAGGAGAGCAGCTTGGTCAACACTGTTGACCAGATAGGCAGCGGCGAAGGATCCCAAAGTTCACTGATGTACCACTTAGGGATCCGTGATCGGACGAGTGACGTGGGCCTTGCCCTTGCCAAACATATTGTCCAGCAGTTCCTGGAGACAAATGACATCGGGCAGGTCGTCGGAACCGTGCTTGGCATTCCCGCCATGATCGGAGGTAATGGCGATGAAACTGCCCGTCTCGTCGGTTTGTGCCAGATAGCCGTCCTTCATCTCGTAGAGCGAGTTGGCCACCGGTGTTCCCGGAGCGCACAAGTGCCGAATGCAGTCCGCCGTCGAGAGGTACATGATATCAGGACGGTCCCGGGCCATGGTCATGACGTCGGCGACCAAGACAAACTCGGACAGGCCGGCGGAATCGATGTCCGGGACAGGCAGGCCGACGAGGTCCAGGACAGCCTCAATACCATGGTCGTCCATTGTCACCGTTTCGGGCGATTCGGCAGAAAAGCTTGTCGCCGTTCCGTCGCCGAAGACCAGGCGCTTTCCAAATGGTTTGCGAAGCTTGTCCTTGGCTGTGACAGCGCAAACCCTGGCAACACGAGAGTGCAACGTCTTGAGTATCGTCTCGACCCCAAAGGAACTTCGGATCGTTCATAATCACTCGGAATCGGTTTCCCGGTCGTAGAATAGATCCCCGCAGATGCCATACACGGTCGGCGAGCAGTCGGTGACGGTCGAAATGTTGTTCGGATTGGTGAACGACGGAATGACACAACGGGCAATTCTATTGGTGCCGTCATTGAGGACCCGTTCGAAGTACAGCGCGACGTCCGCCTTAACGGCGTTTTCGATGTAGCCCGGTTAAGAGCCGTCGATACACACGCCAACGACCAGGCCCCTGGGTCATGAATTGGATCGCCCGTTTAGTTCAACCGCTGAATTCGACATTGCTTGATCTCCTTTCAGGGGTTCATGTTTCTCAAACGCTGTTTGTTCACGCGTCAGTGGCCTGCATGGTGACGGCTGGGCGCAACAGCAGGGTAAAAGGCAAAGTAAGGAGTACGAAGAAGGAAGCAATCGCCAGTGTGGCATCGATACCGATCCGGTCACCCATCACGCCATAGGCCAGCGGTGTGGCAACGCCAAATACCGTACCCAGCGTGTAAATGAGGCCAAACGCTCTCGATTGGCGTTCGCCTTTTACGAGATCGCCGACGGTTCCGTACAGCACCGACGATGTCCCGTTGAGCGCCACACCGAGTATGGGCAGAAGAGCAAATGCAGCGACATTTGGGAGCACCAAGACCAGAAGTATGCCGGCGACCGTCGCCACCTCGGTGACAACCACGGTGCGAACTACACCGATGTACTCAGCCAGATAGCCACATGCCAGTTTTCCGGCCATTCCGCCTATGAGCAGCGCCGGAATGGCTTGAAGCGCCCAGCCTTCGGGCACGCCTTTGGCCAACATCAGAAAGACGACAAAGGTGAGGAAACCGGTTCGTGTGCCGTTGTCGATCGCCGCGATCGCACACAAGGACACAAAGCCTCCGCGATGGATTATGCCCCAACCCTTGGCCTCTACCGTTTCGGTGGTGTGCAATGCTGTAGGCACGCCACCTTCTCTCAGTCTTGTGAGGACGACTAACAACACTATGGCGACAAGTACCATGACCACGCCGAATCCGATGGCCGGTACCTGCCAGGCAACGCCAGCGGCCAACAGCAGGCTGCACGAACCAGCGATTGTGAACTTGCCCACATCACCGGCGAAGTTATAGGTGCCGAGAGCGCCGCGGCGGCCTTCGCCACGGTAGGCTTTGCTGAGGATGGAAGAGCAGAGGGGGTGATGCACAGCCTGGCCGAGTCCAACCAGAAACAGCAGGATCAACAGGGCAAAGAAACCGGAGGACATGGCAGCGAGAATGAAGAATATTCCGGCCAGTGCAGTGCCGGCGATCAGTAGGGCCCGTTCCCCCTGTCGCTCGGCGAGTAGTCCGGCGAGAATTTGAAAGAGCGACATGGCGGTGCGGTGTGCGCCGCGGATCATTCCAACCTGCGCCAGTGACAGGCCGAATTGCTCCACCAAGAAAGGCAACATTACGTACAGCATGTCGCTCAGCCCGTCATGGGCAGCGTGGGTGGAACAACAGATCCCGAGCAACCGTCGTTTCTTCGGGCGTTCCGGCAAATTTATCGAGGCGTCCGCCAAAGTCTCAACTCTCCCGTAACAGCACTTTCGGTCTCGCCGATTCTACACCCTGGAATAAGCCTCTTCCGCTCGCACAATTGGCGCCTGCCAACAATGGCTCGAAGAGGGTGTTCCCCATTGCCGCAACAAGGTGTGGCGTACTCGTGGAGATCTTCGGAATCAATCTCCGCCGATTGTTTTGGCGCGAAGGCAATTGCTCACCTGTTTCACGGAAACCACGGGCGCGAAAATGAGCAGAATGATCAGGGCTGCCTTTTCGTAATGAAACAGTTCCATCGCGACATTGAACTCGATTCCAAATCCGCCTGCACCGACAAGTCCCAGGGACACGGATGCAAGCACGGCCTTCTCCAAGGCGCACAATACATCGCTGGTGAAGGCCGGCATCGCGCTCGGCAATACGGCCGACTTGGCAAATGGTTCGGCAAATTCGTGACAGGATTCGAATGGACGCCCACCACCGAGGAATTGTCTGGCTGCTTCCCGGGCGGTAACGGTGTCCCTCTCCAGCTTGTCCAGTCGCGAGCGCGTCCGAACCGTTCCGCATTTGAGGGCTGCCATTCGCCTTGCCTCGAGCTGGAGCAGTCCCAACTCGTCAGTCAAGGACCTGATCTGCGCATCTCCGGCAGCATCGGCGAGATGGTTCTTCAAACGCCGCTTCAGCCTGCCGAATTCAAGGTGCAACTTCCGGATTCGATACGGGTCATGATCGTCGGATGCGGACGCCGCCCGGACTTCTGCATGAATCTGATCGAATTGCGCCAGGGCCGGTTCGAAACTGATTCCGTGGAGACCATCCTCGGTCTGTCCAAGACAGAAATTGTTGCCCACCCTGAGTTCCGTAAGGCCATGCCCCGGAAGCATCTCCGTCGCCCGCCGGACTGTCTTTCTGTTGACACCGCTCTTCAGGGCGATGGTTCCGGTCTTCTGCCCGCAAGCCAGGGCCGGAGCCTGTGGGCGAAGTCCACGACATAAATGAAAGCTGGCTTGCGAGGCTCACGAAGGTTCTCTCGACACATGGCATGCGGGCCTGCAGGGCAACCTAGCGCGCGATCTCGTCCCAGTCCACAACGCCCGAAAGAATGGGTGCAAGATTGGGCAGGCTTGCACGCTGGCCCGCCGAAGCCAGCATCAGTTTCTGGCGCGGGATCGGCTTCCGTCCCGACGCCAGCACCGGGGGCGATGCGAACAGGCCTTGCTCCAGGCTCTTGGCCCAAATGAAGAACCCGCCGTGCTCGAAGCCGAGCACCTTGACCATCGTTCGCCGACGGTTGATGAACACGAACCAGCGCCCGCTGGCCTGGTTCGCCCCGAGATGGGTCGAGACCAGCGCGCACAGCCCGTCGAAGCTGCGGCGCATGTCCGCCGGTTCCGTCGACAGCGAGATGCCGCCCGCAAGCCAGCCGCCGAGCATCAGGACCCTCGCAGACGGAGCACGACCCCGTCGCCGAGCGACAGTTCGACATCCCAACTCGGTCCGGACGCCGCTGCGATTTCGGCAAGGTCGGCGGGTTTGCCGGCGGTCGCTCCGGCGGTGAGGCCGAGCCTGCGGCGCCAGCCCTGAAACGTCTTCAATGACACGCCCCGGGCCTTGCAGAAGCTGGTCTGCGTGCCGCCCAAGCGCTCAATTTCCGCCATCAGGGACCGCAACTCGGCCTCGTTGCGAAACTCCCGGTTGGAGCCGACAACGGCCGTTGCCAACAAATCCTGCTCCATGGAAAAATCCTCCGGCCATCGTGAATGGACCAGTGGAATCTCCCGCGTTAGGGCAGATCGGATCAAGACAGATTGAGAACGCCGTGTCTTAATCGCTTACGGCCGGAATGTAGTGCCCCATTTTCCGGACGACATCCCTATGTGTCAATGGGTTGCGGCTGAACATGTCTGAAGTCACTAGGAGCTCAAGGCAACAGAGGGGTCGTCGTGATGGACAGGACAGCAAGGACGATCGAACCAGCAGAATCGAACAATTCTAGACCGGCTTCACATCAAATGATGTGCCAGCTATGATGATGATGCAATCATTTTGGAGGGCGCTGTGCCGCCACGGCGAGCGAATCTGAAGGACATCGCTGAGGCCGCGAGCGTCAGCACTGCAACCGTCGATCGCGTCTTGAACGACCGCGGTAGTGTGAAGGACGCAACCATCGAGCGAGTTCGCCGCGCCGCCGAGGAGCTAGGGTTTCCGACCGGCCTCAATCGGGAAGACTTCCTGTATCGAGTGCTCTTGCAGGATCCCGATCATCTCTACTACCGCGAACTGGGTGAGGCCATAAGCCGGGAAGCCGAAGCCTTCATTCGGCGAGGGCTTCGAGTAGAGATCGAGTTCCTGGTCGAAACCGATGACGGTCTGGTTGCAGAGAAGATTGACGAACTTTCCCGCGATGCCGACGGCATCGCCGGCGTGTTCATCCAGAATACCCTGACGCTTGAAGCGGTCTCGCGCGTTATCGAGCGGGGCAAGCCGGTTGTCACGCTTCTGAGCGATCTACGGCATCCATTGCGCGCAGCATATGTGGGCCTGGACAACAGGACAGTCGGAAGAACGGCAGGGTATGTTCTGGGGAGGTTTGCGAAGCAGCGTTCAGGGCGGGTACTGGTAACTTCTGAAACTATGAACTACCTCGGACTCGAAGAGCGCGAAATGGGTCTGCGGTCAGTGCTGGCCGAAAAGTTCCCCCACCTGGAGATGTCGAGCGTCATCGAAAAGGGCCCGGACCGGGACGCGATGATTCAGCGAATTGCCGACCAGGTCAAGGACCCGAACATCGTTGGCATTTACAACGTCGGAGGGCGCAACAACGTGATCGTCGATGCAATGAAACTAGCGGGCCGACAGCAGGGAGAGGTTGTCTATGTCGGTTCTGAACTTACGGAAATCTCTCGAAGATTGATGATTGACGGATGGATGGACGCGGTGATCAGCTTTCCTGCCAATCGCGCTGGCAAGGCTGTCATTCAAGCCATGCTTCAGGCATCCGGTCGCGGCGATGGTGCGAAGCCGGGTTCTTTCCAGCCGCTCCAAATCTACTTTGTAGAGAACGCCGTCGCTGGAGGGTGACCCGAACATGCAGCCGCCGGAGTGGCTAGTCCAAGCTATTCCGCGGGCGTGGCAGATGCGCTGGAGGGCGAGTCCTTACCGCACCAAGGGTCCGGCGGCTCACTCCCACCCCAACCACCTTCCGGCGGCAGTTCATGATGAATGTAGATCTCCGGATCCTTTACTTGCTTGATTAGGGTCGGGATCAGGTCCTTGTACACTGACCAGTAGCCCTGATATGATTTCGGGTAGTGGTTCTTGACTCGCTCGTGCACGCTTGCCAACGCGTGGAATGGCACCAGTGGGTACATGTGGTGCTCAATATGGTAGTTCATGTTGAAATAAAGGAACTGGACCCACTTCGGCACATAGACAGTACGGGTGTTCAGCCGGTGGTCCCAGACATCTTCGGCCAATCCAGGATGCTGCATTGTCACGACTGCCTCCAGCCCCCACGCTCCGAAAAAGCGCGGCAGGAAGAGGAATGCTATCGGCACGATGCTCTCGATGGCGATGCACCAGATGATCATCAAGACATGTATCCCCATGAAGAGCCGAGCGTTCCAGATAAGCTTGTTCCACTCGCCTTCCGGCACTATCCTGCGCGCAAGCGGAGTAATGATCCCGGCTGCATGACGCAGCATCAACCACAACTGCATGAGCGAACCATGGAATCTTGTGAAGTTCACCAGGATCACCAGGAGGTTGGGCGGGCGCGGAGCTTGAAGCTCGGGATCAGTTCCCTTGATATTCGTGTATGAGTGATGGACCGCGTGACTCCATGTAGAGAACACCATGTCGCGGTGCCCCATGATCGAGGCAATGAAGTTCACCGACTCGTTCAGCCAACGACTCTTGAATGCGGTCCCGTGGACAGTTTCGTGCCACGCAGCTTCAGAAAACGCGAAGATCAGGCTGTAGACGAGATAGGCCGGTATGAAGAGATACCAAATGTCCATCAGGTTGTATGCCAACGTCCCCGTCGCGATCACCAGCAGGAAGTAGCCGCCGAAATGCTTGATCCCCGGCCAATCGCTGCGTTTGATGAACTGCTTGATTTCCTTTCGCGGCACAGGTGCAATGTACCACTCGTTCTGAAGCCCTTCTTCAATGTTGGTCGGGGGGCCAATCCTGTGCGGTGCCAATTCCATTCTCTCCTCCGTCGTCACAAAGGCGATTTTCAGACCGTTTGTCCCAGCTCTTGAGACAATTCCTGTAGAGCTCGACCGCCTGCCATCGCCGTTTCCAGTTCCGGCAGCGTAATTTCTTCGCGTGTCCAGGTACCGACGGTCCTTCCGCGGTTCAGCACCGAAAAGCGGTCGCCGACTGCCATTGCGTGATGGACGTTATGGGTGATCAAGATCACGCTGAGTCCCTTGTCGCGCAGGATCTTTATGTAGCGCAGCACGGTCGCGGTCTGGTGGACGCCGAGCGCGGAGGTCGGTTCATCGAGAATCAGCACCCTTGCGCCAAAGTAGACAGCACGCGCAATCGCAACGCATTGCCGCTCGCCGCCTGAGAGCTTTCCGACCGCCTCCGAGGGGTCGCGAACATCGATGCCAATGTTCTGCAATTCCCTTCGCGCGATCTTGTTCGCCTTCCTGATGTCCATATGGCCAAAGGCGTGTTTCAGCGGCTCGCGCCCCATGAAGAAGTTGCGCATGATTGACATCAGAGGAATCAGCGCCAGCGTCTGGTGGACCGTCGCGATTCCCCGGTCGAGCGCGTCGCGGGGACTCGAAAAGCTGATCGGTTCTCCGTTCATCAGAATTTGGCCCTCTGTCGGTGCGTAGACACCCGAAAGCGTCTTGATCAGAGTCGACTTTCCCGCGCCATTGTCGCCCAGCAGGCACAGCACTTCGTCCTTGTCGATATGCATCGACACTCCGGCGAGCGCTACGACGGGGCCGAAGAGCTTTCGAAGGTCTCGTACTTCGATGACATGCGCACTGTTCACCGAGCCCTCCTCAGGTCTCTCCGGTTACTCGGCCGCGAATGAAATTGTTGAACAGGACCGCAACCAGAAGCATGCCGCCAAGAAAGACCAGGTAGTAGTCAAGGTCAAACCCGGTATAGGTCAGACCCAGCTTTACTATGCCGAATATGACAGCCCCGATCAGCGCCCCGACGGCCGAGCCATATCCGCCTGTCAGCAGGCAGCCGCCAATCACGGCTGCGATGATTGCTTCAAATTCCTTTTGGTCACCTCGAAGCGTGTCTGCGGTGCCGACAGTAAGCACGGTTATGATCGCAACCAGACCTGCTGCGCAGGATGTTCCCATGAAGAGAACCGTCTTTACGCGATTGACGGGGACCCCTGTGGTTCGCGCTGCCTCTGCGTCTCCGCCCGAGGCATAGATCCAGTTTCCGAAATTGGTTCTCGATAGAACATACGTGGCCACAATGGCGATGATCAGAACCCAGATCATCTCGACCGGGATTCCCCTTACCTTGGGATTGCCATTCTTGAATGTGTCTAGCCACCCTTGGGCCGCCATCCACGCAAATGCGCCTTCAAATGCATTTCCTGAGATGAACGGGGCAAGCCAGTTGTCGCCGGCCTTGTCGGTGACGCCTGAAATCAGCGTGATCCCAGTAACAATCTTCAGCCCTGCCAGTGTGGCACCCTTGTAGACGAAGAGACCTGCCAGGGTCACAATGAACGACGGCAAGCCAGTTCTGAGCACGATCTGCGCATTGGCAAATCCAATCAATGCAGAAACCCCGAGCGTGACCAGCACAGCTCCCCAGAGCGGTACGCCCCAATACACGACGCATGCCCCGAATATCATCCCGGTGAACGCGAGCGTGGACCCGACCGAGAGGTCGAATTCGCCGCCGATCATCAACATTGCCGCCGCGACCGCCAAAATGCCGAGCTGCGCGGCCGGCGCACCAAGGCTGATGGCGCCACCCAGCGTGAACATCGCGCTGTTGGCGGTGAAAGCGAAAAAAGCCAGAACCGCGGCCAAACCGGCAATTGCTCCAAGCTCGGGCCGGCGCAAGAGCTTGGCGGACAGCGAAATATCAACGACTCGCTCGTCCGTCTGTGCGTTTTCCACCCTGCCATTGACAGAAGTGTCGTCTTGAATTGCCAATCTCCTGGCCCTGTTAGACCCTACCGGAAATCTCGGAAGGGCGCCGCCGCGCATTCGGCGCCGGCGCCAGTAGGTTCATGATCAGCGATGACCGCTGGCTACCCCGTCAAGCACCGATGCCGCGTTCGACTGATCGACGACAATCGGGCCTGAGCCGATATGATCGACATAAAAGGTTATGCCGTAGCGCGCCTTCAGCGCGATCGCTATGACCGGCAAGTAGCCTTGCAAGTAGGGTTGCTGGTCGATTGTGAACGCGATCTTGCCCTGATCGATATACTCAAGCACTTCAGTCGAGAGATTGAAGGTTGAATGATGCACCTCGCCCAAGCGACCCATCTCTTCAATCACATTGGCAATTGATGGCGCATTGGTCGTTGACATCGACAAGAGTGCGTCAAGATCCGGGTCAGACTCGAGCAGCGCCCGGGTCTTGGCGGCAACTTCCGACGGATCGAAGCCGAAAGGCACGACCTGTGCATCCGAACCGAAACCCTCGTTAAGGCCGGCGCAGATCGCGTCAAGTGCCACGTTGCCGGGCTGAACGTTGAGACATGCCGCCTTCGTGCCGCCCAATGCCTTCAGGCTCCTGCCGGAAATCAAGCCCGCTTCGTAGAGGTCTTCTCCGACGAAGAACATCGCCTTTGTCTGATCAAGCGTACCCGTGCCCGAGTTGATGGTCACGACAGGAATTCCGGCGTCCGAGGCTTCCGAGATCGGTCCTCCGAGGGCATTTACGTCCGGAACAGTTACGATGATGCCGGCCGGCTCTTGATTGATGGCCGCGCGGATCAGATTTGTCATGGCAACCATGTCCGCGCCTCCCTCAGGCGCCTGGTAACTGAGGGACACCCCCAAGTCAGCTGCCGCGTCTTCAGCCCCCTTCTTGACCGGCGCCCAGAAACTATCTGACGCGGCACCGTGTGTGATCATGATAATGTTGAGGTCTTGCGCATGCGAAACCGACCCGATTCCGACCGCGACAGCGCATGCCGCAAGTACCGATCTGAGGTTTAGGAATCTCCTCATGATATCCTCCCCTTTGAAGATTGATTGGCCCGTCCCCGTAGTTCCAAGCAAACTTGAGCCACTTGTTTGCATCCCGATTCTAGCACCAATTTGGACATTTGCAATCAACTCATGATGCCTATACACGCATTAGTGCGGCCATTATCATCAATTCATGAGATTCCATCTCAGTTCTGGGCGCAGTACGGAACCGGAGGTGAACTGATGTATAACTTCTCCAAACGCTGGAATGTCGAATCGCTCAGGGCAGTTCGCGGAAAGCGCGTTCTGCCCAAACTTCGGGTCGTGACGCTTGAAGAGGCAGCCGCCGCCGAAGCCGCCGGAATCGACATGATCTCCGTTCTGCCATCGTTGCTGTTCGACCCGCGTTTCCGTGAGGTCGCACCGAACGCATTCGCCATCCCCGGCGACAATTTCTGGGAAATCGGCGGCCCCGACGATTATCTTCGATGGGCAATGCCACTCTTCAAGCATGGCGCCGACTGCATCTATTGCCAAGGATCGCTGGCTTCGGTCCGGCTGCTGGCGGACCATGGGATTCCCGTCTGCGGCCATGTCGGTCTCGTTCCACCAAAGACAACCTGGACTGGGGGCGCCAAAGCGGTCGGAAGGTCACTCGAAAAGGCCAAGCTCGTCTGGGAGCAGTGCGTCGCATACCAGAATGCCGGAGCCTTTGCGGTCGAAATCGAAGTGGTGCCGGAAGAGATCACGGAAATCATCGCGCAAAGAACCGACCTGTTCCTGATATCCATGGGCGGCGGAGGCAAGGGCCACGCGCAGTATCTGTTCAGCGAAGATGTGCTTGGCGAGAATGACGGCCATGTCCCGCGTCATGCTAAGAAATATGCCGACTTTCTGGGCGAATACAGGCGGCTGCAAGACATGCGGATCAATGCCATGCGAGAATTCTCGGATGAGGTTCGGACTGGAAAGTTCCCTTCCGAACCGTACATTGTGCACGCTGATGACGGTGTCGCCGATCAATTCAAGGAGTGGCTCGACAAGGTCACGTGAACGGGTTTGGCCGCCTGATTCTGAGCGGTCGGCTGGCCTAACCAGCCCTGATAAGGCTGAGAACCGCACTCAATAGATTCCTTACAAGCAGGTCCAGCACAATCGGCACCCGCATGCACCGCGAAACACCGGGTTGGCGACCGGACCTTCGGCCTGATTGGCAGACCCCGGGCATACCGGAAGAAGAGCCTCAGGGCTGTATTCAGGACTCGTCTCTGCTTGGAAACAGTCAACCGCATCTATCACCCGCCTGGAGAGAGTGAGAGGTCCAAAGGTACCCGAAAGGAAGACTGGCGCGACTATTCCCTCAAGCTTTGGCAAGGCAATGCCCGTTTGCATTTTTCGGCAAGCCGAACATCGTTGAATCGCGATTCCCGTAAATTCGGAGGAATTCTATGCCAAATGATGCTCGGACCCGTCATGCTGCAGCTGGCGAGTATCTCGTGCCCGGCGAACTGCTTCGCCGAGACATCGAAGCTTACCTGGCTCAAGGGCCGGCCCAATCAGGGTAGGATATTCTCACTCGCCAGAAAGATACCTTCAGGCACGTGCAAGTGAAGACAATCGCCTGGCCAAGTCAAAGAGCCGTCAATATCTCCCCGTCCACAATACCTGGTGAAGAATCCGCAACCGATGGGACCAGGTGCTTCGATGTCATGGTCGTTGTCCTTTTGCAGAAGAAGGAGTCGCACAGCCGGTTCCTGGTCCTCACACCGGCAGATGTTCGAGTTCGCTGGGCACCGCTCAAACAAGGTCGCGCAAAACGTACGATGACTATTCCCAAACAACTTGGCAATTTCTCTGAGTTTGAAGACAAATGGGACAAGATTCGATTGCCGGACCAATGATCGACTCATTTGCCTGCCTTTCGCTTCACGTTACGTTACGGACAACCGCATGACGCTGCGGTTGCCGCAATGGTGGTGCTCGGTTTGCCGAAACGTTTCAGGCGGTCCTCGGACCGATCTTCCTGTTCCTGTCATTCGGTTGCGATTGGTGCAGCCGGGCAGGGAATCTGGAATGGCCTGGAAGGGCAATTTACTGTTCGCCCACCGATGGCGGCTAACAGGCAGGGAATTCGTCGGATTCCAAGACCACCCGATTTACGCGATGTATCTGGATGCAGTCCGGCACGACGCGGAGACTGGGTTCCCGCCAGTCGTGTCGAGTTCTTCGCGGTGCAGGTTTGTCCCCATCGCAGGGTCTGCAGGGCGAGAGATGCGAAGGATTGCTGCTGGTCAGCCGTGTCCCGGCGGCCGTTTACAAGGCGCTGACCTGACATTATGACAGGTATATGGTCGGGGTAATTCCCTTTCACAACCCGTTCCGCGTTGCCGAGTATTGTGCGGGTCACATCGTTGAGTGTCTTGACAGGAGCGAGGTCGACTTCGACCAGCCGCACTTCCGCGAGCGGTTGCGCGAAAGGGACATTACCATGCGCCAGGTACTATCGACACTGCGAAAAGGAGAGATCACTGACGGGCCCAGGAAGTACGCTCATGGCGACTTCGGGGTCAAACTGAAGCGCTTCGTGGCTGGAAGGAAGATCCAGGTGGTCGTGGCGCTGAATGTCAGCAAGTGCACGGTTGTTACCGTCATCTGAGAGGAAGATATGATGACCGAGACATACCACTATACGGAGAGCGGACTTGACAACGTCAAACTCGTCAACGGTTTCGAACTGGAGGGTGGACGCCTGAAAATCCATGACATTGAGGGGTTGCACCGCGCAATCGGGCGGTGGCTGGTGTCTACCAGGAAAAGGCTCTCTGGTGCTGAAATCAGGTTTCTTCGCCATGAGCTGGAATTGTCGCAGGCCATGCTTTCGTTCCTTCTAGGCGTGACCGAGCGGACAGTTCTTCGCTGGGAGAACGACAGGAGCAAGCGGAACAACGGCAACCCGGCAGCCGAGCGGACCCTGCGCCTGCTTTACCTCGAGAAGGCGTTCGGCAATCTCGGGGTGTCCGAAGCGCTGGAACTGATCGCCAATCTGGAGGATCAACTCAATCAACTCGGAGAGTTTTCCTACTCCAATGACCAGGAGTGGCATGAAAACCTGGCGGCCTGATCTTGGAACACATGCGTCGTGATCGTTGGCGCGGCAGTCTCCGGACAACCGGTGCCCTAGTGTTATGATCGTTTTTGGGGATTCCATTTTCCTGTGGAGTATGATTCAAACGCTCCCGGCGAGAGCCGCGCAGTTTTCAATGGGAGCGGAACCGCAATGGCAAGGAGCAGGAGAACCCGGATCGTTCTGAGCGAGGAAGACCGGAAACGTCTCGAAAAGATCAAGACCGATCCGCATTCGATCCTCAAGCATGTCCAGAGGGCGAGTATCATCCTTCACCTCGGCGACGGCCTCACACTGTCGCAGACGATGCGGGCCACCGGCATGTCGAAGCCGACGGTCTGGCGCTGGTGGGACCGCTTCCTCGTCGAGGGTGTTGACGGCCTGCTTTACGACATCCCCCGGAGACGGGGCCGCAAGCCGATAGCCGAGGACAAGGTCAGTGAACTGATCGAGCTCGCGATGTCGCCGCCGCCGGAGCACAGCAGTCACTGGACGCTGCGGGCGCTGGCGAAAAAGCTGGGGATCGCGGTCTCGACGGTGTTCGGCATCCTGAAGAACAACGGCCTGAAACCCCACAGGGTCAAGACATTCAAGGTCTCCCGCGACCCGAGGTTCGAGTTGAAGGTCGGCGACGTCGTCGGCCTCTACGTCAACCCGCCCGACCACGCTGTCGTCATCTCGGTGGACGAGAAGACACAGATCCAGGCATTGGGACGGACGCAGACGCCCCTGCCGATGAAGTCCGGCCATCCCGAGACCCGCACCCATGATTACAGGCGCAACGGGACAACCTGCCTGATGGCGGCCCTCGATGTCGCCACCGGAAAGGTCACCGGCCAGATGGTCGAGCGTCACCGCTCGGAGGAATTCCTCGCCTTCCTCGATCTCGTCTCCGAAGGGATCAAGCCCGGAACCCAGGTTCATGTTGTCCTCGACAACGTCTCCTCCCACAAGTCGGCCGAGGTCAACGAATGGCTGAAGGACAACGCCAATTGGACGTTTCACTTCACGCCGACCTCGGCCTCGTGGATGAATGCCGTCGAGGGTTTCTTCTCCAGGCTCTCGAGGCAGAGGCTCAAGCGCGCGATCTTCAACTCGCTCGACGAGTGCATTGCGGCGATCGAGGGCTACATCGAGCACCACAATGCCAATGACGCCCGCCCGTTCCGCTGGAGCAAGAAGCCGGAAGACCTCGTGGAGGCGTGGAAGAAGGGGCACCAGAAGCTGCAGGAATCGGCATCGTGAAAAAGATTCAAAACACTAGGTTGACGATTTGAACCGCATCCCGGCACTTAACCGACTGGCTTGGCTGTCCCAATCGGCCTCACGGCGTCCGGCGGGCAAGGTGGCTCAGGTTGGTCGTGGCCAGATTCTCCGCGGCCAACCAACCTCGCCGGTCTTAATTCCCTCGAAGTGTCCGGCTGAGTTCGGACCAACGGCCAGTTTCACTTCTCGGAGCCGCGCGCGTTTTCCGCACCTACCCTGCCAGGATGTCCCGGCAACCCTCGCAGCGGACGTAACGGCCGATCTCATCCTCCGGCAGTTCGGCGCCGCAACCGCGGCAATGTCCGGATGCAACCTGTCTTTTCCTGGGTTCTGCAAGGTCATGCTCCGAAAGCAGTTCTGTCGCCCGCCGGACTGTCTTTCTGTTGACGCCGTTTTCAGGGTGATAGTTCCGATCTTCTGCAAGCACGCCAGCGCCGGAGTGTTGGGCAAAGTCCACGACAAATCCGAAGACATGCTTGCAAGACTCACGAAGGTTTTCTCAATGCAAGGCATCCGTGCTTGCAGAGCAACCCAACGCGCGATCATCACGATCGCCTCTTCCTCGGAGATTCCCTCCGGCAACGCGGTGCCGGACGGTGTCGTCAGACCAGGCAGCCTGTCAATGAAGTCTCCGGTTGCATCGCCAGACTCGTCCGTGTGTTGTCGTCTGTGTGACAGCAGGGAACATTGGCGGAGACGGTGTCCGCCAATCGGCGTGATCCGAAACAGGGGCGGTGTGATCGCAAATGCAATTGTCGTGGCATCGTAACCTCCTTGAACTTTCATTCCATTCGGGCAGCGCCCTGTTCCCGGCTGAGCCTGTTCCATTCAGGACCAGGCCGGTAATCTGCATGCCGGCCTGGAAGCCAGTTGCAGTCGGAGGCCTTCTTCACATCGTTCTCGTGTTGTTGCCTGCGACTCTCCTGGCCAGCAGCATAGATTGCAGCAGCTACCGCGCGCAAGTCATCCGCCACGAGGTCGGAGGGTGCGGCTGGTCCGAACGCTGTCTTGCCCGAAATCCGCATTCAAGTGCGGTCGGCTGCTACCAGATGACCAATGCCGCCCTGGCCGACGTCGGCTGGAAGACCCGCTCGGGTGAATGGATTAGCAATCCATGGGGCATCACTTCCGACAGGGAATTTGCCACGGATTTCGATGCACAGAACGAGGCCTTCGATCACTACACTGCGCTGAATTGGCAACGCCTCGGCAGCACCAGGTCGCTGGTCGGGACCGAAGTCGGTCAGGTCAGGGTCACTGAAGGCGGCTTGCTGGCCGCCACGCATTTTCTCGGCCCGGGCGGCATGCGGCAGTTTGCCAATTGTGGCCTTCGGCCGGATTGCATACCCGACGCCGCGGCCAGCGCGAATGGAGGCCGCATGCAGGCATACAGGATCGCAATGACGCGGCTTGCGGAGGGCAGCGCGACAGATGTCGGCAGATTGACGGGTGTCCAGACTCAAGGCGGAGGTGGCTACTTTGCCGATGGAGTGGGTGCTGCAGGCCCGGCCGGTGGCGGCGCCTTCCTGCCATGGACCGCCCTTGCAATACGCGAGCAGCCTCCACTGCAAGGTGAAAGGAAGCATCTGCGATGACAAGCACTCACGGAACCGAGATCATGAAACGCCTTTCACGTGTTGCAGTCGGCACGTTGACGGCATGCATGTGCGTGCCGGCACTTGCCCAGCAGGACCTGGGAGACGTCGCAAACACGCTGACCGGCCAGATCACCGACTTTGGACAACTCATTGGCGCCACAGCTGTCCTTGTCGGTATTGGAATGCTGATAATGTCCGCAATCAAGTTCCGCGCTTACAGCACGAATCCGCAGGATCCTTCGGCCAGTGTTGGCGGCGCTGTTGGGTGGCTGCTGGCGGGCGCCGCACTGGTCGGCATACCGGAATTCCTGGATATCGGCGTCACCTCGCTGTTCGGCTCAGACGCGACCACGGGCACTCTGGCCGGCGGCAATCTGCTGAACTAGCACAGCTGGTCCGGAAAAGTGGCCTGCCATGGTGTTTCCCCAACCTTCCACAGCCATGCTGACACTGGCCTTCCACGCCGAGCAGGCCTGGCATCACCGCAAAGCGGTTGGTCGCGCGTTGTCGAAAGGTGACCATCGCTGCTGCCGATGTTCCACTCGCATCCCCGGCTGGATGGAAATCGACCATGTCGACGGCGATCATTTCAATTGGAAGGCGGAAAACCTGGTTCCGATCTGCCATTTCTGCCACCTGCAGGCGCACCCCGTCCAACCGCTCGATGATGAAGAGACCCTGCTTCTGATCTGGCTGCCAAAGATCAGCCAGAATGCTGTCACTGCCTTGGCCTGGGCAATGATATGGCTCCGGCGGGCCCAGACAGAGGCAGAGACTGCCGGCATCTCCCGACCGGGGGCCATGCTGAATGCACGATCCCTTTCACTGCTGCAATCAAGCCTGAAGGGTGAATTCGACGCCCTCGAACGGGCAGCGGGCTCGGTAACCGGAATGGCCAGCCCCGACGCGATGATCAATGTCTCCCAACGGTGCGGAGAAGAGCCTGCAACCTGGAAGGGCCTTCGATGGTGGCCAGGCGCAGCGACGGGACGCAGCGTGCTCAAGAGGTGGGTGCCATGCAAGGGTCTTGAGACTATCTCTGCAGACGTGGTTGGCGCATACCTCTTTCGCCAGGGGCAGAACCCGGCCGACATGATGGACCGGCTGACTGCCGCTGCATCCCGCCTGGCCGCGGCAGCAGAGGCTGCCCGTTCGGAACCGGATTGAACAGTGCTGCAGCATCTCGGTGCAATTTCGGCGGCAGCCGCGAATGCCGTGCTCAAGGGCCCGTTGGACCACCACGTGGATCTCGAGGGAGCAGACAGTGACATTGCCCTCTACACCGCCGGCGGATCCCTCGTCAGCCTGTTCGAATGGCAAGGTGTGCGCGAGACGTTGGATCAGGCCAGCATGTCGAATGCCGCGGAAGTGCTGCGCGACCGCCTCTCCGGATGGCTGGATGCTCCAGGGCATGCGCTCCAGATCGTCTACAGCCGGGATCCGTTGCGCGCCGGCGAACAGGTTCGAGACGCCACGGCACAGACCGAGACGCAAATGCGGCTGCAAGGCCTGGACCTCTCCGATGTGCTTGATGATCGTCGCCGCAGCCTCCAGCGCTCCGGAGCAGAAGAGAAAACCATCCTCGCCGTCATGACCCATCCGGCGGTGATCGTTCGGCAGGCCAGGGATGATGCGCGCCGAACCACCCGCGAGCAGCTGGCTGGGCTGCTGCCCCTGCGGGACGCGCAGGTTCCCCTTCGCGTCGCCGAGGAAGTCAGGCAGGTCCATGCCGCACTCGTCGACAGCCTTCCGGGCGACTTTCGCCTGGCCGGTCAGGAATTGCGGCTGCTGGATGCCGCTAGTGCTGCGCAGGTCATCGCGGGTTCCCTGACGCCGGGAGGGGAAGCGGCAGGTTTTGTCCCCCGGCTTGCCGGAATGAAGCCTGACGGCACGCCTGGCCGCGTTTCGGCAATGCCCGAAACCAGGGCCAGCCTGTCCGGCACCGACTACTCCCTATTGGGAACAGAACGGCTTTCATGGCAGCTCTTGCGGGACCATGCTCGCGTCGGCGATGACGGGTCGGTCAGGATCGGTTCATGCTGCTTCCAGCCATTCGACCTTGCGCTCGCGCCGGAAATCCTGGCGCCGTTCGGCGACCTGGTGCGAGCCACGGTCAACACGCAGGAACCGATACGCTGGCGCATGTCCATCCTCATCGAGTCGGGTGGTTGGGCCGGCACCACCTGGAAGCGCCTGTGGTCGACTTTCTTCACCTTCCTGTCCAGGACGCACAATACCCGGATCCGGGATGCCTTTCAGGAGTTGGAGCACCTCGACGGGGCTGAGGAGACGATCGTTCGATTCCGGGCCTGCTTTGCCTGCTGGGATGACGCGGGAGAGGAGGCGCGGCTGCGCCGGGCAGTCGCCAGGCTGAGGCAGGCCGTCGAGAGATGGGCAAATGCGCGCACGGAAATGCTTGCCGGCGACCCGGTTGCCTGCCTGCTTGGCAGCCTGCCCGGTGCCGGTGTTGCTCCGACCGCACCATCCGCAGCCGCGCCGCTCACCGATGCCATGGCCCTGACACCGCTTGAACGGCCATGCTCTCCCTGGAGCTCCGGACCGATGTCATTCATGACCACGGAAGGCCGGCTCTGGCCGTACCAGCCGGGCTCGTCCCTGCAGGACAGCTGGTCGGATATCCTGACGGGAGCACCGGGAAGCGGCAAATCAGTGCTTTTGAACGCGATGAACGCTGCCACGATACTCTCGGGGGCCGCCGGGGACGATCCATTGCCCATCATCGGAGTCATCGACATTGGCGCCTCGTCGACCGGTCTCGTGACAATGATGCAGGAGGCGCTGCCCCTGGACCGGCCGAACGGCGCGGTGTCGGCACGCCTGCGAAACGACCGGGAATTCTCGATCAACGTCTTCGATACGCCGCTGGGATTCCGGCGCCCCTCTCCGCTTGGCAGGACCTTCCTCGTGAACTATGTCCGGCTGCTGCTTGATATCAGCGCAGCTGGCCCTGAACTTTCGGGGCTGATCGGAACGGCGATCGACCAGGCCTACGAATCAACCGCGGATCACCGGGAGGCGAAGCGCTGGAACGAAGGCGTGTTGCCGGCGGTTGACGAAGTGCTGTTCGACAGCGGCTGGGAGCCGGACGACAACACGACCTGGTGGGAGTGCGTCGACTGGCTGTCCGACCACGGTTCCTGGGAAGCCGCTGCTGCCGCACAGCGCCAGGCAGTTCCTCTCCTGTCAGAGCTGGCCGCGGCGGCGGCGGCGCCGCGTGTGGCGGACAATTACCGGGAGATGCGCCTGCAGACCGGCGAGCCTGCACTCGACGGACTGAGGCGGGTCCTTGCCGAGGCGGCTGCGGATTGGCCGATGCTGTCGTTTCCGACCGAATTCGACCTGTCCGGCGCCCGGTTGCGTGTTGTTGACCTTCAGGATGTCGTCTCCCGCAGCTCCGAGCCGACGTCAGCCCGCCAGAGCGCCATCATGTACATGCTCGCCCGTCACGTCTGCACCGACGGTTTTTTCCTGGCTCCCGAGGATGTCTCTTCCCAGAACTTGCGGAAGTCGCAGAATCAGCGCCTGACCCGCCAGGCCTTGCTGGCGCGCCGAACGCCCAAGCGCATCTCGATCGACGAGTTTCACCGTGCCGGTGGCCTTCCCGGCGTCGTCGACCAGTTGGCAACCGACATTCGCGAGGGGCGCAAGCACAACGTCCAGATCTGCCTGGCATCCCAGCTCCTAGCCGATTTCGATCCCAGGCTCGTTGCCATGTCCACCGGGGTGTGGATCTGCAACGCAAGCGAGACCGATATCGAGTTCGCATCCAGCACACTCAACCTGAATTCAGCTGCAGTCAACATCCTGCGTCATCGCCTTACCGGTCCGGGGCCGGAGGGTGCGCCGGTCTTCGCGGCGCTCGCAGTCAAGGGCGGCAACGTCAGGCAGCTGCTCACGCACCGGCTCGGAGGAAGCGAGCTCTGGGCATATTCGACGACCGCCGAAGATGTTGCTCTTCGCGATGAATTGACCGGGCTGCTTGGTTCGTCCGAGGCGCGGCGCGCACTGGCAACTCGCTTTCCAGGAGGTAGCGCCCGGCGCGAGATCCAGCGCCGGGCAAGCGCCGGAGCCATCAGTGGCGAGCGCCTGGAGACCATCCCCGCTCTGGCCGCGGAAATTGCCAGTGACTGGAGGAAAAGCCAATGACGCATCGTGACGGAGTGCTGGATGAACTCATTCTGCTTGCCGGCCTCGCCGTCTTCTCCGTTGCAGCATGGTTCCTTGCCGGCGACTATCTCGCGATCGGGGCGTCGGCAGCATCTGCGGCGTTGTCGCTGCCGATGGCCTGGGCAGGCGACATGCTGGGCTCGGTCAGGCTGCCCTTGCTGACGGACTGGCTGATTGCCCCCTCGCAGGAGGCCAGGGATCTCTGGCTCGGCCTGCGGATCGAGGAAATTCCCTCGCATTCGGCGACGATCTGCACGGCTGGCGGCCGCAATGCAGCATTGGTCGTCACGTTGCTCTATGGCCGCGCCGCCATCGCGGCAACCGGTTTCCGCCCGGACTACCGCTTCAGGGGCGGTCATGACCTCGACAGCATGGTGAGGGCTCAGGCGAGGGTCTGGCCAGCTGCGGACCGGCCATCCTCCATTGATCCGTCTCGTGAAACCGCGCCTGAAACCGGGGATAGCAATGCTGAACATGCCAGGTTGCGGGAACAAGCCGTGGAGCGCGGCGTGGTCGAAACGGGTGCAGGCAGGGAGGCGGACGAAACCCTGCCCGAAACCGGATCAGTTCTGCTGCCTGAACAGGTGGAACCGCTCCGGCCTCCGCCGCTGGGACGTGCCCTTCGGCCGGAAGAATGGCTGGATGCCCTCTCCCTGCGTTCACCGGACGGCGAGGAGATCGCTTCCCACGCCGTCGAGAGCGGCTTTGCGCGCCAGCTCACCAGACAGTGGCGGGGACCGGATCTCCTCAGGGCTCATGAACAGGCGTTTGCAGCTTGCCTTGGACAATTCGCCCTGGAAGGCCCCGGCCGGGCAGGCGAACTCATCGACGAACTTGGACGCGCCTTTGCCAGGGTGGAGCGGCAGGGCGGCTGTGCCGAGGCACTTGCAGGGAAACCGGAACTGTCCCGGACGATCGACTGCACGCTGGAGAGGACCGGCCACGTCCTCGACGAGCTGGCCACTGGCCACTGGTGGGTGGAATCCGCACTCGTCGAGATCTGGAACAGCGGCCGCAAGGGTGGCGGTGTACTGGCTCCCGCCCGCTTTCTCTGGCTCAAGCCTGAGGATCGCTCGCTCTGGTATGCCATCCAGACCTTCGGTGGCAACCCGGTGGTCGAAGCGGCGGGAATCAGGGCTCATCACCTTGCAGAGCAGCAATACGGTTTTGCTCTCGTCACGCCGCATGTGCGCTTTGCCGTCAATGCGCTGCTCAATGTGTACATGGACCGGGACAGCGCGCGCCTGGAAGCCCGCGAGAAGCGGGAAGGCGAGATCATGCCCATTCTCGCCGAGCAGCTGACGACAAGCCAGTGAAGCGGCGGTGCAGGAAACAGCGAAAATGGACGTCCGACGAGGTCTTGAGGCTGTGCGACTGGTGGGCGGAAGGGTTGACCATTGCCCGGATCGCCAGCCGGCTTCACCGCTCCCGCGCCAGCGTAGCGGGCGCCATCGAACGCAACCGGTTGGGCGAGTGCGGCGGGGCCCGCGCCATTCCCTGCCTGACTTGCGGGAGACTGTTCCAGCCGAAGCACAAGTTCAACAAGATCTGTGCCTCCTGCAAGGGCACGGAGGATTGGCAGTCCGGCAACGACTGGCATGTTCAATGGTAGATCACCGGACATCGCGACGCGACCGGGCAGCCAGGGCTTCCGGATATGGCAGCTGGAAGGAATTCGTCCTGAGGGTTCGCAACACCACGCGCTGCGAGGATGTGGCCGTGAGATGGGGCGGTCTTGCTCTGAAGCGCGCCGGTGACGGCTGGCTTGCCTGCTGTCCATTCCATCCGGACAACACGCCGAGCCTTTCGCTGGGCGGACGGGTGTTCTACTGCCACGGCGCCTCCTGCGACGCATCAGGTGACGTGATCGACCTCGCGCGCAAGTTGAGCGGGCTGGATTTCACCGGGACCGTGCTGGCGCTTGCCGAGGATGCGGGCCTGCCGGTTCCGGACATTCCGCAGGCGCGCAGCCGGCGGCGGCCGGCGGTTGCCAGGGATGTGGCTGTGCCAGCGGCGAAGCCCTCTTCCACTGGCAACGGACCGGCATCCTGGCCGGTCGCGCTGCCTCCGGATTCTGCGCCGCTGCCGGTTGCAGGCAGGCTCCGGGTCCATGCCACGCGCCGCGGGAGCTCTATCAGTTTCAGGGCGGACAGCTGGTTTGAATACCGCAGCATCGAGGGAGTTCTCGCCGGCCTCACAGCAAGGGTCGAATACGGCAATGGCCGCAAGTCGGTGCTTCCCGTGACCTGGCGGACCGATCCTGCCAGTGGCAAGGCAGGATGGGTGCTCAAGGGGTGGAACGGACCGAGACCGGTCTATGGCATGCAGCGCCTCCGGAGCATCAGCAGGACATCGCCCGCAATCATCATCGTCGAGGGCGAAAAGACGGCCGATGCGGCGCAGCGGTTGCTTGGTCAGGCCGGCTGGGCGGCGATTTCCCCGTCCGGAGGCAGCAAGTCTTCCGAACGGGCAGACTGGAGGCCTCTCCGCGAATTCGCCAGGAACTGCAGCGCCCGCCTCTCGATCGCCATCTGGCCGGATGCAGATGAACGTCCGCAAACACCGGGCGGCGAGTCCCGACTGCCCGCCGCCCTGTCGATCGACCGCATCATGTCGGGGTTGACCGCTGCCTTCGGCGGAAAGGGAAGTTTCTGTTTACAGGTCAACTGCCGTGCCGTGCTTCCTCCTGATGGATTGCCGCATGGTTGGGACCTCGCTGATGCAGAACTGGCAGGATGGGATTCCGGCCGTGTCATGCGGGAACTGGCGAGCGCCCGTGCCTGGACGGGTGAAGCCTGTTGGGACGCAGATCGTTGGACTGCGCCAGGTCCCGGTTGCGAGGCACCGGTCGAAGCCGGGCAGCACACACCGCGATGCTGAAACTCGGCCAGATCGGCCGCATTCCGCTCGGCCGCCGAAGCGCAGCAAAGGAGGAAGGGAAGGATTTGGACCTTGAGTCAGGATCACTGGCTGCCGCACTGCGCAACCGGTGGGCTATGGCCGCCGCAGCCCGCAGCATGGCATTCGCCTGCATTGCATCCAGCCTCGTGTCGGTCGCCGCGCTCGGGGTCGCTGTCTGGGCCCTGGCGAACAAACCGTCTCCGCGGTATTTCGCGACAAGAACCACCGGCGAACTTGTGCAGCTGGTCCCGCTTGACAAGCCGCATCTGGCTGACAGCCAGGCAGTCAACTTCGCAGTCGACGCAATGACCAGGGCATTCTCGCTCGACTTTGCCAATTACCGGCAGGAGTTGGCAGAACTGGAGCCACTGTTTACCGATGAAGGCTATGATGCGTTTCTGTCAGAACTGTCGCGTTCGGGAACCCTGGATCTGATCGTCGCGAGGCGAATGACGTCTTCTGCCATTGCGAATGGCGGAGTCGTGGTGGCGAAGGGCGTTGCGGGATCAGGCCGGTATGTCTGGAGGATCGAGATCCAGCTGACTGTCACCTACCAGTCTTCTTCGGAGTCCCAGACACAGAAATCCATTCTTCTTGTGCAGGTTGTGAGGGTGCCGACATGGACGACCGATTGGGGCGTTGCTGTTTCGCGCGTTGTCGGACAGCAGCAGCGCTGATGACCGCTGGCTGGATGGCCTGCGCGGCTGTGCCCGGTGCAGGCCAAACCGTCACAGCCTTTCCGGATGCCGATGCAGACAGGTTGACGGAGTACGAGGACGCGGTCGATGCGATCCTGCCGCTGACTCCCAGGCTGATCATGGATTTCAACGAGCGGGTGCGGGCAGCCAGGGGCGCGTCACAATGGAGACCCGAGCCGGAGCGCAGGTCAACCGATGCCGATCTGGTATCCCTGGAGCCGGGAACGATGTCGCCCACACTTCGGCTGGCCCCCGGGGTCGCCACGGTGGTCACCTTTTCCGATGCCACCGGACAGCCCTGGCCGGTCGTCAGCTGGGTGGTCGGCGACCAGGCCTCATTCGACATCCACCATCCAGGCGGGGTGGACGGACAACAGGGGCCTTCGCATCTCACGATGGCGCCGCTGGTTGAGGCAGGCTGGAGCAACCTCGTGGTGGAACTGGCAGGGCAACCGATCCCGGTCATTCTCTCGCTCGTCATCGACCCTGTTCATCCCCACTATCGACTGGATCTCCAGATCCTAGCGCTCGGGCCGAATGCCGCGTCGTTTCCGACGGCAAGCGTCGCGGCCACGCCCCGGGCAGGGTCACTGGAACTGATGAAATATATCGCTGCCGTGGATCTTCCGGACGGGGCCATCGAAACGGCCGTTGAAAACGTCGATGGCACGCGCGTGTGGCTGACGGGCAAGGATGGCGGACACTCCGGAATCGTGGTCAGGACTCCCCACAGCCTTATCGGTCCACCCTGGAGTGAAGCGATGTCCGGTCCCGGCGGCATACGCGTCTACCGCCTTCCCCTTGTCAATTCCCTGCTGTTCAGCGTCGGAGGCGGAACGGTGATCGCGCGGGTGGCAGTGCCATGAGCCTGCTTGACAAAGAGCGGGCACAAATGCTCTCGGGCGAGAGAGCCGCCAACGCGACAGTCAGGAAGACCCAGACGGCCCCGTCCATGGATGCGGCAGTGCTGGCAAGGCGCGAGCGCTCGAACAATGTTGAGGTCGAGGCGCGGCAGGGAGGCGCCATGGGGCTCCTGCAGACCGCCGGTGCCGTGCGTGACGGCGACAAGCCTTCGCTGCCCGACACGGCTTCCCCGCCTGCAGGAGAAGAGTCACGCGACGCGCAGCAATCCGGCGATCCCGATGGCGATGTCCATGCCCGCGAGGGTTCGGCGCCGGCAATCCTGGAGACAAGCGCCGACGACGCCGGAGAGGCAGAGGCCCGATCTGGTGAGACGATAGTCGAGCCCGGCGTTGATGCTGCAATGGTCAACGCGGTCGCAGGCGACACCGCATCTGCCGGCGAATTTGGCGCAGCGCTTGAGCGGCAACCCGTCCCGGATGGTCCGCCCCGGGACCGGATAGGCGGCATCTACACCGAGCAGGAGGGTCCGCAGTTGCAACCGGCTGCCAGCGCAGCGGAAGATTCGCAGGACGAGACAGCCTCTGGCAGCTCCGGAGCGGATGGTACGGATCCGCCCGACGCTGAAGGCTCCGATACGGATGGACAGGATCCGGCTGCGACGGGACAGATTGACCCTGGAGCCATTCCGCGCCCGTTTGGACTCTCCCTGCCCCGGATCCCGATGCCTCGCAGCTGGCGAACTGTCGCTGTCATCGCCGTTGTGCCGGGCATACTCCTGATCGGATTCGCCAGCCTGGACCGTTCCGCACGCGAAAGACTGGTATCGTCCGTGAACCGGCCGCCGGGACTGGATCCGACGCCGTCCGGCGTCATTCAGCAGGGTTCCGAGGACTACCAGCAATCGCTTGAGAGCGCCAATGATGCGGGCACTGAGGAAGCCCTGCGGACTGGCAGCACGTATATTCCAACCCCCGAAGCCACGCCTGATCCGGGCGAAGGAAGACCTTCCGGAACTGAAGCCGGGGAAGTCACTTCGGCAGAACCCGGTTCCGGAATTCCGGAACCAGGCAACCAGCCGGAAACTGCAGACAACTCCAGCCGGCCGAATGTCACTGACGCGGGCCCATCGCAATTTGATCCGGCTCCGCCACCCGACTCCTCCTGGTCGACTGCATCCAGCGACGCCATTGAGCTTCCCGGCCTCGACATCATCCCGAATCCGGATCCCTTCAGCGGCAACCTGACCGCCGTCGACGCTGTTGTTGACCAGATCAATCCGCTCACGGGATACCTTGAGGCGTTGATCGACCGTCCCTTCCCGAGGATGGGCGGTCAGTTACTCGTTTCCCCGGCCGGCACTGACGCTCCCGGCCATCCGGGCACGGCATCGACCCACCTTGCATCAGCAACTCCTGCGGCACCGGCAGCACTGACCGTGCCTGGCTGGATGCCGGGTGACATGTTCTACGCCGAGATGCTCAATACGCTGAATTCAGATCTTCCCGGACCTGCACTTGCCAGTCTGGTGGAAGGAAGGTGGCGGGGAGCGCGTCTCAAGGGGAGTTTCCAGCCCCTGCCCGATGCCGGCGGACTGGCCCTGCGGTTTTCGGAACTCATCCTGCCCGGAGGCGACAGCTTTGCCATCGAGGCATTTGGCCTCTCGCCCTGGACTGGCCAGCAGTTGACCCGGTCGCGGCTTGAGCGCCGCCTGATGCAGAGAGTTGGCACGCCCGCACTGATTGCGCTGCTCTCCGGCGCTGCCAGCCGCATCGGGGAGCCGCGGCGATCAATCTCGGTCGAGGGAGATTCGATCGTTGTCGAGCGCAGCGGACCGTCAGACCGTGAAATCATCGCCAGCGGAGTCGCAGCGGCTGCCGGCGCCATAGGGTCTGCCGTGGTTTCGGCCGTGCCGTCCGGGCCCCGGATATTGCTGGAGGCAGGATCGCCGGTTGTCATTCTCTATGCCGGTCCCGGCGCGAGCGGATCCAGCCAGCCCGTTCCTCCGGCCCCGCAGAACCCGCAATTCGACGGCACCCTGCAACCGCCCCTGGCCGGCGCCGTCATCAACGGCCCGGGACCGGCAGGCGCGGTCGGAGCAGCATTGCCCGGCATCATTTCATTTGTCTCCCAGCAACAGGAATAGGCGCATGAATTCACCCGATGGCGACCCACAGGAAGTTCAGAAGGAAAGCACGGCCGGCGGGGCGGATCCGAAGCCCGAAGAGCAACAATCACGCAAGCGGCGCGGTTGGCGCCTTCCCCTGATCCTGATCATCCTAGTCCTGATAGCGGCAGGTGGAGCCGGCATCTGGACCATGCAGGCGCCGATGGACCTAAGCCGGTTCATTGATGACACGATCTCGGCGGTCACCGGCCGCCTTCAGCCGCCACCTCCCCCCGGGGATCAATCCCCCGGCCTGCCCCTGGCGGTCCAGGTCGAGGCAACCGGCACCGGGTCAGCGAACTCCGAATCGTCCTTGTCAACGCCGGAGCATGCGGCTGGGGCGCCGGGTCCGGCCGCCGGCGAACTCTTCGAGTTGCTGACAGCAAGGCTGGATGCCCAGGAGGACCGTCTGGACGGCCTGGCCGATTCCGTCAATCAAGACATGCCTGGTCTTGCGCAGAGGCTGGACGGCATGAAGGACGAAATCAGCCGGCTGTCTGATGCAATCCGGGGTCAGGAGGAGCAGCTTGGGGAGCTGGACTCGAACCTGGTGTCAGTCCGCGACCGCGCTCAAGCTGCTGGCCGGGAGGCAAGCCACGTCCGCAACCAACTCAACCTGATCAACTCTGACTCGGCCAGCAGCAGCAAGATGCTCGAGGCCGACCTGAAGGCGGTCATCACTTCGCTCGACAGTGTCCGGACCCAGCAGTTCAACCTGTCAGGCCGCATCGAGGCGCTCGCTGGCGACCTGCACCTGATGTCGCGCTATGGATACGGGCAACAGGCGGAACCAACGCCGCAGCGAAGCGCGGTGATCCACAAGGCACCCGGCCAGAACATGCTGAGCGCTCCTCCGGGGTCGTCCCTTGCCCCGCCGCCATCATCGGCTGCGCCTCCGGACCTTGTCCAGGGCCGCTACCGCGTGGGCGACTGGGTTGGCGGGTATGGCGTGGTCAGCTCGATCCGGAAAACGCCCGAGGGCGATCACCTGGTGACACCGGGCGGCGTCCTCTTCGCGCCAGCGGTTCCCGCGACTGACGGAGCCGGGGGCGGATGAGTTGCAGCCCAAATCCCGCAACCTGCCGAACTGCAGCGGCGGCAACCGTCATGCTGGCTGCGTGGCTGCTGGCCATGCCGTCGATGGCGGCGGAGCCGCCGGAGGGTGTGTGGGACCTCATCGATCTCACGACACTGATCTTGAGATTGAAGCTGTTCCTGTCGGATTTCTGGATGCTTGTCGAATGGATCGCCTGGCTGACCGGCGCTGCCGCCGTGGTCATCGGGGTCAATGCGGCCGGCAGGCGCGCCGACCAGGGACCTGGCCAGGGAGGCTGGGCCGGTCCGATTGCCTGGATGCTGTCCGGATTTGCCCTCCTGTCGATTCCGAAACTGGTCGATAGCCTGACAGCTACAATGATTCCGGGCCAGTGGACACATGCCACCAGCCAGATCTTCTCGACGGCGCCCAACCTGATGGCAGCATTCGACGGCGCGGCTGCGGCCGAAACGATTGTCGGCATATTGCGGATAATCCAGTTCATCGGGTTCCTTGCGGTCTTCCGGGGCATCCTTCTCCTGAATGCAGCGGCGCAACCAGCCCAACGGGCCACCGTCGGCGCCGGCATGACCCATCTTGCCGGCGGAGCACTGGCCGTGAACATCAGCGCAGTGCTCGGCATACTTGACGGCCTGATATCGGCATGACCCGGTGGTTGATGGCATGCCTCGTCCTGATCGCGGGTTGCGCAAGCGGTCCCGAAGGAGGCGACCGCCGGATCGGAGAGCCTGCGGAAACGCCGCATACCTCGAGGGCCAAGGCCTGGTATCCGGCGCGGCTGCGGCCGCCCTGTCTTGTCAACCGAACGACTCGTCCGGTCAGTCTCTACCTGGTCCCGGCCGGCATGAACCGGAGGACGGGCGTGCAAGCCAACCCGCATCTCCTCAAGCCAGGCGCCAGCCTGCGGCTGCGCGGGCAGGCGGAGCGGGTCCGATTTGCCTCGGTTGTCGACGGGAAGGATCCGGATGCAGAAATCTCGCTGCGCAGCCGCCTCTACTCCCTGCCGTCCTCGCCGCCCGCTCCAGCCTGCCGCTGGCAGATCCGTTCGGACCCGTCCGGTCGGCTGGACCTCTTCGAATCGGTACAGGCCGATGACCAGTGAGTCACAACGCGCATTGCTGCTCAGGGAGATCGCAGACGTGTGCAACACGGCAAAGCCGGAGCAGGTCCGCCACAAGACCTGGACAGGAGCGGTATCAAGCTACTTCGAGGTCTTCAACATGCCTGACAGGGAAGGAAATACGCCGGCGCATGTGCTCGTCTCCCAGGCCGTAGACATCGAGTTACTGTCGATTGCGGCCCGCGCCGGCATGGATTTCAACGTTTCCAATGAATCCGGTGAGCAGCCGATCCACCACGCCGCATACAGGTGGGGACCCGGCGGGACCTGCCGGATCATCAACTGGATGTGCCGTAACGGCCGTGCCGATATCAACGCCTGCACTGCAATCGGTTGCACCCCCCTGCATCTTGCCTGCATCCGCAAGGATCCTGATCGGGTTGCCACGCTCATCAAGGCAGGTTCCGACGTCGGGGCCCTGACCTCGGGAGGCTGGGCGCCGCTCCATCTCGCAGCGCTGTGGTCAACCGGCGCGGTGGTCCGCAAATTGCTGGCCGGCGGCGCCGATCCGGCGGTGGAAAACGCGGATGGCCGGACGGCCCTCGACATCACCATCCTCTACGAGAATTCCGAAATCCGCGAGGACTATACGGCGATGGAGGCGCTGAAGCAGCGGCGCCGCACAACGATAACGACCGCCAGGCTGGTCCAGTACGGGAGTTGACCGATGTCCGGACGAACATGTTTCACCCTTGTTGCGTTTACAGTTTCACTTGCCTTCTGCAGCCTGTCATTGCCAGGGAACGCAACCGAAACGCCGCCACCCGCCGACCAGCGATGGATTTCCGACATGCTGGCAGAGAACCAGGCATGCGATCCCGCAACCGCCAGAATGCTTGCGGGCGCCGCCAGGCGGGGCATCGAGCGCGAGGTTTACAGGCGGGAGGACAGCATCCGTCCGCCATCGGCCAGTGCCGAACTCAGCTGCCTTGGCGAGCTGGTGCGCAATCCAGCGCTTGACAGGTTCTTTCCGACGCAGCAGGTTCTCTCGCCTTCCATACCGGGGTTTCTCCAGGGGATTCTCGGCCAGATTTTTGGCGAGGCAACCGGGGGTGTCTTCGGCAACCTCGATCTGGCAGCTCTTGCCAGCGGCGACGCCGGCGATCCGACCCGGGCGCTTTCCTCATCTCTATGCAGTTTTGCCGAGCAGCGCTGGAACCAGGCAACCCTGCCGGTCCTTGGCGGTTTTCCGGAACCGGGAAACCTGCACCGGGGCTTCGCCCGGCTGCCATCCGCCGGCGCGACGGGGCTCTTGCTGGAACTGCTTTCCCTTCCGGCGCAGGATCGCGCGCCAACCCCGCGAGCGAGTGATGATGTTCCGACGCGCCTCTTCGGACCGGCGCAATGAGGAGCCTGACAATGAAGACGCTGATTCCAAGCCTGGTGGTAATTCTGCTTGTCTCCGGCCTGCCCCAGGCAGCGAAGGCCTGTTTCTGCGCCGGTGCCATCGCGGCGCACCAGCAGGCCACGGACCGGAACAGGAACTCGAATACGGAGCGGCTCAACGAGAACCGCGATGGCAATACGGAAATGCTCATTGCCGCCATCCGGGAGTCGACGGGGCAGACAACCGCCTATCTCGACAAGGCAATAGCCGCTGGCGAGAAAGTGCAGGACTCGAGCGATCTCAACTCGTCCCTGCGCCAGCGCGAGGCATTCCGGGCGACCGCGGAAGGAGGGCGCTATGACCCGGCATCAAGCAGCTGCGGCGGGCTGGCCGCTGCCGTCGCCATTTCAGCCCCGACGCCGCCTGACGCGGTTGTCTCTGCGACCGGAATCGATACCCAGAACCGCTCGAGGAACTACGAGCGCTGTGCCGATGGCGACACCGAGGTCTGCGATGGTCTCGGGGGAGTCGTGGCCGGCATCATCGAGGATCGCGACAGGAGTGTTGGAATCGGAGGAGTCCTCGACCCCACTACCGACCTGCGCGTGCTCCTGACCCAGCCGACTGCAGGCGCAGGAACAGCGGCTGACCGGGAGAAACTGGACGCTGCAATCTGGAGACTGTCGCAGAATATCGTCAACCCTTTCCCGGAACGTCCGGTCACAGAAGGGGAATCAAGGACTGCTGCAGGCCGGGTGGCAATCGCCGAGCGGCAGTCCGAAGCGGCGAGGCGCTCGGCAGCTGCGAACCTGTTGGGCTGGATCCAGACCCGAAGCACTGCCAATCTTCCACTTGGCGACTGGGCGCGCCGGACGGCGCCGGCAGGCTACCCCTTTCCCATCGACGACAGCATCTCGGTGCGGCAATACTACGACGTCGCTGTCGCAGCGGGCTGGCGCAATCCCGAATGGCATCGGCGCGTCGCCGCGATGAGTCCGGAAGCCGTCACCAGGGAATTGCTGCTTCAACAGGCTCTTGCCAATGACCTTGCCCTGCTCCAGTTCGAACTCGACGTGCAACGGGGTGCGGTCGACGCGGTGATTGCAGCCCGCCTGCTGGACAAGCCTCTCGATGGTTGAGGTCCGGCAACATAGCACTCCGCCGGGCGTTCCGAATGAGCGCCTGTATCCTGGCCATGAGCTGCCGCGCGACCGGGTCCGCTCTGCACTCTCGGCTCCATCCGTTGCCTGCAGTGTCTTTGCCGGCGCCGCGCTGATGACAATACTGGTGCCGGCGCTCTGGCTGCCTGTCGCCATCATTGCCTCGGCCTACGCATTCTGGATTTCGAATTTGCGCTTCCGCCTTCCGATGCGGGTTCCCCAGTCCTGGCCCGGCAGGGACTGGGGCGAACTCCGGGACGGGTCGGACACCAACTACAAGGAGGCAGGAGGAATTCTCTACCTGGGAACGGATGCGAACGGCCACGAGCTGTGGATCACGAATTCGGATGCACGGCGCCATATCTTCGTGTTGGGCACGACGGGATCGGGAAAAACCGAACTGTTGCTCGGATTGCTGGTACAGCCGATGATGTGGGGATCGGGATGCATGTTTGTGGATGGCAAGGGGACCACCGAGTTCTATGCCCGCGTCTACAGCCTGGCCAAGCGGATGGGCCGCGAGGACGACGTCAGGCTGATCAACTTCACCGGGATCAGCTCGGCTGATGGCGCCGATCCGGACGCCCCTGCCGGTTCGATTGGCAGCCAGAGCAATACGCTGAACCCGTTTGCCCGCGGCACGGCGGACCAGCTGGCGAACATGATCACCTCCCTGATGGGCGGAGACCAGGGTGGCGACCAGATGTGGCGGGACAGGGCCGTGCAACTCGTTTCGACGCTGATCAGGGCTCTCGTGGAAATGCGGGATGCCGGGGAGATCCTGCTCGATGTGCAGACACTGCGCGCCTACATGCCTCTTGGAGAAGGCGTTCCCGACGGTGTGAAGGGCAGCAAGGTTGACGACACCACCGGCCGCACCGCAGTGCGATTGCGTATCACGCGCGCCCAGGCCGCCGCCCTTGCGGCCATCTCGACGGAACAGTGGGAACAGCTCAAGCAGGAGACGAGCGTGACGGCACTCTACCTGCGCGCCCTCAATGGAGACTTCAGCGAGGCGACCCGGCTTGCGTTGCAGGGTTTCATGACGACCCTGCCCGGCTATTCCCTTGCCACGGCGCTCGCGGGAAAGGCGCAGGAGTCGAAGACGCTGGAGCAGCACGGGTATCTGACGATGCAGCTTACAAAGCCCCTGGGCACGATGGCAGACGACTTTGGCCACATATTCAGGACTCCCCTTGCTGAAGTCGACATGGAGGACGTCATCTTCAACCGCCGGATTCTCGTCGTACTGCTGCCTGCGCTACAGAAGGCACCCGAGGAAACAAAGAATCTGGGGCGGATCATCGTCGCGATGGCGAAGAGCATGATGGGTGCCGCCAGTGGATCACGGGTTGTCGGGACACGAAAGGAGATTGTCGAGACTGCGCCCACGAGAAGCCCGTCTCCGTTCCTCGCCATATTCGACGAGGCAGGCTACTACCTGGTCAAGGGCATGGACGTCATGGCAGCGCAGGCCAGATCACTCGGCTTCAGCGTGATCGTGGGGGCCCAGGATTTGCAGGCCATGCGCGGTGACAATCCGCAGGCGGCAAACAGCGTCATCGCCAACACGTTCCTCAACTGCATCGGCGCCACGGTGGATGCTGACGCCACGCTTCAGTTCATCCAGACCAAGACCGGCAAGCAGCGCGTCGCAGTGACGACGGGCGGCCAGCGGCAGGCAGGCCTCCTGGCGACTGCTCCCCGCGACAGCCTTGACTATTCGTATCTCGAGGTGGACCAGACTACGGCTGCAGATCTGCGCAATCTCGGCCCCGGCGAGTTCAAGTTCATCTTCCAGGATCGTGTGCATTCCGGTCGAGGATTCTACGTCGGGTCAGACATCACCCGGTCGATCTCGATCAACACGTTCCTTCCGGTGCGCGGCCCGGCCGACAAGCTTCCCGGCCAGGACCGGGATGCCGAGGAAGAGCGTTATGTCGATGACATGAAAAACGCCTGGAATGCCGTCAACGAAAACAAGGCCATCCAGCCGGCTTCGAGCGCGACGATCGACATCGTGACCTGGCTTGCGGCGTTGAATTCCGATCTGGGCCTGTCCGGCGCTGATCTTGCCGGCGGCAGCCTGGCTGCCAGGTTCATGACGGCCCTGGCGCTCCACTCTCAAGATGCCCGTTTTGAGGATGGCAAGAAGTCCGAAGTACCGGAAGAGCAGTTCGACCGCAGGTTTTTCGGTGACGACGAGGACGAGAAATCCGACACCATGGCAATGCCGGGAATGCAGGGTTGAGGAGGAAGGCGATTCATGGATCCATCCCGACGCCGCAATGAGTGCACAGGCTGCGCTGTCCACTCCTTCCTGTTTTCCGTCTCCCGATTTCTGCCGAAACCGGAAACCGGGCGGGGCAACGCCCCGGACCCTGCCTGTGAAAAAAAGATGGGGGTCTATTACGGTTTGCCCCATAGACTTGCCCGGCCCCTGGTAATTTACATGCATCCTTCCATCCAGCGCGGCGAAAACAGGCCTGATGCCTGTTTTCAGGTGCAAGGGACATGGCTGTTCAGTGCCGGCTCCGCACCTGCCTGCGCAACTGCAGAACCGGCCCTCCCGATTTCGGGACAACAACGCTGGCGCGCGGGATCCTGCCTGTCTTCGCAGGCAGCATCACCCCGCGCCTTCCGGTCTTGCACGAGCAGTCTGGCTGACCCATGCCGCGCGGCACACCAAGTTGAACAGCTCCTCAATCCGGACTGACACATGACAAACCCATCATCAAGGCAGCAGCCTATTTCGCGTGAAGAGCTTGAAACGGTCGGAACGATTGCCCGCCGCATCATGAACGGTCTCTCGGTCGAGCCAAAGGCGGTGGTTGATCCTGACAATCTTTCCTGGAGCTCGATGACCGATTGCACCGCCAACTGGCTCAGGAAGGGCCTGATTACCAGGCTTACAGCCACGGCCGAAAGCGAGGCAATGAGCGCATTCGCCAGGGCCGCCGCCCAACCTGCCCTGCAGGAACAGCTGGCCGAGGTATTCTATGCGGAGCCCATCCTCCGCCATGCCCTGCAATCCATGACTCTGGCAAGCCCGCCGCCGGCAATCCAGGCAACCGTGCACCCGCAGCCCGGCGCCGGTGCCGGGCCCCGGCTTGCGGAAAACCTCGAAGCCTGGCTGGCTGATCCGGTGGTGCATCCGCAAGCAGCGCAGTCCCCGGCGCCGTCCAACGGGAAGGATGGCCATCAGCCGATCTCGGCCGCCTGCCTGTCGGGGATCCGCGATGCGTTGCGGGGATCCCGGGATCCGGTCGACGTGATCTTCGCGACGCAGGACGAGTTCGACAAGCTGACCGATCTGGCTGCGTGGATGGCTGCAGAAGCGACCTGGTGCACCGGGCTTCGGCCGGCCGAATGGCCCAGCGCCCGCCTGATGGTTCATGACATCAGGACCGGCGAGAAGCGTGCCGTCGACGATCTCTACTCCGAGGCACTTGCAGACAAGCCGCCGCCCAACCCGGCTGCGCATGACAGGATCGGATTCCTGCGCCACGTGAAGGGAATCCTCCTGGACATTCTTGGCAGCGGCGCAATCTGGCTTCATGTCCGCAATGCCAAGTCGAACCACTCGGAGGATTACGGACTTCCCCGCACCCGTGCGATCGGTCTGGAGAACCTGCCGCCTTCAGGCAAGCTTTCCGTGTTCTGCGCTACGGTTCTGGTTGCCAGGGCCGATGCAGCCGGCAGCTGGGCTGCCTGGTGCCGGCGGATAAACACCCGCCTCGGCCGCCTTGCTCCGGATTTCGGATTCAAAAAGCTGACCTTCTACTCTTTCCGCCACGACTTCATCGAGAGAGCGAAGGCGGCGCTGCGGCCGGAAGAGGTTGCCGCCCTCGCCGGTCACTGCTCCGTGGACAGCAAGGGATCATACGGGCGCCCGAACATGCGAGGCAAGCGGCTCGCTGCGCCTGCAATTCCCGACCCCGAGCATGTCCGCATCCTGGGCCAGCACTTCGCGGCGCGCCGGAAGGCAGCAAAGGAGCGCAAGGCGGCAGCACGCCAGGCGCCATCGCCGTCTCCGGGCCCATCCTTCGGTTGATGGAGCATCGGCATGCGCTATGACCTCTCGGGCAACTACGCGGCTCCTCCGCTCGCGGCAGGCTACGACGATGACGAGCCTCACCTCCCCTTGTGGGAACGGGGACGCCCGTGGCCACCGGAGATGAATTCAGTCGAGCACAACGCAGCCCTTCTGGAACTCGGGTTGCCCAACAGCCAGGACGAATTCTGGATCGCAGAGATCTACGGCGATCGTGTCCACCACACCCACCGGATCTACGGCCACATGCTGCCGCCCCGGCTCTGGAAGAACCTTGGCGGGCTGGTCGGACCGGTCATGCAAGAAGGCAGGCCTCTGGAGCGGGCGGTCTATCTCGATTGCCGGGAGCCGGATCGTCGCTCCTATGTGTCGGCCGTCCGGAGTGAAGATGGTGACGCTGAGGGTCTCCTGGTTGAAATTTTCCCGTTCGCGGACGACATCGAACATTTCGGGTGGATGATCGGGTATGACCGGGGGGCCACCTTTCCTCCCGGAGTTGCTCCGTTGGAATCACCGTCTCGTGACGGCTGACCAGTTCAAAGGGCAGCTTTCTTGTCGGAATTTGGCGGGCGGCCGACTTGTTGACCCGAACTTGGGGAGCCCGGTATCTGTTTGCGCAACTGCAGGAAATCGGTCCACGTAAAGGTCAATCCTGTGCGCGAAACGGCCCCGGGACGTGCTGGGGTGCCGAACCCTTTCCTGCGCTGTACGTGCACGAAACCAGCCTCTCCGACCGACTGCGGAAATCAACCGAATGTCCGGACTCCGATCCGGCACTTTGTTCTTGAATTGTTCGCATTTGCCCTGATTTCGGGCATCATCCTCGACGGAAGGTATGGTTGTCCGCAGAAAGATCTTTCGATGAAGCTGCCGGACAAGCCGGGAATCCCCCTGCCTTAACCGGTCAGTCGAAAGGGGATAGAGGCCTGAACGGGTCGAAGGTGTCTTCAGCCTTGTCGCTGGTTTGCTCCGCTTCTGCTGCAAGCTCCAACTCGGCTAGCAATGACTGCGCCGTCTGGCGCAAATCAGGAAGATGATTCACTGCCGCATCCCACACTTCGTCCAACTCGACCTGATGATAGCCGTGAGCCATCTGGTTACGGAAGTCGACGATCTGCCGCAGCTCCGGGATACGGTTGGCCAAGCCGGGTGAGATTTGTCCAAGGCGGTTGAGTGCTTCGCCTATAACAATGAAGTTGTACTTCACCGATCCCTGCATCATCCGGTGACCGCTGAATTCAGCGTAGTCGAGACCATCTACATACTGCTCAATCTCAGCTGCGGCTTCATCGACCTGCTGCAGCAGGATCCTTGGGTCACGACTCATAGACAAGCTCGCGCGACCGGTCGATTGCTTCCCGCAGGTATTCGTTATCGATCGTGCCAATCCTGAGCAGGTCAACCTCCCGGCCTAGCACGGCTCGCAGATCGTTGAGCAGTCCCATCCTGCGCTTGGCAATTCCGGGAAGGGTTGGGGGTTCAAACTCAACCAGGAAGTCCGCATCGCTCGTCTCCGGATCGAAATCCGTGCCTCTTGCCGCAGAGCCAAACACCTCAAGCCGAGAGACCCGGTAGCGCCGACAGATCTCGGCGATTTCGCTCCTTCTTCCTTCGATCTCGGCGTGCATGGCTGGTAACTTCCTTGCAGGGACCTTGCTGGTCAGTCTGCAATATAGTCATCTGGTTAACCGGATTCCACCCGCACAGCACCGCGCTTGACCAACCGGACTCCCGCCTCTCGATGAACCCGTAACCGGTGGTGGAAGCGAGGTGCGCAAGTCATGGTTCTTGCCTCGTTTTCTGGTCGTCCTCAGCCAGATGACAAGGGTCGTGTCAATGAATCAGTCCGCCGCTGACTGTGAGCCCGTCCTGCAGGCAAAAGGAAATAAGGCCGTCGATTCAACCGTTTCCGGTCCAGTCACGTATCCTGCCGCTGTCGATATGCACAAAGCTGCTGACCGGGTAGCGACCGACACCACCGACCTCGAGCTGTCGCATGTAACCGGCGAGATCATCGGTTCTGAAACCGTTCACGCGAACGTCGATGGCGCGGCCATACATGTGAAAGCTGTTGCGAGCTGCACCTGGCAGCGATGCATTGGTACGCGGCGTACGGTAGCCCGAAAGCACCGTCACCTTGCCGTCTGCCCCCATGATGCGGGCCTGATGTGCTGCAGCAGCGAGCGCCCAGTAAATCCGTGGGCAGATGGCAACGCATACGCTTTCGCGCCAATCGCGCAGGAACCATTCGAGCTCGGCGCGCGCCCACAATTCGGTCTGGCCGGCAAACCAGCCTTGCCAGGTCTCTCCGGTGTGCCGGCAGTCGAGGTCCAGCCAAGGGGGAAGCGCACCTGCAATCCGGTCGAGTCGGCTTCCATTCCGCTGAGGCGGCGGAGGACGTGGCGGCACCTCTGGTCCTGAAGACGAACGGGCCTGCATTGGCGCCAGGCACCAGGCAGCGCCGGATACCAGGAATGAACGGCGAGGGATCATTGTTCGACAGGGACAAGTATCATCGGTTTCCCGTTGACCCGCAGCCACAGGGCATTTGCATCGAGCTCGAGCCGAACAGTATCCTTGGCAATCTCCTCCTGTGAATAGAGAAGGCCGATCCGGGCTGCCAGGGCAGCCGGGTCTGCAGCGCCCATTGCCTGGAGGATTGCAAGCAGGCCGTCAATCCGTCCTGCAACGTCGAGAGCCTGTAAGCCATTTTCGAGTGTACCTTCCGCATTCAACCTCGCATTGCCCAGGGCGACATTCAGTTCGCTGATGGCAATCGGCCGGCCGGCCGGCTGGTATGAGTCCGGCTTCCCAGTGAGCACCAGCCGGGCGCTCATGGGTGGGGGTGTGCCTGCCAGGGCCGGAAACAGCCGTTCGGAAAATGTTTCCGAGATCCGGAGCCGATCGACTTCGACGGTGCTTTCCGCAGGACTTCGAACTGTCTGGAATTTCAACCCGTCCGCCTGGCCGTTGATTCCTCCGGGTGCGGTGAAGCCGGTTCCTGTGAGCCTGACCATGAATTCCTGGCCGGCGGTACCGGTTCGCTCTGCATCGACCTCCAGCATGTCGACCCGCCAGGCCAGAACTGCGTCAGGCCGTCCGGGGACGCTGACGCTGCCCGAGAGTTGTCGAGCGTCAATGGTGAATGACCCGGCAGAGTCTTGCGGTGCCCTGGCGTTGAAACCGATTGAAAGCTGGCCGGATCTGGATCGGTTAGAGAGCTGCAACTCCGTATAAGAGGCATTGCTCGATGATATCCCCGCAGAATCTGCATCGAGGGTTATCCGGATCCCGTAACTACCTTCGTCAATCTGAAGCGATGGCTTTGACAGGGAGAGGAGAAGTTCGCCTAATTGGGACCAGAGTTCGACCAGATCCGCAGTTGCGATTAAACCGGCCTGTTCGGTGAGCCTGGCGCTGAAGCTGCGTGTCACGAGCGAAGCGACGTCTTCTTCGGTCCCGGCCAGTTCGATCCTGTGAAGGTCGCCAAGCGTCCAGACGGTCGCGCCGTCCTGATCACTGCGTGACAGTTCGTGAAGGCGCACCAGCAAGGCTCCGGAATCCACAATGCCGAAGAGGACCGACAACAATTCACTCTCCCCGGCGCCAAGCCGGATCACGCCGTTCTCGGGAAGGAACCTTTCAATTGTTGTTTCGGCTATCGCCTGGTTGCCCGCGGCAAGCACTGCAATGGCTGCAACTGGCATCAGTATCCGGCCAACCATGGGACCTCCCGCCTTGTTCATTGCACCTATATCCGATCCTGATTCCGGCATCCATTGCCAGCGCCGATGTGGTCAGTTCCAAAACATGATTGCAATATATGTAAAGGAACGTTGAATTAGGGATGGGTTTGGGTTGAAATTTGGGCGCCGCGGCATCAGACTTCTGTCATTCCCAAAAACACGCGTTTGCGAAACATGCTGATCGGGTATGTCCGGATATCGAAAGCCGATGGATCGCAGTCCCCGGATCTGCAGTACGATGCCCTGCGCGCCGCAGGCGTCGAACCGGGGATGATCTACGAGGATCGCACGTCCGGCGCACGCGGCGACAGGCCCGGACTGGAGAACTGCCTGCGTGCCCTCAGGGGCGGCGATGTGCTCGTCGTCTGGAAACTGGATCGGCTGGGGCGCAACCTCGCGCACCTTGTCAGCATCGTCAAAGCGCTGTCCGAGAGCGGTGTCGGCCTGAAGGTTCTGACCGGACAGGGTGCACAGATCGACACAACCACCGCCCCGGGACGGCTTGTGTTCGGCATCTTTGCCGCGCTTGCGGAATTCGAGAGGGAATTGATCCGCGAGCGAACGATCGCCGGATTGTCCGCCGCCCGTGCCAGAGTAAGCGGCCATTCCGCGACGTGTTCTTTTTCCGTTGATCCCGGAATTCCGTTCCCCGATAATTCAGGCGCGCATGCGTTGCACGCAGTCAACACGGAGAGCCGGAAAAGGGAAATTGACCGACAGGAACCGGCCTTTCGGCAACGGAGCCATATTCTGCCGGGCGAACCTCTTGCCCTGGCGGGCTGAGCGACCTGTCCGGTTCCGGGATCGGAACGCATCGGGTTGCTGGTGACGTATTTCCTCCACAGGTGCGGCGTCAGTTCAGCGGCCCTCTTCGCCGGATGGACCGAAACCCGCTGCAGAACATCCACCAGCCAGGTGCATGGATCGACCCCGTTCATCCGGCAGGTGAACAAGGGCATCCGTTGTCCATTGACATCCGGGGTCGGATTTGCCGGGTGGTTGTGCTTGTCGCCGGGGTGGCCGCCCCGGTGCGGAATCCGGCGTCAATCCGCGACAGGGGTGCCGGATTTTGCTGAAGGATCGGGGCATGTTTTTGAGGTTTTTGTCAATTAATTCAATTATTTGAATTGACAGCCACCCCAATATCCGGCAGTGTCGCCACAGATCAAACACAGCATGTCGGAAACAACACAATCCCCATGACAACCACCGCCTCAAGCCCGAAGTCAACTCCCGATCCGCTCCCGCAAACCCTGCAGGAGGCACTCGACATGGTGACCGAATTGACGGCCGGGCTCAAGAAGGCAGACCAGGAGATCGCCGATCTCAGGCAACAGCTGGACTGGTTCAAGCGCAACCTGTTCGGGCGCAAGTCGGAACGGCGCATCATCGACCTCCCGCAGGAGGGAGAAACGCTGTTCGATCTCAATCCGCAACCAGAACCCGAATGCGCCGACGAGAACGTCGAGCTCGAGGAAAAGGTTGTGAAGAAGAAGCGGCGCAACAAGTGCCGGGACAAGGCCGTCAATGAGGTCGGGCTGCGCTTCGACGAAACGGTGCCGGTCGAAACCGTGATCCTGGCCAATGACGCTGCCGAGGACATCCCCGAGGACGAACGGGAACTGGTCGATGAACATGTTTTCCACAAGCTGGCCCAAACACCGGCAAGCTACAGGATCCTGCGCTACGTAACGCCGGTCTGCAAGAGGCGCACCACCAACGAATTCGTTTCCCCTCCGGCCCCGCCTGCGGTGCTTGAGGGCACATGCGCCGATGTGAGCCTTCTTGCCGGAATGCTGGTCGACAAGTTCTCCTGGCATCTTCCGCTTTACCGCCAGCACGCCCGCATGGAGGCGGCCGGGATCGCATTGAGCCGGGCCACCCTGACCAATTGGAGCCGCAAGGCCATCGATCTGCTGAAGCCGATCTGCGATGCGCAGTGGGCCTCGGTTCTGCAAAGCAATGTGATTGCGATGGATGAGACCGGCATCCGGGCCGGGCGGGTCGCTCGGGGCAAGATGCGCCAGGCGAAGTTTTGGCCCGTTTATGGCGAACGCGATGAGATTGTGTTCCACTATGCCCGGGATCGCAAGCACGAGCGGGTTCCGGAGATACTTGGCGAATTCAGCGGTGTTCTGTTGAGCGACGGCTATCAGGCCTGCGACAATTATGTCGCCGCCAGGGACGGGGCGGTTGGGCACGCAGCCTGCTGGTCGCATACCCGGCGCGCCTTTGAGAAGTGCAGGGACTGCGAGCCCAAGGCGACCGAAGAGGTTCTGGAGTTGATCTGGAAGCTGTTCAGGATTGAGCGGGACATCCGCAGGAAGAGGCTGAGCGGTCCGGAAAAGCTGGCGGTGCGGCGCCAAAGGAGCGTTCCTGCGATGGCGGCGTTCCGGGAATGGCACGGCAGGCAGCTCAAGGGTCCAATGCGCTTGCCGAAGGATCCGTTCCTGAAGGCGCTGACCTATGCCGGGACCCGGCGCCAACAGTTGGAGTTGTGCCTGTCGAACCCCGACATTCCCATTGATACCAACCATCTTGAGCGCGGGGTAAGGCCAATCGCCTGCGGGCGAAAGAACTGGTTGTTTGCCTGGACCGAGGATGGAGCCGAGCGGATTGCGACGGTTCAGAGCCTGTTGTTCACCTGCCAGCTGCACGGGGTCGATCCATGCACCTGGCTGGTGGATGTTCTGCAGCGGGTTTCGGTCCATCCGGCGAAGAGGGTCGCTGAACTGACGCCGCGTCTGTGGAGGAAACACTTTGCCGGCAATCCGATGCGTTCCGATCTCGGAACCGGACAGATCGTTCAGGCCGCCAGGGCAAGAGGCTCGCCCGGCCGGATGTCGCGCCGTCGCCGCCGGGCGGTCAGGACATCAACCCCCTCCAGCAGGGCAAGAAGCCCGAACGGCGACAGCGGTTCGGCCGGACCGGACTGTGTGGCCTTGGCGAATTGGCCCTGTTCAAGCCGTTTGCTCCAAATCCAATATCCTCCCCGGTCAAAGGCCAGCACCTTCATCATTGTTCGGCGGCGATTCACGAAGACAAACCAGGAGCCTGAAGCCGGATCGCGACCAAGCCGGTTGCGGACCAGGCCCGAAAGCCCGTCATAGGACAGGCGCATGTCGACCGGGGCGGTGGCCAGCCAGATGCCGCCTGCCGGAGTTCCGGACGCAATCATCGCCTTTTCAGTCGCAGAACGAGCCCGTTTCCGAGCTCCAATTCCATATCCCAGCCTGTCGGGGACGGTTCCGGCGGGTGGACTGCGACAAAGGCCGGGGCCGAAACGGTGTTGTTCAATTGACTGCGCCATTTTGAAAATGTCTTGCGCGACAATCCCCGGGTGGCACAGTATGATTTGGCGGCCTCGCCGCTTGCCTCGAAATCGCACAGGATCTCCCGCCATTCTTCGGCGCTGCGCCTGACCGGAGCTGCATGGCGGGCTCCTGTCGGTTCATTTTCCATGTCCAGTTCTCCGTGTTGACTGCGTCCAACGCACGCACGTCCGAATTATCGGGAAACAGAATTCCGGGCTCAATGGCAAAAGAACACGTCGCGGAATGGCCGGTTACGTGCCAGAGGCCGCAAGGGTGGCCGGAAATTCGCCCTGACAAAGGCCCAGGTTCGCCTGGCTCAGGCAGCCATGTCAATCCGCGACACGTCGATCGCGGAATTCTGCAGGGAGCTCCGTATCAAACCCGTGATGCTGTACAGATATGCCGGACCTGACGGTGAACTGAGAAAGCATGGAAAACAGGTCCTCAGTGCTTAGCGCAGGATTTCGCCCTCTTCCGCAAACGACCCCTGAATTGCGGGAGCATAAAATTTCTGGGGGTACACGTGCGTATGTGAGTGATATAGGGCCATGGCATGACCGCACCACCTTCGCCAACCGTATTCCAATTGAAGGTCAGCCTGAAGCTGATTTCACCGATGATCTGGCGACGATTTCTTGTTTCGGATTCGTTGACGCTCTACCAACTCCACCGGGTCATTCAACTCGGATTCGGGTGGGAGGACTACCATCTACATGAGTTTCACGTACTCGGCCGGCAGTATTCGACTGAGCGGACGGGCCAAAGACATTGGGACGAGGGTGGCAAGGAATTGACCCTGGCCGATGTTGGGATCCGGGCTGGCCTAAAGTTCACTTACATCTACGATTTTGGCGACTACTGGGTTCATGAGGTCCGGGTAAAAGGGGAAAAGGATTTCGATCCGAAGAAACGATTTCCGACCTGCACTGGCGGAGCACGAGCCGCTCCGCCGGAAGATGTCGGCGGTATTGACGGTTTCCGGCGATTCCTGGCTTCTGGCACAATGTATGATTATGACGGGTACGAATACGAGGATGAAGAGGAAATGCGGGAGGACTTCGATCCCGAGCGTTTCAGTCGGCGGGAGATCAACACGGCTCTTCGCGAGGAATGGCATCCCTCACCCGCATGATGGTTTGTCTGCTGGCGTTGAACTTCCGTGCGACGGATGAGACGCTTGCGCCTTCATTCAAGAGATCAAGCACGGCCTTGCGTTTACTGGCTGCCAGTCGTGGTGGCCGCCCGAGCTTTTTTCCTTTCGCTTTGGCACGGCGCAGCCCAGCCTGGGTGCGTTCGATCAGAAGGTCGCGCTCGAACTCCGCAACCGCATTGATGACATTCATCGTCAACTTGCCGTTCGAACTCGTGAGATCGACACCTCCGAGAGCCAGGCAATGTACTCGGACGTCGGCCTTTTCAAGAGCAACAATCGTGCTGGCCACATCCATGGCATTTCGGCCAAGCCGGTCGAGTTTGGTGACAATCAGAATATCATCGGGTTCCAGTCGATCGAGATGCCTTGTGAATTGAGGGCGACTTCGCGTTGCCACACCACCGGAGATGGTTTCCGTGACAATGCGATAAGACTCGACATGGAAGCCGGCCGCGCGGATCTCCTCCAGTTGGTTATCGGTGGTCTGCTCTACTGTGGAGACCCGCAGATAGGCGAAGGTGCGTGCCATGTTCCATCCTGTTCAAAAAGGCTGTTCATTGCTCAGGGCATGTTCAATATTCCAGAACGCCTGTTTTTGAACAGGCTGGATCGCACTGCCCGCAATCGCTCCTTTATGGACAGGGGGTGTGGAGGCCAAGGTGGGAGAGACAGTGGTTACGACCGCATTCGTGAAATCCACGGTCAACACGGTTGTCGGAAAGCGGTTCTCGAAACGCCAGCAGATGCGTTGGTCAAAGCCGGAGCACACCTCATGCTCCAGACCGGAACCCGCGTGCTCGACGGCACGCTCAGAACGAAGTTCCTATCCTGGTATCCCGGGCTCTTCAACGCGGCAAACTCAAATCAGGCAATGGAACGAACGATTGCTTGACCCCGGAGATTTTGGTGGTTCCCCTCATAGGAACTATGTTGGTTTAGGGCCGATGTCTGACTCCGAAAGAACCGACGATGCCCGACCGCTCGAAGGTGCCCGCCGTCTCGGTATGTCCGGGGCCGTAAAACCCACCCTGAATGCGGTTCCCCGTTGTCCCGTCCTGAAACTGAAACGTCCCGCTCGAAGCTACAGGAACATCAGGGAACCGGACGCTGGGGACAGAGTGAGCACGATTCCTCGTGATGTCCTTGATGTTGGTGAACGACGCATCAAGAGAACTTCCTGAGAAGTCGTAGGTTAGGATTGCGTCCCCTTGCAGGAAATTGTTGCGCCCGGGAGCGGCAATCGGAACTCCTACCATGATTCCGTGCCAAGTGGCGGATGCGCTTGGCCGTGATCCCGTCAGGTCCCCGCCGGCATAAGAGAAACGGCGCCAAGCATTGGCTTCCAGAATCCCATTATCATCGCTGAAAATTGAAAACACGCTGTGGTTCATCAAGGATCCGTAACTTGCGCCGGCCCTAGTCATGGTAATTCCATGCTTGCTGAGAACGGTTTTGTTCGTCGTGGGGTCGTACTCGATATCGTTCCGGTCGAAAGTGACCGAACCCCCGGTTTGTGGCTCAAACCTGCATGTTGTCCCGTCACATGATGATCGGACACTGAGCGTTGAAGCAGACGGTTCACGTGGTTGTTCGAACCATGTTGAGGCGAACAAGGAGTCCATTCGGGAAGTAACCCCCGCCAGCCTTGACGAAACATCGGCCGGTGTTTCTTGCGGAGGTTGCGAGTTGGTCAGATCTTGGATGCTGCTGGAAGTTGGAAAGGAAGCAGGGCCGCTGCTTCTGTCCCCACCACCGCCGCAGGAAGCAAGAGTTAACAGGGCGGACGCGGCGGCAACCGTCAGCATCGCGGCTCGCCCCGATTGTCCATTTAGGTATGTCATGCGTCTTTCTCCCGTCGTTAGCGTTGCGTCGTTGATGATCGTCTCGGCGGTGTGCACCCGTGTCCTGATCCGGGGCCCGCATGGTTCGCTCCCGTGTGTCGCCGCTCCTTGTGGACGATCCCCGGCAACGTGTCAATTCGCACATAGCAGGGGATCCACGCAGCCGGTCCGTCATTTCCGGTTGGGGTAGGTTCGGGATACGTGTAAAAAGTTGTCATAGCGTAGATGGCCCTAACCCAACATAGGGTGCGCCAGGCTAACTGGTGCGAGTGCAGCGGGTGAAAGTCCCGCAGGAAGGAAAGGCCAACCACCGACTTTCACCGCGAGCCGTGCGCCGGGCACCGCGAGGTGTCAGGTGAAGCGTCGGCAGCGGCATGTGCGGGCCCGGCGATTGAGCCTCGAAATGGTTTTGATCGGATGCGCCGAGACTTTCCTATGTGTAGCGGCTTGAGATTATCTGACGCCGTTTTGAACCCGGATAATTTGAGACTGTAATCTGCGTTCGGCTCGGATTGGCTGCGACTGTGCTCGGATTGGCTGCGACTGGCTCACATTGCCGAGAATGAAATCACTCGCGTGAGACTGGGCGGCGGAACTCACAATGCCAGTCCCGCTGTGCGCATGCGATCGGCCAGCTCGCGAGTCCGGCCTGCTTCGAGCTGGCCGTTGAGGAAGCGGCGAATCTCCAGGGGCCTCGCGTGAAACTGTTCCGCCAGGACTTTCACCGAATAGCCTTGCCTGGTCAGCCGCGGCTCCAGGTCGTCAAAGTCCGGCGCCAGCGTGGCCTCGACGATGTCGGCCGTGACCGGCTTCTGGGCTGTGCACAGCCCGGCCCCGAACGCACGGTTGAGATGTTCAGCGAACTGAAGTGGTGTGCGCAGGCGCTGCGCCATCAGGTCCAGCGCCGCAGGCTCGATCACGGCATCGGTCTCGACATCGTCGGCAATGCATTCGCCGAGCAGCCGACGCCCACGGTCGCGAGGCGGCAAGCTGTCAAGTCGCCGCCGCAGGTCGAGCAACTTCTGGCCCGGAGCCTTCACCGTGCCATCGCCATTGACGTAGGCATAAAGCGTCGTTGTGGTGATCCCCAGCCGGCGCGCGAGTTCCTGCGCATTGGTTTCGCGTGGAGCCATGACGTTCATCGCCGTCCGAAGCATGGTGTGATCCATCTTCCGTGGCCGTCCGCCCTGGCGTCCCCTTGCACGGGCCGCAGCCAGGCCTGCGCGGGTGCGTTCAGTGATGAGGTCGCGCTCGAACTCGGCCAGCGCAACGAAGATCCCGAACACAAAGCGCCCATTCGCGCTGGTGGTATCAATCTCGGCACCGGCACCGGCGAGCACATGCAGACCTGCCTTGCGGGCCCGCAGATCGTCCACCATGGCAACCAGGTGTCTGAGATCGCGTCCGAGCCGATCGAGTTTCCACACAACGAGCGTATTGGCAGGCTGCAGTGCCTTCAGGCAGGCGTCGAGACCAGGGCGGTGATCCTTGCGTCCGGAAGCCCGGTCTTCGTAGATGCTGCTTTCGGCGACACCGGCCTCGAGAAGCGCATCGCGCTGCAGGTCCAGGAGTTGGCTCCCGTCTGCCTTTGACACCCGTGCATACCCGATCAGCATTGCCGTTCACGCTCTGTCAGATTAGACGGGCGGCACCCTGCAACCATGCATTGATTTTAGCAACGGGTTTTGTGATGGAAATATTCCGGTCGTGTCATGCCGGATCGGGTCGCCAGAAAAACGGACGTTTTTCTGGCGCCGCCCAGTCTCATGCGAGTGATTTCATTCTCGGCAATGTGAGCCAGTCGCAGCCAATTCGAGCCGAACGCAGATTACAGTCTCAAATAATCCGGGTTCAAATCCGCGATGATCTCAATGAAGACGATCTGTACGGATCGACGGCATTGCATACAGGCAGCAAACTGCTGCATGGCGGCGATGTGACGATTGCAATTCCGAATATCCGATCTCTGGTCTTGCGGATCGTTTCCCGTTGACTGCCCGGTTGCGCTCTTGTCGCATTTTCCGGATGCACTCATGGGCCACACTGTCGGTACGGCGAAGTCGGTTGAAGCCGAAAATGAATGAGACGTACGCACCCGATTTGCGTTGCACTCAAGGCTTCGGGCGACTTGCGATTCTCACGTCGGAGTTCGTGGATCGCCCGAAGTCCCGCACGGTCAAGAATTTCACGCGTTTCTTCTCTTTGCTTTTCTCTATTTTGGCATTCGGAATATGCGATGTTCGCGCTCAGGAACCACATGTCATTATCCATCATGATGCCGCCTTGCGTGCTTGTCCAGATTCCGAGTGCCAGGTCGTCGCGCAGCTTCCGATACTCAGTCCGGTGTACGTCAAGAAGCAAGGAAGGCCGCCCAAACCTGAGTATGGGAAAGGGCTCTGGACCTATGTGGAAACAACGCAAAGGAATCGTGCGTCGGGCTGGACCCTTGATGACCATATAGGATTTCCGGGTAGATTTCGCCCGGTTCGAAGCTGGAGAATCCGACAGTTTTCGTACTGCATGGGCGACTACTGTCCTGAGTTCGTGTTTACGGCGTCAGGTGAGTTTACGGTTAGGTACGCTCCCTGTTTCGATGGAAACTGCCCGGACCCGCCCAGCAAGGCGCCGTGTCACTTGGAAACGGACAAAAAGGAGATAATCGACGGATCGGTCTTTTGTGTTTCAATGGGCAAGCTGTACCGTGCTGGCGAAGCAATCCGCCTGGGCGGCTCCAATTCGCATGAGTTCATGTATTTCGATAGGCGGAACCAACTTTGCGTCGATATGTACACCTGCCAAGTGTATCGAGAGCAGAAACCATGACATCGTTCATGGGTCGGCAACCAAGCGACCGGTTTTGTTTTCCGATTTCGCGAATACCCTGAGGCCGGCGGGAAGTTTGTTCGAGTTATAGCAGAGGCGGTCAGAGCAGTGGTGGCCAAAACGGAGATCCCAGGCGATTTCTTGCCGATTCCTCCCGACCGACAGAGCCAGGGTGTGATGTGATGTGCATCAGCAACAACGTCCCCTATGCGGGTCTCAGGGCTGAGAGGAACGGTGAGGTATCATAAGGACCTAAATTCGTTGATGCACCGATAGATTGTCGCGGGATGGACGTTGAATGTCCTTGCGACTGCAGAGATTGACTTGCCGGTGTTGACGAGTTCGAGGACAAGCTTTTTCTGATCGTCTTGAAGCTTCGAAGGCCGCCCGAACGCGACACCGCGGGCCATGGACGCCTCTCGCCCTTCCTGCGTCCGTGCCAGGATCAGGGATCGCTCGAACTCGGCGATACCGCCGAAGACGGTCATGATCATCTTTCCGGACGGGCTGGTTGTATCGGCCCAGGGCTCGTCAAGCGACGGTATGCCTGCGCTTTTCTCATTCAGAACTTCGGCTATGCGAAGCAACTCGGCCGTTGAGCGCGCCAGGCGATCGAGCTTGGTGACCACGACCACGTCATCCTTGCGGAGCTGTTCAAGCATGGCATCGAGCCTGGGCGCCGTCTTGCGGCCCCGGAAATTCTCTCTTCGAAGAACATCCCGCAGCCAGCGTCGGCCAGCCTGGACAACTGGTTTTGCAGCGTCTGCTCCCTCGTGGAGACACGCGCATAGCCGATCTTCATGCCGCAACCTTCAGGGGTGTGCGAATCTTATTGGCCTAAACGGACCGAAGCTGCATATATGGACATCTGAAGGAACACACGGGGAACGCATACGATTTGTAAACAGAGCCATATCTATTCAAGAACCGAGCAAGCATCGCGGGCTTCTTATCGACCTCCCTGCGCGAGTATCGTCATCGCCTGCAAAGGACAACAGCAGCCGAATGTGTTTCAGACTCGGTTCGGAGAAATCCGATCTCGAAGTGGAGCGCAGTTGAAATATACCGCCAGGGATGCCGAAGTAATTTGGAAGCATTTCAAGAAAAATGAAGCAGGAATTCCTGATGACTTGCATGTTCTTCTGATTGATCCCAAGAAAAATCAGGTCCATGAAGCCATAAGAACTGTCAGCAAGAAAATTCGCCGCGATTATGGAAATACCATCGGCCTTGACTTTGCCTTTGCTGGTCATGGTTGCAAAGAATACGGTGATTTGGTGCTGAGTGATGGTGTGCTGTCATCCACCGATTTCCTCGGGCTTCAGGCGGAGGATGTCGCGGTTGGAAGTGAAGAACAGAGAACAATCGGCGTTTGGCTCGACTCATGCTATTCCAGCGCCTTCCTGGTTCGCTTGGCTATCGAGTCCTTTGAGGTCTTCGAGGGTTTCAAGCTGGACGAAGGGTTGGCCTCATGCCTTCCCACTGAGGAGTGTTTTGAGATGGATTTGTTCAGCATGGGATATTCTCCTATACGCGCCTATACCCCGGAAACGGTCATGTTGATCGAGTAGAATTCAACAATGCTATACTCTACAACAGAAAAGACGAAATCGCCAAGGGACTGCAGGGGTTTGTTTCGGGTATGAGTAGTCCATCGGCATTTCTTACTGAAGCAAGGCAGTTTTCCGTTGGTCTATACAAGCACGTGATCGAAGTACACGGGGACTTCGCTACCGTAGAGCTTGGTGACGAAAGTGACTTCGACGAAACTTGTGCGAAGCTGACAAAGTTCAAACCCTATAGTTGGGACGATTGAAGGCCAGGTAGAGGGTCACGTAGTACTACAGAACTAGTTTGGTCCAAGCAGATCGCTCAGAGTTGATAAACGCCTCGGCTTTCGTCGTACTTGCGATGGGTGAACTCGTCGTCCCGGCATCCCTCAATGACCTCACGGATATCGGAGATCACCTTCTGGCTCATCCTGTAGTACTGGTGCCGCTTCGAATCCTGAGCCGTGACCGCACTGCGGCAGTCGATAATTGACAATGGCGTGCCGAAGGTCTGATCAAGGTTCCGTTGAAACGGCCCGTAGGATCCCAAGCGGTCCGGTGGGTCGGCGAATTCGTCGCCCCACTCGAGCGCCTTGTCTTCGTCGTTGATGTAGCAATGTACCGACTTCGCCAAGTGCGCTAGCGGTGCCATCTTGTCGGCGCGTTCCAAAGCGTCGCGCTCGGTGTCAGCGGCGGCGAGTATCGCAGTGTCGAAGAACCGCACCATCCGCGAACCCTGCAGGCAGATATACTTCATGATGGCATGCTTCAGTGCATGGGCACCCATGGAATGGGCCACAAGATGTATGCGCTGACTGCAATCCTCGTCGGACCTCCGTCGCCGCGCCAACTGGTGGTAAAGCCGCGAAAGGCGATCCATTGCCCGGGCGATGGCGAGGCCTGAGAGTTCCGCGTCGGTTCGGTCGCTGAGATACCCTGCTATCGATAGGCTTCCGTCCGACGGCCAAGAGAAGACCGTGGCGATCAGGGGTGTGGATTCCGGCTTCGAATAGAGTGCGGCGAGCAGAGCCGCCCGTTCGATAGATTCGCGGAACGTGTAGTTGAAGCCCGGAATGACACAGAGGACATCCGCCTTGTTTTGGCGCATCGCCTTGGCGAGTTCTGGAACCAGCTTAGTCGTGCCAACCTTGTCGAAGCCGGTTCCGTCCTTCGACGGGACTTCTTTGAACACCTTAAGATCGTGGATTTTGGCGCGCTCCTCCGACACCTCACCGGAGGTCACGGAAAAGCTGACGTCCACGATTGCGCGGCCGACGCGAAACAGAGCAGGGTGATCGCAGTGTGTGTTCGATTCGACTATGCCCGATCCGAAATATTCGTCCCCGCCGGTCCGGTTGCGGTTGGTGCCGAAGTAAACGGTGATCGTGAAGTCCGGCATTATCTCTCCTTCCTGTTTTGACTTCCGCCTTGCCCAGTTCACATAGAACAGTGAGAGAGGCCACGAACCACCTTCGCTCTCCAGTCCGGCGTCATTCGCGTGCGTCGTGTTCGGCGATGCCGGCAAGCTCGACCGGTGGACGGTCGGGGAATCTGGCGATCAGCGACAGGCTGCCGCCCATCGCCTCTACCGTCCGGCGCAGCGTGGACAGCAGAAGATCGCTGCGCTTCTCCAGCCGCGAGATGGCGTCCTGGCTGATGCCGAGTTCGCGCGCGACGCTCGCCTGGGTCAGCGCGCGGGCCTTCCGCAACTCGCGCAGCGTCATTTCCTCGGCGATCAGCTCGGCGGCCCGATCCTCGACCCTGCGCCGTCGCTCGGGGTCGAGTTCCGCCATCATTTCATCAAGGCTGACAGTCATTGCGTTCCCCTTTCATCGGCGAGGCGGGCAAGGTGCCGGTCGAACCGCTCGTCGGCCTTGCGGATGAGCGCACGGTAGAACCGCCGCCCGCTGCCGCCCGACTTGTCGCCCGCCACCAGCAGCACGGCCTCGCGCGCGGGGTCGAAGGCGAAGGCTACCCGCCATTCCCCGTCCGCCGCGCCGAACCGTATCTCCTTCATGTTCGCGTGCCGCGACCCGTTCAACGTATCCACCTGCGGCCGACCCAGTTGCGGACCGAACTGCTCCAGCAAGCGGCCGACCGTGTACACCTCATCCTGCACCTTGGCAGGCAGATCGCGGAATTCCGATACGAACTCGTCATGGAAAGCGACCCGCCAGCTCATGGAGACAGGATGGAGTCGCCGGAAGATGAAGTCAAGGACATGTCGGCGCTCCCCCGTGCGGTTGCGTGTGCTCGGCTCGCGACATCTGATAGGTCAGGCGATGTGTGTGTCCATCCGCGATGACGCCCGAGATCAGCGCGAAATGGGAATCATCCACTGTCAACGACCGCAGCGGGACATATAGTGTCCCGCTGCGGTGGGCCAGGACCTTCAGACCCAAACGGTTACCCTTGGAGGGCCGAAGGCCTTATGCACGCGCGGACCGCCGACCGATGCACGACCGATTTCACAACCTCCGCGAACCATGTGCGGAGTGTGGCGACACCACGATCTCCTTCACCAGAATGCTCAGATCCACCGGTACATGGGAACTACCAAAATCTCCGGGGTCAAGCAGCAGCCTTGTCCTGCTCCGGCCCTTGACCATCGCATCTGCTGCTGCTTCGAGAAGCGCTTTCCAGCAAAGGCCGCCAAGACCCGTTGACGTTAGCGGCATGGTTTCCGGCACCAGCACGCGCCGCCAGATCATCGGGCTTATCCCCGGCAGCCATACCTTCAACTGCAATGCCGATCCAGCCGTCGATGCAGTTCGGGCATACGGCATGCAACAAGGTTACAGGAGGCGCTCCACAATGCCAGCAGCTTGACCCCGGAGATTTTGGTGGTTCCGCACCTGCGGATCAAGCTTGCCGAGTTCCCGCCTTGCGGCAGGATCCAGCTCAACTCTCCATGCCATGGTCCCTCATGACGTCCTCGAGGGGAATGGCCCGGGTTTTTCCGGCACGGATGTCGAGCAGGCGCTGTTCCGCGAGATAGAGATCTTCGAGATCGTCCAGATGTTCGAGGATCGCCTCGCGGGCATAGTAGCTCTTGGTCCGGCCAGTGGCCCTGGCCAGGGCGGACAGGCGCTCTTCGATCTCGGGAGGCAGTCGCAGGGCAAGCATGGCTCCGTCTCCTTTTTGGAAACACAATGCAGTACTTGTACAGCACGAAAGTGGAAAGCGCCACCTGCTGTTCCGGGTCATCACGTTCGCATCAGCGCGGATCGCGTCCGGCCTTCGCCGATCGATTGTTTCATGCGGGGACGAGGCCCTCAAAGGCGGTCCTGCCGGCCTTGACACATCAAGGATGGAGGACGTAGTGCGGACAGTGTCCGGGACAGGGAAGGCTGGTAAGGCAGGAAAGACAATGGAGATGGCGATTGGACTGATGGCGCTGCCGGTCATGCTTGTCCTTCTTGGTATTGGGTGCCAGCTCTGGAAGCGGCAGAAGCCGAGAAACAAACCGGACAGCTGGCCACCTCCATTCTGGCAGAGCGCAAGGCAAAGGGCAAACCCGGCCAGACGGGATTGAAACCCGGTCCGGAAAGCGAGGCCATGCCGGGACCAGGCAAACCGGCTTGACGGAATGCGGCCCTATCAGCAATGCTGTGCGTTGCTCCGCTCCGGCGCTGCATTTCCCATGACCGGCAGCGGAAGTGGATTGCTCTAACCCGGGGCAGCTGTGCCTCTTCAGGGGAGGGAGCAGGCCTGGCTGACTTCCGGGCTCCACCGCTCCTGGTTACCGGGGCGGAGCACCTGGCAAGGCTGACACTGGATTCCAGGCTGTGGTCTGGACAGCGAGGCCATGCCGGTTCAATTGCGTCCAATCAACCAGGCATGACGCTTCTGCTGCCGCCACCAATCGCGACGAATCCAATGGCGTTCACTCCGGGACCAGGTTCGACCGGCTGGGCCGGAGCCTGCCGCAGCTGGTGGCAACGGTCCGCGAGCTCGAGGAGGAGGGGGTTCGGCTTCCGCTCCCGGCCAAACACAGCCAGGCAGCAAAAACACTGTTCTGAACCAGCTGCTGGAAAACTGCTCTGCCTGGGAAAGAAGACAGCTCGAGCATCCCGGACCAATCCGGTTTCCAGGCAAATCGGTGTCGGCCTAAACCGGGAAACAACAAGGGCTGCGCTACAGGGATCTGATTGCTTGAAAAAGGAAAGGCCAGCCTATCGGCTGGCCTTTTGTTACCAGACAGGAAATGACCCCTGTAATTGCTTGACGGTTCAAACTGGCACGGATGGTATGGCATGTCAAAGATCATTCCGTTTCCTGGCGTGGAACTCCCAAAAGGTAATCGTCCACCGATTGATTCAGAAGATCAGCGACCTGCTTCGCAGCAGGAGGGGACAGTGCGAGTGATAAACGGTGCCCGTCAGGTTGACCTTTATGGAAAACTCCTACCTCCAAATAGAATACTGGTCGGTCGGGTTCGGGTTCCACGCCCAAACTTGTAACTTCCTCAACTTCTTTTCTGCTGCGCTGCATGTCCCTTTCGTGGACTTTTGGAACTTTCTTCAAAACAATTTCTCCATAAGTTGTGATTCACGGGCTCGATTTTCACCGTGATGGGGTATAAGCAATGGGTGTTTCGGAATGGTCGGGGTCTCTGCTTGAGTGGGAGAATGAGCTGTCTTCACTGAAGGAGCGGCTCGGTCCGGTGTTTCGGCCGTCGCGAGCTTCGCGAGACCGGCGGAGCGTTCATCGACGGGTTGCTCTCGGGGATTTCACGCAAGACCGGCTGGATGATGTCAGAGCATGCGGGCCTGCCGGGTCCCTGGCGGATGCAGGCATTGCTTGGCCGCAGCCGCTGGGATGCGGACTGCCAGGTCGGCAGGAGGCCTGCAATGGCACAGTGCGATACCCCGGTATCAGAACTGTGCAGGGACTCGGTGTCCGCCCTATCACCCTCTAGCCCGTATGCGTCAGTGCGCCGTGGAAAGGCGCAGGGAAACCTCCGCGACCATGGAAAACGCGTCCCCGGTTCCTGAAAGCCGAAACAGGACGTGCTTTCTCGTGCCGCTCGCAGGGCATTGTCCATGCATTTCGGGCTGAAGGCGCTGAAACCGGCCCTCAGCGGGGCCAGAACAATCAGAAAATGGGCCTGAAACGCTTGACGTAGGATTTTTTGTCCCCTCCTGCAAACGATCCCACCAGGTGGACAAGTTGGTGGATGCTGCGCGGGAAACTGCCCGGCAGGGTCATCGGACGTTCCGGTTTCGTAGCGGACTCTTCCTGAAATTCGATAGGGTCCGGCATGGCCGGCTTCGGTCGGAATGTGATCGGGGACACACGGCTTCCGGATGGTGAGTGCCATGTTCTGGGTGCCTCTGGGGCCGGGCGATGGCTGTTCCGGCGATCGGATTGGCTGGGGCCTGCATCCTTTGTGTTCATACGTCCCGTTCTGGTGCCCGATCAGGGTATCGACGAGGCTGGTGCTGTTCGACTGCCTGAGGACAGCAGCATGGCATTCCGGTGAAATCCGCATGCAGGCCACCGAACTCGACATTGAATGCAGGCATCAATATGAGCGACCCGCAATACCATTCGGAACAAACCAGAGGGAAATCGAACCATGGCCAAGACCATCCTCATTACCGGTACCTCTTCGGGAATCGGCAATGCCACTGCAAGACTCTTCCAGTCGAGAGGCTGGAATGTGGTTGCCACCATGCGCAACCCGAAGAGCAGTGGAGACCTGAAGGGACTCGACAATGTGCTTGTTTCATCCCTGGACGTGACCGACGGCGCATCCATATCCTCGGCCGTAGCAGAAGGGATCTCCAGATTCGGCGAAATCGACGTGCTGCTGAACAATGCCGGCTATGGTGCCTACGGACCCCTGGAAAACTTCGACATGGACCGCATTCGCCGCCAGTTCGAAACCAATGTCATCGGACTTCTTGCCGTGACCAAGGCTGTGTTGCCGCATATGCGGGCACAACGGTCCGGAGCGATTGTCAATATCAGCTCCATGGGCGGTCAGATAACCTTTCCTCTCGGAACCCTCTATCACGGAACGAAATTTGCGGTAGAGGGACTTTCCGAGGCGCTGCATTACGAACTGGAAGCCATCGGCGTCAGAATGAAGATTATTGAGCCGGGAATGATTGCCACGGATTTCGGTGGACGTTCCTTCGACTTCGCCAATGAACCGGCGATTGATGAGTATCAGGATCTTGTGGGCAAGCTCATGGGAGGCCTTGGAGGCGACGGCTCCTCGTATTCGAGCCCGGAACTGGTGGCTGAAGTCATCTGGACCGCGGCAAATGACGACTCGGACAGGTTGCGCTACCGCGCAGGCACCGATGCCGAGCAATTGCTGGATGGCCGGAAGCTGGCCGATGATGCGACCTTCATTGGCGGCATCAAGCAGCAATTCGGCCTCTGACATGACCGAGGCTTACCATGCGGACGATGTATATCGAAAAACTCACGCCGGCAGGATCCTTGTCCTGGAAGGAGCCCTGCCGGGCTGGCTGGCGGAGGCAGGTTTCGGCCTGTCCGCCGACTTCGGTTTTGCCATTCACAGGTGAGAAGCACCCGGAGAGAGAAGATGCAGGAGTTTCAGCGTCTGGTGCTGTTGCAGGCGGCCTGGCGTCGTATTCTTCCTTCCTATTCAGGAGTCCGGCAGTTACCGGAAAACACCAGGTCGGTGCGGTCAGGCCGGGAGGCAGATCGGTCGTCATGGGATTGCTGGTGATCCTGGTGTCGGCATTGCTGGCTTCAGGATTCGCAAATGAAGGGCTTGCGTCCAACAAGCGGGAGATTCCATCGGGATTCGTGGTTCTCGACAAGGCGATTCCCGGGCTTGAACTCGATCTTCGCTACAGCACCGGTGATAATTTCGTCAGCCAGGTGGTCGACGGGTACCAGGATGCGCAGGCAATCCTGTCTGCTCCGGCAGCAGAGGCGCTTGCCAGGGTGCAGGCTTCTCTGGCGCCCTTCGGCCTTGGCATACTCTTGTTCGATGCAGCAGAACCGAAGTTGGCCAGACCATACCGCGAAAGGCACGGGATCATGGAATACTTGCGATCTCTGTAAACAGGAAACGTTATGCGCTGGCAGCGTGCGGTCCGTCCCAGGTTCCACAACCCGATACAGCTGCTCCAGCACATAGTGCTTCAGACCATGTCCCGCTCTGGCTGCTACCACCGAAAGCGACAATTGTTGGGTGGGTTTCGCACCCACCAGGAAAAGCGCCTTTCATGGCGCACTGCAATATGCGGGCGAGGGCCTGTTGACATTCGAATTGTAAAATCAGCCGCTTCTATGCTATCTTAGTAATAGGGGCAACTTTCCGGGAATTGCGTTTCGTATGAGAGGATGCGTCAGGCTGTGGCGCGGCGTGTGATGATCTCGGCAAGCCTTGGCACTTCGGCGGCACCGGCAACGCCAAGGCGGTTGCACAGATAGTCCCAGAACGGCACGCCGAGCTTGTTGCAGGTCTTCAATGCCCCGAGACAGGCATCCCGGGCCGCACGCCCGCTCTCGCTCCGGGATCCGAACGAGATCTTCCGCCGGGTGACATGGGCCCGGATGTCATTTTCGGCCAGGTTCGAATTCAGCGGCGTGGCCGGATACTCGAGCACCCGCAAGAGCTCATCCTTGTTCGCCCTCAGCCGCCGCAGCAGGTTGTCGAGGCTGGCATGGCCGGTCCGCCGTCCGAAGATCTCGTCGAAGCGCAACGACAGTGCCTGGGCCCGTGTATTGCAGGGGGTCTTCCTGTAGGCAGACAGTTCCCGGTAATAGCCCCAGACATCATCCAGCACCGCATCCACACGCATGCGCTGGAATTCGGAACTGCCCCCTTGCTTGCGAACCAGTCGCTCGGCGTGAACCCAGCAGAGAGAGTGGGCATCGCCGACATTGAACTGGCCGGCATCGTCGCTCAGGATCACGGTTCCGGCAATGCGACCGGCATCGCAGATGCTGCCCCAGAGCGCACCCTCGGTGGCGATCTTCACCGGGTCCGGAAACACCTTCATGCGGTCAATGCCGAGTGCGGCCAGATGGGTCCGCCATTCATCGGCATCGGCAAAGCGCCGCTGCCGGTCCGCGGCGAGACGCCGGACCGCCTTTCCTGTCAGCTTCATGCGCCGCATGTATTCGAGCCCGGCATCATTGACGCTGTAGGCCACGTCACCGGCACAGAGACATTCGAGAAAGTTGAGGCGGCTCTTCGAGCCGGTCGACCTGAAATGGGTGAAGACATCGTTGCCGATCACCGTGCAATAGCCGTTTGCCGCCCTGTGCCGGGCGCCGGTATCGTCGACATTGATCCATGCCGCATTCTCCATGCCTGCCCTCAGCACCTCCTGCTGCTCCTCGACGATGACCCTCGTGTCCCCGTTCAGGAACCGCCCCACCTGGCGAGCGGATATCTCAAGGCCCAATCCGTTCAGCAATGCCGCGATGCGCTGCACCGTCGACTGGCACTGGTGATACAGCATGATCACCAGCGCCTTGACGCCGGGACCATACTGGCTGCGTCCCGCCGCCACACCCGGCGCAAGCGGCGCCACATGGCGGCTGCCGTCCGGAAACCGCCACACCTCCCGCCGCCAGGTGACCTCCTCGGCGTGGAACACGATGTCGCGGACAGTGTGCGCCTGGTAGCCCCTGCGTTCCGCACCCTCGGGCACATCCTCGAGGGCAACCCTCTCGTCGCGCCGGTGCAGGTTCGGGTTCCGGCGCCGCGGGCCCCGGCCCTTCTTTCGGCCCTTGCCCTGCGTCTTCGACCGGCCGGCTCCGGAGGCGCCGGATGCGGCCAGACCGCTCGGCTTCAGTTCCGGACGCCGCGGCAGGTTCTTGAGCAACCTGATCTCGTCCCGCAGGTCCCGGATCAACCCGGTCAACTCCGCAAGCCGTTCATCCTGTTCGGCAAGCCGGTTGTCCCTCTTTGCAAGCAAATCCCGAAGGGACGAGAGTTCCGCCATCAGCGCCGCATGGCTGGCATCGGCTTGGCGATCTGTCTGCGAATCACCCATACCCCATTGAATCACAGGACGATTCGCAGTGGAATCCCCTGAATGCCCCGGATCAGACTATGCCGGAAGACAGGGGGACAGTCGAAGATTCCGGATCAGAACCCCGCGCCGCCAGTGCAGAACAACAACTCAAGGAAAATCAAATTCCCGGCAAGTTGCCCCTATTACCTATCTTATTTGCAATGATCGCCGAAACGGCGACACGAGCAGTACAGGCAAGTATCAGAATGAAAGCGCAGACAGGACGGTGCTGACCGACGCCATGTGGGCGCGGATCCCGGTGTCACCGCGGCAGACAACCAGCTGTTTCTCGAGGCGGTGCTCTGGCGAATCCACACCGGCAGTCCCCCGGCCTGTTTCGGCAAGATACGCCGCCGACCGAAATCCGGCTGCTCACGCAGGATTCCAACACACGGCCGAGTGCCTGCGAAATCGTTCGGATGGATCCATCCGGACAAAACCAGATCCGTCATCAGGAACACCCAGCCAAAGCATGGAGGCACCATTGCATTCAAGGCATGAAAATCGAATTCCGGCCCTCGAAAGGCAGCACTACAGCGTGGACCCCGGGGCCGGATCGGGCCAGACAAGGAGACAGTTTCTGAAGACCCTCGGGTCAACCGCAATTTCCATACCTCTTGCCGGAGGGGCTGGTTCGCTCGCCGCTCCCCACGGAAGCCGGTCGTCCTACACGAGCCAGATTCTGGAGCCTGGTAACCACAATGTGGTCTTCTACTGGGTAGATGCGGCCCTGCAGCAGATTCGCGACCAGCGGGTGCTGGCACCGCGGGCAGCCTACAATCTGGGGATTGCCACTGCCGCAGGATTTCTTGCTGCGAACGGAATCGCAAGAGCCTATGGCGAACCTTACGGCATTGGCGAGGGACCGTCAGCAGCGGATCAGGAAGTTGCATACGGCGTGGCCTTCTCAATGGCGGCCGCGGAGGCCTTTCAGCAACCGTTCCTCTTCGAACGCAATGCCTTTCTGAAGCTGTTTCCGGACGGTGAGGCCAAGTCTCTGGGGGTCGAGTGGGGACGAACAGCCGGCCGCATGTTGCTCGACCTCAGGACCGATGACGGCTCGGAGCCGAGCGAGGTCAACTACTATCTCGGTCGATATGCACGGCGCGATGACGTACTGCAGTGGAGTCCAACCGCCCCGTACTACGGGGCCTCTCCCGGTCCCGCCTTTCCATCATTCGATCGATGCCTGTATCCCGGCCACGGGCAAATCATGCCCTGGACGATGAGCAGTGCTTCGCAGTTTCGTGTCGCCGGCTTCTACGATCCGAAGAGTCCGGAATTCGCGGAGGAGTTCAACACGGTCCGGCGACTTGGCGGCATGAACAGTGCGACACGTACGGCCGATGAGTCCGAGATTGCGCTGTTCTGGGAAGACGGGCCCTGGGGCGTAACCAATCCGGGCCACTTCCTCTATATCGCAATGCAGCTTCTGCAGGATCGCGGTCTCGGCTTTATCGATCTTGCCCGAGCGGTTGCCCTGGTCGGAATGACCCAGTGCGATGCGTCCATCTGTGCCTGGGACAACAAGTATCACTACGATATCCTTCGTCCCGAGACCGCAATCAGGGACCGCGCACTCTCGTTCGGCAATCTCGATCCGCGCGTTGAGGCCGAAGGCGGCTGGCACAGCTACATTCCAACACCGGAGTTCCCTTCCTACACCTCGGGCCACGCCACATTCGGAGCGGCCGCCGCCGAGATGATCGCACTATTTCTCGGGCAGGACGACATCGCCTTTTCCGGCCGGTCACCAGACCATGTGTTGTGGCCCCAACTGCAGGGTGTCACGCGCCATTGGACGAGCCTCAGCCATATGGCCGAGGAAAATGCGATGAGCCGGCTCTATGGCGGCGTTCACTGGGCGATCGACAGTGACCAGGGATTGGCGTCGGGGCGCGAGATTGCCCGTCACGCCTTCCGCACAACTCTTCCGGTAAGAGCCTGACTCGATGGCACGTTCCATTATTCTGCAGCCTGCTCTCCTTGCTGCTGTCATGATCGCCCGACTGCTGGAGGCGCCTTCTGCGGATGCGCAGTCCAATGCACCGAATTCCGGATTCATGCCCTTTCTCGATGAACCAATGGCGATGGAACTGGGCGATGTGACGCTGACGTTGACCGGGTCGCTCGAGGCTCGGATGACCTCCGGTTCCGATGTCGAGAATGCAAACGGGGCTGACCTGATCAGCGGCCTGCGCGTGAGTGCCGAGACCCAGCTTCCGAACCGATTGCGGGTGGAGGCGAGCTATTCGGGCCAATACGTCACGAACCGGTCCCTGAGTCCCGACCCGGACAAGAAATACACCGATGACCTGGCGTTGTCAGCCGGAGGCATCTGGGGGACATTGCTGATAGGCAACGTCTCGGACACGGTCCGCGAGCAGACCCGCCGCCAGCGCGGATTCGGTGCTGCCGATCTGGCGTTCGACAACTTCCACGGCGAACTCACTGACCGGAGTGCGGGCTATGTCGGCAGGTTCGGACCCTGGGTCGCCAGTAGCTTGGCCGATGACGACAGCAATATTGAGCTGGGTGCAATGTACCAGAGGCCATACGGCAACAAGGATTACCGTCTTGCACTGCGCGTCGGCCAGGGGAGCCTTCTGACCGAAGATGAATCAACCCGGTATTCCACCCTGGGAAGCAGCTTGGTCGGTGAAGTCATCTACGGAAGCACGTCATTTGACATCGGACTGGGTCATGAACGCTTCTCTTCGCCAGGACTTGAAAACGCCACAAGATGGTATGTTTCAACCGGAGTCCGCAGAAAGATAACCGTGTTCGGGCTGTCAGTCGAAGGTCACTACGGCGAGATAGAAGGGCAGAGGGAAGTGTCGGCTGCACTTGGACTCCAATACGACCTGGCGCGCGGCGCGTCTGCAAACTTCGGACTCAACCATGAGGAAGCAATGGTCGCCGTCGCTGACGAACTGTTCCTGGAATCCAGCGACACAACTGCAATTGTCTCACTCGGTTACAGCTTCTAATCGGAGTTGGAAGCCTGCCTGAAGGCCCTGCGGGAGGGAGACATTCTTGTCATCTGGAAACTCGACCGGCTCGGCCGCAGCCTGCATTACCTGGTCAAGGGGTCGTGCTCCGGCTGAGTGCAGAATGACAGTGCGCCAAGCTAACTGGTGCGAGTGCAGCGGGTGCAAGTCCCGGCTCATCGAGTTCGGACGGTTTGCAAGTGTGGACCGGAAGCACCGTGGGCGGGGCAAACCGGAAACCTTCGACTATCTGGGAATAACGCACTTCTGCGGCAAGACCAGAAACGGCAGATTCCGGCTGGGGGGCAAACCGTCGCGGAAACGAATGAGGCTGACCCTCAGGCGGATCAAGGACGAACTGCGCAAACGCATGCATCTGGGCAGGCACGAGGTGGTCCGATGGCTCGAAAGGGTCACCAACGGATGGCTGAATTACTTTGCCGTTCCGGGAACCTCAAGCACCCTGAAAGCGTTCTTGGTCGCGGTCAAACGCCTGCTCCTGCGCACTCTGCGCAAGCGCTCGCAGAAAGACCGCACGGACTGGTCTGCAATTGGCCGACTTGCCGTCACCACCCAAGGCAGGAGCCTCGTGCGTTAGCGCGCATGCGGGGATCTGTGCGGGGGGTGCTGGGCAACCGGTATCCCTACCGCGATCTCTATATCAAGGAGATGGGGGCGGATCCCGTCGCTTCGGAGCGTGGCTATCAAATTGGGCCCTGAGTTCATTCCCCGCTACGATCGAAACCGTTGGATGCTGATGTGAGATTGCAGGCGAAAAGCGGTCAACACTTGACCTGTCTGGACTCGCGCCCGAGAATCACCCTATCCTTTGCCTGAACAGCCAGATTGACGGATGCAGTTTGGAAGAGTTCCTCCATGGAGCGCTGCATTCGTCAAGGCAGGGGCCGCTTGAATTCAACTCCAATTCACAGCCCAGGGCAGCTCCGGGTCGCTTACGGATGAGTGCAGGAAAGTACGCCAAGGATTTGTCAACCGGCAATGACATGCCCGTTTGTGAGAAATTCATTGAGAAACGGGTAATGATACATGAATCCAGCACCAGAGAGCTGATTTTGGCACCACTCCACAAACCTCCGTTTGTGATGCACAACGGTAAAAACAATCGGAAAATCGCCTTTCCTTTCAGTCTCTTCTATTGGCACTGCTGTTCTTCCCGTACGATTTAGCACTCATTCGGAACAGACCCGAGACTGTCTACAACGCCTTTGACGGCAAGGAAGACCTCATTTTCGCGGCGCTTCTGCACTATGCGGACAAGTCAAGGGCTGACGTCGAACGCGACTGTGCGAACGTCACCGACCTGTCAGGCCGGCTGGAGATTCTCTTCGGGCATTTGGCGGAAATCCCGTTTGAGGCGATGCAAAGACCTCCTCACCTGGACGAAATACTGGAAATCGGCGACGGGCTCTCCGAGGACAGGAGAAGCGAGATCAGGGAGACGTACAAGAGCGCGATCCGGTCGGCGCTCGCCCCGCATGAACGTCATCTCAGGCAGCGAGGCGTCGCGCTCGAGAGCCTGTCCGTGCTCCTCAAGGGCGTGCTGACGCACATAAAGCGCGAGGCAAGGGATGCAGATCATCTCAGGGACCTGTTCGAACCGATCAAGGCCCTGATCGTCAGCTGTGCAGAGCAGGGGAACCAGGGGAAATCCTGACTTGCATCGTGCGGTCTTCGAATCTCGGCACAACCCGGAAGGGCGGGTCTCCCGCCGGCCTTCGACACGGCGTCGCCCGGCACACGCCGCAAGGCCCGTCTCCTGGTACCAAACGACACAGGGCGTCCGGGACCGGCGCATCTGCACGGACGAGAAAGTCTTGCGCTGGCAACTTCCACTGACCCGTGAAGTCAGCCGCTGGCCAGCGGCATGTTCCCTTCCGCTATGTCTGAGAGTTTTCAGAATTCTTGACGGGAATCCGGTCAATTCCGCTCGAATTGTGTGATGGTCGGGGGCGGGTGCCCCTCAACCAGCTTGCAAGAAGTCGGCCAAGGGGCTTGTCTCGGGGACAGTGAATCTACCGGAGACTAGTCGTCTGTTCGTGTTTGGGGATTCCATTTTCCCGTGGAGTATGATTCAACCACTTCCGGCGAATGCCGCACAGTTTTCGAACGGGAGCAGGACCGCAATGGCAAGGAGCAGGAGAAGACAGATCGTTCTGAGCGGGGAGGACCGGGAGCGTCTCGTGGGGATCAGGACCGGGGGTGCGCTTCATGTTTCAGACCAGATCCGTGTGCTCAACAATACTCCGAAAGCAAAGTTCTGACCTGGCATCCAGCCCTCTTCAGCAGTGACAACGTGGTTAAAGCGCAGAACGAGGTTGCAGCTTGACCCCCAACATTTTGGTTCTCCCCATTTAGGCAAGGTCTGGACATTTATTCATCCGGATCGATAACTTCAATTTTCGCGAAGATGTTCTGACAAGGAAGACGCTTTTGTCCGTTGTTCAAATTGCTATCGATTCCGCGACTGAATTTGTTGGCAATGTGTGGGAATATGTTTGGTATTGGGTACAGACTCTAGACATCATGGATGCTGACCAGTGGCCGCGGTCTCTTTAGCAGCCATCGGGAAGCGATCAATTCGAGGCATGCGGGGCAATGGGAGAACGTCAATTGAAGCGAGCCCTGGTGACCGGCGCGACCAGTGGAATCGGTGCGGCAACGGTGCGCGCGATTGCGGGCACGGGACGCACGACGCTCGCCTTGGCAAGAAGGAGTGAACGACTCAGGAACCTGGCTGACGAAACCGGCTGTGACTGGATCACATGTGATGTGCGCGACTGTCAGCATGTTCTGGAGGTGGTTGGTGAGTTTGAACCGGACATCGTCGTCAACAACGCCGGCGTGGGTCATGGCATTGCCGGACTTTCCGACATGACCCAGGAAGATATCCGTGCATCGCTGGAAACCAACGTGCAGGCCCCCATACAGATCACCGCCTGTGCAGTGCGTGGAATGAAACGACGCAATCTCGGACATGTTGTCAACATCGGATCCATCGCCGGATTGCACACGATGATCTCTTCCCTGTACGGTGCCACCAAGTCGGCGATACATCAATTCAGCCAGAACCTGCGGGTGGAACTGGCGGGCACGGGGATACGCGTGACCGAGATCTGTCCGGGTAGGGTGGAAACCGAATTCTATGGGGTCGCGTCCGGAAACCCCGAAGGCCTTGCCAAGATGGCTGATACCGAAATCCGTTCCCTGCAACCGGAGGACATTGCCCGGACGATTCTGTTTGCGCTGGATGCGCCCATGCGCGTAAATGTCTCGACAATCGAAATTCTCCCTGTCGAACAGGTAGTTGGGGGCGTGCGCATGGCTCCATGCAGTTGGGAAAACAAGGGTGAATGATGATGCGACGGCTGGAAGACAAAGTCGTGTTAATCACGGGAGCCGGGAACGGAATCGGTCGGGCATCGGCGATACGGTTTGCCGCGGAGGGTGCATACATCGTCGCCGCCGATGTCGTTGTCGAGGCTGCGACGGAGACCGTGTCCGAGATCCGGCATGCAGGTGGCGAGGCACAGCCTGTCGGCTGCGACGTGTCTAGCGAAGAAGATGTCCGCAGAACCACGGGATCGGCGCTCTCGGTAAACGGGCGGATTGATGTCCTGTTCAACTGCGCGGGCGGCGGGGCGACCGCGGCTGGCGGAACCGCGAAGGATGGCTCGGTCACAGAGCTTGACCTTGAGGGATTCTGGCGAGCCATCAATGTCGATCTTTTTGGAACATTGCTGTTCTGCCGGCATGTCATTCCGGAAATGGCCAGGGCGCAAGGTGGATCAATCATCAACATGACCTCCCTGCGGGCGCTGATCGGAACCCGGGGCGCAGACGGTTATACCGCTGCCAAGGGCGGGGTGCTTTCGATGACCCGCGCCATGGCATCCCGGTGGGCGGCGGAAGGAATCAGGGTGAACGCTATTGCCCCGGGAGTCGTGTTGACTGACAGGGTCAAGATCCTGATACCGGAAGATGATCCGATTTTCAGGAAGTCGATGTTCGGCCCGGTGAGCCCGGAGGATGTTGCTGCGCTCGCAGCCTATCTCGCGAGCGACGAATCACGAATGATTACGGGAACTGTCATGCCCCTGGATGGCGGGGCCAGCGCAGTCTGAGCGATTGCAATGATGGCGGCGTCCCTGTGGTCAAGTCCCTCGCTCTCACCACCAGTTCTGCGACAGGATCTCCCCTGGTGCCCAATTCTGCCAGAGCGCCCGGAAGGAAGTGGCGCATCAAGGACTGGTGCACAGGCTGGCCACCTCCTGCAGGAATGACGTCAACTCCCCGATGAAGGATTGTGCTGCGGCCGGCCGGACCGGATGGAAACACGGATTCGCGTGGCCGTTAATTCGGAAGGAAGCCCTCCTGCGGAGGGTGGGCTCCGGTGACATATCCAACTAGTTCACCGGGAGTCAGCCCCTCTTCCTCCAGCGTGGCGACGTGATTGCCCTGCCGCATCACCACCGCCCTGTCAGCCAGCCTGGCCACCTGCGGCATGTCGTGACTGACAATCAGGATGGCGATTCGGCCCGTTCCGCTGATTCGCTTGATCAACTGTTCGACTTCTGCGGTTTCGGCGACGCCAAGCGCGGCCGTAGGTTCATCAAGCAACAGGATCTTCGAGCGCCAGAATACCGCGCGCGCGATGGCCACCGCCTGTCGCTGCCCTCCTGACAGATCGGAAATCATCGACGACGCAATGCCTGGAATGTTGATCCCCATCCCGGCGATGGCCTTGATTGCCTCGGCCCTCATCTGTCGGTAGCGAAGCACGGAAAGCAGCCGGGCCGGCCCTGAAACGGTGAGTTCGCGTCCCAGGAACATGTTTTCGGCGACGTCAAAGATGTCGATCAGCGCAAGATCTTGAAAAACCGTCTCTATCCCTGCCTTGCGGGCCAGTTCGGGGGACGAGATGTCGGCCTCGCCGCCATCGATCAACACGGTTCCCGCATCGGGCCGGTGCACGCCGGCGATTACCTTGACAAGAGTCGATTTGCCGGCGCCGTTGTCGCCAACCAGCCCCATGACTTCACCCGGAGCGATGGAGAAGCTGACATTCTTGATCGCGGCTACGCTGCCGAAGGACTTCTTGATCCCCTGTACGCGGAGCACCGCATCGCCAGGGTCATGTTGATTTGCAACTGACATTCTAACTGCTGCCCCTTCTTCCTCCCTTCCGCTCGGCAAGCACGTAGAGCGCCGCCGATGCTATGATCACGGAACCCGCGACGAGAAGTTGATAGTTAGAGCTGACATTGAGCATGTTCAGCCCGTTGTTGATGGTGAACAGCAGAAACGCGCCGCACGCAGCCTTGATCACGCTGCCCGTACCACCGAAGAGAGAAACGCCCCCGACCACCGCCGATGCAATCACCGTCAGTTCGGCTGCGGTAAAGACATTCGGATCAACCGCCCCCAGACGTGCGGTAATGAGACATCCGGCAAAGCCCGCAAAGAGGCCAACGATGACGAACGGTACAATCTTGTAATATGAAACCCGCACCCCCGCACGGCGGGCTGCCTGCAGATCTGCGCCGGTAGCACGCAAGCGGTGCCCGTACGCCGTGAAGCTCAGCCCTATCCAGACAATGATGGTAAGCGTCAGCCAGAAGACGGTCGAATATGAAACCCGCAGCCGATATTCGACGAATAACGACAGGATGACCAGGACGATACCCAGCGCCGATCCAAAATTGCGGATATTCCGGTCGCCTCGGAAATATCCAACCAGGTTTGCCGCCACGATGGCGATGACTCCTGCCAGCAGAATCGCATTCGGTGCTTGCCAGTGACCGGCAAGCACCGATCGCAGGGCCTCCTCGCGAGCGGGATCGGCGATGATGGCCGTCCGCCCGTCGGATACGACCAGGGTAAGACCCCTGAAGGCACTGAGCGTACCGAGAGTGACCACAAAGGGATTCAAGCCGACATGCCAGTGAAGCGCTCCATTGACGAATCCACCAGCGGCACCTGTTGCAAGACCGCACAGGATCCCCGGAACCAGGCCGAATGCGTTCACCCCCAGGGCCGTCACGATTCCGGCAAGCGCCGCCAGCGATCCGACTGACAGGTCAAAACTGCCGCTGATCAGGAGCAATGCCATGCCCACCGCAATAATGCCCAGCAGCGCGGATTGCTCCAGGAGGTTCGCGACATTGATCGAATTCAGATAGAATGGACGTCCGTCCAGCCAGGAAAACAGCGTCAGGGCGGCGAGCAGGACGATCAGCGCGTAGATCACACCCGCCGAACGAATGCCGAACGCCGCTCGCCACCTGATGCCGGCGGCCTCGACTGGCATTCCGCTGCCGCCACCTTCCGCAGGGGCCGAGTTATCAGTTGTCATTGACGCGCTGCTTTCCGGAAGCCATTGCAGTTGCGAATCACTGCAGGACGATTCAGGTGGCACTCGGCTTGCAACATCATTGTTCGTCGCTGTCCGTTGGCCGCATGATGTTGAAGCTCCCGGCCCCGACACCACCGTCAATCGCAATCCGTGTGCCGGTTATGGAGGGGTGTTTCAGGATATCGACAACAATCGAGGCTACCTCATCGACCTCGACGAGTCTTCCAACAGCGGAGGACTGCGCGATCCGACCTGAAATTTCCTCGCTTGTCACCTCGCCTGACTTTCGTGCGATGTCCACGAACTGCCGCCGCCCCAAGCCGACATCCACCCATGATGGAGACACTGCGTTGCAGGTGACCCCGCGGGTGCCGGCCTCGAGCGCAACAGTCCTGGTCAATCCAAGTATCGCGTGCTTCGTAGCAACATACGCCGCCTTGTTCGGGGCTCCGTATTCTCCTGCCATCGAAGCAATATTAATGATCCGACCAAATCCCTGTTCGTACATTCCGGGCAGGACTGCGGCGATCATGTTGAGCGTACCCTCGACGTTCACCGCAAAGGTGTCTTGCCACCTTGCCAGATCAAGACTCTCGACCGGTCCGACCTCGCCCAATACAGCGGCCGAATTCACCAGCACGCCAACGGGTCCGTCACGATCGGCAATACGACCGATGACATTCCGGCACTCCTCGGCGCTTCGAATATCGACCCGGTGGCCAGTCGAAGAATCGTCATCATGGACGTCAACCGAGTGAACGACCGCGCCCGCCCTGGCCAGAAGCCGGACTACCGCCCGGCCAATTCCGCCGACACCTCCGGCAACGACGGCGACGCGTCCTCCGATTGCCTGGTTTGCTGACTCCATGATCAGGTTCCGGCTCCCGGTAGCGATAATTGGTCATCCTCACCGCCCAACGGCGAAAACTCCGTCGGCGACAGGAAGGCCGTGTCGATCCCCCACACCCACTGACCGGTTTCTGCCTCTGATTCAGCCTTGATGCGAAGCCATCTCTCGTCAGACTGAAATGCCTTCCACGCCGTCTCGTAGTGGTGCAAGTCGCGCCATGCGAGCATGTAGACCACATCCATCGTCGAGCCGATCATCGTCTGCCAGAAACCGACCAGGTGGATGTCGTGTTCTTTCCACAGCGGGAGAGTCCGGATCCGGCACCGTTCAATAAACCTGGAAACGTGGGCCGGTTCGCAGTGATATGTCCTCATTTCGAAGATCACCCGAAACTCACTTCTCCCCCTGCCACGTTTCCAGGATTTGTCTGCATCCCCAGCCACTTGCCATCGGTTGGGGAAAAACGGCTGGCATCAACCGAAAGGCTGATGCCAGCCATGTCGATTCACCACTGGGCTTCGCAGTCGTCCAGGTTGTCGACCGTGACCGCTGGAGAATCGCTGACAGTCGCAGCGTCGGTCTTGGGTTCCCCACCCTTCAGCACATCAACCATCGCATACACGGCGAGGTATCCATTGTCCTTCGGCTTGTAGCAAACCGTTGCGACCATCGCACCGGACCTGATCAGATCGATTCCCTTGGCAGAACCACCGACGGAGAAGAGAGCGGCATCACTTGCCGCACCTTCAATGGCCCGGGCACAGCCGACCGACATCTCGTCCGACATCGAATAGATGGCATCGAGTTCAGGGTTGGCGGCTATGAAATTCTGGCAAACCGCCTCGCCCTTTTCCTGAGTCCAGTCGCCAGGCTGCGCGCCTACGATCTCATAGGGGTAACCCGCATCATCAAGCGTGGTGTCAAACGCCCTGCGCCGCAGGTCGACGCTCAGATATCCACTACGACCCTCCAGCACCGCAATGCTGACCGGCTCCTCGCGTTCGCCGAAATGCGCCATGACTGCTTCAGCCGCAATCTCCCCGGCACCCACATCATCCCAGGTGACAAACCCGGCCAATCCCTCGGCGGGACGGTAGGGGTCGTTCGGGTCGGGAACGCCGATCGGCGTCGTGACGCCAATGATCGGGACACCGGCTTCCTGGGCCATGCTGATGAATTCCAGGGCACCGCCACTATCTGCCGGAAATACCAGCAATCCGTCGATTCCCTGCGCGAGCAGATCCTGGACGTCGTTAAGCTGCTTGTCGAACTTGTCCTGGGCGTCGGTTTCACGCAGGTCGACACCAAGCTCTTCTGCTGCCTGTCTCACTCCCTCCGAGCCGGATACGTTGATGGGTCGAGAGAGACCCTGATGTGCCGCCCCGATAACAAAGGCCTGTCCATAGGCAACACTGCCAAACACACCGGCAGTCACGGCCGCACATGCAAGCCCCACTACCGTTCTGATGCTGCTTGAAACTGACATTGTCTCCTCCTGTCTTGGGAATTGAATATTCGTTCCAGTTGTTCCTTCTCAGTCCGAACTGATAATAATGGTCTGTTTGTGTTTGGGGATGTCCCTGATCAGACACATATGAAGTTTTGCGGGCGGCGCCGGGGGTCTCAGAACCCGGAGGGAGGGCGCAGACGCCGCTGCCGATGAAGCCCGGCCATCCCGGGACCCGCACCCATGATTACAGGCGCAACGGCACCACCTGCCTGATGGCGGCTCTCGATGTCGCCACCGGCAAGGTCACCGGCCGGATGGTCG
>CAXXUY010000006.1:0-150103 GCA_963664715.2 Paracoccaceae bacterium
GGACGTGCAACGCATGCTGCCTTTGCTGTCCACCTATCTGGGCCACGCCAGTGTCGCCGGCACCCAGACCTATCTCCGCATGACCCCGGAACTGCTGCACGAGGCCGCGTTGCGCTTTGAGCGCTATGTGCAGTCAGGAGCGGGAGGCAGCCATGTCTGATGCCGGTTCACTGGGACGTTGGCTGCGCCGCTTCCTCGAGGAATATGTCGTCAGCGAGCGCAATCTAGCCAGAAACACCCAAATCAGCTATCGCGATACGCTGGCTCTGTTGCTTCCCTTCACCGCCGACAAGGCGTGTGCACCGGTGGACCGGCTGAATGTCCGCGACCTGAGTGCCGAGCGTGTGCTCGCATTCCTGGCACATCTCGAGGACAAACGCGGCTGCTCCCCCCGCACTCGCAACCAACGCCTCGCGGCCATCCGCGCCTTCGCCAGCTACGTGGCCGCACGCTGTCCCGAGCATGTCGAATGGTGCGGCCAGATCCGCGCCATCGCCAGAAAGAAGGCCACACTTCCTGCAGTGGGCTACCTTGAAAAGCACGAAATCGAAGCCTTGCTTGACGCGCCGGACACCGAAACACCCCAAGGCCGGAGGGACCGCGCCTTGCTGTTGTTCCTGTACCACACGGGTGCCCGCGTTTCCGAGGCGGCACAGTTGCAGGTCGGTGCCCTGCAATTGGTCGACCGGGGCACGGTCCCCTCGCGGGTTACCTTGCTTGGCAAGGGAGGCAAAACGCGTTTGTGCCCCCTTCTGCGGGAATCAACGCTGGCGCTTGCGGATTTGGTGGCAGGACGCAAAGCCGGGGACGCTGTCTTCCTGAATCGCCTCGGGCGGCCGATTACCCGATCGGGCATCCGACAATTGGTTGGGCGGTGTGCAGAGAAAGCCGCCATCCACGCCCCGTCATTGAACGGAAGGAAGGTCGGTCCACATGTCATTCGACATACGGCAGCGACCCATATGCTGCGGTCGGGAGTCGACCTGAACACAATACGCGCATGGCTCGGCCATGCGAATCTGAACACGACAGCCGTCTATGCGGAAATCGACCTCGAGAGAAAAGCCAGGGCGGTCGCACTCTTCGATGCAGCAGAACCGAAGTTGGCCAGACCATACCACGAAAGGCACGGGATCATGGAATACTTGCGAACTCTCTGAACAGGAAACGTTATGCGCTGGCAGCGTGCGGTCCGTCCCAGGTTCCACAACCCGATACGGCTGCTCCAGCGCATAACGGGAAACAGCCCATAAAACGCTATATGTGCTACAGCGCATATAGCGTTCACACGCGTTCCGGCCTGCACGTTTACTGAGCTGCTCAACGCAGCCCGTTGTCACCGGAGTGCTTCAGACCATGTCGTTACCTCCATGTCCCGCCCCGGCTGCTACCAACCGAAAGCGACAATTGTTGGGTGGGTTTCGCACCCACTAGGAAAACGCGCCTTTCCACGGCGCACTGACGCATACGGGCTAGGGCCAGGTTGGGGGAGGCGCTGTCGGCGGTCTGCTCGTGGGCAAGCGATTCGGCATCGGCGGCGTCCGGTTCCGGGTCGAGGCCGACGCGATGTTCGGCGACCTGTCGGCGAGTACGGACCGGCTCGATCCGGGATGTACCGACGAAGCGTCGTCGTCGCGGTTTCGGTGGATCGCCACGGTGCGTGTCGGGGTGGAAGAGACGATAGGCGGCGTCGGCGTGTTCGTGTCCGGCGGGCCGGCGCTGGCGCGGATCGTCAATTCGGTCACGGATACCGACTACAGCGGGAGCACATGTCTGGAAAGGGATCTGCGCCTGGACGCCGACGACTCGTTCCGCCGCGGTTCGACGGAAGTCGGTTGGGCGATCGGCGCGGGTTTCGAGATGCCGCTGGCCGCGCGCTGGGCGCTCCGGTTGGACGGTTCGTATCTGGACTTCGGCAGCGAGACCTATCGCGTCAACCTGTCCGGAAACAATTCATGCGGGCCCGGCGGCGCCAAGACGGCCTGCCGCTACACCGTCAGGAACAGACTGGGCGTCGTCCGCCTGGGGATCGTCTATCGGTTCGGCGAATAGGGATTGCCGGTGCCGGCCGATGCGGCGGCGTGCACGGCGCACAAATTTGCTTGGAGTGACGGTTCTGCCGCAACGTGGCGGGCTGGACGGGCCGAGGTAGTGAACGACTACTCGGGGAGGGGATCGACTCGGCCGCGCACACCGATCTCACCCGCCGGACGCAGGATTCCACAGCCTGACCGAACGGGCGCGATTCGGGAATAAAGAGCGATGGTAACCGTTCCGGAAGGCCGTGCTCATCCGGAAGATGGGAAATGGTAAACGGCCGAAATGCGCCACTCTGGCGTGCCGAACGCCGCGGGGGCCGGGTCGACTCCGTGGCCTCCCGGAACGCTATCTGCCCTGTCCTGACTGCGCCCGCAGGTGCTATAGCCCCGCTGCGCTTCGCCTCCTGCGCCCCCCGGCCGCACCGCCTGCCTGACACGCCTTCATGAGTGCCGGCTCGAAACCGCCTCACCTCGACCGCAATTCCTCTACCCTCGCACCGACAATGGAGCCCGTCCACGACCACACCGATACCCCCGCAGTCTTGGCAATCGACGCACAATTCTTCTTATCCTTCGCGTCTGAGGTGCGCTGTGCGGAACCCGCGGCCGCTTCGGCGGTGTCAGGAGTGGCGCGGACGTGTGGTGTGTCCCGTCCGCTGTTTCTCGGCCTGTTGGGTCGGGACCGGATTCGGCTCGTACCGAGCTTGGAGTGTGGCGTCGTCGGCGGGCATGCACGCGGGGGCGTAGCCCATCTTCCCGAGGATCCAGTCAGTGAGGAACATGAGGACCCCTTTTAAGTCTTCGTCCGTCATGAAGGGCTTCGGGCGGGCTTCTGAGATGTACCGGGCGTCGATGAATCCGTGACGGTTTTTCCCGCAGACCTCCTTGATGGTCGGGGGCTCCTCGGTCTCGAATGCCCGCGGGTTGTCCCGTCGGATGCGGTGGATCTTCACCTCGCTTCGGAATCTTCTCTCCAGGAGGTTGCGGGTTTCTTCAGGCAGATCTTCCCAGAGCTCGAGGAGGTCATGCGTGCACAGGGCCCCGCGGCCGTCGTCGCGCGACAGTAGCGCGATCTGCTTCAGCGCGAGCTCGATGCCTAGCGACCTCATGATCAGTCGTGCGCACAGGTACCCGGATATCGGGTCCCTCGGGTCCGTGATCTTCAACGCCCCGTCCTTCGACGGGTCCGGCTCCGGCGGCTGGACTCCGTTCCTCTCACGGTACAATTCGATCATCCCCGGAGTCTTCTCGATTGTCCAAGCAGCTAGGCGCAGGCCTTCGATGCAGCCGACGATGGTGGGGTTGAAGTGCGATCTTCTCTTCGGTCGCGATGCCTTCCCACTCCCCGTTTGTTCGCTCATTCGACTTCCTCTCTGTCGGCTCGTAGGCCGTGTCTCCGATCGCTCCGGCTTAGGGAGTGTGCGACGGCACCCGCCGTTCCAACCAACAGTACCCGCTGTCAATCGGCGTTCAAAATCGACCCCAGTGAGGATGAAGCCGCGCCAGGAACTGACCATGACCGGCTGGAAAGGCGCAACTTCCGGTTTGCGCGTCGATGCTGAGTCAAGGTGCCGGGTGTTTCTACCCCTGAAGGACGCGCTGCGGCACGTGCAGGTGGTGCTTCCCAGTCATGCATCGCGACGGCGTGATCGCTCTGCCGCCGCCGAGAGGGCGGCGCAACCCGCCTCGTCCGATCGTCTTCGGACCCGACACCGGACCGCCGCTGTTCCCGGCCCCGACCGCCCTCGACGAGGTCCGCCCGCTGGAGATGCGCCCCGTCGTTCGCGAGACCCGCGAGGGCAAGCTGTGGAATGAGTTCGTCGCCCCGCTACCACTACCTCGGATACAAGACCCTGGTCGGCGCCCAGATGCGCTACGCCGTCCACGACCGAAACGGCTGGCCGTTGGCCATGCTCGGCTTCTCCACCGCCGCCTGGAAGCTTGCCCCGCGCGACAGGTTCATCGGATGGACGCCCGAGAAGCGCGAGAAGAACCTGCCTCTGGTGGTCGATAATCCGCGGTTCCTGATCTTGCCCTGGATCGAGATCCCCAACCTCGGCTCGCACATCCTCGCCATCGTGCACCGCCGCCTGCCCGGGGACTGGACCGAGCGCTACAACATCGCCCCGGTGCTCATCGAGACCTTCGTTGAGACCCCGCGCTACACCGGCGCCGTCTACCGGGCCTCGGGCTGGATACGGGTCGGAACCACCCAGGGGCGCGGGCGCTACGACCGCGACAAACGCTACGACAAACCCTGCAAGGACGTCTGGCTCCGGCCTCTCAGAAGGGATTGGCGGCGCGCCCTCAACCGCTAGAATCCAAGCCCCACGGATCGGGCATGCGCGCAACCGTGCCAACAAGAGGATGACATTCGCCACGGCCTGGCGGAACGCTTACGAGCGATGGGGCGGGAGGCGCGGCATGCGCCGCCTGGAAATAGATTGAATCAGGTGACTATATGATTACGGATTTTTCCGGAGAAAAATAACAGTATTAAAAACAGTGCGTTAGTGGACCATGATGCACAACTGTGACGGTTATTCCGAATTCGGAATGATCGCCACAACTCCGCGAACGAGCAGGCGCAAATGGCCACCCCGTTCTCGATCAAATGCGATAGAGAGGATATTCAAACTTGCCGGATTCCATGAGCCACGGAGATTCAGGCCCCGGGATTCGGTTAACACGTCCGCATCAACAGCATCCGAAACTCTCCCGAACAAATTCGGACCGATCTTGGGCCTGTCGGTACGACACTGTCCCTCGAGTGCCTTCAGCTAGAGCGTTTGGCACTGGAAGTCAGCGAACAGATGAGAACGGTGGCGTGGACTCTGAACCAACTCGTTGCGGGTCACTATGTTCACCAGGTTACAGGGACGCGTGAGACGTCCCGGGGGTCACGATTTTCGGACTCAATTTCCCAGTTTGGGCGGCAATCCGATCGGTATTCTTGCGACACAGTGTTGGCAAATGTGAATGCAACTGCGAGTCGGTATTCTCGTTTACATGCAAATCCCGATACGGTCAGTTGCCGCAGCACTGCAAGACCCGGCTTCTCGCGTTGTCGAATCCGAACCACTGTCCGCGTGAGATCGCTGACGTAGACTTCAGCTATTGTTCAATTCTGTTGACTTGATCGGCATCTGGTCCGGCAATAGTGCCGAATCCTGTCACTCATTCCGGGACAGGCAGGAAGTCCGGTTGAACCAGCGCGCAGTCTATTGCTGAAGAGGATGTCAGAGGATTTCCAGGAGGCTGGTCAGCCCGAACTGGATGACCTTGTCGATCAGGAAAAAGAACACCGAGGCCAACGCAGCCATGAGAAATACCATGGCGGTTGTGACAAGCAATTCCCGCCGTCCCGGCCAGACGATCTTCGAGACTTCCGTCCTGACCTGCTGCATGAACTGGAATGGTGATGTTCTTGCCATGTCCGCCAATCAATCCTGCTGTTGCCCGCGGGAGATAGAATTTTCAGCCGGTAAGTTCAAGTGCTGACGGTTGCAGCGGCCTTATCCGTTCCCGCGACGATGTCCTGTCAGCCCTGCACTCATCCGAAATCATGTCCGCCGTTTCATGCCGGCTGGCAGGGGCGAAGGGACTCGAACCCCCGACCCTCGGTTTTGGAGACCGATGCTCTACCAACTGAGCTACACCCCTGTGCCGACCATCCGGCTGAAGCTAGTGATTTATTGTGCCCGTGACCGGTTTGCAAGGAGTCTTCACATGTACAGACAAGCGCCAAACCGGTCACGAGTCCTGCATTGCGCGTGCAGTCCCGGGGCCAGAGTCAGGCGAGTTGCCCGGCAATCCTGAAAATTGCCAGCTTTGCCTGGTTTATCTTGTCCGAATCACTCACTTTCGTATAGACCCGGGCATCCTCGATCCGGAGTTCACAAACCGCTCCATCACTGGCCAGCCCGTCAAGCAGTTCGCTGAATCTTCCTTCATCGAAGTGCTTCGCATTGACTCCGATTACGCAGAGGGCGCCCTCGCGCGCCATGACCAGCGACTTCCTGAGGTCGTCCGGGCCCAGGTGACCCACCGTAAAAGTACCGCAACTGATCAGGCCACGGTACTCGCCGCGCGGCATATTCCGGCCGTTCGTCAGGTCCGCCTGCCTGAGATGCCTGTAGACGCCCTTCGCCCTCGCCTGATCCAGCATCCCCTGCGATACGTCAAAGCCGTCGATCGCCAGTTCCAAATCGGCGAATGCCAGCCCGGCCAGCCCGGTTCCGCAACCCAGATCCGCAACCGGCGAATCCTCAGGGCCGGCGAGTTCAAGAAACCGGCAGGCAACAGCATCCGGATAAACGTAGCCGGTCTTTTGTGCATGCTCCGTATCATACGTGCCAGCCCAATCATCGTAGTATCGCCTGCGGGACTCGTTGTCTGTCAGCCTGTAGGCATCATGCCTGTTTTGAGGCCTCTTCGGCATCAATATCCTCCAGCAAGGTGACCCGGGAAACGGGACCCGAGGTTCAATTGGTTTCGCCGACTCCGGGAAGCGGGCTTTCGGGCGACCTCAGCCACTTCTCGACCAGGTCTGCTGCCGAAACGGCAAGGACATTTGCCTGTTCTTCCGGAGTACGGACGAGTCCGGACCCGAAGATCGTCGCCGGTGACGTCGGCTCAATCACGGTGAAGACCCTCGGCTCTTCATTGAGCTTGGCGGCAGCCGCATCATCCCAGACCGTCACCTCGACAATGATGGCCGAGCGCGGCGATGCAACGACCGGAATACCGCCTCCCGAAAGCGAATAGGCTCCTATCGAGACTGCGAGATGATACCATTTGCCACCCTTGTAACGACCGAGACGTTCCTGCAAGGCCTCTTCAATTTCCGTCTGGAGAAGGCCTGCCTCCGCCTCGCGGGAGATCGGAGCCTGCTCTGCACTCTTTTCCGAAACAATTATGTGTCCGAGCCTGAAGTCTCCGATCGGCGGTGGTGAATCCTCGATCTTCCCGGGAGCGCACGCCCCAAGGAAAAACGCCGCCAACACGGTTAAGCCCAACCCGGAAATCAGTCGCTTCGAGGCGCTCATGGTGAATCCCCCATCGCTGTGCGGCACCATGCCGCCTGCCCGGACCATACCGACATTCGCGGAGAATCAAAACCGGAGTCCTGGGAATCCCGCCATTCAGGCAGACTGGATTGCCGTCCCCGACCACACCTTGCCGGCTGATAATCGGCATTTCTCCGGGAAGAATTCGGACGGTTGCCGCGCCCTTTGGAGAAGGCAAGGCATCCGGCCAAGATGCCTGGAGAACCGCAAGGCCGGGTCATGCATTTCCACAGGCAAAGCGGGATGTCACGCAAATGGCCGTTTGTCCGTTTCGGATTTTCACTGCAGTGCGCAATCAACGCGATCAGGGTCAACTTGCCGGAATCCCGGAATCGACGAGCAACCATGAACCGTCCGCCACCAGCATGTATCGCCGCAGTCATCCTCGTAACCGCCTTCGCGATCGATTCTGCTTCAGGTGATTCCACAGCCCCTCCTCCGGCATTCAGCGTTCCCGCGCCAACGCAGGGATCGGTCATCGGCCGCACGAGCAATGACAAGATCTGCCGCTATCTGGACGAAGATGGCAAGATCCACTGTGTATATGATGATGGAACGGCAAGAGCGTTCATTGCACGCAGCATTGTTGAGCCGGACTTTCCGGAATTCGGCCGTTCGACCCGCGGTACCATCACGTATTCCGAAGGCGAGACCTTTGCATTCCTGCTTGCAGAATTCGAAACCCGGATCACGGACAGTCAGGCCTCCACCTTTTGCAGGCTTGCCCTGCGATTCCTGGCAGAGTCAGGCCAGGCATTCTGGATTTGGCATGACGAACTGCGCCAGGGGACCGGAGGCCAGACTGCCCTGGTCGATGCAGACGGGGACGGGCTGGCCGACCTCGCCGTCTCCGGACGCTGGGACGGGACAATCGACGGCACAAGAAGGTGGTGGACGCCAAACCCGTTCGACGATGCCTATCCCGTCGAGTTCCGACAATACCCGGCCCGGCCCGCCTTCGGATCCGTGCAAGGCCGCAGCCTGGCCTGCAGGCCGGATCAAACCAGGCTTGCCCTCCTGTCGGAAGCAGGCGCGAACACGCTGCCCTCGGTGGAAGCGGGCTACTCTGGAATACTGGGTGTTCAGGCCGGAAACTGACCGGCGTGTTCATGCACGAACTCGATAGGAGAGCGACCTGATGGCAAGACTCCCGCAGCAAGGCAGGTTGATTAAAACGACCTTGACCCGAATCGATCGTACACGGTGGCCCGGGCCGCGGGCAGCCCGGAGCGAACCGGCGCCGACCGTGCAGCAATGAACCTTCGGGCCCTGTCAGGTGATGTCCGGCAATCCGGATTTCCCGGATGGCCGGTTGCCGTATCCCGGGCGCGTTCAGCCGACAGCCATCGGGCCTTCCGGCACAGGATTTGCTGTCTCGAACGCGCCCCAGACCGACTGGTCGAAATTGATCACGGTTCCGGTCATCAATCCGGAATCATCCGACGCCAGGAATGCAACCGCACGCGCAACCTCCTCAGGGTCGACCAGCCGACCAAACGGGAGCGACTTTCCGGCTTCTTCGGCCCACCCGTCCCCGGCACCGTGGTACTTCCGCTGGATAACGTCCTCGCCGTCGGAATTCATCCACCCGATATTGAGCTGGTTGACCCTTATCCGGTTGTGGAGGAGCGCAAAACCGGAGTTCCGGGTCAAGGTCGCCAACGCACCCTTCGAGGCGCAATACGCGGTAATGAAGGGTTGTCCCGAATAGGCCGACATTGAGCCGATATTGACGATCGAGCCGGCTGTCCCTGTTCGAATCATCACCTTGGCGGCCTCCTGCATAAGGAAGAACGGGCCGCGCACGTTGATCGCGAACATCGCGTCAAAGAGCTCCTGCGATGTATCAACCAGGTTGCCCCGGTCGGTCTTGGCTGCAGCGTTGACCAGGACGTCAACTCTCCCGAACCTCTCATCGCCCGCCCCGATGATCGAACGGCAGTCGTCAACACTGGACAGGTCGGCAGTGACAAATACCACCGGGACCCCGGTGTCGCGTTCAATCCCGGCTGCCGCCTCGCGGCCCCTCTCCGAACTCCGGCCGCAGGTCACCAGGCCGGCCGCTCCCGAATTTGCAAACCGCCTCGCAATCGCGAGTCCGAGCCCCTGCGTGCTCCCGGTTACAACTGCAATCTTGCCGTCAAGCCTGTTCATGTCAATCTTCCCGAATCGTGTATCCTGCATCCCCAAGTGCCGACACGAGGGCCGTGTGTCCGATGACTGCGTATTCCATTGGTGGCGCCAGTTTCGGATCCTGCTCCGCTTCCACGACGAACCAGCCTTCGTAGCCGGCCTGTCCCAGCCTGTCGATGATTGCGTGAAAGTCCAGCGACCCGTCGCCCGGAACCGTAAATGCGCCCTTGAGCACTGCATCGAGAAAACTCTCGCTGCCGCGGTCCAGCCTGTCGATGACGTCCCGGCGCACATCCTTGGCATGAAAATGACTGATGCGGACGGAATGCCGCTCGATCATTTCCAAGACGTCACCGCCGGCAAACGCCATGTGCCCCGGATCGTACAGCAGCCGGACGGCTTCGCCCGTCCAGTTCATCAGGCGGTCGACATCATGCATGGACTCGACGGCCGTTCCCATGTGGTGGTGGAAGCTGATCGGCATCCCTTCTTCGGCGCACCACTCGGCGAACTCGGTCAACTGCCGGCCATAGCCGCGAACCTGGTCGTCATCCAGGCGAATCCGGGTGTTGAGTGGCGCATGCCTGACATTCTGGATCGTTCCGTGGGTCTCTCCATAGACCAGGCAAGGCGCATCCAGGTCGCGAAACAGCTCCAGCTGCGCATGGACCTGGTCCTTTTCGGCGGACAGGTCTCCTCCCAGCAACGTGCCGGAATACCAGCCACCGCAGAGTGCGAGCGAATGCTCTTCTAGCAAGGGGCCCAGTTCGGAACTCGTCGGAGGAAACTTTCCTCCCGTCTCTATGCCGGAAAATCCTGCTTCCCGCGCTTCCGCCAGGCAGGTCTCGAGAAGGGTATCTCCGCCAAGTTCCGGCAAGTCGTCATTGGACCAGGCGATCGGTGCAATTCCCAGGCGCGCTTCCATCTTCAAACTCCCAATCTCTGTCTTGCCCTGATCTCGTCATGATCCGCCCGGGCAACACGCACTTCTTCCCGTTCGCTGACCTCGGGAACTCCGACATCCCATGCGGCGTCTCCCGGGGTCCAGCTGTAGGCATCGGTCACGATCGAAATCACGGTGGTGCGGTCAGTTGTTCTTGCCCAGTCAAGCGCAGTTTCAAGATCCGCCAGGCTCTCGACATTCCGGCCGAGCGCTCCCTGCGATTCGGCATTCTTGGCAAAATCCACCGCAAACGGTTCCTTCACGCGGCAGTCGCTGATGAGGTTGTTGAAAGACTCGCCCCCCTTGAAGTTCTGCAGGCGATTGATGATCGCAAATCCGCCGTTGTCGCAGACGACCACGATCATCTTGTGGCCGGTCAGAACCGAAGAGTAGATGTCAGAATTCATCATCAGGTAGGATCCGTCACCCACCAGCACGATCGGGGTCGAGCCTTCTTCGGCAGCCATTGCGGTCCCCCAGCCCCCGGCGATCTCGTAACCCATGCAGGAAAAGCCAAATTCGCAATCGAAGGTATGTGGAGCCTTGACCCGCCAGCCCTTCGTTGTCTCTCCGGGAAGTCCTCCTGCCGCAGTGATCATCCTGTCGTTTTCGCCGGCCCAGCGGTTCACGACACCGACGACCTGCGCATAGGTCGGAACCGGTGCGTTGGTGGGTCTCTGGTGCTCGTCGAGCAACTCGTTCCATGCGGAAAAAGCCCTCTTTCCCCGGGCCATCCAGGACTCGTCGCCGAGCCAGTCGCCCAGCTGCGCATCGATGTCTCCGATGCTCTCCCTTGCATCGCCGACCACCGCTATCGCCCGATGCTTGTGAGCATCCCAGCGCGCGGCGTTTACGGTGATGAAATCGGCATCTGGAGAAAACGCCGTCCAGGATCCCGTCGTGAAGTCCTGCAGCCGCGTCCCGACTGCAAGTATCACGTCCGCTTCTCCGGCAAGCTCGTTTGCGGAGGCTGACCCGATCACGCCGATCGGACCGACATGTACCGGGTGATCATGCGATACGGTTCCCTTCCCTGCGATTGTTTCGGCCAGCGGAATTCCCCGTTGCTGTGCGAATGTAACGACCTCGGATTCCGCAAGCGAGTATTTGACCCCACCTCCGGCAATGATCAGGGGACGTTCGGCGCGGCGCAAGCGGTCCACCGCACGCTGCACGCTGAGATTGTCCGGCCGGGGTCTCGGGATGTTGTGTATCGTTTCCTCGAAGAAAGCTCCGGGGTAATCGAAGGCAACTTCCTGGGTGTCCTGGCAGAGTCCCAGGAATGCCGGACCGCATTCCGCCGGATCCAGCATGGTTGCAACCGCCTGCGGCAGTGAGGAGATGATCTGTTCAGGGTGCGTGATCCTGTCCCAATACCGGGAAACGGAACGGAACGCATCGTTCACCGATGTCGAAGGCGCGCCGAATTGCTCAACCTGCTGCAGTACCGGATCCGGACGCCGGTTTGCAAAGACATCGCCGGAAAGGATCAGGATCGGAAGCCGGTTGGAATGGGCGACGCCGGCGGCGGTCACCATGTTTGTCGCACCCGGGCCGATGGAACTGGTCGCGACCATGATCTGCCGACGCTTCCTTGTCTTGGCAAACCCGATGGCAGCGAGCGCCATGGATTGTTCGTTCTGACCGCGCCACGTCGGCAACTGGTCCTGAACCTGCTGTAGGGCTTCCGCAAGGCAGGTGACGTTCCCATGTCCGAATATCCCGAACACGCCCGCGAAGAGCGGAACCTTGGTTCCCTCGTTGACGATGAACTGGTTGCAGAGATACCTCACAAGCGCCTGAGCCATTGTCAGGCGGACCGTGCCCTTGCTCATTCCCGTCTCCCATTTCCGGTTGCTGCGCGATGTGTTTATTGACATCGGTTGCCATCCGCAACAAGTCTGGCGCTGATGGAATCAGATACGAAAGCTGTCCGGGCCGCGACTGACGCAGCGGTCTGACAGGAAAACCGCAGAGTGCAGGAGTGTGAATTCATGATCGAAAACAGAGTCAGGACAAATCACGAATCTGGTGAACCGGTAATCAATGGCTGGCTGTCGACGGGGAGCGCGTTTGCTGCTGAAGTGCTTGCCGAACAGGGATTTGACAGTCTGACGGTGGACATGCAGCACGGACTGTCTGACATCGGCGACGTCACTGCCGTGTTCCAGGCGATCCGCGCCAGCGGCGTCACGCCGCTCACCAGGGTTCCCTGGCTCGAGCCGGGAATCATCATGAAGTCACTTGACATGGGAGCGCTCGGAATAATCTGCCCGATGATCAATGACCGCGAGCAGGCCGAGCGGCTCGTTTCGTATATGCGGTATCCGCCGGACGGGATACGCAGTTCCGGCCCCACCCGCGCCCTGATATCCGCCGGATCGGACTATTCGTCCGAAGCCAACAGCCAGGTCCTGTGTCTCGCCATGGTTGAAACCCTCGAGGGCTACCAGAACATTGACGAGATCGTGAACACACCGGGGCTTGACGGTATCTACATCGGACCCTCCGACCTGACACTGGGCCTGACAAATGGTCGCCTACCCCACGGAACGGACCGGGAAGAGGAGGAAATCGTCACGGCCATCAAGCATATTGTCGAGGTCACATCGGATGCCGGACTGCTTGCCGCTCTGCATTGCGACTCTCCCGAATATGCGGCCAAGGCGATCGGTTGGGGCTTCGGGATGGTGACCATCGTCAGCGACGCCCGCCTGCTGGCCACCGCCGCGTATGAGCGTGTGGCAAAGACGCGCGCCCTGGTTTCCGGTGGCGCGCCCGACATGCCAAAGGCCTCCGCCGGAAGCTACTGATAGGGCCCGGTTGACCCGCATGCCATCCCTGCTTCCACCTGGCCTGGGATTGGAATCGCCGGGAAGCCAGCCGATTGCGACATGATGGAACCGGAGGATCTCGTGCTGCACGCAAGCGCGGTGGAGTATGAAGGTGCCGCCGTGGTCGTGACCGGGCCTTCCCGCTCGGGAAAGTCCACGCTTGCCCTTGAACTCATGGCCCTGGGCGCGATCCTGGTGGCCGATGACCTGGTCGTCATTCAAAGATCAGGCCGCCATGTGACGGTTTCACCTCCTCCGGATTCGCCGGCAGGCGTCGAGGCCAGCGGCATCGGAATCCTGGCGGCCGACCGTTCCGAGTCAGCGCGACTCGAGCTGGTCGTTGACCTCGGACAACGCGAGTCCGACCGCCTGCCGCCATTCCGGAAACGGGAATTGCTGGGTATCGAATTTGATCTCGTCTGCGGTGCCGGAAACCGGCATCTTGCCCCTGCCGTTATGCAGTATCTCAAATGCGGTCGCAGCGGCTGAATGCTTCGCGTTATCTTGATCAACGGGCGAATCCGCTTGCACTGACCTGACCGGAAGTGTCTAAGGTGCGCCTCGTGATCGGCGGAGGCATTGCCGGGACGGAGTTCGGATTTGATCGGCATCGTCATCGTGACAAATGGTAACCTTGGGCGCGAAATGCTCGCCAATGTCGAACAGATCGTTGGCGAACAGCGTGCGGCTGTTGCGGTTGCGGTCACCGATGACAAATACGGTCAGATGCAGCAGCGAATTTGCGAGGCGGTGGACGAAGTCGACGCGGGCGACGGCGTCATAATCGTAACCGATGTCCCCGGCAGTTCTTCGTCAAATCTCTGCAAATCGGCATGCACCGGCTCGAATCATGTCATCATCTACGGGGCGAACATGCCGATGCTGATCAAGCTGACGACTGTCAGGCGCCGGAAACTGCCGGACGCCGCCAGGCTGATCGCCAGGACCGGTCAGACTTGCATCGGCATCGTCGAGTGAAGCTGCAATGATGGAAATCGTGCGAACATTGAGAATCGTGAACGAAAAAGGCCTGCATGCGAGGGCATCGGCCAAGTTCGTCGAGACGGTGGAGCAGTTCAAGTCGGAGGCACAGGTGTTCAAGGACGGGATGTCGGCCGCCGGCGATTCGATAATGGGATTGCTGATGCTCGCCGCAGCGCGCGGCTCCAGGATCGAGATCCGCGTAAGCGGTCAGGATGCTGAAGAGCTTGCAGCCGCACTGGAGAAACTTGTGGCGGAAAAGTTCGGCGAGGGCTTCTGAGCGATCGCGTCGCGCCTGCGGCGCGGCGGATCAGGGGTTCAGCCGGAATAGCCGGGGCTAGCGTGTCGGCACGGGCACGTCGCCGTGATAGTCGTAGAACCCGCGCAATGTCTTGCGGCCGAGCCATTGTGCTTCCACGTATTTCGTCAGCAGCGGGCAAGGGCGGTATTTCGTGTCGGCTAGCCCGTCGTGAAGCACGTTCATGATCGCAAGGCAGGTGTCGAGCCCGATGAAATCTGCAAGCTGAAGCGGCCCCATCGGGTGGTTGGCGCCCAGCCGCATCGAGTTGTCAATCGATTCAACCGTCCCGATGCCTTCGAGCAGCGCATAAACTGCCTCGTTTATCATCGGCATGAGAATGCGGTTGACGATGAAACCCGGAAAATCCTCCGCCGAGGCAGGGGTCTTTCCAAGCCTGTGAACGACTTCCACGAGGATCTTGTACGTCTGCTCCTCCGTGGCGATGCCTCGAATGAGTTCGACCAACTGCATCACCGGGACCGGATTCATGAAATGAAATCCCATGAACCGTTCCGGGCGGTCGGTTCTCGATGCGAGCCGGGTGATCGAAATCGAGGAGGTATTTGAGGTCAGGAGCGTCTCGGGCCTCAGATGCGGAACCAGATCCTCGAAGATCGCCGACTTGATCGTTTCGCGCTCGGTCGCAGCCTCGATCACCAGGTCCACGTCTCCGGTGTCCTGCAGCCTTCCGGTCGTCGTGATCCTTCTCAGCGCAGCGGCCTTGTCACGGGCCTTGATCCTGCGACTCGACACCTGGCGGGAGAGATTGCTGTCGATGATCGAACCGGCCTTGACCAGGGCGTCGTTCGAATTGTCGTGAAGAACGACGTCAAAGCCGGCCAACGCAAACACATGGGCGATGCCGTTTCCCATCTGGCCTGCACCGATAATTCCGACTCTCTTGATTTCCACGAAGGTTTCTCCGTCTGGCCCGCTCCCGCGGAGCCCGCCATTGCGGGCCGCGATCAGGGCGCGCTGTCGCCGGGTGTCCGGACCCGGCCTGTTCTAAAGTTTTTCCGTCAATTCGGGAACCGCGTCGAAGAGGTTGGCGACAAGCCCGTAATCGGCGACCTGGAAGATCGGCGCCTCCTCATCCTTGTTGATTGCAACGATGACCTTGGAGTCCTTCATTCCGGCCAAGTGCTGGATCGCTCCCGATATGCCGACCGCTATGTAGAGGTCGGGCGCCACGACCTTCCCGGTCTGTCCGACCTGCCAGTCATTGGGGGCATACCCGGAATCGACGGCTGCGCGGGATGCGCCAACCGCCGCGCCCAGCTTGTCCGCAAGGTTGGAAATCAGCGTAAAGTCCTCGGTCGAGCCAACCCCGCGGCCTCCCGAGACCACGACCCGCGCCGAGGTCAGTTCCGGGCGGTCGTTTGCCGCCACCCTGTCCTCGACCCATTCGCTCACTCCCGGATCGCCGGCAGGAGACAGTGATTCCACCGGTGCCCGGTTGCCGGTACCGGTTGCGTCGAACGCTGCGGTCCTGACCGTAATGACCTTGGTGCTGTCCTTCGAGCGGACTTTCTGCACGGCGTTCCCTGCATAGATCGGACGTTCGAACGTCTCGCCATCCACAATTGCCGAAATGTCCGAAATCATCATGGAGTCGATCAATGCTGCCACCCTCGGAAGGATGTTCTGGGCAGTCGTGGTTGCCGGTCCGACGATGTGCTCGTATTCGCCCGCAATCCCGATGATGAGGTCCGCGACGGTCTCGGCGAGCGAATTGCCGTATTTCGGATCATCTGCGCAGAGTACCTTCGATACGCCTTCCAGTGTAGCCACCTCGGCTGCTGCTCCGGAGCAGCCGGCCCCAGCGCACAGGGCCGTAACATCGCCGAGCTGCCTGGCCGCCGTGAGCGCCTTTGCCGTCAGGTCGGTCGAGAGTTCACTTCCGTTGAGTTCGGCAATGAGTAGTACAGCCATCAGATAACCTCCGACTCGTCCCTGAGTTTTTCGAGCAATTCATCCACCGAGCCGACGATCTGTCCCGCCTTGCGTGCCGGCGGTTCGACAGTTTCAAGTATTTCCAGCCGCGGCGACACATCCACCCCGAGGTCCTCGGGCGTCATGGTCGCAAACGGTTTCCTCTTGGCCCGCTGTATGTTCGGCAGTGACGGGTAGCGAGGCTCGTTCATGCGCAGGTCAACCGTGACGACGCAGGGAAGTTTCACCCTGACGACCTGGAGTCCGCCATCGACCTCGCGAACCACTGTGGCAGCCCCGTCCTCGACATCAAGCCCGGACGCGAAGGTCGCCTGGCCGCAGCCCATCAGCGCCGCGAGCATCTGCCCGGTCGCATTCAGGTCATTGTCGATAGCCTGCTTTCCCATGAGAATGATTCCAGGCTCCTCCTCATCGGCGACCGCCTTGAGAATCTTGGCCACAGCGAGCGGTTCGATGTCAACATGCGGGTCATCCGCTGCATGGACCAGGATCGCCCGGTCTGCTCCGACCGCCAGCGCCGTGCGGAGCACCGTCTGCGCCTGTGGCACTCCCACCGATACGACAATAACCTCCTCAGCCTTGCCGGATTCCTTGAGCCTCACCGCTTCCTCCACGGCAATCTCGTCGAACGGGTTGATCGACATCTTGACATTTGCGAGGTCGACTCCGGAACCATCCGGTCTGACCCTTACTTTCACGTTATAGTCGATGACCCGCTTCACGGGCACGAGCACCTTCATGGCGTCAACTCCGATGTTTCAACTGCCGGACCTGTCCGGCTGCGGGAAACACGCTTACAAAAACCAAACGGAAAAAAACAGCAAAACTTCAGCCCGGGCCCAGCCCCTTGCGAAGGAATCCGGAGACACCGGTCGCGGCCATGTGAGTACTGGCGATTCAGGGCGCGCCATGCGGCTCGGGCGAAGTTGCCGGATGCGGGTTACTGTTCGTTCCGGCTTGCACCCGGAACCCAGAGCACATCGTCCCTGCCCTTGGCGTTTTCCGAACGGGCCGCGACAAAGAACCAGTCGGACAGGCGGTTGAGATAGTGGATGGCGCTCGAATTGACAGCCTCACTCTGCGAGAGTTCAACAACCCGCCGCTCGGCGCGCCGCGCGATGGTCCGGCAGTGGTGGAGATGAGTTGAAGCAGGAGAACCTCCCGGAAGTACGAAACTGCGAAGCGGATCCAGTTCCGCGTTGAACCGGTCGATCTCCCTTTCAAGGCGTCCGACCTGGGCTTCGGTCATTCTCAGCGGTGGATGCTCCGATTCCGCCTCGTCATCCCGTTGCGGAAGGCAGAGATCTGCCCCGAGATCGAATAGGTCATTCTGGATCGCCGCCAGTTGCCCGGCTGATTCCCTCGACGCATGCAGCCTTGCGACGCCGACGGCCGCGTTGAGTTCGTCGACAGTTCCGTAGGCTTCGACCCGCAACGAGAACTTGTCCGTCCGCGTGCCGTCGCCAAGACCGGTTTCACCGTCATCCCCGGTTCGCGTGTATATCCTGTTCAGGACCACCATCATTCAATCCCCGACAGAGCTGAAGAAAATGGCAAGCAGTATCAGCAGGACTGCCACCGCCTGGGCGATGATCCGCAGGCGCATCACCCTGTTGGCGTGCTTGCGGTTGAATTCCCCGCCCCGCGCAAAACCGCCTATTCCGACAAGCAGTATGACCAGCACCACCAGGACCGCGATGGTGGCAATCACGTAGAGGGCTGAGCCCATGTCAGTTTCCGTCCAAGCAGAGCTGGCGTCAAACGCGCCCGGCAAACACCCGGAAACTACAGCCTTGTGAGCATCCTGTCCAATGCCCGCGTCGACAGGACCCTCCTGGCGACTCCCATGATGTAGGTCGGCGTGGTGACATAGTAGCGGGGCCTGGGCCTCTTTGATTCGAGGGCGTGGACGAGCTTGCGTGTCACCGCCCGGGGAGGAAGTTCAAACCTGTCCTTGGACGCGGTTTCCGCGTAGAGCCTCGGCATGAGCCTGTCGCGGTAGAATTCGGCCTTGACGGAGTTCTTCCAGTCTATCCACTTCTCGAAGTGAAGACGTGAATTCTCGCGTATCTTTGTCGTGATCGGTCCTGGCTCGATCAGCGAGACATGAATGCCGGTTCCCGCAAGCTCGATCCTGAGCGTATCCGAGAGCCCTTCCAGCGCGAACTTGGTCGAAGTGTAGGCGCCCCGATACGGAACGGTAACGAAGCCGAGTATCGAGGAGCAGTTCACGATCCGCCCGTATCCCTGCCGGCGCATCACGGGAATGACCCGGCGGGTCAGGTCGTGGTATCCGAAGAAGTTCGTTTCGAAAATTGCCCTGAGTGCATCCCGGGGCACGTCCTCGAGCGCGCATGTCAGTGCGTGGGCGCCGTTGTTGAATACGGCATCGAGCGTGCCGCCGGTCCGGGTCAGCACCTCCTCCAGCGCGGAACCGATGCTGTCCTCGTCCTCGTAATCGAGCCTCATGCTCTCGAGGCCGGAACTCCGCATCCGTTCGCAGTCTTCCTCCTTCCGGCATGTGGCAAAGACCCGCCAGCCTCGGGCCCCGAGATGGGCAGCGGCATCCAGACCGATGCCCGACGAGCATCCGGTGATGAGAACGCTGCCGCGATGCGTCGTTCCGTTTCCGTCTTTCACATCCTGACTCCCCGACGGTCCAGTTGGCGGGCCGGCACCTGCGGTGCCCGTGCGGAAATTCGGACATCCGGGCCGAATTTTCAACAGGACTGCAACATCCGGAGCCCGGAAACCGGTCCGCACGGCCACCTGCGTGTGGCGTTTTCCGACATCCGCAGGTATCAGCTTTAGCATGTCGGGTGAAACGGATTTTCCGCAGGAGATCATCGAACCGCTCAGCAAGGCGATCAGCGAGCGGTACCTGCAATATGCGCTGTCCACGATCATGCATCGTGCCCTGCCGGACGCGCGGGATGGACTCAAGCCCGTCCACCGGAGAATCCTGCACGCGATGCGCGAGTTGAAGCTGGGGGCGTCGGGGGGGTTTCGCAAGTCGGCAAAGATCTCCGGCGATGTCATGGGCAATTACCATCCGCATGGCGACCAGGCCATCTACGATGCCCTCGTCCGGCTCGCCCAGCCATTCAACATGCGCTACCCGCTGATCAACGGCCAGGGGAATTTCGGCAATGTGGACGGCGACAATGCCGCCGCGTCGCGTTACACCGAGGCGCGGCTTGCCGAGGCTGCGGAAGCCCTGATGGAGGGCCTCGCCGAGAACGCAGTCGACTTCCGGCCGAACTATGACGGCACCCAGCAGGAACCCGAAGTGCTGCCGGCGGTATTTCCCAACCTCCTCGCCAACGGTGCAAGCGGAATCGCCGTCGGGATGGCAACGAACATTCCTCCCCACAATATCGGTGAACTGTGCGATGCCTGCCTTCATCTTCTCAAGTGGCCCGATGCCCGCGACGAAACGATGACCAGCCATGTGCCGGGGCCGGATTTTCCCACCGGGGGGATCATTGTCGAGCCGCCCGAGAGCATCAGCGAGACCTACCGCACCGGGAAGGGTTCGATACGGGTCCGGGCAAGCTGGGATACCGAGAAACTTGACCGCGGCACCTGGCAGATCGTGATCACGGAAATCCCCTACCAGGTGCAAAAGTCGCGCCTGATCGAGAGGATCGCCTCTCTGATCCAGGAAAAGAAACTGCAGTCCCTGACCGACGTCAGGGATGAATCGGCCGAGGACATCAGGATCGGCTGGAACCCCGGTCACGCAATGTCGATGCAAACGTGCTGATGGAGGCGCTGTTCCGGCAGTCCGATCTCGAAAAGCGTTTCGCGTTGAACATGAACGTCCTGATCGACGGCCGCACCCCGAAAGTGTGTTCGCTGAAGGAGGTGTTGCGCGCGTTTCTCGATCATCGGCGGGATGTTCTCGAGCGCAGGTCGAGGCACCGCCTCGGACAGATCGACCAGCGACTCGAGGTCCTCGAGGGTCTCATCGTTGCGTTCGTGAATCTTGACCGCGTCATCGAGATCATCAGATACGAGGACAACCCGAAATCGTCGCTCATCGCCGAGTTCGAACTGACCGAAAACCAGGCAGAGGCGATACTCAACATGCGCTTGCGGAGCCTCCACAAACTCGAGGAGATCGAACTCCGCAAGGAACAGGAAAGGCTGCAGGTCGAGAGGGTCGAGATCGATGACCTGCTCCAGGACAGTTCGCTGCAGTGGCAGCGGATCGGGGAGGAGATCAAGGACGTCCAGAAGAAGTTCGGCAAGGGTTCGCCCTCCGGGCAACGCATGACACAGTTCGAGGAAGCACCCGAATTGCCGGACATTCCTGCGGAAATCATGGTCGAGAAGGAAGCGGTGACCATCGTGTGCTCAAGGATGGGCTGGATCAGGTCGATGAAGGGCACGGTCCCTCTCGACCAGCAGTTCAAGTTCCGGGACGGGGACGAGGGACGGTTCGTGCTGCATGCGGATACGACCGACAGGCTGGTGCTGTTCGGATCGAACGGGCGTTTCTACACGATCAACATTGCCGCCGTGCCGGGTGGCAGGGGGCTGGGCGAACCAGTCAGGGTCATGGTGGACCTTCCCAACGACGCGGATATCGTTTCCCTGTTCGTCCATCGGGAGGACCGAAGACTCGTCCTGGCATCCGCAAACGGTTTCGGATTCACGGTGAACGAGGCCGATGTCGTTGCCGCAACCCGCAATGGCAAGCAGGTCATGAATGTCCGCCCGCCGGACTACGCAAAAGCCTGCATCATGCTCGAAGGCGATCACCTGGCAGTTGCCAGCGAGGACGGGAAACTGCTGATATTCGCGATCGAGGAGTTGGCCGAACTCGTCAGGGGCAAGGGCGTACGATTGCAGAAATACAAGTACAAGGTGGGTGGACTGTCCGACATCAAGTCGTTCTCGATCGCCGACGGCCTGCAATGGAAGGATCGCGGTGGCAGGACCTGGACCGTGTCCGATCTGGACATATGGACCGGCAAACGCGGGTCGGTCGGGCGCAAGACGCCCCGCGGGTTTCCGAAGGAAAACAGGTTCACCTGAACCGCCCGTCAGTCCTGGGCGGGACTGCATTCGACCCAGACACCTCCTTCCGGCCTCGTTGTCAGGATGAGCACCGGTTCGGGCTGGCGCCCTTCCACGAGCGAAAACCGGAAGTTCGCGAGCAGACTGGCAAGCAGTATCCCGGCCTCCTGGACGGCAAAATTGGCTCCTATGCATGAGCGCGGGCCGCCGCCGAAGGGCAGGTACTGGAACCGGTCGATGTCGTTGGGCTCCGCGAACCGGTCGGGAAGGAAAGCGTCGGGGGATTCCCAGAGGCAATGGTTCCGATGCAGCGCATAGACCGGAACCAGGATGTTGTCGCCGGGCCGGACCTCCCTCCCTCCGAGTTCATCTTCATCGAGCGCGGTCCTGAGCAGGAGGCCGGCGGGCGGATAGAGCCTAAGCGCTTCCTTCAACACCCTGGACGTGCAGGGCAGGCAATCAAGGTCATCGGCATCGGCAATCGGACCCTCGAGAACCGAGTGGATCTCTTCCCGGAGCCGGTCCTGCCAGGGCTGGTCGAATGCCAGCAGGTACAGCGCCCAGGACAGGGCCAGTGCCGTGGTTTCGTGGCCGGCCACGACGAAGGTCAGGAGGTTGTCCCTGAGTTCCGCGGGATTCATCCGTCGTCCCGACTTCGGATCTTCTGCAGCCGCAAGGAGATCGTGCAGGTCATTTCCCCGGGGCCGGCTGGATTCCCGCCTCCTGCGGATCGCTTCATCGGCCGCGGCCTTCAGTTTCCTGACCTCCCTGGCCGGAAGTTCCCTGTCCAGCCGGGGTATCCAGCCAGGCACCCCGACGACGTCGAGGATCGAGGTCTTGGCGCTCCCTGACACGTAGATGTCGATTGCCCGTTCGGCGACAGTCCTGTCAATGGCGCCTTCCCCGGTGAACATGACGTCGTTGATGACCTCGAAGGTCGCCGCGGTGAATTCGGCGTGCATGTCGACCACGGATGTTCCTGCATTGCCGAGCCGCTCGACCAGTCGCCGTGCCGAAGCCGTCATCACCGGTCCGAGAGCGCTGATGTTCTTGCGGGAGAACACGGGCGAGGCCGCCCGTTTCTGCCACAGCCAGTTGTGGCCTTCTGCCAGAAACAGGCTTTCGCCGATGACGGGTCCTAGGAGCCTGTCGAAATACCGGCATTGAAAGCGGTGTCCATGGCGTCTGAATGCCTGCACATCTTCATCGGCTCCGGGTCGAATTTCACCGGTGACCGGCGCCCGGACCCACCTCGGCGGCCAGCCTTGCCGACAATTCTGCCTGCCAGGGCTGCAATTCCGGTCGAATTCGGCTAAATTCCTGTTCTCAAGCCATGCTCCTTTGCCCTTCATGCCGCCGAATGTCCGCCCAACAGCAGCCGGTGCATGCGCTTCAGGTTCCATGACGTGCAGACCAGGCTCCACTCGCCCTGAACAGCCTCGATGCCGCGCAGGCTGAACTGGTCAAAGCCCATGACCCTCTTGATGATTCCGAAGACCGGCTCGACGGCGGCCTTGCGCTTCGCGTAGATCCGCTCCCCTTCGGCAGAGCCCATCCGGTGCTTCATCCGCTCAACCGCATCGGCATCGGCAGGAGGCTCTGTCACCGGCACCCTTCTCTCCCGGAGTGGACGGTTGTGGTGCTGCCGGCCGGAAGCAATCAGGGGCTCGATGCCCCGATCGTCGCACAATTCAACATTGGCGCGGCTGAAATACCCGGTATCGGCGACGATGCCAGCCGGGCTGCCGACATCCTCGAGCGCGGCAAGCGCCGGTGCCATCTCGTCGACATCATTCGGTCTCTGGCTGACATGGGCATGGACAATGAGGTGGCTGCCATGGTCCACCGATGCCTGGGCGTTGTAAGCCTGCTCGAAGCCTCCGGATGACGGCATGATCCGCGAATCCGGGTCGGTGAAACTGATCTGGTCCCTGGGGCGGGGGCCCGGCACCGGCGGCTTCGGCGGCCTGCCGCCGAGCTTGCCTCCCCGTTCCCGTTCCTTCTGGCGCCGCTCTTGCATCTTCTCCTCGTATGCCGCCTGTTCGGCTGCATGGCGGGCCGCGGCGCGGGCCTCGATCTCCTTCCTGGCCTCGGCGATCTTCGCCAGGCGCTCTTGCCGGCGCCCGAGTTCCTCGGGAATGTCGAGAGCGCACTCCTGCTCGTCCGCCGCCTCGGCCAGTTCCAGCAGCCGGGCGACCTGCGCCTTCAGCTGCGCCTCGATGCGCTCCATATGCAAATGGCTCATCGCCCGGTGGCGGCTGGCATTGGCCTTCACCTTGGTGCCATCGAGGCTGACATGGCCAAGCTTCAGCATGCCCATGGTGCCGGCAATCGACAGCACCTGGACAAACAGCTCCTGCAGGGCAGGCAGGTGGCGCTTGCGGAAACGGGCAATGGTGTCATGGTCGGGATGAAGATTGCCGGTGACATAGCGCACCGCAACCGAGTCATGCGTCGCCGCTTCCAGCTTGCGGCTCGAATGCACGCCGGTTGAATAGCCGTAAAACAGCAGCGCCGTCATCATCACCGGGCAATAGGCTGGCTTGCCGCCATGCCGGTAGACGCCGGTGATCTTGTCCAGATCCAGGGATTCGACGATCTCGACGACAAAGCGGGCCAGGTGATCGTCCGGCAGCCACTCCTGGATCGAAGGTGGCAACAGCCAGACCTCGTCACGATTGGCCCTCTGGAACCTGATCGACACAACATCATCCTCCAGACTGTTCATTCACTGCCCGATACTACCATATCTTGTGGAAAAGGACAGGAAATCACTGCAAATCCATGGCCAAATCCGACAGGCTCCTAGAACGTTCTTCACGGCTTCCGCCTTCGGGTAGCGTGAAGGCCGTTCGAGCAGTACGCGCTGCAATGCCGCAGGATCCATGACCATGTGCCACCGGCGAATCATCCTGCCCGAAACCATCGGCTGGCGGGTTGCGAGATCGGGAATGATCTCGAGCAGGTTGCGCCTGGCAGTCCGCACGATCCCCATGAGTCCCATCGGTTCCTGCGCCAGCTTCGCCCTGACAGGGATTTCGGCCATGAATTCACCAGTTGGAGGTCAATTCCGACTATGAGTGACGTCCAATCCCGATGCAACCGGCATGCATCAGCGCCGACTGGGACTTGGGTACACTCGTTACGAGAGGGTGCCATGCCCCGGATTCCGGATTGCGCGGTCGGCGGTGCCTGGATCCTGCCGGGACGGGATTGCGGGGTTTCAATCGCCGCAGTTTTATGATTCCGAGGACGGTGCTATTACTGAACCCGGGATTTCGGGCGATCCGGCGGTGTAATCGACCATTCGCGACGCACTGAATGACTTTTGGCACGAGTTTTTCGGACTGGTTGCGCCTTCCCGGTCAAGGAGTACCGTAAACCCGAGGCAGTTGCGGACATTCTGGTTCGAACAGATAGACTGCTGATCTGGCTGCGAGGAGCAACATGGAACCCCTTCATTTTACGACTGAAATGGCGGTTGTTCTTGGCCTGCTGGGATTGACGGTTTTCCTGTTTGTTTCGGAAATCATTCGGATTGACCTCGCTGCACTCCTTGTACTCGTTACCGTCGGAATCTTGAGCTACATGCCGGGTCTCGAAAACCTTGCCGACGCAACTCGCCTTTTCGACGGCTTTGCGTCGAACGCCGTGATCTCGATCATCGCCGTGATGATTATCGGGGCCGGTTTGGACCGGACCGGACTCATGAACAAGGTTGCAGCGGCCATCTTGAAACATGGCGGCACTACCGAGGTCCGCGTGCTTCCGATCGTCTCCGGAACGGTCGGACTGATCTCGAGCTTTCTGCAAAACGTCGGTGCGGCAGCGCTGTTCCTGCCTGTTGTCAGCCGGATTTCCGTGCGATCGGGGATCGCCCTGAGTCGGCTCCTTATGCCGATGGGCTTCTGCGCGATACTCGGCGGCACGATGACGATGGTCGGGTCATCGCCACTTATCCTGCTGAACGACTTGATCCACACCGCGAACGCGGGCTTGCCGGACGACGCCAAGATGCCGCCATTCGGATTGTTTTCAGTGACTCCCGTCGGCGCCGCGCTGGTCGCCACGGGCATCCTGTATTTCCTGCTACTCGGCCGCTGGGTTCTGCCGGGTTCGCCTGAGCCGGTCGAACTTGCGCCCGGAGGCGGCACCTCTGAATACCTGGAGCGCGTCTACGGGCTTCACGCCGATGTCTTTGAAGTGGACGTTCCCCCCGACAGCGCACTTGTAGGACAGATCCTGGCAGACATTAACAACGAGAACAATCTCTACATAATCTCGACCTTCTACCGCGGCAAGGTGTCAATGATCCAGATTCTGACCGCCGAAATCGCGGCGCCGTGCAGACTGGCCATTGTCGGCAACGAGCAGGTCGTCAAGAATTTCGCGAACCGGTACGGCCTGACGGTCCGACCGGAACTGGATGTTTTCGTCGAGGAGTTCGCACCCACCAATGCCGGTGTCGCCGAGTTGGTCATTCCGCCGGACTCCAAGCTGATCGGAAAGAGTCCGCGACGACTGTTGTTGCGCAAGACATATGGCCTGAGCCTCATGGCAATCCATCGCGGCGAAGAGACCCTCAGCCACGTCAGAACCGAAGAGCACGAACCGACACAGATCGGGCTGGTTCCTTTTCACGCCGGTGACATGTTGGTTGCACACACACGCTGGGACAACCTGACGCGCATAAAGCGTGACCGGGATTTCATTGTCGTTACAACCGATTTCCCGCAAGAGGAGTTGAGACCGAACAAGGTTGGCTGGGCGGTCCTGTTCTTGGCGGTTTCGCTTTCGCTCATACTCTTTACGGATGTGCGACTGTCACTTTGCCTTTTGACCGGCGCGGTCGGGATGCTTCTGAGCCGTGTTTTGAGCATCGACGAAGCCTATCGCTCGGTCGGTTGGAATACAGTATTCTTGCTGGCAAGCCTGATCCCGCTTGGGCAGGCGGTCCAGAACACCGGAACTGCCGAATGGATCGCTCAGCAGATACTCGTGATCCTGGATGGATGGCCGGTATGGTCGCTTCAATTGGGTGTGGCAATTCTTGCCACCGCGTTCTCACTGGTGATGTCAAATGTCGGCGCGACAGTGCTCTTGGTTCCGTTGGCAGTCTCGATTGCCGTGGCAGCGGGGGCGAGCCCGGCGCTGTTCGCTCTGACCGTGGCGATTTCCACGTCAAATTCGTTCATAATACCGACACATCAAGTCAATGCACTGATAATGGGCCCGGCTGGCTACAAGGTCACGGATTTCCTGAAGAGCGGAGGCATAATGACTGTCCTCTTCCTGGTCGTCTCGATGGTCATGCTCAACGTGGTGTATTGACCCGAAACAGGTAGCTCCAGTTTCCGTTCACAACCGGCATTCTCAAATCTGCCCCGATGGAGCTGACGATCTACAGTTTCGTGAATCTGTGGGAGCCGCAGCCAAACTTGACAACCGTGCCCTGGACTCTCCCTGCATCCCAAGTTCCGCAGTTGTTCAAATGTCGGCAACATCAGGGCAACAAGTGACTTTGCAGCCTCCCTTGAACTACGGATCATGTGCCGCAATGGAGCGTTGGCAGACTCCAGTCTCAATGCTGAAATGTCTGTCCCAGACTCACCTCCAGTACGAAGCGCACCTACTGAATCTTCGCATCATTCGGAGAGTCGACAGAAGCTGACATTCGCGTCGCCTCTACACCTGAATTGCTGGATTACCAACGACCTCGGCTTCCGACCAGTCCCGGCAGGGGTCTTGTCAAGAGAGTGCCGCCAATTCCAGGTTTGGAATGAGCGGCTTTCCTTTGCCTCCAGCGCCCTCGGCAAAGGCCTTACGATCATCGGCAAACTCCTGGATCATACTCAGATGCAGACGACCGCACGCCATGCCCGTCACGCCCGAGACTCAGTTCAGCCTGCAACTGCACGGACTACAGGCAGTATCGTCGACAGCCTGCTCGTGGCGGATGGATTTCATTCGGATCATTTTCTGCAAGGAGGACCCGCGGTCTTGCGGTCCGGTCAGGGACGATGTCGACGCGAAGTGGCATTCTTGCCTGTATTGCATGCAACGCTCATCATGGATTTGTCCAACACGCGCGAACAAGTGCGCTCTCATACCACCGGTTTCACCGGCAAAGCTCGCAGTTTCAATGGATTGCAGCAGTTGGACACTGCATTGTTCTCCTCGAGATTCCGGCTGGGAGGCATGTCGAATCTTGCTGCTTGTCGCGTCCGGTGGAGACCACCAACGCGTCATACCTCGTGTATTCCGGATTCTGGTTAAGGGGACGGCTGCCTGACGATTTCGTCAGGTCGAGGGCAAATCCATCACATCGCCAAGCCGGTTTCTCCGTCAAAAAGGAACCTTCGTCGTTCAGCTTTCAGCGAAACGACCTGCGAAGGTTCAAGCGTGCAGTCCGCGTCCAGCTTGGCAATGAGCTGTTGCTTTCCCACAGAAACGGTCACAAGTGTCGCGTCACCGGTCATTTCAATGGCGACGACTGTCCCGTAAAGTTCTGCCTCGGATCCGTCCGCCAGTGATATCGCCTCGGGCCGTATTCCCAGGGTTGCCTTTCCGCGATCCGGTTTCGAGGGGACCGCCAGCGAGATACCTTCAGCACTGAACACGCCAACTAGGATCTTGCCATCGAGCAGGTTGCAGGAAGGCGACCCCACGAATCCCGCCACAAAGGCCGTACGTGGATTGTTGTAGATTTCCTTTGGCGTCCCGATCTGCTCGACTTCGCCATCGCGCATTACCACGATACGGTCGGCGAGAGTCATGGCTTCCAGCTGGTCGTGCGTCACATAGATCGTCGAAGTCCCGACTTCCCGGTGCAGACGCTTGATCAGGCCGCGCATCGAAATCCTCAGGCGTGCATCGAGGTTCGACAGCGGTTCATCCATCAGGAATGCAGCCGGCGACCGGACAATCGCTCGGGCCAGGGCCACGCGCTGGCGCTGACCGCCCGAAAGCGCCGCGGGTTTCCTGCCAAGATATTCGGACAACTCCACCAACCTGGCAGCGCTGTGGATTCTCTGTCGCTGCTCGTTGCGTTTCACGCCGCGCGCGCGCAGGGGAAACCCGATATTCTCCGCAACCGTCATTTGCGGATAGAGCGAATAGTTCTGGAATACCATCGCAACATCGCGTTCGCGCGGGTCGAGCTCGGTAACATCGCGTTCACCGATACGGATTGTTCCTGTACTTGGTTTCTCCAACCCTGCCACCATCCGCATCGTGGTGGTCTTGCCGCAGCCAGACGGCCCGAGCAGAACCAGGAATTCCTTGTCTTCAATGTCGAGCGAAAGATCCTTGACACCAATCGTGTCGCCCCAGAACTTGCTGACACCGGATAGCGAGATTGAGCTCACGTGGTATCCAGTCGTACTTTCTGCACGACATCCATCAGCCGTCGCACACGATCCACGTTGGTGACATCCCACATCGTACCGTTGTCCTTGAACGAGACGCCGACAATGGCCCCATCCGCGTGGAACAGAATCTCGGCGACATTTTCGGGCGTTACGCCGCTGCCAGCGATGGTCGGCAGTCGCCCGCCTTCGCGGACCAGAGAGATTTCCCTTGCATCTGTCGCATGCCCGGTGCGCAATCCGGTAGCGATGGCTATATCGGCCTGAAAGAACGCCACATCACGGGCCTGTTCGACGATACTGCGGTCGGCCACGATCGCGTGGGACCCGTGTTTGACATGAACATCCGCAAGGATCGCGATGTCATCGCCGTCAATCCAGGCTCGATAGCGCAATGCTTCGGCTGCGGCGCCCTCGATCAGCCCCTCATTGGCGACATAGGCATTTGCCCACTGGTTGACCCGGACGAATCCGGCTCCGGCTGCCTTTGCACAGGCCAGCGATGCCTTCGCGGCATTTGCGACTATGTTGAAACCCACCGGCAAATCGAACTCATCGACCACTGCACGGCCCAGGACCGACATTGCACCGACCGTTTCGAATCCAATGTTCTCCGGGCGCCGGAAAGGGACGTCCCCGGCATTTTCGATCAAGAGTGCATCGACGCCGCCCTGTTTCAGCCGCCCGGCTTCGGTCAGCCCGTGTTCGATCAGGGCGTCGATACTGCAATTGCGCGCCCGCGGCGAACCCGGTGTCGGCAGGGCGTGTATCATCCCGATGATCGGCTTTGTCACTCCCGTCAACGCATCGAGCTTGTTTGCCTTGCTACCCATCTATCCAGTCTTCCCTGTTGAATCGCCGGACTCGAACCGCCAGATCCGCTGCGCATTTGTTCTGAAAACCATTTCAAGCTCGCGATTGGTCAGACCGATCTCGCGCAGCTTGAGTTGCTCGACCGCGGTAGACTGGTACGGCGCGTCCGACCCGTAAGTCAGCCGCTCAGCCCCGACATTGGCGACAAATGTCTTGATGTCGTAGGGAAACGCCTGGGACATGTCCGCAGTGATGTTCGAGTATTCCTGGCAGGCGATGATGGCTTCCCACAAGAACGAGTGCATTCCGATATGCGCCAGGACAAAGTGGACATCGGGATAGGCTTTTGCTGCTTGCGCCTGAAGATACGGAAGATCGCGTGGCGCATCACCCGAATGGAAGAGTACAGTCAGATCATGTTCGCGGCACTTGTCCAGCATCGGCCCGACGACAGCAAGGTCGTTCGGGCGGTAATAGTCATAGCCCGCGACCAGCTTCAAGCCGCGGCATCCCCATTCGGCCACGTATTTGTCGATCAGCTTCCGGGTATGCTCTGCACCGAATGTGGGGTTGATGCGGGCAAGACCGGCGATCCGGTCAGGGTATCTTGATGCCGCTTCGCCGACCTGTGTGTTTGCCCTGTCGTAATCTGCGTCCCAGGGTGGACTCATAACCCGGTCGTGCGGGAAGAGGACGCCGTGACTGGCATCCTGGCTGTCAAGGAAGTCGATCACGCTGTCGGGGCGGCCGGCAATCAGGTTCGGGCAACAGGTGTGCGCCGCAACGTTCGGATCGGTTCCATAATGGATATGGGTATCGATTACTTTCAATTCACGCGCCTTTCTCGAAATAGATCCTCGCGCGCCGTTCGGCCCTTTCGCGGCCGACCAGGTTGGTCTGGCAGCCCCATTTCTCCACGACGTAACTGGCGGCGGCAGAGGCAATTCGGGCAGCTTCCTGCAATGATGCGCCCTGCACGATCATCCCGATGGCGGTTCCGGCAAAGCAGTCACCCGCGCCGGTCGTGTCCTGAACCCGTGCACAGGGAACCGCGTCACAGTGAAACTCGCCGTCACAGGTGATCCAGCGGCTGCCTTCGGACCCGCGAGTCACGACCAGCGTGGACAGACCGGTCTTCAGCAGGTCCTTGGCCGAGGCCATGTCCAGAACACGAAGCAGGGCTTCGCATTCCTTTTCCGAAATGTACAGATAGTCTGCCGCCCGCAGGAACTTCATTGCCTCCTGATTGGCTGTGCCGACCATGCCATTGATCACGGTCGTCTTCCCGAGATCCCGCGCATGTCGAATCGTGCCCAGCGTGTAGGAGGAGAATTTCTCGCTGACGGCGACGACCCTGGAATTTTCGATCTGCTGGAACGGTGGTGCCCAGTCGCTTTGGTCCGCGGCCACGCCCAGATGCGAAAAGCACATGCCGCGACCGCGGTGGTCGGAGATGTTGAAATTGTACCCGCTGTCAGCATCACTGCGCACGTCAACGCCGCTAAGGTCGACGCCAAGCTTCAGCAGGTGCGCGCGATAGCCGTTCCGATTGAAATCATCACCAACCACCATTCCCAGGCCGACCTTGACTCCGGTCGCCGCGGCCGAAGCTGCCAGATTTGCCGAGCAATCACCAAAGAACCGTGTATGCAGCAACTTTGACGGCATTTTCAGTTCGACTGTCTCGCCTTCTTCGGGGTAGTGATCGGCGCGCAGGATATAGTCAAAAATCGCCCAGGCGCCGACAGAAAGAACGTCAAGTTCTGTCATCTGACAGCTCCCATCGTCAGTCCCCGCGTGATGTGCCTTTGCAGGTAGGTCGCCGCGATCATGCCCGGCACGGCAGAGACCATGGCCGCCGCTGCCATCAGACCCCACTTGATCTGATCGAAGGTCATTGCCTGCAGAATCCCCATCGTGACGGGTCTTGAGTTCGGGCCGGCAAGGACCAGTCCGAAGATCAGGTTGTTCCAGCTAAAGATGAACGCAATTATCATCGCGCTGGCGATACCCGGTCCCGAGACCGGAAGAATCACCGCCCGAAGTGTCAGCAGGATGTTCGCTCCGTCGATCCGGGCAGCTTCCTCCATCTCGATTGGAATGTCCTGAAAAAAGCTCATCATGATCCAGATTACCAGCGGCAGGCAGATGAGTTGGTGCGACAGGATCATTCCCGCATAGGTGTCATAAAGCCCAATCTGCGTATAGATCAGGTACATCGGCAGGATGATCATTAGCTCGGGCGCAAACCGAAAGGAAAGGAACGTGAACGCAATGTGTTTGCGACCGGGCAGTCCGCCACGTGCCAGAGCATAGGCCGCGGGTATGCCCAGGAGGGCGGCCAGGCACACGGCTCCACCGGATATGATCAGCGAGTTCAGCAGGAACCTGACATATTCCGGCAGTTCGCCAGCGCGCAGCGTCCCCTCCGCACCCAGAATTGTTTCACGGTAGTTTTGCAGGGTCGGCGAAAACAGGAACTTTGGCGGGTATGAAATGATATCGCGAAAGTTCTTCAGCGACATCATGAAAATCCAGATGATCGGAAACACGAAAAACCCGATGAACAAGCCTTGCGCCAGAATACGCGCGGCGCTTTCAGCTATCTTAGCTGTCTTCATGGTGAACTTCTGATCGCCGCTGCCACTTGGCCATCAGGAACATGCTGATGAAGTATGACATGAGCCAAAGCACGAATACCACAGCCATCGCCTTGCCCACGTTCGACCACCGGAACGCTTCCTCGTAGGCCATGATATGCAACGTCCGCGTGGCGTTCAGCGGTCCGCCGCGGGTTGTAGCATAGAACAGTTCGAAGCTCTTCAGGCTGTCCGTCACCCTGAACAGTGCAACCAGAACAATGAAGGGGACGATCCAGGGCAATTGGATTGCGCGGAATGTCAATAGCGCTCCTGCCCCGTCCACGCGCGCGGCTTCGTCCAGTTCGGGCGGTATCGACTGCAACCCGGCCAGCAGGATCAGCGCGGCAAATGGCGTGAACACCCAAGTGTCGATCAATATGACCGAGAGCAACGCCGTATCGACGTGCGAAAGCCATGTCTGGGGCGGGATGCCGACATTGGACAATAGCCAGTTCAATATCCCGCTCTGTGGCTGCATCATCGTCTTCCACATCAACCCCGCCACGACAGGCGGGATCAGAAGCGGCAATACCAACGTGCTGCGCAGGATTGGCTGAAACCAGCTTTGCCCCAGCAGCAGAAGCGCGATGCCCAGGCCAAGCGGGATCTGGACCAAGATCACGCCGGCGGTGAATGCCAGTGTCCTAAAGATACTGTCGCGAAACTCGTCATCCGCGAACAGGCCGATGAAGTTCTGGAAGCCGACGAATTGACTGCTGTCGTAATACAGCTTGCGATCGGAAAAGGCCGTCAACACGCCCTGAACAAACGGGTAGAGCGCGAGGGCCAGCATGGCCAGCGCCGGCAGGAACAACAGGACATAGGTCGTCCTGGCCGACATCCTGCGGCTCGAAAGACTATGCATGGCGATGAATCGGAATTAGCGGCCCGGCCGGCCGCGGTCAACCAACCGCGGCCGGCGGTGCCGATGCTTAATTGAACATCTTCCCGATATCGTCCTGCGCCTCACAAAGCGCAGTCCTGGTATCGGTTCCGTTGAAATAGACCTCTTGTACAGCCTGTGCCCAACGGTCCAGCATCCGCGTCAACTCCGGATGCGGCGGGAAGCGAACCGCGGCGACCTCGGCCATCGTCGCCGTCACATCGCTGTACTGCCCGGGCGTCTCGCCCCAGCTGTTGACCATCGCCACAACTTCGGGATTCTCCCATGCAGATGCACGTACCGGGTTCATGTTTCCGGACAGGTGCGTGGCGATCATGGTCTCCTTGGACGTCACCCAACTCAGAAACAGCCATGCAGCGTCCTTGTTCTTCGATGCCGCATTCATCGACATCGACCAGATCCAGGCCCCCGCCTTGCGCGTGCCGTCCGGTCCCAGCGGGGTCGGAGCATAACCGACATCATCCGACACCTCTGACTGCTCGGGGTCCTGATAGACCGGCGCGAACAGGTCCGCCTCGTTCAGCGACAACGCGTACTGACCGGAGGCGAAGCCCTGAAGGGCCTCATACCAGGTGAATGCGCCGGCACCCTCGGGCGATGCGGTCTTGATCAGGGTCACGAAGTCATCAGTGGCCTGCACGCTGGCATCCGAACAGATTTGCAGATTGCCTTCCGCATCGATCATTTCGACACCATAGGACTGAAGCATGGTGCCGAAGGTCAGATATGGCAAGTCCCAGAACTTGTCGAAACGGGTAATCAGCCCGAATTCCGCCGATCCCGTATCAAGCTTGTCGGCAATGGCCAGAAGCTCGTCGTAGGTCTCCGGGATTTCCAGGCCAAGTTCCTCGAATACGCTCGGTCGATAGGCCAGCAGGTAGCTTTCCGAATTGATCGGAAGTGCCCAGAGCGGACCCTCGCCAATGCCTTGCATCGGCACCCTGGTCCAACGGTTCGAGTTCAGGACACCCTGAAAGAAATCGCCGACATCGTAATCCGGGCTGGTCAGGGCCGGGTTGTCAATGAATTCATCCAACGGCTCCAGCCAGTTGGCGGTCGCATACTGCCAATTGTTCAATGGTGATGTCATGAACACATCGACGGTACCTGCTCGAGACGACAGATCGGCCAGCAGCTTTTCGTTCGCCGCCTGTTCGGCCAAAACGTCGAGATTGACCGATATGCCGGTCAATTCCTCGAATTCAGGCACCAGTGGCCTAAGCGCCTCGACAAACTGGTGCGAGACAAGCAGTGCATTGACGGAACTGCCTTCCTGCTGTTTCCAGTCGAAGTCCTGAGAAATGGCGACGGTTGAAGCGCCCAACAATGCCGCCCCTGCGAATGCCGATACCCGGCTTCCCGATTTCAGTATCTGGAGATGGTCAAATTTCATATTGGTGTCCTCCCTTTTATTCTGACTGTTCCGGAATAGCAGGTCCGCCCACGTGACGTCTTGTGTATGATAGACAGGATCAGGTAATATTCGGACATCTGATACCTGAAACCGGTGATTTAATCGTGGCGTACGCACCGAGAGCCCTGACTGTCGGCGTTCTGCTGTTGGCCGACTACCAGCTTTCCACCGTTGCGACCTTTGCCGATACACTGCAGTGCGCGACCGATCTCATGGGCAAGGATTCTTGCCAACTTGTCCTGATGTCACCGGCAGGCAAGCCAGCCACATCGACCTGCGGAAGATCACTGACGACTGAAAGCGCCCAGCTTTGGCCCGAGAATTTCAGCTATCTGGCAATCATAGGCGACTACCGCTACTGGCTCGGCATGCCGGAACACACCATTCAACGCTACATCCAGTCGGCAGACCGGTTGGATGTGCCGCTGGTCGGGATAGGAAACGGCGTTGCAACACTGGCTCGGTTTGGCTTTCTTGACGATCGAGCGGCCTGCACTTCCGCCGCGAAGTTGCCCAACTGGAAACGGCAGTTCCCTGGCGTCAGATTTCGTTCGGGGCAGCTGATTGTCGAGGACGGTAACAGGATCACTTCGCTCGGCGGGGCCGTCGGTGGTGATCTGGCTGCACTGCTTCTGGGTCGCCATTTCGGGAGACGGCTTGCCCGGAGAGCGGTCACCGGGATCTTGCTGGACCGCACACGTCATCCGACTGCCCCGCCGCCAACACAGTTCGTGGTTTCACGTCCTGCGGATATCAGGGTCGCGCAAGCTATCGACATAATGTACGCCAATGTCCCGGATCCTGTGCCACTGGCCGCCATTGCCGGCATGGTCGGCTTGTCCACTCGCCAGCTGGATAGACTGTTCATCGCGGCGACCGGGCAATCCGGCAGTCGAGCCTACCGGACCATCCGGATTGACACGGCGCTCGAGTTGCTGTCGCAGACAATGTTGTCGGTCACTGAGATTGCTCATGCAACGGGATTTGTTGACGGCGCACATCTGGCGAAGACGCTGAAGAAGTCCGAAGGACTGACCCCGCGCGAGATCAGGTCCCGGGTCGTCGGTGAGCGTCACACGGATCCGGCCAAACTATAGGCTCACTGTGAACACAAGTTCATTACGTTGAATTCAACATGATGCTGTTGTGTTAACACCCTGAAGCAAAAGTATGTCATCTAACTGCGACTTCCGTATTCCTCTCTCAGGATCGAGAGCACGTCTGCAAGCAACGGGTAACGAAGCCCCGTGCGTCGAAACATGACACCGGACTGAAAGGTCCAGGGGCTGAGATCGATCGGCAAGGGAACCACGCCAAACGGTTCAGCGATCGACAGCAAAGGTGACGGGAGACAGGTAATTGTGTCCGACGACCGCAGCATCTCCAGTACCGAAGTGACCGAATCAGCCAGCAGGGTGGGCTGCGGTCTTGGCAACCCGTTCGTGGCGAAGAGTGTCCCGACCCGTCGAACGAGTTCCGGATCCAGTCGGAACATCGACAGGGAACAGCCGGCGAGATCCTTCAGCGTGACCTCGGGGTTGCGGTGCAACTCATGGTCATGATGAGCCAGGAACAGCGTCTTGAACTCGGACAGGGGCTCGCACACGAAGGACTCGTTGGCCGAGGAAAAGGCTTCCAGCGACCCGAGGGCAATGTCGATTCGGCCATCGGCAAACAGGTCGGCAAATCGCGGGCCCGAACTTCGAATTATTGTAAACTGTGCCGAAGGTCGCCTGGCGTGCAGGCGGGAAAGCACCCGCGGCAACAGTACCGATGACCAAACGGCACCGGCAGCGATCCGAAGGTTGCCACGGCGGCCCTGGGCCATTTCAGCCATCTCGCGCTCGATGAGACTGCATTCAGTTTCGACTTGTGCCGCGCGTTCGTAGAGCACCTCACCGAACCGCGTCAGACTTACTCCTCGGCTGGATCGTTCAAACAAGGTCACGCCCAGTTCAGCCTCGAGCTGGTGGATACTCTTCGAGAGCGCAGATTGGGTAAGTGAGAGGCTCCTGGCTGCCTTGTGGATATTGCCGGTCCGCGAGGCCGCCAGAAAGTGATTCAACATGCGAAGGGAACGAAGCATTCAATGAGATTTCTTCATCGATTTGGGAATATTATTCGCTTTTTTTTCATAGTTGGCAACGTTAGCCTTATCGAGTTGGCCCGATCGCGTGTTTTCCGGCTGGACCGCGCAGCGGGCATTCCTTGGCAGCGGGGCGTTTGGAGGAATGATCGCAAGTTGCGCGTTGTTTCTGTTCGGAGCTGCCGTGTCTGTTGCGGCCTGGAACTACGAGATTGGTGAGTTGCGGCGCATGGGGCCGGGGTATTTTCCGATGCTACTTGGCGCAACCCTATGCATCTTCGCCGTACTGATTGCACTGCAGGATGCGAAGGACCGGATTCTTAACAGCAAACTTGCGCGCCGGACACTGGATTCCGGCGCAATCCTTCGGTTCCGGTGGCGTCCCCTCGTCATGCCTCTCCTCGCCATCCTCCTCTTCGCAACCCTTCTGGAAACGGCGGGATTCATACCGGCGGTGATCGCTTCGGTCGCTGCAGCCGGATGTGCCGAACGCAGCAACAGGCCTGCCCAAATCGCCATCATTGCAGCCGTGACGGCAATCTTCACATCGGTGGTGTTTGTCTACTTGCTCGGCACTCCCATGCGGCTTCTCGTGGTCTGATGGCTGTCTTCGACCACATCGCAACCGGATTTGCAGCCGTCTTCACGATGCAAAAGTTGCTCTACTGCTTTTTCGGCGTGTTCATGGGCATGCTGATGGGCGTCTTGCCCGGAATAGGTGCCATGGCGACGATTTCGATGCTGTTGCCAATTACCTTCTACGTGTCTCCCGATGTCGGTTTGATCATGCTGGCAGGAATCTACTACGGCGCCCAATACGGCGGCTCGATTGCCTCCATTCTCCTCAATCTACCCGGTACACCGTCATCCGCCGTCATCTGCCTGGACGGTTACCCGATGGCGAAGCAGGGCCGCGCCGGCCCTGCGATCTTTCTGACAACAGTCGCATCCTTCCTCGGCAGCATGTTCGCAGTTTTCCTTCTGCTGACAATCGCCCCGCTTGCGGCTCGGCTTGCGCTGACATTCGGTGCCGCAGATTACTTCTCGCTGATGATACTCGGGCTGATTGCCGCCGCTTCGCTCGCCCAGCACGGAATTATCAGGGGCCTGGCGATGGTTGCGGTCGGCCTGATTCTCGGAATGGTGGGCACAGACGTTGCTTCGGGAACCTACCGGTTCACCTTCGGTCTGCTGGATCTCGCGGACGGCCTGAGCATCATTGCCATGGCCATGGGGCTGTTCGGGGTTGCGGAGATCATCTCCAACCTGGTGTCGGGCGCACATCGACGCCGCGTACCCCAGAGTATTGCCTTGCGCGACCTCGTTCCCACCCAGGGTGACCTGAAACAGTCAACAGGTCCGGTGGTTCGAGGCGGAACAATCGGTGCGTTTCTCGGGATACTGCCAGGCACTGGTGCTTCGATCGCAGCGTTCGTGTCATACGGTTTCGAAAAACGTGTCTCAAATGTGCCTGACAAGTTCGGAAAGGGACATGTACCGGGCATAGTTGCACCGGAAGCGGCCAACAATGCAGCCGCGCAGGCGGCTTTCATTCCGACACTGACACTGGGAATCCCGGGGGACGCGGTAATGGCATTGATGATGAGTGCGCTGATCATCCACGGCGTTCAACCCGGACCTACCGTCATCGAGAGCCATCCTGACCTTTTCTGGGGTCTGGTTGCCAGTTTCGTCATCGGCAATGTTCTGCTGCTCATAATGAATCTCCCGCTGATTGGCTTGTGGGTGAAGTTGCTGACCATTCCCTACCGTTATCTCTATCCTGTCATACTCGTGCTCATCTGCGTTGGCGTCTACGCGGTGGGCAGCAACGTGTATCACGTCGTACAGGTGTTCCTGTTCGGATTGGTCGGTTACCTGATGATGCGGGCAAGGCTGGAACCGGCGCCTCTGCTCCTGGGGTTCGTGCTGGGACCCTTGCTCGAGGACAACTTCCGCCGCGCCCTCATACTGTCACGCGGCGAACTCGCAGTGTTCGTCGAACGCCCGATAAGCCTGTCCCTTCTGATCGCAAGCGTTGCCGTGATCGTGTTTTCCCTGCGCCGGCCGGTCGCAGCTGTTCGCGATAGCGGGCAATCGGAGAATTCGTCGCAATGAGTGAACGGCGGCCCAACTTCCTGGTCATCAGCACCGATCAGCAGCGGGCCGATCACCTCGGCTGCTACGGTGCCCGTGTGCTCAGCACACCCAACATCGACAGGCTGGCATCCCGGGGGATCCGGTTCGACCGTGCCTATGTCGCCTCACCGGTCTGCATGCCCAATCGAGCCAGCCTCGTCACGGGTCGCATGCCGTCCCTGCATGGACTGCGGCACAACGGGCTCAATCTTTCCCTGGATACAGCGACCATCGGCGATGTCCTCGGTGCGGATGGCTGGGCGACCTCGCTGGTCGGCAAGGCCCATTTCCAGCGCATCACGAGGAATAGATCACCCATCCTGACCCGGCGGACGAATATGCCCAATTCCAGGGTTCCGGAAGCACGCACTGCCACCGATCATCGATTCGACCAGGAAGTTGCGCAGACCTGGCGGGACAACCCGCGCCACGACCTCGAATATCCCTATTACGGGTTCGAAACCGTCGATCTGACGGTTGAGCACGGCGATCTCGTGGAAGGCCATTACTCGCGCTGGCTGGCCGAACGTCATCCTGAACCCGACAGTTTGCGAGGCCCGGACAATGCCTTGCCGGGAAATGAGCGGGCCGCTCCACAGGCATGGCGTACCGCGATGCCAGAGGAACTCTACTCGACGCGATACATAGAGGAACGGGCGATCGACCGCCTGAACGAGTTCGCACTGGACCGAGAGACACCCTTCTTTCTCTGGGCAAGCTTCAATGACCCGCACCACCCGTTCACGCCACCGGGAAGATACTGGGACATGTACCATCCCGACGAGGTTGACCTGCCGATTTCATTTGCCCACAGCGACATGGCGGACTGGCCTGCAAGGCTGGTCCAGATGCGTCGTGACGGCCTCGCCAGCCTGACTGGCACCGCCGCGATCGCGGTCGACGAAACGGAGTTGCGCGCCGCGATCGCCCTGACATACGGCATGATATCCATGATCGACGATGCCGTTGGCGCCATACTTTCCGAACTCCGCAGGCTGGACCTCGAAAGGGACACGATCGTTGTCTTCCTGTCCGATCATGGTGACCTGATGGGTGAATGCGGACTCCTGTTCAAGGGGCCCTTCCACTATCAGGCCCTGATCCGCATTCCCTTGATCTGGGCCGATGGCCGCAGGCAAGCACCTCAGCACCATTCCGGCTATGTCAGCACGATCGACCTGGCCGCCTCCATTCTTCACAGTGCCGGCGTCACGCCGTTCAACGGAATGCAGGGCCGGTCGTTTGTCGATGATGACGGTTTGCCGGTCATGTGCAGGGAATGCGTATTGATCGAGGATGAAGTTCAGACTCGCCTGCCCGGCCACGAATTACGGGGCCGGGTCCGTACGCTGCTGGAAGAGGGCTGGCGACTTACGATCTATGACGGGGTCGAGCCTGGATATCTCTACAATCTCAATGATGACCCGAGCGAAGTGGAGAACCTCTGGAATGTGCCGTCCGCGCAACTCGTGCGGTCCAGGATGATGGAACGGCTGGTGCGCGAGTTGATCGCACATTCGGAGACATCCCCTTTGCCGGAATTTGCAGCATGAGGTTGGGCATGGTGCCTGACCAAGTCGAGGAGGACAAAATGAACAGTATCAAAAACACAGTGATTTGCGCATTTGCCGCGATCATCGCTGCTGCAGGAGTCACAACTTCCGCCCTGGCGGAGTATCCTGAAAGGGCGGTGAGAATGATCGTCGGTTCGGTTCCTGGCTCCGGGCCAGACGTACTTGCCCGTTCAATGAGCGAGGAGTTGGCCGCTGCGCTCGGACAGCCGGTGGTCGTTGAAAACAAGCCCGGCGCTGCCGGCAATGTCGCCGCTGCAGCAATTTCTCGCGGCGATCCCGACGGGTACGAGATCTTCATCGGGACTATCAACATGGCCATTGCCACCTGGCTTCCGAAGGAACCTCCATTCGATCCAGCCACGGATTTTGCTATCGTTGGCCGGGTTGCTTCAATTCCGGACGTGCTAGTGATTTCACCCGAGTTGGGCCCAAAAACCATCGAGGAATTGATCGAACTCGCCAGGTCAAGACCGGGCGAACTGAACTATTCCAGCCCGGGCGTCGGTTCACTGCAGCACATGGGGACCGACACGATGGCCAACACGAACGGCATAGAAATGGTTCACGTCCCCTACAAGGGCGGCAAGGCTGCAACAACGGCCGTGCTTTCCCGCGAGGTCGACATGTTCATGGCAGGAATGCCGCCGGCGATTCCGCACATCAAGACCGGAGCACTGATTGCGCTGGCAGTCAGCAGCGCGCAGCCATTCCCGCTTCTTCCGGATGTTCCGACACTGACCGATACCGTGATGCCGGGATACTCGGCGGAAGCCTGGTACGGGCTGTTCATGGCGAAGGGTACGCCTGACGACATCGTGGCAATCGTGAATGCAGCAGCGAACCAGGCATTGGCAGATCCGAATGTCATCGAGAGATTTGCGAATGCTGGCGCTGCAGTGGAGACGAGTACCCCGGCAGAGTTCGCCGAATTCGTCGCAGTGGAATCGGCGCGGTGGAAGATGAACCTCGAGGAGTTGGGCCTGGCCGGAACTCGCTGAATCGTCCCGCTATACGACCGGCCGCGCAACAGGCGCTGCCGGTCGGCCCGCTTTGGCGCGCTCGGGGATCACGGAGCGAGCGGATTCCGAACCGTTCCAGTTTGCGAATGTTCCCGGGTTCCGCGAGCACAGCCTCGTCGCCAACGTCAATTCAACGGATTGCGCCTGACATCATGCTCGTTCCCGGTGCAACCCGGTATTGGCAAAGGATGCCGGACACTGGTGCCGGCGGTTTTGTTGCCGTTGGCTTCGCCATGACAGTGTTGCACAACCCGATGCGGGCAGCCTGGAGTCGGATCGGCTGTTCGCCCGCGAATCTTGCGATCTGCCGCGGATCCTGACATTCCCTGCAGTACCATTCGGGAAGGACACGGGATGAACCGGGAACGAGTCAACGAGATATGCAGGACCCTTCCTGGTGCCGAAGTGTCGGATCCCTGGGGTGGCGGCCACGACGCCTGGAAGGTCGGTGGCAAGATGTTCGCCTGTATGGGTGCGGTGACGTCGGGCGTGTCCGTCAAGACCGACAGCATAGAGATGGCCGAAATGCTGATCGAGGCAGGCGTGGGCCGGAAGGCACCATATTTTCACCGTTCCTGGATCAACCTTTCGACGGAATTGCCGGAAGACGAACTGCGGCACCGGATTACGGAGTCGTACCGCATCGTGCGCAGCGGACTGAGCAAGAAGGTTCAGGCAGGCCTGGAACCATTCGGGTGACCGGCCCGTACATTCGTCACTTCAATCAATCCGGACACCGGAATTCATTCCGACCAATTCCGACGCCATGGTGCCGTGCATGAAGAGGCATTGGTTGCCGGGGACAAATGTCCAACCAGATTTCGTATGAATTCGTTCGGCATCTGATGTGTTGCCATGCTCAATGACAATCAACCAGATCCGAAGTCAATCACCACCATGCATGATTGACCTCCCGCAGTGCGGGGATCCAGGGGCATTTGTTCCGCGCCGGCCATGATGAACAGGTCGGCCGTTTCAGCGAATCCGCCTTTCGCTTTCCGGTTCGAAGAAGAAGGCACTTGCCGGTTCAAACTCGACGACGACACCGGTGCCGGATGCTATGGCTTCGTCACCCTTGGTCTCAACGACGATCTGTTCCCCGGTCGGTGTCGAGAGATAGTCGTAGGCAACCCCTCCAAGACGCTCCCGGATGTCAATCGTCAGCGGTGAATCGGCTGGACTTACTGATAGGCTCTGCGGCCTCAGTCCCACGATCACGTCATTGCCGTCGGCCGGCAGTGCCACTTCGGTCGCGATCTCGGCATCGTTGAGCGCCGGGATCGTCACTCTCCCGGACCGAACCGTCCCTGTCAGGAAATTCATGCTCGGCGAGCCAATGAAACCGGCGACGAACTTGTTGCCCGGATCCTGGTAAAGATCCATCGGGCTGCCGATCTGTTCGATGTATCCGGCGCGCAGGACAACGATCTTGTCGGCAAGCGTCATTGCTTCGACCTGGTCGTGGGTCACGTAGATCATCGTTGCCCCGATTTCCCCGTGCAGCCGCGCGATCTCGACCCGCATCTCGACCCGAAGCTCGGCGTCGAGGTTGGATAGCGGTTCGTCGAACAGGAATACGTCCGGCCCCCGCACGATGGCCCGGCCGATCGCCACCCGCTGGCGCTGACCACCGGAAAGAGCCTTCGGCTTGCGGTTGAGGTATTCATCGAGCTTGAGAATGCCACTGGCTTCGGCGACCTTGGACGTGATGGTCGCCTTGTCGACGCCGTTCATCTTCAGGCCGAAGCCCATATTCTCCCTGACCGTCATGTGGGGATAGAGTGCGTAGGTCTGGAACACCATGGCAACGCCGCGGTCGGCGGGGTCGGTACGAGTCACGTCACGCCCGGCAATCTGGATGGCACCCTCCGTCGTTTCTTCAAGCCCTGCGATCATCCGCAGCAGGGTAGACTTGCCGCAACCCGATGGGCCGACAAAGACACAGAATTCACCTTCCGCGATTTCAAGATCCACGCCGTGAATGACCTGGACATCTCCAAAGCGCTTGACGGCATTTTCTAGAATTACGCCTGACATTTGTCTTTCCTTTCCCAATTCATGCCGGGAATTGCCAATGCATGGCCTCTTCTCCGATCGTCTTTGCGGTATCCAACAGGACTGGCTGAAATTCATCTAGCTCGGCCAACGACCGTCGTTGCGTCGATGTCGCGATCGAGATGGCACCAATGAGTCGACCATTCGACACAAGTATCGGCGCTGCTATCGAGATGATCCCTTCCTCGTGTTCCTCGCGATCATACGCCACACCGTGCTCGCGGATGACATTCAACTCTTTCATTACGCTCCTGACCGATTTCTTCGTGTTTGGAGTGTAGCTGAAAAACGACTGTTGCTGGAAAGCCAGCTCCAACTGCCTGGGCGCCATGAATGCAAGCATCGCCTTCCCGACACCGGTGCAATATGCAGGCGCCACCATGCCGACCTGTGCCAGCGTCTCGACGCGGGGATTGGCCCGTACCTTGTCGACGAAGACAACCTGGCCGTTATCGATCTGCGCCAGGTGGACAGTTTCCCCGGTCTTTACTGCCAGTAATTCCGTGTATTTCTTGGCAAGCGGCGACAGGGAAGAGTTCTTCCAGGCAACATGCGCAAGACGCACGAGGCGTCCGCCAAGGCGGTAGGTTCCCAACTCCGAATCATAGATCAGCATGTTCTGATTGGTCAGAACCTGGAGGAACCGATAGAGCGTAGCCTTGGGATAGGGGTTGCGCTCAAGCACGTCCTTGAATCGGACCGGCTTGCCAAAGTCGGCCACAAGATCAAGGATTTCAAGCGCTTTCACAACCGTGCTGCCTCCGCTGACCTGCTTGCTCATTTCGGTTCTTCCCAGCCCCCCGGATTATTTTGACAGAACAGTTGACAACCTAGCCGGATTCGATCATAGTTTCAACTGTTGAAATTTAGTTTCACAATGTGCAAATTTGGTTTAACAGAAATTGAGAGGACCCAGATGTCAAAATCTCTACGTGCTTCGGTTGTCACCGCGGCAATGATCGCCGGTGTCGCAGGCGGTGCCTGGGCGGAAAGTCTGTCCGGCACTCTTCGAATCATCTCGGACATGTCCAACCCGGGCCCCCGCGCGGTCATGACTCAGCTTGCAGCTGACTTTGACGCGATGCACCCGGACCTGACCGTCGAGTTGGAAATTGTCGACCGCGAGGCCTGGAAGAGCCAGATTCGCAACGCCCTTTCCGCGAACCCGCCGGACGTTGTGAACTGGTATGCCGCCAACCGGATGGCCCCCTATGTCAATGCCGGTCTGTTCATGGATATCTCGGACATGTATGAAAGTGGCGACCTGCCGGGCCTAGATGCGGTCAAGGGTGCAATGACCATCGACGGCAAGCAGTGGGGCGTCCCCTACACCTACTATCAATGGGGCATCTACTACCGCGAAGACATTTTCAATGAGCTTGGCCTGACCGAACCGACGACGTTCGAAGAGGAAATCGCCAACTGTGAGAAGATCATTGCTTCGGGCCGCAGATGTTACGCGATCGGCTCCAGGTTCCTCTGGACTGCCGGTGGCTGGTTTGACTACCTGAACATGCGGACCAACGGCTTCGATTTCCACATGCAACTGGCCCGCGGCGAAGTCGCCTGGACGGATGACCGTGTTCGCGAGACATTCGCCAACTGGCGCAGGCTGATCGATATGGGTGCCTATATCGACGATCACCAGTCATACAACTGGCAGGACGCGCTGACCTTCGTGATCAACGGTGAGGCAACCGCCTATCTGATCGGGAACTTCGCGATTCCGCACCTGCGTTCCTCCGGCGTGACCGACGCGCAGTTGGACTTCTACCAATTCCCGAAAATCGCCGATGTCGCGATGGGTGAAGATGCGCCGACAGACACGTTTCATATCGCCTCCGCCGCAGAGAATGTGGAAGCCGCGAAGGCCTTTCTGCAATACGTGACTTCACCGGATGTCCAGACCGCCATCAACGGTCCGGACGGCCTGGGGCAGTTGCCGGTCAACGCCAGCGCTTCAGTCGCGGATGACGAGTTCATCGTCCAGGGCTTCGAAATGCTGTCCAATAACGCAACCGGCGGCATCGCGCAGTTCTTCGACCGTGATTTCCCGGCCGAAATGGCAGCTCTGGGGATGGAAGGCCTGCAGGAGTTCATGGTGTTCCCTGACAATTTGGAAGACATCCTGAACCGCCTGGAATCGTCACGTCAACGGATTTACAATTAACTGAAGACTCGTGTGCCCCGCGCTCGCGGGGCACATTTCTGTCGGGCCATGCATCTTTCGGATACTGCAGTGCGACAACAAGACAACAACACGTAATTCGCAGGGAGAAACACCATGAACACGGCGGTGAATTCCCAGGGGTGGATTGCCCGCAACCGGATGACAATCACGCCACTTCTGTTCCTTTTGCCCGGTGTCCTGTTCTTCGCGGTCTACGTGATCTTTCCGATCATACAGAGCTTTTACATTTCAGCGTTCGAATGGAACGGGCTTGGAGAATTGTCGGAACAGGGCGAATACGTCGGCATGCGCAACTATCAGGAACTGTTCACTGACCGCGCATTCGAGGTTTCGCTTTGGAACAACATGAAATGGCTCGTGCTCTACCTGCTTGCCATTCCCGCCGGCCTGCTTATCGCGCTGTTTCTCAACCAGACAGTCGTCGGCATCCGGATCTACAAGTCCCTTTTCTTTTTCCCGTTCGTCCTCAGCCAGGTTGTTGTCGGCCTGGTATTTTCCTGGTTCTACCTGCCCCGTGAAGGGCTTCTCAACGCAATCATAACCTTCCTCGGCTTTGAATCGATCAACATACTCGGTGACCCGACACTCGCCACCTATGGCATCATTGCCGCCGGCCTGTGGCCACAGACCGCATACTGCATGATCCTTTACCTAACCGGTTTGAACGCCGTTGACCCCGAGCAGGTCGAGGCCGGGCGGCTGGATCGGGCAAAGGGATGGCGGATGCTCTGGTATGTCATCATGCCACAGCTTCGTCCGGCGACATTCATTGCATTTGTCGTTACGATCATCGGAGCCCTGAGGTCGTTCGACATGATCTCGGTCATGACCAATGGCGGCCCGTTCGGTTCAACCAGGGTGCTCAGCTTCTACATGTTCGAAAAGGCCTTGTCGGAATACGGGTTCCGGATGGGCTACGGCTCCGCCATCGCAGTTGTCCTGTTCCTCATCATGCTGGTCTTCATCGCCTACTTCCTGTGGACGATGTACAAGGACGAGCGCGGCGCGCGGCATTAGGAAGGAGGCGCGATCATGTTTCCGGTTCCCATCGAAAAACGATCCCGAACGGCACAGATTACCTACCAGTCCCTCGTGCCATTGGCGCTCATCATGTGGCTGCTGCCGCTGATCGCGGTTGCCCTGTTCTCCATACGACCGATCACCGACTTTACGAGCGGCAACTACTGGGGTGTGCCATCCTCGTTCGAGTTCTTCACGAATTACGGCCGGGTCTTCTTTGAATCCGACATGCCTCGCTACATGCTGAACTCGGTACTGATCACGGTCCCGACCGTGATCGGCGCCGTGGCTCTCTCCTGCATGACCGGATTTGCACTGGGCATCTATCGTTTCCGGGGCAACCTTCTGATTTTTTTCATGTTCATCGCGGGCAATTTCGTTCCCTTCCAGATCCTGATGGTGCCCGTGCGCGACCTGACCGTAAGTGCCGGCCTTTATGACACGAAGATGGGCCTCGTCCTGTTCCACATTGCGTTCCAGACCGGCTTTTGTACGCTGTTCATGCGCAATTTTATCCGGGCATTGCCCTATGCACTGATTGAAGCGGCCCGTGTTGAAGGCATCGCTGAATGGCGCATATTCTGGTATGTGGTTCTGCCACTCATGAAGCCCGCCATTGCCGCTCTCGCAGTTCTGATCTTCACGTTTATCTGGAACGACTATTTCTGGGCGATCGTGCTCACGCAGGGACCGGATGCCCAGCCGGTGACCGCTGGCATCACCTCCTTCAATTCGCAGTTCATTGCCCAATACCACCTGATGAGTGCGGGCAGCATCGTTGCAGCAATACCGCCGGTCCTGATGTTCTTCCTGATGCAGCGGCATTTCATTGCAGGCCTGACACTCGGCGCCGTCAAGTGATCCGAACCTGGCGTCTTGACGATTCCCGTCAGACGCTGGTTCTCGGTTCCCGGAATGACCACCTGGCCGAAGTGGTCTATTGGGGATCGCGACTGCCGGACATCGAAGACCTGGAAACCGTCTATCGCTGCCATGCGATCGATGTGGCCGGAGGCATGCTGGATATCAACCCGGAACTGTCGATCTGCCCGGAGGCGACGCGCACATTTCCGGGACAGCCGGGGTTGATGATCCGCGACAGCGGCGGGCGACCGTTTCTGCCAAAGTTCTGCTACGAGTCAGATCAGGCCGCCGGGGACAGCCTGAAACTGGTTTTCACCGATCAGACCGGAACGCTGACCTATACCGCCCGTGTTTCGATCGACCCGACTACCCATGTGATCGAAGCGCGTGCATCGCTCGTGAGTTCCCGGCCCATGTATCTGCATTGGCTTTCCGCTCCCGTGTTTCCTGCACCGCAGGCCAGCGACGAGATGATCGATTTTTCCGGGCGCTGGTGCGGGGAGTTCCAGATGAACCGCACGCCCTGGTCCGCGGGCATCCGCTACCGTGAAAACCGGACGGGCCGGACAGGACACGAGCACTTCCCGGGCCTTATCGTTCCCTGCCGGGGCGCTACGAATGCACAGGGTCACGCCTATGGCTTTCACTACGGCTGGTCGGGCGGACACAGGATGGTGGCCGAGGAAATGCCGGACGGACGCCGCCAGATCCAGTTCGGCCACGCAACAAGGCTGGAAAACGAGCCGGCCACCCGGTTTGAAACGGCAAGTCTCTATGCCGTGTTTTCAGATGATGGAATCAATGGCTGCGCGGTCGCGTTCCAGCGACACGTCCGAGACAGGCTCGTACGTTTCCCAAAGCCGGCACGGCCCCGGCCGGTTCATTACAATTGCTGGGAAGCGGTCTATTTCGACCACAACCTGCCCGAACTGAAAGACATCGCAACCCGTGCCGCCGATCTCGGAGCCGAGAGGTTCGTCCTGGATGACGGCTGGTTTGGCAGCCGGGATGACGACTCACAGGCGCTTTCGGACTGGGAAGTAAATCCTCGCAAATACCCCGATGGTCTGACCCCGCTCGTTGAACATGTCCACGATCTCGGCATGAAATTCGGCATCTGGTTCGAGCCGGAAATGATCAACCCGAACAGCAACATCTTTCGCTCTCACCCTGACTGGACGCTGGGCGGGGAAGACCAGATACTCGGACGCCAGCAGATGGTGCTGAACATGGCCCTGCCAGAGGTGCGCGATTTCCTTTTCGACCGGATCAGCAGCGTCCTGTCCGCCAATGAAATCGAATACGTCAAATGGGACCACAACCGCGTACTGCCTATGCCGGATGCAGCCCAGACACGCGGGTCATATGCCCTGATCGACCGGTTGCGGCAGGCGTTCCCGGAAGTCGAGATTGAAAGCTGCGCCTCGGGCGGCGGTCGAATTGATTTCGGTATCCTCAGCCGGACCCACCGGGTCTGGTTGTCAGACAGCAACGACGCGGTCGAACGACTGAAGATGCAGCACAATTCTGCAATATTCCTTCCCATGGTTGTGACCGGCTCGCATGTTGGTCCGCGCGTCTGCCACACCTCCGGGCGTACCATGGACATTCGTTTCCGCGCATGGGTTGCAGCGCAGCGCCATCTGGGGTTCGAGATGGACCCTCGGGAACTGACACCCGAAGAGACACGGATCTTGCGCACTGTGATATGCTGGTGGAAAGAGAACCGGGACTGGATGCAGACTGCAGACATCCTTCGGCTCGACAGTTCCGACCCGGCGGTATTTGCCGAACTGCAACTGGAGCGAGGAGGCGGACAGTTCGTGCTCTTCGCTGGCAAGGCCGAAACCTCGGCCCAGATCGCCCCGCGTCCGTTGCGGTTGACGAGGCTTTCGGAAGACAGGAACTATCGCATTGACCTCGTCAACCATGCAGACGCGCCAGCATTGTCGCGCGGCGATCAGGCGATCAAGTCGGATCCGCTCACTGTCAGTGGTGCTTACTTGATGAACCACGGTCTGACCCTGCCGTGGAGTTTCCCGGAGACAATGTGGGTTGTGAAGGGATCATTGATTTGAGCGGTTCGGCGGTGCCGGACAGGTAGGTATTCGCAGCGCACCCGAGTCTCATTATCTGCCAATCAGACTGCATCACAGGTACACTCAATTGTTCCAAGGCAGTTGCTGCATGCAAGGATCCGTGACCTCCATCCGGCCCATGCCGAAAGGCTGCTCGATATGATTCCGACTGGACAGGGTCGCGACTTGAAAGTGCCTGCCCGGGAAAGCAGCCCTGCCCCGGATTGTACCTGATCAAACAGAAACAACACGCGTGAAGAAGGTGGGAAAGACCGCCCGGTTCATGACGGAATGATCCGAGCCACTACACCGGGGCCGGGGATGACTGCTGCAGGCACTGCGGTTCGCCTCAAATGCCTCTTCCGCTGCCGCGAGCTCATGAAGACCAGCATGAACGCCGCACATGCGTGCAGCAGCATCCAGACCGTGAGCCCGGTGGTGTGGTGGCTCGGGTCATTGCCCTTTTTTCAGTCAGTCCTGCGTGCTGACCATGTAGGTCGATCGCGCCAGCCAGTCAGGGTTGATTTCCACTCCCCAGCCGGGATCTCCGCTGATCGTCACATAACCGTCGGCCACCTCGTAGGGAGAAAGCCTGAACAGGTCCTCCTGCCACGGATAGTAATCCGGACCCTCGATGGAATACTCGAGGTATGGTCCGGCATTCGGCAGGGATTTCAGGTAGTGCATCGTGAACAGCGTGACCATGGACAGGTTGGCGCAATGCGGCGTGACCGGCAGACCTGCCCGCAGGGCCAATTGTGCCACCCGCAAAGCCCGGCAAATGCCGCCAACATAAAGAATGTCCGGTTGCACGATATCCACGGCTTTCATGTCGATCATTCGTCGCCAGTCGGTCAGATGACAATCCTGCTCACCACCGGTCACATCGATTCTGAGAGCCTCTTTCACTTCCCTGATCTGTTCGAATTCCCAGTATGGACACGGTTCCTCGAAGTGGCAAAAGCCATGATCTTCAAGCATCCTGCCGACCTCGATGGCGCGTTCCGGGGAATAACAGGAATTTGCATCGATCAGCAGATCAACATCATTTCCCAGCCCAGTGCGCATTGCAGGAATGATCTCCTCCGTTCTTCCCGGCCACTCGTCCCGGTTGCGCCCAACCTCGGATCCGGCCCTAACCTTGAACGCGTCAAACCCCTTGCTGTCGCGCAGGCGCGCGAGCCGTTCCACTTCCTCCGCCGGGGAAATGTCCCTCTTCATCGAAGACGCGTAGGCCCGGAGCCTGCCCGGCGTTCCGCCGAGCAGTTCAACAACCGGTCTTTCTTCTCTCCTGCCCCGCGCATCCCAGATGGCCGTGTCTACTCCTGCCATCGCACGGCGCAGGTAGGAACCCGGAAACTTGTGCTCGCGCTCGGTCACCTTGTCGAGCAGGTCGTCCAGTTCCTCGGAAACGTCCTTTCCCAGCAACCAGGGTGCAACCTGGCGATGAAGGACCCGCGATGTGATGTCGGAATTGTAGGTCGAGACCTGTCCCCATCCCGCGGTTCCACATCTGAAACCGGCCCTCACGAATCCGACATGCTCGCTCGAAAAGGTCTCGAGTGACTCCAGGACCAGGGGTTCTTCAGAAGTCCGCAGCATGTCATCGAAGCCGCGTTTTCGAAGCCCTTCCGGTGTCGGAACTTCGAGCGGATTCAGCCCGCGACGTCCTGAATGACGAACTCAGGATGACTGGCACAAACGTGACTTCAACCGGCATTTCCCGCAATTCACACAGGCATCGCAATGCAACTGCACCGTCTATGCCGCCATGCGCTGACGCTTGATCTCGTCATAGGCTGCATTCGCGGCCGCCAGCTTGCGGTCGCCGATCTTCCAGAGTTCTTCCGGCAACCCGCGCGCCATGGCCAGGTCCGGATGATTTTCCTTGAGAATCTTGCGATGTGCCACCTTGATCTCGGCGTCCGTGGCATCACTCGAGACTCCGAGCACCGCGTAGGGATCCTCCTCGGTGCATCGGGCCGGCGACGCGGCAAACATCGATTCAACCTGCCGCAGCTCGTGGCTGCTCAGGCCAAGTATGCCCGCGACATTGTTGATGTAGTCACGCTCGGCAGGATGGTAGGTTCCGTCCGCGCAGGCGATGGCCATGAGGGCCGCTGCAAAGTTCTTGCACATCTCGCGGTCATGACCGAACAGCTGGCGTACTTGCGCTGCATAGACTTCATGTCCCGCGGGGTCGCGTATTGCGCTGTTGAACAAGGCGCCCACGGCCTTCGTTTCGGATTCCGGGATGGTGAAGACACGCTTGAACGTTGCAATCTCGTCCCGCGTGACCTTGCCGTCGACCTTGCACAACTTGGCGGCAAGAATGACCACGGAAAACATGAAGGCCGCCTGCCTCTGGTCAGGGGAGTCCAGGCGGGTCTGCACAGTTGACGGCGAGGACTTCCTGTCGGCAAGGACATGCCCTGCCGCCGCTCCCACAAGCGCTCCGATCGGACCGCCGAGCGCGAATCCGAGAGTTCCACCCAGGACCTTGCCGAATATGCCCATGTCCGAACTCGTTCCTTCTGCTCCGGGGTTAACTAGCCGAGCGGGACGCAGTTGCCAAGCATTCCGGTGGGTCGCGTAAATTATTCCCGCCTGGCCATGCGGGCCGCAACCGCCTTACCGCGATCTTCCGGCGGTAAATTCCTGGCACGGAATCGGAAGCGCTCTGCAAGACCGATACACGCGGATCCTGTTGCAGGCAGAAAATCCGCAGCGCCGGAAAATGGTCTTGAAGTAGGAACGCTTTGGCTGTTTACCGCAAAGGGCAGCCGGAGGATCCCGGGTATTCATTCGTTCCTTTTGGAACTTCGTGAGCTGGAGGCGAAGCGGTGGTTGTCGATCCTGGCAGAAGCAGGAACGTGCTCTTCGTGGTCATCGACCAATTGCGCGCCGATTGTCTTGACCTCGCCGTAGACGACAGGCTGGTTCTGCCGAAGCTGAACGAATTCAGGCGGGAGGCTGCCACGTTCCTCAGCCACTACTCGGTCACCAGCCCCTGTGGCCCATCCAGGACAAGCCTGCTCACCGGGCTCTATTCGATGAATCACAGATCAGTTCGCAATGGCACCCCCCTGCGCGCAGATGTTTCCAACCTGGCACTTGAAGCGCGCAAGTCTGGATACGAGCCATTGCTGTTCGGATACACGGATACGACCGGAGATCCGCGCCATCATCATCCCAATGATCCTGACATCAGGTCCTATGAGGGCGTCATGCCCGGTTTCAATGAAATCGTTGAAATGCGCATGGATACAAGGAACTTCCCCTGGAAGGCCCACCTGTTGGACCGGGGTTATGAACTCCCGGGGCACGGGGAATTCTATGCACCCCGAAACTCCGACCCGCTCAAGGGACCGGATCCCCGGGACCCGCCATTCTACCGCGCCGAAGACAGCGATACGGCCTTCCTGGCAGACTCCTTTCTCCGTGAAATGCGGATACGCAGCGAGAAGCACTGGTTCGCACTGCTGGCCTTCATCCGTCCCCACTCGCCACTGATCGCGCCTGCGCCCTACAACAGGATGCACGATCCGACCGCTGTACCGGCTGCGCAGCGCCATCCGGACCCGGAAGACGAGGCTGCACTGCATCCATTCATGGCTGCCGACATGAAGCAGGAAGCAATTGGCCGGACGGTCAAGGGATATGGCGACCGGCTGGACAATGAATCGGACCTGGACATCAGCACGCTTCGTTCCGTCTATTATGGCCTGGCAAGCGAGGTGGACCACCATGTTGGCCGCATCATCGATTTCCTCAAGGAATCGGGCCAGTTCGACAACACGCTGATCATCGTCACCTCGGATCACGGCGAGATGCTGGGTGACAGGCGGCAATGGGGCAAGATGACGGTCTTCGAACCGACCTTTCACGTTCCTCTCATCATCAGGGATCCGGACAGGACCCTGCCAAGTGGCAGGGAGGTGAATGAATTCACTGAATCCGTCGATTTGTCGCCGACAATTCTGGATTGGCTGTCAGGCCGGGCGTCCTCGGCTATGGACGGATTCTCCCTGCTTCCACTCCTGGAGGAGCAGCGCCCGGAACACTGGCGAGATTATGCCTTTGCAGAACTCGACCTTGGCGAGCCCGAAGAGCCGACCGCGTGGCAGCGTGAACTTGGACTTGATCTGAGGGACGCAAATCTGGCGATCCTGAGGGAGAACAGGTTCAAGCTGGTCCACTTCAACGGTGGATTGCCGCCGCTTCTCTTCGACATGCAGTCCGATATGGGAGAAATGAGGAACCTGGCCGATGATCCTGCATATTCGGGCGAACTGCTTCGGATGACACGAAAGCTGCTCGACCACCGCATGCGTCATGCGGATCATACCCTGTCCGACATGAAAGTAACCGGGGCTGGCACTGTCAACTACCGGCCGTGACCTCGAGACCGGCCGCCGGCTCCGCGGCCTCCTGCAACTCCTTCCATCGGTGGCAGGCAACGCTGTGCCGTCCCTCGACCAGTTCAAGTGCCGGTTCCTTCTCCCTGCAGAGGTCGAGGGCAAACGGGCATCTTGTCTGGAACTTGCAACCGGGTGGTGGATTGGTCTGGGAGGGAATCTCACCTTCGAGTTTCTGGGCCTTGCCGCGGTCGTCCGGGTCGAGCGACGGAATTGCTGACAGCAGGGCCTTGGTGTAGGGGTGTTTCGGTGCCGCAAACAGCTCTCTTGTCGGCGCCGTCTCGACCAGCCTGCCGAAATACATCAGAGCCACATGATCGCAGATATGCGCGACGACACTGAGGTCATGGCTGATGAACAGGAATGTAAGGCCGAGTTCTTTCTGGATCGACTTGAGCAGATTGAGGATGTCCGCCTGGATCGACACGTCCAGCGCGGCGACGCTCTCATCGGCGACAACGAAACGGGGCCCGGAAACCAGCGCCCTTGCAATCGAAATCCTCTGTCGCTGCCCTCCGGAGAATGCATGCGGGAATCGCCTGAGATGCTCCAGGTTAAGCCGGCATTTTGCTGCGATTTCCCTGACCCTTTCATCGGTCTCGGCACGCGACGAGGACAGCTTCATGACTTCGAGCGGTTCCGCGATGATGTCGCGAACCGTCATGCGCGGGCTCAGGGCCGCGTAGGGATCCTGGAAGATAAGCTGGGCGCGCGAATGATAGTCCCGCCGTTCATGCCGGGTCAGTGCACGCAAATCGTAGTCGACTTCCCCGTCGGTATATCTGACACTGCCCTCCGTGATCGGATTGGCCAGCAGCAAGGCCCTGCCTAGCGTGGTCTTGCCCGAACCGGACTCGCCGACGAGACCGAAGAACTTGCCCTTCTCGATGTCGATGCTGATGTCCTCCACGGCATGCACGAACGTCTTTTCGGCAAACATTCCGCCGCCCAGCGGAAAGCGCACGGAGAGGTTTCTTGCCGATACCAGGATGTTGTCAGTCATGCTGCGTCCCGTTTCGCCCCGATAAGGTGGCAGGCTGCCCTGTGGTCTTCGGCAACGGCATCAAATTCCGGGACGACACGCCGGCAGATGTCGCCTGCAACAACAGGACACCTGGTCTGGAAAACGCATCCGGTCGGCCGCTCCAGCGGAGATGGAATGTCGCCAGCCACCGGTGTCAGGGGAGCATCAAGATCCGAGAGCTTCGGCAGCGCGCCGAGAAGCCCCGTGGTGTACGGGTGCGCCGGATTGCGGATGACCTCGCGGACAGGGCCCTGTTCCACGAGTCGTCCCAGATACATGACGGCAACCAGGTCCGCGGTCTGCGCTATGACGCCGAGATCGTGGGTGATGAAGATGATCGCCATGCCGAAATCGTCGACCAGGTCCTTCATGAGATCGATCACCTGGGCCTGGATCGTGACGTCCAGCGCCGTCGTCGGTTCATCGGCGATCAGCAGCTTCGGCCGCGTCGACAGCGCCATGGCGATCATGGCGCGCTGGCGCATCCCGCCGGACAGTTCGAAGGCATACTGCTGAAACCTCTTTGCCGAATCGCCTATGCCGACCCGTTCGAGCATCTCGATCGAATGCCGCTCGGCATCGGCCTTCGACATGTCGGTATGTATCAGGAGTTGTTCGACCATCTGGTCACCGATCGTCAAGGCCGGCGCAAAGCTGGCCATCGGTTCCTGGAAGATCATCGAGATCGAACCGCCTCGGACGATCTGCAACTCGCGGTTCGTCCTCAACGACATGATATCGACCGGACCTTCGTCGAGATGCAGGGTGATCCTCGTTTGCTCGCCATAAACCGCATTGCCGGCGTTCAGCCGCATGAGCGCCTTGGCGGTCACGGATTTCCCCGAACCGCTTTCACCGACGAGGCCGAGGATCTGGCCGCGGGCAAGGTTGATCGTGAAATCCTCGACCGCAGTCACCCGACCCTCGTCGGTGTCGAACTGGAGAGTGAGATTCTCGATGTCGAGCAGAGGCATCATTTCTGGATGTCCGAATAGGGATCGGCAGCATCGCGCAGCCCGTCGCCCACAAAGACGAATGCCAGGACCAGGGTGATGAAGAATATCACCGGTATGAAATACCACTGGTAGTTCAGCAGGACATCGGCATTGGTGACATTCTGCAGCATGACGCCGAGCGAATTCACGGGATCCTTGAGACCGAGGCCGATGAAGCTGAGCGCAGTCTCGGACAGCACCATGTACGGAAACGAGATGACGAGGTCGACGATGATGTAGCTGGTGAAACTGGGAAGGAGGTGACGGCGGATGATGTGGCTCGACGATGCACCGCACAGCTGTGCTGCGAGCACGTATTCCTGGTTGCGTTCGGAAAGCAGGTGCGTACGGACCCTCCTTGCCAGGGTCGGCCATCCGATGAATCCCAGGATTACCGAGATGAAGAAGAACCTCGTTTCCGCACTCCACTCGTCGGGCACGAATGCGGCGAGCGCCATGAACAGGGGAATGGCCGGCACGGTCCTGACTGCATCAGTGAACATCTGTGCCGCCGAGTCGATGTATCCTCCGTAATAGCCCGAAATCCCGCCGATGATCAGCGCGAGCACGAACGCGATCAGCACCCCGATCGTTCCGACCGCCAGCGACGTGTTTATCGCATGCAATGTTCTCGAGAAGATGTCCTTTCCGCCGGAATCGGTTCCGAATATGTGGATCTTGCCCTCGTCAACACCGAAGAGATGACGATCGAAACGGAGGAACGGAATCCTGAAAAACGTATACTCGGCCCCCTTCGGCAGGAAAGTCAGGTAGCGCCGCTCGTCCCGGTTTTCCTCGGTGACCCACCTGAAATTCGTCTGGATCGACCGGGTCCGTTCATAGCTGTAGATGAACGGGCGCCAGGAACAGCCATTTTCGTCGCAGAACTTGGGAATGTTGGGCGCACCGTTCGTGTAATCCTTGTTTCGTCCCGCGATCGTGGGATCATAGGGAGAAAGGAACGGAGCAAACAATCCGCAGACGATGAGAAATATCAGTATGTAGGCCGCAACCATCGCGGACCGTATCCGCCTGAAACGCGCCCAGATGAGTTGGCCCTGGGACGCCGTGAAATAGGCCTCCTTCAGCTTCTGGTCGACATTGGGATCCGTGACCTTGTCCAGTTCCTGTGCAACGTCCGACATTTCTACCTTCCCAATATGCTCTTGCGCACCCGCGGGTCAATCAGCGCCAGCAGGAGATCCGTCACGAAGTTCAACCCGACGATGCTGGCCGTAAGGAGAAAGATGATCGCGCCGGCAAGCTGCTGGTCGTTCGATCTTGCCAGTGCCTCGATCAGCAGCGCTCCCGCCTCCGTCAGGATCATGATCAGCGCCACGATCGGCAGCTCGTTGAATATCCGGTTCAGGTCGAAGCCGAGCGAGTTGATGATCGGTCCGAGCGCATGGCGCGCCGGGTATCTCATGATCAGGCGTCGGCCCGCCACGCCGCGGGCCGCGGCGGCAGTCACGTAGAGCTTGCCAATTTCATCCGACATCAGGGCCCGGACCGTCTGGATGGCAAAGGCGGTTGCCGACCAGCCCAGAATGAACACGGGCAGCCAGGCATGGCTGAGAAAGTCGAGCACGCGCTCATACGACCATGCCGAGTCGCGGAACTCCTTGGAAAACAGTCCCGTGAGGCTCTCCCCGAAATGCACTGTGAAGAACAGCATGATCAGGAGCGCCAGCAGGAAATTCGGAAGGGCAAGCCCGAGATAGCTGACCAGGCGGAGCGTGTTGTTGAGAACGGGGCTGTTGGCCGTCACCGAGATTATGCCGACGGGCACGGCGATCAGATAGGCGAGAATGAGCGAGGTGATGCAGATGAGCAGAGAAATCCAGAACTTGTCACCCAGCAGACTGTTGATGTTGACCCGGAGAATGCAACTGTCGCCGAATTCACCCTGGAATGCATTTGTCACCCAACTTGTCCATCTGGTGATGAATGGCCGGTCCAGGCCAAGCCGTTCCCTTTCCGCGTCAATGTCTGCCGTCGTGATTTGAAGTCCCTGGGTATTCTTGAACGCGAGGTAACGTTCCGCGCAGTCCCCGGGAACAAGTTCCATCAGGCTGAACACAATCAGCGAAACCAGGAGCAATGTCAGGAAAGCCATGACTGCGCGCACAAGCGCAAACCTGGCGAATTGCAGCATCACACCTCCGCGATGAATCTGGCTTCAGCCGAACCGGCTGGCCACCAGAATACGGCAGGCGGATTAATCCCGCCTGCCGAAACTATAGACCTGATGGACTATTCGTCCAAGTACCATTGTGTCGCCCGGTACGGATAGGTCCGGTAGAACTCGTAGGAGTGCGTCTTGAACTCCGTGAAGTTCTTCAGGGCGTTGCGACGGAAGATCGGATTCGGCCCCTGAACGACGCCGATGAACAGCAGGTTGCTGGTCATGTTCTCCACCAGTCGCTGTCCGAGCATATTGAACTCATCGGATCCGGTTTCAGCGGACTGGAAGGCGTTGATGTCGTCGATCAGCTGCTTGACATAGTCAGGCGGCTCGACGCCATTCGCGCCTCCGGAGTCGACCCATTCGGCCCAGAGCATTCCGGTCCTCATGCCGAAATAGTTCTCGAAAGGCGGGACCCAGAGTTCGTTGTTGCCCAGAACGATCGCCAGCGGCTGGCTCTTGCGCCACATCATGATGTCGAGCTGGTTGGCCGACTGTGCAGACCGGTATTCGTCCGGCGTGACTTCCTTCACGGTCGTCTGCACGCCAACATCAGCCCAGTACTGGCCGACGAGCTCGACGATCTGCCCGGCAATGCCCTGCGTTGCAAATTGCAGGTTGATCACGATCTTCTCACCGTTGGGCAGCTCGCGGAATCCATCGCCATCCGTGTCGACCATTCCGATCTCGTCGAGAAGAGCATTTGCCATGTCCGGATCAAATTCCGTGTAATAGGTCAGCCACTTGTCGTCGATGAAGTCGGGCTTCGGCGAAAACCCGATATACTGGCGCGGAGTGCCGAGACCAAAGAATGCGATCTCGTTGATCTCGTCCCGGTCCATGGCTACCGACATCGCCTTGCGGAACCTTAGATCGCCAAACACTTCCCTCTTTCCGGGATCCTCGGAGGTCACGTTGAAGGCAAATGTCGGAACGGTGATTTCGGGCTTCAGGTAGATCGTGAAGTCGCCGGCTTCCTGGTTCTCGAGCAGCATCGGCGCTGACGGCAACTGCAGGCTCTGCGACTTGTAGTCAGCTTCGGCGTTTACCAGCTTCAGGATCCGCACCTCGTTGTCATTGGCGTAGACCTCGTCCTGTTCGTTGATGTAGGGCAGTTGGTTGCCCTGGGTGTCAACGATGTGGAAATACGGGTTGGCAACCAGGTGCCGTCCCTCTGTCGTGTCCGTGATGTAGATGTGCGATTCCAGCGTTGGAATGACATCAGCGGGAAGGTCCGCAACCATGTCCGGGCTGTTCAGCAACGGCGACGGAGTGTCGGTCCAGTCCGAATTCCCGAAATAGGCGGCAATGACAGCAAGACCGTCTTCGAAACCGGCTTCCTGGGCAAGCTTGTCGGCATCAGGATTGAGATCCGGATGAAATTGCCCGAGGAAGTGCTTGGGCTGGAAACCCTGGGCAAACGATGTTGCGAAGTGGGCCAGGAGACCTGGCTTGGGAGCCGGAAGATGGAACCGGACCGTCTGCGGATCGATAACCTCGACCTCCATTCTTTCCCCGGCGACCAGGACATAGTCCTTCGGCTTGGGGATAACCTTCGAATCCAGCGAAAGATTGTCATACCAGAACTTCACGTCGTCGGCCGTGAACGGCGCGCCGTCCGACCATTTGTGACCTTTCCTGAGGAAGAAGGTCAACTGGGTAAAGTCATCATTCCATTCCCAGTCCTTTGCCACGTTCGGAACAATCGTCTGAAGATCGTCCAGGTAGCGCACCAGGTTGACGTGACGCACGGACAGGAAGTCCGACGTTCCCGCTTCTGTCGCGTTCGACAATACATCAAGGGTTCCGCCATACTTGCCGATCGAGTTGTACGGCGCATAGACAAGCGGTTCTTCCGGAATTCGTTCGGAAAGCGGCGGAAGTTCCGGATTGCCCCTGATCTTTGCGTTCAACGCGGCGATGTCCGGATTGGTGGCAAATTCCATCGTGCAATTGGCAAGAGACTCGAATTCCGAGAGCTCGTACTGTTGCGGATACTTGCCTGCCGGAACACCCATCGGATCGTCCACGGTAACAGCCGGGCAATTTGCGAGAGCCAGCCCGGCAGAAGTGGTCGCGACCGCGAAAGTCAAGCAAAATTTCTTAATCATTTCGTCTCCTTTCAATGATCCAGCACATGGGATCATACTGAATTTGGCAGGCCCCTTTCAGGGAAGCCCTGCACGTTTCGAATTACAACCATTGCCCAAAGAGTCAACGGCACGAACCACTTGGCCCGCAACAATCGCGTTGCGGATTCTGAAACAAATCATGACATTTGCTTCGATTCACCTCCCATGTCAGTCTTTTTCGGTGTGGTTCCGGCCAATTTCAGTCTCGAGGATCGCTGCCTCCAGGATGCTGAGTGCCGCGTCCAGCTCTTCCGTTTCGATCGTCAGGGGCGGTGACAACGTCAGTACGTTACCCTGCGAAACCTTGCAGCTGAGCCCCCCGTCAAGGCAGCGATACAGGATGCGCTCGGCCAGCACCGGGGCCGACTCGCCTGCACTTGCGCCAGCTTCGATCTCCACGCCGAAAAGCAGGCCGCGCCCTCGCACGTCGCCGATGATCCGGCAGGACCGCGAGAATTCCCGGAGGCGCCCGATCGCATGGGCACCGAGGGATGCAGCCCTTTCAACCAGGCCTTCCTCCTCGATCACGTCAATCGTCTCCAGAGCCGCCCTCGCCGTGACCGGGTTCTTTTCATGCGTGTAGTGTCCGATGGCGAAATCGCCGCACACGTCCAGATCCTTGCTGGCAAGGACAGCCGCTATCGGCAGCACGCCCCCGCCAAGCGCCTTTCCCAGCACCACGATATCCGGCACCACGCCTTCGTGTTCGAACGCAAAGAAACGGCCGGTCTTGCCAAGGCCGGTCGGTATCTCGTCAAAGATCAGCAATGCACCGGTTTCGTCGCATGCCCTGCGCACCGCATTCCAGAAGCCGTCAGGGGCTACATGCGGAATCGCCCGCATCGGCTCGGCAATGACCGCCGCGACGTCGCCTTCCCTTTCGAGAACGAAACGAACCATGCCTGCACAGGCCAGGCCGCAGGAATCGGGTCCGGAATGACCGTAGTGGCAACCATGGCACGCGAACGGCGCCACATGTTCGCTGCCCGTCAGCAAGGGTCCGGCAATATGCGACCTGAACGTTGCCTCGCCACCCACGGACGCCGCCCCGAAACCCGCTCCGTGAAAGGAGTCCCAGAACGAGACCGTCTTGAATCGTCCCGTGGCCGCCCTCGCCAGCTTGATCGCGATTTCCACCGCATCCGATCCGCCGGTTGCGAAGAGGCACTTTTCGAGCGGGTCGGGAGCGAGACCGGCGAGCCGTTCCGCCAACCGGACGGCCGGCTCATTCGTGAAGCGGCGCGGCGCGAATGGCAGGTCGTCGAGCTGCTCCTTGATGGCAGCGATCACCCGCGGGTGACCGTAGCCGAGATGGTGAACCGAGTTGCCGTGGAAATCCATGTAGCGTTTGCCGCCGGCATCCTCGATCCAGATGCCTTCCGCCTTGACCGCAGCCCTTGCGCATGGGCTTGACAGGCTCTGGTGCAGGAAGGCGGCGGCATCACGCTCGAGAAGACCCCCGGGATCCCGGTTGCCAGATGACCGGTTCCAGGCCTCGCGAGCTTCCGAGGTGTTCGACTCGCCTTCCGTGTGCCGCACCAGCCCCTCCCGAGCTCCCGATCAGTTCCAGGGAAGCGAAAACGTCTTGATGTTGGTGTAACTCTTCATCGCCTCGATCACTCCCTCCTTGTAGCCGAGACCACTGTCCTTGATTCCGCCGAAAGGTGACATTTCGATCCGGTAGCCCGGCACCTCCCAGATATTGACAGTTCCGACGCTCAGAGCTTCCACGTATTTCTGCATCCGGTCAAACCTGTTCGTGCAGACGCCGGCTGACAGGCCAAACGCCGTGGAATTGGAGATATCGATGACCATCCCGTCATCGTCCGGTACCCTGATGACCGGTATGACGGGTCCGAAGGTCTCTTCCATGACCAGCTCGGCTCCGGCAGGAACCCGGTCGACAACGATTGGTGGAAGCACGGCGCCTTTCCTGCCGGGATCGTAGAGCACTTCGGCGCCGTCCTCGGCTGCCATGTAGACCCGCTTCTCGAACAACTGCGCCGCCTGTTCGCTGACGACGGTGCCGAGATCGGTATCCGGATCCGTTGGATCGCCGAAACTGATCGATCGGGCAAGGTCGAGAAGCAGCGGGACAAACCTGTCTGCCACCCCTTCCTGGCAGAGGATTCGTTTTACAGCCGTGCAGCGCTGCCCGGAATTCTTCGTGGCCCCGGCCACGGCAAGCTCGGCCGCCTTGGCGAGATCATCATCATCAAGATCGTTGCAGATGATCAGCGGGTCGTTGCCGCCGAGTTCCAGCACTGTCCTCTTGTAGCCCGCCCGTTCGGCAATCATCTTGCCGACGGCGACGCCCCCGGTAAACGTTATGAGATCGATATTGGAATTCGAAATCATCTCCGGTCCGATGACCTCGGGCAATCCGGTGACGACAGAGAACATTTCGGGCGGCAGTCCGGCCTCGTAAAGAATGTCGGCAAGGCAAAGCGAAGAGAAGGGTGTCAGTTCGGTCTGCTTGCAGACAAGGCAGTTGTTCGTCGCCACGGCAGGCGCAACCTTGTGGGCGACCATGTTGAGGGGATGATTGAAGGGCGTGATCGCCGAGATAGCCCCCAGGGGCTGGCGCAAGGTGAAGATCTTGCGAGCCTTGCCCTGCGGCGTCAGGTCACATGAGAAAATCTCGCCATCATCGAGAATGCAGAGCTGGCCTGCCTGGTTGAACACGTCGCAGGCCCGGCCGACCTCGTAGAGCGAGTCCTTCTTCGAGATTCCCAGTTCCAGGGTCACCAGCCTGGACAGGGACTCCTTTCTCGCCTCCAACAACTCCGCAGTGCGAAACAGTACCTGCTGCCGTTCAAAACGTGTCAGGCGGGGCTGATATCCGGCTGCGATGTCAAAAGCCTTCCGGGCATGTTCGGCCCGGCCCTGTGGCACGGTGCCGATGACCTCTCCAGTGTACGGGTAATGCACGGGGATCGTGCCGTCAGTGCCGACCGACTCCCCGGCGATACGCATCGTTTCTTCCAGGAAGACCTCTCGATTGCCCATCCTAGACCCCTTTCTGCGCCGCGTGCGCGGCTATGTGAAACGCATCGAAATTGCGAAGCCCGGTTTCGTCAAGATCGATCGGCCTGTTCACGATAAAGGGAACCACCTGTTCCGAAAGTCCGCCATGCGACCTCAAGGGCGCGTCAAGCGCTTCGAGCTGGTGCCTGTGCCGCGATGTTCCCAGTACCGCGTTCTCCGTAGATATCACGACGAGATCGCCGATCCGGTCCCGGGGAAGGTCAAACCGGCTGGCGGCTTCATCACCGCTGACCGCGGTTTCGACCATGTCCAGAGACAGGAGATCGGAGATGACCTTGCCAGCATCTGCGGTGGCCGGCAAGTAGGCTGTCGCAAACGAACCGAGCGATCCGTGATGCACCACGTACGGATCAGTTATCGGCAGGATGACCCGTGCGCTGGCCACTCCAAGCCATTCATCCAGTGCATCCTGCAGGTAGAGGACTTCCGGGCTGCCGTCCGGGCCATGTTTGGGTTTCATACCGTGATCGGCCGTTACGACAAGTGCGGCACCGGCTGCATCCAGTTCATGCAGATAGCGATCGACCATTCCATTGAAGGCAATGGCTTCCTCCTCCCCGGGAGCGAATTTGTGCTGAATGTAATCGGTCGTGGACAGATACAGGAAGTCCGGACGATACTCCTCCAGGAGTCTGACCCCCGAGGCAAATACGAACTCTGACAGGCCGGCCGAATAGACATCGGGCACCGGCATGCCTGTCCAATCGGCGACATTGGCAATTCCATGCTCGACCAGCGTCGTCTCGCCGGAACATTCGGCCGAAAAGCACCATGCGCGTCCCGATGAACAGTCGAGACCGGCACCCAGGAGCGCCCTGAGCTTGTCCTTTGCAGTCACGACGGCCACCTTGAACCCGGCATTCCAGGCGGCAGCGAAGACTGTCCCGGCTCGCAGAAACCGAACGTCATTCATCATGACCTCTTCACCGGTATCGGGATCGAGGAAATAATTGCCTGATATTCCGTGCACCGCGGGCGGAGAGCCGGTTGCAATCGACAGGTTGTTAGGATTGGTGAAGGACGGGATAGCGCTGAGTGCCTGCGTGGCTACGCCCCTAGCCATCATCCGTTCCAGTGTCGGCATCCTGCCGGCTTCGATGGTGCATTCCAGATATTCCGGCTCGCACCCGTCAAGGCAGACCACGACCGCGGGAACCTCCGGTGCCGGGTACGATCGGCCGTTCGCGCTGAAGGCAGCGGTACCAGGCATGTGTCAGGCGGCCCTCAACAATTCGCGTTCGCGCAGTGCGGATTCCGGAGGCGAGGCATCTGTCACGCCCATTTTGCCAAGCGCTTCCTCAACCGCGCCGCACACTCCCTGCATCGTGGCTTCGTCGAGATGGCCCACGCAGCCGATGCGGAAGCTGTCGACCTCGGTGAGCTTGCCGGGGTAAATCAGGAAACCGCGCTGACCGATCAGTTCGTAGAACCTCCGGAAATCGAACGCCGGATCGGCCGGGTTGAAAAAGGTCACGATTATCGGAGAAAGCCACTCATCGCTCAGCAGCGTCTCGAATCCGAGGCTGCGCATTCCAGACACGACGACATCCCGGTTGCGGGAGTAGCGCCGGTTGCGGCCAGCAATGCCGCCTTCCTGCTCGTGCTGGTGAAGGGCCTCGAGAAAGGCGGCAACGACATGGGTTGGCGGGGTAAAGCGCCACTGGCCATCCTGATTGAAGCCGCGCAGCTGGGCGTGCACATCGAGCGAGAGCGAGTGGCAGTTCCCGGCAGACTTGTCCAGCGCTTCTGCATTCGCAAAGACGAAGCCAAATCCCGGCACTCCCTCGAGACACTTGTTGGATGACGACACCAGGGCATCGAAAGGGACGGTCACGGGATCGATCGGGATCGCCCCGAAGGCGCTCATGCTGTCGATCAGCAGAGAGCGGCCGGCCATTTGCGTGGCCTCGGCCAGTTCGGCAATGGGATTGAGGATGCCCGAACTGGTTTCGCAGTGGATCGCAATGACATGTGTTATCGAGGGGTCGGCACCAAGAGCCATGCTCACGTCGCTGGCACGCGGAGGCAGATAGTCACCCTTGTCGATAACCCTGTGCGGTCGCCCGATCCTGTCGAGGATGGCTGCGGCCCGCTTGCCGTATGCACCATTGGCAAGGACCAGCGCCTTTCCGTCCTTCGGAACCAGCGTCCCGATCATTGATTCAACCGAGAAGGTTCCGCTTCCCTGCAACGGGATGCACTCGAACATTCCCTCGCCTTCGATCAATTGGAGAAGGCGGTGCCTGATTTCCGCTGTCATGTCGATGAATTCGGAATCGCGCGACCCCCAATCGCGCAGCATTGCCTCCTTTGTCCGGCGCGAGGTGGTCAGCGGACCCGGGGTCAGCAGCAAGGGCTCGCCCTTGAATGGAAGTTCAATTCGGTAGTTGGTGCCGGACATTGCAACCCCTTCGATGCGTCTCTCCACAAGCCGAATATGACGTCCAGAAGGATTTACAAAATCGTTATTTTGTATAATATCATAAATCTTGCTTATAGGTCGTCGACGCTTCGACATTCGACCCAGGACATGCGGAATGCGGTATGCACAGCTCAGAGCCTTTCACAATGTTGCCCTTTACGGCGGGTTTTCACGAGCCGCGGACAATCTACACCTGACCCAGCCGGCAATTTCCGACCAGGTCGGCAAGCTGGAATCGCAATACGACACCCTGCTCTTCAACCGTTCTGGCAACCGGACGGTGCTGACGGCAAGTGGCAGGCGACTCTTTGATTGCACCACCAGGCTGTTCGAGGCCGAAACAAGTGCGAGGGAATTCCTGTCAGATACGCGCGCCGAACTTTCTGGCCAGATCAGGCTGGTCGTGGATTCGGCATGCCACGTTGCCGGCATGCTCGCCGGCTTCCGGAAGACCAATCCTGAAGTCAGGATCAGGCTGCGCTCGGGAAATACCGAAGAAGTCATGCGTTCGCTCTTCGACTACGAGGCCGAGATCGGCGTGGTGGGGAACCTTCCGAAGAGCAAGGGAATCCGGAAGATGACGCTGGGAACCGCTCAGGTTGTGGCAATCGTTGCCGCAAACCATCCGCTTGCCGCTGCGGGAGAGGCCACCCTCGGGGAACTTGCCGGATATCCGTTCGTGCTGCGCGAGCCGGGCTCAAGGACACGCGAGGTTGTAGAAACGGCAGCAGGCAGGATGGGAGTCGGCACAGAGGACGCGCTTGAGGCCGAGGGGCGGGAAGCGGTTCGGGAACTTGTCGCGGCCGGGCTGGGAGTCGGATTCGTCTCGGAAAGCGAGATGCCTGACGATGCCGGACTCGCGAAAATTGGAGTGATCGATCCCCGATTCATCATGGAGGAACACCTCGTGCACCTGACACGGAGACGGGACTCTCCGATGATACGGTCCTTCATGCGGTCGGCGGTCGAGTGGCAACACCGGTTGCCCGGTGCCGAAAGAATGAAGGCACTTCCCTGAGGCAAGGTATTTCATCCAGACAAGCTCCGAGACGATGACTGCAATCGCCGGTTGTCAGCAGTCAAATCAACAGGTTTCAAGCACCGCGCCGAGTCATTTCGATTCGGTGGTTCCAGCGCAGGGGGCCGCTGAGTGCCAGCCGCAGTCGCAGGTACTGGAGACAGCAAGGGGCATGCAGCAGATGGCGAAATGTGCCCGCACCCGGTGCTCATTCCAATGGATCTTCGACCGGGCTCCAACGCCCCTGCGAATTTGACTTTAGGGCGGCTTCCATGATCGACACCGACGCGAAAGCAGCATCCAGTTCCTCGATCAGCCCCTTCAGCAGCATCAGCCCGGTTGCGGCGACGGCACCGACAACATGCTGCTCGATCTCGGCAATATCCATGCCCTGGCGGTCCGACCGGCAGATCTCCTCCGCCTGCCTTGCAAACTCCATCGCCGCCCTGCGAACAGGCTCGGGCAGATGCAAAAACTCCCTGGCAAGGATATCGGCTGTGTGCGACTCCAAGGACATCGGGAATGCGCCATTGATTGATATATTGCTAATCAGGATCTGCCACATCCTGTGATCGGTGGCATTCCCGACCCGCCCCGAAAACCCGCATTCGTGCCCGAAACCGGCATCACCGGCACGGCACGGGCACAGTCCGGCCCGATCAACGCCGAATCACACCGAATCACCCGGGCAAACCACCCGGTTTTGCCCGAAACAAGCCACGTGCTGTCGCACTGTGAGATTTACACCCTGAGTACCTGTCCCATCTGTGGATAGAGAGGTTCGGCAGGGCGCTGGCTCTCGGGAGCCTCCACGAATGAGGTCAGCAATTTGCCTTCCTCGGCAATGCTCGCGATCCTGTTGAGTAGCACCGTCTTGCCTGTTCCTCGAAGCCTCAAAATAATCTGTGACTGAGAACTTCTACCCGCAATCACGCGAACAAGCGCAACACTCGCGTCTTGAATGATGCCGTCCCGTCCAGCCAGTTCCTGGGCGGAGAACCGGCTCCGGGCGAGAAAGGGTTTGCCATCGGATCCAACGAGACACGTCCTTGCTAACAAATTATGGGCCGTAAAGCCGACTCGGGCGATAAATTTCTATAGCCAGCCAGAAATTCCAGTTGAAGCAGTATCTGTTTAAGTTCTTTGGTTTATTCTCAATGTTCGAATGGAATTGAGTTCCTTGTGCGTGGCCCGGAACCGAACGAATGAGAGGTCTCGGTCTTGTCTGCGACGGCTCCAAGCAGCAACCTCCAGGTCCCGAAACAGATCATGGCGATGAGCGACAACTGGCGAAATACCAAGTCGCTGTCGTCGACCACATGCCGGACAGACTAACTCTGGTCAAGACGCGCCGTGGCAGGCTCCCGCAGATCCATCGAGACTGTCCGGGTCATCGCCTCCGTTTCCGGTGCGGCTGTTCCTGAACTGAATCAGATTGCCGCCGCAATTGGAATCCCCATCAGGTTTACCAATGACCATCCGGCTCCATCTGCAGGTCCGGAAGAAGTGTTCTCCCCTCACCAGTTCTGTACCTCCGGGGCCTCGTCGAGATACGGGGTCCTGACAGTGACATGCAGTGCAGTCATTGCGCGCAGTTCCGCGTGTGCGTGCACTGCTCCTGTCAGCGACAAGATCAGACGGAACGGAGCCGGATCGAAAATGCGAACAGGAAAGTTCGTGTCCCAATGGTTGTTGACGGTCCAGAAACTCCCGCCTTTGAGATCGTCAAGGCAGTCGTGCGGACATCGGTATCTGGGCCCGCCCGGCTGGAACAGTGGCGCATCCGGGGAAGCGATCACTAGGTAGAAGTCAGGATCTTCTGCCAGTGCCAGGCCGCCCTGCATGCATTGCCATCCCAGGCTGGACGACGGAACGTGCCCAGCAGCGCAATCAATCCAGCCGCCGCCGGTGTCCAGCAGGATATGGCGATCATGTCCGGGCACTGAAATCGGCCAGTTTACGGAGAACGCCTGTTCCATGTTCCTGACTTGCTGGATTGCCGTCAGTTGCGGTCGTGCGCACTGTCCCGACAGTCGCCAGGAAGCGTCGATGTCTATGCCCGAACTGAACTCGAACCGCATTGACAATGTCGCACCACTTGCATCGATCGAAGGCTCGCCTGGAGTCATGGTTGAAGTGTCTTCGAAGAACAGATCGTCACGGTTCCACCCCATCGGCGTATCAGACCTTTCCCAGTACGGGGCCTGAAAGATCTGGCGCCGTGTGAACCCTTGGCCCAGCAGTTGGACCCGTGGCACCAGGGTAGGCCTGCTGATCACTTCACGGTCGCTGGCCTTGTCTAACCATCGCGCCAGACCACCGGTCTCGGGGCAGAATTCAAGCCGCGTGAACGCGTTTTCGATCCAGCCCAGTCCTGCGCCGCATTCCGTCTTGCCCGCGAGTACGGGCCTGACGATCGTTGCGGCGCCGGGAGCAAGCCGGGCGCGGATACGGTGACGGCCATCCGGAGAGCGGTCTTGAAGGGCGTCGGTCCAGCCATCCTCGCCAAAACCAGGAAAGAACTCATTGCTTCCGCTGGCCTGAGGGATTGAGATCTGCGGACCCGCGCCCCGGTCGGTCGGCACCGGGATATCCACTTCGATCGAAACGTCGGCAGGATTTGCAACGAGGTAGGTCTGTTCATCCGCAGTCCGGGTCGGGTGAGAGAACTGGTCGAAGCCGGGATCGCCCTCCACCGGAGCGCCCGGCCTGCCGGCGCGGCGCCTCGACGCGACCGCAGTTTGACGCAACGCCAGGGCGAATGCCCGGTAAGCGTGGTTGGACTTCTGGGTGCGCTGCGCGGTTGCGAAGATGTTGTCGGGTGCGGTGCTGGCGCTGTGGGCGCCCCAGGTGTGTTCGTCGTAGAGCGCAAGCGTGTCGACGAGGTCACGGAATACCGTGCTGTCTCCGCCACCCATGGCTTCGATCACCGGAAGCAGTCGCTCGGCGGTTCGCGCTGCCGCGGTTTCCAGCGGGGCCGAGGCAACGCCGTCACACCAGCTGTCCATCCACTCACCCCGGTAGGTCGGAAGTCCGGAAGACCGGGCCCTGATGATCTCCGCAAGCCGGTCCAGCGTGACGATCTCGATCGGCACCTCTTCCCTTGCATTCCAGTCCTGGACCGCCTCGCTCAGGAAAAGATCGGGAAAGACATTGTCCCCGTTTGCCGCGTTGGTGACCGTGAGCACGCTGAAGTCAAAGGGCCAGCAATCGCTCTTGCCGTGTCGGGAGAGTATTTTCCGCAGCTCGGCCTTGTCCTGCTCACCCTTGCGCGAGAGACGCAGGAAGCCGCCGCCGAGGCCGTAATGCTCGCCCTGCAGCACCAGCATCCGCCCTCCTGAACGGTTTTCCCAGAACCAGGCCGACGGGACGTGATTTCCCCAGTAGCCCCGGTGCGGATTTTGCTGGGTGACCAGGAAATCCACGCCTCTCTCGACCAGGAGGTCGTTCCAGAACCAGGCGAGCCCGTTGACGTCGCACTGCATGGCCGAGGTGACGGTAATATCGAATTCGTCCCGCAGCGCATCGATATCCTTCAGGGTCTCTACTGCAAGTGGTCTCGAGACGAGTGGTGTCCAGTGGAAGCGAAGCGCACCAACCGAAATCCGGCCGGCATTGTGCAGGGCCTGGAATCGCTCCACATTTCGGGGCGTCGTATTGCGCAGGTAGTCCAGGGTGGTGGATGTAACCTCACAGGTCCACCTGTGCTGCGTGCCTTCCGGTGCATCATGGGTCGCCTCACACACGTCAAGCGCCTGATCGAGAATATCGCGGTGATGCAGCAGAACCGCCGCGAGGTGGTCTGTGTAGCCGAGATCGGTGTGTGTCTGGCTCAGGAGGTAGATCTTCTTGGTCGTCATGCGTCAGAGATCCTCGACCGTGATGGAATAGGATGTCGAGAACGGCTGGTCCCTGCGAAACGCAACTGCAGTCGGGAAGCCAGCCCGCGCTATCGGGTTGGCCGGGTTGCAGCCGATTCCGGGACCGAGGTCAAATGCACCACGGACAGGCTCCACTCCAAGTGCGAGGTGCCGGCCGTTCCAGGGATATTCCCGGCGACCCCGGTTTGATACCCAGAGCAGAAGGCTGGGAAAGACATCCGGATCGTAGGATAGCGTCACGCGGTAGTTCTCCAGGTTATTCTCCAGCGAGACTTCTCCTCTGGCGCCGCAGAGTTGTACAAGCTCCTCGGTATCAAAATCCAGGGGCAGGCTCCCGAGACTGGCCGAACCTGTCTCGGTTGGAACTGCGTCAAGTGATGCGAATTCGCCGCCTGGCAGGAACCGCGATACTCCGGGCTCCACCGGCAGGGGATACACGATGCCCCTCGCAAATTCGCCCGCTTTCAGCGACAGGGCACCAGCCTCTTGCGGAAGCCGGAAGACCGGGTGCAGCGCAATGGGCAGAGCAATGTCCCTTCTCGCCTCAACGGTTAGCGTGATGTCCACACCTGGCCTGCCGGGCTGTCCGGCCACTCTGCGGCTCATCCGCCGGATTGCATGATCCCGGGGATAGTCGATGGCAATCTCCAGACCGCACGGCAATTCGCCGGAAAGCCGCCATTCATTGTTTGACGAGAAACCGTGGAAGTCATCCCCGGCCCCTTTCACTTCGACATCCTCCCAGCCGACAGGAAGATTGTCTGGTGCCGAAGGCGCCCCGAAAGGCACACACGGCCACTCTCCCCTCAGGCGCTTCAGGAGCCCGGGCATGGCGTCGAACTCCTTCCCGCTGTCATCCGACCACGGAGCGATGGCCATCGGCTGCACGTGCCGGCCCCCGGAAACCAGGAAATCTATGGGCCCGAGCATCCCGGCAATGGACTGGACCTCGGCACTCCCGGAATCCCACTTGAAGCGATAGCATGCCAATTTCAAACCCCGAAACGGTAGCTGCGCGGGCCCGGAACACCGACATCGAGCGCCAGCAACGCACCCTCGCCGGGATTCCCGAGCTCATTGTCACTCGGTTGTTTGGTCGCCGCGGTTACGTAGACTGTCTGCCGGTCCGGACCTCCGAAAGCGCAAGCCGTAATGTTGGTGGCCGGGAGTTCCGCATGGCGGTCGACCGAGCCGCGCTGCGGGAAGATCCTGACAAGACACTGCTTCGTCAGATGCGCCAGAGTTTCCAGCACCAGCTGGCGGCTGACCCCGAAAAGGTGGCAAAGACTGGCTCCGGACAATGCCGTGCCCGGCTCTATTTGGCAGACGATGATCTCGTTCCTCAGCCAATCATGCAGCTGGTTGGACTCGGAGCGACCGGGAACCAGGCCGAGTGCCGCGAGATCCCCTCCCGGATCAAGTCTATTGCCAACTGCTGCCATGTCCTTCGCATCTAGCTCGCTGAAACCTGCCAACCCTGCATAAATTGTTTCCGAAGCAGAAAGAAGAGATTCACTCCAGGCAAAGAGGTCAGCAGAGAGGCAGCCATCGTGACTGTCTTGCCGATCTCGGCATAGGCAACCTGGAAGACCTGGAGCATGCTCATGACCGAACGGATCTCGGTCGACCGGGTCATTGCCGTCGAGGATATGAGGTCGTTCCAGATCCAGGTGAACCGCAACAGGATCAGCGCAACAAAGGGGCCGCGGCAATTGGGAAGGACAATTGACCGGAAGAGACACAACTCTGAACAGCCATCCATCCGTGCGGCCTCGTCCACTTCACGCGACATCTGTGTGAGATACGTACGCATTGTCTGGACAGGAAACGGGATGCAGATCGCCGTGCAGAACGGGATCATGCCAGGACGCGTGTTCAGAAAACCGAATTTCAGGTAGGAAGAGAACAGCAGGCTCAGGAAGACTATCAGTCCGAAGACGAACAGGTTCTGCCCCGGTTGGCGCGTATCGCGTCTTGCAATTGAGTCATGAAAGAGACCTTCGAGAGCGATGGCCACCCTGCTTCATCAACCTCTCGATTGGGGGAAACTCCCGTCAGTTCGCTGAATACTGGAACCGTCCAAGCTTCCGCTTCGTCACGTGCATCGGGATAGCTGACGCCGCCCGTGACAGCCGGGGTTTCCTCCTCCTTGCCATCTTTGATGGCAGAATTGTCATCGGAAATCGCCGGTCAAACAGGCACACCCTGCATCCTCGGGCCCGCGCAGCCAGGGCGACTGCCCGCCCGATAGCGCTTCCCGCGCCCGAGATGAGGTATGTCGGCTACAATTCCGTCTTTCTTTGACGGATTACCATCTAGCATGACCAATTGACTGAAAGTTCCCTTCTTCAGGTTGGACGAAACTGCCAGTCAATCGATAACTTGCCCGAAAAATCAATGCTATCCGACGCGTTGCATGGTGCGGGCAGGCCAACCGAATTATCCGCAGACTCTCGGGTTTCGACCGGTGGGTACGGAATCCTGGCCCGTCGGGTTCTCCGGATTCGCTTGCACAATTGTCACCCGGTTGCGGAATCGTGCAGGCATCCTTGCAATTCATGCCGCCTTTGGTGGAAACTGGACCTGTCCATGCCGAACAGCTTGGTTCGGCAACTGAAGGTGGATGTAGTGACCGCGCTGCCCAAGAGATCTCGCCGGGATTCTCAGGCGCCTTGCCCCGTCTCTGTTTCGGGCGGACTCATGCGGCCAAGTGCGGCAGGTCGCGATCCCCTTGAACGTGGTTCTAGCCAGGCCAGAATGGCCGGAAACGGATCCTGTACTCCGACAGACCTGAATGCTGAACGGCAAGGCATTTCGACTCGCCAGGCAACGCGGCAGGCTGATCAATGCCGGATCCCCGGGCAGTGCCCGGATGGTCGTCTGGAACCCGGCTGCACCAGCCACTATGCCCTGGAGCCGCACCTGGCACGGTCTCACGGCAACAACACCTTCCGGAATTCGGCTTCTGACCTGAAGGCAAACTTCCGACCTTCCATGCCTGCATCAGCTGTTTCCCCGGGGCAGCAAGAGCCTTCCGGGAATTGGAGTTGCGCTCGTGGACCTCCTGGACACGGAACGATGTGAGACCAAAAACCCAACCGGGAGTGACGCTGCAAATGATGAACCTCCGAATCAGGCAACTCAAGGCCTACCAGGCCATCCTGAGCACTGGATCCGTAACAGCGGCAGCGGAACATCTTGCGTTGACGCAGCCGGCTGTCAGCCGTGCACTCGCCGCCCTTGAAGCAAATCTCGGATTCCAGCTCTTCGAGCGACGCGGACGGCACCTGATCCACTCGGACAAGGGCCGGCGCTTCTACAGGATGATCGAGTCGACACTGGCCGGTCTCGACGCCATGCCCGGATTTGCCGAGGACATCCGGCTTGAACGCGGAAGCCCCCTGCGCATCGCCTCGATAGGCCCCCTGCTGTTCAGCGACCTCGTTCCGACCGCGGTGGCCAGTTTCCGCGAATCCTACCGGGACCTCCAGCTCGAAGTGAACTGGGTGGATCGGCTCGACATCGAGGACTGGGTCGTCAATCAGAATACCGACATCGGGCTTACCCTGATGCCTGTCGAACATCCACTGCTCGAGACCCGCGAATTCGCTTCGGTGAACGCCGTCGTAATCCTTCCGGCAGACCATCCTCTTGCCCAAAGGACCGAGATCGGACCGTCCGACTTCCTTGACGAACGCGTGATCATACCCTCAAGAATGACCAGGCTGAGGCAGCTGGCCGACAAGTGCATGCTTGAAGCCAAGCATCCGATGCCGATCTCCATCGAAACTTCAACCGCCATTGCCAGTTGCCACATGGTGGGAGCCGGGCTGGGAGTCGGCATCACGGATCCATTCAGCCCGACCGGGATTCGCCAGGAGCGAATAGTCCTGCGCCCGTGGCGTCCCTCGATCCGGATGTCCTATGCCGCGATCTGGCTGAAATCCCGGCCGCTCTCGGAACGGTCCGCGCATCTGATCGAAGTGCTGCGTGAACTTGCCGGCCAGTCACAGGACATGTGAGCCATCATATTACACACTGTAATATGATATGCTCAATTATTCATTTTTCTTTTCGATAAACACGGTTCAGTCTCGTCACAGACAAATCTGACCCAGGGTCCGAGGGATCATCGGTCGCCAACCGGGAGGAGAAAACTCATGATGAGACATTCAGTGACCGCGGCATGCATTCTTTTCGCCGCGGGTCTCGCCGCCGGGCCAGCCATTTCGGAATGGCCGGAACAACCCATCAAGATCACGATACCATGGAAAGCCGGAGCCGGCGCTGTCGACCAGATGACACGCCAACTCCAGAAGACTGTCGCCGAATCCGACATCGTTGATCAACCGATTACGATCTTCAACATCGGCGGCCCAATTCCGATCGGGCTTCGCCAGGCCAAGGACCATGATCCCGATGGATACAATTTCGTGGTCATGCACACTGCCATGATGACGCTGGAAGCAGCTGGCAAGATTGATTTCGGCTACAAGGATTTCGAGCCTGTCGTGAGGCTTGGCCAGTTCTGCCAGACAACGTCGGTTCACAAGGATACTGGCATCGAGACCCTGGATGGTTTGCTTGATGCGGCTGCGGCCGAGCCGAATTCACTGGTTCATGGCGCGAATCTCGGCGCCATCAATCACGTCTACGGCATCATGGTGGAGGATCTGCGGGAAGGTGCAAAGTTCCGGTTCGTCCAGACTGGCGGCGATGCAGGAACCTTCCCCGAATTCAAGGGCGGCAGGGTTCAGGTGGCAGGCTTTTCGGCTGCCGGCGCGACCAACTTTGCACTCGGCGCCGATGGAATGCCCGACCCGGAAAGCCCGGTTCGCCTGTTGGCCTATGCCGGTCCTGAGCGGCACAAGAATTTTGCAGACGTTCCGACTTTCATCGAGCTTGGACACGACTTCCAGTTCTGCGTCGATGGATGGTATTTCGCGCCCAAGGGAACCCCGGGCGAAGCAATTGACGGATTTGCACAAATGGTGAAGGCTGCCCTTGAAGATCAGGGCATGCAGGACTTCCTCAGCAGCAAGGCCATGGTCGGGGCATTCCAGGCCGGTGACGAACTCATGGCTGAAATGGATCGTCAATGGGAAGCAATTGCGCCCGTCGCTGCGCGCGCATCCTCGAAGTGACCGCCTGAGCAGGACGTCCCGGCTCGAAAGCCAACGAAAATCGGGATCGGCGGCTCAATACCGGCCGCCGGTCCTGCCGGGGATTTCGCATGAAAAGGACAATTGCAACTGCGGAGTTTCTGGTCACGCTGGCGCTGCTGCTCGTCAGTGTTCTCTTTCTTTTCAATTCGCTTCAACTTCCCGGAGGCGAGTTCGACCCGCTCGGACCCGGTGCCGCGCCCGAGATGGTCTCGTCAGTCCTGGTCTTCCTGTGCGTGCTGGTACTGACCCGGACCACGATGCGGACACGCAGTGGCAACTCGGCGTCGCCGGAATCAGCCACAGCGGGAGAGCCCGCCGCGGAGAGGACACCTCGCCAGCTACTTTTCTTCGCGACGCTGCTTGTCGCATACATCGTCGCGTTCCAGCTTGACTCCATTCACTTCATCCTGATCACGACCGCATTCGTGTTTCTTGCCACGACAGCGCTCCGGGGATGGGAGCCGCGGACTGCGCTGCTTTCCTTGATCGTCGCGCTCGGAATTTCCGTATTCCTGTTCTTTGCCCTGACCCACTTCTTCGTGATTCGCCTGCCCGGCGTCTATTGAGACCGGTTCCGATGATCGACGGCATTCTTGGAACCTTCACCTGGCTGCAGATGATCTTCATCTTTGTCGGTGTCTTTTCCGGGATTGTCGTCGGAGCGATTCCGGGCCTGACCGGGTCGATGCTGATCGCGCTCACATTGCCGCTGACATTCCACATGTCCGCCCTTCATGCCACGACCCTGCTGGTCGCGATGTATGTCGGGTCGATCGCCGGAGGTCTGATCACGGCGACCCTGCTGCGCATGCCGGGCTCGCCCGCAGCCGTGATGACGACCCTCGACGGATATCCCCTGGCAAAGTCAGGGCGCCCCGGTCGCGCCCTCGGGTTCGGCATAACGGCGTCCTTCATCGGCTCCCTGATCGCCTGGGTCGCCCTGGCGACAATATCCGAGCCACTCTCGGAACTCGCCGTCAGACTGACACCGTTCGACTACTTTGCACTGGTGATGGTCGCCATGGCACTGATCGCATCGGTGGCAGGCCGGGATGTCATCAAGGGGCTCGTCACGGGCTTCCTGGGCATGCTCGTGACCTTTCCCGGTATTGACCCGTCCGGAGGAGAGATCAGGCTGACCTTCGGCTCCGACGACCTTATCGGAGGATTCAAGCTGCTGCCGGTCCTGATCGGTGTCTTTGCCGTCAGCCAGATTTTCTCGGATGCGTACGACATGAAGTCCCGGCAGGAGAAGGTGGAGTTTTCTGCCAAGGGCATGTTCATGTCGTTGGGTGACCTCAGGGAACAGGCGGTCAATCTCGTCCGATCTTCCTTCATCGGCACGTTTATCGGGATTCTCCCCGGGGTCGGCGCGTCGGTCGGTTCAGCACTCTCCTACCTCTTTGCAAGATTGGGGTCGCGCACTCCGGAGCGTTTCGGCAAGGGTTCCGAGGAAGGAATCGTCGCATCCGAGGCAGCCAACAATGCCACCGTCGGCGGCGCACTGATTCCGCTCATCGCCCTTGGAATACCCGGTTCCGTCACCGATGCCATTCTCATCGGCGCACTGACCATTCATTCCCTCCAGCCAGGGCCGCTGTTGTTCGAGACGAATCCCGACATCGTCTGGAATGTCATCGGCGTCTACTTCGTTGCGACATTCGTCATGTTCGGTCTCATGCTCGGCCTGATCCGCCTCTATGTGAGAATCTCGACAATCCCCAAAGAGTTCCTGTTGCCGGCCATCATGGTGTTCTGCGTCGTGGGCGTGTTTTCGCTGAACAACACGATGTTCGATGTCTGGACAATGCTTGCATTCGGCGTCGTTGGATTCCTGCTTGAGCGCGCGGGGTTTCACCTGGGCCCGTTCGTGATCGGTTATGTCCTCGCGGTGGTGGCCGAGGCAAAACTGCGGCAAGGGCTGATGTTCACCGATGGCGACATCATGCCGCTCTTTACCGAGCCCCTGTCGGTCGGAATGCTGATCATTGCTTTCGGCCTGCTGGTCTGGTCGCTCTGGGCCGAGCGCCGGCGGAAGGACAGTGCCGCCAACCGCGTTGAAGGAACCGGATCATGAAGACGATACTGCTGATGTTCGACAGTCTGAACCGGCGCGCACTGCAATGCTACGGCGGCTCGGGATACACCCCGAACTTTTCCCGCCTCGCCAGCCGCGGCATCACGTTTGACAACCACTATGTGGGGTCGCTGCCCTGCATGCCGGCGCGCCGCGACATCCAGACCGGCCGGTTGAATTTCATGCACCGGTCCTGGGGTCCGCTCGAGCCGTTCGACACCTGCTTTCCCGATGTCATGAAGAAGAATGGCATTCACACGCACCTGATAACCGATCACTACCACTACCTTGAGGACGGGGGGCTGAACTACCAGAACCGGTTCGCAACCTGGGAGCTGGAACGCGGGCAGGAATGGGACCCCTGGAGAGCAATGATCGACGTACCGGATGACGAGTTTCGGCAGAAATTTCACCCGATCCAGTATGCACCGCCGGGCTCGCCCGGTGGCCGTGCCCGCGGAATGGTCAATCGCGAGTTCATCTCGTCGGAGGACGACCATTCGATGCCGAGATGCTTCAACCGGGCATTGGAGTTCCTGGACCTCAACCGGAATTCCGAAGGCTGGTTCCTGCAACTCGAATGCTACGACCCGCATGAGCCATTCCACGCTCCGGAGCGCTACAGGGCCCATTACCCGACGGGGTACAATGGACCGCGGCTGGACTGGCCCCTGTACCGACGGGTCGAGGAAACACCTCTCGAGATCGAGGAGATCCGTGCAAACTACATGGCCCTGGTGTCCATGTGTGACAATTATCTCGGCAAACTGCTCGACTACCTGGACGAACATGACATGTGGAAGGACACGGCAATCATTGCAACGACCGATCACGGTTTCATGCTCGGCGAGCACGATTGGTGGGCGAAGAGCCGAATGCCCTTCTACAACGAGATCGCCCATATTCCCCTGATCGTCTACAATCCGCGCTACGCATACATGTCGGGACAGCGACGCAATTCGCTGACCCAGAACATCGACATGATGCCGACCTTGCTGGGCTGGTACGGCCAGGACATTCCCGAATTCGTGCGTGGGCACGCACTTGACGGGATTATCGAACGGGACGAGGCCAGCCGCAGGGTGGCGCTTTATGGTCAGTTCGGGGCAGCCACGAACGTGACAGACGGCCGGTATACCTATTTCCTGTATCCCGAAGGTTCTTCACGCCTCCAGGACCAGAACGTCTTCGAATACACGCTGATGCCGACCCATCAGCAGAGTTTCTTTGCCGTGTCCGAATTCGAGGGAGCCGAAATGGTCCAGGGGTTCGATTTCATGCAGAATTGCCGGGTAATGAAGATACCGGCCCGAAATCCGGGCAACCGGGGCCAGGGAGCACTGATTGAAGATGCCAGGACCGTCCTCTACGACCTGGTGAGCGACCCGGCCCAGGAATGCCCGGTAAAGGATGATGCTGTCATTGAACGGCTGGAGGGCGAAATGCTCGAGGTCATGCGGAGCCATGAAGCTCCGCCGGAAGCCTATTCCAGGCTGGGACTGCCCTGCGAATGAAACATCCGTAATCCGTTGGTGCGCAGCAAACTGCCGGAGTTTCAGGTACCGGGCCCTTTCAGGCCCGGAATGGCGCTTATCCATGCTGGCCCGCCGTCAGGTTCCGGCGCACGACCCGGAAGTCGCACGGACAGGTAAAGGCAATGTCGCTGCACTCGTGAGACGCCCTGCCAAGTGAGCAACCTGATCAGGTCTCAACCTCGTCCTCTGGCACCGGAACCGGTCCGGGACCGCCAGGCTCGAATTCTCCGACGACAAAACAGGCTGGGAAGGCGATAGCAGCGTGGCGGACCGGTTCGCCGGTTTCCGGCGCAACTGCCGCATCCCGTTATCGCCAACTCGAACGAGCTGACGTCCGTGGAATCCGTTTCCCGTTGCCGGGAGGATCATCGCGACTGCAGGACAGGAATTGCCTGAGTTGCTGGCAGGCCGCCCTTCCGCCACCCTCCGCCTCGCAAGGTCAAGCACCAAGTGCGGGTCAGCTATGTCCGGCATTTCTGCAAGATGGCTTTGGCATGCGGTGACCTCTGCCAGGCTTTCCTGCACCGGCCGCCGCTGATCGACAGCAGGTTCCTCCTGATTGTTACGCGCAGGAGTGCGCCCCGGCAGTTCCGGCTTACCCGGCCAAGTGCGAATCTTCCCGCACGATCCCGGACAAGCTTGCCTGAATGTTCCAGGCCGGCCGGCCTTTCATTCTGCAACCCGCAGCCCCGTGCCCGCGTGCAATTCTCTCTTGTCGGCATCCGTCCCGGACAACAGTTCATTCGCCCGCTCGGTGGCGCGTTCAATGTGCTCGCTCATGAGCCTCACGGCGAGTTCCGCATCCACGGCCTTGACCGCGGCAAGGATTGCCTCGTGTTCCTGATGATGGGGATCAACGAGGTCCGGGTGATTGACGACCATGTAGTGGGTAAGCCGTGCCAGACCGACATATTGCTCCGAGATGATCGACTTGGCTCGCCCGTAGGCCGACGGAGAAAGCAGGGCCAGGTGAATCTGCTCGTTCAGTTCAACCTTTCCCCAGAGGTCACTGCATTCGCGGTCGTTCTCCAGCAACGACTCGCATGCCGCGAGCGATTCTGGCGTATGATGAGGCACGGCATCCCTCAGCACCATGGGCTCCAATACGCCCCGAATGCTGTTGATTTCCACAAGGTCGCGCCCGCAGATGTCGGCGACAATTGGGCTGCGTCGCGTTCTCAGGATAATCAGATCTTCCGCTGCAAGAATTCGGATTGCCTCGCGGACCGGGACGATGCTTACGCCGAGCTCGTTGGCAAGAGGCATGATCTTGAGTTCGCTTCCACCCTTGAGTTCTCCTGCGATTATACGCTGCTTGATCTCTTCATAGATGGCCTGCGGTCCATCTCCGTATTTGACCAGTGTCTCTGCCATGCCTTGCTCCGGCCCTACCCCGCTGGCGCAGTCTGCAGGTGGATCCGGCTTGCGAACTTGCACAACATCAGATCCGCGTAACTCCGTGCGATGAGTTGAACATTCGCCGGCATCTCACCGTCCAGTTTCCCTATCGGCATGCTCATCGCTGGAATGCCGGGCAGGCTGGCAAGGCCGAACCAGAAATGCTGCTCCACGACGGGGCGTCTTGTTCCGTTGACCTCGACCGTTCGCTCGAACGCACCATCTGCCATCTCGAAGAGCGGGGCAGTTCTTGCCCCCGAAGGGCAGATGAGCAGGTCGTAATCCTCGAAGAACCTGTCCCACTCTCTCGTGAATGAAAGGCGCTCTTCCTGCAGTTCGAGCCACTCGCGGTGCGAAAGTTCTGCCCCCCTTGCGCCTGGTTCGGAACACATCCTGTCGGTGCCCTTGTGGCTGTCCCTGGAAGGGGTCCATGCAGGGCTGAGTGACGGTCTCGTCGACGTTTCTGCCCGAACCAGGAGATTCATGATCTCGGTGTGCCTGGGAAGGTCGATTGCCGGTTGGGCATCTCGATCGATCGTTGCACCGGCAAGTGCCAGGGCTTTTGCGAACCTGTCCATCCGGTCCAGATACGCGGAATCGACCGGGCACAGTTCATGTTCCAGCAGCACCGCAATCTTCAGGCTTTGCAACTGTTTCGGGCGGTGGTTCTTCAATCGGACCCGCCAGGCGGAACCTGGCGACGCAGGTCCGATCAGCACTCTCAGGAACGTCGCTGCATCGCGTGCCGATCGCGTGATCGGTCCCGCCACGCCGATGTCCGGATCCCTTGCTTCGCCGAGCGGACTGTGCCCGCGCATCGGTATCAGGCCCCAGGATGGCTTGAGCCCGAAGACACCGCAATAATGGGCTGGCAAACGGATCGATCCGCCGAGATCGCTGCCAATGTCGGCATAACTCATGCCGGAAGCTACCGCTGCCGCAGAACCGCCCGATGAACCTCCGACGCCGCGCCTGTAATCGTGAGGATTGCGGGTGTTCCCGCAAAGCGGGTTCCAGGTTTCCCAGTCACCCAGATAGGCCGGAATGTTCGTCTTGCCAAAGACCACGGCTCCGGCCCTTTCAAGACGTTCCACGACGATCGAACTCGCTTCCTTGAAATCTCCCTCGCGGTCGGGATCGCCCCAATGCGTCTGCCTGCCTTCCCAGTCGAAACACTCCTTTATCGTGACAGGAACCCCGTGCAACGGACCCAGACTGTAGCCGGCCCGTTGCAGCCGGTCGCACCTGTCGGCCGCATTCCGGGCTGCAGCATACTCCATGTGGATGATCGCGTTGATGTCTTCATTGACCAGGAAAGCGCGCCCGTAGCACGATTCAAGTGCGTCCCTGGCGGTGGTTTCCCCGTTCCGGAAAGCTGCCTGCAGTTGTGACGCATCAGCGTAGATGGCCCCCGGCCCGGTTCCGGTGTTCCTGGCAAATTTCGGGCAAGGAATCATGTCGCCTCGAGAATCTTGCTCAGGAACTGCTTCAGCCGTTCATTCTGCGGGCTTCCGAAGATGTCGTCCGGCTTGCCTTCTTCCACGATGGCGCCCTCATCGAAGAAACACACACGGTCGGCGACCTCCCGGGCAAATCCCATCTGGTGAGTGACAAGAAGTATCGTGTAGTCGCCCGATTTCGCCAGATCGCGGATGACATTCAGGACCTCGCCGACCATCTCGGGATCAAGTGCGGAGGTCGGTTCGTCAAACAAAAGGATTTCCGGACGCATGGCGAGTGCCCGGGCGATGGCCACCCGCTGTTGCTGGCCCCCGGAGAGCTGGCTGGGGTAATGGTCCCTCTTGTCACTGAGACCGACCATGTCCAGGAGTTCCAGTGCCTCCGCAGTGGCCTGCGCCTTTTGCAACCCCTTGGACTGCACGGGTGCCTCGATGCAGTTCTCGAGCGCGGTCATGTGGGGAAAGAGATTGAAGTTCTGAAACACCATTCCGATCTTTGACCGGATTCCCCTGATGTATGACTTGCTCGCCGGGACAAGCTGTCCGTTCTGCCGCATCAGGTTCAGGGGCTCGCCATCAACGAAAATGATGCCTTCCTGGATGCCTTCAAGAGTCATCAATACACGCAGGACCGTTGTCTTGCCGGATCCCGAGGGCCCGATGATCGCGACGACCTCGCTTTCATCGACGTGAAAGTTCAGGCCCTCGAGGACCTTGAGGTTGCCATAGACCTTCAGGACGTCTTCAAACCTGATCTTCGGGCTGCTCACTTCAGGATGCTCCTTTTGAGCCTGACCTCCACGACCCGGACCAACTGTGCGGAAATCAGGCTCATGATGAGAAAGAACACGCCCGCAATCGTGATGGCCTCGGTGAACCGGTAGTATTCAGAGCCGATCAGCTTCGATTCGTGCATGATCTCACCAACGGCTACGAATGAAAGCAAGGGCGTTTCCTTGAATATCGCGATCAGGTAATTTCCAAGGGCAGGTACGATCGGAGGAAGAGACTGCGGAAGTATGATCCGCCTGAAGGCGCTGAAAGTCGAGAGATTGAGTGCCGTGGCAGCTTCCCACTGACCGCGGGGAACTGCCTGCAGGCCAGCACGATAAACCTCGGCGCAAAGGGTTGAATTGTAGAGCGCAATGGCGATTATTCCCGAGGTCAACGGTGGCAGCACAATTCCCACTTCTGGCAACAGGAAGAACACGAAGAATATCTGGACAAGCAGGGGCGTCGCCCTGATGACTTCGATGAACTCGGTCACGACTGTCGACACAACCGGGTTCTTCGACATCTTCAGAAGCATCAGGATCAGGCCGCCGACGAGTGCAAGCAGGAATGAAACGACAGTTGCATAGATCGTGATTCCTGCCGCATCCCAGAGCCGGGGAATGACAACGTCTGCCGTGAAGTCCCACCGCCAGTCCATGGGTCAATGCTCCCGATTCAGATGCCTGGTGAACCGGTCTTCGAGTGCACTGCCGCCAAACCGGACGAACTGGGCAAAGCAATAGTAGAGCATTACCGTAACGGCGAAGATCTCTAGCGTCCTGTAGTGAAGCTGGTTCTGCTGGGCTGACGCGTACGTGATATCGACAAGCGTGACTGCCGAAACAAGCGAGGTCGCCTTTATCAGCTCGATGGTCAGGTTTGTCATTCCTGGCGTCATGACCATGATGGCCTGGGGTATCTCGATGCGGGTCAACCGCCTCCAGTCGGTCAGGTTCAATGCAATCGACGCCTCCAGCTGGCCCCTCGGGACAGCCGCCATCGAGCCGCGGACGATTTCTGCACCGTATGCACCGAAATTGAGGCCGATACCCAGGATTCCGGCCGTCATCGGTGTAAGCACAATTCCGAATTCGGGCAGGACGAAGTAGAGCCAGAAGAGTTGTACCAGAAGGGACGTTCCGCGGAATACCTCGATATATGCGATCGAGATCCACCGGATTACAGCGACCGAACTGTCCTTTGCGATGCCGGCGACAAACGACATGACGAGAAAGAGCAGCGCAGCGAACACGGAGACCTGGAACGTGACCACGGCGCCGCGCAGCAATGCCGGCAGAAACACCCGCATCTCGGAAAATGTCGCGAAACTGAGTCCGAAGAGGAACCCGGAGAGGGCAAGCACAGCTGCAATTCGTGTCACCACGGACGACTCCTCCCTCGCTTTGACTTGACCTCTCGCATGCATGCGGCCCCGGCAAAGGTCAGGGCAGCAACCTATTCCTGCCTACCGGGCCTGACCGGACCGGAGGCTGTCGACGCCCCTGTAGCACCAGTCGTTGTAGGTGCTGCCTCGGCGCAGGTAGCGTCCGCCCGTTGGCGAGTGCGGGTCGTCCCAGGAAAAGACCTTCCCCATTTCAAGCGCCTCTCTAACCAGGAGCCGGGTCTTCTGGTTCTGGATTATCCTGGCCCGAAGCTCCTTCAGATCACCCCAGGTTTCGTCGGCCAGTCTCCGCAATTCCGATTCCTGTTCAGCGGTTCGGGCCCGCCCGGCCAGGTTGTCCAATTCGAGCGGGTCCTCATCGAGATCGAAGAGAAGCGGTTCGGTGGAAGCGGAATAGATGTACTTGTACGGACCTCGCTTGACCATCATGACGGGTTCGACCACTCCCTCGCACGTCATTTCACTGAACACGGTGTCAGGCCAGCCCTGTGCATCGCCCGATGCGAGCGGGATGATGCTGTTTCCGGCAACCGGTTCGACCGGTTCGAACGATTGCGATTCGTCGGCAATGTCCAGGAATGTTGGCAGGAGATCGATCAGTGAAACGTTTTCCCGGACGCGTCCCGATGAAAATCCCGGTCCGCTGAGGATCAACGGAACCTTGACGGAATCCTGGAAGAACACCTTCTTGAACCACATGCCGCGCTCACCGAGCATCTCACCGTGATCGGAAGTCAGTATGATGGTCGTGTTGTCGGCGAAACCCGCCTCCTCCAGAGCGTCCAGTACACGTCCGATCATTCCGTCGATGTAGGACATTGAGCCGTAATAGGCGCGGCGGGCATTGCGGATATGCTGTTCGGTAATCCCCGGCGAAGAGAGATTGTAGTGGCGGTAGATCCTCCTGCTGTGTTCATCGATGCGGCTTTCATCGAGCAGCCCCACAACCGGCAGTTCGATCTCGTCATCCGAGTACATGTCCCAGCAGGATTGCGTGCAGAGGAACGGCTCATGTGGATGGGTAAAGGATACTGTCAGGAAGAAATTGCGGGAATCCTTGCTTCTGGCCAGATCGAACAGCTCTTGCTCGGCGCGAAATCCCACCTCCTCGTCATAATCCATCTGAACTGTCCTGGACACCGGTCCGGCCTCGACCAGCGCCCTGTGCGCGTCCGTGGCAAAATCATCATCCACGCCGTCCCATTGCGGCAGCATCCGGATGTCTGCGGAGTAGATTTCGGGCGTCAGGCGTTCCTCGAAACCGTGCAGTTGGTCCGGTCCGATGAAGTGCATCTTTCCGCAGAGCGTCGTCTGGTAACCCAGCAATCGCAGGTAGTGCGCAAGTGTCGGAATCGTTGCACGAAACTCCGAAGCATTGTCGTAGCACTCGATGCTGCTGGCGAGTTGACCGCTCATCATCGAGAACCTGGACGGCGCGCAAACGGGAAAGTTCGTGTAGGCGTTGTCGAACACCACGCCCCGCTCTGCAAGCCGCTGGATGTTTGGTGTCCTGGCGGTCCTGCCGCCATAGGCCGACAATGCCGACGCGGCCTGCTGATCAATCATCAGGAAGAGGATGTTCGAACGCTTGTACATTTCCGGTGTTTCCCGACCCATTCGAAAGGGGTGATTGTCCCGGCAGAATTGCAGGCCAGCGGCCGGCGCTGCTACCGGGATGGCAGCGCCGGCGATTCCTTCGGACCTGGCTGGTCAGCCTTCACACAGGTCGGAGGTCATTTGCGAAGGCAGTTCGTCCGCCATCATCCCGTGCTTCTCGAAGATCGCAAGGTGTTCCGGCGAACCGACAAAGGCGGTCAGTTCCTCGTTGAACGCGTCAACAAAGTCGCCGTCTTCCTTGCGGAACGCAAACGCTCCGTGCGGCATCGCCACCTTTCCTGCCACCATGTTGAACGCCGGGACCATCTCCAGATCCTGTTCCGGCACCCCGTTCACCACTTCACGGCTTCCGGGCACGGACAGAGCATAGACTTGTGCCCTGTCGGCCCGCAATGCGGCAATGGCTGTCGGGTTGTCGGGAATCTGCATGATGTTGGCTTCCTCAACGCCCGAATCCCGGGCATATGTGGCCTGTGCGGCACCCGAGATCACTGCGACCGACAGTCCCTTCTCCGCAATCGAATCATAGTCGGTTACTCCGTGCGGATTGCCCTTCATCACGATCAGGGATTGCTGGATTCCGAAGGTCGGTTCCGAGAAACGGACTTCGACGCAGCGCTTCGGTGTAACGAACATGCCCGCGGCAACGACATCAAATCGCTCCGACTTGACGCCCGGGATGAGTGCGCCCCACTCGATCGCCTTCGCGTCGGCAATTCCGCCACCCAGCCGCTCAAGTACCGCTTTCAGGGTATCGACATCAGTACCGGTCAAGACTCCGTCTTCGTCAGTGTAGGCATATGGCTTGAAATTGTAGAACGCGACGTTCAGCCCGTCGCCCATGGCCTGATCCATCAGGCCCTGGGCATGAGCGGCCAGCGATCCCATCGCAACCGCTCCCGCGAGCCCTGCTGTAACCAGCTTGTTTTTCCAACCTGTCTTCATCTTGGCTACTCCTTTCTGAATGCCTGTTGGCGTGTCCGCGCAAATGCCACTCCACGCAGACGAGTTTCAATTTCCTGCTCATGCCTCACGTTTCGATAACGGGAATGTCCCACTCTGCGGCCGGAGCCGACAGGAGGTCCGGGTCGTTCGAGGTCACCGCCCAGTTGTCCTCCGCATTGATGAACCCGAGATGATTCGAGAAGTTCGGGTTGCAGGCGAAGACGTTTCCTGTCTCGAAAGTGACGTCCTCGAACGCTGCAAGAGACGGAAACTCCGTCGTTTCGATACCGACCCCGTGGCCGACACGCCCGACGCCCATGGTCTTGAGGCCGCGCTCCTCCAGGTAACTGTCGACAACCGCGATGACGTCGGCCGGCTTGTTTCCGGCCCGCAACTGCATGTTGCAGTCATGCCGGAGTTGCATCGTCCAGCGATAGAACTCCGCGAGTTCTTCGGATGGTGGACCGACCGAGGCGGTTCTGGCAAGATCCGACCAGTAACCGCGGTATGAGACGCCGACGTCGAAGCCGAGCGTCTCGCCCTTGCGGATGACCCGGTCGGTCGGCAAGAGCACGATGCCTTTCTCGTTGGCCCCGGACAGCACGCAGAGAAGGGAGAGTTTCTCGGCGCCGCCCTCGATCAGCTTTCCGCGCAGGATCCGTGCGACCTGGTTCTCGGTCATTCCTGCATGAACCTCGCCGAATGTCCTCGCCTGTGCCTCGGCACTGATGATCGCGGCGCGGCGCATGTATTCGATTTCGAGGGTCGACTTGACGTTCCGGACGGCGAGAATGATATCGGCGGCATCGACGAATTCCGCGCCGGGAAGACCATTCATCACGTCCTGGAAACCGCGGTAACTGATGCCCAGATACTGCTCCCTTCCAAGTTCACACCCGATACGCGCCTTCGCCAGGCCGACATCCCCGAGAACGCCTGCGATGAATTCCGGATGCCCCGTCAGGCCGCCGGTTGTCCGGACATCGGCGACAAAACACGTCTGTTCAACCTGGGCCATCTCGAACGGCATGGTGATCAGTGTCGGATCGCCATCCTTTGGCAGAATGAACATGTAAGGACGAATCTTGTCGACCGCGCATTGCTCGGAGCGGTGCCCGCTGTAGTACTGGTAGTTCAGGCGTTCTGTGATCAGGAGCGCATCGATCTTCTTCTCGGCCATGAGGGCACGCGTCCTCGCGTAGCGATCCTCGAATTCCTCTCGTGGAAAATCCGCGAATTCCGGCTCCATAATCCCTGCAACACCCTGTTGACCTGCCAATGATAATAGATAATATATTGTTTGACGCAAGCAGTTTTTCGGAGTGACGGCGGATGCCCAGCCCAGGAGGGACCCGATGCCAGTTCCGCATGGCCGGAATGACGGCCAGCCTTCAAGGGATCCCGGCGGGCAACACCGGAAGAGCCCCGGGCCGGAATCACCCTTGCGACGCTGCGGCGCCTGATCCGGGAGAGACCGCGCATCCGTCCGTTCCCGGTGTCCGGATTTCGGCGGCAACTGAGCCAGGAGAATGGCGTAATCCGTCGGCGCATGTGCCGCCCCGGCCCCGGATCTCCCCGTGTGCAGATGACTGAATTCAGGTTTGCAAGAAGGTCCTCGATCCTGGGCAGATCGGTATTCGACCATGTCCCGGGCACGATTTCTTTTGGCAGCGGCGCCGCCTATCCTCCGCTGTTGCCCGAAGTCGTGATTGAAGCGGTGGAGGCGGTCGGTCCATTGCGCGAAGAGGCGATGCAATACGGACCGCTCATGGGGCTGGGTGATCTTCGCGAGGAAATCTGCCGGGTCGTCTTCGAGGACGGGATCAAGGCAGAGCCCGACAACGTGCTCGTCACCTATGGAGCAAAGAGCGCATTCGACCTGGCATGCCGCGTGTTCATCGAACCGGGCGACCGGGTCATCGTCACGCGGCCGACCTACATGACGGCCATCCACATCATGCGCACGCACAACGTCCAGTTCGTCGATGTCGGCCAGGACGAGGACGGGCTGGATACCGACGAACTCGAGGCGAAACTCCGGCACATCGCGGCCAACGCCGAACCGATGCCGAAACTGCTCTTCGACGTTCCTGACTTCCACAATCCAACGGGGATCACCACCAGACTTGCACGGCGTGAAAGGTTGGTGGAACTCGCCCGGCGTTACGATTTCCTGATCTGCGAAGACGACCCTTATCGCCGCGTCCGGTTCGAAGGCGAATCCATCGCGCCGATCAAGTCGCTGGACACGTCCGGCCATGTCATCTCGCTGGGCACCGTGTCCAAGACACTCGCGCCGGGATTGCGCGTGGGATGGGCAATCGGCGATGCAGGCGTAATCCGGCGAATGGCCCTCCAGAAGGCCGATGGCGGGTCCAACACCTTTTCGCAACGAATCGTCGTGCAACTCATGCGGTCAAACAAGATCAGCCATCATGTCGACGAACTGAAAAAACAGATGCAGATGCATCGAGACGTGATGATTTCGGCGCTCGCAAGGCACATTCCCGAAGCTGCCGTCAGAACCCCCGGCGGCGGATATTTCCTGTGGGTTGCCTTGCCGGCCGGGGACAGCGCAGAACGTGTGGTCGAACTGGGAATCGAGGAGGGTGTCGAGGCCTCGTCCGGGCGGTTGAGCTTTCCCGTATCCGATCCGGGAAACTTCATTCGACTGGCCTACAGTTTTGCGACGGAAGACGAGATCAGGCGCGGCATCGCAATGCTTGGTGCCGCGTACAGGAACTACAAATCAGCGGCCTCAACCGGCTGAAACAGCAGCAAGGGAAACAACAATGTCATGTCCGATCGTAAGCTTCGCGCCGACCTGCGAAGTTGATTTCCAGCAGGATGGCAAGCACCACGGCTACCTGCGAATCCAGTTTTCTTCTGACCGTTCCGCCTATGGCTGGATTCCGGTTCCAGTCATGTCGATCAGGAACGGCGACGGGCCTTGCGCGGTCGTCGTCGGTGCCAATCACGGCGACGAATACGAGGGAGTTTCCGTCTGTAACGAACTCTACCAGACCCTGCAGCCGTCGGATGTCTCCGGGCAGATCATCCTTCTTCCCGCGGCAAATGCATCGGCGTTCTATGCCGGCCGGCGAACCTCGCCGCTGGACTGGTCAGGCGAGGCCAATCTCAACCGGTTGTTCCCCGGCCGACGGCTGGGATCACCAACCGAGATGATTGCATGGTTCATAACCAACCACCTGATCGACCTGGCAGACGCTGTTTTCGATCTCCATTCCGCGGGCAAGTCGATTGACCACCATCCCTCGGTGAAGATCCGCCTCATGGGCGATGCAACCAAGGATGCCACGCAGATGAAGTTCCTCGAACTCTTCGGAGCGCCGCTCGGGATCGTCGGCAACCGGGTTCATGAAACGACCCTGTCGGGCGAGGTACTGCCCAAGGAGATCATCTATCTCTCGACGGAACTCGGAGGCGGGGGCAAGATCAGGCCGTGGATCCGCGACTTTGCCTACAATGGAATGAGGAGGTGCCTCAGCGAGATGGGCATACTGCCTTCGAACCTCGACCTGCCGGAACCGGAACACAGGGTTCGGCTCATGAACATGCAAACGGACGAGAACTACATCTATGCCTACAAGGACGGCATGTTCGAGCCGCGGGTCAATCTGGGCGAAGAGGTCGAGGATGGCCAGTTTGCAGGTTACATCTGGTCCCTCAAGGAGCCCTGGCTTGCACCGGAGGAATTGCATTTCAGGAAGGGAGGGGTCGTGTTCTGCAAGCGCACTCCGGCGCTCTGCCAGGTCGGCGATACCCTCTTCTTCACGCTGAACGACTATACGGGATGATTGTCTTCCGGAAGCCTGGCAGTTCGGTCTACCCCGCCGGTCTGCAACGGGGAGCGGCCCCGGATTGACGACATCCGCGCCAAGTCATGACTTTGTCGTCGTGGGCTCTGGCAGCGCAGGCGCAATCGTCGCTTCGAGGCTGGCCGAGTTCGGCACCGGCAGTGTTCTGCTCCTGGAGGCAGGCCCGACCGATGGGAGCCTGCTCCTGCGCATCCCGGCCGCAATGCGCCATGCTTACGATGCGCCCAGTTTCAACTGGAACTACGAGACGGAACCCGAACCATTCCTTGACCACCGCCGCTTGAAACAACCCCGCGGCCGGGTACTCGGGGGTTCTTCGTCGATAAACGGCCAGTTGTACCTGCGCGGCCATCCGCTCGACTACGAGGGCTGGGCCCGTTCCGGGGCAACCGGTTGGTCATACTCCGACGTTTTGCCCTATTTCAGGCGGCTGGAAAAACGGACGGACGGAGAAGGCGCGTACAAGGGCGGGAGCGGACCGGTCACTGTGACAACGGTGGAGCCAGACCCGCTCGCCCGGGCTTTCCTGGATGCCGGCAGACAGGCAGGTTACCGATCAACCACTGACGTCAACGGCTTCCAGCAGGATGGTTTCGGATTTCTCCCGAAAAACGTTGCGAACGGGCTGCGCTCGTCAACCGCCCGGGGCTATCTTCGCAATCCTCCGGCAAACCTGCGAATTCAGACCAACTGTGTGGCGACACGCATCCTGTTCGACAAGAGGAGGGCGCAGGGCATCGAATTCCGCCGAGGCAACGAGACGACAACTGCGTTCGCGAGACGCGAAGTCGTGATCTGTGCCGGAGCATTCAACAGTCCGGTCCTGCTGATGAATTCCGGAATAGGCCCTGCAGATCATCTCGGGGATCTCGGGATCGAGGTCATTCACGATCTGCCGGGTGTCGGGGAAAACCTGATGGATCACCCACTCACCTCGGTCCAGGTGGAGTGCATGGAGCCGGTTACTCTTCACCGATACGACAACCCGATGTCGAAAGCGAAAGGTGTCATCCAGTGGTTATGGACACGGAAGGGCGTACTTGCCAACAACCATTTCGACACTGTCGCGTTTATCCGGACCAGGGCAGGAATTCGATTTCCAGATCTTCAGATTGCCCTGTTTGCAATAGCGGTGGCAGAAGGCAGTTCAGATTTTGTCAGGCGGCACGCCTTCCAGCTCCAGTTTTCCGTCCAGAGGCCGGCAAGCAGGGGATATGTCCGCCTGGGCAAGGCCGAAGAGAGAGAGTTTCCTCGCATTCGGTTCAACCTGCTGGAGCATTCCCGTGACATGGAAGACCTCAAGGCCGGACTTTCCCATTCGCGCGAGTTGCTGCGTCAACCTGCCCTGTCCCGGTTCGCCGGGAAGGAGCTGTTTCCGGGAGAGCACGTCGAAAGCGACGAAGACGTGGAGTCATGGCTGCGCGGAACCTGTCATTCATCATATCACCCGTGCGGTACCTGCAAGATGGGTGACGACGGCATGGCAGTTGTCGACAGCGAGTGCCGCGTGATGGGTGTGGACGGCCTGCGCGTTGCCGATGCATCCATCATGCCATTCATTCCATCAGCGAACCTGAATTGCCCGACGATGATGATCGGCGAAAAGGCGGCCGACCACATCCTGGGAAAGCGAATGGAGCCGCCATTGGACTTGCCGTATTTCGTCGACCCCAATTGGGAAACTTCCCAACGTTAGACCCGGCACCAATGCCGGGCAGGCAGGTGGGTGGTTGCAGGTTCAGTTGAATTGCACGGCCGGGTATCAGCATACTGACGGGAAGGCATTGGTGCCCTGAAACTCGTCGCCGTCGCAACTGGATCCTGCAGGCCAGAGACCCCTTCCCGCTGCAGAACCTTCTGTCCAGGACCAATTCAGTCGGTTGTCGAGTGCTGTGAACCTTGATCAGCGATCTGGCCCCGGGGAGCGAAGACGGGCATGGATCGATGACGGCACCGGTCTTCCTGCATGCCGGCAGCAAGCCCAGATGTTCGGTTCAGGAGTCTTGCAAATGCTTGCAGCAGATGACCTGGCGAAACTGCTGGCCTGCCAGACTCGCCTCAGGCTCTCGAGATGGCCGCGAACGCAGCTGCCCAGTCCTTGTGCCAGCGCGAGAGTGGCGGGCGATTCTCCACGATATCCCCCATTGCCCATGTCATGCGTTTCTCATCCATACTGCGCGTAACTTCGCCGTCGGGGCAAAGGATGTAGAAATCACCCTCTTCCAGACGCTCGAACATGAACTCGGCAGTCTGATCAGGAGTCCACGCGCCAGGGGGCTTTTCCGTTCGGCCCCGGCGGGTGAGATCGGTGAAGACGAATCCGGGGATGAGCAGATGCACATCAAGTTTCGATCCTTCCTCACGCAAATGATGCGCAAGCGCCTCGGTAAAGACGCGAACCCCGGATTTCGAAACGTTGTAGGCCGGATCGCCCGGCGGCGTCGTGATGCCCTGCTTTGAGCCCGTATTTATGATGATGCCGGGACGGGCTGCCGCGATCATGTCCGGCACGAAGACCTGGCACATGTTGACGACACCCCCGAGATTGACATCCAGCACGCGAGACCAGGTTTGGCCCGCGTCGAAAATATCACTGCCGGGCTGGATGCCTGCATTGCACATCAAGACATCGATATGTCCAAACCGGTCGAGAATACTGCCTTGCAGTTCGGTTACGGCAGAGCGGTCGGCAACATCCGTTGCGCTTGTCATGACCACTGGCGCGCCGCTCTCCTCGAGTGAAGCCGCAGCATCGTCAAAAAGCTCCGAACGGGTATCGACGAGGACCAGCGACAGCCCCTTGGCTGCAAGCCTGCGGGCTACGGCCAGACCTATTCCCGCCGCGCCCCCGGAGATGACGGCAACATTTCCTTCATTCAATGCAACAGGGCTCATCCAGACCTCCCAAACCGATTCCATGCCAGCCCAGATAATTGGCCAGGCAACCATGTTGAAAGCGCCCGTAATTAGGTATTGAATGTCAAGAGCACAAGCACGATCAGCAAGAACAAGAACGGGACCTCGCCAGGAACACGAGTAATTGGCCCTGTACCTCTCTTGTCGGCGATGCATGCCTGGAATTCCGGATTGCACTACTCATGTTACGACCGCGAATCAGCGTACACGCGGCACCGTGGCGACGAACCAAACCCGTAAGGAATTAAGGCCCTGGATGTAGCCGAGTGGATCGTGTCCCAAGCGCTACGGATGAACCGTGCGGGTCTGCATGCCGTTCAGGATTGGCACCTACCGTTAACGTGGCGGCAGAGTTGCTGAATGGGACTGTTGCATTTGCTGCCGAAGGTTGAGAATGGCGCCTGTTTTCTTGTTCATGCCACCGGATCGCGCAGGAACATCCGCACTGCACAAAGGATGACGACAGCCCGATGGCTGATGCTGCCTAAGCAGTTGCCCATGCCGCTTCTTACCTTGAGGAAAGTCTCGACTGCCCGGGTGTCCGATGGAACAGTCACTTCTTGACGATGTTCCCGAGCCAACCGAGCACTCAGGATCAACCTTGCCCTCAGGCAGGCAAGTCTCTGTAACGACGGTGTCCCTGCAACCGGCATGCAGCCTGCTGGTGACGGAAACTGGACCGTGCAAGAAAGTTGGGAGTCGAGTGTCCAATGCTCGGAATCCTCGATTGGCAGATGGGATGCGGGCAGCCGGATGCCTGCACCGGGCTACCACTCCATTGCCCTGTCTCTTTCGTCACTCTGAATTGCCGGGCAAACTCCGGTGATCTTCATGCGGGTGGCCGGGAATTGCCTGAAGAGACCAGTGACGGCACGACTTGCCCTGGCGTGCATCCTGCAGAGGCTCTGCCGCTGCCTGGTGGTTGACGAGAACGAGCCGGACCCGCGTTGAATTCAGGCGATCACCAATCCGTGCCAATCGCAGGTCAGACGGTATCTTCCACAACTGACTTCCTGCAGCAGCAGGAAGACGCGATGGATTGGTCGGTCCTGGACATTGCCTCGGTCAGCAACTGTTGAAGCCGGACTATCTCGACGGTTTCGTTTCTGCGTCTAAGGCACTCAACCAGACCATGAAGGGCCCAGACGTTGTTTCTGTGCTGCGCGCAACGCGGCACTGCATCATTCAGCCCCAGGTCAGAACGATAGACATCCTCGGCTTCTTCATGGCGACCCTGTTCCAGCAGCAAGGCCCCCAAGGCATGGCGCGGGGGATGCATCCAGGGCCAGGGCTCTGAATAGTGCAAATCGTCGCACCGACGTACACTTTCGCGCAGGTGTTCAAAGGCTTCATCTCGGTTGCCCTTGTGGTATTCCAACTCGCCAAGCATCATCCTTTCACCCACGCCCAGGGTCTTCAGGGCGGGGTTGTTGAAGAATTTCCTGTTGGGCGAAATACGCTTGAGCGATGCATAGAAGCCCTCCTTTTCCTGCTCTGCCTGATCGAAGTTCCTCGACGCCGCGTGCGCGATGGCCTTTGCGTAGTGACTCATCGCGGTCGAGACGCAGTAGAGATCAGGGAACTCCGGCATGGGATCGTCGATGATGTCATGCCATTTTCCGAAGCGGACGAGGACATGCATCCTCATGGCGTAGTAACCTTCCAGAGTGCCGGCCGTGTATGGTTTTCCCTTCAGGTCGATGACGTCCGGCGGGAGGTTCTCGCAGATCTCTTCGGCGGCGGCCATGGCCGGTTTGAACTGGCCCAGGAACATGCACGCGTACATCATCAGGTGAAGATCATGACATCGTGACGTCGTGTAGAAATTGTGTGGCCCGGCATAAGCGAGGAACTTTCGATTGACACGAATGGCACCCTGGCTGGCAGTCCTGGCTTCTTCGTATTTGCCGCACAGTACGTAGATGTGCCCTGGCATATGGTTGATATGGCCCGCATCCGGGCACAGGCTTCCCAGACGATCAGCCGAGCTCAGGGCACGTTCCGGCTCGGAAGACATCTCGAGCAGGTGAATATGGAAGTGCAGGATGGCGGGATGTTGCTCTTGGTTCAGTCGGTCGGCCAGCGCCATGGCATACTCGCAGACGCGGATGGCCTCGTAGGTGTCGGCGCCATCCGGCGGTCGGCCGGTATTGACGTCCCACATGTGCCACGGGGTGCGCGTCATCATGGCCTCGACAAACAGGGCCATGACATCCTGGTTGTCGGGGAAATCGACGTTGACCTGGCGCATGGCGTCCGCGAATGCGTCGTCCCAGCTATCGAATTCGCCTTGTGTGACAATGTGAGGTTTCTGGACGCGTCGGGAAAGGGCGGCAATCAACGCCTGCTCCAGCGGGGAAGAGTTCCCGGACAGCGCCAGCGCCCGTTCAATATGGCCGCGGCAGAAGGCAGTGCATTCAACAGCCTCAGCTTCGCTGAAATCCACCCAGGGCATATTGTAAAAAGGACCTGCGGCAAATGCGATGCCCCAATGAAGCATGGCGCACTCCGGATCGTGAGCCAGAGCGGCCCTGAAACAGGCCAGACCTTCCTCCTGGTTGAAACCGAAGCACCAGTTCAATCCCTGGTCGAACAGGCGCTGCGCCTGGCTTGATGCTGTAGAGACGCGAAAGGAGTGTCCCCCCAGATCAAAGCTGAGCATTTGCAATTCTGTCATCGACCGTTGTGTCATGACCCTTCGATAATACGTTCTCTCGCTATCTTTCGTCTTGTTTCGTCAACAGACAGTCATCAGACTCAATCCAATGCCTGCCGGAACACTTTCCGACATGGGCCGATAGCCCCGAATCGAATTCCAACGATAGATCGTGCCTTTAGCCTTTTCCTGCAACCGAGGGAAAGTGCGACTGGAAGCGAAGCTGTGTCGCGTCACGGGGTTTGCTCTGGCTCGGAGGATCGGTGCCATCCTGGTCATCGAACCGCCGGTCCGGGGACACCTGTTGCAGGGCCTGCTCGACACGCTTCACACTCTCGCCCCGGGCATGACCTGCGCTGTCGACGAGAAACGGAACTGCCGCCGGATCTTCTGCGACCGGGAACAATGTCGCCAACATTGCAAGGCGGCACCGGGCAGGCGACTGACACGGGAAGATCCCGCGGTTTTCGTGCAGGCACCATGTGGCATCACAGCCAGTCTATTGGTGTCTTCATTCTACCAATCGTCGTATCGGCGACTGTCCATCTGGCTGAATCCGTGGACATTCCAGGTGACCAGCGCCGGCGAGCGGGCAATGGCCTCCCCGGCAATCAGAGGATCGTGTCGTCAGGACCGAAGAGATAGGCAACCTCAACTTCCCAGTTATGACCGCGGCTACGCCAGGCTCTACATCGATCATGCCCTTCTGCTGCTGGTAGCAGGCGCGCATCCGCGAACTCGGTCGGAAGTTGGGAGGTCGGCCAAGCTGAGATTTGTTGACACTGCGGCGCTGTCATGATGACAGCGGTTGCCGCGAGAGGTCCGGCAGGTGTTCCCATAACCCGGCACCGTTTGGAAAACCAGATCGCGGGCAAAGAGCTCAGCGGAAGCAAATTGAAAGGGCACGTAAAGGTGAGCTTTTGGCGAGAAGACTTCACGACACAAGAAATTCAGCACGTCCTCGATAAACTGAAGCCTCTGCGCGAAATCTCGGAGGATGGCACAAGAGTCACCCTGAAGGACATCGGAAACAGCAATAGACTCGTGGCGTTCATGGTGTCTGCGGTCGGATTTGACGTTAGAACGGACACGCTGAAATTCCTTATCGTAAGGAGCACACTGCATTCACCAGACCTGAATGCAGATTTCACTGAAGAAGACTTCCGTGGCGTCGCGTATCGACTACGCAACAAGTACCAGGACGAAGATATCAGACCATACAAGGTTGTCTTTCCATTGTGGAACATCCCATCCTTCCTTGCCGGAGTCAGGAAAAGCGGTGATGTAACGATCAACTTCTCGCCATCACCGCAAACAAGCTTGTTCAAGACCATCACACGCACGCGTGGCGGGCAAAGCGCACGGCGACACCACGAGGAGTTTTTTACGGAGAAGAGGGCATCGGAACTGCGCGAATGTTCCACGTGTATTGTTCACGTCACTGCCAACAGTCCCGCGGACGCACACGAACGCGCTTCAGAGGCTCTGTATGAGATTCTCGGCTTGATCAACATCGCGAAGGACAGCGGAAAATTCTGGCGCATATCGTCCCGCGCAGGCGGACAACTGCCGGTTTCGGATGTGCTCATCGGTCCCCACACGACGACGCACTTCAAGGACGGTTCCCTGGCTTATGAAGGGTTCTGGTATGAGAATTGGGAAGGCGGACCCTTCAGGAGGCAACTTGGCGAGGAGATGCTTAAAATTTGGGAAGCAAACTACACCGACCTCGTTCATGGAGTTGCGAAGTCCCCTTGGTCCGAACTCTGCAGGTCAGCGGCGGTAAGATACTTCAAGGCGTTCTCAAACCCGAATCTTGGAGAATCCTTTCTTGATGGCTGGCGTCTCTTCGAGAATATCTCCGGGCCGAGGGATGATAAAATCGAGGAGAAACTCACCCGAGTTTCAAATGCCTTTGAGGATGACATCGAGCACCGGATCATCGGCAAGCATCTGGCACTGCGGCGGAACCTTATCACGCATGGTCATCCCATCAACACAGATGATGAGGAAACACTGGCGTTCCAGATGCTCCAGTTTGTCCAGCCTTATCTGACTCTATTTATTATGAACCCTTTGTCCTTGGCCACGTTGAAAGAATTCTGGGAATTCCTTGACCTTTCGGCTTCGCAATTCGATCGCTCCGTTGAAACACAAAAGCTCCAGCGGAGGTTGTCGCTCCTAGATAAGGCCTCGCAGTTTCGAGGAGAGACCTGACAGGGCCGTCGGGCCAATTGGGGTCGTTTGCGGCAAGGGGCGAATACCTGTGCCAAGCGTTTCAGACCTGTTTTCTGGTCATCCCGGTCCTCATGGCATTATTGCATAGTTTGTTCTTCCTTAGGACAATCCAGCGTACAAGTCTTGCGATGACGCCAGCTGGGCCGAAGCCTGCCGCAGCTGGTGGCGACGGTCCGCGAGCTCGAGGAGAGGGGGTTCGGCTTCCGCTCGCTCACCGATGGGATCGACACCACCACGGCTAGCGGCACGCTGGTCTTCCATGTCTTCGGGGCGCTGGCCCAGTTCGAGCGGGATCCCATCCGGGAGCGGATCATGGCCGGCCTTGCCGCGGCTCGGGCACGCGGGCGGAGGGGAGGACGGCCGAGCAAATTGACGCCGGAGCTTCGCCGCCAGGCCGAGGCGATGCTGAGGAATACGAAGGGTTACGCCTTCGTCAGCGACGTGATCCGCAACCTCTCGATCGGGCGCACGGCGTTCTACCATCACTTTCCGAAGGAGCGGATCCGGGAGCTCAGGGGCTGACGGCAGTCAGAGTCAAGAACTCGTGGACAACGGAACATCCGTGACCAAGGCTGCGAAATACTTCGGGATAAGAAGATCAACTGCATACAGAGTGATCCGGCAGTCCTTACCTTTTTGTAGTCTATTGTCGCACCCACAGTTCCTTGGCGTGTTCAAAAAGTTCTTGTGCTCTTTTGTCGATTGCATCTTCATCCCACTGCTTGAGTTGACCGAGTTGCAAATTCAACGGGAGTAGTGAATGGGCATTCAGCTTTGGCCGCTTCTCATCCCATCCTAGGTTGCTCTCAGCCGTGTTCAGGGATCGGGAAAGAATTGTTAGATTGCCGATGCGGCTAATATGTTTCTCTCGGTGGCGTGTGGCTTTGACGCGCTCGTCATCATCTTCAGCGGTCAAAAGCTCTATTAAATCCATGCCTTTTTCGCCGTTGGGAAGAAGCCAGTTTTTTGTCCAGCTTTGCGGCATAATGTGTTCAATGGTCGGTTGCTCTGTGAAGCTGAGTTGCTCGGACTTTGCACTTCCATAACGAGTGTCAAGTTTACCTAGGATGTGTACGAGCCGTTTGCTCCCAAGGGGACGGTAGACTTCTGTCTGCATCCATCCTTCCCTGAAGCGGGCGTCGTTGGGCCAAAGGCTCGATTCTGCGACTTGATTCTTCAGATCTTCGAAAAGACTTTCTGCGGTGAAACCGGAGCGGCGCAAGCGGCGCAGTATACCCAAGAAGACCTTGTTATAGTTCTTTGTGGTCAGATCACAGATTGCCCGCCGGACAATATAGGATTCTAAAACAGCCGCTATACGTGCCCATGCATCGTCATCTAGTTCTGCTTCGAAGAATGCAAGCACAAGTGGATAGAGAGTGCTGACCTCAAAAATACGAATAAACCGCGCCAGAGGAGCGATAGGATCGTTGTCGTTCGGCGAAAGGAGTCGCTTGTAGTTATGACCCTGCGCTGAAAGAAGCCGGAGTTCCTCCACGACTGGCAACGAAGCTTCAATGCTTTCGCTCCAGTGCCTGTACTCAACATAGAGGTGCTTGATTGGGACGTCTCGTGCTTGGCGACTCGACAGCAAATGCTGAATGAAGATATCGCTACGAGGGCGATTCAAGCGACCTTGTTTAATCTCCTCCCTCCAAAATTCATCGTCAAATTGGCTCCAGTAGCGCTCGTACATGTCATCGGTACCAAGGTTCTCCCGTCGCGCGCGAAGGAAGATGTAGTTCCGTATCAGATCAGCTGGAAGTAATGGTTGACCGCGGGCATTCAGCGATTCAAAAATCACCTGTGGATCATCGTCGCTGTCCAGATCAATAACTACAACTAAAAGAGCGCTCTTCAAGACCTGGAGACACTGCTCTAGGCGATCCCCAATTGGATAGTCGGCAGCAAGTGGAGGTTCCTCATCCGTACCCGAGAAGAAATCCTTGAGAACACTGAAAAAGTAAAAATAAGCTTCAACCATTCGTGGCTTTGGGTCAGTTTTTCTGGCATACTTCCTGCGTCTGGTTGGGTAGCGATTGAGAAGTTCTTGACACGAACCCGCAGAAACGACATCCATGAAATGCTGGCGATCAAGTTTAGTCGGCCAAACCTTGAACTGGTCAATTTCCTTGTTCGCCATCATGCCCTTGTTGAACAAGGACTGTTCGACCTCCGTTGCGACTTCCGTACATTCGACTTCACGACAGAAGTCTCTCAACGCTGAAAGAAAGATCTGAAGAGTGGTCAGCCTTTGCTGCCCATCGATCACCTGTCGAACGATAACATGTGTGGTCGGCGTTTGCTTCTGGTCCAGGACCATCGCTCCAAGGAAATGATGCGGAGCGTCACTGTTTCCTTCGAGTGCGTCAACGAACTTTCGCTCGATATCTTCCCAAAGAGGAAGCCACTGATCTTCTTCGTTCCAGACGTACTGGCGCTGAAATAGTGGAACTTCTAGGCGCTGCTTGGATTCAAAAATGGCCATTATGGCAGCGCGGTGTACGTCCATAGATCCGTCCGTGTATTAAGTTCTTCTTCACCAACTCAAACCAATACTCAAGATTGTGCCGCCTGGCTATCCTCTGGCCCCTACCCCACGTCTCGGTTGTCAACACACAACATTGCAGGAACGTACCATTTTGTCCTTTGGGCAATTTCATTTAGCCGCTGTCAGACTCCAGCTTTCCGGATCGATCAAATTTCGCCTTGCCATTACGCTAAGACGCTCTCAGAAGTTGCTCACGGGTGATTGCCTGTTAATTTCAGGCGGAAGGACACGAGAGGGCGCTTTCCCGGCATTGGCAATGCAGAATCCTTGCCAAAATGAACCGATTGGCAGGGGTGAATAGGTTGCGCAGCCACCGCCCAACCATCGGCACTACCCGGACTCCCGGAATAGGGAAGGGTGCCGGATGCAAATCCGGCCATGATTGCTGTCGCAGCTCCGGATTTCCGCCTGTCCAGACACCTGTACCGCCCGGTTTCCGGCACTTCGCCCGCGAGGCCGTTTTCCTGCCCGTAGAGCGGGGGGAACGGTTTTGCGGCCCAAGGTAGGTCATCCAGGCGGCGTTTCGCTCACGAGGCGGGTGCTGTGAAGGGGGGGTTTAACAGGAGTCGACAGATTGGCGCGGATTATGCGGAATCAGGGTATTGAAAGCGGGAATTCCTCCATTTCCGGAACAGATATATTCGTCTTCAGACTTTCCGGGCGTCTGTTAATCGAACATTGATCAAAAGACAGCTGCGAGAACACTCATCGAAGCCGGAATGGCGTCCGGACAGGCTGTAAAGCAGCTCAATATTGGCAGAGCAACGGCCTACAGGATTGCCAGGTCGTTCCGTTGAACCCGAATGTGCCCGGTTTGTTCGTCCCTGAAGTAATCCAGCGTAGGCCAGAACGCCTCCTTGACTGAGGGTGTCGGACGTTCTTGCGGTGTGACGTAGGTGACAGCGTTCATCGGTTGTGTTCACCCAGTTCTAGCTGGCGGAGGGCGGCCGGACATCCGTCCCTTTATGTTCTGCTTACTCGTCAATTGCGGCGTCCCTTTTCACTGTATGTTCTGCTGTTCTCCACAACAACGAGCACCTAACTTCACCAAGCGCCACATTTGACTTCATGACCGTTCCACCAGAGTCGTGTAGAAGATGAGAACGGGCATTTCGGACAACTGCTGCCCTTTGCAAACACGTAGACACATGACGAAGAGCACTGCTCGCAGACACCATTACCTTCCGGCATCATATCTGGCCGGATTCACTGAATCCGGAAACAAGAATGACCAGTTCTTCGTCTTAGAAGTTCAGACCGGCAAGTCTTTCAAGACATCACCGAAGAATGTCGCGGTAGAACGAGATTTCAATCGGGTAAACGTCAGCGGGATAGCACTTGATGCAATAGAAACGGCTCTGTCGCCATTCGAAGAGGAAGCAGTCCAAGCGATAAGAACTGTATCGAAAAGCGCCAATTTCCCTGTTGACATGGATTATCACCGAATTCTGAACTTTCTTTGCCTGATTGCTGTTCGCAATCCAGCTCTGCGCGAGACGGTCAACCGAAGCAGAGAACAAGTTCTTCGGATAATTGCCGAAATGGTCGTCTCAGACGAAAAGACCTGGGAACGAGCCTTTCGTTCGGCAGCAAATGATCCTGAGATCCCTCAAGATATCTCATATGCTGAAATGAAGCAGTTCGTTGAGGAAGGAAATTACAAGTTTGAGTTTTCTACGGACAGCAATCTTGACATGGAATTCCAGACTTTTGATGAACTACTTCCAGTCTTTTACAACAGGATCTGGACGCTTCTTCTGGCACCTGAATCAGGGCCGGAATTCATTTGCTGCGATCATCCCGTTGTGCTGACATGGAAGGGCCAACGGCAAGGTCCTGTCGGGTTTGGCCTACAGCATACGGAAGTTTTCTTTCCTCTAAGCCGAAGAACTGGTTTCTATGGAGTGTTCGAGAATCCGCTAAAGTTGGTTGTAGAACTCACTCCAAAGCTTGTGGCACAGATGAACGCGAAAGCCGCACAACAGGCTAACCGCCATGTTTACTGCGCCGTGCCTGAATTTGTAACGCTTCACAAGGGCGAAGTTAGGGAGGTTGACTGCGGTGTGATTTAGCTCGCCGCCTACAATGCGCTTTACCTGTTGCAATCCGACCCACAAATTGGGCAAATCCAATGCCAACTGCTGTTATCAAGGCTCCTAATCAGATTCGTGTTGAAATACACGCTAACGGGCCAGGTTCGGCTGGCTATAGAACCCGCTTTGAACACCGGATTCCCATTTGCCGGACGATCTGTCCTTCTGAGGGCCGATTTCAAGTCCTTCAGCCCGAAATGAGCGGGCAATGGACCTGCGAGCTGTACGAGAGAGAGCCTTTTAGTCCGGCTTTCAGGAGCCAAGAACGCGTTTTCCATGGTCGCGGAGGTTTCCCTGCGGATCGACATGGCGGCAGAGGGTGACGGGGCGGACACCGAGTTGCCTGCACAATTCTGATTCCGGGGTATCGCGCTGTGCCATGGCTGCCTGGGCCAGCCGGACCTGCGCCTTGGTCAGGGCGAATTTCCGCCCGCCTTTGCGCCCTCTGGCGCGGGCCGCCGCAAGGCCGGCCATCTCGTACTCGGCGAGTGCGGCGAAGATGCCGAAGGACAGGCGTCCGGCGGCGGTTGTTGTGTCGATGGCTTTGGCCGAGCCGGTCGAGTTTCCAGATGACGAGGATATCTCCCTTGCGCAGCGCCTTCAGGCATGTCTCCAGTCCGGAACGTTCATCCGCTCGCCCGGACGCCTGGTCCGAGTAGAACCTGTCCTTGCCGACGCCTGCGGCGATCAGGGCATCATGCTGCAGGTCGAGCGACTGCGACTTTTTGGCTCGACGTTATGCAACCCGCAGTTCTGGTGTTAGCGAGGACCAAAGCTGGGATAAGTCTTGACCCTGTTCATCGCCGTTGTGATGGCCAGACAGGTTCCACTTCACTGTCCAAGTCGCCATGCTCAGCACTGAGGAAACGTGCCTTGGCGAGGTTTTGCTAGACAGTCAATCAATTCCTTGCTTGGGTGGAAGAACCGCATCATTCCAGAACTGGTGTGAGCGCGGAAGCGTAGCGTGTGGAGATCTTTCACCCCGGAGAATCGCCAGACATTCTCGCGGAAGACACCGTACGGAGAGAAGGCTATCTCCCATGTATTCCCAGGCAGGATCTCCTCGTTCCACGTCACGCTGTCGAAAGACCTGCGGTTTCGCCTTCTACTGATGCACCAGTCGGTTGCATGGAGGATGATTGGCCGTTTGTCTGAATTCAGGATTCTGATCTGTGACCAGTGTGAAGGGTCGCTGACCTAGACTTCAAGCTTAAGGCATCTTGCGGCGCGGCAGTTGATGAACCAGTTCACGCCAAACAAGACCAACGAGGTCGGAGGTATCAACGACTGATAATCAGGAACGGGCATCAGCCACCGCGCCTGTAGTTGCCAACCGCCGAGGTGTCACGCATTTCGCTGCCTCGCGGCCTATCGCGATTTCCGCCTGGCGAAGCTCAAAGACTTTCTGAAGGTTCAACCAGAACTGCGGTGTTGTCCCGAAATAGCGCGACACGCCCAGCGCTCCCGTCGGCCGCCCGAGTCTCTTTCCCGATGCCCTGGCCCTAGCAAGTCCTTCCCGGGTGTGTTCGGAAATGAGGTCGCGCTCGACTTCGGCGAAGAGGGCAAACAATCTTGACCTGGTCACCTCAGACAACAGGCGAAATGAAAATCCTTGCCAGATACTCTCTCTCGTGCTGTTCATGGATAACTGCCGGTGCATTTCGGGCTGAAGGCCCTGAAAACGGCCCTCCGGAGGACCAGATCGGCCGGAAAATGAGGATCCGGTGGACGAGAGCGTTCTGCATCCTTCCAAAACTGGCTCGTTAGCGTGTATTTCAACACGAATCTGGCTGAAACCCTAACAGGCACATCCATTCGCCGTGATTTTGAGCGGTTGGCCGTTCTGCCATTCCCTTGCCTTCAACAGGTTATGGAAACTGTGCCGCTACATGCCATTCGGGCCCAGAATGAGGCACGAATTCTGAACAATCTGGATTCCTGACATGAATTCTTCCGCGGGAATCTCGACATGGAACAGCCCTTCCGGCCTTGACGACAAAGAACCGCCAGGGAACAACCAGAATGCGGCCTCATCTCGGCTTCAATTTGGGATATTGTTCGATGGTGCCCAGGAATTTTGCTTCTATTCGCTTTCCAAAGATTGAAATCCACACCAGCTGTCAATCAACGGTTTGTATTGATCAATCACACCAAGGATGTTTGGATGGAGGTTACCGGCCTCTTGAAACATCTGTGACAGCGCGTGTTGACATAGTCGAATCTCCGCCTTGAGATTAATATTTTCCAAAACTTGCATTCCATACTGATACATGCATGCATTCAGATCCGTAACTGCTTCCATTCCTCTTACCTTGACTTTCAAAGTGCCCACCCACACAACAAATTGGATGGTTCTCAAAGCAGCCACCATTGCACAATTGATCACTGCCCCTCACGCCTTGGCGCACCGCCGATGACAACTGCTTTGGACAGCTAGTCGGCACGTTCCTTCAACTCTTTCCGTAAAAGATCCTCCGATGGAGGATCGAATCTCAGGTCTTCGTCCTTTGGTTTTCGTGGTATCGCTCATGTTCCTTTCACACCCTACGGTAACATTGGTCGTTGAATCCCGCCAACAGTGATTCCAAACTGCTGCTGCAACCTGCCGTGAACCCGCTGAGTCGGGTCTTTCACTGAATTGAACAGCCTGAACCCGACAAGGTGTCGTTCCCTGCATCTCTGCAAATAGGCGGAACTCCACGAATCCCGTGTAATTTGCAACGGCCCGTAACCGGTCGCGTCATTCTGCAACGGAAGCATACGGTATGGCCAGCAATCAATGTGTGCCACGATGATGACATTGGCAATTTTCTAATAAGGTTTTCACCGTTGTGTTAGTGGTTCCATCTCTGATTGGTCTCATTGTTCTAATCCATGATGTCTAGCCACATCTTCACGACCGGAAATCCGGGTTTTCTCCGTTATATCAAGCCATTACGCCGATAGCGGCCCGGACTCGTACTGGCAACAATCTTCGGCGGTTCAATTGCACTCAGCTGCAGTGCTGTCGGCAGCACCGTCATCTCGAAGGCATGATCCGGCCTTGCTAGTAGCCAGCAGCCTGACCGCATTCAGCGTCAACCTGGCAGGATCGGCAAGCAGCATCTTCATGCCGTGAACCGGAACACCCTCGGTGGCACGCTTCTTTGCCGTCCCGGGCCAGGCGATAGGACCAGCCTTGCCTGGCGATCTGCAATTCAACATGCCTCGCCCACGGGAGGAACTTCCTTCCTGCACCTGTCGCTGAACAGCCGGCTTTGGCGCTAATGGGTGGTTCTGCCGCCGGACATGTCGAAAACCGCCGCAGTTGAAAACGAACAGGCTTCCGATGACAGGAACATCACCATCTCGGCGACTTCATCGACCGTACCGGTTCGACCCATGGGAATTCTGGTGACCATGTAATCGATATGCTCATCGCTGATATCGTCGAGCATCTCGGTCCTGATCACGCCCGGCGTGATGGCGTTGACACAAATCCCCGTACTTGCCAATTCCTTGCCCAGGTACCTTGTGAGATTGATGACTCCGGCCTTTGAGACGGAATAGGCCGATGCGTTCGGATTTCCTTCCTTCCCGGCAACCGAGGCGATGTTGACAATCCGGCCTTATCCAAGCTTGCGCATGTGCGGCACTATTGTGCGACAGCAGTGGAACACGCCATCGAGATTGATGCGCATCACCCGGACCCATTCGTCCGCAGGAAAGGATTCCACCGGCGCGACCGGACCGGCCACGCCAGCGCAGTTCACGAGAATGTCGATGCGGCCCATGTCTTGATGCGCAGCGGCGGCGGCCTCCGCAACGCATTTTCCGTCGGCGACATCACCAGGCACGGCATGCGACACTTCCGATTGATGCCAGACGACCGGCTGTCGACTCAAGCAAGGCTGCATTCACATCCCAAAGGATGACAGTCGCTCCCCCGTTCAGGAAGTGACGTGCGATTGCCGCTCCCATGCCTCGCGCTCCTCCAGTAACGACTGCCGCGCGACCGGTTAGATCATATCCGTTCAAAATCGTTCTCCTGGATTCAATCTTGACGAGTCCGCACTCGCCATATGCCGAAAACACGATTTGCCCTGCTGCAAGGTGAACTCGGGCCAGTTGATCCCGTGCATTGCCGGAACAGGACTGCCGGGTGCTGCAGCGCTGTTGCGCGGTGCATCGTGAATGTCATGCACCATTGCTCCATCACGCCCACCATTGCCAAGGAAATCCGAGAAGTCCATTGTCACTCAGGCCGGATGCTGCCTGTCCCGGCCCCACCATGTTCCGGCAAGCGGCCTGCCGCCGACAAATCGGCTGACGCCCGGATGTTCACTTATCCTGAGGCACTCGTTCCACTTGGCCATCCGTTCAGACCGGGCAAATGAACCGACCTTGAGCTGCCCGGCACCCAGTCCCACCGCGGAGTGACAGATACTGACATCCTCCGTCTCACCGGAACGGGCAGAAACGACCGTCGCAAACCCAGCGCGCCGGGCAGCCCGAAACGCAGCAATCGCTTCGGAAACGGTTCCTGCCTGATTGACCTTGACGAGCAGCCCGTTGCATGTGCCGGATTCCGCGGCCTCGCAAACGAGACCTGCATTGGTGACAAGGAGGTCGTCGCCGACAACCTGAACGCGCGAACCGAATTGCTCTGTGAATTTGCGCATTCCTTCCGCATCGTCCTCGGCGAGGGGATCTTCGATCGACGCAATCGGATACTTCTCCAGCCACCGCGCGAGCAATTCGATCAGTGAATCAGTATCGACCGTTCGGTTCTCAAGCGCCAACTTGTAGCGGCCATTGCTCCCGAATTCGGAGGCCGCGACATCAAGCGAGATTACAACTCTCTCTCCCGGCACCTCTCCCGCTTCCTCGATCGCGGCAACAAGTGTCTCGAGAGCTTCTGAATTGCTGTCAAAGGACGGCCACCAGCCACCCTCATCCGCCACTCCGGACAAGTTATTCCTTCTTTTCATGATTGCACCTGCGGCCCGGTAGATTTCGGACGTTATCTCCAGAACCTCGCCGAAGGACTCGGCACCGGGTACCATGACCATGAAATCCTGTATATCTACTCGCCTGCCCGCATGTGCACCGCCGCCGAATATCTGGATTTCCGGCAGGGGTATCGTCGGTTCCTGGCCGTACTTGTCGGCCAGGTAGGCCCATAACGGCTTGCGTTCGCTTGCCGCTGCGGCTTGCTGGACGGCAAGCGAGGTTGCGACCGTGGCATTACCTCCAAGCCGCGCCTTGTTCGCAGTTCCATCGAGTTGGATGAGGGCATCGTCGATTGATTGCTGATCGATTGCCGGCATGCCCCTCAGCGTTGCGGCAACCGGACCGTTTACCCCGGCGACTGCGCGGCCCACATCCATGCCGCCCAGCCGTTTGTCACCGTCGCGCAGGTCGACTGCCTCGCGCGCTCCTCGTGACGCTCCTGCCGGAGCGGCGGCCCGACCTGAAGTGCCGTCCGTCAGCTCGACTTCAACCTCAACCGTCGGGTTGCCGCGAGAATCCCAGATCCGGCGGCCGAAGAGACTTCGGATTTCACTCGTCACCGAGGCATCCTGCCATTCGGACAACGGTCAGGACTTCATCAAGTCTTGCCGGGGGTTTTCGGATAAGGGGTTTGGCCAAGTCACGTATCCTGTCCTGATTCTCCCTGGAGAGGTATTCCACTGGCGATTTGCCATCAACTCTAGCCAGCAGCAGAGCTGGCAACAGCGCCGCTACGCGTCCTTCGAAGGCGTCACGCGTTTCCCAAGCGATGCCGGCGGCATAGGTCATCCAGAACCCGGTTGCTGCCTCCATCAACACGTCGCGCTGGTCCGGCCTGTGGATGGATTTGAGGGCCAGATGATTCAGGCAGAATGCCACGTCGAATGCCGAATCACCCATTGTTGCGCACTCGGCATCAAGCAAGACTGGGCAATTCCCCCGAAAGAGAATGTTCTTCGGGCTGACATCACCATGTACAAGCGCTTGTCGCGATCGGTAAAGTCCTTCGCCAATTGCATTCAGTTGCCGGGCCAGGTCCGGGTGCCTTGAGGCAGTAAAGATCAGGTATGGCTCGATCCTGATTGCCAGAAAGTCGTCATGATTCCGAAAGCTCTGCTGGCAATGAACGGAACCGGCCGAGGCTGCGTGAATTCTCGCCAGGATTTCCGCCACCGAGACAGCACGCCGGATGTCGGGTATCCCGTACAGCAATTCGTCCTTCCACAGGAAGGCATCGGGCGAAGCAATATGCTCCATCACGAATCCTGTGCCTGACTGACCGTAAAGGCAAGGAACCGAAGACGGATCGACGGAGGCCGCGAATTCCAGCCACGCGTATTCTGCCCGGTTTCGGTGGACTGGTACATGCCATTCCTCCGCAACTTTCAGCTTTTCAAGCGCAAACTTCACGCAAAAGGTCCGACCGGCAACATCCACGCGGGCGATGTCGGAGGCCACTCCGCCGCCAAACGGGACGACCTCAACGTGATCGCCCTCCGATGCAAGACCGAGTTCGCAAAGCAAGTCCAGGCAACGCGCCTTCAGATCCAGGGTCATCACAGGTTTCCTGACAGCAACATACAGCGGTCAACCTTCAGTTTCGACGGAAATTCCTGGCTGAGAGTGAATTGCGTGTTTCGATCAGGTGACGCTCGTTGTTACGGGGCAGGTTCCGCATGCGCGATCGCGCCTCGATCGGTTTATTGTTGATTGCTTCCGCGACCAGCTGGTGTTCTTCCAGAAACTCGATGGTTTTGCTTTGCGCCTTGATTGCCAGTTCGATGCTGGCCCTCAACACCATGACGACCGTTTGCGGAAGCGTGAAAGGAAACTTGTTGTGGGCAGCGGCACACAAGCGGAGATTACAAGGGATATCTGCTTTTACTGCACTTTCCGGAACTACGCTGTTGGCGTTCATCTCTTCGAAGGCATCTGACTGGCGGAGGAATTCGGTTGTGGTTTCAAGTTCCGCGGCCAATTCCGCCACTTTGGGTTCGACGATGAAACGGAGTGGGTTCAACTCGTCAATCAATCCGTTTCGCGGTTCACCGGAATTCAGCGAAGCCGCCGGTTCAGTCGCAGGCACGTCGCACGCAATTCGCACTGCCTTGATCGTCAACCGAATGTCGTCCTGGCCACTGAAGAGTCCGCAGTCAACCGGAGGCTTGTAGGAAAGGATTGCCGACTTCGGCTTGACCGGTCCACGTCGGGAGTCGGGATCAGGATCTGAAAGGTTGCTCCCTGTGCGGGTCGGGACCGTAGCTTCAGGTTTCCATTCCACCCGCGGACAAGGCCATAAGCGATGGCGAGACCGAGGCCCCTGCCATCACCCACACCCTCGGTTGTGAAGAAGGGGTCGAACACGTGGCTTTGCAGGTCTGGCGGGATTCCCGGGCCATTGTCCTCGACCAGGACGCGGACATGCCCGCCAGCGGTCAGGCCTTGCGTCGTTGCAGTTTGTATATCAACGGTCATGATGTCGACGCCGATGACCACCCGTCCAGCCGTCCCCATCGCTTCCACCGCGTTGGCAACGAGTTGCACTCCGACCTCGTTGAATTCCCGGCGATTGACGCGAATGCGTGATGATTCGTCGTCCATCCGGAACTCCAGCTGAAGGGTGGAGCCGACCTCGTCTTTGGCAAGGCAGAAGCTCTCTCCTACACCTTCGGCGGCGATGATCGCTTCTATTCCCCGCATGCCTTCGTCGCCGAATGCGGCCACGCAGTTGACGAAGGCAAGTCCTTGATCTGCCAGGCCCGCGATCCGCTCCCATTGACCCCTCTCGTCCGTGTCGGGGCCTGTCCGGCCGGTTTCCTCGCCGGCAAGTGTCCTGATTGGCTCAAGCACGCGACGGATTTCTACACCGAACCTGCCGCCAAAAGTCCCCATGGCCGCAGCCTTGTAGCCTTCGAGAAGTTGCGCCTCCATTGCGCGGCGCTCTGCCAACGCATCGGCGAGTTCTCCAGGCTGTTCATTCAGCGTCTGGTTCAGTCGAGAGCCCTTGCGCCAGCGCCGCATAGCAAACCATGTCGCCACGATGGCGAGAGCCGGTATGCAGGTCAGGATTTCGTCAAGGTCCCAGTCTTCGCATTCGCGCGCCAACTCGTACAAATTCTCCGCCTACTCAATGCTCGCGAACACCGCCATGATGACAGCACCCGCCACGGCACTCGCAATAATATCCCTGGTAGTCTGGCTCATTGTACCTCCCGCCACCCCAGCCATACCGGGCATCTGCTTTACCCGTTATCTCGCGCGGGCATCTCGCCAAGTTACCCGTCCGGCCGCGCATGCGGTCAGGAGCAACTGGCACAGAAGCCGTGTTTCGACGGTCAAAACCTATCGCGGCGCGTCCCGCAGCGCCGGTCGCCCGGATGCAGTCCTCATAGTCGTTCGGGCACACGTAGAGTGCAATCTATCTCCAATTGGCCATACTCCGGCAATTCACGATCGTCATTCTTCTGCAGAAGTGCGTTGCCCGTGACACAGTTCCGACCTGCAGGTGGGCTGTGGCGTTCGCGTCTTTGTCATGTCTGGGGCCGAGACTATGGAGTCTTGTCGGCCCATCCAGTGCCTGACCGTGCCGAAGGGTATTCGGCAACCTCGCGGCGGCAGGCCAGAAGTGCCGGGACTCCCTGCGGTGTCAGTGTGCTCGTTGACCCCGTTGAACAATGGCGAGATTTGGAAAACATCTGCCCTCGCAATATCAGCCGGTTACTCCTTCCGAACACATGAGGTTCAATTTGGGCAGAACACCGCCATTCACACAGGGATGTCCATGAAGGGGAAGTTGAACTTGGCGTTCAAGCAGGCACGACACTCCCAAAACGCAGGAGAGACATGTTGGGTAACAGGCAACCGTTCAAGCAGCAGCGATTTCCGACTTTTATCCTCCCCAGCGCAGTGCGGGTGTAACCGTGTATTTTCTGGACGTTGTTGATCGGTCCCCCAACTTCGTGTTACGGTTGATCGCTCGACCGATTTCGGTGGCGTCAGTAGCTCGCTCGCTGACCGGTCAAGCGTGCCGACAAGTATCGACATGTCGGTCTTGGGCTGGTCCTGACCCGTCACTGCGCGACCCGGCAGTCAGGGTCTGCAGCAACCGCCGGTTTCAAGAGCAGGTCATTGTTCCGCAATGCCCGTCAGTGGCGTCGGACAAACACCGCTGCACCCGGTTCCTGCACGGGTCGGCCATCCCTGGCAGCCACCCTGCCGCGGATGATCGAAAATTCGACCTTGCCGCTGACACACAGGTTCTCATACGGAGTCCATCCCGACTTCCCGACCAGTTTTTCTGCCTTGATCGTCCAGTTGTAGCCTGGATCGACAATTGTGAAGTCGGCATCACTTCCCACGGCAATCACCCCTTTACGCGGAAACAGCCCGTAAAGGATCGCGGGAGCTTCCGAAGCAACCTCAGCGACGCGGTTCAGTGAAACCAGACCCGACGCAGCGAGATTGAGAAGGAGCGGAACCATCGTTTCGTTTCCGGGGAGTCCGGGTTGTCCGTCCATGATGTTGTTGCTGCCGCGCCGCTTCAGTGCCGGGTCGACGGGACCGTGATCCGAACCAACGGTCAGTATGGAGCCATCGGCAACCAACGAACGCAGGCCGTCCCGGGCGTCCTTTCCCCGCATCGGCGGAGCACAGGTTACCCAGGCGCCTCGAACCGCTATGTCCTCGCTCGTGAGATAGAGATAGTGGAGGCACGTTTCAGCCGTGGCATCGACACCGTCCTCGCGGGCTCTTTGCACGAGAGCGACACCGGCCGGTGACGTTACGTGAACGATGTTGACCCGCGTTCCGAAGCGCGCGGCAAGAAACAGGATCCTGTTGATTGCCTCGAGTTCCACCGTTTCGTTTCGCCACTCCACGAATGCCATGTTGTCCGTCCGGTTGTCCCGCCGGATGCGCGCCAGATTGCCATTCAACATGTCGTTGTTTTCCGCGTGAAACGCGGCCAACCCGTTGAACGAACCGATGACCCGGAGAGCCTCGGACAGGTCGTGGTCATTGGTCAATCCGGCCATCGGACAGCCGGTCTCGCAGGTGAATATCTTGAACGCCGTGCAGCCCTCCTGCCACATTGCCTCGAGAACGGGCAGGTTGTCCGGCGTGACCCCCGCATGCAACGCGAAATCCGTGTGCGACGTACGTCTGCCCAGCAGCGCCTTTTCCTTGAAGGTCTCCGCGTCGAGAACCTCCGGCACGGTGAGCGGCATGTCGATGATTGTCGTTATCCCGCCCGCGACCGCCGACGCCGTGCTGTCGGAAAAATCGGGACCGGACATGAACCCAGATTCCCAGAGATGGGAGTGCGGATCGATAACCCCGGGCAGGACCGCCAGCCCTCCGACGTCAATGGTCCTCATTCCGGAACTGACCGGCAGATCGCGCCCGACAGCGTCGATCACGCCGTCCCTGACCAGAATGTCCGCGCGGACACTCTGGCGAGGTGACACGATCAACCCGCCTCGGATGAGGACGGAACTCATGATGACCGCAGGATCTTCTTGAGAAACGTACGCGTCCGTTCATGCTTCGGCGCAGAGAACATTTCTTGCGGTGGCGCCTTTTCGACGATGACTCCGTTGTCCATGAACATGACCTCGCGGGCGACATCCTTGGCAAATTCCATCTCATGGGTCACGACGATCATCGTCAGACCTTCATTGGCCAATTGCCTCATGACCATGAGAACTTCTTCGATGAGTTCCGGGTCAAGAGCGGACGTTGCCTCGTCGAAAAGCATGACCTTCGGTTCCATCACGAGCGCTCTCGTGATCGCCACCCGCTGCTGCTGACCGCCGCTCAACTGTGCCGGATAGGTATTCAGCTTGTCCGACAGGCCGACCCGTTCAAGCATCTCGGTCGCCTTCTCTTTTGCGTCGGCCCGGCTCATGTGGCGCACCACAAGCAGACCTTCCATGACATTCGCGAGAGCAGTCTTGTGGGGGAACAGGTTGAACCGCTGGAACACCATGCCGACCTGGGCCCGCATCTTGTTCAGGTGCCGCTCCTGCACGCGCCGGGACACGTTCGGAAGGGCGAACGGCACGCCGTCCACTTCAACCGATCCGGAGGTGGGGATTTCGAGGTAGTTTGTACAGCGCAGCAGTGTCGATTTTCCGGAGCCGCTCGGGCCGATGACCACCAGGGTCTCGCCGGCCTCGATCTCGAGGTTTATGCCACACAGGACCTCGTTATCACCAAAGGACTTTCGAAGGTCTTTGATCCGGACAACGGGCTGCGACATCACTCGAGCCCTTGCGACCGTCTCAGCGATCGCTCGAGCCACACCGCTCCCTGCGCAATTACCGCGTTAAGGCAATAATAGACGATACCGATCGCGACGTAGGCCTCTATGGGCCGGAAAGTCACCCCGACGATCTGCTGAGCCACCCGTGTCAATTCAGCAACCGATATCGTCGACAGGAGTGACGTACCCTTGACGAGATTGGTAAACTCCCCGGCGGCCGGCGGCACGACCAGCAGGGCGGCCTGCGGCAGGGTAATTCGCCACATGGTCGTGCCGTAGCTCATTCCGAGGGATCGACCGGCCTCGGTCTGCCCCCGGTCCACACCCATGATTCCGGCACGGAAGATCTCGGCAAGATAGCCTCCGCTGTTTATGCCGAGAGCAACCACTGCGGCAGTCGGTGCCGACAGGTTCACTCCGAATGCCGGCATGCCGAAGTAGACGAAGAAGATCTGGATCAAGGCGGGGGTTCCGCGAATGGCATCGATGTAGCCACGCGCGAGCCATCTCAGCACAGCAATGTGTGAAATCCGGCAAAGGGCCACCACCATTCCGATTGCCACCGCCAAAGCAAGCGATGTCAACGAATAGAAGATGGTGGCCTTGGCGCCTCGCCAGAAATCGGGCAGATACTCTACGATCAGATTAAAGTCGAATCCCGACACAGGAGATCACCGTTCGTTATTCTGGCAGGTCCATTACATGTCCAAACCACTTCATCTGCAACTCTGCCAGTTCTCCGGACGCCTGGACCTTGTCGATGAAGGCGTCGATCTCTTCCGAAAGATCCCCGTCCTGTTGCCTGGTCGCGACGCCAACGTAGTTGTAGATTGGCAGTTCGAGAGCAACATCGTAGACACCCGGATTCCTGTCGAACAACACCCGGTCATTGAGTTTCGTGCTGGTCACGATATCGACATTACCGTTGCTGAGATCGAGATACGCACCATCGAAGTGATCGAATGATTTCAACTCGACGTCGAGACCATGTTCCTTGATCAGCTCCTGTGCCTGAAACTCGGCGGCTGAATTCAGCTGGGTTCCGAGTATCTTCCCGTTCAGGTCCGCGATGGACGTGATCCGGTCATCGCCCGCCCTGACAATGAACTCAACCTGATCCGAGGCATAGGGTTGCGAAAATGTCACCGCTTTCATCCGCGGTTCCGTGATTGTCATGGCCGACCAGATCATGTCGAACTTCTTTGTATAGAGCGACGGTATGACACCGGCCCACGCCGTGTCTATGACATCGAGTTCAACACCGATGTGCTCCGCGAACATACGAGAAAGTTCAATGTCATAACCGACGATTTCGCCGTCTTCTATGTACTCGAATGGCGGGTTCTGGGCTTCCACGCCGTTCCTGATGCTCCCTCTTGCCCTGATTTCAGCCACCAACCCTTCGTTCGGCGCCTCATAGGACGGGAGCGTCTGACCGCCCAGGCTCGGTGCTTCCTGCGCACCTGCAACGGCAGAAACGAAAACTACGGCACTTGCTCCAACAAGAGTATTCAATAATGAGACTTTCATTTTGGGACCTCCCCTTGTGGTTGAGGCATTGCCGACTGTGCAACGGCCTCAACGCCTGCGCGCGCGGTGCTGCGATCATACTGATAATTCAATTAAATTCGCAACAAGGCGACATCGCGTAACTTGGACAACAAGTTATGCGGTATACCATCACACAATCCCAGCCATTGCGTCAAGCATTCGACCGGCATCGATCCCCCGTTTCGAGGAGTTCATCTCCAGAGGATGACCTGATGCAGCAAGGACTTTCCACAGGCCTGGATGCATTTCCCCGACGAAACCGCGAACGCCTGCATTCGGTATCACAAGGCCTGTTGTTTCCCGGATTGAGTTGCTGCGCAGCGCGGTAGATTTCCCGGATTAGGCCGACGCCGATTTGCCTGGAAACCGGATTGGTCCGGGATGGCCGGGCTGTCTTCCTTCCCAGGCAGAGCAGTTTTCCAGCAGCGGGTTCAGGACAGCGTGCAGACCGCGGGGATTGTGGTTGTCCTGATTGTGGCTCGTGTCTATTCGACCGGGTTCAGGTTGACGATGAAAGAATGGCCCGCGCGGATAGCCGTCCGCCGGGCCGTGGACGGTTCGGTGCAGCTCCTCAACAAGACAGACCTTTCCGCCGAGGAATTTATTAGCACGCAGGCTTGGCATGATGCAAAGCTTTCGTGCTGTCCGATGCATCCTGACGGAGGCTGCCGGTTTGCCCGGCACGGCAGCTATGGGCGCAAGACCCCGTCCGGTCTCCGGATTGCCCGTTATTACTGTCCGGATTCGTCGATGACGTTCAGCCTTCTGCCGCAGTTCATGGCGGCAGGGATGGCGGGCACGCTGCAGTCGGTCGAGGACAGCGTGGCGGCGTTTGAAGCGGATGGCAGCCTTGCAAGTGCGGCAGAGCGGGTCAGTGGAGCGTTCGCGTCTCCGGCAACTGGCGCGTGGTGTTCCGCTTCGAGGAAGGCGAGGCCGTGGACGTGGACCTGTTCGACTATTACTGACCGAAGGGGAGTACTGACCATGAACGACATTGCAAGCGAGCGCGTCGGCCCGATGCGGAATCCGCCGCACCTGGGCGAACTGATCCGCGAGAGCATGGACGATGCGGGCTGGAACGTGACCGAGACGGCGGCGCGTCTCGGCTGCGAGCGCGGCACGCTGTCTCGCCTGCTGAACGGCAAGGCGGGCGTGTCGGCGAACATGGCGCTGGCGCTGGAGGACATCGGCTGGGGCACCGCCGAACACTGGATGCGGATGCAGGCGAGCTACGAGCTTGCGCGGGAGCGGCGCGACCGGACGGCTTCGGATCGACGCGTGGGGGCGCCGCACCCATGATCGAGGCCCGCGTCGTCGGCTCGGGCTGGTGCGCCTGTCCATATCGAGAACTGATCTCCGATAATGGGCTTGATGCGGGAGCACCCCCATGTCTCTGAACGAAAACTTGCAAAGGGCCAAGCGGCAACGGAACGACGAGTTCTACACGCAGCTTCCCGACATCGAGAACGAACTGCGCCACTACAGCAGACACTTCCGCGGCAAGGTCGTGTACTGCAATTGCGACGGTCCCCGCGTCTCCAACTTTTTCCATTTCTTCTCGTACAACTTCGAGCGCCTGGGCCTGAAGAAGCTCATCACCGCCTGTTACAGGATCCAGGAACGCGACCTGTTCAGCCGTCACGATTCGGAGCAGGCGATATGGCTTGAATACAATGGTGTAGGGTCCCGGACTATTCCGTCATGAACCGGGCGGTTTTTCCCACATTCCCCGCGCGTGCTGTTTCTGTTTGATCGGGTACAGTCCTGGACAGCGCTTCTTTCCCAAGCAGGGATTTTCAAGTAGCTTCCCCGTCCGGTCAGACTTTGACAAGAAGCCTTTCGGCGGCGTCCGGATGCTTGCGATTTCCTGCCGGTTCGACTGGCTGGCCGCACGCCGCCGATAGCCTGGGACAGCGGCAGGACCGGGAATGGTGCGCGTCCGGAGCAAGACGGTCGATGAATTCAGGGTGGACCGGAAGGTGATGCGGGACACGGCAATTGCGGAGCCTCCCGAAATCGCCTTATGATTGCCCAGCCCCGACTTGGGGAGGTTGCAGATGCGAGGCTCAAGAAAGCTCCTTCGAAACGTGATGAAATTTCCGGAGGGGAAGACCGGTCGGAATTGTCATGAAGTCAATATCCTGATCGATCATGACAAGATCGTTGAGGTGAATCCGGGTGTGGAATTCGCACCGGAAACCGGAGAAGTTGAAGACCTCGACTGCAGGGGGCTGCTGGCGATTCCTGGATTGATCAACGGGCATTTTCACTCGTCGACCAATCTGATGAAGGGGCAACTGGACGGTCTGCCGCTCGAACTCTTCATGCTGTACGAGGTACCGCCGCTCGGCGATACGCTTCCGCCGGACCGGCTCGTATATGTCCGCACCATGCTCGGCGCGATCGAGATGCTCAAGTTCGGCATCACATCGGTGCAGGATGATGCGTTTTTCGTGCCCTATCCGAGCCCCGGGAACATCGACGCCGTCATGTCCGCCTATTCGGATTCGGGAATGCGTGCAACCGTGGCTCTCGACCAGCCAAACATCGTCGAGTACGAGAAGTATCCATTCCTCAAGGACCTTCTTCCCGGGGACAAGAGGCTCAGGATGGAAAAGGCACCTGTTGCCTCTCCAGATGAACTTCTTGCTCTCTATGATTACCTGATCGACAATTGGAACTGCACGCAGAACGGGAGGATTCGCGCGGCGGTTTCCTGCTCCGCACCGCACCGGGTCACCGACGAGTATCTGGGGTCACTTTCCGATATCAGCCGAAACCTCGAGTTGCCGTTCTACATGCACATCCTGGAGACGCGGGTTCAGCGGGTCCTCGGTGGTTCACGATACGGCAAGTCCATTCTCCAGCATGTCCACGACCGAGGCGTTCTCGACCAGCGCTGCAATGTCATACATGGCGTTTGGCTAGGAGCCTGTCGAAATACCGGCATTGAAAGCGGTGTCCATGGCGTCTGAATGCCTGCACATCTTCATCGGCTCCGGGTCGAATTTCACCGGTGACCGGCGCCCGGACCCACCTCGGCGGCCAGCCTTGCCGACAATTCTGCCTGCCAGGGCTGCAATTCCGGTCGAATTCGGCTAAATTCCTGTTCTCAAGCCATGCTCCTTTGCCCTTCATGCCGCCGAATGTCCGCCCAACAGCAGCCGGTGCATGCGCTTCAGGTTCCATGACGTGCAGACCAGGCTCCACTCGCCCTGAACAGCCTCGATGCCGCGCAGGCTGAACTGGTCAAAGCCCATGACCCTCTTGATGATTCCGAAGACCGGCTCGACGGCGGCCTTGCGCTTCGCGTAGATCCGCTCCCCTTCGGCAGAGCCCATCCGGTGCTTCATCCGCTCAACCGCATCGGCATCGGCAGGAGGCTCTGTCACCGGCACCCTTCTCTCCCGGAGTGGACGGTTGTGGTGCTGCCGGCCGGAAGCAATCAGGGGCTCGATGCCCCGATCGTCGCACAATTCAACATTGGCGCGGCTGAAATACCCGGTATCGGCGACGATGCCAGCCGGGCTGCCGACATCCTCGAGCGCGGCAAGCGCCGGTGCCATCTCGTCGACATCATTCGGTCTCTGGCTGACATGGGCATGGACAATGAGGTGGCTGCCATGGTCCACCGATGCCTGGGCGTTGTAAGCCTGCTCGAAGCCTCCGGATGACGGCATGATCCGCGAATCCGGGTCGGTGAAACTGATCTGGTCCCTGGGGCGGGGGCCCGGCACCGGCGGCTTCGGCGGCCTGCCGCCGAGCTTGCCTCCCCGTTCCCGTTCCTTCTGGCGCCGCTCTTGCATCTTCTCCTCGTATGCCGCCTGTTCGGCTGCATGGCGGGCCGCGGCGCGGGCCTCGATCTCCTTCCTGGCCTCGGCGATCTTCGCCAGGCGCTCTTGCCGGCGCCCGAGTTCCTCGGGAATGTCGAGAGCGCACTCCTGCTCGTCCGCCGCCTCGGCCAGTTCCAGCAGCCGGGCGACCTGCGCCTTCAGCTGCGCCTCGATGCGCTCCATATGCAAATGGCTCATCGCCCGGTGGCGGCTGGCATTGGCCTTCACCTTGGTGCCATCGAGGCTGACATGGCCAAGCTTCAGCATGCCCATGGTGCCGGCAATCGACAGCACCTGGACAAACAGCTCCTGCAGGGCAGGCAGGTGGCGCTTGCGGAAACGGGCAATGGTGTCATGGTCGGGATGAAGATTGCCGGTGACATAGCGCACCGCAACCGAGTCATGCGTCGCCGCTTCCAGCTTGCGGCTCGAATGCACGCCGGTTGAATAGCCGTAAAACAGCAGCGCCGTCATCATCACCGGGCAATAGGCTGGCTTGCCGCCATGCCGGTAGACGCCGGTGATCTTGTCCAGATCCAGGGATTCGACGATCTCGACGACAAAGCGGGCCAGGTGATCGTCCGGCAGCCACTCCTGGATCGAAGGTGGCAACAGCCAGACCTCGTCACGATTGGCCCTCTGGAACCTGATCGACACAACATCATCCTCCAGACTGTTCATTCACTGCCCGATACTACCATATCTTGTGGAAAAGGACAGGAAATCACTGCAAATCCATGGCCAAATCCGACAGGCTCCTAGACGATGCTGATGTTGCCACGATCGCGGAGGCAGGTTCCGTCATTGCGCACAATCCAGTCTGCAATCTCCGGCTTGGCAGCGGCATCATGCCGTTTCGGAGAATTCGGGATTCCGGTATACCCGTCTGCCTCGGAACAGATGAAGCGCTGGCCGACGACAGCATCAACTTGTGGACAACCATGAAGATCGCGGGGTTGATCCACAATATAACCGATCCGGAATACGGAAACTGGCCTGCAGCCGATGAAATACTCGACTGCGTGTTCAAAGGCGGCGCCCGGGCAATGGGACACGAGAACCAAATCGGGGCCCTTGCACCGGGCTTTCAGGCCGACATCGCCTTGCTCGACCTCAATGAAATTGCGTTTACACCACTCAACGATGTGCGCCGGCAGTTGGTATACTGCGAGAACGGATCCTCGGTGCGGATGACGATGGTCGGGGGAAGAATACTTGTGCGCGACGGACGCGTGTGCAGTGTCGACGAAGAGGCAATAAAGAGGGAAGCGCGCGAGTTCGCCCTTGCCGTCGCCGATGAGTTGGCCAGGTCAAGCGAGACAACCAGGGGATTCGAACCCTATTATCGCGAGATGTACCTGCGCTCTGCCGCCAAGGAGGTTGGCATGAACCGGTGGGCAGGATGCTCGCCCGGAGAGTGATCGGCAGAAAGGTGTTGCCTTCCTGGCGGACGCATTCCCTGCAGGTCATCTCTCGGCCGGAGGAGCGATCTCAAGGGTCCGGGAGGAGCCCGCTTCCAACACCGCCTGTTCGAATCTCGGGCAGGTTCATGGCCGCTCGCCGACCAGCAGTCAAGGCTACGGGAAACAGGCGTTACAGGCAGACGTGAAGGGCAAGAAAGGGAGGAAGGACGTGAGCGTTTCACCATTACTGGAAGCTGGGTCGCCACTCGACCAACGCGCCAGGAATCTGATTTCCGATCTTTACGAACAGGAAAAGGGTCGGGCGCTCGTGCTTCCGACCGACGATGACCTTGATCCCAAGCGACGGCTGCGCGTTGACCTGACGATGACTGAAATACAGGGTCAACCGATGTCGATCCGAAAGTCGCTTGACGAGGAACGCGAAGCCTCGAGAGGCATCGTGCAGAACATCGCATCAAGGCCGATCAACCGTGTGTGCCTCGTCGGCTGCGGCGATTCGCTCTTTGTCATGTATGGCGTGAGGGTCTTGTTCGAGAAACTCCTGGGGATCTCCTGCGAACCCATGCAAGCACTTGACTTCGTTTACTACAACAACCACGCGCCCGACCCTGAAACACTCGTGATAGCATTGAGTTCCAGCGGTGCAACGACGCGAACGGTCGAGGCGATACTCCTGGCAAAGGCGTTGGGCGCGCGGACGCTGTCACTCACGAATACGCTGGATTCGCCGCTCAATCGTGAATCGGACTACACCCTCCTTGTCCATGCCGAGCGCAAGGGATGGCCGACGCAGTCAAGCACCGCCGCCATCGCCCTCCTTGCCCAGTTTGTCATCGGTCTTGCGTCAGCCAGGGGTTCTGCAATCGCGGATATCGACAAGCTGCATGCCGTCCTGGACGAGGTGCCTGAACTCGTCTCCGGTGCCATCGACAGGCATGATGACGACATCCGGAGAATCGCCGGCATGGAGGCGCGAAAGGAAATCTTCCTGTTTGCGGGCGGTGGCCCGTCTTACGCGTCGGCGTCGTTCGGTGCCGCAAAGGTCAAGGAATGCACACCGAGTCATGCGATCGCCATACCACTCGAGGAATTCCATCACTACAATTCCCAGAAGGCCGGTGACCCACTCTGGTTGATTGCACCGAGCGGGCCTTCAATCGCACGTGCCCGCGACACCGCGGAAGAAGGGAAACGCTGGGGCGGTCACGTCTACTCGATTACGAGTGTTGGCGAAGAATCGCTGACCGGGAGTTCCGACGAAACGATCTTCCTTCCGCCAATGCCGGAAGAACTGGCGCCACTCGTCTATTCGGTGCCGGTCCAGCTTTTCGCCTACCACGTCGCCAAGGAGAAGTTCCGCCTGGCCGAACTGGAAGGTCCGGGCGATTGACGGTGCCGCGCCTGGTCTGCCTCGGCAGCTTTACGATCGATGACGTCGTCCTCCCGGACGGGACTGAACGTCCTGCCTGCATCGGTGGAGATGCCGTTTACGCGGCGTTGGGCGCTCGCCTGTGGGAAACCCGAACTGAAATGGTTGCACCAATCGGCAACGACCTGCCCCCCGGCGTGTTGCAATCGATCGCCGGCGCAGGATTCCGGACCGATCATCTGGAGAGCCGGCCGTTTCCAACGCTCCACAACCGCGTCGTCTACGATTCGTATGGTGGTCGATGCTGGACGTTGTTTTCCAGTGAAGAGGTCTTTCATGAACTGTCTCCGAAACCGGAAGACATCCCGGAGCAATTCCTCGAAGCGGACGCGTTCCTGATCCTGGCAATGACCCTCGCAGCCCAGGAGGAACTCCTGGCGTTTCTGCGCGAACGAACCAGCGCAGTCCTGATACTCGATCTCCAGGAAGACTACATATCCGGCAACGAGGACAGAATCCTTGCGCTTCTCCCGATGATCGACATTTTCATGCCGAGCGCGGACGAGGTACAGCAACTTGTCGGCACGGATGACTGGATGGAAGCCGCGCGCCTTTTTGCGACACTCGGACCATCCCTGGTCGTGATCAAGCTCGGCGACAAGGGTTGCCTCCTATACGACGCCAAACGAGACGAAGCCTTCTCATTGCCGGCCTTCACGAAGAAGAACGTCCAGGACACGACTGGCGCCGGGGACAGTTTCTGCGGTGGATTCGTTGCCGCCCTCGACAAAAGCGGGAACAACCTGGTGGAAGCCGCCAGGGCTGCATCAGTTTCCGCATTCTTTGCGATTTCGAGTTATGGAGCTGATGATCTCTTTACTGCATCCGCAACGGAAGCAAGACGGCACCTGTCGAACTGGCACCCAGGGACAAGGTGGATCCGGGCGGGCCCGAACTAGGCCCGCCCGACCCCGCGATGTCAGACGCTCCTATTCGTTGTCGTCGTGATCATCATCGTCATCGTGGTCATCGTGATCATCACCGTCGTGGTCATGATCCGATGCCGCAAGCGCCGAAAGGCTGCCATCAGCGTTTCGATCCAACTCCTGAACGATATCGGTAAACGGCTGTTCATATTCGGAACGAGAAATGAATGCATCGCCGTTGGTATCGAGCATCTGGAAGGCGCGCACGATCATTGGTTGCATGATTTCGCGCCAAAGATGTGCGAACTCATCAAGGTTGAGATTGCCGTCACCATTGACGTCGTGGGCAGAGAGGACGCCGCTGCGGTCACTGAGCGCACGGTCGATCTCGACCTGCGTGATCTTCCCGTCGCGATCGGTATCAACTGCACCGAGTATTTCCATCGGATCGCCGATAATGCCCGAGTCGTGCGTACCATGATCGCCGGATCTGCCCCCGCCGTCGGCGATGGCAATTCCTGCTAAAGCGGTCGCACCAAATGCAGTGGCAACAGCAATCCCGAGAAGGGGCTTTGTCATTCGTCTCATAGATCCACTCCTGTGTTGGTTGTTGTAGACAGAAGGGACACTAGGAAGAGAATGTCGCAGAACCTTGCCGCAGAAGGTCTCGATTTGTCGCGTTCTTTCGCCGGATGGCGGTGTGATACACCTTGTTACAATTATTTTGTCTGCCTTTTGAGGTAAGACGCGTAGGTTGCATCGCATGGTGGACTCTCCACACATTCTCGTCGTCGACGACCACCGGGACATCCGTGACCCGCTGGCGCGGTATCTCAAACAGCACGACATGTTCGTCACCGTTGCCGATGGTAGCGCCGCCGCGCGGCAGGTGCTCAGGGCGGCGGCAATCGACCTGGTTGTCCTCGACATCATGATGCCGGGCGAGGACGGTCTCGAGTTTTGCCGGTACCTTCGGGCAACGACCCGGATCCCGATCATCTTGCTGACCGCCTTGGCAGAGGACACGGACAGGATCGTGGGTCTCGAGGTTGGAGCCGATGACTATGTCACCAAGCCGTTCAATCCCCGTGAACTGCTGGCACGTATAAAGTCGGTGATCCGGCGCGCGCATAGCCTGCCCCCGGACCGCGAACCGCTTGCAGCCGGGACATACAGATTTGATCGTTGGTCGCTGGACACAGGCAAGCGTGAACTGGTGGATGACGAAGGGGTCATGACACCGCTGTCGACTGGTGAGTTCCGACTGCTCGCGGTGTTACTTGAGCGCCCGGGGATGGTTCTGTCCCGGGATCAGCTTCTCGACCTGACTAGGGGACGGCATGCGGCACCTTTCGACCGTGCCGTGGACAACCAGGTCAGCCGCCTGCGCCGGAAGCTGGAGCAAGACCCGGCGGATCCGCAGCTCATTGCCACCGTATGGGGTAGCGGCTATCGGTTTGCCGGAAAGGTGGAAAACGGATGAGACTGGCGCCCGTAAGCCTCACCGGCCAGCTCGCGCTGCTGTTGTTGCTTGCTCTCGCCATCGCGCAGGGCGTCGCCATCGCTCTCTTTGCACTCGAGCGCAACGAGGCAGTACTGCATGCCCACCGGGACCATGTCATTGCGCGTGCCGGAACCGTGGCCCGACTGCTCAGGGAAACGCCGCCCGCTCTTCACGGTGCTGTCCTTGCAGCTGCGAGTAACGGCGAAGGGCGATTTACTCTGTCCCGCGAGCCTCTCGTAACCACGAAGGGAACCGGAGAACGGGCGGCCATCATCGCCCGCAACCTGACCATGGCGCTGGATGTCGAACGGGAACAGGTCAACGTGGCACCGCTCGGGAGTGAATTCCTGCACGACGACGACCACGATGAAGACCACGATCATGAAATGGAGCATTCAGGGTCTCACTGGTTCGCGGCATCCGTGGCCATGAGTGATGGAAACTGGATGAACATTGCGGTTGGCCCGGCACCGGCAGTGCCGCCATGGGGCCGGACATTCCTGCTCTCCTTCCTGTTGTCTGCCCTCGCCGTTGCCGCCGTGGCAATCCTGATGGGACGTCGAATCTCGAAACCCATGCGGAACCTTGCAACGGCTGCCGACCAATTCGGGCGGGGAAAGGAACTGGGCGACCTGCCCGAGGCCGGACCCCTGGAAATCCGGAGAACCGTGCGCGCCTTCAACCTCATGCGCGGCCGGCTCGACCGGTTCGTGCGTGATCGGACAGCAATGCTGGCTGCGATCTCGCACGATCTGCGGACTCCGATCACGAGCCTGCGCCTTCAAGCTGAACTCATAGAAGATGGAACCTCCAGAACGAAGATCCAGACTTCGCTTGACGAGATGCAGCGCATGGCGGAAGACGCACTTGCCTTTATCCGGGAGGACATGCGCGAGGAAGCGACACGGACAGTCGACCTCCATGCATTGATCGACAGCGTGGCTGCTGACCTGTCCGATCTTGGCCATTCACTCATGGTATCCGAAACCGGCCGGACGCTGGTCACATGCCGGCCTGCGGCACTTCGCCGCGCCTTTCGCAACCTGCTCGAGAACGCGGCCACACATGGCGAGTGCGCAGCTGTGCGGATCGCACGCGAGGAAGGATGTCTGTGCGTCGTCATCGAGGATGAAGGCCCCGGCATACCGGAGGCCGAACTAAACCGCGTTTTCGAACCCTTCGTCAGGCTGGACGAGTCTCGCAACCCCGATACGGGCGGCACGGGTCTGGGCCTTGCCATAGCACGTACCATCATCCGCAGGCACGGCGGGAATATCCGGCTGGAGAATCGATCCGGGGGTGGATTGAGGGCGACGGTTGCACTGCCCTTGGAGGGCGTTCGTTGAAGTGCTGGTGATATGGAATCGCGGCGAAAGGACAGGCGGAAGAGTTGAAGGCCGGATGCGTGAGTGACTGGATAGCCGGCAAGTGCCGCCAGCGCCACGTGCAATGGAGTGACCCTCTTCCCGACCAAACCGGCGGTTCCGATCCTGGCCGGTTCCGTGTTTCACACAATGAGGCAGGTCCATCTTGCGGGACTTGCTCAGCTACAGTTGTGCGAGACGCCTCCAGGACCGGATTCCGGTTATGCTGCCCTGCCTTTTACTGCCTGCTGTACCATCCCCAATTGCGTTGATCTCTGTTGCGCTAAAGCCAGGGGGCAACACGCGTTGCGAAGTCGTCAATCGCAAGGCGGCCGACGTTTCGTTCCGAACCGGTCTCATGAACCAGGCTGCCCACCCTTTCGGCATCAGGAGCCCCGATCGCAGGAGCGAAATCCGTCGCCTAACCGATGTAGCGAAGGGCGTTTTCCGTCCGGGTATCCCCTTCGACAGGCCAGTTACGACGGGCCATAGCCGGACGCTTTCCCCCTGGAGAAATCATGCGTTTCGAAACCTGTGAGCGCCGGCGAAAAGACGCATATCATGCGGATTTGCGTTAAGGCCTTTACGGTGTGTTCATCATGCTCGTTGGCAGCAAACATAAGGCCCGGCCGCAATTGCTCCACACCACCGTCGTGATGCAGTTCACCTTCACCGTCCAGAATGTAGCAAGATTCAATATGGTGATCATAACGAAGCGTAATGTTTGAGCCCGCTTCCAGGTATGTGTCGGTCATGGTGAAGCCCATGCCATCCCGTTTCGTGAGGAATCGAACGCTGATACCACTGCCGAAATCCACCGCATGCTCTGTTTCCCTCAACGAGTCCAAGTGCCTGATGATCATGGTGCTTCCTCATAGACCGGGTTGTTGGAGCCAGACTCCGTCTCATAGTCTCTCTCTGCCTTCGACGAAACCGGAGAACAATCCATCGGGGATTGGCCCGACCTCACTTTCGCGGTCCGGCAGATCGCCGGATTCCGGATCGCGGTTTCTTCGCCAATGCTCACCTTGGAAGACTTGTCCCATTCGAATGCTGTCGCTCCTGCCCGTACATTCTTCGCTGGCGCTCATACCGCAAAGTGACCTCGTCTGCCCTGGTCCGGCCTCGGTTGCCTGCCCCTCGCGTTGATCCGTGAACATCTGACAGGTTGCGGATGAGGTCGGCTCTGAAGCTGGAGAGTCCTGCGAACAGTTGCCGGTTGCCTGCCAACGGCGTGGCAGATCTCCCCACGAGCAGCGACTCGGCAACGGAACGGGAATGCAGAAGCGGGCGGCCCGAATGGCGTAACCGGGGAATGCCCCGGACGGTCGGTTCGATGCAATGCAGCGATGGAACCGTCGCCGACACCGGCATGAACCTGCAACCATGCCGAACGTGATTGTCAGAGTGCGTTCAGTGGAACCTTCAGGAATGCCCTGCCGCTCTCATCCGCCTCCGGCATCCGGCCGGCCCGCATGTTGACCTGCAGTGAAGGAACGATCAGTTTCGGCATGTCGAGCTTGCTGTCCCTTTCGTTCCGGGTGCGCACGAACTCCTCGCGCGACGTTCCCGAACCGAAGTGAACATTACTGGCCTTCTGCTCGGCGACAGTGGTCTCCCAGGCAAAGCTCTCCCGTCCCGGCGGCTTGTAGTCATGACCGACGAAGACCCGCGTCTCATCGGGAAGTGCAAGGATCTTCTGGATGGAATCATAGAGCGCTCCCGCGGAGCCCCCCGGGAAATCGGCACGAGCCGAGCCAAAGTCAGGCATGAACATCGTGTCGCCGACAAAGGCGGCATCGCCAATGACATAAGTAACGCATGCGGGTGTATGACCCGGCGTTTCGAGCACGCTGCATTCGATTTCCCCCAGCCGGAAACTGTCACCTTCGTTGAACAGCCGTTCGAATTGCCGACCGTCGCGCTGAAATCGCGTACCCTCGTTGAATATCTTCCCGAACGTCTCCTGGACCTCCACGATATTCCGGCCGATTCCGATCTGCCCGCCCAGGCATTCCTGCACGTATGGCGCAGCGGACAGGTGGTCCGCGTGCACATGGGTTTCGAGAACCCACTCCAAGTCCAGGCCAGCGTCTCGTATCTTGCAGACAAGCATGTCGGCCGACTCGGTAGACGTCCTTCCGGATGCGTAGTCGAAGTCGAGCACGCTGTCGATGACGGCACACCTTCCGGTGGCCGGATCCGTGACAATATACGAAACAGTATGTGTCACCGCATCGAACTGGGCGGTTACGTCGGGATGCATGCTAGCCTCCTTCATTGATCTTCCTGGCGAACCCGCCCGAAGAAACGGTTTTCCAGCCCCGGAAACCTGAAACCGGCCGCACACACCCAGGGAGCGACGCGCGAATTCGGAAACCGTTCCGTCCAGAGCGTCAGAATCAGGAAGGATGTCCTGCCTTCCCCAAATCTATACCGATTCGCTCCCACATGGAATCAATTCAGTAGAATTCTGTCCTTTCACGCAGCGGTCAGGCGAACTCCACCGGCAGGTTGCAGCCCTTGGACAGGCACCGGCTTCCACTGCGCTCCCTTTCCAAAGAACCAGTTTGACTGGCAGGCAGGGCCTTCCTGCCGAAAACCGGACTCCGTTCAACCGGGCCGATCACACTGCGATGCTGTGAGACGGACCAAACATCAGGCCGAGAAGATGAACGTCTGCGCCTGCGCCACTCGTCGCGGCGCAGCCGGAGTCTTCAGGCACATGCTCCTGGGAATAGCGAATGGCACAAAGGAGCGCATCCCTCGGATCGCGGGGAAGCAGCGCCACTTTCCGTTCCAGTTCTTCGATATCGAGCAAGGTTCGTCCGGCAGTTTCCACGGCAGAGAGGAACTCTGCATCTCTTGACTGGTCCAGACCCGGTGCCCGGTCGGTCGGCCCCCGGATCAGGAGAAACTTGTTCATCGAAATCCACGGGGTCCAGTTGTCACCCGTGTGGAACACCCGGGCTTTCACCAGTCGCGACTCCATCAGGAAGTAGAACTCGCCTTCCCGCAGTTTCTGAAGATCGCCGATTCTGACACGGTCCTGCTCGGCATAGCTCACATCGGGTCTTTCCACCCAGCGCGATCCGAACAAACCGGGCCTTGCCGAACGGCCGGAGGCCAGGGGAACAGTGTGGGACGAGAACTTGTTTTTCAGGAATGACCATGTGCGCTGGGCGTCCTCGGTAGCGCCAGCAGCCGTCAGCCTGGCATTCGCAGCAACAGTTTCGGCTATCTGCGGCGAAACCGCCTGCATTGCCGCCATATCCTGTCCCGCGATGATGATCATGAAGCCCAGCGATCTCGCCTGGGCCATCATCGTGTCGATTCCCTTGACCATGTAATATCCGGCTTCATCCAGGATCGCGATGAATGGTGACGGGGAACTGGTGGGGCGCGCATCGACCAGTGACATCTTGCTTCCCTCAAGCTGTGAACCCGCGGCCCTTCCCATCATCATCTTGAGCATCGACACGACGATCTTCCCGCAGTTGCGCATTTCTTCGGGCGCTTTCTGCAAAGCAGGAAGAAGCACGACCAGGATTCGCCGTCGCAGCACGACATCCTCAATGTCGACTTCCCCGAACGGAGTCCGGAATATGTGGCCAAAATCATCGGCAAGCGAGCCGAGCGGCCTGGTAAGCTGCATGGAAAGAAACCCGTGCTGCTCGACTGCCTTTCCTTCCTGAGGCTCGCCGTTGAGGGCCGCATGAAGGTTGAATCCCGGCAGGGAATCAAAGAACCCCTTCAGCGCCAGCCTGGATCGCTCGGAGAATTCGCCGCGCAGGGCACGCAGGTAGAGTTCGATCATTCCACCGCGTGACCTGATGTCCTCCCATGCGGCGTCCGGAACCTCAGAGACATCGCTGATCTCCCTCCCCTCCAGGCATTCCTTGTCAACACCGATCCCCAGCGGAAGGAAGTCCCTGATCGACTGCACATCCAGCAGGACATCCCCCGCATCCCTCATCTCGCACAGTGCCTTCATCGTGGACGTGACAAGCGACATCGCCCGACCCTTCCACATGTCGCCGGCTGAACCGCTTTCACTCATCAGCGAGACAATCAGGTTCATCAGCTGGTCGGCAGAGCCATGTGAAAACGGGTTCAGGGTGTTCGAATGCACTGCCGGACCGCCAGCCGGGTCATCCGGGTGACCGCCACTGTCAGTGAAGTTGAGCATCCTGTAATCGTCCTGCCTGCCAAATCGCGAGACAAGAGACCAGACCCTGGCATGGAACTCGGCGGTTCCTTTCCCGTCGATGAACATGAAGCCCGACGACCAGATCATGGATTGGCACGCGATGCCCAGCAGCAACTCGGTGTTGTGGGTTGCAATATAGCTCTCAATGATGAAGAGGCCGTCCGGTGCATCCGTCCTGATGCAGGACATCCTGGCCTCCCGGGTTTCCGGGGAATTCGCGGTTGCGGAGCCACTCGCCATTTCTGCTGCAGACGCGAAAACCTCCGCTCCAGTGATTTCAAGCCCGGCCTCGCAAAACTGCGGAGCAGGAGCGGGCAAACCGGGTATGAGATCCTCCTGGCCGGGAAAGCTTGCCATTGCGTAGAGTCGCGTGTCCGCAGCGATCTGGATCGCCATGCCGCCGAGAGACCAGACCAGATGCCTGAGCCTGTGACCGTCCCGGTCGTTCAGCAAGGGAATTTCCAGCGAGGAGCCGACTGCTCGCACGGGATTTCGGCGATGCCTTTCACGCAGAGCCAGACGAAACCATTCCAGCCTCTCACTCGCGGTCCCGGCGAGCGAAGGCATGAATGGCAGCCTGTCAAAGCCCTCGCATCCGGCTTTGCCGGCAGAACCGCCGGTCAGCAGGCAACCGTCGCAGGGCCCGGTGACTGGCCGCACCAGCGGCACGAACACTCGTGAGAGTGAACCGGATCGGGAGATCGCGGCATTTGCCTCAATCAGCAAAGCAATGTCGGCCGCAGTCATCAGTGCCAACCCGTCGGATCCGGCACCCCGCATGGCATTGTCGTCACCTGTCACCTTGACCTGCCAAAGATGATCGCGGGAACAGTCGGCAAACCTGCCATCTGCGAACAACAACCTGACCACCGGAAGGATGCCTTGCGGATGGACCGACAAAACCGTCGCGATTCCGCCCGACGGCCGGACAAGACTTTCACCGGCCCGGATTTCGCCGTTCGGTTTCCATCCCCCGGTCGTGAGAATGAGCGTATCGAGCGGCAATGCCTTGCCAGCGCCCGTTGTCGCAAGGATCAAGGCATGCCTGCGTGCGTCGCTGTTCGTGATCCACAGCTCTTCCCCGGTCGAGTGTTCATTGCCGAGAAAGAGAAGCCCCTGGCCCGGTCGAAATCGGCGGGAATGTCCTGGCATCGGATTGGAATAATCCGGTGAACGCCAGGCCATCGGGAGGCGGAAAGGCAGGCGGAACTTCCGGGTTGACCTCCACAATGAGAAGGCAAGGCAGAAAGGGACCGCCAGCCATCCTGCCGGAATGAGCAGCGTCGCCGCAACGGTCGATATCACTGCGATTACATACGTGTCGGGATGTTCGAGCAGTCGTGTGATTTCACTCGAACTTGCAGGTCTTGCCCGGCAAATGCCGGTTTCATCCGCCTGACGACCGGGTTCTCCGCCGGTATGATGCCGGGTCATTCAGCCCGCGCAGTCACCCCGGGACCCCACGGTTCAGCATTGCTGGCGCTGAACGGGATGTTCGGTCGCGTCCGGCGAAAGGTCCGCAAGCATCGCCTGTCACTGTTGTGGAGTCAGGTTCGCGGTGGACCCGTCCGTCAGGATTCCGAGGATCGCTGCCAGAACGACGGAATTCCTCGCTTCCTGGGCCAACCGGAAGTAGCCTATCCGGGCGTTCAGTGACTGCAGGTCGACCAGGTCCTGCAGCAGTGCGCGTTCTGTCTTTGAATGACGGAGTTCCAGCGCTTCTGCATCCGGCGAATGGTACGCTCCAACCCGGATGTCGAGGGCCTGCATTTCGCTCAGGACATCGGGAATTCTACGTTCCCCGCGGATTCTCGCGGCGATCTTCCTGTAGGGACCGGCCGGATGAACCGGCTCCGCGAGTTGAAGCGACATGTCGATCGCGGCCATGGCTGCCCTGTTGCGCGCTTCGGTCGCCTGCCTGCGCACCGCTTCGGCGAGACCGGCCGGCGTCGTGAGATCGTCATCGGTCAACGGCCTGGACGGAAACGGATCAACCGTGTTTGCCACGAGGCGGGTCAGTGCCTCCCGGTAGGCTGGCTCGTCCATCGGAAGCGTCTCAAGCCCGAGAGCAAATCCCCAATCCGTCGTCGCATCCCTTGCCCCTCCGGCCTCCCTCAACCTCTTGCGTTCCGCTGCCAGCCATGCTGCCATGCGCACGCCGTTCTCGCGGACGGGCCGGGTCTGGCCGGTCGACCAGTCCGTGGCTGAACGGACCACACCTGCCGTGCCGGGGAAACTGTTCCGCTCCGGCAGGCCGGGCTGCAGCGCTGCATCCAGCAACAGGCAGAAATCCGGGTTGGGATCATGCTTTCCGCTCTCCGCCTCGGCACGGATCCTCGACCTTGCCATGCGGGCTGCATTCTGGGCTTCTCCGTCGGCGATCCGCCGCTCTGCCTCGACCTGCCGGTCAAGATAACTGCTGTTCTGCCGGGACTGGCTGCGCAACGCATCGACAATCCGTTCGGCAGCCTCCGTGGTCTCCGTGGTCACGTGCCTGCGTGTTTCCGAATGAAACCCGCTGATTGCGCCGCATCGGCACCCCCCGGCAATCTGGGAATGACCCTGACCTGGCAGGAGCGCGGCAGCAAGCAGGACGGCGGGCAGCTGGAGCCTTGCCAGCCTCCCCATGCCGAGCTTCGGTCGCATCATCGGTTTCCCCTTCCGTAGAGAATGTTCCAGATGTCCTCGATCGACGCCGGGCCTCTCCTGCCTGTCATTTCCTCTCCCCTATCGCTGTCGGCTCCCGGACTTGAAGGATCGGCGCGGGTTGCCAGCTGGTTCTGCTCGCCGGCCTGTTCTTCCTGCGCTGCAGCGCCGGGAGCGGGATTGAACGATCCCGAGAAGTCGGGCGGGAGGCCGGCCTGCAGGATTTCAAGCGGTCTGCGAAGCGGCCGGGTCACCTCGTTCCACTTCCGGTGGGCAAAGCTGCAGATGCGCAGCGAGCCCGCGGGTCCGGTCAGCAGGCCGTCAAGTGAGTTGGAGAAAACGGATGACAGTGGTCCGACCGATGCGAAGAAATCGATATTGGCGTCCATCAACCCGTCAAGACAGCCCAGGTCACCGATTGAAGCAGGTGCCTCTATCGACGCCTCGGCACGGCGAACGGAAGTTTCGATGTTCCGTCTTACGGAAGCCTCCAGGCGGTTTCGGGACTCGGTGCTGCACTCTTCCAGCAACATGTCGTGGATCCAGTCGGCATCCGCACTTGCCGCGCAAGCGGCCAGGACACCGGCAAGTGCGGCCAATTTCATTCCCATCTCCGATCCTTCGCTGATTGATCCGGACAAGGGCCAGAAGATGGGCACTACGTGAAACAAGAAAACGAAATCGTCGCGCTGCCGCCCTGCGGACGGCGTTTCATGTGCAAAACCGGGAACCAGGTCTTCCCGCGACCAAGGCCCGAATAGAGCTGGAATGGTCCGATGGGTGGCGGTATTTGGCTGGCCGGATGCTTCTTCAGTCTCGGCAATGAACGGGAACCGGCCCTGCCCCGGTGAAGGCTGCAGTCTCAGGCATCGAACGGTTCATCCGCAGCAAACTGGGTCGTGTAGAGGAGTTGGTAGAGCCCGCCCCGGCTCATGAGCCTTTCATGCGTGCCCTCATCGACGATCCGGCCGTCATCCATAACGAGTATCCTGTCGGCGTCCCGCACGGTTGTGAACCGGTGTGCAATGACGAGGATTGTCCGGTTCCTGCACAACCTGGAAATTGCCTCCTGAATCAGGTTTTCCGAGCGGGAGTCGAGCGAGGATGTCGGCTCGTCCAGCAGCAGCACCGGCGCATCCTTGAGAAGCGCCCGCGCGATGGCGATGCGCTGGCGCTGCCCGCCCGATATGCTTGAGCCCCTGGGGCCGCAGGGAGTGTCGAATCCTTCGGGCAGCTCTTCCGCGAACTCGTGAACATATGCTGCCCTCGCCGCTGCCAGAAACTCCTCTTCGCTGGCATTCCTTCTTCCCAAGAGGATGTTCTCCCGGATCGATTCATCGAAGATCCCTGCATCCTGCGAAACCACTGATATCATCTGGCGAAGATGGGTCATGCCGAGATCCCTGACATCCATCCCGCCGATGGAGATCCTGCCTTCATCCGTGTCAAGCATGCGCGTCAACAGGTTGAAGACCGTCGTCTTGCCAGCTCCTGACCGGCCGACAAGCGCTGTCGTCGTGCCGGCCTCGGCCGAGAAACTGAGGTTCGAGACGACCTGGTTGCCACCGAAGGAAAAACTCACATTCCGGAATTCGATTCCGTGGTCGCTGCCTGTGAATTCCGCTCCCGCCGCGCCGGATGCGTCGCTGATCAACGGCTGTGCTTCCAGCAACGTCTTTACGCGGCCAATGGATACATTCATGACCTGCCAGGCCGCCGCCAGCCCTCCAAGCCTCTTGACGGGATCAAACAGCAGCACGGCCGCGGTAAAGAAGCTCATGAACTCGCCAAGGGTCCGTTTGCCCTCGATGACGTCGGCACCGGCAAAGAGCATCACCGCCAGGAAACCGCATCCGGCAATGATGTCGACCATTGCCGGCACCGCAGCGATGCTGGCCTCGATCCTGACCGCGAGGCTCAGCGCCTTCCTCGCCGCCCGGCGAAACCTCTCGAACTGGTGTTCGTCGCTCTGGTAGAGCTTGATCGTTCGGATCCCGTGAAAGATCTCGTCGAGCCGGACGACGATCTGCGCCTGGATGACAGCTGAATTCATCGAGATCTTCTTCAGGAACTTCTGGAACAGGATGACGGGAAGGCTGATGAGCGGAACCCCGATCAATGCCAGCAATGTCCACTGCCAGTCGATCAGGAGAGCTGTCACAAACAGCGAGATCACAGCAACCGAATCCCTGACGCACGGGGCCAGCATTCCGGACCACGAGCCAAGAATTGCCCGCGTGTCGCCGTTCACCCTCGCGATCAGCTGGCCGGGAGGATTGGACTCGAAGAAAGCCGGGTCGAGGCTGAGAATATGCCGCATCACCGTGTTCTGCAGGTCGTACAGCATGCGAGCCCCGATGGACATCATGATGACACGCTGGATGAAACCGGAGAGCCCCCTGACTGCAAACAACAGGAGAACAGCACCGCCAACGTAGAGAAGCCTGTCTTGATCGCCCGGGCCCAGCACATCGTCGAAAACAAACTGGATCGTGTAGCTGAGCAAGCCCAGCGATGCGCCCTGAACAGCCATGAACAGGAATGCCGCGATGATCTTCGGCATGTGCCGCTTCATGTATGATCGCCAGAGCCAACCGATCAGTTCGGTCGACTCCCGCGTCTTGTCCAACAGCTGGAGGTTCAATTCGCGGCTCCGGTGGCTTGATCAGCTGCCATCGCCAGTTTGGGTAAGCTCAATTTGCTTCCGCCTGATTCTGCCCCTGACGGAAGGGCCTGTTCGACACGGCCGATCCGGTTTTCTGTCCAATCGGGATAGCACAATTCCGCCAGCCACCCAAATCAGGGCAGTTGCCGTCACCGATACAAGCCTTCAGGGTCGGTTCAGGACATCCTGTCGGACAGTGTCCTCGCAACGGCGTCCTTCCATCCCGAATACCTGGATTCCCTTTCGGTGTCCGTGAGCTTCGGCTCAAATCTTCTTTCGAGCCGCCAACCGGCAGCGAATTCTTCCGGACCCGGAGCGATACCCATCTGCAATCCGGCCAGGTACGCGGCGCCCAATGCCGTGGTTTCGGTAACGGAAGGCACGTCGACCGGTGCACCGAGCTGGTCTGCAATCGCCTGCATGGTCCATTCGCTCGCAGTCATGCCGCCATCCACGCGCAGTACTGTTTCACCCGCATCCGGCATGTCCGCCTTCATCGCCTCGGCGAGATCACGCGTCTGGAATGCCACGCTTTCCAGCGCAGCCCGGGCGAATTCTGCGGGGCCCGAGTTCCGCGTCAGGCCGAAGATTGCGCCCCTGCATTCTGCATCCCAGTACGGCGCTCCAAGCCCTGTAAATGCCGGAACCAGGTAGACGTCCTGTCCGGAATCCGCAGACGCGGCAAGCGAGCCGGACTGGTCGGCGGAAGATATCAGCCTGATGCCGTCACGCAGCCACTGCACGACGGCACCTGCAATGAATATCGATCCCTCGAGGGCATAGGTGGTCTTTCCGCCCATGCGGTAGGCGATTGTCGTCAGGAGGCGATTGGTGGAATTCACCCGCTCCTCTCCCGTGTTCATCAGGGCAAAGCATCCCGTTCCGTAGGTTGATTTCAGCATTCCCTGATTGAAGCAGGCCTGGCCAACAGTTGCTGCCTGCTGATCTCCCGCAATTCCGAGAATTGGGATTGCGGAGCCAAGGACCGAACTGTCGGTCGTGCCGAAATCGGCAGCACAATCCAGCACCTCCGGCATCATGGCCGCAGGCACGCCGAAAAGGTCGAGCAACTCCTGATCCCACTGGCCGGAATCGATGTTGTAGAGCATGGTGCGCGACGCGTTGGTTGCGTCGGTTACGTGTCTCTTTCCACCGGTCAGGCGCCAGACCAGGAAACTGTCCACGGTTCCGAAGAGGAGGTTCCCTGCATCGGCCTGCTGCCGTGCGCCGGCGACATTGTCCAGGATCCAGCCGAGTTTCGTGGCAGAGAAATACGGATCGAGCAGAAGACCTGTCCTGCCGGTGATGTCCGCTTCCAATCCGTCACCCCTGAGTGTCCGGCAAATCCCGGAGGTGCGCCGGTCCTGCCAGACGATGGCATTGCAGAGGGGCATTCCGGTCGTGCGGTCCCAGACCACCACGGTCTCGCGCTGGTTGGTGATTCCGATGCAGGCGATGCTGTCGATACTGCCGCCCACCGCCTCCTTGCAGGATTCAATCGTGGACGACCAGATTTCTTCGGGATCGTGCTCAACCCAACCGCTCCTCGGGAAGTACTGTGTAAACTCCCGTTGCCCGGTCGCGCGTGGCTGCAGGTCTTCGCCAAACAGAATTGCCCGGCTGGAAGTCGTTCCCTGGTCAATTGCCAGAATGCATGCAGGTTTCGCCATTCATCCCTTCTCCCTTGGTCATCCCTTGCAGTTCAGCGCAGGTCCGCAAATTCGATCACTCACCTCCGAAGAACCGGAGAGCACTGATCACCCAATTCAACTCGATTGCCAAGCAAATCCGAACCGGAAACTCAAGGGGTGACTGTTGCAACAAGGGTCTGCAGTGGACCTTCCCGGCTTCGGTGTTCGAGTGGACCCCTCCGGCGAGAAGGTCTTCGTCGTCCAGACGCGCACCTTCGGCCGCTCGAAGCGCGTCAGCCTCGGCACCCATGGCGCCCCAACGTCTCCGTCGACCACGCCCGCAAGAAGGCCACCGACATCATCGCGCGCATCAAGACCGGCCAGCCGAAACCCTCGCCCGAACCGGCCGTCTCCGACCTCGCCGAGCGATGCGAGCGCGAATTCGTTGCGTTGCACTGCAAGCCCCTGACCGTTTCCCATTGCCGTATCTCACGGATCCCCTCCGGTGCCATGTCCTCGATCGGCGTCAGACACGTCTCGTCGAACACCTTCATGGTCCGCTTCGACAGTACGCCCGCCCCGGCCATGCCGAGCGCCGAGTCTCGCGCGGCCGCCAGGGCCTTGCCCCTCTATTGCCCGGGCATCGCATTTCACCTCGCAGATCGTCCAGTTCCACACGGAAAGGGTTGCAGGTACTTGTCAGGGCAGGAGCCCGGCGGCGGGATCAGGACGTGCCGCCGTCGCCGAGTTCCCGTTTCTCATAGACCGTCGCGATTTGCCGTCCGTTCCAGACGTAGCAGAGATGCCGCTCCTGGCGGGCGTCGGTCAGAAGCGGCGGTCGGAACACGGCGGCACATTCGCCCGCTGTCCGGCGGATGCTGTCATAGGCGATCCCGTTCGACCCGCCTTCACGAAGCATTCTCGCCAGTTGCTGGCCCGCCGCATGGCTGTCGTTGCGGTAGACGAGCGGCTGGGCCGCCTTCTGGCCGCGAAGATCATGCAGATCCCCGTCGAGGTCGACCAGGCAGACCCGCATGTCCAGCTCCATCTGTCCCTGGGCGGTGGCGCTCATGAACCGCTCGCGATGGTGTTTCGTCTCCGCGATGGCCGTGTCGAGGTCGATGGCGGAATGGAAGACGCCGTAGGTGCCGTCCGAAAACCGGCTGCCGTCCGGGTTCAGATTGGTGAAGGCTGCCATGATGACGGTGGTCCCGGGCCCGCTGATGCGGTCCTCGGGCGGCACGAGCCCGATATCGCCGACTTCGTTGCGAAGCCGGGGGTTGGTGAGCGCATCCAGCTCGAAAATCGCTTCGAGGTCGTCCGGATCGGTCACCCGCTCCAAGAGCTGAACCGGCGGAAACCGACTGGGGATGATTCGCCAGCACGGCTTCCATTCGATGCGGGCGACCGGCAGCGTCATGACCAGCCGCCCCGCTGCCCATCCAGGTATTGCCGTACGACATAGAGGTCCGCCACTTGGCCGGACAACATGCGGTCAAGAGCGGACCGGCCGGCGAACAGCGGCGCCGCGTTCGGACGCCTCACCCATTCGTCGGCCGCCGTCTCGTCGCGGAGCAGAAGCTGAAGCGCCTTGTAGACGCCCAGGATGTAGGAAATGCGCTCCAGCGTATCTTTCGGCAGAACGGAATTCGGGTCCTTCTTCCACTTGAAGAAGGTCGATCGGGCCGTCAGCCCGAGCAGGGTCATCTGTTCCTCGACCGAGAGGCTCCAGAGCTTCGCGATGCGAAAGAACGTGCGCAACGCCGGGCCGGAGAGTCCCTTTCGGTCGAATGCCGTTGCCGGACGTATCCGTGCAGTCATGGTCTCATCCCGATGTAGTTGTTTGTAGATCAATAGTCCATATATGGACTATTTTCAAGACTGGAACAGGCCAACGGAGCGAAGGCGTTCGGAAGGGTACAGACGGCGAATCGAAAGGCTCGTAGCTTCGCGTTGGCCTGGCCGGGTCGAAGCCGATCCTTGCAGTCTTTGTTAACCGGTGCCGATCTGGCCGAGGCCAACTCGACCGATGGTCATTTCGAAGTGGCGATGCGTCGGCGGATCCTGATCTGGCGTTCGAGGCAGGCGCGGCGATCCTCGGACGGCCACCCCTCGCGTTCGAAGATCTCGAACATGCAAGCTCGTCGGGGGAAAGCGGGTCGTCTCGATCGCCTGCAATTGGGTAGCCTCAGCGAGTCGTCCAATCGCGGCGATGTTGCGAAGAGGATCGGAGTGTCGGTGCGTCGCTGTCACGGATCGCGCCTATCGCAGTACATTCCTGCGCGCTATCCAGGTCGCGTTCGATAGCCATGCGAGAGGCGGGTGCTCACCGGTTGCGCCATCCAGTTCGGCATGGTGGCTCGCGCGGCCGAAAGTTCGTCACGATCTTCGTCACGAAGTGTCGGCAGGACCGCCTCCAGCCCATCCTCGACCTCTTCCGGACCGAGCCATGCCAAGGCGCGGATGACATCGCCGGCTTTGCGGTGCGGAGCCGCGAGTTGCCACCGCGGGGCATGACGCAGTTCCACGACCGACGATCCGAAGTGCATGCGACGGTTGGGACCGGAGGTGAGGTAGACCGCGCGAACCGGATTTTGCTTGGTCAGACCAAGGCGGTTGGCCGCAGCGCCGCCGCAGGGCACGATGGTTTCGCCCCACAACGTCGACAGTGCGGCCAGCGCCTTGCCAAGGTGGGGCGCCCGCAAGCCGAACCGAGTCTCGACGGGGCGCATGTAGACTCCTTGACAGATCCGCATCAGTTCTCCTGAGCGGGCTAGGCGCGACAATGCCTGGTCGATCGCCGCGCGGTGGCCGAGGTGAAGCAGGGCGCCCGGACACAACGGCGTAGCCTCCGGAAGAGCCTGAGCATACTCCATGATGCGCTTGGGAAGGCCCCGCATTTGTCAATATCTCCTGTTCATTTGTCAGAAATCTAATGCAACGCTGTCTTAGTTCAACGTCAGCGTAGATTGTGCACAACTCAATCACTCCACAAAGACGAATATTCAAGTATATGGCGATTCGATTAGAGCGTAGATGACAGGCAGCCACTTTCACGCGATGTGCCAGCATTCAGGCACCACTGCTGCTCCAGGCACGAGACAAGCGAGGTTCTGGACGACCGGCAACTCAAATGGGAGCTCGAGACCATCGATTTGCAAAACGACATGGGCGTGTGCGTCGGTCATCATGTCGAGAACGTCATGAGTCGGACGGACATCGGTGATCGCGAGACTGCGGGGTCTGTCAGCGAGGGGATTCAGCGTTGTATGAGCTCCCAATCACGGATCAACTCCCATGTTCCGTCCCCACTCGACTGAGCGGCCACAACGAGGGAGCGAACAGAGCTGTCAGAGCCGGTAATGCGGTCCCTAACAGTGAACACGAATATCGGAGCGTCTAGTCCCTTGATAGCGGCGACGGCCGCGGTCAGATCAAGGGCATCGCTCACCGCTAGATCAACGACACGTAGCTCGACGCCAGCGATGTCCTCTGTGACACTCGGTTTGGGTTCGCGAGCGAAGAGAAGATCATAGCGATCAACGACGGCGATTGCGAAATCGTCCTTCCACTCCAGCAATTCTCATTATGGCGTCGTCAGCTTGTGTATCTGGAGTCTCCTCGTTTTTCGGGTGGGTTCGAGATCCTTGCGGGGGTTGCCCGGCACCGGGCCATGGAGGGATCTCGACCTTGTCGGCGACGTCATCGAGCAGCGAGGCCCGGGCCTCGAAGACCACCCTGGCAGCGAGCACCTGCAACTGTCGGAACATCCTGTCCCGGCTGCCGGCTGCCTGCCGGGCATCCTGCCAGGCGGATTCGGCAAGATCGCAGGCGGTTTGCATGGCGAAGGCGAGCAAGTTGAGGACCAGGAGAACCGAGGCCAGGTTTTCGGCGTCATGCCCGAAATTGCGGTCAAGGTGATATCCATTGTTTTCAAGTATGTTGAAGCCCTCGTTCTCGACCTTCCAGCGGGCACGCCCGCATTCGGCGATCTCCCGCACATTGTGGCGGTCGACCGGCAGGTTGGTCATCCGGGCAAAGCTCTGCCTGACCTTGCCGCTGGCAGGCTCTGGGATCTCGTGGCCGATCCAGGTCACCCTGAAGGCCCCGGCACCGGAGCGGATGGGAACATCCTCGAGCCATCTGTAGCTGTGGACCCGCCTCGTGATCTTCCTCTTGCCGGTGGTGACGGTCCTGCGCAGCGTCTGCACCGGGCGCCGGGACAACGCCTCATGGAGGGTCTTGTGACTTGCCGGCCCGGCGGTGAGGATGAAGCTGGCCCCGGCCCTGAAGATGGCATCGCAGATCGGCTGGCAGGCGAGCCGGTCGTCGCCGGGACAGACCGGGTTCAGGCGGGGAGCGATGCGCCCGAGCCAGCGCTTGAGCGCATTGCGTTCGCAATCCTGCTTGCCCGCGCCATCCTGAGGCCTGATGATCTCCGGTGGCAGCGCCAGATTCCGCTCGGGCGTGACGATGGCGGCACCGAAGAAGCTGCGGAAGTCTTCGACCGTCTCCTTGTCGGTTCCCATTTAGCGGGTGCGCGTCGAGCAGTTCGGGCAGTTGATTGCGTATGAGGCGACGTATTCCGAGCCGTCGAGTGCGATGAAGGTGGAGGGGCGGTCGAGGCCGAAACGGTTGCGGTGCAGGCTCGCCTGGCCTCGAGGTCCCGAACCATGTTGATGAGGACATCGTCGAAATGTTCCGGCGGTGCCGGCTCGAGGATGTTGCGGATATGGTTGTCGGCCGGGATCCCGTCCATTCCAGAGAAGGTCAGGCGGTTGGAGCGTCCGGAGGTTCTTTCGGGCATCCTCTGGTGGGCCGGGAAGGAGGGGGACTGGGTGAAGAACACCGAGAAGGCCGCCATGCCGATATCGGCGATGCTGCAGCGTGTGCTGCGTCCCCGGCGCAGGTCCGGCAGTTCGGAGCAGCACTGGCGCAGGGCGGCGATATATTTGTCGAGGACCTTCACGGGGCGGCTGGAATCGAGGTGGGCCTGCGCCGTGAATCCCCGATCAGCGGAAAAGGGGTTGGGAGCGTGCGGAATTCCGGGGGGTGTTGCCTTTTCAAATCACCCGGCGGCAGGACCGACCACCGGGCCCCGCACATCGAAACTTTTTTCGGGCTTCCGAAGACACATCATGATTTCAACATGTTGCGCAATCATAAATCCATAATGAGAATTGCTGGTTCAGACGTCCATTACTTTCCCCATGAACAAGACAAATTCACATTGGCAACGCCGCTCGTCGGGACTGGATGGCCGGCAACACCACCTGCAATCGGATCAAGTTGCTATCCGCGCATGTGCTTGTAGGCGAGAAGTCCGGTGAGAAATGTGTCCGCCTGCAAGCTGCCTCGCACTTCGTTCCAATCCTGAAACGCCTGATCGGCGAGATCAAGCGCTTCCCGCCGCGTTAAGCGGCGAAAGCGATTGTAGTCTGCGTCATGGCGGGCTTCCTGGAGTTCGATAAAGGCATTGGCAACATCAACGAGTGCTGGCTGTACCTGTTCCTGGTTGAAGCCCAAAGTGAGCTCGGGAGACATATTTGCCACGGTGAAAGCGGTGGCCGCCTGCTTCATCGCCGAGTGGTCAAAAGCACGAGCAAGACAGTTTCGCAGGGGTCGCCGTTCATTGCCTGACAGCATGAGCCTCGTCGCTTCGTCAACCAGAAGATGAAAGAGTGCATAATATGATGCCGATGCTGAACGACGAAGGCTTGCCTGAGTCGGCCTCTTGGGTTCCCTTCGGGCAAGGAAGCGAGCCTGTTTCAGCAAATCCGAGTGGAGGCTCAATCTTGCTGCACAAATTCGGACGCGCCGCGGAAACGAACATAGACGAGCGTGGGGTGTTCGTCCTCACTCTGGACCAGGTCCCGAACCCTGTCGCGAACCATCGTACGAAGTCGAGATCGTTTGGCAAAATCTACCACATCTTCCTTCAGCATCGCCCAGACCCAGATTGCTGGATCGTCTGTCGAGTCGGTGCCAGTCTCAACGAGCCAACTGGTTACCGGAGTTGGCAATTCGTGGAGTTGGCGAAGTGCAGCTTCGATCATATTCGCGGTCGTGTTCATGCTCGTCAAATCGGCGGGATTGCTGTGAGGTTCAAGTATTTCATCCGTCGACATTTGAAACCCTCGGATACCAATATGGCAGCCACAAACCGAGTATTCAACTCCAGGAACAGATTGGCCGGCAATTCTCATTATGGCGTCGTCAGCTTGTGTATCTGGAGTCTCCTCGTTTTTCGGGTGGGTTCGAGATCCTTGCAGGGGTTGCCCGGCACCGGGCCATGGAGGGGTCTCGACCTTGTCGGCGACGACATCGAGCAGCGAGGCTCAGGTCTCGAAGACCACACTTGCGGCGATCACCTGCAACTGTCGGAACATCCAGTCCCGACTGCCAGCCGGCTGCCGGGCATCCTGCCAGGCGGTTTCGGCAAGATTGCAGGCGGTATGCATGGCGAAGGCGAGCAAGTTGTGGACCAAGAGAACCGAGGCCAGGTTTTCGGAGCCATGCCCGAAATTGCGGTCAAGGTGATATCCATTGTTCTTGAGTCTGTTGAAGCCCTCGTTCTCGACCTTCCAGCGGGCACGCCCGCATTCGGCAATCTCCCGCACATTGTGGCGGTCGACCGGCAGGTTGGTCATCCGGGCAAAGCTCTGCCTGACCTTGCCGCTGGCAGGCTCTGGGATCTCTTGGCCGATCCAGGTCACCCTCAAGGCCCCGGCACCGGAGCGGATGGGAACATCCTCGAGCCATCTGTAGCTGTGGAACCGCAAAGTGATCTTCCTCTTGCCGGTGGTGACGGTCCGGCGCAGCGTCTGCACCGGGCGCCGGGACAACTCCTCATGGAGTGTTGTATTTCTGATTGATCCGTTGCGGATTTCCCGGATCGTTTCGTGCAGGTTCGGGTGTTTCTTCCCACGGTTTTCCGACATCTCCGGACATTGGCATTGGTTCCAGTTCAGGTTCGATCCGCACGCCTTCCTTTCCGGCGACCGGAGGTCTGCACGGCGACTGCCTCGGCGTTTTCGGAAGGCGATGGCGGCGGCGGCTGCCGCGATCATCAGGTTCGGCCGGACCTCTTTCAGGCTGGCGCGGGCGCCGTCTCGGGTCTCCGGATCCTGTCGTTCCAGTCCTTGGCACCGTCCGGCCGGACCCGCCGGACCCGTATGTCGCTTTGCGCGAGGGCGTCTGCGGCCCTGTCCCCCGCGGTGTCGGAATCGAAGCCGCAATCGATGCGCTTGAGGCCGAAGGCCTCCAGCCATGGCGGGACGGCGGTGCAGACGCCCGCGGTCGAGACGACCCGGAAGTGTCCGGCACCGGGCGGCGGCCGCGTCAGCACGGAGAGCGCGTCGATCGCGCTCTCGACGAGCAGGGCCGAGGCCGGCTCCCCGTCCTTCGCCGCCATCCAGAACCCGCCCCTTGCCTTGCGCGATCCAGGCGCCATGGCCTTGAAGCACCGTTCGCCGTCCCGGTGGCGGGTGCCGACGATCTCGGCTCCGGTCGCCCGGCCCGTGGCGTCACGGGCGACGAAGACGGCGTTCCGGCGGTCGTCGGCGTAGACCAGGCCGGCGGCGAAGCCGTCGTCGAGCAGGCCGGGATCGAGGCCGCGGACCCGCGTGAGGCTGTCGCGGACCGCGGGCCAGTTGTGCGCCGCGCGCGGCGGGAGTCTTGGTTCCGCCGCGCGGTTCGGGACCGGAGCGGCGGAACCGTGGCCGGCATGGCCGAGGCCCGACAGGAAGCGGAGGGCGTCTCGGAAGCCGCATTGACGGGCATGGATGGCCAGGTCGATCGCCCCGCCTCCGCCGGATTGCAGGATGTGGTCGAAGAACTTCGCGCCCGTCAGGCTGATGACGGACCCCTTCCGCTTCCACCGCGCGCGGTCCCGCGGGTCCCGGCGATAGCCGAGCGCGGCGGCGACCTCTTCGAGCGGCAGGGTCCTGAGCGTGTCGGCCAGCGCCCGTTGCTCCCTCCGGGTCATGGACTCAGCTCCTCGACCGCGCTCTGGACATGCTCGATGTCGACCTGGCGGACGTCGCCGGCGGCGGCGGCACAGAGAGCGTAATGAGCGATCCGGTTTACCCGGCGCGGCATTCCCCGCGCCGCCTGCGCCAGCGCCTCGACGGCGTTCGGGGCGAAGACCGGGACGTCGGCGGCGCCCGCCAGCTTCAGCCGGTGCTTCAGGTAGGGCTCCACCTCGTCGCGCTCCAGGCCGCCGAGATGGCAGCGCACCACCAGGCGCTGCGCCAGCGACTCGCACATGGCCATGGCCAGCCGCTTGCGGATCTCGCTGAGCCCGACCAGCAGCAGGCAGAGCCGGTTGTCGGAATCCATGTCGTAATTGGTGAGGAGCCGCAGCTCCTCGAGGATCTCGGGCCGCAGGTGCTGGGCCTCGTCGACGACCAGCACCGGCGTCTGCCGGGCCTCCCGGGCCAGGCGGGAGATCTCGGCGCGGATGGCGCTGTAGGCGGCGGCGCGGGAGCGCTGGACCTCCAGCCCGAAGGCCCAGGCGATCATGTTGTAGATGTCGAGGACGCTTCCGGTCGTCAGCGCGACGTAGCCGACGCGGTAGAGCCCGGAATGCAGCGTCGAGATCACGTGCCGGCAGGCGGTGGTCTTGCCGCATCCGACCTCCCCGGTGAGCAGGCCGATGCCGCGGAGATCGAGGAGGTGGCGGATCCGGGCGCCGGCCTCGGCATGGGCGCGATGCTCGAACAACTCGTCGGCCTCGATCCCGTCCGTGAACGGCTCTCGGGTGAAGGCGAAGTGCTTCCGGATCATCGCCCGTCCTCCCCGTTCCTGCCGAGGTCGCGGAAGGCGATGGACGAGGCCGGCGGCCCGTCCCGGCCTTCGCCGCGCCTGACGGCGGCGTTGGCATGCACGTCCAGGGGCGTCGCCAGCCCGGCGTCCCGGCCGTCATGGACGACCTTGAGGGGCCGGGCCGGCGCCTCCGGATCGAAGCGCAGGGTCACGGTCTCGCCGACGAGGGCGGGATCGACCTCGTAGGCACGGCTCCTGAGGCTGACGGTGCGGTCCTTCGCGACCCGGCGCTTCGCCTCGAACAGGAAGAGGTCGTCGAGATCGAGCCCGGGGCCGGGATGGCGGACGTCGCCGGCGGTGGCGGACCACCTGTCGAGCGGGGCCATGCCGCCGAGGCCGCGATGGGGGCGGGCGTGGTACTCGCCCTCGATCCAGGCGTGAAGCCGGCGGTTCATGGCTTCGAGGTCGCGGGTGTCCCCGTCCTCGAGCCTCTCCAGGACGCTGCGCCTGACAGTCCTGAACCAGCGTTCGATCTTTCCCTTTCCAGAAGGTTGCCAGGGCCGCGCATGGATCAGGACGACGCCGAGCCTGGCGCAGACGAGCGCCAGGTGCCGGGAGCGGAAATTCGCACCGTTATCGACGTAGAGTTTTCTGGGATAGCCCCTCTTCAGCAGGGCAAGCTTGAACACCGGCAGGAAGGCGGCGGTGTTCTCCGAGAACGCGAAGGCCGCATGCGGGACGACTCGCGTGCAGTCATCTATGAACGCCAGGAGATACGTCTTGCGCCGCCGCCCGTGCCCGTCGCCGCACTTCGGGCCGTGCATGACGTCCGACATCCAGAGATCGCACGCGTTCGGGTGCTCGAAGCGCCGCCGGTCCTGCGGCGGCGCTCCGTCGTCATTCCCCATCAGCCCTTCGCGGGACAGGAGGCGGTGAACGGTCGAGGGCGGCAGGGGCACGTCCGCGGGGACGTCGCCGTCCTCCCGGACCCGGGCGATGGCGTCGCGGACGCTGAACGCGGGGTTCTCCCGCTTCACGGCGATCAGCGCCTCGGACGCCTCGACCGCCAGCCGCCGCGGCTTTCCGTCGTCGCGCCGCCGCTTCGGGAAGAGCGCGTCGAAGCCGCCGGACCGGTAGAGGCGCATCCAGTCGCGCATGGTCTGCTCGCCGACGCGGGTGCGGTTCGTGCCCGGAATCACGTGGTCCCGCGCAGCCCGGTCGCGGAGGCCTGCCACGATCTCGTGGCTGCCGGCAGGCTGGACCAGCAGGTCCGCGATCAGTCCGTACCTGAAGAGCGCGACGTCCCGTCGCAGGCTGTCGTCATCTTTCGTCATGTGGGTCTCCTTGCCGTTCCGGGGCTCCACGGCCCCGATTCGACCAGTCTGCGGAACCCGGGACGCAAGGATCAGGGGTCACGGAGTGTTGGCGGGCCCCGTACGGTACCGTGGCCGGTTCCGGGGGGACGGAATCCGACGGGCGGCGGCAGGTGCTGCAGGTGGGCGGCGCAGAGGCCGCGCAGCTCTCTCAGGACGGATTCGGTGCCGAGCCGCGCCCGGAAGGCGGCGATCTCCGGCGCCGCGCCCTGAAACAGGTCCGGGAACAGGCCGATGACGATGGCCAGGAAGCGGTGGATGGATTGGGCCCGCCACCGGATCCAGCGCCGCTCGGCCCCGCGATCGGAGATGTGGTGGCCCGGACGGGCCTGCCGCGCCGCCGCCTGCACGCCCGGCGCCGTCTCGAAAGCGACCACGGCCTCCTCGACCTGATCCAGGGTCCCCGGCGTCCGCGCCGCCAGGAATTCCGGCAGGAGACTGAAGGTGGTGTGGGACTCCCGGCAGTACCAGCGCGCTATCCGCGTGCCCGCAGGGGTCTTGCGCTCGTAGGTGCCATGACTGGCCAGGGAGCAGCCGCCGTCCGGATGGTTCGGGCAAACCTCCAGTCTGGCGTCGCGCCAGGCTTCCGTGCTAACGTATTCCTCGGCGGTCAGTCCTGTCACCAACAATAGCTGAACTGGTCGTCCGCGGCCCGGCGAGTGTCATTCGCGCGGGCCACCCTTTCCTGCTTCGGATCACCTGCGGATCACTTTCGCCCGAAAGGAGCGCAAGGCAATGCGACAGCGACCGGACTTTCCCGCTGCCGGAAAGCGGCTGCCGGGAAAGGAAACGGCAGGTGCCGGCGTCCCGCATTGTACCGGAAACTTGGCAATCCGTGCACGAAGATATCCGGGAAGGAACGTGCCGATCAGATCGGATTAATTCAGGAACCTACATGGAGCACCTTGTGGCTTGCCGGCCTGGCGGTGAGGATGAAGCTGGCCCCGGCCCTGAAGATGGCATCGCAGATGGGTTGGCAGGCGAGCAGGTCGTCGCCGGGACAGACGGGGAGCGATGCGCCCGAGCCAGCGCTTGAGCGCATTGCGTTCGCAATCCTGCTTGCCCGCGCCGTCCTGTGGACTGACGATCTCCGGCGGCAGCGGCAGCGCCAGATTCCGCTCGGGGTGACGATGGCGGCACCGAGGAAGCTGTGGAAAGACTCGACCGTCTCATTGTCGGTTCCCCTTTAGCGGGTGCGCGTCGAGCAGTTCGGGCAGTTGATTGGAAAGGCTTATCCCCTTAGCACAGGTGGTCCCACATTTTGTGTCCGAGGAGGTTGACGTCACGTCGTGTTCGCTTTATGTTCCAGTCATGCCCAGCCGACTGAAAGACGACCGCCCGATGTCCCGCCAACAGTTCGAGGAGCTCTTCCCGGACGACGGGGCCTGCGCCCGCCACTTGGCGGAGCTGCGCTGGGGCGACGGCTTCGCGTGCCCGGCCTGCGGCGGCACGAAGGGCTGGGAGCTCAAGGGCGAGCGCTTCGTCCGCGAGTGCGCGGACTGCGGGCGCCAGACCTCCGTGACGGCGGGAACGGTGATGCACCGCAGCCACCTGCCTCTGAAGACATGGTTTCTCGCCGCGCATCTCGTGGCCACGCATTCCAACGGGATTTCCGCGCTCCAGCTCCAGGCGCAGCTGGGGATCGGCAGCTACAAGACGGCCTGGCTTCTGCTGCACAAGCTGCGCCGTGCCATGGTCGACCCGGATCGGAGCCTGCTGCAGGGGATCGCGGAGGTCGACGAGGCGTCCGTGCCCTGCCGCGACGGAAGCGGTGCGGAAGGGGTGAAGGGCGTGTCAGGCCGGGGCCGCAGCGCCGACGGCAGGATCCTCCTGGCCGGGGCGGTCGAGCTCTCGGAATGCGGGAAGCCGCGCCGCATCCGGCTGAAGGCCGTGGAAAGCTACGCCTCCGAGGCGCTGCACGGGTTCGTGTCGGACGCGGTCGCACCCGGCGCGCGGGTCGTCACCGACGGCTGGCTCGGGTACAGCGGCCTGCCCGACAACCCGTGGGAGGAAAGGGTGGTCGGCAACCGCAAGGCGCACGAGATCCTGACCTGGGTCCACCGGGTCTTCTCGAACCTGAAGCGCTGGGCCCTGGGGGTGCATCACGGGCTGAGACGCAAGCACGTCCAGCGCTACCTGGACGAGTTCGTCTTCCGCTGGAACCGGCGCCGCCACCGGCGGACCTCGCTCGACAGCCTCCTCGGCATCGGCCTCGGGCTGCCGCCCGCAACGTATCAGGACATCGTCGAAGGCCGCGCCTGACGCGGCCCCGGCGCCGGAACCCCCGCTCCCGCAGTCCGTCCACGCCCCCGCAACTCGGAAATCCCCGCCGCCAGGGCCGCCTTGCGGCCGTG
>CAXXUY010000007.1:0-79183 GCA_963664715.2 Paracoccaceae bacterium
AACTTAATTGCTGGAGGCAGTTGATGGTACGGAGTCTTGATCGGTGAAGTCAGTGAAAGCATCCAGACTACTCATTCTCTCGATTTCCGCCGAGAACTCGTTCAGGACCCGGTCTGCAGGTCCATCTTCGCGAATCCGGCCCTGATCCATCCATATTACGCGTTCAAACCCTTCCAGGTATTGCATGTCATGCGTGATAAGCAACTGGGCAACATCCAGTTTCTCGAGCTGGCGGTGCAGTTGACGAATGGTCGGAACGTCCGGCCCCGAAAACGGCTCGTCCAGCACCACCAGTGACGGATTCATCGCCATGACCGCCATGATGCAAACCAGGTGCCTTTGACCCTGCGACAGGGTATGAACCGCCCGCCCAGCCCATTCCGTCCTGCCGAATTCTTCAAGAACCGCGAGGGTGCTTCCGGCAGCTTCGGCTTTCGACTGACCCATCTGCGTCAGGCCGAAAGCGATTTCTTCCTGCACCGTGGGGAAGATGATCTGGTGATCAGGGTTCTGGAAGACAATGCCTGTCAGTCCCAGCGCCCGCTTTCGATCCTCTGCGATGTTTGTTCCGTTGAGCAGGATCCGGCCCTGCGTGGGCGCGATCAGGCCGCACACCAACCGTGCAAGCGTGGTCTTTCCCGAACCGTTGAGCCCTACGACCCCAACCCTGCGCTGGGTGATCAGCAGGGACATCCGGTCAATGATCACGGTATTTTCCCTTTCGTAGGACACGTCCCGGAATTCCAGGTGGATTGCCTCCCGCTCAACGGGTGTCCTTGATTCAACCGTCATGGCGCAGTCCGGTGCCGAAGCAGTCCCTGGTTCCGGCGCTTGCTGAATCCCGAGGCCGGTCAGGCCAGGGCGATCGCCTCGATCTCTACCTTGATGTCAATCATCAACTCGCATTCGATTGTTGATCGAGTTGGCTGGGGCTGGGTGAAATACTCTGCGTAGACAGCATTCATCTCGGCAAATTCGGACCGGTCCTGCAGAAAGACCGTCGTCTTGACGACCTTGTCGATCGAACTGCCGGCGGATTCGAGCAATGCCCTGATTTTCTCGATGACCAGCCTTGTCTGCTGTTCGATCCCTTCAACAATCTGTCCGTTTTCATCGGTCGGGACCTGCCCGGAGACGAAAACGAGCCCTCCTGCCTTCAATGCCGGCGAAAGGGGAATCTGAGTGACATCACCGAATACTTGCTTTTCTTGCATGGATCTTCTCCTTTTGCCGGGGGTCTGTTTCCCGCTGCCGAACGGAATTCCCGGCCAGGTGAAACGGCAGCAGATTTTCCTATGCACTTTTTCATCTGGACGCATCCCGAAAAGCCGTTCCGAATTCGCGCGCAGAAACAAAGTTTGCGCGATGACCGGCAATTCTCCGCTGCCTGTCTACCGCAATAATCCGGCATCGGCTGTTGCAGCGACCGGCGCGGGCGAGCCCGGCGGGTGCAGGATATCGAAACGCTTTCTGTTCGGGGTCAGGAAGGACCTGGTGTCGAATCGATTGAATTGGACAATTTTCCGCGGCATGGATATCTCTCAGTCAAGGGGTCCGAAATCGCAACGGAGTCAAAAGGTGGAAATGCCATCCCCCGATGAGGGGGTCCTCAGGCGCAAGGATCAGATCATCGCGCAATTGAGAGCGGTCCTGCCGGGCGAGGGCATAATCGATGACGAAAACGAAACCCGCGCCTATGAATGCGATGCCCTGACGGCTTACCACTGCCCGCCCCTGGCCGTGGCGCTGCCTGGGACCACAAGCGAAGTTTCAGAGATACTCAGGATATGCGACCGGGAAAATGTGCCGGTGGTTCCCCGAGGATCGGGAACATCGCTCGCGGGAGGGGCACTTCCGACATCCGATAGCGTGGTCCTCGGAGTCTCCCGGATGAATCGGATCCTCGAAATCGACTATGCAAACCGTTTCATCCGCGTCCAGGCCGGGCGCACCAACCTGTCAATCAGTGAAGCGGTGGAGGGTCAGGGTTTCTTCTACGCTCCCGATCCATCGAGCCAGCTGGCTTGCGCGATTGCCGGGAATATCGCCATGAACTCCGGCGGAGCCCACTGCCTGAAATACGGTGTCACGACCAACAATCTTCTCGGCGTGAAGATGGTCATGATGGATGGCGATGTCGTTGAGTTGGGAGGGCCGTATCTGGATTCGGGTGGTCTTGATCTTCTCGGCGTGATCTGCGGCTCGGAGGGCCAACTTGGCGTCGTTACCGAGGCGACGCTGCGGATACTGCCAAGGCCGGAAGGTGCGCGTCCGGTCATGCTCGGCTTCGATTCGAGCTTGGCTGCCGGAGCCTGCGTTGCCGATATCATCAAGTCCGGCATGCTGCCGGTTGCCATCGAGTTCATGGACAGACCCTGCATCAGGGCATGCGAGGAATTTGTCGGAGCCGGATATCCTGATGTTGAAGCGCTGCTGATCGTGGAGGTTGAAGGGTCCGACCGGGAAATCGACAGGCAGCTTGCGCGGATCAGGGAAATCGCGGCAGGCCATGGACCGGATGTCGTTCGGGAAAGCCGTTCGCAGGCCGAATCCGAGTTGATCTGGGCGGGACGGAAGGCGGCCTTCGGCGCAATGGGCAAGATCAACGACTACATCTGTCTCGACGGCACGATACCCGTTTCGGAACTGTCGACAGTACTGGAGCAAATCGGTGAACTGTCGCGCAAGTTCGGGCTCGAAGTTGCAAATGTCTTTCACGCCGGTGACGGCAATCTTCATCCATTGGTCCTGTTTGACGCCAACAAGGCGGGTGATCTCGAGAAGTGTGAAAGGCTCGGCAGCGAGATTTTGCGGCTTTGCGTCGAGGTCGGCGGATGCCTGACCGGGGAGCACGGCGTAGGGGTGGAAAAGCGCGACCTGATGCACGCCCAGTTCGGCCCTGTCGACATGGATGCCCAGATCCGGGTCAAGGACGTCTTTGATCCTCACTGGAGACTCAACCCGGCGAAGGTCTTTCCCCTGGAACTGACCAGGGAGCGCAGGGCGGCGTGATTCCCGAAAGCGAAGACGAACTCTCCGGGATCATTGCCGGGGCAACCGGCCCTCTCAGCATCCGCGGAGGTGGTACCAAGCCGGTCGGCCGCCAGGGCAACGCAACCCCTGTTTCGACAAGTGCGGTCAAAGGGGTGAGGCTGTATGAGCCCGGATCACTGACAATTGTCGTCGCGGCCGGAACACCGCTCGCAGAGGTTGAAGCCCTGCTCGTCGAAAACCGTCAGCAACTCGCTTTCGAACCGATGGATTATCGAGGGCTGTTGGGAACCGTTGGAGAACCCACGATTGGAGGTGTGGCAGCCGCGAACGTATCCGGGCCTCGCAGGGTTTCGGCAGGTGCCTGCAGGGATTTCATGATCGGGGTGCGTTTCATCGACGGTGAAGGCAGGATGGTTCGAAGCGGCGGCCGCGTCATGAAAAACGTGACTGGCTACGATCTGGTCAAGCTGTTGGCGGGCAGCCGCGGAACGCTTGGAGTTCTTACGGAAGTTGCGTTCAAGGTCTTGCCCGTCGCAGAGTTTCGAGCTGTGCTGTTGATCGAGGACTTGACTGACCGGGAAGCCATCGGTGCTCTTTCGCAGGCCCTTTCCTCGCCATTCGAGGTTTCGGGGGCAGCGCATGTGCAAAGGGGCCTTGACGGAAATCCTGTGACCATGATCCGCATCGAAGGATTCGAGGAATCCGTTCATTACCGCGCTGCAAGGCTGCGGGAGGTGCTCTGCGGGTTCGGCGACTTTGACATCGAGACAGACCAGGAACGGACTGCTGCGGGTTGGAATTGGATTCGGGATGTCGAGAGCTTTCACGGAAGGAAGGGCGATGTCTGGCGTTTGTCGGTCATGCCCGGTGACGCGCCCGATCTCACCGAGAGGATCAGTGAGTCCGGCGATGTCGAGTTCGTGTTCGACTGGGGCGGGGGCCTCATTTGGGCGCTGACACCGGAAGGAACGGATTTGAGGGAACGGGCAGGTGAATTCAGGGGTCACGCGACGCTGGTCCGGGCGAGCGACGAGACACGCGCAGTGATCCCGGCATTTCATCCGCAGCCAGGGCAAATCGCCTCGATCTCCAGGAGGCTGAAGCAACAGTTTGATCCGCGTGGAATACTGAATCCGGGGCTGATGAACTGACCGGACCTGCGTCGTCGGCCGAAACAGCGAGTGGCATTGGCAAATGCAGACCAATTTTACGGATGAGCAGCTGATGGACCCGGCAGTCCGGCGTTCGAACGAGATCCTGAGAAGCTGCGTCCATTGCGGATTCTGCACGGCGACCTGTCCTACCTACCAGGTGCTGGGGGACGAACTCGACAGCCCCAGGGGCCGAATCTACCTGATCAAGGACATGCTGGAGAATGACCGTCCGGCCGACCCGAGGACCGTCAAGCATATCGATCGCTGCCTGTCCTGCCTGGCCTGCATGTCGACTTGCCCGTCCGGGGTGAACTACATGCACCTTGTCGATCACGCTCGCGAGTACATAGAGAGGACCTACAGGCGAAGCCTGCGTGATCGTCTGCTGCGCGGGATCCTGAAATTCATACTCCCATATCCGAACCGTTTCAGGCTGGCGCTCCTTGGCGCCAAGATTGCCAAACCCTTTGCCGGGCTGATGCCGGATGCCCGGTTGAGGGCGATGTTGGCGATGGCGCCAACAGTGATTCCGCCGGTCAGCAGGAACGACGATCCCCAGGTCTTCAGCGCCGAAGGTGAACGCAGGGCGCGCGTCGTCCTCTCGACCGGATGTGCGCAGAGGGCCCTCAATACTGACATAAACGACGCGACGATTCGATTGTTGCGCAAGCTCGGAATTGAAGTCGTCATCACCAGTGGTGCCGGATGCTGTGGTGCTCTGGTTCACCACATGGGTGACACCGAGGGCGCAAGACTTGCGGCATCCAGGAATGTCAGCTCGTGGCTAGGCAAGGAGGCGGAGGGGATTGATGCAATCGTGATCAATGCCAGTGGCTGCGGCACAAACGTCAAGGATTACGGAAACATGCTGAAGGCCAGCAAGCTGGCGAAAGAAGCGGCGCGGGTATCAGAACTTGCCGTAGACGTGACCGAACTTCTTGTCCGGATGGAGTTTCCCGAGTGCCCGGGCAGGGGCATAAAGGTGGCATATCATGCGGCCTGTTCATTGCAGCACGGTCAACAGGTCAGGCTGCCACCGAAGCAGTTGTTGCTGCGGGCAGGATATGAGGTTGTGGAGCCCGTCGATTCCCATCTCTGCTGTGGCTCGGCCGGTACCTACAACATCCTTCAGCCTGAAATTGCCGGACAATTGAAGGAACGAAAGGTCGACACGATCGAGCACCTGGAACCTGACGTCATTGCGACCGGCAATATCGGCTGCATGGTCCAGATTGGTTCGGGAACCGAAATTCCGGTCGTGCACACGGTGGAACTTCTCGATTGGGCTCTTGGCGGGCCGGTTCCGCCCGCACTCTCGAATTCTCTCGCAGGGAGTGGTTCCGGCGCCTGAAATCAGGGCAGATTTTTGGTTGCCGGAGTCCTTGAAATCTGCAATCGGCATCCCAATATCCGTGTTGTCGGAAGGCCAGATATCGGCTCCGGCGCTTTGGGGGACCTGTCCAGAATGGAGGGTCCATGCAGAACATCGCTCAATGGAGGGTAAAATGCGCAGATATGATCTTTCTCCCCTATACCGGACTTCAGTCGGCTTCGATCACTTCGCCGAACTGCTCGACAAGGCATTCTCACAGGACGTCGTGTCCAATTCCTATCCGCCTTTCAATGTCGAGAAAACGTCCGAAGACCGCTACCTGATTTCGCTTGCGGCTGCCGGATTTTCCGAAGACGACCTGAGCGTCGAGGTGCGCGAGAATCAGTTGATTGTCTCGGCCCGCAAGTCGGAGGAATCCGAGGATGACGGCAGGTTCCTGCATCGCGGCATTGCACGTCGCTCGTTTGAACGCAGGTTCCGGCTGGCGGACCATGTGCAGGTTGATGGTGCTTCCTACGTGAACGGAATGCTCAACATCGAGTTGGTGAGAGTTGTTCCGGAAGCCCTCAAGCCGAGGCGCATCGAGATCACGTCTTCGAAGAAGGCCAAGGTCGGCAAGTCTGCAGACCCAGTCCAGATCGCAGCCTGATCCATCGGTAACCATGCGGCATGCGCGCCCGGCCGGGCGCTCATTTCTGTATTTTGGACAGCAACTCGGCTCATCCGTGAGTCAGTTGGAACTACTGGGCGGGCGCCACTCCGGCTGACCCGGACACAGCGACAACGATCCTGAGATCGTTGCCTTCCGCAGGCATCCAGTTACCGATGCAAACGTCGCATGGGGAACGCCGGCAGGGTTGCTCATGTCCGGGGTCCGGCCCTTTTGGACAATCCGGGCGCAAAACCGCGGTAGGCTGCCTTGCGTGCAACTGACCGCGCCCGGCACGCGCTCGGCTTTCTCGATGCCAGCCCGGAACCAGGTTCTCGCCTAATCAATGCCTGGCGGCCTGGCCGGCAGACACGAGCCCGGACAACGGAACGCCGGACGGCCAGGTTCGCAGTATCAGATCGACATGCAGACGTATTTCATTTCCAGGTAGTCCTCGGTCCCGTGGCGTGATCCCTCGCGCCCAAGGCCGGACTGCTTGACGCCTCCGAATGGCGCAACCTCGGTCGAGAACAGGCCGGTGTTGACCGCAACGATCCCGTATTCGAGGGCCTCGGCAACGCGCCAGACGCGCGAAACGTCCTTCGCGAAGAAATACGCAGCCAGCCCGTGAATCGTGTCGTTGGCGAGTTCAATGACCTGTTCTTCGGATTCAAACCTGAACAACGGTGCAACTGGGCCAAATGTCTCGTCATGCGCAATCAGCATGTCCTGGGTCACATCCGCGATGACGGTTGGTTCGAACCAGTTGCCTCCAAGCTCGTGCCGGCTTCCTCCGACGAGCAGCCTGGCTCCCCTGGACGTCGCATCGGCAACATGTGATTCCACTTTCTCCACCGCAGCCTGGTTGATCAGCGGTCCGGTGTTGACATCGTCATCAAACCCGTCGCCGAGACTCAACCTGCAAGTCGCCCTCGCCAGCCTCTTGGCGAATTCGTCGTACACTCCCGACTGGACGTAGATCCTGTTGGCGCATACGCAAGTCTGGCCGTTGTTCCGATACTTGGAGATCATTGCACCGTCGACGGCCGAATCAAGGTCGGCATCGTCAAATACGATGAACGGTGCATTGCCACCGAGTTCCATGGATACTTTCTTGATCTGGTCACCCGCCTGTTTCAGCAGGACCCTGCCGACCTCGGTCGAACCGGTGAAGGTGATCTTCTTCACGATGGGATTGCTGCAGAATTCCTCGCCAATCTCGCGGGAACGGGTCGATGTGACGACAGAGAAAACGCCCCTGGGAACACCTGCACGCTCTGCAAGAACGGCCATCGCGAGCGCAGACAGAGGGGTTTCGCTTGCCGGCCTTGCAACAAATGTACAACCAACCGCCAGGGCAGGTCCGACTTTCCGGGCGATCATGGCATTTGGAAAGTTCCATGGCGTGATCGATGCCACCACTCCAACAGGTTGTTTGAGAACGAGCAGGCGCTTGTCTGCCTGGTGTCCGGGAACGGTTTCCCCGTAGATCCTCTTGGCTTCTTCACCGAACCACTGCAGGAACGAGGCGCCGTAGAATATCTCTCCCTTTGCCTCGGCAACCGGTTTGCCCATCTCGGCAGTCAGGATCGTGGCCAGATCGTCAGCATTCTCGATCATGAGACGATACCAGTTCAGAAGAATTTCGGACCTTTCCTTGCCTGTTCTCGCGGCCCAATCCTTCTGGGTTTCCTGGCATGCCTCGATGGCCCTGCGCGCTTCCGCGACCCCGACATCCGGTATCGTCGCGACAACATCTCCCCGTGCCGGGTTCACGACATCGAAAACCGCGCCGTCATCGGCGTCGATCCACTCTCCGCCGACATATGACTTCACAGCCAGCAGTGAAGGGTCTTTCAGCAATGAGACTACATTTGTCTTGTCCAGCATTTTTTCCTCTTAGATTTTCCAATCGCCGTGCCACAATGCTAGACATTATTCAAGCAGGGTACCGATTGCAGAAACGAGTGACGCGAGGCGAATCCTGCTGACAGGAACCGGAGGTGGAGACAATCAGACCAGGAGCCAGAAACCTGATTACGGATGTAGCCGGCCTGATGGTCGGCAATGCCGATGATCCAAGGGTCAGGACAGGATCAACGGTGGTTGTGGGGGAAGAGCCCTTCACCGCCGGTGTTTGCGTGCTTGGCGGTGCGCCGGGAACAAGGGAGACGGAGCTGTTGGCTCCGGACCGCCTGGTTCAGGAGGTGGATGCCCTCGTGCTCTCCGGGGGATCCGCGTTCGGGCTTGATGCCGCCTCGGGAGTTGCAGATGCCCTCGTTGAAGCAGGTCGCGGATTTGCCGTGGGGCCTGCCAGGGTTCCGATCGTGCCATGTGCGATTCTCTTCGACCTGTTGAACGGTGGCGACAAGAACTGGTCCGACAACCCCTACAAGCGCTTGGGCAGAACTGCCCTCGGAGCCGTATCTCTGGATTTCGAGATCGGCACCGCCGGCGCCGGCGCCGGTGCAACCACTTTCGACCTGAAGGGCGGTCTCGGTTCCGCTTCGGCGGTAACTGAAAACGGCTACACCGTCGGAGCATTGGTGGCAGTGAATTCCGTCGGGTCTGCAGTCAAGGCGGGTGGCCCTGCATTCTGGGCAGCACCGTTCGAATTCGGGGCCGAATTCGGCGGAGTGCCGTGTTCCGGAAGCTTCGATCCGTGCTGGGAAATCGAACTCGAAATCCCCGGCGCCTCTCAAGGTGCAAACACGACCATTGCGATTGTCGCCACAGACGCCGTTCTCAGTCAGTCCGAGACGACGCGGCTTGCAGCTGCCGCCCATGCCGGTCTGGCCCGGTCCATCGTGCCATCGCACACCGTGTTTGACGGTGACCTCGTATTCGCGGCGTCCACTGGCCGCCGGACGATCGAGGATGACGGCCAGGACAAGCTGAAACTGGGGCATGCCGCGGCATGCTGTCTTGCCAGGGCCGTGGCTCGCGGCATCCATGCGGCGAGGCCGGAAAGCAGCGACATCAAGCCGGCATGGCAGTCCCTGTTCGGTTCCAATTGACCAGGCGCGCGACTGAACGGTGTACCTTCGTGCAGATCCGGGATCGTGTCCGGTTCCGTGAGGTGCGATCCAAACGGCCATCCCGGTCAGGTCGCCAGCGCGGATCCGGGATCAAAGGAATCTCAGCAGGTGATGTCCGTCTTCCTCGTACCGGAATGGTACGCGTGCAGCCGGCTGACCTCCGAGCCCGATCACTCGCCTGAGCTCTTCGATCACCATCCTGGTGATGGATGGAAAGTCGAAATCTGCAACCTCGTTCAGGCTCACCCACTGAAGGCTTGCCAGTTCACCGGACGCATCCCGAAAGTCGTCGGGATCTCCGACCAGGGGAATGACGTCGACATCGCCGAAGAAGAACCTTGCGTCGAATCGTCTGCTCAGGCCGGGTGGCGTGATCGCCCGGTAGAAGAAGACAAGGCCTTCGGCGCTGGGCAGCCAGGCCGGTGTACAGAATTTCCGCCAGCCGGGCGGGACTGTTCCAATCTTCGAACCATCTGGCACCCTCTCCGCCAGGCGAAGGCCGGTCTCTTCCCAGACCTCCCGGACGGCGCATCGCAGGATGCTCTCGGAAGGGATGGCGCCGGATTTCTTCTGCAGCCTTTCCATGCAGACAGGGCGCGGGGTTCCCAGGAGCCTGACCGTTTCATCGCCGGGATCAACTGAGCCGCCCGGGAACACAAACTTGCCCGGCATGAAGACAGCGTTGCCGCCGCGCTGCCCGGCCAGGAAACTGGGATCGTTCAGGCGGTCCCGGACCAGCACGACGCTCGCCGCATCCCTGATTTCACTGTCGCTGGTCAAACTTTTGTCCCGAAGCAACCGCCTTGATGTGGAACGAAGACTGTTGATTGCATCCGGCATACTATGCTGATTGCCAAGAGCCTCCAACTCTGCGATGCATGCTGGCCGCCGCGTCGAAATGGGCATGCATGCGACGCCCAGGGACGCAGCCTGCAACCCAGATTGCAGTCCCGACTTTCGAACAACAGGAAATGGCGATAAGTCGAGGCTGTATTCGGGTTCCGTGCAGGATGCGCGTTCAGCCCCGCGGGACAACAACGGCAAAGATGTTCACGAAACACTCCAAGGAAGGAAACTGTCAATGGAAAACCAGGATCGCGTCGCCCGATTTGCTGAGGGCAGGGGATTTGTTGCGGCGCTCGACCAGAGCGGCGGTTCGACCGGAAAGGCCCTCGCACTCTACGGCGTCGGAGAAGACAGATATTCGGACGACGAGGAAATGATGACATTGGCGCACGCCATGCGTGTGCGCATCATGACCGCGACAAAGTTCTCCGGCGAACGGATTCTCGGAGCGATACTATTCGAGCGAACCATGATGGAGACAGCAAACGGGATTCCCGTACCCGATTTCCTTTGGGAGGAGAGAGGAATTCTCCCATTCCTGAAGATCGATATAGGCCTGGCGGACAGGCAGGATGGGATCAGCCTGATGAAACCCGTGCCCGACATGGATAGGCGCCTGGAGAGAGCCTGTGAAATGAAGATCTTCGGAACAAAGATGAGATCGGTCGTTCATGAACCGACCAGGCGGGGAGTGAAGTCGATCGTCGACCAGCAGTTCGAATTCGCGGAACGGATTATCGATCACGGCCTGCTGCCGATCGTGGAGCCCGAGGTGTCGATCGATTGCGCCGAGAAGGGCAATTGCGAAGACATGCTGTTCGAGGAACTCCTGAGCCACGTGAATGCACTGACGCCGGGTCGAAAGATTGCCCTGAAGCTGACCTTGCCCGACTCCCCCGGGCGCTATGCCGAACTGATCGCACATGACCAGGTCGTCCGGGTGACCGCCCTTTCCGGTGGATACAGCAGGGATGAGGCATGCCGAAGACTCACTGCAAACAGCGGGATGATTGCAAGTTTCTCGCGTGCTCTTGCCGAAGGTATCGTCGAATCCATGGATGACCAGACATTCAACTCGGAACTGGGCAACTCGATTGACCGCATTCATGCGGCGTCCTGCACGTAGCAGGATTCTGATTTTCCATCAGACGAGACGCGTTCAATCAATTCCTGGCCGTTGTTGGCCGGGACTGCGACGGACTCTCTGGCCACGGACGTATAATGGTAAGTGGCCGGCGAATTGTCCGGTCGATCGTGGATATCGAAGGGAAAACAGGCAATGAAACAACAAGGTCTCAAAATGCTTCTGGCGGGCACCGCAGTTGGCGCCGTTGCAGCGGTAACACTGTCTCCGGCCGCGGCGGATTCAGGGGGAAAATGGTCCGGCAAGGCAGGGCATCGGATAATGGGCGTTGAATTCGCCGAACTGGACACGGACGGCGACGGCCAACTGAGCGAGGAAGAATTCGCAGCGGCAAAGATGGTGTGGCTGTCGTCAAGGGACAGCGACGGGGACGGAATGCTTTCCCAGGAAGAACTCGAGGCCGCAATACTTGAACACATGAAAGAGATTGCCAGCAAGAGTTCCAGCGGAATGATCGACAGACTCGACGAAAACGATGATGGCATGATCAGCGTCGATGAACTGGGTGGCCGCTACGATCCGTCAGATGTATTTTCCCGCCTTGATGAAGACGAGGACGGGATGATCTCGGAAAGTGAATTCGGACGCATGATGTCGAGGGATGGCAAAAGGCGCGGCCATGGCAGCAGGAAAGGTTGGCGTGACCACGACCGCAAGTAAAAATGTACCGGCCGGCGTCATTGATGGTGCCGGCCGGACCGGCAGTTGATTGGCTCTCCGATAGACTGCCGGGATACGGATGAACGGAGCGGGACAAAGTGATGGGACGACCTCGGATGAAGTGCTGCTCGCTGCCTTTGCCGACGGGAGCCCGACTGCGGCCCAGGAAATCGTCGAGCGCCACGGGCCAGGCGTGTTCCGGCTTTCCCTGCGGATGCTGGGCAGCCACGCGGAAGCTGAGGAAGTTACCCAGGAAGTCATGTTGAGACTGTGGAAAGTGGCGCCGAACTGGGAGTCCGGCAGGGCCAGGGTTTCCACCTGGCTTTGGCGGGTTACCGTCAATCTGTGCAATGATGTGTTGCGGAAGGCAAGGGGCACCGGTCTGGACTCCATCGTCGAGCCTGCGGATGACAGTGCTGTTCCGACAGACAGGATCATGGACAATCAGCGGTTCAGGGCGCTTTACGGGTGTCTTGAAACGCTCCCCGAGAGGCAGCGGTCGGCAATTGTCCTGAGGCATATCGAGGAAAAGTCGAATCCGGAAATTGCCGAGATCCTGGATACGAGTGTGGAGGCTGTAGAGAGTCTTCTGGCTCGGGGAATGCGATCGCTTCGGCAGCAGCTTGCCTCTCGCCAGGCAGAACTGGGGTGGAACATATGAGCCAGGGCGAACGGAAGCCAATGCCAGATCCGGAACTGGAACCATTCTTCACTGCTGTGCGCAGGAACAGCGAACTGGAACTTCCACAGGGACTGCGCCGGTCAATTCTGGCCTCGGCACGGCGTGTTCAGGCAGAGAGCCTGCACGAAACGGTCAAGCGTTGGGAATTCGGGCGGTGGTGGGCAGCATTTCGGCTGTGGAGCCCTGCATGGCAGCCTGCCGGCGTGCTCGCGGCATTTGCCCTGATCGGCTTCGGTGCCGGCTTCATCCTTGCGGACAATGTCGAACTCCTTGCAGCCGAGTTCATGACAGCCGGTTCAGGGGTTCCCGAAACGGACATCTTTTCCCAGTTTGAACAGCTGGTCATGGAGGGCTGAGGGATGGAAGACAGGGATCGATCGCCCTCCAGACGAAAGAGGTGGCTCGGCCTGCTACTCGTCGTGTCACTTGGATTGAACCTGCTCATTGTTGGCGCTGCCGTGGGGGTCCTCGTCAAGTGGCCGAGAGACCATTTTGTGCGTGGCGGATATTTCTTGGGCCCGGCCGGTCTCGGTGCGATCTCCGGCGCGCTGGATGAACGGCACGGGAAGCTTGTGGGAGATGCACTCAGGGACAAGGGGCGAACATTCGGTCAATTGCGCAGCGAGGCCAGGACGAACGTATCAAGCCTGGTAAGGATATTGAGGTCCGACCCCTTCGACCCGGCTGAACTGGAAGGCTACTTCAGGGATGAAAGGGCACGTGCCGCCGGGATGCTTGAAGAAGGGCACGATCTCATACTCCCGAGGATCCTGGACATGTCGTCACAGGAAAGGCACGAATTCGCCGACCGTATCGAGCATCGATTCGACAGGCGAGACCGGCGAGGGCACTGACGTCGTCAGGGCATCGGGCAGGCGGCCTGCGTGGTTGTGGCAGTGACCCCTTCTCAGTTGCAGTCTGCCAGAAAGTCATCGGCGAGCATGCTCACGACTTCCTTGAGCGCCTCCCTTTCATCCGCACCGGCTTCCACGGACCTGGCAAACCGCGCGCGTTGCCGCTTGGTCGAATTGCCGCGCTGGACGATCGTCTTGGTCCATTCCACTTCTGCTTCGGTTCCCAATTCAATGGCGTCCTGGCGGATAAGTTCGACCAACTCCGAGATCAGGTCTTCGAAAGGAACGAGCATCGTCTTTCCATGATCGATCAGGGGTTCGTCCGCACCGTAGCGCTGCGCGCGCCAGCGATTTTCGTTAATCAGGGTTGGAGGGTAATGCCTCCAGCGCTGGTTGAGTGACCTCAATCGGAAGAGATAGGCCACAATTGCCTGGAACGTCGCGGTGATTGCAATGGTATCCTTCATCCTGCTGCAGACATCCGTAACCCTCTGTTCAATTGTCGGAAACTTCACCGAGGGTCGAATGTCCCACCAGATCTTGGTCCCGTCCTGCAGGCTGCCGGACTGAACCAGCTGGTCAACAAGCCGCGTAAAGGTCGCATAGGAATTGAGATTGTCGGGAAGCCCGGTTCGCGGCAGGGCATCGAACACGGCAAGGCGGTAAGAGGCCAGTGAGGTGTCCTCTCCTTCCCAGTAAGGAGACGAGCATGACAGCGCCAGGAGGTGAGGCAGGAAATAGGCCACCTGGTTCATGAGGTCGATGCGAAGATCCTGATCCTCGATTTCGAGATGCGTGTGCATTCCACAAATCAGCATTCGACTTGCTGACATGCCGAGTTCCCTGTGCAGGGTAATGTACCTGTCTTTCGGGGTGTAGAGTTGGTCACGCCTGTTGGCGAAGGGGTGTGTCGAGGACGCGATGATCCTGTAGCCAAACTGCTCGGCTGTGTTTTCGGTCAGCAAGCGAAGCTCGCACAGCTCGTCCCGCGCATGATGGATTGAGTGGTGTGGTCTCGTGCCAACCTCGATCTGGCAGCGGAGGTATTCATTCGTGGTCCGGTCGTCAGACAGTTGCCGGCATCTTTCCATGAAAGCCGGGTCAGGTTCGGGAACCAGGTCGAAGGTCTCCCGGTTGATTATCAGGTATTCCTCTTCGATTCCGATTCTGAGCGAGGGACGTTTCAACATGACTGAACTCTCTCCTGGCTTCGGCAGGTTGTTTCCTGCGGCCTGCAACCCGGCTCAAGAAGAATCTGCAAATCTGCAGGCCACTAGCGGTTCCCCGGATGGGAAAACCGGATTGGAGTCGAAAAGGCAAGCAGGTTCCATCTGCCTCGGGTGAACATCACTCTTGCCGGGTCAGCAAAGCCCTGTGCGTCCAACGGCACTGCTGTTGTCGGCAATCGGCGCTGGCACCGCATTCCGGTTCGCCAGCAACCAAACCGGGGCCGGATGCGGATTCTCGACCCGGACGGCTCGGGTTGCGCAGAAACTGCCTTTTGCCATCGGATGCCAGGTCTTGATTGCTCGTCACGAATTGCCACTCAGAACGTGGCCGTGACACCCCCGTCAACGGCAAGAATCTGGCCAGTAACGTAAGCCGCCTCGGGCGACACGAGGAAGCAGGCTGCGCCTGCAATATCCTCCGGCTTGCCAGGCCGGCCGAGCGGGATCTTTCCATGCTTGAGATACACGGTTCGGAAATACTTGGTTTCGTGCTCATGGCCGCCATCGGCCAGACGGGCCATCCGTGTATCGATGAAACCGGGTGCAATGCCGTTTACGGTAATTCTCTTTGGGGCGAGATCGCAGGCAAGCGCCCGCACCATGTTCACGATTCCGCCTTTCGCACTCGAATAGGGCAGGGAGTCGGGGGAGCCAAACTGCCCCATGATGCTGGCGGTCATCAGGATCCGCCCGCCGGTGGTTTCCATGAGAGGCACCGCGGCGAGGGTGCAGACCAGCGCCCCGTCGAGATTGACTCGCGTCACCGCGCGAAACCGTTCAATCGTCAGGTCCGGGTAGGGGCATATGTCCAGGATCGCTGCGTTGTTCACAAGGACATCCAGCCGGGAGTGGTCATTTGCAATTTGCGCAAAGAGTTGCTCACAGGCTATGGAATCAGTGATGTCGAGAACGGCAGGAATGATCTGTTCCGGACATTCGGGAAGAGACTTGACCCGGTCCAGTTCGTCACCATCGATGTCTGCGAGTACCGTCACTGCGCCTTCCCTGGCAAGTTGCATGCCGATCGCAAGGCCTATGCCGCGTGCTCCACCGGTCACCATGGCAACCTGGCCCTCAAAACGATTTCCTTTCATCTCAAATCCTTGTGATCCTGTTGCTCTCGATCCCCCCGCTTCGTCTCCATGCAAACGCGACGACCACTGTGAGGACGATGGAAAACACGAGAATCAGGGTTATCAGTGCATTTATCTCCGGGGTGAACCCGACCCGCATCATGGCGTAGAGGCGGACCGGCAGTGTCGCGTCCGTTCCTGCCAGAAAAAGCGTGATCATGGTTTCGTCGAACGACAGTGCAAACGCAAGGATGCCGGCGGTCAAGAGTGGCATCCGGAGGTTCGGCAGAATGATAAACCGGAATGTCTGCAGCTTGCTTGCCCCCAGGTCATGAGCAGCCTCCACAAGGCTGCGGCTGAGTGCGTTCAGGCGCGTGAGTATGATGCGGTAGATGATCGCAAGCACGAATGCGGCATGGCCGACGATGATCGTGGCAAGGCCACGCGGAATGCCGGTTTCCCTGAAATAGATGAGAAGGGAAAGGCCGGTAATGATCGGCGGCAGCAGGAAGGGAAGAAAGATGACATACTCGAGAAGGCGGGCAGAACGCGATGTCGGTTGGGCGTTCACATGCAATGCCGCCAGTGTGGCAAAGGCCGTCGCTGCAATAATGGATGTCAACCCGACGAGGATCGAGTTTTGCAATGCCTCGCCGAGTGCCTCGTTTTCAAACAGGCGCAAATACCACTCGAATGAAAATGTATCCCACTTCACGCGGCCCCGGCGCATGGAAAAGAAGGACAGGACAAAGACCAGGATGATCGGAAGGTACAGTGCCAGGTACACGAGAAAGGACACCGAAGTGAGCAAAACATCGATAAGGCGCAAACGCTTCATTGCTGCCACTTCGGATTGCTGAGCCGGCGCGCCAGGTAAATGACGGCGAGAGCAACGATCATCAACAGGATCGAGAGCGCCGCACCCAGTGGCCAATTGAACGCGAGTCCAAACTGGCTGAAGATCAGGCGCCCATAGGTGAATCCCTCGATTCCACCGACAAGTTCCGGGGCCAGGAAGTCACCGGAAGCCAGTACGAACGTGAACATGGCGCCGACGATTCCACCCGGAAGGCTGAGAGGCAGTATCACGCGGGTAAAGGTCTGAACCTCGCCGGCACCCAGATCTGCTGCAGCGTGCAGGACAGAACTCGGTATGCGCTCGAGCGAGATGTAGATTGGCAGCACCATGAACGGGAGCAGCACGACCGACAAGGTGATGCGAACCGCCGTAAGGTTGAAAAGCAGGGCGCTGACCGGTTCGTCGACGATTCCAAGTGCCAGCAGCACACTGTTCAACAGGCCGCTCGTTCCAAGAACGCCCCGCATGGCATAGATCTTGATGATGTAACTCATGAGCAGCGGAACCGCGAGGGCAATCACCAGGAAACTGCGCCAGGCAGGAGGTCGCAGCCAGATGAAATACGCAGTGGCATAGCCCAGCACCAGGTTGATGGCCGAGACTTCGAAAGCCATCCGCATGGTCTTGAGGAAGGTAGTTCGGTATGCGTCGTTTGACAGGATATCTGCGAAGTTCGCAATCGTCGGACGATAGACGACGGAATTGTCAACGACGAAGAAGAACCCGTAGACAAGGAAGGCGGCAAGCGGGATGAGAATGAACAGGGACACGATGCCCCACAGAACGCAGTCTTCAGTGCGCAGCCGGAACCTCCTTTCGGATGCGTTCAATCTTCGGCTCCACTGACCAGTGCGCATTCAGCCGGGTCGAAGCCGACCTTAAGGACAGATCCGATTTCAGGGGAGCGCGCCGCCGGGTCACTTCTGGTTTTCATCTTGAACATGTGCGGCGTGTCCCGATGCCTGAGTTCGGTGATCGTCTCCGAGCCCACGAACGACACGGAAACAACTTCGAGTTCGATCGGGTTGACGAGTGTCTCATCTCCGGTGCCGAACGCCTCCGGGCGAACTGCAAGAGCCTGGCTTGAACTGTTTCCGGGTGGAGACCCCGCAACCGTGAACGTTCCGACCGGTGTCCGGACGATCGTGGTGTCCTCTTGCCGTTCATGGACTTCGCAGGGCTCGATGATGTTGCTGGCACCGAAGAATGTTGCAACGAATCTGCTCTTTGGCCGGTAGTAGAGATCCCTAGGTGTTCCGATCTGTTCAATGCTTCCAGCGCGCATCACGCAGATCCGGTCCGACATCGTGATCGCTTCGGACTGGTCATGGGTCACGAACAGAAAGGTGATCCCGCTCTGCCTCTGCACGGATTTCAGGAAATTCTGCATTTGCCGCCTGAGCGCGGCATCGAGGGCGGCGAGCGGTTCATCGAGGAGAATCAGCCTCGGTTCACAAATCATGGCCCGGGCGAGTGCTGTTCGCTGTTGCTGTCCGCCACTCAACTGGGACGGGTATCTTGAACCGAGTTCCTCGAGACCGACGATCCCGAGCGCAACATCGACCCGGTCGTTCAGTTGCTTTCGACCGGTTCCGCGCACGCGAAGTCCGAATCCGACATTTTCCCGGACCGTCATGTGCGGAAAGAGCGCATAATCCTGGAACACGGTATTGAATGGGCGCTGGTTGATGGGCATGTCCGCAATGTCCCGCCCGTCAAACTCGATTCCGCCGGCACTCGGCGGCTGGAACCCTGCTATGGTGCGCAGGAGAGTTGTCTTGCCTGAGCCGGACGGGCCGAGAATTGTCAGGAACTCGCCGTCGTGAACATCGAGATCAAGCGGATTGATGGCGTTGAACGTGTCGAACCGGACTCCCAGCCCACGGATACGCAGCAACGGCAGTTCCTGGTTGACTGCCGGGCCGCTGGACTCATGCCTGGCCATATGCCTTGACTGCGTCCCAATTGATCTCGACCCCGAGGCCGGGCTTCGTCGGTGCATGTATTTCACCGTTCTCGAAGACCAGGTCTTCCGTGGCCAGTTCGCGCCTCAGCTTCTCGATGCAGAGTTGCGGAGGGAGGTACTCGATAAAGCTGATGCAAGGTGTGGCAAAGGCCAGATGGGCCGTTGCGGAAAGTGACACCCCGGTCTTCCAGCAATGCGGCACGACCGGGAGATTTCTGGCTGCGGCCATCTCGCAGACGGCTCTTGCCTCTCCGATCCCGCCGACGCGCCCGACATCGGGCTGGACAACACCAATTCCGCCGCGTTCGATCAGGTCGACAAATTCCCACTTCGTCGAGAGCCATTCACCTGAAGCGATAGGATATGGCACGAGCCCGGCCAGCTTGGCATGTTCATCCAGGAAGTCAGGCCAGATCGGCGTCTCGAGAAAATAGATGTCGTATTCGTCCCAGTTGCGAACTGTTGCGTAGGCTGTCTCTGCATCGCGCCAGACGTATTGGACATCCACGAGCAGCGTAATCTCCGGACCAATGGCTTCACGCACCGCGGCGACCACGTCGGTATGCCGCTCGTAACTCTCATTCATCCCGTCATGGGCGTATGGGCCTGCCATCGTGCATTCTGCCTTGACCGCGCGGAAGCCAAGCCGCTTTGCGTTCTCGGCAGATGCGCACAATGCGTCGCGATATTCCTCGAAGGTCTTTCCGGCGGGTTGAAGGGATGCGTACGGTATGACCGGCGTGTCCCGCCTTTGTCCGAGCAGTTGCCAGACAGGTTTGCATTCGATCTTGCCGGCAATGTCCCAAAGCGCCATCTCGACGGCGCCGAGAGCGTGAATGACGGCGCCCCGGCGACCATTCATTGCCGTAAACGTGTAGATGTCGTTCCAGATTGACTCGATATCGCGAGGGTCACGCCCGATGAGCAGATCGCGCATGCAAAGGCCCATGGTATGCGTGCCCGGAGCCTCGATGCATGCACGGCCGATCCAGGGGTTGAGGTCGCTTTCTCCGTAACCTTCCACACCTTCGTCGGTACCGACGACGACCAGGAGGCTGTCCTGGGCCGAAGATGTCAGGCCCGGGTCGAAATCGTCGGCGACCAGGACATGACATGTGACATCAGTTATCTTCACGCTCGTGTCCCATGGTTCGGATTGCATCCGAAAATATACCCGGACGCGTGTGTTTCGGGAACCCCGAATGGAGGGCAGGGCATCCCGGGATGCCCTGCGTCTTGAGTCTATTGAGCGGCCTTGACTTCGTTCCAGACCTGAACGCGGCGATCGAAATCCTCTACCGGCTGCAGCCAGACAAGCTTGTCGGCATAGTCGAGTTCCGGACTCTCGTTCGTCGTGTTTCCGTATCCGTTGATTTCGGTCATGGTCGGCCCGGTTACACCGTTGAGGTAATGGTTGACCCATTTATGTGCGCACTCGGTGTCCTGGACACCCTTTGACAGGGCCCAGGTATCCAACCAGCCAATTCCTCCTTCCTTGGGAATTGAATAGACGGCATCGTAACCGCGGTTGGCGAGCTCGACGGCCTGGAATTCACCCATCGAGAACATCAGGTTCGCTTCGCTCGTGTCCCAGATGTTCACGCCTTCCTCGAAGCCCGCATAGTAGCTGATCAGGTATTGCTTCTGCTCAATGAGCTTCTGCTTCACGGCTTCGAAATCCTCATCGCTCAGGTTGAAGGGGTTCTCGATTCCGAGGATGATGGCGGCATTGGTGACGTTGTTGTTGGCGTCGTCGAGGGAAAGAATATGCCCGGCATTCGCGGGATCCCAAAGGGCTTCCCAACTGTCGACGCCATCCGGAAACGCTTCCCTGTCGTAGATCAGTCCGAGCGAACCCCAGGCGATCGAGACACCATAGGTCTCGCCACCGCTCATCACTTCGGCAACAGAGCTGAACGACGGCAGCAGGTTGGCCGTGTTCGGTACCATCGACATGTCGAACGGAATGATCAGCCCGTTGTCCAGGTAGCGCTGGATGATCGAGGTGTCGATCGAGATCAGGTCGTAATCGGCCCCGTCGCTTCCAGCCATCTTGGCGAACATTTCATCAACGGAACCGGTATAGGCAACGCTGACGCTGCAGCCCGTCTCGGCTTCAAAAGGTTCAACCCATACAGGTTCGGCGTAGCCTTCAAAGCTGAAGAGACGAACCTCCTGTGCTGTCGCGCAGGTTGCAGTTATGGCAACTGCTGCCGCGCTCACGCAATAGTCACGAAATCGAATCATCTTTTTCTCCTGTTTTCTGGTTGATTCGTCGGGTTTGGAGACAATGCGGTTCTCAGGTTCCGACCGGTTATGTGTTCCCTGAGAACCGCTCCAAGTCTCGCAGGGTTTCCTTCTGCAAGGAAGTTGCGAAGAGTCTGGTGCTGCTTGATGACAGCCGCGAAATCCGGGTCGCTATAGATCTCGAGTCCGAAAATGATCGTGACCTGACGCGAGATGCCTTCCCAGATGCTCTGGCCCAGCAAGTTTCCGGCGACCGAGATCGCTGACCGGTGAAAACTCACATCGGCGCAGCGAAGCTCGTCGACATCGAATTCCGCTGCCGCCCGCTCCATGTCTTCTATTGCGGAGTCCAGCGGTGCAAAATGCGCAGGATCCGACCGGAAGGCCTGGATGGCCTCGGTCAGCATCATTGTTTCCAGCGCGATGCGCACCGAACACACTTCCCGGATCTGCCGGTCGTCGAATGGCGCAATTCGCCATCCGCGCCCGGACGCGGAACAGAGTATCCCCTGCAATGACAATTCCCGGATGGCCTCGCGTACCGGGACGCGGCTGACGCCGAGTTCGGAGGCCAGTTCATCTTCGACCAGCCGGTGGCCAGGAGGGAATGAGCCGGTCGCGATGGCGGGAATGAGCCGTTCGATGATCTGTTCCGTAACCAGCCTCTTTCGGATTGGCTCGATGCGGGCCGGCGCGTTGACTGAATTCTGCATGCTCGTATACTATAATTCAGTATACGGTATGTAAAGTTGAACGAACTTCTCGAACGGTTTCCGGAGCAGATTTGAAGACAGAACTGGTTGATCAGGTTGCTGCCGGCGCACGCTTGGGCGAGTCCCCGATCTGGCTTCCCGAGGCGGGCCTGTTCCTCTGGCTGGACCTGCTTGGACGATGCGTCCACAGCTACGATCCCGCAGGGCGCAGGCACAGGATCATCGCCGACGGTTTTCGGGAGAATCTGGCCTGCCTCGTCCGGATCGCCGAGTGTCAGGCCCTGCTCGCAACTGCGACAGGTTTTTTCCGGCTTGATCCGGTCACCGGGTCGGCCTCACCGGTGGAACTTCCCGTCGCCGCAGGTAATGGCGCATGTTTCAACGATGGCAAGGTGGCGCCAGATGGCTCACTCTGGCTGGGCACTTCCGATGTCGACGAGGTCAAGCCGATCGGCATGCTCCACCGGGTCGCTGGCGAAGAGGTCGAAGAGGTCGACAGCGGATTTGTCATCTCGAACGGACCGGCCTTTTCTCCCTGCGGCCGCAAGGCCTACTTTGCCGACTCTGCCGGAAGACGGATCCTCCAATACCACCTCGATGAAACCGGGCGGCCTCTCGAGCGTTCCCTGTTCGCCAGGATCGGGGAAGAGGACGGGCTGCCGGACGGCTTGACAGTGGATTCCCGGGGACAGATCTTCAGTGCTCACTGGCAAGGCAGCAGAATAACAGTCTATGGTCCGGACGGCCGGATCAGGCAGAGGATTGCGGTCCCGGCGCTGAATGTCACGTCCTGTACATTCGGTGGACCCGGCTTGTCGGATTTGTTCGTGACAACGGCCGCGATTGACGCCGGTGATGATGCCGGAGAGTCCCAAGGCGATTCCTTCCTGTTTGCTTGCGATACCTCGGGAGTAGCGGAACCGGTATTCAACCCTCCTGCAATCCGAGACAAATCGTGACTCCCGACTCCGTCTGGACCGTTCATCCAACTCCGGAGGGAACATCCATTCAGCTTCGCAACCGGCGCGGCCAGGACGAGTGATTCTGGCAATCGCCATCTCATGACGAGTCGCCGGAATTTCGGAGAATTCCTAATTGTCAAGGGAATTCAGGGAGTTCTGGCAGTCCCTAGGGGAATCGAACCCCTCTTTCCAGGTTGAAAACCTGGCGTCCTAACCGATAGACGAAGGGACCGCAGAATCCGTGTCGGCGCAAAATACAATCCAAGTAGAGACCGCGCAAGAAAATTTCGGCATCCCGGATTTCCGATGGCATGGACCGGACGCGGATCCGGGCCGTGCGGCGCAGTCAGGCGGGCGCGGCGTCCTCGATCCGGAGTTTCGGCGTCACCCTTCCGCGAAAACTGTCCGCAAGCAGTTGACCCATCAGGTGAACCGGGCCGGTTGACCGTGACCCCAGGAACTTTCCAAGAGGCTTGTCCATGATTCTGAAGCCGATGGCATCCATCCTGGACTTCGACGCCGACTTCATTGTCACCTGCAGGTGTCCGTCTCCAACGACACGGCTGAAGGTAATGTTCTGATACGGAAGAACAACACGAGGATATGGTGCCTCTGAACCGAATGGCCCGGCTCTTTCCAGCATTTCAATCAACTCGACCGTAGCGGCTTCCGGCTGGATTTCTCCATCGATCCGCACTTCCCTCGGCGCACCGACCTTCAGCCCCTGTGTTTCAAGAATGGCTCCAATTCGCTCCATGGCGGGCTCCAGGCAAGACAGTTCAACCTCAAGACCCGCTGCCATCCTGTGTCCGCCACCGTTCAGCAACAGTCCCTCCTGCCTGCATCGCATGATGGCAGACCCGATATCGGCCCCCCGGACGGATCGGGCGGAACCCCGTCCGATTCCACCTGACAGGCTGACGGCAATGGCTGGACGATTGGTCAACTCCGCCAGCCGGGCAGCAACAATACCAACAATTCCGGGATGCCAGTTACTGCCGACTGCCCAGGTCAGGGGTGCGTCGACACCTCGTTCTTCTACCTGTTTCAATGCCTCGTCATAGGCGACTTCCACCAGGCTTCGTCTTTCACGGTTGAGCTGGTCCAGGGTCTGCGCCAACTCTTCGGCGTCCCGTTCACTGTCCGTCGAGAGCAGCCGGGCTCCAAGGTCCGCCTTGCCGATTCTGCCGCCTGCGTTGATCCGTGGACCGAGCACAAATCCCAACTGGCCACTATTCGGCGCAGCCTTGATTCCGGCAATGTCGGCAAGCGCCCTCAGTCCCGGTCGGTTCCGTCTCCGCAGGATCTCGATGCCGCTCCGGACGAATGCCCTGTTCAATCCTGTCATTGGAGAGACGTCCGCGACGGTTGCCAGCGCAACGAGGTCGAGCATCTGCATGAGATCCGGCAGATCAGTCCGATTTGGGCGCATCGCCCTGTTGACGGCTACCAGGAACATGAACACCACGCCTGCGGCGCAGAGTTGGACGAGTTCAGAGGTCTCATCCTGGCGGTTCGGATTCACGACCGCAAATGCGGCGGGCAGGTCGGGTTCCCCGACATGGTGGTCAAGAATGATCACGTCTGAACCTGTTGCGGCCTCAATGGGTTCAAAGGCAGAAGTTCCGCAGTCCACGCAGATAATCAGATCGTGACCCCTTGCCAGCCCTGCCATCGCCGGGACATTGGGTCCGAATCCTTCTTCTATCCGGTCGGGTACATACAACGTGGCGGTCATCCCTGACTGACGAAGCCAGTCGATCAACAGGGCCGCCGAACTGCCACCATCCACATCGTAGTCAGCGAAGACAGCGATCCTCTGCCTCTCGTCCACGGCTTTCACGAACCTTGAAACAGCCTTGTCCAGATCCTTGAGCGTCGACGGATCGGGCATCATGTTCCGGATTTTTGGATCCAGATAGCTCGGAGCGGCTTCCGGAGTGACGCCTTGCCTTGCCAGGACGCGACTCATCAGGTCGGGCAACCCGGCCTGCTCGGATATTGCAAGCGCCAGCCTGTCTTGCTCCGACGAGAGCCCCACCCACCTTTGACCGCTCACGGAACACTCCACGCCCCGGAACGCAGCCAACCCGCCTCCTCCACCTCCCGGTGTGTCAGCTGAAAACGCCATTATCCGGTGAGGTGCCTGTAGTGCATCCGACGGCGCGACCCCGTTCTGGATCGAAGCAGGATCGTTTCCGCTTCAACGTAGCCCGGCCCTTGCCTGATACCGCGCAGCAGTGAACCGTCGGTTACACCGGTCGCGGCGAAGATCACATGGTCGCCGATCAAGTCTTGTCTCGAATAGCTGCGGTCGAGATTTGCAATTCCGGCATCCGCGGCACGCCGTTTTTCGTCGTCGTTCCGGAACAGGAGTCTCCCTTCCATCTGGCCGCCCATGCATTTCAGGGCAGCTGCAGCGAGGACGCCCTCCGGAGCTCCCCCTATTCCCATGTACATGTCAATTCCGGTTGTTCCCGGTTCCGTGCAATGCATGATTCCGGCGACATCGCCATCAGAGATGAGCCTGATTGAAGCACCGGTTGAACGAATTTCGGTGATTGTTTCCTCGTGCCGGGGTCGCTCCAGGATGCAGACCGTGATGTCCCTTGGGGAGCATCTCTTCGCCAGGGCAAGTCTTTCGACCCGCTCCCTTGGCGACATTCCGAGCGCGACGACACCTTCCGGGTATCCGGGCCCGATAGCCACCTTGTCCATGTAGACATCCGGCGCCTGGAGCATCGATCCGCGCGGCCCCATTGCAATCACGGTCAGCGCGTTGGGCATGTCCTTGGCTGTAAGGCCGGTGCCTTCGAGAGGGTCAAGTGCTATGTCGACGGAGGGTCCTATGCCGGTGCCGACCTTCTCACCGCTGTAAAGCATGGGGGCTTCGTCACGCTCGCCCTCTCCAATGACCACCACACCCTCGATATCCAGCATGTTGAGTTGGCTCCGCATGGCGTCAACTGCGGCCTGGTCAGCTGCCTTTTCGTCACCTCGTCCGATGAATTCGGCGGATGCCAGCGCCGCAGCTTCCGAAACCCGGGCCAGGCCCAGTGAGAGCATCCGGTCTCTGAATTCAATCTCCAGGCTCATTGCCTCTCTCCCCCGTCTTGGAACCGGAAAACGCCCGCCCTGCTCACAACTCCTCGATCCGCAATGCCACGGGATCGTTCAGCGAAACGCCGGATTGGGCGATGCTGGCGATCGCCTTCTCAATGCTGGATTGCGTCGTCCGGTGGGTCACCATGATCACGGGCGCCGCCTCCGTATCGTGGCCGTACTGCCGCATCCGGTCAATGGAAACGCCAGCTTCGCCCAGTGCGGACGCCACCCTGGCGAGGACGCCTGGTTGGTCGACCAGCAGCAACCGAAGATAATAGGGCCCCACCGCAGCCATGCGCGCCGGCTTGACCGATTTCAACGATTTTGCTGGCTGGCCAAATGTCGAAATCCTTCGGCCACGTGCAATGTCAATGACATCGCCAAGCACGGCCATGGCAGTCGGGCCTTCACCGGCACCGGCACCGCGCAATGATATCCGTCCAGCAGAAGCGCCCTCCAGGACAATGATATTCATGGCATTTTCCACCTGGCCGATGGGCGATGTTGCCGGAACCAGGCAGGGTTGCATTCTTTGCTCCATGCCACCCGCTGATTCCCGGGAAACTCCGAGCAGCTTGATCCGGAAACCCATGTCACGCGCCTGCTCGATGTCCTCGATCGTGACCTTTTGAATGCCCTCGATTTCCATGCCTGCAAAATCCACACGGGTCCCGTATGCTATCGAAGTGAGCAACGCCAACTTGTGACCGGCGTCGATCCCGCCGACATCAAGCGTTGGATCGGCCTCGAGATATCCCAGTTCTTCCGCTTCACTGAAGATCTCCTCATATGGCTGCCCGGTCTCTTCCATCCTGGTCAGGATGTAGTTGCAGGTTCCGTTCATGACACCCATGACACGAGTGATTCTGTCCGCGGCCATGCTTTCGGAAAGGGCCTTGATAACGGGAATTCCGCCAGCAACGGCCGCCTCGAAACGCAGTATGCATCCAGCCATTTCAGCCGTTTCCGCCATTTGCTGGCCGTGCACGGCCAGCATAGCCTTGTTGGCCGTCACAACGTGCTTGCCAGACGAAATCGCGGCCTCGACCGATTCCTTTGCAGGACCTTCCTCTCCGCCAACAAGCTCGATCAGGACATCGACATCAGGACGGGATGCCAACGCAACCGGGTTGTCTTCCCAGCCATAGCGGGAAATGTCGATACCGCGATCCTTGGATCTGTCTCGCGCAGACACGGCAGAAATCCGTATGTCGCGTCCGGCCCTTCGGCTGATGATATCGCCGTTCTCCTGCAGGATTTTCACGACACCGGCGCCAACGGTGCCAAGTCCGGCAATGCCCAGGCAAAGGGGATTGTTCACCTGCAAACCCTCCGGGAAATCAGTTGTTGCATGCGGCCCGCGCACGCCATGCACGGCGTCGAACGATTAAGGGCATGGCACGCTGGAATCAACTCGAATTGCGGGAGTCTGGCGGAAACGGGGTGATGGCCGTTCAGTGTCGAACAGCAGGTGGACTGCAGAATTGCTGCTGCGCGCCGAATCAGAGCGTTCTTCTCTCAGGCAACTGTCAGGAAGTTCAATGGTTTGCCACCGCCTCGGCATACTCGTCCGGCCCCGGGACCCTTTCCCTCAATTCCTGCTCTGACAGCATGGTCGGATAGTTCTGCGAATCAGCCTCCCTCTCTTCGAACTCCGGAATATCCGGCATATCGCAACCGGCAAGGAGAAGTGCGAAGGTGATGGCTGTCAGTATCTTCTGAACCATGTCTTCCCGTCTTCTTGCCCGGAGGTCACGCTCCGGTTGTAGATCTTGGTCCCGTTCTTGGCCGTCAACTGGCCGTCGGGAGCAGCCAAAGGCTGTGTGACCTTGGCCAGCATTTCAGCAAATCGGCTCGCCTGCAACCGGTCTTGAGTATCCGGCGCCGGGGACAGGCAAGCACCGCTGCAGCACTTTCCGGCAACCGGCCGGGGATCATTCCGAGTCTCGTCGTGATGTTCCTGATGAAGGAGGAAAACGAACAGCCCTGATCGGTAATTCACTCGATGAAACGCTGGTAGTCTTCGGCAACGCTGCGGGATGCCGCATCCAGCAATTCAAGGCCGATTTCAGGCGTCGCCAGGGCTGAATGGGAGCCGACTCTTCCATCCGGGAATTCGGCCCTGTGCCTGCCGGGAGGGCCATGCCGATCACCGGCGGCTGCGCGGATATAGTCGGGAGAAAGCTGCCGTGGGGGGTCATCAGCGAGGGGTGAATGGATGGACCGTTCCATGACCTGCGTGATTGCAATTTCGGAAGGGGTTGCGTGCATGCCTTCCCAGTTCCCGAAATATCCGCTTCGAATCTCGTTGACCTCGGGAAAGCTCCACCAACTCCTGATCCTGACCTGCATGTCGCCCAGCCCGCTGGCAACCCGCTCAAGCGGCACGATATTGGCCCCATGCCCGTTGAGGAAATAGAAATGCGTGAATCCCTGGTTGGCGAGGCTTCGGCAGATATCCATTGCCAGCGCCTCGAACAATCCCGGCGCAATCGAGACGGTGCCGGGGAAGGCAAGGTTGAAGTCAGCGGGGGCGTAGGCAAGGGTCGGGGCAACCAGTGCGCCCGCCGTTTCGGCGGCGCGCTCGGAGATTTTCTCCGAGCAGATCGCATCCGTTCCGATCAGGCCGATCGGACCGTGCTGTTCGACAGATCCGCAAGGAATGATGATGCCCGAGGAACAGGCCAGATAGGCATCGATCTCGTACCAGGTCGCTCGGTCAAGGCGGACAGGCATGTTACCGGTGCCCATTGCGGCCCCACCTGTCTTCATGGAGCGCCCGCGAGCAACATGGCCAACGGAAACAACCCGGTTCGAACATCCGCGCGGCCTGAAACCGGAGCCGGGATTTCACCCGGCTCCCGCGATTTCCGAGGGTCAGGTCAGAACCCGGCGAAGGTTTTCGCCAGGCTCCGGGATCCCCAATCAGTTCTGGAGATTCCACTTCCTTCCGAGATCATCGAAGAAGCCGCGCTCTTCCTTGAGAGTGATCCAGGTATTTACGTAGTTGATCCAGACCTGGTCGGCCTGCGGAAGAAGCATGGCAATCGGGGTTGGCGCCTTGGGAGCAGAAACCGGGACAATCATCATCTGTGGATACTGTTCGACGAGCTTGAATGCTTCCACGTTGGACGTGATGTGCGCATCGGCCCGTCCGGCAAGAACTTCCTGGAAGTCCCTGGCCGGGGCTTCGACTATCTTGTGTTCGGCGTCGGGAAAGAAGATCTTGACCTGCTTTTCCTGCGTGGTTCCGAGAGTGGCGGCGACCGTGACATCGGGGTCGTTAAGATCATTCCAGTCCATGAACCTGTCGGCATTTTGCGAGAGGATCAACGGAACGGTTGCCAGGGAAAAATAGCTGATCGAATAACCGGCGGCCTTTGCGCGCGCCGGTGAAATGGAGGCGGAACCGGTCATGTGGTACTTGCCGGATGTAACGCCGCTCACCAGTGTCTTCCAGTCGGTAGCCACGAGTTCGAGTTCGACCCCGAGATCGTTGGCGAGTTCTGTCATGACGTCGATGTCGTAGCCGGTATAGCTGTTGGTGGCCGGGTCCCGCATCGTCATCGGGTTCCAGTCACCCGTCGTGCCGACCTTCAGCACTCCGGTGTTCAGGATTTCCTGGAGCGCCGTCTGGGCGTGGGCCTGGAATGCAGTCAGGCAAAACACGATTGCACTGGCGATTTTCAGTAATTTCATCTTGATACTCCAATGAAGAATAGGGCGTCCTCATTGCCCAATTGCGCCGAGGTTGCAAGTTCATCGTGGAAAGGGCATCAGCAGCAGGGGAAAGGTTGAGCGATGACTTCAGCTGGAATTGGCAGTGATCCGATCATCCGAGTGGAAGGCGTTTCGACCTGGTTCGGCGATTTCCAGGCTCTGAAAGGCGTTTCGTTGGACATTCGCGCCGGTGAAAGGGTTGTGATCTGCGGACCGTCCGGTTCAGGGAAGTCAACCCTGATCCGCTGCGTCAACGGGCTTGAACGGTACCAGAATGGATCGATTACAGTGGACGGCGAGTTGTTGACTCCATCACGGAAGTCGATCGATTCCGTCCGGCAGAAGATCGGAATGGTGTTCCAGCAATTCAACCTGTTTCCCCATTTGACCGTTCTGGACAACCTGATGCTGGGCCCGGTGCGCGCAAGGGACATGCCGAAGAAGAAGGCGCGACAACTGGCGATGAGGTTTCTTGAACGGGTACGGATTCCCGAGCAGGCGGAGAAATTCCCCCGTCATCTTTCAGGTGGCCAGCAGCAGAGGGTCGCGATCGCGCGCTCGCTGTGTATGGAACCGAAGATCATGCTGTTCGACGAGCCGACATCGGCGCTCGATCCGGAAATGATCAACGAGGTTCTGGATGTGATCACGGAACTGGCCGAGAGCGGAATGACCATGATCTGCGTCACTCACGAAATGGGGTTCGCCCGGCGCGTTGCGGACATGATGGTGTTCATGGATCACGGGGAGATCGTCGAGAAAGCCGACCCGGAGACATTCTTCACCGACCCGGAAAGCGATCGCTGCGCCGAGTTCCTGGACAAGATTCTTCATCATTAGGGGTCGGCGGTGAACACGAACGGAACAATTAGACCATACGCGGCCGCATTCCTGGTGACCACGGCAATGCTGCTTACCGGGTGCTCGCAGCAATGGGGATGGTACGTGGTCAATCCGTCTACCCAGACGGGACTTACAAACCTGAAGTTCCTGATTGGGGGATTGCAATACACTGTACTTCTTTCCCTGACGGCAATCTCGATCTCGGTCGTGGTCGGGCTTGCAATTGCCCTGCCGGGACTAGCTCCCAGCCGCCTTCTTCGCGGCATCAACAGGACCTACGTGGAAGTGATACGCGCCATCCCGATTCTGGTGCTCATTCTCTGGGTCTATTACGGCATGCCGCAGGTCACCAGTATCTCGATCAACGTGTTCTGGGCCGGGGTCATTGCCCTTGCCCTGTCGGACAGTGCCTTCGAGGCCGAGATATTCCGGGCCGGCATACAGTCCATAGACCGGGGCCAGTACGAGGCAGCGCACTCGATCTCGCTGAGTTACCGGGACACGATGTGGTTCGTCATTCTTCCGCAGGCAATTCGCCGTATCCTTCCGGCTCTCGGCAACCAGCTCGTCTACATGCTCAAGATGTCGTCCCTGGTTTCGGTTATCGGAATGCAGGAGCTGACCCGGAAGGCGAATGAACTCGTCGTGACAGAGTACAGGCCACTGGAAATCTATACGATACTCGTCCTGGAATATCTGGTCTTGATACTCATCGTGTCGGCAGGGGTGCGCTGGCTTGAGCGCCGCCTTGAGACCGACCAGAGCCGCTGAAGGAAACGAGCGGAGAGATTTTGGCGTGTTGAGGCGACAAGGCTGCACGGGCGCGACCACTGACCGGATTGCTTGCCACTGCAAGAGGAATCTGGCCTGGCTGGCTCTCGTCCTCTTGGCGCTTCCGGCGATCGGGGCCGATGCGGCGACCTGGCGCGGGATCCGTGTTGCCGACGAACATCGATGCTCAACCTACGATCGCAGCAGCTACCGGTATCCAGCCAGCATGGAAGAGGAGATCATCAAGTCGCAGACCGGCACGGTCTATGGCCCGTATACCGGAAGGACGTTCGAGAGTCCGAAGCAGACTGACATCGAACACATTGTTGCGCTTTCAGAGGCCCATGACAGCGGCCTGTGCGCCGCCACGCCGGCAGTCCGGAGGCAGTTCGCGGCAGACCTGCTGAACCTGACGCTCGCCGCGCCCGAGGTCAACCGGTGTTCAGCAAATGCGAAATGCGCAAGGGATGCGGCCGAATGGATGCCGCAGGTCAACCGCTGCTGGTTCGTCTACAGGGTCATCCGTGTCCGGAGGAAGTATGACCTCTCGATAGACACCCGCGAAGCCCGTGCAATCGATCAGGTGATTGAAGGCTGCGACAGTTTCGATCTCGTGATCCTCGAGGGGGAGGTTGTGCCCGGACGAACGAGACGACAGGAAGTTCCCGTCCCGGTGGAACAGGGTGTCGATGCACTTGCGCTCTGGGATGACAACCGGAACGGGCGAATAACCTGCAAGGAGGCTCGCAGACATGGTATTGCGCCGGTCGCCAGCGAACACCCGGCGTATCGTTTCATGCGGGATGGTGACAATGATGGTGTGGTTTGTGAGTGAACATCATTCTTTCCCTGGACCGGAACAGGGATCCGCAAACCGTCCGCCACCATCCGGTCGGTACTGGATCGGGGAAGGCGGATGACCAGGCAAAGCGCGATATTGCTGGTGGTGCTCGGCGCTGTCTTCATGAGCACATCGTCGGTCTATCTCAGATTCGTGGAAACTGCAGGCGGGTTCCAGATCCTGTTCTATCGCTCGCTTTCCCTTTGTGTTGCGCTCCTGGCAATCATCTGTATGCGGCGCAAGGTGTCTCCACTGGCCGTACTGAAATCAATTGACAGGAATGACGCAATAATGGGCACGATTCTCTCGGGTGCATTTACGGGCTTTGTCTTTGCAATACTCAATACGAGCGTTGCGTCGGCCCTGTTCATGTTGACCGCGTCACCACTTTTTGCCGTATCTCTCGCCTGGGTCTGGATCAGGGAAAAACCGCACCCGTTCACCTGGTTCTCAATGGCTTTGGCATGTTGCGGCATTCTCTTCATGGTGGGCGACGGGGTGGGTTCCGGTCGAACCTTCGGAAATGTCTGCGCCTTGTTCTCCGCCGCCTGTTTTTCGCTCATGCTGGTCTTTGCGCGCCGGTGCAGAAAGTCGGATATCCTCGGCGGGACCTTCGTTGCGGGCGTGCTGTCAGGCATTTACGGCTTCGTCTTTTCGCTCCTGTTTGAATCCGGTCTTGGCGTCTCACTCCATGACATGCTTGTCGTCCTTGCGATGGGGATGTTCGCGATTGGCATCGGCATTGGTTGCCTGACCTGGGGCACGCCCTATATCCCTGCTGCAGAGGTCAGCGTGCTCGTCCTGATCGAGAGCGTGCTTGGCCCGGTCTGGGTCTGGATGGCAGGGTTCGAGAGCATTACCGGCCCGGAGCTTGTTGGCGGAGGATCGGTATTGCTGGCCGTGCTAGTGCTTGCCCTTGCAACTGCAAGGCAGGCAAATCCCGGTCGGTGAACCAGGGGTGGCGACGGGACACGGGGAAGGATGTTTCCGGGTCCTGAATGTCTGCAATCACCGGAACGATCCGGAGCTTGCAGGAATCGTTTGCTTTTGACAGCCGGACGGAGCCGAACTGCCTTTCTCAGGCGGGGAATTCACTGCACAAATTGTCATTCCCGGAGTGATCTGTGCACGGGTCCTCGGTGGGTCTGGCCTTCGATTCACGCCCGCGGACCGCGGTGCAATGACGTCTTGTCCATGCCCGGCTTGGGGTCCGCCTACTTGGTGTCCAACTCGTCGCTCCAGGCCTGCAATTCGTCGGCATCGGGCATGAGAACGAACTCGGGATAGGCCTCGATCCCGAGTTCCGCCGCATCCTGACCCAGTATCTCGACGGTCATCGAGATGCGGGCGCCGACCAGCTTGTCGATGATCCACCAGACGGCGAGGGATGTTAGGAAGGTAAACGCTCCGATCGAGGCGATGCCGATCAGCTGGACGAGGAAGTCGGCATCGGAGTTGATCGAGGCGGCAAGCGTTCCCCAGATGCCGGAGAAGAGGTGGGCCGGGACTGCTCCGACGACATCGTCCAGCCGGCACATGTCCATCGCCTTCAGACCGAGAACCACGATGATGCCTCCGACGGCGCCAATGAAGATGGCCCAGTTGTGATCGGGGATGTCGGGGGCGGCGGTGATCGCGACCAGCCCGCCGATTGCGCCGTTCAGGGTGGCGAGAAGATCAACCCGCCCAATCACCGGCTTGGAAATGAACAGGGCTGCCATCACCCCGGCACCGGCCGCCAGGTTGGTGTTGACCAGGATGCCGGCCACGGCGATGGCGTCTGCTGCGCTGCCGAGCGAGAGTTGCGATCCGCCGTTGAACCCGAACCATCCGAACCAGAGGATGAACACACCCAGCGTGACCGCAGGAACATTGGACGGAGGCGTGGACTTCACCGACCCGTCCGGGCGGAACTTGCCGCTCCTCGCCCCGACGATGATCACCCCGGCCAGCGCAGCCCAGCCACCGGTGGAATGAACGATCGTCGAGCCGGCGAAATCCTGGAAACCCAGCCTCGCCAGCCAGCCGCCGCCCCATGTCCAGGCGCCGATGGTCGGGTAGATGATCCCGGTCAGGACCGCAGTAAACAGGAAGAAGGACCAGAGCTTGACCCGCTCGGCCAGCGCACCCGAGACGATCGAGGCACATGTGGCCACGAACACCATCTGGAAGAACCAGCCCGACATGGTCGAATGCGAATGGAAGACTGCCGACTCCATGACAGTGCCGCCACCGTCAAGGAGTGCCTTCTCCTCACCGCTGATGCCGTGAAAGAACTTCAGCGTCCCGATCCAGTCGCCGACCCCGGTATACATCAGGTTGTATCCGAACAGGTAGAAGGTCAGCCCGGCAATGGAATAGGCCCCGACATTCTTCAGGCAGATCACCGAGGCATTCTTGGTCCTGACGACGCCGGCTTCAAGCATCGTGAACCCGGCGCACATCCACATCACCAGCACACCCCAGACAAGGAATGCAAAGCTGTTCAGGACGAATCGTGATTCGGCGTCAACCGCAGCATGGGCGTCCGAGGCCAGCAGCAATCCAACCGACAAAAGCAGAAGGGCCGACCGGAATGGCCAGGAAAGGAGCCTGTGACCTGAACTCGAGTGTGAGTGAGTGTTCGCTATACGGACAGATAGTTGCCGCTCAAGGGCATCGGGGCAGAACGTCTCGGGAACTGAAGGGCCAGAGGAGATTGGACAATGACACTTGTACATCTTGATACGCAGTTGACCTGTTGATTTATGACTGGAAATTCCGCAATCTTGGGTTTGAATTTGCAATCGGGCATCGCCGAACTCCACAAATTGGGGTCGATTTCCACTTGGCAAGTCTGTTCAATGTACTAGCACTTTTCAGGGACGGATGCGATTGAACATATTCGAGCTTGCACAGTCCGAACCAGGGAAGGTCATTCCGCGTTCCTGCAGGTCGGGAATAACGGGCGGCACGAAACTGCCGGAATCTGCCGAATCGGGCAACAGGGAGCCAAGGTTGCAGTCAAGCAGGACAGTGATCATCGAAGGTGCGCCTGGCCTTTCGCCATGATGTCCTTCCACGCATCCAGTGCGATCAGGATTGCCGGAACTGTCTCTGTGCTTGACCGACCCATGTTCTGTAGCCGGTGTCACGGCAGCAGCAGACAGTTTCAAGAGTCGGCAAGAGTTCCCTGTGCCGGGGGAAAACCGTAGTGCCTGTACATGCTCATGCCGGCCTCGACCCGGAACTTGGATTTATCCTGAGCACTTTCTCATTCGCATTCTGGGGAGCCCTGGTCCTGTGGATGTCCGCGGGCTTTGCGTTGATCGAGTCCGGCTCCGTCAACTCGAGAAACACATCCGTTGTCTGCCTGAAGAACATAGGCCTTCTGAGCATATCGATAGTCGGCTTCTACCTGTTCGGATACAACTTGATGTATGTCGGTGTCGAACCCGGTGGCTGGTTCGGCTCTGTCAGATTGTTCTACCGGGACCCGGCGTCGGAACTGGCGCTCGCGGCTGGCAAGGGAGAAGTCGAAGCGGCAATGGAATTCGGCTACTCGCTGGATTCCGCCTGGCTCTTTCAGGCCGTCTTCGTGGCGTCGACGTGTTCTATCGTCTCCGGTACTCTGGCCGAAAGGGTTCGACTTTTTCCATTTCTCCTGTTCGTCGCTTTCTTGTCGACCGTAATCTACCCCATTGTCGGCAGTTGGACCTGGGGTGGCGGCTGGCTCGCCGCCATGGGTTTTTCGGACTTCGCGGGGGCAACGGTTGTGCACTCGACCGGTGGCTGGGCGGCACTGGCGGGAGGGGCTGTCGTCGGTGCGCGTAAAGGAAAGTTCGGCCCCGATGGTACCATTACGCAGACCGCGCCGAACAATGTGCCGAATGTTGCACTCGGGATCTTCATTGTCTGGCTTGGTTTCCTGGGATTCAACGGAGGTTCTCACCTGTTCCTGTCCGGCATCCAGGACGCGGTCGCAGTGAGCCTCGTGATTTCAAACAGTCTTATTGCTTCGTTTGCAGGGTTCTTCGTGTCGATCGGGCTGTCACGCGTGATCTTTGGCCGGGTCGATCCTCTCGCCTCGTTCAACGGTGTCTTGGGGGGGTTGGTAGCCATCGCTGCCGGCCCCGAGATATCGGAGCAGTCATGGGCGCTCGTCATTGGCGGAGTTGGCGGCCTGGTGTCGACGATTGGAATGCGCGCGCTGCAGCGGTTGAGGATTGATGACGAGGTGGGCGCGATATCAGTGCATATGGGTGCCGGAGTCTGGGGAACGTTGGCGGTGTGCATTGCCGGCGGTGGCAATTTTCTGGTTCAACTGACCGGTGCAGTCACGATCGGCGTGTTTGTCTTTGGCGCGTCACTTGCGGCCTGGCTTGTCATCGACCAGTTTCTCGGTGCCAGAATTTCCCCGGAAGCCGAGGAACTGGGGCAGGATATGACCGAACTGGGAATCCGGTCATTTCCGGAATTCGTCAGGGTGCAAGACCGGCAAGAACCATAGCCGTCCCCGGACGCAGTTTCCGTCACGTCCTTCGAATGGTCTTGAAACCATGTCCAAAGTGGCCAACCACGATGCAGTCTTGCGGAGAGCGGGTGTTGCGAGGGCCGGTTTCCGGGCAAACGATGTACGCTCGCCATGCCGGGACGAATTCCTGTAATAGACTCCACAGGCCGGAATGGAACCCGGCAGATCTGACCTGGAATGTCCAATGCCCAAGCCTGAACACGGCCTTGCCACGCGGCTCACGAACTACGGTGATCCGGAATTCTCGACTTATCTGCGGACATCCTTTGCCAAGTCCCTTGGCTATTCCGGTGAAATGCTCTCCCGACCGATCGTCGGAATCGCCAACACCGCCTCGGGATTCAACAACTGTCACCGGCACTTTCCCGAACTTCTCGACGCGGTGAAGCGAGGCGCGCTGGCATCAGGCGCATTGCCGATCGAATTTCCGACGATCTCGCTGGGCGAGGTCTTCCTGCATCCGACAAGCATGAAGTTCCGAAACCTGATGTCGCTCGACACCGAGGAGATGATCAGGGCCCAGCCGATGGATGCGGTCGTGCTGATGGGCGGTTGCGACAAGACGGTTCCGGCCCAGCTGATGGGAGCAGCATCTGCCGATGCACCGGCAATCCAGCTGGTCGCCGGTCCCATGCTGACCTCCAGTCACAAGGGGGAAAGGCTCGGCGCATGTACCGACTGCCGCCGGTTCTGGGCAATGCACCGTGCTGGGGAACTCGAGGAAGGCGAAATAAGGCAGATCGAATCGCAACTGGCAACAACGGCCGGAACCTGCGCAGTCATGGGAACTGCCTCGACGATGGCCTGCATCGCCGAAGCGCTCGGGATGACCGTGCCGGGGTCAGCGGCGATCCCCGCAGTCCATGCGGACCGGCTCAGGGCAGCGGAACTGACCGGCAAGGTGGCGGCAGGCCTGGCTGTCGCTCCCGTGAGACCATCCGAAATCATGACGAGGGAAGCATTCTGCAATGCCCTGCGAGTGCTCCTCGCCCTGGGAGGATCCACGAACGCGGTGATCCACCTGACTGCGATCGCCGGGCGGTTGGGCATTCGGATTTCACTGGAGCAACTGAACGAGATTTCGGATTCGACTCCGGTGCTGGTCAATCTGAAGCCGGTGGGCAATCACTACATGGAGGATTTCTTCCGGGCCGGTGGCCTGCCTGCGGTGCTCCAGGAGCTGAAACCACTGCTGAATCTGGAGTGCAGGACAATTACCGGAGAGACGATCGGACAGCGAATCACGAATTCCGCCGAATCCTCGGACCGTTCGGTCGTTGCGTCGATTTCGGAGCCTTTCGAGCCGAATGGAGGACTTGTCGCTCTCTTCGGGACACTGGCGCCGCGTGGAGCGCTCATGAAGAGGTCGGCCGCCGACCCCGACCTGCTTGAGCGCGAGGGAAGGGCGGTTGTGTTCGATTCTCCGGCAGATCTGGCCGCGCGCATCGATGACCCCGAACTCGACGTCGGGCAGGACGACTTCCTGGTGATGCGGAATGCCGGCCCGGCCAGCAAGTCCGGCATGCCTGAGGCCGGATACCTTCCCATTCCCCGAAAGCTTGCAGCGGCGGGTGTAAAGGACATGGTCAGGATCTCGGATGCCCGCATGTCGGGGACGGCATATGGGGCGGTCGTTCTGCATGTGACACCGGAGTCTGCCGTTGGAGGACCACTTGCGCTCGTCAGGACCGGTGATCGCGTCCGGGTGTCCGTGCAGGACAAGCGGCTTGACCTGCTGGTGGATGATGGTGAACTGGACGGTCGCCGGCAGTCCCTGAAACCGTCTGCTCCCGACCCGGACGCTCTCAGGGGTTATGATCAGCTTTACGCGCGGGAAGTCATGCAGGCCGATTCCGGTTGCGATTTTCGCTTTCTTCTTCCAGTGGATGGCCAGGACAAGACCTGAACCTGCCTGAAAGGCGGTTCCAGAGGTACTGCCCGATTCCGGAATGAGGCCCGCAGCCTGACATGGCCAATTCGCGCACAGCTGATCTGACAAGGGGCTCGATTCCCGGGCACTTCAGGCGGATGGCCATTCCCATGGCTGTCGGAATGGTGTTCACGACTCTCTACAATGTCGTGGACAGCTATTTTGCCGGCATAATCTCGACCGACGCCCTGGCAGGGCTCGCGGTATCGTTCCACGTGTTCTTCATCCTGGTTTCATTCGGTTTCGGCATCAATTCGGCGATGGGGGCGCTGGTCGGCAACTCCCTGGGCGCGGGACGGCGACGGCACGCGCGGATGATTGCGTGCCAGGGCGTTGCCTTTTCGCTGATTGCGTCCCTGCTGCTCATGGCTGTCGGTTATGTCGTGTCGCCTTTGCTGGTGAGCGCGGTTTCCGAGCCGGGAGAGTTCCGCAGCCTGGCAAACGCCTATCTTGATGTTCTCTTGCTCGCCACTCCGGCATTCATCATCGCGTTTACAACCAACGGAATTCTCGCTGCACAGGGCGATGCCGTGTCGATGCAATGGGCCCAGATCGCTGCATTCCTTGCCAACGTTGCACTCAACCCCTTGATGATATTCGGAATACCGGGGATATTTCCGGCCCTGGGATTCAACGGGATCGCCTTGTCGACCCTGACGTCGCAATCCGGCGTTCTTGCCTACCTGCTTTGGCGGCTCTACCGATCGGAACTGATGGCCGGGCAGAAATGGGTCTATTACCGCCCGCGCCCGAGGCACTTCCGGGAAATCACCTCGCTGACCCTTCCCGCAAGTTCGGCGATGATCATCATGCTGATCGGGGCGTTTGTCGTTCAGCTCTATCTCAGGCCGTTCGGGCCCGAAGCGATCGCCGCATATGGTGTCGGACTGAGGATCGAGCAAATGCTGCTGCTGCCTGCATTCGGCCTGACCTTTTCGCTCTTGCCGATTGCAGCACAGAATTTCGGGGCTCAGGAATTCGATCGTGTAAGGGAAGCGTTCGTGTTCTGCTGCAAGGCCGGCGTCGCACTCATGCTGCTGGCCGCCCTGATTCTCTGGTTCGCCGCAAGACCGGCGATGAGCCTGTTTTCGGACGATCCGGAAGTGGTCAGGCTGGGTAGCAACTACCTGAATGTCGACGGTTTCCTGCTTCCTTTCTACATTCTCATGTTCGCGATGAACTCACTGCTCCAGGCACTCAAGCGCCCGATGTTCACCCTCTGGATCGGCATCTATCGGCAGGGTTTCGGAATAGCCTTCTTCTGCGCACTCTTCGTTCTGGTCTTTGAGTGGGGCACCTGGGGAGTCTGGTTCGGAATTGCCGCGAGCGTGATCACGGGATTTGCGATCGCGTCCCGAATAATCTGGGTGGTGGCCAGACGGGAAATCGACGGAATCCTGGGTTCGGACCGCAACGGCCTATCCGCCCGGTCTCCATGAATGCATGCCGGCTGCAGGGTCCGAAGCAGTCTCAACTGTCGAGTGAACGGGCAATCAGTTCCTTCATGATCTCGTTCGTTCCACCGTAGATCATCTGGACCCTGGCATCCGTGTAGAGGCGCGAGATCGGAAACTCCGACATGTAGCCATATCCTCCATGCAGCTGCAGGCACTCGTTCATGACCTCGTTCTGGGCCTGGCTGCCCCAGTACTTGGCCATCGACGCGGTCGCGGGGTCGAGGGCGTTCTTCTCGATCCGGCCAATGCAGTCATTGACGAAGGACCGGAGCAGTTCGCATTTCGTCTTTGCCTCGGCCAGCTTGAATCTGGTGTTCTGAAAATCCATGATCCGTTGTCCGAAGGCCTTTCTCTGCTTCACATAGTCGGTCGTGATGTCCACTGCGAGATCCATGAAGCCGAGTGCCGATATGCCTATCAGCAGCCTTTCCCAGGGCAGCTGGGTCATCATCTGGTAAAAGCCCTGGCCCTCCTCGGTGCCGAGAAGGTTTGACATCGGAATCTTGGCGTCGTCGAAGAACAGCTCGGCTGTATCGTTTCCGCGCAATCCCATCTTTTCGAGCCTGCGCCCGCGTCGGAACCCGTCGGTTGTTCCGGTTTCTACCGCGACGATGGAAATTCCCTTGGCGCCGGAATTTCCGCCCGTCCTCGCCGCGACGAGAATGATGTCTGCCGTCATGCCGTTGGTTATGAAGGTCTTTGATCCGTTGATGCGATACTGGTTGCCGTCCTTCTCTGCAGCCGTCCGGATCGCCTGCACATCCGAGCCTCCGCCAGGTTCGGACATCGCCAGTGCGCCGACCGACTCGCCCGACACCAGCCTGGGGATCCAGTTGCTCTTCTGCTCCTCCGATCCGTAGGCAAGGATGTAGTGAATCACGATCGACTGGATGCCGTAGCCCCAGCTACCATCCCCGCAGGCGCCCTGTTCGTAGAGGACGATCGAATCGAACCCCAGCCCGCCACCGCTGCCGCCGTAATCCTCCGGGACCGAGCCGCCCATCAGCCCGGTTTCACCGGCCTTGTGCCAGAAATCCCGATCGCAGACACCTTCTGCGACCCACCGGTCGGCATTTGGCTTCATTTCCCTGTCGAAAAAGCGCCTGACACTCTCTGTGAAGATCTCGTGTTCCTCGGCGTGCCAGAAAGAAGTTGGTGTCATCAATCCCATCTGCGTGTCCCTTACAGGTCATGAATTCCTGAACCTGCACCCGTACATGCGGTGTGTGAATCTTACATGCGCCGAACGATTGCAATTGCCAAGAAAAAATCTACTTCAGGGCACCCATGGACCAGAAAGCAGGCAACGGGCCGGTTCGAACCGGCGGTCGGTCCTTTCAACCGGTCGCCACTTGCGCGAATCTGGATCGATCATGAATGATGACTTCCTCATCCTGGAAGAGATGTTCCGCGCCGCAGTGGATGCTGCGGATCCGGCACGAGCCCTTTCGAGGCACCTGCCGAAGAAGAGGGACAGATCCTGCGTCGTGGTCGGTGCTGGCAAGGCATCCGCCATCATGGCCCGGGAGTTGGAAAGAATCTGGACAGGTCCGGTGTCCGGTGCAGTGGCCGTCCCTTATGGAAACGGACAGCAGTGCCGCCATATCGAGGTGATGGAAGCGGCGCATCCCGTTCCCGACGCGAATGGCCTCCGGGCTGCGAAGCGTATGGTTGATCTTGTGTCCGGCCTGGGAAGCGACGACCTCGTGATATCGCTGATTTCGGGCGGAGGGTCCTCGCTCCTGCCTCTCCCTCCCGAGGGTCTGACTCTTGAGGATGAACAGGAACTGAACAGGGCGCTCCTGGCGTCCGGCGCTCCGATCTCGGCAATGAATGCGATTCGCCGGCAGGTCTCCGCGATAAAGGGGGGAAGGCTCGCCCTGGCGGCCGGCCCGGCGCGGGTTGTGACTTACGTCATCTCGGATGTCCCCGACGACAACCCGGCAGATGTCGCCTCCGGTCCGACCGTGCCCGGACGACCGGTCCCAGGCGATGCGCTGGAATTCATCAAGAGGTACGGGTTATCCCTTCCGGAATCCGTAACTGGCCATATCGGCAAGGGGAATTCGCCGGCACCCCATGCCGACGATCCCGCGTTCGCCCGAATGGAAGTCTGCGTGATCGCGTCTGCTGCCGCGTCACTTGAATCGGCTGCATCCGCGGCGGTACGCCACGGGCTCAACGCGGCGATCCTGTCCAGCGCCATTGAAGGCGAGGCCCGCGAGGTTGGCCGGGTCATGGCGGCGATTGCGAAGGAGATCGCGAGTTTCAACCGCCCGTTTGAAAGGCCCGTGGCTCTGCTTTCGGGTGGCGAAACCACCGTGACGCTCAAATCCCCCGGCAAGGGAGGTCGAAACACCGAGTTTCTGCTGTCACTTGCGCAGGAGATCGAGGGTTGCACCGGAATTGCCGCCCTGGCCGCCGATACTGACGGAATTGACGGAACCGAATCCAATGCAGGCGCGTTCGCCGACACACACACAACCCGGGTCATTTCAGGCCGAGGGCTGGATTCTGCAGACCTGCTCGAACGGAACGACTCGTATCTGGCGTTCAAAGCGGCAGGGACACTCTTCGAAACCGGACCGACCGGGACGAACGTCAATGACTTTCGGGCAATCATCGTTCGATAGTACCAGACTGCCGGGGATGAGTTGTCATGATGTGTTGGAAAATGACGGGTCACATTGACCTCCGCTGGCCGGGCAAGCAGAGCGCCTGTCATGGCCTCTGCTCGCGCAGAACCGGACCGGGAAAGAACATCTATCCGACGATCCAGTCCAGATCGTTCCGGAAGCCGTTCGAATCGATGAATGCCGAGGCGGGTTCCAAGGCCGCGACGGTAACGCGCCCGTGATGTTCCACTTCGTTTCGATCAAGGCCGGAAAACCTGCGTGGCAACTGCATGCCGGACTGCCGCGGGGTGCCTTCCGCCGGACAACGCATGACTCGAGCGATTTGACTGGATGAATCTCTCGGCCCTGAAATCCGGAAATTTCCGCATTTACCTGGCTGGAAATCATTTTGCGACGAACGCTCTCTGGATGCTGCGGGTCATCGTTGGCTGGATCGCGTGGGATCTGACACATCTCGCAAGTTATGTCGGCCTCATAGCTTTCCTCTATTACGCACCAACCATGATTGCCGGACCGCTGTTCGGCGTTTTGATCGACCGGACAGATGTTCGCCGCGCTGCCCTGATTACGCAATCGACGTTCATGTGCCTGGCCCTGCTGCTCTGGTTTCTCTTCGCAATTGGTGCGTTGGGACCCCTGCAACTGGCAATCTACGCCTTGTCCGTGGGTATTGCCATGGCGGCTCATGCGCCCATTCGGATGTCCCTCGCCCCCAGGCTGGTTGACAGATCGGACGTGTATTCCGTGGTCAATATCGTCGCCATCAACTTCAACATTACACGAATGATTGGTCCGGCGATCGGGGGATTGGCCATAGCGGCCCTCGGTACCGGTTCGGCGATCCTTCTGACAGTGATCTTTTACCTTCCCATACTTGCAGCCCTATCAGTGCTCAGATTACGTGCTCGGGACCGCCCGCAGGAATCACCACCGCCGTTTTGGGGAGCGCTGAAGGAAGGATTCGACACGGCATTCGAGAATCCGCGCATCAGGTTGGCCCTGGCACTGACCGCCATTTCGTCGTTCCTGGTCAGGGGATCACTTGAAATCCTGCCGGTCATTGCCGACGGCACCTTTGGCAAGGGTGCCGCAGGGTTCGGCGTCCTGACCTCGGCTACCGGACTTGGCGCCGTCACGGCAGGAGTGTTGATAGCGGTGTTTGCACATACGGACGGCCAGGTCCGGCTGGTCACTGCCCGTGTGTCCAGCATTCTGGGACTGATCGGAACAGCCGCCATGGGTGTCGCGGCGTCCTGGACGGCCGCGCTGGTACTGGCCGCGGCAATGGCACTCTGTGCCACTATAACGGGAATTGTCTGCCAGAGCGCAATCCAGCTATCCATCTACGACGCCTTTCGCGGTCGCATCATGAGCCTGTGGGCGGTCGTGGCGGTCGGTTCTTCCGCCGCCGGTGCGGCAGTGTTGGGATTTCTGTCCGACCTTGTCGGCCACGGCAACGCCCTCACAGCGAGTGCCGGCGTTGCTCTGGCCATGATCGCCATGCTCGAGGTAAGGCGGCGTTGGTTCTGACGTCTTCTCGCCAGCAAACCGGCGACGATGCCTGATGTCGGAATTGTGAGGCTGGAGAGATACTGCTTTACGATGTGCAGGAAACAGCCCGTTACGTGTCGGAGAAACTGCGGACCTTCGGATTGGACAAGGTGGCGGAGGGCGCCGGTCGTACGGGAGTTGTCGGCGTGCTTCGGGGAACCCGCCCTGCCGGCAACCGCAGCATCGGGTTGCGCGCCGGCTTGGATGCGTTGCCGATCGAGGAATTGACAGTGCTGCCGTACAGTTCAACGCGACCGGGTGTTATGCATGCATGTGATCACGATGGTCACACCGCCATGTTGCTGGGGGCTGCGGAGTATCTTGCAAAGTACCGGGATTTTGCCGGAACGCTGGCATTCATATTCCAGCCTGCCGAAGAGGGTGGCGGTGGCAATGCTGAGTGATGGCCTGATCGAGCGATTCGGGCTGGCCGAGGTCTACGGGCTGCACAATCGCCCAGGCTTGGCAATCGGTGGGTTTGCGTCACGCCCTTCCGAACTGATGGCGTCGGCCGACAATTTCATCATCCGGATCAACGGTACCGGCGGACACGCGGCGCGGCCCCACAATTGTGTCGACCCGATGCTGGTTGCCTCCTATATTCATGCTGCCCTGCAGACGATCGTTTCGCGCGAGATTGACCCCCTGCAGGGGCTGGTCATCTCGGTTACACAGATCCATGGCGGCCATGCGGACAATGTCATTCAGCAGACGGCCGTCACGCGCGGCACCGTGCGCGCTCTGAACGAGGATACCCGTTCATGTGCGGGAGCGCGCCTGCACGAGATCGCAGAGGGCACGGGCTCCGTCCACCGCTCTGACACTGAAGTCACCTATGAAAAGGTTGTGCCGGTCACGGTCAATCACCCTGGAAACGCCGGCTTTGCCGCCGATGTCGCTCGAAGCATCGTCGGGGAAAACCGGGTCAACATGGACTTTCCGCAAAATGTCGGTGGGGAAGACTTCTCCTTCAGGCTGCAGGAGGTTCCAGGGGCCCACATGTTCATTGGGAATGGAGATTCTTCGCCGGGGCTGCACAATCCGGAATTTGATTTCAACGACGGGATTATCCCGCTGGGCTGCGCCTACTGGGTAGAACTGGCGCTTGCCCGCTGTTCAGCGCGAGAGGCGATGCCGGAATGAAGGGTTTTGCCGATTTTGCCGAAGAATGGATCGACTGCGCAGACGTGACGATATTCCTGCGCCACAACGGGCAGGCCGACAAACCGGCGATGCTGCTCCTGCACGGTTATCCGCAGACATCTGCAATGTGGCATTTGGTTGCTCCGCTCGTGGACCCGCAATACCACGTGATCTGCCCTGACCTTCGTGGCTACGGACGGTCCGGCAAACCGCCATCCGTCCCTGACCACGCCAGTTACTCCAAGCGCGCGATGGCCGCGGACATGATCGCGCTCCTCGATCATTTTGGCCACGAATCCGCTGTCATAGGTGCGCATGACAGGGGCGCACGCGTGGCGCATCGGATGGGCCTGGACCATCCTGCCCGGATTCGTGCCATGGTGCTTCTCGATATCGCTCCGACCCGCGAGATGTACGCCTGCACGACCGAGGAGTTTGCTCGCGCCTATTGGCACTGGTTCTTCCTGATCCAGCCCGCCCCCCTGCCGGAGAAGTTGATACTCGGTGGACCCCGCGGGTTCTGGCTCAGGAAGTGCATCAACCAGTCCGACGGCAACGGTCCGTTTCATCCAGAGGTTCTGGAGGAGTACCTTGCGTGTTTTGACAATGCGGACACCGTGCGCGCGAGTTGCGAGGACTATCGCGCTGCCGCGACCATCGATATCGTCCATGACAATGCCGATGGAAGGCGCAGACTGAAAATGCCGGTGCTCGTTCTCTGGGCCAAGCGCGGGGTGATCGGAAAGTGCTTTGACCCGATGGAGTTGTGGCGTCTGCGTGCGGACGACATCCGGGGCGAGGCACTCGACGCCACGCATTACATGGCAGAGGAAATTCCTGCCGACATCAGCAATCGCATGACAGTCTTTTTCGGAGATCAAGGCCGAGGGCCGGCGTCTCCTCGGTCCGTGTCGGATGAATGACAACCATGCGACATCTGCGACGCCCGCCGGGGACTATACGCAGTTTGCCGCTGTTAGCTGAGATGTTTCAGCGCTTCCTTGCGAGTGAGATCCGAGAGACGGGATTCGTTGGCAGCGACATAGCGCAGAACTTCACCCGGATTCGTTCGCGCATAGTCACGAAGTGCCCATCCCATTGCCTTTCGGACGAAGAACTCCGGGTGACCCATGCAAGCTTCGATGCAGTCGAACAACATTGGCAGATCAGTTCGTTCCTTGGGGCCGAGCTGACAAAGGATCGCGCCGCGCCGCCGCCAGATATTCTCGTCCCTTGCCCATCGGCGCATCGCAGCACCCATGGGTTTCGGGTCGGTGGACAGGATGTGTCCGAGTCCCGCAGGCGCGATGCGGTCAACGTAATCCCACCAGGCGCCATCGGTGATCAGTTCATCGAGAAGTGGTAGGGATTCCATGTTCAGCCAGCGAAGAAAGGGCCGGTGAACCGTGAGTTCCACCGCCGCATACCGCTCCTCGCGATACGTTGCGTCGTGCCAGATTTCGAGAATGGTGTCCTGCCACTCGCCCTGGTCGGCAGGCGGGTAACGGTTGAACACATCCCTCGAGGCTTTCCGCATGACGGGCACGCGCACGCCCATGAATGGCATGGCAGACTTCATGTATCGCTGCTGGGCTCCGGCCCTTTCAGGTTCGCGCACCGACCACAGAGCCTTGCGAAGGGCAGGAATCAATGTACGGGGTTCCTCAAACCTGACGGCGCCAAATGTCTCTTTGACCACAACAACAACATCTTGCAAAATTCTGCGGCCGGGTCGAGCACGGGGCAGGGCTCCTTTGGCCGGGTATGGCCGAATGGCTCAGTCAAGAATATCGAATGGTTCGGGTGTTTCCGAGTTCCCTGGCGGGGCTTGCATGCAGTCGGGGACAAGCCTCGTTCATCCGGCGGACTGGCTCGGCCAGCCAGGATGGTGCGATACGGCCGTCCAACGGGCAGGCTCGCCTGCGAACCACTGTTCCTGCAGCGACATCCGGGTGGCATCCCTTCCGGCAGCGCAATTCGAGAGGCCCGTTTCCTGTGCTCGGCCGGCCTTCCTTCCATTGCACCGGAATGACCGGGCCAGGGAGCCGGTTTGCCCGTTCACCAGCCGGCAGCCATGCCAGATTCCGACATGTCGTCATTGGAAGACTGCCCGGGCAGGCCACTGTCAGACTGCTGTCACCTGGCCGCCTCGAAGTCCCATCTGCCAGAATGCGGTCTCGAGTCGGACCGCGGAAGCAAACTTCTCCGAGAGCGAGTTCCAACGCGGCAGCGACTGGTAATCCTCTCCCAGCCGGCGGATCAGTGCGCCATCAATCAACTTGCCGAGCTCCTCGCAGACCGACTGGTATTCTGCACCTGAATACGTGCTGATCCACGGAAGATACTCCGTCGAGGTTCCCGTCTTCGAAAGCTGCATGCCGATTTCGCCATACCCCAATACGCAGGGCGCCAGTGTCAGGATCATGTCGAGGAAATCACCGGACAGCCCGGCATCGAGCGCGTATCTCGTGTATGCCAGGTTTTCCAGTTCTTCCTTCGTTGAGGCAAGTTCCTGTTCCGAAATGCCTTCCTGTTCGCATGTCTCGACATGGAGCGTGATCTCGTGACAAATCAGCCCGTGCAGGGTTGATGCAGCCAGGCGGATTTCCTCCACGGTTTCGGCCTTGACCGCGGCGAAGGCCCAAGCGCGGGAGAAGTGTATCAGGAACACGTAATCCTGGCGAAGGTAATGCAGAAAACTGTCCCGTGGCAGGGTTCCGTCGCCGAGCCTCCTGACAAACTCGTGCTGGGTGAAGATCTGCCACTCCGCCCTTGACCGGCGTTTCAGGGCCTCAAATGCAATGCCGTAATCTGGTTCTGGATTCATGAACAATCCTCCGGAGTTGTTTGAGCGCGGACATCTCGGCGAAGTGAGGATTCTCGAGAACCCGGTTTGAGCGTCCACTTCCTGATTATGCCGAACCCGGTCATCATTCGATCTCCTCGTTAGCGGTTGCGACCAGCCGGATTTCACCTTCCCAGGACCGGCGGAGTTGCCGGGCAGCCTTCCAGGCCCGAACTCCCGTTCTGCAGCAAAAGACAGCCCGTTCACCGGTCCCGGGATGCGGCAAAGACTCCCCGCAGGTTTCGGCATCCAGCCGGACCGCATGTGCGACCGCAGCGATCGGTGCTTCCTCCCTGCTTCTCAGGTCCGCGACAAGATCTGCCGGTTCAACCTCTGCGAGCGACATGAAGGTGAATAGTCGGCCGGGCGGCTCCGGTGCGCCGCGGAAATCAACCTCGGTCATTCGAAACAGGCGTCCGTCGAATCTCAACATCCTGCCCAGTGGCGACGGTTCAAGCTTCAGGAGAAGTGACAGGCACATCTGTGCCTGGCAACTGCCCAGCAGCCCGACAACGGGACCGAGAACTCCCGCCGAGGCGCAGTTTGCCGCGTGCGGAGGCAGTTCGGGAAACACCGCCCGAAGAGACGGGGAACGGTGGCAGAACGCACCCACATATCCTGACAGACCCAATGCAGACGCAGAAATCAGTGGAACGTCCTGGTTCCGGCATGCATCAGACATCGTGTAGCTGACAGCAAAATTGTCGGCGCAATCCAGAGCGACCGCGGCACCAGCGAGCATCGACTGGACGTTTCCGGGGTTGAGTGGACGATTGATCGGCTCGAACTGAATACCGGGGTTCAAACAGGCGAGGCGATGTGCAGCGGCCCGGGCCTTCGGCTTGCCGACATCGCCTTCGACAAACAGTGGTTGCCTGTGGAGATTGTGCAATTCGACGTTGTCAGGATCCACGATCCGGATGTGGCCCACACCGGCTCCTGCAAGATATTGCAGGACCGGCGAGCCAAGCCCTCCAGCACCGACGACAAGCACAGTCGATCCGGACAGTCTCGCCTGCCCGTCTTCGCCGATTTCGCCCAGGACGGTCTGGCGCGCATACCTGGCTATCGTGTCGCTGCTATCCATTGGTCAACGCGTCTTGCAGGGTTCTCGTCGAGAGTAATGTCGGTGACGGCCGATATGATGTCGGCGCCAGCTGCCAGTGCGGATGCCGCCCGCTCAACCGTGATGCCGCCTATGGCAACCAGGGGTGTGGCTCCGGCCAGTTTCTTCCATTCGGTGATCCTGCCCAGCCCCTGTGGATTCCATTTCATCTTCTTGAGCTTCGTTTCGTAGACAGGTCCGAGGGCAACGTAATCGGGATCAAGGGACAGCGCGCGCTCGAGTTCGGAATGGTCATGCGTGCTGATCCCGAGTCTGAGACCAGCGCGTCGTATGGCTGCCATGTCGGCTCCGTCGAGATCTTCCTGCCCAAGATGAACGAAGTCGCAGCCCTGTTCGATGGCAAACTGCCAGTAATCGTTGACGACCAGCTGGCAGGCATGCTGCCTGCAGAGGCGCCTTGCCCGGGCGATCTCGGCGCAGGTCTCGTTTTCGGGCAGTGACTTGACCCTCAGCTGGACCAGCCGAATGCCGTGCGGCAGGAGACTGTGCAACCAGTCGGCACTGTCGAATATCGGGTAGAACCGGTCCAGCCTCGTCATCCGAGAAACGCCTTTCCGATGACTGGGGTCGAAGCGGCAGCCATGTCTCGAGCCTGCATGGGAATTGCCTCGCGGGCAAGGATCCCGGCCTTGACCGCCTTGGCAAATGCCTCTGCCATGGCAGGTGGATCACCGGACCTTGCGACTGCCGTGTTGAGCAGAATTCCATCGAATCCCATTTCCATGACCCGGGCAGCCTGCGACGGGACTCCAAGTCCCGCGTCGATGATGAGCGTGACGTCTGGGAGGCGTGAGCGAAGCGTCCTCAGGCCATACTCGTTGGTCAAGCCCAGCCCGGTTCCGATCGGCGCCGCCCAGGGCATCAGGACCTTGCACCCGACGGCAAGCAACCGTTCGGCGACGACGAGATCCTCGGTCGTGTATGGCAAAACCTTGAATCCGTCCTCGCAAAGCAGCCTTGCCGCCTCGACGAGGCCGAACACATCCGGCTGCAGAGTGTCAGGGTTGCCGATGACCTCGAGCTTGATCCAGTCGGTCCCAAAAACCTCACGCGCCATCGCGGCCGTGGTCACGGCTTCCTTGACGGTATGGCATCCGGCCGTATTCGGCAGAATCCTGACGCCGAGACCTTTCACCAACTCCCAGAACCCGCGCCCGGTTGCACCTGCACCGGACTCCCTGCGCAACGACACCGTCGCAACCTCGGCACCGGAGGCACGAAACGCCTCTGCCATGACGGCAGGAGAAGGATACTGGGCGGTGCCCAGCATCATTGGAACCTTCAATTCAACGTCATGGATCCGCATCGGCTCACCCGCCCTGCATCGGAGCCAGGACTTCGACGCGATCTCCGTTCTTCAGCCTGACCTCGGCCCGTTCGGAAGACGGCACAAACCTCTCATTGACGGCAGTTGCAATGCAGTCATCCGTGTATCCAAGTTCGGACAGCGCCTCGGACAGGTTCGCCGACCCGACATCAACATGCTGCCCGTTAACGGCTATCCTCATCCATGATCTCCGGTTTCTTTCCGTCAAGTACGAGATCGGCGGTCATCTTCGCCACCGCGGGCGCAAGCAGGAATCCGTGCCGGTAAAGGCCATTCACAAGCACGTTCCTGCCGCGCCTGCGAATGCGGGGAAGATTGTCGGCGAATGCAGGTCGAGAGTCGGCCCCGACTTCAAGGATTTCGGCCTCTCCGAACGCCGGAGACAACGCATAGGCGGCGGACAGCAACTCCAGGACTGAACGAACAGAGGCAAGATTGCGGCTGTCGGTCTCGATCATTGTGGCGCCGATCATGTATTCGTCCTCGCCCCGGGGCACGACATAGACCGGGTGTCGGGGGTGGAGCATGCGTACGGGTCGCTCAAGTTCGATGTCGGGACAACGCACCACGACCATCTCGCCCTTCACGCCCCGAAGATCCGGCATCACATCCCTGGCTGCCAGCCCCCTGCAGTCGATCGAGGGCAATTCCGGTTCGGGCTTGCCGGTCTCGATCTGCACCCCGGCCGAACAGAGGCTCTCCGCCAGCCTGGCCAGGGCCGCGCGGGGCTGGAGGTGCGCTTCGTTCCGGAACAGCAAGGCTCTCCTGAACCTCCTGCCAAGATCAGGTTCCAACTCGCAGATGTCATCGCCGTTCAGCAATTCGTGCCTGCCCGACAGTCTCGCGAACCGGTCAAGTTCTGTTTCGTCGCGTTCGAGGGCGACCACCAGGGTTCCATTCCTTTGTACGCCGCCAACCCTGTTTTCCCACCAATCCGCGGCCGCGCTGCCAAGGCGCGTGACCTGTTCCTCCGTGCTCTCGCTTTCGCAGTCGGGCGCCAGCATACCTCCTGCCCACCAGGAGCAGCAATGCGGGCCCGGGGAACGCGAGACCCTGTCAAAGATCCTGACGGGCGCGCCCCTTGCTGCCAGTTCACTCGCAATGCAGAGACCGGCGACGCCCGCGCCGACGATCTGGATATCAGTCATGCCGGCTCCAGATTCCTGCAAAATGGTGAACCGGGCCGCGTCCCGAACCAATCTCCAGAGTGTCTGCCGCCTTGATTGCTTGCTGGAGAAACCCGTGCCCGTTTTCGACCGCTGCGCGGAGAGTCTGCTGCTTGGCGAGACCCGCCGCAATTGCCGCAGAGAACGTGCATCCGGTTCCATGAGTGTTCTTGGTCAACGACCGGGCTGCGGTAAACCTGCTGGCGGTGCCATCCTTCTCGACCAGTATGTCAGTGCAGTCCCCTGCCTCGGCATGTCCCCCCTTGACCAGCACGGCACCATGCATGAGTTTCAGGAGTTCCCTTCCCTGTTCCTCCATTTCGTCTTCGTTTTCGGCAACATCCACGCGCAGGAGTCTCGCTGCCTCCGGCAGATTGGGAGTGATGACGTCCGCGATCGGCAGCAATGTATCAATCAGCGCGTCGACTGCGCTCTCCTGCAACAGGCGTGCGCCCGTCTTTGCCACCATGACAGGATCGAGGACAATCGGTCCGGCAAAACCCTGCAGGCTTCCGGCAACCGAATGGATTATCTCCGGCGAGGCAACCATTCCGATCTTCACCGCCGTCACCCGAATGTCCTCGAGCACGGCCTGGACCTGTGACGCCAGCATGCCGGGATCAACCTCGGAAACCGCGCCGACTGACATCGTGTTCTGAGCCGTGATGGCAGTGATTGCCGATGCTCCGTAGACGCCCAGAGCAGAGAAGGTCTTCAGGTCGGCCTGAATGCCCGCGCCGCCACCGCTGTCGGATCCGGCAATTGTCAATGCGACAGGAACGGCCATTCACCCGGCTCCGTGCGCGCTTGAGGCGATCGAAATCAACCAGAGATAGTTTGACATGCTGCGAACCGTTCCCTTCGCCGACATTACCCGGATCAGGTTCGATGGGTTGGCGACATTGCCTCTCAGCCCTTTCAAGCTCCCCAACGGAAGCGGGAGACTAACACGGAGCCCGTTGAAGTTGCAAGAAATCCAATTCAGGCGGGCACTGCGGAGCCTGTTGGACCTGGCCGGCAGCGGGGAAGGCGGCGGTCGCCGATACCGGCTTGAATCAACCTGTTGCCGTTGAATTTGGGGCTGCCTGAATTGCGGCATGGCTGGCGGTAGAGTTTCCTGCCACAGGACTCGATGCCACGACCGCCTCGGACACAAGAACCGAATTGCGCAACAGGGACCCTGACGAAGGATCCCGCGGCGTTCCAACCCGATCAGCGCTGTATTGCTCGCCTGCGGAATGGTATGGAACGCAGAACGCAACCTGCTGGGCAGACGCGGGCTCACGAGGCGCTGGCAACAAGGATCGAATTAGACATGGCTACGACTTCAAACCGGCTTCCGTTCAAGGTGCCTGAACTCTGTTACGGTACGGGCCCGCTCGGCAATGCACCATCCACCTATGGATACGGCGTCACGATAGAAGATGCGCATGCAACCATCCGGGCGATATTCGACCAGCCGGACTCCTTCATCGATACCTCGCGAAACTACGGGAACGGCCTCAGCGAAGAGTTTATCGGCGAAGTGGCGCGTGAACGGGGCGGGTTACCGGAGCATACGATCCTGTCCACCAAGATCGACAGGGATTTCGAGACCGGTCATTTTGACGCCGACCGGGCGCGGCGTTCGCTTGAAATCAGCCTGTCGAAGCTGGGCGTCGATCGAGTAGACATTCTCCACTTGCACGACCCCGAACACTGCGCCGATCTCGACGAAATCGTCCGCAAGGGCGGAGCAATGGATGAATTGTTCAAGATGAAGGAAGAGGGACTGGCATCAACGGTGGGGCTGGCCATGGGGAGCGTTCCGCTGATGTCCGATCTGCTCCCCCGTTGGGAGTTCGATGCGCTGATCAACCACAATCGCTGGACACTCCTCAACCGTTCTGCCGACCGGATGTATGAAGATGCACATGCCCGCGGAATTGCGATCCTGAACGCGGCCCCCTATGCAAGCGGTGTGCTGGCCAAGGGTTCATCCCGGACGAACAGGATCACCTATCAGGTGGTGTCGGACGAAGCACTGGATCCCGTTCGTCGCATCGAGGAGATTTGCAACAGGCATGGAGTGCCGACCGGGGCCGTCGCCCTCCAGTTTTCCATGCGGGACCCGCGGGTTGCGTCCACGATCATTGGTGTCTCGAGACCTGAACGCATTGCGCAGACCCGGGAATGGGCCGAATTCAGCGTGCCGGGCGCCTGCTGGGACGAGGTCCTGGCCTTGCCGGCCAGCAATGAGAATCCCGAAGCTGGCAGGGATATCAGGGCATAGACTACACACCAGCCGATGAAAGGGTTGAAGCGAAGGCAGGAAGCATGGCCAAGTTCCCAGATCCATGATCGGGTTCGATGCCCGTGATCAAGCGCCGGTTCCATGCCGGGTGATCCGGAAGGCCGCACAGCGGAATGGCCGGTCCGGACGCGGACGGGCCCGAAGGCTGCGCAGTTGACTCTTGCAGCCGTTCCGCGCGGCAACAGATTGGCCGGGAACCTAGAAGGTGCGCTTGCGTTCGTCCTGTTCCGTGACCGCAGCAGCGAATGCATCCGCCGTCCAGCCCTCGGACAGTGCCTGCCGCATGATATCCTGTTGACTCGGTGGCGCCATCCCGGACAATGGAGAGTCGAGATCGAGATTGACAGGAAATGGATATCCTTCGGCAGTTGCGGCAACCACGTTGTCAACCTGCCTTTGCGACAACCTGCCGGACGCCTTCATGTCTGAGAGCAGGGGAAAGACCTCCTTCGAGATGCGGCTGCGATCGACAATTTCCGTTGATCTGCCATAGGCTGAACCGATCTGCATCAGATTTGCTATCCGCTGGATGTCACTGGTCGTGTTGTCTCCGGCAGCGTGGAATGTTGCGGGGTTGAAGAACAGCAGGTCACCCTTTTCGAGTGGCAACTGAACGAAGTGATCCTCGAAATAGGCGCGGAATTCCGGTCGAAGAACGGCGACATATCCTGCCATATAGCTCTGCGAATAGGGCAGCATCTTCGTGGGTCCGGATTCGATCGGCATGTCGCAGTGGGCGATGGCGCCTTGCAGCGTCAGTGCGGCCGACAACGCGTGCTGCGAAGCCGGATAGTCCTGCAGGACCTCGGCGGACTGGAAGCCCATATGGTAGTCGCGATGGGCAGTCTGCGCCTTGCCGCCAGGCCGCACAACGTTTACCTGGCAGGTTATCTGGTAGGCGGGACCCAGCCAGGATTCACAGACCCTGCGCAGGATTTCGCTGGTATTGTACAGAATGTAGAGTTCCGGAGCTCGCATGCAGAGTTTCTCATGCGCATTCCACACCCGGCTGTTGGAGCCGACGGCAGCGAAATGATCTCCCCTTCCGGTGCCGGCAGCCTCTTCCTCATCGATGATCGCTTCCAGTTGCTCGGTGACGTCATCGATCAGGGACAGGTCGGCATATCCGCCCTTGATCGCCACGATCCCCGGACCAGACAGAAATGACCTGTTCATCTCGGCCATGACCATTCGCGCACTGTCCTCATCGGAAAACAATTCGTCGAGCGCACGACCATCATAAACCGGAATGTTCCCGGTGATCTCAGCTGCCGACGGGTAATGCCCGGGCAAAGTTTCCTGCTCTACATGTCGGGCGAAGTCCGAGATGTCGCAATCGCCATCCTGAACCCAGACTGTTTCCAGCGAGCCTTCTTGATCCAGCATTCCATACCTCCCGGTTGCGTGTTCAGTCCATAAATCGAATTACGCTACATGCAGGATCGGCGCAATTCGCACCGGAATGCCCCCGGCGCCGGTCCAGGCATTCACGGCCTTGTCCATGATTCAATCCCGCCGCGGCCGCCAAGAATCCTATTTGTCATGTTGGCAGGTGACAAGGCGAACCGCCTTCATTCTCCCTTTGCAGTCCAGCATGTGACGGAACCCGTTGCATGGCAGTGTCCACGGATGAGCGCATACGGCCTGCCAATTGCTATTCAGTTTTCTCTTCGGCCGGTTCCAGGCTCGTGCCTTCACGCCGGATGACGTAGTGCCGGTTTGCAGCCAGATCGACCCATTCGCTGGTCGTGCTGTCCGGCCACGTCACCCTCAATCGCACGCTTTCTGCAGTCCCGAGACCGAAATGCTCATATCCTGCCTGACCGCCTGCATGCCCGCCACCAACGAGAATCTCCCGGACCCTACTCGATCTGTCGGTTGCAAACTCGACCTTGGCACCTACGGCATTGACATTCCCGGATCGCTGTCGAAGGCGAATCTTCAGCCAGTTCCCGGTTTCCCTGCTTTCATTCAAGTAAATGACAAGTGGTGCACGGCGCTGCACGACGATCAGGTCGAGCAGCCCGTCCCGGTTCAGATCCGCCAGCGCTCCACCGCGCCCGCGCTCTGTCGACGCCACGCCGGCATCGAAGCCGACTTCCTCGAATCTTCCGTCCGGGCGCTGCAACAGCAAATTGTCAGGATCGCGCATTGCCGCGTCTGCCATCTGGTTGACGTTTCCTTTCGCAACGAACAAATCGTCGAGTCCGTCGTTGTTGACGTCGCCAAACTGGATATGCCAGCCCGTACTCGGCCGTCCTTCATCTCCGAAATGCGGGACGTGCGCAGTCGTTCCCCTCTCATAGGCAATCGACCTGAATGCCGCATTCCCGATCTGCGGGTCGCGGGTAAACAGCTTCTGATCGGCCATGCTCGTGACCGCAATCTCGGGCAGGGCGTCACCGGTTATGTCGCGGGAAGCGATCCCCATTCCCCACAGTTTCTGGGTTTGCCAGCCATCCTCCAGCGTGTACTCCTGCAACTCTGGTGTGATACGAAACAATTGTTCATGACCGTCTCGGACGTAGTAGTGTCGATCGTTGCTGATCCAAAGATCCTGCCGCCCTCTGCCGCTCCAGTCAGTCAACAGCATTGAAAGCGCGCAATAGCCTGGGCCGATAGGTTCGGTTGGCCGGTACCCATCTTGCGCCGGTCTCAACAGCTGGTGCAGGTCACAGGTTCCGAACGGACCATCCGGATCGCCGCGATCAACATAATTGCCGACGGCCAGGGTCGGCCAATCCTCGCCCGGCTCCCAGGTGGCGGAAAACGCCGTCGTCCATGCATCACCGGTGTCGATTCCCCATATGTGGTCCGTCCGGCTGAATCGGCAATTTCCCGTTCCGCGGAACACCGCGTTTTCCCCCGCCCTCAGAACGAAGAGATCGAGAGTGCCGTCACCATCAATATCCAGCGGATAGGCACCTGTGACACCAGCGAGAGCAAGTTCGGGAATCTCGGCATCTTCGAATTCCACGGGAGATCCGGATCGAGGTGTCGTGTTGCGGAACAGCCTTGCCGGGTTTTCACCGCCCGCGACATAGAAGTCGGGAAAGCCGTTCGCATCGCAATCGAATAACGCGATGCCGCCACCCACGAAGTGTTCCCAGCCCCCGTCGTAGGTGTGGCTCGAGACCACGCGGTCAGTCAGTTTCGTAAAGACCGGCTCTGCCGTGACCCGGCTTGCAATCACCAGCGCAAATGCAAAGAGAGCGATCCCCCTAGGCATTCTCGTCGGCAAGAATACCCGGCGCATAGGATCCGTCAGGTCGCTTGCCCAGTATGATCATCTGAAGGACCTCGTCCTTGTCGGTCTCCTCGGTCGTTCCGGTCCACACATGGCGGCCGTTCTTCATGACCGAGATCCTGTCCGAAAGGTCGAATACGTCGTGCAGGTCGTGCGAAATCATCGCGAGGGCAATGCCTTCGCGCTTCAATGCACGAATCAGGTCGGCGACCATCTGGGTTTCCTGCGGACCAAGGGCGGCCGTCGGTTCGTCCATGATGATAATTCGGGCATTGAACTGCAGAGCCCTGGCAATGGCGACGGACTGGCGCTGGCCACCGGAGAGGTTTCGAACAGGGTCATGGAACTTGCTGAACGCCGGGTTCAACCGCCGCATCACCTGGATTGCGGCATGCTCCATGGCCGGCTCGTCAAGTGCGCGCCAGGGAGTCAGAAGCTCGCGACCGAAGAATATATTCGCCGCCGTGTCGAGATTGTCGGCAAGGGCCAGTGTCTGGTAGATCGTCTCTATTCCCAGGTCCTTGGCATCGATCGGATTGCTGATCTCTGCCGGCTTTCCGTCCACGAGGATCTCTCCCGCATCCATGGAATATGCACCGGACAGCATCTTGATGAATGTGGATTTTCCGGCCCCGTTATGGCCGAGCAGGCCAACGACCTCTCCGGGAAACATGTCGAGGCTCATGCCTTCAACGGCATGAATTCCGCCGAATCGCTTGTAGACGTCTTTCATTTCTACGATGGGTTCCATGATCTTGCTCCCTATCGGCGACGTTTCTGATAGATGACATCAAACCAGACCGCGAAAATCAGCACGCCAGCCATGATCATCTGCTGCGGGGCACTCTGGACACCAAGAAGGACCATGCCGTTCTGAAGGCTCTGCATCAGGACCGCACCAATGAGTGCTCCAAGGATCGTGCCGGTCCCGCCTGAAAGTGACGTGCCGCCAATGACCGCGGCGGCAATGACCTGCAGTTCAAGGAGTTGCCCGATGGACAGCGGCGCCGCGTTAAGCCGTGCAGTCGAGATGACCGCGCCGATCGCGGTCAGACCGCCAATCAGCATAAAGCTCAGGATAACCACATGCTTGGTGTTGATACCGGACAACTCGGCAGCTTCGGGATTGCCGCCAAAACCGTAAATGTACCTGCCAAAGCGTGTCATGTTGGCGATGTATACCATCACGCAGACCACGATGATCGTAGTCAGGACCGGAGCCGGAATGCCCCGACCTATCTCGCTCCGCGGCAGGTCATAGGAGTTCATTGTCCAGACGAAGGCCACGATCAGGATCGCGCTGATTGCAAGAATCGCGATTTCAACTGCAATCGGCTTGACCACGAAATCAAGCGATATGCGCCGGCGGCGTTTCCAGACCGATATGATCACCAGACAGACAAAGCCCAATGCGCCGACAATCCAGCTGTACGTTTCGCCGATGAAACCGCTTCCGTAGTCGCTATAGGTCGTGTCGAGCGGTGTGACCGTGCGGCCCTGGGTAAACAGCCAGCCCGCCCCTCGCCAGAACATCAGCCCGCCAAGCGTCACGACGAACGCGGGAATGCTGAATGCAGCTATCAGCCATCCCTGGACCCCTCCTGCCAGGCACCCGACGATGATCATCAGCAATATGGACAACCACCAGGTGTGCGTTCCTTCGAGTGGAAGCAATTCGGACTGGGCAAAACCTCCCAGGATTCCGAGGAAGGCCAGCAGCGAACCAACTGACAGGTCGATGTTTCGTGACACGATGATCAGTACCATGCCGGTTGCCAGCAATGCTGTCACGCTGGTCTGGACCGAGAGGTTCCACAGGTTTCGCGGCGACAGGAAGAGACCGCCCGAAAAAAAGTCGAAAAACAACCAGATGCAGATGACGGCCCCGAGCATGGCAATCAGACGGGTATCAATCTGGAGCGTACTTGCAAATTCCTGGTACCGAGCGCCGATGCTCTTTCGGTCTGCTTCCCCCGAATGTTCCACTGCAACCTCCTCAGTTGAGACCTGTCACCCGTTCCGAGTTACCTGAAAAGTTTGAATCCGCTTTGCATCTGTGTCAAGTAGCATGTGTTCCTGGCTGGGCAAAAGAAGCCTTTTCAGGAAACGCCAACATTTGGAAGGAGAAAAAGAATGGTAAATTGTAGGTTCAAGGGTCTGACGGCTCTCGCGTCAGCCGTCGCACTGGCAGGCGGCGTCGCAACGGCGCCAGCACAGGCCGAAGTTACCGTCGGCGTGAGCTGGTACAAGTTTGCAGACGAAAGATGGGCCATCGACGAGGCCGGGATCAAGTCGGTGCTCGAGGAAGCGGGGGCCACCTATATTTCCGCCGACGCGAATTTCTCGCCCGAAAAATCCGTCGCCGACATCGAAAACCTGATTACCCGCGGCGCGGACGTGCTGATCGTGATGTCGGGAGTGGCCGATGCTGTTGGTCCCGTTGTCCTGCGCTCACTGGATGAAGGTGTTCCGGTCGTTGCCTATGATCAGCTGATCGAAGTGCCGGGTGCATTCTACGTTTCCTTCGATGCACGGTCAGTCGGCAAGCAATTGGCGGCCGGGATGCTGGAAGTTGCTCCTGCCGGCAACTATGCCATCATCAAGGGTGATGACGGCGACCCGAACACGCACCAGATGTTCGCCGCGTATCAGGAAGTCATGCAACCGAAATACGATTCCGGTGAGATCACCGTTGTTGGCGAACAATTCGTCGACAGCTGGAGACCGGAACTTGCCAAGAACACGATTGAACAGGTCCTCACGGCCAACGAGAACAATGTCGATGCCGTGATGGTGATGAATGACGGCATGGCAAGCGGCGTTGCCGAAGCTCTTGCAGAACAGGGGCTGGAGGTGCCGATGTCCGGACAGGACGGTGCGCCGGGCGCTCTAAACCGTATAGCGCGAGGCCAGCAGACATTCACCATCTGGAAGAACGCCTATGAACTCGGCCAGGCCGCGGCAAAGGTTGCGCTTTCCCTGGCAAACGGTGAAGAAGTTGAAGGCAAGGGGATGTTCAGCGGTGGACCGCAAGGCGTTGAACTCGAAGCCATCCTGCTGCCGGTTGACAGGATCGACCGGAACAATCTCGACAAGACGATCGATATCGGATGGGCCACGACGGAACGCGTCTGTGCTGGCGTGACCGAGAATCCGCCCGCCGTCTGCGAGTAATCACTCCATTTGGCGAGTGTTAGGAACCGGCGCCACCGCGGTCGCGGTGGCGCCTTTCTTGTCTTTGCTGATCCGACCGGCGAAATTCCGGCTCCGGGCCAGATTCGGCCGGGTTTGCGATTGACCAGAGTTGGCAGGTAACCGGCTAGATACTCCTGCAGGTTCCCGACCCCCCTCAGTTCCATGTCTTGTAGCTCGCGGTGCCTCGCCTGAAACCCTGCAGGTGCCATTGCTGCCCGGTCATTCATGCACGGGCCTGATTCGCAGAGACCACCGCGTTCCGGTCAATTCCAAAATGGCAATGACCCCGCCGATACGGTCAATACCTGTCAACATGGCATCTCCGGTCGACAGGTTCCCGCTTGGCAGCGTATTGTCCAGGGAAACCCGTGTGACGGGTTTGGCAACTTGAAGGCTTGACGCCATGGAGCGTGTTCTGACCGTAGCTGGACATCTCCCGAAGCAGTGCGCCGCGGCCGTTGTTCTGGCTTGCTTTCCCTGCCTCGGCGCCGGCGCCGGCGAACTTCCCTTACCGGTGACGGATTCGATGTATCCGGTCACTCGTCCGTCCGAGGTGGAATTGGGGCAACTGCTCTTTTATGACCCGATCCTGTCCGGCAGCAGGGAAGTCGCGTGTGCGAGTTGCCACCACCCCTCATTCGGAACCTCGGACGGGGTTTCACTGGGTCTGGGCGATGGAGGAATCGGGATCGGCCCGGACAGGAGCGCAGATCCGGCAAACCTTCCCGAACGACGCGTGCCCCGCAACTCGCCGGGATTGTGGAACGTCGGTGCGACTGAATTCCGGTCACTGTTTCACGACGGTCGGGTCGAACTGGGCAACACTCAACCGGACGGGGTCCGAACGCCGCTCGATCGAGAAATGATGTCGGGATTCGCTTCCGTCCTTGCGGCGCAAACCATGTTCCCCGTGGTCAGCCCGGACGAGATGGCCGGCCACTACAGCGAGAACAGCATCGCGGAGATCGTGCGTCTCGGCATTCTGACCGATGCGGGCGGCGCCTGGGACCGCATTGCTCGCCAGGTCGCAGGGAGTGGAGACTATGCTGAACGCTTTGCGCGGGTCTACGGGCATATAGACGAAGCTGAGGACGTCACATTCGTGGACATTTCCAACGCGATCGCCGCGTTTGTCACGGAAGAGTTTCGATCCGACACGTCGCCATTCGATGCGATCCTGCGTGGCGTCGCGGAACTGCCGCCCGACGCCAAGGCCGGAATGGATCTCTTCTATGGCCGTGCGGGGTGTTCTTCATGCCACTCAGGGCCGTTCCTGACCGACCATGACTTTCATGCAATGGGAGATCCGCAACTGGGTCCCGGAAAGGCTGCAAGGTTCGAGAACCATGCCCGCGACGAAGGACGGTTCCGCGTCACCGGCAATCCTGCCGACAGGTTCGCGTTTCGGACGCCGTCCCTGCGCAACGTGGCCCTGACTGCACCATATGGTCATGCGGGCGCCTTCACCAACCTGGGATCATACATCAGGCATCACATCGACCCGGTTGGCGGACTCCACAGTTATGACCGCAGCCAGGTGGTACTTCCCGCTCTTGACGTGGATGACTGGAGGATCATGGACGAACCGGCCGAAGTCGAAGCGATCGCAGTCTCGGTCGAACCCGCCCCGGTTAGCCTGTCGGACGGCGAGATTGTGGCCCTGGTAGCATTCCTGAACAGCCTGACAGATCCGGTGGCAGTATCTGGAAGACTCGGGGTGCCGGATCGCGTGCCGAGCGGGTTGCCGGTCCCAAGCCCGTAACCGGCCATCAGGCACTGGATTGGGTTAAATTGCACTTCACGGGGATCAGGGCAGCCGGACCGGTAGTGGCAGTTTCTGCGGGTCCGTTCTCGTTGGTTCGATCGGCCCGCGGCATGGGTGTATTTTGCCCGCGCCGATCATCAGGCACTCAACTGAACGACACCTGATCCGGAAGCAGTTGATCCAGGTGGCAACCTGACCCCTGGATGGGGCCGGACTGCGCATGCGGCCGGTTTCGGCACTTTCCATTGGCTGTTCATCGGGTGCTTCAGACAGTAAGGCCGACCTCGGCGGGTTCGCATCGGGAAAGGGATGGGCACTGATGAATCTGCGCATAAGCTACAATACTGACGAGTTTGACTTCGACCTGATCGTTCCGGCCACACAAGCGAGTTACTGGGGAAACTCGCGTCGAAGGGATGGAATTATCAAATCCTTCAGGAATTCCTATTCGGTGGGCCTTTTCCATCCTGCGGACGGCCAGGTCGGGTGGGTCCGGGCAACATCCGACACGGTCTATCACGCCTACATCTATGATCTCCAGGTCATGCCCGCTCATCGCGGGAAGGGCCTCGGAACATACCTGGTGTCCGAGTTGATGAACCATCCCGAACTGGGCGAAGTCACGGGGTGGATGCTGTCGACGCGCGACCACCACCATCTGTACAGACCTTTCGGATTCAGGGATGCAGCCGAGGGCCGCCATATGGTTCTGACGAGGAACGAGCCTGAACTTGGATCTTCCTAGCAGATGTTCTGCACGGGCAATTGCCGGTCACGATTCTGGAGCAGCTTGTCATTCACTGCATGTGCCAAGTGTCACGGTGAATGCACCACAAGGGCATGCAGGGCTGATCGGTCAACGGATTCCGGTCTCGTTCCTGCAACTGGCCTATATCACGGCCCCTGGATCCCGATGTCAGGATCATCCCGTCCAGACCCCCTGATGCCAGAATCCGAAGCGCCCGGGCAAGACTCGAAGAACCCTCGTAAAGACAGTCGGAACAGTCAGCTGAATGCCTGCAGTCCCGTCTGGCCGCGCCCTAGGATCAGCGCGTGTATGTCGTGCGTGCCTTCATAGGTGTTGACGGACTCGAGGTTCATGACGTGCCGGATGACGCCGTACTCGTCCGATACGCCATTGCCGCCATGCATGTCGCGGGCCTCGCGGGCGATGGCGAGGGCCTTGCCGCAATTGTTGCGTTTCATCAGGCTGATGAGTTCGGATGAATGCTGGTGCGCGTCCATCAACCGGCCCAGGCGCAGTGAACCCAGAATTCCAAGCGAGATTTCCGTCTGCATGTCAGCCAGCTTCTTCTGGATCAACTGGGTGGCAGCCAGAGGTCTGCCGAACTGCTTCCGGTCCAGCGTGTATCGGCGGGCTGCGTGCCAGCATGCCTCTGCAGCGCCCATTGCGCCCCAACAGATTCCGTAGCGGGCCCGGTTCAGGCAGCCGAATGGTCCGGCAAGGCCCGTGGCATCGGGCAGGAGATGCTCTTCTGGCACGAACACCTCGTCCATCTGGATCATCCCCGTCATCGAGGCGCGCAAACTGAATTTTCCTTCGATTTTTGGCGCATCCAGCCCCTTCATGCCCTTTTCGAGCACGAAACCGCGGATGGCCCCTTCATGTTGTTCTGACTTTGCCCAGATGATGAAGACATCCGCGATCGGGCTGTTGGTGATCCAGTTCTTGGCTCCGGATAGCAGATAGCCACCATCGACCTGCCTGGCGCGGGTTGTCATCGAGCCCGGGTCCGACCCGTGATCGGGCTCGGTAAGACCGAAACATCCAACCAGTTCGCCCGAGGCAAGCCCAGGCAGGTATTTCCTGCGCTGCCCTTCCGTGCCGTAGGCAAAGATCGGGTGCATGACCAGCGAACTCTGCACGGACATTGCGGAACGGTAGCCGCTGTCGACACGTTCGATTTCGCGCGCGACCAGCCCATATGCAACATAGTTGATTCCGGCACCGCCAAATTCTTCCGGGATCGTCGGTCCGAGCAATCCGAGTTCTCCCATTTCATTCATGATCTTGCGATCAAAGACCTCGCGGCGGTTGGCCTCGACAGCACGCGGGGCAAGCCTGTCCTGGCAATACGCATGTGCCGCATCGCGGATCATCTTCTCGTCATCCGAAAGCAGGTCACCCATCAGAAACGGATCTTCCCAAACCAGTGTTGCCGGCTTGGCCCGGGCGCTTTCGGGTGTGACGTCTCGAACTTCGTCAACACATGTCACGTGCATTGCTGGTCTCTCCTGGTTCAGTTTCCCGTTTGCCATTAGTTTGAACCCTAAACATTTCAAGCGTGAATTGGAATCTTGGCAAGAAACTCCCGAGAAACCGGTCGTTGCTCCGGGTTCGACCGCCGGTGGCAGCACAGGCCTTGTGGACATGCCCGGGGAAGGCATGAAGGAGTGTTTGGCGATCCTTCAGATCTGTCTTGCGCTGATCCGGCCCGGCATTGCAATCGGTTTGCTCCATTTGGAAGTACAACCAGCCTGCACATGGGCAGGCTTGCCGGGGCGATTTGACAATCGGCCCTTGCCGAATACCCGGCAGAGCATGAATACTGGACCAGCAGAAACGCTGGCTGGCGAATGGCTGAAGATGTCGAAGCCACGAACCGGTTGGCCGGATGACCAGGAAGCTTGAATTGATGGACAAGATGTCAGGCAGGTCAGCATTGCCAGCGCGAACTGACGGATTGCCAGGGCGGACAGCGGCTCCAGGGTCGCCGGGCGGGAGATGGCCAGGGAACCGTAGCGCCGCGATCCCGTGTCTGGTACGGCGATCGGGTGTATTCCCCTGTACGCGGAGAAATCCTGGAGAGCTTCTGGCATGACCCGCACATTGCCGAGAAAGCACCTGTTCGAGTTTCCCGAAGGCATAATCTATCTGGACGGAAACTCTCTCGGGCCCTTGCCAAGGGGCGCTGCAGAACACGCGCAGGCCGTGATCAGGGACGAGTGGGGTGAACTACTGATCCGCGCATGGAATTCCGCCGACTGGATTTCGCTTCCGAGGCGGGTCGGCGACCGGATTGCAGGTCTGATCGGGGCGGAGGAAGGATCCGTTGCCACCGGTGATACCTTGTCCATCAAGGTCTATCAGGCGCTTGCATCAGCGTTGAAGATGCGACCCGGCCGCAAGGTCATCTTGTCCGATACCGGCAACTTTCCGTCTGATCTCTACATGGCGCAAGGCCTGATCAACACGATCGACGGTGGGTTTGAGCTGTCCAGGGTTGCACCCGACGAGGTTGCCGGGGCGGTTTCGGAAGAGGTTGCAGTGGTGCTGTTGACAGAGGTCGATTACCGAACCGGACGGCTGCACGACATGAACGCTGTCACGAAGGCCGCACATGATGCCGGGGCAGTCATGATCTGGGACCTGGCACACAGTGCAGGCGCGTTGCCGGTAAACATGGCCGCATCCAATGCCGAATTCGCCGTTGGCTGCACCTACAAATACCTGAATGGCGGTCCGGGTGCTCCGGCCTTCATCTATGTACGGCCTGACATCATTGAAGATGTCCAACCGGCGCTGGCAGGGTGGATGGGACATGTTGAACCGTTTGCCATGGAATTCGGCTATCGCCCCGCAAGGTCGATCGAACGGTTGCGCGTCGGAACGCCAGCCGTGATCCAGTTCTGTATCCTCGACAGGGCTCTCGACGTCTGGGACGATGTCGACATGGCGGACATCCGCTCAGCATCCATCGGGTTGTCGGAACTGTTCATAAACGAAATCGAGGCAAGATGCCCGGAGCTGAAGCTGGCCTCACCGAGAGACCCGGCACGTCGCGGATCGCAGGTGTCCTTTGCATTCGAAGCAGGCTATCCGGCTATGCAGGCCCTGATCGACAGGGGAGTCATCGGTGATTTTCGAGTTCCCGACATCATGCGGTTCGGCATCACGCCGATGTATCTCGACAGGAACGACCTGATGCGCGCAGTCGACATTATAGAAGCGGTCATGCGCAAGGAATTGTGGCGGGAGGCGAAATACCAGGCGGTATCGCGTGTCACATGAAACTGGGTGCCTCAGCTGCGACCCGGAAAACTGACTCGGCGCCACAGTCTCTCGTCCTGGCCGTATGTTCGAGCGGGGGGCCGGATACTTCGGTCGTCGAGTCGGATTCTCGATGTCATGAATTTCCAACGCTTGCCGGCTGACCTTCCAGTCACTCCCTGACCAGTCACTCCCTGAATCGGCGCGAACGCAGACCCTGTGTGCCGGCACTCCAGGCGCTGTCGTCATCCACGACACTGCGTCCGTGGAATGGCGAATTGGGAAGGTAATCCAGCATGTTGTTGCCAAGCGCGGCGTTGAATCCGACACGCTGCATGCCGCTGCTTCGGGCAGGACCCAGTGGATATGGTCTCTGCAAAACGCGCCAACTGGTCTTGCAGGACCGCATACCCGATGAAGCCTTCGGCAAGTTCGATCTGGTCTGCGCTCGTCGGCACCGCCCAGACACTTCTGCCGATCTGCCGCCCGTCCCAGATTATCCGGATTGGCAGGCGGGTCCAGTTGGCGGCGAGTAAGAACGGCGAGAATGCTCAGTGAACCAAGTGCATGCGCGCAGGACAAGCGCGATCCGGCCATGTTGTGAAGGCTTGGTCATGAAACTGGTGCCGTCAACTGTTCGTCGCCTCGGGCGGCCAGGACGATACAGGCTTTGGCAGGCATTGCGATTCTGCAATGCGTCCGACATGGGTCAACCAGCGTCAGGCAGCGAATTGTTTTCGGCGAGACATCTCGAGGCGATAGCGGGTCGCAATTTCGCAGAAGCAGGATATAGAGCCCTCGTGATTCCAGTTTCAGACCAACGAAGACCGGAGGCTTCAGCGATGGATCTCAGCAAGTTCAAGTTCCTGACCTTTGACTGCTATGGCACCCTGATCGACTGGGAACAGGGCATAATCGACAATCTGAGTCCCCTGGCAGGGAGGTTCCAGGGTGAGTTGACGCGCGAGCGGATACTTGAATCTCACGCACTGCATGAATCTTCGCAACAGGCGATGACGCCGGGCATGAAATACAGTTCCCTCCTTGCCGTCGTTCACAAGCGACTGGCAGAGGAATGGAATCTGGAGACCGGGTGGAACGAATGCCTCGAATACGGGGCTTCGGTCGGCAGTTGGCCAGCCTTTGCCGACAGCAGAGCCGCACTTGCGAAGTTGAAGCAACACTACAGGCTGGCGATCCTCTCCAATGTGGACAATGCGAGCTTTGCGCAGTCCAACGAAAGGCTGGGTGTGACATTCGATGCGGTCTACACGGCCGAGGATATTGGTTCGTACAAGCCGTCCGACAGGAATTTCGAATACATGCTTGAGCAACTCGCAAGGCGAGGCGTCGAGAAACACGAGATCCTGCATGTTGCCGAGAGTCTTTTCCACGACCATGCACCGGCGAACAAGTTCGGTCTGCACAATTGCTGGATATATCGCAGGCGGGACAAGGACGGATTCGGCGCCGCAAGGGATCCGGGATTTGTTCCAAAGACGGATTTCGTATTTGACAGCATGGGCGAATTTACTGCCGCCTGCACCGGGCAGCTGGCCCAGGCAGGGAGCAGGGGTTCAGGCTGAAAACCGGCCGGCCGCCTGTCTTCGCGCAACCGTCAGCAGCAGAAAACCGAGTGCGACCAGTGCAAGTGCGGCGAACGGGATGCTGCCGAGAAAGACATACCGGGCAACACGCGCTGCCTGTTCCGGTGCCGCTCCGGCCGCGAAGCCGGCTGCGTTCGCCAGGATTCCGCAAGTTGCCGCCCCGAGCGCGTTGCCCAGCCGAGCCAGGGTCGGCATCGCGCCGGAAACGCGTTCTCGATCATTCGGTTCTGCGAGCAGCATCGCTCTCCTGATCAGGAATGAACGGGAAGTTCCCTGTCCTGCCCCTTCGAGCACGGCGAATGCGAAGATCAGCCACATTGGACCGAACTGGACGCTGAACAGCAGGCCCGGCACGCTGAGTGCGACCATGACCACGCCTGCGGCGATATAGCGCATGTCATGTGACTCGGGAGCACCCGATACGAGGATCGCCGATACGGTCCACCCCAGGGACATGCACGCGATGGCGTAGCCTGCGGTCAGCGCGCTGGCACCGTGAATGGCAAGCAGCAGGAATGGTCCGTAGGTGATCATTCCCGTCGTAGCGAGCTGCAGCAGCACAATGATCGCCATAACGAGGTTTGCCGGCTTGCGAACGTCGTAGACCCGTGCCGGCAGAAGCCTGTTGTCGCGGCGTCTTCCGTCCAGGACGAGGAAGCCGGCGAGTGCGGCAATGCCAGCGGCGAGAAGCGCCGGCGTCGTTACGGGATCAACGGCAAGGCCGGAGCACGCGACGAGGAGTACGGCGACGCAGAGGAGCATCAGTCTCCAGACTGGAAACCTGTCTTCCCCATTTTGGGATCCGGACCCTTTCTCGATCCGTGGTGCAAGAACTATCCAGACCAGCAGCAGACAGGCCTTGGCTCCAAAGAACACAAACCCGATCCGCCAGTCGGAGTAGGTCACGAACAGGCTGCCAAACATCGGGCCGAGGAAGGCGGATACGCCCCAGAGCGCAGACATGGCTGCAATGGCCCGAACGACGAGCCTGCTGGGAAAAAGGACGGCAACGGCGACGAATGACATGGCAACGAGTCCGCCGCCGCCGGCGCCCTGAAGTGCGCGTCCAACCAGCATGACAGCCATGTTGGTCGAGAATGCACTCGCGAAACAACCGAATGCAAACACCGCTGCGGCAATGATCATCGGCCGTTTCACACCCAGCTTCATGGTGAGGAGGGCGCTTGATGCAGCAGCGACGATCGAGCCGATTTCATAAAGGGCGACGGTCCACGAAACGAGTGCCTCGCCGCCGATTTCCGGAATAATCGTTGGCAGCATCGTCGCGACGAACAGTCCATCCGCGGCGTGGAGCCACACGCCGAAGCAAACCAGGACCACTGCCGGCCCGTATTTCCTGTTGAAGATCTCGGACCAGTTGACGCGCCTGTCCGGTGGAGAAACACTCATGTCTGAAACTCGCAGGCTCTTACCGTGACCTCGCGACTACTCGGCTCTCTGGAAGGAGTCATCAGCTTCTTCCGCGGCGAGAGCGGAACAGATTGAAGGAATCCTTGTGATCCAATAGATGTAAACGCAAGCTCAGGGATTTCCAGCCGGTTGTCGATGTCGAAACGAGCCTTCATAAAGTCATATGGCTGCCAGATGAATGTCTATGACAGCGAAAGGATGGCGGACGCGCTCGCCGAAGCAGGCTTTGACGAATCCCGAGATGCCGGCGACGCCGACCTGATCGTTCTCAATACCTGCCACATCAGGGAAAAGGCGACTGAAAAGATCTACTCCGAACTCGGCCGCTACAAGGCCCTCAAGGCGGAAAATCCCGATTTGCAGGTTGTCGTTGCAGGTTGCGTCGCCCAGGCCGAAGGCGAGGAAATAGTCAGGCGCCAGCCGATGGTTGACGTCGTCGTGGGCCCGCAGGCCTATCACCGGCTGCCGGAGCTTGTCGCCAGGGCTGCCTATGGCGGCACGCAGGTTGACACGGAATTCGATGCTCACAGCAAGTTCGACAGGCTGCCCGGCGCTTCAGCCAGGAAGTCGAACCCTACTGCGTTCCTGACGGTGCAGGAAGGTTGCGACAAGTTCTGCACCTTCTGTGTGGTGCCGTACACGAGGGGAGCTGAAATGAGCCGGCCGGTCGAAAGGGTCCGGTCGGAGGCAGAGCGGCTGGTGGCGCGGGGCGTGTGCGAAATCACGCTGCTCGGACAGAACGTGAACGCCTATCACGGGATCGGACCGGACGGGCAGGAATGGTCACTGGCAAGGCTGATCACGGACCTGGCCGGGATCGAGCGTCTCGAGAGGATCAGGTTCACGACCTCGCACCCGAATGAAATGACCGATGACCTGATCGAGGCCCATGCCGGCTGCGACAAGCTGATGCCGTATCTGCACCTGCCCGTGCAATCCGGTTCTGACAGGATTCTCCGTAAGATGAACCGCCGCTACACGGCGTCAGAGTATGTCGGGCTCGTCGAGAAGATCCGGTCGGCAAGGCCGGACATACTCCTGTCCAGTGACTTCATTGTCGGCTTTCCCGAGGAAAGCGAGGGTGACTTCGAGGCAACGCTCGAACTGGTGAGGGAAGTCGGGTTCGGGCAGTCCTATTCCTTCAAGTATTCTTCCCGGCCAGGTACGCCGGCGGGGGAACGACCACAGATCGATCCCGGTGTGGCAGCCGAACGGCTCGGGCGATTGCAGGAACTCCTCAAGTCGCAACAGCGACAGGCGCAGGATGCCATGGTCGGGCAGGACGTCTCGGTCCTGTTCGAGAGAAACGGCCGGCGGGACGGGCAGCTGGTGGGCAAATCCGAATACCTGCACGCGGTACATGCCGATTGCGAGACGGAAATGATCGGCAGGATCAGAAGGGTCAGTGTTACCCGTTCCGAGCCCAACTCGCTGGCAGGAACGGTTCTTGGAAACTGAACCGCTGGTCCGGCCCGTCATCCGGCAAGGCCATGATCTGCCTCATGCCCTCGACAATTCACCGGTGTTGGCATACTGAGAATTGAAGGACATCTGCAGTTCGGAACGGAGGTTCGACGGCATTGGGAACACTGGGTGCTTGATCATGGTTAGGCTGGATTGACGAGGAAGGGTTTGGCTTCCGGCGCACCATCGACTTCCCAAGAGACGCGGATCGTTTTCTCCGACAACCGCAGGGTCATCGAACTCTGCGGCGCCCACGACCAGAATCTCGACAGGATCGAAAAGGCCCTCGGCATCCAGATTGCGCGCCGGGGAAATCGCCTGGTCCTGATGGGCGCGGTTGGGCGGAGGGAGGCAGGCGAAAAGGCCCTGCGCTCGCTCTATGACCTGCTCGAGCATGACAAGCGGCTGGAGCCGGAGGATGTCGATGCGGCAGTCCGGTTTGAGCCGCTGTTCGGTATGGACCTGTCGGAATCAGGCAAGACCCGGATCAGTTCCGGCGAGAAAGGTGTCCAGATCAAGACCAGAAGGAGGATGGTCGAACCGAGAACCGAGGCGCAGGAAGAGTATGCGCGGGCACTGATCGACAATCCGATGGTGTTCGGGATTGGCCCGGCCGGAACCGGCAAGACCTATCTTGCCGTCGCGGTGGCGGTTGCGATGCTCCTGGACAACAAGGTGGACCGCATCGTGCTTTCCCGCCCTGCGGTTGAGGCCGGCGAAAGGCTGGGCTTTCTTCCCGGCGACATGAAGGAGAAGGTCGATCCATACATGCAGCCGCTATACGATGCGCTTCACGGTTTTCTGAACGGCAAGCAGGTTGCCCGCCTGATCGAGGACCGCCGGATCGAGATTGCGCCGCTTGCATTCATGCGGGGCCGGACGCTGTCCTCTGCCTTCGTGGTTCTCGACGAGGCACAGAACACAACCAGCATCCAGATGAAGATGTTCCTGTCCCGGCTTGGCGTCAATTCGCGGATGGCAATTACCGGGGACATTACCCAGATTGACCTGCCGAGAGGTGTCGAGTCAGGGCTGGTTGAAGCCAGCCGGGTCCTGGATGGCGTCAAGGGCATCGTGTTCAAGGAACTGACATCGAAGGATGTTGTCAGGGACTCACTGGTTGCCAGGATCATCGATGCCTACGCCGAGAAGCGCTGACGGGTTCCGGCTCACCGTGGAAACGGTTGTCGCCGATCAGCGATGGGCAGACCTTGACCTGCAGGCACTCGCACGGGTTGCATGCAATTCTGCATTGCGGAATCCCGTCTTGGGAAACGGAGAGTTCGAAGTCGGAGTTCTTGGTTGTGATGATGCACGAATGGCGGAGTTGAACTGGCAATTCCGGAAGGTGGAAGGACCGACAAATGTTCTTGCCTGGCCGGCCGGACCGAAGCCCTGTGGCGATCCGGGTCCAGTTGAACTTGGCAGCGTCGCCGTTGCATTCGACACCTGCATGAGGGAATCCGAGGTCATGGGCAGGAACCTCGCAAGTCACGTGACACACCTGCTGGTTCACGGAAGCCTGCATCTCCTGGGATTCACGCACGACACCGAGGAACGGGCGAAGATCATGGAGGAACTGGAACAGGCATCACTGACGGAACTCGGAATGGGAAATCTGCACTGGACTTGAACGGGTTCCGACACTAGATTCACATCAGGTTCCTGTTCGGAAAAAAGGAATATGGACAGTACATCCGACGATTCTCCTAGCGCGGCGCGTGGCGCGCTGAGACCGGAACCGGGATCGAGTTCGTCTCCCGAAAAGAAATCCGGATTATTGCACCGGCTGTTCGGCGGGTCGGTGTCTGCTGATGTCTCGCCAACCCAGAGCAATGGCAATGGAGGCGAGAGTTTCCCCGCCGAGAACCCTTTCATCACCAGAAACCCGCCTGTCAGGGAGTTCGCAATCCCGCGCGCGGAAATCGTTGCGGTCCCGCTGGAAATCGGGCTTGAGGCACTGGTTTCGGTGTTCCGGGAAAGTGGCCGAACCCGGTTGCCGGTGTTTGAAGGCACGCTCGATGACCCGAAGGGTTTCGTGCACCTGAAGGACCTGGCGCTCGAACACGGATTCAACGGTACAGGCGACGGGTTCAGTCTCAGTAACGGAACCCTGCACGACCTCCTCTACGTGGCGGACTCGATGAAGGCCGAGGACCTGCTGGCGATGATGCGCGCCAGAAGGATCCACATGGCGCTGGTGATCGACGAATATGGCGGGACCGACGGGCTGGTGACCTTCGAGGATCTGGTGGAAGTCATATTCGGCGAGATTTCCGACGAGCATGACGACGAAGAGGACTGGCAGGTTCGCGAGGAAAAGGAAGGCGTCTGGCTGTGCCAGGCGAGGTGCCCTCTTGATGAACTTGAAGTAAACTTCGGGTGCAAACTGCTGGATGATGACGATGACGAGGATGTCGATACGCTCGGCGGGCTCGTGTTTCTCCTGGTCGGACGAGTTCCTATTGCAGGTGAGGTGATCAGGCATGATTCCGCGGGCCTGGAGTTGGAAATCGTTTCGGCGGATCCCAGACGAATAAAGGAAATTCGCGTCCGCAAGAGTTCGACTGCGGAATCCTGATCTCTTGAAGGCGTTGCCGCCCTTTGACCAATGGAACAGGTGGCGGCCCGGCCTGCTCCTGCTTGCCTTTCTGTCAGGCGTCATAGCCGCCATCGGTCATCCGCCGGTGTCGTTTCCGCTGGCGACCGTGATCGGCATGGCCGTAGCGGTTCGGTTGAGCGCAGATTCGGGATCCTGGAAAAGGGCAGCCTGGCTCGGTTACGCGTTCGGGGCAGGATACTTTCTCGTGGTGATGCACTGGCTCGTCGAGCCCTTTCTGGTCTTTCCGCTTCGCCATGGCTGGCTTGCTCCCCCGGCCCTGCTGGCGATGGCCGGCGGATTGGCGATATTCTGGTCTGCGGCTTTCGGGGCTGCCTTCGCCATCGGGTTCGGCAGGTGGACGAGGCATGTCGCGCTCGCGGTCACGCTCACGCTGTCCGAGGCGTTGAGAGAAGTGGCGTTCACGGGATTTCCGTGGGGCCTGCCGGGCTATGCATGGTCTGCGACCCCCGTGGCCGGACTTGCTGCCCATGTCGGGCCGCTGGGCCTCACTTTCCTGACCGTCCTTGCCGCTGTTGTGCTCCTGGGCGGGCGGCGTCTCTGGACAGGCGGGCTCGCAGCACTGGCCGGGATTGCCTTTGCCTGGATGGCTGGTTTGGCCCTGATGCAGGAAGCCGACATCGAGGCCGGAGACCGGCCGGTTGTCCGCTTGGTGCAACCCAATGTCGATCAGAGCCTGAAATGGCATCCGGACCATGTCCAGCGATTCCATGACAGGCTGCTCCAGCTTACGGCAGGGACGTCTGAATTTCCTCCGGATGTTGTCGTGTGGCCGGAGACTGCGGCGACCTTCCTTCTCGAGGATGGCGATCCGCGCCTGTCGGAGATTGCCAGCGCCGCTGGAGGTGCAACCACCGTCCTTGGTATCCGGCGCATTGCCGGCAACAAGGTCCACAACAGCATGGTGTCGATCGGTCCGTCGGGAACCGTGGAACAGAATTACGACAAGCGCAAGCTGGTGCCGTTCGGCGAGTATGTTCCGTTCGGGGACTTCCTGGCTGGTCATGGCTGGTCGGGCCTGGCATCGAATGAAACCGGAGCTTTCAGCCCGGGAACAGTCTCACAAGTCATTGATTTGCCTCCAATTGGCCGGATCATCGCGATCATCTGCTACGAGGCCATATTCTGGAGCGAACTGCGAAGCCTGGAGCGGCCGGAGGCAATGATCCAGATCACCAATGACGGCTGGTTCGGGACGTTTTCGGGCCCGCAGCAGCATTTCGAGCAGGCCCGGATGAGAGCAATCGAACTCGGCACTCCGTTGATCAGGGTTGCCAATACGGGGGTCTCGGCGGTAATCGATGGGAAAGGCAATGTGCTTGGCAGCATTGCGCTCGGTTCGGAAGGCTATCTTGACGTTGAGCTTCCGCCACCACTGCCACCGACATTATTCGCCCGGGTCGGGCACGCGCCGCTGCTGGGACTGGCCATGGTCATCATGGGGTTCATCTGCTGGCGAAGGATGGCAATTCGGCGTTGACCGGCAGGCAGGGCGTTGCTAGTCACCGCCCTCGACTGTCAGCCACCCGGCGGGGATGAGCAAGGATGCCAAGGGGCAATTACCTATTTACATCCGAATCTGTGTCCGAAGGCCATCCGGACAAGGTCTGCGATCAGATTTCCGATGCAGTACTGGATGCCTTCATGCGTGAGGATCCTGCCTCGAGGGTTGCTTGCGAGACTCTGTCGACGACCAACCGCGTGGTCGTTGCCGGCGAAGTGCGCGGACCGGAGAGAGTTAGAGGCGATATCGAGGGAATCGTCAGGGAATGCGTCCGCGACATCGGTTACGAGCAGGATGGCTTTCACTGGAACCGGCTGGAGGTCCACAACTACCTGCACGGGCAGTCGGCTGACATTGCGCAGGGAGTCGATGCAGGTGACGGTGCCGGAAAGGGCGAGGGGGCGGGTGACCAGGGCCTGATGTTCGGCTTTGCCATCAATGAGACGCCGGAACTCATGCCAGCGCCCATCTACTATTCGCACGAAGTGCTGCGGCTGCTGGCGGATGCAAGAAAGATCGACGGAGAAGTCCGGCTGGGCCCCGATGCCAAGTCGCAGGTGACCGTAAGATACGAGGACGGCAAGCCGGTTGGTGTGACGTCCCTGGTTGTTTCAACACAACATCTTGACCCGGAACTGTCGTCCGGTGAGGTCCGTAGCATCGTCGAGCCCTATGTGAGGAGGGCAATCCCGGGCGAGTGGATAACTTCGGACACCGTCTGGCACGTCAATCCGACCGGAATCTTCGTTATCGGCGGACCGGATGGCGATTGCGGATTGACGGGGCGCAAGATCATTGTCGACACCTATGGAGGGGCCGCTCCGCATGGTGGCGGGGCATTTTCGGGAAAGGACCCGACCAAGGTGGACAGGTCGGCTGCATACGCCGCCCGCTATCTTGCAAAGAACATTGTGGCCGCAGAGTTGGCGGACAAGTGTTCAATCCAGCTGGCCTATGCAATCGGCGTGGCGGAACCTCTTGCGATCTATGTCGAGACTTACGGGACCGAGAGGCAGGATCCGGCCCGGATCGAAAGGCTGGTACCAGAACTGATTGACCTCACGCCCCGGGGGATCAGGAAACATCTCAGACTCGGCCGACCGATCTACAGGCGCACGGCGGCCTACGGCCATTTTGGCCGGCAACCGGAGGAAGATGGCGGATTTTCCTGGGAGCGCACCGACCTCGTTGAAGAGTTGAAAAAGGCGTTCTGAATACTTCGCCCGTCAATGGCGGGCTGCCGGTACCTGACCGGCGGGCATGATCGATGACCGGACAACCCGACCAGCCTGACAGGCCGAAAAGGAACTTCTACGGACGAAGAATCGGCAAGTCGTTCAGACCGGGCCAGAGGAAACTGCTGGCCGAGCGCCTCGACCACTATCTGGTACCCGGGATTGCGGTCGAGTCGAACCGCAAGCGCCGGCCCGTCGACATTGCTGGCCATTTCGGAAGTCATCATCCTCTTTGGCTCGAGATCGGTTTCGGATCAGGTGAGCATCTTGCCAGGCTGGCGCAGTCTAGCCCGCAGACAGGGTTCATCGGTTGCGAGCCCTACCTGAATGGTGTCGCATCCCTTCTGTCGAAACTGGAGGAGGGGGGGCTGACCAATGTGCGGATCCATCCGGGCGATGTCAGGGACCTTTTTGATGTGGCTCCGGCAGCATCGGTTGACCGGGTCTTTCTTCTCTATCCCGATCCCTGGCCAAAGAGGCGTCACCATCGCCGCCGGTTTGTGACACCCGAGTTCCTGGAACCGCTTGCGAGGATCATGCGGCACGGTTCCGAGTTGCGCATCGCCACGGACATCCAGGACTATGCGCGCCAGTCCCTCGTGGAGATCCGAAGGAGCCCTGGATTCAGTTGGATTGCTGGCAGCCGGCGGGATTGGACACGGCCCTGGGAAGGGTGGGAACCCACCCGCTACGAGCGGAAGGCAGTCAGTGAGGGCCGAATGCCGATCTACCTCACTTGTCTCAGGATTTGAGCTGAATGCCCGGGACGACCTGGGAGTCCCGGATTGCGAGTCGACATGGAGTTGAGGCATTGCCCAACCTTCCGGCGTCGCCCGTGAGGGGTGATGGCTACGGGCGCCTTGCCAGCCAAACTGGCCGGTACCCCGAGACATTTGCTTGCCCGCGCTGGTTGCGGAATGCATCGATCCACCCGGACTGGCAAGTGCTCTCCGGCAGTTGCAGGTCGCGGTCGGTGTGACGTCTTCCGGGAACAACGCCGTGTCCGGTGGCGTACGGGCTGGCAACGATACTCTCCCCTCAATTGGACACGCGGTGGGATCGGCGGCCTTTGGAACGCGGTTTTTCCCGGCAATCGAGGACGCGGATTCCAGAGGATTGGCAGGTGCTGCGGCATGCGCCCGAAGCATGAATCCCGATGGAATCGGCATTCGCAATGATCTTGGCGCAGCGATTATTGGCTTGGTCCACAAGGCAGTAATCTGACTCTGCCGTGATCCGGGAAGGTGTCCCGGGCCCGATCTGAAGCTGTAGAGCCATGGCACGACAAAGGCGGAATGAATGCGGGGTGGCCGAGGCCAGCCTTGCCGGCCGGGGCAAGGTTGTGGTTGTCGAGTCACCTGCCAAGGCAAAGACGATCAGGCAGTGGCTTGATCGGTCATACCGCGTGATTGCGACCAGGGGGCATGTTCGGGGTTTGCCGTTGAGCACAGGGTCAGTTGATCCCGAGAACGGCTTTGCCATGAAGTGGGAGTCCAGCAGGGGCGCGACTCGCACGCTCAAGGCCATCGCCCGGGCGCTGACCAAGGCTGGCACACTTGTCCTTGCGACCGACCCGGGCCGGGAAGGGGAAGCGATTGCCTGGCAAGTGCTTGACTGGCTGCAGGAGCAGGACAGGATTGGCTCAAGGTCCGTCAAGCGCATTGTACTACACGAGATGACAGAGGAAGCGGTGCATGCAGCACTTGGCAGGCCGCGCTGCATCGACATGAAACTGGTCAGCGCCTGGCAGGCGCGCCACGTGCTTGACTGCCTGGTTGAATACAAGCTTACGCCGCTGCTTTGGCGGAAGCTGCCGTGCTGCCGATCCGCTGGCGGGCTTCAGTCGGTGGCATTGCGCCTCGTCACTGACCGCGAGTCCGAAATCGAGACGTTCTTGCCGAGATCGAACTGGGCAGTAGACGTGGAACTGGAAACGAAAGGGGGCATCAGCTTCACGGCAAGTCTGGCTCGAATCGATGGAAGAAGTGTCGAGGACTCCGGGCTGTGTTCCGTGTCCGGCATGCGGAGAGCAGTGCGGCGTATCGCCGAGGCCCAGTTCCGCGCAGGGCTGGTCTCGCGTGATACACTGCTCAGGCCACCTGATCCGTCCTTGACTACGGCGAGCCTTCTTTCGGAAGCGTCCGACCTGTTTGGCTTCGATGTTGGTCAGACCATGGCGATCGCCCGGCACCTGTATGATGGGGTCGATCTGGGCGCGTCTGCTACCGGGCTCATAACCAATCCTCGCACCGGCTCGACCACAATGTCGGCCTGCGCAGCGCGCGAGGCGCGTGTCGTTGTCCGTGGACGCTATGGAAGGGAATTCAATCCGTCCCAACCGAGGTTGAACTGCTCACCTGTTCAGGTCGCTCGAGAGGGCGAAGAGACAATCCGCCCGACCAGGTTCGGGCGGATGCCAGAACATGTAGCCCGGTATCTGGACGCGGATTCAAGCCGGCTCTACGAACTGATCTGGCGCAGGGCGCTTGCCAGCCAGATGGCCTCGGCACGGGTCGAGCGCATGCGGGTCGAACTGGAAGGCGAAGGCAGTGCACTTGTTGTCGCCGCCGAGTGTTCGATCATTTCCTTCGAGGGACATTTCAGGGTCCTGGCGAAGCATGGTTGTGGACCTTCCCGCGCCCGCGATGGTTGCCAGGAGAGTCTGCTGCCAATTCGCACCGGCGAACCGGTGGCAGTTCGCGCAGTCAGGCATCGGCAAATGGTGAGCGAGGCGCCACGGCGTCTTTCCGTTTCCAGCCTGGTAGGAATGCTGGAAGAGCGGGGAATTGGCCGGTCTCACAACTTGGCCGCCCTTCTCGTGGCACTCCAGGAACACGGTCACGCCAAGCTGCAAGGACGGCGATTTGTTCCAACAGTGCAGGGCCGGTTACTGACCGCCTTCCTCGAATATGGATTCGCACAATGGATGGATTGTGATCTGGCCGCGGAGATGGAGAAAGACCTTGACCGCATCGTTGCCGGTGCACTCGAAATGAACGCGATGATGGACAGGCTGTGGGGCCGGTTCGAGGCGTCGCTCAACGAATTGAACAGGATTGAGCGTGCGACTGTTCGGGCTGCGATTGAAGATCGCCTCGATATCTTCCTCTTTGGTTCCGAAATGGAACATCCCGAGAGGCGCAATTGCCCCGCCTGCGGGAAGGACATGCTTGAACTCAAGCTCAGCCGCTTCGGTCCGTTTGTCGGTTGCTCGAGTTTTCCTGATTGTGGTTACAGGCAGAGTTTCAACGCCTTTTGCAGCCGAAAGCAAGGGACATGTCGTTCACGCATGCTTGGTAGTGATCCTGGCAACGGGATGGCCGTCACGCTGCGTGTCGGCCCGGCAAGCTGGTATGTCCAGCGCGGCGAGCGAGCGGGCAAACTCAAGCCCGACCGCATGTCGCTTCCGCCGTCTCTCGACCCGGCGCGCGTG
>CAXXUY010000008.1:0-279259 GCA_963664715.2 Paracoccaceae bacterium
TGGAATGGAACTAGTAGTCGTTAATTCATGCTTTCCGAGAAAGAATGCTCGCCCACGGTTGCTGGCAAAGTGGGAATGTTTCATGGCTAATATTAAGCGGATAGTCTGCCTTGCAAACTCTCGGAAGCAAGCGGGTCGTTGCATGGCAGGTCGGGAGTGGGTTGGCAGGGAAGAAAGAGGGAGTTGGATTCGACCTGTAAGTGCTCGCGACAACCAGGAAGTATAAGAATATGAACGCCAGTACATTGACGGAAGTGATCCCCGCGTATTGGACAGCATCGACGTACCAGTGAAAGGACAGCATCCAGATGACTTCCAAACTGAAAATTGGCTGATTGATCCTGGAATTTATTGGCAAAAGGTCGCGTCCCTTTCACCGTTTGAACTTCTCGCTCTTGCCGACAGGGTGAATCCACACTGGATTGACGGTTACAGCACATATAACGGAAACAATGACAAGGTCCCGCTTTGAAGCGATCGGAGATACGGCCAGCTCCCTGCGGCTGGTATGGGTCAGTGACATCGTGCTCAAAGTCTTTGCGCCTGGTGAGGCATTCGGAAATTCCAAGCGGCGGGTGCAGGGCAACTTTCTTCACGCGAACAGGAACTACGCTTTATGGGTAACTGATCCCGAAATTGAGAGGCGATATCTGGCGAAACTAGACGGGGATTATCAAATTGGAGAGTGCCACCTGACAATCAGTCTCGGAGAACCCTTTCAGGGCGCCGTCTATAAGCTCATAGCAGCAATCATCGGACTTGACTGACTGTTGAGGCAGACATGAACATCGCCAGGATACTTACAATCGGTCACTCCAATCATTCGACGGAGTTCTTTCAGGAACTCCTGGCCCGGCATTGCGTGACTGCAGTCGCGGATGTCCGATCTTCGCCCTTCAGTCGGTTCAGTCCACAGTTCAATCGCGAACAAATCAGCGAAACGCTTGGAACTTCCGGGATAAGCTACGTTTTTCTTGGCCGTGAATTGGGAGGGCGATCCGAAGATCGATCCTGTTATGAACGCGGCCGGGTCTGTTATGAACTGCTCGCGCGTACGAATAGCTTTCACCGCGGCCTTGACAGGGTTCAACGCGGCGCGAGGAGGTTTCGGATCGCGCTGATGTGTACAGAAAAGGACCCAATTGATTGCCATAGGGCCATTTTGGTGTGCCGGCATCTCGCTGATCGCGGAATTGACATTTGCCATATCCTCTCTGATGGCGCGCTTGAAAGTCATGAGGAATTGATTGATCGGCTGCTGCATGAACTTGACCTGTCGGAACCGGATCTGATCCATGGCAGCCGGGAAGATCGGATTGCGGAGGCTTACTCACGGCGCGGGCGGCAGATCGCCTACACTGAACACAACTCCGCTGAGCGGCACACGAGGCAAGGTGAATTGCTGTGAAACTCTATACAATTGGATTTACCAAGACGACGGCAGAGCTGTTCTTTTCTCGCCTGAAAAAGGCAGGAGTGAAGAAGATCATAGACGTTCGTCTGAACAACGTGTCACAGCTCTCCGGGTTCGCGAAGAAGAAGGACCTGCAGTACTTCCTGAAAGAAATCTGTGGCATAGACTACGAACACAAGCCCGAGTTGGCGCCAACCCGGGATATTCTCGATGACTACAAGAAACACCGCGGCGATTGGTCGAAATACGAAAGCCGTTTTCTCAGGTTGATGCAGCAGCGTCGGATAGAGGAGTCCATTCCTCCTTCGCTGGTGGAAGAAGGGTGCCTGCTTTGCAGTGAGGACAAGCCGCACAACTGCCATCGACGGTTGGTCGGAGAGTATCTGAAGGAAAAATGGGGGGACGTTGAGGTCAAGCACCTATAGAAATTCGATGTTGCTGGGAACTTGATCCCAGTTAGGGAGGTCACGCCGGAAGTGGATGCCTCAGTGATGACAGGCAGGCGAGCAGCATGCATTGCCGGTTATGACTGCAGGAATACTCCAACAACTGAAAGTACTGATCAGGCGCGGACGAATTGCTGTAAACTGAACAGAAAACTGGCCCGATTTGTCAGCAATACCGCAGCCATCCCGAACACAGGAACGTGGCAAGAACCGAAACAACCAACCTGGAGATGCCGAACAGTCCTTCACGGTTCAATTGATGACTTCTCTGCAGCAGGACTGGTGCAAGCTTTATCCACTTCCGGTAATCGACGCCACCATAGGGGCTGGTCACTCCAGGCGTCGCCGTTGAACCGTGAACCGGCGTTCGCCTTTCTCCGTCTGACCGATTCGCCGCGGCAGCAATCCTCCAGCGCCACCTGAAGTATGGCCAGGTTCGGCCAATCAGGCAGACGGCCTCTTGCTGCGACTGTTCGTGGCTTCGATCAGATTGTCAGACCGGTTTGACAGCGAGCGCTTCACCCCATGCAATCGACGCGAATGCCGCCGGATCTTCGTGCCACTGGTCGAACAGTTCACTCCAGCGTTCAATTGTTTCCGCACTGGCAAGGCCAAGTTTGACAGCCGCAGCGACTGTCTGTTCACCGAAGAACCAGCCCTTTGCAAATCCGTGGAAGAACTGGACATCCTCGATGGCAGCAAAACACTCGAAGGACGCCGTCACCGAAACGTCGGCAAACCCCGCAGCATGCAGGACGCCCTTAATCTCCTTTCCCATTTCCGGATGACCGCCATTCGCGGAAAGGAGTTTGCCAAAGACCTGCCATGCATTGCCGAAGTCTTCGAGATTGGGCTCGGTAAAGCACGAAGACAGGATCATGTCCCGGCAAGATATCACTCCGCCCGGTCTCAGAACACGCAGCATTTCCGCGACGGTTCTGCCCGTGTCCGGAATGTGCATTATCGCCGCGTGAGAATGCACGACATCAAACGAATTGCTCTCGAAAGGCAGTTCCATTGCATTTTCAACCTGAAATGCCGCATTTGAATGTCCGCCCGCGGATGCGGCCGCTTTCGCCATTTCGATCTGGGACTCTTCCAGATCAACGCCGATGAATTCGCCGGGGGCCACGGCTTCGGCCAGCCCCATCGAAATCGTGCCGGGGCCGCAACCCACGTCAAGGAGACGCATTCCGGGCTTGAGTTTGGGCAGGAGGTGGGCCGCGTTGTTGGCCGCACTCCTCCGTCGCAGCAGCACCTGGAACTCCTCGCTGTATCCCATGGTGTATTGTTGTTCTTGCGCATCGGGGCCTGCTTGTCCGGTCATTTCGCCCTCTTCCATTGTCTGTGCCTTCGCATTGGAGTTGTCTCGGAACCCGTTTCGATTCCGGATTGGGTGCGCCTCGTTGCAGGAAAGCCGAGCCGCTTGTCAAGACTCCGGGAAACGGCATTGGCCACGGGACTGGAGCAGCCCTCTGCGGAATATCAGCAGTCGGCGCATTCGCCTTCTCAATCGGCAGCTCTCTCCGCCAGCCTGTCTGCCCCGGCGGCGGCCGCTTGCAAGTCCTGTAACGTTTCACTTGTCGAAATCGCGGCCGGATCAAGTTTGAGATCGATGATCGCCGGTTTACCTGATGAAACCGCCCGCCCGAAGGCACCAGGAAATTCCGCAATTTCAGTCACTGTTTCACCGTGTCCGCCATGCGCACGCGCAATGGCCGAGAAGTCAGGATTGTGCAGGTCGGTGCCTGACACCCTGCCCGGAAAATGTCTCTCCTGGTGCATCCTGATCGTGCCGTAAACTCCGTTGTTCGCGACGATGACAATGATGCCTGCGCCGAACTGGACCGCAGTCGAGAACTCGTTCATCGTCATCTGGAGGCAACCGTCACCAGCCATGCATACAACTGTGCACCTCGGGTGCTCCAGCTTTGCGGCAATGGAAGCAGGCAGTCCATAACCCATTGACCCTGAGGTCGATCCAATATGCGTGCCGAATTGCTTGAAGCGGAAATGTCGATGGAGGAACGCAGCATAATTGCCGGCACCGTTTGTAACGATGTCCTGTTCATCCAGGTTTTCCGACAGCCATGTGACGACATCCGACATCCGGACATTGCCGGGAAGATCCACCGGCTTGATCCATTGCCGGTACGCAGATCGGCACCGTTCCAGCCAGGCCGGATCACGAGGTTCCTTCTTCCGGGTCTGGCTGGCCAGTGCCTCGATGACGAGAGCAGGCGGCGCAGCTATCGGGACGGCTGTATCCCAGATTCGTCCAGGTGCCCCCGGATCGGGATGAACATGGACAATCTGCTTGTCGGCCTTGACGACGTCGAGGAGAGTGTACCCTCTCGTTTCGATGTCACCGAACCGTGTTCCGAGAAGCAGGAGACAGTCGGACCTCCTGACGATTTCGGCGAGGGCTGGGTTCATTCCTGCAGATAGGTCGCCACAATAATTGGGATGACGGTTGTCAATGTGGTCCTGGCGACGGAAGCCTGCTGCAACCGGCAAACCGAATTCGCCCGAGAATTTTCCCAGGTTGCAGGCTGCATCCTGCGACCAATGCGAACCGCCAGCCACGACCAGAGGGCGCCTGACCGACGACAAGAGTTCAATGATTGCGTCAATGTCGGTTCTGGATATTGCCTGCACCGGTACCCGGCGAGGAGTTCCATCCGCTATGTCGCGCACGTCGTGCAGCATGTCTTCGGGCAACGACAATGCAACCGGTCCCGGGCGCCCTGTCCGAGCGACGTGATAGGCGCGCGCAATGAACTCGGGAATACGTTCGGCGGAAGGTATTTCTGCCGCCCATTTGGTTATCGGATCGAAGAACTTTTCGAAATCCATTTCCTGGAACGAACTGCGATACCTGTGATCACGCGGGACCTGGCCGATCAGCAACAGCATCGGTGTGGAATCGTGCCTGGCAATGTGCACGCCACACGAGGCGTTTGTTGCCCCGGGACCGCGCGTCACCATGGCCACGCCCGGCATCCCGGTCAGCTTGGCACTGGCTTCTGCCATCATCGAGGCACCGCCCTCATGCCGACAGACGATGTTCCGGATCGGGCTGCCGTGGAGACCGTCAAGCAATGGCAGGAAGCTCTCGCCGGGAACAGAAAACACCCGGCGACATCCGTGGATGATCAACTGATCAGCGAGGATCTTTCCGCCATGTCGAGCAGGCATAAGGCGTCTCCAGCTTCGCGGGTTTGGTTGCGGCTGCTGTGCGACTACCCGGTTTTTCTGTTTGCCGCCAGCCCGACGAGCCGTTCCGGTGCCTGCTGGGCCTGGCGATGTTTGCATGAGGCTTCAGCAGATCATTGCGCTGGCGGTCCCGGATTGCGGGAACCGCACGGGCAACCGGGCCAGTTACCCGCAATTGGTGGAAAGCCACGGGAAGATCATGGGCGATCTCATTCGCTGCGATTCGGTGGACGATGTGGATTCCATGCGAGCCCGACACGCCAGTTCTCTAAATTTTCAGATGTTTGCTGATGCCAAGAGGAGGCGGCAACTGCCAATTTCGGTCTAGCGTTCCAGGTGCCCCTTGCCGGCAAGGATCTTCGGCCGGCACCTTTCGATACGAGCAAACCGAGTCGCCGGCTGCTTGGCACTGGCGAAATGAAAAACGTAGCCCCGTTTCCGCCCGGGTGTAAGCTGTTCAAACGCAACCTTGAAATCAGGATCGTCGCGAAACCTCACCAAGAGTTCTTCAGGGTATTCGACTTGCGTCGATGCCTTTACCTTCCTGCCGGATTTCTCGACTGCAATGGCGTCGCGGACGCAGGCCCTGATGCTCTTTGCCTTTCTGTCCACGTCCGCAGTACTCGCAAAGCAAATCCGGTAGCCGGAACGTGAATTTGGTCCCTGCGCTTCGAGGACGCCATCAGGATCCTTCAGCAATGCACCCTTGAAGAACATGAGGGCCAGAAAGCCCGTCATCCTCTGGATTATGCAGATGTTCTTGCCTGCATGCACATAGCAGGGTTGTCGCCACTTCAACTCTTCCGTCAGTTCGCACTCCAGCAGGATTTCCCTCAGGAGATTTGCTTCATGAGTCCAACGGTCGGCATTGACGAATTCACTGTCCAGTTCAGGATTCCTGTTCACTTTCAAATGCCCGTTAGTTGTGGCGGTCCATGTTAGCAGAGTCGCAAATGCACGACCAAGGCTGACCGGAAAGAGGCGCAGAGAAGGACGTCTTCCGGGCAGGTTCCATCCAGGAAAGGCTGTACGTGCATTTGACAGCATCTGGCAGCAGGAACTGAAATCGTTACCTGACGGTTCCATTGTCATCGTGATCCGGCACGCTCTCTGCAGGCAATACGCGTGATCCAGGTCATGAGTGCCCATGAATCGTACCTGACGCGCCGGAAGACCAAAGCGTCATTCACGCAACCAGGCCATTGGTTGGAATTGGTTCAAGACCACCTTCAGGTCTACACGTCGTGGACCGGACTGGAGACTATTGGCCAGATTCCGCGCTTCAGCTTCTTGTATTTGGTTGTACGCGGGTCGTGTGGATAGGGAGGATTGCTGTCGACGTACAGGACGCGGCTGCTCAACCGGGAGAAGCCTGCCCGGAAGTGGTTCGTCGACTTGACCACAAGCAACCGTTTCAGGGCCGGGTCGATGCCCACGCAGGTGAAAATATCCGGCGTGTAGGCTTGAACCCTGTTCTCGCAAAGAACGACTTCGATATCACCGTTCAGCCGGATTGCCGCGCACCGGCCAAGCCTCGCAACCGAACCACCAAACCGCATGGAACCGTTTTCGCTCAAACCCGTCACCGTCACCGTGGCGTCGACGGGCTCACCGAGCCCAGGGCCTGACTTGGCGCCGAACCGAAGCGGGATCTCTGCTCCCTCGCCTGCTGCAAAGCAGAATTGAACAGCGACAGGATCCCAGATGCTGGCCATCGCTGCAGAGTCAATCTTGCGATCCATGATCTCCCGGAGAATGACGGTTGAGTCACCAGCCATGCCACCCCCGGGATTGTCCCAGACATCGGCGATCAACAGCGGGCCCTTTCCGGTCCGCGCGTCGAGTTGGTCAAGCGCATCGGACGGATCGAGAAGTTCCATCCGCGTCCTGCCTCTCATCGCGTAGAGTTGCATGCCGAGTTGTCGTGCCAGGACGTCTCCATCGTTCCCTGCATCATCCGTGACGACGATGACTTTCGTTCCCATTTCAGGGACGTCACCGGCGAGGAATCCATGCACGACGGAAATCGAGAGCACTTCGGGAGTGTCCGACTCCAGGGTCGAGATCTGGTCGACGAATGCTCGAATCGAGCCCTCGGTCGTGGGAAAGACGTCGATCATCTGGCAATCGAAACTGGAGATATGCGGGGCCAGTTCTCGCCGCACCGCTCTCGTAACGATGTCAACGAGTTCCCGGGCGCGTTCCACCGTGTCAGTGTGCGGAAACTCCTTGAAAGCAATCGCAACATCAAGCGCTTCAGAGCATTGCCGTGTAAAGTGACTGTGCGGATCAAATGTTGCACCGATTACAGCCTTGCTGCCGACGACCCTCCGTACCTCGGCAAGCAGATCACCCTCGCAATCGTCATATCCCTGGGCCACCATTGCCCCGTGCAGGCCGAGAAGCACACCGTCCACCGGCATTGCGCTGCGCAGCTGGTCCACGATTTCGTCGCGCAGATGGACATATGCCTTGCCGCTGACAATACCTCCCGGTTCAGCCCAGGCCGCCGTGCCCTCGATGACCTCGACGGGACTCGGCGCGCGATCTCGATACTCGCGCAATGCAATGAAGGGTGCGCTGCACAGGGAGGGAACATCCGGATGCTCTCCGGGTGGAAAGTAGAAGTTGTCCCGGAAATCCCGAAGGTCGGTGAATACCGGTGAAAACGTGTTTGTTTCGGTTGCGAGGGATGCGACAAACAGTCTCATGTCGAAACACCTTCCTGCCCGCAAATCTGTTCGGCATGATGGCAGGCTACATCCCTGGTGACGTGGAAATTCTCATTGGTCGGAGCACTGGATGAGCACAGCGCGGTCGCGTGCGGGCAGCGCGGGTGATACCGGCAGCCTTCCGGCGGGGCCGAGGGGTCAGGAGGCTCGGCCATGTCTGACAGCAACCTGATGGGTCTTGCAGGGTCCGGCACCGGGGACGATGCCACCAACTCCCTGGTGTAGGGATGAGCAGGTGAATCGAGCACATCCCGGGTTGGTCCGCATTCGACGATTTTTCCCAGGTACATGACCGCGACGCGGTTGCACATATGACGAACCACGTGCAGGTCATGCGAAACGAACAGCATTGCCAGACCAAGCCTGCGGTGAAGTGATTTAATCAGGTTCAGGATCTGGGCCTGCAACGACACATCGAGTGCGGATACCGGTTCATCGGCCAGAATCAGGGTGGGTTCGGTAGCCACGGCACGCGCGATGGCGATCCGTTGACGCTGACCACCACTGAATTCATGTGGAAAACGACTTGCATCCTCCACTGTCAGCCCGACGGCTTCCAGAATGCTCAACACTTTCTTCCGGCGTGAATGAGAGTTTCCCACCCCGTGAATTTCAAGTGGTTCGGCGACCAGGCTTCCCACCCGCATTCTTGGATTGAGTGACCCTCCCGGATCCTGGAAGATCATCTGAATGTCTTTGCGGATGTTCTTGCGTTCCGATCCACCAAGTGAGTCCAGTTCGATTCCCTTGAACTTCACGCTGCCGGAAGAAATCGGTGTCAATCCGCAGATTGCCCGGCTTAACGAGGACTTTCCGCACCCGGTCTCACCGACAAGGCCGACTGCCTCTCCCCGGTTTACGCACAGGTTCACCCCGTCAACCGCGTTGAATCTTCTCGCCAATCCGAATGGACGACCTGACGGCAGTCTGTAGGCGACGACGAGTTTGTCGACTTCCAGTAGCGATACGCCGTTTGCAATCGTTCCGTTCATGGCGAAATCCCGCGCTCGACGTGGTGACAATGGGCATGATGATCTGCCGCGATGGCAACTACCGGTGGCGTGACCTGCCTGCACCCGGCGTCCGCCAGTGGACAGCGTGGCGCAAAGCGGCAGGCCGTAACCGGATCCGACGGCGCCGGCATCTGTCCCGGTATGGCAACCAGCTCCCCTTCAGTATGGTCGAAATTGGGAATGCAGGCAAGGAGGCCCCGTGTATAGGGGTGGGCCGCGGCGCCAAATATCTCATGTGCCGGAGCCGTTTCGGCAATCTTGCCGCAATAGATGATTGCAACCCGATCGGCGATGTTGGCGACAACACCCATGTCATGTGTGATGAACAGCATTGCCATTTTCAGTTCCTGCTGCAACTCCCGGAGCAGCGCAAGAATCTGCGCCTGCACGGTTACGTCCAGCGCAGTCGTCGGTTCATCGGCGATCAGGAGCTTCGGCCGGCATGCAAGTGCGATGGCAGTCATGACGCGTTGGCGCTGGCCACCGGAGAGTTGATGGGGAAACGCGCGCAGCCTGGCTGCGGGGTCCGGCATTCGAACCGAGGCCAGCAATTCTGTTGCCCGGGCACTTGCCGCATTCCGGCTGACGGTTTCGTGAGCGCGAATCATTTCAATGATCTGATCGCCAACCCGCATGACCGGATTGAGCGAAGTCATGGGTTCCTGAAAGATCATTGCGATTCCGGCCCCGGTCAGTCTGCGCCGATCACGCCTGGTCATCGTCAACAGATCCTTGCCGGCGAACTCGATGCTGCCGCCCTTTGTAATGACCTCGTCTTCAGGCAGCAGTCCCATGATCGCCAGTGCGGTAACGCTCTTTCCGCTGCCCGATTCTCCCACGAGTGCAAGTGATTCTCCCTCGGCAACGGCAAGGGAGAGCCCGTCCACGATCGAGCGGGATGAACCCCTCGCATATCCGGCGAGCGAAAGATTGCGTATCGACAGTAGTGAGGTCATGACCTGTTCCTGCCAGAAAGGGCTGCCTGCAGACGCGGATCCAGCCGGTCACGGACGGCATCCCCGAGCACGTTCAGTGAAAACGCCGAGAGGGCAATCATCAGGCCAGGGAACAGGAGAAGCCACGGCGCACGCGTGATGTAGACGCGGGACTCGCTGAGCATGTTGCCCCAGGTGGGAGTCTCGGGTGGAACACCCAGTCCGAGAAAATCGAGTGAAGCTGCCTGCAACTGGGCGAAAGCGAAAACGAAACTCGCCTGCACGAACAGGGGAGACATCAGGTTCGGAATGATGTGGCGGAATACAATCCGGTGCGTTCCCGCGCCCATGGCCAGCGCTGCATCGACCCAGGCTTCCGCCTTGATCCTGAGCGACACGCCGTAGACGATCCTGGCGGTCGTCGTCATGTAGACCACGCCAATCGCGATTATCGAGTTCTCGACGCCGCGCCCGAGGATGACGATCAGGGCAAGTGCGAGAAGCAATGCCGGGAATGCCATGAGTACATCGACGATGCGCATCAGCAGCAGGCCAAGTCGGGGAAAGACTGCGGAGGTGACACCGAACGCAATGCCGCCACCCAACGCAATCCCGACCACCCCGACCCCGATGAGAACTGCCATCCTTGATCCGTGGACGACACGGGACAGTGTATCCCGGCCGAAATGGTCGGTGCCGAACCAGTGAACGGCGTTTGGCGGCGTAAGTCGGGCCATGGGATCGATTGCGACTGGATCACTTGGCGCAATCCATGGTGCGAATAGCGCGCACAGCGCCAGCAGCAGCACGACGAACAGGCAGAATGAGGCGAGCTTGCCGCTGCCTATTCCGAGATTTCGGTCGAAACCTTTCATCGCAGTTTCACTCTCGGATCCAGCCAGGCGTAAAGGATGTCGACCACCAGATTGATCGTCAGGTAGAGCAGCACGATCATGAGAATTGTACCCTGCATGACCGGGTAGTCACGACGCAGGATTGACTGGACGACCATGCGTCCTACACCGGGCAATGAGAAAACGGTTTCGGTCACGACAGCTTCGGAAATCAGGGCTGCGACAGTAAAGCCGACTGCCGACACGACGGTGAGCAACGCATTCCGGAACACGTGACGAACCACAACCGCGAGCGGGTGGATGCCCTTCGCCCTTGCCGTGCGAACATAGTCCTCGCGGTAGACATCCAGCATGCTGGCCCGGGTCAACCGGATGATGAGTGCAGCATTCGGGGCCGCCAACGCGATTGACGGAAGCAAGAGATAACGCAGGTTGGCCAGGCCGCCATCCTCGAAAATCGAGGGGTAGCCCGAACTGGGAAGCCAACCGAGTATCGCCGCAAAGATCAGGATGAGATACAGACCCACCCAGAAGGTCGGCACGGATGCAAGGAACATTGCGATCCCTGAGAGGGACTGATCGAGCCAACTGCCGCGCCTCGTCGCCGCAAGCATCCCGATCGGAAGGCCGATCACGATTATCCAGACCATCGTCATAAGGGCGAGGAGAATGCTCGTCTCAAGCCCGTCCACGATCAGTTCCAGGACGGGTACCTGGAAGAAAATGGATTCTCCGAGATCGCCGCGCAAGGCTGCTGCCAGCCAGATGACGTATTGTTGGACAATCGACTTGTCGAGGCCCATCTCGACCCGAAGGGCGGCGATTGCTTCCGGTGTCGCCTGATCACCGAGCATGACCGCGGCCGGGTCGCCCGGGATCAGCCGAATGAACACGAATACGAGGAAGGACGAGGCCAGCAGGGTGGGCAGGAACACACCTATACGGCGAATCAGGTAGCGGATCACGATCGACCTTCGGTTGAATAGATGCCCTGATACCAGCGGAAACTGCTGGCGATCAACGCTGCGTCCCGGCCCGGTCCGGGATTCGCGGGAAGGCGCCCCGCCTTGGGCGGGGCGCCACCAGTGTTCAGTTGCCTATTTTGACACGCCCCAGAAATGTGGCCAGATCAAGGTGGTTGCCTCGATCCCGGACAGTGATGGCGAGGCAATATTGTAGGTATAGACGTCGCCTGTCTTCATCGTGGGAACCTGCGAATAGATGAGTGACTGAATCTCGGCCCAGGTTGCCTTGCGCATGTCCGGATCGTTGGTTTCGGTAAAGGCAGCCTTCAGGGCCTGCTTTTCCGCAGTCGCCCACCAGCCCGGATAGTTGTCGTTCATCACCGAAATCAGGATCGGATCCGGCACGAATCCGTGATGCGTGAAGAACAGGTCCCATTCTTCCGGCTGTGCACGCTTCTGGATGAGCGTCGCCCAGTCGACGACAACGAGCTGGACGTTGATCCCGGCATCCAGCAGCTGGCGGGTAAAGACGACGGCCTGATCGTAATGGAATGCATAGTTCGTGGAGACCAGAAACTTGATCGGCGTGCCGTCATACCCGGCATTTTCGGCCAGGGCGCCTGCCTTCTCGGCATCACCCTCGCTGAAGCTGTCCGTGCCGGATGCCGAGTACCAGGCGTTCCCTTCAGGCAGGAAAGAGCCGTTGGCGCGCCACAGCTTTTCCGGGCCGATCGAGACCCGCAATGCGTCTTCCTTGTTGAGGGCGGCCTGGATTGCCTGGCGCAGGGTAAAGTTCTCCATCAGGGGACCTGCCCTGGAGTTCATGAAGACCAGCCCGAAAATCGGACCGCCATTCAGAACGACGCTTGTCTCTGAATCCATGTCCAGTTCGTCAATCAGGTCGCTTGGCATGCTCTCGGCATAGTCGTAGTCCCCGGCCCTTACACCGTTGACGCGTGTTCCCGGATCCGGAACCGGAATGAAGTGAAGCGTGTCGAAGTGAGCCACCTTTTGACCGGCATAGCCGCTGGCGTCCCCTGGCGGGCTGCGGTAATCGTCGAACCTCACGAGTTCGACATAGCGGTTTGGCCTCCATTCACTGAACATGTACGGTCCGGTGCCGACATAGTCCGCAACATCGATGGGGTCGCTTCCTGCGCCTGCGGCGATCCTGGCCGGATAGATTGCCGGCCCGCCATTGATGAAGGCCATCAGGTTCTTCCAGGGACCGAACGGGCTTGTGAAGCTCAATGTGACGGCATGAGATCCTGAGGCCGAAACGTCCGAGATATTGGCGAAAAGCAGCTTGCCGCGCGAGCCGTGCTCGCCCCACCGCTTCAGCGACGCAACAACGTCTTCGGACGTCATGGGCTGTCCATCGTGGAATACCACGTCATCTCGCAGGTGGATCGTGATGGTGCTGCCATCCTCGGCCACCTCCTCGCCGGACGCCAGCAGTGGTTGCGGATCGTAGTTTCCGTCAAAGGTGTACAAGCCTTCGAACATGTGATGGGCGATGGTCGTGGCAAGATCCGAAGTGACCACGTGCTGATCCAGGCTAGGCGGTTCTCCCACGGTTGCATAACGAAGTGTCCCGGCGGCGTGCGCGGACATCGACACAGCGGTGCCCAGCGCCAGCACTGCGGCACCTGAAACAAGACGGAGGGGGAATCGAACGATGTTCATGATGCTCTCCTTAATGGTCCGGAATTGGACGATTCACGGGGCACGAGCCCGGCATCCATCATAAAAACAATTTTCATGAACTGCAAGTATTGTTTAACAAATGGGCGGAATCATGGTAATTGTTTTCATGTGATCGACAATGCAATATCAACAGACGATACTGTCCCCATGGACTTGCTCCACTGATCGGAGAGGAAATTGTCAGGCGGCTCCAAGGTAGTGGCGGAGGATCTGCGTTCCCGGATCGTCCGGCTGGGTCCAACGATGCACCCGGCCGAACGGCGGGTTGCGGACCTCGTGCTTGCGGACATGGAATTTGCCGTCCAGGCCCGAACAACCGACATTGCGGAGAGGGCCCAGGTCAGCACCGCATCGATAACAAGGTTTTGCCGGACCGTTGGCTGTGAGGGGCTGCGCGAACTGAAGCTGGACCTCGCGAGGATCCTGGCGATCGGGGATCGCTACCTTCATCCAAGAACGATCCGCCTCGGCAACAGCGAAGCAATGGCGGAAATAACATCCGGGATCCAGCGGTCGCTGGACGCCATGGTCGAGCAGGTATCCGACGAAACGCTGAAGCGCCTTGCCTCCATAATCGCAGAGGCCAGGCGGATCATGATTTTTGGCGGGGGCGGTGGATCCTCGATGGCGGCGCTCGAGGCCGAAAACCGCCTGTTCCGGCTCGGGCTGCATGCGACTTCCTGCAATGATTCACAGCTGCAACTCATGATGGCGGCAACGTTGAAATCAGGTGACGTTCTTCTCGTGCTGTCGATTACCGGCAAGTATGAGCCGATCATTCACGCCGCCGAGGTGGCCGGGCAGTATGGTGCCCGGACGATATCCATGACCTCGCCGGATTCCCCCTTGTCCCGCGCAACTTCCGACACGATCGCGTTTCATGCGGAAGAGCCCGACAGCATTTTCGCCCCGACACCGGCCCGTTACGTGCTCCTGGCGCTGATTGATATCCTCGCATACGAGGTTGCAAGACTGCGTGGCGAAACGGCAATCGAGTCGATGCGCCGTATCAAGTACCAGCTGGTCCACACGCGCGACAAGGACGACTCGGAACCGCTCGGAGATTGATGTCAGCCAGGGGTGATGCAACTGCTGCCGGCGACTTCCGTGGCTGTCGTTTCATCCAGTCCAGTGAGCAGTGACTGAACTGCCGCCGGCAACTGCAGCAGATCATCCTCGGCATTTCACCATACGGCCTTGATAACTGCGTCCTCGTGATCATGGACTGCCACCGGCATGAGGAACTCGCTGCCTTCCTCGAAACCGTCGAATGGCAACTGCCAGTGTGCCGAGACGTAAAAGTCATTCTTGACGACAATACAACCTGCAAAGCCGATGCGGTCCATGTCCGGCATTCCCGTCATCCCAACTGGACGTTTTCCTTGATTGGTCGGGCGGTGGCACAATGGCGGCAGGCCACGACCACCGCGCCCGGTAGTTCTCGGTTGCCCTTCTTTGTGCGGCATTGGTCACGGTCAACCTCCGGTCCATAACCGGGTTTACTTGCCAGATCCGACTTCCCGGCCATGGCAGCAGAATGGCTTAGTCTTGTCTGATGTGCCGTAAGCGGCGATCAAGTCGCCAAGAGTCGCATGAATCAAATCTCCATTGCGTACCAGACAGGCAATGCTCAAACCGCAGCCATGCCAAACCGAGACTACCGGGTATTTGGAATGGGCTTCATCGGGCTCGCGATGTTGTCAATGGATTCCATCCATCACCTCGCAGCATTGATCAAGTTTCTTGCTTTGGGAAGCGCTCGGAATTAAGGGTACAGGGACAAAATACCAGTACTTCACCGTATGTTGACCAATTCCGAAATTCACTTCAATCGATTGACCTGTTTTCATGGCTGGCCGTGTGGCAAGAGCGGCTCTGGAGAGTGCGTCTGCGATGACAAGCGAAACAATTGCCCCATGATTTCAATTGAGTCACCATCGATTGTTTCACGATCAGCAGGGTCATGACACGCCGGATACGACCCGGGATCTATGAAGACCTGGTAACCTCGTCATTGCAGGCGGAAATCGACGCCAGGCGCGACGAGGGCTGGAAAGTCACGGTCAATCCTGCCGACGAGACCGCCCGTCCCGAGCTGCTGGCCCGCCATATCTTCCAACTTCTGCAACGAGCGCTCGAAGACATCTCCGGAAAGGACGAGAAGCAGGCCACCGGCCAGGTCGCATTGGCAAATGAGCTGCTGGAGGTACTCGCCAACCATGGTGCACTGAACGATGAACGGGTGGCGGACGCGGCGAACCTGCTGTTGGAGGCAATTGAACAGGGTGGTCTGGGAAGCAAGCCTCAATCACCTCCTCGCCCGACTCTCTCGCTCCGCCGGACCGGACTCCTGGTCAATGGAAGACGCGACGTGCAAATCGCGAGCGAGATAACGAGGGAAATCCCGAGTGCGGACCGGATCGACCTCCTGTGCGCATTCGTGCGTCACTCAGGACTGCGCCTGTTCCGAACGGAACTGGAAGAAAGGGTGAGACAGGGCGCAAGTGTTCGGGTGATTGCAAGTGTCTATACCGGGTCCACGGAACGCCGCGCCCTGGACACGCTCGTCAGGCTCGGAGCGCAGGTCAAGGTCTCGTACGACGTAGCCAGGACCCGCCTTCATGCCAAGGCATGGTTGTTTCACCGCAGTGGCGGATTGCACACCGCGTATATCGGCTCGTCGAACCTGACCCACATGGCACAGGTCGACGGGCTGGAATGGAACGTGCGGGTCAGTGCCGCCGACAACCCCGAGGTCATCGAACGCTTCAGGGCAACATTTGAGCAGTACTGGCAGGAGCCCGAATTCGAGGACTATGTTCCCGAAAGTGATGCCGAACGTCTGGACCGCGCTCTCTCGAAACAGCGTGGCGGCAGTTCGCCCGAAGATTACAACATGCTCTCGCTGCTGGTCGATGTGTCGCCCAAGCCCCACCAGGGAGCGGCGCTGGAGGCACTGGAAGCGGAGAGGCAGCGCGGTCACCATCGTAACCTCGTGGTTGCTGCAACAGGCACCGGAAAGACCTGGATCGCCGCTTTCGATTACAAGGAATTGCGGAGACAGCACAAGTGGGAGTCCATGCTGTTCGTCGCACATCGTGACGAGATCCTTCTCCAGAGCCAGCAGGTCTTCCAACTTGTCCTCCGGGAACAGGGGTTCGGGGAACGGCTCGTTGGCGGCGAGCGCCCGCGTGAGGGCCGTCACGTCTTTGCCTCGGTCCAGTCTTTGGCAAATCGGATAGATGATATCGATCCCGAAGGCTTCGATGTGGTCATCGTTGACGAGTTTCATCACGCAGCTGCCGCGAGCTACGAACGCCTTCTGCAGCGACTTGTTGGATTCTGGAATGTCCTGATCTGGATTTCCCGGATTGTTTCGAGCCGTGTGAGGAGGGGTTTCCCGGTTTGCTCCGGTTTTCCGGGACTTCACTTCAAGCATACGGTTGAGGCCTTGCGCCTCTGACCTGTGCCGTCATCGTGTTTGTCCCGGTTGGCGCCGCGGATTGCCTGGAGTTTCGCATTCCAGTCTTTTGCTCCGTCCGGGCGGATCCGCCGGATTGCGGGATGGTTTTCGATCAGGCGCCGTGCGGCGATGTCTCCGGCCTCGTCGGCATCATATCCGCAGAGCAGGGTTTCGGGTATGAGGTGTTTGATCCATTTCGGAAGGCGGATGGCCACGCCGGCGGTGGAGATGACGCAGCGGACATGGCAGAGTTCGGGCAGCGAGAGTGCCGAGAGCGCATCGATGGCGCTTTCCACCAGGAGCACCGGTCCGGTCCTTTGCCGTGCGATCCAGAAGCCGCCTTCGGATTTTCGGGATCCGGGTGTCATGCCCTTGAACGGGCGGCCGGGCCGGGTTCCGTGCAGTTCGGCGCCGGTTGCGGCCGCATCGGCGCTGCGGGTGATGAAGACCGCGTTTGCACGCCGGTCGGCGTCGAGCAGGCCATTCCGGTGGCAATGATCGATCAGGGCCGGGTCGAGACTGCGCTGTTCGGTCAGATATCGCTGCACCAGCGGCCAGTGGCCGGGTTCCGGCCCCGGTGCGATTCTCTCCAGGAGGTCCAGCGCCTCGCGGAACGGGCAGCTGGCGGCATGCATTGCCAGGTCGATCGCCCCGCCGCCACCCCGGCACTGGATATGGTCGTAGAAGCTGGTGCCGTTGATGCTGATCGCCGATCCCCGGCGCTTCCAGCGCGCCCGGTCGCTGCGGTCCCGCCGGTAGCCGAACTCCTCGGCGACCCGTTCGAGCGCAATGGTGCGCAGCCTGTCGGCCCGCGTGGCGCCGGGGGCGTTCACGGCGCCAGTTCTCGGCTGGCGTGTTCCACATGCGTGATCGAGACCGTCCGGGATCCCTCCAGGGCGGCGGCATGCAGGGCGTAATGTGCGATGCGGTCGATGCGCCGGGGAAGGCCATTGCTGGCCAGCGCCACGGCCTCCACCGCCTCTCTTTCGAAGATCCCGGCATCGCTGCCGGCCAGCCGGAGCCGGTGCTCGATGTAGCCGCCAACCTCGTCCCGGCCGAGGCCCTCCAGCGTGCAGCGCAGCACGATGCGCTGCGAGAGCGATGCATGCGCCGCCATCTCCAGCCGGCGTCTGAGTTCGGTGAGGCCGACCAGCAGCAGGCACAGCCGGTTCTCGGAATCCATCCGGTAGTTGGTGAGCAGCCGCAACTCCTCGAGGATTTCGTTGTGCAGGTGATGCGCCTCGTCGAAGATCAGAACCGGGTATTGCCTGGACTCGGTGACAAGGCGCGAGACGGCCTTGCGGATGGCCTTGTAGGCGGCGGACCGGCTGGTGAAGTGTTCCAGCCCGAAGGCGTCGGCGATCATGTTGTAGCTGTCCAGAACGCTGCCCGTGGACAGTGCGACATAGCAGACCCGGTAGCGGTTCGGATGCAGCCCGGCCGCGGTCTGACGGCAGAGCGTGGTCTTGCCGCTGCCCGCTTCCCCGGTCAGAAGCCCGATGCCGCGCAGCTCAAGCAGGTGCCGGATGCGCGAGCGCGCCTCCCGGGTGGCGTCGCTGTCATGGAGTTCATCGGAACGCAGCGTGTTGTCGAAGGGGTAGTGCTTGAAGGCGAAATGCGTCTTGTACATCACGGTGTCTCCGGATCATCTTCGAGCGGGCCGAAGCGCAGGCCCGGCGAGCCGCGCCTGACCTCGGTGTTGGCATGAAGGTCGAGCAGCGTGGCGATACCGGCGGGTTTGCCGTCATGGACCACCAGCAAGGGCCGGGCGGGCGGTGCTGCGGGATCGTAGCGCAGGGTGACGGTCTGCCCCTGCAGGACCGGATCGACCTCGTAGATGCGGCTGTGGAGCGAGACGGTGCGGGCCTTGCTGACCTTGCGGCTGACCTCGAACAGGAACATCCGCTCGAGATCGATACCGGGATCGGGATACCGGATCTGCCCGGCGGTGCGGGCCCAGCGGTCGAGCGGGATCTCGCCGTCAAGGCCGCGGTGCGGGCGGTGATGGTATTCGGCCTCGAGCCAGCTGCGGAAGCGGCGGTTGAGCGTGTCCAGGTCGGGGATGCCCTGCGCCTCGAGCGGAGCCAGGAGCTGTTGGCGGCATGTGCGAAAATACCGTTCTATCTTGCCTTTTCCGGCTGCATGGTACGGCCGGGCATGGATCAATGCGATGCCGAGGCGGGCACAGATGATGGCCAGTTGTCTTGAACGGAAGTTGCTGCCGTTATCCACAACATGTGCCGAGTTCGGTTATGTGTCCGGTCGCCCGCAACCCGTTGATTGCAGGGCCGACGACCGGATTTGCCGCCACATAACTTTCTGGAACAACTCACCCTGTTTTCAATCCGACAGGGAGATTGTCATGTTAGAACAGTACTTCGTGCAGCCAAAGACGTGGGATCGGATCCGGGCTTCTTGGCTCGGTCAGCCGATCGAGGATTATGTGGGCTGGCTTTCCACGCAGGGATATTCGGCAACGACGGTTCGCCGTCACGTGACCGTGCTCATGCGCTTCGCGGACCATTCCGGCAGTTGCGGGGCAACCCGACCCGAAGATCTGCCCGACTTCGTCGAGACTTTCGTGACGCACATGGAGCGCATCCATCGACGGCGCAACCGAAAGACCGCAGCGCCGCGATGGTTCACCGCCCACGTTCGGGTGCCGGTCGAGCAGATGCTGCGACTCCTGTTGCCCGAGCTGCCCTCCGTGCATCGGCGCCGACTTCCTTTCCCGTTCCGGGACACCGTGCCCGGTTTCCTCGATCATCTTCGGCAGGAGCGCGGTCTGCAGGAGGCCACCCTGTCCCACTACGCGGCGCATCTGCGGCGTCTTGAGCGGTTCCTTGACCGCATCGGGCTGGCGGATCTCGGACACCTGTCCCCCACCGTCCTGAGCGCGTTCACCGTCGAGTGCGGACGTGACCTCGGCAAGTCGGCGATGCACGTGCTGTGCAGCGACTTGCGCGTCTTTCTCCGCCACCTTCATCAGGCCGGACTGCACGATCGGGATCTCAGCGTCGCGGTGGACGGCCCGCGCGTCTACCGACTGTCCGCCGTTCCGCGTTCGATCTCCTGGCCGGCGATCGAAAGCGTCCTCGACAGCGTCGACCGGCGCACGCCCGTCGGCAGGCGCGACTACGCGATCCTGCTGCTGCTGGTTGTCTACGGGCTGCGCGCGCGCGAAGTCGCGTCGCTGACCCTCGATGCCATCGACTGGGAACGCGATCGGCTGCTGGTGGCCGACCGCAAGGCGGGACACAACACCGCCTTTCCCCTGGCCGGCGTCGTCGCCGAGGCGGTCATCGACTACCTGCGCCATGGACGCCCCGACAGTGCTGAACGCGCCGTGTTCCTGTGCTCCACGCCGCCGTTCAGGCCGGTTAGCGCCGCTGTCGTCTCCCAACAGGCCACCAAGCATCTTCGAAAGGCGGGAGTGGAGGTTCACCGCGCCGGGTCGCACACGTTCCGGCACAGCTGCGTGCAACGCCTGATCGATGCCCGGTTCCCGCTCAAGACCATCGGGGACTTCATCGGCCATGGAGATCCCGACAGCACGGAGATCTACGCCAAGATCGAGATCGAGGCCCTCCGTGAGCTGGCTCTCGGCGACGGGGAGGCGGTGATATGAACGCGACAAACAGCTTTCGCAGCGTGCTGGCCGACGACATTCGCCGCTTCCTTGCGCACCATCGGGCACTCGGCAAGCGTTTCGACAGCGAGGAAAGCGCCCTCAGGCTGCTTGACCGGTTCCTGTCCACGCACGGCGTGAAGACGATTGCCGACGTCACGCCCGGTCAGCTGGACGCCTTTCTTGCCTCCCGGCCACGAACCCGGCCGCGCAGCTACAACCATCTGGTCAACGTGCTGCAGAGGCTGTTTTGCTGGCTTGTCGCGCAGGACGCGCTTTCCTCTTCGCCGATGCGGGCGGAGCCCCGCCAGCCTGGCGCGCAGCCGATGCCTTTCCTGTTCGAACCCGCCGATGTCGAACGCCTCATTGCCAATGCCGCCGGGCTGCGGGACACTCGGCGCTACGTCCATCGGGGATCGACCTACCGGATGGTCTTTGCCCTGATGTACGGCTTGGGCCTGCGAGTCAGCGAAGCGACCCGGCTGCTGCACGGGGACATCGATCATCAACGCCGATGTCTCCATATCCGGAACACCAAGTTCCTGAAGAGCCGTCTGGTGCCCTTCGGTCCACGCATGGGCGCCGCGCTGGAGGACTACTTGCGAACCCGCTGGAACTGTCAGCGGCCTGCGGCAGACGCTCCGCTGTTCTCACTGGCCGTCGACGGCCGACGGCCGGTCGAAAGCAAGACCGTCAGCAGGACGTTCCAGAAGCTCGTTCCCGGGCTGGAGCTCACTGTCCCCGCAGGCGTCGCCCCGCCTCGATTGCATTGCTTTCGTCACAGCTTTGCCGTTTCGACACTTCTCGGATGGTATCGCGCCGGTGTCGATCCGAATGCACGCCTGGCGCATCTGTCGACCTTTCTCGGGCATGCCAATCCTTCCTCCACGGCCGTCTACATCACGATCACGGACGCCCTGCTCAATGAGGCCAACCGGCGTTTCGAACGATATGCGGCGCCGATACTGGATGAGGCGCGACGATGAACCGGCCTGCTTTGGGCCGCCTGCTCCGCACTTACTTCGAAGACTATCTCAAGGTGCAGAGAGGCCTGCGTCCCGCCAGTGTTCACAGCTATCGGGACGCTCTCCTGCTGTTTCTGAGATTCGTGGCGGAGGACCGTCGTTGCAAGCTCACCCGGCTGACGGCCGCCGACCTGACGGCGGCAAGGGTTCGCGGGTTCCTCGCATTCCTCGAACAGCACCGGCACAATCATGTCCGAACGCGCAACCAGCGGCTGACCGCGCTCAAGACGTTCTTCGACTGGATGGCCGGCCAGGTGCCGGAGACCTGGCCCGAAGCCGAGCAGGTTGTCGCGATTCCGGCAAAGCGCGTCCCGCCGGCACGCGCGTCCTACCTCGAACGAGACGAGGTCGAGGCCTTGTTTGCCGGCTTGCCGGCATCCGGCGCCCTCGCGCGGCGGGACCGTGCATTGCTGCTGTTCTTGTACAACACCGGCGCCCGGGTCCAGGAAGTCGCCGACCTCCGGATGGGCAACCTCGACTTCGCCCGAAAGAGGGTTCATCTGCATGGCAAGGGAGACAAGTGGCGGGTTTGCCCGTTGTGGGACGAAACGATCGACCTGTTGCGGTCCATCGTCGTGACGAAGGATCCCGACGGACCGGTGTTCATGTCCCAGCGCAGACAGGCGCTGACCCGGTTTGGCATCTACAAGATCGTCCGTCGGCATGCCCGCAGCCTGGACCTGCAAAGGCATGGCGCGGCAAAGATCGTGTCTCCGCACCAGATTCGACACAGCACCGCCGTTCACCTGCTTGAATCCGGTGTCGAGCCGAACGTGATCCGGAACTGGCTCGGTCATGTCAGCCTGGCGACCACCAATCACTATGCGGAAATCACCGTCGCCATGAAGGAGAAGGCACTGGCCTGCAGTTCGGCACCTTTGAATGCCGATGCGGAAGCCCCGGTCGGCCGTCATTGGAAGAACGATCGATCGCTGCTGGACTGGCTCAAGTCCCTGTAGAAAGTTATGTGGCGGCAAATCCGGTCGTCGGCCCTGCAATCAACGGGTTGCGGGCGACCGGACACATAACCGAACTCGGCACATGTTGTGGAATATGTGGCGCGCCACATATTCCACATACAGCCTTGCCGGCAGGCCCCGGCGGGTGATCGCCTCCCGCAGCACCAGCAGGAAGTCCGGCGTGTTGTCGGCGAATGTGAAGCTGGCATGGGGGATGAGCCGTGTGGCATCGTCGAGGATGGCAAGCAGGTAGGTCTTGCGCTTGCGCCCGCATCCGTCGGCGATCCTGGGTCCGTGCATGGTATCGGCCTGCCAGAGTTCGCCGGCAAGTCGGAATGCAAAACGGCGCATGTCCGTTTGCGGGGATTGCGATTGCTGCACCATCAGCCCTTCCCGGGCGAACAGGCGGTGGATGGTCGAGGGCGGCAGCGGCATGTCATCCTGCACCTCGCCGGAGTCGCGGGCCCGCTCGATCACCTGGCGCACGCTCAGTTCGGGCGCATCACGCTTGATCGACAGCAGCATCTCGATCACATCCGGCGGCATTCGCCGGGGCCGGGCCCGGTCGGAGCGGGCCTTCGGCATCAGGCCGTCAAAGCCGTCCCGCCTGTAGCGGCGGATCCACTCCCGCAGCGTGCCAACGGCAATCCGGGTCCGGGTGCTGCCCGGGATCGCATGGGCGCGTGCGGCCCTGGCGCGGATTGCGTCAGCCTGCCCGGTGCCCGGCGCAAGCGCCATGATCTCTGCGATCAGGCCGTAACGGAACAGGGCGACATCATGCCGATGCCGGTCTTCTCGTGTCTTCATGGGGATGATCCTCCGTGTGTGGTCGCATGGCTCTGCTTCACAGGCGGTTAGCGCCATGACCGAAGCGGCGACACGGGCCATCCCGTGTTGGTGGGCCGGTTTGCGATCCGGCGCCATTGGAGGAACGGCGGAATCCGGCCGGCGGCGGCAGCGCCTGGAGGTGATCGCTGCAGAGCAGGCGGAGTTCAACCAGCGCACTCCCGGTCGCGGTGCGCTCCCGGAATGCGTCGATCCGGATCGGGGTCCCGGCATAAAGATCAGGCAGCAGCCCGATGACGGTTGCCAGGAGCAGGCGGACACACTCGACACGGCGCCGGATCCAGCGACGGGCTGCCCGGGGACTGCCATGACGGCCGGGACGCACCCGCTCTGCCGCACTTGCAAGGCTGCCATCCGCTTCAAACGCCGCCACGCTGTCCTCGACCGACTGCAGCGTGCCCGCCATCCCTGCCGCCATGAACTGCGGCAGAAGGCTGAACGTCATCAACGAATCCGGACAGTAATACCGGGCAATCCGGAGACCGGACGGGGTCTTGCGCCCATAGCTGCCGTGCCGGGCAAACCGGCAGCCTCCGTCAGGATGCATCGGACAGCACGAAAGCTTTGCATCATGCCAAGCCTGCGTGCTAATAAATTCCTCGGCGGAAAGGTCTGTCTTGTAGAGGAGCTGCACCGAACCGTCCACGGCCCGGCGGACGCCTATCCGCGCGGGCCATTCTTTCATCGTCAACCTGAACCCGGTCGAATAGACACGAGCCACAATCAGGACAATCACAATCCCCGCGGTCTGCACACTGTCCTGAACCCGCTGCTGGAAAACTGCTCTGCCTGGGAAGGAAGACAGCCCGGCCATCCCGGACCAATCCGGTTTCCAGGCAAACCGGCGTCGGCCTAATCCGGGAAATCTACCGCGCTGCGCGGCAACTCAATCCGGGAAACAACACGACTCAAGCCGAAAGTTCTCCTCGGGCTGACCGCGACTCCGGAGCGCGCCGACGGCAAGTCGGTGTTCGAGTGGTTCGACGGACGCATCGCCTGGGAATCCCGGCTATGGGATGCTCTCGACCAGGGACTGCTGTGTCCGTTCCACTATTTTGGCGTGAACGACGGGACGGATTTGTCCTCGGTCCGTTTCGAGAGGGGGCGATATGTCGCGGGTGAACTCGACAACGTACTCACCGGCGACCATGTCCGTGCCATTCGAATCCGCCAGGCTGTCGAGGAATTCGTCACGGAGCCGAACCGGATGCGTGCTCTCGGGTTTTGTGCCGGGGTCGGACATGCCCACTTCATGGCGGACCAGTTTACGAGCTTTGGCTATCCTGCAGTCGCCCTCGACGCCAGCACACCGGTAGACGATCGCCGTGCAGCGCTTGTCAGGCTGCGGAAGGGAGATATCCGTGTCATTTTCGCCGTAGACCTTTTCAACGAAGGCGTGGATCTGCCAGAAGTCGACACCGTGCTCATGCTTCGGCCAACTGAAAGCGCAACGGTGTTTCTCCAGCAATTGGGAAGAGGGCTTCGCTGGGCCGAGGGGAAACGGGTCCTGACCGTCCTTGACTTCGTGGGGCAGGTGCGACGCGAATACCGATACGATGTGCGCTACCGGGCGCTGCTGGGCGGCACCCGCCACCAGGTTCAGAGAGCTGTCGAGGAGAACTTCCCTCTGCTGCCACCAGGGTGTGCGCTCAAGCTTGACCGCATCGCCAAGGAGACCGTGCTTCGAAATCTCAAGGAAGCCGTGCGCAACGCCCGAGTGCAACTTGTTGCAGACCTTGGCACTCTCGGTCCTGGCACACGACTGCGCGAATTCATGCGCGAAGCCAACGCGGAACTGGCAGATATCTATGCCAATCCAGGACGAGGTCACTGCTTTACTCAACTTCGAAAGAAGGCGGGCTTCAAGATGAGCCCGAATCTTCCAGCTGACCATGATCCTCTGCTGAAGACCATCGGCCGAATGATCCACGTGGATGATCACGAGAGAATCGAGGCATGGCGAGACATGCTTGAAGGCGGCCATCACGGTCGTCTGTCCAGCCTGCCGGGCCGCAGGCATCGCCTGGGTCAAATGCTGTTTGCGCACTTGGCTGGCCGCCGACATTCACTCACCGAAGCCGATCAGGTTCTGGCATTGGTTCGTGGGTCTGCCGAGTTGCGCCAGGAGATCTGCGATCTCCTCGACATACTGGCCGATCGCATCCGCACGGTTTCGGAGGCAGTCGATCCCCACGGAACCATGCCCCTGGCAAGCCATGCAACATACACGCTCGGGGAGATTGCGGCTGCACACAATCTTGCTGACAAGCAGGGCAGGTTGGCTCTGCCGCGGGAGGGAGTCTCGTGGAACAAGGAGACCAACACGGATCTCCTGTTTGTCACGCTGGAGAAATCCGAAAAGGACTTTTCGCCGACAACGCGTTATGAAGACTACCCGATCTCGCCCACATTGTTCCACTGGATGTCGCAGAACTCAACTTCACCGGAAACCCGGACGGGCCGACGCTATGTCGAACAACGTGAAAGGGGAACGAATGTCCTGTTGTTCGTGCGTGAACGCAAAAGGGATGGCAGGGGTGAAACCCTGCCGTATCACTGCCTCGGCCGGGCACACTACAGAGGCCACGAGTCGGAACGGCCAATGAAGATTCTCTGGGAACTCGAGCGCCCGATGCCCGGGTGGCTGTATCAGGCAGGCAAGGTGGTCGCAGGTTGAGCCCGACAACCGACTGGCCGGATTTCAGGCGGGCCGCACGTTCCCGGCCACCATTCCCGTTGCGCCGGATGCGCACAGACTGAGTCAGAAAGGCGAAACACGCTTCCGAATCCTGGAATCCCGTTCTATCAATTGTGGAACAGCACAAGACCTGGATTGAATCGTGTCGCTTCCGCAAGACTATACTGAACGCGTATATGCCGGCATTCTCGGCAAGCTGATCGGTGTCTATCTGGGCCGCCCGTTTGAGGGCTGGACATTCGAGCGGATAATCCGGGAACTCGGGGAAATCGAGTACTACGTTCACGATCGGTTCGGCGATCCGCTGGTCGTGACCGATGACGACATCGCAGGCACGTTCACTTTTGTCCGGGCTCTCGAGGATTGTGGCCGGCCCGAACTTCTCACTTCGGAGAGAGTTGGCAAGGCCTGGTTAAATTACATCGTCGAGAATCGTTCCATTCTCTGGTGGGGAGGGAAGGGGATTTCCACCGAACACACGGCGTGGCTCAACCTCGACGAGGGTATTGCCGCACCCGGGAGCGGTTCGATCGAAACCAACGGCAAGACTGTCGCCGAGCAGATCGGTGCGCAGATATTCATTGACGGTTGGGCGATGGTTGCACCCGGCAAGCCCGGGCTTGCCGCCAGGCTAGCCCGTGAAGCCGCACGAGTCAGCCATGATGGTGAGGCGGTCCACGCGGCAATGCTGTGGGCCGCGATGGAATCCGAGGCCTTCCTGAGCGCAGATATAGACCGGCTTGTCCATACAGGGTTGTCGGTCATTCCGGATGACTGCGAGATCGCAGGTCTCGTTGCCGATGTCCGCTCCTGGCACCGGGAAAACGGGGACTGGCGGGATACGCGCCGCCGGATTGCGGAGAATTACGGCTATGACAGGTATCCGGGGAACTGCCATGTCATCCCCAACCACGCCTTGATGATCATGGCAGTGCTGTACTCGCCGGACGATTTCAGCCGGGCGCAGAGAATCGTGAACACGAGCGGCTGGGACACAGACTGCAACGCAGGAAACGTCGGTTGTCTTCTCGGCCTCATGCACGGGCTGGAAGGGCTCGATGGGGAGCGGGACTGGCGGGGCCCGATCACCGACCGAATGCTGATTTCCTCCGCCGATGGCGGATTCGCGATCAACGACGCCGTGCGGATGACAGGCTACATTTCCGGGCTTGGTCATATGGCCGACGGCAAGCCGAAACCTGACGCACCCAAGGGAGGCGCACAGTTTCATTTCTCGCTGCCAGGTTCGACGCAGGGATTCCGCCTTTCAGGGAGTCCAGGCCCAGTGGCCGGCGCAACCGTAAGCGCCGATTGCCATGACGGAAGACATGTCCTTTCTCTCGGGTTCGAATCACTGGGCAACGGCGGGACGGTGATCGCAACGACGCCGGTCTTTGCATCAATGGATGTCCTGCGCATGCGGACCTACGATCTGATGGCCACACCGTGTGTCTATCCCGGCCAGGAAATGAGGGCTGCCATCTTCGCTGCCGCGGAAAACACCGCGGAAGTCAGGGTCGGTTTGCTCATCAGGCGTTTCGGCGAAGCAGACAGGCTCGTCGACATGGCCGGACCACTGGAAACTCTCGGACCCGGTGAAAGCACCGAACTCTCCTGGATCCTGCCCGATTGCGCATCGCAACCGATTGCCGAGATTGGCCTTTCCATCACTGCCACCGGTTCCGGCGTAAAGGGAAGGGTGCTGCTTGACCGCCTGGGATGGGACGGTGTTCCTGACCTCGTTCTCTGCCCGCCCGCCGAGCAGGGCGAATTCTGGAAACGGGCATGGGTGAATTCTACCGACTCGTTCACGGGGGACACATCCGGTATTCGCATTTCGCGGAACCGGGGCGAAGGCCTGATCATACACGGAACCCGGCAATGGGTGGACTACAGCGTTTCCGCAGGCGTGAAGGTCCATCTTGGGCGTTACGCGGGCCTCGTCGCAAGAGTGCGCGGGTTGCGCAGGTTCTATGCAGCGAGGCTTTGCCGCAACGGGCGGTTCGAGATTCTCCGTGTGCTGGACGATGATCGGACTGTCATGGCCTCGACAGCATTTCCCTGGCGACTTGATGAAACTGTTCCCATGTCGATGGTCCTTCGATCCGGATGCGTCACCGCCAGTGCCGGTGACGCGGTCCTCGCGGCGGAAGATGACCAGGCCTGGCAACTTGAATCCGGCGGCATGGGACTCCTTGTCGCCGATGGCGCCCTGTCAGTGGACAGGATTCGTATTGGCTCGCCCGACTGAGGGCGCAAAAACAGAATTCACCCCAATCTGTCCGAAGCCGGACAGGACCGAACTGGGACCGCAACTGCCACGAGGCGGCAGAAGCGTCCTTGTGAAGACTCAGGCTCTGGGGTGGTAACCAGGCGGGTCGGCAAGCCCGTTGCGGCGGGCAACATCCCGAAGCCAGTACGCGCTGTCCTTCGGAATCCGCGTCTGCGTTCCATACTCGACGAAGACAATTCCGTAGCGTGAGCTGTATCCTGAATCCCATTCGAAGTCGTCCAGCAGCGTCCAGACATAGATTCCGCGCAAATCGACGCCCTTGGCCATTGCCCGGTGTGCGGCACGGAATGCCTCGTCGTAGTAGCGGATGCGAGCGGTGTCATGCACCCGACCGTCGGGGTTTACATAATCGTTGAACAGGTAACCGACCTCTGTCACGTAAACTGGCAATTTGCATCCATAGTCCCTTGCCGGCTTCAGCAGGATCTCCTCAAGTCCGTCCGGACGAAGACCACTGCCGATGGTCGTGAGCGGACCCAATGGAGCCATCCTGCAGGCATGGATGATCGGAATCGTCCGGTCAAACCTGACAACCTCGTGGACGTAATAGTTGAGCCCCAGGAAGTCGATGGGAGCGGAAATACACTCGAGGTCGCCGTCCCTGACAATCGTATCGTCTTCGAGGCACGGGAGGTAAGGATACATGTGTGACGGGTAACTGCCCCGAAGAAGCGGCTGGAGGAAAAGCCCGTTCGCCTCGCCATCGACCGTCCTTGCGGCTTCCACGTCTTCGGGTGCGTCCGAGAACGGTTCGATGACCTGCAGGCAGTGGGTCACGCCCACCTGCGCCTCGTTGACGTAGGCACGGATTGCCGGGACTGCGAGTCCATGGGCAAGATTCAGGTTGTGGGTGACGATTCCGGCTGCATGGTAATCCCGCACGCCGGGCGCATGCAGCCCTCTCGCGTAGCCAAGAAACGCGCAGGACCAGGGTTCATTGGTCGTGATCCAGTATGGCACCCGATCGCCGAAATGTTCGACGACCGCCCCGGCATGGTCCGCAAACCGGTACGCCGTGTCACGGTTCAGCCAACCACCGCTTTCCTGCAACTTCTGGGGAAGATCCCAGTGGTAGAGCGTGACCATTGGCGTGAGGCCGTTTTCGAGCAGTGAATCCAGAACCCGGTCATAGTGATCGAAGCCGGCCTGGTTGCGCCTTGTCGAGCCTTCCGGCGAAATGCGCGGCCAGCTGAATGACATTCGCAGACTGGAAAACCCGAGGTCGCGTGCCAGGGCGTGGTCTTCCGGAAAGCGCCGGTAATGATCGGCGGCAATGTCGCCGTTGTCGCCGTTCAACGTGCCTCCGCTGCGCGCAAAAACATCCCATATGGATTCGCCTCCGCCGTCAGCAAGGCGATTGCCTTCGATCTGGTAAGCCGCGGTTGCGGCGCCCCATACGAAACCGTCCGGAAAGGATGGATTGCCATTGTCGTTCATGTCTTCATTCCCCTGTTCACGCTCCGGCAGCGCCGGTTCTGATTCTCTGCTTCCTCGCGATCATGTCGACCGAAACAGCCGCAAGCAGAATCAGTCCGGTGATGATCGATTTGACATTGGCCGACTGCCCGAGAAGGTCGAGTCCGTTGGCAACACTGCCGATCACGATCGCACCCAACAGGGCGCCCAGGATTCGCCCGCGTCCCCCGAACAGGCTTGTTCCACCGATCACCGCAGCGGCGATTGCGTCAAGGACGAGATTTCCGCCGCCGGTGTTGCTGTCGACCGCGTATTGCCGTGACACTGCGATCGTACCGGAAATGGCTGCAAATGCCGAGCAGACCGAGAACAGGATTACCTTCGTTCTTGCGACGTTGATGCCCGCCCGCCGGGCGGCCTCGGCATTGCCGCCAACTGCAAACACATGGACCCCGAACGGGGTGTGCTCGGTGATGACAGTGAGGACCAGGGCAAGAAAGACCAGGACCAGGAGCAGCACAGGAACACCCATGTGGTTCGACAACACGGCAACGACAATGATCGACATTGCCGGAAACAGCGCTGCACGACCCAAGAGTGTGAGCCGGTCGAAATGACTCGCCTCGGATTGCTGCCTCCAGCGCGGGACACAGATGGCAACGGCAGACAGGGTGATGATCGCGACCAGAGCCACGGACAGCCAGAAAGGCATGAAGGTCGAGGCTATGCTGAGCACGAGTGGATCATCTATCAGGACCTGGCCGATCTGGTTTCCCACCAGCATTCGCTGCACACCTTGCCAGACCAGGAGCCCGGTCAGGGTAACGATGAAGGAAGGGGCCCCGATTACCGTAATGCACTTGCCGTGAATCCAGCCAATTGCCGCACCACAGAGAACGGCCGCCGCGATTGCCGCGGGACCGGGAACCGAGTAGCTCGAAGCCAACAGGACCAGCACCACCGCGCAAGCTCCCGAAACGGATCCCGCTGACAGGTCGATTTCGCCGATGAACAGGACCAGGCTGACACCGAGCGCCATGACGCCGAGCACACCAACCTGCAATGACAGGTTCGACATGTTGCGCGGGGTCAGGAAATACGGGTTGGCCAGGTGAAAGACGATGAATGCAACGAGCAGAGCGACCAGCACCGGAATGAATCCAAGTTCCCCGTGGCTGAGCCGCGAGACAAGACCCGCGTATCGCGCCTCGCCGGGAAGGTCCGTCCCGGTTGCAGAGGACAGACGGGTGTCCGTCACTGCCGGGACTCCACGGCAACTTCGCTGCCGGTAATTTTCCCCACGACGTCATCGGGCGTGCAGGTGCGGGGGTCCATGTCGGCGATTTTCCGTCCGCGGCGCAACACGGTCAGACGATCGGCAACGGCGAAGACATCTGCCATGTTGTGTGAAATCATGACGATGCCGACGCCCTGGTCGCGGAGCCTCCTGATGAGCCTGTGGACGTTTCCGGTCTGTTCGACGCCAAGAGCTGCCGTCGGTTCGTCAAACAGGACGACACGGCGACGCCATACGACTGCCCGGGCGATTGCAACGGCCTGTCGTTGTCCACCTGAAAGATTGCTGACCTGGCTATCGAGTGACGGCATCGTCGTGCCGAGGCTTGCAAAGGCCCTGGCTGCCTCCCCTTCCATCGATCGGCGATCAAGGAACATCCTGCCGAATGGAATCTTCTCCCGGATCCGCTCTCTTCCAAGGAACAGGTTCTGGACGACTGTCAGATTGTCGCAGAGTGCAAGGTCCTGATACACGGTTTCAATACCGGCATCGCTCGCCTGGCGCGGTGTCGAGATTGAAACGGGTGTCCCGTCGAGCAACACCTCTCCATCATCCGGTCGATGAACTCCGGAGATTATCTTCACCAGCGTCGATTTCCCGGCGCCATTGTCGCCGAGCAAAGCCAGAACCGAACCGGCGTGGACAGAAATGTCCACGCCGCTAAGTGCATGTACGCGACCGAACCTCTTGCTGAGGTTCCGGGTTTCAAGCAGTCCAGTTACGGTATCGCTTGCCGTAGTCACTTCAGAAATTGCAGGCCTGCGCTGCGGTTCCCGTACAGACGGCGTCGCGGTCGGTGAAACCATCCGCGATGACCGTTTCGCCTATATTGCCGACGTCAACAACTGTTGGCTGGAGGAGAAGCGCGGGAACATCTCCGGAATCGGTCGTCACGACTTCGGGAAAGATCTCTGACACGTCCTCGCCCTTGGCCAGCGCCACGGCTCCGCGCGCGGCGGCGCCTGCCTGTTGCTGGAGTGACTTGTAGACGGTCATTGTCTGCAATCCATTCAGTATGTTCACGATCGCAGCATCACTGGCATCCTGACCGGTCACAAGTACCTTGCCATGCATGTCGGAACCCCTGAGGGCCGCAATAACGCCCTGGGCCAGCGTGTCATTGGCCGCAACGACGCCATCAATCCCGTTATCGGTGGCCGTCAATGCCTGTTCGATCGCGCGTTGTGCGTTCGCTGCGAGCCAGCCCTTTGCCTCGGCTTCGTAGACGATCTCAATCTTTCCCGCCGCGGCGAGCGGATCGAGCACCTTATGGGCACCGACCTTGAACGCCCGGCAAGCGGCGCAGAACTGTTCGCCGTTGACAATCGCGATCCGCGCTCCCTCGGGAAGATTGTCGACCAGGTACTGGGCCTGCAGCACGCCGACGAGTTCATTGTTGAACGTGACAAATCCTTCTGTGACCACGCCAACCATCAGACCGTCATAGGCGATGACAGGCACGCCCTCGCTCTGGGCCTGGCGAACGATCGGGACTGCAGTGGTCTCGCCGATCGTGTTGATGACGATTGCCTTCACCCCCTGCGCAAGCACGGATTCTCCCTGGGCTATCTGGCGATTGCCGTCGCCCTCGGCGTTCAACGCAATGACTTCGATGGAGGGGTCAATCTCCTTCACTGCCTCTATGAAGAACGGCCGGTCCTTGGTTTCCCACCGGTCGGCGCATTGCGTGCATGGCATAAGAAACGCGATCTTGGTCGCTTCCGCGGCAAAGGTGCCGCTTCCGGCGGCCATCGCCGCGACCATCCCGGCTACGGCCAGTATACGCTTGTGTTCAAACTTCATGGTTTATTCCTCCCTAAACTGCCGGGCCTTCCTGATTGGCCTGGCGACTCGCTCGATGTGAGCATGATCGTGCAAGTGCACGCTGAATTCGTACCCAATGTCGCTCCGGCCTGCAACCCCGACAGGGTTGTGGTCATGCCGTGACCTGGTGTGGTTGACATGCCGTCATCCACATTCCCGATGCCATTCAGGTCGCTTGCACCGTCGAAAGGGAATGACCGGAAGCCCGGGGGCGCGGAACCCTCGTGATTGATTGCAAATGACGGCCGGACGGAATCTTGTAATGGCGGCCCGTCCTGCCCCATCGATTGCAGCCTTGAAGGTCCTGTCCTTCATTGGGTTCTCAGTGAAATCTCGCGGACCGTGCCCGCCAAGGTCCAACTGTCTCGCCGCCTCACTCGTAACATGCAATCGTGGGAAATCCTTGAAAAAATGACGATAACATGCCGGGTCAGGCCTTTTCCCGGCTGATCTGGCCTCCTGTTCAGCTTACCGCGGGTCGGTATCCCGAATGATCTGATTTCCGAACCTCCTTCATTGTTGTGTCCACTTCTGGCATTACTGCCAGTGGACATGGCACTCGCCGTTGCAGACCCATGACCCGGGTATGCATAAGCTGGAAGCGATTCCGGAGATCAAGCTGACGAACATCGTTTCATGAACCCATCAATTGGAAAATCGAAGTCTATTTCGGACGATCTGGAGCCGACGCGTGCCAGGGCGTTTCACGCAACTCTTGGCGGAGAGGATCGTCAATTCGTGCGGGGAAGCGCCCTGCCGGCATTCTGGCACCAACTCTATTTCTGGGAGGCGACCCCGGCCGGCGAACTGGGCCCCGATGGACATGCGATGAGTGGGGATTTCATTCCGGATTTCGGACTTGACCAGCGAATGTGGGCGGGAGGAAGACTGAAGGTCGTGCAACACCTCAGGCTGGGTGCCGTTGCCGAAAGGACATCCACAATCGAGAGCATTTCGGAAAAGCCGGGCCGGTCGGGCAGGCTGGTATTCGTGACGGTTCGCCACGAATTCCGGCAGGGAGGAAAGCCGGCGCTGGTTGAACACCGGGAGCTTGTCTATCGTAACGCGGGTCGCCTTCCGGCTCCCAGAATGTCCGGATTGACTCCGGAGTTTCGACGGGTGATCTCGTTCGATCCGGTTCTTCTGTTCAGGTACTCCGCACTGACCTTCAACGCTCACCGGATCCACTACGATGCCGACTATTGCCGGGATGTTGCAGGCTATCCCGGCCTAGTGGTTCACGGACCCCTGCTTGCCTCGCTCCTGGTGGATGAAGCCGAGTCCTGCCTGAAGCAATTGCACGAATTCGAATACAGGGCTGTTGCGCCAACCTATTGCGGCGAGAAGGTCGAGATCTGTCGGATGGAGATTGAGGGTGCCCTGAAGCTCTGGATCCAGGGCGTTGATGGCGATTTGCGCATGTCTGCCATGGCAAACGGTTCCGGTCGGTAAGGGCAGCCCGGGGGCGGGCTCGTGGTTCTGCGCCTGAAGCCGGCAGCCAGGGTGCCCGCAGCAATCCTTCTCTCTTCAGCCAGGCAACGGGCTTCGATTCCCTGACGTCTTTCGTAACGTTCTCAGCGGTGTTTGTGCAGTTTCCACACAAACTGGCTGCTGACTGGATTCCGGGGTCGGATTGTCTCACGGCGACCGGATATTCGCAATTCGTGCGGCGGGGATCCGCGCGGGAAGTTTGAGTGAAAAGATGCGATGCATACGAATTTCGTTGAGTCATCGCGATTGGGAGCTTGCCGGTCCCCGCCGCCGCTTCGTCAAATCCCGTCCCTGAATCAGGAACATGACAACAGGCAAGAACCCGGCAAACCGCCTGCATTCAATTGTGCACACGGACAGGCCCCCCGCCGTCGATGACTGCGGCGCGGCGAATCCGGCAGCGGCATTCGTTGTACCCACCGCCCCTTGTCACCCCGGCGTTGGAAAACGGTCCACTCTACTGACGATTGCGGTTGTTGCGCTCTCGGCGTTGACGGGTTGCGTCGGTTCAATCCGCGAGCAGGAAAACAGGATATCGAGCACTGCCGAGCGTGTCGCTGGCATGCTGGAACCCGTGCAGACAGGCCAAGGGCAGGCTGTCATGGCCGGTCCGCCCGGAGGCGGTTCGAAGGCAGACGCCCATTCGGCACATGATCGATTCAACCGGTTGAACTCGTTGGGCGAGTTCCGCCTGACGAGCAACCTGCCTCTTGGACTTGACGAAATCCTGGGTCGGCTCTCCCGGCTGACGGGTTTCCAGTTCCTGGTAATTGCAGGCCCGGACGGCAAGGTGGTGATGACTGAGAGCCCGCTCCCAGTTTCCGTGACAGGCAGCGGACCTGCGCGGTTTCCTCGAAATACCGAACTTGCAAGCTTCGGGCTCAACGGACGATTCCGGCCAGACCTTCGCGGAACCCTGCCAGACATTCTTGACGGCATCGCCGCCAGATACGGGCTGTCATGGGAATTGGACGGCAAATCGGTCCTGCTTCGCCAGTTCACGACCCGGACCTATCGCGTTGCCGCATTGCCATCGCGGACGGAGTTTTCCGGCAAGATCGGGGCGGCAGGTACCGAAGGGAGCATCGACCTGCCCGGTGAGATCGAGGAGGCGGTCCGTTCACTCGCCGGGCCGGACGCACGGATAGCATATGGAGCGGCGTCCGGACATGTCACGGTAACGGCGCGGGCAGACAGGCAGCGCCTTGTTGCGGAATATGTCGCGGAGTTGAACGTGTTCCTCGGCAAGCAGGTCGCGTTCGACGTCAACGTCTTGAGCGTAACCCTGTCCGGAGCGGATAGCGCCGGCGTTGATCTTGACCTCCTTGCCGGCGAGGAAGACGGAGATTCCGTCCGTTGGACTGGCAGGCACGGGCTTGTCGGCGCATCGGGCACGATCAATGTCGGGGTACTGGCGGGAGACGTCGATCTTGATGTCTTCATCGGAGCGCTGAATCGGCATGGCCAGGTGTCAGTGGAAACCAGGACCGGGGCCACGACCTCGAACAACAGGCTGGTACCCATCCAGGTTGTAAGCGAAACCGCCTATGCCAGGCGGGTGGAAGCAGTGACCGGGGCGGAGGGCGCCACCCGGACGACCATAGAGCCCGGTACCCTCAAGACCGGATTCGAGTTGAACCTGCTGCCCAGGATGCTTCCGGACGAGGAGATTCTGCTCAGCTACAGCATCAGGCTGTCGGATCTCAATGAACTCGCGGAATTCACATCCGATGACCAGACGATCCAGCTTCCGCGCGTTTCGAAGACGTCGTTTGAACAGCAGGCCATCATCGGCAACGAGCAGACCCTCGTCCTCATGGGATTCGAGCGCAACCGAACTTCGCACGAACGGTCCTCATCGCAGGGAATTCCGTTCCTGTTCGGCGGTCGCTCCGGTGCCTCCTCCGACCGGATTGCAACCGTCCTGATGATCCGCCCCCGCATCCTGCCGGATGGCGGGAGGTCGAAATCGGGACAGGACTCAGAGGGAAGTGCCGATGGAAGATAGGCAGGTTCCGGGCGCTGCCGAAGCTGGAGGCCGAATCAGGGCAATTGCCCCCAACAGGATTGCCGTTGGCAAGCGGGAGGTTGCACTCGGTCTCCTCTGGCAGCCTGCCAACACCGAACTGGCACTGCGCGAACAGGCGCGGATTGCGGGAGGAGCAAGCGGGGGCTTCGATCTCCACGCGCGTCATTCCGGTTCCAGGCAGATTGGATTTGGTACAACCCGTGATGACCTGATGCCGGGAATGCTGGCAGGGGCGACCGCCTTCGATTCCGGTGGTTGGGGAGATAACTGGCTGGCCGCGCTGCGGCTTCCCGGCGATGACGATCGCTGGTGGATTGTCGCCATGCGAGGTTCCCTGATTTACGAGGACATGCTGCACGCCACGGAGGCGGAGGCACGCAAGGCGTTGGCGAGGTCGCTGGAGGCACCAGACTGGGAGAAAGTCATCGCCCCTCGATCCTGGGAGTTCGCAAAGGCCGAACACGCCGAACTCGGCAACGTCCTTTCCCTGGATTCGGCAGTGCGGCTGAGGCGGGTCAACTGGGAATCACGGGCGTTGATGACTGCGGCAGCGGTTGCAGCGATTGCGTTGCTCCTGTTGTACGGGTGGTCGCAATGGTCGGAACGGCGCCAACTGGCGTTGGCTGAATTGCAGGAAAGCAGGGCTGCCCCCGAGGTGCCCCGGACTTTTCCCTGGAAAAATGCTCCAGGTGTCCCCGCCTTCATCGAAGGATGCCTCGGCAGGATGGAAGAACTGGTGATCCTTCCTCCCGGCTGGCTGATCGACTCGCTTGTCTGCGCCTGGACAGGCAAGTCCGTCACGGCAAGCGTTGTGTGGCAGGGCAAGAGTGGCAATCCGGCACTGCTCAGGGCCGCCGCGTCCGGAACAGAAGGTGAAGGAGCCGGAGTTTCGGTCAGTGGCGGCAGGGCAGAACTTGTTCTACCCGTCGAACTCGGTCAGGCCGAGTCCCGGCTGTCCGGAGAACCATGGGAATTGGCTCGACTTGAAACGGTCATACGGGAACGGTTCCGGTCCCTCGGGCTTGACGTCGCAATTTCACGACGGGACTTCAGTCCGGACAGGAGCGGCGTCCGCGCCTTCCCTCGCCTCGACCTTGGTTTCAGGACATCGGCGGGCATCGAGGAGTACGGGTTGCTGCTCTCCGACCTGCCAGCGCTTGTGCCGGAAGCACTCGTATACCGCCCAGGAGCGAATATCTGGCAACTCACCGTCAAGGCATATTCGGATCCTGGATGAAGGCAGACTATTCCATGAACGGGAACAACAAGGTCAAAGAATGCGTATCGCCCGTCGGAAGACTTCTGCGAATGCTCTGCTCAAGCCCGGTTATCCTGCTCGTCGCCGCCAGCGCCAATGGTGCCGGGCCGCTTCCACTTCCCGGTTGGCCCGTTGAACTGAGCGGGGCTGCGGCTGGTCAGGATTCGGGGGAAGCCGAGCAGGACAAACCCGTTACCCGAGACGCCCGCGCTCGGGCGGTCGCTGCAGTCACGGGTGACAATGGCGCACAATCAGATCAGGAGGTGCCGGCGGTTGAACTGCCGGCCAGGGAAGGGCTTGCGGACCCGGTTGACCTGCAACATGCGGTTTCTGCCACGGCCGCGGACCTCACCGGACATCCAGGGCCGGAGGTCCGGATAGGTGAACAACCGACACATCCCGACCCGGTTGTCGCAAAGAGACTGGAGATTCTTGCCGGGTCGGGACTGCTCGCCAGGCAGGCCGCGATATCCGAGAGCATCATCATCCTGGAACGGCAGTTGCAACAGGCCGAACTCCTCAAGAAGCTCCTGATCTTGCAGGGTCCCGACACCCCGATCGAGATGACGCCCGGAGAGTTCGTGGTCCTTTCAGGCACACCGGCGGGAAGGCGCCTTGCAAGGGAAATCGAGGAAAGTGAACTCAAGGCTGAAATCAGGATACTCGAACTCAGGCTGAAAAAGGAAAGTCTGGAGGCAGCGCTCACTGCACCGGAACAGCACCTGCCGGTCGCGTCGGCGACCACCCTGCCGGCAGGGGAAGCGCCTCCGGTTGAGCGACCCATAATTGTTTATTCCCTGCTGGAGATTCTCGGAAGGAACGGCGATTTCTCGGCGATTCTCGACGCCGGTGGAAGGGGTATCATGGTGGAGACGGGAGATGTGCTGCCGGATGGTTCTGTCGTGCAGTCTGTCGGCGCGGACGATGTGACGATCACGCGGGATGGATCCGTGATGCGACTCGGTTTCGATGGCTGAACTCGACACCGACCTCGGCATGAAACCGCGCACCGGCGCGCTGGTTGATCCGGGTACGGCCGGGCAGGGGATCTTTGAAAAGCAGGGCGCCGGCCAGCTGATCTCCGGCCCCGGTGGCGTGCTGGAAGTCCCCGCAATCGATCGCCGTCTGATTGCCGCGTTCCAGGGCGGAATGCTGTTCATCGCCAAGGGCAGCCGCTGGTCCCCGGAAGTCAAGGCGGTTCTTGATCGCGCCTTCCGGGCCGAAATTGACATACTGCGCATCGTGGAAACGGACGGGGAAACGATCCTGTCGGCATACGAGGCCGGCCCCGGGGCTGGCGATAGCGGTTCGGCGCGGCGAAGCGAAATCGAGCGCCAGCGAGAGCTGCGGCGGACGATTGCCCAGGCGGCTGAACTTGCTGCATCGGATGTTCACTTCAAGGTCCTGGCAAGCCATTGCGAGATCAAGGCCCGGGTGAACGGCCGGCTCAGGAATCTGGTCAGCAAGTCGGCCGAGGATGGAATCGCCATCATCAACGCTGCCTTTGCGGTGGCCGTGGACCAGGGATCGGAGGCAGGCGCCACTCACTTCATGAAGGGATCGCTCACGAGGGCATCCGGGTTGCTTCCGCCGGGGATTGATGGTGCCAGGCTGCAATACTCGCCAACCTCGGGGCGCAGGGCCTTCATGGCGATGAGGCTCAAATACGCGTCCGGTGGCGAGGAAGCCGAGGTTGCGGGTCTTGGATACCTGCCGGCACAGCTTGCCGACCTGGCGGTGATGCATCGCCGGACCAGCGGCCTTTACCTGCTGTCCGGAAAGGTGTCCTCGGGAAAGACAACGACGCTTCAGCGCCTGCTCAATGCGATGGTCCGGGAAAAGGCGCATGAGATCTCGGTGTTCGCGATTGAAGAACCGGTCGAACTCGACATTGCCGGTGCAGTGCATCTCGCCGTGATCCCGAAGACCGGCCAGACCCGCAGCGAGGCGTTTGTCGACGCGATCAGGGCCGCGCTCAGATCCGATCCAAACCTCGTCGTTCTGGGTGAGCTTCGGGACCGTCAGCTGGCAGCGCATGCCATAGAACTGGCAATGACCGGGCACGCGCTCTGGTCGACGGTGCATGCCGGCTCTGCTCTCGGGATCCTGGACCGGCTGAGTGACCTGGGTGTCGAGCCCTGGAAGCTTGCCGACCCGTCGATCGTGAGGGGCCTGCTCTACCAGCGTCTTGTTGGCGTGCTTTGCAACTCCTGCAAGACAAGCTACCGGGATGCCGTCGAGAGAGGGACGCTCGAGAAACGCCTGGCCTTCAAGGTCATGGAACTCACCGGCCGTCCTTCGGGCCGCCTCTTCGTCAGGGGCGAAGGCTGCTCCAAGTGCCGGAACGGCATATCCGGCCGGTCGGTGGTTGCAGAAACGGTTTTGCCCGACCCAACACTTCTTGATCTCTATGTTCGGGGCGAGCGGGCAGGCATGCGCACACATTGGCTGGCACCGGTGCAACGCGGAGGTCTCGGTGGAATGCCGGTGATGCACCATGCAATGCTCAGGGTGGGACAGGGGGTCTGCGACATCAACGAAGTTGAAGAGGAGGTCGAACTCGTCAATTCCTATATCCGGGACAATCCGGACCACGCGGCGTCGCTTGCATCGGGATTGGGGCGGACCGTTGGCTGAGTTCCTACCCGCCGGAACATGGGCACGCCGAGTTGCCCGGTTGATCGCGGTCTGGCAGTTCGGGCTTCGCCGAAGACAGCGCCTTTACCGTGACCTTGCAGGGCTGATGAAGGCCGGACTCTCGAAGGGCGAGGCCCTGGACGCGGTCAGGTCGATCGCCGCAGCCAGCCGGCGGAACGACTCCCGGTTTCTGGTTCGCATTCTCGTCGACATACAGTCGGGAATGCGCAACGGGCTCAGCCTCGCCAGTGCACTTGAAGGCTGGGTTCCCGGCGGGGAACGGATGGTCATCGAGGCGATCGAGGGAGGCGACAGGTTTCCACAGCGGCTTGAAGAGTTCAGCAGGTCTCTGAAACGGCAGGCCGGCGATCGCGGAAAGGTGGCCGGTGAACTCGCCTACCCACTATTCCTGCTCTGCATGGTCTATGGCCTGCTGGTCCACTTTCACCTGCGGATAGCGCCTGTACTCGGCGGTCTCCTGCCGCGTTCGAAATGGACCGGCGTGGCACATTACCTGGATATCGCCAGCGGACTGGCCGCATCGAATGCGATTGCCGCCACCGTCATCGTCGTTGCAGCCGGGCCTGCAGCCGCGCTGGTCCTGCGCAGGTGGGCGGGAAAAGGCAGGACAATTGCCGACCGGCTGCCCGTATTTGCAAGCTATCGAGCCAACACCGGGATGATGTTCCTGAAATCGATGGGTTCGCTCCTTGCGAACGGCATGACGAGCGTCGAGGCAATCGAACGGGTCAGACCCGGTGCCAGCCCGTATGTGGGGAGAAGGCTCGACCTGATCCGATTTTACCTTCTCAATGGCAATGACCTGGGATCATCGGTCGAGCTCTCGGGAACCGGGTGGCCCGACCGCGACCTGGCGTTTTCACTGAGGGTGCTTTCCGGAGTGCCTGACTTTCCGGTGCGGCTGACCGAGCTTGCCGAGGATTGGGAACAGGAAAAGCGCGAGGAACTGGTCCGGGACCTGGCGGCATTGCGGGCCGCCGCATTCCTCGTCGTGTTTGGAGTGATTTCCGCGATGATCCTGTCAATGTACTCGATTCAGAGCCAGATTACGGCGGGATTTGGCTGATCTTGTTCATCCTGCTCCCCGCCACGCAGGCAGTCTTGCCTTTGCCCGGCAAATGTAGCGGGTTCCACCGGTCATCCATTCTCCCTGGTCACGAGTGCAGAATGACTCTGCTGTGGAATTGCCCCGAGGCCCGACGAAATCCGGCGTCGGGGCAAAACTGAGCGGTCAGAATCCCCTGAAAGTCAGTAGTAGAGGCGCTGCTTCTTTCTGCCCGCCTCGCGCTCGGCCACGAGTGACCTGGTTTTCGGATCATTCGTCACTTCTGCACCAACAACCTCCCACCAGACGCCGGAATCCGGCGGAAACCGGTATTTCTCCGTCGGTACGACGATCAGGCATGAAACGGTTTCGTCGCGGGCTGCTCTCAGTGCCCGGCGAATGTCGTCCTCGCTTTCCGCCATCCATGCCTTCAGCCCGATGCTCTCGGCGTTCTTGACATAATCCACTTCGATGAACCGGCCCTCATCCAGCAGGTTCGTTTGAGGGTCCCGGATCCTGAACTCGTTGCCCAGCGAATGACCAACCAGAGCCTTCTGGTGTCCATGGATGGACTGGTACCCATGGTTCACGTTGAGAACGATCGTGATCTTCACTCGCTCCTGCATGGCCGTGACCAGTTCCATCGGATGCATCTGGTAATTTCCGTCACCCATGAGAACCAGCACCTCTCCATCGGGCTCGGACAGGCAAACGCCTATGCTGGCTGGAATGTCATATCCCATGCAGGAGTTGCCGAACTCGATGTGAACGTTCTTTCCCTCGGTTGCGTCGAACAGCTTTGTCAGGTCGGCCGGAATCGTGCCGGCGGCCGCGACCAACGTGTCTCCGCTCTGCATCTCCTGGTTCAGGATACCGACAAGCTGCCCCTGGCTGACCATTTCGTTGTGGCGTTGAACGAATACCTCCCTGGTCCTGACCCCATCCCAATCTGCCCGGAGTTGCGTTGCCCGGGCAACCCAGTCCGGATTTGCCGTGACCTCCAGCGCTTCCGCTGCAGCAGAAAGTGCGCCCAGGGCCAGCTTCGCGTCTGCCGTGATCGGCAGTGCGCCAAGCTTGTACGCGTCCCGACTGTTGACGTTCACCGAAACGAACCGGACATCCGGGTTCTGGAACGCGGAATTGGAACCGGTTGTGAAGTCCTTGAGCCGGGTGCCGATGCACAAGACCAGGTCTGCCTCTTCCGCAATTCTTGCGGCAGCCGGTGTCCCGAGATGCCCCGTGCCGCCCAGCAGGATGTCTGAACCGTCCCTCAGCGCTCCGCGGCCGGCATGGGTCTCTCCGACCGGTATGCCGAACTTGCCGGAAAATGCGGCAAGCTCTTTCCATGCTTCCGAATAGTGGATGCCGCCGCCGGCAATGATGAAGGGCCGCTCGGCATTTCTGAGAGCATCAGCGGCCTCCCTGATCCTGTCCGGGTTCGGTGCCGGGCGTTCGATTCTCCAGACACGCCGTTCAAAGAATCTTGATGGATAATCAAACGCGTAACCCTGGATATCCTGGGGAAGGGAAATCGTCACCGTACCTGTTTCCGAAGGGCTCGTCAGGACCCGCATGGCCTCCGGTAGCGATGTCAGGATCTGCTCGGGCCTCGTGACCCGATCGAAAAACCGGCTGACAACACGAAAGGTGTCCGTCACGGACATGTCGTCCGAAGTCAGGTGTTCGATGTCCTGGAGAACAATGCCACCGAACCTTGATGCATAGTAATCCGAAGGAAGCAACAGCACCGGTATGCGGCAGATCGTCGCTGTCGCTGCACCGGTGATCATGTTGGTTGCCCCCGGTCCGATCGATGTCGTGCATGCCATGGTTGCCTTGCGCCTCTTGCTCCTCGCAAAACCCGTGGATGCATGCACCATGGATTGTTCATTGGCTGGCTGATAGTAGGGCAGGTCCTGGCCGTATTCGACCAGTGCCTGGCTCAGTCCGGACACATTGCCATGCCCGAATATGCCCCAGATGCCCTGGATCAGCCTCTGCTGCTCTCCGTCATATTCGCTGAACTGAACCTGTAGATACTTGACGATCGCCTGAGACAGCGTCAGGCGTTCCGTCTTTTCCGCAGAATAGAATTCCATGAATTGGCCCTTTGTTTGAGTACCGGTTGACCGGGGACAGTTGACTGCAGCGGAGTTTACTCATTGCCAGCCAGTCGGTCGAGCCGTCAAGCGCCCGGCCGGAAACCAACTCCATCAGTACTGCCCACCGGCCTTCGAAGCTTCGATCTCGAATGCCAGAATCCGCGGCATCCGGCAGCCATCATGCTTCCGCCTGTTCACAAGCAACTGACTGGACGCCGCCGAATTCGCGATCGTTTGCGTAGCTGTCTTCGCTTGAATCTGCTACTCCATCAATGCATCACATTGACAAGTCGTGAGAGGGAAACGTGCGGAAATATCGATTCTGGGCGCTGGCGTTACTTTGGCTTCCTGCCGGCGTGGTGGCGCAGGCGGTCGTTCGGTTCATGCCGCGTCACGGTGTGCATTGGGATCCCGCGACGCTCATCCAGATGTCCATGATGATGGTCATGAGCCTGATTCCTGTAGCCGTCTGTGGCCTGCCACTGGCACTGGGCTGTCGCAAGCTTTGGCGATTGGGATACACCCAGGCTGCATGGATCGCCGGTTTCGTTCTTGGTTCCTTTACGATTACTACCTCGGTCTTTGCCGGGCTGCTCGGGCCGATTGCGATCGCCATTGCAGCAGTCCTGCTCAGCCTTCCGGTTTGGATCGCTTCATGGTTGCTGGCGCGTCGCGGCTGATTACTCCGCCACCAGCTGAAGCATGAGAGCCAGGCCGCGCCGGTGACTTGGCACCGGATTCGAATTGTTGGCCGTAGTGCGCATTCAACGCATGCGAGTTGCCTTGCATTCATTGCCAGACCTGGCCCGGTACCGTAACTGGAGGCAGGATCTTTGGAGTGGCGTTCCGGAACAGTCGACGCCCGACAATCAACTGGAAGAGGTGACAGATGATATCCAGGAATGACGGTCTGACGGAGCACGGGATGCAGACTGTTGGTGCGTTCGCGGCAAGCGCTCATGTGCTGGCGATGTGTATTCGAAACCTGGCAGTACGATCGGCAGCGGCAATTCTCGCTGCCGGCATCATCGTGACGACCGCATCCGCGCACTCCGGCGCCGACGGTGTGGGCAGGATTGTCATCGTTTCAGCTTTTGCACCGGAGTTGGAACTCCTGAAGGCAGAGACGCGGGACAAGACAGTGCATATGGTCAATGGTGTCGAATTTGTAACGGGCAGTCTTGAAAACAGGGAAGTCGTGCTGTTCCTGAGCGGAATCAGCGTCGTCAACGCAGCAATGACGGTTCAGCTTGCGCTCGAAAGGTTCCATGTCAATGCCATGATCTTTTCCGGAATCGCGGGTGGCGTTGATCCTGACTTCAACATCGGCGACGTCGTGATCGCCGACAGATGGGGACAGTACCTCGAGTCGGTATTCGCGCGCAGGGTCGGGCATGAATGGGAAACGATACCGTTCTTCGAGTATCCATATGCCAATTACGGAATGATGTTTCCGCGATCCGTGACAGTTACCCGCACCGGATCGACCGAACCCGAAACGCGGTTCTGGTTCCCGGTGGATGCGACTCTGCTTGCCGATGCAGGCCGGGCAGCAGCAGGCGTCACGCTGCAGCAGTGCATCGAGGAAGGCCGCTGCCTCGAGCATGAACCCAGGGTGGCGGTTGGAGGTTCAGGTGTATCGGGGAGTGCGTTTGTCGATAACGCGAGGTTTCGCGACTATACATTCAGGACATTCGGAGCGCGCGTTCTCGACATGGAGAGTGCTGCCGTGGCGCATGTCGCATGGTCGAATGACGTGCCATTCATTGCCGTCAAGAGTCTGGCAGACCTTGCAGGTGGCAGTGGGCAGGCCAACCAGATGGAGATCTTCCTGGGCCTCGCCGCAAACAACGCCGCGGCCGTTGTCAGGTCGCTGCTCAGGGAAACAGGCGACAGGTGACCATCCGGGTGTCGTTACGACCTGGGCGGTCAGGACGATACAGAACCCGGAACTGGTGTTGCGGTTCATCTCCGTATCAGTTGTTTGGTTGGTCCAAGCGGCCGCAGCCTGACAGCAACCTGCCGTCTCCTTAGTGTGTCGAGGTTGAAAACTCCATCTTGCGAAGAGACCTATTGCGACAACTGGTCGCGACCGTGGATGCACGCGGTTTTCACCGGGCTGTTTCGAACCTCGCAGGCACTGCATGCTCTCGCATCTGTCGGGCACTGTAACAGCCTAATGTTGCTCGCACATTCGGGGGATGCCTCGACAAGTCCTCAATGGCCAGTCAAGACCTCGGTTGTGTTCCAGTTCAATTGCTTGAAATGGATCAACAGAGGTTGGGATCTGACTGGCCTATCGGAAGCTCAAATTCGACAATCGAACCGTCAAGTGACTTCACGTCAATTACATCGCAACCAAACCGATTGCCTCGAGATCGAATCAAGAAGATCGGGTTCATCTGGCCGATATTGCCGCGCCCGGTTGAGTCATTCCCATTGGGCCGCGGCGTGATCGGATGGGTCATGACATCACCAAAATGTAGTGGCTCGGATTATTCAGTCATGAACCGGGTGGTTCTTCCCACCTTCTTCGCGCTTGTTGTTTCTGTTTGATCAGGTACAATCCGGGACAGGGCTTCTTTCCCAAGCAAGCATTTTCAAGTAGCGACCCTGTCCAGTTGGAATCATATCAAGCAGCTTTTCGGCGCGGCCCGGCTCACCCCCCAAACTGGCTTTCAGAATCACCGGGTCTCCGGTAACATACTTGATGAGGCAAAGGTTCAGTCCAGAGTAACATTCTTAAGTGAGGCAATACGAGCTATCACCCGGATTGACGCTCTATTGCTCGCGGAGGATGTCGTAGATGCAGTTGACCAACTGGGCCTTGACGAGGTGCACTTCGGCATCTGGAAAGCCAAGATCGTCGAAGACGATGCCACTGCCGTGTTGCACGGTCGTGTCGGGGGTTTCCATGGTTCCAGTCCCCACGAAGCGCGAGATGATATCGCGCTGCGCGTACTGGACTACGGCGGTAAGCGGTCGTTCTGGACCGGAGACGGTATAGATGTGTGGTCCACCGAATGGCTGCAGCAGGCCCTCGCCGAGAACACCGTGTGGCGCTTGCTATGGTCCGCCATGGCTGCGCCGACATGGCAGTGCCACCCGGGATGTGATCTTTATCGTTCGGTGCGTCTCGTTATGAAGAGGCTGTGTCAGTTACGTTTCGATCACTTCATCAACGAACCACATCTCAACTTCACTTTGGAGAATTAAAGCGCATGGCCGCGACGCTGACCTGGCTCGACCTGACCGCAAGCGACCGGGACAGGATGCGGCAGGTCCTGGACCTCTTCAAGGAACAGGGCACGGTCGACGAGATGGGGCTCGGTCGACTGCGCGATGCGCTTTCCGAAGCCCTGTTCCCCGGCACCTCGACGATTCAAACCCGATTACGCTACGTGCTGTTCGTGCCCTGGATTTATCGGCAGCTCGAAGCCAGGCGCGTCGCCTCTTCTAGCATTTCGGAGCAATTGCGGAAGGCGGAGCTCGACCTGATCGGACCCCTTCTCGAGAACGGCAGGTCCCAGGGAGTGATCGGCGAACGCGCGCGTGGATCTTTGGCCCGGCAGCCCAGCTCAGTCTACTGGACGGCAATCGTGCGCTGGGGCCTGTTCCTGCGTGAGCGGCCCCAGGGTTGGTACCATGTCCACTTCACCGGCCTCCTGCACGGCCGAGTCTCGGTAGAGTCGGCGGACGACCCGGGCATCATCCAAGCGCGCCAACCGAACTGGCATCCACGCTTGCCCGATCCTCCGCAGGCGTTCCCCTATGAAGCGTCCTTCGACCTTACCCGGGAGGAGGCGGTGTTTCTCCAGGGTCGGATCGAGGAACACTGCGCAGGAACGTTGCTGGCCTGGCTTGCCCGAGAAGGATCGGACGCTCCACGGGACGGTTGCTTCTGGGACGACCGCGCCGCAACGAACGCCCCTGCCGGGCTCAGGGGCACGATAGAACTCGGTCGGCGGTTTTCCCTCCAAGTCGAGGGCATGCCGCTGCTCTACAACCTGCTGCTCGCCGAGCGGCGACACTCGGAACATGGCGGCGATGAGGCGCTCATCGACCGGTACAGGCAAGACATCGGCGAATGGGCTGCCAGGGAAGCCGCAGACCATATCTTCGATCCGGCCGAGCTATGGAGCTTTACCGCCTCCCGCAAGGTCCGGGTTCCCCGATTGCAGCGCAATTTCGTTGAAGCCTGGACGTCGCGACTCTCGGATATCGGCCCCGCTGTTATCGCCGACGACCGCTCTTTGCGAAGCTTGATTGAAAGTCGTGAGCGACAGCTCAAGGGGCCGCGGGCACGCCTGCACAATCCGGCCCGTCTCCTGGACTGGAGCGGCGAGGTCGGAGTCGGCCGGATGAACTTCCGTTGGCACCGGGTTCGCCAGATGCTGCTCGACCTTCACGGAGGACTCGCGGCCTGATGCTTTCACCCGACTCCAGGACCGTCGCCTTCGACCTGCTCCGCCCGCCCGCAGGCCACGAGCTCGACTTCGCGCTGCTGACCACCTACACGCTCGACTTGGAGGCGCTGCTTGCGCTGCCCTTGGGGCTCGTCGCTCGGTCGGACAACGGGCTGGAGGAACTGCTTGCCGATCCGCTACTCTTGCTCGAGGCGTTGCGTCGCGCCGGTGAACGAATTCACGTCTTCGTGGATCGGGCCGGCATCGCCATTCCCCGCACGAGACGTGAGCTCTATGCGTTGCTGGAACCGAGCGTTCATCCAGTGCGCGCGCCGGGCGGCGGGGCATTTCATCCCAAGGTCTGGGTGCTGCGCTTTGTGTCCGAAAACGGAGCGTCTCTCATACGCGTCGCCGTACTGTCGCGGAACCTCACCTTCGACCGTTCCTGGGACATCGCGCTCGCAACAGAAGCTTCGCCAATGCCCAGGCAACGGAGTGTCGGAAGCCGCCCTCTCGCCGATTTGGTCCGAGGTCTTCCGGAACTTTGTGGCGAACCGCTGAACCCTGTCGTACTCGACAAGACACGGGCGCTAGCCGACGAGGTTTCACGCACCCGTTTCCCGGCCCCGGACGGGTTTTTCGACGACCCCGTCGAGTTCCATGTCCTTGGCATGGGCGGGCAACGGGCCACTGGCAAGCCCTGGCAGCCGATGTTCGGCGGCTACGACATTCTGGCCGTCGCTCCGTTCATCGGGAGCACGGCCTTGGACACCGTCGCCGGGATGGGCACCGGCGAACGGATTCTCGTGAGTACCCGCGAGCAGTTGGACAGACTGTCGGACAACGCGTTGGCCAGCTGGACCCGGGTCTTCATGTTGTCGGACGCCGCTCTCGATGAGTCCGAGGACGAAGATGCCAGCAGGCCTTCCGGGCTGCACGCCAAGTTCGTCGCGGTCGAGCATGGCTGGGACGTCACCTGGTTCGTGGGGTCCGCAAACCTGACCTATTCGGCGTTCTCCGGCAGGAACGTCGAGGTCATGGCTACCTTGAGCGCCCGCAAGGGTCGCCGCAACGGCAATAGCGGGTACGGCATCGGGCGCTTCCTGGAGTCCGGATTCGAGACGCTCTGCGAACCGTATCGTCGCGGCGAGACTGAGCCCGAGACGCCCGAAATGAAAGAGGCGCTGGAACGACTAGAGGCTGCCCGGGACGCGCTTCTCGATGCCGGCCTCAAGGCCGTCTGCTCTCCCTCCGGCGAGAATTGGACGTGGAACCTGGAAGGCACCATCTCCCTCCCGCAAGCCGATGTGGAGATCAAGGCGTGGCCGATTTCTCTCACGGAAGAACAGGCACGCCCGCTCCAACTTCCACTGACCTGGACCCTCCCTATCCAATGGCTCACCAGGCTGGCTGCCTTCCGTCTGCATGTTCCCGTGCCGGGTGTTGACGACATTGGCTTGACGCTCAGCCTGCCCGTCGAAGGCATGCCCGAGGACCGCATGCACCATGTGCTCAGGAGCCTGATCGGCGATTCCGCAAGTTTCATGGTCTTTGTCCGCGCGCTGCTGGGCGGCCTCGACGGAATGGTCGAGTGGGCGCAAGGCGGCGGCGCCAACGGCGGCGGCGCGTCATGGGCGGACGTGCCAGGCGACGAGACCCTTCTGGAGGGGCTTGTTCGCGCCGCCTCTCGAGATCCCGGACGCCTGGAGCCGGTGCACCGCCTGATCGAAGATTTCCGCGGGACCGTGGAAGGTCGCCGCATCGTCCCTGACGACTTCCTTGAGCTCTGGAGCGCGGTGGAAGAGGTTTTGCGCGAGGACGGGCGCTCATGATCCGGCCTTTCCCCCAGGAGATCCTAAAACCGCTGAAGCCGTTCCAGCGTCGCACCGTCGACCACGCTTTCCGCCGCCTGTTCCTGGATGAGGACAGTACGTCCCGTTTTCTTGTCGCCGACGAGGTCGGTCTTGGGAAGACGCTGGTCGCGCGCGGCATCATCGCCAGAGCCATCGATCACCTCTGGGAAGACGTGGATCGGATCGACATCGTCTACATCTGCAGCAACGCTGGCATCGCTCGTGCCAATCTCCCGAAGCTCCAGATCGGGGGCGCCAGCGAGCGATCGTTCGCGCTGGCAACCCGTCTGACCATGCTGGCCACCGAGCTCGCGCCCGCAGACGACGGGTCGAGTTTCATGGAAAACAAGCTGAACTTCGTCAGCTTCACGCCGGGCACTTCGTTCGAGATGGGCCATTCCGGCGGCCGGCGCCGGGAGCGAGAGGTCCTGTTTCATCTCCTGGCTCCCCACGTCGACCGTCTGACGCCCTTGATGAACCTCTTGCAGGGGTGGGTGACCAGGAAGGATGGCTGGCGTAGGGGGCTCGAAACGGCACTCCCCATCGAACCCACAATTCGACGGGATTTCGATGAGGAATTCGAGAAGCGGGACGACCTGCAGCTCAAGCTGCACGACCTCCTCGATAACTCGTTCCATCGCTACCGGCGCCACTGGCCGGACGAGGCCAGATGGCGACGCGATGAGCTGATCGGCGAATTGCGGCGGTTGCTGGCCGCGGTGTGCATTCGCGCCCTGGAGCCGGACCTGGTCATCCTGGACGAGTTCCAGCGGTTCAAGCCCTTGATCGAGACCCAGGAAGGCCGTCGCAGTCCGGCCGCCGAGCTCGCCCAATCCCTGTTCCAGACCAAGGCGCATGACGGCCGCCCCGTTCCCACGCTTCTTCTCTCGGCAACGCCCTACAGGCTTTATACGACCGACGCCGAGATCGAGCAGGAGGACCACTACGAGGACTTTCTGGCCACGACACGGTTCCTGTTCGGCGGCCGGGAATCCCGTGTCGGGACCCTGGCGAGCGGTCTCGCCCGGTTTGCCAATACCCTCAAGCGGGCGAACCCGGACGACACCGGATCGCTCCGGGCGGCGGCCAACGCCAAGACGGCCGTCGAGAATGCACTTGGAGCGGTGATGGCCAGGACCGAGAGAGTTGCCGCCAGCGACGAACGGGACGCCATGTTGGTAGAGCCCGGAGTCAGGCTGTCGCTCAAGCCGACCGACGTGCGCCAGTATCTCGCGGCCGACGCGCTGTTCGAAGCCGTCGGCGACCGGGACCCGATGCCGTTCTGGAAGTCGGCGCCCTATCTCGTGCATTTCATGCGCGGCTACAAGTTCAACGAGCGGCTCGATGAGACGCTCGAACTCTCCCCTTCCAAGGTCGCCTCGGTACTGGGATCGCATCGGAGATCTTTCCTGTCGGCCGAGACCCTGCACCAGTGGTCCGAAATTGACCCCGCGCACCCGAAGATGCGGGAGATGGTGAGCGATCAACTCGACAGGGGCGTCTGGCGTTTGCTGTGGGTCCCACCGACTCTGCCCTATTGGCCGCTCGAAGGTCCTTTCCACGACAAGGAAGGCGTCACCAAGACACTGCTGTTCTCCGCCTGGAACGTCGTGCCCGACGTCGTCAGTGCCGTCCTCAGCTACGAGGCCGAGCGACGCATGACCGGAGGCAGGATCCGCGCCTACATGGACCCGGCAAGGCAGCAAGTTCCCTTGCTGCGTCTGACTCAGTCCGCGGCCCGCGTCCGGTCTCGCCACCGTCTTCTGCTCCTGCTTCTGCCATGCCTGCCGCTCGCCGACCGGACCCATCCGCTGAACGCCCCGCCCGGGCAAGACCGCCGTACATGGGTTCGCGAGGCGGTCGAGACTCTGCTGTCCACTCCCGGACTCCCGGACTCGCAGGACGGACCAGTCGACGAGCGCTGGGAATGGGCGGCGCCGCTGCTTCTCGACCCCGAATTGCGGACATTCCTGGAGGCATGGCGAGATGGCGACATTCCAGCGATCAAAGGCGGCGAGTCCCTGCCACGACCGAATCCGGAATTGTTCGGCGCCTATGTCGACGACCTCCTAGACCTGCCGCTCGACCAACTCGGGCGTCGTCCGCCCGGCCTTGTCGATCTCCTGACCGAGGTCGCTCTAAGCGCGCCGGCGATCCTGGCTCTACGTATCCTCGATGCCACGCCCGCCTTGGCGGCTGACACTCGCCGTCGGCTGGCCGTCACCATCGCCTATGCATTCTGGAGCCTCTTCAACCAGCCCGCGGTGATTTCGCTTCTGCGCCAGCTGTCGGCCGGGAAGAAGGCTGCGCGCGACGATACGGCCTATTGGCGGCTGGTCCTGGAATATTGCCAACAAGGAAATCTCCAGGCCGTGCTCGACGAGCATTGGCACCTCCTGTGGGAGCAGCATTCCTGGTCGGAGTCCGCCGACGCAGCCGAGGTCGCAATGGAATGCGTCAAGACGCTCGTCAGCGTGGTGCAACCCGTGAGGTCGCGGGTTCACGGCCGCTTTCTCGAGGTCCGCGAGACGGATGAGGTCGACCCGGAGCAAATCCGCATCCGCACCGTGTTCGCCCTTCGCTTCGGCCATCTTCGCGCGGAGAACGATGAGAATATCAGCGAGGACATGGTTCGCGCCGCGTTCAACAGCCCGTTCCGGCCCCTGGTGCTCACCAGCACCTCGATCGGACAGGAGGGGCTGGATTTTCATCCCTGGTGCCACCGCCTGGTGCACTGGAACCTGCCGGGCAATCCGGTCGACCTCGAACAGCGCGAGGGCCGGGTGCACCGATACAAAGGCCACGCCGTACGGCGCAACGTCGCCGCCGTACACGGCGAGGCCGTATTGGAGTTATGGCGACCCGGAGACGACCTTTGGACACTGATATTCCAACGGGCGGATCGGGCGGCCCGCGAGGCTGGCGACTCCGATTTGGTTCCCCACTGGATCGCTTCCGGAGATTGCCGGGTGGAGCGCCACGTACCGTTGCTGCCCTATGCGAGGGAGGTCGAGGTCTTCAGACGCCTGAAGCGCCAGCTTGCAGCCTATCGCGTCGTTTTCGGCCAGCCGCGACAGCAAGAACTGATCGCTCTGCTCGAGCGGGCTGATTTCTCCATCGATCAGCTTCGAGAACTGATAATCGACCTCTCTCCGCCGGAGGCGGACATCGGGCTTCGTTTTGATCCTGACCAGCTTCCCGGATGAGCACCTCTTCCACGTTAGATGTCTGGTGTGACCCTAGAATTCTGGACTTGTCGCTGGAATGCAGATCGTCGACAAGGGTTTAGAGCATGTTTCATTCAATTGGTGTCATATCCTGCCTCGGTGAAGATGTCGCAGCATTCTTCACACACAGGGGTTCGCAACTCAAGCCATCCGGAAATCCTGAATCCAAAAGCTTGCAACAAGCTATAAGATCTTGACCTGAAAGTTGAGTGGTCTCACCAAATGTGGCATTTCCCCGCTGACTTCGACACCAGATAGGGAGGGCCGCATGGCTTGGAACGAGACCGCTCAGGAGCAGTATAGACGATCTTTGGACAGATATGAAACCGACTTGACGGACGAGGAGTGGTCGGTGATCGAGCCCCTCATTCCGCCTCCCACGAAGATTGGCCGGCCGCGCGAGCATGACATGCGGGAGGTCTTCAACGCCGTCCAGTTCATGCTCGGGACAGGATGCCAGTGGTGGGCGATTCCCAAGCGCTTTCCGCCATTTACCTCCGTCCAGAACCATTTCTACGCCTGGCGCGACAACGGCGTTCTGGATCGGATGATGGACGCGCTGCGCGCCCATGTGCGCGAACTCGCGGGCCGTTCGGAGGAGCCGACGGCGGCCGCGATCGACAGCCAGTCGGTGAAAACCACAAAGAGCGGCGGCCCGTCGGGATATGACGCGGGGAAGAAAATCAAGGGCCGGAAGCGCCACGTCACGGTGGAGGTGGAGGGGTTCCCGATCATGATCGCGGTCCATGAGGCCTCGGTGCAGGACCGGGACGGCGCTCCGGACGTGATCCTCGGCATGCTGGAGAAGGCTCCGCAGGTAACGAAACTATGGGCGGATGGCGGCTATACGGGGCTGAAACTGGAGGCCGAGCTGGCGGAGCGCGGTCTCGGATCGATCCTGGAGATCGTCCGCAAGCCGAAGGAAATAAAGGGCTTCGCCGTCATTTACTGCCGCGTGGTGGTGGAGCGCAGCTTCGCCTGGATGTCGCGGTGCCGGCGTTTGGCGAAAGACTTCGAGCGGTCTCTGGAGAGCTCCCTGGCGTGGGCGCAGCTCGCGGCCTGCCGGTTCCTCATGCGCAGGATTGCACGGGGTTCAAACACTTGAAAACGAACGACAAGATGCCACCGATGAACTATGAGTCAAACGCTAAGGTTTTCGGAACAGGCTAGTCCTCTTCAGCCTGTGCGTGACGAGTGAGAATATCCTTGATATCGCCGGGGTCTCTGGACACATCCCAGGTCCAGTGGCCAAAGCCGTTGTGCCCGTTGACAGCGTTTACCCACTCGTCAAGGAACCGCCGCTTGGTCTGGTCTTGCTCGCTATCCTGACCCTTGGTCTCCAAGACCAGATACCCTCCGGAATTGAGTCCGATGATAAAGTCAGGGCGATACTTCCGCACCACGCCCCGATGGACGTAGAACACTTCGAAGCCAAGGTGATCATTCTTGACCCAGGCATTGACTGCCGGGTTGTGATCTAGTTCGAAGGCTTCAGAGGCCTCCCACGTGCTATCGTAGACACAGAAATTGATATGGCTGCGTGTGGTGTAGCCACAGGGCTTGCCGGTGTACCAAGTTCGCATGTCGCTGGTTGACCGGATCGGGCGATCCCGGTCGAAGACGGGCTCCAGCTTCTGCGTATTGTTGAAACGGATCGCCTCCCAAATGTGCTGCACCACTTTGGTCATGTTGAGCGTGATAATGAGACGGCGTTTTAGTTCGTCCTGATTGAACAGGAGCGGAGTTATGGTGATTCTGTCCGAATGGATGAATTGCTCGATTAAGAGGACCAGTTGGGCCAACAGAAACTCCTTGCTGGCCTGCCAATCCTTTTGCATCTGGTCAAAAACGTCGCGAGCTGTCTCAAAAATGATCCGCTGCGTTCGGAATTTCTGCGCCAAGCGCTCCAGGTCAATGGCAGCGGTCTTTGTCACGTCTGGCTTACCCTCGACGATAGGAGCAAGCTGGGCAATTTTTGCTGTCTGGCTGGCGTTGAGTTCCAGTGTATTCACCTTCTGCCAGTCTAGAGATAGGCGCGGGCGGTACACGTGGTCGATCCGTATGACGTTCGGCCAACTGATCTGAAAGGGGGCCTTATGCGAGATCGGTTCAATTGCAGTCTTCGGCTTCGGCGGGTGGGGGATAACGCCTTCCTCAGATTCGTGGGGCAGGAAGGTGAAGGGTACACCGAAGATGTTCACATACTCCGCCTCGAACAGGCCGGTCTTGGGATTGACCTCATAAGAGGTACGGCGCAGTCCGCGTCCGACCACCTGCTCGCAGAGAAGCTGGCTGGTGAATGCGCGCAAGCCCATTATGTGGGTGACAGTCTTGGCATCCCAACCCTCGGACAGCATCCCGACGGAAATCACGCTTTGTATCTGCTCGCCGGGTTTTCCAGGTTGGCCCACGGTGTCCACCTGCAAGCGCAGTAGCTCGGCTTGCTGCTTCTTAGTCAGCTTGCGTATGGGACCGTCGTCTACCTGTATGCCGGTCTGCTCATCCTTGCCGATCTTGGCGATCGGTTCCTCGGCGGCCTCGGCCTCTTCCAGCACCTTGGAATCGATATGCAGGATCCGGTCGGGGTCGCATAGCTCTTTAATGCGTACCCTGTTGCGGTCGAAGGCATACTTAATACGGGCAGCCGTCTCGGTTCGGTTGGCGACAGTGATCATTACCGGCGGGGTCTCAAATCTGCGAGCCTGCCACGTCCGAGCGGTTTCGAGCCAGTCATAACCCAGAAGGTAGTAGCCGTTGATCACAAGGTCTGGTAGGGGATCCTCGGGTCCGGCCTTCCGGTTCAGGTCGTCCTTCACTTCGGCATCGTTGTAGATGTGATACAGGCGGGACTTGTACGTCTTGGCGTCTGGCACGGCGTCGTCGCGAATCACGACACGCGGCGTCTTGACCAAGCCAGCTTCAATCGCGTCGTTAAGTCCGAAATCGCTCACGATCCAACCGAACAGCGCTTCCTCGGAACTCTTCTTGCCTGAGGGAGCAAAAGGAGTGGCGGAAAAGTCGTAGCAGGTCAGAACACCGCGTGCCTTGTTGATCCTGTCGAGGCCACCCACCCATTTGGTCGCTTCCTCGAACTCGTCTCTGGTGACACCCTTGACCTTGGATTCAGCAGGGACGCGCCAAGCGTGATGGGCCTCGTCATTAATGACCAGTATGTTGCGGGCCGTTGCAATTTCCCCGAGAACCTCCCGTACATAGGCTACGTCGCTCTTAGCTCCTCGCTTATCGACACTGCGTTTCCTAGCGAGCTTTTCGGCGGTGTCCCAGTTAAGTGCGTGCCAATTGCGGATGACGATTCTGCCTTGCCGGAGCTTATCGAACATGGACGATGGTACGATGCGGAAGGTTTCATAGTAATTCTCCGGGCTGGACGGCTCAAGGACCGCCAGACGGTTCTTGACCGTTAGGCCAGGGCGATGACCAAGATGTTCTTGGCGAAGCGGATATCCTGCGGGTAGGTGACCTTGTTGAGAATGTGCCAGGCGATAACCATGGCCATGACAATGGTCTTGCCTGAGCCGGTCGCCATCTTGGCGCAAAGACGATCGAACGCGCCGCCATCGGACGGAATTGCGATGCCAACCTTATCGGTGTGCGGAGCCTCGGCCAGCCAGATTAGCGTCTCCACGGCTTCAAGCTGGCAGAAGAAGAAGCGCCGGGCCTCGAACTCTTCTGGATTCGTCCAGTGCTCAAGTAGACGCCTAGTGATGCCGGATACGTTCCGATACCCTTTCTCGCGCCACGCCCGCACGCGGGGGCGGACTTGGTTGACGAGGGGAATCTCGAGGAAGGTGCCGGGGTCGTCGAAGGACTGGGAGCCTTCCGAGGCGACAACGTAACCGGCGGGACGCCGGCCCTCCGTAAGTGAAAAGGTACGGCTTTCGCGGTTGTAACTCCAGTACTTCGCAGGTTCCTCGTAGGGCGAGTTAATGATTAGGCGGTCTATGGTGCTGCGTTCCATCAGTCGAGCCCTATCACTTTAAGGCTTTCGATACCTCGGTCATCGATGATCTTGACGGCCGCGCGGCGGTGCTCACCCGGCTCGAAGGGAAGAGAGTCGGTCCCGCGATAGGCATGGATGAGTTCGTCGTCGATCTCGACCTTAAGGGTCCTGGCTAGCTTTGCCCAACCTTCGCTGGCACTGGCCATGGGAAAGAAGACCTGTCGGGGGAATAGGCTCCGCCCATCATAGTCGGGATCTAGCATCCACATGGCAATCTTGTCTTCGCCGCCGGATTCAACCCCGCCGGTCTTGGTGTTGTAGTAGTCGAAGCCTTGGACCGACAAGCGGTATTTGTTATCGTCCTCACCCCCCGCGATCTTTTCAAGTTTCACGTCAGGCTGACCGATTAGCCAAAAGCTCTCGTTGCTCGCCCGTTTTTTCTTGAGATCCTCGGTCAGAAGGTCGGCATTCATTTGTGCCTTCAATAGCGTAACGCCCGGCCAGTTGGTCTCATCGATATCCTTTGCCGCCTCAGGATCGAACTGGAAGGCCGCAAACACGATCATCTTGGGTCTAGGGACGAGAGACTGGGCTTCCTCGATTGCCAGTGCAACCTGACGCTGCTCCATCGGCGCATGTTCCGGACCGAAGGAAATCACCGTGCGCTCAGGCATCTGGGCCGTTGCTTCTATTCCGATGACCTCATCAACGTCGCCGGGGCGGGTCTCACCTTCGGCCTGAAGCCAGCGAGTACCGGCGAGCGGTTCCAAGCGCGAGAACTTGATCCGCTGTCCCGCCTTGCCACGGATGCCAGTCTTGAACAGTTCGTACCTCCAGTCATCTTGGCGCTGTGTCTCGCCGGTGCGTACTACAGCCCCGTCGGCAGGCGCCACGTCGGTCTCCTCAATGTCACCAATGGGCTTTACCGTAGGAGCGGGCACTGCCTCCACCGTAAAAGGTCCTGTAACCCGGACCCGTGTCCGGTCCCTTATCGGATCATCGTAGAGAACTTCTTGCTGCGCGGGTTCGTTGTTGGCAATTGAACCGAGTGTAATGTGTGGAACTACGCGGCAATTGAACCCGCTACTAACTCCCTCTTCTGGGTGAGCTAGCTCGTAATAGTCGTAGGTCGCAGTCATAATTCGCTGCTTTGCGACCGCGACAGCAATGCGTGAGGTATCACAAGTGATCCACCGGCGACCCCATTGTTCCGAGACATTGGCAGTAGTACCTGACCCACAAGTCGGGTCCAGAATTAAGTCACCTGGATCAGTTGTCATTAGTATACATCGTTCCACAATTTTGGTTGCCGTCTGTACGGCATAAACTTTTCCCGTTGCTCCCTGTGTATCCGCCCACTGATTGGTTATCTGCATGACAGGGTAATCATTTGCGTAAAACACATAATTTGGTGTAGTTCCTTGACATCTAATCCGGCCGGCAGAAACAAGTACTTTCATTCCTTCTGGAGTAGTCTTCCAACTATTTCGCCCCGGTGGAAAATACCTTTCCCCATCCATTTCGAATTCGTAGTGACAACTCGCTGTGTATCCAGATGCCAACAGATCAGTGAGTCTATAGGCACGGGCGCCAGAGGGTAGGCTAGGAGCCTGTCGGATTTGGCCATGGATTTGCAGTGATTTCCTGTCCTTTTCCACAAGATATGGTAGTATCGGGCAGTGAATGAACAGTCTGGAGGATGATGTTGTGTCGATCAGGTTCCAGAGGGCCAATCGTGACGAGGTCTGGCTGTTGCCACCTTCGATCCAGGAGTGGCTGCCGGACGATCACCTGGCCCGCTTTGTCGTCGAGATCGTCGAATCCCTGGATCTGGACAAGATCACCGGCGTCTACCGGCATGGCGGCAAGCCAGCCTATTGCCCGGTGATGATGACGGCGCTGCTGTTTTACGGCTATTCAACCGGCGTGCATTCGAGCCGCAAGCTGGAAGCGGCGACGCATGACTCGGTTGCGGTGCGCTATGTCACCGGCAATCTTCATCCCGACCATGACACCATTGCCCGTTTCCGCAAGCGCCACCTGCCTGCCCTGCAGGAGCTGTTTGTCCAGGTGCTGTCGATTGCCGGCACCATGGGCATGCTGAAGCTTGGCCATGTCAGCCTCGATGGCACCAAGGTGAAGGCCAATGCCAGCCGCCACCGGGCGATGAGCCATTTGCATATGGAGCGCATCGAGGCGCAGCTGAAGGCGCAGGTCGCCCGGCTGCTGGAACTGGCCGAGGCGGCGGACGAGCAGGAGTGCGCTCTCGACATTCCCGAGGAACTCGGGCGCCGGCAAGAGCGCCTGGCGAAGATCGCCGAGGCCAGGAAGGAGATCGAGGCCCGCGCCGCGGCCCGCCATGCAGCCGAACAGGCGGCATACGAGGAGAAGATGCAAGAGCGGCGCCAGAAGGAACGGGAACGGGGAGGCAAGCTCGGCGGCAGGCCGCCGAAGCCGCCGGTGCCGGGCCCCCGCCCCAGGGACCAGATCAGTTTCACCGACCCGGATTCGCGGATCATGCCGTCATCCGGAGGCTTCGAGCAGGCTTACAACGCCCAGGCATCGGTGGACCATGGCAGCCACCTCATTGTCCATGCCCATGTCAGCCAGAGACCGAATGATGTCGACGAGATGGCACCGGCGCTTGCCGCGCTCGAGGATGTCGGCAGCCCGGCTGGCATCGTCGCCGATACCGGGTATTTCAGCCGCGCCAATGTTGAATTGTGCGACGATCGGGGCATCGAGCCCCTGATTGCTTCCGGCCGGCAGCACCACAACCGTCCACTCCGGGAGAGAAGGGTGCCGGTGACAGAGCCTCCTGCCGATGCCGATGCGGTTGAGCGGATGAAGCACCGGATGGGCTCTGCCGAAGGGGAGCGGATCTACGCGAAGCGCAAGGCCGCCGTCGAGCCGGTCTTCGGAATCATCAAGAGGGTCATGGGCTTTGACCAGTTCAGCCTGCGCGGCATCGAGGCTGTTCAGGGCGAGTGGAGCCTGGTCTGCACGTCATGGAACCTGAAGCGCATGCACCGGCTGCTGTTGGGCGGACATTCGGCGGCATGAAGGGCAAAGGAGCATGGCTTGAGAACAGGAATTTAGCCGAATTCGACCGGAATTGCAGCCCTGGCAGGCAGAATTGTCGGCAAGGCTGGCCGCCGAGGTGGGTCCGGGCGCCGGTCACCGGTGAAATTCGACCCGGAGCCGATGAAGATGTGCAGGCATTCAGACGCCATGGACACCGCTTTCAATGCCGGTATTTCGACAGGCTCCTAGTTGGATCGCTAAGCTCCTGTTCGGTCATCTTCCGATATGTACCGTCGGGAAGCTCGACGTTTGTGAATGGCGTATTCCGGCCTATTCCACGGGACCGAAATAGCCTTCTGAATTTAATCTTGCTCTTATCCTTAGCATACCAAATCAAATAGTCTGAAATATTGGGAAGATGGGCAGCATTAAGTGGAATTTTTGTTCGGAACGAGATTACTGACATAAAATTCTCGGGTCCGAATATTTCCCCCATTATGTTTTGAACAAGACCCAAATTCTCGTCGCTTATTTGAACGAAGCAACTTCCGCTTTGGTGCAGCAGTTCACGCGCAAGAAGAAGCCGGTCGCGCAGGTAGGAAAGATAAGAGTGGACGCCAAACTCCCAAGTATCGCGAAACGCCCTGATCATCTCTGGTTCCGCGGTCAAATCATCGTCCTTGTCAGACGCTGCGACATTGACCTTATTTGTAAATGGTTGGAAATTTGATCTATATTTTATTCCGTAGGGTGGATCGATGTACACCATCTGGACCTTGCCGGCGAAGCCCTCCTTTTCAAGTAAGCTATTCATGACGAGAAGGCTATCGCCTGCGATTAGTCGGTTGGTCCAGTTGTGCTTGTGTTTGTAGAATTCGATTGCTTCGCGGATCGGTGGGTTCTCTTCCGGTGTCGCAAACAACGATAGTTGTGGATCCGCCCCGTTGCGCTTTCTCACGGCTTCTATGATGCTTCGTGGATCGATGCGTTCGTGAAGGTGCAGGGAGAGTGTGGGGACTTCGAAAGACGTGTGCTCTGCCCTGCCAGCCCAAACAAGCTGCGGATCTAGGTGCGGATCGTGAGTATAGCGCTTTCGCCCCCCTTCTCGGTCCGTCTCTGGCGTGACCAGGCCGACAGGTGGATTGTTCACACGTTCCTTGTCACCATGTGCGTATGTCTCGATTTCGCGCCAAGCCCTCTTGCCTCTCTTGGCCATGGTGTCCCCCAAACGCCGTTTGTTCCGTTCTAGGAGCCTGTCGGATTTGGCCATGGATTTGCAGTGATTTCCTGTCCTTTTCCACAAGATATGGTAGTATCGGGCAGTGAATGAACAGTCCGGAGGATGATGTTGTGTCGATCAGGTTCCAGAGGGCCAATCGTGACGAGGTCTGGCTGTTGCCACCTTCGATCCAGGAGTGGCTGCCGGACGATCACCTGGCCCGCTTTGTCGTCGAGATCGTCGAATCCCTTGATCTGGACAAGATCACCGGCGTCTACCGGCATGGCGGCAAGCCGGCCTATTGCCCGGTGATGATGACGGCGCTGCTGTTTTACGGCTATTCAACCGGCGTGCATTCGAGCCGCAAGCTGGAAGCGGCGACGCATGACTCGGTTGCGGTGCGCTATGTCACCGGCAATCTGCATCCCGACCATGACACCATTGCCCGTTTCCGCAAGCGCCACCTGCCTGCCCTGCAGGAGCTGTTTGTCCAGGTGCTGTCGATTGCCCGCACCATGGGCATGCTGAAGCTTGGCCATGTCAGCCTCGATGGCACCAAGGTGAAGGCCAATGCCAGCCGCCACCGGGCGATGAGCCATTTGCATATGGAGCGCATCGAGGCGCAGCTGAAGGCGCAGGTCGCCCGGCTGCTGGAACTGGCCGAGGCGGCGGACGAGCAGGAGTGCGCTCTCGACATTCCCGAGGAATTCGGGCGCCGGCAAGAGCGCCTGGCGAAGATCGCCGAGGCCAGGAAGGAGATCGAGGCCCGCGCTGCGGCCCGCCATGCAGCCGAACAGGCGGCATACGAGGAGAAGATGCAAGAGCGGCGCCAGAAGGAACGGGAACGGGGAGGCAAGCTCGGCGGCAGGCCGCCGAAGCCGCCGGTGCCGGGCCCCCGCCCCAGGGACCAGATCAGTTTCACCGACCCGGATTCGCGGATCATGCCGTCATCAGGAGGCTTCGAGCAGGCTTACAACGCCCAGGCATCGGTGGACCATGGCAGCCACCTCATTGTCCATGCCCATGTCAGCCAGAGACCGAATGATGTCGGCGAGATGGCACCGGCGCTTGCCGCGCTCGAGGATGTCGGCAGCCCGGCTGGCATCGTCGCCGATACCGGGTATTTCAGCCGCGCCAATGTTGAATTGTGCGACGATCGGGGCATCGAGCCCCTGATTGCTTCCGGCCGGCAGCACCACAACCGTCCACTCCGGGAGAGAAGGGTGCCGGTGACAGAGCCTCCTGCCGATGCCGATGCGGTTGAGCGGATGAAGCACCGGATGGGCTCTGCCGAAGGGGAGCGGATCTACGCGAAGCGCAAGGCCGCCGTCGAGCCGGTCTTCGGAATCATCAAGAGGGTCATGGGCTTTGACCAGTTCAGCCTGCGCGGCATCGAGGCTGTTCAGGGCGAGTGGAGCCTGGTCTGCACGTCATGGAACCTGAAGCGCATGCACCGGCTGCTGTTGGGCGGACATGCGGCGGCATGAAGGGCAAAGGAACATGGCTTGAGAACAGGAACTTAGCCGAATTCGGCCGGAATTGCAGCCCTGGCAGGCAGAATTGTCGGCAAGGCTGGCCGCCGAGGTGGGTCCGGGCGCCGGTCACCGGTGAAATTCGACCCGGAGCCGATGAAGATGTGCAGGCATTCAGACGCCATGGACACCGCTTTCAATGCCGGTATTTCGACAGGCTCCTAGGATACAACCCGCACCTACGCAATGACGGGCTGCTTGCTGACAATGATATGCCAAGCGGTCTGAAGCTGTTCCAAGTCAGCCTCTCTGCGTCGAGAAGGTCCTGTTTCGCTGTCCTCTCTCTGGTGGGTAGTGAGGCGGCCTCGCGCGACCGTTTCTCACGCCGTGACGCTTCGTCCTGCGACTCACTGTGGGGGGCGCCCAAGATCGGGAGGGGTGGTGTTGAGTTGCAGGTTGTTTTGACGGGGAGCAGGCGATCTGTTTCGGATTGGATCGGCGTCTGACCGTCTGGAGACCGGAACAGTCCGCAACGTCTGATTTCTCTTTCCCGGCAGCCTTGTGGCAGTTCTTCCTTTCCGGGAGTTTGCGGCAGGGTTCCTTCCGGTCGCATCACGGATGGCGCCGCCGGTGTTGCAGGATTGTTGATTTCCGGGAATGATTCACCTGGACGAGGTGGTTGATTACGGCTGCGGGGGCGTTCCGCCTTGGGCAGGCGTTGGCGCTCTGCGAGCGATTGCTGATGATCCCGGACCGCTTGGTTTCGAGCTCATGACGACGACGACGAAGTATGCTGCGCTGGCGCGACACCGAACTGGCGTCGGCCGCCTCGTTCGGGGGGACTACGGAATTTCAGCGTGATCGAACTCTACGTCACTTCTGCCGCTGCCTTCGCAAGTGCTGGAACCAGACGCGTCGCAAGGGCGTTGCACGAGCACTAGGCCGCATGGACTTACAGACAGAATACCTGACCAACAATCGGACGGAATGGGACCAAGATGAGCAGCTTCGATTTGCGGCATCAGACGATGGCTGTGGCAGTTGGTGTCCTTCCACCTCTGCACGAGCTCTGCAGGGGGAATTAGGTCAGCGCGAACAGCCGCTCGATCAATCTCGATCCAAATTGCCGCGCCCCAAGAATCTCGGAAAGGCACGAACTCGGTCCAGTTGCTCATCGGATAGGAAGCGCTGTAGGTCTCGGGGTCGAAATCGGTGAAGTCAAAGAGACTGACGCCTCCCAATGTGCGAACATATGGAAAGTAGTCTGGACCCATCCTGGTGCCCCAGCGTTCAGCATCCGGAATCGGTGGGTTAGGCAGTAGCTCCTGATCGCGAACGATCGAATCGAAGCGCTGAGGCGAGGTCGTATGCCAAAGTCCACCATGCAGGGCAGCCAAGACGTCTTCTCGGAATGCCACGTCATCCAACTCCAGTCGCAGTCACAACGAGGGAATCGAACCGGGCAGGGAATCATCCCCCAAGAGGCGAAGGGTACAGGAGCATGGTTGCAGAGTGATCTGTGCAAGCATGAACGCCGTATCACGCGTGCTGCCGCCCGTCCAATCAGAATGAGGTCGCCGTCGGCTACCGTTGTCCGTTACCCATTCCCGAGGGACAGCATAGCCCTCCTAGAGCATGTTGCAAGCATTTGCATTCGGGATTTCCGGATGGCTTGAGTTGCGAACCCCTGTGTGTGAAGAATGCTGCGATATCTTCGCCGACGCAGGAAATGGCACCAATTGAATGCAACATGCTCTAGACACCACGATTCCCATCGCCCGCGATTCGCTCGCTGGCTCGCGCAAGATCTTGCGCGGGGCACCATTACATCACCCGCGGCCCTTCGCCGAATTCGCGACAAGGTGATCGTTCGGCGATCCATGCGGGCTAATTCGAAGCCCCGTCTGCGTCGTCCGTGCCTCATAAGCGGTGCGACCGGGGGTGGGATTGTCCTCCGGAGCGACCGAAGCAACGTGGATCGCGACGATGAGTGTACAATCTTGCTAACACGAACAGCGTCCTCGATCGAAGGCGTCACCGACGAATCCAGACCATGACTGAGCTTTCGCCAAGAGAACTGCTTGACGATGCGGCAGATGCCGGGCAGCGGCGGGCATTGATCATCACAGCTCTGCCGCTGGAAATGGAGGCCGTATTGACGCATCTGGTCGATGCGAGCTCGACGAGGGGCAGCGCCGGTGCGGTGTATGAGGTGGGCCTGTTCCGAGATGCGGAGGAGGAGTGGCTGATCGTCGTATGTACGACGGGCGCCGGGACTCATCCGGCAGAAATGGCGGCAATCGAGGCCCACTACGACTTCAAGGGATTTGACGTGCAGATGGTCGTCGGCGTGGCCGGCTCGAGAAAACCCACCGCTCCAATCGGCAGCGTCATTGCGGCGGATCAGGTTTACAATCCCTACAGCGGCAAAGCCAGCGACGGAACGTGGTCGGCGCGTCCCCGCGTAATACCGGCAAACTACCGTTTGGTTGAACTCGCAAGACTGGTCTGCCGGAAGAATGGGTGGCTGGAGCGCATCGCTGCACGCACGACACTGAATAGGCTGCCGCGGGATCGGGATACCACGGGGACAGACTCAGTTGCGCAAGTGGCGCCGATCGTGTCAACGGAAGCAGTTCTTGACGATCGACACAGCAATCTTGAGATGCTGATCGCAAGCAGCTGTGGCGATGCCCATGCCGTGGAGATGGAAGGCTTCGGTGCACAGTTCGCGGCCCACCGCAAGGAGACTCCGGGCATCGTCGTGCGTGGCATTTCGGACATGGCCGAAGGCAAGTCGGCAGACGCCGACGCCATGAACCAGCCGGTTGCAGCGCGACGAGCAGCCGCATTCGCCTTCGAATTGCTCAGCGAATGGAGTCGAGCATATCCCGTAGAAGTCGCGGGGTTGGATGAGGTGCGCGCGCAGCTCGAGTCGGCCTCGGCGGAACTGAGAGCATGGCCTACATCGCTTCCCGATGGGCACGAACTTCCGAGGCCGGAACTTGCTGAGATCGAGTCGAGAATCGACGGTTCGTCGCGATCGACTATAGCGGTGCTGGGCGACCCCGGTTCCGGGAAATCCGCACTGCTCTCCAACCTCGCGCACCGCTATGCGGAACGCGGATGGCTGGTATTGGCGCTCAAAGCCGACACATTGGAACCCAGCCTGTCGAGCGAGACGCAGCTCCAAGAGCATCTGGGGCTGAACGCTCGACCGAGTGAACTGCTACAGCGCATGGCGAGGGATCATAGCGTTCTGCTGATACTCGATCAGCTGGACGCGCTGGCTGGCTATCTCGATCTGCGCACCGAACGCCTGAGCATTCTGTTGGGCATGGTGCGACGAATGGGACGGGTCGACAACATTCACATCGTGCTGTCCTCTCGTCCCTTCGAATTCAAGCACGACCTGGGTTTGCAGGCTGTATCGGCGCAGTCGCTCTCGCTTGAATTGCCCGAGTGGGATGTGGTCCTCCCCGTCCTCGAAGCACGGGGAATTCGCGCAGCCGGGTGGCCGGAGACGGCCCGGGAACTTATGCGGACGCCGCAAGCGCTCAAGACCTACTTGACGCTATGCAGACCTGATACGCCCGAGGCGTTCGACACCTACCAGGAGATGCTCGATCACCTCTGGGACGAACGGATCCTCGCGCGGAAAGGCGGCGCGGACTTGGGCCATCTCGCAAGCAAAATTGCGGAGCAGATGGCCAACCAAGAGACCCTTTGGCTAGCGAAAGCCAGCTTCGATCATCGCGCCGACAACCTCCGGGCACTGGAGGCGGTAGGCGTGCTCACACTCGCAAACGGTCGGATCGGGTTCGCGCACCAAATGGTGTTCGACCACGCCCTCGCGCGCAGCTTCGTCGGCGGCGCACAATTGAGCGCCTATGTGCTGGAACGGCGAAGCTCGCTCTTCGTACGACCGAAGCTATGGGCGGGACTGAACTATCTGCGCGCCGTCGACCCCAACATTTACCACCGCGAACTGGAGGGCATCTGGAACGCGCCGGACCTGCGCCGACACCTGCGCTATCTCCTGATCGAATACCTCGGACACCAGGCCGACCCGACCAATCGAGAAGCCCGGCTGATGGAGATGGCACTGGGATCACCCACGGAACGGGCAATGGCATACCGGGCGTTAAGCGGGAGCCCCGGATGGTTCGCGCGCTTGAAAACGAAGCTCTTTGCCGAGGCGATGTCCGAGAACGACGAGAGCGCAGACCTCATGATTGGCGTGCTCACTGGGGCCTGGAACTCCTCCCCAGCGGACGTAGAGAGCCTGTTGGCGGAAAGGTGGGTCGCGGACAACCGACATGACAGCCGAACATGGCGTGTCCTCCAGAACGCACCTCGCTGGACTGACGCTCTCCTGTCGATGGCGTGCAGCATTGTCAAACGGACTGACATCCACCCATTCGAGTTCAAAATCGTCGTTGCAACCGTAGGCGTGGATCAGCCCGAGTTTGCACTGCGCCTGGTTAGGGCTCGCCTCGACGACGCTCTGATCAGGGCGCGGGTAGCGTGCGCGAAGCTGGCCGGGAAGCCGGCTCTGACACTCCAGGATGACTCGGACTACTTAGCCTGGCGGATCGATCAGGACCAAAGAAATCCGGTGAAGAACCTGCTCGTGGGCTCGCGGGAACGGGACGCCCTTGCCGCCCTCGGCGAGCATGCGCCCGCACTATTCCTCGACATCTTGTGGCCGTGGTTCGAGGAGTGCCTCAACACCCTGAGAGAGGTATCGACCCGGGGTGGCGCACGGCTCGGCTACGCGCTTCCATACGACGGCGATTTCCGGTTCGAACAAGAGCACGGCACTGCGTTGTCGGAACCGCCGCTCCTCGCCGGGCTCCGCATGGCTGCCGAAGGGGTCGCTGCGGCAGATCCGGAGGCGTGGCTCCAATGGGCCGAGACGCTCGGGACCTGCGATGTGACGGCTGTCCAGCGTCTCATCGCCCACTGCTTCTCCCTCAAACCCGAGCGGTACGCGATACCCGCCCTGGATTTTCTGCTTGAGGACGAACGTCGATTTGCTCTCGGATCACCGTTCGAGATCACATCGACGACCACGCGACTCATCGCAGCCGTGAGCGCACACTGGACCAGTGACGAACTCGAATGCTTCCAGGCTGCAGTCAAGGGTTACAACCCGGCGCCGCCGGACAACTCGACAGACGCCGTGCAGCGGCGAAATTGGAACAAGGCCGTTCGATCAATGAAACTCACCCTGCTTCGAGCCCTGCCGGAGAACAAGCTCAACGCAAGAGCACGTCGCCACGTCGAACAGGAAGAACGAGCCTTGCCCCACGTTTCGCTCAGGTCCCGCACGAGCGGATTCGCCTCAGTTGATTCCATCATGAGCGCCAGTGCGATCGGGCGCGCTTCGGACGAAGACGTCATAAATGCATTCCGGTCACTGCCCGACGAGACGGGATGGAGCCACCCCACCCGTTTCGCAACAGGTGGAAACCTTGAGCTCGCGCGGGAATTCGCGGAAGCGGCAAGAGCGGACCCTGAGAGAGCCGCCCGACTTCTGAAGAGACTCGACGTGGACAATGGCACGCGGGCAACAGCCTATGCAGTGGACGCGATGGCGGAAGCTGCGGATCCGCGCATGGTGCTTGCGGTATTGCTCGACGCCGTGGAGCGAGGATTCGACGGCGAAGAATTCCGGTATTGCGCGAGCCGAGCGGTCGGAAAGCTGATCGGGCGACAAGCCCAAATCGACGACGCCACCGCGGCCGTCTTCACACGATGGCTTGCTGAACCGATCTTCAAAGATGTGTTCGACGAAAGGGGAGAAAGGGTCCGGGGCGGCACCTCGGCAGTCGACGCGTCCGAAGAGGAAGAGGACGTGGCCCAGCGCAGCATCCTTTGGGGCCATGGCGACAGGTTGGAACCCGCCGTCGGCGACTTCGAGGTGCTGGAAGCGGCCATTCGAACCAATTTGGCAAGAAATGATTTCGACCAGCTGCATGACACGCTTTGCGCGTATCTCGACCGCTGCAGAGACCCACGCGCATGGAGCCGGGTGTTGGACATCGTGCACTTCCCGTATTCGGCGCAGACGGCGCGCGAGATCGAATTTCTCGAACGTGTGTTCCGTGAAGTACCCGGACTCAACGAAACGCGCTCAGCAGCGACCCTGCTGGTCAACTCGCATCGTTGGAGCGAGGAATTCGCCGATTCACAGATCGATCGGTGGCGTGATGCGCAGAATGCTCCAGCCCGACAGGCCTACGGAGAAATCCTCGCCTACACAGCCCTGCTCCAACCCGGTGCGGCGTGGGCCCAAGCGAGGCTGGACGCGCTGATCGAGCAACCTGCGCTGGAAGAGGCTCGTGCTGGGGCTGCGCTGTCCGCGGCGCATCGATGGAACGACTCCGATACGCGTGCGAGAGCCTGGAACATCCTTGAACGGCTCCTGCCGGGAGGAGAGCCCGGCGTCTGGCAAGCCGTGACCGTTATTTTTGCTTTGGTTGACGAGTGGGCTGCTGATCGACCAACGAATTCGCTCCTGACTACGCTCGCGGACGGGCTGTACTTGCCGTCAGGCCGGAACGCGAACCTCATCCCGGAACAGTTGGCGTTCCTGATGGACGACTATCCCGTACTAGTCGCCCGGGTGGCAAAGAGGCTGGTCGCGGCTTGGCGAAATGAACTCGCGAACGTACAAACCAACACCGCGATGGCTGCACAACCACTCGTCGACTTGGCGGTGAATCTTCACAGGCTAGGTGACGAAACCCGAGAGGTCGGCGTGGAACTGTTCGAAGAACTGCTGGAGATCGACGCGTATGGGGCCCGGGAAACGCGCGACGAGATCGACAACAGGTTTCGAAATCAAGACTCACCAAGACGCCGACGGCTTCAATGGTCCCGAAGAACTACACGCAGGTGATCATCCCCCAGCAGCTTCGAAACGCTCAGGTCCGCGAATGCGACGTGAAGTATTTCAAGAAAACTCGTGCTCCAATCTAGGACTCGGACGCGTGGTGCGAGGCCAGCGCGGTCCGGCGCAAGGGCCCGACGGCGATGGGATCCGACACTCCGTATCGAAGGCGGGGGATGAGGTGAAATGCAGTTCGTAAGTAACGGCCCGGATATCCCGGAGCGTCTGCTTCAGGCGCACGAGGAAGGAGAAGTCGTGCTGTTCTGTGGCGCCGGCATTTCCTGCCCCGCGGGCCTGCCGCTTTTCGGGAAACTCGTCAAAGACCTCTATGCGGCCTTGAACCATACCCCGGATGATCTGCAAGCCGTGGCGATTAAGACCAAGCAATTCGATAGGGCCATCGGCCTGCTGGAACACAGAATCGTTGGCGGACGGGAGTCCGTTCGCGACTGTGTGGCGACAATTCTCGAGCCGGACCTGAGTTTGCCTGGTGCGACCGCGACCCACGAGGCGTTGCTGACCTTGGGCCGCAGCAAGGATGGGCGCACTCGGCTTGTCACGACCAACTTCGATTGCCTGTTCGAAGAGGTGATCGCCAAGAAGAGGCTCACTATCGAACGCTGCGAGGCACCACTCTTGCCGGTGCCCAAGAACCGCTGGGATGCCCTCGTTTACCTGCACGGGCAACTCCCGGTAGCGTCCGGCCGTGGAGACCTGGACCGTCTGGTCCTCTCCAGCGGCGATTTCGGGCTCGCCTACCTGACCGAACGCTGGGCGGCGCGCTTTCTGGGCGAACTGTTCCGGAATTTCACGGTCTGCTTCGTTGGGTACAGCATCGATGATCCGGTGTTGCGCTACATGATGGATGCATTGGCCGCCGACCGCTTGTTGGGCGAAGCGCCTATCGAAATGTTTGCCTTCGGCAGCTACTCGAAAGGCAAGGAGGATCAGCGTGCCCGCGAATGGGATGCGAAAAACGTTACGCCCATCCTGTACCGTGAACACTGGAACCACCGGTATCTGCACAGGACGTTGCACGCATGGGCGGATACCTATCGGGATGGTATACGCGGCAAGGAGAGCATCGTAGTCAGACATGCGGTTTCGCCCCCTTGGGCCAGCACGAAACAGGATGACTTCGCAGGGCGCGTGTTGGGGGCATTGAGCGACCGGAGCGGTGTCCCGGCAAGGCGGTTTGCCGACCTTGATCCGGTTCCCTCGCTTGCCTGGCTCGAACCTCTGTCCGAGAACCGATACCAGCAGGCGGATATGGTTCGCTTCGATGTTCCGCCTCATGGCACACAGGACGCCAGCTTGCGATTCAGCCTAATCCTCAGGCCTTCGCCGTACACCCACGCGCCATGGATGGGATTGTTTGCCGAAGGTGCCGCGGCAAGCCGTTGGGACGAGGTCATGTTTCAGTTGGCCCGCTGGCTAATGCGACATCTGGGTGATCCGAAGCTCCTGCTATGGGTGACGGAACGCGGCCTGCCAATTCACCGTGAATTCACCGACCAGGTCGAACGGTGCTTGCGGCAGCTCGATGGCCTGGCGCACGCCGGCAAGGTGGACGAGTTGAACCGAATCCGGATGCACGCCCCGAACGCCATTCCAGGTCCACGTATGCGGACGCTATGGCGGCTTGTAGTCACGGGCCGCGTGAAGACTTCCGGGCCAGCGATTGACGCCTATGACTGGCATGAGCGGTTCGAGCGCGACGGACGGACACCGATCTTGCGCTTGGAACTGCGCGACATGCTAACGCCGCGCGTGTTGTTGCGTGGTTCGCTGAACTGGGACGACGCGCCGGAAGAGTCCGGCGAGGCGGAACACCTCAAAGATGGGGTGGATAGGGAAATCGTGCTGTCAGCCGACCATGTCCATGCCATGCTTGCGGAGTTGCACAATAGCGTCCGCTGGAGCGGGGTGTTGTCCGACCTGCTGGACGACTTCAGCGCGTTGCTGCGGGACGCGATGGATCTGGCGCGCGAACTCGGTAGAGCGGAGGATAAGGAAGACCTGTCCTATGTGGATCAACCGTCAATCGGCGACCATGAGCAGAACAGGCGGTTCCACGATTGGACGGCGTTGATCGAGCTTTGCCGTGACGCGTGGCTCGCGGCGGCGAAGGCGACACCCGAGCGAGCGCGGCGCGTCGTCGAGACCTGGTGCTCCGCGCCGTACCCTGTGTTCCGTCGGCTTGCTTTTTTCGCAGCAACGCAAGACGTCGTCGTTCCGCCCAAACAGGCGCTCGACTGGCTACTGACAGACGATCATTGGTGGTTGTGGACGGTAGAAACCCAACGCGAGACAATGCGTCTGCTAGTTGCCATCGTCCCCAGGCTCGATGCTGAAGCGTTGTCGAAATTGGAACGAGCCATTCTCGCCGGCCCGCCTCGGTTCATGTTCAAGGCGGACATCGAGCCTGAGCGCTGGGCGCGAATTTAGGAGCGCGAGGTCTGGCTGCTGCTCGCCCAGATGGACCGGACCGGCGCGAAACTGGGAACCGATGCAGGGAAAAACTGATTGAGTTGAGGTTGCGGCATCCCGAATGGCACCTCGATCCCGACGAGAGGAACGAGTTTGCCTTCTGGATGGGCGACGGCAGCGAACTCAACCGATTCATGGCTACGCCCAGACACCGGCGGGAGTTGGTCGAGTGGCTACGGGAGTACCCTCAAAGGACGGATTGGCAGGACGACGATTGGCGCATTCGCTGCGAAAACGAGTTTCCCGTAACGGCCTGTGCGCGGTTGGCACTTGCCGGAGATCGGACGTGGCCATCCCTTCGCTGGCAGGAGGCTCTGCAGGCTTGGTCCGAGGGGAAGTTGTTGAAGCGTTCGTGGCGTTACATGGCGCCGGTGCTGGTGGAAGCGCCCGACCACGCGTTGCGGCCGCTTGCGCACGGTGCTGCACGGTGGCTAAGGAACGTGGCGCAGACGTTCGATCGCCACGAGGGTTTTTTCTTCGACCTGTGCAGAAGTCTGTTGGCGCTCGACTATGAACTCGAGCGGGACGAGGACATTGAGGACCCCGTGACGCAGGCGATTAACCACCCGGTGGGGGTTGTAACGGAAGCACTGCTGAGCTGGTGGACTCGAAGCCCGCTGGAGGACGGGCAGGACCTGCCGAGCAGGCTCAGTGCGATATTTGCGGGGCTTTGCGATGTGAAGGTGGGCAAGTTCCGCCATGGCCGCTTGCTTCTCGCTGCTCGTGTTCTTACGCTGTTTCGCGTGGACCCTGATTGGACGGAGCAAAACCTGTTGCCGTTGTTCGATTGGAACGAGCACCAGCGCGCGGCGCGCGCGGCTTGGAAGGGTTATCTCTGGTCGCCCCGCCTGCATCGGCCCTTGATGGAAAGAGTCAAGAAACCGTTTCTGGATACCGCGTTTCACTATGGGATTCTGGGCAGGCATGGCCCGCGGTACGCAGCGTTGCTGACCTATGCTACGCTCGACCGGGGCGACACTTTCTTGAACCGGCAACTCGCGGACGCGACAAGGGCGCTCCCCGGAGAGGGATTGCGCGAAGCCGCCCAGGCCCTGTCCCAGGCACTGGAAAGCGCGGGCGAGCAACGCACCGAGCATTGGGCAAACCGGACTCTTCCGTATTTGCGGTCCATTTGGCCGAATTCGATCGATAGCAGAAGCCCGGCGGTATCGGAGAGTTTGGCTAAACTATGTATCGCGGCGCAGGAGGCGTTTCCCGAAGCAGTGGCGGAGCTTCGGCATTGGTTGCAGCCGGTGCAGTATCCAGGGCACCTGTTGCGTCGCTTGAATGCCTCCGGAATTTGCAGCAAGCACCCCAAGTCTGCGCTCGAATTCCTGGCCTTGGTGACTAGCGAGGAACCCCCGTGGGGACGGGACTTGGAAGAATGTGTGAAACAGATCCAATCAAACGCCTCGGATCTGGAAAATGACTCGCGCTTCCAAGAGCTGGTTGAGCGTCTTCGCAGTTCAGGGGCTGAGTTGGATTGAAGTTGCATGGGCAGCTGGGTTTGAAGGGAACACCGGAGTTCACCGTCCGAAACCCACTCGCCACAACCTGCCGGCAGCATACGGCGGAACGCTGGGGTCGTCGGCAAGGGTACGGCACCGCCGTGATGGAAGTTCGACGAATCTGGTCGGCGTCTCAGTCGGATTCCGACAGCACTGGGAAAGCGGATGGATATTCGATGCGCGGTCTGCCGAGGCCGTTCTCGGCGCGGGCTGGCGCCATGAGTGCCGGACCGGCATACCGGCATTACCTACCTACCGCGCACGGCCTCGTGGCTGAATCCGAAACACGGGTAGTAGGACGGATCGCCGACCACGACGACCGCCGCCCAGTTCCCGGCCCTTGCCCGTTCAAGTCCGGCTTTGACCAACGCCGCTGCGACCCCCTGACGCCGCCGGTTCGCCGCGATGGAAACCGGCGCCAAGGCGAGCGCCGCGGGCAGTACGTGCAGCTGACGCCGGCAAATTTCAGCCGTCATCGTCCTGAGCGCCTAGCTCGTCCAATGACCGTGCGGTCTCCGCCATCTTCGCTATCGCGATGTCGCTGCTAAGCCCGCTCGTTTCCGCCAGGAACACGGTCGGGCAACCGCATCGATCACGCCGCCACCGCCTCCGAAAAGGAAGCGGGGACGTCCAAGAAAGGAGAACCAAATCGACGCATTAACTGGCTCGTCACCAAACGCCAAGGGTAGGGAATTTTCAATCGGCACATCTTGGGAAATTTAAGACGGTATTGACAGGGCGCCAGCAGGGCCCCCGTGACCAGAACGAGAACGAGGCGCCAGGTCGGGGCCGTGAATGCGCCCCGAAACGGTTCGAGCCAGATGCGCAGGACATCCGGAACCGGATCGCCCATACCGGTCTGCAGCCGTTGATCCGGAACTGTCATGACCTCACCGGGTCTTCGGCCTCGGCGGCCATGATGGCGGCCAGCACCGCCAGCCTTTCGCCCGCCGGCAGCGCCCCGTAGCGCCGGCCCCAGTTGGCGGCCTTGCGCTTGATGCGCTGGCGGTCGGTGAAGTTCCGGCCCGCACAGCTCGCCCAGTGCATCCGGTCGGGTGCGAAGTTGAACCACACCACCTCGGTGCGCACGATGCCCTGGGTCATGACCTGCATCGACAGGCGGCGCCAGCCGGCCAGTTGCTCGTCATAGAGCGCCGAGGGATGGCCCGACACCATCACCCGGCAGGGCAGGGCCCCGAGCAGTTCCAGCAGTGCGACATGCTCGGCCTCCGTGCTGTCGAAACGGTAGCGCCGCCTCGAGCGGCGGGTGGCGTGCAGATAGGGAGGATCGCTGTAGACCAGTTCCGGTCCCCGGAACGGGAAGCAGGACAGGAAATCAAGGGCGCAGCCATGCACCCGTTCGACAGGATACGCACAGGCAAAGGCCTCGAGCACACGCACATCGCGATCAATGCCGATCGAGCGCTCGGCCGGCGGCTTGCGCTTCATCAGCGCCCCGCCACCGAGATGGCTCTCGATATAGACGCTGTGCGGCGGCATCAGCGCAATCAGCGCCTGGCACAGGCCGGGCGTCGCCTTCGATCCGAAAAATCCCATGGGTCCGCTCCCCTCGCAACAAAGGCCAATCCATAGAATCCCCCCTCTATGATGTCAACGCACGACCAGGGACGGAGGGGCTTGCACGAAAGGGCCGGAGAATGCGACACATCGGATCCCGGAACCGCCGCCAAGGGACACACCCGAGCATCACCCTCCCATGACCGAGCCCGACCCCATTCTGCTGCGCATAGAGGCCTTCGACAGGCAGAATGGCGGCGGCGTCAGCTTCTGCAAGAGCCGGGGCGGCTATACGCTCACCCTGACCGCCACGCAGGCACCGATCGCACGGCTCAAACCGGAAGGCCAAGGCGACAGGATGCGTCTTTACTACTGGTCCTGGCAAAACCGGTGGAAAGATGTCGGCGACATGGGCGGCCTCGTGCTCCCGCTCGACGAAGCACCCGATCAGATCGCAAATACCGACATCTTCTGGACCTGGACCTGAGGGAAAATTGTACGAAAAATGTACAAAGTCGAGCTCAGGTACAGACCGCAATCCTCAAGGTCTGGACAGTCCTATGCATGATGTTTGGCCTGAATTCGGGGGACGGCAGGCCTGAAACTCCTGTTCTCTTCGAACCGGCCATTGATCCCGCACGATTTGCGGAACGGGTGACCTGCCAGCCTCACCGAACAGATTGCCCTGTCGTGCGAATTCCGCACCGCCTTCCGCTACGCCGTGTCGGCCCTGACGAGTTCCTGATAGAGGTCGCGGATGCGCCTGGTTGCTGGACCGGCAAATCCGTCGCCAATCTGGTGGTTGTCAATCTCACCGACGGGCGTCTGTGCCCCGAAAGTGCCGGTCAGGAAAGCCTCGTCGGCACTATAGGTTTCGTAGAGCGAGAAGTTCCTTTCGAATGCCGGAATGCCATTTTCCCGGCAGATCTCCAGTACCTTCCTGCGCGTCACGCCGTTCATGCAGTAGTCACCGGTGGAAGTCCAAACCTCCCCGCGCCGGACGACGAAGAAATTGCAGGAATTCGTGGTGTTCACGAATCCGTGCGGGTCAAGCATGAGCGCTTCATCCGCACCAGCGGCGTCCGCCTGCAGGCAGGCAATGACGCAGTTGAGCTTGGAATGCGAATTCAGCTTGGGATCCTGCGAATTCGGAAGGCCCCGTACCTGCGGCACCGTCGCAAGGCGCGCTCCCCGGCCGGTAAAGCGGTCAACCGGCCGGGAGTGTTCCATGATGATGACGATCGTTGATCCGGACCTCGACAGGCTTGGGTGCTGGAATGGCCTCGCCTTGGGCCCCCTTGTAACCATCAGCCTGCAATGCACGTCATCGGTCATCCCGTTCGCTTCCGCCGTCCGGTTCAACGCGTCGGCAACGCCCGGACGGTCAAGTCCGATGTCAAGAGATACGGCTTTGCAGCTGTCAAAAAGGCGGTCCATGTGATCGTCCAGGAATGCCCATTTCCCGTTATGAAGGCGCATGCCTTCCCAGATTCCATCTCCCAGCATGAAGCCGGAATCATAGACACTGACCCTGGCCTCATCCCGGTGAAGGATCTCGCCATTGACATAGATCTTGATGTCCCGGTTCCGTGGATCCTCCTCGGCGTCGTGGGTTGTGCTCGGCATGTGTTCATTCATGGCAGATTCGCGTGTTCTCGAGTCGGTGGGTGCAAATGAAACGGGCTGTGAACGAACATTGAGCCCCTTGCAAGGATTGATCCGGGTCAATGAGACACGGAATTTATCTTTCTTCCTCGATCAACCCCGCGCCGCGAATGAATTGTCTCCACCAGATTCCGGGCCGACCTGTCCGAACGGCATTGGCAGATCATCGTGACCTTTCTCTTCGTTCGGATTCCCCTGCATGGCCGATCCCTGCTCCGGCCTTTCGTGCAGTCCTGATGGAGGCTGTTGCGAACAGTGTGCAATTGTCGTCTGAAGACTTGAACTCGAACCATGACCCGGAACATGACCGGAAAATTGACGGCCCTCGGAATTTGGGCCAGAATCACCACCGATTGGCGGCAGGATTGCCGCAAGGGGAATGGTTGCCGGCCGATCATGCAGACATTTCCGGTGAGATTGGCGCAGTCTTTTCCACAAGATGACGGTATCTTGATCCACACAACCAGGGAATCCCCAGCAAATGGTCGAACTGCCGACTGCCAGTGAATTCCGGGCGATCCGCTCCGGCTATGACGAAGACGCATCGCGATCCTGTTCGCTGCGCAAGGAAGCCTATGTCGAACCCGCGTGGCACGCTGCCGACCTCGAGACGATAATTGCCAGGACGTGGCAATGGGTCTGTCATGTAGAGAAACTGCGTGAGCCCGGATCCTATACGACCATCACCATCGCCGGTCGGCCGATTGCTATCGTTCGGGACCGCCCGGGCGTTCTGCGCGCATTCTACAATGTCTGCAAGCACCGCGCCCACGAACTCCTCAGCGGCGAGGGCATGATCACCCGAATCATGTGCCCGTACCATGCCTGGGTGTACGGGCTTGATGGCCGGTTGGTGCATGCCCGGCACACGGAAGACCTTCCGGGCTTTGAACTGAACGACATTTGCCTGAGCCAGGTGCGGGTCGAGGAATTCTGCGGCTTCGTCTATGTCAATCTCGACCCGGGGGCTGTTTCGCTCAGCGAACAGTCCGGTGACCTGGAAAGTGAAATCCGCCACTGGGCGCCGGATATCGACGAGCTGACCTTCGGCCGACGGTTGACCTATGACATCAGGTCGAACTGGAAGAACGTCGTTGATAACTTCCTTGAGTGCTACCACTGCCCGGTTGCGCACAAGGACTTTTGCGAACTTGTCGACATGGACAGTTACCGGGTCACCACGCATGGCATTTATTCCAGTCACATGGCCGATGCCGGCAACAGCCCGAATGCTGCCTATGACGTGTCGAATGCAACAGTCAGGACACACGCTGTCTGGTGGCTGTGGCCGAATACCTGCCTGATGCGCTACCCCGGCCGTTCCTCGATGATCGTGCTCAACATCATTCCGGCAGCAGCGGACCGTACGCTCGAGACCTACGACTTCTACCTTGAAACGCCTGAACCGGACGAGACCGAGCTGGGCGCAATCAGATATATCGACGAAGTGCTCCAGGTCGAGGACATCAACCTGGTGGAAAGCGTGCAGCGCGGGATGAATACGCCGGCGTTCACTCAGGGACGGATCGTTCATGATACTGGTGGGTCGGGGCAGTCCGAACATGCGGTGCATCACTTTCACGGTTTGGTGCTTGATGCCTATGCCCGGGTGGCGGCATGAGACTTGCCGGCAAAGTTGCTTTCGTAACCGGAGGTCGGGGCGGGATCGGCCGGGCGATATGCGAGCGGTTCGAAAGCGAAGGTGCCAGCGTTTACGCCGCCGACCTGACCAGGGCCGGATCGCTCGGAAGCGGCGGCGCAGGCCGGTTTGTCCAGATGGACGTGTCCGAGGAAGGCAGCGTGAAGGCTGCGCTTCAACTGGTGGGGAAGGAAGTGGGCAGGCTGGACATTCTCGTCAATGCCGCGGGCATCGAGATCGAGAAGACAATTGAAGAGACCTCGCTTGAGGAATGGAATCATTCATTCGCGGTCAACGTGACGGGAACGTTCCTGACGTCAAAGCATGCCCTGGCGCTGATGCGAAAGGCTGCGGAGGCAGGAGACAGCGCCTCGATCATCAATTTCGGATCATATGACGGGTTCATAGCCGATCCGGGCCTCGCGGCCTATTGCGCAACCAAGGGGGCAGTTCACGCACTGACCCGGGCGATGGCCTGCGATCATGGACCTGAGGGGATCCGGGTCAACGCGATCTGCCCGGGTTATGTCGATACGCCGATGCTGCAGAACTTCTTCAGCGGTGAAGGTTCGGGCGGCGGCGGCCAGACGATCGACCAGTTGCAGCAGGCCGTTCGCGACGTTCACCCGATGCGCAGATACGGAACGCCCGCGGATGCCGCCAACCTGGTAACATGGCTTGCCTCTGACGAAGCACGCTACGCATCGGGTCAACTCTGGGTTCTTGACGGTGGCCTGTCAGCTCAGGTCCAGCAAATGAGGCTGTGAATTGCCGGACTCTGCCAAATCGACCCGCACTTGCCCGGCTGGTCCGGCCCCTGGTCAACGGAAAACTGGTCACGCGGCCTTGAGTGAGCAAGTCGGGGCGGGTCCGTTGTTCCGGAGAGAGCATTGACGCAACTTGGCGGCAAATCGGCCTTCGTGACCGGCGGGCGCCAGGGAATCGGTCGAGCTATCGTCGAGACATTCCGCTCCGAGGGTTGTTCAGTCGCGACATGCGGTCGCGGGGCACGGCCAGCGGACCTCGCAGAGGACATTGCCTGGCATTGCCTCGATGTCAGGGATGCGAGGGACGTATCGGATGTCGCGCTCGCCGCGGGCAGCATCGACATCCTGGTGAACAATGCAGGCGTGCAGGTCGAGAAGACGGTTGTCGACAGTTCCGACGACGATTGGGTGGCGGTGGTTGGCACCAATTGCCGGGGAGTCTTCAATGTCTGCAGGGCATTCATACCTGTGATGAGTGCGGGCGGCTCGCTGATCAATATCGGGTCCATATCAGGCCGGGCAGCGGATCCGTCGATGGCGCTCTACAACGCTTCCAAGGCATTTGTTCACGGCCTGACCCGCTCGATCGCGGTGGACCACGGGCCTGGAATTCGCTGCAACGCAATCTGCCCCGGCTGGATCGAAACGGGAATGCTCGAGGCCGGGTTTGGCCTTGCTGAAGACCCTGCAGCTGCCCGCGATGACGCGATCTCTCGGCATGCCGTCAGGCGCTTTGGCCAGCCGGATGACGTGGCCAGGATGGCCCTATGGTTGGCATCGGACGAGGCGGCATTCGCAACCGGCCAGTGCTTCACCGTCGATGGCGGGCTGACAGCTGCCTCACCGCTCAATCCAGGGCTGTTCTGATTTGAGACATGGTTCAATCAGCCGTATCCATTTCGTTCATGTCGGGAAGTGCTGCCTGCCTTTTGCCGGTTTCCGGGTTTCGTTTGCAGGCTCGACGCAGAAAGCCGCTCGAATATCCGCGCCAGCTTGGTAGTATCAGCATGTTGCCGATGTCGGGCGCACGGAAGGTATGACCAGGTGAAACAGAACCCGGGCGAAATCAAGATCGAGTGCAAGTCCGTCTGGAAGATCTTCGGCCCCAGTCCAGAACGTATTCTCGAAACGCATGACCGGAGCAAGAGCCGTGCGGAGATCCAGGCAGAAACCGGGCATGTCGTCGCCGTAAAGGATGTGTCGTTCAGCATCCGCACCGGCGAGTGTTTCGTGGTGATGGGCCTTTCCGGCTCCGGTAAGTCAACCCTGGTTCGCTGCCTGACCCGCCTGATCGAACCAACGGGCGGCGAAGTCCTGCTGGACGGGCAGGATGTGGCCCTGATGAGCCGAACCGAGCTGAAGAATCTTCGCCGCTACAAGGTCGCGATGGTGTTTCAGCATTTCGGACTCCTGCCGCATCGCACGGTTATCGAGAACATCTGGTATGGCCTGGAAATCCGCGGTGTGGCGCGCCGCGATCGAGCCGAGAAGGCGGCCGGTGTCCTTGAACTGGTCGGACTGGTCGGATGGGGGGATCGCTACCCGCGCGAACTCTCCGGCGGAATGCAGCAGAGAGTTGGACTTGCCCGCGCCATGGCCGTTGATCCGGAGATCCTGATTTTTGACGAACCGTTCTCGGCGCTGGACCCGCTGATCAGGCGTGAGATGCAGGACGAATTGCTGGACCTTCAGAATACGCTCAACAAGACCATGGTCTTCATCACCCACGACTTTCACGAAGCGATCAAGATGGGTGACAACATTGCGATCATGAAGGATGGCGAAATCGTCCAGATTGGAAAACCTGAGGATATTGTCGCCAAACCGGTTGACGACTATGTCCGCGACTTTGCCGAAGACGTGCCGCGCTACAAGGTCCTGACTGCAGGCAAGGTCATGCGGCAGCGAAGCACGCCGGGGCTCTCGGATTCCGAAAGGGTGTCCATGGACGCCAAGCTCGAGAGCCTGATAGACATTGCCGCCGGCAGCGACCGCCCGCTCGCTGTGGTGGACGATGGCGGTGAAATCGTGGGAGAAATCGACCGCGAGACCATAATGCGTGCCATGGCGACGAGTTGATCAGCTGGAGATGGGTTTTCAGGCAACGCGAATTGACGACAGGATCAGCCGGGTGGAGGAAACCGGAGTCTTGCCTTTCTTGCGTTGCAATATCTGGCACGTCCGAGGGCGGGATTGTGACCTTGTGATTGATACCGGCTTCGGTGTTTCCGCCCTGAAGGACTGGATCGGAGCGAGGACCGACCGCGAGATTAAGGCGATCTGCACCCACTCGCATTTTGATCATGTTGCGGGACTTGCCGAGTTTTCCTGCAGGCTGGGGCATCGGCTGGAAGCCACAGCCTTCGCAACCGGCGGCCACCTGGCAACCATGTTTACGGGCGGGTGGACGGAAATCCAGGTCGTGGACCCTGATGTTCACCCGGATTTTGACAGTGCTGCGCATGTAATCAGGCCGGCGCCCTTGACGGGCTATCTTAACGAAGGCGATGTCGTCGATCTGGGAAACGTTGCCTACCAGGTCCTTCACCTGCCTGGACATTCTCCGGGATCGATTGGGCTGTGGGATGCAGGCACGAATACACTGTTTTCGGGGGATGCTGTATATGACGGTCCACTCTACGATGTGCATCCCCATTCTGATCCGGAGATATATCTCGACACGCTTGCCCGGTTAAGAAGCCTTGGCGCAGAAACAGTTCACGGCGGTCACTATGAATCTTTCGGCCCTGACCGTCTACACCAGATCGTTGACAGCTATCGCCCGCAGGACAACGCCATGAATGACATTGCAGAGTGGTTTGCCGAGTTCGTGGCAGCCGAAAATGATCCCTCGAAACAGCGTCAGCATCGGAATTAGGGAGTTTCGGAATCGCAATCGCCGCGCTATGGTGGAGGCACTACTCAAGGAGGTGAGAATGTCTAAATTGGTGAATACCCTGTCGGCAACCGCGATCGCCGCTGCGACATCTCTGGCAGCTGGTACGGCGGCCCAGGCGCAGGACGTGCTTACGGTGGTCGTTCCGGACTGGACCGGCGGTCAGATCTCCTGTCAGATACTGGCGAACGCCATTGAATCAGAGCTTGGCTACAAGGTGGAGCGGCTGGAAATCCCATCCGGCGCAGCGACACTCGAGGCCATGGCCGCGGATGATGCTCATGTCGGCTGCGAACTCTGGCCAAGCTACTATCCTGTCAAGGACAATTTCTTTGCCGAATATGGAGGTGACGGTTCCCTGACGCTCTACGGTGAGCATGGAGTCGTGGGGGCTTCAAGCTACTACGTGCCGCGCTACCTGGTTGAGGGCGATGATGCCAAGGCGCCGGATCTCAAGCATTTCAAAGACCTGGCCAACTATGTCGATCTGTTCAAGTCAGTTGATTCAGGTGACATGGGCCGCCTGATCGGCTGCCCGAACGCCAACTGGGAATGCGAAGACCAGGCTCGTGCCGATGCGTATGGCGTGCCGTTCCAGGCCGTGGAACTCGGTTCCGAGGCTGCCCAATGGGCCGAGATGCAGGGAGCATTTTCCCGTGGCGAGGCGTTCGTCGCCTATGCCTGGGAGCCGCACTGGATCCATGCGGATCTTGACCTGGTCCAGCTTGAACTGGACGATTACGGAGATGGCTCCTGCTGGCCGGGCTGCGGCTGGCCGGTTGATGTGACCATGAATTACGGGCGCACGGACCTGGCCGAGAAGCATCCGGAAGTTGCCTCACTGGTCCAGAACAGCTTCCTTTCGAATGAGGAGCAGAACGTGATGGTTCTCGCTGTCGATATCGATGGCCGCGATCTCGAGGAAGTGGTCAATGAATGGATGGAAGCCAATGCTGACCGGGTAATGGCCTGGACGCAGTAGTCTGTTTCATCTGATCGGGGAAGGCCTCCTGCAATTGCGGGAGGTCTTTTCTATTGCAGGCCCAGTGCCTTTCGCTGCTTTGCAGTCCAGGCGTTGGTCAGCCGGTCGAGGATGATCGCCAGGAGAGCGATTCCGATGCCGGCAACGAGGCCCATGCCGGTATTGGCCGTTGTCATGCCTGCAAAAACCTGCCGCCCCAGACCGGTGCCTCCGATCATCGGAGTGATTGCCTGCATGGCCAGAGCCATGACGATGCACTGATTGACCCCGAGAATGATCGACGGGCTGGCCATTGGCAGGCGAACCGAAACCAGTTGCTGCAACCGTGTCGCTCCAAAACTCTCCGCGACTTCACCCACCTGTGTCGGAACCTGGTTCAGCCCGAGTGCAGTCAACCGGACGATCGGTGGCAATGCATAGATTACGGTTGCAATGACAGCAGTGCTCCGCGAGCCACCGAACAGCATGATCGCCGGGATCAGATAGACGAAAGCGGGCATGGTCTGCATGAAGTCCAGGATCGGCCGGATGATCTGGTCGGCGATGCGGCTTTGGGATGCCAGTATTCCCAGTGGAACTCCCATCACGAAACAGATCAGTGCGGAAATCAGGGTGGCGGACAGTGTCTCCATCGTGATTTCCCAGATGCCGGCCAGCGCCATGAAGAACATCAGTGCCGTCGCCACCGCGGCGAAGACCACCCCTCCGGCCCGCCAGGCCATGAAGAACAGCGCGGCAAGCACGTAGAACCAGGGCAGGCCCACAAGGAACTGGTTGAGCGGGTTCAGTTGCCAGTTGAAGATCGCACCGCGCAGCCACTTCGAAAATGCCGCGAAATTCGGATCTGCAACAAGCGCCTTCACGACGTAGTCGATTGGCTCGCGGATTGAAACCTGCAGCGCCTCGGGGAAGAAGCCGATCTTTACGATGAATAGGTCGACCAGGTAGATCGCCAGCAGGATCAGGAGCGAAACATACAGGAATCTTGCCTCCCTCAGTGACTGGCGGGCGCGCAGGGCCAGGGCAGTCCCGGCGGGCTGCAAGGCCCTGTACAGAAAGAGGGCTGAGGCTTCGGTAACCAGCCGGCAGAACCATGCGACGTTGCGCCAGACCCGGTCGATCACCAGTTCGCACCAGAGGACAGGCGGAATTACTTCCCAGCTTTGCGGAAACAGGCGAAAGATGAGCTTGGTCCTGTCGGCCATGTCCGGCCCTCCCTGCCTGCTCATCGCCAGGGTCAGCCGGTCAAATATCATCGCCATGAAGACAATCCCCAACCCGGCTTCGAACGACCAGCCGACTCTCAGTCTTGTCAGTGCACGGTAGACCTCCCGCTCCAGCCCGTCCGTGCCAATGAAGACCGCCAGCACTGCCAGTCCGAGTGCCATCATCATCGTCTGGTTGATGCCGAGAATGATCGACGGCATTGCGGTCGGGATCTGCACCTTCGACATGGTCTGAACTCCGGTCGCTCCAAAAGATCGGGATACCTCGACCTGGGTTGAAGGAACCTGCCGGATCCCGAGATTTGTCAGCCTGATGACCGGGGGCATCGCGTAGATGATGATTGCGATGGCAGCGCCGGTCTGCCCTGCGCCAAAGAGGAAGATTGCCGGCAGGAGATAGACGAATGCCGGCATTGTCTGCATCGTGTCGAGGACAGGGCGAAGCGCGGCCTCGAACCGGTCGGACCGTGACGACCAAATCCCGAGCGGGACACCGAAGACGACTGAAATGGCAACCGATACCAGGACCAGCGACAGCGTCGACATTGCCGGATCCCACATGTCGACGATTCCCCAGTACATGACGCCGAATGCTGTGAAGAGGCCAAGCCGCAGCCCGCCATAACGCAACCCGAGCAGGCCTGCCCCAAGCACCAGGAGTAGCCAGGGCTTGAACCACAGGAAGAGTTCGAGGGCCTCGATGAACATGTTGACCCACTTGGCGATTGCCCGTGTCGTGTCGCGGATGTGGTCCTTCAGCCAGTCCTCGCCGTTGTTGACAGCCGCTATGAAATCGAAATTCTGGGTCAGTGACTCGGGAACGGGATACTCGAACCCGAAGACCTGCCAGACTCCGAACGATACAAGCAGGCCGCAGATTGCGAGCCCCCAGGAGGATGACAGCCAGGCCACCGGAAACGGTCGCCCGAATCTGCCAGGATCAATGCCCTGGTCCGCCATCCTGCCTTCCGCCCTCGACCAGAAGTGGCCCGCTGCCAGGCAGTGTCAGCAAGACACCCGGGCGGCACTTCCGAGCGAGTTCATAGCATGGGACCAAAAGGAAACCTCCCCCTGAATTTCTCTATCATTTCCCCGCTTCGATGTCTCGGGGTTATGCCGGATACTCGCCGCGAGAGCCTGCCGAACCTTGATCCAGTCGAAGATCTGCTTGGCCCGCCTTGCCGGGAACCACCATGTTCATGCCCGGATGGCTTCTATCGGAAATGCGCTCGCGGCAGTGCTCGATGAACGCCTTGACGGTCAGGACGTTCTGCAGACCTTCAGATGTCACGATTCCCATCCTCATCGGACGCATGTTGCCGGCCAGTGGAACATATTTCAGCTTGCGCCCATCCGGGGCACTGTCGGTCAGGGGCCGGATGTTTGCAATGGAGTAGCCAAAGCCGTTCGCAACCAGGCTGCGCATCACGGCCATGTCCCGTGTCCGCTCGGCGATCTTCGGACTGACGCCGGCCTGGCTGAAGAATGACAGGAAGTAGTCCGCGCTCAGCGGCAGATCCAGCAGCACCATTGGGTGTTCATGCAGTTGCTGAATCGACACTGCCGGCAGGTGCGCCAGGGGGTGGTCTTCGCTCAGCAGCGCATAGGGTGGCAGTTCTGCCAGTGGCACGAAATGCAGATCCCCGGGGATCCCGAGATCATAGGTCAGGGCAACATCGATGTCGGCGCGCCGCAGGAGTCGGAAGAGGGTCGCCTGATCGTGTTCCACCTGGCTGACATGAACTTCCGGATAACGGGCCTGGAATTCGCGGCGCAGTCCCGGAACGACAATCTGTGCAAATGTCAGAAGGCAGCCCATGGCCAGTGGACCCTGCACTTTTCCCGAAATGTCGTCTGCAAGACGATTGAGGGCGGTCGCTTCATTCAGTACCGCTTTCGCCTGCTTCATGAATTGCCGTCCGGCCCGGGTCAGTGACAGGCCCTGCGCATGCCTGCGCACGAAAAGCTGCAGGCCGAACTCATCCTCCAACTGCGACACCGCAGAAGAGATCGATGGTGACGAAACGTTGACCTTTTCCGCAGCCAGCGCAATTGATCCCGCTTCGCCCACGGCGACGAAATATTCCAGTTGGCGAAGTGTAAACCGCATCGGCATAAGGGAATTATTCATTACAGCCCGGCGAGCATCAACCCGGATAAGGAATTCACCTCGTCTCATTGCCGGCAAATCTGGCCGGTTAATGCGGTGACGGGCCGCGCCGACCGAATGTCGCTTCATGCTCGCGGAACAGCGTCCGGGCAGAGAACTTGTCCTCGGCAACGAGAGAAACAATGGCCGTGGCTGACAGGGCGGTCCCGGATCGGAAGGACTTCAGCCATGCTCCATGGCATGGTTGGCGATCATGGCCGGGATCCACGGTAAGCCAGGTAGTTGCTACGGGTGGAAATATGATCCGCCAGGTGCCTTGCATCGTGCCAGACGCCAAAGAGGAAGGACGACGCCCGCCGTGACAACCACGGCAGTCCGAGAAAGTACAATCCCGGTTCGACGGACACGCCACGATGATGCCTCGGTCGTCCCACTTCGTCGAACGCGTCAACCTTCAGCCAGCTGAAATCCATGCTGAATCCTGTCGCCCAGAGGATCGTGGTGATGTTCTCTTCCGCAAGGTCCAGCTTGAGGATTGGACTGGTCACGCATTCGGGATCCGGATGCAGATTGCGAGCCTCCGGTTCTTCAGGAAGATCAAGTCCATTTCGGGCGACGAATGCGTCCGCTTCATCCAGTACCGAAAGATAATTGGCATCCCCCAGCGCGAGATTGTCAGCAAGATCGGACTCGAAACTCAGAATTCCGTTCCCGTATGATTTTGTCCTGCCGACGAGCGTCATTCCATCATGCGCAAGGCGCCGGAAATCAATCGTGTGGCCGCCATATGCTCCGCTGACCGAAATCGTCACATGTTCCATGCCCGGCTCGACTGCCGGGGCGTCCCACTTGCCCAGCACCCCCAGCCACCATACGAAATCACACCCGCGGTACCTGCGCGGCGGACGATCATGCGGCCCGACCGAAAGAAAGACGCGTTTCCCTGTGCGCATGATTTCATCGGCAATCTGAACTCCGGAGGATCCTGCTCCGACGACCAGCACGGCGCCGTCCGGCAGTTGGCCGGGATTGCGATAGGCGCTGGAGTGCAACTGCATTACGCCTGTATCGGCGGGCACGACCGGCGGGATGACGGGGCGCTGGAATGGTCCCGTGGCGGCAACCACGTTCCTGGCGTGGATAACGCCTTCCGAGGTTTCCACGATGAAGCCTGGACGGCCTCGACTCCTTGCCACCTTCGTCACTTCAACGCCGCAACGTATGGGCGCTCTGATCTTTTCCGCATAGGCATGAAGATAGTCAGCGATCTCTTCCTTGGGTGCGAAGGATTCGGGATCGATGTCGGTAAATTCCAGGCCGGGAAACCGATCGTGCCAGGCAGGACCGTTGGCTACGAGTGAATCCCATCTTTCTGAGCGCCATCGTTCGGCGATCCTGCTGCGCTCAAGCACGAGATGAGGCACCCTGCATCCGCTCAGCTGTTCACTCATGGCGATTCCGGACTGGCCACCCCCGACGACAAGCGTGTCGATTCTCTCAACTCGCATTATCGGAATTCCCCGGGTTCGTTGCATGAGAGTCAAGGCATGAAACGGAACTGCGTCGCGTCGATGATTCCTGTCGACAGGCCTGAACCCAATGTCGGCAAGGGTTCGAATATGGTCTCAATGCCGGTTCCTCCTCGATCCTGGACAACGCACCCATTTGGAGCGAAGCCGCCAGTCCGGTCTCCGTTTCAGGTGTTCCTGGCGATTCCAGTTGTTCAGCGACATGTCTGCGACGTCAAGACAGGTTTCCGGCATTACGTTTCACAATTGTCGTTGTCGGCGAAAGTACTGTCTTCCTTATCCTTGGTTCGGAAGTCCGAAATCGGGGCTGAATGTCCCTGTTGGATGCGTCATCGCACCGACGGGTTTCGAACGGTTGACAGCGAGGCCATCCGGACGAGTGCGGGCTCACCGATCAGGCAGGTCGAGACGCAAGCCCGGCAGGACAATCGAGCGAGGACGCGCGGATGTGCCGCGCCTTCGGTTTCGATGCAACAGCGAACAGCCAGGTTCTTTCAATGGTTGGGAGCAAACGCGTCATGAACTAGAATGGGACCGCAACTGATCGGAGTCGGGAGAATTGAAGGATCCGGTCGCCTGGTACGACGCCAATGCCAATATCGTTGCTCCGCGGTATGAAGGGGTAGCTGCAAACTCTGTCCACGGCTGGATCGAGGACCTCCTGCCCGAGGCTCCCGCAACCGCCATGGATGTTGGTGCGGGCAGCGGGCGCGATGCTGCGTGGCTGGCTTCCATGGGACTCGACGTCATCGCCGCCGAGCCATCAAGATCGATGCGGGAAGCAGGCGCCGACCTGCATCCGGATGCAACCTTCAGGTGGGTCGAAGACCGGTTGCCCTCGCTCGCCGTCGTCACTCGATCTGGCCTGACATTCGACCTGATCATATTGAATGCAGTGTGGATGCACTTGCCGGAAAATGAACGTCCCCGCGCGTTTCGCAAGGTGATCAACCTTCTCAAGCCAAGCGGTTTGCTGATCATATCGCTGCGAATGGGGCGGGAAGACCGGGAACGCGGGTTCCACCGGGTTTCAGCGGAAGAAATCGAGTCACTGGCCCGAGATCATGGAGCTTTCGTAGCGAGGCAGACGGAATCCGGGGATCTCTATGGTCGGGATGATGTTCGGTGGATCCGTATGGCTGTCAGACTGCCGGACGACGGATCGGGGGCGCTTCCGCATCTCCGCATGTCATTCTGAATGACAGGAAGAGTTCAACCTACAAGCTTGCACTGCTTCGAACACTGTACCGGATCGCAGATGGGGCGCCCGGGCTCGCGCATGATCATGGTGACGATTTCGTGGCAGTTCCACTCGGTCTTGTTGCGCTGACCTGGATCCGGTTGTTCAGGCCATAGCTGGCAGCGGAACTTCCCCAGAGCCCGTCGAATGTCGGACTGCGGAATCTGGGCTTCGTCAAGGACCCGTATCGCGGCCTCGGGAGCGTACCGTATCGTGACCTTCGTGTCGGCATGTCGCTCCGCATCGATATCGTCCCCGACCGGACCGCCAAACCGCAAATCCTCCTCAGAAAGTCAAGGCGGGAAAGAAAGCGCGTCCGTCACAAGACCGTCGGAAACCTCACCGGACTGCCGCCCGAAATGGTCGAGTCCTTCCGGACCATCCTCAGGGGCGGCATCGCCCTTGGCAGCATCGATGACGCGCTCGGCTGGAAAAGGGCGCTGCCGAATGGTCATGTCGCCGCTGCGCTGGCGACCGAAAGGAAACTCGGCCTGCCCAGTGCCGGCACGATGTGGCGGTTGACTACGCTGCGCGCTTTGGGGTCGGTCGCCGATCGCAACCAGGGAGACACCCGGTCCCGTCGAAAACCGCAGCTATCTCCCCCTGAAAGCGTATGGAATAGCGGAAACAAGACGATTATCGGCGGCGCTACGCTTTCCCCTAAAGCCCGTCCCGGCGCCCGTCTGTCTGCGCAGCCAGCCGGGGGAGCCCCTTCGCCGTCAGGTCGCGAACGAACTCCGATGGAGTAAAAGGCGGATTGCTGTAGGCTTCCCGAAGGGTGCGCAGCACGCCAAGCGCTTCGGAGGGATAGAGATCGAACGTCCGCGACAGAAACCCGTCGGCGTCGATCGCCTCGATATCGAACCGCGCGAGGACCTCGGCCGGAAAATCGGCCAGGTTGTCGGTGACGATGTACTGTGCGCCGCAGCGGATCGACGCCGCAAGGACGTGGTGGTCGTCCGCATCCGGAAGTTCGAGCGTCGCGATCAATGGCTCGTATCCGGTGACCAGCGCCTCGGCAAAATGCTCGCGCATGGCATGCCGCTGGGAGCGGACATTCGGCTCGAGATGCGGCTTCTGTCTGAGAAGGCTCTGCGTCCACTCGTCGAGAATCCGTTCGGTCCATCGCGCCCGGAACAATCCGGCGTGGTGGAAGCGCAAGAGAATGTCCCTCTTGCGGAAGGGGAACAGGACGTTGGCATCCAGCAGGGCGACACGAGGGTCCGCGAGCTGCGTCAAGACGCATCGAACTCCTGGCCGAGACGGGCGAGACGGTCGAGCGCCGTGCGGCGCTCGGCGTCGCGACGGTCGATGTAGGCCATCAGATCGGCATGCATGACGCGCCGGTGCGCACCAACCGAAACGAACGGGATCTTGCCAGTCTTGAGCAGCTTGCTGAGGTGCGGGCGCGAGACGCTCAGGATGTCGGCGGCCTGCTGCGTGGTCAACATCGCGCCGGCCGGAATCAGCGTGACCGTTTGGCCGGACGCGACACCGCCAAGAAGATCGATCACCAGGTCGGCGATCGCGGGCGCCAGGCGAACGGCCTCGCCGTCGTCGCGGTGAATGGCGAGGACGCCATTTCCAGCCCGCGCGTTAGCAAGCGCAGTAACTGCTTGCGCGGCGCACGCAATCTCGTCCTGCGTCGGAAGACGGTGTCCGAGGTCCGCCGCGTCTCCAGTGTTGCTCATCCCGATCCTCCTCTCCTTGCGATGTCCAAGGGCCCCGATAGGGGCGCACGGGTCCGCTGCCAAGTGTAATATCGACAATAACAGAAACAAGTGTAACCGCAAGGCCGCTTCAGCCGACAACGCCCCGGACCCGAATGTCAGGCGGGGTCGAAATTCGGGTCGCCGTGTAGCCGGTTTGGGCATGTGCCGTTATCGGGTTCCCGTCGAGGGCCCCGGTAGTCTGCGCGGCGACGTTCCGGATCGCATCGCGGGCAAGACGGAAGTTCGGGACGGTCTCCACCGGACCGCCCTTGCCTCCTTTACCGTCGTTCGGATGGTCTGCTTGCGCCCCGGCGTGCTCCCATGGCATCGAGATTGAGGCGTCTAGAAGATATCGGCGCGATGCTAACTGCGATGCGCTCGGCCGATTCCCTCACCGAGTCGCGCGCGAGAAGAGACGGTACGGCCTTCGGTCTCCTGGTCAGCGGTCGGCACATCGGTGATGTAGCGGTTGACGATAAAGTCGATCTCTCAGATGCCATCAAAGGCTTTTTGCAGATGACCGGATCCGTCTCCATTGTAGGTTGCCTCAGGACGCGGACATGCGTTCCACATACGACGACATGAGCCTCGTGGCTTGAGCGAAATCCTCAAATTCCATCGCTTCGTGTGGATTGTGGCTGCCATTTTCGTTGCGCACGAATATCATTGAGCAGGGAATGCCCTGGGTCGCAAAAACGACGCAATCGTGGCCGCCTCCACTTGCCATCTGCATGTGCGGCACGCCCATTTCAGTCGCAGTTTCCGCCAGCTCGGAAATCATTTGCGGGTCCATCTTGGCAGGCAGGGCGAGGCTTTCTTCACCAAATTCGAATGTCACACCTACATTTGTCTCGATCCGAGAGGCTTCCTGATGCGCAAGGTCAGCCATGCCACTCATGGCGTCCATCTCTACCGATCGAAAATCGAGAACGAATGTGGTTTCGCCCGACACACGGCTTGGACCGTGCATTTCTGCATTGGTGTTCAATTCGCCCATGGTGAACACAAGGTCCTGCCCGTCTGCTTCGCGGCGCAGCCAGTCTTCACCTAAACAATGGGCCAATTGAACGGTCGCGGCGACCGCGTCACGGCGTGAGCTGCGTGGTTCGGCTCCGGAATGGGCGTATTCGCCGATCGCGCGCATAAATCGATAGCGCAGGCACCCCCGGATCCCTGTAACGATGCCCACGGGCAGGTTCTCGGACACAAGAACCGGGCCTTGTTCAATATGCAATTCGATGTAGCCACGGATGTTTTCGGGTTTCAGATAGGCCTGTCCATTGCGTACCGCATCGACATCGCAGCCCGCTTCGCGCATGTACTCCGCAAGCGGCCGGCCGTCATCGGATCGAGGGACATCAAGATCGCTGGTCGGCAAAATGCCGAAGGCCGCATGGCTGCCACCGTAGGCCACGTTAAACCAGGCGGCTTCTTCCATACGAAACGCGACAACGGTGATGTCAAAATCAGGCGTCACTCCTGCTTGTTTCATCCCTACTATGACTGAAATCCCGGCAATGACCCCGGCCGCGCCATCATAGTTCCCGCCCTGAGGCACCGAGTCTAGATGAGAGCCTATGACAAGAGCAGGTTCATCGCGATCTCGGCCGGGAAGGGTGACATAGAGATTGCGAGCAGCGTCCTCGGCCACCTCAAGCCCGGCATCCCGCGCGGTCCGCGCCACCAGAGCGTGAGCGTATTCCTCACCCTTGCCATAGGTATCGCGCCATATACCGACGGTGCCGCACGTGTTCTTGTCGAGATCATCAAAGAGCGAGCGAGCGAGTTTCAGGTCCGGTTGCATTTCAAACTCCCTCGTAGCTGGTTGTGAGATCCGCGACGCGCTGAAGCCCTTCAGCCAACTCTTCTCGAGTGCCACGTACGAAGCTAAGCCGGATATGGCCCTCGCCGCAGGCACCAAACGCGCTGCCAGCCGTAACGGAAACACCTTTTGCTCGCAAAGCAGACGCAAATCGGGTTGAGTTAGACTCTATGTCCGACACGTCAATCCAGGTAAAGAAGCCGCCCTCTACAGGGTGCAATCGAAGACCGGGTACTTCACGTAGTATACTGTCCACAAGATCGCGTCGGGTTTTCAGGTCGTCCCGGATCGCGGCGGCTTCGGCAATACCACTCGAGGTCAACGCCCGCGCGGCGGCCAATTGGGCAAAGGGGGCTACGCATGTTTGGCTGTGCTGCAAAAACCGCAATGCCGCGGCGGCGAGTGGCGCGGGTGCGGCGAAGTAGCCAACCCGCCAGCCGGTCATGGCGAAGCTTTTTGAAAACCCATTGACGAGAATAATGCGGTCGGCGTGCGCGGGGAAATCAAGAACCGAGGGGAACGAGCCGTCGAACGCCATTCGGTCGTAGATTTCATCCGAGATGACCCAAAGGTTGTGACGCTTCGCAAACTCGAGAATCTGCTCAAGTTCATCGTGCGTGTAAACCCGGCCCGTGGGATTGTTCGGGGAATTCAGCATTATCAGCTTGGCCTTGGGGCCAGCACGCTCCAAGTCCTCCATGAGTGGGAAATAGCGGTTTTCCGCAGTTGTCGCGACGCGTATCGGCTCGCCGCCGGCGAGCCGTATCATTGGATCGTATGAAACCCAGGCCGGGTCGATGACAATTGCACCATCGCCGGGGTTGAGCAGGCACATAACGAGGACGAAGAGAGCAAACTTTGCCCCCGGAGTGATCAGAACTTCGTCGAGGCCCAAGGCCGCCAGTCGAGGGTCGGCGTCCAAAATAGCATGCCGAAGCTCGGGAATACCCTGGGCTGCCACATAATGTGTTTCGCCTGCTCTCAACGCGGAAATAGCTGCTTCGGTGATGATGGTGGGCGAATCCTGCCAAGGATCGCCCTCCGCCAGATCAATTAGGGGTTGGGCAGTCACATCGCGCGCGGCATCTCCGGCGGCGAGGATTGCAGAGGGCTGAAGCGCTTGGGCGCGGCTTGATAAATCAGGCATTCGACAGGACTCTCAGAGCAGGATTTAGGTGATGCGATCGCATTAAGACGAGGGGGGTCTTTGCTTCGAGCTTCCGCCCGCGCGCGACGTGCCGGATCCGGCCGTCGCTCCCGCCGTCCCGGCCGGAGACGTTCCCGACACCTGGCTGGCCTGCGCGCTGGAGGATCTCGGCCCCTTCTCGCTCGACCCGGTTGGCGACGCCGGCGACCGCCGGCTCTGGGAGGCGATGATGGGCGCGCGCCATCCTCTGGGATGGGCGCGGCCTCCCGGCGGCCAGATGCGCTACTGGGTCCGCTCGGAGCGTCACGGCGTCCTCGGCGGAATCGGCTTCGGGTCGGCGACCTGGCAGCTCCGGGCGCGGGACGAATGGATCGGATGGTCCGCCGACGCCCGCGCCGCCAACATCCGGCGCGTCATCTGCAACCATCGCTTCCTTCTGCTTGGCGGCGTGCGCGTCCACGGCCTCGCGTCGGAGGTCCTGCGCATGGCCGCGCGGAGGGTGGCGGACGACTGGGAAGCCCGCTATTCGGTGCGCCCGGTGGCGGCCTACACCCATGTCGGCCCGGAGCACAGCGGATACTGCTACCATCGCGCGGGCTGGACCGTCGCCGGGCGCACCGGCGGGCGCAGGGGCGAGGCCGGCACGGTGCGGGTCCTGGCGCTGGACGGCGGCTGGCGGAAGGCGCTCCACCGTGTGGAACGCCGCCCGGTCGGGGCGCTGGCCGACGCATATGACGGCACGGACGCGGACTGGGCGGAGAGGGAGTACGGACGCACGGGCCACACCGACGGGCGGGTGCGGCGACGCATCGTTGACATGGGCCGGGCCTGGCTGAAGAACATGGGGGAGGACCTGCCGGTGATCTTTCCGGCAAAGGCGGAGCAGAAGGCCGCGTACCGCCTGCTTTCGAACCCGAGGATTTCCATGAAGCACGTTCTGGACCCGCATTCCGAGGCAACCGCCGACCGCTGCCGCGCGGAGCCCGTCGTCCTTGCCATACAGGACACGACGGCCCTGAACCACACCGGCCTGGAGGCCACGAAGGGCCTCGCCGGGATCGGCGGCGGCGGCAAGGGCAGCGTCGGCATCCTCGCCCACGCCGGGCTGGCGGTGACGCCCGAGGGCCGGCCCCTGGGCCTGTTCACGATGGACGCGGCCTTCCGGGAGGATCCCGAGGAGGACAGCCGGCGCTGGGTCCTGGGCCTTGAGCGGGCGCGGGAACTCGCGGCGGCCTGTCCGGACACGCGCGTGATCTCCGTCTGCGACCGCGAGGGCGACTTCTGGGACCTGCTCGCCCACGCCGTGGACGACGGGGACGCGCTGCTGGTGCGCGCCAGCCGCTCGGTGCAGCAGAGCGTGCGGACGCCGGACGGCGGGAAGGAATGCCTGTGGGAGCATGTCGTGGCCCGGCCGCCCGTCGCGGCGACGGAACTGACGATCCCGGCCGCCGGCGGCCCGCGCGCGCGCAAGGAGCGTGTCGCCCGCATCGAGATCCGCACGGCGGAGATCGAGCTGCTGCTGCCGCGCTGGGACCGCGGCGCGGAGCCGCGGCCCATGTTCGCCGTCTCGGCCATCGAGACCGGAACCGCCGACGGCGACGACCCGCTGCACTGGTTGCTGCTGACCACCGAGCGACCGGCAGAGGGGGAGGAGGCCGCCGTGCACGCTGCAACCGTGCTGGACTGGTACCGTCGAAGGTGGACCATCGAGACCTGGTTCAGAACCTTGAAGACCGGGACCCGGATCAAGGACCGCCGGCTGGACAGCGCCGACGACCTGCGCAAGTGTCTCGCCTTCGACGCCGTCACCGCCGTCCATGTCGCCGACCTGACCGTCCTCGCGCGGGAGCGCCCCGAGACCCCGGCGACCGAGGTGTTCCCGGAGGAGGACATCGACTTGCTCCACACGATGCTGGAATCGCAGGGTCATCGGGACGTCGTGAGGATGCCCGGCGGGCGGGCGCCCGACATCCGGGCGATCGTCATCGACCTCGGGCGCCTCGTCGGTTCCCATCCCACCCCACGGCAGCCGCTGCCCGGAACGAAAAAGGTCTGGCAGGGGCTCGAGCGGATGAGCTGGGCGGTCCAGGTGCGCGACGCCCTCGGCGAGAAAAGGCGGGAATAGGTTCACCTATACGTATGTGGGACGTTGAAAGGCACCAGGCCAATTGGTGTATCGCGCAGGAAAACACTGCATTTCGTGCTGCACCAGGCGACAAGAAACCTCTGCTCGTCGCGCGTCGCTATCGCGTGATTGTCTTTCCATCGACGTGTCATGACGCTTGTTCGGCGGCCGGCATGTCGAAAATGTCGGGAATGGATTCTCCTGCGTGGATCCTACGCAGCCAATCCGCTTCCTTTTCTAGGTGAGCTTGAGCTCGTGCGAGAATGTCGTCGGAACGTTCAAGTGGAACAACAACGACACCATCTTCGTCTCCGAGCACAATATCGCCTGGGTGGACCGGAACGCCACCAACCGAAACCGGCACGTCGATATCGCCACCAAACCCATGATGTGGCCCCCGCGGGGTATGCGCCCGCGCCCAGGTTGGAAACTGCAGGCGGCGGATGTCGCCCACATCCCGAACAGCGCCATCCAGAACAAGGCCACCGAGCTTACGCACTACGGCGGCTTCGGTCATCATGCCGCCCCAGACCGCAACATTCGTGGCACCGACGGCATCGACAACCAGGATTTCTCCTGGGTTGGCCTCTGCGGCTGCTACAGAAAGAATTCCGCAGTCACCCGCCATCTGTGCGACGGTACGGGCTTGACCGCAAATGGGCACGACGGGATCCAGCATAGAACGAAGCGCTGATTCCATAGCGTTTGTCCTGTTCATGCAGTCGGAAGCGACAGCCGCAGGTATAGAGCGCCAGGCTTCTAGTTTTTCTGGCGATAGGGTGCGAAAATCCGCATTAAAACGACGATATGCCATTTGGTTTTCCTAATTCTATCCGAGGGTTGAAAAATCGGCCTACCAGGCAGGTTTGGCCCAAGAACTTTGGGGTTCCGCGAGCTGATTGTGCATCCCGCGCGCAATATCCTTCGGCGCGCCTTCGACAATGGTTTCGAGCTTCAGTCTTCGGCATCGTCACTTGAGTTCTCGCTGGAAAGCTTCGGAAACTTCGGGCAGGTTCACGGTTCAATAATAATCAGGCTCTCAGGTGCGATAGGCTTGGACAGCAGGCGAGGCCCTTCGTTGTCCGTCACTGCCCAGTTATCTTCATTGTTCATCCAGCCAATGCCGTCCCAGAAGAAGTTGGGGTTGCACGCGAAGACCATGCCAGCTTCGATGGGTATGTCCTGCGAAAGGGTGAGGGACGGGTATTCGGTGCTTTCAAGCCCCACTCCGTGGCCAAGTCGCCCCGCAATAGCCGGAACAAGGCCGCGTTCCGCGCACATCTCGTTCGACGCCCGTACTAGATCGCCGATTGTGTTACCAACCCGAAGAAAGCTTGTCGTATAGCGCGTCAATTCGGTCTGCCAGTTGTAGCAATCGGCGGCCCGGTTGGTCGGCTCCCCGACGAAGGCGGTTCGTGAAACGTCCGAGCCATAACCGTGGAATTCCACGCCGCAGTCGAGAACCAGAACGTCTCCGGCAACGATTTTTCTCTGTGTCGGATGCGCAATCATTCCATCCGCCGAGCTGACGACCCAGCTGAAGGTTTGCCGTTCACCACCTTTGGAGGCGATTAGCCGACGCAGTTCTGTCGCAACTTCGATTTCGGTCATGCCGGAACGAATGTTTGAAAACGTCTCGGTCATCGATTCAGCGACGATGCTGCCTGCGCGACTGATGTATTCCTGTTCCTGAGGGCTCTTGATTGCACGGAGCTTCAGGATCATTTCGGCCGCATCGACAAAAGTTGTGCCAGACAATTCGGAGCGGATCGTCTGGAATTCTTCGTAGGTGACCCCCATTGATTGTTCTGGGCCCATCTCTACGCCGATTCTCTTGTCGGAGAGGCCGAGATCGCGCAGAACTTCAACGATGACCTCAGCTCGGTCTGCGAGTCCGGCAGGGCGCACGTCTTCCACATAAGTCGTAGCGTCCACCTGCTCCATTTCAAATTTCATGGTGATGAGAACGGGCTCGCCCTCTCGAGGTAAAATGAAAACATACGGGCGTATTTTGTCGATAATGTTCTGCTCAGAGCGATGTCCGCTGAAATATGCATAGTTGAGACGCTCGGTGATCAGCAGGGCATCCATGTTCTTTTCGTCCATGAACTTGCGTGCACGCGCGTAGCGCTCTTCAAATTCTTCCTTCGCGAAATCTGCGTATCGTCCCCGCACGTCTCTCTCCAATCTGTGTCTAAGTGGTTTTGCCAATGCTGAGTCCCGCCGGTGGCACGGACAATTTTGTTTGAGTCACATGTTATATATAACATGTGACCTTTGCAATAGGTGCATCGCGAAAACGACCAGCTGGATCATTTCCCATCCAAGCGTTTGAAAATATGAGATGAGTTGCGCTACCTTCGATTTGATGAAGTTTCGAAGTGTCTGGTGTTTGGCGAAGAAACTCTGGATTCACATCCATTTTCGCGAAGGCATTGATTGAAACACACTCGCAAATTAGAGGTTTGAGCAACTTCTGTGTCTGGCGAACGCGTCAGGAGAAAAGAAGGGCTGGGTGCGAATCTGCTATTGATGGGAGCCTCTGCACCGGGGCGTTCGCGGTTCGGTTGCTGCCAGATGACAGACGCGACTTCTGGCGTCAGTTACTTCCAAAGTGATAAATTGTTCCGACCGCGTTCTGGATAAATGACTGCCCAACTTTCTTTGCGATTTCATGTGTCGCCTGCCATCCTGTGCAGTGGCTAGGCACCACGTATTCTGGCGCAACAAGCTCCAAATAGTCCAGCGTGTCGGTAATATCGTCCTGTTGGAAGAGGTGAAATCCACCCATGAGAGCGCAAACCTGATCGACGCCGGTTGATTTACGGGCATGCTCCAGAATGTTGACGACACCTGCGTGCCCGCAGCCCGTTAATACAACCAGCCCTTTGCCCTTGACGTTGATCGTAAGGCTCTGCTCATCAATAACGCTCGGTGTGAGTTCCCATTGATCTCCCACTTTGGTGTAATGGTGTGGGATCAAGTTCTCCCGGACCGGATCGCGCTCAACTTCACCCGATAGCAGCACCGTATTTCCGAGCAGCAGCATAGGTTCGGTATTCTTCTGGACATCAAACTCGAGGTCGCGGAGTTCTTGCTCGTCCATCGGCGTGAGAATAACCTCCTGAGAGTCTTCGGACACTTTGAACTTTCGCTCACTAAATACATCAGGATGCGCGATGACAGGCAGTTTCCGCAGGCCAAAGCTGTTTCTTAGAGCGGGCAGACCGGCGAAGTGGTCCGTATGTCCATGGCTTATGACCGCGCATTCCAGGTCTGAAAGGTCGACCGACAAGGCCCGTATGTTGTGGGCCAAACCCGCTTCACTGAGCCCCGCATCATAAAGCATCTTATATTTCTCATCGCCGCGGCGAATTTCGAGCAAGATTGAAAAACCGTGTTCGGCAATTGGCAACGGGGCGTTATAGCTGTCTTCAGAAAACTGATAACGGGTAGCAATCTGCGCATCGGTCGCCGGCCGAAAGCTACGATCGGCAACATTATCGACAATGCTGGTGATCTTGAGCTCATCAACTTCTCGGAGGTTTTCAGCGATTTCGGAATAATCGTTCATTCACTTAATCCAATTGATTGATGGCTGGTTGAAAATACCACTACCTATTGAGAAGAGTGGCCACCTGCGACGCGGATACATTCTCCGGTGACAAACGACGCCTCATCGGAGCAGAGCCAGACAGCAACATCGGCGACCTCCTCGGGCGCACCAAGTCGTCGAAGCGAAATTTTCTGCGTGAGCGACCTGACGGCTTCATCACCGGCACCCAGCGTAGCGTTATCTTCCAGGTAGCGATCGAGCATTGTCGTGTGGATCGAAGCTGGAGACACCACATTGGCACGAATGTTATGCGCTCCGTATTCCATAGCGGCTGTTTTTGTCAGGCCCACAACTCCGTGCTTTGATGCGGCATAAATGGATCCCTCGGGCATGCCGACATGTGCGGCAATGGAGGCGTTGTTAACTATTGCTCCCGCCCGGCCTTGCTCCATGAAAGTACTGATCTGATGCTTCATACAAAAGAAAGTGCCTTTCAGGTTGACGTTCACAATGGTCTCAAAATCCGCCTCGGTCTGGTCGGCAAGAAGCTTGTTCGGGCCCTCAATTCCGGCATTGTTGAATGCGGCATCCAACTGCCCAAACTTCTTGATTGTCTCAGAAATCATGTTCTCGACATCCGACTCGCGGGTGACATCCGATTGAACAAACGCTGCCTCATCTGTGATCTCTTTCAGTAGATCAAGTGCCTTGTTACCCTCTTCGGCATTGCGACCGGCAATCACGACTTTCGCCCCTTTACGTGCGAAAGACAGGGCTGCGACCCGCCCAATGCCGCTGGCACCACCAGTAATCATTACGACTTTGCCTTGAAAAGAACTCATGTGACTTCATCCCTGTTCTGCTTGCCCGGGCAGCAGATCGAATATCTGCCCCGCTCGAACATCGTGCCCCGCAAGGCCAAGTGCGCGAAGCGTAGCCCAAACATTAGCGGAGTTGGATGTTACCACGGGAATGCCAAGTTCACTCTCAAGCGCCGCGGCGACTTCCATCCCCCGCATTCCGGTGCAGCTGATAAAGAGACCATCACATTCCTCAATTCGGCTGCGTTCTGCCAATATGAGCCCAATCAGTTCGCTTGGCCTCACGTTGCAAACATCGCTCGACTTTTCGGGTAAGAAGTTCGCATAGTCCGCGATCGTGATGCCCCTGGAGCCAAAAAACTTCCCGGCTTCCCGATTAATCTCGTCTTTGTAAGGTGTGTACATAAAGGCGTTGCTTGAACCCACAGCTTTGAATGCATCGACAACGGCATTCGCCGTCAAAATCGCCGGAACGCCAGCCTCGCCCTCAATGCGCTTCTGAAGCTCATTGGCGAATTCATCGCCCCGGTAGTATCCGCCGCTGGTACAGGAAAACACAACAACCTCCGGGCTAACCTGTTTGAGCCGCCGAACACCGCCCTCAACGTCGCTGCACACCTCGTCAAGCGTGGCAAAGCCGCGGGGGGTGTTTTCGTTGTCATGAAACAACCGCGCGGTGTGGAAAGAGACATTGTCGGGCAGGAAGGTGTGAAAGTCCTTTTCCGACGTAGCATCGGAAGAAGGGACCAGCAGTCCTATCCGCCGGATCGGAATGTTTTCATCTGTTGTCATGTGGACCCTCTCCTCTGGGTAGATCCATAGAAATCCGCCGATTCCTGATTTTCGATCAACAGCGACGCTGACAGCCTTCTACTCCCGGCCAACAACTCTCAATTAGTCATTGCGCTGCTATGTTATATGTTATATATCATCAGAAGCAAACGTCGTCGCAACTATTTTGTAGGGCTGCAACCCAATTGGATCTAGCAGTGGACGGAGTGCCCCGTTCCTTGCATGACGGGAAGCAGACGAAGCGCACAACGGCCCTATGGCCTCTATGCGCAAGAAAGGAGAATGTTGGTGAAGATATTGCTCAGTTGGTTTGCAACTCAGGAAGAGGTTTATCGATTCAAGCGCGTACTCCCACCGGGGGGAGAGGTGCTGGTCCCGAAAATGCGCCGCCACTACTCACGGTACGAGGTTGATTTTGCAGACCTAGAGGAACTTGCCCCGCAAGCGGAAGTTATCCTTGGATGGGTGATGCCTGATGGAATTTTGGAACTTGCAACATCACTGAAAGCCATCATCTGGTTCCGCGCGGGATGCGACGACCTGGATCTCGAGCAAATAGAGCGTCGAGGGATTGTCGTCGCCAATAGCAAAGGCGCAAACTCCGTTGCTGTTGCAGAATACACTTTTGCATTCATGCTGGGGCTGGCCAAAAAGGTTGTTCAAAACCACACGGATGTCCTGAACGCACATCGCGAAGCACCGGGAACAGGCGCAACGCGGCGCGGCGTGATGCTCGAAGGCAAAACCTTGCTTCTTATGGGGCTGGGCAAAATCGGAAAGGCTGTGGCGAAGAGAGCCAAGGCCTTTGATATGGAAGTGATTGCCATCCGGCGAAACCCGGACAAAGGTACGGAAGGCGTCGCAGACGAGGTTTTCGGCCTGGTGATCTGAAGGCGCAAATCGGGCGCGCTGACTTCGCAGTTCTCGCCGCACCGATAACGTCGGAAAATCGGGGGTCTGCTGTTTTCGACGCGGAGATGATTGGCGCTATGAAGTCGTCAGCATTTCTTATCAACGTCGCTCGGGGCAATTTGGTAGATGAGCTGGCGCTCTACGAGGCGTTGAAATCAGACTCCCTTGCAGGGTACGGAACCGACTGCTGGTGGATGTACACAAGCGGCATTCCAGCGACCTATCACTTCCCGACACCCTCGCGGACAGGTGTACAGCACCTGCCGAATGTTCTTGGCGCAGGTGCGCAAGCCGCGGGCGGTATCTGGGAGATTTTCGACAATGATATCCAGGAGTACGCAGCTGAGAGCCTTACGTCCTTTGTGCGCGGCGAGAAAATGGCCCGCGAGATCGACCTTAAGCTCGGATACTAGCCTTTAAGGTTGCGCGAATGCTGGTGTGGCAGCGTACCGAGAGGCAAGAGGAGGGGCTGCGGGCCCGGTGAGTATGGATTGGGGAGGTCAGGAATGTCTGATCCAATAATTGAATTCGACAATGTCGGTTTGCATTTCGGCGAGTTCGAAGTGCTCAAAGATCTATGCTTTACGGTTGCACCGCGAGAAAAGATTTCTTTGGTCGGTCCCTCGGGCTCTGGGAAGACAACAATACTGCGCATCTTGATGACGTTGCAGGCCATCAGTTCCGGCCAGGTCCGGATTGATGGCCAGCTTCTTAGTCACATGGACAAAAACGGCTCCTTGATGCCGCCGAGCGCATCGTATCTTCACGAGATGCGCAAAAAGATCGGCATGGTCTTCCAGCAGTTCAACCTCTTTCCCCACAAAACTGTGCTCGACAACATTACGCTGGCACCGGTCCTGGCCAAAGGTGTGGCGAAAGCCGAGGCAGAAGAAGACGCACATAGACTGCTGAGCATGGTCGGGCTGGCCGGCAAGGAAAAAAGTATGCCCGGAGAGTTGTCTGGTGGGCAAAAACAGCGTGTGGCCATCGCGCGCTCGCTCGCCCTCAGACCGGAAATCATGCTGTTTGATGAGGTCACTTCCGCACTTGATCCCGAGCTGGTCGACGAGGTGCTGGGTGTACTTCATAAGCTGGCCGAAGAAACCGACATGACCATGCTGATGGTGACGCATGAGATGGACTTCGCGCGCAGCTTTTCAGACAGAATTATGTTTTTCGACGGCGGAGCCATCGTCGAGCAGGGAAGCCCGGAACGAATTTTCACAGATCCTCAGGAAGAGAGGACGCGTTCGTTCCTGCGCAAGTTTTTGGCCGAAGGATAACACGCAGAACTAACAGAAAACTCAATGGAGGAGGAAATTGAAATGAGTGATCTTATTCGGAGGGCGTCGAAATTCGGACGAGTGCTGGCACTTGCCGTGTCGACAATTCTGATCCTAACCGGATCAGGGGTTCAAGCGGGTACGCTCGAGGACGCGATCGACCGAGGCTACATCGAGATTGCAATCGGTAACGCCCCGCCCTGGGCAGAAATGACAGCGGATGGTGAAGTTACGGGTGCGGCACCCGACGTCACTGTTGCCGTTCTTAAACGGCTTGGCATTCCCGAAGTCAGGGCGAGCGTGATTGATTATGGTGCAATGATTCCCGGCCTCCACGCCAGACGGTTTGACGTGGTCGCCGCAGGGCTTTTCATGAACCCGCAAAGATGCGAGGCGGTTGCGTTCTCAATTCCAGACGTGTGTGGTACCGAAGCCTTCGCCGTTCCAAAAGGCAACCCAATGAACTTAATGTCTTTTGAAGACGTCGCGAGCTCTGGCGCAAAGATCGTGGTCTGCGGTGGGTGCGCCGAAGAAAAGATGGCTAAGGAAGCGGGGGTTTCGGCGAACAACATCATAATTGCCCCCGACGAGCAAAGCGCCGTCAAACTGATCAGTGATGGCCGTGCGGATGTGCTGGCCTATCCCACGATCTCCTTGGCGTCCCTCTTTATGAAAGTCGATTTGGGACATCTGGAGATAGTATCTCCGGTACAGGGGGTCCCGATCGGGTGCGCCGGTGCAGCTTTCCGTAAAGAAGACGCAGATTTTCGGGATGCCTATGACGCAGTACTCCGGAACATGCAGACGGACGGCACCTTTGCTGAGCTTCTTGGAAAATACGGGTTTGATTCTACGGCTGCGGTAGAAGCATCGCGAGAAACGCTATGCGGCGCCGCCAACTGAAGGCTTTCGGGCGAGCGATGCGTAACGCAACGTTCGCCCAACCTGGCCACCACGCCATACGGAAGGGGGTAACCTAATGAGCCAAGAAATTTGGGGGTTTGCGTTACTGCTGCTCAACGGGTTTTGGGTGACAGTTTTGCTATTGGTCGCTGGCTGCGCATTGGCTCTGGTGGTTGCGTTCGTCGCAGCATTCGCGAAGATGTCGCCGTTTTTTTTGCTCAGAACACTCGCCGTAATCTATATTGAGTTCTTCCGAGGAACCTCGCTTTTTGTGCAGCTCTTCTGGGCATTTTTCGTGTTACCTCTTTTCGGGATTTTCTTGTCACCAATCATGGTTGCAATAGCCATTCTTGGCATGAATTTCGGTGCCTACGGCGCTGAAGTTGTTCGGGCTGGCATAGATGCTGTGCCGCGCGAACAACGTGAAGCCAGCGTCGCGAACAATCTCACGCGACCGCAGATGTACCGCCATGTGATCATTCCTCAGGCGCTGCTCTTCATGTTGCCGACCCTGAACAACAACGCCATCGAAATGCTTAAGGCTACGGCTGTCGTGTCTCTGATCACCATCACGGATCTAACGTTTCAGGCGCAAATCATCCGGTCGGTCACGGGAAATTCACTCTACCCGTTCCTCGCTATTCTGGTGCTGTACTACCTGACCTCAACAACCGTTACGTTCGGCTTTCGCCGGGTCGAACGCAAACTTTCGTTTCGCAACTGAGGGCACAACGTGACTTGGGACTGGGAATATGTTTATTCGTTCATGCCAATGCTGCTTCAGGGCGCTTTGATCACATTGTATGCGACCGCGCTTGGCTCTGCCATCGCACTAGTGTTGGGCATGGTCTGGGCCATAGCGCGCAGATCGATCCCAAGCCCGTTGAGTGCCATTCTCACATTTGTCCTGGACTTCGTTCGGGGTACGCCTCTGCTCGTGCAGTTGTATCTCGCGTTCTTTGTGTTGCCCGATTTCGGAATATTGATACCCGCCTTTGCTTGCGGTGTGATCATGATTGGCTTGCACTACAGCACCTACACCGCGGAAGTGTATCGAGCCGGCATCGACAATATACCGTCAGAGCAATGGGACGCGTCTGTAGCTTGCAACTTTAGACCGCACCAAACCTGGCGGTACATCATCATTCCGCAGGTTATCCGGCCGATGATCCCACCTTTGGGCAACTATGTCATCGCGATGTTCAAGGAAACGCCCCTGCTTTCTGCGATCACCGTGATCGAGCTGATGGGCGAGGCGAGGATCATTGCCAACGCCAGCTATAGATTCCTCGAACCCATGACGATGGTCGGTGTCGTGTTCCTTGCCATCAGCCTGCCAGCGGCCGCCGCGCTGCGCTGGATAGAGCAAATGCAGAAGACTTGAGGAGCTTCTTTGTTCGAAATCGTGCTAATCATGGTCAGCGGTGCGCAAGGCGGAAAGCGCTCATGCGTTCGGTCTGATCACAGCCTCATCGGATGATAGAGATATTTGCTTCCGGCTGCGCTAATAGTATTTGTTCGTCGGTCGGCTTAATTTGAGTTGGAGCAAACACCACCCATGGAAGTCCCCCGCAGCATAAAGAGCCAATGTCGTAGCGCAATTCGGAACCTGATTACATCAAAGGAGATAATTCCGGGTCAGATCTACACGGTTTCGCAATTCCAGAAGCTCCTTGGCGTTTCGGCAACACCGATACGAGAGGCAATATTTGATCTGGAAGCGCGGGGGCTGTTTGAGCCGTTAAAAAACCGCGGGTTCCGGGTGCGCCAGCTGACGGACTCGGACATAGCTGAGATTTCTTTACTTCGCGAATTGATCGAAGCCCCGATATTGAGCGGACTTTCCGGGAAACTGGAGAATAGAACGAAGCAAGATTGCGTCGGGTATTGCGATGCAATGAGCAACAGCTTGAAAACCAATGATAGTGGGGCGTTTTTCGACGCGGATTTTATGTACTTCGATACTTTGTATGACGCGTGTGGGAACCAACGGGCCAGGGAGTATCTTGGTAAACTGCGTGATCAATGCCGCCTGGCTCTGCCAGAAATCAAACAAGCCAAGGAGTCTTTTCGATCAACCATCGTCTGGTATCACGAATTGCTAGAGGCACTTTCACAGGGCAATGAGTCTGAAGTTGCCCGCATCAGCCAGGTCGTGATTGAGAATTCCACTGAGCAAATGAGGTAACTGCTCACCCCGTGTTGTTGGCTGATTGGACGTAGTGCAGCTTGATCATGTCTGCGGCGTTTCCGGCGAGCGCGATCTGGATTGCGACGAGAGGGTTGTAGCCGAGCGCCGCCATTGAGCTGAGATAGCTTGAGATCCGGCACCATGCCTCGGCGCCGGGCTGGGTCCGGAAGCATCCGGACACCTTGATCTTGAACTTCGCCATCCTGATTTTGGGATAATATACGAGAATCCCATTTGCCCGCTCACGCATCGGAATCCTCGACCACGTTCATGGGCCGGAGCGCAGTCCGCACCAGTTACCCCGGCGTCGGAATCGAACCGTCGCGCTTTCGGACAACGAACGGTTCATCCAGTTCAGCCTTTGATGGCTGATAGCTGTGTGGCTTGACTTGGACTGTCGGTTTCTTTGCGGCCTTCGTCATCTCGTGCACCTTCCTGTTGATGTTAATCACTGAACACAATTCTCCATAAAGCAATCAAGAAACCTGTCCGTAACGCCATCGGGCCTTCGTCTTTCACACAGTGAATATAATTCTTCTACAGCCGAGTATGGAAAGAATTTCGTTTCCAACTCCCTGAATTGATCACGATTGGCCTGATCAATGACTTTATGGCGATCTTCGTCCGGCGCTACAACAGTCCATCGAACATCTCGCAGCATGGGTCCAGTATCATAAAACCCCTTCATACGAGTCAATCCGCTCGTGACGCCGGTGCTGTGTTCAATTTCCATTACAGCTGGCATCATTCTGCCATTCTTAAACCAGACGCAGTCAATGAAACTGGCTGCATGCGCGGCCTTTCAACGTCCCACATACGTATAGGTGAACCTATTCCCGCCTTTTCTCGCCGAGGGCGTCGCGCACCTGGACCGCCCAGCTCATCCGCTCGAGCCCCTGCCAGACCTTTTTCGTTCCGGGCAGCGGCTGCCGTGGGGTGGGATGGGAACCGACGAGGCGCCCGAGGTCGATGACGATCGCCCGGATGTCGGGCGCCCGCCCGCCGGGCATCCTCACGACGTCCCGATGACCCTGCGATTCCAGCATCGTGTGGAGCAAGTCGATGTCCTCCTCCGGGAACACCTCGGTCGCCGGGGTCTCGGGGCGCTCCCGCGCGAGGACGGTCAGGTCGGCGACATGGACGGCGGTGACGGCGTCGAAGGCGAGACACTTGCGCAGGTCGTCGGCGCTGTCCAGCCGGCGGTCCTTGATCCGGGTCCCGGTCTTCAAGGTTCTGAACCAGGTCTCGATGGTCCACCTTCGACGGTACCAGTCCAGCACGGTTGCAGCGTGCACGGCGGCCTCCTCCCCCTCTGCCGGTCGCTCGGTGGTCAGCAGCAACCAGTGCAGCGGGTCGTCGCCGTCGGCGGTTCCGGTCTCGATGGCCGAGACGGCGAACATGGGCCGCGGCTCCGCGCCGCGGTCCCAGCGCGGCAGCAGCAGCTCGATCTCCGCCGTGCGGATCTCGATGCGGGCGACACGCTCCTTGCGCGCGCGCGGGCCGCCGGCGGCCGGGATCGTCAGTTCCGTCGCCGCGACGGGCGGCCGGGCCACGACATGCTCCCACAGGCATTCCTTCCCGCCGTCCGGCGTCCGCACGCTCTGCTGCACCGAGCGGCTGGCGCGCACCAGCAGCGCGTCCCCGTCGTCCACGGCGTGGGCGAGCAGGTCCCAGAAGTCGCCCTCGCGGTCGCAGACGGAGATCACGCGCGTGTCCGGACAGGCCGCCGCGAGCTCTCGCGCCCGCTCGAGGCCCAGGACCCAGCGCCGGCTGTCCTCCTCGGGATCCTCCCGGAAGGCCGCGTCCATCGTGAACTGTCAATACCGTTTTAAATTTCCCCAGATGTGCCGATTGAAAATTCCCCACCCTTGGCGTCTGGTGACGAGCCAGTTCATGCGTCGATTTGGTTCTCCTTTCCTGGACGTCCCCGCTTCCTTTTCGGCGGCGGTGGCGGCGTGATCGATGCGGTTGCCCGGACATGTTCGGGTATGAGATCGGCATGGTTGCGCAGCCTGTAGCTGGAGCCTTCAATCTGGATCACGCAGGCATGGTGGAGCAGCCGGTCGAGCAGCGCCGTTGCCACGACGGGATCACCGAAGATGTCGCCCCATTCGGCGAACCCCCGGTTTGAGGTCAGGATCATCGAGCCCTTTTCATACCGTGCATTGACCAGCTGGAAGAACAGGTTGCCGCCACCGCCGGTGATCGGCAGGTGTTGTTTCCCGGATTGAGTTGCCGCGCAGCACGGTAGATGTCCCGGATTAGGCCGACGCCGATTTGCCTGGAAACCGGATTGGTCCGGGATGACCGGGCTGTCTTCTTTCCCAGGCAGAGCAGTTTTCCAGCAGCTGGTTCAGGACAGTGTGCAGACCGCGGGGATTGTGATTGTCCTGATTGTAGCTCGTGTCTATTCGACCGGGTTCAGGTTGACGATGAAAGAGAAATCAGACGTTGCGGACTGTTCCGGTCTCCAGACGGTCAGACGCCGATCCAATCCGAAACAGATCGGCTGCTCCCCGTCAAAACAAGCTGCAACTCAACACCTCCAACAGTATGTCGTCGGCGATGCTGACGGCGATGCGCTTGACGGACTTCCTCATCGAGTCGCGCGCGATATGCGCATAACGCGCGGTGGTCTCCACCCTGTGGTGGCCGAGAGGCCGGCCAATGATCGGCGGGCCGTCGCCGAGCGCGAACATGTGGCTCAGCGTCTCGACCACCATGTTGGCCATCGCGGGGTCTCGTACAGGCTCCCGTGCAGCGCCATGACGTGGTTGCGCTCCACCGCCGCAACCGGCAGCCTGCCCAGTGCCGGCACGATGTGGCGGTTGACTACGCTGCGCGCTTTGGGGTCGGTCGCCGATCGCAACCAGGGAGACACCCGGTCCCGTCGAAAACCGCAGCTATCTCCCCCTGAAAGCGTATGGAATAGCGGAAACAAGACGATTATCGGCGGCGCTACGCTTTCCCCTAAAGCCCGTCCCGGCGCCCGTCTGTCTGCGCAGCCAGCCGGGGGAGCCCCTTCGCCGTCAGGTCGCGAACGAACTCCGATGGAGTAAAAGGCGGATTGCTGTAGGCTCCCCGAAGGGTGCGCAGCACGCCAAGCGCTTCGGAGGGATAGAGATCGAACGTCCGCGACAGAAACCCGTCGGCGTCGATCGCCTCGATATCGAACCGCGCGAGGACCTCGGCCGGAAAATCGGCCAGGTTGTCGGTGACGATGTACTGTGCGCCGCAGCGGATCGACGCCGCCAGGACGTGGTGGTCGTCCGCATCCGGAAGTTCGAGCGTCGCGATCAATGGCTCGTATCCGGTGACCAGCGCCTCGGCAAATTGCTCGCGCATGGCACGCCGCTGGGAGCGGACACTCGGCTCGAGATGCGGCTTCTGTTTGAGAAGGCTCAGCGTCCACTCGTCGAGAATCCGTTCGGTCCATCGCGCCCGGAACAATCCGGCGTGGTGGAAGCGCAAGAAAATGTCCCTCTTGCGGAAGGGGAACAGGACGTTGGCATCCAGCAGGGCGACACGAGGGTCCGCGAGCTGCGTCAAGACGCATCGAACTCCTGGCCGAGACGGGCGAGACAGTCGATGTAGGCCATCAGATCGGCATGCATGACGCGCCGGTGCGCACCAACCGAAACGAACGGGATCTTGCCAGTCTTGAGCAGCTTGCTGAGGTGCGGGCGCGAGACGCTCAGGATGTCGGCGGCCTGCTGCGTGGTCAACATCGCGCCGGCCGGAATCAGCGTGACCGTTTGGCCGGACGCGACACCGCCAAGAAGATCGATCACCAGGTCGGCGATCGCGGGCGCCAGGCGAACGGCCTCGCCGTCGTCGCGGTGAATGGCGAGGACGCCATTTCCAGCCCGCGCGTTAGCAAGCGCAGTAACTGCTTGCGCGGCGCACGCAATCTCGTCCGGCGTCGGAAGACGGTGTCCGAGGTCCACCGCGTCTCCAGTGTTGCTCATCCCGATCCTCCTCTCCTTGCGATGTCCAAGGGCCCCGATAGGGGCGCACGGGTCTGCTGCCAAGTGTAATATCGACAATAACAGAAACAAGTGTAACCGCAAGGCCGCTTCAGCCGACAACGCCCCGGACCCGAATGTCAGGCGGGGTCGAAATTAAGGTCGGCGTGTGGCCGGTTTGGGCATGTGCCGTTATCGGGTTCCCGTCGACGGCCCCGGTAGTCTGCGCGGCGACGTCCCGGATCGCATCGCGGGAAAGACGGAAGTTCGGGACGGTCGTCTGCGGAACGCGGCCGGGGCGATCTCCGCCGGATCGCCCTTGCCTCCTTTACCGTTGTTCGGCTGGTCTGCTTGCGCCCCGGCGTGCTCCCATGGCATCGAGATTGAGGCGTCTAGAAAATATCGGCGGGCCCTCGCCGAGCGCGCGCGAGGCGAAGCTTTGTCGGATGTCGTGGATGCGCAGGTTGTGCAGTCCGGCCTTTGCGCGGATGCTCTGCCAGGCCCCGTCGATGTCGGGCATGTGCTTGCCCTGCTCGCGCGGCAGGGCCGCGAGCACGTTCACCGCCGAGGGCGACAGGTGGGCCGTGCGCGATCCCGTCTTCCCGTTGAAGATGCGGAACCGGGCCCTGTCCAGATCGACATGCTCCCACCGCAGAGTCATGATCCCGGTCTTGCGGCAGCCGGCCAGCCCGCCTACAGCTGGATCAGGCATACTTGCTGAGTTTCGGTGAAAAGCTGATTCCCGGGTACCTCTGGACAACCCTGCGGAGGTTTGACGTGTGGATCGAACCGGCAATCATCGCCGAATGGAGCAAGCTCATCAGGCACTATGCCTCGGGCCAGCACAGACAGGTGGACAATTCAAGCATCGCTGCCGCGATGACCTGGGAAGATCAGACCCGTGACGTGAAACTTGCGCGGGGCCGTGCCCTGGAGATCATGGAAAGCCAGGGGCTGTACTGTACCTGGAGCGGGAAACGCCTGAGCAAAAGAAACCTGGATATCGATCATTGTTTTCCGTGGACGGCGTGGACATGCGGAGATCTCTGGAACCTGATGCCGGCCCACCGGATGATCAACCAGAATGAAAAGCGGGCGAAGCTTCCTGCAGACGGCCTGCTTCGGCACGCGCAGGACCGGGTCACTAACTGGTGGCAGTCAGCCTACATCGAGGACTATCCTGTCGTTTCCGACCGGTTCTGGCTTGAAGCAACATCGAGCCTGCCAAGGGTGACAACCGGCGACAGGACGCTGGACGACATCTTCGATGCCGTTTGCTTCCAGAGGATGCGCCTGAAGCACGACCAGCAGGTGCCGGAATGGCCGGGTGAGAAGCACTTGTCGGTCATTCGGGCTTGAGCTGATTTCCGGTGGAAACGCCGGGCACTCATGGCCAGGACATCCGGTTCATTGCCGGAATGGCTCATGGCCGGGAACCTTCTCCCCGGTTTGGGCCTGAGCCGCAGTCAATTGCGGTCGTGATTCACGAGGGGTCTTCGCGAATGATCCACTGTCGGAACCAGGTGTCGGTCGAGTTGCAGGGAACCAGTAACAGGTCACGTGACATGAACGGGCCCGCCGACCTGCTCGCCTCGCCGACAGCAAGGCAGAGCGTCTCGTCGGAACCGGACCGGAATTCCATTTCATCGCTTTCGTAGTCAAAGTCCTGGCCGGAAGAGTCCTCGGCACAATCCACCAGTCCGAGAGTGACGCCGGGAGCGGCAGGCGCCAGCAGTTCGGCGCACTTGCCGGCAAACGTTGCCGACATCAAGCGCCTCGCGTCGGAGTCATGCGTAAACTGCACGTCTCCGCCTCGCGGCTTGCAGGAGTGTGCGTGCAGCCTTTCGCCGAAGCCTCGTCCCACCGTATCGATGCAATATCCGAGCTTGTCCTGCTCATCCAGGTTGTCGGCAAGATAGATGACGGGTGCCGGTGTCTTGAGGTCAGGTGGTCCTGACTGCCCCCAGGCTGCAGCACCCACGAATCCGAACAACGTGAAACCGAGAAGGATGTGTATTCCTGTCAGCCACACATGCCGGACCGGCGACCTGGAAATCGATGGTGTCTTGCTGTTCATTGTTGGGCCTCGGGGCTGAATTGGTGGCGTTTCTCGACTTGTATCGGCAATTCGGAGGGCGGTGTCACCAGGAAATTCGTGCTGGCCGAAGCATGAACCGAATCACCGTGTCATGCAACGGAATCGCCGAGTTCCGGCGATCTGCCGCCAAGCGCAGCGACATCTCTGGCGTCCGGGAGGTGCCTTGCCCCACCGGCGGAACGCAGCCTGTTGCTTCCGATTTCCGGGATGACAATTCTGCATGACGGACCTAAGATGGAGGCAGGAATCATCAGAGTTGCACATGAACATGCATTGCGACCTGCCGCGCAGACTCCCGTGCGACAGTATCGAATCCTGGTTTGGTCGGGCAGGGGCCAGGCAGACCGCAAGTGAACTCAGCCTCGAATCCTGCGACATGTTTGGCGAACAAATTCGTCCCCGCATCGGTTCAATTGCGCAGAGACCAACGACGGTTTCGGCCCGCTTTTTCCACTCCGTGTGACCGTCATGACACGAGAGAACCTGCCGTCGACGACCGGGGAAATCCGTGCGGTCATCGCAAACATTCCCCGGGTTGAACTGGCCTGCCTCCCGACGCCGCTCCAGGAGGCCAGGCGGTTGTCAGAAACCCTCGGCGGACCGCGCATATTCGTAAAGCGGGACGACCTCACAGGTGTGGCCTTTGGCGGCAACAAGACAAGGAACCTTGAGTTTCGCCTCGCGGCCGCCAAGTCGATGAAGGCTGACGTGATCGTGATGGAACTGGACCAGCAGTCCAACTCCGCGCGCCAGACCGCCGGATGCTGCAACCGGCTCGGGATGGACACGATCCTGATCCTGGAGGGCTCGGAGCCGGAGAATGTGCAGGGGAACCTGCTCGTGGATCACCTGCTCGGTGCGGACGTGCGCTTTGCCGCATCGCGCTCGGAACAGGCGAGGATGAGCAGGGAGGCCATGGACGAGGTACGGGCCAGCGGTCGAACGCCGTGCCTGTTGAACGACATTCCGATGTTCGACGAGGGCTCGGCGATCGCGTATCTGGAAAGCACCTGCGAGATTGTTGACGCGCTGAATGCGCAGGGCCTTGCACCGGACCATCTCTACATGTCGTCCTCCGGGAAAGGACAGGCCGGCCAGGTGCTTGCCCGGAAGCTGCTGGGCGGTTTCGAGGTGTGCGGCATCACGGCGACCGACGAGTTCGACATCCCGCCGCGTGGTTCGGCGATAGCAAATCGCGCGGCACGGACGCTCGGTCTTGACGTCACGGTGGTTGACGAGGATATTTTGAACGATGCTGCTTATGTTGGTGCAGCATACGGGGTTCCGAGTGAGCCCGGTAACGAGGCGGTCCGCCTGTTCGCGAGAACGGAAGGAATAGTGCTTGACCCCATTTACACCGGCAAGGCCGCGGCAGGGATGATTGCCCATATTCGCCGCGGTGACTTCAGGCGGGAAGAGATCGTGGTCTTTGTCCATACCGGTGGGACACCGGCGATCTTTGCACATAATCGTCTTTGGCTTGGCGTTCCCGCCGAAACGTAGGGAGGAACTACATCATGACAGCCAGATTTCCACATGTACACCGCCACTTGCTCGCAGGCCTGGCTTGCGTGTTCCTGGCGCCAGCAGGCGCATTGGCCGGCCCCGAGGACAACACGCTGATCTTCGGCCAGCGACTCGCGATCACGGATATCGGACCGGCATACAATGCCTTTCTGCAATACCCGTCGGGTTACGAAGCCGGGTTTGTGATCTTTGATCGCCTGGTCACCTTTGACGACCAGTTGCGTTTCAATCCCCAGTTGGCGGAGAGCTGGACCATCGCCGATGACCAGAAATCGGTGACGTTCAAGCTCCGCGCCGGGGCCACGTTCCACGACGGAACCCCGATCAATGCCGAGGCGATCAAGTTCAATGTTGAACGGATGATGGATCCGGAGATCAACACGACCAACCGTCCGCTCTGGGACCCGATCGCCGGTGCGGATGTCGTCAATGAACTCACGGTTCGGCTGCGCACCCACGAGCCCTTCGCGCTGCTTCTCAATACCCTCGCGCATGGCTCTGGCGCCATTCTCAGCCCGACTGCGATCATGGAGAACGGGCAGGAAAGCGAGACGCAGAACCCCGTCGGCTCCGGGCCCTACAAGGTCGAATCGTTCAATCCGGGGCTGGAACTCGTGCTGGCCGCCCATGAGGGGTACTGGGCCGGGAAGCCGTCACTTGACAAGATCATCTTCCGTTACATTCCCGAAGCCGCGACGCGGGTATCGGCGTTGCAGAGCGGTGATGTCGACGTCATTGACGGGGTTCCGACGCATTTGATTGCACAGATCGAATCCACTGAAGGGTTGCAGGTCCTGGCGTCTCCGTCGCTTCGCCCGATGGGGCTGGCGATGCAGACCACCGTCGCACCTCTCGACAATGTCAACGTGCGCCGGGCGCTGAACCATGCAATCCCGGTGGATGCGATCGCGGAAAAACTGTTCCTTGGACAGGCCAAGGCTTCAAATTCGCCGCTTGCGTTCAACACCGTTGGGTATCACGGCAGCGACCAGTATGCCTACGACCCCGATATGGCGCGCGAAATGCTGGCAGCCGAAGGGCTCACCGACAGCGACGGCAATGGAATTGTCGAACATGACGGCCAGGATCTTAACTTCACTCTCCTGGTTCCCGAGGGCGTGTTTGCGAATGACGTCCTGATTGCGGAAACTGCCGCGGCAGCGCTGCAGGAAGTCGGCATTGGCATAGAGATCCGCAAGATCGAGCGAAGCTCGTTCTGGGATGCGCTCAGACTGCCGGTCGCCGAAGCCGGCTGGCAGATCGGGATGTTCGGGTTCAACCCGTCCAACGCATCCGGCCTGTATCACCTGGATTCGATGTACACCTCCAATCCTGACAATGAAGGTCGCCCCGCGGTGTGGAACATCACGCGCTACTCTAACGCGGATGTTGATGCGCTGCTGGCAGAGGCGACCGTGACGGTCGACGGCGATGCACGAGCTGCAATCCTTGCTCAGGCACAGGAGATTATCTGGAGCGAGGCACCTTATGTCTGGCTGCAGGTCAACAACATCATCTCGGCATCCAGGGCGGATCTCAATGGAGTTGAGGTCTGGCCGGTGATCTTCACGATCGTACGCGGAGGAAGCTACTAGGGACAAGGCGCGGCCCGGTTCCTGAAAGAGCCTGGCCGTGCCCAGCCTTGCGGGAACGAAACCGATCCTCCGGTTTCTGGGGTTTCGGTTTCTCCGCGCCATTGCGATCGCATTTGCGGTCGTTACCATAATTTTCTTTCTCTTCAGCCTGGTCCCCGGGGACCAGGCTGCCTACCTCGCGGGTCCCGGATCGACCCAGGCTGAAATCGACAGATTGAGAGAGTCGCTCGGGCTTAACGATCCCGTGCTTGTCCAGTATTTTCGCCACGTATTCGGATTGCTGCAGGGCGATTTCGGAACCTCGGAAGTCTTCAAGTCGGATCCGCTTCCATTCATTCTTGAACGCATTCCGGCAACCCTTGCCCTGACCGCGGCGGCGATTGGCCTGACCATTGTCATCGGGATTCCTGCAGGCCTGGTCTCGGCAATGTTCCATACCCGAATGCCGGATGTGGCGATCTCGGTTTCGGTTGTCGCCCTGCTTGCGGTTCCGAATTTCTGGCTCGGGCTTCTGCTCCTTTCCCTGTTCGCGGTGCAACTCGGCTGGTTGCCGAGCTTCGGGTTCTCCGGGCCCGAAGCGCTGATCCTTCCGTCTCTTGCACTCGCGGCGCGCCTGATCGCACTGGTGGCGCGCATGACCCGCGGCGTCACGATCGACGAACTCGGCAAGGACTACGTGAGGACCGCCCGGTCGAAGGGGTTGAGCAGAACGGTCATCCTGTTGCGTCATGTCCTTCGAAACGTGATGATCCCGACCCTGACCGTAATCGGACTGCAGACCGGTTACCTCCTTGGCGGATCCGTCGTCATCGAACGGCTGTTCGCATGGCCGGGGATCGGCGACCTGATGATCAACGCGATCGGACAGAGGGACTACGCCGTAGCCCAGGCCGTAACGATCCTGTTCGTGATCGCATTTCTTGCCATCAACCTGATCGTTGAATTCCTCTATGTACTGATCAATCCTCGCATGAGGGCCGCATGAGCGCGCCGTCGCCCGCAAACGTCCCGACGATGGCGAGTGCCGCGTTCGCGGCGCGGTGGCTGCGCCAGAACCTGTACCTTGCCGCGGGCGGCTCCATTCTTTTTGTGTTCGTGATTGCCGCGCTCTTTGGCGAGCAGATCGCACCATACGGCGCTGACAAGCAGAATCTTCTGAGAGCCCTTGAAGCTCCAAGCGCCGATCACTGGCTGGGAACCGATCCACTTGGCCGGGACCTGTTGAGCCGGGTTGTGATCGGCACGCGGCACACTCTCTCGGTCGCCCTGATTTCAGTGGCCCTGTCCTGCTTTTTCGGTGTCCTGCTCGGGCTGATTTCAGGATTCGCCCGCGGGCCCTTCGTAATGGCGATAGACGCGCTGGTCGATGTGGTACTGACCATCCCCAACATGATTCTGGCCATTTCCATCGCTGCGGTCATGGGCGCAGGGCTGACCGGGTTGATCATGGCCATCAGTATCTCGTTCACCCCGCCCATTACCCGGATCGTGCGCGGGCGCGTGATGGAGATTCGGGAAGAGGACTTCATTGCGGCTGCCCGCACGATCGGCGTGCGACGCTGGCGAATTCTCCTGCGTCATGTCTTGCCGAACGCAGCCACGGTCATCGTGATCGAGGCAAGCCTGCAGGCCGGGCAGGCAGTGCTGACGGCGACGGCCCTCGGATTCCTGGGACTGGGCGTGCAGCCACCAACACCGGAATGGGGAACGCTGCTCGGTTCCGGTCGCGAATACCTGCAGGCCGCACCGTACATGGTGGTCGCGCCGGGCCTTGCAATCTCCCTCTTGGTGCTTGGGCTGAACCTCCTGGGCGACGGGCTGCGCGACTGGCTTGATCCCCGCGTCGGAAACTGAAGCAGGAGTGAGACAATGCGCATCGTCGACTGCCACGGACATATCTTCCCACCGCTCGCCGAAGCATGCGGATTTGCAAGCGCCGCAGAACACCTCCTCTACCTGCAATGGGGCATGCACACGCACAGGAACCAGCCGGTCCTGCGCAGCCGCGACGGGACGGTCGTGACCGAACACCATCTGTGGAACCCTGATGATCCATCCGAGACCGGTCGCGTGCAAGGGCTCAATTTCCGGGTGGACGGAAACGGCCGGATGGCCTGGGACATGGACGGGGAGAAATACCACATCCAGTATCTCAGCCCGGCAACGCAAGACCTAGAGAGCCCTGCGGAGACGATCATTGCGCAAATGGACTATGTCGGAATCGATACGATGGTCCTGCAGAACGAACACATGTACGGGAACTCGGCCGGGATCTTCGGCTCGGCGATCGCCCGGTACCCCGGCCGGTTCATCGGCCTGGCGCAAGTCGAGGAGGGATTCGCCTGGCAGGACCGGGAAATCGAGCGCCTGGAACACCAGGTCACCCGCGACGGCATGTCGGGACTCTATTTCACTCTGGCCGGCTTCATGCGCTCGGGATGGCGGGAGACCTATGCCGCGCGGTCATTCGATGATTTCTGGAAGACGGTCGAGCGCCTCGATCTTCCCGTCTTCTGGGTGCATCCGGGCGAGACGCCCTGGGGGAGCTATCTCGAGGAGATGGACCGATTCGCCGGATGGCTGGAGCGGTTCCCCCTCATCCGCTCTGTCATGGTCCATGGCTGGCCAACGGCGCTCTTTGCCGATGGCTCGGGACGGATCGAATGGCCGGGCGTCGTCCAGCGGATCCAGGATGAATTCCAGGTCTTCACCGAGGTGCTGTACCCGATCTCCTGGGGACGCCGTCACGCCTATCCCTATGAAATTGCCGTGAACCACGTCCGGCAATTCCATGATCGCTTCGGTGCTGATCCATTGATCTGGGGATCGGACATGCCGAATGTCGAGCGCTATTGCACCTATCGTCAGAGCCTGGATTACGTGAGGCTCTACAGCGATTTCCTGTCAGAGAGCGAACGTGCCGCAGTGTTCGGTGGCAACTGTCTTTCGCTGTTCACGCCAAGCGGCATCACATGAACGAATTGCGGGAACTCGCCCCCGCCGGCACGGTTGCCGCGGATGCCCGGACACCCCTGCTCAGGGTGCGTGATCTGGCGGTGAGTTTCGAAATGCTCCGAAGGACGGTTTACGCGGTCAATGGGGTTTCGTTCGACGTGCATGAAGGGGAGACCTTTGCGATCGTCGGGGAGTCCGGCTGCGGCAAGAGCGTGACCGCACTTTCCCTGCTGAAACTTCTGTCGATGCCGCCTGCGCGGATCACTGGCGGTGCTGTTCATTTCGATGGGCAGGACCTCATGCAACTGCCGGAATCCCGGTTGCGGGAACTGCGCGGCCCGGCGATGAGCTACGTGTTCCAGGAACCCATGACGTCGCTCAATCCATCGATGAAGATCGGATGGCAGATCGCCGAGGCCTGTACGAGGCATTACGGAATCAGTCGGAAGGAGGCCCTCTCACACGCACGCGACCTCATGGAACAGGTGAAGCTGCCAGATGTGAATGAGCGTCTTGACGCCTTTCCTCACCAGCTCTCGGGCGGCATGCGGCAGCGAATCATGATCGCGATCGCCCTGGCATGCTCGCCCCGTCTCCTGATTGCCGATGAGCCGACCACAGCCCTCGACGTGACGATCCAGGCACAGATTCTCGAACTCCTCGCCGATCTCCGCATGAGGACCGGTGCAGGCATGATCCTGATTACCCATGACCTGGCCGTCGTTGGAGAATACGCGGACCGGATGATGGTCATGTATGCAGGGCAGAAAGTCGAGGAAGGGCCCGTTGACGAGATCATGGCCAATCCCCGGCACCCGTATACACATGGGCTGCTCCAGGCCGTCCCGCAACTCGGCTCGAGCCTTGGCGATGGCTCGGCCCGTCCTCTTTCGGAAATCCCCGGGGTCGTACCGCTCCTCGACGAGCCGGTTGCAGGGTGCCCGTTCGCTCCCCGATGCAGATACGTGATCGACCGGTGTCGGCAGGAGGCACCTCCGTCGGTGAAATATGGTGAAGAACATTTTGCCGCCTGCTTCCGGAGCGAACAGGTTGGAGCAGACAGATGAGTGACGGTTCCGGCAAGAACTCGGCTCTCCTCGAGGTCGAGAGCGTTACGAAGCACTTCCGGGTCCGACGCGGGGCGTTCGGCGAAGTCCAGGCCACTGTGAAGGCCGTCGAGGACGTCTCGTTCGAAATCCATCGCGGTGAAGCCCTGGGACTCGTGGGCGAGAGTGGTTGTGGCAAGTCGACCATTGCCAAGCTGATCACCTGTCTCCACCGGCCAACCGCCGGGAGGATTCGGCTCGACGGCGAAGAAATCTCCGGATTGCAGGAGGACAGCCTGCGGAAGATTCGCAACAGGGTTCAGATGGTGTTCCAGGATCCCTATTCGTCGCTCAATCCGCGAATGACCGCGGGAAACATCGTGGGGGAGCCTCTCCGTGAGCACTCCCGGGGATCCTCGAGGGAGCGGCGGGAACGGGTCGCGGCACTCTTCCGGCAAGTCGGGTTGCGGCCCGAACTTGCGTCGAACTATCCCGATGCGTTTTCAGGCGGGCAGAGGCAAAGGATCGGAATAGCCCGCGCTCTTGCCCTCCAGCCCGACCTTATCGTTGCGGATGAGCCGGTTTCTGCCCTTGATGTCTCGGTGCAGGCGCAGGTCATCAACCTGATGGCCCGGTTGCGGGGCGAGACCGGCGTTGCCTACCTTTTCGTCTCGCACGACCTCGCAGTCGTCGAATACATCTGCGACCGCGTCGCAGTGATGTATCTTGGCCAACTCGTCGAGATTGCATCGAAACGGGCGCTGTTTTCAGGTCCGAGGCATCCCTACACCGAAATGCTCATGCAGTCGGTTCCCAGGATGGATCGCGGGCGGAAGTCACGCCGGCTGGTGGTCGGAGAAGTCCCGAGCCCGCTCAATCCTCCTTCCGGTTGCAGGTATCGAACGCGATGCCCGCTCGCCGAGCCGCGGTGCAGCAAGACAGTGCCTGTCCTGCGGAGTGTTGCGGCTGGACACCTTACGGCTTGCCATGTTCGTGCACCCGCGGACGAGGACTGAATCCAGGCTCTACCTGCGCCCGCTCCAGTTGAATTCTGCTGCACCACAGAATCCACCGGGCCGGAGAATCTCGGAATGGTCGTTGCAGATGCCGTTCACGCGCGAACCGGTCGTGCGGAAGCAATCAAGGTGCTCAGGACCCTTCCGGTGAAGGCCGGGCTGAATGCGCCGAGTCTGCCGCCCGGATTGAGATAGAAGGACGTTTCAAGGACATCGTGATTGTATTCGTCCAGCAGGACCCACAGGCAGGTTTCGGGATCCTGGCCTGCGCGGGCGCGCTCAATCTCGGGGACTTCCAGGGCGTGCCGGTCCTTGCCCGGCTCCATGCTCGTGATCGGGAGGATGAATAGATTTGTACGACCTTCCCGAATGAAGACTGTTGCAACCAGCGCGGTCGGAACCGGTTTCCGGCCATGTTCTTCCCCGGTCTCATGCTGCCGACGCCACAGGTAGTCGTAGGACCAAACATCGCCCTGCCTGGGGCGGATCACTTCGGAGTCTCGTCAAACTGGTCCGAAAGAACAGATTCAATCATTGCCAGATGTTCGTCTGGCATCTCGTCGACTGCGAACGCTCGCCGTTCGTCCAACCTGAATCTCTGCTCATAGTCCCGAATGTTCATGAGTACATAGCGGGGCTTCCTGTGCTTCGTGATGATGATCGGTTCGCGGCTGGCCGCATCAAGGACGTCACCAAGCGTCTGCTTGAGATCAGTTGAGGGGAAAGAACGCATGTCAGACCTCATTTTCGTCTAAAATAGACATTTAAGATATTTTAGACAAGTGCGAGAATTCTGTTTGCTGGGAAAACGGCCCCGCAGGACATCTGACAACCATCGTGATCACCGACTGGACGAGGAATCCGGTTCCTGATCGCGGGCGGGTGGGATTGACAGGCACTTCCATCAAGTCAAGGGATCGATACGGGTTGCGGGCATGATCCGTCGGTCTTGCCCGCAAGCGCGACCGTTGCATAGTGGACCAAGCATCCGGGAAGGACCGGAAACGGCGGATATTGCGCTGGAAAACCCGGTATCGAATCTTCCAGTCGGGTTCCGGCCCGGGAGGGCTAAGGAAGCCGGATCATCACACGACAAACAGACGTCGAGAGAAATTTGTCAGGCGCTCGAATCCCGTGTTTGTCACCGCGATCGTTTCCGACATCCCGAAACCGCGGGCCAGGACATATGTGTGGAATGTCATTCCGGCTTCAAAGGACCAGTCCGCGCGAGGCGTGGCCTCGATTGACTCGCCTCCGGACGGGTGCAGTAGAAGCCCGACCGAATAGAAGGTCTTGTTGGTGTATGTCCTGCGCAGTCCGGCAGACAATACACCTTCGCGGTAGACCTTGTCCGGAACCGCTGCTGCCACGCCGGGCCGCACCTCGTCGAGAGCGGCGTCCTGGATGGCTATCAGTGTTTCGACGACCTGCCGGTCTTCGTCACTGGCACCGTCCACGCGGATCGGCCGCATGAACCGGGCGTGGTAGTGACGTACGTTGGGGGTCGTTTCCACCTGGACGAGATCGCCGGGTTCCAGGATTCGGTCGGAGTAGCCGCCATGCAGATGAAATGCGCGCTCACCGGATGACAAGACTCCAGGCCCGGGAAGATCGCTGCCGGCCCGGATCATCGCCGCACAGATTTCAGCCGCGATCTCGCGTTCGCTCACACCCACCCCGGCGGTATCGATCGCTGCCTGCATTCCCGCTTCTGCGGCCTTGCCAGCCCGGCGTTGATAGGCGATTTCGGCATCACTCTTGACCAGCCGCATGGCCGGAAGGAGTCGGCTTTCATCTTCCCAGGAAACTCCGGCAAGGTGCTCGCACAGGCTCTCGTGCCGTCCGGCCGAAAGCGGCCATGCCGATAGTTCAACTCCCAGTCGTCCAGACCCGCCGATCCGCCGGCTGATGGCTTGCGACGCGACCCTGACGGGATCATCGCTGTCGCACCACAGGGCGCGGTCCGGAAAGACGCAGGTGGAGTCGAGATAGTACTCCTCGACATCGCGACAGATGATCGCCGGATTACCATCGGCCGGAACGAGAGCGCATTGAAAACTGCTGTAGCCGCGGGTGAAAAACCCGGTCAGCCAGGTCACGGACTCCGGCTGGAACAGAACCAGGCCGTCGAGACCGCGCCCGGCAAGCGATCGCTGCACGCGATCCAGACGCGCTTCATATTCCGATCTTGCAAACCAGGGCCTGGCAATCCCGTTCGTCGATCCTGATCCTGTCGAGGTCACGAATTCTCCTTGAGCAATGTGGCGAAACGGGTGAGCATGGTCTTGGCAGAAAGAGCCGGATGGGCCTGCAGCTTCAGTTCATCCACGTCTGCCCCGTCGTTTTGCATCCTTTCCCGGTTTTCCTCGAACCAGATCGGGGCCTGGTCCCTGGTAATTTCCGGATGACCCTGGATGCCCCAGATGGGTTGGTCGCGGTAGCGCCATACCTGGTTCGGACAAAGGTCGGAATAGGCGAGGATCGTCATATCCTCGTGGCCGGAACGAACCTCGTCATTATGCCAGACGAACATGTGCACCGCCTTGCCCAATTCTGAACAGATGGTGTCATCTTCAGCTTCAGCCGTGACAGGCAAATCCTTGTAACCGATCTCGCACCACTCCCGGCGAAAAACCTGGTCACGCCCGCAGAGCGCCGAGGCAAGTATCTGGCTTCCGAAGCATACACCGAGCATTGGAATCCCGAGTTCCGCGGTTTCAACGATCAGGTCATGCTCTCGATGGATGAATTCTATGTCCTCGTAGGCGCCATGGGGGCTGCCGGAGAGGAACACGCCGTCAAATCCTGTCAGGCATTCGGGAAAGTCGCCGTCATAGGCCCATCTCTGCTCGACATCCAGCCCCCAGCTTTCGAACCGTTCATCGAGCCTTGCGACGGATTGCAACTTGGGGCTGTTGCATAGAAAAAGAAGACGTGCCGTCATCCCTTGCCACCTCCATATCTTTGACAATTGGTATACCTCACGTATCCTGTTCGCAATCCGGCCTGCCGGCTTCGGCTCCGAGGAAGTGAACAGCCATGCGCATCGATCTCAATTCAGACCTGGGAGAAGGCTTCGGGCCCTGGAAGATGGGCGATGACGACACCATGCTGGACATCGTGACTTCGGCAAATGTCGCCTGCGGATTCCATGCCGGCGATCCCGAAATCATGCACAGCATGGCCGAGAGGGCGAAAGCCAGGCATGTGGCGGTTGGTGCCCATCCGGGCTACCGGGATCTGATCGGATTTGGCCGGCGCCCCGTGACAGGAGTTACCGGCCAGGAAATCGAGCGACTCGTGGCCTACCAGGTCGGTGCATTCCAGGCGGTCTGTGTACTCGCCGGCTACAGGATGAGCTATGTGAAGACTCACGGCGCACTGGGCAATGCGTGCAATGACGATGACGGATTGGCAGATTCAGTGGCCAGGGGCATCGCAGCCGCTGATCCAAACCTTGTCTGGCTGGTCATGCCCGGAACTCCGACCGAAAGGGCCGCGGAACGAGCGGGATTGCGGCCGGCACGCGAGATCTATGCAGACCGAACCTATGCTGACAGTTTCAACTTGGCGCCCCGAAGCCAGCCGGGCACGGTGATCCATGATGCTGCAGCAGCCTGCAAGCGGGTGATTGAAATGGTTTCGGAAGGCAGGCTTGTATCTGGATCGGGCAAATCGCTGAAGGTCGAGATCGACTCGATCTGCGTGCATGGCGACAATCCCGCCAGCGTCGAAATGGCCCGCAGCATCCGTGCGGCGCTCGAAGCCGAAGGCTGGACGCTGGCGCCGTTCGCTCCATCGGACTCAGAATCCATCGGTCACGCCGCCGACAAGGTTGGTCCCGAGTAGGGACTCGGTTGTCGGCTCTGCCAAGACATGGCGGATCGCTGCGATCCGTGTTCGGAGCTTGTCGGCGGCATCGCGGGCTGACGCGATCGCCTCATCGGGCGTGACGGAAGCAAAACGCACGAGCCCGCCTGGTGCTACCTGTGCCAGGCGACCGAGATCGGCACTGATGACCGTGGCAATCTTGGGATAGCCGCCCGTCGTCTGGCAGTCACGCAAGAGGATGGTCGCTATGCCGTCCCCGGGCACCTGGATGCTGCCGGCAAGCACACCGTCTGATACGATGTTGGCGTCGCCCTCGTGGAGAAGTGGTGGTCCATCAAGCCGGTAAGCCATGCGATCACTGTCCGGTCTGACGACAAACGGACTGCCGGAGAGCAACTCCAGTGCTTCGGCAGCAAAGTGATCGTGCTGGGGTCCCGGGACAAGGCGGATTGGGCCGGTGGGAGCGGTCGAGGGTGTGGTTCTGGAAAGTGTTCCTCGCTCCGGCGCCCTGGCTGGCAACATGTCTCCGGGCGCCAGCGCCCTTCCGCCGATGCCGGAACGGCGGTGTACCGACATGCTCCCCATCGACTCCGGCAGGTCGAAGCCGCCGCCGATCGAGAGATAGGCGTAAACGCCGCCGCGGACCGGTCCCACCTCGATGACATCGCCGGACTCACACCTTGACGAACAGCCATCGGTTACGGGTTGCCCTCCTATTCGCAGCACGCAACCCGGACCTGACAGGGCGACAATCGCGTGCCCGTTCTCCACCGTCAGCCTCCCTCCTGCCATCTGGAATTCCACGCATGCCGTGTCAGGCGGGTTCCCCGTCAGCGCATTGGCCAGGGCGGCAGATTCGAAATCCATCACACCGGACGTGGACACGCCGAACCGCCGCAGGCCAAATCGTCCCCGGTCCTGAACCGTGGTCCCGGGTCCGCAGTCCATGATCCGAAGCCCGGTCACGTTGCCTCGCATGTTGCGATCATGTCCCCCGCGGCGGATTGTTCCGCCAGGCGGCGCCATTGCTCTGCCGGTATTTGCTCAAACGTGATCTCGTCACCGGCCTCGAACAGAAACACCGGATCGCGGTCAGGATGAAAGGAGAGGACGGGCGTGCGCCCGATCAGGTGCCAGCCGCTTGGAGACGGGATCGACCCGATGGCGGACTGGACACCGCCAATCGAGATTGAACTGCCTGGTATCCTCTGGCGCGGCGTATGCCGTCGCGGCATGGCAAGTCGTGGATCGAGCCCCCCGAGATATGTAAACCCCGGCATGAAGCCAACCATGTAGACCCGGTAGATGGAGTTGACATGGAGTTCGACGACCTGTTCGGGGCTGAGCCCCCGCAGTGCAGCCAATTCAGGGAGATCCTCGCCGAAATCACCTCCGTAGACCACGGGCACACGCCAGCGACGACCATTGACCGCCCGTGCCCGCGCCTCGGTTGCGAGCCTGGCCAGCGTCAGGGAAAGCTCCTCGTGATCGGCAAGCAACGGATCGAGATGCACGAGCAGCGAGCGATAGGTCGGGACACACTCGATCACGCCCGGAAGCCCTGCTTCCCGTAAGGCATGATCAAGGGCGATGACCCGTTGATTGATACCGGCATCGATCCTGTCACCGAACTCAACAGCTATGGCAGTGTCTCCACAAGGAAGAATACGGGGATAGGACAAGGTCATTGCGACGGCGCACCGAGGGCCTCGATCACCTTTCCGGCAGCCGCTATGGCAGTTCGGTCTAGTGCCTCCTGCGCAGATCCCCCGACATGCGGCGTCAGGATCAGTCGCGGGCAGGCCAGCAACGGGCTGTCATTCGGAGGTGGTTCGGACGAAAAGACATCCAGCGCGGCGCCGGAGAGTTTCCCATTCTGCAGGGCTGCAACGAGCGCCGTCTCGTCCAGGAGAGAACCCCGCGCGGTGTTGATGACAATGGCGCCCTTGCGCAAGGCGTCGATCCGCGCGGCATCAAGCTTTCGGTTCCTGTCGGGCACGCAATGAAGGGAAACGATATCGGATCGTGCACAGAGCGCATCCATGTCTACCGGCACGACACCGTCACTGACCAGTTCTGCCTCGGACGCATGGTCCGTGACGGCAATGACGTGCATGCCGAAGGCGCGCGCCAGCGAAGCAACGCTGCGCGCAATGCGTCCGTAGCCCACGAGGCCGAGGGTCTTTCCGGCGAGTTCGAAGCCGGTCTGCCGATAGCGGAAGTCGAAATCGCCGCCGCGCGTGGCCTGGTCTGCCAGGGGAATTTGCCGGGCACAGGCGAGGATGAGTGCCATGGTGTGTTCGGCGACGGCAATGGTGTTCGCACCCGGTGTGGAGGTGACGGGGATCCTCCTGGCTTCCGCCGCGGACCTGTCGATCGCATCGGTGCCGGCACCGTGGCTTACGATCACTTCCAGGTTCGGGGCCGCAGCAATCTCGCTCGCCGACAGCCCGTGGTTGCGCGTGATTACGGCGCGGGCAGTAGCCAAATGGGCCTCGAGTGCTGTGAAGTCGGTCGTCTTCGGGGTGCTGACCGACAGGCCGGCGCTGCGCAACAGTACCAGGCCGGGTGTTGCAATGGGCTGAACGATGAGGCAGTCGGTCATGGCAGTGGCTCCTGGCAGATCCTCATGAGTACCCGGGCTGCAGCGGCGAAGTCATCCATTTCCATGGATTCCTCCGGGTTGTGACTGCCGTTTTCGTTGCGGATGAAGAGCATGCCAGTGGGGACGCCCATTCCGGCGAAGACTGCCGCATCATGACCGGCGCCGCTCGGCAAGGTGACTGCCGGCACGCCTTCGGCGGAACACGCGGCTTCCATGGCGGCAACGACCTTGCCATCCATCATGGCAGGATTTGTCCCCGTTCGCGGACCGAGATCGAAGCGGACCGAGTGTTGCCGGGACAACCGTTCGACCAGCCGGGTCAACTCGGAAGCGACCTGTTCCAGTGTATCGGAGGACTGGCTCCTCACGTCGAGCGAGAAATCCACGCAACCTGCAACCTTGCTGAATGCGTGTTCGGCCGGGTCGGTGGCGAGCTTGCCGAATGTAATTGACAGGTCTTCTTCATCCCGTTCGGCCCTGTCCCAGACCTCGTCCATCGCCATCACCAGCGCGGCGGTGGCCCGTACCGCATCACGCCGCAGGTGACGCGGCGTCGCGCCCGAATGCCCATAGCTGCCCGCGCAACTGGCGTTCCTGTACCTGAATGATCCCCGGATGCCGGAGACAATTCCCACTGGTTTGTTCTCCGTAACCAGGTAAGGACCCTGTTCGATATGAGGTTCGATATACATGCCGATTCCGGCCGGGTCGAGTTGTGGCCTGCCCGCCTGGAGCTGCTTGACATCGCCGCCAGCCGCCGAAATTGCCTCGCCCAGTTGCATGCCATCCGATACACGCCGAACATCGTCCAGTTCTGCCGATTCAAGCAGCCCGAACGCAGCGCGGCTACCGATATAGGAAGCGGCAAACCAGGTGCTTTCTTCGGCACGAATCGCCATCAGCGTGATATCGCGAGCGGGCCGCTCACCTGCCTCGGCCAGTCCGGCAATGACTGAAAGCCCGCAGAGGACGCCGGCCGCCCCGTCAAAATTCCCGCCCTGTGGAACGGAGTCGAGATGAGAACCGATTATGATGCGGTTGGCGGGATTTCTGCCCGGAAGGGTCAGGTAAAGGTTGCATGCGGCATCGGTCTCAACCTGCAATCCCAGCCGCTCGCCTTCGCGGCGAACCAGTTCGTGGGCAATCTGCTCTCCCACTCCGAAGGAAGGCCGGCTGATGCCTTTCCCGTCGCCGGTCCGCATTGCAAGTTCATCGAAAAGACTGGCTGCCAGGTCAATGTCGGGATCGGTCCTTCCGTTCAAGGATGTCATGGCAATTGACTCATGCCGCAGTCATGCCGATGGTGATCCAGTTCCGCAGGCCGGCCGGGGAGTGTTCTTGCAGGGGATGGCAAGGCCGGTGACGCTCGCATGTCCGTGCCTTCTGTGCAGTATTGGTAGTTGGCCCAGGTGCAGTGCATCCGATCTGATGCCCCGGATATTCCGTACGGCAGCACAGGCTGGAATCCAGGCAGTCTGGCGATTCCCTTGACGTGTCAGGTGGATTCTCGAACATCAGTTGACGTCACTGACCATCCGTCGGAAACCGACTGCATTTCTGCCGGTCGGCCGAATTATCGAAGGCGTCCTCACCTGGTTCCATTCCGGTCAATACTGCAAGTTGCCGAGCCTTTGTAACCGATCGGATACCATCTGTTGATGGCATGTCTAAGCCGGTTGACGTATGACAGACCCAAATATAACGTGAATTCCGAAGAGGAGGGAAGCCCGGACTCCGGGTAAACGAATTTGTCAATGATCGTGGAACCGGGGTCGGCTCTGCCTTTTTCCCGGCAGGAGCATCTGGAGCGTCAGGTACGTCTGCGTCGCCGATTGCGGGCAGCCGGACATGACGCGATTCTTGTCTTTGCCCAGGAGAGTCACTACTGGCTGACCGGCTACGATACCGGTGGCTTTGTCTTTTTCCAGTGTGCCGTGGTGACCGCGGACGAACAGCCAATTGTACTGCTGACCCGCCGTCCCGACCTTGTTCAGGCACGAGTCACCAGCACGATCGAGGACATTCGCATCTGGTGGGATGCAGAAGACGCCGATCCCGCCCGGGAGTTGCGCGGGATTCTTGCGGAATTGGGCCTCCACGGGAAGAAGATTGCCGTGGAACTCAATACCCATGGCTTGACCGGTTGGAACCTGTGGCGAGTTCAGAAGGCCCTTGAAGGCTTCTGCGAGCTCGCCGACGACGATCACCTGATCCGGAAGCTTCGCCTGATCAAGTCGCCGGCGGAGATTGCGTATACCCGCAAGGCTGCCGAGATCCTCGACCGCTCGCTTTCTGCTGTCATTGCAGTTGCCCGCCCCGGCATTCTCGATTCCGAAATCAAGGCGGAATACCTGCGTTCGATACTCTGCGATGGCGCCGACATGCCACCGAACGCTCCGCTCTTCAACTCGGGGTACCGCGCCACCTATGGAAGGGGAGTTTCCGAACCGCGCCGGATCCAGGCCCAGGACCAGTTGCTCGTGGAGTATCCGGTCGCCTATCGCCGCTACAATGCGAAAACCGAATGGACGATCCTTTTCGGCAACCCTGACCGGCGACAGATACACATGTATGACACGGCGCGGGCAACGCTTGAACGAATGACGGAGATCGCGCGTCCAGGATGCACGTTGGGAGAAATCTTCGATGTACATGCGGACGGACTTGATTCCGCCGGCTACGCTCAACATCGCTACGGGGCAACCGGCTACTCCGTCGGGTGCACGTTCGCTCCGACGAGCATGGACGTTCCACCGATGATCTATTCCGGCAACCCGACCGTGTGCGAACCCGGAATGACTCTGTTCTACCACGTGATGATCGGAGATGCCGATACCGGGTTCGGAATGGGGGTAGGCCATACACTCCTGGTGACCGAAGATGCGCCGGAGGTGTTGACCAAGTTGCCCAACGAGCCAACAATAGTTACCTAGGGCGTCGTGAACGCCACAAATCCACAACAAGGGAGGATACTACATGAAAAATCTTATGGCCAATCGCCGGCAGGTGGTTATTGGACTGGCGGCAGCATCCGCTGCCCCAACCATCAGTTTCGCGCAGTCTGGAACGCCCAAATACGGCGGTACGCTGAAAATCAGCCATTCAACCCGAATCGCCACGTTGAATGTCATGCAATTGTCCGGACCGGCAGAATATCCTTGCGTAGACATGCTCTACTCAGGCCTGACACGGATCGAACCGGGCAGGAACTCGGCAGGTCCCGATCTCGCGATTAGCTGGGAAGCCAACGAGGATGCCTCGCAGTTTACATACAACCTGCGCCAGGGGGTCACGTTCCACGACGGAACACCATTCACCTCGGCTGACGTCGTGGCGACCTTCGAGGCAATCCTCGACGCGGATTTCGGTTCGCCGGCCCGGTCGGTTCTTGATGTTGTCGAGACTGTCGAGGCGGTCGACGATCATACCGTTCGGTTCAATCTCAACGCGCCCTATGCCGACCTGCCGATTTCGACCGCCCACGCCAATGCGCGGATCGTTTCGGCGGCGGCACTGGCCGGCGACCTGGCCGATCTCGAGACCAAGCCCAATGGCACGGGACCATTCAAGCTGGAAAACTATGATTCGGCGAGGATCACCCGGCTGGTCCGCAACGACAACTACTACAAGGAAGGCCAGCCATATCTTGACGCTGTCGAGATGCACCTGTTCCCCGACCTTGCGGCAGAAACAGCAAACTACCTGTCCGGAAACGTCGACGTCATGCTCAACGTCCAGCAGGCAGACTTTGCGCGCATTGCCGCGGCCGAGGGCAGCAACGCGCTGCGGGTGCCGGCAGGCCGATACGTCAATGTCGTGATGCGCCAGGACCAGCCGCCGTTTGACGATGTGCGGTTGAGAAAGGCCCTGGCACTTTCTGTCGATCGCCAGCTCCTGGTGGACCTGGTGCTCGAGGGACTCGGCCGTCCGGCCTACGACAACATCCTGTCGCCGGAATTCCAGTATGCCATCGACACGCCCGAGATTCCCTACGATCCGGCTGCTGCAAAGGCTCTTCTCGCCGAAGCGGGATATCCGGATGGAATCAGCCTCACGATGGTGGCCTCGAACCGCCCGGCAATCCGCGGGCAGGTTGCAATCGCAATCAAGGAGATGGCGCGTCCGGCAGGTTTCGATATTGAAGTCGAAGCGATGCCGCATGACACCTACCTGGCAAATGTCTGGCGCAAGGGCACATTCTACATGGCCTATTGGGGGATGCAGCCAACCGAGGACGCAACCTTCAACCTTCTGCTGACCTCGACGGCTTCCTACGAGGATACTGCCTGGTTCAGCGAGGAGTTCGACGAACTCGTTCGCCGCGGAAGGTCAACCTCGGATCCGGCCGAGCGCGCTGCGATTTACGCAGAGGCACAGGAAATCCAGCTCCGCGACACGCCCTACATCATCGCGATGTACCAGGACGTGCTTACGGCCAGCCGTGACTGGGTATTGGGCTGGACGGTTCATCCGCTGAACCGGGTCTTCTTCGTGGAAGATGTCTGGCTCGACAGGGGCTGACGAGTGAGCCCAGCCTATCTGCTGCGCCGCCTTCTGGCGGTCGCGCTGGTGCTCTGGATCGTGACGATCGCGGTATTCGCGATCACCATGATCCTGCCTGGCAACGCCGCCATCATGATCCTGGGCGAGTACGCCACACCGGATCAGGTCGCTGCGCTGGAAGAAAGGCTGGGCCTCAACCGTCCCGCGGCCATCCAGTACTTCGAATGGCTGTTCAACCTGCTGCAGGGGGATTTCGGAATGTCCCTGCGGCTGTCTCTTCCCGTGTCCGAGGTGGTTGGATCCGCGTTCAGGAATTCTGCAATGCTGGCCGTTACTGCCCTGGTCACGGTTACGGTGGTTGCCGTGCCGATCGGGATGCTGGCTGCCGTGAAGCGTGGCACCAAGGCCGATCTGGGCATCAGCCTGGTTGCCTATGTGGGCACGGCGATGCCGGAATTCGTGACGGCGACACTGCTCCTGGTGATCTTTGCGGCACCGGGAAATCCACTCCTTCCGGCAGGCGGTTTCATCCCGCCGGGCGAAAGCGTGGCCGGGTTCTTCAATCACGTGATTCTGCCTGCAGGTGCGCTGGGACTGATCCTGACGGCGCATATCGCCCGGCAGGTGCGTTCCGAGATGTCGGATGTCCTGTCAAGCGACTACATCCGCGCCGCCCGGCTGAAGGGCTTGCAGGAGCGCCGCGTCATACGCGGTCATGCACTGCCGAACTCGCTTGCGCCGGCAGTCGCGGTGATTTCACTCGATATCGGCTACCTTCTCGGCGGAATCATCGTTGTCGAGGAGATATTTGCCTGGCCCGGCCTTGGCCGACTGCTGATCCTGGCCCTCGAAAACCGCGATCTGCCCGTGATCCAAGGGATCACGCTGTTGCTGGCCATGGTCTATGCTTTGTCAAACCTGCTGTCGGATATCGTGATCGCGGCTCTTGACCCGAGGGTCAGGTATGAGTGAGTTGATCCGCCATCCGACCGGTATGGTCGGGGCAGGGCTCTTGACGATAATCGCCGTTGCAGTGATTCTCGGCCCATTCGTGGCCCCCTATGACCCGCAGGCCTTTCACCCGGAGGTCCGGTTGACCGGACCCTCCGCAGCACATTGGCTCGGCACTGACCAGTTCGGCCGGGACATATTGTCGCGCCTGTTGACCGGTGCAAGCCCGACCATACTCTTCGGCGTTGGAGCGACTTCTCTCGGCGTCCTGGCGGGCTCGGTCATCGGAGTCACGGCGGCCGTGGCCGGAGGCTGGATCGACAGCGTGATCATGCGAACACTCGACGGTCTCCTTGCCGTGCCGGACCTGCTGTTCACCCTGCTCATCGTCACTATTCTTGGAGGCGGTATCGGGGAAGCGATGCTTGCCGTAGCCGTCGCCTTTACGCCGGGCATGGCGCGCATCGCCAGGTCGTCAGTGCTCTCGATCCGGACCAGGGAGTACATCCTCGCTGCCATCGCCCGCGACGAGAGCCGGGCCTATATCATTGTCCAGGAAGTCATTCCCAACGCAATCGGACCGATTATCGTCGAGGCAACGATCCGGGTGTCGTTCGCAATCATGATCGGCGCGACGCTCGGATTTCTCGGCCTCGGTGCCCAGCCTCCCAGCACCGAATGGGGTCTGATGGTCGCCGAGGCACGCCAGTACATGTACCGTTCACCCTGGGTTGTCACCGTGCCCGGCATTGCAATCGCCATTGCTGCGCTTGGATTCAACCTTTTCGGGGATGCACTGCGCGATGCCTTCGACCCGAGGCGGAGGCGCCGCTGATGGCAAAAGGTGAAGGAGCCGACGAACGCCACCCGGTGCTCGATGTCCGGGATTATTCGCTCGCCTACGGAACTCCAACCGGGCTGGTCGACGCCCTCAGGAACGTCACATTTTCGATCCGGCCCGGAAGGACGCTGGGTCTCGTCGGCGAGTCTGGTTCCGGCAAGACGTCTCTGGCCTGGGCGATCATGCGATACCTGCCGGCCAATGCCATTGAACGGTCGGGGCAGCTTGTATTTCTCGGCGAGGATTTGCGGGTAAAGTCACTCGAGGAAATCCAGGACCTGCGAGGCCGCCGGATCAGCATGGTGTTCCAGGACCCCGGCACCTCGCTGAATCCTGTATTGCGACTCGGCGACCAGGTGGCCGAGGTGCTCGTGCGCCACCGGTCCCTTTCCCCGAAAGAGGCCCGCGAAGAGGGTGAGGCATGGCTGGCCCGAACCGGCATCAGCCGCCCGACCGACATGATGAACCGCTATCCTCACGAGGCCTCGGGAGGAGAAAAGCAGCGGATCGTTATCGCCACGGCCTTTGCCTGCAATCCCGAAATGATCATCTTCGACGAGCCGACAACCGCGCTGGACATCATAACCGCACGGCAGATACTGGACTTGTTTGATGACCTGCACGACGAGACAGGAGTTACTGCCCTCTATATTTCGCACGATCTGGGGCTGGTATCCCGCATCGCCCAGGACGTCGCGGTGATCAACCAGGGTGAAATTGTCGAACACGGCCCGTGCGAGCAGGTTTTTGCCCGCCCGCGCAACATCTATACCCGGGACCTTGTTGCGGCGGTGCCGCATCCTGACCACCGCATCGTGACCGGGGAGCCTGACGGTGGAGATGACCTGCTCAAGCTGGGAGGGGTCAATGTCAGGTATGGGCGGGGGAAAAACGTCCTGGACTTTCTCCAGCCCAAGCGTGAGGTCGTGCACGGTGCCCGGGATGTCTCATTCGGTCTGCGGGCAGGGGAAATACTCGGGATCGTCGGTGAATCCGGATCCGGAAAGTCAACCATCGCCAAGGCGCTGGTTGGATTGCAGGATTTCGAGGGCTCGGTCACATTTGGAGCGAAGTCATATTCCGGTCGCCGCAGGATCGACCGTGCCTACCGGCGTGCCGTACAGATTGTCTTCCAGCATCCGGACGCGTCCTTGAACCCTCGCCAGACCATTGGCAAGATCCTGTCGCGCCCGCTGAAGCTTTATGACCTCGCGCCGCGCTCCGAATGGGCTTGGCGAGTGCGTGAACTCCTGCGCAGCGTGCTCTTGCCCGAAGACTATGCAAAGCGGTACCCGCATGAACTTTCCGGTGGCGAAAAGCAGCGCGTTGCCATTGCCCGCGCCTTTGCTGCCGAACCGCAACTGGTGATCTGTGACGAAATCACGTCATCACTCGATGTCTCGGTACAGGCGTCCGTAGCCCGGTTGCTCGTTGACCTGCAGCAGCAGACCGGCACCGCCTGCCTGTTCATAACCCATGACCTCAACCTGGTGCGCCAGCTCGCGCACCGGATTGCGGTCATGCAGAACGGCGATCTCGTGGATCTCTTTGATTCGTCAGAGGCGCGTGCCCCGGGGCGTCACCCCTACACGACTCAGCTGCTCGATGCGGTTCCGGTCCCTGTCGAGTCCGAAGAGGCAACGGGAGCCGCGTGATGGACCCCCTGACGATCGCCCGGAACATCGACGAAGCCGCTTGCCTGGACACGCTGTCAGAAATGGTGCGCTTCAAGAGCTATTCCGAGACCCCGGGCGAGCGGGAACTTGCCGAACGCATGGTGGAAATCATGCGGGAGACGGGGCTTGAGGCCGAATTGCATCCGGTCGAGGGAAATCGGGTCAATGCCATCGGTATCTGGCGCGGCACGGGCAATGGCAAGAGCCTGCTGTTCAACGGCCACCTCGATACCAACCCCGTTACAGAGGGCTGGAGCGTCGACCCGTGGGGCGGGCTTGTCGATGACGATTTCATCTACGGCATCGGCGTGTCAAACATGAAGGCAGGCGATGCCGCTTCCCTGTGCGCCGTACGTTCCTTGATGAATGCCGGCCTGAAGCCCGAGGGCGATGTGATCCTCACCTATGTCGTGGGCGAGTTGCAGGGTGGAGTCGGCACGCTTGCCGCGGTGAGGCAGGGCATTCGGGCGGATTACTTCGTCAACTCCGAACCAACGGACCTCAAGGCCCTGACGATGCATGCCGCGGCATTCGTCTTTCACATCGAGCTCGAGGGCATCACCCGACACATGTCGAAACGGGAAGAAGCGGTTGACGCAATCCAGGCCGCCTGTGACCTGGTTCCGAGACTCACGGGCCTGACCTTTTCCGATGCCCCGAACGAGGAAGTCCGTTCGATCAACAGGGTGCACGTCGGAACGATTAGAGGTGCGTTGTCGCGCGAGTTTCACGAATGGCGCGCACCGCAGGTTGCCGATTTCGTGCACATGTCAGGTTCGGGTCGCTACGGCCCCGGTCAGACCGAGGAGCAGGCAGTGGCCGACATCCGGGCTGTACTCGACCAGCTGGAAGCCGAGCGGCGCGGGCTCAGCACCAATGTCTGGACGGAGACGCGCGACGACAAGCCAACCATGCCCGCATTTGAAGTGTCCAGGGACTCCCGAATCGTCAAGGCCATCAACGCGGCACACCGCGCCGTGCGAGGCACGGAACAGCCCACCGGAACGATCACGCCACCAGGATTCTACGGGACGGATGCCGGCCACCTGTACGTCGAGGGCGGTATGGAGGGTATCGTATGCGGCCCTGGTGGACGTTACAATACGATGCCGGATGAACGCGTCGACCGCGACGACTATCTTGACATGATTCGCATCTACTTGCTGACGATCTGCGATATCTGCGGGGTGGGGTAGGCACTGATCAACCATTGTATCGGGATGCAGCCGTCCGGGAATTGCAACTTTGCACCGGGCGAAACCTGCCACCTGGTCCGGCTGACCCTCCGTGTCGTGCGCCTGAAGGCAGGGACCGGCTGGTCTGATCGAACCCTGTTCGGCCGTGACAAGGTCTCAAGTTCGAAACTGCCATGACCGCAAAACGCAGGCAGGCCCGCTTTCCTGCCGGTCGAATATGCCGGGCTCGGGCCGGGGCTCGAAGGGTCTGAAGATCCGAGATGAGCGCAGCGTTCCGCGCCAATTGGCAAGCTGACGAGAGATCCGCTGCAGTAGCCAAGCCGACTGCCTGGCAGTGCTATACTTGGCCGCCCGATTCGATCCGTTCCAATAGCCGGTCAAGTTCTGCGACATCAACACCTGTAAGCCCGTAAACGGGCTTGCGCGCAGTGGCGTGGCGCAGTGCCCCCCGCCGCCGGAGGATCTCCTTGCGCACTGGCAGTCCAAATCCCAGCTGCTGTTCGTGGCGGTTTATCGGCAGGTACCGATCGAACAGGTCTTCCGCTTCATCAGTGCGACCCGCCGTGAAAAGGTCGTAGACTTGCACCAGCACGTCGGGAAACGCAAAGCCGGTCATTGCTCCGTCGGCACCCCGATGAAGTTCCTGCGGAAAATACAGCCCGTTGTTTCCGGTGAGAATGCTCACGCGTCGCTGTTTTCCCTCGCGTTCCATTTCCCTGATTTTCGTGAGTTTCGGAAGGCCTGGGCAATCCTCGTGTTTCAGCATCACGAGATCAGGAAACTCATGGACCATCCTGGACCATGCGGCAGGTGACAAGTGGACGTTGCTTGCCTGCGGAAAGTCCTGGTAGACAACCGGAATGCCGGCACCGATCGCTTCAAAGGCCTGTTCGAAGTAGCGAAAGACCGCATCATCGCTCTTCAGGCCTGCCAGCGGCTGCAACATGACGCCCGAAGCGCCCAAATCCATCACGGAATGCGAAAGTTCTCTCAATGCGGTCAGAGCCGAATGCGTCACGCCGACGATAACCGGCAGCTGCTGTGCGACATGCCGAAGGGCACGTGCTGCGAAATCGGCCGACTCGGCATCGGTCATCTTGTTGGCTTCACCCATGACACCCAGAATCGTGATGCCGGTGACCCCGCATCCCTGGTAGAAGTCCAGCAGTTGCTCCGTTCCTTTCAGGTCGAGTGACCCGTCGGGGCAGAACGGCGTTGCTGAAATGACGAATACTCCCTTGGTATCCTCGTTCAGCTTGGGCATCGCAATTCCCCGCCTTTTTCCCGTCATGCTTCAAGGTGCCTGACAGTCGCCGATGCAAGCCGTGAGTGTCAAGAATTTTTCAACGGTCTTGGTTCCCCCAGGATCCCTCCCGGGACCACCGGTTGCGGGTGACCGTGTGGAGCCGTTTTCTGCCTTGCCGGCTCTTCATCGGGGCAGCTGAGTGCCCGCTGCGTCCCTTTGCGATCAGGAGCTCAGCGCGTTTGCCTGTAAATGGCGTGCCTCCATCGCCCGAAGCACCCTGTTCAAATCCGCCGGACCCGGTTCCGTCAGTCAAGGATACTGGTTCGTCCGGGTTCCTACGGCGTATTCCTTCCGATGCGACCGCCCGCCCCGACGATTTGCTGATCTCGAACTGCCTGAACGACAAGCAACCGGGACCCTGTTCCCAATTGCGACCGCGTGGACCCGACGGCATTCTTCGCCAACGCGGCGAGGTGACCCGGGTCGTCGCTTTCCAGGCCATGGCGTTGCCGATGCGAGTATTGAATGGCAGGGCAATGATCCGCTAGTCTTGCCTGCAGGTGCGATCTCAGCACGGGGAACGGTGCGCTTGGAATGAACCGGTAACTCAGGATATGGCGCAAGGGACAGGCGACGAAAGTTCTGCAGATCTGGCGCAATGGCTATGCCAGGTCAGAGTCGAACTCGAAGACGAGGCAGCGAGGTTAGTGCGCGCAGGAGGCAACAACCCGGCACTTCAGCCAGTCAAGGACCTGCTCGCCAGGCATGACGCAACGCTCGTTTGCCAGTACGACGCTTTTGCCGGATATTGCGAGGAAGCCGAGCGTAACGGGGTCGAGAACTATCCGCTTTACCGCTGGACCCGGGCAACGATCGAGGATCCATCCAAGAAGGCAAGATATGTCAAGTCATTCTCACTCCATGTCGGGGGCAGGGAAGTCTATGACGCATCAAGAGCCGATGCGCTGGAGAAGGACCTTCGGCCCCTTGTCGGTGGCCCCGTGGTAAGGAAACTCTCGAAGTATGACACCAATCCGGCGAACAACCCGCAAGTGCCAGAGCGATTCCGGTAACCTGCTGATTGCTCCGGAAACCATGGTGTGACCTGTACTTGTTCAACAATGCAGAATGATCGGTGGCAGAATCGCCAGGTGGTGAGACTGCGCGGGACGTGCATGTGCTGAATGCCGATGGCCGCTGGTCCAGGACCGGGTGCGAGAGCCACAGCCCTGCTGCAATCCTCGGTACCTTTGGCTGTTATGACGGTGCAGAGCAAGCAGGAAGAGGACTACAGTCAGGCGGAGAATTCCTGGCAGGCCGGCCGCGAGGCAGAACTCGTGACCGGATTTCTGCTCGCCGAATCCGGCGCTCCTGTCGGTTGGAGTATCACGGACGGGAAATGGATCAGCATCAACCAACCCGTCGCGGATTACGCCCAACACCGATCGCGCACACAACCCTTAGCGGTGAAGCCGGAAACGTGCGGCACTGCTGCCGAGTTGCTTTAGTCCGCTAAAGGGAGAGTTGCATGGGGTTCGGCGGGCGTCCAGTACAGCAAACACGTCGGCAGGGACCGTCCGACACCGGGTTGCCATCATCTGCAGTTGCCCGTGACGGGACCGTCCAACGCTGCTGCAGTCAGCGGTCCATAGACTCCGTCGGGCACCAGGCCATGGCTCCTCTGAAAACGTCTCAGTACCGATCGTGTTGCCGGGCCGAACTTGCCGTCGGCAAAGCCAACGGGCAAACCACTGCAGTGGCGCATAAGTGCCCGCTGCATTCCCGAGATGCCTCGCTGGGGACGCTGGACGGAAGTGGCGGGTTCGGGACAATCGATGTGCCTGTTTCCCGCTCGTCCCGTGTTTTCAAGGGCCGTAACGCTGTTCGCCAAAATCTCTTCGAAATTTGCAAGGCGGTTCGGCATTATCGATCGTACTTTTTGTTCGACTCCATCCGGCAAACGCCCAGGGTGGTTGAGAACCGCCCACGCGAACTACGATGATTCTGCCATGTCTTCGCCATAGGGGTTTCGGTCAGCATAGCCGGTGTGCCTCGCGGCATGGTAGGTGATGAAGTCGTCATCAGCCCGCTGCGCCCTGACCCAATCGGCGCGTGTCCCTCCCGGGTAAGCCAGGCTCGCATGGACAGACATATAAAACACCGTCTCTTCTAGATCATGATTGCGAATTCGCTCGGCCATGTTCTGCGAATACAAAACGAAGAAGCGGCCAATGTCTTCGGAAAACGCCGTTTCATTTCCCTCGTGTATGACCACGTGGTCCAACCGCGATCTCATAACGTTCGGGAGCTTCCCGATCGGTTCTGCTGCCTGGAAAGCCAACTGGAGCGCGGTGTGCCGCGAACCGACATCCGGGTGCACCCAAATTCCTACGGACGCACCGTCAAGGAAAAGTGCCTCAAAGGTATAGACGTTTTCTGCGAAGAGCTTGTCACGCCGCTTGTCGGGCATCTCGGCACGAAACCGGCCATTGTACTTGACGCAGCCAAAAACACCGGGATCATCGGTCCGGATGAACTCCAGATCATTCGAAGCGATCGAGTCGCGGTAAATCGGCTCGGCTGTTGCGAGTCCCGAGAGTGCAGTCATCAACGTCGCGACCGCGATTGTGCCTGTTAGTTTATGAACTTCCAGCAAACTCATCTTGCATTTGTACCTGCCGCCAACTCGACTGCCCTGCTTCAATTGCCTTCGCAACACGTTACACACACATTGGATCAGCAACAAACATCCATGTCCCGGATACGGTACCCGGACCCTGATCAACCATGGCAGTCCCCGACGCAGGTGTCGCAATTCGAACCGTCCGGATCAGTAATCCACCTTCGTCTCAAATGGATTTCAATGTTCCGATTCCCGGCTCCAGTCATTTGGACTCGCTCCACTTGGCAGTGCTGATCAGTCACCACGCAAGTCTTCCATCCACTTTTCCTGCATGTGTCAGTCACGCGTGAATTGACGAACAACATGTCTCCAACCCGAACAGTTCATTTCAAGGGGCACCTGCATAAGCGCTTGCGAGACGCTGCTTGAGTGTCGGGTTCAACTCCTTCGGTCTGGGGCAGTCAAGCTATCACACAACGAGGCATGTAAACGCAGCATTCATAGATGCGGGCTGGTTCCAGAACCCGGATGTGTGATACCCGCTGGAAATTCTGTCGATGGAACAACCAAAGTCGAGGATTTCCCGTTATGCAGCTATATAGTGCCGGCGCTTTGCCAGCCAATGCCAGGGTCCAAAGGACCTTTGACATGATTGTCCACTCCGAGGTGGTTTCACTTGGAAAGCCGCGGCAACTAACAGAAAGCAGCACGGATGCCGTAAGGCAACGGTTTATCGCAAAGGCTCCCGCAGAAGCGAACGCCATACTTGGTGTCCAACTGGCGACCAACGTAATTCTGTATGATATCGGCTCCGGCGGCGAGGTGCATCTGACCTTTGCAGGAAACCCGGCATACATCGAAGCAACATGACATTCGGATCCAGTCGGCCGTATTCACCAGGGCTTCCGGTCTGCCATTCGTGTACTTCGGGTGAAGGCATCTCGACCGCAAGCCTGTAGCCCCGAACATCAATTGTGCCTAACTGAAGACCACCTTGAGCGAACTCTCCGGAACCAGGCAGATTGCAAGGTCGCCACTTACGATTGGCAGAACCAGAATCGCGTCAGTACTGTTCGCGATTCTGCGCCCGAGAGATGCCAGATCAATCACCCTGACTGCGAATTCGGTGAGCGTGCTCAATGGTGGCGGTTCAGTTGAATTCTCCTTGGGCGAGATCGGGAAAGTTGAGCTGGAATCCAGCGTGCGATGGGCCAGAGTCAACCTTCAGCATAAGGGTGGTAAAGCAACAATATCGGGCTTGAATCCGAAACACGTCGTTGCACTGGTCGACGCCCTCGAACACGCCCGGACAGATTGGTGGCGCAGGTCTCTTGCTTCTCGGGCTGAATTGCTCAAGTCGGTGAACTCTCGTCTGGAGGAACTGGCAGATCCCTCCGACTTCGTGACCCAAAGCAATTTCGACACTTTGACCCGCGATGCCGAGACGGCAATGGTTGGCTTGCACACTTTGGTGCCAGATCAACTGTCGGATGTTCCTGCAATCAATTGGCTCAAAACCACCCTCGAGTTTCTGCACGACCCGGAGAAGGCAAGGGTAGGGGCCAACGAAATGTATGTCAGGAATGAGCTGGCCCGCTCCAGCGAGTTTCTCGACAACTTTGAAGCGCGGCCACTGACAGACGAACAGCGCGAGGCCATCGTCATTGACGACAATCGAAACCTTGTGGTGGCTGCTGCCGGTAGCGGCAAGACGTCCGTAATCGTAGCGAAGGCCGGGTGGCTTGTCTCTAGAGGCTACAGGAAGCCTTCAGAACTGCTGCTGCTGGCCTTTGCCAGGGATGCTCGCAAGGAAATGGAAGACCGGCTTGAAGATAGGCTTGGCGCTTCCGTTTCGCAGGGAATTACGGTGAAGACGTTTCACAGCCTGGGCATGGCAATAATCGGCAATGCCGAAGGTAAGCGTCCGCTCCTGGCAGCTTCGACTGAGAACGACAGGGCATTACTCGACCAGTTGGACGGTGTCTTGGGCGATCTCATGTCCGATGACAGCCTGTCAAAGGAGGTGCTGAACTGGTTTCAGGACTGGTTTGCACCGTACAGGGCTGAGCATGACTTCAAGAATTGGGGCGAGTACTGGGACTATATCCGGCGCAACGAAATTCGATCCCTGAAGGATGACGTCGTGAAGAGTTACGAGGAATGCGAAATTGCCAACTTCCTCTACCTAAACGGTGTGGAGTACGAGTACGAAGTTCCCTATGAACACGACACAGCAACACCGGACAAGGGCCAGTACCGGCCGGACTTTCGCCTCACCGAAAGCGGGATCTATATCGAGCACTTCGGACTCAATGCCGCTGGCAAGACAGCACCATTCGTCGATCAGGATGAGTATCTTCGTGACATGGAATGGAAGCGGAAGCTGCATGCCGAGCGAGGCACATTGTTGATCGAGACCTTCAGCCATGAGCACGCCCATGGCAAGCTGATTGCAAAGTTGAGAGACAAGTTGACGGCGCACGGCGTGCCTCTGTCGCCCCTTTCCCAGGAAAGGGTGTTTGCCGTACTGCAAGATCAGGGGCGTGCCAGCCAGTTCGCTCGTCTGCTGGCGACCTTCCTGCAGCATTTCAAGGGTGCCCGCATGACTCTTGGAGAACTCTCCCGGAAGGCTGCTGCACTGCAGGATGACGGAAGGGCAGAAGCATTCGTTTCGGTCTTCCGGTCGGTCTACGAGCGTTACGAGGAATCACTGTCCCGATCAGGATCGATCGACTTCAATGACATGATCAACCGGGCGACCGACCACGTGGAACAGGGAAGGTATAGCAGCCCATTCAGCTACATCCTCGTGGACGAATTCCAGGACATTTCGCCGGCTCGGGCTAGACTGTTGAATGCACTGCTCAAGCAAACTCCATCCGCAAAGCTGTTTGCAGTTGGAGATGATTGGCAAGCGATATTCCGATTCGGTGGTTCGGACATATCACTGATGCGAGAATTCGAAGAGCATTTTGGCGCTTGCAGTCGCACTCACCTTGAGACCACGTTTCGATGTTCCGACCGCGTTGCCAAGGTGGCGACTGACTTTGTGTTGCGCAATCCGTCACAGATTCGAAAGACCGTCAGGTCGGTCAGGCGAAGAGACAAGCCGAGCGTTCACGTTTGCCTGCCAAGTGAAAAACATCTCACCATGCTGCGCGAGTCACTCGATCGGATTGCCAAGGATGCAACTAGGTATGAAGGCACTTCGGACGTGTTGGTCCTGGGTAGGTATCGGCATCTGCGACCTCAGAACATGGGCGGGCTCGCAAGGCGCTACTCTAGATTGGGAATTTCGTACATGACAGTGCATCGGTCCAAGGGACTCGAGGCCGACTATGTTGTGGTGCTTGGACTCTGTTCCGGGAAGTTCAGTTTTCCTGCCGAGATTGCCGATGACCCATTGCTCGATCTGGTTCTGGCAGCGCCGGAAGGATACCGCAATGCCGAGGAACGTCGTCTGCTTTATGTTGCGCTCACGCGGGCCAGACGACAGGCATTCCTGCTTGCCGACAACGGTCCCCCTTCATCCTTTGCCGAAGAGTTGATTGAAGGTGGATATGACATCACTGTCATCGGCCGTACTCTGGACGAGGATGTCGCCTGTCCGAATTGCGGGGAGGGGAAGTTGAGCCGTCGAAAGAACAAACGGGATGGAAGCACGTTCTTCGGTTGTTCAAATTGGCCCTACTGTGAGTTTCGCTGCCAGTCGTGCCGGAGTTGCGGAACTGGCCTGCTTGTAAAGGCGAACGGAACCTTCCTTTGTCGCAATTGCGGTGAACGGAACGAGTGTTGCCCCGACTGCGATGGTTGGCTGGATACTCGCATAGGCAAATTCGGACGATTCCTAGGTTGTTCCAACTATCCTGATTGCAGGTACACTCGAAATCTCAACCGAGATCGGTCGGTTCGCAAAGGACGTCCAAGTGCTGCTCGCAAAGTCCAGTGGCCAAGACGTTGAATGTGTCTACGTGTCACAACGCCAAATGTAACAGAAAACCAGTTCAGCGAAGACCTTACAATTCATGGCTGGATCCGGTGACGCCGATGAATCCGGTAGGTCTTCGGACAAGACAATCCATTGGCAAATGCGACAGTTTGGCACATACACCGGCAATTGACGGGATTGACCGAGAAGCATATCACCGAACTGAATGGTTCGATGACTGCCTGGAGTTCGGTAACATCCTTTCTGAACCGTTGGTCAGGTTATTGTCCATACGTGTTTCTGAAAGGATGCGTCATGGCTATGCATGCCCGTAATGACCAGCGCGAGTTATGCCGATGCGACTGCGCGTGGTGGCCGGGTGATGACCCCGGACAGCAGGCTTTGCGTGTTCTTGAGTTTCTCAACCACGCCAGGCTCCGCTGCACCTACGGGGCGATGGCAGGAGTTCTGGGTACGGATGCTCGCTTCGTTGCACAGCGTTACCTGGGTGCGAGACGAAAGAATGCCTCCTGGGTCGTGAACAAGAAGAGCGGCGAGCCCACAGGGTATGAAGTGCAGGAAAAACACCCGGAACTCCATAACTGCAGCCAGGTCATTTCAGATGCAAATGAACTCTGCCGGCTGGTGTGCGACTACTTCGAATCAAAACGAAAGCAAAGGTAGCCTGTCGAAGCCCATTCTCCTGTTATTGCTCCGAGGCCATCTACAAGCTTGAAATCGGCCCCGACGAGGGGTTTGAGTTTCTGCTCGCTTGAGAAACTCAAGCTCACACCGAGTTCGTGGTTTCACGCAGGAGCGACATGATTTCGGCACCCAGAACCAGGTCTTCCTCCTGGCCGAATTTCTGTTTCCTCAGTTGTCCTTCACGATCGATCAGGATCATGGTCGGGGTTCCCTGCATGGCGTAGCATGTCATCGTCATTGGCAGGCCATTTCCCTCTGAAGGCGCATCAATACCGACCGGAAAAGTAATTCTGTATTCGTGGAGAAACGCTGCCAGCGCTTCGCGGCTCCCTTGCGCGGCATGGTGCTCGAACACCGTATGCAAACCGATGACGGCAACTTCACCGGGGCTGAATGTTCTGCAGACCCGCATTGCCTGGGGAAGCGCATGAGAGACACATCCGGGGCACAGCATCTGGAAGGCTTCCAGGACCACCACCTTTCCCCGCAACTTCCCAAGCGTGACGGGTTCGTCGGTGTTGAGCCATTCGGTGGTTTGAAGCTCTGGAGCAAGATTGGAATTCATGCCCTCTCCTATCCTTCAGTTGCAATTGGTCTGACAAGGAACTTACCGCAAAATCCACTGAACGGGCGAATATTCCCGTGGATTCGACGGTCTTGCCCTGGTGATCCTGAAGACGGGTCCACCCGTTGGAGACATCGCAATCCCGGGTCATTCTGGATCACGGGCGCGTGGCCCGCACCAAATTCACAACGCTGTTCATCGGCATCTCAACTTCATAGTCCAGCAGGAGCTTCGTATTGTCGAATGACCGGCGACCCACTTCCGAAATGCCAATTGAAAACACCGATGGCCGAATCAGGGCCGAAGGTCCGGTTTGTCATTGGGTGTCACCATTCCGAGAAGTCGACAACAACTGCACCTTGGCGCATTGAACGCCGGCAGCACGGCGGTCATCCACCCCGGTTGCAACGGGCCGTCAATGCACCAGGAATATCCGGATATCTCTTCCGTCTGTCAGGCCTTGCACCTTGTGCACGATGGAGGCCGTGTCGATCCCGTGGTGCTTGTAGAGGTCACCAATGCTGCCGGTTTGGCCGAAATGCTCGACACCCATGGGAATCGTTTGGTGTCCGCAAACGCTGCCAAGCCATGAAAGCGTTGCAGGGTGTCCGTCGATTACGGTCACGAGCCGGCAATGGTGAGGCAACGCCTGCAACAGGGCTTCTACGTGGGAGTTTGCTTGCCCAAGACCGCGTGCGCGTGCGCGCTGCGCCGCGGTCCAGCCTGCATTCAAGCGGTCAGCAGAGGTGACGGCAAGAACGCCGATGTCCCGCCGTCCCTGTGCAACGATACCAGCTGCGCGGATCGCTTCAGGCGCAACAGCGCCTTGGTAGGCAATCACCACCTCGCAGTTGGGCCCCGGTTCTCTCAACCAGTAGGCTCCGTCAATGGCCCCCTGTCGGAAGGCGGCGTCGCGGCGCTTGCCAGGCTGCTCGATCGGGTTGGTAGACAGGCGCAGGTAGACGCTGCCGCCAGTCTCATCCCGCAGCCATGTGCGTTCATCGGGGTCGCCGTCACCATCGCGCTGCATGTAGTCGAACGCCCATTCCATGATGACGGCCAATTCGTCAGCAAACGCAGGTTCGAATGCAGCCAGGCCATCCTGGCTCATACCAATCAAGGGCGTGCCGACGGATTGGTGCGCCCCGCCCTCAGGAGCCAGCGTCACACCTGACGGCGTGCCCACAATCATGAACCGGGCGTCCTGGTAACAGGCGTAGTTAAGCGCATCGAGGCCGCGGCAGACGAACGGGTCATAGACCGTACCAATGGGGACCAACCGTTTGCCAAACAGGGAATGCGACAGGCCTGCGGCCGCAAGCAGGAGAAACAGGTTCATCTCGGCAATACCAAGCTCGATATGCTGCCCGTCGGGCGCAAAGACCCATTTTGCGGTTGACGGGATGCGGTGCTCGATAAAGGCATCAGCCTGTGCCGACCTCGCAAAGAGCTTCCGGCGATTGACCCAGGAACCAAGGCTGGTGGTACCCGTTACATCAGGCGACGTCGTCACGATCCGCGCTGCCAGGTTGCTGTCTCCCTTTGCCAGGTCGTCGAGGATCTTGCCAAATGCCGCCTGGCTGGAGATCTCGCGATCACTGTCCAGCGTGATGTTGGGAACGTCAAGTTTGGCATCAGAAAAGCGGCGCGGTCCAGGCTTGAAGAATGGCACCCCGGCCAGAAAGCGCTCAAAGGCCGCAATGTCGTCGACTGCGGCAAAGCGTTCCCATTCCTGCCCCTCTGGCACACCCATATGGGCCTGCCATTGGGCGAATTGAGCCTTGTTCATCAGCCCGCCGTGATTGTCCTTGTGCCCTGCGATGGGCGTGCCCCACCCCTTGACAGTGTAGGCAAGGAAACAGGTAGGACGGTCATGGTCGATGGCCGAAAGAGCCTCGGCCATCGTCTCCACGCAATTGCCACCAAGGTTTTCCATAAGCTCGGCCAGTTGACCATCGCCGCGGCGATCAATGAGGGCCGAGACATCTCCCTGATCCCCGAGATCGTCCATTAGCCGGCTGCGCCAAATTGCGCCGCCCATGAAGGTCAGCGCCGAGTATTCCTGATTTTGGCAGGCGTCGATCCAGTCACGCAGTTTCTCGCCCCCGGGTTCTGCAAAGGCAGCCTGCTGAAGAGCGCCGTATTTCACTCGAACAACGTCCCAGCCAAAGGCATCGAATACTTTTTCAATTCGCTCGAACAGCCCCTCGCGCACGATCCCGTCGAGCGATTGACGATTGTAGTCGATGACCCACCAGGTGTTGCGCAGGTCGTTTTTCCAACCCTCCTGAAGAGCCTCGTAAACGTTGCCCTCGTCCAGTTCCGCATCACCCACAAGCGCGATCATCCGGCCGGTTGGAACGCCCTCGCTCCATTCCTTGGCCGTGATGTAATCCTGAATGATCGACGCAAATGACGTGATCGCGACACCGAGGCCAACCGACCCGGTTGAAAAGTCCACATCATTGGTGTCTTTGGTTCGTGAGGGGTAGCTTTGTACACCCCCGAACCCGCGAAAGTTCTCCATCTTTTCGCGGGACTGGTTGCCCACCAAGTATTGCGCCGCGTGAAAGACTGGTGAGGCGTGGGGTTTCACAGCCACGCGGTCTTCCGGCCGAAGGGCCGAGAAATAGAGCGCAGTCATGATCGACACCATCGAAGCCGAGCTTGCCTGGTGTCCGCCCACCTTGATCCCGTCTGCTTTCGGCCGGATGTAGTTGGCATGATGGATCATCCAGTGAGACAACCACAAGAGCCGTTGTTCGACGGTCTTGAGATGGGTTGCGTCGGATGTCATGGAACGTCTCCTTAGGGCGTGCCGGGCTTTACCTCTCGATCGGTTTGCTGATGATTTCACCCGTCAGACGGACCGGGTCCACGTGCCTTTGCCCGTTCGGACCGTGTGCAATGGCCTTGCTGTGAAGCCTTTCGAACTGCTCCGCCGTGCCGTCACCACCACGGCGATGATATAGCAGATCCCGGGAAAACCGACAGTGAAATTGGTGCCTAGACCCACAAATCAGTGGAGATCGAGCAATCCGTCAAAGTCGGTTCCTACTGGTTCCAGCTGGACTCCTTGTGGCGTTACCACCGCGACGAAGGCGGCCATCATGCATGACGCCAGCCCCGACAGAAAGAACTCTTTCGGGTAAGGACCTTGCTTGTACCGATGAACTGGCGCGGTTTATACGCCTCCAAACTGAATGAACGGCTCACTTAGTGGGTCCAAACCAGCATCAGCTGCGTCAGAGCGCTCGTCTGAGTCTGCTTTCCCAGTCAATCCGAATTCAGTGCAGGCGAAATTCCCGTGAACTCTGGAATGGTCGCTTTTCCATACTTGCCGAGATGTTCCTGTCAGGATCTGTTGCAATGCCTCAAGCTGCCACCAGGTCCACAATACAGACCATTCCGGTCGCTGGTTGTTTGGTACCAGAATAGGCCGGTTCCGACACCCGTGGATCGGGCAAACCGTCATGTCACCGAAACCGTTGTCCTGCGAATGCAGTACAAATATGAATGTCCCCAAGCCCGGACCGACAGTTTCACTTGAGCAGAAAGCCAATGAAGACAGTGGCCGGCTTGTCGCCTGAAGGTGAATGACGGAGATAGAATATGGGCAACATTCAGACCATACCGGCGCGACAAGGCAAGGCCGTTCGGCTGGCCAGAGGCCAAAGCATCAGGATCATCAACACCCATGGTGAGCAGGTGGTCGACACCTGGGCATTCGTGGATGGTGACGTCGGCGAGTACATGGCAATGGATGCGACGAGGGCCTACAACCTGCGGATACGCCCGGCTGTTGGGGACGCGTTCGTCACGAACCGGCGCAGACCGATCCTGACATTCGTGGAAGACACCTCCTCGGGAACCCATGACACACTGATGGCTGCGTGCGACAGGTGGAGGTACCACCTGCTTGGATTCGAAGGACATCACGACAACTGTGCAGACAATATGGCTGCCAGCCTTGATGAACTGGGAATCAAGGCGACTCACACGCCGACTCCGCTCAATCTGTTCATGAATATACCATGGACCGAGGAGGGAACCCTCAGCTTCAACCCGCCTGACAATACCGGAGGCGTTCACGTGGTGCTTGGCGCGGAAATGGACTGCGTCGTTGCCATGTCGGCCTGTCCGCAAGACATTCTTCCGGTTAATGGCACGTCCGGAAAGCCGACCGAAGTTAACTTTGAAGTCCTGGGTTGAGTAAACAGGTGCATTCACAACCAGGTCAGTGACGTCTACGGATTTGAACGGACTTGGAGTTGACAGGAACTGGTCCGGAGTTGCAGTGTTTCCGGGCCGGTCCTCGATTGGCGTCCCGAGATCCTGTGGCCCAATTTGGCCAACCCTCGCCGGACCAACATGATCCGGTATTGCTTGCTGGAGTGCATCATGTGTGCACATTGACTTCGCAGTCGGTTGCCGCCTTGATCGACAGCCATACACCCGCAACTGGGTATCAGATGTTTGCCCTGTCCCGGCCGGAATTGACTCATCGTCTTTCGAACCGGCCTTGAAACCCGGAAATCCGTCTACCGGGTACCTGACATCACCCGTTAACGTATCAACGCAGTGACGGTGACGAACATTGCCCACCCCACTCCTTTCGGGACCCTCGCTTCGAATAGTTGAATGCAAACCGGGTTCCGATCGGATCGCAGGATGACAGATATTTGCCTGAGTTGATCCGCCTTGCATGACTGGTCAAGATTGAGTGATCGGAACTGACAGACCCTCCGGTTGCGGTAGTGGGTTCGCATACCTACATCTCGAATATGGACAATTCAGACAGGAGAATTCGTCATGAAAAGGGCACTTTCGGCTTCCGCAGCAATCCTGCTGTTGGCATCAGCGGCCTACTCGGCTGATTACACTGTAACCGTCACCAACAACCTTGAAGAGGAACTCCTGGCGCCGATCCTGATCACCAGTGCAGGAAACGACTCGGAGATCTTCGCTGGTGACTATGTAACGCCCGAAGCTGAATTCCAGATCCTCACCGGAGACCCGGGCATGCTAGCCGAACGGATCGGGTCCGATGCGATGGTAGGCCATGGTTCAGATGGCCCTCCGGGAGTGTTGCTGGCATCCGGAAAGTCCGTGACATTCGAGATCAGCACGGACGCCACCGCCGTTCGCATACTGGCGATGATCGCACCGACCTTGGTGCCTGACAACTATGTCTCAAGTGTCGCCGACCTGCATGCCAGCCCTTCGGCAACAGCGCATCTCAACAGGTTCGATATCGGACATGATGAGGGCACCAATTCCAACATGCTGATTGGAAATGGTTTTGCCACAGTGGAGTTCACCAGGAACTAGGTGAAACTGACCAAATGAAGACCGGCGCACAGTGCTCTGCCACTTTGCGCCGTCCATGCCTTGTCTCATATCACGTCGCATTGCTTCAAGTTCTGCGGCCCCGTGATCAAGAACACGGCACTCGCCCCGGCCATCCAGCAAAACAAGAAGGTCGAGCGGCCAATCCTTTGCTTAATGGACGCGGGTTTCTCGACAGTTCAAATGCGAAGCTCGGACGTGAGGCAATATCCGATACACGGGATGAAGGCTCTTGATCCGGGTTGCGCTCATGAGTCTTGCCCGAGATGACCTTGATTATGCCAGCCTTTGGTGAAAGCCGGACAGGCAGGACCCGCTTGGTCTTGATCCGCGATCGCAGCTGATTGATGCGACGCATCTCAAGGTGCACCGCACGGCTGCCAGTCTGCGGCTCAATTAGGGGGCTCCGGATGCCAGATTAGCCGGACGAAGGGCGGCTTGAACTCGAAATTGCACACGGTGGTGGATGGCCTTGGGCGTCCGATCCGGATGGTGTTGAGCGCCGGACAGATCAGCGACTATGATGGCGCCCGTGCCCTGGTCGGGGATTTGCCTGCGGCCGAGACCCTGCTTGGTGATCGCGGCTACGACGCCAACTGGTTCCGTAACGCATTGGAACAGAACGGCATTTCGCCATGTATTCCGTCCCGGATGTCCCGGAAGGTGCCGATCCCGCATGACAAGGCCCTCTAAGGGCGTGGTCGCAAGATCGAGAACACCTTTGCCCGGCTCAAGGACTGGCGCCGCGTGGCAACGCGCTATGATCGATGTCCCGATGTCTTCCTCTCGGCTTGCGCCCTTGCTGCAGTCGTCATGTTCTGGCTATGAGTCCTGGCCCTAAAAAATCCCACTCTCACTGTGACGAATGAAGGTAGCCAGCATGAATGAAAGAATAAGGCTAGAGCTGCAGAAGCTAAAGCAACAAGAAGCACGCATGATGAGGTTGGCAGGCCTCGGGATGCAGGCTGACCAAGGAGCAATGTTTCCTTTTGATTTCTGGACGACCGCAGCAATCAATCGAGGCATTCAGCTATCGTCAGGGTTTCGGAGTTCTATAAAGAAGCGCAATGCCGTATGTTCGGGGGCGCTGCTGCGGCTACAGATAGACACGGCATTGAGGTATTCAGCTGGGTGGTTGGTCCAAGACCCGCACAAGTTCGTAGGACGAGTAATGAGCGGAGAACAAATCAATCGGCTGAAGGATAGAAGCGGTGAGCTCATGACTGATAGCTATCTTGTGAAAATGCTGGCAGTCGAACATCCGTGGGTGACAGAGGTGTACAAGAGGACCTCAAGCTATGTACACTTCTCGGATACGCATATCTGGAGCACACTCTACGAATTGGAGGGGACGGAGAATAGAAGAGTGAAGACGAAGATCGGAGCGGTAGATAAGGAAGGGTTGTCGGGATTATATATGGAAATGATGGTTGCGTTCCAGTCCGCAACGAAAATCCTCATCAATTATGTCGAAGGCTGGGTGTACACTAAAGCCGTAGTAGGGCAAAGAAAATGATGTACACCTCGTGAGGATCGATACGCGGGTTAGCCGGGCGGTTCAGTAGAAACATCTAGTAGCTGGCAAACTCCAGCATCATATGTATCGTCTTAGACTTAATCTGACAGATTGGCGAAAGCTGGTAGGTTCCCGACCACGGGATCGGGCATGGCTGGTCCCGTGGTCACCTGGAAATGTTCAGTGCCCACGACAGGGGCAGTTGATGGTGGGCACCCATCGCGACTTCGTTTAGATTTCGGGTTGACCCTGATGGCTAGTTGCTGCCTCAGTGTGGTTTTTCAGCCGTTGTTGCTGTGCCTCCGAAGCCGTCATCGTTTCCACCTTTAGACGTCCCGAACTCCTAGCAGAGGAGAAATTGTCGAGACGCTTGGAAAATTTCCTTAAGGAGTCGGCGATTTCGTGGTCAGCGGAACCGCTTTTCGAATAGATACCCAGAAATTGACGCACATCCATTTCATTTTCTTCTTCGAATTGTTTCCCATCAAGGTTTTGCCATTTTAGCTTAGCTTAGAAGGGTGGAAGCCTGTCGTCTCCCAGCAATCCACTTCCACTGCCAAAAACATAGATATGCGTTCGTTCTGCGGCAGAAATCCATATGGTGTTCTGTCAGATCTATTCATCGGAGCGACGCGGCCATTAGCGTAAAATCGTTCATCGAAGTCGAAACTAAATTCAATATTTCTTGCGGGACCACGCCCCACGTTTTCCAGAATCAGGTTAAATAATGATGGATGCTTCGTGTCACCCGTGAGATACGCGATAACCTTGGGGTTTTCACCCACCCTCCTCAGCAATTTATTCTCCCGAACAAGATTGCGAGTCAGCCACGCCGTGATAGCCGCGGCCGCCGCCACGATTACTGTCGCGGCAGCGGTCACGATGCTGTGGTTGGAAGAGACCCACTCTAAGACCAAACTCACTGATCTGTTCTCCCCTTCGTTGCCGCCTGTGTTTGATTGCTTTCCAGAAGCGCCTTTGGTACTAGTCTCCTGAATCTGAAATTCGCATCAAACCTCTTCGCTCACGCCGAGCTTGTTCGCCTTGAGACAGAACCTCCTGACTGACGCAAGGATCTCGTCGGCGGACTTGACCCACTTGTAGGGCTTCGGCTTCTCGTTGTGCGCGTCGATGAAAGACATGATGTCGGCGTTGAGCTCCGCGACCGAGAGATGAACGCCTCTCTGCAGCTTCTTCCGGGTCAGTTCCGCAAACCAGCGCTCGACCTGGTTGAGCCATGACGCCGAGGTCGGCGTGAAGTGGACATGCCAGTGCCTGCGGCGGGCAAGCCACGCCCTGACCTTCTCCGTCTTGTGCGTCGCGTAATTGTCCATCACCAGATGAACGTCCAGCCCTTCGGGAACCGCCGCCTCGACCTCCTTGAGAAAGCCGAGGAACTCCGTGGCGCGATGGCGCCTGCTGCACTTGCCGATCACCGCACCGGTGGCCACGTCGAGCGCGGCGAAAAGCGTTGTCGTGCCGTGGCGGGCATAGTCGTGGGTTCTCCGCTCGGCCACCCCCGGCGCCATCGGAAGGACCGGCTGCGTCCGGTCCAGCGCCTGGATCTGCGACTTCTCGTCGACGCACAGGACAACCGCACGGTCCGGCGGGGCCATGTAGAGCCCCACGATGTCCTGCACCTTGTCGACGAACAGCGGGTCCGTCGAAAGCTTGAACGTCTCGCTCCGGTGCGGCTTCAGGCTGAACGCCGACCAGATCCGGTGCACGGTCGTGTGCGACACCCCCGTCTTCTCGGCCATGCTCCGGACCGACCAGTGCGTCGCATCCTTCGGCATCGTGTTCAGCGTCAACTCCACCACCTCCGCCACCTTGTGGTCCGTCACGGTGCGGGGCCGGCCGGAGCGGAACTCGTCCGAGAGGCCCTCGATGCGTTTCTCGGCAAACCGCCTGCGCCACTTGCCGACAGTGTGCTCGTGAACGCCGGTCCGCCCGGCGATCTCCCTGCTTCGCAGCCCCTCGGCGCACAGAAGGATGATCCTGCAACGGTCGGACAGCGCCCTCGGCGATTTGTGCTTTCGGACATGCGCCTCGAGAAACTCGCGCTCCTCCTCGCTCAGCACCACTTCCACCGCCTTGCCTCTCATCGAACTGCCTCCTGTTGGTGTCACTTGCCGCTTTGATAACAACTATCGTTACAGAAGACTAGGGTGTGGACTCAATTGATCGCCTTGCCAGAGTTCGCAGCAGGTAGCGTGTCTCGGCAAGCTGCACGGTGGACAGGTAGTTCCTGGCCCGCTTCTCGTATCTTGTTGCCACTCTCCGGAACTCTTTGATCTTGCTGAAGAAACGCTCCACAAGGTTGCGCCTGGCGTAGAGATCCCGGTCCAGATCCCGCTGCACCTTCCGGTTCGCCTTGGAGGGAATCACGGCAACCCCGCCAGCCTCGGCGACAAGGTCCAGGATGGCATCGCTGTCATAGGCCCTGTCGGCAATCACCCTGGTTCCGGCCTCGAGGCCGACCAGCAACTCCGGCGCATGCGTGCAGTCGGCCGCCTGTCCCGGCGACAGCCGCACCGCAAGCGATCGCCCCGCACCGTCCAGCGCAGCGTGGATCTTCGTCGTCAGACCGCCACGGCTGCGCCCGATCTCGCGCGGCTCACCGTCCCGGCGCGAGCCGGAGCCGTGCTTGTGCACCCGCACCGCCGAGGAGTCGATCATCCGCTCCCCCAGACTGGCCGCCGAACCACCGCCCTCTCCATCCTCGTCATCGCCGTCCAGGCCGGCAAACCGTTGAAGATCCGAGATAATCCTCGCCCAGGTCCCGTCCTTGCTCCAGCGGTTGTAGCGGTTGTAGCAGGTCGTATACGGGCCGTAACGCTCGGGCAGGTCACGCCAGGGCGAGCCAGCCCGCAAAATGAAAAAGATCCCGTCCATGATCCGACGGTCGTTCCTGCGGACAGGCCCCCGACGTCCTGTCGGCAGCACCGAACGCAGCAACTCCCATTCCTCATCCGTCATATCGTGTCGATCACCAGACAACTCCACCTCCATCAAACAATCCGATCCAACTCTCTATAGCATAGTTCATACAATTTGGGTACAGACTCTACAGTTGCGCATGACCTGAAGTTGTGATTCACGGGCTCGATTTTCACCCTGATGGGGTATGAGCAATGGGTGTTTCGGAATGGTCGGGGTCTCTGCTCGAGTGGGAGAATGAACTGTCATCGCTGAAGGAGCGGCTCGGTCCGGTGTTTCGCCGTAGCGAGCTTCGCGAGACCGGCGGAGCGTTCATTGACGGGTTGCTCTCGGGGATTTCACGCAAGATCGGCTGGATGATGTCCGAGCATGCGGGCCGATATGGCCAGGCGCTGATTGACCGTCAGTTCTAGGGTAAGATCATTATTCCCGACAACTTCATCGACCCTCTGCCGGAGGAAGAACTGACGGCCCCGGAAGGCCGATAACAATGATGATGCTTCTTGATACACATGCCTTTTTCTGGTGGATTGCAGATAGCGGGCGACTTTCAGCTCCAGCGCGGACTGTGATCGCTGACGAGCTTGACGACATCGCGTTCAGCGCGGCGTCGGCGTGGAAAATCACCACCAAGTTCCGGATAGGCAGACTGCCAGGGTGTGAGACAGTGGTGGCGAATGTTGCAGGCCACATCACGGAACAAGATTTCGTGGAGTTGGAGACCAGGGCCGCCGATGCCGAACGTGCAGGGCGGTTGACAGGCGCTCATCGCGATCCATTCCACCGAATGCTCGCCGCGCAGGCCCTTGCCCGCGATATTCCCGTCGTTTCAGTTGATCCGGTGTTGGAGGATCTCGGCGTCGTTCGCCTGTGGTGAATGGTGCGTCCTCCAACACAGTGCGAGTGTCGATGCCGTGTCAGGGCTTACGCAGATCGGTCAAGTGGGAGTCCGATCGCCTGTCCGCGATGACCCGGAAATCGCTGTCCCGACGGTGAAGATCGGCGAGCACGACATGGTTCGCCGGTTGAACCAATCGAATTATTCGCTCTCGATCACTTTCCGGGCGACGCGGAAGCATTCCAACGCTTGTGGAACGCCGCAATAGATGCCGATCACGTGGATGATCGCCCGGATTTCGTCGGACGTCACACCATTGTTGATCGCGCCATTGCAATGAACTTCCCATTCATGCATTTTCCCGAGCGCGCCGATCATTGAAAGGTTCATCATCGAGCGCGTCTTGGCATCGATTACGTCGTCGCCCCAACCAAAGCCCCAGCACCATGCGGTCATTGCTTCCTGAAACGGGCGTGTAAATTCGTCGGCGGCAGCGAGGTTCTTCTCGACATATTCGGCACCCAGAGTGGCCTTGCGTTGTTCGAGCCCCTTGAGAAAGAGATCTTCGTCGAATGTGCTCATGTCTTTGACCTTCAATTCAGTGGCGACGTTGTGGGTTTGCGCTTGATTTTATGGCGCCTCGCGACCGTAACCTGATTTCCCCTGGCCGTCAAAGGTCGTCCCGGCTCAGCAAGCGAGGACGCAATGCGCGCCGTTTGCAATTTCGATTGCGCCTTCGCCGGATTTGCATTCAGTGCTCAGCGGACGGGGCCGGTGACCACTCCGTGGGCGACGGTCATGTCCAGGGCTGCATCGATCAGGACTTTCGGTTCAATGCATGCACCCGGAATGTTCATTGTCCGCCCGCGTTCAACAAGGATCGTCCTTGTGACCACGGCTTCCGAGACCATAGCAGACGCGCGGTCCCGTTGCGCTCCAGGCGCGATGTTGCCCATGGTTGGTCCGAACTCCGGCTGCCCGATGCCCTGTTTGACGGCCAGTGATTTCCAAGTTGGCAATGCGCTCGACAGAGGCGTCATGAACACGGTCATGAACCATGTCGTGTGACATTCCGGGGCAGACCAGGCCCGCCATCTGCCCGAACGCTGCCAATGTCGTTCTGTCAACAGTCTTTCATGAGGGTATCAAACGATGTTGATGGAGGTGGTCATAGTGAGGCTGCATTCGCCGATGGACGCGCCGGACGCGGTCGGGTGCATCCGCGACTTCGACATAGCGCCGTGCCTGTGGCTTCAACCCTGTCGAAGCCTTCAGATTCGCATGAAAGCTGCCGCCGTCCCACCAGCTGTAATCGCCCGTGTCCCTGCCCGGCTTCCAGCTGAGGGCCTCGGGCATGTACGGAATACCGACGGCGTGGCAAAAGGCTGCGACCATGGTCTCGGGGTCTTCCAACATGTCATCGCTGTCAATTACGGGCGGTGGCTCGCCACAGAGCGCCGTGACCAGGTCAAACAACGCGCGTTGTTCGGGAAAGCCAACTTCAACCTCATCAAAATCAGGCCACTTGTCGTAGATGGACGAGATCGTCTTGGCCGGATCGCGGATCAGGAATGCATGGGTGAAATGACTCAGGAATTCCGGTGTCCACATGTGATTGATGTAGTGTGGAAAGTCCTTGAGAAACAGGGGCGCCCTCTCTGCCCGGGCCTGAATGTCCTCCCAGACGCTTTCGGCGGTCAGTCCGGGCGTGGTCTTGTCTCCAGCCTTGAACCGCGGCCAAAGCGGGTCTTCTCCCTGGTACCATGCCTCGCCAAAGGGCTCGTGCAGGCAAACGAAATCGCCGCGCTGGCGCATCATCCATTCGAAGGCGGTCGAGGTTGAACGGGGTACAGCCCAAAGTGCCAGGATCCTATGCACGAAGGCCTTCCAACAATCGACATTGTGGCATTATGGGCCGGATCCCGAGGTCTTTCATGATGCGCCAGTAAAGAGCAATGTCATGTCCGATAACCGGCTTGTCCAGCATGTCTTCCAGGCCCCGAGCCAGTTGCAACGGTCGTTGCGGCAGGCCGCCTGGCCCCGAGCGGAAATTGCACATGCCATTGATCAGATAGGCATCGGCATCGGGCGCCTGATCGGCCACGTAGGCGAAACTCCTCCCGGCAAGATCGCCATCGAAAATCCATCTCCTTTCATTCATGGCCTCCAGCGTCGGGAACCAGCCCTGATCAACAAAATTGCCTGCCCAAAGCACATCAAATCCGGCCTCGCGCAGGAAGCCAGCTGTTCCCTTCCACCAGTCAGGCCAATGATAGGCCGCGTTCAAAGCGACCTTTTCGATGTTCATGGCGCGCAACGCTTCAACCATCGCGTAGCCCGCCATGTGAAACCGGGTCTGGAACCTGTCGGACAGGTCTGCGCAGTGTTGACGAATGCCCTCGACACCCAGGCCGCTGGCGTGAACCCAATTCGAGCCGACCTGGCCACATACGTCGACGCCATTGCGGGCCATGCAATGCACGAAGTCCTCGAGCATCCCGAAGCTCTGTCTGCGCTGATCCAGACCGTGTGCGTAATCCGGCACGTGCAGCATCCAGCCATGCACTCCGACGGTTTCGGGACACATTCGCAGAAAGTCCGCTGGTGCAGCGTCAAAGTCAAAGGGCGGGCAGGTGAATCCAACCTGGTGAGGGAACAGCTTTTGCCCGGCGGTCCACGTGCGCGGCATCGCAGGTTCAGGATCCATCAATGGCCTCTCTCATCCACTCTTGCAGGTGCATCAAGGGGTGTTCCGAATTCACGCCGCCGCAGGAGTCGATGATCAATGGTCCCGGCATGTAGCCGCGCGAACCAAGCCCGCGCTGGACAGATTCCACAAGCTGGATGTCCTCTTCGACGGTCGTTTCACGGTCCTGGATTGCGAGTTGCCGCACCTTCGGGTCTTCGAACCCGCCGACCGAGTACCACCCCCGCCAGATGACGACATGGCCGGCATCGGGCGCCCGCCAATGGTATGTGTTCAATACGTTGCCAGGATAGACCTGGAACGAGAACATGGGCCACAGGTACCAACTGGAATACTCGTCAAAATGTTCAAATCCCGAGTGGATGTCATAGGTCATATCCTCGAGGTTCTGGCATTCCGTGGTGTGACGCAGACACTTGCCTTGAGGCTGGATGTCATAGGTTTCAGGTTTCACAACACCGCTGGCGAAGGTTGGATGATTGCGCAGGCAGTGATAGCATTCCGAGTAGTTTTCGACCGAAACCTTCCAGTTGCAGCTTTCCGGAATCACGACCCATTCGAGCGGTTTCAACTCTGCCCAGTTGGGCACCCATTCGGACAGTTCGGCGCGCACATTCGGAAACCACTCATCCATCGGGGCCGCGCCGGGGTCAAGGTTCACGAAGACGAAGCCCAGAAACTCCTCGGTGCGGACCTCGGTCAGGCGGATGCCCGACCTGTCAAACCCTTCCACCGCCTTGATGTTGGGACCTGCGCGCAGTTCACCTGACAGCTCATAGGTCCACGCGTGGTAAGGACACACGAGAACGCGCGTCGTGCCTTTACCGCTGACCATTTGATGGGCCCGGTGCTGGCAAACGTTGTAGAAGACTCGGATCCTGTCATCGCGACCGCGGATCGCAAACAGGCTTTCATCCGCAATCTCAAAAGTGACATAGGCGCCTGTTTCGGGCAGTTCCGAGGCATGGCAGCCGAACTGCCATGTACTTGCCAGGAGGCCCTCGCTTTCCAGTCGGAACACTTGGGGGTCGGTGTAGTACCGCGCCGCCAATGACCTGACCGGTCCCGTCATCACTCCTCCCCGTGATAGACGCCAAGCTGGCGGCGGCGCCTGTGAAATGTCTCGACCCGTTCGACGATTTCTTCGCTGGCGACCGCGATGACAAAGGACAGCAGCGTTTCCAGCAAGGCGATTATGCTGACGGAGGACGGAAAGAACTGCGGTGTGTCGACCGAAACGACAAAGCTGTGGTCTGCGTCGCGCAATATTGGACTGGCGGGACTGTCGGACAGGCAAATCACGGTCATTCCCTGTTCGCGCGCGATTTTCACGGTTTCGACAATTTCGGTGCGGTAGGGCTTGCAGGTGATAGCGACCAGGACGTCACTCTCGTTTGCCCATGCAAGGTCATCAATGGGAGTCGAACCGGCTTTCGGGATCGCGTGGAAGCGAACCATGCCGGTTGACGCGAGATAAGTGAAATTGCGCGCGTTCGAGTTGTTGATGCCTACGCCCAACACCAGCACATTCCGGGAATCCCAGACGGCTTCCGCTGCGGCTTTCAACTGTTCGGCGGAGATGCCGGCAAATGTCTCTTCGATATTGCGCAGCACATCCTGGACCATGTCAGCGTAGAGACCGCCCAGATCTCCTGATTTTCGAACCTCCTGCAGCCAGCGGGCGCGGTCGGGGAAATCGGCTGCACCCTGTCGAATCGCATCCCGGAACGGCACGCGGAAATCTTCATAGCCCTCAAATCCAGCCTGCCGCGCCATCCGCACGACAGTGTTGGGTTTCACGTCTGCAGCCTCGGCAATTTCGCGCACGGTCGAGACGCCGACATCACGCGGGTTTTCAAGAACATAGGTCGCGGCCTTCCGGGCCTGCGGCGTAAGCTCCGGCAACTCCTCTGCGAGTCTTTCGAGGATCGAATTTGATACATTTGTCCCATTCATGATTGACGATGGTATTTTTGTCCGCATACCTTGTCGAGTGAAAACCGACTCGAAATGGACTTCCCGTGGTGACCGGATTTCCGACACATGCAAGAGTGGTCATCGTCGGAGGTGGCATCATGGGCGTTGGCCTGGCCTATCATCTCGGGCATGAAGGCTGGGGAGGCGAAACTGTCCTACTGGAGAAGGCCGAACTGACGAGCGGGAGCACATGGCATGCTGCAGGCCAGATCACTCATTCCACGTCCAGCTATGGCCTCGGCAAATGCGTTGACTACAACATTGGCCTCTATTCGGGTGGGCTTGAGACCGAGACAGGCCAGCAAGTCACCTGGCACGGCTGCGGGTCTTTCCGTTTGGCTTATACCGGGGACGAGATGGACTGGCTGAGTTACACGTTGTCGGTAGGTCGATCGCTGCGGTTCAATGTCGAACTGGTCGGGCCGGAACAGGTCGCCGGGTTGCATCCGTTCTACAACCTTGACGGGGTGCTGGGCGCATTGCACACACCGGATGACGGTCACGTCGACCCGACTAATGCGACAATGGCGATGGCCGCGGGCGCGCGTCTGAAGGGAATCAGGATCATCCGCAACTGCCGCGCCACGAACATCACACGAGCTGATACCGGCGAATGGATCGTGGAGACCGCGCAAGGCACGATCACTTGCGAACACGTGGTCAATGCAGGTGGTACCTATGCGCGGCAGATCGGTGAGTGGTCTGGCTTGCAATTGCCGATGACGTCGATGACGCACCACTATTTTGTCACCGAACCCGTCCCGGAATTCGAGGCGCTGGACAGGGAGCTTCCCGTGATCCGCGACGACCGGAAGGTGTCCGGTTACATCCGCATGGAGCAAAGGCGCGGATTGATCGGGATCTATGAGAAGGAAAACCCGAATTCAGTGTGGCACGAACACTGTCCCTGGGAGTATGAGCACTGGTTGTTTGACGCAGATTACGACCGCGTGATGCCGTGGCTCGAAGAAAGCCTGAACCGCATGCCTGTTCTTGCCGAACTTGGAATCCAGCGCGAGGTCCACGGAGCGATCAGTCACCCGCCGGATGGCAATCCGTTGATTGGTCCGGCGCCCGGAGCGCGGAATTACTGGTGCTGCTGTGGCACCCAGATCGGTATCGGGTGGGGTCCAGGACTAACCCGAGAGCTGGCCCGATGGATGGTTCACGGGGCCGGGGACATTTCAATGCGCGACTATGATCCCCGCCGTTTCGGAAGCTACGCGACCAAAGGCTGGCAGGTTACAAAGGCCGAAGAGGACTACTGCCTGCGCCACGAAATTCCGTTCCCGCAATTCAACCGTCTCGCCGGTCGCCCGATCAGGCCCTCGCCACTCCACGAGTTGTTGAAATCCAAGGGCGCCGTGCATGAAGAGGTCTATGGATTCGAGCGTCCGCGCTGGTTTGCAAGGGATGGCGTCGCACAGGAAGACCACTATTCCTTCCGCCGCAACGTCGTGCACGACATCGTCGGACAGGAAGTCAAGGCAGTCCGCGAACGCGTTGGCATTATGGATATCACCGCCTTTGCCAAGGTCCTGGTTTCGGGTCCGGGGGCCTTTGCCCTGCTCGACAGGCTTACCGCCAACCGAATGCCGCGAAAGACCGGCTCAGTCACGCTGACGCATATGCTGAACCGACGCGGCCGGATCGAGCTTGAAACAACCATTGTGCGCATGGCCGATGATCGGTTCTATCTCGTTTGTGCCGCTTTCCTTGAACAGAGGCTGCTGGATCACTTGACCAACAATGGCATTGATGACGACGCCGTGATCACCACGCTGTCTTCGGATTGGTGCGCCCTCTCATTGAACGGCCCGGGCTCTCGCGATGTTCTGGGCGCTTGCACGGATGCCGACCTCAGCAATTGCGGATTCCGCTGGCTTTCCGCGCAGGAGATCGTGTTGGCCGGTCATCGGGTATGGGCCATCCGCATGTCCTATGTGGGCGAACTGGGCTGGGAACTTCACATGCCGAACGCGGACTGCCTGGATGTCTACAGCGCTCTCTGGGCCGCAGGACAACCACACGGCATTTCCGATTACGGCAGTTTTGCCATGAACGCCATGCGGATGGAAAAGGGGTTCAAGGGCGCCAACGAGTTGACCAATGAGGTGACCCTGGCCGAAGCCGACGTGTTGCGCCTTGCCCGCACCGACAAGGAATACCTGGGGCGGGACAGGACGTTGAACACGGACCTGCCCTGGGTCTGCGCCTATCTGGAGATTGAACCGGACGGCGAGGTCGACGGTCATGGCGGCGAGGCGGTGCTGCTCGACGGACACGCAGTTGGATCGACCGCTTCGGTGGCCTACGGTCATACGGTCGGCAAGATCCTCGCCTTTGCCTATGTCAAATCCGAAGCAGCCATTGATGGTACCGCGCTCGAAGTTGTCATTCACGGCAGCCCGCGACCGGCCCGCGTTCTGAGCGAACCCGCCTATGATCCGCAGGGCCTTCGTCCCCGAACCGAAGCAAAATGGGAAGTCACGTCATGACCCTGCCAAAGACAATGAAGGCCATGGTCACCATGGGCCACGGCAATCTCGATCAAATCGTCCTGCACAAAGATTGGCCACGCCCGGAGCTGGCGGCGGGAGAGGTTCTGATCCGCGTTGCTGCCTGCGGGTTGAATAATACTGACGTGAACACCCGGTCAGGCTGGTATTCCAAGACCGTGACCGGCGCGACAACCGGCGGCGCTTTTGCAACTGTCGGACAGGAGGATCCGAGTTGGGGCGGCGCGCCAGTCAGCTTTCCGCGCATACAGGGCGCCGATGTCTGTGGCGAGATTGTCGCCGCTGGTTCCGGCGTTGATGCTGCCCGGATCGGAGAGCGGGTCATCACCGATGGGCGGCTGCGCGATCCGGCCGATCCGACCAACATGGATCGAACCGGCTATTTCGGGTCGGAACGTGATGGAGGTTTCGCCGAGTACACCACGACGCCGTCACAGAACGCGATTTCGATACGGTCCACGTTGTCTGCTGCCGAACTTGCGACCTTTTCATGCTCTTATTCCACGGCCGAAGGCATGCTTTCCCGCGCAGCAGTCACCGCAAGTGATACTGTCCTTGTTCCCGGCGCATCGGGCGGTGTTGGCGGGGCGCTCGTACAACTCGCCAAACGGCGCAGCGCGCGGGTGATTGCCATGGCCTCGGAGGCAAAGCATGGCGATGTCGCCCGGCTCGGTCCCGATTTGATCCTGCCGCGTGCACCCGGCAATCTGCGTGCCGCGTTGGGCCTGGAGAGGATAACCGTTGTCGCAGATGTGGTCGGAGGCCCTTACTGGTCCAGGTTGATCTCCATACTGGAACGCGGCGGCCGGTACACCTGCTCCGGCGCAATTGCGGGACCCATCGTCGAACTGGACCTGCGTACCTTCTACTTGCGCGACCTGACTTTCACCGGGTCCACCGTGATCGATCCCCAGGTTACCGCGGACCTTGTGCGATACATCGAAGACGGCGAGATCCAACCGGTCCTCGCAGCAACCTATCCGCTTGAAGACCTGCGCGAGGCACAGGCGGCTTTCATTGGCAAGAAACACACCGGGAATATCGTGGTGATTCCATGAAGATCACACGCATGACGGTGTTTCATGTCGGTCTTCCGCTTGCGCATCCCTACTGGTTGTCGGGTGGGCGATTGAAGTTCGAAGTGCTTGATGCCTCACTGGTCAAGGTCGAAACCGACGCCGGCATTACCGGATGGGGGGAGGGTACACCCTGGGGGCACACTTATGTGCCGGCCCATGGGCCTGGCATCCGTGCCGGGATCAAGACCATGGCGCGTTTCATCATGGGTCTGGATCCCCGACGCGTGCTGGATGTCGAGCGGGCGATGGACGTTGCTTTGCCGGGGCATCTCTATGCCAAGGGCCCCATCGACATGGCCTGCTGGGACATCGCCGGGCAGGCGGCGGGCATGCCAATTGCAGACCTGATGGGTGGCGCCTCGCGCTCCCCGCGCCCGATTGCCTCTTCGGTTGGGGCAAGGACGTTGGACGAAACCCGCTCTGTCATGGATCGGTATCGCAAGCGCGGCTACGTTGCCCATTCGGTCAAGATTGGCGGTGACGTGGAAAGCGACATTGCGCGCATCCAAGACGTCGAGAGTATCCGCATTCCTGGAGAAATCGTCCTTTATGACGTCAATCGAGGCTGGACCCGTCAACAGGCCCTGCGCGTGATGAGCGCCTGCGAAGACATGAATGTCATGATCGAGCAACCCTGCGAAACGCTTGACGACATCGCGGCCATTTCGGGCAAACACTCTTCTCCCGTTTCTGTGGATGAGAGCCTGGTAACTTTGCAGGACGCAGCGCGCATTGCCCGCGAGGGTCTGGCCGAATTCTTCGGAATCAAGCTGAATCGTGTTGGCGGACTGACCAGGGCCGCGCGGATCCGGGACATCGCGTTGGCCCATGGAATTGACATGTTTGTCATGGCCACCGGCGGCTCTGTTCTGGCCGATACCGAAGCGCTGCACCTTGCAGCAACCATCCCTGACGAAAACTGCCATGCGGTCTGGGCTTGCCAGGACATGCTGACGGTTGACATCGCCGGCGGTCGCGGGCCGCGCAACATCGATGGCCATCTTCATCTGCCTGAAGAACCTGGCCTTGGCGTGCATCCCGACGAGGACAGGTTGGGTGAACCAGTCGGTATCTACACGTGAAGGTCAACCGGCTCACACTATGGTCAGTCGATCTGGCAAGTCATGAAACCTATTACATGGCGGAGGGGAAGACCTGTTCAACTGTTCAGACCCTCGTGCTTCGTCTTGAAACCGATACCGGATTGAAGGGCTGGGGAGAGGTCTGTCCGATCCCGCACTATCTGCCCGCCTATGCCAAGGGTGTGCCGAGTGCTCTCGCGGAAATGGCCCCGGAAATTCTTGGCATCACACCTGCTGGAATTGATGCGCCGATGCGCAAGCTCGATGGATTCCTGTTGGGCCACCCACACGCGAAGTCGATCGTCGACATGGCGCTCTGGGATCTCTTCGGGCAATCAACGGGTCTGCCGCTCTACACCCTGTTGGGCGGGCGCACGCGCCGTGACATGCCGCTCTATCATTCGATCACATGCGTTGCGCCGGATGACATGGCGCGGATCGCGACAGAGGCCCATGGCAGTGGCATTCGCCAGTTCCAGGTAAAGCTGGGCGCAGACTGCAATTGGGAAGCGGATGCAGAACGGCTGGCGAAAGTACGACAGGCGGTCGGTCCGGGGCCCCTGGTCTATGGCGACTGGAACTGCGGGGCCTCGCGCTTGCATGCCACGCGTACCGGGCGGGCGGTAGCGCATCTCGACATCATGCTCGAGCAGCCATGCAAGACGTTGGAGGACTGCGCCGCCGTACGGCAGGCAACCGGCCTTCCCATGAAGATCGATGAGAATGCCCATGACCTTGCGACGCTGCTGCGGGCGAACGAACTGGGCTGCCTCGACGCGGTTGCACTCAAACTCTCGAAATTTGGTGGACTGTCCGCAATGCGTCGAGCTCGCGATTTGTGCGTACACCTTGGTGCAGAGATCTGCGCCGAGTGCACATGGGGGTCTGACATCGTGACTGCCGCATCGCTTCATTTCGCTGCCTCCACACCGCATGGCTCATTGTTGAATACTTGCGACCTGGCATCCTATGTCTTCCCGAGATTGTGCCCAGACGCACCGACCCGTGCAAATGGCAGGATTGCCCCACCCGAAGGGCCAGGGCTCGGCGTGAAACCTGCCCCGGACGTTCTTGGCACACCGATTCTGGAATTGGCCTGACAGATGCGAAGGCTCAAAACACAGGCCGAATGGGTCACCCGCGCACAGGAGGTCTTGCCGGCCGGTGGCCTCGGAAACTTCGATCCGGGAATTGTCATCGCCCGCGGCGAGGGCAGCCGCGTCTGGGATGAAGACGGCAACGAGTATGTCGACTACCTGATCGGCTCCGGGCCGATGCTGCTGGGCCACGGGCACCCGGAGGTCATGGAGGCCGTGCTGGAGCAACTTCCGAAAGGCATGACCTTCTTTGCAAACAACAGCAAGGGGATCGAACTGGCCGAGGCAATCGTGGATGCGGTTCCCTGCTGTGAACAGGTTCGTTTCGTCACTTCCGGCGGCGAGGCGGACATGTATGCGATCCGCCTGGCCCGCGCCTTTACCGGATGCAACAAGATCCTGAAGTTCGAAGGCGGTTATCACGGGATGAGTGCCGAAGCACAAATGAGCCTTGCACCGGCCAGGCAGGTCAATTTCCCCCAGGCTGTGCCCGACAGCGCCGGAATCCCGGACAGCGTGGCCGGGCAGGTGCTCATTGCTCCCTTCAACGATTTGGCAGCCGTTGCGACACTGCTGGCCGAACAGGACGACATAGCCGCGATCATCGTCGAGCCTCTTCAACGGATCATCCCTGCCGAACCGGGTTACCTGGAAGGGCTGCGCGATCTCTGTGATGCGCACCACGTCCTGCTGATCTTTGACGAGATCGTCACAGGTTTCCGTCTGGCTTACGGCGGGGCGCAGGAAAGGTATGGCGTGATCCCGGACATCTGCACGCTGGGCAAGGTCATCGGCGGCGGCTTTCCCCTGGCAGCGCTTGGCGCCAGTGCGGAAATCATGCAGCATTTCAACCTTGCGCGTGTGGGTGGGGACAAGTGGCTCATGCAGCTGGGTACATTGTCAGGCAACCCTGTGGCTGCTGCGGCTGGCTTGAAAACGATGGAGATCCTGAGGCGCGAAGGTGCCTATGACAGGTTGCGGGCGACAGGGCGTGCCCTGCAGGCAATGCAAACGGATGCGCTCGGAAGAGCCGGAATCCCCCATCAGATTTGTGGAGACGACACGCTCTTCGATGTTCTCTTCACCGGCAATACCTGCCGCGATTACCGGAGCGCCAGACATGACGATCCACGGCGCAATGACCTGTACAATGCGGTGCTTCGCAAACATGGCATCTTCAAGTCACCGGGCAAGCTCTACCCCTCACTCGCAATTGCCGAGGCCGATCTGGCGCGTACACGAACTGCGATCGGCAAGGCAGTCGAGGCAATCTGCGAAGATTGAATTCTCCCGGGGGATGCACCGGCAAGCGCCTCGCCGTTCCGAATTGTACGAGCGGCGGACAGGTTCTCGCAGCCTTCATTGCTTGATCCGGGACCCTTCCGGGTTGCCAGGAAACGGGTCAAATCCTGCGTAGAGCCGGTTATCTTCGTTAGCTTGATCTGCAACATCGTGCAGTTGGTCCCGTTTCAGGCATCAACTGCGATTGTCGCCTGGATGGATGCTTCGCACCTGGCGACTTTGACTGTTGGATCGTTGATGCCTCGAAGGAAACCAGCGAGTCCAGGGCCAGTGAACATTCCAGGGCCAGTGAACATGATGATGAATGGTCGCCGATGGTCCGCAGGCTGACCAGGCAGGCAGCAAGCCGATATGTCCGGAAGCAGCAAGGTTCTGCAGGAATCAGAAGCGGGGATGGAGTGCAAGGACCCGGAAATTCGAACGCTCCAACCGGCAAATTCGAACCCTCACAATTCTTCTCGCAGAATATTCCATGAAGCGCCCTGCAATACAGGCATTCAATTGTACTTCACTCAGGATGTTGCCATACCGGCCAGGTCCCTTGGTGGGAAACCTGCATGATCCGGACGGGGCAATCCGGGCCTCTTCGTCACTTCTCGCTGTTCCGGCTACAAATGCGGAGCTTCGAATCAAGCCCGTTTTCGAAACAAGTTTCCCCAGTATTGCAGATACTCATTGACTATACGGGCGATTGTAGCCAGACTTGACCTTTCAAACGCAGGATTCCGGCTTCGTTTTGTAAGATGGGGCTTGCAGAATCTTTCAGTGTTTTCAGTTGGCAAGCCCTCTCTTGGCCTCCGTGTCGAGGCCCGTCCGCCGCTGGGCGGAAGCAGGAATCCTGATATTCTGAGAATAGGGAGGGGAAAATGTATTTGAAGCTTCGCAGCGGCCTTGTGGCCGTGAGCGCAATGGCCGTCTATTTCGGCAGTGCCTTGGGCGCTGTGGGTGACATGAGAATGATGTCCGATTGGACATCGGAGGCTCCGGCCACGCTTGAAGAGATCAATGCTGAACTGGAAAAGCACCGGGGCGAAAAATTCATCCTTATGTCGACGGGAGGCGCATTTTCGGCGGCTGTTCGCAAGGCTTGGCTGGAACCCCTGGAGGATCAGTTTGGCATCAACATCGTGGATGACAGTCCGCTTCCCTCGGCAGCCCAGATTCGGGCCGTTGCCGAGACGGGCAACTACATTTACGACGCAGTCGACATCGGAACGGGGTTTGCTGCAAGGTTGCTTGAGACAGATTCTCTTGACCCGTGGGACACGTCAATCGTTGATCTCAGGGACTGGGTAGAAGCGACGACTGCAATAGGCCCGTACGTCGCAGGTGGTGGAATTACATGGGCTCTGACCATGGCTTACAACACCGAAGTCTATCCTGGAGATTCAGGTCCGAAGAGCTGGGCAGATTTCTTCGATCTGGAAGGATTTCCAGGCCCGCGTTCACTTCGTGGCAAGATCGGTGATGGTGCGCAACTCCAGATCATGAGACTGGGGCGCAATCCTGAACTCCTTGATACGGATGAAGGACGCAAGTCGTTGCAACAGATCCCCGACGAGGTCATCGACGACGACTACGCCTGGTTCGCGGACTGGGTTGACCAGGCCGGCAATGACATTGTCTTTTGGGAACAGGGATCACAACCACCTGAAATGCTCCTGGCTGGCGACGTAAACATGAGCAGTGCCTGGAACGGCCGGATCTGGGATGCCGCGCAGCAGGGCGCACCGTTGAAGATCTGCTGGGAATGCGGATATTTCGTTGGTACCGGCGGCTGGGTGATCCCCAAGGGATTGGCCGAAGCGGAGCCCGAGAGGTATCTCCTTGCCAACCTGATAGCCGCCTGGGCAAGTTTTCCTGAAAACAATGCCCGATTCCAGCAGTTCATCAGCTTTGGGCCAGCCAATACAAGGGCCCCCGAGCACTTCGTCGGACCGGAGTATGACGCGGTTCGGGAAGAACTGCCGACGTCCACCCGCAACATTCCATTCGCTGTTTTCTTCGACGAGAAGTGGATGGGTACCAAGGAGGACTACGCAGAGGAGAAACTCCTGGAAGCGATGCAGTAGGGTTATCTGATCCGGTACCACAAGCTAGTGCCAGATCAACTACAGAGGAACGAGCCTCGCCACCAATGCATCGGTGGCGGGGGTCGTTCTCGTTGCTAACAAGTTCGATTCTTCAGATGCAGGAAGATAAGTCTGCTGTCGCGGGGACTTATGCCAAGTTGCGTGGTGCCAAGGTTTCCCTCAGGAGTCTTACCAAGTACTACGATGATGTGTGCGCTCTCGACAACGCGACAGTGGTCATCAATGCAGGTGAATTCGTAACCCTGTTGGGTCCGAGCGGCTCGGGAAAGAGCACGGCGTTGCAAATGATCGCCGGTTTCACGGTCCCGACTGCCGGTGACATCCTGTTTGATGACGTTTCGGTAGTTGCGCTGCCGACCTACAAGCGGAACGTTGGAATGGTGTTCCAACACTATAGCCTCTTTCCGCACATGGATGTCTTTGGCAATGTCGCGTTTCCGCTGGAAATGCGGCGATTGAAGCGAACTGAAATCCAGCAACGCGTGACATCCGCCTTGCGCCTTGTGCGACTCCCCGGGTTTGAGGACCGTCGCATCGACCAGCTTAGCGGAGGTCAACAGCAACGTGTCGCTCTGGCGCGGGCGTTGGTCTACGAGCCGGCATTGCTGCTTCTGGACGAGCCGCTCGGAGCGCTGGACCTCAAGCTTCGGCAAGAGTTGCAGATCGAACTTCTTCACTTGCACGAAAGGCTGGGGCTGACGGTCATCTTTGTCACGCACGACCAGGGCGAGGCGCTGACAATGTCCAGCAGGATAATTGTCATGAAAAATGGTACGATTCAGCAGGTTGGCACTCCTACCGAACTCTACAAGAGACCCGGGAATCGTTTCGTGGCAGACTTCGTCGGCGAGACGAATGTTCTGGAAGGGGAGATAGCGGAATCAATTGGCGGGCGGCAGGTCGCGGCAACCCCGGATGGATTGTCATTCTCATATATTTCACAGGACGGGCATGAAACGGGGCAGTCGGTCACGGCGGTTGTCCGACCGGAGAGTATCCTGATCAACCCGAGCCCGGATGAGTTGCACAACACATATGAGGGCATGGTGACCGAAACGATTTACCTGGGCGATGTCGTCAAGTCCGTCGTGCAGATAGGTGAAGAGACGACCGTGACGGCAAAAACCTTGTTCCGGGCAACAGCAGTCCAGTTGGCCAAGGGAGACAGGGTGCGTGTTGGCTGGTCGGCGGAAGACATGGTGCCGGTTGACAGCAGGAAGGAAGAGGGTGGATTCCAGGACTAGGTTTCCGGAGTTCAGAGACATGCCGGAACCGGAAAAAGCCAGGTGTGTTGATGTTCAAGAGGCGGGCCGCTGACAGATGCTTGCCAAGGGAATGACATCGCTCAAGACCCCTCCCGGAATGGCAACACGAACAGAGGAAAACCTGTTTCGCTGGCTGCGAATCAGAAAGCAGCTGTTCTTTGTTTCCCTTGTTGCGCCAGCGGTTCTGTTTGTCGTTATATTCCTGGCCATTCCGCTCTGGAGGATGTTCCTCCTCAGCTTTGGCAGCGCGGATTCAATCGCCGTTACATATGATTTCGAGACGCTCGATCAATATGGCAGGGCGTTGGCCTCAACTCCCTATCAGCGCGTGATCCTGAATACATTCTGGATCTCGATCATGACGACGGTTGGATGCTTGCTGGCCGGATACCCGACAGCATACGTCCTCGCCACTGCGCCCGACACCGTACGCAGGGCACTTCTTGCTGTGTTGATCATGACAATGTGGACGAGCATTCTGATCCGCACGTTTGCCTGGCGGGTCATTCTTGGCCGTCGTGGACTGGTGAATGAGACGTTGGAGTGGATTGGCGTCACTGACGGCCCGTTGAGCCTCGTATTCAACACGACGGGCACCATGATCGGGATGATTCACATCCTGCTTCCGCTCCTGATTCTTCCGGTATTTGCCGTAATGCGGGAAATCCCGAGGGAATACATGCTTGCCGCGGCGAATCTCGGCGCCGGGCCCTTCAGGGCGTGGTGGCGCGTATATCTTCCACTGTCCCTGCCGGGAGTCGGAGCCGGCGCATTGCTGGTCTTTATCCTTTCTCTTGGATTTTTCATTACTCCGGCAATACTCGGGGGAGCATCAGACAGAATGATATCGAACATAATTGCGCTTCAAATCAACGAGTTGAACAACTGGGAATTCGCGTCTGCCCTGGCATTTCTTCTGCTGATCGTCACTCTCGCGCTGTATATTCTCTACGCGCGTTTCATGAGTTTCGAGCAACTGTACAGGTCGCGGTAGCGGGATCTTGAGGAATTCAGTCAAATGACGGTGACTGTGCCCCATAGACCGGTCTGGGATACGATTCGACGATTGATCCTCTACTCCTTTGTCGCGCTGGTGTTTGTCTTTCTGGTTTTCCCCACCTTGATCATTGCGCCGCTCTCTGTCACCGATTCGATCTATCTGCAGTTTCCACCCAAGGGATTCACGCTGCGGTGGTACCAGGACTATTTTGGAGTGAGGGGTGCCAGTCATTTTGGCTCCACCGGGCGATGGGTGCCGGCGACGATCATCAGCCTGCAGCTGGGATTGTCGGTCGTAGCAATCAGCGTGCCGATCGGCTGTCTCGCGGCCTATGGCCTCACGAGAGGCAACTACCGGGGCAAGGCGCTGTTCAGTGCGATTATCGTGTCGCCTCTGATCATGCCGGTGCTTGTAACTGCGATAGCGATGTTCTTCTTCCTGTCGAAGAACCTGCGAGGGTTCTTTCAGCCGATTCCGCTTCCTTCGCTTTCGCCGGCAGGCGAGTGGGCCGTGATTTCATTCGCCCTGGCCATCGGTGCGGCTTCACTGCTGTTCTTGCTCTCAGCCAAGGGTCGGAAGGGTTCAGGCCCGGCAGATGCACCCAGGGCATGGCACGCGCTGAGGCCTTGGGCTGTCGCCGCGCTGGTCATCAGTGTTTCGTTCATCTTCATGCTGTGGGTTGTAGGGGTGACAGATGGAAGGGAAGGCGGCTTGTTTTCGAAAGCCGACCCGATCCCTTCCATGCCACTGGTATCGCCCGGGCTGGTCGTCGCCCATGTGGTGCTGACACTCCCTTACGTGGTCGTCATACTGGGCGCGACCTTGCGCGGAATGGATGAAACCCTTGAACACGCAGCGGCCACGCTTGGTGCTCCGCCAGCCACCGTCCTTCTCAGGGTGGTGCTGCCTGCCATCAAGACTGGTTTGGCGACGTCCGCCTTCTTCTGCTTCATAGTGTCCTGGGACGAACCTGTCGTTGCCCTGTTCCTTTCGACCGCCGAGGTGACTACCCTTCCAAAGGAGATCTGGGACGGGATCAGAACCGAAATCAGTCCGACCATTGCCGCAATTGCGACCTTGCTCGTTGTCCTGACGATCATCCTGATGGGCGCCGTGCATTTCCTGCAGAAAGAGAGCAAGCATTGATGCCAGCAATGGATTCCCGTTATGCTGTTGGTGAAATCTGATGCATGTGTATTTCACGAGTTCACCTCAGCCCTAACGCCCGTGAACCGGTGCAATCCGCGCCGGGAAGCATGAAGGAGAATGCAAAATGCCGGAGAACATCAAGCCATATTGGCAAAACTACATTGGCGGTCAATGGGTTGAGGGCATCAGGGGCGGTCACATTTCGGTCGAAAACCCGGCGACGGGTTTGCAGCTTGCCAGGATTGCGCAAGCGGAGAGGGAAGATGTCGACAAGGCCGTCGAAGCCGCGCGCGATTGTGTTCAGGCACGAACGCTGGTTGACATGCGCCCATCCGAGAGGGGCCGCCTCGTCACGGGTATTGGCCAGGCACTGGCGGCCATGGGCGATGAAGCTGCGCAGGTCCTCTGCCTCGAAAACGGCAAGTCGATCTCTCTTGCACGCGGAGAGATTGATGATGCCGTTCTCTATTTCGATTACTATGGAGGCCTGGCAGACAAGATCGAGGGCCGCTACATTCCGCTTGGTGCAGACCTGGTTGGATTCGCTGCACCTGTGCCCTACGGAGTATCCGCCCAGATTGTGCCCTGGAACAACCCTGTGGAAGTTGCCGCGCGGTCATTGTCGGTTGCTCTGGCCGCCGGGAACGCCGTCGTCATCAAGTCTCCCGAATTGACACCCCTGATCCTGTGCTTGCTGGCGGAAGCCTGCGAGCAGGCAGGCGTGCCTGAAGGAGCCGTCAATATTGTTTGCGGGATCGGTGAGGATGCGGGTGCTCATCTGGCTGCGCATCCCGATGTTGATCAGGTCGTCTTTACGGGCTCGATCGAAACCGGAAAGAGCGTGATGCGCAGCACGTGCGAGCGGGTGGTTCCCTGTGTTCTCGAACTCGGTGGGAAGTCTGCCGCGATCGTCTACTCGGACGCCGACCTTGATCAACTCGTCGAGAGTGTCCGCTGGGGAATCTTCCCGAATGCCGGGCAGGCATGCAACGGAATGTCGAGGTTGATTGTTCACCGAAGCATCCACGATGAGGCGGTTGACCGCGTGGTGGACATGGCAAAGAGGCTGAGCGTTGGTCCCGGGATCGAGGACAGCGAACTGACCCCGGTTGCTTCGGCCGCCCAACTTGACCGTGTTGAGGGTTACTGCCTTGCCGGCACGGAGGAGGGCGCTACCGCGGTGATCGGAGGAAAACGCTTGTCGGACATGGCAGGCCACTTCATGCCGGCGACTGTTTTTGCCGGTGTCGAGAGCAGCATGCGCATTGCCCGGGAAGAGATATTTGGCCCGGTCCTGGCAGTAACAACCTTCGAGGAACCGGAACAGGCGGTTTCGTATGCGAACTGCACGAGGTATGGCCTCGCAGCCGGCGTATTTTCCAAGGATATTGACAAGGCGCTCTGGACCGCCGATCGCCTTGAAGCGGGACAGGTCTATGTCAACGACTGGTATACTGGAGGAGTCGAGACGCCTTTTGGTGGAATGAAGGAGTCCGGTCTCGGGCGCGAAAAGGGCCAGGAGGCGATCAACAACTACGTTCAATCCAAATATGTCGGCATTCGGTCGAAATCAATCTTGCGGCGCACTTAAGTGAAGTCCGCCATGCAGATAGATTTGTCGAACAAGTCCGTGCTCGTTACCGGAGCAAGCACTGGAATCGGCCTCGCGATCAGCCACCTGTTTGCCGAATTCGGCGCCCGACTCACGATGCTTGCGGAGACGGACAGCATTCGCGACGCAGCGACGGAGGTGGAAACCAGGTCCGGGATCGGGGTGAAAGCCATTGTCTGCGATATCAGCGACCGGGAAGCCGTAGCTGAACAGATCGGGCGCGTGGAGCAATTGGACGTTCTCATAAACAATGCCGGTATCGAGCGGTTCGTTCCGATACTCGATCCGCAACCGGAGGTTGAAGAGGACTTTCGACGGGTTCTGGAAGTGAACCTGTTCGGGAACTTTTTCGTGACGCGGGAAGCTGTTCCAAAAATGAGACATGGAGGTCGAATAATCTTCACCTCGTCGGTTTGGGGCAAGACGGCAGTGGCCCACCACTCGGCATACTGTGCCTCCAAGCACGGCATAATTGGAATGATGCGGAGCCTTTCGCGAGAGCTGGGTTCCCGGGGCATTACGGTCAACGTGGTGTGTCCTGGCTGGACCGAAACCGAGATGGCTATGGCCAACCTGCACCGTATGGCCGAACTCGAGGGAAGGGACCCCGACGCGCTGTTGAAGGAACAGATTTCAGTTCAGTCCATCGAGTCACTCATGAAACCCAGGGACATTGCCGGAATCTATCTGTTTCTGGCCTCGGAACTGGCTGCGAGCATTACCGGACAGGCGATCAGCGTCGACCGGGGTGAGCACCTGTCATAGGGAGTTTCCAGGACAGCGCCTGCTGGCCGGTGTTTCATCAACAACTGCGGTGCACAACATTTTGCGGGAACCGGGGGAAACCAACATGAATGCAGTCGAATATATGAATCCAAGGGACCTCCCTGATACTTACGGGGGATACACACATATCGTGAGGGTAGGGAATACCGTGTACATTTCCGGGCAGGTGAGCGCAGACACAGGCTCGGATCTGGTTCATGCCGGAGACCTGGAAGCCCAGACACGGCAGGTATGGCATAATCTGGACGAGGCGGTAAAGGCAGCCGGCGGCACGCTCCAGGATATCGTGAAAACAACCACTTACGTAACCAACCCCGACCATTTCGCAATCGTCCGAAAGGTGCGAAACGAGATTTGGGACGGTCTGAAGCTGCCCTCGAACACCATGTTGGTTGTGAAGGCGTTCGCAAATGCCGAGTATCTTGTGGAAATCGAGGCCGTTGCCGTTGTTGAGCAATAGGGACGCTACCGGACTCAGAAATTGAATAGCACCGCTTCGAGTGCGGCCCGGCTCGAATTTGACGATCTTGCAGCCGCGCAGGAATTCTTCTTTCTCCAGGAGTGGACGGACGGCTTGCCCATAGTCCCGCCGACTCCGGAGAAAGTGCGGATGTTCACGCAACGGTCAAGCCGGTCTCCACTGGATGTCGCTGGATGGGCTCCGATTTCAAACAAGCCGATTTCTGTCGAAATGGTCGCGACAAACGCAATCATGGCCGGATGCCTTCCCGAACATTTTCCGGTCGTCCTGGCAGCTGTGGAAGCCATCATGGAGCCGGCGTTCAATCTGCATGCAATCTGCATGTCGACGGATGGCGCGACGGTCTTCCTGATCGTGAATGGTCCGATTGTGCCGGCAATCGGCATGAATGCCGGCACTGCCATCCTTGGTCCGGGAAACCGGGCAAATGCCGCGATTGGAAGGGCAGTTCAGCTATTGGTGGCAAATGCGGTCGGCCGGATGCAACGACTGCGGATGGCGACGTTTGGGCACGCGGCGATGTACACCTGGTGTGTCGCCGAAGCCGAGCAGGAGAGTCCCTGGAATCCCTTTCATGTCGAACACGGGTTCGGAACGACCGAGAGCACGGTGGCAGCATTCTCAGGCCTGCCCCCAATTCAGGTCAGAAACCATGTTGAACGGGACCCGGCGGACATACTTCGCAGCTTTGGGCCAGGACTTCTGGCGTCTTGTTACGGGGTTTTCGGAGCGGTAACCGCAAGTCGGGGGTTGGTAGCAATCGTCAGCCCGGAGATTGCAGGACATTTCGGCGCGGCCGGGTGGTCGAAGCAGCGTGTCAGGGACACGATCGCACGCATCCAGCGTGAAGAGGTCTTGAACTGGATCGAGCGCCAGGAGTCCGCGGGTCGCGGGGTTTCCGCAACCGCGGAACCGGTGAGCGGAGCCGTGTGCACTTCCGAGGACATATCCCTGATCGTTGGCGGAGGTCGGGCAGGCGCCTTTTGCGCGTTCGTCCCGCTGGTCGAAGTGCAATCCGGGGGGAAGGTGATCATCAAGCGCATTGGTGGCAAGAATGACTGACAAGGCGAATGCAGGGGTAGCTGCCGGGCTGAATCCCGTGAACGTTCACAGCCCGGCAATCGAAATCACAAGCGAAGTGATCCGTACGGCCAACCGTCCAGATTCACTCGAAGGGCTGACTCTGGGATTGCTCGGAAATCGCAAGCGAAATGCTGACTTGCTCCTGGAGGAGGTCGGGTCAATGCTGAAAATTGACTACGGCGTGAAATCCGTGGTCAGCTCGGCAAAGTCGAGTTCCTCCAGGCTTGCACAAACTGTATTGCTCGAGGACCTCGTCAATGACTGCGATGTCGCGATCGCAGGCGTTGGCGACTGCGGTTCAAGCGCATCATTCAGCATCTGCGATGCGCTGGAGCTTGAACGCAGGGGAATGCCCGCTGCTGCTCTCGTGACGGACGCGCTGGCTACCAACGCGTCGGCCACGGCGGAAGTCAGGGGTGCACCGGAATTCGTTTTCGCCACGGTTCCCCATCCGATCGCCAGCCTGTTGCCGAGCGAGGTTCGGGCGGTCGCCGAGGCTGTCACAACCCGAATTGCCCAGATCCTGCTGGGAAGGCCCGGAGAAAACGAAGGCAATTCCGCTGGCCCGGGGTTTCCGAAGCATGCCGGATGCGATCGTCCGGTATGAACCGGATGATGAAACCTGCCGGGACGAAACCGTCCGGGGCCCGGCACTGGAGGTGAGATGAACGGAAGATTGGTCACTGACCTTGTCGCCGCCATCGATCGCGACAAGGATGAAATGCTCGAGTTCCTGGCACGGCTGATAAGGATTCCGAGCTTCAAGGGACAGGAAGCAGACATTGCGAGATTCCTGGGAAACTACTTCGACCAACGCGGGTATGAAGTGGAAATCCAGGAAGTCGCTCCCGGCCGCCTTCAGACCATTTCCACGTTGAAGGGCAGTGGCGGTGGCAAGAGCCTCATGTTCAACGGCCATATTGACATGGACCCGCTCGCCGACGGATGGGCGCACGATCCCTGGACGCCTCGCATCGCAGGCGATTGCATGTACGGCGCAGGAAGCTTCAACATGAAGGGCGGAATTGCCGCCATGGTGCTCGCCGCGGAACAACTGAGAAAGTGCCGGGCACCGCTGAAAGGGGACGTCGTGGTCGCATGCGTTGCGGGTGAGTTGTCCGGAGGAGACGGAACTGTCCACATGCTTGACAGGGGCATCAGGACGGACATGGCCGTGGTCGCAGAGTGCTTCGGTACGGAGAGCATTGCCACAGTGCATGTGGGAGTGCTCCATATGGCTGTCCATACGCTCGGCACGACGAAGCACGTCAGATATCCGGAAGGCTCGGTGGACGCCATCGAGAAGATGCAGAAAGTGATCGGTGCACTGTCAAACATCAATATGACCTATGAACCGAGGGATGATCTCCCCGGAATGCCGGTCTTTCATGTCGGCGGAGTCATCGGCGGCTTGGGGCGTGAGTACAACCTTGCCGATCCCTATTACATTTCCAACTTCTGCACCGCGGTCATCAATGTCCATTTCGTGCACGGCCAATCGCCCGAATCGATTGCGGACGATGTTCGGCAAGCGCTTGCTCCACTTGCAGACGAGGATCCGGAATTGAAGTTCGAGATCGAGATTCCGGTTCCCAAGGCAATTCCAGGATCTCGGCAGAGGATAATGGAACCCTTTGACCTGCCGAAGGATGAACACATCGTTGGCGTTGTTTCTCGTGCACACGAACTGGCAACCGGCTCTCCGCCAAAATCCGTCGGTGCCGTCCTTCCCCTGTCCTATTCCGCAAATGATACGATTCATTTGTGGAACGCCGGAATACCATGCGTGATCTATGGTCCCACAGGCGGAGAATGCGAGCCCGACGCCTATGTGCTGATCAGCCAAATGACCCAATGTGCCAAGGTGTTGGCACTGTCGGCCCTGGATGTCTGCTCGTAAACTTGATCATCCACCGGCAATTGCCCGCACTCATGCTGCGCGGCCTTCGAGGAGAGACCCGCAACGTCGCAGCCCGCCCCTTCCGGCCATTCCGCGGTCGCCCCGGAATGCGACAACACGCATATCAAGACACCATCCCGGTGACAGAAACCCGTGCCGATGACCTCGTGATCGACGGCATCGAGACGTATCTCGATACTGGCAGGGTCAGTTCCCGCAAACCGTCTGGGAAGTTCATCGACCTTCACGACGACGGAGATCCTCGTACCTTCCCATTTGGAAAACCAGTGCGACTGGAGTCATTTCGTTCCGGATCCGAGGATCTTGGCTGACCGGGTCAAATCGCTGGGGCAGGAGACTGGCCGAACCGGTCATTTCCCGGGAGGGCAATTGCGGGCAAAGTCGCCGGCACGGAAAGTTTGGAACAATTGCGACCGTTTGATAGGCTCCTCGTTAACCATGGTGAGGAATTGCAGCCTCAAACGAATTCCCTGAAACGGGATTGGAGGATCGGGATGGAACAATTCAGAGGGATCTTCACACCGATATGCACGCCATTTGATGCTGAACTCAAGGTTGATCGGGAAGCCCTGGCCCGCCACATTGATTTTCAGGTGGCAAACGGAATTCATGGAATAATCACATGTGCCGGAACCGGTCAGTTTTCGGCTCTGAGTCAAGAGGAGCGCATGTTCGTTACGCGGGAAACGGTGGCGCTGGTTGATCGAAGAGTACCTGTCCTTGCACACACCGGATCCTGCAGCACCTCCGACGCGGTCGTATTGAGCAAGGACGCCATGGAGTCCGGCGCGGACGGGTTGTTGGTATCACCACCCTATTACGAGATTCCCACCACAGACCAATTGCTCACCTATTTTGAAACAATCAGCCGGTCGGTTTCGCTGCCCATCATGATCTATAACAATCCGTATGCCTCGAAAATCAACATTGACCACGGTTTGTTGAGCCGACTGTGCGAAATCGACAACGTGAAGATGTTGAAAGAGGGTGCCGATGACCTGGTCCAGTTTCAGCGAATTGTAGTCGAATTTGGTCAAAGGCTGGTTATCTTCAACGGTTGGGATACCGGGACGCTGGCAACGTTTGTTCATGGGGCATCCGGTTGTGCATGGGGCGCAGCCAACGCAATTCCAGGGGCATGTGTCGAACTCTATCGCCTGGCCGTGGAAATGTGTGACATTCCGAGGGCCAGGAGTCTCTGGGAAAAGCTGTTTCCCATAAACCACTTTTTCGAGTCGGAAGGCTACGCGTCGAGCATCAAGGCAGCAACCGGGCTGGCCGGAGTGGATCTTGGTGCCAGTCGGCCGCCGCTGACAGCACCTGAAGGACAGAAACTGGATGAACTTGGGACATTACTCAGAGCATTGAACGAGTCGGTTGAGGCCGCATAGGGCACGGGGTCTGGCTTGCGATGCAGTCGGTCTGGCTTTCGCATACGGAAGCACCGAAAGACGGGATGGTGCTGACTATCTCGCGTGAAAATGACGGAGGCATACATGCAAACTCTTGGAAGTGAATTGCATGCAGTCGGTGACAGGCGTGTTCTCTATCCCGAGATCGAACCCTACAGGACCGGGCAGTTACAGGTTTCGGGTCTTCACAACATCTATTTTGAACTCGTCGGCAATCCCCAGGGAAAACCGGCAGTCATTCTGCACGGCGGACCGGGTGCGGGTATTGAACCTGTCCAGCGTCGGTATTTTGATCCGAAAAGCTACAATATCGTCCTTTTCGATCAGCGCGGCTGTGGCAAGAGCACACCGCATGCATCGTTGAAGGACAACACGACGTGGCACCTTGTCTCGGACATGGAGGCCCTTCGCAAACATCTGGGCATAAGGGACTGGCTTGTTTTTGGCGGTTCCTGGGGCAGTGCCTTGGCTTTGGCGTATTCCCAGGCCCATCCGCGACGTGTAACCGAGTTGGTCTTGCGAGGTATCTTCACGCTGCGGCGTTTGGAACTCATGTGGTTCTACCAGGAAGGGGCAAGTTACATTTTCCCGGATGAATGGGAGAAATTCCTGGAACCCATTCCGGAGAGTGAGCGGGATGACCTGATCTCGGCATATCACGATCGTCTGACGGATGAACGGGAGAGTGTAAGGATGCAGGCAGCGCGCGCCTGGAGCATGTGGGAAGGCGCTACACTCTCGCTCTTGCCGGACCGGGAACGAGTGGCGCGCTTTGGGTCAGATCGTTTCGCGGAGGCTTTCGCACGGATCGAGTGTCACTACTTCATGAATGGAGGTTTCTTTGAAACCGATGGGCAACTGCTTGAACGCGCTCACTGCATCAGCCGGATCCCGACGGTAATCGTGCACGGCCGGTATGACGTCTGCACACCGATTCGAAATGCCTGGGATCTGCATCTCGCGCTGCCGGAGGCCGACCTCCGCGTGGTTCCCGATGCGGGGCACGCCGCGACGGAACCGGGCATTGTCCACGAATTGGTCACTGCGACCGACAGGTTCCGGGTGCTGGAGTGAATCAGGCACGGAACAGGCATTCCATGCACGGGGGCAGCAGGGTCTCGGCTTGAAATGCAGTCTTCCGGGACTTCGGTCAATTGTCCTCCGGGGCTTTGTCTTTGCGTGTTTCGGCAACTGAAGCCCGGTGCATCACCACCGGCCCGGTTTCCCCTCCGCGCTCCGCGCTCCGGTGAAACCGGGGCAGCTGTGCAGCGCTGTCAATGCGGATGTTCGATGCGTTGACGCGGCAGGCGCAGGACATCCGGATCATCGTGCTGTCGTGTCGACAGAGAACGTTTCGGAACCTCGGGTGACGTGGACTTGAGACCGTTCCTGCAGAGGGATGGTTGTAGGTAACTATGGCAGCACCCGAAGCTCGTCCGAGCGGCCCCAATTAAGATGACAAGCACCTGTAGGGCAGGGCTCTTGCGAGGATCGAATTTGACCGGAGCGACACTCAACGAGTAACTGGGACCATAGTCGTACCGCACATGGAAGTTGATGGACCGCAGGGCTGACCGACGCTCAAGGGACTGGCTTGATAGCCGAACACAGACCACATCTTCTCCAGTCTGAACTGCAAGGTCAGTGGCACATTGTTCAGGAATGGATTGGCGCATTCTATCACGACCGATTCGAATTGGAACCGGAAAGCCATTTTTTGTGGCTGAAACCTCATTAGCAGACCATCAGTGTGGCATAGCACTCAAGATCGTCTTTCCAACTGGGAAACAACACGCCCCATTCCAAGGCCAACTAGTTGCACAGCTTCTTCCACGTCCGTCGTCTCGGCCAACGTGTGGTTTTCTGAATCATTAAGTCCGTTATGGAGATGCTTGGCGCCAATGAAGCGACTAAATTCGTCGAAGCCTTGCCAATTGAAGTAATCTGTTGGCTGTTTCTCTGTCAATTTCATGGCCACAGCTACCTCATGGGCACAGCCGCCGAATCCTCCAAGAACATATAGCGGGCTCTCGCTACGCAGAGACGCCATTGCGTCTTGTGCCAACGATGGCATTGCGCCGTGGCTAATGTCTGTGCTGCCTCCCATAGTAATTTGACCGAGGCTATCATGAATCATGGTGTTTCTCAGTGCAGTCAGTCCTCTTTCCCATTCCTCGGCAACAGGCTGATGGCGATCCATTTCTACGAAATCGGAGTATGGACGTGATTCGCCCTGAAGCGTAAGCCATTGGATCATACCCAATTTGCCGAAATTGGCCTCGTATGTGTCAACTTTCTCCAACGGCATACTGATATGTACTGGCCAAGCACAATACTCCGTAACACCGAGTTTCAATTCGTCCACGGCTACAGGAAAGTTCTTTGATCGAGCGGAGACTCGTCGGCGTCCAAACCGGTGAGCTAGATTGCAAATCCTTTCGGAAATTCCTCCAGTCTGCAGATCGCCTGCGAGTGCCACCCGAAGACGAGATGCAAGCAGGAGTGATACTGTATCTCCTAGAATTTCTCCGAACTTGTTCCTTCCTCTCTCTAAGGGAGTCACGTTGGGTTGTGTGTCCAGCGACAGTGCTACAGTCGCTGTCCACGGCACTAGCGCTCCGCCATTTAGATCGTCCAATGACTGGCTCGCGTGTACAAGGTGCTGTTGCGCGTTTGCCCAAGCCCTGAGTGCGCCGGGGTGATCGCCGTGCGATTGAGCAAGAACGACATCTCGTAACGAGTCGAGGTTCCAGCGGGCTTCCGCTACGGCATCGGCAAAGTCAACCCGGACCTCGGAGCCAAGTGAGAGTTCTGCCACTCTGGAAAGCAGCTTGGCCATCGTGTCTTCGCTGGGACGCAACGCATCGATAAGCTGTTGACAATATTGACAGCCATCGACATGGGCACCGTGTTGCTGTTGGTACTTCTCGTCCTCAAGGAATCCCACCGCAGCCGCGTAGGGAAGGTGAGGGCGCCAATCGCCCGCCTGGTCCGCGAGAATGGACATCTGCTCCAGAAGGTCATCCATGTCGAAGGCGGCAATATCTTCGGACTCTCGGCCTATGCCCTTTTTGCCGTGTTGTCTGCTAATTGTGCATCTCCCTGGTATGGAAGCTTGTTTCCCTATCACTTATCTAAACCGGCGCTGGGGTCGGTTCTTTGCACATCTTCGGCAAATTTTTTCAGTCGAGCCTTGGCTCGATGAATCCGTGCCGCTGCCGCAGTGTAGGAAATCTCAAGATACGTCGCAATTTCGACCACCGACCGGCCTTCGCACAGCCATCAGATCAAATGGCGGTCAGGTGTTGCCAGTCGCTTCATCAGTCGTTCGAAATCCAATGCGGTGGAGACTTGGTCTTCAGTATGCACTGCTACGTCTTCCGTCGTTCGCTCGATGTCTTCGTGCAGTTCATTCTGACCCTTTTGTTCACGAATGAAATCGAGGTTCAGCCGCCGTGCAGTGCGCACGAGATAAGCGACTGAATCTTGGTCTGTTTTTACCCTTTCCATTGCTCGGTATCGAAGGAATCTCTCGATCGCTGACTGAGTCAGATCCTCGGTCTGCTGAACATCGCCTCGAGTAACGCGATAGACCGTGTAGTAAACCCGCGGATAGACAAACCGGACCCAGTCTTGCCACGCCGTTTCGCTATCCGGTCTGCGGCGGACCTCTTGGGTGTGGTCAACTGGCACTGTCCAGATTTCCACTGAGTTTCAACACGATGATGGCGCGGTTCGCAGAGTCGAACGGCGGACGTCCGAGCGATGCGCAATCGTGCAGCACGAGCTGAAGATAGCGCTCGTAGACGTGTCGCTCGACTTCCGGTCGGCCTATGGAGTCTGCAAGACGTTTGCGGAGCATTGCCCCATATCGTATTTCCAGATCGGTTTCCGCGAGTGTACGATCGCTTCTGACGCCATGCAGACAGCGTTGGCACAGCTCGGCGAAGCGCTCGGCAACCATCGTCTGAATGTCGTGTGCCAAGGCTAAGTAACGATTATCTTCATGCGAATTGGGCAGCTTCACGTCATGATGGTCGTAATCGAGTTCTAGGAGCCTGTCGGATTTGGCCATGGATTTGCAGTGATTTCCTGTCCTTTTCCACAAGATATGGTAGTATCGGGCAGTGAATGAACAGTCTGGAGGATGATGTTGTGTCGATCAGGTTCCAGAGGGCCAATCGTGACGAGGTCTGGCTGTTGCCACCTTCGATCCAGGAGTGGCTGCCGGACGATCACCTGGCCCGCTTTGTCGTCGAGATCGTCGAATCCCTGGATCTGGACAAGATCACCGGCGTCTACCGGCATGGCGGCAAGCCAGCCTATTGCCCGGTGATGATGACGGCGCTGCTGTTTTACGGCTATTCAACCGGCGTGCATTCGAGCCGCAAGCTGGAAGCGGCGACGCATGACTCGGTTGCGGTGCGCTATGTCACCGGCAATCTTCATCCCGACCATGACACCATTGCCCGTTTCCGCAAGCGCCACCTGCCTGCCCTGCAGGAGCTGTTTGTCCAGGTGCTGTCGATTGCCGGCACCATGGGCATGCTGAAGCTTGGCCATGTCAGCCTCGATGGCACCAAGGTGAAGGCCAATGCCAGCCGCCACCGGGCGATGAGCCATTTGCATATGGAGCGCATCGAGGCGCAGCTGAAGGCGCAGGTCGCCCGGCTGCTGGAACTGGCCGAGGCGGCGGACGAGCAGGAGTGCGCTCTCGACATTCCCGAGGAACTCGGGCGCCGGCAAGAGCGCCTGGCGAAGATCGCCGAGGCCAGGAAGGAGATCGAGGCCCGCGCCGCGGCCCGCCATGCAGCCGAACAGGCGGCATACGAGGAGAAGATGCAAGAGCGGCGCCAGAAGGAACGGGAACGGGGAGGCAAGCTCGGCGGCAGGCCGCCGAAGCCGCCGGTGCCGGGCCCCCGCCCCAGGGACCAGATCAGTTTCACCGACCCGGATTCGCGGATCATGCCGTCATCCGGAGGCTTCGAGCAGGCTTACAACGCCCAGGCATCGGTGGACCATGGCAGCCACCTCATTGTCCATGCCCATGTCAGCCAGAGACCGAATGATGTCGACGAGATGGCACCGGCGCTTGCCGCGCTCGAGGATGTCGGCAGCCCGGCTGGCATCGTCGCCGATACCGGGTATTTCAGCCGCGCCAATGTTGAATTGTGCGACGATCGGGGCATCGAGCCCCTGATTGCTTCCGGCCGGCAGCACCACAACCGTCCACTCCGGGAGAGAAGGGTGCCGGTGACAGAGCCTCCTGCCGATGCCGATGCGGTTGAGCGGATGAAGCACCGGATGGGCTCTGCCGAAGGGGAGCGGATCTACGCGAAGCGCAAGGCCGCCGTCGAGCCGGTCTTCGGAATCATCAAGAGGGTCATGGGCTTTGACCAGTTCAGCCTGCGCGGCATCGAGGCTGTTCAGGGCGAGTGGAGCCTGGTCTGCACGTCATGGAACCTGAAGCGCATGCACCGGCTGCTGTTGGGCGGACATTCGGCGGCATGAAGGGCAAAGGAGCATGGCTTGAGAACAGGAATTTAGCCGAATTCGACCGGAATTGCAGCCCTGGCAGGCAGAATTGTCGGCAAGGCTGGCCGCCGAGGTGGGTCCGGGCGCCGGTCACCGGTGAAATTCGACCCGGAGCCGATGAAGATGTGCAGGCATTCAGACGCCATGGACACCGCTTTCAATGCCGGTATTTCGACAGGCTCCTAGGGCAGGAGGTTCTTGAAAAGGTGCGTTTGTCATGTCGCTGTCACCGACGCCAACAGCGGTGTCGCGGCTTGCCACCACCATGCGGATAGGAATCCGTCGGGAGTGCGGTCCATTGTCCGGTGGATCGTAGATTTGTCGTGCTACACAAGCTATCAACGAATCGCAGGCATCGCCCTCTAGAGACCTGATCTGCTTGTTTAGGAACCCCTCGGGCAGACCAAATCGTTCAATCACGGTGGCTGCCGCGTCCGCCGCCCGACTGCCTTTGGTTGGCACTGCGAACAGCGAGATGAGGCGAAGCAAACTCGTTGGCTTCTGCTCTGCACGGCCATGGTTCATTTCTTCGACCAGGCCTTCGAACACAATCAGTCCCCCCATGCTATGGGCCACGAGGACAAGGCATGTGCCGGCGGCTTCCTCAAGCCGAACACGCAATTCGGAGACGAGATTGCGAGCGAGGGTTTCAGTGCCGTGGACGTCTGGATCTACATAGCTTGTCCGATAGCCCCATAGCAGGATGTCTAGTTCAGGCAGATCTGGATCGGAATGAAGGAGCTCAGGGAACGCCCCCCAGGTGTCGCGGAAATGCCCAGCGATGCCATGCACGAATACAACTGCGTCGATCCTGCGCCAAGGTCCCACGCGAGCCGTGAATTTGTTGAGTTCTACGATGGTCTCTTCCGGCATCGATCTACTTAGTCCGCATAATTCACGACCGGGGTGCACATGGGGTCGGAGTCCGCGGTATTGGTAAATGAGTTCAAACACTTACCAATGGCCAGAGACCCGACCCCATGCAGACAGAGTTTACACCGAAGCAATTGGAATTTGAAGCTCTTGGACGTCGCTGGGTCGTCGGTGCATTTGAAGGCGGACGGATGACGTCCTATGGCGGTGCCCTTCTGCTTCGAGAGGCTGATCGGCTGTTTGACGTCACCGGGCGTCTTGCCGCCTGCTTTACCGATCATCGTGATCAACGGCGCACCAAGCACACCGTTGCTGGCATGATTGCCCAGAGAGTGATGGCGCTGGCACTGGGCCATGAGGACCTCAACGACCATGGCCGCCTGCGCAATGGTCCAGCACTGGCCCCGGCAAGCGGATGTGACGATCTGGCAGGCAACAGGCGCGACCGCGTCCATGCTCTGACGGCATCAAACACGCTGAGCCGTCTGGAGCCTGGCATTGCCGGGACTGCGGCAACGGACAGCTACAGGAGGATCGTTGCCGATCCCGGCAGGATCGACCATCTCCTGGTGTCGTTGTTCCTCGAGACGCAGGCAGAGGCGCCTGAGGAGAACATTCTCGACATGGGCGCCACGGATGATCCAATACATGGCGAACAGGAGAGCCGGTTCTTTCACGGCTACTGCAACGAGTACTGCTACCTGCTGCTGTTCATCTTCTGCGGCGAGAAGCTCCGCTGTGCGAAGCTGCGCACCTCCTACCGGGATGCCAGCGACGGTCTGACCGAGGAGCTGGAGCGGATCGTACCCCGGTTGCGCACCGCTTGACCGGACACCGAGATCGTCATTCGCGGCGAAAGCGGCTTCTGGTGCGAGGCCAGTGGCTTTCACTTCGTGCTCATCCTGGCCCGCAACACCCGCTTGGCCAGGGAGCTCTATGAGAGCCTGTACTGTTCGCGCGGGGACATGGAAAACAGAATAAATGAGGCCAAGGTCACGATGTTCGTCGACCGGACCTCGAAGCGCCTGATGCACTCCAACCAGATCCGCCTGTACCTGTCATCCTGCGCCTATGTCCTGATGCAGTCGCTGCGCCAGCTGGCCCTCTCCGGGACCGGGATGGCCCGGGCCCAGTGCGAGACCATCCGGCTGCGCCTTCTGAAAATCGGGGCGGGGGTGACCGTGAGCGTGCGGCGGGTCCGCCTGCATTGCAGCGACAGCCATCCCGGCCAGGCCCTTTTCCGGACGGCAGCGTTGCGGATTGGAACGATTCCGATGCGCTGCTGACACGTTCTCACGACATGCCGCCAAAGCTGAAGATCCGGCCCCGCCGGAGGGGTTGCCGCACCCCGATCAACGGAAATCCACGTTCAGTTGGATTGGAAACCGAGCCGGAACCCTCCGCAGCAATGAATTTGCGCCTCCAGCGAATGCCATGCCTGCGTTGGCACTGCAAGACGACCCGAAAACCCGAATTCGGTCCGTCGACACCACCAAAGATCGAACTGGTGAGAAATGCGGGCTAGTTCCACGTCCAACCGGGTTGCCGTTCCGGACCATGCCGGCATCAAGTGCCAGTTCGAGATCAGGGGTGGATCGACCTGATCCCGGGATACGACGTCATGCCTTGCGCAAATGGCCGAGGTCTCCAATTGGCTCCGGATCGTACGGCACGGCATCTATTCGCGGACTCCAGGTTCCCTGGGAAATGACCTTTCTGACATGGTCATTTATCTCCCCGAGTGTTGTGAACCACACACCTCCACGTTCACGCATATGGTCTATCATCTCAACCATCATCTTGACCCTGGGAATTCGACCGGACAGAAAGGGATGCCATACGCCTACCCAGAGACCGCCATGCTCCCACATGGCATCGAATTCGGCGAGATAGACTCTTTTCGCATCTTCCGGAGCGGAGATCGGCATTTCAAAACCCAAATCGGCACAATGCATGAAATGCGGCCAGTCATCCGCCGTAACATACATTGGAATCTCCACGATGCTCCCCTTGCTGCACTCCAGGATATAGGGAATGTCGTCGCCCATCAGGGAACTGTCGTATTCGAGCCCGAATTCGACCAGCAGTTCAAGGGAGTGCCCGGAGAAACCATTCACGGGAGCACGCCATCCCTTTGGATGGGAACCTGTGAACCTGCGAAAAGACTCGAGTGCGCGCTCCAGAACATGTCTCTCCGTTTCGCGCGTCAATTCAACGGGATTCTCGTGAATGTATCCGTGGTGACCAATCTCATGACCATGCTCGAGCAGCAACTCGACCGTATGTGGATAGCGTTCCATGCACCAGCCAGGAACGAAAAACGTCTGGTGCATTTCCAGTTCCTTGTAGACCTGACATAGCCGTGGAATTGAAACTTCAGGGCCGTAACGCAAGCTGGACTGTGTGGACAGCAGGTGGCCCGCTCTTTCCGGATGGGCCAGGTGCAGAATGCTGTCGGCATCCATATCCCATGTGAACGCAACGGCGCATCGCGCGTTGTCGGGCCAGGGAAGATTGTTCTTGATCATTGGCCCTTCCTCTCATCGGCATGAATCTCTGCGCCCAAGTTGCGAATGGGCGTGGCGTTTCGGCAATGTAGACTTCGAACGGAGGTGCCTTGCAATGGTGTTGTCTTGGCAAGGCCTGTCCAGAGTGTCAAGTCACCCGTTGCCTTGACATGTCCGTAGCACGAAACAGCCACTCTGCCAGGTTCGGGTCCGCCCCGGTGGCACCAAAGAGCGGACAACGTCGCTGCAAGATCTGGAAAAGTTGCAGGCTTCGTAGCCTTGTTCGCCGAATTCGCGCGGGCAGTTCGGAAGGAGTGCGCTGGAATCGCCTTGCCAAGGCCCGGCATCTCGACAACTCTCCGAGCCCGGTTGTGCGTGACACAAGGCGCCAGCATGGCGATCTCGCCCGTCGTGTCGGTCACACGCGCCCGGGATATCTGCGAAGCGGATTGCTCCAGATGGCTGTCAGTCAACTCCACACGGTCAGTTCTGGCAAAGTGGAGTTCGTGGTAACACGCCCTGGCAGGTGAATCATTCTTCTGTCCAGTCCCCTGGAAACTCGAGACCGGCAAGGTCAGCAATCCGTGTCTGGTTGACCGGCGGGCGCGGAGCCCAGAGATCGGCTTCTTCCAGTGGAGAACCCCGCCTGCCCGCCAGGATTCGTTCCAGGGTAACACCACAATATCGGCCTTGGCATCGTCCCATTCCGATGCGTGTGAGTCGCTTGATGCTCGCCAGGGTTGCCTGGGGATGGCTGGTCAAAACGGAATTCAGTTCGGCCAGCGACAACCCTTCACAGCGGCAGACCAACGCGCGCTCGTCCAGCCTGGCATAGAGGCTACCCGCGGGTTGGAACAGCTTCCACAATGATTGCTGGAAACCCCTTTGCCGCCGAAGCTGCACCCTGGCAGTATCCAGAGTCCTGCGAATTGCGGCCGGTATCGGAACTCCGAGCACGTTCAGCGCAGTAGCTGCTGCAACAATTCCCTCGGCCTGCGCCGCTGCTGCACCTCCCAGCCGCGTGCAGTCTCCCACGGCCAGCACATTGTCACGGCTGGTCGTGCAATCATCACCTCGTTCCGTCTCCATTGTTCCGGATTTCGGGTTCACCGAATGTGTACAACCGAGGGCACGGAGAATCTCATTCGCCGGCCGAAAGCCGTATCCCAGACAGGCGGCATCCGCCTCGAACTCCCGTACCGGAGTATCACTGCCAGCCAGACTCCCTGCAGTTGCCAGGAGGTGCGGGCGTTCACCTTGACCCGGTGACTCAATGCGGACGATCCTGCGTGCATAGACCAGCGAAATCCTCCTGCGTGCGAGAAATGAAAGGTATCCCATGCCCCTGGTCGCCAGGCGAGGGTCGGCGGTCATCATTCCGAACGCGGAACCCGCTGCATGCAAACCGGGCCGCCGGGCCGCTTCGACGACGGCTACAACATCGGCACCCGACTTCAGGAGTTCGGCAGCAAGCTGGAAATTGAGCGGGCCGTTGCCGGCGACCAATACGCGTCGCCCCGGCAACACACGGTAGCTCCTGAGCAGGGTCTGCGCGGCACCGGTTGTCATGACGCCCGGAAGAGTCCAGCCGTCGAATGGGTAACTGACCTCGTAGGCGCCCGTCGCCACGATCAACACCTGCGGGCGCACCAGGCGGGTTCCGCCCCCGACCTTGACGACCAGGTCCATGGGCTCATACACACCGACAACCCTGGCCGCAGGCAAGAGCTTGGCACCTGATTCCATCAGTTGGCCAATCAGTTTTCGGCCACCGGAGTATTGCCGGTCGTCAAAATCTGCCAACCTCAGGTCACTTGCAGCCAATGGTTGCTTGAAGAACTGGCCACCAGGCTGCGCCCTCTCATCGATCAGCAGGACATCCGCGCCTGACTGCGCTGAAACCGCCGCGGCGGTCATGCCACCCGGACCGCCGCCGATCACGGCAATCTGGGGAGTGAGGGCGGGCTTCGCCCGGCGTTGCCGTCCGGAATCAGGGTCGTGCAGTCCGGGTTCAGCCGCAACCCGGTTCGCCTGGCGCCGCACTGACATTCCCGCGACGACCTTGGTCATGCAGGCTCGCCGGGAGCAGCGACCGTTCACCTCCATGAGACATTCCTGGCACACGCCCATTCCACAGAACGGGCCGCGGTATTGGCCATCCTCGGTCAAACGCAGACGGAATTCGCCTGATGCAACCAGGGCTGCCAGGAGGCTTTCTCCCTGGCGCGCCATGAGGCTTCGGTCCTCAAAACCGAACTCGATCACCTCACTGTTCTCGTCAAGCCGGGCATTGCGGGCGCGAAGCGTGTTGCATCCGGTTGCGTCAGACGGGACCAAGAAACTGCCTTCCGACTAGTCGTCGATGCAGGTCGCCAGGTCCGGATCCTGGCGTCTTGCGCGCAGCAAGGCCATCAACGCCCTGTCGCGCTCGTTGCCGCGTTGCAGCCACCCTTCTATCGGCAGCACCTTCCGCCGGGCTGCAGTGACCTCTGCGACAAGTTCTTTCGTCCAGGGATCATGTTGCCCGCGCTCTTGGCCCATTCGGGAATAGGCTGGTCCCATTCGCTGCGCGTGGGCTTCGATGCCACCGCGCGTATTGAGATCGGAAGTTTCAAATGGACCGATCACTGACCAGCGAAGGCCCAATGCATCGCGCACCAGACGATCAATGTCGCCTACCGACAGAATCCCGTCGCGCACCAGGCAATAGGCTTCGCGCAACAGCGCACCCTGAAGCCTGTTATAGGCGAACCCTTCGATTTCGCTGCCGAGCCTGACGCACGACATGTCCAGACCCTCCAGGAGGCGGGCCGTCCTGTCAACAACTTCCGGACTCGTGAAAGGTGCGGGCACGACTTCGACAATTCGCAAGAGATATGGCGGATTCGCCGGATGCAGGACAAGCGTGCGGGACCTGCCCGGCAGGTCTGCAGCAAATGTGGAGGCTGAAAGAAATGATGACGAACTTGCAAGTACCGCATCAGTCGGCGCAATCATGTCCAGTTCGGAGAAGAGTTTTTGCTTGGCGAGCATGTCTTCCGAGATACACTCCTGGACGTGACCGGCACCTTCAACGGCAGAACCGATATTGTTGACATACGAGATTCGGTCGGCGGATTCCCCCGATGTTCCACTCATGAGACCGAATTCTTCGAGTCCGTCCAGGCGATTCAGGACTTCCTGGCGGGCGTCTGCGAGCCTTTCCGGGTCGCTGTCGAATACCCGGACATCGTGACCACCGACGGCAAAAACGATCGCCCAACCTGTTCCGATGCTGCTTCCGCCAATGATGGCGACAGCGGATCGCTGAGTACTTTTGTTCATGCCAATTCGCCTGTAGATTTGCAGTGAACTTCCAGTGCGGGCCGATCGAAGTCAAGCTCCGGCACGCCAGAATCTGGAGATCAGTGCTGGAAATGGTCAGACCCGCGAGCAGGGAACCGATGACGGGACGAGTTGCGTTCGTAACGGGCGCGGCCAGGGGACTCGGGCGGGCGATCGTCGATCAACTCGCCGCAGCAGGTGCATCAGGAGTCGCCTTTGACATCCTGCCGGAGGACGAGGTTGGCGACCTTCCCGATGCCTGGACATTCCGGCAAGGCAGCGTTTGCCGGGAACAGGATGTCTGTACTGCAATCACGAATACTGTTGAGCATTTTGGCAGGCTGGATGCCGTCGTCGCGAACGCCGGTGTAACTGCTCCATGGGTCTCGACCCAGGAAATAGAACTCGATGAATGGCGCCGAGTCTTCGCGGTGAATGTGGAAGGTGCACTCATCACGATCAAGTTTGCCGTGCAACAGATGATGGCGTCAGGCGGGTCAATCGTTGCGCTCGGCTCTCTCAATTCGTGGCAAGGGCATCCGCAACAGGCCGCATATGTTGCCAGCAAGCACGCGGTTCTCGGCTTGGTGCGTTCCGTGGCGCTTGACCTCGGCAGACACGGCATAAGGGTGAACGCGCTGGCGCCGGGGCCGATTGCAACCGATGCACTTCTGGGCCGAATCAGGGATCGATCCGACAGGGGTGGTCAGGCATTCGGCCAGGTGTTGCAGGAACTGGCTGGTGCAACGGCCCTTGGGCATATCGCAAGCGAAGAGGATGTCGCGGCTGCTTGCCTGTTCCTGCTCAGCGACCAAGCGAACGGGATAACGGGCCAACTCATACCTGTCGATGCAGGATTGCCCTGAGTTCAATTGCATTGTAGCAGGGGTACAGTTTCATGAAACCACTCGACGGCAAGACGGTCCTCGTGACCGGGGCATCAAAGGGGATCGGTGCTGCAACGACCGTGGCGCTGGGCCGTGCGGGTGCGTCGGTCATCGCGCATTATGGCAGTGATCGTGAAGGCGCTCAGAATTCGATCGCCGCCTTCAATAGCGGCCAGGGCATCGCCATCGGCGCCGAACTCGCAGATATGGGCTCTGTTGACGAGTTGTGGCGTGCCGCGTTGGCGTGGCGCGGCTGCGTCGATGTTGTTGTCAACAATGCCGCGGTCATGCGGCTGCATGGCGGCATCGGAGATACGATCGAGGCCTGGGACGATGTGTGGACCGAAGCCGTCAACGTCAACATCCTGGCGCCGTCGCGCTTGATGCGGCATGCCGTAGGCCACTATCTCGAGCGCGGTGGCGGAGTGCTGGTTACCATTGCGAGCTGGGCTGCCCAGCGCGGCATCACCAACCCGGAAGGCATCGCGTATTCGGCGACCAAGTCTGCCGTGATGGCTGCCACGAAGACGATTGCCCGGGGATATGCCAAGAAGAACATTCTGGCTTACACGGTGGCGCCGGGTGTTGTTCGCACAAGGCTGTCCGAAGAGAGTGCTGCGACCCTTGGCGGCGAGGACGTTGTCACATCCGGTCTTGCCATGGGTGAGTGGGTGCCGCCGGAAGAAATCGCTGATCTCGTCACCTTCCTTGCTGCGGGCAATTGCCGCCATCTTTCGGGTGCGACCCTCGATGTCAACGGCGCCAGTTACGTGCGCTGAATACCGCGATCAAGAACAGCCTCCCGCCGCTCCAGGTAGAAGGCGTATTCCGGCGGCAGGACGGCGTGCGGGTTCTCGATCTCCAACTGCAACGCGGCGCGGTACGGCCAGTTCGCGTCGGCCATCATTTCACGGGCTATCGCGACGAGATCAGCCTTTCCGCCGGAAATGATCGCCTCCGCCTGGCGCGGATCGATGATGGCGCCGACCGCCATGGTTGCGACATCTGCTTCACGCCGGATCGCTTCCGCATAGGGTACGAGGTATCCGGGCGTGATACGGGCCGTGGACAGCGTCGCCGGTCCCGCCATGCCACCGGCAGAACAATCGACAACATCGATGCCGGCCAGCTTCAATTCGCGCGCCAGTGCGATCGTGTCCTGCAGTTCGAGCCCGCCGCTTACGCCGTCCACGCACGAAGCACGATAGAACACCGGCATGTCGTCCGGGCAAGCCGCACGTACCGCGCGGGCGACCTCGAGTGGAAATCTCATGCGGCCGACGAGAGACCCTCCGTACTGGTCGGATCGCTGGTTTGAAACTGGCGAAAAGAAAGAGTGCAGCAGGTATCCATGCGCTCCATGAATCTCGACAACATCGAATCCTGCCTGCAATGCACGTCGCGTGGCGGCTTCGAACGCATCGACCAGATCGGCGATTTCGGACCCGGAGAGTTCTCGAGGAACCGGATATCCCTCGCGTTCGGGCAGGGGGCTCGGGCCGACCGTGGTCCAGGCCGCCTCTCTGCCGCCGCGACGTTCGATAGGCGCGGCACCGTCCCATGGCCGTTCCGCGCTGCCACGGCGTCCCGAATGGCCAATCTGAATCCCGCAAAAGGTTCCCCGGGAATGGTAGGTATCAACAATCCTCCTGAATCCGGGAATGTGGCTGTCGTCCCAGATGCCGGTGCAACCATAGGTTATGCGCCCATGGCGCAACACGCCGGTTGCCTCCACGAATGCAAGTCCCACGCCCGTCATCGAGAAGTGTCCGTGATGGGCAGAGTGCCAGTCAGTCACATGTCCGTCATCGGCCTGGTACTGGCACATCGGCGACAGGACGATGCGGTTCTTGAGCGTAATTCCACGCAATGTCAGCGTGGTAAACAGCGCCGGATTGCCCAAACCTACCTCCGTGTTCTGCAACATTCCGGTATGAAACTACCCGGCTGCCGCAGCTAGTTGGACTTCCCGGGACTCTGCAACCTGTTTCTCGACCCGGTCTACCAGTGCATCGAGTTCATTCATGATCGGCAGGAGTTTGCTGACTCGCGTCGACCCTTCCTCCCCGAGCTGTTCAAATGTCATGAGCGGCGGTCGAACACCGCCAACCGGATACCCCGCAGCCGCTGCGAGTGCCTTGGAATAGCATTGGTGACCGTAAGTCGGGTGACCCTCGTTGATGATTTCCTGCATCTTGTTGATGAGCCGCTGGATCATCTTGGCATCGTCCCAACGGCCATCGACGATGTAGTCACAGATGGCGCGCGACGCCCTCGGAATGTAGTTTCCGTACGGATTGACGTAGCCGACAGCACCCTCGAGATAGGATTCCACGATCCGCTGGCCGGCGAACACGTTCATGACCCCGTCTGTCTCCTCGATCATGTCGTAGACGCGGCCGGCGGCCTGGCTTGCTTCCTTGATATAGCGGACCTGTTCAAAGGCCCGGGTCAGCCGGGCAACGAATCTGGCCGACATGTCCACGTTCGATGTGAAGGGATTGTTGTAGAGCATGATCGGAATCGAGACCTTCTCGCAGATTGCCCTGTAGTAATTGAAGATCTCATCCTCGGTGGGAGTGTAGTAGTAGGGCGGTATGATCATCAGCCCATCGGCGCCAAGCCTTTCGGCTTCCACGGAATAGGCCACGGCTCTGGGCGTATGGGCATTCATCGTTCCGACCAGCACGTCCATCCGCCCGTTGCAGTACTTGACGGTCTTCTCGACGAATTCGTGGCGTTCGTCGTCACTGATTGTCAGAAACTCGCCGGTCGTGCCAAGAATGATGATCCCTGGCACATCGCAGGCCATCTGCCAGTCGAGGAACTTTTCCCATGCCCTGAAGTCTATACGCTTGCCGTCCTCGTTGAACGGTGTGATTGTGACTGTGTAACTGCCACGGAATTTCTTGTTCATGAATTTGTCTCCCGGTTATGCCAGAATCTGGGGAAGCGGCGAACTGCGCCGCAATACAGGCGAATGAAAACCGATGTACTGATCATCGGCGGTGGTCTCGCCGGTGCAGCAACAGCGTACTTTCTTGCCAAGGAGGACGTCGAAGTCCTGATCGTCGATCGATTTGATTTCAACACCAAGGCTTCGGGCTCCAATGCCGGTGGTCTCCACGTCCAGATTCCGCACGATATGTTTCTCCTGGAGGGCGAGGACTGGGCCCATGCGTTTGCACCCGTGATACCGCTTCTGATCGAATCGGCCAAGATGTGGACCAGGATCGGCAGCGAACTTGACGTTGATCTCGGCGTCCGAATCAAGGGTGGGTTGCTTGTCGCACATACGGAACCGCAAATGCGAGACATCAGGCGAAAGGTCGGGATCGAACGGCAGTACGGCGTCAACATCGAACTCATCGGTCGCCAGGACATTCGTTCGCTGGCCCCTTATGTTTCCGAAGACGTCGTAGGAGGAGCGTTCTGTCTGGACGAAGGCAGCGCCAACCCGTTGCAGGCCACCCACGGTTTTGCCGCCGCTGCCATGCGCCTCGGTGCGCGCGCCATGCGATTCACCGAGATCGTGGGGCTGGAAGCTGTCGACCGGGGATTCATCGCGATCACGTCTTCCGGCAGAATCTCCGCCAGGAGAATTGTCAACTGTGCCGGTGCCGAGTCCGGCAAGATTGCCGCAATGCTGGGTATCTCGCTTCCCGTCGAGAGACACGCCATTCAGGCCAGCGTTACCGAACCCGCACGACATCTTGTACCCCATCTGGTCTACTCCGCGGAGGAAAAACTCACGCTCAAGCAAGTGAAAAACGGCACATTCATCATCGGAGGCGGGTGGCCTGCGACCAGTCGAAAAGGCGATGGAAAGCTTGCCGTCAATCTGCGGTCGCTGCGCGACAACCTTCGGCTCGCACTCCGGGTCGTGCCGGCACTTGCCGACATCCATGTCGTGCGAACCTGGCCTGCGATCGTGAACGGCACTGCCGACTGGAAGCCGATCCTTGGAGAGGTCCCGGGGCATCCGGGATTCTTCATGAACATGTTTCCGTGGATGGGATTTACGGCCGGGCCGATTTCGGCGATGGCCGTTGCCGGACTGGTGCTTGGCAAGCGCCAGGGAGTCAGCCTGGAGCAATTCTCGGCATCTCGATATGGATGAGCGCGGGTGTGCCATCCGCTAGTGCCGCAGGATCTTGCTGACGAACTCGTCCGTTCGTTTTTTCTTCGGATTGTCGAAGATCTCCTTCGGCTCGCCGGACTCGACCACGAGACCATCATCCATAAAGATCACGCGCTTCGCGACCTCCTGAACAAACGCCATTTCATGGCTGACGATCAACATGGTCATGCCTTCGGCGACCAGGTCCCGAATAGTGTCGAGGACTTCGTTGACAAGTTCAGGGTCCAGTGCCGAAGTCACTTCATCCAGCAGCAGTATTTCAGGGTTCAGGCAAAGAGCGCGCGCTATGGCCACGCGCTGCTGCTGACCGCCCGACAACTCGTCGGGAAACGATTTCAGCTTGTCCGCCAACCCGACCTTGGTGAGCACCCTCTCGGCATCTGCCATCACGACCTGGCGCGATGCCTTCTTGATCTTGAGCGGCGCAATCGTGACATTCCGCAACACGTCCATGTTCTGGAACAGGTTGTATTGCTGGAACACGACAGCGATCCGGTCACGGACATGGCGAAGGCTTGCCGTGTTCCGGTAATTGACCACTTCACCATCCAGGCGGATTTGCCCGTCCGACAATGGCGTGAGACCCAAGACCATTCGCAGCACGGTTGACTTACCGGAACCCGACGGTCCGATGAGGGCCACAACTTCGCCCTTGGAGAGCGTCAGATCAACTCCCTTGAGCACGGGTACGCGGCCATAGCTTGCACAGGCGCCGCTGATCTCCAGATGATGCGCGCCCTCAACGTTCAAGTCGTCTCTCCAGCCATTGCCCCCATCGCGTCAGCGGGTAGGAGATTGCAAAATACAGGAACGCGATAACACCGAATACGAGTATGCCTGAAAATCCCATATTGTTGAGTTCCCTGGCGCGAAAAGTCAGCTCGAAGACGCCGATCTGGCTGACCAGGGATGTGTCCTTTATAAACCCGACCATGAATGCAACGGCTGGCGGCAGAATTACCGGCCAGGATTGCGGGACAATTATCGCTCCGAGGATCTGCAGGCGAGAGAAGTTCATCGCACGGGCCGCCTCGATCTGTTGGCGAGGTACCGACTCGAAACCACCGCGAATGATGTCGGCAATGTAGGCTGTCGAGTAGATGCAGATTGATACCACCGCCACCGTAAACAGCGATGTTCCGCGGGCGACTGCCTGGATGAAGAACAGCACCAGAAAGAGCACGACCAGAAACGGAATGCGTCGGAACACTTCGACGAACAGGATTGCCACTGTTCTCAGTGGCAGGGTCAGGAAACCGGGAATCTGCCGGGTGAACGCTATGATGAATGCAAACACGAAGCCAAACACGCAGCCGACCAGGGTCATCGACAGGGTTATGGCCATTGCCTCGCCGAGCAGAATCATGTTCGCCCAGCTGAAGAACCGGGGGATCTCGTCCGCCAACCGTTCGAGCATTTGCACTGGTTCCGCCCCCGTTCCGTTGTCCGGTCAGAAGATCTTTGCCTTGACCCGGAACGCGTGGCGGCCGACCAGTGCAAGGGAAATGCTGGCGACAAAGGTGAGAATGACGTAGATGACCGCGGCAATCGTGAAGACTTCGAGGTAACGGTAATCAACGGTTGCCAGGTCTTTCGCCTGGCTGGTCAGTTCCTGGACTCCGATCACCGATCCGATCGATGTTCCCATGACGAGAATGACGATGAAGAAGTTGGCCAGAGCCGGGTAGATCGTCTTTGCGATGTGGGGAACGATTACGAACCAGATCTGTTGAACCAGCGAAAAGCCCAGCGTTTCCGCAGCTTCGATTTCATTTCGTCGTACAGAAATGAATCCTGCCCGGATGATTTCGGTCAGATACGCGCCTGCATTCAGGATGAGGCCGATCAACATGCAGGTGAACTTGTCCCAGACAATACCGACATCCGGTAGTCCGAAATAAAGGAACCAGATCTGTATCAGGGCCGGCGTGTTGGTGAAGAAGACGACGTATGCACCGACAAGGCGCCGGGCGATCGGACCGCCAAAGGTCTTGATCGCTGCCATGACCAGCCCGACCAGCGATGCGCCCCAAAACGTCAGGAAGCCGATGATGAACGTGAGCTGGGCCCCCTCCAGGAGTCCCGGAAGGTGCTGCAGCGCAACACCCCACTGAAAGGTGTAATTCATGATCGATAGTCGAGAACGTGGGTGCCGGGGCGGGAGCGGGCCCCTTCAGAGGCCCGCATCCGCATCTTTTTGTCAGAAGTAGGGGTTCGGAACGACTTCAACCAGCATCGGTGCGCCGTACCATTTTTCCCAAAGTTCATTCACCGTGTTCGACGAATGCAGATTGTAGAGAATGATGTTCAGAACATCCCGCAATCCGTAATTGTTCTTGCTTACGCCGATGGCGCAATAGCCGACAAAAATCGGATCCTTGAGAACCTTCCAGTTCACGTTCGGATGGTTCTTGGTATGTGACATGAAGAAATCAATGTTCTCGACGATGGCATCCGCCCGGCCTTGGGCCACGAGGCGAACAACATCCGGTATCGTGTCGACGATCTCCTGTTTGGCATTCGACATGTTCTGTTTCTGCCAGTCAATAACCCAGGAACTTCGGATGTTTGCCAGGGTGATGTCATCGGAATTGAGATCCTGCCACATTTCCGCGGCGACTTCCTCGGTCGTCAAGGCCGCCAGAACCTCCGTGTGCAGCGGAACGGTGTATTCGATGAGTTTTGCTCGCTCGGAATTCCGTGTCAGGGCTCCGAGTGACATGTCGATGGTATCTGCAACGAGAAACGGCACGCGGTCCTTGGTTTCGGTCGGAATCCACTCGACCTCGACCTTGAGCGCCGCAGCGAGCATGTTGCCGACATCAATGTCGAAGCCTTCCCATTCACCGTCCGCGTTGCGCGAGCTGTTGGGTGGGAAATTTGGATTGATGCCAATCCTGATCACGCCATCCTTGAGTATGTCATCAAGTGACTTTGCATGAATGGCAGTAGTGGACATCGCCATTCCGGCGACAAGGGTCATTAGGAACACGACCCGACGGACAAATGCCCTAAGCATAAGCGAACCTCCCGTTTTGGTAAGTTGGGTGGCAGGTCTAGCCACCATGTTGCGGGGAATGACAACACGAATGAAGATTGCCGATTCCCGGCGGCAATGTTGTCCAGCCTGCCCCAAAGGTCAATAGGATACTGACATGAAGGCAACTGCCGGGTCGAAATTGGTCAAGATTTCAGCTGCCGGGCAAATGGAAGGACGCAGGACAACAATCGTGCATCTCTGCAAGATTGCGCTGGAGCAGTTGGTTCCTGAATCTCCATCCACCCTTGCAACGATCTGTCGGACCAGCCAGAGTCGCGGCTTGATCGGCAGGAGACCGGGCACTCCCGCGACCGGTCGGAAATGGAACTCATCGATGCTTCCAGGGGTTGCGAGCGTCCGATTGACGGGCAATCTCGCAAGGCTGATTCGGCCGGCACGATCCGGAGCCGGCTGTCCTGTGGCGGATACAGCATGATGCTCCGGTGACTTGGCAGGCTGTCCGTCGCATGATGGAATGCCGGATGGGCACCTTCCGCTTGAGGGCCCCGCCGGACGCCCCTGGCCCTATTCCTGCCTGCGACGCGATCGGCCGTGCTTGCGAAGGTAAGCACGCCACGTCATTGCCCATTTCCCGGGGTCATCGAAAACATCGCCCTTGACCTGGTGGATCGCCTGCCGATGCGGTGCAGTCCTGACCGTTTCCGGATCGTTATAGGCCTCGGCGGAGATCTCCTCGATTACGGCAATCCAGTGATCCAGGTCCTCCTTGGAGTACATTTCACCGGCTTCCGGCGTGAAGGGCTCGGGAACGACCCACGGCTCGTGGCTCATCCAGTATGGATCGATTCCATAATCTGCCATCCTGTTGGCGACATCGAATGTCCCAACCCCTGTCTCGTCCTTCATCGGCCCGAGTCCCCAACGCGTCATTTCCAGACGGGGGGCGTCGATATGGGAATTCGAACATTCCAGGCCGCGGATCTTGCCCAGCTTGCTGTCCATGTAATTGTTGGCCAGCACAGACAGGTCGGATGCTTCATTGATTCCCTCGGCACCCATCGAACGGGTCCATGCGTAGGCCTTCATGACCTGGGGAATGTTACCCCAGAACTCCCGGACCTTGCCTGCGCTGAGCGGCCTGTCGCTGTCGAGGCGGTACCGCTTGCCGTCATGGGTCACGACCGGTGTCGGGAGAAACGGTGCCAGTTCCTTGCTGCAACCGTATGCGCCAACGGCCGGCCCACCGCCACCCTTGGGAGCACCGAATGTCTTGTGCAGCATGAACATGCAGGCATCAAAGCCCAGTTCACTCGCGCAGACTTTGCCCATGACCCCGTTGAAGTTGGCATGGTCATAGAAGCACAGGCCACCTGCCTCGTGCACGATTCTGGTCCATTCCCGGATCTCGGGATTGTAAATGCCCATGTCATCGGGATTGCCGATCAGCAATGCCGCCGTACGATCCGAAACCGCCGACCGAAGGGCATCGATCGATGGATGTCCGGAATTGCTGAGCGGCAGTGTGACGACATTGAATCCCGCCGCAGATGCCGTTGCAGCGTTGCAGGGGTGCGCCTGTATCGATGTTATGATCTCGTTCCGCTGGGCCAGCTGGCCCTTGTGGGCGTGAAAGGCCCGCGTCACCACACATTGGGTGTAGGCCGCATCAGCACCTCCGCCCGCCTGGAAAATGAACTGGTCCATGCCGGAAAGCTCCCGCAGGATCAGATCGAACTCGTGAATGATCTCCAGAATGCCCTGCAGTGTCCTCTCATGCTGCAGCGGATGCACTTCGGCCATCGCCGGGCGCATCGCAACGGTCTCGCCGAGCCGGGAGTTGTACTTCATCGTACAGGTGCCAAAAAGCGAGACACCCATCATGCCGAGGGTCTCCTGGGAAAGATGAAGATAGTGTCGCTGGACTTCGGGCTCGCTCATCTCCGGCAATGCCGGACTGTCTTGCCTCAACATCGGGGACGGTACCAGGTCACTGGCCTTGCCGACCGTCTCGCTGACTCGATCCTCCGGCGCAGGATAGACCTGGCCGCGACGCCCCGGGTGTCCCATGGTCATGACCACCGGTTCTCTCCAGACAGCCGAGTGGTATCCTCGCGGATTGCCATCAGTCATGACAAGACCTCCTCGATCGCATGACCCAATCGGTCAATATCTTCCAGTGTATGTATCTCGGTCACGCAGTAGAGTGCGCTTTGACCCATTTCCGGGAATTCTACGGAGAGATCCTTTCCGCCGAAAGTCCGGTGCTTCTTTCGCAGCCGCTTGTTGATTTGCCCGACTGTCTTGCCCGTTGCACTGAAGTCCACAACGAATTCCTTGAAGAAGCTCCCGGTCGAACCGATTTGCACATTCTCGATCTTTTCGAGAACACGCGCGGCATAGTTGGCTCGCGAAATGATCAACTCGCCAACTTCCCGAAACCCTTCCGGCCCCAGGAGCGACATATAGACGGCATTGGCGATGGCCCAGAGATAGACCGAGTTCCCGGTCCAGTCCTTTCCATCCTCGCGCATTCCGTATGACGTCTGATGAGCGCTGGCCAGGCCGAAACCGAATTCCCCCGGTTTCCGGGTCGGAGCAATCGAGACCAGGAATCCGTTGAATTCGCGGACATATCTTTCTTCATCGCGAGATGCCATGAAGCCTCCGACCCCGCCCCCGCAATTCATGTGGACGCCCAGCGGCTGCGTAGGCCCCACGATGATGTCAGCGCCGTAGTCACCAGGTGCCTTGAGGATTCCAAGCGAGATCGGGTCGACACCGACGATGGTCTCGGCCCCCTGGCTTCGAGCGATGGACGCGATTTCGTCGGCCGCGGGGTCAATTGTTCCGAGATATCCGGGCTGCTCGAAGTAGACCGCTGCCGTATCGCCCGAGATCCGGGCCCGAAGATCGGAAAGGTCGAGTCCACCGGTCCTGCCATCCGCCGCCACCTGGGCTATCCTGACATGTTCGGGCATTTCCGGTGGTTCGCAATAGGATTTCAGGACCGCCAGGCGTTCGGGATCCATGTGGTAGGGGAGAAGCACTTCACGGCGCCCGGTTATCCGCGATGCCATGCGCACTGCGTGTCCGATCGCGCAACCCCAGCTGTAGACCGGCAACTGGATCACATCCGCCTGCAGCAATTCGCCCAGTTGACTATTGAATTCAAACCATGCCTGGTTACGACCGTGGTCGGACTGTGGCGAGCCCCAAACCGGCGTCAGGAACTCGGTTCGACCGATGATTTCGTCCACGACAGCAGGTACGTGATGCTGCCAGCATCCTGCACCGAGAAAACTCAGATACTGCTCTGCATTCCTGTTCTTTTCGAGGGTCACGATCAGGTGCCTGCGAAGTTCAGATTCCGATCTGAGCGACGGCGGCAGAGCGAGCGGGTGGCTGCGTCGATGGTTCTTCGGGATCTGACTGAATAATTCCTCGATTGTCTCGGCTCCGGTCTCGGCGAGCATCTCCTTCTTGATGCTGGAACCAGAGTTGGCCATCCAGGGATGGGAGAATTGCTGGTTCGTCGACACGGTGATTTACCTCCAGGTTTCTTGCTCGATGTTCGGCGTCAGGCTGTTACAAGCCTTGCACGCCGAGAACATATTTGCACCAAGTACGCGGACGGGCAACGTGCAACTTTGGATCCGCCGGATTCAATGACCGGCACTCAATCGCATCATCATCCTTCTGCCGGAACCTGTACGAACCCCGACAAATCCCTCCAGTTCCCTGTCCAGGGACGGATCGCCGCTATCCACGAACAACTCCTCGCCGGCGAGCCGGGCAAGCTTGTCTTCACTCGAAATGATGATCAGATTGTCTCTTCCGATCCTGCGGATCAACGCGGCATCAATTTGCTGATTGCCGCGTCCGAGCACGTAGCCTTGCCCACCGACTACGCCCAGAATGACCTTTGTAGGATTGGTGCCGGTCAACCTTGCAATCTCGTCTGAATTGAGATCACGGCCGACCAGTTCCCGGTCCCGCACGACATCTGTTCCGAGAAGGGTGCCCCTGAGGCCAAGTACGTCCAGTACCGCATTTGCAGAGTTTCCCGGACCGACGACATAGACCTGTCCCGGTTTCATTCCTTCGGCGATTTCTGCCGCCGCCGACCTGACGGCGCCGTCGTGACTTGATGCACTGCGGGCTTTCGGTCCCTGGAGCCGTCTGGCGATGTGCGGGCAGCGGACGTATCCATGGAGTTCTGCGCATAGACGGCCCGACCGGTAGGCATCTTCGTCTATGTCCATCACTTCGGCGAGGAATGTATGATTGTTGTCCAGGTTGGACCCGGTGCCGATCAGGTCGACATAATCCAGTGCCAGGTGGCCAGCTGCCTCGGGACTTGTCGCGAACACGGCGGAGTACATCTTCACGCCACAGGGAATTCCGACCAACGGCACGCGCTCGCCGGTCGCGGCAAGGAGATCCCGCGCCGTGCCGTCGCCGCCAGAAAATAGGACAAGTCGCGCGCCTTGCCTTTCCATCGCTCTTGCAGCTGCAACCGTGTCCTGCGGAGTACCGGTGACCTCGCTTCGGTCTCCGGTTGCCGAAAACCTGATTCCCAGTTCACCAAGCAGGTCTTCGCCCATTTCACCCGGTCCGGCAATGAGACGAATCCTGTCCAGTCTCCGTGTTGCCGGATGCAGTATCCGAAGGGTTCGTGCCGTGCGCCTGGCCGCGATTGGCAAAGCGCCGCGGGAAATTGCCTCCTGCAATACCTCAATGCCATCGGTTCCCTTGAGGCCCACGCTGCCACCCATACCGGCAATCGGATTGATCACGAGTCCGACCGCGATCTGTTCAGGCATGCCGCTTCACATAAGCCGCAATTTCGGCATGACTGGCGAACCAGACATCTCCCCTTGCCTTTGCATGCAGGATCAATTCTTCGAGAATCCATATCCGGGATCGGTAACCTATAACGAATGGATGCATCACAAGCTGAAACAACCCGCCTTCATCGAACGCACCGTCGAACTCGCGCCTGAAGATGCCGAAAACGTCCTCAGGAGTTGCATATGGCCGCGTCGCGGGTGTCCGGTTGAACAGCAAATAGACGGCATCGTCACGCAACCATTCAACCGGCACTTCAACCAATCCGCTTGGTTCACCATCGATCAGGATTTCATAGCAGGACTCGTCAGCCATCATTGAGCTGTCATAAACGAGTCCAAGATCCCTGACGATGCGCATCGTTCCGGGCCCGATGTCCCAGTTTGCCGAGCGGAAGCCAACCGGCGAGGTCCCGGTTACCTTCTCCAGCGTTTCAAATGCACGCAACATCAACTCCCGCTCCTGGTGATACGACAGCCTGGAATTGTTTTCGTGGATCCAGCCGTGCATGCCGATCTCGTGACCAAGGTCCCGGATGCGTCTTGGCTCATCCGGATCAATCATTGCAACGGCAGCCGGCATGAAGAAACTCGCTTGCACGCCGTGGTTCGCAAGGCAGTCAAGTATGCGCGGCACACCGACGCGGCGACCGAATTCTCCCCATGCAAGGCGGCCGATTGATCGCCCGCCCGCACCCAGTTCGAAGGCTTCGTGATCGCAATCGAAAGACAGGGCCACCGCTGCACGCGCGCCGCCTGGCCAACTCGGAGGCTTCAGGGGCCTTCCTGCGCGAACCTGGTTGATCACTGCTCGCCAATCAGGGTCTTTCTGTTCCCAGACAGGCCGGTCATCGGACGTCATGCACTCGACACCTTCCCGGTCATTTCGGTTTCTTCGTTGCGGGTCTGTCCACGTCCGGAACAGTCCAGCCGACAGGTGGTCCTTGCCGGTCCAACGCATGTATCGGCACCGTGAATCCGGCGTCGTTTCCGTTCATCACCATTCGACGCCGGTGAATCAACCAGCGATCCGGTTGGCGAACGAGTACGTCATGGTACTGGCCAAGGACGGTGGCCGTAGAGCCGTCGGCTCGCTCATGCCAGGCTTGAACGTAGCTGGTACAGCGTGCCGTGTCCCGGTCGACAAATTCGACCAGGACGTTTGAAAGATGGTGCGATGTGCGTGTCCAGCGCCACATGCGCTCCAGTGATCTTGCCAGGCAATCGCGTCCTCTCGATTTGAGGTTGGGGTTGTCACCGTAGTCTACAATGCAATTCTCGGAAAACAGCCCGGCAAGCGAGGCCAGATCCATCCGGTCAAGGCACACGCAATACTCGACCAGCGTTTGCTCGATCTGAATTCGATCAAGGATACGCCGACTGTCAGGATTGACCATCAGACCTCGCTAGCGAATGTAGGTTGCGCCGTTCACGTCCAGTGTTGCGCCGGATAGATGTTTCGACCTGCCTGCTGCAAGGAAGGTCACCAGTTCGGCAACCTCTGATGGTGGCACCCATTCACCCATTGCAAGCGATCCGGTTACGGTGTCCTCGCCACCTTGCAGGGCAGCGAAATCCTCGGACATCCTGGTTCGCACGATTCCCGGCGCGATGATATGGCTCAGTATGTTGTCTTTGGCGTATCCCCGCGCGATGGACTGGGCGGCCGCCCGGATTGCGCCTTTCGAAGCGGCATAGGCCAGCATCGAGGGATTGGTTACACCCTGCTGGGCAACCCAGCTGGACATGGTGATTATGACGCCGCCGCCTTGCCGTTGAAAATGCCGGACGGCCCCGCGCATCAAGAGCGCAGGTGCCTGAACATTGACCTGCAATTGGGTATTCCAGGCATGATTCCACTCGGCTTCGCTATCTTCAATCCCGCCGACCGGGATCATGGCTGCAGCATTCAGCACCAGCGTGTCGACGCGCCCCCAGACCGAAACAGCATCGTGCCACAGTTGCTCTACGTCTTCATTGTTCTCAAAATCCGCTGCAAGCAACGCGTAGGTGTCATCCCTGTAGCCACTGGCAACTTCCGTGGCGCCGGCCAGGTCCAATGGTTGCCCTCGATGATGCAGAATGACACGAAACCTGGATTCAAGAAGGGACCGGGCAATCGCTGCACCGATGCCTTGCGAGGCACCGGTCAGCAATACGATGCGGCCGTCCGTTTCTGTCATGTGTATATCTCGGCGATTTGCTGTCCACTGCCACACTTCCGGAATTGCGCCGAGACATCAAGGGGGGTTGCACCCATCCCGTGCCAGTGAAAGTTGCCGCGGGAGATGGGCAATCGGGGATCCCGATGCCATGACGAACAATTCGCTGGAGCGTACCGGCCTGGCCCCCGGTCTCGAAATTCCGCGAATCGGGACCGGTCTGTGGCAGGTCGCGGACATGGAACGCGGCGGCGCTCCGTTCGATCTTGAATCCGGAGCAGATGCGTTGGCCGAATACGCATCGGCCGGTTACGATGCCTTTGACATGGCCGATCACTACGGCAGTGCAGAGTTGATTGCCGGCAGATTGCTCGGTCGCTTCCGCGAGAACGAAGACGTCAGGCCGAGGGTCTTGACCAAATGGGTGCCTGAGCCGGGCAGGATGGCAGCCGACGTGGTCCGCGCAGGTGTCGAACAGAGACTCGCCCGTCTCGGTTTGGACTGAATTGACCTGTTGCAGTTTCACTGGTGGCAGTTCGAAAGTCCTGGTTATATCGATGCGATGGCCGAACTTGAGAGCCTGCATCGCGAGGGCCTGATTGCAAATCTCGGCGTGACCAACTTTGACGTCAACCATCTGCGATTACTGGTAAGCCACGGAGTTCCGGTCATTTCCAACCAGGTCAGTTTTTCTGTCCTTGACAGGCGGGCCGGTGGCGAAATGTCCGCCTTTTGCCTGGAGAACAATGTCCGGCTTCTGGCCTGTGGCAGTCTGTGTGGAGGATTCCTGACCGAAAACTGGCTCCGGCAACCCGATCCTGCAGGTGGCAGAATCTCGGATTGGAGCAAGATGAAGTACTATCGCTTCATCGAAGCCGCCGGCGGCTGGGAGGTCATGCAGGGCATTCTGTTTGCTCTGGATGACGTCGCAGGAAAACACGGAGTATCTATTTCAAATGTTGCTGCGCGCTGGTTCCTGGACAATCCGGCGGTGGCGGCGATTATCGTCGGAGCCCGCTTGGGCGAACGCGAACATCGGGAGGACAACCTGGCCGTCTTCGGGTTTTCCCTCGACATTGAAGACCGGGAACGCATCGCGACTGCGACTGTCGGTTCGAGTGACCTGCCGGGCGATTGCGGGGACGAGTATCGGAGGCCGCCATTTCTGACCGCTTCCGGCGACTTGTCGGGTCACCTCAGTTCATTCCCAAGGGTCTACACAACGTCTTCGGTTCCGGGACGCGCCGACCGCCAGTGCATCGACAGCGCCAGCAACCGGGAGGAAATCTGCGCATTCAGCCGTGCAGTCAGGATTGGCAACCGCATTCTGGTGAGAGGTACAACCGCATGTCACACGGACGGTTGCGACATTTGTCCCGGTGATGCGGCCAGCCAGGCGACATATGTTCTGGACAAGATTTCGGCCAGCATCTCCTCTTTCGGCGCCTCCCTGGCGGATGTTGTCCGAACCCGTATCTACATAACGAACGAGGACGATTGGGAAGCAGTCGCACGTTCCACGGGCATTACTTCGGTGACGTGCGCCCCGCTAACACCCTTGTCGTCGTCTCCGGGCTGATCGGCGGCTACCTGGTTGAGATAGAGGCCGAAGCTCTCATGCCCGTCGAACGGTCGGCTGATACTGTCCGGTCAGCCGGCGAGGTTGTTGATAAAGCCGGGTAGGTCCCCACTGAAGACTTGTGCCCGGGATCCTGCCCGATTCCTGCTTGTGGCCAAACCACTGCGGCACGAGCACTCCCGGAATGATCGGCTGCGCCGCATTGATACTCTCGACGGCAATGCCGGCAGTGGTCTTGCATCTCGCCAGGAATCCCCGGCGTCTCCGGGGCGGGTGTACATAATCGCTACTGACGAAAACGCCGCCGCAGCGATCACCTGGAAGGTTGGGTGACCAGAAGCGGCCTGCGCCTCGGTCTTGAAACACGGACTCCGGGATGGGGCCGCAGTGCATTGTGTTTTAGGCAGCCAGTGCCGAGGGGCAACACCGTGGGGTGCCATCCGAGTGCCGGAAGCGCGTGCGTCGACAATCGACTGACTGGGGCCCGTTGACAATCAGGCTGCCGCCCCTACCGTCCCATGTACAGAGTACCTGCAGCCGGGTCATGTATGGACGCCCCCTCGAATGCAAGCACTGGCAGGGCTGTCGACAACAGACCGCTGTAGTCTCCACCCGCGTCACGGGCCGCCAAAGGCGACGCCAGCGTGTCAATACGTCCGCTCGTCGTATTCGCCCTTCAGTCCCTCTCGTCGGACCTTCTCTACCGCTGCCGCAGCATCCTTAAGGAATTTCTTGACGCCCGACAGGTGATGCGGCGTTACCGAGTGCTTGATTGCAGGTGGCTCGCGCATGCGACTGCAATGCCAGCCATTTGCGTCGAGAACATCGGCGACGGCCATGATATCAACCTCTGGATCGATGGAACGAAACGCCATCGAATTGCCCTCGACCGGGGCGCCACCGCGAACGTCGCGCAGACCCTCGATGGCATTGACACCGTCGGTCAGCTGGACCGTGGCATCCATCGCCGCTTTCGCGGTCTTCAGATAGCCTTCGTTGGCGAGAAACCTGATCATCGCCCATGCCGATGCAATGGACCCTGCCCCGGAAGAGCCTTGGAAGGCCGGCGTCTCGTAGGTGCCGCATGGCCAGTCGTTGATCGAGAAAGTCTCGTACTTGTCCTTGTTCTTCTGGTACCGCTGCAGCATCAGCGATGCGCCCTTCGTAGAGAAAGCGAACTTGTGCAGATCAGTGGACAAGGACATCACGCCAGGAACCTCGAGGTCCCAATTCGGCACAGGATAGCCGAGCTGTTTGGCGAAGGGGTTGATAAAGCCTCCCCAGCACCCATCAACATGCAACCAGATGTCGCGCTCGAGCGCCAGTTGTCCCAGCTTCCCAATGGGATCGTAAACACCATAGGGATAACAGACGGCCGACCCAAGAATGAGGAAGGTCTGGTCGTTGATCGCCGTCGCCATGGTCTCCACATCGGCGCGATATTCGGTATCGACGGGCACGCGGACAACGTCGATTTCCATAATTTGTGCAGCCTTATCGATCGCCGGATGTGCCGTGTAAGGAATGACAAGGTTGAGGCGGCCAGTCATACCGCGGGCACGCGCACGGTTACGCGCCGTACGGATCGCCTCGAAAAGGCTTTCGGTGCCTCCAGACGTGAAGGTCATGCCCATCGTTTCAGGCCCGTGGTAGAGATCGCGTACCCAGTCGTAGATGTCATTCAACATCTTTTCGAGACTGAAGAAGGCGATGCCAGCGCCCAGGCCATTCTCGGCAGAATAGATGTTGTAAGCCTCGAGTTGATTGTCTTTGATCTCTTCGCCAAAATAATAGACGTAGCCCGGCAACGGGTGGTTCATCCAGTCGACATCAAGCCTCTTCAACTCGTGCAAGTCCTGCCGGATATCCTTCCAAGGGGTACCGTGCTGTGGAAAGGTGTTCTGGTTCGTCGAGACTTTCTTGTCTTCTTTCATGTCTTAAAGGCCCCTGAGTTGCCGGTCTTGCAGCAGCATTTGCATTGATACGGCCTGGACGTGCAATACGGGATCGAACACCGAACATAAATTGAACTGATAGGCCGTGTGGCTTGGTCCGCGCGCCGACAGATAGTGCCAATCCAGCGTCTCAAAGTTGGATCCAGATCGCCTTTTGTTCCGTGTATTGATCGTGCGCCGCCAGACCGTTGTCCTTGCCTCCGAATCCGGATTCCTTGTAGCCGCCGAACGGCACACCAAAGTCGCCCTCGCCATAACAGTTGACCGAGACTGTCCCGGCGCGGACCGCCTTCGCGACCCGGTGCGCCGTTCCAAGATTCTCCGTATAAAGCGATGCCGCCAGACCGTAGTTGGTTTCGTTGGCGATTTTCACGGCTTCCTCTTCATCCCGGAATGTGATCACCGACAGGACCGGGCCAAAGATTTCCTCCTGTGAAATCGTCATGTCGTTTGTGACACCGTCAAAGATTGTAGCCTCGACAAAGAAACCGCCGCTGTCCTTGTAGATCTGGTTTCCACCCATAACGACTTTGGCACCTTCGGACTTCCCCTTCTCGATCAGGCCCATCACTTTGCCCAGATGCCGCTCGCTGATCAACGCGCCGATCTTGGTGTCCTCCTTCAGCGGGTCGCCGACCGTCCAGCCGGCGAATTCGGGTTGTAGCGCATCAAGCAATTCGTCCTTCCGGCTCTCATGGACGATCAGGCGCGAACCGGCTGAGCAGTTTTCGCCCTGGCAGAACAGGATGCCCTCCGCGATGCTTTCAACTGCTTTTGAGACATCGGCATCGTCCATGAAGATCGCCGGGCTCTTGCCGCCGCATTCGAGCACGATCCGCTTCATGTTGGATCTTGCCGCGTATTCAAGGAAGTAACGGCCAACCTCGCCGGATCCGGTGAAGCTCACGCAGTCGATGTCGTTGTGCAAACCGATGGCTTGGCCGGCCTCGTGGCCCAGCCCAGGAACGACGTTCAGAACGCCTTCGGGAATACCTGCTTCGGCGGCCATCTCGGCAATGCGAATCATCGACAACGAAGTGTGTTCGTCGGGTTTCATGACAATTGAGTTGCCGCCAGCAAGCGCAGGCCCCAGTTTCCACATTGCGACGAAGAGCGGGAAGTTCCACGGGATAACAGCACCGACGACGCCGATCGGCTCGCGCACATACAACGATACGACATCATGCGGTGCAGGGGTGATTTGATCGTAGATCTTGTCCGTTGCTTCGGCGTGCCAGCGAAGAGTGGCAATCGTCCCGGGGATATCCACCTCGCGGGCATCACCGATGGGCTTGCCGGATTCAAGCACCTCGAGCAGGGCAAGTTCCTCTGCATTCTGCTGCATGATATCGGCCCATTTCAATAATACGTCCTTGCGGTCTGCCGGTGCCATATGGGCCCACGTCCCGGCGTCGAATGCATTGCGCGCTGCGGATACAGCTCGGTTGACATCTTCCGCGTCACAGGCAGCGAGCGACGTGATGACCTTGCCCGTAGCTGGATTGATCGAGTCAAACGCTTTGCCAGATGCGGGATCTACATACTTGCCGTTGATAAAAGCGCGCGTTTCGAACTCGAGTTCGGAGGCGGCAGTATGAAAATTCGTGGGTTTGTTCATTTATTTCTCTCCAGTTGGAGGCGTCGGTCAAATGGCTGACAGAGCGACGCGGCACATGAACGCCGTGATCTTCGTCGCTACCGGCAGTGTGTTGGCCAGCCGGCTATTGGTCAATCAGTGCAACTATGAGAAATCGCCGGGACCTGATAAGTGCCCATTATATCCAGTTGCTATGCGCAGAATTCATCGCAAGGAAGCTCGGGCGCACCCAGTCGGAATAACACCTGGTTATAGGCAGGGCCGATAATCGACTAGTCCCCTGAATTGACGGCAGAAGGATTGGTTTTCATCATGGCCGCTCATGCCCTACCAAGTTCATTCGTACGGCAAGGAGGATGCTCGCCTCATGTTTTCACTTTTAGGTAAGGTCGCAGTTGTTACCGGCGGCGCCGGCGGGATTGGATTTGCGACGGTTCAACGGTTCCGGGCCGCCGGAGCGCATGTCATTATGAGCGATCTAGGCGACCATGAAGCGAAAGCCGCAGAGGTCGGTGCGGTCTACCATGCTTGCGATGTCAGTGATGAAATGCAGGTCGGCACGTTGATGCAGCGGGCCGTGGACGCGTTTGGTCAACTTGATATTGCAGTCAACAACGCGGGGATCGTGATAACTGGCGAGACCATACTGGAGGCCAAGTCAGAAACATACCGGAAGCAGTTTGACATCAATCTGATGAGCCAGGTCTACGGCATGCGCGAAGCCGCCAATCGGATGAAGCCTGGCGCATCCATCATCAACACGGCCTCGCTGTCGGCCAACCGGGTCGCCTCGGGCGCAGGTGCCTATGCTGCGATGAAGGCGGCCACGGTCTCAATCACCCGATCTGGCGCTCTGGAGCTTGGTCCGAAGGGAATTCGCGTCAATGCCATCAGCCCGTCAACAACTCACACCGCAATGGGCTGGCTGAACAGGTTCAATACTCTGGCCTCTCCATCGGGCCGGATCGCGCAGCCGGAAGAAATGGCGGCCGTCATTCACTTCTTGGCATCCGACGACGCCTCATGGGTGAACGGACAAACCATTGCGGTCGATGGGGGGCAATCCGCGGGGGTGACACCTGGGATAGCGCAAATCGTCAACGCTTCTGAATAGAAAGGTCAAGGGAACACGACACATGATCCAACTGGGACACAGCCTTGAGGGCAAAGTCGCCATTGTAACGGGCGGCACACGCCAGTCGGGGATGGGCCATCAATCGGCTCTCGCCATGGCTGCGCTTGGTGCAAATATCGTGACTTGCGGATTGACCGAATCCCGTCCGGACCTCTCCGGTAAGTCGCATCACGAGGTGGGTGGATCGGCCTCGCGGTTGGAAGAGCGTGTTGCGGAGATCAAGAGTCTTGGTGTTAACGCAGTCGGCGTGCCGTGCGACGTTACCAAGAAGGAAGACATTCTGAACACGGTTGCCGTTGCGAAGGAAGAGTTCGGCGGCGTCGACATTCTGTTCAACAATGCCGGCGTTCCGACTGGCGGTGGGCCGTTCCTCGAAGTGCAGGACGATGCCTGGGAGATCCAGTGGAACATCTGTGTCCGCGCCATGGCTTGGTTTTGCCAGGCGGTCATTCCGATCATGCGGGAACGTGGCAGCGGTTCGATCATCAACAATTCCTCGATGTGGGCGCTGAAGCCCCTTCCCGGCGCATCGCCATATGTTGCCGCAAAGGCGGGCATGATTGCGCTGACCAAATCGCTGGCGCAGGAATTCGGCCCTGACCAGATTCGTGTGAACTGCATGCTGCCCGGCACCTATATGACCGAGATGCATGACAGCCGGGCGGCAATGGAGATGGATCGCCAGCAGGCCTCTCTGGAAGACGTGCGGGCCAACATGGCCGCGCCCACCTCGCTGAAGCGCCTCGGCAAGGGTGAGGAAATGGGGTCGACCGTCGCCTTTTTGGCCGGTCCAGGCGCGAACTATATCACTGGTGCGGTCATCAAGGTTGATGGCGGCCTGACCAACGGGCTCTGAGCCACGGGCTGCACGGTCAGGGTTTGGGCTGTGAAACGATCGCACGACGACCTGAAAGGACATTTAATGATGGAACTCCTGGGCTCCCCTACCTCGCCCTACGTTCGGAAATGCCGCGTGGCCGCGCACGAAACCGGACAGGCAGGTGACTTGAAGGTCTGTTTCCTTGGCCTGACCCCTGTCGCTTCGAACGAAACGGTGACTCGTCAGAATCCGTTGGACAAGGTGCCTGTCCTGCTCCGGGATGGCGCGTCGTCCTTGTTCGATAGCCGGGTCATCGTCGAGTTTCTCGACGCTCAGAGCAAAGGGGCGAAACTGTTTCCCAAGCCCGGTCCGGTCCGATGGAAAGTGTTAAGGCTGCAGGCCATCGGTGACGGGATCATGGATGCGGCCGTGTTCACGCGGTTTTATACCGCAGCCGGTCCCGAACAGTATCACTGGCCCGAGTTTCTTGGCGGCCAGATCAACAAGGTCAAGCAAGCCCTTGATGTTCTGGAGGCCGAAGCGGGTGAGTTGGGGCAAGAGGCAAATATCGGCACCGTCGCGGTCGCCTGCGCCCTGGGCTATCTGGACTTCCGCTATGCCGACACTCTCGACTGGCGGGCGGGACGAGATACTCTGGCCGGATGGTACGCGGCCTTTTCCGAGCGCGATTCGATGCGTCAAACTGAACATTACCAACCTTGACCGCGGCACGTGATAGGGTTCATCAAGAACATATGGGAAGTGTGAGCGTCCGGTGGTGCCAGTTCGGGAATCAATACCGTCCAAGGCAAAGAAGTTGCCGCTGGCGCGCCAAGAGAGAAGGCCCATGTCGTTGTGGTCGCATACGAATGGATTGCCTATGCGGTCAAGTAACCCCTGAACTCGCCCCAAGAAAGCAAAGAACTTTGAAATGTCATCCTGCTGAGCGTGCAGCTCCGATGGGAATGCGCGTCACGGATACCATTGGATGCTCCATCTTGAATCCTGAAGACCCGTCGCGGGGCTGAGCTTCGCGATGGTGAAAGATGCGAATCCTGCCGTACTATCCATCGCCTTGATGTTCGCAGCAAGTGCGATGTTCGCCTGTGTGACTGGGCTGACCAAGATTGCTGGCAGCGCTAATGCCCCCATGCTTTGGTTTACGGCCGCAGCGATGATTGGGTCCGGGGCGGTGCTGGCCTGCATTTCGTACATCTCCGGCACCGCAAAGATCATCCTGCGCAGAGATGTTCTGGTTTATAGCGCGGTCTCCGGGGGTCTAATGGTCGCCTACAACGCGATCAATTTCGTCAGCGTCGCGCATGTTGGGGCGTCCGTCGTCTCGCTCGCCTTCATTCTGCCTACGCTTCTCACCTATTCGTTTGCCGTGCTGCTGAGAATGGACCGTTTGGTGCCTGTGAAGCTGCTCGCCGTGGCTTGCGGCGTCGTTGGCGGCGTTGTCCTTGCGCGGGCCAAACTCGGCACCACGTCAGGCGCTGACGCTGGCTGGGTAGTTCTGGCGATCTGCAATCCGGTGCTCATGGCAGTGAACAACATATTTCGAACACGGTTCTGGCCGGGAGGAATGGGGCCTCTGCTGGCGTCCGCACTCATGCTCGTTCTTGGCGGCCTGCTCTGCCTGCCTGTGGCCGCCGTTCTGGACAACAGCGCAACGGGACTGATGTCTCGCGATGCATTGCCGATCCTCGCCGCGGTGACGGTCCTCTTCACACTGCAATACCCGGCGTTTCTTGGCGTCCAGTACTTGTCCGGACCGGTGTTTCTAAGCTTCAGTGGTCCCCTGATCGGAGTGTTCGGTGCTACTGGTGCTTTCCTCTTTCTGGGTGAAACGGCACCGCCAGGCTTGCTTTTTGCCGCCTGTTTGATGATCGGTGGCGTGCTTATCTTTCAGGCTGCGCTCGGACCGGGTCACAAACACGAAGCGTAGGTTTCCCACAGCACATACGCGAGGCAAGCAAATGCCAAATTCAGATGTCCTTACCTCGAGGGCTGAAGCTGGCAACTCTCCTGACCCATTTCAGGTTTTCGCCGACGGCTCTGATGCCGGCCTCGTTGCTCCTATACTTCATCGAGAATGTTCGGCGGCCTCAGCGCCCTCTTTGGGGTTCATGGAATCCTGCCCGCTCACTGTGCGCCTGGATTGTCGGCAAAGCCCCAAAAAGAGCTTATTTGTCAGGTTGCAGTGATACGCCACGCTATTGTCCTGGCCAATGCCCTGCCGCGCGACCGGCGCAGCCGGACGGAGCAGGCACCGGCCCGACTGCTGCCGCCGGGGCGGCAGAATCGGCAACAGGGGAATTCCGCTGCCGGCTGCAGCGGGGCGAAACGGCGCGCCTGGCAGCGTGGCCGGGCTGCGGCAAATCACTGTATGATCAATTTATGGAGCTGTCAGCACCCGGAATACTTGCCATCAATACTGCTTGACTGCGAACATGGACGCTTGTTCGTCGCCCGGCAACCTCTGCAGGTTGCGGCGTTCCTCCATATTGACACGATTGTTTCCTTGGAGCTGCGGTATTGTGGCTGGCGCGGTCTTTCCATACCTCAATTTTCTGGGGTCGGTAGTCGGCTCACTTTGCTGGTCAAACCCGTCATCAACAAAATCCCCGATCCAATGGCCAGCATGCCGACGACGTGGAACCAACGAAAGGCTTCGCCGAGAAAGATAATTCCAAGTATCGCCGCGGAGATCGGGATCAGATTCAGGAAGATACCGGCCACGGGCGGACCCACGGCAGCTACTCCCTGAATCCAGAGCGAGACAGCGAGCGCGCCGGCAACCGGCCCGAGACAAATCAAATAGCCAAGATGCATCCATCTCAACTGGACTGGACCGGATACATAGGCTTCGACGACGGCCAGTAGGAACAGCATCGGGAGCGCGAATATGATCTGCACCGCAAGGGATTCCATCGGGTTGAGCGGTATCGGGTCTCGCATCAACAGAGTTGTAAACGACGCCCAGCACAGAACGCCGGCCAGAACCCAAAGATCACCGGGCAACAGGACGAGCCGCATCAGCGTGCTCAACTGCCCTTGAGATAGGACGAGCAGCACTCCCAGCGCCGACAAGGCTAAGGCAAGGGTCTGAAGCGGCCGCAACCTGAGTCCCAGGCACAGTCGGGACAGGACGAGTATCATTGCCGGGACCAGCGTTTGCCAGAGCCCGGCATTGATCGCCGTCGTTGTCTGCAGCCCGACATATAGGAGAGTGCCGAAGCAGCCCACGCCCAGAAACGACAGCAAAATTATGCTTCGCCACCTTGCCCGCAGGACCGGGCCCGACCGTAGCAACGGCCGGAACGTGAACGGCAGCAGCACCGCTAGAGACATCAGCCATCTAAGAAACGACAACTGTACAGGCGGAATTTCTGTGACGACGTGGCGTCCGAGCACGGCGTGTCCACCCCAAAGCAAGGCCGGTACTATCAGCAGCAGATACGGGGCGGCCGACGTCCAATCCGGGATTTGCCAGCGGTTGGCTCCGCTACCGCCAATCATTCGCCCCGCTCCCGACCGCTTGGGCACTTGCTACAAATACTCCTTCAACGCCGTGCCTGCCATACAGCGCGATCTGGGGGACTTCGACCAGCATGTGGGAGAATCTGTTCCATTCCTCCTGCACTTTCTTGGGTCGTGGCCCGTGCGCTGGCCTTGTCGTCATGGACCGTGATCATCTCGTACTTGCCCTCGACTTTGGGTATGATCGGACTGACAGAGCGCACGCCTTCCGTATCCTCGAATGCGGTCCCCCGGGCATCGCGCATGTCCTTGTGGTCTTTCTCGGTGTCGCATTCAGGCTTCAGCTGATGGTTAATCTTGCAGTTGAATATTTCGGTTCAACGCCTCCTCGCTAGCCAAATACCGCGTCGGGCAACCATGTAATGATGCCTGGGAGGGCGATGCAGATCGCCAATCCAAGGATCATCAGCAGAACGAAGGGAATTATCGACGTGTAGATTTCGGTCAGTTTAACACTCTTCGGCGCAACCCCTTTCAGATAAAACAGATTGTAACCGAATGGCGGTGTCAGGAAGCCGATCTCCATCATGATAATGAATAGTACGCCGAACCAGATCGGGTCAAAGCCGAGCTTCACTATGATCGGCGTCATGACCGGTACCGCAATCATGATTATGCCAGTTGTTTCAATTACCATCCCCATAACAAGCAGGATCCCCATCATGACCGCCAGGATCAAATAGGGGTCGACCTCAAGACCGAGCACCATGCCCTGGATCAGGTTCGCGGCACCCATAGCCGTGTATAGCGTGGCAAATGCAGCTGCACCGATAACGATCCAGAAGATCAGGGACGAAACCATCAATGTATTGACCGCGGCCTCGTGGAACATTCGGAAGTTCAATCCGCGTTTGAACATTGCCGTCAGCATCGACCCGATGGCACCCACGGCGGCTGCCTCCGACACGCTGGCAGCGCCCGTCAGGATGGAGCCGAGAACAGCGAACACCAATCCGATGGGGAATAACAAGCCTGTAAGCGAGCGAAGTTTTTCAGGCCATGAAGCCAGCTCTTCCTCGGGCAGCCCCGGCGCGATCCCGGGGTTCAGCCGCGCGCGAACAATGATGTAAATCAGGAACAAGACCACTAACAGCAGTCCTGGCCCGACACCACCTGCATAAAGCCTGCCGACGGAAACCTGCGCGATGACTCCGTAGATGATCATCGTGACTGACGGTGGAATTAGGATACCAAGCGAACCGCCAGCAGCGATGGACCCGAGGGCCAGTTTGGTGTTGTAGCCCCGCGATAGCATCGCCGGCAGCGCCAGAATGCCCATCGATACTGTCGCGGCGCCCGAAATTCCTGCCATGGCGGCAAAGATCATGCAGATCAGCACCGTGCCTGCAGCAAGACCTCCCGGACGTGAACCGGCAAATTTGCTCATGGTCTGGTAGAGATCGTCCGCGATCTTGGATCGCTCTAGCATATTTGCCATGAAAACGAAGAGCGGAACGGCCAGCAATTCGAATGCTGAAGCCATCCCATAGGACTTCAGGACCAGCATATTCAATGCATTTGGTCCCCAGAAAATCCAGACCAAGGCAACACTGAGCCCGCCCAGAGCCACGGCGATCGGGACGCCGATCCCTAGGAACAGGAACATGGAGCCAAAGAAGATGAAAGAAAATTCTATCGCGCCCATCAGCCTGCAGCCCCGGCGTCTTCTTCGGATGCAACAGTTTTGGGATCGATCAGTCGGGCCACCGCACGAATGGCGCGGGACGCCCAAGCAAGCGACAGGAGGATCATTCCGACAGGCATGACCAGCTTCGCCGGCCAAACCCGTCCCTCCCAAGACCCATTCGCAGAGGTCTCTCCTACATTGTACGACCGCATTCCAAACTCGAACCCTTTGGTAATCATGATCCAAGCAAAGAGCGCCATCAGGGTTGTGCCCGCAAACAGCTCGATCGCAGCCTGAACCCGCGCAGGAAAGTGCATGTATGCGACGTCGACCCGCACGAAGTATCCCTTCTGCAGCGCCCAAGCTCCGCCCAGAAAAATGTAGAAAACCAAAAGCCATCCGCTGAGGTCATGCACCCAGGCTGTTGGCTTGTTGAACAGCGTGCGCATCACCACTTCGTATCCGATGATGCCCATGACCACGTAGACCAGATAAGCGGCTACGGTGCCGATCTTGGCGTTGATCGCGTCAATGGTGGCTGCCAGCTTCAACATTGGCCTTGTTCTCGACTTCTCCGCATTCATCGAAGTTTTGCACAAGAACGCACTTTTTGCGAACGGGCGCAGGACCAACGGGTCAAATGTTAGTCCCGATTCTGAAAGGCTCCGGCGACATGATCGCCGGAGCTCTGGTGTGTGTCAGCGACCGAGTTCGGTCAGGAATTCTTGTAGGAGCGCCACGGCCTCCGCGGCCCGTTCGTCCTGTTCGCCATATCTTGCCCAGATGGCACGAACCTTCTGCTGCATGGCAAGCCACTCATCGGCCGGGATCGTCGTGAACTCCATGCCGGCAGCTTCCAGTTCGGCACGCGCCGGACCACGTGACAAGGCGGTTAGGGTCAGGTACTTCATTGAGGCAAGTTTGGCCGCGCCCTCGAGGATCGCTTGAAGATCGGGCGACATCGAATCCCAAGTCGCCTGATTCACCAAGATATGGTTATTCGGGGCGGGCATGGGTGCCGGTTTGATATAATACTTCCCGACCTCATGAAGTCCTTGCGCAAGGTTCTGAGATTCGTCTCCCCAGCGCACCGCGTCCACAACGCCGGTCGCCAACGCGGTGTAAATCTCCGCGCCACCGATATTCACAGGCTCGGCGCCAAGTGACTGAAACCACTCGGCTTCGATTCCGAAACCACGGATCTTCTTTCCTTCGAAATCTGCCGCTGAATTCAGCGGAACCTTCGACACGAGTTCCCAAGGCGAACCAAGGTTTGGCGCGAGATAATGTACGCCGTGCTCACTGTAGGCGTCGCGCACAATGTTGATGAACCCCTTTTCATAGAAGAAGGCGTTACGCTCCCAAGCATTGGCTTCGGCGCCGGGAAGTCCGGACTCCATAGTGGCGATTGGTCCCATCTGACCAGCAAAGTAGCCGCCCGTGGTCAGACCGAGTTCGACGATGCCGGTTGCGACAGCTTCCAGGCCCTCATTCGGTGGGAAAAGAGCACTAACCGGGAAGAGTTGGATCTCGATCCGACCGCCCGACATTGCCTTGACGTTTTCGACAAATTCCTCGAGTGCAATATACGGCGTCAGCCCCGGACCCGTATTGGCTTGCATTCGCAGGTTGTAGTCTGCAGCATGAGCCGGTACCGATGCGCCGAAAGCGGCCAATGCGGCGCTGAAGAACACCGCCAGTGACGCCCTTCGTGTCTGCTCAAGAACCTTGAGTATCATGATCTTTCTCCTGTTGGGGGACCGCCGGTTCAAGTTGAACGATCCTTATGGAATTCGTTTTGGAACGCCCGAAGGCCCCTAGTGTCTGCCTGCCATTGCAATTCGCTGAACTGGGCGAACGCATTCGAAGGCACAATGGTAGCGTAGGGTAACCGCTCGCAAAATGCTTAATAGAAATGGCGTCCGACCTCTCAGTTCAACTTATACATGCCACCCAGAAACTCTAATGTTGGATTTCTCTTCCTGCATGTCATTGATTTGATGTGCTTGTTTGAATGGGGTGAAGTTTTTTCTGCCCCGAACCCTTCCCTGCGTCCGGCTGCAACGGGCACCGAGTCTCCGATTCGAAATCCCCTGCGGCCCTGGGTTTGCCGGAGATGACGGCTTTCGGTGAAGAATCCCTGGCAATGATCCCAGCTTGTTCCTGTACAAGGATTCGTCCCTTGCAATATGGGGCACATGACCCCGCTTTCCGGATACATGAAGGTGATGCGCGACCTGTGCGCCAGGGTTCCGGATCCGAGAACCGGGAAGAATGCCCGAATCTCGATGGCCGACATCGCCATGTCCGACTCTACGGTGCTTTTCCTGCAGAGCCCCTCTTTCCTCTTTGCTCAGCGGCAGCTCAAGACCCGCGAGGGCCGCGCGGGTGCCCATACCCTGTTCGGTATTGAGATCATCCCCTGCGACAATCATGTCCGCGAGATGCTGGACGGTGTACCTCCGGAGCATTTCGATCCGCTGTTCCACCATGTGCATGCGCAGCTGGAGCGAAGCGGAGCGCTCGCATCCTCGCGGCGGGCCAGCGGGCATCTGCTGGTGGCACTCGATGGCACCGAATACATCTCTTCGACCGAGATCGGATGTCCGAACTGCTCCACGCAGGGAAAGAAAGACGGGATCATCCGGAATTACCACGCCATGATCGGCGCCAGCATCGTGGCTCCGGGTTGCACGGATGAAGCCGATCTATCTGGGCAATGATCTCTATTGCTGCCAGCCGGTCTGCGAGGCCATACGGGACCCCGGCGCCAACTCCCTCCTTTCCGGGCTCAATCAAGGTTGACGCCACCATGGCACATTTCGATGCCGTCGGGCAGGGGGCGTCCATCCCATCGCCCAGCAGAAGACGCTGTCCAGCGTGCAGGCGATGTTCAACCTGATTGCCCAGCTGATGCAGAGTGCCTGACAGATGGTCTGCGACCGATGGCGCGCGGCGCGCGCAAGGTGGGTTGCGCGCTACCAGATGATGGATCATATGGAGAACCTGGGCAATTATGTCGTCTTCCGTGACTGGGGCCAGTGCCTCGCGACCATCGCCACGAACGAGCTTCCGAAGCACCCTCCATGAGGTACCGCCGGCACCATGTGCCGGCCATGCAAGCCCCTCGAAACGAACCCGAAACACCCGAAGGTCAGGACATCAATGAACAATTTGAATTTCTGCATGCCACTTTTTTACTTCTTTTCATATCTATAGGTCGTAGGCTAGGTTGACGGGCATATGAGTCCGAATGCCGTTCGACAAGTGGCGGCGAACAGTTATGACATCTGCCACCGCATTTGGGGCAGAGTGAAATGTTGGGGTATCGCGCGGTGAACCTACGGCAGCTTGAGATCTTTGGTGCGGTCATGTCGACGGGCACGACTGTCGGCGCGGCAAACATGCTGAATGTTTCGCAGCCAGCCGTTAGCCAGATGATCCTTCACATGGAAGATCAGCTGAAGTTCAAGCTGTTCCACAGGCTCCGTGGGCGCCTAGTACCGACGCAAGAGGCGAAGCTCTTGTATGAAAGGGCGCAACGCGTCTTCGAGGCGTTCGATTCGACAAATTTCGTAGTCGAACAGATTAAGGGCAACCTGATTGGGGAGTTGAGACTGGTCTGCACGCCGGCCCTCGGAAACGCGGTGCTGCCCTTGGCGATCGCCAGTTTTCGAAAGGCCCGTCCCGAAGTCAAGGTTAGCCTCGAGCTTGGCTCGCTAGATTATGTTTCCAAAAGTGTCGAAACCGGTAGGGCCGATCTGGGCGTCCATTACGTGCCCGATGAACACCCACTGTTTCAGCGTGTCAAACTGGGCGATGTCAGCATGGTCTGCGTCCTGCCAAAGGATCACCCCTTGGCAACTAAGAGGGTGATCGAACCGACAGACCTTGCGGATCAACCTTTCATTTCGGTCAGCCCCGCAGACCCGATCGGTGCCGTCATCAGGAACGCGTTCAAACAGGCCAACATCGATCTCGAACTGGCAGTGGAAGTGCGCTATCACTACACTTCGCGCGATTTGGTTGCCCTCAATCAGGGGATCGCACTTGTTGAATCCTACCTTCTTCTTTCCGCGCATCGGTATCCCGAACTGGTATTTCGCACGTTCCGCCCGCAGATCGTGACAACTGCCGAAGCCGTCTACCTTAGAAACCGGCCGATTGGTGCGCTAGCACAGTTGTTCCTCGAAGACCTAAGGGCCACCTGCGACAGCATTCTGGTACACGAAGAAGCACGGGTTAACCTTTAGGGAGACCGGAGCCGTTCCGGTTCAACCGAAGGATGATTGCACATCTCACGCTTCTCCTCCGGCCTTGTCCCGCACTTCGTGAAATCTCCGCTCAACCTCTACCGGTTGCCGGACTTCTGCCGCGTCTATATCATTCTGTGGAAAAATATCTATAATTCAATCTGTTGAGCCTCTCGCCAGAAATTCCAATTATTCATTGATGTCCTGACTTTCGGTTGTTTCGGGTTCGTTTCGACGGGGCTTGAATGGCCGGCACATGGTGCCGGCGGTTCCTCACTGAGGGCGCTCCGGGCGTTCGTTGGTGGCGATGGTCTCAAGGCGCTGGCCACAGCCATTAAAGACGACATAATTGGTCAGGATCTTCAGTTGATCCATCATCTGGTAGCGCGCAACCCACCGCTTGCGCGCCGCCTTCCATCGGTCGCAGACCATCTGGCATGCGCTCTGCATGAGGAGGGCAATCATGTTGAACCTCGCCAGCACGCTGGCCAGGGTGGATTTTCCATAGCCAAAGTTGCGCTCCAGATGGCTGAATTTCTTCAGTTCTCTTAACATGCTGTTCTCCACGGCCCACCGGGTCCTGGCACATTCGGCCAATTCGGCGATGTTGTCCCGCGTGATCGTGATGTCGGTGAAAAAGGTGCCATGGTATGTCTGCTCACCGGTCTCCGAGAACACCGTGACCTCGAGCCAGCTCACTTTTATCGAGCCCGGGCCGACCCTGAACGGCAGATCATTCATCCACCGGTAGTTGAAGTGGAGCTTCCGCTTGCCGCCGACCCGCTCGGTCCGCCGCAGGCTGTCCATGGCAACTCCATGAATATGCTCGGATAATGTGAAGTGGCTGCCCGGCTTGCAGGTGAACAGGAAGTTGCCGCCGGAGTCCCGTATGGCCTCGCAGACCGGCTTCAGCCGTGAAGCCCAGGGCCCGACCCGCTGCAGCCACCTATTGGCGGCAGCCCCCTCGCAATCCTGCTTGCCATGGCCATCCTGGGGACGGATGAATTCCGGGGGCAATGGCAGCAGCTCGGTCCTTCCCCGCGTGACGATGCCGGCCCCGACCATGGCGTGGTATTTGCGGATGCTGCCATCGGCCTGCTTCTGCGTCGAGCAGTTCGAACACCCGATCTCGGTCGAGGACATGCATTCGATACCATCAAGCGCCACTAGCAGCTTGCCGTTCAGCCAGCGCAGCGCCTCGCGGTCCCTCCCTGACGGCTCCGACCTCCGCGATATCTTCCGGAGCCGCCCGCAGGAACTGGCTGGCGGCGAGCCTCGGCCTGAAATCAGCCGGGCCTGTCCTCTGTTGCCGAACATCTTGCAGAGATGCCGGACTTCCGTGGATTTCGGCATCTCGGGAGCGCAATTGACCGCACAGCCAACCCGGCCATGCTCATTGGCTGCTCAAGTCGGTCGTTTTGCAAGAGGTTCTATCGACACACTGTATCAGTTAATCTTTTAGGCTGGCCTCAATTCGAAATTCGACCTTGCGTGCCTGCTCAGCAAAAATCGACCAAACCAAGGATACGGCGGGTCGTTCGGGGCCTTGGCGACGTGCGCCACACTTGCACGACGGCCGGTTTTTCGCGAGGGTCACATGCACCGAATTGGTATCGATATCGGCGGAACGTTCACCGACATCGCCGGTTTTATCAATGAGAAGATGTATTATGCCAAGGCGCCGTCGTCGCCTGATGTGTTGGAAGGCGTGATCGGTGGGGTGAAAATGATACTGGAAATGACCGGCGTCGATCCGCAACACGACAACGTCGAAATCGTTCACATCCATGGCACGACTATTGCCACCAACGCATTGCATGAACGCAAGGGCGCGCGGTTGGGGCTCTTGACTACCGAAGGCCATCGGGACGCGTTGGAGATGGGCCGGATGAAGCGTAGCAATCTATATGATATGCGCGCGGGGCCCGAGGCCCCTGGATTTCTGGCGCGTGGGCGCTTCCGCGTCGGCATACGGGAACGGATCGACGGAAAAGGCAACATTGTCAATCCTCTGGATGAGGTCCAGGTGGTCGAGGAAGTCCGCCGATTGGTGGGCGTGTTTAAAATCGAAGCGCTGGCGATATGCTTCTTGAACTCCTACAGCAACAACCGTCACGAAGAACGTGCGGCCGAGATTCTGGCCGAGGCTTTTCCAGACCTCATGGTTTCGCTCTCCTCCCGCGTCAATCCTACTTTCCGCGAATACGAACGTGTTTGCGCCACTGCATTTGACGCCTATGTACGCCCCAAGGTCGAACACTACGTCAAACAACTCGAAGGGGGGTTGGCGCACGAGAGAAAGGGCGCAAGGTTGCATCTGATGCAGTCCAGCGGCGGCATCGCTTCGGCGGACATGACGGTGGCAAAACCGGTGTCCATGTTCCTCTCCGGCCCGGCCGCAGGGGTGATCGCCACCCGCTATGTAGGCAAGATGGCAGGGCGCAGCGAACTGGTAGGATTTGACGTTGGCGGCACGTCGACCGACGTCTGCCTCATTCGGGATGGCAAGGCACAAATCACTCGCGAAAGCCGGATCGGAATATATCCGCTACGCATACCGATGGTCGACCTGGAAACCGTCGGCTCCGGCGGCGGCTCGATCGCCTGGATCGACGAGGGCGGCGGCCTGCATGTCGGACCGGAGAGCGCGGGCTCTTATCCTGGTCCCGCCTGTTACGACTGGGGCGGTGACAAGCCAACCTCTTCGGACGCAATCATGGTCCTTGGATACCTCAACCCGGTGTTCTTCGCCGACGGGACTGTTGACTTGCGCCCTGACCTGGCCGAAAAGGTTTTGACGGAACTCGGCAACAGACTTGGTATGAGTGCTGTCGAGGCGGCGGTGGGTGTTTACCGCATACTTGTCAGCCAGATGGCCGAAGCAATCAAACTCGTCACCATAAAGCGCGGCATCGACCCACGCGACCTGACGATGGTGTCTTTCGGCGGCGGGGGCGGTGCCTTTGCGCCTGCTGTGGCAAAAGAAATCGGAATAAAGGAAGTCCTGGTGCCTCGCTCGCCGGGCACTCTCTCAGCCTTCGGTATGTTGGTCGCGGACTTTGAAACCGACGGAGTACGCACGTTCTTCATCCGTGATACGGCCGAGGCGGATTGCGGCCTGGTGGAGCAAGAGTTCCGGAAACTCGAGGCACATGGTGAAGAGACGCTCGCGAACGAGGGTTTGAATGGCACAAAGGTCTTGCATCGTCGAACTGCGGAGATGCGCTATGAGGGTCAGGGCTACGAACTTGAAGTGCCACTCGGGGTTGTGTTTGACGAGCAAGGGCGTGCGGATGCCGTTGAAGCCTTCCACCGCGTTCACAACGACGTCTTCGGGCATTTCAACCGTGAACGTACCGTTGAACTCGTAAACCTGCGGCTGGTCAGCTATCAACCGGCGGACCCTCTGCCATCAGATGCTGTATCGGGCGCACTTCGCGCAGAAGCAACTGACATCAAACCGACCGGCATTTGCAGGGCCTCATTCCCCGATTTGGGCGAAGTCGCTACACCGAGATTTCGGCGGATGGATCTTCCCGTCGGATGCCGGATCGAAGGCCCTGCGATCTTCGATCAACCGGACACAACCGTGGTTATTGGCAAGGGCCAAGAGGCGACGATAGACGCCGCTGGCAACATGATCATCCGGACCTGAAGTTGAAAGGCGAGCATCATGCTCAAACGAAACGTCGATCCGATCACCATAGAGGTTGTCCGCAACCGATTGGAATCCATTGCAAATGCGATGCAGTATACGCTGCTGCGGTCGGCGGTGGCCGTGATCGTTAAGGAGGGCGAAGACTGTTCCTGCGGGATTTTCAAGCCGAACGGCGAAACGATCACCCAAGCCCGCGCCTGCCCGATCCATTTGACGACAATGCGACCCGGGATCGGAATCATCACCCAGGAATTCCCTCTGGAGGACATGAAGCCGGGCGACACATTCATCCTGAACGATCCCTATCAGGGCGGCGGCCATTTGCCCGACATTCTGATGGCTGCACCGGTTTTCGTAGAAGGCCGTGATCTACCTGTCGCCTTTGCTGGCGCTCTTTCGCATCACGAGGACGTGGGCGGCCAGGAACCCGGCTCGATGTCGGCCAACACGACTGAGTTGTTTCAGGAGGGCCTGATCATCCCGCCGGTTCCGTGGATGAAGGAAGGCAAGCCGGTCAAGACCAGCTTTGACTTTGTACGTTACAACGTCCGTATCCCCGACACCGTGCTAGGCGATCTCGAAGCGCAACTCGCCGCGTGTATGGTTGGCGTCCGTGGCTTCCAGGAAATGGCTGAGACCATGGGCTTTGATATGATTGAAAACGCTATCGACATCCTATTTGATCAGGCCGAGACGCGGATGCGTGCCGCACTGTCCAAGCTCAAGGATGGTGTTTACGAGTTCGCGGATTGGGTCGACAACATATCCCGCGATCTACCTCGCCTGCCGATCAAATGCCGGGTGGATGTCAAAGGTAGTGATATCAATGTCGATTTCTCCGGTACCGCGCCCCAACAGCCCGCACCGATCAACGTGAACTTGGCGGGCGCCGAGTCGGGTGCGCATACCACGATCAAGGGCTTGGCGGACCCGAACCTGCCGCTCAACGAGGGTGCAGTGAAGCCGATCACCGTCAGCGCCCCGGAAGGTAGCCTGTTCAACCCGTTACGCCCTGCGCCCTTGGCGTTGCGTGGTCAGATCGCACAACGCGCTTACGATGTCGTGCAAGGGGCGCTCATTCAAGCCGTAAGCCCAGATGAAGCTGTGTCCAGCCCGTCCGGCGGCAACATGGTGACGTCATTCAGCGGCCAAGATGATGCGGGTGACATCTACGGATCTTCCGACTTAACGACCGGCGGCACCGGGGCACGGTCGAATTGCGACGGCCTCGACCATATGGAACATGGCTTTACGAACGTGCAGACTACGCCCACAGAGGCTTGGGAAACCCGTTATCCGATCCGGGTTCGCGACCATGAACTGCGCATGGATTCCGGCGGTCCGGGAAAATACCGCGGCGGACTTGGCGTCCGACGCTCCTTTGAGATCCTGAAAGGCCCGGTGCGCTGTTGTCACCGTCATGACCGATCGCTGTCCAGCCCTTGGGGCATCTATGGCGGCAAATGCGGCGCCCGCTGGCGCGCCTACATCGAACGGGTGGATGGGACGGTAGAGCACCTGCACTCAAAGGAAGTCATCGATCTCCAGACCGGGGATGTATTCGTGCGCGAAACCGGCGGCGGTGGTGGTTACGGCGACCCGTTCGAACGCGACCCACGGATCGTCGTCGAAGACGTGTTGGACCGGAAGGTCTCCGAAAGCTCTGCACGCGCAGACTATGGAGTGGTGCTGAGTTCCGATGGGTTCGGATTCGATGAAGCTGCAACGAATGACCTCCGCGCGCGAATGGCGCAAGAGCGTGGCCTCATCGATTGGCTTTATGACTTCGGTGAAGATGGGAAGCTCCAGCCATGCCAACCCTGAAAGACAAGGTCGCCATAATTACCGGTGCCGCGGCTGCCCGCGGAATTGGCTTCAACGCCGCCAAGGTGCTTTCCGGATACGGTGCCAAGATTGTCCTGGCCGATCTGAAACAAGACCATCTGGCCAAAGACAAAAAGCCTGAATTGGAAAAACGGGTTGAGGAGTTGCGTGCCTGCGGCGCGGAGGCCACCTGGTGTAATCTGGACTTGTCGAGCGAAGACGAAATTAAGGCCTGTGCCGCCTTTGCGATCGAGTTCTTTGGAGGCGTGGACATCCTGTTCAACAACGCCGGCGTCACTATTGGATATGGCCCGGTCATTGAGACCGAGAGGGAGCACTGGGACCTGCAATTCGCAGTTCACGTCACCGGCCCCGTCCTGTTGGCCAAGGCGGTGATCCCCTCGATGCGCAAACGGGGCGGCGGTTCAATCATCAACAACTCATCTGTCTGGGCGTTCAATGCGCATGAGGGAGCGGCAATTTACGGCTCGACCAAGCTTGCAATTACTAATGCGACCAAGGTGATCGCGATCGAGCACGGGCCCGAGAATATCCGCTGCAATGCCATTGCCGCCGGCCCGATTCGGACGGACATGCAGGACCGTAGGATAAAACGCGAGTCCGCTTTATGCGGCATTACCGAAGATGAAGCCCGCTCAAGACTTGCCGAACCCCTCGCCCTCAAACGCGTCGGCGAGCCCCACGAATTTGGCGAGGTCGTCGCCTTCCTTGCAAGCGACATGTCGAGTTTCATCACTGGCGCGACCATCCAAATGGATGGCGGTGAACAGGGCGGCCTCTAAGTGCCCCCAACGGAAAGCTACCAACCCACACTCACGGGATTTCGAAACCTAAAGGGCCTGTTCTGATGAAACCCACACTTTGCATAATGCCACTTGGCCAAACACCGCGAAACGACTGGCTAGAACCTATCCAAGAAATCGTCGGTGACGGGGTCGAGGTCATCCAGCATGGATGTCTCGACGGGCTGAGCCAAGAGGAGATCCTTGAACTTGATCAGCGCCCCGCCGATCACATGCTGGTCACGGCACTTCCCGCCGCCGGAGGAAAGCGGGTCAGCTTTGCCAAGCGGCATGTTCTCGACCGTATGCAGGAAAACCTCGAAGTTGTGGCTGCCAAGGGTGCGGATATGGTGGCTGTGTGTTGTTCCGAAAAATGGCCGGTCTGCTATACGTTCGATGGCCAGTGGATCGAGGTGTTTTCGGTGATGCACGACCTGGTCACGGGGATGGGCTACAAGGGCAAGGGCGTGGTCTTCTACCATGTCGAAGGCCAGAAACAGGCCACTATCGACCGCTGGACAGATGTGGAAGGACAGGACTTCGTTTTTCTGGCTGACGGTCGCAGCGACGAAGAGCACGAGGTGATCATGCGTGAGCTTGAAATGGTCGACTGCTCTTACGCAGTTCTGGATTGTTTCGGGTTCAGCCTTGAACTCAGAGATCGGATTCAGGATCGACTAGGTATTCCTACGTATCTTCCGTTGACTTCGCTTGCCAGCGCAGTACGGGCGGCTTACGGGGGTTGATCCCGCGCAACCAACGGAACCGCGATCGAACTCAAACCCGCAACCAAAAGCACGAAGGAAGTTAGGAAAATGAAGATTGGAGTTATCCCACTTGGCAAGTCCCCTCGCCCCGATATGGTTGCCCCACTGGAGGAGGCATTGGGCGATAGCGCCGAGATCATTCAGTTCGGCGCACTTGAAGAATTGACCCTTGAAGATTTCGAAGCCCTGGACCGCAACCCGGGTGAGAGTATTCTTCACACGAATCTACCGCCGACTGGACAAATGGTCTTCTTTTCGAGACGACACGTTCACGCCGGAATTCCGAAGGCACTTAGGCATTTCGAAAGACAGGGGGCTCAGGTCGCAACAGTTCTCTGCACGGAGCCTTGGTCAGGTTACGAATTTGACGGCACGTATCTGGAAATTCGGCGTCTGGTGCGCAACTTCCTTTCGGCAATAGATGTTGCAGGTCAGGGCGTGATCATAACGCATCCCGATGATTTACCGGAAGATGTAACAAATAGATGGCAGGGATACTCAGGCAACCTCATTACCAAATCCTTCGGTCCGGAGCCTTCAGATGAGGAACTGGATTTGTTTCTGGACGAATTGGTGAAAATCGCACCCGGCTACGTCGTGTTTGACTGCACAACTTTCGGCAAAGAGCTAAAGCGCAATTTCCAAGCTAGGCTAAATTGCCCTGTAATTTTGCCGCTGACGGTATTGGCGAACGCGCTGAGGGAAATCGCATCTGCCTAGCGTAAAATGCAAGACAGAAGTTTCCACTCCCCCGTGCAGCGTAAAACCGACCTGCCTGCCGCCTTCAGGCGGCCAACAAGAACGGGAACATACCAAAGGGCAAGAGGCCGACAAGACAGGAAATCAGGCCTTCGGACGAGGAGCGAGGGCGCTTCGAGCTGATCACGGGCAACCCGCAGGGCCAGCAGACGCATGTCTGGCGGGTCCGCATCATTCTTGACCTTGGCGCGGGCTGCGGGCAGGCCGAAACCATGCGCAGGACAGGCATATCCAAGCCCACCGACTGGCGATGGTGGGACCGCTACCTCGCCGAGGGCGTGGACGGGCTCCTCTATGACGCCACCCGCCCGCCGGGCAGGACGCCGGTCCCCGAGGACCGGGTGAGGGCGGCGATCGAACTGGCGATGTCACCACCACAGCCGCATGCCGGGCACTGGACACGCAAGCCTTGGCCGAGTCCCTGGGCGACATGGTTTTCTCCACGGTTCGCAACATCCTGCGCCGCCACGGCCTGCGGCCGCTCCAGGTGAAGACCTTCAAGGTCGCGCGCGATCCGAGATTCGAGCTGAAGGTCAGGGATGTGGTCGGACGCTATGCCGGTCCACCCGATCACGCAGTTGTCATTTCGGAAGGCGAGAAGACGCAGATCCAGAGGATTTCCCGGACACAGAGGTCGTTACCGATGAAGCCTGGACATGCCGATACCCGGACGCATGACTCGAGGCGCAATGGCACCTGCCGCCTGATGGCGGCGCTCGACATTGCCACCGACCCGTGGAGCGGCACCGCTCGAAGGAACTCACCGCCTTCCTCGATCATGTTGCTGGCGGGATCAGGCCCGCGGTGCCGGTTCATGTCATTTAGGGTGACGTCTATTCCCACAAATCGACCGAGGTTCATGAATGGCTGACGGACCATCCCGACTGGACGTTTCACTTCACCTCGACCTCGGCATCCTGTGTGCACGCGGTCGAGGGCATCTTCTCGAAACCGTCGTGGCAGAGGCTTAAGAATGCAGTCTTCAATTCGCCTGGCGAATGTGTCGGCGCGATCGAGGGTTACATCGAGCAACACAATGCCAGTGATGCCCGCCCGTTCCGCTGGAGCAAGAATCCAGAGGATCTGGTTGCCTCGTGGAAACCGGGCACCGGAAGCTGCAGGAAATGGTATTGAATGAAGGCCCAGTTTACAAATCGTATGCATGACCTGTCGATTGCGGCTGCAAGACAGGTGCGTGACGAGGCGTTCTCCAGTTCAATGTGTTGAAACCATTGCAGGTAGTTGTCGAGATATTTGGTCGCGATGCCGCGGTAGCGCCGCAAGAAACCCTTCAATTGGCTGTGTCGGCTGTTCACCGTCTGAATGTGAAAGGCGTCCCGAACCCGCTCTCCGCCAGACAGGTTGAGCGCTTCGTGGCGGACACCCATAGCGGCGGCGCAGGGTGGATAGGCTCGGTGACCATCGCTCACCAGCACGATATCCCCGTCCACGACGGGTTCGATGACCTCGCGAAGGGCAGCGGCATTGACCGCCGGAAGACTCGCACTGACCGTCATGCCGCTGCGGTCGGCAGCAACCAGCACCGGAACCTGTTCATCCGACAGGCCGCGCCTGCCGGCCTTGCCGCCACGTCGGCGCGCCTTGCGGTCCAGCTGCCGCTCGCCCTTGCGGCTCTAAAGGACAAAGGTCTCGTCGGCCTCGACAATGCCCGTGAGCTTGCGGGATCGCAGCTGCCTGGCGGCAAGAAATCGGTGCCGCCAGCGAAAAGAGGTGTTGACGGCAAGCCTGCAATGCCCGGCCGATGCGCGAACCGTCATCCCTTCCGACAGACAATTGCCAAATGCCAGCCATCTTTCCTTGCGGTGAAGGCCCGAAAGGGGCGTGCCCGTCGCCGCATTGAATGTCCTCCCGCAGCCCTTGCATTGATACCGCCGCGGACCACGGGCCTTGCCGCGGGAAACCGCACCCGGCGTGCCGCAATGGGGACAGCGGCGATCTTCACCCACCGCCGCTTCAATCGCGGCCAACGAAGCCGAAGCCTGCGAGCCCCCGGAAAGAACCGCTTCGGCTTCCCTGCGTTGCGCCGGGCTGAGCCGATCAATTCCTGAGAGCCATTCCTGATACTGCTTGCGATCCATTGCCGTCTCCTGTTCCACAAGAGAACATACCATGAACGCATACGATCTGTAATCAGAGCCTAAATGAATGAATCAGACCAATAGGCATGGGTCAAAGGCTAGAGAGGATTACCGCCTTGACCGAGTCGGGTCTTTTGTCCGATTCGAGCACCCTAGTCAGAAAAATGCGGGCTTCTTGGCGTCGACCCAGCCCGCCTCATGGGCCATGAGGCATCATCGGCGGATTTGGGTTGACGTGGAAATTCCACAGACTTCCTTGCGAGGTCTCAGCAACAAGAAAGGGGCTGCCCCAAAGCTCCAAATTCCACCTTTTCGGTGGCTACTGCGATCAAACCTCCGGCAGGCCGTTGCGCGCGCGCAGCATGTTGATGTTTTTGCGTAGACCTACCTCGAGCGAATACTCTGGCGTGTAGCCGATCTCGTTTTCCGTCGTCTTGGCATCATAAAGATACGGCGGGAAATCCCAGTCACCTGGCGCGACCTCAAGCACCGCGTCAGGCAGGAATTTCCGCACCGTTTCGGCGATTTCGTTAACCGTGGCACGCTGGCCGCAAATGTTCAGGCCACGCGACGGCGTGTCAGGCGTATTGGCAGCAAGAACCGTGGCGTGGGCACCGTCCTCGACATAGAGCCAGTCCAAAATAGCGTTGCCGTAGGGCGCGTTGCCAGGCTTGCCCAATGCAGGGTTGTCGATCAGTTCGGTATGGAAGGGCGACAGGCTGCCTCGGGCCACATTGAACGCCTTGCCATAACCATAGATCGACATGTAGCGCAGGCCAGTAGAATCGAGACCGTATTTGTCCTTGAACAATCGCGACAGATGCTCGGTGCCGATCTTCTGAACACCGTAGAAGTCGGCCGAAGTCAGAAACGCGTCGTTAGGCACCTCGTTGCCTTCGAAGAGATGAGGCAGGCCGGTTACGTTGGCCGAACTGGCGTAGACGAGTTTCTCGACGTCTAGCGCGACGCAGGCGGCCATGATGTTATAGGTACCTTCCTGAATCACGCGGATGGCCAAGCCCGGATTGGTGTCACTGGCGGCACCCAGTAACGTTGCCATGTGGATAACCCGCCGGGGTTGGTGCTGTTTCATCGACAGGATCATCGCGCCCAGATCGGTCACGTCGAGACGCTCGAAAGTGACCTGCTTCATGAGTGTTTCATCACCGACAATGTCCGCCACGAATTCCGGGTGCGGGGCAAGATCGGTCGCCACCACAATTTGCCCCTCTTTCACCAGATCGCGAATGATATAGGCGGACAAAAAGCCGGTCGCGCCGGTCATGTAGTACTTCATGGTATTAACCTCTTGCCACGTGCTGTTCGCATTCGGTAACGACCGAACCAGGTCATTTTGTCCTGACGGCGACACCTGCCTCCTCGATTTTTATGACCTTGGAGCCCGCCGGATGCTGCATCGATGCGACCACAGTCCATTTGCCGCGCGTCATCCGCGACTACGGACTTGCATCAAGTGCCAACGCATTTTCATTACGGTTCTTTCGTGTCGGGTTGGACAAATCTCCGAAACATGGTCAATTCGGCCGCCTACGCCAAATCCTCTCCTAGGAGCCTGTCGAAATACCGGCATTGAAAGCGGTGTCCATGGCGTCTGAATGCCTGCACATCTTCATCGGCTCCGGGTCGAATTTCACCGGTGACCGGCGCCCGGCCCCACCTCGGCGGCCAGCCTTGCCGACAATTCTGCCTGCCAGGGCTGCAATTCCGGTCGAATTCGGCTAAATTCCTGTTCTCAAGCCATGCTCCTTTGCCCTTCATGCCGCCGAATGTCCGCCCAACAGCAGCCGGTGCATGCGCTTCAGGTTCCATGACGTGCAGACCAGGCTCCACTCGCCTTGTACAGCCTCGATGCCGCGCAGGCTGAACTGGTCAAAGCCCATGACCCTCTTGATGATTCCGAAGACCGGCTCGACGGCGGCCTTGCGCTTCGCGTAGATCCGCTCCCCTTCGGCAGAGCCCATCCGGTGCTTCATTCGCTCAACCGCATCGGCATCGGCAGGAGGCTCTGTCACCGGCACCCTTCTCTCCCGGAGTGGACGGTTGTGGTGCTGCCGGCCGGAAGCAATCAGGGGCTCGATGCCCCGATCGTCGCACAATTCAACATTGGCGCGGCTGAAATACCCGGTATCGGCGACGATGCCAGCCGGGCTGCCGACATCCTCGAGCGCGGCAAGCGCCGGTGCCATCTCGTCGACATCATTCGGTCTCTGGCTGACATGGGCATGGGCAATGAGGTGGCTGCCATGGTCCACCGATGCCTGGGCGTTGTAAGCCTGCTCGAAGCCTCCTGATGACGGCATGATCCGCGAATCCGGGTCGGTGAAACTGATCTGGTCCCTGGGGCGGGGGCCCGGCACCGGCGGCTTCGGCGGCCTGCCGCCGAGCTTGCCTCCCCGTTCCCGTTCCTTCTGGCGCCGCTCTTGCATCTTCTCCTCGTATGCCGCCTGTTCGGCTGCATGGCGGGCCGCAGCGCGGGCCTCGATCTCCTTCCTGGCCTCGGCGATCTTCGCCAGGCGCTCTTGCCGGCGCCCGAGTTCCTCGGGAATGTCGAGAGCGCACTCCTGCTCGTCCGCCACCTCGGCCAGTTCCAGCAGCCGGGCGACCTGCGCCTTCAGCTGCGCCTCGATGCGCTCCATATGCAAATGGCTCATCGCCCGGTGGCGGCTGGCATTGGCCTTCACCTTGGTGCCATCGAGGCTGACATGGCCAAGCTTCAGCATGCCCATGGTGCGGGCAATCGACAGCACCTGGACAAACAGCTCCTGCAGGGCAGGCAGGTGGCGCTTGCGGAAACGGGCAATGGTGTCATGGTCGGGATGAAGATTGCCGGTGACATAGCGCACCGCCACCGAGTCATGCGTCGCCGCTTCCAGCTTGCGGCTCGAATGCACGCCAGTTGAATAGCCGTAAAACAGCAGCGCCGTCATCATCACCGGGCAATAGGCCGGCTTGCCACCATGCCGGTAGACGCCGGTGATCTTGTCCAGATCAAGGGATTCGACGATCTCGACGACAAAGCGGGCCAGGTGATCGTCCGGCAGCCACTCCTGGATCGAAGGTGGCAACAGCCAGACCTCGTCACGATTGGCCCTCTGGAACCTGATCGACACAACATCATCCTCCGGACTGTTCATTCACTGCCCGATACTACCATATCTTGTGGAAAAGGACAGGAAATCACTGCAAATCCATGGCCAAATCCGACAGGCTCCTAGTACCCCGTCACCGTTGAATTGACAATTTGATCACTGGTGCCGGGTGCAAGATTTCTCCTCGGCCGGTTCTCCTGTATACTGTCCGCAACAATAGTACGACGGTGCCACAACCAGGAGCGATACTCTCCTGGCATTCATCAAGGCTCAGTTTACAAATCGTATGCGTGGCCTGTCGATTGCGGCTGCAAGACAGGTGCGTGACGAGGCGTTCTCCAGTTCAATGTGTTGAAACCATTGCAGGTAGTTGTCTAGATATTTGGTCGCGATGCCGCGGTAGCGCCGCAAGAAACCCTTCAATTGGCTGTGTCGGCTGTTCACCGTCTGAATGTGAAAGGCGTCCCGAACCCGCTCTCCGCCAGACAGGTTGAGCGCTTCGTGGCGGACACCCATAGCGGCGGCGCAGGGTGGACAGGCTCGGTGACCATCGCTCACCAGCACGATATCCCCGTCCACGACGGGTTCGATGACCTCGCGAAGGGCAGCGGCATTGACCGCCGGAAGACTCGCACTGACCGTCATGCCGCTGCGGTCGGCAGCAACCAGCACCGGAACCTGTTCATCCGACAGACCGCGCCTTGCGGTCCAACTGCCGCTCGCCCTTGCGGCTCTCCAGAACATAGGTCCCGTCGGCCTCGACAATGCCCGTGAGCTTGCGGGATCGCAGCTGCCTGGCGGCAAGAAATCGGTGCCGCCAGCGAAAAGAGGTGTTGACGGCAAGCCTGCAATGCCCGGCCGATGCGCGAACCGTCATCCCTTCCGACAGACAATTGCCAAATGCCAGCCATCTTTCCTTGCGGTGAAGACCCGAAAGGGGCGTGCCCGTCGCCGCATTGAATGTCCTCCCGCAGCCCTTGCATTGATACCGCCGCAGACCACGGACCTTGCCACGGGAAACCGCACCCGGCGTGCCGCAATGGGGACAGCGGCGATCTTCACCCACCGCCGCTTCAATCGCGGCCAACGAAGCCGAAGCCTGCGAGCCCCCGGAAAGAACCGCTTCGGCTTCCCTGCGTTGCGCCGGGCTGAGCCGATCAATCCCTGAGAGCCATTCCTGATACTGCTTGTGATCCATTACCGTCTCCTGTTCCACAAGAGAACATACCGTGAACGCATACGATTTGTAAACAGAGCCATTGCTTTTGAGCCTGCTTGGCAAAGTAGCGTGACCGTGTTGTGGTCAGGCCGCGACCGGAGACAGGTGGCCAGGCCGACTGAGGTTGCGAGAGATCTCTTTGGCTCAGACTCCAGACGCAGTTTCACGGCCGGATTCGATAGTTTGCTGTTTTCCGACAACAAGTTAATCAGAATCAATCCTGAACTCGTACTGTAAACAAAATTCCCGAATTGCCTCCGGAAATTGACGATGTTTTACGATACATCTTCAACAAGAATTCACCAAAAGAGCAGGGTTTACATGCAGGCAATTATCCAAATATGTTCTGCTCAGGGGCTAAATTATCGACTTAAAATCAATGATTTGCGAGACTATGATTCCGTATTGTTCTCAATGAAGTTGCCTCTAAACGTCCCGTTCAAGGTGCCGCCGTGTTAGCCGACGGAGAGAAATGTCGTGCTGGCGATTGATTGAGGGTTCCCCAATCGTGGACAGTTCGGTCCCAGACCTGTCCGCAAATCAGATTTGTTGTTCCCCAGGTTAAGCGTCTCCGTCCCTGTCAAGGTGGAACGACGAATTGACACCCTTGACGACAGCGATCAGCAACAGGGCAAGTTGTTCGAGATCGGCAAGATCACACACTTCCAGCGCCGAGTGCGAGTAGCGCACTGGAAATCCGACGTCGATCCCCGCCACGCCTTCGCCGGTCAGTTGAACGTATGAAAGATCAGTAAGGACGCCGACCTGTGCACTTCTCTGGATCTGTATTGCCTCCTCGAGGGCCGTTTGTTCAAACAGGCGTACAAGTGCCGGATGCGGGATGACCCCATTGAGCGTTCCGCGGCCGTGGAACGAATAGAGACCCATTCCGGGACCTCTCCCAAGGACCATATCACCTCGGCCAACCATATCGGGAGTGTCGGTCGCCAACATCAGGTCAATCTGAATTGCGATGTCGGGATTGAGAGTCTGGGCAGCAATTGACGCGCCTCGAAGATTGAACTCCTCCTGGACCGAAAAAACGATATGAACAGTCGGCAGGCCGCTTTGGCCGGCAAGTGCGCCTGCAACTTCGAGGAGTACCGCACAACCGGCACGATCATCGACGGAGGTACCTGCCATCCGATCGCCGGAAAGCTCAATCACAGCAGGCATGTAGACGACCGGGCTTCCGATATTGATACCGGCTTCCTCGGCTGCTGCGCCGGAGGAGAACCCTGCATCCACGTAAAGGTCGCGGTAATTCACGACCTGGTATTTTTCATCCGGTGCAGTTGCGTGATGGCTCTTGTTTGCGATGACACCCGGAATATCGTGTCCATCACTTGTGGTTATAAGGACTGCCTGCGACGGCAGGGCACGTTCCGGAACCCCGCCAAGCCTCTCCAGCCTGATCATGCCGTCAGGGTCGATCCTGCGTACGACGAAACCCAGTTGATCCATGTGGGCGAACAACATCACCGATGGCAAGGTGCCATCACCTTCCAGCGTAGCGATCAGATTGCCCGGGCGGTCTGTCCGCGTCCTGATTCCACCCTCTTCCAGTTTCTCGGCAATCACCCTGCGGACACGATCCTCATAGCCACTGAGGCCGGGTAGCAGCATCAGTTCGGAGAGCGCATTGCGAAGCCTTTCTTTCACTTGCCCCGGCCTCCTCTTGCCAATCGGGCAAGATGCATGAATTCGGCGGCCCGGTCCGGATCTATCTCTTTCCAGGTATCGCCGTCCACCTTGAGCGAAGATCCAACCACACACCCGTCCGCGATCTCCAGGACATCGGCCACGGTCTCGTGTTTGACACCGGTATTAGCCAGTACCGGTGTTCCGGGAAGCACTGACTTGACTGCCTCGAGATCTGACAACGGTGCAGCCTCGCCCGTGATCTGACCGGAAACAAGGATTGCGTCGGGGATACTGGAAATGGCCGCACTGCGTGCACGGTCTGCCAGTGATCGCCGGTCAAGCGAATAGGCAAACTCGGCTGAGATGTTGAAGAACATGGCAAGGTCGCGACGGCCCAGACTGTCGCGATACCGCATCGCCTTGCCTGCATCCGGCGTCCACGGCCCCATGTCGGAAGCGTAGGCGCCGGTGAAGATCTCGCGCGCAAAATGGGCTCCGGTTGCTGCCGCCAACGCAATCGTACTCATGGGATCCCACAAGACGTTGACGCCGAAGGGGAGTCTGATTTCGTCTCGCAGGCGACCGATAACGAACGCCATGGTGGCAGTCGATGCAAGGTCGGCTTCGAACTCGTATGGCCGGTCATTTTCATTTCCGAACATTACCGCGTCAAATCCGGCCGTCTGGAGAGCCGCAAGATCGCGGGCCGCATCCTCTGTCAGTCCCTCCAGCCCTACCCCCGCGTCATGCAGCGGGGATCCAGGCAGAGCACCGATGTGGACCATTCCGATTACCGGCTTCAGGTCTCCGAAAATCACTTGAAACTTGCTGCTCATCATAACATCCTGGACTGGAATGCTGTCCTGCCATCTGCCAATTCTTGGCCGGCGACGCGTTGTGGAGACTGCAGGCGCGGTTTGCCGAGAACTTGAGCAAGTGCAGCAAACAAATCCGGAATCCATGTCATTGTCTTCACCTCTGCATTTTGGTGGTCGATGATCGAAGGCTTGGCCGTTTCAAGAGGACCTACAGCTCCACGGCCGATTCAGCAGAGCAGACGGCATCGTGAAGCTGTTTCCTGGCCGCGGCAAAAGACCGTGACCGCCACAACGCGCTGCCTACCACGAACTTCCTGGCTCCGGCAAGAAACGCGCCGGAGATGGTGTTCGGCCCGATCCCCCCGTCGACTTCGAGCTCCACGGGCCGGTCTTGAGTGCGGATCAAGGCCGCGACGTCGCGGATCTTCTCTGTCATCAGACCTATGTTTGACTGGCCGCCAAAGCCGGGTTCAACCGTCATGATGAGAATGGTGTCGACAATGTCGATATGCCACCGCGCCAGTTCAACGGGCGATCCCGGTGAAAGCGCAACGCCTGGCGAGAGTCCCTTGTCCACGATTTTCTGCAGTGTCCGGCGCGGGTTCCGAACCCAGTCGGGATGGATCGTTATCACTTCGCAACCTGCGTCCGCCACCTGTTCGATGAGCAGGTCAGGGTCATTCATCATCAGATGTGCTTCGAAGGGCAAGTCCACATGCCGACGGCAGGCGGCGATGACATCTGGACCGAACGACAGCGAAGGCACGGCGTTTCCATCCATGACATCCCAGTGGAAGCCATCGAATCCGGCGTTCTGAAGTGCCAGGCACTGATCACCCAGGGCCGAGAAGTCTGCTGTCAGCAAGGAAGCCATGATCACGGGCCTGGACTTCGGTTGCGTCTTCATCGTGTCGTCTTGCCCGTGTTCATGATACCGGAAACGCGGTTGAACTGGTGAAGACTTCGCTGGCGTTCAGGTCGTGAGCGGCATCCCTCACGCGTGCAATGCGGTCGATCTCCGCATGGTCCAGCGGGCGGGGTGGAACCAGGGTATCGTCGGCAATATTCCAGCGCCGTGCCAGATCGGCAGCAGGTTTCACGATGAGAATTTCTGCCGCTTGTGACCAGCTTGCCAGAATCAACATCGACCACGACAACCTTTTTAGCCTGCATGGCACAGTCGACACCAACGACAGGGTCTTGTCCCATTTCAGAACCCTCTCCTGCGAGGTTCCAGGCCATATATCAGGCCAAGCAGTGCGCCGCCGAAGATTGCGATCAGGATGGCAAAGGGAACGGGCATTCCGTACCCTTTCATGGCGGTACCCGCCATGGCCATGATGAGAACAAGCAACAACCCGACCGACAGATCAAGGCTGCGGGAAGCGATCAGGAACATCATCCCGACCCCGATGACGGTCGCAACCGCAGCAGCCCTTCCGGCATTCAACAAATTGACGGAAGTCAGAAAACGCTCGTGCGTGAAACTGAATGCGAGCATGACAAACACGGGCGACAGGACAAGCAGATGAATCCGCCTCAACCAACTCCATGCTAGAGCGACCCGGTCTTTTCGGGCAGAATCAGATTTGTCGGAACCCACCCCTGGCTGTTCTGCTTGCTTCATTCTTGACACGAGCGTTCTCGAGCGTAGCCGTAAAGGACCTGGTTCCATATTCGATAGGCCACGAATTACAGTATGAGTGAATTTACACATCATCAAGTTATAATGTCCAAAAACGTGCGTTTTCTTTGTAATTCTGCGAAATGTATTTGGTATTGAGGTATCATATTGCATAGTTTTGTTTGAAAATGTGAGATACTGAAAACTGAATGGCTGGCTTCCAGGCGACGGATGGACAGGAGCCGAGGCGTTGAAGAAGAAACCCAGACACGGCGAACAGCGTCTCGAACTCCTGCGGCGTCGAATCACCGAGTTCGGTTTCGTGACGGTTGCCGAAGTCGCCAGGGAACTTCGTGTTTCGGAGATGACCATCAGGCGCGATCTGGCTCGCCTCGAGGAGCGGAAGGTGGCGACCCGCACACATGGCGGTGCCATTGCTACGTACAAAGGGCGCAACAGGTCGTTCGATCTGGAGGAACCCACATTCAATGCACGGAATGAAGTGAATGCAGACGCGAAATCTGTCATCGCCGCGACGGCTGCACGCATTCCAAAGGCACATCAGACCGTGGGCCTTGATGTTGGAACAACGGCAACCAGGCTCGCGCGCCATCTCCATCACCGCGAGGAATTGAAGATCTTCACCAACAACCTGCGGGCAGCCATGATATTGAGTGACAGCGCCCATGGGGTTTATGTCCCGGGCGGGCAGGTTCGTGGCATAGAGAATTCGCTATGTGGTTCAATTGCCGTTGAGCAACTGCGAAACTACTGGCTCGACCACGTGTTTGTAGGTGTATCCGGCATTACAGAAGACGGGCTCTTTGACTACTCGCTGGAAGAGACCGAAATCAAGCGTGTCTACGTGGAACGTGCTTCAAACGTGGTTGTTCTTTGCGACTCCAGCAAGTTTGAACGCATGTCGCTGGTTCAAGTCTGCGAACTGAAGGATATTGACATTCTGGTTACCGAGGCGCCGCCGCCGTCTGCCTTGGCAGAAAGCCTGCACCGAGCCGAAGTGAAACTTGTACTGGCCGAATAGGACGAGGGCTCTGGGAATGAATTCGCCGACCGTCGTGTCTGGCACTCATCGCAGACGTTATGCTCAGTCATGAGACGCGTCCCGCTACCTTGAAATACCTTCAACCTGAGCTACGAGATAAGACATCATGGATTGACCCGTCCTGGCCCTGAGATTCGCGGGTTATACTCGAGGTCAGAACAACGCCCGAGAACAGGCCAGATCAAGGAGGACAGGTCATGAGTAAGTATAGCGCATATGTGGGTCCCGGATGGCGAGCAGGAGGCGATGCGGGACCTGACCCGCGCCCGCGAAGACATGAAGGCAATCGAACTGAAGGCGCGCCAACGCCTGTCTGCATTCCTGCTTCACCATGACCGGGTGTATCCGGGTGTAGTAGCTCGGATTATTCCGTCATGAACCGGGTGGTTTTTCCCACCTTCCTTGGGAGTGTTGATTCTGTTTGATCAGGTACAATCCGGGACAGGGCTTCTTTCCCGAGCAGGTATTTTCAGGTAGCGTCCCTGTCCGGCACAGACCTGACGTATGCCGCTCTGTTTGATGCCGACCTGTCCGGTGCCGAACTTCGGGATGCATTAATGACGTGGGCGGCGCTCGCAGGGGCGAGCATTGGGGGGATGCTTTTCAACGCGGCAACGGGTCTATCTATGGCCCAGCTATCGGTTGCGCATTGGGCTGGCAGGGCGGCTGACTTCCTTCAGAAGGAGACGATGAAGGAATTCAATGCGAACATCGATACGCTAATGGCCGTGGTTAAGAAGGAGGACGGGATCTTTCAAGTCCCATTGTGGGAGTGATCTATTTGGCGGTGAAAGGCGGATCGAGGCTAGTGGCGGCGCAGCCTGGCCAGCACCGAGCATCTGCAAGGCCGTGATCGGCGAGTCTTCTCTGGTGCTCTTCGTTCCCCCAGAACCGAGCGTGTCCGGACTCCCTGCCCCAAATCATGCAGAGCCGCAACGCGGCTTCCGGCGCGTTCGTGCGCCAATGGGTAATCGTGCCTGCCGAGATTTCTGGTGCAGCTGCACCATGACCGAGGCGGCGGACGGCAGCTGGCAGGCATCGAAGGATCCACCGTGGCGGCACGGGCCGGTGCAGCTGCACGTTGTACGTAATTGTCGATTCGGCGTAGCGGATGAGGCAAGCGAATCGTGTTCCCCGGTCGGCGAACTCTGAAGAGACAGGAATTCGCAGGGTACGGTCTGAGGTCACGGCAATCCCTCAGTTCGCGCATCTCGTTACTTCAGTGCGCCAAATTCGCTTGGCCTGCCTGCGGGCTAGAGCAGAATGGCATTACATTGAATCGAAAGGGGATTCCATTTGTTGCCTCGATCAGTTTCAAGTCGGTCAAGGCAGCGATGGAGGCAAGGGCGATGGCCAGACCGACTTCGATGGACCTGTGGGAGTGTGCAATGGAACGGCTTGACCGTGGGCAGACCGTCCGGCAAGTGGCGGTGGCCGGTTTCGAGCGGGTCAGACCGAAGCTGACAGGACGGCCGGGCTATGACCCTGCCGGTCTCCTAAAGCTTTGTATCTACGGATACCTGAACCGGATCCGTTCAAGCCGCCGTCTGGAAACTGAAACACACCGCAATCTCGAGGTTACTTGTTGCTGTGCCGGCAGCATCCAAATTTCAAGACGGTTGCCGCCATCCGCGCACGCCGGGCAAGGCTGGAAGCGCATATGGCCTTCACAGGCGTATTATTCTTCTGAAAAAACGTTACTCTGGGAGTATGTCTCAATGACAGGGAACTCCCAGAGTTTTCACAGACAAAGATTGGCGAATGCCTCTGAACAGTCAATATCTGCAGTCACTTGGCTGTGACGGCGTCAGGGAGATCATATGCGGCATCAACGCCAGCCGCCTTGCCGCCTACAGGGAAGCAACTGCATCCGATGTCGAGGAGCGCTTCCTTTACCAGCTGAATGCACGGCTTTCAGGTCTGTTGCTTGAGACTCTCGGTGGTTTCGAAATTGTCCTTCGCAATGTCGCTGCAGCATCGATCATTTCCAGCGGGGTGACTGGTATCGCGCCCGTGTCTTTCCACAGAAGCTTGATGATCATCGACGGCAGAACTTTCGGGATGCCCTCAAACGGTTGAGGAATCGCGACAGGGAAGTGGAGTCCGGCAGGGTTGTTTCCGAACTGACCTTCCATTTCTGGGTTGCGTTGCACGAAAGGAAATACCGGGAGCAATTCTGGATTCCGTTCCTGAGGAAAATCTGGCCTGACGGAGAAAACGTCAGGACACTTCACAAGGATCTTTTGAAAATCAGGGATCTCAGAAACCGGATCGCTCACGACGAACCTGTTTTTGTGCCAAAGTGGAGACCATGCTCCGACCTTATCCTGCGCCGCCTGGAACAGCTTTCACCACGACAGCATGCCTGGCTTTCGGATCGCGTGCAGCCGGAACTGGTTGATGTCAATGTCAAGATCGCATCCATGCTGTCACATGCTGAATGAGTGGTTGTTGTCCTCCGGTTCCAGTCCACTTGTCCTCTTGTCGACCGTTTAGCGAACAACCTCCGGTCCACCCGAAAACTGCCTGGAATGACCCGAATTCCTGTTCATAAACCTTGTTCCGTATCCAGTGTCCGGATATAGAGGCCCCGCAGGCCTTTTTCGAACAGGAGTAACGTCATGCTGGCAGGATATGCGCGCGTCTCGACGCTGGACCAGAACCCGGAGCTGCAACTCGATGCATTGAGCGCCTGATGACTGTCTGACCCCAACTTTTGGAAGTCCCCGGTTTAGCCGGGGAAACGCAGATGGCACCGGGATCCCGTCATGGGAATCCCCTTCATGCGGCTAGTGCGGTATCGGTGGGCAGTTCGGCCTGTTGCTTTCGTAGCAGTTCATGAATCCCGTTCGTTGCTGAGTATCTTTTTCGGCATATTGGACGCACCATCTCCATTTCTGGGTAATTCCCCGGGGAAGGGGCCCCATTCTGGCTGTATATGATTCTCCGGGCTCAAAGGTGTGTGCTGCTCCGGAAGAGCACTTTATCGGTGAGCCCCGCTCGTATTCGTATTTGAGGCCGTGAAGGTAACGCCAACGGACGGTAACCTCGTATGCGCAGTTGTTGGAGAATTCAACTTCCACGCTGTAGTCGTCTTTGCTACTGTCCGTTCCGACCGTCCGCGCGGTGATGCATGTTCTCGCACTTGGCAGGGAGCCGGTCGCGGCATGTGTTTCGTCGGCGGCTTCCATGAGCTGGTTCACCAGGTTTTGGTCCAGGTATCCGGTTTGCGGCAGTCCGAGACGCTCTTGCAGCACTTTAATCGCGCGCCTGGTGAGCGGTCCGAATATCCCGTCTGCCGCGCCGCTGTTGTGGCCCAGCGCATTGAGGGCGCTCTGGACCTCGGCGCGCTGGGCACGGGTGAGTGAAAGGGCGCGTTCTATACCTGCCACGACGGGACGCGCCGTGTCCTGGGGGGTGCTGATGGGCTGTTGCTGTGCGTCCTGATTCCGGACCACCGCCAGTTGGTTGATCAAGCTTGCGACACGTTCTTCGTTAATGTTCTCGGAGTGGCGAATTACTGGATGATACCCGGTGGGAGTTTGCCCGTAGAAATGATAAAATACATACCAATCACTCACTTTTCGATTCTGTGTAGTCGAACTAATTGAAATGCACTCTGTCGATTGTCGACAGAAGACTCGAAGTTCATATGCCCAGCCTTCGGCGTCTAAACCCCATACGGCATTTCCGATATTCGACAAATTAAACTTTATTGTTTCCCGAAATTTCAGGGGTCCTCTACCGCTTATCGTGGACGTTACAGTTTCGCCCAAAACTCTTATCTCCTGAGTGGTTCCAGCTCGATTACTATGGGTTAAGACTACACTTCTTCGGTCTAGCTCTCTTGCGATTTGTGCGATCAGGTCACTAGCGGTCTGCGCTTGTGCTGACGATGCTGCAAGAAGTGCGATGCTCGCAATCACTGTAGCAAGCGTACTGTATCGTGATCGTGTCATCGGATTCTCTCCCCCGGCTTCGAAACCACCCGGCAGGTTCGGTCCGGCGCCGACATGAGTCAAGAGTCGACTTTCAGGTTCGATAGCGGAGAGATCCGCATGTCAGGCAGCTCGAGGAAAGGGGGTTCGGCTTCCGCTCGCTTACCGAGGGGATCGACACCACCACCGCCAGCGGCACGCTCGTGTTCCACGTCTTCGGGGCGCTGGCCCAGTTCGAGCGGGACCTCATCCGGGAGCGGACCATGGCCGGCCTGGCCGCGGCAAGGGCCCGCGGCCGGAGGGGAGGGCGGCCGAGCAAATTGACGCCGGAGCTTCGCCGCCAGGCCGAGGCGATGCTGCGGGATACCAGGGGCTATCCCTTCATCAGCGACGTGATCCGCAGCCTTTCCATCGGGCGCACTGCCTTCTATCATCACTTCCCGAAGGAACGGATCCGGGAGTTCAGGGGCTGATAAAGGGAAGGGCAGGGCGATGGACATGCAGGAATTAGCGGAGAACGAATTACGGGCGGGTGCCCTGCGCATTCTCAGGGACAGGCTCGACATCATCCATCCCGATCGTCGCCGGCGAGGCCGCCCTGACTATTGCAGATCCAGCGGACGGCAACCAGCAGCGTTGCGGGATCACCATTCCCTGCTCGCAGGCGGAATGGCAAGGGTTGCTTTCAGATCAACGGGCGGGTTCTTCTTCCAAGCCCATTCCCGGCGATATCATCCACCGGCAATTTCCGGGTCATCACAGATAACCAACACAGCTTGACCGGACAGCGGAAGGAAGACCCATGAGACAATTGCAGACCATCCTGATCGCTGGTTCGCTGGCTCTGGCAGGGGCGGCGGTTCCGGCGCCGCCTGCTAAAGCAGGTTGGGTATGGGCGGGGTTCGACTCGGACTATATCCCCGGCCCAGGCGGCGTCGAAGATTGCAACGAAGGAAATGGCACATATGGGGGGTACAAGTGGTCACTGTCGAAGTACACGGTTTGTACCACCTACAAAGATGACCCCTGGGGGATTATATTTGCATGCCACGTAATTCGCAGTGAAGACTATGACCAGAGTTGGGATGAAGATCCAGATGAAGGGCTGCCGCCGCCGGCCGATATATGTCTCGAGGTTTTTGGATCGCCTGCCCAGTACGTAGGAGGGTCCACCTCGCCGGCGGTGAAGATGGAGCCGGAAAGAACCCGGCAGGCCCCGAAACGCGACGAAGGCATCGCCTCGATCCAGAAGATCCTTGCGCAGTGTGACTTCAATCCTGGGCCGATCGATGGTCTCTGGGGCAGAAAGACCGCGGCGGCGGCGGCGGAGTTTGTCAAAGCACATGGCGGCGCGCCAAAAGAGGCCAGGCTTGACCTGATAGTGCAGGTTGACGGCTACAGGATTGGCGATGCCGGACCCTGCCCCCGGCAGGTTGACGTTGCCGGTAAGGATCTTAGCGGGCAAGACTTCAGGAATGCCGATCTCGCTGATAAGGACTTGGCCGAAACCAAATTTCGTGATGCCGACTTATCTGGTGCCGATTTGTCCGGAGCGAACCTGGATGAGGCGAACCTGTCCGGAGCGGACCTGTCCGGTGCACACCTTGAAAAGGCGAACCTGTCCGGAGCGAACCTGGATGAGGCGAACCTGTCCGGTGCACACCTTGAAAAGGCGAACCTGGATCATGCGTCCTTGAACAGTGCGAACCTGTCCGGCGCGAACCTGTCCGGCGCGAACCTGTCCGGAACGAACCTGTCCGGAACGAACCTGTCCGGTGCACGCCTTGAAAAGGCGAACCTGGCCGGCGCGAACCTGGCCGGCGCGAACTTCAAGGAAGCGGTGCTTGACCGCGCCAACCTTGTCGGTGCCGACTTGCGGAAGACGTTGATGATAGGCGCATCGCTCTCTGGCGCGGCTCTTTCGGGGGTTCGCTTCAGCGGGGCAACGGGTCTTGCCGTCGCCCAGCTTTCGGTAGCACATTGGGCCGGGAGGGCAGCGGAGTGGGTTCAGAAGGAGGCCTTTGAGGATATCAAGGAGGGAACCGATAAGCTGATGGCGGTGATCGTGGAAGATGACGGGAGCTTTCGGATTCCAGTGCCAAAGGGGCAATAGTCTGGGCTGATGGCGGACCTGTTCTTGGCCGGAGCGGCCCAGGGCTGTGAGGACTGGAACATCAGAGGGACTTTCGAGGACGAGGTCGGTGAACCCGCCTGTGTCTGCGTATTGCTCCCGGATCCGGCGGCCGGACTCGATCACCGCCGCCAGGATGAGCTGGGTGGCGAAGGGGCCGTATTGGTCGGAGACGTGGGTGCAGGCCTTCAGCCCCGGTTCATGGCCATACCTGGCGTTGACGAGGTTCATGGCTTCACCCTGACGCGTGGCCGGGAAGAATTGTCCGTCGCTTGATGCTGTCAGTCCCTGCCCCCAGAACCGCGCCATGGGGAGCCTGGCATGGGCCTCGATCACCATCGCCAAAGCAAGTTTGATCGCATCGCCTTCGACATGCCATCGTGACAGGCGCGACAGCTGGAGATAATCATGGGTGTTGGACGCCTCGGCCATCTTGCTCAGGCCAGGATTCAGGCCCTCTCGGAGCCCTCGGACCAAGTGGTCTCCCTGACAATCACTCCAGCCTGTTGTATACTGGCAGGACAAGGTCAATGGAGAGAGTGCCATGATCCGCCCCCAACGACTCCTGCATCTTTTCATCCTTCTCCTCGCGATGCACATTCCGGCAGGCGCATCCTCCGCCGGGGAATGGACGAGAGGGGCCTATACCTGCACGGGTGATGTAGAGGGCGGAGCCGTCCCGGACTACGAGGAGACGACCGACCATGTCCTGCATGCGTTCTGCCTGGCCATACAGGGCCGGGCCGGCGAGGGCATACCGGCACTTCACAACCTGGCCGACCATCACGCCCCCAGCCGGCTCGACGCCCGCTTCTTTATTGCCGAGTACCGGGCAACCGACGGCCGTTTCGGCAGCATTGCATCGCCGGACCTTACGGTGAAGCAGATCGATGAAGCGATCCGATACTACTTCGGCGCACTTGCGATCATGAAAACCTTCGCGTTTTATCCCGAACCCGATTATGCGGGACTTGAACGGCTGTTCCAGATGGAGCTGAAGTCGAGCTATCGCGTCCCCCGCCTCCATCTGCACCGGTTCCGGATGGGTTTCCTGTCGAACCACAATTCCCTCCTGCTGGACTCTCCCGGCTATGACGGCCCCCGTGATCTCTACACCACCTTCGTCCGGGACGGAGAGACCAGGAGCGGGGACGGCACGAACGAGACGCTGGCCAGCTTGAGAGCGATGAAGGAGCATGCCTCGGGATGCGCCCGCCTGCCGGGCAAGGCGCACTTCAATTCCGCCCTGCAGGATGCGGTTCGGCAGGGGTGCGAACTGATGTCCGCCCTGGCCGACGATCTCTATGAACTGGAACATCGGCGGTATTTCGACATTCTGGGGCGGCCTGGCTGCCAGGAATTGAACGAGAGCACCTGCCCGGAATACTTCACTGTCCACAACGCCATCGAGGACGCCATCGCCGCCTGGTCCGCGCAGGAGCAACGGATTTTTGCATCGGCCGCCGGCCTGAAATCGTCCTTTCGGGTCAAGAGCCGGGCCGAGCTTGTGGAAGAACGGCGGATGATTCAATCCTGTCTTTCGTCGCTGGGCCATGACGCAGGTCCCGCTGACGGCATCTTCGGGCCAAGGGCGCGGCAAGCCATCTCGTCATGGAAGACCTTGAGCGGATACTCCGGCGGCGACCGTTTGAACCCGGGAGAGGTGGCGGCGCTCCTGGATGCCTGTGGTTCGGCCGCAGTGGGCCCCGCGACGGCAGAGGACGGCGCCGGCGCCGGGCCGGTGTGCACCGGAGGGACGGGTCCCCCGTGCTGGCAGGAGGTCGCCAACCTGCCGGGCTGCCGCATATGGAATTCCTATCCCAAGGAGGAGGAGACGGTCACATGGTCCGGCGGCTGCGCGGACGGAAGGGCTGCCGGGATGGGCAAGGAGACCTGGCGCTGGAAGGAAGACGGACAGAGCAAAACCGATATGTATGAAGGCCCGTACGTGGATGGCAAGGCGAATGGCCATTGGGTTGAGCGCTTTGCCAGCGGCAATGTGTTAGAAGGCCCGTACGTGGATGGCAAGAGGCATGGCCATTGGGTCCTGCGCTATGCCGACGGCGGTGTGGATGAAGGCCCGTACGCGGACGGCGAGAGGAATGGCCATTGGGTGCTGCGCTGGCCCGCCGGCGCTGTGGAGGAAGGCCCGTTCGTGGATGGCGAGAAGCATGGCCATTGGGTCGAGCGCTTTGCCGACGGCCTTGTGCAGGAAGGCCCGTTCGTGGATGGCGAGAAGCATGGCCATTGGGTCCTACGCTCTGCCGCCGGCCAAGTGCAGGAAGGCCCGTACGTGGATGGCGAGAAGCATGGCCATTGGGTGCTGCGCTGGCCCGACGGCCATGTGGAGGAAGGCCCGTACGTGGATGGCGAGAGGAATGGCCATTGGGTCGTGCGCTATGCCGACGGCGGTGTGTATGAAGGCCCGTACGTGGATGGCAAGAAGCATGGCCAATGGGTCGAGCGCCGGGCCGATGGCACTTTGTGGTTCGAGGGCCGCTGGGAAAACGGCACTCTGCGATGACATCCCGGTTGCTGCCCCTTCGGGCTTGTTCCGCAATCGTTGCCCTTGCCGCGGCAGCCAGCCTGGCCACTGCATCACGCGTTGCCGGAAGGGAGTATGTATTGTGCTACGGCAGTCCTGAAACCGTGACCGCGCGCGGGGCTTTCACGGAAGGAGGCTCCGGCCGGCAGACACGTCTTGTTCTTGCCCGGGATGCCGAGCGCGGTTGCGTGATCAGGCACGAAGGCAGTGATGCGGCCGATATCGGCCGGGTCTGGACGGGTGTGTATCTTGCAGGTATCTGCCGCGATGCGGAAACCGGGCGCGATCATGCCATGATGCATGCGTCCGCAGGCCAGCATTCCGACATCCAGGTCTGGACCGCCGATCCTGCCACCGGGTCTCCGCTGATGCTTTATTCCGAGGCCTGGGGTGGCCATGTGTCCCCGGCGGGCAGGGAGTGGGGGCTGGACCTGCTCGTCGCGGCGGACGGGACGTGCCGCTGGCGGGAGAGGCAGGATGCCCATAAATCCTTCAAGGCTGCCATGGCGGCTCTCCGCATCGGTGCCGCCATCGATGCGGAAGAGCCTGAATTCGACCTTCCGGCGCGCCCGGTTCCGGCCGGGACCGTGCGGCGCTGGCTGCCCGTGCTGGAGGGCGCGGCAACGCTGGAGGGTGCGGTCTACGCCGACGATGACGGGCGGATGGCCTGGCTGGTGGTCCAGGTTCTCGGCAGGACCCTGTGCGATGCGGAAGGGGTGGTCCTGCTCTTCGACCGGCAGCGGCAATCCTGGCAGACGATCTATGATGTTCCGTCCGGTTGCTCGAAAACGCTCAACTTCCCGATGCGCGGCATGGTGGTGAAGGGTGACCGGCTGTTTGCATCGCTCTGCCGGCAATGCAATGGCTGGGGAGACTACCGGGACTTTGTCATTGACCTGCGCTCGTTGCGCGCCGCGGCCCTTGATCCGGGGGGCGGTCCCGCGCTTCCGGACGGCCATGAAAACCCCGTGATCCACGAGCTTGACAGCGGCGCGTTTCCGCAATCCGCACCCTGACCGCAGGGAGCCGCGATCGCCGCATCGACTGCCGGTTTCACACCCGGCTGCAGGCGGGCGGATTTCCCCCGGGCGGCGCGATGTTGTAGGGTTGGTTCAGTTGCGGGCCGGCAAGGAAGGTGAAACATGGCACGCATGGCGCTGGCGGCAGGGTTGATGGCAGGGCTGGCCTGGACCGGGGCGGCACAGGCCTGCGAGGACTGGAACACCGGGGAGTTCTTCGAGACGGCCACTGTTGATGATGTCCGGAACTGCCTGGACGTCGGGGCTGCCATTGATGCCCGCGGTGAGGATGACATGACCCCCCTGCACTGGGCGGCGGCCCGGAGCGAGGATCCGGCGGTGATCAGGGCGCTGGTGACAGCCGGAGCGGATGTGCATGCCCATGCCGAGTACGAGTTGAGTGGGCTTGATGACTCGATAGATGGTTATGTTTTGCCCGGGTGGACCCCCCTGCACTTTGCTGCAGCCAGCAATCCCAGCGCGGCGATCATTATAGCTCTGGTGGTGGCAGGGGCAGATGTGAACGCCGGCGATGAGTACGGGTTTAGCCCATTGCATGCAGCAGCGGCTATCAATGGCAAGCCTGCGGTGACCGAAGCGCTGCTTGCTGCCGGGGCAGATGTGCATGCCAATGCTTTAGATGATGAGTTCGGGTTAACCCCCCTGCATGTGGCAGTCGCCTTCAACCCTGAACTGGCGGTGACCGAAGCGCTGCTTGCTGCCGGGGCAGAAGTGAACGCCGATGATGAGTACGGGTTTAGCCCATTGCATGCAGCAGCGGCTTCGCAGGATGATAACCTCGAGATTCTGGCACTGCTGCTCGACCGCGGCGCTGAGTTGGAGGCGCGGACCGATAGCGGTGAGACACCGCTACACGTGGCGGCAATAGACAACGACAATCCGGCGGTTCTGGCATTGCTGCTCGACCGGGGAGCCGAACTGGAGGCGCGTAACAATAACGACAAGACACCGCTGCACTCTGCCGCCGAGAAGGCTGACAATCCGGCGGTTCTGGCATTGCTGCTCAACCGCGGTGCCGATCCGAAAGCACGGACGGAGGACGGGAAGACTGCCTGGGACCTTGTTCAGAACAGAGACGCCCTGAAGGATACCGAGGTCTACCGGCGTCTCGAAGACGCACATTCCCTGGCCGGAGCGGCACAGGCCTGCGAGGACTGGAACACCGGGGAGTTCTTCGAGACGGCCACAACTGCCGATGTCCGGCTCTGCCTGGACAGTGGAGCCGGCATCGAAGCCCGCGACGAGAATGGCATGACCCCTCTGCACTGGGCCGCCCAGAGCGAGGACCTGGGTTTGGCGGTGATTGAGGCACTGCTGGTGGCAGGGGCTGACGTGAATGCCCGTGCTCTATTTCCGGATGCAATGGACGGCATCTTTATGATCGGCGTCATTGACAGCGCTACCCCTCTGCACATTGCGGTGATCAAGGACCGGGGCTTGGCAGTGATTGGAGTGCTTCTGGCGGCAGGAGCCGACATCAATGCCCGTTTCGAACTCGCGATGTTCGCGTTTGGAGCCTCGGCAGATATATCCGGCATGACCGCCCTTCACTGGGCGGCGAGTTTCGACACCAACCCAGCGATGATTGGAGTGCTTCTGGCCGCGGGAGCAGATGTCAATGCCCGCGACGAGGATGACATGACGCCCCTGCACCGGGCGGCTCGAATTGGCGACGCTGCGGTCGTCGGTCTGCTGCTCGACCGGGGAGCCGATCCGAAAGCGCGGGACGGGGCTGGCAGGACGCCGTTGCACTTTGCCGCCGAGCGGGCTGACAATCCGGCGGTTCTGGCACTGCTGCTCGACCGGGGAGCCGATCCGAAAGCACGGACAGAGGAAGGAAAGACTGCCTGGGACCTTGTTCAGGACGGAGACGCCCTGAAGGATACCGAGGTCTACCGGCGTCTCGAAGACGCTCGTTTCTGAGTTTTGTCAATACGGGGTCGGCTCCGGCTGAGTGCAGAATGACACTCCAGGCATATTGGGGCCGGTTTCCAACACTTCGCCCGAGAGTCCGTTTTCCGGCCCGCAGAGCGGGGGGAACGGTTTTGCGGCCCCAAGGTCATCCAGGCGGCGTTTCGCTCACGGAGCGGGCGTTGTGTAGGGGGGTTTCACGGAGTCGGCAGGTTTAGCCGGATTTCGCGGATTCCGGGTAATGGGAACAGGAATTCGTCCATACTTTTAATACATGACAGGCAACTATGAGACGCGGCATGTGAGTTAATGATATTCTGAAGCGGTGCTATCCGGAACACTGACAATCTGGCTCTCTTGCGATAACCTCACACCGGTTTTCATCGGGAAAATGCAGAGGATGATTTTCCGAATTGTGGCGGCGGCGGTGTACATCGCCATCGCGGGTGTGGCCAATGCCACCGACTTCGAAGCTGGCAGAGAGGCGTATGAACGCGGCGATTTCACCGACGCTCTGAAGGAATTCCGCCCGCTGGCCGAGCAAGGGCATGCCGACGCCCAGTACAACCTGGGCGACATGTATCGCCGCGGCGAGGGCGTGTCGCAGGACTATGCCGAGGCCGCCGCTTGGTATCGCAGGGCCGCAGAACAGGGAAATGTCGACGCCCAGTACAACCTGGGGCTCATGTATTTCCTCGGCGAGGGTGTGTCGCAGGACTACGCCGAGGCCGCCGCATGGTATCGCAGGGCCGCAGAACAGGGAAATGTCGACGCCCAGTTCCTACTGGGGATCATTTATCGCTTCGGCTGGGGCGTGCCGCAGGACTACGCCGAGGCCGCCGCATGGTATCGCAGGGCCGCAGAACAAGGGCATGCCGAGGCCCAACTCATGCTGGGAAATATGTATGACGACGGCGAGGGCGTGTCGCAGGACTATGCCGAGGCCGCCGCATGGTATCGCAGGGCCGCAGAACAGGGAAATGTCGACGCCCAGTTCAGGCTGGCAATCATGCATGAGGAAGGCGAGGGCGTGCCGCAGGACGACGCCGAGGCCGCCGCATGGTATCGCAGGGTCGCAGAACGGGGAGATCCCGGCGCACAGTTCAAGCTGGGACACATGTATTACTCCGGCCGGGGCGTGCCGCGGGACGCAGGCGAGGCCGTCGTATGGATTCGCAGGGCTGCCGAGCAGGGGCATGCCGACGCCCAACCCATGCTGGGGTATATGTATTTCTTCGGCGATGGCGTGCCGCAGGACGACGCCGAGGCCGCCGCATGGTTTCGCAAGGCCGCAGAACGGGGAAATGCCGACGCCCAGTTCAGGCTGGGGTACATGTATTACAATAGCCTGGGCTTGCCGCAGGATTATGTGAATGCCCATGTCTGGTTCAACCTCGCCAGCGAACAGGGCCATGAGGAATCCAGGGCATTCCTGTACATACTGGAAGAGGAGATGACCCCGGACCAGATCGCCGAGGCGCAGAAGTTCAGCCGCGAACTGGATGCAGAAACTCGGGAGCGCTGAAGGAAACCGCGGCCTACCGAGACCTCAACGACCTGCATTTCTGCCTATCTGGAGGCCTGAAGGGTCCGGTTTCCGGCACATCGCCCGAGAGTCCGTTTTCTTGCCCGTAGAGCAGAGGGAAGGGTTTTGCGGCCCCAAGGTCATCCAGGCGGCGTTTCGCTCACCAGAAGGGCGCTCTGGAGGCGGGTTTTCACGGAGTCGGCAAGTTCAGCCGGATTTCGCGGAATCCGGGGCAGAGGGCGATAATCCAGCCATTTCCGGAACAGGGATATTCTTCTTCGGGTTTTCCGGGCGCCTGTTAATCAAACATCAATCAAAAGACAGCGGCGCGAAAATCCATCGAAACCGAAATGACGCCCGGACAGGCTGCAAGACAGTTCGATATTGGCAGGGCTACAGCCTGCAGGCTACCAGGTCGTTCCGTTGAACCCGAAAGGGCCCGGATTGTTCCTCCCTGGAGTAATCCAGCGTACAAACTATGCGATAAGGCCCTTACGGTCAGGCACGTCCACTTGCCCTTTAGCAGAAACTGTAACGGCGGCACTGAAGCTTTAATTGCACCCGGATGCAATTCAAAAGGCGCGCCGGTAGCGAGCAGCGCCTCTAATGCTTGTACCTCGCTCCAGCTGCCCTTTCGATTGCGGCGGCGGCAAGCCGGTCAATATTCAGTTCGTGACGGATTTCCTGGAGAAACCGTAACTCTATCTGGGGCAATCGTCCGTCACCGGCAGCAACGTCACATGCCAGCGTATACGCCGTTTCGGCGTATTCCGAAGGGAGTGCCTCCCTGACGGCGCCGAAGAATGTCGACAACCCGTCCTCTCTTCCGAAGAGATCCAGCACGTAATGTGTCATCTTCCTTATTTCGGGTCTGTTCCGGATGAGTGCAAAATAGTACGTCAAGCGCTGACGACACGCTTTCCGTAATCCCTCAGGTTCCCGTTTGGATCGACATACCGGTAAAGTGTTGCAGGGCGGATGCCGAGTTCCTTGCTCAATTCGGAAACCGACGTATCGCGACTTGCCATGGCCGCTTGCGCCATTCGGACCTGGGCCTTTGTCAGGGCGAATTTCCGACCACCCTTGCGACCGCGGGCACGGGCTGCCTGCAGTCCTGCCATGGTGCGTTCCCGAATGAGCTCGCTCTCAAACTCGGCCAGCGCAGCAAAGATACCGAACGACAACCGCCCGGCGGCCGTTGTCGTGTCGATCTGTGCCCCTTGACCTGTGAGCACCTTCAAACCAACGCCGCGCTCGGAGAGCATCGTTACCGTTTTGACAAGATGGTTCAGGCTCCGGCCCATGCGATCCAGCTTCCAGACCACGAGTACATCGCCACCCCTCAGGGCTTTCAGGCAGGCCTTCAATCCCGGACGTTCATCTTTTTTCCCTGACGCGAGATCAGAGTAGATCTGGCCTTCGTCCACACCGGCGGCAATCAGGGCATCCTGCTGCAAGTCGAGGGACTGGCTGCCATCAGCCTTCGACACACGGGCATAGCCGATCAGCATGTCTCACAATCGTTTGTTTGGGACAACGGGTTTTCCTGTCGCTCCCGGGCGGGATTTCCGTTTCACAATCAGTATCACAATCAACATTCCACATACGCCCGCAGGACTGCAGACCGCGTCCGAACTGCTGATGCATGTCTCTTGCCGAAAATGCCTGACGCAGGATTTCGCCCCCTCCCGCAAACGACCCCTGTTACAGCGGATGGACCGCCGCCGCCTCCCGGACCGCCTGCAGGTTCCCTGCCGCGATGACAACCCGCTCTCTCCAGTCCTCCAGAACGCCGGCAACCGTGTCCCGGTTCGCTCCTGCCGCCTGGCCGTGTTCCGGTCCATCCACGCCGGCGAGGCGTTGGGCAGCCTCGTCGAGCTCGTCGAGGACGATGTCCTCGACATGCCCCCGGTAATGCGGAAACTCCCCGGCGAGCAACCCGGCAGTCCGGCACAGGCGTTCGCCGGCCCGGGCGATTTCATCCGGCGAGACGTCGGGAGCGTCGGCATGGTGCGCCTCACGGCCGGCGGCGGTGAGGCCATTGAGTGAGCGGAGTGTTTCCGCCAGTGCAGGATCCTTGCCGGCGATGGCGCCGGAAAGGCCGGCGAGGTCGTGAAGGCGGCGGGGCTCGTGGCCGTGGCGAAGCAGCAGCGCCTTCGCCAGGTGTCCCGCCGCAATGGCGGTCCGCTCCACGAAGAAGTTGGCCTGGCGCTGGACGCTGAGCGGGTTGGATGCGCCGAGGCCGATGCGCAGCTCGATCAGCGCTTCGTTCATGTGCGACAGCGCGTTCGTGATTACCATCAGGTAGACGTTGCGGTCCAGTTCGGGCGTCTTCAGTCCGGTTGGCCTCTCCCACCTCCCGGCCAGCGGCACCGCATCCCTGGCAAGGGCGCAGCCGAGATGGCCGAGATCGTTGCGGTGAAGGCGGATCTCGCTGTCGGCGATGAACACGATGTTGACGTGATCATCGGCCAGGTCGAGGACAGGCAGATCCGCTGGCCGGGGCGGACCGTCGCCGGTCACCACGGCGATGTCCCAGTCGCTCGAGGCATCGTGATCGCCCCTGGCGCGGGATCCGAAGAGCAGCACGGCCCTCGCCGCCGGCCATGCGGCCAGCGTTTCCCTTGCGGCCTTCCTGATCCGGTCCAGCATCAAGCTGTCGCTGGCGGCCTTCCCGCCGGACGGCTGGTGCAGATGCTGCCGCATTGTCCCTCTCCGGATCCTGCCGCTTCATCATATGTGCTGGTGGCGGGCTCGATCAAGGCGGTGCCACCTGGCGGGAATGCCCGTCAACCAGGCCCGCTCCTGTTTGGCCTTATCGCATAGTTTGTACGCTGGATTACTCCAAGGACGAACAAACCGGGCACATTCGGGTCGCTTACGGATGAGTGCAGGAAAGTACGCCAAGGATTTGTCAACCGGCAATGACATGCCCGTTTGTGAGAAATTCATTGAGAAACGGGTAATGATACATGAATCCAGCACCAGAGAGCTGATTTTGGCACCACGCCACAAACCTCCGTTTGTGATGCACAACGGTAAAAACAATCGGAAAATCGCCTTTCCTTTCAGTCTCTTCTATTGGCACTGCTGTTCTTCCCGTACGATTTAGCACTCATTCGGAACAGACCCGATGATGGCCACGATGCTGGCAGGCGTTGCCCAGTTCGAGCGCGACCTGATCAGCGAGCGCGTGAAATCGGGGCTGGCAGCAGCGAAGGCGCGCGGCAAGAAGCTCGGCCGCCAGCCAGGACAGCGGCCAAAATCAGACAGGCTTGCACCGAAGGTCCTTCAGTTCGTCTCCGAGGGGCGAAGCTATCGCTGGATCGCCCGTGACCTCGGAATCAGCAAGAATACCGTCGCGGGCATCGTCAAGCGGCACCGGCAGGCCGGATGAAGGTGCATTCTCGTAGCGCTCAGCATCAGATGTGCGGACAATCGCCCGTGAAGAGGGCGAGAGGCAACAACAAAATGCTTAGCGTAGGATTCTGCCCTCTACCGGAACCGACCCGAACCGGTCATGTTGCCGGGGTTTCAACGGCTCAAGGACCAGGAACCCGGCGAACCTGGCTCCACTCCACATCGAAACCGAATTGGCCATTCACGCGTCCTGTGACACCGTGAATTGACCCATCATGCCGCAGTCTTCGTGTTCAAGAATATGGCAGTGATACATGTACGGTGCATGAACCGGTGCCTCATGGTCGAAGCGCACCAGTATTTCCGCCACGCCGTCCTGAACATGCACCATATCCTTCCAGCCCTCAGCGTAGGACATCGTGTCATGGCTATCCTGTCCCAGGATGCGGAACGAACAACCATGAACATGGAAAGGATGAATCTCTTCGTCCGCCTCAATCCTCCAAAGCTCCGTTTCGCCCAAACGGGCGCGCTCGTCGATGCGGTCCATTTTCATTGGTTGGCCGTTGATGCCCATGCCCATGCCTCCACCGCAGAAGTTCCCCCAATTGGCTGCAAGGGTCGCCAGTTCTTCACCTTCGTCCATCTCAAGAGTGAATTCCCTCGTTGCCGTTGCCTCATCCGCATTGGCCGGAGAGAGGTTCGCCAGTTGATCGGGCATGGAACCGGTGAACCCAGTTTCCCCTGTTCGGGACAGTGTCAGCACCGTCGTTTCCGGGATCTGTTCATTGATGAATTGCTCCAGCAGACCGGAAAGCCATCCATAGCCGGGAAAGCTGGCTGCCGTGAGACTGTTCCTCTCCCGGGTGCTCATGTCCACAAGCACCTCGTAGCGTTCGCCGGGCGACATGATCAGGTTCCTGGTCTCCACCGCCGAAGCCAGGAAACCGCCGTCGGACGCAATGACGGTCAGCGGTCCATCCTTCATTCTCAATGTCAGGAAACGGGCATTGCATGCATTCAGAATACGTAGCCGGACCAGGCCGCCCGGAACATTCTGTCCTGCCGGGGCAATGGTCCCGTTGACGACGAAGGTGTCACCAAGAAATCCGGTTTCAAAGGCCTCCCCTGTCACCGAATAGCTCATCGTTCCATCGTCATCGAATTTCTTGTCCTGCAAAACGATGGTGACGTCATCGACGCCATAGGTCCTGGGCAAATCGGCGGACAGGCTGGCGTCATCCTCGATCAGCATCACGCCAGCAAGGCCCCTGTAGACCTGCCGGGCAGTCCTGCCGTGCATGTGGGAGTGGAACCAGGTCATCGCGGCCTGTTGCCGGATGGGCACGTCAGGAGCCCATGTGTGACCCGGATCAATTGCCTGGTGGGGACCGCCATCGACCTCACCCGGTATGTGCAACCCGTGCCAGTGAACGGTTGTCACTTCACCGATTCCATTGATGACGTCAAAGGGCAGGGTCTGTCCCTGTTTCACCCTTAGCACCTGACCCAGATAGTTGCTGTTGATGCCGAGTGTCCTGCTGGCGGCACCGGAACCAAAGTCATGTGCGGCAGCATTCAGGTTGAGTTGAATTCGTTCGTCGGGTTCACCGGTCAGATCATTCAACGGAAGGATCGGCAAGGGTTTCAACCGGGATTTCGCCCAGGAGATTCCAGCCCCGGCGAGGAGGGCGCAGGCGCCGGCTGCCTTAAGGAATGTCCGTCGGTCCATGGAGACCTGCCCCGGGTGCGTTGCGTTTGATTGCTGCGCCAACTCGTCGGACGGTTGGACGCGCAGCTGCGGCTCCATCAAACGGAAAAATGGTGCGTGTTCTTGCTGTTGGTCCTGTCTGCAGAGAAACTCCGAGCATACATCTGCCCGGGAAATTGTAAAGCAGTCGCAAATCGTCCGTTAAAAAGACGGGCATCATGACCCGGAAAGGCGACATTCTCGGCTACGCCAGGGTCTCTACGGCCGATCAGGACACCGCAAGCCAGCAGGACCGGTTGACAGGGGCCGGCGCCATCCGCGTGTTCACGGACGTGATTTCGGGCGAACGCGCCAAACGCCCGGCCCTGACCGAACTGATCGATCATGCCCGGCCCGGCGACAGCCTGTGCGTCACCCGCCTCGACCGCCTTGGCCGGTCCTTGAAGGAGTTGCTCGAGACCGTCGAGGATCTCAAGAGCCAGGGCATTCACCTGGTCAGTCTTGAAGAGCAGCTCGACACGACATCCGCAGCAGGCGAGCTGGTCTTCCATGTCTTCGGTGCGATTGCGCATTTCGAGCGGCGGCTGATCTCTGAACGCACGCGCGACGGCATTGCTGCTGCCAGGAAACGCGGCAGAAAGCCGGGGCGGCCACCGCTTTCAACGGAGACGGTTTCAGCGGCGCGAAAACTCATGGAAGCCGGAATGACGCCCGGACAGGCCGCAAAGCAGCTCAAGATTGGCAGGGCAACGGCTTACAGGATTGCCAGATCATTCCGTTGAACCCGAATGTGCCCGGTTTGTTCGTCCTTGGAGTAATCCAGCGTACAAACTATGCGATAAGGCCATGTTGGGTCAGGGCCGATAATCCGAGCCGGAAACGGGGATGATCCCAAGCCGCTACGCTTTCGCGGGTTGCAGGCGCGGAGCCACAGCCCGTCCACGCTATCGCTCCCCGCTCATCCGGACAGAAATCGTGACCGGATGATGGCCGGTGTGGAGAAAGGCAAGATCTGCCGTTTCAACCCGGTCGAGCAAAGGCGACCAGTGCGGCATCAGAGCCGGACCCCGTCGCAACAACAATGAACTGCCGTCCTGACTTCGCACGATAGGTCATCGGGTTGGCACTCGTCCGGAATGGCGTTGCTCCTCGCCAGATCTCTTCGCCCGTTACCTTGTCGAATGCATAAAGATACGGCGCACCCCCGCCGACAAACACCAGACCTCCCCTGGTAACCATCGGGCCGGCATTGCCGCGTGTACCCAACCGCTCCGGCAACTCTACGTCCTGCAAGAGAGGATGCCCGAGCAACTCGGGGCTGCCCTCGCCAAACGGCACTTTCCACGCAATCTCCCCGGCATTGAGGTCAATCGCCACCAGATGTGCGTAGGGCGGCTTGATGAGTGGAACATCACCGAGCCTGCTTGCCGGTGTCCGGGCAGCACCCGGTCCATCGGCCTCACGGAACATCAGAAGCGAGGCGCCGTATGGGCAGTTGTTGCTGAACTCAACATCGACTTCCGGGTCGTTGCCTGCATTGGCACATACCTGGTTCGTGTCGGCATCCTCCGATGTCCTCACATAAAGCAGCCCGGTTTCGGGATCGAATGCGGCCCCACCCCAGTTTGCCCCGCCGCTCGCTCCAGGACGCTGAAGTGTTCCCCGCAGGCTCGGCGGGGTGAACAGGGGACCCAGGCGGAACCGATGCATCTCCTCCAACGCCAACGCATGAATCTCCGGTGAAAGGTCGTTCGCATCCTCCAGTGAAACTCCCTGCCTGCTGAATGGCGGCGGCTTGGTCGGGAATGGCTGCGTCGGAAACAACACCTCGCCCGGCACGTCCGTGGACGTGTCCACCTCACGCTCCTCTATGGGCCACACCGGTTCGCCCGTCACCCGGTCGAACACAAACGTGAAACCGTGCTTTGAAACCTGAGCCACCGCATCGATCTTTCGACCGTCAACCGTAATTGTCACGAGGTTCGGTGCGGCGGCCAGGTCGTAATCCCACACGCCATGGTGAACCGTCTGGAAGTGCCACAGCCGCTCCCCCGAGCGGGCGTCGAGGCACACCAGTGATTCAGCAAAGAGGTTCGCCCCTATCCGGCGACCTCCCCAGTAGTCACTGCTCGGCGTGCTTGTCGGCACGTACAGCAATCCACGCCCGACATCGACCGACATCAGGCCCCACACATTGGCATGGCCGGTGTAGCGCCATGACTCGTCCTCCCAGCTATCCGCGCCGAAATCATCACTCGATTGCGGGATCGTGAAGAATACCCAGCGCCGCTTCCCGGTGCGGGCGTCAAATGCCTGCACGGTACCGGGTGGGTCGAACTTCCGCTGCACCCTGTCGGGAATGCGACTGCCCACGATCACCAGATTCCCGAACACAACAGGCGGAGAGGTCTGGTCGAATTCGGAGCGGCTGACCGGGCGACCATGGCCCCCGGTCAGAAGAGTGCTCCCGCCTTCGCCAAATTCCGGATCCAGTTCTCCTGTCGCAGCATCGATCGCATACAGCCGATCGCGGCTGTTGAGGAAAATACGTTCCTCGTCTCCGTTGCTCCACAAGGCAATGCCGCGGTGCTTGAAGCCGCGCGGCCCCGAACCCTTGGGGCCTGCCTCGTAGGCCCGGGGGTCAAAAACCCACAATTCAGCACCCGTCTCCGCGTCGAGAGCAGCAACTCGAGTATACATGGTCGACAGGTAAAGGGTATTGCCGACCATGATCGGGGTCGCCTGGAATGGACCCGGCCTGGTGCCGTACTCCTCGAGGGTCTTCTCATTCGGCTCCCATGTCCAGGCAATCTCCAGATCGCCGACATTGGCCAGCGTGATTTCTTCGGCCACAGAGAACTTGGCATGCGACTGCCCTGAACCGACATATGGCCACTCGATCATGGTGCCTGCTTCCTGGGCATTTGCCGTGACGGCAAACAAGAGAAACACTGTCGTAGAGAATTGCTGCACCAGGAACTGCCGGTTCTGTATCATGGAATGCGAGATGGTATCGCAACTCGGATGATCATGCCTCTACCGAATCGGCTGATCAAGGAATACTTCATCCATTGGCGTTATCGCGTAGTTTACACGCTGGATGACTCCAGGGACGAACAAACCGGGCGCATTCGCGTTCAACGGACTGACCTCGCAATCCCGTAGGCCGTTGCTCCGCAAATATTGAGCTGTCTTGCAGCCCGTTCGGGCGTCATTCCGGCTTCCATGAGCTTTGTCCTCTCCTGCAAGTCGGGTCGAGTTGGGTTGAGTGCAGAAAACCCCTTTAAGCCATTTGGGTTCGCTTTGGCAGCCATCGATATTCGCCTGTGAGAAGGATGTGAGCCCATCCGAGGGGCGAGATGTGCGCCAGGAGATCTGGTGCGCAATTGAGCCCTGCTTTCTGCCGTTTCGCGACTGCAATGCCAAGCTGCCTGGTGTTCCAATAGATGATACGTGCCATCGAAGTGTTCCTTCTTTGAATGTACACATATTGCGACCCCCTGCTTGCCATGTCTTTTTCAATGTCTCAATATGACGGTCGCATGAACCCGTAGATCATTCGAGACCCCATGGCCAAGGTTGGATACGCCCGCGTCAGCTCCGTCGGACAATCGCTGGACGTGCAGCGCGAGAAGCTGAGTGAATGCGACAGGCTGTTCGAGGAGAAGTGCAGCGGCTCCACGGATGCGCGCCCCATGCTCAGGCAGTGTCTGGACTATGTTCGTGAAGGCGACATGCTGATCGTGTCGCGCATCGACCGGCTGGCGCGCTCGACCCTGCACCTGTGCCAAATCGCCGAAACCTTGCGTGAAAAGGGCGTCGACCTGGTTGTGCTGGATCAGAACATCGACACATCCGATGCCACGGGCCGGCTTCTGTTCAACATGCTGGGCGCCATCGGCCAGTTCGAAACCGAGATCCGCGCCGAGCGCCAAATGGATGGGATCAAGAAGGCAAAAGACCGCGGCGTGCAGTTCGGGAAACGGCCCGCGCTTGCAGACGATCAAATTCTGGAGCTACGCCAAAAACGCAAACATGGCACCCTCATCAAGGATCTGATGGCCCACTACGGCCTCTCAAAGGCCACCATCTATCGATATCTCGGAGCGAAAGACGCCTGAGATGTCTTACAGAGCCAAAAAAGGACAACAAAAATCCTTAAAGGGGTTTTCTGCACTCAACCCAACTCGACCCGTAGTTCAGGATCAGGTCGCCGTGAAACCTGGCTGAACTCCTGAAACTGGACACCTATGCCGTCCTGCACTGCAGATTCCCTGCATTTCCGCCCCTCCGGAGTTCGTTCGGCAATGCCGGCGTTCTTGCCGGATTTCATGTCCGAGATTACGCAGGACGTCGCACCACCGGGCCGCAATGCGGGCGTGGTGGCGAACAAGGTTCTGCCGTGCCCGAGCAAGCCTGCGCTGCAGCCTGCGGGTCTTCTTTCATGCCGCACGGGACCAGCGCGGGGCGGCGACGGTCTCGCCGTCGCTGAGGGTAACCCAGCGAACAAATCATGTGATGACGCCTGTTACGAACCGCTGTAATCCAGAGGAAAGCTGTCAAGCCGCTCACAGCCCGTCTGCGTCACCAGGACCTGTGTCTCCAGTTTGATGCTCTCGGATCCATCCTCGGCAATCAGGCTTTCCACGCAGATAACCATGCCAGGTTCAAATCTCCCGGACATGGCCAGATCGGACCAGTCGACATGCAGCGGCACCACCGGCCATTCATCGGCCATGCCGACACCGTGCAAGGCGAGCGAGTAGCGATAGGGGATGTGCGCATCGGGGATACGCCAACTCCTGTCATTGAATTCCGCGAAACTTGCCCCTGGGCGTATCAACTCCAGATTGTGATGAATCTGGGAGAGTGCAGTGTCATAGAGACGCTGCTGCCTGGCGTTGAACGGTGTGTAGCCGCAGGTCCAGGACCGTGACAGATCGGCACAATAACCATAAGGTCCGATCATATCCGTATCGAACGAGATCATCTCCCCGCTCCGGCATATCCGGTCCGAGCATTCCTGATACCAGGGGTTGGTGTTGGAGCCGCAAGCCAGCATCTTGGTTTCGAGCCAGTCACCGCCAGAACGGGCATTCTCGAAATGCAGATGCGCCCAGAGTTCGCGTTCGGTCACACCAGGAATTGAATGGTCATAAATGCGCGCCATTCCGGCCTCGCATATACGAATGGTCCAACGCATCAGGGTGATTTCATCGGCAGACTTGATGGAGCGGGCGATTTCGGTCATCTGCGTGCCTTCAACATAGGTGAGGCCACGATCCCGAAGTGCGTCGACGCCAGCACCATCAAGTTTGTCGCAGGCGATCCTTCTATTGCCTCCGCCATACTCGCGGACAAGATCGGCAATTTCATCGGCCCAGGATGCGGTGGCAGCCTCAACCTTGTCACCGCAAGCCATGAACATCCACGTCCTTGCGACCCGGACATCGTCAATTCCCGGAAGACCTTCGCTTTGGTGCAGACAGCCTTTGAACTCGAACATGATAGACGGACCGCCGGCCAGGATCAGCGCGTAGCGCATCGGGTTGTGCAGGGTCCAGACCTGCATGTTGGAGCAATCAAATGCATACCGGACGTTGCAGGGATCATAGAGCAGCAATGCGCCGCAATCGGCCTGGGTCAACTGGTCACGCAAGCGCTGGAGCCGGTATCGCCTGACACGATCCAGCACATCAGCCGGAACCGGGCTCTGCAACGGTTTGTCTGCACCTTCGGCGTTCAGATATGTGAGCTTGCGAGCGTCCTTGAAAGGCGTCCTTGCATTCATAGCGCCCTTCCGTAGAAGCCGATACGTTCCTGTTCGGAAAACACGACGCCAGGCTGCTCATAATAGGAGAATACGGCAATGATACGGTCGTGTGTCCCATGTACAGCCGTGACTCGATGCGCCGTGTTCTTGCCCTTGAAAATGTTCAACGTTCCGGGCTCGAGTTGCACGCGTGTGGGTGTCCTTCGGCCTTCAAGAAGGTCCGCCACACCAGCATAATTCGGATTGGTATTACTGCGCAGATCCCTGTCATACTCGAATTCGCCGCCCTCTGCGGGAGCCTGCAGGAGCAGCGTGGTGGTGAACTCGGACCGGTCAAAATGCCAATTGAGCGCCTGTCCTTCAGAATAGCTCATGATATTCACGCGCGCGAGCGGATCAGCCATGATGTAGAGTTCCGGCTTGTCCATAACAGCTGCAAGAAAGGTCGCAAAAGGCTGCCACTCGTAAAGCTGAATGACCACGGCCCGTCCCATCTGGTCAGCGCAGATCACGCGATTGGAGGTCTCGAAATTCTGCAAGGCCGGATGGGAGGCACCCAGACCCTCGATTGTTCTCTTGAAATAGATGTTGTGGCAGCGCGTATGGCTGAAGGCAGCCGTTGCCAGGATCGGTCTCAGTTCGTCAACCGCAATGGCGAGGACATCTTCCCGCAGGAATCCGGGCAGGTTGAACAATCCTTCATCGGCCAGCCTGGCCTTGCATTCGGCAACCATGGCAGTCCAGGCGGATGTCCTGGGCTGATCGAGCGGATATCTGTCAAGATCAATGATGCTTTTCATCGGCAGCTTTCCGCTTCTACGTGTTCAATCTTGTTTCGAAGTTTCTTTTCCAGCAACATGTTTTTTTGTTGTGCCTGGCTAGAAATTCTATGGGAAAGGCATTCATCATGAGAAAAACCGCGCCGCTCAACTGGCTAAAGGGGAACCACCAAAATCCCTGGGGTCAAGTCGCGGCCTTGCCCTGCTCCTGATTTACGTTGTCATTGCTGAAGAGCCCTGGATACCAGGACTGGAATTTCGTCCCGGGAATGCCATCGAGCACGCGGGTTCTGGTCTGGAGCTTGACAGGAAACCGCTCATCATTGCCCCTGACAATATAAGGATTATCGGGGCCACAATTTCCCGGAGCAGAGAAGCCGCCATCAATGCCCGTTCCCGATTTTCACCAGGGACTTTTCGGCAGGTTTGTCCCTGCCGGAAGGCGCTCTCTCGTGCTGTTCATGGGTAATTCCGTGCATTTCGGGCTGAGGGGCCTGAAAACGGCTCTCTGTGGCTCGAATCCAGGATTGACTGTCAAACACCCCCCCCTTGGGGGCTTTTTGTACTGATGTCGGGTCAGGGCCCACAATCGCTTTACAGATGACAAGGAATAACCGGCGCAGTGTGGCAGTGCACCGTGCGCCGGTATTGCGTCTGGCAGGATTGGCCTACTTCCTGGTGAATTCGATGGTGGCTGCGCCGTCACCAACCCGCATGTTGGCATTGGTCCCCTCATCATGTCCGATATCGAACCTGTTGAGCAGTGCGGTAACCGATGGGCTGGCATGCAGGTCGACGACATTTGAAACATAGTTGTCAGGAACCATCGTCGGTGCGACCATCGCCAGAACCCGGACCGCGGTCGCGTCCGTGGTGATCTCGAAGGTGACGGATTTCCCGGAGGCCAGCAATACTCCCGGAGGCCCGTCCATGCCATGTCCGACCATCGCATCCGATCCTATCCGTCCGGCCAGCATGGCCGGGTCGCCGGTGAGGATCTGGGCTTCCGCTTCGGGCGTGACATAGTCGCCATCAAAGATATCCGTGTCGTTTCCGGCACTGGTGATCAGGATCGGGGCCAGAAGCTCCTCTTCAAGGTTGTTGGTGACCGTAACCATGTAATCGGCCGACTGGGCCGTTGATGCCAGCAGCAGGATTGCTGCGGAAGCCGATAATGCTCTTTTCATGACAAATTCTCCACGCCTGAGTGTTGCTGTTCGCGGTATAGATGTTCGGGGGAACCGGCACAATTCAGGTGTCGCCGGCATCAATCAATCATTGTTGAATAGTCACACGGCAAAGATCCGAAACAGAGGACTGCCAAAACCTGGAGGTCAAGGTGCTACGAAACTTGCGAGATTTCAACTTTGTGCCTTCTGGAAAATCATATCATCGAAACGACAAGCCAACCATTACACCCCCAACTTTTTGGTGGTCCCCCATTGCTTCAGACGCCGGCATTCGGGTCTATGCGATCAAAGGGTCCTGGAGGCTCGACGAAACCATCCAGAGCAAGATCATTGCCATGGCCTTCTCAATGGCTGCCGAGATTGAACGCGACCTGATCTCGGCCAGAACCAAAGAGGCACTCAGAGCGAGAAAGGCCTCCGGGCTGCCGCTCGGGCGGCCGAAAGGGCCAGGCAAGAGCAAGCTCGATCCATTCCGTCCGGAAATCGAAGCGCTGCTCGCAAACGGATCAACGCAGAGGTTCATCGCGAAGCGCTACAACACAACGCCCGGCAACTTCGCAAACTGGATGAAGAAGAACGGAATCAAGAAACCAAAGGCGTGAAAACCCTATGGCGGAATCGGTACCTATGTTGGGTTTAGGCCGTTTTCCGCCGCCGAACTCGCTACCTTTGGGTAATTCGCCCGAGACCCCGTTTTTTTGCCCGTAGAGCGGGGGGAACGGTTTTGCGGCCCCAAAGGTCATCCAGGCGGCGTTTCGCCCACCAGAAGGGCGCTGTGAAGGCGGGTTTTCACGGAGTCGGCAAGTCCAGCCGGATTTCGCGGAATCCGGGTAATGGGAGCAGGAATTCGTCGATTTCCGGAACAGGGATATTCTTCTTCAGGTTTTCCGGGCGTGTGTTAATCGAGCATCAATCAAAAGACAGCGGCGCGAAAACTCATCGAGTCCGGAATGACGCCCGGAACAGGCTGCAAAGCAGTTCAATATTAGCAGAGCAACGGCGTGCCAGGTCATTGCCCGGAAACGGGTTTAAGGGAGAATGAAATTTCGTACTCGACGAGCCGGATGTTCTCGACGGAGGATGTTGCCAGAATGAGGTCCTCGGAAATCTCGCTGGCGACGATAACGCCTCTGACCGGGGTATCCCCGGCGAGGTTCTCCCTGACCCAGCCCATGTAGCGAAGAACCTGGCCCACGACCCGATCGTAGGCGCGGGAAACCTTGGTCTCGATCACGACGTAGGCCTCATCGGTGCCGACCGCAAGAATATCGATGCGGCGCTGGCCTGCGGGAAACTCCACGCCAGTGAATGCTCCGTCCTCGTCTTCGTACAGCTTCAGTCCGGGTTCCAGAAGTCCGAGATTCTGGACGAGATAGTTTTGAAGGTCCCGCTCGAACGCGAACTTGCGCGATCCGATGTCATCGTCCTCGGGGGGATCTTCGACGCCGTCTTTTTCAATGTCTGCATCAAGATCGGTCTTGTATCGGGGGGCCGGGTCCCTCTCGGGATCCCATAACCGAAACTCGCTCGGGCCCAACTTGAAGAACAGGTCCCAACCAGCGTCTGGCCTTATGCCGGGGTGGTGCCGGCGTTGGGGCGAATTCACCGACATGCCGTCTACATGCAACCCGACGGTGTTGCTCTTGATGTCTGGATAGTGTTCGGCAAACCAGCGAGCCGCATCCTTGCGAAAGAACACTTGACCAGGCTCTAGCCTTTGCGCCGCAAATTCGTGCATCAGTTCCCTGGTGGGCTTCTCGTAGATCGGCATTCTGGCTGTTTCCTTGGGCAGCGCCGGACGACGGCGGGTCATGCCCACCTAGCCGGTGCGCATGTCGTCAAAACGGCAGAAATGGCGGGAGCGATCATTGCTGTATCCATGCGCGAGTCAAGATCTTGAAGTTCAAAGGGTGTAAATCTCACATTGCGACGGCAGGCAGCTTGCTTTGGGCAAAATCGAGTGTTTTTCCCGGGTGATTTAGGCAATGGGGGTCGTTTGCGGGAGGGGGCAGAATCCTGTGCAAGCGTTTCAGCTCCATTTTCTGATTGTTCTGGCCCCGCCGAGGGCCGATTTCAGGGCCTTCAGCCCGAAATGCACGGGCAATGACCTGCGAGCGGCACGAGAAGGCGCGTCCTGTTCCGGCTTTCAGGAACCAGGGACGCGTTTTCCATGGTCGCGGAGGTTTCCCTGCGGACCCGCATGGCGGTAGAGGGTGACGGCCAGCCCATGTTCCACGGGCTTCCGGTCCGCGACATCCGCCGGATCGCGTGGCAAGAGTCTCACCCGGCAGAAACACCCTACGCCGGGTTGAAGGGGTAACAGGCGATGAGAACAAAACCGACACGCCCCGACCGGACTCCGGGAAAGGCCGCGATTGCCGAGAAGCTCGCCGCCCTGCCGGCCGCCGAGGCCGGCAAGCTGCGCAGGACCTCTGCACATCGGCTGCTGATCCTGGGTGCCAGCAGCGGCAACCAGGAGATGATCGCCCGGGCCATCGAGGAGGAAGCGCCGCTGGACCGCCGCCTCGATTACGGCCGGGGAATGACGGCCCTGCACGCGGCCGTGAATTGGGCACGGCCTGCCGCGGTCAGGCAGCTGCTGGAGGCCGGCGCCGACCCGGATGTCCAGAATGCCAACGGGCAGACACCGGCCGAGTTTGCAAGGGGCTTGTGCGGCGCTGCAAGCCCGGCCAACCGCAAGCGACTCAGCGAGATCATCAAGCTGCTGGAGCCAAAGCAGCCCAGCAACGACTGCGATGGCCCCTCGCCTTGACCGGTTGTCAGCCCGGACATAGATTCCGGTCATCAGCGGGCAGCCATCGACCGAGGACCTCGCACGGCAGCTCGCCGTCCTGGAGGAACGCATGAAGACCATGCAGGCCGAATACAAGACCGACATCGCCCGTCTGGCCGAAGACAGCGCCAAGCGTGACAAGCAGCAGTTGCTGGCGATCGCCGGCATTGTCGGCCTGGCAACCGCAATACTCGGCGTTCTGATCGGCGTGCTTGCACTGTCCTGATCCGTTTGCGACACGAGTCCGTTCGTCCGCCACAGCCGGTGAGCGTCACCTGAAACCAGGAGAGCTTCGCCGCCTGCGCAGAGGATTCCCTCTATCTCCGCCCTTCCGGACCCCTGAACCAGCCGGTTTCCGGCACTTCGCCCGAGAGGCCGTTTTTTTGCCCGTAGAGCGGGGGAAGGGGTTTTGAGGCCCCAAGGTCATCCAGGCGGCGTTTCGCTCACCAGGAGGGCGCTGTGAAGGGGGGTTTTCACGGAGTGGGCAAGTCCAGCCGGATCTTATTAAATCCGGGTAATGGAAGCAGGAATTCGTCCATTTTCGACTGGATTATGTCTTGGCATTCGTTTGCGAATGTCTCACGAGGATATCTTTAATGTCGCCAGGTTGTTTTGAAACGTCCCAAAGCCAGCGACCGAAACCGCCATGAGCGTTGACGGCGCGCACCCACTCCTCAAGAAACCCGCGCTTGGATTTGTCCTGTTCACGGTCGCGCCCCTTTGTTTCCAATATCAGCATTTCGGCAGAATTGAGCCGGACCAGGAAATCCGGTCTATATTTACGCACCACGCCGTCGTGGACGTAGAAGATTTCAAAACCCAGATGATCGTTCTTTACCCAAGCAGCAACTTCCGGGGCGTGGTCCAGCGCAAAAGCGTCTGACGATTCCCACGCACTGTCGTAAACGCAGAAATTTATATGACTGCGCGCGGCAGGCTCGCATGGTTTGCCCGTGTACCAAGTCTTCATGTCACCGGTAGAAAGGATCGGCCGGTCCTGGTCGAACACCGGCTCAAGAGTATTGCTGTTCTGGAAACGGATGGTTTGCCAGATGTGCTGGACCAGTCTTGTCATATTGAGCGTCATAATAAGGCGGCGCCTGAGCCTGTCCCGGTTGAATAGCGCTGGGGTAATCACGATATTGTCCGATCGGATGAACTGCTCGATCAGGTGCACCAGTTGAGCCAGCAGGACAGCCCTGTCCCCTTGCCAGTTTTGTTGCATTTGGTCGTACACATCCCGCGCAGTTTCGAAGACGATGCGTTGCATTCGGAACTCGCTTGCGAGTCTTTCCAAGTCGATTTCCGCGATCTTCGACACATCTGGTTTGCCGTCGACTATCGGGGCAAGTTCCACCATCTCTGCCGTCTGGCCTGCGTCGAGTTCCAGAGGTTGTAATGCCTGCCAATCCAGTGACAGGCGCGGGCGAAACCCATGGTCGATACGGATCACATTCGGCCATGAAATAGCAAAATGCCCCTTGTCTGCTATCGGCTCAATCGCTGTTTTTGGCTTGGGCGGAGGTGGCGGACCGTTCTCCCCGCCTTCGTGAGGGAGAAACGTGAATGGCACACCGAAAATATTGACGTATTCCGGTTCAAACTGGCCGTTCTCTGGATCCACGTCGTAGGATGTGCGGCGGAGACCGCGCCCGACCACCTGCTCGCAAAGAAGCTGGCTGGTGAAGGCGCGCAGGCCCATGATGTGGGTGACAGTCTTCGCGTCCCATCCTTCCGACAGCATTCCGACGGAGATCACATTCTGTATCTGCTCGCCAGCACGCCCGGGCTGTCCTACAGTATCCACTTGCAGGCGCAACAACTCGGCTTGCTGTTTCTTTGTCAGTTTGCGCACGCGGTTCTTGTTGGCGTTAGCGTCGACCTCAGCGATCGGTTCTTCTGCAGCTTCCGCTGCTTCGAGTACCTTTGAATCGATGTGCAATGTCCGGGAAGGGTCACAGAGCTCGTCAATTCGGATACTGTGGCGATCAAATGCATGTTTCACGCGCGCCGCAGTCTCGGTGCGGTTGGCAACGGTGATCATTACGGGCGGGGTCGCACTTTGCCGTGCTGCCCACTCTTTCATGGTTTCACGCCAATCGAAACCCAGCAGGTAATACCCGTTGGTCACCAGATCAGGCAGTGGTTCTTCGGGTTTGGCCCGGCGGTTGAGATCGTCTTTGACTTCGGGGTCGTTATAGATGTGGTAAAGTCGGGACTTGTAAGTCTTGGCATCCGGTACCGCATCGTCACGAATGACGACACGGGGAGTTTTGACCAAGCCGGATTCAATGGCGTCGTTCAACCCGAAATCGCTCACGATCCAATCGAACAACGCCTCCCCCGAACTCTGCCTTCCCGATGGTGCAAACGGTGTCGCCGAGAAATCATAGCAAGCAAGAATGCCGCGAGTCCTGTGGATTCGATCCAACCCGCCGATCCATTTGGTTGCTTCCTCAATTTCGGCCCTGGCGATGCCCTTGACCTTGGACTCGGCTGGCACACGCCAAGCATGGTGCGCTTCGTCATTGATCAGCAGGATATTCCGTGCACGGGCCATGTCACCGAGCACTTCACGTACATAGGCTTCGTCGCTCTTGGCGCCGCGCTTGTCCACACCTCGCTTGCTGGCGACTTTTTCCTTGTTTTCCCAGTTGAGCGCATGCCAGTTCCTTACCGCGACCTTACCCTGGCGCAGCTTCTCGTACAGGGCTGGCGGAACGATGCGAAACGCCTCGTAGTAGTTCTCCGGATGGGATGGTTCGAGTATGGCCAGACGGCTTTTGACCGTGAGGCCCGGAGCCACGATCAGGATATGCTTGGCGAAACGAGTGTCCTTCGGGTAGGTGACCTTGTTCAGGATGTGCCATGCTGCGACCATAGCCATGACAATGGTCTTGCCAGTCCCGGTAGCCATCTTGGAACACAATCGCCTGAACGGTCCGCCATCAGATGGGATCGTCACGCCGACCCTGTCGACTTCCGGCCCTTCGGTAAGCCAGATGAGCGTTTCCACTGCCTCGATCTGGCAGAAGAAAAAACGCCGGCTCTCGAATTCTTCCGGGTCGGTCCAATACTCGAGAAGACGGCGGGTTACGCCGGAAATTCCCGGGTGTCCGTCCGTGCGCCACGCGAGCACACGCGACCGTATCTGGTTGACAAGAGGGATTTCGACAAACACGCCAGGGTCGTCGAACGTCTGGGAGTCCGGCGAGGCGATGACATATCCGGCTGGCCTACGGCCATCCGTGCGATCGAACAGGCGTGTCTTTCGGTCATAGTGCCAATGCTTCTTTGGTTCGTGATAAGGCGAATTGATGATTAATCGATCGATAGTCGCGCGGGTCAAGACTCTGTCTCCGGGAGCAAATCGGGTCTTGGAAGGAGGGCATTTTCGAGCAGAGAGACTAGTCCCGGCGGATCTTCCTGTGTCGTTTTCCAGAGGATATCGAGGTTAATGTCGAAATACGCATGTACCAGACGATTGCGCATCCCGATGATTTTTTCCCAAGGTATCCCTGGCATATCGCGGCGCGCAGGATCGGTGACCTGGGCTGCCGCTTCGCCCACGATCTCGATATCCTTGATCAGTGCAAGGACGAGTTGGCGGTCCGTGTCGAGGTCGCCGCGTGTTCGTCCCTGCACGAAGGACAATGCTTCACACGCAGCGTCGAGCATGTGCCGTAGTCGAATTTCGTCATCCCTGCGCATACTGGACTTCTGCAGTATCAAGGACTTCCTGACGGAAGTAACGACTCAGATCTTCGGGGGTTCGCAGGTCCACTTTGCGACCACCGAACAGGGCAGACAGTTCGATCTCCATGCCGGCTATTCCCAGTAGCCCGGGAGTGTGGCCCGAAGCAAACTCGACCAGTACGTCGATGTCGCTCCCCACCCCGAAATCAGCTCGCAACGCCGAACCGAAGATGGCAAGCCGCCGGATGCCATGCGCACGGCAGAAGGCAGCGAGTTCGGTCTTTGGGATCGAAACCTGAGGGTTCATGTCTGAACGGCCTTGTTGACATCAACATCGAATCCGGCGGCCTTCAACTCCTGGGCAAGCTTCAACTTCCAGCCACCGGCGCTATCGAACTCAGTATAAACGACTCCATCATAATCCGATGGCGTTTCCACATCGCCTTTGACAAGGGAACAAACCCGTTCCCGACCGAGTTTTCCGAGAAAAAAACCCAGTTCAAGAATGACGTTTTGCCGTGCGCGGGGTGTGGGGTTGTCTCCGTTTGCTGCAGGTGCACCTGAATCGTCCGGCGTTAGCAGGACTACAGCAAAGCCGACGACCGTATGATCTTCGAATTTTTTGATAATCGTACAGCCTTGATTGGGTTGTTCGTGCAGGATAACCGGTTCGAGGTCGAGTTTTTCCAGGAATCTCGCAACCGTTTCACGAACGGCCTCGTCGTGACCATGGATGACGAAGACCCTGTTCCCTCCCGCCTTCTTGTCGACCCTTTCCATGTCAAGTGCTGAAGATATGCTCTGGTCCAAGGGGGTCGCTGCTGATTTCTCATCATCATCCCAAAAGTGCTTGAGGTCGTCGAGATTTGATTCGACGACAGAAACCATGGTGTTCAAATAATACCGAAGTCCGCTTGGGGTCTCTGTGTAGCCTCCGGGAAGTTGTGAATACTGGCGGCTATCCTCACCAAATATATGAAAGAAGGCACTATCGACATCCGCAGTCCATTTCATGAATTTCCGGGTGCGATGGTCTTCAGGGTTTAATTCTGAAGCCTCGTCCACCAGCTTCTGAAGCCGCTCGACAGCTGTTGCCTTCCTCACGCGTTCCATCATTGCAATTCCACGATTTTCAGACTTTCGATGCCCCGGTCGTCGACGATCTTGACTGCGGCCCGGCCATGTTCTCCGGCCTCGAATGGAAGCGAGACCGTGCCTCGATACGCCTTGATCAGGTCAAGATCGATTTCGGCCTTGAGGTTGCGGGCGAGCTTGGCCCATCCTTCCTTGGTTCCGGCCATCGGGAAGAACACCTGGTATGGAAACACGCTGCGGCCATCATAGTCGGGATCGAGCATCCAAAGGGAAATCCGGTTCGCTTCACCTGAATCAATATTTCCAGTTCTCGTGTTGTAGTAGTCGAACCCCTGGACAGTGATACGAAATTTACTCTTGTCATCTCCATTTGCGATACGTTCGACTTCGATGTCGGGCTGGCCGATCAACCAGAAACTCTCGTTACTTGCACGCTTCTTCTTCAGATCCTCCGTCAGAAGGTCAGCATTCATCTGTGCCTTCAGGAGAGTAACACCGGGCCAGTGAGTCTCGTCTATGTCCTTCGAGGCCTCGGGATCGAACTGGAATGCCGCTAAGACAATGATCTTTGGCCTCGGAACCAATGTTTGTGCTTCCTCGATTGCCATCGCGACCTGCCGCTGTTCCAGGGGAGCGTGGTCAGGTCCAAAGGAAACAGCTACGCGTTCTCGATCGTAGGTGGTTCCCGGCTCCTTGATGCCGCCGGCATCCGATGTTTCCGGTCGGGTCTCACCCTCGGCCTGCAGCCAGCGGGTTGCGGGCAAGGGTTCCAGACGTGAGAAAGAAATATGCTGCCCCGCCTTGCCGCGAATTCCGGCCTTCAGCAGTTCGTCACGCCAGTCGCCTTGCCTCACGGTCGACCCGGTTCGTGCCACTGAATTGTCCGCTGACTGCAATTCGGGCTTGTCAGTGTCATCGAGTGGCTTCACCGTCGGTGCGGGAACGGCCTCGACGGTAAACGGCCCTGTAACGCGTGCCAAGGTCCGGTCGGTGAACGGTCGGTCGTAGATGATCGTCTCTTTTGGTGGTTCGTTGTAACCCAGAGTTCGCGCGGAGACGGTCGCAACTGCATGACAACGGAACCCCGCTCCTACACCTTCATCGGCATGAGCCAACTGGTAATAATCAAAATTGGCAGTCATCACTCGCTGCTTTGCGAGAGCAACTGCCACTCGTGACGTGTCGCAGGTGATCCAGCGTCTACCCCATTGCTCGGCGACATAGGCGGTAGTGCCACTGCCGCAGGTCGGGTCAAATACCAGATCGCCGGGATCGGATGTCATCAGGATGCAACGCTGGATGGCCTTGTTGGCCGTTTGAACGACATACCGCTTGTCAGTGGGAGACATTGTTGCCGCCCAGATATTGTTGATGCGTCGGCCCGGCACCTCATCTTCGTACCGTTTCCACATCAACGAAGATTGCCCCTTTAAAGCTTCAAGTCGACCCAATTCACCGAGCCGATCCAGCCCTTCCTTGGAGATTGCCCAATGCCGATTATGTCCGCAACGGAAAGTACGACCTTCAAATTCGTAGGGCTCTGACCGCCCAGTCGTGGAGACACCCTGAGAATCAAGCGGCATGCGCCGATAAATGCGGGCACCATGCGGCAGGTGCTCATCGGGGTCAAAACACTCTTCAGGGGTAGGTTTACGGCATGACCCGTCGGGCAGTTCGACCATGACGTGCCAACTGAAGGATTCGATGATTTCTGCTCTCGATAGCGGCTCGTAAAGCTGCCGGTACTTCACGAGCTTCCGGTCCTTGGCATACCAAATCAGGTAATCGGCAACTTCCGGAAGTGTCGATGCCGAACTTGCGCCAGTTGTCGCGTATGAGATTGTCGCCATCCGATGTTCGGCACCGAAGACCTCGTCCATGACCGCGCCGACACGATGAACATTCTCATCACCGATCTGCACGAAGCAGCTTCCACTTTCATTCAAGAGTTCGCGTGCCAGCAACAGGCGATCACGCAGATAGGTCAGGTATGAATGGATGCCGAGTTCCCAGGTATCACGGAATGCACGGATTTGCTCCGGCTCGCTGGTCAGGTCTTCGTCCTTGCCGTCAATGACCTCTCTCCGATTCACGAAGGGCTGGAAATTCGAGCGGTAGCTGACGCCGTAGGGCGGATCGATATAGATCGTTTGGACCTGCCCGCCCAAACCCTCCTTCTCAAGAAGACTATTCATGAAAAGGAGGCTATCGCCGGCAATCAGCCGATTTGTCCAGTTGTGACGGTGTTTGTAAAACTCGATGGCCTGACGGATTGGCGGGTTTTCCTCCAGTGCGTCGAATAGTGACAA
>CAXXUY010000009.1:0-345729 GCA_963664715.2 Paracoccaceae bacterium
GGCAATGGTGACGCCGAGAGCCTCCATCCGGGTGAAGTCCGACAGGCCGAGCCGGCCCGGCCTGTGCGTCTGCTGGAACATGACATCCCGATCGGGACCGTTCCGGGCCCGCCAGTCGCGGATGCGCCGCTCCAGGGTGCGCCGGATGGACGGGTCCAGATCGGGGTGACGCTGCATCAACTCCCCGAACACGGCCACCGGCCGGATGTCGGAATCAGTCTCGAGAAGCGGCACGACCTCGCTGTCGAATATCCCGGCCAGCGGGTCCGGACGGCGCCGGCCCCGCGGTGCCCGTTTCAAGGAAGGAAGCGTCGGGTCCCGGTTGATCCGGTAGCCCGTGGCGGCGCTGAAACCGGCCTTCGCCGCGGCCACCTCCGTCGAGTGGTTTTTCCTGTGTTTCATGAATGACCTCATCTGGTGATCAGTTACGTGGTGACCGGGCAACTCGCGCTCCTCTCGAAAACAACGAGCGCAAGGATTTACCCGGCCAGCCGCAAACACCAAACAAGCCCGTAGGGGGGGAGAAAAATCCCCATCCGGCGGCCGTCACCTCCAGTCGGCCTACGACCTCCCTCCGGTGACGGCCGCCGAAGACGCCCCCCTGAAACCGACTCTCATCCTGATTGTCGCTGGACTCTCACCTTGATTGTCGCTCTCTAGTCCAGCTTGCGGCGGGGTCTTCGAGACGGGTCCGCAGTTTGGGCAGGGGGTGTCCCTTCTGCCTGGGCCGGCCCACCTGGCCCGGGGCCCGCGGTTCTGGCGGTGCGAACAGGCTGGCGTCGAGCCGCAGCCGGCTGATGAGGCTGGCGTGCCGGCCGATGGCGTCTGCGAGTTCGTGGGTTCCGAAACTGCTGTCACCGACGAAGATGATCGATCGTTTCGGGAACCAGCGCAGGATCACCAGCATGCCCTGCCGGGCCCTGTCGGTGAGCGGTTTGTGGCGCTGTCCCACCTGCTCGGCCCATCGCTGCGAGGGGGCAAGCAGGGTCAGGACCGGCAGGGCCTTGATGCCCGGAAGCCAGGGCAGCGGCGTCAGCAGCATGAAGCTGAGCCAGCGCAGTCCGCTGGTCTTGACGAAATGGCCGTGGCTGGAGCGCACGGGGTCGCGGTAGATGCCGCGGGCGCGGATCTGTGCTCCCCAGCGCCGCTCGATGGTGTCATCCAGGCCGATGATGATCGGTTCCCCGGTTTCGACCAGTGTTGCCACCAGCTGGCGGGCGAGTTGCCGTGCGAGGTCGCGGGGTCTCCAGCGGGCCCGGTTGAGGACCTGGTGATATGAGGCATAATTGGCGGCCATCGCCCGGCCGGTGATGCGCAGGCAGGCGGACACGGTCCGCTTGCCGGGCGCCAGCAGGGCCCCCATGACCAGCACGAGAACGAGGCGCCAGGTCGGGGCCGTGAATGCGCCCCGAAACGGTTCGAGCCAGATGCGCAGGACATCCGGAACCGGATCACCCATACCGGTCTGCAGCCGTTGATCCGGAACTGTCATGACCTCACCGGGTCTTCGGCCTCGGCGGCCATGATGGCGGCCAGCACCGCCAGCCTTTCGCCCGCCGGCAGCGCCCCGTAGCGCCGGCCCCAGTTGGCGGCCTTGCGCTTGATGCGCTGGCGGTCGGTGAAGTTCCGGCCCGCACAGCTCGCCCAGTGCATCCGGTCGGGTGCGAAGTTGAACCACACCACCTCGGTGCGCACGATGCCCTGGGTCATGACCTGCATCGACAGGCGGCGCCAGCCGGCCAGCTGCTCGTCATAGAGCGCCGAGGGATGGCCCGACACCATCACCCGGCAGGGCAGGGCCCCGAGCAGTTCCAGAAGTGCGACATGCTCGGCCTCCGTGCTGTCGAAACGGTAGCGCCGCCTCGAGCGGCGGGTGGCGTGCAGATAGGGGGGATCGCTGTAGACCAGTTCCGGTCCCCGGAACGGGAAGCAGGACAGGAAATCAAGGGCGCAGCCATGCACCCGTTCGACAGGATACGCACAGGCAAAGGCCTCGAGCACACGCACATCGCGATCAATGCCGATCGAGCGCTCGGCCGGCGGCTTGCGCTTCATCAGCGCCCCGCCACCGAGATGGCTCTCGATATAGACGCTGTGCGGCGGCATCAGCGCAATCAGCGCCTGGCACAGGCCGGGCGTCGCCTTCGATCCGAAAAATCCCATGGGTCCGCTCCCCTTGCAACAAAGGCCAATCCATAGAATCCCCCCTCTATGATGTCAACGCACGACCAGGGACGGAGGGGCTTGCACGAAAGGGCCGGAGAATGCGACACATCGGATCCCGGAACCGCCGCCAAGGGACACGCCCGAGCATCACCCTCCCATGACCGAGCCCGACCCCATTCTGCTGCGCATAGAGGCCTTCGACAGGGAAAATGGCGGCGGCGTCAGCGTCTGCAAGAGCCGGGGCGGCTATACGCTCACCCTGACCGCCACGCAGGCACCGATCGCACGGCTCAAACCGGAAGGCCAAGGCGACAGGATGCGTCTTTACTACTGGTCCTGGCAAAACCGGTGGAAAGATGTCGGCGACATGGGCGGCCTCGTGCTCCCGCTCGACGAAGCACTCGACCAGATCGCAAATACCGACATCTTCTGGACCTGGACCTGAAGACAAAATCTACGAAAAATGTACAAAGTCGAGCTTAGAGTTTGACTCATAATTCATCGGTGGCATCTTGTCGTTCGTTTTCAAGTGTTTGAACCCCGTGCCACCCTTCGCATCAGGAACCGGCATGCCGCCAGCCGCACCCACGCCAGTGAGCTCTCCAGACTGCGTTCGTAATCCTTCGCCAACCGCCGGCAGCGCGATAGCCAGCCAAACGTCCGCTCAATCATCCAGCGACGGTACAGAATCGTGAAGCCTTTGATGTCTTTGGGCTTTTCCACGATCTCCAGGAGACCACCAAGGCCAAGTTCCTCGAGCTTCGAGGCAAGCTTCGGACCCTGATAGCCGCCATCCGCCCACAGTTTCGTCACCTCCGGTGCCTTCTCCAGCATCCCGAGGATCACCGCAGGCGCGCCGTCCCTGTCCTGTATCGAGGCTTCGTGGACCACGATCTCAATCGGAAACCCCTCCACATCAACGGCAATGTGACGCTTGCGGCCCTTGATCTTCTTGCCGGCGTCATAACCTGCAGGGCCGCCACTCTCCGTCGTCTTCACCGACTGGCTGTCAATCGCAGCTGCCGTCGGATCTACGGAGCGTCCCGACAACTCCGGTGCACCTGCGCGAAGGGCATCCATCATGTCGGAGAGGGTGTTGCCCGCCCTCCAGGAATAGAAATAGCTCTGGACCGTCGTAAAGGGCGGAAAACACCGGGGAAGTGCTCGCCACTGGCAACCGGTGCCCAACATGTATTGAACCGCATTGAACACCTCCCGCAGGTCGGTGATGCGTGGACGTCCCGTCTTTGAGGGCGATGGAAGAAGCGGTTCGATCAATTCCCATTCCTCGTCGGTCAAATCGGTTTCAAATCGACCGGAAGGACGCTTATACTGTTCCTGAGTGGTCTCGTTCCAAGCCATGTGGATATCCCTGATTTTGCTAAAACTCACAGGACTATGCCACGTTTTCACGGCTGTCGCGAGGCCATTCACTTTTCGGTCAAACTCTGACACTGCTGGCGATCGCTGATGGCGCTGCAGACAACCGGACATTCTTGTCTGCCCTGATGCCGGATGCGGAAGCCATGGATGTCTTCCATGCGGCCAGCCATTTGGCTGGTGCATCGGAGCATGCCGCCTCGACCGCGGAGTGGTTCCGGCGCTGGCGGCAGGTGCTCGGGGACGAGCCGGACGGAGTCATCCAGGTGATCCGTGCCATCCGCGGGCTGCGGGAGCGGGCCGGCAACGAGACGGCGCGGCGGGAACTCGGCCGCATACTGAGTGACTTCCGCAAGCACCGGCACCGGATGCGCGACCATGAATTGCGCCGGCAGGGGCTCATCATTGGATCGGGTATCGTCGAGGCCGCGAACAAGACGCACATCTCCGAGCGCCTCAAGAGGTTCGGGATGCGCTGGGGGATCGCCGGTGGCCAGGCGGTGCCGACCTTTTGCTCGCTGGTGATATCCGTCAGCCCCTGGCCGCGTGAGAAGTCGCAGGTGTCGCAATGTGAGATTCACACCCTTCACTCGCAGCCTGATCCAACACTGCCCGTCGCCGACATCACACCGATGTCCGGCAACGCTGGCCTCACCGAGTAGAAACTCCGCCGTATACCCGGAAGTGAGCGTCTGGATTTCCCGATTCGTCTGTCCGAAGCCGGGCGGGATGCAGTCGAAGCCAGGAACACTGGGCCATGATTGCACGCGATGGATGATCCGGCGAAACCATTCCACGCGGGACTGCCATGGATCGCTGTATCGTCGCTTTTCCCACCGGAAAAATGAGCGATTTCGGGCAGTGGGTGAGCGGTCTTGCACCGAGAACCGTGCGAATATGGTCATCAACCGTCCCACCGGACCCGAAGGGCCCGGTAACCGGGCTGGAAAGGACACCCGGTTGCGTCGTTTTAGGCAAGTCCGCGCTGTGAACTGCAATGGTCCACTGATATGGCGAGTCGGCGGCAACTTCCCGACATTTCAGGTCGTCCGGAAACCTGGCACGGCTGGTTGTCGGCAAATCATCCGGAACCCCGCCTAGATTCCGAAACTCGAATAGGGCAGATACCGCACCAGGTCACCCCGGTTGATCTTTCCCGCTCCGTCGCCGAGTTCCACCAGCCCGTCAGACCAGGCAAGGCCTGTCGTCAGACCCGATCCCTCGGACCTGAAAGCCTCGGCTTCGCCGTTGTCGTTCAACCTGGCCCTGATGAACTCCCTTCGCCCTGCTTTCTTGTCCTTTTCGAACGCCGCCGGAACCAGGAATCCCTGCGGCATGTGCCATTCACTGCCAGCAAGCACACGGAGTGCCGGAAGCACGAAGACCAGCGAGCACACGAAAGCCGCAACCGGATTGCCGGGCAGACCGAAGACGGGCCTCTTCCGCCAGACAGCCAGAGCCAGCGGCCGCCCGGGTTTTACCGCTATGCGCCATGTATTCAGACTGGCTTCCCGTGCAAGCATTCCGGATACATGGTCCTCATCTCCAGTCGACACGCCGCCGGAAGTGATGATGGCGTCGATACGGTTCACCGCTTCTTCGAGGCGCTGTCTTGTCTCGTCAATGTCATCCGGAGATATTCCGAGATCGACCGGCTCGAATCCCCATCGCTCAGCCATCGTCAGCAGCATGGGCCGGTTCGCATCCGGGACATGTTCAACCGCCACTGCATTTCCCGCCTGGCGCAATTCCTCACCGGTCGACAGCACGCCGACGCGAAGGCGGTTCCTCACCGACACCCGGTCGACACCGGCCGCGACCAGATGGCCGATATCGCCTGCGCCCAGTTGCCGGCCGGCGGGATGCAGTTCATCGCCCGCCCTGATGTCCTCTCCTGCCAACCGGGCATTCAATCCCTTCCGGCGAGGCCGCCGAAATGCAACCAGGCCGTCCTCGATGACCGTGCCTTCCTCCAGAACAACGGAATCGGCACCCTCGGGAAGGATCGCGCCGGTCAACACCTTCAATGCAGCTCCCGGCGGGACTCCCGACTCATGGGGTTTCCCGGCTGCGGCCCGGCCAGGGAGGAGCCTCAAACGGCACTCTTGGCCGTCGCCCAGCGAGTCGAACGCGTATGCGTAACCGTCAACCGCCGAGTTCGTGGCGGGTGGGTGCTGACGGATGGCAATCACCGGTTCCGCCAGAATCCTGCCTTCTGCATTGCCTATCTGAACGGCTTCCGTCCCGACCACGCAGGTCATTCGTGTACGCAGAAATTCCAGTGCGGTATCGACCGGTGTCCAGTCGACACCCGGCGGAAGTGCGAAGCAATCCTCCGGAAGCTGGCTGACGGTCATCCGCCGCCACCGCATTCGACTGGTTCAAGCCGGAAGGTCTCGATGATGAAATCGGCGATGCCGGCAATATCATCAAGGCGCAACTCCGGCAGTCCGGAGCCACAATCTGCCATATCGGTTGCAATCGCGATCACGGTTGGATCTCCGGGACCAAGATCTGGACCAGTTGCAGCCTCCCGCCTCGTTTCGATCTTGGGAAACTGGCTGTGCTTGAATCCTTCAACCAACACGAGATCGACGGGTGAGAGTTTGTTCAGGAGGTCATCCAGACCGGATTCGGTCCTGTCCACCTCATGCATGAGAGCCCATCTCCTTGACGAAGAGACAAGGACTTCACGTGCTCCTGCCGACCGGTGCCGGTGGCTGTCGGTTCCTGCGCGGTCAACGTCGAAACCATGATGGGCATGCTTGATCGTGGAAACCGACAGGCCCCTGGAAGATAGTTCCGCAATGAGCGATGCCACCAGCCAGGTCTTGCCGGAATTCTTCCATCCTGCGACGCCCAGGACGTTCATGCAACGGACTCAGCCAGCATGCGTTCTGCCTCCGCCATATCCCCGGGGGTATTGATGTTGAAAAAGGGATCGCCGTCCCGGGATGCAAATTCAGCGGGCACCGACCAGTGGGTGTCAGTCCAGTCCAGTATTTTCCTGGTCCCATCCGCAAGAGCCCTTTCGAGATCCTCCAGCAGTTCCGTATTCCAGAGTCCGAATGTGGGGTGCATTCGCAACCGTCCGTCCGCATCCCTCGAAGCGGCCAGCACGACAGGTGCCGATTGCAGGTCTGCAGCGCGAAGGAAGTTCTCGACAAGGTTCCCGGGAAAGAAGGGAGTGTCACCTGCGACGGAGACAACCTGGAGCCTGCCCATCTGCCTTGCCAGCCTCATTCCGGCGAGCACTCCGGCAAGCGGCCCCCTCCGTTCGTCATCCCCGTCATCCACTACCTTCACTCCGAATTGCCGGAATCTCCCCGGATTGCCGTTGGCGTTCACTGCCACACCCGAAACCTGGGGACTCAGCCGCTCAAGGACATGTGCAAGCAGCGGTTTCCCTCCGAGTTGCAACAGTGTCTTTTCCTTGCCGTCCATCCGGCGGGACATGCCGCCTGCCAGGACTATTCCGAGCGGGCCATCGCCGCGGCGAGCCCGCAGGATATGCAGTTCATCATTCATCATTGGTCCCCAACCTTGTCCCACGCAGCGATTCCCCGATCATCTGTATTCGGCGCTCTTCCGATGATAACGCCTGTCTTCCTCGGGAATCGAGGCAGCATCCGCATCGCGGACGAGCCGTTCCTGCCCGGAAAGGCAGAAGAACCGCTTGCCTCTCATCCTGCCTATCAGGGTCAGGTTCACCTGGCGGGCGATTTCTACTCCCCAGGCAGTGAATCCGGACCTGGATGCCAGCACCGGAATGCCCATTCTTGCAGTTTTAAGCACCATTTCAGAGGTCAGGCGTCCGGTCGTGTAGAGTATCTTGTCGGCACCAACTGCCCCGTTCGCCAGCATCCAACCGGCAATCTTGTCGACCGCATTGTGCCTGCCGACGTCCTCCATGTAGACGAGAGGCCTGTTGTTCTGGCAGAGCACGGTCCCGTGAATTGCGCCGGCCTCAAGATACAGGCTGGGTGTCAGGTTGATCTTCCTTGCAAGCTCGTACAAGCATGATGTCCGGACCCGAGCCTCCGGAAGCTGCAGCCCCTCGATGAGTTCCATCAGGTCACCGAATACAGTGCCGACCGCACAGCCGCTCGTCCGGGTTTTCCTGCGCAGCTTGTCCTCATGGTCAGTCACGGTTCGTGTTCGGACCACTACTGCTTCCGCTTCCGGGTCAAAGTCCACTGCCTCGACCTGTTCGAATTCGTTCAGCATCCCCTGGTTGTAGAGGAAACCTGTCGCCAGGAATTCCGGGTAATCCCCAATGGTCATCGCGGTAACGATTTCCGTGGAATTCAGAAAGATCGTCAGGGGTCGTTCCTCGATGACAGCAATATCGTCGGTTGCTCCTTCGTGATTGATACCCGAAACCTGCCGGGTCAGGCCGGCTCGGCCAGGTTCAGGTGCAATCAGGTATTCTGTGGTTGGTGTGCTGTGACGCTTCATGAGTCCTTCATGCCCAACAGGGAGAATATTGCAACCCGTCACGGCACCCGTTTCCGGGTCTGGACACGATTTCGCACGACTGCAGCCGTCATGCGCAATTCACTCATGCAGTCTCGTATCTCCGGATTCCGGCGGCAACAACGCGGCGCTCCCTGCATCTTCCAGGCACAAACCCTGTCCGCAAGAGCCCCGGGCAACCTGCCCTGCCAGCCACTCGGCAGATTCCGCCTCGCTACAGGCACCGGCCGCATTTCATGGCTCATGCAACGCTGCCATCATCCCGTCTCGCAGGGCATGATTGTCGGTGATGAACCCTCACATCCTCGACAGGCAATCCGCAATGGTCCCGCACCCGCTCCTGCCTTGGCAGAGATTCAACCGTGCATGCTGGTCAATCCAGGCAGGTTCGGCTAGATGCCACGCAAGGTTGTGATGGTCCCTTGCCATCGGCATCCGGAATCGTCGGCAGATTTGCGTTGGAAGCAGTTCATGACCCAGGCCGAAGCAGAGGTAATCGCCCTCAAGGCAATCGAGTGGATGGCTACCGATGGGACACTGTTCGCCGGTTTCCTGAACATGACCGGCGAGACCGCAGAGGGCATTCGGCAACGCTTGCATGACGCGGAGTTGCTGGCAGCGGCAATGGACCATCTGCTTTCGTCTGACGACACAGTTGTCGGGTTCTGCAACGCAAGCAATCTTCCCCTTGAATTGCCTTCTGCAGTTCGGCGCGCCCTTCCCGGCGGAGAAGTCCCGGAATGGACATGACGTTGCCAGGCAAGATTCGTGGCATAATCTTCGACAAGGATGGAACGCTTTTCAACTTCCAGCAGTCCTGGTCGTCCTGGATGGCGACGGTTATTTCGCTTCTGTCGGGCGGAGACGACATCCTGGCGGCGAAGGCAGGGAAGAACCTGGGATTCGACCTTGCCGCCAACCGGTTCGAACCCGACAGCCCCTTTGTCGCCGGTACTCCGGAATCGACGTTGCAGATCCTGTTGGACACGTTTCCCGACCTGGCGCTGCCGGAAATCAACAATGTGCTTCACGAGATCACCATTCACACTCCCCAGGTGGAAGTCATACCCCTTAGACCGTTCATGCTCGAACTCGTCGAGTCCGGGTTCGCACTCGGGATTGCAACCAATGACCACGAGTCCACTGCAATTTTGCACCTCAAGCAGGCAAACGTGCTCGATCAGTTTGCGTTCATTGCGGGATCTGACAGCGGCCACGGGGCAAAGCCCGATGCAGGAATGCTGCACGCCTTTTGCGAGCTGACCGGAATCAGTCCCGGGCAGGCGGCCATCGTTGGAGACAGCATTTGGGATCTCCTTGCGGGGCGGACTGCGGGAATGGTCACTGTCGGAGTGCTCACGGGCACCTCCTCCAGTCAGGTGCTCTCGCCTTATGCAGACGTCATCCTCAGTGACATCGGGGAGTTGCCTCGCTGGCTCGGAATGCGCGTCGCCACTGTCGGAGTCTGAGCCAAAAGGGCAGAAATGCGAACTCAGACCGGATCTTCGCGCCACCACCCCACAAAAAATTCTTGTCAAACCATACAAGTGGGCGCAATCATTGCCGCGCCGCCAACCAGATGACGGCCTCGATGAGGGTACGACGATGGCTAGACGCAGACTGCGCCGAAGCGGCGGCCACAGGGCAAATGTAGAGCGAAGTTCCCTATCTACGATCCGCCAGATGAGTTGGCGAATTCCGGTCAACACTGACAGGCCGACGGAGCCTCTGGACGAAGACGGCGTACAGGCGATCCATGAGGGCGCGATGACGATCCTGGAGGAAATCGGGATCGAATTCCTGAACAGCGAATCAACTGCGATCCTCGGAGATGCAGGTTGCCGGGTCGATGACACCAATGTCCGAATGGATCGGGACTTTGTCATGGAGGCGATCGGGCACTGCCCTTCGGAATTCTCGATGACGCCGAGAAATCCCGACCGCAAGGTCATTGTCGGCGGACGTCACATGATCTTCGGAAACGTTTCCTCGCCTCCGAACACCTTCAACCTCGACGAAGGCAAACAGGTTGGAACCCGCAAGAGTTTCCAGGACCTCGTCAAGTTGACCCAGTATTTCAATTGCATCCACATTGCCGGCGGCTACCCGGTAGAACCGGTAGACCTGCACCCGTCGATACGCCATCTGGATTGCCTGTTCGACAAGCTGATACTCACTGACAAGGTCGTCCATGCATACTCGCTCGGAGCGGAACGGGTCGAAGACGTCATTGAAATGGTGCGAATTGCCTCCGGCCTGACTCAAGACGAGTTCGACGAATCGCCCAGGCTATTCACGAATATCAATTCCACATCTCCGCTGAAGCACGACCGACCTATGCTGGACGGGGCGATGAGACTTGCCCGTCGACGCCAACCTGTATTCGTTTCTCCATTTACGCTGGCCGGAGCAATGGCCCCGGTAACAATGCCGGGAGCGGTAACCCAGTCCATCGCTGAAGGTCTGGCGGCGATTGCACTCCTGCAGGTTATCCAACCCGGCACGCCCTGCGTGTTCGGAACCTTTACGTCAAATGTTGACATGCGCTCGGGCGCACCTGCATTCGGCACGCCCGAATACATGAGGGCGACACAGATGACAGGGCAGATGTGCCGCCATTACGGCCTGCCAATGCGTGCCTCGAACGCCTGCGCAGCAAACGTCCCCGACGGTCAGGCTGTCTGGGAAAGCAGCAATTCGCTCTGGGCCGCGGTGCAGGGCCAGGTGAATGTGGTCTATCACGGGGCTGGCTGGCTGGAGGGTGGTCTCATCGCCTGTCCTGAGAAATTCGTGATGGACTGCGAGATCATCCAGCAGATTCAGCGGTATTTCGACACCGCAATCACGTCGACCGGAACCGGCGACATTGCCGTCGACGCCATCCGCGAGGTCGGATGCAATGGACATTTCTTCGGCGCAACGCATACGCAGGAGCGTTACACGAGCGCGTTCTACGAGCCCTTCATGAGCGACTGGCAGAACTTCGAAGCGTGGCAAGACGCTGGCGGAACCTGGACGGCACGGCGGGCCAACCGAATGTACAAGGAAATCCTTGCCGACTTCGAACCTCCGCCAATGGATCCTGCGATCCGGGAAGAACTGGCAGAATTCGTGGAACGCCGAAAGAGCGAAGGCGGAGCGCCAACGGATTTCTGAGTCGTACTGCCGGACGGGGTCAGTTTCGAAGCTTGCCGCCGGTTGACGCCGAAACCCGTCCGGCAATATCCGCGCAGATTGCCTCGATTTCCTCGTCTCTCAGGGTGGACTTGTCCGGCTGAATACGAACACCGATCGCAAGCGACTTCCTGCCCGCGCCGAACTGCTTCTCTGCTTCGGGCCCGTCGTATTCGTCGAAGACTTCGACATCCTCGATGATCTTCCGGAACTTTGACCCGCGAACGGCGCGGACAACCTCGGCAGCTTCCACATTTCCGTCCAACACAAAGGCAAAATCCCGCTCAACCGGATGCAGCGCGCTCTTGACCAGGGCCGGTCGGGTCTTCCCCGCAGACCGTCTCTTCGGAACGGTATCAAGGAAGACGGTGAAGGCGACAGCGCGACCCCTGATCCCTGCCCTCCGCAGGACTCTCGGGTGGATTTCCCCAAACACCGCAAGCGGCACGCCGGGTCTTGCAAAGACTGTTCCCGATCGTCCCGGATGCCACCATCCCGGTGCGTTTCGGTCACTTTTCAGGCCCGATGGCCCTCCAATGGCGGCGATGACGGTTTCTGCATCGGCCTTGGCATCGAACAGGTCGGCAATCCTGGCAGTTTCATGCGGATTCCGCGGAGTTTCTTCGCCCACGATCATCGCGGTTGCATGCAATGACTCCCGCCCCGGTTCGGCACCAAGAAAGACCGGACCCACTTCGAACAGGCTCAGGCTTCCAGTTCCCTTTGACTGGTTGAGTGCTGCCGCCCTCAACAGGTTCGGAAGCAGGTCCGGACGCATGACGTCCAGTTCCGAGGAAATCGGGTTCTCCAGTCCGACCAGCCCCTGTTCCGGGGCAAACAGGCCGGCCAGTTCACTGTCGGTGAATGAGTAGGCCACGCATTCAAGGTATCCAAGCGAGGCGATGGTCCGCCTGGCCGTCCTTTCGCGCTTCTGGATCGGCGTCAGAATCGGGTCGCTGACCCGCTGCGCCGGCCTCCGCAGCGGCTTGCCCTCGAGACGGGAAAGCGACGTGACGCGGGCAATCTCCTCGACAAGGTCTGCTTCACCGCCGATGTCAGGCCGCCAGGTCGGCGCCATTACCGAAATGATGCCACCTTCAAGCACGGGCGAGAAGCCGAGTGCGCCAAGTATCTGCAATTGTTCCTGGGTATCGACCGGCATTCCGACCAGTTCCTCGACCCGCGACACGCGCAGGGTGAATGCTCGATTCTGCGGTTCCACGGATCCGTCACCGCCGACCTCCGACGCTTCTCCCCCGCAGACATTCAGGATCATCCGGGTTGCGAGTTCAAGGCCGTCAATTGCGAATTCGGGATCCACTCCCCTTTCAAACCTGTAGCGGGCGTCGGTGTTTATCTTGAGTTTCCTGCCTGTGGCTGCAGTGGTGATCGGGTCCCAGAGTGCACTTTCCAGAAACACGTTCGTCGTCTCTTCCGTGCAACCTGTGCTCAAACCGCCGGTAATGCCGGCAATGCTCTCCGGGCCGTTCGAATCAGAGATGAGGATCATCCCCTGCTCCATCCGGTGTTCCGTTCCATCGAGCGCGATGATCTTCTCGCCTCCGGTTGCACGATGAATGCGAAGACCGCCCGACAGCTTGTCAATATCGAACACGTGCAGTGGCCGGTTCCTGTCGTAGGTAACGTAGTTTGTTATGTCGACAAGTGCGGAAATCGGCCGCAGCCCGATCGCCCTGAGCCGCCTTTGCATCCAGGTTGGAGATTCGCCGTTTCGTACATTCCTGATCGCGCGCCCGAAGAATGCCGGGCAGCCCTTCCCCTTCGTGTCCTCTTCGATCGTTATCGACACCGGGCACGGGTATTGACCTTCCACGCTGTCGACCGGCCTTTCGATCACGGTTCCGAGTCCCCTGGCAGCAAGATCGCGGGCGATACCTGCTACACCTAGTCCATCCGGCCGGTTCGGAGTGATCGCAATCTCGATGACAGGATCGGTCATCTCCCGGTAGTCGACAAAGCGAGTGCCGAGAGGCGCGTCTTCCGGCAGGTCAATGATCCCGTCATGGTCATCGGAAATCATCAGCTCCTTCTCGGAGCACAGCATGCCATGGCTTTCCACGCCCCTGATGACACCCTTCTTCAGATGCAGTTCCGTTCCGGGAATATAGGTTCCTGCCGCGGCAAAGACGCCAACAAGACCGGTTCGGGCGTTGGGAGCGCCGCAGACGACCTGGACCTCCCTTCTTTCGCCGCCAGGACCGTCAGGATATGTCTCGAGCCTGCACACGCGCAGCCTGTCCGCGGCCGGATGGGGCGCTGCCTCGGTGACCCGGCAGATCGTGAATGATCCGAGCGCAGCCGACGGGTCCTCGATTCCTTCCACTTCGAACCCAAGATCCGTCAGGGCTTCGCAGAGTTCATCAAGTTCGGCGTCGGTATCAAGATGGTCTTTGAGCCAGGAGAGTGTGAATTTCATTTTGGCCGATCAATTTGAACGTTCAAGGCAGCCCCCTTTACTTGAACCGCTGCAAATGAAAAAGCATCAATGCCGGGCGTGCGCGCCGACTCGCCTCAACCTTGCCTGCCGACATCCGGCTGTTCCAGTGATCCGGAAGCCCACGGCTGAATCATTCCAGGCAGCGTGACGGCGCTGGCAGGTAGCCAGGTCTTGATATTCCCTGAAGTAACCTCCGCGCGTAATCCGGTAGGCATGGTCGGCTTCGTAGAAGTTGTCTCGGAGCAATCGTCCGCCCGGGCCCTGTGGCGGGAGCGTTTTGCGTGTGTGGAGGAGTAGGAGACAACTCTGCCGGAAGCCCCTGCAGCTGCCACTGTCGAAGACAAGGTGCACAGGATGGCGGCACGGCGGTGATCCGGCCGGGATGGGATAACGAGATCCTGGTCGAGACACCGAATCCTTCGCCAAGGCGATCAAACTGATGAACGGACGCTGGAACGGCTCCCTCGGCGCCCGGCGCGTTCCTTCCGGGATTGCAGGTGCTGCCGGGGCCCTGACCCGCCGGTGCTACGAGAATGTCGAAATCCGGACGGGATGAAGAAATTGCCGGTTCCTGCCTGACGAAACCTGCCTCTGTACCCCGAACCGGTCTTCACTGCGTTTGCCGGCGCCGGGGATATGGAAAATTCCGCCTTTGACGGATTCTGCTTATTGTCGGCAAGGGTGAATGTGGAGCGCGGCATCGGGCGCGCCTGACAGGCCAGGCAAGGCAGTCTTGGCCGACTCAGGGTGCGTTTTCGGGGGCTTCACGGGAATTGCCCGTGCGATTCGCGCTGAAAACCGCGAGAGAGGCCGTCAGATTCGCCAATTTGGTTGGAAATCCACCTTTCCGACCCCGCTGCTGGTTCGATTGCTGCCCTGCGAGAGTTTGGTCCGCGGGACAGATCGCTCTACTCCTCCTTCCGCCGGAACAGACCCGAAGGCGATACCGAACCGCAGTGAGATCACGGCCAATTCCATCTCGCCGTTAACCTCGCTGCTGTCCTGGCAGAGAAGTTCACCATCCAGTCCGGCCGGGATGCATCGGAGCGGAACTGTGCGCAGCATTGCCGCAGAGTCGCCCCCCGTAAAGACGCGCATCAACGCTTCAGCCGTCGCACTCATTCTGCCGTCCAGGGATTGATTATCTCAATCCTGGTGTCCTTGAAGTCCCGAATGTTGCTGGTGACCAGAGCAGCGCCGCGCGAGCGGCAGATGGCAGCAATCTGACAGTCAGCCTCCCCGATGGGCCGACCTACATGGCACCGGCGCCAGCGCTGCGGGAGAACTGGCCGAAGGACGTGCCGCCACGGCCATTGCCGCGAGGCTCGACCGGCTGGCGTTTGGCCATGCCGGCGATGTGAGACCGATAGGCAAGGGCGTCAGCGAACTTCGCATTCACCATGGCCCCGGTTACAGGGTATATTTCCAGCGGCACGGTGCCATGATTATTGTCCTGCTCTGCGGCGGCGACAAGGGTTCACAGCAGCGTGACATCAGGACCGCACTGAGCCTCGCCCATCAATGGGAAGAATGACCATGACCGAGAAACTCACTACCTTTGATCCGGCTGACCACCTGAAATCTGACCAGGCCATTGCCGACTTCATGTCGGCCGCGCTGGCGACGAATGATTCGGCCTATGTCGCCCATGCCCTTGGCGTCGTTGCGCGTGCCAAAGGCATGGCGGAGATTGCCAACCGGACCAAGCTGTCTCGCTAACAACTCTATCGCTCGTTCAGCACCGAAGGCAATCCCACCCTGCGCACAACCCTGGCTGTCATGGAGGCCCTCGGGATCCAGCTTTCCGCGAAGCAGGCCGAAGTGAATTCCTGACGGCACCACCGGAACGATGACGAGGGCTGGTTCCATTGGAGGCCTCGGTGACTCGGGATGCCCTCGACCGCCGCTGGCGGGAGCAGATCGTCGATCAGCCATCCTGGACGCAAGATATGCACGACAACTCGGCGGGGATGACCAGCAAGGCGGCGTTTGACCGCCCGGTTTTATGGGAACGTTCCCATAAAATCGGCGAGACACTCGAGCACTGTGGAACTCCCCGCAGGGTGTCCCGCCATTCGCCCTCCTCCATGACGCCAGCGCCAAGCCATCTGGAGATCAGCCGGATGACCCGCCGGTCCCCGATCCGGTGCTCCACGAACTCGATGAGCCAGCCTCGATCCAATTGGTCGAAGAAGGCCCGTATGTCCGCATCAGCGATCCAGTTGATCTTGCGCCGTTCGATCCCGTATGCCAGCGCGTCGAGCGCATCATGCGCACCGCGTCCCGGTCGGAACCCATAGCTGAACCCGAGGAATTCCGGCTCGAATATCGGCGTCAGGATGGTCTCGGCCACCGCAGTCTGGACGATCTTGTCCTCCAGTGCCGCAATGCCAAGCGGTCGTGTTCCCCCGTCCGGTTTGGGTATCTCTACCCGCCGGGACGGAAGCGCCCGGTACGCCCCGCTGTGAACGCGATCGTGCAGGCCGGGCAAACGCTCTTCCAGCCCGTTCCCGTATTCCTTCCACGTCACCCCGTCCACGCCTGCCGCCGCGTCCCTTTTCAGCATGAAACAGGATGCTTCGAGCACGTCCGTTGTCACATGGTGCAGGAGCGCAGTGAGCTTCTCCTTCGGTTTCCTCCTAGCTGCTTGCCGTATCCGCCCGGCCGCCCGTGACATGCGATCCCGGCCCTGTGTCCGGTGCATGCTTTGGCCGCACGGATTCCCCCTGGTTCCAGCCCTTCCCTCCATCGGCTCCGCAGGAACAGACATTCCCTTGTTCGCCGACCTCACCGGTACCATGGCCGGATCCGACTGCTTCGATCCGTTCGTCATCGATTCGGATTCTCTCCTGTCTTCCGTGGCCCCGGCACGACTGCCAGGGCAGATTGAAGCCCTCCCGAGTCCCGATGTGGGGTGTACGTGCGTCCCTGGATTCCTCAGACAACGCGGAGCCCGGCAGACCCTCGCCATGGCGGTTCTGCAGGTGTTGCCTTCGGCCGATGACAAGACCTCGGCGCTCCGGATCATATCCTTTACGATGCTCAATCATCCCAGCCACACGCGCCGCTACCGACGCTTCGCATGCATCCTCGCGGATGCACACGCACGGCTCGCGGTGAAAGTGGTGGCTGACCTTTCCTTACTGCCGGACCTGCACCGGCTATCCCAGCACCAATTTCTCGGCACTCGTCACCTTGATTGCCAGCCGGCAGTGCCCGCGGAATCTCGAGCGCGGCAAAGTCCGGAGCAATTGTCGCTGTTTGACAGTATCGAGCCCGCAAACGGCCCGTTGTCATCAACCTCCGCAATTGAATCTGTGTATTAACAACAACGTAGAGAGGTGTGTATCATGACTCCGTCTCCGGCAGGCCCTGAAGTTGACATTCCACTGCGCGTTTTGGTCTTGCACCCGGCGGGCAAGGAAGTATTCGCCCGCTATTGCTCAATTGATGGGAGAATTCGCAATGAAACCTCAGATTACCGCGGTCGCTGCCTTGGCATTCTCCATGGCATTGGGAACATCCGCAGCCCTTGCGGGCTGTGACGATGGCGAGGTCGTCATCAGGTTCAGCCATGTCACAAACGCCGACAAGCATCCGAAGGGAATCGCGGCGACGCTTCTCGCCGAGCGCGTCAATGCGGAAATGAATGGATCCGCCTGCATGGAAGTGTTCCCGAACACGGCGCTTTACAACGATGATCAGGCTCTCGAGGCCTTGCTCAATGGCGACCTGCAGCTAGCTGCACCATCCCTTTCCAAGTTCGAGAAATTCACCAAGCGGTTTCGCATTTTCGATTTGCCGTTCATGTTCAAGAATGTCGATGCCGTGGATGCGTTCCAGGCTTCCGCAGCGGGTCAGGCGATGAAGGACAGCATGCAGGTGCGGGGCCTGAAGGGACTCGCATTCTGGCATAATGGCATGAAGCAGATGTCCGCCAATGTACCGCTTGTTCTTCCCTCGGATGCGAACGGGCTGAAGTTCAGGGTCCAGCAGTCGGATGTCCTGGTGGCGCAGATGGAAGCAATCGGCGGCTCTCCGCAGAAGATGGCATTTTCGGAGGTCTACGGTGCCCTGCAGCAGGGGGTCGTGGACGGACAGGAAAACACCTGGTCGAACATCTACGGACAGAAGTTCTTCGAGGTCCAGGACGGAATTACCGAAACTAATCACGGAATCATCGACTATCTCGTCGTGACATCCGTTGACTGGCTTGACGGGCTCGACCCGGCCGTGCGTGATCAGTTCCTCGCGATCCTGGATGAGGTCACGGAAACCCGGAACTCCGAGTCCACTGCGGTCAACCTGGCAAACAGGAAGGCAATCATTGATGCGGGAAGCGTTGTCCGTGAACTGAACGACGAACAGCGGCAAGCATGGGTCGATGCAATGAGGCCCGTCTGGGACCAGTTCGAGGATGATGTCGGAGCAGACAACATCGCAGCTGCCCAGGAAATAAACTCGCGGCATTGACGGGATAGGTGGGCGTCGGGCGGCCTTTTCGCCCGTCCCCCACCGCACGACCATGATCCTCTTCGCAAGTCCGGGAATCCGAGACAGCAAACAGGTGCGGTGCGGCATTTCCATGCCGGTACGCCTGAAGATCCACCGGCAACTCTGAAGGAACTGAACCTTCCGGGGGTTCACTTGCTTCGGGGAGCATGATCGATGCAGGACGTGCATGACTTCGCAGATCAATTGATTCCCGGAATGACAGGCAGGTGTCCGGGTAACGCAGGTCGAATGGGCAAGGTGTTCGCGCACCCACATCATTGCTGACTTGAAGGCGGCCCATTGGTGACCGACCGTGGAGCGAACCGGGACAGCAGGACAGGTCCGGATTTGCCGAACGGGTCAGTCCATGTAGTAATGCACCTCCAATCAACTCCGAATGACGGAGGTGAAATCCCGGGATTGCCATGAGAAAGCCGCTCCCATCCACTGACCGCCTGGAGGAGGCGCTGATCGCATTCATTCTCGGCGTCATGACGCTGGTGACATTTGCCAACGTCATTGCGCGCTATGTCTTCAACGACAATATCCTCTGGGCGCTCGAACTGACCGTGTTCCTGTTCGGATGGCTCGTGCTCCTCGGCGCATCCTACGAAGTCAAGAAGAATGCACATCTCGGCGTGGATTTGCTGATCGAGACCTGTTCTCTGCCAGCACGAAGAATACTCGCCTTGATCTCGGTCGGCGTCTGCATTGCCTTCGGCTTCCTGATGCTGAAGGGAGCGTGGGACTACTGGGCGAATTTCGCCAACCTGCCCAAGACAACGGGACGATGGTTTCCCCTTGGTTTCGAGGACGAGTTTCGTCCGAAGGGCTGGTATGAAGTCAATGACATACCGATGCCGGCCCTGCTCGACTGGCTCAGCGGTATATTCAACGACGGCCAGGAATACGAAAAGATCCCGAGGCTGATACCCTACGTGATTCTGCCGGCATCGATGGGATTGCTCCTGATTCGGCTGATACAGGCGGCACTGGCCGTGTGGAACGGCCGGTCCGACAGGATCGTCGCCAGCCATGACGTACAGGATGATGTCGAGGACGCCCGCAGGGAACTGGAGAAACACGGCTGATGGAAATCGCGCTGTTGTTCGGCATGATCATCGGCTTGATGATGGTCGGGGTTCCGATCGCCATTGCGCTGGGTTTTTCTTCCGCGCTCTTTCTGCTTCTTTTCTCCGACAGTTCGTTGGCATCCGTGGCGCAAACGATGTTCTCGGCTTTCGTTGCGCACTACACCCTGCTGGCAATTCCATTCTTTATCCTTGCATCCGCCTTCATGACGACGGGGGGCGTCGCGCAGCGAATCATCCGTTTTTCGATTGCCTGTGTCGGACACGTCCCCGGCGGGCTCGCAATTGCCGGCGTATTTGCGTGCATGATCTTCGCTGCGCTTTCCGGGTCTTCCCCGGCCACGGTCGTGGCCATCGGATCAATCGTGATCGCCGGAATGCGCCAAGTCGGATATTCGAAGGACTTCGCTGCAGGAGTTATCTGCAACGCGGGAACACTGGGCATCCTGATCCCACCCTCGATCGTCATGGTCGTCTACGCGGCGTCCGTCAACGTATCGGTCGGCCGGATGTTCCTGGCCGGAATCGTTCCCGGAGTCATCGCCGGATTGATGCTCATGATCATGATCTACGCGATTGCAAGGCTGAAACACCTGCCCAAGGGCGAGTGGCAGGGATTCAGGGAAATCATCGATTCCGGCAGGGAGGCCGGATGGGGTCTGTTTCTGATCATAATAATTCTTGGCGGAATCTATCTCGGCGTGTTCACCCCAACCGAGGCAGCAGCAGTTGCAGCAGTCTACGCGTTCTTCATTTCAAACTTCGTCTACTGCGATATGGGTCCCCTTTCCGAGGATGGCATGACCCTGCGCCGAACTCCGCTGGCGCTGCTGACCGTATTCTTTCACAAAGACACCAGGGAAACATTGTTGCGCGCCGGCAGGCTGACCATCACGCTGATGTTTGTCATCGCCAACGCGCTGATTCTCAAGCATGTCCTGACCGAACAACAGATACCGCAACACGTCACGAATCTGATCCTTGCGGCAGGGCTGGGCCCGGTAGCGTTCCTGATTGCCGTGAACATCATACTGCTGATCGGCGGGCAGTTCATGGAACCGTCGGGATTACTTGTCATCGTGGCTCCGCTCGTCTTTCCGATTGCCATAGAACTCGGAATAGATCCTATTCATCTCGGCATCATCATGGTCGTCAACATGGAAATCGGGATGATAACCCCGCCGGTTGGCCTCAACCTGTTTGTAACCTCCGTGATAACGGGGATGCCTGTCATGCGGGTAGTCAGGGCTGCATTACCCTTCCTCGCGGTGCTGTTCCTGTTCCTGATTATCGTAACATATGTTCCATTCATATCGACCTTGCTGCCGACCATGCTCATGGGTCCGGAGATCATTACACGCTAATATGCCCCGACAATCTTGCAGGATGGCAACAGCCCGAAGTAATAGGGATCGTGAAAGACCGCTGTCCTGGACACGGCAGCCTCCTGGCCATGGGCGTTCCGTTTCGCCCTGGCATTCCGAAGTCGGTATCTGCCGGGTCCGCGCCCGGTACCGGACAAGGCGAGGCGAAACCGGCAGCTAAAGGCCGGAGCCGGGCCAGGAAGGCAACAGGCCTGGCCCGGATTGCCGCTTCAGGGGAAGGCGGAAATTGCCGGAGACGGCCTGAAAGACGGGAGAACCACTTGAAACGCGATCGAAATGTGAGAATCGTGGCGACACTTGGGCCGGCATCTTCGGACAGGCACACGATCCGGGACCTGTTTCTTGCCGGGGTCGATGTCTTTCGCCTGAACATGAGCCACGGGACACATGACGATGTCCGGAACCTTCACCGCCTGATCAGGGAACTTTCGGCCGAGGCAAATCGCCCGATCGGCATACTGGCCGACCTGCAGGGACCAAAGTTCCGATGTGGAGTCTTTGCTGAGGGATCCATAAAGCTCGAGGGCGGAGATCAATTCACATTCGATCTTGACCCAACCCCTGGAGGACAGCGGCGGGCCTGCCTTCCGCACGAGGAAGTATTCAGCGTCCTGAAGCCCGGCTCGGTACTGCTGGTAAATGACGGGATCGTCCGTCTCAGGGTCACGCGGTGCGGGAGTGACTTTGCCAGTTGTACGGTCGAGGTCGGCGGCACGGTTTCCGATCGCAAGGGTGTCAATATACCCGATGTCGTGGTTCCGGTTACGGCCCTTTCGGAAAAGGACCGTGAAGATCTGGAGTTCGCCTGTGCGCTTGGAGTCGACTGGCTGGCACTGTCATTCGTTCAGAGGCCGGAAGACATGGAGGAAGCCAGTGAACTGGTCAGGGGCAGGGCGGCGCTGATGGCCAAGATCGAAAAGCCCGCGGCGGTGGAACAGTTCAATTCAATCCTTGCAGTTTCGGACGGGATCATGATTGCCCGCGGCGACCTCGGAGTCGAAACACCGTTGCAGAATGTACCTTCCCTGCAGAAGCGCATGATCAGGAGGTGCCGGGCCGCGGCGAAACCCGCGATCGTCGCGACACAAATGCTGGAAAGCATGGTGCACAATTCGACACCGACCCGGGCCGAGGTATCCGATGTCGCCACAGCGATCTACGAAGGCGTCGACGCGATCATGCTGTCCGCAGAGTCCGCGGCAGGAAATTATCCCGTGGAATCGGTCAGGACGATGAATGACGTTGCGGTTGCAGTGGAAAACGATCCCACCTACCGCGAGGTCATCGAAGCCTCCAGGCAGGGCACCAGGGAGACTGTAGCCGACGCCATTACTTCGGCCGCACGCGAGATCGCTGAAACGACGGATGTGACCTCCATCTGCTGCTTCACGCATTCCGGGACAACTGCACGGCTTGTCGCCCGTGAACGTCCCCGCGTACGGACCATTGTCCTGACGCCTTTCAGCCACATTGCCCAGCGACACTGCCTGCTTTGGGGTGCACACTGCGTCGAGACCGAGGTCGTGACAGACTTCGACCGCGCGGTTGAAGTTGCGGTGAAGACTGCCAGGCAGGAGGAGTTCGGCGAGCCGGAAGACCAGATCATCATCATGGCCGGAGTCCCGTTCAACATATCCGGTTCGACAAATATCATCCGGATCGCGAAGGTCTTGGAGTCCTGATTGGGAACCGTATCCTGGATCAGCCCGATCCAGGCCATGGTCTGCGGGGTCATTCCGGTTTTCCGTTGCATTGCGCCGGTCCCGCAAATATAGGATTGCCTCTTTCTGCGCGGCCGGCCTGAACGGCATGCCGAGTCGCGTTGCCAACCGACTTGAAATGAGGAAGCGGAAATGCCGAAACTGAAGACCAAGTCCAGCGCCAAGAAACGGTTCAAGATAACCGCCTCCGGCCGGGTCAAGGTGGCGCAGGCAGGAAAGCGCCACAACCTGATCAAGCGATCGAACAAGTTTATCCGAAATGCCAGGGGGACGACCACGATGTCCAAGCAGGACGAGAAGACCGTCAAGTCCTTCATGCCTTACGGCAGCTGAGGAGTGGAGCCATGACACGTGTTACGAGCGGAAAGGTCACCCATGCCAGGCACCGGAAGGTCGTCAAGCTGGCGAAAGGCTATTACGGACGACGCAAGAGCACCTTCAAGGTCGCAAGGCAGGCCGTCGACAAGGCCCGGCAGTATGCAACGCGTGACCGTAAGGTCCGCAAGAGAAACTTCAGGGCGTTGTGGATCCAGAGAATCAATGCTGCGGTCAGGGCTCACGACCCCGGTCTGACCTATTCCCGCTTCATCCACGGGATGAACCTGGCCGGTATCGAGCTTGACCGGAAGGTGCTGGCGGAAATTGCTGTCAAGGATCCGGACGAATTTGCTGCAGTCGTGGAAAGGGCCAAGGCAGCACTCGCCTGACGAGGCAAGTCCCGGCATTTCCGAATCTGCGGCAGGCTGGCTGGCCGGCATGACGGCTGGATTTGCGACCGCCAGCAAGCCGTTCCCGACGCAAGCCAATGGAAGATTGCTCCAGAATGGATTCCATCGACGAAATCAGGGCAAGGCATCTGAAGAACATTGCAGAGGCTGCCACGGAAGCTGACCTCGAAGCCGCGCGGCTGGCCGCATTCGGCAGGAAGTCGGGTGAAGTCCGGAGCCGGCTCGCTGAACTCGGGAAGCTCTCACCCGACCAGCGCAAGGAGATCGCACCGGCGCTGAATGCCCTCAAGGATGAAATCAATTCGGCAATTGCCGGCAGGAAATCGGAGCTGGCCGATCTGGCGCTCGATGAACGGCTGAAAGAGGAACGCCGCGATATTACCCTGCCAGGCCGATTCAGGAGAACGGGAAACGTCCATCCGGTCAGCCAGGTGATTGAAGAGGTTTCCGCGATATTTGCCGATATGGGATTCGAGGTTGCCGAAGGGCCGCAGATCGAAGGAGATTGGTACAATTTCGATGCATTGAACATCCCGCCCGAGCATCCTGCGCGCCAGGAGCATGACACATTCTTCATCAGGGACTCGGCGAGCGGCGACGGCCAGCCGAATGTCCTGAGAACGCACACATCGCCCGTTCAGATCAGGGCTATGCGTGAAAGAGGCGCGCCGATCAGGGTCATTGCCCCGGGGCGTGTCTACCGTTTCGACTATGACCAGACACATACGCCCATGTTCCACCAGGTCGAGGGGCTGGCCCTGGATACCGACATTTCGATGGCGCAGCTGAAATGGACGCTTGAGGAATTCTGCCGGGCGTTCTTCGAGGTTGAGAAGGCAGAATTGAGGTTTCGGGCGTCCCACTTCCCGTTCACCGAACCTTCCGCGGAAGTTGACCTGCGATGCTCGTGGCAGGATGGCCGCCTCAAGGTTGGCGTTGGCGACGACTGGATGGAAATCCTGGGTTGCGGCATGGTGCACCCCAGGGTGCTTCAGGCTGGCGGAATTGATCCCGACAAGTTCCAGGGGTTTGCTTTCGGTCTGGGCATCGACCGTATTGCAATGCTGAAATACGGCATTCCCGACCTGAGAGACTTCTTCGAGTCGGACATCCGCTGGCTCCGCCATTACGGCTTCTCGCCACTCGACATGCCTGCCCTGCACAGTGGCCTGAGCAGCTGAACACGATCGGAGTGAACGAATGAACCAGAAGGACCGCACCGAACTCGAAGCTGCGGCATTCCGCCGCCTGCGCGACCATCTGCGCAAGCGCACTGATGTCCAGAATATCGACCTGATGAATCTCGCCGGTTTCTGCCGAAATTGCCTGAGCCGCTGGTACCAGGAGGCAGCGAGTGACCGCGGGGTCGACATGTCCAGGGAAAGATCAAGGGAAATCGTCTACGGAATGCCCTTCGACGACTGGAAAGCCAGGTACCAGACGGAAGCAACTGAAGACCAGAAGGCTGCCTTCAGGAAGTCACATTCCGACCACTCCTGACTGCCAAGGTGAACAGCAATCCCATCTACTTCACGCGGATGACAGGCAGATCCGGCCTCCTCGTCCATCCGACCGTTCCCACGGATGCCAGATGAAGAGAAAGACTCCTGACCCCAACCGACGACGCGTGGGTATCTTCCGACACGAATCGGGAAAGGGATATGTCAGGCTTGCAGAAAAGGGCGGGCGCCGGAGGGTCGCAATTCCCTCGCGGCACCGGAATGGCACGGCCGGCGGTGAACTGGTCGTAGTCCAGCAGTTGCCGGGCAGGGAGCGCCAGGCAAGGATCGTCGAGCGGCTCGGAGAGCGTGAATCCTCGGCGCCATTCTCGCTGATTGCCATCAAGGCCAACGATGTTCCGTGTGAGTTTCCTGATTCGGCAATGGCTGAAGCACGGGCTGTTGTGCAGTCGAATTCCATGCCGGAGGCTGACCTTACCGGAATTCCTTTCATAACCATCGATCCGCCAGACGCCCGCGACCGGGATGACGCTGTTTGTGCGGAACCGGACATGGACCCGGCCAATGCCGGTGGACATATAGTCTGGGTGGCAGTCGCCGATGTCGCCCGCTTCGTCACCGGCGGAAGCGAACTGGACCGCCAGGCGAGGCTGAGGGGCAACTCGACCTATTTTCCGGACCTGACGGTTCCGATGCTTCCGGCCGATCTGTGCGAAAATGCCTGTTCCCTGCACGAGGGGGCAGAACGCCCGTGCATCGTGGTCCGGGCAGTCATTGACCGGGACGGAAACCGGTTATCGCATGAATTCAGGCGCGGGAGGATTCGGTCACGGGCTGCCCTGCATTACGCCCAGGCGCAGACGATTGCAGACACCGGTGCCTCAACGGATGCGGGCCGGGAAATCCCGCCGCTTGTCGGCCGGCTGTGGGCGGCGTTCCGCTCGCTGGAAAATGCGAGCCGGAGGCGAGAGCCTCTGAGGCTGGAACTTGCCGAACGCAGGATCCGGCTGTCCGCCTCCGGCCATGTTGAATCCGTGATCACCGAAAGCCGGCTGGATTCGCACAGGCTGATCGAGGAATTCATGGTACTTGCCAATGTCTGTGCAGCGGAAACGCTTGACGGGAAGCAGTTCCGCACCCTCAGCCGGGTACATGCAGAACCGGACGGTGAGAGGATTGCCGAGCTTGCACGGACGGCCGTCTCCTGCGAGCTGCCACTCGCAACAGGATCACGCATGACCACGCGGCGAGTCAACGAACTGCTTGGGCAGGCAGAGCATTCCGGCTGCAGGGACATCATCAGTCTTGCTGTCCTGAGATCAATGAACCAGGCCCGATACTCGACGGCGCCCGCCAGGCATTTTGGACTCAATCTCAGACGCTATGCGCATTTTACATCTCCAATCCGCAGATATGCCGATCTCGTCGTTCACCGTTCGCTGATCAGGGCGCTCGATCTGGGTCCGGACGGTCTCACCGACTCCGAGATGACGGAACTCGACAGGATGGCTGACCACGTGTCGATGACAGAGAGACGCTCGATGGCAGCCGAGCGCGAAGCTCATGACAGGTTTGCAACGCAGTTCATGGTCGACCGAGTCGGAGCCGTATTCGACGGAACTGTTACCGGGACGGCGCGGCAGGGCGTTTTCGTGAGGCTGCAAGACACGGGATCCGAAGGCCTGATTCGGCGTTCGAAGCTGGGCAAGGGCCGATTCCACTATAACCGTGTTTCCGGGACACTCTTCGACCTGACCTCGGACCGGTCATATCGCCCGGGAATGCCAATCCGGGTCAGGCTGTCGGAAGCAGAACCCATTTCCGGGACACTCCAGTTCGAACTCCCCGACGAGGACGAGCGTGCCGGGCCGGGCAGGTTCAGGCAACGTGGACGCAAGAGGGCAGGACGTGGACGGAAATAGCATGCAGCACCAGTTCGCATCCTGGCTGGACGGGTTCCTCGACCGGGCAAGCCTGCTGGGGATCGAATCGTCGACTCTCGACCAGGCGCATTCGCGGGTCTCCTTCATCAAGGAAGTATCACGCAAGGAAAACGCACAGGCGGAGTTCACGCTGTCCTTCAGCAACTACGTCGAACGAACCCTGTCAGCGGGGAGGATTTCCGAGGGAAGGCAAGCACATGCCCGGATAGGTGCAGCATTGGATCAGATGGCAGGCAGATTCGAAATCGACCCGGCCATTCTGGTTGCAATCTGGGGGATTGAATCATCCTACGGTGCCCGTCGCGGCAGTTTTCCGGTCCCGGGCGCACTTGCCACGCTGGCATCCGCATCCCGTCGCCGCAGTTTCTTCGAAGAGGAAATGCTCGCGGCGTTGCGTATCGTTGAATCGGGCGCAGTTTCCTTTCCGGATATGACCGGATCCTGGGCAGGCGCGATGGGCCATACCCAGTTCATGCCGTCAAGCTACCTCGCCCATGCAGTGAGTCTGACGGGAGACAGTCTGCCGGATATATGGGGCGACGACCCACTGGACTCACTGGCGTCTGCCGCCAACTTTCTCGCTGCGCATGGCTGGTCTGCAGGCCTGCCCTGGGGATTCGAGGTGACATTGAAGCCGGAATTCGACCACGAGCAATCCGGTCTCGACAACGCCAAACCCGCGCTGGACTGGGCCAGGGACGGTGTCATCCTTCCCGACTGGCAGAACGGGGTCGAAATCACCCATTCTTCAATCCTGTTGCCCGCCGGGCACAGGGGACCTGCATTCCTTGCCACGCGCAACTTCCATGTCCTGAAGCGTTACAACAACGCCGTCGCCTATGTGATCGCGGTCGGGCTGCTGGCTGACGCAATCGCGGGACGTACGCAATCGGGAGGGAAATGGCCTTCCGGAAGCCCGCCGCTCGCCCGATCCGAGATTCTGACCCTTCAGCAGATGTTGGTCGAACTGGGTCTTGATACCGGCGGAACGGACGGCATCGTCGGGCCGGCGACATCCGCCGCCGTCCGGATGTTCCAGAAGTCGGCCGGACTCGTTCCCGATGGTTTCGCTGACCGTGCACTTCTGGATCGCCTCGGGCACGAACTGGAACGACCCGGGCCGGAGATGGACTGAACGGTCCCAAGGGTTTCCAACAGGAATGCGGGACCGACACGGTCTGCATTCGGCATGGCTGCAACGGGAAACCGTATTCCCTGGCAGATTGCAGCGATGCCTTCACATGGCCCGGTCGATACGCTATTATTGACAAAAATCGAGGCAGGCAGTGGCGCGGTCGAAAACGGCCGCCGGCAAGAAGGTCAAGGGCAGAAAGCCCGGCGCAAAGGTTGCGGGCGGCAAGAAGTCAGGAAAAGTCAAGGGCTGGTCGGCACGCGCATGCGCGGCTGTCGCCGGAAGAGTCCGAAGCTTGCTGCGCGCCGCTGCACGTGCCGGCCTGGCAATTGGCTGGAGGGCGGGAATTGCCGGCGTGCTGGTATTCTCCCTGACAGTCTTCTACTTCTATTCCAGGCTTCCCGAACTGTCCGAACTCCTGGACACGAGAACTCGTGGAACGATCGCGTTCCTCGACCGGAACGGGGATGTCTTTGCCTGGCGCGGAAGCCAGCTTTCGGCAGTAACCGTCGAGGAAGCGTCACCCAGCCTGGTAAACGCCGTAGTGGCAGCAGAGGACCGTTCATTCTACGACCACTCGGGTCTGAGCCCGAGGGGCATCGCGGGAGCCATATTCATCAACCTTCGGGAAGGGCGCGGGCCCCTGAGCGGGCATGGAGGATCCACGATCACCCAGCAGGTCAGCAAACTGCTTTGCCTTGGCATTGAATACGACCCGGCGTCGGGAAAATCCGAGCGCGAATTTGAAAGGGATTGCCGCAGGTCGACGATCTGGAGAAAAATCAAGGAAGTTCCATTCGCCGTGGCCCTCGAGCTCAAATACACGAAGAACGAAATCCTGACCATCTACCTGAACCGGGCATATCTGGGGTCGGGCGCCACAGGGTTCGAGGCAGCCAGCCAGCGGTATTTCGGCAAGTCGATTCGCAGTGTATCCGTTCCTGAAGCTGCCATGCTGGCCGGCCTGCTGGCCGCACCGTCCGCGTATTCACCCACGCGCGACATCGACCGCGCCCACAGGCGGGCGAACCTGGTCATCGAACGGATGCGCAAGCAGGGCTACCTTACCAGCGCAGACGCAGCGAAGGCACGGTCAAGTCCAGCCCGCCTGTCGCAATCAGCGACCAACCGCGCCGGTGGTTACTTTGCCGACTGGGTCATGGATACCGGCCCCGGATTTCTGACCCGGGGCGCAATCGAGGACTTCGAAGTCCGAACGACCTATGACAAGCGCATCCAGTCAGCCGTCGACTCTGCCCTGACACATGTCTTCGACACGAAGGTTCGGGCAGGATCCGGGGCACAGGCGGCTGTCGTCGTCATGACCCGCGACGGAGCAGTGCGCGCCATGGTCGGTGGACGAAAGGTACACGCGGCCGGGAATTTCAACAGGGCCACACAGGCACTGCGACAGACCGGATCCCTTTTCAAGCCCTTCGTCTATGCCGCTGCACTCGAAACGGGCTACTCATTTGACGATCGAATAATTGACGAGCCTGTCACGTTTCACGTCAGGGGTTCCGGTCCCTGGTCTCCAAAGAACTACAAGGGCGAATACCTCGGTGAAATCACGCTGACCGATGCGCTCGCCTTCTCCGTCAACACGGTTGCCGTCAAGCTGTCCGAGGGAATCGGCCGGCACAGGGTCGCCGAAATTGCATCAAGGCTTGGCATCGGGGAACATCTTGCCAGGGGTCCCGCCATGGCACTGGGTGCGTCGGAATCCACGCTTCTTGCCATGACTTCAGCGTATGCAAGCATTCTCAACAGCGGAAGGCGAGTGAATCCTTACGGAGTTGTCAACATGCGGCTCAAGGGCCAGAAGCAGTCGCTCATGAGCCGTGTCGAGGCAGGCGGAGAGAGAGTGTTTTCCGAAGAAACCGCTCGTCAGCTCATTTACATGATGCACAGGGTCGTGACCGACGGAACGGGCAAGCGGGCAATGGTCAGTGGAACGGAAGTGGCCGGAAAGACCGGAACGACCCAGGAAGCAAGGGATGCCTGGTTCATCGGGTTCTCGGCCGATTACATAACCGGCGTGTGGATGGGCTACGACGACAACACTCCGCTGACCGGGGTGACCGGCAGTGGCCTGCCTGCCGATATCTGGCGCGAGGCCATGCTTCGCATACACGAGGGAACGACTGCCAGGCCATTGCCGATGATCAACCCCGGTTGGTTCCGGCTAATCGACAAGGCAAGTATCTTGCGTCAGGCAGATTCCGGGGGTTGAAACCGGAAGAGGCAGAATGCCGGCAGTCAGGGAAACTCTACCGGTAGTCCCTTCCGCTTCTACTGGTAGCGTGTGGGCAGATACGCGATCAGCTGATCAAGATTGCCCTTCCGTTGCTGGAGCAGAGACCTGATCACCGTGCGTTCAAGGTTTAGCAGGTTGAAGTCACTCGTGACCATGTTGACGATCCTGGAGTTTCCCCCGGAGCGCCGCACGAGCCACCTCAATTGATAGGGCCGGGATCCTGCGATCGAGACACTTGATTCGACTGAATACTGGTCCTTCTTGAGTTCCAGCACCTTGATGATCTCGAACTCTCCCTTGAGGGACATCGGAAGGTGCCGGGCATACTTTTCGGCGAGGTACCGCTTGAAGACATCTATGAAGTCGATTCGCTTCTCATCGGAAATCCGACGCCATGGAACCCCGACAACCGAACGGCTGATCACTTCCATATCTGCGTATTCGGAAAAGATGTCTTCGAGGCCGTCAGCTATATGCTCCCTTGTGAGGGCGGTACGATACAGTTCACCCATATCGGCGAGCATGCTAGAGACGACCCTCACAGCGGAGCGTTCGTTGGCCTCCGCGTAGCTGGCGATGTTCACGCCAACAACAAGGAGCGCGGCAAGAGTTGCCGCCGCAATCCGGCGTGAGACAGCCAGCCCGCCAGTATCTCCGGATGGCGGCCTGGTTGAACTGGATGTGCTTCCGCTATCTGGTCCCATATCATGTCCAGCCTTGATCTGGCAGAATGCAAACTGGCCACCCCGCTGGAGCAAACCGGTGGGCCGCCTCTTTCCAATCCGCCCCAAAATACAGTTGCCGCCGGAGAAGTTCAATTTCCGGGGCTTGCCGAAATCCGGAAAGAGAACATTTTGTCAGTTTCCAGAAGGGCGCGTCCTGCCGAACCGGAAGATTCGATCATCCATCCATTTCCGCATGCGTGGGTCCGGGTATACCGAATCAGCATGGAAGCCTTACGCTGACAGCATATTCCAGCACGAGGAAATCGATGCAGACCCGGAACATCACATTCGATTTCCTGGCAAGTTTCCTGGAGAATCATGGCAAATGGCGGGCTGGGTACTGACCTCGTCTGACCGGGTTCCGCGACGGCGATCGGATTTGTTTCATCCCGAAGCGGGTGCTGCCGCGGCGAATCGTCACCGAATCGCACTGCGCTCCTGCCCGGAAAGCGAATCAGGTTCCTGCTCCAGATGACTCCCCTCCAAGGGGGTCGTGTCCGGCATCGTGGAGGATCCTGCCATAATGTCCACAACCACTCCTCGTCCACAGGGCGCTTCCCGTCACGTGAAACGGCAGTGCCGCGCGCGGTGCATGCAGACGGGGAAGACGCCGTTTTCCCGGCAGGAGGGGATTGCCGGGGGAACCGGTCGGTGTCAAACCCTCATGGCAGGGTGGTGTCCTTGCCCGTGCCAAACTGTTCGTGTGGCAGCGCCTGCCGGGCTTATCGCTGTCGTCAAACGCCTCTCGACACGGTCGGGATGGTCGCCACCGGAAACCGCCGCCCGGACGGGGAACTGCAAGGCGTCCATTCGCCGTGCGAACGCACTGTTCTTGCAGAGGCAGCCGGTCTCCTGTCCGCCATTCTCGAGGGCAAGTATCGAGATGCCCGGCACGCCGGTGTACGGGAAAGGGTGATCCTGCCTTGTCCAAGCTGCCGCATCACTGGCCGGAACGGAATTCAGGGAATCAAAATCGCCAGAGCTACATGCTATAGTGATACCTCTCGCAGCAACCAGGGAACCGAAATGATGGCAAATGCAATCGAAGCCCGCCTCGCCGAAATCGGAATCGAACTGCCGATGCCGCCTGCCGCCGTTGCCGCCTATGTTCCTTTCGTGAGAAGCGGGAACATGGTTTACGTGTCGGGTCAGCTGCCGATCAGTTCGGGTGCGCCGCAAATCGGCAAGCTTGGTGTCGATACGGACATTGAGACGGGCGCGGCTGCGGCGCGTTTATGCGCCATAAATCTGCTTGCGCAGATACGCGAGGCCTGCGGTGGCGACCTGGACAGGCTGGACCGCGTTGTAAAGCTGACCGGTTTTGTCAACTGCACACCGGATTTCACGTATCATCCAAGGGTCGTCAACGGTGCATCCGAGCTGTTCCTGGAGGTGTTGGGCGATGCCGGGCGCCATGCCCGTTCCGCTGTCGGGGTAAGTTCCCTTCCCTTCGGGGCGCCGGTGGAGGTGGAGGGTATCTTTGCAGTCAGCTAACCGCGTGCCTCTTTCCGGTCTTGCCGGCGAGGAACCTTGCCGTCCCGCATGACAGGCGAGCCTTCCAGTTCCGACAAGTTCACTGTCACGGTGCATCGTTCGATCACTGAAATCGCGGAAGAAGAATGGGATTGCTGTGCGTGCCCTGAAACGGAAACCGGCAGCCGTCCGAGGGATCCGTTCACGACCCATCGGTTTCTCAAGGCCCTGGAAGTCTCGGGGTCCGTGGGAGGAGCGACAGGATGGGACCCCGTTCACTTCGTGGTCCGGGGAAAAAGCGGAATCACCGCCGTCATGCCCCTCTATGCGAAATATCACAGCCAGGGAGAGTACGTGTTCGATCATGGCTGGGCCAACGCGTTCGAACAGGCTGGCGGTGACTACTACCCGAAACTGCAGGCTGCCGTGCCGTTCACACCCGCTACCGGAAGGCGGTTCCTGACCCGGTCCGGGCCGGGCAGCGAAGAATTCAGGGCTCTGGTCGCTTCGGCAGTGGACATCATGTCCCGTAACGAGTTGTCGTCACTCCATGTGACATTCTGCACGGAGAGCGAGGCAGTTTCCGGCCGGACGATGGGTTTCCTCCACCGGACGGGTGAACAGTTTCACTGGATGAACAACAACTATTCAAGCTTCGGAGAATTCCTGCGGCAACTCTCGTCCCGCAAACGCAAGAACATCAGGCAGGAGCGCAACCGGGCAAATGCATTCGGTGGGACCATCAATCTCCTGACCGGGGAGGACATTCGCCCGGAACACTGGGACTGCTTCTGGGAATTCTACCAGGAAACCGGCTCTCGCAAGTGGGGAAGGCCATACCTGACTCGGCAGTTCTTCGAGTCAATTCACGAATCCATGAGAAACGACATCCTTCTGGTCATGTGCGAACGGGAAGGCAGATACATCGCGGGCGCCCTGAACTTCATCGGGGCAGACACGCTGTTCGGCCGATACTGGGGATGCCTCGAGCAACACAGCTGCCTGCACTTCGAAGTCTGCTACTACCGGGCAATCGAATTCGCCATCGAGAACCAGCTCCGGAGTGTCGAGGCGGGGGCCCAGGGTCCACACAAGCTGGCACGGGGCTACATGCCGGTCAAGGTGCACTCACTGCACTGGATCGCCCATCCCGGGTTTCGGAGAGCAGTTCTCGAGTACCTACAGGTAGAAAACCAGGAAATTGACCACGTTCTGGAAGTACTTTCCAGCCGCGGTCCCTACAGGAAAGGGAATTGACAATGCAGATGCCTGAACTGCTTGCTGAAGACAGGAGGGCAGAAGTGCTGAAACCACTTCTGGACGCCGGCTGGACTGAAACTGACGACGGAACTGCTCTCCGCAAGGAGTTCACGTTCAAGTCATTCAGCCATGCGTTTGCATGGATGACCCGCGTGGCAATGCTGGCTGAAAGGCTCAATCACCACCCCGAATGGAGCAACATCTACAACCGGGTGGCAGTGTTGCTGACGACACACAGCGCTGGCGGGCTGACCGATCTTGACGTCCGGATGGCGCAGAGAATGGACAGGTTCCAGTAACTGTCAGCCTGGGTTCTGTCGAACTGCTTGATGAACCGCCTCGCAAGGTAGCAACGACCGCGGACTGACCTCGGACTCCGGGAAACCGGTGCGGTCCTGCGACTGGTTGGGTGGAGATCAGTCTGCCGACACGAGCCAAGCCCGTTGATGCCGGCGCAGCCGGCATGCGACCGTCCCTGTCAGGCGGTCAGATCTGGTTCAGGATCTCATCACCCCTGGTTACACCGCACTCCCCCGGTGCATCCTCGACATTCACGGCTGTCACGACGCCGTCATCGGCCAGCATCGAAAACCGGGATGAACGGTCGAAGAAACCCGCCCCGGCGATGGAAAAGTCCAGTCCAGCCGATTTGGTGAATCCGGCGTCGGCATCGGCAAGCATGACAATTCCGGCCGCCGTCGCTCCGGTCGACTCGCCCCAGGCTTTCATGACGAAGGGATCATTCACCGAAATGCAGATGACCTCCTCGATTCCGCCAGCCTTCAGCTTCTCCATGTTTGCCACGAAGCTCGGCACATGCTGATCCGAACAGGTAGGGGTAAAGGCGCCGGGAACGCCAAATATGGCGACCTTTCGCCCACTCGTAAGGTCATTCAGCTGCACTGTTTCCGGCCCGGAATCTCCAAGCCGCAGCAACTCTGCATCGGGAAGCCTGTCACCCGCCTTGATCGTCATCGGTAATCTCCTCGCTTTGGGTCCTGCTCGCCTAACTAACCCCTTATCATTTCCATTGCCAGCAGGCTTGGTCGAGACGGAATCCCCCGCTTCGCTTCAATGCCGGGCACCCGGCCAGCGATCCATTGAAGCCGAAGCGCGTTTCGGTCCTTCCCTGGTCCTGACCTGTGGACATCACATTGCAAATGCCTGAAAGATGCCGGCCGTGGAATCAGGGGGCGTCTACTGCAGCACGGGACCAGGCATGAAACAGATTGTGATTATCGGGGGTGGGCAAGCCGGACATTCCGCCGCGGCAAGGTTGCGCTCGAGTGGTTTCGACGGCAGGGTCGTGCTTGTCTGCGGCGAGAATGAACTGCCCTACCAGAGGCCACCGCTGTCAAAGAAATACCTGCTGGGCGAGTTTGAGCGGGAACGCCTGCTGCTGCGTCCTCGCCTGTTCTACGAGGAAAACGAAATTGAACTGGTGCTCGGCAATCACTGTACCGGTATCGACCATGACGCCCGGGTGGTCGAACTCGACTCCGGCAGGCTCGAATATGACGATCTGGTGCTTGCTACCGGATCCGTGCCCCGGAACATCCCGGACCGGCTTGGCGGCGCCCTTGCCGGCGTTCACACTGTCAGGACCGTCTCCGACATAGACCGGATCAGTGAGGAACTTCTCGACGGGATGAATGTTCTTGTCGTGGGTGGCGGATACATTGGACTCGAGACCGCGGCCACCTGTGCGCAAAGGGGCTGCAGGGTCACCGTGGTTGAAATGGCCGAGAGGATTCTCCAGCGCGTCGCTGCTCCGGAAACATCGCGGTTCATCCGGGAGTTGCATACTGCAAGGAATGTGCGGGTCATGGAAGCGACTGCACTGGCAGGACTGATTGCGGATGACGAAGGCCGGGTTTGTGCCGCTGAACTGCTTGATGCCGGAAAGACGGACGCCGACCTTGCAATCATCGGGATTGGGATCGAGCCGTCTACGTCGCTGGCCGCGGCGGCGGGCCTGGAGATCGACAACGGAATCCGGACGGACGAATTCGGAAGAACCTCGGTCGATGGCATCTGGGCTGCCGGTGACTGTGCGTCCTTTCCGATGGGAGCAAGGCGAATACGACTCGAGAGCGTCCAGAATGCAATCGACCAGGCGGAACTCGTTTCCGACAACATCCTGGGGTCCGACCGGAAGTATTCTCCCGTGCCCTGGTTCTGGTCGGATCAGTTCGACGCAAGACTGCAGATTGCTGGCCTCGGGACCGGCTACGACCGGATAGTCTCCAGGCAGGCTGAAGGATCGGTCGCCGTCAGTTACTGGTATTTCTCCGGGGAAACCCTGCTGGCCGTCGACGCCATAAACGACTCCCGGAGCTACATGATCGGAAAGCGGCTGCTCGAAATGGGCAAGACCGCTGATCCTGCGGTCCTGGCCGACACCTCTTCGAACCTGAAACTGCTGCTCAGGTAGCTTCGTCCCGGTTCGACCTGGTCCAGCCATGCAGATAGCCGCCGGCAAATTCAAGGGACTCAGACTCGCCGCTGTCGGCAAGGGAGATCTTCAGCGCCGCCTGCGACCGACATCCGCGAGGACCAGGATCCGGATCTTCGACCTTCTCACCCAAGGGCGGTTCGGCGATCTCGTTGCCGGCTCCCGGGTACTGGATCTCTTCGCAGGAACCGGCGCTCTCGGCCTTGAGGCCATCTCCCGCGGCGCGGCCTTCACCTGTTTCGTGGATAACGGCGCCGTCGCGTGCCGACTGATCGAACGCAACATTGACCTGGCCAGGGCCATGAAGCAGACAATTCTTCTCAGGAAGGATGCAACGCGGCTTGGGAAATGGCGCGGCGCGCCGTTTGACCTGGTGTTTCTTGACCCGCCCTACGGCACGACTTTGCCAGAGAGGGTGCTCCGGCAGGCTGCCCGGACAGGATGGCTTGCGCCTGACTGCCTGATCGTGGCCGAGGATTCCCGGTTCCTTTCCGCCCCGGGGTTCCTGAACTTGCTGGACCAACGAAGAGCAGGCAGTTCCTGCATCTCTCTGGCAGGCCTGGTCGGGCGGCAATGAATGCGCGCCAGAAGGAGTTGAGGCAAGAGTCACGCCCGGCGGTGGGCTGGCCCCGCATTCCCGCACTCTGGAAGCGTGTCAGACCAGGAGTTCAACCGGTGCCTGTTCACCAACGCCAAATACTCTCCGGTAACGTTCGACTTCATCTTTCGGCCCCATCGACTTCAACGGGTTGTCCGAAAGCTTGACGGTGGGTCTGCCATCGGCGGAAACTGCCTTGCAGACAAGCGAGAACGGAGCCAGGCCGCCACCGGGAAACAGGTCGCGGAAGTCGTTGGTCAGCAGGGTTCCCCAGCCGAAACTGGTCCGGGTCTGGCCAGCAAACCTCCGGTGCAGGTCTTCAATGCTGTCGACGTCAAGGCCATCCGAAAAGATGATGCGCTTGGACGCGGGATCCTCTCCATGCGCGCGCCACCAGTCTAGGGCGAGTTCGGCCATCTCGACGGGCAATCCCGAGTCAATCCTGATGCCAGTCCAGCCAGCGAGCCAATCGGGAGCCTTGCTGAGGAACTCGGGTGAGCCAAATGTGTCCGATAGGATGATTCTCAGGTTTCCGTCATGTTCCCTCTGCCACTGACGCATGACCCGGTAGGGAGCATCCACGAGTTCGTCATCATTCCTGGCGAGTGCGGCATACACCATCGGGAGTTCATGAGCATTGGTTCCGATTGCCTCGACCTCGCGCCGCATTGCGATCAGGCAATTGGATGTTCCGACTAACTTGTCCGAAAGCCCTTCGATCAGTGCCTGTACGCACCAGTCCTGCCAAAGCCAGGAGTGCCGCCTGCGTGTTCCGAAATCTGCCAGCCGCAATCCGTCAAGTCGCCCGAGCCTTTCCATCTTTTCCCAGACACGTGACATTGCCCTTGCATAGAGAACCTGCAGTTCAAACCTTCCAAGTTTCCTGAGAACTGCCCTGGAGCGCAGTTCCGTGATGACTGCAAGGGCCGGGATTTCCCACAGCATGACCTCCGGCCAGCGCCCTTCGAATACCAGTTCAAATTGCCCGTCACGGCTTTCCAGGTGATAGGGGGGCAGCCGCAGCCTCTCGAACCATTCCAAGAATTCGGGACGGAACATCTGCCGTTTGCCGTAGAATGTGTTTCCGCGCAGCCAGGTGGATTCGCCGCGCGAAAGCCCGAGGGTGCGAATATGGTCAAGCTGTTCCCGGAGTTCCCCTTCGTCGATCAGTTCACCGAGCCTGACACCGGGCGACCGGTTGATCAACTGGAACCGGACCCATGTATCGGGTGAATTCCCGAACACGAACTGGCACATCAGCAACTTGTAGAAGTCGGTGTCGATCAGTGACCGGATTATCGGATCGATCTTCCAGTTGTGATTGTGAACCCTGGTTGCGATATCCACGATGGGAGCGCTCATGACATGTCGGCACCTTGCAGTTCAGGCCAGTTCCGCAGGCCACTTCTCCAGCCTGACTCCCTCTGCCAGCATGTTCCGGCGGGCGTCGGCAAGAGAGGCCTCAAGATCGATCGCCCGGCAACCATCCTCGTACACTGTGGTTGCGAAACCGAGCCGCACTGCGTCAACTGACGAGTAGCAGACGCAGAAATCAGTCGCGAGGCCCACACAGAATATTTCCTCGACACCCCTCGTCTTCAGGTATCCCTCGAGACCCGTGGGCGTCTTCCGGTCATTTTCGAAAAACGCCGAATAGCTGTCTATGTCGGTATGAAACCCCTTGCGAATGACAATGTCCGCGGGATCTGTCCGGAGAAGCGGATGGAACTCTGCACCCGGACTGCCCTGGACACAGTGATCCGGCCAGAGAACCTGTGAGCCATAGTCGAGTTCGATCGTGTCAAACGGGTTCTTGCCGGAATGGCTGCTGGCAAAGGAGAAATGGCCCTCGGGATGCCAGTCCTGGGTGAAGACTCGAACGCTGAACTCCCGCACCAGCCTGTTGATGCCCTCGACCACGGAATCTCCATCGGGAACCGCAAGTGCGCCTCCAGGACAAAAGTCGTTTTGCACGTCGATGACGATCACGGCCTGCCTGGGTCCGAATGTCATATCGCCAACTCCTTCAACGGGGCGTTGAGGGCGCCCGGTTCGATATCCTGATTACGATGGAATGAATTGCACAAATCCAGGCAAATTTGAATGCCCGCCAGTCAACCTGCGCAAAATCGGCTCCCTGTCGTCACAACTCTGCACAGTGGAACGATCAACGCAAATCCTGAACCAGAACAACCGCGTCTTCATAATCGAAGCCCTCGGTGAGACACCAGGCAGGAAGGTCGTGCCGCCCTTCGTCATAATCGCAGAATCCTGCCTTCTTGTATGCGCCGACCGCGCGGCGATTGCGGCCAGATGGACGTATGATCATGCACTCCGCCGTGGTTTCCCTCCTCAATACATCCGCGATCATGCCGATTGCCGAGGATCCGTAACCCTGGTTCCAGTCACTTCTATCGGCAATCCAGAGGTCTATCTCAGCGATCCTCCCTTTCAGCCAGTAATGAATGACTCCGATTTGCCGGCCGGCGACTTCCATCATGTAGATTCTGAAGTCTCCTTCGGGAGCAAATGCATCCTCGTCATAATCTCCGCAAAACTCATCGTAGCCGGGAACCGGATGATCACAGTAGTCCGGCGGTCCCATCATCTCTGCCGTGGCGTCCGACTTCGCCAGCATCTCGTAGACCTTCACCCGGTCTTCACACTGCGCCGGTCTCAAGTTGAGTTGCATCAGGGATTTTCTCCTCTCGTGCGACGGGCGCATCGCGCATTCGCGTCCAACCTGTGGTCTCCAACACAAATCATTGATTCGTAACTTGGAATCTTCAACCAGATGTAGTATTTTGATCACGGATCACAAGGTGCAGGTGATGGATCAAGTTCAAGAGGCGGAACCACTCTACCAGGCTGATTCCATCCAGGTGCTCAAGGGCCTTGAATCCGTGAAGAAGCGGCCCGGAATGTATATCGGGGACACGGATGACGGATCCGGACTGCACCACATGGTCTACGAGGTCGTAGACAACGGAATTGATGAAGCTCTCGCCGGCCACGCGGACTCGATTTCGGTTCGCATTCACGCCGATGAGAGTGTGTCCGTCAGCGACAACGGCAGGGGAATCCCGGTCGATATCCACGAAGAAGGTGTTTCTGCAGCCGAAGTCATCATGACGCATCTGCATGCCGGCGGTAAATTCGATTCCAACAGCTACAAGGTCTCCGGCGGACTTCACGGTGTCGGTGTTTCTGTTGTCAACGCGCTTTCAACCTGGCTTGAGCTCAGGATCTGGCGTGATGGAAAGGAACATTTCGCCAGGTTCGAGGACGGTGTGACCGTCCAGTCGCTGACGGTCATGGGCGACTCGGGCGGCAAGTCAGGAACAGACGTGCATTTTCTGGCGTCAACCGAGACCTTCAGCGACCGGGACTACGTCTGGAAGACGCTTGAGCAGAGGCTGAGGGAGTTATCCTTCCTCAATTCCGGTGTTTCAATCTCGCTTGTCGACGAGCGACCGGTCGAGCCACTGACCGCCGAGTTTCACTCCGAAGGGGGCGTGCGCGAGTATGTCCGGCATCTCGACCGCTCGCGGACGTCCATTCTGGACGATCCAATCTTCGTCAGCGGCGAGCGGGACGGAACAGTACTCGAGGCGGCGCTGTGGTGGAATGACAGCTATCACGAAACGGTCTTGCCCTTTACAAACAACATTCCCCAGCGAGACGGTGGCACTCACCTTGCCGGATTCCGGGCTGCGCTGACACGCACGATCAACAGTTACGCAGCAAAGAGCGGTGTCGCAAAGAAGGAAAAGGTAAGCCTGACCGGTGACGATGCGCGGGAGGGTCTGACCTGCGTGCTGTCGATCAAGGTGCCCGAGCCAAAGTTCGGATCGCAGACCAAGGACAAGCTCGTTTCCTCGGAGGTCCGTCCTGTAGTTGAATCGCTGCTTGGTGAAGGCCTCTCCGTTTGGTTCGAGGAGAACCCGCACGCGGCAAAGAATATAGTCGGGAAGATCGTGCGCGCCGCGCTGGCAAGGGAGGCCGCCAGAAAGGCCCGCGAACTGACCCGCCGGAAGTCACCGATGGACATTGGTTCGCTTCCGGGCAAGCTCGCAGACTGCCAGGAACGGGATCCCGCGCTGTCCGAACTCTTCATCGTGGAAGGCGATTCGGCCGGAGGTTCCGCAAAGCAGGGACGCGCCCGGAGCAACCAGGCTGTCCTGCCATTGCGGGGAAAGATCCTCAATGTTGAACGGGCGCGGATGGACAAGATGCTGTCATCCGAACAGATCAGGATACTCATTACTGCGCTGGGTACAGGAATCGGACGGGACGAGTTCGCCATCGATCAACTGCGTTACCACAAGGTCATCATCATGTCCGATGCGGATGTGGACGGCGCCCATATCAGGACATTGCTGCTCACATTCTTTTTCCGGCAGATGCCGGAGATCATCACGGGCGGGTACCTCTACATCGCACAACCCCCGCTCTACAAGGTCGAGCGCGGTCGCTCCGAGGTTTATCTCAAGGACCAGGCAGCTCTTGAAAACTACCTGATCAGCCAGGGGCTGGAGGACGCAAGACTCGTCCTTGCCAGCGGAGAGGCGATAGTCGGCAACGACCTGCTGCGGGTGGTTGAGGAAGCGCGTTCGGTCGACAGGATTCTGAGGGCTTTCCCGACCTACTATTCCCGTTCGATACTTGAACACTCGGCGATCGCAGGCATCCTGGTTGCGAACAGGGTTGCAGACAATCCGCAGATTGCTGCGGATGCGGTCGCCGACAGATTGAACATGATAGCATCCGAATACGAGAGAGGCTGGATCGGCCGACCCTCGCAGGATGGTGGGCTGCGCTTCATGCGAATGTTGCGAGGCGTCGAGGAAATCCAGACACTGGACGGGGCAGCACTTGCGTCGATGGAATGCAGGAAACTGGCCGGGCATTCCGGTCCACTGGCGGAAATCTACCCGAAGCCGGCCGTATTCAGGCGGAAGCAGACCGAAGTCCCGATCGAGTCACCGACCCGCCTGCTTGATGCTGTCTATTCGGAAGGCGAGAAGGGTCAGTCGCTTCAACGATACAAGGGACTGGGCGAGATGAATCCCGACCAGCTCTGGGAAACGACGCTGGACCCTGACGCAAGAACCCTGGTGCAGGTCAGGGTAGAGGACGTCTCGGAAGCCAATGACCTCTTTACCAAGCTGATGGGTGATGAAGTCGAACCAAGGCGTGACTTCATCGTCCGGAACGCTCTCAGCGTCGAAAACCTCGATTTGTGAATCCGCTCGCCGGACGTATCCGGCGGCGAATTTTCGGCAGACCTTGGCATGGCGCGGCCGGTGTCCTTGGGTACAGCCAAGGATGTCCTCGCTGAATTGATGCTCCGCATCTGTATCGGGCCCCGCACCCATTCCGATCATGATCAGCGAAGTGCGCTGCGTGATCTCGGTGGCGTCGCGATCGGGTACGACCACCAATTCGGCCGCGATTACGCTGGCCTCTCCCAGGGCCTTCAGCGCCCGCTTGTCGGCAACAGTCGCGCGTGTGCGGGCATGCATGACAGGTCGATCAGCACGCGGCCGCCCTCGACCTTCACCCGATAGGTGGCCAACGTGTCGCGGACAGGCGACCGTTCTGGCTCGCCCGTGCGATTGTCGAACTGGCCGTTGCGCTTTGGGCGTTCGATCAAATATTCGAACATAATACCGTCTGCCGTTCTCGCCCAAACGGCTGTCGTCGCGCTTGGTCACCTCGATACCCGGGTTGTTGGATTCGAATTTGGAACGGACCTGTCGGGCAGATGGCCGCACCGCATGATAGAGAATGTGGCATGGCAATCGCCATGTTGCCGGATTTTCGCCGGTTCTTGTCCGACGGCCATCATTGCCAAGGCCATCCTGTTTTGGAATGACCGCGTCTTGAATTGAGCAATCCTGTGTTCCTCCAGCGCTCAAGCACTCGGAACCAACACCGGTTCGGCGCCATTCAGGCGTAGTGCCCGAGCGCTTTCGGGAAACTCGTGTCAAGTCAGATCATTGCCCCGACACGCAATCCGCCGGCCGCCGTATCCGGTTCCGCGACTGAAAATCCATCCCCGGGTCCGCAGAATCCCTCCAGCCCGTACCAGAACAGGTTCACCTTCGAGTAACTTGGAACGGTCCGGCCGTAACGGTCATACAGGACCAGACAGTTTTCGGGATTACCGGACGTCCTTGGCAGACAGGTCATTGCAATGGCCATGTTCAACTCATTGGCGAGATTGGCAATTGCCACCAGAGAGTCGTCGTCACTTGGCGCCGACCCGCCCCACTGCCTTTCATTTTCTCATCCGAGGGGTCAAGAACTGGTACCCGGTGCTCCACATTTCCGGGAACAGCCCGATGTCGGCTTCCATATCCGCCGAAGTCGTGCATAGATCTGCTGCCTTTTGAAGTGCGTTGGCGGCGTCGCCGGGATATGGGACCTGACCAATGCGATCTTGGTTTCAATTGATGCTCTCCGGTTTTACGCATCCGGCAAAACCTGACTTCTCGGCGACCCGGTTGGTCCTCGACAGAGCATGTGGCCATTGCCGCGCTTGCCGGGTCAACTGACCGCCTGTGACTTGAGTTTTAGTCTCGGAATACCCGGCTTGAACTGGTCGTTCTCAGCTAACTCGATCCGACCGGACAGGATTTCGTAGGAATGGGGTTGTCGGTATCTCGGGTCCCAGATCGCCGCGTTTCGGTATTTTCGGACTTCGTCGATATCGATATCCGCGTAGAATATCCCTTCGTCGTTTCCGGCGACCGCGATAACCGGGTCCAATGGTTCTTCATCCTCATTATAGAAGGCGTTTCCAACTACGATGGAATTGCCATTGTGTTTTGGCGATGGATAGTTGGCCATCGCGAATACCGCTTTGTTTTCGAACGCCCTGGTCTTGAATTGCGCAATACGGTGCTCGTCAAGTTCGCACGCATTCGGAACCAGCACGATTTCCGCACCCTTCAAACCCAACACCCGGGCACTTTCTGGAAATTCCCGGTCGAAGCAGATCATCGCCCCGATCTCAACCGGGCCTTTCGCGGTATCCAGTGTGACAACCTCGAAACCGGCACCAGCGCGGCAGCGACCCTCCAGTTCATAAGTGCAGATATGAACCTTGGAATACTGCAGGGCACGGTGGCCCCGCCTGTCAAACAAGACCAGGCTTTTTTCGGGGTCAGTATCTGTCTTGCGCAGGTAGGTAATGCAGATCGCAGTCTGCAGTTCGCCAGCCAATTCCGAAATGCCCAGGATATATCCGGTTCCGTCACCGATCGCTGAGGCCAGCCATTGGTCGTGCGCACCCGCTTCGCCGGGTTTGTAGAACGAGTGACCGTCGCTCCACATTTCCGGAAACAGAACGATGTCAGCGGCGTTTTCCTTGGCTTGCCGACAGATTTCTTCCGCCCTCTTGAATGCTGCGTCTACATCGCCGGGAAACAAGCATTGTGCCAAGGCGATCTTCAGCTTGTTCATCTCCGATTCCTTCGTACACGTGACAAAACGGAACTTCAGATCGCCCCGCGCTCCCAATCAAGACTAGCTTTTTACCCGGTCTTGGCAACGCGGTTTTTGATCGGTTACGATCAGAAACTGCAAGGCAACCAAGGAAGATCCATTTCGCCGATGTTGCCGCGTTGGCGGGTGTGCGCATTCCAACGGTTGATCGGGTCGTGGACGGTCGCGGCAACGTCAGGGCAGAGACCGAGGAGAAAGTTCCGGCGGTCAGCCGCGAATTGCAACTCGACCGAACCCTGAACCTTCGTCCGACAGAAATTCTCCGCCTCGGTGTCGTGCAACACAACGACGAGAACCCGTATCTGAGGCATCTGCGCGGTTCCTTTCGTCGCGCCTTGCTCAGATGCATGGAGCTGAATCCGCCGCTTCTGCGCTACAGCCATCAGAAGCTTACCGCCCAAGCGCCGCTTGAAACCTCGACGAAAGCCAGAAACGAATGCGACGGGCTGGATATCGCTGCCTCTCGCAGCCGAGGTGTTGACGAGCTTCTATGCAAGATCGCCAAGTCGAGACCACTTCTCGCTTTGACTTCGGACTTTCCCCATAGCGGGCGAATTGTCCTTGTCGGTTCTGACGGCATTCAGGAAGGTCGCACCGCCGGAGAACTGATGGTGCGTTTTTGGGTGAGGAGGGAGGCGACATCCTGATCATCAAAAGGGCACAACCGCTTAACATAACATGAGCAGAACGAAATCGGGTTCCGATCGAGAATCAGCTTCATGTTTCCTGCCCGCAGAATCGTCGAAGTTTTCGAAAGCAAGGAGAACGAAAACATATCTATGCGAACGTGAGTCGAGTGCTTGATCAATTCCCAATGCTCACGGGGATTTCCAACGATTCCGTGGGCAATATTGCGATTGTCGATGTCCTCAAGAGACGCGGCCGGCTGGAAGTCAAGATCGTTGCAAACTCTCTGACGGAGGAAAACACTGGGCTGCTTCAGGATCTGCATTGTTGACTCATGCATCTCCTTCATACGCGTTGAACCGAACGAGCCCGTCGACTCGCGCCCGGCATGGATGTTGCGCATGATCGGCATGGACTTGATCAGTGCAATATCCTGATAGATCGTTTGAATTCCGGCTTCTCCGGCAGCCTGCGGCATGATGTCTGCCGGCGTGGAACCCAAGCCAATGATGCAGTCGATATCAGGGTTTGTGATCAGCGCTTGGCTGACAATCGTCAGCGCTTCGCTCGATACTTTTCCCGTTCCGATCACCTCTGACTTCACGCCAGCTTCCGCCAGCGCTTCCTGGACGCCCCCGGCCGCGTTGTGCGGCATAGACCAACTCGGGTTGTTCGACCGGCAGCAGGCAGTGATCACCCTCTTTCAGACCATAGTGCTCGACCATGGCCTTTCCTATGACCTTGCCAGACGCCCAGAAATTCTGACCGGCATAGGCGTTGCGCACATTGCCATCGCCGCCCAACGGATCATTGGTATTGCTGGAAATGACATATGGACCAGCTTCACGAGCCTTCTGAACCGCCTCATCAAGTGCGTCCGGTACCGTAATCGACACAATCACTGCGTCCCGACCTTCGGCGATCGCCGTCTCGACGAGATTGGCCTGGCGTCCGGCATCGCCCTCGGCATTCACATAAGTCAGGTCGACTTCGAAAATCCGCGCTGCCTCTTCTGCACCGAACTGAATCGGCTGGAAGAATGCGCCCTCGGGACAGCAATGCCGGATCATAGTGACCTTCACGGGCGCCATATCTTGTGAATTGGCCGTTCCCGTAACAACGGCCAGCGGCATGGTTAATCCGGCAGTCACGGTCGCCAGATTTCGCCGGCACGCAGAAAGCATGGTTCTGAAATGCATACTGTATCCTCCTGTTGGATGCACTTCACCAAGGCCGCCGGTGGATGGGTCGTGTCAGGAAGTGGAATCCCGAGAAGCCAATCAGCCAATAAGCACCATGGGATGTCACGCAACTACCTTGCCCGAGAATTGGACCGAACGCAGCGATATGCTACCGGGACGTTGCAGTGGGTCACTTGCTCCGTTGATCGAATCCGATCAGCTGGGCGCCAGCGGTCTGCGCATGGTGAGACCTGTGGAGGGAACGAGTTTGATTGCTTCGAACTCCAAACGCTCACCTGGTTTTAGCGTCCCGGAGCAAATTGTTGTCCGACAGACACACCGTGCGTAACCGCAAAATTTCCGGTTTCGGGCAGAACCGGCGCGTGCCGCGATGCGTTGAATTCCGCCGTTTGCGGATGAGCAGCGAAGGTTCAAATTGGCGGATTCTGGAGGAGGTCGGACCAAGCTCCTGAAACTGAGCCCCTATGCCATCGCACAGCTTCAGATTCCCTGCCTTCCACCTCTCCGTTCCCCCCGCTGCGGGGTGGAAGGCAGGCTGTCAGCGTGCTGAAGCTTACCTCCCCCGGAAAGAGAGCCGCGAGGTCGACAAACGGGTACAGGGACTGGGGGTTGCCGCACGGACGAGGGGCGTTGGCGTAGGCCGCCGCTGTGACCTGTGAATTTGAACACGTGGTCGCCCGGTGTGCAAACCACATCTTATGACAGTGAGCGTGCCTCAAGTTGCGTAGCGTTGATTCTTCCTGACTATTTGAACGTGATTACAGCAAGTTAGGGAGGAACACAAGAGAACTTTATGGGCATTGCACATAGGCAATATGAGAACATGTCGCCGGGTGTGAATCTGATATTGCGACATCTCCTACTTCTCACGCGGCCAGGGGCTGACGGATGTGGTTTCGATTGTCGTTTGCCGCTCCATTGTGTCCGCGTGCCTGCATGATCCTGTCCCATGCGCAATCGAAGCGGCCGGATATCACCAGCGAGCGGAAGGTCAGCACCGCCTGGCCACCGGCGATCCCCCAACGCATCCCGGACCTCTTGAGACGCTCGGAGATGTGCGTCTTGTTCGCGGCCTCGACGATACCCGAGCCAATGATGAGCCCCTGCCGGCGCAATTCATAATAGCGCATCCGGTGCCGGTGCTTGCGGAAGTCACTCAGTATGCGGCCGAGTTCCCGCCGCGCCGTCTCGTTGCCGGCCCGCTCCCGCAGCCCGCGGATGGCACGGATCACCTGGATGACTCCGTCCGGCTCGTCCCCGAGCACCTGCCGCCGGCGCCGGAACCACTCCGCGGTCGAGGCGGCATGCTCCGATGCACCAGCCAAATGGCTGGCCGCATGGAAGACATCCATGGCTTCCGCATCCGGCATCAGGGCAGACAAGAATGTCCGGTTGTCTGCAGCGCCATCAGCGATCGCCAGCAGTGTCAGGCCGGGCCGCCTCTTCAACACATGGCTGCATTCCTGCGACAGCCAGCGCTTGAGGTCGGTCTTGCCGCCCTGTGGCATCCGACCCGAACTGATGGTCGACAGGCAGGCACCCTCCGCATCATGGAAGGACAGCGTGCCGCAGGCAGCCTCCCGCCAGTTCCGTTCCGGGCCATCCCCGCACGGTCCCTCGCCGGGACGCAGAAGAACCATCGCACCATCCAGCGACACCGAGACGCTCGATGCCCTGCCAGGCCCGGTGAAGATCGCCCATCAACCGCTGCATGCTGCTCACCGATGGCGCCATGCCGCCCGAGCGATCGAAGATCAGGCCAGACTGGCGAGGCGTGCATTGCGAGACCATGTAGGCCGCAAGCTTGCCGGCCGGACGGGTCATCGAGCCCGGAAGGAGCCCGAGGCTGTCATCAACCGGACACAGCGACCGGCGCTCGCTGCGGCAGCGATACAAGGGACGCTCATACTCGAGCTTGCCGGGAAGGCAGGTCACCGTGCCCCTCGAAGACGCCGCCCTGTGCCATGTCTTGCCGGCGTGCCGGATCGATCCGGCGCCGTCATCCCGTTCCTCGATCAGCCCCTTCAGCAGCATCAGCCCGGTTGCGGCGACGGCACTGACAACATGCTGCTCGATCTCGGCGATATCCATGCCCTGGCTGTCCGACCGGCAAATCTCCTCCGCCAGCCCTGCAAACTCCATCGCCGCCCTGAGAACGGGTTCGGGCAGATGCAAAAACTCCCTGGCAAAGATATCGGCTGTGTGCGACTCTACGGACATCGGGAATGCTCCATTGATTGATTGATAGCTAACCAGGATCTACCATATCCTGTGATCGGTGGCATTCCCGACCCTCCCAGAAAACCCGCATTCGTGCCCGAAACCGGCATCACCGGCACGGCACGGGCACATTCCGGCCCGATCAACGTCGAATCATACCGAATCACCCCGGCAAACCACCCGGTTTTGCCCAAAACAAGCCACGTGCTGTCGCAATGTGAGATTTACACCGTAGCGATAGCGACGGGTGTGAATCTCATATTGCGACATCTCCTACTTCTCACGCGGCCAGTGGCTGACGGATGTGGTTTCGATTGTCGTTTGCCGCTCCATTGCGTCCGCGTGCCTGCATGATCCGCTCCCATGCACAATCGAAGCGGCCGGATATCACCAGCGAGCGGATAGCGACACCACCTCTTGCATGCAACTGAAATACGTGTAATAAGTGTAACAAACGTAAGAGACCTGATTCCTTGGAGAAAGATAAGGCGGCTCGAATATACCAATAGCGTCTGTAGCCCCGACCTCTCTACAGAGTTTAACAAGACCTTGAAGTGCTCCTCTTCTTATCCCATCTGCGGAGCGATTGGCCACCCAAAGAACGGAGCAGTAACAACATGACCGCGACCATCACGTCCTTCCCGATCGGAAATGCCGACTCCACGAGACTCATCCTCGCGGACGGGCAAAGGCTGCTTTTTGATTTTGCTGACATGGGCAAGTCGGAAGGTTCGGACATTGAGTTCGATCTTCGCGTCGCGATTCAAGATGACTTGCGCGCCGATAACCAATCCAAACTATCAGTGCTGTGCTTTACCCATCTCGATCGGGATCACTGCTTCAAGGCGGAAGACACATTCCATTGGAGCCATTCTCCCTCGCGACAGTCGGCAGACCGCATCAAATACGATGAGCTCTGGGTGCCCGCGGCAGCGATCATTGAAACTGAGCTCGAATGCGAAGATGCCAAGATCGTGCAAGCGGAAGCACAGCATCGGCTGATCGAGGGCAAAGGAAGCAGGGTGTTCTCTTCGCCAAAAAAGCTCGAGGCTTGGCTGAAGAGACGCAACCTGACCCTCGAAAGTCGGCAACACTGCATAGTTCATGCAGGCGTGCCACTGGACGGCTTCAAGCTTGGTGGCAGCGCGAGGGCAGAGTTCTTTCCGCACTGCCCGCTCAGCTGGAAACAGGATGAGGACGGTGAGGTCGTCCGAAACGAGCATTCGATCGTGTTGCACGCCACCTTTCGAGAGGGTGGCCGCGAAACGCGCCTTTTGCTGGGCTCGGATGTCGATTCAAACACGCTGTCAGAAATTGTCCGCTCGACGAAGCGACACGGCAACGAAGTACGCCTTGAATGGGACGTGCTCAAGCTGTTCCACCATTGTTCCTACAAGGCACTGAACGTGGACGGCAAAGAGGATGACCCAACAAAGCCCGTTCCCGACGTGAAGTGGCTGATGGAGGAGCAAGGGCAGAATCGCTCGATCGTGATTTCCTCCAGCCAGAAAATCCCTGCCCCTGGCTCAAAGGAAGACAACGACCAACCGCCCCATCGCAGGGCGGCCAACTACTACAAGAATCTGCAAAATGGCCGCGGGGGCACATTCAAGGTGACGATGGACGATCCGAAGAAACCCGTCGAAGTTGAAATCACTTCGTCGGGTGCGAGCTTCCTGGCTGCGCCAGCTGTTCTGGTAGGGGGCGGCGCTGCGGCAAAGCCTATGCGATCCGGCTAGACGACGATGGATGGCTCGTCGGACGCCTCCAGCAGCGATGTCTATGAGTACTTCGAGGTTGGTGGCGACCTGATCTCGACGGATCAACTGCAAGATGGCCTCGCACAGTCCCTCTTCGCCTTCGTTTCGAACCACGGGGGACATGCGGCTCAAGTCGAAGAGGTTCGTCGAATACCTGAACACATAGACGTCATCGTCTTGAACGTGGCGACGTGCATTTCGCAGGAACCAAAGTTCGATGTGTTGGCCGAAGAGCGGCTGGCGGTCATGTTCATTGACCAAGCCCCAGCCGTTGTACCTCTTCGCAAAAATTTCCCGCCCACTCCTCACTCCTACGGACTTCCGGTGGGGTCGGCACTGCCGGGATTGATGACCATCTGCATCGACGATCGTCCTTGGGAGGATGCAAAGGCAGACTACAACGGCGCGGAAGTCGTCCGTCGCATCATCTCTTGGTTTCGTCGTGCGGACTCGGGTGAAGTCGACGATGTTCTGCAATTGCCCCACGCGGTGTTCTTGCCGTCCGAGCAGACGATCGCAATGTCGCCGGACATCCAGTCCCGCTTTGACACCCCGGCAGGGCCTCCGGACTTCTTTCGAATCCGATCTTTGGGCGAAAACGAAAAGCTCCTTGCAGTTGAAGACTACGAGCTCAACGACGCAACGCCTCCGATAGAGTCAGAGTTCACACCGTTCATCGGTTTTTCCCTTTGCGTTCGAGCGCGAAACACCGGTGCAATGTGGCATAGACCAGAACGGCTTGGGCACCTCCGACATGCTCTTTCTGGGGCTGAAGAAGATCTGCTCGACGTCCTGCGCAAGAGACTGAAGGGATTGATCGCTGGCGCAGGAGAGCACATTCAACGTCTTTATGGGTCGCATCTTCTGATTCAGTTAATCGTAGTGAATGAGTCCCACGACAGCATTGAGCCCATGTTTCTGGCAACCTCGGCAACTTTTGGCGAGATTGGAGTCGCACTCGGCCTCCTGATCAAATCACCTGGCGAAGTCGCGCATGAATTCGGACGCCAATTGCCGGTTGGGGACATCGACAACAATCTTGCGGACGGCATCGAGTTGATGGCGGCCAATGTGTGCTTTTCGTTCGAACGAGAGGTCGCTGCCATCTTTGCGGGCCATGACAACGATTGGCGCGAATCCATCGGAAAAAATGTCGTCGTCCTTGGCGCTGGATCAATCGGATCGCAATGCCTTTCGTCACTGGTTCGAGAAGGTGCATTCGAAAAGATAACCTTGGTCGATGACGATCATCTCAACCCGCATAACCTTGCACGCCATACGTTGCGTCGGTCTCATTTGGGCATGCTCAAGGCAGAACAAGTAGGCAATGAGCTTCACGAAATTCGTGAGGATCTGGCGGTCGCTACGATTTCCGAGAAACTTGGGTCCGCCCAACCGCCTGACTCAATTGCAAATGCACTGAAAGCCTCGGATCTTGTCCTGGACACTACGGCTTCGGTCGGTGCCAGTCGAACACTGTGCGCGATCGACGACCGCCCACGTGCAGCGTCGGCGTTCTTCAATCCTGCCGGAACATCCGTTGCAGTGCTTCAGGAAGACGAAAATCGAGTTCTTGACCTCGCCACGCTCGAAGCACTTTACTACGCAGAGATAGTTCGCACCCCTTCACTCCAGGATCACCTGCGACCAGGAGACGAAGCTGTGATCTCTGGCGGGCAGTGTCGTTCGGTGACCAACCGAATCCCGGCGTCTAGAGCGGCCGTCTTGTCAGGCATCGCCGCCGACTTTCTGGCGGAGAATTTGGGCTCTCCTGCTCCGGCCATCCTGGTTGCAACCATCAGCAATGACGGTGCGACGCAAGAACACAATTGCCACCTCTCGGGGGAAAGGAAAATCCTAGAGGCTGATGGGTGGACAATTGGGTTGGCGGACATCGTCACTCGCAGGCTACGGGACCTTCGCGATGCTAGCTTGCCCGACGAAACTGGCGGAATCCTCCTGGGCGTAGTTGATCACTCACGTAGACGCATAGAAGTGGCCGAGGGCCTCGGGGCACCTCCTGACAGCGCCGGGACACCCGTATCCTTTGAGAGGGGAGTGCAGGGTACACTCGACAGCATTGCCGATGCACGGGAGAGAACGATGCATCAATTGTCTTACATCGGTGAATGGCATTCCCACCCTCGCGGTGCGCGAACATCGCCGAGCATGATTGACGCTGCACAGCTCCTTGCTCTAAGAGATGAGCTTCTGGCTGAGCAACGTCCGCCTGTGATGATCATTGTCGGGGACAGTGGTTCCAATCCAGTCTCGATTGAAGTTATCCGGTGATCTTTTTCATGCCAGAACTCGTTGGTACGATCCTATCGCCAAGAGCACATTTCCTGCATACCCGCCTCTGGGTCTCGGAGTTGCACCCACCTTCAATCGCGAAGGCTTGGAGACCTGAAGAGTGTTTTGGAAATCCAACGCTTCTGTGCGACAACGAGGGTGTTCAGTTCCTGAAATGCCACTTCTGACCAGCTAATTCTGATGTCATCGTCCATTTCTTTCCAGCCGCCCAGAAAACTGCGCATATTTGCATTCGACCCGGCAACGGGCAACCGGCACGCAAATCGCTATATCCGCGAGATGACCATCTCGGTTCCCTGGGAACTTGATCCCATTCAACGCGATCGCCCTTTCGTCGGTCCAGATGGGGAATACCTGCAAGTCGTGGACTACGACCCGGCAAGCGGCGCCTTCTATGAGCCGATCAACCTGAACGCGTCCGAAGTTCTGTTCAACGACGGCCTCGCACCGTCGGAAGAGAACCCCCAGTTTCACCAACAGATGGTATATGCGGTCGCGATGGATACGATTGCCTCGTTCGAGGAGGCGCTTGGCCGTGTTGTGCTTTGGTCGCCGCAGTCCCGGATCGGAACTCCCAATGGCAGGGAAGAACTCTATGTCGGCAAACTGCGAATCTATCCCCATGCGCTCCGAGAGGCGAATGCCTACTATGATCCAAGCAAGAAGGCGCTCCTGTTTGGTTACTTCACGGCACCCGACAACAGCAAATCAGTACCGCCGGGCACCACGGTTTTCACATGCCTGTCGCACGACATCGTCGTTCATGAAACCTGCCACGCCATTCTTGACGGAATGCATCCCAAGTTCGCCGAGAACAGCAATCCCGACATGCTGGCGCTGCACGAGGCATTTGCGGACATCGTCGCGATCTTCCAGCACTTTTCCCATCCGCAGGTCCTGAAGGACCAGATTGCCAAGACCCGCGGCAATCTCGAACATCAAAGCCTTCTGGGCGCGCTTGCGCAGGAATTCGGACAAGCGCTCGGTCATTCCGGAGCGCTGCGCGACGCGCTGGGTCATGCGGTCGATGGAATCTGGCAGCCGCGTCTGCCCGACAACACCGCCCTTGATCGCGCGAACGGGCCTCATGCGCGTGGTGCGATCCTCGTTGCCGCTGTCTTTCGCGCCTTCCTCACGATCTACAGGTCGCGCGTGGCCGATTTGTTCCGGATCGCCTCTTCCGGCAGCGGAATCCTCCGTGAGGGAGAAATTGACCCCGATCTGGTCAACCGGTTGGCAGCCGAGGCGGCAAAATCGGCGCGGCACATTCTGCGCATGTGCATACGCGCGATGGACTATGTACCCCCGGTCGACGTGGACTTCGGCGATTACCTCCGGGCGATCATCACTGCGGATCACGATCTTTATCCTGAAGACGACCACGGCTATCGCCAGGCGCTGATCGAGGCATTCACAGATTGGGGCATCGTGCCCGAGGGCATGCCGGTGATCACTGAAGGAGCGCTGCTTTGGCCCGAACTTCGCGAGGCCGTCGCCGATGACAAGAGACTCGATGCGATCATTGCCCTAGGAGCCTGTCGGATTTGGCCATGGATTTGCAGTGATTTCCTGTCCTTTTCCACAAGATATGGTAGTATCGGGCAGTGAATGAACAGTCTGGAGGATGATGTTGTGTCGATCAGGTTCCAGAGGGCCAATCGTGACGAGGTCTGGCTGTTGCCACCTTCGATCCAGGAGTGGCTGCCGGACGATCACCTGGCCCGCTTTGTCGTCGAGATCGTCGAATCCCTGGATCTGGACAAGATCACCGGCGTCTACCGGCATGGTGGCAAGCCGGCCTATTGCCCGGTGATGATGACGGCGCTGCTGTTTTACGGCTATTCAACCGGCGTGCATTCGAGCCGCAAGCTGGAAGCGGCGACGCATGACTCGGTGGCGGTGCGCTATGTCACCGGCAATCTGCATCCCGACCATGACACCATTGCCCGTTTCCGCAAGCGCCACCTGCCTGCCCTGCAGGAGCTGTTTGTCCAGGTGCTGTCGATTGCCCGCACCATGGGCATGCTGAAGCTTGGCCATGTCAGCCTTGATGGCACCAAGGTGAAGGCCAATGCCAGCCGCCACCGGGCGATGAGCCATTTGCATATGGAGCGCATCGAGGCGCAGCTGAAGGCGCAGGTCGCCCGGCTGCTGGAACTGGCCGAGGCGGCGGACGAGCAGGAGTGTGCTCTCGACATTCCCGAGGAACTCGGGCGCCGGCAAGAGCGCCTGGCGAAGATCGCCGAGGCCAGGAAGGAGATCGAGGCCCGCGCCGCGGCCCGCCATGCAGCCGAACAGGCGGCATACGAGGAGAAGATGCAAGAGCGGCGCCAGCAGGAACGGGAGCGGGGAGGCAAGCTCGGCGGCAGGCCGCCGAAGCCGCCGGTGCCGGGCCCCCGCCCCAGGGACCAGATCAGTTTCACCGACCCGGATTCGCGGATCATGCCGTCATCAGGAGGCTTCGAGCAGGCTTACAACGCCCAGGCATCGGTGGACCATGGCAGCCACCTCATTGCCCATGCCCATGTCAGCCAGAGACCGAATGATGTCGACGAGATGGCACCGGCGCTTGCCGCGCTCGAGGATGTCGGCAGCCCGGCTGGCATCGTCGCCGATACCGGATATTTCAGCCGCGCCAATGTTGAATTGTGCGACGATCGGGGCATCGAGCCCCTGATTGCTTCCGGCCGGCAGCACCACAACCGTCCACTCCGGGAGAGAAGGGTGCCGGTGACAGAGCCTCCTGCCGATGCCGATGCGGTTGAGCGGATGAAGCACCGGATGGGCTCTGCCGAAGGGGAGCGGATCTACGCGAAGCGCAAGGCCGCCGTCGAGCCGGTCTTCGGAATCATCAAGAGGGTCATGGGCTTTGACCAGTTCAGCCTGCGCGGCATCGAGGCTGTACAAGGCGAGTGGAGCCTGGTCTGCACGTCATGGAACCTGAAGCGCATGCACCGGCTGCTGTTGGGCGGACATGCGGCGGCATGAAGGGCAAAGGAGCATGGCTTGAGAACAGGAATTTAGCCGAATTCGACCGGAATTGCAGCCCTGGCAGGCAGAATTGTCGGCAAGGCTGGCCGCCGAGGTGGGTCCGGGCGCCGGTCACCGGTGAAATTCGACCCGGAGCCGATGAAGATGTGCAGGCATTCAGACGCCATGGACACCGCTTTCAATGCCGGTATTTCGACAGGCTCCTAGAGGAGAATTTCGGAGTTCTGATCGCCAGACCGGACGAGATTTTCCACGATTTCCGTAACCGCAACAGCAAGGCCGAATCGGTTCGGTTGATTTCGCGACTGGAGAAAATCAAGAACCGGATCGGTGAGCGACTGGCCGAGAGCTTCGTCCGCTCCCCCGCGTCCGAATCGAGCCAACTCGAAAGGGTTCGGTTTACCAAGGATCAGATCCTTCAACGCAATCTCTTGGGTTCGGAACTGTCGAATGACCGCGAGGTCGCATTTCTTGCCCGGCAATTCTATTCACAGATGTTTTGGGGCATCATCACCGGCCTGGAAGACAAGGCGCTGCTCAGGGTCATCGGGATCACTCTTGACCCCAAGGTCAAGCGAACCATTGAACCGTCTCCGATGAATGATCTCGCCAAGGTCTGGGTGCATTCGGTCCGCATGGCCAGCCGAACCGGCAAGCGCCGACAGACCGAAAGCGAGTATGTCGTCGAAGTCATCCAGTCGCGTGACGGGTATTTCGACACCGAGATCCAGGCGCTGGCCGACGCCGGAAAGGAGACCGCGCTCAAACTTCTGTGGAAAGAGAAATACGGCGACAAACCTATTCGCCGCGATTTCCGCTATCGCGCGGGCTGCACGCTCTTGATCGACACAAGGAGTTTCGAGATACGGCGCGTCATCCGCACAAGGTTCCGCGCCGACGAAGATGCCGGTCTCGATCGAATGCACCGACACCTGATGCAATCTTCCGCTGTAGCGCCAAACGCCTTCGACGGACCGGGTGTCGACGCACACAAGCACGACAATGTCTTCGCGATGTTGCACCGCAACGTCGAACGGGGCACATCCCAATGGTCCGAATGACAGCGCCCGCGACCGGCGTAAAAGTCCGTATGTACCGCCAGGGACATGGCGATTGCTTCTTGCTTGCCTTCGCCGGGCGCGAAGGGAGGCGCAAGCGCAATGTCTATGTCCTGATTGACTGCGGCCTGAAGCCGAAGTCCGAGGTACATGGCCAGAAGATCGACAAAGTCATTGACGACATCAACGAGGCGACAGGAGGCCGCGTCGATGTGGTCATCGTCACGCATGAGCATCAGGATCACGTCAACGGCTTCGCCAAGAAAAGAGGCAAGAAGCACCTGTTCGACAAGATCAGCTTCGGACAATGCTGGCTTGCATGGACCGAGGACGAAACTGACGATCTGGCCAATGCGCTTCGGGACAGGTTCAACGATACGCTCCTGACCTTGGCTCTGGCCCAGAAACGGTTGGGCGCGACCCCGGATACATCGAACCTTGCCCTCAGGCTCTCAGACCTGATCGGGACGGAAGTGGGCGACGATGGCGCGCCTATGCCCGATGGCAGCGAAGGTCTTGAGATCACCAAAGCCTTCCGCGACGCACGCACGAAGTATCCTCAGCTGAGCATGGCACAGCTTTCGCGGCTTGCCGCCAAGGGTATCACCAACAAAAGGGCGATGAGATACCTGCGCGACCGGGCTGAGGCGACACCTGTCTTCCTCGGTCCAGATCGCCCGCCCACCGAATTGCCGTATGTCGAGGGCCTTAAGGTCTATGCGCTGGGACCTCCGCGCGATGTTAAGCAGCTTCTTGACCTCGACCCGGAAGGCGGCGAAGAGTTTCATTTGTGCGCACGTGGCACGAGGCTGGCTGTCGGCGGTGAGGCACGGGGGTTTGCGGCCGCCGTGGCGGGCGATACAGACGGGCAAACTGACGGCTCGCCATTCAACAGCCGCTATCGCATTCCAGAAGACAAGATCCTGCAGCGCGGTCGGCAGAAACAGCCCGTCGACAAGTCGCACGAACATCTCGCCCGTGTCTACAACGACAAGGACGCGGCTTGGCGCCGGATCGACGACGACTGGCTTGCCACATCCGAGGGGCTTGCACTCAGGCTGAACAGCGAGGTGAACAATACCTCGCTTGTCTTGGCAATTGAGCTTCCAAACACCGGAAAGGTACTCTTGTTCACCGGTGACGCCCAGCGCGGCAGCTGGATCGGCTGGTCGGATCTTTCCTGGACAGACGACGCGGGCGATACGACGACGGCGCGCGATCTTCTTGCACGCTGCGTTCTCTACAAGGTCGGGCACCACGGGTCGCACAACGCCACGCTGAACGGAACCGAAGCCGACGAACACGCCAACATCGGCTGGATGGCCCGCGGAGCTTTTTCCGGTGATTTTGCGGCGATGATTCCCGCCAACACGCTCTGGGCGCTTGGCAAGTCACGACCATGGTTGCATCCACTGCCCCAAATCGAAGCCGCGCTGGAAGAAAAGGCCCGGGGTCGCGTCTTTCGCACGGACCGCGATCACGTACCCAAACCGCCCACTGACCTGTTGCCCGATGACGACTGGACCGCGTTTCAGGGCCGGATCGAGGAAAAGAAGCTCTATTTCGAATACAGCATCAAGGACAAGTAAGAGGAGGCCCAGAAGCACATGTTTTTTCCCCCACTCGACGGATCCCGTCAGGCGGCCGAGGAACGACCGCCGCGCCCAGTATTTGCGCGTATCGACACGATCGAGGACCTGGGTGACGAAGACCAGATCGTGCTTCTTGATGCGGTGGACGAATGGTGGCTTGACCGCGAGGACAGTGACGTTCCGCTGGCCGACAGGGACTGGCCAGCGAATGGTCAATTTCCCCTCAACTGGGCGCTTTCGACAATTTCGATCGGCGGGCATGTGCTGCACGACGAGATCGGCGAATTCGAGGAAGGGGATTGGATCACCCTTCATTTTGGCCGCCCGGACACGGCCGAGAGACAGGCGGATCAGTTTCTGAACCTCTTTGCCGACCCGACGCCGCGCGGTGTGGTCAACATCAAACGGATGGACAAGGCCACCGAGGCGCGGCTGAAGCGGCTGGCGGGATGGGGACGGGCGGAAGACGCGGACCCCGATGAGATCAGAGGGGTGCTTGACCGGAAGCGTCGGCTTGATACCGTGGCGATCTATGACGTCGGGCAAGGTGCCGCGACAGCTCTATTGGCTGGTGGCAGACCGGCGCTCTATTTTGATTTTGGCGGTGCGGCCAACGGCAACTGGCGGACATTTCCCAAACGCGTCCGCCGCTTTTGTTTTGACGACGACCCGCCAATCGTTCTGTCGCATTGGGACTGGGATCACTGGTCATCGGCACTCAGGGATCATCGCGCACTCAAACAGATATGGGTGCTGCCGCTTCAGGACACGTCGGGTTCTCTGGGTTTGGTGCACGCCGCGTTCTTGTCGCTGCTTCGATCCCAGGCGCAACAGGTACTCTGGTGGCCCCGTCGCCTGCTCGGAATTCAGCTCAGTCATTTGAACGCATGCCTGATCAAGGCGCAGGGCCGACCCAAGAGCCGCAACGAAACTGGTCTGGCTCTTGTGGTCGGTGGCACGGTGTACAATCAATGTTCGGTCCTTCTGCCGGCAGACGCTTCCTTCGGCGCTCTCAAATGCGTGGACAGATGCAGCTTTGACCATATCGTGGTGCCGCATCACGGCGGCCGCACAAACCTTACGACGGTGCCCGAGCCCAGATCCTATGGAGCCGGACATGCCGTCTATTCCTATGGCGTGGGAAACATATTTCTGCACCCAATGACCGAAACCCAGCGCACATTGCGCAAGAAATGGAAGAACGCGGATCACACCGCGTTCAGACAACCTTTTGGCATGGGCCATATCGGGATCGACCTTGTGGGACGGCAAACTCGTCCTCGCTCGTCTTGTTGCCGACGCTGCAAGTTGAGCCGCAAACACGCCTGCGACCTGGCCATTCAGCATTGGATACCGTGAAGGAGACCGCCCATGCACAGCCGCCTTGTGCTTTGCCTCGACGGCACCTGGAACAGCCCGTTCAAACCGGTCACGCGAGAGGACGGGTCAAAGGTCCTCAAGCCGACAAACCCGCTCAAACTGGCGCGCGCCGTGCGGTCGGTCGACGATGCCGGGGCGCGGCAGTTGACTTACTACGACAGCGGAGTAGGGGCGCTCGGGGTTTATCCGGGGAAGTCGAACGCCATTCTCAACTTTTTTGACAGCAAGCTCGGTGGCATGTTCGGCGCAGGTTTCGAGGCCAACGTCGAAGAGGCCGCCAGCTTTCTCGCTTTGAATTACAATCCCGGTGATCAGGTCTTTGTCTTCGGCTTCAGCCGGGGGGCCGCGCAAGCACGGGCGCTGAGCAATTTTTTGAACTGGATGGGGGGATTCCCCCCAAAGTATGACGCCTATTACGTGCCTTTGTTCTTTCGCCAGTATCTCAGGACCCGTGGCAAGGGCGCGCCTTCGGACGTGAAGAACTCGGACGGAATCACACCGGCCGAGCGGTTCCTGCCTCTCGACATCACGCTTCTAGGCGTCTGGGATACGGTCATGGCGCTAGGGTCGCGACTGAACGCGACTGCGGGAACCTCGGTCAAGGGCCGTGCCTTCCACGTCGAGGCGAGACCCGCGCCCATCGTCAAGCATGCCTACCAGGCGCTTGCCATTGACGAGAAACGCTATGATTTCCGCCCCGAGATCTGGCAGGGTGCCGGGCCGGACCAGACGCTGAAGCAACGATGGTTTCCCGGGGCGCATGGCAACGTCGGCGGGTCTTACCGACACGATGGCCTGGCCAATGGGGCGCTCCATTGGATCGCCGGGGCAGCTTCAGCACTTGGACTGGCGCTCGATACCGAGTTTCTGAAGAACTACCGATCCTTCGCTCAGGACCATTTGGGCGACACGCATGACCTGTTTTATCGTGTTGTCGAAGCGGTACGCTGCAAACTTGGGCAAGGCGCACGTGCCATGACCGGCTATCCCGAGGCCGCCAATCTCGACATTGATGCGTCTGTCATCAAGCGCTTCGCCAGCGACCACAACAAGTTCCAAAGAATGGATGGTCCGTATCGTCCGGCCCCGGTCGTCGAACTCCTTGAGCGAGAGCAAAATCGCTGGCGAGAATTTCTCGGCGAGTTCAATCTCGACCCGGACATCTATCCCTTTCCGGACGACGTTTCTTGTGACTTCGAAGGCCCGCCCCTCAAAGTCAGCGGACAGGTCCTCGATCAATAGATCGACCAAGGCCTGACGCCCCTCCATTCAGGCGAGGGCTCTGTTGCAAACTTTGATCCCGGAGGTGATCATTTTGTTGGATCGAGACATGGGAGCAGGGCATGAACGACTTCAAGGGGCGGCATTTCGAAGGCGAGACAGTGCTTTGGGCGGTGCGCTGGCACTGCCGGTATGGCATCAGCTATCGTGACCTTGAGGAGATGATGGCGGAACGTGGCGTCCGTGTGGATCACAGCACGATCTATCGCTGGGTGCAGAAATACGCACCTGCAATCGAAAAACGGATGCGTTGGCAGTGGCGACGCCCCCGGTCAGACAGTTGGCGGGTGGACGAGACCTATATCAAGGTGCGTGGGAAATGGGCGTATCTTTACCGGGCGGTCGATAAATTAGGTGACACGATTGATTTCTACCTGTCTGCGACACGCAATGCAAAGGCGGCGGAACGCTTCCCTGGCAAGGCATTGAAGGATTTGAGAGATTGGGAGCGACCACGGGTGATCAACACGGACAAGGCCCCGACCTATGCTGTCGCCCTGGCCGAACTGAAGGCCGAAAACAAGTGCCCGGGCGACGTGCAGCATCGTCAGGTCAAATATCTCAACAACATCGTGGAGGCCGACCACGGCAAGCTCAAACAGCTGATCCGCCCAGTGCGCGGATTCAAGACGATGAAATCAGCTTACGCCACGATCAAAGGCTTCGAAGTGATGCGTGCCCTGCGCAAAGGTCAATCCCGCAGCTTCAACCTGACCGGTGATATCAAAGGTGAAGTCCGCATGATTGAACGCGCCTTCGGATTGGGCCAATGCGCGCTGACCGAGGCGATGACCATGCTCGAAGACCGTCTGGCAGCATGAAAAAGGAAAAATTCTGACTTTTCAACCTCAGAACAAATTTGCAACAGAGCCCTTCACACCGCTGACTGATTACAAGCTTCGGTCGCGCGACAATCTAGAAAGAGCCTACCGTCAAGGCCGGCTTGGAGTGGTTCCATCAAGTGATGATTTTCATTTGGCATGGGATACGGAGTAAAGCCGGAGGCAACCGTGAAGCACGTAAGACGTCTAGCCCGTAATGGTGCAACCCTTACTCCGGCACTTCGCATTGTTGTCGTTGCCGAAGGGAGATGCACGGAACCTAGTTAGTGCCCGCCAGAAAACCCATTAAGTTGTTGACTTAATTGGATATTACGCGGTAATGTCCGGTCGAAGAATCGGGGAGAACAGGCCGGTTTCGGGCCATTTTCCACCCATTCAGCCCGATTTCGACCAATCTTCACGAGGCAGGCATGCGACAGATACGCAATCCGCAGGAAATGTTCGGTGAAATCCGCATCGAGGATATCAGGCTCGATCTCAAATCCAGGGACGACATCCCGGCCCTGCTGATCGGGCTGCAGTTCCTCTATTCCGACGAGGCCTTCCGCGAGCGATTGTTTGCACTCCTCGACCGGTACATCCTTCCCGGAGTGAGCCGGAAGGTGGGAAGGCCGGGCATGGAGATGTGGCGCATCCTGGTGATGGGTGTGGTCAAGCAGGGTCTGGGCTGCGATTATGACCGCCTCCACGAACTGGTGAACCAGCACCTCACGCTCCGCCAGTTTCTCGGTCACCCGAAAGCCTGGGACGAGTACCAGTACGAGATGCAGAACGTGGTCGACAATGTCAGCCTCATGAGCCCGGAACTGCTGGCCCACGTCAATCAACTGATCGTGGAGAGCGGCCATGCGGTCGCAAGAAAAAAGCCTGGCGCGCCCTTGGCCGGGCGCGCTGATTCCTTCGTGGTCAAGACTGATGTCCATTATCCCACCGATGCCGGCCTCTTGTGGGACGCCATGCGCGGCCTCATCCGCGATACCGGCCGGGCCACCACCGCTACCGGTGTTCCGGGCTGGCGCCAGTGGAAGCATCAGAGCCGCCGCCTCAGGAGCCTCTACAACGCCGTCCGCCGGACCCGGCGGGCCAAGCCCGGAGATGTCGAGGCCTATCTCGATTGCTGCCGCCGGCTGATCGGGCGGGTTGAAGGAACACTTCCTGCCCTTGAGCAGAAGGGCATCGATACCGGCGGCATCAGGGAGTATCTCGCCCATGCCGTCCGGCAGACCGACCAGACCCGGCGCCGCCTGCTGGAGGGCGAACAGATCCCGCATCACGACAAGGTGTTCTCGGTCTTCGAGCCGCATACAAGATGGATCGCCAAGGGCAAGGCCGGCTGTCCGGTCGAACTGGGGGTTCCGGTCTGCATCCTGGAAGACAGTCACGGTTTCGTTCTGCACCATGAGGTGATGTGGGAAGGCGGCGATACCGACCATGCGGTGCCGATGGTGGCGGCCGCACAGGAACGGTTCCCCGAACTCAGGGCAGTGAGCTTCGATCGAGGTTTCCACAGCCCCGAGAACCGGGTCCGCCTGGACGAGATGCTCGATCACAATGTGCTGCCGAAGAAGGGGTATCGGGGCCGGGACGAACGGGCACGCGAGGCTGGCAGCGAGTTCGTCGCCATGCGCCGGGCCCACCCGGCGGTGGAATCTGCAATCAACAACCTGGGCCACCGGGGGCTTGACCGAATTCGCGCTCGCGGCCCTGCCGGCTTTGCCCGCTCGGTGGCACTGGCGGTGGTGGCCATGAACATCCACCGCATCGGGCTCCTGCTGCGCCGGCAGGCATCGCACCGGCTCAAACACCGCCTCGCTGCCTGAGGCATCCGCTGAATTCGGCGATGCTCCCGGCCCTGACGGACCGGGAGCCTCTCCCCGTGGTCAACCCTGTCAAGAACTGCCGGAATCGCTGCCAGGGGCAGGAAATCTGCTGCCGGATCCTCGACAATCTCCCGGATCGGGGTCAGATCCGTCGATTACCGGCGGTCAGGCCGGGTGAATTCGGGGCTGGAACTTGCCGAAAGGGGGGTTCTCTGGCGGGCACTAGTTATCTTACGGTGTTTAGCCGAGTATACGGCAATAGTTCAGCAATAATACGCACAATTGGCGGGATTGGTGATCCGAGATCTGTAGTGGAGCGGGCAATTGAATAACGCAGAGAAGCAAGACGTAACCGGTTCGGAAAACGCGACTCTTTCTGGGCCATGTTTGATCGAGATAGTCATGCACGATTTCTGGAAGCAATAGATCTTGCTCGTGGAAACGGGATTAATTTCGCCATTTCGAATCCGTGTTTCGAACTGTGGGGAATTTTCCACTATGAGGCCCACGATGCGCCTATCCACAGACATGAATGTCAGCGTAGGTTTCAGGAATTGAATCCAGATTATGAACGACGCGCGAACAAGATATTCGACAACGTCGACGTAATCGAGAGGTGCTATTTTGATGCAGTTGGACGGGCCAGAGACTCGCTTACGCGTCGGGCCGAAGAGGACGACCCGAAGGGCAACCCGTCATCATCTGTACACCTCCTCACAGAGTACATTCGTTCGGCCTAGATGAGGCCCTCGATGACGGGATAGCTCGCAACGCTGTCGAATTGCGTCAATCAAGTGTGCTTGGCGACGTCCGAAGGCATCTCCGGCGGTGGTTCGACCGAATCGAGGTGATTCCGCCAAGCATATTGATGCAGAGGATTGGACGGCGGCGTATAACGTCTTCGGAAGGCGATGGCGGCGGCGGCTGCTGTGATCATCAGCTTCGGCAGGACCTCTTTCAGGCTGGCGCGGGCGCGGTCTCGGGGATCGCCCGGTCGCAGCCGATCAGGTCGCGCATGGCGCTGTGCTCGAGCCAGTGACGGTGGAGGCGCCACTCGCTCCCGGGATCGACCAGCCGGTAGCAGGCCAGAACCTTCAGCACGTCCAGCTGTTGTTTTTCGGTTTGAATTGCTTCGGATTTCCCGGGTTATTTCGCTCGGTTTGGGACGATTCTTCCCGCATTGCGTTGATCTGACTGGTACGTTTTGGGATTTGTCTGCCTTGTCAGGATGTCATTCCAATCCTTGACGTCACCGTGGCCGCCTGGCCGCATGCGCCGGACGTTTGGATCCTGCGTTTCGAGCATTGCGGCGGCCAGGTCTCCGGCCTGGTCGGCGTCATATCCGCAGAAGACGACATCGAGCTGGAAGCTGTCGATCCACGCCGGCATTTTGCCGGTGGCCCCGGCGGTGGAGATGACGATGTCGATCCTTGCCGTCTCTCGGAGGGTCCATGCCGAGAGGGCGTCGATGGCCCCCTCGACGAGGAGCGCGGTTCCTGGGGTTGCCTGTCGTGCGATCCAGAAGCCGCCTTCGGCTTTTCGGCTTGCTGGCGCCATGGCCCTGAAGGGCCGGTCGGGGCGGGTTCCGACCAGTTCGGCGCCGGTTTCCCTGCCGTCGCGGCTGCGGCAGGTGAAGACTGCGTTGGCGCGGTTGTCGGCGCCGAGGATGCCGATGCGCCTGCAGTGTTCGATCAGCCCTGGATCGAGCCCCCGGTCCTGGTGGAGGTAGCGGCGCACCCGCGCCCATGCCCGGTCTTCGGGGAGGCCCGGGGTTTGGTCTGCGGTGCATGGGTTGCGGGAGGGGAGCCCTTCGAGACGGCTGAGGGCCTGGAGGAAGCTGCACCGCTCGGCATGGATGACGAGATCGATTGCACCGCCGCCGCCGCGTCCTGCGACATGATCGAAGAAGCGGGCTTGATTGATACTGATCACGGATCCCGGGCGTTTCCAGCGGGCCTTGTCGGCGGGGTCTTTCCGGTATCCGAGTTCGGCGGCGACGAGGGTGAGCGGGATTGTCCGCACTGCGTCGGCCCGCGCCCTGCGGCTGCTCACAGCACGACCTCGTCGGCGGCCCGGTTGACGTGGCTGTCGGTGACGGTCCGCATCCTGTCGGCGGCGGCGGCGATCAGCGCATGGTGGGCGAGGCGGTCGATCTGTCGCGGGATGCGGTTGCTTGCCAGCGCCACCGCCTCGATTGCCGCCGGCTCGAAGACCGGCACATCGGCGCCGGCCAGGCGCATCCGGTGTTCGATATAGGCGCCGACTTCCTCGTGGCGGAGCCCGGGAATGTGGCAGTTGACGACGATTCTCTGGGCCAGCGGTTCGTGCACCGCCATCCTGAGCCGATTGCGCAGCTCGGTGAGGCCGACCAGCAGCAGGCAGAGCCGGTTGCCGGAATCCATGCGGTAGTTGGTGAGCATCTTGAACTCGGCGAGGACATCGTTGCCGAGATGGTGCGCTTCGTCGAAGATCAGCACCGGCAGCTTGCCGGTCTCGGCAACGAGGCGGCTCATCTCCGTGCGCAGCGCCCGGCAGAGTGTGGCGCGGGACTGGCTTTCGGCCAGGCCGAAGGCGGTTGCGATGGCGTTATAGGTGTCGCGGACATTCCCGGTCGAGAACGAGACGTAGCGAAGCTGGTGCAGGCCCTCGTGCAGGCTGTCGGCCACCTGTCGGCAGAGTGCGGTCTTGCCGACGCCGGATTCACCGGTGAGCAGGCCGATGCCGCGCAACTCGATGAGATGCCTGATGCGGGTGCGGGCCTCGGCCTGTGCCTCGGTGTCGAGGAGTTCGTCGGATCTGAGCGTCTTCTCGAAGGGGTAATTCCTGAGCCCGAAGTGCGGCAGGTACATGCTCAGCCCTCCTTCCCGCTGTCACGGCCGAGCGCCCGGAACCTCACGGCCGGTTTTTCGATGCCACGCCTGATCCGGACATTGGCGTGCAGGTCGAGCAGCCGTGCGCAGCCGCGCGGCCTGCCCTCGTGCACCACCTTGATCGGGCGGTCCTTCGGGGCGGACGGATCGTAGCGGAGCGTGACCTTCGCACCGTTCATTCCCGGCTCGACCTCGTAGAGGCGGCCCTCGAGACTGACGGTCCGGGCCCTGGAGACCCGCCGGTGTGCCTCGAACAGGAACATGTCGTCGAAACGGGCGCCGGGGTCGGGTCGGCGGACCCTCTCGCAGGTGAGGGCCCACTGGTCGAGAGGCGTGCGTTTCCCGTCGAGGCCGCGATGGGGCGTCATGTGGTACTCGGCCTCGAGCCAGCTGCGGAACCGTTGGTTGAGGGTCTCCAGCCCGGGAATGTCCTGCGCCTCGAGCGGGGCCAGGAATTGCCCGCGTACCGTTCTGAAGAACCTCTCGATCTTTCCCCGTCCCGCGGGATGGTATGGCCGGGCATGCAGCAGCGAGATGCCCAGCCTGCCGCAGATCATCTTCAATTGCCTTGAGCGGAAGTTGGCGCCGTTGTCGCAGTACAGCCTCTCCACCAATCCGCGCCGCAGGATCGCCTCCTTCAGCACGACCAGGTAATCGGCCGTACTCTCGCCGAGGGCGAAATGCGCGTATGGGACAAGCCGGGTCGCATCGTCGAGCAGGGCGATCAGGTAGGTCTTTCTCTTCCGGCCCTGCCTGTCGCCGACCTTCGGGCCGTGCATGACGTCCGACTGCCAGAGCTGGCCGGCCGCCTCGGTGGCGAAGCGGCGCAGGTCTGCGGATGGCGGGCCCGCCCGGCGCTCCATCAACCCTTCCCGGACGAACAGCCGGTGCAGCGTCGAGGCGGCGATGGTGACATCGCCGGGGACGGCGCCGCTGTCCCGGGCACGGGCGATGACCTGCCGGACGCTGAGATCCATGTTCTCCCGGCGGATCGCAAGCAGGGTCTCGACAACATCGCCCGGCATGTTCCGGATCGAGCCGCGGTCCTTGCGGCGCTTCGGCATCAGCCCGTCGAAGCCCGACTTGCGGTATGTTCTGATCCAGCCCCGCATCGTCGTCACCGCAACCTTGCGCCGGCCCGAGCCCGGGATCGTCACCTCCCGTTCCGATTGCCGCTTCAGCTGTTGCGCCGCCTCGTCGGGCGGAAGGTGCAGCGCCTCCGAGATCATGCCAAAGCGAAACAGTGCGACGTCCTTGCGGTGGTCGCTGATCGTGTCGTTCATGGTGATTGTCCTCCATCATTCCGGCTCCGATGCGCCGGTCGGCCTCATCTGCCGCGCCCGGCATCGCCGGAACAGGGTTCGAATGGTGTTGGAGGCCCGGTCGGGCATTTCCCACCCAGCCCGGGAGGCCGGAATCCGACCGGAGGCGGCAGGAACTGCAACTGGCTCCTCATCTCCCGGCGCAGGCCGACCAGCAGCGTTTCCGTACCGAGCGCGGCGCGCATCGGCGCCAGCTCCGCCGGGCATCCCCTGAACAGGTCAGGGCGCAGCGTGACGGCGGCCGCCAGGAAGGCCGAGACCGCCGCGAATGCGCCACAAAGACCGCGGATCGGGTTCGACAACTCGTCACGGTGGGGAAACAGGCGCCGGGCTGCCGCCCAGCGGCTCGGGGATCCGGCGAGAACGACCATGTCGTCCTCGATCTCCTGCAGCGAGCCGCGACGGCGGGCTGCAGCGAAATCCGGAAGACGGCTGATCGTGGTCTGGCATTCACGGCAGTCGAACCGGGCAACGCGCAGCGGAACCGGCGTCTTGCGCCCGTAGGTCCCGTGACGCATCAACCCGCAGTCGAAACCGCAAAGGCCCTTCAGGCAAGGAGGAAAGCTTGCGTTCCTCCACGCCTCGCGGCTAACATACTCCTCGGCGGTCAGTTCTGTTTCAAAGCGTAGCTGTACTGGTTGCCCACGGCCCGGCGAGGGGTAATCGCGCGGGCCACCCTTTTCTGTCTCAGGCTATCGGCGGCGTGCAGCCAGCCAGTCGGACCGGCAGGAAATCGCAAGCATCCGGACGCCGCCGAAAAGCTTCTTGTCAAAGTCTGACTGGACGGGGAAGCTACTTGAAAATCCCTGCTTGGGAAAGAAGCCCTGTCCCGGATTGTACCCGATCAAACAGAAACAGAACGCGCGGGGAAAGTGGGAAAAACCGTCCGGTTCATGACGGAATAGTACGAGACCCTACACCAGCCAGCGCGTGCCCTGCCGGCTCGGGGCCAGGCGCGGCTCCCGGAACCGGTCCCAGCTCCAGCTGGTCCCACAGCGTCAGGGCCAGCCAGCACGCCCCCCACTGACGCGGGTCGAGCAGCGATACCCCCGCGACGTTTATCTTCACCACCTCGCAGTCCAGCGCCGGCGCCTCCCGGTCCTCGGGAAACAGCGCCACCTGCCGCGATCCCGACCCGCCCTCCAGAACTTCGATCGCGCGGCACCACGCCGCCCGCTGGCTGTCGTTGATCTCGCCGAGATACAGGACCTGACGCTGCACGACCCGGCCGCCGCTCACGCGGCAGTTTTCGACCATGCTCCAGTAGCGGTGTTCCTTGCCGTCCTTGAATCGCTTCTTGCAGCGCACGAACATGAGCGGAGACTCCGTCGCGGCGGCTTCCGGATCAAGGGGGTAGGTCGGCACTACACGCGACTTCCGGGGGTCGGCTCCTTGAAAACACGGCGTTTCCCGCGTCGAAACCTGCCAAATTAGTCAAAACACGTGCCGAGTTTTTGAAGTCGGGCTAAGGGAGAGAAATTAGCGAACTATACTGGGCACTCCCATCTCTGGTGGACCTGATGCGCAATGACCGTGCAATTTTGCAATTTTGCGCTCTGCGGCCCCGGAATGCCAGTCGAAGTCGCCGGACAGGCTGATGTGCTCCCATCCGAACGGCGATGTGTGCGGCAGGAGCGCCTGATCGCACAGCGGACTGGTCCGGGCGAGATGGCTGGCCGCTTTGTCCATGTAGATCGTGTTCCAGAACGTGATGGCGGCGATGACGAGGTTGGGCGCCATGGCGCGTTTCTGTTGGCCCGCGTCGGAGCGATCGTGGATACGCCCTTGTAAATGCGCAAACACGCCCCTGGCCAGCGAGTGGCGCGCTTCACCCTTGTTGAGACCTGCGTGGCATTCCATGCGCAGATCGGCGTTCTCGATCCAGTCGAGCATGAAGAGCGTGCGTTCGATCCGGCCGATTTCACCGAGGGCAGGATACAGCCGGTTCTGTTGCCGGCACGCCCCAAGCTTGCGCAGGATCTCGGACGGTTTCAGAGACTTGTCCCGAATGCTGGCCGCGCGCCGCATGATGTCGCCCCAATGCTGCTGGAACACCTCTTCGTTGAACGACTTGCCGATGATGGGAACCACCAAAATCCGGGGGGTCAACACATTGCGGAAATGCAGCCCTCGTGAGCCACCGTCTCGATTGATGGTACTCCAGCATGGTTTGTGGCAATTCCCCCTCGGCGGTGCCGTCGATTGACCCCCAGGTTTTTGGTGCTTCCCAAAGTCCGGCCGACCCTCAGTTCGGCGCACTGCGAGCCCAAATTCCGCAACGGAAATTTCCAAACCGGACGACCTAATCCTCGCTTAGGACAGTCTTCAGAAGCCTCCATTCTCTAATCGACGTCAATTGTGATCGTTCCGAATTCTGTATGGGCCGTATGGTCACCGTGAAAGTTTAGGACGTCACTAAAGTATTCCATCAGTAGATCGCGGGCTTCCTCTTCATCGAGATAATCAGCTGCGACTATTCGAAGACTCTCGATCAAATTGTCCTGCATATTGCCACTGCTGTCGCTGCAGCTCGTCGAACAATTTCTCGAGTTGCTGCTGCATACTGCAGTAGCTGTTCCGATCGAGCAACTCACCGTGCATTTGCTTCCGGAGCTCGTTACGCAATCTGCCGTGTATCCAACCGAAACCCCAAAGGTGAACAGCACCAACAAAGCAAAAACAACATACATGCACACGCTGTGTTTCTTCAAAGACATGATACGTACCCCTCTTGAATATTCTCGGCCGCCAATGTGACCAACATGGTATTGCAACTCAAATAGGCCACTACCTCTCGTTTGTTCCGCGACCAGTTGAATCGATTCTCTATCGCGGCTAGGTGTTCGCATATGCTCCGTGCGTTTCTATTTTTCCTTTCGAGATTGAACTTGACTGTATGCAATTTCTCCTCAAGAACCGAATCCGAGAACTTTACGTTAACCGGCAAATCAACGCTAATTTCCTGGAGGCTTTCTTTAAGAGAATCGAGCACGGTTTCCAACGTCGTTGTTATTGGAGAACTCTCGTAACTCGTTACTGTTTGATCGGCAAGACAATCTTCACCTTTTTTGAGATGCAAATTGATCGAACCGCAATCAATTGAAACATGATCTTTGCCTTCAAGACAAGCAATCGGAGATAGCGAATCCAGCTCCCAGAGTCGTCCAGATAAGTTTTTGACAAATAAGCGAACACTTTTCTCAGAGCGTGGAAGGGAGAACATGATTCGTCCTTCGGCGGTCTCTCTTTCTTGACGAATGCGTGAACCGACGGTGACCTCGAAAATGCCGTCGTTTGGTTGCATAAGGTTTCCTGTATCATCGTAGAGATATACTTCCAAATCCTTGTAGGGACTTAGTCCTGACGAAAGAAGGTAGTAAAATACTGCGAAACCTGCAGCGGATCCGCTGATCTGAATCGTTATCCCCGATTTCTGTTTGAGATTCACCAGCGCACCAGAGTCTCCAAGGACTCCAAATGTGATCATCGCCGCAGCGAGACCCAGAGCTGCATAAAGGATCCTTAGACTTCCGATGTTATAAAGGAACTCGGAGCCGCCCACGAAATTGGGCAAGACCGTTGCAATGAACACAATCAGAATGACGATGGCTGAAGCATAATACAACAGCAAATTGTGACGCCGATGGTTGTATTGTTGACCTTCTATAGGAAGGTCGTCCACGGGCCGCTTCTCTTCGTCGGACACACTCTCCCCCTTACTCCGGAAATTTCAAGAATTCGGCTGGCATGGGACCACTCTCCACGAAATCATGACATCGTGTCAAGATGTTACAGTCAGCTGGGCCGGGTAGGAGGGGTCGTTGCCGAGCCACTCCCGCCGGTGGCGGCAGGGATTCGCATTGCCGCGCACCCCTCGCACAGATTCGGTATCTGCTCGCCCCCCTGTTGACCAGTGAACGTCCTGTCTCATGACGTTCGGGTCAAGTGTCTTTTCTCGTCATCTTCACTCGCACGCTTCCGGGACTGGATGAGCGAATTCCGGTTGGCGAGAACCTTGGCAACGGCCTCGACGCATGAATGGAACGGTGAAGGGTCATAAGGGAGAGTTCCGAAAGTGTGGGGCAGTTATGCGGCGCGGCGGGTTTCAGGGGATGATTTCATGCCCGGATGCCATTGCTCGAATTTGGGGCGGAGTGTTCCGTCGTGGCGTCGTGTGCTGTGATTTCAGTTGCCACGTCCGCGGTCGCGAGTTGGTTCTGGATTGATGGCGCATGGTTTCAGAGATCTGGCTCGGTTTGCGTTCTCCTTTGTGTTCTGCTGGAGATCCATCAGTCCTCCCTGCGGAAACCACGGCCGTCAAGCAAAGTTTCCATTGGCGGCAGCCCTGCCATGCATGAACCAAGCGTTTCCCCGATGGATGTCTGGCTTCATTGGTTTGCCTGGGCAGGCATTGTGGTCGGCACACTTGTTTGGGGATATGGAGACTTGGTTCTCTGACTGCTGCCCAGTAGCGCTTGCGGCAATGTGCTCGCTGCTGAGCTGGGGCAATCAAGGCCGGCAGTTCCTGGCGTTGCTCAAGAGCGAGAGTTCCTGCGTTGGGTCTGGCTGAGCTTAACTGGCGCCGACGTTTTGCAGGATCGGCGAGAACGAGCGGGGATCCTGGATGTTCCTCCTGAAGGCAAGGCGCAGTCTCGGGTCGTCAAGGCCATGTGCGGGCAGTTATGAGACCAGGGTCCGTGGCCTTTCGAGTGGCATCGGACGCTCTGCATGCCGGACTTGGAGAGCTTACGGGTCAACGCTCCGGGCGGCAGGACTCTGCTGCGCTTGCATGAGGGTTTCGACACAACCACATTGACCCGAAGTCCGGCTTGCCGTTGAGAATTTGGTCGCGGACGTCCGGCGTGCTGATTGCCTAAGCTCTTTGGCAGCAGACGGTGACGGGCTCATTTCTCTGTCCGACTTCCAAGGGGCCATCTTGCCGTCCATCAAAGTGACCGGATGGCAAACGGTCTGGCACCCTAACAAACGAAAGTTCCAAACTCCACGCTTGATCTTGACAGGGCGCTCGCCGTTCGAAGAGTATCACGGTCAGAGTCAATGGAACTGACAGAATGCTAGGACCGGGCCAATCAATTCGTCATATTGAACCGGTAACTGACCTGGACTCGTTGCTGCGGAAGTTCGAGAGAATTCGCGTATGGACTGACGGTGGCAAGCCCGCTCGGTATAAGCCGTTTGTCGTGCTGCTGGCACTTGGCAAGCTGAGTCATGGCCAAGAGCGGCTTTCATATCGCGAAGTGGCGAAACGGCTTCCTGCGTTGGTGGAAAGGTTTCTGCCAGAACCCGCATCGCCTAGGCCGGAACAGCCCTTTTGGAGGTTAAGGAACGACGGCGTCTGGAAGGTCGATTCGAAAGAACAGATCAGGATGACCGCCAGCCGCGATGCATTTCGGAAGGATCTTGAGAAGGTCAATGCACCGGGTCAGTTTGCGGACGATGTACTGGAGATCCTGAAATCGGACCCGCGAAACATCGCGATACTTGCCGCACAGCTTCTCGCCAGGAATTTCCCGCGTCACCGCCACCAAGAGATTCTCGACGCGGTGGGACTGGCCCCCACGCAAATCATGATCGACACCAAGAGGCTCAAGCGGGATGCAGAATTTCGACAAGACGTCCTGACAGCCTATGAGCGCCGGTGTTGCGTCTGCGGATACGACCTACACGTCGGGGGCGAGCTGGCCGGTCTGGAAGCCGCGCACATCAGGGCTCTCTACGCAAAAGGTCCGAACGTGGTGTCGAACGGACTCTCGCTTTGCGTGATGCATCACGACGCATTTGATCGAGGTGCATTCACGATTCAGGACGACAGGCGCACGATCGCGTGCAGCCAGCAGCTCTCAGGCACGTCTCGCATGGAGTGGTTGACCGACTTTCATGGACAGAGGATCACGGATCCGCGCAGTTCGGGAGACCGTCCAGCGGAGAACTTTCTTGCCTGGCACCGAAGGTACACATTCCTGGAACCCGCACGAATATCGGCATAGCCAGGAGGGCTCTGTTGCAAATTTGTTCTGAGGTTGAAAAGTCAGAATTTTTCCTTTTTCATGCTGCCAGACGGTCTTCGAGCATGGTCATCGCCTCGGTCAGCGCGCATTGGCCCAATCCGAAGGCGCGTTCAATCATGCGGACTTCACCTTTGATATCACCGGTCAGGTTGAAGCTGCGGGATTGACCTTTGCGCAGGGCACGCATCACTTCGAAGCCTTTGATCGTGGCGTAAGCTGATTTCATCGTCTTGAATCCGCGCACTGGGCGGATCAGCTGTTTGAGCTTGCCGTGGTCGGCCTCCACGATGTTGTTGAGATATTTGACCTGACGATGCTGCACGTCGCCCGGGCACTTGTTTTCGGCCTTCAGTTCGGCCAGGGCGACAGCATAGGTCGGGGCCTTGTCCGTGTTGATCACCCGTGGTCGCTCCCAATCTCTCAAATCCTTCAATGCCTTGCCAGGGAAGCGTTCCGCCGCCTTTGCATTGCGTGTCGCAGACAGGTAGAAATCAATCGTGTCACCTAATTTATCGACCGCCCGGTAAAGATACGCCCATTTCCCACGCACCTTGATATAGGTCTCGTCCACCCGCCAACTGTCTGACCGGGGGCGTCGCCACTGCCAACGCATCCGTTTTTCGATTGCAGGTGCGTATTTCTGCACCCAGCGATAGATCGTGCTGTGATCCACACGGACGCCACGTTCCGCCATCATCTCCTCAAGGTCACGATAGCTGATGCCATACCGGCAGTGCCAGCGCACCGCCCAAAGCACTGTCTCGCCTTCGAAATGCCGCCCCTTGAAGTCGTTCATGCCCTGCTCCCATGTCTCGATCCAACAAAATGATCACCTCCGGGATCAAAGTTTGCAACAGAGCCCCTGGTTCTATCCGGTCCCCGAGTGTCAATCTCACCTGCGTGCTCGAACGCGACAGCGCGGTTCGGCATCTCACCTGAACTGTTCCTGCACATGGCGCCGTTGCATCATTAGAAATGTTCCCGAAGCGATCCGGTTGCCTCACCGTCAGCAGTCTTCGGGCGCAGCCGGAATCCCGAGAGGGGCCCCGGCGCCGCAAGCCGGGAGACCTGCCCATGCCCCAGAGCCGTCAACCATTCCGTCTACTCCGTCCCGCGATTGTAAACACCTACGGCAATCGCGGACAACGATATGCCACTTATTTTCTTTCTGGCCTCCAACTCACCTGAACTCGACACGCTAATTATTGTTTAAACGCACTCATTCACGCAGTTCACATCTCTCTGGTACACATATACCATCGAGCACATCAGGGCGACGCTCCCGGCCGGCGTGCCCCAGATCCTCACGCCGGTCGCGTCCGGGAAATCCCTCTTGGACCAGGTCGAGGAGCGGGACCAGTTCCCGTCTCCGTGAGTCCGAGGTGCACCATAGAAACTAGGCGGTCACGATGCTATGACGGCGGCTGAGAGGCTCGAATGCCGGGAACAGGGAAAGGTCAATGAATGCAAGGGACTGAGATCATGCACACGGGCGGTTTGTTGCGGGTATCACGAACCGCAGCAAGGAAGATGTTGAAATTGTTCGCATTTGATAGGATCAATTATGCGGGAGGGGGTTAGGTGAATTGATAATCGGATTTGTATTGGTGCGTAATTTGCAGGAATTATATACAATCTAGTTTCACTCTTTGTGGGCATTTAACAACTTATTTACAGCACCATCGTGCTGAGATGAATTCACGCACTCTTAATCACGTACGTTGAAGTGACATCTATCCCTATTTCCGATTCTTCATGAATATTCGCAAGAACATCATTATCCACTTCAAGTGCATCCCCATTTCCGATGCAGGCGACGGGCGCTGTGTGGCGCATCGGGCACGGTGGTTGCCGGATGCCTTGCCTGGCGGCCACGCTTTTGGTGGGTGCGTTAGGCGCTCGTGCCCGCCATCAGCTTCGCCATAGCCTTACCGATCCGTTCCGCTGCCGCGCGGACCTCGCGGTCGCCGAGGTGAACGTAACGAAGGGTCACTCTCACGCTGGAGTGACCGAGGAGACGGGAGACCACCGGGACCGGAATTCCCTGCATGACCGCGTAACTGGCGTAATTGTGGCGCAAGTCATGAAGGCGAACGTCCTCGATGCCAGCCTCCCGGCGGACCCTGGGCCAGATGCCAAGTTCACCGCAACGGTGACGATCAGGGCCGAGCGGGGAAGGAAAGACCCATGGGCCAGTTCCGCGCGGCTGCCGGTCGAGAACCGCCCGTGCCTGCAAATTGAGATGCACCTTTCTCGGGCCGGTCTTGCTGTCTGCGAGGGCGAGTGTGTCGCCCTCGACCTCGGACCAGCGCAGGGTGACGATCTCGCCCCGCCTGGATCCGGTCAGCATCAGCAACCGTATGATGTCGGCCTGTTGCCGCTGCGACGGACCGCGCCGGGACGCGGCGTCAAGGGCGTCATGCAGGCGGCGGATCTCCTCGCGGGACAGGAAGCGGGTCGGCGCCGTCCGGCTGTAGCCGTCGAACCAGCGTTCGACATGGTTTCGGGAGATTCTGTCGAGACGTGTCGTCCCGAAGGCCGGCAGGAGTTGTGTCTTGAGAGCGGACCGCATGCACTTGCGTGTCGACGGCTTGCAACGCTCGAAATGCGCTGCATGCCACTGGCCGGCGACGAAGTCCGCGAACGACGGCGTCGTCCGCGCGGCCTCCTTCGAGTTTGAGACGGCTGTGTTGGCCTTCGTCACGAGGCACTCGTGACGGACTTCGTCGATGCCCTTTGACGCGGCCGGGCCGAGAGAGACGCGTCTCGTGCGTTCCTCGACCGTCCGGATGAGGACGTAGCTCTTGCCGCCGCCCGGCCGGACCCGGACCCCGAGACCGGGAACGCGGCTGTCCCAGACCGTGTATTCGCGCGCTTGAGGGCGCAACCGGGCGATGCCTGTGTCCGTGAGGCGAATGCGTTTCCGTGTCGCCATGGCTCAGCCCTCCGGCACCGCGCCGACCGTCGCGGCCGCCTCGCGGACCATCGAGTCGGCAAAGTGAGTGTACTTGAGCGTGGTTTCCGCGGAGCGGTGGCCAAGCAGCCGCCCGATGACGGGAACGTTCTCGCCGCATTTCAGTCCGACCGAGGCGTAAGTATGTCGAAGATCATGAAGGCGCACGTCGCCGAGACCGGTATCTTCGCGGACGCCGTGCAGAAGACGGTCAGCCAGTTCACGCAGCGCGGCCCGCTGTCCCTCAGTGCCGGAAAGACCCAAGGCGAGGTCCGGCCGATCGCGCCGATCACCTCCCGGGCGGCGCTCGACAGCCAGACGGTTCGGGGTCCGGTCTTGCTGTCCCGAAGGAACAGCGCGCCCTCTCGAATGTCCGACCAGCGCAGGGTGAGGATTTCCGATTTCCGGGATCCGGTCAGCACAAGCAGCCGGATGGCAGCGACGGCCAGCGGCTCGTCGCCTTCATGGGCCTTGAGGCAAACTGCCAGGGATCGGATTTCCGCATCGCTGAGGAAGCGCTCCCGGCCCTGCCTTCGGTAGCGGCGGATGCCGAGGCAGGGATTGGACCCCTCCTTCCGGAAACCCATTCGTTCCGCCTCGCGCATGATGACGGAGAGGACCGGCATGGACCTGTCCGCGGCGACCGGGGTCGCGCGCAACGAGGCGAACCAGTGCACGACGTCCTGCCGGGTGATTTCCGCGATCTGGCACCCCGAGAAGCGGGGGAGTATCTGTTTGCGGAGATATCCGCGGTTCACTTCGATCGTGCGGGGCTTCCAGACTCGTTCATGCCTGCGGAAGGCCGCTTCGGCAACGGCCTCGAAGACCGTCTCCTCGGGCTGCGTCGGCACGGGTGCGTCCTGCCTGATCGCGGCCAGCATCGCGGTCGCGCGCGAGCGCGCCGCGCTCACGCTCAGCTCGTCTGCATCGCCGACGATCTTCCAGATGCGCCTCCCGTTGTGTTGGCAGTGAATGAAGTAGCGCCCGCCTCCCGACGGCAGCACCCGGACACCGAAGCCTTTCAGCTTGGCGTCGCGGACGTGGCGAGCGGACATGCGGGATCTGAGCGCCCTGATTCGGGCATCGGTGAGGGTTGCGGCAGGCACCGTTTTTTCTCCTGTATAGTTGCAGCGGGGGAACAAATAACTGGCATATCCTGTCCGAAGCCGCAGATTGACAAAGAGAAAACGACGTGATATCAAAGGCTTGAATTTTGACCAGCACCGTAGGTGCGGCGCCTGGTGTGATTCTTGATATAGGTCCCAAATTGAAGGATGACGGGCCAACTGGCCCGCCATCCGTTATCGCCAACAGGGAGGAGGATTTGGCGATAATTTGAAACTCTGGTCTCGCCATCTGCCGAACTACCGAAGGCTTCCGAATTGGAGTTGGCAAGTGCGATTCGCAGGGGCATCTATTGACTAGCTCCGCGCAATTCAAGTAGTGATTCCAGCTATCTGGCAGAAATTGGCGATTTTCTTGATTTTTCTTGCCTTCGTAACCGGCAGAAGAACCTTGCCGCCGCCGTCTGGCAGGCCGGAAACTGCGTTCCGCAACCGGGCCGGCAGGGTATGACCTGATAACCCTTGCCATTCAGGGTATTTTCTTATCATAGGATCAGGATGTTCTGCCGATCTGTGCATTGAAGTCCATAGTCCAGATGAACCAGCCTGCTGTGGAATTGTCTCCTGTCGTTTCCGACGAAATCAGGAAATCAACCTGCTACATGTGCGCGTGCCGATGTGGAATTGACGTCCATCTGAGAAATGGCCGGATAAGATATATAGAGGGCAACCGTGACCACCCGGTGAACAAGGGAGTGCTCTGTGCAAAGGGCTCGGCCGGAATGCTGCACCTCGAGTCGCCGGCACGGCTGACATCACCACTTTTGCGCACCGGCCCGAGGGGAAGCGGCCAGTTCGAGGAAATCAGTTGGGAACAGGCCCTGGACACTGCCGTGAAATGGCTGGCCGAAACCAGATTGAAGGATCCAAAGGGCCTGGCGTTCTACACCGGCAGGGATCAGAGCCAGGCATTGACTGGCTGGTGGTCCCAGCAATTCGGCACCCTCAACCACTCCGCACATGGCGGTTTCTGCTCCGTCAACATGGCGGCAGCGGGAATCTACTCCATCGGCGGTTCCTTCTGGGAATTCGCCCAGCCGGATTGGGAACGGACCCGGTTGCTGCTGCTGTTCGGGGTTGCCGAGGATCATGACTCCAATCCAATCAAGCTCGGCCTGTCTGAAATGCGCCGAAACGGAGCGAGAATCGTGTCCGTCAATCCGGTTCGCACCGGATATTCGGCCATTGCCGACACCTGGCTCGGGATACGTCCCGGAACCGACGGCCTCCTGATCCTGTCTCTGGTCGGCGAACTCCTGCGGAAACGAAAGATTGATGTTGCCGCGCTGCAGCAGCGCACGAACGCGCCCTGGCTCGTGAACATGTCCCCGGGTCCAGATTTCGGCCTGTTCGTACGAAGTGATGACGGAAGGCCGCTCGTGCGCGATTCTGTCACGGGAACGGCTGTTCCGTTCGATCAGCCCGGAGCCGTCCCGGCACTCACAACCGTCAACGGCCAGGCCGGGAACGTTTGTGCAACGACGGTATTCGAACTGGTGACGTCAAAGTATCTCGACCGGCAATACCACCCCGAAGAAGTGGCGCATCGCACCGGAATATCGGCCGCCGCAATCCGCGGCCTGGCTGCAGAGATCGCGCGTGTGGCCTTCGACGAGGCCTTCGAACTCGACATACCCTGGACTGATATGCGCGGCGTTCGCCACTCCCGAACACTGGCAAGGCCCGTTGCCCTTCATGCCATGCGAGGCATATCGGCCCACGTCAACGGTTTTCAGACCTGCCGGGCGCTGCATCTGCTGCAGATGCTGATCGGCGCCGTTGACTGCCCGGGGGGCACAAGATTCAAGCCGCCCTATCCGAAACCGGCGGAATCCCACCCGAGGCCAGGCAGGCCACGAAAGCCAGGCGAACCCCTGACCGGACCGCCATTGGGATATCCACTTGGCCCCGAGGACCTGCTCGTTGACGAGCAGGGGGAAGCGCTTCGGTTGGACAGGGCATTTTCGTGGGAAGCACCACTTGCGGTTCACGGGAAGTTGCATGCCGCAATCCCGAATGCGGCCCAGGGCGTGCCCTATTCGGTTGATGTCATGTTTCTCTACATGGCAAACATGGCGTGGAATTCATCCATGAACACGCCTGCCGCCATGGAGGCACTGGCGGCCCGCGACCAGGAAGGCAAATACAGGATTCCGAGGCTCATTGTTTCCGACGCGTTCTGGTCTGAGACCGTGGCATTTGCCGATCTGGTGCTACCCGACACCACCTACCTAGAACGACATGACTGCATATCGCTTCTCGACCGGCCGATCGGTGAGCCGGACCTAGTCGCCGATGCGATTCGTCACCCGGTAGTTGCCCCGGACCGCGATGTCCGTCCGTTCCAGGACGTGCTGATTGAAATTGGCGCGCGGCTCGAACTGCCCGGATTTGTCGACGGATCCGGCAAGCCCAGATGGCGTGACTATGCCCACTACATGGCAACCCGCGAGGTTCGGCCGGGCGTCGGCCCGCTTTCAGGCTGGCGCGGGGCCGATGGTTGCCTCGAAGGCAGGGGGGAGCCCAATGAACATCAGCTTGACCGGTATATCGCGGCGGGTGGATTCTGGACAGGGAAGATCCCCGAGGGGGCTCAATATTTCAAGCACGTGAATGCTGCCTACCAGGAATGGGCAGTCGAGTTCGGCCTGTTCGACAAGCCCGTCCCATTCCTGCTCCAGCTTTACTCCGAGCCCATGCAGAAATTCCGTCTGGCGGCCGAGGGTCATGGACAAGTCCTGCCACCCGAAAGTCTGCGCGGGCGCATTGCCACAAACTTCGATCCGCTGCCGCACTGGTTGCCGGCCCAAGAAGAGGATGCCGAGGAATTCCCACTGAACGCAATTTCGCAGCGGCCGATGGCAATGTACCACTCTTGGGGCTCCCACAACCCGTGGCTTCGCCAGATCCATACGGAGAATTTCCTCTATGTCCCCGCCGAGGTTTGCGACAGTCAGGGGTTGGTCGACGGCGACTGGATCTGGGCCGAATCCCGCATCGGCCGAATCCGGGTGAAGGTCAAGAGGATGGAGGCGCTCAATTCGTCCACCGTCTGGACCTGGAACGCAATCGGCAAGCGCAAGGGCGCATGGACTCTCTCCGAAGATGCCCCAGAGGCCACCCGGGGCTTCCTCCTGAATCACCTGATTCCGGACCGCGATTCCGGGGGTAAATCGTCGAATTCGGATCCGATAACCGGTCAGGCGGCCTGGTTCGATCTGAGAATACGGATTTCCAAGGCGGAGTTGGAACATGATACTGGCGGGCCGCAAGACTCCGTTCAAGGTACTCTCCCCGGAATCGGCAAACGAAATGATGTGCTCGAATACGGCAAAGAGTGGTGCGGTTGAGAAATGTCGCGTGCAGTGAATTCAACTTTTGCAGGTTCATCCTTTCACTCGTCGAATGCTGGTTGCAAAGGTCGAGGAGACCGCCGCATGCGAGTTATTGAGTTTGCGAAGCCCGTTTACCCCTCGTTCAACATGCGGGTGCCGAATGCACTCTGCTTGGGGTACCGCATTTCTGCGGACGGTTCGGTATGAGCAGCGCACTCAAGACGATATGCGACAACAAGCGCTCAGAGGTCGCATCGCGAAAACAGCGCATGGGACTCGCCGAAGTCGAGAGCCGGGCCCGGGACGCATCGCCGACTCGCGGTTTTCATGCCGCGCTCAGGGCAAGGTCTGAGAAAGGAGAATACGGCGCGATCGCCGAATTCAAGAAGGGATCGCCCAGCAAGGGACTGATCCGGGATGATGTAGCCCCGTCAGATGTTGCCCGGGCTTACGAATACGGCGGTGCCGCATGCGTTTCGATTCTGACCGACGAGCATTACTTTCTCGGAAGCGATGCCGATCTGATGGCGGCAAGAGAGGCGATTTTGCTGCCGGTGCTGCGCAAGGACTTCATGATCGATGTCTGGCAGGTTCCAGAGTCGAGAATGCTCGGCGCCGACTGTGTTCTTGTGATCATGGCGGCACTCGACGACATTCTTGCCTTGGAAATCGAGGCGGCAGCGTTCGAGTGGGGCATGGACGTGCTTGTCGAAGTTCACGATCGCAATGAACTGGACCGCGCCCTGAATCTCCGATCACCTTTGCTCGGGATCAACAATCGTAACCTGAAATCGCTCCAAACCAGCCTGTCAACCACAATTGAACTGGCTCCACTGGCGGCCGGTTCGGGACGACATGTGATTGCAGAAAGTGGCTTGCGCACGCCAAGAGACCTGGCCGAGGCGTGGGATGCCGGCGCCAGGAGCTTCCTGGTTGGAGAATCACTGATGCGTAAGGACGACCCTGCCGCGGCGCTACGTGAGATGTTGACAGCGGACGGCGGCGAAGAAGGGGAGTCAGAGAAGTGACGTCGCTGCCAAAGGAGACCCGAAGCAAGCTCGGCCTCGTCGTCGACCTGGACATCTGTGTGGGTTGCCATGCCTGCGTCGTCAATTGCAAGGCCTGGAATTCCGGTGGTTACGGCGCCCCGCTGGCCGACAGCGATCCCTGGGGAGCGGACCCGTCGGGCGCGTGGCTGAACCGGGTTCACGCGTTCGAGGCAGGCGAAGGCACCTCTGCTGCCGTCGTTCATTTTCCCAAGAGTTGCCTTCATTGCGACGATGCCCCTTGCGTTACCGTCTGCCCGACCGGCGCCTCCTTCAAGAGGTCGGAGGACGGAATCGTCCTGGTGGATGAATCCAAGTGCATGGGATGCGGCCTTTGTGCCTGGGCGTGCCCGTACGGAGCCCGGGAAATGGATCCGTCCGCCGGAGTCATGAAAAAGTGCACGCTTTGCGTGGATCGAATCTACAACCAGAACCTCCCGGAAGAAGACCGGGAGCCGGCCTGCGTGAGGACCTGTCCGGCAAACGCCCGCCATTTCGGCGATTTTTCGGATCCGAGTTCGGCTGTTTCGCGGCTTGCAAGCGAGCGCGGCGGCGTTGACCTGATGCCCGAGCAGGAGACACGGCCGACGAACAAGTATCTCTTGCCAACGGAGAGAAGTGGGGCCGCAAAGCTGGAAACAGGAGGAAACGGCAGCACGGAAGAGGAGACAACGGAACTGTCCGGCATCCTTGCCTGGGTCGACCGGGCACTCGAACGCATTTGATTGTCTGATCGCCATGCATCCGGCAATTTCGATTATCCTGTTTACAACCCTGTCCGGGGCAGGTCTCGGTCTTGGATTCTGGTTCGGCCTGTTGTCCCCCGGTGCCAGTGACATCGGGACTGCGCTTGGCGCAGCTATGGCCATAATTCTGACAGGAACCGGCCTTTGCTGTTCGTTGTTGCATCTGCGCCGCCCCCTGCGGGCATGGCGGGCCTTGTCGCAGTGGCGCTCATCCTGGCTATCCAGGGAAGGCATACTGGCACCTGCCGGTGCGCTGGTCATTTTCCTTCATGGCATCGCGCTGTGGCAGGAATCGCCCGCGGCCCTTTGGCTGGGATGGCTGGCTGCGTTGCTCTGTGTTGCCGCCGTCTTTGCGACTTCAATGATCTATGCCCCGATGAGGGCGGTTCCTGCCTGGAACACTCCTCTGACACCGCTGGTGTTCCTGTCTCTGGCCGCAGGTGGCGGAGCGACGATCGCCTGCGCAATGCCGGGAGTTCCGGGCTTCGAAAGGGACGGCTTCGCTGTTGCTGCCATCGCCTGCACCCTGACAGCCTGGGTGCTGAAGTTTGCATGGTGGAATCGCCTGGACCGGGTGGGACTGGGGTCCTCGACGCCGGAAACGGCAACGGGACTGGGAAGTCACGGTCGCGTCCGTCTGCTGGAACGGCCCCACACCGGTTCGAATTACCTGCTTGACGAAATGGGCTATGTCGTGGCGCGCCGACATGCCACCAAGCTTCGGCGCATTGCACTGACACTTGGCTGCGCCATCGCAGTTCTAATGCTCTTGCTGGGCCTCGCCATCGGCAATGTTGCGCCCTTTGCGGCCATTGCAACCGTGTTCCACCTCGTCGGAACCGGGATTTCCCGATGGCTGTTCTTTGCAGAGGCGCGGCATGTGGTTACTCTCTATTACTGACATTCGACACAGTCATTCCGGAGCCATTGGCTGCACCTTCATCCATGCAACCACATCTTTCGCCGGCTGACCTTGCGATTTCGAGATGCGTCCCGATTCTGCATTCGCAATGAAATGATCGGCATTTCAAACCACGGCAGGGGAACTGATCGCGAAAGCGTTGCAGTGTGACCACGGTGGCTTGTCGGTCAGGCAGATTTCGCTTCTACTGTCTCCTCAAGCGGATGGGGTAGTCTCGAAACCATTTCACTGGGACAGACCTGCAGGAAATTGTTCCGCTCATTCTCCCAGTTGTCGAGGATTCGCGTCGCCTTTGCACTCTGCGTTTCTGCTGCATGCCGCTCGATCAGGCTGCGGCACTGCTCTTCCCAATGCGGTGAAGACAACGGAACGACAACCAGCGTCGCCATGTTGAACAGGATCTCGGCGTTTCCTTCCGGGTCATGAAGGTATGCCATCCCGCCGGTCATGCCCGCGCCGAAATTGGCGCCCACCGTACCAAGCAAGACAGCAACACCGCCGGTCATGTACTCACAGCCATTCGCACCGCAGCCCTCCACCACGACCTGGGCGCCGGAATTGCGCACGCAAAATCGCTCGCCTGCCCTGCCTGCGGCAAACAGGTAGCCGCCCGTGGCTCCGTACAGCACCGTATTGCCGATTATCGTGTTGTCGGACGGCACGAGCCGCGAGGCCAATGGCGGCCGAAGCACGAGGGTGCCACCGGACAGGCCCTTGCCGACATAGTCGTTGGCATCACCCGAAACTTCAATCTTGAGACCCCTTACGGCGAATGCTCCAAGTGACTGTCCCGCCGAACCCGTCAGTCTCACAGTCAGGTGGTCCGGTTGCAGCTGGTTGTTCATGCCGAACCTGGACACGATACGTGAAGACGTTCGGGCGCCAATCGTCCGGTCGGTGTTGCGAACCGTGTACGAAAGTTGCATCTTTTCACCGCCATCGAAGAAGTGTTCAGCATCGGTGAAGATTTCCTCGTCAAGCGTCGACTGCACTTCATTTCGCGGGCGAACCGAGCTGTGGGTGAGGCTGTTGTCCTCCAACACCTTCACCAGCAATGGGTTCAAGTCGAGATCGTCCAGATAGTCGGCACCGCGAGATACCTGTGCCAGCAAGTCGGTTCTTCCGATGATCTCCTGAAGCGAGCGAGCACCTATCGAGGACAGGATTTCCCGGACTTCCTGCGCATAGAAGGTAATGAGATTGACGACCTTCTCCGCCGTGCCGGAGAATTTTTCCCGAAGCCGCTCGTCCTGCGTACACACGCCGACCGGACACGTGTTTGAATGGCATTGTCGGACCATGATGCAACCCATTGACACCAGGGCGGCAGTTCCGATGCCAAACTCCTCTGCACCAAGCAATGCGGCGATCACGACATCGCGCCCAGTCCGCAACCCGCCATCCGTTCGCAGGGTAACCCGGTCCCGCAGGTTGTTCAGCGTCAGAACCTGATGCGTCTCGGCAAGTCCAATCTCCCAGGGAAGTCCGGCATACTTGATCGACGTCGCAGGTGAAGCCCCGGTTCCGCCATTGTGGCCGGATATCAGGATGACGTCGGCCTTGGCCTTGGCAACGCCCGACGCGATCGTTCCGATACCCGTGGCGGAGACCAGTTTCACTGTCACCTTTGCCCGCGGGTTGATCTGCTTGAGATCGTAAATCAGCTGCGCAAGATCCTCGATCGAGTAGATGTCATGATGCGGTGGCGGAGAAATCAGGGTGACGCCCTTGGTCGAATGCCTGAGCCGCGCAATCAACTCGGTGACCTTCATCCCGGGTAGCTGACCACCCTCGCCCGGTTTTGCACCTTGGGCGATCTTGATTTCCAGCTCTTCGCAATTGTTGAGATATTCGGCAGTGACACCGAACCTGCCGCTGGCCACCTGCTTGATCCTGGCCGAGGGATTGTCGCCGTTCGGGTCGGACTTGAAATGCGCCGGGTCTTCGCCGCCTTCACCGGAATCGGATTTTGCCCCGATCCGGTTCATGGCGACGTTCAATGTCCGATGTGCTTCCGGACTCAGTGCACCGAGCGACATTCCCGGAGTGACGAACCTCTTCCTGATCGCCGTGATCGATTCGACTTCCTCCAGCGGTGCTGGATCAGATGTCTTGCCGATTTCCAGCAAGTCCCGAAGGTGTATGGGTGGCTTCGCCCGGATCTGCTCGGAGTACTTCTTCCACAGGCCGTAGCTCGACCTGTCGCAGGCGGTCTGAAGCGTATGCATTGCGCGCGCCTCCCACGCATGGGTCTCGCCTGAATGGCGAGCCTTGTAGAAGCCGCCGACCGGTAGCGTCGCATGGGCTGTTCCCCAACTCCGCCTGTGCACGGAGAGCAAATTGCTCAGCAAACCCGAGACGCCGATGCCCGAGATGCGGCTCTGCATGCCCGGAAAGTGTTCGGCGACCATGGCTCTTGAGAGCCCGACCGCCTCAAAATTCAGCCCGCCCCTGTACGAAGAAATCACTGAAATCCCCATCTTGGACATGATCTTCAGCAACCCCTGGTCAATCGCCTCCCGGTAGCTCGCAACTGCGTCGTTCAGATTCATGTCCAGCAGATTGCGTGAGATCCTGTCAGCAAGTGAATCCTGGGCGAGATATGCATTGACCGTCGTTGCCCCGCATCCGACAAGCACGGCAAAGTAATGCGGATCAATGCATTCCCCGGACCGGACATTGATCGATGTGAAGGTACGGAGCCCTTGCCTCGTGAGCCAGCTGTGAACGGTGCCAACTGCAAGTATCATTGGCAACGGCACTCTGTCGGGGCCCTGATCGATGTCCGAAAGGACAATGTGGCCGGAACCTGATCGCACTGCGTCCTCGGCCTCGCTCCGGATGCGATCGAGCGCCGACTGGAGCGCATCATCCTTGCCATCGGCAGGGAAGGTGCAGTCGATTTCGACAACGGATTCGCCGAAATATCCCATGACCGCGTCATAAGTGCCATTGCTCAGGAATGGGGTGTCATACACTGCAGCTGTAAACTGGCTGCTTCCTTCATCGAGCACGTTCCTCAGATTGCCGAACCTGGTCTTCAGGCTCATCACCCTGTGCTCGCGCAGGGAATCGATCGGCGGATTGGTCACCTGGCTGAAATTTTGGCGGAAGTAGTGGCTCAGCGGCCGATAGTTCGAGGACAGCACCGCCGGGGGAGTGTCATCTCCCATGGAGGCCACGATCTCCTTCCCCTCTTCCGCCATCGGCGCGAGAACCGTTTCGAGTTCCTCGAGCGTAAAACCCGCCATCAACTGGCGGCGCCTGAGTTCATCTCCCGAAAACAGCACCTTTTCCGATGGAGTCCCGACGACATCCTCCAACTCCTGGATGTTGCTGGTCCATTCCGCATAGGGCTGGCTTGCGGCCAGCATGTCCTTGATCTCGTGATCATGGAAGAGCCTGCATTCCTTCAGGTCGACCGCAACCATCTGACCCGGACCCAGCGCACCCTTTTCTGCGACACTCGACTCGCTGACCGTCACCATCCCGGTTTCCGAGCCAGCATAGAGCAGACCGTCATCGGTCACAGTATAGCGGAGAGGCCTGAGTCCATTGCGGTCCATGCCCGCACAAACCCAGCGCCCGTCCGTCATCGCAAGTGCGGCCGGACCATCCCACGGCTCCATGATCGCGTTGCAGTAGTTGTACATGTCGCGCCAGGCCTGCGGGAGTTCCCTGGCCTTCTTTGACCAGGCTTCGGGCACAAGCACGGTCTTGGTCATCGGCGCACTGCGCCCGGCCCTGACCATCACCTCGAATACCGCATCGAGTGCGGCCGAGTCGGAAGCACCCTGCGCGACGACGGGCCTGATGTCGTCGGCATGCTCGCCAAAGCTGGCCGAGGCCATCCTGATCTCGTGGCTCATAAGCCAGTTCAGATTGCCCTTCAGCGTGTTGATTTCGCCGTTATGCGCCAGCGTCCTGAATGGCTGGGCCAGCCACCACTGTGGAAACGTGTTTGTCGAGTAGCGCTGGTGGTAGATCGCGAACGCGGAAATAAAACCCTCGTCCTTGAGGTCGGGATAGAATTCCGCAACCTGTTCCGCGAGCATCATTCCCTTGTAGATGATGGACCTGCAGGAAAGTGAACAAATGTAGAATTCGGAAATCTGGGCAGCCGCAACTTCCTTTTCGATACGCCTGCGGACCAGGTAGAGGTCCCTTTCGAATTCCTCTTCCGAACGGTCCTTGTCGTCCCGAATGAGTATCTGTTCGATTTCCGGTCTGGTCGCGTCGGCCTTTTCGCCGAGCACGGACGTGTTCACGGGAACATGGCGCCAACCATAGATTCCATGACCCATCCTGAGGATTTCGGATTCGACGATTGCCCTGCACGCCTCGACAGCGAGGAAATCGGCCTTGGGCAGGAATACCATTCCGACCGCGATCCGACGGTCCGGATCCGCCACGTGGCCAGTTCTTCCGATTTGATCCCTGAAGAATCCATCCGGAATCTGGACGTGCAATCCTGCCCCGTCACCGGTCATTCCGTCAGCATCAACGGCCCCCCGGTGCCATACAGCCTGCAGGGCCTCGATTCCGTTTTCAACGACCTTCCGGGATTTTCGCCCGTCGATAGCGGCAACCAGGCCGACACCGCAGGAATCGTGCTCGAACTGCCCGCTGTAAAGGCCGCGCAGTTCGAGATCATCTCGTCTTGCCTGTTCCGCCTGTCGCCAGCCTGGTTCAAGTTCATTCATGTCCTTCCCCCTCAAGCCGCAGCCCCAATGACTGATCCCGCCTGATCCAGTATGGCGTCTGCCGCCTCGCGCCCGTCACGGATTGCCCAGACGACAAGGCTGGCTCCCCGGACGATGTCGCCCGCGGCGTAAACGCCCGGCAGATTTGTCCTGCCGGTTCCGAACGCTGCCCGGACAGTTCCCCAGCCCGTTACATCGAGGTCACCGGCATTCCATTGACCCGGCAGGTCCTCGGGTTCGAATCCCAACGCCATGATGACAAGGTCTGCATCGTCCCGGTAATCCTCGCCCTTGCGTTCCTCTGGCGAGCGGCGCCCGGTGGCGTCAGGCTGCCCGAGGCGCATGCGGGCAATCCTGACAGAATTCACGCTGCTCTTTCCCATGAACGCCCGAGGATTGGTCAGCCAGACGAATTCGACACCTTCCTCTTCCGCGTTTGCAACCTCCTGTCGCGACCCGGGCATGTTGCCGCGGTCTCGGCGATAGAGGCACTTGACGGATCTTGCCCCCTGCCTGACCGCGGTCCGGACACAGTCCATCGCAGTGTCGCCACCACCGATGACAACGACTCTCTTGCCCTCGGCATTGAGTCGACCGTTTTCGAATTCGGGAACCGCATCGCCAAATCCCTTGCGATTCGACGCGGTCAGGTAATCAATTGCCTGAACAATGCCGCCCAGGCCGACTCCCGGCGCTTCGAGATTGCGCGACCTGTAGACCCCTGTTGCGATCAGCACGGCGTCGTGACGCCGCCTGAGTTCGTCAAAGCCGATGTCGACTCCGACATCGCAGTTGAGGACGAATTCGACACCGCCTTCTTCAAGCTGCCGGGCGCGCTGCATGACCACTGGCTTTTCCAGCTTGAATCCCGGTATGCCGTAGGTCAGCAGGCCGCCTGCACGGTCATGCCTGTCGTAGACCATGACCTGCAGCCCTTCTCTCCGCAGCCGGTCCGCCGCAGCCAACCCGGCGGGGCCGCCACCGATGATGCCTGCTGAAAAGGAATATTCCGCAAGCGGTTGCACCGGCCGGACCCAGCCCTCCTGCCAGGCGAGATCGGTCAGGTATTTCTCCACCGAACCGATCGTGACTGTGCCGTGCCCGGACTGTTCGATGACGCAGTTTCCCTCGCACAACCGGTCCTGAGGACAGATGCGTCCGCAGATTTCCGGAAAGGTGTTCGTTGACTGGCTCAGTTCGTAGGCTTCTTTCAGCCTGCCTTCGGCAGTCAAGCGCAGCCAGTCGGGAATGTTGTTGTGGAGGGGACAATGTGTCTGGCAGTAAGGAACGCCGCATTGTGAACATCGACTCGCCTGTTCGGCGGCCTTGGCCGGCACGTACTGGTCATAGATCTCGCGGAAATCCTCGGCACGGATTCCAATCGGCCGCTTCAACGGCATTTCCTTGCCAATATCGACGAAAGCGAGCATTTTTTGCCTGGACATATCGTTGCACACTCTTGCCAGTTGCAATTCGGAGTTCGGCGGGGTTTGGATTATTAGCGGGTTTCGCCAGAAATTTAAAGTCACTAATTATGACCTATATCATGTTTTTTTGTGGATTTCTGGGTTGCTTGCCTGAAAATGTCTTAAAGTTATGGCATAATATGTTACCTTTTTGTCAATTTTCTGCCTGGACCGGCCCCGAAGAGCGGAAATTCGCATGACAACGCTTCACCTGCTGGTCTTGGCCATGGTTCAGGGAATCACCGAGTTTCTTCCCGTGTCGTCATCCGGTCACCTCGTACTCGTTCCTGTGCTGACAGGATTTGAAGATCATGGCAGAACGGTTGACGTAGCGGCCCATCTCGGTTCACTGCTTGCCGTTCTGACCTACTTCCGGAAGGAGACAGTGCTCCTCTGGCGTGGCGCCTTGGGTCTCGTCTCCGGCAACGCGGCGACAACCGAAGCCGGCCTTGTTATCCGCCTCGCCATCGCCACGGTTCCGGTCGTAATCGCGGGGTCGATCCTGCTTTACTCCGGACTGGCAGACGAACTGCGCAATCCGACCATCATCGCATGGGCCACGATACTGTTCGGTCTTGTCCTTTATTGGGCGGACCGGAGCGGGGGTACCGTGCGCGGCGTCCGCGAATGGGGTATCCGGGACGCGCTGATCGTCGGGCTCTGGCAGGCGATCTCCCTGGTTCCAGGCTCGTCCAGGTCGGGCGTTGCGATTTCGGGGGCCAGATTCTGCGGGTTCAACCGAAAGGACAGCGTCCGAATTGCAATGCTGATGTCCATTCCCACGATCGCGGCGGCCGGCCTGATCTCCGGAGTCCAGGCCTATTCCAGCGAAGGCCTCGGCGGCCTCAGGGAAGCAGTCATAGTCGCCGCTTTTTCCTTTCTCTCCGCATTGATCGCGCTGCATCTCATGATGCGCTTCCTCGACAGGTATCGCTTCACCCCTTACATTCTCTATCGGATCGCCCTCGGGGCGACACTGCTCGTTTTGGTTTGACTCCGCTGACGGCCGACGCGACACTGGTGCGACCCTGTTTACCCCGGCGCCGACTACGGACCGGCCGTTCCGGAGCTACTGGACCAATAGAGACCATTCGATTTCGCTTGAATCAGCACCAAGGTGCCGGCGCGCGGGCTTGCGGATTGGCCTTCGCCCTGGCTGTCACGGTCTGCTTTCCAGCCGGGCTCTCGGCCGAGGATAGCGGAACGACCGAGTTCGGAGCTGTTTCTCCCTTGATGATCGACTGCTTTGCGGAAGATGCCGCACTCGCCGAGGAATGCCTCGAGACGGAGAGTCCACAGGGCGGTGAGCGGCCATACACCGGTCCCCTCAGGATTACCGGGGAGGGATCATTCGGCTTCGACTATGACGGTGAGCGGATTTCACCTGAACACAGTCTGAAGATCATGTTCGAGTTTGGCGGGAAGACTGACGACGGACTCGGGATCCACAGCCGCATTTCCCTTCCGGAGAACCGAGACGACGAATGAATGGTCAGCCGGGCTCGTCCGGCCCCGCAGGCGCTGCAGATTCATGGATCGCCGTGTACTGCCCCGCTGGCCTGAACCGGTAGAGGTAGCTTTCCAGCATCGAGTCCATGGATGTCGGTTCAATACCCAAATCCGAAAAGGTCTTCGAATCGCAGCCCACGACATTGTCGACGCCCAACTGGCGAATCTGGTCCCGGGTCAGGATGTTGTTGACGAACAGCCCGCCTGTCATGAACTGCGCCGCTCCGAGGTTGAATGCCATGATTCCCGCGGCAAATCCTGGAAGCTCGACAATGAACCGCCGTCTGCGAATCACATCAAGCATCTTGCCCATGAGATCCCGGAACGATGCGATGTCGGGCCCTCCGAGTTCATAAACACCCGATACACTGCGGTCCTCAACAGCCTTGCAGACAGCGCGCGCAACATCATCCGCGTAGACGGGCTGGAACAGTGTTCTGGCGCCGACAACCGGAACCACCGGAAACAGGCGCGCCATGGCCGCAAACCTGTTGAAGAACTGGTCCTCAGGACCGAAAATGACAGAGGGGCGAACAATTGTGCTCTCCTCGAAGTTTTCTGCGACCTCCTGTTCACCTGCCGCCTTGGATCTCGAATACGCGCTCCTGCTATCCGGGTCAGCACCGAGCGACGATACATGCACCATCCTCGCGGCTCCTGCCTTCGCAGCCGCCACCGCGATGCTTCGCGCTCCTCCCACATGCATTTCGTGGAATCTCTGCGATCCGGACTCTGCCAAGATTCCAACGCAGTTGATGACAGCGTCGGCATTCTGGACCGCTGCCTCCACTGATGAAGGGTACCTGATGTTGGCCTGAATCGGTTCGACCTGGCCCGGCACGCCGTAGGTCCGGACAAACAGTGCCTCGTTGGGCCTACGAACGGCAACCCGAACCCGCCAGCCCGCTCTCGCAAGCCGACTGCATACATATCGCCCGACGAAGCCGGACCCTCCAAAAATGGTTGCTATTCCTGTCAAGCCATGTTCCGCAGCAGTCTTGATCTCCGATCAATTACTCCCCTGCGCGGACACAGACAAGTCGCTGTACCTGCTCATGACATCTGAAGCGGCGGGGTCTCACCGATTCGCCGACTTTCGAGATACTCGTCGGGGTCATTCCATCAAGGGAGTCGTGCGGCCTCCAGCCGTTGTAGAGTTCCATATATTCGTCGATGAGGGGTCTGAGCCCGGAGACGTTCACGGCGGTGTCCTGAACATTGTAGAACTCGTTTCTGAGCGTCGCCTGCATACGTTCGACGCGTCCGTTCTGTTTCGGCGACTTCGGCGGCAAAACGGCGAGGGTGATGTTTCTGTCTCCGCACGCGGCCTCGAACTCGGCCATGAACTCGGAGCCGCCGTCGACCTGCACGGCCTCGACTGAGAACGGCGCCTGGCGGACCAGCTTGTCAAGGAAGCGGGCGGCGCTGACCGCGGTCGCGTTTGAGGCGGCCATGCCGCAGCCCCAGCGCGAGAGACGGTCGACGGCGGTGAAGTGTCTGACGGTCCTGCCGGGCCGCAGCGACACGGTGAGCGTGTCGACCTGGACCGCCTGCCCGGGCCGTTCGGCCCGCAGCGCGCGGGGGATCCGCACCGCGTGCGGCCGCCGGGTCCGGCGGCTCCTGCGGCTGTGCGCCGTGAAGGCGCTGACCGGGGCCATGCGGCCTCTGCGGACCAGGTCGCGGATGGCCCGACCGACCGTCGCGTCGGAGACCGCGGTCCCCTCACGGCGCAGCACGGCGGCGATCTTCCCCCTTCCCCAGGCCGGGAACATTTTCCGCAGCTCCCGCACGCGGCCCTCGATTCCGCGGCGCAGCTTCGACAGCGAAACGCCGACGGCGCGCGCCGCCTGTTCGTAACCGGCCATTCCGCGACGTGTTCTTTTGCCATTGAGCCCGGCATTCCGTTTCCCGATAATTCGGACGTGCGTGCGTTGCACGCAGTCAACACGGAGAACTGGACATGGAAAATGAACCGACAGGAGCCCGCCATGCAGCTCCGGTCAGGCGCAGCGCCGAAGAATGGCGGGAGATCCTGTGCGATTTCGAGGCAAGCGGCGAGGCCGCCAAATCATACTGTGCCACCCGGGGATTGTCGCGCAAGACATTTTCAAAATGGCGCAGTCAATTGAACAACACCGTTTCGGCCCCGGCCTTTGTCGCAGTCCACCCGCCGGCACCGTCCCCGACAGGCTGGGATATGGAATTGGAGCTCGGAAACGGGCTCGTTCTGCGACTGAAACGGCGATGATTGCGTCCGGAACTCCGGCAGGCGGCATCTGGCTGGCCACCGCCCCGGTCGACATGCGCCAGTCCTATGACGGGCTTTCGGGCCTGGTCCGCAACCGGTTTGGTCGCGATCCGGCTTCAGGCTCCTGGTTTGTCTTCGTGAATCGCCGCCGAACAATGATGAAGGTGCTGGCCCTTGACCGGGGAGGATATTGGATTTGGAGCAAACGGCTTGAACAGGGCCAATTCGCCAGGGCCACACAGTCCGGTCCGGCCGAACCGCTGTCGCCGTTCGGGCTTCTTGCCCTGCTGGAGGGGGTTGATGTCCTGACCGCCCGGCGGCGACGGCGCGACATCCGGCCGGGCGAGCCTCTTGCCCTGGCGGCCTGAACGATCTGTCCGGTTCCGGGATCGGAACGCATCGGATTGCCGGCAAAGTGTTTCCTCCACAGACGCGGCGTCAGTTCAGCGACCCTCTTCGCCGGATGGACCGAAACCCGCTGCAGAACATCCACCAGCCAGCTGCATGGATCGACCCCGTGCAGCCGGCAGGTGAACAACAGGCTCTGAACCGTCGCAATCCGCTCGGCTCCATCCTCGGTCCAGGCAAACAACCAGTTCTTTCGCCCGCAGGCGATTGGCCTTACCCCGCGCTCAAGATGGTTGGTATCAATGGGAATGTCGGGGTTCGACAGGCAACCGGAGACAGCACTGTTTTCCCTTGGGCAACCACATGGCTTCCGAAGGCACGGCCCCGATCCTTTCCCTCCGCGGAATTCGCAAGTTCTTTGGACCGACCGAGGTGCTGCACGGGATTGACATGGATGTCCATGCAGGGGAGGTCGTGGCGCTCCTTGGTGAAAACGGTGCTGGCAAATCCACGGTTTCAAATGTCATTTCCGGAGCGGTCTTTCCCAGTTCCGGTGAAATGACCTGGCAAGGCGCACCATTTGCGCCCGCCAACCCAAGAGAGGCGATTGATGCCGGCGTAGGCATGATTCACCAGGAATTGTCGCTGTTGCCGCATGTGTCAATTGCCGAGAATGTCTTTGTCGGTCGCTACCTGACGAAACGCGGCCGCGTCGACCGTGCAGAAATGGAAAAGCGCGCCCAGCAGGGGATTAAGAGGCTGGGACTGGATGTTTCAGCGAAACGCGTGGTCGAAGGGCTTTCGACCGCCAATCAGCAACTGGTGGAAATTGCGAAGGCGCTGACGCTGAATGCCAGGCTTCTCATCCTCGACGAACCGACAGCTGCATTGGGCGGAGCGGAAACCAAGCTTCTCTTCAAGCAGATCGAAGTACTCAAGTCGGAAGGGGTGGGAATCATCTACATTTCGCACCGGATTGAGGAAATCAAGCAGATCGCGGACCGAATTGTCGTATTGCGGGACGGAGACAAGGTCCAGGAATTCGGTACGGCCGATCTGCCCGTGCGAATCATCGTCGAGGCAATGGTCGGCCGCAGCCTGGAACGGATGTTCCCCGCCATTCCTGCTCCCGGCGACGAGACCGTACTGGAGGTCCGTGATCTCTCATCGGCTGGAGGATCCTTCAGCGATGTGAACTTCAAGGTAAGGAAGGGCGAGATCTTCGGCATTGCAGGCCTTGTCGGCGCCGGCAGAACGGATCTCGTACGCGCAATTGCGGGTGCCGACCCGATCTCTTCCGGCAAGGTCTTTCTTGACGATGAGGAGATCACGCCGCGCAATCCGGCCGATGCAATCAGGAAGGGCATCATACTGGTGCCTGAGGACCGGAAATTGCAGGGCTTGGTGCTTATCCACAGTATCCAGGACAACTTTGCCTACACCAACTTTGAATCTGTGGGGACGTCCGGGTGGGTCAGCGGCGGTCGCGTAAGGAAATTCGCCGCCGAAAACATCAAGAAATTCGGCGTCAAGGGATTCGGTCACCAGGACGCCAACGAATTGTCGGGAGGCAACCAGCAGAAGGTCGTTCTGGCCAAATGGCTTGCCAGGAACCCGCGTGTTGTCCTTCTGGACGAACCAACTCGCGGCATCGATGTCGGCGCGCGCTCCTCCATCTACGACCTCATTGTCGAGCTAGCCGAGCGGGGAATTTCGGTGATCGTCGTCAGTTCGGAGCTCGAGGAGGTGATGGGCGTCTCGAACCGCATCATGGTGATGTCGGAGGGACGCCAGACCGGCATACTGGACAGGGAAGAGGCAAATGACGTCTTTGTCATGGAACTGGCAACAGCGGGACACTCCAAGGCGTTTGATCAGGGGGCGCTGATCAGGCCGATCAAGGAGACATTGAATGTGACATTTGTCCCGAAGCTGACCCATCCATGGTACGATGTCGTGGCAGAGGGGGCACAACGGGCGGTCGAGGAACTGGAAGCCGAAGGTGTCCGCGTTGATGTCGTTTGGGATTCACCGTCAAAGGCAGATGTTGCCGATCACAAGCGCCTGATCGAGGCGAACATAGATCGCCGACCTGACGGGTTGGCCGTGTCGTGCCTCGATCCAGCCACGGATTCGCCGTTGATTCGAAAGGCTGTTGATGCCGGCATCAAGGTCATAACCTTCGATACATTCTGTTCCGACGAATTCCCTTTCGTGGGTCACAGGGGCGATCACCAGGATGGCATGGATCTCGGAAGGTTCCTGGCGGAGACGCTGGGCAATCATGGCAAGATTGCCGTTCTTGCCGGCAGCCTGACGGCGACCAATCACACTGCCCGAGTTCAGGGGTTCAAGGATGCGATTGCCGGGAGTCCCGGACTTGAGATTGTCTTTGAGGAAGCCGACGACGACAACCTGGAGAGAGCCTACAGCCTGACCAAGCAGGCGTTGTCGGAACATCCGGATCTAGCGGGCATTTTCGGTTCGACGGCAACGAGTCCGATTGGTGCGGCCCGGGCCATTAGCAATGCCGGCAAGGCCGGAGAGGTAACCATCGTCGGTATGGACGATCTTCAGGAGACACTCAAGTTCATTGAGGATGGTGTAATTGCCGGCGTCAAGGCCCAGCGCCAGTGGGAAATCGGCTACTGGACGATGAAGTACCTGGTGGCGATGAACAGGAACCACAAGATCCCTCACGAGCATGCGACCGGATCGCAGATGCTTGCAAGAGAGCAACTGGCTGATTGGTGGGAAAATACGCACGGCAGCCGGTGAGTTGCATCTTTGCGGAAATGTGCCGGGGATGACGGGGGCGGCGTCTTGAGACGAAACCTTTGAATGCCCCGACAATGAAAAGGAGAGCCGGATGAATCGATTTGCCGGAATGACTGTTGTCGTTACGGTCGGAAACAGGGGTATCGGATTTGCAATGGCAGAACGATTTGCGTCGGAGGGAGCCAGTCTGGTGCTCGCCTCTGTTGACAAGCAGGTGAAGGATGCCGCCGGCAGGTTACGCAAATCCGGGGCCGGCGCGATCGGAGTCCTGTGCGATGTCACGGACAAGTCCGCCGTCAAGGATCTCTACGATCGGGCGGCAGCGGAATTCGGAGGGGTGGACGTCTCCGTCCAGAATGCCGGAATCATCACGATTGCGAAGATCGGAGATCTCACCGAAACGGAGTGGGATGATACGATGGACGTCAACACAAAGGGTGCCTTCCTGTGCTGCCAGGAAGCGATCATCCGGATGCGGGGGGCAGGAAGGGGCGGAAAGCTCATCAATATTGCATCAGGCCAGGCGCGGGACGGATTCATCTACACTCCGCATTACGCGGCGTCCAAGTTCGGTGTTATGGGATTGACGCAAAGCCTCGCGAAGGAGGTGGCGCCCGACGGAATCACCGTCAACGCCATCTGTCCCGGGATCATAAGGACCGACATGTGGGTCTACAATGATCGGGTCTGGGGCGAGTTGCTGGGCGACTATGGACCTGGCGAGTTGATGGAGGAATGGGTCCAGAATATCCCGATGAAGCGTGCGGGCGAGGGAAGGGATGTCGCCGGGCTGGTTGCATTTCTTGCCAGCAAGGACGCCGACTACATAACGGGTCAGACCATCAACGTCGATGGTGGACTCATCATGTCCTGAATCGCCGGGCCAACCGGAAATCCATCAAGTGCAGCGCCGGCAGGAGAAAGCAATGACCACAATCTCCCTGAACGCACCCGCATTGTTCGACCTGACGGGCCGGGTGGCCCTGGTGACCGGGGCAGGCAGCGGAATCGGACAGCGCATCGCCATGGGACTCGCACAGTCAGGCGCTGATGTTGCATGCTTGGACAGGCGCACCGACACAGGGCTTTCCGACTCCGAGCGGATGATCGGAGCGACGGGCCGAAGGGTGATCACAATCAACGCCGACGTTACGGACCGGGCTGCGCTGGATTCAGCCGTTGCCAGGACCGAATCCGAACTCGGTCCTTTGGGAATTTCGGTGAACGCCGCAGGCATAGCCAATGCCAATCCCGCAGAAGAGATGAGCGAGGAACAGTACCAGACTCTCATGGACATCAACATGAAGGGCATCTTCCTGTCCTGCCAGGCAGAGGCGAGGGCGATGTTGCGACATGGCAAGGGTTCGATCATCAATATTGCCTCGATGTCCGGCGTGATCGTGAACCGTGGCCTGATGCAGGTGCACTACAACGCCTCGAAGGCCGGTGTGATTCACATGTCGAAGTCGATGGCGATGGAATGGGTCGATCGAGGTGTCAGGGTCAACTCGATCAGCCCGGGCTATACCGCGACACCAATGAACACCCGCCCGGAGATGGTTCACCAGACGAAGGAGTTTGAAAGTCAAACACCGATGCAACGCATGGCGAGTGTTGACGAAATGGTTGGACCGGCCATCTTCCTGGCAAGCGATGCATCGTCCTACTGCACGGGCATGGATCTTCTGGTGGACGGCGGATTCTGTTGCTGGTGAACTCTCCTCAGCAAGGGTTTTGGCTTTTCGGGAGTCCGCAAAAGACGTGTTGTTGAGATATCCGGACAAGATGGGCTTCCTGTCTGTCTGCCGGGCTTTCATCCTGGCTGGTTCTGTCATGTTGGGGTCGGTTTCGGCTGAGTGCAGAATAACACTCCAAGGGACGGTTTGAGCTGGGTGAAGGCACCCGGACGGATGTCAGTCTGGTTGAAGCTCGCCTGGCGTCAGCGCGGAGCGAGGTCCTGCTGCGGCAAGGTGAACTTCAGATTGCGCGCGAGGCTTACCGCCCGGCTACCGGTGTTTATCCCGGTCAGGTTCTGTCCTTGCCTCCAGCTCCAGACGTTCTGGAATCACTGGATGAAGCATTGGCGATAGGGCGGAAGCATCACCCAAGGCTGCACCCACGAGTGCCGCAAACGCAACCAGCACACTGTTCAGGATCGGTTCCCGCGGCATCCGGTGATTCCTCTCAACAGCCTCGCTGCACCAATACTGCATCCCGGGCCGCCGTCAGTGTGCGAATCCGCCAGGGGGCGCAGCCGCCGTCACGACCGGGGCCAGCCGTTGAGTTCCCCGATCAGGTCCAGGAGTTCCTCCTCGAGATGCCCCGCGTCAGCGGCATCGCCGGCGGCGCAGCAGTCGCGGCGCTTCAGGCGCGGGCTTGCAATATGCAGCTTCGATCCGTTTAGGCCATCTTCCCGCGCACCGGACGAAGCGGTGGCGAACAGCATGGCCTCGATCCGGCGCATCCACTCGCGCCATCGCAGCTCGCTTGGCAGGTCCTCCAAATCGCACTCCAGATCAGTTTCGGCGTGATCGGTCCCGCGTGAACCTGACCAAGACCGCAAGACTCTGACGCGAATCAGGACCTTTCGTGCTGGAGCGCCGTCAGTGCGGCAACATGACGGGGCAGATCGCTGCGGGAATGCAGTATGTCAACGATGACGACTTCGTCTGGCCGATCCAGATACACCAGGAAGTGCTCCCCTGCCCTGACAAACCTGAGATCGTCGGCGTCATCCACGAGAACCGCGCAACTCCGGCTATGCGCCTGGCCGTTCAAGATCGCGTCGCAACGGCTGAGCAACTCAGTCTCGTAAAGCTCGGCCTGCCTGTGCCCAAAATTCTCGATCGTCCATCTGGCAATCTCGACAAGGCTGGCTTCAGCACGGCGCGTCAGCCGTAAAGATCGGCTCATGAGGTCGCGCGTGCTTTCGCAAAGGCCCGACGGACGGCGTCCTCCCCACTCCCTTCGGCAAGATCACCGCGGTTCGCCTGCTCAAGACCTTCCATCAGGCCCTGCCGGAGATCAGCGAGCTGCGCCTCTTCCTGCTCGAGCAATCGAAGGCCAGCGCGCATGGTCTCGCTTACATTCTGGTAACGCCCAGATGCGACCAGTGTCTGAACCAGCTGATCCTGAGTGTCGGTGAGAACAACATTGCGTGTGACCATCAGGCACATCTCCTCATTGGCAATATATGCCAACGCCCAGCCTTGATCAATATCCTCACGCCGCCAGCCCGCTTAATCGGCCAGAGAGGGGACTTTGAAAGCTCTGTTGCAAACTTTGATCCCGGAGGTGATCATTTTGGCCCTGTTGCTAAAATTTTTTGTCAGTCGTCTTTCGTCCCGAGGTATCGGTAGATGTAGCGGCGTCAGATGATCGCAAGTCGCTACAGGTAGGTGGCTGTTCTATTCGGCGGGCGACCCGACCTATCAGTCGAGTCCCTGCTCATTTGACGTTGTGGATATTGCTGTACTGGATTGGGAAGTCAAACGGGTGGTGAACAGAAGAGTTGGCCGGAACCGATCCCCTCTGGCGCGGGCGGCCGCAAGGCCGGCCATGGTGCGTTCGCGGATGAGTTCGCTCTCGAACCCGGCGAGTGCGGCGAAGATGCCGAAGGACAGACGTCCGGACGCTTCCTCAGTTGAGGACCACCTCCCGCTGGCTGGCGGCATTCTCTACGTATAGAGCGACAATCTAGATGATAGCTCGTATTGCCTCACTTAAGAATGTTACTCTGGGCTGAACCTTTGCCTCACCAAGTATGTTACCGAAGACCCGGTGATTCTGGAAGCCAGTTCTGGGGGTGTGATCCGGACCGCAGCCTGCCGACGTTTGCGTTCCATGACCCCTGGACCCTTTCCTGACGCCAGATCTTCACCCGCCGCTGAAGCGTTCGCAACAGGTTGTCCGGATACAGGCCGGGATGTTCCTCCTGCAGCTGCTCCAGCAACTGCCGGCTCGTAACCCAGGGTTCGGCATCAAACCATATCCGCAGCTGGTCCGTGACCTTCTCAAGCGGATCGGGTCGACGACGGCCGCGTTTCGGCTGTGGCTCCGGCCTGGAGGTCGGGCGAACCTCACCGTCCGTCCAGGCCGTGCGCAACGCGGCGAGAAAGTCGTCCAGCGAGGTCTCTTCCGGCCCGGCCTGCACCGGAACGCCATCCGCGAGATCGGCTATCTCTTGCTGCCCGCGTCGCATCTGCTGCAAGAGAAGAACGGGGTCCAGGCGTTCCTGCAACTCGGTGACCGCGTCACGCACGGCCCGGGATGTGCGGGCATCTTCAAGCAGCCGCCGGCACGGTGTTGCCGGCCGGTGGTAGCGTTTCCTGACCAGGGACCCGTCCCGGGTCTTTTCCGAGAGCTTGAAGGAGGGTTGGAAAAAGTTCACGAACAGGCGCACCGTCCCGTAGAGCCGGGACAGCGCCGCCGCCGCCGCCAGCCCCTCAAGGCGGCGATATCCGACGATACGCCGAACCACGGAACCGTTCTTCTGTTCCACCAACGCCTGGTCGTTCTTGTGCCAGGGCCGGCTGCGCGTGAACTCGACCCCGCTCTCTTCACAGTATGCAAGAAGCGTCTCGTTCATGAAGACGCTGTCGTTGTCCACATCGAAGCCGAGCAGGTCAAACGGAAGGCGTCTGCGCAGTTGGGCGAGGGTCTCCCGCACCAGGGTCTGCTCCCGGTACAGAACCGGAGCGCATTCGGTCCATCCGGTGGCGACGTCCGTGATGACCAGCGTTTGCAGAAAGCTCCCGCACGCGACCGGACCGCTGTGCGCGACCAGGTCGCCCTCCATGAACCCGGGCGCAGGATCCTGCCAGTCCTGGCCCGCACGTACAGGAATCCGCCGCCGCACCGAAGTCGGCGAGAGCACGCACCGCCGGCGCCGGATGCCTGCCTTCTCACGGATATCGCGAAGACGCCGATCGATCGTCGCCGCGCTCATCGCCAGAACGCCGACCCGCACATCTTCGCACAACTCCAGGTGCCCATGCCGCTCCATCGCCTCCACAAGAGACGGCAGCAAGACCTGCAGGCGCTTGCCGCAAATCCGGTCCGAGGCCTCCCACAGGACAACCAGGGCATCCCGAACCTCGTCGCCATACTTGAACTTCCGCGACCTCCCTTCACGCGTCTGCGTCGAAGCCGAACCCCGAAGCAGACGGATCGCATGCTTCCGGTGATGCCCAGTCACCGACACGAACTCGTCCAGTATGCGTGACTTGCCCGAGCGCTCTGCCTCGCCGTAACGCTGGCGTAAAGCCCCCAGCAATTCGTCTCGTGCCGACATGCTTGACCCCCTCATGATCCTGCTCCCAAAACAATCGCTCCGGGTAACATTCTTGATGAGGCAACGGATCGGTCGAAAGTAACGTATTTGGTGAGGCAACGCGCTCGGGCAACTTGTTGTCGTCCCTGTGCGAGACCGCTTCTCCGATCGCCGCCCGCCAGGTATCCAGTTCGTCTCTGTTCAGAAAATCCTCGATCATGAGGAAGCCGTTTGCCCGGTATGAAGATATTTGCTCACTCGTCAAATGATGTTTCATGAGACCGCCCCCATTGCGTGGGTCAATTCCGGAAGAGCTGATTGTTCGTGATGCGCCTACGAAGCTTCAGGCCACCCGCCAAGGTCGGAGATATCTCAGCGAACCTGATCTTGCAGCAGATAGTGCGAATTTGTCAGACCGATGTGATACATCAACTCATTGTCCGGCTCATGCCTGCTGCTGTCCAGGCTGTGTTTCGCTCGCGAAACGGGTGCTGTGAAGGCGGGTGTACCTGGCGGTGGATTTAGCCGGATATCCCGAAAGCCAGGCTCCGCGAGACCGACGCTTCTTCCGGTTCGACCCGAAGGTTTGCCTTGGCCGTTTTCGGAAATTGACCGAAGAACGCAGGTGCTGTCAGGTTCGCAGACAATTCTGCCTCTACTGGTCTCCGCCTGTTTCCAGCCTTTGTCCTGACGACAGTACAGTTGTTAACCAATCGGGATTCATTTCAGGAACGGAATCGAGAAGGGTCTGGGTATAATCATCAAAAGGAGGAGCAAGAACTCTCTCCTTTGTCCCGCTTCGTACCAACCTGCCCTGGTGCATGACGACTACGTCATCGGCAATCGCCCGGACGGTTGAAAGATCGTGGGTTATGTACAGATAGGAGAGTGAGAACTCCTGTTGCAGCCTAACCAGCAGTTGCAGAATATTCTCTGCCACAAGCTGATCCAGTGCCGAAGTGATCTCATCACAGATGATGAATTTCGGTTCCGCAGCAAGCGCCCTTGCGAGGCAAATCCGTTGTTTCTGGCCACCGGACAGTGCGGCAGGATAGCGATCAATGAACCCATCCGGTTCCAGATCAAGAAGACGGAGATATTCGCGCACGCGCTCAAGTTTCTTTCGTCCACTCAAGCCAAGGAACATTTCCAGCGGGCGTCCAATGATATCGCACACGCGTTGTGTCGGATTCATCGCCGTGTCCGCCATCTGGTGCACGAATTGAATCTGGCGTCGCTCAGCAGCGCTTCGTCCTCTGAGGAGCGGGGAGACGGGCTTGCCTTCAAGAAGGACTTGCCCGGACTCAGGCTCCAGGAGTCCGGAGGCAATCCTGGCCACGGTGGTCTTCCCGGCTCCGGATTCGCCCACAATCGCCACGGTGCGACCCTTGTGGAACCGGATGCTGGCATCGTCGACCGCAACTGTCTGTCCGAAACGGACTCTTACGCTGACGATGTCCAGTATCGGCGTTTCCAGTTCAGCAGCGGCGGGTTTGGCTGAAGACCGGAATTTCCGCACCGACCATAGTGACTTGGTATATTCCTCCTGAGGTGCAGAGAGCATTCGCCGAGTCTCAGCCTGTTCAACCATCCGGCCATGGCGAAGTACAATCACCCGGTCAGCCATTTGGGCCACCACTGCGAGGTCATGCGATATGTAGATTGCAGCGGTGTTGTATCTCGCCACGATGTCCCTGATAGCGCTTAGCACCTCGATCTGAGTTGTGACATCAAGCGCTGTAGTCGGTTCGTCAAAGACGATCAGTTTCGGTTGGCAGGACATCGCCATCGCCGTCATCGCCCGCTGCAGTTGGCCGCCCGAGACTTGATGGGGATAACGAAACCCGAAGTTGTCCGGGTTTGGAATGCGCATCTGGCGGTAGAGTTCGATACCACGTGAGCGGGCATCGGTTCTGGTAGACTTGCCGTGATGAACCGGTCCTTCGGCGAATTGATTGATGAGCCGGTGTGCCGGATTGAACGCGGCAGCGACCGATTGAGCAACATAGGCGATTTCGGAACCGCGCAGGCGACGCTGCCGCTCACCGCTACTTGACAACATGTCGGTTCCATCGAACCGCACCCTGCCGGACGTGATCCGGCAACCCCGGCGGCAAAAACCCATGGCCGCAAGTCCGAGCGTTGACTTGCCCGCGCCGGATTCTCCAATCAAGCCAAGCACCTCACCCCGGTTGAGCGACAGGCTGATACCACTGATGATAGCAACCGCCCTGTCCCTGGCGACTCCCTCCATGTGCAGATCATTGATCTCAAGAATCGAGTCTGTTGCCAGTGCTCCACTCATGCGTGCCCCTCCGAGCCGGACATCGTTACCACCCAGTCAACCACGAAGTTGATCGAGATGGTCAGAATTGCCACTGCCGCTGCCGGCAGGAGTGGTGTCAGGCCAAGATAGACATCGTCTTTGGCAAACATGATCAGGTTTGCGGTCTGGCGAACCATTGAACCCCAGTCGGCAGTCGGTGGTTGCAGCCCGAGTCCGAGAAAGGACAATGCAGCGATAAAAAGGAAGACAAAATTGAAACGGAGTCCGAATTCCGCGGCGAGCGGAACGCGCGCATTGGGCAGGACCTCGCGAAAAATAAGCCACCAGGTCCTTTCCCCGCGCAGCCGGGCAACCTCGATATACTCAAGGACCATGATGTCGTTCGCGACGGCGCGGGTAAGGCGGAAGACCACCGTGGAATCTATGACCGCTATGACGACAACCAGCGTCACGATGCTCATCTGACGCTCATCCAGGGCAAATAAACCAAAATCCACTGAACCCATATCGGCGAAGACGGTGATGAAAAGTAGCGCAAAAATCAGCGACGGGATGGCAAAGAGCAAATCGATGATGCGGCTGAGTATCTGATCCAGCCAACCGCCGGCGAGTGCCGCGGAAATTCCGAGCCCGGCCCCAAGCGCAAAGGCAAGAACCGTTGTGACAAACGCTATGCCGACGGTGTTCTGCGCCCCATAGATCAGTCTCGAAGCCATGTCGCGTCCCAGATTGTCGGTACCAAGGAAGAACTCGCCGAACCACATTTCATAACTGCCGCCGACGATTTCGGTTTCGGTGTAGGGGGCAATCCGGGATGCGAAAACAGACACGAATGCATAAAGGCAGATTATGCAGATTCCGATCTTGGCTGTGAGCGGAGCGTAACGGATATTTGAGAATAGCTGCGTTACCATGTCCTGACCTATTTCGGATGCAGCAGGCGAGGATTACTGAGGATTGAACAAATGTCCGCCAGCAGGTTCAGCGCCAGGTACACGGTTGCAAATATCAGGCAGGCCGTCTGGACCACGGGCACGTCGCGCACTCCAACCGCGTCAACCAACAACTGACCAAGACCCTGATAGGCGAAAATCACTTCAACAATCACCACACCCACCACGAGATAGGCCAGGTTTATGGCAATCACGTTGATGATCGGTGACAGCGCATTGGGAAGAGCGTGGATCACGATGATCCGCGCCTTCCGGATGCCCTTCAGATGCGCCATCTCGATATAGGTATTGTTCAGCAGGCTAGTTATCGCGGCGCGGGTCATCCGCATCGTATAGGCAATCACCACGATAGTCAGCGTGAGTGCGGGAAGAAACGCCTTTTCAATCCGGGTCCAGAATGAATCGTCGATTCCGATATTCGCAATCGAGGGAAACAGTTCCAGCTGCACCGAGAATACCAGTATGAATACATAGGCCGCAAAGAAACTCGGCAATGACACCGCCATCAGTGTCAGTATGTTCACAACGCGGTCGAATACAGAATTGCGGTAGAGAGCAGTCAGAATTCCCAGTGCAAGTGCAATCGGGATTGAAATCGACGCGCTCAGCACCGCCAGAAAAACCGAATTTCCAAGCCGCACTGCAATGAGCTCGGAAATCTCGCGATTCGAAGCCAGCGATGTTCCGAATTCACCCTGGATGGCGCCAGAAAACCAACTCAGGTAGCGCGCGAATGCCGGGCGGTCGAGGCCAAGTTCTCGCCTGAGCGCTTCTATGGTTTCTTCGGTGGCGTCCTGCCCGAGGATTTCATCCGCAACATCGCCCGGCAGCAGTTCGATTGCGAAGAAGATGATCAAGGAAATGGCAATTAGCGTCATGACGCCGTTTGCCAGACGCACGAGGATCATCCGCACCAATGGGTTCATCATTCGGCGCACTTTCGGTTTGCCAAGGAGGCACGCTGCTCACATTCTAGGCGCCTTTTCGCCTCCGTGACTTTAAACGAACCCCTATTTCCTTCTATGCAGCTTGCCACCAGCGCTCGAAGATCTTGCCGCCATCAAGGTCCCAGTTGCCAGCGACAGTTTCGTTGTGAGCAATGTTGGACCTCACTCCAATCACGAAATTCGCGAATAGTGGGATCAGCGTTGCACCCTCGTCACGGATGCGCAATTGCATTTCAGCGTACATTTCCTGCCGTTTGGAGTGATCAGTCTCGCCTCGGGCCAAGACAAGCAGTTCATTGAAGCGTGCATCTTTCCAGCGAGTATCGTTGCGGCTGGACACCTCAGAGTATGCAACCGAGAACATCTGATCCGCCGTCGCCCGGCCTCCCCAGTATGCCGCCGACCAGGGAACTTTGCGCCAGACCTTTGACCAGTAACCGTCGTTAGGTACACGGTTGATCGAAATATCGATGCCTGCAGCCTGGGCATGCTGCCCGAAGAGTTGAATTGCGTCAATGGCCCCGTTCCAGATACCTTCTGAGGAAGTGATCTGCAGATCCAGTCCATCAAGCCCTGCTTCCTTAAGATGAAACTTCGCCTTGTCCGGATCGTATGAACGCTGCGGAATGTCGGCCGCATAGAACGGGTCACTGACCGGAATCGGGTGGTCGTTGCCAAGCAGGCCGTGGCCGCGCAGGACCTTGTCCAAGAGTTCTTCGCGATCGATGGCGTATTTTAGAGCCAACCGAACGTCATTGTTATCGAACGGTGGGAACTCCGTGATCATCGGGAACGTGTAATGCAGACGTGACGCTACATCGAGCACCTCGATGTCGGAACTTCTTTCCAATAGATGTGCAGTAGAAGTGTCTACTCTGTCGATCACGTCCACTTCACCGGTGCGCAACGCGTTCTGGCGGGCGGCACTGTCGATCAATGCAAACATTTCCGCACTGTCGAAATGGGCCCTGTCTTCCCTGTGGTAGTTCGGGTGGCGCTTGAACCTTATGCTAACGCCGGGATCGAACGCTTCAATCATATAGGCGCCTGCGCCGATGGCAGACCCGGGATCAATCTGCCCATCGGTAGCCGGCAGAATGCCAAAGCCACTGCTGGTAAGCAATGTCGGGTAATCGGTATTCGGAAGCTTCAACCGAAGAGTAAAACTGTGATCATCTACTTTGACGATCTCGTCGATCTGCTCCGCAAAGACCTTCATGCGCGACTTTGAGTCTTCACCACGATGAGCGTTGATACTTGCAATTACATCGTCGGCGCCCAGAGATTTTCCATTGTGGAATTCGACACCCGTTTTCAACTTGAAATGCCAAACCGAGGTATCGGCACCCGATTCCCAGTTCTCTGCCAGATCGCCGACAAGTTCCCCGCTTGGACTGATCTCGGTCAAATAGGCAAGGCGGGTCAGGTTTGTCGTGGCAATGAAACTGCTGGAGCCCCGATAGGGGTCAAGCGTGTCGGTTGTGGAACCAAATCCCGTACCAACCTTCAGGTGCCCGCCCCGCCGCGGAGAAGAATGCGCCGATGACGAAAGCACAACGCCACACGCACTGAGGACTGCCCCCGCGGATGCGCCTTGCAGCAGGGTGCGCCGGTTCATGTTGGGTAGATTCATGTCTCTGCTCCTTCTCATCCAGGTTTTCTCGTATTCCCTTCCCGTCGGTCACATTCTGCCGTGCCGGAAGGGGAAGTGCTCTATCGGTAGCGCTGTGTCAGCGCCGCGCTTTCGTCATCCGTCGTGTCCATCACCGGATCCAGGTCGCCGAGTTCCTCGAGCACGAGGTCAAGCAGCATCTTCATGTTGGCTGGATCGTCGAAGCGCATCTGCTTGCCCTCCATCAGCATCGCGTTCATTTTGGCGCGCATACCGTTCAGGACAGTCGAGTTGCCCGCTACGTTGTTGCCGTAGCCAAGTTCGGTCAGTCGTTTGCCGATTACGTAGGTGGGGGCCCAACTTGGCATCACCTGGTAACCCGGTGTTCGCCCGATCAGGTCCGGTTTCAGATCACGCGGGTTGTCGGTCTGCTCAAAATACTTGTCGACGTATAGATAGGCGCGCTCGCCAACGACCGCCGTGTTTGGCGGGATGTCGGTATGATCGTGGATATGCCACATCCGTTCGGCCACTTCCTGGAACTTCTCTGTGTTGAAGAGCCTGCACACATGTGGGTTGCGTGCACGCATGAGGTTGGTCAGCAGCATCAGTGCTGATCCATGCCCGCCCTGTGCCGCCTGCGGGGTGAAGCCCGACCATACGCCATCACCACCCGCCAGGATGCATTCCAACGCTGCGGCATCCTCGGTACCGTTGCCCAGGTGGGAATGGGCCAGTATCTTGTGCGGTTTGGGCAGATAGCGCCGCATCAGTGTGACCAATGCGAATGTCTCGAAAGGAAACCGTGTTCCTTTCACATCCTCAAACAACACGCCCGAGATGTTCATCGTTCCCAGCATCTTGATGACCCGGGTCAGGTATTCAACATCCTGGTCAAAGGTATCGAACGGATCGCCGAGACGAACAAAAATGCGTCCCCTTCTGTCCCCCGGTGGTGGGAGGAGCCGCTGGTATTCGAGGATATGGGCCCTGAGATCGGCAATCATCTTTTTCTTGGACGAACCGATGGCTTCGACCACTGACGGGCACGTCTCGACCAACAGGATTACGTTGGGTATGCCAAATTCGATGGTTTTTCTCGCCGCCGGCCCCATGGGAAAGGGCGCCCCGTCCTTCAGTGGTTCAACTGCGATTGTCGTGAAAAAGGGGTCGAGTGATTGCCCGCTGGTCACCAGATAGTCCAGGAACTCATCCACAACGGAGGGGAAGGCAAGGAAATTGGGAAGACCAAAACTGTCGAACCCGAGATCGCATGCCAGGCGGTGCAACTCCTTCTTGTCGTCGAGCGTGTGACCGAAATAAGATGAAAGCGTCGCCTCACGAGACGACATATCTATCATATATGGTTCTACATCTCGAAGTATTGCAACTCTATCCTCGATAAACCTGCTCATCTCATTTGCCCATGCACAATCCTGCTCGGTTAAAGCAAATTCACTGCCCACAGTAGCATTCTCTCCATGGTTTTCTGATAGTTCGTTCACTTCAATACCTTGATTTATTGTTCTTCAAACCCCTCCTCATTGCTTCAGAAAGACACACGTCTTCACTGCCGTCAACAATATCTTCTGGCCATACAATAATGTAATATTATAGTTCTAGCTGCCTACAAAAGGGGGCACGCCAGATGATCACGCACCGTCAGGTCGAAGCCTTCCGGCAAGTGATGTCTGCCGGGACAGCGACTGCCGCTGCACGGACGATGAATATCTCACAGCCGGCAGTGAGCCGCCTTATCACCACGTTGGAATATGAACTTGGTTTTGCGCTGTTTGAGCGTCGAAACCGGCTTCTCTTTCCAACAAAGGAAGCGCAGCACTTTCATGACCATGTGGAACAGTCATTTGTCGGGATTGAACGCCTCAGGCAGGCAGCCTCTGATATTTTGGAACACTCCGGGAAACGACTGTCGTTTGTTTGCATTCCAAGCCTGTCCACGAATATCGCCGTCGAACTGGTCAACCAGTTTCATGATCACCGTCCCGAAATTGCTGTGTCGCTGGAGGTTCAGCCTTCGCAGCGCATATTCGAGTGGATCTCTACCGGGAAATGCGAGCTTGGCATGACTTCACTCCCCGTGCATGCGCCAGCCATTGACAAACAGACGATCTGCACGGGGACAGCAGAGTGCATTGTCCCTAGAGCTCATCGCCTCGCAAAACGGGATTCAGTGAGTACGGTCGATTTGGCGAAGGAGACCTTTGTGGGGTATCGCGCGGATTCTGAATTTCGCCAGTTCGTTGATTCGTTGTTCGAGCGCTCTGCTATCCTGCGCAAGGTGGCCTTCGAGGCGCGTACCACAAATGCCGTGATCGCAATGGTTGCCGCGGGCCTCGGAGTTTCGATTGTCGAACCGTCATTTACGCGATCGACTGGCGATCGCGGGGTCGTATCGATTCCTTTCCTTCCGGAGATTCCAGTCAAGTTGACGCTGATTCGGTTGAAAGAAAAGAAGTTGTCACAGTCCGCTGAATACTTCTCGCATCTTGCCACCCGGTATTTCGAGTAACAGATTTGCCCAATTGATCACTCGTCGGACTTCCCCGAGTTTTGTTAAAGCCGGGCTCATTAAACGCACCCTCCTACCCAGAAATTGAATTTTGCCATGCCGAGCAGGAACACGCCCGCGCGCCGTTTATCCTCGAGAGCGCTAACGCATGCGGCACCATGGGGATCATTCGCAGGATCTGGCAGGACCATGGCCTGGTTTCGAACCGGTTCCGGGTGTTCAAGGTTCCGAAGGGTCCCGCTTTCGCGGACAAGCTTCGGGACATTGCCGGTCTCTACGTGAACCCGCCGGAGCATGCGATCGTGCTGTCGGTGAATAAGAAGTCGCAGAAACACGCGCAACGGCGGTGCCGCCCTGATTGCGGCGCCGAACGTCCTTGACGGAACGGTGATCGGTCAGAACATGGACCGTCACCGCCAACAGGAGTTCATTGCCTTCCTCAACACCTTGGAGCTGCAGTTGCCCGAGGGCCGTGAGGTCCATGTTGTTTTGGTCAATTGATCAACTCGCAAGACAGATGCTGGTCATGACCGGCTTTCCCGTCATCCCGACCGGACGTTTCCCACGCCCGCCTCACCCTTTTGGCTGCATGCTGTGGAGGGTATCTTTGCGAAGCTGACGCGGCGCCGTTTGAAGCATGCTATCTTCAATTCCGTCGCCGAATGTGAGGCGGCCATTGGCCGTTTCATCGAGGAACACAACCGCAAGAAAGAGAGAGTTCCAGGCGTTGGATTCACCCCGCTAGTTGCGCCGACCAATGAGACTGAAACCCGCAAAAAATATCGCGGCGGCGCAAACGATTGAGGGACCGGCCGGGGTGTCCAACAGATATGCCGCGCGCAGGCCCGCCACGGCCGAGACAGCGCCGATCGCGGCAGCAATCATGGCCATCGCTTCGGGCGTCCGGGCAAGGCATCGGGCGGCGGCGGCGGGAATGATCAGCATGGCGGCGATCAGCAGTACACCCACGACCTTGATCGCGACGGCCACAGTGACCGCCAGAGACAGCATCAGAACCAGTTGCTCTCGCTTTGGGTCGAGCCCTCCCGCATAGGCCAACTCCTCGTTCAGGGTCGCGGTCAAGAGTGGGGACCAGCGCCACGCGATCAAAGACACCACGAGCGCTGCACCGCCCCAGATCACCGCAAGGTCCGCCTGTGACACGGCAAGAATATCGCCAAAAAGATAGGCCATCAGGTCGACCCGGATGCCCGAAAGAAACGAGACCGCCACCAACCCGAAGGCGAGCGCCGAATGGGCCAGAACGCCAAGGAGCGTGTCCATTGCATAGCCGCGTCCTGCCAAGATCGTCACGAGTAAAGCCATGATCAGGGCTACCGCCACTGCGCCTGCGAAGATCGATATCTGAATCGCCAGCGCCAGCGCCACGCCAAGAATCGCGGCATGGGCCGTGGCATCGCCGAAATACGCCATCCGGCGCCAAACCACAAAACAGCCAAGCGGCGCGGCCGCGAAGGCCACACCGACCCCGGCAAGTGTGGCGCGCGTCATGAAATCGTCGAGCATGACTACGCCGCGTCGTGAGAGGTCGTGCCATGATCGTGGTCATGGTCGTGCCGGTAGAGCGCCAGCGCCCCGCCCGTACCAGTCCCGAACAAAGCCCGGTATTCCGGTGCCGAGGCTACCACGGCGGGCGAGCCTTCGCAGCAGACATGGCCATTCAGACAAATGACCCGGTCCGAGGCACTCATCACGACATGCAATTCGTGACTGATCATCAGAATGGCGCATCCTGTGTCGTGGCGCACGTCTTCGATCTGGCGATAAAACGCCGCGGAACCGGGTTGGTCGAGTCCTTGCGTTGCTTCGTCGAGCAGCAGGAGCTCAGGGCGATTGATCAGAGCCCGAGCCAGAAGCACGCGTTGAAATTGCCCGCCCGAGAGCTGCGACATCTGGCGATTCAGGAGGTCCGGTACACCTGCGGCCTCCAGCGCTGTCGCACAGTCCCGTCGCTCAACTCGATCGGTGAGTCGCATATAGCGTTTCACGGTGATCGGAAGGGTCGGGTCGATGTGCAGCCTCTGCGGCACATAGCCGATCTTGAGGCCGGGCTTGAGCCTGATTTGCCCGGCGGCGGGAAGGGCTGCACCGATGATTGCCCGAAAAAGACTGGTCTTTCCCGAGCCGTTGGGCCCCACGATGGTCACGATTTCGCCGAGTTCAACTGTCAATCCGACATGGCGCAGCACTGTGTTGGCGCCATAGCGCACGCTGAGGTTATCTATTGCAATGAGGCTCAAATTTCCGCCTTTTCCGCACAGGTCGGGCAAACCCCCTCGGCTTCGACCACGGTTTGTTCGATCTGAAACCCGGCTGCACGCGCGGCAGTCCCTAGCGCTCCCCTGACAGGTATCGAATGGGTCTCGGCCACCGCATCGCAGAGCCGACAGATCAAGAATGCAGGGGAATGGGCCTCTCGGGAAAGGGAGCAGGCGACGAAGGCATTCAGACGCTCGATCTTATGTACAAAGCCATGCTTGGCCAGGAAATCGAGTGCCCGATAGGCCACCGGCGGCTGTGAGCCGAACCCCGCCTCACGCAGGAAATCGAGGATCGCATAAGCCCCAAGCGCCCGGTGTTCCCGAAGCAGCAATTCCAGTACTTTTCGTCGCACGGGCGTCAGGCGCAGTCCTTCAGTAGCGCACCGCTCTTCCGCCGCTGACAAGGCCCCATCGACACAGATCGCGTGGTCATGACTCTGGAATCCGACGGGGCCTGATGATCCAGTGGGTAGGGGTCTCGTCTTGCTTGCCATGCTGTTCCATATAAGCTATGCCGTTTGTAATGTTATAAAATAACAAAGGAGATTCCGATGTCCAGAGAGTTTCTTGCTGTCTCGGTCACGTCTGCGTTGCTGGGGGGCACGGCCATGGCGGATGGGCCCAGCGTCGCTGTCGATATCACACCGGTGCATTCGCTCGTGGCGCGCGTGATGGAGGGGGTCGGCACCCCGAACCTGATCGTCCGACCGGGCGCCTCTCCCCATGAATACAGCCTGCGCCCTTCCGAGGCGGCAGCTTTGCAGGAAGCCGATCTGGTCTTCTGGATGGGCAAAGACCTGGTGCCTTGGTTGGAGAGCGCCTTGGAAACGCTGGCCGGTGATGCGGCGGTCACGACGTTGCTGGAAGCGGACGGAACGATCCTGCTCGACTTCCGGGAAGGCGCACTCTTCGAGGCTCACATGCATGACGATGAGGAGGAACATGGTCATGAAGAGCATGCCGAGAATGAAGACCATGAAGAAGACCATGGTCGTGAAGAGCATGCCGAGAATGAAGTCCATGAAGAAGACCATGAAAACGAAGACCATGAACATATGGAACTTGCCCATGATGAACAAGAACATGGCGCACATGATCCCCATGCCTGGCTCTCGCCCGAAAATGCCAGCGTCTGGCTGAATCTGATCGCGGCGGAGCTTTCGACCTTTGATCCTGAAAATGCCGGGGCATATTTTGCCAATGCCGCCGCAGCGCGCGCAGAGATGGAGGAACTGGCAGCCGAGGTCAGCACGATGCTTGACCCGGTCCGGGGCGGCAGATTCATCGTGTTCCACGACGCCTATCAGTATTTCGAGACGGCCTTCGATTTCCCTGCGATAGGCGCCATATCGCTGAGCGACGCCTCGGATCCAAGCCCGGCCCGCATCACCGAGATTCAAGGCAGGATTCGCGACGAGGGCGTCGATTGCGTCCTCGCCGAGCCGCAGTTCAACGACGGTCTGGTAGCCGCCGTGCTCGAAGGGACGGATGCCAATACCGGCGTTATCGACCCGCTTGGCGCCGATCTTGATCCGGGTCCGGCGCTCTATCCGCAGGTCATCCGCAATATGGCCATGACGCTCGTCGAATGCCTTTGAGCCGCTCAAACGAACCGGTCGGGGCCACAACGTGATTTCCAGCAGGCTTTGGACCAAACGGCGGCCCTCTCCAATTCACGGTTCGAGTTTGCCGAGTTGAAGAGGGCTGTAAGCCTGGATTGGAACTTCGCATTCCGAGCGCTGTCGAGCACATGGGGTCTGGTCCGAGGCAGGAGGTGTTCCCAGGACCTTGAACAGGGAATCTGCTGACTCTTCGGGAAGTGTTTTCCCAGGACCATGCTGGCCGAAGACTTGAAGAAGCCGGTCGTGATCCGTTCCCGGTAGCCGGAAACCGGATACAGGCGGAACTCGGTCGGCAGACCACCTGTCATTGGGTCATTTCGCCCCAGGTGCCGCATTCTCGCACGAAGAACGCAGTAGAGGGGTCTGGTGACCATGCGTCAAGCGGGGACTTCAAACTTTCACAGTTCCGGTCTACAGTTTGTTTGCGCGGTTTGGATCTCCGGGCGTTGGTAAGTATTTGAACTCATTAGCCAATACCACGGACTCCAGCCTCGACTACGCCACCATGGTCCAAGGTGGGGGGAGTGGTATCCCGTGGATGCAAGCCTCGTCATCATCCTGACTGCTGCGATCGCCGCCGGGCTCTACATGGCGTGGGCGATCGGCGCCAACGATGTGGCGAATTCGATGGGGACGTCGGTCGGATCCGGTGCGATCACGGTCGGAGGGGCCATCGTGATCGCCGGGGTCTTCGAATTCCTCGGGGCGTTTCTGGCTGGCGGCGAGGTGACTTCGACGATTCGCAAGGGCATCATCGACGCCGAGGCACTTGAGCACAATCCAGACCTCCTCGTCATTGGCATGTTGTCAGCGCTTCTCGCGGCTGCAGTCTGGCTGACGGTCGCGTCCGCTTTCGGCTGGCCGGTGTCGACTACGCACTCGATTGTTGGAGCGATTATCGGATTTGCCGTGGTTGCGATCGGTATCGAGGCAGTCCACTGGTGGGATGTGGCAGCCATTGCCGCGAGTTGGGTGGTCACCCCTGTACTCGCCGGAGTGATTTCGTTTTTCCTGGTGCTGAGCGTGCAGTGGTTGATCTTCGACAGGAGTGATCCAGCCTTCCATGCGCGCCGTTATGTTCCCGTGTACATCTTCGCCGCAGTGTTCGTGACGTCGGCTGTGACCTCTATCAAGGGGCTGAAGCATGTCGGACTGGACCTGAGCATGCCGATGGCAGTCCTTTATTCGGTGCTCGCCGCTGGTATCGTCGCCGTTGCCAGCCGTATGGTTATCAATCGGTTGGGATTCCAGAGCCTTGAGTCTGCAACCGGGGGGCAGTCGCGCTTCAACGATGTAGAGAGGGTGTTTGGCGTCCTGATGATCGTCACCGCATCGGGAATGGCATTTGCGCACGGTTCCAACGATGTCGCCAACGCCATCGGACCCGTCGCGGCGATCATCGGAGTGGTGTCGACGGGCGGGGTAGCCGCACAGTCATCGATTCCGGTATGGGTCCTGCTGCTGGGAGCGGGGGGCATCGTGATCGGACTGGCGACATTCGGCTACCGGGTCATGGCAACGATAGGCCGGAAGATCACCGAGCTCACCCCGAGTCGCGGATTCGCCGCCGAATTTGCTGCCGCGTCGACGGTCGTTGTGGCCAGCGGCACCGGTTTGCCGGTTTCAACCACCCAGACGCTGGTGGGCGCGGTGTTGGGAGTAGGTCTCGCGCGCGGTGTGGGTGCACTGGATTTCGGTGTGGTCCGCACGATCTTTGTCTCCTGGGTCGTCACGCTTCCCGTAGGCGCGGTGATCGCGGTGATGTTCTACTACATCCTGTCGGCAATATTCCTGGTAGGATCCGGGTGATGAGACTCGCTGAAGAGTTCCTGCTTTTGCTCCGAGACGAGGATGGGGCGTTGTCAAGAGCGCCAGAATGGTTCGTCCGGTATGCTCTGGGTGGCGCCGTGTTGATGGATCTGGCGCTGGAACACCGCATTGATACGGATGCCCAACGGCTGTTCGTGGTCGACTCGACACCCGTGGGGGACCAATTGCTTGATCCGATGCTCGCCGAGATCGCGGGAGCCGACCGGAATCACGACGCGCTTTACTGGGTTGAACACGCCACCCGGCATGCTGACGAGATTCGGGACACTGCATTGGCACGGCTGATCGATAACCGCGTTCTGGAACTCAGCGATGATCGCTACTTGTGGATATTTGGGACAAGGCACTACTTGCTCCAGGATGAGGATGCAGAGCGAAACCTGATCCGGCGGATCAAGTCGGCGCTACTAAGCGATTCGATTCCCGATCCGAGGGATGTCGTGATCGTGACACTCGCAGACGGCTGCGGGCTCATTGCCCATATCCTGTCCGCGGACGAATTGGCAGCAGCGCAGGCGCGCATCGAACTGTTGCAGAAGGTCGAATTGATCGGCCGGGTCTTCCTCGCTGCACTGGATGTCGCGGTCCAACCTGCTGCAGGAAAACTCGATCAGGAACGAATTGGCACGGGACACCGATAGCGGAACGCAGTGTTCCAGCTGCCATGTGGTGTGCTCCTGGTCAGGTGTTGGCCCCCTGGCGCCTGGCAGCGCAGAGGATCCATGTTGGTCTTGGTCTTGTCGATGACAGGCTGTCGGCGCAGGTCAATCCGCCATTGGCGGCGCCTCCGGTGGATCCTCCCGCAGGCGACGTCCGCATGCAGCTGCCCGGGAGCCCGAACCGTTTTCCTTGAACGAATATTCGACGCGATGCACCGCACTCCACACCGTCCGGTAGTCAACATCAAGACCGCGGGAAGCAAGTTCCCTGACAAGGCCGCGCCGGGTGAACTTCGTGCCGGACCGCTTCAACAGCCAGGCTTCGTGATCGCCGACGATCTTGCGCGGCCGGTTTCCACTACGCTTCGCCGTGGCACAGCTTCCCGTTTCCGGCCGACGCTGCGACCACTTCACCACGCTTGAGGTTGCAACATTCAAGGCCTTGGCCACCTGCCGGACGGTCCGGACCTGGTCAAGTCGGGTCGTCGCGCATTCGCGCAGATCCATCGAATTCGCTCGACTCATTTCCCCTGTCTTCAATGCGATTGTTGCCGCAATGAATCAGGTCGCGGCCACAATTGGAATCTCACCCGGGTTCAAAAATGAACATCCGGCACTGGTTGTCATGTTTCTCCTGTATCCTCAACGCAGTCGCTTGCGCTTGATGACTCGCCAATTTTCCACAGGGATAGACTTGGCCGAATTTGCAATGTCCACATACTGAAATGTCAATTCGCGGCTTGCATATTTGTTGGACAGCTCCTCCAATAGACTCCCGGGACCGCAATTCCGGAGAGGTCCGTAAGCCAGACTAACGTGATCGGGATCGCCCGGGAATTCCTGGCAACGGAGTTCACGCAGAATCTTCCTCCTCTGATCTTTCAGGGATTGTGGCAGTTGCACACGCAGGTAGCAGGCCATGAAAAAAGACGATGAGGTTTCCAATCCCTGGACCAGAATCCTGCCTGGAGCGACCGAAGAGGCAAGACATCGCACCATTTCTTTGACCTGCCCTATTTCAGCTTCCATGTCTCCGACAAGTGTCAGATGGGGATCGAAAACCGGTCCGCCCAGGCTGAGGTGCAGCTTCCTGATGTCCGATCGAAGCATGGCGGAGGATTCATCGTCAAACGACAGCCAGATGGAATAGGCCACGGTAACGTCTGACCCCTATGGACCCGAAGGAACCGGGGTTCGAAACCTGTCGAAACACGGGGAAATGTACCGGATCAACTTCCCTGTTCCGCAGCCAAAGTCAATACGCAAGTGCACCACCTTCCTACATCCACCCGACTCACTTCAGCAGGCCACCGATTGCCGGAGCCACTGGCGCGGTCCCCCGCGGCACAAGCGGCGCTGGCAGTCTCTTGATCGTGACGTCAAGCCCCGGTGATTCAAGCCGCATGAGTAACCGCTCGACGATCCATGACGCCACTTCGGATGCTGAGTGCTGCACGGTGGTCAGGTTGAAGAATGGAGAGGATGCCATGCTTATATCGTCGAATCCAGCGATCACGATTTCGCCTGGCACTCCGAAACCTGATTGCACAACCGCCTCTATTGCTCCGAACGCGAGCAGGTCGTTGGCACAGAATATCCCCTCAATTCCGGAATCTTTCGACAAGGCAGCCGAAATCGCGGCGCGTGCATCAGCGCTTGTGCTCTGGATTTCGCGAATCCTTGCAGTTGCCGCCAGGCCACTGCGAAACCCCTTTCCACGTTCTTCGTCCGAAAAGGTAAACCTCTCGTGACGCAGGAATACCGCGTTTTGAACTCCGTGCCGCCGAAAGAGGTTGCCAACCTGCATTCCGCCCGAGAGGTTGTCGGCAATGACGCAGTCAATGCCGGGAGCGTGCAGTTCGCGACCATACAAGATGACCGGAACACCGAGCTGGACAAACCGTTCGGCCGACTTCCCCGAAAGATGCCCCGCCGCTACGATGATACCGTCAACCTGGTAGTCAAGCGCCACGAGAGCAGCCGGGTCATTCTCGCCGTAATCCGCCGGCACGACGAGCAGGCGCTTGCCTTTCGAATTCAGCGTGTCTGACAGATTCTCGACCAGCCCGGCATCGAATGGATTGTTGAGGCGCCCAACGACCAGCGCCACGAGATCAGTTCGTGCCCGCGTAAGGCTGCGTGCCATGACGCTGGGACGGTACCCCAGCCTGGTTGCAGCCTGCCTCACGTTTTCGGCAACAGCTGGAGAAACCGACGTTACCGTTGAAAACACCCTGCTGACGGTTGCCGGAGAAACACCGGCCTGTTCCGCAACATCCTTTATCGTGGCACGTTTCATGATCCTGTTGTAACAAGTTTGAAATCGGTTTCAAGCATTAACTGCAATAAAAACAAATATGTCCAATTTTTCTTTGCGATTTTGTGAAATCGTTTTATATTGTGATTCGAATGTGGTCACGAAATTGGAGGAATGGCTATGAAACTTGTGCGCTTGCTCTGTTCGGCAGCTGCGGCTGCCGTTATTTCCGCCGGTTCTGTCCTTTCGGCAGATCTGGTGATCGCTGGACGGGACGGCGGCTATGCCAATGCACTTTCGATGGCGGTCGAAGCGTATTCGGCCGAGAACCCGGGAATCGATGTAGATCGACTGGAATTGCCCTATGGCGGTCTGTTGGAGAAGGTCACCATTTCGATGCGCGAGGGCGCAGCGGCCTATGACGTGATCATGCTGGACGACACCTGGGCTACCGAATTCATGTCGAAGGGCTGGCTGGCTGACCTGGACGCGTTGGGTGGTGGCGTCGATGCCGATTTCATCGAGTCTGCTGTCGGTGTTTCCCGGTATCCGGTAGGCGATGGTGTGCTTTACGCAATTCCCTTCGTCGGCAATGTCGAGATGTTTGCCTATCGTTCGGACTTGATGGATCGTCCTGAAACATGGACCGACGTGGTCGCTGCGGCTCGGAAGGTGTCGGAGATGAACGAGGGCGTGTCAGGCGTCGTGTTCCGTGGAATCAAGGCGAATCCGATAGTCACGGGCTTTCTCCCCATTCTCTGGGCACATGGCGCCAAGGTGATTGGCGATGCCGGCGAGGCCGCGTTGAACTCCCCCGAAGCGCTGGAAGCTCTCAATCTGTATCTCGAACTCAAGCAATATGCGCCGAAAGGAGTTGAGACCTACAACTCCTCGGAGGTCCGGGATGCGCTAATGCAGGGCACGACCGCCATGTCGATCGAGCTGTGGCCGTCCTGGGCGCCGTCGCTGGATGATCCGGAAAAGTCACGCGTGCCGGGCAAGATCGAAGTTGTTGCCGCCCCTGGCCAGCATGTGGGTCCGAGCCCGATGCTGGGTACCTGGCTGCTGGCAGTTCCGGCGGATGCGCCAAACCCCGAACGCGGCCGGGCCTTCATCGATTTCGTAACCTCCGCCGAGTTCCAGAAGAAACTGGTGCTGGAAATCGGCCAGCCTCCTACGCGGTCCTCGGTATACGAGGACGGTGCCGTCGTCGAAAAGTATCGATGGTACCCGAATCAGCTGGAAGCACTGCAGAATGCGCGGCCGCGGCCGCGCATCACCCAGTGGAACAGGGTTGAAGCCATCCTGGGTGACTATCTGCAAATTGCACTGATCGGCGAGTTGGAGCCTGGAGTCGCACTGGAAGAGGCGCACGCGGAGATTGAAAAAGCGCTTCTCCGCTGACACAGTTCAGTGGTCCAGCGCGCGGCGTCCGTCTGCATCCGCGGCGGACGCCGCAGCCATTTTGAAAGTCTGCAATGCGTAGAAGCAGCACCCGACTTGCTCTCGCCCTGATGGCGCCCTCGATCGTCATCTTCACTGCCTTGACGATCTATCCGCTCGTCCGGGTATTCGCACTCTCACTGTTTGCCACCGAATACGGATTCGACGGGGCCCGGTTTGTAGGAACCGAGAATTACTCGGCGCTCGTTGCACACAGGTTCTTCCGGACGGCCGCGTGGAACACACTTGTATTCGCAGTCCTTGCAACACTCAGCGAGGTTGGGCTGGGCCTGGTGCTCGCGCTTCTGGTCAACGGGCGGTTGCCCGGCAGCCGCTTCGTCGTTCCGATATTGCTGATGCCCTACGTTCTTTCAACCATGGTCGTCACTGCAATCTGGCGTGCGTGGTTCCACTATGATTTCGGTTTCCTGAACAACCTGCTTCGCTCCATGGAGTTGCCGCCTGTGGAATGGCTGTTCAATCCGGACATTGCAATGATCTCGCTTGTGCTGGTCGACACATGGCAGACTGCTCCGCTCACATTCGTGATCATACTTGCCGGTCTGCAGGCGGTGCCGAGAGATATCTATGAAGCCGCAAGCGTCGACGGCGCCGGTCCGTCCCGCATCTTCTTCGCAATCACCCTGCCATTCCTGATTCCGTACCTGTTTCTGTCGGCGCTGCTTCGTTCGGTCGATGCGTTCAAGATCTTTGACAAGGTCTATGCCCTGACGGGGGGCGGGCCGGGACAGGCAACCGAGACCCTGTCGATGTATGTCTACCGGCTGGCGTTCAAGTTCTTCGATGTCGGCAGTGCCTCTGCAGCGGCGATAATCATGGTGGTGATTTCGGGCCTTCTGGCCTTCGTCTACGCATCCAGGCTCCTGAGGGAAAAGTGGTAACCAACCCGAGAAGACAGCTGGCCCGAATTGTCCTGGCCTATGCATTGACGGCGTCGTTCATCGTCCCGATTGCCTGGATGATCGCCACGTCCCTTCGTCCGCCGATTGACTACGTCTCGACTTCGATCTCCCTGATCCCCTCCCGGGTAACGCTTGAGCACTACGGGGAACTGATCCGGGGCGACTTGCTCGGCAAGGCAATGAACAGCCTCGTCGTCGCAATCGGCTCGACTGCGCTGGCGCTGGCAGCAGGATTTCCTGCCGCCTATGCACTTGCCCGCCTTCAGTTTCCCAGAAGAATGGATCTTGGATTCCTGGTGTTCGTGCTTCTTGTGAAACTGACGCCGCCGATTTCTCTCGCAGTTCCTCTTTACCATGTGCTGAGGTCGCTTGGCCTGCTTGATACGCTGATGGGGCTGATCGTTGTCTACCAGGTCTACGCGCTTCCATTCGCCATCTGGATGTTGCTCGGGTTTGTGCGCGACGTACCGTCCGACTACGAAGAGGCCGCCATGGTGGACGGAGCATCATTGATGCGCCGGATGATATCGATCGTGTTGCCGCTCATGACCCCGGGGCTGATTGCAACCTCTGTTTTCGTACTGATCCTGAGCTGGAACGAGTTCGCCTATGCGCTTCTCTTCATCCAGTCGCCCGAGAAGTTCACACTGCCGACCTTCATCGCAACGCTGATTACGGAAGACGAGACGTTCTGGGGCAAGTTGTCGGCGGTTGGCCTGCTGGCATCTCTGCCAATCCTTGTCATGGTCGGATTTGTCCAGAAAGGACTTACGCGCGGATTCGGCGGCGGGTTGAAGTGAGAAAGATGCATCCGGAAATGGAACTCGAGAACTGAAGGAACAACAGAGCGTTTGCGGGCGACCAGGAAAGCCGGAGTTGCTGCTGTCCGATTTTCCTGGAGTATCTCCCGGATTGCAGGATCAGGTTAGCGATCATTGGGCTTCGCTGTCATGAACTTCGCAGGAAACGGGCAGACCTGACCTCTGCGACTCGCTGGCCCGTTGTGCGATATGGGAAGCCATATAGCCGTCGATGAGGTTTGGCCTGACCGCGTCGCCACTGCTGACGGCATCGAGAAATGCAGTATTCTGGATGAAATAGGCCTCGGGATAACGGGCAAACCAGTCGGGAGAGATCAGGCCGCGGTGAAGACCGCTGGCATTCTCGTAGAGCACCAATGGGTCGGCGGGATTGGCAACTGTCAGGCAACCGCCGGCACCAAAGGCTTCAACGCGTTGGTCATAGCCGTAACTCGTGCGCCAGCTGTTCTGGATGACGACCTGTTGTCCGCGGGCCCCACGCATCACCATCGTCGCCGTGTCGATGTGACCTTTACTGGCATAGCGCGGATTGACCAAGGCGCCGCCCAGGCACATGACCTCGGATAGCTCGTCATCAAGCAGCCAGCGTGTCAAATCGAAATCGTGGATTGCTGTTTCAAACAACAGTCCCGCCGACTTGTCGAGCGACTCCACTGAAGGGGGAGTAAAATCCCGGCTGACGATTCGCAGTTGTTCGATTTCGCCAATGTCTCCGGCCAGGATGCGTCGTTTCAGCGCCGCCATATGAGGGTCGAAACGGCGGTTGAAACCCACTTGTATTCGATCTGCGAAGGGTTTCAGTGTCGGCATGGCGGCGTTGATGGATGCCATGTCGTTGCCCAGGGGCTTCTCACAGAACACGTAGGACCCGTTTGGAACGGTACGTAACAATTGATCCACATGTGCTTCCGGCGGCGTTACAACAAAGAGTGCATCAAACACGCTTGAGTCCAACGCTTCAGGCAATGGCAGCCATTGCACGCCGAGCTTGCCTGCCAGTTCCCGCGCGCGCGACGGGTCGACATCACAGAGGCTCAAGCTGGACAGGGCGGAATGCCGGAGAATGGATTCTCCGTGCAACCGGCCCATGCTGCCGCATCCAACGAGGCAGACGCTGAGCCCGCGCTTTTCAGTTGTTGTCATATCTCGGGTTTCTGTCGAACCGAATGGCATGGCGTTGAAGCAGGCCGGAAACATGTGAAAACCCGGCCTTCGCCATGGTTAGCGACGGCGCCTTCACGGGATCCTGTTCCGCTTCGACCACAAGCCAGCCATCGTAGCCGTGTTCGGCTATCTTCTTGACCAGCGGACCGTAGTCAAGGTCACCATCTCCAGGGACCGTAAAGACACCCTCATGTATGGCCTCCTCGAATGTCTGGCTGAGCGGATCAAGTGCATCGCAGACAGATCTGCGAATGTCCTTGAGGTGAATGTGGGAAATCCGGTTCCACCATCTGTCCATCACGACCCTGTAGTCGCCTCCTGCCATTGCCACATGACCTGTGTCGAGAAGCAGTCGAAGCGGTTCCCCTGTAGCGGACATGAACCGATCTATCTCATCCACGGTTTCCACCGGCATCATCACATGGGGATGATAGACCAGCGTCAGGCCGGCTTCCTCAACACGTCTTGCGAAATCCGTCACGCGCCGGGCGTAGACCTGCAGGTCAAGTCCATCAAGGGGTGGCGTCCGTGCAAGTACCGCCGCGGAACCTCCGTCCGGTCCCGCTGCACATTCCCCGTAGACCATGACCTGGCAACCGAGCGCCACGAGATGGTCAATCATCGGTAACGCTTCCGGCCATTCATCCTCGACCGATCGCTCGGCAAGGAAACCGGAATACCAGGACGTGACCGGAACAAGTCCGAAATTCGCCAGGGTTGCCTTGACGGTTCCGGGCTGCTTCGGGAATTTCCGACCCAGTTCGATACCGGTGAACCCGGCCCGGGCAGCTTCGGCAATGCAGGTCTCGTAACTGATGTCGTCGCCGAGTTCCAAGATCCCTTCGTTGGTCCAACTCAAGGGGCTGATGCCGAGTCTCATACGGTTCATGATTGAATTGTCCCGGAGTCTTTGTCTGAGCCTTGTTCAGATCGAGGATCAAGCGTACGGGATTGCTGTTGCAGTGGCAAGGAAACATCCCGATTCCTGTCGGCCCTTTTCGTCCAGGACAAAACCCTGAATCTTCAAGCTTGTCGGGGAATACTCTGCCTCGGTTTCCCCTCCGTGCTCCGGGGCAACCGGGCCTGCCGCACAGCACCAAACATCAGGCGCCGAAACATGTAGAGGATCGACCCGTCGGAACCGGCATCCATAGGGGACCTCGCCTGCCCGCCATGTGCTGACTGCAGGGAGGCGTCGATTTCTGGCGGATATCAATTGTTGAGACGATCCGGTCGACTGGCCCAGTTCATTGCAGCCAATGCACCTGCGCCAAAGATCGCAAAGGCAATGGTCTGGCTGTAGATGGTTCCATCGAAGCTTCTGCCCACGATCGCTCCGAAAGGAACTGAAATGAATGTTGAAAGCGTCGCAACGACAGCTGCTCCCACGCCGGCAATGTGACCAAGCGGCTCCATGGCAAGCGCATTCAGATTTCCGAAGAGGAGCCCGATACAGAGGAAGACTGCAAACAGGTAGGCCATGAACAGCCAGAAGGGCGGGAGTCCGTCGAACACCAGGGCAAGTGCCCATGCAATGATCGAAACCGCCGTTACGCACAAAAGGGCCGAGCTGGCGAGCCTGCGCATTCCGTGCTTGAGAACGAGGCGGCCATTTGCCAGCGATGCGCCTCCGGAAGCAAGAGCCAACATGCCGAAGTAAAAGGGGAACAGCGCGCCGGCCCCATAGGCATCCTGGAAGATCTGCTGGGCCGAACTCAAATAGGCGACAAACGGGGCCAGCACGAACCCGCTTGCAATCGTGTATCCGAGCGCCGTCCGGATCCTCAACACTTCCAGTACCGCCCGGCCAATCGCCTCCAGGGAGAAAGGCAATCGGCGCGAGGCAGGAAGGGTTTCCGGTTGACGAAGCGAAAACCAGGCCAACCCGACCAGTGCCAGGGCAAGAAATGTCGCAAATATCGCGCGCCAGCCTCCAAGCCAGAGTATCCCCTGCCCGAGTGCCGGGGCCACGGTCGGAACGAGAATGAACACTGCCATTGCATACGACATGAGCCGCGCCATTTGGCGCCCTTCATACTGATCCCGCACCAGGGCGACGATCACGATGCGCGGTCCGGAAGCACCGATTCCCTGAAGCACACGGCCTGCGATCATCATCCAGAATGTGTTTGCAAGAATGCTCATGAGGCATCCTGCCATGAACAGGAAGAGGCCGACATGGACAGCCGGCTTGCGTCCGATACTGTCGGAGAGCGGACCAAAGCAGATCTGGCCAATGCCCAGTCCGATGAACACGGTCGTGACGACGAATTGCACATCGTTCCGGTGTTCCAGCCCCAGATCATCGCCGATATCGGGCAGTGCCGGCAGCATCGCGTCGATCGAAAGCGCGATCAGCGACATCAGGAGACCTATAAGAAAGACGAACTCGGCGGTACTGAGAGTCGTTCCGCTTGGCTCTTTGCCCATGCCTCACCTCGATTCCAGTGAACCGTCGGTACCGGCGCGCTGCGTGAACAGCAATAGTAAAGGGAACTGTGCCAACGAAGGGCTGTCCGCAGCAAATATGGTCAATGGTTCCATACGGATACCAATTCGATGACCTTGGTGTCCCAGCTATCAACCGGTGCGCTCCACACGACCGGGTCAGACTTGCCAAGCCGACTATTGCCCGACTTGTTCCTCGCCCGGCAGAAAGTCATCGGATTGGTCGAATATGCAAGGATTGCAGCGACTGTTCTCGACTCTGGTCAGACATTCTTCCTCGCTGCCCCATTTGCCATGGACTGTTTCAGTGAACAGATGCGTTTCGGCTTACAAGGGCAGCAAATGGAAAACCCGGACTGAATTCCCGGACCGCAATCCCCCGTTCGTACGGGAGATCCTCCAATTGAGAGTGAATTGGCAAGTTGGATTGCAATGACACTGGATGGTGGCTGGCAACCGGCCTGATCCGTTCTGGCGGAATTTCAGCGAATCCATGGCGGTATCTGCCGCGCTCGTTGAAACCGGTGTTGGATATGACGAGTGAACTCCAGCCGACTCCGGAAGATATCCGGGCATTTGTCGACTTCCTGCCGAAGTTCTACGGAGTGATTTGCGACCATCAGTTGTCAAACGGATCAAGGAATACAAGGATGGCTCACCGTGCCTGCTCTGGCCCGAATGCAACGAAACGGACCAGGACTTCTCCGAATTGATCGTTCGGCAGGGCTGCTGGACGGATGGCGGCTACATTTCCGAAGAAACGAGGGTGCGTCCCTGGGACGGAGCAGCAGTTCGCAAAGCGAAAACATCGGAGGTTTGACCAACAGCGTAGAAGTCCCGACCTGATATTGCAGGCAATCGCAACCATCTGCATCCCGGGGAACACGACATAGGGCAGGTGTACAGGTACATGGCTTGTGTGATGGGTGACACGAGCAACCGCTAAGAATTGCCCTTGTCGCCGACTTCAGGACTCCGGAACTGAATCTACTTCATCATCATGGGCTGACACAGGATATCTCTCTTGGATTCATCAGATGACCGCACAGCAAGGCACGGTTCCAAATCCTCATGGACCCGACAATCATAAGCTAGTGCTATATCCACGCAAACCACCGCCGTTTTCTTCAAGGTGGGTTCACGTCATCTCTTGCTCGCCTTCCTCGATTGCCGTGACCAGGAATACGAGGCAGTAACACAGGACTATCATATGTCATTCGCGGCAATCATTGTCTTCGTCCTTAACCGTCTATTGCGCTCAAGAACGCAGCAAACTCGTCATCGCCAATCGGAACGGTGTGCTCGTCTGCCGGGTAGCCACCAGAACTCACGTCTTCCTTGAACTCCTCGAAAGCCGCAATGCGTTCGTCCTGCAAGCGCTTCAATTCGGGCTCGAAGTTCCGATAGACCTTGCCGTGCCGGGGCTTGTGGTTCACACCATAACCGCAGACATCCTCGGCAAAGAGATACTGGGCATCTGCGTATTTGCCTGCGCCCATGCCCAGCATTACGAGTGAAGAATTCTCGGTCAGGAACTTCGCAATCCTGTCCGGAACGACCTCGAGTTCGGCGCCGAATACACCTATTTCCTCAAGCTTCTGCGTGTGACGCCAGAGCTTGAGTGCCTCGTGAGCGGTTTTCCCGACTGCGCGCCAGCCCGTCCACGAGATGTATGACGGGATCAAGCCAATATGGCCAACCACAGGAACGTGGTTGTCGGCCAGACTTTTCTGAATGTCATACGACGCCGAGCAATAGTATGCGTCACCGCCAATTGCCGAGTAGTGGAAGGCAGCGCGCAGGTAATCTTCGGTCGTCGCCAGAGGCCGGCCGTCGAAACTGCCCCAACCGCCGTAAGGCAGGCCAACCTGCACGAAACAATCTGCAGCCGCTTCCCGCATCTCAGGGCTGAAGAACCGGCCCTCGATAGACAGCATGTCGATACCTGCTGCCGCGGCTGCCGCGGCCTCTTCCAGTGTCGTCACATAGAGCATGCTGAGCTTCTCGCCACGGTTCTTCATTGCCCGGACATCTTCGACATGGGGACGATTGTGATACATACTCATCGGTTTCCTTCCCTTGTTGTGATACCCCGTCCTGCCAGGGTGATGCAGAGCTGCGGGCTGGCAAGAACGGTTGGTTGATCCCGCATCAGATCTCAACGAACACGCGGCCGTTCTCGACCCTGGTGGGATAGGTGTTCAAGTCCTCGCATGCAGGCGGTGTCTCCACCTCACCGGTGCTTACATCAAAAATCGAGGAATGCTTGGGGCATTCAATCGTGTTTTCCATCACAAACCCTCCGGAAAGGTGAATCTCTTCATGCGTACAAAGGCCATCGGTACAGAAGTAGACGTCTTGGTGATTCCGCACGATTATGAACGTCCGCTGCCCATGATCGAAACGGACGACATCCTCGGTTTCTATGTCTTCGGTTGAACAGGCGTCGATCCATTCTGCCATTTGTTTCTCTTTCAAATGTGCTGGGTCTTGAAATCGAGAGCATCTGCCAAGATGGTTCCCCGCCGCATCCCGGCGGAATTTTCGAGGCCTTCAAGGGAGTCTCGGAGTGCATCTGCGGTTTCTTTCGATTGCCATCCGCCATAGCCTGTCAATCTCGATCGGCAACAGATTTTCCGCCACCATTCCTTAACGTGATCAAATCCAAGCGTCATGAATGAAAGACTGCGCGCAGCAACGTCCGCCTGGCAGCCATTGACCTTGAGACGAATGACCTCAAGCCCGCGGTCGGAGCATGTTTCAGGGAGAGCCTTCGGTTCTCCCTTGCTTGCAAGCACTTCCTGCAGGTCGAAATGCGCCGCGGTGGACCGTCCGCGGGAGTCTGCCACTATCCCGCAGACACCCTCCTGCACTCGGTGTTCGAGCACGTCATTCAGCGACATGCTTCCGAGACTATGAGACAAGTATCCAGGATTCATGAGTAGAATTCCGGTCTGGCGATCAATTCGATGGATACCTTTTGGCCCGCTTTTAGTGACTTCACACCTGCTTCCGCGATCACTGCCGTGCAATAGCCATCCCAACAATTCGATCCAAGTTCGGGGAATTGGCCCGTTTCCACGAACTTCAGAAAGGCCTGGTCCTGGCAGCGGTATGCCTCGGCGTAACGGCTGCGCCAATCGGAGTCGTAGCGAGTCCTGGAGGAGAGATTCAGGTTGGTTCGGGTGTATGCCAGATCGTTTGAGGCAACCGAGCCTTTCTCGCCTACCAACTCAGCGCGCACATCATAGCCGTATCCGGCACTGTTGTTGATCTCAATGGTCGCAATCTGGCCGGTGTCTGTCTCCACAACCAGGAATACCGGTGCGACCACAGCATCGGATCGACGCGGCCGGAACGCCGAGATCGACGAACATTCGGAGCCCAGCACATAACGCACAATGTCAAACTCGTGCGGCGCGGAATTTGTGATCGCCATCATGCTTGTGAAGTCGGAAGTTGGGATAGCCACGTTTCTGTGAAAATTGTGCATCATCAATGCACGTCCAATTGTTCCGTTGTTCAGCGCCATGCGCATCTCGGTATAGGTTCGATCGTAGCGACGCATGAAGCCGAGCAGAATGAACTTCCGACCCGCCGTTTTCTCGGTCTCCATGACATCGAGGCACTCCGCGGAAGATTGCGAAAGCGGCTTTTCGCAGAGCACATACTTGCCTGCTGATACGCAGGCCTTTGAAAGAGATGCGTGCGTGGAATCGGGGCTGGCCACGATCACTGCGTCCACATCCCTTCGCCCAATCACGGCAAGCGCGTCGGTTGAAGCATCCGCTGCACCTAACGAATCGGCGACGAGACGGGCACGCTCTGCATCCAGGTCGCAAACGACCTGAAGAGTCGCTCCCGGCAGGTCTTCGACCACGATCTTCGCGTGATCTTTTCCCATCACACCCGCGCCGATTATCGCAATTCGAGTAACCAAGTCAGTCTCCGTCAATTTGTGCCAAGTACTTACGCGTGCATGTTGGCTGGAATTGGTTGCAGATGCCGCGAGATGCCAGTCTCACTCCGGCCTCAACGTGCAGTCATGGCATGCGACCGTCTTGGGTCTTCATGTAGCCGTCGATGCCTGCCTCGAGATCGGCCATGGGTTCGCCCCCCGCCATAAGGTCGGTGATTTCCTCGCGGGTCCTTTCGCCCTTGCGAAAGTCGGCGGCGACGGCACCGCGGATCAGTACCGCAAAGTGATCACCCACGGCGAGCGCGTGCATGACCTGGTGGGTAATGAATATCACAGCCAACCCGCGCCGCTTGGCCTCGTTTACGATAGTCAGCACATGGGCGGCCTGTTTTACCCCGAGTGCTGCAGTCGGTTCGTCGAGAATGAGGACCCTTGCACCGAAATGTACCGCGCGGGCGATGGCTAGCGACTGCCGCTCGCCGCCCGAGAGCCCGCCTACCAGCCGGTCGCCGTCGTCTATGCCAGTGATTCCAAAGTCCTGTACTGCCCTTACGGCGACTTCGTTTGCCTTACTGCGGTCATAAACCCGGAAAGGGCCGAACCGCTTTGTCGGTTCGACGCCGACAAAAAACGACCGCCCGATCGACATGAGTGGGAACGTACCTCCGAACTGGTGCACGGTCGCGATACCCCGCTCCTGGGCAGCGCGAGGGCGCTCGAACCGAACCTGTGTACCATCCATCAATATTTCGCCGCGATTCACCTGATGTACACCCGCCAGGATCTTGATCAGGGTCGACTTTCCCGCGCCGTTGTCACCCAGCAGACAGAGCACTTCACCCTCGTGCACCTTGAGCGAAATCTCGTGCAGCACATCGATCGGGCCGAAGCTCTTGTCGACGTTTTTCAGTTCCAGAACGGGGATCTTGCTGGACATGTCTCTCGTCCTCATATTTCCTTTGGTCCGGAGTAATTGATCGCCGTTCGACGGAACCACTCGTTCATCGCCACCGCGATCAACAGTGTAACTCCGATTATCAGGTTCGACCAATTGCGGTCGATCTGCGTGAAGTAGATGCCCTGATTCACAATGGCGAAGGTCAGCGTGCCAAAAAAGATGCCGATGACCGAACCGTAGCCACCGGTCAGCAAAACGCCTCCGACAACGACGCTGACAATGGCATTGAATATGAAGTTCATTCCACCGGAAACCTGGGCCGAGTTGAACAGTATCGCCTGACACATTCCGACAAAACAGGCCGAAGTTGCTGACAAAACGAACAATATGACAGTTACCCCGCTCGCCGGAATGCCCAGATTCCTCGCACTCTCCCGATCACCGCCCATGGCAAAAACCCAGTTGCCATATCGGGTTCGGTGGACAACGAAGGCCAATGTTGCTGTCAGCAGAAGCCACCAAAAGATGATGACCTGGTAGCTGCCTCCGATTAACTGCCCAAAGGCAAACTTGGTCCAGTCGGGTGCGGTCAATGGTACGCTGGCATTACCTGTGAGGAGAACCGACGCGCTCAGGATTATGCCCTGCATTGCAATGAGGGTGCCCAGGGTAATGATCAATGACGGCACGGTCGTTTTTACGGTCAGAATTCCGTTCACGAGTCCGACAAGCACTCCAACACTGAGTGCACCCAGCATTCCGACTACTATCGGAAGTTCGTAATGACCCGAGAGAATTGCGGTTGTCATCGATCCCGCCGGAATCATCGCGCCGATGGATATGTCAAGTTCGCCCGAAATCATGAGAATCCCGACCGGTATGGCGACGATTCCGAGATTGGCAGCGAAGTTCACCCAACTTGCCGCGCCGAAAAGTTTGCCGAGGCTCACCCCTCCGAAGATGGCATAGAAGGCAATAATTCCAACGAGGCTGAGCACTGCTGCTGCCTCTGGACGGCGAAGGAAACTCCTGAGAGATGTCTTCAAGATCGTGTCCTCAGTTCCTCTTCGAGGCGTAGATGAGCGCCATTCGCCTGAAGCTGTCATTGGTGAGGACGGCGATGAGCAGGAGTGCACCGATTATTACGCTGCCAATGTTCGGGTCGAGGCCACTGAAGAATATTCCCTGGTTCACAATGGAAAATGTAAGTGTTCCGATCACAATGCCGACGACCGATCCTGAGCCTCCGGTCAAGACAACGCCGCCGATCACGACACACATGATCGAGTTCAGGATGAAGGCCTGCCCGGTCAGCACCTGTGCACTCTGGTAAGTCAGAACCTGGCTGACGCCTACGAAAGCCGCAGCAAAGCCGCTGAACATGTAGAGTCCGATCATTAGCCTGCGCGTCGGAATTCCGGCGTTACGAGCACTTTCCATGTCACCACCAATTGCATAGATCCAATTGCCGTACGGAGATATGTGCAGGAGGCAAAAGGTGACGATGATGAAAGCTGCCCACCAGAACATCGTCACTTGAAACATTCCTCCGACGAATTGTCCGAGAAGTGCCTTGGTCACAGGATCAGGAACCATGAATACACCAGTGCTGCCGGCAATCATGACTGTGAAGCCAAGTGTCAGGCCCATTACGCCGAACATCGTACCGATGGTGATCAATAGTGATGGTATCGTCGTTCGTGTGACGAGATATCCGTTCACCAAACCGACCAGCAGACCGACACCGAGACCTGCAAGAATTCCGAGGATCTCCGGTGCATCGTAGTAGCCGGACACAATTGCTACAGTCAGTGAGGAAGCCGGGATTATCGATCCCACGGAGATGTCGAGTTCTCCCGTTATCATCAGGAGACCGACAGGGAGTGCCACGATTCCGATTTCTGCTGCGGTGTTCAACCAACTGGAAAACCCGGGAGCACCGAGGAAGATCCTGCCGCCAAGAACTGCAAAGAAGATGTAGACGATTATCATCCCGAGGATCGAACCGGTCTCGGGGCGCCGCGTCAGGCGGCCAATTGCGTCGGGCACACTGGGCTTGCTATTGGTTGCCGTCGACATTCTTGGTTCCGGTTCGCAGGTGGACTGTTTCGACGTGTGTACCCGGTCTTGTCAAGATGGACCGTGCGGAGGTCGCCCGAATGGATCCGGGCGACCTCTGATTCATACCATTGATCAGCGAGTGCCTTCCTTCACACCTGCCATTGTTGCGTCAACCGTGGACGAGTCAATGATACCGGGTCCAGTCAGGATCTCACGGGTGACAACGGTCAAGCCGTAGTTGACAAATCCATTCAGGATCGAAACTGCGAGGTATCCCTGGTGGTAGCCCTGCTGGTCGATGGCGCAAAGCTGCGCGCCATTCTTGATGTTGTTCAATATCGATTCGTCAAAGTTCATTCCGCAAACATGCACTTGACCGGTCTTGCCGGCTTGGGCAATGCCGCTGACTGCCGAGTTTGAGTCCACGTTGCCAATCGTGAACACGGCGTTGATGTCGGGATTCTGCAGCAGGTGCGCACGGACGGCCTGGGCCACGGCAGTTGCCGAGCCGAAGGAGGTCGCGGGCAACGGCAGGACAGATCCCTGACCGCCGACATTGGTAATGCCCTCGATGAATCCATTACAGAAGTCCTCGATGTTGGCAGCACCTGGCAGGGTGTTGATTCACACGCCATTCAGGTTGCCCGCATTGCCAAGGTATTCGCCGGCTGCGACTCCGCCCTTGTAATCGTTGGAACCGACGTAGTTCATTGCACCCAAACGGTCGGCAGCTTCAATTCCGCCAGCGTTGTAGATGACAAGTGGAATGCCTGCGTCGACAACGGCCTGAAAGGCCGGGTCCATTGCTTCCGGCACCCAGTTCGGTCCGACCACTGCGTCTGCGCCCTGGTCGATCGCCTGGCGTATCAGTTCTGCAGCGTCAACGCCGAGGTTGTCGTAATTCTGAGGGCCAAGCCAGGTCACCGAACCACCCTGAGATTCAGCGACGATACCGGCGTCTTCCGCTCCTCGCTTTACGATCGACCAGAACGGGTCGTCCGGCTTGCCGCCGATGACGAATATGTCGGCCGCTATCGCGCCGGTAGCCGTCATTGCTGTGGCAGCTGCGGCGATAGCGATCTTGGAGAGTTTCATGTTTAGGTTCCTCCTTGGTTGTTTATGCCACCTCGATGGCGGCGGGGTGAATTCTGTTTTTCTGTCTATTTGGCCGCCATGTTGCGTGCGGATTTCGGACTGACGCGCCTCTTCTTTCTCCGGAAGCGCTCCTTCATTTGCTCATCGGCCGCCTTCGTGCCGTCATGCCAGCAACCAAACCACTTATCGAGCGGCACAAGCCCGTCGGCACCGTAGTTGACCTCGAAATACTTGTGGTGAAGGTAGTGGGCATAGGCATGGCTATCGAGCGCGGCCTCGTCGGTGATTTCCAGCTTGTCAAATCCAATATGCCCGTTGATCGCCCCATATCCGACCACGTGCATGTTGAAGAGCATCACCACCGGATTCGACGGGATGATCAGGTGCCAGACGACCTCGCCGAAATAGAGTAGGTGTTCGACCGGGTGCATGGACAATGACGACCACGGGCTCGGGTTTATCGAGTTGTGGTGCACCGAATGGACGTGCTTGTACAGAAACTGCGTATGGATCAGCCTGTGGATGAAGAAGAAGTGTACCTCGTGGATTGCCGGAACCAGCGGCACAAGAATGACAAGCCACAACCAGTGATCCTGCCAGTTGAGCCAGGTGCCCCAGCCATTTGCGAAACACCAGAGCACGACGACTTCAACCGCTGTCCAGATCGGAATTCCGATGAAGAAGGTACGCAGAAAGTTGTCGAGGTTTTGGCTCTTGAACCAAAAGACATCCGACGGGTTTTCAGAAGGAAACCTGTGGTTGTACTTGAACCTCGTACCCTGAATGCGCCTGTAGTAATAGAAGAGCTCGATTGCACCGTACATGCAGAAGATGCCTGAAGCATTCACGGCAAGGAGCCACAGCGCCCAACCCCAACTGATCGTCCTGATCGTTTCGAGATCGGGAATTACAAGAATCCAGTAGAGCAGTGCCGTTGTCATATGGATTGCGTTCCAGGGCCAGACAAAGTCGACCAGGAAGCGCCCCAGCCTGCCAAACCGACCTTCCCAAAATGGCGCGATTTCCAAGCGCCTGCTTGGGGTCCAATTGCCCCGCATGTCGCGTGCGCCATATTGCAGATCATCCATCCGGTTACGTGTCCTCCATGGACCGGTGCACCCTCAACGGCATCCTGATGTCAAAAATTATGATAGATTTGGATGGTTCGATGCAATACAGTTCTAGAGCATGCAGACCAAATTAACTCATTTTGTTTCACGGATGACCAAGAATGAACTGTTTTGAAATGATCTTGTGATGGTAAACCGCCCTACGATACCCGACCTCGCCACGGCGGCAGGCGTCTCGGTTTCAACCGTGAATCGTGTGATCAACGATGCCGAGAAAGTCCGGCAGCCGACGAGGGAAAGGGTGCTGAGCGCCGCCCAGGAAATCGGCTTTTACGGAATTGGCTCGATTGAGTTTTCTGTCAAGAGCGGTCTCGAGACTCATCGCCTCGGAGTTCTGCTTCAGCAGGGCAATCGGACCTTCTATCGCGACCTCGGCGATGCCCTTCGTTGTGCAGCTCGCGCATACACCGAAGGCACCGTTGAGTTGACAGTTGAGTTTCTCGACGACCTGTCCCCCGATAATGTTGCCTTGTACCTGACAAGGATTGGTGAAACCTGCGAATCGGTCGCGCTGGTCGCTGCGCAGCACCCAATCGTCTCGGACGCAATAGATTCCTTGCTGAAACGGGGTATTCCGGTAACCGGATTGATCGCCCCGCTGATGGCGCGTGGCAATGTCGGCTTCGTCGGTCTCGACAACTGGAAAGTTGGACGAACCTCCGCCTGGGCCTTTGACAAGATCGCGAAGAAGCCAGGCAAGATCGGCATCCTTCTAGGCAACCACCGCTACCGTAACCAGGAACTGAACGAGAGCGGCTTCAGGTCATATTTTCGAGAACACAACGCGGGGTTCGTGCTGCTTGAGCCGCAATCAACCTATGAATCTGCCGCAGTGGCCCGCGAACTGACAGAGAAACTTTTCATTGAACATCCCGATCTTTGCGGGCTTTTCGTCTCTGGTGGAGGGATCACCGGCGCGCTGGCAGCCCTGCGCGACTGCCCGCGCCGGGATGACTTCGTCGTCGTCGGTTACGAACTCTTCGATGCGACTCGTTCTGCGCTGATCGACGGTACGTTGACGATGGCAATCTCGCATCCAATGGACGCGTTTGCCCGAGAAACAATCTCGTCCATGATTAGGGCCAAGAGGGAAGGGATGGATGCGGGAGCAATCAACGTGATCCTCGGCTTCGAAATCTACACGTCGGAGAATGTCTGAACGACAACAGGCCAATAGTCAGGAATGGCCTTCGTTTGCCGCCTGCCTCGCTACAGCTCTGCTCCGCTGGCCAGCTCCGAAAAATGGACGAACAGGCCGCCTCTCCTGTCGTCCTGGAGAGTGCGGTTGGTCACGGGATTGAGGAACAACAGGCTGGAGAGGGTTCATACGCGGGAACAAGGCTGGATTGAATGGCACGGAAGCGCCCGCCAGGCGCAGCGAGTGCCCTTCAAGCTTGGCATGTCTCCAGGGATAACCTTTTCCGGCCATTGTCCCGCATCTCGGCCACAACGATCAACTGATTGCCAAATGGGAGACGGTTTCTTGACGGATTGCCTTGAACAGGTCCGGATCACGGATCCGAAATCATGGACCGGCCGCAGCCTGGCAACTGAAACCGGAACTCTCTGAAGGCAGCAGCCCGGGCGGGTCAGCCAGCCAGTATATCCGTATTTCTGCGGGGGACCCTGATTGGAGACTCTCCACCCTTTTGATCCGGGAACCCCTGTCATCCCGGATCGGCTCACTCCATGGGGCGCTCGGTGGAATACCCCGGATTATTCCGATTTCTGGCTTCAATGTTCCCGCCAGCACGAACTGACACCGGGGCTTCACCTGTCCCCTGCGGAAATGATCCTGCTTGAGGCAAAGACACAGGGAACGAAACCGGACACTCCCGATTGCAGCAGCGCTTGTGCACGGTGATTCCCGTCGACGACGAACACCGGGTAGCGCATTCGGGGTCCCTCGACGACGATTGGCTTCCAGTATACCCACCTGCCGCTTGCCACGTCCTGCAACTTGTCCTGCAGGGCCGCGTCAATCAGGCGGTCTTCCGTTCTCTCAGGTTGCAAGCGCGATATTGTTATTAGCTCCTGCGAGAGCGTTTCGGACATTTCCCGGAACAACTGGTTCCACATGTCCCAATCGTCAAGGTACCTCCTTTCCCTCGTCCAGCGCTGGTATTTGGCTCGAAGGTTCCGGATTCGCCTTTGGTTATCGCGTTCAAACGGGTCCATTGCCTAGATTCAAACCGTTGATTGCCAAAGATCTGGAGCGATCCCAAGTAATTGATTTTCGCGAGGCCAGTCAGTTTTCACAACTGCCCAAACAAATCATGCGCGGCAAGTGGAAAGCGGTCCTGAATCTCGAACATTTGCCATGGTATTGTTTCCGACGAAGTTCGCCGTATCTTCATCCCGTACATACTGTCAGAGGACTTCCAGAATTCGTGTGGATCTGCTTTCAGTTCATGCAATTCGTTCCCGTACTCAACAGCCCGCAACGATATCCTGCAGCATTCCGCGACAAGGGCGCGGCTGCTCCATGGCGCTCAAACCCTGTCGCGGCTGCTTGACCGTCTTACAGGACAGCGCCTGTTTCGTGTGTGTCAGAAACAAGTCGGTCGCTCCCCTGCATGCCGTTGCAGGCCAGAATTCCAGCGCGAACCAGAGTCACGGGCGAAGTGTCGATCGACAAGGTCCGTCCAACATCCAGCCGAGTTTCGGCGGATCCAGCTGGATCAAACCGGTTATCGAGCTGTGGATGGAGCCGATCCAATGGCTGCCGCTGCCTGGAGAACAGACAGGACAGTCGTCAAACCGGCACGGTTTCGGAGAGAGCCACCCTGAGCGGACCAGCATTGGACAGCAAAGACGGAGTAGCATCCTGCCCGAGCGACGCATCGTGCAATCGACGGTATGGCAAACTGGAACACAGACTCGCATTCGCACGGCGGGCAGCTGTGAGCATGACGCCATGTGAACGACAGGGGTCAACCTACTTGCGGAATAGCTCCTGCATCCAGTCAAATGGCCAGTTGGTTACAGACCATGTTGCCTGCAATCCGGCGGTCATATCGGCGCAGGAGTTTCGTCCTTAAGGACCAACACCCAAAGCGATCCGACAAGCAATGCAGAAAACGAGGTGTCTTACTGGATCAATCTTACGAACTCAGGGTGAACCTGACCGAAAACGTCGACACAGGGTAACCCGGCGGGTACTACGGGCGCAGAAGGTGTTGACGTTGCCACTTACTCAATTGACTCCGGCCCAAGTCACGCCTAAACGGCACTTCACCGTGCCTGCCCAGGTGGCGGAATTGGTAGACGCGCTAGCTTCAGGTGCTAGTGCCTGTATGGGCGTGGAGGTTCGAGTCCTCTCCTGGGCACCAATTCTTCCGAACATTTATGCGCATAACTGCTCAAAAACATTGAGTTTTTGTTCGATTTCGGACTATCATCCTGAACATGGCTGAACGCCCGATACCCCAAAAAACACGCATCTTGGGGTATCAACTGGGGGTATCCGCGCCCGATTTGGAGGATGATACCCCCCTGGCTCTTTCCGACCTGAAGATCAGAAAAGCGAAGAATCGAGAGAAGCCAAATTAGCTGGCCGATGGAGGCGGTTTGTTCCTCCTGGTAAAACCCAATGGCTCAAAGCTGTGGCAGCAAAAGTATCGTTTCTTGGGTAAGGAGCGGTTGCTGTCCCACGGTTCGTACCCAGCGGTGTCACTTGCCCAGGCGCGCTTGAAGCGAGACAAGGCCACGTAGTTTTGGCCGAGGGACGTGATCCAGCAGTCCAGAAACTCCTGGACGATATCGAATCCGAAACTGCAGGCGCGTACGACCTTTTGGCTGGTGGACGAAGATTATCTGCAAATGGCCTATGATCGTGAGTTGGCCGATGCGACAATACGCAAGAAGATCTGGCACGTAGAAAAGCTTGCCGCACCGCTCCACAACCGACCGATCAACGAGATCAGCTCAGCCGAAATTCTGCAACTGGTGAAGCGGATTGAGCGAAGCGGGAGAGGTGAGACAGCTAACAAGCTACTCAGCACCCTTTCTGCCGTATTCCGACTGGCAGTGGTGACCCTGCGAGCCGAGAACGATCCAACGCAAACCGTGAAGGGTTTGTTGCTCCCAGTGAAGCTGACGGACCGCGCCGCTATCGCAGATGAGAAGATGTTCGGTCAATTCCTGCGTGATCTTGATGAATACGCCGGTGCTGGCGTCATCAAGGATGCCCTTCTTTTTCAAATCCTCACCATGACGCGCCCGGGAGAGGTACGCGGGGCGAAACAAAATGAGTTCGATCTCGGTCGTCGCAAGTGGACGATTTCGGCGGATCGCATGAAGATGCGGCGCGATCATGTGATGCCGTTGTCTGAGCAGGCACTGGAACTGGTCAAGCGGAACTGGATCGATGTCGAAGGGGTCGAATTGATATTTCCATCGCTCAATTCCAACCGGAAGTGGCTGTCAGAGAACGCCTTCAACTCGGCTATTCGCAGGATGGGATACTCCAAAGAGGAGGTTACTGCGCACGGATTTCGGTCAACAGCAAGCACGATCCTGAATGACCGAGGCTACGACGGCGAAGTGATTGAAGCGGCGTTGGCCCACCAGGACAAGAACGCTGTGCGCCGGACATACAATCGTGCGACGTACTGGGATCAGCGGGTCACTCTGATGGAGGAATGGGCACGCCTTGTAGATGGATTCCGTAGTCAAAATGACTAGCGCTACCTGCAGTATTTAAACCAATGGAGAAACGGCAAACCCGAGCGTGTGACACAACGCAAACTTTGATGCACACGCTGAAAAATGTTCGCGCCTTCAAAATCGGCTACTTTTTTTCAGCGTTGTTCCCGGACTCGCCTTGCCGTGCTTTTCAGTTACGAAACGACCAATGATATGATGATCATCATCGTCGGGCCCGAGGCTTTCGCCACTATCATCGGAGTGATCACGATCGTCGCCGCTGATGATGATCAATGTTGTCACATGCACGATGACCTTGATGCCAGTCTGCGCTGGCCGGCTTCATCATATTTCAAACTTTCACGTATTTAAAATACGGAACAGTTAGGAAATCTTGACAGGTGATGCGATTTATTCCAACTATCGCGTAGGTTAAATACGCGAAAGGTGGACAGTGCTCTATCTCGTTGGTGAAAATCTGGACAAGGCGCGCGCTCACTATCAGGCCGGAACAGGCCGGATCGTGCAACTCATGCGCGGTATCTATGCCGATGCCGAAGAGGATGTCGATGGCACAGTGCTGCGTCACGCCGTGCGCATAGCCAACTATCTCTATCCGAGAGCCTATTTGTCTGCGGCAAGCGCGGTACTGCTGGCACCGACCCGCGATGGACGCTTGTTTATTAGTGGTCCACGCTCCCAGCGTACCCGGATCAGAACGCTAGAGATCATTCAAAATGCAGCGCCAGCCCATCCCTCAACTTCGCAGGCTGTAATCGCGGACGGGCTCGGGGAATTCCGCATCAATGTTTCTTCGCTCCGGCACCGTTTCCTCGAAGCATTTCGTCTACGCAGTGAGCACGCTGCCTCGATCGATGAAGATATGCGCGCCTCGCTGGCAGGTCGTTTGGTCGAAGAGTATGGGAGCCCCAAAGAGGCCGCTGACGCGCTCTGGGCACTCGCGCGTGAAAATGAATGGTATCGCGAGGGTAAACAAGCAGAGCGCTACCTCCTGAAATCTCCATCGCTGATTGAAGTGCGCAATGAGGCTACACTTGATCTCGTAGTTGCCTGGCACGGCCAATCAATCGGTGCATTACTTCATGACGGTTTTGAGTGGCGTTGGCAGCCTGAAATTGGCTTCGATCTACCCTTGATACAACAGCGCACACCGGGAAAGTTGCCCGCGTTTATTCTCTCGCTATTGCCCGAAGGCTGGCTTGAGCGCGTTCTGAAGGGAAGTGATGAGCGTGCAGTGCTATACTCAGGCAAGCGCTACATGTCGAACATCACGATCAGCCCTGATCGCGACGAGATTGCAACTCTGCCTGCAGATCGTCTTTATACCCGTTTGGAAGATTTCTGCGAAGCGAGTGTGTTTACCGGTCGCTATGAGGGGCCGGCACGCGGTTCGATTGAGCAGAGTTTTGAAGATAATCTCGCGCGCTTATATGCAAGTGCCCTGACACCTCGCCTGTCCGGCGTGCAGATCAAAGCGCCAATGTTTCTTGACCCGCAGGGGCGTCTCACTCCCAGTACTACTGAGCCCTTCACGCATATTCTAAAGCCCGCGGGCACCGGCGGGTTTCAGGCTTTGCCAATTATCGAATTTCTGTCATTGACATTGGGGCGGTCCGCTGGGCTTGAAGTGCCAGCCATCGCATTGACAGGCATGCCTGAAGGTATGCCGCCAGCATTGATTGTAGAGCGTTTTGATATCCGCAGCGGCGATGAAGATGACCGCCGTATTGCGCTCGAAGATATATGTTCTGTTCTCGATCTGCCCCCAGAAGCCAAATATGATGGCACGATCGAGAAGATTGCGCGTGCTGTGCGCCCGCTTTCCAGCGCACCCGAAGAAGACCTGTTGGTGCTACTCAAACGTGCACTGTTTGCCTGGCTCATCGCAGACGGAGACATGCATCTGAAGAACCTCGCTTTGCTCAAAATCGCAGCGCCGAGCACCGACTGCTTTGAGAGTGTGCGGATGGCACCGCTCTACGACGCAGTGACCACCCGTGTCTTTCCCGGACTTGAACATGATCGAATGGCCCTCAAGCTGGGCGGCAAAGATGACCGACTACGTCGCGCTGATTTCCTTCGAATGGCAGCGACAGCCGGGATTCCCGCAGGGACAGCCGATGCCGCAATCGATGAACTCACCAAGAGTTATTCCACAGCGCTCGATCAGATAATCGTACCGAATGTTCCGAGCATTGACGCGGAGATCGCGGCCAGGGCAGAGCAGATGCTGGATTTGTGCCGTGAGCGACTTAAGGCTTGGCACTAAAACGTTCGATCCCGCGTAGCGAAGATGCAAGAAGGTTGCATCTGGCGCGCGTCCCTCACAGGTCCGCCTTGGGTAAGCCGCAACGCAGTGTCAATGCAAGTTCATTATGTTGAATTCAAAGTAATGCAGTTGTGTTCACAGTTTTCTCGGCGGCTTCGTCATACCCCTCGTCGGACAGCGGCTAGCGGCCCAGATGCCGCTCCTGGGCTTCGCCTTCTGGGGCACGTGCATCGCCGGCGCCGGGCTGCTCTTCCTAACCCTCCCCGAGACCGGGCGCCACGGAGCCTGTCAACGACTTTGAGACACTCACCGTTGGGATTTACTGAGCAATGTCTCGTGCCGTCCAGGCTGGCAGGTTGATCCAGACCGCCTCGGGCAGGGTGCCGGCGTTGGGCTGCCCCCGAGCGAAGCGCTCGGGGTGTTGCCTCCAGGCTGCTGCCAGGGTTCGTAGTCGGTGTTCGAGCATTGCCCGCCACCGACTTGCTCTGAAATGCTCGCCGGTCAGATCAGCCGAGCGTCGCCCGGACATCCGCCATGGGAATGAAGACGCGGTGCGGATTGTCCGGATCTCCGAGCGGTTGAAACCCTAGTTCGGCGCAGAATTTCCACCGGCGATCGAAATGCCCATCCTCCAATGCATCGAGAACGATGGCGGCAGCGCCCATCTGTTCAGCAATCCCAATGCAGCGTTTCATCGCGTCGACCAGGAAGGCCGTGCCGAACCTCTTGCTCTGCATGTCTTCGCTGACCGCGACGGCGCGAACGTAGATCACTGGAATGTCGGGCGCTCCGGCACGCTGCCACTTCGATGGGCCGAGATTGGCCCGAACCGCCATCGCGCCCAGAGTGTAGAAGCCAAGTACGGCGGGATCATCGCCAGCTGTCGCGATCCACGCCGTCACCATGCCGGCCTTGATCTGACCCGAGAGCGAAGATTTCAGGAAGTTGTCGATTTGTGCAAAGCCACAGGAAAAGGCGCTGCGGTCATGCAACGCCTTGTCGAATTTCGCGATGGTCAGGGCGGGTGTCTCCGCCGACGTTTCAGCCGGCATCCTTCAGGAGGCCTTTCGACGCTTCGGCGGCACGGGCCAGACCCGGCACCACCTTACCCGGGGCCTCGACGGCGGCCCGGAACGCTTCGAACGCCTCGGTGGGCAGGATGGACAGCGACATGCGCTGCTCCACCTCCTGCGCACGCAGAAGGGCGGCTTGACGGATGAAGTCGGCTTCCTGCAATCCGGTGGCCGCAGCCGCGGCCTTGATCCGCTCCTCATCGGCGCGATGCATGCGCAACTCCTTGCGCGCTTCCATCTTGCCGGGGGTCGGCGTGGCTTTATCGATGGCGAACATGAGTGATCTCCTTCGCGTCATTATGTACGGTATAGCGCCGTACATGTCAAGATTGATGCCGGCCGGAAGCACGTTGATCGAACCGAGATGAAGTAGGCGAAGGCCAGCACCGCGCCCGACTGGGTCCCGGCAGCGGCGACCAGAGGCGGCGGCCGAGGTCGCCCCTCAGCGGCACCGATGTTGAACCGGATCGCGCTGCCAAACAGGTAAGCCACCGCGCAAAGCGCCAACATCGCCAGCGGCGCGTATTGCCCGAAACTCACATCGAGCACCGGCCCCAAGATCAGAAACCCGCTGCCGATAATCGAAGCCAGCGGTGTGATTGTCGCGTGCCACATCTTGGCGTTGGCGACACGCGGCCATAGTAAAATACCTGCGGTTAACACGACCGCTGCAAGAATGAGGGCGTTCAGCATCAGCCTATCGGTCGATCATCTTCGTTCGAAACACTGCCTGATACAGGGTCGGTCGTGTTGCCGAGGTCGGTGGATGAACACTCACAGATCTTTGCCTCAGTTAGCGATTTTTTAGGCTAGAGCTAAACCTAGAAAAATTCATGGCCTGACGTTCTCACCCCAAAAAAGAGAGACAAAGTCGCCCGGTCCCATTACGTGCAGTATCATTCTGACCATGGGTCAATCACCTCAACACCCATCAATTCAAAAGGGCGTTGGTCTCGCGTCGCGACGTGGCATCGGTCATTGCTGATCGCAATGGCCGCAATCATACCGTCCATGTCTTTGATGGCATCCTTCCCGTGCTTCTGTCGGGCCAGGGCAATGTTTGTGCCAAACATCAACGCCGCCTTTGAATCAAACGGCAGAATACGATCCGAGAAATCCACTTCGAAAAGCTCTGTGATACCTTGATGTAACTGCCTGCGACGTTTGCCCTCGGGCATGGACCAAAGGCCATATTCCATTTCAGCGAGATTGATGGTGGTCACGAACAGATCAGTCGGGATTTGCTGATCCAGCCAGTCGATCACGGCGGAGTTAGGCTTTGGCTTGAATAGTTCTGAGAGAACCATCGTATCAACGATAATCATTCAAAGCTCACCGGGTCACTGGCGGTTTGATCGCGCTCAAACAGGACATCCTGATCGGCAATCCCGCTGTACTTACTGACCAGCTTGGAGCCGAAACCCGTTTGTCCCCCTACATGCTGCGCGATCAGATGGCGCACCTCGGCCTCGGCACTCCTGTCGTTGGCAGCGGCCACACGCTTCAGCGCGGCGTAATGCGGGTCAGGGATATTGCGAACAGTCATTTGGCCCATTTTTTGGCTCTCCTTCGGATTGCTATCAATATAGCACTCATGATAGCATAATGCAATCAGACAGGCTTGAGAGACAGCGAGCAACATGCCAACAAAAAAGACCTCCCCGAAGGGAGACCAGGTCGTTTCCCACCACAAGGAAACAAGTCGGGGAGCCATCCGGCATCCATCCGATCAGAGACACGGATTTCGGCAGGCTAAATCGCGATGTCCTCAAAATTGCCGCTGTCGCCGTAGGCATCATATGTGCCCGTAGTTTGCGTGATGCCCGCCGCGCGAAGGCTGCGCAGCATGTCACCGCGCTCGAACAGCAAAAGCTCTTGCCTTTTGCGCGGGCTGTCGCGGTAGCTGGTGAACGCATCAGAGAAAAGGTCCGTCATCATTCTGTCCTCGTGGTCTGGCTCTTGCGAGACACAACGGCGTGTCTGGTATTTTTCTGGTTGTGCCTAAATTTGGGTGGAGGGCAGGGCGCCCGCGCTCCCTGCTGGTTTGGATCAGGCGATGGTCTCGGGGAGCCAAGCATCAATCCGCGCAAAATACCCGATGTATTTTGGGTGCCCGTTGAATAGCCCTGTGCCTTTAAGTGTCGTCGCGAGTGGCGCATCCATACGTTCCGCCACGGCAATCAAATTGTCTCTTGCGGACACTAGTCAAATTTCATCATGGCTCAGTTTACAAATCGTATGCATGACCTGTCGATTGCGGCTGCAGGACAGGTGCGTGACGAGGCGTTCTCCAGTTCAATGTGTTGAAACCATTGCAGGTAGTTGTCGAGATATTTGGTCGCGATGCCGCGTTGCGCCGCAACAAACCCTTCAATTGGCCGCGTCGGCTGTTCACCGTCTGAATGTGAAAGGCGTCCCGAACCCGCTCTCCGCCAGACAGGTTGAGCGCTTCGTGGCGGACACCCATAGCGGCGGCGCAGGGTGGACAGGCTCGGTGACCATCGCTCACCAGCACGATATCCCCGTCCACGACGGGTTCGATGACCTTGCGCAGGGCAGCGGCATTGACCGCCGGAAGACTCGCACTGACCGTCATGCCGCTGCGGTCGGCAGCAACCAGCACCGGAACCTGTTCATCCGACAGGCCGCGCCTTGCGGTCCAGCTGCCGCTCGCCCTTGCGGCTCTAAAGGACATAGGTCCCGTCGGCCTCGACAATGCCCGTGAGCTTGCGGGATCCAAGTTGCCTGGCGGCAAGCCTGCTACGCCCGGCCGATGCGCGAACCGTCATCCCTTCCGACAGACAATTGCCAAATGCAAGCCATCTTTCCTTGCGGTGAAGGCCCGAAAGGGGCGTGCCCGTCGCCGCATTGAATGTCCTCCCGCAGCCCTTGCATTGATACCGCCGCGGACCACGGGCCTTGCCGCGGGAAACCGCACCCGGCGTGCCGCAATGGGGACAGCGGCGATCTTCACCCACCGCCGCTTCAGTCGCGGCCAGCCAAGCCGAAGCCTGCGAGCCCCCGGAAAGAACCGCTTCGGCTTCCCTGCGTTGCGCCGGGCTGAGTCGATCAATTCCTGAGAGCCATTCCTGATACTGCTTGTGATCCATTACCGTCTCCTGTTCCACAAGAGAACATACCATGAACGCATACGATCTGTAATCAGAGCCTAAAATTATAAGCAGTACACGAGTCCTCTCCTGGCACGAATCGTCCCGTAACGTGCTGCCGTAAACGGACTCACGGAACGGTCCACTGGCACCTGGTCGTCTTTCTGTCTCCTGAGAGTGAATTGAACGTCAGGCTATATTGCCGGAATTCCGGGCAACTCCCGGTCCAGGGAAATTACGGCAACGAGAAGTATTGGCCATCGCAAGGTGGTTTATGTATGTGCCGGTGTTGGCATGAATGCCATGCTTGCCATCGAACGCAGCAATCCTGACAACAGAGTCACCTGCAATGAACACAACAATCTACAAGAACGACCTGCCGGACGATTTCGAGGCCGGACGATCCGTTGCCATCGACACCGAAACCATGGGACTCGATCCGCACAGGGACCGGCTTTGCCTGGTACAGCTGTCAATCGGTGACGGAAACGCGTGCCTGGTCAAGATTGACCGTAACCAGGAGCGGGCACCGAACCTGGAGAGGTTGCTTTGCGACCGCGACGTGTTGAAGATCTTTCATTTTGCCAGGTTCGACCTCGCCGCCATGCTGTCAGCATTCGGCGCTATGGCGGAGCCGGTCTACTGCACGAAAATCGCATCCAAACTGGCAAGGACCTACACGGATCAACACGGGCTGAAGGTTCTCGCACGCGAAGTGCTGGGACTTGACCTCAACAAGGAACAGCAGTCAACAGATTGGGGATCGGATCAACTGACCGAGGCCCAGGTTGAATACGCTGCCAACGACGTGCTGCATCTCCACCAGATCAAGGCAGGGCTGGACCAGATACTGGTCAGGGAATGCAGAATGGAACTTGCGCAAGCCTGCTTTGACTTTCTTCCGATACGTGCCCGTCTGGATGTCGCCGGCTGGTCTGGCAAGGACATATTCGCCCACTGACATGAACGGCGCACGAACCAGAAAAGGCGCAGTGAATTGCCAAAGCGGACTTGACCAGCAGGAGTTTGTTCAGACCGGAGCAAGCAATTGGCGGTTCGACAATTGAGGAAATGTCCTGAATCGAGTATATTCCACCAAAAAGACCTAAAGATCGACAGGCAACGGCAGTAGCATGAACGAGTACTCCACCAATCACGCCGAATTTCTGGCGACCGGCCAGCGTGTAATCCTGAGCGAGGCTCGGGCACTTGCCGAACTGGCAGATGTCATCGATGGCAATTTCTCTGACGCAGTGGAACTGCTGCTTATCACGACCGGTCGCGTCATCGTTTCGGGAATAGGCAAGTCAGGCCATGTCGGCCGCAAGATTGCCGCGACCCTTGCATCAACGGGCAAGCCGGCACATTTCGTCCACCCCGCCGAGGCAAGTCATGGCGACCTCGGGATGATGGCCGTCAATGACTGTGCACTGGTCTTGTCAAACTCGGGTGAAACGGCCGAGCTCGCCGATATTCTTGCCTATACCAAGAGGTTTAGCATTCCGCTGATCGGAATCGCCGGGAATCGCAAGAGTACACTGATCAGGCAAGCGGAGGTGGGAATTGTCCTTCCCGAGATCGGAGAAGCCGGCGAAAGCGGCATGATTCCAACAGTTTCTACAACGATGATGCTGGCTGTCGGTGATGCAATTGCCATCGCCCTGATGGAACATCGTTCCTTTACACCGGAACTGTTCCGTGAGTTTCACCCCGGCGGAAGGCTTGGGGCCAGGCTGTCAAAGGTCAGCGACCTGATGCACACCGGTGAATCCATCCCGCTGATTTCGGGTGACACCGACATGACCCATGCCCTGCTTGAAATGACTCGAAAGGGATTCGGGGTGGCCGGAATCTGCTCCGAGGACGGACGGCTGGAAGGCATCATTACGGATGGCGACTTGCGCAGGCACATGGATGGACTCCTTGACAACACGGCCAGCGAAGTCATGACAAGGAATCCAGTGACCATTGCGCCAGGCGATCTCACTGCCACCGCGGTGGGACTGATGAACGATAAGATGGTCACCTGCCTGTTTGTCGTCGATTCGAAGCATCGCGGTCGGGTCGAGGGCATCCTCCACATTCATGACTGTCTCAGGGCCGGATTCGGATGAGAGTAAACCTGCAGCAACAGGTCGCAAGCTATTCGAGGCGCGTAGCCATTCTCCGGATTGGCTTGCCGCTTGCAGCACTTGCACTCGTCGCAGTCCTGATATGGATACCGGATCGGGACCAGGCGGATGCTCCTAGCGCGGGTGTAAACGAAACCGGTGGGGAGATGCTCCAATACAGTGGCAGCACGGCAGACGGTTCCACGATCGACATTTCATCGGCGAGTTTCCTTGAAGACGGCGAATTCACATTGGTCGAGTCTATCTCGGCCCATGTCCAGAACCCGGACGGTTCGGAACACTATGTGCTTGCAAAGGCCGCTGACACGTGGAACAGCAAGGAGTACATTGAATTCAGCGGCGGTGCCGTACTGCACGCAGTCGGCAACTTTACCATAGAGGCAGATGGCTTTCGCATGTCGCTGGGTGAGACCGCACTGCGTAGCCTTGGAGCGGTAACATTTGAGTTCGATGGGGGCAGCGGACGGGCAGGTGAAATGAAGATTGTTCGAAGGGTTTCAGAGACTGAAGGCTTGGATTCCTGGAGTTTCATAGAATTCAGCGATGGTGTAGAGGTCGTTTTCCTCGAATCTGGAGAATCGGAACTCTGATGATGTTGCGTGCACTTAGGTTACTGTTGCTGCCTGCGCTTCTTGCGTTCATCCCGTCCTCGCATGCGCAGGGAGTGGAAATGCTTTTCGGTTCGGTGGACGGCGGAAGCGGCCCGGTCACTGTCGTCGCATCGGAAGTGGTGTTCGACCAGGAGAATGGGCTGGCGGTTTTTGACGGCAATGTGCGCGTGAGCCAGGGAGATATTATTCTCATCAGCGATCACGCAGAAGTCCACAGTAACAAGGACGATGCTTCCGAGATCAACCTGATCGTCCTGACCAAGGGAGTGAACCTTGAAACCGGTCAGGGAACCGCATCATCCAGATCCGGTGAATACAACCTGGTTGAAGGCATCATCAGGTTGTTTGGCGACGTCATCATCAAGAGTGGCTCAACCGAGTTTTCTGCCGAGGGTCTTCACTATGACGTGGCGACGGGCGTAAGCCGTCTGGTGAGCAATGCCAGTGTTTCAGTAGAGGCGGGCAACTAGGGAGCCGAGCCAGTACCAGTTGCAACATGGATATTGCAAACGCTCAAGGCGTCATTGTCTCGGGACTGACCAAGTCCGTAAGGAAACGGCCCATAATTCAGGACATCAGCCTCCGGTTGGGTCGAGGGGAAGTTGTCGGCATTCTCGGTCGCAACGGAGCCGGAAAAACCAGTTGCTTCTATTCGATTGCCGGCCTTCTTATCCCCGATTCCGGCAGCGTGATGATCGATGGCATCGACATGACGTTCCTGCCCATGTACCGCCGTGCCCGTCTGGGTCTCGGATATCTGCCCCAGGAAACGTCGATCTTCCGCGGCATGACCGTCCGGAACAATATCATGTCCGCACTCGAATTCAGTGAACCCAACCACAAGACCCGCTTGCGGAAGCTGAATTCACTTCTCGACGAATTTGCGATCACCAATCTGAGCAGCGCCCGTGCAACCACTCTTTCCGGTGGCGAGACCCGGCGAGTGGAGATTGCCCGCTGCATGGCGTCCAACCCGAAATACGTGCTGCTTGACGAGCCGTTTGCCGGAATTGACCCGGTTGTCGGCAGGGACATTCGCAGCCTCATCCTTCAGTTGCGTGACCGCGGGATAGGCGTCTTGATCACGGATCACAACTGGCGAGAAACACTGTCGCTGGTTGAGCGCGTCTATGTTCTTTCCGAAGGCAAGATCCTGGTTTCGGGTACTCCTGACGAAATCAGGATGGATGAGCACTTCATCCGGGACTACCTGGGCGATGACACCAGCATGCTCTAGCATTCGCGGATGTCATGTCGGGCGATCGAAACGACCGCGGAACTTGCGAACGCCTCCAGTCGTCATTCTGGTAGTGCGCAACCTCGCGGGTGCCGTCGACAAAGCGGACCGTGTAGCGGGAGGCGACGATGACAAGCCTTGCCCCGGCGTAATCGGGTTATTGTGACTTAGGTAAATAATCCCCTAATCGTTCGCCCCGAAGCGGGCATGACAGATCTTGTCGATCCTAACCCCGATCATCTCGTCGCTCGGGATTGCTCCCGTGGCAAGCCGATCAGCTGTTTCCTTTCCCCTGCAAAGGCATCCCGGACCAGAAGGCTGTCATTGTCCGGCCAGACGCGCCCGGCTGCCAGGCTGCCAGGCTGCGGCATTGAGCTCGTCATGCGCAACCGTGATGTGACGCCCGGCAAAGAAGCCGGTGCGGGCAAAACCGACGCGTCGTTCCACACTCCCCTTTTCCTCGGGACGCCTTGGCCAGGCGGCAACGGGCTCGAAGGCACATTGGTTCGGCAGGGCAAGCAGTGTCGGATGGAAGGTGACGGCCCTGCCGGGCCGTGTGACCACGGCGGTTTCGAGTTTGTCGTGTAAGTTCCGGGTGAATACTCCTCAAAAGTGCCGAAGTAAAAGTCCCCAGTTTCCGGGCTGATGGCGTCAGCAGGTTCGTGGGTTTCGAAACTGCTGTCACCGACGAAGATGACCGATCGTTTCGGGAGGCAGCGCAGGATCACCGGCATGCCCTGCCGCGCCCTTTAGGTGAACAGTTTGAGACGCCGTCCCGCCTGCTCGGCCCATCGTTGCGACGGTGCAAGCGGGGTCAGAACCGGCAGGGCCCTGATTCCCGGCGGACAGGGCAGCGTCGTCAGCAGCTTGAAGCTGAGCCAGAGCATGCCGGGCGTCGCCCACGATCCGAATGATCCCATGGGTCCGCTCCCGTTGCAGGAGAGGCCAACCCATAGAATCCCTCTTCTATGGTGTAAACGCACGATCACGGACGGGGTATTGATACCGGACTTGCACACATGGGCCGGGGAATGCGACACATCGAATCCCGGAACCGCCGCCAAGGGACACGCCCGAGCATCACCCTCCCATGACCGATCCAGACCCCATTCCGCAGTGCCTAGAAGCCTTCGACAAGGAAAATGGCGGCGGCGTCAGCGTCTGCAAGAGCCGGGGCGGCTATACGCTCACCCTGACCGCCACGCAGGCCCCGATCGCACGGCTCAAACCGGAAGGCCCAGGCGACAGGGTGCGTCTCTATTACTGGTACTGGCAAAACCGGTGGAAAGATGTCGGCGACATGGGCGGCAACGTGCTCCCGCTTGAAGAAGCCCTCGATAAAATCGCCAATGCCAACATCTCCAGGACGTGGATCTGACAAGCAATGTACGAAAAATGTACAAAGTCGAACTCAGGCATGGACGGACCGATCAACAAGACAAATGCCGGTTTGCTCGAATTCGGCCCTTCCCAACAGCGGGCGTTCGGTACCTTGAAGGTTGCGGCTGGTTTCGATGGGTGTTTCACACGGGTTGAACGCTTGTACCAATCCGGTTCCGTTCGCATGCTCTTTCCGAATTCGCAAGGAGCAGAACTCGTCGGCGTCATCGCCAACACGGCAGGGGGGCTCACAGGTGGCGATCACTTCGAAACCAGCATCCGCGTCCGGCCCCGAGCAACTCTGTCAGTTACATCGCAGTCGGCCGAAAAGATCTACCGTTCGGCTTCCGGTGACGCTGAGGTTCTGGTCAAGCTGATTGTTGAGGCCTCAGGTGAGCTTGCCTGGATTCCGCACCAGACGATCCTGTTCAACGGCGGTCGGTTGCGCCGAAGAATCGAGGCTCATGTGGCACGCAATGCCTCCCTGTGGTTGATGGGGTCCATCGTGTTTGGAAGACTTGCAATGGGTGAAGAAATCTGCGCTGGAAAGGTGGTCGAGGGCTGTCAGGTTTACCGAGAAGGACATCTGGCGCATGCAGAGGCATTCCGCTTGGACGGCTCTGAGGTACCTTACAGAGGCAATGCATCGCTTGCCGGACAGAAGTGCATTGCAACCCTAGTGTATATCGGGACCGGCATCGAGGCAAAGCTGCAACTGGCGCGAAGCATCATGGACGCTGACCCACAACTGGAGTCCGGAGCATCGGCCTGGAACGGACGGATGCTGCTCCGGTTGGCAGGCGGGGATCCGGCTGCTATTAGAGTTTGACTCATAATTCATCGGTGGCATCTTGTCGTTCGTTTTCAAGTGTTTGAACCCCGTGCCACCCTTCGCATCAGGAACCGGCAAGCCGCCAGCCGCACCCACGCCAGAGAGCTCTCCAGGCTGCGTTCGTAGTCCTTCGCCAACCGCCGGCAGCGCGATAGCCAGCCAAACGTCCGCTCAATCATCCAGCGGCGGTACAGAATCGTGAAGCCTTTGATGTCCTTGGGCTTTTCCACGATCTCCAGGAGACCACCAAGGCCAAGTTCTTCGAGCTTCGAGGCAAGCTTCGGACCCTGATAGCCGCCATCCGCCCACAGCTTCGTCACCTCCGGTGCCTTCTCCAGCATCCCGAGGATCACCGAAGGGGCGCCGTCCCGGTCCTGTATCGAGGCTTCGTGGACCACGATCTCAATCGGACACCCCTCCACATCAACGGCAATGTGACGCTTGCGGCCCTTGATCTTCTTGCCGGCGTCATAACCTGCAGGGCCGCCACTCTCCGTCGTCTTCACCGACTGGCTGTCAATCGCAGCTGCCGTCGGATCTTCGGAGCGTCCCGACAACGCCCGTGCACCTGCGCGAAGGGCATCCATCATGTCGGAGAGGGTGTTGCCCGCCCTCCAGGAATAGAAATAGCTCTGGACCGTCGTAAAGGGCGGAAAACACCGGGGAAGTGCCCGCCACTGGCAACCGGTGCCCAACATGTATTGAACCGCATTGAACACCTCCCGCAGGTCGGTGCTGCGTGGACGTCCCGTCTTTGAGGGTGATGGAAGAAGCGGTTCGATCAATTCCCATTCCTCATCCGTCAAATCGGTTTCAAATCGACCGGAAGGACGCTTATACTGTTCCTGAGTGGTCTCGTTCCAAGCCATGTGGATATCCTCGGTGACTGTCAAAACTGCCAAGAATATGCCACGTATTCCCGGCTGTCGCGAGGCCATTCACTTTTCGGTCAAACTCTTAGGCGGCTTGTGGTCAAACTCCTGACCACATTACGAAATGCACCGGTTCCAAGAAACCTCAGAATGTGATGCGCGATGAAGCTGACGCCACGGGAAAAGGACAAGATGATGATTTCGCTCGCGGCGATGATTGCGCGCAACAGGCTAGGGAGGGGCGTGAAACTCAACCATCCCGAGGCGGTCGCCATCATTTCGGATTTCATTGTTGAAGGTGCAAGGGAAGGCAAGTCCGTCGCCGAGTTGATGGATGACGGCGCGCATGTGATCAGCCGCGAGCAGTGCATGGATGGAATACCGGGAATGATCGAATCGGTGCAGGTCGAGGCGACCTTTCCTGATGGCACCAAGCTGGTAACCGTGAATCATCCGATTCGCTAGCATCCGGAGCACAGATGTCGTCAGCCATGTGGTCGAACCGTGCCAGGTTCACGCGCATGCGGTTGCGGTTTTCCGGCAATGTTGTAATTGATCGCTGCCAGCAGTCACGGGAAACGGAATGAGACCTGGCAAACTCCTTCTGGCCGAAGGAGACATTGAAATCAACCGCGGCCGGGAATCGGTTGAACTGACTGTCCTTAACGGGGCGGACCGACCAATACAGGTGGGCAGCCACTACCATTTTGCGGAAGCAAATGCAGGGCTTGAGTTTGACCGGCAGGCAGCATACGGAATGCGTCTGGATATCCCGTCCGGCACGGCTGTTCGGTTTGAGCCGGGGCAAAGCCGCCAGGTGTCGCTCATTCCTTATGACGGCTCCAGACAGGTAATCGGTTTCAACGGGAAAGTGATGGGCAGACTCTTGCCAGCGGCCATCGGGTCGGCAGATCCGGACATGGAAGAGTCTGGCTAGCGGATCGGAAGAGCACGTCCAGGAAAGAAGGGCGACGTTGTCGAAGATTATTCCCAGATCAGAATATGTCGATTTGTATGGCCCTACTGTCGGCGACCGCATTCTCCTTGCCGATACCGACCTTGTCATTGAAATCGAGCATGACCGGACCGTCTATGGCGAGGAGGTCACCTTCGGAGGCGGCAAGTCGATCCGGGACGGCATGGGGCAGTCGCAGTTGACCCAAGCCGAAGGGGCCGTGGATACCGTAATCACCAATGCTGTGGTCCTCTCGCATGACGGCGTCTACAAGGCCGACATCGGAATTCGGCGGGGCCGGATTTCGAACATCGGGCGATCGGGGAATCCCAACATCAATCCCGCGGTGGACATCGTCATTGGGCCGGGGACGGAAGTCATTGCCTGCGAAGGCAGGATCCTGACCGCAGGCGGAATTGATGCCCACGTCCATTTCATCGGCCCCCAGCAGATTGAGTATGCTCTCGCGTCCGGCGTCACGACCCTGCTTGGTGGCGGAACCGGGCCCGCGCATGGAACACTGGCAACCACCTGCACTCCGGGAGTCTGGCACCTGCATCGGATGCTCCAGGCCTCGGAAGGGCTTCCGGTCAATCTCGGATTTGCCGGGAAGGGCAATTCCTCCCTGGCCGCTCCGCTCTTCGAACAGGTGGAGGCCGGCGCCATGGCCCTCAAGCTGCACGAGGACTGGGGAACGACTCCTGCGGCAATCGACTGCTGCCTGTCGGTTGCGGACGCAACTGACGTCCAGGTGATGATTCACACCGACACATTGAATGAATCCGGATTTGTTGAAGACACGGTCCGGTCATTCCGGGGCAGGACCATTCACGCCTATCACACGGAGGGTGCCGGTGGAGGACATTCACCCGACATAATCAAGCTGTGCGGACACCCGAAGGTCTTGCCATCTTCCACCAACCCGACGATGCCCTACACCGTCAATACGGTCGAGGAACACTTCGAAATGCTGATTGCATGTCACCACCTCGACAAGTCGATACCTGAGGACGTGGCATTTGCCGACAGCCGAATCCGCCGCGAGACCATAGCAGCCGAGGATATTCTGCACGACATTGGCGCCTTTTCGATCATAGCGTCCGACAGTCAGGCCATGGGTCGAGTGAGCGAGGTCATTGTGAGGACGTGGCAGACCGCTCACAAGATGCGCAATCAGCGTGGCCGACTTTCCGAGGAATCAGGGGACAATGACAACTATCGGGCCAAACGCTACATCGCCAAATACACGATAAATCCTGCCATTGCGCACGGAATATCGTCGTATGTGGGATCGGTTGCCGTTGGCAAGCGCGCAGACCTTTGCATGTGGGATCCGGCTTTCTTTGGCGTGAAACCCGAACTGGTGATCATCGGAGGCGCAATCGTTGCCGCAACGATGGGCGATCCCGGCGCCTCCATTTCGACTCCCGAGCCGACACATTACAGGCCCATGTTCGGTGCCTTCGGCCGATCGCTCGAGGCCTCCTCTGCAATCTTCGTGTCGCAGGCGGCACATGCCTCCAATCTGCGGCAGCATCTGAGCCTGTCAAAGGAAGTTCTTCCGGTGTCCTCGACGCGTACGATATCGAAGTCTTCCATGCTGCTGAACAACGCTTGCCCGGATATCGAGGTTGATCCCGAAACCTACGAAGTCAGGGCAGACGGAGAATTGCTCGTCTGCGAGCCGGCAGACCGGTTGCCGATGACCCAACGCTACTTCCTGTATTGACCCTTGAACGCGGCGCTGAAGGTAGATGATGATACGTGCAACAATGGTAACGCCGGCACCCGATGATCCCGATGATACGATTACACTCCAGTATGATGACCGTTGCCGGAGGCGGATCGTTCTGACCAGCGACACCGGCCTGGATTTCCTGCTTGATCTGCCGAGAGCAGCCCGGCTCAGGGACGGCGATGCACTGTTACTCGAGGATGGCCGTGTCATCCAGGTGCGGGCCGGTTCCGAGGAATTGATGAAGGCCAGTTCCGTTGATTCTGCGCATCTCGTCCGGGCGGCATGGCATGTGGGCAACCGGCATTGTCCGTGCGAGGTCCACACCGACCGGCTGGTGATGAGAAGGGATCAAGTGGTCCGCAACATGCTGCAGTCGCTCGGCTGCACGGTCACTGACATCATTGGGCCGTTTGACCCGGAAGGCGGCGCATATTCCGGGCAACATGGCCAACACCAGCATGAATAGCGATAAAGCGCTGCACTTGCTGATATCCTGGTTTTCCCCGTCATTCCCGATTGGGGGTTATTGCTATTCACATGGGCTGGAGCAGGTCATTTCGGACGGATTGGTAGGAACGGAGGCGGAACTGTTTTCGTGGATAGCCGATGTTCTGGTCGCAGGATCCGGGCGCAAGGATGCGATCCTGTTGTCCGAATCCTGGAAGGCGCGAAGCAACCGACGCGTGACGGAGATTGCATGTTACGCCGAGGCGTTATCTCCATCCCGCGAACGACACCTTGAAACCATGGAGCTTGGGAAGGCATTCGCCCTTACGGTCAATTCGGTCCTCGGATATTCGCTTGCTCCGATGGCATTCCCCGTGGTTGCAGGAAGGGCCGCGTCGATGTCAGGCTGCCCCCTGCCGGACACTCTGCGTTTCTTTCTTCATGCATTTGCAGCCGGCCTTGTATCCGCAGCCGTGCGCTTCGTGCCCCTGGGCCAGACCTCGGGGCAGCGCGTCCTGAATGCGCTGTTCGACACCTGTGATCAGGTTGCAGGCGGCGCGGCCGGAACCGGCCTTGACGAGATTGGCAGCTGCGCATTCCTTTCCGACATCGCCTCCATGAAACACGAAACCATGAGTCCGAGGATTTTCCTGACGTGAAACTGCTTATTCCCGAGAACCAATCGCGGGGCGGCGCGGCAGGGACCTTCTCCGAAGAGGACAGGCTCACTCGTCACGCATCACAATTGCAGGCCGGCCCGCACCTCAACGGACCCTTGCGGTTGGGCATCGGCGGGCCGGTCGGTGCCGGAAAGACGACGCTCACCGGGCAAATCTGCCGCAGCCTGAGGAGTAGATTCTCCATCGGCGTTGTTACAAATGACATCTACACCCGCGAGGACGCGGAAGCACTGGTCAGGTCCCAGGCGCTGGCCTCGGACAGGATTATCGGTGTCGAGACAGGCGGTTGTCCCCATACCGCGATACGCGAGGACGCCTCTGCAAACCTGTCTGCCATTTCGACGCTCGGTGAACGCTTTCCGGATCTGGATCTTGTGATCATTGAATCCGGCGGAGACAATCTTGCGGCCACCTTCTCTCCCGAGCTCGCGGATCTGACGGTTTACGTCCTGGACGTCACGAGTGGAGACGATGTGCCTCGCAAGGGAGGACCTGCGATTTCACGGTCGGATCTCTTGGTCATAACGAAGATCGATTTGGCCGGATACGTTGGCGCGAACCTCGATGTCATGGCGCGAGATGCTGAACAGCAACGAGGCGGTCGGCCAACCGTATTCACCGATCTTACCCGCGGAATTGGCGTGAAAGACGTTGTCGAATTCATCCGCAGCAGGGGAGGTTTGAATTGATCAGAGCTGGTTTTGACCCGGCATGGTGATGCTTTCGGACGTGTATGAATTTCGCGTCAGGGTCCATACCCGATGGAAACCGGCTGTGCCAAGGTGTCGGCTCGGATCGTTTGATGGAGGTGAAGTTGTCTGGCGAACGACACGACATGACGGTGGAGGAATGGGAGTTGCTGCGCTCGGTCCTGCCGACGGGACGTCGTGGGCCTGTCAGCAAGACCGACCGGCGGGTCATGGACAGGATCTTCGTCATTCTCCGGGCTGGTTTTCCTTGGCTTGACCTGCCCCAACGGTAAGGCCCGTATACGACTTGCTCCAACCGCAATGACCTCTGGAGCAGGGACGTGACCTGGGCGAGGATGATGTCATATCTTCAACGGTTCTCCCGATCTAACGGCGATAGCGAAGATGAACCGGGGTGATTTGCCCCGCAAGGCGGGCCGGACCGACCGGTTGTTGCGTTCATCGGGGGTTGCTTGACAATCGGCCCTTCGGGTTTGCCGGCTCCAACAGTTCCGGATCCATGCTCCGGCTCCTGGCCGTGTTCCTGGCAAACCGGGATATCTCTCAGGCACAGAAGGTCCCGCAGCGCCACACGGAACACGGCGAACAACCTGATGCATTCCTGCACTGGCTTGACCAGAACCCGGTCGAATGGACACAGGTCACAATGAGGGCAATCACAAACCCCGCGGTCCGCTCCCGGCCAAACACGGCCAGGCAGAAAAACGCTGTTCTGAACCAGCTGCTGGAAAAAACTCTGCCTGGGAAGGAAGACAGCCCGGGGCTTCCCGGACCAACCCGGATTCAAGGCAAATCGGAGTCGGCCTAATCCGGGAAATCCATCGTGCCGCGCGGCGACTAGATCCGGGAAAATACAGTTCCACGGGCGATCGGGTGCCGGTGTCAGGCATGGAGGAAACGAAAGGGGCAAGGGAACAGGACCGGCAACATCGATCCCGATACAGGTCTCAACGCCAAGCGCGGTCAGCTGGCGGAGAACGGAATCGAGTATCTTGGCATTTGAATGCCAGTACAACGTCCATTGCCATCCGGAATCCAACGCGTGAAGTGGTAGCAGCGCAGTAACCGGAAAGACATCGACGCTTCGAAGGTCCTTGACCCGCGAGGCTGCACTCCCTGTTTTGAAGCTCTCCAGCAGCCACCTTTGCGCTCGCCTTCAGCGCTTTGCTCTCGACAACTTGTTCCGGCGGGACCTGCATCAGACAGACCTCAACTCTTCGCTCGAATGGGCTTCATGTGCCATTGACCGCCACGCACGGGCGGCAGCAAATCGGGGTTCTCCCAAGTCTTCCAGCCAATACGATACGGACGGTTCGTGCGGAAAGCGAAACTCCGCCGACTGCTCCCCCTCCAGAATTTGCCTTGGTACCTCGAATCCGGAAGGAGGTAACGTGAATCCGGATCCAAGGGCCTTGATGAGCGCTTCCTTCAGGCTCCAGAGCCTGTAGAACGTGTCTGTCCTTTCCTGCCCGGTGACCGCGGCCAGAATGCGCAATTCCTGCCGACCAAAAACGGTGTTTCCGATGCCATCAAAATCCCTGCCGGGAATGCGGACCTCCAGGTCGACCCCGAGTTCCTTCCGTTTCTCGAGCCCGATCAACCCGTGGTGGCCACTGTGGCTTACATTGAATCTGACACCGGCCTGTTTCCCGTTCACCTGGGCGAACGGCTTTCCGTGTTCAAGATACCCGAAGGACAGATCCCGGTTGCTACAGCTCAGCCACTCACAAAGATTGGTTCTCAACGCCGCCCGACATAGCGCGAACTGACGACGGGCATCGTTTACCACAAACCGGTGCCACCTGGATTGCTCCTCGCCGTCCAGCAAGGCAAATGCCCTTTCTTCCCGGTCAGGGTTGGGCCGTAGGTCAACGTAAAGAAGGAGAGAGTTCTCGGCAGCGCACATTCTGCTCCACCACATGCCGCCCGCGGAGATCAAAGGTTCAATTCGGCTCATGGTTCCCGCACACCTTCCGCGTGCACATGACGTCAATTGGGTCATGGTCAACCTGCCATTTGCTGGCCGGTAGCCGGCTGAATTCATTCTGTGAAATCGCAATCATATAGCGGCACACCATCTGATACGAGTGTACCGGCATACAACTCGGAAAGTATCTGCAGTCGCAACCATTCACCCTGACTTCTCTCTCCCCGGTTCAATGTCGCCAAGGGCGAAAGAAACTGAATAGCACCCCCGGAGGCATCGACTTTCTACCCGGAACGAGCCGTTGAATCGATGCCTGTACCCTCGTTCCTGCACGGAGTGGCACTGACAGCGTACCGTCTCCATTTTCGACGTGCCACAACATTTCAGTCAGACAACAGCCATGGCATCGTGCACGGCAACGGTTGCTCCTTCAGCGACACAAGACGCCTGCAGGGCCTTGCGACAGAAGATCGTGCCGCGTGGATTGGAGCAGCGCGGAAAGCTGAAGATCGGTGAATTGCGAACGCGTTATCGCAAGACCGGCGCATTCGTCAGGGGAATGTCTGAAAACATGGAGCCAGGACTGGCTGTCACACTTCCACGAGGATCAGGTCGTAGTCCACCCTGAAGTAGGATTCGCCAACCTTACCGGAAAGTGAGAAACCCTCGGGAAAACTGCCTGCGGGCATTTTCCGGTAGCGCACGACCAGATCCTCGCGCACTCCGAACACAGTATCCTGGTCAAGATATGGATCATCCTCGGGAAAGACCTCGGTCACCAGAGGCCGGTAGCCATTGGCCTTGACAATGAAATGCAGGTGCGACGGACGCCAGGGGTGGCGCCCGCAAGCGTTGAGGATGTCCCCTACAGGCCCGTCGCTCGGTACAGTGTATTCAACCGGACGAACGGTTGTGAAACCATAGCGACCATCCGCTCCCGTTGTCTGCAGGCCATGGAATGAATAGGTGTCCTGATCCGGGTCCTGGCTGGAATACAGACCGTTGGGCGCAGTTTGCCAGATGTCGACAGTCGCTCCCGCAATAGGCGTTCCGTCTACATTCTTCACAATTCCCTGCGCAAGCAGGACCGGCCCGTCAAAGCTCCCTCTCAGATCTCCTCCGACCTCCAGCGCGGGTGCACCGGAAATGTGGAAGGGACCGAGCACGCTGGAGGGCGTTCCTCCGGGTCTCGTGTTGATCATGTCGACTAGGGACGACAATCCAAGCACATCGGAAAGTAGTACGAATTCGTGGCGCTCCTTATCGGACATCTCCCCGGCACGCTCAAGGAACGCGATCCCCGTTTCCCATTCCTCATGGGTCAGATTCACTTCCTTCGCGAAGGCGTGCAGGTGCGTGACCAGGCTGTGCAGGACTTCCCGCAGGCGCGGGTTCACTTCCGGTCCCATATATCCCATGAACACGTCAGTAATATTCTCCAAAGATACATTGCGCATTGATTGGGCCCTTTATTCACGACGTCGAAATCTGATGATTGAAAACTCGACGGGAAAGATCAACGCCGGCAACGAGACTGCGAGCCTCGGTTGCGTTCGGTCAAATCGGCGGACTTGGCCAACGTTTGGATTGCAGTGCCGGTTGGAGTCGGTCACTCGTAGGAACCGCCGTGAACAATCGTCTCAACTGCAGGTCGAACGGATCTCGGACCCAGACGCAGTTCGTCGATTGGCAAGAGCGGCCTGTTCCCACACGTAACGTGACAGGTGTCATCATTCGCACAGCGGTTGACCAACTGCTTCAGATTATCTCGCAGATGTCGTCGAATGCAAAGCGCGGCAACTTCTGAAACAGTGCTGTTTCGTCCGCATAGCCGAGATTACACAGGAAATTCGATTTCCAGCCGTTGTCTGCAAAGAATTCTTCGTCCACCGTAGCGTTGGAAAAACCTGACATCGCGCCGACATCGAGGCCAACTGCGCGCGCCGCTACGATGAAGTATCCACCCTGGAGCGTGGCGTTGCGGAATCCGGTTTCATTCGCAAATGCCTCGTTGTTCGCAAAAAACTGTCTCCGGTCTTCTTGGGGAAACAGGAAATCGAGCCGCTCCCAGTAGCGAGGGTCCCATGCAATGATCGCGGTGACCGGAGCAGTCATCATCTTGTCAATGTTCGTGGGCCTTAGCGCCTTTACGAGCCGCTCCTTGGCAGCAGCACTCCTTACGAATACGAAGCGCGCAGGACAGGTGTTCATGCTCGTAGGGCCAGCGATTGTAATCGCGTAGACCTCCCGTAGCAGTTCATCCGGAACGGCCCTGTCAGTCCAAGCATAGTGCGTGCGTGCGTTCCGCAGAATCAATTCGATTTCGGCATCGCCCAGACGCGAAACCCGCTCCCGCAAGTCTCGTACCGCTTGTTGTGCCGCCATTCTCGGGTCGTTGTGCATCATGCCGCTTCCGTGGGTCACTATTCTGCCTCGCCTATGACCGGCCTCGAACAGTTTCCGATCATCCAAATCTCGATTTCGACGATTTCGCCCGGTTCCAGCCAACGCGGCCTGGGAATCCGGGCGTGTCCGACGCCCGGCGGTATTCCTAGTGTGATATGGTCACCTGATTCAAGAGTCGTGTATGCGAAAACGATCTCAGTGGCATGTGCAGCCGTTCAGGTCATGTTGGCTGCTTTCGGGGATTTAAGTACATCATCACTGGCTTGCCCGGATTTCGGTTTCATGCCCCAAGCGCCGACCGGCAATTCATCAGGTGACACGACGCGAGGACCGACTGCACCTTTACTGTCGAGGTCCTCGCCGTAAGTCCGTCGATGTGTCTTTTCCTGGTCGTCTCGAACTGACCCATCGTCGAACTTCGTGCAGCCAGAGTCGCGGTCAAGTGTATGTGCCTGCTGAATTTGGTGGCCGCCTTTGCCGATGATCTGCGTTTGTTCGGCGTTGCGATCCAGCTTTTCCGAACATGCAGGCTGCAAGGAACAAGGCCATTGCCAAAGGGTCGGAAATGGCTTTGGTTTCCCGGTCATGTCGAATCATCTCTACGACCGGTTGATCGCGACACGGACAGCGAGCGATACCTGTTTCCTGAAGCTGGATGAAGCGGGCAACCGTGAACCCGAACTGAGTTTTGCAGCCTTTGCAGAACTCTCGTCGAAATACGCCAATATGCTGGTGGCTCACGATGTCCGGCCCGGGGACCGCGTTGCCGTTCAAGCTCCTAAGCGCTCCGAAGTGCTTGCGCTTTACGTCGCCTCGCTCCAGGCGGGTGCGGTGTTCCTGCCGTTAAACACCGGCTACCAGCGTGACGAACTGACCTATTTCCTGGCAGACGCAACGCCAAGGCTTATCGTGTGCGAGGACGGTGTTGTCGGGGAATTGCTGCCAATTGCACGAAAGATTGGTGCGAAGACGGTCACAATAAATGTCGACGGGACCGGCAGTCTTGCCGGCGAGGTCGCGGGTCGGCCCGAAAAGTTCAACACAGTCGCGCGTTCACCGCATGACCTTGCGGCAATCCTCTACACATCCGGTACGACGGGAAGATCAAAGGGCGCGATGCTGACCCACGAGAACCTGCTGTCCAATGCCCTTGCACTGGTGGATCTCTGGCAGATGACTTCGGACGATACGTTGATCCATGCGCTTCCGATCTATCACACCCACGGGTTGTTCGTTGCGATCAACACGGTGTTGCTTGCCGGAGCATGCGTTGATTTCATGGCCCGTTTCAACCTGGATTCGATCATCGAGGCGTTGCCGCGGTCCACGCTGATGATGGGAGTTCCGACTTTCTACACGAGGCTGCTGAATGACGGCCGGCTTGACCGGGACCTGACGGCCAACATGCGGCTCTTCGTGTCAGGCAGCGCACCACTGCTTGCCGAGACCCATGCCGCATTCTCCAAGTGCACGGGCCATCACATTCTCGAACGATACGGAATGACCGAAACCAACATGATCACGTCAAACCCCTATGACGGGGTACGCAGGGCAGGCAAGGTCGGCTTCCCGCTAGACGGTGTCGAACTGCGCATCACCGGGATGCATGGACAACCAGTGCAGGAAGGAGAAGTCGGCATGATCGAGGTCCGCGGTCCCAATGTCTGCAAGGGATACTGGAACAATCCCGGCAAGACTTCAGAGGCGCTGCTGGATGACGGGTTCTTCGTCACTGGTGACCTTGGCCGACTCGACGAACACGGATATCTCGAGATCGTGGGCCGCCAGAAGGATCTCATCATTACGGGCGGGCTCAACGTCTATCCAAGGGAAATAGAGGATGTTCTCAATGCCATCGAGGGCGTCGCTGAGTCTGCTGTCTTCGGTGTGCCGCACGCTGATTTCGGGGAACAGATAATTGCCGCAGTCGTGGCCGATCAGGGCGCAAGCCTGGACGTGGGGTCTCTCGGCAGTGAAGTTTCTGCCAGACTCGCTCGTTTCAAGCACCCCCGCGAGTACCTGCTGACCGATGAACTGCCCCGAAATCCCATGGGAAAAGTGGAAAAGAATGTACTGCGCGCGGACTACGAGAATTCCGGAAACTAGAAACACTTGTACCCGGGAATCGTATCTGTTTTCGGATACGAGGACAGTTCCCTGCCAGACGAAATGTTCCCTCGATACCGGTTCCGGAGCCGCAACGTGAGGCACTCGTCCGGGTCTACTCTTACCCGGAATGACATGATCTGTTTAGCAAGAATGAGCTTCACCCAAGGAGGGTGATCAGGGCAATCTTGATGCAGGCGGGGGCCGAATATTCTCCGACTGCGATGAACCACGACCGAAACATTTGGAGCCAGGCTGACAGTCAGATGGTCCCGGCAATCCTCAGATCATGGGGCAGGGCTGGCAGGTTCAGTCTCTTCACCCAACAATCCATCTTGCTCTCCACATACAGCAACTCTATATGCCGGACATTCCGCCGCGGTCACTGCGGCCAAGCCCATATGAGAGGGGCTATCAGGATTTTCGGACGTGTGAGCGACGCGTCTCAGGTCGTGGAGGATCTGGCATCGGCTCCAGCTGTGGTACCAACCGACTGGGCACCGCATCCGGATGGCCAAGGGTCAAAATGCCGTCCGACGGAACCAGGAGAGTCCCGTTCCTTTCAGGCAGGACAGGAAGAGATATTCATGATCTGGTAGCGCACGGCCTGTCATGCCCAGTGATGACCAATCGGAGAGGAAATGAAATACACCGTAACCGGGAGACACCTGCATGTTGGAACCGAACTTCGGAAACATGCAGAAGAACAACTCGAAGCCGCCGTTGAGAAATTCGAACTGCGGCCGACCGAAGCTGCCGCAATCCTCTCCCGCGAGAAACATGGATGCACTTCCGAGATCATAGTCCACCTTTCTTCCGGAATTTCAATCCAGTCGAAAGCTTCTGCTTCCGACATATTCTCTTCGTTCGACGACAGTTGCCAGAAATTGGAAAAGCAGCTCAGAAGATACAAACGCAGGCTGAAGAATCACCACCACGAGCGAACGACCCCGGTGGAGTTTCTTGATGTGCCATCCTACGTGCTGGAGTCTTCGGCGCAGGACGAGGAAGAGGCCGATGAGCCCGACTCGCTGCAACCGGTCATCATCGCCGAAATGGAAACCAGGATTCCCACATTGTCCGTTGGCGAGGCAGTGCTTCAACTCGAACTTGCCGATGCACCTGTGCTCGTGTTTCACAACGATTCACATGGCGGCGTCAATGTGGTCTACCGACGTGACGACAACAACATCGGCTGGATCGCACCGAACGCCAACAGCAACTGATCCGGTATCCCGTGCCGCCGTTAGCTTTTGATTTGTCAGGCATGCCTGCTGCCGAGAGTTCCCGCGCGCGAATCCAGTTTTTCGTGGAAAGATCCGGCGAGTTGCTCTGCCAGCGATTCGATGGCTCCCGCCCTCAATCTGCCCACGCGTTCTGACCGCTCGGTTCTCCGGGATCTTGCCACCGCCTTCTCGATTTCGGCCTTTGCAGAACCACCAGGGAACCTTGAAGCCAGCAGAAGAAGTGCTTCTGACACGCCGAACTTCCGGTATATGCATTCTCGCAATGCGACATCTTCCGGCGTTGTTGAAAGTGCCCACAACTCGGCTGCGCCAAGTGTCAGGTTTATCTTTTGCCTCGAGGTTCCAGCCTTGTGACGAATGATTGCAAAGAGCGGGGCCCCGTTCCTGCCCGGACCTGTCAACTGGTCGCGGAGAATGGACCTTTCGAAGCCACCCAGTCCGAATTCCCCGGCAAGCCTTTCAACCGACCTGTTCGAAGGTGCATCGAAAATGAAGACCGATGTGGCAGCTTCGAGAATGTCGTCACCGAAATCGTCCACGGCCTGCGATGAAAGCGCAATGCGAATATTGTTCTTGCGGCCTTCCCTGGCATCCTGGAGCACCTGCCTCCTGAATCCCGGCAACCCTCCACTTCTGTGATACTCGTCCATTGCAAACAGTTTGGGGGTCAGTCTTCCCGAGGTTGCCAGACGGAAGTGGTAGTCCCGGTAGACTGCCGGAAGGATTCCCTCCTCTGCCGCCCGCGAAACTTCGTCTGCATCGAGCAACCAGTCCCTGATGAGGATTTGACGGGCGAGCATGAACATCATTGACGCCTGCCGTCGAGAATCGCCGGCCACCTGTGCTGCAACAACCTCATCGAGGTCGAGAGCGACGATCCGGGCATAGCCGGGGTCGAACCTGGTGGCTCCCGCCAGGACGGGCACGTCCCTGACCGCCTCAGAAACCACCCGACGCAGGGCCTGCAGCACTGGCTCTCCTCCGTCCGTTACGCGCACATCGCGATAGAGGCCAACGATCTGGTCAGCGTGGCTGGCGTCGATGAGGTCAGCAATTACGGGAACTGCCCGGGCCTGCGCGCGGGCGGCCTCCTTGAACCGGCCATGAACAAACAGCGCGTCCGCCGCTTCCCACCATGTTCCAAATTCACCGAGTTCAACTCCGATTTGCTCAAGCGTCTCATCGATTCCCGGTTCTTCATCCGCAACAAGGCGTTTCGGCTGCCCTTCGTCTGACATCTGCCGATATGCCTGATCAACCACAGCACCCATGAGGCCGGTCATCGGGCCGACGGAGTCCTCCTGGCCAGCACCTGCCATGACCGAAAGAAGATTCACCATGAACGATCTGCCAGCTGCATAGGGTGCCCTCATGCCAGGAGGAGTGTCGAACGGGTTGATTGCGTGATCCGGAGTCATCTTCAGTTTCAGGTGGGCAACCTCGTGAAGCCTGTCCCGAGGAAGCAGATCGGTGAGGAGATCAATCAGTCCCTTCGACGAATGACCGATGTCGACGATGGCCATGCGCGGCAGTTCCGTTGTGCCGCATTCAACCGGGTAGCCCGCGAGTGCCACGGCAAGATTCATGGAGTTCATGGCAACCGACTTTCCTGACCCGGAACTCCCCGAATAGATCTCGACCCAACTGTTCTGACTGGACGATCCCGGCAGGTAGGGCCACATCCGGCCATCATCTGTCCTGAAGAGAACCGGCCCGCTTGCCCAGGGGCTTGCCGGTCGACCGATCGGCATCAGCGACAATGCATGTGAGAGTGGTGCGGCGGCCGGGGGCGCAGTCGAATCCGGTCCAAACGAGACCGCCGTAGACAGCGCCGTGGCAAGTGGATCACCCGACACGCCGTCTACCGACAAATTCCCCCACTGTTCAACCGCGCGGCCAAGGGCCGCGGCATTCCTTCGCAGCCTGGACTCCTCGCCCACAGACGTCCAGGTTGCAAACGACATTCTAAGCCTGATCACCGCGTCCTCGGATCCATCGATTTCGCGGAGCCAGGCAATTGCATCCCTGATCCTGCCGTTTCGTATCGGCGCGGCAAAGGCAAAGAGTTTCGAATACTGTTCCTTCAGCCAGACCGATCGCAGGCCGCACGGTTCCACGAGGAAGGAACATCTCCAGGGAAATGTTTCTGGCGCCGCAGCCAGAGCTTCTACCAGTTCATTGAACGGTTTCAGGATCTCGGGGCCAACCGTTACATCAAGACCGGAGATGAGTGCGTCGCCGATCCTGACGATTTGCTGATCGAGGATTTCCGCTTCGCCCGTTGCGAGTTGGTGATCGAGGCCAGGCCATTCCCTCACCAGGCAAGCTCGTCCCTCGCCACTTCCAGCCGGGTCAAGGCATGTTGACGGGCTCCATCGTTCCCTCCAGGGCGCAGCCAGGGGATGTATGGATGCCCGAAGCTCCCTGAGAGCATCGGTCGCATCAAGGACGCTTGCACTGATGTTGCGTGCGCAAAACGACCTGCAGAGCGCATCGGTCAGCGTGGAATGCCGTGCCTGGTCTTCATTCCCCGATGCCTTCGTCGGGACCATTTCACGTGAATGTCGTTCGGAAGGCAGAGTGTGGACGACAACAAGGCTGGTTTCTTCGACCAGAAGGCTTCCGAGCCGCCGCTGCCGTTCTGTCAGGATGCCGTCTGCATCCATGCCGAGTTCTTCTGCGCGGGTCCGCACATTGCCGATCAGGCTCGCCAGTTTCTGCAGGGCCGGCCCCGGATCGCGCGAGAAAGTGAATTCGATTGCATGTCCCGGACTGGAAAGAAACGGCGAAAGGGAGACACGAACTGCCTCGACATCGGCACACAATTCGCGGCGGCCCGACATTCCCCGGCTTCCGCCCAATCGGATAACCGAGACCAGTGTTCCATTCTTGAACGCCAATGTCTCCGAATCTTCAATTCCCTCGACTCGAATTCTCTCGGCAAGCGGAACATTGAAGAGCCGGTCCGCAACGGAAAACAGGAATTCCATGGCGATCACCCGGACGTCAGTTGTCGAGATCGGCGAAAACTGTCGTCAGCCTGCCCTGCCATTCCTGCAGGCGCCTGGATGGACAGACGACGATTTCAACGACCAGTTCCGGAGCATTCCGACTGGCCATGTTCCATGCCGTCAGCAAGCGAGGACAAGCTGCGGGGTCGCCAATCGCAATCCCGCAAACCAGGATGGTACATCCTGGTGCGGGCCAGACTTGACACTGCCCAGCTCAATTCAACTGCCAGTTCGGCTCAAGTGAACGAGTTACGCGTATCATTTTGCTTCGGCTTCCTTCCTGGCTTCAGCAGTGCTGTATTCCGCGGTGGAATTGCTGTCCCAAGCTTGAAGCCAGCCCATGAAACTTGGCCATCCCCAATCCTGGAAAGATCCCCAATCGTGTGGACAATTGCCGGGCCTCCCGGCTTGCTCGAACCGACGGAGATTACTGAACGCGTCGAGATCCTTGCGGCTCCACCTTGATCAGCGCCCTGAGGCAGGCTGGATCTGGCAGGGCAGTCGAGACTGTCGCCGGACAACGCAGTCCCGCGGCCTCAATATGACCAGGCAGTTCAGACCGATTGCCTGCCGGTGAACCGAACTGCGGATAATGCTGGGTCTCCGGGCCCAGTCTCGCTCTATGGCGCTGCCGGATATCCATAGGCCCCTGCCTTGGATGTGCGCAGGTTGGCAGAAACGAGCGCCTCAACGAACGCAACAGCGCAACCCAGGCCGTCAATCACCGGAAGCCCGAATTCACGCGTCAATTCTTCCGCCAGATCAGTCATTCCAGCGCATCCGAGGACGATTGCATCCGACTGGTCCTCCTTGATTGCCAATTCGATGACACGGCGAATCCTTTCAACGGTCGTGGGACAATTTCGTTCAAGTTCCAGCACGGAAACGTCTGTTGCCCTGACTCCGGCGCAGCGCGACGCCAGCCCATATCTGACCAGATTGAATTCGAGCACCGGAACGGAACGCGAAAGCGTCGTGACCACGGTGAACTTGTTGCTGAGCATGCTGGCGGCAAGACAGGCAGACCCGCCGATACCGACAACCGGTGCCTTGACCATGCATCTCACTGCGTCGAGACCGGTATCGTCGAAACATGCGATAACGATGCCGTCAACTGACTTGTAACATTCAATCTGTTCCAGGAGCCCGGGAAGGCAGATGGCGCCGTCATAGAATCCCTGGATGCTTGCCGGGCCGGTCGCGGAACCGACCGCGACAATCCTCGTGCCGGATCGCGCGACCCGCCGCGCGGCGTGTTCGATCTTCTCCGTCATCGAGGAGGTGCTGTTGGGGTTTACGACAAGTAGTTCCATGCCTGACCTAAACTGCACCACCCAGGTATGCAGCCCTTATGCGTTCATCATTCAGCAATTCGCGAGAGTTTCCGGATATCACGACATTTCCTGTCGTGATTGCGTAAGCCCGGTGAGAGATACTCAGTGCCATACGCGAGTTCTGTTCAACCAGGAGGACGGAAACACCGTCGTCCCGATTGATCCTGACGATCGAGCGCGCAATGTCCTGAACCAGTTTTGGAGCAATGCCGAGCGACGGCTCGTCGAGCAGCAGCAGCTGCGGCCGGGTCATCAACGCGCGGCCAATCACGAGCATTTGCTGTTCTCCGCCGGAAAGCGTCCCGGCAGTCTGCCTGAAACGCTCCTTCAGACGAGGAAATCTCTCAACAACGCTCTCGAGCGAGTTCCTGATCTCGGCTCGACTCGTTCTGGTGAATGCACCCATCATCAGGTTGTCCTTGACCGACATGTACGGAAACACCCTGCGGCCCTCGGGTACCATGACAATTCCCTTGCCGACGATCCCGGCAGGATCATGTCCGTCGATACGCTCGCCCTGGAAACTGATCGAACCGCTATGGATTCTTGACAGACCGGTTATCGCCCGCAGAATCGACGTCTTTCCGGCGCCGTTGGCACCGATCAGCGCGACCGTCTCGCCCTCATTCAACTCCAGCGTGACACCCCTCAGTGCATAGACTCGCCCATAGTAGAGTTCGACATCCTCAAACTGGAGTATCGGAGGCGTCATTGCTCAGACTCCGACCTCGTCATCGGCGCTTCCAAGATATGCTTCTATGACTTTCTCGTCGTCCTGGATCTGCGAGGGAGTTCCTTCTGCAATCTTCTCACCGAAATTCAGGACGATGATCCGGTCGGAGATAGACATGACTGCCGCCATGTCGTGTTCAACCAGCAGAACCGTCACACCCCGGTCCCGGACTGACTTCACCAACGAGACCATGTTCATCGTCTCGTCGTGATTCATCCCCGCAAACGGCTCGTCCAGCAGGAGGATGACCGGATTGGTCGACAGGCCGATGGCGACGCCCAGGGCGCGCAGATGGCCCTGCGGCAAGTTGCTGGCCAGTTCCTCTGCAATGGCTGACATCCCGAGGAAAGAGAGTATTTCGTCTGCCCTCTGGCCAAAACTGTCCTCGTCCATTTTCGCGGTGCGGGTGCCAATGAAATATCCCGCCAGCGATGCGGTAGACCGGAGGTGCTGCGCGACGATGACAGTTTCCCGAACAGTCATGTTCCTGAAAATGTTGGTTTCCTGAAAGGTCCGTACAACACCCTTTCTCGCCACGATATGGGGTTTCAGGTCGGATATCCTTTCCCCGCGGAACAGCACTTCACCTGATGTCGTAGGCAAAAACGAGGTGATCAGTTTGAACAGCGTTGACTTTCCCGCACCGTTCGGCCCGATCACTGACAGGATCTCGTGTTCCCGCACATCGAAAGAAACAGCGTTGGTCGCAGTCAACCCGCCGAATTTGCGAGTCAGCTCACGAACCTGGAGCAGCGGGTTCAACGCCTCGGCCATCGAATTCCACCTAGTCGAATGCTGAGAAGACCGTTTGGAAGGACGAGGATCACCAGGATCAGCACGCTCGAGTAGACAAGAAGCTGGTACTTGCCGAGTTCAAACAGCAGGTCCCAGCCGAAATACAGTGTCAGCGTTCCAAGCATCGGTCCGAACACGTATCCCAGTCCGCCCAGAAAACAGTTCAACATGAAATCGATCGAATCCTTGATCACGAAGCTCGACGGATAGACCGATTGGGCAATGGCTCCGAACATTGCACCGCCTATGCCGCCAAAGAAGGAGGATATCGCGAAGACGACAACTCGCAGATATGCAATGTTTACGCCGATGGATGCCGCAAGTTCCTCGTTTTGCTGCATGGACCTGCACAGATGTCCGAGGCGGGAATTCACGATGCGATACAGCGCCGCGTAACAGATGACCATGAGCAGGCAGGCCGTGTAGTAAAATGCAAGCTTCGGATTCTCCAGCTTCGCGAAGTCCGGAATGATCGTGATGCCCAGGACCGACAGCTCGCTCGGCAGCGGGATGGAGACAATTCCCTTGGCGCCGTTCGTAATCGGCAATGCGAGGGCGGCGAGACGGACGACTTCAGTCAGCACCAGTGTAATCATCGCGAAATACACGCCGCGCAGCCGCAATATCGGCAGGCCGATCACGGTCGCGACCAGGCCCGCAAACAGACCGGCTATCGGAAGGGATATCCAGAAAGACAGGCCAGCCTTGGTGACCAGGATTGCCGAAACATAGGCACCTATCAGTGCAAACGCACCCTGACCAATGTTGATGCGGCCGATATAGAATGTGAGCCAGACCCCGGCGCTTGCAACTGACAACAAGGCCACGGATGTCAGTGTAAAGTAGAAATCCCATCTTCCGCTGACAGAAATCAGGAACGGAACAAGCAGGAACACCGAAAACAGAAATGCCAAGACTGCCAGGATCCGGTGCATGTCCTTGCGGCTCATCCGCCTATCCCCACGGCTTGCCCATGAGGCCCTGCGGGCGGATTGCAAGGAAAACCATGAGAGCGATGAAGATAACCAGGTAGGTTATGTCTCCGTACTGGGATAGTACTGCAAGGCCGACGGCCTCAAGCATCCCGAGGATGAATCCGCCGGCGATTGCACCAGATATAACGCCTGCGCCACCAATCATGACCATCATGAATGCCTTGATGGATGTGGGACCGCCCATTCCAAGATTGACACCTGTAATGGTAACGAGCAGACCGCCCACAAGGCCCGCCAGCATGGCGCCGAGGGCAAATCCTATCATGGAGTAGCGGTCCACGTTGACGCCCATCAACTGGGCGGCAACCCGATCCTGTGCGAGGGCCCTGAGAGCCCGACCTGTCCTGCTGAACTGCATGAACGAGATGAATGCCACGATTGAAAGGACAGCAAACACGCAGATCAGAATCCTGTCATACGGCATGATGATCCTGAAGTCCCAGTTGAAGACGCCATCGACGATTTTCGGGACCCCGCGCTGTTTTTCTCCGAATGTCAGCAGGATGACTGCATCGAGAAGAAAGGCAATTCCTGCTGCCAGCAGCATCGTACTTTCTTCCCGCGCTGACCGCTTGATCACAGGGCCGAACAGGAATTTCTCAATCAACGCTCCAAGAACTGCAAGCGTGACGCAGGACATCAGGAGAGCAAGAAGGAACGGCAGACCGAACTGGCCGTAGAACGTGTAAGTCACGAACCCGCCAATGACGTACATCTGGCCATGGGCAAAGTTCAGCACGTTCATAAGGGCAAAGATCAGGGTCAACCCAAGGGCAATCATTGCATATTGGGACCCGAGATACACACCGTTGGCGACGACCTGTTCCATGCAGCAGCCCTGACCTGTTCTGTTCCGGGCCGAAATTCGGCCCGGAACAGGTCGTAGATATTCTAGTCGACTTCCGCAACAAACAGCGTCTCGAACTCACCGTCCTGGAAGACGTTGACAACGAGTGGCACCGCGACCTGACGACGTTGCCCGAATGACGAAATCCCGACGTAACGCATCACGGCGTCACCCTTCATGTACGGGTTGGGCGCCTCAAATGTATCCATCGTCGCCTTGAACGCCTCGACGTCTTCGATTGCGGCCGGGTTCGCTGCCAGCGTCGCCAGGATGTACTCAAGCGCATAGACCTTGGTGTTCGACTCGTCGTTGTACTCGCCGAACATGTCGGTGTATCTGGCGACGAATTCCTTCATCATGTCTGATGCAATTTCCGGTGTGGAAGCACCACCCACTGAAATGAACCCGTTCGCCAGGTCGCCCGCACCTTCGCGCAATACCTGCGCGTCCTGCGCGGTCTCGGTCGATATCAGCCCCTGAAATCCGAGTTCGCGCGCCGAGCGCAAAAGTTGCGGTGCGTTGGCCGGCGACACGCCGGACAGCACGAGGAGGTCCGGATTTGTGCGAATGACCGGTGTCAGGACCGGAGTAAAGTCCGTGGTGTCCACCTGGTAGGTCACGTTGGCTGAAACCACCTCCAGGCCCAGGGCTTCCGCAGCCACCTTGCCACTGTCACGCTGGCTGAGAGGGTCGGACTCGTTTGCGGCAATGAATGCCACTGTCTTGATGCCCTTTTCCTCTATCAGGTACTTGTAGATGGCCGGACCGGACTGGTAGTTTGCTACCATTCCAAGAACTGCATGCGATGCCGGAGCCGTGTAGAGTGCCTTCGGGAATGCGTATGGGAAGTACATGATGCCGTTCGCCTCGGCCACCGGCCGGACGGCCGCAGCACCATCGTCCACATTCGGACCAACCACATAGTGAATGCCTTCCTGGGCCATCTTTTCCATCCCGGCGATGGCCCTTTTCGGGTCCTTCTGATCGTCGAACGAGACTATCTCGATGTCATAAATGACATCGCCGATCTTGTATCCGCCAGTTTCATTGATCCAGGCAGCGCGGGTCTCCATCGAACGCTGGTTCGATATTCCCCAGGCTGCCGCGGGTCCGCTGGTTACGCCGACAAATCCGACCTTGAGCACCGGGTTTTCAGCCAAGACGGCCGTTCCCTGAACGACTGTCAGCGCGAATGCCGCAGCCACGGACGTTAGGATGTTTCTGCGTTTCATATTTTCCTCCAAAGTGAATTTCGACCGACGGCACGTTTTGTACCGGAACGCCCTGCCCGATTTGTTACGCATGATCGAACACAATCTGCGAAAGATTGTCAACAACTATTGTTGACGATATCTTGGTATTCGTTTGCGAATCATGACTGGACGGAATTAAGATCACGATCGGTGGGTGCCACCGGGTGAAATTTTCAGGTGAACGTATTGGCAGAATCGGGTTCGGCCGGAAGGTCGGAATACATCGAGCCCAACCGGGTCGACGAGAGTTTCATCGTTGAGCGCGTCTACAGCGCCGTCATGGAACATCGCCTTGCTCCTTCCACGAAACTCAGTGAACTCAAGCTCTGTGAAATGTTCGGTGTGGGACGGATGCGTGTGAGGCGGGCACTCCTGTTGCTCGCCAATCAGGGCATTGTGGATCTGGAGGCGAACAGGGGTGCATTCGTGGCCAGCCCCGACCCGGCTGAGGCAAATGAGGTCTTTGAAGCCCGTTCGCTGGTCGAACCGGCAATCGCGCGCCGGGTGGTCGCGGATATCGGGCCCGAAAACCTCGAAATGCTGAGGCAGCACATCCTGCTGGAAAGCAATGCCCGCGAACACAATCTGGGCGCCGACCTGATTCGGCTTTCCGGCGAATTCCATGTGAAACTCGCTGAGGCAACAGGTAACACCATCCTCAGGCGGATTGTTCGCGAACTCGTCACCAGGTCATCTCTCATCGTCGGGCTCTTCGGCACGTCGAACCACATGGTCTGCCCAAAGGACGAACATTCGAGCATACTCAACGCGATCGAGTGTGGCGATCCGGACGCGGCCGAAACCCAGATTTGCGAACACCTGAATCGGATAAGGGAGGGCCTGAATTTCTCTGCGCCCCGGCATCACGACAGGGATCTGGCGGAAATCCTGGGATTGAAGTGACTGCTGCGATCTCGTTCCAGTCCGCCCGTTAGCATGCGCGGCCAGTTGCCCTCCGCTCACCGGTCTCCGGGACAGGAGCAAGCCGAGCGCCTCGAGAAACTGCGCACCGTCGACAGGCGACAATCTTCCGGCCGGAAGTCTCGCCGGTCCCCGTGGACATGCCGTGCGCGCCAAAAACAGGCCGCCGATTGCAGCATCGTGAATCCTTCAGTCTATCCACTGCCAGATTTACTGCGGTCCAGCCGGTCCGGAACAGCACACCGGAATCAAAAGACTCATTCACGGTTCTCCACCGGCAAGTTTCCTCAGCTGACCGAGCAACAGTTTTTCCTGTTCCCTGCGGAGTCTGGCCGGCCTGCCATGCAGCCGGTCGAGTGCACCGGCGATGCCATCAAGGCCATCACGCATCACAATCGCAATTGACCAGTCTTCCGAACCGCCGCCAAATTCTCCCGGGCCGCCAACGAGTTCGGCCAGCGTCCCTCTCAGCCCGCCCGCGGGCCACCAGCCAAGTTTCCAGAGGCTGCGAATCAGTTCCAGTATCGCTTCCCTCGAATCCCTGACGGCAAGGCAAAGCTGGCTGCCCTGGGAGCGAACCAAAACTGCACCGCATGCTTCTGCCGCCTGGATTGCGGGAACCGCTGCTATCCTGTCCTGGGCAGCCACCCAGCCGGATTCGAACGAAAAGGACCGGTCAAACTCCTCGGGTCTTCCCGCGAGGGCGTGAAACAGATTTTCGGCAGCAAGTCCGGCCGACCAGGAGAGTCTTGCAATCCTGGCCTTTCCGCATGCCGATCCCAAACCAGCAACGAATCCTGTCAACAGGGATGCAGAAGGTTGTCGCCAACCTGGTCCGACAAAGGCGTCCCGAATGCAGAACTCTCCATATGAGCGAAGAAGGCGAACCTCCTCGAGAATGAAGCTCTGCCTGCCGAAACCTCCGGAATATCCGGCAAGCCAACTCCTGACCCAGGACGGAAGCACGAGCGTGAACGGCTGAAACCCGCCGGAGACGATGACCGGTCGGTTGAGACCCTCAAGCTCACTGAGCAGCTCACAGCTCAGCACGACAGGTGGATCCTGCAATTCAACCCTCTGCCATGCTCCGGGAGAAGGCGTTCCCGATCCCGCAAGCATGCTGGCATGGGCAACCCGGGACCGCACGAAGGTAAACGCCAGTCTACGGTCCAGGCCTCGAGCCGAGACGCCGCTGATGCCAAAGAGATGGAGATCCCGTGATGCCTCATGGAGTGCGAGTTGCACCGGCCTGGTCGACTCCAGTCGTCCACGGATGAACACGCGCAAGACCGATGAAAGGCTCTGTTGCCGACTGACAAGCAGTTCGGCGGAATCGATTTCTGCTCTCGGACGACACCCCAGTGTCTCCGCCGCAGAGATGCCCATTGCAACGACCCGGTTCATCATCGCGGCAAGAGCCTGTGCCTGCCTGCCCTCGATGGGCATCCGCAGGCCCCACTCCGCCAGGATCTGGCGCCATTCCAGCCCGATCCATCCGTCTGAACGGACATGGCCCCCCAAGCTCCCTGGCCACGATTCCGTCAATTCGCCGAATGGCAGATCCGTCAGCCAGATCCCGGTTCTGGGGAGTGAATTCCACGCCTGCCCATCGGTTTCAATAGCGCGGGATCTCGTCGCAACAACTGCCCTGCCTTCCTGGCCCGTCAGGCAAATTCCGATTTCGGGAAGAAACCTGACCGGAGCAGCCCGGCGATCCAGCCTTGCAAGACGGAGTGTCAAGAATACATCACTGCCTGTTGCGCAGCGCAGAGTTCCCGAAACTCGCCCAGGGTCGTTTCCCTTTGCCAATACTCGGCAATCGCAAGCTCGGTGATGTCGACAAACCTGCTTTTCCCCCAGCGGCTGAAAGAAGCTGAAGGAGTTGCCGGCTGCGAGAAAATCCGGTCTGCAGCAACCGGCCAGAACTTCGCAATCCGATCGATCCTGTCGATCGCGCTGTCGATCCTCTCCGGCCCGCAGATCGACCCGGTTGCAAACATCGCCTCAATCAGCCCGCCAGGATGGGACGTCCCGAGAATGCTGGCGATCATCCTTCCCCGCCTGAGCGACGCGGAGACAACCTCGCGTGCAGCGTCGGCAAGTTCATCGTCGACGAACATTCCGGATCCATCCTGCGATGCCAGCAGCACCTGCCAGGCCATGCGGTTGAGAGCCTCCTGTGACAGCGATGGTGCCCAGATCAGGCGAATTCGTCCCCTGAGGCATGACCAGACCGGATGACGGAGGTTGTGGCAGAACTGGCAAATCGTGCGTAGATCCAACGTATCGCAGGGTTGGTGTGGCCCAATATGATCGACTTCCATGAACCCCCGGAAGCGAAACCCGCATTTGTGGCATCTCCAGTCATCACGCTCGAAACACCTGCGGATTTCAACTTCCTGCCCATGCGCCAGAATCGAATGCGTCCTTGCACCAAGTGCGGCGATATCTGCCGGCACATTCTTCAGATCTTTCAGCATTCCGTACCCCGGATCAGTTGATGTTGCGAAGAGATCCATCGACTGACAATTGAGTGGCACCGCTCCCGAACAGTGAACCTATCCCGACACCGAGCGTGGTCGGAATTGCAACCAGGGCGGCACCGACAAAGACGAGCGTAAAGGCCGTCGACAGCCTGGCCGACTGATCATTCGGATTTTGCGAGTACTGCCTGAACTTCAGCAAGCCGACGATCCCGAGACAGATACCCATAATGAACGCGGCCGCACCGATCAGGTCGGCGATGTCACCGGCTTGAGCCTGCAGACCGGAAGCCATGTCGCCGATATCGGCGACCTGCGACCATGCCGTTCCTGCAAGCAGGGCCGGTACCAGTGAGTGTACAGCGAGTTTCATGTTCTTCGGCCTCCTTCGTGCCTCTGGTTGGGCCGCGCGATGCGGCGGATGTTCCGGGCAATTCTTGACTGGGCCTTGCGAGACTTCGCGAATGGCACCTTGCAGGTTTCCGTCAATGCTGTGGAAATTTTCCAGGCCCGTCTATTCGGACTTTCAAGCAGGGCAATTAAAACGTCGCTGACAGGCTGGATGTTGCTATTTTGTTCTTTTCAACCTAGTCTGGATTCAAGGTCATTGGTAACGGAAGGATTCATGAGTCAGCACAGTGTATCGGGTCGTGCCATGGTTGTTTCGCGCGGCAGTAGACGGAACTCGAACCTCAACGGAGAGGAATGGTCAGATGATGAGATTCGACGCCTTGTCGATCTCTGGAGGCGTCACATGCCATTCGGGCGCATTGCCAGGAGCATGGGCAGGTCAAGAAAGTCGATCGTGGTCAAGGCAAGCCGGCTCGGTCTGACCGTGCGTCCGTACCTGGCCGACGAGTTCGTGACAAATGCCAGGAAGCGAGGCAGGGCCCGGTCTTGCCTGAATTGTCAGCGTACGTTCTTTTCCGAAGGCCCGGGCAACAGGATCTGTATCCCGTGCAAGCAAAGTGCCCACTGGTCGACAGGCAATGACTTCGCCTTCTGCGGATAGTCGTACAGGCCGGGGAGGTCTGACCCATGCATCCCGTGCTTCCTGAAGTGCGCCCAGCCGGCGGCGACTCCGGCCTCGACGAACTTGTCGCTGAAATCAAGTCTGCGCTGCCCCTGAGCGATACCATTACCAGGATCTCCGGGATCAGCCTGGAGCCATGTTCTTCCGGCTCCAAGGCCTGTTGCCCGTTTCACCGAGAATCCACGCCTTCATTCTTCGTCGACGACACGTCCGGTCGTTACAAGTGTTTCGGCGCCGGTTGCGGTGTCGGCGGTGACGTCATCCAGTTCATCAGGGAGTGGCACTCCGTCGGGTTCGGAGAAGCCCTCCGCCTGGCGAGTGAACTGGCCTGTCTTCCTCCGCCCCGGCCCTATCCGGGACGCCGACCAGGCAGGAACCCGGTGGAATATGCAGCCTGGCGCTCCATCATCGTGAACAGACCCGTCAAGTCTCCCGTTCGCCGCCCATCCGCGGATTTTCTGCGACCGTTTCCGGATGGCCTCCACATTCCCCGGCCCGGAGAGCGAATCGCCGTTCACGATCCGGCAAAGCAACGAGTCATACGGATGAAACCGACGCATGTGCACGAGTATCGCTCGGAGGACGGGTCGGTCACTTGCCTGGTCCTGCGGGCAAATGCGCGCGGCGGCCGGAAGTTCTTCATCCAGGCAGGTTGGCATGACGGTCCGGAAGGATCCGGCTGGAAGTTGATCAGATTCCCGCGAAATGTCGCACGACCCGTCTATGGACTCTCCGGCTTGCCCGGTTGGGTAATGCGTAAAGGGAGCACGATTCTCATGGTCGAAGGCGAAAAGACCTGTGACGCAGCGGCGTTGCTCCTTCCGCAAGAGAAGACCGGAGTGCTTTCTCTGTCTGCAATGGGAGGTGGCGCGGCCGTCCGGCATGCCGACTGGTCTCCACTGGCCAAGGCCTTTCATTCGCTCCACCGGGACAGGCAGCCTCAGGTTGATATCCTGATCTGGCCGGATGCCGACAAGCCTGCCGAGGGGAGGGACGGACGATTGATCGACCGTCAGCTCAAGTTCGCCGAGGACATGGCAGGATCAATCAGGCAGGCGTTGAAAACGAACGGGCACACCGCGAGGTTCTCACGGATCCTGCCGCCAGCGGATGTTTCCGGTGGATGGGATCTTGCCGATGCCCTTGACCAGGGATGGTCAGGATCACGAACTTCGTCCCACATCGAACGGTTCCGGGCCTCTCTTGACGAAATCAATGATCCCGAATTCAAGCCGGGGCATGTTTGGAATGACACCTGTCGGCACCGTGCCGGTCAAGCGCCAGATGTGGCCGACGCGAGTCCTGGACCGCTTTGACCTGCCTGTTCGGAAGCAGCCGCCACGTGATGATGTGAAACCGGCAGCTGGTTTCGGCCTTTACGGTGCGGCACCCAGATTTTTCCCTGTTGACAGACTATCCGGAGGCCTTGCCGGCTCCGGCGACAAGGCAGTCGCCGTCAAAGGACTTGTAAAGATTCTAAAGGGTGCCGTCTTTCCGGGAAGATCCGCCTGGCCCGCAGTCCCTCGTCAGCGCCTGTTGCCGGCCGCGCTGATCCCGATGGCAGCAAGAATGATCAGGCCCGTGGTCAGGTCTCGATAGAACGGATCGGCGTTGAGGATGTTGAATCCGTTATTGATGAGCGCCAGGAGAAAGACGCCTGCCACGCTTCTCCAGACGGCCCCCTTGCCACCATAGATGCTGGTGCCCCCCAGAATGACCGCCGCAATGGCCTGCAACTCCATTCCGGTACCGGCTGCCGCCTGGCCCATCGAAATTCGCGATGCTGCTATGGCGGACGCAAGGCCGGCTGCAAGTCCCGCGATGGCAAAGGTGGCGATCTTGATCCGGTTGGTCCGGATTCCTGACAGGATTGCTGCTTCCTCATTTCCGCCGACCGAGAAAACCCTTCGACCGAACGTGGTGCGCATGAGAACAAAACTCAGAATCAGTGCAAAGGCGACCATGACCCAGACCGCAACAAATGCTCCCCCGATCTTCCCGCGTCCAAGCCAGGTGAATTCGTCCATTCGCACGGGGATCAGCCTGCCGTCTGAAATGACGATTGCAACACCCTTGAAGATCAGGCTGGTGGCAATTGTCGCCAGAAAGGAATGCACGTTGAGGAACGTGATCGCCAACCCGTTGATGGTCCCGAGCACGAGACCGATGACCGGTGCCATGAACAGCCCGAAATAGGGGTCAACATGCAGTGCAAGCCAGGCCGAGCAAACAGCACCCATGGCAAAGATCGACCCGACGGACAGGTCGAATCCGCCCGCAATGATCACCAGCGTCATTGCCGCTGCCATGATTGCCAGGGGTGAATTCTGGTTCAGAATGTTCAGCAGGTTGCGGAATGTGAGAAAGCTCTCCGACATGAGGGTCAGCGCCGCCATCAGGAGAACGATCATGATCAGGACAGCATAGGTCTGGAAGAATCTACCGAATCTGAAACGCGTCACGATACCAATTCCGAACTTGCCTCAGCCTGATGCGCGAACAGCGCCGACAATATCGAGGCCTCGGTGTTTTCCTCCGGATCAATTTCCTCGACGATCCGGCCATGGTCAACGAGGTACGCGCGATGGGCCAGCCCCAGCACTTCCTCGATTTCGCTGGAGATCAGGAGAACCGCGGTTCCGTTCGCGGCGAGTTCCGCGATCGCTTCATGGATGCGTTCCCGGGCGCCGACATCGACACCGCGGCTGGGTTCATCGAGAATCACGACCTCGGGATTTTCCACCAGCCATTTTCCGATCAGGACCTTTTGCTGATTGCCACCCGAGTATCTGGATACGTCGCCATCAAGTTCAGCGGGCCGAATGTTGAAATGGTCGATGAGTTCGCGTGCGCGCGATTTTTCTGCTGCTGCCCGAACAACACCGGCTGATGAGTAATGGACAAGATGCGGCAGGGTCATGTTGGCACGGACAGCCATCGTCATGACCAGGCCCTGCCGGCGCCGGTCTTCCGGAACCATGACCAAGCCCATCTCTGCTGAACTTGCCAGCGTCCTGTCAGCATATTGGAAGCCGTTCATCCGAACCTCTCCCGACTCCGCCGGGTCGGCCCCGATGACCGCCCGGGCGATTTCGCTGCGTCCGCTCCCGACGAGACCGACCAGACCCACGATCTCGCCCTTCCCGACCATGAATGTCGCGTCCTTCACGCCCGGTGCGCTGCGCAGGTTGGCGACTTCAAGCACCGGAACCGGAGCGGCAGGCGGTACTTTGTCGGGGAATGGGGTTTCCGTCTTTCCCCCGCCGAGCATGGCCGAAACCAGCTTGCTTCTGTTCTGTTCGGCAGTGGCAGCGGTCATGACATGCTCACCATCTCGAAGAGCAGTCACGCGATCGGTCACACCAAGTATGTCTTCCAGGTAGTGCGATACGTAGATGACCGAGCGTCCTTCGCTTCGCAGTGACCGCATGGATTCATGGAGTTGGTCGACCTCGCTCTTGGAAAGTGACGATGTCGGTTCATCCATCACGATGACCTTCGCATCGCGGGCCATCGCCCTCAGAATCTCGATCTTCTGCTGGTCGGCAATTGAAAGGTCGGCGACGACTGCGTTCGGGTCAAGTTCGAATCCGCTGCTCTCCATGAGTTCGGTCAGCCGCGCGGGCTCGTCCTTGTGCAGGACCCCCCAGCTTTCGTGTTCCAGCCCCAGGAATACGTTCTGGGCAACGGTGAGTGCGGGAACCAGCTGCAACTCCTGGTGCATCATGGCAACGCCGTAGGCGAGAGCGGTCGGGGGATCCCATCTCGGCAATGTCCGGCCAAAGACCTTCAGGCTGCCGCTTGTCGCCTGGTAGTATCCTCCGAAGACCTTTCCCAGCGTGGACTTTCCCGCGCCGTTCTCTCCGATAAGGCCATGAATTTCGCCGGGAAATATATCCAGGGTGATATCCCGAAGAACCGGAACCCCACCGAAAGAAACGCCTATCCCCTCTGCGTGAATGGCGACGGCGTCATTCATGAAGAAGCCTTGTTCAGTGCCGCGGTTCCGATGTGTCCTCGTCGACGAGCATATCAGATGTGATCCTCACACCATAGTCCTTCCACGCAGCCTGGACGCTCACAAGACCCCGGCGGACATCGGCCTGCACTTCCTCGAACGGGCGCTCCCGCGGATCACCATTTCCGCCGCCACCTCCCGTCATCGTCTCGACAACGGTTCCTTCGGGGAAAGAGCGTGCCCGCATCTTCAGCGGGGTTTCCATGGACCCGTCAGGCTGTCTGATCTCGATGCGCGGTCCCACTCCATCCCGGCCGCCATTCAGCCCCCATGCGGGGGTTCTCGACCTCTCGAACCACAGGGCGCAAAAGCAACTCTCCAGCAGGCGGTAACGCCGGACAACGCCACAGCCGCCGCGATATCGTCCCGGGCCGCCGGAATCGGTCCGAATCGAGAATTCCTCCACTCGTATCGGAAACTTGGTCTCGTAGACCTCCGCAGGGATATTCCTGAATCCGCCATTCACGAGATTGATCAATGCGCTCTCGCCATCGCCATCTGCCCGGCCGCCCCAGCCTCCGGCCGTTGGTTCAATTGCCATCCATTGTCCCCGCTCGGGGTCGACAGAAAAGAACCCCGAAACCATGCTGTCACCATAATGCGCCGCAGTCGAACGCTCCGGCATGGCCTCGGACATGCAGGAGATGAAGAGATCGGCTAGAAGACCGAGCCCGGTGAAATACCATTCACATGCGGCAGGTTCCCTGGCATTGAATATGCACTCTTCGGGAAGCTTCACGTCCATCGTCTCGAAGGAGCCACCCGTGATCGCGCGATCCGGGCTGATCATGGTCTTGTAGGCCAGCCGGAGAAGTGATTCTGTCTGCTTGGCGCCGCAGTTGACCGACCCCAGCACGGGCCCCGACGAACCGGCCAGGTCGACAGTCAGCCTGTCGCCTTCGATTGTCAGCCGCAACGCGACCTTTACCGGTTCGGTTCCGATACCGTCATTGTCCAGATAACCCTCGCGATACCAGGTTCCATCCCCGATCGCCAGGATGGCTTCCCGGTCAAGACGCCGCGCCTGCTCGAATATGTTCTGGCATGATGCACGGTAGGTGTCGGTGCCGATTCTCTGCAGAAGCTGCGACAACCTCCGTTCGCCCGTGCGGATGGCGGAAATCTGTGCCCCGAGGTCGCCGATGGATGCCTCCGGCATGCGGGTGTTCAGCCTCAGGTGGTCATACCATTCCCGGATTGGCTTGCCCTTCTGGACGATTCGGGTTGGACCGAGGCGCAGCCCTTCCTGGTAGATGCTCGTTGACTCCATGGTAGATCCGGGGTCGATTGCGCCAATGTCGTTCCAATGGGCACGGGCCGCCCCAAATCCGATCAACTCGCCTTCGTGAAAAATCGGGCCGACGGCAGTGATGTCATGGAGGTGAGTGCCCTGCATGTAGCTGTCATTCATGATGAAGATGTCGCCCTCGGCGATTTCGTCACCATAGTAGTCCTTGACGTGATGAACGCAGGCATCGATGGCACCGATGAAGAGTGGCACCCCCGTTGACTGGCCGAGCATGTTGCCATGCTCATCCAGCAAGGCAACGGCACTGTCCTTGCCCTCGTAAATCACCGCGGAATGTGCGGAACGCCATAGCGATGCGTTCATGTCTTCGGCACAGGAGATTACGAAGTTGCGAACGACTTCCGTCGTGATCGGATCGGCAAGTCCGGACATCATCCTCCCTCCGTTCTCCCGAGCGCCAGGTGTCCGCCGGTGATCAGGGTGGCCTGCCAGCCAGGTGGAACGAGCGTCGTCGCCGTGTCCTCCTCGACAATCGCCGGACCGTGTATGACATCGCCCGCAGTAATTCCGTTCCGGTCCAAAATCGCCGTGTTCCGTGCAGTTCCCGAAAAGACGACGGTGCGCTCCCTGGGCGGATTGCCCGGACGAGCAGCGGGAGGAGCGTTTTCGGGTCGCGGCAAGCGACCGAGCGCCGCAACGCGGATATTCGCAATCTCGACGCGGTTGTCCGGGCTCGAATGACCATACTGCCGTTCATAGGCAACATCGAAGGAAGAGCGCACTGTGTCCTTGTCGATCGGACCGGCAGCGACCGGAATTGTCAGAACATATTCCTGCCCGTAGTAGCGGCAGTCAATCCTCCTCTCGAAGCTGATTGCCCCGGGGGTAATCCCCTCCATCTTCAGGTATTCCCGGCCTTCTTCTTCCAGAGCCGAGAAGGCACTCTCGACGGTCTGTTCGGAGATCAGGTCCCAGAATCCGTAAAGCGTCTCCTTGAAGTCGTGGCGTACATCCGTCTGCAGCATGCCCCACGCGGAAAATGCCCCCGGATGAACGGGAACGATCACCTCGCCAATCTGGAGTTCTTCAGCAAGGGCGGCGGCCTGAGCCGGGCCCGCTCCGCCGAAAGCGACCAGCGAAAAGTCCCGCGGGTCGATGCCGCGCCGCACCGTGATCGTACGAATGGAATCCGCCATCTTGGCATTGATAATGTCAACCACGCCTTCCGCCATCGCTTCTGCCGACATGCCGAAGACCTGTCCCATCTCTCCAAGAACACGGGCCGCGGCATCACGATCGAGATCCATCTCTCCGCCCGGGAAATTCGCTCCGTCGAGCCGTCCAAGCACCAGGTTTGCATCTGATACCGTCGGTTCCTTGCCTCCGAGCCCGTAGCAGACTGGCCCCGGCTTCGCACCGGCAGAGCGCGGACCCACCCTGACAGCTCCTGCTTCCTCCCAGGCGACGGAACCGCCACCTGCACCGATGACATGAATGTCGATAACCGACATCTGGACCGGAAGACCTTCGAGCCTGGTTTCGTTCGAAGTCGAAGGCTCACCATCGATGATGAGGCTTGCATCGAATGAAGTTCCCCCCATGTCCACGCAGATCAGGTTTCGCCTGCCGGTCATTGCGGAGAGTGCCCTGCCGCCGATGGTGCCACCGACAGGACCGGAAAGAAGTGTCTGCAGCGGTGTGTCGCTGGCCGCCGCTGCCGTCATGACACCGCCATTGGATTCCATGACATAGAGGCTCTGGCCAGCCGGCAGCCTGCCTTCCAGATTGGCGACGAGAGTCTCCAGGTATTTCCGGATCACCGGGGCAAGATAGCTGTCCATGACGGTCGTCGAAGTCCGGTCGAATTCCCGCCATTCCGGCGAGACCTTGTGCGACATTGCAATTGCGACTCCGGGAAGCCTCTCACCGAGATATGCTGCGGCAGCGAGTTCGTGTTCCGGGTTCTTGAAGGAAAACAGGAACGCTATGGCGATCGCCTCGTAACCCCTTTCCCTGACGGCTTTCACCAGCGGTTCCAGGTCCATGGTGCGGAGCGGTTCTGCCACTTCACCTGTTGCGGCGATCCTCTCTTTCACCGTGAAGGTGTCTTCGAGCGATGCAAGCGGAGCCGGCTTGTTCCATTGAATCGAGAAAATCTCGCCGCGGTCGTTTCCCTGGATGGTATAGATGTCGCGAAAGTTCTCTGTCGTCAGCAGCGCGACCTTCGCGCCTCGCCGGGTCAGGAGCGCATTGAGTCCCACCGTCGTACCATGCACGAACAGATCGATTTCGGAATGTTGCGGCAGAGCCGCATCGATGCCCCTGAGTACGGCTATCGCCGGATTCTCCGGCGTGGACAGCACCTTGAGCGCACTGCATGCGCCGGTCTCGCTGTCCTGCCTGACGATGTCGGTAAACGTGCCGCCTATGTCGGCAGATACCCTGAAATGCCGCCCCACTTCTCAGACCTCTGTGAAAACGGCCGGCCGGAGCAGCATGTGTCCCGGCCGGCCTGATGGATTTGGCCCTTTACTGGGCCCACTCTCCCTTGAAATCCGGATTGGCGTCGAGAATCGCCTTGTCGATCATTGCTTCAAGTGGACCGGCCGTATCCATATTGATGATCTGGGTTACCGGCTTGCCTTCGATCGCGTTCGCGATCTGCTCCATGGCAAGCGCACCCATGGTCTTCGGGAAATACGCAAGCGTTGCATCCCATCGGCCTTCGCGAATCGCATCGACCGCGATCGACGCCGCTCCACCACCGGACATGTACAGCTCCTGAACGTTGTAGCCTGCGGCCTCGAGCGCGATTTCGGCCCCGACAAGGTGCTGGTCCGCATTGGACAGGACGACATGCACGTCCGAATTGGCCTGCAGTATGTCCGTCATCGCGGTCAGGGAGGTCTCCGGCGAATACCAGCCTTCTCCGACCGCCAGGACCTTGATGTTGTCGTGCTCGCCAAGAACGCTCAGGAACGTCTCAAGCCGGAGGTTGTCGAAAGGAAATATCTTTGCGCCGATTATGATGACAACATTGCAGGGATCACTGCCCGTGCATTCTTCCACCACGATATTGGCCTGGTGCGTGGCACCATCCACTGGCGGCGATGCGACCGTGGCCGTGATTCCCTCGACCTGCGGTTCAAGCGTCGTCAGGTCGGGACCAACCGGGAACAGGACCGTGGCTATCGGCACGCCTGCCGCGATAACCTGTTCAAAGGCGCCCGCAATACCGACGGTATCGTTTGGCGCGACGATGAAGCCTGCATAGTTGCCGCTGGCGAGTACATCCTCGATCTGGCTGTACTGGTGGGCAGCATCGAACTTGCCGTCAAAGATTGCTGCCTCGTAGCCGAGTTCAATCGCCTTTTCCTCCACACCCTCGTATGTCGCCTGGTTGAATCCATTCTGCGAGGCTGCGGCAAAGAAGGCAATCTTCTTGCTCTGGGCATGCGCCAGTGGAGCGAGTCCAACAGCCAGGCCAACTCCGAAAGCCAATACCTTCAAAGGTAGAACAGTCATTTCTTCCCCCTGTCTTGAATCTGGTCTGCCTGGCAGACTACTATAATGCAAATTTAATGCAACTCCATGTAGAGACAATTTGACCGGAATTTGTTGCCGACGATGAACGCTCCGATTGGGTGTCCGGAATGAAGAACGAGAAACAGTCCAAGCTCCGCTCACCAGACGGGGACATCAAGGAGCCGAGGGCCCGGAGGGGAGCACTTCAGGTTCACGAATCCCTCAGGGAAGACATTCTCTGGCTCCGGATCGAGCCGGGTTCGGCGCTGGATGAACTCGCGCTTGCCGAGCGCTTCAAGGTCTCGCGAACGCCTATCCGGGAAGCCCTCCTTCTTCTTTCAAGCGAAGGTTTCGTGAGGTTCCTTCCGAACCGGACAACCATCGTGTCCCCTCATTCGCTGGACAATGCCGGTGCATATTTCGATACTCTTCTCATCCTGTCCCGGGCCGTGGCAAGGTCTGCCGCGGCAGGCGGACAGGCAGGATCCGAGGACCTGCTTGCCCGGATTGACAGGGTTTCGCAGGCGATCGCAGACGGGGACCACGAAAACGCGTTGAAGGCCCATCACGCCTTTCTGCGACATCTTTCCTCCCTGGCGAACAACATGTTCCAGGAGAGATATTTCGACCAGATTCTCGATGCAGGGGTAAGGATGTATGTCCTGCATTACTTTACCAACGCGACTGCCGGGGAGCTTCAGGAGGCGGTTGTCAGGATGACCGAACTTGCCTCTGCAATTTCGGAGGGTGACCCGGACCGAAGCGATTCATGCGTGTCAGGCTCGATCGGAGCAGAGATCAACATCATCACGAGATCCCTCCAGCCACAATACGGATACGAATTGGATATCAATGCTCTGATTGCCGGAAAGGGGCCAGGACATGAATGACATTTACCACAAGAGAATGCAGCGCGCCGGGGAACTGATAACCCGCTCGGGCTACGGCGCTGCCGCCTTTGTTCCGGGACCCAACTTCCGGTACCTGACAGGATTGGTTTTCCATCTCATGGAACGTCCAACCATCCTGTTTGTCACCGCGGCGTCCGAGATCATCGCGGTCATGCCGGAACTTGAACGCCTGAAATGGTCAACCGCCTTTCCCGACGTGTCGACCTTCTACTGGCAGGACAGCGACGGGTTCGAAGAGGCATTTGCCTCTGCCGGCGAGGAACTTGGTGACATTTCCATCTGTGTTGAAGGCGGTCGAATGCGCATGTTCGAGTATGATGCCCTTTGCAGGCACATGCCGCATCGTGCAGTCCAAAATGGCGATAACGTGCTTTCGGAACTCCGCATGGTCAAGGACTCGATGGAGATTGCCGCGCTGGAGCGTGCTGTCTCGATCAGCGAAACAGCTCTTGAGGAGACGCTCGAAGCGATCCGTGAAGGCGATACCGAGAAGCAGGTAGTGAACCTGCTGAAAAACCGCCTGCAGGATAACGGTGCGGACGGCCTTTCATTTGACCCGATCGTACTCGCCGGCGCCAAGGCGGCAAATCCGCATGGCAGCCCGGACGAAACCGAACTTCGCGCGGGCGATGCCCTGCTTTTCGATTTCGGGGCGCAGGTCAGCGGCTACAATGCCGATATCACGAGAACATTCTTCGTCGGCCATGTGACCGATGAACACGCCGCAATCTATGAGACGGTACTCGATGCCAATAAACTGGGCCGCGCTCGTTGTGGACCTGGAATGACCGCGCATGATCTCGACACAGCCGTCACCGACGTGCTCCAGGCTTCACCATTTGCCAAGCTGATCGTGCACAAGACCGGCCACGGCCTCGGGCTGGATGTGCATGAAGCACCCCAGGTCATGATGGGAAACAGGCAGATACTGGTTCCCGGAGCGGTGATCACGATCGAGCCGGGCCTTTACCGGGCCGGGGACATAGGTGTGCGGATCGAGGATGACGTACTCCTGACGGAAGCCGGCAGCCGGTCCCTGACCGGGTTCGACAGAAACCTCAGGATCCTCCGCTAGCATGTCCGGTTTTCCCGAATTCAGGTCGATTGCGGTTTCCGGAAAACCGGAAGGGATCTTTGCTGCATTGGACGATCTCGTGCAGCGTCACATCGGTGCGATAATCACTTCCTGTACCACGATTGACCTCATCGCGATGAAGGCCGAGCGGGTCTACACAAACCAACCTGACGCCTATCCCCTGTCAGGTCAAAAGGACATTGAGCCCAACCGCTGGACTCGACTCGTGCTTGAGCAGGGCAGGACATTCGTCGCCAACACTGTCGACGAGATCATCGAGGTCTTTCCCGATCACGAGGTCATTCGCTCTCTGGGCTGCGGGTCAGCAATGAACGTTCCCGTCATCCTCTCCGGAAAACTCCTGGGAACCCTGAACCTGCTGCACGAGCCGGGCCACTTCACGCCGCAACGGGTGGAGACTGCCGGGAAGCTCTACATGCCCGCTGCACTCGCATTCTGCAGCCTGAGCAATGCGTAACCTGACTGAATCCATCGAACGGAACAACAGTTGACCACGCCCCGGCGGTCCAATCATCTTCGTGCCTGACCGTCCGCGCCAAAGATGTGGATACGGTCCCTGTTCAGCCGGACATGCACGGTTTCACCGTCGCGAAGAGGGTCTTCCGGTGAGGTTCTCATCGTTATCGGCGAGGCGCCGGACGCGTCCGTCTGAAGATAGACCAGTGATTCTGCCCCGAGTTTCTCGACAATCTCGATCGACGCGGCAAAGTCGGCGTCGTCGGGGTTGGTGATCTCGACATGTTCCGGCCGAATCCCGATTGATGTGGCTCCGGTCACAGGGTGTTGCTTCGCAGCAATCCGGATTGATCCCGATACCAGCATCGTTCCGTCCGGTGTGTCCTTCTCGGTGACCTCGATGAAATTCATCGCGGGTGATCCAATGAAACCGGCGACGAAGCGATTGGCTGGACGGTCATAGAGCTCGATCGGCGAGCCGACCTGTTCAATGCGTCCCCGGTTGATGACCACTATACGGTCGGCGAGCGTCATTGCTTCGGTCTGATCGTGGGTCACATAGATCATCGTGGCGCCAAGGCGCTTGTGCAGCCTCGCAATTTCAAGCCTCATCTGCACCCGCAGGGCGGCATCCAGATTCGACAACGGCTCATCAAACAGGAATACTTTCGGATCCCTGATGATCGACCGGCCGATAGCAACACGCTGCCGCTGACCGCCAGACAACTGCCTTGGCTTCCGATCCAGAAGTTCCTCGACCTGGAGAATCCGTGCAGCTTCGGCAACGCTCTTCCTGATTTCCTCTTTCGGCAGTTTCGCAAGGCGCAGTCCAAAGCCGATATTCTCCTCGACGGTCATGTGGGGAAACAGGGCATAGGACTGGAATACCATCGCAACTCCCCGTTTCGACGGTTTCAGCCCGGTCATGTCCTCACCACCGATGAAGATGCGCCCGCCACTCGCTTCCTCCAGGCCCGTGATCAGCCTCAGGAGCGTTGACTTTCCGCATCCGGACGGACCCACGAACACGACAAACTCTCCGTGTGCGGCCTCGAAATCAACACCGTTGATGACTTCGACATCGTCAAATCGCTTGGACACGTTTGCAAGGCGCAACTCGGCCATCGCTCAACCCTTCACTGCCCCCATCGTCATTCCCTTGATGAAGTACCGCTGGAAAAACAGGAACACGATGAGCGTCGGTATGCTTGCAATCAGCGACAGCGCTCCCTGTACCCCCCATGCGACGGAATACTGCCCCTTGAGGTTCACGATTCCGATCATGATCGTTCGTTTCTCGTCAGAATTGGTAAAGATCAGTGGCCAAAGGAAGTCGTTCCAGATCCAGGTGAACTGAAGTGTTGCCAGCACTGCAATGGCCGGCAAACTCAATGGAAGAGCCACTCGGGTGAGCACCTGCCATTCATTCGCCCCTTCGATGATCGCCGCCTCCCTCAGCGCGTTGGGAACCGTTGCGAAGAAATTGCGCATCAGAAGGGTGCAGATCGGTATTCCCAAGGCAGTATGAACGATGATGATCGGCCACAGCGTGTCGATCAGTCCCATCGAGTTGAACAGCCGGAACAACGGAATCAGGATGACCTGGGGAGGAAAGAACATCCCCGACACCAGCACAAGGAACAGCAGGTCACTGCCCCTGAAAGGCAGTTTGGAAAACACGTAACCCGTAAACACGCCGAGCGTTATGGAGGCTGCTGTTGCCGGCAGGGTGACGAGCAGCGTGTTCAGGATGTACCGGTGGACAGCGGGGTTGGCAATGACCTCGGCAAAGTTGCCGAGGAACAGCGTGTTCGGAATGGTCCAGAGTTCACCGAAGGCGATGTCCCGGGTCGTCTTCACGGACGACAGAAGCACACCGATAGTCGGCGCAAGGAACAGCACTGCCAGGCAGACGAGGCAGACAAGGATGGTGGCCGGCCAGGGGTTGAACACCCGTACCGGGGGCGGTGACACGGCGGTTTCAGCCATAGATCTCGTCCACACGGCGCAGCTGGCGGAAATAAATGCGTATGATCGTCAGCGCCACCAGAAACAGAACCACGGAAATGGCGCTGCCATAGCCCATCAGGTATTTCTTGAACGACTCATTGTACATGTGCATCGCCAGCGTGTCCGACGAGTGGAACGGGCCTCCGCCGGTCATGATGTAGAGAATGTCAAAACCCTTGAGCGAGTTGATCACGCTGAGCGCGATGACCACGACCGTGGCTGGCGTCAGCAGCGGTATCACCACCAGGCGTATGCGCTGCCAGACCGAAGCGCCTTCAATTTCGCAGACTTCCAACAGGTCTTCGGGAATTGAAGTCAGGCCGGCGAGAAAGATCACCATCGAAAGCCCGGTTTGCTGCCATGCCCACGCGACAATCACCGATCCGAGTGCCGTGTCCGGCTTGGCAAGCCACGGATAGCGGAACTCTTCGCCGCTTGCGAGGCCAATCACGGTGTTGAGCAGGCCCCAGTCCGGTTGGTAGATCCACACCCAGATCTGCCCGACAACGACAGCGGAAAGGCAGATCGGCAGGTAGAAGATCGACTTGAAGATCGTGCCGCCCGGCACCCGGCTGTCAATCAGCAAGGCAAGGCCGAGACCCAGCAGTGTCGGCAGAAGAATGGCCGCCGCCATCCAGATCACCGTATTGATCGCGGCGTTCAGAAACAGCTTGTCAGTGACGATCTTGGTGTAGTTGGTAAACCCGACATAGTCGAATTCGCGGTTGAATCCGTTCCAGTTCGTAAAGCTGTAGTGAAATGAACTGAGCAGCGGCCAGATCACGAATACGATGAATACTGCCAATGGTGCCGCCAGCAGTGCAACCCGCCAGAACCTGTTGCTTTGCTCCATTCGCTGCTCGCAATGCAAAAAACAGGGGGAGCGGGAACCTGCCCCGCACCCCCTTGATCAAGGAATGCTCAGTTGCTGAAAGCTTCCATTGCGCTTTTCTGCGTATCTGCAAGCAGAGCTTCATAGTCCGATGGGTCGTCCATGAACTGGGCGAACATCGACAGTCCGACTTCGGCAACTGGCGGTGGTGTCGCGAGGTCATAGTTGAAGGCAAATGCCTCTGCAGCGGCAACGGCTGCCGAAGCCCTCTGCATCACCGAGGTGTAGACAGACGGATCCACGTTCACATTGCCCGACAAGGCACCCTGGACATTTGCCCATTCAACCTGGGCGTCCGTATTCTTGATGAAATACGCAAGCCAGGCCTCTGCTCCGGCGACATTTTCGGCATTGGCGGATATGACCCAGCCATCAACCGGTCCGACGACGGCATTCGGGACTCCCTCCGTAATGGCAGGGAATTCGAAGAAGTCATAATTCTCTCCCGGTACCAGGCCATTTCCGTTCCAGTAACCGGTGATCCATGTTCCCATCAGGGTCATTGCGGCTTCGCCGCGCGAGACCCGGTCGGATGCGTCTGTCCAGCTGTCGGCGTTGGCATTGGGCACGAAACAGCCGCGGTCGATCAGGTCCGACCACATCGCCATCGCGTTCACGACCTCGGGATCGTCGTAGGATGCCGATCCACTCATGAGGTCCGCCCGGTAGTCCGGTCCTGCCGTGCGCAGAATCAGGTAGTCGAACCAGAACTGGGCTGGCCAGCGGTTCTTTGAACCGAGAGCTATCGGAGCTATGCCTTTCCCAATCAGATCCTCGCACAGGCCGACAAACCCTTCCCAGTCCGTCGGGAATTCGGTGATGCCGGCTGCGTCCATTACCTCCTTGTTGTAGAACATTCCGGCATAGTGGTACCCTGCCGGAACCAGGTAACGGTTGCCATTGTATAATGTGGCGCTGTCAGCGAGAGCCTTGGCAATCACGTCGTCCATGCCTTCACGCGCCCACATGTCGTCGATTGGCGTCAGGCTGTTTGAATCGACCACGAACTGAACCCTTGCTCCTGCCCAGTAGCTGAACACATCGGGCAGACTTTGGCCGGCCGCCCTCACCAGGATGTCAGTCTTGAAGTCCTCGTGACCGACCGGACTATCTTTCATCGTATAGCCCGTCTCCTCGGCAAATCGGCCGGCGATCGAATCGATCGCCGCCTTGCCCAGTTCGCCGGTGAAGTAGTGACTGATCGTCACATCCCCTTCGGCAGACGCAATCCCCGGCGCGGAGATCGCTGCAATTGGTACGAGCGCTGCGGCAAGCAGCAGTCTTCGTCTGGCTACTCTCATTTCCATGTCCCCCTTCTTGGAGTTTTACTCCCCGAACTATAGACGATGCATCCGGCGAGTCCAGTTTTTTGAACCCTGCATTTTCCCGAGTTCAATTGGTGCAGGTACTTGATTTCTGCACGAATTCCGGCTGATGGAATCCACCGGGACGATACTGCCTGGAGCAGGTTTGACCGGCTTTCGCAGCCGGTTCATTGAGGGAGTTGCGGATTCGAATCGTGCCTTGCGCTTGTCACGATTGCCGGCAAAGGCGTAAGCTGGAATTCTGTGCGCACTGAATGCGGAGCGGATGATGGCGACCAAAAGGATCGGTGTGGGTATCGTGGGCACGGGACGGATCTCGGACCTCCACGCCATCGAGTATTTGCAGAACTCCGGGGCGAGGATTGCTGCCCTTTGCGACCGTGATCCCGAACGGGCCAGGCGGAAAGCGGAGAGTTGGGGCGTCCAGGATGCGTTGGTTACGGACGATATTTCGCAGTTGCTGGCACATCCCGGGGTGGAACTCGTGGAGATTCTTGTCCCCCACGATCTTCATCTGGAATTTGCTCTTCAGGCAATGGACGCCGGAAAGGCAGTATCCCTTCAGAAACCAATGTGCATCTCGCTGGCCGAGGCGGACCGCCTGGTCGAAGCGGCGCGGAATGCGGAGAGACCTTTCAAGCTGTTCGAGAATTTCCTCTTTTTTCCTCCGGTGGCCAAGGCCAGGGAATTGATTGAACAAGGTGCCATAGGTGACCCTCTCTCGATCAGGATCAAGAGCAATCCGGGAACCAGCCGAACCGAGTGGGTCGTGCCCGGTGACGCCCGGGCCTGGCGGCAGATCGGGTCAAGATCCGGAGGCGGCCCACTAGTATTTGATGATGGGCATCACAAATTCGCCATCGCCTGGCACTTCATGGGAAACCCCGAGGAGGTTCACGCATTCATTGGTCGCTCGGACCGGGCCGACGGCTCCTGGCTCGATGCACAGTCAATCGTCTCCTTCCGGTTTTCCGGCAACCGGATCGGAAACCTGGAAGTGGTCTATTCCCCTGAACTTGAAATCACCACCCGTCACTACGCACAGGATGACCGGGTCGAGATTACGGGAACCAGGGGCGTGATCTGGATCAACTGCGGACATGGCCACCTTCCGGGCAATCCGCCCCTGGCAGTCTACAGCGAGGGCCGACTTACCGAGTTTTCCGGCATCGAGACCGGCTGGGAGCAGAGCTTTGTTCTGTCGACCCGGCATTTCATCGATGTTGTCAGGAGTGGTGGCAAACCGGTGCTGACTGCCGAGGAGGGCCGACAGGTTCTCGGTTTTGCCCTGGCCGCCGAGCGTTCTGCTGCCGAAAACCGGCCGGTCAGGCTTGAACCGGGTTAAGGCTGTCCATCAAGCCCCGGACATGCGCAGCGACCGTTCAGGATCGCGGAGCAGTTGTTCGCAGTTCCGGTTGACCACTCACACCCGTGTCAACCCCGGTGTTCGCAAGGTCCAGCACTTCTCGGCTGTCGGCCGTGCAGTCCGTTCCGGAATTCGCCGGTTCAACCTGGATGTGAAAGGGAAGGTGCGCACCCGCCACCTCGACATTTTGGCGACGCCTCGTCGGCAAATCCGAAGCCAGGGACTGCCGAGACCCGGTGCTGGTCCCCGTGACCGGCCACAACTTGGCCGGCAAAGGTGACTTGGTTTCCTCTTCCGAACCTCGGTTGCACGATCCCCGTGCATGTTCGAAGCAAACAATCTCCATCGGATTCCGGCGCGTGCAGGAATACCGCGCAGGGATATTCCGCTCTCCTGTGCCAATCCTGGCGTTCCCGTGAAAACGGAAATGCATGCCGGCCGATTTCTCCGGATCCCGGATGGAAAGCCGGAATGGCCGGGCGACCCGAACTCATGGCGCGGCAGCGAACCACCTGTCCTGACGAATGGCCGAAGGTCTTGCCTGATTTCGTACATGCCCGGGCCGGACATTCAAGATTCAGCAATGGTTCACGACGGTCGTGGAATCGCTACATTAGGAGCCCGGGAAGAAGGAGGGCAATGTCCGGTACTGCCGCCAGGAGCGCCACGCCGAACAGCAGGATGAGCCAGTAGGGCACGGTGGCGAGCGCGACTTCGCCGAGTGACACCTCGTCCTTCGTTACCGAGACGAGCACCGAGAGGTTCAGTCCTACCGGCGGCGTCACCTGCCCGATCTCGATCAGGATCGTGATGACGACACCGAGCAAGACCGCCTCGAAGTTCAGCCCGATCATCAGTGGAAAGACGATGGGCAGGGTCATGATCATCAGGGACAGCCCGTCGAAAAAGCAACCGAGAACGAGATAGACAAGGATCACGGCGGCAAGTACGGCATTGGGCCCGAGGCCGGAGGAACGAACCAGTTCGAGGATCGTCTGCGGGACGGCGAGAAGGCTCACTGCCTGTGCGAGCATCGTTGCTCCCATTACGACAAAGGCGATGGCAGCAAATAGGAGGATCGCCTGGTAGACGCTTTCGGCCAGGATTCCCGGCGTCAGCTTCCCCCAGAACCGGCCGACGAGGATCGTGGCAATGACCCCGACGCCCGCCGCCTCCGTCGGCGTGGCAAGCCCGAATGCGATTGATCCCATGATTGCCAGAATCAACAGCAGGAAGGGCCAGAGGCCGAGGAGGTTGAGGATAACGAGGCCGAGGCTGGCCCGATTCTCCGCCTTGGGTGCTATCCAGGGAGCAGCGAGCGCACGCAGCAATATATAGACCGAGAACATCCCCGCAAACATGATCCCTGGCAGGATCCCTGCAAGGAAGAGCTGGCCGATCGAGGTCTCGGTCAGAGCTCCATAGATAAGAAGCGAAAGGCTCGGCGGGATCAGGAGGCCGAGTGTGCCACCCGCAGCGAGCGACCCGGCGACAGTTTTCCGGTCGTAGCCTCTGCGCGTCATCTCTGGATAGGCGACTGACCCGACCGCGGCAGCAGTCGAAAGGCTGGATCCGCTGACCGCACCAAAGAGTGTGCAAACCGCTATATTGGTGTGAAGAAGTCCGCCCGGGACGCGCTGGAAGACAGGTGAGAGCGCCGCATAGACACGCTCACTGATGCCGCTCCGGAGCATGATCTCGCCGAGGATGATGAAGAGTGGAATTGCACTCAGCGTGAAGGAGTTGAGGACGTTCCAGACCGCGTCAACTGCAACGAAAGTCGATCCACCGGCCGAGAACTGAAGGAGGAGGAGACCGGTAAGCCCGAGCGCAGCACCCAGGGCAAGGCCGGAGCCGGCGAGGATCGTGATCCCGCCGACAAGAATGCTCCAGAATCCGGCCATCAGGGGATGCCGGTCTCCGCTCCCGGTCTGCCCCCTTCGCTGTCAGCGAGGCTCCTGACCGCAAAGGCAACGGCAGAGAGAAGGAGCGAGACCGGCAAGAGCAACATCCAGGGGTACATCAGAAGTCGCGCGACTTCGGTTTTTATGCTTCGCTGGAAGGCAAATTCAAACCAGGGCAACGCGAGCCAGACAAACCACAGGCAAAAGACGAGTCCGAGAAGGTTTGCCACAACCGCAACCGCGCAGCGAATCCCGGGGGGCAGAGCGCTGACGAAAAACTGGACCCGGACATGATCAGCCCGGAGAGTCACAAGTGGAAGTGCGAGGAAAAAGGCCGCCGTCATCAGGAGTCCCACAAGTTCCTCGGTGAAGCGGAACGGTGCATTGGCGAAATGACGCATGGCCACGCTCGCCCCAACCAGCCCGACAATCGCCGCGCCCGCGAGCGCGGCGAGAATGGCCAAGGCCAGGAAGATCGGGGCAAGCAATGCCTCGAGCCGCCGGGCAATGCCCGGCACCTTGCCTGCTCCCTGGCCAGACAAGGTTCAGCGTTCGAGGATGTCGAGGATCCTCTGGCGGTACTCCGGAGCCCTGCCGCCCGCTTCTTCTGCCAGTTCCGCCCAGGTTGCCGAGGCCGCTTCAAGGAATGCAGCACGATCATCGTCCGAGAAGTCGTCGAGGAACTCAACCCCCTGTTCTGCCAGCCTCGAGCGTGCTGCCTGTTCGTTCTCCTCGGCGGCGCCATATGCGTTTGTCCGCTCCCAAACCCGCGCTGCGGCCTCGGTGACCGCCTCGCGCTCGGCATCCGAAAGGCCTGCCCACGCGTCTTCGTTCACACCAAGAACATAGGGCACCCCGGCCACCGGATAGAGATAGGCAGCGTAGTCAGTTACTTCGTGGAGCGAGATCGTATGGGCGAACAGGGCAGGATAGACCGTGCAGTCGACCACACCGGTCTGGAGCGCGACATAGAGTTCCGTCTGCCCCACGATTTGCGCCGATACCCCGAGCTTCAGGAAGGTCTCGACCTGGTCGCCACTCCAGACCCGAAGTTTCCTGGTCCTGAGTTCGTCGAGAGTTCGCACCGGCTCATCGCGGCAGAAGATCGACGCCTGGAGCAGCGGGAGAGCCATAAATCCTGCCGGGACGATGCCCCATTCCGCGAGCTCCTCCGCATAGATTTCCTGGATTTCGGGAAGGACAGCAATGAGTTCATCAGAACTGCCAACCGAGCCCTGAATCAGCACTGCGTTCAGTGCCGGGGCATCGCGCCCGAGGTAGTTGGCCCAGACAAGGCCCATCTCCACCGCACCCTGGGGCAGCCAACGCACCACATCCTCGTTCTTGAGGTTGAGCGAACCGCCGTGGAAGACGTCAATGGCGAGGCTGCCGCCGGTCAGTTCGGCGACATCGGCGGCGAATGTGTCAAGCTGTTTTGATTCGTTGCGCCCCTCGGGCAAGCCATTGTTGAACTTCCACTCGCTGGAGCCGGCACTTCCGGCAAGAACTGCAAGGCCGACAGTTGCGACGAGTAGGTGGTGAAGCGTCCTGGTCATCATGATCCTCCGTTAAGATTACCCAATTGCGCCGGGACTGTAGCGAAGGGGATTGTCCCGGGCAAGCATCTCGCTCCGGTGTCCGGCGTCGGCATGGATGCCCCTTGTCCGACGGCATCAAAGGCGCAATGGCGGCGTCGACCCTGGTCGGGCCCACAAAAGGGATGCAGCGATCGAGTCGATGTGAGGCGCGCCATGCGTTGGTGGGGTCGGTTGCATACGGCGTCCAAGCAGCCGGGACGTTCCCGAAAGTGAGAGACAGAATGGGCGGCAGACAGCTGTTCAAACTGCTCGGATTTGCGGCCGTCATCATCCGGTGCGCAGTGCACAGATGCCTTTGCGATTCGCCGTTCGTGAGGACGCTGTTGATCTTCTTGCCGAACCTGGCGTTAAAGTTCTTGGCGCTGTTGCCTGTCAACGGGTTCAGCAGTTCGCTCCCGAACCGGCCAGGTGCACTGACAGGCACTGCCGCCGGGTTGGTCTTGACCGGCAGATGAAGGGACCCCGCATGCGGGCTGGCAGCAATGGCCTTCCTGCACAAGGCTATCGACCGTGTCAGATTGCCCTGTCCGGCCTCGATCGGCACCGACGGGACGGCGACTTAATGACAGTTGGCCCGGGACCTGAAGCGGCGATACGACCCGTCCGGACGAAGAGTCATCGGGAACCGATCATTCGCCTCAGTTCCGGGCGCAGACTCAAGACCTGTCTCTTGCGGAACTCGGTGCGGAACTCCCGCGGTGTCATCCCGAACTGCCTCTTGAAGACCCTCGTGAAGACTGCCGCGTGCGAAAACCCGCTGGCGAACGCAACTTCCCGAATTGACAGCTCGCCATAGAACAGGAGATTCCTTGCCGCCCTGAGCCTGACACTCGTGTACAGCTTCATCGGCGACTGACCGAAGAACCGTTTGCATATCCGTGAAAGCGTGCGCTCGGACACGCCGAACTCCCTGCCCAGTTCCGAGAGCGTCAGCGGCATCTCGATATTCTGCTCCATCAACGCAACCAGCCGTGCCATCGGTGAAGTCGCGCCCGCTTCGAGCAAACCCTCGCCGCGCTGTTCCGTTGTCGACTCCCGGCGGGTGTGGACCAGCGCGTTCGCGATTTCATTTGCGAGCGCCTGACCGCGGAACCGGGAGATCAGGTCGAGTACCATGTCCAGGGTTGCGATCCCGCCGGCGGAGAAAACCCGCCTGTCCCGAATCTCGTAAATCTGATTCATCGGCACGGAATTCGGGAAGTGCTCCAGGAAGCTGGGTACGGCTTCCCAGTGCAGCACGACCTCCGGATCATTGCCGGAGCATGCGAGGCCGGCCTGGGCCAGAGCGAACGCGCCGGTGTCGACTCCCCCGATGATCGCACCGCCCCGGCTTGCCCGTCGCAGTTGTCCGAGGAACCCTCTGGAGTTGCGTTGCGTGGGCAGGTTTCCTCCGAACAGAAGATAGACGTCAGCCGAAGGCATGCCTTCAATGGAGCAGTCGGCAGCGAGCCACATTCCGTTGCTGGCCCTGACGGGCTCCCCGTCCGCGGAAACGAAACGCCAGGAGAATACATCCCGACCGGTATTCTGGTTGGCAATCCTGAGAGCTTCGCTCGCCAGCACGACGGCATTGAGCGGAAATTCCGACTGCATGATGAGATTGAAGCGAATGCAGCAGGACGGGTTGTGGTCGATCGAGTGCATGTCCGACAGAACTCAAATCCGGTTCAGGAAGGATACAAATCGCGGCACGAAGAATCAATTCGCCGCCGGTTCCATCGTGTAGTATTGACGCAGGATCAGGATCCTCTGACCAGATTGCTTCCGGATCCCGTCCCTGCCAGGGGATGTGTGGATTCGGGATCCCGCGGACTGCGGTTCCTGAGCTTAGGGAGGGAGAGACCTGTGGACACGGACCGACTCAGGAACAGCCTGGCGGGGTGCTATGTAACCATTCCCACGCCGTTTCGGGACGAACCGGATTTTCCGGTGAACGAGAGCGCCCTGCGGCAACATGTCAGGTTTCTCATCGATGCCGGGTTGAGCGCCGATTACGCCGTGTTCCTGGCGGCAGGCGCGGCAGGTGATTTTTCGACCATGACGTTCGACGAGCGGGTACGTGTCGCGTCGATTGTGGCGGAAGAGGTCGACGGGCATGTTCCGGTAGCGATGGGCGCGCAGACCACAAGCACGCTGGAATTGAAAAGGCTGGCGCGCGCAGCAAGATCCGTCGGGGCGGACTTCATCCAGGTGTCCTGCCCTTACTATTTCTCCCATACGGAGGGGGATTTTGAGGAGTTTGTCTCGGCCGCCGCGGAAGCCGAGCCCGACATCGGAATCATTGTCTACAACACGTACTGGACAAGTTCGAACATCTCGTTCGAGATGGTGGAACGGCTTGCAGACATTCCGAGTGTCGTTGGATTGAAATGGGCCGTTCCCCGCTCGGACGCAATGGAGTTCGAGGACGTGACCTCACACTTCTCGCGGAGATTCACGATAATCGACAACAATCTCCTGTTTGCGTTCAGCGCCATGCCGCCGCTCGGCGCCCGTGCGTTCGAGGTGCACAACTGCAACTTCTGGCCGGAATGGGGAATACGGCTCATCGATGCTGTCCGGGATGGCAACCATGTCGAGATTGCGCGCATGCTGGTCGAGGAGGCAATGCCGTTCTACAAGCTCTGGACGAGGATCGAGAGTGAATTCACGAGCGGAGATGGGTATCTCGACAAGCTGTGCATGGAACTCGTGGGGCTCCCGTCCAGCCGCTGCCGTCCTCCCACGCGTGATATCCGCCGGGTGTATCGCGATGCGACCCTGGACATGTTGAGGCAAATTGGCGCACCGAGAGTGGAGGCGCCGAATGCGCGCTGAAAGCGTGGCAGAAACTCGCGGCCGGATCCCGGGTCCACATCGTTCAGGGGTCGGTTTCGACCGTGGAAATCTTCGTTCTACTTGACCTCACTCCGGCCCAGATCCGGCATCTGCAGGACATTGCAGATTCGGACACTGTGCATTTTGCCGGCCTCCTTCGGGACGGCCAACCGCTGCATCCGGCCTTCCGCCGTTGTGAAATCGCGTTCGGAAACCCACCGCCGGAGTGGCTTGCCGCGGCGCCAGAGCTCCGTTGGGTCCAGCTGGAATCCACCGGATTTGGCGAGTACGCGTCGCTTGAATTGATCGCCGCCGGACGCCGGCCGGTCTTCACCAATCTCGCCGGTTTTTTTTGCCGAGGCGGTGGCAGAGACCTGCCTTGCGGGTATCCTCGCTCTTTACCGGGGAATGGATACATGCGCGAGCTTGAAGGAAACGAAAACCTGGCTCGGCGAAGCGCTCCGTCCGCGACTGCGAACGCTCGCGGGCAGAAATGTCATCCTGTTCGGTTTCGGGGCCATTAACAGGCGCATGGCCGAACTCCTGCAACCGTTCGACTGCGAAATCGCCGCATTCCACAGCGACTGGAAGGCGGCAAACCTGGATGATGCGCTGGCGAATGCGGACATCGTCGTGTGTGCAGTGCCGGACGCCCCCGGAACACGGCGGGTCTTTGACCGGGCGCGGCTCTCGCGCATGCCAGGTTCAGCCCTGTTCGTGAATGTCGGACGAGGTTCCATTGTCGATGAGGGCGCGCTTGCCGGTCATCTTGGCGAAGGCGGGATCAGCGGCGCTGTCATCGACGTCACGGATGAAGAACCGCTGGCGCACGATCACCCGTTCTGGGACTGCCCCAACCTGATCCTGACGCAGCACACCGCCGGCGGAACAGAGGACGAAATCGACCGGAAGCTGCAAGTGTTCGTAGCCAACCTGGAGCGCTTCCGGTCCGGCAGACCGCTTGCCGGAATCGTGGACTTCAAGAAGGGATACTGATGCCGACGATTGACAGCGTACGAACCGTGTTGCTCAGTTCGCCCTACTCCTTTGCTGACGATCCCGAAATCCTGGAGTGCTTCCCGAACGGTCCCAAGCGCACGGTCGGAATGGTGGAGGTCACGCTCTCCAACGGGGTCACCGGTCTCGGAGAGGGATACCTTGCGGTATTTGCGCCACTCGTCTTCCGGGAAATCGTCAATCTTTGCACACCCTACGTCCTCGGACGGGACGCCTTCGACATTCGGAACAGGCTGTCCGACCTGCGCAGCGTGTGCGACTACTGGTCGTTGCAGGGTGCGGCACGACACGTGATCAGTGCCTTCGATATCGCATTGCACGACGCCGCGGCCAAGACCAGGGGGGTTCCGTTATACGATCTTCTTGGCGGACCGCGAGCAGACTCGATCCGGATTTACGGCAGCGGCGGATGCTGCGACACGAAGGAGCACTTCCTCGAGGAACTGGAGCTTCTGGATTCAATGGGAATCGGCATCTACAAGATGCGTTCGGTCAAGGAGGACATCAATCGGACGATCTGGGTGCTCAACGAGGCCGGACGACGCGGGATCTCGGTGGGCGTTGACATGTGCCAGAATCTCGCCGACCCGCCCCAGTCGGTGGATGACGTTGTCCGGTTCATCGATGGCGTGCATGCGCAAACTCCAAACCGGATCCGGTTTGTGGAAGAGGCCATAGGCCCCGACTGCCCCGAGGGATTCAGGGAATTGCGGCGGCGCACCGATGTACCGGTCTGCGGCGGCGAAATCATCACGACGCCCAAGGAAATGATCAAGCGCCTCAACGGTGATGTCTATGATTTCGTGCAACCGGACGCGTCGGTGATTGGCGGCGTGAGCGCCGTATTGAGCGTGTTCGAGGCGGCAGGGAGGAAAGGCATTGATGTCGTGGTGCACGCATGGGGCGGCGCCGCGGCCATCATGGCCAACTATCATTCTGCCTTTGCCGCAGGTGGAAAGCTGGTCGAGTTTCCCATGCTGACGTTTCCGCTTGGACGGGACATGGCGGAAGGCCAATGCAGCATCATTGGCGGCATGCTTTCCCCTCCGACGGCGCCAGGTATCGGGGTCAGGCTCACACCCGGAATGGAAGCGGCGTATCCGTTCGACGAGAGCGCCGTGTATTCCTGCAAGATTCAGGAATTCCAGCGAAATCACGACGACTACTGGCTGTAGGGAAACTTGTCCGGCTGCCGGGACACGCCTTCTCACCGCCACGGACGGGTCCGGACGACTTACCGCGCCGGAGGGCCCAGCTCACTCCGGATGCCCGGCTCGCGCAGTGAAGACATCCCGGCAAGTGATGTCCGACTGGATGCCAACATGCCGAAGAAAGTGACCACAACCCAAGATTGACACACAGGGCAAATTTATTGTCAGGAATTGTCAACTGGATTGCCCTCTCATTTGAGATAGTGACATCGTCGCCCGAGGAGGATTTGGTGCGCATTTGCAAGGGAGCGGTCGGAAAGATGCGGGAAGCCTCGATTCCGACGGAAACAGCCTGTTGAGCTGGTTGGACATTCCCCGCCGGGAGCCGATGGATGATGTAGACGGCGGTCTGGCGGGGTTTGTCCGTCCCGCGGCTCCGGACTCGCGATAGGGCGACAACGGGATGCATCTCGCCAGTCATGCCGCTTCAGCGGTATTCTGTTGCAGCGTTGGAACGAACCGTTCCGCCGGCCGGTCAACGCTCAACTGTTCCGGTTCACATCGTGCGGCGTCATGGCCGGACGGAGCCAGGGACCATGTGCGAAACCGGAATGACGATGTGATGCCGGAGGGCACCGGGACAGGGCGGCCAGCCAGGCCATTCCACCCGCCAGACATGCAGGGGACCAGTTAGGGAGCATTTGAGACCATGAACGAAATCAATGACCTTTCTCACCACGATATCTTTCGGCATCCTGCACACTGCGTGAACCAGATCTGCGCCCGAACGCTCGCGAACGGCGATATCGTGGCGGTGTTCAATGAGGAGCGGTTCCCGTTCCACCACGACAGTGGCCAGACCCTCATTGTCCGGTCATCCGACGGGGGAGTCACCTGGTCGGAACCTGCCGTCGTGCTCCCCTGGACCGACACGAGCGGAAACTGGGACTGCGGGATATGCGAACTCGCGGATGGCACCCTGATCGTCAATCTGACGATCACCGCATTCTTCAAGCGCGGCATCCGCGCCGAGCAACCGTCATGGAGTTCGAGACCGCACACGCGAGAATGGGGAGACTGGACCTGGGCGTTCAAGACACAGGGCTGGATCGGGACGTATGTCGTGAAGTCCAGCGATGGCGGCAAGTCGTGGAGCGACCCGGTGCCATGCAATGTCCGTCCTCTCAAGCATGGCGGGTGCCGTTCAGGCTGCTGGCAGCTTCCGTCCGGCGCTCTCCTGATGGGATTATATGGGCGAATCCGGGGGTACGGTGAAGAAGGCGAGGGCGAATCCACGCGGTCAGCACTGATCCGCTCCGACGACGGCGGATCAAATTGGGAATACTATTCCACGATCGCCTACGACCCGGCCTCGATCATCGACTATGAAGAACCGGCAGTGCTCCGCCTCAGTGATGGCAGGCTGGTCTGCTTCCTGCGGACGCACGTCAATCCGAGCGGCGACGCGAAGAACATGGTCATGACCATTTCCGAGGATGACGGTTTCTCCTGGACACCGCCGAAATGGACAAATATCTGGGGCTACCCTGCCGATCTCATCACGCTGGCTGACGGCCGTTACCTCATGGTCTATGGCTACCGTCGTCCTCCGTACGGAACGCGCGGAATGGTCTCCGAAGACGGGGTCACCTGGGACGTCGCCAATGAATTCGTGATCCGGGAAGGAGGGGTTCCCTCCAGCAGCGCGGTCTTTTCGCCCTCCTCAAGCCTCGGTTGGGACTCGGGAGAAGGAGATGGCGGCGGTGGAATCGACCCCAACAATCCGGGCCTCTTCCAGCATATCGGGTATCCGACAGTGGTACAGGCGCCCGACGGGGCAATCGTCGCCTGCTATCACGAGTGGAACACCGACAGGAATCCGCTGCAGTTCGTGCTCTGCACCCGCTTCAGGGTCTGAGGCAGTCCGGTCACCATTTCGATGCGCGCGCATCGAAATTGTCCCGGAAGTTCGATCCGCGGTCCCTGAATGATCGAAACGAGTTACCCGTTCTGCCTCGTCAACCATGGACCTCTTGGCATGACCCAGACGCGACGCCGTCAGGACGGCGCAGGGAACCTGCAGGACCGACTCTAGATTGCTTCCCCGGATTCGTTATCGAACAGGTAGAGCCTGTTCATGTCGAATCCGTATTGTCCGCTCGTCATCGGCGGCGTATCGGGTCCGACGTCGATGGCAGCTGTTACCGGCGTTTCGCCGACCCGCGCGGCAAGAAACTGGCTTGACCCGATGTATTCCGTCACGTCCACTTCGAGGTGAATTGGCGCAAGGGCGGCATCCCGGGCGCCCCCGGGGCTTTCCGGGGCGGAAAAGTGTTCGGGCCGCAGACCAATCCTGACCGTGCGCGAGGACGTCGCGCTTACTCTCGCGGCAAGTTCCGGCGGAAGCGGAAGTTCAAATCCGTCCCCGCGCAAGGAAACCGGATCCGAACCCGAAATCTCCGCATCGAGGAAATTCATGGAAGGAGACCCGATGAAGCCGGCCACGAACAGGTTGTCGGGAGAGTTGTAGACCTCTCTCGGCGTTCCAATCTGCCGGACCCGGCCATCGTCCAGAATCACGATTCGATCCGCCATCGTCATCGCCTCGATCTGGTCGTGAGTGACATAGATCATGGTCCGTTCGAGTCTCTTGTGCAGGATCGACAACTCGGTCCGCATCGATGCCCGAAGTTTCGCATCGAGGTTGGAAAGCGGTTCATCGAACAGGAAGCAGTATGCGTCACGGACGATCGCGCGCCCCATTGCCACCCGTTGGCGTTGCCCGCCGGACAGGTCCCGGGGCTTCCGTTCCAGGAACTCGGTCAGTTCGAGCATCTCGGCCGCCTTTTGCACGCGTTCCCTTATTTCGTCCTTCGGGGCCCGGCCGAGGCGCAGGGCAAATGACATGTTGGCGGCAACGTTCATGTGCGGGTAGAGTGCGTAGGACTGGAACACCATCGCAATGTCGCGGGCCTTCGGCGGCACCCAGGTCACATCGCGTCCACCAATGTAGATCGTGCCGCTCGTCACGTCCTCCAGTCCGGCAATCATCCTTAACGTCGTCGACTTGCCGCATCCGGACGGGCCGACGATGACCACGAACTCACCCTCCGCGATCGAAAGGCTGAGTTCCGGTATGATGGTTTGTTCTCCGAACCTCTTGACCACGTTTTCAAGCATGATTCCGGACATTCGACCCTCCTGCGCGGTTTCCTGCGGGTCAGCCCGCAACTGCGGTCGACCGATTCGACGGGTGTGGCTGGAAGACGCTGCAGTCGGGATCGACCACGCCCACTTGTCTGCACCCCCTGCTCACCCTTTCATCCCCGACGTGATGACGTTGTCCATGAAGAAACGCTGCAAAATCAGGAAGACGATCAGGCTCGGAATGATCAGCAACGTGGCCGCCGCGGCCCCCATTCCATAGTATTGAGTAATATTCGTGCTCCCCTGGAGCGAAGGCGCAAACTGGCCGATACCGACCGGGAGCGTCATCACTTTGTCAGAAGTGCTCATTATCAGCGGCCATATGTACTGATTGAAATTCTCGGCAAATGCCAGAATACCGACCGAGACACAGGCCGGAATTGAAAGCGGAACCACAACCAGCAAGAACCGCGCCCAGAGTCCTGCGCCATCGACTGCCGCGGCGTCCTCCAGTTCACGTGGAATGCTCAGGAAAAACTGCCGGAACAGATAAACCGAAAACGGGCCGGCAACCGAGGGCAGAATTATCGACCATCTCGATCCGACAAGTCCGAAATCCCCCATCATGCGATACAACGGAATCAGCATCACCTCGAACGGCATCATGAAGGACGCGAGAACAAGCCAGAAGAGAAAGTTCCGGCCGTAGAATCGCAGGCGAGCAAAGGCGTAGCCTGCCGCCGCGCCCAACACAAGCGTCAGGAATGTCGACACGATCGAAATGAACAGGCTGTTGATGGTCCATTGTCCGATCGGCTTTTCCAGAACCCTCTCGTAGTGTTCGAGGGAAAACTCGGAGGGAAGCCACTGCGGAGGATTGGTCAGTATCTCTCCGGTCGGTTTCAACGACGTGAGGATTATCCAGAGCAACGGAACAAACCAGAGGATCGAGAACAGCACCCCGAGCACGACAATCGTCAAGCGGACCGCGCGATCGACCTGCCTGGCCGCAAGCATGTTCGCGTCAGGCCCGGCCATCGCTCAGAAGTAGTCCTTGTCCGCACGCAGCAGCGTGAAACGCAATATCGTCAGGATCATGATAACCAGGAAGAGAACGACGCCTATCGCCGCCGCCATGCCCTGCTCAAACCGCACGAAGCCTTCCTGGAAGATATAGAATACGACGCTCGTCGAATGATCGCTCGGCCCTCCCCGGGTGATTATATGGATGAGGCTGAAGACCCGCATTGCCTCGATCAGCGTTATCGTGATCACCAGTGAGGAAACCGGAAGCAGAAGCGGAAACGTGACTCTCCAGAATGATTGCCACGCATTCGCGCCGTCAATACGGGCGGCATCGAGCAGTTCACTCGGAATGTTCTGCAGTGCACCGAGGAAGATCACCATTGCGAATCCTACCTGCCACCAGGTCGTGATGAAGGCGATCACCGGCAAAATGAGAACCGGTTCCTTCAGCCAGGCAATGCGGTCTGGCAATCCGAACATACCGAGCCCCACATTTACCAGGCCAAACTGCGTCTGGAACATCCAGTTCCAGACAATTGCGACAATCGTCGCCGTAAGCACAAATGGCGCAAAGAACACGAGCCGCGAGAAGGTATGGGTCGGCAACTTGCGATTTACATAAACCGCCATTGCCAGACCCAAGAAAAAGGACATCGGAACGACGATGATCGAATACTGAAACGTAACGACGAAGGCCCGGCGGACCTCGGAATTGGTCACCACCTCGACGAAATTCTCGAAACCGACATAGTTCCCCGGTCTCGGTCCAACCCGTGCGTCGGTGAAGCTTGTCATTATGCCAAGAATGAACGGGTAGATCCTGAAAATCAGGAACACGACCAGAAACGGAATGATAAATGTAAAGGCAAACGGATTCACGCGTCTCATCGCGATGAACCACCGGTGATCCGAGGTACCGGATCTCCCCGCAACCCTGTTGTCAGGAGTGATTGGCGTGTAGTTTACCAAGGGAACTTCTCAGGCTCGGCAACCTGGCGCACGAAGATGAAGGAAGGCGGCTTGTCTCGGCTTCGCCGGCGGCATGCCCCGCGGGCGAACGCATCCGGGGTCGGACGCAGTGCCTGCCGTGACCAGGAATTCACAATTGCCTCTCCCCGCCCGCTTCCCAGAACCATTTGTGCCTTTTGATCTTCAGGTCCGGAAACCCGTTCCAGTAGTGCGCAACCGGGCTGTCCTTCCAACCGCTCTCGATTGCCTCCCAGGAGAACGGTTCGCCCCTTTCCCAGGCGTGGGGCTGAAACCACTCCTCGGCTATAACGTGGCTGGCTCCCGTGTAGCGAAAATCAGCCGAAAGCCTGAGTCTGTCCGGCGTCAGGTTTTCTGCAGCAGCATGGACAGTGAGCATCTTGAACAGCAGGATATCCCCGCATCGGTACTCAGACTGCCGCCAGGCAAGACTCGGATCGATATCAACGACCCTGCCCCCGGGACCGGTTGCCGGTTTCGGTTCAAGTAGGCCGGACTTGTGGCTTCCCTCGAGAATCTTCAGTCCTCCAACTTCAAGCGACACGTCGCCCAGCGGCACCCAGCAGGAGATCGTTTCCATGGAGCCGCCGACGAATATCCAGTCCTGGTGCGCCGGGGTGCCGCGCGCATTGTCCCGGGGAAAGGCGATACGCGCGATCGTCTGAGGAAACGGAAACACGGTTTCCTCGAACAGGGCCGCCATGATGTCGATGATCTTGCCATTGAGTTTCAGGCCATGAAGTGCTTCCAGCGCCTGAATCCGCGCGTAAACGTCGATATACTCGTCGTCGCCATCCAATACGGGTGCACGGTCTGTCAATCCATCAATCAGTTTTGCGCCGGGACGTAACCACCCGGCCTGCTCGCAGATTTCAAGTATCTGCCGCCTGACACCCAGTACCTCCTCCTTCGGGAGGATGTCCCGGAAAAACAGGTAGCCCTCGGTGCGGAGCCGTTTCCGCAGGCCTGCCGGGTTATCGAGAAGACCGTTAGATTCCACAAATTGCGACATCTCTCAACTCCTCTGCCGCAACCCGCGAGGGGAAAGACGTTGGTCGTCCCCTCGCGGATGTTTGTACCAGGTGTGCCCGCGATGCCTAAATGGCAGCAGGTTCCTTGCTCAGGATGTCAGAGAGATGTTCATCGAGGTCATTGAGACCTTCGTCCACACTCTTGGACTTGTCCCAGACCTTGTCCAGCATACGGGTCACCGCACTTGATGCGCCGCCATAGACGGAGAATTCCGCCCCTTTCGGATGGGACACATCCCAGAAGGCATATTCACCGTTCTCCTCGGAACCTCTGAAGTGTTCCTTGTGCGGAGAATTGTTATATCCCTCGAATGCGAGGCCCTCCATCGTCACCGGAATCTGGGACGAAGCCACGCCGAATTCCCCAGCACGCTCCACGATGTATTTGTAGATGTTGCCAATGGCTTCCTTGACGTCGTCCGGACGACCGTATGGAAGCACCAGTCCGCTGTATTCGTACATCACGGCCCGCTTGTCTCCAAGGATCGGCATCACGTCGGCGCGGAAGTTCAGGTTCGGCTGCTGGAGCGAACTGCCGACAACCCAGGTGCCGGAGTAGAAGGACGATGCCTGGCCAGTCAGCCAGTAATCATAGCGCTGGGTTATGTTCGGATCCGTGATCTGCCATTCATAGAGGGTATTCAGAACGAATTCCGCGGCTTTCCGGCCAGCCTCGTTGTTGAAGTTCGTCGCCGTTCCGTCCTCGGTGACCATCGAACCGCCGTACTGGAACAGCAGTGCTCCCCAGATGTTGTTCGGCAGTATCCCCGATCTCGGGCAGGAAAACCCGGACTGGATGATGTCGCCACCGCTGTTTCGCAGCGTCATCTTCTGGGTCCACTCGACAAACTCCTCCAGGTTCTCTGGTTCCCGGTCCGTCGGCAGGCCCGCCTGGTCCAGGTGGTCAAGATTGTAGAACAGGACCCATGAGTTCCAACCGTGCGGCACTGCATAGAGTTGTCCGTCCCAGCGGCACCGGTCCAGGATGTGCGGAAGCACCTTGTCGAGCGGATAGTCCACAGCAGCCAGCATGTCGTCCATCGGATCGAGAGCTCCGATCCCCAGGAACCCTCCCATGTACGGATAGTCGGTCTCGAACATGTCAGGAAGATCGTTGGCGCCGTAGGCGGCGGTGAACTTCGTGTCACCCTCGTCCGAGAAATTGTCGAACGCGACGTCATACCCGTGTGCTTCGGCCGCAAGCTGGCCGAACTCGATGAGGGGGTCGCCGGCCGAAGCCCCGAGTCCCATCCAGAACCGCATCTGTCTCAGCGCAAGCGCCTGTTGCGGCGTGAGACCCAGCGCAGCCGTGCCGACGGCTGCCAGGGACGAATTCCGCAAAAACGTCCGTCTTGTAAGTCTTTCCATCATTTCTCCTCCCAGAGTGTCTTCGATTACCGGCTACAGAGGGTGTCCCGAGAAAACCAACATCCACCGTGAACGGCTTGCTGGAGCCGCCCGAAAAACCCCCGGTGTGCTGATGTTTCGAAGTTACAGACCGATTCCGAGCCTGTCAAGCGGACCTGACCTGACGAGTGTAGATCTCACATTGCGACAGCACGTGGCTTGTTCTGGGCAAGATCGGGTGGTTTGCCGGGTTGATTCGGCGTTGATCGGACCGAATTGTGCCCGTGCCGTGCCGGTGATACCGGTTTCGGGCACGAATGCGGGTTTTCGGGGAGGGTCGGGAATGCCACCGCTCACAGGATATGGTAGATCCTGATTGACGAAATTTGAAATCAATGGAGCATTCCCGATGTCCGTAGAGTCGCACACAGTTGATTGCCTTGCCAAGGAGTTCTTGCATCTGCGCGAGCCTGTTCGCAGGGCGGCGATGGAGTTTGCAGGGCTGGCGGAGGAGATTTGCCGGGGTGTTGCTTCCCGGATTGAGTTGCCGCGCAGCGCGGTAGATTTCCCGGTTTAGGCCGACGCCGATTTGCCTGGAAACCGGATTGGTCCGGGATGCCCGGACTGTCTTCTCTCCCAGGCGGAGCAGTTTTCCAGCGGCTGGTTCGGGACAGTGTTTTTGCTGCCTGGTTGTGTTGGCCGGGAGAGTGGTACCGGGGCTTGCGCCTCGTGGCGTTTGACGACTTGAAACTGGCGTTTCCTGATGAAGCTGTCACTGACGGTTTTCCGAAGCTGCGATTGACTGTTCTGATGGAGACCGGCCCGCGGGCGCCGCTCGCCTGGTGCGGTGGACCGCTGCGGGAATTGGAGATGGAACAGGCAGAGCGCCTGGTCAGCCACCTGTCTCCCGGCATGCTGGTGCTCGCCGACCGGTATGACTGCGGTCTTTCCTGTGGTCGCGGGCAGTTGCGACCGGGGCGTCGCTTCTCTGGCGGGTCAAGTCGAACACGCGGTTTCCTGTCCTCGAGAGCTTCGGGGACGGGTCATGGCTGAACAGGCTTGCCGGCAACGGCAGGGACCGCAGGGCCAGCCGGGGAAACTGCCCGGTACGGGTGTCCATGTTTCGCCCGCCGGGCGTGGCGGAGAGCTGCACCCTGGTCACGACGCCGCTTGATCCCGAAACCGCGCCCGCCGGCGAACTCGCGGTGCTCTACCACGAGCGCTGGGAGATCGAGACCGCCTGTGAAGAGGTGAAACCCCACATGCTCGGACCCGGTGCCTTGCTGCGCAGCAAGACACCGGAACTCGTGCAACAGGAACTCGACGGCCTGATGCTGGCCCACTACGCGGTGCGCAGCCCGGTCCACGAGGCCGCGGGGCGGACCGGCACCGACCCCGATCGATTATCCTTCCTCCATGCCGTGAATGTCGTGCGGCGCCGGATTGTCCATCCCGGCGCTTCCCCCTGTACCTGTTTGTCGGCCTTGCGGCTCTCTTTCCGGGGGAGGCAGGGTTCAGTACGCTGACATCCTGGATGAAAACCTCGAAGAGCGTGCCATCTCCAGCCGTGGACAATCCAGGCCGCGGGGCGTCAAGCGCATGACAAGCAACTATCCCGTCCGCAGCCGGGGACCGCTCTCCCGGAAAGCGCTCGAATGGATTCCCGATGTTTGCCCGATTGCTCCTTAAAGCAACAGTATTGTGCCTAAGCGAACCTTCACTGTCGGATTCTGCGGTTTTGTGTTTTCCGACACCATCTTAGCCAGCATCAATCATGGACGCGTAGTGGAAACAGTTTTCCGAACTATCTCCTGAAGTTGCACGTGACCTGAAGTTGTGATTCTCAGGCTCGATGTTCGCCTTGAAGGGGTATGAGCAATGGGTGATTCGCCGTCGCGAACTTCGCGAGATTCGCTGCGCGTTCATTGACGGGTTGCCCTCCGAGATTTCGGGAGACGCGCTGGCATTGCCCTGAAGCCCACATGACATGACCACTACTGGTCCGGTGTTTTGCGGTACGGCTGTCGGGCACGCCGGCCGAACTCAAGGAGGCGTGCAGTCAGCCAGTTGAACCGGCAGGAAACCGCAAGCACCAGGACCGCATCCGACCGACGCCGAAAAGCTCCTTAATATATTCTGACTGGACAGGGATGCCTCCAAGAATTCTTGTCTGGGAATGAAGCCTTGTCCCGGACTTTGCCTGATCAACAGAATATTATTCTAAGAACTTGGGAAAACCGCCCGGCTAATGTCGGAATGGTCCGAGCCACTGCACGCCATTGGTCTTCCCTCAAGAATCAGCAGCGTCGACTCACGCAGTGCTCTTCTCAAGGCCCGCTCAGTGTTCACTTGCGTTCCGGCTTGCACATTTGCCAAACTGTACAACGCAGCCGTTGTCACCGGAGTGCTTCAGATCATGTCGTTGCCTTCACGTCCGCCCAGGCTGCAACCAACCGAAAGCGACGAATGTTGGGTGGGCTTCGTACGCGCAAGGAAAACGCGCTTTCCACAGTGCAGTGTCAGACTTGTGCTCGACTGACGTTAGACGTGTTCGACCATTCCGTATTGAGGACTTGATAGCGCAGCGTTCCGTTGAACTGCAATCGTTCTAGCTCAGCATATCAAATTTGTATGCTGTTGGCCTAGAATTATATTGGAAACATACATGGCAGATTTGCGAAGCTCCGGTCGGGGCCACCGCTTCGATTCCACATGTTCTGACGTTCGAGACGGAGTGAGAGGCCATCTTGCGACACGACATGTGAAAAGGAGGAATGTCATGCCAGCTAATAGCAAACTCCCGATATCAAGAAGGCAAATGCTGAAACTAACGGGGGCAACGACTTCAGGTGCATTATTCACAGGCGCGATTTCTTCGATCGCGTCACCCGCATACGCGCAGGGTGCGAATTCGATCGTTGTCGCAATTCCATATGACCCGCCCAGCCTTGATCCCTTGGCAATCGAACAAAGTGTGCCGGCCCAGGTAACTTGGAACATTTACGAACCGCTCTTATGGCGAGACAGGGATGGTCAGATAGTTCCCTGGCTGGCGGAGTCACTTGAACAGACATCCCCTACGACGGCGGTCTTGAGACTTAGAGATGGGGTGAAGTTCCACAACGGCGAGGCATTCAATGCTGACGCCGCTGCCTTCAGCATAAACCGGATTCTTGATCCGGAAACGAAATCGCAATGGATTGGAACGGTAAACACCATCAAGGGAGCCCAGGCGGTTGGAGACCTTGCTGTCGAGGTCACGACTCATGAACCTGATCCAGTCCTGCAGTCACGTTTGACAGTGATTGCGATGATGGCTCCTAACTGGACTACCGAAGTTGGCACGCAAGTGGGTGTCCAGACAAATGGCACTGGTCCATACCAGCTTGAAGAGTGGAAAAGGAACTTATCCTTAGAACTTCATGCCAATCCTTCGTATTGGGGTGAAGCGCCTTCGATCGAAAGCCTTACCTTCAGGGTCATTCCAGAAGATGCAACCAGATTCCAGTCGCTTGGCACCAATGAAATCGATCTGTACCTTGGAGTGCTTCCAGACCAAATTGAACAAGCGCCAAAATACGAAGCTGGCCTCTCACAGAATTACTCCTTCTTGCGACTAAGCAACCTGGAAGGTTCAAGCATTGGAGATCCACGGATTCGACAGGCAATGAACTATGCCATTGACAAGGACGGGTTGAGAAATGCGCTACATGGAGGTCTGGGCAACAACCTGAACGCCCAACTGTCCGTTCCAGAGATGACAGGTTACAATCCGAACCTGCAACCGTATCCGTACGATCCAGAACGCGCTCAAGATCTCATCAGGGAGGTCGGGGCTCATGGTCTCGATGTGACAATCGAAGGTCCAAAGGGGCGATATACAGGTGATGCTGTCGAGATGCAGGCTATCGGCGCGATGCTAGAGTCCGTGGGACTACACATTGATCTCGTTCTTCGTGATCCAAACAGTTGGGTAAGAATTGGCGACCGGAACCAAACGCCTACACCTCCCGAAGCTTGGTACGTGCGTCATACCAATACGACCTTTGACGCGGATAGGACGCTTTCATCGTACTACTCGTTGAGAGGTTCGTATTCTTCTTACAGCAATGCTGACATTGATCGTGTTCTGGATGAATCACGAAAGGAAATGGATCCGGCCAATCGCCTCGTGCTCTTGAACCGTGCATTCGAGATTGGATCCTATGAAGATCCGATGGGCGTCTATCTCTTCCAGCATACAGACATTTGGGGAATGCGAGAGGAAGTGGAATTCACACCGTACGCTGACGGGATTCTTCACGTAGGCCAAATCCGTATGGCCGGTTGACCAAAATGTGACAATATGCAAGCCGGGTTTGACTTGGCTTGCATTTAACATCTCGACGGAGCGGCATGTACAAGCTTGCAATGCACCGACTTGGACATTCAGCACTGCTGATCTTTGGCGTTGTAACTGTCGTTTTCTTCACGAATTTCCTTCTCGGCGATCCGGTACGCGTTATGCTGCCGGCTTCCACACCACCAGAGGCTGTTGAAGAGTTTCGGCGCCAAATGGGCTTCGATAGACCGATTTTGGTACAATACTGGGAGTTCATTTCAAAAGCTGTGCTTTTGGATTTTGGTGACAGCTGGTGGCAAAAGTCGCCAAGCTTGGAAATCGCTCTGAGACCATTTCCGGCCACTCTGCAACTCGGAATTGTCGCCATTGCCTTGGCGTCTCTGCTTGGCATAGGCATTGGGCTATTTGCCGGCGCTCGTCCAGGTTCAACGTGGGACAAGCTTGCAACATCCCTGTCGATTCTCGGCGTATCACTACCGCTCATTTGGTTCACCTTGATGATGGCGTTGATTTTCTCCGTTGGGCTAGGGCTACTACCTACCGCTGGCTACGGAACAACGGGTCATATGGTTTTACCTGTCGTAACTCTGGCTGCATTGCCCTTAGGACGAACGGTTCAAATCACGCGAGCAAGCATAATTGACGAACTCGCCAAGCCGTACATAACGACCGCCCGTTCAAAGGGCCTTAGTGAAAGAACAGTCATTCTTCGTCATGCACTTAGAAATGCTCTGCCACCTATAGTAACTGAAATTGGCTGGGAGAGTGCCCTACTTCTGACGGGGTATTCTATCATCGTTGAATCTGTGTACGGATGGCCGGGATTTGGATTTGCCCTGTACCACGCAATTCTCACACGTGACATGCCGGTTATTATCGCAATGGCCTTTGTCGCAGCGCTGGTGGTTGTTCTAATAAACATAATTGTTGACATCATCTACGTGATTGCTGACCCAACGATTCGGAAGAAGTGAGTTACCGCCATGCATACGATCAAAATGGCATCAACTACTTCGGCTCGCCCCATAAGGTCTGCAGGAAGGTTATTGAGCTTCCTGAGCCATTTTTCCCGAGACAAGTTTGCGACAATAGCGCTGGTCATCTTCTCGGCTCTTGTCCTGAGCTCAGTGTTTGCTGACCAAGTTGCACCTCACGATCCGCTAAAGCAGGATCTCCTTAATCGCCTTACGCCGCCCGCTTGGATGGAAGGCGGATCTTGGAAGTATGTTCTTGGAACTGACCTCCTCGGCCGTGACATACTAAGTCGCTGCATTCACGGCGGTAGGATGTCGCTGGGTATTGGTGTGGCGGTTATCTTGATGGGAGGTGTTTTTGGCTCACTCATGGGTTTGTTGTCAGGATATTTGGGTGGACGGTTTGATGCCATATTAATGCGTTACATCGATTTCCAAATCTCGATTCCTTACTTCCTGCTTGCACTGACGATAATGGCCGCAATCGGCCCAGGAACCCTAAACCTAATAATCGTTCTTTCGATTGGCAGTTGGCCCTTGTTTGCCCGATACGCGCGCTCAATCATGATGTCACTAAGAAACCAGGTGTTTATCGAAGCCGCTCGCGTAGCAGGTGCCAAAGAAATCGCAATCATGACACGACATGTGATGCCGAATGTTCTCTCCCCGCTCGTGACACTGACAACTCTCGAACTGTCGCGGATCGTGCTCACCGAGGCTAGCCTGAGTTATCTGGGAATGGGTGTTAGGCCACCCACTCCTGCTTGGGGATTAATGGTTCAGGAAGCTCATGACTACCTTATGATTGCAAATTGGGCGGTTACGACACCCGGTGTATTCATAATGTTAACCACACTCAGCATAAACATTTTTGCGACCCGGCTGAGAATTTCCACTGACCCGCTTCAGCGAGGAAAGCACTGATGTCTGGGCCATCAATGTTGCCCACAACGTCCGTACCCAAGGCGAAGAACGCTGAAAAACATCTACTATCGATCAAGGACCTCACGGTCGAATTTACAGTCGGCAAGACCACCGTCCACGCCGTGAACGGTCTTTCGCTGGACCTTCGCAAAGGTGAGACTCTCGCCATTGTTGGCGAAAGCGGATCGGGCAAGAGTGTCAGTATGCTCTCAGTACTCGGGCTGATCCCTCAGCCTCCAGGCAAGATTACAAATGGTCATGTCATTTACGATGACAAGGATCTTCTGTTTCTCCCCACCAGAGAACTCAGGAAAATCCGTGGGAAAGAAATCTCAATGATTTTTCAGGACCCCATGACATCATTGAATCCAACGATGACGATCGGCCGGCAGATCACCGAAATGCTGGAACTTCATCTCGACATGACACCGGCACAGGCGAAAAAAAGGGCTATCGAACTTCTTGACCTCGTTGAAATTCCCGATCCTTCGACCCGTTTCGGACAGTACTCGATCGAGTTTTCCGGTGGGATGCGACAGCGTGTGATGATTGCAATCGCTCTATCCTGCAATCCAAAGATTCTCATCGCGGACGAGCCGACAACAGCCCTTGATGTGACCATTCAGATGCAGATTCTTCAGGTCGTGAACGAGCTGCGTGCCGAGATGGATATGAGCGTCATCTGGATTACGCACGACTTGGGTGTCGTCGCCGGATTGGCTGATCGAGTAATCGTGATGTACGGAGGACGGGCCGTTGAGATTGCGGAATCGGAAGATCTTTTTTATCGCCCACAACATCCGTATTCGATAGGGCTTCTGAACTCGGTTCCGAGCATCGCCGAGCCAGTTGCTCAGCGCCTGATTGCGATTGATGGAATTCCTCCGGACCTTTCCGAAAAACGCGAAGGCTGTGCCTTTCATCCGCGTTGCGAACTTGCAAGAGATATCTGCAAGAATGCAACACCGCGATTGGAAGCCAAGATCACTGGCGGCCAAGCTGCCTGTTTTGCAAGTCCAAGGGAAGTTGCACGTTTGGCAGAAGGCAGTACAGCCCAGCATGACAAGGTAGGTACGCAGTGACCAAACATATTGCGCAAGACAATGCCTACATCCTTTCGCTTGAAGACATTCGAGTTACTTTTGGTTCCGGGCCGACAGAAAACAAGGCGGTTGACGGTGTCTCGCTGAACATTGAACGAGGAAAGACCTTGGGTCTTGTGGGAGAAAGCGGCTGCGGAAAGTCGACACTTGCCCGGGCGGCCATCAGAACCCAACCTATCAAATCCGGAAAAATAATCTTTGATGGACAGGATTTCGGTAATTTGAACGGTGACGCACTGCGTCGTGCAAGGCGCGGAATTCAGATGGTTTTTCAAGACCCGTATTCGTCATTGAACCCGCGAATGGCGGTATGTGACATCGTTGCGGATCCCCTTCGTAACAATTCAGATCTCTCTCGAGGTGAAATTGCCGCCAAGGTAACGAAGTTGTTGGATCAGGTGGGACTGCCGCCACGAGCCTTGAACGCCTTTCCACACGAACTGTCCGGTGGGCAAAGGCAGCGTGTCGGAATTGCACGCGCTCTTGCTCTCGACCCAGCACTGGTAATTTGTGATGAGGCAATCTCTGCGCTTGACGTGTCAATTCAAGCGCAGATCATCAACCTGTTGCAGGAGTTGCAGGATGAATTCAATCTCACTTACCTATTTATTGCCCACGACATTGCTGTGGTTCGACATTTCAGTGATCGCATAGCCGTAATGTACTTGGGAAAAGTTGTGGAAGAGGGACCTGCGCTTGAATTGTGCGCACGGCCTCAACATCCATACACTCAATCGCTGATATCGGCGGTCCCAGTTCCGGACCCGCGTCTTGAACGCGAGCGGCGCTCAAAGGCGAGTTTGCTCAAGGGCGATGTCAGCATTAGGGCTGAACGAGGATGCAGATTTGCTCCGCGGTGCCAAATGCGAAATGTCGTCAAAAGGGAAATCCTGATTGATTGCGCAGAAGTCGAACCCCGTCATGTAGAGGTTGGAATGAACCACAGCTCCCGGTGTCATTTGGCCGCAACGGAGCTGGAGGTTGTTGGCTAAGGGATTAAGATCAGTGGGTTTTCTATTCGGTTTCGATGCGGTTCTTGTCTGCACCGCCATATGGCGGGTTCGAACCCAAATCACCAAATGCCGGTTGATACACGATCGATCTCGAAGCCGAGATACGGTTTGCAGATTACAACGCCATTTGCCCCTATGGTCTTGAAATCATGTCGTACTAGCTGGTCGCCGAATTGAATTGGTACCGCGTTCACGGCTGTTTTGATTCCAGACAAGAGACCAACTCGACAACACCTGCCTCGCACTCAATGGGTTCCTTAAGAGCTACTCTTTCGTAAGGGTGATGTGTTTGAGACAGAGAGCCCGGTCCACACAGCATGGTTTCAGGTTCCCATTCTGCGTAGTATCCGGCTTCAGTCACTCCACCATTTTTTCAGTTCTTGCGTGGCCGTAAGCTGCATGCAGGGTTTTTTTTTGGCAGTCCGACATTTTTCGCCCGGAATGCCGGCATAGTCGGCAGTTACTGTGTCACTGCTCTTGAATTCGACTCGTTCAAAATGAGGGAATATGACCAAAAGTTGGTGACGGCCACCATCAGGCAGCGGTCTGATCAAGCGTCCCATCCTAAGCGGCCTTACTTGTCGTGGACAACAACCTCCCTTTGGGGAGCATCCAGACATTTTGACAAACCCCGCATCAGTGCATCGCCAGCTTCCGGATCGACGTCGATATGGGTGACAATGCGGATACGGCGGGTACCGAATGCGCCCACAAGGATGCCTTCAGCCTCCAGGCGGTCGACCATTTCGGCAGCCGTTGGGGCGTCGTCCGTTAGATCGAAGATCACGATATTTGTCTCAACCGGCAACACCTGTTTCACTTGGGAAAGCTTGGCAATGTCGCGCCCGAGCGACGAGGCAAGTTCGTGGTCGTCCGCCAGGCGTTCCACATGATGGTCGAGCGCATAGAGACACATAGACGCCAAGATACCTGACTGGCGCATCGCTCCCCCCAGGCGCTGTTTCACGCGCCAAGCCTCGGAAATGAATTCACGCGTTCCGGCCAAGACGGCGCCGACTGGAGCTCCAAGCCCCTTTGTGAAATCGATCCAAGCTGAATCGTAGTTTCTTGAGTAACGGGCCGCTGAAATGCCTGTTTTGACGGCGGCATTCAGCAGTCTTGCGCCATCCAGGTGGGTTGCGAGCCCCGCCTCCCTAGCGACACTGGCCACTTCATCGAGCTGTATGAGCGGCCAAATTGCTCCGCCGCCCATATTGGCAGTCTGTTCGGCGCTGAGCAGAGTACTTTTGGGCATGTGTCTGGAGTTGGGGCGGATGGATGCACACACTTGGTCCGACGTAAAGATACCGTTTTCACCATGAAGAGCGCGGATCATCACTCCGCTAATCGCCGATGGTCCGCCGGTTTCGAAATTGGCGAGATGACAGGACTGCTCGCAGATAATTTCGTCGCCGGGACTTGTATGCACTTTGATCGCAATCTCGTTGCACATGGTACCGGAAGGCAGAAATACGGCGGCTTCCTTGTCCAACAACTCGGCCACTCGGAAGCACAATTCCGACGTGGTCGGATCCTCGTCCTTCTGCTCGTCACCGACAATACAATCCAAAACGACCTTGCGCATCTCCGCCGTCGGCTTGGCCTTGGCGTCTGAGTAAAAGTCGTACATGGTCAAGTGCCCCCTTAACTCCAGTCAAGGAGGCTGGGACTCGTCGCCCTCCGTGCCCGTCCTCAACGTCCTCATGTCTTTCCCACTCTTGGGTCAATTAAGGTTCGACCATGGACCAAGCCAAATGAAAAATACAACTTCGAATGACCAGTATTCACATTTGATATGCGATGCCTTAACAATGTTACGATCTACGGAGTATGGGGTCCGCAATTGCAGCTAAATTCTAGGCTTCTGGAGTGCTTTCATGCAACGATGGCCGTGGGCACAGTTACCGGAGCTGCCGAAATCTTGAACACATCCCAACCGGCTGTAAGCCGGTCGCTGAAACAATTGGAAGACTCCGTGAAAATGTCGCTTTTCAATCGATCTGGGAACCGTGTTGTTCCGACCCAAGAGGCCTATTTGCTGTATGAAGAAGTAGACAAATCGTTCCGCAGCATCCGACGGATCGGGCGCGCTGCCGAAGAAATCCGAAATCTGCGGCAAGGAAGAATCCACATTGCCTGTGCCCCGGCCTACTCACTGGGCTTCTTGGTATCTGCGGTTGCGGCGTTCAACACGGATAGACCCGGGGTGCAAACAGTGGTTACCACAAGACAGACTCCAACGATTTCCGAACTTGTAACATCCCAACACTGTGATATCGGGCTCGCAGCTTACGCTGTCGAGCCAGAAGGCACGGTAAGTCAGTTGTTCACCGATGCACCGGAAATCTGCATGATTCCTGCGAACCATCCACTAAGTGAGAAATCGGAAATATCGCCCCAGGACCTGCATCAACAGAAATTTGTGGCCCTGAGCCAAAACGACCCATATGCGCAGCGCTTGAACCGGCTCCTAGAGACTCTGGAGGTAATACCAGTCACCGTCATAGAGGTACACAACACGATTATGGCAGCTGAAGCGGTTGCCCAAGGTGTTGGAATAAGTGTGATCAACCCATTCTCAGCACTCAGCTTCAGGCACAGGCCAGTTGTCTTCAGGCGGTTTACTCAGAATTTGCCGTTCATGAGCACCCTGCTACGTTCCAAGTTTCGACCTGCAAGCGCTCTGATAGAGGCTTTCGAAACAAGTCTTCTGGACACAAGGGACAGCTACCTGCGTGAAGTCAAGGAATTGGTCGCACCGAGCAACTGATTGCCAACCACACTCCAGGGATGAAGCAACGAAACGATCAGTCAAATCGAAAGCCCGTTTTTTTGCATCTTGACCTGGCACAACCCGTTGAGACCAGGATAGTCAAAGTCCGAATTCCGCATGTTCTTCCGTAGTCTATACGCCCGGGGATCATTCGTTCGGTGCAGCACTTCATTGACTAATGAAGGGACGGATTGAAGAAGCTGTGCCGTAGCGACAGAGGATTTCGTCAACGGCAGGTCATGGCCGTACTCGTTGGTACGGACCATGCCGTATCTGCGAGATGAGGCGTCCGTGGCGCGGCCGCTCTTGGCTCGATCGCGTCGTTCACCGCTTGTTGATTGAACCGCGGCCCACCACTTCCGTAGAAGACTGTACGCCCCCATCGGCAATCATCGTTCCGTCCAGAATCTTCCGGGTGAGCGGGATCTCTATGGCCAGGATCTCCATGCTGATTTCCACGCCTTGGAAGATCCGTTGTGCGGCATTACTGGCATCTCTCCCGGCACCGGCAGGATGTGGAGATCGAGGATCCTCCGTGCCGTCTCGACCGTAGCCAGCCGGCAAATGGTCTCAAGATGGACCTTGACGCAGCGCTCGGCCAGGTCGGCAATGGTCAGTTCCGGCTTCGCGGCCGGAGGGAACGGATCCTCGCCGTGAAAGAGGTCCGACAGATCGTGGGCTTGCCAAGGCAGCCGAACACTCGACCGCCGAAATCGGAACCGTCAAGGTCGGAGCAGATTGGGAATGATCAGATGTTACCGCATCCATTGCAACGACTGCTCGAGATCAAAAATGAGCTGTTCGCAGTTCCGGTTGGTCAATTCGATCGTATCCACTCCCATTCGAGACAGATCGAGATCCTCGCGGCTGTCTGCCCCGCTTCCGTCTCCTCCACCGATCGGCCTCACCCTGATGTGCAGTGTATTAGAATGTCCCGCTGCCTCGATCAGGGGGGCAATTTCTTCGGAAAATCCTACGCCCGAGACAACCGAAACCCTGTCGAGGTCCCGGTTTCTGGCAACCCTCTGGCCGGCAACCATTCCAAGATATTCGCTCCCGAACCTTGGTTTCATGATCTCTTCGCTGAACCTGATATAGGCTTGGCGAGGTGTGAGTCCCCCGAACTGGGGCGCGGGCAGGTCCTTGATGTCCTCGAAGTGGAGCGGCGGCAGTTCGTTTCCCAGCCCGAAATAGGCATGAGCCATCCTCTTGAGCTGGTTGGACAGGGCGAAGTGATCGCCGCCCAACCACTCGTTCAGGCAAACGCCGGCGCGGTTCTTGCCCGCACGAGGCGGACCCGAAATGAGGATAAGCAGATATCTGAATCCCCTTTTGGTCATGGCACGCTGCTGGCCGCTTGGATCGGAATGTCTGTCCTGCTTCAACATGGTTGCCGACCGCCCCTTCCGCCAAACATCGAGTGTAACCGAAACTCAAGCACAGGGAGAGAACGGTCTCGAGACAGCGCTAACTAGCAACCGCGGATTCTGCTTTCAACTCTCGGGAATACGATGCCGCGGACCCGGTCTTCGCAACCCGGTAATCACCTCCACAGCCGGTCTCCCTACATGTGCAATGGCAAGGCTTCTTCATTCAAGCCGTTCCGGCGTGATGCCTGGAACCTTGACTGGCCATCCCGACGGCATTGACCCATTCTGCCAAACCCGCCGGAACCGGAAAGGCGCTGCTACCGGGCCCGGTAGACAAGAAATCCAGGCAACCGACCGGCCCGGTTGCAGTGACGACATTTCACTCTGATTCGAAAAACTGCCTGTAGCCACCATGGATCTGGGCGTCGGTTCCAGCTCTCCTGACACGGAGCACAGTTCTGTCTTGCGACTTTCCAGGCCGTTGAGTCGCCTGAGCGGTTTCGCCTTCCGAACCGGCAAACGAGGGCACCCCCAGGGAGTCGCTTACGATTCACGCAACGAACCAGTTACACTATAAGGGTCATCATGAAGGAATTTGACTACATCATTGTCGGGGGCGGTTCCGCGGGCTGCGTGCTGGCTGCGCGGCTCAGCGAAGACCCTGACATCTCGGTTCTGCTGGTAGAGGCAGGAGACCGGGACCGAAACATCCTGTTTCACTGGCCGGCCGGCTTTGCGAAAATGACAAAGGGCATTGCGAGTTGGGGATGGTCAACCGTGCCCCAGCGTCACATGCAGGGTCGGGAAATCTGGTTTACCCAGGCAAAGGTCATCGGTGGCGGGTCAACCATCAATGCCCAGATCTACACCCGTGGCAACGCACGGGATTACGATGCCTGGGCGGATGATGAAGATTGCGAAGGCTGGAGCTACCGCGAAGTCCTGCCGTATTTCAGACGGGCGGAAGCCAATGAACGCTTCAATGATGACTTTCACGGGATCGACGGACCTCTCGGAGTGTCGATGCCGAGGGCAACGCTGCCGGTCTGCGATGCATTCATTCGGGCGGCGCAGGAATACGGGATTCCGTACAATCCGGATTTCAACGGGCAGCGGCAGTCCGGCGCAGGCTTCTACCAGTTGACACAGAAGGACGCTCGGAGGTCCTCGACGGCCGTTGCCTATCTCCATCCCGTCGAGACACGTTCCAACCTGACAGTGGCTACCGGAACCCAGGTCCAACGCATCACCCTGGAGAAAGGCAGGGCAACCGGAATCGAGATGGTCCTCAAGGGGGTCCGGCAGACCGTGCATGCCAACAACGAAGTCGTTGTTTCATCAGGCTCCGTCGGTTCGCCGAGACTGCTCATGCTGTCGGGAATAGGACCAGCTGATCACCTCAAGAGTATTGGAATCGAAGTCGTCCATGATCTGCCCGGGGTGGGTTCCAACCTTCAGGACCACATCGATGTATGTACAATCGCCGAACTGACGGGTCCTTACAGCTATGATGGCTGGGACAGGATACACAAGACGATCTGGGCAGGTATCCAGTATCTCCTGTTTCGCTCGGGACCGGTTGCAGCATCTCTCTTTGAAACCGGGGCGTTCTGGTATGCGGACGAGGGTGCCCGTTCGCCTGATATCCAGTTTCACCTGGGCCAGGGGTCGGGGATCGAAAAGGGGATCGTCAAGATCAACGGCGCCGGAATCACGCTTAACAGCGCGTTCATGCGTCCCCGGTCTCGAGGTACCGTGAGACTGGCCAACGCCGACCCGTCATCCGCTCCCCTGATCGATCCAAACTACTGGTCAGATCCATACGATCTCGACATGGCGCTGCGAGGGCTGGCAATGGCAAGGGAAATCCTGGCTCAGCCGGCACTGTCCGGGTTTGTCCGAAAGGAAGTTCTGCCAGGACCTGCCTGCCAGGGCAGGGACGAGTTGTTCAAATACGTCTGCAGGATGGCAAAGACCGATCACCACCCTGTCGGAACTTGCAAGATGGGCAATGACGACATGGCGGTGGTTGATCCCCGGCTGCGCGTGCGCGGTATACCTGGCCTCAGAATCTGCGATGCGTCGATAATGCCGCGCATCAATTCGTCAAATACGAATGCCCCGACCATCATGATCGGCGAGAAGGGGGCGGATCTGATTCTGGGAAAGCAGCCTCTCGAGCCTGCAGTCCTTGCAGGTGAACGGAGTGGCCTGAAGTGCTTCAACACTGCGTAAAGAACACGGCTGCCACCGGTTTGGATCGTCGGTTTCCGGTGACCAGCTGGTTGAACACGCGTCTGTCCCGGGAACCATTTCAAGCCATCTTACCCGTGTTTATCAAGTTCAGATAAACTGGGGTAAACTCGATAACATTCAATCTTCAGTCCTGCACTTCCATTTCCGATGGTCAATACGGATCAACAGCAAACCATGCTTCGGCAAACACCAATTGGAAGTTATCGGTTCATTTGCTGCAACCAAATCGGTAATGTCGGCCATTATGGATCGCAAGCGGGGAAGCACTTTTTGTCAGGCGCAATGGCGGCAAGTCGAGCATCAGGCACTTACCCGCCAGATACGATTGGCGGGTTCGAATTGCGCACGATCTCGCAGAGCGCGAACAAGGCCAGTGGCGATAAGGGAGCCCGAAGCGTGCAAGTAAGGCTGGACTGCGTTCTTGATACTCCAATTGTGCGTGCGCAATTGAAACAAATCTCTGGCCATGGGGTTCCTTCCGGCCCCGACGAAGCCGGCGGCAAACTTCTGGTTGACTTGCCTGCAACCGAAATCCACCCGTAGCAACGAGAGCGAACAAAGGTCCTGCACTAAAGTGTTGACCAACTGAAACAGAGCTCGAACCAGAGGGTTCGAACAGCAGAAGAGTGACCACCATGTACAAACTGTTTTACGCCAAAGGCAGTGCAGCCCAGGGCGTTCGCGTGATCCTGGAGGAAATAGGTACGCCCTATCAACTGATCCAGTCGACCATTGACAGGAGCGTGCCGCGTCCACCTGAACAACTGGCGATAAACCCGAATGGCTGGGTGCCGGTCCTGACCTGGGGCGACAAGGGCATGTACGAGTGTGCCGCTATCACCGTGTTCCTGTGCGACCGGCATCCCGAGGCAAATCTGGTGCCGTCGATCGATGAGCCGGAACGCAGCCTGTTCCTGCAGACGCTCGTGTACTTTTCCAGTTCCGTGCAGACAGCCTTCCAGACCAACTACTATCCGGACCGTTTCGTCGACACATCAGCTGACGAACCGAGCGCACAGAGGCGGGGCATCAGTCGATTGCGCGAGACATGGAAGGTCATCGACGACCAGATTGCTGGAAACAGATGGGTTTTGGGCGAGCGGTTCAGCGCTGCCGACATCTACCTCTTTATGCTTACCACCTGGCTTGCGCAGTCACGAGGCCAACCGACAATCGATGAATTCTCCAACGTGATGCGGATCGCCGAGGCTGTCATGTCCCGCCCGAGCGTACAGCTCGTCTATGCTGACTGGATTGCTGCCAACATGAAACCTGAAACGTGAAGGTGAATGAAGGAGTAAGCCACCGGACCCGGTTCATGGCAGGCCGGGAGCAGCTCGACGGCTGACGAGAGCAAATCACCGCGTGTGCCGCAGAAATTGAACTGCCGGTCGCACGCAACCCAACTGGGTCGGAAGCCGCTTCTCCATCTGTGTTGAAAAGGTTGCCGTGATATCGCTCTGGTGGACGCATGTCGTAAACAGATGCCTGCATGCCTCCAATGGCTGGAACCTGATTGCCGCAATCCGTTTCCTCGAGCTTCGACGCATCCATTTGTTGAACCCCATTGGCCACGAGCCTCAATGGACAGTGCAGATGTTGGACGTTTTGCATGGAACTTTTGCACAATGCGATGCAACAAGCTGGCCCTGAACCTGACCGGGCAATCCGGGCACAGGATACTGCATCCCGTACGAGCCTTGCCAGCGTGGGTCCGCCTGCCTGCCCTGGCCAATTCCGGATTACAGGTACCAGGTCAGGGACAGCAAAGCCGAAATCGCCTTGGGTCTTCCATCGGTTGCTGTCGAGTCGTCTGTGCCAGCCATCGGATTGCCGATTTCCGAGTACACTGTGCCATTGAGTGATGCATTGTCGCTGACGGAATACGAAAACCCCGGAGCCAGGACACCACCATTCAGGTTCAGGTTCCAAAGAACCAGTCCGGAAATCTCCCAGAGCGGATGAACCTGGTATGCAACCCGGGCCAGGGCCTGGTCACGGCCGATCACCTGCAATTCCCCCCTGCCAAAGGCAGCTGATTCCATGACTGCCCCGAACGCCGTCTCACTGTCTGCTCCCAGCCCGTCATGTTGATACTCGAGGATCAAGTCGAGATCACGATCCTTGACCTGGAAAATCCTGGATACGCCGACAGCACCCCGCCCGATCACCTGTCTCCCGGTATCCCTGAAGACGGATTCGAACCTGACACCCCAATCCGAAACATCCCCGGCCGCGCCGACTGCGAATGCGCTGTCGCCGTAGAGCGTCCCTCCCCAGGCCGAGACATCCCAGTCTCTCCATGTTGTGATTGCGCGTCCCAGGACCGTCAATTCCTCTGCTTCCCCGAGCCGGCTTGGACGTGCGACAAGTTCGATCTCGCTCAACGCATCCGGGTAGAAGCGCAATCGCAGCGCATCGACGCCCCTGCGATATTCACGAAACGTGTCTGTCGGCGAAAACGGAACAAAGGGGTCTGCCGGTGTAAAGTACAGCGTCGTTGCCCAGGATATGGCCTGCCGGCCAATCGTCAGGTCAGCAGCTTCGGTCGGGCTCCAGGAAATCTGAAGCCTGTCCAGCCTGTGCCGGGTTTCCAGTTCGTCGCCGCGGGAAATCGTCTCCTGCAGGTTCAGCCAGTCAGTGTCGAATTCCTGACCGGTGTTTGCCCTGTCGATCTGAAACTCGTACGCAGCGCCAAATTCCAGCGATCCAAGACCATGATCCAGGGACAACCGGACCCCGTTATACCAGTCTGCATCCGGCTGGCCCTCCCTGATCCCCGAAATCGCCACTGTCGACTGATAATGCCCGCTGACTTCAGCGGCAGACGCCTGCAGTACTGCCATGACCGCTACCGCGGTCACGGACCATGCCAGGCTCAGCTCCTGTCCGGCTGGTCTCATGGCCTCGCAAGGTCGGATTCAATGGCGCCATCGACCATCCGGATTAGGCGCCGTGACCGGTTCATGACATTCGCGTCGTGCGTTGCGAACAGAAAGGTAACGCCGAGATCGCGGTTCAACTCGTCCATGAGGTCCAGAAGGGAATTGCTGGTGGCGGAATCGAGGTTGGCAGTCGGTTCATCGGCCAGCACCAGGGCCGGCTCTCCGGCTACTGCGCGTATCACCGCGATACGCTGTTGCTGACCACCCGAAAGCCGTCCCGGCAGCCTGTCCTCCAGACCTGACAGGCCCGTCTGCTCGAAGAGACTTCTTACCCTGTCTTGCCGCTCCTTGGTCCCCACTCCCTGCAGCAGCATCGGGAACTCGGCATTCTCAAGAGCCGTGAGCACAGGCAGAAGATTGTACGCCTGGAACACGAAACCGACATTGTGCAGCCGAAAGCGCGCCAGCCTGCGGGCTTTCATATTGCCGATATCCTTGCCAGCAACCTGGACCAATCCCTGTGTCGGGCGAGTCAGGCCACCGATCAGGTTGAGCAAGGTGGTCTTTCCCGACCCGGAAGGACCGGCCAAGGCAGCAAATTCTCCCTGTTCGATCTCCAGACTGATGTCCCGGACCGCGTGGATTTCCTCTGATGCCTGCCTGAAGGTTTTCCAAACCTCTTCAGTCCGGACAGCCGGTTCAGCCATTGTTCACACCACCGCTTCCACTGATTTCACCGATCAAACTGCAAGACCTCGACAATTTCGATCCTGGCTGCCCTTGCAGCGGGATAGACCGAAGAGATCATTCCGACCACGAGAATGAACCCGAGCGAGTGTGCAAATCGCACCAGGCGGAACTCGGGTACGATTACCGGTTCGATCATGACGCCCGAAAAGGTCATCTGGTCCATGAGGCCGGTAAGGTCGAGGCCATTTCCAAAGAAATACCAGACCAGCAATGTGCCCAGTCCGACTCCAATCAGCCCGCTTGCGAGGGTAAGAACCATACCCTCGATGAGAACCAGGGCACCCGTCTGGCCCGGCATCAATCCGATGGCCCGCAGGATGCCGAATTCACGCTGTCGGTACAGGACCGACATCAGGACGGCGTTCATTATGGCAAACGCAATGATCGTGAACAGAAGGACCTGAACGATCCAGCCACTGAAATCATCCAGTGCGATCGCCGATGCCAGTGCAGGATTTGCCTCCTTCCACCCCAGTACCGCCACCTGCCCGAGACTGCCGCGCTGATCGAGGGCCTCCTCGATCGCAGCGACAGCACCGGGTACGGCCGAGCTGTGCACCAGGACCAGCTTGAAGTTGGACACGCCCCCATCCGCACCCAGCCACGCGTCAGCCGTGGCAAGTGGAATCTGGACAGTCGCCTGATCGATTTCGGCCACGCCACTCCTGAAAATACCCGCAACTCGCAAGAGTTCGGAAGCAATTTCCCCGTTCGTGTCCTCTGCCTGCACGACAAACTTGGAGCCGGGATCAAGGCGAAGATTGGACGCGAGCTGTTCCCCGACATAGGCGAGTGCACCGTCTTCCTGTTCGAGGTATCTCCCCTTCACGGTTCTGGCATCGATGCCGGACAACATTGCCTCGGCATCAGGGTCGACCGCCGAGATTCTGACCGGCCGGGCACCTGCTGCTGAAGATGCGAGTCCGCTGACACTTATTCTCGTGGTTCCGGCAACCACAAGACGGGCAATCTCCGGAAGTGAAAGCACTTCGAGCACGGCCTCGCCGACTTCTTCGTGTATCAGGTTGTCGATTCTCGCGGCAGTCCTGAAGTCAGGGTGTTCAATGGTGATATGGCCGGAACCCATCCTGGCCGCCTCTCCGATCCACATCTCCTGGCCGCCATCAGACATGCTGAACGCAAGGATCAGCATGATTCCGCCGAGAATCATGGCGACTGCAGTCAGCACCGTGCGCCTCACATTCCTCCGGAGGTTGCGCAGGGCAAGTACCGCCAGCACGCGCCAGGTCCCCGGTCCGGAGAGAGACGATTGCCTGTCAACCTGTGTCATAGCCCGGACAACGTGTCGGCCGGCGAGATGCGTGCTGCCCTGATCGCCGGGTACGCCGCAGCCACAATGGTCGTCAGGAGCAGAATCACAGCTGACCAGATCCACAAGGGCACCTCGTAGGCAATGCGCAGTTTGGGAGAAATCAGGACACCCGCCATCGTCGTGTTTCCGTAGAGCCATTCGAGACTCGGCGGCGCCGCGTGCCACCATATCATCAGCGGGAATGTTACCATTGATCCGATCACGAGGCTGGCCAGACCAATCGTAAAGGACTCGGCGACAACGGCTCCTGCGACCGAGCGCGGAGTCGCGCCAATCGCAAGCATGACGGCAAATTCCCTCCTGCGCTCGACCGTCGCCAGCACCATGGTGTTTGCCACTCCAAATACGGCGACGGTGAAGACGATTGCAACGATTATCCAGTTCATGCTGTCGGACAGTGCCACATAGTCCACGACCACGGGATGCAACTCGGTCCATGGCGAAACACTGATGTCGTCGGGAAATCCTGCCAGCGCAGCTTCCAGGCGCAGTGCCGTCGCATCTGCATCAGCCGGGTTCCGCGCCGCAACCGCGATTTCGTGAATGCGGCTATCCGGCAATACGATCAGGTCCTGGAGATCACTGATCGGCATGACGGCCATTCCGCTGTCCAGTTCGGGCAGTCCGGTGTCGAATACGCCGACCAGGGTAAAGAGCCCGCTGGCCAGTGAGCCATCGGCACCCTGTGCCACGAGAACAACCTCGTCGCCAACTCCGACTTCCAGTTGCCGCGCTGCTTCCGCACCCAGCATCAATTCGGTCAATCCGGTGACGGCGACGCGTCCCAGAGTGAGTTGGTCGAGGAGCCTGCTGACACGGGACTCCCGCTGGATGTCCATTCCGATGAGCGTCGTCGCGGTAGTCGATTCGCCCGAACTGATCAGCCCCCCTGCGTAAACCCGCGGAGCCGACATCACGACTGCCGGATCGGCATCGACCGCTCCGAGCAATTGCTGCACGTCCACGCCGCCGCGGCCGCCGATCGTATCGTAGAAATTCTTGTCCGGAAGGTAGTTCGAGTGATGAATCTCGAGTTGTCCGCTAACGAGGGACGTTGCATTTTCGATCAGTTCTTCCTTGATTCCTCCGGTCCAGCCGCCCATGAACACGACAGCAAAATAGCCGGCGGCAAGGCCGCCAGCGGTAAGAAGGGTTCTCTTGGGATTCCTGCGAAGGTTTCGCCAACCTACCTTTGCCCAGGACGGTTCCACCACTTCCGGCACTCGTCAGCGGGACTTCTTGAGGCTGCGTCTCGAAAAGAACGAACTGGAGACATCAACATCGAAATCCAGTTCCTCGTATCGAACAGTCGTGTGTTCAGCCGGTTTGTCGGCAGGGTGCATGTGCAGGGTACCAGGCAGCAACTTGCCGTCGAATTCAGTGAAGTCGCCGAATTCCATCGTTCTTGCAAGAGCTCCTCTTTCGTCGAAGAATCTTGCCTCGATCGGCATGAGATCCTTCTGCCTTACCCGGTATTCGATATGTCCCCAGACAACCGTGGCGTCCGGCTTGGGCAGCAGGCTGAAATCCCAGTAAGATGTACCGTCGGGATCAGATTCTTCGCCCGTGAGATCAATCTCGTAGTCGACCGACAGGCGGCTATGCTTGACCAGGTCGTCATTGGTAAAGTGCGAGCCCATCCACGAACCGCCCATCATCGAACTCGGGATCTTGATCGTGCGGTCCACCTTGGGGAGATAGTTCCAGATGTTGTTTTCGGCACGAAGGGTGGCCGTGCCGGCCTCTTTCCGGGGATAGAGAATCCTCGCCAGCATGTATTCCGTACCGAGCGACCAGACCTCCAGGGACAGCTTCCTTTCCCAGTTTTCGGTTACCACCTCCATCGTCGCAACCGCATGGCTGGATTCACCGCGATACAGCCTGTCGACGGCATCGATTATTGCAACCGGATCAACCTGCGCGGCGGCTGATCCAGGGACAGCCAGCATTGCGAGAAAGACACGCAGCACAGCAGAAACCCGACGCATTGTCACCTCCGTCTGCGACCCCTACACCCTGCGCTATACCAGATTACACGATCTGTTTGTCATCAATTGTTCGAGCAGCCTGCAGTGGACGCCGTTACGACAGGCGCTGGCGCACCCGGAACGTCGCTTTTCCCGTGCAGGCCGAAGAGACACTGAGTCCCTCATGGCTTTAATCCGACCGAATGCGTCCTCTCCGAAACGTGGGGATGCAGTCCAGACACGCGGCGCGGATGGCGTTGGCCCCCTTGACGCACTCGATCACTGTTGCGCAGCGGCGGCGATCTGCGACAGGTCGTATTCTGGCGGCAATCCGCCATGCCGCTCTACATCACGGGTGAGGCTGTTGACGCTCGCGCGATGCAGGCCGTCGGTCTGGACATCCTGGCCGTCCATGGCCAGCAAGACCCGCTCCAGGCTGTTTGCATGCTCAGGCCAATACAGTTTGATCGAGCTTTCTCCGTTGAATTCGGACTCCAGTTCCGGAATGTCTTTCAGGAATCTGCGTTTGGCCCAAAGCACAACCCTGTGTTCAGGTCGTGCGCCGTCCGTTGCCTGGAACGAATGGTGACGAACTCTCAGTTCAGGCCTTTCCCGCTTGCCGATCCATATCGTCAGGGACTGGCGAATGTCCCCGGAAATCCGCTTGGCAACGAGGCCGGCCGCGACCCTGCCCGACGGAATGATCGCTGGCAGTTGGTCGAGGTTGACCTTGGCCCTGTCGACCACGATTCCGCGCCGGATTTCCCCGTTCATTTCTCGAAACAGGCTCATTGTACCGAGCCTGTGGCTCTGTGCCTCGGCGATTGCCGCCAGCAGGTTTCCGCTCAGAACCTGCACGGGGTATCGCCTTCCGAGGTTGAGCTGATTTGCAAATTCCTGCAGGTGCAATTCGTTGACACCCATTGAAAGGCCAGGGTGAACCTGCAGTCCTTCCGGCCAGATCCCCAGAAGTCGTCTCAATGTGTGGATTTCGGGCCTTCCGTCACCAGGGCAGACTGTTTGCACCCTGTAGGCCTGGGGCAGGTGAATGTGTTCGTCCCGGGGTGCGGTCAACTTGACGACCGTTCGCAACAGCCCCTGGATCCCGCCATCGTCACCGTCGATCTGCAGCGTTACGCCCGGGCGGATCAGTCGCAGCAGCCCGATGAATCTCGAGAGTTGGTCATGACGGGTCTTGAGCCTGTGGTGTCGGTTGGGAGTCGTCAGAGCCTGGGACATTGTCATGCCCGCCGGGACCAGATGGCCCAGGATGGTCGACAGCATCGCTTCCAGCCTGGCTGCCTGCGGCGCGAATCCATCGGTGCCGTCGGCAATCCTGGACCGTTCGACCATCTGCTGAAGCTGATCGCCGGTTATCGGTTCATCATTCATGTGATGCGTACCGGTCGAAATGTATAGAGGCGCGAAGAATGCGGAGGTTTCCATGTCGTCCGCGGAGGTTTCCACTCCCGAAAACAGTGACGTTGCGTGAATCTCGATCTGACCCGGCAACTCCCTGGGACGCAACGGGTTCGAATTCCGGCTTTCCAGTTCCTCGATGATGGCTTCAAACTCGATCGTGATCAGATTGACCAGGCGTTCCTGGTCGGGTGCGGACAGAACAATTGATCGCGTGAGTGTCCTGTTGGCGATCGAATCAACCAGGCTCCCGGAAGCGCCCGAGTCCGCCGTGTTCCAGACCCCATACTGCTCATCATCACCTTCATTGCCTGCCATGAATTCCGTGAAGCCAAGCCTTCTTGTCAGTTCCGGGTTTGAACGCAGGATCTGTGTCGTCGCCTGGTCCCCGACCTTGTTCAGAAGGTCCGGGATATCGTCCATCAGCAATGGGTGCGACCTGTTGCCATCCACACTGGCCCCCAGTGCCCTGAGCTTGCGGTTGCGTTGCTGCAGGATACGCATTTCGGGAATGAGCCCGGTCATGACTGAGGCGATTCGCGGCTTGGCGACCTGGCCGTAGCGGTTCCCGCGGCCTTGTGACTGGATGTACTTGATGATGTCTACGGGAGTTTCCATTTCAATCAGCGTTCTTGGCCGCTGATCGGCAAATTCCGGCGACGCATGGTAGGAACCGCCGGTTGCGCCAGCGGAATTGTAGATGAGCACGTCAAGCCCACCCTCATTGAACGCGTCGATCGTGGACCTCCTGTCCGACGCGTTGCGACGAATGATGCGCTGGCCCCGGTAGGCAAGTGTGCGTCCTGAGATTTCTCCGGCGACATAGCCTTGCTCGGCCAGCTTTTCGACAAGTGAATCGATTGGTGATGCCGGAAGGTCGGCCGGGAGTTCGGCGATCATTGCGCACAGCCTCTCCGACGTCGCCCGGATTCCCGGATCCCTGTCTCTTGCATCCTGGATCTCTTCATCGAGCCTGATCCGGAAGATGCTCTCCGCTACCCTGGCGACCTGATCCGACAGGCAGAGCGGCGCGTTCGATGACAGTTGCGTGTCGGCAGCAATTTCGTTGAACAGTGAAGCGCCGGTTGAATGGAAGGAGATCAGCGGCTTCCGGCCCTCGTTGAGTTCATTGACTGCTTCTTCAACCACCTGATCGACCTTGATCGCATTGATCATTACCCGCGTAAGCCGAACCAGAGGGCTGCCGATGGCACCGGAATACTGGTAGAGCGCATTGCACTGCGTTCGGGCGGTCTGTTCATCCATCCCGTCATTGATCATCTGCATGTAACGCTGGCTCTGCGCCCTGCCGACCAGCGCACCCACGCGCAGGGAAATGTCGATCATGAGTTCGACGACCGGTGTCATTCGGTTCATGACCTGCTGATAGGTGGCAATGCGCTCGTCATCCGGCAACCGGTACTCGAACTCGAGATTCGAAAGGTCGTGATCACGACGCAGGTAGGTTCCGTCTTCACCCAGCATCGTGGCAAAGCTCTCCTGTGCGGTCTCGCCCCCCGGGGCCAGATCCGCCAGGATCCTGTCCAGCCGGCCCCCCTCGGCATCGGGCAAAAGGGGTTTGTACAGGTTTGCACCGGCGGGGTTGCGCATCGGCGTTGCCGTTGCATAAACGACGTTGCAGCGCCCGACCAATCCGATCATTTTCCTGACTGCCTTGCCGGTATTCGATGCCGGATTTATGGCGTTGTGAGATTCGTCGAGAACGAGCAGTGTATGCTTGTCCGGCGCGGTCTCCGCCCAACTTGACGCAGGGCTGTCCGGACCACGGCTGAACAGGCTGTAATTTGTCAGTACCAGATTGCAGCCCGCAGGCCATTCGCCCGATTCGAAGATCGATTTCCTCTTGTCAGCCGCAAGTGTCGTGTAGCTCTTCGGGCGGGCAGTCTTGCCAGGCGGAACTCCCGTCGTGGCGATCGTCACGAGTCTTACCGGCTTGCCTGCCAGGATGACCGGACGCAGTTCCGGAGAGGCACCTACGGCTTGCAGGTCTCGCCAGACGTCCGGAATGTTGATTTCGGCGCTTTCGGTCAGGTAGAGTACCCTGCCCCCCTTTCGCAGTTGCTGTCGAGCCATCGCGGCAAGGCTGCGTCCCTTGCCGATACCGGTCTGGTCGCCCAGCAGGAATGCCCGGTTCCTCGAGGCTGCCAGGTCCCGCATTGCAACCGCGTCGACTTGTTCCGAGGTCAGCACCGACCCGAGGTCTTCCGGCGATATGCCTAGTGACTCGCCGATAGCGGCATCCACTCCGCCGAGACCTTCGTACCTCGCAGCAACTCTCCTGAGCGCCTTGGCCGTCGCGCCTTCCAGTGACTTGGGAATCATCGTGAACGGCTTGGTGACCTGCGAAAGGGACAGGTATGGACGTTGCCTTTCGTTGTCCTCTCTTTCCCTTCGATCCCGTTCGACCGCCAATTCCATATTGCGGTGCCAGTCCCGGATTTTTCGCCGGGAGCGGAGGATTTCCGTGTACAGCCTGTCGAGATCGTCGCGACCGAATACGGAAAATGTCCGAAGTGCTGCCTGTGGAAGACCGTCGCTGACCGCCGGACGCCGTTCACCGACCATGAAAAGGGTGACGGGGTCCAGCTCATGCCGCCCGGTAGCGACGAGCGAAGAGATTTCTGCAACGGTCTCGATTGCGTAGCTCCTTCCGACTGATGACCTCGTCGCATATGCATGCGGACTGTTGGCTTCGCCGGCGACAATCAACATGCTGGATCCGTCTTCCTTGCGGCCGGCGAGTATGTTGAGGATCCTTTCGCTTATGTTGCCGCTCGCACCTTTCGTCAGGTCGTAGAGTTGGTGCGACGCATCCCTGCTGGTCTTGAGCAGAGGGGTTGCCAGTCCCAGCCTTGCATTCCCGGAAAATTCCATTCCGGATGCCGTCATGCAGAGTCGCCTGAGAAAGATCAGCAAGCTGGAAGAGGGCTCGAGACCGCCCGTTCCGGGTTCGCCGGAGCCGATCACTGCCTGGGCATTGTCGGCGAGTTTCATCGCCCGGTGATAGCTGCTGCGGGAACCATCCTCTTCAAGTGTCGTGTCGACGACCTGCCTGAGGAGTTCCTTGCGCAGGTAAGGAACCGGATCGAGCGCAATTTCCTGATTGGCAGCACCGGGAAACGGTTCGATTGCCGCCAGTGCGACCCTGCGAAAATCGGCTTCGGAAACTGTTCCTTTCTCTGCCATTGCCTTCAGGCCGGCAGCTATTGCCGGAAGATCTTCGACACTTGCCGCCCGCAGGAACAAGGCGGCATTTCTGGACGCAGACTCCCCGACGTATTCCGTTCTTCCCGCCTCGTTCCTCGTCCTTATCGACCGATTGCCCTTCCCGTCCCTGAAGACACTCTCACCCCGGTAGTTTGCACCGATCAACTTCCGCCGGTTCGCAGTAATGTTCCGGTAGCTGTTAGCCTTTCCCTTGTCGGGAGCGGTATAGTCGATGGTCCAGGGGTAAGACTCAATCTTCCGGCGCGGCATGATGTGAATGACCCCACCGAGAATGTTTGCCATCGCATCTGCGTCAAACTTCGTCGGCCGATTCGGCGCCATGAGATACAGGTCTCCCGTATCCCCGAATTCAAGGAAGCCGAATTCCAGGGCGCGGCGGCGAACTTCGACATGACGGCCGCGGGATGTGAACTGGAGCAGGACCCCCTTCGCCCCGTTTGAACGCACCATGCGTCGCAACACGGCACAATTGTCGTCAAACACGACCCATCTGATCGGAGTGTCCCCGGTCCCAAGCGATCCAGACATGTACACCCTCCAACTCGAAGGGCGTCAAGCCGGCGATGCTGCCCCAGTTACTGGTCGCATGCCAACTCCGGCCGACCACTAAAAATCCAATTGTCCGCCAATTTCCGGTTCGGTTCCGTCTTTCACTTCATTGAACACTCTGTCAACGCGTTTTCCGGTTTTCGGGCCCGGGTCTGTACCTTTCGTTGGTGCGGGCCTGTTGCCACTTCCATTGCCGTAAGCGGCCTGGTGAGCGGGCCCGTTTGTCAAGCTATCCAGGGCGTGGGTTACGGCCCGCGAAATCGTTGAATGAAATCGTGATACCGCTTTCGGATCGGACGGCGTAGGGACTGCGTTTCTTGGCACTGCAGCACTCATCGTCCGCGCCCTCACAAGAAAATTGCCTGACGAGTTTTCGGTCCCGTACGGTTTGAGAACGGCTGTCGACACCGCGAATCCGTATCTCGATACCCGCGGCAAGGTAATCCCGACATTGCCGAAAAAGCGTTCAATGTCGCTGTTCCAGACTCCCTTCCATCCAACAGTCGCGAAGGCTGACTTGGCATTTGGATGGGCTTGTGCGAGGAACGCCTCCTCAAGCATGGCTGCATCCGGAGACTCCAGCCGCCTGAGCACCGCCTCGACTCTGGCCCCGAGGCCTCCTGTCTGGAAACTCTTCAACGAAATGGCATTCTTCGCGCCAAGATCCATTGATTCTGCGACTCTTGAGCCAACCTTCACAACCTCCATCGGGATGACATCAACCGCACCCCCCGATTCAAACACCTGCCGGAACCGGGAATCGGGATTGTTGGAGAAGAAACGCCGCGTGGCTTCCTCCACCGGAGCCGGCTCACCATTGCTCCAGCCGCGCAGCACCGACAGGGTTCTTCTGTTTACGCCCTGCTCGGTATCCAGCACCACGGCGAGTGTTGCAGCCCCGGTATCATTTATTGCCGTGGCCAACGCTTCGCGCATCTCGCCGAGCCCCGATGTCGGCTCCGCTCCGGTCATGTTCATCATGAACCCGTTGTAGATGGTGGCGCTGTTGGACCTGAACCGCCTGACGACTCCATCAACTCCGATCGAAGGTGACACCTGCATCGGAATACCGACCCTGAGTTCGGCGCCGGGATCGCCCATCTTGTTGATCCACTGGGCAGTGAACCTGCCATTCTCGAAGCGAACGTTCTCGAAAGCGAGGTAGCCGCCTGGCGCAGTCTGTACCATTCTGGATTCGTCCTGCAGATCCGTAACGGTCGGAACCCTTGAGTTTGTCGGGGTCATGCGTGTCCAGACGTCGATGTGCCTTCCGTCGAGTTGCCCTCCCATGACGGTTCCGGAAATGACTCCCGGATAGCAGTTTTCGCTGTTGGCATCGTTGTCGTAGGATTCCACCCTGAGTACAACATTGCCGATTGAGCGTGTCGGACCTGACGGCAGAGAATTCGTGTTGGATGTGTCTTTTGATGAATGCATGTCTTTTTCCAGCCTGAACGGGATCATTTGTCCCAGTGATCGGACCAGTGTTCTGCCATTCGGTGAAATTCAGAAGGGCTATCAGGACGGGATTTTGAATTTGTCGTGGAAAACTCCAGGGTCGTTCCGTCGGGTGCTGTGCGGGAATTCGAGACTCAAGGAATCGATGTTCTCCTGCCAAAAAACACGGGAGGACCGGGATCCGGGTTCCGTTGGTGCGCGAGCAGTAGTTGATCAGAACGTTTGAACCGGGATTCACCGACAATAGTGGGAGAAGATGCAAACGGATTCATCAGTTTCTCCCTCAGCGCCCGGAACAGGCGACAGTCACCGATGGGACAATCCCGGGAACATCATCTGGAAACGGTGATCCCGGCGTTCAGCGTTGAACATGCCGACGAAGTCATGCCCGATCGGGAAATCAAGATCCTTGCTGCAGCCCGATGCGCCGCGACATACCCACATTGCCGTTCCACCCTTCAAACCAGCCCTTCAAGGCCTTTCAGTATCCCGAGGGAAAAGAGGGACTTGCCGGTCGACCAATTCCCGGCGCCGGGCACCTGACCTGAAGGCGACGTTTTCTGACCTGCCCGGACCCAGAGGGTTCGACCTGCCAAAGATCACCGCATGCCAGGACCATCTGGCAGCAAGCGCTGGACACGAACAGCCTTGATTCCCGATTTGGGTTCAGTCGAATTGGGTTCCTGTGGCAACCGCTTCCGGATGATGTCCTGATGACAGCCCTTGCCGGATATGAACCCAATAGGCGGATGATCGCCCGTGCCTCTCCCGCGTGACCGTGGCTCGTCAGATCAGCGCCATAGCAGGAAAGAACTCCTGCCGGTTGCAAGTCTGCACAAATTCAACAACGAGTTTCGTCTTGGATATTGGAATTGACATCTGGAATAGGTTAGAGTCGTGTTCGGCTGAACTCGAACCCAATCATCGGGCCGTATTGCCCGGAAAGGGGGAGCCAACGACCGATCTACCTGATGCGATCCCGTATGCTACGATCGGAGGCGGAGAACATTTCCGCCCGTGTGTTGTCCGCTGTTTGGCAGAAACGTTCGGCGCAACAGGGCAATCCAGCATGCCAACCGGGTCAGCAGATGAAGTTGCTCATGCCTGGTTGCTCGCAAATTACGACTCACCGGCACTCGACAGGTGAGTGTGTTGGGATCCAAGGCGGATAAGCTGTATGCGGTTCCCCGCTTCATCGTCTCCAGGAACGGGTTGAGCCTGAATTCGTAACCAGTTGTTGTATCGAGGATGAACGATGACAGAGACACCACTACTCGACACGACCAACTCGCCAGCGGAGCTGAGGAGACTCCATCGGAGCCAGTTGAGGCAGCTTGCAGACGAGCTGAGAGCCGAAACGATCAGCGCAGTTGCGGCAACAGGAGGGCATCTTGGCGCCGGTCTTGGCGTTGTGGAGCTGACTGTGGCTTTGCACTATCTTTTCGATACGCCGCGGGACAAGATCATCTGGGATGTCGGTCACCAGGTCTATCCGCACAAGGTCCTGACTGAACGACGGGACCGAATTCGAACACTGAGGCAGGGCGGTGGGCTGTCCGGCTTCACCAAGAGGTCCGAGAGCGAGTATGACCCGTTCGGTGCGGCACATGCTTCGACATCAATTTCCGCTGCACTTGGATTCTCCGTTGCCCGCGATCTTCAGGGCAAGGACCACAGGGTCATTGCCGTCATCGGTGATGGGGCAATGACAGGCGGCATGGCGTTCGAAGGCCTTAACAATGCCGGTGCCATGGAGAACAGGCTCATCGTGATTCTCAATGACAACGAAATGTCGATTGCCCCTCCGGTTGGCGCACTTTCCGCATATCTATCGCGGCTGATTTCTTCGAAACCGTATCGATCCTTGCGCGACATCGGGTTGCAATTGGCCGATCGTTTTCCCCGACCGATCAAGCAGTCTGCGCAGCGCGCAGAGGCGATTGCACGTGGTCTGTTGAGTGGCGGGACACTGTTCGAGGAGTTGGGCTTCTACTACGTTGGCCCTGTCGATGGTCATAACCTGAACCACCTGCTGCCAGTACTCCGCAATGCCAGGGACGACACTGGTGAAGGTCCTGTTCTCATTCATGTAATCACCAGAAAGGGCAAGGGATATGCGCCGGCAGAGAAATCGGATGACGCGTATCACGGTGTCGGAAAGTTCGTCGTCGCCACGGGTGAACTTGCTTCACACGGTTCGAATGTTCCAAGTTACACCAGCGTGTTCGCAACCAGCCTCATCGAGCAGGCCAGGAAGGACGACAAGATCGTTGCGATTACGGCGGCAATGCCCTCAGGCACGGGATTGGACAAGTTCGGAAAGGTGTATCCGGAAAGGACATTCGATGTCGGCCTTGCGGAACAACATGCGGTGACCTTTGCGGCAGGCCTGGCTGCTGACGGAATGAAGCCTTTTTGCGCGATCTACTCGACATTCCTTCAGAGAGCCTTCGACCAGATCGTGCATGACGTCGCGATTCAAGGTCTTCCGGTCAGGTTCGCGCTCGACAGGGCAGGCTATGTGGGCGCCGACGGTCAAACTCACTGCGGAGCATTCGATATTGCATATCTCGGGTGCATTCCCGGAATGGTCCTGATGGCAGCGGCTGATGAATCCGAATTGGTCCACATGGTGGCAACAGCAGTGACAATCGACGACACACCATGCGCATTTCGCTACCCGCGCGGAAGCGGAACCGGCGCATTGCTTCCGGAAATTCCGGAGGTTCTTGAAATCGGGAAGGGAAGAGTCATTCGGGAAGGCACACAGGTCGCCATTCTCTCATACGGTTCGCGCCTTCAGGACTGTCTTGAGGCTTCGGGACAACTGGAGGCCAACGGGATTTCAACGACCGTGGCCGATGCCAGGTTTGCCAAGCCGCTTGACGAGGAACTGGTCATTCGCCTTGCGCGGGAACATCAGGCCCTGTTCACGGTCGAGGAAGGGTCGATCGGTGGATTTTCCACACAGGTCATGAGCGTGTTGGCAAGGACAGGTGAATTTGACGCCGGAATCGTGTTCAGGCCGATCTACATGCCAGACAAGTTTCTGGACCACGACACTCCGCTGAACCAGGTGAGTTCCGCTGGTCTTGATCCCGGCAGCATCGTGGCGACGGTCCTGTCTGCCATAGGATTCGAAAAGTAGCACGGAAGAAGCGGTTGAACTGCCGCCGCCTTCCTCTCCGGCCTGAATGCCGGGGCTACCAGCGCCAGCATATGGTGAATGCCCTGCCTGTCCAGCCACAGGAAATTGTGTTGTTCGTGCGGATCATCCGTAATACTCGTTTTTCAGCGGAGGAATCTGATCCGGCATCACGCGCGGATTCCTCATGGAATTTAAGGAGAGTTTGCATTGCTTAACACACGTATCACCCGCCGCGCGCTATTCGGAGCCGTTGCAACCGCCGCAATGATGATGACCTCGGGTATCGCCGCCGCGGACAAACTGAAGGTCGCCGCCATCTACACGCTGCCGGTCGAACAGCAATGGATCAGCCGCATCCACAAGGCGCTGAATGCAGCCGCGGACCGCGGCGACATCGATTACAACTTCTCGGAAAACGTCGCCAACACCGACTACGAGCGCGTGATGCGCGAATATGCCGAGGCCGGGCAGCAGTTGGTCGTCGGCGAGGTCTTCGCACTGGAGCGCGCTGCCCGCAAGGTTGCAGCGGACTACCCGGACACCGCCTTTCTGATGGGTTCGTCCTTCGGCCCTTCCGGCGATAACTTTGCGGTATTCGACAACTGGATTCACGAACCCAGCTACCTGACAGGCATGATCGCGGGCGCGGCCACGAAGTCGAACGTGATCGGCATGGTTGGCGGCTACGCGATTCCCGAAGTCAACCGCCTGATGAATGCCTTCAAGGACGGTGCGAGAGAGATGAACCCGGACGTCAAGTTCCTCGTGAACTTCATTGACAGTTGGTACGACCCGCCGAAAGCCAAGGAGAGCGCCTTTGCCATGATGGATGCTGGCGCGGACATCATGTATGCCGAACGCTTCGGCGTGTCGGACGCGGCCGTGGAACGCGGCGTCATGGCTATCGGCAATGTGATCGACACGTCCGGTGACTATCCGGAGACGATCATGGCCTCGGCCCTCTGGCACATGGAGCCCACGATCGACCGTGCCATCGCGGCGGTCGCCAATGGATCCTTCGAAGCGGCAGACTATGGCCAGTACAGCTTCATGGGCTATGGCGGCGGTTCGATGGTCGTGGACGAGAGTCTCGTTCCGGAGGACGTGCTTGCCAAGGTGAGGGAGCGGGAGCAGGAGATCCGTGACGGGCTTTTCCGCGTCAACGTGAACGACACGGCACCCGTTTCCGACGGTTGACTTCCCTTGCGCCCGGACCGCCTGGCGGTCCGGGCACGCCTGCCATGTCCGGCTCCATTCTCGCCATGCGCGGGATGACCAAGCGCTTTGGTCCACTTCTGGCGGCGGACAGCATTGACCTGGAGCTGTATCGGGGCGAAGTGCTCGCGCTTCTCGGTGAGAACGGCGCGGGGAAAACCACGCTGATGAACATGCTCTTCGGCGAATACACGCCGGATGCCGGAGAGGTGCGCGTCCGCCACCCAGGCGGCGACGAGGAGATCCTGCCGCCCGGACAGCCCCAGGCCGCCATATCGGCCCGCATCGGCATGGTTCACCAGCATTTCACGCTGGCCGAGAATCTCACGGTCCTTGACAACATTCTGCTGGGGACCGAGCCGCTCTTCAGTCCGAAGCGATCCCGCCGCCGCGCCCACGCGCGGCTGCACCGCCTGATGGAGACATCCGGCCTCAATGCACCACTTGACGTCCGCATCCGGGATCTTTCCGTCGGTGAGCGACAACGGGTCGAAATCCTGAAGGCGCTCTATCGCGAAGCCCGCATACTTGTCCTGGACGAGCCCACGGCGGTCCTCACGCCGCAGGAGGCCGATTCCCTGTTCGCCGCCATCCGTGATCTGGTGGGTGACGGTCTTTCCGTGATCTTCATCTCTCACAAGCTGCGCGAGGTGCTGGCGTTTTCGGACCGCATCATGGTTTTGCGCCATGGCCGCAGGATGGGAGAAATGCCGACCTCGGAGGCGGATGCCGGTGGGATCGTCCGCATGATGGTCGGGGAGGAGCAGGCCAGGGTCGACCGCACAGCTGGCAAGCCTGGCGCGCCGGCTCTGGCCCTCGCCGAGATCTCGGTTCCCGCGTCCCGAGGCCATCGCGGACTGTTCGATGTGTCCCTGACGATCCACGAGGGGGAAATCCTCGGAATTGCCGGCGTGGCCGGGAATGGCCAGAGTACTCTCGCGCAGATCACTTCAGGGCTGCTGCAGCCCGGGCAAGGAACGATCTCGATTGGCGGAAGGGATGTTCGCAGGCTGTCTCCCGCAAGAGCGCTCCGTGAAGGTATCGGCCGCATTCCGGAGGATCGACATCAGGACGGAATTGTTGCCGACATGAGCGTGGCCGAGAATCTGGTGATCGAACGCCTGGACTCTCCAGAAATCCAGCGTCAGGGCATCTTGCGACGGTCCGCCATCGCAGCTCACGCACGAACGCTGATCGATGCCCACGACATCCGCGGCCCGGGCCCGCAGGCGCGCACTGCGCTGCTGTCCGGCGGCAATATCCAGAAGCTGATTCTTGCACGGGTTCTGGAGGCCCAACCCGGCATCATTCTTGCCAACCAGCCGACCCGCGGTCTCGACGTGCGCGCGGCCAGCGAAGTCTCCCGCCGACTCATCGAGGCGCGCGACCGCGGCGCGGGCGTGCTGCTGATCTCCGAAGACCTGGACGAAATCCTGGCGCTCTCCGATCGCATCCTGGTCATGCATAATGGCCGGATCGCGGAGACCGGATCGCGTGACCGCGCTGTCATCGGCGCCATGATGACCGGTGGTGCGGCCGCATGATCCGGCTCCAGGATCCGATCGGTTCCTGCGAGTCCCGGCGTAAACCCCCGCAGCGTGCAGAGTCATGATCGAGATTGTCCCTCGCGGCACAATGCGGCCCCGGACCGCAATACTGATCCCGGTCATCGCCGGGCTCGCTGCCCTGCTGCTTGCCGCCGTCCCCCTTGCCTTTGCCGGAGCTCCGATCCTTCCGGCCTATGCCCAGATGGCGACCGGGGTCTTCGGTTCCATGTTCACGGCCACCGAAACCCTGACCCGCGCCACTCCGCTGATATTCACCGGGCTCGCCGCCGCGATCGCATTCCGTGCGCGGCTCTGGAACATCGGTGGCGAAGGCCAACTCTATCTCGGCGCACTGGCCGCGGTCTGGGTCGGCACCGGCATGATCGACGGCCCACCGTTCCTGATGATACCCCTGGTCCTGGCGGCCGGCGCCGCGGCGGGCGCGGTAGGCTTGCTTGGACCCGCCCTGCTGAAGACACGGTTCGGCGCGGATGAGGTCGTAACCTCGCTCTTGCTGAACTTCATCATTCTCATCTTCGTCCAGATGATGCTCGAGGGGCCCTTCAAGGATCCGATGGGGCTTGGATGGCCGCAATCCGAACCCATCCTGGATTCCGCCGCACTGCCAACGCTCGTCGATCGAATGCGGCTCCACGCCGGGTTTCTCATTGCCATCGCCGTTGCGCTCGTCGCACATGCAGTCCTTGCCTACACTGTCTGGGGTTTCCGGATCCGTGCAGTGGGCGACAATGCCGCCGCCGCCCGGCATGCGGGTATCGGTGTAAAGCGGACGATTCTGGGTGTCGCCATCATGTCCGGCGCTTGCGCGGGACTCGCCGGCGTCTCCGAGGTCGCCGGGCTGAAGGGCTACCTGACATCCGACCTCTCCCCGGGGTTCGGCTACGCCGGGATCGTCGTTGCCATGCTCGCAGGTCTCTCGCCGATCGGCGTGATTGCGGCCAGTCTTTTCGTGGCAAGCGTCTTCGTTGGTGCGGACTCCATGTCTCGTGCCATGGGGGTGTCCAGCTTCCTCGCGGACCTCATCGTATCGATGTCCCTGATCTGCATGCTGGTTGGCGGATTCTTCGCCCGTTTCCGGCTTCGTCGGCGTACGGCCCGCGCGCCATGATTGACATCCTCCAGATCTTCCTGAGCGAAAGCTTCTGGGCGGCGAGCCTCCGCATCGCCAGCCCCCTCATTTTCGGTGTCCTCGGCGCCCTCCTTTGCGAGCGCGCGGGTGTACTGAATCTCGGAATCGAGGGCATCTTCGTTGTCGGCGCGATGACCGGATGGATGGCGGTCTGGCTCGGTGCTCCCCTCCCCGCGGGCGTTCTCGCCGCAGCACTTGCCGGTGCCCTGTTCGGCCTTTTCCATTCCGTGCTGACCGTGCCGCTGGGCCTGTCGCAACATGTGTCTGGCCTCGGCATAACGCTCTTTGCCAGTTCGCTGGCCTCCTTCGCGTATCGTACGGCACTGCCACAGGTGAGTTCGCCGCCCCGGATCGAGCCCTTCCGCTCCCTCGATGTTCCGATCCTCTCCGATCTACCCTTCTTCGGGACCGTGCTGTTTCAGCAGACCGCTCTCACCTGGCTCGCGCTGATCATGGTGGGTGTCGTGTGGTGGATCATGGACCGCACACCGCTCGGCGTCGCGCTCAAGGCGGTCGGTGACAATCCCGAAGCCGTGAACGCGCAGGGCCTTTCCGTCATCCGCCTGCGCATGGGCGCGGTGGTCGCAGGATCGTCGTTGATGGCTCTCGGCGGCGCATTCCTCACCATGTCCGCCTTCGATGCCTTCTTCTTCGGCATGGTCAACGGGCGCGGCTGGATCTGTATTGCCCTTGTCATTTTCGCAAGCTGGCAACCCGGCAAAGCACTCATCGGCGCGCTGCTGTTCGGCATGTTCGATGCCCTTCAGGTGCGTCTGCAAACCGAGGCCGGCGCGCTGGTTCCGCCCCAGGTATTCCTGATGATGCCGTTCATCCTGTCGATCATCGCTCTCGTGATTGTTGCACGACGGGCAGACTATCCGCGTGCACTTCTCACTCCATGGTTCAGGGGTCAAAGGTAAGACCGATGCCAGTCCTCCCGGTCAGGAATGCCACCTTGCCGGAACCGACCCCCGCCAGATCCCTTGGAGATCCTCAACTCCCGGTTTCCAGGCAATTCGTTTGAGAGTCCGTGTATGGACGCTCCTCGGGATGCAGGCTTCCTTGACATGCCGGGCAGGGTGATCAGGCGCTCTCTTTCATTCGGCCTCTCGGTGCTGCATCCCAACGCGCCGCGGGCCAGATCGGAGATGCGCAGACCAAGTCCAGATTGTATTGCCGGGCTCAGGACCCACAGGTGATCGCCGAATTCCCGGTCCCGTCTCCGTGACCGTATGCCCCTACCCGTCCTATCGAGGCAGGAACGCGCGCCCACCGCAAAGATCCGGACCTGGACGCCGATCCACCCGGCTCCTAACTCGGGTGATTGACGGCAAACCGCCGGGCTGGCCATGGGTGGCGGATTGAGACGCGCGGCCATGGTATCTCGGCCATGCGCTCCGGCCTCTTCCAGTCGACCCGGTTTCGCCGGGACCGTCGGCACAGCGCTCGCATCCACGGGCGTTGGGGCCTTCGACGGAACAAGCGTTTTTATTCTGATGAACCTGTGACGGCGAAGCGGTTGAGCCAGCCATCACAGACTTGCCCGGGCCATTCTCCGATTTCCCATATTTTGTGATGCCGGCGCTTGCGGAGAATCTCGTCCGGTTCGCGTCATCAATTTTTTCCTGTAGCGTCAACCAACCTGGACTGTCTCGGCCGTTTTGCATTGACAAGGTTTTGGCGTTTCACCTTGCTTCAAGTATCGTCGCTGGTTGTCGCTCACCTCTCCATGAGTGCTTCCCGGCTTCAGCACACCTGTGCCATTGCAATCCATCCCTGGAACGATCAGGAAGAAACATGACGGAAACCGGAAGACACCAGAGGTCTGTTGGTGCGGTGACGATATTGGTCCCGGACTACCAGGAGGCAATCGATTACTTTGTGGGAGCGCTGGGCTTCGCGCTCATCGAGGACACGGAGCTTTCACAAGACAAGCGATGGGTTCTGGTTTCGCCCGGGGCCGGCACGAGTCTGCTTCTGGCCAAGGCAAGCGGCGAGCGCCAGAGTGCAGCTATCGGCAACCAGGCGGGTGGGCGCGTATTCCTGTTTCTGGTGACTGATGATTTCTGGCGGGACTACCGGACTTACGTGAAACGGGGTGTCGAGTTTCAGGAGGAACCCAGACACGAAGAGTATGGCACGGTGGCAGTATTCACGGACAAATTTGGCAACAATTGGGATCTCATTGAACGGGACTGACAGAATTTCGCCAGGGCTCGCTCCTGATCTCAAAGCTACCTGGGGCCGGAACTTGTAGAAACCCGCCCTCCTCGACACCGTAGGTCCAGCAGCGCGTTTGTGGATGGTTGTTTTGTGTGGTGTCCTGAACTGCTCCTTTCCGGACAGGGGTGCGCGCAGGGGGCCCTGTTGCAAAAACTGCTCTCAGTGGTCTTTGTGAGCGAGGTACCGGTAGCCTCTGACAGGCTGTGCTTTTGGAGACCCTCCCATGACCCATGACTTCAAGTGGCGGCATTTCCGGGGCGAGTTCATTCTTTGGGCAGTTCGGTGGTATTGCCGGTATGGCATCAGCTACCGTGACCTTGAAGAAATGTTGGAGGAGCGTGGCGTCGCGGTGGACCACACCACGATCTACCGATGGGTCCAGACCTATGCCCCCGAGATCGAAAAGCGCCTGCGGTGGCATTGTCGTCCAGACGGACTATCGCGATCCTGGCACGTGGATGAGACCTACATCAAGGTCAAAGGGAAATGGGCGTATCTGTACCGCGCGGTCGACAGCCGTGGCGACACCGTCGACTTCCACCTGTCGCAGACCCGCAATGCCAACGCCGTCAAGCGGTTCCTGGGCAAGGCGCTGCGCGGATGCAAGGAGTGGCAGAAGCCCTGCGTGATCAACACGGACAAGGCGGGATGCTACGGCCATGCCATCCGGGAGTTGAAGAAAGAGGGCAAATGCCCCTCCGATACCGACCACAGACAGGTGAAATACCTCAACAACGTCGTCGAGGCCGACCATGGCAAACTCAAGCGCCTGATCAAGCCGACCCTTGGCTTCAGGTCAATGAAGACGGCCTGCGCCACGATCAAGGGCTTCGAGGCAATGCGCTCCCTCCGGAAGAAGCAGGCCAAAGCCTTCCAGCTTCAGCCCGGCATCAGGGGCGAAGTGCGTCTTGTCGAACGTGCCTTCGGGATCGGGCCAGAGATGATGAGCGAGTTGATGTCACTGCATGGAGCGGAGCTTGAGCAAATCCCGATCCGGCAAGGATCTTGAAGAAAGACGGAGCCAGACCACACCCCCGGCAAATCCGGCAAATTTTTGTAACATGGCCGCTCAAGGCGTTGCTGCGCAGGGCCGCCGCAGGATATGAAACCAATTAAACGCAAAACGCTCTCAAGCGCGGGCCGGGTCAGGAGTTTCCTGCCCGGCCCGACTTATTTTTCGCCCTCATTGGGGCTTGTTAACGGGTGGTCCCCGGTCTCCAAGCGGCTAAGCTAATGGGATTCACCCGCATTGAAATTGCATAAATTTTTTGGCAAAGTCAAGTTGAGTTTGCGTAAAGAGGGGCATGGAATGCGGAAGTACAGGCTTGGACTGGACCTGGGCACCAATTCCATAGGCTGGTGTGCAGTTCAGCTTGATTTTGAGGGCCGGCCGTCAGATGTTCTGGATGCAGGAGTACGCATCGTCTCACCGAATGAAGAAGCTGGCCGTGATCCCCAATCCAAGACTTCGCTTGCGGCTACAAGGCGACAGTTCCGCGGGCAACGTCGGCGGCGAAATAGGTTTACGCGAAGGCGCGACCGTTTGTTGGATCTCCTGGTCCGTGCGGGTTTGATGCCGCAAGATGCACAGGCGCGAAAGGCACTTGAAAGGCTTGATCCCTATTTTCTGCGGCAGGAAGCTCTGGATCGTGTGCTTGAACCTGGCGAGATCGGCAGGGCGCTATTTCACCTGAACCAGCGCCGGGGCTTCAAGTCCAACCGGATAGCCGATTCGGGAGATGACGAAAGAAGTGCAATGAAACTTGCGGTGAAGGCACTTGAAGACCGTCTGGAGTCCGAAGGTGCGCGAACTCTGGGGGAGTTTCTGGCTCGCAGGCACGGGCGCGACAGATACGGTCGGCGAGACAAGGGAGCGGCTGCACGACCTGTGCGGTTCCGGGCCGATACCGACGGCGGAAAGGCCCTGTACGACCTCTATCCGACCCGTTCCATGGTTGAGCAGGAAATCGATGCAATTTGGCATGAACAGAAAAAGCACCATCCCCGCCTGCTGACGGACGAATTGCTAGGCAAGATCAAACGCATCGTCATCGAACAACGTCCGCTCAAGGATCCGATTGCAGGAAATTGCAGTTTGTTTCCCAGCGAAAAGCGTGCTCCAAAGGCACATCCACTCTACCAGCGCTTTCGGATCATGCAGGACGCCTGCCAGCTGCGCGTGATCCGGCGGGGTCAGGCTGAAAGACCGCTTAGAGTGAGTGAGTTCGAGTTGATCGTCGGCGTTCTGTTAAAACGGTCATCGCGAATTGTAGAATTTGAGAAGTTGCGAAGAGAACTGAAACTTCCGGACGATGCCCGGCTCAATTACGAACGGTCGGGCCGCAAGGGGTTCCAGTGCGATGAAACCGCTCGGGTCCTCGCCGCGAAGCGGACATTCGGGGCAGCCTGGCGCAGGCTTGATCTTGACCGGCAGGTGGAGATCGTGGAACGGCTTCTGGAGGATCAGGACGAAGTTGCGCTTTGCGACTGGCTTCAGGCCGAATTGGAGCTGGATGCCGCATCCGCCGAGCATGTCAGCGGTATTCGTCTTCCACAGGGTCACGGCCGCTTCAGTATAGCCGCGCTGCGGCGACTGGTCGAAACGATGGGGCGGGAGAGCCGGGAAGCCCATGACCCAGCGACCGGTGAAGTATATCGGAGACCGTTAACCTACGACGAGGCAATCGAATGCCTGGGTTATCACCACTCCGACCGACGTCCCGGCAAGCTGCATGAGCGTTTGCCCTATTACGGCAAGGTGCTTGAGGAGCACGTCATTCAATGGCCTAATGCGCCTAAAGGTAGCCATGAAGCGATCGGTCGAGTTTCCAATCCAACCGTTCACATCGGACTCAACCAGCTTCGCCTCGTGGTCAATGCCCTGATCGACGAATACGGGCCTCCAGAGGATATTGCCGTCGAACTAGGACGCGAACTGAAACTGAATAAGGAACGCAAGGAGAGGCTGGACCGGCAAAACCGGGAGAATGAGAGAAAGAACAACGAGTTCAGGGATACCCTGTCCGAACTGGGCCTTGCAGACACATATGACAACCGGATGAGACTCCGTCTTTATCACGATCTCCCGGCATTGAGCCGTATTTGCGTCTATAGCGGCAGGCCCATCAGTGTTTCAATGCTGTTCAGTGGCGAGATCGAGATTGACCATATTCTGCCATATTCCCAGACGCTGGATGATGGATTTGCGAACAAGGTTCTATGTCTACGGAAAGTGAATCGGAAGAAACGCAACCGTGCTCCAGAGAGTGTTTGGACCGGTAAAGAATTGGCGGACATCTGCGAGCGTGCCGAGTCGCTCTTTCCGAAGAAGGCTTGGCGCTTTGCGCCTGGCGCAATGCAGAGATTCGAAGATGAAGGCGGCTTTCTGGCACGGCAATTGACGGACACGCAGCACCTGTCGCGATTGGCCAAAGCATATCTAGAAAATGTCTGCAGGTCTGTTCGTGTGTTTCCTGGCCGACTGACGGCGATGCTGCGCGCGCGTTGGGGCCTAGACGGCCTGCTAAGCGACCACAACAGGAAGAACCGGAATGATCACAGGCACCACGCAATAGATGCATTTGTGATTGCCTGCACGGATCTGGGTCTTCTCAACCGGATCGCGAATGCCTCGGGCAAAGCGGAAGAACTGAACCTCGAGCGTCTCTTTCCAAAGGACGCATTTCCGATCCCATTTGAAGGCTATCACAAAGCACTGGATGCCCGGTTGCAGATGCTAGTCGTCAGCCACCGTCCGGATCACGGGCTGAGGCCCGGCGCGGGCAATGACGTGCACATGACTTCCGGGCAGTTGCTGGATGGGATGGCGTTTGGGCAGGTGGATGAGGTGGTTGATGGGAAGAGGTATAATCTGGTGCGCCGCAGGCCACTTCGTGAGTTGACAGCACCGATGATCCTGCGGATCAGGGATCACGGATTGCGGAATGAACTTGCAATGGTTGCCAAAGACGCCAAGTTATCCGGCCGAAGACTTGAGGATGTTCTTCTCGAATTCGGCACTGCACGCGACATTCGCAGTGTCCGAGTACTGGAAACCAAGGCTTCCGTCCGGGAAGTCAGGCACATTCGCAGTCTCGATGGGTTCGGATTCCGGAAGGCCTACGAAACCGCGGACAACCACTCGATAGAAATCTACCGACTGCCGAATGGCAAATGGCAAGGAGAAGGTGTTACGGTCTACGACGCCAACCGGCCTGGCCATGAACCGAATTGGAGGAAGACATATCCGGATGCCCGGCTTGTGATGCGTGTACATCGAGGTGACTTCATCGAGGCCGATCTTGGAGAAGGAAGGAGAGTCTACAGGGTCGTGCAACTCAGGCCTTCAGCGAATAAGGTCTTCCTTGCACAACACAATGAAGCGGGCTCCCTTCAGAAGCGTCACAAGAGCTCGACTGAAGAAGATCCATTTAGATTCATGATGCCGGTCTACTCGACATTGAAGACCGCCAAGGCGCGTCGCGTCCGTGTCGACCCGATCGGCCGTGTGCACCGGGTGAAAGCCAGACGATGATCGGCCGAATTATCGAGGTCGCGGAAGACGGCCGCCACCTTGCCAAGTCACGCGGCTTCATGACGGTAGCTGAAAACAGGGCCGAGATTGGAAGGATACCCATCGACGACCTGGGAGCTGTAATCATATCAGCCCACGGGATTACGTACTCCAACAATCTGCTTGCAGCACTGGCGGAACGGTGTATTCCGCTGGTCTTATGCGGGCCAAACCATATGCCGGCAGCCTTTCTGTGGACGGCAAACGGGCACCACGAACAGGCTGGCAGGATGACGGATCAGGCCCAAGCTCCGAAACCTCTTCGTAAGCGGTTGTGGACCCAGATTGTCCGCGCCAAGATTATCGGTCAGGGTCAAACCCTGGAGGCCGCGGGCGCGCCGCACGAGGGTTTCTACCTGCTTTCCAGGAAGGTCCGGTCGGGCGATCCTGACAATGTCGAAGCACAGGCCGCACGTCGCTATTGGCCACTGATGTTCGGTGAGGACTTTCGTCGTGACCGAGCGCTGCAAGGTATCAACTCCATGCTGAATTACGCCTATACGGTATTGCGTGCCGGCGCGGCACGTGCGGTGATGGCTGCCGGACTGCACCCGGCACTGGGGATTGCACACCGTCAACGAGGCAATTCCTTTGCGCTCGCTGATGATCTCATGGAACCGTTCCGGCCCGTGGCAGACCTTCTCGTGTTGGACCTTGCGAGAAACGGGAGCACCGAAGTGGACAAGCACACCAAGCCTCGCCTGGCTCGGGTTCTAGTCACTGACATGAGCAGTCCACGCGGGATCAGCCCCGTAAATTTGTGCTTACAGCGGCTTGCGCTTTCGACCGCTCGTTGCTTTGCCGGAGAGGCGCGGCATCTGGAATTTCCTCGTCGGCCTTTGCCACTGGAATAGTGCAAGAGTGACTGCTCGGCGCCCAGCCCTCAGTGCCTATCGGATGACCTGGCTTTACGTCATGTTCGACCTGCCCGTGGGTACAAGGGCTGAGCGAAAGGCTGCAACCAGGTTTCGTCATTTCTTGCTCGACCGTGGATTCGAGATGGCCCAGTACTCTGTCTACCTGCGCTTTGCCGAAAGCAGGGAAGCAGCGGAAACACACATGACACGCATCGGCGACGCATGGCCAGGAAGAGGGAATCTGCATATTGTCACAATTACTGACAAACAATACGCGAATGCCCGGATTTTCACGGGAAAAAATCATGAACAGAGAGACGAAATTCCTGAGCAACTAACGCTGTTTTGAGGCTATCATGTGTGTTTTGCGACCACTTGGCAAGAAATTCCCCCGGAATTTCCGGGGGATAGGTGAATATGGATTATAGCCGCTTGGAGACCGGGGACCAGCCGCAACAAATCCGAGGCAACAGCTGCTTGATTTTCCATTATAGCCGCTTGGAGACCGGGGACCAGCCGCAACTTACTTATCTTTCACCAAATACCAGACAACATTATAGCCGCTTGGAGACCGGGGACCAGCCGCAACGAGTCGGTGATACGCCCGTCACCAGCCCGTATTATAGCCGCTTGGAGACCGGGGACCAGCCGCAACGCCAGCTCGTCGGCGACGCCACGAATTTCGATTATAGCCGCTTGGAGACCGGGGACCAGCCGCAACCGAACATCCGTCTTTTCCTTTCCGTTCGGTATTATAGCCGCTTGGAGACCGGGGACCAGCCGCAACGATGGCGTCCTGAAGGCGGCAACGAAGTTCATTATAGCCGCTTGGAGACCGGGGACCAGCCGCAACTCATTACTGACGATCTCTTTGAGCGGTTGCATTATAGCCGCTTGGAGACCGGGGACCAGCCGCAACGCGTCGGCGATCCGGACGATAACTGGCACAATTATAGCCGCTTGGAGACCGGGGACCAGCCGCAACGATCTGCGCAACGGACATCCCGTCGGCTTCATTATAGCCGCTTGGAGACCGGGGACCAGCCGCAACAGTGATGGAAACATGCCTAGGACACGGACCATTATAGCCGCTTGGAGACCGGGGACCAGCCGCAACAAAGAAGAACACTCCCTTGACGATCCCGAGATTATAGCCGCTTGGAGACCGGGGACCAGCCGCAACCGATCATATCGACCATCGCAAATTCGTCGAATTATAGCCGCTTGGAGACCGGGGACCAGCCGCAACTGTTTGCGCTGCTTGTCCTTCTCATCCTTTTATTATGGGGTCTATCCCCTTGACACAAGTAGGCCGTGCGCCCATATATTGGTTATGGAACAGAAAAGCAAATCCGTATCACCAGCATTTAGCGTTCGTGATTTTTTCACAAGGTTTCCTGATGACGAAGCCTGCCTCGAGCATATCTTTAGGGTCCGGTTTGGCGACAAGCATGTGTGTCGTAAGTGTGGAGACGAAAGTGCCTTTCATCGAATGAGCAAGCGCCGGGCATGGGCATGCGCCAATTGTGGAGATCATGTTTATCCCACCGCTGGCACAATCTTTCAGGACACCAGGACGCCACTTCAAGTGTGGTTCTATGCAATCTATTTGTTCGTCACAACTCGGCACGGTGTTTCAGGCAAGGAACTGCAACGTCAGTTGGGGGTTACATATAAGACCGCCTGGCGGATTGGGCACAAAATTCGTGAGCAAATGGACAAGGGCAACGTAAAGTTGCTTCTGAGTGGTCACGTTGAGATTGACGAAGCATATGTTGATGGAAAGCGTCCCGGGAAGCGTGGCCGCGGTGCGGCAGGCAAGACAATTGTCATGGGGTTCAAAGAGCGCGGCGGCCGACTAGTTACCGAAATAATTCCCAACGTGAAGATAGAGACGCTGCGCGAAAAAACGCTGAGTCACGTTGAACGAGGGGCAGTGGATTCGACTGATGAACTGATGTCATACGGGTTACTGGAGCGGGAAGGCTAAACATGTTGCAGTGAAGCACGGGAAAAAGCAATGGGCAGTCTATGACTACCAAACCAAGCAACTCCATCACACAAACTCAGTGGAATGGTTTTGGTGTCAGTTCAAGCACTCCATTCGGGGCACGCACGTCTCAATCAGTCAAAAGCACATGAAAAGGTATTTGGACGAGTTCACTTTTCGTGCGAACAATCGTGACGAGGTGAACTTGATGTTTGATCGTCTGATAGCGGCGTTTTGATCACAGTCGAAATAGTTTCATAAAACTCAACCATGCTGACTGGTCTGACACCACGGGATTCTTCCTGGACTATAAAGTCCTCCAGTTTCCCCTGCTTTAGAGCCTTCGACAATGGTAACGTCATGGACCCATTTCACGATTCTTGACTTCAACTCATTTCTAGCATACAAGAACGAGGACGGTTACCACAGAACCGTCCTCGTTTTGCCTTGTCGGCTATTCTGACCCTAGCGGGTCAGCCTGACCGATAACAAACGGGTCCACATTAGGATTACCTCGCGTATCTTGTCCCGGGATGGGGTTTATGTTGAGGTCAAGAACACCGGAAGTTGTTTCTGAGCTTCCGGTGTTCGCTTCTTCGGATCCTGTGGAATCCGAATGTTTGGTCGTCCGCGCGGGCCGCGGCGGTTCTGTGATATCGACATCAGCGAACGCCGATTGAGGATCGAGAGAGTCGGCCGGCAGGAACCATTTTCGCCCGCGTTTGACGACAACCCCGTCATTTCTCATGCGAGAAAGCGTTGAGGACACGGACGTGTTTCCTGTTTCGCGTCCATTTTTCGTCAGTAAATCGGCAATTTCAGCCGGAGACAGCCCCATTCCATCTGGAGTAAGGAGGTCTAGGATCTGCCGCTTAAGCGTTGGCCCGCCGTTAGGCGTTGTGCGCGACGTTTGTGACGAGACTGGGTGCCCCCTCAAAACCGACAGTGCATCCTCAAGGGACTTTTGCTTTGCTTTGGCGGCTCTTAGAGAATCCGCCAATTCATCAATCTGGTGGCTAGTGCCGTCAAGTTCTCGTTGCAGCACGTCTATTGCAGGATTCGTTATCATGCCGCCGTGTAGCGCAAACTACGTCGCACGTCAAGAAAGGTTGACGTATTTTTCCTTGCGACGTAAATTACATACGACACCCTTGTGTCAAGAGGATACACCCCTATTTTATTGATACGGTTGCTTCTAACGGTAGATCTCGTGCCACAATCGAATGGTCATTGCACAGATTCCAGTTTCTTTCAGGACATGTCCTGGATCTAGTTCAAATGTTCAAGAATACCTATCAACCAGAACCGGTACCAAGGCTTCGGAAACACGTCGCTGCCGTGAGCGGGTAGCCTCAATGGAAACTTACGGCTTCAGCCAGCAGAGTCATCCCGCCGAGCCAGGCATCCTCGCTCCGACTCGCCGCTCGGAAAGCACTGCAGGATGAACACCTCGCCCCGCCGGCGCCAGACCCGCACCGATCGGGCGGCTCAAGCCCCCCAGGTATCGCCAAGGCGATAGCCGCATGGCCACGGGTCGGACGGGTCCAGCATGTGCTGGTGCATGCCCGTGATCCAGCCACGGCCGCCGATCTCGGGCAGAATGGCCGGACGCCCTCCAACCTCCACCTCGCCGACAATTCGGCCGGTAAAGCGGGATCCGATGATCGACACGGCCTCGAAGGTCTGTCCCGGCTGTATCTGCCGCCGGGCCGCCATCAGCGCCAGTCGTGCCGACACCGCGGTGCCGGTGGGCGAACGGTCCACCTTGCCCGGCCTGATCGCCACAGCCGATTTCCCGGTCAGACCCGTCCCGCTCGCACTGACAGGCCCGCAAAACGCACAGAAGGAAATGTGGTTCCAGTCCGCATCACCGGGATGCGAAAAACCAAGCTGCTCATTGGCCGCACCCGTGATGGCAACCCCGAGGCGGGCAATGTCCCCGGCCTCGGCCTCGATAATCTCGAAGCCGATGGAACCGGCATCAACCACGACGAAACTGTCGCCGCCATAGGCCGTATCCGCATGGAGCGTGCCCTGTCCCGGCACCTCCAGAGGCACATCAAGCCTGTCGGCAAAGCTGGGCAGGTTCCGCACGAATATCCGTTCGGCCTTGCCATTCCGGCACACGGCACGGACATTGACCAGACCGCCGGGCGCTTCCAGCGTCAGACGGGTCTCGGGCTCCCGCATCGGCAGCAGGCCGCCATCCAGCAGAACCGTGGAAACGCAGATCGCATTCGACCCCGACATCGGGGGCGTGTCTTCGGGCTCCATGATGATGAAGGCCGCATCCGCATCGGGATGTTTCGGCGGAACCAGCAGGTTCACGTGACGAAACACGCCGCCCCGCGGCTCGTTCAGCATGAAGTTGCGAAGCGTCTGGTCGCGGGCGATGAAGCTGCGCTGTTGCCACAACGACTCGCCAGGAGGCGGCGTGACACCGCCCACGATCACATCGCCCACCTCCCCCTCGGCATGGGCCGAGATCACGTGGATGGTCTTGCTGCTGCGCATGACGCCTCCCCGGCAATGGCTGGCACCGGCGTGCCGTATACACGCAGAACGGCCGGAGTCGGAGTCCCCTTATGGCGGGACGTGCCGCAACAGGCTGAACGGCGCAGCGCATCCTCTGCGGACGCGCCCCTTTCGAGACGCTGGTGCTGAGCATAGCGGAGCATCACATGACGACGTTTGATGTTTCACTTTTCCCGACTATAGAGCGACAATCTGGGTGAGAGCTCGTATTGCCTCACTTAAGAATGTTACCGAAGACCCGGTGATGCCGGTTTCAGGGACGAGAGCAATTTGCCGGAGGTCGGGAAGGCCACCAATCACAGGATGCGGTCGATCCCGATTGGCAAAATCAAGCCAAAGGAACGCATAGAAGACGTGGTTCAGGATTCAGCGGTCTTGAATATCACGAAGCTGAAAATTCCGCCGCATAGGACAGGTCATCAGCAAGTTTCGTTACTGGCCATTGACGTTTGTTTGCGTGCATTCATGGTACCGTATGCCATGCATTGAAAGCAAACCAGAGTCTTGCGTTGCCGATCCTGACTGTGCGCAACTTGCCGGATGAAGGACATCGCGTCTTGCGTGCAAGAGCGCTTTTCCGCGGCCGCAGCACCAAAGCCGAGGTTCGTTCTATCCTGCATAAAACTGTGTTGCCGGAAGGTCGGACCGGGCTCAGGTCAGATGCGTGGCCGCTCAGCTTCGCACCGATTTCGAACGGCCGTCTTCATTCCAATCGTCCCACACCGGGAACACGAGCGGCGTGTCCCGGTCCAGGGTCTGCAGACGCTCTTTCCACTTCCTGCGATACAGGGTGAGACAGCGATCATTGCTGTCTTCATCCGAATGGACATAGCCATGGCCCTGGATACCAAAGGCCACAAAGGGCGGCAGGACGTGAAAGCCCATGTAATGAAGCGAATAATGGGTTGACCAGAGGATCCGCTCGATGTCACCGCCGCGGGAGCCAAGCCCGAACGCGATTTCAGGGGCTCCGGTCGTAACGGAGCACACCACCCTCCTGCCTCGAAAGTAACCGCGGTCGTAGCGCATAGCGCTGGTGTAAAGGCCTCCATTCACAAAGATCCGGTCAAACCATCCCTTGAGCATGGCCGGTTGGCCGTGCCACCAGATCGGGAATTGAAACACCACCAGGTCCGCGAATTCCAGCCGCGCGATTTCTCTCTGAACGATAACGGGCAGCGTTTTGGTCTCGAAGGCGTGGCGTTGCTCGCCCAAAGGAGAGAAGACCGCATTGTTCTTGCGATGCTCGTAATGCTCCGCGCGTTCGCACGGATCGAACTTCTCGCGATAGAGATCGGTGATGTCCACGGAAAATCCCCGCTCCCGTAGGGTCGTCCGTGCCACGCTCGTGAGCGCCCCATTGAATGATACCGGTTCCGGATGGCAGTGGACGATCAGAGCATGCATGGTGGCACCTCCTGATTTTGGACTACGGCTCCGGCGCATCCTATGATACCCATACCTGCAATACCATTCGGCAATAATGCAAGAGGACATTGCAAGAGTGTACAATATACTCTCCTGGGACGACATGTGTCTGGTGCATGCCATCGCGGAGGTCGGAACACTTTCTGGCGCGGCGCGCGCGCTTCATGTCAGCCATCCGACCGCGTTTCGGAGGTTGAACAGGCTCGAGCGGAAGATGGGGGTGCGTTTCTTTGATCGAGCCCGTGACGGTTACACTGCGACAGCAGCGGCCGAGGAAGTTTGCGCGCTCGTGCAAGAAATGAGGCATGGCGTCCTGGAGGTGGAACGCCGTATTGCCGGTCGAGACCTGCGGCCATCGGGATCGCTGCGGATCACAACCACCGACACGTTACTTTTCGGCTGGCTGCTGCCGGGTTTGCGGGATTTCCATCGTTCATACCCTGACATCCAACTTGAGCTGGTGGTTTCCAACGATGTCTTCAGCCTTTCCAGACGTGAAGCGGACATAGCCATAAGGCCGTCCCACAGGCCGGACGAAAGTCTCGTGGGCCGAAGAATCGGAACTATTGAACAGGCGGCCTACATGGCGAAATCATTGGCCGCAGAAGCTGACAACGATGAGGCGATGGCCTCCATCGACTGGATCGGCCCTGACAAAGGCATGACATATCCGGCGTTTGATCGCTGGCTTGAGCAGGAAGGATTCGTCGAACGTTGCCGAATTCGCGTGAACACGGTGTACGGGATGCTCACTGCAGCCAGTGCCGGACTCGGGCTGTCAGTATTGCCCTGTTATCTCGGCGAGAATGACGAGCGCCTGAGTCGCGTGGGCGGAGCAATTCCGTCGATGGCGACCGATCTCTGGCTACTCACACATCCCGATCTCCGCAAGACAGAACGCATCCGCGTTTTTCTGGACCACGTTGCAGGACTTGCAAGGACTGCGAAATTCGGCCTGTTGAAATAGGCGGCCGCGGCATCACCTGACTACTTGATGCCGGGAGCCATCGAAACCCTGCGTCGGGATTGATGGCCCAGCTGCCGCGTCGCTGTTGCGATTGATGAGGACGCCGCGGAAGATGAACTCCGGAAATGGCGCTCTGCGGCCGCGTCGCCAATGCCAGCAGACGCACCGATCCACTTCAGAATCCGGTCAGGAAACTCCGAGATGAGCGAAAAGCTCTTCTCGATGATGACCATGTGGGACAGCACGAACAGGAACCCCGTGGCAATGAGACCGAATATTCCGACGATCGGGGATGCGTTGACGAGAGCACTCATCGCATAGTGCATTCCGATATCGAGCAGTCCGGCAACCACCCTGAAAATCACGATTCCGAGCATGTATCCCATGATCATGAGAGACGGTGTCAGCAGCAGCGCAAGCAGCATGAACCAGCCCTGGCGGCCGGCATCCCCGGAGATTCCATCGCCGTCCAGCCGGAAATGCATGAGTGCCCAAAGGGTGACTGCGACCACGGCCTCCGCAACAAGAAGGAAATATCCGGCCACACCGAGAATCCAGTAGATGAAGGGGAGCATCGGTATGACAAAGGACTGCGTTACCCCGATTGCTGCCATCGGCGCAGCGATCAGGAAAACAACGGTTGTTCCTGCACCACCGGAAAGTAACGAGACCGTTGCACCGCCGAAAATCAGCGCCCCGGCGACGTCAATGAACCAGTTTCCCATATTGACCAGCCCGACAATCGGATCCTGGCCGTAGCTTGATGGAGAAAGCATTCTGACGAGCCTCTCGATCTCATCGGAGAAGCCCACCCGCCAGATGCGGGCCAGCAGGCCTGACGGACCTGCCGGAGCCACCTCCTCGATGATCTTGCCCGGCAATCCGATGCCCAGCGGCGCCAGTCTTGCGGCAGCATCCTCCAACCCGGCGGTGGCAACCGACCAGATCCGGTTCGCCTCTTCCACATGCATGTACTTGTTGACATCGGCATTGCCGAACAGCCTGTTGAGCAAACCCGGCGCGTCGGCCTCAATCACGACCTGCCTGTTCAACCTCCTCCAGTTATCCGACATGTAGCCGGACTCCCTGGCGGTGAACGACGCGCTCATCATACCCATCAATTCCGAATTCAGCCGCGCCAGTGTCATGTGCCAGTTGCCGGCACCGATCCAGCCCTCTCCGCTGCAACCAGATCTGTTTGCCGGTCCGCCCTGCCCCCCTGAGCATCCGCCGGTCATGAAATCCCTGATTCTCTCCCTGGCGGCGCTTCGTTCGCCGTCACCGCCGGTGACCGCCAGCAACAACCGGTTGTTGCCGTCGCGCAGGCGGTCATTGGCAAGGTCGAGCGACCGGGCGATCTCGTCCGTGACATCCGGAACCCCCTGTTCGCCCGACAGAATTGCAGGCCATTGCCGGGAAATTGCCCGGTTCGATCCATCGACAATGATCTCGAGTACCCCCGCATGGAGATTGTGAAACGCCTGCTCCACTTCCGGGCCCGTGCCCGAATGACCCTCCGAGATGTAGTCGGTCGTTCGTGGTATTTCGTACGCACCACAGATTTCGCTGTTGCGACCCCCGAGCGATGACATCACAAGTACGGAACTGCGAGTCTCGACAGGTTCGAACCGAACCCGCGATTCGCTCCCGGCTGTCTCAAGCTGATGATTGGCCAGCCATGCACAGAGTTGGTTGCGGTAGACTGCTCCGAATAGTTCGCCGTCAAGCCGGGCCGAGCTACCCGTGATCGGCAATTCTCCGGACAAAAGCAGCTGCGCGCCTTGTCCCCAGAGCTCGGATGCCATCATGGTCGAGCCCTTCACGATCCATGCGACCCCGGCTTGCACCGAGTTGTATCCACCGAGACCGGGGACTGGAAGCAGCAACGCAACCGCGAAGACGACCCTCAGCGGTGCCCAGAGGGAGGACCATCGCCGGCCAAGAACCTCGCCTTCATGCGCAGACTGGAGCACGCCGGCCGTCAGGCTCCAGGCAAAGAGCAGGCCCCCTATTGCGAGAACTGCAATATTGAGATGGCCGACAAGGACGGACACCATCGTCGAGTCAACCGATCCCGATCCAGCCGGGAATAGGGGGCCGAAAATCCGGTTGAGCAGACCAGCGCTGTTACTGTCGCCATGTTCGGTTCCGAACAACCTTGTGAAGCCAAGCCTGTTCCCGTCGAACAGACCAGCCTGGGACCAGGCCGGATTCGGGAGGAACATGATCGCGGTCGCAATCGCTGCCCCGACCTGAATTCCGGGAACAGGTGAATGTTGCCTTGTACCGGCATTCAGCAAGTGCATCAGGCATCCATACCCGGAATGACCAAGAATTCACGGCATCACATGCGGCGGACTGGCCGTGTTTTCGTGGACAAACGGAACCTTGCATGGTTGGCGGCCGTTTCCGGGGAACCGGGAGTCTCGGCGCCTGATTCTGTCCAGAACCGTCAGGCTGGTCAAGATGCGGGCATGAACCGCAAGGGTGTTTCCGCCGGGGCAGATTCCGGGCAGTCAGTGGCAGGCAACCATCCGGAAACCGGTCTACGATGTGCTGCCTTCGATCAGCTCGAACCCGAGATCAAGGACCGAGTCTGTCCGCCGCCGTGTCATTGCGCCGAGAACCATTCTCGCTGCAGACCTGCCGATTTCGAACCGTCGGGTCCTGATCGTTGTGAGTTTCCTCGGAAGTTCCTGGCCGAGCTGCAGCCCGCTGAATCCTGCAATGGCAAGCCGGCCTGGAACATCGATTCCGGCTTGCATGCAGTGGTAGATCCCGCCGACAGCCGCCGTGTCATTCGAGAAGATGACCACATCGAGGTCCGGCCGGTCATTCAGCAGCATGCGAAGTCCGTCCTTTCCCGATGCAATGTCCGGCGGCTCGGAATAGATATCCGGAGCGTCGATTGGCAGTCCGCTGTCATCAAGGTAGCGCGCAATCGACCGGAACCTGCGGGACGCGGCAAAATCATTGGCGTGCCAGCCAAGATAGCCAAACCGCCGGTAACCCCTGGTGACCAGGTGTTCGGCCAGCACCCGACCGGCATCCGCATGATTGAGACCAACACACATGTCGATCGGTCGGGACGAGGTGTCCATGATCTCGACGACCGGCACCGGTGCATTGCCGAGGATGTTGCGGGTACGCTCGGAATGGGCGAGATCGGTAATGATGACCGCGGCCGGCCTCCAGGACATCATGGAAACAACCAGTTTCTCTTCCCTGTCCAGGTTGTAGTCGGTTATTCCCACGATACCGTTGTATCTGGCTTTCCCCAGTTCCAGGGTTATTCCGCTCGTGACCTGGGAGAAAACGACGTTGTGGAGAGACGGGATAAGGATCGCGACCTGGTTTGATCGGGAGGTTGCAAGCGATCCGGCCACGCGGTTCGGAACATAGCCCAGCTGTTCGACAACCTTCAGTACATGAGTGCGTGTTCGGGCTGACACGACACCCTTCCCGCGCAAGACCCTCGAAACAGTCATTTCCGAAACTCCCGCGGCACTTGCCACATCGCCAAGCGTGCGTTTGCGAGTATGTTTTGTCATTATTGCTGACCTTATTGTTAGCGACTGACAAACTAACAATGGTTGATATCCGGTCGATGGACTAGTGTCGAATTTTCAATCCAGAACAGGAGGAATCGTGATGAGGAGACTTGTTGGAATTCTTGGCGCGGCCGGTCTTGCAATCTCGCTGGCGCCTGCATGGGCTCAATATCCGGATCGCTCGATATCGATGCTGGTACCGTTTGGCGCCGGTGGAGGCACGGATGTTCCGGCGAGGTTCTTCGCTGCCGAACTCGAAGAGATACTGGGTCAGAACATTGTCGTCAGCAATGTCGAAGGGGCTGGTGGAACGGTCGGCGCCACACAACTGTCGCAAGCCGACGCGAACGGATACAATCTGGGATTCCTGCCGGTCGGAACGACGACCACGCAACCTCATCTCAAGAAGACCAGCTACAACGCCGACAGCTGGGCCCAGATCTGCATGGTCAGCCAGGGCCCGTTCTATCTCGTCGTTGGAGGCGACAGCCCGATACAGACGATCGACGACTACATTGCCGCAGCAAATTCAGACGGGCTCAGGTTCGCCGGTGCCGGCCCGGGGTCGATGGCACACGTGGCGCAACTCACGCTGGACAACAGCATGGGAGTGACGACGCAGTACATTCCGACCAAGGGCGGGGGCGACATAGCAACCGAAATCAATGGTGGACGGGCGGAAGCAACCGCCTGGTTCTCCGATTTCGCCAGCAGGTACGGATGGCGCGCGATCGGCATCATGTCCGATGAGCGGTCGGACCAGCATCCGGATGTGCCGACCATGGCGGAACTGGGCTACGATTCACAGGTATCGGTCTGGTTCGGGTTCTTTGCTCCTGCTGGAACGCCTGACGACGTCATCGCGACGCTGTCTGCTGCCTGCGAGCAAGCCGTGGCCACGGACAGCTTCAAGGAGAACATGGCAGGCGCAAACCGCCTGATCCGGTACATGGGAACCGAGGATTTTTCGGCGTTCTTCAAGCAGGCATTTGAGCTCAATGGCATGCTTCTGCAGGAGGCAGGCCTCATCAAGTAGTGTTCGCCCTGGGAGCAACAGAGCAAGACTGCTTCCGGTCGCGGTTGGTTCACTTCTGACGGACCGCGGCCGCTTACCGAACCGGCACTTGCATGATCCGTACGATTGAAATCGCCGTTTCTGCTGTCCTGCTGGCCGTCGCGGCGGCACTCTTCGTCGTGACGTTTTCCGACCAGTTCGACGTACCGACATTTGGCGGTGATGTCGGACCGGCTTTCGCGCCGCGTGTGTATCTCCTGGTCTGGATGGGCTTGGCCGCGACGACTCTCGTGCAGGCCGTACGCTCCGGGGCACGGGACGCAGTCGGAGCAAACCCCCGAAAGCTCCTGTCCGTCGCACTCATTGCCTGTGCAACGAGCTATGCCATGACGGAGATCGGCTTCGTGTTTGCAACGGTGCCCGGGTTCTTTCTCTTCTGCTGCGCATTCGGCTATCGTAAGCCCGTTGTCCTGGTGCCGCTGAGCGTCGCCGGACCGCTGCTGATCTGGGCAGTCTTCACATTCGTCTTCGAGTTGCCGCTTCCGCGGTCACCCTGGTTACACATGATGTAAATCATCATGACCCAGATCATTGCCGCAATTCAGCAGTTCGCCAACCTTGACGTCCTCATCGCGATAATCCTGGGCTGCCTGTGGGGAACCATCGCAGGGGCGTTGCCGGGGATGGGGACCGTATCCGCGCTGATCGTTGCGTTGCCATTCGCATTCGGAATGTCCACCGAATCCTCGATGGCGCTGTTCCTCGGCATCTATGTCACGTCCGTCTATGGCGGCTCCATTTCCGCAATCCTGATCAATACACCGGGAACGCCCCAATCCGCTGCAACGGTTTTCGACGGCTACCCGATGGCAAGATCGGGAAAGGCGGACCTGGCAATTGGATGGGCAACACTGTCGTCACTGGTTGGCGGCCTGTTTTCGCTGGTGGTCCTGATCGTTGCAGCACCTGCACTGGCGCGGGTATCGGTCGCATTCGGACCGGCAGCAATCTTTGCACTGATACTCTTCGCCCTGACCTGCATCGCGTGGGTTTCAGCGGGCAGCACGATCAAGGGTCTGATGGCCGGAATGATCGGGCTCTGGCTGACGACCATCGGCCCGGACGACCTGACCGGCTACACACGGTTCGATTTCGGCATTCCCGCGCTTGCGGGCGGGCTGTCGCTGATTCCGGTGCTCATCGGACTGTTTGCCTTTTCCGAAGTGTTTCACCGGGCAGCATTCTATTTTGACTCCAAGCCTCCGGACGTCACCAATGTCGGCTTCCGGCTGCCGCCCATTGCCGAGGTTACGATCAGGACATCCCAGTTCCTGCGGAGCAGCGTGATTGGAACCTTCATCGGGATCTTGCCGGGAACCGGCGCGACTGCAGCAACCTTCATCAGCTACTCGGAACTTCGCCGGTCTTCGCCGCGCAGAGAGAACTTCGGCAAGGGGGAACCGGACGGACTCATTGCATCAGAGGCATCGAACAACGCTGTCACCGGCGGTGCACTGATCCCGACCCTGGCTCTCGGAATTCCTGGTGACGGCGGAACCGTCGTCCTGCTGGGCGTACTGACAATCCAGGGCGTCGTACCGGGCTTTGACCTCATCAACAACAACCCCCAACTGCTGACCGGTGCGTTCCTGATCCTCCTGGTTGCCAACCTCCTGATGTTCGGCGTCGGCGCCGTTGGCGCGCGCTTTTTCGCTCGCCTGATGAAGGTGCCAGAGCCGGTCCTGATGGGAGGGATACTGGTGCTCTCACTGGTCGGGGCATTTGTCGTACGCGGAAACCCGCTGGACATCATCGTGGCCGTCCTTGCAGGACTTGCCGGCCTGGCAATGCGGTTTGCCGGATATCCCGTTGCACCCGTCGTGATCGGAATGGCGCTCGGCGGCACATTCGAGGGGAAACTGCGTCAGGGCCTGATCAGCGCACGCGGCGATTTTCTGGAATTCATCCTTGATCCACTCGCGCTTGCAATACTTGCACTTGCGGCCCTCGTGTTTCTTCTGCCTGCGCTTGGCCGGAGACTGCCGCGCAACAACGGGACGAAGAATCAATGACCACAAGACCGAACGTGCTGCTGATCGTCGCGGATCATTGGCCGGCTGCCCTGCTCGGGGCCGCCGGGCATCCGGTGATCCACACGCCTACCCTGAACAGCCTGTGCAGGAACGGTGTTCGATTCACCAACTGCTACTCCGAACATCCTGTCTGCATACCGGCTCGCCGTACCCTGATGACGGGAACTTCCGCCAGAACTCATGGTGACCGGCAATTCCAGCCCAGGCTTCCCATGCCTGACCTGCCGACTCTTGCACAATCATTCCGGGACGCTGGCTACCAGGCATATGCCGTCGGGAAAACACATACCTTCCCCCAGCGCGACCGGATCGGTTTCGACGATGTCCAGCTGGATGACGAGGGGCGGACCCTGTACGGGGTTACGGATGATTACGAGATCTTCCTCGGGGACAAGGGGTTTCCTGGTCGGCAGTTCGGGCACGGAATGAGCAACAATGCCTATCAGGCGACGCCCTGGCACCTGCCGGAGGAGGTTCACGCCACGAACTGGGCGACCGACACGCTGGCCAGGTATGTCCGGCGGAGGGATCCCAAGCGTCCTGCCCTGTGGTATCTCGGTTACCGCCACCCGCATCCACCACTGGTTCCGCCGCAGAGAATTCTCGACCATTATGCCAACGTTGAAATGGACAGGAAGTTTGTCGGCAACTGGGCGCGGGACTGTTCAGAACTACCCTATCACCTGCAGGGAGTTGCCTCGCGCGCGGTCTATTCGGAAAGGGAAGAAGATGCGGCAAGGCGGGCGTTCTACGCTCTCTGTACACATATCGACCAGCAGATTGGATCGCTGATCGGAACCATCCGCGAGGAAGGAATTCTGGACGATACGATCATCATGTTCACTTCCGACCACGGCGACATGCTGGGCAACCACAATCTGTGGGCCAAGCAGACATTCTACGAATGGTCAAGCGGGATCCCGATGGTCGTCATGGGCACCAGGAATTGCCGGAAGATCGGGTTCAACCGGACCGACGATCGCCTCGTGTGCCTGAAGGATGTCATGCCGACCCTGCTCGATCTCTGCGGCATAGGGGTTCCCGAAACGGTGGAAGGCGAGTCCATGGTCGCCGATACCGGGCGCCAGACTCTATACGGCGAGTTCGGTGATTCCGGGCATTGTTCCCGCATGCTCAGGGACACGACCCACAAGCTGATCTACTATCCTGTCGGCAACGTCTTCCAGTTGTTCGACCTGGAAAATGACCCGGATGAGATGGATGATCTTGCCGGAAACCCGGATCAGCAGGAACGGCTGGAACGCATGCAGCAACTTCTGATTGCGGATCTCTACGGCTCCGACCTCGAATGGATCAGGGATGGCGAATTTGTCGGAGAACCTGGCGGGACCTATCACCCGGGTCCGAACCGGGAATTGTCGCTGACCCGAGGGCACCAGTGGCCTGTGCCACCCATGAACCCCAAGGGTGGCATGAATTTCTTTCCCGAAGCACCCGAGGGTTGGGACGGCAGTGTTTGATCCCCGGCAGTTGCAGGCATGTTGTGGCAACCAGGCTCTTCTTGGCGCAGACATGTACAATGTTGTGATAAGTGCCTGTTTTCATGATACTGATTAACATCGAGCTGCAATCCGTAATCGTATAGTCACCAAACTGGATCTACCTGTGTCTTGTCATAGTGATATTGACGGTTTGGGGCGTTGTCATTTCAGTATCGGCAGGCTTTCTGGATCAACGAGCACCCGGATACTTCGGAGCTTACCCGGGTTGCATTCGATCAACCGGGCGCGGTCACGTACGGGAACAATCTGGTGCCCGGACGGCGGGGTGACGCCGAAGTGATTCTGCATGTCGGCTGTTGAGCGGCGTGAAATTGTGGCCCAGTTTTGCGGGTATCGGCGGCCACATACTCCCGCCAAAAACAACTTTACAAATGGTGGGGAGTCCCCCCCGGAGAATCGTCAGAAATTCCCGCGGAAGGCACCATACGGAGAGAGGTTACTCTCCCAACTGTTCCCGGGCAAGATCTCCTCGTTCCACGTCACGCTGCCGAAAGACCTGCGGCTTCCCCTTCTTCCGATGCACCAGTCGGTTGCATGGAGGGTTATAGGCCGTTTGTCTGAATTCAGGACTCTGATCTGCGACCAGTGTGAAGGGTCGCTGACCTGGATTTCAAGCTTGTGGCGTCTTGCGGCGTGGCGGTTGATGAACCAGCTCACGCCACACAAGACCAACGAGGTCGGAGGTATCAATGACCGAAAATCAGGAATGGGCATCGGCCAACGCGCCTTCAGTTGCCGACCGCCGAGGCGTCACGCAATTCGCGATGTCGCGGCCTGCCGCAATCTCCGCCTGGCGAAGCTAAACGGACATCTGCAGGTTCAACCAAAGCCGCGGTGTTGTCCCGAAATAGCGCGCCAGTCGCAGTGCCGTGTCCGCACTAACCCCCTTTTGATCGTTCAGGATCATTGCAGCCCGGTTCACCGGCACACCCAGTGCCTTCGACAGGGCATTGGCCGACAGCCCAATCTCGCCAAGTTCTTCACGAAGGATCTCGCCGGGATGCACCGGCCTCATTCCGTTCTCTGCATTCATGTCAGATATCCTCAGTGATAATCAACGATTTCCACATCTTGCGGCCCGTCGTCTGTCCAACGGAAGCAAATGCGCCATTGACTGTTGATCCGGATGCTGTGCTGGCCAATGCGATCTCACCGCAAAGCTTCCAGCCGGTTGCTCGGCAACCCGGCCAGATCATGGAGCGCTTCCGCGTTGTCCGGGAGAACCGGTCGGCGCTCTGCCTGATCAACAAAACCCTGAAACGCTGCAACGCGGTGTCCTTCGAAAAATCGCCGGGTCGCCCGGTTCCTGAAACTTCGTATCATGCAGGTCAAATGCAATCTATGATACGTAATCCGAAATGGCTTTTTCTTGCCAGGGTTCAAGCCAGATTCGTGTTGAAATACATCCGGGCGGCTGGTGTTCAGCCCCCCTGTCTGCATGAAGTTGCAGAGGGTTGACCGGGATACCCCGGTTATCCTTGCAATTGCGGTCCTTGACACATGTTTCGTCGGGGTTGGTGACATTGGCTCTCATGCAATGGACAAGTGCAGAGGAAACATCACAACGGTGCCGCGGAGCTCAGCGCATCATTTACACGGGATCGGATTGATCTCGGAAACACGCAGCCATCCGGCAACGGTACGACCAGCCTGCCTTCTCCAACCACCTGTCGTCCACTCTGATGCTTGGGACCCGCCCTCCAAGGTATTCCCGTCTCGCCTGAGGGCACTCCAGGCTAAGCAAGATCGCTTGACATTGGAGACTGCGCCCTCGTATGGAATTGTTTCCGTTTTGGAAGCATTATACTTGACACGTAATTGGGAATGGTGCATTTAGCGTATGCGGATCATCGCCAAGAAGACGCTCCGGGAGTTCTGGCAGCGTCATTCAGGTGCCGAAGAGCCGCTTCTCGCTTGGTACCGGGAAGTGAAGCAGGCGGATTGGGATAAACCGGCCGCTCTCAAGGTGATGTACGGCAACGCGAGCATCGTTGGCGACAACCGGGTGATCTTCAACATCAAGGGCAAGAATTATCGCCTCGTGGTGAAGATCAACTACCGGTATCGCGTTGTCTACATCCGCTTTGTGGGTACGCATGCCGAGTACGATGCCATGGACGTGGAGGAGGTGTGAGATGGCCAATATCAAACCAATCCGGTCCGAAAGGGACTACGAGGCGGCTTTGGACCGGATCTCCGAGCTCATGGATACGGAGGTCGACGGTCCAGAGGGCGATGAACTCGATGTCCTGGTCGATCTCGTTGAACTGTACGAAAGCAAACAAGTGCCGATGGGTTATCCGAGTCCGATCGCCGCGATAGAATTTCGTATGGAACAGGCGGGTCTGCGCCCCGCAGACCTTGCCTCGTTCATCGGAAGCCGCGCAAGGGTCTCGGAAGTTCTCTCCGGCAAGCGCGCGATCAACATGCCGATCGCGCGCGCCCTGCATGAGCATCTCGGGATTCCGGCGGACGTGCTGTTGCAGGAGCCAGATGTCGACTTGGACGATCCGGTTTCCGACATCGAGTGGAGCCGGTTTCCGGTCAACTCGATGGCAAAGTTGGGCTGGATTCCGGACAGGCCCGATCCAGCGGGATGCGCCGAGCAGGTCATGCTGGACCTGATCAATCGCGCAGGAGGACTGAAAGTCGCGGGCGCCGCGCTCTACCGGAAGAATGATCACCTGCGCGCGAATGCCAAAACGGACCCCTATGCGCTCAAGGCGTGGTGCTGGCGTGTCCGTGCAAGAGCCAACGAGGACCCTCCGATTGCGGGCTACGAGCGTGGCACCGTAACATTGGACTTCCTGACGAAGGTCGCGCGGCTGAGCTGGTCGGAAGACGGTCCGCGGCTGGCGAAGGAATTGCTGGTCAAGCGCGGCATTTCACTTGTGACCGAAAGGCATCTGCCCAAGACGTATCTCGACGGGGCAGCACTCCGGCTCGGTGATGGTAGACCGGTAATCGGACTCACGCTGCGCTACGACAGAATCGACAATTTCTGGTTCTGCTTGCTGCACGAGTTGGCCCATGTGGGTCGACACATGGACAATGACAGGGGCGAAGCCTTCGTCGACGACTTCACGCTGCGGAAACTCGAAGGGAGACGGGAAGACCCCAGGGAGGCGCAGGCGGACGAATGGGTGGAAGAAGCGCTTATTCCGCGCTCGGTTTGGGAAGCAAGCGCCGTGCGGGATCACCCGACGACCATGGCCGTGATGAATCTCGCCAACGCCCTGCAGGTGCATCCGGCGATCGTCGCAGGGAGGGTTCGATACGAACGGAAGAACTACCGGTTGTTATCGCAATTCGTTGGGACCGGCGAAGTCCGGCGACAGTTCGGCATGGAATCGTAACCGGCCGATGAACTTCCATAGCGGACTGGGAGCTGGACTGTCCTCGCTGCCGCTAGGAGCCTGTCGAAATACCGGCATTGAAAGCGGTGTCCATGGCGTCTGAATGCCTGCACATCTACATCGGCTCCGGGTCAGATTCCACCGGTGGCCGGCACCCGGACCCGCCTCGGCGGCCGGTCTTGCCGACAATTCTGCCTGCCAGGGCTGCAATTCCTGTTCTCAAGCCATGCTCCTTTGCCCCTCATGCCGCCGCAGGTCTGCCCAACAGCAGCCGGTGCATGCGCTTCAGGTTCCATGACGTGCAGACCAGGCTCCTAGTCGGAGAAATTCGGTGGTAATGCGTCCGGCCGCGTTTCCGAGAGTTTCTTGAAAACCTGAAGATCTCCGAGGATCAGACCAACGATCGTCAGAAAAAGCATCGGGGTGTCGTCTCCTGCCTGAAGCGCGGCTATTTGAACTGCAGTGATGATGCCTTTTACTGAATTCTGATCGGATCCATGGGGAAGTTCACCCGGGTTCGCCCGCCGCGTGATGTCGACATTCTCCTTGTCCTGCTGATTGAGACGAACTGGCGGCTCCAGAAACGCGCGGGCAACCGGCAGTCGCAACTCTAACCGGAAGTGAACAGCTGGCTTCAGACCACCTATCCGCAGATCGACATCGAGGAAACGGGCAGGTCGTCGTCGTACCTTTCAATTCGTGCAAGGTGGAGGTTGCGCAGGCATTCCCGTGCTCACCAGAAGTGTCATTTCGTGCCAGTAGAGTTGATTACAAACAGCATGGACCCGGGGTTCCGGTCCACGTGTTGATTGCCTTCCGCGGCTTTGATAGGCTGACCCGGAACCCGAAGCGCGGCTCGGATTATTCGCTCGGCAATGCCCGCGGGACAAGTGCCGCTGCTGGAACCGACTTCTGGGATTTGAGGCATGCGAGCCAGTTCGAAACCGGACCGCACGAGTTGCACCGGACAGCCAGCCGGTACGATTGCCCGGCTGGTTGCGGTGAACATCGACTCCATTTGGCCTCAACTCCTTCAGTCCGGTGATCGACAGTCAGACCCTGAGCGCTGCAATTCTGCAACGCCATGCCCGGACATTGCATGATGACGATCAGGCAAAGGATCGAACGCCGGTTCGAACAGACTGCTGCGGTTCTGTGCCGTTACAGGTTGCTCGCAATCGCCGCCGTACTGCTCGCCACTCTCGCTGCTGCAAGCGGGTTGCGCAACATCTCGATCGATACCTCAACCGAATCATTCCTGCGCGAGGGAGATGGGGTGCTGTTGCGCTACAAGGAGTTTCGCGACCAGTTCGGGCGTGACGACCTGGTAATCATCGCAGCAGGTTCCGACACGCTGTTTACACCGGGGACACTGCGCCGCATCGAGGCTCTTCACGACGAGCTTGCCGAAAAAGTTCCGCATCTCGCCAATATCACTTCGCTGATAAATGCGCGCAGCATCAGGAGCGACGAGGACAGCCTGGTTGTTGAAGACCTGATTGAATCCTGGCCTGAAACTGAGAAGGACTTTTCCGAACTTCGAAACCGCGTGCTTTCCAATCCAATCTACCGGAACACGCTGGTTTCATCGGACGGGCGAGTTACCACGATAGCACTGGAACTGGAGCGATTTGCCGATGCAGAAGAAACGTCGATCGAGGACGCACTCGAACTGTTCAGTGAAGAACCCCCGATTCCTGCGAAACAGGTGATACTGACCGATGAGGAAACTCAAAGTGTTCTCGTCGCGGTCAACGAGGTCGTGGCCAGACATCAGGCGGAGGACTTCGCCCTGCAGACTGCCGGAACGCCTGCAGTAGCCAACGCCCTCAAGGACGCACTTCAGAGCGACATGGCGCGGTTCATCGGGCTTGCGATCGGAATAATCTCAATCTTGCTCTACGTCATGTTTCGCAGTGTAGCGGCCGTCCTGCTCCCGCTCAGCGTGGTCTTGCTGGCGTTGCTGAGCACAATCGGGCTCATGGGGCACTTCGGAACCACGATCAAGTTGCCTACGGTCATTCTTCCATCGTTTCTGCTTGCAGTCGGGGTCGGGGCTTCGGTCCATCTGCTTGCAATCTACACCAGGAGAATTCGTGCAGGAGATGGCCGGAAGGATGCGATCGTCGGTGCGGTCGGCCATTCGGGACTGCCGATACTCCTGACCAGCCTGACGACTGCCGCCGGCCTGGGTTCCTTCTCCCTGGCCGAGGTGGCGCCGATTGCCGAACTCGGTTCCTATGCAGCAATCGGGGTAATGATTGCGCTTGTCTACACCCTGGCTCTCCTGCCGGCAGGGCTGGCAACGACACCAATTCAGGAATGGAAGCAGGGTGACACGCGAACGAACAAGGCCGCGGCAAGACTTGACAGGGTCTTGATTGCGATTGCGAAGTGGGGTGTGGCGCATGCGGTTCCCGTTGTTGCAACCAGTCTCGTGCTGGCTGCCATCTGCATCGGCCTGGCAACCCAACTCCGCTTTTCGCACGACGTCCTTTCCTGGTTGCCCTACGACTGGCCGGAACACAGGGCAACGCGCGAAATTGACCGCCGCCTGGGTGGCACGGTGGCACTGGAAGTCCTGCTGGACACGCGTGTCGAGAACGGCCTCCACGACCGCGAAATACTGACAACACTCGATGCGCTCGCAAACGACATCAAGGCAGAGTCTGCAGACCCGGTAACCGTCGGTGCAACACTGTCGGTCGTTGACCTGTTGAAGGAAATCCATCAGGCACTCAACGACAACCAGCCGGAATACTATCGCATTCCGGAAAACCCCCGGCTCATTCCGCAGGAATTCCTGCTTTTTGAAAACTCCGGTTCGGATGACCTGGAGAGTCTTGTTGATTCACAGTTCCAGGTCGCCAGATTCAGCTTGCGCGTGCCATGGCAGGACGCGCTGGCCTATCCGCCGTTCATCCGCGATGTCGAGGAACGGTTCACGAATGCTTTCGGGAACCGCGCCGACGCAACGATCACCGGTGTCATGAGCCTGCACAGCCGGACGATTGAAGCCGCCATCCGGTCCGCAGCCTTGAGCTACCTGATTGCTTTCGTTGTCATAACTTTCATGATGATGGCATTGGTTGGCCGGGTCGGCACCGGGCTATTGAGCATGGTGCCCAATATTGCGCCGATTGCGCTGACGATGGCGCTCATGCAGGTCGCCGGTATCCCGCTGAACCTGTTTACCATGCTCGTCGGTTCCATCGCGATCGGACTGGCGGTCGACGATACCGTGCATTTCATGCACCAGTTTCACCGCTATCTCGAGCGCACCGGCGACATCGAGGAAGCTGTCAGCCAGACATTGCTGACGTCGGGACGGGCAATGCTTGTTACATCCATCGTTCTGTCCCTGGGCTTCTTCATCTTCTGCTTTGCCAACATGAGCAACCTGGTTGATTTCGGGTTGCTGACCGGAGTGACCATCATCACGGCACTTCTCGCTGACTTCGTACTCGCCCCGGCGCTGATGACGCTACGTTATCGCAATTCAGTTCCGCGCAGTCTGGCGCGGAAATTGGAGGAACAGAAATGAGGAAATACTTCCTGTTGCTTGTACTGGTTTCAGCCTTTCTGCCGTGGACCGGGCATTCCGCGGACATTACCGCAGATGAAATCATGGCGCGCGTGGTCGACCGCAATCATGGCGACAACCGGATCGCGCGTATTTCCATGACGCTGATCGATCGAAAGGGCCGGAAACGGAGTCGCTCACTCGAGACGTTCATGAAAGATCGGGGGCCCGACACGCTGAACCTCATCTTCTTCTCTGCCCCTGCGAACGTACGAAACACGGGTTTCCTCACCTATGATTACTCGACCCCCGATCGCGATGACGACCAGTGGCTCTTCCTGCCCGAACTGCACAAGACGAAGAGGATTGCGAGTTCCAGCAAGTCGCAATCCTTCATGGGAACCGACTTCTCCTACGCGGACATGACAAGGCGCATCTTCGAGGAGTGGAACTACCGGCTTCTGGGTGAACGAGACGTCAACGGCAAGATGGCGTGGCTCATTGAGGCAGTGCCCTCATCAAGAGCCGTTGAAAGGCGCTATGGCTATGCCAAGTCGGTGCTGTTCATCCGGCAGGACGCCTACATGATTGCCAGGGCGGTTCACTGGCTTACCGAAGGCGGCAAGCTGAAGTATCTGGACGTCAGGAAACTGGAACAGATCGACGGTATCTGGATCGCAACGGAACTCGACATGAGAACCGTGCAGAACAAGGAAACACTGCACCGGACGATCATGCGCTTCGAGAACGTACGTTACGGCCAGGACCTGAATGAGGATCTGTTCACGCTGCGACGACTCGAGAAGGGACTCTGACAGACTCGATGGCGCCCCGCCTCCTCTTGATTCTCGCTTTTGCAGCCGGCCCTGTTCTCGGCCAGACCGATCTTGACCTGGTGCTCGAGGGATTCGAGGATGCGCCGCTATCCCCGGATCTGCAGGAATTCGACGACATCGAAGATGTCCTCGAAGGATTTGATTTTGATTCCCCTGCAGATCCCGGTACGGAAATCGACCAGGATACCCCACCCGAGCGGCTGCGTATCAGCGGCTCGTTGAGCGAGCGACTGGTCTTCAACCTGGCGCATGATGCTCCCGACCCCGGAGAAACAGTTGATCACCGCGGCCTTTCATCGTTGCGTTCTCGCCTGGATCTGAGAATCGATGCGGATCTCGGCACTGACTGGCGGGCTCGCGCCAGTGGTCATTTCTGGATCGATCATGCATTCCGGTTGAATGGGCGAAGCGGTTACCCTGCGGGTTTCCTCGACGAGTATGAGCAGGAAGCTGAACTCGGCGAGTTGTTTCTTCAGGGACCCGTATCCGAGAATGCCGACCTGACGCTGGGCCGCCAGATCGTGATCTGGGGCCGGTCCGACCAGTTCCGGGTCACCGACATTCTCAACCCCCTCGACAACCGGCTTCCGGGAATGACCGATATCGAGGATATCCGGCTTCCGGTGGCCATGGCGCGGGTCGACATATATTCGGATCCATGGACGGTGAGCCTGATTGCTATCCCGGAGCGGCGGTTCGACAAGCGACCCGTTCCGGGCAGCGACTTCTTCACCGCAAGAGCATCACCTCCTCCCAGGGATGTTCCGGCCAAGTCACTTGGTTCACCCGAGGCAGCCATTGCTGTCACGGGTGTGTTCTCGAACTGGGATCTCTCGCTGCATGCCGCGAATGTCTTCGACGACCGGCCGCATGTCGAAGGAATCGGCAGGGAGGCAAGACTCCGGCACAATCGCATCTGGATGGTCGGTGCCGCGGGAAATGTCGTGACCGGAAACTGGCTCCTGAAAGCCGAGGCTGCTGCCCAGACGGGACTGCGTTTCTCCACTGTACCGGACACCAAGTTCTCTCGGCTGTCGGTGCTTGCCGGAGCAGAGTATTCCGGCCTGGTGGACACCAACATTGCAGTCGAAGCCCTCAATAGTCATATCGTCGATTTCGATGACCGGCTGGCATCATTGCCCGACGACCGTCGCCGCAATGAGCCGGCCTCGGCAATCCGGGTCAGCCGCAGATTCCAGAACGACTCGGTTGAAGTCACGTTGCTCGCGCTCAACCTCGGGTTGACGGGCGAGAACGGAGCCATTCAGAGGGCACAGCTTTCATACGATTGGACCGACTCGGTCGACTTGACCATGGGGGTTGTACTGTATCACCCTGGAGAGCAGACCCCCTTCCGGGGAATCGGTGACAATGACCGACTGTTTCTCAAGCTTGACTATCATTTCTGAGCCAGGCCTTCGTCCTGCCAGACTTCAAGAACTGACTTCCCTGCATTGAGGAAAGAACCGGCCAGCGCGACCGCACACAATCCTCGATAAGGCGGACCTCAATGACACTGACGCCAAGGCAAACCGGACGAGCAGAAGCCGGTCTGCCACCAAGGAGTCATGTCCGGCAATTTCGGCAAAACGGCTTCGGAATGAGGTGATCATTGCGGCCTGCTTGCGCCGCTACGACCCGGCGCCCGGAACAACCGCAAGATGGTCGCCTGTTCGGATGTCATATCGTTGCAATCGAGGAATGTAGTGCCAAACTCGCAAACTGAATCAGCTCAACTTGCTGAAACACAACAGATCTCGAAACAAAGACGTTAAACTTGTGTCAAGAATGCGGCTTCATGGCTGGACGTGGAGGGCGTGGTCGCCGGGATAAAATGGGGCGGGTAGTGGCCGGGCGGCTTTCGAACCCGGGGGAAGCGCCGGAGCGACCATTCATCCTGTGCTACGGCACGACGGTCGACCCTGTTTCGGGGCACTCCCAGCCGTTCAACTCAGGCCGCGTCTTCGTATTTTGGCTCGGTTCTGGCTCCGGTGATGTAAGACACAACGTCTTCACCCGAGACGTCCTCGTTCTTGATATCGAGATTGGCACAGATGCGGCCTCGGCGAAATACGACCACGCGATCAACCAGATCGAACACCTGCCGCATGTTGTGGCTGATCAGGATCAATGGTTCACCCTGCTGCTTCAACGTGCGGATGATGTTCTCGACCTGGGATGTCTCCTGCACTCCGAGCGCCGCGGTTGGCTCATCCATGATCGTAAGCTTCGAATGGAACGTGGCTGTCCGCGCGATGGCCACGCATTGCCGTTGGCCGCCCGACATGTTGCGGATGGTGTTCCTTATGTTCGGGATCTTAACGGCCGTCTTTGTCAGCCCATCCAACGTGGCTTGCCGCATACCCTTGTAATCGAGAATTCGAAAGGGTCCGAGCCAATTGACCCGCGTCATTTCACGTCCAAGGAAGAGGTTGTCCGGCACGTCCAGGTCGTCAGCCAGTGCAAGTGTCTGGTACACGGTCTCGATACCCGCCTCGCGCGCCTCCAGCGGTCCCGAAAAGTTGACCGGTTTCCCGTCGAACACGATCTCCCCCCGGGTCCGTTGCTCCACGCCAGTGATCTGGCGTACGAAGGTCGACTTTCCAGCACCGTTGTCACCCATGATCCCAACATGTTCGCCGTCGCGGAGAATGAAGTCGGCCCCCTCGAGCGCGTGCACGCCACCGTAGTGCTTGGTCAGATCGCGGGTTTCGAGGATGATCTTGTCGCTCATGTCGTAATTCCCTTCATGCCCGAGCTGCCGCACGTTGTTGCCGCCATTGATCGAGCACGACCGCACTGATGATGATGAAGCCCTTCACCATCTCCTGGTAGAAGGCATCAAGACGCAGGAAGGTGAATCCCGAGATGATGACACCGAAGATCAACGCACCGAGCACCGTGCCGATGATCGAGCCGCGACCACCGCTCAGGCTGACGCCACCGATAACGGTCATCGCAATGGCGTCGAGTTCGTACATAATCCCCATCCCTGATTGGGCAGTGAGACTCTTCGAAGTCAGCACGATGGCCGCCGTTGCCGCGAGCACGCCGCCGATGGCATAGACCATGAACTTGTGCCGTTGCACGTTGATGCCAGACATTCGCGCGGCGTCTTCGTTGGACCCAATGGCATAGGTATGTTTGCCATATACCGTGTATTTCAGCAGAAAATGGAAGAGTATGGCGAGTGCAACGAAGATCACGACCGGTATCATGCCCGAACCAATGAAGGCATAGCTCTCGGTTGGGAACGACACCGGTTCACCCTTCGTCCACCATTTCGCGGCACCGCGTGCAAATACCATCATGCCGAGAGTCGCGATGAATGGCGGGATGCGCGTGTAGGCTATCAGCGCACCGTTGACGAGGCCCGCGGCCAGGCCGATGACAAGTCCTACAAGGATCGGCACGATCGCAGGTATGTCATGCGCCCAGGCACCGAAAGCCGGCTTTGGATTGGGGAGACCATTGACCTCGGCCACCTGTGCAAAGCTCATGGCGACCATGGCCGTGACGCCAACGACCGAGCCGGGTGACAGGTCGATGCCGCCGGAAATGATCACCTGCGTCGAGCCGATGGCAATGATACCGATGATCGAGACCTGCAAGATCATGATCTTCAGCCTTGCGACATTGAAAAGTCCGAGTGGACCGTCGAAGCGTCCCTTCGTGTCAAACAGCAGGCTTTGACCGACAAACAGCGCGCCAAGCACCTCGAAAATCACGATAATTACGATCAGTGCCGTGAACACGCCGAGTTCCGGCGGCAACGCGCGTTTCCTGTGATCGTATGTCTGACCTCCTGTGCCATGCACTTCATCGGCCATGTCATTCTCCAAAAATAATCTTAACGGCGTGCACGTACTGGGACGAAAAGACGCCGGTTTTCAATAGATCAGGTGAACGGCCACGGGCCGTTCACCATATCGATATCCTGCCTCAGTTCGCTCCGATGTAGTCAGCCATGTTCTCGGGCGTGACCAGTTCGAACGGGATGCGGACGAACTTTGTGACAGTCTCGCCGCGGGAAAGCGCGATTGCAGCTTCAACCGAGCCGATACCCTGAGCGGCGGCGTTCTGGAACACGGTGACGTCGAGGTCACCTGCGGCCATTGCCTGAAGCGCGTCCGGGGTTGCGTCAATGCCACCGACGAGGACGGTTTCCATGTCAATTCCGGCGGATTTCATCGCAAGTATTGCGCCAATTGCCATTTCATCGTTGTTGGCGATGACCGCGTCGAATTCGTCGCCGGTCGTCAACCAGTTGGTCATGAGATCCTGGGCTTCGGCACGGACAAAGTTGCCGACCTGGGTGTCGATGATCTCGATGAAGTTACACATGTCCATGGCAACCACATCGTGGATGTCCTTGGTGCGCTGGATGCCGGCCGGGTGATGCAACTGCCCCTGCAGAATGTAGGCGCGGGCACCCCCGTCGACCTTGCCCTGAGCACGCAACTGCTGACAAATGTTGAACGTCTCAAGTGTGCCAGACTCCGTTTCATCCGACGCGACGACCACCTGGTTGTCCGGCAGGGTATCGAAGTTGCCCGGGACACGGTTTGCGTAAACCATTGGTATTCCTGCCGACATGGCGGCGTTGGTCAGGGCCTGGGTTGCATTTCCATCGATCGGAACTACGACGATCGCATCTACGCCCGTAGCAACGAAGTTGTTGATCTGGTCCAACTGGCGTCCAACATCGCTCTGGCCATCTTCCACGATCAGGTCGTGGCCATTCTCCTCGGCCCATTCAACAGCCGCGTTGCGCATGATCGTCAGCCAGTTGTCATTGAATTCCGACATCGCGTAGCCGATTGTTTCCGCGACGGCGGCTGTTGAGATCAGCGAGGCAACACCAGTAGCGATTAAGTACTTCTTCATGTGATTTCTCCTAGTTCAAGGGTGTCCGGCTCACCCTGGCTTCTCTGCCGGAACGCCCAACACCGGGGCAATGAATACTCCGTTCAGACGGCCTTCGTCCAAATATCGGAGGAAACTGATCGAGACAGTGCTCAAACTCCCATGTTGGACTCTCAATGACCAAGCCAAACTTGGCAAGGTCTCCAAAGATATCGGGGACTCTAGCTGGCAGCGAACAATGCCGCAACCTGTTGCCAGAATCCAGACGAGTCATTTTCTGTTTCGAGGGAAGCGGGTTTCGCCATCCTATTTCTTCGTCCGCTCGAGGTCTCTGTAAACCCGCCAGAACCTGGATCAGCGGAGCCGTGTCTCGTTGCAAAGCCCGGCCCCTCTGAAGTATCCGAAAACCGTCGAGGGAGCCCGTGCAAAAGATCTCGGTCGAGATGCGCCGCGTGACAAGATGACAGAGTAATGTCCAGAACTTGTCCCCAGCAAGGCCGTCACCGGTCTTGACATTCTCGTCACCACCGTATGCCCATCCTGATTCCAGCGAATTCTCGCCTTCGCCCCTTTGCAATTCTGCATGCGGTCGGAATGATCCTGCGCCGACAGCAGAACTTCTTCACCGTTCATGTCCACATGGCGTTCGCTGCGGTCAGCTCATTTGGGATCTTTGTGGTCCCCAGACCCGCAAGTGCTTCTGTCCGACGGCATTATGCCGAATGCAACACTACTCCGCGCCGACGGCATTCGTTGGAAGCGGGCGCTCGACGTGATAGGCCGGGTCCGTGAGTTGCTTTCGAATTGCGGGGATCATCTCCGCGTAGCAAGCCCACACGCTGGGATACGGCGGCGGGCACTGGTTCTTTATTGCCTCGTGCAACTCGTGAAGCCGGTGAAACGGCACCATGGGAAACATGTGGTGCTCGATGTGGTAGTTCATGTTCATGTATAGGAACCGGAAGACCGGATTCGTGTAAAACGTGCGGCAATTCTCGCGATGATCCATGCAATTCTCTTTCAGCCCCGCGTGTTGGGTGATGTTGAAGAACTGCGGAAAAAAGCCGCCGTAGAAACGCGGTGTAACCACCAACAGGACAGGTAGCCAGGTCTGCCAGATCACCGCTGCGGAGATCGTTGCCACGAAGATCGCCACATACGCACGCGAATTCCAGACCACTTTCCGGCGTTCGTCGTCGGGGATGAAATGTGCACCGTCGCCCTCGATCCGGCCGAGTGCATGTTTGACGATGTTTCTTATCTGCACCCAGCCCGAGACAAGGAAGAAGCAATCCAGAAAGAGCTTGGCTACATCGGCCGGGGCCATCACCGCAATCTCGGGATCGCGTCCTACGTGAAGCGTTTCGGTGTGGTGCCGCGTATGACTCCACCGCCAGTAATAGGTTTCATGGAGGGTCATGAAACCGTTGATCCAGTAGAACACGTCGTTGAGCCACCTGATTCTGAAGGGTGTCCCGTGACTGAACTCATGGGCTTGATGATCCGACATCGAATACATCACGCCGTAGAAGAGAAGGAACGGGACGGTCCACCAAGTACCCCAGGTTAGAACCGCACCGACACCCGAGCCGATCAGCAGAACACCCCAGATGGCGGTGTGGATTGCAGCTTCCCTGTTCGTGCGCTTCATGAGTGCCTTCATTTCCTTTCTCGACAAGGTTGCCGAGAACCAGTGGTTTTCCACCACGTCCTCGAACTGATCGTTCTCGAGTGAGCAAACCATGTCGGCCTCACCGACAAGCTCGTAACTCTTCTCAACCATCGCGGTCATTGCACCCTTCTCCGGACAAAGCCTTCATCTCCAGCACCTGTTTAGCGTGCCCCACACGCCGGGTTGATGGTGTCAAGACTTTCTTCAACAATACCACCACCGCCGGTGTCCCCCAACAGTTTTGTGTTCCCAAACTGTTGTTCGGTAGAGACGCACTCGGCAGCAATACCCTAAACGGCGCAGGGTAAGGCCAATTCGCCTCGACCGGCGGCTAGCCAGACAGTCCCGTCATCCAGTTGCATGACGAACGAAGCGACTGTGTCGTCAACAATTGATCAAGGGAAACTGGCGCCGGGCTATCACAACTTCCGCTTGAAGTCTGTTTCGACCCGGAAGCAGCCATCTTGGACCGCGTCAGTCACTATCCGTACGGGGGTCTTCCGGATGGGTGAGTATTGTCCAGACATGGACTCCATTCTCAACCGCGGGCGGCCAATGCAACAGTCCCCTCACGGAAACTGGCTTCGGTTGTGCATGCAACCAAATTCAGATTGACAGCGCATCCAGCCACAGCCGTCATTCCGCAACCTGACGCACCCAGCTCACATCGGGTACTACTCCAGCGACTCAATGCCAGAGCAGGTCAATCCACGGCACATGGAAACTTTGCGGAACAAGGCCGCCTGCAGAGCCCGGATCACGTGCAGTTTGCGGCCTGATATTGCACTTACACCTCCGGTGCGGAAACGGACTTCTGATCCAGCTTCGTACCTAAACGGGCGGACGCGCGGTGCAGATCATTCAAACTACCCATTGCCAGAAGCTCCTCAAGGTCCATTTCGTCGACCAGCCACATGAGGCTGAGAGTACCGTGCAGGCCGGACCGCGAAATGATCGGAACGGCAATGGCGCCCAACTCCGGACCAGGATCGAAGGGCGGCTGCCAGTAGTTCGGTTCACGCAACCCGAACCCCCGCTCCCTCGTCTGTTCGATTTCCCTTTCGAGCTTCCCTGATGTGATCCATAAGCGCTATTCCTTGTCGGCAAATTCCAATGCACAGTCGAGATGCCGCTCGGCGATGTCTTCGGACGAAAACGCCAGTATGGCGCGCGCATGGGCGGAAAATACCATGGAAGGCCGGATACCGAGTCCGGATCTGCTGGGTGCCATTGGACCGCGCGAGCGAGTGCTCTCAACGATTTCGATCTGACCCGGCGCGATCACCGCACATAGATCCGAGGGCCAGCCTGCTTGCCGTCCCTTGAGGTCAAGCAGGATCGGGGCCGCATGTTCGGCGAGAGGATGTGCCAGAGTGGATTCGCCCAGAACCATCCCCAATGAATGAGAGAGTTCAAACTGACCTTCAACGATATTTCGCCTGACCCAGTTGCGGCGTTGGAGCGTGTTCAGAACGCGCAGAAGGGTGGCATTGGTCAGTCCCGTCGAAGCACGGAGTTGGGACAGTGACATCCGCCCCTGTCGGGAAAGAAGCTCAATGACCCCGATACCGCGATCCAATGCACGGATGTGACCTGATTTCCCGGTGTGACCCAATTCAATATCCGGTCCGCCTTGGCCAGGGGGATAAGCCTTTCATCAGAACTCAAACCAACGGAGAACCGACATGATCCCGCCAAACACAAACGAACTGAAACAGCACTCAAGCGACTTGGCCAATCTTGGAAAGAGCCTTCACAATCAAGCACTACAATCAGGTCCGACCCCACAGCGCCCTGAGCTATCGGCCACCAGTACCCGAAAGCATCGTCCCTATGGACCAAATCGTGCCTATGAACTAACAATCAGGTCGGACCGATCATTGGGGGCCGATCAAAGGGATCGATCTCCATTTCGAGAACGTCAAACATCAGGAGAGCGCGTGAACGCGAATAGAGGGTGACACGGAGGCGATTTGTGGACAAACCCATCGATATCCGAATCCAGGAGCAGCACGACGCGCTGACCAAGGCGGAGCGTACCGTGGCCACCGCCGTCCTGCTGCATCAGGGCGATCTGGCGCAATACTCACTGGACGACCTGGCGCGCCTCGCCGGCGTGTCCAAGTCGACCGTTGCGAGATTGTTCCGGACTCTCGGATATGGCAGCTATCGCGAAGCGCGCTTTGAGAGCGCGCTTCCCGCCGCCTGGGTATCCGTTCCGCTGGATGTGCTGTCAGCTTACGAAACAGCCGACAAGATCGATCCGAACCTGGTGAGCCATATGCAGGTGGAAACCATCAACCTCTCTCGAACCGCGGAGGAGAACCCCCCGGAGCTGATCGACGAGACGATTCAAGCCTTGAGCAACGCGCCACGGATCTGGGTGCTGGGCATGCGAGCACAGTATCCGCTTGCCCTCCTGACAGAGATGTTGTTCTCCTCGTTCTCGGATGATATCCGCGTTGTCTCCGCGGGCGGAGACGTCGCGTTGAACATGGTCTCGATGCGCAAGGGGGATGTGCTCTTTGCGATCGGCGCACGGCGTCGAACCAAACAGTTCAAGCTGGTAATGAAGAACGCACGGGAGCTGGGTCTCAGGGTCGTTCTGCTATCGGATCTCACGGCGACGGAGAGCCTGAAGTACGCCGATATCGTGCTGCGCTGTCATTGCCGGGGGGCTTATGTCAGCGATAGCTACGGGGTCTTTGCCAGCATGATCGGCTTTCTTTCTCAAGCGATCGAGCTGGGTGGAGGTCACGATCTCGTGGAGCGATATCAGCGCATAGAGAAACTGCGTGAGCAACTCGGCTACTTTGGCCCCGTCTCCGACAAATCCTGACAGCTTCGCTCGAGCGCGCCCCATCCGAACCGGGCCGCGCGATGCGGTCGAGGTGTTCATGCGTGCTTACCGGGGCGATGATCCGGCGCACCGCGTGCTCAACTCGGTCGCTGATCGCCGTGGCAGCCTGCGGTCCGGATCACACCCCCAGAACTGGCTTCCAGAATCACCGGGTCTTCGGTAACATACTTGGTGAGGCAAAGGTTCAGCCCAGAGTAACATTCTTAAGTGAGGCAATACGAACTGTCACGGTAGGAACGTCGGTTACCCGACGCCCCCCGTACAGATCCGGACGTGGTCGCTAGACCATCCGGCTCCTACCTCGGGTCGTGACGGCAAATCTCGTGGTCGGCCATGGGTGCAGAATCCGCAACGGAGGCCAGAAGGCCGCCGCCAGTATGCCGACCCTGTTCCATGTAAAGCGATCCTTCTGCGAACGTTGCCGCAGGGCACGCAGCCACATCCTCATGAGGCGAAGCACAAACCTGTTGAGGGACCGGAAGCTGGTTGGCACCGCGTAATACCGTAGCCATCCGCCCACGACCCGTCCAAGCCATTTGGCGACCTCGTGGATGTTGTGATGCATTCGCCTGCGCAGTTCGGCCTTGATGCGCTTCAGGGTCCGGTTGACCCGCTTCCCGATCGGCTTGCGCCCCAGTCCGAAACGTCCCTTGCGCGTGGTCCGGCAATAATGCGTGAACCCGAGGAAGTCGAACGTCTCGGGACGCCGTTCTCCCCGTGCCCGGCGGTTCGCCATCGCGAACTTGCCGAACTCGATGAGACGGGTCTTGTCTGGGTGCAACTCTAGCAAGAAGTCGGCCAGCCTGTCCTTCAGATCGCACAAGAACCGTTCTGCATCCCGCTTGTACTGGAACCCGACCACGAAATCATCGGCGTAGCGCACGATGATCGTCTCGCCACTGGCGATCCGGGCGCGCCACTTCCTCTGGAACCAGAGGTCAAGGACGAAGTGCAGGTAGATGTTCGCCAGAATCGGCGAGACACTCGAGCCCTGAGGCGTTCCCCGCAGGGTGTCCCGCCATTCGCCCTCCTCCATGACGCCGGCGCCAAGCCATTTGGAGATCAGCCGGATAACCCGCCGGTCCCCGATCCGGTGCTCCACGAACTTGATGAGCCAGCCTCGATCCAATTGGTCGAAGAAGGCCCGTATGTCCGCATCAGCGATCCAGTTGACCTTGCGCCGTTCGATCCCGTATGCCAGCGCGTCGAGCGCATCATGCGCACCGCGTCCCGGTCGGAACCCATGGCTGAACCCGAGGAACTCCGGCTCGAATATCGGCGTCAGGATGGTCTCGGCCACCGCAGTCCGGACGTAAGCGGCCATTCCGCGACGTGTTCTTTTTCCGTTGATCCCGGAATTCCGTTCCCCGATAATTCAGGCGCGCATGCGTTGCACGCAGTCAACACGGAGAGCCGGAAAAGGGAAATTGACCGACAGGAACCGGCCTTTCGGCAACGGAGCCATATTCCGCCGGGCGAACCTCTTGCCCTGGCGGGCTGAGCGACCTGGCCGGTTCCGGGATCGGAACGCATCGGATTGCTGGTGACGTATTTCCTCCACAGGTGCGGCGTCAGTTCAGCGGCCCTCTTCGCCGGATGGACCGAAACCCGCTGCAGAACATCCACCGGCCAGGTGCATGGATCGACCCCGTTCATCCGGCAGGTGAACAAGGGCATCCGTTGTCCATTGACATCCGGGGTCGGATTTGCCGGGTGGTTGTGCTTGTCGCCGGGGTGGCCGCCCCGGTGCGGAATCCGGCGTCAATCCGCGACAGGGGCGCCGGATCTTGCTGAAGGATCGGGGCATGTTCTTGAGGTTTTTGTCAATTAATTCAATTATTTGAATTGACAGCCACCCCAATATCCGGCAGTGTCGCCACAGATCAAACACAGCATGTCGAAAACAACACAATCCCCATGACAACCACCGCCTCAAGCCCGAAGTCAACTCCCGATCCGCTCCCGCAAACCCTGCCGGAGGCACTCGACATGGTGACCGAATTGACGGCCGGGCTCAAGAAGGCAGACCAGGAGATCGCCGATCTCAGGCAACAGCTGGACTGGTTCAAGCGCAACCTGTTCGGGCGCAAGTCGGAACGGCGCATCATCGACCTCCCGCAGGAGGGAGAAACGCTGTTCGATCTCAATCCGCAACCAGAACCCGAATGCGCCGACGAGAACGTCGAGCTCGAGGAAAAGGTTGTGAAGAAGAAGCGGCGCAACAAGTGCCGGGACAGGGCCGTCAATGAGGTCGGGCTGCGCTTCGACGAAACGGTGCCGGTCGAAACCGTGATCCTGGCCAATGACGCTGCCGAGGACATCCCCGAGGACGAACGGGAACTGGTCGATGAACATGTTTTCCACAAGCTGGCCCAAACACCGGCAAGCTACAGGATCCTGCGCGACGTAACGCCGGTCTGCAAGAGGCGCACCACCAACGAATTCGTTTCCCCTCCGGCCCCGCCTGCGGTGCTTGAGGGCACATGCGCCGATGTGAGCCTTCTTGCCGGAATGCTGGTCGACAAGTTCTCCTGGCATCTTCCGCTTTACCGCCAGCACGCCCGCATGGAGGCGGCCGGGATCGCATTGAGCCGGGCCACCCTGACCAATTGGAGCCGCGGGGCCATCGATCTGCTGAAGCCGATCTGCGATGCGCAGTGGGCCTCGGTTCTGCAAGGCAATGTGATTGCGATGGATGAGACCGGCATCCGGGCCGGGCGGGTCGCTCGGGGCAAGATGCGCCAGGCGAAGTTTTGGCCCGTTTATGGCGAACGCGATGAGATTGTGTTCCACTATGCCCGGGATCGCAAGCACGAGCGGGTTCCGGAGATACCTGGCGAATTCAGCGGTGTTCTGTTGAGCGACGGCTATCAGGCCTGCGACAATTATGTCGCCGCCAGGGACGGGGCGGTTGGGCACGCAGCCTGCTGGTCGCATACCCGGCGCGCCTTTGAGAAGTGCAGGGACTGCGAGCCCAAGGCGACCGAAGAGGTTCTGGAGTTGATCTGGAAGCTGTTCAGGATTGAGCGGGACATCCGCAGGAAGAGGCTGGGCGGTCCGGAAAAGCTGGCGGTGCGGCGCCAAAGGAGCGTTCCTGCGATGGCGGCGTTCCGGGAATGGCACGGCAGGCAGCTCAAGGGTCCGATGCGCTTGCCGAAGGATCCGTTCCTGAAGGCGCTGACCTATGCCGGGACCCGGCGCCAACAGTTGGAGTTGTGCCTGTCGAACCCCGACATTCCCATTGATACCAACCATCTTGAGCGCGGGGTAAGGCCAATCGCCTGCGGGCGAAAGAACTGGTTGTTTGCCTGGACCGAGGATGGAGCCGAGCGGATTGTGACGGTTCAGAGCCTGTTGTTCACCTGCCAGCTGCACGGGGTCGATCCATGCACCTGGCTGGTGGATGTTCTGCAGCGGGTTTCGGTCCATCCGGCGAAGAGGGTCGCTGAACTGACGCCGCGTCTGTGGAGGAAACACTTTGCCGGCAATCCGATGCGTTCCGATCCCGGAACCGGACAGATCGTTCAGGCCGCCAGGGCAAGAGGCTCGCCCGGCCGGATGTCGCGCCGTCGCCGCCGGGCGGTCAGGACATCAACCCCCTCCAGCAGGGCAAGAAGCCCGAACGGCGACAGCGGTTCGGCCGGACCGGACTGTGTGGCCCTGGCGAATTGGCCCTGTTCAAGCCGTTTGCTCCAAATCCAATATCCTCCCCGGTCAAAGGCCAGCACCTTCATCATTGTTCGGCGGCGATTGACGAAGACAAACCAGGAGCCTGAAGCCGGATCACGACCAAGCCGGTTGCGGACCAGGCCCGAAAGCCCGTCATAGGACAGGCGCATGTCGACCGGGGCGGTGGCCAGCCAGATGCCGCCTGCCGGAGTTCCGGACGCAATCATCGCCGTTTCAGTCGCAGAACGAGCCCGTTTCCGAGCTCCAATTCCATATCCCAGCCTGTCGGGGACGGTTCCGGCGGGTGGACTGCGACAAAGGCCGGGGCCGAAACGGTGTTGTTCAATTGACTGCGCCATTTTGAAAATGTCTTGCGCGACAATCCCCGGGTGGCACAGTATGATTTGGCGGCCTCGCCGCTTGCCTCGAAATCGCACAGGATCTCCCGCCATTCTTCGGCGCTGCGCCTGACCGGAGCTGCGTGGCGGGCTCCTGTCGGGTCATTTTCCATGTCCAGTTCTCCGTGTTGACTGCGTGCAACGCACGCACGTCCGAATTATCGGGAAACGGAATGCCGGGCTCAATGGCAAAAGAACACGTCGCGGAATGGCCGGTTACGTCCGGACGATCTTGTCCTCCAGTGCCGCAATGCCAAGCGGTCGTGTTCCCCCGTCCGGTTTCGGTATCTCCACCCGCCGGGACGGAAGCGCCCGCTACGCCCCGCTGTGAACGCGATCGTGCAGGCCGGGCAAACGCTCTTCCAGCCCGTTCCCGTATTCCTTCCACGTCACCCCGTCCACGCCTGCCGCCGCGTCCCTTTTCAACATGAAACAGGACGCTTCGAGCACGTCCGTTGTCACATGGTGCAGGAGCGCAGTGAGCTTCTCCTTCGGTTTCCTCGTGGCTGCTTGCCGTATCCGCTCGGCCGCCTGTGACATGCGATCCCGGCCCTGTGTCCGGTGCATGCTTTGGCCGCTCGGATTCCCCCTGGTTCCAGCCCTTCCCTCCATCGGCTCCGCAGGAACGGACATTCCCTTGTTCGCCGACATCACCGGTGTCGGGTCGGAGGAGGCGCCCCGCGGGGCTGGCCTCCGTCCGCCGCACAAACGGCCCGTACGGTTTTCCCGTAAGCCGCTTTCACAAAGGTGTCTCATCGAAGGTTCAAGGAAGGAACCAGAGAGATCAGGCGTACAAGCCCGTACTCGCCACAGAGCTTGCGCTCCGGAAGCTGTTTCCAGCCCGTGTTGCGCCAGCGCTTGTGACGATGCGACCAAAGCCGCCTGACGATCCAGCCGTCAAGCTGGTGGAAGAGCTTGCGGACGTGGGCCTTGCGATAGTATTGGCCCCAACCCCGAATGACCGGGTTGATCTCGTCGATCATCTCCTGCGTACTGACAGGAGCTTTGCGTCGGGTACGCTGGCGGATCTGGTCCTTGAAGTGCCGGACGGATTTTGCACGCGGAAACGCGTAACGCGCTCCCCCGCGAACCCCGCTCCTGATCTTCGAGGCTTGCAGCCGGAGAGGCCGCTTGCCCTGCTTGATCTTGTCGCCAAGGAACTCGAACCCGTACTTCACATGAACAACACGGGTCTTCCCGGCATTCAGGCTCACGCCCAGCTTCAACAGTATCCGCCTGGCTTCCTCCAGTGCCGCGCGGGCTTCCCCGTGTGTGCGGCATGTGATCAGCCAATCGTCGGCATACCGGGTCAACCGATAGCCACGTCGACGCATTTCCCAATCAAACGGGGTCAGCAAGATATTACTGAGAAGCGGCGAAACAATGCCGCCCTGTGGAGTTCCCTGGTCGGTTGGCAGCCTCCTGCCGTCGGCCACCACCCCAGCCGTGAGCATCTGCCTGAGCAGGCCCAGAACCCGGCCGTCCGACACTCGCTGGTTGACGAGTTCAAGGCGTTTGTCGTGGTCCACGGACCCGAAGAAATCCTTCAGGTCCGCATCAACAACCCACTCATACCCCTCGTCCAGTTCCTTCCATATCCTGCGTAGGGCTCCGTGGGTGGACCTCCCCTGCCGGTCGCCGTGGTTGGCATCATCGAATACCGGTTCGAAGATCGGTCCCAGACGGTTCAGCAGCGCCTGCTGGCACACCCGATCGTAGATCGTCGGGATACCAAGAGGACGAAACTTCCCCGGCTGGCCCGCCTTGGGGATCAAGCGTTGGAGAACCGGTTGCGGCACAGACTCTCCGTCCCGCAGTTCCCGGTGCAGACGATCAGGATTCGCATCAAGCGAGGCCTCGAACGCAGCCAAATCCTCTCCATCAACGCCACCGGCACCTCGGTTGCGTTTCACACCTTCTCCCAAGCCACCTCCAAGTTCTTCCGCTTGTACACCTTGTCCACCAATGAGTGGACCTTCCTCTCACCCGCCGGATTGATCCAGTGAACAAGTCTCCTCGGGCCATGATGTCCGGGTCTTTCACTCAAGGAACTTGTCCGCGTCATGGTCCTTACTCTCTCATTCCCCTTCTCGCTCCAGCCACCTCTGCCAACCGACTTCCCCGACCCACCCGGCCGCCGCTCGCGCGGTCACCCGGCTTTCGCCGGGCTTGAGGTACTATTCGGTTGTCCGATTGCTCGACGCGCATCCTTTCCCACTTCGCCTCTCGGCTTATAGGGGCCGTTATCCCGGTGCCACCCGGGAACGCAACGAGCCCTCCTGGGGTCACATCCAGATCTTCCGTACCGTGCCGTCCGCAAACACCTTGGTGCGACGGGTGGATAAGAACGCCTTCGCCGCCATAGTGCCGGCTCGACCTTGCCCCGTCCTTGGCCGACCGATTCATCATGGGGTAGCCCCCTCGATTACGGCCCGGTACTTCTCCGCAAGCCCTTCAGATTCCACCTCGCGGTGGACACCCTGCCCTCCGGTTGTCTCCTGACAGTGAACCAACTTGGCTTCTCCCTTGGCTGTCTCCGCCGTTTCCGGCTTCGTGCCCGTTTAGGGCTTCGCTTATCGGCCCACCCCGGCCAGTGAGGAATTACCCCCACTTTTGGATATGGCGCCCCCTACCCGAGCGCCAGTGGGACTTGAACCCACCTGATCTGGGCGCTGCCCAGCACACACTATGGCCTTTGCCGACTGCTTCAATCCGTTCGTCATCGATTCGGATTCTCTCCTGTCTTCCGCGGCCCCGGCACGACTGCCAGGGCAGATCGAAGCCCTCCCGGGTCCCGGTGTGGGGTGTACGTGCGTCCCTGGATTCCTCGGACAACGCGGAGCCCGGCAGACCCTCACCATGACGGTTCTGCAGGTGTTGCCTTCGGCCGATGACAAGACCTCGGCGCTCCGGATCATATCCTTTGCGATGCTCAATCATCCCGGCCACACGCGCCGCTACCGACGCTTCGCATGCCTTCTCGCGGATGCACACGCAATGCTCGCGGTGAAAGTGGTGGCTGACCTTTCCTTCCTGCCGGACTTGCACCGGCTGCCCCAGCACCGATTTCTCGGCACTCGTCACCTTGATTGTCGCTCTCTAGTCTGACGACTTTTCGGTATTGCAGGTATACGGCCCGGCCAATGCCGACACAGAGCAGGTGACGCCCGAGATTGACTGACGGACAGACTGACCGAGCTGAGCAAAGCGCAGGGCAGCAACCCCAGCCCCTGACTGCGGGGTTGGGTGGCGTCCCGCCTGGCCACTGAGCGGCGGCGGCGGGGCCACGCCCGATTCGGCACGAGGTCAGTGTCTGGTGCCGGTCGCTCGAAACAGCGCGGGAGGAACACATCGTGCACTTCAGAACGAACAATATTCTCAAGAAGAACAGTAAGGGCAAGAAGGGACTCGGCCTTGGTCTGGTCTATCCGAGTGCCGAAGCCATCGAGATCGTTGGCATGCTCGGCGGCTTCGATTTCGTCCAGCTCGACGGCGAGCACGGGCTGTTCTCGCCAGAGTCGACCGACGAGATGTGCCGGGCCGCGGATGGCTTCGGGCTCAATGTGATCGCACGGGTGCCCGGTATCGATAGCTCGACCATCAACTCGTATCTCGATCGCGGCGTCACCGGCATCTGGGGGCCGCACATCGAGACCGCGGAAGAGGCCCAGGTGCTCGTTGACGCGAGCCTCTTCGGGCCCGATGGTCAGCGCAGTTGGGGCGGTGGCCGCGGCAACTACTACAACAACTCCGCGTTGATCGACATCCCGGGCGGCGAGCGCACCGAGTACATGCGGCAGACCAACGCCAACATGCTGGTGCTGTGTCAGCTCGAGAGCGCCCGGGCATTCGAGAACCTGGACGCCATTCTCAAGGTCGAGGGATTCGACGGCTATGTCTTCGGCCCCAACGACCTGGCGCAGTCCATGGGTCTTCCGGGGCAGCCGGGTCACCCCGACGTGGTCGCCGCGGAGCGCCGGGTGGCGGAGCGCATCCACGCCGCCGGCGGCAAGCTGCACACCGACCTCTTCGCTGTTATCGAGCTGCGACACCTGATCGTGGACGGGGCGCAGCGGTTTCTGGCCGAAAACGCATGACTGCGCCCCAGGGGATACGTGCGGGCATACGCAGTGATTTCACCGACGGCCGAATCGAGAACGCCCCGGAGGAGGTGACAGAAATGAGACAGAAAGTCGTGCGGTATGGTCTTCTCTCGACCTCGCAGATTGGCATCAATGCCCATCTCCCCGCCTCACGTGAGTCGAAGAGCTCGCAGATCGTTTCGATCTCATCACGAGCTGCCTCGAAGGCCAGGGCGGCGGCGGACGAGCACGGAATAGACCGGTGGTATGGGTCGTACGAAGAGCAGCTCGCCGACCCCGGGATGGACGCCGTGATCATCGTGCTGCCGATCAGCATGCACTGCGAGTGGACGGTCAAGGCAGCGGAGGCAGGCAAGCACATTCTGTGCGAGAAGCCGCTGGCGACGTCGGCGAAAGACTGTAAGCGAATGATCGATGCGGCCAGGAGCAACAGCGTCGTGCTCGTCGAGGGGTTCACACATCGATGGAACCCGCACCTGAGAAGGGCGCAAGAGCTCGTTGCCGACGGGGCCATCGGCCAGGTGGTCACCGTGAACGCGGTTGGCTGCAGCCACCGGATCCGTCCGGCCGACTACGAGAGTATCAGGTACTCGGCCGAGCTCGAAGGCGGTGCACTGCGGGAGGTCGGCTCTTACGCCGTGTATGCGGCACGGTTCGTTCTCGGTGCAGAGCCGATCCGTGTCCATGGGGTCGGCTTCGACTCCGGCGGGTGGGGTGTCGACACGACGTTCTGTGGCGTCATGGAGTTCGGTAACGGGGTGCTGGCGAACGTGACGAGCAGCATGGAGCACTCATCGTTCCGCTTCCAGATCTCGATCGATGGACGCGAAGGAAGGATCGAGATTCCGTCGATGTTCGACGATTCGGGTCCCGTCATCATCAGGGGCGTCGAGGGGCGGGATGAGCAGACCATCACCACGCCGGCACCCAACCGGTTCACCGCGCAGCTCGACGAGTTCTCCGAGTGCGTCCTCACCGGCAAGGCACCCGAGTTCCCGGCCGAGGACGGCCTGCGAAACTGCGCCGTCCTCGAGGCGCTGCTCGAGTCCGCGAGCTCGGGCCGGTCGGAAACGCTGGATCTGGAGGCAACCGGCAGCCCAAGAGCGAGGCAAGACTCATGACCGCAAGGAGTTCCGGGTCGGTTGCGGTTGTGACCGGCGGGGCCAGAGGTATTGGCCTCGGCTGCGCCATGTCGCTCGCGGCCAAGGGCTTCAACCTGGCGCTCGTCGATGTTCACGAAGACGAGCTGCAGGAGGCGACTGGCAAGCTTCGGGCGACGGGCGCGCAGGCCGAGTCCTTCGTTGCCGACGTGAGCGACTTCGCCAGAGCCGCGGAGGTCGCAGGCGACATCCTGGAGCGCTTCGAGGCGATCAGCGTGCTCGTCAACAACGCCGGTATCGGCAGCGCGAAGGGCCTGCTCGAGATCAGTGAGGCCGAGTGGAATCGTACGATCGACGTGAACCTGAAGGGGTGCTTCAACTGGTCGAGAGCAGTCGTTCCATCGATGCAGGCGAGAGGTTGGGGCCGGATCGTCAGCATCGCCTCCATCGCCGCGTACAGCGGTGGTACGGTCAGCAAGCTCGCCTACGCGGCATCGAAAGCGGGGATACTCGGCATGACGCGCTCGCTTGCCAAGGAGCTCGCGCCTGCCATCGCCGTGAATGCGATCTGCCCGGGTACTATCAACTCCGCGCTCGCGGCCGGGACCGATGAGGCTTTGAAGGGGATTTGCCTTGGGCGCCTCGGCACGCCCGAGGACATCGGCCAGGTGGTGGCGTTCCTGGCGAGCGTCGAGCCGAACTTCATCACGGGTCAGACCATTACTGTCGATGGATTCCAGCGGAGCACGTGAGTCCGCGAGAAACTGCGGCCGGGTCGACCTGTGCCACTTCGCGGCCGACTCGCACTAGTAGGCGAAGGTGGAAATTGAGTGCTGAAAAGTGATGTCATCAGGAAGCGGAGTTTTGTTGTTATGAATGGTGTTGTTTTTCGGTTTGAATTGCTGCGGATTTCCCGGGTTATTTTGCTCGGTTTGGGACGATTCTTCCCGCATTGCGCTGATCTGACTGGTTCGGTTTGGGATTTGTCTGCCCTGTCAGGATGTCATTCCAGATACCATGAGCCGTGTCGGGAATTGCGCTTGCGGCTGATTCGGTTCAGGAGAGCGTTCAGGCATCAACATGTTGTGGCAAGGGGCCGTTTCATGGGAACCCCTTGCCGAGCGAAAGGAGAGACAGATGGTTAATTCACTCACCCCCTTCACCGGGGACGCTACCACGGTTTACGCGGCGCTGGAAGTTAGCGACAGCAGCTGGATCCTCGGTGTTGGGGATCCGTCCGACGCGTCGAGGACCGGCCTTCACAGGCTGGATCCGCATGACGTTGGCGAATTGCTGGCGAAGCTCGGCCGTGCGCGGGAGCGGGCCTCGGCGACCTGCGGCGACGTCCGCGTGATGCTGGTCTACGAGGCGGGCTACGAAGGTTTCTGGCTTGCCCGGCGTCTCGAGGTCGAGGAGCTGGAGGTTGTGGTCTGCGATCCGGCCAGCCTCGAGGTGGTTCGGCGCAGGAAGAAGGCGAAGACGGACCGGGCGCTCAGGGCCTGGGACGGCGGCGACCGGGACGCGATGTCTCCGGTGCGGATCCCGACCGTCGCGGAGGAGGACGCGAAGCGCCTTCTGCGCAGGCGTGAACGTCTGGTGAAGGAGCGTCGTCGGCTCGCGAACTCGGTCTCCGGGCTGCTCAGGCTGCACGGCGTGTCCGCCGGGGATCCGGAAGCGCCTCGAAGGGGTGAGGACCGGCTACGGCACGGAACTGCAGCCGGGCCTGGTGGCCGAGGTCATGGGCATCCTCGACCGTCTGGAGCTGGTCTGCGCGGAGATGACGACGGTCGAGGGGGAGAAGGCGGCGGTGCTGAAGGCATCGCGGGAGGCGCTCGACGGCCTGCCCGGGAATGCGGATGCCGCGGCAAGCGGAAGCGGGGAAACCGCTCTGGCGGAGATCGCGGAGACGGATCTGGTCCCGAAGCATGGGCACTGCGCGGCGGCGCTGGCCAGGCTGCGCGGGATCGGCGCGAACGACGCCCTGCTCCTGGGTGGCGAGCTGCTCTACCGGGACTTCCGGAACCGCCGGGAGCTGGCCAGCTTTGCGGGACTGGCGCCGGTTCCCTGGGCGAGCGGCGGCGTCGACCACGACCAGGGGATCAGCAAGGCCGGCAGCTCGATGCTGCGAAAGCACCTGGTGCAGATGGCCTGGCGCTGGCTGCAGCACCAGCCGGGCAGCGCGCTGTCGAAATGGTTCCGGGAATACGTCTGGGCCCGCGACGGGCGCGCGCGGAAGCGGGGGATCGTGGCGCTGGCACGCAAGCTGCTGGTGGCGCTGTGGAGATACGCCACCGCCGGGATGGTGCCGGAAGGCGCCGTCCTGTCGCGGGCCTGAGCGGAGGGCAAGCAAACATCAGAACACCCGGGCGGCCCGACGGGGTTTCCGGGGATCCCGGGCAAGGTGTGTGACCGTTCAAGGACATGGTTCGCCGCAGACTGCGGCACCGTTCATCCAGATGGGTCCCGCCTCCCGGAACGTCGCACCGCCCGAATCGGGCATTGTGGTCACGAGGCCGACGACCGTCGGCCAACCGAACCGGATAAGAGTCTGGACGCGTCGTTGAGCGTGCCGAGGAACCGCGACGTTCTGCCTGGAGCATTCCCCGAGTGGCGCCGAACCGTCCCGACGACAGGGGGAAGGAACAATGTGACGACACGGGAAGACCGTTGCCGCAAAGGGGATAAGGCTACTTGGAAAAGAATGCTCGGACCGGACCCCCGATGCCGGAAGCGAGGCGAAAACGGTCGGGGAAATTGGACTTGACTGGAGAGTACTCATAAGAGCCGCCTTCGGCTTTTCGGCTTGCTGGCGCCATGGCCCTGAAGGGCCGGTCGGGGCGGGTTCCGACCAGTTCGGCGCCGGTTTCCCTGCCGTCGCGGCTGCGGCAGGTGAAGACTGCGTTGGCGCGGTTGTCGGCGCCGAGGATGCCGATGCGCCTGCAGTGTTCGATCAGGCCTGGATCGAGCCCGCGGTCCTGGTGGAGGTCGCGGCGCACCCGCGCCCATGCCCGGTCTTCGGGGAGGCCCCGGCTTCCGTCTGCGGTGCATGGGTTGCGGGAGGGGAGCCCTTCGAGACGGCTGAGGGCCTGGAGGAAGCTGCACCGCTCGGCATGGATGACGAGATCGATTGCGCCGCCGCCGCCGCGTCCTGCGACATGATCGAAGAAGCGGGCTTGATTGATACTGATCACGGATCCCGGGCGTTTCCAGCGGGCCTTGTCGGCGGGGTCTTTCCGGTAGCCGGGTTCGGCGGCGACGAGGGTGAGCGGGATTGTCCGCACTGCGTCGGCCCGCGCCCTGCGGCTGCTCACAGCACGACCTCGTCGGCGGCCCGGTTGACGTGGCTGTCGGTGACGGTCCGCATCCTGTCGGCGGCGGCGGCGATCAGCGCATGGTGGGCGAGGCGGTCGATCTGTCGCGGGATGCGGTTGCTTGCCAGCGCCACCGCCTCGATTGCCGCCGGCTCGAAGACCGGCACATCGGCGCCGGCCAGGCGCATCCGGTGTTCGATATAGGCGCCGACTTCCTCGTGGCGGAGCCCGGGAATGTGGCAGTTGACGACGATTCTCTGGGCCAGCGGTTCGTGCACCGCCATCCTGAGCCGATTGCGCAGCTCGGTGAGGCCGACCAGCAGCAGGCAGAGCCGGTTGCCGGAATCCATGCGGTAGTTGGTGAGCATCCTGAACTCGGCGAGGACATCGTTGCCGAGATGGTGCGCTTCGTCGAAGATCAGCACCGGCAGCTTGCCGGTCTCGGCAACGAGGCGGCTCATCTCCGTGCGCAGCGCCCGGCAGAGTGTGGCGCGGGACTGGCTTTCGGCCAGGCCGAAGGCGGTTGCGATGGCGTTACAGGTGTCGCGGACATTCCCGGTCGAGAACGAGACGTAGCGAAGCTGGTGCAGGCCCTCGTGCAGGCTGTCGGCCACCTGTCGGCAGAGTGCGGTCTTGCCGACGCCGGATTCGCCGGTGAGCAGGCCGATGCCGCGCAACTCGATGAGATGCCTGATGCGGGTGCGGGCCTCGGCCTGTGCCTCGGTGTCGAGGAGTTCGTCGGATCTGAGCGTCTTCTCGAAGGGGTAATTCCTGAGCCCGAAGTGTGACAGGTACATGGTCAGTCCTCCCCTTTCCTGTCACGGCCGAGCGCCCGGAACCTCACGGCCGGTTTTTCGATGCCACGCCTGATCCGGACATTGGCGTGCAGGTCGAGCAGCCGTGCGCAGCCGCGCGGCCTGCCCTCGTGCACCACCTTGATCGGGCGGTCCTTCGGGGCGGACGGATCGTAGCGGAGCGTGACCTTCGCACCGTTCATTCCCGGCTCGACCTCGTAGAGGCGGCCCTCGAGACTGACGGTCCGGGCCCTGGAGACCCGCCGGTGCGCCTCGAACAGGAACATGTCGTCGAAACGGGCGCCGGGGTCGGGTCGGCGGACCCTCTCGCAGGTGAGGGCCCACTGGTCGAGAGGCGTGCGTTTCCCGTCGAGGCCGCGATGGGGCGTCATGTGGTACTCGGCCTCGAGCCAGCTGCGGAACCGTTGGTTGAGGGTCTCCAGCCCGGGAATGTCCTGCGCCTCGAGCGGGGCCAGGAATTGCCCGCGTACCGTTCTGAAGAACCTCTCGATCTTTCCCCGTCCCGCGGGATGGTATGGCCGGGCATGCAGCAGCGAGATGCCCAGCCTGCCGCAGATCATCTTCAATTGCCTTGAGCGGAAGTTGGCGCCGTTGTCGCAGTACAGCCTCTCCACCAATCCGCGCCGCAGGATCGCCTCCTTCAGCACGACCAGGTCATCGGCCGTACTCTCGCCGAGGGCGAAATGCGCGTATGGGACAAGCCGGGTCGCATCGTCGAGCAGGGCGATCAGACAGGTCTTTCTCTTCCGGCCCTGCCTGTCCCCGACCTTCGGGCCGTGCATGACGTCCGACTGCCAGAGCTGGCGCCGCTGTCCCGCGCCCGCGCGATGACCTGCCGGACGACGGGATCCATGTTCTCCCGGCGGATCGCAAGCAGGGTCTCGACAACGTCGCCCGGCATGTTCCGGATCGAGCCGCGGTCCTTGCGGCGCTTCGGCATCAGCCCGTCGAAGCCCGACTGGCGGTATGTTCTGATCCAGCCCCGCATCGTCGTCACCGCAACCTTGCGCCGGCCCGAGCCCGGGATCGTCACCTCCCGTTCCGATTGCCGCTTCAGCTGTTGCGCCGCCTCGTCGGGCGGAAGGTGCAGCGCCTCCGGGATCATGCCAAAGCGAAACAGTGCGACGTCCTTGCGGTGGTCGCTGATCGTGTCGTTCATGGTGATGTCCTCCATCATTCCGGGCTTCGATGCGCCGGTCGGCCTCATCTGCCGCGCCAGGCGGTGCCGGAACAGGGTTCGAACGGTGTTGGAGGCCCGGTCGGGCATTTCCCACCCAGCCCGGGAGGCCGGAATCCGACCGGAGGCGGCAGGAGGTGCAACTGGCTCGTCATCTCCCGGCGCAGGCCGACCAGCAGCGTTTCCGTACCGAGCGCGGCGCGCATCGGCGCCAGCTCCGCCGGGCATCCCCTGAACAGGTCAGGGCGCAGCGTGACGGCGGCCGCCAGGAAGGCCGAGACCGCCGCGAATGCGCCACAAAGACCGCGGATCGGGTTCGACAACTCGTCACGGTGGGGAAACAGGTGCCGGGCTGCCGCCCAGCGGGCCGCAGCGGAACCGGCGTCTTGCGCCCGTAGGTCCCGTGACGCATCAACCCGCAGTCGAAGCCGCAAAGGCCCTTCAGGCAGGCAGGAAAGCTTGCGTTCCTCCACGCCTCGCGGCTAACAGACTCCTCGGCGGTCATGTCGGTCTGGAAACGTAGCTGTACTGGCCGCCCATGGCCCGGCGAAGGCAAATTCGCGCGGGCCACCCTTTTCTGTCCCAGGCTATCGGCGGCGTGCAGCCAGCCAGTCGGACCGGCAGGAAATCGCAAGCATCCGGACGCCGCCGAAAAGCTTCTTGTCAAAGTCTGACTGGACGGGGAAGCGACTTGAAAATCCCTGCTTGGGAAAGAAGCGCTGTCCCGGATTGTACCCGATCAAACAGAAACAGAACGCGCGGGGAATGTGGGAAAAACCGCCCGGTTCATGACGGAATAGTCCGGGACCCTACACCCTCGCCGAGATCGTCGCGGCCCTCGCCAAGGCCGAGAGGGAGGGGCGGCTCATCGAGAAGCTCCGCTTCCTCGCCCGCGCCGCGCTGCTCATCGTCGACGAGATCGGCTACCTCCCCATCACCACCGGAGGCGCCAGCCTGTTCTTCCAGCTCGTCAACGCCCGCTACGAGAAGGGCGCCATGATCCTCACCTCGAACCGCGGCTTCGCCGAGTGGGCCGAGATCTTCGGCGACCCCGTCGTCGCCACCGCCCTCCTCGACAGGCTCCTGCACCACGCCGTCGTCGTCCAGATCGAGGGCGCAAGCTACCGCCTCCGGCAGCACGCCGACCTGGTTCCGGAGCACGTCCGCGCCAACGCGTCCATCATGCCCCCGCCGCCGCCAAGGCGCCGCGGGCGTCCGAGAAAGGAGGCCGCGCCCCGGGACTGAACGTGTCCAGGGGCGTCCCGAGATGACCCGGTTACAGCCCGAGCCAACGACCCCCCTTGGCCGCCGCCGGATCTGCGGCGTCGACGGATTCCGCTGCAGGCACGATTACGCAGTGAGCCAGGGCGCGCTTCCCGCGCGGCGGTTCACGGAGACGCGCGGACCGTCGCAAGCATCAAGGAAAGGAGATCGAGACCGACGAATGGAACGGCTCGTCACCGGAAAAAAAGTGGCCCATTTTACTTCGGCACTTTTGGCCCATTTTGCTTCGGCATTGACAAGCCCTAGGTATTGGGCAAGAGACGGGGTCAAGCTTGGAAGTTTGGAAGTTTGTTCCAAGAATGGACGGACAATGGGGTATTTGGAAAACCATGGACGCCTGAGTGCGTCCTTATTTTCATTCATTATTACGATGGAAAAATATTATGAAAAGCACACGTATACGCACGCAGCGGTATGGCCACAAAATGACGAGTACCTCTGAGCAATATGGGATACAGGTCTTTCAGATCGGACACATGCCCGAGTTGCCGTCCTGCGGGGTTCGGGCCTTGCAGGATTTCGGTGAGTGGGAACCGTTCTGCTACACCATGCTCGTTGCCCGATCGCCTCAGCGTACCGTTGTGGTGAACGCAGGCTATCCACAGGATATTTCGGCTATGGTGAAACTATTTCAGGATGTTCACCCGCGCTGCAACCTGCAACGGGATGACCACGAGCGTGTGGAGCGACAGCTCGAGCGCGCCGGCGTGGACCCGGGTGAGGTCGATTACCTGGTGATTAATCCCCTGGGCTGTTACTCGACCGGACGCATCGATCTTTTTACGAATGCAGCCATCTGTATCAGTCGGACCGAGTGGATGGATTTTCACGCTCCGCCGGAACATATCCCGCCGAGTCACCCGTACGAACTGGTCTTTCCGCCGGATATCCTGAGGCGGCTGGTTGTGGAAGACCGGCACCGGATCCGCCTGCTGGAGAACGAAGACACGGTGTGCCCCGGCATCCGCGTATTCTGGACCGGGGGCCACCACCGGGGGAGTATGGCGGTTGCCATCGATACGTCGCAGGGCGCAGTCATCTATACCGATACGATTTGGTCCTATTCCAACCTGGAAAAAGATGCACCGATCGGGTGGTGCCGGAGCACCGATGAGTATTATCTGGCAGTCGAGCGGATCACGAAGGAAGCATCCATAATCCTCCCGTGGGCTGACCCGGCCCTTTTTGATCGGTTTCCGGAAGGAGTAGTCGTGGAGGCGTGAGGGAGACAAGTAAGCCGCTCTTCGTCCGGTACTTCGATATTAGATTCGAAGTAAGCGTCTGCCGGATGGAGCGCAAGATCGTTAGGCGAGGACCTGTAACAAGGAGAAAGCTATGGCAGCCCACCAGCACACCGGCAATATTATGGAAGTCGTGCGTCAGTTACTCAATCAAGCCACCTGGCAAGCCATTTATCGCTGTCCTCAAATCAGAGAATACTGGGAACGCATCCAAAAAGGAGACCCCGATCGTCGCAAAATTGCTTTAGTCGCCACTTCCTATCACCTAGTTAAAGTGATGGGAGCCATGCTCAAAACTCAAAGTAAACGACAAGCCAAACAGGCTGCTTAAAAAGGTTAAGCGGAATAAAAAACGACTAAAAAAAGAATGAATAAAACATCGGACGATAGGCTCTTGACAAAAATTTGCTCATAGGTGTCCGCGGATTTTATCAGTTGAGGCAACGGATTTAGCAATCCCGAGATCTCCAGGATCGCTTTGAAACCCTCAAAAGCCGAATCTTTGCTTAAAGTGGTGGTAAAACGGTTTCCAACGGTGATGCGGTTGTTGCCATGATTATCAATGGATTAGGGTTTACGAGTCAGCCAATGTATCTCAGCCCTTCATTTTTTTCAGATAAACCAGTGAAAATCCGGGGACAGTTACGAATAGCACTAAGATAAGGATTCTATAATGGTTTCTGTCAGTTTCCTCTTTGAAAAACTTGAAAGGCTTATCCCCCTGGCCAAGGCGGCACAAGATGTTGTGTCGGCGCCTGCGCGGCCGGGTTCCCGGATCCGTTGCGCAGAACGCGCCGGCACGGCCGCAAGGCGGTCCCGGCGGCGGGAATTCCGGGATGCGGGGGCGGGGGCGGACTGCGGGCGCGGGGTTCCGGCGCCGGGGCCGCGTCAGGCGCGTCCTTCGACGATGTCCTGATACGTTGCGGGCGGCAGCCCGAGGCCGATGCCGAGGAGGCTGTCGAGCGAGGTCCGCAGGTGGCGGCGCCGGTTCCAGCGGAAGACGAACTCGTCCAAGTAGCGCTGGACGTGCTTGCGTCTCAGCCCGTGATGCACCCCCAAGGCCCAGCGCTTCAGGTTCGAGAAGACCCGGTGGATCCAGGTCAGGATCTCGTGCGCCTTGCGGTCGCCGACCACCCTTTCCTCCCACGGGTTGTCGGGCAGGCCGCTGTACCCGAGCCAGCCGTCGGTGACGACCCGCGCGCCGGGCGCCACCGCTTCCGACACGAACCCGTGCAGCGCCTCGGAGGCGTAGTTTTCCACGGCCTTCAGCCGGATGCGGCGCGGCTTCCCGCATTCCGAGATCTCGACCGCCCCGGCCAGGAGGATCCTGCCGTCGGCGCTGCGGCCCCGGCCTGACACGCCCTTCGCCCCTGCCGCCGGAACGGGACATTTCTCCCCCTCCCGAACCTCCTTTGGTGTCTGCGGCTGGCCGGGTACAGGCCTTGCGACAATTCTCGAGCAGAGGAGAGCAAGGTGCCCGGTCACCATGTAACGGACAGCCAGATGAGGTCTTTCATGAAACACAGGAAATCCCGTTCGACGGAAGTGGCCGCGGCCAAGGCCGGCTTCAGCGCCCGCAGCGGCTACCGGATCAACCAGGATCCGACGCTCCCCTCACAGAAGAAGGCCCCACGGGGGCGGGGGCGTCCGGACCCGCTGGCCGGGATGTTCGAAGAAGAGGTCGTGCCGATGCTGGAGGGCGATCCGGGCATTCGCGCGTTCGGCGTGTTCACGGAACTGATGCGGCGTCACCCCGAACTGGACCCGGGCGTCCGGCGCACCCTCGAGCGCCGCATCCGTGACTGGCGGGCACGTCATGGTCCCGATCGGGAGGTGATCTTCCGACAGACGCACACGCCCGGCCAGCTCGGCCTGTCGGACTTCACCCGCACGAACGCTCTCGGCGTCACCATTGCCGGACAGCCGCTGGATCACATGCTGTATCACTTCCGGCTTCCTTGGTCGGGGTTCCGGCATGCGGAGGTGGTTCTCGGCGGCGAGAGCTTCACGGCCCTGGCCACGGGACTGCAGGCTGCGCTCTGGTCCCTGGGCGGCGTTCCGGAACCTCGGCAGGGACGATGCGCGGGACAGGACGGAACGCTACGAGGCGTTGTGCGAGCATTACGGGATGACGGCGTCTCGCAACAACCGCGGCGTGGCGCACGAGAACGGCGCGATCGAGAGCCCGCACGGCCACCTCAAGCGCGAGATCGCCGACGCGCTGGCGCTCCGGGGGTCGGCGGACTTTGAAGATGTCACGGCCTATCGCGCCTTCATCGCCGAGATCGTCGGACGCGGCAACGCGCGCCGTTCCGGGCGAATCAAGGCCGAACGCGAAACGCTCAAGGACCTGCCGCCGATGCGCACGACGGACTACGAGGAAACCAGCGTCGACGTCACCTCGTCCAGCGGCTTCATTCTGAGGCGGGTGTTCTACACCGTGCCCTCGCGGCTGATCGGCCACCGGCTCGGGGTCCGGCTCTACGACGACCGCCTGGAACTCCATGTCGGCGGCGTCCATCACCTGACCCTGCCGCGCAAGCACAAGGGTGCGTCCACGAAGGCCGTGCACGTGGTCAGCTACCACCACGTCATCCACTCCCTGAAGACCAAGCCGATGGCGCTCCTGAACCTCGTCTACCGCGACGAACTGTTCCCGCACGAGGCCTACCGCCGCTGCTTCGACATGGCGTTGTCGCAGCTGGGCGAACGCGCCGCCTGCCGGTTGACGGTGAGGCTCCTGGCGCTGGCCCATGAGGAGAACTGCGAGGCGGCGCTGGCAGCCGAGATCGACGGCTGCCTCGCCGCCGGGAAGCTGCCGGACCTCGACAGCCTCAAGGCCCGGTTCGCACCGGAGCCCGGAGCGATGCCCGAGGTTCGCGTCATCAGGGCGCCGCTTGCCGACTATGGCGACCTGCTCGGCATGGGAGGCGCGTCATGACACGGATGCCCGATGATTCCGCCAACACCGTCGACGGGGTCAAGCTTGCCCTGATGCTCTCGGAACTGCGTCTGCCGACCATGCGGGCGCTCTGGGAACGCTTCGCCGAGCGCTCCGACGCCGAAGGCTGGCCCGCAGCCCGGTTCCTCGCCGTCCTCGCCGAACACGAACTGGCGGAGCGTGGCAGCCTGCGGTCCGGATCACACCCCCAGAACTGGCTTCCAGAATCACCGGGTCTTCGGTAACATACTTGGTGAGGCAAAGGTTCAGCCCAGAGTAACATTCTTAAGTGAGGCAATACGAACTGTCACGGTAGGAACGTCGGTTACCCGACGCCCCCCGCAGAGATCCGGACATGGTCGCTAGACCATCCGGCTCCTACCTCGGGTCGTGACGGCAAATCTCGTGGTCGGCCATGGGTGCAGAATCCGCAGCGGTGGCCAGAAGGCCGCCGCCAGTATGCCGACCCTGTTCCATGTAAAGCGATCCTTCTGCGAACGTTGCCGCAGGGCACGCAGCCACATCCGCATGAGGCGAAGCACAAACCTGTTGAGGGACCGGAAGCTGGTTGGCACCGCGTAATACCGCAGCCATCCGCCCACGACCCGTCCAAGCCATTTGGCGACCTCGTGGATGTCGTGATGCATTCGCCTGCGCAGTTCGGCCTTGATGCGCTTCAGGGTCCGGTTGACCCGCTTCCCGATCGGCTTGCGCCCCAGTCCGAAACGTCCCTTGCGCGCGGTCCGGCAATAATGCGTGAACCCGAGGAAGTCGAAGGTCTCGGCACGCCGCTCTCCCCGTGCCCGGCGGTTCGCCATCGCGAACTTGCCGAACTCGATGAGACGGGTCTTGCCAGGGTGCAACTCCAGCAAGAAGTCGGCCAGCCTGTCCTTCAGATCGCACAGGAACCGTTCTGCATCCCGCTTGTACTGGAACCCGACCACGAAATCATCGGCGTAGCGCACGATGATCGTCTCGCCACGGGCGATCCGGGCGCGCCACTTCCCCTGGAACCAGAGGTCAAGGACGAAGTGCAGGTAGATGTTCGCCAGAATCGGCGAGACACTCGAGCCCTGTGGAACTCCCCGCAGGGTGTCCCGCCATTCGCCCTCCTCCATGACGCCGGCGCCAAGCCATCTGGAGATCCGCCGGATAACCCGCCGGTCCCCGATCCGGTGCTCCACGAACTCGATGAGCCAGCCTCGATCCAATTGGTCGAAGAAGGCCCGTATGTCCGCATCAGCGATCCAGTTGACCTTGCGCCGTTCGATCCCGTATGCCAGCGCGTCGAGCGCATCATGCGCACCGCGTCCCGGTCGGAACCCATGGCTGAACCCGAGGAATTCCGGCTCGAATATCGGCGTCAGCATGGTCTCGGCCACCGCAGTCCGGACGATCTTGTCCTCCAGTGCCGCAATGCCAAGCGGTCGTGTTCCCCCGTCCGGTTTCGGTATCTCCACCCGCCGGGACGGAAGCGCCCGCTACGCCCCGCTGTGAACGCGATCGTGCAGGCCGGGCAAACGCTCTTCCAGCCCGTTCCCGTATTCCTTCCACGTCACCCCGTCCACGCCTGCCGCCGCGTCCCTTTTCAGCATGAAACAGGACGCTTCGAGCACGTCCGTTGTCACATGGTGCAGGAGCGCAGTGAGCTTCTCCTTCGGTTTCCTCCTGGCTGCTTGCCGTATCCGCTCGGCCGCCTGTGACATGCGATCCCGGCCCTGTGTCCGGTGCATGCTTTGGCCGCACGGATTCCCCCTGGTTCCAGCCCTTCACTCCATCGGCTCCGCAGGAACGGACATTCCCTTGTTCGCCGACCTCACCGGTGTCGGGTCGGAGGAGGCGCCCCGCGGGGCTGGCCTCCGTCCGCCGCACAAACGGCCCGTACGGTTTTCCCGTAAGCCGCTTTCACAAAGGTGTCTCATCGAAGGTTCAAGGAAGGAACCAGAGACATCAGGCGTACAAGCCCGTACTCGCCACAGAGCTTGCGCTCCGGAAGCTGTTTCCAGCCCGTGTTGCGCCAGCGCTTGTGACGATGCGACCAAAGCCGCCTGACGATCCAGCCGTCAAGCTGGTGGAAGAGCTTGCGGACGTGGGCCTTGCGATAGTATTGGCCCCAACCCCGAATGACCGGGTTGATCTCGTCGATCATCTCCTGCGTACTGACAGGAGCTTTGCGTCGGGTACGCTGGCGGATCTGGTCCTTGAAGTGCCGGACGGATTTTGCACGCGGAAACGCGTAACGCGCTCCCCCGCGAACCCCGCTCCTGATCTTCGAGGCTTGCAGCCGGAGAGGCCGCTTGCCCTGCTTGATCTTGTCGCCAAGGAACTCGAACCCGTACTTCACATGAACAACACGGGTCTTCCCGGCATTCAGGCTCACGCCCAGCTTCAACAGTATCCGCCTGGCTTCCTCCAGTGCCGCGCGGGCTTCCCCGTGTGTGCGGCATGTGATCAGCCAATCGTCGGCATACCGGGTCAACCGATAGCCACGTCGACGCATTTCCCAATCAAACGGGGTCAGCAAGATATTACTGAGAAGCGGCGAAACAATGCCGCCCTGTGGAGTTCCCTGGTCGGTTGGCAGCCTCCTGCCGTCGGCCACCACCCCAGCCGTGAGCATCTGCCTGAGCAGGCCCAGAACCCGGCCGTCCGACACTCGCTGGTTGACGAGCTCAAGGCGTTTGTCGTGGTCCACGGACCCGAAGAAATCCTTCAGGTCCGCATCAACAACCCACTCATACCCCTCGTCCAGTTCCTTCCATATCCTGCGTAGTGCTCCGTGGGTGGACCTCCCTGCCGGTAGCCGTGGTTGGCATCATCGAATACCGGTTCGAAGATCGGTCCCAGACGGTTCAGCAGCGCCTGCTGGCACACCCGATCGTAGATCGTCGGGATACCAAGAGGACGAAACTTCCCCGGCTGGCCCGCCTTGGGGATCAAGCGTTGGAGAACCGGTTGCAGCACAGACTCTCCGTCCCGCAGTTCCCGGTGCAGACGATCAGGATTCGCATCAAGCGAGGCCTCGAACGCAGCCAAATCCTCTCCATCAACGCCACCGGCACCTCGGTTGCGTTTCACCTTCTCCCAAGCCACCTCCAAGTTCTTCCGCTTGTACACCTTGTCCACCAATGAGTGGACCTTCCTCTCACCCGCCGGATTGATCCAGTGAACAAGTCTCCTCGGGCCATGATGTCCGGGTCTTTCACTCAAGGAACTTGTCCGCGTCATGGTCCTTACTCTCTCATTCCCCTTCTCGCTCCAGCCACCTCTGCCAACCGACTTCCCCGACCCACCCGGCCGCCGCTCGCGCGGTCACCCGGCTTTCGCCGGGCTTGAGGTACTATTCGGTTGTCCGATTGCTCGACGCGCATCCTTTCCCACTTCGCCTCTCGGCTTATAGGGGCCGTTATCCCGGTGCCACCCGGGAACGCAACGAGCCCTCCTGGGGTCACATCCAGATCTTCCGTACCGTGCCGTCCGCAAACACCTTGGTGCGACGGGTGGATAAGAACGCCTTCGCCGCCATGGTGCCGGCTCGACCTTGCCCCGTCTTTGGCCGACCGATTCATCATGGGGTAGCCCCCTCGATTACGGCCCGGTACTTCTCCGCAAGCCCTTCAGATTCCACCTCGCGGTGGACACCCTGCCCTCCGGTTGTCTCCTGACAGTGAACCAACTTGGCTTCTCCCTTGGCTGTCTCCGCCGTTTCCGGCTTCGTGCCCGTTCAGGGCTTCGCTTATCGGCCCACCCCGGCCAGTGAGGAATTACCCCCACTTTTGGATATGGCGCCCCCTACCCGAGCGCCAGTGGGACTTGAACCCACCTGATCTGGGCGCTGCCCAGCACACACCATGGCCGGATCCGACTGCTTCGATCCGTTCGTCATCGATTCGGATTCTCTCCTGTCTTCCGCGGCCCCGGCACGACTGCCAGGGCAGATCGAAGCCCTCCCGAGTCCCGGTGCGGGGTGTACATGCGTCCCTGGATTCCTCGGACAACGCGGAGCCCGGCAGACCCTCGCCATGACGGTTCTGCAGGTGTTGCCTTCGGCCGATGACAAGACCTCGGCGCTCCGGATCATATCCTTTGCGATGCTCAATCATCCCGGCCACACGCGCCGCTACCGACGCTTCGCATGCCTTCTCGCGGATGCACACGCAATGCTCGCGGTGAAAGTGGTGGCTGACCTTTCCTTCCTGCCGGACCTGCACCGGCGACCCCAGCACCGATTTCTCGGCACTCGTCACCTTGATTGTCGCTCTCTATGCACATGCTGATCGCGATCCCGCCGCATCAGTCGGTATCGAGGGCGGTGCAGTTTCTGAAGGGGAAGAGTTCTCATCGTCTGTTGTCGGAGTATCGAAGTCTGCGAAAGCGTTACTGGGGCCAGCACCTGTGGGCACGAGGTTACTGGGTGGCGAGTAGCGGAAACGTAACCGATGAGGTGTGGAAGGAGTACATCCGTAACCAGACGCCGCCGGAGCCGGACGATGACTTCACGGTGGTGTGACAATCGGCCGAATGGCCGATCAATCCGGCTTTCAGCCGTAACCCGAAGCCACCGGCTTTAGCCGGTGGAGTATTCACCTATCGCTACATGCTTGTAAACCGGTCAAGCACATTTCGCATGAAGCTCTCTTTTGGCGACACCTTCCACTTAAGGTTCGTTCCAGTGCTGTCGTGGTTTGAAACCCAACATGCGCTGTGCCTTCTCGGTGCTGACGACACTGGCGTTTCCCTGAAGTTCGCCTCGAATCTCAACCTGTGATCCGAAATTCTGCCTGATGAGGTCCAGCGTGGGCTCCTGGAAGCGAGTCTTGGGCTGAGCTATCAGAAAGGGTTCGTGTCCCTCGAACTCACCTCGCAAGGCAAGGAGATGCATTTCTACCACATCTCGCTGGTCTGCATAAGCCCACGTCATCAGCGTCATCGGATTTTCAGGAGTTGGCGCAGGCCAGGGGAATTCTGCCTGAACTTCGGGAAAGGGTGTATTCGTAAAGCGCAGGCTTGCTACGGACATGGAAGAATTTCGCGAAATCATTCCCGCAATGCTCTCTCCTATCTGCTTTGATAGCCCATAGGTATCAAAAGGCATCAGGGGATGTTCTTCATCAAGAGGCAGGTACTTGGGCACAAAGGCCGAAGGATAGGGCTCCCACGCTATGGCAAGGGCACTGGAAGAAAAAACCATCCGTTGTATTTTCTCATCCGAAGCCGCCATCATGATGTTGAAGGTACTCTGAACATTGTTCTCGAAAACATCGGTGGGGCTGATGGCGGGGGGCATCCCAGGCGCGCCCGCAGCGCCTGGAATCGCTCCCATATGGATCAGTGCATCGGCACCCTTCAACACTTCCCTCGCCTTATCCGGATCGCACAGGTCGGCCTGAATGTAGGGCGCGGGCGAGTCATCAAAAGCTACCTTATCAGTGCCGCGGACCTCTGTTCCTTCATCAACCAGACGCTGAAGCACTTGTCTTCCCATTCTTCCCGCTGCTCCCGTTACTACTATCATGATATTCCTTTCAACCAGCCATTCTAATATTAAAAGATTTTCAGTTGTGAATTGGTCTTCAACTACACCAACGCCCCCTGAACATAGCCCTGCGGGGCTTTTTTAGTAGCCTCTCCCCATTGTCTCACAAAACAGCAATGCGGATCGAGCCCGCCCCGTCCGAGCCGTGGGCCAGCGGACCAAGACCGGCGGCGACGGCGGCGCCCGCCCCGCCGCTCGAGCCCCCTGAGGTGCGGTCCAGCTTCCAGGGATTGCGACACGGCGGCCCGATCAGATTGTCGCACATGTCTTTGTGGCCGGAGTGGCAGGCGTTGGTCTTGCCGATAATGATCCCGCCGGCGGCTTTGGTGCGCTCGGTGACGATGCCGTCGATGTCGGCAATATTGGCTTCGAAGAACTTCGAGCCATAGGTGCAACGCAAACCGGCTACCGGCTCCAGATCCTTGATGGAAACCGGTAGTCCATGCAGCGGGCCGAGCGCTTCACCGGCCATAACGGTCGCTTCAGCGGCCCTGGCCGATTCCAGGGCACCGTCGGCATCAACGGTTATGAAGGCGTTGACCTGCTCGTTCAGGGCCTCAATTCGAGCCAGGACGGCCTCGACGATATCGACCGGCGATACGTCCCGGGACCGGATTGCGGCGGCCAACTCCGTGGCCGGCGTCAGGCATAACTCATCGTTCATCTAATTCCGTTGATGACTCTCCCGCCGCGGTTTTGGTCATGTCCGCAAACCGGCGCCCTTGTCCGGCTTCGTCCTCCAATTGCTCTGTGGCGACATTGGCGGGTCCGTATACTTCCAATATCACGATGTCGTCAGAGGTCCCAATTTCGTTATGAAGGATCCGGCTCGGTAGAAAGTAACTGTCGCCCTCTCTGCAGGTTATTTCCCCTTCCACCCCGTCAATCACGAAACTGGTCGACCCCTTGAGGACAAAGTTGAAGTGAAAGTCATAGTGGTGACGGTGCATACCGGTGGTAGGTTTAACGTTTGCCTCGCGGTCTTTTTTGAGTTGTTCCGGGTTCCATTTGATAATGTGCGCGCGGAATTGGCCGCCCGTCGCTTCTGCGATGCCAAGGTCGGCATACAGGGCGGCCCCCCGCAGGCCGGGTCCAAATTCCTGAACCTGTTGATCAGGGTGACAACCGTCGGCGGTTTGTGTCGTGAAGGCCGGTGTCTGCTTGTTCCAACCTTTCAGATATTGTTTTTCATCCGCGGTTTTGGTCATGTCAACAAACCGGCGCCCTTGTCCGGCTTCGTCCTCCAATTGCTCTGTGGCGACATTGGCGGGTCCGTAGAGTTCCAATATCACGATGTCGTCAGAGGTCCCAATTTCGTTATGGAGGATCCGGCTCGGTAGAAAGTAACTGTCGCCCTCTCTGCAGGTTATTTCCCCTTCCACCCCGTCAATCACGAAACTGGTCGACCCCTTGAGGACAAAGTTGAAGTGAAAATCATAGCCATGACGGTGCATACCGGTCGTAGGTTTAACGTTTGCCTCGCGGTCCTTTTTGAGCTGTTCCGGGTTCCATTTGATAATGTGCGCGCGGAATTGGCCGCCCGTCGCTTCTGCGATGCCAAGGTCGGCATACAGGGCGGCCCCCCGCAGGCCGGGTCCAAATTCCTGAACCTGTTGATCAGGGTGACGACCGTCGGCGGTTTGTGTCGTGAAGGCTGGTGTCTGCTTGTTCCAACCCTTCAGATGTTGTTCATCGCTCATTTTGAGGCTCCTGTGGTTGAGGGCAGGTCATGCATTGCGTCGGGGCCCGCATAGCTTCCCGGCTCCACGTGCGCGGTGACCAGGTTGCTGCCGCCGTCGACGTCGAGTATCGACCCGGTGATGAACGATGCCTCCTCGGAGGCGAGATAGGCGATCGCGTTGGCCTGCTCCTCCGCCCTGGCGCGCCGCCCCAGCGGCACGCGAGCCGAGAAGGCGGCGATCGCAGCTTCCGGGTCGGGCAGCGACGACACCATCTTTTGAGCAAAGGACGTGTCGGTGGCACCCGGGCAGATCGCGGTCACCCGAATGCCTTGTCGGGCGTACTGCAACGCCATCTGCCTGGTCAGCCCGATCACGCCGGCCTTGTTCGCACAGTAAGCGGCGCGGTTCGGAAGCGGATTCAGCCCGGATGTCGAGGCGACATTGACGATGACGCCGGATCCTTGCGCCAGCATGTGGGGAAGGCAGAATTTGCACCCGAGAAAAACCGCGGTCAGGTTCACCGCCATCATGCGATCCCACTCCTCGATGGTGGTGTCGATGACGTCCTTCTCGACTCGAATGCCCGCGTTGTTGACCAGGACATCGATCCGTCCGGTTTCACTGATGGCTCGTTCCACCAGCCCAGTCATCGCATCAGGATCGGTCACGTCGCAGACGACCTCGATGAACTCGTGCGATGGTTCATCGAAGGACAGATCGGTGCCGTAGACCCGGTCTCCGAGTGAAAGGAACTTGTTGGCGGTCGCCTCGCCGATGCCGCCTCGCGCACCCGTCACGATTACCGTTCTCATGCTGGTTGTCCTTGTTCAGATGGTGTGCTCATCTCATCGTGCCTGGCAGCACTATCCCTTCCCTTTGGATCACGTCCCACTCATCCCCCGCTATCGCGGGGGGACGATGGGGCCACTTGACCCGGATGACTATATCGAGACTCTTGTACGCTGTCTAACAGTTTTAGCACTTTTGTGCCAGAAAAGATATGTACTATAAGTCGTTGATTTAAGTTCGATTAAGCCGCGTAGCGCGATCAGCGACCGAGTTGAGCACGCGGTGCGCCGGATCATCGCCCCGGTAAGCACGCATGAACACCTCGACCGCATCGCGCGGCCCGGTTCGGATGGGGCGCGCTCGAGCGAAGCTGTCAGGATTTGTCGGAGACGGGGCCAAAGTAGCCGAGTTGCTCACGCAGTTTCTCTATGCGCTGATATCGCTCCACGAGATCGTGACCTCCACCCAGCTCGATCGCTTGAGAAAGAAAGCCGATCATGCTGGCAAAGACCCCGTAGCTATCGCTGACATAAGCCCCCCGGCAATGACAGCGCAGCACGATATCGGCGTACTTCAGGCTCTCCGTCGCCGTGAGATCCGATAGCAGAACGACCCTGAGACCCAGCTCCCGTGCGTTCTTCATTACCAGCTTGAACTGTTTGGTTCGACGCCGTGCGCCGATCGCAAAGAGCACATCCCCCTTGCGCATCGAGACCATGTTCAACGCGACGTCTCCGCCCGCGGAGACAACGCGGATATCATCCGAGAACGAGGAGAACAACATCTCTGTCAGGAGGGCAAGCGGATACTGTGCTCGCATGCCCAGCACCCAGATCCGTGGCGCGTTGCTCAAGGCTTGAATCGTCTCGTCGATCAGCTCCGGGGGGTTCTCCTCCGCGGTTCGAGAGAGGTTGATGGTTTCCACCTGCATATGGCTCACCAGGTTCGGATCGATCTTGTCGGCTGTTTCGTAAGCTGACAGCACATCCAGCGGAACGGATACCCAGGCGGCGGGAAGCGCGCTCTCAAAGCGCGCTTCGCGATAGCTGCCATATCCGAGAGTCCGGAACAATCTCGCAACGGTCGACTTGGACACGCCGGCGAGGCGCGCCAGGTCGTCCAGTGAGTATTGCGCCAGATCGCCCTGATGCAGCAGGACGGCGGTGGCCACGGTACGCTCCGCCTTGGTCAGCGCGTCGTGCTGCTCCTGGATTCGGATATCGATGGGTTTGTCCACAAATCGCCTCCGTGTCACCCTCTATTCGCGTTCACGCGCTCTCCTGATGTTTGACGTTCTCGAAATGGAGATCGATCCCATTCTCCGTCGATCACCTCCCCTTATACCTCGCTACAGCAACCGGCCAGTGCCGGCGTCACCGGCGCCATATTAACGGTGGCGCAATCGGCTTCAGGTTGATCGCGTCTTTGCACGCGGCACCATGAACAGGCATTCAGTTTCCTGGCCGAAACTACAGCAAGCATTTAGGTAGTATAACCACAGTATGCGGTCAGTCACGGTAGAAATTCAGTGACAGGAATTTTCAGAATCATCTATCTGTTCGACGGTGCTCACCATCGATGGCGAAGAGAATCTCGCACCCACAACAGACGAAGGCTGGCTCGCAGTTCGTCACGGCGCGCAAGTCGTCGCCGAAACCGGCAATCTGTTAATGATGCCAGGACGAACCATGCCAGGTGATGACTGGATCGAATTTTCGCAGGGTTTAATCACCATGGGGGAAAACGCAATGGCTGCCGCGAACGCCCAGGATGAAGAGGCTCTTTTTAAAGCTGGCGGTGAAATCTACAACGTTTGCGTCGCATGTCACCAAATCTATTGGGCCGATTCATCCAGGTTCATTAAGAGCGATACGACTCAGTCATCGCCTGATACACCCTGACTCTTAATTCTCGTCGAATCGGATACGTCGATGACGGGATGAGTTGAGTTAAAAAGATCACATACAATTCTTCAACCGGATCGAGCCAAAAAAATGTGCTGGCAGCACCACCCCAGTGATGCTCACCTGGTGACGCGACAATGCTGGCTTTAACGGGATCGAGCACTACCGCAAACCCAAGACCAAAACCAATGCCATCGTAATTGGTTTCGCTCCAAACCGGCTGCCCCATCGCAGCCATGTCTTTGTTAACTGGCAGATGATTCGTTCGCATATGGCGAACCGTCGTCGGACTCAATATCCGCACTCCGTCCAACTCACCACCATTCATTAGCATCTGACAGAAACGTGAATAATCGTGCATGGTCGACACCAGGCCGTTACCACCAGAAAACACACCAGCAGGTTTGAAGTACCGGCTTTTGTTGTAAGGCTCCATTAACTTCAAACCGTGTCGCTCACCCGGGTCCGGCGCATTGAGAGAACCCATCGAAGGTCCAACTAATGGCTCATAGAGTGCTGAAAACCTACCCTGGTTTTCCTCCTTTACCTGAAATCCGGAATCGACCATGCCTAGTGGTACAAATAGTCGCTCGGTGAAGAAATTTTCGAGCGTCATGCCCGACCAAATCTCAACTAACCGACCAAGTACATCTGTAGACACACTATAGTTCCACTGTGAGCCTGGCTGACAGATTAGCGGTATCGTCGCTAGTTTTGCGGTCCAGTCCTCAAGTGTTTCAAATTTCGGCATACCGTTTTTGCGATACAACGCATCCACCGGATTCGAATTCATAAACCCGTAGGTCAGCCCAGAGGTATGGCTCATAGCATGACGGATGAGCATTGACGTTTCGCAATCCACAACATTGTCAGCGTCACCTTGCCCCGCCCAAACTTTCACCTGCTCGAATTCGGGAATGTACTTCGCGACCGGGTCATCCAACTGAAAACAACCTTCTTCATATAGCATCATCGCTGCAACCGTGGTGATTGGCTTGGTCATTGAATAAATACGCACCACAGTATCCTTTGTGAACGGCTGAGCCTGCTCCTTATCAGCCTCACCAGCGGATTCAAAATACGCTACCTTGCCCCGGCGACCCACCAAAACACTGGCCCCAGCTACACGGTCTCCGGATACCTGCTCACCCAGCCACTCGGTGAGTCGTTCCAATCGCTTTGATGAAAATCCCAGTTTCTCGGGCTTGGTTATTTCAATCATAATGAGTTCTACTTCTTGTTATTTCACAGTGTCATCAAGGGCATCACAAATGAATGATCTCGTATTCGCACTCAGGCTGATTCCACTAGTCGCCTGTTGGTGGCGACGTTGGAACGGGCAACCGTCGTACTCGCTGGCGTGATTCTGGTGACAACTGTGATCGGATATTTCAGCAATCGCTGGCAACTGGTGCCTGGTGCGATCATCGCGCTGGGGTTTGGCTTTCCCCGCCGGAGCGACCCCCAAGGAAGTGGGAAGGATCATTCATGGCGATTTTCCATGCCCCAACCTCTTCGTTTATCTTGGCATGGAACGCATCTTGTATTGTCATAGCCTCTTCGAGACTCGTCGACCAAAGGTCTTCGGAAACATTCGCGCTACCACCGTCTCGCCATGCCGCGGCTAGCGCATTGGATACTTTTTCGATCTTATCTTCCATTGCATTTTGTCCTTATCTGCTACGCCGCTCACGTGATGTACTGAAAGCCGTCTACGGTAATGGCCTGGCCTGTTATAAAGTTCGGGTCACTGCTCGCCAAAAAAGCAACTACCTGGCCTATATCTTCTGGCGTGCCTAATCGTCCAAGGCTGATGCCTTCTGCCTCTGTCTTGGTATTCATCGTAGTGCTGATGGTGCCTGGACAGATGGCATTCACCGTGATGGTGGGACCCAGTTCTTTAGCCAGAGAACGCATCATACCCAGTATGCCGGACTTGGAAGCAGCGTAGGCAAGCTTACCCACGGTGCCACCGCTGTACGAGGCGATAGACGAAATACTGATAATTCGACCCCAACCACTATTTAGCATCGATGGCACAACCGCTCGCGACCAGTTGAAACAAGATTTGAGATTTATATCGATCGTACGGTCCCATTCAGCCTCGCTAATTTCGAGCAAGCCGTTCGAACTTTCGATCCCCGCGTTATTAAGCAGCACATTAATTGATCGGTCCTGCCCTACGATCTCTTGCGCAACGTCTTGAGCTTTTCCAAAATCGCTTACGTCAGCAACAAAAGCTTCCGCCTGAGCCCCAGTCGCCCGAAGTTTGTCGGCGGCTTCGTTGACTTCCTCTTCACGCAAATCAACCAGCGCAAGATGGAAACCCTTGGCAGCAAGTGCCATCGCACAACCAAAGCCAATTCCTCCAACAGGAAATTAATCTAAGCAGCGATTTATGGACTTACCGCGGCTCATAACATGATTGGGACCGATCGCCCTGACAATGCGGCCTCGCGCAGGGCTTCGAGTACAGCAGTATTTCGCAGTCCATCTTCCGGTGGAAATTCGGGACTCTTACCAGTAAGAACGCACTCTGAGAATTCGTCCAACTGAACAGTAAACCGATTAGGTGCTGGCGTTGCAATGACCTCTTCGTTTTCGCCATTAGGGCCTTTAATAATGATGGGACCCGAATCTTCGAACATTGACGGAATCTCGATCCTTCCCTCTCGTCCATCAATCGTAATTTGAGTGTGGAAATCTGAGTGTTCCATGCTGCTCGTTACATGGGCGACTGCACCATCAGCAAACTCCATCATTCCGCAAAATGTGGTGTCGATACCCAAATCACCAGAGTCGTAAGCCACTCCATTCACACGCACGGGTTCTGCAGAAAGCACAAATCTTGTGGCATACACCGCATAAGAGCCATTCTCCCGCAATGCGCCGTGTTCTAGTTCCGCAGAATACCGAACAGATGCCAGATCTTCCGGGCTGGTCCGATGGCTACAACAAACTGCAGTTACAGTGACTACTTTCCCGATGGCACCATTGGCAATCAGTTCTCGTGCCTTCCTCAAGTGCGGATTCCATCGATGGGTAAAACCTTCGACGAGCACAACATTGTTTCTATCCGCGGCATCGATCATACGTTGACAATCTTTCGATGTGGTTGCCAATGGCTTTTCGCACAAAATATGCTTTCCGGCTTCTGCCGCTTTTATAGTCCATTCACAGTGCATACTGATTGGCAGTGCATTGATGACGGCATCGGTCTCGGGATCGGCCAGTTGCTCTTCGTATGATCCATACCAACGAGGAATTCCATGCTCCGCCGCCGCCGCTTTGGCTTTCGAAGCGGTACGTGATGAGATGGAAACGATTTCTGAATTTTTTGATTCGAGCGACGCGGGAAGATGCGCGTTGACACCGATCTGTGAAGTCGAAAAAAGGCCATAACGGGCGACGTTTTCTTCCATATTTTTTCTCCTGAGTGTTGTTAAATTACGTCAGCACTTCAACGGTTTTCGACTTGATCAGGTCAAAATCTATCTTCGCGCCCAGTCTTGGCTCCGTTTGCGCATAGAGCAGGCCATTCTGATCGGGTTCCAAGTCATCAATCCTTGTCGAACACGATGATGGGATGCTCGCCCCGGTTGAAGACATAGACCCGGTCGCGGCTGTCGACGGCGACGCCCGCCACCTCGACGAACGACCAGCCCTCGGGCAGCTGCTGCCAGCCATCCAGGACCTCGTATTCCATCTTGTGGTACCCGATCGCAATCTCTTATCTCCCCCCCGCTGGTTTCGCCTTGAGATCGCACCGGCATCTAGATGTCGAACTGGATCAGAAAGGGTCCGCGCCGCGCGCAGGCTGCACCGAACACGTCGGCAAACGTTTCCAGCGAGTCGACGCGCGCGCCCTCGACGCCCATGCCTCTGGCGAGGCTGATCCAGTCGAGCTCGGGACGCGCCAGATCGAACAGTTCGTTGGAGGCATCACCGGGAGTCGCACCAACGGCAAGCAACTCGCCGTGCAGAATCTGGTACCGCCGATTGGCAAAAACGACGTTGACCACGTCGAGTTTTTCACGCGCCTGGGTCCACAGGGCCTGCAGCGTATACATGCCGGCGCCGTCGGCCTGCAGGCACACCACCTTGCGCTCCGGACAGGCCAGCGCCGCGCCGGTTGCGGTGGGAAAACCCTGTCCGATGGCGCCCCCGGTGATCTGGATCCAGTCGTGCGGCGCGGCATTGAAGGTAGGCGCGAACAGCGCCCGTCCCGAGGTCACGGCGTCCTCGGAAACGATGCAGTTCTCGGGCAGCAGCGCCGCCAGCGTGGTCGCAAAGGCGACCGGTTCGAAAGCGCCTCGCAGCAATTGCGGCTCGATCTCGCCCTGCGGGATTTCAATTTGCGCAGGCGCGCCGAGTTCGTCGGCGAGGCTGTTCAATGCGGTAACGGCGTCTTCTTCGGGCCTGGCCAGTACATGAGTCTGGGAGTCGGACGGCGCAAGCAGACTGGGTTTGCCCGGATAACCGAAGAATCCCGTGGGGGGCTTGGCGCCGACGAGCACGACGTGACGCACTCCCTCCAGCATGTCCATCGCCTTTTCGATCGCGAAAGGGATGCGATCGACCGGCACCCGGCCCCGGCCGCGCGCCATGCGTGCAACCTGAGTGGATGTCTTCAGCACGGCACCGCTCGCGTGTGCCACGCGTTGCGCCGCGACCAGGCCTTCTTCGGACAGTGACTGGCCCGACATGACGACAACTGTGTGTTCGCGCTTGCGCATCACTGCGGCAACGTTGCGAATCGTCTCCGGCGCCACCACGGAACGCTCAGGCACGGGCAGCGGGTCGGCAACCTGTCCGCCGTCGCCCCACGCCGTGTCGGCGGGCAGGATAAGCGTGGCGATCTGGCCGGGCGGGGTCATCGCCGCCTGCACCGCAGCGGCGCCGTCGGCTCCGATCCTTTCCGAGGAGCCGCTGCTGCGCACCCAGTGCGACACGGTCCGGGCAATCCCTTCGGTGTCATAGGTCAGCGGCGAATCGAAAGGGCGGTGCCAGGTTGCATGATCACCGATGATGTTCACCATCGGCGTGTTGGCGCGCCGCGCGTTGTGCACATTGGCGGTGCCGTTGGCGAGTCCGGGTCCGCAATGCAGCAGCGTTGCGGCCGGCTTTCCCGTCATGCGCCCGTAACCGTCGGCGCATCCCGTTACCACCGTCTCCGCCACGCAAAGCACGCAGCGCATCTCGGGCACCTTGTCGAGCGCCGCGACAAAATGCATCTCCGAGGTACCGGGGTTGGCAAAGCAGGTATCGACGCCGCTCGCGAGCAGCGAGCGGACTAGGCTTTCGGCACCATTCATAACAGCAACACTCCGCTTACTACAGCGTTCCAACCGGTTCGATTGAAGCGTCCGGGTTCAAGGAAAAGGACCGCACCTGCCGGTTGAAAATAAAACGCCATCAGAAAGAAAACAAACTTTTTCACGATCAGTTGCCGCCGCGAGTCAGGGTGACACCGCCGCACACGTAGAGCAGCTGACCAGTGACAAACCCCGACGCCTCGTCGAAGAAAAATCTCACCGCGTTGGCGATATCCTCGGGCTCACCCAGGCGCTTGACCGGCATCGATTCGATGATGGCGCGGGTGCGAGGATGATCCGCCGGGTTGACCTGCTCGAACAACTCGGTTCGTATCGGACCGGGCGCCACCGCGTTCACGGTGATACCGCAGTCGGCGTATTCTAGTGCCCAGACTCGGGTCATCGACACCAGACCGCCCTTGCTGGCAGCGTAGGCGGTACGCAGCGTCTTGCCCAGATGCGCGCGACTCGAGATGTTGACGATGCGCCCGAAACCCTGTTCGCGCATGCCGGGCACCACCGCCTGGGCGCACAACACAGGGGCCCGTATATTGATGTCCGTAACGCGCTCCAAGTCCGCCGGTGTGGTGTCCTCGAGCGATGCCGGCTGCACGATGGCGGCGTTATTGACCAGTCCGCTTACGGGCCCCGATTCGACCACCTCGTCCAGGGCTGATTGAAGCGCGTCGATGTCCTGCAGGTCCACCTGCCGCCACCGCGCCCGCGAATCCTCCGCCGGTTCGCTTTTGTCCAAGTTGACGACGTCCCAGCCGACCGATATCAGGACCTCGGCAACCGTTCGTCCGATTCCCCGGCTGCCGCCGGTAACAATGACGGTTCTGTTCATGATGAATTGATCCTCTCTGACATCACATTTTTGCTCTCGATTTCCACCTTGCTTCAGAGCAGGCGTGGCGTCTCGGCGACTTCGCTACGCACTCCCATGACCAGTGCGCGTCAAGACATCGTATGCCGTCCGTCCGCGCGCACGACCGGATTGCGCAGAACGCCGATACCCGTGATCTCGATCTCCACCACGTCGCCGTGGGCGATCGTCGGGGACTTCCCCTCGGTGCCCATCCAGATCACGTCGCCGGGATGCAGGGTGAGGTAGCGCGACATGCGGGCGATGTAGTGCGCGATACTGAAGAGCATGTCGTTGGTGGAGAACTCGATGGTCTGCTCCCCGTTCACGCGTACCCGCGTGCGCGCCGCGTCGAGATAGAGCTCGGTCTCGATCCACGGTCCCATCGGCTTGAAGGTGTCGGTGTTCTTGGCTCGCCACATGCTCCGGTCGGAACGCTGCCAGGTACGCTCGCTCACGTCGTTGCCGATGGTGTACCCGAGCACCGCGTCGAGGGCCTCGACCTCGCTGACGTTCTTCGTCTCGCGACCGATGACTGCAACGATCTCCGCTTCGTATTCCACCTCGTCGCTCGCATCGGCGGGGATCACGATGGGCTCGCCGTGGGCGATGAGCGCGTTGTTGGCCCGGTAGCCGATGTCCGCGGCGGCGGGCAGGTGGGGCGCCTCGCCGCGGCGCGCCGCCTCCGCCCGGACGTGCTCGGCGTAGTTCAGGCCGGCGGCGTAGAAGGTACGAGGAATCACCGGCACGAGCAGCCTCACCTCCGACAGAGGACGGCTCACCCCGCTCGGCTCGTAGGACGAGAAAGGGCTGCCGCGCACCTCCTCCACCCGGTCTGCGTCGACCAGCCCGAAGCTCGTGCGCCCATCGACGGTGTAGCGGACCCATCTCATATCGTGTTCCTCCTGTTCGACCGATCGATGGCGCCGGCGCGAATCAGCTCGCGGAGCGCTCTGCTGACAGCGCGGCCAGCGCCGACGACCACGCATCCAAGGTGTCGGCGACATCCTGCTCGGTATGTGCGGTGGAGACCGCGTAGCGGGTTTTGCCTTTCAACACGCCCCGCTCGAGCAGCAAGGCGTTGAACCGCTCCGTCGCCGCACCACCTGGCAGCACGTCGCGATAGTTCTCGATCGGGCCGCGCGCGAAGACCGCGTCGAACCACGGTGGGAGACCGACCACGGTAGCCTCGATACGCTGCTCGGCGAGGCGCTCCGTGAGGCCCTGCATGAGCCGCTCGCCGGTCGCGTAGAGCCTCTCGTAGGTGCCGGGTCGGCGCAAGACCTCGAGGGTGGCGAGACCCGCGCGCGCGGCGATGGGGTTGCCGCTCAGGGTGCCGAGCTGCAACAGATGCTCGTCCGGTCCCACGCGAGCGGCATCGAAGTGGGCCATGATGTCCTCGCGCCCGGCAATGGCCGCGAGCGGATAGCCCCCGCCCAGCGCCTTGCCGAGGGTGCACACGTCCGGGACGACGCCGTAGTAAGCCTGAGCGCCGCCATAGGCGAGCCGAAAGCCGGTGACGATCTCGTCGAACACCAGCGGCACGTCGTGCCTGGCGGTCAGCTCTCTCACTCCTTCCAGGAAACCGGGCTTGGGCGGAATGACGCGCTGCACCGGCTCCATCAGCACGCCGGCGAGGACGTCTGCGTACTCGCGCAGCATGCCGGCGAAGGCATCGATGTCGTTGTAGGGCGCCACCAGGATATCGTCGCGCACCCCCTGGGGGATGCCCGCGCTGTCCGGGACGCCCTCGGGGAGGTTGCTGAGCGTCCTCGGCGCGAAGCTCATCAGGGTCGCGTCGCTGGTGCCGTGAAAGCCGCCCTCGAACTTGAGGATCTTGTCGCGCTTGCGAAACGCACGCACCAGGCGAATCGCGTAGGCGACCGCCTCGGTGCCGGTGCAGACGAAGCGCACCTGCTCGGCGCAGGGCACCGCCTCGACGATGGCCTCGGCAAGCGCGATGCCGTGGCGGTTGTTCATGAAAAAGGCCGTGCCGTGGGCGATCTGCTCGTGGACCGCCTCGTTGACCTCGGGATGGGCGTGACCGATCAGCATCGGACCGGCGCCCAGCATGTAGTCGATGTACTCGTTGCCGCTCTCGTCCCACACCCGGCCGGCACGCCCGGCCCGGATGATGAGGTCCGAGCTCACGTTGCCAAAACCGCCCGCAGGTAGGACTCGCCCCGCGGTCTCGACCATTGCCAGCTCTTCTCGGCTACGTTGTTGCATCGCGTGGTCCCCCGTGTAGAATCGTGTGGATCTTCATCCTGGCCTCTACAACGCCGGCCACCGGTGGGCCCAGGGCGCGGCCTGCTCGAAGGCAGCAGCGGCTTGCAAGACTTGGCTGTCGGCGTGCCAGCGTCCTGCGATTTGCAGGGCTACGGGCAGCCCTTTGCCGGTAAAGCCGCAGGGGACACTGGCCGCCGGATACCCGGTCCAGTTGAAGGGGACGGTGAAGGGCAGCCTGTCGAACATGGCCGGTGTGGGTATGCCATCGATCTCGAGCGGCCCCTGTTCGACAGACCAGGCCCCAATCGGCATCTGGGGTGTCAGTAACAGGTCGTACCGCTGAAAGAACTCTCGGACCTGGTGATAAAAGTTGGTGCGAAAAACCCCGCCTAGCACAATCTCTTCAGCCGACACCTGGCGACCGGCCTCGATCATGAAAGCCAGACTGGGTTCGAAGTAGTCGGGCTGCTTGTCGTAATCCGGGCCCATCCTCCAGGAAATTTGGGCGTGATAATCCCTGGCGAAGGCCTCTTGCGGGTTGTCCCAGCCGGGATCGACCGCTTCCACATGGCAGCCAAGATCGCTAAATCTCTCGGCGGCCCGTCGAGTCAACTCTCGTACCTCGGGATCGACGGCGGCATAGCCGAGATCCTCGCTCCACGCAACTCGCGCTCCCTTCATCGCCTCGACGGGTTGCGCGACAGCCGCCACGTTATCGTCCGGGGTATTGTCGATGCTTGCAGGGTCACGCGGATCCGGTCCGGCCAGGGCCTGCAGATACAACGCGGCGTCGGCCACGGTGCGGGTCAGGGGGCCGTCGTGCGCGATGGCACGCCAGCTCGTCTTGTTCGGCCAGTGAGGAATCCGGCCGAATGAAGGCTTGAGGCCGAACGTGCCACAGAGTGCGGCGGGAATGCGGATCGAGCCCGCCCCGTCCGAGCCGTGGGCCAGCGGACCAAGACCGGCGGCGACGGCGGCGCCCGCCCCGCCGCTCGAGCCCCCTGAGGTGCGGTCCAGCTTCCAGGGATTGCGACACGGCGGCCCGATCAGATTGTCGCACATGTCTTTGTGGCCGGAGTGGCAGGCGTTGGTCTTGCCGATAATGATCCCGCCGGCGGCTTTGGTGCGCTCGGTGACGATGCCGTCGATGTCGGCAATATTGGCTTCGAAGAACTTCGAGCCATAGGTGCAACGCAAACCGGCTACCGGCTCCAGATCCTTGATGGAAACCGGTAGTCCATGCAGCGGGCCGAGCGCTTCACCGGCCATAACGGTCGCTTCAGCGGCCCTGGCCGATTCCAGGGCACCGTCGGCATCAACGGTTATGAAGGCGTTGACCTGCTCGTTCAGGGCCTCAATTCGAGCCAGGACGGCCTCGACGATATCGACCGGCGATACGTCCCGGGACCGGATTGCGGCGGCCAACTCCGTGGCCGGCGTCAGGCATAACTCATCGTTCATCTAATTCCGTTGATGACTCTCCCGCCGCGGTTTTGGTCATGTCCGCAAACCGGCGCCCTTGTCCGGCTTCGTCCTCCAATTGCTCTGTGGCGACATTGGCGGGTCCGTATACTTCCAATATCACGATGTCGTCAGAGGTCCCAATTTCGTTATGAAGGATCCGGCTCGGTAGAAAGTAACTGTCGCCCTCTCTGCAGGTTATTTCCCCTTCCACCCCGTCAATCACGAAACTGGTCGACCCCTTGAGGACAAAGTTGAAGTGAAAGTCATAGTGGTGACGGTGCATACCGGTGGTAGGTTTAACGTTTGCCTCGCGGTCTTTTTTGAGTTGTTCCGGGTTCCATTTGATAATGTGCGCGCGGAATTGGCCGCCCGTCGCTTCTGCGATGCCAAGGTCGGCATACAGGGCGGCCCCCCGCAGGCCGGGTCCAAATTCCTGAACCTGTTGATCAGGGTGACAACCGTCGGCGGTTTGTGTCGTGAAGGCCGGTGTCTGCTTGTTCCAACCTTTCAGATATTGTTTTTCATCCGCGGTTTTGGTCATGTCAACAAACCGGCGCCCTTGTCCGGCTTCGTCCTCCAATTGCTCTGTGGCGACATTGGCGGGTCCGTAGAGTTCCAATATCACGATGTCGTCAGAGGTCCCAATTTCGTTATGGAGGATCCGGCTCGGTAGAAAGTAACTGTCGCCCTCTCTGCAGGTTATTTCCCCTTCCACCCCGTCAATCACGAAACTGGTCGACCCCTTGAGGACAAAGTTGAAGTGAAAATCATAGCCATGACGGTGCATACCGGTCGTAGGTTTAACGTTTGCCTCGCGGTCCTTTTTGAGCTGTTCCGGGTTCCATTTGATAATGTGCGCGCGGAATTGGCCGCCCGTCGCTTCTGCGATGCCAAGGTCGGCATACAGGGCGGCCCCCCGCAGGCCGGGTCCAAATTCCTGAACCTGTTGATCAGGGTGACGACCGTCGGCGGTTTGTGTCGTGAAGGCTGGTGTCTGCTTGTTCCAACCCTTCAGATGTTGTTCATCGCTCATTTTGAGGCTCCTGTGGTTGAGGGCAGGTCATGCATTGCGTCGGGGCCCGCATAGCTTCCCGGCTCCACGTGCGCGGTGACCAGGTTGCTGCCGCCGTCGACGTCCGATGCCGCCTCGCGCACCCGTCACGATTACCGTTCTCATGCTGGTTGTCCTTGTTCAGATGGTGTGCTCATCTCATCGTGCCTGGCAGCACTATCCCTTCCCTTTGGATCACGTCCCATTCATCCCCCGCTATCGCGGGGGGACGATGGGGCCACTTGACCCGGATGACTATATCCAGACTTTTATACGCTGTCTAACAGTTTTAGCACTTTTGTGCCAGAAAAGATATGTACTATAAGTCGTTGATTTAAGTTCGATTAAGCCGCGTAGCGCGATCAGCGACCGAGTTGAGCACGCGGTGCGCCGGATCATCGCCCCGGTAAGCACGCATGAACACCTCGACCGCATCGCGCGGCCCGGTTCGGATGGGGCGCGCTCGAGCGAAGCTGTCAGGATTTGTCGGAGACGGGGCCAAAGTAGCCGAGTTGCTCACGCAGTTTCTCTATGCGCTGATATCGCTCCACGAGATCGTGACCTCCACCCAGCTCGATCGCTTGAGAAAGAAAGCCGATCATGCTGGCAAAGACCCCGTAGCTATCGCTGACATAAGCCCCCCGGCAATGACAGCGCAGCACGATATCGGCGTACTTCAGGCTCTCCGTCGCCGTGAGATCCGATAGCAGAACGACCCTGAGACCCAGCTCCCGTGCGTTCTTCATTACCAGCTTGAACTGTTTGGTTCGACGCCGTGCGCCGATCGCAAAGAGCACATCCCCCTTGCGCATCGAGACCATGTTCAACGCGACGTCTCCGCCCGCGGAGACAACGCGGATATCATCCGAGAACGAGGAGAACAACATCTCTGTCAGGAGGGCAAGCGGATACTGTGCTCGCATGCCCAGCACCCAGATCCGTGGCGCGTTGCTCAAGGCTTGAATCGTCTCGTCGATCAGCTCCGGGGGGTTCTCCTCCGCGGTTCGAGAGAGGTTGATGGTTTCCACCTGCATATGGCTCACCAGGTTCGGATCGATCTTGTCGGCTGTTTCGTAAGCTGACAGCACATCCAGCGGAACGGATACCCAGGCGGCGGGAAGCGCGCTCTCAAAGCGCGCTTCGCGATAGCTGCCATATCCGAGAGTCCGGAACAATCTCGCAACGGTCGACTTGGACACGCCGGCGAGGCGCGCCAGGTCGTCCAGTGAGTATTGCGCCAGATCGCCCTGGTGCAGCAGGACGGCGGTGGCCACGGTACGCTCCGCCTTGGTCAGCGCGTCGTGCTGCTCCTGGATTCGGATATCGATGGGTTTGTCCACAAATCGCCTCCCGGTCAACTTTATCTCCCCAATCTTAGCCTCGTCCGCGTCCGTTGACCGCCCCGATCGAGGGGCTGCAGCTTGTCTCGTCGCCGTTGGCAGCCTTCAGCCATATCGGTTGTTGTTTCTGGACGGCGTTTACACCACCACGCCCTGGGGCAAAACTCGATTTCACCGGACCAACGCACCCAACCAGCAGGAACTCTCGGAATTGGTGCATACGATCAGCCACCGCGTTGCCGGATATCTGGAGCGTGAAGGCATCCTGGAACGCGATGAAGAAAACAGCTACCTGACGCTCGAAGAAGGCGACGAAGATCCGATGCGGCAGGTTCTGGGTTGCTCGGTCAGCTACCGGATAGCCATCGGCCCGCATCAGGGGCGGAAAGTGTTCACGCTACAGACCATACCGGCCTGGGAAGATGATGATCGATTCGCTCAAGTAGCAAAAGTATCCGGGTTCAGCCTGCATGCCGGGGTCGCGGCTCAAGCCTGGGAACGGCAGAAGCTGGAGCGGCTGACGAGATATATCTCGAGGCCGGCGGTATCGGAAAAACGGCTGTCGCTGACGCCATCAGGCAATATCCGCTACCAGCTCAAGACGCCCTACAATGATGGCACAACCCATGTCATCTTCAATCCTTTGGATTTCATCGGCAAGCTGGCAGCGCTGGTACCCAAGCCCCGGGTGAATCTGACCAGGTTTCATGGAGTGTTCGCGCCTAACAGCAAATATTGGGGTTATGTGACGCCGGCCAAACGGGGCAAGGGTCGCACATCGCAGGAAAACGAAGACAGAACACCCGCACAGCGCCATCGGGCTATGACGTGGGCGCAGCGGCTCAAGCGGGTATTCAACATCGATGTGTCAACTTGCGAGAAGTGCGGCGGCGAAGCCAGGGTGATTGCCAGTATTGAGGACCCGGCAGTCATCGACAGGATTCTCGCTCACCTCATAAAGAAAGGCGCGTTGCCGCCTCCGCTCGAATTGCTGCCTGCTGCAAGGGCCCCGCCAATTTTGGGCTGGTTGGAATAGACCCCGAATTCCACATCGACACTCACTACATGCCGCAACCCAGGGACGGGTGGCCAGGCGGCTTGCTGTCTGATGAAAGCTGGAGGAGTCAAAACTGGACGGAAGGCGGCAGATTTAGCCTAAAATCCAGCGAGTGCAAGCGTTGAATGATCGAGCAGAGAGATGATTCAGGCGAATCAAGCCACTGTTTTTCTGCCTTGACGGATGGAATGCCGCGGTTATTCTGCTTATACGCGGCCCGAGGCAGTCGTTCGAGATGGAACAGGTCATTCCTGGGGACAACCCGGAAGACTTCGACGATCCGATCTGCGAGTCCAATGATCTGAAGGACGCCGGCGACCACGCGGTAGGTCCTCATGGAGTTGTGCCAATCGGATGTGCGCTGCCTGGACGCCCACGCTCATCTCGGCAACCTCGCCTTCGATAGTCGGGTCGAGGTTGCAATTCGCCACTACGAAGTCGGCATGCGTATTGGTGAACTCTCCCTTGGGCCGGATTTCGACGGTCTCCTGCACTGCGGCAACGTCGACAACCGACCATTCTTGCGCTGCATGCACGGGTTTGGCTTGTGCCTGTGGCGGTGCAAGGGTGCAAGCGGTTCGAAGAAGCAGAACACACCTTCGAGCGAATGCTCTGGCTCAATCCGTCGGACAATCAGGGAGTGCGCTTCCTGATCGATGATGTACGCGCCAAGATCCTGTGGGGCGACAGCGAAGCGCAATGAGTGCGTCCAAATGGAGCCCAGGTGGCGATGCGTCGTGGCATTTCGACGGCGGCGCTGAGGCAACTGAAACTGAAACATCAAACATCGGAGTTCTTTGATCATGGATGATCCTCACGAAGACCTCGCTTGCCTGCGCGGAACCAAAGCGTCTCAAACACGCGACCGCATTCGAATCGTCGTTGATCATCGGGAACGGAACTCCGGCGTCCCCGAGGCACTTGACCACTTGCAGGATGTCGAACTACAGATCGAACATCTGCCGCTTGGTGACTATCTGATCGACGGCACGCTGTTGTTCGAACGCAAGTGTTTGCTCGACCTCACGCTGTCCATAAAGGATGCCCGACTGTTCAGACAAGCTGGCAGGCTGGCCGCAGATCGCCGCCATGCGGCGTTCATTCTTGAAGGCACATCTAACGATCTGAAACCGTCGCGGATGAGTCGTGAGGCGATTCAAGGGGCACTTATCGCGGTCACCATTGGGTACGGATTGCCGTTGTTGCGTTCGATGAATCCGGCCGAAACAGCGCGACTGATGATCTACACCGCTCGCCAGGCGCATGCGTGGTCGATCGGCGCATTGCTTCGCCGCGCACGCCGTCCCCGGACCAAACAACGAACGCAACTTCACTTACTTCAGGGATTACCTCGTATCGGACCCGAGCGCGCTAAACGGTTGCTTGCTACATTCGGGAGCGTGGAGGCGGTGCTGCGTGCCGACGTCGACGAGCTGACGATGGTGGATGGGATCGGGGCCACGACCGCAGAGAAAATTCGTTGGGTCGTATCCGAGCGTGCACCAAGTTACACGTCGAATTAGTCGGACTCATTGCGAGTTGCTCGAGGTAGTGGCCGCGCTCCACGAAATCGTGGCGTCCAAACTCGCTACGCAAGTTTGTCGAGTTCGTTCGAATCCGGCTCACTCCGCAAGGGACGCCAGGATTACCCAATCATCCGTCGTACGGACGGACAGGGAGGGATGGCGCGCTTACGCGCGCGGTCTTCGCGGCGCCAACGCGCCGCTTCGGCTCGAACCTTCGGTGTTTCTTTTTATTTCAATGGCTTAGAACGCCGTCGTGTCCAGATCATGTCTATCAGTCGGTCATCACGTCTTTGCACTCGCCCAACGCCTGCGTTATCTTTTGCAAGGTTTAACATGTTTTTCCATGGCTCCTGGTGGCAACCATGAACACCGACCCGTCACAGATCTCAGCGACGATCTCAGCGACAACCAAAGAGAAGCTGGATAGATTTACCGAGAGCCACGGCCTGAAGAAGAACTTCGTGGTCGAGCAGGCATTGCTATTCTTCATGGAAGCGCGCCGCGAATTGCCCGACGAAGCACTCGTACCGGCCCGGATTGTCCTGGAGGACAAAGGCTTCGATCGCGTGGCCGCAATGCTCGCCGAACCCCCGGCTCCGACGGAAGACCTTCGGGAACTAATGCGTGCCCGCGACGATTGAGATCCGTCCCCTTCGACCCGACGACGACCGTAGTACCTTCTCCTGCGGGCAATCCGATCTCGATCGATTCTTCCAGCACTACGCCGGTCAGAACCAGTTCAAGCTGCACCTGGCAGTTACGTTTATTTCGGTATCGGGCGGCCGGATTCTTGGCTTCGCTACCGTGGCCGCGTCAAGCTTGGAGCGTAACCGACGTCCGTCGGCACGATTGCGACGCCGTCTTCCCGGCTATCCGTTGCCGGTGCTGCGACTTGCCAGACTCGGTGTCGATGCGCGAGTGCAGGGAGGCGGAATCGGCGGTGCGCTGCTGCGCCACGTTCTTCGACTGACCCTCGAACAACGTGACCGGCTCGGTTGCGTCGGCGTCGTGGTCGATGCGAAACCGGACGCCGTCGCGTTCTATGAGCGTTACGGCTTCGTGCCGTTAGAGGACGTTCGCGCGGGCGCACTGCACGGCGATCCCTTGCCGATGTTTCTCGCAATCTCGACTATCGCAGGCTCCCGCGGGACTTAGGTGGCAAGCCGACCGCCCAACGGCGGTCGTTTCAACGCAGCGTACGGCAAATGATCGGGACGTCGAATTACGAAAGCTTCGACTTACCTTTGGTTGCGGCGTTCACGCCCCCGGGGAATCGAACGTCGAGGAAACACGCATGTGTATTGCGCGTTTGACTCACGCTTGTCGTGCGTAAATGCAACCGCCCAGCTCAGACCGGCGGCCTGGGCCAGGGCGACGTACTTGGCGACCGCGCCCTTGGACACACACCAGGCGCGGGCGATCTTCTCGTGGCTGAGCCCAGCGGCGTACTTGAGCCGCAGGATGTCTTTGATTCTGCGCATCGGAACCCTCTTCGCCGGCATCGCTCCTCCCAGGCAAATGGGCAGCGGTATGCCGGATCACCAGCTGTGGTTCCAGTGCGTCTCAGAGCGCGGATGGGCGCCGGATGAGCGCGATTCCGGCAACGTGACCAGCGATTCCGGCGCGACCGCCAGAATCGGTCACGGTCGATCGGAGTGCGCGGTCATGTTCCGCCGGAATCGGCGGTCACGTTCGGGCGGAATACGCACTGACACGCGATATCGGTTGCTCTTTTCTTCGGGCGATGTGGCATTCAGTCCGACTCCCGTTGTTATGCGCCTTCGCCACTCGCCCATACCGGCTGGGAAACTGATCGCGGAGGCTGCCTCACCCCCGCATCACACGACGCTAATCAATTCATCTTCAGAGGAATCCCACAAAACTCAGACAGTACTTCTGCTGTGTCACCGAGGGTTTTGACACTGGAACCGTTAACCCTGTCAAGTTTGAAGATCTCATTATTGGCGCTCTGGATGGAGAGGGAAGCCGACCGTCGTGAGAGCGGGGTTGAGCGGGCAGCGTCTGATTGACTGGCATCGCGGTTCATTTCGCGGAGTACGACGCACTCGAGGCCATCCAAAGGTCGCTGAAGTTTCGAGAACAAAAATAGCAGCCCGCAATGCCTCTCAAACAGATTGCACTCCTTGTCGAAGACCCAGCGCTCCAGATAGAGGGCGGAGGCTAGACAGATACCTGAGAGAGAGAGGCCGATGAGATGCTCACCGAAGTGAAAGGACCCTTGAACGCCACTAAGAACAACGAGCAGCAGGGCGATTCCACTGGACAGACATAGAATCCGAAAACCGATCGAGGTTGAATAGACGAGCCTCGTGTCGGTTTCCTTGTTCAAGACGGGCCCGAGCACAATCCTAGTTCCGGACTTTAAGCAGTTCGATATCAAAAACAAGGGTCTGATTGGGTCCGATCTTGTCACCCGACCCACGCCTGCCGTAGGCTAGTTCAGGGGGAATGACGACCTCCCAATGGGCGCCTTCCCGCATCAATTGCAGGGCTTCACGCCAGCCTCGGATGATCCCACCCAACTCGAACGTAATCGCCTCCCGCTGTCAGGAACTATCGAACACTGTCCCATCGATCAAGCGTCCGGTGTAGCGGACCTGGACCGTGTCGTTCCCTGCCGGGATGGCCCCCTTTCCATTCTTGATCACCCGGTAGAGCAGGCCGCTCTCCAGCTCGAGAACGCCGGATTTCTTTTGATATTCGGTACGAAACGTATCTCCCCGGTCACGATTGGCCCGGGCCAGTTCGGCTTCCTTTTTGTGTCGCGCCTGAACTTCGGGATCGACGGGTCTGGCTTTTTGATCCGGATCTGGATAGGGAGGTTCCAGCACCAGGCGTTCCAGCACGTGATACCAGGATTCATGGACGGTGTAGACCGCGCTGGATTGGCGGAGCCGCACATAAAAGCCCTGAGCATCGGGGGTACTGTCCCCTACATCGATCTGGATCGTTTTGCGGTTTTCCAGAGTCAGATCGATCTTCATCCTGGGCCTGATCAGACCAAAGATCTCGAGTTGCTTTTCATCGGCGTTCCCCGCAATCAAGCGTTCGGTTCCCGGACCACTGAGCAGCAGAGGAATACCGCCGCCCCAGCGCTTCATGTTCACCTTCGGCCCTTCAGGCTGGTCGAAGTACCAGAAGCGATCTTCGTGCTTGACCCAGGCCTCTCTTTTCCCATGAGGAGGCAGGCTGATCTCCATCCTGGCCAGTTCCTCCACAGCCACATCCCAGACAAAAGGACGGGGTGTGGTGGGCGGAGGGGTTTCGTTGGGACGAGTGACATAGTAAAGAATCCCGGAGACTGCCAGCGTCCCTGCCAAAACCAAAACACTTTTCAACTTCATTGGTTTCTCCTCCTTGAATTAGCGTCTGCGCCATCGGACATAGCCTCCAAGGATCAAGAGGAGAGAGGGCAACAGGCCGATACTCGAAACGTGAAGAAACCTCACCTGCTCCGGGCTGAGTAACAGCCGGCGTGCCGGAAGCACTTTGCGGTCCACCGAGATGACCTCCGCATCAACGGCCAACCGATTGACGACGTTTAGGAAGAGATCGCTGTTGTTGCCATTGTAGAAATGCGTGTTGGCGGCAAAGTCAGAATCGCCGATGGCTGCAATGCGGGTCCTCCCTTTCTGGATCATCACCCCGATGGCGAGGGGCCCTTTTCGATCGCTCTGTGGGTCGAATTGAGGGGCTTGTGAAGCGTCAGAATCCATTTCGCTCCAGCTTTCGTTGCTGGTCCAGACCAACGGTTGGATATCGACGCTCGCCGGCAGGCCAGCTCGAGAAATCAGTCCGGCCGCTCCCGGAAAATAAACCGCGGTGAAACCAAAACTGCTCTGCGTCCGGGGAATGAGCGGATGATCGAGATTGGGCGCGACATGGGAAGCCGGGTCGATCATCGTGCCGGGGACGACCTCGAGCCACCATTGCGAGAGCAGCCGTTGCCAACTCTCGGAAGGATCAGGATTGAGAAGCACAAAGAGCTTGCCACCCTGTTGCAGATAACCCTGGAGGAGTTGGACTTCCTGGGCGTCCAGATCCTTCTCCGGGCCAGGAACGACGAGGGCGGCAGCGTCCTCAGGAATCCTGCCACGACCCAACAGATCCAGCTCAGCGACGAGGAAAAGATTGTCTTTCAACCCATCTCTTACTGTGGAATAGTCGCCTTGAAGACTGCTTTCCCCATGCCCCTTGAGGAAGTAGATCTTTTTCTGCCGGGTGCCCGTGACTTGCAGGATGGCACTGGTGAAGGCGTGTTCCGCCTCTCCCACGATTTGCGGTCCATAAACCTGCGCTTGCCCCGCTTCGCCCTTGAAGACCACACTCCCGTACTGAGCCCCCAGTCGATTCAGCCCATATTGCCTGGCCTGATCCGGGTTGAGGTCCGGATCGAGATTGCGAACGGTGAGCTGATTACTGTGCAGCCGGTATTCATCGAGCAGGAACCGGCCCTGCATACTGACCTGCGGCGGGACAGTTGGCGAAAAGAAAGTCACGATTTCTACCGGCTTGTCCAACGTCTTCAAGACCTCTTGAGTCTGGGAGGTCAGCGTGAACCGGGCCAAACCGGTTAAGTCGAAACGGTGGAAATTCCCAACGCTGATCGCGTTGGCGAGGAGGATGACGCCGAAAAAGAGAGAGACTCCCACCGTGGTGCTCACCCCGAACTTTCCCTGGTGGCTTATCAGGGCGCTGCGCACTTTTCTGAAATCAAAGATGAAGGCAACGGCCAGCAGGGCTACCCCCAAAGCGAGGATGATCCAGGCGTAGTAGCGGATTCCCGGCATGACGAAACTGAGAACCATACCGACAAGGAGGCAAGCCAGTCCCAGTAAAGCAAGAATCGAGGTTTGCATCACCGCCACCTTTCCGTCTCAACCGACCTGACGGACAGGAAGAGGAAAACAGCGGTCACGCTGAGGTAGTAGACCACATCCCGAGTGTCTACCACGCCTCTTATGAACCCGGGAAAATGGGAAGAAAGTGAAAAATAGGCAACAATCTCGCGCAGAGGCTGGGGAATCAGACCGCCAGCCAACCCGAGAAACCAGAGACCGAAGAGGATGCCGCCAGCGACCGTTGCGGAAACGATCTGGTTGGAGGTCAGGGAGGAGGCAAATATCCCGATTGCCATGCACGCGGACCCGAGCAGAAGAAGGCCCAGATAACTGGTGAGAATCGGGCCGGTGTCCGGATCACCGAAGATCAGGAGGAGCAGGGGAAAGTAAAGGGTCAGCACCAGCATTCCTCCCAAGACCAGAAGACAGCTGAAAAACTTGCCCAGCACGATCTCGTATTCCCGCACCGGCGCGGTCAGGAGCAGCTCCCAGGTTCCCAGTTTTCGCTCCTCGGAGATCAGGCGCATGGTGAGCAATGCCGAAAAGAGCAGGATCAGAAACTGCGCGGCTTGCAGGAACCCTCGAATGCTGGTGTCGGTATAGCTGGTCTGGGCCAGATAGGTGGTGAAGGCAGCCCCGGAGAGCCCGATGAAGATGGCCACCACGATGTAGGCCATCGGTGTGGTGAAGAAGGTGCCAAACTCTTTAGAACAGATAAGGGCAATTTTTCTCACCGATCTTCTCCGGGCAAGCCAGTGAGTCTGACGAAAATTTCCTCGAGGCTCATCTCCACTTCCTCCATGGAAAGCAGGGTCCAGCCTTGTTCGGCCAGAACCTGGTTGATCTCCGCCTGGGGTTCCTGATCCATTTCGAATTCCAGCAAATGGTGCGGCGCCTGATAGGCCACATCGCGCAGCGTCTCGATCCTTGCGAGACGCTCGCTCACGGAATCAGCAGGGCCGTCGACCCGCAAACGCAGTTGCTTGCGGGTGTTGAGAAGCTTCGAGAGATTGTCGATGCTGTCCTCGGCCACGATCCTGCCATGATGGATCACGATGACCCGCTCACAAATCAGGCTGACCTCCGGGAGAATATGGGTGGAGAGCAGGATGGTGCGTTTGCGGCCCAACTCCTTGATCATTTCCTTGGTCTGAACCACCTGAAGCGGATCGATGCCCACCGTAGGCTCATCCAGGATCAGGACGTCCGGGTCATGGATGATCGCCTGGGCCAGTCCGACCCGCTGCCGGAACCCCTTCGACAATTTTCCGGTGAGGACATCGAGATACTCTTGCAGTTGACAGACTTCCACCACCTCGTCGATGCGGCGCAATGCTTCTTGATGGTCCAGCCCCCGAAGTTTGGCAGCAAAGCGAAGATAAGCCCGCGTGGTCATGTCGGTATAGAGCGGAATGGTCTCCGGCAAGTAGCCGGTCCGTTGCCGCGCCTTCAGTGGGTCTGTGCGCATGTTGTGGTCGGCAACCCAGACCTCGCCTTTTGTCGGCAGGAGATAGCCGGTGATGGCTCGCATGGTGGTGGTCTTCCCAGCACCGTTCGGTCCGAGAAATCCGACAATTTCTCCCTGCTCTACATTGAAACTGATGTCATCGACGGCCAGGCGTTCCCCGTAGCGTTTGCTGAAGTGCTCTATTCGGATCATTCTTCGCCCTTCTGCTCGCTGCTCATCCGCTGTATCTGCCAGCGGGTCCATGCATCGGTCTCCGAATCCCAGCCAGCTTTGTTCAAGCCGTGGTAGCTGATCTCGTGGTACTGAAATTCATCGGCGACCCATTGCTCGACCAATCCGTGCTTCTGACGTTCCTGCATCTCCTTGCTCAATTCCCGCGCTGCGGCCTTCTCTGTCACCATGATGATGGCCAAGGCCTCTTGCGAAAGAGGAAACGGTTGGCTGGGGTGGCCCACATCCAATTGGAAGGCGATCTGCGCCAGCCTCGGGTTGAGGCCGGTTTTCGTGTGCCAACCCAGGTCGCCCTGGTTTTCCCGGGTGTCTTGCGACGGGTTTAGTTCTTCTGCCAGTTGAAAGAAATCTTCCCCCGCATCCAGGCGCTGCTGAACTCGCTGTGCGGCTTGCGGGGAATTCTGGACAATCATATGCAAATGAACCTGTTCAGCGACCGTCGGAGCCCGAATAACGAGATAGTCCGACAGTTTCTGGCGCAACACACTCGCGCGCGTGAGTTCCTCGAACTCGGATTCGGAAAGCTGGGTTTGATTGAGTTGCTGGCGGTACCATTCCCGGTATTCGTCCTCCGCGATCGACTCGCTTCCGCGCCGGGCGAGCGTTCTCAAAAAGTCCTCGATCTCCTCGGAGGTGGCACTGAGGTTGTAGGGCGCTCGGGAAACTCTTTCCTTGATGATCTCTTCCTGAGCGATCACTCCTAACAAACCGACAGGCCCACCGAAAGAAGGGTCGCTTTGCGCCATCCTCAAGCGTTTGAGGAAGTAGCGCATTTTGATTTCCTTCTCATCGATTCTCAGGACCACCGTTTCAAGGGGGGCGATCTCCTGGCGATAGATGGCATATCCCGCGATGGCCCCGATCACCAAAACGACGGCTGCCGCAACAAGGACCGTGATCAGTGGAGAACGGTTCTCCTGTCCTTTCTCTTTCTTGTTTCCCATGACAATCTGATTGGTAAAAAGCTGAAAGCTTTTTGCTAGACACGGTGGCAGGCCACCCAGTGCTCGCTGTCCACAAGCCTCAGCTCCTGTTTCACTGTCTTGCATTCCTCCACGGCCATCTGACAACGGGTGTGGAAGGGACAGCCGCTGGGCGGATTGATGGGGCTGGGGACATCGCCCTTGAGAACGATTCGCTCCCGGGTGCGGTCCACAGCCGGGTCGGGGATGGGAACTGCCGAAAGCAAGGAGATCGTATAAGGATGCCGGGGGCTCTGATAGAGCTGATCGCTGGTGGTGATCTCGACGATCTTTCCCAGGTACATCACGGCAACGCGGTCGCTGATGTGGCGGACCACCGAAAGGTCATGCGAGATGAAAAGGTAGGTCAGCTTCAATTCTTCTCGCAGCCTGATCAGAAGTTTGACGATCTGGCCTTGAATGGAAACATCCAGCGCCGAGACCGCCTCGTCGCAGACGACAAAAGAAGGGTGGGCCGCCAGGGCCCGTGCAATGCCGATGCGCTGCCTTTGGCCGCCGCTGAACTCATGGGGGTAACGTTCGGCCATTCGAGGAGCCAGCCCCACCATGTTGAGCAGCTCCTCGACCCGCTCCGTGATTTCTTTCCCCTTGGCCAGATCATGCACCATCAGCGGCTCGCCGATGATGTTCCCCACATTCATGCGCGGGTTCAAAGAGGCGAAGGGATCCTGGAAAATCGGCTGCATGTGGGCGCGCATCTTTCTCAAGGCTTCGCCCTTCATCTCGATCAGGTTCTTCCCCTCGAAGAGCACGTTTCCGGAGGTTGGCTCCTCCAGTTTGAGGATGGAGCGTCCCGTGGTGGTTTTCCCGCAGCCGCTCTCACCCACCAGTCCCAGCGTCTCCCCTTTCCTGATGAAAAAACTGACGTCATCGACTGCCTTGACCTCCCCGGTCTTTCTCTGAAAAACCCCCGAAAAGACCGGAAAGTAAGTGATCAGATTCTCAACCTCGACCAGTTTTTCCTGCTGTTCTGCCATGTCGATCCCGGCACTTTCAGTTGAGTTGGTCAGCATCATAAAAACAGGCTCTGAAGTGTCCCTCACTCACTTCTTCCAGCACCGGCTTTTCTGCCCGGCATTGGTCCGTCACAAAAGCGCAGCGCTCCGCGAACGGGCAGCCGACGGGGAGATCGGCCAGATTCGGGGGCATCCCCTCGATGACCTCAATCTCGGTGGAGCGGGGTTTGTCCAGGCGGGGCACCGACCTGAGAAGACCCATTGTATAGGGATGCTTCGGATTGGCGTAAATCTCATCGGTGGGTCCGGTTTCCACCAGCGAGCCCGCGTACATCACGTTCAATCGATCCACATACCGGGCCACTACCCCAAGATTGTGAGTGATGATCAACACTGCGGTTCCGAACCTCTCGCGCATTTCTGCAATCAGCTCGAGGATTTGCGCCTGGACGGTCACATCCAGTGCGGTGGTCGGCTCATCCGCAATGATCAGTTCCGGAGTGCAGCTCAGTGCCATGGCGATCATGATGCGCTGCTGCATCCCGCCGCTGAACTGATGCGGATAATCCCTCACTCTTCGCCCGGCATCCGGAATGCCGACCAGATCCAGCAACCTCACGCTCTCGGCGCTGGCTTCCTTTCTTTTCATCCCTCGATGAAGCTCCAGCGATTCCGACAGCTGGCGCTCGATGCTCAACACCGGATTCAGGGACGTCGCGGGCTCCTGAAAAACCATCGATATCCGGTCGCCCCTCACCTCCTGAATCCTTTCTTCACTCACCTCCAGGAGGTCTTCGCCTTTGAACAGAATCTCACCGCCCTCGATCACTCCCGGCGGATAGGGGATCAGCCGCAAGATCGACAATGCGCTCGCGCTCTTGCCGCAACCGCTCTCCCCCACCAGGCCAACGCACTCCCCTTTGTTGACGTGGTACGAAAGGCCATCTACGGCCTTCACCACACCTTCATCGGTGTAGAAGTGGGTTCTTAACCCCCTCACATCCAGAATTTTATCCACAACTTGTTTTTGAAGCTATTTTGTTCTACCGTCAACCGTATATATTATAATGCTCTTTCTGAAGCTAATGTTGCTGACTTTTGTCCTTGAGCGAAAGATCCTTTCCTTCACTAATCAATCGAGAAAAGGCAATTTAACTTGACCCCCATTCGACAACCGGACTGGCCTAATGGGTGCGATGCATGTCTGCTACAACCCCTTTTTTCAACAATCCACAAGGAGGGGTGTGATGAAATGTTTGGCTCAACGCGGAATCGTGTGGGTAGATTGTATCTGGAATCTGTCGTAAGCGATTGCACTCATTGATTATTTCCGTCAGGTTGAGGCGTCGAAAGTGGTGACGTTTTTTGGTAGGGCAAGGAGATGAAAAAGCACAGGACGATTGCCGCACTGTTTTCCTTTCCTGGTTTCGTCGCCAGCGCGCGGCTGGTCGGTGTCTTTGGCGATCGGTACGCACGGGTAATCAAGTTGCGGCGGCGAAAAAAACGGCGGTGTGTTCGAAGTGCGGACAGCGTTGTCGGAGTCGCTATGACCGACGCCGTGTTCGGGTTCGCGATCTGTCGTTGGCGGGCTGGCGAATCCATCTGGAGTTCGAACGCTGGCGCGTCAACTGTGCAGGGTGTGGCGGCGTGCATGTAGAAGCACTCGACTGGCTGGCGCACAACCCGCGCTATACGCAGCGCTTTGCAATGCACGTGGGCAGGCTGTGCCGCGACATGCCGAACAAGGCCGTGGCCGACATGGAGCGTCTGCACCACAGCACGGTGAAGGATCTCGACAAGGTCTACATGCAGCGCCAGGTCGAACGGGCCGGGATGGCGGCGCCACGGGCCATCGGTATCGACGAGATCTCGATCCGCAAGGGACACAACTACCGGGTGATTGTCAGCGATCTGGACCGACAACGACCCATCTGGGTCGGCGGCGAGGGACGCCGGGAGACGGATATCGATCTGTTTTTCAAGGACCTGGGAGCCGGCAAGAGCACCCGTATCGAACTGGCAGCCATGGACATGTGGAAACCGTTTCGCAACTCCGTGAACAACAACGCACCCAACGCCCGGATCGTATTCGACAAATTCCACATCATGCGTCACCTCTCAATGGCACTCGATCAGGTTCGACGTAACGAGTACAAACGCCTCGCCGGCAAGGAGCGCAGCTACATCAAGGGTCAGCGCTACACGCTGCTCACCCGCCGCGCGAACCTCAGTCTCGACGGGCGTCGGGCGCTGAAGAAACTGCTCCACGCCAACAAACGCCTCAACACCGCCTACCTGCTCAAGGAGTCTTTCGGCCAACTGTGGGACTACCGCACTGAGCGTGGTGCGCGTGCTTTCTTCGAGCGCTGGAAAGACAGCCTGAAATGGCAACGTCTCGAACCGAACAGGAAATTCGCCCGTATGATCGAGGCACCCTGGGACGGAATCGCTTCCTACTGCCATCCCGACAACAAAGTCAGTCTCGGACTCGTCGAAGGACTGAACAACAAAATCCGTGTGCTGCAACGACGTGCCTACGGGTATCGCGACGAGGAGTATCTGCGCCTCAAAATCATCGCGGCCTTTCTGCCTCCGCTACCCCGGAGCGTTGAATTTGGCCCACACTAACCCGCGTAGACCCCTAAAAAGCAAGGCACCTTCGAGTGAGCAACAGGCCTTCTACCGGGACAACGGTTATCTCATCGTGGAGGGTGTGCTCTCTCCTGCCCGGCTGAGGGCTGTGCGCGATGCGCTCGAGGACCGGCTGGTATTCGAAGGACCGCAGGCGGGCTCGGAAGGCTCCGTGAATCCCGGCGTACGCCGGCTGTGCAATCTGTTCGCCAAAGGTCGAGTGTTCGAGGAGATGGCCACCGAGCCGATCGTGCTGGAAATGGCGCGGCTCACGATCGGTCCGGCGGTTCGCTGGCACGGGATGAACTTACACGATCCTATTCCCGGGCAACTCGAAGCCGATCAGGCCATTCACGCCGATCGTTCGTTCTACCCCAACTGCACCGGATTCCTGAACGTGTGCTGGGCGATCGACGCGATGACGGAAGAGAACGGTGCTACCCGCATCGTGCCGGGCTCGCACAAGCGGGGCTGCTGGCCGGGTGACCTGCTTAGCGTGGAGCAGACGCGTGCTCCGATCGAGGGGGAGATCCATGCGGTCTGCACGGCGGGCTCTGCGTTGTTCGTGCACGGGGAACACCTGGCACAGCGGACGGGCGAACCGCTCGAGCGCGCCACGCAGATCAGGAGCTGGCGGAGAAGAAGTATCGGGGCCCTTTACACGGGATCCCTATCGCGGTGAAAGATCTGTGTTTCACCAGGGGTGTACGAACCATGGGGGGAGCGGCAGTACTGGCCGATCATATTCCCAATGAGAATGCGACTGTCGTGACACGGCTGGCAGAAGCCGGGGCGGTTTTGCTGGGAAAGCTCAATCTGACGGAAGGCGCCATGGGGGGATATAATCCTCAATTTGAAGCTCCGTTGAATCCCTGGAATCCGGGGATGTGGTCAGGGGCTTCCTCCAGCGGATCCGGGGTCGCTACCGCGGCAGGACTGGCCTATGGACGCTGGGCAGCGACACAGGCGGGTCTATCCGCTTCCCGGCTGCTTCTTGTGGGGTCGTGGGCTTGAAGCCGACCTGGGGCAGAATCAGCCGCTATGGCGTTCTGGCCTTAGCCGAATCGATGGACCATGTCGGTCCGCTGACTCGCAGAACCGCCGACGCGGCAGTGATGCTGCAGGCCATTGCCGGTCATGACCCCAAGGATCCCACCTCGCTTCCTGTCCCGGTGCCGGACATGGTGAAACACCTGGATGCCGGGGTGAAAGGGATCCGGATAGGGTTCGACGAACAGGGGATAACGCTGTCAATGCAACACACCGATGCGGAGTTGGCCGAAGCTGTCGCCGCCGGGGTGCGGGTCCTGGAGCGGCTGGGCGCCGAAGTGATCGAAATTCAGTTGCCCGATATGGATGAATTCCTGCCCGCCTGGCCGACGCTCTGCTCCGCCGAAGCAGTATTGGCCCATGAAGCGACCTATCCCTCCCGGCGTCAGGAGTACGGGCCCTGGTTTCGCGGCTGGCTGGATATGGGAGCCAAGGTCAGTGGCGCGGAGTATGCCAGGGCCAATAACCTGCGGGCTGCCTGCAACGGGCGGTTTGGAGAAATCTTTGAGACCATTGATGTGTTGGCTTGCCCCTCGATGACGGGTCCTCCCTGGCCCGTGACCCCGAAAGAGTCATATGGTCCCATGGATAGCTATGACCCTTCCGTGCAAAGATTCACCATCCCTTTTGATTTCAATGGCAATCCAACCCTCTCGGTGCCGTGTGGATTCAATCAAGACGGTTTGCCCCTGTCGCTCCAGTTCGTCGGACATCCACTCAAGGAACCTCTCCTGTGCCAGGTCGGCCATGCCTACGAGCAAGCTACGGAATGGCATATCCTGCAACCAAATTTAGAAGAGGGATAGTCATTGGTTTTTCTTTGTGCTGGGATTTCTCAGTGTCTGGCGTCAGCGCCAATGGGACAGTTTAGGGTGATTTGATAAGGGAGGGTTTCTAGCTCATCGTGTCCGTCGTCAGAGGTTTTGGGCCAGTTGGCGGCCTGAGCTAAGAGAGGGCCTGGCGCATCTGGTTGGTTTGATTATGCGGCGGATTTGCGGTGAAGCAAGCGCCTGGCTTCGATGGTCTAAGAGTTTGACCGAAAAGTGAATGGCCTCGCGACAGCCGGGAATACGTGGCATATTCTTGGCAGTTTTGACAGTCACCGAGGATATCCACATGGCTTGGAACGAGACCACTCAGGAACAGTATAAGCGTCCTTCCGATCGATTTGAAACCGATTTGACCGACGAGGAATGGGAATTGATCGAACCGCTTCTTCCATCACCCTCAAAGACGGGACGTCCACGCAGCACCGACCTGCGGGAGGTGTTCAATGCGGTTCAATACATGTTGGGCACCGGTTGCCAGTGGCGGGCACTTCCCCGGTGTTTTCCGCCCTTTACGACGGTCCAGAGCTATTTCTATTCCTGGAGGGCGGGCAACACCCTCTCCGACATGATGGATGCCCTTCGCGCAGGTGCTCGGGCGTTGTCGGGACGCTCCGAAGATCCGACGGCAGCTGCGATTGACAGCCAGTCGGTGAAGACGACGGAGAGCGGTGGCCCTGCAGGTTATGACGCCGGCAAGAAGATCAAGGGCCGCAAGCGTCACATTGCCGTTGATGTGGAGGGGTTTCCGATTGAGATCGTGGTCCACGAAGCCTCGATACAGGACCGGGACGGTGCGCCTGCGGTGATCCTCGGGATGCTGGAGAAGGCACCGGAGGTGACGAAGCTGTGGGCGGATGGCGGCTATCAGGGTCCGAAGCTTGCCTCGAAGCTCGGGGAACTTGGGTTTGGTGGTCTCCTGGAGATCGTGGAAAAGCCCAAAGACATCAAAGGCTTCACGATTCTGTACCGTCGCTGGATGATTGAGCGGACGTTTGGCTGGCTATCGCGCTGCCGGCGGTTGGCGAAGGACTACGAACGCAGCCTGGAGAGCTCACTGGCGTGGGTGCGGCTGGCGGCATGCCGGTTCCTGATGCGAAGGGTGGCACGGGGTTCAAACACTTGAAAACGAACGACAAGATGCCACCGATGAATTATGAGTCAAACTCTAACGTTTGATCCTTTCTCGTTGCTTCAGGATTGTTTGGCCCCGTCCGAAGTAGGACGTCGGCCGGGGTGAGGTTTTGCAGGCTCTCGTGATAGCGCTGATGGTTGTAATGATCGACAAATGCATCGATCTGTTGCCTGAGATCACCGGGCAGGTAGTAGTTTTCCAGCAGGATGCGGTTCTTGAGGGTCTGATGCCATCGCTCGATCTTGCCTTGGGTCTGCGGGTGATACGGTGCGCCACGGACGTGATCCATCTT
>CAXXUY010000010.1:0-21005 GCA_963664715.2 Paracoccaceae bacterium
TTTGTAGTGAAGACGAATCGATCAAGGTTGCAATGGAATTCTGCACCGGTTGGCTGATACCAAATCGGGAAATGCCCTTCAGTGGTGAATTCTTCGCCTCTTGGTGAGGCGTGTCGGCTTTGCCTTGTTCCGTCACTGTTTTTGGCAGGCAGGCACCGAATGTCGAAAAACAGGCCACCGCTGCTGGCAGCGCGTCCCGCGCCGCCAGCGTATCACCTTCCGTCACGCGCATTCAACTTCAATATCGGGATCTGCCAGGCGGCAACCCTCCAACCGTATGCCGTTCTGGTTGCCGTGGCAGTCAGCAAGACCAGACACCTGTATCCATGCCCAAAATCAACAACCGGGTACAGTCCTCAGAAATGACTCTGGATGGCTTAGAGCCTACTGCGTTTTGGGCCATATGCGGTCTGAATTTGCAGAGTTTAACTGGCTAAGGATGTAGTTGGGATCATTCACTTTGTTACAAGGATACAAATACTTGCTCACCCCTTGGGCGAGTTCCCTTGGAGCTGCGCGTGCTTCATTGTGTCGGTTTCGAACCAGCGCCTGATCTGAACATTCTCAAGTCTCGGCCCTGAGCCTGGCAGAAATCCTGTCCCGCACCAGGTTTGGAACCTGGCTTGGGAGGTCCGCTACTTCTACGCCATTGGCTTCCAGCACACGCCGTTTGCCGACGTAACCGCCCTGTGCCTTCGATGCGATAGCTCCGGCATGCCCCATCTTGTGGCCCTTGGGGGCACTCCTGCCGGCGATGAATGCGACAACCGGCTTGCTCATTCCAAGTGCAAACTCAGCGGCTTCCTCTTCAGCCGAACCACCAATTTCGCCGCAGATGACGACTGCCTTGGTTCGGTCATCCCTATCGAAATGTTCAAGCGCAATTCGGGTTCGAGTGCCGACTATGGCATCGCCACCGACACCCAAAAACGCGGACTGGCCCAATCCATTCGCCGTAAGCTGAAGGCAAATCAGCGTACCGAGACTGCCCGACCTGGAAATGACGCCGATGCTGCCGGGGCAAAAGACGTTGTCGTTGAATGCAGGCATTATGCCTGCGAATGTCTCTCCTGGTGTCACAAGGCCTGATGTATTCGGGCCAATGACCTGGCTTCCCGTGCTCCTGGCAACCGCCAGCATTTCCAGGACGTCATGTGCCGGAATGTGCTCTGCGAGGCAAATGATCGCCTTGGATCCGGCCTGGCAGGCGTCGATGGCGGCGTCCCTTGCCGCAAGCGGCGGTACGAACATCAGGGTTACATCGAAGCTGCAATGTGTTGCCGCTTCCTTCGCCGATGCGAACACCGGAACGCCCAAATGAGACGTCCCGGCCTTCTTCGGGTTGACACCTGCCACCAGGCGGGCACCATAATCCAGCATGGACTGACCCCAGAAGGTTCCCTGTGTGCCTGTCAAACCCATGACAAGAATCCTGTGGTGGCTGCGGAGAATCACTGTGCCGCCTCCGCTGCCCTCACCGCCGCCCGGACTGCGTCATCCATTTTTTCGAACGGCTCCAACCCGAGATTCTGGCGTATGCAGGTGACTGCCTCCGTGCTGCCCGTGCCGTGGACCGTGAAAAAGACCGGTATGTCGGGCCGCAGTTCGAGCCATGCCTGGGCAATGCTCTCGGCCATCACGTCGGTGCGCGCAAACGCACCGCAAAAGTTCACCAGCAGCGACTTGATCCTGGGGTTCTTCAAAAGAATCTCCAGCGCGGGTTTGCCCTTGGTGTACGCTTCTCCGCCGATTTCGAGAAAATTGCCCGGGCACCCGCCGAGTTGCGAAACAACGTCCATTGTTGTCATCGTCAACCCGGCTCCATTGGCCAGGATGCCGACGGAACCGTCCAGTTCAATATAGGTAAGCCCGGCAGAGCGGGCTTCGGCCTCACGTTCATTCGAACTATTGGAGGCGGCAAGGCCGGCCAGCACCGGTTGTCGATGAAGCGAGGCATCATCAATGACGAGCTTGCAGTCAAGCGCGGCGACTTCTCCGTCCTGAAGTTCGGCCAAGGGGTTGATTTCAATCAGTTCTGCGTCATGCTTCCGGTAGACGCCGTAAAGTGACATTACGATCTCTGTGAACTTTCCGGGGTGGCTCTGCAGACCCGCGTTTGAGAGCGCGGCTTCGAGTACTTCTGCATCAGGTCCGGACCAGATATCGACCGGAAGACGGACCAGGGATTGTGGCGCCCGGGCGCTCGCTTCCTCGATGTCCATACCGCCCGCAGTTGAAAACAGAATCAGCGGGCAACCGCTGACGGGGTCATTTATGATGGAAGCGTAGTATTCCCTCGATATCCGCGCCTGTTTCTCGACCAGCAATGTGTCAACCGGATACCCGGATATCTCTGTCCCCAGCATTCTATCGGCGATGTCATGTGCTTCCTCGGCCGATGCAGCGGCAACGATACCTCCTGCCTTGCCCCGTTTGCCGGTGGGTATCTGTACCTTGACCATGCATGGACCCAGCCTATGGCATGCCTCTGCTGCGCCCTCGGGGGTCCTGACGACTTCACCATCCGGAATCCGGATTCCGGCTTCCGCCAGCAGTGGTTTTGCTACGAATTCGCAGAAATCCGCCAATGGTCAAATCTCCGAACTTCTACTTTCCGAACCTGTCCCAATAGGGACCGAACAGCTCTTCCTCGGACGGCCTGTCTTCCGGAGTCGTCGTCACGAGATGCGTGATGTTGATGAAATGCCGGTAATTCAGGTTTTCCGAGATCGTGTTACCGGCCCAGGTTCCGCCGCCCATCGACAGCGTGAATGGCATGGAATTGTCAAAGCTGCCGCCATTGCCGAAGGTATGGGCCTGGTTGACAAGAACGCGGACGACATCGGTTTCGGCGGCGAGTTCACGAGCATGCGCGGTGTCTCCGGTATGAATGCCGACCGAGTGGCCCTTTCCCTTGATGTCGAGAATGGACCGAACGATCCGTTTGGCCGCGTTGAAATCTGCCGCCCGATACACGGTCAGCACGAGAGACAGTTTTTCGTCCGCAAATCCGCCGATACCGTCGGGCTCATCCTCTTCCACCATGAAAAACCTGCTTGAAGCGGCCGCATCCGGTAGATCGAAGGTCCGGGCAGCGACCGCTGCATCCTTGGCAATAACTTCCCGATTGAGCCGCCCGTTCATCCACAATGTTCCAGCGATCCGCATGCGATCGTCTCTCGAACACCTCCAGCCCCCGGCCCGCACGAGAGCCGCCATGGCCGCTTCATACACGTCATCGAGTATGACCAGCGCATTCTCGGATGAACATGAGGTGGCATTGTCAAACGTCTTGGATGCGGCGATTTTCCCTGCGGCATCGTCGAGATCGGCCGTTGAATCGATAATGACGGGTACATTGCCGGGGCCAACGCCTATGGCAACGGTTCCCGATTGCATCGCCCTCTGGACATTGTTCTGGGATCCGGTGACCACTGCCAGGTCAACTTTCTCCATCAGTTCCTGTGTCGTCTGCTTGGTAACCGGCGCCGAAAGCACCTGGACCATGTCGGGCGGGTGACCGGATCTTGCAAGTTCCGAACGCATGAATTCCACGGTCTTCGCCGTTGTCTGGTAACCTGACGGAGAAGGGGCGATGATGACCGAGTTGCCGCCCTTGAGCGCCATCATGGCCTTGTTGACCGGAGTGGCTGCCGGATTGGTGGAAGGGCACACTGCGCCGACGACACCGACGGGTTTGCCGAACTTGACCAGGCCGTGGGATGGATCTTCGGCAATGACGCCAACCGTTTTCGCCCTCAATAGATCCCGCAATGTCCCGAATGTCTTGCGGGTGTTTTTCGTCACCTTTGATTCAACATCTCCCAGGCCGGTATCCCTCACTGCCATTTCAGCCAGCAGCCGGGCGCGTTCAGGCTTGTAGATGGACCAGGCCAGAGCGCGCACGGCATCGTCGACCCTTGACTGGCAGCGGTTCTCGTAACTGTGCATGGCCGCGCGTGCATGGCTTATCTGCGTGTCAACCGTAGCCGTGAACTCACCGGCCAGACTGATGTCTTCAACATTCATCCGTTGCGCATCCTTGAATTGCTTCGCGTCGGTTGAAAGGTCCTGATCAATCCGCGGGCGCCGCGGCTCCAGTTCTGCCGCGCACCTCACTTACGATCGAGGAAACGATTGCCAAGACTCCCAGTAACAGGAGTGCAGCGGATATCGGCCTGCCGAAGAAACCGGTCACGTCGTAGTGCATCAGCTGCATTGACTTCGAGAATGCCGATTCCCCAAGCTTTCCGAGAATCAGCCCAAGGACCATTCCGGCAGCGGAATAGCCGGTTGCCCGAAGGAAAAAGCCGATGACGCCAGCGATGAACATGACCCAGACGTCCACCAACAGGTTTCTGAGCGCGTATGACCCTATGATGGCGAGGATCAGGATCCCGGGAGCCAGCCACCTGAAGGGAACGCGGAGAATGTGCACGACAGTCTTGGTCTGGACCCACCCGAGAAACACGATGAGGAGATTGGCCCAGAACATGGCCGCGAAGGTTATCCAGACCAGGTCACCGGAATTGATGAAGATGAGTGGACCGGGTTCCATTCCATGAATCTGGAAGATGCCCATGATCATGGCTGTCAGTGCGCCTCCAGGAAGCCCAAGAGCCAGGAGCGGTATCATGGCCGCACCCGTGGCCGCGTTGTTGGCCGTTTCCGAGGCGACGACTCCTTCGATCTCGCCTGTGCCGAACTTGTCACGGTTACGGGACCACCGCTGGGCCTGGCTGTATCCCAGGAATGCGGCCAGGGTCGCACCGATCCCGGGCAGGATCCCTGCGAAGAACCCGATGCAGACCGATCTGAGCATCGTGAACCGCACACGCCAGAATTCGGCAAAGGATGGAAACTCCAGTGCCGCCTTCGGCCGCTCCCTCACGCCCCGCGAGATGTTGGTTGCCTGGACCAGTACTTCCGATACGGCAAAGAAGCCGAGAATCAGGGGAATGAAGTGAATCCCTGCAGAGAGATAGTAGGAGTGGAATTCCAGTCCCAGGAGGTTCCACTCGTCGAATCGCGGTATGCCGCCGACCGGATCTGTTCCAACCGTGGCAATCAACAGGCCGGCAAATACGGACAGCCAGCCTTTCCACAGGGATGATGCGCCGATCGATGCCGAGACCGCAAGTCCGAAGAAAATGAGAGCAAATATCTCCTGCGGCCCGAATGCGCGGATCGCCCAGTTTGCAATTGTACCTGTTGCTCCCATCATCAGGATTGCCGAAGCAACCCCACCAAGTGCCGAGCAACAGACCGCGGCGCCAATTGCCTTCCCGGCCTGCCCCTTTACCGTCATGGGATAGCCGTCGAAACAGGTTGGAGCGTTCTCGGGGGCGCCCGGTATGTTGAAGAGGATTGCGGTGATCGCTCCCCCGAAAACGCCGGAGCAGTAAATGACCGAAAACAACATCACTGCATGCGTCGGTTCCATGGTAATCGTGAATGGCAGCAGGACAGCCCCGAGGGTCAGCATGTTGACCCCGGGAATGGCGCCAAACAGCATCCCGCCCAAGAGGCCACATGCAAAGATCAGTAACCCTGTCGGGTCCGTGAACAGCATGGCCGTACCATTGAGGAATGCGTCCATTCCGGCCACCTACAGCCCTGTCCTGACAAGAACGACGATCGCGTTGTTGATGTCGTAAAATGGCTGGATCCGTCCCACGGGCAACGCCACGTAGAGAAACCTCGTGAATACCAGAAGTGCCACGCCATATGCGGTGGCTGTAACCAGCGCGAACGCGACAAGCGACCTGACTTCCATGACGTAGAGCAGCGCCAGGATGAATACCGGTGCGGTGATGTAGAATCCGATGCGGGGTGTCAGGATGAGAAAGACGAAGGGAAGGATAAAGATGGCTGCCAACTGCAAGACCGGGCGCTTCGTGGACTGACCTGATTCTGACTGGTCAGGCGGTGTGTCCCTTGTTTCCGTCGATTCCGCTGCGTCTGTGCTTGGCAGAAACTGTCTTCGCCAGCGGCGCAGCAAGACGAATGCCAGTTGCAGGGTAGCGCCAATGAAGATGGCCGCACAGATGGCGAGAGGCCAGCCATTGGCGCCGAAAGCGTAGTCCGCGAGTTCCTGGTCGAAATTGCTGGTCTGGGTGATTGCAAGGGCCACGATTCCAGACCAGATCAGCCATTCGAGCAGTTGCCGCCGGGAATTCGACAGCAGTTTGGCAATTCTCACCGGAAGTGCGCTTTCTCGCGGTGTGGATGGCATGGGTGTTGCAGGCTTTCGGATGCAGTTGTTCAAAGGTTGCGGAAAGAACTGGTGCAGGGGCGCGCAAGAAACTGAGCGCGCCCCATGCAGGAGTCAGGGACGGACTGCCGGCCGGGCAATTGCTATTGGCCGATACCCATCATCTTGTACATTTCCTTGTAGGTCGCGACGGCTTCATCGATCAATGCCCTTGAGCCTTCAGTGTCGCGGAAGCTGTCAATGAGATGCATGAACTTGGATTCGTTGAAAGCCTGGTAATCTGGCGTCGCGAATCCTGCCGCACAGGCATCCGAAAGGAATGTGGCGATGTCGTCCGGCACTCCCGCCTTGACGTAGAATCCACGGAAACGCGTCAGAGGTTCGAAGTCGGCACCGGCCTCTCGATGAGTCGGAACCTCGGCGAAAGCATCCGGCCTTTCATTGAGGAAGCTGAGGAGTGGTACCATCTGGCCTGCGTCGAGGAAGTTCCTGACGTCTCCGGGCTGTTCAAACAGCAGGTCCACATGGCCACCGATAAGGGCACCATACCGTTCTGCCGGCTTGTCAAAGGCGATCAGGTTGAAATCGAGGCCAAGCGCCGACTCCAGTTGCTCGGTCACGACCAGTTCCATTGATCCGGCCTTGCCAACATTTGCCATCGAAACGGCGCCCGGATTGGCTTTCGCATGCTCCACGAGTGACGCCCAATCGGTAAACCGGTCTTCGTCCGGTCGCATGTAGATCTGGCTGAACGTGATCTGCGTCATGCAGAGGGGGATCCAGTCGGATGCCGGGTTCTCCCTGATATCGCCGGCCGCATAGGCAGAAATCGCATTGTCGATATGCTCAAGCACGGTGTAGCCGTCAGCCGGAGCCAGCATGAAGTCCGGTATCGCCGCAGTGCCTCCTCCGCCGGGCTTGTTGACGACCTGGAACGAAATGCCGGCAGCTTCCTCCATCGCCTTGGCCATGGCTCGTGCGAGCTGGTCAGACCCGCCGCCGGGGCCGAACGGAACGATCATCGTGAGTGGCCGGGCTCCAAATCCTTCCGGCTTTTCAAGTGAGTATGCCGGCAATGAAGCCGAAAATGAAAACGCGATTCCTGCAATCGCGGAAACGCGGATGAACTGTCTGGATAGTCTCAAGATTTCCTCCGGTCTTGGAGCAAGCAGGACGGAAATGGCGACAACTGCCGCTACGGGCCCGCTCGCGGTTTGGCGACAGGATCATAACACAAGAGAATATTGATGAAATGCCAATGAATTGACATTAATATCAAGAATATTGAACTGCTGCAGCGAACCGTGTCCGGCGAAACTCATTCGACAGCCAGTGATGGGTCTGCAGCCAGGGAAAGGGCTATCATGTCAATCAGTCGGTTCAAGACACTGGTATTCGTGTGCGAGCGAGGATCGTTCGCGGCGGCGGCCGAAGCCCTGAACCTGACTCAGTCAGCAGTCAGCATGCAGATCTCGGCGCTCGAGGAGTCGCTTGGCGTCAAGATCTTCGATCGCAAGCGAAGACCGATGAATCTCACAAGGCAGGGCCGGCTCATTCTCGAGCGGGCACGGCCGATGGTCATGCAGTATGACAGGATCGTCGACGAAATCACCGAGGCGTCGGCAATTCGGGGCACGTTCAGGCTGGGAGTCATTCCGACCGTCCTCACCAATCTCATGCCGGCGTCTCTCGTCGAGCTCCGGGCTCAGAAGCCGGAGCTGACCATCAATGTGTCGTCCGGTCTCTCCGGCCGTTTGCACAGGCTTGTCGGTGCCGGTGAACTCGATGGTGCCGTCATGCACAGGCCGAAGGACATTGCCGAGGAGTTCCACTGGAGCGACATCGCCCGCCAGACGGTGAAAATAATCGTTCCTCCGGATTCAGAGGGCGAGACTCCGGAAGAGGTATTTGCCAGCCAGCCCTATATCCGCTTCGGCAGGCGCGCCTGGGTCGCACCGATGATCGAACAGCGCTTCGCAACCCTTGGAATTGTCCCGCAGGTCTCTGCCGAGATCGAATCCATTGAAGCGATTCAGATCATGGTCGGGCTGGGTTTCGGGGCATCGGTCATTCCTGTCGGAACCGCGCCAAACCAGGTCGCGCCCGGAATCCGGGTGCTTGAATTCAGCTCCCCTCCGCTCATTCGCACGATCGGGTTGCTGTCCAGGATCGATACCCGGAAAAAAAGCGAACGCCGTATCGTAAGCGACACGTTTGCCGAGGTTGCCGGCCGGACTATCCCCTCGATAGGCAGAGCATTTCCGGGTTGGCCCGGCCTGTCGTGACGCCATCCCGGCCAAGCTTTCAGGGCGGGCAAAGACCGATGGCCACCATCCGCCATTTGTGATCGACCGGCGCGGGCTGGCAGGAGCCAGGACTGCCGGGCGGCAGGACTACTTTTGGTCGAACAGGATCTTGTGGGTTTCCTTGGTGTTCGGAGTGCCGCGATGTTCCTCCGCGAGGCTTCTGCCTTTCTTCACCGCAGGGCGAGAGCCAACCCTTTCGAGCCAGCCAGCCATGTTCGGGAACTTGCCAATGTCCTGTTCCTGCCCTTCCCAGAGGCTCGCCCACGGCCAGATTGCCATGTCGGCGATGGAATATTCTCCCGCGACATAATCCCGGTCCGCCAGGCGTCGGTCCAGTACACCGTAGAGACGGCTGACCTCGTTCCTGTAACGGTTCTTTGCGTAGGGCAGGTCCTGGGGCGGATCGAGGGTCGGGGCATACTTGATGAAATGATGGGCCTGTCCCGCCATCGGTCCGACACCACCCATCTGCCACATCAGCCACTCCTCAACCGCCACACGCTCGCGCTCGTTGGTCCCGTAGAATCTTCCGGTCTTGCGCCCGAGATATTGAAGGATCGCTGCGGACTCGAAAATGCTGATCGACTCGCCTCCCGGCCCGTCATGATCAACTATGGCAGGCATCCGGTTGTTCGGTGCGATCTTCAGGAATTCAGGATCGAACTGGTCCCCCTTGCCGATATCGATGAGATGCAACTCGTAGGGCAGCCCACATTCCTCCAGGGCAATCGAGATCTTCCAGCCGTTGGGTGTCGGCCAGTAAAAGAGATCAATCGGCTTCGTCATCGGGTCTTGTCCTCCTGATAGGGCATTTCCGGACAGCAGGTGCTGCCCCTGCCTCGCTGTACACAACCAGGCGGCTGACGAGCGCAACAGCTGTCGAACACCTCACCAAGGTTGCGGTTTCACCGGGCAGAACAGTGAAAACTCCCTCTTTGTCAACCGGTTTTCGGCAAGATGGGGTTCGCAAATCGGATCTGCCAGCAAGGCCCACCCTGACGGTTATTGGCGGGATGCTGCCGGTCGAGCTCGATGCTGCACCCGCAAACCGGCGGTACAAAGTCAGGACTCCATCGATCAGAGATGCCCTGTGCCGCAGCGGCAATGCCAACGCCAGTGGACATATGGACGATAGCGACGCCAGGAACTTTGGAGAGGGAATTCGACCGGGTGGGAAGATTCATCCTTCTTTTTGGGTGGCATTGAGCCGGGAAAATGGCAAAACAGCACAAAATGAACTATTGGTCGCCTGCGCCTGCCAGATTCGGGAATGATGTCGCATGGAAAAATCCACGAAAGCTGTCCAGGCGGGGATCCGCAGAAGCAGTTACGGTGAGAACGCCGAGGCAGTTTTTCTCACCCAGGGCTACGTCTACGACTCTGCCGAGGACGCGGAAGCAAGATTCCTCGAATGCGGTGAGGATGAGTACATCTACACCCGTTACGGCAATCCCACGATCAGGATGTTCGAAGAACGCATGGCGGCGATGGAAGGCACCGAGGATGGCTTCGCGTCCGCGTCGGGCATGGCGGCAGTCCATGCCACCCTGATGTCGGTGCTGTCTTCGGGGGACCGAATCGTTGCATCGCGGGCGCTGTTTGGATCCAACCTGTTCATTCTCCAGAACGTTCTGCCGAGATATGGCGTGGACGTGGCTCTGGTCGACGGGACTGACCCGGATCAATGGCAACGCGAAATCACACCCGGCACCAAAATGGTCTTCCTGGAATCGGTGTCGAACCCGCTCCTGGAAGTGATCGACATCCGGTTTGTCTGCGACCTTGCACGCAGGCATGGAGCGCTGACCGTCGTCGACAACGTGCTTTCAACCCCGGTCTTCCAGGACACTGTCGGACTCGGCGCAGATGTGATCATCTATTCCGCAACCAAGCACATAGACGGGCAGGGCAGGTGTCTCGGCGGCATCGTTCTGGGCAGCTCGGAGTTCATCCGGACCGTTCTCGAACCGTTCCAGAAGCACACCGGTGCAGCCATCAGTCCGTTCAATGCATGGGTCATGCTCAAGGGCCTGGAAACGATAACCCTCAGATGCAATGCGCAGGCGGACACGGCCCTTGCCATTGCCCGGAAGCTGGAAGGCCACCCCAAATGCAGCATGGTCAGCTTTCCGCACCTGCCGAGCCATCCCCAGCACGACGTTGCGATGGCGCAGATGACAAAGGGCGGAACCGTGGTCTCGATTGATCTTGCAGGCGGCAAGGAAATGGCATTCCGATTCGTCAACGCGCTCCGGATCATCAGGATTTCCAACAATCTTGGCGACGCAAAAAGCCTCGTGACCCATCCCGCGACCACCACCCACCAGAGACTGAGCCCCGAATTCCGTTCGGAACTCGGCATCGGCGATGGCCTCGTGCGGATTTCATTTGGGCTGGAGAGTCCGGCGGATCTTGAAAGGGACATCGAGGCCGCCCTGGACGCCGCCTGAACCGGCGCGGAATCTTCCATGCTCCGCACTGAAGAATGGTCCTGCCAAGGATTGCAGGTTGAACCCTGATCGGCATCTCGGATGAGTACCAGACCCGGTTTTGACATCACGGTGGTTGTCTACGTGATAGGGCTCGTCGTCGCCAGCCTCGGCATCTCGATGATCGTGCCCATGATCGTTGACCTGGTTGCCCGCGATCAGAACTGGCGCGCCTTTGCCCTGTCCTCCTTTGCCACGACATTCGTCGGGGTCTCGCTCACTCTTGCGACCCGCAATAGCCTCGGGGAAGGCCTGACGATCAGGCAGGTCTTCATGCTGACCACCGGCATCTACGTAGCGCTTCCGTGCTTCGGCGCACTGCCATTCATGCTGGGCGGACCAGGCCTGGGATTCGTCGACGCATTCTTCGAAACGATGTCGGGCATCACGACCACCGGCGCGACGGTCATTACCGGGCTTCAAGAACTGCATCCGGGGATCCTGTTGTGGCGCGGAATGCTGCAGTGGTTCGGTGGCGTCGGCATAATCGTCATAGCGGTCGTTTTCCTTCCCTTCCTGCGCGTCGGCGGAATGCAATTGTTCCGCTGGGAGAGCGTGGACACGCTCGGGAGGATTCTGCCGAGGGCCGTCGAGGTCACGAGGTCGATTTCATTGATCTACCTCTTCCTGACGATCGCATGCGCGCTGGGCTACTCCTATGCCGGGATGAGCGTCTTCGATTCGATCGTTCACTCGATGACCACGGTGGCTACAGGAGGCTTTGCGAACTACGACGATTCCTTTGCCGCATTCGGGGCAAACGCGGAGTATGTCGGTGCCCTCTTCATGGTATTGGCCGCACTGCCATTCATTCGCTACTTCCAGTTCATAACCGGTTCCTTCCGCCCGATCTTCGAGGATGTACAGATACGGGGCTTCCTGCTCGTGATCCTTGCGGTGGTTGTCTCTCTTGCCCTGTGGCAGCTGCTTGCCAATGGCTGGGGCATCGAGTTGTCCATCAGGAAGGCCCTGTTCAACGGCGTATCCATCCTGACCGGGACCGGATATGCCAGCGAGAACTACGGTGCATGGGGAAGTTTCCCGATCGCGCTCTTCTTTCTCATCGGCCTGATCGGCGGCTGCGCAGGATCGACCACCTGTTCGATCAAGATCTTCCGCTTTCAGCTCATGTTTGCCGCGATGCGCTCGAACATCACGCGGGTCAGACTGCCCCATGCCGTAACGATGCCCCGTTACAACGGACAGAGGATTCCCGAGGAGGTCCTGTCCTCGGTCATGGCCTTTTTCGTGATATTCCTTGCGACGTTGGGTGGGACGGCGCTCCTGCTGGCAATATCCGGTCTTGATTTCGTGACGTCGGTGTCAGGTGCCGCGGCAACACTGGCGAATATCGGCCCGGGGCTGGGCGGCACGATCGGCCCGGCCGGGAATTATTCATCACTTGACGACGGCACGAAAGTGCTGCTGGCATTCGTGATGCTGGTTGGCCGTCTTGAACTCACGGCGGTTTATGCAATGTTGACCCTGCGGTTCTGGAGGAGATGAGTTGACTGGAGAAATTGCGCCTCTCGGCGTGCAAATCTGCCATGCCCTGGCAGCAAGGGGCGTGCGAACCGTCTTTGGCATACCCGGTGTCCACAACCAGGAACTGTACCGGGGATTCTCGGGCACCAGCTGTTCGCACGTTCTTGCCCGCCACGAGCAGGGGGCAGGTTTCATGGCGGACGGCTATGCCCGGGCGTTGCGCGTGCCCGGGGTCGCATTCGTGATATCCGGACCGGGACTCACCAACGCGTTGACGCCTGTTGGACAGGCGTTTTCGGATTCGGTGCCGATGCTGGTCATTGCAACCTGCCTCGAGGAGGAAGCGGCATTCAGCAGGGGAGCAAGACTGCACGAACTCAAGGACCAGATGCATGCCGGCGACTCCGTTGCTGACTGGAGCTGCCTCGCAACCAATGCCGAAGCCGCATACCTGCTCATGGATCGCGCCTTCAGCGAATTCTCGAGCCGGCGGCATCGCCCCAAGATCATCAACATTCCGATCAGCCTTCTCTCGCAGCCGGCGCCGCCAGCGCCCCGACCTCCGAACTACCCCGGCAGGCCGCCGCCGGACCAGGATCTGGTGAGTGAAGTCGCCGATCTGGTCATGGGTGCGGACCGTCCGGTCATCATCCTGGGCGGCGGCGCAGTCGAGGCGGTCGACGCAGCAAGAGCCGTGGTCGAGAGGTCGCACGCAGCCTGCTTCATGACCTATGCGGGCAGGGGGATCATATCACCCGGCTACGGCCTGAACTTCGGATCCTTTCTTGCCAGACCGGAGAGTGCAGATGTGCTCGCCCGGGCCGATCTCGTCATAGCCGTCGGCACGACGCTCTCGGAAACCGACATCTGGCGGGACGAGCTGGGTCATGATTGCCGGATGGTTCGGGTGGACATCGACCCCGCTGCTTTCGCTGATCTCGGCAAGGATGACATTCGTGTGATCGGCGGCGCAGGCGAGTTCCTGGGGGCGCTGCGTCCCCAGATCAGGCCGTTTGCGCGCCCCGGGGGCTGGAGTGAGGCCGAGATCGAACGATCGAAAGCAGAGATGACGAGGTCCTGCGCGATTGCACGCCCCGGCCTGGCAGAGATCGCGCGTGCCACCTTCAGCCGGATTCCGTCCGATACAATGGTGTATTCGGACATGACCCAGCTTGCCTATGTCGCCAAGGAAGTCGTCGACCTGGAAGTGCCGGGCCGGTGGCACCACCCATACGGGTTCGGCACTCTTGGCTACGCACTGCCGGCCGCGATCGGTGGCAAGGTTGCGCTGCCGGGGTCACCTGTGCTCGCGGTGGCCGGTGATTACGGCTTCCAATACACGATGCAGGAACTGGGCACCCTTGTCGATACCAAGCTGCCTGTTGCGGTTCTCGTCTGGGACAATGGGGGCCTCGGGGAAATCGAACTCTCGATGACGCAGGCCGGAATCGAGCCGACGGCCACCGAGGCCTTTCTTCCCGACCTGGAACTTCTGGCCCGATCCTATGGTGTACGGTTCGAACGGCCGGGAACATTGTCCGACCTGGCGGCAGTCGTGGAGAATTCGCTGAACTCCCGGGAAACGACGCTCATTCACACCGAAGCCCGGGAACTCTGCCAGCCCGCCTGACAGAGAGTTTCAGTCCGGGATTGCCATCACGTTGTCCAGGGAGGTTTCGACGGCATGCAGGAACGAGTGTGCCGAAGAACTCGCCGAGAGAAGCAGGAACCCCGAGGGTCCCTCTCGAAGAATGATCGTCCCTAGATGTTCCATGACCGTCCGGGCGACGGCGCCATCCGGAAAGACAGTCGAATCGAGATCGATCGGGCATATCCGCTCGAGGGCCTTCAGCGAGAGGCCGCCGGAAATCCGGATTGTAACCCAGTTGTCGGACTGGTCGGTGAGGTATCCAATGCCATCCAGCTTGTCGGCGACCGCTTCCTTCGGCGATGTCGAGCCGGCTTCGAACAGCACGAAATACTGGTCGGGGGACATGTTGAGCAGGGTGACCTGTCCACCTGCCGAGGAAGCTGTGTGACCCGCAACCGGCAATTCGGTTGTCCAGGAATTCCTGATTGCGGATGCCAGTTCGGCGCCGCGGCCGAGCGGGCAGGCCACGGACACGATTGCGAGGTTCGTAACCTCTTCCAGGACGGTATCCCGGAACTGTTTCCGATAACCACCAAGAAATGGCTCGGCCTCGAGCACGAAGTCAGGCACGCAGGCGTTCTCCTTCAGGATCAAAGAAGTGTGGTGAAACGATTTCGACCTCGACGTCGTTGCCGCGCAGGGGATCCACTGCCATGACCCTTTCACCGATACGCTCGGAGCCGCGGCGGATGAAACCGAGTCCGATATGGTGACCGAGCATCGGTGAATAGGTAACTGAAGTCATCCAGCCGAGGTCGTTTTCCGTGGTTGCCCTGGCTCCCGATTCGGTGAAATGCGCCCCGGCGCGCAACTCGCGGCTCTGGTCCACCGGCTTGAAACCGACCAGTTTCAACGCATCGTCAAGCAGCAGTTCCGGCCGCTGCGAGAGCACGTTTCCGATGCACTCCTTCTTCCGGGACACCATTCTTCCCATTCCGAGATTGTGTGCGGTCGTGTGGCCGTTGAGTTCATTGCCGGCGGCATGCCCCTTCTCGATGCGCATTACGCTGAGCGCCTCGGTTCCGTAGGGAACAGCCCCGAATTCTTCGCCGGCGTCCATCAGCGCAACCATCATAGATCGTCCGTACCTTGCAGGAACGGCAATTTCGTAAGCCAGTTCGCCCGAAAACGAGATCCTGAACAATCTCGCAGTGACACCGTCGCACGCCGTGACCGCTCTGCACGCCATGTACGGGAAAGCTTCATTCGATATGTCGTGATCCGGATCCACGATCTTGCGCAGGAGGGCCCGCGAGTTCGGCCCGGCGACCGAGAACTGTGCCCAGCCATCCGTCACCGAAATCAGGTGGACATCCAGACCGGGCCAGAGGCATTGACGCGCAAACTCCAGGTTGCGGAAGACAGGCACCGCGTTGGCAGTCGTCGTTGTCATGACGTAGTGGTCTTCCCCGAGCCGGGCAGTGGTCCCGTCATCATAGGCGATCCCGTCCTCACGCAGCATGAGCCCGTAGCGGACCTTGCCGACAGGAAGTGTCGAGAAGCCGTTGGCGTAGACCTTGTTCAGGAACTCTGTTGCGTCCCGGCCCTGAATGTCGATCTTGCCGAGGGTCGTAACATCGCAGACTCCGACCGAACCCCTGGTTGAAAGCACTTCGCGATCAACGCTTTCACGCCAGCGTGTTTCCCCGGCAACGGGATACCATTGCGCCCTGAGCCAGGGTCCGGTTTCGACGAACACCGCGCCCTGCGCCTCGGCCCAGCCATGGCTCGGTGTCAGCCTGAAGGGCCGGAAATCCTTGCCCCGGGACCGGCCGGCGAATGCACCGATCGGAACGGGCGTGTAGGGTGGGCGGAATATGGTGGTTCCCGTTTCCTCGATCGATTTGCCCGTCAGTTCAGCCATGATCGCAAGTGCGACGACATTGGCGGTCTTGCCCTGGTCCGTCGCCATACCGAGAGTCGTGTAGCGCTTGAGGTGTTCGACCGAGTGCATTCCCTCCCGGAACGACAGCTCGATATCCTTGACCGTGACATCGTTCTGGTGATCCACCCAGGCCCGGCCCTTTCTCTCGGCAACCCGCCAGTATGGCGAGATCCGGAATGTATCCTCGGAGGTTTTCGGCTGCTCCGCCGGCACAGGCTGATGTCCCGTTGCCTCCGAGGCCTCGGCTCCTGCCGCAAGGCCTTCCGCGATGCAGTCGCCAAGCCGGAACGAGCCACCTGCGGCACCGGCGACGGCCATGCCTTCCGGAAGACTGCCGCCGGGAACGAACGCCGCAATGTCCCTGTTCCAGACCGGCCTGCCTCGCTGGTGGCAGGTGAGGTGCACATTCGGGCTCCAACCGCCCGATACGGCAACGCAGTCGACTCCCAGCCTGCTGCCATCGGTCAGGCGGATCGATTTCAATTGCCGTCGACCGGAAGTGCCGGCAATTCCTGCCTGTAAGCGGCGGACCCCGCCAGGAGCGGCTGCCGCCCCGTCGAATTCGGCGGTCTGGATCAGGGCACTTACCTCGATGCCCCTTGCCGCGAGATCCCGGACAGTGCGAATTCCATCACTGTTGTTGGCAAACACCGCAACACGTTTGCCTGCGGCGACACCGTACCGGTTCAGATAGCTGCGAACGGCCCCGGCAAGCATGATGCCTGGCCTGTCATTATCGGGAAAAGCAATCGGACGCTCGACGGCTCCGGCACAGATGACTGATCGCTTCGAGTAGATTCGCCAGAGGACCTGCCGAGGCAGGCCGTTCGAATCCTGCAGGTGGTCCGTCTTTCTTTCCAGCGCGCCGAAAATACCGTGATCGAATGCACCGTAGACCGTCGTGCGCAACATGAGGCGCACATTCGGCAAGGATTCCAGTTCCCTGACGGCGCTTTCCGCCCAGGCCGCCCCGGGCATTCCGGCGATTTCCAGTGTTTCCGAATTCAGCCTCCCGCCAAAACGGAAATCCTCGTCTGCCAGAACGACCCTGGCTCCGGCCCTGCCGGCAGCCAGGGCCGCCGACAATCCGGCCGGGCCCGCGCCGATTACCAGCACATCGCAGTGGACAAATCCCTTGTCGTAGCTGTCCGGATCAGACTGCATCGAGAGTCTTCCGAGACCGGCCGCCGACCGGATCATCGGTTCGTAGATCTTCTCCCAGAAGGATTTCGGCCACATGAAGGTCTTGTAGTAGAATCCGGCCGTGAGGAAGGGCGACAGCAGGTCATTGATCGCAAGCAGATCGAATTCGAGCGAGCCTCGGTGGTTCTGGCTCGATGCCTCGAGTCCGTCGAAGAGTTCGACTACGGTCGCCCTGGTATTCGGCTCCCTGAACGCATCCTTGCGCAGTTCGACGAGGGCGTTGGGTTCCTCCGGTCCGGCCGAGAAAATGCCGCGAGGCCTGTGATACTTGAACGACCTTCCGACCAGCCTCTGCCCGTTTGCAAGGAGCGCAGAAGCCAGCGTGTCTCCCTGTCGCCCCTTCAGTCGTCGGTCGTTGAACGTGAACCGGACCTCACGTCCTTCAGTTGCGGTCCCGCCGCCGACTCGAAACTGCTCCGTCATCGGCCGCGCCCCAGACTGGTGGCGACATTCCTGGCCAGTTCAACCGAGACGACCTCATGCGTGATCGTGTTCCGGGTCACAACCAGCCAGGAACGGTCGCCCTGCTCGTGGTACCACAGTTCCCTGTGTTCACCTGCCGGATTGTCGCGGATGTGCATGTATTCGTGAAACAGGTCCAGTGCGTTCGGGTCCTTCCAGTCCGGCCGTTCGATCAGCGCGGCGTCGCCGAGGATCACGAATTCAGAAGAATCACGGGGACCAAGCAATGGATGATCGATAATCACTGTCTGCTTCCGTTCAATGCAGGTTCGGCTGGGCGCCGACACCCTTTTCGTCGATAAGGTGACCGCGCCGGAACCGGTCGAGACGGAATCCCGTGGCAACCGGATGAGGTTCATCCTTCGCCAGCAGGTGGGCGGTGCAGTAGCCGGAGGCCGGCGTCGCCTTGAATCCGCCATAACACCAGCCCCCGTTGAAATAGAGGCCGTCGATATGGGTCTTGTCGATGAACGGGGAGCCGTCCATGGACATGTCAACAAGCCCGCCCCAAATCCTCAAGAGGCGCGCCCGGCCGATTATCGGCATGATTGCCATTCCGCCCTCGCAGACATCCTCAACCACCGGCAGGTTCCCGCGCTGGGCATAGGAATTGTATCCGTCGGGATCACCGCCGAAGACCAGCCCGCCCTTGTCCGACTGGCTCACATAGAAATGCCCCGCACCGAAGGTCACGACCGTCGGAAGGACCGGCTTCAATCCTTCGGTCACGAACGCCTGGAGCACGTGTGATTCGATCGGAAGGCGCATTCCTGCATAGGACATGACCTTGCTGGACGAACCGGCCACGCAGGCCACGATCCTCCTGGCGCGTATCGGTCCCCGATTGGTCTCCACCCCGAGACAGGTTCCGTTCTCGATCCGGAATCCTGTCACCTCGCAGTTCTGCACGATGTCGACTCCGAGGCTCGAGGCGGCGCGGGCATACCCCCAGACGACGGCATCATGCCTGACGGTTCCGCCTCTCGGCTGCAACAATGCACCGGTGATCGGAAACCTTGCATTGTCGAAATCGAGATAGGGGCACATCTTCCGCAGCCTTGCCTGGTCGAGCAGTTCTGCGCCCGCGCCCGCCATGATCATGGCGTTGCCTCTCCGGGCCGCCGCATCGCGCTGCGGGTCCGAGTGGAACAGGTTGAGGATGCCCCGCTGGGACACCATGGCGTTGAAATTGAACTCCTGTTCGAGGTTTTCCCACATCTTGAGGGACATCTCGTAGAAGGGTTCGTTCTCGGGAAGGAGGTAGTTCGAGCGAATGATCGTCGTGTTCCGTCCGGTATTGCCCGAACCCAGCCAGCCCTTTTCGAGCACCGCGACATTCCGGATGCCGAAGGACTTGGCGAGATAGTAGCCGGCCGCCATCCCGTGCCCGGCACCGATGATGATCACGTCGTATTCCGGCTTGGGGTCAGGCTCACGCCAGAGCCGCTCCCAATTCCTGTTGCCGGTGAGGCCTTCCTTGAAGATTTTCCACGCCGAATAGCGCATTCCGAATCCTGTCAAGCAATCCCGCTTTCGTTGCAGATGAATTGACGCTAAGTCTTGCCTGAAAGGGACATAATGATGATCAGTTCGGACATTCAACCGGAGAAAATGCCCCAACGCATCGGGTTTCTGCTGGTCGACGGATTTGCACTCATGTCATACGCATGTGCCGTGGAGCCGCTGCGCGCAGCCAACCTGCTTGGTGAGACCGAATTGTTCTCGTTGCGGATGATCTCGATTGAAAAAGGTGGGGCACGCAGTTCTTCCGGAGCAGTCATTCCCTGCGAACCCTTTTCGGCGGCGGGTGATGATCTGGACCTGCTGCTCGTGGTTGCCGGAGGCGATCCCTTCAGCTTCGATCCGCCAGCCAGGCTGGAGAACTGGTTCGGATTGCTGGACAGGCGCGGCGTCACGCTTGGCGGGGTGTCGGGTGGACCGGTGATCCTCGTGAGGGCGGGGCTCATGAAGGGCCGGCGAATGACCGTGCACTGGGAACACGCGCCGGCGCTCAGGGAATTCGAGCCGTCCATTCTTCTGGAACAGGCTCTCTACCTCGTCGACCGGAACCGGATTACCTGCGCCGGTGGGACGGCCCCGCTTGACCTGATGCATGTCCTGATCGCCGGCTGGCACGGGCAGGGTTTTGCCCAGCTCGTCTCGGACTGGTTCATGCATACGGAACTCAGGCACTGGCGCCAGCCCCAGCGGGCAGGCCTCGTCGAACGCTACGGCACCACGAACCGCTCCGTCCTGAACGCCATCCAGGCGATGGAGAGCCACGTCGCTGACCCCTTGTCGCTACCGCAAATCGCACATCTCGCGGAAATCGGGGAACGTCAGCTCAACAGGCTGTTCTCGGCCGAAATTGGCCACTCAGCCATGGGATTCTACAGGGATCTGAGAATCAGGATAGCCGGTGACATGCTCGCCGGATCTTCACTTCCCCTGACCGATATCGCCCTGGCAACCGGTTTTGCCGATGCCTCGCACTTTTCCAGGGCCTTCAAATCCGCGATCGGCGTTTCGCCCGCCACATTTCGCAGAAAACGGATGTCGGCAAGATCGGAAGAGCCGATGGCGTGGCGCAGGGTGTAGTCGGAAGGCTGTTTCCCGCAGTTGTTACCTCGCCGGAGACATCGAGCACCTGCCCCGGTCGGGATTGGGCTCGACCGAGCGCTTGAGGATGTCTGCCAGTTGGTCGGCTCCGCCCACATAGTTCCCGTCGATCCAGATCTGGGGAACGGTGATCGGAGTCTTGTGGCCCACGATCGGCTTGACCCGCGAGAGCATTTCGTAGAGCGACAGTGGTTCCTTGACCACATCCCTGTATTCATAGTCGATTTCGGCTTCTGCAAAGTAGGACTTTGCCCGGACGCAATGCGGGCAGGTCTCCTTCCCGAACAGTTTGGTTCCCGAAAGCGGCGAACTGCTGGAATGTGAATTGACGACCGCCTCGGTCAGTACACCGCGGTTCAGCGCGTTTCCCTGGCTGACCACCTTTCCATCGACCAGCACGATCGGTGCGTGCCATCCTCCCTTGGGCAAGGGCCGCCACCATTCGGTGAGCCATTCCCGGATTTCGAAGTCGATCGGGATACCCTTGAGTTCATTGGCAAAGGTGTCCTTTATGATGTCCAGCGTCAGGGAACATTCCCCGCAGGGAATCTTGACCTTGAATGGCCCCCACGAGCCTGCCCACTTGTAGAGCAGAACCTTGACGGAGTCGCTGTTGCTTGTGCTTTCCATGGATCCGGCCTCCTGATCAAATGCCCAAAGCTGGTTTCAACATGTGAATCTCTCTGCCCCT
>CAXXUY010000011.1:0-955305 GCA_963664715.2 Paracoccaceae bacterium
AAGACCTGCCGACTCAATACTCGATAGTAAACACCTTCGCCGATCTGGAAATTGTTGAATGGCGCGGCGCCACGATAACACGGAGCATCGGCGCCAAAGATCTGAGCGACCAGCGGGCCCTCCAGTAGTGACGACCTCGCATGAATGGGGCGGACCAACTGCATTTGATCCGCCGACTGACCTGTGCTTCGCACACCGGCACGTCCGGGCGCAGACATGATCCGCGTCGAGAATCTGACCTGCTACTACGGCGAACGGCCGGCGGTCGACGACATTACCTTCAATATCGAGAAGGGTGAGATCGTCGGATTTTTGGGCCCCAACGGCGCGGGCAAGTCGAGCACGATGCGGATGATCACCGGATATATGATGCCCACGCGCGGGAATGCCTGGGTCGCCGGCAGCGACATGACGCGAGACTCGCTGGAAGGACGGCGTCACCTTGGCTATCTTCCCGAGGTCGTGCCGCTCTATGACGACATGACAACCCGTGCCTACCTGCAGTACATCGGGCGCCTGCGCGGGCTGGACAGCGCGACGGCTTCCCGACGCGTGAACGAGGTCATCGAAATCTGCGCCCTCGGGGAGTACCGGGACGTCCTGCTGGCCAAACTGTCCAAGGGCTTTCGTCAGCGGGTCGGGCTGGCGCAGTCAATCATCAACGACCCCGAAGTGCTGATTCTCGATGAGCCTACAATTGGCATCGACCCGATTCAGGTGGCACAGACCCGTCAGCTCATCAGGAATCTGGGCGAGAACCGGACAATCCTGCTGTCAAGCCACATCCTTCCTGAAGTAAGCATGGTTTGTGAGCGGGTAATCATCATCAACAAAGGCAAGATCGTCGCCGAGGACAGCATCGAAAGCTTGTCGTCGCGCGTCGCCGGCGACGAGCAGCTGCGGCTGCGGGTCCGCGGTCCTGTGACAGAGGTGACTCGGGAGTTCAGCGCGGTTACCGGCGTCCGTGATGCCCGCTACCAGGATCCGTTTCACATCGTCCGCGTCGAGCCGGGCCGGGAGATGCAGGGTGCGATTATTGCCGCCGTCAGCGCCAAGGGATGGGCGTTGCTGTCAATGGAATCGGTTGGCCTGAGTCTGGAGGACATTTTCCTGCAGCTGACCGCATCCGAAGGAGCAGCCGAACCGAAGGCGGGCGCATGAAACAGGCCCTCCGCAACATTGGCATCGTCGGGCGCAAGGAGCTCCTGACCTACCTTGGCTCGCCGATGGCCTATATCGTAACCGCAGTTTTCCTGGCCGTGTCGGGCGCGTTCTTTGCCAGCTACCTTGCCGCCACCAGCTACGCCGCCACCAGTATCGCTGGGTTCCTGAACGCCGCTCAGCTCCTGATTCTGCTGTTCGCGGCGCTCCTGACCATGCGCCTGGTGGTCGAAGAGAAAAAGCAGGGCACGTGGGAGCTTGTGCTGACCACACCGGTTCGCGACGGGGAGCTGGTTGTCGGCAAGTTTCTCGGCAGCCTGGTGGTCCTGTGCGGCATGCTGCTGCTCACCCTTTACTACACCTTGATGCTGTTGATCTTCGGCGATCCCGACCTCGGCCCGATTGCGACCAGTTACGTCGGGCTGCTGCTGATCGGCAGCACGTGCCTGGCCGTCGGCATTTTCGCCTCGGCAGTCACCGCCAATCAAATCGTTTCGGCAGTCTTGGCTGGCGGCATCCTTTTCGGCCTGTGGGTCATTGGCCTGATCGCCGACCTGGCGGGCGGCGGGATTGGGGAGGTGCTCACGCGATTGTCCTTGTCCGGTTACTTCGCCGAGTTCGAACGCGGCATAATCAACACACAGTCTGTCGTCTATTACGTCACCATGACGATTTTCTTCCTCTATGCCGCGGTTAGCGCGATCGATGCCGGTCGCTGGCGCCTGGTGCAGCGCAAAGGGAATTCCGGTTACCTCGCCGGTGTCGGTCTGGCGACTGTTTTCGTCGCCTGGGCGCTTGACTACATTCTGCCTACGGGTCGAATCATCACCTGGACGATTGTCGCGATCGGCGTGGGGCTGATTGCCGCAAGCATACTGTTGGACTTCCGTCGGGTGGGAGAAGCGCTGGCCAGCCGGCGCGGGGCATTCGGTATCGGAACCGGGGTCAGCCTGTCTGTCGTTTCTGCGGTGCTTCTGCTCGCCAACCTGATCAGCACGACGGTGTTTCATCGGTTCGACTTTACCGGTCTCGCTCAATTCACTCTGACCTCCCAGACCAAGGAAGTGCTCGCGGACCTGGTCGGCGAAGAGCATCAGGTGGAGGTGGTCAGCTTCTACAGCAATCCGAATCCAAACATCGAAGGCAGCGCAGAGGCATTCGCCGTCAACAGCTATGGGCACGACTTGCTGCTGGAGTACACCAACCACACCGACGCGATCAGCGTCCGCAGGGAGGATCCGGAGCTGCGCCCGGATCTGAGCCGGCAGTATCTGGGGCAGGGGCCGGTGGCCCAGCTGGCGTTTCGGCTCGGCGTGGTCGCGTTTCGCGGCTCCGCAGGGCAGATGCTGGTCCTTGGTCCGCAGATTCAAGCAGAAGCGGAAAACGCTTTTACCAGCGCGATCCTGCAGGTCACGGGCACACGGCAACGCGTCGTCTACTTCCTGGCGGGCCATGGCGAGGCCAGCATTGGCGGCGACTACAGCGCGGCCCGGGAAGGGTTGCGGGACAACCTGTTCCAGGTCGGCGAGTTGAACCTTCGCCAGCTCGACGCGCTCCCTGAGAACGCAAGCGTGTTCGTCATCGCTGGTCCGCAGCTCGATCTGGACGACGACGAAATTGCGCTGCTCGACAGTTATCTGCAGCGTGGCGGGCGCCTGCTGCTGCTGCTGAACCCGAACCCGCAGCCGGAGCTGCGCGATCTGGCGGCGTCATGGTGGCTGGCGATCGACAATGGCGTGGTGGTCGACCCCGACGCGCATGTGACCCCGAATTTCGACGTGCCGCTCGTGGATGTGCGCCGCAACCAGTTCGGATTGGAGGACGTCTACTTTCCGGGCGCGACCATGATCCGTCCACGCGAGGAAAAGCCCGACGAGGCAAGGATCCTGCCGCTGGCTTGGACGACGCCTTCGGCATGGCTGGAGAAGGATGCGCTCGGTGTCGACGACCCGGTCTTCGACCAGGGAGTGGATGTGTCCGGGCCAGTGGCGCTCGGCGCGAGCGTGGAAATGCCGGTAACCAGCGATGTCGCGGAGGGAGAGCGCCGGTCGCCAACGACTCGCCTCGCAGTGATCGGCGACTCTGACTTCGCCGGCAACCAGCACTTCGGAAACAGCACTAACAGCGGTCTGTTCCTGACAATGGTCAACTGGCTGGGAGAGGGTGAAGAGTTGGTCTCGGTGGACCGCAAGGTGGTGCCGGTCCGGAGACTTGTGTTGGGTCCTGAAGAGGCGCGTTTTCTCAACCTGTCCGCTGTCGGGCTGCTGCCGTTGATTTTGCTCCTCGTGGCTGCAGGGGTATGGTGGCGGCGCAGGTAGAGACTCCGTTTTGAAATTCCGTTTCATCATTCCCACAGGCATCCTCGCGATCGGCCTTGGGATCTGGTACTACTTCGCCAGTCGCCCGCAGCCGGTTCCGCCACCGGAGCCCCGGCCTTTCGTTTGGGCCGTTGAGATGAACGATCTGACGAGGATACAAATCAAACTGCCCAGGCGCGGCTTGTCCGAATCGTGGCGGATGCGCGAGGATCGCTACTGGTATTTCACCGATCCGGATGGTCCGCAGGTAGACAGATCGCGCTGGGGAGGCGGCGTCCCACTGCTGTTGAGCGGCCCCGGCGCCAACCGGCTGATTGAAGAAGTGCCAACCGCAGAGCAGCTGACAGCATTCGGTTTCGACGAACCACAAATGTTGATAAACCTGCAGGTGGGAGATGGTGTCGAGCTGGAAATCCACGTCGGCGATTCTACTCCGGACGGAATCTCATACTACACGAAGCAGGCCGACCGATCCGAGATCTTTACGGTGGATTCCACTTGGTTCAAGGTCATTGAACGGCTGGTGACCGACCCGCCCTATCCGCCGACGGATTAACATGACAGCATACCTTGACAACCAGCGGCACGAGCCGCAATCTATGCGGCAGCTATGACTGAACAAGATGCGGACGTCGTACTCGACGTCAAAGAACTGCAGACCCACTTTTACACGGACGAAGGTGTAGTCAAGGCCGTTGACAGACTCACCTATCGAGTCCGCAAGGGCGAATTCGTCGCGCTGGTCGGCGAAAGCGGCTGTGGCAAGAGCGTCAGCGCAATGTCAGTCCTGCGGCTAATCCCATATCCACCTGGAATCATCGCTGGCGGGCAGGTTTTGTTCCAGGGCGAAGACCTGCTGCAGGCGTCGGAGGAGCGGATACGGGATATCCGCGGCAACCGCATTGCCATGGTGTTCCAGGAGCCAACCACATCGCTCAACCCTGTGGTAACGATCGGTCGGCAGATCTCCGAATCACTGAAACTGCACCGCCGCCTGGACAAAAGACAGGCTCGGGACGAGAGCATCCGGCTGCTGGACCTTGTTGGGATTCCCGATTCTACGCAGCGGGTGACCGACTATCCCTACCAATTCAGCGGCGGCATGCAGCAACGCATCATGATCGCCATGGCACTGAGCTGCAACCCGGAGCTCCTCATCGCCGACGAGCCCACAACGTCGCTCGATGTTACTGTCCAGGCACAGATTCTGGAGATCATAGCAAAGCTCCGCGACGAGTTTGACATGGCGGTTGTCATCATCACCCACAACCTTGGACTGGTGGCGCGTTACGTGGATCGGGTGAACGTGATGTACGCCGGCAAACTGGTGGAAGCCGGGCCAACGGATTTGGTCTTCAGTGAGCCGAAACATCCCTATACAATTGGGTTGCTGTCATCGGTGCCGCGCCTGGACAGCCACCGCAATGTCGCTCCGCGCGTCATTCCGGGGCTGCCGCCAAACCTGGCGCAGCTGCCGCCGGGCTGCTCATTTGCCCCGCGGTGTGCGTACGCGAGTGACATATGTAACGACAGGCCGCCGCCGCTGGAGACAGTGTCCGCTGGTCACGAGCGCGCCTGTTTCTACGACGCGGCGAAGCTGCAGAAATCTGACATGCTGGACTGGCGATAGGATTCCATCTCCGCCAGCCCTTATCGCTGGCGAAGGCCGCCTCCGTCACCCCCGAGTTTGCCTGATCGACTGTGCGGAGCCGGGCGCTTTTGCAGTTTGCAACGCAAGGCGGGCGTGCCTGCCGGCTTCAGTTCGCCTCGCGGCTGCCGCAGCGCATTGATACCCGCATGGAGAGCCACCTTGTCCGCGGCCGGCGCGAAGACGGCTGTGCGCAGCAGCCTGGCCGTGACGGGAATGATTGCGACAGCTCCCCGCCGTGTCCTTGCCGGTCGGCCGGAGACGATGCAGTCCCTCATGCGGAGACCCTGCCTGAATCCACCCCCGACAAGGAGCCGGCATGCATTCGCCCATCGAAAGCGTTTCGACGCTTTCCAGTCCGGCGCCGCCCGAAAGATACCGCGGCGCGATTGCCCCTTTACAGTTGCCTCGTTTCCCGAATAGAATTCAAGGTTATATTGCTTAAAACAGGAGGATTGAGCGTATGTTAAGGAAACAATTATTGATGGCCGGGGCGATTGCCCTGCCGGGGGCATTGGTCACCGGGGCAGCTGTCCAGGCGGCAGAGTTCGTAGATGTAGAACTCACCCGGCTCGACGGGTCCACCATGACAAGGACATACGAGAAGCCGCGCTACGGCGGCTCCATCACCATGAACCGCGAAATTCTGCTGGTTTCGTTCTCGAACTGGGATCCGCGGGGCGGTGGCGGACCGCACGAGCTGGCTAACGTGCAGATAACCAACCAGCGTCTTTCGCAGTTGGATTGGGCGCGCGGCGCCTCTGGCACGAATGACTACCCGAACTTCGTGGCGGCGACACCGCCTCTCTACACAACCGGTCTGTTGGCGGAGAGCTGGTCGTATCCCAACGAGACCTCATTGGTGTTCAAATTGCGCGAAGGCGTCCACTTCTGGGAAAAGGAGGATGTTGCACAGCCGAACCCCGGGCTTGAGGCGGACTATGGGCGTGAGTTGACCGCCCATGACGCGGTCTGGTCGTACAAGCAGATGAACTTCTTCCAGCAGGGCCAGCCCGGCCAGATCACCTGGACCGCCCTCGACGACCACACTTTGGAAATGTCGTGGCCTGCGCCGGACGCAACCCAAGCGGGCTTCAACTTTTCGCAGTATGCCTTCATCTTCAACGGGGGGATGGCAAACATTTCCCAGGATGAATGGGGGGATTGGAGAAACGCCCTCGGTACCGGCGCGTACATCCCGACTGACTTCGTGCCCGGCAGTTCCGTCACTTACAAGCGCAATCCCAACTATTGGGAAAACGACCCGATCCACACCGACATGCGTCTGCCCTACGCCGACACATTTCGCGTCGTCGACTTCGACGATGAGGCTACGATCATCGCGGCGCTGCGAGCTGGCCAGATCGACCTGACAAATGGTCTCGGCTCGTCGGGCAAGTGGGGGAAACAGCTGGCGGAGACCAATCCCGAGATTGGCCAGTTTCCCGCAGCCTCGACCCCTCCGGTCTGGGTGGCGCGCGTGGACTTGGACGGCAGCCCGTTCAAGGACATCAAGGTGCGCCAGGCGCTGCTGATGTCGATTCCGCGCGAACAGATCGTCGAGGCCTTCTACGGCGGTAGCGCCGTTCCTTACGGCTATCCGACGTTCCCGAACTTCGCGGACTGGTTTGTCGAGTACGAGGATCTGCCGACTGAGCCGACTCAACCCGGTTCGTGCGCCAGCGCTCGCGATGTGGTCTCATACCTTCCCGAAAAGGCACGCGAGTGTCTCGCTGCGGCTGGATTCCCCGACGGTTTCGAATTCGATCTGTGGACTCCGCCGGGTGAAGCCGAGTTCAACGAGCTGTACCAGGGATTCTGGAACCAGGTCGGCATCCGCGCCAACCTCAAGGTTGTGGAGCTCGCGGTCTGGCAGTCGGTCAAGGACAGGGAAGACCACCTCGGGCTGACGAGCTGGACACCTGGCATGTGGCAGGATCCTTTTTCCATGCTGATCAATCACCTGCACAGCAACGCCACTGTCAACAGCGCCCGGGTTAACGACCCGGTCTACGACGAAATTCTCACGGTTGTTGAGACGGAACTCGACAACGAAAAGAGAATGGAGGCGTGGGCAGAGTTCTTCCCCATCGCTTTGGAGAAGTCCCATTACATGGTGGGAGTCCCATTCGATAAGCTGACATTCTGGAACCCATGGGTGAAGGGATACAGTGGAGAGATCAGCAACGTCGGCATCCAGGGTTGGCACTCGCTGGCCAAGATCATCTGGATCGACACGGACATGCAGCCGTAGTGGTCTTTCTCTGCAGCTAAACTCAGCAGGTGCCGGCGGTTCTTCAATTCGAAGCACCGCCGGCACCTGAATTTCTTCTACCGGCCGGACCTCCATGCCTTCCTACATCATCAGACGCGTCGCCCTGATCATCCCGACCCTGTTCTTCGTATCGCTGATAGCGTTTTTCATCATTCGCTGGATCCCGGGAGACGTAATCGACCTGATGGTGGCCATCATGCAGCAGTACGTGTCCCTCGGAAGCTCGACCACCTCCGTGGTAGGCACCAGTGAAGAGGTTTCGGCGCAGCTGGCTCAGACTCTGCGCGAACAGCTGGGACTGGATGTCCCTGCTCACATTCAATACCTGCGCTGGCTCGGAGAAGTGTTCCAGGGCAATTTGGGACAGTCGCTTTGGACCAGGCAGCCAGTGGGGACGGATATCCTCCACCGCCTGCCGATATCGCTCCAGCTCGGCGTCATGGCGATTATATTCTCGCTGATCATTGCGTTGCCTGTGGGCATTATTTCCGGCATTCGTCCCGAATCGGGCATTGATCAGATCCTGCGGAGCCTTGCGATACTCCTGATCTGCGTTCCCGACTTCTGGCTGGGCACAATGGTCGTGGTCTACCCGGCGCTTTGGTGGGGGTGGGCGCCGCCACTGTTCTTCGTCCGATTTGGGGACGATCCGATTGGCAACCTGAGCCAGATGTTCATTCCCGCACTCATCCTGGGGATGCTGCTGTCCGGCATAACGATGCGTTTTACCCGCACCATGATGCTGGAGGTCCTGCGCCAGGACTATGTCCGCACCGCCTGGGCGAAGGGGTTGCCGGAGCGGGTTATTGTGATCCGCCATGTCCTGAAAAATGCAGCGATTCCGGTGCTGACCATGATCGGACTGCAGCTGCCGGTCTTGCTTGGCGGTGCCGTGATCGTGGAGAAAATCTTCAACATTCCGGGTCTCGGATCTCTGTTGATCGAAGCTCTCGAGAAACGTGACTACCCCGTCGTGACCGCCATAAACCTGCTCATGGCCGGCTTCGTGCTCGTCGTCAACCTCTTGATCGACATTGCCTATGCATGGCTGGACCCGAGGGTCCGTTACGACTGATGGCTGACGCTGCGCCGGTCAAAACGAAGGCGACAGCGCGGCGCACGCGTTTGGTGCGAGTGCGCCGCATGCTCAACCGGCTTTTCCGCGAGAAAAAGCTGGGTGCCGTTGGCTTGGTCATCGTGGTGTTGTTCCTGCTTGTCGGCGTCTTCGCGGACGTGCTGGCCACCCACGGCATATACGAGCAGAACATCTTTCGGCGTTTGGAGGCGCCGTCGGCCGAGTATCCGCTTGGCACTGATCAGTTCGGGCGAGACGTATACAGCCGGGTTGTCAAGGGGGCTCGCATCTCGATGACCGTCGGCATTGCCGCCAGCCTCGTGGCGGTGGCGGTCGCAACCGTGTTCGGCCTGGTGCTGGGATACGTTGGTGGCAGGGTTGACCTGATCGCGCAGCGGGTGGTGGATGCGGTGCAGGCGTTTCCATGGCTGTTCCTGGTCATTACGGTTATGTCGCTTTTGGGACCGGGCATCGTGCAGGTCATCATTGTGCTTGGCGTGCCTTGGGGTATCGTCAATATCAGAACGGTGCGTAGTGTGGTGCTGAGCGTGAAGGAGGCCCCTTACGTGGAGGCGGCAAGGGCGGCCGGTGCCAGCACTCTGCGCATACTGGTTCGTCACATCGCACCGCAGATCGTCGCGCCGATGATCGTCTTGTTCACCATATCGGTGGGCGGCAACATCCTTGCGGAGGCGGCGGTGAGCTTCCTCGGCTTTGGCATTCCGCCACCGCAGCCGAGTTGGGGCGGCATGCTGAGCATTGAAGGCCGCTCCTACATGCTGGAGGCACCGTGGCTGGCCTTCTGGCCGGGCCTCTTTCTGGCGCTGGTCGTGTTTGGCGTCAACATGTTCGGCGACGCGCTGCGTGATCTGCTCGATCCACGCCTGCGCGGCGGCATGGGCCGTTTCGACGTTGTGACTCCGAAGCCTTTGGGCACGATTCCAAGAATGGCCGCAAGGATGAGGTAATGCCCAAAAGCCCTGACTCATCGAGCCTGATTTTGTCGAAAGTCAAAGGATACGACGTGCGGCCGGCCCAATCCCGGGCTCAAACCCAAGCGCGAATTCCTGCCATTGAGTCGGTCACAACTTCAGTGAAATGGCATAAAAGGTTGAGTGGCGGGCAGTTGCCGCGGGCCGTTACAGTAAATTCGACGGCGATCTGGTTGCGGAGCATGATGTGGACATGCTGAATTGATGAGCAAGGAAGACTCCGGAGCCCTAGGTCCAGCCGAGACTGCGGCTGAGCAGGCGCGGTTGAGCGGCCAAGACGCCCTGATCGTCGTCGAGAATCTCGTGAAGTATTATCCCGTGACTTCCGGTGTGCTGAAGCGCAAGGTGGGCGACGTGAAGGCCGTTGACGACGTCAGCTTTGTCGTCAACCGTGGCGAGACTTTGGGACTGGTTGGCGAGTCCGGCTGCGGGAAGACAACCGTCGGACGCTGTATTCTGCGGCTGCAGGAGGTCACGTCCGGCAGCGTGGTATTCAACGATGTCGATCTTGCGCACGCCAAAGGAAGGCAGCTGCGACGCATGCGGCGGCACATGCAGCTGATCTTCCAGGATCCCTTTGCCTCGTTGAATCCAAGGATGACGGCGGGCGACATCGTCGGTGAGTCACTGCTGATACACAACATTGCCGACGGTGAGGAGTACCACCAGCGGGTGGACAAACTGCTGAGCATGGTCGAACTCGACCCGTCGGTGGCCAGCCGCTACCCGCACGAATTCAGCGGTGGCCAGCGTCAGCGGCTGGGCATTGCCCGCGCGTTGGCAATAAATCCTGACTTCGTCGTTTGCGACGAGGCAGTCTCTGCACTCGACGTTTCCATCCAAGCGCAGATCATCACTCTGCTGATGCGGCTGCGCGAGGAGTTCAACCTTACCTACCTGTTCATCGCCCATGACCTGTCGGTTGTGCGTAACATCAGCGACCGCGTAGCGGTGATGTACCTGGGCAAGATCGTCGAGATCACCACCAGCGAGCAGTTGTACAGCAACCCACGCCATCCCTACACGATCTCACTGCTATCGGCGGTGCCGATTCCAGACCCGGTGGTCGATCGCACCCGCGAGCGCATCGTGCTGGCGGGAGACGTGCCCAGTCCGATGAATCCACCGGGGGGCTGCCCGTTCCACACTCGGTGCCAACATGCGAAGGATATCTGCCGCAGCGAGGTTCCGGCCATGAAACTGGTGGATGAGGGACATATGGCCTCTTGCCACCTCGTAGACGAACTTTGACATGAGCGTTCGCAACCGATGAAATACCGGTTCGGCGTTCTCGTAGCAATTGCAGTGATTGTGGCGGTCGGCGGCGTCGCCGGCATCGGCATCTATTACGAGCGGGTGGCGCCGTTTCGAACCGTTGTGGTACGCGTTGACGATGACCGCGAGGTGCGGATGCGCTACTTCGTGAAGCGGATGGCGGCATCGAGGACGCAATCGATGCAGATGCTCAATACGCTCATGCGCGAAGAGATCATCCTCAAGACGGCTCCACAGCCACCCTATGATATCCGCCTGAGTGATGACGATGTCGAGGCGTTTGCCCGTTCGGTGGCGCAGGCAGGCGGAGAGGCGATAACCGACGCCGAATATCAAGAGTGGATTCGACAGCAGCTCAACAACTCCGGATTTTCCGAAGCCGAATTCCTCGACCTGATGCGACGCAACCTGACCGCGCAGCGCTTGAGCGAATACCTTGGCGAGCGGGTCGAGACGATCGCAGAACAGGTGCTGCTGCAGGTCATCCTGGTCCCCGACGCTCAGAAGGCTCAGACATTGGCCGGACGTCTCGATGAAGGTGAGTCCTTCAGTGACCTTGCGGGCGAGTTCAATCCGGCCGCATTACAGGACTCTGAAGGAGAATGGGGATGGTTTCCACGCGCCGGACTTCCACCAGGGATGGATTACCTGGCATTCGACCAGCTCGCGGTGGGGGAGTACGGCGGCCCGGTCCCGCTCCCTCAGCCCGGAGGCAACCCGGTTTTTGCCATGATCCGGGTTCTTGACCGAGTTGCGGCGCGGGAGGTATCCGGTCTTGCGTTAGAAGCGGTGAAGATGCGGGCGCTGGACAGTTGGTTTGCCGAAGAACGTCCGCTGCATGAAGTCAGCTTCCACGGCTTCAACAACGGTTACGACGCCGAGACGGATGCATGGGTCCAATGGCAAATTCAGCGCCAGCGGCGCCTTTGACCGAAACGGTTCTTCCACCGGCGGCGGCGCCGTTGCTGATCCATATTTGGTCCCGTTGAGTTCGATCCTCTTGAATCAACCGAACACGCAGCTGTCGCGACCTGGCACGACAAGCTGCCACGCAAGGAGCCGCAATCCCTGCTCCCGCCGGCCGGTGCATTGAAGCCTATCCAACCGCACACCGGCATTTGAACGTGAAGCCCGCGCAGACGTCTCAATCCGCCCGGTCGGCGGTTCTTGGCCTCGCTCCGGACACGTTCGTCCGCCCCGGCGCAGTGTGCCTGCATAACAATTGAGCAAGGTTGAGCAGGATGCTGGACCGACCCATGACTGACAGCACAGTGAGGTCATTCATGAACTGCAACAGACATCTTTCAGCCTAACCCGCATCCGTCACCAATTTGATGATCGGGTTCATTTTCTGCCGTGAATGGCGGCTGGTAGCGGGCGACGATCAAGGTGACAGTTCAGCGATGGGATGGACGCCCCCTGCCCGACGGCATCGCAATGTGCCATGGTGGCGTCACCCCGATCTGGGCCCGTCCATCCGGCGCACCCTGGAGCGCCGCATCCGCGACTGGCGGGCCCGGAACGGTCCCGACCGGGATGTCATGTTCCAGCAGACGCACAGGCCGGGCCGGCTCGGCCTGTCGGACTTCACCCGGATGGAGGCTCTCGGCGTCACCATTGCCGGGCAGAAGCTGGATCACATGCTGTATCACTTCCGGCTTGCCTGGTCCGGCTTCAGGCATGCCGAGGTGGTTCTCGGCGGCGAGAGCTTCACGGCGCTGGCCGAGGGTCTGCAGGCTGCGCTCTGGTCGCTGGGCGGTGCCCCGCAGGAGCACCGGACCGACAGCCTGTCGGCCGGGTTCCGCAATCTCTGCAGGCAGGATGCGCAGGACATGACCGAACGCTACCGCCTGCTTTGCCGGCATTACGGGATGACACCTTCACGCAACAACCGCGGCGTTGCCCATGAGAATGGTGCGATCGAAAGCGCACACGGCCACCTCAAGCGGGAGATCGCTGATGCGCTGGCCCTGCGGGGCTCGACGGAGTATGCCGACGCGCTGCGCGGCAACTCAATCCGGGAAACAGCGCCCGGGCGGTGCTGAGCCTGGCCAACGGTTCGCTTGACACCCGGTGTGCGCGCCTCTTAGGTGACGCGCATGACTACTTTGACCGGTGCCCGCTACCTTGCCAAAGCCGTACACGGCTACGGCCTGACCCATGTCTTCTACATGCCCTATATCATGCCACCCGCCATCCTTGAGATGGGAAAGCTGGGCGTGACCGCCATCCAGTCACATGGCGAGAAGGCGTCCGCCTACATGGCCGATGCCTACGCCCGCGTCCGCCGCGGCCCTGCGTTGGTGATGTCCCAGTCGGTCGGTGCGGCCAACCTCGCCGCCGGGCTGCAGGACGCCTATCTGGCCTGCTCACCGGTGATCGCGCTGACCGGCCGCGAGCGGCATTTCCACCTGCAGCGCCACTCCTACCAGGAAGTGGACCACGTCAAACCGTTCGCTGCCGTTACCAAATACCAAGCCTGTGTGCATAGCGCCGACACGTTGCCGCAGTATCTGCGCCAGGCGTTCCGCAGCGCGGTGAGCGGCACCCCCGGCCCCGCCCACCTGGATCTGGAAAACATCGCCGGCATGGTGATCGCCGACGGCGAACTGGATGCCGACTTCATCGTCGAGCAGCAGTTCACCCAGGTTCCGCCGTTCCGTCCGGTCGCCGATGCCAACACGATAGCCAAGGCGCTGGAGCTGTTGAGCGGCGCCAGCAGACCGGTGATTGTCGCCGGGGGCGGCGTAACCGCCTCCGGTGCGCGGAACGAACTGATCGCGCTGGCAGAGAAATTGTCGATTCCGGTGGCCACGGCGCTCAATGCCAAGGCAATGTTCCCGGCCGACCACCCGTTGGCCGTCGGCACCCCGGGGAATTACTCGCGCGAATGCAGCAACCGCATTCTCTGTCGGGCAGACATGGTGTTTTTTGTCGGCAGCCATACCGGCGGCCAGCTGACCCACGATTTTCGCATTCCACCGCAAGGCACGCCGGCCATCCAGCTGGACATCAATCCCGAAGAAATCGGTCGCAATTACGCCGTGGTGGTAGGGCTGCAGGGAGATGCGAAGGCGTCTTTGGCTGCGATGATGGAGTCTTCTCAACCCGGCCCCGACCGCACGAAGTGGCTCGGCGAGGTACAGGATCTGGTTTCACGATGGAAAGAAGGCGTCGAAAAGCATTGGAGCTCGGACGAGGCCCCCTTGCGGCCTGAGCGCATCTGCCGGGATCTGAGCGAGCACATGCCGGCCGATACCATCCTGGTGTCCGACACCGGGCATTCCGGTGTATGGACCGGCACCATGCTGGACCTGAAGCACCCGACCCAGAGCTACATTCGCTGTGCTGGCTCGCTGGGCTGGGGGCTGCCGGCGGCGCTGGGCGCCAAGTGCGCCGCTCCCGACCGTCCGGTGCTATGTTTTACCGGCGACGGTGGTATCTGGTACCACATCGCCGAAATCGAGACAGCGGTCAGGGAAAGCCTTCATGTCGTTATCCTCGTGAACAACAACCACTCGCTGAACCAGGAGAAGAACGGAGTTGAGGGCTACGAGGGCCGATCAGCGGCGAGTGACAAACAGTGGCTATTCCCGGATTCCGACTTCGCCGCCATTGCCGAGTCCATGGGGGCAATGGGACTCACAGTGGACAAACCTGGGGATCTGGCGGGCGCGATAGACAAATCGTTTTCGGCGAAGCGTCCGGTGGTTGTGGACGTCAAGAGCCACGTCGATGCCATCGCTCCCCTGGCATGGCTGCCATAAATGGCAGTCCCGGAAGCTGAGAACATCAGTCCGGGCAGGCGACTGCGCGACAAGGTGGCCATCGTCACCGGCGGAGGAACTCGGAGCGACGCAGAGGAGATCGGAATCGGTCGCGCGACCGCCCTGCTGTTCGCTCGCGCCGGCGCCAAGGTGGTGGTGGCTGACCTCTCGGCCGACAACGCTGAACGCACATGTCGCGACATCGCTGCCGAGGGCGGCGACGCGACTTCGGTCATCGCGGATGTTGGCGACACGGCAGCGTGCGAGGAGATGGTCAACACGGCCGTGGAGCGCTACGGGGAACTCCACGTGCTTGTCAACAACGCCGGCGCCGTAGGCGTGGGCACTGTAGACGTTCTCGATGAGGAGAATTTTGATCTCAACGTGGCAGTCAACCTCAAGGGCCCTGCGCTTGCCACCAAGTATGCCATACCCGCGATGGTGGAAAGTAGCGGGGGGTCGATCATTTACGTCTCGTCGATCGACGCCATTGTCGCCCCCTACTCCAAGACCGTGCCCTATTCAGTCACCAAGGCCGGGCTTCACATGCTTGCCAAGACCACGGCGTCAAACCACGGGCGTGACGGTATCCGCGCCAACTGCATAGCCCCCGGGCATGTGAAGGGAGCTTTCCTCGGCGGATCGATAACGGCGCAACGCCGCAAGTTGCGCAAGAATGCGGCACCCCTCGGCACCGAGGGAACACCATGGGATGTGGCCTGGCTGGCTCTGTTTTTGGCGTGTGACGAATCACGCTGGATCTCCGGCGTGACGATCCCCGTGGACGGGGGTCTGCTGTCAGTAGCGCCGCTGAGGGCGTATTCCTACTTGACGGACACGGAAATATAGCGGCCCTCCACGAGACTGCTCCCGGTACATGAATTCATCGAACAGCGGCACGGCGGACATGGCGCCGGGAGGATATCCTGCCGGGAATGCGTGCTTCGATGGGACGACGTCTGGTTTCAGAACGAAATCTCGGAAGACCTCGACCCGGCCGTCTTCCGCGGAGGGTGCAACGTAGCTTTCGTCATCAGAACATCCCGGTGATGTCCATACCGGGCCCTGTTGCGAAAAATTGCCGGAGTTGCCGGGGGTGTGGTCTGGCTCCGCCTTTCCTCGACGCACGAGCCCATGCCACCGCGAACCCTGTTGTGTTCGACCCACTGCCGACGTGCCAGCAAGATGCCGTGCCTTTGGGCAACGGGCTGACCGGCACCATGATCTGGCAAAATGCGCCGGGAGAGATCAAATTTGTGATCTGCCGCGCCGATGTCAACAGCCGCAGCCGCGATATCTTTCAGCATCGCAAGCCCATCGGTGCCTGTCGTCTACGGTTCAACGGACCGATCCGCCGCGGCTCGGCTCGACCTTTTTCTCGCCGATGTGTCTCTGGATCTTGTCATTGATGACGGCCCCCTCCTTCGGACGGTCCATTTCCACGCGCTCGAAGACACGCTGGTTGTGGCCACAGACCGTCAGGTGCCTGGCCTCGACTGGTCCTTCGCGCCTGACCGAAACCCGCAATCCACCCGTACTCGCGACTCACACCCGGCCGATAACGCCCCGTTTGAGCCTGCAGAGATCTGCAAAGCTGACTCCGATCACGGCGTGCAGACGGTTGTGACCCGCTACCTTGAACGCGGGTTTGTGGCGGGCGAGATTGCCGTTGCGCACTGTCAAGCCCCTAACCACTAACTCCGTTGAAATATTGCAGGATTGCAGACAATTCTGCCGGCGATAACACACGGAATCCTCTTCAACCTTGAGGGTTGAAACAGTCGTTCGAAATTCGTAAATACTCCTCGTCACGGGTCGCCACACTCTCGAAAGAGGTGCAAAAGGGTGACCCTTCCTATTTTCTGATGCAACCTTATCCTTACAATAAAGCCCGTGCCACAGCCGAAGAACGCGTCGCCCATCTTCGGGACCGAGGCTTGCAGATCGACCGGCCGAGCGTCGCCGCCCGCAAGATCGAGGAGATCGGCTACGAGCGTCTGAGGATTTATTTTCTCAGCCGCCGCGATCACACAGCCCGACAAACCGTTCCTGCCCGACACGACCTACAATGACATTCTCCGCCTTTATGAATGCGACACCAAGCTTCGCGACATTTGCTTCACGGGGGTCGGCTGCTTTGTCGATCTGCGCAATATCTGCGCCCATCACGACCGGCTCTTCAATCGCCACTTCCAAAAGCAACCGCAGCGCCTTCGGCGCGCGTCCATCCCCACCGCATCGCCGCCGACCCTGAAAGCCCAGCTCGAATGTCTCGACTATGCGCCTACCTCCGCGAATGCCACTGGAAACCTGGTAGATTGTGTCCAGAAGGTGCTGAACCGATATCCAGAAGTCCAGAACACAGAAGCCGGATATTGAGACCGGTCGATGGCAATCCGATCAATCAAGACGTATTCGGATTTCGCGAGTGTCGCAGTTCATGCATCATGGGACCTTCAACTGCAGCAACGAGCCATATTCCGATGTCGTCCGGAAACCTGTCATGCAAGGAAGCTGCAAGAGGCATTCCATGCCGCCAACTGCCGTATGACCCCAACAATTTGGTAGTCCCCTGAGCGACCGGATGCCGGATCATCTATACTCCGTCTCCGAAGCGAAACTGTTCATTTCACCAACTGTGGAACCGCTTGCGAGAGTCCCGCAGCACAGTTTGATTGCGGCGGCAACCCCATCGACTATCGGCAGTTTCGCATGCCGGGCAACCCGTTCTGACAGGCCTGCATAACCGCCGGAGCCGAGCAGGATGGCATCGGGATTGTCCTGCATGATTATTTGTGAGACTGTCTCCAACAACTTTGCAAGGCCCTTGCCAGAGATGGCATCGCCGACATCGATGCCCGCGGCACGGACCGAACACAGGCCCTTGACGCCTTGTCTTTCTGCAAGCGCGGAAATCCGTTCCACGGCTCCCTGAAATGTCGTTACCACGGAAAAACGCTGAGCGTTTCTCTGAATCTCGATAAATCCGGCCTCGCTGGCGTCAATCACCGGCCCTTCCACAAGCAGACGTGAGGCATGGACACCAATGTCGTCAAAGCACGCAAGCACGAATCCGGTTGTCCCTGCAGCATGGGCAGCAGTCACCATGGCGATAATGTCAGGCTCGACAGCCTGGCGGTCCTCAGGTGTCACGATAGCATGTGGCGCCCCAGCTGGATGAGTTACATCTACATCGCATCCGGCCAGGTCCACCAAGCCAACAACTTCGCGGATTTTTCCTGTGACCGCCTGATTGGAATTCGGGTTGATCACCAGCATACGGGGAGGTGTGAGGTTCATGGACGAGCTGACATCAGCTCGGGCAGCCACAACACCGGATCCGGCCAGAGGATGAACAGGGCTGATGCCGCGAGCATGATGAGCGCAAACGGAAAGGAGCCCCAGGCAACGTCGGAGAAATTCCCGCCGTCTTTCCGGACGCCCTGGACCACGAAGAGATTCATTCCCACCGGCGGCGTGATCAACGCGATTTCGCACATCAGTACGATAAATATGCCGAACCATATCGGATCAACGCCGACCGCGACCACGACCGGAACGGCAATCGGCACGGTGAGCACAAGCATGGACATGGCGTCCATGAACATCCCGAGGACAAGATAGAATAGCATAAGGACCAGAAGCAGGCCGTATTGATTGACCCCCAGCGTGGCGACCCACCGCGTCACGGCTTGTGTCGCACCAACCATCGATAACGTGACATTCAGGAGAAGAGCGCAAACCAGGACGAGTACAACCATGCCGGTGGTCCTTGCTGCCCTGTATGACGATATCGCCAGCAGAGACATCGTAAGGCGACCCTTCAGTGCGATGATCACGAGGGCAATCGTCACTCCAAGAGCTGCGCTTTCGGTCGGTGTCGCGAGCCCGCCATAGATACTGCCCATCACGACACCAAAGATGACGAGCGGCGGCACTAGATGACGCAGAAGAAGCAACCGTTCGCGCAGAGGAATACGCGGTGCCGCTCCACCGATAGATTCTGTGCCTTGATAGGCGAAAAAAATGTAAGTCGAGAATGCAAGAGCGAGTGATATCCCGGGCAGCACACCCGCCATGAACAGTTTGCCGATCGAAACATTCGCAAGCGAGCCATAGACGAGGAGGTTGATGCTTGGCGGAATAAGGATGCCGAGCGTACCGCCTGCCGCCAATGATCCGAGTGACATGCGAACCGGATACCCGCGCTCGTTCAGGGCCGGGAGCGCAATCGTCCCGACAGTGGCCGCTGTTGCAACGGATGAACCCGAGGTGGCCGAAAACAGCGTACAGGTGGCAATGTTTGTATGAAGAAGCCCGCCAGGCAGACGCCCCAGCCAAACCGCCAGTGCATCATACATTCTGTCTGCAAGACCGCTGCGAAGAAGAAGTTCCCCGAGCAACATGAACAGCGGTATTGCCAGCATGGTAGAATTGTTGAGACTTCCCCAGATGACACCGCCCGTCATCTGGACCAGAGGCATCCCATAAGCCAGATATCCGCCCACTGCCCCAACGGCGAGAATCGCGAAGGCAACTGGCAGACTGAGAAGCATCAGCCCAAGCATGGTAAGGAACGCGACGACAAGCGGCGTGATTTCCATCAATAGAATCTCCTACCGCTTCGCCAAATCCTCAAGCTCCGTTTCAAGCTCTTCCTCAACCCGTTCCGGGCCAAAGGCGTCGGCCAGCGTATCCAGAGATCCTCTCAGGAAAAGAACGACAGCCCGTCTCGCGACCCATGCCGACGTCACGGCAAAAAATGCGATCGCCGCAAACCAGAAAGACTGCGGATAAACCAGAGGCGTCGCCCATGGCGTCTGTGCCAAAGCCCGGTAGCCGATCGTTTCTGCGAGTGTCTGGTAACTGAAGACGAGAAAAAACAGCGCCAGTACAGCGATGCCGAGAACTGAAATCAGGTTCAATGTCGCCTGGGCACTCCTCGGCAACTGACCATAAAACAGATTGATCCTGATGTTTGACAGCTCAATGGAGGCAACTGAAAAGGCAAGAGGGGCACCGATGGCAATGGCATATCCGGACAACTCATCTACACCGCCCAGCGAGATCGAAAACAACTTTCTCACAATCGTCTCGGTGGTTATCAGGAGAGAAAGCGAGATCATCATGAACCCGAAAATCACCCCAACGAAATGACCCAGACGTGCCATGGGCGCCCCTTTTTCTTTCAGAGACCCAGTTTCACCCCGACGGTCGCACGCCAGGTTTCCTCGCATTCAGGGAAGACGGCGTTGCACTGTTCTGCCCAAACCGGCAAGGAAACCTCGCTCACCGCTCCCGCGACCATTGCCAGGTCAGCGTCCGTGACAGCAACGGATTGCAGCGAATAGGGCGTGCCAAGCTCGCAAGGTTCCTGTCCGGTGTTACAGTTCATCGCATCGACAAAGAGTTCTTCGGAATAGGCCCAAATGTCACTGACGAGCGCCTCAATGGCCGTTTGCAGGGCGGATTGCTGATCCGCGCTCATCCCGTTCCATGTGTCGAGGTTGATGGCATATCCGTTGATCGCCAGCTGCAGCGCAATCGGAAGCACGACGTTTGTAGCTTCCGGCCATCCCGCCGAATTTGCGGATGCCGGTCCGGTGATTGCGCACTCGACCACGCCGCGGGCAAGCGATTGCTGGACCTCCCCGAACGGCATCGGAACACCGGTGGCGCCGAGACCCGCGACGAAGTTTGCAGCACTTTGGTCGCCGACTCGGACCTTGAGGCCTTGAAGGTCGGACAATCCGCCAATCTCGGGTTTGCAAAACACGACCTGCGGACCTGCTGGCCAGACGCCCAGCAGCTTGGCATTGAAATTCTGCTGGATACGCGCATCTACAGTATCAAAGAAAGCCTCGGTGTGCGCCTTGCCGGCCTTGTACGACGTGTTCAACCCGATCAAGTCGAAACCGAGTATCGAAACCTCGTCCCGGCTGACCTGGGGCCCGCGGATCGAAACGATGTCAAAGAGACCTGACTTGAGCACGCGCAGCCCGTCGGTATCAGGAATGCCGGTCACATCAACCGGCCGGTATTCCACCGAGACTGACAACCCTGTCCTGTCGGCAAGATTCTCGAAGAAGGGCTGCTCCTTGTTCTGCTGGATCAGCCCGGACCCGACCGGCTGCCCCATGACCTTGAGAGAGATTTCCTGAGCGAGAGCACCGGATGCAGCGAGAGCACCGATAGCCACAAAAAGGATTGTTTTCATTTTCCCATCCTTTCACTTTGGTCCGTCATGCACCGATTACCCTGTGCCCGCGCACCGGCAACAAGCCATGACCTTGTGGTTCGAGTATACCAACTGCGACAGCTTTGAAAAAGTTTTTTCTTGATAAACCGATTACGAAAACGAATTTTCATCACTTGGCGGCTGCTCGTCCAGGATTCAGTGCCGTGAAGGGTTGCCAATTGTTGGCATCCCCATCGAGACGCCCTGCAACCGAGGCCATTGAAACCGGACCGTTACTGTATCGCGACGGCGCCGGCCTAGAGTTCCCCGAACACCTCATTCAGTGATTCAATCGTCTGGAGCCGGCTTCGTCCCCTTGCGCCGGATTCCTCGATCGCAAGCGAAAGCAACAGATGGCAAAGCGCCATAACCGTTGTGTGGTTGAAAATCGGACCGGTTGATTTCGTTTCGCACCGGAAATGCCATTTCACATCCTTGCGGAACTCGGCGCCTTCATCTGTCACAAGTGCGACGGCGGCGCCCGACCTCAGCAGCGAGGCAAGCAGCCTTTCTGTTACCGCCACGCGTCGTCGCAAGCCAAAGACCAGCACAACATCATTCGCACCCAGGCCGGCAAAATGTTCGCCAAGTGTCTCTCCGCCACCCGGGACAAGCGTGATGTCCTCGACGACCTGCATCAACTGCCATTTCAGATATGCCGCAAACGCAAAGTTGCTGCGAAACCCGATGACGACAACCCGCCGAGCCGCCAGGAGACAGCGCGCAACCTCTCGAAGTTCCTGCGGATCAATCCGACGAAACGTCCTGCCGAGATTCTCGGAGATCTGTTTGACCTCGTCACTTGGCCAGTTCGCAGCCGCAGTCGCTTCGCTGTGATCAAGAAAGAGACGCGACCCCGTCTGCCCTTCTTTCCGGGCGAGAATTCTGGCTTGTTCATAATTGTCGAAACCAAGGCTGCGAACAAACCTGGACACCGTTGCATTTGAAACCCTCGCCAGCCTGGCAAGTTCCGTTGCGTTGTAACTGGCAAGCTCTCCGGGAAAATCGCAGAGAAACTCCCCGAGTTGCCGTTCCGCGGGAGGCAGGTCCGATAGCGTGCTCCTGACGAGGTGCAGAAACGATTCTTCATGTTTTCCAGGCATCAGCCACTCCACAAACCCAATGCTCAACAATGATGCAAGCCACAGCCACGAACGGCAATTGAGCCCTCGGCAACAATTTGTCAAAGATCGACTCCATTCTCAACGGGGTCGGTTCCGGTAAGAGGCAAAATGACACTCTGGTATGGGTTCGACTTTGCTGATCTGGGCGAATGGTTTTCCTGGACGCAGAGACGGTTTCCACCAAGAGAAATCGTCACATGGCAATTGGACGCCTTAACGATGAGACCATCGCCATAGTGTTCGTGCTTCTGGGAGCAGAAGGCATCCCGGTGATCTCCGTGCGCCCGGCGAGCCGCAAGGAAAGCAGCCTGCCATGACAGGAACCAAGAGCTGATCTCCGATGCCGAAGAAGAGCAGATACAGAAGATGATTGACAGCGACCCGGATTCCCCCGAGGTCACCGATGAGCAGTTAGCCGAAGATCGCCTCCTGCCACCCTGGTCAGGCCCTTTCCGGACGGCAGCGTTGCGGATTGGAACGATTCCGATGAGCTGCTGAAACACCCTCCCGAATCACCGCCAAAGCTGAAGACCCGGCCCCGCCGGTGGGGTTGCCCTCACCCCGATCCACGGAAATCCACGTTCAGCTGGTCGAAAACCGGGCCGGAACCCTCCGAGACAATCAACTTGCGACTCCAGCGAAGGCCATGCCTGCTTTGGCACTGCAAGACGGCCCGAAATCCCGAATTCGGTCCGTCAACACCCCAAAAAACGGTCTGGTGAGAAATGTGCGCTAAGGCAACCGAGGATGTACCGGCCGACTTTGACCACGCGGGTCATTGACCTCTCCGGCAAATTCCCTACATACTGCAGATACGTTTTACGTTTGATCTGTGCTATCTAAATAACCGCTACGTCGATTAGCTTAGTTATCTCCTGACAATGTGAACGTTGACCGACTGCGTCGTCGCATGGTGTGACGCGCTAAACCTGAACTCCTTTCAGAGGAAATGACTATGGCTACTGGTACAGTTAAGTGGTTCAACACAGCCAAGGGTTTTGGCTTCATCGAGCCGGACGACGGCTCAAGGGACGCTTTCGTCCACATTTCGGCCGTGGAACGCGCCGGACTGACGTCGCTTAATGATGGGCAGAAGGTTTCCTTCGACCTGCAACCCGGACGCGACGGCAAATCTTCAGCCGAGAACCTGTCTATCATCTGACAATTACGCTGGATCCCGCCCCCAACTCCCGTTGGGGGCGGTCGCAGCGTGCCCTCAGCGACAAGGTGTTGTTCAAGGGGTCTGTTCCGGTAGGGGGCAGGACCGGCCAATACCTGTCTCCGCCCCGGATGAAGCATGGCCATCCGCTTCCCGGCAATGACCGGCAGCATGGCAAGCGTCTTGCGGCGGGGGGCGCGCCCTGATGCACCTGTCATGGAACGAAGTCCGCGCGACATCGTGATGGGTGACTTCCGGATCTGCGTGCTTTGCAATCTTGACTGGCACATGAACACAGCAATGATCGCTCCCGCCATTTTGCCGTTTTGACGACATGAGCACCGGCAAGGTGGGCATAACCTGCCGTCTCGTACGGCGCTGCCTAAGGAAACAGCCGGAATGCCGATTTACGAGAAGCCCACCAGGGAACCGTTGCACGAGTTTGCAGCGCAAAGGCTAACGCCTGGTCAGGTATTCTCTTGCAATTATGCGGCTCGCTGGTTTGCCGAACACTATCCAGACATCAAGAGCAACACAGTCGGGTTTCATGTAGACGGCATGTCGGTGAATTAACCCCAACGCCTGCATCACCCCGGAATGAGAGCCGCGAGGTCGACAAACAGGTACAGGGGTTCCCGGAATCCGGCAGCAGGGAATGATCATCCGTCCAATTCTGGAACAGGAATGTTCTTCTTCAAGCTTTCCAGGCGTCTGTTAATCGAGCATTCCAGAGAACAAAGAGTGTTCCCGGTCAAAAGTTTTGGCGTCCCGTTCTTCATTCTCACCCGATGAAAAATCCGGCACAATTTTCCGGAACAAATCGTTCGCGGATTGTTCGTCCTCAGGGCAATACAGCTAACAAACCATGCGATAACTCCATGGACAATGGAAGGAATTCCCCTGCATCGGGCGGAACGAAATCCTCGCCCCTGGTACATCTCACCGCCTGGACGGCGCACATGCTGATCACAAGCCAATACAGGTGGCCCGGACACTCCCCAGGCGTGTCCTACGAAAATGCTTGCATTCAGGGGGCGTCCGTACACAGGATATGGAGCAACCTGTGTCGTGAGATCAGCTATTGCAAGGTGGTCCCGGGAACAACCAGTGAGGACATCCCGAGGATATTCTGGCAGGCAGTCTGAACATTCAGGCCTATGAGGTGTCGTGACCCCTGTTCGTCAACTCACCAGCACCAAATCGTTCGACGGCTTCCAGGGTTTCTCTCACATCGTCCCATGTCGTCGTGTGGTTGATGATGCAAAGCCGAAGCGCAAACCTGTCCCTGACATTTGTAGACGATATGAATGACCGGTCCTCCCAGAATATGCGTGCAAGTACGGTACGGTTGATGTCATCCAGCCCACCTTCGTCAAGGCTTTCAACTCCAGGGTTGACCCTGAAGCACAATATGCCAAGCGAAACGGGCGCCATGAGTTCAAGAACCGGACTCTCCCGGACATGATCGCCGGCTCGAGCTGCAAGCTCCATTCCGTTTGCGACAGCTTGTCGGAAAGCGGTCAATCCGAACGTTTGAATGGACATCCAGATCTTCAGGGCGCGGAAAGAGCGGCTCAGTTGCAGGCTTCGATCCGAGAAATTCGGGTGGTCGGCACCCCAGATCGTATCCTGAAGGACATCGTGGCCAATTGCGAATGCACCCTCCAGCTTGCGCAGGTCCTTCACGAGAAGGCACCCAACCTCGTAAGGCTGGAAGAGCCACTTGTGTCCATCCAGTGCAATGGAATCGGCCTTCTCGATTCCACGCATGAGGCTCTGGCCGCGTTCGGTCAACATGGCAAAACCGCCATACGATGCATCGACGTGGAGCCAGATGCCCTCCGCCGCACAGAATTCGGCCATGTCTGCGAGTGGATCGATGGCGCCGTTGCTCACGGCGCCAGCATTCGCACAAACCAGAATTGGGTTTAGCCCGGCTGCACGATCCTCGCCCACCGCGCAAGCCAACGCATCCATGTCCAGGCGGTGGTTGTCATCAATCTGCAGCAATCGGACGTTTTCTTGCCGGACCCCGATGACTTTCGCTGCACGGATTTGCGCGCTGTGGCTCTGGTTGCTCATGTAGACAGTTGCCGAATCTGGACTTCCTGCCGCCTCCCGTGCGGCGACAAAGGCATTGACAGCTGCCGCGGAACCGCCGCTTGTCAGTAGCCCGCCCGCTCCCTTCGGATAACCGACCCATTTCCGGAACCACTCGAGAACGACCAGTTCAAGCTGGCTCGGTCCGCTCGCGACAAGCCAGGTGCATGCGTTGATGTTGTATGCGGCTGCCATGAAGTCGGCCAGCACTCCAGGCCAGGTGGGCGAAGACGGGACAAATGCAAAGCAGCGAGGGTGATCAAGACGCGTCGCGTAGGGCAGTATGTCGCGCAACACCCACTCGATGACTTCCTCCGGGGGGCGACCTTCTTCCGGGGGGTTCTCCAGCAACTGCTCCTGGAGTCCCTTCCGAAAATCCCCTTCCCAGGCCCCTTCCCTGGTCAGGTTTCCACATCTGCCAACCAGTAGCTCCAGGGTCTTTTGCCCGAGTTCGAGCATCAGTTCCGGCTCCATCTGCAACCCTGTTGCCTTTGCGCCCATCACTTCGTTCCGATCAGTTTTGCTGGCCATGACTTGCTTGAGATCAAGATAATGGTGTCCTGTCCGATGACGAAACCGTCAAAGTCGTTACTGACTCGTTACTGAATTGCTACTTAATCGATACAGAAACTCAAAAAAAACAATTCTTCGCCCGGAAGTCAATGACGGCATTCGGAACTACCAAAGGGAAGAAGAGCAGGCGTCAGCCGGCGCCATGCAAAGCCCCTGGCGGCTTCCTTGCATTATAGAATCCCGTACGACATCGGAACGCGGATCGTCGTTGCAGTCGAAAGTGAGGCCACCGGGGGTCAGCCTGATGATCTGGCGGCGGTGGCTTGTGCTCGAGTCCTTGCCTCTGAAAGTAATTCACGGTCAACTCGGATGTCGGAAAGCGCTCATCCGGTCGACGGCAGATGCACGGGACAGGCCGGGCCATTTCTTCATCAGCGAGTTGATCCGCAGCCTCTCCATCAGGCGTGCCGCCTCCTACCGTCGCTTCCCGAAGGAGAGGATCCGGAAGCTCCGGGGTTGACGGCAGGGACGGGGCTGTTGCTGCCGACTCGACATAGCGTGCATCGAAAACATGCTCATGCAAGACAAGTTAGAAAGGATGTGCCATGCCTGCAGCTGAACGCATATCCATCACGATGCCAACCGACGTGGCCGAGACCTTGCGCCAAGCTGTGGCAAGCTGGGGATATGCCTCGACCGGCGAAATTGTGAGCGAGGCCCTGCGCGACCGGGTACGCAAACGTGATACCGAATTGCGCTATCTTGAAGCCCTGCGGGCGGCGATCAAGACCGGACTGGACATTGGGCCAGGCATCCCGGCTGACGAAGTGATTGCCGAGATGCGCGTCCGCTACACCGCCAAATCCTGACCGTGCCTCGTCTCACTATCCTGCCCGCCGCGCGGGCGGACCTCATTGAGATCGCCGACTTCATTGCACTCGACAACCCGGAGCGCGCGGCTTCGTTCGTTGCCAGGATCAAAGCGCAGATGATCCAGAAGGCGGAGTGGCCAGGAAGCTTTCCGGCGCGGGACGAGTTGCGCAAGGGATTGCGGTCAGCGCGGCATGGCCGTTAGCTGATTTTCTTTCTGGAGACTTCCGACGAAGTGCAGGTCGTCCGGGCGCTGCATGGGGCGTGGGATTTGACTCGCTTACGCGTCCAGATCCGGCTGTTGAGATTGAAACCCTCAACAAATTCCCAATCGTTGATTACCAGGTTCCTGCATTCCAGAATGGATCGATCAGGCACACGCAACTCCACCAGGCACGGATGCCCGATCCCGGGTCAGCGGAAGGCTGGTGTCAACGCCTCATTTGGGCATGTTCTGTTCTTTCAGATGTCCATAAATTCATTGGTCCGTTCGCCCCGTGCAGGGTGGATTTTCACCGGATCCCCGTTTCTGGCTGGAAATCCGGAATTCCGAGACCTGAAGGACAAATGCTGTCCATCTTGAGGCGGATTGGTGTTGCAGACCGGTTCAGCAGAGCAGGTGGCGATTGAATGGCCGTCAATTGGATCGGGATCTGGACCTCGCCGCGGTTCATCGGAAACTCCGGCGATCAATCGCACAAGGAAAAGGCGCAAACTGATGGGCAGAACGGTCGGCATGCTGGCAATTGTTGTCAGTATTGCCCCGGTTTCGCCTGTTGTCGAGGCCTCCCCTCTCCGGGACAGCCAGCTGTTTGCATGCACGGATCTGGAGGACGAGAACATCCAGGACCAGCAGCGAGTCGAGAGAATTCTCGGCAGCATTCAATCCAGGCCAACGACAGCCGCGGTTGACCTGATCAGAATGAACAGCGACCTGTTATCCTTGCTGGCATCACCGGATTCAGGATTGTTGCAGGAAGCTGACTATGCTTCTCTGGATCTGCGTGGAACTCCTGTGAATCTGAAGCTGCCTTCCGGTCGGCTGGTGGAATTCGACAGGATCGAAGTCGAAAGGGGCCAATTGTCGGGAACTTTCATGTCCGGATCCAGTGCCGAGGATTTGACGGTTGGCTTCAGCCTGACCGTTGCTGACCGGACAGCGCATGGATCGATCAGTGCCGGAAGCGGGCGATACTTCGTGAGTTCATTGGAAGGGAGCCGTCATGCCCTGGTTCGTCTCGACATGTCTCAATTCTCAATTGACGATCCGCTACCAGAATAGAGAAAGAACTGTGGGCACTGGCAATGAAACCCTGTGACCAGTATCCCGCCGGCACCAGATTCTCTGCATTTCCGCCGTTTTGAAGGCCTGAACCGGCCGCTTGCCGGAACTTCGCCCCCAACCCCGTGCCTTTTTGCCCGTACGGCGCAGGAAGCGGTGCTGCGGCCTCGGGGTCATCCTGGCGGCGTTTCGCCCACGGAGCGGGCGCTGTATAACTATGTTGTACGGGAGTCGGCAACTTCAGCAGGATTCCGCGGAATCCAATGCCGGGAACGCAAACTTGTTCACTATTGGAACAGAGATATTCTTCTTCAGGTTTCCGGACATCTGTCTATCGATCCTTTCCGGGACGGTTTCGCCGTCGCTCACTGTGCTGGCCTCCCGAGCTTTCAGACTGTCTGTTTGTTTGTCTCGATATTGTGGGGCATCCATTGGCCTGCCATGACAGCGCTGCAATCACCTGCTGGAATACGATCTGCATGGACGAGGCTGCGAGTCATCTGCAACGTCAGGGGCAGCTTCCAAACCCGAAACTGCTCTGGCATGTATCTCCACTGGGTTGGGTTCACATCACCCTGACCGGTGACTACAACCGGGATACCGGTGCAGCAGTGCGGACAAATGCCCGGGCCCTTCATCACAACCAATGAAAATACGGACACTTCCCCGGAGGTCGGGGCCTGCAAGCCGCTCGCAACCTGCAGCAGCGTGGACTTTCCGCAGCCCGAACGACCTAGAGTGGTGATGAATTCGTTGCCGCAGACCCCGAATGAGAAGTTCTCCAACGCGCAGACGGAACCCGACCGCCCCTCGAAGACCATTCCGAGATTCCAGAAGGACAACGCATGTCCGACCTCCGTATCTCCCGCCATTACCTGCTTCTCCACCAGACGCGCCCGGATCGGGCGGACTCGTCAATTCGCCGGATCTTGTCATCCTTCGGCGTGTCATCCCCACTCCACGGCGGATGATTCCCGGCAGGGATTCGGTCAGGACGGAATGAAGGGGGAGCGCCCGATGTCCTCACCCGCATCGCCGCGGATGCTCAACCCGCCATCGATGAGCATGGTGGTGCCAGTGATGTATGCGGACTCGGGATCTGCCAGGAACAGCGCCATCCGCGCAATCTCCTCGGGACGCGCCCATCGACCGACCGGCGTACGCTCGGCGAGATCGTCGTGGTCGAGCACGCCCCGACGCGCACGTTCTTTCAATGTGTCGGTCAGAACGTAGCCGGGCGCAATGGCGTTCACTGTTATTCCGGCCCGCGCGCAATCCAGCGCAAGACCTTCGGTGACGCCCCGCAAAGCCTTCTTCGCCGCGACGTAGCCCAGCCGGTGCGGCACGGCGAGAAAGGCAACCGCTGACGACATGTTCACGATCCGGCCGAACCCCGCCGCGCGCATGCCCGGCAGAACCAGTCGACACCAGTTCAATGCCCCGCCGACGTGAATCGCCATCATGCGATCGAACTCGGCAGGCGGAAGCTCTTCGATCCACCCCTTTTGCTGCGGCATGATGCCGGCATTGTTGACGAGCACGCCGACAGGCCCGAATGCGTCCACGATCTTGGCGTGGGCAGCTGTACAAGCTTCCCGATCCGTCACGTCCGCCGACACGCCGCAGGCCATTGTTCCGGTCTCTGCGGCCAAGCCTTCGGCGGCCGACACCACCTCGTTTTCGGACAGGTCCACGAGGGCTACCGGATACCCAGCGCGCCCGAACGCTCGGGCAATTGCGTAGCCGATGCCCTCGGCACCACCGGTGACAATGGCAGGGGGAAAGCGGGCATCTTCAACCATGAGCGCGGTTCCAGTTCACGAAGGTCGAGTTGCGGAACTGATCGGATTTCAGATCCACCTCGTAGGTCCGATCGATATCCTAACTAGGTCACTCATCGAATTCACGAAGATCATGCCTGGTTTCTTCCAAAGTAACGGCTGTCCGAGCCGCGCAGGCCATAGTTTCAGGTCGAAATCCTGCTCGTACGGATGTTCCACTATTCCTCGCCAGCGTTCAGCAAGACGATCGGCGTAACAATTGTCGCATCCGGGCCCTACTCTTGTGCAGCCCGTCACGGGATTCCACGTCTCGTCTGACCACTCTATCGCCGACTCCTGGGCCAACTGCTCGCCTCATGCATTTCTGATATCGTAGAATGCCACAGACTCGGCACAATGCAAGGACGGGCAACCAGTACCTTAGAAACGGCATTTGACGTGGAATCGATGGTCTCTTTACGCAGTCATCCCGCCATCCGCGCCGAGCGCCCTGGCTACAGCCTGGGGTTCCGCTCGAGTCTCATCAGCAGCTGGTGCGCCTCCCCTCGCGGAACCATTCTATGCAGCAATGCCGCGCCATGGCGTGGTTCGAGCCATCACGATTATCGAAATGCCTCGAATCAACATAGGATTCGCCTTTATTGAGCAATTTTACTCAATACAGTAGAAAATCCTTATGGCAGCCTATGAACGAGCCCAGATTTCCACGCTATTTGACCGCCTGAGCGAAAAGCCTCAGCGGCTCGCCATCGTCACCGGTCCGCGTCAAACGGGCAAGACCACACTGGTTCACCAAGTCCTTGGGCAGCTGGCCAGGCCTTCTCGGTATGTGTCTGTGGATGAATCGGATCCCGTGATCCTCCCCCCAATTCCAGACTTGGGCAGCTCTCAGCTCGAGTTCGCGGAGCAGAAATCGGCCCTGCTCGACGGCTCAAGAGACGCGCGATGGCTGGTCATGCAGTGGGAACAGGCACGGGTGGAGGCCGAAAGATCTGACCGGGGCCTCGTCCTGGCGATCGACGAGATTCAGAAAATCCCGAACTGGTCGGAGACGGTCAAGGGGCTATGGGATGCTGATCGGCGACTTGAGCGGCACCTGCACGTCATTCTACTTGGCTCCGCCCCGTTGCTTATGCAGCAGGGATGGAGCGAGAGCCTTGCCGGCAGGTACGAGACCGTTCGCCTTATGCATTGGTCGTTCGCCGAAATGTCGGCAGCGTTCGGCTTCGATCTCCAGCGCTACGTCTATTTCGGGGGTTACCCGGGAGGCGCCCCTCTTATCCCGGAGCAAAGTCGATGGCGTGCGTACATCGCCGAGGCGCTGGTCGAACCCAACATCGAGCGTGACATCCTCGCGATGCAGCGGGTGGACAAACCTTCCCTCCTGAAACGGCTGTTCCAGCTCAGCGCCGAGTATTCCGGGCAGATCCTTTCATTCAACAAGATGCTCGGCCAGCTTCAGGACGCCGGCAATACGACGACCCTCGCGCGCTACCTGGACCTCCTGTCGAATGCCGGTCTGATTACTGGCCTTCCCAAGTACGCCGCCGGGGCTCATCGACGGAGAGCCTCCAGTCCCAAGCTCAATGTTCTCAACACCGCACTCATGGCGGTTGCCTCGGGATATACGTTCGACGAAGCGAAAGCGGACCGGAGCTATTGGGGACGCCTTGTCGAAAGCGCAGTGGGCGCGCACCTGTTCAACACGGGCACACCGGAACACCGCCTGTACTACTGGCGCGAGAACGGCTCCGAAGTGGATTTCGTTCTGACACGAGGTCGAAGACTCGTAGCCTTTGAAGCGAAGAGTGGAGCGCGCAGAGCACGGACAACCGGGCTCGAACGATTTGCGGAGCACTTCGACGTCCGGGCAGCCGTTGTTGTCGGCGAGGGAGGCCTTTCCCTTTCCGAGTTTCTATCGACACCGGCCCGGGAATGGTTCGACAACCCATGACGTCCATCGTTCGACGGACATGCCGCGAAATCGGCGAGCGCGACTCCCGCGGCCCTTCGGAGTTTCCATCCCGACCAGTCGAGGATTGGAAGGACGAGGCGGCCTACGTGCTGCTTGGCGCACCAGGCTCCGGCAAGACCACCATTTTCAAACATCTGGCGAAACGTCAGGGCGGGCGTCGCGTCACCGCGCGCGATTTCCTGACCTTCGACGACAGGGCCGAGTGGCACGATACGACTCTCTTTATCGATGGGCTGGACGAGACACGGGCCGGACCGAACGATGGGCGTACACCATTGGACCGTATCCGTGCCACACTCGAGCGACTGGAGCGCCCTTGTTTTCGCCTGTCGTGTCGCGAGGCCGATTGGTTCGGAACAAATGACAGAGAACATCTCAAGACGGTATCTCCCACCGGTGCCGTCAAGGTGCTCCGCCTCGATCCCTTGTCTGACCAAGATATCCACCAGCTTCTGCACGGCGTTCTCGGAATCGAATATCCGGAGAATTTTGTCGCGGCGGCCCAGAGTAAGGGTCTCCATGGCTTACTGGTCAATCCTCAGAGCCTGAAAATGCTCGCAGTTGCCGTCGAAGCCGCCGGGGTCTGGCCCGAGACCAGGTCGCAGGCATTCGATATGGCATGCAGTACCCTGCTTGCAGAGCACAATGAAGAGCATCGCATAGCGAGTCCGGATCCTGGCGGCATCACCGATCTGATCGAGGCCAGCGGGAGGCTTTGCGCAGTTCAGCTTCTGACTGGTGCCGCCGGATATGCACTGCCAGGCGCGGAGAGCGATCAGCATTTCCTCGGGCTTGACCGGCTACAGGGAACAGAGCGGGAGATTCTTCGCCGAAGCCTGGAATCCAAGTTGTTCGAATCTCCCACAGAGCGCCGGACGGTTCCCGTTCACCGGCAGGTCGCGGAGTTTTTCGCCGCCAGGTACTTGGCCGCTCTTGTCGAGAACGGACTGCCGGTCGGGCGCATTCTCGCTCTAATCACCGGTTACGACGGCGTGGTGGTCTCCGAACTGCGCGGCCTTTCTGCATGGCTCGCGGCACACAGCAAACCCAGCCGAGCGGAGGTGATCGCGCGCGATCCACTCGGCACCGTCCTTTACGGAGACGCTGAACACTTCGCGCCGGAAGAAAAACGCCTGCTTCTTGATGGAATCGAACGGCAGACCGCTGCAAACCCCCGCCTGATCACTACGATCCAGCTGGATTCACGGCTCGGCGACCTTGTATCCTCCGACATGGAGAACCAGATCCACGAAATCCTGATCGCTCCAGCGCGGGAGGACTCCTGGCAATCCTTCATCGTTATCCTGCTCGAAGCCCTCCGGCATGGTGAGCCACTTCCAGAGCTTGCCGCTCCGCTGAGAGAGTTAGTCCGTGATGGTACAAGGTGGCCGAGGATTCGGGATCGCGCCGTAGATGTGTTCGTGCGGCACAGCCGGAATTACACTGAGGCGCTCACAGAATTGAAACAGCTGACCGCTGACGTTTATGCCGGCAGGGTGGCGGATTCCGACGACGCTCTGCTCGGCTGTCTGCTGTCCAAACTTTACCCTGAAGCGATATCGGAAACAGAGGTCATTCGATATTTGAGGATCCCGCAAAGACCCAACTACAGCCCCGAATTCGGATATTTCTGGTCCGGACAACTTCCCAAGAGATCGACAAGAAGCCAGCTCGCCTTGCTACTCGACCAAATCGTCGAACGCTACGGCAATTTGCTCGCGGATGAGAGGGCACATGGACTTCCTGCTTTCTTCATACGTCGCCTGCCCTCGAACCTGTTGGCCCGGTTTCTTCGGCTATCGGGGGATGAGGTGGACTTGACCCGCTTGTTCCATTGGTTGGAACCAGTCGCCAAGGCAGGCGAGTGGACGTACGATCCGGATTTCGGCTACCAGGAATCACGAGAGATTCGCCGGTGGCTCGAAAGCCGTCCCGCCGCTTGGAAGAGCTTGCTGTCGATGGGCCTGGAGAGTTGCAGCGGACGGCCAGGCTGCACGGAACCCTGCTGGTTCTACGACTGCATGCGCCAGGAAGAGCATGGCAGGCTCTTGGGTGTCGCACGGCCCCGGGACTTCGGACTGTGGTGCCTCGACCAGGCGGTCGCTGCCAAGAACCAGATCACCTCCGAGTGGCTCATCGGGGAAGTTGCTGAGTGCCTGTTTTACGGCCGTTCCGATGAAGGCCTTTCCCGCGAGGATGTATCTAGACGCCTGGACGGTTTCGCCCGTCTCAACGAAACATTTGACAGGAAAATGGTTGAGCATGAAGCCCGAACTTCTGACGGGGACATCTCCAATCCCCGCGCGCAGGCTCGGTTACGGACCGAGCGACCGGACTGGCACGACCAAGTAAAGCCGCACGAGGACGAACTGCGCGGAACCATGGCAAAGCCCCAGCTTCTGCACGAGCTCGCCAAGGTGTATTTCGGCGGATACCTCAACGTTCGCGGCAAATCGCCGAGAGACAGGCTAAACGCTCTACTGGCCAGTGACGAAAGCTTGGTCGACGCCGTTCTGTCCGGGTTTCGCAAGACCATCGACCGGAATGACTTGCCTTCGGATACGAAGGTCATACGCCTCGGAATCGCGAACCGGACACACTATCTCGCGCTGCCATTCATGGCGGGCCTGGAGGAGATGGCGAAGACTGCACCACCCAGCGAGATCGACATAGATCACCGGCGCTTGCAGCTTGCCCTGGCGGTTCACTACACCGTGGCAATGTGGCCCACAGCACGGCATCCTGCCGACAGGCCGCCGCCCTGGTTTGCCTGGACGCTTTCCAATCGCCCCGAGATCGCCGCCGATGTGCTCGTACGTTCCGTTCTATCGAAACTGCGCAGAGGCGGGGAATCTCCCGCGGGCATCCATGAATTAGCGCACTCTCCGGACCATGCCCGCGTTGCCCGCCTGGCCACGATGCCTCTACTCAGGCAATTCCCCGTGCGTTGTGCAACCGCGCAGTTGTCGAGCCTGAACCACCTGCTACTCGCCGCCAGGCGCTACTGTGACATTGATCCGCTACTGGCATTGATCGACGAGAAGCGCGCCGATCACCGAATGAGCGTGGCGCAGCGCGTCCACTGGTTGGTTGCAGGCTTGTGCATCGCACCGGAGTTCTATGTCGGTCAGCTGGAATCCTATGCCGCTGCCAAGGAGCGCCGCATTTGTTTCCTGGCGGAGGCGGTGACCAGGCAATTCGGCATCTCACCCGATCTGAAGTGCCACCGGAGCGCGCCTGCGCTTCGGCTTCTGATCCGGCTCATCGGCACCTCCTGCCGGCCATACTCTCTTGGCGACGAGTCCGATGAAGGCGTCATGGTGACGCCGGAAATGAATGCGGCCGATCGGGTCCGAGACTGCATAGAACAACTGGCGGGCATCTTGACGGAAGACGCTTCGCTCGCTCTTGAAGAGTTGTCGTCCGACAACGATCTGCGTCCCTGGCGTTCCCTTCTCATGGACGCCGCGTTCCGACAAGAAGCAGCCCGTCGCGAAGCCGAATTCACCTATAGCGATACAACTCGGGTTCTTGAGACCCTCGCCAGCGGCGCACCTGCAAACGCGGCCGACCTCGCGGCGTTGACCCTGGAACACCTGAACGAGATTGCACGCACCATTCGCGACAGCAATACGTCCGACTGGAAGCAATACTGGAATGTGGATCATCACAGTCGCCCACAGAATCCCCGCCCGGAAGACGCGTGCAGAGATGCGCTGTTATCGGATCTGCGGAACAGGTTGATGCGACTCGGTATCGAAGTGCAGCCGGAAGGGCGCTACGCAAACGACAAACGGGCGGACATTCGTGTTTCTTGTGCTGGTTTCAATATTCCCGTGGAAATCAAGAGAAGCTGCCATCGTGATCTCTGGAGTGCGGTAAGATCGCAGTTGATTGCCCGCTACAGCACAGATCCGGGAACCGAAGGGCATGGCATCTATCTTGTATTTTGGTTTGGACACACGGAGCGTTGCCGACCCACACCGCCGGAGACGGGTTCACCGGCAGTAAGTTCACTTGAACTGGAAAATCGCTTGGTGTCGACCCTGTCTGCCGACGAGAGACGCAAAATTGGGATTCGCGTCATCGATGTCTCTATTCCCAATTCAAGTTAATCTGCACGCTCAGTACTGCCCGGTCCCGGTCATGCCGTCCACCCGCTCACTCTCTACCTCGTAGCAGTTCCTCTTTGGCCAACACGCTGTTGGTCCGGTCGCGGCGGCGCAAGATTGCGCCAGTGATGCCCCTTTGTCCGTTTGGTCGGGGGCGGGGATCTATGGCGTGGAGCTTCACGCGGCGGTACGACTTGCGGTTGTCGAAGAGGGTCCGAGCCATCATGAGGCCATTCGGCGGCGCCGGGCTATCGGCGGCGTGCAGCCAGCCAGTCGAACCGGCAGGAAATCGCAAGCATCCCGCCCACGCCGAAACGCTCCTTGATAAAGTCTGACCAGACAGGGACGCTACTTGAAAATGCTTGCCTGGGAAACAAGCCCTGTCCCGGATTGCACCTGATCAAACGGAAACAACACGCGTGAAGAAGGTGGGGAAAACCGCCCGGTTCATGACCAAGTAATCCGAACCACTACAACCGAGTCCGAAGACATCGCCGCACGGTGCCTGATCGAAAAACACCCCGCAATCCGGCGAATCCGCCCGGACGGAGCAAAAGACTGGAATGCGAAACTCTTGGAAATCCGTGACGGAAACCGGGACAAGCACGACGAAGGAGCCCGTCAGAGCCGCGAGGCCTCAACCGTATACTTGAAGTGAATACCCGGCAAAGCGGAGCAAACCGGGAAACTCCTCCTCACTCGGCCCGAAACAATCCGGGAAAGCCAGTTCAGGACATTCCAGAATCCAACTCCTTCTCTCGACATCCTGCAAGGGGCAACATTCCGGCGGGACATGCGCGGGCCTCGACCCCTGACCGGAATCCTTGTCTGAAACTCGATGGGCTCAGCGCCGCCGGACACGAGCGGTTCCTCGAGGACCGCGCATCGCTGGTTGCGGCACTGACATGACGAAGGATGCGCTGCCGGACCTTCTTGCCATCGCGGACAGGCCCGACGACTTGGACCTTGGTGCGGCCTTTCGCGAGTTTTTTTCTTCGGACGAACATGACTGGACAATTGCATGTCATGCGCCAATGTCGCGACTATTGAAACAGGCCCCCCGAAACCCGACCATGGCCGGACATCAGGAGGCAAATGGCCCCCGAAATGCCTGAATTCAATGAAGGTGCCAGCAAGTCCAGCCAACTTCATTGTGCTCCGTTGAGTGCCGCCCGGGGGATGTTCTTCGGGAACGAGGCAGGATGCCGTAAATGCGTACCTGATCTTGCCGTCGACTACCCATTTGCAGCCAATTTCCGCGACCTCACTGGAGAATTCGACTGTTCGGAGCGACCGGTTTGCATTATGCTTCAAGGTGTGGGTCGTCCGAAACACCGACATCCGGCTGAAAGGCGGCCTTTAGGTATAAATATGAGGAGATTATGAAACATCTAGGAAAATTGGCACTCGTTGCCGCGTTCGCACTTGTGGGTCTGCCAGGTTCTGAGCAGAGCGTTTCTGCCGCTGACAAGACGTACATCACCATCGGGACCGGCGGTCCAACCGGCGTCTATTTTGTGTCAGGCAATGCGATTTGCAGGATGGTCCACAAGGAAGCTGCCGAGGGACGCGATACCGGGCGCAAGCACAACATCCGTTGTTCGGCACCGTCATCGGCGGGTTCGACATACAATATTGCCCAGATCACCGAGGGCGAGTTCGACTTCGGCGTGGCGCAGTCGGACTGGCAATACCATTCCTACAACGGATCATCGGAAAAGGTCACGAGCAATCCCGATCTTCGCGCCGTGTTCTCGGTACATCCCGAACCCTATCAGCTCATTGCAGCGAAGGATTCCGGTATCAACTCCTGGATGGACCTGGAAGGCAAGAGGTTCAACATGGGCAACCCGGGATCGGGCCAGCGGGCAACAACAGAATTGCTCATGGAACGCTACGGCACGCCGGTGGATTTCTTTGGCCTGGTAACCGACATGACATCGTCGGAACATTCCAAAGCGCTCTGTGACGGCAAGATCGATGCGTATGGATACGTGGTAGGCATTCCGAATTCGGGAGTTGCCGTGGCCACCGAAGGTTGCGGTGCCTACATCGTCAATCTCGACACGGAAGTCGAAAGCGGGCTGATATCCGAGTTCCCGTTCTACGGCCCGGTCACCATTCCCGAAGGCGCCTATACATCCACAGTCGCTCCTGTGACGACCTTCGGTGGGTATGCAACCATTGTTACAAGTGCGAGCGTTCCGGATGACGTGGTCTACGAAGTTGTCCGGGCGGTCTTCGAAAATCTCGACGATTTCAAGGCGTTGCATCCGGCCTACTCGATACTGACTCCGGAAGGCATGATAACAAATGGCCTGTCCGCACCGATACATCCGGGCGCTGCCAGGTACTACAAGGAGAAGGGTATGATGTAGAATTCGGCTTGGTGATGACGGGTTTGCGTCAACACCGTCCGAATACATTCGTTTCCCCCCCTTTGCCGAATTGCAAAAGGGGGGAAACCTCGGTTGCATGGTTCGAGTTTCACGTCTGTGCCAACTCCGCATAATATCGACGAGATCGTCGAGAGATTTGATGGACCGCGACGGGCCCTCGGAGGTCGGTTTGCGGTCCTAGTGCCGCTGGTTGCATTCAGCTGGTCTCTCTGGCAACTCTGGATCGCATCGCCGCTACCATTCGAGTTCGGCTTTGGGATCTTCGTCGACTTGCCGGCAAGGGCACTTCACCTGGCATTCGGATTGCTGCTCGGGTTTCTGATGTTTCCCTCTGCCTGGGAGGCGGCAGGAAAAAACCGCGGCTTGATTACAGTCGGGGGTGGCGTTCTTGCCTTCGCGGTCTGTTCCTATGGCTGGATTGCCTATGACGGCATTGTCAGCCGCGACGGAATCCTGCTTGAATTCCAGTTCGCTGGATTTAGCATTCCGTTCGAAGCGTTACTCGGTGGTGCCGGGACATTGCTGTTGCTCGAAGTGACGAGGCGCAGCATCGGTCTTCCGCTTGTCATTGTCTGCTCGATTTTCCTGCTTTACTCGATCTACGGTCAGTCGATGCCCGATGTCATTTCGCACAAGGGCGTCTCCCTCGAAAGGCTGATCGGTTACCAGTGGCTGTCGAGCGAGGCAGTGTTCGGGATCCCCATCGACGTCTCGGTCAGTTACGTTTTTCTATTCGTTCTCTTCGGCGCGTTCATGGACAAGGCCGGAGCGGGGCGGTTCTTCCTCGACCTGTCTTTCGGTCTTGTCGGAGCAAATCGCGGTGGGCCGGCCAAAGCGGCGATCATGGCCTCCGGACTTACCGGAACGGTTTCGGGTTCGTCCATTGCAAATACCGTGACCACCGGGGCCTTTACGATACCACTCATGAAAAAGATGGGGTTTCCCGCTCACAAGGCAGGCGCCATAGAGGTTGCGGCATCCACAAATGGCCAATTGATGCCGCCGATCATGGGGGCGTCGGCATTCATAATCGCAGAGTTCATCGGCATATCGTACTACGACGTGATCATCCACGCCGCCATTCCGGCAGTCATTTCCTATTGCGCCCTTTTCTACATCTCCCATCTCGAATCCGCGAAGCTCGGCATCAAGGGCATGGAAAAATCCGAATTGCCCGACGTCATGGCCACGTTGAAGGGCGGGGTCCAGTACCTCATACCACTTGGTGCTCTGATCTACCTGTTGCTGGTTGAACGCTGGAGTCCGGGCAGCGCGGTCTTCTACGCCATACTGCTGCTTGTCGGGATCATCTACGTCACTGCAGTCATTGACGCCCTGCGGGCAGACAAGTCTGCCACGCATGGCCTGCTGTCCGGCAGCAGAACGACATTTGACGCCATGGTCTCTGGAGCCAAGAGCATGGCCGGAGTCACAGCTGCAGTTGGTGCTGCCGGCATAATTGTGGGCGCGGTCTCGTCAACCGGGCTGAACAACGCCATGCTCTCGGTGATCGAGGCGATTTCCCAGGGCAACTTTTACATTCTCCTGCCCCTCGTCGCGGTCGTTTGCCTGATCCTTGGCATGGGATTGCCGACCACAGCCAACTATATCGTCGTGGCCTCGCTGATGGCGACGGTCCTCGTTGAACTCGGCAACGCTTCTGGACTCGTCATCCCGTTGATAGCAGTACATCTCTACGTACTTTACTTCGGCCTGATGGCTGACTCGACACCTCCCGTATGCCTTGCGGCCTTTGCGGCCTCGGCGATTTCCGGGGCAAACCCCATGCGAACGGGCGTGCAATCATTTCTGTACGACATCCGAACCAGCATTCTTCCTATCGTGTTCATTTTCAATCCGGAATTGTTGCTCGTCGGCGTAACCAGCTTATGGCACGGTGCCACGATTTTTTTCGTCTCGCTTGTTGCCATCCTGTGCTTTGCCTGCGTGACCCAGGGATGGTTCCTCACCAGGTTGACCATTGCCGAACGTGTCTTGCTGTTGATCGTGGTTGTTGCCCTGTTCCGGCCCGATGCGCTCATGAATCGCGTGTTCCCGGAGTTTAGCCCGGTTTCGCTGGAACATGTCCTTGCCGATAGCGGCAAAGCGTTGCCGAGGGATCGTGCGGTCCGTTTGCATGTAACGCGATGGACCGAGTACGGTGACCGTTACAAGCTCTTCGTCATACCGCCCGAATCCATGGCGAATGGTGACAGTCTCAACGAACGTCTCGGCATATCCGTCGAACAGGAGGAAGGTCGCGGTCTTCTCGTGAACAACTTGCAGTTCAATGGTCCGGCAGAGCTGGCTGGCCTTACCTTCGGCGACAACATTGATGAGATCGACATTGCGGAACTCGATCGCCCCGCCAAGGAATGGGTGTACATACTCGGATTTCTTGTACTAGGCGTGGTTATCCTGACACAATCCATGAAATCGAGACGGAAACTGCGGCACAGCGACAGTTCGCCGGACAACTGACAATGGCCAAGAGCCCCTCAGCCACACTGAATCCTGCCATGGTTACGCAAGTCCTGAAAGATGTGGACGACTCGCGGGACCAACTTGTCGAAATGACCCGAAAGCTGGTCCGCATGCCGACCGAAACACCGCAAAGCGACACGACCGCCGCGGTTCGCCTGGTCGCGGATGAACTTGCGGGCCAGAAGGGTGTTGAAATCACAACGCATACGGCAAGGGAGCCGATACAGAATCTCGTGGCCAAGGTGCGCGCAACGACACCGGGCAAACGGCTGATCCTCAACGGACATCTCGACACCTATCCGGCCGGAGACCACGATGCCTGGACCGATGGGCCGTTTTCCGGCTCGATTCGCGGTGGCAGGCTGTATGGCCGGGGCTCTTCAGACATGAAGGGAGGTGTCGCATGTCTCGTCCACGCGTTCAGGACCCTGGCGGAGATGCGCTACATGTGGGCAGGAGAAGTTTGCCTGACCCTGGCTGGAGACGAAGAAACCATGGGCGTTCTCGGCAGCCAGTTTCTTCTCGATACCGTAGCGGACGCGCGGGGCGACGCCATGCTGAATGCCGACGTCGGTTCGCCTGCCGTGCCCCGGATCGGCGAAAAGGGCATGATCTGGATCGACGTTTTTGCCAGGGGCAAACCGGCGCACGGAGCGCATGTTCACAACGGCAAGAACGCCATTGATGCGTTGCGCTTTGCCATGAGCGCGCTCTCGGAATTGTCGTCTCTTGAAGTGAGGCTGCCGGACGAGGTTGCGAGGACGATCGAGTGTGCCCGGCCCGTTTCGGAGCCAATTGGCGGGGATGGCGAAGCGGAGGTCCTGAAGTCGCTGACGGTGAATTTTGGCCGCATTGCCGGGGGTCACTCCGCAAATCTTGTGCCTGACCGGGCGGAAGCGAACGCCGATATCCGTCTGCCAATGGGGGTGACGGTTGATGATGTCGAGTCAGAGATTTCCCGGCTGCTCGATCCCCTCCCCGGCATACGGTTCGAAATCGTCCGTCGGTATGAACCCACATGGACACCGCCGCACGAACCGGTCGTGACAGCCATGGTTGACGCCTGCCGCAGGGTGCTCGGGAGCGAACCTTCCATCAACATGCGGGTCGGGGCATCCGACGCGCGCCTTTACCGCGCTGCAGGAATTCCCTCTGTGGTCTGTGGGTTGACACCGCATAACCTTGGAGGGCCCGACGAGTACGTCGAAATCGAGGAACTCGTCGATGTTGCCAAGATACATCTCCTCTCGGCACTCAATTTTCTGGCGGTCCGCTGTTGATCCGGTCCCGCTGGAATTGTCGGTTTTCGATCCAGATGCCAGAGTGAAGAAGCCGCGATCATGGGCCCTGCCCCTCGAAGCCTTGCCGCCGGGCCGGGCCACGGGAAAGCAATGATGTTTTCGGGACGCTGATTGGACGGGGTACCAGATTCCCGTTTCAGACTCTGATTGGACGCTTTCTGACACTTTCTGTCCCTCGTCGAGAAGCTGAACCAAGCGCGTACGCGAAACCTGCACAGGATCTGCGGCCTGGCTCGTCGTCAGTTCGGCATGCAAGGGTGTCAACGCGACGCCTCTTCCGTGCGCCATCTGGTACAGGACGTCCCTGAGCAATCGCACCGCCGGCGCCGGCATATTCAAGGTCTCGTTGCCGAAACGCGCGGATACCGGATGCGGTCCGCCGATCAACGACGGGTCGAGCGTCGGGCCTGCCACGTCCGCGAGTGCTGCACGGAGCATTGAACTTGACCCGAATTTTCGAAACGCAAACTTCCGCCTTTGCGTTAGGGATACTGGAACTCGGGTTGGTTCCGGTAGAGGTGGCATGACACTCCAGGAATTCTGTCTTCACCTTTCGTTGCCATTGCGCGGTCGCTGAACAGGTCGCGCTCGAACTGGGCAATCCTGGCCAGCATGGTGGTCATAATCCGCCCATGCGTTGCGTTGAGCAGATCCTGTGCCGATCGTTGCCATCTGGACAGTTAGGTCACAGGGACAGCACCGATTTGCCATATCCGTGCAAGATCCACGATCCGGCTTGGGCCGGCCACCGAACACCGGAAATCCTGCTGACTGGCGGCGGAAGATGTTAAGCTGGCCAAAACACCGCTCCGAAGAAAAGGACAATGCAGATGACAGGCGAGGAGATGATCGCAATCCACGGTTTGAAACCCCATCCCGAGGGCGGCTACTACCGCGAACTGTTTCGCCTTGCCGGTGATGACGGGGGCCGGGACGTCGTATCGTCGATTTGTTACCTGTTGCCGGCTGGCCAGGTCTCTGCCTGGCATCGATTTGATGCCCTTGAAATCTGGAACTACCATGCCGGTGCCGCACTGGGACTCGAAATGTCCGACGGCAGCAATTCCATCTCCAGGATCCGCCTGGGCACGGATCCAGACGCAGAACTCCAGGTGCTGGTCCCTGCCGGTGTCTGGCAACGTGCCCGGTCAGAAGGAGACTGGACGCTTGCCGGGTGTACAGCCGTGCCTGCTTTCGAGTTTGCCGGATTTGAACTTGCTCCGGACGGCTGGTGTCCTGGCGCCAAGACGCAAGAGGCAGGTTGTGACAGTCCGATGGCGGATGACAGGTCGCATTGAAGTCTTCCCTGGCCTGAAGGACAAGGATTTTCCGGGGCAGCGGGGCCACTCCCGGTTCCCGCTTCAACGGGGCCTGATGGCCGTCCTCCACGAGCATGGACGCCGTGTTCCGATGCAGGATGTTGATCGCAGCATTGTGGTTGAGCAACGTTACTTGTGGAAAACTCCGGCGTTGCCGAGCCGCCTTCTCGTCCCCATTCTTGGTTCGGGATCGCCGCCGCCAGGTGTCACAGCCTGACTGTCCGGCAACGACGAAGCGTGGTGACTTGCCCCGACGGCCAGCGAATCGTAACGGTCTGCAAAAAGTGCAAATGCGGTGAGGAATGCAAGCGCTGAACCCTCCCAAGGAATGTGTTTGCCCCTCTGCTGCGGCCACCCGGAATTCTGACAATCTATTCCGTGAATGCTCAACCCCCTGCATGCGGTGGCAAGCGCAAACCATCGGCCTCCAGTTCAGCCTTGTTCCGGTATCCGATCATGATTCCGGGCGGTTCCCTGTCATTCGTCATTTCCTCGACGGTCTCCGCCGACCTGGTAATCCGGGCATGGTGCCTGCGCGTCCACTCGAAATGCAGGTTGCGCATTCTATCGATCTGACCTCTGTGGGCCGGATCATTGCCCAGATCGGTCAACTCGTCGGGATCGGTTTCAAGGTCGAATAGCATGGGCCGCATCTTTTCGACGTGGATGTATTTCCACCTTCCGTCAAATAACATCGCGAGTCGTGCGTCACCCTGGTCCACGCCAACTGCCCGGCGGGAGTCACGCGTGGAATAGTCGTACTCCGACACGCAGAATTCCCTCCATTCCGGTGTTTCACCCCGCAGGAGAGGCAGCAGGGACCGGCCTTCGAGGATGTGGGGCCTGGATTTTCCCCCGAAGAACTCAAGGAATGTCGGCGCCAGATCAATGCCTTCGACCAGATTGTCGGCAGATGTGCCTCTTGTCGCGTCAGCCTGCCGGCGCGGATCGCAGATGATCAGCGGGATGCGGGCGGAGCAATCGTAAAACAGGTCCTTTTCACCCATCCAGTGATCGCCCATGTTGTCACCGTGATCCGAACAGAACACGATCATCGTATCTTCCAGCCTATTGCTCTCCCGCAGGAAGGCAAAGAGTTGACCCAGCTGGTCGTCGAGTTCCTTGATCAGTCCCATATAGACAGGAGCGACGAGATCGCGGATTTCGTCGCGTGAAAAACTCCTGCTGACCCGCATTTCCATCCATGCCTGCATGAGCGGGTGATCAGTCTCTCTTTCGGAAATGTCCCGGTTCACGGGCGGCAGGTCTGCTGCCGAGTAAAGGTCATTGTACGGGGCCGGTGCCAGATACGGCCAGTGCGGCTTGATATAGCTCAGGTGGCACAGCCACGGCTCGTCATCCTGGGCTTCGATGAATTCAATGCCTCGGCGGGTGAGCCAGGCCGTTTCCGAATGTTGTTTCGGAACGCGTGCCGGAAAGGGCGCGTTCTCCAGCATCCAGCCGGACCGCAACTCTCCATCAGGTCCCATGGCAGTGTTGGCCCACTCTTCCCAGGGATTCTTGCCATCCATGCCGTGATCACGCAGATACTGGTCGTAATCCTCGGCATGCCGGTTCGGGTAATCGGAGTGGTTGGTGCCGTCATCCCTGACAAACACCTCGAATCCGCATTCGCTGACCAGCGCTCCCATGGTGCTGTCCGGCTCGATCCCAAGCCGCTTCATACCTTCCCGGTCGGGGGTCATGTGCGTCTTGCCGACCAGGGCACACTTGACACCGATTTCGCGCAGGTGATCACCCAGTGTCGGCTCGCCCACCCGAAGCGGAAAACCGTTCCAGGTCGAACCGTGGCTGCGGACGTAGCGCCCGGTATAGAAGCTCATGCGGCTCGGACCGCAGATCGGTGACTGCACATATGCCCTGGTGAAGCGAACACCCCGTGAGGCCAGCCAGTCCAGGTTGGGGGTATCGATGTGCCTCGCCCCGTAGCAGCCAAGGTAGTCCCACCGAAGCTGGTCAACCATGATCCACAGGACATTCATCCCAAGACGCCGCTCGATCTCAGCCCCGGAGTTCGAGAATCTCCCGGGCGCCTGCCGAGGTCTTCCCCGATCCGCCGGATGCGGATGACATGCAGCGCAACCGACATCGCGGGTGCGCGGACTGCCCCGGTGACGGCGAAGGTTGTCATGACCTCGTTCCGATACGTCACGGTCAGTTCCGTCTGGATTCGGGGTCTGTGCGAACCCGATAACTCAGCGGAAAGAGTTCGAGGTCGAAGCGGTCCCGGACAAGGCCCCAAATGCCCTTTGGCGCCCTGAGCATCACCAGGATCGCGACCAGGCCCAGAACCATGAGGTAAACGGTGCCAAAGTCGGCGAGTGTTTCCCGCAGGGCAAAGAATATGAGCGTCCCGATTATCGGCCCTTCCAGCGTCCCGATTCCTCCGATGACAACGATGAAGATCACGAATGCGGTCCAGTCATTGACCGAAAATGCGGCATCCGGCGAGATGCGGAGTTTCTGGAGGAATATCAACCCGCCGATGATGGCCGTGAATGCGGAGGTAACCACGTAGACTTCCAGTTTCGTCCGCCAGATGTCGATGCCCAGACCGGACGCAGCACCCTCGCTGTCGCGGATCGCTGTCAGCGCCAGTCCACGGCGGGACCTCAGGAACAGGTAGACTGAACCGATCACCAGGGCAGCCGCGCCAAGCGTCAGCCAGTAACTCAACGCCTCCCGTCCCGACCTGCTTCCGGCAAGGGACCTGACGATGCCGACGGGCAGGGATGACCCCGACCCGCCACCGAGGGCGGATATCTGGGCGAAAGAGAGCCGGAACACTTCCGCCACGACCCATGTACCGATGGCAAAATATGCGCCCTTGAGGCGAAAGATGAGCGTTGCGATCGGAACCGACAGCAGCGCCCCGAGGCCGCCGGCGACGACAATGGCGGCGATCGGGTGCAATCCGCCAAATATGGTCAGGGCGAAAAGCATGTAGCCGCCAAAGCCGACGAAGGCCTGCTGACCGACCGAAACCAGGCCGGCATACCCGGCCATCAGGTTCCAGAGGCACGCAAGCGAGAGGTACAGGTACATCTCTCCCATGAGCCGCATGTCGGCCCTGCCCGCCCAGTAGGGAGCAGCGGCCAGAACGATGACTGCCAGGCATGCCACGATCATCGCAACCCGCGAGGCACGGGTTGCCCTTGTGACAACCGGGGCGTTCAATGTTCCACTCTCGGAAAGAGTCCGTTCGGACGTATTGCCAGAACGACCAGGAATGCGATGTGACCGGACAGAAGTTGCCAGCCGGGATCAATCTTTGCACCAACCGTCTGTGCCACCCCGAGTATCACGCCACCGGCCAGCGTCCCCCAGAGGTTCCCCAGCCCGCCGATGATGACGGCCTCGAAACCGAAGATCAGGCGGCCACCACCAATTGAAGGATCGAAACTCGTCCTGACACCAAGCAGGATGCCGGCAACCGCGGTCACGGCCAGCGCCAGCGCCATTGCCAGCGCAAATACATGTGCCTTGTTCAATCCCATCAACTGCGCAATTTCCTGGTTGTCGGACACCGCCCTGAAACCGCGCCCCAGGCCGGTGCCATAGAAGACCCATTGCAGGACCGCGATGGTGGCAACAGCAATGACAAAGGTCAGGAGCGGAAGCACCCCGACTGCCAACCCGCCGGCAGAGATACTTGCTGTTTCGATGGCGCCGGCATTCAGCTTTTGCGGATCCGCCGAATACGCCTCCAACAGCGCGTTCTGCAGGATGACGCTGAGCCCGAATGTCACCAATAGCGGCGGCAGGATGTCCGGCCCCAGTGTCCGGTTCAGAAGCCCTCGCTGCAAGAGGTATCCGATCCCTGCCATCAGCGGCATCACGATCAGCAGGGCCAGGAACGGGTGAAGCCCCAGCATGACTGTCGTGCTGAGCCCGAAATACGCCGCAAGGACGATCAGGTCACCATGGGCGATGTTGACCAGCCTCATCACCCCGAAGATCAGCGACAAGCCCGCCGCAAATAGAGCGTAAAGGCCGCCGAGAAGGGCTCCCTGCAGAACTGCGTTGACCCACTCGATCATGCTGCCACACCAAAATATGCGGCCGTGATTTCATCCCGGCTGGAATTGCCTGTATGCCCTTCAAGCGAGACACGCCCTTCCAGAAGGCAATAGAAGCGGGACGACACCGACACTGCCCTGGAAATGTTCTGTTCGACCAGGAGCGCGGTCATGCCTTCGCCGACAATCCCGGGCAACGCATCGTAGATCGCTCCGATCACCACGGGTGCCAGCCCCAGACTGATCTCATCAAAGAGGATGAGGTCGGGATTGGCCATCAGCGCACGGCCGATTGCAACCATCTGCTGTTGCCCGCCCGAGAGGGAGGTGGAGGCCTGGTTGCGTCTCTCGCCGAGGATCGGGAACAGGCCGAAGACCGCATCCAGCGACCAGGGCCCTGCCCTCCCGACTTTCCCTCCCAGCAGCAGGTTTTCTTCGACCGACAACGAGGGAAACAACTGCCTGCCCTCGGGAACCAGGGCAATTCCGCGATATGCGACCTGGTCTGCCCTGAGCCCTCCGATTGCCTCACCCTTGTAGACCACCTGGGAAGTGTCGTTTCTCATCAGTCCGGAAATAGAGCGCATCAGTGTTGTCTTCCCGGCGCCATTGGCTCCGATAATGGCGACAACCTCTCCTGCCCTGACGGTCATATCGACCCCGAAAAGCGCCTGGAAATCGCCGTAATGGGCATCAAGTCCGTTCAAGGACAGAAGGGGCTCAGACATCGGGATCCACCCCGAGATAGATCTCCTTGACCTCGGCGCTGTCGATGACTGTCTTGGGCTCGCCCGCGGCGATCTGCTTTCCGTAGTCGATGACGATGAGTTCCCTGACAACGGCCAGCACGGCATGCACGACGTGTTCAATCCAGATTATCGTCGTGCCTGACGCGTGGACCCGGTTGATTGTCTCAACCAGTTCCCCGCATTCGGCGTCGGTCAATCCTCCTGCGATCTCGTCCAGCAAGAGGAGTTTCGGCCTGGCCGATAGCGCCCGGGCCATTTCCAGTCGCTTGCGTTCAAGGAGGGTCAGCGACCCGGCCCGGACATTTGCCTTGGGCATGAGCCCGGTCGCCTCCAGCATGTGGATGCAGTGGGCTTCGGCTTCATGGCCACGCAACCCGGCACCCTGCGTCGCACCGACCAGGACGTTCTCAAACACCGTCATCCCCCCGAAGGGTTGCGGCACCTGGAAGGACCGGGAAATGCCCATCTTGCACCGCTCGGCTGCAGACCGGCCCGTGATGTCGGTGCCATCGAATTCGATCCGGCCTGCATCCGGCCTGAGTGCCCCGGTTATGAGATTGAAGAGCGAGGTCTTGCCGGCCCCGTTCGGTCCCAGAATGCCGATTGCGGCGCCCGACTCCACGTCGAAGCTGATCTGATCGGCCACCACGACGGCGCCAAACGACTTGCTGAGAGCTGAGACCGACAGCAGTGCCGGCAAGAACAGTACTCCTTAGCCGAGCAGTTTCAGTTCACCGCCAACCGGAATCTGCGGCGCATGGGCGTTGGTCGTGACGACAAGGTCGAATCCGTCACCCGATTTCTGCCACTGACCCGCAACCAACGGGGTCTTTGTGACGTTGGGAACCGGTCCGCTCGCCCAGTTCACGTCACCCACGATCGTTGAAAGACTGGTTGTCTTGATCGCTTCGATGATCGCCATCGGATCATCCAGATCGGCCGAGCGAGCGATGACGTCGTGCACCACTTCAAAGAGCGCATGCTTGAACCCGATGGGTTGGGTCCAGGGCCTTCCGCTATCTGCACTGTAGCCGTCCGCCAACGACTTCGCGCTGTCCCCTGTCAGTGACGAACTGAACGGATGCGACGGCGTCCACCAGATTTCCGTGGTCAGCCCGTCGCCCCGGTCGCCAAGTGACTCGATGACGGACGGAAACAGGAGCGCCTTGCCGATGGTGACAACCCTTGGCCGGAAGTTGAGCTGGGCAGACTGTGACCAGAACGTGGCGAAATCAGGAGGGATCATGTTGCCCGTGACGATCTCGCAACCTGCTTCCTTGAAGGCGGCAATATAGTTCGAGAAGTCGTCATTCAGGGGCTGGTAGCGTCCCGGATCCGTCAGGGTGAAACCGGCCTCTGCCAGCGGTTTCGGAAATCCGAGTTCCGGGTGCCCCCAGGCATTGCCGTCCGCATCATTGGGAAACAGCCCGGCCACGGCCTTCGCTGCTCCCGAATTCGCCCAGAGGTCAAGGAAGTTGGCAATCACGTCCTCGAGTCCCCAGAAGAAATGATAGGTATACTGGAACCCTTCCGCCGGGTTGCCGTTGCGGCCGAAGAAGTATGGCTGCCAGGGGCAATCGGTGGTGATGCAGGGCAACTCGTTGATCTCGGCCTGGTCGGCAACCGGGTTGGTCGTGTCCGGCGTTGAGGCAGCAACAATGATGTCGACCTCTTCACCGAGGATCAGGTCAGCGGCGACTTCGGCAGCCCGGTTCGGGTTCGACTGGCTGTCCTTTGAAATGATCTCGACATTGTACGTCTTGCCGTTGTTTGTGACTCCGTTCGAAAACGCAGCCTCGATCCCCTTGAGGACAAATTCGTCAGCTTCGGCGAAGCCGGCCAGCGGGCCGGTTCGGGGGCTGACATGGCCAATCCGGATCGTGGGATCAGCCGAATATGCCCGCGTCGACGTCAACATTGCCGGTGCTGCGACGGTTGCGGCAAGGCCACCGAGAGCCTGTCTTCTGGTTGGTTTCAATGTCATTTCTCTCTCCTTTTTGTAGACTATTCGGGCAGAATTGCCTCCAGTTTTCTGAGATGTTCCGCGACTCTCGCCTTGGTCGCTTCCAGGTCTCCTTCCTTCCAGTCGCGGAACCCTGCGCCTGCCGCCATGCCACTACGTCCCTTGTCGCGGAGCATCTGGAGATAGGGCGACGGATGGCCGGCGTTTTCCAGGTCAAACAGGACCTGTTCATGAATGTCATGGGTGAGTTCGAGCCCCACAAGATCCGCATTCTCCAGCGGGCCGAGCACTGCCAACCGCCGGCCGAAGCTGGACTTGACCACCTGGTCAACGGCCTCGGCAGTGCAGATATCGTTCTCCACCAGTGAAATCGCTTCCCGCCACATTGCATGCTGCAGCCGATTGCCGATGAAGCCGGGCACATCCCTTTCTACTATAACGGGTGTCTTGCCGACCTCGGCAAGCAGATCAGACATGGCCGCTGCGCAATCCGGGTCAGTCCAATCCGTCTTGACCACCTCAACGAGCGGAATCATGTGGGGCGGGTTCCACCAATGGGTTCCCATTGCGCGATGGCGGGATTTCAATCCGCCCATGATCTCCGAGATCACGATCACGGATGTGTTTGACGCCAGGACCGCCGCGGCCGGCGCATGGTCTTCCACTTCGGAAAAGATCGATTGCTTGAGGTCCAGTTTTTCGGGTGCAGCCTCAAACACATATGCAGCATCCGCAACCGCGGACTTGACTGAATCGCAGAGCTCAATGCGTTTCAGCACCTCGGCAATTTCCAGATCCGTTGCACCGATCAATTCCAGACTCGTGGATATCCGGGCCGGTGCGGATTGCAGCATTTCCTCCACGGGATCGCTGATGGCGACGAGCCGCCCTGCACGTGCAAATGTCAGCGCGATCCCATGGCCCATGAGGCCAGCGCCAATTACCGCGATTTTCTGGTTTCCGGTCACTGCCTAACCCGCGGTGTAGCCACCATCTGCGTAGAGGACATGACCCGTGTAGAAGTCGGATGCACGTGACGACAGAAACAACAGGGGTCCGGCCAGGTCCTCGGGTTCTCCCAGCCGCCCCTTGGGCACGCGGGTAATGAAACCCTTCCGGATGGCCGCAGCCTCGTCGTTGTCTTCAAACATCCATGCAGTCAACGGAGAGCGGAACACGGTTGGCGCAATGGCATTGACCGTTATCCCGGTCGGGCCCAGCTCGCACCCAAGCGCCTTGGTAATCCCGTCCACTGCCGCCTTTGAAGCGCAGTATGCCGTGTATCCTGCCGGGTGTCCCAGCAAACCTCTGGCCGATGACATCAACACGATCTTGCCGCCCTCACCCTGGGCCTTCATCTGGCGGGTGGCGGCCCGGGACATCAGCCAGCATTGAGTCACATTTGCGTCCATCACCGCGTCAAAGGTCGCCGGTTCCATCTCGTCGATCCTTGCGACCCTGTTCATACCCGACGCGACCACGAGAATATCGATCCTGCCCAACACGCTTACGGTTTCAGCGACGAGACGTCCGCAAGCGGCTTCGGAATCGGGCCTGGCATTGATCTCGTGTGTCTTGCCCGCACAGGATTCTGCCACTTCAGCCAATGCCGCCGCGTTTCCGGCGGCCAGGGCGACCTTGCAGCCAGCCCCGGACAAGCACTTCGCTGCGACTGAACCGAACGCGCCGGATGCCCCTGTGACCAGGGCAACCTTGCCCGACACATCGAACAGGGAAAGCGGATTATCCAGGGACATGCGACTGCTCCGGCCTCTTGCCGCCGGGATACGGGATCACGACCAGCATCTTGCAGACGTGATTGGAACGGTTTTCGATCTTCCGAACCTCACCCGGGGCGATTGTGCAACTGTCCATCGGACCCAGTACCGTATCCTCGCCGTCGATAGTCACGGTCATCTCGCCTTCGAGCACGACATAGATTTTCTCGTTTGGCGTGGAGTCCGGCCCGGCGCCGCCGCCGGGAAGGAATTGCGAGAATCCGACCCACTGGTTCTCGGGTCCACCATCTTCGAAGCCCTGCAGCCTGAGCCCGGTAACGCCCCAGTGGTTGGGTGCGTCATAGGACACGGCATCGGCGAACCGCTTGACCAGCATCAGAATTCGTCCCCGGCTTCGATGCGGTAATTCTGGTCCGGATCCATCATCGCCACGAGACGGATGATGCAGCCATCACCGCGATCCCAGTTCCAGGGGAAGAAAGCGAATGTGCAACGCTTTCCAGTTACCCGGTCAAGGTCGCCTCCGACATTCTCGATGCCGAGGATGCCGTTCGAGAAGAGCTTGTTGTGCACCGGTTCCCAAGCCGGGAAATCCTCCTTCCAGTCGCGTCCACCTGACCATTCCCTGTATTCGGCTTCCAGGTGCGGCAGGATCGGGCCGTTGCGCTGCGGACCAATGGCAGTGGCAAGCGGGTGATCATTCGCCTGGGTGTCGTGGCCGACAACCTTGATACCCTTTTCGACCATCCAGTCGCCTGCAGACGGCACCAGGCCCGGGCAATACGGGAAGTAGTCGCCATCCTCGTACTGCTTGTGCCAGCCGGTATTGATGATCAGGACATCGTTCTTCCGGATCGCGTCACCGCATGCCTGTTCCAGGTCGTCACCTGTTATCGACTCCCATTTCTTCTTCGGTATCGAGACGACGATGCCGGAGCCGAAGAAATGCGGCAGCGGCACCTCATCGATGAAAGGCGTGCCCTGCACCACATGAGCAGGCGCATCGATATGGGTCGTCACGTGCATGGTTGTCGTGATGGTCTGGGAAAGCACGCCGGACTTGGCCATGTAGTGCTTCCGTTCGATCAGCACGTCCCGGAAATAGGGCCAGTTCGGGCACTGGAACCCGTAGCGATGGCTCAGGTTCACGAACTCCAGCCCCATGTCATTGTTGTCGTTCTGTTGAAAGTCGATCCCTCGGATTCTGACCGCCATTTTGTCCTTCCAGTGGTTGCCTAAATTGTTCCATGATACAATACACTTGTACCACATTGCGGTCAACACTTGATTTTTGGACGACCAAGACTTAGGCTGTGCACGGCCGTGAGTTTGGAAGTCGCGAAGGTGGAGAGGATATTGGACGGGCAGGAAACCCAAAGAAATCAAGGTACTCAGGTTATCTCTCGGGCAGCGGACATCCTTCGGCTTCTCGGGAGGGAAACAGGTGGCCTGAGTCTCGGTCAAATTGCCAATCAGGTAGGTTTGCCCAGGTCAACTGTTCAGCGAATCGTTGCCGCACTGTCCAGCGAAGGCTTCATTTCCTCGGAAAAGCGGTACGGTGGAATCAGGCTGGGACCCGAAATCCAGAACCTGGCCCAGGCCAGCGCATCGGACATCAAGGACACGCTACGACCGGTCATGAAGCACATTTCAAATGCAACCGGTGAAACCGTCGACCTTGCCATCCTGGAGGGTAGCAGGATGCTTTTCATCGACCAGATCGTGGGCAGCCAGCGGCTGCGCGCAGTCTCCAGCATCGGCACGACCTTCCCGTTGACCACGACGGCGAATGGAAAGGCCGCACTGGCCTGCATGGATCACGCCGATGCAGCCAAGCTTGTTGCCGCCGAAAGGGAGAAGATGTCCGATTCTTCCAAATCCATCACCGAGATAATGTCGGAGATCGAAGACATCCGGGAAGGAGCTCTGGCCCGGGATGAGAACGAACACACGGAAGGCATCTGCGCCCTGGGATTTGCGATCAGGGATCAGAATGGCGACATTTTCGCAATCTCAACGCCAGTGCCGAGCACGAGATACGGCCGCGTCAGGGACAACCTGTCCCAGGCGATCAGCGAGTGCCGTAGCGAATTCGGTCTGTAGGCAGGCTTCAGCCAGAAAGATCGGAATGCACAATCTGAAAGCTGCCGATCTAGAGCCGGATCATTGTCCTTGAACTGGCAATCACTGCCTGATTGAGCGGCGCAACAGGCAACCGCAACCTACTGTTCAGCCGGTCTGTTGCCGACCCGATTGGAAAGGAATTCGGAATTCCCGACCTGGAGAAATTCCCGTCTTCGCGAATTCAACATCGATTTGCCACGTTGTTCCGTATCCCGGCACTGTCGGGTATTGCGTGAACCGTTTATCCGGCTGTTTCAGACCATTGGAACCAATGGCAAATCTCGGTAGATTTGTGCTCCACGGGCTTGCGCGCGAGACAGGGAGACGGATGGTTTGCAAGTTGAGTTCGGAGTGGAACATCAGACCAATTGGCTTGAGAAGAAGAAGCCAATGCCGGGAAAACCGGAGAGAAGTTATTCAGGTCCAGCCCATCGAGAACCTTGATGCCTGTCAATAACGATACCGTCAATTCTCTGCTGGATTCCGAAGTGACTAGACCGGTGGATGACGGCCAGTTTCGACCAGGTTGCCTGTCGCTGGATCTTGAGGTCAGCAAGAAAGACGACCGTATCCGTTGTTTTGGCGCCGTGCGTGGGGATAACGGTCGAGGCCTCTCAGGCGTTGGAAGTGCAACCGAACTCGCGAAACTCGACGAAATCGCCGAGGGTGCAGAGTTCCTCCTTGGTCACAATCTCATTGAATTCGACATTCCTTACCTCAAGGCTGCGACGCCGGAACTCGGGCTGTTGAGACTCCCCGTTATCGATACACTGCGTCTCAGCCCGATCGCGTTTCCGAGAAACCCTTATCATAACCTCGTAAAGCACTATAAGGACGGTAGCCTGAAGCGCACGCAGCGCAATGACCCGTTCCTTGATTCCCGGCTTGCACTGCAAGTATTCAGAGAACAGAGGGCAGAACTGCAAGGGGCCGCCCCGGACCTTCTAACTGCCTGGCATTGGCTCTGCACACCGGACACGACGGGAATGGATCGGGCATTGGACGCTTTCTTTGCCGAACTGCGGGGAGAATCCAGGCCGTCAGATCATGATGCCAGGGACGCGATTGCCAATCGACTGGAAGGTGCTGCCTGCAGCGGTTACGGACACGAAGTCGTAGCGGATGCAGCGAGCCTTGGCTGGCCCCTGGCATACGCGCTCGCCTGGCTCTCTGTTGCTGGCGGCAATTCGGTAATGCCCCCCTGGGTCTTGCATCAGTTTCCGGAATCAGGCCGGTTGGTCAGCAAGCTCAGGGACAATGCCTGTCCAAGTCCCACCTGTACTTGGTGCCGGGAACGACACGATGCCGGCAAGGAACTGAAGCGTTGGTTCGGATTTGACAGTTTTCGCCCACAGCCGGTCGACGACGAAGGGCATCCCCTGCAACAGGCAATCGTGGAAGCAGCGATGGCCGGTAAGCACGTATTCGGAATACTCCCGACAGGTACGGGCAAGTCGCTGTGCTACCAGATACCGGCGCTGTCACGCTACGACAAGACTGGCAAGTTGACGGTCGCGATCTCGCCCCTGGTCGCTTTGATGGCAGACCAGGTCGCGGGACTTGAAAAACAAGGCATCGGTTCTTGCGTTACGATCAACGGACTCTTGTCGATGCCAGAGCGGTCAGACGCACTTGACCGGGTGCGGCTCGGCGATGCAGCCATACTTCTGATATCACCGGAACAGCTCCGTTCCCAATCCGTGCGCCGGGTCCTTGACCAGCGAGAGATCGGTGGCTGGGTGCTGGACGAAGCGCATTGCCTGTCCCGCTGGGGTCATGACTTTCGCCCGGACTACCGATACGTCGGCCGCTTCATCCGGCAGAAGGCGAACGCTGGACCAGTACCACCGGTATTGTGTCTGACTGCCACGGCCAAGCCTGACGTCGTCGAAGACATCAAGAAGCACTTCAGGGACAAGCTCGGAGTCGATCTTTCCGTATTTGACGGAGGAACCGAGCGCACCAACCTGGAATTCCAGGTGATCCCGACCACTGGCGGCGAGAAGCTGACCCGCATTCACGAGATCCTGTTGTCGCAACTTCCGCAAGATGCACCTGGCGGCGCGATCATCTACTGCGCCACGCGGAGGCAGAGCGAAGAGGTTGCCGAGTTTCTCCAACTGAAAGAGGTTTCAGCGGCTCATTTTCATGCAGGCCTGTCGCCGGAGATCAAGAAAGACGTCCAGCAGCGATTCGTCGAAGGTGAACTTCGCGCCATCGCTGCAACAAACGCCTTTGGCATGGGCATCGATAAACCGGATGTTCGGCTGGTTGTCCACGCTGACATTCCGGGGTCACTGGAGAATTATCTGCAGGAGGCCGGTCGCGCAGGCCGGGACCGAAAGGCAGCACGCTGTGTTCTGTTGTATTCGCCTGACGACGTCGAACGCCAGTTCGGCATGTCGGCCCGTTCGCGCCTGACTCGCGCGGAGATCCACGGAATCTTGCGGGCACTACGCAATCTGGACCGAAACAAGCGTTATGACCACGAAGTCGTGGCCACAACCGGAGAAATCCTCAACGAGGATGAGGAAAGGGCCTTTGAGCGCGACACTGCGACCGACGATACACGCGTACGGATCGCAGTCGCGTGGCTGGAGGAAGCACAACTCCTGACGCGCGAAGAAAACGTCGTCCAGGTATTTCCATCTTCACTGTTGGTCTATTCGATCGAAGAGGCAGACCGGTTGCTCTCTACAGCAAGCATCACTCAAGAATACCGTTCGCAGTTGCTGCAGATTGCACGACGGCTGATCGAGTCGGAGTCGGATGAAGGCATCTCCACAGACGAATTGATGGAGGCGACCAGACTTGATCCGGCATCCATGCGGACTGCACTCTACGACCTGGAACGCTTCGGGATCGCATCCAACGAGACTGAAATGACCGCATTCGTCCATGTTGGCGTGCAGCATAGTTCCATGCGTCGTCTGGACGAGGCAGCAGAACTGGAACAGGCCCTGATCGATTACATGCGCGAAGCGGCGCCGGATCTGGGCAAGGGAGATACGTCTTCCCTGCATTTGCGAATTGCATCCCAGGTGCTGCGGGACAATGACCTGCCTGACCCGCTCCCGGAACGCCTCTGGCGCATCGTGCGCGGGATAGCCTATGACGGCCGCGGCGAAGATGGAGCTGGCGGAAGCCTTTCGGTACGAAAGCAGGATGCAGAGACCGTACGCATATCCTTGAGGCGAGAATGGACCCTGCTTGGAGACATCGCAAACCGCCGGCGTGAAGGCGCGCGCCGTCTGCTTGAGCACCTCATAAGTTGCCTGCCCTCGGGCAGCCGTGGAATGGATCAATTGGCCGAAACCACAATCGGCAGATTGCTGGAAGCAATCGAAACGGATTTGATTCTCAAGCACACTGTCAAGGACACGTCAAAACTGCTGGATCGTGCACTGCTGTGGCTGCATGAACTGGATATCATTCGGCTCAATAGGGGAATGGCAGTCTTTCGGCCGGCAATGAAAATCCGGCTGGAGCACGTTGAGCGGCGCGGCTTTGCCAAAGCTGACTTCAAGCCCCTGGAACTTCATTACGAGAACCAGGTTCTCCAGATCCATGTGATGGAGGAGTTCGCGAAGCGCGGTCTGTCCACCATTACAGACGCAATCCGCCTTGCCGTCGACTACTTTGCGCTCGGGCAGGAGGAGTTCCTTGTCCGCTGGCTCCCGGGTCGGGACAGGGATATTCACCGCCAGACCACACCCAAATCCTGGGAAGCCATTGTCGGAAGCCTCGGGAACCCGGTCCAGCAGAGGATCGTCGCCGATGACCGCGAGCAGACCAATGTGCTGGTACTCGCCGGTCCGGGCTCAGGCAAGACGCGCGTGCTGGTTCACCGGATTGCGTACCTCATTCGTGCAAGAAGGGAGAACCCGAGGAGCATTCTGGCGCTGGCATATAACCGCCACGCCGCAGTCGACATCCGTCGCCGTCTTGACGAGTTGATCGGCAAGGATGCCAGAGGCGTCACGGTTCTCACCTGCCATGCCCTGGCGATGCGCCTGGCCGGAGCGAGTTTCAGGGGGCAGGCCGAGAGTCCTGATGACGATCAGTTCGACGAGATCATCCGTCAAGCGGTCGCACTGCTTCGCGGTGAGCATGTGCCGAAGGAGGAAGCCGACGAACAACGCGAACGTCTGCTCGCCGGGTTTCGCTGGATCCTCGTGGACGAGTACCAGGACATCGGCGCGGATCAGTATGAGTTGATTTCTGCTCTGGCCGGACGAACGCGTGCAGAAGACGATGGCCGGCTTACCCTGTTCGCGGTCGGGGATGACGATCAGAACATCTACTCATTCAACGGCACATCGGTCGAGTTCATCCGCCGGTTTGAAGCGGACTACAGTTCGAAGCCGCAATACCTGACTGCGAATTACCGTTCAACGGCCCACATCATCGAAGCTGCCAATGCCGTCATTGAGCCTGCCCAGGAACGAATGAAGTCCGGGCATCCCATCCGTATCAACAGGGTACGGAGGGATGATCCACCTGGCGGTCGATGGGAATCTCTGGACCCTGTCGCTTGCGGAAGCGTCCAGGTTCTTCCGGCAGGTCGTGACCCCGTTGCCCAGGCTCGGCGCGTGATGGCAGAGTTACACCGACTTGCGGAACTTGAACCCGGCTGGGACTGGTCACGTTGTGCAGTGATTGCGCGGGAGTGGGAGTACCTGGTTCCTGTCCGCGCGATCTGCGAACTGCAAGGTGTCCCCTCACAGTTGGGGAATGAGGATATCCCGAGTTTCTGGCGATTGCGCGAAACAGGCTCTTTGGTCAATTGGATACGTGGCAGGAAACCCCGTTTCGTCGACGGAAAGGCCCTCGAAAGTTGGTTGGCATCCCGGCCTATCGATCCCTGGCATGACCTGTTGCGCCAGGCAGTGGATGAGCTTTTGGTGGAGACTGCGGGAAGTGAAATTCCGACAGATCACCTGCTGGAGTGGTTGGCTGAATGGGGTCGCGACATTCGCAGGCGTCAGCAAGGACTGTTGCTGCTCAGCGCGCACCGGGCAAAGGGATTGGAATTCGATCATGTGGCGGTTTTGGACGGCGGTTGGAACCAGCGCAGCCGATGTGAAGACATCGATGAAGCTCGCCGCTTGTACTATGTGGCTATGACCCGCGCCGGGCAGACGCTGACGCTTGCGCAGATGCACGGCAACCACTCGTTCCTCAAGTCACTCAACATGTGCCGATCTGTAATTCGTCGTCAGCAGGCAGATTTTCCGGCCGGGCCTGCTGAACTGCTCAGTCGTCATGTCAGGGTCGGCCTGAAGGATGTCGACCTGGGATATGCCGGGCGGCTGAAACCCGGCCATCGGGCACACCGTGCCATTGCGGCCCTGGCACCCGGCTCGCCGCTCAAGGCCCGTATCTCGAAAGGTAACAAATGGGAACTGACTGACAAGGACGGCATGGTCGTCGGGAGACTTGCTGGGAGTTTCAAACCGCCGAAGGATACTCGATGCCGGGCAGCAGAGGTTTTTGCCATCGTCAGGTGGGACAGAGATTCGTCAGATCAGAAGTATCATGACAGCATCAGAACCGAGACCTGGGAAGTCGTCGTGCCGGAACTCGTTTTCGAAACCCTTGATCATCAGGACCAAGCGAGTTGACCGCTCGACCAATTAACGGCAGTTTGAATTCGGTCCACCGTAAACTGCCAGAGAGGTCACGCAGTTGGTGCCGGTTGGCAGAATAGAGTTGTGACCTCCACAAAGCAGGACGGTCAAATCGTATCGGCCCTTCATCAAACTTCCAAAATCTGGGCACTTGCATCACAAACATGACCGACAAGGAATCACCACTACGAGTAGAGACTCCAACTGCCCCAAAAGACCACCAAACTCACATCTTCTGATCAATCTGCAAAATGTCTGCTCGTTAGCGGCGGAATATTGCAGTTTTCTGCATTGTCGGTGAACCATTTGCGAGGATGTGTTCGATCCTACACTCACAGGTGAACGTGACATGAGTTTTGCTTGCATTCCTTCACCTTACATGTGACTAGGCGCCTTCGACTAAGGAGTAATCGCAGTGTTCCAATCCATGTTGGCAAAATGTCTAGTGATAGTATTGTCATTTGCGCTTCTTGGCTGCGTTCCTTCGACACAGCCAATAACAGAGCGCAACTCAGACTTAACGCACGGAAATGTACAACTTAATCTTGAAGTAGGTAAAACGACTAAGTCTCAAGTACTTGAGGCATTTGGTTCTCCAAATATTACAACCAGAGACGGTGGTGGTCGCGAAGTCTGGACATATCAAAGAAGTGCACAAGTTTCCCAATCCTCTTCTCAGTCTGGTTTTGCAACCATCTTGTTAGCGGGACAATCCACTACAAGTTCTGGGTTTGAAACATCTTCGAGAATGATAACTTTGATAATCAAGTTTGACAACGATGATGTAGTCGTGGACTTTAGAAGTAGGGCGTCGGAGTTTTAGGAGACAAAATTATGTTACGTGTATTGCTGCTACAGCTTGTATTTGTTTTGTTGCTGGTTTCGGGATGTGTTGAGAGTCCGCCAGTCACAATGACTCCATTGGAGATCCAGAGTGTACAGACCAGAGAATATGAAGAAAGCAAGGAAGTTGTATTTCCAAGTGTTGTCTCAGTCTTTCAGGATTTAGGGTATTCAATTACCAGCGCGGACAAATACACTGGGCTGATTGCCGCTGAAAGCGCGGCAAGGAGTGATGCTGCAACACAATTTTGGCTCGGAATGACCGATGTTTCTCAGACAAAGGCAACAGGATTTGTTGAGACTATTGGCAACTTCACAAGGATAAGACTTAATTTTGTGGAGGTAAGGCAAACTTCCTCTGGATATGGTCAACAAGACCGACAAGACACACCGATACTCGATGCAGAAATCTATCAGAGTGCATTTGAGAAGATTGAGACCGCGATTTTCATTCGCTCAAATTGATAAATTGTGCTGCAGCCAACATTTGGGGAAGCGGGGGTTCCCAATAACGGTGATGCATTTCCAATGGTAACCCACATGACTCTTGTTAATCTGGTGTGTGCGTGGCAGCATAGGCCACTGACCGTTTAACTGCGGTGAAAGGCTCCGCAACAGCCGCTACGTGATGCGTCGGGCCAAGGACTTGACAACTGTGGTCAGTGCGCAAGTCGGTAGTATGGAAGTGTTTAGGTTCTTCCGGCAGGTCGTGACCCCGTTGCCCAGGCTCGGCACGTGATGGCAGAGTTACACCGACTTGCGGAACTTGAACCCGGCTGGGACTGGTCACGTTGTGCAGTGATTGCGCGGGAGTGGGAGTACCTGATTCCTGTCCGCGCGATCTGCGAACTGCAAGGTATCCCCTCACAGTTGGGGAATGAGGATATCCCGAGTTTCTGGCGATTGCGCGAAACAGGCTCTTTGGTCAAATGGATACGTGGCAGGAAACCCCGTATCGTCGACGGAAAGGCCCTCGAAAGTTGGTTGGCATCCCGGCCAATTGATCCCTGGCATGACCTGTTGCGTCAGGCAGTGGATGAGCTCTTGATGGAAACTGCGGGAAGTGAAATTCCGACAGATCACCTGCTGGAGTGGTTGGCTGAATGGGGTCGCGACATTCGCAGGCGTCAGCAAGGACTGTTGCTGCTCAGCGCGCACCGGGCAAAGGGATTGGAATTCGATCATGTGGCGGTTTTGGACGGCGGTTGGAACCAGCGCAGCCGATGTGAAGACATCGATGAAGCTCGCCGCTTGTACTATGTGGCTATGACCCGCGCCGGGCAGACGCTGACGCTTGCGCAGATGCACGGCAACCACTCGTTCCTCAAGTCACTCAACATGTGCCGATCTGTAATTCGTCGTCAGCAGGCAGATTTTCCGGCCGGGCCTGCTGAACTGCTCAGTCGTCATGTCAGGGTCGGCCTGAAGGATGTCGACCTGGGATATGCCGGGCGGCTGAAACCCGGCCATCGGGCACACCGTGCCATTGCGGCCCTGGCACCCGGCTCGCCGCTCAAGGCCCGTATCTCGAAAGGTAACAAATGGGAACTGACTGACAAGGACGGCATGGTCGTCGGGAGACTTGCTGGGAGTTTCAAACCGCCGAAGGATACTCGATGCCGGGCAGCAGAGGTTTTTGCCATCGTCAGGTGGGACAGAGATTCGTCAGATCAGAAGTATCATGACAGCATCAGAACCGAGACCTGGGAAGTCGTCGTGCCGGAACTCGTTTTCGAAACCCTTGATCATCAGGACCAAGCGAGTTGACCGCTCGACCAATTAACGGCAGTTTGAATTCGGTCCACCGTAAACTGCCAGAGAGGTCACGCAGTTGGTGCCGGTTGGCAGAATAGAGTTGTGACCTCCACGAAGCAGGACGGTCAACTCACCATCAGTGTTGCCTGAAATCCGACATTCTGTTCCACGAATACGGGTGATGATCCCTTTCGTACCGGTAGGGAGGAACACTTTCGCAAGGTGCATGCGTCAAAAACCTTCCAGCCGCTGGGCAACGTTCTGGGCGGAGCTTGCATATCTGTCACTTGACAACAGATTTGTTGGCAACAGATTTGTTGGGAGTAGTGATCGTGCGAATGGGCAGAAGCATCCGGGCTGAAGGCGATTGCGTTTTCAACTGCCAATTCGAACCTGAAGTGATGATATGGAATGACCTCTCAATCCGGGGAACTCATTGCGTTGTCACCCTCCTGTCAGTTCAGAGGGAACGGGACGCGTTTTGTGCGACGGTGGATCGCGCTGAAATCCACAGTCCGGTCACTTACTGAAAGCCATATCCTGCCAGTGACAGAGACGATATCTCGACACCTGCCACTTCTGTTTCTGGCAATCACCTCTTGCCGGAATTCTCAAGTGCCTTACGGGCTACTCCGAGCCGCGCTGGTGAGCAACTGACCGAAATCAAACATGGATAGATTCATAGTCGCCGAAGGCGTCATTTTGTTCAACTAAGCAATTTCGCAAACAAATTCGCCAAACTGGAACATGTCAACTTTAGTGGCCTTTGATCATCGGCTAGGAATCCGACACGGTCATCAACAACTTGTCGATGCCTCACGGATGGCAGCCCATCGCGACTGTCATTGAGCAGCCTATATTCCGTACGGCACCTGTCTGCACGGCAGACGCTTCAAGAGTTCCGCTTCCTCCGATGAACATTGATGTCCATCAGCAGTTCTGTTTGAACGCTCGAGAATCCGTCAAAGCTTCGATAGAAAACCAGCAAGAGAGGATGCCTGGCAAATCTTTGGCAACAAAAGGCGTAAGCAAAGGAAATCCGACGTGTCAATCACGGCGAACTACAAGGTTTGCTGAATTCAAGAACGAATCCACAACCTTTCTAGTTCTGGCCAAGCCGCGGACCCGCCTTTGCGATAGGCTTCGATCGCACCGGCTGGAATATGGCTCGCAATCCCGGTTTCGTAACTCGGCCGCGCGCGCATGCTGGCGAGCCAGTCGCCGAGAGCCGGGTATTTCGGCATCCACAGGCCGTCGAAGCCAAGGTGGTCAAGCCGGTCCAGGTAGGCAATGAGTGCGATGTCGACGATGCCAAATTCGCTGCCGCTGACCCAGCGTCCATCCTTCAATGCCGCAGCCATGTCTTCAAAAGTACGGCGGAGGCACATCAGGGCCTGACCAAGATAGGGTGAGGCCAGGCCGTTGTCGAACAGGTCATGCCTCTTCTTCCTCATGACCGGGTCGGGCATTTTCGCCAGGCTTGCAGCAATTTGCTCCTCGCTCTTCTCAGCCAGGATCTTGCGCCGCATGGCGGTAGAGAATGTCAGTGTGTTTATGGCAGCATGTACAGCGACCGTCCGCAACAGCCAGTGTCTGGCTGCAGTTTCCTCTCCAGTATCTGCAGGCATCAGTTTCCGGCCATTGTATTCCCTGTCGAGATATTCGAGGATCAAGCTCGACTCTACAATCACCAAGCCTTTGTCGTTGAGCGTTGGCACAACCGCATCCGGGTTGAGCGCCATGTAGTCCGGGTCAAACTGGTCACCCTTCTGAAGGTCAAGCGTGACGCTGTCATATTCCAGTTCCAATTCGGCCATGCCCACCCGAACTTTTTGCGAACAAACGCTAGTCGCAGCATGATAGAGCTTCATCAGATTCCGCCTTTAGTTGTGTCAAGTGTTCCAGACCATGCCGCTTGCAGCGGTTTGACCTGATCATGTCGGTCCGTCCAGCAATCCAATTCGGATCCCGCATTCTGGGTTGCAGGGAGTTCGGCCGAAACGTTGGCACGCATTGAGAACCAAAACGCCCCGGGGTATCGACTCCATTTTCGGCAAAGTCCTGTCGCGCGAAATCACTGACGCGACATCTTGCACAGATTCAGTCAATCGAGTCTTGAACACCGTCCACATTTGGCTTTTCCTGTCGCGCATGGGTAAGCTTATCCTGCATCAATCTGGCAGTGATCCGGATTTCGTATATGTCACTGACTCCTACAAAGCAGGCGTACCAGGAACAAGACCGATCCCAGCCAACAACACCGAGCCTGGACCAGTTGCTCTCCCCAGAGACGCCTGCAAGCAGTCCATTTCATCAACAAATCGATACTCAGCGCAGCCAGAGGTCGGAGGAACAAGAAAGGCTGATCGCATGGACAGGCGAAGATGGCTGCATCGGGTTGAGTTCAAGGACGAGTCCTGTTCTCTTGAAGTGTGACCGGTGTGGCCAACGGAATTGTATCCGTCTATCCGGACCTCCCGTTCAAGAGCGCTCTTGAGGAGCCAATGCCAACCATTGATAGTGCGCGCTGCGAGGTGATCAGTGGCCAGAATGTAGAGCCGGAAGCTTCGTTCTGACCCGAGAATCTGCGGAACTGTCACCAACCGGCAGATCACGGCACTTCCGTTGCGCGGGTTGAACTTCGTTGTTTCCTTGACGCGAGCCTGGTTTGCGAACGTCTGGGAGACTTACGTCTGCTGCCTGAACGCAGCCATCATCGACACACTTCAAGGCCCGCTGAATCAACGTCCGAGCGCTGCCAGCTGCAGAAAACCTGCGATTGAAAGCCAGCAGTTCCGTATTGCCGGCAGACGCGAGAAATCACGAAGTCTTGACCGCGGAATGTCCGCCAGCGGATAGCCTTGGGATTTCGCCAAGCACATCCCTGCCGAGCTGCAGCAGAACATGCGGGATATCAACAAAAATCCAGTTTTCGACCAGCAAGTTGTCTTCACGCCGCCACCAGTCACAGACCCGCATGAAGACGCGCTTGTTCGTGGCTGGCTGGTCCAGGAAGGGCTTGACCTGAACACCGGTCAGGGAAGGCCATCCTGCGCTGCAGATATAATCGCCGTCGGCGAATCGGCAGGCATGTTCAGTCATCCCGTTATTCGAAGCACCGCCGGACCAGCCTTCGAAAGCCTCCTCGAATGGAACCTGGAATCCTGCAAAATTCTCCACGCCGGCAAAGGCGCCGAACGCAGCGGGGCCATACCATGTCATTTTCTCGTGCCAGAACGGGCGCCATGCTTCATCGGGTGTGGCCAAAGCGCGCAACATGGTTGTAACCATGTCGACGCTTGACCGGGATCGTGCCGGATCATTGTCATGCCATTGCAGGCCGTCTCCCGTCGCCGGCCCGGGCAGGAATCCGGTGAAGCCTCGCGCTCTTCCGGGACTGTCGGCAATTGGCCAGACATTTCGATCGATGAGCAGGGCCGGAATGTCCAGGAAAATGTAGCTCTCTGCGGCGCGGCCGTCTTCGATCCTGTGAAACTCCCCGAAGCGAAGATGCGCCATCGCGCCGGAGGCGGGTATTCCGATCCAGTCCCGTTCAAAATGACCGGTGTAGTGGCCAGTGCATGTTGCCCACTCGGCCCCCTCGAACTCGCCCGTAAAGGCAATGTAGTCGTTGCGGAAAAGGTGATTGAAGCTGCGGTTCAGGGGAATGATGAAGCGGTCGAGATAGGCTTCAAACCCTTCAAGCGCGTTGAACGGATGGACAACATTGATCGACGCGGCCGGTGAAAAGAACGTCCGGGCGGAAGCGGCCAGATCGCCGCCGATCCTGCAACCCTCGACGTAATCCCTGAACGCCTGTTTGGCAGTGCTTCCCACCGGTCAGCCCTTGACCGCGCCGGCGGTAAGCCCGCTGACAATCTGGCGCTGGAAGAACATCACGAGGATGAACAGCGGCACGGTGGCCGAGACCACTGCTGACACCGCGAACATGACGTTGCCCTCGGTGTATGTGGTGCCAAGGAAGGCCGCGATTTCCGGGACCATGGTTCGGTTGGTTTCGCTCAGCAGCATGGACGTCACGGCGAAGTCGTTATAGGCTAGCAGGAACGAGAACAGGCCCGTGGTAATGACGCCGGGCCACATCACCGGAATAATCACGTAGCGGAATGCCTGGAACTGGGTGCTGCCATCAACCTTGGCGCTCTCGTCAAGCTCCTTCGGAATCTTCTGGAAGAAGGCATGCAACATCCAGAGCGTAAATGGCTGGTTGATCGCCACAAGCACGATGATTGTCGTCGGAAGGATTCCCCAGACATTCCATTCGAAGAAAGGCAGCAGATAACCCGCTACCAGCGTGATTGGCGGCATGGCGCGGAAGATGAGTGCGGTGATCAGGAGCCAGAAGGTATAGCGATACGAGGAGCGCGAAAGTGCATAGCCACCGAGCGTACCGATGGTCAGCGATGTGCAGACAACGAAGAAACAGACAATGGCGGTATTTATGACGTTGCGCCAGAATTCTTCCTGCACCCAGGCACCGTGATACCCAGCGCCGGTAAAGGGACGATCGTAAGCGGCCTTGGTCCGTTCCCCGGTCAGCGCGTTGGTCCAGTTGGCAATCGAGAAAAAATCGAGTTCAACCTTGAAGGAACCCCAGACTGTCCAGATGAACGGAAAGGCGGCGAGGATGAACCACCCGACAACAAACGCGCCGATCGCAAGCTGCAGGCCGGTGGACCGTCTCTGTGCTGCCACGCTCACCTGTCAGGCCTTTCTCTGGAAGTCTTGCCAGGTGCGCACCAGCACAGGCGAAAGCAGGATGGCAACACCGATTATTGTCAGGACCGACGAGGCAGATGCGGCGGATAACTGGCGGGTCTCGCCACCAAGGTCGTTGAAGATAATCCAGCTGAGGCTGGTCGCGTGCGCCGAGGCATTGAATCCGACAATCGGCTCAAAGACCCTGAAGTTGTCCATCAACTGAATGAGAGCCACAAATGTCACGAGAGGCATAAGGTGCGGAACGACAACGTATCTGACGCGTTGCCAGCGCGAGGCCCCGTCGATCATCGCCGACTCGATCTGGTCCTGCGGAAGGGTCTGAAGGCCCGCATAGAATACGACGAAGGCAAAGGGGGCAGCATGCCAGACCCCGTAGACGATCAGCATGATCCAGGTCAGGCCGGTCGAAGCCTTCAACGAGAAATTGGGATCCCCGGCAATGGCGACAAGCGCAGAACCCACGATCCCCCTGCTGTCTACCATCCAGAAGAGAATCAGTGAGCCGATCAGCGGAGTCACGATCATCGGAAGAAGCGAGAAGAAGATCATCAGCCCCTTGAGGTGCCGATGCAGTGAATTGACTGCCAGCGCGATCATCATCCCGAGGACGATCAGAAGTGGGGTAACGACAAATGTGAATGTGACCGTGAAACTCAGTGCGCGGTACAATGGCAGATTGAATATTCGATTCGAGAATTCCCTCCAGGTTGCGGATGCAGCCCACGCCTCCCTCACCTCGGCCACTGCCAGATGGCCGCGGTCGAGGAAGATGTCGAACCCGACGAAGCGGCCGAGCGGCTCTGCTTCCCGCAGGGCGCGTGTCGCCTCGTGGTCCATGGCGGTTTCTGTCTTGCATCCGACCAGCGGAACACAGTTCTCGACCTCGCGCAGCACTGCCTCGTGCGGGGCAAAGACAGACTGGAAGACCACGGAGACAATGGGCATCGCGATGAACAACAGCATCGCCATCCCTGTCGGAAGAAAGAACCAGAAAAAGGTCTTGTGCCGCATGGCGGTGATCCGGAATGCCCGAGGTGGCAAGCGGCCGCGTCAGCCGCCCGCCACCATGGCTTCAGCCTACAGGAAACCCTTTTCAGTTGCAGCCGCGATGTAGGCAGCTTCAACATCGGCCAATGCCTGTTCAGCAGATTCCTTGCCTTGGAGGAAATCTGCCAGTTCGTTGCCGAGGGCAGTATGGATAAGTCCCATATAGGGCAGCATCGGATAGGGAGTCGTGCCCATCTTGGCCGCTTCGAACACGCCCATGGCCGCATCGGTCGGTTGGTAGCCTTCGATCAGCCAGACGGCCAGCAGACTGGTTTCCTCGTTCAGCATCTCTGGTCGGATTGCATGCTTCATCGCCAGGAAGGTAGCTTCGGCATCCTCATCGGAGATGTGCCTTCCGACGGTCCATCCGTCCCACCAGAGCGTCGATGCCGGGATCGAACCGCCGCCAACGGTCATCGGACCTGCAATCGCGTGGCCATTCTTGACTTCTTCCATAACTCCCTCGGTTGTGGGCTGCGTTGCCGCGCGTGAGCCCCACATGTTCAGCAAAGCCACGTTGCCGGCACGGTATTCCGCGTTGGTGGCGTTCGAGTCATGAGTCAGGAAATCGGGGTTCATGTACTCCGTCAGGGCCTTCATCAATTCAAGCGTCTTGATGCCGGCTTCCGAATTCACATTCGGCTCTGCAGTGCCCGCCTTGAAGTGGGTGCCACCGAATCCGATGAAGATATTGTTGAACTCCTGGGCAAGATTCCAGCCTGCGGCATAGGCGCCGCCAACCGGATTTTCCATGATGCCCTGATCGCGGATCATCTGCGCGGCAGCAAGCAGCTCTTCGTATGTCTTGGGAGGCTCGACGCCGATCTGCTCCAGGATGTCCTTGCGGTACATGAGGTGCTGGGCATTCGCCATGAACGCCACTGCCATGATGTCATCCCCGATCTTGATGAGTTGCCCTGGCTGAAGGTCCTGGCCGTGCATCGCCACCAGGTCGTTCAAGGGCCGAATGATATCTTCATTCATCAATGCCACGATGGACGAGTTGGCGATAATGGCGGTCGTGTATTCAGATGGGTCGCTCGAAAGGCCGGCGACGTTGATCTTCTGGTGGTCGGCCGTGAGGTTCTTGGTGACCTCCACTGTATCCGAGGCACATTCTTCGGCGCCCGAGCCGACGGTCTGGATTGCCGGAAACTCGTTTCCCACGATGCTGACGCGGCCTGACGAAATGCCGCAATCCGCCAATGCGGCACTTCCCAGTACCAGCGCGGTCGCGCCTGCCAGTGAAATTCTTGTCAATTGCATTGATGTTCACTCCTTGCTGCAAATTGAATTGACCTTGATGGATGTACTCTCTTGTTACACCAAACTTGCATGCTGCGAAAGTTGCATACGAATGCAAGACGGGTCTCATTCACTGGCGGTAAAAGTCAAGAATTGCGGTCCCTTCAGGATTTCGATGTTGTATGGCCAGGCCACCAACACCGCAGAACATGCAGGTTGACCGCGAACTCCAGCCCGTACTTCCTCAAGCCAAGGTCTCCCGGTGCAAGCAGGCAAACTGCAGCGCCTGAAGTTTCCGACAAGGTCGGCGGGACGCGGATCAATGTACTGTCCGACTTCCATTCAGGTGCCGCAGGCCTTCCAGGCCGGAGACTCTGCGGGACGGGATGCTTCATGCTGCCTGCACACGCCTGCGCCGCAGCAATGTGCACCCGGGTCAGCTACCGAGACTGGGAACCGGCCTGTCAGAATCGTCCGACCAGAATCCTCCCGAAGTTCTCAAGTCCGACACGGGCGTCGGAAACACTTGAACCGGCCAATTGCCGGCTACCGGCGACATGGAACGCAGGCCGACTCCATGGGTCGGCTATGAAGCCAGACTGTCCTGCCCGAATGGTGACCGGAAGCCCAGTTCTTCCGCAATCCGGCCCTGGATTTCGTCAAGGGTGAAAAAACACAGCTTGTCGGGCCGGGGCGAGACATAGAGTGCAACGGCGACGTGCCAGAGATCTGCACCCCGCAGGCATCCCGTGTCGAGTACCGATGCGAGTTCCGGAGAAAGGGTCCTTTCAGGAATGACCCACTCGATTCCCGCGACAGCACGCTCATGGAAGCTCAGATTCTCGCGCAGGAACGCGGCACGTAATTCCGCTTCAAGCAGGTTGGACGATATCAGCCGGGAGAAACTGCCCAGGAGTTCCGCGTAAGTGGATGCTTCGGATTCGCCGAACGCAATCGCGGCCAACACGGAAGTGTCAACATACGCCACGTTCATTCGTCGCGCTCGGCGAGAAACCGCGCAAGCGCACCCGGCCGGTTTCCGGTCGGCCGCAACGTTTCCTTCGGCATCATCGGGCGCAACAACGAGCCGCTGCGTTCGAGTTCTCTCAGGCGTTCATCAAGACCGGGCTCCGACCGGCGCTCGATCGCCCGGATCTCTGCCACCGGCTCTCCGCGGAAAGTGACAGTGATCGTCCTTCCAGCACGTACCTGGCGAATGACCTCCGAAAACCGGGCCTTGGCTTCGTAGACGGATTAGGTGACACCCATTCAACGATACTAACTAGTCTGACTAGTCATGACAAGCGCAACAACAGGACAGTCCAGGGAAGGTCTTCCTCGAAATCCTGCAAGAGCGGGGCATCTCCCCAAACCCGCCATCAATGGTTGGACACAGGCCTGTCTTGGCGTCTTCCGAGTTGATCCGCGGACCGCGGCTGGCTCCTGCCATTCGAATTCGAAACTGTGGGAAGCGGGGCTTCCGGGAACGCTACATGCAAATCCCGCGACCTGCCGCAAACTCCAGATACGGTGCGAATGCGCCGGACACCTCGCCTCGTGTCAGTCCGTAATCGTCCAGGGCGTAACTGTGCCGGTCTTCGTGGCGGCGTCGCTCTTCCTGCTGCTGCAACCACGAATTCATGGCACCGGTTGCCGACGGGTCCAGCTCCCAGCCGAAGTGGCCATAGACATTGCGAATGACTGCCATGGGGTTCCGGATCATGTCGGAATATGCGAGGTCGACCCAACGATGTTCCAGTTCTGGATGGTCAAGGCGAAATCGTGTCGCGTCATTCAGCATGCCGCTCATGAATTCCAGCTGTTCGGCACCGGTCAGCTGAGCCTGGAGCGGCTCCATCACCACGGAGCGCGCCCGTTCCACCAGGCTGCACCAGGATGCCAGCGCCTCGGCAGGAGTACGGTGGGTCTGGATGAACAGCGCGTCGGGATAAGTCGCCATCAGCGCCTTCAACTCCTTGAGGTGGAAAGGCATCTTCAGCAGCCACTGTCCTTGGTGATCGGGTTGAACCTGTCTGCGCTGCCACGTGTAATGCTGCAGCAGCCGGCGGTGAAAGGAATAGGCATCGTCAAGACTACTCGAAGCAAGCCAGCGGGCAAAGCCGGGCACGTGGTACTGCGAGGCAAAGGTCCAGCTCTTGAAGCACAATTTGAGGATCGGAAAGTCCTCTTCCGGCTCATCGAATTCGACGGGGTGAATGCCCTTGAGCGCATCAAAGACTTCTATGGCGTTGTGTGCTTCCTCGGCCTGTGCCCACCGGGGATCATCGGGCGTGCCTGCCACGGTGTTGTAGCTGCCCGATGGCAGGACCGGTGTAACCAGTTCGAATAACCTCAGTGCCCAGAACCGCCGGTCTCGCGCCATCAGGCGATGCAGCATGGTTGTGCCGCTCCGGTTGATTCCGACGATAAACACCGGCCGGGCAATCTCCCCGTCCTCAATCTCCGCGTGTCGCTGACGCTCACTGGCCAATTCCGCGTTTTGACGCAGGAACCGACTCAGTTCGAACACGACATTGCCCAGCCTGCCCTCGACAAGCCTCGCCTCCGGCTTGCTCAACTCGCCGACCAGGCTTTGCAACGACTGGCGCATCCAGCCAGGATAGGCCAAGTCGAATGCAACACCCAAGTCCCGGGCATAGCTCTCGGCCCTGGTCAACAGGCAGTCAAGGTCCAGACGGCTCCGGGGTACGGTGTACGGCCAATCCTCGCGATTGCGCTCGACCCAGTTATGAGTGCGTCTGAGCTTGGTGAAGGTTCCCGCCCACTTGATTGGAAGCGGACAATCCCCGCGGATGGCACTGTCCTCAAGCGGCAAGCGGTCTCGCGGTTTGTCACTGCTGAACCAATACCGCTCAAATTGATCGAACACCGTCCAGTGGCCGTGCAATGGTGAAGCCTCGCCCCGCGCCTGGCATATGCGTTTGAACGAATCGTAGGACACTCGGGGCCAATAGAATCCGAAATCGGCAGGTTCCAGGTCGTACCGGTCCAGTTGCGGGTTGCAGCAATGGTAGATCATGAACCGTCTTTCCGGATTCAGGGAAATGGCCACGCAGACCCGGCTGAGCGTATCGACGGCTTCGTTGCTGCTCCTGAAGGTGAATCCCTTCGGCATGACTTCACATTCGGCAACTGCGGCAAACAACCTGACTGCCAGGTCACCCGGCGGGCTGAAACCCGAACTGGACTGATTGGTTTGCGGAAGGCGGAATATCACCAGCGGCATGCCGACCTGCCGCGCGAATGACAGCGCCTGCTCGGATGTCAGCTTGCTCCACGGATAGCCAAGCATGCCGGTCGGAAACATCTCCTTCATCTTCACCAGGTCCGGCTGCATCCCGTCGAGGATGCGTTCGCCCCTGAATTCGTTTGCGAAGCCGTAGAAGTATTGAGGAAACACGCCCAATGTTGACGCAAAGAACAGATGCTTGAATCGATTGGTCAAACACAGTTCGAGCACGTTGCGGACGCCGAATGTGTTGACCTTTCGCATGTCCTGATATGATGTCTGGACACTGATGTCGGCCGCCAGGTGATAGACGGCATCAATGCGTCGACACAGGTCGTCGAATTGCCCGGCGGGGAGGTTGAACCCGGCGCTGGCGACGTCGCCAACCACCACGACGATCCGTGACTCGAAGGAATCGTCCCAGATTTCCGCCTGCCGCAGGGCGGCGCAAATTCGCTCAAATCCATGGACAGAATCCGTGGCGCGTACCAAGCAATGCACCTTCAGCCCGGCATTCTGCCGCAGCAACTCACAGAGGAAGAAACGGCCAATGAACCCGGTGGCACCGGTCAGCAGGACCTCGCGGTAAGCACCGGGTGACACGGGTCCGGCCGGCGGGCCGCGGTCAATGCACTCGCGAGTAAACCTTCGCAGCGGGCCATTTCGCTCAACGCCCCCATACGCATCGATTATGGCGTTCCCCTCGACACGGTCGCCAACGACGGTTCCGGTTGCGTGCGCCTCGATTTAGTCGAATTCACTGGCGTCGCGTCCCGCCCGGTTGCGGGCGTCACGCATCAGTTCCGCCTGGGCGTGGCGGGTTGGCGCAGTAATGTAACGTCCCTGGGCAAGGCTCTCGCTTCCGTCGGCGGCGCCTGCGGCATTCACTGCAGTTGCTTCGATGATGGCGTGAATGCGGTCGCCATCCCTTTCGGCCACCTCCAGCGGCTTGATTGCAAAGATGAATGCACCTTCCGAGCGCATGTAGCCATTGGCGTCGGCATCGAATGAATGACACTTGCCGTCAGGGCTGATCACGCCCAGGGCATTGAATGAGGCGCTCAACCTGGCCGTGCCAAGATAGTTGACTGAACCAACGATAGCCTGTTCGCAATCGCCACATTTGAACGAGTTGATCGCCGCGTGCAGCGCGGTCAGGCTCGCCGAACACGCGGTGCAGTAGGTGGTTGACGGCCCCATCAGGTTGAAATGGTACGAGATGCGGTTGGCGAGCATCGCCAGGCTGATGCTCGTAACATCGAACTGGGATGCACCATGCATCGGTCGCCAGCTTGCCACCGACGGGACCTGAGCGCCGACAAACACACCGGTGGGACTGTTGTGCAATGAATTGAGGTCCCAGCCCGAGCGTTCAAAAGTCTCCCAGGAGCAGGAAAGCAGCATCCTCATCTGCGGGTCCATCAGGGTCATTTCGTTTTGCGACAACCCGAACAGGCTGCGGTCGAAGAGTTTCTCTCCGTCCTTCCGGATCAGGCCTTCGTACGGGCTGGCAAAACGTCCGGGACCCGAATAACCGCCTACGGGGCGATAACCCCTTCCGTAGCGGTCGGTGACCGGCTCCTGGATGATCTCCCGTTCGGTCAGCAGCTGCCAGAACTCCTCGTCCGTGAGTATTCCCCCCGGCAAGCGGTAGCTGTATCCCACGACTGCGATCGGAAACCGGGACTGCGGTCGAACCGCCATTGTCGGGTTTCGCCCGGCTATGGCCGTATCAACCGTGTTCGGATCCCTGATATGCATCAGAACGTCCCCGATAGATAGATTTGGATGCTGGCGACATCGATACTGGGTCAGGCCAATATGCCAAGCCACGCGAATTTGAGCAACTCATTGTCAAACCGATGCGACCGCCGTGACGATCACGGGTGAGTCAAGCAGCGCCCCGGGGTCATTGCCACGCGATTGCCGGCAGGTTGCCTGCTGGCGGACCCGGATGATGACAACCTGGAACCGGGCCGAACGTGATCCCGAGACCGCTGCGCACCATCTGTCAATCTTCGTGAATCCCATCAGCAGCAAAGGTGCCGCCCTGGAAGAGAGCGGCCGGGTCGGACGCCTGCGGAGGGCCCATCCTGGCATCGAGGCCGGCGCGGAACCTTTCGGAGTTGTCCTTCGGTCGCCAGCCCAGATAGGCGACTTCCCGATTGTCCCACCACTTCGCGTCATTGTCCGAAACGCCATATATGATCGGGCAACCCAGCCTCGCCACCGCGAAAACGCACTCAATCAACCTGACGAAGTCCTCATAGCTCATCCATGTCGACAGCATCCTGTGGTTGTCAGGTTCCGTAAAACAGGATCCTATCCGGATGCATGCTGTCTCGACCCCGAACTTGTCATGGTACATCGACGCCAGCGCCTCGCCGAAGACTTTCGAGACACCGTAGAGCCCGTCCGGCCTGATCCTCGAATTGGCATCAAGCTGCTCGGTCTGCTTGTAGAAACCGATAGCGTGGTTGGAACTTGCATAGACAATGCGCGGTTTTCCATGCTTGCGGGCGGCCTCGTAGAGGTTGAACATGCCCTCGATATTGGAATTGCGGATGACCTCCCAGGGTGCCTCAATCGACTGGCCACCCAAATGGACGATTCCATCACAGCCTTCGACCAGCCTTTCCACACCCTTCCTGTCTGCAAGGTCGCAGGGAATGATCTCTTCATTGGGCGCGGCCTCGCCAAGGTCGTTGCGGTCGGAAACTCGCAGGATCTCGGCAAGATGGCCAAGCCGCTTGCGGCATTCGGACCCCAGCCCGCCGGCAGCACCGGTGATCAACAATCGCTTCATCACATTGCCCTCGGTATTTGTTTGATTGTGTCCATGACCGGAACTTTAACGGAATTCGGCATTCATCCATTTCCCTGGCGGGATCCCCCACAGGGCAGGTTCGGGCCCCTGAGGCCAGTCAAGCTGTTGCTCCCGATCTCAATTGCCCGGATTTTCCCTTGACCCGGCCGAACTGGGTCAGCCTGCAAATCGTGCCTGCGGAAGTCCCCTGACGCCAAGTCCCGTTATGGCAAACAGGCCACCGGCGTCCGGTTGCCGCTGCTCGGTTCCGGCGGTCAGCCCATCGCCTATTGATGTAACGAACAATATGTCGAGATCGGGTCCGCCAAACATCGGTTTGGTAGGCTTTTCTACAGGTACGTCGATTGTCCGAAGGAGTTTTCCCCCGGGTGAGATCCGGTAAAGCTGCCAACCTCCGACACCCGCCTGCCAATAGCATCCCTCGGCGTCCACCGTTCCTCCGTCCGGGCGTCCGGCGACCGGCCTCGTGTCGAAATAGAGCTCCGGCTGGCCCGGCGTTCCGGTTGCCGGGTCATACTCGCTGGACCAGATCATGCGTACATCCGCGTTGCTGTCGGAAAAATACATCCGCCTGCCGTCCGGAGAAAAGGCCAGGCCATTGGTCGTATAGAACCCGTCCTTCCAGCATGTGACTCCCAGGTCGCCATCCAGGCGATAGAATGCACCCTGTCGTTCCGCGGGTTTCCCGTCCTTCATCGTTCCCGCCCAGAAACGGCCCTGGGAATCCGTGGCTCCGTCGTTGAACCGGTTGTCGGGCAAATGAGATTCCGGGTCGGCTATGTGTTCCCTGGCGCCGGTTGCGGGATCGAAGAACCAGAACCCTGTCTTCGTGGCAAGTACGAGCCCGCCCTGCTCGCGCATGGCCAGGCAGCCAACGGGTTCCCCGAATTCCACACCGTCATTCTTGCCCGTGGCAAATTCATACCGGTGAATGATCCCTGCCGGTATGTCGACCCACCACAGGACATTCGACCGCTCGTCCCATACCGCGCCTTCACCGGTCCGGCTGCAGGTCGGGGCGACACATTCGATGGCAATAACCATGAAACTCCTCCTGTACCCCTTCCATCGGGGCTAACAAATTTCTCCGTCGTCGAGTCGTCTGCTGTCGGGAAGACAACGACCGGCCATTTGGTTGACTGTCATCCCGAAAACGCGCTGCCAGTTCAACGCAGACTCCATAGGAACTTGCCAGGTAGTTTGTCCAGATGCGGATGAGTCAATCCCTCGCAAGGGCTTGCGAGTCTTCCGGGACCGATGAAATCCGCTATTGGAAAGTGGCCAGGGTTGCAGCGATGTTTGATCGGTGAGCAGCCTCCAAAAGTCATCATCAATCTCGATACACCCGGGCATCCGGCAACCGTACCCGGGACGGCTTCAGGTATCCGGCACATCAACCTGTCACGGTTGGAGGCATTCACCTTCGGTCTCGCTGGATCTCGACTGCCTGTACACATGCAGGGCACTCTGTGATCACCATTCGCCGTTCTTGCCGACACTTCATCCCCAGGTGCGGTCGAGTCCTACCTGCTCGATTGCCGGTGGCCGCAGCCGCTTCAGCCCGCTGCCGCATTCCCAGAACGGCTGTTTCAGCAATTTCAACCGGAAGGTGGGCTAGCAAGCCAACAGGTCCGATTGTCTCTTCAATTTTCCCTTCGTCCTTCCACGATCATGAAGATCGCAGGAAGCACGAACAGGGTAAATGCGGTCGATGCGACCAGGCCACCAAGCATGCTGACAGCGAAAGGTACAATGAACAGCAAGTCGTCACTTCGTTCATAGAGAAGCGGAGAAAGTCCGAGCACGGTCGTAAGAGATGTCAGGAACACCGCTCGAAAGCGGTCGCGTGCAGCGGCGGAAATTGCGGCAATGGCAGGCAGCATTTCATTCTCGCGCCGGATCTTGTTGTAGCGATCGAGAAGAAGCAGCCCGTCATTCACGATAACCCCGGCAACGCCGACCATTCCGAAAATGGAAACAGCTGTCAGGTGCCAGCCGAGTATCCAATGGCCAAACACGGCTCCGGCAAAAGCGACCGGAACGCCGGTGACAACCACGAACGGCTTCCAGTAGCTGCGAAGAAACGACGCAATCAGGGCAAACATCAGCAACAGGACAATGGGAATCAGGACGGCCAGTGTCCGAAGCATCTCGCGCTCATCCCGGGCCCCGGCATCGGGCGATATGACCAGGCCAGGAAACTTTGCCAGAAGCCCGGGAAGAATTTCCTCGGCAATCTTGCGTCGCGCCTGGACAGGCGTTGCGGAAGCCAGATCTGCCCGGGCGTTGACAAGGGCAGCCCGGCGTCCGTCGATGCGCGTCAGCGTGGCAGTTTCTTGCTGCTCGATTACTCTTGCCGCGGTCCACAGGGGTATTTCCTGGCCTCCCGGAATGTTGATCCACTCTCCGGTAAGTTCACGAAGACTCTGCCTTCGGTCGGCCGGGTATCTGACCACAACCCTTACTTCGTCGCGGCCGCGCTGGATTCTCTGGACTTCCAGACCATGAAAACTCGCCCGCAGCCGCTTGCTGACCATGGCCGGGGTCAGTCCGGCAGCTTCGCCGACCGGAGTCAGTTCAATCTCGAAGTGCCGCTTGCCGGGCGACAGGCTGTCAGAAACTGCATAAAGTCCCGGGACCTGACCCATGAAGGATTTCAGTTCTGTCGCGGCCTCCCGCAGGATTTCCGGATCATCATGGACCAGGGCATATGCGACCGAGGGCTTGAACTGGACCCTGGTTGTCCGGATCGAGATCTCTTCCAGGTCCGAAGTCAATCCGACATTGCGGCGCCAGGCATGCTCGATGTCTTCGGGAGACACCTGGCGTATCGGTCGATCATGCAGCCTGAGAGCAACCGTGGCCAGGTTGTTCCGGATAGCCCCGTCCTGGCCCGTTCTCGTTGCCGGCGCGTCGCTCGTTTCGCCAACCTTCACGCCGATCGACCTGATCGACGTTCCCACGAGTTGTTCATTGATCAATTGTGCTGCTGCAACAAAGCGCTGCGCAGCGTCTACGCTTGCACTGAAGGATGCGCCAACCGGCAGGCGCAGATCTGCATGAATCGTGTTGGTAACACTGGCGGACCTGTCGAAAACAACCACGCCGACGGTATCGGTTCGGACCAGGGCGATGGCGGCGGCAACAAATGCCACGGCAATGACGACAGTCACCAGAATGTTGCGGACCGACCAGGACACCGCCGGCACGACAACCGCGTCGCGGACCACCTCGAGCCGGTTGCACACCCAATCCTTGACGTTTCGCAATGGAAAGAGGCTCCACTGTCTTTCATGCGACAGGTGAGCTGGCAGGATGCAGAACGCCTCGACGAGTGAAATGAAGAGAACAATCAACGCAACATGGAAGAATACCTGGATGATCTGGTAGTTCTCCACCGTCACGAACAACAGTGGAACGAATGCCAGCACCGTTGTGAGCACGCCGACCGTTACCGGTCCGGCTACAGCGCGTGCTCCCGAAATCGCCGCATCAACTGCGCTCTTTCCCTTGTCACGTTCGGAAGCGATGCTCTCGCCAACGACAACCGCGTCGTCGACAACGATGCCTATCAGCACAAAGAATGCCAGCATCGTTCCCAGGTTCAATGTGAGATCAAAGACATCGAAAAACAACAATGCGGAGACGAAGCTGAGCGGTATTCCCACGGTTATCCAGGTCGCAACCCGGAGATCAAAGACCAGAACAAGGCACGCGAAAACCAGGACAATGCCGATGACCGCATTCTGGATGATTTCCGTAAACCTTTCTGAGAGTGGCTCGGCGGCATCGTTCCAGATCGAGACCTCCACCGCGGGTGGAGGTTCAAAGCGCGCCAGCCAGTCCTTGATCGCGTTCGCAGTCCGAATGAAGGACTGACCTTCCGCGACTTCGATCCGGAGGAAAACGGTCGGAATACCTTCAACCTCTGACAGGATATTCTCGTCGACGAAACCGTCCCGAACCGTTGCAACATCGCCCAGCCTGAGTATGGTCCCGTCCTTGCGGGTAATCAGGGGAATGTCCTCGAATTCCTCCCCGTACTGCTTCTTGCTCTCCACGTGGAGCACAACATCGCCCGCATCGGTCTGCAATTCTCCGGACGAGAGGTTGAGGGATGCCCGACGGACCGTCCTGGCAACCTTGGCGATGGTCAGGTTGTGACGGCGCAGTTCCTCCTCGTTCATCTCGATTGCGATTTCCCGGCCCCGGGTCCCCCGAAACCGGATCTGGGACACCGATGGCAGGGCCAGCAGCGAATTGTAGATGTCCTCTGCGGCAAGCCGCAGAGCGTTTTCCGAGAGAGCAACAGAAGAAACCGCGAGGGTCAGGACCTCGTAGTTGAGTTTCTTGATCTTGACCTGCGGCAGTTCTGCATTCGCCGGCGGGAAGTTCTCGAGGCTGTCGACAGCGTTCTTGACTTCGTCGAAAACCGTGTCGCTGTCGGCGAATGTGTCAAGCTCGACCTCGATCCGGGCCAGCCCGTCCTTGGCCTCGCTGACCACGCGGGCCACGCCCTCAAGCCCGACGAGAGTCTCTTCAACCCGACGGTTGACATCCTCTTCCATCTCGCCAGGCGAGGCGTCCGGTGACTCAACCGTAACGACAACCGTGCGCAGATCGATAACCGGAAGGGGACGGACCGGGAGCTGGAAACTGGCAATTGCACCACCGAAGATCAGGAAAATCATCAACAGCTTGGCGGCGACTGGATTTCCCACGAAATAGGAAATTGGACCTTTGCTCACGTCATCCCCCTGCTACTGCAATAGACCCGGGGCATACGGCCAAAGCGTACACCTGCGACAATTCTATTGCCCGATCGGTGCGGGTTGGGGGGCGACTCTCAGCCCCTCCCTGGCACCCGCAAGGACACTCACCACGACGCCATCGCCTGGCTCGAACGCCTCGACGATCCATCCATCGGTCGACCGCCCAACCGTCTCGGGATTCAGGGCCTGGAGAACACCCTCCCGAACAATCCAGATGCTGTCATATTCCCGGGCGGCAGCCTCGGGCAACATGAAGACATCGTCACGCTCTGGACCAAAGATCGTGACCTCGGCAAATGTTCCGGGAACCGGCAACTCGTCCCTCGGGATATCGTCAGAAAATTCCAGAAAAGCACGTGCAAGGCGGCTCTCAAGTGCAACCACCGAAGACACCCGCACCAGTTCGGCGTCAAATGTACCGTTGACAGTCCTGACTTGCGCAGGCCGGCCGATCGCCGGATCCAGCGATGCGAGGTCCTCGACGCTGACCGGCACACGCACCTGGAGTGCGGCCGGGCGGTACACGACACCCAGGACTGACAGCTTCCCCACAACTTCCGGCGGACCGACCAGGTCACCGACTTCTAGCTCCGAAGTCATCACCCGGGAGTCAAAGGGAAGGCTGATTCCGGTTCGCTCGAGCCTCAGCTGCGCCAGGGACAGGGCCGCCTCGGCTTGCCCGAGCCCGGCTTCCGCCTCGGCTACCAGCAGGGCCGAATCAGGACCGGTAGCACCTCGAGCCATCTGAAGCTGAGCCCGTGCCTTTGCCACCGCCATTTCCGCGGAATTGACCTCTATTTCGTATTTGCGCGGATCGACCCGAGCAAACACCTCGCCCGCCGGCACCCGACCGCCATTTATGAAGTCCGGCGATACCCAGATCACCCGTCCTACAACCTCGGACAGCACCGTCACCTTCCTGTTGAGGGTAACTGTGCCGGTTAGGTCCAGTTGATGCGCGTACACCGCAGGTGACGGCACAACCACCTGAACCAATGGGGCTGCATCCCCGGACGCAACAGCCGGTCCGAACTCCATCCGCTCCGGCGCCCGGGCAAGGAACAGCGCGACTGCGATGGCAAGAATGATCAGGCCAGCCTGGGCATAACCAAGCCAGCGCCGCCCACCTGAAGGATTCTCCGGATTTGTCGATTGTTCTGACATCTTTCTTCCCGCCTAAGGTTCCGCCTGCGCGTCGTCTCCACGATTGCCGACACGCGGTTCCGGTACCGGGTTCCATTGCTCCGCACATTCCCGACGCCTGATGCCAAGCGCTCGCACTCAACCCCTTGACTATATGGCTGAATGCAGAAACGGACAACTCCAACTCCAAAGCGCCCATCGGCTATCTCCAGACGGCAATCTGCATCCCCGGTCTCGCGGTGCTTTCCCCCGCAACACATGCCGGATCCTGTTGCAGTAACAGGTTCCAGAGGTTGCTCCCGGAAAGCCGCGCGTGACCTTGAGCGACGGATTTCTTCAGAATATCAGACCGATGGAGGGCACCATGCCTCGGATCACGGCCACTTCACAACAGATTGGAAGCCGGAACAAGTATCGGCAAAACGAACTGACAGTCGAGGTATGGGCTCCCATCGAACCGCCTGTCCCGGGTCGGGAAGGACCCAACCTCACTGCGCATTCACCTGCTCCTTTGACGAAACAGTCACCTGTGCATTTTTCGATGGAAGATTGCATTGCAGACAAGCCAGAATACAACAATGCAGGATCAGCGATTTGGACTACCGGAACCGGCTGCATCACGCACGGTTGGCAGACAGTTCGATTGGTTCACTTCAAGTCGCAGGACTACATTGCATTCAAGGTGTGTTCGAGACCGTTGCGAATGTGCACTTCAAGCAAGGATTTGGCCTTGCCCGCATCCCGTGCAAGAGCGGCATTGAACGTATTCCGGTGTTCCTGCACTTAGGGTTGCGGCAACCTCTGGACAGCCGGGTGTTTCGATTTCCGAGATGACTTCCGACATAGAAGCCGACCTGATCTTGATCAACTCTCATCGGCCCAACGCCGAGGACTATTTTCTCGGCTCAACCGCGTCACGGGTTGTACGCAGGGCTCCATGCTCGGTAGTTGTATTGCGATAACCCGTGTGTCGGCGAATCCGTGTTTCGAACCCGGTCAATCGAGTTTCCGCAGTAGTCCAACTTGAACTACTGGTTGGTTGTGATGGACATGACTTCCCGACGTGGTGCGGACATCCGGGCAGGGGCAGGAAGGTCCGGCAGCATATCCCTCTGACCTTCCGGTTTCTGTCGTTCCGCCAAACCAACACTCCACGAAACCACGCGACAGAAGCCCTTGGCAATCTACTCCACGGTCGTAGGTACAGGTTGCCTGCCAGACGCGACCTGGCAGGGATTCCGCAATGTTGGGTGCAAGAACGCCAAGCAGCAGGACGGTGCATTGGTTGGATCTCAAAAGGAGAACAAATCGGAGTCTGGTTCTCGCCAGCCGTTGATTTCGAGCCGGTTCGGTTGCCAGGTGATGGGCGGAAATCTGGCAAACCGTTGCCAAGGAAGAGAAGTCAATATGGCACTCAGCACCGATGTCATTCCGAACAGGTCATAACTGCCCGCAATCATCCTGCAAGAAGCGTGGTAGGCAGCTTCCGGAATCTGCAGTGGAACGATCGCCATCCTCTCGAAAATGCCTCCAGTCTCGGTCGATGCCTTCCGTGCCATGCTCAAGGGCGGAATTCTGCATGTGTCTCTTTGTGAGGCCGTCCACATAAGGAGGTCGCCGCCCAATGGCCTTGTGGCAAGGGTACCGGGAGTGCTGAGATGGCAGGTCACGGTCCGCATCCTTGATCGCCGGGGTGGTTTTCAGCATGGGAAAATCGTTAACCGTTCATTCTGCAAGATTCCGTTCTCCAGTTCGGGACGTGGCCCCTGTATGTAAAAATGAACGAGAATCGGTCATATAGCATCACAACGGTCAAGATTCTGTATTGTATCTGTTGAAATATGCGTGCAAAGGTGTGGAATGGTCGAAAGAACCCAAAATGACGACACGACCCACCGTGCCGTCGAGATACTCGAACTCCTGCAAAGGCTGGGGGGTTCCGCGCGGACTTCGCAGCTGGCGGATGCCTTGGGAGTGTCCAAGGAAACTGTCCGCAGGACCATCAAGAAACTGTCGAAGAAGAAGGTTGTTGCGCGGGTTCACGGTGGTGTGTTTCTGACCGGAGACGTTTCGGTTCCGGACTTTTTCCGGCGGATTGGCGAGCAGCCCCGGGAGAAGAAGCGGATTGCCAAGGCCGCGGCATCGCTTGTCAGTGATGGAAGTTCACTGTTTCTGGACGTGGGTTCGACAACGAATTTCGTAGCGGATGCGCTGGCCGAAAGATCGGGGCTGCACGTCGTTACGAACTCGGTAAACGTTGCCAGTTCCCTTATGCAGCAGAACGGCAACCGGGTTCATTTTGCAGGTGGCGAGTTGCAGGTGGACAAGTGCGGGACCTTCGGGCGCGAGACTCTCGATTTCATCGAACGGTTCTATTTCGACATTGCCATTCTGAGTGCCGATGCATTCGACAAGGATCACGGTTTCCTGTTGCGGGATCCGGAAGAGGCGGAAATCGCGAACAGTGTTGTTCGCAGGACCAGGAAGGCGATGTTCGTCGTGGACCAGACGAAGTTCTCCGTGACCGCGCCCATGATTTCGGGAGGTCCCGGCTGCATCGATATCCTGGTCACGGATTCGATTCCACCGGCGCAGATATCCGAAGCGCTTGCCCGTTGGGGGACGGAGGTGATTGTCGCACACGATGGAAGGTCCGCGGATCGCATGGAAAGCCGCGCGCCGCCTGTCGGTGCTTGAGGCAAGACCAGCTAGACCCACCAAACCATGGCAACGATTGCATTCACAATAAATCTGGCAGGCGCGATTATGCTGCTGCTGTTCGGGGTCTATGTCGTGAGAAGCGGCATCGAGCGTTCAGCCAGGTCATCATTCCAGCGCCTGGCGCTCAGAAATTGCAAGAACCTGGTCCTTGCTGCCGGTGTCGGAACAATCCTTGCAGTCGCATTGCAGAGTTCCACGGCTGCCGCCCTCCTGACAGCCGTGTTCGTGCATTCCGGCTATGTCGGGCTTGCAAGCGGCGTCGTCATGGTCCTTGGCGCGGATCTGGGTTCCGCGCTGGTTGTGCAGGTTCTGTCGTTCCAGCTTGAATGGCTCGTTCCCGTTCTCCTCGTCGTCGGCGGATGGCTCTACCTCGGCAACAGCTCCCCACGCAGAAGACATGTCGGTTGGGCCATCGTCGGGGTCGCCCTCATCCTCATTTCCCTGCGCCTGATCGGCGAGGCAGCAGAACCGGTCCGCGAGGCGGATTTCATGCCAGCGCTCGCCTCCTACTTGGAGACCGATTTCATCACTGCATTTCTTGCAGGTGCGGTGATCGCGTTTGTCATGCATTCGAGCATCGGGGCAATCCTCCTGTTCGTGACATTCGTCAATGTCGGAGTGCTGCCGGTCGCAGCAGGGATTTCGCTCGTACTCGGAGCAAACCTCGGCGGGGCACTGATCGCGGTCTGGCTGTCACGCCGGATGGCTGCGCCTGTCAGGCGGGTTCCGCTTGGCAATCTGGTCCTGAGAGGATCGGCTGCGCTCGCCGCTCTTCCGGCCGTTCACCTGCTGCCGGCCCTGGCGTTTCTTGGATCGGTTGAGTCCGGGCAGGCGCTCGTCTACGTGCATCTCCTCTTCAATGCTGCGCTACTTGTCGTCTTCCTTCCGGTCGTCGGGCTCCTGGAAAGACCTCTGACGAGGATGCTGGAGCGGATGCTTCCGGAGGAATCGGAACCGAAGAACTACTCGGCCCTGCAGAGTGTACGGGGGCTCGAAGACGATACTTCGGAGTCTCCAAAGTCAGCGTTGAGAACCCTGACCCGGGAGGTGCTCCATATGGGTCACCAGGTTGAATCGATTGTCAGTCCGGTGATGGACATCTACCGGAACCTGGATACCGAACAGGCTGGCAAGTTGCGGAAGCTGGACAGGGAGGTCGGGGACGCTCTCGCCGATATCCGTCGATTTGCCGCGACACTGCAAAGATCATGCACGAAGAAGGAAGACATTCGCCGGGCGCGGGAGCTTGCCGACCTGTCCTTCAACTTTCGGTCTGCAAGCGACATCGTCGTCAACAGGTTGCTGGAACTGGCAGAAAGCAAGGACCGCCTCAAGGTCGAGTTTTCCACAAATGGATGGGAGGAACTGGTCGACATGCACGGCAGGGTCATGACGAACATGTCTCTCGCACTTGACCTCCTCTTGTCGGACGACGTTGAATGCGCACGCCAGTTGGTGATGGAAAAGGCTTCGCTGACTTCCCGGGAAAGAAAGAGCCGCAAGCGGCACCTGAAACGGCTTCGAGATGGAGAGGAAGCCAGCTTCGAGAGCAGCGACATTCACCTGGATACGCTCAGCGCATTCAAGGATATGAACTCGCGGATCTCGGCATTTGCCTATTCGGTGCTCGACCGCAACGGGATGCTGCTTGAGTCAAGGTTGATCGACAACCTGGACGAAGGTCAGCCTGCATGAATCCCGGAACAACTTCAGGCACCCTGAATTGAATCCGATCGCGGTATGCTTACGGCCAGAAATCCGAGCAACTGCTGATAGACGGGAGAAGCCAGGTCACCTGAATCTGGATTCCGTGGCATAAGGTTTGATCGACACGAAGGCAGAAACGGATGCCGGGAGCGAGTATGTCGTCGGCATAGCTGACGATGTAGCTGTCGAAGAGGTCGCTTCTCTTCAGCTTGAACTGCCCGGAAATCCTGCGTCCTACTCCGGAATCGGACACTATCCCGATTGAACACTCATACTTGTCGTCTCCGCACAGCAGGAATTCCTTCTTTTCCACCGTCCGGTGTCAATTCTCGCGCAGGTGCTTGTGTCCGCGATTGAAAACGCGTCGCCGTAAACTGCCTTTCTCGCGAACCGGCAGATCCTAATCCACGGTCCCGCATTGCAAAGCGAGCGGCTGGTCTCGAAGGGCTACACCGACGCGGAGAAGGCGCTCGCCGGAAACTATGCGGTGGGCGACGTCGTGGCCTTCCACCGGCCCTACAAGCGGATCGGGGTCGAGAAGGGCGACGAGCGCCGCGTGGCGGGCGTCGATCACGTACGAAGGGAGATCCTGCTCGACGGGGGCGAGAGCGGCACCGTGTGCTGGAAACCGGGCGAAATCGCCGGACGGCGGGGCGGCAGTGAGGTCTACCGGGCCGAGGCGATCGAGCTCCGCACTGGCGACCGCGTGCGCTGGACCCGCAACGACAAGACCCTCGGGCTGGTCAACAGCCACACCGCCGAGGTGGTGGCGGTGACCGGCGGCTGGGTGTCCTTCCGGCTCGAGGACGGGCGCATGCTGAGCCTGAACAAAGGGGATCCCCAACTGCGCCATCTCGACCACGCCTGGGCCTCGACGGTGCACGCGTTCCAGGGCCGCACCGTCGACAACGTGATTGCCGCCATGGAGGCAAACCATCCGCACCTGACCACCCAGAAGAGCTTCTACGTCGAAATCAGCCGGGCCCGTGATCGGGCGGAACTCGTGACCGACGACGCGAAGGCGCTGCGCGAGCAGCTCGAAGCGGTCACCGGCGAGCGCGTCTCGGCGCTGGAGGGAATCGGTGAAGCCGCGAGCGCAAAAGGCCGTGGGAACGGGCCGGAGAAGCGCCGGGGCGCGGATCAGGAAAGGGACGATGTAGCATCGCGGGAGCGAATGGAGGATCGGGAAATGGAGCAGGTCCGTGCGCCGACGAGACTCGATCGTGATCTGGGCCTTTAGCGTTGCCCACCGATCGCAAGCTGGGGTTTCGGTCGACCAAAGCCGGGACGCCGGGAACCGCAGGAGGAACCAGGTTGAAAGTTGCCCAATAAGGGCATTAATATGCCCGAAATGGGAAATATTGCGCCAACCCTTTCCTCCCGCCCGGCCCGCCGCAAGGCCGCCGCCGGCCGTGCGGACGCGGCCACCAACCTCGCCGACGCTCTCTTCACCACCACCCAGCAGCGCGTGCTGGCGCTGTTGTTCGGCCAGCCGTCGCGCAGCTTCTTCGCCAGCGAGCTGATCGAGCTTACCGGTTCCGGCTCCGGCGCCGTGCAGCGCGAGCTCAAGCGGCTGACCTCCAGCGGCCTGCTCACCCTCAAGCGCATCGGCAAGCAGAAGCACTACCAGGCCAACCCCGACTGCCCCGTCTTCGAGGAGCTGTGCGCCCTGGTCCGCAAGACCGTCGCAATGGTGGAGCCCATCCGCCAGGCGCTGGCTCCGCTCACGAAAAAGGTCGAGCGCGCCCTGATCTACGGCTCAGTGGTGAAAGGCACAGACACCGCCAGCAGCGACATCGACCTGCTCGTCGTCGCCGATGACCTGACCTTGGAGGCCCTCTACACGGCCCTCGCGCCCGTGGAGGCAAGCCTCGACCGGAAGGTCAGCCCGACGCTCTACACCCGGAAGGAGTACGACGACCGTCTCGCCGCCGGCAACCCGTTCCTGACCCGTGTGCTTACAGGCGAGCACCTCGTTCTCATGGGCAGCCCCGATGACTAAGCGCGAGCTCGACAACTTGGTGCGGATCGGGCAGCTCAAGCCGGAGCCTCCGGCAAAGACCGAACTCAAAGGGTTGTTGCGTTCCGGCAGCCGCCGCCTGGCCGACGCCGAGCGGACCGAGCTCAGCCTCGAGAGCCGCTTCGACCTCGCCTACAACACCACCGCAAGCGTAATCTCGCCGAGTACGAAGGCGAGATGGACATCGACGAGCAGCTCGTGGAGGCGATGCTGCGGGTGGCGCGAGACGTTGAGCAACGCGTGAACGAAATCGTCAACGGATACAAGGGAGAGTAGCTCCTGGCCGGTTGGCGATTAAAAGAAGAGCTGGGAGCCTGAATGACTTCTGAGACTAAAGGCCGTGACCTATTCATCGTCGACAACAGCGTCTCGTGATGGACAGCGTTGCGCTCGGAACCGACCCCCCGTTTGAATCCGGGACATCATCTGAAGAGCTCGCTATGCGTGCCAGCGCGAACAAATACGACAACCCCGGCGGGATCTCGTGTGTTTTCAAACCGGTATATAAGCAGGAAATCTCCGCCAACATGACATTCCCTGTATCTGGACCATTCGCCCCTCAACGCATGATCTTTCCATTCCGGGCCAAGTGGAGACTCATTTACCGCCAGAAGTAGCATGACACTCTTCAGGCGCTTCATGTCGTAGCGTCCGGATCGGGAAAATTGGTTCCAATCCTTGAAGAAGGATCTGGCAAAATCGATACGGCAGGGGCAGTTCGGCCCGTCTACTCGCTACAGGTCTCATCAAGTTCTGCAAACTTCTCGTCGGCGGCGGCAAAGCGCGGAGTCCTGTTCTCAAGAATATCCTCCGCCTCGGCCATGGCATCCCCGTTCGCCGAATTCGGAACCTTGAGTTCCAGCGGAAAGGCCCTATCCACCGCAATACGGTGGAAGAGCAGGCGTACAGCCGTCGATGCTGACAACCCCATGGCGGCAAGTGCCTCGGTGGCATTCCGCTTGAGTTCGCTGTCCATCCGGACATGAAGCATGGAACTGCGTTCGGCCAAGTCTACTCCCGTATCTCAAATGAGAGATTGGCCGGCACCAGGGTGAGGTCAACATGCCTGGGAGGATTGGGAACAGATCTCAAATTGCGACCGCGAGCGGTGTGTCAGGCAGCCCCCAGAAATTCTGGTGCGAATTGGTCGATGTCAGTGTGAAACATCACCGACATGCATGAATTCGCGAAATGCTGCAGCGGCGCTGTTTAATTCCGCATCCGCGGCCCAAGCCATTCCGACGTCCATGGTCGGAACCGAATCGGCCAACGAAGTTACCTCGACTCGTCGCCCTTCAAGTGACCATGGGCGATAGACCATGTCCGACAGTATCGTGACGCCCATGCCCCCTGCGACGAACGACCTCACTGCCTCAAGCGAAGACGTGCGGAAGATTGTGTTGGGCCGATAAGCAGTCTTGTTCCAATATCGCTGCGCCGTGTTGCTAGCCTCGTCTACAGTCAGCATGATGTAGGGCTGTCGTGCCACGTCCGCTAGTGTAATTGTGCCCTGTGACAGAAGCGGATGCAGCGTTGGCAACCAGAGGCGCCGACGCGACTGCATCAGTGTTTCGAAATTCAATCCCTCTTGATCGATGATGTTGGATGTCAACATCACCGCCAGATCAAACACGTCGGAGACCAGCCCATCCTCGATCGCATCTCGCGGGGCTTCGGTTAGCTGCAGGTTGACGCTTGGAAAGTAACGCTGAAACCGTTCGAGAAAGGGCGGGATGTAGTAGCCCGCCACAGTATAGGTCAATGCCAGCCGGAGCCGTCCATGTATGTCATCCCTCTTGCGGCGGGGCGCCTGAACCGCCTCGTCCACCGACGCAGTGATCCGGCGGGCGTGGTCCAGAAAGATGTTGCCTTCATAGGTTAGCGAAACGCCGCCACCGTGCCGGACAAACAGTTGAGTTCCGACGATATCCTCAAGCTGTTTTATGGCCGTGGTCAGTGCAGATTGTGAGACATTGAGTTCCTTGGCAGCAAGGGAGACCTGTCCGGCGTTTGCGACGGCGGTGAAATAACGGATCTGACGAAGAGTCGGTTGTTTCATTTTCAGATATCACGGATTGCTTTTTTCAATTTTCTGCTAGCCACCATAAGCCCGCCTTTCTGCTCTCTCAAGCAGTGTACCGCCCAATTGAGTCAAAAAACTGGCTAGTTTTCCGTTACATTACGCAGATGCACCTCACAAATGCCAGCACAACTCGAAAATCATCATTCGGGCATATGATATCAAATTTATTGAATTCGATAACATTATATTCATATTTTACAATTTCAACCATTGCATACACACTTCCAACAGATCGCCCTGAAGGCGACGAACATCTGAAATCTGTCCCTAGGAGGATGACATGAAAACGTTACACAAACTCTTGTCGGCATCGTCTGCAGTGGCGCTGGCGCTGTGCCTCGGCGCAACTGCACAGGCCGAAGACTGGTTCCCATATTCGGTCGAAATCTGGGACCCGCCTTTCGATATGTCGAGCCCGCGCGACAGCCTTGACTATGTGCCACTGCAAGGGGCAAGCCAGAAATGGGATCTCTGCATTTCATTCCCGCATATGAAGGATGCCTACTGGCTGGGTGTTGACTACGGAGTTGTCGAAGAAGCCAGGCGTTTGGGCGTAGCAGCGACCGTAGTTGAGGCTGGCGGGTATACCGAGCTCAACACCCAGATCTCGCAGATCGAAGATTGCGTATCGGCCGGAGCCGATGCAGTGATCATCGGTGCCATTTCCTTTGACGGACTCAACAATCTCGTTGGCGAAATCCGGGCGAAAGACATCCCCGTGATCGACGTGATCAACGGCATGTCCTCAAATCAACTCTCGGCCAAATCCCTGGTCTCCTTTGGAGAGATGGGCGCAAAGGCGGGCCAGTTCCTGGCAGGGCGACACCCCACCGGTAGCGATTCGGTCAAGGTAGCATGGTTCCCGGGACCCGCAGGGGCCGGATGGGTCGAAGCGGGAAATGCCGGCTTCGTGGGAGCGATCGAAGGCAGCACCGTCGAACTGGTCGACACCAAGTACGGCGATACCGGTAAGGAGGTGCAGGCCAAGCTGGTCGAGGATACTCTCGAGACTCATCCCGATCTCGGCTACATAGTGGGAACAGCCGTGACGGCCGAGGCCGCGGTCCCGATCCTGCGTTCACGCGCCCTGACCGACCAGGTCAAGTTGATCTCGTACTATTATACCCCCGGTGTGGACCGAGGCATCGCGCGCGGCCAGATTCTTGCTGCACCAACCGACTCGCCGGTTATTCAGGGCCGGATCGCGGTTGACCAGGCAGTACGCATCCTCGAAGGCGCGGATTACGTGGAACATGCAGGTCCGGCGCTCTACGTTGTAACGCAGGAAAACCATGGCGAGTTCGACCCGTCCTCGACCCTGGCACCGGAAGGGTTCCGCCCTGGCTTCACAGTTGAATGAGACAGGGACCGGCCATTACCTCTCCCTCTCCGGCAACTTCGAACAGTGACACCTCGCCCGTAACGGGCGAGGTGTTGGTCGCGACCAGTTCCCTGACGAAGGATTATCCGGGAGTTCGGGCTCTGGATGCGGTGGATTTTGATGTCCGGTCGGGAGAAGTGCACCTGCTCTTCGGAGAAAACGGTGCCGGCAAGTCAACATTGATCTCGATCCTCGCCGGGGCCGATCAGCCCTCATCGGGTGCGCTCTACTTCAGGGGTCAACAGGTTTCGCTCAATTCGGTGCATGATGCGCGTGAATTGGGGATATCGGCAGTCTTCCAGGAGTTCTCGCTGATTCCCCAGATGACGGTGGAGGAGAACCTTTTCCTCGGAGCAGAACCCAGAAAGGGTGCGTTCCTGGACCGGCAACGTAGCCGCGAGCACGCGCGCCGGATTCTGGAAGAACTCGATTTCCGCATCGATCCGTTGGCACGCGTTGATCAATTGACCCGGGCGGAACAGCAAATGGTGGAAATCGCCAAGGCATTCCGGTCCGACCTGTCGGTGCTGATCCTGGATGAGCCGACCGCGTCACTGACCAGTCACGAGACAGATCAGCTGTTTGAACTGATCGGCGAGTTGACAGCGCGTGGCATCGGCATCGTCTACATCACGCACCGGATGGCGGAAATTCGACGGATCGGCAACCGGGTCACCGTGCTGCGGGATGGCCGCTATGTCGACACGGTGGATGCGCAGATGGCTTCGGAGGCAGACCTGGTTCAATTGATGACCGGCCGCGAGGTCGGCGAGATTTTCCCGGCGCGGATCGTTCAACATGCGGGCGGTAACGTGTTGACGATCAAAGACCTGACGACACGTGACGGAACGGTATTGCGCGCGACGCTGGACGTGAATGCTGGTGAGATCGTGGGATTGGCAGGCCTGGTGGGTTCTGGCAAGTCCGAGGTGTTTCAGGCAGCATTCGGTACGCGGGCGATCGCCAGGGGGCGTGTACGGTATCTCGGTCAGGTGACCACCGGCCGCGGCCCGAAAAGCAACATCAAGGAAGGGTTTCTCTACCTTCCTCCCGACCGGCGCTTCGAGGGGCTGGTCATGATGCGTTCGGCGCGTGAGAACATGACTCTGGCAGCGCTGGACATTGGTCCGTTCTCCAACGGCATGTGGCTAACTCCCATCAGCGAAAGAAGGACGGCGGAGGAACTTGCCGACCGGCTGAATTTGCAGCCGCGGCAGATCGAGCGAGCAGCGGACCAGTTTTCTGGTGGCAATCAGCAGAAGGTAATGCTGGCCCGCAGCCTGACGCGCAAATTCCGGCTGATCGTATATGACGAGCCGACCGTGGGCGTCGATGTGGGCACCCGAGCGGCGATTTACGAGTTCATTGTGGACCTCGCGCGAAATGGCATGGCGATCGTCCTGATCTCCTCCGACCTGTCCGAGATCGTCCATCTAAGCAATCGGGCATACGTGTTCTACCGTGGTCAGGTGCAGGCGGAACTCCATGGCGCGGAACTCACGGAAAAGGCTGTCCTGGCGCATTTTTTTGAAAGGGAGGTGGCCTGATGATCGAGGACAAGACAGCCGGGAGTGCCGTGGCCCGCATGCTAAAGAAGGCCTTCGTCAGGCTGGGCATTCTGCCCTTCCTGCTGCTGGCCGCCCTGTTGATCTTCACGCTGATGTCCGAGAATTTCCTGACCGTGCGCAATCTGACCAACGTGTTCAGGCAGTCGGTCTACCTGACGATCGTCTCTATCGGTCAGATGCTGGCGCTGTTGACCGGCGGCTTCGACCTGTCGGTCGGCACAATACTCGCACTCGCATCTGTGGTCGGCGCCATGGCAATGGCCGGCGTCTACACCGCGATGCCCGAGGCCGTTTGGTTGGCGATCTCCTTGGGCTGTCTTGCAGGAATTGCGGCAGGCACCCTGATCGGTGTTGTTAATGGTGTAGGTGTGGCCTTCTTCAACGTCTCGCCCTTCATGATGTCGCTGGGCATGGCTTCGGTTGGGTTCGGTATTGCGCTCTATCTGACAGGTGGCGTGCCTGTATACGGGATGCCCGTCGAGTTCGGCGACACGTTCGGGTTCGGAAATCTCCTCGGAATCCCGACACCGGTGCTGGTTGTCGCCCTGCTGGTGTTGACACTCTACATCTTCCTGTACCGAACGCCTTACGGTCGGCATTTTTATGCCGTAGGCGGCAATCTCAAGGCAGCATTGCTTTCGGGGATCAACACGCGCGCCACGCTCTTCTTCACCTATGTGCTTTGTGCATTCTTCGCCGCTGTGGCGGGGATGCTGCTGACCGCCCGGCTGGACACTGGGGAGGCCAATATCGGTGCTTCGATGCCACTGGAATCGATTGCCGCCTGCGTGATTGCCGGAGTCAGCTTGCGTGGTGGCACCGGACGACTGGAAAACGTCGTGCTGGGCGCGCTTTTCATCGGATTGGTACAGAACGGCATGAATCTCGCCCGGATCGAAAGCTATCTGCAGACGGTTGTGCTGGGCGCATTGCTTATCTTGGCAGTGATCGCTGACCAGATTCGCCTGAATTACGTGGCGACGTTGAAAGACTAGGGGGTACGCCATGCGGGTGGATATCAACTGTGACATGGGGGAGAGCTTTGGCCTATACCGGATTGGGGACGACGCGGGTATCATGCCCTATATCACCCAGGCCAACGTCGCCTGCGGGTTTCACGGCTCCGACCCCAACCACATGCGAAGAACTGTAGCGCTGGCCAACAAGCACGGTGTCAAGGTTGGTGCACATGTCTCGCTACCCGACCTGCCCGGATTCGGGAGGCGGGAGATGAAGATCGATCGCGAAGAAATGACAAACATCATTCTCTATCAGGTCGGCGCGCTCATTGCCTTCCTGAAACTCGAAGGGATGGCGCTCAGCCATCTCAAGCCACACGGCGCGCTCTACGGAATGGCGGCCCGGCAGGAACATATCGCCGAGGCCGTCGCTGACGTCGCGACCCTGTTTGATGTGCCAGTAACCGGCATCACCGGAACATTTCACGAAGAGGTCTACATGAGACGCGGAGTAGGCTTCCAACCCGAGTTCTTCGTGGACCTGGACTATGATGACGAGGGCCATCTGATCATGACACGGGAGCATGAGGCAGTCGCGCCCGAACTTGCCGCAAGCCGCGCGGTGGCCGCCGTACGCGACGGGTCCCTGACCACCGTTGGCGGCAAGACCCTGCCGGTGCACGCCGAAACGATTTGTATCCATTCCGATACGCCAAATGCGGTGGAAATCGGAATGGCGGTCAATTCTGCACTCAGCCAGCTCGATGCCGCGTGAGCAGCCTGGCGAGTCAAACGGGAGATAATCCATGACCAAACACGAAATCAGGTCCCCCATTCCTGGCACCTTCTATCGAAAGCCCGCGCCTGAAGAACCACCCTTTGTGGAGATCGGCGATACCGTGGCCAGGGGTGATGTTGTGGCACTCGTGGAAGTGATGAAGTCCTTTCACCAGATCGAGGCAGACGCCGAAGGCACCGTCTCGGGCTTTCCCTTGGAAGATGGCGAACCCGTGACAGCGGGGGCGACAATTGTCGAGTTGGATTGACCTTATGGGACAGGCTTTGCCCATCAGAAAACTGCTAGTCGCCAATCGCGGTGAAATTGCCTGCCGCGTGATCCGGGCAGCCAGGAAACTCGGGCTTGAATCCGTTCTGGCTGCGAGCCAGGCCGACACCGAAAGCCTCGCTGCACGGTTGGCCGACGAGGTGCGTGTGATCGGGCCGCCACAGGCGGCGAAGTCCTACCTCGATGCCAACGCCATCCTAACCGCCGCAAGGGAAAGTGGCGCGGACGCGATCCATCCCGGTTACGGGTTCCTCTCGGAGAATGCCGGATTTGCCGACGACGTAGAACGGGCTGGACTGATCTTCATCGGACCTTCGGGCGATACGATCCGACTGATGGGTGACAAGGTGGCGGCGCGCATTCAGGCAAGACGTGCGGGCGTGCCTACCGTGCCGGGCAGCGACGGTGTGATTGCCGATCTAGACGAAGCCGTGGCTCTGGCTGAAGGGATCGGCTTTCCGGTGATGGTCAAGGCCAGCGCGGGTGGCGGTGGACGGGGCATCCGCGTGGCCGAGAGTGCCGATGATTTCCGCAGATTGGCGCCGCAAGCCTCGTCGGAAGCAGCTGCGGCATTTGGTGACAGGGGTATCTATATCGAGAAGCTGATTGAAAAGGCCCGTCATATCGAGGTGCAGGTACTGGGCGATGGTCACGATGTCGTGCATTTCTACGACCGCGAATGCTCGCTCCAGCGGCGGCGGCAGAAAATCTGGGAAGAGGCGCCGTCGGCAGCGATCCATGACACGGCGCGTGCGCACCTTTGTACGTCTGCGGTCAATCTGACAAAATCCGTCAACTATCGCGGAGCCGGGACGGTCGAATATCTGTTGGACGACATAACGGGTGAGTTCTACTTCATCGAGATGAACACCCGTATCCAGGTCGAGCATCCGGTAACGGAGATGATATGTGAAACCGATCTCGTGGTTGGTATGATCCGGGTTTGCGCAGGCGAACGGCTATGGCAAACCCAGGATGAAATCACCCGCACCGGTCATGCCATCGAAGTGCGACTCAATGCCGAAGACCCGGCCAACAACTTCATGCCTTTCCCCGGCACAGTGAACGGCCTGCAGATCCCGGAAGGTGATGGAATTCGCTTTGACCACATGCTCTATGACGGATGCGCCGTTCCACCTTTCTATGACTCGCTTCTGGGCAAGCTGATCGTCTGGGCACCAGATCGCTGCCAGGCAATCGCCCGGCTGGCTTCCGCACTCGAGAGCCTCGATATCAGGGGCCTGCCTACGACTGCTCCACTCTTCACGGCCCTGGCCGACAGCGCCGATGTTCAGGCCAACTCGATCCACACCGGCTGGATGGAAGCATGGCTAGAACAAAACACAGACAGACTAATCCATCACGGGGAGACGACGGCATGAGTCGCTACGCTTTCGGAGGTGACGAGCATATTTTTGTCGAGGTCAACGAGGCGATGTCGCTGGAGGCGTTCTTTGCATCCCTCTCGATGACCAACGCCGTGCGTGCAGCCAAGATTGACGGGGTGACCGAAATCTGCCCGGCCAATGCTTCGTACCAGATCAAGTTCGATCCGGACAAGATTCATCCCAATGCGCTGATGGACAACCTGATGCAGTTGGAAGCCGAAGCCGAAAGCGCCGAAGCCAAGCTGGAAACACGGATCATTGAGGTACCTGTCCTTTACCGGGACCCCTGGACGCATGAGACGCTGATGCGGTTCCGCGATCGACACCAGGATCCGGAAGGGACCGATCTCGACTATGCTGCCAGGATCAACGGCTACGAAACAGTCGAGGCCTTCATCGAGGCGCATTCCGGTGCTCCATGGTTTGTCTCGATGGTCGGCTTCGTGTCCGGCTTGCCCTTCCTCTACCAGATGGTCAACCGATCGCGGCAGATCAAGGTGCCCAAATACCTCCGCCCGCGCACAGACACGCCAAAACAGACTGTAGGCTACGGCGGCTCGTTCTCCTGCATCTATTCGGTACGCGGCGCAGGCGGCTACCAGATGTTCGGGATCACTCCAATGACAATCTATGACCCCAAGCAGGAAGTGCCATATCTGAAGGACTTCATGGTGTTCTTCCGTCCAGGTGACATCGTCAAGTGGCGGCCACTTGACCGGGCGGAATACGACCAGTTTATCAGCGAAGTCCAGGCTGGACGATTCGAGCCCCGAATCCGGAACGTCGTCTTTTCCCTCGACGAGTTCAACGCGGACCTGGATGGCACCAATGCCAAACTGATGGAGGCACTCTATGCCGATTAACGTGATCTCCGCCGGTATCATGACCACGATTCAGGATCTCGGCCGACCCGGATTCTACCACCTCGGCATTCCGATGGGTGGCGCGATGGACCGGCTTGCACTGCGCGCGGCGAATCTGCTCGTGGGCAACGATGAAGGCGCGGCTGCATTGGAAGCGGTTTTCGTCGGGCCGATTCTGGAGTTCACCGAGGATGCGGCAGTGGCCGTCTGCGGTGCCGAGCTTCCGCCCCGGATCGATGGCGAGGAACAACCGACCTGGGCCGCGCTGGGCGTCAGGAAAGGACAGATCCTGTCCTTCGATTTCCTCAAGGCCGGGGCACGGGCATACATAGCCGTCTCAGGCGGGATCAACACGCGACCCGCGCTCGGCAGCCGATCGACATATCCCATCGGTGCATTGGGTGGTGTTGACGGGCGCGCGGTGCAGCCGGACGATACCTTGCCGCTCGGACAGGCCGGCGGCAAGCCCAGACCGGGAACATCGGTTCCGGACGCACTCAGGCGGCTGCCGGGTGCCTCTGCAGAGTTGCGAGTGCTGCCAGGGCTATACTGGCACCGCATCACCGAAGCCGCCCAGAACGGCTTCTTCAAAGACACCTGGCAGGTCGCCAACGAGGCCGACCGGATGGGCTATCGCTTCAAGGGCGGGCGGCAGTTGGAATTCGTGCAGCGCGAACAACCATACAGCGCGGGTTCCAACCCCTCGAACATTACTGACGCCTGCTACCCGTATGGATCGATTCAAGTGCCCAATGGGGCCGAACCCATCGTGCTGCACCGCGACGCAGTGTCCGGCGGCGGCTACTTCATGCTGGGCACGGTGATTTCGGCAGACATGGACCTTATCGGCCAACTTCAGCCAAACACACCGACACAATTCGTCAAGGTGGATTTGGACACGGCTCTGGCTGCACGGAAGAGACGATCAGCCATTCTTGGCAAGATCCGGGAAGCAACTGCATGACGGGTATGAATGAACAGCTGCCGGCGCTCTTCCAGAGAAGGGGAAATCCTGCATGAGTGCTCACAACCAAACCCGGATGGTCCTGACCAGGCGGGCGTGCAACCCCCAGGACCGACTTTCCGGCAGTGTTCCGGTCCGGGCCCTCTCAACTTGCTGATCTGACAAGAGGATGCGCTGCAAGGATCCGGCGAGGTCTTCAATTGCATCCGACTCATGCGCCGGTTATGCCCGCATGCTCCGCTTCATGAAATTCTCCAGGAGCGGATCATGCCTTTCCAAGGGATTTCCGAAGGATCACCGCGGCTGGCCGGTGCTCCATCCGAACTCCAGGTCAGGGAGTATCAGGGTAGACAGATTCCCGTGTGATCGGGTTTGATGGCAGGCCGGCGACGTCGTCAGACCGTCAGCAATTCGTCCGCAAGCTCCATCGCATCGACTGGCCAGAATTCTTCCGGTCTGGGTTGCCTGACATCATCGTGACCAGCCCGCGGGCGGCAATTGAGCACCGTCTTCACCCATCGCTCCGGCAGGTCAGAAAAGCCATAGACGGATCCGAGCAGCGCTCCGCAGATCGCAGCATTGGTGTCAGAATCTCCGCCCCGGCTGGCAGTGTCGACGATTGCGGACTCAAGGTCCGGTGCATTCGTGAGCTGCCAGAGGGCGTTTTGCAGCGCCACGAGCACCCAGCCGGCCCCGGACGAAGTACGGTCGATCCAGGGGTCCTGATTTACCGCGTCGATGGCCTCGCGAAGTGTCGGATCGACATCGAGTTCGATCGCCCACGCGACAATCGTTTCGTAGAGTGCCAGGCTGCCCACTCCCTGCTCGATCGCCCTGGAGATTGCCATGGCGTAGATGGCGTTCGCCTGCTGGCAAACGGGATTGGGGTGGGTGATCGAAGCGTCCTGCCGGGCCCACTCGGCGACATCCTCCGGATTCCTCCCGGCACCGAATATTCCGAGCGGGCTTATGCGCATCAATGCACCATTGGCCTGGCTCTGGAAACTGCGTTCGCCGCGCAGTCCGGTTCCGATCGTGTGTCCGCAGTCGAACGGACCAGAATCAAGCCATCTCCTGTAACATCTCTTGACGGTTCCGCGGTCGAACCTTTCTTCGGCGACCAGGCTGCGAGCCAGCAGAAGCGCCATTTCGGAGTCATCGGTCGGTTGGCCCGCGATGGTGTTGAACGGTCCGCCATCCGCCATGTCACGCACGCCACCCGGATATTCCAGCCTGATCTGATCCCTGGTCTTGAATTCAACGAGACTGCCGAGAGCGTCACCGCACAGTTGTCCGAGCATACACCCCCTGGCCCGGGAACGCTGCCACGGCCTGTCACATGACCGGCGCATTTCGCCAGATTCGTCACTCATTCTACAATCCCCTCCGCCGGCTGGGCCAATATCTGCCGTCAACGCTTGGATTCGAGTTCCGGCCAAGACCTGGCCGACAGAGGCCAGACTGGCAAGATGGCGTCCATCTCAGTTCCCGTCAACAAGACTGTTGACCCATTCGGTTACGGTAGCGGTCGCCGGACCCAGCCGCACTTCGTCGAAATAGGGCGAGATGTCAGACCGCTCAAGGTTGAATTCAAGTGTCCTGCCGCCGGAGGCGGCAACCACCTGCACGAACCCTGCTGCAGGGTAGACTTGTCCCGATGTCCCTATCGCCACGAAGTGATCGGCCCTGCCAAGAAGTTCATCGATTTGATCAAGATGATAGGGAACCTCGCCGAACCACACGACATCGGGCCTTGTTTCCTTGCTGTCGCAGTGCAGACAGCGGTCGCCTGGCTGCATGACCAGTGGCGCATCCCATCTCGAGGAACACCGGTTGCACATCGCCCGGGATATTTCGCCATGCATGTGAATCACGTTGCGGCTGCCTGCCCGTTCGTGGAGGTTGTCGATGTTCTGCGTCACAATTGCGACCCGGCCGTCCATTTCCCGTTCCAGCCGGGCAAGTGCCCGGTGCGCTGCGTTCGGTTGCGCTGCGTGCATGTTGCCCCGGCGCATATTGTAGAATTCGTGGACCTTTCCCGGATCCCTGGCAAAGCCCTCGGGTGTCGCCACTTCGGCAAGGTCGTGGCTGGACCAGAAACCTCCCGCATCCCGGAAGGTGCCAAGGCCGCTCTCGGCTGAAATTCCCGCTCCGGTCAGGACCACGATACGCATTTTCGCAACATTCCAGACCATCAGTTGCTTTCACGCTGGAGGATTCGCCGGGCGATGACATTTGCCTGGATTTCAGCCGCACCTTCGAAAATGCTGAGGATTCGCGAGTCGCACAGTATCCGGCTCGCCGGACTCTCCACCGCAAACCCGTTGCCTCCATGTATCTGCACGCAGTTGTCCGCCGCTGCCCAGGCCACCCGCGCCGCGAGCAGTTTCGCCATGCCGGCCTCCAGGTCGCAACGCCGCCCAAGGTCCTTCTGGCGGGCGGCAAAGTAAGCCAACTGCCGGCAAAGCATGATTTCAACCGCCATCATGGTCAGTTTGGAGCGAACGCGCGGGAATGACGCCAGGCTTCTTCCGAATTGCTGTCTTTCAACGGCATAGGCAAGCCCGGTCTCCAGGGCCGATTGCGCCACGCCGACCGCACGGGCAGCGGTCTGAATCCTGGCGGATTCGAAGGTCTCCATGAGTTGCCTGAAGCCCTGCCCCTTCCGGCCGCCAAGGAGACTCCCTTCATCCACCTCGAGCCCGTCAAATCCGACCTCGTATTCCTTCATGCCCCGATAACCGATCACCGGAATTTCCGTCCCGGTAATTGCCGAGTCGGGAAAGGGATCCATGCCGGATCCAGGTGACTTTTCCACGATGAACATCGAGAGCCCGCGATAGTCGGAGGAATCCCGGTCTGTACGGGCCAGCAAGGTCATGACATTCGCGCGGCTGGCATGGGTTATCCAGGTCTTGTTCCCGGTAATTCGGTATCCGCCTGCAACCGGAACTGCCCTTGTCTGCAATCCCCCGAGATCCGAACCGCTGCCTGGCTCCGTGAACACCGCGGTCGGAATGAGAGACCCGGCAGCAATTCCCGGTAGCCAGCGTCCCTTCTGTTCCTCGGTTCCGCCACAGGCTACAAGTTCGGCGGCGATCTCGGAACGGGTCGCCAGCGACCCCACACCGAGATACCCCCGGGACAGCTCCTCCGACACCACGCACATCACCGTCTTGGACATGCCGGATCCACCGTACTCCTCCGAAACCGTCAGTCCGAAGATTCCCATATCGGAAAGTTCCGATACGAGTTCCATCGGTATCAGCGTATCGCCGACATGCCACTCATGTGCGAATGGAACGACCTTCGTGTCGGTAAATCTCCTTAACTGATCCCTGATCGCGTCGGTTTCGTCGTCGTGTCCGGTATCCCCGAAACTCGGCGATCCAGTCCGGGCAAGCATCAGGTCCAGCAATCGGGACCGGGCGGCTTCGTCATTTCCTTCTGCCTCGAATTCGGCGAGTGGTCCGTCGAGGTAGGCCGTTCGCAGGTCGGTATCCAGATTCAGGTCATTCAACCTGGCAACCTCGCCCTGGCTCATCGGAATTCCGCCGAATATCTGTGCGACATACTCGCCGAAGGCTATGCGCAGGATCAACTGCTCGGTTTCGCCGAACCTGCCCTCCTTTCCAAGTCTGCCGGCCCAGCCTGCCAGTTGCCGCAGGGACTCCACATAGGTGGCAAGCCAGGCAAGGGAATGTGCGCCGTACTGGGAAGCATCCAGTGCAGCCGTTGACAGTTCGCCATCGGAAATGACCCGGCTTCGAAATCCCGCTATCGCTTCCTGCAGCAGTTGTTCCAGCCCCGCTACGCTGGTCCTGGCCTTCGAAACTACGTCCTTCATTCAGGCATCACCCGAGTTCACGGTTGAGACCTGCCGATCTTCGCATTGAACCGCGTCATGATCGAGGCTGGGGACTGCGCAGTTCAAGGCTTCACCTGCAACCTATCGCCGAACACATCACTTCGTCGTCGACCGAGTTCATGAACCTCTCGAAGTTGCCTGCGAACATCTCGACGAGCCTGTCGGCGGCCAGGTCGTAACGGCTGCCATGTTCCCACGTTCGCCTTGGTTCAAGAAGGTGGCGAGGCACGCCCGGTACCTTCAGGGGAACCTCGAAGCCAAAGTTCCGGTCTCGCTTGAACGGAACCTGGGCAAGCGTGCCGTTAAGGGCTGCATTAAGCAACGTCCTGGTGACCAGGATGGGCATTCTGCTGCCTTCGCCGTATCCCCCGCCGGTCCAGCCGGTATTGACGAGCCAGCAGGATGCACCCGATGACCTGATCCTGCTTCGGAGCAGGTTGCCGTAGACTTCAGGCCGCAAGGGCAGGAACGGGCTTCCAAAGCACGTCGAGAACACCGGTTCGGGCTCCTTCACCCCCTGTTCGGTACCGGCGACCTTTGCCGTGAATCCTGAAAGGAAGTGGTACATTGCCTGCGGCGGGCTCAACCGCGCAATCGGTGGCAGAACCCCGAATGCGTCGCAGGTCAGCATGAAAATGTTCCTGGGATGCCCGGCCATTCCTGTCCTGGAAGCACCCGGGATGTACTCCAGCGGGTAAGCGCAACGGGTATTCTCCGTCAGGCTCGTATCGGCAAAATCAAGTTCTCTTGTTGAAGGATCGAATGCCACATTTTCCAGTACGGTCCCGAATCTGGCCGTGGCTGCATGGATTTCAGGCTCAGCCTCGGCGTTGAGTTTCACTGTCTTCGCGTAGCATCCGCCTTCGATGTTGAATATGCCGTCATCCGACCAACCATGTTCATCGTCGCCAATCAGGACACGCCGCCGGTCCGAGGACAGGGTCGTCTTTCCCGTGCCCGAAAGCCCGAAGAAAATCGCCGAATCGTCCGGATCATCCCTTGCATGGTTCGCCGAGCAGTGCATGGAAAGCACGCCCCGTTCAGGAAGAAGGCTGTTCAGGAACGAGAACACGGATTTCTTGATCTCGCCGGCATAGGCCGTACCGCCGATCAGTACGATGCGACGCTCGATATCGATGGCAACAACTGTTTCCGACCGGCAACCATGCAAGTGAGGGCTGGCCCTGAATGACGGGGCGCACAGGATTGTCAGGTCAGGCAGGAACCCGTCCAGTTCGACCCGTTCGGGACGCCGCAGCAGGTGCCTGATGAAGAGTGCATGCCAGGCCAGTTCGGTTATGACCCGGACATTGATCCCGTAGCTGGGGTCTGCCCCGGCGCGAAGGTCCTGCAAATGAACCTTGCGGTTCCCGACATGCTCCCACATGTCTTTCTGCAGACGGTCAAATGCGTCGACCGGCAATTCAATGTTCGCGTCCCATCCGATCCTGTCCCGGATCCCGGGGCTGCCAACTATGAACTTGTCCTTCGGGGATCTTCCGGTGTGAATCCCCGTCATCACCAGCAGCGAGCCGCCGTGGCCGACAGTGCCTTCGTCACCTGCAATCGAATGCTGAACGAGTTCTGCAACAGACGCATTTGTCGTCGCCGGGATCCCCGGAACCGTCGAGGACAATGCTGCCTGATCTTGCTGTTGTCCGGTGGGTGTCATGACGTTCCTGCTTTCTGACGGTTACAGTCACTACCACTACAGGGCCTTGATACGAATGTTGAAATCGTAGCCGACCATTGTTTCTCCGGAATGGGACTTCTTCAATTTCACCTTGTCCAGCTTGCGCGCCGCGTCAGCCTGACTGTCGCCAGCCGGAACGGAATCAGCGCGATCAACGAAATCGTCAGCTTCACGAAAAGATCTGCGACCGCGAGGCTAATCCAGAACGGAGCAACCGGTCCGATACCCAGCACAGGAACTCCTTCATTCGCCCAGGAAACATCATTTGCAGGTTCAAGAAACGTAAAGGCGGCCGAAAACGCAATTCCGAAGAACAGTGCCGTGTCGACGACAGACCCGACAACCGTCGAAACCAGTGGTGCTCTCCACCAGCGTCCCTTGCGCAGCATGTCGAACAATGTGACATCCAGCAGTTGGGCCACCAGAAATGCCGTGCCCGAACCTATGGCAATTCTAAACGTGACGAGCGGACCAAACTCGTTCTCGATCATGGATCCTGCCAGCGAGCAGACTATCCCGATGCAGAATCCGGCAAGAACGACGCGCCGGGCGCGGGCGGGACCGGCGACCCGGTTGATCACGTCGGTCACAAGAAACGCGAACGGATAGACAAATGCGCCGTAGGTAAGCCAGTCACCGTAGAGAAACTGGACCAGCACATTCGAGGCAACGACGATGAGCGCCATCGCCGCGATCCCGAAAGCAGACACCTGTATAAGGCTTATCTTCTGTCCATGCTCTCGCATGACTGGCCTCCAACCATTGAGTGCGGCGGCCGGCGCCGACAAGCTGTTCTCCTCCCGGTCAGAATCCCTCTATCGCCGCATGTCTTGACAAGCAACCGGGCGCAGGCGGACCTGCGGCAAAACATCGTTACTTCGAGTGAAAGCAGTATTTCCGGATCGGCTTCCGGTCGGTGTGGTCAAGACTTCGGCAAGCGGCGCGTCTGCCTCTCCGTGCAGGCGGCAAGCCGATCCAACTGACAGAAAAATATTGCATCAATGCAGGATCAGACCCCGACAGCAATCAATGCGTCCGCAAACATCGGGACCTTTTTGCTGCCAAGTCCGGCAACGTTTACCCGGCCGTCGCCCACAACGTAGATGCCGTACTCGCTTCTGAGCGTGTCCACTTGTGCAGGAGTGGCGCCAAGCAGCGAGAACATCCCCCGATGTTCCGCGATGAAGCCAAACCGATCCGACCCTGCGCGTTTGCGCAACTCCGAAGCGAGCTGGTATCGGGTAACACGCAGGTTGTCCCTGACTTCCGCAAGCTCAGCCTCCCACTCCGATCGCAATTCGCCATCCCGCAGTATCATTGTCACCAGGCGCGAGCCGTGGTCGGGCGGAAAGGAAAAGTTCTGCCGGTTCAGATGCGTCAGGGTCTCCTGGACGGACTTGGTGACCGAAGACCGCTCCGCCATGACCATCAAGACCCCGGTGCGCTCCCGGTAGATTCCGAAGTTCTTGGAGCAACTTGCAGCCACCACCATTTCCGGCATGCGGGACGCAAGCATTCGCACGGCTGCCGCATCCTCGTCGATTCCGTCCCCAAATCCCTGGTAGGCAATGTCGACCAACGGCACCGCCCCCTTTTCGATCAACAGATCGGCCAGTTCAGTCCATTGCCCGCTGTCCAGATCAGCGCCTGTCGGGTTGTGGCAGCAACCGTGAACGATGACCACGTCGCCGCTGCTGACCGCCGACAAGTCCTCCCGCATGCTGTCAAAATCGACCGTCCGGTTCTCCGGATCAAAATACCGGTAGAGGCCGACCGGAAATCCGAGGTGAGTGGCCATCGACACGTGGTTGGGCCAGGACGGGTTCGAAATCCAGACATTCACCGAAGGCGATCCTTCCTTTACCAGTTCCAGGGCCTGGTGAATTGCACCGGTTCCTCCGGGAGTTGACGCTGTTGCTATGCGGTCGAGCGAAGCATTCCGGCCGAGAACCAGTTTCGTCATTGCATTCCGAAATTCCGGCTCTCCCGCAATTCCCGTATAGGTCTTGCTGGCCTCGGTGTCCCACAGCCGCTTCTCCGCAGATTTCACTGCCCTCATGACGGGAGTAATGCCCGATTGGTCGCGGTAAACCCCGACTCCGAGGTCGAGTTTCTGTTCGCGAGGATCTTCCCTGAATTCCTGGATGAGCTTGATGATCTTGTCCGGTTGCCTTTCGGGAAGTGAGTTCAGCATGTCTTTTCCTTCAGTGACGGGGGAATTTCAGTGCGCGTTTCAGAACGCGCGATCGTGTTTCGGACCGAACGGGCTTGAAGCCTCGACTGACATATAGCTGCATAGCTGCCGGATGATCCAGAGTGCAGGTGTTGACGGTTATCCTTGAAACGCCCGGAAAACTCCAGCCTCTCGAAACGGCGTCATCAAGGAGCCTGCCTCCCAACCCTCGCCCGATTGCCTGTTCAACGAGTCCGAAATAGGCAATGTCGCAGAGGGTCGGCGTCCGGAGATCGAGCAGGTAAAACCCCTGTGGCCAACCTGAGCGAACCATCGTGAAGAGCCGTGTATCCGGGCTGTCCAGCAATGCATCGGCCTGCTCGGGATCGACCTCATGCATGTCGTCCCACGCATAGTCTTTTCCAACAGCGTCATACAATGCAAAGAACAACCACTGCGGAAACCCGATAGCCTCGACGAAGGTGACTTCCTCTCCTTCGGGTTTCGGAACCCGCGGCCGAATTTGACCCGAGTCCAGTTCAAGCCAGGTGACCTGGTAATCGACCCGGTCCCCCGCCGCCAAACCCGCTACCCGGATTCGACCGGCCATTTGCCCCTGCCCCACTCGGCCCATGAACCGTCATAGACACGGTGATCGCGATGACCGAGCACTTCAAGCGCAAGATCGATCATCGATGCAGTCACGCCCGAACCGCATGACGAAATCACCGGCCTGTTCACATCGATCCCGGCATCTTCGAATACGTCAGCAATTTCTCCGGGCGACTTGAAGGTCTGGTCTTCGTTCAGAAGGCTGTCAAACGGGATGTTGGTCGAACCCGGGATATGCCCTGCTGCCAGGCCCGGCCGCGGTTCCGGAGATGCCCCCTTGAACCTTGGTGCAGGCCGCGCGTCGACTATCTGGGCCTTGCCGCTGGCCGTCGCCGACAGCACGGTTTCCGCGTCGCAAACCAGGTGGCCCTGCACGCGGGCCGTCATGTGCCGAGGACCCGTGACTGGAGGATGGTTGTCGACAGCGTGGCCATCTCGTTTCCATTTTGGCAATCCGCCATCCAACACCGCGATGTCGAAGTGTCCCATATGCCTGAACAGCCACCACACCCTTGCCGCAGAGAACAATCCGGCACCGTCATAGACGACAACCTGGTGACCGTCGCCGATTCCCATCTCGCGCATCCTTGACATGAATTTCTCGGGTGGTGGAACCATGTGGGGCAGGCCACACTCGGTATCGGCAATTTCGTCAATGTCGAAGAAGCGTGCGCCGGGAATATGTTCCTTGCGGTACTCGTCCAGACCATTCCTGCCCGCGTCGGGCAGGTGCCAAGAGCCGTCGATCATTCTCAAATCCGGATCTGCCAGATGTTCTGACAGCCAATTCGTCGACACCAGTGTCCTGGGATCCCGGTACTCCATTTCGACCTCCTCGATGTGTCGGCCGCCCGGCGGCCCTGCCAGAACATAACTGATCAATCTGTCTTGGCCCAACGAATAGTGCTCGCTACCCAAGGCCGGGCGATTGGCAAGGTATCGAGGCACATCCTGCAGGACAGGCATGACGGACTATGGCGCATATGCAGGTCAGGATGTCCACTCGGCGCAGTGCCGGTCCGGGCAAAACGCAATGCAACTTCCCGCTGTGCATGTGCAGAGACCGGTCTCTCGGGCGGAGCGCCCGATGGCGGACCGTTCCATGCCTCCAGAACAGGGCAAAGGCGGGGATTCTGCCCCCGGCAACATTGAGTCTCCAGGATGCAGTCGAGTTGTGCATCCGAAGACCCAACAATGCCAATCAACATTCAAGGATCCTGACATCGGCACGATGATCACATGCGCGCCATGACCGATTGCAGGAAATTCTCAGTACGACTGCTCTGCTTCCGGACGCGGTCACTCTGCGCCTTCGAGCGAATGGACGGCATTGAGCAAGAGATGTCTCGCCATTCGCCGGGTTGCCCGGATGCGGCTGTATCGATGGTGCCGGCATCCGGACTGGCTCAAACACAGATTTTCCGGTGCAACCTGCGCAGTCTTTGATGAAATTATGGTGTTTCAGCATGTATCTGCACTGTCGCTCTGGACAGTTTTGCCATGTGCCCGGAGCAGACCGCTTAAGGGGTCGAGCAATTCCAGGGGACGACAGGTTGAAACGAACCCGCCCGAAGTCGGCTCGGACACGGTCACGGACACTGACCCGGTGGCCGAGGGGGCCAGGCGAGACGGGTGGCAGAACACGCGCTGCCAGGATGTCTCACGAGCAGTGGCAGGAAATTGCACGGATACGGTGATACCGGCGCGAATGGTCGGCACTCTCGAAGGACGAGTACATGCTCCGTCCGCATTGAAGCAATGGCATCGGCGCGGTCCTGGCATTCGGCAGTCAGTGTTGTCGGTGATTTGAGAGTCCGGGATCCTGCGGCCGAGTTTTAGCTTGAATGTTTCCGAATCCTGACCTCTCAATCCACTGTTGGCACAGAAGCCCCGGAGGTTTGTCGCAATGGCGAAACGGCGGAGTATTTTCACGGCAGAACGCGCAGCCTCCAAGTCGGATTTCATTTCCGAGGCGCTCGCCTTCTTCGCTCTGGCCGAGCGGCTCAAGACCGAACTGCGCCATTCCTGGCTGTCGAATGGCCGACAGGAGAGTGTTGCCGAGCATTGCTGGATGATGGCGCTGATGGCCTTTGTCATTGCGCCGTATCTGGAACGTAGGGTGGACTGCCGCATACCCTGCTACTGATTCTCGTCCATGACATCGCCGAGGCCAAGATCGGCGACATCCCGTATTTCGAAGTCTCGGAACGCAAGACAGCAAGAACCGAATCCGAGGCCCGGGCGATGGTTGAGATCGCCGCCATGTTCACCGATACGACCGGCCGCGCCATGGCGGAGCTCTGGCACGAGTTCGAAGCCGCAGAAACTCCCGAGGCCAAATTCGCCCGGGCCCTGGATCACCTGGAGGTCCAGTTTCAGCACAATCTCGCGCCGACAGAGACCGGGCAATCTGCCGAATATGAACTCGTCTACACGAAAATGACCCTGCCTACCGCCCACGATGCCGTCCTTCGGCACCTCGCTGCCGCCATTCGACACGAGGCCGAGCAAAAGCTCACCGCGGCCGGCGTCGACGTCACCGCCCTTCGCGAACGGCTTAAGGTTTAGCGTAGGCGGTGAGCAGTATCCTGTCGCTGGGCACCTCAACCGGTCGCTGAGTCAAGGCTGTGCTTGCATATCGGGCATGTTGAAGAATCCCTCGCACAAGGCGCTTGTCCCGAAGATACCGGGATCGATACTCAGTCCGGATGGCAAATTCGGAATGCGCGGCGTGTTCAAAGCGACCGTCGCCACGGTTGCCAACCAGCCGAAAACAAAGCAGCCAGGCCGGAAAGGACCGTGACATCATCGAGGACATCGCCTTGGCAGGGGCGCTGTCCGACTGCGCAAGACTCTCCGGAATCCTGTCACAGGTCGAAGAACGCCGCAATTCGGTCTACAATACGCTTGTGCAGGACCGCCCGTTCCGTGCCCGGCGGATCGTCACAGACGGGATCGTCGCCCTCGGCGGCAAGGACCGCCGACCCCCCAGGCTTGCACGGAAGAAGCGCCGAGAAATGGGAAGCCGGAGTCAGGATCTCGATATCCGCATGCGGAAGAAGGGCGGCAAAGCCGCTTCCCGTCTCGCCGAAATCGGTCGCCGTGAGCCGCGTTTCGGCAGTTCCGAGACCGATCAGCAGCACCTGCGCCACCAGGTTGCGCACATGCGCTCTTCCGAGGCCGTAAGTCAGCGCCGGATCGATTGCTGCGACGGCGAGAATCCGGTCGTCCTTGCGGCTGGAGTTCCAGTCCACAGGCGAATAGGCATCAAGGTCGGCACCGCGCCTGCCGAGGTCTGCGCAATGCCAGGGCGACTGCGGCGCGGTTTCGCAGTGGGCGGCATATCCTTCGATGCTGGCATGGGCGCCGCCTAGCGAGAGCGCTGTCCAGCCGCCTGCAGAAAAGCCAACCGCATAGATGCGTTCCAAGTCCATGTGGGCAGCAAGGTCCGGCCGGGCGGCGAGCCAGTCGAGTGCAACCCGAAGGTCCTCCGTCCTCGTCCAGTGCTTCAGCCCTTCCTGGAGGTCGAAATCCCCCCACGTGCTGCCCGGATGGTTCACGGCAAGCGCCAGCGCGCCTGCTTCAGCAAGGCCTGCGGCAATCCAGCCGAGTGCGCCAATATGGCCGCCGAGACCGTGGCTTGCCAAGATCACCGGGAAAGGGCCTTCTGCCACCAACGCGCCATCCAGCACCTCGGTACCGTAGAAAACACTGTTTTCGCCGAAGGAGATCGCTTCACCTCCGCCCGCGGAAGGATACCAGAGGGCGCCGGACATCTCCCGCCCGTGATGTTCTGCAGGAATGTCGATGCTGCGAAAGCCGGCGGGCTCCGCAGCGGCTGTTTGTGCGGCCAGAAGCAGGCTTGCGGCTGCCATAAGGTTCTTCATGTTGAGTCTCCCAATCCGATCGAGTCGGAGCGAAAATAGGAGCTGGCACGGGCGGACGCGTCCTCGAACCGGTTTAAGGTCGTTCGCAAACCGATTTTGGTCCATAACAGACACCATGACGCCGAGCCTGCCCCTGCCAGTCCTGTCCGCCCTCTTGTTGGGATTCCTGCTGGCCGTTCTCCTGCTACGCCGCGATCGACCCCTGTTCTTTACCGCTCTGGTGGGGCTTTGCACCATTCAGGCGGTGGTCATTGCGCTCGCACAACACTACGGAATTGCCGTCTTCGGGTCACTGCAACCGGTAACAGCCGCGGCGATACCGCCGCTTGCCTGGGCGGCCTTCCAGTTCAGCGCCGTCAGGCGGCCTCGGCTGCCACACGACCTCGTTCACCTCGCCGGCCCGGTACTGGCGCTGGTCGCAGTGCCGATCCTGCCGACGCTGCTCGATATGCTGATCCCGGCGCTCTTTCTGTGTTATGGTGGGGCGATCCTGCTGGCCGCGTGGCGCGGGGCCGACGCCCTGCCGCTCCTGTTGTTCGAGGCAGGCGACACCCCCGGACTGGTCTGGAAGGTGATCTCACTTTCGCTCATGATCTCTGGACTCGGGGACGTGCTGATCTCAGCGGCGGTTCTTGGCGGCCGGGCAGGCTGGCAACCCTGGATCGTCACAATCTGGTCCTCACTCACGCTGCTTGCGGTTGGTGGCCTGGTCATGGTGCGGAGTCTCGGAAGGGGCGAGCGCGGCCCAACCCCGAATCATCCCCCTGCACCCCTCGACCCGGAAGCAGACAAGCTGCTGATGGCGCGACTTGACGCGCTGCTGGAGTGTCACCGACTCTATCTCGACCCGGAACTCACTCTGACTCGCCTGGCTCGGAAGCTGCATGTCCCGGTCAAGCAACTCTCTGCCGCGATCAACCGGAGCACCGGCGGAAATGTCTCCCGGCATGTCAATGCCTACCGGATCCGCGAGGCATGCCGCGTCCTGGAGGGTGGGGCAAGCGTGACCAATGCGATGCTGGCATCCGGCTTCAACACCAAGAGTAATTTCAACCGCGAGTTCCGGCGGGTGACGGGAAGGACACCCTCGAACTGGCGAGATGCAGAGTGCGAAGTGAAACGGAGAGTCTGACTCCCGCCGACGGACCTGACTTGGGTTGCAATCTCTCCCCGGTCACGGATGGCGACATCGTTACCGACCCTTGGGTCAAATAATCAGATTCAGCCTGTACGAGGCCCTTGCAGAACGAATCGCCGGGCAACATTTGGATGCTGAATGTCTGGCAAAACGAAAGTAAATCGATCGGTTACCGTGTCTGGACCGTTTCGAGGGATACCTGGACCGCCATCCCTGCAGAGGAGACACGCGGAGAAGGACGTGAGCATGCACTCATCCTATACACCCATTGCTGCTGCCGGTATCCTCGGAATGATATTCGAAAACGAGGCCTGACACGTGAACTCCGCGATTCTGCCCCGTCCTGGCGAGGTTCCCAGACTTGTGCCCGCAAGGACTCGAGACACCGACCAGTTCCCTTCAAGCGTCGGGGGCAACCATGACTGAGCGCGGCTTCCGCGTCCGAGGTCTTGGCGAGATCGCGATACGCTGCGACGACCTCGGGAAGATGACCGAATTCTACGGTGATGTACTCGGGCTGGAACGGATGCAGGGCAATGCCGCCGAGGGCATCGTGTTCTTCCGCATCGCGGAGGGCTTTGGCGGGCACACGCAGGTCCTGGCGCTGTTCGACAAGCAATATGTTTCACGCCCCGGGCTGCACCCGACCAGCGTGGAGGCGCCGGTGACAGGAGCAGGCTCCTCGTTCCATCATCTGGCGTTCAGCCTGCCCTACCAGGAACAGGAGGCCGCGATGCGTTGGTACGAGTCGCAGGGACTTTCCTTTCGGGTCGAGACATTCGGTTGGGTCGGCTGGCGGGGTGTCTTCACCGAGGATCCCGAAGGCAACACCGTCGAACTCGTGGCTCAGGATAGCTCGTTCCCGGTCGATCCCGATGAGCCGCGTCGCGGATCCCGGATGAAGTCATGACCCGGCCCCTGATCATGGCCGCACCGAACGGGATGCGCCGGGGCAAGGCGGACCATCCGGCTATTCCCATCACGATTTCCGAGACCGTTGCCACCGCGCTGGCCTGCCGCGCTGCCGGAGCGGATGCGCTGCACCTGCATGTGCGTGACGCCAGTGGGCATCACACGCTCGATACCGCTATCTATCGCGAGGCCCTGGAAGAGCTCGACAGGAACGTGCCGGGAATGCCCGTGCAGGTCACGACAGAGGCGGGCGGGGTCTACGACGTTGCGGATCAACTGGCGCTCGTGGAAGAATTGGAGCCGCGATGGATAAGCCTGAGTCTGCGCGAGGTCTCCCGCGACAAGGACCTGGCGCGACGGCTGTATGCCGTGGCGTCGGAACAGGGCACCGAACTTCAGCACATTGTCTACGACACCAGTGACGCGGGATTGCTCGCTCGCTGGCAAGAGCTGGATGTGGTCAGCGAATCCGCCAGCGTGATCCTCGTTCTGGGCCGCTATACCGCTGACCAGACCTCCGTTCCCGACGACCTGCCGCCGCTTCTGGCCTGCCTGCCTCCCGTCGGGCGTTGGATGACCTGCGCCTTCGGTCCGAACGAGCATGCTTGCCTCCTGCATGCCGCAACGCTCGGGGGAGATCTGCGAGTGGGCTTCGAGAATTCCTATGTGAGGGCCGACGGAACTCCTTGGCCCGACATGGCGGCTTCTGTCTCGGCATTGTGTGGGCGGTTGCCCTGACCAGAGTCCCGTCCAACCTGTGTACGGGAGTTGTATCCATTGTTTTCGGCAAAGTTGTTTTGGCATGCAATTATCTCTTGCAGCCTGATCTGACCTGGACCTGGCAGCGTGATGGCTTTCGGGGCAGCCATCCTCAGAGTATCTGGCTCAAGAACTCCTTGGTGCGCGGATCCTTGGCACTTTCAAAGAAGGAGGCCGGTGGACCGAATTCCACAATCTTGCCACCGTCGGTAAAATAGATGCAATCAGCGATCTCACGGGCAAATCCCATTTCGTGAGTCACCAGGATGCAGGTCATTCCCTCAGCAGCCAGGTCCTTGATCGTTACGAGCACTTCTTTCACGGTTTCGGGGTCAAGTGCAGCCGTAACCTCGTCGAACAGCATGACCTCAGGATTCATTGCCAGCGACCTGGCGATGGCCACACGTTGTTGCTGGCCGCCGGACAATTCTCCCGGATAGCTGTCTTCCTTGCCTTCCAGGCGGACCTTTCTGATCAGGGCCCGTGCCCGCTTCTCGACATCCACCCTGTCCTGCTTAAGTACCAGCACCGGCGCCATCATGACGTTTTCCAGTGCCGTCTTGTGTGGAAAGAGATTGTACTGCTGGAACACCATGCCCACCTTTTTGCGCAATTCCAGCTTGTTCAACTTCGGGTCATGGACTTCCTGGCCCGTAACGAGGATGGAACCGGACTGGATATCGTTCAGCGCATTGATACACCGAATCAGGGTCGACTTGCCTGAACCGGATGGGCCGATGATGCAGATGACTTCGCCCTTCATGACGTCGAAGCTGATACCCTTCAGCACCTCGAGTTCACCGAACGACTTGTGCACGTCATTGAGTGAAACGATGGGTTGATCTGCAGTCCAGTTCATCAAACTCATGCCAGTTCATTAAGTGTTGACTACGAACCTCCGTTCGAGCCGCCTTGTCCATATGGCTATCGGATAACTGTACACGAAGAACCAGACCATCAACCAGAGATACATCGGAATCAGAAACTCGCTGCGTCCCTCGGCTGCCAGGGCGTTCTGCGTCAAAGTCATCCCGTCATTGACACCGAGAATGGAAATCAGCGGTGTGGACATGGTCAATATGCAATACCAGTTCATCCAGGGCGGGATCATCCTCTTGACGCATTGCGGCAGGATTACGCGCCACAGGGTCTGGGTACGGGTGAACGCGAGACTCTCGGCTGATTCCCATTGACCGGTCGGAATCGAGGAAATTGCGCCTCGCACAATTTCCGAGACATTTGCCATGATCGGCAGTGACAGTGCGAAGGTTGCCTTGATCCAGCCTGGTATGTCGATCCGGTTGCCACCAATTTCCACTGTAAATGGCAACAGCAACATGAAGTAGAACAACAGCACCAGCCAGGGCGAATTGCGGAACACCTGCGTCAGAACCCAGCAACAGCGACGAACCAGCCGGTTTGGTGAGACTTGACCGATGCCGACCCATAGCCCGAGAAACGTTCCGAGCGCCATTGAGATGAAGCTGACGACGATGTTGAGAACAAATCCCCCGAATTCCCCGGGCGGGCCGATGAACATGAGAGGCGTCCATTTCAGCAGGGTCTCGAAAACCGTCTGGTCAGGATCTCCCTGAACCTGCGCCTGCGCAGCATCGATGCATAGCCAGGCAGCGAGCGCGAGGAACAGGGCGAGGCCGACCCGGAGTCTGAAAGTGAATCTCAGGATGCTGCTGGCTCCCCAGTCTCCCGCATTGCCAATGACGAAGGGCTTGATGACGGGCAAATCGGTGCCGGCGGAATGAAGAACGGGACGTGCAAACGGCGTCATACTCATTGTCCGTATCCCGGTATCCTCATCGAACTTTCCCAATTGTGCATCAACCAGACCAGAAAGCCGACAAGCACGATGTAGACGATCCAGACCACGTTCATCATTTCGAAAACGTTGTACTCGTCAGACCAGATCTGGTTCGACACGTAGAGCGTTTCCGGGACAGCAATGGCATAAGCGACCGTTGTCGTCTTCAACAGGTTTATGAGGTTGTTGTTGAGCGCCGGAAGACAGACCCTGAATGCGAGTGGAAGCGTGACGTGCCGGTAGATCTGCAGACGTGTATATCCGAGCGCCTCGGCGGCCTCTGTCGTTGACCTGGGCACTGCTTCGACGCCGGCGCGGAAAATCTCGACGTTGAAGGCTCCCGCGAAGAAGGACAGCGAGACTACGGCCCAGCCGTAGCTGCCCAACACACCACCCCTTATGTCGAAAAAGGTAGAGAGAGCGGCATCGACCGCGAAATAGAAGAAATACAACTGGATGAGTGGCGGCGTGTTGCGAAAGAACTGAATGTATCCTTCGACAATCCTGCGCATCCACACGAGGCGGGACTTCTGCAGCCACGCCCCGGCGATACCGATAACGATGCTGCAGACTATTGCAACAAACGAAAGATGGATTGTGGTCCAGATTCCCTTGAGGAATCTCCCGCGGTCCCATTCGTCGTAGAAGATGGTCAGCTTGATGCCATGGACATCGTAGAGCCAGCGGAACCAATCCCAGACGAAATCCATCTAAAGCCTGTTTGCAACTCCGAAGGGCATCGCCACCGGCCGTCCAGGTCTGACGGCCGGTGACCGAAATTTAGAAGACTATTCGCCCTCGTCGTATACGTCGTTGCAAACCTTATCGCCAGCCAAACATTTGACGTGCATGTCGGCAAGCCACTTGGTCGGCGGAATGCCCCACTTGGCTTCAAGCTCGATCAAGAGCCCGGATTTGTGCCAGTCAATGATGGCTTCCGACAGCAACTTTCCAAGCGGGCCGTCGCGATCCTCCAGGCGTACTGCCGCGCCCCAGGGGACATCGTCGACAGTTGGTGTGGCAATCTCGTAATCCATCCATTTCTCGGGAGTGTTCACCTTGCGCGGAATGAACGCGCTGTCGTCGTAAATCCATCCGACGCAACGACCGTCAAGAAGCGCTTTTTCCACTTCGGCGACCCCCTTGAATGCAATGACCTCCGCGCCATTCTTGAGTCCATGGTCCTTGTTGTACCAGGCTCCCTGAATTCCGCAGATCTCCTTGCCCTCGAGGGAAGCCCAGCCATCAATGCCGGAATCCTTGTGGGCGAGAACCGCCACGCCGGATGAATAGTAATCCGGCTGCACGATTCCGACGACCTTGCGCCGGTCGGGCTTGTTGGACATCGTTGCTATGAACATGTCCGTCTTGCCCTGCTCCAGAAACTGCATGCGGTTCGAGGCAACCACCACGACCTTCTCGACTTCGATTGGCTTGCCTGCCCTTTCACTCAGGCGCCGTCCGAAATCCTCGATCATGTCGTGTTCCATTCCGACCAGGTTGCCGTCGGCGTCGCGCATCCCCCAGGGTGCATAGTCGGCCTTCACACCGACCACGATCTTGCCCCGCTCAATGATATCGTCAAGCGTTTCCGCAAATGCCGGTAGTGCCATTGCGGAGATCAGCACGGTGCCAATTGCGCTGGCCGTTATCGGTTTCCAATTCATTTGATGTCCTCCATCTGCTTGAATGTTAAGGTTCTGCCCGAGAGCAATACTCGCCGATCCTGTGACTCGCGGTCTCGATCGCCGCGATTCGCCTGCCCACATTTTCACCGCCCATGGCGATGACAATTCCGATCAGTGACTCGATGAGCACGAGGGTCGCCACATATGACGAAAAGAACTGTGGAGTTTCGACGGAAACGTTGAAGGATGCATCGCAGTAGGCGTTCAAGGGCGACAGGACCTCGTCCGTGATGGCCACGATCCAGACTCCTTGCTCGTTCAGGATCTTGGCGGCCTCAATCGAATCCCGGGCACATGGGGACTTGCTCAGCACAATCGCCACATCCCGGCTGTCAGTACCGACCAGTGTCGCTGCCGTTGAACCGGTCCCATGGCCGAACACCATCCAGTTTTCAAATGCCATGGATGCAACATATGCAAGGTAATCCACGAACGGCCGCGAACTCATGCTTCCAACCAGTATGACACTACGCGCGGCGACAAGCCTTTCCGCAGTGGTCTCCAGGAGACCGAGATCCACCGAATTGAGAAGCAGGTTGATATTCTCGATCGCCGACGTGCCTTGACGAAGAATGAACCTGCCTCTTTCCGGATTCAGTGAATCGTGTTTCTGCAGGGCATCCGCCCGATCAGAAAAATTGAGCCTTTGATTCTTGATCTGTTCACGGCACGAATCTCGAAGATCCTCGTAGGCGTCATAGCCCAGCGCTGCCGCCAGTCGGGAGAATGTCGGCGGGGTCAGTTCCGTCATGCCGGCCACATACCGCAACGACCTTGTCGCGACTTCATCGGGATGTTTCGCGACAAATTCCGCGGCAAGGCGCAACTTCGGGCTCAGTTCCTCGAAGTTCGCCGAGATCCGATCATTCAATGGCGCTGATGTCTGCATTCAGGATCCGCCGATGTCGGGCAAGAATTTCACAATTGTAACAAACTTGACCTGTTTTTGCAACATACGTTACTAAGACAGCGTTGAATCGGCGACGACGCGAAGGACGGCCGCCATGGCAACGACTGCAAGGACGATCATCGTTGGCGGTGGCATTGTCGGCGTGTCCATACTGTACCACCTTGCAAAGGCCGGAGAGAAGGACGCACTGCTTCTGGAACGGCGCAACCTCTCTTCCGGCGCGACATGGCATTCCGCCGGCAACGTGCACACGCAGTCGGCCCACGCCAATCTTTCCTTGCTGCAGGCCTATTCACTCCGACTCTATGGCGGGCTGGAGCAGGAGGTCGGTCAACGGGTCGATGCGCATGTCGTCGGCGGATTCTTCCTTGCTCAAACCAAGGAGAGAATGGAGGAATTCAAGCACCTTGCAGGCAGGTTTCGCAGCCTGGGGATCGACTACGAGCTGGTGACGGCAGCGGAAATCGAATCGAGACATCCGCTCCTGAGTGTCTCGGATCTCGCGGGAGGCGCATGGGACCCCGGTGAAGGCCATGTGGATCCCCACTCCGTCACCATGGGACTGGCGGCGGGCGCACGCAAGTTTGGCGGAAGGATCATCCAGGACACGCAGGTTGATGCCATTCGCCGGCTGCCATCGGGGAACTGGTCCCTGACGGCAGCGGAACAGGTATTCCAATGTGAGGTGATTGTGAACTGCGCCGGATTTTGGGCACGCGAAGTTGCCGAAATGGTCGGAGCAACTGTCCCGGTCACCAACATGGAGCACCAGTATCTCGTTACCACCGAATTGCCTGCAATTGCCGGGTTGGATCACGAACTCCCGGTCGTCCGGGACACGGACAGCAACTTCTACATGCGCCAGGAGGGCAATGGTCTGCTTCTCGGTCCCTGGGAACAGGACTGCAGGCTGGCCTGGGACGGCAACCCCGCTCCGTGGTCCTTCGGTCAGGAACTCTTCAATGACGACCTGGATCGATTGCAGGACAGTCTCGAGGCGATCTACCGCCGCGTTCCGGCACTTGAAACCGCCGGTGTCAGGAGAGTGGTCAACGGTGCCATCAGCTTCTCGCCGGATGGGCGGCCAATTGTTGGTCCAATGCCGGGTGTCCCCGGGTTCTTCGTCGCTTGCGGTTTCCTGGGGGGCATTGCGCAGGCCGGCGGGATCGGGCTCGCACTGAGCCAGTGGATTCTCGACGGACAACCGGAACTGGACCTGCATTTCGTGGATGTGGCCAGATTCGGAGACTGGACGACCCGGGAATTCGCGCGCGAACGCACCTACGAAATCCTGCCGATCCGCTACGAGCTTGCCTATCCCGGAATCGAACGGTCTTCCGGCCGGCCGATCAAGGTTGCACCGATCTACAGTGACCTCCTGGCACGCGGGGCGGTGATGGGCCAGGCGCATGGATGGGAAGTGCCGCTCTGGTTCGCGCCCGAAGGGGTCGAACCCGGGGATCAACCCAGTTTCCAGCGGCCGAACTGGTGGGAACATGTCGGCAATGAAGCAAGGAAAATGGCCGGTGGTTGCGGAGTTTCGGAGATGTCAAGCTACGGAAAACTCCGCATATCCGGACCTGATGCGCATGCATTCCTCGATCACGCTGGCTCGGCAGCAGCGCCCGAACGGAAGGGCAAGGTGGTATTGTCGCTGTTGCTCAATCAGCGCGGCAGAATTGTCGCCGACGTGACGATTGATAGTCTGGGTGACAATGTCTTCCAGTTGGTGGGGGCGACACGTGGTATTGCAATCTGCCAGCGATGGCTTGAGCGGCTGAGCCACGGGTTCGATGTCCGCATCAGGAACATTACCGAGCAAGTGGCGGTTCTCGGAGTGGCCGGACCCTTCGGCCGAAAAGTCCTGAATTCACTGTCCGGCAACGCCTTTGATGACTTTCCATTCATGTCGTCGAGGAAAGTTGAAGTCGGCCGCACCGCCTGCAGGGCACTCCGGGTGTCATATTCGGGGGAACTTGGCTGGGAACTCCAGTGCCCGGTTGCAAACCAGAAGGCACTCTTCGATTCACTGATGAGTTGTCGGACAAACAACGGCACGGTGCTCGTCGGAAGCCGTGCGATGGGAATGATGCGCCTGGAAAAGGGATATCGCAGTTGGGGTGCGGACATAACCTCCGAAGTCACGCCGCATGCGGCCGGTCTGCAACGGTTTTGTTCGACCCGGAAGGACTATGTCGGCCGAGCTGCCGTCGATTCCGAAAGAGTGCTGCCACCGCGGAGACGTCTGGTGACTCTCGAGATGGACCCGGCGGTTCCACCGTGCTGGGGAACAGAGCCCATACTCAAGGATGGCAACGTCATTGGCCGCGTGACTTCCGGTGGGATGGGTTGGCGCACGGGCAGGATGCTTGCTGTCGGATGGATCGATGCTGCAGCTCTTGAGACTGGCTGCACTCTCCAGGTCCAAATCCTGTTGCAGCAACATGATGCACTGGTTGTGCCGGACCCGGTTTACGACCCTGACAATCACCTGCTGTCGGCTTGATCCATGACGGGATTGCCCAGTCACGCGCCTGTCGTCGTCATTGGAGGCGGAGTCATGGGGTGTGCAACGCTCTACCACCTCGCCAAGAACGGAGTGTCCGATGCGGTCCTGCTCGAACGGAACCAGTTGACTTCGGGCACGACCTGGCATTCGGCCGCCCAGGTGCGGGCGCTGCGGTCGACCAGAAACCTGACATACCTGATCCGGTACTCCATAGATCTCTATGGGAAACTGGAGGCGGAAACCGGTCAGCATACCGGTTGGATCAACAAGGGGTCGCTTTCAATCGCCACCAATGAGGACCGCATGATCCACATCAGGCGGCAGGAAGCACTTGCAAACATGTTTGGAGTGAGCGCCGAGACGATCGGCCCAGGGGAGGCGAAGGAGCGCTGGCCGTTGATGAACTCCGAAGATGTGATCGGAGCAGTATGGTCACCGGATGATGGACGTGTCAGCCCTTCGGATCTCTGCGCAGCCCTGGTCAAGGGAGCAAAGTCGCGCGGTGCGGAGATTCACGAACACACAGCAGTGACCGGTATCCTGACCAGGCGCGGAAAGATTGCAGGTGTGGAGACTCTGAAGGGGGTCGTCCATTGCGAAGCTGTTGCCCTGTGCACCGGATTGTGGAGCCGCGAAACCGGAGCCATGGCAGGTGTGGACATTCCTGCATGGCCTTGCGAACACTTCTACCTGCTGACCAAACCGGTCGAGGGAGTAACCGGCCACCTTCCTGCATTGTCGGACCACGACAATCATCTTTACGTACGTGATGAAGGAAGTGGCCTGCTCGTGGGTTTTTTCGAACCGCACGGCAAGCCGATTGTGCCAGGAACGATTGGAAGCGACTTTGCGTTCAGGCTGCTTCCGGAAGACTGGGACCACATCGAGCCCATGATGGTCAACGCGCTTTACCGGCTTCCTGTGCTGGAATCCGCACAAATCCGGATGCTGCTCAACGGGCCAGAGAGCTTTACTCCGGACGGTTCGTTCATGCTCGGCGAGTCGGCCGAGACCAGGGGGCTGTTCCTTGGTTGCGGCATGAATTCGGTCGGAGTTGCCACCGGCGGAGGTGCGGGCATGGCGCTCGCCCATTGCATTGAGCATGGCCAGATGCCGGTCGATCTTCATGAAGTCGATCCCAAGCGGTTTCCTCCCGAATTCAATTCGTTGGAGGCGCTTGCGGCGCGGGTGCCGGAGGTCCTGGGAAAGCACTACGAGATTGCCTATCCCGGCCGGCAGTGGACAAACGGACGAGGACTGCGCAAGAGCCCGCTCCACAGTCGCTGGCGGGATGAACAGGCGTATTTTGGTCAGGTCTATGCGTGGGAGCGGCCACTTTACTTCGGCAACGCGGGCGACCCCGTCCCGAGTTTCGGAAGGCCGGAATGGCACGACGCGGTTGAGCGGGAAGTTCGCGCCGCCCATGAGAAGGCGGCCGTTTTCGACCTTTCCACCTTTGGCAAGATCGAGGTCACCGGTTCCGGCGCCTGCGCATTTCTCGAAAGGGTCTGCGCCAATCGAATGGACCGGCCTGTCGGATGCGCAATCTACACGTCGATGCTCAACGACCGGGGCGGAATTGAAAGCGACCTGACCGCGATCCGCATCGATGAAGACCATTACCGCCTCCATGTCGGAACCACAGCGACAAAAAAGGATTTCGCCTGGCTGGAACGACACCTGCGCAAGGGAGAGAGCGTGACGGTCGCCGATACGTCCTGCGACCATGCAATCATTGGCCTCATGGGTCCCGGATCAGCAAGGGTGGCGACGGTGGCACGTGCCGGTTCACTCACCAGGATCCCGTATTTCCGGTCTGCAGAGGCGGAATTTGCCGGTTGCCGCGTGCGGGCAACAAGGATGTCGTATATGGGCGAGGCCGGGTGGGAACTCACCTGCCGCGCTGAAGATGCGGAATCCGTTTACGATGCAGTTCGCGACTGCGGTGCCGAACCGGCCGGCATGTTCGCCCAGACGGCAATGCGAATTGAGAAGAGGTTTCTGGCATACGGTCATGAACTCGATACGGACATTTCGCCGGTCGAGGCCGGGTTGGAATTCGCCATCGATTGGCGCAAGGAGTTCATCGGAAAGGCAGCGTTGCACAGGATCACGGAACATGGATGCGAAAACCGGATCATGTCGATCCTGCTCGACGATATCGGCGCCGTACCTCTCGGAAACGAACCGGTCATGTCCAGCGGCAGGATCGTCGGGAAGACAACGTCTGCTGCATTCGGTTTCCGGATTGGCACCCCGGTCGCACTTGCAGACATTTCCGAGCCGGCCGCCCGGAGGGACGGCGCGGTGGTGGACATCAATATCGCCGGTTCGATGCAGTCCGGCCGCGTCGTCGTCGGAGCCGCATTTGATCCAGCGGGAACCAGGATGAGATTGAAGCCATGAGCCACATTTTCGGGCGGCATACCGCCATGAACCTCCCCGTCGTCATCTCCGGAGATGGGTGCTACCTCGTCGACGAGGCTGGCAGGCGTTATTTCGACGGGTCAGGCGGTGCTGCCGTTTCCTGCCTGGGCCACACGCACCCAGCCATCACCGCGGCAATAATGGAACAGCTCGGGAGGGTCGAATTTGCCCACACATCCTTCTTTACGTCTCGGCCTGCAGAGGAGCTGGCGGAGTTGCTCGCCCGGCATGCACCGGGAAACATTGACCGCGTCTTTTTTGTCTCTGGTGGATCGGAGGCAATGGAAGCGGCGATCAAGCTGGCACGCAAGTATTACCTGGAAATTGGCGAACCCGAACGGCACCGGATAATTGCGCGTCATCAAAGTTATCACGGCAGTACACTGGGAGTGCTCGCAGCGGGAGGCAACCGGCTACGCAGGGAACCATATGCACCCCTGCTGACCGAAGTCAGCCACATTTCGCCCTGTTACGAATACCGGGGATTGTTGGACGGCGAAAACGCGGTCGAATACGGCAGGCGTGTGGCAGACGAACTCGAGGCCGAAATCCAGCGTTTGGGCCCCGATACGGTCATGGCGTTCGTAGCCGAGCCCGTGGTCGGCGCCACGCTCGGTGCCGTGCCGCCGGTGGAAGGCTACTTCCAGCGCATCCGTTCGATCTGCGACAAGTATGGTGTCCTCCTTGTTCTCGATGAGGTCATGTGCGGCATGGGACGAACAGGCACATTGTTCGCTTGCGAGCAGGACGGCGTTGACCCGGATATCGTCGCCATAGCCAAGGGACTCGGCGGCGGATATCAACCGGTCGGTGCCATGCTTTGCACATCAGGCATCTATGCGGCGATCGAAGCCGGTTCGGGCAGCTTTCAACACGGGCACACCTATATGGGTCATCCGACGGCCTGTGCCGCCGGCCTGGCGGTTGTCGGCGAACTTGTCGGCCAGGGGCTGCTTCAGAGAGTCCGTGAACTCGGCGACATGCTGCGCCGCGAGCTTGAATCAGGATTGGGGCAGCACCCGCATGTGGGTGATATTCGGGGGCGGGGCATGTTCCTGGGAATCGAACTCGTCGAGGATCGGTCGACCAAAAGGCCATTCGCCCCTGACCGCCGGGTTAGCGCCGCCGTCGGAAAGGCAGCATTCGAGTCCGGATTGATCTGCTATGCCATGGGAGGAACGGTCGACGGCGTTGCCGGTGACCACATCCTGCTTGCACCTCCCTTCATCATGACAGACGCACAGATCGACGAGGTGACAGGCAAGCTGAAAGGTGCGCTGAAGGCTGCTTTGTGACGGGATTACCCGGGTATGAACCCGACTGCATTACGTTGAATTCAACATAATGAATGCTGATTGACAGTCCGGAACCGGGCGATGTGCCATCCGGGTATGACGGAAGGGCACTGCGTCACGGCGGGAGGTGAGGACAATCACAATCCCCGGGGTCTGCACACTGTCCTGAACCCGTTGCTGGAAAACTGCTCTGCCTGGGAAAGAAGACAGCCCGGCCATCCCGGACCAATCCGGTTTCCAGGCACATCGGCGTCGGCCTAATCCGGGAAATCTACCGAGCTGCGCGGCAACTCAATCCGGGAAACAACAAAGGAGGGAGCGTCCATGGAAAAGGTTAGCATGATCGGAATCGACCTGGCAAAGAATTGGTTCCAGTTGCACGGAGCTGCTGCAGACGGATCGGTGGTGTTCCGCAAGAAACTGGTGCGGCACAAGGTTCTGGACTTCCTGGCGTCGCAGCCGAATTGCCCGGTGGCCATGGAAGCCTGTGCCAGCGCCCACTGGTGGGGCCGGGGGATCATGGAACTCGGGCATGAAGTCCGACTGGTGCCGCTGGCCTGGATGAGCTTTTTTGCCGCTGAGACCTTCTCTCCAGAAAGTGGTGGCCGTCCCAGCTTCTTGCCGCGTTTCCTGGCCGCCTTGATGCCGTCGCGGGGACGTTCCGCGATCAACCGCCGCTCGAAGTGGGCGATCGCTCCGAAGACATGAAAGACCAGTTCTCCGGCGACGGATGACGTATCGACGTCCTACTCAAGGCTGACCAGGTGGACGCCGCGCTCCTTGAGGTCCTCGACAATTTCGAGCAGCTCCTTCAGCGACCGGCCAAGGCGGTTGAGGCGGGTGACGCAAAGGCTGTCGCCGGGCCGGGCATGATCGATCAGCTCGGTCAGGGACGGGCACTTGGCGCGGTCGCCGGAGATCACGTCCGTGAAGACGCGGATGGCACCGACGCCCATGAGACGGTCCTTCTGACCGGACGCGTCCCGGTCGGCCATCGAGACGCGCGCTTAGCCGAGAGCGTCGCCTTTCCGGGCGGCGGCGGCCGTCTGTTTAACGAATATTTCCGGGATGGTTCCCGAATTGGCCGCTTTCCGGTCAATTTGGGCTCCCGGCCTGTCTCCTGCACCGTCTCCATATCATCCGCCGTCCCGCAACCTGCAACATTTTGGAGACACACAATGGCATCACTGCGCCTTTTGCCCGCTGCGGCGCACGAAATCCTTTTCGGAATCCCGTCCGACGTCGAATCCCTGGAACGGAATTGCGTTCTGGCCGAAGACGACATTGAGCTGATCGCGACGCGAAGGAGCGCCACGATCAGGCTTGGCCTTGAGGTGCACATCGCGCTTCTGTGTCACCCCGGCCAAGGCTGGCTGGACGGCGATGCGCTTCCCAATGCCCTCGTCGCCTAGCTGGCCTAGTTGGTCGCGGCACCATCCTCGTCGCTGTCCGGCTACGGCCTGCGGGAGGCCACCCGGTCTTCCCATCGCCAGCTGGCGATCCGGCATCTCCGTCTGCACGCATTCGTGCCGCGCCTCCACATGGAAGCGGCGATCGCGCTCGCTGCGCGAGCCGCGTTCGACACCGACGACGACCGCAACATCATGACTCGCCTGGCGCATGACATGAAGGCATCACAGTTCGTGCTTCCGCCCGTGGTGATTCTGGAGCGCATCGGAATCGCCGGACGCACCCGTGCCCGCCGAATGGCAGCCCGAGCCATCATCGACCGTCTGGACAAAAAGCTGAGCACAGCCATGGCAGACCCGCTGCAGAACGATCCCGAACTTGGCCAGTCACGCCTCGCATGGCTGCGCAGGTGGCCACAATCCAAGAGTGTCGGCGGCCTGAACGGGATTCTGGACCGGCTGGATTTCGTTCGGGCGCTTTCGCTGCCACCAAAGCTCGGGGAGGACATTTACGCGGCCAGGCTTTTCAGGTTCGCGCGGGAGGGCGGGGTGGCGGCGATCGACCTCATAGAGGACTTCGGCGAACAGCGAAGGATCGCCACAGTTGCGACACAGGTCGGGGAACTCAAGACCTTGCTGACCGATGCCGCAATTGCGGCGTTTGAGGATCTGACGGGCCAGTTGCTTTCCCGCTCGAAGAACAGGCAGGAACGATCCGGGTTGGCTAGCAAGGCCCCTGTCGGACGGCCAGATTGCAACGTTCGGCGACACCATTGACGCCCGTGCGAAGGCTCGTGAACGGATGTTGATCCCATTCAACCGGGATGTCCGTTGTTGGCACGGCCGATCTCAATCGGGTTCATCAGCCTTGGCCCGCAAAATGGCTCGGTAGTTCGCTTTCGATAGTTCGAGACGGGGATGCTCATGCTTGGTCCTCGCCGACGTGGAATCCAGAATGTCCAAAGCTCGGCGCATCAGTTGCATGGCTTCTTCGTTGCGGTTCGTGTCTTGCAGCAGCACCGCCAAGTTGTTCAAGCAATTTGCCACGGTGGGGTGGTGCTTGCCGAATGCGGCCTCGGCGATGTCCAGCGCTTTCCGGAGCATCAGCTCGGCTTCTTCGTTGCGGTTCGTGTCTTGCAGCAGCACCGCCAGGTTGTTCAAGCAATTTGCCACGGTGGGGTGGTGCTTGCCGAATGCGGCCTCGGCGATGTCCAGCGCTTTCCGGAGCATCAGCTCGGCTTCTTCGTTGCGGTTCGTGTCCTGCAGCAGCGTCGCCAGGTTGTTCAAGCAATGTGCCACATTGGGGTGGTGCTTGCCGAATGCGGCCTCGGCGATGTCCAGCGCTTTCCGGAGCATCAGCTCGGCTTCTTCGTTGCGGTTCGTGTCCTGCAGCAGCACCGCCAGGTTGTTCAAGCAATTTGCCACGGTGGGGTGGTGCTTGCCGAATGCGGCCTCGGCGATGTCCAGTGCTTTCCGGAGCATCGGCTCGGCTTCTTCGTTGCGGTTCGTGTCCTGCAGCAGCACCGCCAGGTTGTTCAAGCAATTTGCCACGGTGGTGTGGTGCTTGCCGAATGCGGCCTCGGTGACTTCAAGCGCCGCCAGCATCAATGGCTCGGCGTCACTGTGCCGGCTGGTACGCCATAGCAGTTGTCCCAGGTCGTTCAACGCTCTTCCGACAAGCTTTGCATCGGTGTGTGACTTCGCCTCGGCGAGCGTTTGGCGCAGCAGCTCTTCGCATTCCCTCCAGCGCGCGAGTTCCATCAACACGGTCGCAATCTGCAGGCGCTGCATCATCCTTTCCTTGGCATCGCTCACGCTCTCGACCGCATTCTTGAGAAACGCGAGTCGAGTTTCGGAGAACGCATGCAGGGTCAGCCCGTTTCCCATTTCCGCGAGGCGGGAAGCGAACGCTTCGAGATCACCGCTCCGGTGCTTCTCCCAAGCCATGATCATTTTCTCGATCTCGGAGAGATAGTCCGGAGCGGGTGACGCGCGCGAAATGATGCGAGCGATTGACCGGCTTACGCCGTCTCCGGCAAGGGGCGCAGCTTCGAGCACGTAAGTCGCCACCTGCTCGGCTGCACCAAGGTGGGCGAACGTCTTGGCCATGTGGAATTTCGCAGTCGCCCGTTCCTCCTCGTCGCCGACTTCACTCAGGTAGTCGAGGGCCTGTCTCGTGTCAGCCCCCCCGTCTTCGATGAGTTTCTCGCGCAACTCCAAACGCTTTTTCTCGCGGTCCGCGATGCTCGGATAGAAGAGCTTGAAGAACTCAAGGACGAACGGCAGTCGCCTGCGGGCACCGCGGGAGAGGTTCATTGCGAGCCAGATGTCAAAGAATCCCTCGCGAATCGTGTAGAGGCGCGATCGCCGGTCCCGCGGATGCCGGTCGGAACGCAGGTAGTGGGCATCCGACAGGCGCTTCAGAAGCGACGAGGTCTCCTGTTGGCTCATGCGCATGCGTGCGGCAATTGCGGCGGGCGTCTTCTCCTGGTCGCGCATGCTTGCAAGACACTCCAGCAACGCGCGTTGGCCGGGCGGCAGATCGTTCAGCCGGCCTTGGTAAAGTGGTGAGACCCTGTCGAGCAGCACTTGGAACTGCTCTTGCACCCCGGTAACTGACTCGTGGGCAATCAGCTCGTAGAGCATCATCGTCAGCCGTGGATTCCCACCCGTCATGCGATAGAGCGCCTCCAGTCGCGGTCTCATGTCTTCCATGGACGCGAACATGTCCGTGCGTTTCTCCCATTCCAGGTTGCGGCGGATGACTTCGACCGTTTCCTCGAAGCTCAGACTCTCCAGCATCTGGATATCGAAGAAGTCGTAGAACGGCTGTTGGATGTCCGTGATTCCGTCGAAGTGCATCGGCGCGGTGGCCACTAGCAGGCAGCCGTTGTCGGCCATGAGAAACTTGCGCAAGGCGGCAACGTCGCTTCCGTCTCGGACCTGCCTCGACAGGACCTGGCCTAGGTTCTCGATCATGATGACAAGGGTGCGGCCGTGTCGTCGGTTCTCTTGCCGGATGGCGGGCACCAGCGTGTCTGCGACCCTGGCGTCGTCATCCTCGGTCTGCACTTCAGCGAAGAGCTCCGCCCAGCGCCGCTCGTGTTCAAGGACCTCGCTCAGAATCCCGCAGAGGCCAATCAGGAAGTCGGCGAAAGAAAGGATCCGGTTCGATTCCTCTGGGAAACGGGCGACCACGATCTTTTCGCCGAGCGCCGTGTCCGACCGTACGGTGTCTTCGATGCACGAGAGCAGGTGGGTTTTGCCGATGCCGCGCGGACCGATGAAAAGCAAGTGGTTCTTCGACTTTCGGCGCACCGACCCGCGCAGGGACGTGAAGGTGTTGTCGAGGATGTGTTCACGCGCGATGGTAGTGTGGCGCAGGCGCTCCGGGCTGGTCACTCCGGACCGATAGAGGCCGATATTTGACGTGAGGGCCGATTCAGGCATAATACTTCCTCCACCACGACTTCAGCACGCCGCTCGCGAAGTCGTAGTGCCCTCCCTTGACCTCTACGATGTAGAAATCATTCTCAAGGTCGAACATGAGCCGGTTGAATAGCTGTCGGCGCTCATGCTCGGGGAGACCGGTACCGAGATCGGCCAGCGCTCGATCCGTTTCCTGTAGCAGGGTTGCACGCGGCAGGCCCGATTCGCTCACGCTGATCTGGCCCAGCAAGGCGTGGGCGATTGATCGTCTCGGTTCTGCGTAGAACTGACGGATCCTTGAGTGGTAGTGCTGCAACTGGGTGCGGGCGGCGGACCCTACGATCATCTCGTCAAAGACGGCGTCGACATCCGTCGGGGCGATTCTGCGCTGCTCGCGTTTCCATAGCCGATGGAGACCCTGCGTCGCAATCTGCATGAAATACGGAATGGGGCGGCCTAGTCGAGCGACGAGGCGCCGCGGAACTTCGAAATCGAACTGGACGTTTCGCCCGCTCAGCATGTCCGCGACGAACGTCTGGATGTTCTCGTCGGTGAGCATCGGCAGGGACGCGTCTTCAAGGTCGTTGATGAGGTCGACCATTCCAAGCGCGTCGAGGGTACCGGTCAGGTTGACCGAGCCTCCGACCAGCCAGCGAATCGAGTCCCGCTTGGGGGAAGGCTTCTGACGCTGGGTGCGAAGCCAGGCAAGGAACTCGCGCAGCAACCCTTCGTCTTCCCGGGACAGGTTGAGCAGCATGTCCGGGAATTCGTCGATGATGAAGAGAATTGGGACGCCGGTGGTGCGAGCCTGGGTGAGGAACGTGTCGCCGTGCCGGCGCCAGTTCTTGTTCCAGTCGGGGTCGCTTCCGCGAAGCGCTAGCTTGAAGTCGCCGGCTCCGATCGATTCGACCTTGTCGAACACGCCACTGACGAGTCCCCAGCCTGCAGCAAGCCGGTCGCGGAGGAAATCCGGGTGCGCATCGTGGAATGCATCGAGCAGTACCTGAAAGAAGTCGGCCGGATGAGTCAGATCCTGCACGTTGATCGACACCACCTGGAATTCGTTCTCGGGATAGTCGCGCAAGTAGTCCATGACGCTGGTCTTGCCGGTTCGTCGAGGCGCCGTGAGCACCACGTGGCCGGTGCGCAAGGTTTGCCACAGTTCAGCCACGAACTCGTCGCGGAAGCGCAGGTCGACGGATTCGACGGGACTTCCGATGTAGAATTCCGGAATGGTTCCCAATTCCATGTTGCCTTGGTTGTAAATCTGACTTGTCGTAGACAGTAATATACAGCGCGTTTGTTGTACGTCAATACTGTCATGACAAATTGCACGGAACGTGACCCATGTTCGGGACGACTCCGGCAGGCGGCAGAAGATGTAGAGGGTCTGCTTACCGACGCCCTTGATGCGCGACGCGAGCGAGAAGCCCATGAGATGGGTGAGGCCGAACACGACTTCATTGCAGCCGTGGGAATCCGTGGAGTGGATGTCGCTCCTGACGACGTCGTTGCACATCAGCCCGTCGATGAAATAGGCGCTTTCGCGGTCGGCGGCGCTGATCATCAGGGAATGCCAGAGGAAGTGGCGCTCATCGACGAAGGTGTAGGCGGAAACGCCCTGGCCTTGGTCGAAGTACTTGAACGAGCGGCTGGCCATCAGGCTCTCGCCGCGCACCTCGAACTTCTGGCAGTTGCTTGCGGTGTGCGGCCGATCCATTTCACGGCGATGGAGATTGGGCAGGTCCATCTCGTCCTGAGCATGGCATCGTTGGCGGCGCGGACGTTGTCGAGAGAGAAGCGCCAGTTGACGGCGTGCGCCAGCCCGGCATCAGGGGTGAAGTACATCCTGTCGAACGTGCCTTCGGCATCGGGCCGGAGATGCAGAGCGAACTGATGTCCCTGCATGGAGCGGAGCTTGAGCAAATCGCGATCCAGCAAGGATTTTGAGGAAAGACGGAGCCAGATCACACACCCGGCAACTCCAGCAAGTTTTTGCAACAGAGCCTGCCAGGGTCGAATCGGGATGCATGGCAGGGTTCTCCTCCTGGTTCGGTCAGGAGAAATCCGGAATGAATGACAGTGAGTCGATCTTTGCGGCCTTCAATGTAGGGGCTTGAGTCACTGCCAACGATCCGCGACAAGCCGAACGGTCGCTTTGCGCAATGTTGGCAGAAAGGAAGGACGATGCGGACAGTCGATGGATTTGACCGAATTGGAGAGGAAAACGCCTTTGCGGTACTCGCGCGTGCCGGCGTCCTGGCCGCGCAGGGCATGGACGTGATCAATCTCGGCATCGGACAGCCCGATTTTGCAACACCGGAGAACATCGTCGAGGCCGCCGTGAAGGCGCTGCGTGACGGGCATCACGGATACACCCCTGCCACGGGCATCCGGTCGCTCCGAGAGGCCGTTTCTGCCGATCTCTACCGCCGTTTTGAAGCAGAGGTCGATCCCGATCTTGTACTGATCGTGCCGGGTGGAAAGGTAACAATGTTCACCGCGATTCTCATGTTTGGAGAACCTGGAACGGAAATCCTGTATCCGGATCCCGGTTTTCCAATCTACCGTTCGATGATTGAATTCACCGGTGCGAAGCCCGTTCCCATTCCGATACGCGAGGAAAACGGATTTGCATTTTCGGCTGACGAAACGCTGTCACTGATTTCCGACAGAACGCGCCTCGTCATTCTGAATTCACCTTCAAATCCATGCGGCGGGGTGACGCCAGTGGCCGAGGTCGATCGCCTGGTTGCGGGCCTTGCCGAATGGCCGGAAACAACCATGATGTCGGACGAGATCTACGATCAGATGCTCTATGACGGTGAAGAGCATGTCACGCTGCTCGGCTATCCGGAGATACGGGACCGGTTGATTCTCCTCAACGGCTGGTCCAAGACATACGCCATGACGGGCTGGCGTCTGGGTTATTCGGTCTGGCCAGGGGATCTGTATGACAAGGCCCGCAAGCTTGCGGTCAATGCTTGGTCCTGCGTCAACACTCCGGCACAATTCGCTGCCGTCGAGGCACTAACCGGACCCCAGGATGCTGTGGAGGCAATGGTTGCCCAGTTCGATGTTCGTCGGCAACTTCTCGTTGAACTCCTGAACGGTATGCCGGGCATCTCGTGCATAACGCCGAAGGGCGCATTCTATGCCTTCCCCAATATCACGGGAACCGGCTGGAAGGCGAAGGAACTGGCCTCGGAACTTCTCGAGAAGACAGGTGTTGCTTCTATAGGTGGTCCGGATTTCGGGATACTTGGCGAGGGTTACATTCGCCTGAGCTACGCCAACAGCCAGGAGAACATCCGCCGTGCTGTCGACAGGATAGGTGAGTTTCTGGCGTGATGCCTTGAGTCGTCCATGGCAATACAGTTCAGGCAACATCCATGGAAAATCGAATTGATGGCCTCCTTCATCGCCAGGTCTGGTGCTGCCACGCGACGAAGACACCGGGGCGGAGCCAGCCACCGGTGCAAAAGTGAGACACGTGCCAGGCTGACCGGTCTGCCGCTTTGTCGCAGGGCATGAATTCGACCGAACAATGTTTCTGGCAATTGCAAACGAAGGTGATATCCGCACCTTCCTGTTCTGACACTGGCACGGCAAAATCGACAGCAATCGAACTGACCAGTGCAGTTGCCTGCGGCAATGTCCATGAGAACATTCTCTGCTGCGAGTTCCTTCTCGCATGGGCCGAAACTCTGCCTCGGGAGGAATGACTGGCCATTCCGGGTTGGGTCAAGAGTTGCCAGCTGACTGGTCCGGCCGCCGGCGTGTTCTCCAATGTCTGGAAGGGATCTTCCTGCCCTTGTGTCTGTTGACGAGCCCTTCGCCCGATTCAACCTCGGCCACCAATCGCGGCAGGTTCGTCTTGGCTTCGTGCATGTTCGCAGTCTTCATGCCAGCGTACTCCCTGGTCAAAGGACCAGGCAAGCCGCGGAGCGTTTCCAAGCCCAATACAAAGGTAGTGTTAGCGCTGTTCACCGCCGGTAGTGTGCCATGCTGCGTCTGTTGCCGCCATCGCCAGAGAGACCACTGCACGATGAATGACCTGCTGACGGGCGACCCTAAGAAAGTTCTCGTATGCGATCGGTGACAGTCCTCAGAGTTTGACTCATAATTCATCGGTGGCATCTTGTCGTTCGTTTTCAAGTGTTTGAACCCCGTGCCACCCTTCGCATCAGGAACCGGCAAGCCGCCAGCCGCACCCACGCCAGAGAGCTCTCCAGGCTGCGTTCGTAGTCCTTCGCCAACCGCCGGCAGCGCGATAGCCAGCCAAACGTCCGCTCAATCATCCAGCGGCGGTACAGAATCGTGAAGCCTTTGATGTCCTTGGGCTTTTCCACGATCTCCAGGAGACCACCAAGGCCAAGTTCTTCGAGCTTCGAGGCAAGCTTCGGACCCTGATAGCCGCCATCCGCCCACAGCTTCGTCACCTCCGGTGCCTTCTCCAGCATCCCGAGGATCACCGAAGGGGCGCCGTCCCGGTCCTGTATCGAGGCTTCGTGGACCACGATCTCAATCGGACACCCCTCCACATCAACGGCAATGTGACGCTTGCGGCCCTTGATCTTCTTGCCGGCGTCATAACCTGCAGGGCCGCCACTCTCCGTCGTCTTCACCGACTGGCTGTCAATCGCAGCTGCCGTCGGATCTTCGGAGCGTCCCGACAACGCCCGTGCACCTGCGCGAAGGGCATCCATCATGTCGGAGAGGGTGTTGCCCGCCCTCCAGGAATAGAAATAGCTCTGGACCGTCGTAAAGGGCGGAAAACACCGGGGAAGTGCCCGCCACTGGCAACCGGTGCCCAACATGTATTGAACCGCATTGAACACCTCCCGCAGGTCGGTGCTGCGTGGACGTCCCGTCTTTGAGGGTGATGGAAGAAGCGGTTCGATCAATTCCCATTCCTCATCCGTCAAATCGGTTTCAAATCGACCGGAAGGACGCTTATACTGTTCCTGAGTGGTCTCGTTCCAAGCCATGTGGATATCCTCGGTGACTGTCAAAACTGCCAAGAATATGCCACGTATTCCCGGCTGTCGCGAGGCCATTCACTTTTCGGTCAAACTCTCAGGTCCACCACGCATCAATAGCGGCGATGTCCTCGTCCGACCATCCAAAATGGTGCGCCAATTCGTGAACCACAACATGGGCTACCAGGTCCCCCAGCGACACGTCTCCGCGTTCAATCCATTCATCAAGAATTGCCCTGCGAAACAGCCAGATTGAGTCGGGCTCCATATGCTGGTCGGAAACCGATCTTTCGGTCAGGGGAATGCCGGAATAGAGTCCGGTAAGTTCGAAGGGGTCTTCAATGCCCAGTTGCTCAAGCATCTCGTTGCCCGCGAGATCCTCGATCCGGAGCGCAACCTCTCTTGCGGCAGCCTTGAACTCATCCGGAAGCGTGTCAATCACTGCCGTCGCCATCGCTTCCAGGTCAGCAGCATCAGGGGCGGATTCAGCATTCCAGTCCATGCCATCGCCTTAGTCTCTAACATCGAAGGTTGGAACCCTGCAGTCCGATCGTTTCGGGACCACTCGCAGGCCCGGTGTCTTCAATACCAACGGAGTCGATGCGCTTATCTGGTGGAGTCCGATGCAGTCGGAAAGCAATGTGCAGTGAAAACTCCTGTGATGAGCACGCGGTTGCTCTCGAGGCGGCCGCGGCCCGGCCCGGTGTCACGGGCCGGTTGAGACTGCCGAATTCGACGACCATGCGGCGGATCGTTCCGCCGAAACAGGTCCCGACACTGGGCATACGGATCGCGAGACGAAATGCTGGCGGCCCTGGACCGGGAACCTGCTGCCTTCGACGGAGACAGGACGTTCGTTACCCGAAAGTTGACACTAGGCATCCCCACTTGAACGACACCTGCCAATCCGGTTCACCGGGGCCCAGGAACGATGTCCGGAGACCCCACATTGTTGCAGGCGTCCCGGCAGGCAACTGGCCGACCATGCGGAACTGCAACATTTCCGCAAGCGGACAGACTCTCCGAAGAATGGCAATCCGGATCAAAATCCGGAATCCGCGCTAGAGTCCTTTGCCGATCATGGCAGCTGCCGATAGCAGCACGGGCTTGCAACCCGAGACGAAGTCCTCGTCGAACCGACTCAAAAGTCCAAATGCCGAGAGGGAAAGCCGCATCCTGCCATCACGATCTCGAACCGGAACCGATACGGCTGCTATGTCCGGTTCATTGTCGCCGAGGTTGAGCGCAAAGCCTTCCTTCCTGATTTTCCTCACCTCTTCGTGCAACTCCTGAATGTCGGGAGGAACACTTCCCATTGGCTGAAGGGAATTCAGGCGCCGCTCGCGTTCGCTCCGGGTCATTTCCGCAAGCCAGAGTCTACCCTGGGCGGTCAGGTGAAACGGCAGAAGAGTTCCTGGACGTATATGGACAGAAATCGGTTGACTGGAACGTGCAACGCCAACACAGACTGGACCCCGTCTCGACAGGCGACAGGCCATAGAGGATTCGTTCAGTTGCTCCGCCAGCGCGTCGAGGTGCGGCTTCAGGACATGTGGCCAGGGGTTTGTCTCCCCGGCAAGGCGTCCCAATTCCTCGATCCTTGGGCCAAGGGCGAATTGACCCCTGCGCGTACGGATTATCGCTCCGGATTTCTCGAGTGTAATCAGGAGTCGGTGGGCCGTGGCAGCGTTCATGCCGAGCTGCCCGACAACGGTCGCTGCGGTGATTTCCATCTCGTCTCCGGAAAACAACCCGAGAATCTCGAATCCCTTCAACAGTGATGCGTTCAGGGGAGTGCCCATCACACCTCTCGCTTCAGCACCAGTGAATCAGACGCCTTGACAGACCGGACGTTCACCTCATAATATAAGATATATATCTTATTAAATGAGATCAACCTGATTTCCGGAACTTGTCTGGATCGCTGATCGAAAGCGGAGGGGCGGCGAATTGGCAACTGCCACGAGACATGCATCGATTGTTGGATTTTCGCTGTCAAGAGGGCGGGATGGCGCCGGCAATCCTGAGTCAATTCGGCACGATTCCGTCACCGACCGGAGACCGGGACATGCCTGACGATTCGAGACCGGTTCAGACCGTCACGGCAGGAGGCGCCGTTTTCGCAAAGCTGAAGGCGCTCGGAATCGACTACGTCTTCACGAATTCCGGCACCGATTTTCCTCCCATCATCGAGGGGTTGATCGAAGCCCGCAATCACGGGATCGATCTTCCAACAGCCGTAACCGTTCCACACGAACATGTCGCGGTCGGGATGGCCCACGGCTATTACCACATCTCCGGACGCATCCAGTCCGTCATGCTGCATACGAATGTGGGCCTTTCAAACGGCGCCACCGGCATCATCAATGCAGCGTGTGACCAGGTTCCAATTCTCCTGATGTCCGGGCGAACGCCCGTGACGGAATCTGGCCGCTTTGGAGCTCGGACAGTACCCATCGGTTGGGGCCAGGAGATGTATGACCAGGCCGCACTCGTGCGGGAAGCTTGCAAATGGGACTACGAACTCCGTTTTCCCGAGCAACTGCCGGAACTTTTCGACCGGGCCTGGGCAATCGCCAATTCGACGCCGACCGGCCCGGTCTATCTGAGCCTCCCGCGCGAGGTGCTTTGTGAGCATTGTCCGATGGACGGCCTCGACCTTCCGTCCAGGATGGCGCCGGCACTGGCCGAGCCGGACCGCGGGGCGCTCGCGGGAGCTGCTCGACTTCTCGCAGGAGCAAGAAACCCGCTTATAATCGCCCAGCGCGGTGCAGGCTCGCAGATAGCTTTCGATGCGCTTGGGGAGTTCGTCCGGGAGTGGGCGATCCCGGTGTCCCATTACTGGGCGAACATGATCGCCATACCGATGACGTCGCCGATGTATGTTGGCTGGAACCCGGACGCGTTCCTGCGCGAGGCGGACGTAGTTCTTGTCATCAACTCGCTGGCACCCTGGTGGCCTGACCGGAATGCCCCCGGACTGGAGACGAAAGTGATCCAGCTGGGTCCTGATCCGCTATTCGCCCGCTCTACGCCTGTCCGCAACTTCCGCTCCGACATTACGCTTGTGGGCGAGACCGCGCCCACGATCCTGGCGCTGATCGATGAAATGAAGGGCCATCCACGCAACAACGATCTACTGCGCGAGCGGCGCGACCGCATCACGGCGCGATCGGATGACGACCGCGACGCAGTCGTTAGGAATGCAGAGACAGGAAATGCCGGGCCTATGTCCAAGGAGTGGGTCAGCCTCTGCCTGGGCCAGGCAATACGATCTCTCGACGGCCCCAAGGCAAGCGTTTTTCACGAACTTGGATGCCCATTACCGCCGCTCCTGCTGGATGAGCATCAAGGCTATTTCCAGGAACCGCATTCGGGCGGTCTGGGATGGGGCCTGCCCGCTGCTCTCGGAGCGCAGCTTGCAGATCGAGATCGTCTCGTGTTCGCCACCATGGGCGACGGGTCATACATGTTCTCGAACCCGACAGCATGCCACCAGGTGGCCGAAGCGCTCGAACTTCCGGTGGTCACCCTGGTCCTGAACAATGAGGAATGGGGTGCAGTCCGCCACTCGGTAACCGGTCTCTACGAGGACGGGCTGGCAGCCAGGTCCAACGAGGTTCCATTGACCTCGCTGCGCCCAAGCCCGGACTTCACGAAAACCGCCGAGGCAAGCCGCGCCTACACGGAATCCGTTGCCGATGGGCGGGAACTGCCAGCAGCGCTGAACCGCGCGATCAGGGTCGCGACGGAAGAAAGGATCCAGGTGCTCCTGAATCTTGCCATAGCTCGGACCGGACCGCACTGACCGGTCAGATTTCGATCGTGTTGAATCGGGAGCCGGAACAGACAGGCGCCGGACGGAAGATCACTAGCCCGAATATCTCATGATGGGGATTGTACGAGGCCGTTTCTCATGCTATTATCTCTTTAGTTTCAAACCGATAACGGTCTGGATCAGCCAGGGCAGCTTTCATAAAGTAACCGGCCAAATGTGGTGCGATCTTGTCCCACATCAACTCAAGTTCGGATGAGACGTTCAGGTGTTTGGCATGCGTCGCCCAAAGTTCACCGGTCTTGAGAATCCCTTCAAGCGCCTTGAGACTGGTGTAGTGGAACAATTCGGGGTGCACTTCTGACACCAGCGGCTCTTCCACTGCAGGCATTTCTGTTTTCTCATTCATTGAGTGACTCCCTCAAGCGTCCAACGCGGAAGTGCAGCCTCATTGAATGGTTGCTCGACGCCGTTGCTCTTCCGCACGTCACCCGGGCCCCACTTGGTGTCGGCGGGCACCACGACTTTCTTCAACACGTGGGTGTAAATGCCGCCGGTACAGGAATTCGTGCTCCAGAGCGCCGGCTTCCGGCTCGGAGTTAGCCTCCGGTAAACGCAGTGCTGCCTCGAGCACCTACGATGTGTGCCGTCGGACCTTGCCCGGGCATGAGTAATTGCAGCACGAATGCATATATAACGTGCTTATTGACATTTTTTTGTTGAATTGAAATTTATAGTATCGGAATTGGAGGCTATTGAGGTTATGCAATGCTATACAAAATCGAAATCGAGAACTTTTTTTCCATTGCCACGCATCAGGTCATTGATCTGCGCTCCCGGAAATCGGTCGACGATGCTCTGGGACGACTTTCGCCGACCCATCCCGGTTCGAATTATCGCTGTCCCAACGTCGTAGCAGTGTTCGGTCCAAATGCCGCCGGCAAATCCAATGTTCTCCGCTCAATCGCCTTTTTTGCCTGGTTTGTTACGAAAAGTTTCCAACACCCAGTCGATCAACAACTTCCGTTCCACAAATTCGGAAGCAACGAAATGATCAAGAAGTCAACGCGTCTTTCGCTTTCATTTTCCGGGCCAACCGACTTTATGAACATATCCCCGGAAGGGCCCCATCGTCCCTACCGGTATGAACTCGTTATCTCCCCCAGGGACAATCCACCAGGGCCGGATTCTGTCGAACTTGAAAGACTGTCCTACCAGCCGCGAGGTCATGGAAAGCCGACCACGATAATCGAGCGCCGGGATAACGGACGACTCAGATACGCCAAGGGTTTCATGACCTCCAGCCATGAGAATGCGCTTAAGTCAGTCCTGCGCCGCGGAACGAGTGTGATTTCCACTTTGGCCCAGCTCAATCACACCGTCGCGATATCCTTTGTCAATTGGGTCTCGGCAACTCAATCGAACATCTTCATTTGCAGAAATGAAGGTGACGAAGTCGGCGCCACACACTGGTATGCCACAAATCCAACAGCGTTGGATCAACTGCGAGCCATCGGGAAGCGTATCGACCTCGGCATTACGCAGATAGGCATCGACCAGTCGTCTTCAGAACCCCTGATGAGATTTGAGCATTCCGGGCTCGATCAGGCAATTGACCTGTATATGGAAAGCCATGGAACCCGTCAGTTCATCAAGATGTTTCCCTGGATTAGGTTGGCGCTCGACCAAGGCAGTATTGCTCTCATCGATGACATCGATTCCGGCATCCATCCGTTGATCCTGTCTGAAGTGCTGCGCTGGTTTGGTAATGAAATCACCAATCCAAACGGGGCCCAGCTCTTGGTCACCTGCCACTCTGCCAGCCTGCTCTTGGAACTGACGAAAGAAGAAGTTCTTTTCTGTGAGAAGGACTCACAAGGCCGTACGACTGTCTATGGTTTGACGGATATCGAAGGTGTTCGGCGCAGTGAGAATTTCTTCGGAAATTACATCGGTGGCCAATATGGCGCTGTGCCGAGAGTGGGCTAATGACAGGCCGCCGTGTAATTTGCCGCCGAAAGCGGTTCTTCGTCGGATGTGAAGGTCAAAGTGAACAGGGATACGCAGAGCTGATCCAGCGGTTTGCGGACAAAGAAGGTCTGTTTGTCCACATTGATGCGAAACTTCTCGCCAAGGCCGGAGATCCTCTGGCCATGACAAAAAGGGCTGTTGCTGAGATCGCTCTTGCTGAACAACTGCCCCGCCCGGTTTACTCTCACCGTTTCCTTCTGTTCGATACTGACCGCCTTGGGCAGAGTCCGGAACGCGACAGAGAGATGAAAAGCCTGGCCAGCCAAAATAATCTGACCCTCGTTCATCAAGACATATGTTTTGGGTCGGTCCTGCTGCGTCATTTCCAAGGTCACGAGACTGCCCGTCCTATGACCAGTGCTGATGCACTCAGTCGATTGGAAAGAATATGGCCGGACGATCGGAAGGGCGCTTCTGCCATGGAACTCGTAAAGCAAATTGGACTCTCTGATATCCGCCGAGCGGCAAAGTCCAGCCTCAACTCAGACTTGGCTACCTTGCTCGGCGTGTTAGACCTGATGCCATGAGCACAGCGTGGAACAGCTGGTGCGCCAGCGCGTGTTCGCCCTGGCACTGGGATACGAGGACATCAACGACCATGACGACCTGCGCCGGGACCGGGCCCAGTGCGACACCATCCGGCTGCGCCTTCTGATGATCGGTGCGCAGGTGACCGTGAGCATGTGGCGGGTCCGCCTGCACTGCAGCGACAGCCATCCCGGCCAGGCCCTGTTCCGGGCGGCAGCGCTGCGGATTGCAACGATTCCGATGCGCTGCTGACACGCCCCCCGACAGACCGCCAAGGCTGAAGATCCGGCCTCACCGGTGGGGTTGCCGCACCCCGGTCCACGGAATTCTGCATTCAGTTCGTTGAACACCGGGCCGGAACCCCCCGAGACAACGAATTCGCGACTCCAGCAATGGCCATGCCTGCGTTGGCACTGCAACAAGGCCCGAAATCCTGAATTCGGCCCGTCGGCACCCCAAAAAATTGAACTGTCGGGAAATGCGCGCTAGAACGGAGTGCTCTCCATATCGGAAGGCTCACCATTGGCGTTGAGCGTGATCGTGTCGATCTTCTCCTGCGCCGCCTTGAGAGTGGTTTCGCACCGCTTCTTCAACCGGCTACCGTATTCAAACAACCTTATGGATTCATCAAGCGGCGTATCGCCCGATTCCAGCCGGTCGACGGTCTTCTCAAGTTCGGCCATTGCCTCCTCGAAAGACAGTTGCTCGATTGAGTCTTGATCGTTCATCGGTTCCGCTCCCGTTTCGCATCCGTCCGAACAAAGAGCCGGCCGGAACTTCGGCCGCAAGATACAGAGGGTCTCGAACCATGGCAATGCACGAGAAGCAGTGGTTCATTCCGCCGGAATCTCCGGCTGTCAGGAACCTCGTCTCATCAATACCCCGAGATGCGCCGCGACCGAGTCCGCCAGGGCGTCAAGGTCGTATCCGCCTTCCAGCGTTGACACCACGCGGCCATCGCAATGCGTGTCCGCAACGTCACACAGCACTTCCGTCGCCCACTCGAAGTCACCGGTTTCGAACATGAGGTTGGCAAGCGGGTCTCGCCTGTGCGCGTCAAATCCGGCCGACACGAAGACACAGTCGGGCTTGTGAGCGTCCACCCGCGGGAGGATTGTCTCGGTCATCGCCCGCCGGAACTCAACTCCACCATCACCCGGCGCCAGTGGAACGTTCACGATCTGGCCGTGTGCTCCCCTTTCCGATGGATGTCCGGTTCCGGGGTAGAGCGGCATCTGGTGGGTCGACGCGAAGAGTGCCCTGGGCTCGTTCCAGAGCAGTTCGCTGGTTCCGTTTCCGTGGTGAACGTCAAAGTCAATGATGGCTACCCTTTCCAGGCCGTATGCCTCCAGTGCATGCATTGCCCCGATCGCCACGTTTCCAAGGAGGCAGAAACCCATGGCCCTTGCAGTCTCGGCGTGGTGGCCCGGCGGGCGGATGGCACAGAACGCATTTTGGACCTCGCCTGCAAGCACCATTTCCACTGCCATTACGTTGGCGCCCGCGGCTCTCAACGCGGCTTTGAATGACCCGGGGGAGAGATGCGTGTCCGGGTCCATGCTGGCATTGCCGGTTTCAGGCAGCCGGGACAGAATCCGGTCTATATAGGACTGCGGATGCAGCCTCAGAACATATTCCAGTTCGCACAGGGGTGCTTCCAACCGATAGAGATCGTTGAATTCGGACGCCAGCAAACGTTCATTGATTGCTTCCAACCGCTCAACCCGTTCGGGATGACCAAAAGGGGTAACGTGGCCCAAACAGTCTGGATGGGAAACCAGCGCAGTTGTCATTTGAAGCTCCTTCGTGACTGGACGACATCGAGAATATACCGCAATTGGTCGATATTCGAATAGGGATCAAACCTGCTGAGACACTATCTCGTCCCGTTTGCGGGTGATTGCCCGTGAATTTGGGCTGAAGGCGACGAGAAACGTGTCAGGAATGCCGATCTGGCCGGAAACGACTTGACCAAGCACTTGACCAAGTGTCTTTCAGGACCATTCTCTTCCTCTGAGTCGGAAGATCTCTGCGGTGGCGATTTGGCTCAGAACCAGGCCAGGAGCATTCAAACGATGACACGGCACGTGAAAATTGGCGAGGCCAAGACGCATCTTTCAGCACTGCTGGTGGAGGTGGAGACAGGGGAGGATCTGGTGATCTGCCGCGGCACAACGCCGGTCGCCCGTGTGACGCGGGTAGTTGAAAAAGGTGGGGATACCGCTCTTTGTACAACAATACGGCGGGAGCGGACGAAGCAGAAGGCGGTGACGACTTCCGAGATCATGTCCTGGCGCCATGAAGGACACACACGCCGATGACGTTTGTCCCCGACGCTTCGGTCGCGGCTGCCTGGGTGTTGCCGGATGAGGAGGCAGCACTGGCTGATTTGGCGCTGGACCGGCTTGGTGCTGAAACGGCAAGGGTGCCTGACGTGTTCTGGCACGAGTTGCGCAACCTGTTGTTGTCGGCCGAGCGCCGGGGACGGATCGACGAAGGTTACGCCGATTCCTCAATGGCGCGGCTTCGGCAGCTTCCCATCCACTGTCCGGGCGAGGCGGACGACTTTGAAGTCATGGTGCTTGCGCGCCAGCACCGCCTGACGTCCTTCGACGCCAGTTACCTGGCGCTTGCCATACGCTACGGTTGCTCGCTGGCGAGTTTGGACAGGCGCCTGAACGAGGCAGCGGCAGCCGAGGGCCTGACCCCGTTCATCTGAAGCCGGAATCCGGCAGGGGTCTCCACCGCCGACCAGTCATGCGAGCGCCAGGTCGCCGAACTGTCGCGCTGGGACCGCTCGACACAGGATCTGCTCGACACGTTGCACAGGCTGGCCGGCTGGAAGGTCTCTGTCATCACCATGAGCGGCATGACCTTCGAACTCGACACGCCGCACGGGCGGATGATGGCCACCATGCTTGCCGGGATCGCCCAGTTCGAGCGCGACCTGATCAGCGAACGCGTGAAGTCGGGACTGGCCGCAGCGAAGGCGCGGGCAAGAAGCTCGGCCACCAGCCCGGACACCGCCCCAAACCGGACAAGCTCGCTCCCCGTGTTCTGGAAGCTGTCAATGAGGGACAGAGCTACCGCCGGATTGCCCGCTATCCCGGCATTTCCAGGAACACTGTCGCCGCCATCGTCAGGCGGCACCGGGAAGTGCCTGAGGCCGGGAGTTTTCACACGGTCTCGGGCGGTTTACGGACTCTGTCCTGTCAGTCCGTAATTATCTTGTATCCGGTTCCCCTCACCGTGACGAGATAGCGCGGATGTCTGGGGTCCAGCTCGATCTTCTGTCGCAATCGGGACATTCGCACATCAACCGCCCTGTTCTGGCTGAACCGGTCCTCCAGTTCAGTGTGTCCGATCAACTCGCTGCGATCGACTGACTGGTTCGGAGTTTCCGAAAGCCGCTTCAGGATCAGTGCTTCCATTTCCGTGATCGCAATCTGGGTCTCTCCATACCAGAGTTCACCCCGCCGCATGTCGAACCTGTGATTGCCAAAGACAATCTCCTTGACCTCTTCGATACCGTCATCCGATGGAGGTGTTCGCCTGAGGAGCGCTTCTATCCGGGCTACAAGTTCCTCCGGTTCGAACGGTTTTGACAGGTAATCGTCGCTTCCGGCGCCAAATCCGTCCAGGACGTTTTCGAGTCCGCCAAGAGCGGTCAGCATGATAACCGGTACAGCGCTTTTCTTCCGGACTTGCCGGACAAAGGACTTGCCGTCCATGCCCGGCATGAGGACGTCGACAATAAGGAGGTCGAACTTCAGCAGTTCGAGCAGTCTGCCGGCTGTCTCCGCATCCCGGGCCGTGCTGCACCAGTATCCTTTCCTTGCAAGGTAGATCTTGAGTTGATTGCGAATACCCTGATCGTCCTCAACGATCAGTATGTGTGCAGTCGCCGTATTCTGACCCTTCATTCGGCCTACCTGAACTTGCCTCCAAGCCGGTAATGCGGATCCATCAACTGTTCGAGCACCTTGCAGAATCCCGCAACAGCCTCCGGACCGGCTGCCCGGTATGCCGCCCTCATCCGGCTGCGCTGGGTTTCCGAAAGCTGTTGCTCCAGTTGCCGGCCAGTCTCCGTAAGGAACAACTTCCTCGTACGCCGGTCCTCATCGCCGACACGGATTTCGACCAGCCCATCCTCGATCAGTCGCCTCAACACCCGGTTCAGCGACTGCTTTGTCACCCCGAGTATCTCGATGAGTTCACTGACGATCATTCCCGGCGTGCGATTGATAAAGTGGATGGCGCGGTGGTGTGCCCGGCCATAATCGAATTCACCGAGGATCCGGTCAGGATCGGCTGTAAAACCGCGGTATGCAAAATACATCGCCTCGATGCCGTTTCGCAGCTCATCATCTGTCAAAAACAGCAGTGTTTCGCCTCTCGAACGACCGTGCTTTCCCCTGTCCTGCATACCTGCCCCCGTTGCCGGTCATGAATCTAGCAAACGGAAAAATTATGTCAACCTTGTTGACATTATCTGCCCCTCCGACTATTCGGACCCCTGCCCAGCACTGATGCGTTACGGAAGGCGCAATGCGAGTGCAGCCCAGTTGAAATGGAGAAGTTGGAAATGCCAGGCCCCTATGACGATCGTGACGGCCTGATCTGGCTGGATGGAGAACTCGTTTCCTGGAGAAGCGCCAACGTGCATATTCTCACCCATGCACTGCACTATGGATCCTCGGTGTTCGAAGGCGAGCGCGCCTACGGGGGGAAGATATTCGAGAACAGAAAGCACACCGAACGACTCCTGGAGTCGGCGCGGCTGCTGCAGATTCCCGTCAATTACAGCGCCGAGGAGATCGAACAGGCGAAGGCCGACGTCATGAAGGCAAACGGGCTGACGGATGCCTATGTCAGGCCGGTTGTCTGGAGATCATCCGGCGAGGATATGGGCGTAGCGGCAAGACGCAATCCGAGCAGGTTGGCGATCGCAACATGGGAATGGGGCGCCTATTACGGTGACGAAGCCAAGTTCAGCGGGGCCAAGCTGGACATTTCCGACTGGAAGCGTCCGAGCCCGGAGACCATTCCATGCCATGCCAAGGCATCCGGCCTCTACATGATTTGCACGATTTCGAAACACAATGCAGAATCCAAGGGATGCTCGGATTCAATGATGATGGACTATCGCGGTTACGTCGCCGAGGCGACAGGCGCCAACGTGTTCTTCGTCAAGGACGGGGAAGTCCACACGCCCCTGCCCGACTGTTTCCTGAACGGCATCACCAGGCAAACCGTCATGCAGTTGCTTCGGGACCGCCACGTCAAGATTCACGAACGACATATCCTGCCCTCTGAGATGGAGGAATTCGAACAGTGCTGGCTGACCGGAACTGCAGCGGAAGTCACACCGGTCGGGCAGATCGCCGACTACAGATTCGAAGTCGGCGAACTGACCAGGACGATCGCCAGGGATTACGAGACGCTGGTTCGGGCCTGAACCCGTTCCACTGGTCCGTCGGCGCGATCAATTCCCTGCTTACAGCTTCGGAATCCGGCCATCGAGGATTTCAGTGAACCACCCTGTATCGATATTGCCGCCGGAGAGGATCAATCCAACCTCCCTGCCGGCCATCCGGCCGGATTCCTTCAACAGTGCCGCAAGGGGTGCAGCACCCGCTCCTTCGGCGACATTGTGGGTGGCCCGGAAATAGATGCGGATCGCCTCGGCCACCTCGTCTTCGCTGACGGCCACGATGCGTTCGGCGCCACGGCTGTAGATTTCCAGCGCCTCGAGCACAGGAACCCTGACGGCCATTCCGTCCGCAATGGTCTTCGCCGAGTTGGTTTCGATGCATTTCCCGGCTTCGTATGACAGCTTTGCAGCACTTGCGTTTTCGGAAACGACTCCAACGATCCGGGTCCGAAGCCCCAGCGCATCGCGTGTCTCGATCAGCCCGCAGATCCCCGATCCGCAACCGATCGGAACGTATACAGTGTCGAGATCCGGATACGCCGTGAACAGCTCGAACGCATATGTTGCAACCCCCTTGACCAGTTCCGGATGAAAGGGAGGGACGAAACACAGGTTTTCGTCAGATGAAATCCTGTGTGCCTCGATTCGGGCTTCGTCGAAGTCTTCGCCGTAAACAGTCAATTCTGCGCCGTGACCTCGCATCGCTTCGTTCTTTTCGGTGGAATTGCCGTGAGGCACCAGGATTTTCGCGATCAAACCCGCTGCGGTCGTGGCCCGGGCGATGCTCTGGCCGTGATTGCCCCTGGTTGCGGTCACGATCCCGCGAAAGTCAGGCTTCTCACGCCGCATCCAGTCAACGAAGGTGATGCCACCCCTGATCTTGAAAGCCCCGATCGGCGTGTGATTCTCATGTTTGACGACCACCCGGGCACCGCTCGCTTTGTCAAGCAATGGCCACCGGATCTGGGGAGTGGGCTGCAATTGGGCAGCGACAATTCCGGCTGCCCGTTCGATTTCACCCAGCATGAGAATCATTCTCTCCTACCTTCAGCGGCCCGCGTAACCGTGTCGCAACCGGTCGTTCAGCCAGGACACGGATGCCACCCGGACAGGGAAATAACAATACCTTTTGAACACGTCGGCGAATCAGGCGAAACTGTCCCTTCATCACTAAGGGCGTGAAATGCTCCGGAGCTTGACACAATCTCCTTCGGATCCGAGTTTTGTCCAAGACCCCTACCCTTTCTACGGGACTGCACGGACTGCTGGAGACCTGTTCCACTGGTTTGACTATGATCAAATCTCGGCGGCGTCGCACCGAGCCGTGGGCACCTTCCTGCGCGACCGTCGCTGGGGCCGGGAGATTCCGAGCGAATTTGTCAAGGAAACGCCAGCGCATCTCGAACCGTTCATGGAGCTAGAACGCCATTCCATGCTTGAACTCGACCCGCCGGACCATACGAGATTGCGGGGCCTCGTGAACCGGGCATTCACGAGCCGGCGCGTGAACTCTCTCGAACCGGAGATCAAACGGATTGCCGAACAGCTCGCCACCGGACATGAGGTCCAGACGATCGAACTCCAGAAGAGCTTCGCTGAACTGCTGCCGGTCATGGTGATTACCAGGCTGTTGGGAGTGCCTGAGAAAATGTGCAGGCAATTTCTGTCCTGGTCCCATGACATGGTGGCGATGTACCAGGCCAACCGCGATTACGAGGTCGAATTGCGTGCATCGACAGCGGCGAAGGAGTTTACAGACTACATCTGCGAACAGATCGATCACAAGAGAGTCGCACCCGCAAACGACCTGATCTCGGACCTGATCGCCGCAGAAGACGAACACGGCCGGCTGACCAGGGACGAAATGGTGTCAACCTGCATACTGCTGTTGAATGCCGGGCATGAGGCCACCGCATATACGATCGGCAATGGAATCAAGGCCGTCATGGAATCTGGCGAGAACCCGGCCGAGATATTCGCACCAGGCCGAAGAGAGGCCACGGTCGAGGAGATTCTCCGGTTCGATCCTCCCCTGCACATCTTCGAGCGCCACGCCAAGGAAGATCAGTCACTGTTTGGCCAGGAGTTCCGCAGGGGCGACACCGTGTCCGTGCTGCTTGCCTCGGCGAATCGCGATCCGGGAATATTCGAACGGCCGGATGAATTCATTCCCGGAAGAAAGGGCGCAGCACATGTTTCGTTTGGTGCCGGAATACACTTCTGCGTTGGAGCGCCACTGGCCAGACTGGAACTGGCGGTCGGTTTGGCAACCCTCTTCGAGATCCATCCCCGGATGTCACTTGCCGAGACACCCCGCTATGCCGACCGGTATCACTTTCATGGACTTGAGGAACTTTGGGTGGCAGTCCGGAACTGACTTGCCTTGATCCTGCTGTAGCAAGTCATTCGAGCGGATTGGAAGACCATGCTTGCGGCACAAGCGAGGACAGGATCGACCGCCCGGCAAGCTGTGGCGAATGGCATGAAATGTGCCGGGTGGCGAGGGATTGGCGCAATCCAGCCCGGGCCAGTTGACATCAAGTGACAGCAAATCCTCACAATCGGGAAAAATCTGATCGGCAAGATCCCCCCGCTTGAACGATTCAGTGACCTCCACTATCTTCAGAAGGTGCCAACTCAACTGATCCCTGCAATGCAGGGTGAACTGACAGCAAGGAGGAATTAGGACTGTCGCAAAAGGTGCATGCGGCCCATGGTGAGGCCGTTTCGGTCGCCGCAATCGAACTGGCGGCTGATGAATTGGCAAGTGAATCACTGTTCGAAGTGGTCAAGAACTCCCTTGAAGACGATAAGGCGGAAGACGTGATTTCGATTGACCTGCGCGGAAAGTCGGATCTTGCGGACCATATGATTATCGCCTCGGGACGGTCTACGAGGCAGGTGGTTTCAATTTGCGAAAAACTCGTCGAGCGAATCAAACACAAGCTGGGGATAATTTCGAGGGTCGAGGGCAAGGACCAGGGTGACTGGGTACTAATCGATGCCGGAGATGTCATCGTCCACGTCTTTCGACCCGAAGTCCGGGAGTTTTACCAGCTTGAGAAGATGTGGATGCCAGCAAACCGGGATGTTGCGGCCGACTGAATGAAGGTTCGCATCATCGCCGCGGGGAAGGTGCGGACCAGCCCCGAAGGGCAGCTTGCGAAAGAATACATCGACAGGTTCGACAAGGCTGGCCGTGGAATTGGCCTCGGCCCCGTGTTGGTCGTGGAATACGACGCGGGTCCAAGGGCAGAACTACCGGGAACGCAGATCGATCGGGTGATATCCGACCCCGCTTCCATCCTTTGTACGCTTGACGAATCCGGGTCCAGGCTGACCAGCCCTGAATTCTCCAGGCTGCTGGCCCAATGGAGGGATCGAGGCCTGAAGGAGGCAGTCTTTCTCATCGGGGGCGCGGGCGGAATCGGCAAGTCCATCCTTGAACGGGCCGACACAAGCGTGTCATTCGGCAGCATGGTGTTCCCCCATCTGCTCGCACGCGTGATGCTCGCCGAACAGCTTTACAGGGCGGTGTCAATCCTGCGCGGAACTCCGTATCACCGCGAATAGGCAACCGAGGAGAATCGCGTGGCTGTCAATGGACCGGTAGCGCTCTGTGTGCTCGATGGCTGGGGTATCAACGAGGAAACCGAGGGCAATGCAGTTGCCCTTTCGTACACACCCAACTTTGACTCGCTCATTGCGTCGTGTCCAACCGCATCGCTGGTCACCCATGGCGAAGCCGTCGGGTTGCCACCTGGCAACATTGGCAATTCGGAGGTTGGGCATCTCCATATCGGTGCCGGAAGAACCGTTCTGATGGAAATGAGACGCATCGATGCGGCGATCAAGGAAGGTGAGTTTCGTAATCTGCCCGCCATCCTTGAATTTGCCGACAAGCTCAGTTCATCCGGCGGTGTAGCCCATATCATCGGGTTGATCTCCGATGCAGGCGTCCATTCACTGCTATCGCATGTTGCAGAAACAGCGGGAGTTCTCGACCAGCTAGGCGTTCAGACAACGGTCCATGCGTTCACGGATGGCAGGGATTCCGCACCCGGGATGGCGCCAACCTATCTTGCCAGGCTCCGGGAGGCTCTTCCTGAACGGACCGGCATCTCAACGGTCGGTGGTCGCTACTACGCGATGGACCGGGACAGGCGGTGGGACCGGGTCGAACTGGCCTGGCGGACAATCGTACACGGCGAGGGGAACAGGGCAAATTCGGTCGAAGCTGCGATCGAGGCCGCTTTCGGCGAAAACATCAGTGACGAGTTCATCCTGCCGACTGCCATAGGCGAATATACCGGAATGCGGGATGGCGATGGCGTTGTTATCGTGAATTTCCGGAGCGATCGCGTCCGGCAGATTGGCGCTGCCTTGTGCGATCCCGATTTCGGCGAGTTCGACATCCGGGACCGGCCAGACCTGACCGCCTCGGTTGGCATGACAGACTACTTCAATCCTCCGAGGGACTGGATGCCGGCGGTCTTCAGGAAACGGATCGTCCGAAACACTCTCGGAGAAGTGGTGGCCCGTTCCGGCCGCAGGCAGTTCCGGTTGGCGGAAACGGAAAAATTCCCTCACGTCACCTATTTTCTGAACGGGGGAAGGGAACAGCGTTTCGAAGGCGAGGATCGTTACATGGCGCAAAGCCCAAAGGTCGCGACCTATGACTTGGCACCGGAGATGGCTGCGGCAGAGGTCGCCAGGGAACTCGTACTGGCTATCGAACGCAGCTACGACCTCATCATTGTCAACTTCGCAAATCCGGACATGGTCGGGCACACCGGAAGTCTCGGCGCTGCCATCAAGGCCTGCGAAGAGGTCGATAAGGGTCTTGGCACGGCGGTCGAAGCCATCCGCAAGGCAAATGGCGCCATGATCGTAACGGCAGACCACGGAAACTGTGAGACGATGATTGACCCCGAAACCGGAAGGCCGCACACGGCCCATACCACGAACAGGGTTCCGATCGCGTTGCTGGGCGGTCCGGCGGAGGCAAAGCTTCGTTCGGGAAGACTGTCGGACCTCGCACCAACAATTCTTGAACTGATGGGGATTGATGCACCCGTCGAAATGGCCGGACGTTGCCTGCTCACCTGACACGGCTGGTTCTCCGCTGCGCCGGTTCCCGGCTGTCTGGCTCGATCACAGCCGATCGACGGCATCATCCCTCTGCCAACCTGCCATGCAGGTGCCTGCGATCTCCGCTCCCGGAAGCAAGAGGCGATAACGGAAAATTTTACGGCACCCGCTGCAAAGTTCCTGTATCTGTCTGAACACGGCTACAGCGTGAATATAATTCAGGCGCAATTGATGCGACGCATGCCTACAGGCAATCGGAATTCCAATCGGATCAATATTCGGTTAAGGAATCCGACTCGAAGCTGTAGGGCGGCGGCATGTAGCCGGTAAACCCTCAACGTCCAACGGAATTCTTAGAAATGCGGAACATAAAGATCGCCATCCTTGTAGCCGCCACGCTTGGGGCGGCCGCAGCGCCACTGGCCATTGCCCAGGAAACGCCCCACGAGCTTTCCATTTACGAAAACATGGACCTGTTCAGCGATGTCTTTGAAACGATCCGGCGCGATTACGTGGAGGAAGTGGATGTCACCGACCTGACGAAAGGCGCACTCAAGGGGATGCTCTCTTCGCTTGACCCGCACTCGGTTTATCTCGACGACCGGCAACTTAACCGCGAGATGGAGAGGTCAAGCGGTGAGTTCGGAGGATTGGGTATCGAAGTCACCATGGAAAACGGTTGGGTGAAGGTGATTTCTCCAATCGATGACACTCCTGCCGCCGCCGCCGGATTGCAGGCAGGTGACTTCATCACGGAAATCGATGGTGAGGCGGTTCTTGGTCTGACGCTTGACGAAGCCGTTCAGAAAATGCGCGGCCCCGTCGGTTCGGAAATCATCGTCACGATCGACCGAGAAGACGGCGAAGCGCCGTTCGACGTGTCGATAACCCGGGCCATAATCAAGATTTCGGCCGCAGAGGTCAGGCTGATCGGAGACGCACTCGTCGTCCGGATCAAGACATTCAGCAACAATGCGCTGGAGAACATCGCCGAGGGCATCGGTGAAACCGCAGAAGAGGCAGGCGGCATCGACAATGTTTCCGGTTTTGTGCTCGACCTGCGCAACAACCCCGGCGGATTGCTGCAGGCGGCCGTGGATGTTTCCGACGCCTTTCTGGACAGGGGCGAAATCGTTTCGGTCAGGGGACGGGTGGACGCCGACACCGAGCGCTTCCTTGCCGAACGGGGAGATCTTGCCGAAGGCAGACCGATCGTGGTCCTGATCAATGGCGGATCCGCTTCGGCCTCGGAAATCGTTGCAGGCGCCCTCCAGGACCACGGCCGGGCGGTTGTGGTTGGCACCAAGAGCTTCGGAAAGGGCTCTGTCCAGTCGCTGCTTCCCCTCGGCCAGGGAAAGGGAGGCATCCGCATGACAACAGCGCTCTACTACACGCCTTCCGGCCGGTCGATCCAGGCCGAGGGCATCCAGCCCGATATCAATATCCGCAACCGGGTCAGTTCCGAAGATCCCGAAGAGGACCGGTTCCGATCGGAAGCCGATCTGCGGAATTCACTCGACAACGAAAGCCCTGTCGAACTGGACCCAAGCCAGGAGCGCAACGAAGCAAATATCATGGCAGTTGAAGAGGTTAGGGAATCCGACTTCCAGCTTGCATATGCGCTCGATGTGTTGAATGGCCTGAACGCGTTCACCCAGAGGAACTGAAGCCGGTCGATGCAGGCAAACGAGTTCCGATTGAATGACTCCGACGTTGCATGAAGTCGAACTGCTGCCATACCGGCCATGCGTAGGCATCATGCTTGCGAGTCACTCGGGGTTGGTCTTTGCAGGTCAGAGGCTCGACAGCGAGTTTGACGCGTGGCAGTTGCCGCAGGGCGGAATCGACGAAGGCGAGGAACCGCTTGATGCGGCCTACAGGGAATTGGAGGAGGAGACCGGAGTGTGCCCGGACCTCGTCGCCCATGAAGCCTCTCTTGCGGACTGGCTGAATTACGACCTTCCCACCGACCTGGTGCCGAAGCTGTGGAATGGCTGTTACCGGGGGCAGAGGCAGAAATGGTTCCTGTTCCGGTTCCTGGGCAAGGATGAACAGATCAACATCGACACCAGGTTTCGCGAGTTTTCAGAATGGCGCTGGGTAACAACCGACCAGTTGATGAGATACGTCGTTCCCTTCAAACAGGAAACCTACCGAAGGGTCATCAGCGAATTTGAATGCAGGCTCCTTCCGGACCGGTTCAACTTGGAAGGCAAGACACCTCGACTGTCTCCGCAGTGAACCGAGACCGGTGACCCAATCCGGCATGCCGACCAGGAAGGGAAAGATCGACACGCGCGCGCTCGGGCTCGACCTGGGGATCGGCCTGATGCGATTTCTCACCGGCAGGGAAAACCTTCATTACGGCCTCTGGGATGACGGCCTGGAGATTTGTGCCGCAAATCTCCGCGAAGCGCAGGAAGCCTATACGAGGAGATTGTTCAGCCTGTTGCCCGCGGGCCGGCTGGACATCCTCGATATCGGCGGCGGGACCGGCGAAATGGCCAGAGAACTGGCGATGCTCGGTCACGAAGTCGAAATCGTCGTGCCAAGCGAGATGCTTGCCGAGAGGTGCTCGGTCAATGCCGGGCCGGACACGAGGGTCCACATTCTCCCCTTCCAGGAATTCTCTTCCAGCCGTCGATTCGATGTCTGCTTGTTCTCGGAGAGCTTCCAGTACATCGGCATCGACGTGGCTCTCGACAATGCGATTGCACATCTTTCCGATCATGGTGAAATCCTGATAGCCGACTGTTTCAGGACCGAGGAATTCGGACGGGACCTGACCGAACTTGGCCTTGTCGGCGGCGGACACCTGCTGGCCTCATTCCGCAAGGCCCTGGATTCGAGACCCCTTGATGTTGCCTTCGAGGAAGACATTACCGAACTTGTTGCACCTTCAGTCGAGCTGGAGCAGCAGTTCTTCAACATGATCGGAGCAGCGTCGCTTCGAGTGGACCGCGACCTCAGAAGAGCGTTTCCGAAATTCCGCTGGATGGTGGTCGGGGCCTTCCGGAAAATGCTGGGCAGCCGCCGGCGCAAACGGCTGGAGCGGCGTCTCTTCGGTGATTTCCGCAACGCTGAAGCATTCTGCACATACAACCGCTACCTCATGCTGAAGCTCCGCCCGATAGGCACGACCGACAACACGGATAATCACCACGGCTGATCAATCCGCATCGAGTTGCCGCTTCAGATCCAGTTGCCGACGGGAATGAGCCAGCCAGCCAGGCACAGGATTCCCGGACATGCCGGGGCAAGGCTGACTTCACCTCCTGCGCATTGACGAGTCCGGGAGTCCCGCAATTCATCTGATCGTTCGCTTGAACCCGTAACCTCGGGGACTCTCGCAGGGCAATCCGCCGTTCGTCGCCCCCGGTCCGTCCGGGTTCCGGCAGTCAAGCCAGCCAGTTATAGACCAAACCGGCTATCGCCATCGCGATCACACCGGACGATCCGGATAACGCAACCTTCTGGAGCAGGCCCATAATCTCGAGATCAAGCCCGATCCAGGGTGCCCCGAGCACCAGGATGCACCCGGCCGCGACCCCGGCAATGGAGTTGCCGAACAGGCCGAGGTTCAAGTCCTTGAGCACGACCGCGCCCGCGTTTGCCCCGACGACTCCGGCTATCGCCGATTGAACGAACAATTCCATGACTGCAGACCGGATCTAGAATGCCTGGCCATTCGGGCCTCGAAACAAGGCATTACTGGTTTCATCAACTATTCTGCCTCAACAGCCGCGCCTTTTCGCGTCCCCAATCGCGCCTTTTTTCGACCTGTCGTTTGTCAAATCGCTTTTTTCCCTTTGCCAAGGCCAGCTTGATTTTCACCCGACCAGCATGATTGAAGTACATGACAAGTGGTACGAGAGTGAGCCCTTCGCGCTTCGTGGCGGACCAGAACTTGGCCAATTCTCGTTGTTTCACAAGCAATTTTCGCTTTCTCCGCTCGTCATGCCTGAACGCTCCGGAATTCTGGTACGCAGCAATCGAACTATTGATCAACCAGAGTTCACCGTCCTCGACAGCAGCGTAGCTCTCGGCGATTGTCGCCTTGCCTGTCCTCAAGGATTTCACCTCGGATCCCACGAGGGCGATCCCGCATTCATACTCGTCCTGAATCTCGTAGTCGTATCGGGCTCGGCGGTTCTTCGCCAGAATCCGATAGTTTCTTTCCTCTCTCGATGTAGACATCGTCCTGAAATTCCGTACCGGATCGGCATGAAGCCGTGCTGCGGTCAATCAGGCAGAATGCCGGCGTGCCGCATTGCCGCCTCGATCCGGTTGCGCGTTGCCTCGGAAACCGTCGTGAGTGGCAACCTGACCTCATTCCGGCACCTGCCGAGAACCGACAATCCGTATTTTGCGCCTGACAGCCCGGGCTCGAGGAAGATCGATTCGTGCAGGGGAAGCAGCAGGTCCTGAATATCAAGAGCCTTGGAGTAGTCACCTTCCAGTGTCGCTTCCTGGAATTCCGCGCACAGTTTCGGCGCAACATTCGCCGTGACTGAAATGCAGCCGCGCCCTCCATGGGCATTGAATCCTAGCGCCGATGCATCTTCTCCCGACAACTGGATGAAATCCTCGCCGCAGCTGGCGCGTTGTTCGGAAACGCGAACCACATCCCCCGTCGCGTCCTTGACACCGACGATCCTGGGCAGTTGTGCAAGCTTGCCCATGGTTGCAGGTATCATGTCAATGACCGACCTTCCCGGAATGTTGTAGATGACAATCGGAATGCGGGAGGCATCATGAAGGGTCCGGAAATGTTCGTAGAGTCCCTGCTGCGTGGGTTTGTTGTAGTATGGTGTCACGACAAGGGCAGCATCGGCTCCAACCTCTTCGGCAAAATTGACGAAGCGGATTGCCTCTGCCGTGGAATTTGATCCGGCTCCGGCAATCACCGGAAACTGTTTGCCCGCCGTTTCTGTCACTGACCGGATGACGTCCTCGTGCTCTTCATGGCTCAGGGTCGGGCTTTCCCCGGTCGTCCCGACAGGAACAACACCGTGTGATCCTTCTGCAATATGCCACTTGACCAGGGACTCCAGCGACTTGAAGTCAATCTTTCCATCCGCGAATGGCGTCACGATGGCAGGAAGTGATCCGCTGAACATGATGAGTATCCTGGAAAACCCGGTTTGGTCTGAAACAGGCAAACTAACTATTCGTAAATCCGTTGCCAAGCGTCACAGGATTGAATAACGAAAGCGGCGCAAAATTTAGTTTGATGGTGACAAAATTGTGGAATGTGACCGTCCGAATTGCCTACGCAGCAGTATTGATGTGTTCAATCTGGGCAACCTCCGCTACGGCGCAGGATTGGGAGAGTGACGGCCGTACATATGCCGAAATGCTCAGGCAGGCGCGCAGCCTGGATTGGGGGGCGGCCCGCTCAACCGCGTCGAGATTGTCAGACCCGGTCTCACTTGAGGCCGCGAATATGGTGCTTGACTGGATGCTTCTGCGCGCAGGCCGGGAAGACTGGACCGAATACACGAGGTTTCTGGCCAGACATTCGGATTGGCCCGGTCTGAAAATCCTGCGGCTTTCAGGTGAGGAAGCGATCACGTCAGGTGATGATCCGAACGGAATAGTTGACTATTTCAGTGTCCAGAAACCGCAATCCGGCCATGGCGCCCTCATGCTGGCGGGGGCGCTGGCCCGGCTGGGCAGGCAAGCAGAGGCCGAATCCGCAATCGTCAATGGTTGGCTGTCACTGCCATTCAAAGCCGAGGTGCAGGAGGAAGCACTTGCCGGATACGGCGCGCTGCTGAAACCATACCATGCCGAACGGCTGGACAATCTCCTGTGGCAGGGTCGATTCTCCGAAGCCCGGAGCATGTTCAGATTCTTGGGGCAGGATCGTGTCGCTCTTGCCCGGGCGCGCGAGTCACTGAGGGAACAGGAACCCGGGGTTGATGCCAGGGTTGCCGCCGTCCCCGATCATCTCATCGGTGATCCGGGACTCGCCTTTGAACGGTTCGTCTGGCGCTTGAAGAACGACGCTGAAGACAGGGCAATCGAGTTGATCCTGGATCGAAGCCGCACCGCGGATTCGCTTGGCAAGCCTTCCTTGTGGGCATCCCGCAGGCACCGTACCGCCCACTCATTGATGCTGAAGGGCCAGTATGCGCTGGCATACCGGGTCGCATCCAGCCATCACATACTGCCTTCTGAAGACGGTCCGGAGTGGCTCTCGGATTCCCACGACTCGCGCGCCGTTCGTGCAACCCGTGTCGGATATTCACAACTTGAATGGCTGTCGGGTTACCTTGCGCTGCGAATGCTCGCCGACCCGGCTGCTGCGGTCACTCATTTTGCACGCTTCGGTTCACACGTGGAATCGCCGATCAGCAAGGCCAAGGCAGAGTTCTGGCTGGGCATGGCTCATGATGGAGCCGGCCAGGTCGAGCAATCCCGGCAGGCTCTCAACCGGGCGGCCGGGTACCAGACCACGTTCTACGGCCAGATCGCCGCGCAATTCATCGGAGCAAGCACCGATCCCGGGTTGATCGGTCCTGACCATACACCTGCCAATATCAGCAGGTTCGAGTCTCTTCCGGTTGTCAGGGCAGGATTGCTGGCCCATCATGCGGGTGAAGACTCGACTGCAGCCTGGTTCCTGGCGCACTGGGCCGAAGAGCTGAATGCTGCGGATGTTTCTGCTCTTGCAGCACTCGCCAGAAAGCACGGAGCCGAGTTTTCCGCGATCAAGGTGGCCAAGGAAGGTGTCAAGAATGGCTTCACCGATATCAATTTCCTGTTTCCGCTGAACGGAATCGAAATGTACGAGCTTCCCATTCCGGGCGAACTCGCCATTTCGGTTGCGCGCCAGGAGACTGAATTCCGGGACAGGGCCGTCAGCAGCGCCGGAGCAGTGGGCGTCATGCAGATCAAGCCGTCCACCGGCCAGGAAGTTGCTGACAGGATCGGAATCTCGGGAAATATCAAGACCCTGCTCAGGGATCGCGAAACCAATGTGCTGATGGGTGCTGCCTATCTGAGGGAGCGGCTGGAAGAATTTTCCGGTTCCTACATTCTTGCAATCGCATCCTACAACGCCGGACCTCGCCGGGTTGCCGAATGGCTGGCTGAGATCGGGGACCCAAGGAATCCGGGTGTCGATCCCATCGATTGGATTGAACACATCCCGTATGGAGAGACCCGGAATTACGTCATGCGAGTTCTGGAAGCGGTTACTGTCTACCGAATGCGGATAGCTCGGAGCACCGAGAAAATCGACCTCATTTCGTATCTCGAAAGCGGTTGAACGCGACAACTCCCGAACTTCGTTCTCTCCACCATACGAAGAGTCCGGCAGACACGATGATGGTTCCTCCCGTCACGACACTGGCTTCTAGTGCTTCTCCGAAAATGACGAGACCGATTATGTACGCGAACACCATGTGGAAATACGCGAATGGCTGGACCATCCCTGCTTCGGAAACCTCGTATACCTTGATGAGCAGGTAGTGTCCGGTGGTACTGCTCACGCACAGTATGCCCATCCATATCCAATCCTGCTGCGACAGTGGCTGCCAGAACCAGATACCGGCACATGTCGCTCCGATCGCTCCGGCGAAGCCCGTCCAGAAGAAGCTGGTCTCGGTGGAGTCCCTGCGGGTGGCGTAGCGTGTCAGGAGAACATAGACTGCAAACGTGACTGCGGACATGACTGCCAGGATCGAGTAGGGCGAGAAAACCCGCAACCCGGGTTGAAGAATGATCAGCACACCGGAAAATCCCGCAAGAATCGCGAGCCAACGGCGCCAGCCGACATGTTCACCGAGCATCGGCCCGGCAAGTGCCGTCACGATCAACGGGCTGCAGGCAAACAGCGTCAAGCTCTGAATCAACCCGATTAGGGCGATCGCCGTGATCATGATCGTGACACCGGCAGCAAGCAGCAGCCCGCGCGCGATCTGGACAAACGGCTGCCTGGTTCCAGCGACTGCCCGGATTCCACCCTGGCGCGTGGCAGTCAACATGACGACGAAGGATCCGAAGAACCAGTACCGGACCATGACCACCATCATCGAGTTGTATTCGATGGCCAGGTGCTTCGAGATTCCATCCTGGCACGCAAAGACCAGGGAAGTCAGGATCATCAGGGTTATCCCCAGTCGATGATTCATAAGGTCTGCTGCTCCGCACTCGTGCGCCCGCACAACATGTGTCGCTTGCGACCGAATCCCGTCTGGCGTTCAACCTCAAATCCGGCCGCTGCCAATGCCCGCCTTACCCGACCGACCGAAGTGAAGGTCGCAAAGGTGCCGCCGGGAGCAGTCCTCTCCGGCAACATCGCCAACAGGCCCGCTTCCCATAACTCGGGATTGCATGACGGGGAAAACCCGTCCAGAAACCATGCATCGGCACGGCCTGTCCAACCGGGAAGCGTCGACCTTGCATCACCCACAACCAGTTCGGCTTCCAGGAATGCTGTCCGAATGCCCGATCGTCCCTTTCCAAGCAATTCGATTGCAAGTTCCAGATGCGGAGCAAGCGTCGGGTACGGGCCCAGCGCGCGCCTGACGTCCGCCGCGCGCAAGGGGTGCGCTTCGAACCCCGTGTAGGTCAGTGGTCCGCCGGTTCCGCTCCTGATCCATTCCACCAGAACCGCCAGCATGTTGAGGCCGGTCCCGAATCCAAGTTCGGCAACATGAAAACCTGGCCGAAACCGGTCCGGCAATCCGTTGCCGGCAAGAAAGACATGGCTGAATTCGCCCAACGGATCATCCGCAGAGTAATAGACATCGCCATAGCGGGTCGAAACCGGAATTGACCCTTCCAACCAGTCCGGTCGGTCTGCATTATGCTGTCTGTTTGCCACCCCATGACCCGGATACGGTTTCGCTGGACAGGAAGTGCTTTACGAATGCCCAAGGTTGATGTCGAGATTTTTGGCGGCGGGATCTTCGGCCTCGCCACCGCCTGGTCATGCGCACGGAGGGGTGCGTCCATCAGGGTAATCGAAAGGCACAGGCTCGGCTGCGGCGCCAGCGGCGGCCCGGTCGGGGCCCTCGCCCCCCACGCTCCGGACAACTGGAACGAGAAGAAGGCATTTCAGCTGCAGAGCCTCCTGATGGCAGAGGATTGGTGGGCAGTTGTGGCAGACGCCTCGGGAATCGATCCGGGATATGCCAGAACAGGCCGGATCCAGGAAGTTCCCGATCGCCCGGGCGCCAGAGAACTCGCACGAAGGCGGGCCAGAGCCGCAGCGGTCAACTGGCGGGGCAGTGCGGAATGGACCGTTACGGAGCCCGAAGATGCCTGGCACCCGCATACCGCATCGGGTCTGCTGATACACGATTCTCTATCGGCAAGAATATCTCCGGCGCGGGCATTGCACTGCCTGTCGGAAGCGCTGCTGAGATCCGGCTGCGAAATCGTGGAAGGGGCAACCGAAAGTCGCGGAAGCAATTGCAAGATCTGGGCAACGGGCCATGAGGGCCTGCTCCGGTTGAACAGTGAACTTGCCGGGCAGGTTGGACGCGGGGAGAAAGGACAGGCCCTGCTGCTTGACCACGACGCCCGGGACAGGCCGCAATTGTTCTGCGACGGAATCCATGTTGTTCCGCACGCAGACGGAACCACGGCGGTCGGCTCTACTTCCGAGCGGGATTTCGCCGATCCGGCGTCAGTTGACGAACAACTGGACGCACTGCATGCGAAGGCCAGCCGGCTGGTTCCCGAGATCAGTCATGCCCGCGTCATTGCGAGATGGGCAGGAATCCGTCCGAGAGCAATTACCAGGGCCCCTCTACTGGGCCGTCACCCATTGAAGACCGGTCATTTTATCGCAAATGGCGCGTTCAAGATCGGTTTCGGAATCGCTCCCCTTGTCGGCGAATGCCTGGCGGAACTGGTCCTCTCCGGAACATGCCGGATTCCTCCGGATTTTCTGACCGAGAATTGCCTTGTACAGCAAAGTGCAACTTTCGAATGATGCAGGTTGCGGCACGCGGAACTGCCACGGCCGGGATTGTGCGATGGGCAGTTCTTTTGGTAACGGGTGAAGGTATCTTCGTCCGGAACCCGATATCTCCACAGCAAAACGGGAGCTAAAATGGCCACTGTCACTTCCCCGAAAGGCGTATTCGCAGCCGTCTCGACTCCCTTGACGAGCGATTTTCAACCCGACATCCCGAGATTCATTGACCACTGCAACTGGCTCCTGTCCAATGGCTGCGACGGGCTTGCTCCGCTGGGCACGACGGGAGAGGCAAATTCACTCGGCATGACCGAGAGGATGCGCCTGATCGAAACCATGGGAACAAGCGACCTGCCCAGGCATCGACTGATCGTGGGAACGGGTACGACCTCGGTGGCCGACACGGTCCGCCTGTCACGGGCAGTGCTGGAAGCAGGCATCAACTCGCTTCTGCTGCTTCCGCCGTTCTTCTACAAGAACCCGGCAGAAGAAGGCCTGTTCCGCCACTTTGCCGCCGTGGCCGAAGAACTAACTGCCAACTCCCCGAGAATATTCCTCTACCATTTTCCGCAGATGTCGGCGGTGCCGATCACGGTCAGCCTGGTCAGGCGGTTGCGGGCCGAGTTTCCCGGGGTGTTTGTCGGCCTGAAGGACAGCGGTGGGGATTTTGACAATACTTCGTCTTTCATTGACGAATTTCCCGGATTTGAGGTCTTCGCGGGAAGCGAGACATTCGCCGTCCAGACCCTGGAAGCAGGTGGATGGGGCTGCATATCGGCAACCGCCAATCTGTCGGCGCCGATCGTCGCCAGGCGAATCTTCGGTGCAGCCGGACATTCGGCCGAAGAACTTGATCAGATGATCATTGATGTCAGGTCCGAAATTTCCACGCTCGGGAATGTCAGCGCGACAAAGGGCGTACTCGCTGTCTACCGCAATGACAGGGAATGGGCCCGCACTGCGCCTCCGAATGTTCCGCTTGATGAGGCCCGCGCTCAGGAGTTGGCCGACAGGCTGGACGGGATTGCCGATCTTCGAAGCTGGTTCCGGCAGTCGCCGGCAGGCAGTCACCCGACCGCTGCGACCGCGGCCTGAATTCTCTCGCAGGCCTCGGCCAGAATCCTGCTTGATGTCGCAAAACTCAAACGGAAGTATCCGGGACCGCTGAACTCGCTCCCGGGAACGACAGAGACGCCTGCACCGTGCAGAAGATACTCGCAGACGTCGCAGTCATCAGCGATTCCCGTGCCGTCGGGTGTTCTGGTTCCGATCAGACTGCGACAATCGACAAACTGGTAGAAAGCTCCATCAGGCAGATCTGCGTCGAGCCTGTCCGCCTCGGAAAGCATCGAATGCACGAGGTCCCGACGCTGTTTGTATGCATCGCGGCAAATCCGGACAAAGCTGTTCGATGCCTCGGTGTTTGTCAGCGCCTCGAGGGCTGCAGCCTGCCCGACACTCGACGCATTGGTTGTTGACTGGCTCTGCAACTTGGTCATGGCCCGGATCAACTCGAGAGGGCCGGTCGCAAAGCCAATCCGCCAACCCGTCATCGCCATTGATTTCGATACGCCGTTGACCGTCAAAATCCTGGCTCGAAGATCTGGCGCGACTTCTGCCAGCGTGGCGAAGCATGTCCCGCCGAAGGTGATTTTCTCGTAGATATCGTCACTTGCGACGGCGACACGGGGATTCATGCGCAGCACCTCGGCCAGTTCTCCCAGTTCTGTCGCGGAATAGACTGCACCGGTCGGATTGCAGGGGGAATTGATGATCAGCCACCGGGTCGCCGGCGTGATTGCGCTGGCCAACAAGTCGGCAGTCAGCTTGTATCCCGATTCCGGCGGGCAGTGGACTAGCCTCGGGGTCCCGTCCCCGATCAGCACCATGTCCGGATAACTCACCCAGCAGGGCGTTGGTACGATGACCTCGTCTCCAGCGTCCAGTGTCGCCAACAGCGCATTGAAGATGAGTTGTTTCGCACCTGTGCCAACGATCACGTTGCCTGCACTGCATTCAATCGAATTCTCCAGCCTGAATTTGTCTGCAGCCGCTTCGCGCAGTTCACGGGTCCCGGCAACGTCCGTGTAACGGGTCTTTCCTTCGAGGACCGCCTTGCGGGCAGCCTCTCCGATGAAATCCGGCGTATCGAAATCCGGCTCACCGACATTCAGTTTGAGAACCGGTTTTCCGGTCGCTTCCAATTCCCTCGCGATCTGGGCAATTCGGGCCGTTCCGGACTCCTTGGACCGTGCAACCCTCTCGCTGATCTTCATTGACTCATCCCCGAAATGGCGCCTTGCACACCGCTACCTGCCGGTTACCGAGAATTCGAGCAGATTCTGAACGAAATGTCCTGCCGGGAATGGCCCGGCCATGTCCAGTCGGGTGAACCAGTCGTCTAGCCCCCGCTCGTGAACTGGACTCCAGACTTGAGGACCACTTCAATACGGTTCCTCGATCCGGACATAGCGCGTTCGTCACAGGCAGTCAGTCTGCCTTCAATCGGCTGCAACGCAAGGATTGCAGTTCCCGCGGATGTCATTCGGCAGCGTGGTCAAGCCCGATGAATCCGCCAAGTTGCCGGTCCCAATGCCGGGCGAAATGTCCGCCCTTGGCCAACAGGTCATCATGACCTCCCTGCTCGACCAGCACGCCTTTTTCCAGAACAATGATCCGGTGCATTCGGAGAATCGTCGACAGCCTGTGCGCAATGGCGATCACCGTCTTTCCGACCATCACATGCTTCAGCGCGTCCTGAATGGACGCTTCAACAGTCGAATCGAGCGCCGATGTCGCCTCGTCCAGAATCAATATCGGTGCGTCCTTGAGAACGGCTCTCGCAAGCGCGATTCTCTGGCGCTGCCCGCCCGAGAGCCGGACACCGCGCTCGCCAAGAAACGCATCATAGCCCCTTTGTCCGTACTGGTCTTCCAGTTCCTGGATGAATTCATGTGCTTCCGCCTTCATGGCAGCGTCGGTGACATCCTCGCGCGTTGCGCCCGGCTTGCCGTAGGCAATGTTCTCCCATGCAGAACGATTGAACATCGCCGTCTCCTGCGTGACCATGCTGATCTGGCGCCTGAGACTGTTCTGGGTAACGTCACGCAGGTCGTGGCCATCGACAAGAATTCGGCCCTTCCCGGGGTCATAGAGCCGCATGAGCAATGCGGCGCAAGTCGACTTTCCTGCACCGGAGGATCCGACAAGCCCGACATGCTCGCCAGGCTTGATTTCGAAACTGACATCCAGCAGGCCACCCTCCTTCCGATCATAGGAAAACGAGACGTCTTCGAACTGTATTCTGCCTGCCACCCTGGGAAGCTTCCGGGCACCGGGTCGGTCCTGCATTCCATGCGAAACCGCCAGGGTGCGCATGCCATCCTCCACCTCGCCAATGTTGGAATAGATGGCCATCATGACAAAACTCACCCAGCCGGACATCTGCGCTATGCGAAGCGACACGGCCCCCGTAGCGGCGATGTCACCAGCCGAGGCGGATCCCTGCGACCACAGAACCAGTGCGCCGCCGACCAGTGTTACCGGGAGCAGTCCCGAAACCGACATGAGCGAAAACCTGAAACCGGTGGCCACCTTTCCGAATCCAAGTGCCCTGAGCCGGAACGTGTCCAGCGCATCAAGTGCTGCCCGGTCCTCATGGCGACTATGCGCAAACAGCTTGACGGTCCTGATGTTTGTGATCGTGTCGACAATCTGTCCAGACAGCATTGAACGGGCTCCTGCCCGTTCACGCGACCTTGCCCTGATGCGGGGCAGGAACCATCGGATCAGGGCAAAGTACACCACGACCCATAAGGCGAGCGCAGCTGCAACCCTGAAATCGATGGATGACAGCAACACCATTGATCCGACAAGAGATGCCGCCGCGAACGAGACAACGTTGACGACTTCATTGACGGTGTCTGTCACGGCCCGTGACGCCTGCAACTGTTTCTGGGCAATGCGGCCGGCAAAGTCGTCATCGAAGAATGATATCGACTGCTCCAGCGTGTGGCGGTGCAGCTTGGACAGGACGAGGGCGCCGACATTCGGCGCAAGCACCACGGATGAATACACCGAACTCAGTCCGAAAATTATTGGTCGAAGCACGAGGAAGAATGCGACGGCGCCAGCAATCAGCAATGTGTTTTCGGAAAACAGGAGGCTGCGTTCGGTCGACAGCGCGCTGTCGATGACCAGGCCAAGCAACAGGGCCGTGTAGACCTCGAGAGTGCCCGCAATCATGGAAACGAAGGATCCCGCGGCTATCGCCGGCATCGCGCCGCGCAGGCACCACCGGTAGAACTTCCAGAGGGTGCGCGGCGGCTCCTCCTCCACCCGGGCAAAGGGATTAAATTGCCAAAGATATCTCATGCATCAACCCGGGAATCCCGTCTCATTCTTCTCCTTGCATTAGAAACAATACCGGCAGGACCGGCAAGCACCACAAGTATGCCCATCACGTTCCTCCAGCTTCCCGCTCTCCGGAACCATCACCGAGACAGGAAAGCAGCCTGCGTTTCGTCATGCTGAAACCGGAATCCAGCCAGAGTCGTTCCAGAGTTCGCAGGGCCTTGCCGATCTCGGCACCTTTCAAGCCCCTCGGAAGATCCGAAACCTTGACAGGAAACTGAAGTGCAGATCCGGTTTCTATCCTTTCCAACAGGTTATCCGGGAGATTTTCACCCGTTCGAACTGCGCGCAGCAACACGATGTCCAGGGAGTCCCTTACCCCGAACCTGTAACCCAGCTCCTCCAAACTGCCATCGAGTTCAGTTCCCGACGACAGCAGCTGCAACCTGCGGGCAGAGCGACGGTCAAGTCTCAGCCGCCCCGTGTCTCCACCCATTGCGGCCAACCTTCGAAGCGGGTCCGGTTCGCATCGATATTGCCCTTCGAGAGCTTCAAGACGCGGGCAATGGCGGGGAGAAGCACCGGGAAGAATCCGCTCCAGCAGGCCGGCCCGGGCCATTCCCCCTGCCGCCTGTGATGGTGAATCCGCCGCGAGCAGTTTCAGGATTTCATGGGTAATGCGTTCAGGAGAAATGGCAAGGATACGGTCCGAATGCTCTGCCACCGCGGCCAGGGCTTCAGGATCCATGCCGAGAGCCTGATCGCCGAAATGCGCATGAAACCTGAAATACCTGAGCATCCTCAGGCCATCCTCCCGGATCCGGTCCGGGGCGCGCCCGACAAAACGGACCCTCCTCGACAGAAGATCATCAATCACCCCGAGCGGATCCAGCAGCGTACCGTCGTATTCGGAATAGATCGCGTTCATCGTGAAATCACGCCGCTTGGCATCTTCGCCTATCCGGTTCGTATACTCCACACGCGCATGACGGCCGTCAGTTTCGATGTCCTTCCTGAAGCTTGTCACTTCGACCGGGGTCCGCTGGTGGATCACGGTAACCGTTCCGAACCGGAGCCCCTGGGTCCTCAACTTTGCACCACTTGCCCGGAAAACCCCGAGTATCGCCTCCGGCGTTGCGTCAGTTGCAATATCGAAGTCGCCCGACGGCAGACCGAGCAGGGTGTTCCTGACTGCGCTTCCCACGAACAGGACCCGGAATCCACCTTCTGCAAGGCCGTCATGTACGAACGTTGCCGCACGGTTCCTCTTCCAGGGACCTTCTATTCGTTCAATCGACATCGCTCTCCGAGAAAGTGCCGGTGGGGTTTTCCCAATAATGCTGCGCGAATGCCCTTACCGCATTTTGTGCATATGCTGTATCTTCCGTCTTCAATGCACGTCTGTCGGCCGTGTGTTCCTGCCGGACCGGGTCACGGATCCTTGACGATACCACGTGACCAACCGGAATTCAGGTGTACGTGTTTCCTTGTCCGGAGCAAGAGTCGCGCTGCAGAAGGGATCGTTCAGTTCTTGCAGGGTCCGCATTCTCCGATTGGCCGGATTCAGCCATGCTTCTTGGATCTCGCCATTCCCTGCATGACGCACAGGCCCTGTCTTCCCACTCGAACCCCGGATTCCTGCAGTCCCATTCACTCCTGTCCAGTCTCACCCTTGAGGCCTGACCGAAGGTTCCTTCTTGTTCCTCGTTCTTTCCCGAGACACATTTTCTGCGGCAAGACCTCCCCGTCGAACCGAAAAGCTCATCATGGCCCTGTTCACAAGCACTTTGGTTACACGGGAGAGTTCGGTCACCCCATATGGCAGGGAAGCACTCGGTATCTGCGCAATGGGCTTCGGTTCCTGCCGCGCAGCTGCGCCACCGCCGGCCGCATCCGCACAATCCAGCCGTTCCAGGCAGCGTTGCAGCTGTTCGTCAACCGTCTTCGGTTCAGGATCAAGCCTGGCAGCAGTGAAGTTGCGGCCGCGGCGGCTGTCTGCCCCGGTCTCTGGCGCGACGAACCGGTTCCTGCCAGAATAGGCCGCGGTGAAGCTGCTCAACACGTCTACCCGCCACAATGGATCCCTTCTGACAAGAATCTCCCTGTCCATGGCCAGTCCTGAGCGGCCTGCCATGCTGTCCTTCCAGAGTTGAGTTGCCCTGCCGGCAGGCACCCTTGCGGATTACGAGAGGAAAGCAGTTGCCGACGCATTCTTGTTGCCATCCTCGACAGTCAGAAACGGTTGCGAGGCGCGGGATTTGGCCCAGATGGTTCACAAGCCTCCGCCACGGTCAGACCGGGTTCTTGCAAGCCTCTTCGAGACCTGCCGTTTCTCCCAACTGTCACCGAAGAGGTTAACGACCTCGAACACGCTCAGGCCGTGAACTGCAAGCCCGATGCCCCAACCCAATGCGGCCCAGAGTACCCAGGGATAGCCAGGACTCGTAATCAGGTTGATAACAGCCAGAATGGCCATGACGACACCATACTGGAGAGCGTGTACGTAGAACGCCCGAATATCGCGGACGTACTCCATGGCCTCTTGTTCATCTTCGGGGAGTGCAGCCTGAGGGATGCCATCCACGGTGGTGGTCATGTCTTGTTCCTTTCGCAGGGCAGAGAATTCGGTGTCCAGGGCAGCGGCAAGGCATTTCAGCGTTTCGGCGCTTGCGTTTGCGCCGCGTTCGATGCGCTGGAGGGTACGCACGCTGATGCCGGCCATGGACGCCAGCTGCTCCTGCGAAAGCCCTTTTTCGATGCGCAACTTCCGAACGATCATCCTTGACTCAACTGCCCTTCCCGAATCCGATATGGCACCGCTCGCGAACATTTGCCACGACAGGAACCCGACATTTCAGCGACATTGGCCCGAACCCCACAAAACACCGGTTCTGCCGTGGACGCTTTACCATGGCACGGAACCGTTGCGCTCCGTTTTGTCCTTCCGGCACCTCCCCGATTTCCGGTATGATCCGCTCGATCGCCCGAAAAGCAGGAATTCCGTGATTTCCTGCACCCTGTCGTCTGAAGTTCATACGCACCGATCAGGTTTAACTGCCACGATGGCTGCAGCGAGTGGATTGCGAGCATCTGCAGTTACCGGTTTCACACGGCCCGGCCCCGCCTGCGGTTGGTCGAGACCACTGGGCTAACGACCAATGGACGACGCAGGTCTGTCGTCCGGTTTCCGTTATCGCAGACAGACCTCTCCCACTTCCGATCGGCTCTAAGCCCGTTGCGACTCCTCTGCTAGTTCACGATTCCATCGCCTGGTTCCGCATAACGCCGTGCCAGCCCGTACAGGATCCCGGCCGTGGCGCCCCAAATGTATCGATCGCCGAATGTGACTGCGCGGTAGTACCTGCGCGCGCCGCGCCAGCGCCTCCACTCGATGCCGAAGTTCTGCGTGTCCATCGCAAAATCGAGCGGAACTTCAAATATCTCTTCAACCTCCCCGTCCTGCGGAACGAAATTCGCCTTCCCGATGATCGCCCCGACAAACGGAGTGATGAGAAAGCCCGTGGCAGTCTCGTGAACGGGGCACCGGCCAAGGATTTCGACAGCGGCCGGATCGAGGCCAATTTCCTCCCTCGCTTCCCTGAGCGCCGCGGCTCGGGGTCCGCTGTCTTCCGGCTCCAGCCGTCCACCGGGAAACGAAACCTGGCCGGCATGGTGTTTAAGCCCTTCGGAACGCTGTGTCAGGACGACGTTGATCCCCCGATCACGCTGGATCAGTGGAATGAGCACTCCCGCGTCGACCAGTTTCCCTTTTCCGTGAGTTGGCAATGCCTGGTTCAGATCATGATCCGACGTGCTGGGCCCCTGGCCGGCAAGAGCTGTACGAACGCGCTTGAACGGGTCGCCATCACTCATTCGTCGCCGCCTCGATCCCCAGTTCGGACGGATCAAGTTCATAATGAGCGCCACAAAACTGGCAGTCAGCGGTCACCACTTTATCCTTGGTGGTCATGCTGGCAATGTCCTTCGATGAGTAGATCGACAGGCTGCGTCGGACTCGTTCCGCAGAGCAGCTGCACCCGAACTCGACCTCCTGGTGTTCCGTGACCAGCGGAACGTCCTCGTGATACAACCTGTAGACGAGTTCGAAGAGAGACGGTTCCGGCCCCAGCAGTTCATCATGGCCAACTGTTGATGCTATTGCAGTGGCCTTTGCCCAGGACTCGTCATGGTTCACCCGCCAATTGCCCTTGGACTGTCCCCTGCCGTTCCCGCCGGCATCCGAGGCATCCGGCAAGCGCTGAATCATGATGCCACCAGCGCGCCGGGATGGTCGGCCATTGTTCCCGACAAGCCCCGTCGCAACGAAAAGGCGGGTTGGAATCTGCTCGGACTGCAGGAAATGCTGCTCCGCGCATTTCGACAGCGTGTCTCCAGCTATGGGAGAAAGCCCCTTGTACGGTTCGCGTCCGTCACCCTTGTCGATCAGCATGGCAAGATAACCATTCTGACCGCGGGCAACCAGACACTCTTCGGAGATATCCGCTTCCGGTTGGCGCAAACTCGCATAGGCGCGCACACGTGCTGCCTCACCTCTCCTTTGCGGAGCCATGTAGTCTGCTGCAACGAGCCGCAGTGGTCCGTCACTGCGGAACTGCAAGGAGAACTTCCAGCCCAGATTCACCAACTGTCCGATCAGGGCAGTCAGTATCACTGCTTCGGCAAGCACAGTGTTCACCGGTTCCGGATAGCAATGCTGATTGATCAGGTCGTCCAGGGTTCCGGACAGACGGGCTATACGGCCGCGAACCGGAGAGGCCTTCATGTGAAACGGGAGGACTGTGTCCTGGTTGCAATCCGGAATTAAGCTCGACATTGTTTCTGCATTTCTCCAAGAATCTGGCTGGCAACCGGATCGACTGCAGGAGGGTCAAACCGCCACGGCCCGTGACTTAGCATGATACCTCGTTTCGATGAACCCGTCCGGCACTCAATCCGATATCGCGAACGGAGTGGTGTGTATGCGATTCTCCCGCTGGGCAAATTGGTGCTGATCACCCACCAGCAGGAACCGGTGCCGGAATACCAACTGCCGGGAGGTGGGATTTCCGAGGGCGAGTTTCCACTCGCTGCACTGTTTCGGGAGTCCCTGGAGGAGACTGGCTGGAAGATAGAGGTCGTAAGGCGGATGGGTGCATACAGGAGGTTTGTCTACATACCGGAGTATGAATTCTGGGCCCGAAAGACCTGCACCATCTACATTGCCCGGCCGGTCATGCACAAGGGCCCACCGACGGAGAGTTTTCACACCGCACTCTGGGTAACGCCAGAACAGGCCATCGAAATCCTGGATGCGGAGGGTGACAGGGAGATGATGCGGAGGTTCGCCAGGGGCATCAACTGGCCCGATTTTCAGTAACCTGAAACATCGCGTCCGTCATCCCGTTCGAAACGTTTTCCGAACCGGAACCGCTGCGGGGGATTCGCGGTCTGGACTGATCGACGGTGTTCCCGGTGGAAATGACCCCTCACCGCTCGTTCGGCGCCCGGAGGCTTCACGCTCACTTGTTCTTTGATCCCAAATTGCCGAGAGCCTCGGCACTCGTACTGGACAAGTCCACATCACTGGATTTCAGGTGCAGGTCGCGCTGTGGATAGGGAAATTCGATCCCCCTTTCGTGAAACAGGCTCCAGACACGAAGCAGGATCTCGCTGGTGACGTTGGCCCGTCCTTCGGATGGATCATCGATCCAAACACGGACTTCAAGATCTACCGAGCTTTCGCCAAAACCCCTGAGCAGGCAGTTCGGCGCCGGATCGGACAACACCCGCGTCACTTCGCTTGAAGCCTGCTTGCACAACTCGATAGCGAGTTGCACATCCGATTTGTAGGAAATGCCGACCGGGATATTGACTCGTACAGCCTTGTCGCTGTGCGACCAATTCTCCACCCGCTGCGTTATCAAATCCTCGTTCGGGATGAGATACTCGATACCATCACGGGTGCGGACAGATACGTAGCGCGCGCCGAGGGATTCAACCCATCCGTATGTTCCGCCGACCGTTATGACATCATTCGGCTTTATGGACTTGTCCAGCAGAATGAGGAGGCCGCTGACCAGGTTGGAAACGACCTTCTGCAAGCCGATACCAATACCTATACCCAGAGCCCCGCCGAAGACGGCCAGCGTGGTAAGGTCGATTCCCAGGCTGCCGATGGCTGCAAGGAACGCCAGTGTGACCAGAATGATCCTGGTGATCTTGATGATGAGTTCCTGAACCGTGGGAGTCAGGCTGTCAGACCGCTTTATGCGCCTTTCGAGTGCACTGGACGCCGCCAGCGTAATCCACAGCAAGACGGCGAGTGCCAACGCGGCCTTCACCACGGAGAGCAGCGAGAGGCGGACGTCGCCGATCGTCATGCCAACACCATCAAGCAGGTCCAGTGTTGCACTGAAGAGATCCAGGGCGACCAGCGCCGCCAGGCCCCATACCATCCACGCCAATGCCCGGGCCAGCAACCGGTTCTGCATGAATCCGGAAACCAGGCGGATGACCACCCAGGCCCCGGCAAGGCTTGCCGCCGTCTGCAGCAGGTGATTGCCGAACCATGACGTCTGCGCTCCAGCCTCCGAAACCAACAGGAACAGGATCAGCCAGACGATTGGAGCCGACAGTTCGGCAAAACGGCCAATCATGCCATGAGGATGAGTCCGGATTTGCCCTTGCCCGAACAAGGCGGTCAGCAAGCGCCGCAGTCGCGGTCCCAGGATTCCGCCAGCCAGCAGCACAACCAGGACCAAACCGACCTGGATTGCCGTGTCGGGCACCAGCACGCTTGTTTCGAACCAGGATTCGAGATCCGCTCGAAGTGTATTCAGGTTTGGAATGAAGGCGTTCAACGGTTCGGGTCTTCTGTACTGGTAGTCACCCAGCTCGCAGGGATACCTGCTTTCGAAGGAGGCCGGAGTCCCGATCGTCCTGGTTCAACCGTATCCGACTGCCCGAGATACCTGCCTGTTTCCAGTTCCTGCCCATGGTAAGGATTTGTGCCGGAGAAAGAGTTGGCTGCCTCCGGACGGGAGGGTTGCCGGTTCAGTGCGATCAACAACACCAGTTTCCCATCGAAACCCGGAACTGCCAGCATGCGGTCCGCGGCAAGAATGTTGGGTGCGGCGGCCATGCAGCCCGTCTAGCCGTGCGGGCGGAAATTGACAAGTTGTCCGGAAGGCCCTGCTTGGTCGACTGCAGTCACTTCGGAACATCGAGTGATGCCCGAAAACTGAGCACTGCGTGCGGAGCATCGATTTGTACGACAGCTGCTGGCTGGTGCTGGCCGCAGGCAGTCGTTGCAACCATCCAGAAAGCGCTTTCGGAAACTCGCAGATTATTGCAGTGTCAGCACACAGTAATGGGCGCCTGACTGGAACAGGGCCGTGGATGGTCGCATGGACGCCCGATTTCAACTGGTGAGGTTAGATTGCCCAAATCCGTGATCATAACATGTGCGATAACGGGCGGAATTCACACGCCGACGATGTCGCCACACCTGCCGGTAACTCCGGCGGAAATTGCCAATTCGGCCGTTGAGGCATCAGAGGCCGGCGCGGCAATCGTCCACCTGCATGCCCGTGACCCGCAATCGGGAAAGCCGGATTCCCGGCCGGAAACATTCATGAAGTTCCTTCCGCAGATCAAGCAGGGTTGCGCTTCCGTTATGAATGTGTCCACCGGTGGCGGGCTCGGGATGACCCGCGAACAAAGGATCAGTGCTGCCATGGCAGCAGGACCGGAGATGGCATCCCTGAACGTTGGGTCCATGAATTTCGGGCTCTTCCCAGCCCTGGAGAAATTCGGCGAATGGAAGCATGCCTGGGAACCCGAATACCTTGAAATGACCCGTGACTTCATTTTCCGCAACACCTTCAAGGACATCGAATTCATACTGAAGGAACTTTCCGGGACGCACGGCACACGCTTCGAATTCGAATGCTATGACCTGGGCCATCTCTACAATCTGGCGTGGGTCATTGACCAGCAGTGGCTGGAGCCGCCGTTCTTCGTGCAGATGGTGTTCGGGGTACTTGGTGGCGCCGGTGCCGAGTTGGACAATCTCATGCACATGCACAAGGTCGCCGAGAGGCTCTTTGGCGGCAGCTACGAATGGTCGGTGCTGGCAGCCGGACGCAACCAGATGCCCTTTGCCACGACAGCAGCAATGCTCGGTGGCAATCTGCGGGTCGGGCTGGAAGACAGCCTGTATATCGGGCCGGGACGAATGGCGGAGTCGAATGCACAGCAGGTCCGGCTCATCGGGGAAATTGTCGAGAGACTGGGACTGACGGTTGCAACACCGGAGGAGGCACGCGAGCGCCTGGCGCTGAAGGGAGGAGACAGGGTCGCGTTCTGACCGACGCAGCCGATGCAAGAATCCCTGGCCGTGCGGGAAAACGCCAGTCAACCCGTCCGGGAGATTCGGAGAGCATTCGGTGCACGGGAGCAAGAGAACGGCAATTCTTGGCCGGGCTCACAGTGTCCACTGTCACGGCAGGTCTCATCAGTTTCGGCAGTGCAGGTCGAAATGTTCGGCGAACCCTTTCTGAATTGACTTACAGACCCGGCGTTCGAACGGTGCAGGAACCATCCGGTAACCCGGCGAATTGACGTGCTCGCGGGAACTCCCGCTACAGCATCGCCCAACAACACGGGGATCAACCGATGCAAGACCGAAATAATGTCGCTGTTCTCGGCACAGGAGTCATAGGCGCCAGCTGGGCTGCCCTGTTTCTGGCATTCGGCAAGCGCGTCACTGCGTTTGAACCGATTGAACGAGCAAGAGAATCCGTCGTCTCTTTCGTGGAGAATGCCTGGCCCGACCTCATCGAACTCGGCCTGGCCACCAACCCTTTGCCCGGTAAGGTCAGTTTCCGTGAAACCGCAACCGATGCCGTAACGGAAGCAGATTTCGTACAGGAATGCCTGCCGGAGGTGCTTGCAATCAAGCATGGGCTCTACAGGGATATCGAGCCCCATCTTCGCAGGGATGCAGTCGTTGCATCGTCGGCATCCGGCCTGACTCTGTCGGAATTGCAGAAGCCCTGGAACGACCCAAGCCGCCTCGTTCTCGGTCACCCGTTCAACCCGCCGCATCTGGTTCCACTCGTCGAAGTGCTCGGAAACGAGCGAACGGACGAGGATGCGGTCGTGGCCGCAGAGGCATTCTATGCGTCAGTCGGCAAGACAACCATCCGATTGCAGAAAGAGGTGCCCGGACATGTTGCCAATCGGCTGCAGGCCGCCCTTTGGCGTGAAGCAATCCACCTCGCAAGAGAGGGCGTAGCCAGTGTTGAAGACATCGACAAGGCTGTCTCCGCCGGCCCGGGGCTGCGGTGGGCCCTCATGGGGCCGACGGGACTGTTCAACCTGGCGGCGGGCGATGGTGGCATTGGTGAATTCTGCAATCGATACGGTCGGAGTTTCGCGAGATGGTGGGGGGAACTGGGACAACCTGACTTCGATGATGAAACAAGGCTCGTTGTTGAACGTGGAATGAGAGCCGCAAGTGACGCGGACGCCATAAGGGAACTTTCGGGTCAGAGGGACAGAAAGCTGATTGCAGTATTGCAGGCAGTGAGCCGCGCGGGGGACTCCGGCTAACCGCAGTGCAAGCGTCGAGGCGGGCATCGAGAACCGTCAAGCCAGCGCAGGATTCTCAAGACTTGTCCAGTTGCGCGCTTGCCCCGAAACCTCCGGCTGTTCCGGCAGGATTCGGGGTGCCGAGTCCACTGTCGGCAGATGCAGGTCAACTGCTCCGGCTCAACTGGTTCCACGACCAGCTTCCCGAGGTGAAACAATGCCCGCGGAAGGCTTCCAACGTCACTTGACCTCCCGCGATGGCCGCTTCATAATTGTGTGACATCTTCAATCGGCATGCCAGTACTGACCTGATGAGATTTCCAGAAAGAGCCGCCAGGGCAACGACACTTCGCATGCAACTATCGTGCCAGATTTGCGTGGTATCCATTCTGGCCGCCGCCGCGGGTCAAGGCTTTGCTGATGACATGGTCGCAAGCAAGGTTTTTGGTTCCGTGGCCGGGGCATCGAAGCACGAGCCGACGGTTGTCGGAAGCTATGCGCAGGGATGCATCGGGGGAGCGGTCGAACTGCCGGAAACCGGTCCGACCTGGCAGGCAATGAGGCTCGAGAGAAATCGCAACTGGGGTCATCCGGAGCTGATCGACTATGTGGTCGAGCTGAGCGGCAAGGCTGCAGAACTGGGATGGAAGGGGCTTTATGTCGGTGACATGGCCCAGCCGAGGGGCGGTCCAATGAAAACCGGACACTCCTCTCACCAGATCGGCCTCGACGTGGACATCTGGATGCTCCCTCCGGACAGGCTGAATCTGAGTCGGGAGGAACGCGAGGAGATTTCTTCGGTATCGGTGCGCACTGAAGACCAGACCAGCATCAACGACAACTGGACCGATACCCATTTCGAGGTGCTTAAGGCTGCGGCAGAGGACCCGAGAGTCGACAGGATTTTCGTCGCAGGTGCCATCAAGGTCGAGTTGTGCAACAAGGCCGGGGAGGACCGGCTCTGGCTCCAAAGGATCCGTCCATGGTACCAGCACAACTATCATTTTCACGTCAGGCTGAAATGCCCTGCCGGGGAACTCTACTGCATGCCGCAACGACCGACCGTTGAGGAACTCTCGAAGGGCGGAGATGGATGCGACAGTACACTGGAGTGGTGGGTTACGGATTATGTGGAGTCCCTGAAAGAACCCCAGGAAGAGAAACCCCCTTCCGCCGTGAGGTCTGCCCGCAACTTCCTGATGTCAGACCTGCCGCAGGCCTGCGGGCAAATCCTGACCTCCGACTGAATTCGATCCTGCAAGCGAGAGCACCAATGTTGCGGCTGGTTCGGAAGCAGGCTCGTTGCCTGTCTCCACTCCGTTTGACATGACTCCCTCCTGCGCAGAAACTCCTGTCTCCCCGTCCGGGCCTCCTGCATGCCGGCTTCCGGTTTCTTCCAGCAAGTCGACCGGTTGCGGCGCCCGCCGTGACGACGTTCCTGAAATACTGTTCCCGCTTCGGGCTGTGGAGTATATCGGTCAGGGGGCATGTCCCGGGAACAAGACACCGGGCAAATTCCAAAGATTGGAAACGGAGAGGCAATGACCCAAGAGATGTTGTCGGTTGCCCTCGTCCAGATGTGCTCGGCGGCGACTCATCGCGAGAACATCACCGAACTTCGCAACTCGATGGCCATGACAGGCGACGCTCAACTTGTTGCGCTGCCGGAAGTCGCGGGATTGATGAATCGGGACCCTAAATCTCTGCAGGAATCCGTTACCCCGAAGGAACGCGATCCATTCATCGCGGCCTGCCAGGCCGCGGCATCGGAATTCGGGAAATGGATTCATATCGGATCGACACCGGTCCTCGGCAAGTCGAAATACCTCAATCACTCCGCTCTCATCGACGACAAGGGGTCAATCGTTGCAGAATATGACAAGATCCACCTCTTCGACGCCATTCCCGAAGGCAGGAAACCGGTCGGGGAATCGAAGCGGTTCGAGCCTGGAACAAGCGCCGTCCTCGCGGATACGCCATGGGGTCCCTGGGGATTGAGCATCTGCTATGATCTTCGTTTCCCGAGACTCTACCTGGAATACGGTGCCAGGAAGGCCACCGTCATCTTCGTTCCGTCAGCATTCACGGTTCCGACAGGCAAGGCGCACTGGGAAGTCCTGCTCAGAGCCCGGGCAATCGAGACGGGCTCCTGGGTCGTAGCTGCTGCCCAGGCAGGCCTGCATCAGGATGGGCGCCAAACCTACGGACATTCGATGATTGTCGACCCCTGGGGCGAGATTGCCCTCGAATTGGGAGGTGGAGGACCGGCCGTCGGTTTTGCCAGGCTTGACCTCGAACTCTGCAACTCCGCGAGAAACCGAATTCCGGCCCTGGAAAACGCAAGGAACTTCGGATTTCAGCGCGTCTCCCGACGGCCAGGTCGAGGTGTCTCCGGATGACCTGCCCTACAGCTTCCTGAGAACAGCTGAATAAAAACCGTCCATCCCGCCAATCTTCTGCAAGTGATCCGGTCGTGTCCGAACGCCGCCCTCCGCGACCTGCCAATCCGGTTCAACTCCGAGAGACCTGCAGTCAAGCCGTTTGATCTGGAGATTCAACTCCTGCGCAAGACTGGTGACCTGCTCTTCACCCTCGGAGCGAAGCAATGAGCACACAGAGTAGAGGATGAAGCCATGACGCCTCGTCAGGGCGGCGGCGCGGCTGAGAAGCGAGCGTTGAAGTTGCGCCAGATCATGACGCTGTTTCTCTCCTCCCGACCTTACATGAGGCAGGTCGGGGTGGCGCCGTATGGTCCCGGTGGCCGTGCAGGGTGCATCCACGACAACGACATCGAATGCTCGCCCAGGATCCCAATCCAGGGCATCTGCACACTGAAGCACAGCGGTCAGGCCGGTCCTGCGCAGGTTTTCACGCAACCGGCCCAGACGCCGGTCAGAGATGTCAATCGCTGTGACATTTGCGCCTGCAGCTGCACATTGCAGGGTCTTGCCTCCTGGCGCAGCACAGATGTCGAGTACGTCAAGTCCACGGATCGAACCCAGCAGCCTTACCGGCACGGAAGCCGCTGCATCCTGAACCCACCAGGATCCCGAGCCGTATTCCGGCAATTCCGACACCCTGGCACGTCCGGGAAGCCTCAGGCTGCCCGTAGAAAGCAGGATGCCCCCCAGTTCCTTCTGCATCCGAACAGCCACCTCTGCATTGACCGGCGTGAGGTCGAGAGGTGGAACCAGTTCATGCGCCGCCTCGATATTCCTGCGAACATCTTCGCCATGCGTCTCGGAAACCGGTGCCCCGATCCATTCCGGGAGCCGCTGGGGATGTGCCCGGTTCCAGTTCTCTCTTCCTGACTTGCCGGCTGCCTTGCGCAGGACCGCATTCGCCAGGCCGGCAAGGTGACGGGTATTCTTTCCATCCTTGATCAGCCTGACCGCCTGATCGACTACCAGTTCCGGCACCGAGCCAAGGGCATGGATTTCCGAGATGGCAAGTCTCAGCACCTCGAGTCCGGCCGGATGCGGTTGCCGTTTGACCATGTGCTTGAGCACGTGGTCGGAGCGGCCCTGCCACCTCAGTGCCGTCTCGGCGAGGAAAAGCGCCCTTGATCGGTCGAGTTTTGTCAAGTCACCGAGTCGCGGAGCTGATTCAGAGAGCATTTTCCCCTTCCGGCGCACACCGTCCAGGAGTGAGAGTGCAGCCTTGCGGATGACGAATGAACGCCGCCGGGTGCCTGAATCGATGTCGGGGCATGACTGGTGCATCCGGGGGTTATAGCCGAGCAGACCGAATTCCGCATTCCGAACCGACCGATTGATGGAAATTCTGCCGCCGTTGCCTGTTCCGGGGATTTTCAATAAAGCCCGCCCACGTTTCGGTGCAGAGGAGGCAGGCATGCCCAGTCCGTCAAGAGTTGTTCTGGCCTATTCGGGCGGTCTGGATACGTCCATCATACTCAAGTGGTTGCAGGTTGAGTACGGTGCCGAAGTGATCACCTTCACGGCGGATCTCGGTCAGGAGGAAGATCTGGAACCTGCAAGGCGCAAGGCCGAACTTCTGGGTATCAGTGACATTCGAATTGAAGATCTGAAGGAAGAATTCGCCCGCGATTTCATCTTCCCGATGTTTCGTGCCAATGCCGTCTACGAGGGACACTACCTGCTCGGGACATCCATCGCCCGTCCATTGATTGCCAAGAGGCTGGTCGAGATCGCTGGCGAAACCGGGGCAGACGCAATCGCCCACGGCGCAACCGGAAAGGGCAATGACCAGGTTCGTTTCGAGCTTGCAGCCTACGCCCTCAATCCGGACATCAAGGTCATTGCGCCCTGGCGCGAGTGGAATCTCGCCAGCAGGACCAAGCTGATGGAGTTCGCCGAACTGCACCAGATTCCGATTGCGCGCGACAAGCGGGGAGAAGCGCCGTTCTCCGTAGACGCCAACCTTCTCCATACGTCTTCGGAAGGGAAACTGCTCGAAGACCCGTCGATCGAGGCGCCCAGCCACGTCTATCAACGAACAGTGGATCCAGAAGAGGCACCGGATGAACCGGAATGTGTGGACATCGAATTCGAATGCGGTGATGCGGTAGCTGTCGATGGCGAAAGGTTGAGCCCTGCCCGATTGATCGCTCGATTGAACCGACTCGGCGGCTCGCATGGTGTCGGCCGCCTCGACCTGGTCGAAAACCGGTTTGTCGGTATGAAATCCCGGGGAATTTACGAGACACCGGGCGGCACCATCCTCCTTGAGGCACACCGGGGAATTGAACAGATCACGCTCGACAGGGGTGCAGCCCATCTCAAGGACGAGTTCATGCCCAGATATGCGGAACTGGTCTACAACGGCTTCTGGTTCAGCCCCGAACGCGAAATGCTGCAGGCAGCCATCGACAAGAGCCAGCAACATGTTTCGGGAACCGTCAGAATCAAGTTGTTCAAGGGCAGCGCCTGCACCATCGGCAGATGGTCGGAACATTCACTGTATTCCGAAAGGCATGTGACATTCGAGGACGATGCCGGTGCCTACGACCAGAAGGATGCCGCCGGATTCATCAGGCTGAATGCCCTCAGGCTGAAGCTGCTTGGCAACCGCAACAGGAAGCATGGCTGAACTGTCCAAGCCGGGGACTGAAGGCCCTGGCCCAGTGTTCACGATTGCGTCATCCTATTGATGAGCGGCATCAATGCTGTAAAGAGTTTGATCCTGCAATCCCGACGGAGATTCCCATGCCCTGTTTGCCAGCAAAAAGACTTGGAGCCGCAGTCGCTCTCGCCACCGGCATGTTGGTTGCAACCGTATCAGCATCTGTTTCCGCAACGGTGTCGGCGATTTTCGCCGGCGGTTGTTTCTGGTGCGTTGAATCGGATTTCGATTCAGTTGACGGAGTCCTCGCAACGACTTCCGGCTACACCGGCGGCCATGTGGAAAATCCGACCTACAAGGATGTGACGAGGGGTGGAAGCGGCCACTATGAAGTCGTGAAGATCGACTATGATCCGGACGTGGTTTCATTCAGCGAACTCGCTCACAAGTTCTTTCGCAGCGTTGATCCGACAGATGACGGAGGTCAGTTCTGCGACCGCGGTGACAGCTACCGGACAGCGATATTTGCGATGGACAATGAACAGCGTTCAGCCGCGGAAGATGCCAAGGCCGAGGCCGCCTCGGCACTGGGAATGAAAATCGTGACTCCCATTCTCCAGGCCGCCGAGTTTTATCCTGCCGAGGATTATCACCAGAACTACTATGCAGGAACCAAGCTGGTCATCACCCGGTTTGGCATCGTCAAGCAGTCGGACGCATACAAGCGCTACCGAATGGCATGCGGCCGAGACGAGCGTGTCAAGATGCTCTGGGGTGATCAGGCAATCTTTGCGCACTGACCGTGCCGATCTCGGCAGTGTAACGGAACCGAATTCGTTTACCTTTTCCTGCCAGACAAATGAAGGTTTCCTCCTGGCCGGACCTCGACGGGTCCGGCTGAACCCGTTCTCACATGGTCCTTGCGACAGCGGTGGGGATGGACGGGTTGTTTCAGGAATCTGTCGCGGCGTTCACGGCACCAGGCAACTGTCAGCCCACGCCAAAGATGCTCCTGAGGATTGACCTGATCGCCAAAACGCCGAAGAGCAAGACCAGGGGCGAGAGATCGAGCATGCCAAGTGTGGGTATGAAACGGCGAATTCGCGAATAGATCGGGTCAAGCAACCGTTCGAGTTCCTGCCAGATCACTACGACGTAACGGTTCTTGGAATCCAGAATCCCAAATCCGACCAACCAACTCATGATCACATGCGCAAATACGACATACACGAGCAGGTTAAGAGCCAGCAAGATGATCTCGGCGATGAAGTTCATGGTTCAGTCCATCCGGCTCATTCCTAAACGGAAGTAGTATTTGGCATCACAAAACACAACCCTGACTGCCAGCACTCGACAAGGAAGGCTTGAAGCCCGTCAGTTCAGAAAATAGTCTGTTCATCTGAGCCCGCCGGCGAAATGAGCTGCCGGGTTGCTCACGCACAGCTGTAAACCGGGGGAGTAGTCATGGCCGGATTTGGAAGGAAGGTTTGGGGCTGGATGTTCTTTGACTGGGCCAGCCAGCCATACTTCACCTTGATGCTGACCTTCATATTCGGTCCGTATTTTGCCTCGGCGGTCATGTCTGATCCGGTAGTTGCCCAGGAGTATTGGGGGTGGATGCTGGCGGTAGTCGGCATTCTGATCGCCGTGTTGGCGCCATTGCTCGGTTCAATCGCAGATGGAACCGGGTCGCGGCTTCGCTGGGTTGGCGTCTTTTCGATTCTCTATGTGTGTGCCTCCTGTTCGCTATGGTGGGCAGTGCCAGGGGCTGAACAGTGGCTGATGATTCTGGCCGTGTTTGGAGTCGGGATGCTGGCGGTGGAGTTCGCGACGATATTCACCAACGCGATGTTGCCCGAACTCGGACCAAGGTCTGACGTTGGGTTGATATCCGGATCAGGATGGGCATTCGGTTATGCCGGTGGAATCGTTGCGCTGTTGGTCTCGCTGTTGTTTCTTGCTGAGAACGCGGCAGGGGTAACCCTTCTCGGCAACCCGCCGGCCCTGGGTCTGGACCCGGATGCCAGGGAGGGCACCCGGGCGATAGGTGTCCTCACCGGACTCTGGTTTGTCGTGTTCATGGTGCCGTTCTTTCTCTGGGTCAGGAAGGACTCGCGCCGTGATGTCGACGACAGCCGAACCGTATCCGGACTGCTGGACACGATTCGCAACCTGCCGGGCCAGCCCAGCCTTCTCGCCTATCTCGGCTCATCGATGTTCTATCGCGATGCCCTGAACGGGCTCTACGCATTCGGCGGGATCTACGCCACCGGTGTATTGGGCTGGTCCGTCGTTCAGATTGGCACATTCGGACTTGCCAGTCTTGTCTTCGGTTGCATTTTTGCCTGGATTGGCGGCTTTGCAGATCGAAAGTTCGGACCGAAAAGGGTCATCGTGTTCTGCATCGCCCTGTTGTCGCTGGCATGTGCGATTATCATCTCGACATCTGGCGAGATGGTACTGTTGATTCCGGTAGCGGCCGGGTCGTCGGCTCCTGACATTGCCTTTTTTGTCTGCGGCTGCCTGATAGGCGCTGGAGGTGGAGTGTTACAGGCTGTGTCGCGAACCATGATGGTTGTTCAAGCCAACCAGAGTCGAATGACGGAAGCGTTCGGCCTATATGCGCTCGCAGGCCGCGCGACCGCGTTCCTGGCTCCTGCCCTGATTGCCTCGGTAACCGCACTGACCGGTGACCAGAGGCTTGGAGTGGCACCACTGATCCTCCTGTTTGTCGTTGGCCTGGCGCTAATGAAATGGGTTGATCCAGAGGGTTCCGGCGATGGATCCGGCTAGTGCGAGGAATGCTAGCCTGGCAGCGCTCGCAATGTTGACTGTTGCGCTGTGGCCCCAGTCCACTGCCGGACAGCAGTCCAGGGCGATCGATTATTTCGGCGCAGCGAAGGAAAGCTCACGTCAGCCCCCCAATCCCATTGGCAGCTATGCCAGGGGATGCCTGGCCGGTGCGGTGCGGCTTCCGGATACAGGTCCCACCTGGCAAGCCATGAGGCCAAGCCGCAACCGCCACTGGGGGCATCCCGTTCTGGTGGAGTACATTGTCGATCTCAGCAGGAAGGCCGCCAAGCTGGGCTGGATCGGTCTCTATGTCGGCGACATGTCGCAACCGCGGGGTGGTCCGATGACCTATGGACATCAGTCGCACCAGACCGGGCTGGATGTCGATATCTGGCTGCTGCCTCCCGATAGGTTGAATCTGACAAGGAAAGAACGGGATGAAATCAGCTTTGTCTCGATCAGGTCGCCGGACCAGGCCAGCCTGTCGGGCAACTGGACCGATACCCATATGCAGATTCTGAAGGCTGCGGCCGATTATCCAATTGTCGACCGGATTTTCGTTACCGCCCCGGCAAAGATCTACATGTGCAAACATGCCGGGAATGATCGCGCCTGGCTCCAGAAGATCAGGCCACTCTACGGCCACGACAGCCACTTCCATGTAAGGCTCAAATGTCCGGCCGGTTCGACCTATTGCAGGACCCAGACACCGACCGTCGCGGAACTCTCGGGAGGTGGAGACGGGTGTGATGCAAGCCTTCGATGGTGGGTTACCGGCTACCTTGACAGTCTAAAGGCCCAGCCGAAGAAACCTGCAAAGCCGGCGCCTGGTGTGCGTGCCTATACGATGGCTGACCTTCCTAACCTGTGCAGGCAGGTTCTGAAATCAAACTGATCCAGACTGCCGTTCAGCAGGGTATTGTGGCCTTGCAGTTTCAGGCGATACCGACCCTGGGGATTGTCCAAAGCAGATAATACCATTGCAGGTCTCGAAACTGGAAAAAAACATCGATTTCGAATTCTGCATTGGGCGGCCAGGCAACCAACAAGCCCATTCTGGCAAACTCTCTGATTAGGGACGAGACAGTTACAAAAGCAGGTTTCGGACTGGATCCAAAGCGGAATGATCAAGATTCCAGAAACCCTTCTTTGCTGCAACGCCAACCGAAACACTTGGTTCCTGCTGCACTGCAATCCATGCATAGGCTCGCGACTTCGGCATCCTGTTGGCAGGGATCTTCCTGGGAATACACCCAAGAAAATCATTGATGCATGCGTCTTCCGACGTTCCTTCAAAAGTCTTGCACAGCAGAGTTTCGAGCATGCCTGGTTGGCTGTTTCCGGGCAAGATCAACACCGTCACCTCGGGACTGCAACTGCTGGGGAGCCCAACTGCATCCGGTACAGGCAGACACACCTTCCGAAGACAGGACTGGACGCTCTGAAACGCTTGACCAGCTTCAGATTCGGCATCCCGCACCACGCCAATTCTGGCAACGGTGTGGAATCCCGGCATTCTTGTGAACGCATCCAGAAAACCCCGCAATTCATGTATGACGCCAAAGTTCTGAATCTGCACACTTCCGGGAATCCCGAGATGAACTGTGAATGCTTCCAAGAAATTCTTGACATCGTTACCTTCCACAAGAATCTGATTTGCAGAAGTAATCTCTACCCGTTTCACACTAACGAACCTCCAGCCCGTGCTTGATGGCCGCTGCCCGCTCGCTTTCGTCATAGATTGTACACCGGATACTGTTTTCGTCGGCATCAAGCCGGTAGAGCAAGAGACCAATTTCCATGAGCGAAGAATGTGCTGCCTCCACACATTCAAGGCTGTGTGTGGTCGCAAATACCTGCGTATCAAATCTTCGTGCGGCAAGCCCGACGGATTCCCATACCTTTGGCAGGATGGAGTGATGCAAACCGTTCTCGATCTCGTCTACAAGGACGATGCCTCCCGGTGATGTTGCAATCGCAAGTACCAGACGTGCTATCCTGGTCATTCCTTCACCCAACGCTGGTAAGGGTATCAATTCAGGGAGGCCAACGTCGCCCCAAATCATGGGGCTGCCACTCGCCGTATTGTCTTCTATGCTCTGCAGGTTTCGTTCAATGTTCTGCAATGCTTCGACCACCAGTTTGCCCTGCTTTCGGGTACGGAGTTGTCCCAACCGGGCAGCGTCTTCCTGAAGACCCCCGGTTCGCGACGAAAGATACGTGGCCGGAAACCCAGTACGCACATTTGGTTGCGTGACATGAACGCCCTGACCCGCCAATTGCAGACTGCCTCTCAGATTTCGACGCGATCCATCATTGAACTGGAACTCGAGTGTATCGCGATCTGACATTCTCGATGTCAAAATCTGTTTCAAGTCATCAAATTGAATTTCGGTTTTATTGGCCCTTGGCAAAGTTATGGTCAAATCCAGCTTGCCAAACTCCCTGAATTTCCCCGAGATCTTGATCTCCTGATCGATATCAAAATCCGAAAACAGGGGTTTCCACAAGAAATCGCGTTGCGCTTCCAGCGGTCCGGGTGCAGGCACCATTCCACGCGATGCACAAATGTTAAGTGCCGGATTGGGGTTGCCCCAACCAGACAACAACAATATCGATTCAAGTAGGCTTGTCTTGCCAGAGTTGTTGCGCCCGGCGATTAGGTTGATGCGGCTCGTCTCTTTGATGTCAAGGCTCTTCAGCCCTCTGAAGTTCCTTATCTGCAAATGTTCGAACATCAGGTTGGCTCCCCAGCCAGCAGTAGTTTGAGGATGAATTGGTTCTTGCAGACCAACGCCGCGCCTCCAACCACCTTGCGAATTCGTGCCGACACGGCAGACTGGCCTGTTTCTTCTGCCTAATCGCGAATCATCGTTGGATAAAACACTGTGGATCGCGCGGCGCCATTTTACCGTGTTCATGCGTCATTGCTGCTGCGTTCGACAGCCTGGCGAACTCTGGACCCCAAACAAGTGCTCCTGTTCCATTTGGCATGGAGGGCCGGGCGGTGCAATCGTCCCGGAGATGGCAAGGCGCGTTGGCACCGCTCGGCAAAGACCAGTCGAAGTCTTGAAGAAGCAGTCGAACGGGTAACGGTGCCGGAAGTGAAACTGGCTTGACAGCCAAGAGTCCTGGGTCTGCACACGCAACCAGACCAACTCGCCATGTTTCAGTTGTCTGGATTGGCTCCAATTCCAATTCCGATTTGCATCTGCTTCTCCGCCAGCAACCACAGTCCAGACACTCACTTCCCGATTGCAAACAACCATGCAGCGCGGATAAGTCGAATCGGCCCAGGATTGTACGGGAATTCGAAATGGAGAACGGCATGGACCATTCCGCGCTTGAGGCACGAATCGAGGAAGCCTGGGAGAGCCGCGAGACTATATCTCCCGAAACTTCCGGACCGGTCAGGGATGCGGTCGAGTCGGTCCTCGAGGCACTTGACCGCGGCAAGTTGCGTGTGGCTGAGCCGGTCGGCAATGACTGGAAGGTCAATCAGTGGGCCAAGAAGGCAGTGCTGCTGGGATTCAGGCTGAAGGACATGGAATCGCAGCCGGGCGGACCCCAGGATTCCACCTGGTGGGACAAGGTCGATTCAAAGTTCCGGGGCTGGGGGCCAAGGGAGTGGAAGGAAGCCGGATTCCGCGCCGTTCCGAATTGCATTGTCCGGCATTCTGCCCATGTCGCGCCAGGAGTCGTGCTCATGCCCTGTTTCGTGAATCTGGGCGCATATGTCGGTGAAGGCACCATGGTGGATACCTGGGCGACCGTCGGCTCATGTGCGCAGATCGGCCGGAATGTCCATCTTTCAGGAGGTGCCGGGATCGGTGGTGTACTGGAACCGATGCAGGCCGGACCCACCATTATCGAAGACAATTGTTTCATTGGCGCAAGATCCGAAGTTGTCGAGGGTGTTGTCGTCCGCGAAGGTTCCGTACTGGGAATGGGTGTCTTTATCGGGCAGTCGACAAAGATCATCGACCGCGAAACCGGACGGGTTCACTACGGCGAAGTCCCGCCATATTCCGTAGTCGTCGCCGGCTCATCCCCGTCCTCCGGAGGCGTCAACCTGTATTGCGCCGTGATTGTGAAACGGGTCGACGCCAGGACCAGAAGCAAGGTCGGCATCAACGAATTGCTGCGGGACTAGGACTCAGCCATGGAAATGGTCATTGATCCGGTCGAACTGACAGCAAGCCTCGTACGGTGTCCGTCAGTAACACCCGAGGAAGCCGGCGCAATCCAGTTTCTTGAAGGCCTCCTGGAAGCCGAGGGATTCGATTGCGTTCGAATCGAGCGCGGCGGAGTCTCGAACCTTTTCGCTCGCTGGGGACCACCGGACGCCAGGTCCGTATTCGGCTTCAATGGACATACCGATGTGGTTCCCCCGGGAAACCCTGACGAATGGAGGATGGATCCCTTCGCTGCAACGATCAGCGACGGGTTTCTCTGGGGACGAGGAGCAGCTGACATGAAGTCTGGCGTTGCCGCGTTCGTTGCAGCCTCGGTCGAATTTGCTCGCCGGTATCCTGACAGGGGGTCCCTGGTCTTGACGATCACCGGTGATGAAGAAGCCATTGCCCTTGATGGAACGGCAGCCATACTCGACTGGATGCAACAGAATGGTGAGCGCATGGACGCGTGCGTAGTCGGAGAACCGACCTGCCCCAGGGAATTCGGCGAATCAATGAAGATTGGAAGACGCGGCTCCTTGTCCGTCAAGATTCGAATCGAAGGTGTTCAGGGGCATTCGGCCTACCCGGAGTTGGCGCGCAACCCGGTCACCGCGATGGTGCGCCTTGCCAACCGCCTGACATCCAGGCAACTCGACCAGGGCTCGGCCGACTTTGACCCGTCAACCCTCTCCGTGACCTCAATCGATACCGGCAACCCTGCGAGCAACGTCATTCCTTCCAGTTGCGAAGCGACGGTAAACATCAGGTTCAATGACTGCCATTGCGGCAGGTCACTTATAGACTGGCTGGAATCTGAAATCCGTTCGGTTGAGGAAAGCTGTAGCGTGAAGGCCGAACTCAGCCAGACATCGTTCGGAGAGTGGTTTGTTACCGCGCCGGGACGACTGACCGAACTGGTCGCACATTCCGTTCATGAGACGGTTGGCCGAATCCCTGAACTGTCCACCTCTGGCGGCACCTCGGATGCCCGGTTCATCAAGGAACATTGCCCGGTGGTTGAGTTCGGTCTCGTTGGCGAGTCCATCCACAAGGTCGATGAGCGCGCCCGAATCGCTGACATTCGGTCGCTGGCCGAGGTTTACTTCCGGATCCTCGATGGCTGGTTCGACTGACCGGGCGCGTACGGCCTGGCTCGTCATATTCGTAAAGGAACCCAGGCCGGGTCAAGTCAAGACCCGACTTGCCCGGGAAATGGGATTCGTGAGAGCCGCCCACTGGCACCGGCATCAATGCCTCGCGATCATACGTCGCCTGTCTACTGACCCGAGATGGCAGACATTACTTGCGGTCACCCCGGACATGGAGGGCCTGAACAGCCGCATATGGCCGGGCGACCTGCCGCGCGTTGGCCAGGGTGTTGGCAACCTTGGCGTCCGAATGGCACGAATCATGAGGGTACTTCCACCCGGGCCGGTCGTGATCATCGGTTCGGACATTCCCGGCGCAACGTCGTCCCGCGTGGGAATGGCATTCAAACTGCTTGGACGAAAGGATGCTGTATTCGGTCCTTCGCCTGACGGTGGATACTGGCTGGTTGGTCTCAAACGCATTCGGGCCGTTTCTGCCCGCATGTTCGAGGGCGTACGGTGGTCGTCAAAATCAACCCTTTCCGATTCCCTGGCGTCGCTTGATCTTGGAAGCATCGGGTTTGCCGACACGCTGCAGGACGTCGACACTGTCCAGGATCTCAAGACCGCTGAATCGAAAGCGAGGCATCATTGATCGAACCTTCCGGCCAGGCTGTTCCAGCAAGCCCCTTGACCAAGGCAGGATTTGCCGTTCCATTTTGACCCGGTGCTTCCCGGTACCCAGTGATCCGTGGACCGGCCGCGGGACTGTCCGGCCCGATGACGGCCATGTGGCCCCATGCAACCGGCGTCAATTCAACCGGTCACCTGCACAGCGAGACGGTGTACGGAGTTGTTGAGATAGCCCTTGGAATTCCACGCGACATCGAACGGTTGCCCGATGCCCCGATCGTCCGTCGCACGCGACCAGATTTCGTAATGGCCCCTGACCGGAAACTCGACAGTTGCCGACCATCTTTGCCACGCATAGGCATTTCTTGGTGGCTGCAAATCCGCCTTCTGCCAACTTGCTCCGAAGTCGATCGAGACGTCTACAGTTGAAACGACCCTGTCACCTGCCCAAGCGTGACCGGCGACATCGATTGTCCGATCGTCGACTTCCGTGCCGTCGGCAATGGACGTGATCAGTGACTTGACCGGCATCGAGTGAATGACCTCCGCCGACCCCGGTTGCGCCTCTTCGCCCGGCAAGACCGGATGACGCGGAACCCTGTACGAGTTCCCTGTCATTCCCGGGCCATCATGTACATTGTCAATCAGCCCGATGCGTGTGAGCCACTTTTGCGAACATGAACCAGGCCATCCCGGAACCAGCAATCGAACCGGTGCACCATGAAGCGGATGAAGCGCCTTGCCATTCATGCCGAATGCAACGAGATTGCCGGGGTCCAGCGCCTTGTCAATCGGAATGCCGCGAGAAATTGTCAGACGTCCCTGTGTCCCGGAAAGATGCGTATCGGCACCCTCATGAGCCGTGTAGACAGCTTCACGCCTGACGCCACACCAGTGCAGGATGTCCGCGAGCCTGACCCCGGTCCATTCCGAGCAGGCAACGGCGCCCAGGGCCCACTGGCAACCCGGCACTTCAGGTTTGAAGAACGCCCTTCCATTTCCTGCACATTCCAGGACCAGTTGCCTGGTCACAGTCTCGAAGGTGTTTCTCAATTCCTCGATGGTGAAACTCGCCGGCTGCTCGACAAGTCCGTGGATTTCAATCTTCCAGCCGTCAGCGCCGGAATCGCTCGGCGGGACCCCGTTGTTCCTGACAAAATGCCGCCTCAGGGGTGTCACAAGATCATCGAGTAGATGGGCCGGGGTATCCAGACAAACCGGGCTTTGCTGAAGAACCGTCAGTTCTTCCTTGCTTTCAATGACGGAAGAGGCTGCATATGCCGGTGAAGACAGCGCTCCAAATGGTGCCCTTTGGAATGGCAAGACCGATGCCAGGACCATGCCGGTCGAAACCAATCCGGCACTCTTCAGGAACTTTCGACGGCCCCGAGAAATCTCCTCCCCGACATCGCCATGATCGGGACAGTCAGGAATTGTGCGGGCCGCTTTCAATGAACTTCCAGTCAGATGATCCTGCATCGTTTCCCGTGCCCTCCCTGCAAGGCAATCGCCAGAACCCTTCCTTCAATTCGAGACCTGCGTGGTCATCGATACGTCAATACCAAATCATGGCACGGTCCTTGAGAATTGTCATTCCAATTGTGGCCAATCCAACCTAGACAGCCCGTTTCAGGCTCTCCTCGATGTAGATTTCGCGTAGCCGCAATGTGACCGGACCCGGCTTGCCGGACCCAATCGGTACCCCGTCGATCGACACAACAGGCATCACGTAGTTCGATGCGGAAGTGATGAAGGCTTCGGATGCCTCCTGTGCCTCTTTGGGGGCAAAACTCCGTTCCTCGATATCCATCTGGGTCTCGCTGGCAAAGCGCAGGACGGCTGCGCGGGTTATGCCGTGGAGAATGTCATTGGAGAGTTCACGGGTTACGATCGTCCCGCCCTTCGTTACGATAAAGGCATTGTTTGCTGTGCCTTCCGTGACAAGACCATCCTCGACCAGCCAAGCATCGTCGGCGCCGGCTTTCGCGGCTTCCATCTTGGCCATGGACGGGTACAGAAGCTGCACGGTCTTGATGTCCCTTCTGCCCCATCTGAGATCATCTGCCGTTACGACACTGATCCCCTTGGCAGGGTCCTTGGGCTTTAGCGCCTCCCTGGTCTGGGTAAAGAGCACGATGGTCGGGCTGACATCTCCACCGGGATACATGAAGCTCCGGTCCGCTGCGCCCCGCGATATCTGCAGGTAGACAACTCCCTCCTCCACCTCGTTGAGGGTGACCAGCTTCCTGTGAATCCCGAGCATCGAATCAAGATCGACCTCGTAGGGGATCTCGAGGATTCCGAGCGACCGTTCCAGGCGGGTCATGTGACCCTCGAAATCCAGCAACTTTCCACCGCGCACGGAAGTCGCTTCGTAAACCGCGTCTGCAAAGAGGAATCCCCTGTCGAAGACCGATACCTTCGCATCCTCCTCCGGCACGTACTCTCCGTTGAAATACACAATACGGCTCATTCCATTGACCTCCGTAACTTGACTTCAATTCCCATGGCCTATCCCCACAGTGCAGGAACGGGCGGATGAACGACATGTCCATCGTACAAAAGCGACGGCGAATGGTCATCGGCAAGAAACACCGGTCCGTCCAGATCGACCACATCCGCACCCTGGGCGACGACCATTGCCGGTGCCATGGCAAGCGACGAGCCGATCATGCAACCAACCATGATCCGAAACCCCCTGTGCAGAGCTTCGCGCCGCAGTGCCAGGGCCTCCGTCAGGCCGCCAGTCTTGTCGAGCTTGATATTCACGGTCGAGTAGCCCTTTGCCAACCCGTCAAGCGAGGCACGATCATGGCAACTCTCGTCTGCACAGATGCCAATCGGAACCGACATCCCTGCAAGTGCGCCGTCCTGTCCTGCCGGAAACGGTTGCTCAATCATGGTGACGCCCAGGTCAGACAGGCTGGCTGTCATCTTCCTGAATTCGCCGGGGCTCCAGCCCTCATTCGCGTCGACGATGATTCTTGCGCTCCCTGCCCCCTCCCGAACCGCCCGGAGCCGGGCAATATCGTCCTGTCCCGATCCCAGCTTGACCTTGAGCAAGGGCCAGTCCGAATGGGCAATTGCATCAGCGCGCATGCGTTCGCAACTGTCCAATGAAATGGTGTACGCCGTCGTCACGGGGCGAGGCTCATCAAGGCCTGCAAGTTCCCAGACTCTCTTGCCTGCCAGTTTTGCCTCGAGATCCCAAAGCGCGCAGTCAACCGCATTCCGGGCTGCCCCGGGGGGCATCAGTTCCTGGAGTTGCTCTCGATCAATCGGAAGCGGCAGTCCTGCGATTGCTGCTGCGACGCTGCCTGGCGTTTCGCCGTATCTCTTGTATGGCGTGCACTCACCCCGCCCTTCGGCGCCTCCATGTCGAACCGTCACGACCAAGACCCTGGCCTTGCTTCGGGACCCCCTCGATATCCTGAAGGGCCGTTTTAGGGGAAACGCCCGCTCTTCCACCGTAATCTGCATCCGGTAATTACCTGTCCCGGCCGGAAGCCGCGTTCATGTCGGTTCGTCACTCAGTCAAAATGCGCCGACAGGGAATCGACAAGTGGCCCGGGCCCGAATCTGATCGGGTCGGTGGCAGGAAGCCCCAGCCGATTCTCAACAGATTCGACACATTCCCTTGCTGCCTTGCCATCAAGCTCGGAAGTGTTGATCGATACTCCGATCACCCTGCAGTCCGGATTCACCATCCTTGCCATTGTCAACGCGACGTCCCGGACTGCTTCGAGTGACGGCAGATCATAGCCGGGCAGTCCGCGCATGTGCGGTCGGGTCGGCTCATGGCTCAAGACCAACGCATCCGGTTGTCCCCCGTGTATGAGCGCAAGCGTTACGCCGGAATACGACGCGTGAAACAGGGATCCCTGGCCCTCGATCAGGTCCCAGTGATCCTCTTCATTGTCAGGCGAGAGCCACTCGATCGAACCTGCCATGAAATCGGCAATGACGGCATCGAGCGGGACGCCACTTCCCTCGATCAGAATGCCTGTTTGCCCTGTCGCCCGAAAGGTTGCCTTCATTCCACGTCGGACCATTTCCCGCTGCATTGCAAGAGACACGTACATCTTGCCGACCGAGACATCGGTTCCGACTGCCAGGCAGCGTCTGCCGGTTCTGCGCTGGCCATTCGCTATCGGGCAATCCACGTTCATCTTGCGCACGTCGTGAAGAGCCCGGTCATTGGAGACCGCAGCCTCCCTGAGACGTGGATCATCGCCGAGGAAATTGTGCAGACCGCTTGCGAGATCCATCCCCGCTTCAACTGCTTCCAGGAGAACATTGATCCAGGATTCGGAAATGACGCCGCCACGATTTGCAACACCGATGACAAAGGTCCTTGCACCCTTCTCCACTGCCTCGGAGATCGACAGGTCGGCGAGTCCGAGATCAGCCCTGCATCCTTCCATACGGAATTGACCGACGACATCATCAGGTCGCCAGTCGCTGATGCCCTGCGCGACCTTGGCAGCCAGCTTGTCCGGCGCATCACCCAGAAAAAGCAGATACGGTTTTTCAATCATCCGGGAGACCCTCCTCTTACTACCAAGTCCAGGTGCCTACATGATTCTTGACTTGCAGTGAACGGACCCGTTGCCTTTCGCATTCCGTCCTGCCTGGTCAGAACCAACGCCGGCAACTTCGTTCAGGACAGCAGAAGCAGCACGGCACAGATGACGCACAGGCCGATCCAGCTCTTCTTGAGCGCCGACAGCGTCTCGTAGATGTCACTGACTGAAAGCTCTCTCTTTCCATCTGGATTCACATACGGAAAGTCTGTCCTGACTCCGCCATAGTTGCGTGGACCCGAGAGTGCAATATCCAGTGCCATGGCAAGGGCCGCCTCAGGCCATCCTGCATTCGGAGAGCGATGCAGCGCGGCATCTCTGCGAATCGCGCGGAACTGCTTCCAGCTCCTGTTCGTCACTGCAATCAACACTGCCGAAATGCGCGCCGGGATCCAGTTCAGAATGTCATCCAGTCTTGCCGCTGCCATGCCGAATTCGCCAAAGCGTTCATCGCGGTAACCGATCATGCTGTCCGCCGTGTTGACGACCTTGTACACCATGATCCCCGGCAGCCCGAACAGCAAGAACCAGAATGCAGGCGCGATCACGCCGTCCGAGAAGTTCTCTGCGGCGCTCTCGATGGCCGCCCTGGCCACATCAGCCTGCTCCATCTGTTCGACATCTCGCCCGACCAGCTTTGCCACTTCACGCCGGCCTTCGCTGAGATTGATCCGCAATCCGTCGGCGACCGCCGTCACATGTTCGACGAGGCTCTTGTAGGACAGCAGTATTGCGGCAAAAAGCAATTCGAGCAGTCCATAATCCGGCACCGCTGCAACAAGTGCACCGAGCATGAATGCCGCGACCGCGAGGCCGGCAACGACCAGTATTCCCTTGGCCTTGCGATTCTCGCCCCGGTTGCAGCTCTTCTCCAGGGCATCGATGATCTTGCCGATGAATTCAACGGGGTGAGGAATCCTGGACCAGGCCCATTCCGGCTCTCCAAGCAGCGCATCCAGAAACAGTGCAATCAGCAACAGGAGAGCGTGCATCAACCATCCCCTTGCTCGTCAACGAACAATCGCAGTTCCATTGCGTCCCTGACCGGTTTGAAACTCTGCCGATGGTGTTGGGTCGGTCCCAGCCGCTTCAGCGCCTCGATGTGCTGGCGCGTGCCATAGCCGCAATTCCTTGACCATCCGTATCCGGGGTGCAGTCGGCCGAGTTCGCTCATATGCCTGTCCCGTTCGACCTTGGCGACGATGGATGCCGCAGCGATCGACAGGGACAATGTGTCTCCTGCCACCACCGCCCTGGCAGGGCAGTTCAGCCCGCAGGGCAGCCGGTTGCCGTCCACGAGCAGGTGGTCAGGCTGCCGCTGCAGCCCGTTGACGGCCCGCCGCATCGCAAGCAAGGAGGCATTCAGTATGTTGAAGCCGTCAATCTCGTCCCTGCTGGCCGATGCCACCGAGACAATTGCCGACTCCCTGAGCACCATTTCCAACTCTTCTCTCTTGCCTGCAGACAGCTTCTTGGAATCATTCAGGCCATCCGGAAGATTCCCCATGTCCAGAACGACTGCAGCAGCAAAAACCGGGCCGGCCAGTGAGCCCCGCCCCGTTTCATCGACGCCGGCCACAACGGTGAACCCGGCATCCCACAACTCCCTTTCAAGCAGACTGTTCGGACTGAATGACACCTAGTTCCCGCTCGGCTCGTACTGCGAGTAATGCTGACCCGAAACCCGAAGTCCGCGCTGCAACAAGTTCAGTAGCTCTGGGTCAGCCGGAATCCTTCCCGTTTCATGCAGTCCGTATCGAAATACTTGACGAGAAAGTCTCCGCGCCAGCGCTCTCTCAGGCACACCTTCGGGGTCGGCAGACAAGGCTGCCCGTTGGCTTCCACCCAAACCCTTCCGGTCCAGTTTGCCGACTGGCATACCCGCGTCCTGTTGATTTCCTGTTCAATCGCATTGCGCGCCGATTGCGCAGCCGCCTCTCTCTTCAGGCGCTGGCTGCGAGCGTGGTTGGCGATCAGGGCAAGTGCTGCAACCCCGACCACTGCCTTGAGGGTGTCGTTGTCATCGGCGCGGGCAGGCGAAGTCGAGAACTGCAACGCAAGCACAACTGCCACGGCAATTCCCAGAACATGTCTTGCAAATGTCTTGTGGGTCATCTGAAACCGTCTCCTATGCCGCCATGTCAGATTATCGGTTACGCGAACCGACAATTCAAGCGGCTGTCGTCCAGAACGTGGAATACACTGCATTGGGCACTCTGCATGTGACAAGCAAATCCGCCTCGCACGACTTCACGTCCAGGTCAATGACCATGGCGCTCCCAGATACGGTTGAGCGGTGCTTTGCGCGTAGATCTCTGCCCATGCCGACTCCCTTCCCCATTTCTCCCTTTCTGCGGATTCGTCGTCGGCATGAACCGGATACCGGTACCTGTCAGTGACGATGCCGGGATGCCCCTGAGAGGCTGACCGGGCCGGACACCCGATCGCATGAACGGCCTGGCCGCCGCCGTGAGCCACTCGGGAGGCTTCCTTGATGCAGCCCCTGTTTGCCGGGGTCTTGACCCGTGAATGCCTCGATTCTCCGGGCATTGCCTGCTTCACCTTCCGAAGACGCGCGGAAGAACGTAAAGGGGACGAGAGAAAATCCCACTGGCTGACCGGACAGGGACGCTACTTGAAAATGCCTGCTTGGGAATGAAGCCCTGTCCCGGACTGCACCTGATCAACCGGAAACAACACGCTCGAAGTGGGATCAACCGACCGGTTCATGACCAATTGGTCCGAACTCCTGCACCCGGACATCGATCCGGGAGTCTGGGTTGTCGCTCGCCGCCTGGCAGTGCACAAAGGTCATCCCGCGATCTCTCGCTTTCCGGCATCCCCTCGCGCCTCTCGCAACACGACGCTCCCGGGAGTCCAATCGGACCCGGGATTCACCCATGTCAAACGGGACGGGCAGGGGATCTTCTGCATGGAATCAGGCCCTTGCGAAACTAGATGGGCCCGACGGGGGACAGGCGGCACCGAACCTGCGATCGAAATGAATCTGCGATGCAGGGCCATGCGAACATCGATCGTCTCTCACTCCGTCCATGGATCGACAGTCTTCAATCCCGCCGCTTCGAACGGAGCCGAATCCCGTGTCGCCACCATCATGCCATTGGCTGCGGCTGTCGCCGCAATTTAACCGTCGGACACCGGCATCGTCCGCCCCTCGGACCGAGCCTTTGCCATCAGTTCCGCATAGGCCTGCGAAGCCGGCAGATCGAATGCCAATACCCGCCCGGCAAACATGGGCAGGACCTGCCCCTCAATATCCTGGTTCAGTCGATCACGGCGGCGGCCGGCCGGCAGCGACCGGGCCCCGAAACGCAGTTCGGCGACGGAAATGGCGGCCAGAAACAGCGTTTCCAGCGCCTGTGCGTCGAGCTATTCGGCGACGCGCGGTTCCGGGGCCCCGCGCAGAGGCTCCGACACCACGTTGGAATCTACAAGAATCATTCCAGATCGATCGGCTTGGCCGAAGCGATATCGCGTTGCGAGAAGCCCGCGAACTCCTCATCCGTCAACCCGGCGCGCCGGCCGACGGCGGTAAGCAGCGTCCCCAACTCGGCCCGCCCTTCCGGCAGGACCGTTTCTTCCAAGATGGCGCGCACCTCGGCTTCGGTGCTTCGGCCCCTCAGGGCGGCCCGCACACGCAAGGCGCGATGCACCTCGTCGGGCAGATTGCGCACGGTCAGCATGCCCAAGGTCGAATTCCAGTCTTGACTTCAATGCATTCAGATAATCGACATGACAGCAACTATGCAAGCTCCCGATCCGGCCAGGATTCCTGGCGCACGCCTGCACGTTTGCCAAGCTGCTCCAACGCAGCCCGTTGTCATCGGAGTGCTTCGGACCTGGTCGCTACCTCCACCTCCACTCTGGCTGCTTCCAATCGAGAGCGACAATTGCAGGGTGGGATCCTGACCCAAAAGGCAACACACGCCATTCCTTTACGTGTTTCAGTGCCTGATTGACGCCGCTGCACAGCTGCCCCGGATTCACCGGGGCGGGGAGCGCTGAGGACGGTCCGACAAGCTGGTGCACATCTTTTGTTCCTTGCGACTCCCGTGTCAGTGCAAGACGGATTTCCTGCCCGACGGCTTCGTGTCCTATTGATCATCCGACGGCTTCGTAACGCCGGAACGGGCGGCAAGCACCGCCCTCCTTGCATCGGCGATTGCATCGTCTACCGCGCGCCGACTGCCCAGTTTCTCGCAGAGCGCAACAATCAGCGCGACGGCAAATGACATTCGTTCATCCGATCGAAGCCCGTCGGTGGCAACCGACAGTTGCTGGAATACTTCGTCCCGGAAGCCCTGATTCCCCGTATTTTCAGTCTTGTCCATTCACCCTCGGCCCCACATGCCGGCGAGCGCTGACCCGATTTCGCCGACATCGCAGCCTGTCCATCTGGCAGCCACGACCTGGTCCGGCCTGATCAGGAAGATCGCGCTCCTGTTTGCACCAAGATATCGCTCCCTCAAGAAATCGTTGACCTCCACCGTGACCGTCCTGGCTCCGGGCATTGACGGAGCATCGCATCCCACGCCGAGAAGGACCGGCGAACCGCCAAGGCTGTCCATGAGCCATGATTCACCCAGCGGGGAATCCGGTGCCACTGCGCCCGGTCGGGAAACGCGGGGCAATGCCGGAGAATCGGCTCCAGCCACCTCGTAGACACACGGGACCGACAGTCTTCCCGAATTGACCCACGGACGGGCATAATCGCAAGACGAGGCCAGCCAGAGAACCTGGTCCCTGAGCGTCCTTTCCCATCCGTCATGCGGCGACATGAACCGCGTCGTTCTCGTCGAATTGGCAATGTTCTCGTCCGCTCCGAACACCCGTTCTGAATCGTAGTCCTCGAGAATGCCCGGTCGCGCCCTGCCATCGACGATTGCTGCCAACCTCCAGCAAAGGCTGTCGACATCCTGCAGACCCCCATTGCCTCCGCGCGCACCGAATGGAGAGACAACATGGGCGGCGTCGCCGGCAAAGATCACCCGCCCGTGCAGGAACCGTTCAAGCCGGCGGCACTGGAAGGTGTACACGGAAACCCACTCGAGTGCATATTCCCGGTCTCCCACGACCCTGGAAATCCTCGGAGTCACGTTTTCGGGGAGCCTTTCCCTTGCCGGGTCCGCGTCAGGGCCAAGTTGCAGATCGATGCGGTATATGTTGTCCGGTTGCTTGTGCAACAGGGCTGACTGGCCATTGTGGAATGTCGGCTCGAACCAGAATCTCCGCTCGGAGGGAAACGCCGCGTCCATCCTGATATCGGAAATCAGGAACCGGTCCTCGAAGACTTCTCCTTCGAACTCCAGTCCCAGCAGGTTTCTCACGGTTGATCGCACACCGTCGCAGGCGATCAGCCAATCGGATTCAAGACTGTAAGTTCCTTCCGGTGTTTCTATGCCGGCCCTGACTCCGTCAGAGAACCGGTCCAGCGAAGCCAGCCTGTTCCCGAAACGGACGTCGATCAGGTCAATCCCGAGCGCCCTGTCGAGAAGGTAATCCTCGACATAGTACTGTTGAAGATTGATGAATGCCGGTCGCTTGTGGCCTTCTTCAGGAAGAAGATCGAAGCTGAAGAGTTCGCGTTCTCCATGATAGGTCCGGCCAACCTGCCAGATGACACCCTTTTCGACAGCCCTGTCTCCGACACCGAGCCGGTCAAAGATCTCGATCGATCGTTTCGACCAGCAGATGGCACGCGAACCGACGGCAATCGAATCCCTGAAATCCAGAACCACGGAAGGAACGCCGAACCTCGCGAGTTCAATGGCAGCAGCTAGCCCGACGGGCCCTGCTCCGATGATGATCACCTTCTTTCGCAACTCGGGTGAATCAAGTCCCGGAGGTCGTGAAAACTCAAGCTTCCTTGCAACCGGTGGAATCAACTCTAACGTTCCCGGCGGGTCGGTTCCGACCTCTTCATCCCTGCAGTTCAGCCCACATTTCCAGATCCCGTTCGGCTGTCCAGATCCGCGGCGTGTCTATGCCCCTTGCCTCGTCATAGGCGCGGGCTACATTGAATGGCAGGCAATGCTCGTAGATCGCGTAGTCAGCGAACCTGGAATCGCATGCATCCCTGACACCATCCCAGGCCTCCTTCAGTGACCCGCCCCGAGCCGCGACCATTGTTACGGGCGCGTAGGTGGCATCGATGAATTCCCTCGTGCATTCCAGCCCGGCCTTGACCCTGTCCGGCGTGTCGAGCGCGTCGCCCCTTCCCGGGGCGATTGCGCGCGGCCCGAAGGCCTCCACCGCCCGCAGCGTATCTCCCCAGTCATTGAAATGACCGTCTCCGCAGTAGCATGCCGACCTGTACTCGACGATATCACCCGTAAACATGACCTGCTCATCCGGCACCCAGATCACGGCGTCACCGGCAGTATGCGCCCTTCCCAACATCATGATCTCGACTTTCCGACTCCCGAGATAGACCGTCATCCTGTCGCTGAATGTCGTCGTCGGCCAGGTGAGTCCCGGTATTGACTCATGCCCCTCAAACAATCTCGGAAAGCGCTGGAACTCACTCTTCCAGTCCTCCAGGCCCCGCTCCGCAACCATTGCCCGGGCCTTGTCCGACATGATGACCTGCGATGCCTGGTAGGCAGAGGCACCGAGTACCCTGACGGCGTGATAGTGCGTCAACACCAAGTGGGAAACCGGCTTGTCCGTGACTTTTCGGATCTCGTCGATGACCTTTTCGGCCAGACGGGGCGTAGCCTGCGCTTCCACGACCATGACAGAATCATCACCGATTATGACTCCGGAATTCGGATCACCCTCTGCCGTGAACGCGTAGAGACCGCGCCCGATTTCGGTGAAGCTGGTGATCTTTTCCGAGAGATCACCCTGTGATGCAAATGCCCTGCCCATCATTCATCCTCCAGTTTGCGAACCGTCTGCTCGATTGCGCCGAATATCGATCTTCCATTCACATCGTCCATCCAGATCCTGACGCGGTCTCCAAACCGAAGGAAAGGCGTCGACGGTCCACCCCGGCTGATTGTCTCGACTGTTCTGAGTTCCGCGATACATGAGTAGCCGGCACCACCTTCCTGAACCGGCTTGCCGGGTCCTCCATCAAGCTTGTTCGATATCGTTCCCGACCCGACGATCGTGCCCGCGCACAGCCGTCGCGTGCGCGCGGCATGTGCTATCAGCCTCGGAAAGTCGAACACCATGTCGACACCTGTACTGGTACGACCGAAGGGTTCATCATTCAGGTCGACGCACATCGTCAAGTGAACCCGGCCCCCGTCCCAGGCATCTCCCAACTCGTCCGGGGTCACCGCAACCGGAGAGAACGCCGAGGAGGGTTTCGACTGGAAGAAGCCGAATCCCTTGGCAAGTTCCGGGGCGGTCAGGCCGCGCAGGGTGACGTCATTGACCAGCATGATCAGCCGTATGTAGTCGCCTGCATCCTCCGGCTTCGTTCCTTGAGGCGTGTCGTCAACCACGACGACGATTTCGGCCTCCATGTCGATTCCGAATTCCTCGGATTCGGCCGCAATATCATCGCGCGGACCCAGGAAACTGTCCGAACCACCCTGGTAAATCAGCGGGTCGGAGTAGAAACTGTCCGGCATTTCAGCACCGCGCGCCTTTCGAACGAGCTCCACATGGTTCACATAGGCCGAACCGTCTGCCCACTGGTATGCCCTCGGCAACGGTGATTCCAGATCGACCCGGTCAAAGCCGGGGGCAGAGGAATCTCCCTCCAGCCGATGCGCGATCTTCTCCAGTGACGGCATTGCACTCGACCAGTCGTCGAGAGCGGCCTGCATCGTTGCCGCGACGTTTTCGGCGGTCGCATACCTCTCGAGATCGGCGGACACCACGACCAGGCGGCCGTCCCGGGTTCCATCCCTGAGACTTGCAAGCTTCATGAATTGCACCTCCGGATTTCCATGAGATCCGATCCTACGGAGAATTTTCCATTCCAGACCCCTTCCACTGCCCTGATCCAGTCGGAATCGTCGAACTCGGGGCTGTCGGCGGGAATGAGGTGGTGAAACACGAGATGCCGGACTCCTGCGTCATGGGCGATCTGGGCAGCCTCTTCTGCCAGTGTATGGCTCGCATACAGATGCTGGCGCAGCCTTGACGCGTTCCTGGCCCTCGACGCAACCCAGTCGACTGCGTCTGCCAGCATCGCCTCGTGAACCAGGATGTCACTGTCTCTTGCGAATTCGACCAGCGGGGGAAATCTCGACGTGTCCGAACTGAAGGTCACGCTCCAACCGTCCGTATCGAACCTGAGCGCATAGCATTCAGTGACCGGGGGATGGTTTACACGCAGGGCCGATACCCGGCATCTGTCGAATTCAACTTCACCTTCACCGTATTCGGAAAGATCAATCAGTTCCCGGAGATCGATTCTGCCCTCATCGCCAATCCGCAGATCGATGTCAAAACGAAGGGACTCCAGAAAATGGTCAATGTAGTTCCGGATGCCCGCGGGCCCAAAGACCCTTACGGGTTCCGTCATGCCGTTTGTCCAGGCAGTGTGCAGCAACGGGCCGAGTTCGAGAATGTGATCCGAATGCAGATGCGTGATGAACACCGCATCTGTCGCGGTCAGGTCCAGCCCTGCCGCGACCGCGCTGCGCGAAACCCCCAATCCGCAGTCAACCAGGCAGTTGGCCCCGTTGATGACAAGCAGCGACGAAGTTGGCATTCGCCCGACCGAGCGCATTGACGGACCGCCCTTTGTGCCCAGAAGTACGAGCCTGTCCTCGTCCATTTCGTTCGTCTCCGTGAGGCGGTTGCTGTTCAGGATTTGCCCTCGGGGGTCCCGTCGAATCTCTTCTCCAGAGGGGCCCAGACATCGATATAGTCTTCCTGCAAGGGTGCCTCCTCTGCCGCAAACCGGGTCAGGTGCTGCGGAAACCGGCTTTCAAACATGAAGCTCATCGTGGCACTGAGCCTCTTTGGTTCCATCGGTTCGTTCGTTGCCCGCTCGAAAGCATCGCGGTCGGGTCCATGCGGCAACATCATGTTGTGCAGGCTGATTGCACCGGGGGCAAAACCTTCCGGCTTGGCATCGTAGACGCCGTAGATATTGCCCATGAATTCGGACATGATGTTCTTGTGATACCAGGGTGGACGAAAGGTGTGCTCTGCAACGGACCATCGTTCCTTGAACAGGATCAGGTCGACATTTGCCGTTCCCTCGAATCCCGAGGGAGATGTCAGAACAGTGAAAATCGACGGGTCGGGATGGTCAAACAGGACGGCGCCCACCGGCGAAAACGTGTCGAGATCATACTTGCAGGGTGCATAGTTGCCGTGCCATGCGACGATGTCCAGGGGCGAATGACCGATCTTGCAACTGTGAAACGTCCCGCACCACTTGACCGTCACCGCGGAGCGAACCTCGCGATCCTCGAAAGCCGCCACCGGGGTCTTGAAGTCCCGCGGGTTGGCAAGGCAATTCGCTCCTATCGGTCCGCGGTTGGGCAGGTCGAATTTCGACCCGTAATTCTCACACACGAACCCGCGTGCAGGTCCAGCCGGCACCTCGCAGCGAAACATCATTCCCCGAGGGAGAATCGCGATCTCCCCGGGCCGGATGTCAATGACCCCAAGTTCGGTGCAGAAGCGCAATTCGCCCTGCTGCGCCACGACAAGCAACTCCGAGTCCGCTGAGTAGAAATACTCGTCACGCATTGACTCGGTGGCCAGGTAGATGTGTGCCGCCAATCCCGTCTGGGTGTTCACGTCTCCGGCAGTCGTAATCGTTCGCATTCCGGTCACGAATGTCCAGTCATTGTCTTCTGCAGGAACGGGGTCCCAGCGATACTGGCCGAGAGAGATGATGTCGTCCTGGATATGAGGTGCAGTCTTCCAGTAGGGAAGCTCGATCCTTGAGAATCTCGAGGTATGCCTGACAGATGGTCGAATCCGGTAGCACCAGGTCCGCTCATTCTGACCCCGCGGCGCCGTGAACGGCGTTCCCGACAACTGTTCCGCGTAAAGGCCGTACTTGCATTTCTGCGGGCTGTTCTGCCCTTGCGGCAATGCTCCCGGAAGCACTTCAGTTTCGAAGTCGTTACCGAATCCGGGCATGTAGCCTGCAACCGTACCGACCGGAGAGGCCGCGACAGTCATCGCCGGTTGATGGGGCCTGGCATCCATGGTCTGCTCCTCCCGGGAACCGGTCATGCAAATTTCATCTGGTCAAACAGCTATGCGGGATATATCGTTGCAATTGCAACGATGTCAAGTCCCTGCGGTGTCCTGTTGACTCGCAGGGAACCAGCATGGGACCGAGTCGGCATGGACACATTCGATCTGGATGAATTCCTCCCCTACCGCTTGAGTGTGCTTGCACAGCGGATGAGCAGGGAGTTCGAGAGCCGGTACCGAAACAGGTTCGGCATCCGCGTTCCCGAGTGGCGCATTGTTGCACATCTTTCGCAATCAGGCCCGGTCAGTGTGCGCGAACTGGTCAAGCGTGTGGACTTGCACAAGTCCCGTGTCAGCCGCGCCGCGCAAAGACTGGAGGCGGCAGGCTATGTATCGAAGACAACGGACTCCAGGGACCGGCGACTGGTCGAGTTGCAGTTGACTGCCAAGGGGATGGCCATGATGGAAGAACTCGCTCCTCTCGCCAACCGGTACCAGCAGGAACTCCTGGAGAGAATCGGCAACAACAGTGACGCAGTCGATCAGGCGATAAAGTCACTGCAGGGTGAACCGTAATGGAGACCATTCTCTACGATTACTGGCGGTCGTCTGCCTCCTACAGGATCAGGATTGCCCTTGGTCTCTCCGGCCTGCATTTCGACACCGTGCATGTTGACCTGCTGGGAGGAGTGCACCGGGCCACTGATCACGTGGAACGCAATCCTCAGGGGCTGGTGCCGACAATTGAACTGGACGGGCATGTTTTTTCCCAGTCACTGGCAATAGTCGAATACCTGGATGAAACGGGCCGATACCCGTTCCTTCCGGCAAAGCCCGACCAACGCGTGCGGGTCAGAACCCTTTCCCATGCAGTGGCCATGGAGATACATCCGGTCTGCAACCTCAGCGTTGCGCGGCACGTTGCCTATCTGTCCGGCAACCCGCAGCATGTCACCGATTGGATGGTCCATTTCATGAAGACTGGCCTTGAAACGTTCGAGCGGTTGCTGGACAGCCCCGCGACCGGCCGTTATTGCCACGGTGACAAGCCGACAATGGCAGATGTCTGCCTGCTTCCCCAGGTTTACAATGCCAGGCGGCGTGACCTGCCCATGCATGACTATCCGCGGATTTCCCGCATCGTGGAGGAACTGAACACCGTGGATGCCTTCAGGGCAGCTCACCCAGACAACTACAAACCGGAGACAAAGCAATGACAGAAGATATCGTCGTTCTGGGCGGTGTTCGGACCGCAATTGGAACCTTTGGGGGATCGTTGGCCGGAACACCGGTTTCGGAACTGGGATCCCTCGTTGCCAGGGCGGCGATGGAAAGGTCCGGAGTAGAACCCGGCCAGATCGGTCATGTCGCCTATGGACATGTGATCAATACCGAACCACGCGACATGTATCTGTCCAGGGTAGCGGCAATCGAGGCCGGAATTCCCGACAGGGTCCCGGCGATGAACGTCAACCGGCTGTGTGGTTCCGGCGTACAGGCAATCGTGTCCGTGTTCCAGTCGCTGCGACTCGGCGACGCGGAATTCGGTCTCGCCGCAGGCGCGGAAAACATGAGCAGGTCGCCCTACTATCTGCCGGATGCGAGATGGGGAAAGAAGATGGGGCCGGCATCGGCGGTGGATGCCATGGTTGGGGCGCTGTCATGCCCCTTCGGAACCGGACATATGGGTGAAACCGCGGAAAATGTCGCCGACGAGCATCAGATCACAAGGCAGCAACAGGACGCATTCGCACTGGAGAGCCAGAAACGTGCCGCGCGGGCAATCGGCGACAACATCTTCGAGAGCCAGATTGTACCGGTCGAGGTCAAGCGGCGCAGGGAAACTCTGGAATTCAAGACCGACGAGCATCCCCGGGCAACGACGGCCGAGGAGCTGGAAGCGCTCAGACCCGTATTTCGCAAGGGTGGGACCGTAACCGCAGGCAACGCATCCGGGATCAATGACGGCGCTGCTGCTGTCGTCCTGGCGACATCTACGGCGGCTGAAAGGTCGGGATTGAAACCGAAGGTCCGAATCAGGGGTTATTCCCATGCCGGCGTCAGGCCCGAAACCATGGGAATCGGCCCTGTTCCTGCCGTCAGGATGCTCACCGAGAAACTCGGAATGTCCGTGGGCGACTTCGATATCGTGGAATCCAACGAAGCCTTCGCCGCCCAGGCGTTGGCGGTCAGCATGGAACTCGGGTTCGATGCCGAACTCGTCAACCCGAATGGTGGGGCAATTGCGCTTGGTCATCCGATCGGTGCGACTGGCGTTATCATCGCCCTCAAGGCAATTCACGAACTGGAAAGAACCGGAAAGGCCTCCGCTCTGGTAACCATGTGCATCGGCGGCGGCCAGGGAATTGCGCTTGCCCTGGAAAGGGTGAACTGACGACTTGACGTTCTTCTGACCGGGCAAGGGTGCTGCCATGCGAGGAGGCGGCACAAGTTCAAAGCGGGGTTGCCGGCGGCGGACTGGTAAAGGCCGGTTCCGGCCCCGGACCGGACCATGCGCGTGCCGGCGGATACAGGGCTAACCGCTGTTCCCCGGTATGCGCTGCTGCCGCTATTGCGGGGTTGCAGACCGGCTGAACCGCCAAGGATTGATTGCGGAGGAGTTGTTGCCGATCAGTTCCGGTCAAGCTTGAAGATTTCGGGATTCTCGCATACGTACTGCAAATGTCGGTGATCCATCCGATATCCTCCTGGCAAGATTCCGCGTCCAGACTGATTGCGGTTGCGGCCGGTCGCGATGCTGCAGATCTGGTGCTGCGCAACTGCCGCTGGGTAAACGTTCAAAGCCGGGAAGTCCTCGACGGCCACGACATTGCCGTGGCGGACGGACGCTTTGCATATTGCGGGCCCGATGCTGGCCACTGCATTGGCGACGGTACCGAAGTCCTGGATGCAGAGGGCATGTTCGCCATACCGGGCTTTTGCGACGGTCACATGCATGTCGAATCCGGTTTGCTGACGCCGGCCCGGTTCGCAGAAGCCGTGATCCCGCATGGTACCACGACCATGTTCACCGACCCCCACGAAATCGCCAACGTACTGGGCCTGGAAGGGGTCCGCCTAATGCACGATGAAGCAATGCTTCTGCCGATCGGCATGTTCCTGAACGTGCCGTCCTGTGCCCCTTCAGCGCCGGGTCTGGAAACGTCGGGTGCTGAAATAACCCCTGACGATGTCGAGGATGCGATGAGTTGGCCGGGGGTTGTCGGGCTTGGCGAGATGATGAACTTCCCCGGTGTTGTCGGTGGCGACCAAAAGATGCTTGCTGAAATCGCTGCGGCCATGGATGCAGGCAAGACTGTCGGTGGGCACTACGCGTCAACTGATCTCGGTCCTGCCTTTCATGCATATGCAGCCGGAGGACCGGCAGACGATCATGAAGGCACCCGAGAAATCGATGCGATCAGCCGTGTCCGCCAGGGCATGCGGACAATGCTGCGCCTCGGTTCCGCATGGCATGACGTCGAAGACCAGATCACCGCCATAACCAGATTGAACCTGGACTCGCGGAACTTCATTCTGTGCACGGATGACTGCCATCCCGGAACACTTGTCCACGAAGGACACATGAACAGGGTGGTCCGGCATGCAATCGAGTGCGAGTGTGATCCGATCGTTGCCCTCCAGATGGCAACGATCAACACCGCGACTCATTTCGGTCTGGAACGGGAGATCGGATCGATCGCGCCGGGTCGGGTTGCGGATTTCCTGCTGACGTCCAGCCTGACCACCCTGCCTGTTCACAGGGTGTTTGCCCGCGGGCAAACACTGGCCATCGATGGCAAACTGACGATGGACATGCCAAGGCTGGAATGGCCTTCCAGTGCACTCGGCTCGGTCAGGCTCGGGAGACCACTCGGTGCGGAAGATTTCGTGATTGCCGTGCCCCCCGGTGCCAACCGGGTCAGGGCGAAAGTGATTGGCGTGGTTGAGAACCAGGCCCCTACAAGGGCATTGACCATTGAATTTGACGTCAGGGATGGATCGCTTTCTCTCGACCAACCAGGGGAGACTTGCCAGATCGCCCTGGTTGAACGCCACCGTGCGACCGGTGGTGTGGTCAACGCGCTCGTGAGCGGTTTTGGCTACAAGGGGCGAATGGCAGTCGCATCCACGATTGCGCATGACAGCCACCACATGATCGTTGTTGGTACTTGCCACAAGAATATGGCACTGGCGTCAAACCGGCTCGGTGAAGTCCAGGGTGGAATTACTGTCTGGAAGGATGAACAGGAAATCGCCCTTGTCGAATTGCCCGTAGCCGGGCTGATGTCGGAAGAGCCGGTTGCAGTCGTCGCTGCCGCGGCGGAGAACGTGAGTGAGGCCCTGCAAGAGTGTGGATGCCTGCTCAACAACGCGTTGATGCAGCACACATTGCTGGCACTGCCAGTGATTCCCGAGTTGCGCATAACGGACAAGGGTCTGGTCGATGTCACCTGTTTTGGAATTACGAAACTGCTGGAAGCCGTGTGATCGATGACTTCGCCGCATCCTGACATTCCCGTGGTGTCACCGCCGGCAACCGAACCGATCGACTTCACTGCTGCGGACGACGCGTTTGCCCAAATCACGAAACTCTACGCTGAAGCCACCTGCTTTCTGAGAGACCGTCTTGAGCAGGTCATCCAGAACAATTGTGTCGGTGAGCGTTATCGTGCGTATTACCCGGAAGTCAGGATCAGCTGCAGTACCTACGCACAGGTCGATTCAAGGCTGTCCTTTGGCCATGTCTCGCAGCCAGGTGACTATTCGATCACCATTACGCACCCCGAACTCTTCGAACGCTACCTCAGCCTGCAATTCCGACTGCTCATGGAAAATCATGACGTCCCGGTAACGGTCGGACAATCGACGGTTCCCATCCCGATCCAGTTTGCGATCGACGACGATGCAATGGTGGGAACCCGGATGGACGAGTTTGAACTTCCTTTGCGGGACGTGTTCGACGTACCCGATCTGGCGACCCTCAGCGACGACATCGCAAATGGCGAGCACTACATCAATCCGGACGGCTCCAGGCCGCTTGGTCTGTTTCTTGCGCAACGGGTCGATTACTCGCTCGCCAGGATTCGACATTACACGGCAACAAGTGCCAGTCACTTCCAGAAATTCGTACTTTTCACCAACTACCAGTTCTACATAGACGAGTTCCGGCAATACGCCTGTTCAGCACTTTCCGATCCGGATTCCGGCTATACGTCGCTGGTCGTGCCCGGCGATTTCGAGCTGACATCCCCGGAAGAGATCGACCCAGGCCTGAAGAGCCCGCCGCAGATGCCGACCTACCACCTCAAGAGACCAAAGGGCGACGGAATTTCGCTGGTCAACATTGGCATAGGGCCTTCAAACGCCAAGACCGCCACGGACCACATTGCAGTTCTGCGACCACGGGCATGGCTGATGCTGGGTCACTGTGCGGGGCTGAGAAATGGACAGAGCCTCGGCGACTATGTACTGGCGCACGCCTATCTCAGGGAAGACCAGGTGCTGGATGAAGACCTTCCTGTCTGGGTTCCAATACCGGCACTCGCGGAAGTTCAGGTCGCACTGGAAAAGGCCGTTGCCGAGATCACCAAGTATTCCGGCTTTGATCTCAAACGAATCATGCGAACCGGGACGGTCGCAACTGTCGACAACAGAAACTGGGAACTTCGCGCCAATGCAGGGCCGGTTCACCGTCTGAACCAATCGCGGGCGATCGCTCTGGACATGGAGTCGGCGACCATCGCGGCTAACGGGTTCCGGTTTCGTGTCCCTTACGGCACGCTTCTATGCGTATCGGACAAGCCACTCCACGGCGATCTCAAATTGCCAGGCATGGCAACCAACTTCTACCGGAGCCAGGTCGAAAACCACCTGCTGATTGGCATTAGGTCATTGGAATTATTACGAAACGAACCCCTGGAACTGCTTCATTCACGAAAACTGCGCAGCTTTGACGAAACGGCATTCCTCTGATTTTCCACGCAACAGAACATTGAAAATATCACTCAAATGCAATTTTGGCATTGAACTGCACTAGGTTTTTGGTTTTGAAACGCATGTTTGACGTTTCTGATTTCAGGAGAAAAGGAACCAATAAGAATGGCACAACAACCCATGAAGAAAGCTGAGCTGGTCGCAGCCATTGCCGAAAGAGCCGGTGTAACGGCCAAGGATGCCAATGGGGTAGTCAACGCTCTCGCGGACATCATCACTGAATCTGTCGCAAAGGGGGGCGCTGTCGCCATTCCCGGTGTTGGCAAGTTCTCGTCCAAGGAACGGGCCGCACGCAAAGTCAGGAATCCGCAGACTGGTGTCGAAATGCAAAAGCCTGCAGATCGCGCACCGCGAATGACATTTGCCAAGGCACTCAAGGACGCCTGCAATTGATTATTGGTATGCCGGTTGGGTGGTACCCGCCAGTATGGTATCAAACTGTGCCGGAGACTGCCGTGTAGCCTTAAAATCCACAACCGTAATGCGGGGAGCGGGTCCCTAGTTACCTGCTCCCGCGCAGTCTGCTTCACCGGGACCGCCAAATGTCAGGCGCCCGGTCGGGCCGCGTTTTCTGGACGAGACAATTGAAGCCGCGAGCTTCGGCGCGTGCTTGCGCCAACAGACTGCAGGGTGTCCTGCTGCGACGGCGACTTGATTGATTCGTTCCCGATGGAAGTGGTCAGGGACATCAGCTACATGATCAAGGATTCATTGCCTAGCCGAGGTGGATCGAGAATCCGGCTCTCTTGCTCGAAGCAATGTCAGCTGGAGTCTCGGCTGTCGGCAACCTTTCCGAAGCCTTGTCTCGAGGCAAGGTGCAAGGTGGCCGGACTGACCGTGAGGATGATTCCACCTGAACCGCCATGCTCCTGACCTCAACTGGCCTTGCAGAACTCCTTCCTCACCGAAGTCACTTCGTCATCTCCGCCTGATTCGCGGCTGCGCGTTCCGGCCTGGCAATCCGGTCTTGCCGCATCCAGCAATTTTCGGCCGGCCGTTCGCGCACCAGGCTCGGGGCGACCATGGCGACGATATACGCCCGACGCAACCTCAAGGTCGTATCGGGACCCGCAGAGCGGAGAGTCTTGGGCAGATGCAACACGGCATCTCCTGCAGATAGCGGACTGGCGACCACCTGCTCCTTGAATCTCTCCGGTTCATCCACTTCCAGGCCATGGATTCCCGGGTCATTGCCGATTGAATGATGGGGCAACACATCCAGCTTGGTCGACCCAGCTACAGACTGCATGCAGCCTTTATCGACATCGGCGTCATCAAGCGGGATCCAGAAATTGAGGTTGCGCTCATCCATGGTCGGGTCGTGACAGGCCTGGCCCTGGTGCCAGGGAGTGACACGGCCGACGATCGTCGGCTTGCAGATCATGTGCTCGCCCGACTCTGCTGACCCGCAATCAAGGAAATCCTTCGCAATCTCGCCGGCTTTGCAGACGACCTCGAGATCCTGCAATTCGGGAGCATAGTGCGATGGTTTCAATATCTGGGATATCCTGGCCAACCACTATCGTCCCTTCCCGACAAATCGAACCTGTTGCCTTCACTCCAACCGGCGCTTGCTGCAAACCGGTCGTAATAGATCCTGCGAATCACTTCGGGTTCGGAGGCAACCGCAAATCCGGGAACCGCCAAATGGCCGTGCTCCTTCAACCGTTCTTTCAGCGTGTTCGACAGAACCACGGGTTCATTCGACGATCTGCAACCGCCAGGAAATATCGGCGATCTCTTTCCTCAACTTGGGTTCAAGACTTGTCGAAACCCGAGTCATTCACAAGCCACATTCGACATCATGGTCCTTGCCTGTCCGAGTGCGAAGGCGACGATGTATGACGGGATATGGTCGAAGGAAGTGACCGTCGAGCAGTAATTGGTGCATTTCAATCCCATTTCGAATTTCAGCCTGCCAAACAATCTCTCGATGATGAACCGGTCCCACGAGAAAAGCTTGTCAAGAATCAGTAGAACCTGCTGGACGTGACAGTCGGGATGGACGACGGCGAGAAGAAGAAAGGCTGGCACGCGGCCACCCATTGTGAGGCTCACGACTGCGTGCGCCAGCTGCCTGCGTAGTTCTCACGTGCTTCCCTGGCATATGGCGTCGGCGAAACCCGCACCCGGATATTGGTCTGCCTGTGCCGCTCGGTCGAGGTCTTGGCGGTCTCATCCGGCTCACCCCACAGCAGCATCAGAATGTCCCCAATTCCGATATCCGCATCCACGACGCCGAGGGACAGGATGCAGCGCTCGTTGAAGCTGTAACCGGTAAACATCGACAGGCCAACCATCCGGTCATCCTTCAGCATCATGTCCGCGCTGGAAGAGGCGTAGTTGGAGAGCGGCCAGTCGATGAACTTGAAAGGCGTGCCGGCCTCGAATTGGCTGGCAATGACCTTCAGGACATCCTCCCGGTTCCATTCAAGCGTGACCTTCTTGCGCTGGTTCCCGGCAGCCTGCATGGCCTGCAGGGCAGATTTGCCGATGAAGTCATCCTTTTTCCAGCCAATGTAGAAGCCGTAGCCAAGTTCGAACGGGTTCATGTAGTAGTCTTCGATGTTGTCCGAAACATATGACCCGCCGATCGCTCCAGAGGCCTCGTAACTGTCCACCCCGAGCCAGTCGCGGTAATCGGCAAGCATTCCATCGCCGGTGTAGATGCCAGGCAGGGGAGAGGGAATCCAACCGGATTCCAGCGTATTGCTGGCATAGGCCCGACTTCCACACCGCACGAGGTTGACGCCGGCATCCCTTGCAGCCTGCATGATGGTCGATTGGACATACTCCTTGTCCCTGTACGGGCCCCAGACTTCCAGCCCCGGCGACCCCGACATGCCATGGCGCAGCGCCTGTACGCGTTTCGAGCCGATGTTGATCCAGTCAACATGGAAGAACCTAATGTCCGGTAGCGGTCCGCCGTTCATCTTCTCGAAGATCGCCGGCGCATCGGGACCCTGGATCTGGAATCGGTAGTGCTCGCGCAGAACGCGTTCACCTTCTGGCCGTGAAGGAGAGCGCGGATCATACCGGAGGCGGACGTTCCACTTGCCCCAGGCAGCACCAAACATCAGCCAGTTCGACGTCGGGGCGCGGCCGACAAGAATGTACTTGTCTTCCCGTTCACGGAAGATGATGTGGTCCCCGATGACGCTCCCGTTCGGGGTGACCGGCACGAAGTGCTTGGCGCGGTTCAGATCAAAATTCGCAAAGGAATTGATGCCGTGCCAGGCAAGGAACTCCGTCGCCTGCGGCCCTTCCACGATCAGTTCATCCATGTGGTGGGTCTGATCGAACAGAGCCGCTCCCTGACGCCAGGCTTCCTGTTCGCTCCGCCAGTTCGAAAACTCGGGTGCGACCACGGGGTAGACGTACTGGCCGATCCGGGAGTTTCGCAAAATCTCGACCGGGTTCCGATCACTGATCAGATCACTGAGGCTCGGCATATGACATCTCCCTGGTCTCGTTGTCGCTCTACCTGCCGGCGCATGAGCGTCGCCAAGTGTCCGGGCCAGTATTGTCGCTGATTCAGAATTAGGCAATCCGATGGATTTGATGGTGTCAATCAAATATTCTGATGAGAACAGAACTCTCAACCATTGGGAATCACCATGCCTGCAGATATCTATTCCGTGACGTTCAGCGACCTTGGAACGCTCTTGCGTGTCTACAGGAGCCGTTCTTTCACTCGCACGGCGGAGGAACTCGATGTCAACCAGTCTGCTGTCAGCTATACGATCGACAAGTTGCGAAAACACTTCGGTGACCCCCTCTTCGTGCGGCTTGGCGGGGGAATAGCGCACACCGAGCGATGCACGGAGATCGTGAATGCCGCACGGGAACTCCTTAGAGACTTCGAAACCATCGCCCTGCCGCGCAGCTTTGATCCAATCACTGTGACCGGCAGGGTCACCATTGCCTGCAATTACCTGGAGCGTGTCCTGATCCTGCCGAAGATCGTTCGCACCGTCCGTGAAACCGCACCGGGTCTGGCGATAGAAATCATGTCATCCTCGGGCAGGGGAGATGCACAGCACAAGACGGCGGAAGCTTCGTTTCTGCTTGGGCCCATGGTGCCCATGGACACAGGATTCTATAGCCAAAAGCTGTTCGACGAACACTATGTCTGCGTCATGGACCGGGACAATCCGCTGGCGCGTGCGCCTCTCTCAAGGCGGTCCTACCTGACATGCAACCATGCTCTCATAACCTATGGCGGGTCCTGGAGGTCCGGTTTCCGAACGGAACTCGAAGAACTTGGCCTGGAGCTGAACAACGTGCTGGTGTTGAACGGTCCTTCCGGGCTGGCTGACATATTGGTGAAAACGGACCTCGTTTCCACTGTTCCTTCCAGACTCGCGGCCCGGTTGGGCGACCAGGTCATTTCCGTTCCCAGTCCTTTTCCGGCGCCATTCGAGATCCACCTGGTCTGGACCGAAAGGACACACAAATCCGCGCTCCACAGCTGGTTGCGGAAAGTGATACTCGGCCGCAGCCAGGCCAGGCACAACCTGTACACCGAGCACATAATCGGGGCCGAACACCATTCCGACAGTTGAATCGATCGCAGGAACACCGTCCTTGAAGCAGACCGGCTCGTATCCGGAGTTCGCCCCGTCCTTTGCGTATTCGAATGCCGATTCCGGTTGGGTGATTCCGAAGGACTGATGGAATCGCGAAGCGCGTGATTCAAGGATTCAGTGCCTGCAAATCCGTCGGCAGCCCTCCTCGGGACGCAGCAGGTCCGCGGAATATTCAGTGGCCTTCACGGCGACCCCGTGCACGATATCAATGCTGTCCGCCAGCGATTCCCTCATGCGGTGTCGGGGGTGCGGTTCACCTGTGGCAATGAACAGCTGTTCACCCCGGCGGATGCCTTGCACGCCCGGTTTGTCCTCTGTCCAACAGCAGGTGGTCGGCGATGACGCACGCCATCATGGCTTCGGCTACAGGCACGGCACGAATGCCGACGCAGGGATCATGACGGCCCTTGGTGACCACGTCTGTTGCAGCCCCGGATTTGTCGATCGTTTTCCTGGGGGTCAGTATTGAAGATGCGGGCTTGACGGCGAATCGCACCACGACGTCCTGCCCGCTCGAGATGCCACCCAGGATTCCCCCGGCGTTGTTCGATGTGAACACAGGCCCGTCAGGTCCCGGCACGATTTCATCGGCGTTCTCGCTTCCCCTCAGTCTGGCCGCACCCATTCCTGCACCAATCTCCACCCCCTTGACAGCGTTGATGGACATCATTGCTGCGGCAAGGTCGGAATCCAGCTTGCCATAGACTGGCGCGCCCAGGCCCGGGGGTACGCCGGAAGCGACGCACTCGACGATTGCGCCTATGGAATCGCCGGATTTCCGGGTCCGATGAAGCAGTGATTCCCATTCCTTCGCCGCCTCGGAGTCGGGCGACCAGAATGGATTGTGTTCAATCTCCTCCATGCTGAACCTGCCCCGATCGATCCCGGCTGAACCCATCTGTGCGAGCCAACCCGTGATCCTGATTGACGGAGCCATGGACTTCAGGATTTCACGCGCCACGCCACCGGCCGCGACCCTCGATGCGGTTTCCCGTGCCGATGCCCGTCCGCTCCCGCGGTAATCCCGCAAACCGTATTTCTGCCAATAGGTATAGTCGGCATGTCCAGGCCGAAACTTCTCGGCAATCTCGGAGTAGTCCTTCGGCCTCTGGTCCTGGTTCCTGATCAACAGCTGGATGGGAGTTCCGGTCGTCCGGTGTTCGAAAACGCCGGACAGGATCTCAACCGCGTCGGGTTCGCGCCTTTGCGTGGTGAACCTGCTCTGCCCGGGGCGGCGGCGGTCAAGCCAGTATTGCAGCATCGACGCCTCTAGCGGGATTCCAGGAGGACAGCCATCGACCGTTACACCGATCGCCGGGCCGTGACTCTCGCCCCAGGTCATGAATCGGAACAGCCTGCCGAAAGAATTCACCGACATCAATCAAATCCCTGTTTGGCTCCCGCCGCGCATGGCGAAACGGGTGAGCCCGACTTCTTTATCCGAATTCCAGATCCGTCACAGCGATAACAGCGACCTGTCCTGTGGCGACTAGATTTCGATCAGCACCCGGCCGCCTTCAATCCTTGTCGGATAAGTGTTCAGGTCCACACAGACCGGGGCCCTCTTTGCCCTCCCGGTCTTGTAGTCGAATACCCCGTTATGCATCGGGCATTCAATCAATTCACCCTGGACCAGACCATCCTCAAGATGCACATACTCATGGGTGCACAGCCCGTCCGTGCAATAGAACTCGTCCTCCGGCGATCTGTAGACTGCAAATGTCCTTCCGTCGGAGTGGTCGTATCTGATCAAATCCTCGACTTCGATGTCATCGGCCGCGCATGCGTCAACCCATTCAGGCATCTGAATTCTCCTCTTTCAAGCTTCCAGGATCAAACGGGGTCGTGGAGTTCAGCCAGATAAGGCTGAGCCGTGTCAGGCAATTCGCGCACGAGGAACACATCCTCTCCCCGCAATTGCCGCAACAGAACGGGAAGGGCAGTCCCGTATGCGCTCCAGATTGATTTGTCCGCCTTTGGCAAATCGTGCTTGATCAGTTCGTGAAGCCTTGGAAGCGCATGGTACGGCACCATCGGGAACATATGGTGTTCCACGTGGTAGTTCATGTTCCAGTATATGAACCTGCTGACCGGATTGGTGTAGAACGTCCGGGAATTCAACCGGTGATCCACCACGTCGTCTGCGAGCGCGGCGTGCTGCAACACGCCAGTCAGGATGTGATGCCATGCCCCGTAGAACCGGGGAAGGCCGATGACCAGGAGCGGAAGGATCGATCCCATCCAGAACGCGGTCACAATCGTGGCGGCGTAGATGGCAAACCAGATGCGTGCGACGAGAATGACCTTGTAGTGCTCGCTTTCGGGAATATAGGTTTCCTCTTCGGGGCGCAGGCGTCCGGTCACGTAAATGAACATGCGTCGGAAGGCCTCGTACGCATCCATGATGCCAACGAGATTCAGGAGTATTCTGGCAGCATCCGGGGGCCTCATCACGGCGATCTCCGGGTCCCTTCCGACAATGATCGTATCGGTGTGGTGCCTGGCATGGCTCCAGCGCCAGGCCGTGGGGTTGCGCATGATCATGAAGCAAGCAATCTGGTAGACGACATCGTTCAACCAGGGCGTCCTGAAAGCTGTTCCGTGCCCGCATTCGTGCCAGCGGGAATCCCCGGAAGACCCGTACAGAACGCCATAGGCCAGCCAGAACGGCAACGACAGCCATGAAGGCCAGAGATAGATTCCGATGCCTGCAAAGGCGATCAGCCCGCCGATCCAGATTGCAGTGTCCCTCAATGCATACCGGTCAGTGCGGCGCATGAGTTTCTTCATTTCACCGCGCGGTATATCGGTGTGATACCATTCGGCAGCAGCCAATCCTCTCTCTACGGCTTTCTTGCCTTCAGCACCAAGCATACTGTAGTCGCGACGGTAAAGCACGCTTGCACCACTGTTCGAAACCGGTCTGCCTGAATCTCGTGTCAGGACTGATGCCAATGAAATTGCACAGTTGCCAGCCTGATTCAAGTAATGTCGAGTTCTGCGGTTGATTGTCGTGATTGACAGGGGTTCAAGCGATGTGCATTGCGAGTCTGTGCCGGTAACAAACCGTGCGCCGAACACAGAAGCATTCAAACCATCTGAAAACTATCGAAAATGAACAAGTGTCTCGACGTGATTACCATTGGCCGGTCTTCCGTGGATCTGTACGGGGGCCAGGTTGGAGGCAGGCTCGAGGACATGGCCTCCTTCAGCAAGTACATTGGAGGTTCACCAACGAACATCGCCGCGGGAGCGGCGCGCCTGGGATTGCGGTCTGCCCTCATCACCAGGGTCGGCGATGAACATCTGGGTCGCTTCATTCGCGAGGAACTTCAACGAGAGGGGGTGGACACCCGCTCCGTCAGGACAGATCCGCAACGCCTCACCGCTCTGGCGATACTGGGCATCCGCAATGACGAGGAATTTCCTCTCATTTTCTACCGGGAAAACTGCGCGGACATGGCACTCTCAACGGAGGATATCGATCCCGAATTCATCCTGGAATCGCGTTGTGTGTGCGCGACCGGAACCCATCTTTCCCATCCGGCAACACGACAAGCCGTGCTCAAGGCATTGGAAATCGCAAGGGATGCAGAAATCAGGACAGCCCTGGACATAGATTTCCGGCCAAACCTCTGGGGACTCGCCGGTCACGGTGAAGGCTCCAGCAGGTTCATTGCCTCGAGAAGGGTAACTGGCACTCTGCAGGAAGTCCTGGGTATGTTTGATCTCATCGTCGGAACCGAAGAGGAGTTTCACATAGCCGGCGGCAGCACCGACACGGTCCAGGCATTGCGCTCCGTGAGACAGTTGACGCCGGCTACACTGGTCTGCAAGCGGGGACCGATGGGGGCAACCGCATTCGATGACGTGATCCCTGACAACCTTGACGATGGCGTGGCCGGGAGAGGCTTCGAGGTTGAAGTGTTCAATGTACTTGGCGCGGGCGACGGGTTCATGGCCGGCTTGCTGAAGGGATGGCTGACCAATGAGGACTGGTCGAGATCTCTGGAATTCGCCAATGCCTGCGGGGCATTTGCGGTCTCCCGCCACGGCTGCGCACCATCGTACCCGTCCTGGGAAGAACTCGGACACTTCCTGGAACGAGGCATCAGGACACCTGCATTGCGCAAGGACAGGGACCTTGAACAGATCCACTGGTCGACGAACCGGAACCGGGATTGGCATGCCCTGTGCATTCTTGGTTTCGATGACCGGCAACTCGACTTGCCAGTTGATGAAAAATGCCCGATCACGGAATTCAAGAGGTTGTGTCTCGAAGCGGTCCATGGAGTGGCACAAGGGCGGTGCGATTGCGGTGTCATTTGTGACGGCGGAACCGGGCGCTCGACTCTCATGGATGCCACCGGCACAGGGCTGTGGATCGGTCGCCCGGCGGATCTGGCCGGTTCGACCGGTGACTCCGGAACCGGGTTGCCTGGTCACGATTTCGGTGAATTTGCCGAATGGCCCATCGAAAGTGTCGTCATTGCCCGCTGCCCGATCGATGCCGGAGCAGATGCCGGTTCCGGAATGACGCTGGGAGACACGCTGCCGAGGCTGTTTTCCTCGGCTCGTCGCAACCGCCTGGAATTGTTGGTCGAACTGCCGGAAGCAGGTGGACAGGAAGACAGGCTCGCCCATACCGTAAAACTGATCCGATACGTCTACAGCCTGGGCGTCTATCCTGACTGGTGGATGTTGCAGCCAGAGGAGTCCGGGACCGGATGGAAGGCCATCTGCTCCGAAATCGAGGACAACGATCGTTATTCCAGGGGGATAATCGTGAACTGCCTGGACGCTCAACCGGAAACTCTTCCCGGGATAGTCGATCTGGCTACCCGGCATGATCTGGTGCGCGGAATCTCTGCCGGAGGGCAGATTTGCAGGGAATTGGCTCGCAAATGGCTTGACGGAAAGATTGACGCTGACAACGCCATTCGGTGGATCTCATCCGAATTCAAGCATGTCTGCGAGGTTTTCGACCGCGGCCGTGTCCGGAAATGACCGCAATTGCAAGACCTGCGCCATCAAAACCGGCGAAGCAACCTGATTCACGCTTGAGTGCCAGAACAGTCGGTGTATCTGAAGGTCGAGAAAAATCCGGAACAGAATTGAAATGCTTGCGACAGAACCTACCCGCGTGTGCAGCTGGAATGAATGGGACCCGCTCAGGCACGTGATCGTCGGCGTTGCCACGGGCTGCCACATCCCTCCGCCAGAACCGGCACTGGATGCCAAGGTACCCGAAGATTCCGACATGAAAGGGCGCTACGGGATCCGCCCCAAGGAAACGATCGAAAAGGGGAACGAACTTCTCGACGGCTTTGCCGACATCCTGAGAAAGCGGGGAATTCGGGTCGACCGGCCAGCGCCAATCGACTTTTCAGAACCCATTAAGACGCCGGACTTCCACACGTCGAGTCAATTCGGCTGCATGCCACCCCGAGACGTACTTCTTACCGTCGGCAGGGAGATTCTCGAAGCCACCATGTCCTACAGGTGCCGGTGGTTCGAATACCTCTGCTATCGGCCGCTTTTGCAGGGGTACTGGCAGGAAGATCCCGGATTCAGGCACGAGGCCGCACCGAAACCGCGTCTTACGGACAGGGACTATCGCCCGGACTACCTGTCAGACGGGATCAGCGAGGCCCAACGGCTGGAATGGACGGCACGAAAGCATTTCGTCACGACTGAAGAGGAACCACTGTTTGACGCCGCCGATGTACTTCGGATGGGCAGGGACCTCGTCGTGCAACACGGATTTACAACCAACCTGAAGGGAATCGAGTGGATCAGGCGCCATTTCCCGGACCACCGTGTTCATGCCGTGAACTTCCCGGGCGACCCGTTCCCGATTCACATTGACGCCACCTTTACGCCGGTGCGGCCAGGACTCATTCTAAACAATCCGAACAGGCGGCTTCCCGATGATCAACGGAAGTATTTTTTCAAGAATGACTGGGAGATAATCGACGCCGCACCTCCGGCACACAACCATCCTCCGCCACTATGCTACTCGTCCGTGTGGCTCTCAATGAACGTTCTGGTCCTCGATCCAAAGACCGTTTGTGTTGAAAAATCGGAGGTCTACCAGGCAGAACAGCTGGACCGGCTGGGATTGGAAGTTGTCGAGGTTGAATTGCGGGACGCCTACGCATTCGGAGGGGGTCTGCATTGTGCGACAGCGGATGTGTTGCGCGACGGTAGTTGTGAAGACTATTTTCCGGTTCAACCGCCCCCGCTCTTCGCCTGAAAATGCGGTAGAAGCTGACCTGGCGTGAAACCCGATGACCTTTGCACCAGCGCCACCTGGTATCTTCGCCTTGCCCCTGGGATCCGTGGACGCCGTGGCATTCGATACCGAAACGACTGGCCTGGATACGAGAAATTCGAGAATTATCGAGATTGCAGGGATTCGCCTGGTCGCAGGCCGGATCGAACATGATTCGGTCATCGAGGACCTGATCAATCCCGGAACTCCGATACCGCGATCATCGACCGACATTCACGGAATCACCGACGACATGGTCGTCGGCGCATCCGGATTCAGGCAGGGGCTTGCCGGGTTCCAGGAGTGGACGGGACCTGCCCTCCTGCTTGGCTATTCTGTCGACTTCGATCTTGCTGTCCTGGAAGCCGAACATCGCCGTCTGGGCATGCTCTGGACTGCGCCCGATGTCCTCGACGTGCAGGAACTCGCGCAGGCAATTCGTCTCCCGATCGAAGACTGGACCATGGAGTCGGTGGCAAACTGGCTGTCCATCGAGATCGACGGCCGTCACAGGGCGCTTGCCGATGCCAGGTTGACCGCAGAGATTTTTGACCTCCTTGTCCCGATGCTGAGGGAAGCCGGAGTGGCGACCGTCGGGCAGGCCAAGCGGGTCTGCGAGGCCAACCAGCAACAGGCTGCCCCCCGGAGGCAACAGTCTAGGAGTCGGCAGGAAACGGCAAGCCTGGACAGTCTCCCTTACCGATACCGGGTCAAGGACGTCATGTCATCTCCACCCGTGTTGATTGATCGGAAAGCCAGTCTGCGAAACGCGGTGTCCAGCATGGTGGACAGGGGAATCACATCCCTGTTCGTCACGGGATTCGAGGATGGCGAGCAAGGCATTCTGACCGAGAGCGACATCATGCGGGCCATTTCAGGACGGGACTCCCTGGCGCTCGATGAACGGGTCGGACAACATTGTTCCCGGCCATTGCAGACCGTGGACGAGAAGGAATTTGTCTACCGGGCTATCGTATCAATGACATCCAGGCAAATTCGCCATCTGGGTGTGGTTGACCCCGAAGGCCGTCTCGTCGGCGCGGTAACTGCCAAGGACGCCTTCAGCAGTCACGGCAGCAATGCCGTTTCCTTGGGCACGGATATCGAGTTTGCACACAATTCGGCTGAACTCGGTCGAGTCTGGTCCGAACTCGGAGCCGTTGCCCGCTCTCTCATCGACCAGTCGGTTGAACCCCGGATGATCTCGGCGATCATTTCCCGGGAGTTGCGGGCATTGACCGAGAAGGCTTGCCAGATTGCCCTCTCGGAAATCGCGGACAGGACAGGCGATCCGCCGGTGCCGTTCGCTGTTATGGTCCTGGGTTCCGGTGGCCGGGGCGAGAGCCTGTTGGCAATGGACCAGGACAACGCAGTCGTGTTCGAGGGTCACGAGGAGAGCGCCGGCGAATGGTTCAGGGAATTTGGCAAGGTCATGACTTCGATTCTCAACGAGTCCGGCGTCGTCTATTGTCGTGGAGGCGTGATGGCATCGAATCCGGACTGGTGCAGGCATTCCGGATCGTGGCGCGATACCGTGAGCAGATGGATGGCTCACACGAGCCCGTCTGACCTGATGAATGTTGACATCTTTTTCGATGCGATGCCGGTCTACGGTCACCCTGAAATTGCTGACGGGCTGAGGGAATCGGCCCTCGAGGCAGCAATGGCCAACAGGTCATTCCTTGCGCTTCTTGCCAAAAGGGCCTGTGATATCAACAGCCCGTTCGGGTTGTTCGGGCGATGGAAGCTCGACAGGCGAAGCCGTGTTGACCTGAAGTGGTATGGGTTGATGCCCTTGTTCTCGGCAGCCCGCGCACTGGCCCTGGAACAGGGGATATCGGCTCGGTCGACCGCCGGCCGTCTCAACTCCGCGGTCGAGGCCGGGGCCTGCGACGGGGCATTGGCGCAGGACCTCATTGCCGCGCAAGGGATAATCCAGGGCACGATCCTTCGCCAGCAGTTGAGGGACAGCGATCGGGGAACCCCGCTATCGAACAGCGTTGTGCCTTCAGAGTTGAGCAGTCTCGAAAAAAGGGAGCTAAAATGGGCGATACACCAGGTTGCCCGCGTTCCCGACCTGCTCGGAGTGCCGACCGTATTCTAGCACCACTCTTGATCGGCCTGACTTTGTCCGGATCAGGGTTTTCTCCTCGCCCCCTGCATCGCGCTGCCCAACCGTGAAACCGGAACCGGAGTTGAACTGCAGTGCTGCTTCCCGTTCGACAACAGCCCCTGCCCACCGAAAACAGATAGAGGCAGGGTTTCATGACAGCGTGGTGACATGCCTTCGGCAAGGGAATGCGTCCTCCCGGCATCCGCAATCACCTTGCATACTCCATGGCCCGCTCCGAAGAATCGTCAGAATTCATCCGCGGGTTCCGTTCGCTCCGGACATCACGGGGTGGCCATCGCGGAACTCCCTGACAACCCCATGCGTGACTTTTCCTGTAAACACCCGCGCAAAGTCTGTATGTCGGCGTCCAGCCATTCGATGATTGAGAGCCCAATGTCAGACCTGTTGTTCAGACCCAATGGCGAATTCGGAAAAGTCCACGACGTTGACCCGGTCAAGGCGGGCTGGAAATATGTCGGCTTCAGCCTCCACCGGATGAGGCAGGGTGAGACCGCAAGCGGCCAGTCAGGCGACACGGAGATCATATTCGTCGTTGTCGAGGGGAAGGTGGAACTTTCCGGCGGCAGGACATGCTTCGGTGTCCTTGGCGATCGTATGAACGTATTCGAAAAGAAACCGCCCCACGCCCTGTACGTGGCTCCACCTGCGGACTGGAACGCCCGGGCTGTTACGGACTGCACCCTCGCCGTCTGCACTGCCCCGGGGAGCGGTGATCGGCAGAACCAGATTGTCGGTCCCGGCGGCATCGAGCCTGTCACGCGCGGGAAAGGCACCAATACAAGGCTGATCTTCAACATTGCCATGGAAGACCGGGATGTCGCAGACAGCCTGCTCGTGACAGAAGTGTTTACGCCGCAGGGGCACTGGTCGTCCTATCCGCCCCACCGCCATGACGAGGACGACTTTCCCCGAATTACCTATCTGGAGGAGACCTATTATCATCGAATGAACCCTGCACAGGGATTCGGATTCCAGAGGGTTTTCACCGACGATTCCAGCCTGGACGAGACGATCTGCGTGCATGATCATGACGTCGTGCTCGTTCCCAGGGGACACCACCCCTGCGGAGCACCCTTTGGATATGAAATGTACTATCTGAACGTCATGGCGGGGCCTGTCAGAAAGTGGCGGTTCGAAAGCCACCCTGACCATGATTGGCTTTACGAGTTCGAACCCTGATCCATCCAATGCTGCAGGTCGGCCCTGCTGCTTTTCCGAATCACGAAATCGCCCCTGTTCGAACCTGCCCGGAGCCAGTGGCGGGCAGCTATTCTTCCTTCCTGTACTTCACCGGCGCCCACAGCTTCTTGTTCGTCAAGTAGAGCAGGGCCGATAGCAGGACCAGCAGCAAGACGGCGATAAAGCCAGCCTGCTTTCGCGCCATCATCTTCGGTTCGGCTGCCCAGGTCAGGAATGCAGCCACGTCCAGCGCCATTGCCTCGACCGAATTGTCGGATCCATCCGGGTATTCGACAAGTCCGTCCTCCAGCGGCGGGGCCATCGAAAGCCAGCCTTCGGAATAGGTCTCGTTGCCGTAAAGCGTGACCCCCGCTTCCTCCTTCTCCTCGCCGTTGTAATGTGTCAGCAATGACGCAATATATTCAGGGCCGCCGCCGCCCTTGAGCAGCTGGTACAACCCGGTTCCCTCAGGTCCGCCGAATCCTGCCCGCGCCTTTGCCATCAGTGAGAGGTCCGGGGCATCAACCGAGTCGTTCACGGGAAAGTTGTCTACAGCTGTCGCCAGCCTGAAATCCTCCAGTTCCTCATCATAGACATCGAAGTTGGCAGCAAATGCCTTGACCGCGCCTTCGCCGAGACCGGGGCCGCCTTCGTCACCGAGGGTACGGAACGGAACATACTGCAATCCGTGACAGGCGGCACAGACCTCCTGGTAAACCAGTAATCCGCGCTGCAACTGTTGCTGGTCGAACTTGCCGAATGGTCCTTCGAAGGAAAAGCTGTAATCCTCGACAATGCCGCTGCCGCCCGCTGCCAGGGCACCTTGAGCAAGCAAAGCAACTGCGGCCGAAACCGCCGCAACGGATGCCTTCTTCATCGACACACCTCTCAACAACATCGTCACGGCCGGGATTCTGCCTCTAGGACCGGAGGATGCTGGACATCGAAATCCTCCTCGATCGTCGCAGGGCGCGGCATCGGCTTCTCGATCACGCCCAGAACAGGAAGGATGACGAGGAAATACAGGAACCAGTATCCGGCCCCGGCCAGCGAAATGATTGCATAAATGCCCTCGGCAGGGCGACCGCCTGCCCAGGTCAGGACGATGAAGTCGAGTACCAGCAGCCCGAACCACCATTTGAACATTGGCCTGTATCGCCCGGAACGCACCATCGAGGTATCAAGCCACGGCACCAGAGCCATGACCAGCATCGATCCGAACATCGCCATGACACCAAAGAACTTGGCGTCGATAATTCCGCCCGTAACGAGGCTGGCAAGCTGGACAACCCACACATCCGATGTGAACGCCCGCAGTATGGCGTAGAAGGGAAGGAAGTACCATTCCGGCACGATGTGTTCAGGCGTTGCCAGAGGATTCGCCTCTATATAGTTGTCGGGATGTCCCAGGTAATTGGGCATGAATCCGACGATCGCGAAAAACACGACCAGGATGACCGAAAGTGCAAACAGGTCCTTGATCACGAAGTATGGCCAGAACGGGACGGTATCGCGTTCGGCCTCTGCCTTCGATCCTCGCCGAACCTCGATACCCGTTGGATTGTTGTTGCCTGTCGTGTGAAACCCCCAAATGTGGACAATCACCAGGCCTGCAATCACGAACGGCAACAGGTAATGCAGTGAAAAGAACCTGTTGAGCGTCGGATTCTCGACTGCCGGCCCGCCCAGAAGCCAGGTCTGCAGCACATCACCGATTCCCGGAATTGCACCGAAAAGACCGGTGATCACTGTTGCTCCCCAGAATGACATCTGCCCCCAGGGAAGTACATAGCCCATGAACGCAGTTGCCATCATGCAGACATAGATCAGCATTCCGATGATCCAGGTCACCTCCCGCGGCGCCTTGTAAGATCCATAGTACAGGCCCCTGAACATGTGAATGTAGGCCGCAAGGAAGAAGAGAGACGCGCCGTTTGTATGCAGGTAGCGAAGCGCCCAGCCGGAGTTCACGTTCCGCATGATGTGCTCGATGCTGGCAAAGGCCATGTCGGCGTGCGGTGTATAGTGCATCGCCAGCACGATGCCGGTGATGATCTGCAGTGCCAGGCAGAAGGCGAGCACGATCCCCCAGATCCACCACCAGTTCAGGTTTTTCGGTGTGGGGATCATCAGGGTATCGTACATGAGCGACACGACCGGAATCCGCTCGTGGAGCCACTTTTCCAGACGGGATCTGGGCGAATACTTGTCGTGCGGGATTCCAGCCATGGCGAATTCCTCTATCCGAGACGGATTGTGGTTTCGTCCGCGAACGTCGCCAGCGGAACAGTCAGGTTCTCTGGCGCCGGGCCTTTGCGAATGCGGCCGGAAGTATCGTAGTGGGAACCATGACAGGGGCAGAACCAGCCGCCAAACTCGCCGGCGCCGTCACCCAGCGGAACGCATCCGAGATGGGTGCAGACACCGACCATCACGAGCCATTCACCGGCCTCGTCGATGGTCCGGTTCTCGTCAAGGGCGACAGCATCATCATCGCGGTTGCCATTCCTGGCAAGCGGGTCGACCAGTTCGCTCATTTCGATGTCCCGGGCAGCAGCGATTTCCCCTTCGGTTCTCCGGCGGATGAAGACCGGCTTGCCACGCCACTTGACGGTCAACTGGGTTCCGGGTTCGACACCCGATATGTCGACTTCGATCGACGACAGCGCCTGCACGTCAGCGCTTGGGTTCATTTGATCAATGAGGGGCCAGACCGCAGCACCGCCGGCAACCGCACCGGTTGCACCTGTTGCATAATAGAGAAAGTCGCGGCGCGAGCCTTCCACGTGATCGGCGTGGGACAAGTTCTGCTCTCCTTCAACGCGCCCGGAGTCGGGCCTGTCCATTCATCGGAACCGTCGACTCCGGCACAGCCGTGCGACCGGAACGCCTAATAAAGGATTCTTCTGGTGTCTTGAAGCCCAAAATACGAGAGTCACGGCACCATCCTGCCCATGGAATTTTCACGGCAGGATCTACGGGTTGACCAGCCGGCAAATCCCGGCCGGCAACAGTCCGAGAGAGATGTCGGGAGGGTCGTGGTCACGCAACAGCACGGCGCATTCGGCACTCCAATTCAGCCTGCAGCCGTTCAGGCCGGGATGAACGGAACGGTCTCAACCATGCATTTGCGAGCCGAAAATTCCTCGTACCAATTCGAGAGTCCTTCCCTTCCCAATCTCCAGTTCCGTTCGGGATGGCGCAGATCAATGTAACCCAGGGCACAACCCACCGAAATCTGACCGATACCGACAGATCCTGCAAGGTAGTTCAGCCATCCGGAATCAATTGCATCCAGTGATCGCGCGATCTTTTGCCATTGGGACTCAACCCATTCACCTGACCGAGTCGCTTCATCCCTGCAGCGGGTTTCATAGACCATGAGCACGGCTGCATCCATGATTCCATCCGCTGTCGCTTCCAGGGTCAGGGCTTCCCAGAGAACAGGCGGCTCCGGATACATTTGCCCCCGTGCGAGATCATTGAGGTATCGGCAGATCGTTCTGCTGTCGTAGAGGTCGGATCCTGAATCCCGCTTCAGTGCCGGGATCTTTCCGAGCGGATTGCCGGAATCGAGGAGCGACTCCGAATTGGTCGGCGTTCCGCCGACCGCCACCAGTTCGATGGAATCGGCGACCCCGACCTCGTGCGCCAACGCGGTAACCTTGCGTACAAAGGGGGATGCGCCATTGAAATAGAGTTTCATGGAATGTGTCATTTCTTACTGCCTGATTTTACGACTTCTTGGGCACCGTCTGAAGCGGCGGTCTCCTCCCGGCCGCGTTTCCCGGTCAACCGTTTCCCCTATCGGAAACTGCCACCCGGCCGACAAGTCGGTTGCCTTCCACACTGGTGAATTCTGCCCGCCGGATCGACCCGACAGCCATGTCGCGGTCAAACACGACCTCCGCAAACTGCTCGGTCCTGCCCGACCGGGGAGTTTCCGCCAGCACGTTTCCGGACATTCCAACCCGGCTGGAAAGGTGATCCAGCACCCGTTTCCTTGCGAGTTCCCGCAATCTTGCGGCCCGCCTCTTGATTGCAACCGGATCGACCTGAGGCATTCGTGCCGCCGGAGTTCCATCTCTCCTGCTGTACGGAAAGACATGGAGCCATGTCAGTCCGCACTCGTCCACGAGTCCCATGGTACTCTCGAACATCTCGTCCGATTCGGTGGGAAATCCGGCAATCAGGTCGGCACCAAATGCAATCTCCGGTCGCGCATCGCGGATTTCTCCACACACCCTGACCGCATCCTCCCGTGAATGCCGGCGTTTCATCCGCTTGAGTATCATGTTGTGGCCAGCCTGAATTGACAGGTGCAAATGCGGCATCAGTCTCTCCTCGGTGCCCAGCAATTCCACCAGTTTCTCGTCGATTTCGATCACGTCGATTGACGAGAGCCTGAGCCTCGGCAGATTCGGTTCCTCCGCCAGGATGCGGGCAACCAGGTTTCCCAGGCCCGGCTTGCCAGCCAGATCATTCCCCCAACTCGTCAAGTCGACTCCCGAGAGAACGATCTCGGAAAAACCCTGGTCCACCAACAGTCTCACCTGGGCAATCACGTCTTCGGCCGGAACCGAGCGGGAATTGCCGCGACCAAAGGGAATGACACAAAACGTGCAACGGTGATCGCATCCATTCTGAACCTGGATATGGGCGCGCGCCCGTTTGCCGAATGACGAGATCAGATGATTTGAAGGGTGGCTGGCCGCCATGATGTCATCGACAAGCACCTGCGTGCCGTCTTCATTGCCAGTCTTCCGGGCAGCAATCCTTTGCCAGATTTCGGGATCCAGCTTCCTTCCGTTGCCGACAAGGGCATCAACGCCTGCCAGACCGGCAAATCCTGCGGCGTCGATCTGGGCAGCACATCCTGTAACCACCAGCCGGGCATTCGGATTGCGGCGGGATGCACTTCGAACTGCCTGGCGGGACTTCCTGACCGCTTCGGCCGTTACGGCACATGTGTTGACGATGATCGTATCGTCGAGTCCCTGCCGGTCGGCAATTTCGGACATTGCCACGGATTCATACTCGTTGAGCCTGCAACCAAGAGTCTCGACAGTGGTCTTGCGGTCGCTCATCCGGTCCTCACAAAGTCGGATGACAGTACACCGTCAAATACGTGGGTGGTAGGGCCGGTCATCCAGACTCCGTCATCACACCATTCGACTTGCAGGACTCCACCATCAAGCTCGACCTCGACCCTGCGACCTGTCAGCGATCTCCGTGCTGTGGCCACCGCAGCCGCGCATGCACCCGAACCGGATGCCAGCGTGATTCCGGTTCCCCGTTCCCAGATTCTCATCCTGATTGATTCCCGGGACCTTGCCGAAACGAACTCGACATTCGTTCGTTCAGGAAACATTGGATGATGTTCCATTTGCGGGCCCAGTTCACCGACCGGTGCAGTCTCCGCATCCTCGACGATGAAGACACAATGGGGATTCCCCAACCCAAGCGCAACGGGGTCTCCTTTTATCGGAAGCGATAGCGAGTCCATCTCACGCGCAAGGGGAATGTCCTTCCAGCCGAACAGGGGCGCGCCCATGTTCACGCTTGTGAGGCCCTCCTCCGCGTCCCTGCACATCAGGGCGCCGCGCTCGGTTTCGAGAACTATGCTTGAGGTGCCCGCCTCGTCCATCAGCATGCGGGCAATGCATCTTGTCGCGTTGCCACAAGTGGCAGATGCCGATCCGTCAGCATTCCAGAAGGAAAGCCGGGCATCGAATCTGGTCGAGTTCTCGATCCTTGCAATCTGGTCGTATCCGATTCCGCGCCTCCGGTCTCCCAGCAATGCAAGCACAAGACCAGGTTCAAATTCGTTCTTGCCCCGGGCATCAACAATCACGAAGTCATTGCCCAGCCCGTGCATCTTGCTGAATCGCATCAACCGCAACCCGCTGACCATCATAGTGGGGCAATCGCTATAGCCGACGACCCGCCATTTGACCACAAGTATGGCTCGCAAGGCAGGTATTGGAGGACCTTGGCAGGTTCCGCGGCCAATCGAATACCGGCTTCCTGAATTCAGGCAGCCGGCTGAAGTTCCAATCTCTTGAAGGGATCTGGCGAAAACGCTCGAATCGATGTCCAGGGAACGGTATCGGCAATCGATCGTCGAAGAAGTCGCTCAACTCCCGCGACGAACTCGACAGGATTCACCCCGCCTTGGGTCGTGGTCGTTTCAGACCGGTACCCGGTCGGGCCGGTGCCGGAAGACTCCTGAATGCCTGGTCAAGCGGACAAACAACGGTTCAACGCTTTGCCGCATAATAGGAGAACTTGCGTTCCAATGCTGCGAGCGCTTCCGAAATCGAAAAGGCGAGTGCAAACAGCACGATGAGCACTGCCCAGAAATGACCCATGAGAAAGTTGGCCGAGTAGAGTTCGAACAGCGCGCCGAAGCCAACGATCGAGATGAGGAGCTGGCCAATGATCACGCCCTTCACGGCGCGAATTACACCTATCCGAACACCACCCAGTATCTCCGGAAGAGCCGCCCAGAAATAGATCTTTATGAAAGCCGCCAACGGCGTTGCGCCAAAACTGCGACCCATTTCAACCAGCGAACGGTTTATCTGCAGGACGCCGGCGCGGGCATTGAGGATAATGATCCAGATTGCAAACAGCGTTGTGGTGATGATGATCGACTTCATCCCGAATCCAAAGAGCACCATCAATACCGGCACAAGGGCCGTCAGAGGAGCGCTCAGGAAAATGTTGACCCATGGAAGGAGCAATTCGTCCAGAAGGCGGTTTTGCCCCATCAGTATCCCGACAGGTATCCCGATCAGTACTGCCGCAAGCACTCCGGTCAGGAAGGCCTGCGCAGTCTCCGACAACGCCTTGAGGAATGCCGGTGAGTCCGAAATCTCGAAGAGGGTAGTCAGCACCTCTGACAAGGGCGGGAGGAAGAATGTCAGTCCGGTCTGGCCCACGACCTCCCAGAGAAGTCCCCAAAGGATCAACGATGACATGCCCGGTAATCTGATTCCATGAACGTACATTTGCAGTGCTACTCCACGTAGGAACGCAGTGATTCCCAGATCCGGTCCACGGTATCCAGATACTCGGGATCCCGGCGGATGTCGGATACACCCTTGCTGCGAAGTCCCTGTGGTCGAAGGACCTCATGCACCCGGCTCGGGCGCGGGAGGAGAATGGCGATCTGGTCGGAAACATAGACCGCTTCCTCGATCGAATGCGTGACGAATATGAATGTCTTGTTTTCCTCCGCAACCAGCCCGAGCAGGTCTTCCTGGAACTTGCGGCGGGTCTGTTCATCCACGGCCGAGAACGGTTCGTCCATCAGCAGTACCTCGCTCTCGACCGCGAGGGCCCGCGCCAATCCGACACGTTGACGCATGCCACCTGACAGTTCGTGAGGAAAACTCTTCTCGAATCCGCCGAGACCAACGTTCCTGATGTGCCTTTCTGCGATTGCCTCGCGCTCGGATACGGCGACTCCCCGGAGTTCGAGTCCGAACGCCACGTTTCGCAGCACATTTGCCCACGGCAGGAGGGCAAAGTCCTGGAATACAAACGCCCGGTCCGGACCCGGTCCGGTGACCGGAACTCCGTTGACCTCGACTTCTCCGGATGTCGGCTCCAGCAATCCCGCGATAATCTTCAGCAGGGTTGTCTTGCCGCACCCCGAAGGACCGAGCAACGATGTGAGCTGGCCCCTGGGGAATTCAAGCGAGAGTTCGCGCAGCGCCTCGACCTCCCCCGCATAGGTCTTGGAGATCTTTCGCGCCGATACCGCGATTTCCACCGAGGAGTTCATACTGTCTTCGTCCTCAGTCGGATGCGTAGCCACGGACATTACCCTCAAAAAGCGTCCTTTCGACAAGTTCCAGGAAGTTCAGAAATACAACGGCAAGCGCAATGATCGAGAATATGGCCGCATACATGCTGGGATAATCGGCAATGGAACGGCTGAACGTGATGATGTCGCCCACACCTGTTGGTGTTATCTTCAATTCGGACAGGATCGCACCGATAAAGCCGGCAGACGTGCCGAGACGCAGCCCTGAAAAGATGAGGGGCGAAGCGGACGGGATGATCACCTTCAGTATGATGTCCCTTTCCGTGCCCAGGAAGGACATCGCCATTTCCTTGAGATTGGTCGACGTGTTGCGGACTGCTCCTGCCGTGTTCAACACGATCACGGGCATCGCCATGATGCACACAACGAAGACCTTGGAGGTCAGGCCGATTCCGTAAACCATGACCAGGAGCGGGATCAGGGCAGCCAGGGGAGCGGCCTGCATGACGATGAAGATTGGTGAAATCAGCCAGTCGAACCAGGAACTCAAGCCAATCCAGAGCCCCAACGCGATCCCGATGAACGCGGAAATCACCAGTCCAATCACCAGGGGTCGCAGTGTATCCACGTAAGCCAGAAGGAGCGAACCATCGAGTATCATGGCAGCCAAGGCGTACATTGATTCGAAAAATGTGGGAAAACCATAGCTGACGGGTATTCGCCCGGCGATCTCCCATATCCCGAATACCAAGACCGCCGACAGCAACTTCAGGTTTAGCGATCTGCTCATCGGTTCTTCAACTCCCGGCGATGCGGCGCCCGGTTACCGGGCACCGCCAATTCTTATCAGTTCATCGCGGCATCAAGCGGCGCCAGATACCAGAAGTCTTCGATGTTCAGGGTAGATACATCCCCTTCCAGCTGGCCTGCCTGGCTGTACCACTCCATGTCAGCCATCGCCGCATTGCGGCCACCACCATTCGCGTCGTATAGCCCGCCTTCGATAGCCTCAGAGTAGAAGGTATCGAGACTGTCCAGGATTTCCTTCGGCAACTGGCCGATCGGCCCGTCCGGATCGGTCTCGCCGCTGACGATCGTCGGATCCTCGTTCATGTCTTGCCAGACGCTTAGGAGAGCGTTCACGAATATCTGCACCTGCTCTTCATTCTCCTTGATCCAGTCGAGATTGGCAAACAGCGCCTCGTCCGACGCCTCGACCTCGAACATGGGCAGGACGTTGAACTTGTCGCCGTGCTGGCGCATGACCTTGTTCTTGTTCGAAAGGTCAATGATGGTCGCGTCCGCCTGCCCGGCCACGAGTGCAACAACGCGATTGGCGGAACCTGGAACATAGGAACGTTCGCCAAACGTGATTCCGACCTTGTCCTCAATCACGTTGGCAATCGCATCAGTGCCGCCGCCGCGTGAATGCAGCAGGATCGGTTGACCATCAAGAGCTTCAAGCGAACTGTATTTCTTGGTCGTCACCGGGAAGAACTTGAGTTTTGAAAGCTGGAAAATGATCCGGATCGGCGCCTTTGCACGCTGCATTGCGGAATAGGGCGTGCCGAATCCGATATCCATCTGACCGCTGAGCACCGCCTGAATTGCCAGTTCCTCATCCGAGAATGCGGTCCATTCATAGTCAAGACCGTTGGCCTTGGCCCGGTCCAGGGCAACGAAGAATGCTGCCAGTTCGTCGGACGGTGTTTCTGCAAGAGCAATTCTGATCGTGTCTGCCTGCGCTGCAGCGACAGACATCCCTATCGCCAGCGGCAGCGCTGCAGCAATCTTGAACGTGTTCCTGAAGATTTCTCTCATTTCGATTTCTCCCGTTGGTTTGTTGGCACAGTTGACCGAGTTGCGGCCCGGCACGGCGGTCTGGCCATTGTTTCCGCCGTCATGATTCTCCAAACAGGCGCGCCGCAACGGAACCGAGGTGATCCTGCATGGCCGTGTGGGCAGCTGCAGGATTCCGCGCTTCAATCTCCGATGCAATTCGCGAATGCTCGGCGAAACTGGAATGGTCGGCAGGCGGGCAGTCCGATGTTCGAACTACCGTGTTCCATGCCACGTGTCGGCGCACCTGGTTCAGACGGTCAAACAGCGAAAGCAACAGTACATTTCCGGTGGCTTCCGCAACCGCCCTGTGAAACTGGTCGTCGAACGCCTCGTATTCCTCCCAGCTCGTCGCTTTCTCGGCGTGTTCCCGGCTCAGCAAAACCCTGTCCGCCGCTTCGTCGGAAGCGTTTACTGCCGCTTCCTTGGCAATTGCGGGCTCCAGAGCGAGCCTCGCTCGCATCATCTGCACCGGGGTAACCCTGCGGCCCAGTTCAAGGAGACTGCCCGTGGCTTCGGCTGCAAGGAATGTGCCCTTGCCGACATGCCGCCAGATCCTTCCCTCGCGTTCGAGGACTTCCAGGCACCAGCGCAGCCTCGTGCGCGTGATGCCGAGACTCATTACCAGTTCGCGTTCGGGTGGAAGCCGATCTCCCGGATTGTAGTGTCCAGACGCTATGAAGGCCTTCAACGCCACGAGCGAACTCTCCCGATCGTCCGTGTCCGGCCGCGCAGCCCCGAGTGGTCTCCAAGATTGGTTGACCAATATGTTTGCTTGATCTACCATGGTTTCAGCCCATCCACCTTATCAATCGTTGGAACGCAAGGCAAGACAAATCGGATGGGCTGACAAAATAGTGCGAGATTGGTTGTGATTGGTCGTAAATTGGTTGATTGCTTCCGTTTGAATCTGCCATGAACCGGAGATGAAACACCGATGCCACAATTCCCGTTCGAACCGCCCCAATTGACCACCCTGCCCATCGCGGGTTCCGACGCGAGATTTCCGGTCAACCGGGTTTATTGCGTTGGACGGAACTACGCTGCTCACGCGATTGAAATGGGCCATGACCCGAACAGGGAAGCGCCATTTTTCTTCCAGAAGAATCCCAGCAATCTGGACGAGTCAGGTGAATTTCCGTACCCGGATCACTCCTCCGATGTCCACCACGAGGCAGAACTGGCGGTCATGCTCAAGTCCGGGGGCACCAACATCCCGGCCGATGAGGCGCTGGACCATGTATATGGATATGCCTTGTCCCTCGACATGACCCGGCGCGACCTGCAGGCGGAACAGAAGAAACTGGGGCGGCCCTGGGAAATCGGCAAGGCATTCGAGAGATCGGCGCCGGTCGGACCAGTGCACCCGGCATCGGCCGTCGGTCACCCAAAAGAAGGCAGGATTTCACTTCAGGTCAATGGAGAGATTCGTCAGGAAGGCGATCTCAACCAGTTGATCTGGAAGGTTCCGGAACTGATCGCCTATCTTTCAGACTATTTTGAATTGTCGGCCGGCGATGTGATCCTCACCGGAACGCCATCCGGTGTGTCATCCGTCCAACGGGGCGACCATTTGACAATCGAAATTACAGGCCTTGGATCCATGTCCGTCAAGGTCATATAGCAATGTGCGTTTCAGCTGGCTCGCACACGACTGCAGGGTGACGGCAACTCCCGGAGGCAATTGCCCCGGGCGGTTTCAGTTTGACAGCGAGCCTATGGTCCACCGATGCCTGCATTCCGGCCATCTGGTCCGCACAGCAACCGGTTCCAGGTCACGGTGAGCTTGACCGCATTCCGGGCCGGTGCTACACGCTCTGGCCTGCCGTGAAGCACCCATGCTGTGCCCTCGGTGGAATTGGTTGGGCCCGTAGCTCAGTTGGTAGAGCAACTGACTTTTAATCAGTTGGCCACAGGTTCGAATCCTGTCGGGCTCACCATAAAATCAATGATTTACAGTATAGTTAAACCTGAATTAGATAATCAAGTCACCATTGAGTCACCGTTCAGCCTTTCAACCAAAGTCGATTCGATTGACGTGTCTAGGCCGGAAACTAGATCCGGCAGACTTGACAAACCAAAGTCAAGTGAAGCTTGGTCGGCAGCGCCCCGCAACCACGACATGAAGTTTCGCTCTGCCCGGGTGCCGGTATGTCTGGCACGCTTCAAAAAGTAACGGGAAGTCACTGCCTGGCAATTGCCGAAGCGAACGGTAAATTACGTTGGATTGACCTTGGCGGAAAACAAATTCCAGTAACCCGAGAGGCGTCTGACCCGCGGATCAACTGTCCAGAATGTCCTTCAACGTTCCTCCACGTGACGGCTGTTCCGGCCGCACCAGGAACTCCGGCGGAATAAACAGCGCATTCCAAGGTGACCACGTTTCCACGCTTTCCGCGTGTTCCTCGAAATACTCCGGATCAGTTGTTACGCGCAGGTGCTCGGCCATGTCGGGATCCAACAAACCGTATTCCCGACGCACCAGAGGCCGGACATCGGTCCTAGTGGCATCACGTCTGGCATCCCGACAATACGGTCGAGACCCTCCATGGTGATAGACGATAGAAGTTGCACCGGCATCGATATCGAAACCGTGGCCTACACGTCCCTTTGCCTGCCGTTCGGTCTCATCCGCAAGGTTGGCGCGTTGCTCGGGACTTCTATTCTCGCCAGCAAACATCGTTATACTGATTATCGCCCTTCTCCGGACGCAGCAAAGCAAGGGGCCGTACCGGGGACTCTTCACCAAGATGGATACGGCCGTCAGGCGCGAGACAGCCAAGGTGTTCGATGCACTGCATGTTTCTGCGCGATGGCCTGGCCAATATTGGGGGATTGTTGCAAACGCGACCACGAGATCCGATCATGTACAATCCGTGGATGATCCGTTGGTCGCCGGAGGCACGGCACGTGGCAACATCGCGTTTGCGGCAACCGGATTTTCTGAACACCATAAAACGGGCAATTGCGCTGATCACCATGATGGTCATCGCGAGCCAAGCGCACGGACTCCAAACATGGCATTGCTGGAGCGATAACCTGGTTGGCCGGATGAGTGCCATCGATTGTTCATACGCATCATCCACTGGCGGCTGCAGAAACCCGGAAATCAAGCTGACCGGCAACCGGGAGACGGAAACTGGAACCGTAATGGTCCAAGACCGTCCACCCGTGGAAACACTCTTCCAGGAATGCGGCCTGAACAATTGCTGGTTCTGGCCAAAGCCAATGCGCGGTGAACTCCCCGAACGGGCACATGCCATCATAATGGAAATCAACGGCACGGCGTTCCATGCACCGGTTCCTGAAGAGATTTCGGAATCCGGGATCGAGAATTTTGCAGAAGAACTTTTGCACACACTTCAAGTCTTCCACTGCGTAAAGCCAAACAACTGACGGCTATTTGTGACACGCGTCGTCACGTTCCTCGATGTGCAACCATCATATGTGCTCGTCCCGCATCTCCTGAAGGATCGCTTTGGCATCACATTTGCGACCTGCACTGACTGGGCCGAGCAGGCGCAAAATGAACGTATTCTACGTTTCCGTGGATGCATTCAAACCGGGATGCGGTATGCACCAACAGTCAAGATAGGGTCGAGATCAAAGTTTCACACCGGCAGCGACCACTTGTCGAGAAGCAAGCTGGCGTCTTCGTCGGCGGCATCCTCTGGAATTCAACCCTTGTCTTCGAGCGATTCAAGCATGCGCACTGTCAGGTCTTGCGAGTCTTGCCAGGTCATCGCATCGCTTGGTGGCTCGGCACTCCATATGTCAGCGATCGTCTTCAGCCCAGCCGTCGAAGACATGCCCAACTTCTGCATCGCCCTTGTAAGCCGAACTGCTTCCGGAACATGATGAAAAAATGAAATGTCGGGGAGCCCCTCCCGCCAGCTTCGGAGAGCGTTCCAGGTCAACCTACCGTCATCGTAGCGTTCAACATCCGCATAAAGGAGGCGCTCGCGGTCCGGAACCGGACCTGATGGCACGATGAACTCGCCGACCGCGCCGTCGGTAGTGTGTGAACGTCGCTGGAATTCGACATACGAGCGCAGTTGAGCCTTGTCCGCTGGGCACCGACTCACAGCCTTCGCATAGATGAGGCGAGCCAGATGGTTATAGAACCAGCGAACGAAAGTGCCGGCCTATTGCGCCCTCTGTGTTGCCGGACAGCGTAACATATCTATCAGAATGAGTACCTTCGCGGCCTCTTCTGCTGCGAAGCTATCCAGCACATCGGCATCTCGCGGACGGTTCCGGAAGGCTTTCGCACCTACTGGGAAACCTTCGGCGCTTGTAAGAATGACTGGCAAGCCCTCCTCCAGTAGGCCCAGTTTCTCCTTTTCCCGCAACTGGCAAATAGCGGTTAGATGACCAAGTCTGACCGGATGCCTTTTCCCCATTTGATTGCTGTACTGCCAACTGGATAAGTGTCTGAAGGTCAAACATCCTCATGGTGCGCTAAGTGTTCAAATGAAAACTGATGGGATGGACGCCCCCTGCCCGACGGCATCGCAATGTGCCATGGTGGCGTCAAGTTTGATTGAGCCCTGAAAGGAGGGAGCGTCCATGGAAAAGGTTAGCATGATCGGAATCGACCTGGCATAGAATTGGTTCCAGTTGCACGGAGCTGCTGCAGACGGATCGGTGGTGTTCCGCAAGAAACCGGTGCGCCGCAAGGTTCCGGACTTCCTGGCGTCGCAGCCGAATTGCCCGGTGGCCATGGAAGCCTGTGCCAGCGCCCACTGGTGGGGCCGGGGGATCATGGAACTCGGGCATGAAGTCCGGCTGGTGCCGCCGATCTGTGTGAAGCCGTTCGTCAAGAGGCAGAAGAACGATGCTTCGGATGCGGAGGCCATCTGCGAGGCGGCCACTCGCCCGACGATGCGTTTCGTTCCGGTGAAGTCGGAGGAACAGCAGTCCCGCTGCATGGTGTTCCGCACCCGGGATCTGCTGGTGCGCCAGCGGACGCAGACGGTGAATGCGCTGCGCGGTCATCTTGCGGAGTTCGGCATCATTGCGCCGCAGGGGATTGCCAATGTCGAGCGCCTGGCGATCAGGGTTGCTGAAGCATCGGCCTCGTTGCCGGGGGCTGTGCGGGAGATGGCCGGGCTTCTGCTTGAGCAGATCGGCCGGCTGGGTGAGAAGATCAGGGATCTTGAGAAGCGGATCCGCACGAACGCAGGCAGCGAGTTGTCCGTCGCGCGGAAGACTCCGATGCTTGCCGGCTCGGGAACGCGTTACGCCGTTGCTGCCGGCGACCCGTGACCGCATGGCATCTTCCCGATGATTCTCTCGTTGCCGTTCATGAAACGCACGAGATTTGTCTGCCGTCGCTTGATCCACTATCATCAGTTCCGTCGGCAGGTCGGGATCACGGTTCCGATGAAGGAGCAGCGAAAGCTGCGCGGACCGGCGAAGCCCGCAGGAGGAGGAGGCGCATTGCAGGATTCGCCGAATATTGATGATCGGTTCTCCGCATCGAGAGACTATGTCAGGAAGGCGTCGGCTGCCATACCCGGTGCGGTCAACTCAAACATCAGGCTGGCCAGTTTTCCCGTCCCGTTGTGCTTTGAGCGCGGCCGGGGTGCCCACCTGTTCGATCTCGACGGCAGCCGATACATCGACTACGCGCTCGGGATGGGGCCCGCCATACTCGGCCATGCGCCGAAGGCGGTGTGCGATGCCGTCGCAAAGTCACTGTCCCGAGGCCAGATGCTGGGAGGGCAACATCGATACGAACTCGAACTCGCCCACCGCATCAAGAGCATGATTCCGAACGCGGAACGGGTGCGGGTCGGCATGTCGGGATCCGAGGTCGTGCAGGCCGCCATTCGCGTGTCGCGTGCCTTTACGGGCAAGCGCAAATACATCAAATTCGAGGGACAGTACCACGGTTGGTTCGATAACGTACTGCTCAGCTTTGCACCTCCGGTCGATCAGGAGGACAAGGAATCATCAGCTGGGCGCGAGCCGCATCTCGAAACACGCGGGCAGGCGGAATCCGTGGCCGAGGATGTCATTGTCCTTCCCTGGAATGACATTGACGCGGTGAAGTCCGTGCTTGACGCCCATGGCCACGATGTTGCAGCCATCGTCACCGAACCGGCGATGTGCAACACGGGCGCCATCGCGCCTGCACCCAGCTATCTCGAGGCGCTTCGGGACCTGGCCCGTTCAAATGACGTGGTACTGATCTTTGACGAGGTCATCACCGGCTTCCGGCTTGCCCTTGGCGGCGGTCAGGAGAAATTCGGTGTGACTGCCGACCTTGCGACGTTTGCAAAGGCAATGGCGGGCGGTTTTCCGATATCCGCCCTGGCCGGGCGGGCGGAAGTCATGGACCTGTTCGGCTCGGGTGCCGTCAACCACTCCGGAACCTACAACGCAAGCATACCCAGCGTGGTGGCGTCCATCGCCACACTCGATCTCCTGTCTGCCGGAAACGGAGAGGCGATCCGGGAACTCGACCGCCAAGGCGAAATGCTGATGGAGGGACTGCGCCGCTGTGCAGTGGACCGGAAATCGAATCTGCAGGTGCAGGGCTTCGGTTCCTGTTTCAGCACGTTCTTTTCCGATTTCGGCGCGGTCACGGACTACCGGAGCTACCGCCGCACGGACCTGAACAAGCAAGCGAAGTTTCTCGAGCACTTGGTGGTCGCTGGTGTTCGACCAACAAGCCGGGGAACCTGGTTCATCTCCACAGCTCACTCGAACCAAGACATCGAAGAAACCGTCGCTGCTGCCGGTCACGCCCTCGACGCAATGGAGACCGGATGAATATCGTTTGATTCAATCCTGTGTTCATCGACGCTGCCAGTCGCCCGGATGGCGCGTTTTCAGCAAACGGTTGCGGATTTGAACCGGGCGTGAGACACCTGTGCAACCATGACGACAGCCAAGAAAGTAGATCGCTCCCCGTTCCGGGTGAACTCGCTCACCAGAGTTCTCACAGTACTCGGCAACGATGTCGAAAAGGGCTACGACAATTCACGCGCCGAAGTCGCGAAATGGCTTCTCCTGCCGGAGGCGCCTGCCTTTTGGTACCTGCAGACGCCGGTCGCATCCGGCTCCCTGTGTCACAGCTAGCATCAATCGCGGCCAGGTAGTCGGGGAGTCCAACGGAGGGCACATGCAGCTTGGTCGGTCCTTGCCTCGTCACCCCGGGAACGCCGGTGCTCCAGACTTTGGATGTTCGCCTTGCCGGGGTTTGCGACCGCCAAGTAGCAGTGGGCAAAGTCGTGATGGTCGCACTTGCCACCTTTCTCTTCGCTCTGGGCTTCTGGTTGCGACCAGGTCTCCCGGCCGCGCTCTGGCAGGTCTTGCTCTGCAATCCGGAGTGAGACTTGCAGACAGTACCCGTTCTTGCACCCGGAGCAGGAAGTTTGCGCATCTGCGGAAGGTAGTTTGCGGCCTCCCCAGTGCCTTGCGCAAATCACCATCAGGGGTCACTGCCGTGCCGTGGCTCGAGGCTCTGGCCGAGGCGGCCCGCGCCGTCGACCTGCACTGTGCTGGTAGCCTTTGCCGCCATCGGGCGAATCAACCATGTTCCGTCATGGCACGTTGCACGAATGGGAGCAGGCACAGGATTGACCGGGCTCAGGCGAGTGAGTGCGCTGTCCTGTTCGCCCGGAAGGGCAGGGTCTTCGGCGCGAGAGCGGGATGAGAATTCTCCTTGCCGGACTTTTCCACGAGACGCATTGTTTCGTGCCTGATCGGACGGCATTGTCCGATTTTTCTGTAGCCAGGGGCAGCGACCTGCTCGAATTCCGTGGCAACGGTTCGATGATCGATGGTTTCCTGGAGGTAGCCGAAAGTGAATCCTGGGATGTGGTCCCTTCCGTGTCCTTCATCGCGACTCCTTCAGGCATCGTTGAAGACCAAGTCGTCGATGCATTTTTTTCGGATCTCGATGCTGTGGCGACATCCCGAGAATGCGACGCCGTTTTCCTGGCATTGCACGGTGCAATGGTCTCCGAAAGCCACGGAGATGTGGAAGGCAAGCTCTTGTCGCATTTGCGTGCGATACCGTCCCTGGCAAATGCGCCGATCGTAGGAGTGTTTGACCTGCACGCGACGATGACACCTACGATGGCCGCGCAAGCAGATGCATTGGTCTGCTATCGCGAGAACCCGCATGTCGATGCAAGGGACAGCGCAATGCGCGCAGCCGGCTTGCTGGCCCGGATTCGGACCGAAGGTCGCCGACCGCGGATGCATCACCGACGTGCCCGGGTGATCTGGCCTCCAACCGGTACGGGAACAGCGGACTCGCCGATGCGTGACCTTGAGGCGCTCGCCCGGAGGATCGAGGAGGAAAATCCGGAAATCTGGGCAATCAATGTCGTTGCCGGTTTCTCGTTTGCCGACGTGCCCGATGCGGGCGTTTCATTCAGTCTTGTGACCACTGGCAGTGCCCGGGAAGCCGAGGAAGCCCTCGGCCGTCTCACCGGAGCAGCGCTGGAACTGCGGGACGCCGGGCTTCCGACAGAAATGAGCCCGGCTGCGGCGATTGCCGAAGCTATTGCAAACCGGGGTCCCGGCCCGGCACTTCTGGTCGAGCCGTCCGACAATATTGGCGGCGGCGCGCCTGGAAATGGTACCATCCTGCTGAGAGCACTTCTCGATGCGCAATACCCGAATGCGGGCATCATCCTAGCCGACCCCGAGGCGGTTGCCTCTCTCGACGAAGCAGTTCCCGGGGCGCCATGTCGGCTGCGGCTTGGAGGCAAGGACAACCCTATGGATCCGGGTCCCGTCGAACTCGAGGTGGAACTCGTCTCGAAGAGTGACGGTCGTTTCATGCTCGAGGATCGGCAAAGCCATGCCGCGGCATCCACCGGGGTCCAGGTTGACATGGGACCTGCCGCGGTCGTGCGACACGGCGGACTCACGATCTTGCTGACCACTCGCAAGACCGCGCCGTTTGACCTCGGCCAGTGGCGAAGCCAGGGCATCGAGCCGGCAAACCTAGACATGATCGTTGTAAAGGCTGCCGTCGCACATCGCCGTGCCTACGACAAGATCATGCGCGCAAGCTACACGGTTGAAACGCCGGGTCCCTGCACCAGCAATCCTCGGCTGCTGGATTACCGGTGGCTTGCCCGCCCGACTTATCCACTTGATCCTATTGACAGTTCGCATTGATTGGGCATTTGGCCAGATCCGACCTGAAGCTGGTTTCGGATACAGGCAATTCCCGCAAATCAGGCGACGGGAACAGGATTGACCGCTTTTGTTTTCAAGTGTGTTTCGACACGGACCGGTGCTTGACTTGATTTCGGCTTTGGGTCAACCTGCCGGGAATTTGAAGCAAATTGAACGGGAGGTCATGTCATGATTTGTACTAGGGTGTGGACTCAATTGATCGCCTTGCCAGAGTTCGCAGCAGGTAGCGTGTCTCGGCAAGCAGCACGGTGGACAGGTAGTTCCTGGCCCGCTTCTCGTATCTTGTTGCCACTCTCCGGAACTCTTTGATCTTGCTGAAGAAACGCTCCACAAGGTTGCGCCTGGCGTAGAGATCCCGGTCCAGATCCCGTGGCACCTTCCGGTTCGCCTTGGAGGGAATCACGGCAACCCCGCCAGCCTCGGCGACAAGGTCCAGGATGGCGTCGCTGTCATAGGCCCTGTCGGCAATCACCCTGGTTCCGGCCTCAAGGCCGACCAGCAACTCCGGCGCATGCGTGCAGTCGGCCGCCTGTCCCGGCGACAGCCGCACAGCAAGCGATCGCCCCGCACCGTCCAGCGCAGCGTGGATCTTCGTCGTCAGACCGCCACGGCTGCGCCCGATCTCGCGCGGCTCACCGTCCCGGCGCGAGCCGGAGCCGTGCTTGTGCACCCGCACCGCCGAGGAGTCGATCATCCGCTCCCCCAGACGGGCCGCCGAACCACCGTCCGGGCCATCCTCGTCATCGCCGTCCAGGCCGGCAAACCGTTGAAGATCCGAGATAATCCTCGCCCAGGTCCCGTCCTTGCTCCAGCGGTTGTAGCGGTTGTAGCAGGTCGTATACGGGCCGTAACGCTCGGGCAGGTCACGCCAGGGCGAGCCAGCCCGCAAAATGAAAAAGATCCCGTCCATGATCCGACGGTCGTTCCTGCGGACAGGCCCCCGACGTCCTGTCGGCAGCACCGAACGCAGCAACTCCCATTCCTCATCCGTCATATCGTGTCGATCACCAGACAATTCCACCTCCATCAAACAATCCGATCCAACTCTCTATAGCATAGTTCATACAATTTGGGTACAGACTCTAGTCCAACTCGTCGCAGGTTGCTGTTGGCTGCAGGTGCATCTGCCTTTGGCGGCAGTTTGCTAGGTCCGATGGGTCGCGCCCTTGCGTCCGGCAACAGCGAACCGATCAAGATCCTGCTGGGCTCGCACATGGATTACCTGCAGGCTCTCGCACCCGCCTATGCCGAGGCTTATGGGCCCGAACCGTCGATAGAGTTGGTCACAACCCCGGATCTGCCGGTCAAGCTTAACTCCACGATGATCGCCCGCCGCAGCCCGGGTGATGCCGTCTTCGTTACCGCAGCACTGGTGGCCGGACTGGCAGACAAGGGCTGGCTGTCCGATCTGACCGACCTTGTCGAGAATGAGTTGCTTCCCAACGGCCTGATCGAGAATTCAGTCACCGCCGCAACCTATCAGGGCCGTCGCTACGGTGTCCCGGTAACAATCGGTTGTCCGATCATGCACTGGAACAAGAATCTCTGCGAGGCGGCTGGTCTGGATCCGGAAGCACCGGCCGACTGGCATGCCATGTCGGGTTCGTGGGACGACCTGATCACCTATGCCAAGGCAATCACGGACCCCGACAACAACGTGTACGGCCTGACCGACAACTGGGGCGGGGTCGGCAACATCTTTACGTTCGGCGCGATGCTGCAAGGTAATGGTGGCCGGTTCCTCGACGAAGCCCTTGACCCTGTCATGAACAGCGAGGCGGGAGTCGAGGCGTTGTCACGCATGATCGAACTCTTGCATGTTCACAAGGTGATCGATCCTGCGGTCGTCACCTATACTTGGGTCTTCGATGCGTCGCCCGCCTACCTGGCCGGAAACCGCGGTTTCTTCCTGACCTGGCCATTCATTGCTGGCATTGCCAATGGAAGTGAGGACTCGGCCGTCCAGGGACGGTCCGGGTATGCACCCTACCCAGCGCTGGAAACATCGGCATCAGTTGACGGATCCGAATTCCTTGCCGTTCCGACGATTGCTTCCAATCCTGATGGCGGCGCGCAGTTCATCCGCCTTGCAACCTCGCTGGACAACCAGATCCTGCAAGGTGCGACCTCCCCTTGGGCACCATCTGTCGAGGCTGCGCTCAACCATCCTGACGTCGTCGAGAACCTGCCCTTCGCCGAGGTCATTCGGCAATCGTACCAGTATCCGGTAGATGGCGGCTACTCGACCGACCGGGAACGGTGGTTGGAAATTCTCACCGGCCAGATTTCCCGGGCGCTGGCATTGGAGATGTCACCCAAGGAAGCCCTGGACGAGGCGGTTTCCCTGATTGATGACAGCCGTCGCTAAGGCGAGAACAGCAGAGACCCGAGCACGCCGCACGAACCGGGTGCGGCGGCGAGGGCATATGCGGCGGCGCGAGGTTGCCCGCGCCGCCATGATGATTGCGCCGGCCCTGGCGTTGGTGGCATGCATCTTTGCCTACCCGGCAGCCTTCACGCTGACTCTGAGTGTCTCGGAATTTGACATGGTTCGGCTCAAGCTTGGCGAATTCATCGCCCTGCGCAACTATGCCGACCTGTTTGACAGTCCGGGATTCGTTGATGCGGTTTTCCGCACAGTCTATTTCGGCCTGCTCATCGCTCTGGTCACAACCATTCTTGGCTTCCTTATCGCCTTGTTGCTCGACCAGCCTTTCCGCGGACGCGGGTTCCTGAGAGTGGTGGTAATCCTTCCCTGGGCAGTTCCGCCGGTTGTAGCAGGCGTCCTCTGGGGGCAGATGTTCCATGCTGACGTGGGTTTCGTGAATGCGATCCTGACACGGCTGGGGCTGATCGACACCTACCGGATCTGGCTTGGTGACGGCTGGACGGCATTGCACGTGATCGCTGTCGCGGAAATATGGAAAGCCATACCGTTCATGGTGATCTTCTTTCTGGCCGGGTTGCAGAGCCTTCCCAGGCAGGTCTTCGAGGCTGCCGCTGTCGATGGTGCCAGTACCGGTCAGCGTTTCCGACATATCCTCTTGCCCCTGATGCTGCCAATTGCAGTACCGCTGATACTGATTCAGTTCGTTTGGGCGATGAAGGCGTTCGACACGATCTTCGTTCTGACACGCGGTGGTCCGGCTGGGCAAACCACCACACTGAACTACTTTGTCTATCGTGAAGCGTTCCAATCCTTCGATCTCGGCCGCGCCTCGGCCGCGGCCTACACGCTGCTGCTCGTTACATTGTTCGTCGTTCTTTTTGTGACGTTGTTTCGGAGGTTTGTCGCCCGCCATGCTGAGGCACGGGTATGAGGCCGAGGCAGCGACGTGCACTTCTTCGGGGCGTGGCAATCTATGTTTCGGCCGGAGCGGTGCTGCTACTGATGGCATTCCCGCTGTACGCGCTGTTTCTGACCAGCCTGCAGCCCGAATCTGTGATCCGGTCCCGCGATGTCCGGTTTCTGCCTGATACGCTCTATTTCGAACATTTCAGAGCCGTACTGACGCCAGGTCACATTGTGCCGCTGCGCGAAGGGATTGGAAACAGCCTGGCAGTCTCGACGCTCACTGCCCTGATCTGCGTGACCATTGCACTCCCGGCCGCATATGCCTTTTCGCGGCTCAGGATTCCGGGAAGGAACCTTTTGCTGGGCGGAATGATATCGGTGTATTTCCTGCCGACGACAATCTTTCTCATTCCGATGTTCGTGGTATTCGTCGGGCTCCGGATCGACGACACCTATTTCAGTCTCATGCTGGCATATTCGGGGTTCATTCTTCCCTTCGAGGTCTGGATTCTGAAGACCTTCATCGACCGGCTGCCGCCTGAAATCGAGGATGCCGCGCGCATCGACGGATGCACCGATCTTCAGGTCATGATGCGAATCATCCTGCCGCTGCTGCGACCGGGTTTGCTGGCGGGCTTTGTCTTTGCCTTCATACTGTCATGGATCGAGTTCCTTACACCGCTGATCTTCACCAGCAACGTCAAGATCACTACCGTCGCACTGGGCATGTTCCGCAGCACCATCGACATCGAGGTTGGCCAGCAGGCGGCGGCGGCCGTGTTGACGCTGCTGCCGGTTGCACTTGTAATGATCGCCTTCAACAGGCTCATCACGCGGGTTCTGTTGTCCGGCGCCGAACGCTAGGGGGGGCAAATGCGAATTGCCGTAGTTGGAGTGGGAACGATCGGCGCGTTGCATGCACGGATTTTCCGGGATGATCCGCGCTGCACGCTGGCCGCTGTATGCGATTCTGACGTTGCGCGCGCCAAGACCGTTGCCGCCGAACTGGATTGCCGCACACACACGGAGGTCTCAGCCATGCTGGCGACCGAGGAGCTGGATGCGGTGAGCATCGCCACGCCCGAGACCGCACGCCGCACGCCGGCTGTCGCAGCCGCGCGCAAGGGGCTGGCGATGATGCTGGAAAAGCCCTTGGGCCGAACGTTCGGAGACGTCGACGCACTCGTTTCGGAGTTGCGCAGCATGGGAACGGCACCGGCTGTCAATTTCATCCTTCATGCCGATCCCCGCTTTGCCCGGATGAAGGAATTGGTGACTGCGGGGGCGGCTGGTCAACTGGTCAGTGTCTTTGCACGTCGTCGCGGCACCCGGGCGGGGATAGAGAAGTACGCGCCTTGGACTGACCTGCTGTCATCGACCTTGATCCATGACATTGAGATGACGCTGGCGATCAACCCTTCTGCACCCGAGCGCGCCTTTGCCGAGGCGGTAGTGCGTGAGTGCGCGCCGTATGGATCACACGACGCGGTCGTCGCAACACTGCGCTTTGCGGATGGCACCATCGCGATGTTCGAGTCCTCCTGGGTGCTGCCGACAAGTCAGCCGGCGCCACTGGATCCGGCATTTCACGTCATCGGTGACCGCGGCATGATACAGATTGAAGGTGCCGATCACGGAATGAACGTTTTGCACGCGTCCGGATTTTCCCGTCCCGACCTCACACATTGGCCGATCGACACAGCCGGACAAGTGGAAGGCGCTCTGGCCGCTTCGCTCAAGACGTTCGTCACAAGAACCTTGGCGGGAGAGGAACCCCTCGTGGGCCTGGAAGAGGCGCGTGCGGCCGAGGCCGTGGTTGGGGCGATGAAGCTTGCGCTGGCCGAGAATCGACCAGTGCGGATCGACGAGATGGAATGAGGGAGGAAGCGATGGCGCACAAGGTCAGACTGGGTGATTTCACGTGGCAAGAAGTGGAAGACCTTCTTGCGTCTGCTCCTGTTGTTGTGATTCCTGTCGGCGCATTTGAGCAGCATGGTCACCACTTGCCGCTGAGAGTGGACGCACATCTGGTTGGTCATGTCTGCGAGGCCGCAGCCGTTCGCGCTTCCGAACACCATCCCGCGGTGGTCACTCCGACCGTGTGGACCGGTTTCTCCCCGCATCACCGGGATTTTCCCGGCACCGTCTCGCTGGACGAGCAAGTCTTTTCTGCCGTTGTCGGCCAGGTCGCGCAGAGCCTCGCCGGACATGGCTTCCGCCGGATTGCGATCCTCAACGGTCACGGAGGCAATGCCAACCTCCTGAAGAACCTGATCCAGACCCTGCGCTATGACCATGGGATAACCGCCGTAACCGCCAACTACTGGGACTTTGCGCTGGATGAACTGGCAGAGTGGCGCAACTCGGAGTCCGGCGGAATCATGCATGCCTGCGAAATGGAAACGTCGCTGATGCTCGCCACGGAACCGGACCTGGTCCAGATGGACAAGGCCGTCGATGTTATACTGAACCGCTCCTCGTATCTGGGCGCCGACCTGCTTGCCGGAGGTCCCGTCTCAGTGGCAGCGAGTTTCAAGGAACTGAGTTCAAGCGGTGTCATTGGCGCGCCGACACTCGCCACCGGAGACCGGGGGCGAGCGCTCCTCGACACCATGGTGACTGCGGTGGCGCAATTCATCGAGGATTTTGCCACCTGGCCCCTTGAAACAAACAGTGAGACTGCGACATGACCAAGACCGCCCCCCTCGGCCTTTATGCCTACCCCTGGGACGTTATCGACGAGGGACCCGACACGGTGCTCGAGGCCGTGGAACAGGCCGGCCTCAACACTCTCTATATCACCACTTGGTACCATTCGGGGATGTTCTTTCTGCCGCACAACCCACGGCGGCGCGTGTATTTTCCCGAAGCTGGCGCGCTTTACTTTAGTCCCGGTGCCTGGCACGCGCGACATCAACTTGCTCCGCCGATCAGCTCACTCTCTGACAATTGGTCCGGGTTCTGGGAGCAACTTGCGTTGGCCGCAAGCGACCGCGGCATCTCGCTGACGGCGTGGATGCCGGTCCTTCACAATTCGGGAATTGGCAATGCACATCCCGATCAGGTCGTGGAGAACCCCTGGGGTGACCGGATCACCCATACACTTTGTCCCTCCAACGCGTCAGTGCGCGACTTGGTGCTCTCGGTCATGCAGGATGTCGCCGGGATGGGGATATTCACACGGGTTCTTCTGGAGTCCATCGAGTATCTGCCATTGCGTCACGACCACCACCACGAAGTGATCGGCGTGCCACTTGACCCGGACATAGAATTCCTGGCCAGCCTCTGCTTCTGCCCCGCCTGCCACGCGCGTTCGGCTGATGGCGGGGTCGACACCGCCGCAGTGCGTGGCTGGGTTCGTGACACGGTGGACGGGACGTTGGAGGGTGCACCGCGTGAAATCATGGGATGGGAAACAATTGAAGCCGGCGCAGGCGGGCAGATGGCGGCGTATCTGCGCAGTCGCGAGACCGGTCCGTCCTCGCTGACCGCCGAGGCTGCAGCTGCGCTGCGAGGTTCGGGAGATGTCCTGGTGGGCTGTCTCGATTTTGGACCGCTGTATCCGATGGGTCCGAACGGACGGCGCTGGCAGAACGGCATCGACCTCGAGCGCATCCTTGACCATATCGATGAAATTCATCCGACCTTTTACCAGACGGATCCCTCCATCCTGACCAGGAGCATTTCCGCGTACACCGGCACTGTCGGGAAAACCGTAGCGCAGGTCCCCGCTCTCAGAGCCATACTGCCGCAGACCGCCGATGGCGCAGGTCTCGCCGCGCAATGCGCCGCCGTCGCGCCGGTTGCAAGCGGCGTGAGCTTTTACAACTACAGCTTCATGGCCCGCCGCAACCTCGACTGGATTCGCGCGGCCGTGGAAATCAATCCGCCGGCGAAAGGAGCTGGAGCATGACTGCCCCCGAAGTCGAGGTCATTATCAACCCTGTTTGCCTCCGGTTTCGTTGGCATCGCGACGAACTCGTATATTTCTTCGCTGCCAGTCCGGAACAGCAGCTGGACCGGATGGAGGCGATGATAGGAGTGGTGCCCGGTCCTCAGCCGATTTTCCGAACCAATCTGGGGTTCCTTCCCGTAGCCTCAACAGTTCTAATCCGTGGCGAGCAGACGTTGCTGGTCGACCCCGGCAACCACCATATTGGTGCATACGCAATTCTGTGGCACGCGCTGCAGAGCCGAGGACTGGACTATGACGACATTGACATGGTCGTCACCACTCACTGTCACACCGACCATGCTGCAGCCATCGTTCAACTTTCCGGGAAACCGTGGGTCCTTGGCGCGGGCGAACTGGACGAAATGGCGGGAATCGAGGGCCGGCCGATCGTCGAGGCCAAGAAATCGATGATGGCGAGCACTACGGAAGTTGCGGACGAGACAGAACTGATGGCCGGCGTGACCGCAATCCCGACTCCCGGACACACGGCCGGGCATATCTCGCTTCTGGTTGAGACTGCCCAGGAGAAAGTCCTGGTAGCCGGCGATCTGACAATGATCGCCTCGGAATACCGGCATCGCTCCTTTTCGCATTGGTATTCCGAGGTGCAATTGTCACAGCTCAACGCCTCGCTCGACCGGGTTCAGGCACTTGCTCCGGACTTGGTGATACCAGGTCACGACCGGGCGTTCAGGCCCTGAGGAGGCGCCCATGGCCTCGGTTGACATCGACGCTGTAGGCAAGCGGTTCGGCGCTGTTGACGCGCTCAAATCTGTCAGCATCCAGATCGCTGCAGGCGAATTTGTGGCTCTGGTTGGCCCGTCTGGTTGCGGCAAGTCGACACTCCTTCGGCTTATTGCCGGGCTGGATGACATAACCACGGGAGAGATCAGGATTGGCGGGGAGATCGTCAATGAACTAACCCCAAGTGAGCGCAACATCGCGATGGTGTTTCAGAACTACGCACTCTACCCACATATGAGTGTGGCCGGAAATATGGGCTTCAGTCTGCGCATGCGTGGGGCAGCGGCCGACGCAATCAAGAACGCGGTGCATCGGGCGGCGGACATTTTGGGGCTCGTGGCGCTGCTTGAACGGCTTCCGGGTCAGCTGTCAGGCGGGCAACGCCAGAGGGTTGCCATGGGCCGGGCCATCGTGCGCGACTGCGATGTCTTCCTCTTCGACGAACCGCTGTCCAATCTCGATGCCCAACTGCGTGTGCAGATGCGCTCGGAAATCAAGACGCTGCACCAAGAACTCGGGAATACGATGATCTACGTCACGCATGATCAGATTGAGGCAATGACGATGGCCGACAGGATCGTGGTGCTGCACGACGGCAATGTGGAGCAGGTCGGAATGCCGTTGGAACTCTATGACCGACCTTGCAACACCTTTGTTGCCAGGTTCATCGGCTCGCCCGCCATGAACCTGATCAGCGGGCTGCTGCAGCCGGATGGGAGCCCGTCGATACAACTGACAGATGGCGCCAGGCTGCCAGTTGCCGATCCGCCATCGGCTCTTGCGGGCAAGGTTGTGACCATGGGAATCCGTCCCGAGCACATTGAAATCTCGCCTGAAGGACTTCAGGCACGGGTGCTCCTCGTGGAGCCGACGGGGAGCGGCACACACCTCTTGCTGGAGTCCGGTGGCTGCAAGCTGCTCTGTGTGCTGCAGGAGCGTCTTGATGTCGCATCGGGTTCAGAGATCGCGATGAAGGTCGATCCCGGAAATGTTCACTGGTTCGATGCCGACACAGGTCGGCGCTTAGAGTCAGAAGGATAGGGTCAGAAGGTGGCTCACGTACAATGTGGGCCGAATTCTCCGTGCCCCACCCTGTTCGCAGTTTGCGTTACTGATCTGTCCATTGGTTGCGTGTTCGCTCCTTTCCTGCAAGTCAGACTTGCGAATACCCGGCATTCTTCCTTGAGATTGTCTCATCCTGTATTTTGCGGCCACGAAGCAAGGTGTGCCAGCGGTTGGCTGCTTTCAAGAACGGCAAGTCACTGAAAATGGGCAGCCGGGTCAGGCAGATCATGGTTGCGGACGGCAATCCGTGCGGGCCACTTTCATTCAACCGACAAGAACCCGATGAAAAAACGGAACCTGCCAACACGGCAATCGGAATACCCCGGGACTCCAGTGCCGGCCAAGCATAGTTCGACAGCAGACACTCTGCCTGGGAAAGAAGACAGCTCAATGATTCCCGGACCAATCCGGTTTCCGGGCGATTCGGCGTCGGCCTGAACCGGGAAATCCACAGCGCTGCCCGACACGTTAATCCGAAAAACAACAACAGGTTCGGGAGCGTGCGGAAAGATCCCTCGCACCGGCTCCGATTTGCGCGGCACAGGGGATTTGTTTCCCGGTTGCTGAAACAGGTGGACAGGCTGCGCCCTGCGCGCGCCCGGGGAGGATTATGGCATCGAGCAAGGGTCGCCGGTGCGGGCCAAGCCGGTCGAGCGGTGCGTCGCGGCCAAGATACTGTGGTATTCAGATTGTCAGGGTGATGCCCCGCAGCCGACCTTCGGCTCTGACGTCCTTCAGGAATGACTTGTCGGTCGATCCGTCGCGCGAGAGAACTGCCGTGAAGTCGTTCTCGACGACGCGATCGCCGAAGAAGAGGCAAGCGTCGTCGGGGTCGCACTGGTTGGAGGTCCAGACGAGACCGTCGGCGTCCGGAATGTCACGATGGATAGCCTTGGCCCAAAGGACGGTCTGACCAAACAGTACTGGACTCGAAGTGATCAGTTCCCTCCGCGAAATACCCCGGTTGCCCAAGGTTACGTTGCGCAGTTCGACAGGACGCAGGGTGCGGTTTGTGCAAAGCAACGAATGCGTCCGAATGTACAGTTCGTTGGGACGTACCGTCTTTGTTTTGGCATTTGCAGGAACGTCGTGGAATATCGTCTCATGGATTGCCGCAGGGAGCGTGGTGCTCGCATAGAGGGAGGGCACGGGTGATCCGTTGGCGTCGTTGAACGGGGCGAAGCGTGTCTGCCCACCCCGGCCCGGGTTGAACTCCGCCGCCCTGAAGGTCGTTCGATGGACGCGATGGAGTTCAGTACCTCGGGACAGGACAGAAAATCTCGGGTTCGTGAGCGGGGACGGCGGATTACGGATCGCCATCGTTTCCCGACGGCGGGATCTTGCAGGCGGTCGGCTGCATTCAGGACACCGTCCTCGTCGCCGAGCGCTTCTTCGGGTGACCTTCCGTCGAGCCAGCCATTGCCTGACCGGAACCAGAACGCGATCTGCCACGGCGTCATGTCGGCGGGCAGACGCCTTAACAACTGCTTGACGACGGGCAGCGGATGGCCGTCGGCGAATTGGAAGCAGGGAAACAGTTGAGCGCGGCCGTTGCGCACCGCAAAGACCCTTTTTTCACGTCTCCATCGAGAGGCCGGTTCGCTAGGGTTGTTCAACAGCGAGCCGTGCATGAGCTTGTGGATATTGGCTGCAGTGAAAGTCGGCACCTCGCGGAGGTACTGCGCGCGCAACCCGGCATTGTCCTGCTCGAGTTCCCCATCAACCTCGGCTCGTTCCTCGCCTTGGAGATACATGTCGACAAGCGCCTCGATATTGCGTTCGGTCAATTCCTTTCGGCGCTGCGCGACGATGCGCCCAGCCATGGCTGCGGTCGCTCGCATGACCGCAGCTTCCTGTTTGGAATCGGCGCCGATCAGAATCCATCGTTGCAGTCGTTGCTGCTTGCCCCGCAAAATATTGCGTGCCTTGATTTTCTCTTGCAATCGAGCAGGGAACCCTTCGACTTCGTCTGGTGTCAGCTCGACCGCATGAGTGGTTTCCGGCAACTCGGCCATGATCTTGTCCGGAACGTGAGTTTGAAGTCAGAATGCATATATATTGAAACTCACGAGGTGTCAGTCCAGATATCTGGGTCTTGACCGTGCCGGGCTCCGCTTTCGTTCGGCATAGGCTCTTCATCCCTGTTTGGTTAGCAAAATCAAGAAGTGGACGTGTTTATCAATTCCCAATCAGCGCGCTGAACGACAAGGGGTAGAGTCAGGTCGTTCGACCCTTCTGGTCTGAGCCCCGCCTCCGCCGCACCCGGCGATGCGGTCGAAGTATTTCGGCTCGTTGATGCTGATCACCGAACCGTCCCGCCGCCAGCGGCAACGGTCGGTCGGGTCCTGCCGGTACCCCGATAGCGGCGCCACCTCGACCAAGGGGCGTGTCCTCACCTCGTCAGCCAGGCGCCGAAAACCGTCATCCCACCTTCCACCCATCATGCCTTCTCCCAAGACCTGCACACGCCGGGCAGGCTACCTGGAAGGAAAGATTGAACAAGCCGGGTCATGTGTGGACGCCGATGGCGGGTCTATCTTGAGCTTGCATTGACAGACGCGCTTCCAGGAGCGGGCGTTTGAGCTTCTCGATGCCGATCCGGGGAATGGTGTTTACAGTACATTGACAGCTTGAAAGGCCAAAGTGCCCGTTATTGATGCATCAAATCAAATGGTTGTGTTCCTTAAGCCCGATGAAGTTCCGGGTATGTCGAGCGGTTGGTGACGGACTTGCGGGGCTTGCTGAAAGAAGACGCGAATTACAACGCGCTGAACGATCAATTGCAGATGAGCTTGAGCTTAGCGAAGGCCGTCGAAGAGAGGTTGAGGCGATGTTAGAGGCGCGCGAGGTGGAAGCAGAGCGTGGGCTGACCCACGGGTCGTGAGCATACTTCGCCATACTATGATATGGCGAATCGATATAATTTACCATAATGTGGTATTGCGATATCTACATTAGTGCCATAACCTGCTATTACAATATACTGCACTATACAAACCCATAGGTTGGCAAATGTCCGTTTCACGCGCAAAACAGCGGCAAGCCGAAGGCAGGATCAATCAGGCCGGACAGATGGCCAAGGCCCTCGCCAAGCCACTCGGCGGTTGGATCGCCACCTTCCAGGAAGCGATCGGCATGAACGCGCCCGCGCTGGCCGAGCGCCTGGGTGTCTCTCGGAACAGCGTCTACAGCTCGATCCAGAACGAACAGACCGGGACGATCTCCTTGAATCAACTCGACAAGATGGCCGAGGCCATGGGCGGCAAGCTTGTCTACGCGATCATCCCGCGCGAAGGACCGGTCGAAAAGATCGTCATGGCCCAGGCCCGCAAGAAGGCGAGACGCATTATCCAGCGCACCCGTGCGCACATGGCCTTGGAAGAGCAGACCGAAGGCCTGCGCAGCCAGGAAGAGATGATCGAGGAACTGGCGAGCGAAATCGCGCGCGAGATGTCGAAGGATTTCTGGAAGTGACCCTTGAACTGCATGAACCCGCCGGCGCGACCCCGCTCACGCCCGACGAGTTGCTTGGCCTCAAGGCCAAGCACATCACCACGCGCGGCGAGCTTAACGAACTAGAAGGCGCGAATATCATCGAAGGCCTGACCTGGCTGGAACGGCGGCCCAGGTCCTTCGATGTCCTGACCGACGATGCCGCGCGCGAAGTCCACAAGCAACTGTTCGGCAAAGTATGGGACTGGGCAGGCATCTACCGGCAGACCGAAAAGAACATCGGCGTACTGGTCTGGCACGTCTCGACCGAGATGCGCTCCTGCCTCGACGACGCCCGATACTGGCGCGAGAATGGCACCTACGAGCCGCTGGAAGCCACCGCACGCTTCCACCACAAGCTGGTTTGGATCCACCCCTTCGCGAATGGCAACGGACGCTGGGCGCGGATCATGGCAGATGCCTACCTAAACAGGATCGACCCCGATGTTTTCCTCGATTGGTCCGGTGGCAGGACACTGACCGCCATAAGCGATCATCGTGCTCGATACATTGCGGCACTGCGGGCGGCGGATGGGTATGAGTTTGAGGCGCTGATTGAATTGATCAAAGAGATTGCCACCTAGTGTCTTGTCACAGTGATTTTGACGGATTGAGGCGTTGTCATTTCAGCATCGGCAGGCTGTCTGGATCAACGAGCACCCGGATACTTCGGGGCTTGCCCGGGATGCGTTCGATCAACCGGGCACGGTCAAGATTGAGAACCATCTGGTGCACGGTCGGCGGGGTGACGCCGAAGTACCTCTGCATGTCGGCCTCGGCCGGTGGCCTGCGGTTGATTTTCGTATAGGAATGAATGAATGCCAGGTACTGGCCCTGCTTTTCAGTGAACCCGGTATGCGGGGGGTGGCGCGGCGCAGCAGTCTGATTCATCAGCGTGTCCAACAAAACGGAGGCACTGACGAACATACGCTATCGAGTGGAACTTCACCAATCGGAACGTGACGAGTTGAAGGCCCTGCTCGCCAGCGGGAAAAAGCTGATCCGGCGACTGAAGCGGGCACAGATCCTCATGGCTGCAGATCAAGGGGCATCTGGTGCGGAGATTGCCGAGTGCGTGGTCTGCGGCATGTCGACTGTCACACGGACCAGGCGAGGTTTCGTCGAGGGAAGCCTGGAGTTGGCCCTCTGCGAGGCACCACGATCCGCGGCGGCACGCAAGCTCACCGGCAGGCAGGAAGCGCTGCTGGTCGCAACCGCCTGCTCGAAACAACCGATCGGGCGTGCCTGCTGGACCCTTGAATTGCTGTGCGGTGAAATGGTCCGCCTCACCGAACACGAGAACCTCTCGAGCGAGACCGTGCACCGGCGTCTTTCAAAGAACGGTCTCAAGCCATGGCGCAAGGACATGTGGTGCATTCCCAAGCTCGACGCCGCATTCGTTGCCGCCATGGAGGATGTTCTCGACCTCTACAGTGAAACTCCCGATCCGGACCGTCCCGTGGTCCGCCTTGACGAAAGCTCCGTGCAGTTGATCGGCGAGACCCGGACCCCGGTTCCTGCCAGACCCGGACAACCCCGGCGTTTCGACTACGAGTACCGGAGAAACGGCACCGCAAACCTCTCCCTCCTCCTCGATGCCCATCAGGGCTGGCGCAAGGTCAAGGTCACCGAACGCCGAACTGCGGCCGATTTCGCCGCCTGCATGCGGGATCCCGGTGACTTGCACTTCCCCGAAGCCGAGAAGATCAGGGTCGTGCTCGACAACCTCTCGACCCACACGCCGGCCGCACTCTACACCGCCCTGCCGGCCCAGGACGCACGGCGCATCCTGCGCCGGATCGAGTTTCACCAAACACCGAAGCACGCCAGCTGGCTCAACATGGTCGAGATCGAGATTGGCGTTCTGCAACGCCAGTGTCTTGGCCGACGCATCACCGACCGGGCAACGCACGAAGCCGAGATCGCGGCGTGGGAGACGCAGAGGAACCAAAGCCAGGCACGCACCAACTGGATGTTCACGACCGCAAACGCCCGGGACAAGCTGGCGGCATCGCATGATTTGTACGCTGAATTACTCCAAGGAAGAACGAGCCATGAACACCCTGCTTTGGACATTCATGCCGACATTCTCATCGGCGTGAGGTTCAGTGGCCGGGAATCCGTGCGCATGGCGGCGCCTGCATCCCAGTCGTAGTCCCCGGTCAGGTTGATGTGCAGCCAGCCCAGGGGAGCCAGATGCCTGAGCAGTTCCGGGTCCGGCAGCAGGCCCCCGCGCTGCAGATGGCCGGCAGCCTTGTCCATGTAGAGCGTGTTCCAGTACGTGATGGCGGCGATGACCAGGTTGAGGGCCATGACCCGCTTCTGCTGCGCCTCATGGGAGCGGTCATGGATGCGTCCCTGGGAATGCGCAAACACGGCCTTGGCCAGGCTGTGCCGGGTTTCGCTTTTGGAGAGGCCGGCTTCGCACTCCATCCGCAGGCGGGGGTTCTCGATCCAGTTCAGCATGAAGAGGGACCGCTCGACCCGTCCGATCTCGCCAAGCGCGAGATGGAGACGGTTCTGCTGTCTGTAGGCGCCCAGCTTGCGCAGCATGTGCGAGGGCTTTGCGGACCCGGTTTTGATACTGGCGGCCAATCTCATGATGTCGCTTCCCCAGTGATCGAGCACGACGCTTTCGTTGATCGGCCTTCCCATGATCGGGGACAGCGTATTCCAGCGTCCCGGCTTGCCGAAGCAGGCGAGGCGTCTGTCCGGGAAGTCGCGCAGGCGCGGCACAAGCATGAGGCCGAGAAGGTGGAACAGCGCGAAGACATGATCGGACACGCCACCGGTGTCGACGTAGTGCACCAGAGGGTTGAACTGCGCTGCGTTTCCGACGAGCCCGTCCAGGACGAATGGCGCTTCGCCGGTCGTTGCGCCGATGACCTTCGCGTCGAACGATCCGTACTGTCCGGACAGGAAGGAATAGATCTTGAGGCCTGGGTCGACGCCGTACTTGGGATTGGCCTGTCCTGAGCTGCGGCCTGACGGAAAGAACTGTCCGTCCGAGGATGTCCGTTCGGCGCTTCCCCAGACCCGGGCGAACGGCAGCGCGTGATGGGCATCGATGATCCGCGCCAGGGCGTCGGAATACGTTTCCGTTCGCAGATACCAGGAATTGGCCCAGGAGAGCTGGGCATGGCTCACCTGCCCGGAGGCGTTTGCCATCCGCTCGAGGCCAAGATTGATCGCCCCCGCGAGAATCGCTGCAAGCACGGCAACCGGGTCGGAGTGGACGCGTCCCGAGCGCAGGTCCGTGAATGCATCGAGAAAGCCCGTTCGCGCATTCACCTCCCAGAGCAGGTCGGTGATCCGGATCCGAGGCATCAGGCCGTCGATCATGGTGTCCAGCCGTCTGGTGGCCGTCGGCGTGACCGCTTCGTAGGGGGTGATCTTCAGGCGGCCCTTCTCGATCCGGACATCTTCCAGCTGCCCGCGCGCCAGCTTCCTTTCCACCTCGTCCAGACGGTGATGCAGCTTCTCGCGCCGTTCGTTCAGCCAGGCTTGCCCGTCGGTCTCCAGTCCGGTTTCGGCAAGGGCGGACCGTGCTTCGTCCGCCGGCATGAGGTAGGTGTCGAAGCGGCGGTAGTCCCGGCTGCCCTCGACCCAGGCATCGCCGGCACGGAGACGGTCACGCAGCGTGGCGACCACAGCCGTCTCGTAGGTCCGCCGATCAGGCGTGCCGTCCTGCAGGACGAGGGATTCCCAGTGCCTGGCCGAAAACGGCATCGGCACTTTGTCGGGCAGCTTGCGCCTCCCGTTCCGGTTGTGCTCCTTCAGCAGCGCAAGCGCGGCCCGAAGGTCCTCCCCGGCCTTGGGAAAGCTGAAGTCGAAGGTTTCGAAGAACCTCGGCGCGAACCTCCGCAGCTGCCTGTAGTTCCTCGCCGCCACCAGCAGGGAGTCCTCCGTTGCCAGTTTCCCGTAGCTTGCAATGTCCCCGCGAACGTTGACCAGACGCTCCCAGCCGACGGCCGCATCAAGAATTTCGAACACGTCCTGCTGCTGTGCGCGAGCATCCACCAAGGCGTCAATGGTGCCGCCGAACATTGCGATCAACCGACCGACAGGGGCCTTGCTGGCCGACCAGGATTGCTCCTGCCTGCTCTTCGAGCGAGAGAACAGCTTGCCCGTCAGGACCTCAAACACGGCGATCGCGGCATCGGTCAGCACGGTCTCGAGTTCCCACACCTGTGCAGCCACGGTGGCGATCCTTCGCCGCTCGCCGAAGTCCTCGATGAGGTCGATCGCCGCCACCCGGCCTTCCCGCGCGAACCTGGAAAGCCTGGCCGGATGGATGTCCTGCCCGAGCTCCGACGGCAGCGAAACCGCCCGGACGAACTCCAGCCGGTCCAGGATGCCGTCCAGGCCGCCGACGCTTTTGGACTGCGGCCACCTGCGCAGCCATGCCAGACGTGACTGGCCCAGTTCGGAATCGTTCCGCAGCAGGTCCCCCATGGTCGCCCTCAGCGTCTCGCCCAGGCCGTCATTGATGGCTTGGGCCGCCATGCGGCGGGCACGGGCACGCCCGGCGATTCCGATGCGCTCCAGCGTCGCCACGGGCGGAAGAACGAATTGTGATACCTTCATGTCATGCGTCAGCCGGGCCATGATCCTGCGGCCGTCGTCGGTATCGAACGCGGCGCGCGCGGCAAGTCCGATCGCCGTCTCAATGTGGAGGTTCGGCACGAAGGCGTGCAGATGAAGGTGCCGGATCGCCAGCCGGCGATGAGATGATCGGGTGGCGCCGCGCAGGCCGTAGCCGGACAGCGACGAGGATGGCACCGCGACCTGCTCGGCCAGCCAGGCGACGAGAGCCTCGGGAAGCGCGTCACCGTCCAGCCAGCCTTGGCCGGGATGGCGCAGAAGCGCGATGTGCGCCGCAAGCCCGAGACGATTCGCAGCGCTCTTTCGGGTGGCGATCAGCTCGAGGTCGTCTTCGGCAAGAACGTAGTTCCGTTCCAGAGATCCGATGTCGGACGGAATCCCGAACAGGGCTTCGCGGGCCGCGGCGGGAAGAAGGCGTCGTGATGTCATGGCATGTCTCCAAAATGATGTTGCACGTTACGGGACGATGCATAATATGGAGATTAATAAAGAGACAGATCGAGAGCCTCGGAAGATCGAAAGACGGCCCCATCAGGAACCATCCCGCAAATGATCGGTAAAGAGACAGGCCCCGCCACCCGGAAAGGCGACATCCTCGGCTACGCGCGCGTCTCTACGGCCGACCAGGACGCATCCGGCCAGAAGGATCGCCTCGCGGCCGCCGGGGCCATCCGCATCTTCACGGACGTGATCTCGGGCAGCCGCGCCAAGCGCCCGGCCCTGACCGAGCTGATCGATCATGCGCGACCCGGCGACAGCCTCTGCGTCATCCGCCTCGACCGTCTTGGCCGGTCGCTGAAGGAACTGCTCGAGATCGTCGAGGATCTCAAGGAGCGCGGCATTCACCTGGTCAGCCTCGAGGAGGACGTTGACACGTCATCCGCCGCCGGCGAGCTGGTCTTTCACGTCTTCGGCGCGATCGCGCATTTCGAGCGACGGCTGATCGCGGAACGCACCCGCGACGGCATCGCAGCCGCCAGGAAGCGCGGCAGGAAGCCGGGACGGCCGTCGCTCCCCAGCGAGAAGGTTTCTGCGGCGCAAAAGCTCATCAAGGCTGGAATGACGCCCGGCCAGGTCGCAAAGCAACTTAATATCGGCAGGGCAACAGCTTACAGGATCGCTCAGTCGATCCGTTGATCCAGGATGTGCACGATCCGTTCTTTCTTAGGGTAATCCAGCTAACAAATCATGCGATGAGGCCAGCTGGCGAAAGCCTACCCCAAACCAAGTGCTCCAAAACAATCAATCAAAAGAGTCAAAATCGCTGTGACAAGACACTAGCCTGTTGTCATGCAGATTCATGATCGCTCGGCAGAGCTGGCCAAAGTTCCCATCTCCTCCGACAGGCCAAGCGAGTGAGACATCCGCCGTGCATTCATCAAGGCCGGCGGAACCGGCGTGGCGAGGTGCTGCTCGTTGACGCCATGAAACCCGGACACATGGCGGATCGAACACAATGGTCAATTCGATGTGGAAATGGGAATTATCGCTGACTCCCACCATTGTGCCGATTGACCCTGTTTACGGCCTTTGCCATCCTGTCGAGGCTATCCCGCAATATGGCTGGCGGACAACCGAAGTTGATCCGCGCCCAGTTTTCGTATCCCGCGCCGAATTCCGCGCCGTCACTCAGCGCGACCCTTGCGTTTTCGAGAAAGAACTTGTGGGGCGAGGTCGACAATTCATACCGACCGAAATCTGCCCAGCCAAGGTAGCTGCCTTCTGAAGGGAACATACGGGCTTCGGGCATCACTTGCCCGACAATTGACTGCAGCAAGTCCCGGTTCTTCGCAAGTTGAAGTGTAACGGCCTTCCGCCATTTCTCGCCGCTGGCGTAAGCATACTTCATGGCAACGAGACCCAATATGTTCACGCTGTCGACCATCCCGGACCGGGCAGCGACAAACTGCGCACGCATCTCGGCGTCGGGAACGATTGCGAAGGCGGCCTTGAGGCCCGCAATGTTCCAGATCTTGCTTGCTGCCATCAGCGTTATCGTTCTTCTTTCGATTTCTGGTGACAAGGACGCAATCGGAACATGTTCACGGCCATCCAATGTGAGTCCGCAGTGGATTTCATCGGAAATCACGACCAGGTTGTTTCGGAGACAGGTATCAGCAAGGCTCTCGATTTCACCCCGGGTCATCACCCGCCCGGTCGGGTTTTGCGGATTGCACAACAGCAGCGCTTTTGCTCGGGTTGCGGCCCGCTCCATCTGAGCCGGGTCCGAACGCCAGCGACCGTGGTCATCGGGCTGGAGCGGAACATCAAGCCGTCGGAGTTGCCAGAATTCCGGCGCGACCAGCAAGGGCTTGTACACCGGCGTTTCCAGAACGACCCCGTCGCCGGGTGCCAGTAAAGCACGAAGAGCCATGTTGAAACCGGGTTCCACCCCGGGAAGGAACACCAGCGCATCCGGTTCAATGCTCCAACCATGGTCGCGCAACATCGCCTTCACCAGCGTGCCCCGGAGATCGTCGGTGGGAATTCCGTAACCCAGCATAGGATGGTCGAGTCTTTCCCTGATCGCCGCAATGATTCCGGGGTCCGGGGAGAAATCCATGTCCGCTACCCACATCGGTGTTACATCAGGTGCGTAGCGAGACCATTTGGAACTTCCCGTTCCAAGTCTCTCGATTACGGTCTCGAAATCAAATGTCATCAATTCCATTCGCCTTGGATCATTTCGACAGCAACATGGCCGCGTGATCGGGTTACACTACTCGCAGACCAACAGGAAATGGTACTACGACAATCTTGATGGCCAGCCCCCGCTCCACCGTGTGACCCCCTTCCAATGTTGTTTCAGCCGTTCAGGGAGGCAATCTGGTTCTGACTGGTTCCAACATTGCAAGGGCAGTCGGGATAGCACAGGGCAGGAGCGGAAACCTTGCGCGGATCTGCCTGTTTGTTGTCCGCGTCCGTTGCCCGGGGGCATGACCGCTCTTCCAGTTCAGAACCAGTTTGCGCACTTTCCCGGTCCGGATGTTTCCTTTCGTCTCCGGGCGTGATGTAAAGCGGCACGGGATCGGAAAACGGCAGCCTACGCTGGGGAGCGTGAGACACTGAAGTCCGGCACTGGCCGTGCGGACAGGATCAACACCTCCCACACCGGGCAAGAACAGGCGCTTCACGGCGGCCGGAATTGGCAAACGCGGTTGCCTGCCGGTTCGATGACGCGCCCGGTGCCTGCCCTTTCTTTGCCTTGTTCAGGCAGGATTGCCTCGCCGGTCGTCAAGAACCGGTCGATTTGCGGTTGTCCACAGCAAGAATCCTCCTGACGGGCCAAGTCCGTGCAACCGACAGCACGATTTCAACCGGATCAAGTGATTGAAGTTGCCGCGAAGCCCTGGATCTCACCAATTCCCGGAAAATTGTCATGCCTCCACTTGGCTCCGCTTGAACCAGCCCTTTGCACGGCGTGGAACATACCGGCCGGCCCCGGGTTGACTGCGAACCTCCTTGCCGTCCCATCCAAGTTCTCCGCGAAGATAGCATCGTGCGACGCGAACGGAGAATTCCCGCCCGTGTAAGGGGCTCCAGTTCAAGCCGTCATGGGCCAGGGTCTCGTCCCACGCGAATTGCCCCTTCTCGAGAACGGTCAAGTCAGCATCAAGCCCAACAGCGATCCGGCCTTTCCGGTCATCCAGTCCAAAGAAACAGGCAGGGCGCGCGCACAATTGTTCCGTCGCCAGCCTTGCGGCATCAAGCCCGCGCCTCTCGGCGCTTGTGAAAAAGGCAGGCAGCAGGGTTTCAACGCCAGGGATGCCGGCACCTGCATCAAAGATGGATCCGGTCAGCTTGTTGTCGATAGGCCAACTGGAATGATCGGACGAGATGAAGCCAACCTTGCCGGACTCGATCGCTTCCCAGAGCGGTTCGATCTGACCTGGCCGAATTGGCGGGTTCACCTTCATCCTGGCACCCAGTGCTTCTCCGTCATTCTCCGGGTCGAACCACAGATAGTGAACGCAGAGCTCGCCGGTGGCCCTCGCCCCAAGTCCGGAGAAGCTCTCCACGAGATCAAATCCGGCACCCGTCGACAGGTGAACGATATGCACATGCGCTCCCGTTGCCAGACCGAGCGCAAGAAAATGGCCGGTTGCAGCCAGTTCGGCCGCGGGCGGTCGGCTCTCCGAATGGGCAACGATCCCGTTCTGGCCATTGGCACGCGCCCGTTCAATCCGCGCAAGCACGATTTCCTGGTCTTCGTTGTGCAGGCAAAGAGGGAGATCACCGCCAGCCAGAGCTTCCAGCAGGTCAAGCCTCAAGTCAGAGGAAATCCGCGGGAATCTGGTCGGACTGCTTTCAAAGGAGGAAATCTTGAATCCAACGACACCGCCAACGATCAACGCTTCCAGGTTTGTCGTGCCGGTGTCGGATGTTGCCGTCCCGTACAGAGCCACATCAGCGTGGGCGTAGTTCGTGATCGCATCAATCTTGGCGTTCAGCCGACTCGCACGGTCCAGCGGCAACGGGTTATCATAGGGCATGTCCACAAGCGTCGTTACGCCGCCGGCTATCGCGGACCGCGTCGTGTCGCCCAGCCCCTTCAACCCGTTATAGCTGCACGAATGGGTTTGCCCATCGACAATGCCCGGCAAGACAAGTGCATCGCCGGTGTCATGAACCTCGGTTGCGCCAGGTGGCTTTCCAGAGCCGATTTCGGCAATAAGTCCGTTCTTCACGGCAACCCACCCATTCTCAATCAGATCGCCTCCAGCCATGATCTGTCCGCAAAGAACCAAATCCATCCTAACAACCCTCTCCGAAATAACCCATGTCCAGCTGTGTCACGGCAGTTGCGACGGCAGCCTGAACAGGATCGACCACCGGCAAGCCGAGAACGGCCTGAAGGCGGTCGCGTTGCTTTCCCATTCCGGCGCAGCCGAGTATGACCACGTCCGCGCCATCCCGGTCCCGCAGTGCCATCCCGGTTTCAATGACCGCCTGTGTGATGCCTCCGTCGGAACTTGCTTCCGATACGCCCATGTTCACCGGCCTGTCACCGGCAAGTCGCCGTGCGATCTTGAGTTTCTCGAGATGGCATGCATGCCTCGAAACCGAGGTCGGGCCGAGGGAGATCACTCCAAAACGCCTGCCAAGCTGCAGGGCGGCATAGTAAGCGGCCTCGGCGATCCCGATGACCGGAACAGTGACAAGGGTTCTGGCTGCCTCCACACCGGGATCTGAAAAACAGGCGACAATAATGGCGTCTGCACTGCAACGCCGGGTATGGTCCAGAACCATCGGCACCACCTCTGCGACGTGGGCATCCGACTCGATCCCTTCCGGCGCCGTCGGAATGTAGCCGCACGTGATCCTGTGCCGTGTGACGGCGCGCAGCGGCTCAATGCAGCTGTCGATGGAAGCTGTCACACGGGACGATCCGTTCGGATTGAGGACGAAGATCTCTCTCATGGGATGTCCTTCGAATGCGCAGCGATTGCAGGCTAGCTGCCGGCCATTACAAGATGACCCGGGCCGGCTTGTCGATAGTCACGCTTCGGGGGCACATAACCGGGGGGCCGGATCGGACTTTTCAACTCGGTCGGCGGGATATCCTGTCGATGCAGCCTTCGCGCCGGGTCAGGTATTGGCACCGACGACAACAAGCGCCTGGTATAGGGGTGTTGGGGTGAACTGAAGACCGCATCGCGGGGGCCGATTTCAACAATCTCACCCAGCAGCATCACCGCAACCCGGTGGCTGACACGCTCAACGACAGCCATGTCGTGCGAGATGAACAGGTACGAAAGGCCAAGTCTCTCCTGCAGTTCCATCATAAGGTTCACAACCTGGGCCTTGATGGTCGCGTCGAGCGCCGATACGGATTCATCGGCGACAATCAGGGCAGGATTGAGCGCCAGCGTGCGCGCGATCGCAATACGCTGACGCTGGCCGCCGGAAAACTCATGTGGCCAGAGTTTGGCCATGTCTGGTGACAGCCCGACCTGTTCCAGAAGGGCAGAAACCCTTTTTGCCGCCTCTCGGCGGGTTGCAATCCCGTGGTAAATCATTGGCTCCATGATCGCTGCACCGACCCGCATTCTGGGATTCAAGCTGGAGAACGGATCCTGGAAGATCATTTGCATCGACTGGCGCTGCCGGTTCATGGCCGAGTTGGAGAGCGTGCCAAGATTCTGCCCCGACATGACGACCTTGCCGCCACATGGCTCGACCAGACGGAGGATGGAACGCCCCGTGGTTGACTTTCCGCAACCCGATTCTCCGACCAGCGCCAGTGTTTCGCCTTGCGCCACGTCAAATGATACGTCTTCGACAGCATGGATGCGCCCCGCGACCCGCCCGATCAGGCCCTTGCGAATATCGAACCGTGTTGTCAGGTTCTGGACACTCAGCAATGGAGGCGCCCGGCGGTTCACGCTGTCGCGTCGATGAACAGAATTCGATTTCGAAGAAGAACCAGGCAAACTGTAGGGTTGAGGCAAAGATGTGTGCGCCATTTCGCCCAGGCGCGGGGCAGCTGCCAACAAGGTCCGCGTATAGTTCGTTTGGGGACTTGAAAAGACTTCACTCGTGCTCCCCTGTTCCAGCATCTTGGATCGGAACATGACAATTGTCCTGTCCGCGGTTTCCGCGACCACGCCCATGTCGTGGGTAATGAACAGGACTCCCATTTCCTGTTCGTCCTGAAGTTCCTTGATGAGCTGAAGAATCTGGGCCTGGATCGTTACGTCAAGTGCTGTTGTAGGTTCATCCGCAATCAGCAGCCGCGGGCGGCAGGCAAGGGCGGTCGCGATCATCACGCGCTGCAACATGCCACCGGACATTTCGTGCGGGTATTCGCGCGCACGCATGGCCGCGGCAGGAATCCGAACCCTGTCCATCAGTCGGACGGCTTCTCTCAAAGCCTTTCGCCTGGCCATTCCTTGGTGCCGCTCCAGCGATTCGGCAATTTGCCTGCCAACGGAATAGACCGGGTTGAGGCTGGTCATCGGCTCCTGAAAGATCATGGCTATCCGATTGCCACGAAACTGTTCCATTTCCTTGTCGGAAAGGCGAAGCAGGTCGGCTCCGTCAAGGAAGGCCTGACCCGTGATACGAGTGGATTTCCGGGGTAGCAGCCCCATGATTGACAAAGCGGTAACACTCTTTCCTGAACCGGATTCACCGACCAGGGCTACGGTGTTGCCAACCCCGATATCAAAACTCACACCATCGACAACCGTGTTCCATCCATCGGCTTGCCGAAAGGAAGCAACCAGGTTTCTTACGGAGAGGACACTCAACCTGCCGAGTTCCCCTTCGGAATTCGACGCAGCTGCTGATTCAGTGCATGCAATTGGCAATTTCCACGTTGTGGTGGTACTTGGCATAATGAAGGCAAGGGCGCGCCATGGGCAAGCAAGAATTGTTGGAACTGCGGAAAAGAACCTTGGTCGCGCCGGCCGATCTCATGGAAATGATGCAGGGTGACAATCCGCCGTCAATTCTGGCTGTACAATCCGTTTGCCCTTACACAGGCAAGGATTCGCAGTGCGGCCGGTGGATTCCGGGCGCAGTCGATGCCGAGGCCTATTCCGACTTTGCAGCCAGGGCGACCGCGACCAGCGGAGACCGACCGTTGCCGGACATTGTCAGTCTGCAAAGGGCGGCCCGTTCCTGGGGGTTGTCACATGGCCGGACCGTTGTGCTCTACGACAGGGACCGCAGCTTGACAGCCGCGAGAGGATGGTGGGTGCTGAAATGGGCAGGTCTAACTGATGTCCGCGTCCTGGATGGCGGGTTGTCGGGATGGCTGGCGGAAGATCTTCCCGTGTCGCGGGAAAGTGTGAGTCCCCCTCCGAGTTCAATAGATCTGACACCGGGGAACATGCCCGAGTTCGGAGCGGACGAAGCGCAGTTCTTCATCGGTGAAGGGGTCTTGCTTGATGCAAGGATCCGCCCGAACTACATCGGCGGTGCCCGGACCGGCGGGGATCCAAGACGCGGTCACATCCCCGGCGCAGTCAGCGCCCCCGCTCCTGACAACGTAACCGACTACGGGAATTTCGCGGACAGCGAAACGCTCGGGGAAATGTATCTGGGGTATGGCATTGACGGGAGCCGACCTGTCGGAGTCTATTGCGGAGCAGGGATGTCGGCAGCCCATACCGTCCTGGCCCTGGCCACGATCGGAATCGACGCAGCCATGTATCCCGGATCCTGGTCGCAATGGGTTACCGACCCCGAGAGACCGGTACGGCGCGGAGCAAGACCCTAGTTCCAGCGCAGTCAACCTGGATATGCCGCCAGCTGGACAACCGTCATGGAAACGAGTTCTTGAGGCACTCTGGAGAAGGGGTCATTGCTCCGACCAGCCTTGAGCCTTGAGGAACACTTCGTTAGACTGGAACTATCAGCAACTGAATTTTGCTCGCAGGCGGCGATCTTCATTCAACACCTGGGAGGAAAAAATGAAATTCAGACACATTTTGGTCAACGCGCTTGTCACATCCTGCCTGGCGGTGGGCGCCGCCAACGCACAGGAGGCATCGACGCTGGTTGTCGCTGTTCCGTCAGACCCCAGGGGTCTTGAGCCGGGCACAAACCGGGCCTGGCCGATCGGCAGCGAAATCATCCTGAATGTCTTTGACACGCTGGTTGCCTGGACGCCTCCGGAGTTCAGCGAACTGGAAGGCCGCCTGGCCGAGAGCTGGACGATTTCCGACGACGGCAAGACCTTCAATTTCGTCCTTCGGGACGGCGTGACGTTCCATGACGGAACGCCGTTTGACGCTGCATCCGTCAAGTTCTCGTTTGAACGGACCATGGAGCTGAATGCCTATGTGAAAGCCACGCTTGGCCTCATTGAGAGCATTGACGTCAACTCACCGACCGAGCTGACGATTTCGCTCTCCCGGCCTTATCCCGCTTTCATGTCAATCCTTGCGCAACCGCAATCGGCAATCGTAAGCCCCTCCGCAGTTGCGGAGCACGGCGAAGATTTCACCAACAACCCGGTTGGGACTGGGCCGTTCAAGTTCCGCGACTATCAGGCGGATACCCGCGTCGTCCTGGATGCGAATCCGGACTACTTCCGCGGCCCCCCGGGGCTTTCGCGCCTGATCTACAGCATAATACCTGAAGCCTCGACCCGGCGCCTTGAACTGGAAAACGGCGGCATTGACGTCATCCAGCAATCGGGACAGCTTGCCGCGGTCCCGCTCGAAGAAATGGTAGCTTTCGCGGAAAACCCGGATATCCAGATCCTGGAGAGTCCCAGCCAGATCATTCGGCAGCTGGAGTTCAACAACTCGCATCCCGACAGTCCGTTCAACGATGTGAGGGTCCGCCGCGCTGTCGCTCACGCAATCGACTATGACGGGCTGCTTGCCGGCATCTTCGGCGGCACCGCGAGCCGGGTATACGGGCCGCTGACATCCAACAGCTGGGCCTTCAATCCAAAAATCGCAGAGATGGCGCCCAGTTACGATCCGGAAAAGGCCAGGGCACTGCTTGCGGAAGCCGGCGTCAATCCCTCCGATTGGAACCTGAAGCTCTACAGTTTCCAGGGGTCGCTTTGGGGTGCGCTGTGCACCTTCGTACAGGCCAATCTCGCGGATGTGGGCATCGACGTCGAGATCGCACAGACCGAGTTTCCGACCTACAGGGCGCTTCATACCAGCGGCGAACACAAGATCGCTATGGATGGACGGCAACCCTGGTACAATGATCCGGACGCTCATATCACGATCGGCTATTATTCCGGACTGGCGGACAGCGCCATGACGTTCCGTATGCCGGAAGACAAGGCACTTGATGACCTGGTCCTCTCCGCTCAGGAAGAGGCAGACTTGGACAAGCGCCGGGAGCTCTATTTCGAGATTCAGGAACAGCTCGTGAGCCGGGTACCGGGTGCGTATCTGTTCAGTCCAAAGCTGATCGTCTTCGCACGGTCCAATGTCGACGGGTTGGTCGTGAACAGCGCTCCACCGTTGAATGAATACTGGAGCGTAACGAAAAACTGAGTCGGAAGACACCTGAGCCAGCCCCTTGAAAGGGCTGGCTTATCCATCCGCGAAACTGACCCGCCTCGATGTTCGATTTCCTGGTAAGGCGGTTGCTGGCACTGATACCGGTGCTGTTCGTGGTTCTGGTGATCGTTTTCTCCCTGGTCCGCTTCATTCCGGGGGACCCGGCGGTCACGCTGCTCGGTCCGGGCGCGACCGAAAGCCAGGTTGCCGCATTGCGCGAGCAGTTGAATCTCGATGCCCCGCTGCTGCAGCAATTTCTTGAATACCTGACCGGCCTGTTGCAGGGCGACATGGGCAAGTCGCTCAAGTCCGGAAAGCCTGTGGCGGATGAAATTCTGGCCCGACTGCCGGCCACATTGGAAATTTCGGTTCTTGCCGTGCTGATTGCCATCGTCATTGGCATTCCGATCGGCGTCCTTTCCGCGACGCGACCGAATTCCCTGTTCGATCACCTGGTCAGGGTCACTTCCCTTGTGGGCGTATCGATCCCCGCCTTCCTGCTGGCTCTGCTCCTCCAGCTGATCTTCGCAACCTGGCTCGGGCTCTTGCCCGTATCAGGGCGGATGAGCGCGTATCTCTTCGTCGAACCCGTAACCGGCTTCGCGCTGGTTGACGCCTGGCTCAGCGGCGAAACCGGCGCCGTTCGAAGCGTGCTCGCCCACCTGGTGCTGCCGACCTCGGTGCTGGCGGCTTTCCTGGCCGCGACGCTTGGTCGGTTCGTGCGGACGACCATGCTGGAGGTCATGACCGAGGATTATATCCGGACTGCGCGTGCCAAGGGAATGTCCTGGAACACGGTAATCTACGGCCACGCGCTGCAGAATTCGCTATTGCCTGCCATAACCGTGGTCGGACTGAAGTTCGCAGAGATGCTCGGCGGCGCCATCCTGACTGAAACGATCTTCGCCTGGCCCGGGATCGGGCGGTTCATGTTCGAGGCAATCCGGAATCGGGATTATCCGGTCATCCAGGGAACGACCCTGGTCTTTGCGCTCTTGTTCATGCTGACGTCAGTGATCGTCGATATCATCCATGCGATGCTGGACCCGCGGGTCCGCAGCAAGATCAGGTAGAAGCCAGTGAATGATCTGATTCGGTTCTTCAGGATCAACACACTCGCAACGGTGGGAACATCTGTCCTTGCATGCCTGCTCGCGGCGATTCTCTTTGGGCCTTTTTTCGGGCTTGCCTCGCCGTTGGAACTCGACATGGCGGTAAAGCTGCAGCCACCAAGCCCGGACCACTGGTTCGGAACCGACAGCTTTGGGCGCGACATGCTGGCCCGGATCATCCACGGTGGCCGATACACATTGGCGATCGGATTGGGGGTTGTCGTCGTGGCCTTCATCATTGGCGTATTCTTCGGGACCCTCGCGGGATTCCTGGGCGGCATCGCAGACATGGTCATCATGCGAATTGTCGACGCCATCCTCTCATTTCCTGCCCTTGTACTGGCAATCGCCTTGGCAGCTGCATTCGGCCCGAGCCTGCAGAATGCCATGCTGGCGGTGGCAATTACGCTTGCACCGCAGTTTGCCCGTTTGGCACGCAGCCAGGCGCTGGGAGTTTCCGTCAAGCCATATGTCGAGGCTGCCGTGTCACTAGGGCTGCCCAGGCACCGGATTCTCTGGCGCCACGTCCTCGTCAATGCCATCGGGCCATTGCTGGTGCAGGCCTCCCTCAGCGTCGGCAGCGCCATCCTTCAAACGGCGAGCCTCGGCTTCCTGGGACTCGGGGCACAGCCGCCTCTTGCAGAGTGGGGAGCCGACGTTTCGGCCAATCTGCAATTCGTTCGTTCCAGCCCCTGGACGGCGCTTGGCCCGGGTTTTGCCATCCTGCTCACCGTCCTGTGCTTCAACCTGATCGGGGATGCGCTGGCGGACTGGTTCAACCCGCGCAGGCGGAGCGAGTTGTGACAGCCTGATGGCACATGCGGCCAGGACAGTAATCGCCATGGAGCGGGTTGAGTTTCTTGCCCAGGACCGCGTGACTGATGATGCCAGCATTCTCACCTTGAAAAACTGGGTCTGTGAACCGCTGCTGCGTTGGCATTCCGGAAGAGTCTTCCCGGGCTTGTTCGAAAAATGGCAGCTGTCGCCCGACGGTCTCAGCTGGCAGTTCCGGATTCGACCCGGCGCGACGTTTCACGACGGCACCCCCTGCACGTCTTCATGCATTGCGGAATTCATCGACAAAATCCTGAATTCCGTCGACATGTTCGGAATGAAATGGTCCTATGCAAGGTATCTCGAAGGCGCGGCAATAAAGACGCCTGCCAGTGACATTCTCCAAGTCAGGACGGCATCGCCGTTTCCCGACCTGGTCGACATCTTCGCCGAATTCCACGTTTCTGCGCTCGACAGATCCGGTCTGCCGACACTGGGGACGGGGGCTTGGAAGGTCGTCGAATACGAACCAGGCGTCCGGGTGCGCCTGATTCCCTCGTCCGGGACCGGGGAATGCGTGGATTTCCTGTCGATTCCCAGTGCAGAAGACAGGTTGACCTCGCTGCTGGACGGCACCGTGGGTTGCGCGATGCAGCTGGAAAGACTTGCCGTTCCGCACAGGAGCCTTGACGGGTTCAACTGGGTGGAATCCGACGGGCATCTCTCGGTGATTGCGTTCATGAACGGCCGCTCCGGCCCGTTTGCCTGGCCCGAGGCGCGGCTGGCTGCCAATCTGGCCATTGACCGCTCTGCCCTGGTCTCCGGGGTCATGGGAGGCCTTGCACGCCCTGCGAAGACAGTGGTCAGCCCGTTTCACCTCGGCCACGGGGAAGCAGGGTTCGAGCCTGTGGCCCATGATCCTGCACGCGCGCGGAAGATGTTGCTGGAATCCGGCGCGCCCACCGAGGTCGTCTTGCGAAGCCCGGAATACATGCCGGAACGAGCGCCGGAGATTGCGAAGTTCATAGCAGAGGGGTTGGGAGAAATCGGATTTCACGTCGACGTGCAAATTGAACCGGACAGGCCCGAATACGCCCGTCAGCTCGGACGCAAGGAAATGGGGGACCTTGCAATCTTCGATTCCTCCCCGCGAAGCACTTTCCGCGTCCTGGATGACAAGATCAGTTCCGAAACGGCGTCAGTGTGGTGGCAGGGCGTGGACGACCCGCGCGCGAACGAGCTCTTCAATTCGGCTCGAAGGACTCTTGATCCCGGGATGCGCGCACGGGCGTACGGGGCATGCCTTGCGCATTTGGGCCGCCACCCGCACTGGCTGTACCTGTTTCATCCCAGGGTCTGCATGGCTCATGCAACCGCGCTCAAGGGTCTCTCGCTCGATCCCGGCGGTGCCGTCCAGGTTTTCTGACATCGCATCCGGGGGACACAAGATGAAAGCTGAATGCGCGATTACATTCTTCTATTACCAGGACATTCTCGCCGTCGCCCCCTTTTACGAAGACACATTGGGATTCGACCTTGTGCTGGACCAGGGTATGGCCCGAATCTACCGGGTGGCTGGCACCGCCTACTTCGGAATAGTTGATGGTAACAGCGGGCATCTTGCGCACCAGGAAGAGAGCGCAGCCCTGTTGACAATCGTTTCGGAAGACATTGCTGGCTGGCACGCGCGCATGAAAGCCGCGAATGTGACGGGTCTATCGGAAATCATGCGCGGTCGCTTTTGCGAACACTTCTTCTTCGAGGATCCCGGGGGCTATGCGATCGAAATCCAGCGATTTCATGACCCGTTGGTCGCGGCCCTGTTCAAGTGATCCACTCCGGCAGGGTTCTCTTCGATCACCCCTCGCTCGGGGCGGTGGAGCACGCGGACGGATACATGCCGAGAATAGTGTCCTTCAGCCATGAAGACAAAGCCGCAAAGGGTCTGCGCTCGCTCAGGGACGACCCCGGCCGTGACGGCCCAACGATCCGGTTCGGCGCAGTGGAAACGGTCGCTGAGAACCGTGCGATGCTGCTTCGTGCGCCGCGAGGCGGCGGCAAGACAGTATTCGTCCGGGAACTCGAGGCGTGCCTGAATGGAGAATCCTGCGGCGATCCGGTTTTCAATCTGGGTCGGCTGAACCGTTCCGTATGCCGCAATGATGATGGCCTGTTCCTGTGTGAGCGTTGGAGTGCGCCACTGCCAACCATCATCTCGGTCGATCTCGGCGATGATGGCCGCTCCGGGTTTCAATTCGGACATGGCAGGGAACACCCTGCCATCATGGTTATTCTTGACGGACTTGACCATCTGGCGGTGGACCAGGCCGGACGCTTGCTCGAACAAGCCATGACATGGCTGTATCGCAATCCGGATTCCCGTCTCCTGTTGACTGGAGAAACCGACACCATCGCTGCATTGGAATTGCCACCCGAACTCGCCACGCACGATCTGATGCCGGTGCCAGGCATGGAATGCAGGGCGCTGTGCAAGCGGTTGGGGTTCAAGGAACCGGAATGCAACATGGCGCGGTGGCCAGGCCCGTTTGCCCTTTGGGCTGCTTCCGGGATTGATGCATCCCCGTGGGATCAAGTCCGTTCGCTGGTCGGAAAGGACGAAACGCAGCGGTTGGCGGAGATTGCGGCGCGGCAGGTCGGAGGCGATGACGGGCGGGCTTTCTTGTTTGCTTCAAACCATGCCGCCTTGGACCGCATGTTACAGCAACGCTGGCTGATAGACATCCTGGCAGCCCGCCACCTGGCTTCCGAGCCGATTGAACAGGTTGTCTCCCGGATTTCGGTTCGTACCGACAGATGGATAGGTTCCATGACCCGTTTCGTGCTTGATTTGCCGGCAGGGTCGGAAAGGGCGAAGGCGTTGGTCCAGGGATTGATGACAGCAGATATGGATCCCCGGATGCTGCTGATTGCCTCACGTCTCGTTCAAACCGGAAAGCTAGGTTCGGAAGCCGTTCGCAAGGCCCTTGCAGCCGGAATCGAAGTTGGTGGCCTGCCGGCAGGCCTCCGCAGAAAGTTCGGACAAGCCCTGGCACTGCTCGGAGATCCGCGCAGGCTTGACAAACTGGTCGGGGTGCCCGCGGGCTCATTTCGGATAGGCGGCGACGTCCACCCAAATTCCCGGCCAGAGCATGGCTGTCGTGTCGAGGCTTACCGCATTGGCGCCTATCCTGTCACCAATTCAGCTTACCAGAGGTTTGCGACAGCCACAGGACGGGTTTGGCGTTCGGCCGATGCAACACGACCCGAATTGGCCAACGCCCCTGCAGTCGACCTGACCTGGCACGACGCGATGGCCTATTGTGCCTGGTTGACATCCGAATGGCAGGCCACAGGCCGGATCGGCACCGACGAGATCGTACGATTGCCAACTGAACCCGAATGGGAAGTGGCCGCGCGTGGCTCTCGAGGATCGCATTACCCATGGGGAGAGGAATGGGCCGCAGGGCATGCGAACGGAGAAGAAACGGGATTCAACGAGGTCTGCTCTGTGGGCCTTTTCCCCGAAGGCGCGTCACCATTCGGATGCATGGATATGGCCGGGCAGGTATGGGAGTGGACCACGACGCTCTGGGGCAAGGACATGAGGACCCCGTCCTTTGCATATCCCTACCGAAACGACGGTCGTGAAGACCTGGATGCCGGTCCCTCGGTCAGGAGGGTTCTGAGAGGCGGTTGCTTCTCAAGCAACAGGATGAAGGCGAATGGCATCTACCGCGGCAGCCTGGAACCGGACGGCTTCTGGCGCGGAAACGGTTTCAGGATTGTTGTGGCACAGGCAGGAACAATGACTGCGAGCACGTGAAACTCATCCCGCCCGATCCCGTAGTATCTCCTCCTGCCAAATGAAACTGGAGTGCGCACCTGCGGTCTGACCAGTCAGCGTTCATTCATTGACCCATCCGGGGCATTGATCTCTTTGAACCGGCTCGGGCCGAAGGGCCTGATCGACTGGAACAGGATCGAAAGGGTCCATGTCCACGCAAATCCTGCCAAGTTGCACACTTCATGACCCCTTCACCGTACCATTCACGCGTAGAGCCCGGCTCTGGCGAACGCGGCCACGCGCCGGTCGACTGCAAGATCGAGGCCGAAGGCATCTCCTTTCGTACGAAACTTCACGCGATCCGCGAATAGCCGCTGCGGTCGAGACAGGACAACCTGGCAGGTTGAACGGGAGCGGGCAGTCCTGCCTTGCCGGGGTCTGCAACGGGTTCGAAGGCTTGCCAGTTCTGTCAAGCGACGTTGGTCCTGACTTGATCGGGTCCAGTCACTGACGGCCGGGCGGTGCCGCGACAGCCCTTGCTGGAGCGTGTCGTGCTCTTCCGCAGTCACTCGCCTCTTTTCGACCGTATGACGTCCCATGTCCGGGTGACGCAGTCCTGGTTCCCGCATTCGCGATACATGCTCCGGTTGCCGCGGGCGCATCGCGGCGCATGACCAAGCGCCGTCTCTTGCCGAGTTGCCAAGCCCGGCAAGCCCTGCCATAACCGCGGCACTCGTCGGGTCATCGGGGTCGCCGAATGGATGCGTGAGCCGAGGCTGGCGCTTCGGGGGGGCCGATCTAGGGGAATTCGCATGTCCGACCTCATCCTTCTGGGCAACGCAACGATCGTCGACGCCCAGAACAGCGAGCCGCGCCAAGGGTGTCATGTCCTCGTCGAGGGCGATCGCATCCGGGAAGTCGCGGACACCCCGATCAGCGCAGGCAACGCCACGGTTTTCGACCTGAACGGACGTGTCGTGATGCCGGGACTCATCGACGCCCATGCGCATGTCTATCTGACGGAAGTCGACCTGACGCGCCTGGCCGGCATTCCGATCTCGCTGATCTCGGCCCGCGCCACCGTGGCGCTGCGAGAAATGCTGGACCGCGGATTCACCACGCTGCGCGACGCCGGCGGCGCCGATTGGGGGATCCGCGAGGCGGTGGAGCGCAATCTGGCGCCGGGACCGCGCCTGTTCATTTCCGGCCGAGCGCTCAGCCAGACCGGCGGTCACGGCGATCTGCGGCGCCGAACGGATGGCTTCGAACCCTGCGGCTGCAGCAGCGCGCTCGGCCTGACCATGTGCATCGCCGATGGAGTCGAGGGGGTGCAAAAGGCTGCCCGCGAGCAGCTCCGCCAAGGTGCCGATCAGATCAAGGTCATGGTCTCCGGTGGCGTGTCGTCCCCCAACGATCCGCTTGAGTCGCTCCAGTACACGTCCCAAGAGGTCCGGGCGATCGTCGCTGAAGCCACGGCCTGGAAGACTTACGTGATGGCCCATGCCTATACGGCAGAGGCCATCCGACACGCCGTCGAAGCTGGCGTTCGGTCAATCGAGCACGGCAACCTGATCGACGAGCCGACGGCGGAGATGATGGCGGCTTCGGGGGCCTTCATGGTGCCGACCCTGATCGCCTATGAAGCGATGCACCGGCGGGGCGCCGAACTGGACGTGCCGGCCTCCAGCATGAGCAAACTCCGCACCGTGCTCGGAGCCGGACTGCGCTCCATCGAGATCGCCAAGCGCGCAGGCGTTCCACTCGGATTCGGAACCGATCTGCTCGGTGCGCTGCAAGTGGACCAGTCGCGGGAGTTCAGCATCCGTCGCGAAGTCCTGTCGGCGCACGAGATCATCACCTCGGCAACCGCGACCAACGCGCGCCTGCTGATGCGAGAGCACGAACTCGGCCTCGTGGCACCCGGATACCTGGCCGACCTGCTCGTCGTCGATGGCAACCCGCTCGAGGATCTGGGGCTTCTTCAGGACCAGGGCGCGCACCTGTCGCTGATCATGAAGGCGGGCACGATCCACAGCACCGGTCTGAGCGCGACCTAACCCGTTGTTCCGGTAGTCGGTGGGAGTGGCCTCCGCGTTGCTTTCACTCCTCCACGGCCGAATACCCGTAGTTGCTCTCGGCATAGGCCGGCGAGACCAGTTCGTCGCGCAAGTCGGCTGCGACGGCAGCTTGGTGCCGCGCCCGCGGATCCCCATAGCCGCCGCCATTGCCGGTGACCATGCGAATGACCTCGCCTTCGGCGATGGGCATCCGCGCGGTCTTCCCGTGTTCCTCGATGGTCCCGTCATTGCGCAGGATCATGATCCGGTTCGGTGAGCCATCACTGCCGCCTGCCATGCCCCAGGGTGGATAATCATGCCGGCCGAGGATTGAAGTGAGCCAGGCCTGCGACAGGCAACGGTACTCGATGACGAGCCCCTTGCCACCGCGAAACCGCCCTGCTCCACCATCCTCCGGGTTGAAGGCATAGCGTTCGACCCGCACGCCATACCGGGTTTCGGCGACCTCGATCGGGATGTTGTAAGTCTCGCCATTCGCCTGGCAGAATTGACCGTTGTCGCCGTCGCGGTCGTGCCCCGCACCCCAGCCACCGGCCAGGGGTTCGACGAGGAGATAGAACTCTCCCGTGTCCGGATGCGTGCCCCAAATGTTGGTCGACCCGACCGTGAGGTATCCGCCGGCAGGCAGGCGTTCGGGCACATGGGGCGCCAACGCCTTCCACACCAGGTCGATGACGAAGTTCCCCGATTCCCAGTAGACCGAAGTCGGGGCCGGACGAATCGCAGTGAAGAGGGTTCCGTCGGGGCAAATCACCTCCAGCGGGCGGAACATGCCTCCGTTGACCGGAACATGCGGGGCGGTGCAGGCCACATAAACCGCGCGCGCGAAGGAGTTCATGCCGGATCGCGTCGTGTTGATCGAGCCCGGCGCTTGCGGATCGGTACCGCTGAAATCGATCAGGAACCGGTCCCCGGAGATCGTCACCTTGACCTCGGCATGGAAAGGGCCATTGCCAAGGCCGTCGCCGTCGAGCATCGCCTCCGAGACGAACTCGCCCTTGGGCATCCGCTCAAGTTCGGCGCGCACCATTCGCTCGCCATAGTCCAGGATCCGGGACATCGCGCCGGTCACGGTTTCCAGCCCATAGCGCGTCACCAATTCGATGATTCGGCGTTCGCCGACGCGGTTTGCGGCAATGCTGGCCCACATGTCGCCGAGTGTCATGTCCGGAATGCGGACATTGGCCTCGATCATGTCGACCAGCGGCCGGTTGATCGTGCCACGGTCGAACAGCTTCACCGTCGGGAACATCAGCCCTTCCTGGTAAACCTCGGTCGAATCGGTGAGATTGCCGCCCGGCGCCATGCCGCCGACCTCTGTCCAGTGCGCCTTGTTTGCGACGAATGCGATCAGGGTCCCCTCGAAGAAGACCGGCAGAACCAGGGTCACATCCGAGACATGCGTGCCGCCGCCGCCATAGGGATCGTTGGTGATGAAGATGTCGCCTTCATGGATGTCGTCCGGGCCGTGCTTTTCCAGAACCGCGCGCACTGCCGAATCCAGCGTCGCCATGAACAGGACCACCCCGTTGCCCTGGGCGACCAGGTTGCCGTGCGCATCGGTGACGCCGACCGCGAAATCCAGGATCTCGTAGACGATCGGGCTCATGCTGGTCCGCTTCATGGCGGCAAACATCTCATCCCCGACGGCAACCAGCGCGTCCTTCAGGATCTCGTAGGTGAAGTAGTCTTCGTCAACCATGGTGAGCGGTTCCTGAACCTCTTGGGTTGCGGCAGGCATGTTGGTGTGTCGGCGTTGCGGCGACGAGCGGTGGCACTCCCTGCTCGCAGAGCGCCACGGCATGCGGGCAGCGCGGCAGGAAGGGACAGGCCGCACCGACCGGGGGCTCGGCGCCCAGCACGGAGGTATCCCAGTCCCAGGTCGGTTTCAGAACCTCTTCCGGCTCAGACACGACAGGAATGGAGGACAGGAGCATTGTGTTGTAGCGGTGCTGCGGATTCGCGAACAGCTCCGCCGTTGTGCCATGCTCGACCACATAGCCGCGATAGAGCACGACAACCTCGTCCGCGATGTTGCGAACCACACTCAGATCATGGGTGATGAACAGGTAGGTCAGCTTGTACTGCGCCTGCAACTCGACAAGCAATTGCAGTATGCGGGCCTGGACCGATACGTCGAGTGACGAGGTCGGCTCGTCGAGCACGATCATGTCGGGCTCCGGCGCCAGGGCCCGCGCCAGGGCCACGCGCTGACGCTGGCCGCCGGAGAGCGCGTAGGGATACCGCTCCATGAAGTCGGCCGGAATGCCCACGATCTCCAACAGCTCGGCCACGCGGTCGCGTCGCTGGCGCCGTGAACGGTCGCTGTGGATCGCGATCGGCAGGTCGAGGATCTGGCGCAGGCTCCGCTTGGGATTCAGCGTCGTGTAGGGGCTCTGCTGTACGACCTGAATCCGACGCCGCATGTCGGTGTCGCGGGTTGCGGTGATTTCGCGCCCTTCGAACAGGATCCGGCCCGATGTCGGCCGGTCGACGCCGAGGATCTGATTGCCCAGCGTGGTCTTGCCCGATCCGGACTCCCCGACAACCGCGACGGTCTGACCGCGGCGAATGTCAAGGCTCACACCGGCGAGCGCAGAAACCGTACGGCTGCCGACGGTGAAGACCCGGCACAGATCCTCGACGCGGACCAGAACTGGATCCTCCAATGGGGGCACGACAGGCGCAGCCATCAAGAACCCAGGACACACATCACGCGGTGCCCCGGTACAGGCTCGGTGATCGGCGGATTGCTGCAGGCGGCCCGCGCATGGGGGCAGCGCGGCTGAAAGCGGCATCCGACCGGCGGGTTGGTGTAGTCAGGCACCTGGCCGGGGATCGGCTGCGGCAGACCCTCGCCCGTCAGCCGTGGCACGGCGGCCAGAAGCGCCTTGGTGTAGGGGTGCCTCGGTGCCTCGAATAGTCGTGCCGTCTCGGCCTCTTCGACGATCGTGCCGGAATACATGACATAGACCCGTTGGGCGAACTTGCGCACCACGCCCAGGTTGTGGGTGATCAGCAGCACCGCGGCGCCGACTTCGTCCGTGAGCGCCTCCATCAGGCGCAATGTCTGTTCCTGGACCGTGACGTCGAGGGCCGAGCCCGGTTCGTCAGCGACGACGACCCTGGGTCGATTGACCAGTGCCATCGTGATGAGAATCCGCTGGTTGAGGCCGCCACTCAACTGGAACGGGTAAGAGGCGAGCACCCGCTCGGAATCTGCGATATGCACGTGGCGCAGCGCCTCTGCGGCTCGCCTGTGCGCCTCCGCCCGGGACGTCCCCGGATCACCCCGCCGGATCGCCGTGACCAGCTGATCGCCGACTGTGAAGACCGGGTTCAATGCTGCGGCCGGATCCTGGAACACCATGCTGATTTGGCGCCCCCGAATGTCCTGCCATCCCCTCTTGCCCAGTTCGAGGAGATTGGTGCCTTCGAACATCACGCGTCCGTCGACCGACATGTTGCCGCCATTCATCAGCCCCATCGTCACCAGGGCGGTGCTTGTCTTGCCACAGCCTGATTCCCCCACCAGCGCGACGCGCTCCCCGGCGCGCAGGTGCAGGCTGACGCCATTGAGAATGTGCGCCACGCCCTCGAACTGGCGAATGCGAACGTGCAGGTCTTCGACGGTGAGGACAGGATCGGAGTTCAACGTCCGTCTCCGAACATGCTGCGCAACCCATCGCCGACCAGATTGAACGCCAGCACGACCAACAGGATTGCGAGTCCCGGAAACACTGGCAACCACCACATATCCGGCTGATAGCTCGCACCTTCCGCAACCATGGACCCCAGATCCGGGGTAGGCGGCTCGACCCCCAGCCCCAGGAAGCTGAGCGCCGAGGCCACGAGTATGACAAAGCCGAGATCCAGCGTGAACTTGGTCAGCACCGATGGCAAGAGGTTCGGCAGGATCTCGCGGAACAGAATGTGAAGATGCGATGCGCCCACTACCTGCGCCGCAACGACGAACTCCTCATGTCGCAAGACCCGGGTCTGATTGTAGACCATCCGCGTGTACCAGGGCCACCAGAGAACTGCGAGCGCGAGCAGGCCGTTGATCAGGGTGCGCTCGAGCACTCCGAGCACGGCCATCGCCAGAACCAACGCCGGGATCGCCAGGAAGACATCGGTGACCCGCATGATGATCGTGCCGGTCCGTCCGCCCATGTAGCCGGCGACAAGTCCGAGCGTGACGCCCAGCGGCGCGGCGAGTCCGAGCACGACGAACCCGATCACCAGCGAGATTCGGTAGCCGTAGATCACCCGGGTGAGCACATCGCGCCCGACCAAGTCGGTCCCGAACCAATGCTGCGAACTCGGTGGTTGGCTGGTATTGCCGAAATCCACAAATCGCCCTGCGTGGTCCGGATAAGGCGACAGGACCGGCGCCAGAACCGCCAGGAACACGACCACGGACAGCAACGCAAGGCCAAACACCGCCAGCGGCTCGGATCTGTAGCGATACCACATCCGCGAATTGAAGATACCCAACCTCATTGGTCCTGATACCGGATCCGCGGGTTCATGTAGGCAACGACGATGTCGATGATCATATTGATAATGAGAAAGAAGGCAGAGATCACGAGGACCGTGCCGACAATTCCGTTCAGGTCCTTCCTGATGATCACCTCGACGCCATATCGCGCCATTCCCGGCCAGGCGAACACCATCTCCACGAGAAAGGCGTTTCCGAGCATGATCGCGAAGTCCAGTCCGAGGATCGTCAGCGTCGGTACCATGGCCGGACGCAACGCGTATTTGTAGGCGATCTCCCGTTCCGTGTACGAAAACGCTCGCGCCAGCTGGATATACTGGCGGTCGTAGACCTCGGACATGTTGGCGCGGGTCAGGCGCGCTGCGGTGCCGAGCCCGCCCATCGCCAGAGCAAAAGCAGGCAGGATGATGTGACGCACCGCATCGAAGAGAGTTGCCCACATGCCGGCGATCGCGGAATCGAATATCAGGAGACCGGTGACCGTCGGCGGCAACTCAGCCGCGCGCGACACCCGCCCGGCAATGGGAAATATGTCGAGCGCGAAGGCAAAGACGAGCATCAGGAAGATTGCCCACACGAATGACGGCGTGACGACACCCAGGAGGGCCGCGAGATTGGCGGCTCGGTCCACGCCCGAATTCCGATAGCGCGCCGCGACGATGCCGAGCGGCACACCGATGAGCGTCATGATCAGCGCGGCGGCGAGGACAAGTTCGAAGGTCGCAGGCAGCGTTGACAGGATGTCGCTGGTCACCGGGCGCTTGGTGTAGAGCGAGATGCCGAGGTCGCCCCGGAGCAGATCCTTAGCGAACTCGCCGTACTGCACGACGACGGGTTCGTTCAGCCGCAAACGCTCGCGCATCATCTCGACCTGCTCGGCCGAGGCCATCGGTCCCAATGCAATCCGGGCAGGATCGCCCGGGATCAGGCGCGCGACACCGAAGATCAGGATCGAGACGCCGAACAGGACGAGCAGCGATCCGAGGAGACGGCCGAGGAAGTAGCGCCAGAGATTCACGCGGGTTCGTTTTCGCAGATGCAGGAATGCGGCCGTAGATCAGGGGGCGACAACTCGAGTCGCCGCCCCCTCTCGGCGTGACCTAGTTCATGGTCATTTCACGGAACATGAAGTTCATCCCCTGAACCGCATAGGTCCGCCCCTCTTCTTGCAGGGCCGGCACATGCACGACGGCGCGGATCGGGAAGACGCCGACCAACTCGTACGCGAAGATCGACACCTGGTCTTCGACCAGCTTGTTGCCAAGGTCGCGGTAGATCGCTGCCCGCGTCTCCGGATCCGTTTCCGTGCGACCGGCCTCGATCATGCTGTCGACCTCCTCGTTCATGACCCAGTCCACCGAGGCCCAGGTACCGACTGCATCGCTGTGATACATGGTGTAGAGCATCGAGTCCGGATCGGGCGTCGTCAGGATGAAGTTCACCGGGCTGACATGCGGGGTACGCTCGGCCGTCGCAGCAAGCTCGGTGAACATCGCCCAAGGCGTCGTCGTGATCGTCGTGTCGAAGCCAAGCTCACCGAGATTGAGCTGCATCATCAGCTGGATGCGTTCCTGGATCGGATTGCCCGCGACCCAGTTGAGCTGGATTTCATGCTCTGCCGGATCGTACTGGCACTGCTCGAGTTCCGCCCGCGCGGCATCGAGGTCGAACCGGCCTGCCGGGATGCCGTCATCGGAACCCAGCACGCCCAGCGGCAGCGGGCCATGTGCCTGGCGACCAAACGCTATTTCCTCGGTGACCTGCGTCTGCTCCAGGATGGCGTCATAGTCGAATGCGAACGCGAAGGCACGTCGGCAATGCACGTCGTCGAGCGGCGCGCGCTGGTTGTTCAGTTTCAGGTAGAACGAGGAAATGCCAGCCACCTGTCCGAGGGACACGCTTTCTTCGGCCGAGACGGCTGCCTTGATCTCGGGCGCCATCCACTGGTCACCGATATCGAGTTCGCCTCGGGCGATCAGCGCGCGCAAGGTTGCCGGTTCGATCGAGTATTGCAACTCGACCGTATCCGGTGCTTCGGCAGGCACGCCGAGGAAGTAATCGGCGTTCTTTTCCATCACCGTCAGTTCCTGCGGATTGTGCGACGAGATGGTGTAGGCGCCGGTCCCGGCCGTGGTCGACGAAAGATAGGCCTGTCCGTAGTCGCCCAGGTCGCCGTAATCGCCTTCGGCCAGGTTTTCGAGAACGGTATCCTTGTCGACGATCGCGAGCCGGACGAGCGAACCCAGGAACGGCGCATAGGGCTGCTTGATGGTGATCGACACGGTTCGTGCATCCGGCGTTTCCACGCTGTCGATCACGTCGGCGAACAGGCTTGAGAAACCTTGTCCAAGCGTCATCTTGCGCTCGATCGAAAACGCGACATCCTCGGAATCCATCACGTTGCCGCTGTGGAACTTGACGTCGTCGCGCAGCGTGAACGTGTAGGTCTGGCCATCGACCGTCCATGATTCGGCCAGATGCGGCAGGATCTCCGTGCCGCCCGCGGCGGGAATCACCAGCGTGTCATAGATGTTGTAGAAAATCATCGAGTCGGCGTAGTCGGTCGCCTTCGCCGGATCGATCTCACCGATCGCATGCTCGTCGAGCCGCAACACCGTCTGCGCCGCCAGCGGCGAAACCGCCGTGAATCCCGCAAGAAGCAGCGCGGATGCCGTTGTGACCAGTGGTCCGTGTAGTTTTGTCATTACAGTCTCCCTGTGTTCACTGTTGTTGTTGTGATGGGTTGCAACAACGCATCGACGCAACCCGACACTTCTTCAGAGCGCGCGGGCCGTATTGCCCGCGTGAGGTCTAGCCCCAGACACCCTGACCCCTTCGGCCGGCGCGCCTGCAAACAGATTCCACTGTCTGACTTCCGCGTCCGGCGGCGGAACGCTGCCGCCCACCCGGCTTGGGCACCAACCAAGGCGCTGCACCGTCTCGGAAAGAAACTCCGCATACAATGTGGGCGCAAGCATAGCATCGAGGACAGGTACACCCAATGCCTCGCGCAGCCTGTCGTGGAGGCCGAAGCCCGCTGTGCAACCGAGGATCAAGACCTCGGCGCCATCCTGCTCGACGCAGATCCGGCCTACCTCTGCCATGCGTTCGAAGACGTCCGGCGCGGTTTGTTGTTCCCAGACGCTGAGGCCCACGGCGCGCATCGAAGCCATGCAGTGATCCCGCCCATAGAGCCGAACGTTCTCGCTCATCTTGGGTATGTTTTTCGGCGTCCCGACGAGGATCGAGAAGCAGTTGCCCAGATGCATCGCCATGTCGGTCGCGGCCTGACAGGGCGCCGTCACGACAGCCCGGCCGGAAACCTCGCGCGCCTCTCTCAAGCCGATGTCATAGAAGCAGCCGATGACGAAGCCGTCATAGTCAGCCGCACTCGCATGGACATGGTGGATCAGATCCGGGAGGATGAGTCCCTCATAGGAGTGGAAATCGATATGCCTGGGCCGGTTGGCGGACAGGGCGATGAGGTCGACGATCGTTTGATCCGAAACCGCCGCGGCCAAATGCTCCTGCATTTGCACGGCATACCGGTTCGATCCGTCTGCCGGATCGCTCCCGACGACATGGAGATACAGCAGTCTGGTCATGCGGCCTTCTTCACTTCCTGCCCTGGATTGACCCGCGTCACGCGAAGATTGCCGAGAGAATCGACGCGTGACTGCCACCCCGGAGGGATGACGACCGTCGTTGCCGGTTCCTCCACCACGGCCGGACCCACGAGCACATGTCCGGCTGCGAGGCGATCGCGGATGTAGATCTTGGCCGGATGGACACCGTGCTGATCGAAATCACCCTCGCGCCGGCCGTCCTCCGGCGGTTCCTCACCTGCCGGGGCCTCCGCCAGCCGCGGCAACCCCGGCGCGTGAACAAGCCCCTTGCCGACCAGGTGGAAGTTGACGATCTCGACCGGCACATCGAGCCGGAACGCGTATTCGCGCGCATGTTCGGCGTGGAACCTATCCTGCCATTCGACCGCCGCCTCCGCGGTGACCGGCTCGACCGGGAGCGCCACCTTGACGGTGTGCTCCTGCCCCTTGTAGCGAAAATCGGCCCAGCGCTCGAAGACCATGCGATCCCGCGACACGCCTTCGGCCTCTAACTCGACCAGGGCCGTTTCCGACATCTCGCCAAAGACAGACTCAAGCTCCTCGGGCTCTGCTGCATCCAGACGCACGACCCTTGTGCGCACATAATCGCGGCGCAGATCCGACATCAGCATGCCCCATGCCGAAAAGACCGCTGCGTTGACCGGTATGATGATCTCGGGAATCCGCAGTTCGCTGGCGAGTGCAACCGCGTGCATGGGGCCGCCACCGCCAAAAGCGACGAGCTTGAAATCGCGCGGGTCGTATCCGCGATTGATCGACACCAGCTTCAGCGCGCTGACCATATCGGCATTGGCGATGCGCACGACGCCCCTGGCTGCCTCGATCGCGTCGACCTTCAGTGCAGCCCCAAGCTCAGAGAACGCCGCTCTCACCGCGTCCATATCGGGCGTCACCTCGCCACCCAGGAAGTTCTCCTTATTTATCCGTCCGATCAGAAGATGGGCGTCCGTCGTGGTCGGCTCTACCCCGCCCCGCCCATAAGCGACCGGACCGGGGGTAGCTCCGGCGCTTTGCGGTCCAACATGCAGTTTGCCACCTGCGTCAAGTCTGGCGATGCTGCCGCCACCGCTGCCGATCTCGACAATATCGATGACCGGAGTCCGGATCGGATAGCCTGGATAGGTGCGGGTGCGCTCGATGAAGTACTCGTTCGTCACATGTGGCGTCGCGTCCTTGATCAGCGAGCACTTGGCGGTGGTGCCGCCGACATCGAGGCCGATGAGATTGCGCTCGCCAAGCATCTTCCCGAGCACCAGGGCGCCGAGCATGCCGCTGGCCGGCCCGGATTCGATCATGCTGACGGGGTTCGCCGCCGCCGACTCGATCGTCGTGATTCCGCCGTTCGACTGCATGATGTGGGGGCGTCCGGGCAGTCCTGCCGCCTGCAGCTTGTCTGCCAGTGAGCCGAGATACCGGTGCGTCAGCGGGTGAACATATGCGGCCAGCACCGTCGTGCTCGTCCGCTCATATTCCCGCCATTCGCGCGTGATTTCGTGCGATGTGAGCACTGAAATCTCCGGGCAGAGCTTGCGCAGGCGCGTGGCAACCTGCCGCTCGTGGGCGGGGTTCGCGTAGGCATGGAGGAAACAGACCGCAACGGCACCAACCCCCTGCTCCCGGAAATACGCGGCGAGCGGCTCGACCTCCCCGAGCGCCAGGGGTGTGATCACGGATCCCTTGTAATCGACCCGCTCCGAGATTTCGCAACGCAGATGGCGCGGCACGAAGGGCGGCGGTTTGCGAAAGTAGAAGTTGAACAGATCCGGCCTGTTGGCACGCGCAATCTCCAGCACGTCGCGGAAACCCGCCGTCGTGATCAATCCGGTTCTGGCACCCCGCCGCGAGAGCAACGCGTTGATCACGACCGTGGTTCCGTGAACGAACTGATCGAAGCCCGAAGTCTCGACCCCCGCCTTCTGGATGGCATTCAGCACGCCGGCTTCGAAATCTGGCGGTGTCGAATCGACCTTGGCCACACTGATCGTGCCATATGATCCCGGAATTGCATCGTCGAATACGACTATATCGGTGAATGTGCCGCCGACATCCGTCGCTACTCGCATCGTCCCTTCGTCTCCGAAAAGTGGATAGTCCGCACGGACCCTGTTGCTTCTGATCACTCTGTCAAATAATTTCCGATCATGCAAGATTCTTCCCATACGAACGAAAAACTCGACTCGCCGCCCTTCATCCGCAACAACCGCGAGAGCGCGCAGATGTCAGACCAGGTGACGGCGGCGACGCTTGGCGCGCGCGTCAGGCAATTCCGGATCGAGCTGGGCATGACCCAGACCGAACTCGCCGAGAAAGGCGGGCTCTCGCATTCGGCGCTTTCGAAAGTCGAGAGCGGGCAACTCTCGCCAACATTCCAGACGCTGCTTCGCATCGTCCAGGGTCTCGGGGTCGACATGTCGCGGCTGTTGACGTCCAGCGGGCCCTCGGTCAAGCGAACGCGTCGGGCTGTGACGCGCCGCGGCCAGGGCCAACGCTACGAGACCGGGCCCTATGTCTACGAGACGCTGGCCGACGAGTTGGTCAACAAGCGGATGATCCCGCTGGTCGCCGAGATCAAGGCGGGCTCGATCGAGTCCTTCGGACCCTTGATTGCACATCCCGGGGAGGAGGTCCTCTATGTCCTGAGTGGCGAAATCGAGCTGCACACCGAAGGCTACGCCCCCGTGCAGCTGCAGGTCGGCGACTGCGCCTATTTCGACAGTGCGATGCGACATGCCTGCATTTCCCTGTCCGAGGTGAACGCGCGCGTGCTCTGGGTCTCGACTCCGGATTGAGGTCGGCGATGAGGCTTCCAGGTTCCGAACACAGGCACAGCGCCAGTCTGGTCACCCGGAAACCGGGATCGCCGAAGCCGTCGCGATGCGCCGGAGACTGGCCCACATGACAATCGAATGACGCGGGAGGAGACAGGGGAATGCCGCACGCCTGGATGATACACGGATACCAGGGCTATCAGGGATTGTCGCTGGAAGAGGTCCCGGACGAAGCGCCGGGGACGGGCGAAGTCCGGCTCCGGGTCGAGGCCTTCGCCCTGAACTGGGGCGACATGGATCTCATGCACGACCGGTATTCGTTCAGCTTCTCGGCATTTCCTGCCTGCATCGGGATGGAGGCGGCCGGCATCGTGGATGCGATCGGGCCGGGCGTGACAGGCATCGAACTCGGGACGCGCATGTGCACCTTGCCGTACTTTTACGACCGCCGCGGGGCGAGCACCGAGCAACTCATCATCGACCACCGCTACGTGACGCCGGCGCCCGAAGGGCTCTCGGCGGTGGAAAGCGCGTCGGTGTGGATGATGTATATGACCGCGTATTTTCCTCTGGTTGAAATCATGCGGGTCTTGCCGGGCAGGACCGTCCTGGTCACGGCGGGGACGGGGACGGCCGGGACCGCGGCACTGGAGATCGGCCGTCATTTCGGCGCCAGGATGATCGCCACCTCCCGGTTCGACCACAACAGACGCTTTCTGGAGGAGGCCGGCGCCGACCACGTCTTTGTTCCGGGTTCCTGCGATCTGGCAGAGTTTCTGAAATCCTCGACCGACGGGCGCGGAATCGACGCGGCCTTTGATCCGGTCGGCGGCAGCATGATCGGGCAATACGCGCCTGCGCTTGCCAAGGACGCGCGGATCTTCTTCTACGGCACGCTCGATGGCGAGTTCCCGACCTTGCCGATTGTCGACATGTTTCAGGCGAACGCGGTCTTCCACCCTTACTCGCTCTTCAACTATGTCGAGAATCTCGAGGCCCAGGCCCGCGGCAAGACATTCGTCTACGATGCGCTCAAGCGCGGGCTCGTCGCCCCCCGGATCGATCGCGTCTATCCGATGCAAGGCTACCGAGAGGCCTGGGATTATGTCTCGGCACCGCGCGAGACCCATGGCAAAGTCGTCGTCGAGACGGGAGCATAGGTTTTGCCATGTTCCTGCGCCCGCCCATCCCTGACGCCCGCCATCGGCCCGATAGACTCCGGCCCGGCATTGGAATTCGGCCCATCCGGTTCGACGTCTTCGAATGGTGGATCCGTCAACAGGCCCCAACGCCAAACGCAAAGGCCCCGACATGACACAGAACCCTTTTGCCGGCTGCGTCCCCGCACTGATGACCCCCTGCACGCCCGACCGGGCTCCCGACACCGCCGCCTTGGTTCGCAAGGCACGGGAGCTGATCGCCGCCGGCATGTCCGCCGTGGTGTATTGCGGGTCAATGGGTGACTGGCCGCTCCTGACGGACGAGGAGCGCAAGGCAGGCGTCGCCGCTCTGGTTGCCGCTGGCGTGCCGACGATCGTCGGCACCGGAGCGGTCAACACGAATTCCGCCGTGGCCCTTGCCGCCCATGCCGCAGACGTCGGAGCTCAGGGGCTCATGGTAATCCCGCGCGTGCTTTCCCGCGGCAACTCCGCCACCGCGCAGGAAGCGCATTTCAAGGCGGTCCTGGCAGCTGCCCCGGGCCTGCCGGCGGTCATCTACAACAGCCCCGTTTACGGCTTCGCCACCCGGGCCGAGCTGTTTTTTGCGCTGCGCGACGCGCACCCCAACCTCGTGGGCTTCAAGGAATTCGGCGGCTCCGATGACCTGCGCTATGCAGCCGAGCACATCACTTCCCGGGATGAAAGCGTGACGCTGATGGTCGGCGTCGACACCAATGTGTTCCATGGCTACGTCAATTGTGGTGCGCGCGGCACCATCACCGGGATCGGAAATGCGCTGCCGAAAGAGGTTCTGCATCTCGTCGCGCTCTGCGAGAAGGCGGCTGGTGGCGATGCCGCGGCCCGGCGGCTCGCCCTGGATCTCGAGGAGGCGCTCGGCGTTCTCTCCTCGTTCGATGAAGGGCCCGATCTGGTCCTCTACTACAAGCATCTGCTGGTGCTGAACGGCGACGCCGAATTCCTCCTTCACTTCAACGAAGCTGACGCCCTGACCAGCGCACAGCGCAACTATGCCGAAGCCCAATTCGCGCTGTTCCGGACCTGGTACGCAGAGTGGTCGCAACAGCCCGAAGTGATCCGGGTCTCGGCAGGCTGAGGTGGAGACGCGCCTCGATCATCACTTCGGCACCAGTGCGAGCCCATGCCTACGGCCACGCAGGGCCGCCCTGCTTCCGTGGCGCAATTCGAAAATGCGGCCTGCCATTCAGCCGAAAGGCGTCGGATGGACGTCCGTTTGTTGCTCTCGCAGGCAGGGGACACCGGTTGAAGAAGCGACAGAAGTGACCATGGTCGGCGCCGGGAACATTGGCGTATGCTTTTCCCGGGCGCTGCGATCCCGGGACCTTGCCGTCACCGCGCACGACCGAAATGGCGTCGCCTTGGAGGCCTCATTCGGCAATGCCGGGGTCCATTCATTCTTCGACGCCATACCGATCGCCACGCCCTGCATCATGCGCCGGACGATGCTTTGGCACCTGGATCCAACACGGGCTGCCTGCCGACTTCGGCCAGGGCTTCGGCTCGCAACGCACTCATCTACGGCGACAATAAGAGCGATCGATCCCCCTGCGGCACCGGTTCGTCGGCCCGTATGGCTCAGCCGGTTGCGCGGGGGTCGCGGAGCACAATACAATCTTCATCGACGACCGGAACCCTTTTGCCTTCAGCGTCGTAGCCACCTAGGGAGATTTCCGTGAAGATAAACGCAATTCGCGCCTGGCAGGTTGATCTGCCGCTTCGGGAAGGACGCTACACCTGGTCCGACGGCCATTATGTCGAAGTGTTCGACAGCACCGTCGTTGCCGTCGAATCCGATGCCGGGCTGACCGGATACGCCGAATGCTGCCCTCTCGGCTCAGCTTACCTGCCCTCCTTTGCACGCGGCGTGCGTGCGGGCCTGGCGGAGATCGGACCGAAGCTGATTGGTCAGGATCCAACGAACCTCTCGCAGATCAATGCAGTGATGAACCGCTCCCTACGCGGGCATCCCTACGCCAAGGCACCAATCGACATCGCCTGCTGGGACATTCTGGGCAAGCATACCGGTCAACCGCTGCACCGGCTGCTTGGGGGCAAGCGGCAGGACTCCGTTCAGCTCTACCGGGCGATCAGCCAGGAAACGCCAGAGACCATGGCAGCGAAGATCGAGGGTTATGCAGCGGAGGGTTACACCAAGTTTCAGCTCAAGGTAGGCGGTGATGCAGACGAGGATATCGCGCGCATCCGCACCACGCGGTCGGTGCTCAAACCCACCGATCTCCTGGTGGCCGACGCCAATACCGGTTGGACCCGACACGAGGCGGCACGTGTTGTCGGCGCCGTGTCCGACCTCGACGTCTATATCGAGCAGCCCTGCCTCACCTACGAGGAATGTGTCTCGATCCGACGTCGAACCGCCCTGCCCTTCGTGCTCGACGAGGTGATCGACCGGCCAAGCACACTGGTGCGCGGCCTTTCGGAGGACGCGATGGACGTGATCAATTTAAAGGTCTCGAAGGTGGGCGGGCTGACGATGGCCAAGCTGATGCGCGACCTTTGCATCGACCAGGGGATTCCGATGACGATCGAAGACAGTTGGGGCGGCGACATCGTGACCGCGACCATAGCACACCTGGCCAGTTCGACGCCCGCGGAGTTCTGCTTTTCGGCCACCGATTTCAACTCCTACGGCACCGTCGATCTCGCAGGCGGGGCGCCGAAACGTGTCGACGGGAGGATGGCCGCCAGCGATGCGCCGGGCCTGGGCGTCGAACCGGACCCGAACGTTTTGGGTGACGCGGTTCTGGAGATTCGCTAGCAGGATCTTTGCTGGTTCTGGTCGACGCCGGCACTGACCCGCGTGATGGGTTGCTTGAGCGTCCCGGTGACAGCTTGATGTCCGGAAAACAACTCGTCGATCAGTGCTTGGCCTTGAAGGAAACCCTCCGGTAAATATGCGATCCCCTGTCGGGGAAGGTGATTCCGGGTGTCATTGCCAGGCTCGACAAGGCCGTTGCCAGACATGACCGGCAGATCGAAATTCTGATCGCCAGCGAGGCCGCCCATGCCGAGAGCTACTCGAGCCTGACCACGGTTCCCGGCATTGGTCCGGTCAACGGCGCCAAGCCTGTCAGGTTCCACTTTTGTTGTTGGCGGGCATCCGACCCGGTGTTGCAGCATCGCAACGCCGCGGAAGCACTGCCGGATTCGCGAAGCCTCGCAACAGGCCAATGGAGCCTTGTCCCGAAGGAGGTCACGAAACAGCCGTTCATTTTCTCGAACCGGCGGGGATGGATGGCAGACCCTGCCAGTTCGCAGTGTTCGAGGAAGACCTCCCGTTCAAGCCGGAGGGACATCACACCCCTACATGCTGCTCGGTGACCTGCGGTGTGAGCTCTTCAATCGTCCCGCTCCAGGCCGTGCGGCCCCGGGAAAGAATGACGGCGCGGTCGCAGACGTTGCGCAACTCCCTGATCGATTTGTCGATGACCAGAATGGACAATCCGGTTTCCAGCTTGAGCCTTGTTATCGCTGACCAGATTTCCTGACGAATGATCGGCGCAAGCCCTTCCGTCGCCTCATCGAGAATGAGCAGTCTCGGGTTGGTCATGAGAGCGCGGCCTATCGCAACCATCTGCTGTTCTCCACCAGACAGTGAGGCCGCCCGTTGGGTCTTCCGTTCCCCCAGCCTCGGAAAGAGATCCACAACCCTTTCGAACGTCCAGTAGCCGGGCCTGGCCGCGGCGATCAGGTTTTCAGAGACGGTGAGCGCAGCAAAACACCTTCTGCCTTCCGGAGCCAGGCCAATGCCCAGGCGCGCTGCCTGGTGGCTGGTCAGGCGGCTGAGATCGACGGAATCAAAGGCAAGGGTGCCCCTGGATGGCATCATTCGGCAAATGCACTTCACCATGGTGCTCTTGCCCATGCCGTTCCGGCCCATCAGGGCAACGACCTCTCCCTCGGCCACTCTCAGCTCGGCGCCGAACAGCACCTGGCTTGATCCGTAGGAGGCGGAGACATTCGAGAGTGCGAGCAGTGTCATGCCTCATCCCCCAGATATGCCTCCCGCACCTCCGGGTTGGCCCGAATGTCGTCTCCCGAACCCGTTGCAATGATCCTGCCATAGACAAGAACACTGATCCGGTCGGCCAGTGCAAAGACCGCGTCCATGTCGTGCTCGACAAGCAGGATCGGGGCCTCGTGACGCAGGGCATCCAGGAAGCCAGTCAAGCGCTTTGAGCCCTCGGATCCGAGTCCTGCCATCGGCTCGTCCATGACGAAGACCCTGGGATTCAGGGTCAGGGCTACGGCAACCTCAAGCTGCCGGCGCTGGCCATGGCTGAGTTCGGCCGTTCTCACGCGCATGAAATCGTCCAGGCCGACCCTGAGGAGGGCTCTCTCCGCGGCGTCTCTGAGTTCGCCATCCCGGAGTGCAGGCCGGAAAAACCGCCAAGGGCGGCCCGATGCGCCCAACGCTCCCAGCACTGCGTTCTGCAGGACGGTGTCCTCCATCGCCAGGGCAGAGATTTGAAATGTTCGTCCCAGGCCGGCACGGGCCCGGTCGCGTGCACTTTCCTTCGTGACATCGCGCCCGAGCAACTCAACGTTTCCGGCACAAGGTTTCAGGGTTCCGCAAATCTGGGCGATCAGCGTTGACTTGCCGGCGCCGTTGGGGCCGATGATCGCGTGGATCTCACCGGGACGGAGATCGATCGAGATGTCGTCACTGGCTGTCAGCGCGCCAAAATTCTTGGAAATTGCATGGGTGGCAAGAACAGCTTCAGGCATGGGACTCCTCCCGGCCGCAAATCATGCCGATCAACCCGCCGCGACCGAAAAGCACGATAAGAAGGAGCAGGATGCCCAAATGGACGAGCCAGAATTCGCTGACGCCGCCCAGCAGATGTTCAAGCGTCACGAACACGAGCGCACCGGCAACAGGACCGAACAGGCGCCCGACCCCTCCGATGATCACGAAGATCATGATCTCGCCGCTGAGCTGCCAGCTGAACATGGCCGGGCTGACGAAGCGGTTCAGGTCGGCGAACAGTGCGCCGGCCAGCCCTGTCATCGCACCGGAAATCACGAAGGCCGCGAGCTTCAGCCGGTTCGGGTTGAGGCCAACAGTCTCGACGCGTTGAGGAACCTGGCGCGCTGCGTTCAGGGCAAGTCCGAAAGGCGATCGCGCAAGCCGCGACACCAATGCCAGTGCGGCCGCCAGAATCGCAAGGCAGATCATGCAGTACTGAATGGGATCGAGCGTGTTCAAGCCGGGAAACCCGTTGCGAACATAGATGGACAGCCCGTCCTCACCGCCATAGGCTGGCCAGCTGATCGAGAAGTAAAAGAACATCTGGCCAAATGCGAGCGTGATCATGATGAAATAGACGCCCGAGGTCCGGAGCGACAGGATGCCGATTACCGTTGCCGCGAAGGCGGACACGGCAACGGCAGCGAGCCAGATCGCCGGCATCGATTTGGTGCCTTCGATCAGAAACGGCCATTCCGCCACCGGGGTGAAGGTCTGGGCATGGAACGCGGGAATGCCCATCGCATACCCGCCAAGTCCAAAGAAAGCTGCATGTCCAAGACTGACAAGACCGCCAAGTCCAAGCGCGATGTTGAGCCCGACCGCTGCCAATGCGAAAATGGCGGCACGCGTCATCAGCGTGATGATGAAGGGTTCATCGGCAAGTTGCGCCCAGACCGGAATCACGATGCAGACAACTATAAGGGCCGTGTTCAAATGGCGCTCTCTGATCAAAGCCGCGCTCCGAACAGACCGGTTGGACGCCAGATCAGGACGATGCCCATCAGGATGTAGATCGCCATCGAGGCAATCGACGAGCCGACCGCGGTTGCGGAGGAGGCATCCATCACAAGTCGAAGTGCCTGTGGCAGGAAGACGCTGCCCAGGGTATCCGTGAGCCCGACGAGTATGCTCCCGATCAGAGCGCCCTTGATTGAACCTATTCCGCCTATGATGATCACCACGAATGCGAGGATCAGCACCGGCTCGCCCATTCCCACCTGCACTGACTGGATTGCGCCAACCAGGGCGCCGGCAAGGCCGGCGAGCGCCGCGCCAAGCGCGAAGATCAGGGTGTAGAGTTTCGATATGTCTACCCCGAGCGCCGCGATCATTTCTCGGTCGTTTTCACCGGCGCGGACCTGCACGCCGATGCGGGTTCTCGTGATCATCAGGCCCAGTCCGAGCGCAATGACAAGGCCAGCCGCGATCAACGCAGTGCGATAGAGGGAATACTGAATCCCGCCAGGCAGCGAGATGGGTCCCGACAGGTATCCGGGGATGTTGAAATAGAGCGGGAACGAGCCGAATATCCATCTCGTTCCCTCTGAGAAAATGAGAATGAGCGCAAAGGTGGCCAGGACCTGGTCGAGATGATCCTTGCCGTAGAGCCTCCGGATGACGACGAGTTCGACCAATGCCCCCGCGATGGCCGCTGCCGTCAGCGCAGCCAGCAGTGCCAGCAGAAACGACCCGGTGGCGCCGGCAACCGCTGCCGCGGCGAACGCGCCGACCATGTAGAGCGATCCGTGCGCAAGATTGATCAGTCCCATAACGCCAAAGATGAGCGTCAACCCCGCCGCCATCAGGAACAGCATGATGCCGAACTGCACCCCGTTCAGGATTTGCTCTGCAATCAGCGCGAACGACACAAGGCCAGCCCCGCAGGTGCCGGACCTGATGAATCAGGTCCGGCCACTCTTCTTACATCTCGCATTCAGGCGCATAGGCGTCCGAGTGGTTCTCGAAGGCGACACCAATGATCCTGTTTGTGAAGACATCGCCCTCCTTGACCACCTCGCGTGCGTAGATCGTCTGAATCGGGTGGTGATTGTCACCGAATTCAAAGGCGCCGCGCGTGCTGTCGAATTCCGCCGCCTTAAGTGCATCGCGGAAGGCATCGGCGTCGCTGACCTCCGCAGTCTCCAGTGCAGAGATCAGCAGGTTGGCGGTATCAAATCCCTGGCTGGCATAGAGTGACGGCAGCCGACCGTATTCAGCCTGGAAACTCTCCACGAAAGCTGCGTTGGTCGGGTTGTCGATGTCCTTGCTCCACTGCGACGTGTTCACGACACCCAGGGCCGCCTCGCCCACGGCCTGCAGGATGCCCTGATCAAAGGAGAACGCCGGACCGATTACCGGAATGTCCACACCGGAATCACTGTACTGCTTCAAGAACGCGATCCCCATGCCGCCCGGCAGGAAGAAGAACACGCTGTCGGCTTCGGATGCCCGGATCTGCGCGATTTCGGCTGCGTAGTCTGTCTGGCCGAGTTTCGTATAGAGTTCGCTGGCGATCCCGCCTTCGAAGAAACGCTTGTAGCCGGTCAGGGCGTCTTGTCCCGCAGGGTAGTTGGGTGCCAGGATGAAGGAATTCGCGTAGCCGACTGAATTCGCATAGGCCCCGGCCGCCTCGTGCAGGTTGTCGTTCTGCCAGGCCGCGTTGAAGTAGTTCGGATGGCATCCCTTTCCGGCGAGTGCGGAGGGGCCTGCATTCGGCGAGATATAGAATTTGCCCTGTGCGGTCACAGACGGCACCACCGCCATGGCAAGATTCGACCAGATGATGCCAGTGAGAACATCAACCTTGTCCGATTGGACCATCCTGTCGGCAAGCTGGACGGCAACATCAGGTTTGCGTTGATCGTCGGCGACGACGACCTCGATGTCGGTCCGACCGGATTGTTTGACGGCCAGCATGAAACCGTCGCGCACATCGATGCCGAGTCCGGCACCGCCGCCAGACAGGGTCGTGATCATTCCGACATTTGTCTCGGCGGACGCAATGCCGGCAACCGTGCATAGCGCCGCGATCGCAGCCGTCGACATGGTGAGAATTCTGGATTTCATGGGAACCTCCTTCTGTGATTGAGACGGATCAAGACTCATTGAACGTCAACATCGTCACATTTCGCTCGCTTCCGTCGATATCGAGCAAATTGCAGTCGGTATACCTCCCGATATTCTCCCCGTCAGGGAAGTAAATCTTCTTGTGCAGATCGAATTCACCGCTTGTTGAGTTGAACTCGGACCGTACGACTCTCATAGCGGTTTCGTCCGCAATCTGGTAGGTCTTGCCCGGTCTGCACCGAATTCCAGTTGGTACCCACTGCATCACTCATCCGTTCCGTAACGGAATAGCTCGAGTTTGAGTCGCTGAGACTTCCCGCTTGAGGACTGCGGCAGACCTTCGACAAGGGCGATGCAGAGCGGTCGTTGTCCAGTAAGAGTGCCACCTTGACAGCACTCTGGCAGATTTGATGGTTGTTGCGTGCCACCATGGGGCGGACACAACAGGAACCTCGACGGCCAGACCGCGGAAGCTGACGGGATTTCCGATGCCTGCGCAAACCAGGACACTTCCGCAGGTGAGACGGGCGGCCTTCGTTTCCGGTACCGAGATGTAGTACGGTCTCGCAGCCCCGCATTGCCCGGGGCCAACTCTGAAACGTCCAACACGATTGATCAGCAAGTCGATTGAATGACGCGGTGCAGTTGCCGGCCAGCGGGTCCGGACCTGTCCGGGCATCGGCCAAGCCGCAATCGGGCCTCGCGGAACCGGCCCCGGCAGCGCCTGTCATTACTGGTCTGAATCCCGTCCATGCCATATGCGGCTTTGCCGCCGCCGACACGGAACTCAAGGTGGCATGGGCCTGGGCTGCCTTTTTGCGATCCGAAATTCCCGGACCAGAACCTGCTCACTTGCACTCGCTGCATTCGACTCGCGCCAACGGGCAATCGCCCGCGTCACCGTTCGTTCATCGTCTCCCCGCAAGCCTTCCTCGCGCAACACGACGCGTTTCTGCGCCGCAGTCTCGATGACGATCTCATACCAGCAACGCAGCCGCATTCGCAGGGGCGGAGCACTGCTCGGACCTGCGATTCCGCGCGCTCCGATCCAATTCACATACAGGAAGCTCTTCTGCGCCTCGACGTCGTGCCATAGCGGCTTCGTATCTCTGAGCATCAACAGGTCTTCCGCCGCGCGGACCGCCTCCAGTTGGCGCACTGCGTCCACGAGTGCGATCCGGCGTTCAACCCATGTCGCTATACCCACGCAGGCAATCATTGGAGACATTCCGGACCCGATGCCCCCCGCAACCCCCGGCCTGGCATAGTCGTGCGTTCCCCGCACCCAGATGCCGTTCTCGCCGTAACCTTCCGGAATCGGGTGCTTGCATCCATCCGCACCGGGTTCGATCCGGTCGATGAATATCTCTCCGATCACCTCGTATTTGCCCTCTCCGATGTCAAGCCATTCGACTTCGAGGAACTCGTCCAGCTCCGACATTCCGCCTAAAACCCTGAAAAGCTCTTGCCTCGACTTGAGCGCCCGGAGCACCAGGACCGGCCCGGGATGATCGGATTGCACTTCCACAAGAGGCACGGCGTCTTGCCGCCTCTTGTTCATCCACCTCGATCGTTCCTGTTCGAGGACCTGCACGGCCTGCCGGACCCTTGGCCCCCCGGTCCAGACGATTCGCCCGCGCACGGTTCGCCTGCTCACGGTTTCGTCGAAACGGATCCCCGCGCGGTTGAGCGTATCTCCGGTCGGCCGCAGTGCCGATCCAATGCCTTTCGCATTCCTCGTTCCGAGGATTGCGCTGACTTCCTCGCTCGAGAGTTCCGATCCCGCTTCCGAGAGGCGCTCGAGAATGGCAAGCCCGGCCCAGTGTCTCGCCAGTTCTGTTTCCGGTATTCTGCCCACGATTGCCCTGACAACTCACGTTTCTCTGGAGCCATACGGAGACCCACTCAGGGCACAGACCCCTGATACAGCTTGCGCCGGTGAATCCACTCGTATTCCTCTGTCATCGGAAAGGCGGTGACCGGAGCGCGGTCCTCTCCCAGGCCTGCCTCTCAACACTTCTCTTACTCGCAATTGCGTTTGTTCCACCCAACTGTAATGGCCCGGATCTGCCATCCCTTCACCGAGGATGTCGATAGACCGGTTGTGACGACTCCCGATTCTTACCTCATGCCATTCAGACAAGCTGTCGAAGGCAATGATCTCGAGAACCTTGTTCTTGCCTGCCATCACCGGCCGCCGACGATCCTCTTAGCCGGAATAGCCCTGCTTGCGACCGAAAGCGAGGACATATCCGTTATTCGTCGGACTGTAAGAGAGAGCCGGTCATATCGGCATCGGTCTTGACGGTGAGGTTCAGCTTCGCCCCGAACGGACCAACTACGAACGACACCACTGTCGATTCTCCGTTTCAGTCCTTCCGAAAGCCCTCCTTCAGTTGGCTCATTCCAGCCTTTAACATAGTCCAATAATGGACCAGATGTCCAAAATACGCCGTATTGGGATGATGCCGTGACTGGACAGGCACAACCTACAACGGCGTTCGACCGCAAGGAACTCCCCGGCCCGGCTTTGCGCATGTTCTCTCGCATCGCGAGACTCTGGAGCCTCTCGGTCGAGGAACAGATGACGCTGTTCGGACTGACGGCCCGATCAACAGAATTCGGGATCGAGATTCTTACGGGCAAGACCCACACCCGCCAAAGGGCTGATTTTGGCTTCTCCAGATTTCAGCAAATGTGTTTTCATCAACTGTCCACTGGACAATGAGTATGAGCCACTCCTTCAGGCGATCCTGTTCTTTCTGATTAGGTTTGGGTTCAAGCCAAGGTTTGCCACGAAACGAGCTGATTCAGGTGAGACCCGCCTAAAAAGGATCAAAGAGCTCATCCGCAGATCCAACTACTCGATCCATGATCTGAGCCGGTGTCAGTCTTCCAGGCCCGGCGAACACCACCGGATGAACATGCCGTTTGAACTCGGTCTGGATTTCGGGTGCAGGAACTTCGGTGGCAGCCCCTTTTGATCAAAAGAGGATTTTGGTGCTGAAAGAGCAGAAATATCGATACAAGATTGCTCTGTCCGAGCTTGCCGGAAGTGAATCCGAAGCGCATGAAGGTAACTATGCCAAGGCAATACGCAAGGTGCGTAACTGGATCACGGCACCTGGCGTCTCAAAACAGACAGGAGCTGCCAAGGTGTTGGGCGAATATGAAGACTTCCGGGGGTGACACTATGAGAAACTGGACGACGCCGGGTTCTCGCCGGAAGACATTGCGGACTACCCGACCGGAGAGTTGATTGATGCGATGACCGAGTGGGTGTCTCTTGGTTGTCCCAGGAGTTGATTGGCAATCTGGCTCGAAGAATCCTGCATAAGCGTTTCAGTCCCATTTCTTGATTATTCTGGTCCTGCTGAGGGCCTCTCTCGTTGCCTTCAGCCCGGAATACACGCCCAAAATTGACGGGATGGACGCCCCCCTGAGTGCAAGCAATTTCTTTGGACACACCGGGCAAGGTGATCAGGTACTGTCATGTATTCGGCCTCTCGATGCGGCATCTCAACGCGCCGCGGGCCAGTATGGAGATGCGAGGACCAGGTCCAAATCGCTGAGACGAACTCGCAGCTCTCGACAATCAGCTGGTTTCCCCGGTCCCGTCTCGATGATCGTTTGCCCTTACCCGTCCTCCGTCCTGCTCACATCCACCACGCCATCACGTCAGGCCGCAGCCACTCAGGCAGCAGCCGTGACGGGGTCGAGATAGCTTTCCTTCTTCGTCATCAGCGCCCAGGCCATGCGCGCCATCCGGTTGGCCATGGCAACCAACCTCCCCGACTTGCGGACCAGCATGCCGGCAAGCCATGACCCTTCAGGCACCCCGCGCCGGACAGCCCAGCGGATCTCCGCCATGGTGCCGACAAACAGCAATCGCCTGAGATCGCTCTGACCCATCTTCGAGACCCTCCCCTGGTGCTGCCTGCCTCCGGTCGAGTGCTGCCGGGGAACAAGGCCAAGCCAGGCCGAAAAGTCCGAGTGCCAACGATGACGCTCCGGATCATGTCTGCTGCTTGGCGGCAGCGGCCTTCACCCTTTCCGTGTGGAGTTGGCGGAAATGCTCATCTGCTTCAGGCGTGCCGTCATGCAGACTGCCAAACCACTTGTCGAGCGGCACGTTGCTCTCGCCGAAATTCACGTTGTGAAATCGGTGGTACAGATAGTGCATGTAGCGGTCATTGCGCAGCGCCATCTCGTCGCCGAAGACGATCTCGTCAAATCCCGAGTGGCTGACCCCTGGACCAAGCCCCGTCTGGAACCCGTTGAACAGCATATGCAGCGGATGGCTCGGCACGACCAGATGGATCAACATGCACGAGAAATAGATCAGATGCTCGACCGGATGCATGGCCATTCCGGACCAGGGACCCACATTGACGTTCTTGTGATGCAGATAGTGCACCCAGTCATAGAGCGGTTTCCAGTGGATCAGCCGGTGGATCCAGTAGAAATGGAAGTTCCGCCAGAACGGAACCGCAATCATCAAGAGACAGAAAATCACCGGATGCTCGGCCGGGTTCAGGTATGGCAGCCAGCCGTTCGCATAGCCATACCAAAGCCCGCACTCATAACCCGTCCAGATCACCGTTCCGCAGTGGGCCCAGAAGACACTGTCATAAACCTGATCGTTGAACAGGAAGATCGGGTTGTCTTTCGACTGCCAGTTGACGTTGTACTTCTTCAATCGCCCTTGCATCCTGTAGCTGTAGAACCAAAGGTGAAGCGCCCCGGTCCAGACCCACAGGAACGCCAGATTGCGTACAAGGATTTCAGACATCCAACCCGGCTGAATTGTCTCCATCCGGGTCATTTCGGGAGTGAACCAGACACAAGCGATGCCGATTGACACCATGTAAAGCGCGAACCACGGAAAGAAGAAGCCGGGGAACCCGGTCAACCATTTGAAAATCTTGGGGTGGTTCAACGGATCGTCAAGCAACGGCTCCAGAAAGACCGGCCGGCCCGACCGCCACTCGCCCCCCGGTTTCGTTCCTGACCATGTTCGTCGATCGTGACCCTGCGCTTCTTCGCCATCGAATCCACCCGATTCATGCAAGGCCGACTGATAGCATCCTGTCGGGTTTTGCGTCAAAAGAGTTTCGAAACTATCTGGTCTAATCGAATATTTTTGGGCTTTTCAAAAGAAACTTGACGTCATTCCGATCCCGTCATAGGCAGGAGGAATGGAGCTGCCAAGAAACAAGGAAAGTCTGGAAGACCCCTATGACATCCTGCGGGATGGCCTGATCTGGGGACGCTGGAAGTCGGGTGAACGATTGAAGCCGCAGCACTTGCAGAACGAAATGCGGTGTTCCAGGGCCGGGCTGCGCGAGGCATTGCTGCGGCTGGCGGGAGAAGGCTTCGTCCAGGCCGAAAAACACTATGGCTTTCGTGCAACCGAGCACAGTGAAGAGACCTTCCGGCAGGCGGTCCACTTGCGGCAGTTGCTGGAGTGCGAAGGCGCGCTGCTGGCACTTGAGCGCGGGGATTTCGACTGGGAACTGGCGCTGAACGCGGCCCATCACAATCTGGCTTATGTCGAAGCACAGATGGCTGCGGCCGATGACCTTTCACCCTATCTGAAGCGGTGGTCGCGGCAGGACTGGCTGTTTCACCAGAAGCTCCTGTCGGCCTGTGGCTCGGAGATGCTGCTGCAAAGCTACAAGTCGGCCTATGACACCTTTCGGATGTATGCCGTGTCGCAAATCGCGGAATTCGGGTTTTCGACTATGACACGGGCCGAGCACCAGGCCATTTATGACGCCGCGATCTCCCGCGATACCAAGGCCTGTCTTGCGGCCATCGGGGCGCATCTCCAACTGTTCGAAAACAAGAACCGCTCGCCGCAGCGGAGCACCAAAATGGGAGACACCACATGTCCAAATTCGCTCTTGTGACCGGCGGAGGGTCGGGGATTGGCAAGGCCTGCGCGATCAAGCTTGCTCAGAACGGCTATTCGGTTGCCGTGACCGGCCGGCGGAAAATGGCGCTGGACGAAACGGTCGAAGCCATGGGAGACGGACTGGCCATCACTTGCGACGTGAGCGATCCCGCGCAGGTTGACGCCCTTTATTCCGAGATCAAGGCCACGCATGGCCGGCTGGATGTTCTGTTCAACAACGCGGGCAACAATGTGGCTGCTGCCCCCATCGGGGACATTCCGCCCGAGGATTTCCTCAAGGTGATGAATGTGAACCTCTATGGCGCATTTCTCTGCGCACGGGGAGCGTTCAACGTGATGCGCGATCAGGACCCGCGGGGCGGGCGAATCATCAACAACGGGTCGATCTCGGCTGCCGTGCCGAGACCGGGCTCAACCCCCTATACAAGCACGAAACACGCAATTACCGGAATGACCCGCTCGATCTCGCTGGACGGCCGGCCCTTCAACATCGCCTGCGGTCAGATCGACATTGGCAACACAGCGTCCGAGATGACCTCGAAGATGTCGGACGGCGTTCCTCAGGCCGATGGGTCGATGAAGCCGGAGCCGGTGATGGGCGTCGACAATGTGGCCAACGCTGTCCTGTTCATGGCAGACCTGCCGCTGGAAGCAAATGTTCAATTCATGACGATCATGGCCACGACCATGCCATTTATCGGGCGCGGTTAGGGTGAATTCGGCCCAATACGCAACAGGGTGCACCAGGATTCGATTGCGAACCCAGCATGCTGCTGATCGGGACGCAGGGGATTCCAATGCGGAATTGTCGGTTACTGTTATGACCACTGCGCGCGCGTGGTCTGGCCGGATTTCAGCGTCGGGGTCAATTCGGTCACACGCGGCACGGTGACGCCGTGGAGCCGCGCAACCAGGTGCATTGCCGCAATCTGGCCCATGCGGGCGCGGGGCGTGCGGGAAGTCGTCAACCGACGTGACAACACGGCGCTGACATCCATGACGTTAATGCCGATCAGGCCAATATCGCGCGGTGATTCAAGCCCAAGCGCTTCGCAGGCATTAAGCCCGCCAAAGGCGAGGTGATCGTTCACGAAGAAGACCACATCTGGACGCTCTTCCTTGCGGCAGAGTTGCATGGCCCTGGCATAGCCCCAGGAAAAATTGTTGCGCCGCATGGTATCGGCAATCATGGGTTCTCCGACAAGCCCTGCTTCGCGAAATGTCTCCAGTACGCCGCTGAATCGTTTGTCGGCCCTTGTGTCGTGGCCATTTGGTGCCTTCACAAAACCGGGGCGTCGATGCCATCATCATGCCGCGCAGCTTCGATACCATAGAGGCGCTGGCCAGAGAAGGTATTCCGGTTAGGGGCATCTGAGGCAGGTACCGCGCAAAACCATCATATCGGGAGGTATGCGCGCTGCGGGCAAGACTGCGGATGAGGCGCTGACGCTGTTGCGCGACTAAGAGCGGCTTGAGAATGCGGGTGCCTTATCGATGAAGAAGAGGTCATGCGATTCGATCACGGCGACAACAGCCTGATCGTCATTCATGGCCCGGATGGCAATTTCTATGCCACTGACGGTTATTGCACCCACGAAAGGCAGCATCTCTCTGAAGGGATCGTTGACGAGTTCGAGATCGAATGCCCGCTGCATTTCGGCGCCTATGATTATCGCACTGGCGATCCGACCGTGGCGCCAGTCTGCGTGGCGCTGAAGACCTATCCCGTCACCGTCGAGGGTGACGATATATTCGTGGAACTCCAGGGGTGAAGCTGTTTGATCTTTCCGAAAAATCGCCCTTGTCACCGGGTCATCCCAAGACATCGGCATAGTCTTGGCGCGCGGTCTGGCTGAGGTCGGGGCACGACTTGAAACTGCGGCCTCCAGGCATTGAAACCGAAGGCCCGTATCCGCAGTTGGCACAACAGGTGCACCCTCGTCGCCAAGTATACGACCAAGCCAGAAACTCTCATCTTTCCGACTCGCCATGAACTGACCCAATTGTACACGCGTCTACTTCTGCATGATCCAGGATTGTTCCACCTTGTCGGTCGCCATCTTCAATCAAGTCTTTTCCCGTAATGCGGTTCGCCCGTTTTGCGATGTGGACGCCAAACACGCGGCCATAGCCTTCCAGCAACGTGCTTCTGCCATACGTGCTACGACCCGGGCGCCATGCCTTTCCTGGCGAGTTCCGCGATCGCCTCTGGCGTCTTCTCGAGATGGGCCAGCCCCATGCCCCTCAGGACATGTTCTGCCTTGGTGAACTGGATGTTCGTATAGGTCGTGAGCTCAATCCTGTTGCCCCACGGATCGAGGAAATCCGTAAAGCGGCCATCAAGCAGTTCAACTCCCATGACCTTCAGACATTCGATGGCAAGGGGCTTGTCGTCGACGGCAATGCCGAAATGGCGTCGCTCGTCCGGTCCCTGGCGCCGGCCGGCCGAGAAGTTGATGAACTGGTCGCCAAAGTAGACAAAGGCAGCCGTATCGCTCCGGGACGCAACCTCGAATTCCAGGAACCCCGAATAGAAGTCCAGCGCCGCCTGGATGTCGCCGACTTCGATTGCAACATGGTTGATACCGACTGGCCTTGCTTTACGGGTCATTTCTTCCATCCGGATCATGGGTGCATGACATACCTAATCCGGTTCTCCGGCCAGGTCGAGAACCGGAATCCAATCAGGTGTAGAAGCGCAACAGGCCACTTTTTGCAGCGAAGCGACGGCCAGGTCAATGATCGCGGTGATTTCGGCTCACTGCACCACCGTGGATTTGACCGTCCACGCGAGAGTGTGCGAGCGCGCGTCAGCCTGAATCCCTTTCACCGAATGGCCTTTACTGCTGTTCGGCCACACTCGGGAACCTGCTCCAATCCCGCGCAGGTCTTGCCAGTAGACGCTTCGCGGGCAGCAACCACCGCTGTCTGCAGCGGGATTACGCCGTCTCCGCGTCCGTTTATCGTGTCGGCCAAGCGGCCGCCATCTCTTTCAGGTTCGGTGCCGTGTTCAGATCGCGGTCAATCACGATGCCGCATGGTTCACAGGCATGGTCGCGCTCGAACAGGTCCCGCACCTCCGAGACCTCACCGCAGTTGCTGCGCGTCTTGCTGGACGGATGGCGGCGGCCAGCCTTCTCCTGTTCCCGGACTTGCCTGGCAGATTTGCAGCGCAGCCTTTGCCGGAACCCGGCCAGGCCCGGCCCCCGAACCGCACCGGACCGCGCCAATTAACTACTTGATATGATTCCTACCGGACAGGACCGCTACTCAAAAACACCTTGTGGGAAAGAAAACTCGTCCCGGACTGTCCCCGATCCACTGAAAGCCGTCGGCAGGGAATGCGGGACAAATCAGTCATTCACGGCCAGAATATTCCGGGACCCTACAGACGTCCAGGGAAGCGGGCGGGTCAGCCCTTCTGCTTGTGGTCGATGCCAAGGACCGCCGCGATCCAGCCCCATTACTGGACCCCACCGCGGGTCTCGAGCCCGGTGCAGACAATCACCTCGTTGTGTTCCGGCCGCATCGCCTCCTGCTCGCCATCCGGGACCCACACCTGGCGCAGATCTCCGGAACGGTGCAGGCGGGCCAGCTTCAACGCATCCCGCCGGTCCGTCTTCACCCGCTCCCCGGCACCGCGCGGAACCAGGCTCGGCGCCACAACCACGCAGTGGTGACCCGTCTCGACAATCTGACGATACAGGCCGTAGCCGCATGGGCCGGCCTCGTAACAGAAACTGAGCACCTTGCTTCGCGGGTCAGGTTCCTGATCAGCCGACGCTGCGACGAACGGCGGTTGCCGATCACGCCCCGGAACACCGGTTGCTCCCGACCCGGAAATGCAATCGCAACTGAAATCGTGTCCTTGTGGACATCCAGACCCACATATGCGCCATACTCACTCATGACCTGTCCTCCTTGATGTGGCCATGTACTCGGGCGTTGTTCTGACCTCGAGTATAACCCACGAACCTCAAGGCCAGGACAGGTCAATCCATGGTGTCTAGAGCGCGCATCCCGCTTGATCCCGCGCTGATCCCAGGAGCCAATCACGAGTTCTTGCAAGAGGAAGATCGTATCCTGTCGCTCTTACCCGATTTCCATCCGTACTTCTCCCAAACCGAGATCACCATTGAAGGCGACCACATCGAGTAGTCTTCGAAATCTGGTAACTCCAGATTCTTGCTCTGCATAGCATTTGGCGCCCCTTGACGGATATACTCTGGATTCCTCGGCAGAAATGTGATATATCCTCTGCACTTACTGATATGAGATCAGATTATGTCACAAATGCCGGTCAAGCAGCGCGACACAGCCCTGCACCTCTTTCGTCGGAGAGGACTAGTGCGGATGCCTGATCTACGCGACGCTGGCGTCGGGGCCGAAACCGTAGCCCGCCTAGTTCGGGACGGCACTGTCGTGCGTGTGGCCCGCGGCCTCTACCAAGTGGCCGACGTGATTCCGGATCCTCGGCGCAGCCTTGCGGAAGCCTCCTCTCTCGTGCCGAAGGGCGTGATCTGCCTCACATCCGCGCTGCAGTTTCATGAACTGACTCTGCAAATGCCTTCGGCCGTGTGGATGGCCATCGACCGCACCGGATGGAAGTCCAACGTCAAATTCCCCCCCATCCGTTTCGTGCGGTTCAGCTGCCACGCCCTCACAGGAGGGGTGGAGCGGCATCTCATCGAGGGGATTGAGGTCCCCATATTCGATCCCGCCAAATCGATCGTCGACTGCTTCCGGTATCGCAACAAGATCGGCCTCGACATCGCGCTGGAAGGACTCCGTGAAGGACTCCGCGGCGGGCGCGTCACACCCGACCAGCTCTGGGAATTCGCCCGCACGTTGCGTGTCTGGTCCGTGATGCGGCCCTATGTCGAAGCGATGGTCGCCGATGGCGCGTGAGCTTCGCAATATCGGTGCCTCTGTACGCGCCCGACTGCTCGCGCGCGCCCGCGTCGAACAGACCGATTTTCAGATTCTCCTTACCCGTTACGCGCTTGAGCGATTGCTCTATCGACTCAGCGTCTCCGATCAGCGCGAACGGTTTGTCCTGAAGGGCGCGATGCTCTTCGCCATCTGGCAGGACGATCCCTTCCGGCCGACGCGTGACCTCGACTTGCTGGGTCATGGCGATCCCGATCCCGCAATCGTTGCGGCAAGCATCCGCTCCATCTGTTCTGCGAAGGTACTTGACGATGGGGTCGTCTTCGACGTTGCAGGCGTCGTAGCCATTCCAATCCGCGGCGAAGACGAATATCCCGGTGTGCGCGTCAGAACCGGCGCGACCATCGCCGGCGCGCGACTGCCGATCCAGATCGATGTCGGTTTTGGCGACGTGATCACGCCAGCGACGATCGAGATCGAATTCCCTACGCTGCTCGACGCGCCCGCGCCCATCCTGCGCGCCTATCCGCCTGAAACCGTTGTCGCCGAGAAAACTGAAGCGATCGTCACGCTCGGTATCGCGAACAGCCGCATGAAGGATTTCTACGACCTCTGGATGATCGCGCAGACCTTCGCGTTCGAAGGCGACAATCTGGCGGAGGCCATCCGTCGGACGTTCGAGCGACGCCGAACTCTCTTGCCGGAACATGTACCTGTCGGCCTCAGTGAGAGTTTTGCCCTTGACAAGGAAACGCAGTGGCAGGCCTTCTTGGTGCGCGACCGGCTCGCAATGACGCCCACTTCACTCGTCCAAGTCATCGATGATCTGCGCACCTTCCTGACGCCCATGCTGGCCCGCGCAGAGGTTGCCTTGTGGCCTCCAGGAGGCCCCTGGACGGACGTAGAATACCAATGATCGGCAAGCTCCTCAGTCACACGCCCCCGTGAACGGCGCCCGCCAGGCTGCCGTCATGGGCCACCCCGCTCGGCCCGCCGATGCGCACCGGCAGTCGGTGCGCAGGTCGAACAGCGGCGGGGACGCATTACCTCCGATCGATACCACCAGCGCCGACTCCGTGTGGGCGCGCAGCAACTCCTGCCGGCGCCGGTGTCACGAAGCCTCCGACGGCAGCCCTGCAACCGATGCCGGCGGTCAAATCGCAGCCCTCAGCAGCTTCCGCAGGCGGTTCAGCGTGTACCCGGCGGTGATTCCGGTGCTGACGCAGCACTATGCGAAGCTGAAGCGGAACCTTCTCTATATACCGGGGTCGCGCGGGCAAGAGGCTGGTGGTGCTGGCGAGGCAGAAGAAAGCGGTCGCCATCGTGGTACACATCGCGTCGGGACGCTGGCGCTGATCGAAGCTGGACGAATGGCTGTAAGGATCCGCCAAGGACCGAGGGGTATCCCGGGCTGAGATTGGCGGCGCGGTGATGTCGGCGATGAAGTTCCGGGCGGGATTCGGCCCCCGCCTTCGCGGGGCAGGCTCTATGCGGCGCGATCGAGCTTCCGCTCGGGGGCCCAGTTCCAGGGGAGGAGTATTCACCCGGCACTGAAAAAAAACCGGAGCAAACCGGGAAAATCCTCCCCACCCGGCTCGAAACAATCCGGGAAATCCAGATCAGGACATTCCGGAATCCAACAGCAGCGGCTCGACCGAGGTCCTGAGGGACAGGCAGCGAGCGTTCGAGCGGGCGATCGGGCCAGCCGCCATCCCCGCCGTCAGCTTCTCGACCATCTCGCCGGAACTGACCTTTGCCAGGGACAACGATTTCTTTTTCCGGACCGCGCTTTCCGACGTAACGCAGGGACCCGTCCTCGCCGGTGTCGCGCGCGAGCGGGGCTTCGACAATGTCGGCGTGGTCTACGTCGACAACCCCTGGGGGCGGGGCATTGCCGGCGCCTTCGAGGCGGCGCCCGGCTCGGCAACATGTACGGGACCGGGCCCGCATCGGCGCCCGAGAGCGCCGCGTCCGCTGCGTGGGAGGCGGCCTGGATTGCCGAGTACGGCGCGCTGCCGGTGCTCGCCGACGGCTGGGAGATCGATTACGAAGGCGCCTCCGCCAGCATGGACTGGGTCGGCAACGGCGACCTGCGCCGCGGCGATATCGTCATCTGGCGCTTCACCGGGGACGAACGGATCAAGGAGGTCCGGGCGGTGGCGTTCGGGAAGTAGGGTGGCCGGTTTCGACGCCGCCGGGGAATCGAACGGTTTCGCCCGCAATTCATGGCAAAGGCGGCGCATGCGTTGCTTCCCGTTCGAATCAAAATGTTTGCCAATAATTTGCCAGCTTGCCACATCCACTGTCTCACAAAATGAAAAAGACCTGGAAAACTCAACGTGTTCAAGGACTTTTAGTGGTTGCGGGGGTAGGATTTGATCCTGTGACCTTCAGGTGATGAGACACATGATCGTCTGGGTCAACTACGCTTGATGACGCCGCTGGAAATGAATCCGCCATCAACGGGGAGGGTCACACCGGTGATGTAGCCAGACTGCGGAAGCGCTAGAAATATGGCCGCGACCGCGACCTCATCCGGAGCACCGTAACGGTCCATCGGAATGCCCTGCAGATAGGCACGGCGTGTCTCTGCATCGTGCATCCTCTGCACCAACGCCGTGTCTATGGCTCCCGGAGCGAGCGTGTTGACTGTCACACCCGACCTGGCCCATTCCAGCGCCATGACTCGGGTCATTGCCGCGACACCTCCCTTGGAAGCACCATAGGCCGTGCGCCCAGTCCCGCCACGTTCGCCGGCGGTCGAGCACATCGAAACGATTCGACCATATCCCGCGTCGACCATGACCGCTCCGGCCGCCTGCATGACCAGGAAGCTGCCTGTGAGGTTCACGGAAATGATCCGGTTCCAGTCCTCGACACTTGTCTCCAGCGCAGCCCTCTCGATGCCGATCCCGGCAAAATGCATCAGGATTTCCAGCGAACCGAACCGGCAGGTCGCTGCTCCAACCATGGCGGCGACCTCGTCGGGACTGGAAACGTCGGTCCTTACGAAGAGTGTTCGTGCACCGTCTCTTGACAGGTGTTCGGCAGCGCGCATTCCCATTTCCTCGTTTTGGTCGGCAATGACCACGTTGGCGCGCAAGTCTGCCAGCATCTGTGCCGTTGCGAGCCCGATGCCACTGGCGCCGCCGGTAACGATGGAAGTATGTCCGTCAAGCGATAACATTTGGCCTGGTCACTCCGGATTTCGTTCAATCATACCAAGATCACGTCCAACTCTGGCGAATGCAGAGATCGCCCGGTCCAGGGTTGCAGTATCGTGGGTGGCCGACATCTGGACACGAATCCGATCCTGTCCGAGCGGCACGACCGGGTATGAGAAGGCAACGACCAGAACGCCCTGCTCCCGCATCCTGCCAACAAATTCCTGGGCCAGGCGAGGGTCACGAAGCATTATCGGGACGATCGGGTGCTCGCCGGGGAGAAGTTCAAACCCGATTGCCGCCATTTCGGAACGGAAATGACCCGCGTTGCGCCACAGCCTGTCGCGAAGTTCGCTTGAACCGGCCAGAATCTCGAGCGCACGCAGGCCGGCGAGGGAGATGACGGGCGCAAGCGTGTTCGAAAACAGGTAAGGCCGTGCCTGCTGGCGCAGCCATTCGACAATTTCCGACCTTGCCGAAACATAGCCACCGCTCGCGCCGCCGAGCGCCTTGCCCAATGTTCCGGTCAGGATGTCCACATGGCCGGACACGCCGCAGAGTTCGGGTGTTCCCCGGCCTGACTTTCCGACAAGACCTACAGCATGGCTGTCATCCACCATCACCATCGCGTCATGCTGCTTTGCAAGGCGGCAGATGGACCGCAGATCGGCGATCGTGCCATCCATCGAAAAGACCCCGTCCGTGGCGATCAGGCGATACCGAGCGTCCCGGGCATTGACCAACTGCATCTCCAAATCCGCCATGTCGTTGTTGGCGTAACGCAGCCGCCTTGCCTTGCAGAGCCGGATCCCGTCTATAATCGAGGCGTGGTTCAGCGCGTCCGAGATGACGACATCCTCTGCGCCGAGAATTGCCTCGAACAGACCTGCGTTGGCGTCAAAGCAACTCGGGAACAGGATGGTATCTGGCATGGCCAGAAACTCGCTGAGGCTCTCTTCAAGCTGTTTGTGAAGACCGTGCGTTCCACAGATGAACCGCACCGACGACATGCCGAATCCGTAAGTGTCCAATGCCTCCTGCGCCGCAGAAACTATCTGTGGATTGTTCGCCAGGCCCAGGTAGTTGTTGGAACACAGGTTGATGCAGGTCGACCCGTCACGGAGTTCAACCTTTCCGTCCTGCGCTGAGGCAATGACCGTCTCAAACCTGTAAAGACCACGCGACTTGAGGTCCGACATGCGCGCCGAGAGATCACCGCATAATCCATCAACCATCCCCAATACCCCCAAGTTAAGAACACAGCCCGGCGATCCGAGGCAGATTACCTGTGAATTATCAACCACCTGATATGATGGAGCAATTGCAACTTCGGGATCCGCCGGAGTGCTTCTGTACATCCGACAGTTGCTCCTTGGCGTCTCGCGCGGGCCGCACCCGAACCAATGGTCGGGACCGGCGCACGGGTTCCGCACGGTAACGTCATCGGCGATTCCTGCTCATTACCGGCCCAACACGACTTCCGGCAACCAGAGCGACAGCGACGGCACGAAGGTGACCAGGAGAAGTGTTGGTATCCAGGCAAACAGGATCATGATCATCGTCGGTTTCAACATGGAATTGACCGACGTGGACCCGACCCGGGCACCCAGATACAGCAGAGGCGCCGTGGGAGGGGTGATATTGCCCATTCCCAGGTTTACCCCGATGATCGCCGCAAACTGGATCGGGTCAATTCCGATGTCCTGAACCATCGGCAACAGCAGCGGCGCTGCCAGCAGAACGCCGGATACGTCGTCCATCAGCATCCCGATTGCTACCAGCAGCAGATTGATCATCAGCAAGATGACAATGGGGTTGTCTGACAGGGAATACACAAACTGCTGGGCGAGCGTGGGAATGTCCTCGAACACGAGCAACCGGCTTACAATCATGACCATGAAAAACATGAACATCACGGCACCGGTCGTGATCGATGCCTCGATGACCGCATCCCTGAAGGTCTGCCAGTTGAGCCCCCTGTAAACCAGGAAGCCAATCGGGAGGGCACACAGGACAGCGATCCCGGCCGCTTCGGTAGGCGTCATGATCCCACCGTAAATCCCGCCCAGAATTATGACTGGCATCAGCAGCGCGGGTGATGCGTAAACCGTGCGTTTCCTGACCTCGCGTACGAAGTTATCGGGTTTCGGTTCGACCTCCACCTTGTCGTAAATACGCATCAGGACAAAATTGACGATCACGAGAAGAAGAATGAGGATCAGTCCCGGCACGACAGTCGCGAGGAAACACTTCAGGACTGACTGGCGTGTAATCCACGCGTAGATGATCTGGATCGAGCTCGGCGGGATCAGGAGGCCCAAGGGTGCCGCGTTCGCGATCAGGGCTGCACTGAAACCCTTCGGGTAGTTTGCCTTCTCCAGTCTCGGCAGCATGACACTGCCGATGCAGGTCAGCGTGGCGGCTGCGCTGCCTGAAATGGAACCGAACACGGCGCTTGCGAAAACCGCCGACGCCGAAAGCCCGCCCTTGACGCGCCCCAGGGTGAGAGATGCTATGTCCACGAGCGGTTCGGCGATCCGGCCGCGGTTCATGATGCTCCCGGCAAGAATGAACAATGGAATCGCCAGGAGGACGATTGAATTCATGCGCCAGTGACCGCCCGAAAGGAAGGTCGAAACTTCCGTGTCAGCGAAGTATCCCAGGTAGATCAGCGCGGCCCCGAAGGCAAAGGGAACGGGCAGCCCGATGATCAGGCCGACACACAGAATCACGAATACGACAAAGAGAACCACTTGCTCATTCCCTGCTCGGTGACGTGTCACGTTCGACCTTGCCAACCGCTTCACGAAAGGATTTGTAATACTTGACCGCACTCACTGCCGCGTGGACGGTCATCAGAGCCAGGCCGACCAGTATGAAGATCCGGGGCACCGCCAGTGGAATCTTGTAGACCGGTGATGTCGGGATGTTCGGCCAGCGGACGAATTCGTTCTGGACCATCAGCACTGCATAGTAGGTCAGGAATGCCCCGATGACCGTCTCGAGGATCATGACTACGCACTGGAAGGCATTGCGGGACCTTTCGGTCCTGATAAGTTCGACGACAATATCTGCCCTGATGTGCGCGTTGTTGGCTGTCGCCGCTGCACCACCAAGAAAATACAGAAGAAATGCAATGGTCAGTATCCATTCCTCGTACGCGAACAGGTCGGATTCGAAGCCGTAGCGGAGGAGGACGACCAGGCAGAACGTGAACGCTATTGTGACGCTGCAGACGAAGATTATCGCGTGCTCCAGCTGAACTATTCGCTTGATTATGTTCATGATCTGCCGGGAATTAGCTTGACGTTCCCGATTCCCGATGGCGAACGGCCAACTGAGGTCGGGGCTGCCCCGGTGGATGAACACCGGGGACAGCAAGTCTATTGGACATCAGCCTTCATCTGGTCGATGATGTCCTTGCCGAGTTTTTCTTCCATGGCTGGCCAGACAGTTGCCCGGACATGGTCGGCGATTGCGCTGATTTCCTCGTCAGATACCGGTATCACCTGGATACCGATTTCGGGAAGACGAATGATGTATTCTTCGTCCACCTGCTTGCTGATATCGAAGGACGCTGCCGAGGCCGCTGAAAACGCTTCGGAGAGGACCTGTTGCTGTTCAGGTGTGAGAGAGTCCCATCTTGCCTGCCCGATATAGAAGGCCGTGTTTTCAACGAAAGCCTTGTACGGAATGAAGTACTTCACGGCGTCACCGAATACCGTATAGTTCGATTCTGCGGTCCCGCCGATTACGCCTTCAATCACGCCTTGCTGGATCGCCGGGATAACGTCTCCCCAGTTCATCGTGGTAGTACGGAATCCCATTTCCTGAGCCGTGAGCCGGCCGACTTCAGCACTCCAGACCCGGATATTCAGGCCCTTGTCACCAATCGTCGTCGCGTTCTGGGGCTCTTCCGACGTACCGACGCCGATGAACCCTTCGGCATAGACGCCAAGGAGTTTCAGGCCCTGGTTGGCAAGGCTCGCTTCATAGATCCGGTAGAAGTTTGACCCCGGTGAGTACACCTTCTCCATTTCGTCATATGTGCCGACGAGATAAGGCAATGAGTTGATTTCCAGGACCGGATCATTGTGGCTGTAGATGAAGGTATGTCCAATATCGATGACGCCCTGGGCCACATCGCTGAACACCTGCTCGCCATTTCCGAGTTGGCCGGCGGGAAAGAGCTTGATCTCAATGTCAACACCGGCATTTTCAATCTTCTCGATCGTTTGCTTCAGGATAATGGTGGCATTGTGATCAATCGGATGTTGTCCGGCCAGCCGCAGATTCGTTGCACCCACAGTCGGTGCAGCCGACGCCCCCATGAGCGTTGCGGCAAGCGCCACGGAAATTCCCAAACGGTAGACAGGTTGCATCTTACGTTCCTCCTTTGCATAGCGCGAACAGGTCGCACTGGATGAAAACCACCCTCGATTATTCCGAGTTTTGCCGGCAGTTATTGAATGAATCACGCAAACTTATGTTGATTTCATTCACGATTCGTGACCCGGCACTGGTTGCCCGATGCAGTGAAGCGTCCGTATCGCAATCGCCTGCCCTTCCGGGTCGGCAGCGAAGCCGGAGCTGCAGCCCAGACAAGGTCGCAGGATGGTGTTCAGGATGTCAGCATGCTCACGAACAGGTTGTGCCCTCGGAATCCGTTGCGAGTTGGCAACTCAGCGCGGCGCGGCTGTTCCCCAGGTATCAGACAGGGTAAACCCGAGGGGATAGGGATCCAGCGGGTGCACGCCCAGCTTTAGGCTTCCATATATCCAGGCTCGCCCGGACAGTGCGGGCTTTATCGCCATACGGCTTCCGCATCTTGCAGTATCTTGGATCCTGGCCTTGAATTCGCTGCCGATGATGGACGAGGCTGTAACAACCTGGCCCAGTTCGACCTCGCCCCTTTCGTACATTACGGCCAGGCGGGCCGCGGTTCCTGTCCCGCAGGGTGAACGGTCGAGCCGACCGGGAAAGATCACCGTGGCATTGACAATCGATTGCCCGCGCATGGCAACAAACATGGGATACTCGACGCGATCGAACGCGGGAACGGTCGGGTGCCGTACGGAAATCTGGTCCTTGGCGGCCGAATTGATCCTGTTTCCCATGTCCACCAGATCCCGAGCCTCGTGTTGGGCAATCTCGAAACCGAGCGGCCTCGCATCGATCAGAACGAAGTAACAACCACCGAAAGCGACATCCACTTCAAGTGTTCCGACCCCATCGACTTCAACCGGATGGTCAAGATGCTCGACAAAACTCGTGGGCATGCCAATCTCGACGCGTTCCACATTTCCGTTTCGGCAGACCGCATGTGCGCGAACGAGACCAGCCGGTGTATCGAGAACCACGAGCGATTCCGGTTCTTGCATCTCAATTTCGCCGGTTTCCAGAAGTGCTGTTGCCACGCAAATGGCATTGGAGCCGGACATCGCATGCGCTCCGTCGGCCTGCATTGGAATGAAGCCTATATCGGCTTCTGCCGAGGTCGCAGGAACAAGCAGGTTGACGGTCATTTGAGACGCTCCACGAGGTTCGTAAAGTGCCAAGCGAAGTATCTCGTCATCAATGTTGTTGATGTAGTCCATCTTTTCGGCCATCGTTGAGCCCGGTATCTCCGGTGCCCCTGAAATAATGACCCGTCCGTTTTCCCCTTCGGCATGTACTCCGATGACATTGAGTGCGCGAGCAATATCCAATGCGTCTTCTCCCTTTTGAACTGACGGGCTACTTGGATTACCAAGGACAAGATTATCCGGATGTTACGTATGCGTCTCCTTGTGTTCTTGTACGTATCAAGCAAATACCTGCATAAATCCTGCACGACGCCGGTCGTCTGCAAGATCATGATGGAGCAACATGACAGCAAATCCCGACCTCAGATTCGCGCTGACACTGAGGCCTACATTTGCAATCCTGGCCCTGAGCGGATTCGTGGACACGCTTCGCCACGCTGCCGATGACAACAATAGAAACGGGCAGATTTACTGCGCCTGGAACATTGTTGGACCCAGTCTAAATCCCGTACCATCGAGCGCCGGGATTTACGTGGAACCAGACCTGCAATTCGAGGATCTCGAGGGATGTCTTCCCGATTACCTTGTCGTGCTGGGAGGAAATGTGATGTCGGATATCGACAATACACCTGCCAGAACACTTGCCTTTATTGGAGATTTCCATGACGCCGGTGGATCGGTCGTCGGTCTTTGTACCGGGAGTTTCGTTGTCGCCCAGGCCGGGTTGACAGAAGGGAAACGAGTGGTTGTTCATCCACGGCACAGACGAGACTTCCTTGAACGCTATCCCAATGTGGACATCACCAGCCGTGAGATATTTGTTGAAGACGGCCGGGTCTTCACGAGTCCCGGCGGAACGGCCTCAATCGACCTGGCGATCGAACTCCTGTCGCGTCACCTTGGTCGTGCACGCGCGCTAAAGGGTCTCACCGAAATGAGTGTGGACCAGCATCGCAGTTCCTTTCACATGCCCAGAACCCCTGGTGATGACCTGGACAATTGTGCCGATTGGCGAGTTGAAGCGGCAGTCCAGCTGATGCGTGAACGACTGTCGAACACAACCACGATTGCCAGTGTTGCGGACAAGATCGGAATAAGCGTATCGCAACTCAGGCGCCTGTTCATTCGCCATGCCAAGCAATCGCCGCTGTCTTTCTGGACCAACCTGCGGCTGGATCACGCAAGATGGCAATTGTTGAACACCAGGAAAACGATCACGCAGGTTGCCTTTGATTGCGGGTTCACCGATGCAGCCCATTTCAGCCGCCGTTTCAACCAGCGGTTCGGCAAGTCACCAAGATCGTTCAAATCCGAAATAATCCCCGACGAACAGTCGGATTTCGACGGCTCGACGTATCGGTCAAGAAGATAGCCCTGTAATTCGGTCAGGCGGAATTGCCTCGGGACTGTGTATCCTTCGCTCTGCCAGATATGCACCACACCCGATTGCGAGGCTTGCGCTTGCAGATGGCAAGCATCCCCGGAATCGATAGTGCCCTTGGAGCCTGGGATCATTGAATACCCTTCAAGATTGTGCGTCTACCGGCGAAGGCGTCCACGGGTGCGACGTTTTCGTGAACGCAGTTGGCGCGCAGACAGATCCTCCGACACTGGTGGAACAGCACCAGGGAAGACGCATTCGCGCAGCCTGGCTCGTCAAGGCAGGTGTGTTGGAAATGAAACCGGCATGATCGCCGCGTTTCACCAACGACTTCCAAATCTGGGAGCTGAAGACATTTGCGGAAACAGCGATTCCCTTGCTCTTGCGAGGCAGTCAAACACCAGTCCCTTAGCGTTCTGTTTCGGAACGTGTTTGGACTGTGGCCGGTAGCCAATGGAACTGCCGGCTTCCTCGAGATCCCATCTCATTCCAGCATTGTCAGACACTATGTTCAGAATGCATGCTCCCTCGAACGGAGAAAAGCAGGCCTTTTCAACGGCCTGCGCCCAATCTTCGTTTGACAGCCACATTTCCTGCCCCCAACGGCCAAAGGCCATGTGCGGCCCTGGCCGGTTTTCGCCTGGTTGGCAGTAGCCAATGCGTAACGCAATGAACGTCATTCCGGTTCTCCGGGACTGTGCAAGCCCCGTGCGCTCAATGAACATTTTTGAAGCACCATACGGATTGATCGGTTTCGGTGGTGTTTTCGAAGAAAGGCGCTCATCCGAAAACCTGTAGCCGCCCAGGACCCAGTTCGAACTTGCGAACACAAACCGCCTGACCTGTGCTTCTTCTGCTGCCCGAAGAACGTTCAGGCTGAGATCCACATTGGTTTTCTGAAGTGAACTCCAGGTTGCAACAGGCTTTGGGTCCGCCGCGAGATGCAGTATGGTATCTGCACCGGTGAAGTGCCTTGACCAGTCGGGATCAAAACGAGCAAGATCCGCGCTTATGACATTGGCCATATTGCGGCTGTTTCGCCCGATTCTCGTAATCCTGACATCCCCGCGGGAACCAATTGCCGCAACAGCCTTCTCACCAAGGTTGCCTGTCGATCCAGTCACAAGGACATGGGCGTGAACATTCATCTTTGCCCCCAAACCCTGATTGCTGTTCCAAAATTCCGGCAGTCTCGAGAATATGTGCACAAGCCGGTCAAGTCTGACAACGGAGAAGCACGCGGACCGGTCGAGGGCCAAGCGCACGCAGCAAGGTCGAAACAACCACCGGATTTGGCAACAGAACCTTCTCGGTTGACAGTCGGCCCAGGTCATGTCCGAACCAGACCTTACTCATGGTCGCTTCGGACAAGGCCCAGTCTGTCATCATCGTCGATTGGCGAATTGTTATCCCGAACCATTTTATCCAAAATGGATTGCTACGATCTTGATTGCATTCCCAATGGGATTTCAAGATGCTTTCCATGTTTGGAGATGTCACGAGCGTGAAGTTCGTTTCATTCAAGATAGATTGTTAACCAAAGGGAGAAACTATGTCTAATTTGGGATTTCCAAAACTCTTCAGTTTCGCAGGCTCAAGTTTCAGGCCAACTCTTATTGCCTCTGCAGTGTTTGGTCTATTGATTGCCGGTGTGTCTTCAGTTTGGGCACAGGGAATTACGATCGGACTGATTCCGAAATTTACCAGTGATCCCTATTTTGTTGCGGCCAATCAGGGTGCTCAGGAAGCCGCGGCAGAACTGGGAGTTACTGTCGAGTTCAATGGTCCTGTCGGTGCAGATGTTACTGAACAGGCCAACATAATCGATCGATTCGTTCGAAGGGGTTTTGATGTCATCGCGGTTTCTGCAAACGACCCGGATGCATTGGCACCCGCAATGAAACGGGCTCAGGATGCCGGGATCATAACCATGACATGGGATGCTGATGTCAATCCCGACGCTCGAACACTTTTCCTGAATCAGGCCACTTTCGAAGGCATGGGACGTACCTTTGTCGAGATGATGGTACGCTCGGCGGGCACCACGGAGGGAGACTTCCTGATTGTCACTGCTGTCCTCACTGCACCGAACCAGAATCGATGGATCAAGGAACTCAAGGAATATGCTGCCGCGAACTATCCCGGCATGAATTTCATGGCTACCTTGCCAGGTGATGAAGACCTCGAGAAGAGCAAGAATGTGACTCTCAACTACCTTCAGGGCAATCCCGACACGACTGGTGTCTTCACGGTGACCGGCATTGCCACGCCTGGAGTCATAGAAGCAGTGAAGCAGCTTGGACTGGAAGGTAAGGTTGCAGTAACAGGTCTCGGCGTGCCCAGCCTCATCCGTCCTTACCTGAAGGATGGTTCGTTGTCCGAAGCAGCGCTGTGGAGCCCGATCGACATCGGCTATGGAGCAATCTACATTGCGAAGGCCCTGCACGACGGCACAGTGAAGCGAGGAGACGCCTCCATGCCAGCTGGAAGACTCGGAGACCTGCAGTTCATCGGTGAGGATACTATCCTACTCGGAGATCCCTTCATCTTCACGATGGACAATGTAGACGAATTCGACTTTTGACGATTTCTGCTGCGGGGCTCTTCAGTCCCGCAGCACCCCATTCTGTGCGTGCTGCCTGCCGACCGCAATGCGTCCTGGTGAATTGACGAAACTACGCACTCCTTCAAATCGGATTGATGACGCAAGACATTTCCAGGGACGCGCTTCGAATGGAATTCGGCCGCAGGTTGCGTCTGGGATTTGTCGGTGGTGGGCGTGACTCGGTCATTGGCAGTACGCATCTGGCTGCATCGCGAGTGGATGGATTCTTCGAACTGGTCGCAGGAGTTTTTTCGGTAGACCCTGACATTTCCCGATCCACGGCAGAAGCCGAGTTCGTAGCCGCTGATCGCGTGTATTCGGACTTCAATGAAATGGCACGACACGAATCGAAACGTGTAGACGGAATCGACGTTGTGTTGATTGCAACTCCCCCCAATCTTCATTTTCCAGTTGCCAAGGCGTTTCTCGAAACCGGAATCGATGTGATCTGCGAAAAACCGATGACGCGCAACGTATCGGAGGCGGAAGAACTTGATCGAATTGTAGTGGATAGTGGCCGCCTGTTCTGTCTCACGCATTGCTACACCGGATACCCCATGGTCCGACACGCCCGGAATATGGTGAGAAACGGAGAGTTGGGAACAGTTAGGATTGCCGAAGGGGAACTGGCCGCTGGCGATCCCGGTGTCAGCTTTGAACCGGAAGATCCCGACGAACGTCATTGGAGATTCCGCCGGAGTACGATGGGAGAAGGTGCGATCCTGGGAGAGGTATCTTCGCACGCCCACCACATACTGACCTACATCATCGGTGACGATGTCAGGGAGGTTTCAGCCGAACTGAACGCGTTTGTTGATAGACGCGAGGTATTTGACAACGCATACGTCACGCTCAGATTTGGAAACGGTGCCCGCGGCCGGGTCTGGGGAAGCTATGTTGCGGCAGGAAATGATCATGGCCTTTGGTTCAGGATCTTCGGAGACAAGGGGAACCTGACCTGGGTGCAGGAGGAACCCGAAGTTCTCTGGTTCAAGCCAATCGGGAAGGCTGCCATTCGAATTGCCAAGGGGTATGACCAACTTTCGGATGCGGCCGACTCGGCGACGCGTCTCAGGCCTGGTCATCCAGAAGGCTACATTCTGGCATTCGCCAATCTCTATTCCGACTTTGCCTGTGCGTTGATGGCAAGAAACCTCGATAAACCCCAAGATCACTTTCTGAAACTCCTGCCGAACACGTTGGATGGATTACACACCATGGCGCTTATCGAGGCGGCAGTTGAATCGAACAGCCGGGACGGCAAATGGGTGCCTTTGGCGCCGGTGCGCAGGGCGTAGAATCGAGAAGCTGAAATATGAGATTTTGCGTATTTGGTGCTGGTAGGATGGGATCAATTCACGCCGGCAACGTAGCTGCGCGTGATGGTGCAGAACTCGTCTACGTCGTGGACCCGAACCATGGGCTGGCACGGCAACTGGCAGACCGGCTGAATGCAACTCCACTTGAATCCAGTTCGATTGCACTGGAAGACGGATCGGTCGATGCAGTGATCATTGCATCGGCAACCGACACTCATGCAGGCCTGATAGTCGAGTCCGCCAAGGCAAGGAAAGCTATCCTCTGTGAAAAGCCGATCGATCTGGACATGAAGCGTGTCCGGAGTTGTGAAGATGTGCTCAACGAGCATCCCGTACCCATAATGATCGGGTTTCAAAGACGGTTTGACGAAACCCACAGAGACGTAAAACATGCCATCGACAGGGGCGAAATCGGGAATACAGAGATAATCACGATAATCAGCAGAGACCCATCACCGCCTCCAGGCACCTATATTGCTGTTTCGGGTGGCCAGTTTCACGATCAAATGATTCACGATTTTGATTTGGTACTCTGGATGGCCGGGGAAGCAGGAAACATCGAGGTGTTTGCCATGGGAAGCAACCTGGTAGATCCTGAAATCGGCCGCTTGGGAGACACCGACACGGCACAGGTCCTGATGCGCCTTGAGTCCGGTACATTGTGCAAGATCGATTGCAGCCGCAGAACTGCCTACGGCTATGATCAACGGGTGGAGGTGTTCGGGTCCGATGGAATGGTCTCGTCGACCAATCACCACCTGACCGGCGCAGAAAAATGGACTTCCGGGGGCACTACGACAAGAAGTCCGTTGAAGCAGGATTTTCTTGCAAGATACCTGCCCGCATATGCAGCTGAACTCGACGAGTTCATTGCTTCGGTTGAGCAGGGCCGGTCAGTTCAACCGGATTTCAGGTGTGGCCGCAGAGCGCTGCAACTTGCAGACGCCGCGCGCCAGTCGCACAAGACAGGCAGGCTTGTTGTCGTCGAGGCAGACTGACCGCCTGCCGGCAATCTGATAGCCCGTGGCAGACAGCCAATTGCCGAGCTTGGGCAAGGCCTGCGTGATTTCCTCGAACAATCATTGCTCTGGAGCATTGCTGCGTAAATTGCCTGCGACCGCCGCAAATTCTCGAGACCACGAATGGCCATACCCGATTCTCTGCTCTCGGAAGACGGGAAGCAGAGGACCTGTTTGCGCTATCTTCGGATCTTCTGGATATTCTCGTTCAGGAAAACACCCAGGATCAGCGCGACACCGATGATTGTAAGACCGATGTCTCCTCTGACTCCGGCAAAGCTGAGGCCATCCTGAAGATATGACAGTATCAGCAGCCCGACGACCGTTCCCCAGATCGTGCCGGATCCTCCAAGTATCCTTGCGCCTCCGAGGACCACGATTGCGATTGCGATCAGTTCCAGCCCGAATCCTGCATTCCCGCGGGCACTGAAAATGCGCGAAGTATGGACAAGGCCAGCCAACCCGACCATGAGTCCCATAATCGCGTAGACAGCAACCGTTACCCTCTCCGTCGCGACCCCGGAAAACCGGCTTGCCGTAGCGTTGTGGCCCAACGCATAGACATATCGTCCGAATGGCGTCTTCGAAAGCAAGAGCCAGAATATCACAACGCATATGGCGAGTACGACAAGTTGCGCCGGAACCATTCCACCGAACTTGTACTGGCCAAAGACCGAAAACCACTGCGGGAAATTGGAAACCGCATCAGCATCGGATACGGCAAAGGCGATACCGCGAAACAGGGCAAACGTGCCAAGAGTTACGACGAGCGGATGCAGTCGGAAATAGGTGGTTATCAGACCATTGAGTGTTCCCCCGGCGACGCCTACCATAACCCCAAGCAAGGAAGCTGCCCCCAATGGCAATCCTGCCTGGTAGGAAAACCCGATCGTTACCGAGACCAGTGCCAGCAGCGCTCCGACGGACAGATCAATTCCACCCGTAATGATGATCAATGTCATCGCCAAGGAAATGAAGCCGACTTCGACGAATGCCCGGGTCGCGTCCAGAAGACCCCAGACGCTGAAGTATCCGGGGACGAGTATGCTCGTGAGAGTGATCTGAAACAGGAATATGATCGCCAGGACAGTCGTTCGCCCCAACTTGTCAAACGGATTGGTCCAGGAAGATCCTTTCAAATGCTTCTTGGAACTGTTTCCAGTCATATCTTCTTCTCCAGGTATCTTTGGCGAATGCCCTCGGACGAAACCGACAGAAGTATCAATACGCCCAATACGAACAGTTCCATGGTTCCCGGAACCCGGTTGAGAGTCATTGCATTCAAGATGACGCCGACAAGAAGGGCACCGACAATCGGGGAGAATACGGAGCCTCGCCCGCCCCGGATACTTGTTCCTCCAAGTACGACGGCGGTAATTACCCTCAATTCGAACGACGTTCCCGCCGTTGCCTGCAACTGGCCGATCTGCCCCAGGAATACTGCCGCAGCAAGTCCGCAGGCAGCTCCCGACAATATGAATGCAATCAGGCGCGTGCGGTTCGCAGGCAGTCCGAGGGTTATCGCCCCGCTCTCATTGCCTCCAACGGCGTAAATGTTCCGTCCCCAGGTGGTGTTCTTGCTGACCCAGTAGAAGACAACTGCAAGAACGACGAGGAGAAGAACCGATACAGGTATTCCGGCAATATCCGACAGTCCGAGGACTCTAGATGACTTCGGCACATTGAGAACCTGTGCCCCGGCAAGCAGCAGAATCAGACCACGGTAAACAAAGAGAGCACCGAGAGTAGTAATTATCGACGGAACTCGGCCGTAGGTCGACAGCACCCCATTCAAGAGCCCAATGACTGTTCCCACCACCAATGTCGCAAACAGCGGAAACAGGTTGCCACCGAATGTCATTGCGATGTTTCCGTAGATGAATGCGCAGACAGCCAGAACGGACCCTACGGAAACATCAATTTCTGCGGACAGTATGACCTGATTGACGGCCAGGCCGACGATGGCGATGATTACACCTTGTTCAAGTATCCCTATAAAGTTGTTTGCGGAGAAAAACCCCTTCGTCGTTATCGAGAAAACGACCAGCAGCAAAATCAGGAACACGAGCGCCGGAAATTCGGGCCGTGCAAGCGAGGTGTAGAAATATGTGGAGCGGCCCTGCCTCTCTTCCGGGTCGACGGCTTCAATTCCGCGATCTTGGGGGCTAGCCATGGGATTCCACCATTACTCCGGCCGCAGCCGAACCTATCAAGTCCGGAGAGAAGTCCTTTCGATCGACTGAACGAACCAGTCTTCCCTCTCGCATGACCAGCGTTCGATCGCACATGGCAAGGATCTCGTTCAGTTCCGAAGAGATCATCAAGACTGCATGCCCCTGCTTCGCCAGCCCGTCAATTATGCGATAGATTTCGGACTTTGCTCCGATGTCCACTCCGCGCGTTGGTTCGTCGAGGATCAGGATCTTCGGGCTTCGTGCCAGTGCCTTGGCAACAACGACCTTCTGCTGGTTGCCTCCGGAAAGCGCAGAAACCGGATCATTCAGGCCGGCACCAACAATCGTTACCTGTTTGGCGGCATCTTCCGCAAACCTGTCCTCCGCTGCCGTGTCGATGAAGATACTTCGCATGAACTTCGGCAGGCTCGAAAAAGTGACATTGTGCTTGACGGAGAACGGGAGGATCAGTCCGAGAGTCCTGCGTTCCTCGGGAACCATGCCAATTCCATGAAGAAAAGCTCCCTGGACGTTCGCAATGTTGGCGACTTCTCCTTTCAACCTGACCAAACCGGCAGTACGATCTCTCAGGCCGAAGAGCGTTTCGGCAATCTCTGATCTGCCTGCACCGATCAAACCCGATATTCCCAGAATCTCGCCTTCATGCAGTTTGAACGAAACGTCCCGAAATGCACTGCCCGAACTCAACCCCTCGACTTCCAGCACGACTTCACCGATTTCATGGGGATGCCTTGCGAACAGTTGTTCAACCGGGCGACCAACCATCTTTCTGACAAGGCCGGACTCCGTCTCGTCACTTGTCGGACAGTCCGAGATCATCTTCCCGTCCCTCAGCACAACCGTCCGGTCGCAAACCTCGAAAACCTCGTCGAGCCTGTGGGTAATGTAGAGTACCGCCACATTGCTTCGCTTGAGAGAGCGCACAACAGAAAACAGATTTGACACTTCACGTTCCGTCAAGGACGCGGTCGGCTCGTCCATGATGATGACCCGAGCGTTGACGTTCAATGCGCGTGCCACTTCAACGAGCTTTCCGTTTGCTGCCGACAGGAGTTTTGCCGGGGTCTTGACGTCGACAAAGAGTCCCAGACGTTGCAACAGTTCACTGGCTCTTTTCTCCATCGCGCTGCCATCGAAGGCTCCGTGCCAGCGTCGTGGCCGTTTGAGTCCCATCCAGATATTTTCTGCCACAGAGAGTTCGGGAAACAGATCCAGTTCCTGTGGAATCATTACGATTCCAGCCTTTTCACCTTCACTGGGGTCCCTGAATTCAACAGGTCTTCCATCGACTTCGACATGCCCATGGCTGGGCGAATAGAGACCGTACAGGCACTTGGAAACAGTACTCTTTCCGGCTCCGTTCTCTCCGACGACCGCGAGAACTTCTCCCGAGAATATCTCGAGATCTACGTCCTGGCAGGCCTGGATGTTGCCAAAGTGCTTTGACACCTTCCGCAATGCGCACAACAACTGGCGGTTGGACGCAGAATTCACTTCCGACATGGTGTTGGCTCCATGCGCCCGGTCGTGAGTCCCACGATGGCGCCAAAATGCACAACTACATCGTCGAGCGAATATGCAGAAAACCACATGTCTGGATCACGGTCTTGCCACAGAGTTTCCGACCGGATTGTCATCCACCGCGCCGACAACGGTCTGGTCAAAATCCACTATCGAACCTGTCATGAGTCCGGATTCGTCGGACAACAGGAATGCCAATGCCCTTGCAACATCTTCCGGTTGAAGCAAGCGGCCGAAGGGTTGGGCCGCAGAGGCCATTTCGAGCCAATTCTCCCCGTAGCCGTGGTAGTTGGCCTGCAGGTCGTGTTCAGTCGGCGTAGCGGTCCACCCGATGTTGAGAGCGTTGACCCGTATCCTGTCCCAGCGCAGGGAATTGGCCAGATTCTTGGTCAATGTAAGCAGGGCGGCCTTTGCAGCACAGTAGGCAGTGATGTAGGGTTGGCCTCCGTATGCGGCAACAGAACCTATGTTGGCAATTGTCCCACCCATTCCATGTCTTCGCATGTTGGGCACTATTCTTTGCGAAAGCAGAAACGGCGCACGCACGTTGACATTGAAGTGATAGTCCCAGAGATCGGGTGTCGTGCTTTCAAGAGTTCCCCGGGTTGTGCAGCCGCAGCAATTCGCGAGACAGTCGAGATTGCCGAATGACTCTTCCGCGCGGTCAATCACGGCTTGACAGTCTGCAGGAAGCGACAAATCTGCCTGCACGAAAATCGCCTCGGTTCCCAGGGCCTCGATTTCTTCTGTGACCGAGTTCCCGTTTTCGGCTGACCTTCCGCAAATCGCAATTGCCCTTGCTCCCCGCTCAGCCAGCAACCTGGCCGTTGCGCGGCCTACGCCCTGCGTTCCACCGGTCACAACGATCGCCTTGTTGTCGAATCTCAAAGACAGTTGCTCCCTACAGCGTCTTCTCTGTGCGTACCACCAATTGGTTACTCATAGGCAGCCAACCTAACCAGTTCACTTGAAACTAGTCAACGAATTACCGGGGAACGACAGGAGTGGGAGCCGGAAACCATTAGATCCATCGCATCAGACGCGGGCATGCCGGAATTCTCGCTTACTCCTTGCCCAACAGGTCAGATGGACCTTCACTTGATGACGCCGCCGCTGGAAGATCGGGGTACTCGTCGACCGGACACAGCGGTCTGCGCTTGCTGCGGCAGCGACAAAATGGACTCTCATTCTCCAACTCCCGAACGGGCAGGTCAGGATGCTCCGGGAAGGCCTGACGCTGGGCCAAGTCCTACCAGTGCACAGGACCGGTCTTGCTCCGGCATCCCGCTCCTCGATCAGCCCCTTCTGCAACATCAGGCCGTTGCGGCGCCGGCACTGGCAATTTTCTGCTCAACCTCGGCAAGATCCATGCCCGGCCTGTCCGACCGGCACATCCCCACCTCCAATCTTGCAAACTCCATCACCGCCCTGCGTAAAAGCCAATGAAGATGCAAGAATCCCCGGCATTTGTATCGGCTGTGTGCGACTCGACAGACATCGGGAATGCTCCATAATCAGATCCTTCGCCGATCAGGATCTGACACATCCTGAAATCGGTGGCATTCTCGACTCCCGAAAATCCGCATCAATCGGCACGGGCACAATCCGGCAAGATATACACCGAGTGGCTTCGAGGATCCATTTATCCGCCCAAATCTGACAGAACGTTGTCACATTGCGTGAACTACACCCGGACAGAATTAGAAAGTGGCGCAGTCCAGGCAATTGCGATAGTCATCGGCGGGCCCGACTTCCTTTTGCTTGCCGGCCAAGGCAGGAGTTCCGGGCACGCAAACCGGTCAAGTCAGATGTCACCAGAGCATTCCTCACGCGTCCAGCCTGCCCTTGACGAGGGACGACGGCGACGCGCCCGACTGAACTATTATTTCAAGGTCGGTTGGACGGAACCCACGGCGATAATCGGCGTGCTGATGGTCATGCTGTTCGCTTACTTGGTCATTGTTCCGATTGTCACGTTATTGCATGACGCTATCGAGGTGCAATTCGGAGATGCGCGCCGAGCAAAGTCGGAAGTCGGGACCTGGACATTCTACTATCTCCATAGAACCCTCGTATCTCCAATTGCTCAAATCCTCTTCTGGGAACCGCTTACACACACGCTGACAGTTGCAACAGGGGTCATACTGATCTCGCTATCCATCGGGATCCCGCTCGCGTGGCTGCTCAGTCGCTCCGACATGTACGGGCGGCGATGGTTCGCGACGGCATTGATCGTTCCATACATGCTGCCATCCTGGACATTTGCCCTCGCGTGGCGAACGCTGTTCCGAAACCGCACCGTGGGTGGGCAACAGGGCTGGCTTGAGAGCCTCGGGTTTACGCCGCCGGACTGGCTGGCCTATGGCCAGGTTCCGATTACCATCATCCTTGCGCTGCATTACGCCCCGTTTGTCATCCTGTTGTTTGGCAATGCACTGAGAAGCTTTGACAGCCAGTTGGAAGAAAGCGCACGCATCCTTGGTGCAAGGTCCGGGACAGTTGCGTGGCAAATCATATTCCCGCTCATGTTGCCCGCCCTGTTGTCGGCTACGATCCTCATCTTTGCCAAGTGCATTGGCGAATTCGGGGTTAACTACCTTTTGGGTTTGCCCGTGGACTACAATGTCCTCGCAACATCACTTTATCGCAGCATTTCATCTCGGCAGAGCGGCGTCGCAGCAGTTCTGGCCGGAGCAATAATGTTGATCGGAATCATTGCACTGCTGATCGATGCTCGACTCGTCCGCGAGTCCCGGAGATTTGTGACCGTCGGGGGAAAGGGCGCCATGAGTCGCAACTCTCCGCTGGGAGTGTACAGGTTGCCGGCATCAGTCTTCGCAGCACTGATCTTCCTGATTTCTGTTGGCCTTCCGCTGCTCGTCCTGGTGCTCTCGACCGTCATGCGAGTTCCCGCAGACTTTTCCATCGAGAATTTCACGCTGGATTACTGGATTGGCCAGAATCTTGAAACGGTCGCATTGAGGACAGGTATCCTCCTGACACCAGACCTCTGGGCGGCAGCCTGGAATACACTCCGGATCGTGGGCCTTGCATCATTGTGTTCCGGGTTGCTCGGGCTACTGGTCGGTTATGTTGTCGTTCGCTCTCGAGTTCGCTGGATATCCAGTTTCCTGCGACATGTAACTTTCTTTCCTTACCTCGTGCCCGGAATCGCATTTGCCGTCGCCTACCTGTCGTTGTTCGCGGTGCAGCGCGGACCGATACCGGCACTCTATGGCACCGGACTGATTCTCATTCTTGCGTTGACCGCGGACCAGATGCCCTACTCTTCAAGAGCAGGAATCTCGGCAATGATGCAACTCGGCAAGGACCCGGAAGAAGCTGCGCAGATCACGGGAGCAGGTTGGCTGCGTCGCATGTTGAACGTCGTGATTCCAATCCAGAAAGGTGCGCTCGTGACAGGGACCTTGTTGCCTTTCATTTCAGGAATCAAGGGATTGAGCTTGTTTGTGGTTCTTGCAGTTCCAAGCACCGATGTGTTGACAACATATTCCTTGCGGCTGATCGACAACAACTACACCCAGGCCGCGAACGCCGTGGTGCTGATCATAGCTGCAATGGCTTACTTTGGTACGCTGGCAGTACAGAATGTGACCAAGACAAATCTTGCCGAAGGATTGGGAGGATAGATTGCCGACCATAACACTCAGCAGAGTCACCAAGTCGTATGACGACATGGTCCCGGCGATCTCAGACCTGGACCTGGAAATCGGGCATGGCGAGTTCATGTGTCTGCTGGGGCCCTCCGGTTGCGGGAAATCCACCACGCTCAGGGTCATTTCAGGATTGGAGAACCTGACCAAAGGGGAAATACTGATTGGTGGCAGGGTACTGGATTCTCGTGAACAGGGCATCTTCATCCCGCCTGAGCAGCGGGGCACGGGGCTGGTATTTCAAAGCTACGCACTCTGGCCCCATCTGACCGTCGAGCGAAATGTCAGTTTCGGCCTTCGCTTGCGCAAAGTCCCGACAGGAGAACGCGATCAGCGTGTCGGGTTCGTTATGGAAACGCTCGGAATTGAACAGTTCCGGAACCGTTACCCCTCACAACTTTCCGGCGGTCAGCAGCAACGGGTCGCGCTCGCCCGGATGTTGGTCATTGAGCCAAATGTCCTGTTGCTGGATGAACCGCTGTCCAACCTGGATGCCAAACTCCGTCTCAAGATGCGAGCCGAACTGAAGCGAATTCATGCCGAATTCGGCACGACCATCGTGTTCGTGACCCATGACCAGTGGGAAGCAATGACACTCTCGACGCGTATTGCCGTTATGAACGAAGGATCGTTGCAGCAGGTGGGCAGTCCGGACGAGATCTACAATTCTCCTTCGAACCTGTTTGTCGCAGAATTCGTCGGAAATCCCCCGATCAACATGATTCCCGTAGGCGACGAAGACGATGAAGAACTGTCTCTCACGACGCGGGAATTCGTGAACAGGACTTTCACCAATATCGGCAATATCGGTTCCGTGGGCATTCGCCCGGAGACGATCCAGTTGTCGGCAGTCTCCCCGCCGGGCGGCTCCCACAGCCTTGCCAGTCACGCAGTAGTTTCTGGAATCCTGCCGACTGGCGGAAACTGGATAGTCGAACTGGATATTGCAGGTTCACCACTCTTTGTCTCGACGAATGAACCCCCTGAGTTCAATTCTGGAGAACCCGTGTATTTTCAGGTGGATCAGACCGGTCTGCATTTGTTCAACCTTGACGGGCAACGTGTTGCGCGTTAGCCTGCCAGATCGAACAAGTTGCCTGCGGGACAAGACCTGGACTCACATGACGTGAGCAATTCCCCGGGACGCGGCGCTGGATCAGTCGGAAATACATTCAGTGCGTGTCGGTCGGGAAGATGTCGGGCGTGCCTCGAGGCATCAATCCGTTTACATGGTCACACTACAAGGGAGTGCATGAAATGTTGAGACTCACGAATTTCTGTTTTGGCTTGCTTGCCGTATTGGGACTTGCGGCACAGGGGGCGGCGGAGGATTTCGACCTTGATGCCTTGATCGAAGCGGCCAGGGGCGAAGAACCGATAACGGCGTATGCAAGCACTGGAAAGATCAAGACTTCAGCTGAAGCATTTACAGAAAAATACGGCATCGAAGTGATCGGTTCCAAGGTGCCTTCTTCGGCACAGATCGAGATGCTGATCAGGGAAGCGCAATCAGAGAACATCGTTGGAGACGTGATCGTGTCTGCCGATGCTGCCGCGACCTTGGCCGAGGTGGTTCCGAGCGGAATCGTAATCAGCTGGGTTCCTCCCGATCTGGCAGATACCATTCCGGAAGATTCCCGGGATCCTCTCGTCGTCTATCGTGACCCCGCTGTCTGGACATACAACAGTGAAAGATACGACGCCTGTCCGGTGGACAACATCTGGGCCCTTACCGATCCAGAGTGGAACCGCAAGGTTGCGCTGGGGGACCCGCTCAACAAGCCGGGTTACCTGGATTGGTTCAACCAGATGGAGACCCACTGGGACCAGTCCGTTGCAGATGCGTATGAGGCGCATTACGGAATGGCGCTGGATACCGGCGCGCAGAGCGCAACCGCAAGTTGGGTCCAGGCACTGGCTTCCAATTCGCCGCTGTTGACCGATTCGGATTCCGCTGCGGCCGAAGCCATCGGCACGCCGGGCCAGGACGATCCCTTCATGGGCCTGGTCTCGACAGCCAAGTACCGCGACACGGTCGATGGAAGCCTCGCCATGAAAATCTGCGAAGACATCAAGCCCTATATCGGATATGCCAACCCCAACTTCGGTTTGATCGCGGCTGGCACGGACAGCCCGAACCTGGCCAGGTTGTTCATCCGATTCATGATGACGGAAGAGGGTGTCTCGCCGATGACCAAGGATGGCAAGGTTTCCGGCAACAGCGCCGTGGGGCAGCATCCCGACGAAGCATCGGGGGTCAACGCTGTTTCCGACCGTCTGACACCGCACAATGCCGCCACCGGGAATGATGACTTTGACAAGCGGCAGGATTGGCAGGACTTCTGGCGATTGAGCTACAAGCGATGAATCATACTGGAGACGAAAAGACTGTCCGACAAAAGTTCTCCTGCATTCGGGACCGTTGAGTAGCCAGGTACCTGTCCGACATCGACAGGTTCTGGACCGGCGGGGCTGTGTTTCTTTCCGAAGGTCAATGGCCAAGTCAGGAATGGCACTTTCATTGTCGTTTCTTGATCCAGGCAATTGGTCGACGCATGCGTGTCCTGCACGAGTCCCGCAGTTGCTCGCTGACCGGAAAGTCTGCTGACGATCCAGGGCCATTGCCGCGTGCTTCTGGCCCTGGATCGATTCCTGAAGCCCGGATGTATGCAGGAGTGTTCCGGTTGATCGCTGAGTCGCGTGATGAACTGCCGCGCCGCGTTCTCCTTGCCTGTGCACACGGGCACAACACGGGTGACGTTCTTTACTGCTTCTTGCCAAGCCAACGGCAGCTTGCGCATTCCTGGAATTGTCCGGATGTTGTTGCCGGGTCCAACTTGTCACTGATGAAGCCGATGGGGAAGCGGCTGCCGTGATTTGTTGCTTGTTTTCCCGCTGTGATTGCTGCCCATTGACCCTGCAACAGAAAGGTCAAGAGTATTCATGAATGAGGAAACCGGGCCAGGTTCAACTCTTGGCCAATCCATAACGCACGATGTCGTCAGCCTTATAGAAACCGGGTTGGGACCTGACGAGTGCAGCATCTACATTGGTGGAACGGCGGCGGCCCGAGATATCGGGCTATTGCGCGAGTTCAACATAACGACAGTCGTGAATTGTGCGGTCAACCTGGACATCAACTATGTATCGGACCCGGTCGAAGGGGCTGACGCTGACAAGTGTGCCCATGGCGTCGGACCCGTAAGGGTCTTCAAGCTCGGATTGGTAGACGGGCATGGAAACACTGAAGACATGATGCTTGCATCGTATCTGTTGCTTGATGGCGCCATTCGCCAGATCCTTCCGGAAAAACGAACCTATCCCCTGCGCGAGAAGGGGAACATTCTGGTTCATTGCCGCGGAGGCAGAAGCCGTTCTGCGGCACTGGTTGCTCTCTACCTGCACTTGAGCCGTATGGAGAAGTTTCCAACCCTGGAATGTGCACTCACGCATGTGAGAGAAAGGCGAGGCCTGCATCCTGACGAGTGGTCAACCGCACCAAAACCGATGCTGGTCGAGTCGGCACGGTTGGCGGCCGAAAGGGTGAAGAGACTGGCGTAACGGCCCTGAACCGGACTGTCCGCTGTAGCAGATCGTCGACACTCACGGTCCATTTGCCCGGTTGCCGCCACAACAGCGGCCGGGATTTCAGGTGCTGCATGTAATGTAATCTCCTGACTTGACGTTTCATCGTCAGGAATTTTGCCCATCGGGTCTTCGGTAACATACTTGGTGAGGCAAAGGTTCAGCCCAGAGTAACATTCTTAAGTGAGGCAATACGAACTGTCACGGTAGGAACGTCGGTTACCCGACGCCCCCCATACAGATCCGGACGTGGTTGTTAAACCATCCGGCTCCTGCCTCGGGTCTTGACGGCAAATCTCGTGTTCGGCCATGGGTGCAGAATCCGCAACGGCGGCCAGAAGGCTGCCGCCAGTATGCCGACCCTGTTCCATGACGCCGGCGCCAAGCCATCTGGAGATCCGCCGGATAACCCGCCGGTCCCCGATCCGGTGCTCCACGAACTCGATGAGCCAGCCTCGATCCAATTGGTCGAAGAAGGCCCGAATGTCCGCATCAGCGATCCAGTTGACCTTGCGCCGTTCGATCCCGTATGCCAGCGCGTCGAGCGCATCATGCGCACCGCGTCCCGGTCGGAACCCATGGCTGAACCCGAGGAATTCCGGCTCGAATATCGGCGTCAGCATGGTCTCGGCCACCGCAGTCCGGACGATCTTGTCCTCCAGTGCCGCAATGCCAAGCGGTCGTGTTCCCCCGTCCGGTTTCGGTATCTCCACCCGCCGGGACGGAAGCGCCCGGCACGCCCCGCTGTGAACGCGATCGTGCAGGCCGGGCAAACGCTCTTCCAGCCCGTTCCCGTATTCCTTCCACGTCACCCCGTCCACGCCTGCCGCCGCGTCCCTTTTCAGCATGAAACAGGACGCTTCGAGCACGTCCGTTGTCACATGGTGCAGGAGCGCAGTGAGCTTCTCCTTCGGTTTCCTCCTGGCTGCTTGCCGTATCCGCTCGGCCGCCCGTGACATGCGATCCCGGCCCTGTGTCCGGTGCATGCTTTGGCCGCACGGATTCCCCCTGGTTCCAGCCCTTCACTCCATCGGCTCCGCAGGAACGGACATTCCCTTGTTCGCCGACCTCACCGGTGTCGGGTCGGAGGAGGCGCCCCGCGGGGCTGGCCTCCGTCCGCCGCACAAACGGCCCGTACGGTTTTCCCGTAAGCCGCTTTCACAAAGGTGTCTCATCGAAGGTTCAAGGAAGGAACCAGAGACATCAGGCGTACAAGCCCGTACTCGCCACAGAGCTTGCGCTCCGGAAGCTGTTTCCAGCCCGTGTTGCGCCAGCGCTTGTGACGATGCGACCAAAGCCGCCTGACGATCCAGCCGTCAAGCTGGTGGAAGAGCTTGCGGACGTGGGCCTTGCGATAGTATTGGCCCCAACCCCGAATGACCGGGTTGATCTCGTCGATCATCTCCTGCGTACTGACAGGAGCTTTGCGTCGGGTACGCTGGCGGATCTGGTCCTTGAAGTGCCGGACGGATTTTGCACGCGGAAACGCGTAACGCGCTCCCCCGCGAACCCCGCTCCTGATCTTCGAGGCTTGCAGCCGGAGAGGCCGCTTGCCCTGCTTGATCTTGTCGCCAAGGAACTCGAACCCGTACTTCACATGAACAACACGGGTCTTCCCGGCATTCAGGCTCACGCCCAGCTTCAACAGTATCCGCCTGGCTTCCTCCAGTGCCGCGCGGGCTTCCCCGTGTGTGCGGCATGTGATCAGCCAATCGTCGGCATACCGGGTCAACCGATAGCCACGTCGACGCATTTCCCAATCAAACGGGGTCAGCAGGATATTACTGAGAAGCGGCGAAACAATGCCGCCCTGTGGAGTTCCCTGGTCGGTTGGCAGCCTCCTGCCGTCGGCCACCACCCCAGCCGTGAGCATCTGCCTGAGCAGGCCCAGAACCCGGCCGTCCGACACTCGCTGGTTGACGAGCTCAAGGCGTTTGTCGTGGTCCACGGACCCGAAGAAATCCTTCAGGTCCGCATCAACAACCCACTCATACCCCTCGTCCAGTTCCTTCCATATCCTGCGTAGTGCTCCGTGGGTGGACCTCCCTGCCGGTAGCCGTGGTTGGCATCATCGAATACCGGTTCGAAGATCGGTCCCAGACGGTTCAGCAGCGCCTGCTGGCACACCCGATCGTAGATCGTCGGGATACCAAGAGGACGAAACTTCCCCGGCTGGCCCGCCTTGGGGATCAAGCGTTGGAGAACCGGTTGCAGCACAGACTCTCCGTCCCGCAGTTCCCGGTGCAGACGATCAGGATTCGCATCAAGCGAGGCCTCGAACGCAGCCAAATCCTCTCCATCAACGCCACCGGCACCTCGGTTGCGTTTCACCTTCTCCCAAGCCACCTCCAAGTTCTTCCGCTTGTACACCTTGTCCACCAATGAGTGGACCTTCCTCTCACCCGCCGGATTGATCCAGTGAACAAGTCTCCTCGGGCCATGATGTCCGGGTCTTTCACTCAAGGAACTTGTCCGCGTCATGGTCCTTACTCTCTCATTCCCCTTCTCGCTCCAGCCACCTCTGCCAACCGACTTCCCCGACCCACCCGGCCGCCGCTCGCGCGGTCACCCGGCTTTCGCCGGGCTTGAGGTACTATTCGGTTGTCCGATTGCTCGACGCGCATCCTTTCCCACTTCGCCTCTCGGCTTATAGGGGCCGTTATCCCGGTGCCACCCGGGAACGCAACGAGCCCTCCTGGGGTCACATCCAGATCTTCCGTACCGTGCCGTCCGCAAACACCTTGGTGCGACGGGTGGATAAGAACGCCTTCGCCGCCATGGTGCCGGCTCGACCTTGCCCCGTCTTTGGCCGACCGATTCATCATGGGGTAGCCCCCTCGATTACGGCCCGGTACTTCTCCGCAAGCCCTTCAGATTCCACCTCGCGGTGGACACCCTGCCCTCCGGTTGTCTCCTGACAGTGAACCAACTTGGCTTCTCCCTTGGCTGTCTCCGCCGTTTCCGGCTTCGTGCCCGTTCAGGGCTTCGCTTATCGGCCCACCCCGGCCAGTGAGGAATTACCCCCACTTTTGGATATGGCGCCCCCTACCCGAGCGCCAGTGGGACTTGAACCCACCTGATCCGGGCGCTGCCCAGCACACACCATGGCCGGATCCGACTGCTTCGATCCGTTCGTCATCGATTCAGATTATCTCCTGTCTTCCGCGGCCCCGGCACGGCTGCCAGGGCAGATTGAAGCCCTCCCGAGTCTCGGTGTGGGGTGTACCTGCGTCCCTGGATTCCTCAGACAACGCGGAGCCCGGCAGACCCTCGCCATGACGGTTCTGCAGGTGTTGCCTTCGGCCGATGACAAGACCTCGGCGCTCCGGATCATATCCTTTACGATGCTCAATCATCCCGGCCACACGCGCCGCTACCGACGCTTCGCATGCATCCTCGCGGATGCACACGCACGGCTCGCGGTGAAAGTGGTGGCTGACCTTTCCTTCCTGCCGGACTTGCACCGGCGACCCCAGCACCGATTTCTCGGCACTCGTCACCTTGATTGTCGCTCTATAGTTCACGACCAGATCGTCCGGGCGATCGAGCTGACTCTGCCCCTCGCCGACATGCTCGCCGAATGGAAAGAGGTGTCCCAAGGACTGGCCGAAGCGCCGCGGGCCAGAAAGCCGCAGTTCGAACAGTACTTTCCCGGCAGGACATAGTTCGGAGTACAAGTTAGCGCATATGGCGTCCCCCCCCCCCGAAGCCGGTGCATGGATGCACCATGAATTGTTCGTTGGCGGGCTGAATGGAGCACGGACTCTGCCCGTATTCGACCGGTGCCTCAATTGATCCGGACACGTTGCCAAGCCCGAAAGTGCCCCAAATTCCCAGGATCTGCCATGCTGCTCACCATCAAATTCGCTGAATTGAACCTGCAGATAACTGGCGATCGCCTAAGACAGCATCAGCCATTCTTTCCTTTCTGCGGGGTAGAAATCATTGTTCAGGCCGTTGCTCGAGTAACTGCCGAATGGGGACGGCTAACTGCATTTGAGTTTGCTCTGTGCTTCCTGGTCGGAGGAGCTTCGTTAGGTACGGTGGACAGCGCCAAGATGCCGACAGGCTGGTGTCCTGATATTTCACGCAACTAGGCCAGCACTGAGCAATCCTCGTGATAACAGTCTTGTTGACAACAAAAACGTTGAGAATCTCTGCCAATCCTGCAGCCGGTGCCTGCTGCAAAATGGAAAACTGCGTTTTACCCCGCTTGGCGCGTTTGCTCGGCCGGCACAATACATCTGAGCTCACGGGAAACAGCACAGCGGCATTCGCTTGCGGCAGCTGCTTCGCCGGCTATGATCAATGAATTGTACGGAAGCTTAACTAGCGTGTTGTCGATGACCCCCAAACCAGGATCGCCAGTCAATGGGCGCAGCATGAGCAATTGGTTGAGAGATAAGGCATCTGCATGGCAACGAATGCCTCGCGCGCCACAGGGCGTCCGGTTCAGGCTGCACTTCATTACATAGTCGACACTGGCGTTAAACCAACGACGTTTGTGTCATCCCGAAATTCCGGAAAGTCCACAAGCAGGGAAAATGGGAACGACGTCAGGACAATGCAGATTTTCGACGGCCGGCCCGTTGCCGGGAACAAGAGTCTCGACAGGAAAGGTTCCGAACTGTGCTGCTTGCAATCCACTGTTGTTGACTACGACGACGAGCAGGAACGTATGGTTCATTACGCCAGGATCGAGAACCTGATCTTGGACCCGGACTGAGGCACAAGTGTTACGGTTTTGACCATATTAGGCGCTCGGCAGCGACCCCTCGAGGACTCGAACCCCGAACCTGCAGATTGGAATATAGTATGCTTGGGTTGCTGGAAGCCCTGAAGGCCAACTACACGACATATACCAACGCATTGCGTCACCGGCTGGCGGAATTACTACTGGCCGCTTGGTGCTCAAACGAAGCAGTCAATTGATGCCGCCTGTTTCACCCCAAAACGCAATCTCTGGACACTCAAAGGAATTCCTGTCTGTCGCTATCAAGGTCCCGCCGTCGGGTCCAAAACTCAACGCCCAAAGTCCTCAATCGGGTGTATCGCGGCATTGATCCGGCCAGAAGCTGTCACAACCATTTGTAGATATTCAGGTCCAACCGCCAATCCGACCATACTGATGTCTTCCACGTGTCCTTCCAAATCCAGATTGCTGAACGTGAAGCCCGCAATGGCAGCGTTGGCCTTGTCTCTCAGACGGTCGCCAAGGAGTGGTTCGATGTCAAACGTTGCCCGACTTTCGATGATGCGCAAGAGGAATGGCTCGACCGCATTACCGAGGACCGCAGCCAGTGCATCCCTCGATGCGACGTCAAGTTCAAAATTCGTGAATTGAATGCTCTGTCTTTCTGCGTCCAGTATTGGGGTTGCGAGAAGCTTCAATACTACTTCGCCCAGTTGTCCAGGCAAGGCTTCCCTCTGCACCGACACCCGGGTCTCAAGCAGCAAGGCGTCACCGCGGGGACCGATACTCACACCTTCAACCGTTCCCGAAATGTTCTCTCCGAACCTTTTCCCAACAACATTATCGGCAAGAATCGCTTGCAGCGTAGAGTAGTCAATTTCAACGGGAAGAGTAACTTCCACACGACCTTCACGCGGAGGCTCAATTGTCAAAGCTTGAGGAAACGGGCAGTGGGGTTCACTTTCCCTTGCGAGAATCTTCGTTTCTACGATGAGGCTGAGTTGCAAGCGAATGTTGCCTTCGACAACTTCTGGCTGAGCAACCAGTGCTGAAATCGGCCTAGCCTCCAGCCACGATTCAGATTCCGAACCCAAATCTATGGCTTGGCTTCGGCACAGCCTCTGCCAATACTCCCTGGCAGCATCTTCAAGGAAATCGTTGGTTGAGACCTCATTCCGAAGCTCTTCAGCAATCTCACGCATTTTCTCGTCGAGCTTGGGCTGTAGAAAACTTCTCAAGCTAAGCCTGACACCACCGACATGGAACTCTGCGGTTTTCAGATTGGCGGTCAAATGTAAGTCCTTGACATGCATTCGCCAGTCGGTGCCGATGATTGGGTTCGCTGACAAGCCAACCGAAGCGTCGACTTTGGCGGGGAATTCACCCAAAATCTTGCTGACATCAAGTTTCGCTTCGCCGGAGATGTGGGAAGAAAAATGCAAGCCATCGCCAGCCGTGACGACAAGGTCTGAGCGTTCTGCTTCCCATGAAGTAACGTCAACACTTAGATACCAGTCATCGATCACTTGCAATGTTTTGGCATCAGAAAACCTTTTGGGGATCCTTTGTTCCAGGAAGTGCCTTACAGATTCGATCGGTACGTATAAGGGAACCGTGACGGAACTAACTGTGGCTGGGATCTGCGGAAGTCGTGAAGCGTCAAGTTCCGGTTGTTTCAACTCGAGTTCCGAGCTTCGTTCCCGGTAGTGGCAGCCTTGAGGATACCTGGCCCGCTTGCCTCCATTTTGGGCCAGCGGCTCGTCTACTGCCGGCTCCTGTTGCGCTGTCACGCAGTCGGCTAGTGCTTCCAGTCTGGGCTGATCTCTGGCAAATGCCAAATAGGCACCACGGAATTGCGTTTCAGGAAACATGTCGCAAGCATCCAATACACTTGACGAGTAACCCGCGAGCGCCAACCGTGATTCCATCAGGTGATTGTCATAACTTTGGAGCAGTTCCCGAACCCTGTGTTCGGTGCCCGGGTGTGAATTGATCAATTCGTTCACACTGGTTGCTAGGGCCAGAATCTCCGCTCGGCCACGATTCAGGTTCGAAAAATGATAGCTTGCGCTAGGAGCCTGTCGAAATACCGGCATTGAAAGCGGTGTCCATGGCGTCTGAATGCCTGCACATCTTCATCGGCTCCGGGTCGAATTTCACCGGTGACCGGCGCCCGGACCCACCTCGGCGGCCAGCCTTGCCGACAATTCTGCCTGCCAGGGCTGCAATTCCGGTCGAATTCGGCTAAATTCCTGTTCTCAAGCCATGCTCCTTTGCCCTTCATGCCGCCGAATGTCCGCCCAACAGCAGCCGGTGCATGCGCTTCAGGTTCCATGACGTGCAGACCAGGCTCCACTCGCCCTGAACAGCCTCGATGCCGCGCAGGCTGAACTGGTCAAAGCCCATGACCCTCTTGATGATTCCGAAGACCGGCTCGACGGCGGCCTTGCGCTTCGCGTAGATCCGCTCCCCTTCGGCAGAGCCCATCCGGTGCTTCATCCGCTCAACCGCATCGGCATCGGCAGGAGGCTCTGTCACCGGCACCCTTCTCTCCCGGAGTGGACGGTTGTGGTGCTGCCGGCCGGAAGCAATCAGGGGCTCGATGCCCCGATCGTCGCACAATTCAACATTGGCGCGGCTGAAATACCCGGTATCGGCGACGATGCCAGCCGGGCTGCCGACATCCTCGAGCGCGGCAAGCGCCGGTGCCATCTCGTCGACATCATTCGGTCTCTGGCTGACATGGGCATGGACAATGAGGTGGCTGCCATGGTCCACCGATGCCTGGGCGTTGTAAGCCTGCTCGAAGCCTCCGGATGACGGCATGATCCGCGAATCCGGGTCGGTGAAACTGATCTGGTCCCTGGGGCGGGGGCCCGGCACCGGCGGCTTCGGCGGCCTGCCGCCGAGCTTGCCTCCCCGTTCCCGTTCCTTCTGGCGCCGCTCTTGCATCTTCTCCTCGTATGCCGCCTGTTCGGCTGCATGGCGGGCCGCGGCGCGGGCCTCGATCTCCTTCCTGGCCTCGGCGATCTTCGCCAGGCGCTCTTGCCGGCGCCCGAGTTCCTCGGGAATGTCGAGAGCGCACTCCTGCTCGTCCGCCGCCTCGGCCAGTTCCAGCAGCCGGGCGACCTGCGCCTTCAGCTGCGCCTCGATGCGCTCCATATGCAAATGGCTCATCGCCCGGTGGCGGCTGGCATTGGCCTTCACCTTGGTGCCATCGAGGCTGACATGGCCAAGCTTCAGCATGCCCATGGTGCCGGCAATCGACAGCACCTGGACAAACAGCTCCTGCAGGGCAGGCAGGTGGCGCTTGCGGAAACGGGCAATGGTGTCATGGTCGGGATGAAGATTGCCGGTGACATAGCGCACCGCAACCGAGTCATGCGTCGCCGCTTCCAGCTTGCGGCTCGAATGCACGCCGGTTGAATAGCCGTAAAACAGCAGCGCCGTCATCATCACCGGGCAATAGGCTGGCTTGCCGCCATGCCGGTAGACGCCGGTGATCTTGTCCAGATCCAGGGATTCGACGATCTCGACGACAAAGCGGGCCAGGTGATCGTCCGGCAGCCACTCCTGGATCGAAGGTGGCAACAGCCAGACCTCGTCACGATTGGCCCTCTGGAACCTGATCGACACAACATCATCCTCCAGACTGTTCATTCACTGCCCGATACTACCATATCTTGTGGAAAAGGACAGGAAATCACTGCAAATCCATGGCCAAATCCGACAGGCTCCTAGACTCGCCATACACTCCGAGGCAAGTCAGCCTCGGAAGGTCAGCATAATAGTCGTCGAACAATTGCGAAAACGTATGCATCTGTTGGCCATGATCCATTTCTTCGCTGTTACCAGTCAACGGCAAGAACTCCATTGACTTCTTCATCTTCATCCAGGCCCCAACCACCGGTTCAACTGCTGTCTTCCGTGCGGTCTCAAGAACGGGTTTGGCATCATTCAGGAGTGTTATGTAAGTGGTCAGCGCACGACCGAGTTCTGTCAAGACCGCCGGATCAGCTCTTGCCGCAATGTCGGGGTCCAGTACCAGTGCCATGATCTTTTGCTGTTCGAGTTTGAGGCGAAGGAAATATCGCGCCAGCAACGCCGCATAGTTGGCCATCCGAACGTCCTTGCCGCTATCTTGTTGGTTCAACTGCGTCATCAACCGGAACACTTCGCGCAGCGAGTCTTGCAACACCCTGTCGTCCCATGAACGCCTGTCAGATATGTGGATCAGCCTGTCCAGGTAGATCGAGAACATCAAGGGGATTAGTGGATTGTCCGGCTCAAGGAGAATTGATTGCTTAAGCCCGTTCAGGTAGGCCGAGTGTGAAACATGCTTATCATATAAACCCGCAGTAGCGAAAATGAACGCCGGCAGCGTTCGGTCTGCCTCATCGAGGCCCGCCTCCACATGTTCAAATATCGCAAGACCAGCATAATGCTTGGCACTTTGGTAGTCGTTCGACACAAAGTGGAGCAGGGAAAGTAGAGTGTGGGCCTTCGCTTGGTCATCGTGCTCTTTTGGTAGGCTTTCCTTGATTGCTTCGATCGCTTGTTGGATCTTCTTCTGTCTATTGCCTTCGATCTCGTAGGGCAGAATCGGCTCCGGACACGCCGAAATCGATGTCCTGCAACCAATTATCTCAATAAATTCACGGACCGGGCTCCGGTCTATTTCCTCCAGAACAGCCATTCCTGACTGATAGGCGTTCGGACCGTCCTCATTAATCGGCAAGGGAAGGGTTGGCAGCCCTTTGCTGCTTTTGGCCAGAGACCGGTAGTCATACCCGGACATTGCTCGATTGAATGTGTAGTCAAACGCAAATTCAGTACTGAAGGTGAGGGCCGCAGTGAGTATGGCGGCTCCCCCGGCCATGCCAAAACCGCCGGCAGCGATCGAGCCGCCTCCGAGGAGGGCCAGACCAGCATTTGTGGCGGCAGCTCCGGAGTAACCCATAAGTCCGCCGACCCATGTCCCGATGGCGGCCACCGGACCTGAACCCAGGCCTCCCGAGAGGATGATGAATGCACCAGCTCCGATCGCGAAAGCGGCGGCAAGGATCCATGAAGCACAAGCCGGTTCACGGTATATCGATTCGAATGACGCTGTTCCGTAAGTGTGGCAGGCCTCAGTGAATTGGGCCAGTACAATCAGATCTGTCAGGTTTTCCACGTTAAGTCATTTCACCTTCGTTTCCATTGACCGGGATTTCCCGGCATAGTTTCATTCCAGGTTTGTTAAGGTGGCATGCTCCCCTAGAGTCAGGACCCATTAATTTCTTGCATTGGTTGATTCTGTCTGATTCAGTGTCTTGCGAGAAGCATGTGCAAGGAGCAGCAGGATGAGGGATCTCTTCTGGTTGACCGAGGAGCAGATGGAGCGTCTTCGGCCGTTTTTTCCGAAATCGCACGGGGTGCCGAGGGTGGATGACAGGCGGGTCTTGAGCGGGATAATCTTTGTTAATCGCAATGGGTTACGCTGGCGCGATGCGCCTGTGGAGTATGGTCCGCCGAAGACGCTGTATAACCGCTGGAAGCGCTGGAGCGAGAAGGGCATCTTTGCCCGCATGTTGCTGGGTCTGGCTGAACAGGGCGATGCGGTCGACATGCTGATGATTGATGCGACGCATCTCAAGGTGCACCGCACGGCTGCCAGTCTGCGGCTCAAAAAGGGGGCTCCGGACGCCAGATTGGCCGGACGAAGGGCGGCTTGAACTCGAAATTGCACACGGTGGTGGATGGCCTTGGGCGTCCGATCCGGATGGTGTTGAGCGCCGGACAGATCAGCGACTATGATGGCGCCCGTGCCCTGGTCGGGGATTTGCCTGCGGCCGAGACCCTGCTTGGTGATCGCGGCTATGACGCCAACTGGTTCCGTAACGCATTGGAACAGAACGGCATTTCGCCATGTATTCCGTCCCGGATGTCCCGGAAGGTGCCGATCCCGCATGACAAGGTCCTCTACAGGCGTCGTCACAAGATCGAGAACACCTTTGCCCGGCTCAAGGACTGGCGCCGCGTGGCAACGCGCTATGATCGATGTCCCGATGTCTTCCTCTCGGCTTGCGCCCTTGCCGCAGTCGTCATGTTCTGGCTATGAGTCCTGACCCTAGTCTCCTGAATCTGAAATTCGCATCAAACCTCTTCGCTCACGCCGAGCTTGTTCGCCTTGAGACAGAACCTCCTGACTGACGCAAGGATCTCGTCGGCGGATTTGACCCACTTGTAGGGCTTCGGCTTCTCGTTGTGCGCGTCGATGAAAGACATGATGTCGGCGTTGAGCTCCGCAACCGAGAGGTGAACGCCTCTCTGCAGCTTCTTCCTGGTCAGTTCCGCAAACCAGCGCTCGACCTGGTTGAGCCATGACGCCGAGGTCGGCGTGAAGTGGACATGCCAGTGCCTGCGGCGGGCAAGCCACGCCCTGACCTTCTCCGTCTTGTGCGTCGCGTAGTTGTCCATCACCAGATGAACGTCCAGCCCTTCGGGAACCGCCGCCTCGACCTCCTCGAGGAAGCCGAGGAACTCCGTGGCGCGATGGCGCCTGCTGCACTTGCCGATCACCGCGCCGGTGGCCACGTCGAGCGCGGCGAAAAGCGTTGTCGTGCCGTGGCGGACATAGTCGTGGGTTCTCCGCTCGGCCACCCCCGGCGCCATCGGCAGGACCGGCTGCGTCCGGTCCAGCGCCTGGATCTGCGACTTCTCGTCGACGCACAGGACAACCGCACGGTCCGGCGGGGCCAAGTAGAGCCCCACGATGTCCTGCACCTTGTCAACAAACAGCGGGTCCCTCGAAAGCTTGAACGTCTCGCTCCGGTGCGGCTTCAGGCTGAACGCCGACCAGATCCGGTGCACGGTCGTGTGCGACACCCCCGTCTTCTCGGCCATGCTCCGGACCGACCAGTGCGTCGCATCCTTCGGCATCGTGTTCAGCGTCAACTCCACCACCTCCGCCACCTTGTCGTCTGTCACGGTGCGGGGCCGACCGGAGCGGTACTCGTCCGAGAGGCCCCCGATGCGCTTCTCGGCGAACCGCCTGCGCCACTTGCCGACAGTGTGCTCGTGAACGCCGGTCCGCCCGGCGATCTCCCTGCTTCGGAGCCCCTCGGCACACAGAAGGATGATCCTGCAACGGTCGGACAGCGACCTCGGCGATTTGTGCCTTCGGACATGCGCCTCGAGAAACTCGCGCTCCTCCTCGCTCAGCACCACTTCCACTGCCTTGCCTCTCATCGAACTGCCTCCTGTTGGTGTCACTTGCCGCTTTGATAACAACTATCGTTACAGAAGACTAGCGGTGGAACTACATGATTCTCGAAAAATGCAGAATCCGCAGCACTTGTTCTTCGGGAGTTCCGATTACAAGTTGAACATCTCTCTTCCGGGCTTCATGCTCGAGAATCCTGTGGTTAAACCCCTGCGGGACTTGCGACATTGAAAAGACCGGAATCACACGGCCGTTTCCGGAAATCTCATTGGACTTCCTAAACTCGACGAGGGTGTCCATGTCTGCCCGGAAGCTGTCCATGGGCAAGGACCTGGTGGAGTATTTCTTTGCCTCGATCGCAAAGATCGTGCCATGGTGTCCGAGAACGACGTCGATGTCAGTCTCAGCCGATTTAGCCGGATCATTGAATTTCATTCCTATCGCGCGTGCCTCGAAACCATGCTTGACCGCGGTTTGAGCGATAACCAATTCGTTCAAGTGCCCTGTAGTGCCGCTAGTGTTGCTTCCGCAGATCTTTCGAAGGGTGGCTCCAAACCCAGGGACTCCGCTCAGGCGTTCGAACATTTCTTGGGCATCGGTTCTGGTGATCTTTCCCTGATGGACGGCGATGCGCATCCATGTGTCTTCGAGTATGTCATTGGAGAGGTTTAACTTGCCCAATTTTTCTCCAACTCGCTTCACGCCGGCAGGTTTGGTGGCCAACATTGAAAGTACCTCAATATCGGCTGCAGACAGTCTGTCGACTAGTGGAGCGGGGCGTGGCTTCGGCAGGGGTATCTTCTTGACAATTATCCTATACGGAGTCTCAAAAAGCCATGGGCTCAGCGCATCTGCTCTATCCCCAACTGATGCGGCAACGCTTAGCGACACGAGGGCTGTGATGAGGGACTTCTTCATGTTCCTGGTGACCTTCCGGATCTGTTCCAAGCAGCTACTAATACAATCTGTTGCCAATCTGGGCAAAAACGCCCAGCACTAATGCGGAGTAGAGCTGATTCGTACATTCGACGCCCGACACCCCGGGAGCGCCCCCTATAGAACAAACAGCCGCAACTTGATCTCCCTCAAGCCAAGTGTCGCCACAACTGTATCGGCACCCTAGTCTACTCCTGAACACACGGTGCCCTGTTGACACCAGTATTCCTCTCGAGGTCAAGTCTTAAACTACGACTTCCCTGGCAAAGAGATCCAGACTAACCTCCACAACCATCGCTTCCTTCGGCAGGGAGCCTTTCACACCAGTATCCGGGAATTCATAGCCTCGCTCGCCGCCAAGATCCACGTTTTCAGGCATGTCCCTCCCTGACGCAGTTCAGAGGCACGAATGTCCCCGGATGGATTGGTGCTTCCGTTCCATCACCACTTGACCAAGCAACTGCTCAAACTCAAGGCAAGATGAATCGTTCTCCGACAAATAGCGCCACACCGAGTCCGTTTTGTCGAAACACGCCGCTTACCAATCGATGCCACCTCGCATTCAGTTCATATTCAGAATGGTATTCCATATATAATACAATGTGTTAGATAGTAATCTCGGAAAAGGGGCAACTTACCGGGAATTGCGTTTCGTATGAGAGGTAGCGTAAGGTTTTGCCGCGCTGAGTGATGGTCTGGGCAAGCCTTGGTATTTCGGCGACGCCGGCAACTCCAGACTAGCACGCCGAGCTTGTTGCAGGTTTTCAATGCCCAAGACAGGCATCCCTAGTGGTTTGATTCTTTCTCACGATGCCAATTCCTGCAGCTTCTGGTGTCCCTTTTTCCATGCCTCGACGAGATCCTCGGGCTTCTTGCTCCATCGGAAAGGGCGGGCGTCAGTGGCGTTGTGATGCTCGATGTAGCCCTCGATCGCCGCAATGCACTCGTCAAGCGAATTGAAGATCGCATGCTTGAGCCGCTGCCGCGAGAGCTTGGAGAAGAACCCCTCGACGGCATTCATCCAGGAGGCCGAGGTCGGCGTGAAGTGGAAGGTCCAGTCGGGATGACTCCTGAGCCAATCGTTGACCTCGGCCGACTTGTGGGAGGAGACGTTGTCGAGAATGACATGAACCGGGGTTCCGGGCTCGATCCCCCCGGCAACGTTGTCGAGGAAGGCAAGGAACTCCTCCGAGCGGTGACGCTCGACCATCTCGCCGGTGACCTTGCCGGTGGCGACATCGAGAGCCGCCATCAGGCAGGTGGTGCCGTTGCGCCTGTCATCATGGGTGCGGGTCCCGGGATGGCCGGGCTTCATCGGCAGCGGCGTCTGCGTCCGCCCAAGCGCCTGTATCTGTGTCTTCTCGTCCACCGAGATGACGACAGCGTGGTCGGGCGGGTCGACGTAGAGGCCAACCACGTCGCCGACCTTCAATTCGAACCTCGGATCGCGGGAGACCTTGAACGTCTTGACCCTGTGCGGTTCCAGGCCGTTGCGCTTCAGGATACCGAACACCGTCGAGACCCCGATCCCCAGCCTCCTGGCCAGCGCCCGCAGCGTCCAGTGACTGCTGTGCGCCGGCGGCGGCGACATCGCAAGCTCGATCACCTGCCTGACCTTCTCCTGCGAGACCGGCTTGCGACCCGTTTTCCCGGGGATGTCGTAAAGCAGGCCGTCAACACCCTCCACAAGGAAGCGGTCCCACCAGCGCCAGACCGTCGGTTTCGACATGCCGGTGGCCCGCATCGTCTGCGACAGGGTGAGACCGTCGCCGAGGTGAAGGATGATACTCGCCCTCTGGACATGCTTGAGGATCGAATGAGGACCGGTCCTGATCTTCTCCAGACGTGCCCGGTCTTGCCCGCTCAGAACGATCCGTGTTCTCCTGCTCCTTGCCATTGCTGTCCTGCTCCCGTTCGAAAACTGTGCGGCATTCGCCGGGAGTGGTTGAATCATACGCCACGGGAAAATGGAATCCCCAAACACAAACAGACCACTAGGACGCACGCACGCTCTCGCTACGGGATCCGAACTTGATCTTCCGCCGGGTGGCGTGGGCTAGGATGTCGTTTTCGGCCAGGTTCGAAATCAGTGGCGTGGCCGGATACTCGAGCACCCGCAGCAACTTATCCTTGTTCGCTTTTGGCCGCCGCTGCCGATGCGTGGCAGGACGCCGGAACGCTTTGCCCGCCAGTTGCATGCACCGCGTGTCATTGAGCCCAGCATCATTGACGCTGTAGACCACGTCATCGGCACAGAGACATTCCAGGACGCTAAGGCGGCTCTTCGAGCCGGTCGATCTGAATTTGGTGAAGAAGTCGTTGCCGATCACCGTGCAGTCGCCGTTCGTTGCCCCGTGCAGGGCGCCGGTGTCATCGACATTGATCCATGCCGCATTCTCCATGCCAGCCCTCTGCACCTCTTTCTGCTCCTCGACGATGACACCGGTCTCCCCGTTCAGGAGAACCGTCTCACCTGGCGAGCGGATATCTCAAGGCCCAAACCGTCCAGCAATGCCACGATGCGCTGCAACACCTAGACGCCGAGCCCAAATTTGCTGCGTCCCGCTACCAGGTGATCTCCTCGGCGTGGAACACGATGTCGCGGACAGTGTGCGCTTGGTTGCCCCTGCGTTCCGTACCCTCGGACACGTCCTCGAGGGCGACCTTCACGTGTTGAGATGCAGGTTCGGGTTCCGTCGCCGGACGCCGCGGCAGGTTCTTGAGCAGCCTGATCTCGTCCCGCAGGTCCCGGATAAACCCGGTCGTCCCTCTCTTTGAGTTGATCGACAAGACTGCCGATCTAATTGTCTCTCCATGAAAGCAAATCCTGAAAGAAGGAGAGTTCTGCCATCAGCGCCGCATGGCTGGCATTGGCTCGGCGATCTGTCTGCAAATTTTCATACCATTTTGAATTACATGACGATTCGGCGTTGAATTCCCCGGATCAGCCTATGCTGGAAGACAGGTGGACAGTCGAAGATACCGGATCAGAACTCCACCCCGCCACCGCAGGACAACAACTCAAGGGAAACCAATTTCCCGGTAAGTTGCCCCTATTACCTCTGCAGGTAGTTGGCACCCTGGAATCCGGGTTCCTGTCTGTGCTGTGCACAATGACTATACGCCTTTGTCGGCGCTTAAAAAGATCCACGGTCTCTTCTCAGAGACGGCGCCTGGCGTCCCGGAACGTCGATTCGCCCCGATCAATGCGTGGCACTCGACATGTAAGCAGGATGAGACCTTCCCGCTCGCAGTTTGATATGCAAGCAGCATCCGCCCAGAGGACCTAGTAGCGACCGATCTTGTCTTCGAGGATTGTGCAGGTGATACGTTCTCTCGTGCGCACAATCCCGCCCGCATCAGCGAGGACTTCAACCTCGCATACAATCCCGACTACCAATGGTATTACATTCCCCTCATAGGGAAGACGAGGTCCTGCTATTCAAATGCCATGGCTGCACCCTGGACGGCCGTTTACAATTCTCCGCCCACAAGGCCTTTGTCGACCCTGACAGTTCGGCAGACGCATCGCCACGCGAAAGTGTTGAATTCAGGGCCTTACTCTTCTCCGGCTAGGAACACGGCGAGAGTCTCAAGCAGTCTCGGTTGAAGCGGGCGTGTCCGAGCAATTGCAACAAACCGAGATGCAGAAAATGTCCGCAAATCCGGGAATGTCGCTCATCTCGTGCGAACCGGGCAACCACGATCCATCGCCTCAGCTCGGATGAGCGGCCAAACCAGATACCTGCCACATGCTGTTGTCCGAGCGAAGTGAATTGGCATCCCGTTCACTCAGGCAGTCCGTTGTCCCGCCAACTTCGGGCCGGTCGGGAAAATACATGTTTGTGTTCAGTCGGCGATGGGGTACCAAGAAATCTCGGCTTGATCGGGCATGATGTCGCCCGGTCCGGCCATGTAGAGTCCCGACGATTGCCGTCTGGCCTGGACGCGCGAAGAAACCGAGGCCTGTGCATGCTATGAAGGCGGTGCGCGATATCGAGTCACGATTGGGCGGATACGTCATCGCGTTCCGATGGCCGATCATAATCGCCTCTCTTGTGTTGGTTGGAATTGCTGCGAGCGGCACATTCCTGCTCGAGTTCTCGGCTGACCACCGAATCTATTTTGCCAAGGACAATCCGGAATTGCTCGCCTACGAGGCGATGGAAAACACCTATGGAAAGAGCGGCAATGTCTTCTTCGCGGTCGCGCCGGAAAGCCGGAACGCCACCTCGGCCGATACACTTGAGGCAACTATTTGGCTGACAGAACGGTCCTGGCAGATACCGTACGCCGCGCGCGTCGATTCCTTCACGAACTTTCAGCACACGACAGCGGGTGGGGACGACATACTGGTTCGTGATCTCGTTGACGAAGCAGTCGTCGCCGATGCCGTCGAACGATCGCGCGTCCGTGCAGTTGCCCTTTCCGAACCTCGTCTTGCCGCGCGACACATTGCACGGGATGGAACAGTCACGGGTATCAATGTCGATATACAGCTTCCAGGCGAAGACAATCTGCTGGAAGGCGAACAGGTTGCTGTGTCTGCGCGGCAGATTGCCGACGAATTCAGGAAGCGATTTCCGGGCATCGACGTCAAGCTGACCGGCCTGGCGATCTTCAACCAGACCTTCATGGAAGTTTCACTGAAAGATCTGAAGACCCTCGTTCCGGCGGGCTTTGCGGCGATGGCGCTTATGCTCATGTTCCTGACGCGGGGACTCAGCGGCACTTTTGCAATCATGCTCGTGGTGGCGCTTTCGGTCATGACCGCCGTCGGGCTCGGAGGCTGGGCAGGGCTGCCGATGACTTCACCCTCATCCGCAGCGCCCATTGTCGTTCTCACGGTCGCAATCGCCAACTGCGTCCACATTTACGTCACACTCGTCCAGTGCCTGAGAATTGATACTGCCGGCATAGACGGGCACCGGGTCAACAACGAACCGCCCGCACACAGGCGAACCGGTGACCCGAAACAGGACGCGATCATCGAGTCGCTGCGCGTGAATCTTCAACCGGTCTTTCTTGCGAGCCTGACCACCACTCTCGGGTTCCTGAGCATGAATTTCTCGGAAGTGCCGCCATTTCGTCAACTCGGCACCTTTGTTGCGTTCGGGGTCAGCGCGGCGTTCCTGCTTTCCGTTACATTTCTCCCGGCACTGCTCTCTTTGCTTCCAATCCGCATACGCGAGTCCAGGACCCGTTACGACGAATCCATGGTTGCGCTCGGGGAGTTCGTCGTCCGCCGGCGCCGGGAACTGTTGTGGGGATCCGGACTGGTCGTCGGTGTCCTGGTCGCATCGATACCGCGTAATGAGTTGAACGACGTGTTCCTCCATTACTTCCACGACGACATCGAGTTTCGTCGGGATGCCGATTTCACCGTCGAACACCTTACCGGCCTCTACACCATGCAGTACTCACTCGATTCCGGTGAGTCGGGAGGAATCAACGATCCGGACTTTCTTGCCGATGTACATGCCTTCGCAGAATGGTACAAGCAGCAACCTGAGACCATTCACGTCGGCGTCATTACTGACACTTTCCGGCAACTCAACAAGAGCATGCACGGCGACGACCCCGCCGAGTACCGACTGCCGGAAAGCCGTGAACTGGCTGCGCAGTACCTGTTGCTCTACGAAATGTCGCTTCCATTCGGTCTTGACCTCAACAACATGATCGATGTCGACAAGTCGGCTACCCGGATAACCGTCGCCACCCAGACACTCTCGTCGAACGAAGTGCTGGCCCTTGATCGGCGAGCGATGCAGTGGCTTGGCGAAAATGCACCAAACATTGCCCGTACCGAAAGCTCCGGCACCACTCTGATGTTTGCGTATCTTGGACGGCGAAACATCGTCTCCATGCTTGCTGGAACCACGATCGCTCTCGTTGGAATCTCCTTCATTCTCATATTTGCCTTGAGATCGCTTCGCCTGGGCCTCACAAGCCTCGTCCCGAACCTGGTCCCTGGCGCATTGGGTTTCGGAATCTGGGGGTTGCTGGTCGGGGAAATCGGTGTCTCCCTTTCAGTCGTGACAACCATGACACTGGGCATCGTTGTCGACGACACCGTACATTTCCTCAGCAAGTACAGGAGGGCACGACGCGAGCTTGGTTACGATCCTCCTGATGCAGTGCGGGTTGCCTTTGGCACCGTTGGCCGTGCACTTCTCACGACCTCCCTTGTCCTCGTTACGGGTTTCTTCATCGTGAGCCTCTCCAGTTTCGAACTCAATGCCGGGATGGGCCGGCTGACCGCATTGGTCATCGCGCTCGCGCTTGCCGCAGATTTCTTCATCCTGCCCCCGCTGCTGATGAAGGTCGAAGGAGGATGGGACAAACCTGCCGGGTCTACCTGAGGTCCCGGGCTGATCCGTTTCGGCAAGAACGTCGTGCAGGGATGAAGCGACCCAGCAATCCGGGTTGCTGTCCAATTGCCGGACCGTGTCCACCCGGACTCCGGTAAACGCGGATGGCGATGTCCTCTCGCCGCGTCTGCGCCATGCCAGGATTGTCATTTTGCACGATTCACCGGAATTCGGGCTTGCAATTTGTTGACTATCGACAAAATTTGGCATACCAAATTTTGTTTCAGCGGGCTGAACTTGCCGCATAATTGAATTCAAGGAGAATCCCATGAAGAAATTGAAAGGGTTCCGGATACATGTCACCGCGCTGGCTGCCGCCATCGCCGTGCTTCCGGGCGTAAATGGTACGGTAATCGCAGATGAGTATCCATCAAAGACGATCGAGGTCGTGACACATGCCGGACATGGTGGCGGCACCGACGTGACCACTCGCATGATGATGTTGCGCGCACGGCGTGAGCTTGGCCAGGACATGGTCGTCGTCAACAAGAGGGGCGGCGGTGGCGCAGCTGCGCTCGAATACTACAAGACAATCCCTGCCGACGGCTACACCATCCTGACATTTACCGTCGGTCATGCCGCGGTGATGGCCAAGGGACAAGCATCCATGTTTTGAGTCAAGCCCGGATTCGGCCTTTTCCGGCGGTTTTCGGAGGTCCTGTTCCGGGTTTTCCACATCCCGTCCACAGGCCCGTCCACAGGCGGGCGCAATGCGGGCATGCCGAGGCAGTCCGGCCGCGGTGACCTGACCGGCGCGTCTGATTCGTTTTGTGCCCCGCAGACGGCCGCGGGACACGGCCAGCGCGGGCGTCAGCCGGCGGCGGCCCCGGTCCGGTCCTCCCACATGCGCCGGTCGCGCAGCAGGGCGTTCGCGGTCACGATCAGCTTCCGCATGACCGCGCTCACCGCGACTTTGTGGGGCTTTCCCCTTTCCTTCAGCCGGCTGTGGAACTCCGCCATCTCGGGATTGAACACGCAGGCCGCCGTTGCCGCCATGTAGAGGACGTCCCTCGGCCTCCTCCGTCCGCCGCTGACATGGCGCCCGCCCTTGCGGCTTCCGCTGTCGCGGGCGAAGGGAGCGACGCCGATCAGGGCGGCGGCCTGGCGGTTTCCGATCGCGCCGAGCTCGCCCATCCACGCGATCAGGGCCGCCGCCGTGACGGGGCCGATGCCCGGAACCGAGGTCAGGATCCCGTAGCTTTCCGCATGCTCCTCCGAACCGGCGATCAGCTCCCCGATCCGCCGGTCATACTCGCGGACGCCGGCGTCAAGCTCCGAGAGGATTTTCGGGACCGGCCCGTCCGGCGCCGGATCGCCGACCTCGTTGAAGGCCAGCTTCAGGTCGGCGCGCTGGTCCACGAGCTTCTCCCGGAGCACGAGCATGTCGCGGAGCCGGTCGACCGTCACGCCAGCCGGCGCCGAGGCCGCCATGTCCGGAAACGCGGCCCCGAAGGCGGCCAGCGCCCTGGCGTCGACCCGGTCCGTCTTCGCCAGCTCGCCGCCGGCCCTGGCGAAGTCCCGGGACTGGCGGGGGTTGACCACGCAGACGGTGAAGCCGCGGTCATGCAGGGACTGGAAGAGGGCCCTGTGCATCCGGCCGGTGGCCTCGATGACGGCCCGCTCCGCGCCGCCGTCCCTCAGGATGCGGGCGACCTTGCGGAAGCCGTCCCTGTCGTTGGCGGCGGTGTCGTCCCTGCCGCTGAGATGGATGTTGAGTGTCTTCTTGCTGACGTCGATTCCGGCGGCTACGATGGCCATGGTCTCCCGCTCCTATCCTCGCGATGATTCGGTTCTCGAACCCCAGGCATCCATTCAGGACCCGGGAGGCTGAAGGGAGGGCGGGCCGACCACGCTTGCCCACGGATCCGATGATCCAAGGCGGTTTCGGTCCGACCCGTCCTGCGGGGCCTGGCCCCGCTCCGCCGCCGCCAGGCCTGGCGGCGGCGGTCCCGGCACAGAAATGAACCGGAGAGGCGGCGGAACACAAGCGGCGGGTTTTCCACAGGAATCCGCCCCCCAACTTATCCACAGCCACCTCCCTCGTTCAATTCTGATTCTCTGAACATACGAGGCGGCATGATGATCGAGGAACTTCGCCCGATCGCCCGCGGCACAGATGACCCGCAGATCCTTATGACCAAGTGCGGAACCTATGAGAGCGCCGAGGATTTCGTGGCCAAGCAGAAGGAAGCACCAATCACGTACGGTGTCACGCATCTGGGTAACATCGATGACGTGTCTGCCTTCATGTTCGCAAAGAAGGGCGGCCTGATGACGCCGAACATGTTGCCGTTTGACGGCGGCGGCGAACTTGCAACCCAGCTTGTTGCCGGTGCTGTCGAAGCAGGCGTTCTGAACCTCGCAGAAGCCACGGCGCAGATTGATGCGGGCGAGATTTGCCCGACCGTCGTTCTGGCCGACGCAAGAATGTCGAAGATCCCGGACGTCCCCACGGCAAAGGAACTTGGCATTCCGGTGAGCTTCTCGACCGTGCGTGGATTTGCAGTTCATGCCGATACGCCGCCTGAGATTGCCGAGAAGATCGAGACTGCGCTGCTGAACGCGATGAACCATTCAGTATACCAGGGATTCCTGACATCCGTCGGGCTGGACTCCAGCTCGGTTGCCGGCTCCGACGTCTGGGGACCTCAAATCCAGACCACGGTCAACGAAATGTCTGCGGCCCTTAAAGAACTCGGATTCATCGAGTAGAACAACAACTCCGGATGCGGCGGGCCCTGCCCGCCGCATCACTCTCTCAGTCGGATCCGGTCAAATTGTCGAACACCCCCGAGAATCGCACCGGGCGCATTGAACGCCTACTGGTTCCGACCGTCATCATCGTCTTCTGCGTGGGAGCATTCTGGCTCTCGACAACATTCAAGAAGATGCCCCCGATCCTGAAGCGGGGAATGCAGCCATCTGATTTCCCGCAATTGCTGCTTGCCCTGATCATCTGCCTCACCATTGCGATGGCCTGGTTCGATCCGATCAAGGTTCGTGACCGATTGCGGGGCGCGACAATCGGAACGCTTGCCGTCTTTGCGATCTTTGCCGCCGTCACTGCGGTTGACTTCATGCTTGCATTGGCAGTGTTTGCCGTAGCGCTTGCCGCATTCTGGGGAGAGCGCCGAATCGGAATACTCGCCCTCGTGGGCCTGGTTGTTCCGGTCGTCATCTTCTTCCTTTTCGATCAGGTCTTTGAAATCCGATTCCCGCGCGGGCTCCTGACAAACATCTGGTACGGATAGCCCATGGACGCTTTCCTGAACGGGCTTCTCTCCCTGACCGATCCGTACCTGCTGCTGCTGCTCGTGGTTGCAACTCTTGGCGGGGTGGTGATCGGAGCACTGCCTGGCCTGAATGCGACCACGGGCGCCGCACTCCTCCTGCCATTCACATTGACGATGGAGCCTGTGCCAGCCATCGCAATCCTGACCGCAATCTACTGTTCCGCAACCTTTGCAGGAGCCATAACCGCAATTCTGATCAACACTCCGGGCACGGCGGCAAGTGCGACGACCTGCCTTGATGGTTATCCGCTCGCGCAGCGCGGCGAGGCTGGCCGCGCCTTGGGGATGGCAGTCGTTGCGTCAACGATCGGCGGAATTTTCAGCGTCATCTGCCTGATGCTTGCTGCTCCGCTGCTGGCCCGGGCTGCCTACAACTTTTCGCCGCCGGAGTATTTTGCGCTGACCCTGTTTGGCCTTTCGATGCTTGCCACCATCGGCGAGGGATCTCCACTCAAGAACCTGATCGCTGGCGGGCTCGGCATCTTCCTGGCCCTGGTCGGTGTTGACAACCTGACAACGGTCGAGCGCTTCACCTTCGGTTCATATGAACTCTATGACGGGATTGGTTTCGTGCCCGTGATGATTGGCGTATTCGGAATCTCCGAGTTGCTCGTCCAGTCAGCCCAACTTGATGTGCCGCGCGAGCGGGTCCTGATGAAGTCCATCAAGCTGCCAAGCCTTGCAGACTACAAGAAGTCATGGCGGACAATAGCCCGTTCCTCGGGAATCGGTACGTTTATCGGCATATTGCCGGCAGAAGGCGCAACCGTCGCATCGATGATCGGCTACAGCGAGGCCAAGCGCTGGTCACGTACACCGGAAGAGTTTGGAAAGGGCGCGATCGAAGGTGTGGCTGGGTCGGAAGCCGCCAACAACGCCGCGACCGGCGGCGCCATGGTTCCGACATTGGCTCTCGGCATTCCCGGGAGCGCAACGGCGGCGGTGATCCTGGTCGGACTACTGGTTCACGGGTTGCGTCCCGGTCCGACGATGTTCACTGAACAGGCAGATTTCGCCTACGCGATCTTCTGGTCCATGATGCTGGTGAATATCCTCTTCTTTGTCGCCGGCCTGCGCGGCGCCAAGATATTCGCCCGGGTAACGCTGATCCCGGTTCCGGTGCTCTGGCCATGCGTCTTCGTCTTCTCGGTCGTCGGGGCCTACGCTCTTGACCAGTCAATGTTCGATGTATGGGTCGCCCTGATCTCCGGTGTGCTTGGCTTCTTCATGCGAAGATACGGCTTTTCGGTAGTTCCGCTTGCCATCGGGTTGATACTGGGCGGGATGCTAGAACAACGTCTCGGTCAATCGCTTGTCATGCTGGATGAAAAATGGTGGCTGATGTTCACCCGGCCACTGACTTTGTTCTTCCTTGTTCTCACCGGATTGGTCCTTCTGGGACCGCCCCTGTGGAAACTCGGACGAAGCTGGTATTCTTCGAACGCCCCGGGCCGGCAATGAACCGGGGCAAGGGAATGGTCAATTCATCCGGTTGCGCCGCAATTCCCTTCAGAATTGGCAGATTGTGCAGATGACGAACAAGAACACGATTGCCCTCATACAGGGCGACCCGGCCGGTATCGGGCCGGAACTGCTGGTGAAACTCCTGTGCGAAGACGGGGTCAGATCTGCCGCAAGACTGGTTGTTGTCGGAGCGCCGGAAATCTTCGCGCGGGGTGAGGATCAGACCGGGCAGATCGTTGACAATATCCGCCATGCCGAACTGGAAGCCGATATCGAGTTTGAATCGGATGAAGTGCTCCATCTCGACCTGACCGTCGACAGCATTGGGGAAGTGCCGGTTTCGCAGGTGTCAGCCGCTGGGGGACAAAGTTCGATGCGCGGCCTGCAAAAGGCACTCGAGCTTGCAAGGGACGGAATGGTCGAAGGAATTGTCTTTTTGCCGTTCAACAAGGAGTCGATGCATCTGGGAGGAAATGAATTTGCCGATGAACTGGGACTTGCGCGGGACTTTTTCCGGACCGGAGATCTTGCCAGCGAGTTCAACGTTGCGAACGGAATGTGGAACGGGCGGGTAACCAGCCATGTTGCGATGAAGGATGTGCCCGAACTCCTGACGGCCGACAAGATCGAGCAGAGCATCCAGTTGACCGACCGCACGCTAAGGATGGCGGGATACGAACGGCCTCGTATCGTCGTTGCCGCATACAATCCGCATGCTGGTGAAGGGGGATTGATGGGAGACGAGGAAATCCGCGTAATCCGCCCTGCCGTGGAACGCGCCCAACTCAAGCAGGTTTCCGTTGTCGGCCCTCTTCCCGCGGATACGTTGTGGCTGAAGGTTCGAGACGGGGAATATGATGCGGTCGTGACGATGTATCACGACCAGGGCCAGATCGCGATCAAGCTCCTGGGATTTGACCGGGGGGTTTCGGTGTTGGCTGGATTACCTGTCCCGCTCACCACACCGGCGCACGGAACTGCGTTCGACATCGCAGGCCAGAACAGGGCCAATCTGGTTCCTGCCCTGAATGCCTTCACCATGTGCGTGAACATGTCCGGCAAACGTGCGGCTACAGCCGGTTTGATCGGCAGCGAAACTTGACCGCGGCCGCAAAGTCACTTCAATCCGCCGAGTGAATAGAGTTGGCAACTCTTCTGAAATCACCAAACCGAGAGCGAGCCTGACGTCGAACAGAAAGTCATGGCTGTGACCGACCGGTTTCGGGAACCGGGGAACGGGTTGAGGAACAGTCGATACCCGATCACCTCCTGACGGCTGATTGCTGGACCGGGATTGAACTTGAAGGACTGCAGGTCGGCATGCAGCACGGCAACTCAGACGAGATGAACCACCGCGGACTGTTCCTTCCGTCAGTGATCGACCACATGGCGCAGTGGCGCAACCGAGCGGACGAACTCAGCAGTTAGCTCTGCTCCTGAATTCGACATTGCAGATGGAAGCGCGGAAGATGCCGCCGCCAGATCGCTCGACCAGCCTGAATGTCAAGTGGGCATTCGAGATGGTAGACAATACGGCTCCGTTCAATGGCAGTCTTCCGGCAATGAGTGTACCCTGCGGACCCAGCGAAGGATTGCCTGTCGGCATGATGTTGGTGCGGCCGAATTGTGGGGAGCTGGATATCTGCCAGGCTGCCGACGCTTTTGAGAGGAACGGTAACCGGCGAACCATGTGAGGTGCGGACCATGTCGATATTGAACGAGAGTCTCGTAGACAAGACAACGAACATCGACAGCGGTCGGGCGGATTGCGGAGCGCCTGGCTGCAGCCCCGTCGACGGAATGTCCTACGTGTCGGGCGCAAGATCTCCCGCGCTGGAATTCATGACCATACCCCAATTGCTAAAGGATTCCGTTTCGAGGTTTGGATCTCGCGACGCGTTCGTCTTTTCGGAGCAGCAAATCCGGCGCAGCTACTCTGACTTTGACCGGGAAGTGGATGCGCTGGCCTCCGCCCTGCTGGCGCTTGGGCTCGAGAAAGGAGACCGGTTGGGGATCTGGTCGCCGAACCGCTACGAATGGGTCCTGACCCAGTTTGCCACCGCACGCGTCGGAATCATTCTGGTCAACATCAACCCCGCCTACCGGTTGGCAGAACTCGAACATGCACTCAACAAGTCAGGCTGCAAAGCGATTGTTGCTGCCGAACGATTCAAGACTTCCGAATATCTGTCCATGATCCGTCAGCTGGCACCGGAACTCGACCACTGTGAGCCTGGACGTCTCGGAGCTGCCGCACTTCCGCATCTGCGTCACGTGATAGGCATGTGCGAAGACCCCGGAGCGGGCATCCATTCATTTGAAACTGTTCGCAGGCTAGGCGGACCGGCACAGCAGTTGCGCCTGCCGACCGTCGACCGGACCCTGAATCCCGACGACGCGATCAACATCCAGTTCACTTCCGGCACAACCGGCTCTCCCAAGGGGGCAACCCTGTCCCACTACAACATCGTCAACAACGCTCGATTCGTGACTGAACGCATCTTGCTTACAGAATTCGACAGGCTTTGCATTCCGGTCCCCCTGTATCACTGCTTTGGGATGGCGATGGGAGTTCTCGGTGCTGTCAGCAAGGGTGCGGCCATGGTGTTTCCTGGCGAGTCATTCAAGGCAAAGCCAACATTGCAGGCGCTGGAAGGCGAAGAATGCACAGCCACTTACGGGGTGCCTACGATGTTCCTGGCAATGCTCGAGGAGATAGGCAGGGTCCCCTACGATCTGGGACGAATGCGCACGGGCATCATGGCCGGCGCACCCTGCCCAGTGGAAGTGATGAAAAGAGTCTACCGTGAAATGAACATGGCAGAAGTGACCATCTGCTACGGGATGACCGAGACTTCGCCTGTGTCATTCCAGAGCTTCGTGAACGACCCCACCGAATTGAGGTGCAGAACCGTCGGCCGGGTACACCCGCATCTGGAAGTCAAGATCGTCGATGAGAGCGGCACGATCGTTCCTGTTGGTCAGCAGGGTGAGCTGTGCACGCGCGGCTATGCAGTGATGAAGGGATACTGGGAAGACGAGGACAGGACAAAGGAGAGCATACGCGATAGCTGGATGCACACCGGGGACCTCGCCAGGTTCGACGCACACGGATATTGCTCGATCATTGGCCGGGTCAAGGACATGATCATTCGCGGCGGTGAGAACATCTACCCGCGCGAAATCGAGGAATTCCTGTTTGGCCATCCGAAGGTCAATGACGTGCAGGCGTTCGGAATTCCAGACGAAAAATATGGCGAAGTGGTCTGTGCCTGGGTCATTCCCTTGCCGGATACCGAGCTTGACGAAGACGATATCCGGAATTTCTGCCAAGACCGGATCGCTCACTACAAGGTTCCAAGACACATATGCATAGTTGATGAAATCCCGATGACCGTGACTGGCAAACCGCAGAAATTCGTCATGAGAAACAGGATGCTTGAGATGCTCCGGACCCTGTCGCCGGAATGACTGACAGCTATCTGCAGGAAAGGTTGTGCCTGCTGCCTAATGGATCTCAAACGACCTTGCTCGAATGCCAGGCATGCGTGACCGTCATGTAATTCAGCAGACCCTCCGTTCCGCCTTCGCGGCCATAGCCGCTCGACTTGACGCCGCCAAAAGGGCGTTTCGGGTATCGAGGCTTCCAGCGTATAGATGGAGAGGTTCCCGACATCAAAACGGTCTGTCAAGCAGGCGATATCGTCGGCGCGGTCGGTGTCGGGCTCTATATTGAATCAGCCATGGGAAACACGCCGTCAGTTGCGATCCTGAAGGCGCCGTGGCCATTCCTGCTTGCCGTGTCAGCCATATTGATCTTGTTGAGCTATTTCCCATCACTCTCAATACTCTCGATCAGAGACCATCGAAATTTGGCCCAATTCGAGGTGCAGAGCACGGCAGAACCTCTCGGCAAAGGCAGCCCGGTCTTTCCCGAATATGCAGGTCAGTTCTGACAATAATCCTCGATCAGGAAATGCCATGAATTCCGGGGATCTGCGGGGCGGGCATTTGCCAAAACCTGCCACCTGAAAGCCATGGCTTCGCCGGGCTCATTCTCCCAACGCACGGAAATCCCTGTATGAATCCTTGACTTTGGTCACGAACCCCAACAAACGCTCATCTCTCATCATCGTATTCAGTATTGAAATGCAGTTTGTGGAATCTGGCTGAGGACTTCATGGAAATAACACTTGGACTCGAAGAAGAGTTGATGCTCATCGATCGCGAGAGTGGAGCGGTTCTGACAAACCCCGCACAATCGATTTTTGATCGCGCAGACGTTTCTTCCTCGCCACACCGCGTGGTTCGCGAGTTCCTTCGTTCACAAATGGAAACCAACTCGGTGGTTTGCCATTCCCTTGATGAACTTCGAACGAGCCTTGACGCCACGAGAAGCGCATGCAGCCAGGCCGCGGACAAGGAGGGTGCCGCAATCATCGCATCCTCGACCCATCCCTATGCTCGTTGGGAAGAACAACAGGTCACCGACAAGGAACGCTACCGAAACGCAGAAATCGAACTCCAGGATGCTGTCCGCCGCTTCTTTATCGGCGGGATGCATCTTCATGCGGGTTTTGCAGACGCAGATATCCGCGTGCGGACGATGGATGCAATCGTGGGTGACCTTCCGCTCCTGCTCGCACTTTCAGCTTCATCACCATTCAACGCGGGGCGCATCACCGGGCTCAAGTCATTCCGGCACATTGCAATGAATGCATTGCCTCGCACCGGCATCGCACCGCCAATGCGATCCTGGCAAGACTTCGAGACCATTGCTGAGCGTTACCGGACGATGGGCACGATTGCAGACGCAAGTGAACTGAGGTGGGACATCCGGCCCTCGACATACTTTCCCACGATCGAACTCCGGATCTGCGACATTTGTCCGCTGAGGGAAGACGCGCTCGCGATCGCCGCACTCTACGCGTGCCTGATACGGCACTGTGCGCGGGCCATCGAGGCAGGTGACGAGCCTGAACGGGCAAGCCCCGAACTCACCGAGGAACGAAAGTGGCTTGCGCAGCGCTACGGGAGCTTTGCACAGATGCCGACCGGTAATGGGAGCGAGCGCGTGGGTGTTGAAGAAATACTCGAGGACTTCGAGACACGAATGGCGCAGGACATCGTAGCACTTGGGGCTGGAAGCTATTTCAGACGCGCGAAGGAGATTGCGCGGGAAGGTACGAGTGCCGACCGGCAGGAGGATACCTACCGCGAGGCAATTCTCGACGGTGCGAGCGAACAGGAAGCCCTGAAGGCCGTGGTTGAACAGATTCGGGCCGAGACTGAAGGCGAACTTCCCAGGACCCGGCATCCCGGTTAGCGGATCCGGCGAGTTGGTCGTTGCATGAAGAAGCAAGCCAAACGGGAAGGTTCCGGATGCACAACCGGTCCTGTTGCACGGGGCGCGGGGCAAAACCCGGCGACAGCAGGATCAGCGCCGACGGGATTGCCCACAGGCTGCCTGAGGCAACCGGACCCGGCACCAACAAGCCACATCGACCTGACGAGGAGAAATACCCATGGGACTATCCACGACATGTATCGGCGCATATCCCAAGCCCGGCTACGTCCCGATGCGCGACTGGTTCCAGGTTGAACACGGACTTACCGACGCTTCCGGAGATGTAACCCGTTATGCCGGAACGATCGGAGACGACTCCGAGGTAGAAGCTCTCTACAGAAAGGCAACCGAAGCCGCGGTGAAGGACCAGGTCACCTGTGGAATCGAGATACCGACAGACGGTGAACAACGGCGTGAAAACTACATCCACTACCACTGCCGGAACCTGACGGGTTTCGATTTCGACAACCTTACGACACTGACCGTGCGCGATGGGGCGTACCAGGCCGAGTTGCCAACCATTCGCGCCAGGGTCGAACCGCGCGGTGAGCACTTCCTGGACCGTGACTATCTGGTTGCACGGGAATTCACAGACCGGCCCGTGAAAATCACGGTTCCGGGTCCGATCACGATCATGGATACCTGCGCCAACACCCACTACGACGAACCGAGAACCCTGGCCTTCGACCTGGCAGCAGCCCTGAATTACGAAATCTGCGCACTTGCCTCCGCGGGGTGCGGGCACATTCAGATTGACGAGCCACTGTTTGCCCGCAACGTGGACCGCGCGCTGGACTATGGAATCGAATGTATCGATCGTTGCTTTGACGGCTTGCCGGACGGCGTGACGCGAATTGTCCATATCTGTTGCGGATACCCGGACCATCTCGACGACAAAGTGTACCACAAGGCGGACCCAAGTTCGTATTTTCGACTGGCGACATCTCTCGACCGGTCCTCCGTCCACCAGGTCTCCATCGAGGATGCTCACCGCCACAATGATCTCGCACTGCTCGAGCGGTTCCGGGACTCCACGGTCATCCTTGGAACAGTTGCCATTGCCCAGAGCCGGGTTGAAACGGAAGAGGAGATCTCCGGACGCCTCATGGCTGCGCTCGACCACATCGACAGAAGCCGCCTGGCCGTGGCGCCGGATTGCGGACTCGCCATGCTCGGGCGTGACCTTGCGATGGCCAAGCTGCAGGCGATGTGTGCCGCTGCGAGGAGTGTTTGACCGGCAGTTCAGCCGGTTTGCACCCTGACCGGTGATTGCGATGCAACAGGCAGGCAGTCAATCCATCCGGTAGCCGCGTTCATAGGTGGCCCTGATCATCGCAAGGGCATCCTGCCGATCAAGTGTTGCTGAAAATCGCGAGGGGTAGACGATTGGCAATTCGAACGGGGGTGTGCCCTCGGTCATCCAGTGTGCAAGAAACCGGCCCGCTCCTCCACCTGTACCGATCCCTATTGTGAAGCCGCTCGCCAGCCAGAGCCCGCGGTGACCGGCAATCGGGCCCAGCAGCGGACAACCATCGGGCGTATAGCAGATCGGACCATTGTTGACGGTCCTGATCCCGGCTTCACCGAAGGCCGGTATCCTGGCAATGACCCCTTCCAGTTCGGGCATCAATCGATCAAGTTCGGGCGGCAGCAATTCTTCCTGGAAATCAGGCGGAATGCCGTCAATTCCCCAGAACCTCGGGTTTCTTTCGTACACGCCGCACAGCAAGCCATCACTTTCCTGCCGGATATTGGCCGATGCTGCCGGATCACGGACTGTTGGAAGTTCCCGGTCAAGCGATGTCAGTTCCACCACCGGTCCGGTTATGATTTCATGGTGCTGAACAGCAAAGAGCGGAAGGTTCAACCCGATCTGGGCCGCAATTTCACGAGTCCAGAAACTGGCGGCAAGAACGACCTGCTCGGCAACCAGGTCACCATCATCCGTCGTGATCCGCCAACCTGACCTGACTCTTTCAACCGCCCTGGCAGGAGTTTGTGTCCTGATTTCGGCCCCCTGTCCACGCGCTGCCCTGGCAAGAGCATGCGTCGCGCCACTCGCATCGACATGACCGTCCGTCGGAGTGTGCGCTGCTCCCAGGATCCCTTCCGTATTGACCAACGGGTGTTCGGCTCTTGTCTCGTCGGGCGAAATGACGTGGAACGGAATGCCCAGCTCCTCGTAAATCGGGATCATTCTGCGGTAGGCCGAGAGTTCATCTTTGGTTGTGGCGAGGCGGAGACTGCCAGTTCTGTGGAAATATACCGGTTGGCCCGTTTCTTCCTCCGCTGCGAGATAGGTCCTGATCGAGTCAACGGTCAGGCGCGTCATGGCGGCATACGGCCCGAAAAAGGTTGTGTTGCCAGCCGAGTGCCAGGTTGAGCCAGAAGTCAACTGGCGGCGTTCGAGCAGTATCACATCGTTCCAGCCGCGCTTTGCCAGGCAATAGAGCACTGCACAACCGACAATGCCTCCACCGATTATTGCGACCCTGACCTGATCCGGCACTTTCAACCTTCCATGTTGAGGCGTACGGGGTAGGCGGCTCTGATCATCTGTTCGGTACCAGGATCGATTCTCGACGGGAGATCGAGGTTCAGCAATTCGTCTGCCTTGATGCGGGCTCGTTCCCAAATGTCGAAACCACCGGATTCCGACCAGTCATCCGGTGTGTCGCGGTTTGCAAGAGAAGGATAGACGAATTCCGTTTCCATCAGTTGGATCGTCTGGTCTTCGCCGAGATAATGGCCTGCCCCCTTGGCGACTGTTTCTATCACAGCAACCGAGAGGGTATCGTCATTCACGGAGATCCCGCGCGCGATACGCCGGATGGAAGACAGCATCTCATCGTCAATGATCATCGCCTCAATGCTGCATCCGAGCAGGCTCGCCAACATTCCGGCACTCTCGTAGACAAGGCCGCCGCTGGAAAGTGCTGCCAGGGTCATCGTGAGCGCTTTCTCGTATCCTGCCTGGTTGTCGGGCAACTTGCTGTCCGACATTCCGGCTCCCATCCCCCCGGGGATTCCATAGAATGCAGACATCTGACCGGACGCTGCCCCCAACAGCGCAGCCTCTCCGCCACCGCCAGTGAATGCCCCGGTACGCAGGTCGGATGTAAACGCCCAGTTTCCCATCACCACTGGGTGTCCGGGTGCAAGCATGTTGATGACACAGAGCGACCCGAGGCTTTCGGCGCAAGCCTGCACCAAGGTACCTGCCAACGCAGCCGGTGCCGTGGCTCCCGCCTGCGGTCCGGTCTGGGCGTGGATTGGCATGCCGATATCAATGGCCGCGCAGGCAACATCCAGGCTGTCCACGGCAAAGGTCAGCGGCGAGACTACGGTCGTGGCGTGGACGGTGCAAAATGGCCGGTGCCGGAACGAGTCCTCTCCCCCTGCCAGCGAGTCCAGCATCGGCAGCAACCGGGTTACATGGTCGTCTTTGACAAAACTCGTGGCTATGTGTTTGCTCGTGCCGGCTGCACAGGCGAAGACAGTATTGACATCCAGTTCAAATGGGTCGGTGATGTCGGTTGCGACGACAGGCCGCGCGAACCACTGGATGTTCGGCAGTTGTTGGGCAATCCTGGCGAGATCATAGAGGTCAGCAAGCGTACTGGGACGATATGTCCGCTCTTCGCGATCCAGCATCTTTACCGCTGCTCCTCCAGTCGCAAAGTTGACCTCGCCGTTCCTGACCTCAAAGTCATACTCAGGACTGCGGCCGAAAACGGTAAAGGACTTCGCTGCCTTCGCCAGGCAGTCCTCGACCAATGCAGGCGGGAAACGCAATCGACCGGTGTCATCCTGCCAGCAACCATGCTCCTGCGCAGCGTCCAGGGCGCGGGGCGTCGCATTGGCCATGCCTACCCTTTCGAGAACCTGGAGTGCTGCGCGATGGACGGACTCAGTTTCGCCGGCAGACAATGGTGCGAAGGACGCCTTGATAGCGGTTTCCTTCAGCATTGACCTGTCGTCCCTGCGTGCCTGTCTTTCTGACATACGCGAGGACCGGCCACCCATACGCCGAGTGGGAAATTCAGTCATGGCAATGGTCGTCCCATCCCTGAAGACAAGCAATGTATGGCATCAGAGTTCGAGCGGCCATCGAATGATCGTATCATCTTTGGACCGGATTATTGAGAGAGTGGGCATCCAACTCCGTGTCCAGGTTGGATGCCGGTTCGCCATTCCGACAATCTAGCCGGATTCTGCCGACACGGAATTGCCGTGAAGCCTCGATATGTTGCGGATGGTGCTCTTCAGGTGATTGCGCAGGGCGATCGCCGATTTCCGGGAATCACGTGCCGAGAGTGCCTCGACAACCGTACAGTGCTCTGCCAGCGTGTTGCCGCGTCGGTCGATCTGGCGGGATGACATGAACCGGGCCCGCCATAGCTTGGCATTGTATTGGCGGTGCGTCTGATCCAGCGGCAAATTGTGGGCGGCGCGGACGATCGCACCGTGAAATTCCATGTCAAGCCGGAAGAACTCAAGGTCTTCCATCGATTCAGGCAGACTTAGCAGACGGGAATTCATGTCGCTGATCGTGGCTATCTCCGCATCCGTGGCTACCTTGCATGCTGTTTCTCCGGCAAGGGCCTCCAGCGCTCCGAGCACGGAGATGTTGTGTGACAACTCCTCGAGCGAGGGATTGGCCACGCTCGGGCGACGGGTAGGCCCGTACTCGATCAATCCTTCATATTCCAGAATTCGCAGCGCCTCCTTGAGCGGCGTCCGGCTGATCCCGAGCCCGGCGGCAAGGTCCCGTTCCGGAACCGGTGTGCCGGGAGCCAGCTTTTCCAGCAATATGAGATCTCGCAACGCGTCTGCAGCCTCTTCCGAAAGGCTACGCCTGGGTGGAACCTGTGTTTCCTCGCTGATCAGCGTCTTGATATCCAGATCCGGACTGGTCATGAATCCCATCGAAGAACAACCGGATCATGCATGCGAAGCAACGACAGCAGTTGCGCCCTGGCGTCCGGGTGGAGAGGCTGGATAGGGTGGCGGCAGTACGCCGACCGGATTACGCCGCCTTCGGCCATTGCCTCCTTGGCAGCCCTGAAACCGCACTGGCGGTTCTCGTGGTTGATCACCGGCAATACGCTGGCATAACGCTGCGCCGCGGCTGCGGTGTCCCCTTCCAGATATGACATGATGACCGGCCTAATGAGGTCAGGAATCAGTGCCGAGGTCATCGAGCCCGTAGCCCCCGCCTCGAGGTCCGCAAGCAGCGTGATTCCTTCCTCCCCGTCAAACGGTCCTTCCACCGAACCGCCTGCCTCTGCAAGCAACTGGCGCAGCTTGTCGGCAGCTCCGGGACACTCAATCTTGAAGAGCTGCAGCATTTCAATCTCGCGCGCCATCCCGGCCAGCAGGGACACCGGCAGGTCCACGCCAGACAGGGGTGCGTCCTGCAACATGATGGGAATTCCAGCGTCGCCGACCCGGGCAAACTGTTCGCGGATCTGGGCAGGCCCACCCTTGAGCAGCGCTCCGTGATAGGGTGGCATCATCATCACGATCGCGGCTCCGATTTCCTTTGCCCTGCGGGCACGGGCCAAGGCAATCCGGGTCGCGAAATGACTGACCGTGACGATGACCGGTACCCGCCCGTCCACGTGTTCGATACAGAGGCGGGTCAGTTCATCCCTTTCGGCATCTGAAATCAGAAACTGTTCCGAGAAATTCGCAAGGATGCAGATACCGTCCACGCCCTGTGCAATCATGCAATCGAGCGCCCGCCTTTGCCCCTCCGGGTCGAGTTCGCCGCCTTCACGGAATATCGTGGGGGCGACGGGCCAGATTCCGCTGTATTTTCTCATTCGTCTATCTCGAATTTGTCCAGATGACGGTCGCTGATCTCGATTCCCAGACCTGGCAGGTCGTCGTCAAGTTGCAGCCATCCATCAACCGCTTCCGGATCTCCTTCGAAGATATAATAGAACAGTTCGTTTCCCACCTCGATGTCATAAACTGGAAAATACTCGCTTATCGGACAATTCGCGTTCGACATCGTCAGGTGGTAATTGTGCATCTGGCCGGCATGCGGGATCACCGGTATCTGGTGTGCTTCCGCCACGGCGTTGATCTTCTGGGCAGCAGTGATCCCGCCAACACGGTTCGTGTCGTACTGCAGAACGGACACGGCCCTGGACTGGAGCAATTGCGCACATCCCAGCAACGAGAATTCGTGCTCTCCGCCCGAAATCGGAATGGGGCCCCTGTTGAGCTCGGCATAGCCATTGAGGTCGTCGGCAATAACCGGTTCCTCAAGCCAGCGCGGCTCGTATTTTTCAAGTTTCGGAAGCATGCGACGCGTGTAGTCGAGATTCCAACCCATATATGCCTCGAGCATGAGATCCTTGTCGTAACCAATGACCTCCCGGACTGCTTCGACCCGCTTCAGGTTCTCGCGCATTCCGGCCATTCCGTCCCTCGGTCCATAACCGAACCTGGACTTGAAAGCCTGGTATCCCTTCTCGACGGCGGCAGCAGCCTCCCTTTGCATCTCTTCGACAGGGCCGGCGTAGAGCTTCGAATAGTATACCGGTATCTTCTCCTTGGTCCTTCCACCCAGCAGTTTGAAGACCGGTTTGCCGACAAGTTTGCCCATCAGGTCCCAGATGGCGATGTCAATTGCGCTCATCGCCGTCATTCCCACACCCTTGCGGCCCCATGCATGGGAACGGCGGTACATCTTCTCCCAAATATGGGCGACATCGAACGGATCCTCGCCAGTGACCATGGGTGCGTACCAGTCGTCGATCGCCTTCTTGACCACGGTTGGCGCCAACGCGGCATTGCCTGTTCCGACTGTCCCGTCGGCGGTTTCGACCTCGCAGGTCAGCCATTGGTGAAACCGGAAGGACGACATCGCATCGCCCCGTTCGTAAATCAGGTCGGTTGCATTGGTGCAAAAGTTGCTTTGTGGCGGTATGGTCGGCCCGGTCCAGTTCCAAACCCTTGCCCGAACTGACGTGATTACGCTCATATAGCTGTTGCTCCTGTTTCAGACTGGAGATCAGATCCCCTGCGGGTGGGGAGTCCCAGCCACGTGAAACGGTCGCCGGCGTCAACGGGACCTGTAATCAGCATGACAGGCACCGGAGCGCAGACATGTCCAGACGGATTGAACGGCAGACAGGTTCCAATCCCGTGCATGCCCTTAGCGTGAGACTCCACATGATGGCATTTGGTATGCCATCACAGGAATGGTTCGTCAATTGCCCGGACGGGCGAAAGCGAAACCATTAACTGACATTGACTCGGAAACGCCATACCGGGAGAATCGCGCCATGCGGACTGTCGCTCCCGAGAACATTCATTCCAGTCACAAACCGAGGTGTCACATGGAACCAGACTCGCCGGCCGGAACTGCGGGACCTTCCGGGTCTTCCCTGCCGCTAACCGGCAATCCGGAAGACTCCTATACGCTTCCGTCCTGCCTCTATACGGATCCGGAAGTCTACGAGGTCGAAAAGAAACGGATCTTCTACCGCACATGGCAATATGTTGCACACAGTTGCATGTTTCGCGATCCGGGTGACTACGTCACGCTGCGGGTAGCCGACCAGAACATGTTCGCGATCCGCGGAGATGATGGAGAAATCAGGGCATTCCATAACGTCTGCCGTCACCGCGCTCACGAACTGCTCCCTGATGGTTGTGGCAACGTCAAGCGGGCAATTGTATGCCCCTACCATGCGTGGACCTATGAAAGGGACGGACGCCTGAGAGGTGCACCAAGGTCAGAAATGCGACCGGGATTCGATCCCTCCGGCATTGCCCTGTCTCCCGTGCGGATTGAATTGTTCCTCGATTGTGTCTTTGTCAATCTTGATCCAGAGGCTCTGCCGCTTGCCGAAATTGCGGGTGACATGGAAGCCGATGTACGAAAAACGCTGCCTTTTTTTGGTCGGCTCGACACGTCGAACACCGAGGGTCTGGGTGCATCGAGTATCAGAGCGGGCTGGAAGGTGGTGGTCGACAACTATGTCGAGTGTTACCACTGCGACCATGCGCATCCAGCCTTCTCGGAACTCATTTGCTTGGATTCGTATCGCCATGACACTTTCGGAATCTGGTCCAAACAGGTAGGTGCAGAGGTGAAAGTCCAGAACAGTGCCTATCCACTCGACCCTGACACCGATTTCATGCAATCCGCGTTCTGGTACCTCTGGCCGAACACGACCATCAACGTTCTTCCCGGCAAGGAAGAGGTCAACATCTCCGCCATTCGCCCGGCAGGCCCCGAATTGACCTATTTCGAAGGACACAGCTACTCGGTTTCCGGCGAATTCGATGAGGCGCGAATGAACTACTCGGCGAATGTCCTGGTTCCCGAGGATATAGACCTTTGCGAGAGCGTACAGCGTGGACTGAAGTCTCTGGGATATACACAGGGTCCGTTCATCGCAGGCAGGGAACGGTCTGGCCGCGGTGAACATGCCGTTCATCACTTTCACAAGCTTGTGCAGGAGGCACTCGCCGGATGACCCAGCCTGAAACCGGAAGGACCGGTCCAAGACAGGAGCAGGAGTTTCGCGTTGGCTGATCTCTCGCGATTGCAGAGCAACCGGATCGTGGTGCTCGGCAGGGCCGGAATGGATCTCTATGCCGATCCGCCCGGTTCAAAGATTGAACATGTGACCGGATTTGCCGCCTGCCTGGGAGGTTCATCGGCAAACATTGCCGTGGCAATTTCCCGTCATGGGGGTGAAACTGCCCTGGTAACATCTGTTGCGAACGATGCGATCGGCCATTTCTGTCTGAACGAACTGGACAGGTACGGGGTGTGCAGGGACCATGTCAGGCAAATCGAGGGCACACACCGTACATCGCTGGCGATTGCCGAGAGCACTTTCGAGGGTCACCAATGCGTTCTCTACCGGAATCTCGCGACGGATTTCCAGATGACGGTCGAAGATGTCGAACGGGTCGACTATGAATCCTACGGAGGCCTGATTACGACAGGAACCGTGTTTGCCGAGGAACCTTCCCGCGGTGCCGCCTTTCATGCCCTGGAACTGGCAAGCAATGCGGGATTGCCCCTTATTGTCGACATTGACTACCGGCCACACTCCTGGCCATCCCCGGAGGATGCATCGGCGACGCTTTCGCATGTCGGCGAACTCTGCGACATCGTCATTGGCAACGATGTCGAATTCGACTTCATGGCAGGAGGTGCCGGATTGGGGTTGGACAAGGCGCGGTCACTTGCTCGTTCGACAGCAGCGATTGCAGTCTACAAGATGGGTGAGCATGGAGCCGTAACGATTACCGCAAACCGGGAATTCAGGACCGGCGTCTTTGGTGTCAACGCACTCAAACCCATAGGTGCAGGTGACGGTTTCATGGGAGGGTTCGTCGCGGCACTGGCTGCCGGTCGCAAACTCGAGGATGCGGTAATCCGGGGGTCTGCGAGTGCCGCAATCGTGGTGTCGAGAGTCGGTTGTTCCCCTGCCATGCCGGACGCCGAGGAGCTGGACGAGTTTCTTTCGATGCACCCTCACCCGTCCATTGAATTCGCTGAACCAACACACACGATGCCTGAAGCGCCTGGTGAAATCACATAGCGATGCCACCGGAGCCGGTCCGGAACACGAAAACCTGAATTCAATCCCGGAGGACGAATCCATCCATGCATATTCCCCCTTACGACAACCAAAACCGACCGATCGTGGACCTGGGCGACAGCACCGTTCCCCTGAACTACTTCAACATCGTGAAGCTGACGAGTGGCGAGGAATTCTCCTATACAACACCGGGCTATGAGACCTGTATCGTTCCCGCGACCGGAACCCTGGAGATCCGGGTTGCAGGCAAGACCTACGCGGATATCGGCAACAGGATGGTTGATGTCTGGGACGGGGAACCCGAGGGGGTCTATGTTCCCAGCGGACTCGAAGCTGTCATGACGAGCCGGTCGGAACAATGCGAGGTGTTCATCGCGGGCGCACGCTACGATGTCGAACTCGAACCATTTGCCATACGTTCGGAAGATCTCGACCTGGTGCAGTACGGATCCGACGACACCAAGACACACCGGAAGATCAAGCACATACTGGGTCAGAAACAGCATGATCGGGTCGGACGGCTACTGGTTTCCGAACTGTTCACGGTCGGACAGGGCGGATGGTCCGGATTCCCATCTCACAAGCATGACACCGACCGGCCCCCTGTAGAGACGCGTCACGACGAGACATACAACTTCCGTTTCAGGCCGAAACGAGGCTCCGGTCTGCAGATGCTACAGCGCAGTGAAGATGATCCGGGTGATGCATATCACGTGGTTGACGGTTCAACCATCTGCATCGACCGGGGTTATCATCCCTGTGCCGTGCTTCCAGGCTACGAGATGTACTACTTCACCATCCTTGGCGGCTTGAGCCAACGGAGTCTCAAGCAGTACTTCCAGCCGTCACATGCGGATCAGATCCACACGATACCGGGAATTCTCGATATGGTCGCAAAATTCAAATGACTCTGGCAACGCTGTCCGATGTCCTTCGGCCTGCCCTCGACGATGGACATGCCGTGGCTGGCCTGGTTGTTTTGGGATGGGAGGATGCAAGGGCATATGCCGAGGCGGCGCAGGCAGCAGGCCTGCCGGTAATCCTGCAAGCCGGTCCGGGCTGCCGTCGCCACACGCCATTGCCGGTCCTGGCAGCGATGTTCAGGGAACTCGGGGAATCCGTCGACGTGCCCCTGGTCGCACATCTCGACCACGCTTTCTCACTCGATGAATGCCGCCATGCGATCGACTGCGGGTTCACGTCAGTCATGTTCGACGGATCCGGGCACGATCTCGCGCGGAACATTGAACTGACCGCCGCGGCGTCCCGGATGGCTCATGCGGCCGGAGTTTCCTGTGAAGGTGAAATAGGATTTGTCGGGCATGATGGCGGCGCATCCTCAACTGCAACGGACCCCCGCGAAGCAGCGCAGTTTGCACGGGATACCGGGATCGACGCGATGGCGGTTTCAGCTGGCAACCTGCATCTGCAACAGACATCTTCCGCATCGATCGACCGGGACCTCATCCGGGAAATCGAGTCATGCATCCGCATCCCGCTGGTCCTGCATGGTGGTTCGGGAATCGACATGGGAACGCGTCGGCGGTTGGCTAGAGAGACAGCCGTGTGCAAGTTCAACATAGGAACCGAACTGCGAATGGCATTCGGGCGGGCGCTGAAGGAAGCGGTCGAGATGGATCCGGATCGTTTCGACCGGATCGAGATTCTCGGGGATACGGAACAACCGGTTCGCGAAGCGGCAAGGCAGGTCATCACTTCGATCGGACCGCAGCAGATTTCCAAGCCGGGTTGATGCAGCAGGCCCTGCCCTTCACACGAGACCTCGTCCTCCTGGGCGGCGGGCATGCGCATGCTCTCATCCTGAAAATGTGGGGAATGGACCCACTGCCCGGTGCCAGGATCACGCTGGTCAATCCGCAGCCCACGGCGCCATATACGGGCATGCTTCCGGGTTTCGTGGCCGGACACTACAAGAGAGATGAACTGGATATTGACCTCTTTCGGCTTTGCCGGAGTTCGGACGCCAGGCTGACGCTGGCAAGCGCGACAGGGCTGGATTTCGAAAACCAGCGGGTCATTCTTGACCGACAGGCACCAATTCACTTCGATATCCTGTCGGTCAATGTTGGCATATCTTCGGATATCCCCGGCATTCCGGGTTTTGCTGCTCATGCCATGCCTGCCAAGCCGCTTGGACGGTTTGCCGACGCGTGGGAAGCGTTTCTTTCAGAATACGATTTCGAACTGCGCCCGCCTCGAATTGCGATCATCGGAGGCGGGGTCGGGGGAGTTGAACTCGCCATGGCGGCGGCACACAGGATCAGTGCGGACTTCGGATGTACACCCCGGATCGACATCGTTGAAAAGTCCGGTATTCCCCTTGCCGAATTGCGCCCGTCAGTTCGCAGGTCCCTTCTTCGCAAGTCAGCGGAATTCGGGATCGAGTTCAGCTGTGCAACCGAGGTCGGTTCGGTTGACCGCGAAAGCCTCGTCCTGGCAGGCGGCGCGAGGCTGGAGGCGGATCTCGTGATCTCGGCTTCCGGGGCGAGGCCGCCTTCCTGGTTTCGCGGCACTGGCCTGGATCTTGAGGATGGTTACGTAAAGGTCGACGGATTCCTGAGATCAACCAACGCCCCTTCAGTCTTCGCTGCCGGAGATTGCGCACACATGTCGAACTCCCCGCGCAGCAAGGCCGGGGTGTTCGCGGTGCGTTCGGCCCCTGTCCTTTACAGGAATTTGCGTGCTGCATTGTCGGGCGGGCGACTGCAACCGTTCCGGCCGCAGCGGAATTTCCTCAAGCTGATATCGACCGGCGGAAAACTGGCAGTTGGCGAAAAGTGGGGAATCTCCGCTGGTGGCGGATGGGTGTGGCATGCCAAGGACTGGATTGACCGGCGTTTCATGGCAAAATTCGAGAATTTGCCGGCAATGGACGAACAGCCCCTGCCGACAGTCGCTGCTGCCGGACTCCGTGAATTCGTCGGCGAAACCGGAAAGTTCTGCGGAGGTTGCGGTTCAAAGGTCGGACGCCCGGCATTGCACGCCGGACTGGCCGGGCTTTCCGGCGAATTGCATCCGCAGGTATCCGCCGGGATCGGCGACGATGCAGCGGTGCTGCAATGGAACAATGTCTCGCAGGTGATCGCGACGGATCACCTCCGCGCATTCATCGATGATCCATGGCTGTTTTCGCGGATCGCCGCGATTCATGCTCTCGGTGACATTTGGTCGATGGGTGCCAAGCCGCAGGTTGCCCTGGCGTCCGTGATCCTGCCCCGGATGTCTGACCGAATGCTTGCGGAAACACAGCGCGAGATCATGCTCGCGGCGAACGAGGTGTTTGCGGCGGAGGGCGCCGCAATCGTCGGTGGCCATACAAGCCAGGGCGCGGAACTGGTGATCGGCTTCACCGTCACCGGGATTCCACTGGACAGGCCAGTCAGCAAGGCCGGCGCAAGAGCTGGCGACAAACTGATCCTGACCCGTCCGATCGGAGCCGGAACGATCCTTGCCGGCGAAATGGCGGGGAAAGCTCGGGGCCAGGACATGTCCAACGCCCTTCAGACGATGTCCCGGACTTCCGGTCCTGCGGCAAGAATTCTGTCGGGACCGGCGACAGCGATGACCGACGTAACCGGCTTTGGACTGGCGGGACATCTCTTCGAGATTCTTGAAGCATCAGGAGTCGCTGCCGAGATCATGCTTGATGCGGTTCCCGTACTTTCCGGAGCGACTGACCTGGCAGAAAAGGGGATCCGGTCATCGATATGGCAATCAAACGCGCAATTGCGGTGTTCAATGACAACCCCCGGCAATTCCGGGGCAGACCTGCTCTTCGACCCCCAGACTGCCGGCGGAATGCTGGCTTCGGTTGCGCCACAATCAACGGATGACGTGCTCACTGACCTGAACAAGGTGGGTGAAGTGCCCGCCCTGATCGGTGAAATCCGCGAAGGCACTCCGTGGATATCAGTCAGTTGACCGATTGCCCGTCCGGAACTGTCTCGGAAACTATCTGGCGTGCCAGCTCGGCAAGCTCGTTACCGTCCATCCTGGTCAGTGCGAACTCATGCGTCGGTCGAACGCCGAACCTTGCCCGATGTTTCCGGTACCGGGGATCATAGTGGCGCTCTATCAGTTCACGAACGAGTTGGTCATGCCTGCCTCCTGAAGACAGGCGCAGCCATTCCGATATCTGCTCCCTTGAATGGTAGGTCCCGAGACCACGAATCGCCTGGTTCAGCCTTTCCTGGTCATCAACGAGGCCCGAGAATTCGGCCAGTATGTGGCGCATCCGCAATTCGACCGGGGCGCTCAGTTCGATCCGTTGTGCAGCCTGCATCGCTGTCCAGACCGACGGTGGAACAAGAAGATCCCCGATCTTGCTTGATTCGGCCTCGAGAAAGACAGGCCGAAGATGATCCAGCCTGACAATTTTCTCTGCCAACGCACTTTCGAATGCCTTCTGCGAAGGCTGGGAGTCACCTGTCGCACCGAATAGCGACCCCCGGTGATCGGCAAGATCTTCCAGGTCAATCACCTGGGCACCTGCTTCCTCGAGTTGCCCGAGCAAGGCCGTCTTGGCAGTTCCGGTATTCCCTGCAACCAGGAAGGCTCGGGCATGAAACTCCTCTTCGTACAGCAACCCGGTTACCAGTCGCCGATAGGTGCGATACCCGCCCTCCAGTACCTCCACTCGCCAGCCGACCCGCCTGAGGATTTCAGCCATCGCGCCCGACCGCTCGCCTCCCCTCCAGCAATAGACCAGCGGCCGGTAACTGCCGGGACGGTCGGCCAGAGCGCCCTCAAGGTGCCCGGCTATGTTTCGGGCAACAAGTGCAGCACCGATCTTCTTGGCACGGAACCGGCTTTCCTGCTTGTAGACCAGTCCGACGCGACTGCGTTCCCCGCAATCGAGCACCGGCAGATTGATAGCCCCGAAAACGTGATCCTCTTCAAATTCCGAAGGCGACCTCACATCGATCACTTCATCGAAGTCCATATCAAGGAATTGTGACAGGGATCGAGGCTTGAACATCACGGCTCTCTTCTATTCCCGCCGGATGGCTACGGGAACCTCTTCCGGAAAATTAACCTTGTCTTGCAAGAGCTATCACTGAATATATAGAAGTGCGGCCCCGTAGCTCAGCAGGATAGAGCGACCGCCTCCTAAGCGGTAGGCCACAGGTTCGAATCCTGTCGGGGCCGCCAGCCTGAACGAATTCATCGTGAAAATTGCAACTGGCCCGCCTTGTGCAAGTGAGTGTGCAAGAATTATGTCGCTCGAGACGTTGACGTAATGGGACAACCTGCCGGGAATTGCGTCTCGCATGACAGGAAGCGTCAGGTTATGGCGCGCTACTGCATGACTCATTGAAACTGCAGGTTTTGGCAACAACCATGAAAAGACGGGGCACTCGTTTCAAATTTTAAGGAATTCAATGAGTTAGACAGGCAGGTGATCAAGTGACGATCGAGATGGCCCAGATTTGGAGCACCTGGACCGTCGCAGACGGCCCGTGCAGCCATAGCTTCACCTGGTCAGTGAATTGGGAATGACGCGGCGGCAAGCAATACGTTTTCGAAGTCGATCTCGATACGGGGTCATGCACGACGCGCTGATCCGAACGATGCAGGATGCAATCAAGTTCAACAAGCATCATGACGGAGGGTTAAGAATGGTTGCCACCGGTGCAGTTCCTGCGCGCTCCGGATGCACATACTTGATACCTTCCTTGAGGCGGCTGCGGTTGCAGGCCTGGGGGACCGCCTGTTTCCGCAGCGAGAATGCTCCTGAACCAAGCTTCCGGTGAAGCAGGAACACTGCTCTGAAGGCAGGCACTCCATCTGCAATCGACGAAGAGAGCCTTGTTGCTCCACATGTGACCTGACGGGACAGAACAGATCGCAACCGGAACGGCAGAACCGCGGAACACCCGAAGACCGGTGAATTCCGGAGCGCCGGTCAATTCAGTCTGATTGCCCTCTTGTCGAGTGCCAGCACGTAGCCATTCCTGGTTATGTTCCTGATCAGGAGCTTCGAGATGATCTGGTTGCCCAGGGCATCCCGCAACCGCTTGATCCTCGTTGCTCCGGCCGCCTCTTCGCAGTCAAGAATATCCTTGCCGGACACGAGGGATTCAAGCTGGGCACCCGACAACACCTCGTCATCCAGCCTTGCCTCGCAGAGCACGGCAAGTGTTTCCATGGCTGCCGGCGTCAGTTCAAGATCCAGTTCATTCAGAAGCACAACCTGTTCGTCACGCCTAAGGACCAGGCTTCTCACATGCATTCCTGCTCTCTCGACCTCTGAAATCCTGCGGCCGAGAGCAACCGTATTGATAAGAAACACCGCCGCAGCGATAAGCAACGCCGCTGCAAATACGAAGAGAACGAGAACCATGGCCCGGTAGGATGCCAGCGTGTCGGAGAATGCGCTCCCCGAATGCGCGAGGATTTCCAGGAGCCGCAATTCCGCTTCGGAAGTGAGATCCTTGTTTTCGACAAACAGCCGTTCAACCCTCGCATTGAAGGCATCTGCGTCAGGCAGGTTGTAGATCAGGAAGAATGCCGCCACCCCGAGGATGACGACAACGGCTCCCAACGCAAGCAGGACAAATCCGGTCCCGTGAAATGGTCGCGGAAACAGCCTAGTATCGGAGGAAATATTGGCCAGCGTCCTCTCTCCTCTCTGCCAGACCCGCACTCCCGAACAGCGAATCCACGACAAGAAGGATCCATCCATCCGACGAAATGCGGCCTGCGATATACCGGGCAGCCTCGTCTGGTGAGCACAATTGATCCGGAACCTGTATGACTCCGTAATGCAGGCGCAGTGGATTGGACTTCTTGGCCCTGTAATCTGCAAAACACTCCGCCGCCGCCGAATTCGCCGTTGCCAGAATTGACACGACGGCGATTATTGCAATCAGGATCTTGTTCATGCCTCATCCTGGCGCATTGCTGCCATGTCATTCAATATCACGTCCCGGGTCAATGTGAATGCGGAGCTCGAAAAATCATGCTCGTGACGATGCGGCATCGGGAACCGAGGGTACATGCGGCATCGGGATTCTTGCCGGCAGTTACCCGCCGGTGCCGGCACTCGGGATCGTTCTGTCGAATTCATCCAGCCACTTTCATGCCCTGTCATCAGATAACATCCTGCTGTTATTGCCAATCTTGCAGGAGTTCCTTTCCAATCAGAACCACAGGCGACGGACTCGACCGTTGCGGTACTGATCTCTAGGAAAGTGGAGGCTCTCAAAATGACACGGGGTATTACAGTTGCATTGACCGTCATCGCGCTGGTGCTGGGAGGATTTTCGACGTCACCGGTCCACGCCGGTGACCGATCGAGGGACCTGGCCAAGTTCCTGCTGTTTTCGTCGCTGCTGGTCGCGATCGCGACCGCGGACCATGACAAGCCGAACCAGCCGCCCGCTGCAAGGAACCACAACCGGGAGCCGCGCAGGCCGCATATTGCGAACACAAGACCGAAGCCCCCTCCGGCCCGTGGCTATCACTCCAGACGGAGTGCCTGCCTCGAGGATTTCTGGAATGGGCGCAAATGGGTTACATTCCGCGACCACAGCTGCCGCAGGTTCAATACCGGCCGCAAGGGATTCCGGGCCGTGAACAGTTGCCTTCGTCAGGAATTCCGGCGTGGCAGATGGGTCAGCACCTTTGACCAGCACTGCATGCGGCACAATGGCTTTACGATTGCCCGGAGATGGTGATCGGGGTCCGACTGGACGGCCGCAAATCAGCCATCAAGACGGGTGATGCCAGATCGAATACCTTTCTCATCAAGGTCGGCATGGATTTGGGATCAAACGCATCCTCTGGAACGAATTCTCCCCGAATCGCAACACCCGATTCGGGGATTCTTGCCACGAGAACCGCCAGTTCGAGCTTGAAGTGGGTAAATCCATGATGCACGACGTCATCGAGGCGGAACCAGTCGCCATCGCACGGGATCCCGGCCTCGACCTCATGCCCCCAACCCGACCCCGGCCAGCCGGGCATACCGCCAAGCAACCCCCCGTCCGGCCGCTGCTCGACGAGCCAGGCTCCATCTTCACGCCAACCAACATAAGCGAGGCCCTTTACCTCGGGATTCGCCGTCCGTGCCTGCCTGACCGGAAGTTCCCGTTCGATGCCGAGTTTCCTTGCCTTGCAACTGCCGTTCCAGGGACAATTTGTACAATCCGGGCGACGGGGCCTGCAGACCAGCGATCCGAGATCCATCATGGCCTGCGAAAAGTCACCTGGTCTGCTGGTTGGTTCAAGACAGCGCGCAAGCTTGCGCAGCTTCGGCTTTGCCTCCGGAAGCGGATCCCTGAATGCATGCAGCCGGGCGACGACCCTCTCGACGTTTCCATCGACTGCTACCACTGGCAAATTGAATGCAATCGCCGCGATGGCGGCAGCCGTGTAGGGTCCAATGCCCGGAAGCGTCAAGAGTTCGGCTTCACTGGGGTGTAAATCTCACATTGCGACAGTACGTGGCTTGTTTTGGGCAAAACCGGGTTGTTAGCCGGGGTGATTCGGTATGATTCGGCGTTGATCGGGCCGGAATGTGCCCGTGCCGTGCCGGTGATGCCGGTTTCGGGCACGAATGCGGGTTTTCGGGGAGGGTCGGGAATGCCACCGATCACAGGATATGGTAGATCCTGGTTAGCTATCAATCAATCAATGGAGCATTCCCGATGTCCGTAGAGTCGCACACAGCCGATATCTTTGCCAAGGAGTTTTTGCATCTGCCCGAACCCGTTCGCAGGGCGGCGATGGAGTTTGCAAGGCTGGCGGAGGAGATTTGCCGGTCGGACCGCCAGGGCATGGATATTGCCGAGATCGAGCAGCATGTTGTCAGTGCCGTCGCCGCAACCGGGCTGATGCTGCTGAAGGGGCTGATCGAGGAGCGGGATGACGGCGCCGGATCGATCCGGCACGCCGGCAAGACATGGCACAGGGTGGCGCCTTCGAGGGGCACGGTGACCTGCCTTCTCGGCAAGCTCGAGTATGAGCGTCCCCTGTATCGCTGCCGCAGCGAGCGCCGGTCGCTGTGTCCGGTTGATGACAGCCTCGGGCTCCTTCCGGGCTCGATGACCCGTCCGGCCGGCAAGCTTGCGGCCTACATGGTCTCGCAATGCACGCCTCGCCAGTCTGGCCTGATCTTTGATCGCTCGGGCGGCATGGCGCCATCGGTGAGCAGCATGCAGCGGTTGATGGGCGATCTTCACTGGGCCTGGCAGGGCATCGAGGAGGATGCGCTTGACGACATCCGTTCCGGGCAGGAGATCCCGGCCGGGGCGGTGAGCGTCTCGGTGTCGCTGGATGGTGCGATGGTTCTTCTGCGTCCCGGCGAAGGGCCAGGCGGGGATGGCCCGGAACGGAACTGGCGGGAGGCTGCCTGCGGCACGCTGTCCTTCCACGATGCGGAGGGTGCCTGCTTGTCGACCATCAGTTCGGGTCGGATGCCACAGGGCGGCAAGACCGACCTCAAGCGCTGGCTGGCGCAGGAATGCAGCCATGTGTTGAAGAGGCGGCCCGACCTGACACTGCTGGCGATCGCTGATGGCGCTGCGGACAACTGGACATCGGCTCTGCATTGCTCCCTTTGTCATTTGCGCTCTGGGTGGTTGCGCCCGGTGGCACGCAACATCATGAATTCAATTTGTTTTCCCCGTAAGCATGATTTTTGGCCTCTCGCTCCCGGCAGCGTGCTGACCTCGTGACAATGGCGAATCCGGGCAATCAGTGCCGGTCTGCGGCCTGGAACCCGATGCGCCAAACCATCCTGCATGCCGATCGGCCCGTTTCCATCGCCCGACTTGCCACGGCTGCGTCCCCGGATCAACGGAATGCATGGATTCCGCCGGCATTGCGGATCATGGACGCATTCGGGCCGGAGTTGACCATGTGACAATGCCGTCCGCCGGAAGGTGCCGCGCGGTGGTGGAAGACTGATCGGCAGCGGGTACCGTGCGCGCGCATCAATCATCGGTTCCGGCCTGTCCTGCGTCGGTCCGGCCAAGCCCCGACAGGAGTGGCATGTCCTCGTCCGGGCAGACCAGGACATGGAGGCCGCGGTGCTTGCCACGGGTCACGTAGGCCGCCTGCAGCTTCCCGGCGCGCATGCGCTTCCAGACCGTCTGCCTGCTGACGTCGAGACGGACGATGGCCGTCGCCAGAGGCACGAACCCGTCCGGCGGATCGGGGCAGAACCGGGAGCGGAAATCGTCGGTCAGGCGAACGCGGACGGGCGCCCCGGAGACGTCAGGCTGGATCGATGGCACCAACCCCTTGCGGATCCAGCGATAGAGCGTTGTTCCCGTCACGCCGAGTTCGGCGGCCGCCTCGGACACGCTCACGGCCGGCGCCCCCGATGCATCGGCCTCGCGCGGCGGGCAGACGGGAATGCCGTGTCGCCCCCGCAATGCCGCAACCCGCGAACCCGTGTACTGCAGCCCCCGGGCCGTCACCCGCTTCTGGCGATTGAGAATCCGTGCGATCTCCCCGTCCGGATAGAACGCCGACAGCCGGCGCAGGAGGTCCACCGTGTCCGCATCGTCGCGCTTGATCTCGCGGCGTCCGGTGAGGACCGGCATGTGGAACTCGTCGGTCCGCCCGCCCTTCCACTGCAGGAACAAGCTGATCTCCCAGGCATTCCGGTCCATGCGCAGGATCACGTCATCCAGCAGGCAGGACAGCAGCCGCTTGCGATCCCGCGCCGTCGTCTCCTCGGCCTCCCAGAGCTTCGACAGATCCCGGCCCAGCGACGCGAGCCGCTCCGGATCCGGATCCGGCGGCCGTTCCGCCTCGGCTGCCGCAACCTGCTGCTGCGCGCGCTCCAGCGCCTGCAGCGCCAGTTCCCAGTCCCGTTCCAGCGTCGCGGCGATCAAACGGTTGTCAGGATCGACCTGACGATACCGCCGCCCGGCAAGGGACGCGTCGTAGCCGCACCGCTCAAGCTCCAGGCGATGGCTGCGGAGCGCCGTCTCCCTCTCCGCGCCCGCCAGTCGCTCCGCCTCAAGGGCCGCCTCCATGCCCGCCGGACCCACCGCCTCCAGAAAGCGGGCCGCCACCAGCCTGTCGATGCGGACACCGCCGGTCGAGAAGCAGCCGTCGTGGACGCCCTTGGTGCTCTTGCGCCCCAGGCAGATATAGTGCCAGGACTTGTTGTACCGGACGCCCATCGAACGGCCGCAGTGACCGCACGTCGCCAGCCCCTGCAGCAGCGCCGCCCCCTCGCGCAGCGCGCCGCGGTCCGAGGCGCGCTTCCCCTGGTTGCGGAACAGCTGGTCCTGGATCCGATGCCAGGCCGGCAGGTCCACATACGCCTCATGATGGTCCTGGATCCACACCTTCCAGTGCTCGCAATGCGGCCCGTCCAGCGGCCCGGCCTGACGGGCCCAGGCATAGACGCCGGCCATCGTCGGGTTCTTGAGAATGGACTGAACACGGATGTAGTCCGCATCCTTCCAGCTCACCTGTCCATACCTGCGGACAGGAAGGCGCAGCCCGGAATCGCGCAGGAGTTGCGCCGCCGCGCGCGCCGTGCCGGCCTCGAGAAAGGCGCTGAACACTCGCTCGATCGCTGCCCGGACCTGCCGGTCCGGATCCTTCGACAGGGTCTCCCCCGCCAGCACGTATCCCGCAGGCAGATTGCCGTACAAGGCGCCGCGCATCGCCTTGTTGCGCTTGCCTCCGTCCAGGCGTGCCTTGATGATCGACAACTCCGAGGCAGACACGGTACCCTTGATCCCGAGCACGAGGTCATCATCGTTGCGCCCCGGAGCGTAGACGTGGCTGTCCTCGACAATCACCGTGTCGCCCTGGTGGCACAGGTCAAGAAGCTGGAACCATTCCAAGGTGTTCCGAGCGAGGCGGCTCACCTCGATCCCGAACACCGCGCCCACTTCGCCAAGCGCGATCTTCCGGCACAATTGATCAAACCCCCGACGCAACCCGGCAACCGAGCCGGTCATCCCGAGATCGCCGTCGATCGTCTCGATGCGGTCCTCCGGCCAGCCGAACTCCCGTGCGCGTTGCGCCAGCGCATATTGCCGCTGTGTCGACTCGCGGTTGTTCTGGACCTGCCCGGGACTCGATTGCCGGACATACACGACCGCGAGGCGCGAAAGCTGGTCAGCCGTGATGCGCTCGATCACCGTCCTGCTCCCGAACCGTCACTCGGACCATCAAACCTGCCAGTTCCGTCACGAACGCCCGGCGCGCATCCTCCGGAACCGCCTCCCATCGGCGCTGTCGATCCTGCCATGCCAGAAGGCTCAACAGGGCAGGCTCCTGATCCGGCTCCATCCGCATGCCGTCGCCTCAATGCATCAACGAGATCAGCCAATGCCACAAAGTCCGACAACCATCCATGCAATTCGATCCCGCAGGAAACGTTCGACTCAAGGCTCGTCCAGCGGGCCGGCATCCACTGACGGCGACCGTCCGGGAATTCGGCCTCGACGATCAGGTTGCCCGTCGCCGCACGACGGCGGCTGCCGGTGATCATGACCTCCTGACCGTCAAAGGCGTGGCCAGGTCGGGACAGAACCACTGATCGGTTCTGAAACTCGCGTTCTATAGCATTGGAGAAGGGACTTGTGGACATTTCTGTCTGGCCTGATGCCGGATGCTGAAGCCGTGGATGTCTTCCATGCGGCCAGCCATTTGGCTGGCGCATCGGAGCATGCCGCCTCGCCCGCAGAGTGGTTCCGGCGCTGGCGGCGGGTGCTCAGGGACGAGCCGGACGGGGTCATCCGGGTGATCCGCGCCATCCGCGGGTTGCGGGAGCGGGCCGGCAACGAGACGGCGCGGCGGGAACTCACCTGCATGTTGAATTATTTCCGCAAGCACCGGCACCGGATGCGCTATCATGAATTGCGCCGGCAGGGGCTCATCATTGGCTCGGGTATCGTCGAGGCCGCGAACAAGACGCACATCTCCGAGCGTCTCAAGAGGTCCGGGATGCGCTGGGGGATCGCCGGTGGTCAGGCGGTGTTGACCTTCCGCTCGCTGGTGATATCCGGCCGCTTCGATTGTGCATGGGAGCGGATCATGCAGGCACGCGGACGCAATGGAGCGGCAAACGACAATCGAAACCACATCCGTCAGCCCCTGGCCGCGTGAGAAGTCGCAGGTGTCGCAATTTGAGATTCACACCCCTTCACTGCGGGGAAAATCTCCGCCGAAGCGATCGGTCACAATGCGGGCACATTTGATGAGATTGCGAGCTCTTGCATAGTAGCCAAGCCCCGCCCATGCCGCCATGACGTCCCGGTCCCTTGCCGCGGCAAGATCTTCGATTCTGGGCCACCGATTGCAGAATTGTTCGAAATAACGGGACACAACCTGGACCGTTGTTTGCTGGAGCATGATCTCCGAGAGCCATACCGAATAAGGATCCGGCGAATCGCCATCCCTGAGGCGTCCCGGCGGAATCCGCCATGGAAGGCTGCGCGCGTTCCTGTCATACCAGGTCAGCAGGATTTGGCTCAACTTGACCGGATCACGCATTCTTGAACCCCGGATGCATGGTTACAAATGGAATCTCGCCTGATATTCTGCCACCAACGAACTCTGGAGCGAAGCAGGAACGACATGGCGCGCAGGGCCAAGGTGAAGAAGCACTTCCCGGACGAGAACCGAAACAGGGGAATGGAGCACGTGTCCAACCTTGTCCGGGACAGCATGGAACACGCCGCTACCAGGCAGGGCTTCGCAACTTCAATGATATTGACGGGCTGGAAAGAAATCGCAGGACCCTCGATTGCGGAAGTTTCGACTCCGGTTCGAATCTCGTACAACCGGGAAGGTGGCGGGGCGACGCTGATCCTGAAGGTCCCGGGACCTCGGTCACAGGAGGTCAGTATGTCTGCGCCCCGACTCATCGAACGCATCAATGCGAGCTATGGCTACAGGGCAATCGACTCGATCAGGGTAACGCAGGTAAGCAGTACTGGTGAAGGGCCGACGGCCGCCGAAAGCAACATCCCGCAAGCAAGGGAGCCGGACGCGGATGAATTGCGCCGGCTTGAATGTTCTGTAGAGGAAATCGAAGATGAGCAGCTGCGCAACATGCTGTTTGGCCTGGGAAAATCCGTGCTGGGCAGGGTTGCATAAGACAAGGAATACTACACAATGTTGAGTCTGAACCGAGGACAATCGGCAGTCGCTTCCGCGATCATTGCCCTGACCATCGCCACCGCACCCGCAGCCCCGGCTATGGAGGGTGAACCTGAATACATGGAAATGACGCTCGGTGACCCCAACGCCACGGTTGTTGTTACTGAATACGCATCATTTACCTGTCCTCATTGCGGAAGTTTCCATCGGGACGTCTTCGGAAAGCTGCAGAGCGAATACATCGATTCCGGGAAGATCCTGTTCAGACTGCGAGAAGTCTACTTTGAACGATACGGGCTGTGGGCAGGGATCGTCGCCAGATGCGGCGGTGAATCCAAGTATTTCGGAATTGTCGATCTCCTGTTCGACAAGCAGGAAACCTGGTCCCGCCAGGAGAATCCGGCGGAGGTGGTCGAACGCCTGAAAGGCATCGGTCTTGCAGCAGGTCTGACGGATGAACAGCTGGAGTCCTGCCTGACCGACGAAGCCAATGCCGAAATGCTGTTCAATGCATACCGGGAATTCGCCGACGAGGACGGCGTGAGATCTACTCCGTCCTTCGTGATCGACGGAGAACTCTATTCGAATATGTCATACGAGGACTTTGCCGAGATTCTCGACGCCCGACTGGCTGAATAGGAGGATGCCGTCCCGCAAATGACGGTCTGGCGATCAATTCCCGTCGGGAACGCCTAGACCCAGCGCTTCAAGTCGGACGTCGATGTCAGACCAGTCCCCGACTTTCATCCGCACCGGCAGTGTCAGCACCCTGTCGCGCCATTTCCGCGGCAATCTCACCGCGTCCTTTTCGGTGGTAACGAGTTGAGCCGACTGGGAGTCTGCGGTCGCCTCCATCCTTGAGAGCAGGCGCTCGTCCAGAACCTGGTGATCGCTGAGCGGAACCTGCCGGACGATTTCTGCTCCAAGCCCGGCAAGGCAGGCAAAGAACTTGCCCGGATCTCCGATCCCGGCAAAGGCTACGACCCGTTCCCCTTTCCAGTCCTTTCCCGTTGGCAGCGGGGTCATCTCGGCTGCCACAACGGGGAGTCCGGAACCAATTTTCCAACGTTCGCGGAAACGCTGCGGATCCGAACCGGCCACGACCAACAGGTCAGCCCGCTGCAATCCGTCATCGACAGGTTCACGAAGGGGGCCAGCGGGCATCACCAGATTGTTTCCGAACCCCCTGCCCGAACCGACCACGACTATGGAAAGATCGTGGGCAAGTGATGCGTCCTGGTGACCATCATCCAGTACGACGACGCTGGCTCCTGCATCTGCGGCACGGCGGACGCATTCCGGCCTGTCCGTTCCCACCCAGGTGGGAGCAAAGCTCGCGAGCAGGAGCGGTTCGTCTCCAACTTCTTTTGCCCCGTGGCGCGTCATGTCGACGGAAGTCGCTTGCCTGGTGCGGCCACCATAACCGCGAGAAACAGCGTGTGGGATTTCGCCGGCTGCAGACAGGTGCTGGACCAATTCAATTGCAAAGGGTGTCTTGCCCGTGCCGCCGACATTCAGGTTGCCGACACAGATAACAGGAATTCCAACCCTGGCTCTCTTGCCGCGTCTGACCCTGGCGCGCGTGGCCAATTTCACGACGAAAGCGAAGGGTAGGAGCAGGCCTGATACTATGCCTGGCGGCCTGAACCAGAATTCAGGCTGCTGCATCCGCGCCCGCCTTCTCCGGAATCCGGGCAAGAATCGCGGTCGCCGCCTTGTCAATGATCGCATCGCCGCCGGCGCAGACCTCCAGTGCAGCCTTGGTCATGCGCTTGGCAATCAGCGGATCCTGAACCGCAGTTACGGCTTCTGCCAGTTCCTGGACAGACGACACGCGGATCGTTGCTTCTGCAGATTCGAGCCTGCCAAAATCCTGCAGGAAATTGGATATGTGCGGACCGTGAATGATTGCAGATTCCAGCATTGCAGGCTCATAGGGATTGTGACCGCCCGATGGCACCATCGAGCCACCGACAAAGCTGACCGGCGCAGTTCTGTACCAAAGTCCAAGCTCGCCAAGGGTGTCGGCAACGTAGATCTGGTCGCCATCCTTCGGCAGGCCGCAGGTTGACCGCCTGCACACCTGGAAACCCATTTCGGAGAGTTTCCTTCCAACCTCTTCTCCTCGTTCCGGGTGTCTCGGGACGATGATCAGAAGCATGTCTTCGATCTTTTCCATGAGCAATGAATGAGCCCGACCGACGATTTCCTCCTCCCCCGGATGGGTAGATGCCGCAAGCCAGACCGGTCGGCCATGCCCCGCCTTGGCAAATGCCGACTCAGCCTGTCCATCGCAGGGCAGCATTCCTGCACCCATTTTCAACGAACCGGTTACGTCGATGCGGTTCTCCGGGAGTCCGAGCCGGCGGAGATATCTTCCGGTTTCAAGGTCCTGGACCAGGGCAGTGTCAAATCTTCGCAACAACGAGGCGGCAAAACCCGGGATCCATCGCCACCTCCTGTATGACCTGTTCGACATCCTCGCGTTGACGAACAGCAGCGGAATGTCTCGGCAGTGGGTTTCGCAAATCAGTGCAGGCCACAATTCGCTTTCTGTCCAGACTCCAACCGAAGGTCGCCAGTAATCGAGGAAACCCTCAACTGCACTCCTGACGTCATAGGGCAGATACTGGTGAACTGTCCGGCTGGGCATTCGTTGTTGAAGCAACCTGGCTGAAGACAGGGTGCCGGTCGTTATCAGGAACTGCAAATCCGGGCGAAGCCGACCTATCAATTCCACGACCCGCAGGATCGAAATGACTTCCCCGACGCTCGCAGCATGCATCCAGATGATGGTGCCTTCAGGCCGCGGCATGCCCGGACGACCAAACCTCTCTTCGCTGCGGTCCGGATCCTCTTTCCCGCGTGCAATACGCTTTTTCAGTACACTGCGCGCCTGTGTTTCCAATCTCGAAGAGACCGCAAGATATGCCGCAAGGCCGAGCGAGTATCCCATCTTTACCTGCTGTGGTCCGGGTCAGGACCGGAATCATCGGAGACGGGTGCAGGTGACTCTTCCAGTCGGCTGAGGCGTGCGATGAAATACCGCATCAGCGCGTTGTCTACCGATCGCTGCGAGGCTTCCTTCCACGCCGCCCGGGCCGATGCATAATCGGGATAGAGGCCCACGACCTCAACTGCTTCCAGATCCCGGAATTTTGCCCGTTTCGGGTCTGTCAATTCACCTCCAAACACGAGATGCAGCCGCTTTTTCATGCCGAGGCAGCCCTCCAGTCCTCAACGCGAGTCAACAATGCGCCGTCGGCGCTGGTTCGCCCATTTAGTACACTTCAATTCTGCACATGCGTCAGTCACCCGCAATGACAAGGCCCTCGACCAGTAGACTGGGCACCCTGAAACTCAAGAATGGACGGGCATCATTGCCGGGAGTGACGGATTTCAGCATCCCCTTCAGATTCCCGGCGATCGTGAAGCCGGACACCGGGCCTGTTATCTTCCCTCTTTCGACCCACAATCCACCGGCACCCCTCGAATAGTCGCCCGTTGTCGGGTTTATGGTCGATCCGATCAATGAAGTCACGATGAGTCCTGTGCCCATCTCTTCTACCAATCCGACCCGGTCCATGTTTCCGGACGTCATTTCAATGTTCGTGACGCCGGGTGAAGGCGGCGAAGACACGCCCCTGTATGCGTTGCCCGTGCTCTCGAGGTCCAGCTTCCTTGCCGTTGCAAGATCAAGGATCCAACTCTTCAGTCGTCCGCCCGCAACAAAGGCCTTGTCGCGCTGTGGCAGGCATTCGGCGTCGAAAGGACGCGATGACATCGAGCGAGGCCGCAATGGCTGCTCGACAATATCGATCCCCGCGGGAAGCACTTCGTCCTCCAACGCGTCCAGCATCCAGCTTGAACCGCGGGCGATGGCGGCACCGTTTATCGCCGAAAGGAGATGCCTGATCAGGCTGGAGGAAACCCGCTCATCAAATATTACGGGAAACGCGCCGGTTTTTGGTCGCTTCGGCCCGAACCTCTCGACAGCCCGTTCGCCCGCGTAACGGCCGATGTCTTCCGGCGAGGACAAGTCGGCATCGAAGACCCGTGTTTCACCGTAATGGTCGACTTCCATTTCGAGGCCGGTTCCGGCAATTGCCGAACATGAACAATCCGAATGGCTCCTATAGTATCCACCGGAAAATCCGTTTGTCGCGGCGATTTCCACTGAAACTGATCCGCAGCCGGCAGATGTCGATTCGACTTTGTCCACGCCGTCAACCGCCATGGCTGCCGTCTCCGCTCGAAGCGCCCTGTCAGTCAGCACGTCCACAGCAGGCGGCTCGGATCCATCGAAGAGTTCCAGTGACTCGACATCGAATTCCCCTGCAAGCTGACCAGGTTCAGCCAGGCCCGCAAAGGGGTCCTCCGGAGCCTCTCTCGCCATTGCAACAGCCTGAAACGCAAGTCTCTTCATGACTTCCGACTCGGAACCGGACACCGACACGCATGCCTGCCGCTTCCCAACCAGAACACGGAGGCCGACCGCTGTTCCCTCCGACCGTTCAACATGCTCCAGTTCGGAATTCCTGATGTCCAGCATGACTGACCGGTCCGTTGCAACGATCGCATCCGCGGCATCGCAGCCGGCCTCCTGCGCACCTCGCAGAAGTTGCTGCAGGATTTCGGAAGAATTCACCCTCATGTTCTCAATCTCAATGACTCCAGACCCGGTGACCGAGACGAGCGAACAGGCCGCGTTCGAATTCAGAAGCTAATGCCGTTGACCTTGATCCCGTCCGGTCCCAGGAACTCGATGTTGTACACGGAATTGCCCTCCTCGGTCCTCTGACCAACGCCAATGATCAGCTGAACGAGAAAATAGACGTCGTCGCGCATCCGACCCGCACCGTAGATCGTGTCCGCCAGCAACTGAAGCCCGCCCAGTTCCGCGGTCGCGGCACCAATCGGGATCGTCTCTTCATCGCTACCCGCTCCGGAGATTTCGTAGCTGAGTTCGCCATCTCCCATAAGTGTCGCTCCAAGGAACTCAGCCTGATGGACATTGAATGCCAGGTCCAGATTGCCGTCCTCGAGACCAGGTGCTCCAGCTGGTCCCCGGGCAGCAGTCATCCACTGTTTGGGAGCGGTCAGGGAAAAGTCGGCATTCAATCTTCCAGGCGCAGCCGGAAGCACGCCGCCCGGATCAATCAGGGCCAATAACTCCGGACCGAGATCTAGCCCCGCCATCTCCAGCCGAAGGTCCATGCGTACTTTTTCCGAATCTTCAAGCACGGTTTCCTCGAGTGACGCATTCCATTCGTCAATCCTGGCTGCCAGGCCGAGGGCGAAATCGGTTCTAATGGACTCTACCGAAACCTCGATATCGTCGACCGATAATCCGGAACTGGAGGAACCGGGATCCAGACGACCGGCATAGTGGCCAGGTCCGGTTTCCAGAACTGCAGTCAAACTGACCTCGTCGTCACCAAGCCTGGTTCGCATCGCCGAACTGTCATATCCTACCGTGAATTCGCCTCGCCCGTATGGCAGCACTTCACCATCCGGAATCGATTCCCGCAATTCCGTATCAAGCATCGCCGCGAGGTTTTCTATCCTGATTGCCATGCTACCGTAGGAATCTGCCGACGAGACTGCCAACGAGAGCCGGTCTGCAAGAACATCCATGGCAATCGATCCTGGTTCGCTGCCCGCGGCCGAGTAGGTTGAAGTTCCGTTCACTCCCTCATACTCGGCTCGGAGTACTGCGAAAGCCGTACCGGTTTCGGACCCCAAGAATCCCTCCGAAACGATCTCGTCAGCCTTCCACCTGACTGTCAGTTCACCGTCCATGCTGGCCAGAATCTCGGCACCGCTCTGGGTGACTGTTCCCGACAGCCTGGCATCGCCCGCAACATCCAGATTGAATTGCATCGTTCCCGGGAACGTGATCGATACACTGCCATCCCCGGTTTCAGTCAACCTTACCCACTCCGCAAGGACTGCCAGTTCGGCGAGATACTGCATCTCCTCGCCCTTCAGAATCACGGATTGTGAAACATCGCCCAGCATGATCCCGTCGCGGGTATCCTCCTTCGATTGCCAGGAAAACACTGCTCCGGCGGACTCGGTGGCCCTTTGAATTTCAAGGAGCAGTTCCTCGGCCGTCAACTCGGCACCGGAAGGCGAGCCCGCCAATCCTGCTGCTGCCAGCAATAAGCCTGCCATCGAATTCTTGGGCATTGTATTCATTGTTGGCCTCCTGCGATCCTGAGGAATGCCGGCCGGGTAGACATTTGTTGGAGAAAGGAGTCAAGGACCGGTTCAGAGTGTTCGAATTTTGCCAGCCCTGCCCAGATCAGGCAATGGGCAAGTATGAAATCGGGAACGGTTGGTTCCGTGCCGACCAGATAGCAGCCGGGTTTCATGGCGGCAGCAAGCCTGGAGACCGAGCGTCCGAACTCCCAGCGCAGGGTTGGCTTGACCCCGGCAACCCGGCGTTCTTCCGGCAACACGAAACTGTGACGCGCTGCCGTCCAGAGACAGGCGTCAAATTCGTCCAGCAGCATGCATGTCATGCTGTCCTGCAGCGCCCTTTGCATCGTGCCCGGCCTGTTGGTGAATCTGCCATGACCGTCGGTGAGGTAGTGCAGAATCGCGGTGCTGTCGGCTATTGCCGTATCGTCGACCAGCAACACGGGCACCTTGCCGGAAGGATTGTGCCGCAAGACCTCTTCGGATCCCGGCATCGCAGGCAAATGCTCATAGGGAGTCCCGAGTTCCTCGAGCATCCAGAGGACCCTGAACGTCCTGCTTCGCTTGTTTCCAATGACTCTCAACATCAGCCCGGCTTCATCAATGCGACCCGGATCAATGCGCGCTCGACGAATGCCCTGGCAGGGTATTTCCGGCCCAGCCTCAGTGCCCGGTCTGTTTCAAGGAGTTCCCTGATCGCTGCCTCCGCCCCCTTCTCTCCCCACATCCGGGCGTGCTCGATCATCCGCCCCCTTCTTGGCCCAAATGCGGGTGGACGCAGGCGCGTGACGCCAACATGGGGGCCTTCCGGGTGGCATGCAACCTGGTGAATGCGCCTGAATAGCCGGGTTGCCTGGATGCAGACCGAGACCGGGGTCTGACCCCGACCGGACACAAGCCTGAATGCAGGGCTCACCCGCGCCGGTTTCCGGTCCGCGACGTATTCCAGCAACCTGTCGACAAGAACCTCGCTGTTTGCCGGAGCACATTCCTTGACGTCGAAGGAACTTACCGGCGACTGATCACCTGCCTTATACAGCGCCAGCTTTTCAATCACCTTTTCAAGCTCAAGAGGTGACACATCCCTCCCCAAGGCTGCGAGGTCTGCCGCGGCACCGGAATCGATTTCCCCTATCCCGGCCTTCGTCACGAAATCCCGGATTTCTTCATCGGTTGCGGGATCTGCATATACAGGAGCACACAGCGCTGTCCCGTGGCCCTCGAACAGCTTCCGAAGGCGGGATGCCGGCCGGAGGCTGCCGGCAGTGACGACCAGGAATGCGTCATTCGGTCCGCGTTGCTCCAGGGCATCGGAGATTGCCCCGGTGACGGAGTCGTTCGCCCCCTCCATTTGCACCGTTCTCATACCCGGAAAGAAACTCTGGGTCTTCAGCTTCGCGGCAAGCGCGCCGGCATTGCCGCTCAAGCTGGAAATGTCGACTGTATCAGCTCTCATTTCCTCCCGCCCGGTCTCCCCGACAAGCGCATCGATCGTCTTCCTGCTGCAATGGGCTACCCGCATCGGATCCGGGCCATAGATCAGGACGGCGCCAACAGCGGGCTCCGGGTGTCCAAAGAACCTCTTGGCGTCGCGGGCATTGAGCTTTACCAATGACCTTCTCCAGCTAGTCTTTCGGGTCCCGGTTCACGCGACCACCCCCAATACTGCTTCATGGGCAACTATAGTGCCAGAGTGTTTCCTCCGGCAATTGCCAGTATCATTCCAGAATTGCATATCGCCTTGCCCCGTCGACATTCGGTGACGAGAGGGGTTCGCCGATTCCGGCACATGTTCAGCATTCAATAATCAAGGAAAAGTTAGGCCCAGTTTGCAAATCGTATGCATGACCTGTCGATTGCGGCTGCAGGACAGGTGCGTGACGAGGCGTTCTCCAGTTCAATGTGTTGAAACCATCGCAGGTAGTTGTCGAGATATTTGGTCGCGATCCCGCGGTAGCGCCGCAAGAAACCCTTCAATTGGCTGTGTCGGCTGTTCACCGTCTGAATGTGAAAGGCGTCCCGAACCCGCTCTCCGCCAGACAGGTTGAGCGCTTCGTGGCGGACACCCATAGCGGCGGCGCAGGGCGGACAGGCTCGGTGACCATCGCTCACCAGCACGATATCCCCGTCCACGACGGGTTCGATGACCTTGCGCAGGGCAGCGGCATTGACCGCCGGAAGACTCGCACTGACCGTCATGGCGCTGCGGTCGGCAGAAACCGACACAGGAACCTGTTCATCCGAAAGGCCGCGCCTTGCGGTCCAGCTGCCGCTCGCCCTTGCGGCTCTCCAGAACATGGGTCTCGTCGGCCTCGACAATGCCCGTGAGCTTGCGGGATCCCAGCTGCCTGGCGGCAAGAAATCGGTGCCGCCAGCGAAAAGAGGTGTTGACGGCAAGCCTGCAATGCCCGGCCGATGCGCGAACCGTCATCCCTTCCGACAGACAATTGCCAAATGCCAGCCATCATTCCTTGCGGTGAAGGCCCGAAAGGGGCGTGCCCGTCGCCGCATTGAATGTCCTCCCGCAGCCCTTGCATTGATACCGGTGCAAGCTTCGCGCCTTGCCGCGCGAAACCGCACCCGGCGTGCCGCAATGGGGACAGCGGCGGTCCTCGGCCATTGCCGGGTCGAACCCGTTCAAGACCGGACTGTCGGCGTTTTCGCTGGGCCTGGGAAAGGTCGTTGCGCCGATGACCTTTGTCTATTCGCCTGTGCTGTTGTTCGTATCCTCTACGGGGTTTGACCTGTGGGAATTCACCTATGCCGGTGTCAGTTGCATCCTGGGCGTTGCAGCATTGTCGATTGCTGTCGTCGGCTATTTTCTGACGCCCATATCCGGTGCCTTCAGGTTCCTCATGGCACTATCGGGACTGGTCTTCATCGTTCCATCACTTGGGGCGGACCTGCTCGCGCACGCAGCTCCGGTCTTGATCGTGCAGCTTGTCTCCTGGCGGACGGCCGGGAACAGGGCTTGACCCCGTCCCTCGAACTGACACCGGACATGGCGATACGGCTGGGCAAGGCATCCGACACACTCGATCGCCACGGTGCACAGGCATGCCTCTGAACATGACCCGAAATCGAGCCAATCTCGTGAGTTCGGCAACCCATCTTCACAAACTCCCTGTCCTGTCGAGAGAACTTGGCATCGACCTCTGGATCAAAGGGGACGACACGGCCGGCCCCCCTTAGGCGGCAACAAGTCCCGACAACTGGAATACTATCTCGGTGAAGCACAGGTAAGGAAGGCCGATACCATACTTATCATCGGGGCCGTGCAGTCGAACTTTGTCCGGACGGCAGCGGCAGCGGCGCGCTCACCGGGCATGGCCACGATCGTGCAACTCGAGAACCGCGTTCCGGAGATGGATGAACTCTACCATTCTTCGGGAAATGTGCTCTTGCCCAGAATTCTGGGGGCCGAGCTCATCCGATATCCCGAAGGCGAAGTCGAAGACGGGTCAGACGCGGCGTTGCGCGAACGGGCACGGTTGTTGCAGGACGAGGGACGACGCCCCTTTGTCATTCCGTTGGCGCCAGGCAATCCTCCATACGGTGCACTGGGATACGTGAAAGCGGGACAGGAAATCACCTCGCAGGCGCATGATTTCGACTTCGTCATCGTCCCGTCCGGAAGTGGCCTCACGCATGCAGGGCTTCTTGTAGGGCTGCGTCAAGCCGGAAGCAGCGCCCGCGTCATCGGAAGCTGCGTGCGTCGGTCTGCCGAACCACAACTTGACCGGATGGTTCAAGTGCTTGACGGGCTCTCACCCCTGAGGGGGTCGGAGCCGGCTGAAGGTGAGTGCTGCATTCATCTTTGGGATGAAGCCCTGGCTTCCGGATATGGCAAGCCCGGCGAGACGACTGTTGAAGCCATGCGGATGATGGCCCAGCGGGAAGGCATCCTGCTTGACCCGGTCTATTCGGCCAAGGCATTTGCTGCCGTGCCAGCCCTCATCCTGTCAGGCGTCATTCCCGAGGGCAGCCGGGTCCTGTTCCTCCACACCGGCGGGCTCGCAGCCATGTTCGGCTATCAGAAGACACTTGAAAAGGCGTTCTGATCCGAATCACCGGCAATCGAACAAGCTTCGGTGCAGCAGTCGAACCAAACTTCCTGTCACGGCGAGCGGCAACGTCCTTACGAAACCCAGTCGCCTGACGTCATGGTCAGACGGGTCACGATCCGATCGGCGATGAGATTGACAAGACGCTGCTCCGCGTCCCTCCGGGCAGCGTCTGCGGCAATGATTTCTTCGTTTGACGAAAACGTAACCGATCCTCGCACGAAGCCCTCGGTCAACCGGCCGGTGCTGGCGGGATCACTTACGGTGTAGCGGGCAGTTCCAGACAAGGCTATTCGGTCAACACCTCCCGATCCGCCTGCTGCCGCCTTACCTTCACTGATCTCGAATTCAACCATCAGCGCATAGCCTGGCAGGTCGCCGGAGGACCCAAGTCGTGTCGAGAGTCTTTCCTCCAGAAGATAAGCAGTCCGGTCGCCCGGAACGAAAACCTCGAATTGTCCAGGCAATGACGCTGCTGGCCGTCCCTTGCGCATCGCCGGTTCAAATCTGCAGCCCGCTGCCGCAAGTCCGGCCAGCAAGGCCAGCACGGCTCTCCGGTCAAATGACAACATTGACGATCCTCTCAGGCACCACGACCAGTTTCCTAGGTCGAGCACCGGCAAGGTATCTGGCCACGGTCGCATTCTCAAGCACCAGGCGTTCGACTTCATCCGTTCCGATACCGCGCTGAACCCGTATTTCCGTCCTGCGCTTTCCGTTCACCTGAACCGGCAAAGTAATCACGTCGTCCAGAAGCAGGGCCGGGTCTGCTTTCGGCCACTCCGCCACCGAAACCAGTCCGGCGCATCCAAGCATGCTCCAGACTTCTTCCGCCAGATGGGGGGTTATCGGTGCCAACAGCCGTGCCATGACCCGCATGGCTTCCCGCTTTGCTTCACCTCCAGCACCAGAACGGGAGATTGAGTTTGCGAGCTTGTAGAGTTCCGCAACCGACTTGTTGAATGCAAAGCTGTCAATTCCCTTCGTGACCGCACTGATCGTCCGGTGAGTTACAACCAGCAGGTCCCTCTCAGCCGCCTCGTTGCCGGTCTCCTTTTCCACAGCGATCTCTGCAGCCATTCGCTGAATTCTCTGCAGGTGTTTCGACGCAGCCTCGACGCCGGTCGTTGTCCATTCAACATCCCGCTCGGGTGGTGAATCAGAAATGATATACCACCGCGCCGTATCAGCACCGAAACGGTTGATCAGATCCAGCGGATCGATGACGTTCTTCTTGGACTTGGCCATCTTGGCCGACGGGATGACTTCCACCGGTTCACCGCCGGACTTCAGACTTGCTCCACTCTCGGACAGTTCAACTTCATCCGGAAAATGGTAGACAGGCCGTCCCCTGGCATCCCGCGTCGCGTAGATCTCGTGGGTCACCATCCCCTGTGTGAACATGGCATCGAAGGGCTCGATCGCCTTTTCCGGGAGATGGCCGGTCAGGTGCATGGCCCGTGCGAAAAATCTCGAGTAGAGCAGGTGCAGTATCGCATGCTCGACCCCGCCGATGTACTGGTCGACATTCATCCAGTACTCCGCGTTTTCTATTGACGTCGGTGTTGCTGCCCGTGGCGCGGTAAAGCGGACGAAATACCACGAACTGTCGACGAAGGTATCCATGGTATCGGTTTCTCTCAAGGACCGTTGTCCACAGGACGGGCAAGGCACGGTCTTCCACTCCGCGTGCCGGTCAAGAGGGTTTCCCGGCTTGTCGAAACTCACATCATCGGGAAGGACTACCGGTAGATTCTCCTTCCTTTCGGGAACGACCCCACAGCTGTCGCAGTGAATCACGGGAATCGGGCATCCCCAGTATCTCTGCCGGCTTATTCCCCAATCCCGCAACCTGTACCGGACAACACCTCTGCCCAGACCCGCGCGTTCGCAATGTTCTATTGCCGCTGTCACGGCCTGGTCGCCTGTCTGAACATCCGGGCCGGCTACCTTCCTGACGTAGCGAACCCTGGCGTCTTTCGGAGGAACGTAAGCAATGTCCTTGACCGTTTCGTCACTGTCAATCGCAACGAAGACATCGATCACGGGAAGTTCGTACTTCCTCGAGAAGTCCAGATCTCTCTGGTCATGTGCCGGGCAGCCGAAGATGGCGCCGGTCCCGTAATCATAAAGGATGAAGTTCGCGATCCAGACAGGCAGTTCCAGGTCAGGCGCCAGCGGATGCCTGACTCTCAGACCGGTATCAATCCCGATCTTTTCGGCTTCCTCAAGCGCGGCCTCGGAAACTGCAGTCTTCCGGCACTCGTCGAGAAACGCGGCGATATCGGCATTCGATGCTGCAATCTCGAGAGCCAGCGGATGATCAGCCGAAATGGCCACGAAGTTGGCACCATGCAGTGTATCCGGTCGCGTCGTGTAGACCTTGATCGCCTTGTGGCCTTCCCGCTCTTCAGTGAACTCGAAGTCGATTTCGAGGCCTCTGGATCTGCCGATCCAGTTGATCTGCATAAGCCGGACCTTCTCGGACCAGCCTTCAAGTCGATCGATGGCTTCAAGCAACTCCTCGGAGAACTCGCTGATCCTGAAAAACCACTGGGTCAGGGATCTCCTTTCGACTTCCGCACCCGAACGCCAGCCTTTTCCATCCACGACCTGCTCGTTTGCCAGGACCGTCATGTCGACCGGATCCCAGTTCACAAGGGCATTCCTGCGGTAGACCAGGTCCTTTTCCAGCATGTCCAGAAACATGGCCTGCTGCTGACCGTAATATTCAGGATCACAGGTCGCGAATTCCCGGCTCCAGTCGATCGACAGTCCCAACGGCTTCAGCTGGTTGCGCATGTCCTCGATATTTCGGTGTGTCCATGTGCCGGGATGAATGTCTTTCTCCATCGCCGCGTTTTCCGCTGGCATGCCGAAAGCGTCCCAACCCATCGGATGCAGCACATTGTAGCCGCATGCCATCCGGTAACGCGCAATGACGTCCCCCATCGTGTAGTTCCTGACATGACCCATGTGGATCTTGCCAGACGGGTAGGGAAACATCTCGAGTACATAGTACTTGGGACGCAGGTCGTCCCGCTCAGCCCTGAATATCCCGGACTGATCCCAGGCGCGCTGCCAGTCGCGTTCAATTTCCCGAAAGCCTCGGACTTCCATCGCCGTCACAGCTCGGTTTCCCTATTCCGGAGTCATGGCGTTGTCCGCCTTGCTACTGGGATGCGGCCAGCCTGAGTTGCCTGGCGCGTGTCAGTATCGCGTCCTCCACCGCCGTAACCGTTGCCGGGTCGGCTGGCCCGCTTCTCGTCATGAGCGATACACGCAACGCCCGGACATCAAGCGCCGGATCGGACACGAGAATCGTCGCCTTGTACGACTTGTTGCTGCCAGGTGCCTCCCCCCAACCCGTGACGATCACTCCGGTAAATGGATCAACCGTTTCAACAGGCAAGAAATCGAGCACCTCGAATGTCGCGTTCCAGATGTACTTGTTGACGCGGACTGTCGTCGTCGGATCCTCCTTGTCGCGAAAAAGCGACCAGATCGTCTCTCTCGGCTCCTCTTCCTGCTGCGCCTGTTGTTGCGCTTCATTGTTGCCAGAACACGCCATCATTACGATGGACACCATGGCAAGGGTGGCCCCGAGCCGAAATCTGCGCATAACCAACATCGAGTTTCCCGCTTTTCGTTCGGCGATTCCATTAATGGCTTCGATTGGTCAACACAAGAAGTTCTCGGAATGGCCCGGCAATTGTGACATTGGCCAATTGCCCCCTGCAGGCCCTCCGAAGTGCCGTCGCTGGCCGGAATCGACTCGGACGGCGGCGCCGGTTCAGCCAGTGGAAGGCTTGGCCACCGTGTCGGATGGCCCGATGGCATGGATCACGTAACCGGACATGGAGATGTTGCGATCCAGTCACGTCTCTTCTTCCCGATCCTCCAAAACACCGGCAGACTTCAGGACACTGCCCTTGCAGTTGAAGCGAGGTAATCCTAGTTGGCATTCACCGGCGATCTTTGTCCGCCGGGAACTGGGCGCATCCGGCCACAGGTTCCGCGCATCCAAACGCTCGGAGCCTGGCAAGGGCAATCCGGGAGAACATCATGCCTTGCAACCTCCGTCATTCACGAACGACCGGGCGGGCTGGCCCACATACGAATTGGGGATACGAAGCCGGCAATGGTCCTGAGCACTGGGCTTCACTCGACCCGGAATTCAGTCTCTGCGCCGTCGGCAGTGAACAGTCGCCAATTGACCTCAAGAACTGGGTAAATGCCGATGTCCCGCCGGTGGAATTCAGCTATGGACCGACAGGTATAACCGTCGAAAACACGGGACATACGATCCAGGTCAATCCGCAGCCCGGTCACGGCATTGGCATAGGCACGATCCACTACGAGCTTCAGCAGTTCCATTTTCACCACGGAAGCGAGCATCTCGTTGACGGACGCCGGTTTCCTCTCGAACTGCATCTCGTGCACAGGAGCGAGAGCGGCGCCATTGCTGTCATCGGGGTTCTGTTCGGGCCCGGAAGTTCACACCATGCACTTGAACCCGTCTGGGCACAGCTTGATGTTCAACCCGGTGATCCCCGGGTCGTTGCAGATGCATTTGACCTTCGGACCCTGATTCCGGCTCGGCACACGACCTGGCGCTACCGGGGCTCGCTTACAACCCCGCCATGCAGCGAGGGAGTTGACTGGGTCATCCTGAGTCATCCTCTTTCCATGTCGGCCGAGCAGCTTGCCCGGTTCGCTGACATGTTTCCGAACAATTACCGCCCGGTTCAACCATTGGGCGATCGGACCCTGAAATACGGTTGAGCCGTTTTCATGATCGATCGAATGCGAACGACCGGTTGTGGCCAGGATCCGGCGACAATCCGGGCAATTCGACTGGCACACAACCAAATCGGGGAGATTTGCCTATGCCGACATGCCTGCACTTGTCGCGATGCGGTTTCGGATTGTAGATTCCTGCCATGTCACTCTCGGAAATAAACCGGAGCATTCGGGACGCGGAGCTCAGAGCGGGCAAGGCCGCGGGCAGTACTCGTCTCCTGGCGATTTCCAAGCTCCAGCCCATCGGGAGAATCAATGATGTACTCGACCAGGGACACATTCATTTCGGGGAAAACCGGGTTCAGGAAGCTGCCGCAAAATGGCCGGAACTCATCGAAAGGCATCCGGACGTCGTCCTGCACCTCGTCGGCCCGCTGCAATCCAACAAGGTGCGTCAGGCATTGCAGCTTTTCCACGCCATTCATTCACTGGATCGACTGAAGCTTGCAAGGCGAATAGCCGACATCGCGCAACAGACAGGCAATTGCCCGGACCTCTTCATTCAAGTGAACACTGGCGAGGAGCCACAGAAGTCCGGAGTCATTCCAGACGGTTTGGATGCGCTCGTGGCTGCTTCCCGCGAGTTGGGTCTTCCGGTGGCCGGACTTATGTGCATTCCACCTCTTCAGGAGGAACCGGCACTGCATTTCGCCCTGCTGGCAAATCTCGCCGAACGAAACGGGCTGAGCGGGCTGAGCATGGGGATGAGCAGCGATTTCGAAACTGCAATTTCTCTCGGAGCGACCCATGTGAGGATCGGAACGGCAGTGTTCGGCGAACGACCCGCCTAACCGGCTGCGCGGCTTGAGAACCGGACGCCGAGGGGCGTCGCCTACCCGCTTCCCGTCCACTCAACCGCTCGGGCAGTGAAAGCCACTCTGCAACCGATACTTGGTCCGGGCGGTGCTTGAACGGCAGCATCCGCCGCGCAGTTGCGGGAACACGACCCCAACCGCCGCGCGGCTTCCGAGCGTCACTTTTGGAAGCACGAGGTAACAATTCAATGCAGGTGGAGGATGCGGGCAGCGTCATTCGCACGGCCCGCAGTGTCGGCGGCGGTGCGGACTCGTTCAGCACTTTCGCGGTGCAGGGGCCATCGCACATGGTTGCCAGCGACGGCGAGGGGGCAGTGCGCGCGATGCCGACGCACCGCGCTTTCGGCTGCATCGCCTGAAGGGCGATCGCCCGGGCCAGCAGAGCGTCAGTGTCTCGGCGGGCTGTTTCCGGATTGTTTCATCTCCGTTTGTCGTTCCTGTCTCGCTCAGGTCCGGTTTTTCCGGGATGATGCAGGGTTTCTTGCGGTGTGGCGGCCGCCGGTTTGTCTTCATTTCCGGCGGCCGGTTCCGTTGCCGGGCTGTTCTGCGTGTCGTGCCGCGAGGATTTCGTTCCAGTCTTTTCCACCTTCCGGCCGCAGGCGTCTGACCCGGCGGTCTCGTGCCGCGAGTCTGTCTGCGGCCTCGTCGCCGGCGTCATCGGCGTCGAAGGCGCAGATGATTCGTTGAGGCGTCCAGGCTTCGAGCCATGCGGGCAGCTGGCTGGTGGCTCCGCAGGTCGAGAGGAAGATAGTTCCGGGGTTCTGCAGGTCTGCCAGGGTGCTGGGCGACATCCAGGTCATCCAGCGTCAGGTCGTGCTCCTCGGTCATCCGGGTCTTGAGCCAGCCCCGAACCGCACAAAGATTGCCATGACCGCCGCCATTGCCCTGCAGCCTGGGAGCAAGCGATCCAGTCTCCCGCTTCAGCTTGACCATGTCATTGACGAACTTGATCGATACACTGAACTGTGCAGCAGCCGAACGGTGGCTGTGACCCTCTTCGACGAAATCGACAGCGCGCTGGCGGAGTTCAACAGGATGTGTCTTGCCCATGTCGGACCCCCGATATCTGCCTCATGCACAGGGAATCACAACTCAGGCAAGCTGAAAACCCCGAACCCAACATATGGCAGCACGCTCTAGTAGTCCCCTAAGCGAGCCAGTTTGGTGGAGCAACCGCTCACCACTTGCCGGAGCGTTCGGCGTGGGCGTGTTTGGGCAGCCGGTAACTCATGCCGGTTTCTTCATAGGCAGACGCCTCGAGAAGCGTTGAAAAATTTTGAGCCTCTTCCTTTCGGAACCATGCCATCAATCTCCGAGTACGCTGGTTGATCCGGTACGCGAGCAAAGGGAAAGGCAATCCATTCTTCCTTGGAAATTTCAATTCATCGGCAAGCTTGTTGCCGATCAGCGCCCTTGAAATAGGGTAGATGACGTTTGTCACCAACTTTTCCCGCTCGACCGGATCGTCGATGTTTGCAACCAGCGGGGCGGAGTTGATCAGTGCATTGGTCATGAGGATTGCCTCTTGGGTTGGCGGAGGCTCGCAAATGGAACCGATCCGGTATATGTGCAAGGCATGGTCCTCGTCGGTGAAGAGGATGGATTCGGGAATGCCCATGAGATAGCCGGCGTACCGCCAGACTTCGTGGAAGCCGGCCCGCTCCTCCGTGCTGTAACGAGCTCCCAACGCTTCCGTGTGTTTGACGGTTCGCGCTGCGAAACACGCTACTGCGTAGCCCAGATGCGCGGCACTGATAGGCACGCCCCAGGCGTCGTGTTCCCATTCCTCGGTCTTCCCCAGCAGCCGCCGAACCTGCGCATGCACGAATCGGATGCGAACCGACAGCTTCCAACCTTCCCCATACCGTTCCAGCCCTCCGGGAAAGAATATCTCCATTTGATGCCGGTTGTTCCGCTTGAGCCGCCAAACGCCATTGTCGAATATTCGACCGGTTTGTACGAATGACTTGCTTATCAGCGTCGAAAACCCATCAATCAGCACACCCGTGACAAAAGCCGAAAGGACCAGAACCGAATGTCTTTGAAAGGCGCGGACGCCCGGGCCGAAGGCGTCTCGATCGAGCCAGTCGGGGTCGGGTTGCGGTGCGTCGACAAAGAAGTCGCGCAACAATTGCGGCGCGTTCCGCAAACCATCGCGATCCTCCTCCATCCCGGCATGAATGAACTGGTGGATCTGACTCTGAGGCAGCGACGCCATTTCTTCCACCACCGCGTCCATGACCGGGTCGCCGACAAGGGTGTGGGCGATGTAGTTGTCCGCCGTTTCCCGATCGATGGCGCGTGCATTGGTGTAGCCATCGACATATGCCGACGGTGCGTTCAAAACTCGGCCCGGCACGGTCGAATCTTGTCGGCACTCGGTTCCTCGCCCTCATGTCCGACAGCGCCGAAATAGTGATCGGGCATGTCTTCATCGGTCAACTGATACAAGCTAGTGCCCGCCAGAAAACCCATTAAGTTGTTGACTTAATTGGATATTACGCGGTAATGTCCGGTCGAAGAATCGGGAGAACAGGCCGGTTTCGGGCCATTTTCCACCCATTCAGCCCGATTTCGACCAATCTTCACGAGGCAGGCATGCGACAGATACGCAATCCGCAGGAAATGTTCGGTGAAATCCGCATCGAGGATATCAGGCTCGATCTCAAATCCAGGGACGACATCCCGGCCCTGCTGATCGGGCTGCAGTTCCTCTATTCCGACGAGGCCTTCCGCGAGCGATTGTTTGCACTCCTCGACCGGTACATCCTTCCCGGAGTGAGCCGGAAGGTGGGAAGGCCGGGCATGGAGATGTGGCGCATCCTGGTGATGGGTGTGGTCAAGCAGGGTCTGGGCTGCGATTATGACCGCCTCCACGAACTGGTGAACCAGCACCTCACGCTCCGCCAGTTTCTCGGTCACCCGAAAGCCTGGGACGAGTACCAGTACGAGATGCAGAACGTGGTCGACAATGTCAGCCTCATGAGCCCGGAACTGCTGGCCCACGTCAATCAACTGATCGTGGAGAGCGGCCATGCGGTCGCAAGAAAAAAGCCTGGCGCGCCCTTGGCCGGGCGCGCTGATTCCTTCGTGGTCAAGACTGATGTCCATTATCCCACCGATGCCGGCCTCTTGTGGGACGCCATGCGCGGCCTCATCCGCGATACCGGCCGGGCCACCACCGCTACCGGTGTTCCGGGCTGGCGCCAGTGGAAGCATCAGAGCCGCCGCCTCAGGAGCCTCTACAACGCCGTCCGCCGGACCCGGCGGGCCAAGCCCGGAGATGTCGAGGCCTATCTCGATTGCTGCCGCCGGCTGATCGGGCGGGTTGAAGGAACACTTCCTGCCCTTGAGCAGAAGGGCATCGATACCGGCGGCATCAGGGAGTATCTCGCCCATGCCGTCCGGCAGACCGACCAGACCCGGCGCCGCCTGCTGGAGGGCGAACAGATCCCGCATCACGACAAGGTGTTCTCGGTCTTCGAGCCGCATACAAGATGGATCGCCAAGGGCAAGGCCGGCTGTCCGGTCGAACTGGGGGTTCCGGTCTGCATCCTGGAAGACAGTCACGGTTTCGTTCTGCACCATGAGGTGATGTGGGAAGGCGGCGATACCGACCATGCGGTGCCGATGGTGGCGGCCGCACAGGAACGGTTCCCCGAACTCAGGGCAGTGAGCTTCGATCGAGGTTTCCACAGCCCCGAGAACCGGGTCCGCCTGGACGAGATGCTCGATCACAATGTGCTGCCGAAGAAGGGGTATCGGGGCCGGGACGAACGGGCACGCGAGGCTGGCAGCGAGTTCGTCGCCATGCGCCGGGCCCACCCGGCGGTGGAATCTGCAATCAACAACCTGGGCCACCGGGGGCTTGACCGAATTCGCGCTCGCGGCCCTGCCGGCTTTGCCCGCTCGGTGGCACTGGCGGTGGTGGCCATGAACATCCACCGCATCGGGCTCCTGCTGCGCCGGCAGGCATCGCACCGGCTCAAACACCGCCTCGCTGCCTGAGGCATCCGCTGAATTCGGCGATGCTCCCGGCCCTGACGGACCGGGAGCCTCTCCCCGTGGTCAACCCTGTCAAGAACTGCCGGAATCGCTGCCAGGGGCAGGAAATCTGCTGCCGGATCCTCGACAATCTCCCGGATCGGGGTCAGATCCGTCGATTACCGGCGGTCAGGCCGGGTGAATTCGGGGCTGGAACTTGCCGAAAGGGGGGTTCTCTGGCGGGCACAAGCTATCCTGCAATTGGCGAATTGCCCTGAAGTCGGTCGGAAGATTCCAGGCGTCTCGAGCGATGTTTTTTAGAACTTGGGTCACTATTCATTATCGCGGTTTTTCCGTTTTGTTTCAAGATCGTGACGTCCGTGCCATCCGCCGCATCATGAACCGGCTGGCCAGGCGCCGCTCGAAATCCTTCGCCAACTGCCGGCAGCGCGACAGCCAGCCAAAGGTCCGCACCACGACCCAGCGACGATACAGAACCGTGAAGCCCTTGAAGTCTTCGGGCTGTTCCACGATCTCCAGGAGACCACCAAGCCCAAGTTCCCCGAGCTTCGAGGCAAGCTTCGGGCCTTGATAGCCGCCATCCGCCCGCAGCTTCGTCACCTCCGGTGCCTTCTCCAGCATCCCGAGGATCACCGCAGGCGCGCTGTCCCGGTCCTGCACCTCGGCCGTGTGAACCTCGGTCATGATCGGCGTCCCCTCGACATCGACCGCAATGTGACGCTTGCGGCCCTTGATCTTCTTGCCGGCGTCATAACCGGCAGGCCTGCCACCGGCAACCGGCACCTAGCATGAATTGGATAAATTGAACACCTCCCTCAGATCGGTGCTGCGTGGACGTCCCGTCTATGAGGGTGAGCAAGAAGTGGTTCGATCGATTCCCATTCCTCATCCGTCAAATCGGTTTCAAATCGATCGGAGAGACTCTCATACTGTTCCTGGGTGGTCTCGTTCCAGGCCATGTGAACATCCTTGGTTTTGCCAAAAACTCACAGGACTATGCCACCTTTTCCCGGCTTTCGCGAGGCGGTTCACTTTTCGGTCAAATTCTTGGACTGCCCCCTCGGACGCGGTTCAGCCTGTCCTATTTTTGCCGTTCCGTTCCTGTGTAGAGCCCTATCTCTGCGACATCAAAAGGTCCGGCAGGAACAGGATGATCTTCGGGAAGAGAATAAGAATGCCAAGGCCGACCAGTTGGCACAGCATGAATGGAAAGCACCCCTTCACGATGTCCGAGTAGGTCACTCCCGGAGGTGCGATACCCCGTAAGAAAAACAGTGCGAACCCGAATGGTGGTGTCAGCCACGACGTTTGCAGGCACACAACCACAAGAAGTGCAAACCACAACGGATCCCATCCCATCTGGTCAACGATCGGCATGAACACCGGCAGGGTGATGTATAGAATCGGAACCCAGTCGAGCAACATGCCAAGCACGAAAAGGATCAAGAGCATGGCAAGCAGAATGACGATCGGCTCACCACTGATGCCAAGGATGATGTCGCTGACAACTGGCTTCGCACCGATCCCGAGAAATGCAGATGTGAAGGCCAAGACGCCGACGATCAGGAAGCCAATCATCCCAACGGTCTCAATCGTCTCAAGGGCGCTGGCTTTTAGCATCGGCCAGGTGAGGCGTCGATACGCAGCAGCGATGACAAGTGCGCCAAAGGCCCCCGCGGCCGACGCCTCAGTCGGCGTTGCGATTCCGAAAATGATTGTGCCCACAACCGCGAAGATCAGCCCGAAGAGGGGAAGCGCTGAACGAAGGGCGCGCAAGGCATCAGACCGATCAGCCTCGAATGAAACGGCAGGTGTCTTCGCTCCGGTTTCATCTCCATCGGCGCCTTCATTCATTGACTTTGCGGCCGTAGCGGTCATTCCGGACCCACCTGAACTGCCCAAGACGATTGGCGGGATTGCCTTGCCTGGCGAAGCGACCGGTTCCTCCTCAAAGAAAGTGAAACGGACGACGACGTAGAGAACGAAGAGCGATGCGAGCAAGATACCGGGGAGGTATGCTGCCGCAAAGAGGCGTCCGGTCGACAGCCCAGTCTCGGATGCATAGAAGATGAGCATCACGCTCGGCGGGATCAGGATACCCAGGGTCCCGCCTGCGCCGACAGCACCGAGGGCAACTCTCTTCGGATAGTTTCTGTTCAACATTGAAGGCAAACACAACACCCCCGCCGTTATGACCGAGGCGGCCACAATGCCCGTGCACATGGCAAAGATTGAACCGAACAGGATGGTCGCAACGACCAAGCCGCCCTTGAGTCGTCGAGAGATCATCTCGGTCCCAGCGAACAGGTCTTCTGCCAATCCGGATCTCGAGATGATAAATCCCATGAAAACAAACAGGGGCACTGCAACCAACAGGTAGTTGGTCATGACATCGTAGACACGCGTGGCGAAAACCGGAAGGATATGCCAGCCCCAGCCGATGACACCGAACACAACACCAACCGTTCCCAGAACGGCGGCAAGATGCGCACCAGAGAGAATCCCGCCGACAAGTGAGAGCAGCATGAGTGCGACGAGCAATTCAGAGCTCATTTCTCACTCCGCTTTTATCGCCGCGACCAAATGACGCAGCATGGAGGCGAACAGTTGCAGAATGAGAAAGAGTGCCGCCAGCGGGATCATTGCCTTCACGTGGTAGATGATGGGCTGCCACGGTGTAGTGATGCTGATCTCCCGGAGCTTCCATGAGTCCCAAGCAAACTCCAGGCCCTGAATGAACATCACGATTGCGAAAGGAAAGAGGAACAGCAGGTAGGTGATCACGCTCAGAACTTCTTGCCCGCGCCTTGAAAGAAGTGTTTCCGGCAAGATGGTGATGCGGACATGGGTCCCGCGGTGTTCGCTGTAGGCCCAGCACAGGGTAATGAGTGCGGCATAGAGTTGCAGTTCGACATCGAATCCCCAGATCAGGGGCGACCCCAGCACGTTCCTCGCGAATATGTCTGCACATGTCACAAAGACCAACGCGATCAGAGGGAAGATCATGACGCGCTGGATACGGCTGATTGCATCTATGGATTTCAGGAGGATTTCGATGTGCATCGCGCAACCCGAAGATTCAAAGCAAGGCAACCCGGGAATAGACTGCCCGACATGATGTCACGGCGGCCAATCGGCCGCCATGACAATGTTGTTCCCTGATCAGTTCGGAAACTTGAACAGGAACGGATACTCGTTGTACCGGTTCCGGAACTCCTGTTGATCTTCAAAAATTGCCTTGAAGTCGGCATTTGCCTCGGAATAGGCCTGAAGCTGCTCCGGAGCGAGTTCGCGAAGACGCTGCATGTCTTCCGGCGGGAACGAGTAGATTCCCTGCAGTTCGTTCACGATCTTTTTCATGTGTTCGATGTCAAGCGCCTTGGAGTGGAGCGACCATTCCAGACCGACCTCGCGCACGGCAACATCCCAGATGGCCTTCAGATCGTCAGGAAGCTCATCGTAGGATTCCATTCGCGTTCCCATGAGCGCAGTTGCGCTTGGCTGCCACCACGCCGGGTAAAGGAGATACGGTCCAACCTCGTGCAGTTTTGCGAAGAAATTGGTGAAGGGCGTGTCCCATTCCGCGCAATCCACGACTCCGCGTTCCAGGCCGGAATAGGTTTCCTGGTAGGACAAGGCCAGAGTTTCAACACCGAGCGCGTTGAAGATCGGGATGTGAGGGCCGCCGCCAATTCGCAGTTTCTTGCCCTCGAGATCGGCAAGTGACGTTACCGGTTCACGGCAGAACATCCCCATTTCCATGCCCTGCGCGACGAAAGGCTCAAGCTTGATACCATCGTCCTTGCTGAGTTTGCTGACCTGCTCCAGTCCACCTTCCGTGTAGTACCACATAAGGATGGCGTCACGATCTTCGAAGCCGAACGGTGTGTGGTTCGACAGGAGCCAGGCACTGTTACGCCCTTCTATCCAGGTTCCATAGAACATTGCCGCGTCGAAGACGCCCGATACCATTGAGGGATAGGTTTCCCCAGGTGGTACGATCGCACCTGCCGGAAACACCTCGATTGTCAAGCGGCCGGCACTCATAGCATCAACCTTGATCGCAAGATCCTCAAGTGCCTTGAATGTCGGAGATTGTTGCGGGTGCGTCGTGCCGACCTTCCACGAAAAACTGTCTTGAGCCAGTGCGCCGCCGGCGCCCATGAGCCAGAACCCGCTGGTGGCCAGTACACCCGCCAGCCTTAATGTGTTTCTGAACATTTGTTTCTCCCGTGTTGCTGACGGGGACAGTTCCCCATCAGTCACAGAACAGCACAACATTCCGGGCCTGTCAATAAATAACTCTCTGGGAGTTAGTTCTATGCCCTCCCTTTCCAGGAAATGTCCTGTAAGATGCGCATGAATTGCACGAGGAGAAGCAGTTGAAGCCGACCAAACGATTCCTGGAGCGTGTCCAGGAAAGCGACAACGGCGGAATTCGCGAGTACAACGAACGCCTGATTCTGCATGCGATACGCCAGCATGGAGACATAGCAAGCGCCGAACTCGTGAGAGAGACCGGCCTGAGCGTACAAAGCATCTCCCGAATCACGAAAAGGTTGATAAGTCTTGAATTGATCGAGAAGCGTGACCGCCGCCGTATCAAGGGCAAGGTCGGACAGCCATCTGTTCCCTTGGCACTGAAGGCAGGTGGCGCTTACTCAATCGGCGTGAAGATTGGCCGAAAGAGCATGGATATCGTTGCCATGGATTTCTCGGGCACCATTCAGGAAAGCAAGCTGTTCGAATACGACTTTCCGGAGCCCTCGCACGTGATCGCAGCATCCAATGACGGCATCTCGGAGATTCTGGCGAAACTGACGCCAGCCCAACGTGAACGGGTTGTCGGATTGGGTGTCGTCGCACCCTATGGATTGCCTGATTGGCACGCCGAACTGAATAGCCCGGCAAGCCTGGCAGAGGAATGGGCAGCCACGGACCTGCGCGAGGCGGTCGCCGTGATGCATGACCTTCCCATTTGGGAGGATCACGACGCAAAGGCCGCCTGTCTGGCGGATCTGCTCTTGCATGGTGTCAGAACACGTCCGAGAAACTATCTTTTCTTGTTCCTTGGGACGATCATGAGCGGAGGCGTGGTCCTCGACGGCACCATAATGCACGGACCACACGGATATGCGGGGGCAATCGGGCCGCTGCGGGTTCCGGGCGCCCTGGCTCCTTTGAAACCGGACGGGTGCAACTTGACAGTTCCATTGTTGAAAGTCGCATCGCGCTATGTTCTCAACGAGATGCTTCACTCCGCCGACCTCGATCCCGGCACGGTCCTTTTGGAAGAGAACTGCCATGAGTTCGCCATAGTTCGAGACTGGGCCAATCACGCCGCCAAGGCGCTGGCGGTTGGAATCTTGAGTGCAATATCGACATTCGACTTCGAAGCAGTCGTGGTTGACGGAGACCTGCCTTCCAATGTCCGGGTATACCTGGTCGAACGCCTCAATGAGAGCCTCGACGAACAGGATTTCACGGGTCTGGTCCGACCGGAACTTATCGCCGGCGATCTAGGAAATCGCGCCCGTGCTCTGGGCGGGGCCTTGCTACCCTTCTATTCCAACTTCGTCCCGGAGCGCCATCTTCTGGTGAAGTCACAGGCCAGCGGTTTCACCGCTCAGTAGATTCCTTGCATTCTCCACACGTCGAGATTCGACACCTTGGCATCTCTGCTGCGCGACAGAAGCGAAACACCCCTGCTGTCGTCGCGGCCGGGATAGACGCGCACTGACAAGGCAAGTGTATCGTTGGCAAACACTTCAACAACGCTTCGGTCGACGAATACCCGCAGGTCCAGCGCTTCGTCCTCGGCGAGTCGCACTGGACCTTGTTCCGGCGGACGCGCCAAGGCGTCCGGCAGAACTGAGGATTGGCACGTGTCGATGCAGAGTATGCTGTCGTGAGAGACCTTGTTCGAAATGGCCGTGGACATGATGCGAAGGGATCTGATGTCGTCCTCGAATGGCGTCCGATAGATGTACCCCCGTTTTCGGAAGAAAATGATGCGCGTGGTTTCTTCGCCATCAGGAGACCGCAATACGTTCAACTCGAAGCTTGAGGCCTTATCCGGCTCGAGCCGAAGAGCGATCTCCAGAGCGTCGCCTTCGACACCCGGCAGGACGAGTTCCTCATTTGCAGGCAGTGCGAGGTTACCGCACGTCAAGTGTTCGCCGCGAAGTCCATCAATGTCGTACACAGGCTCGATCTTCAATCTGCCATCCGGCAGCAACGAAAGCACCCGCGGCAAGGTCATGATTTGATCCCAGTCGTACAGCGTCCGTTTGCTGTCGTTGATTGATGCCTTCTCAGTCTCTGGCCCCAGAAAGTTCTCCAGGTACCTGTCCCGCTTGATGATCGGCATCGCCGGGTTCATGTTGAAGAGCACGACCACTCTACCATCCGGTGTAGGAGCGGCAGTTGGCGCGTGGACGCCGCCCGGAAACGTCGCGCCGAAGTTGAAAACACCATGGTCTTCGGCGAGGAATTTGTGCCGTTCGGTGTCGTAGCATCCCAGAAGATACTGCCCACCGCTCATGTGACTGAAGAACAGCAGGATATGCTTGTCTCCGATGGGCCAGAAATAGGGGCATGCGCCATCATCGCCGGGAATCGTGAACCTGTCACCCTCTACGAAGGGATGCAGGTACTCCCATTCGATCAGATCCCGCGACCTGAAGAGGAAATTCTCGGCGAAGTGCCGCCCATTGTCCTGGAAGTCCCGAATTCCGGCCGACAGGGCGTAGTAGAAATCGCCTTCTTTCCAGATGCAGGGATCGAAGATTCCGTAATGACGATCCATGCCCTGATCCGTGTGAAACGGGATTACCGGGCCATCTCCCAACTTCTGCCAGTTCAGGAGAAGCGGGTCGTGCGCCGTTGCCACCATATTGCCAACCCCGACACCATGATACATGGCGATGACACGATCGTCCTCCACAAGCGCCGTACCTGAATAGCAGTCGCTTTCCGGCCCCGGCCCGAATGCGTAAGGCAAGTCTTCCCAGCGCACCAGGTCATCGCTCACCGCATGGCCCCAATGGACCCTTTCATCCTCGGGAGGGCGCGCTTGAAAGAAAAGGTGCCACCGGCCCTTCCAGAAGCACAGACCATTGGGATCGTTCAGCGTGTTTTCGGGATTGACGAAGTGATACAGGGGACGGAATCGGTCACCAGCCTTTGCGGCACGAGCCGCCTTCATGCGCTTGGAAACGGGGTCATCCCGCAACTGACAGGTCTGTTCATCGAAATCCGACGAATACTCAATTTGCCGGACCTTGGTTTTTGGAAAATTCCTGTTTTCCTTGGTCATGCTGATCTCCCGAGAGCCTGGTGTTCGTGCCGATGTCAACACTTGGTGAGGTCTACCAATAACATCTCGATGGCCCGGACTCCATAATTATCTCTCTGGGAGGTATTAATGAGAATTTCGATGTCGGCATTTTTCCGCGGCGTGACGTACTCGGCGGGATTAGCCATAGAGCGTCCGTTGCCGGTCCAGCAGCGTTCCCGGTGGCACACGAAGCAAGGACTCTCAAACGAATTGTCTGGAAATCGGGAGTGGAGGATCTCGGAGGGACCTGGAGGGGGTCGGTTCCGGCAAGGTGGCGTTCCTGTTCGGGAGGTCTGGCATCTGTCGTGCCTTTGGCCCCTGAACCATGAAGTGAGAAATGCCCGCGGATAGTGTGTCGTTGAGTATCTAGTCAGGCGAAGTCCACTGACTGCTCGGCGACAACTGTGCAGGAAAGACTCTTGATCAAGATCATTTCAGGGGTCGTCGCAGCGAGTTCTGGGGGCGTCACTCTCGACGGAAAACCATTGACCAGCGGCGATCCACGACTGGCCCGCAACCTCTGTATAGCCACGGTGCACCAGCACGGAGAGACGGTCCCGCCTATGAGCGTTGGTCGCAACTTCTTTCCCGGCGCTGAACCGCTGAGGGGATGGGGCATGTTCCTCCAAATAGACTTCGCCAAGTCGGAACAAGTAGCCCTGGAGCAGCTTCATTCTCTCGGTATCAGGAGAACAACTGACGCCCTTCGCCCGGTAGGTACGCTGTCAATTGGTGAAGGACAAGTTCTCGCAATCGCGCGAGCAGTTTGTTTGGGGCGCGCCTGTTGATCCTCGACGAACCGACCTCGGCACAGGGCGCAAAGGAGGCAGCATCGGTTCTCCAAATCATAGAGGAGGTTCGGTCTCGAGATGTTGCAGTGGTCTTGATCACCCAAAACGCACATCACTCGCTGCAGGTCGGTCATCGATTTTCCGTACTGATCAAGGGACGGCTTGCCGCTTCGTTTACAAAGGGTGAAAAAACGCGACTTGAAGTGTCAACCTCATGGCAGTGGGCCTCAGTGGCCGTATCCTGGCGACAACGGATACATCTCAAAAAGGCTCATTGACTTTCTCTGTAGCCAAGGACCGAAGTCGACCACTGGCATTCGCCGCGACACGCGCAATTTTCTGATGGCTATGCTGAAACCAGAAATGGACCTTGAACACTCAGTGCATCGCTCCCCGGTCAATGCCTTCGTTCATATCCTGTCCTGCCTCTTCGCTTGCTTCCACAAGAAGGCATGAATCAGAATGACGAAAGTCCTGGCTTATCCATGACAGGGGCAGATTGAACTGGGCAACCGTATTCGAACCTCAAGACAGGGGTTCCCAGAGCTCTATCACGTTGCCTTCGGGGTCGTTGATGCGGGCGAAGTGGCCGATGCCCTCCATCTCGCTTTCGTGGCTGATCTCGATGCCTGCGGATTTCAGTTGCGAGATCATGGCATCCAGGTCGGCCACGCGAAAGTTCAGCATGAAGGTCTTGTCCGAAGGGAAGTAATCCGTGTCGGCAGCGAAGGGTGAGAACACCGTGACCCCGGCATCGGTCATCCAAGGCGCCATATCCATGTTTGTGGGGGCAGGATTGATACCAAGGTGATTCTGATACCAATTCGCAAGTCTTTCGGGGTCTTTCGCACGAAAGAAGAACCCGCCGAATCCCATTACCCTTTGCATGTCACGCCCTCCAGTCTAAGCAGAGGCTATCATGGTTGTTGGCGACCACCAAACTCCCCGGGGACGGGCGGTGCCTGGTGGCAGCCCAGGCTGTGTGTGGATATCTCGGATAGTGGTCGCCCGGACTTGGTCGAAGAACTGATCGGTCCTGCGTCCGCAAGTACGGCCAATGGAAATCAGCCTGATGGCGGCGGCGCGTGCCGAAACCTGATCGAGGTATCATCCGGCCCGGACAACCAGGCGGGTGCGGTTTGTCAGTCTCTCTGCAATCCAGACCAGATCCTCGCGCGCAAACGCGACGCAACCCGCAGTCGGATACCGCGGCCGCCTCCAGACATGCAGAAATATCGCCGAGCCCTTTCCCGGCACGGCCTTCGGCCAATTGTAGTCCGTCGGGATGACAAGATCATATTGCCGGTCAGAACGACGCAGTTTCTCGTGACTGTACCCGTAGCCATACATGGCGCTTCCCGGTTGGTTGTATGCCGGATCCCGCGGGTCGTCCGACCAGATGTCAGGCCTCAATATCGGAAGGGCGCGGGACATTCCCGATGCATCCATCCGATCAGGCCGGTAGAAGATTCCCAGCAATTTGAATATTCCCGCCGGGGTTGCGCCGTCCCCTTCCCTCTTCTCGGTCGTGATACCGTTTCGTCCGAGTGAACAGCAAAATGTTCGACCCAGAAACCGCGAGTTCGTGCCAGACACAACAATGTCAACTCGATGCCGGCTCACAGGACGTGACCGCTCTTGGCCGTCTTGGTCGACATGTAACGCTCGTTATGGCTGTTCCTCCCGACAACCAGCGGTACCCTCTCGACGACATCAATCCCCTGGGACACCAGCATTCTAACCTTGGCCGGATTGTTGGTCATCAACCTGACCCGGGCAAAACCGAGCTGTTTCAGGATTACTGCACCAATTCGAAAATCCCTTTCATCGTCCTCAAACCCAAGCCTGTGATTGGCTTCAACCGTGTCGAAGCCCTGGTCCTGCAGGGTATACGCCCTGATCTTGTTGGTAAGTCCGATTCCCCGCCCTTCTTGGTTCAGATAAAGCAGGACCCCTTTTGATTCACCGGAAATCCTTTCCAGGGCCGAATGCAATTGTGGTCCGCAGTCGCATTTGAGCGATCCGAGAACATCGCCGGTAAAACACGCCGAATGCAACCGGACCAACACCGGTTCGTCCCGAGGTGGTACGCCGACTTCAATGGCACAGTGCTCGTCGGTTTCGCCCGGAATTCGAAATACATAGATCCTGACGTCATCCGATATCGCCAATGGCAACCTGGCTGAAACCAGGGGTCCGGTCCGTTTGGATAGCGACGGGTAATCATTCCAGCATTCGGGACCAAGGCAGACCAACTCGTTTGCCTCCGCAAATCCCCTGGCATCGTCAACGGGCACGGAGACCACAGCAGGAAGGAGCCTGGCATCCCGTGCGAGAAGGACAGCGTGCCTGTATGGGCCGGCTCTTCCGGACCTTATGGATTCCATTGGTCCCTTCATGGGAAACTGCAGGTCAGTCGAAGGGTCGGCCAACGAACGGAGCCAGTCGCACCCCGCATTCCCCGGTATGTTTATTCGGGCAATATCTCCATCATACACTCGCGCCTTGAGTGTCGCCGCGCGTTTGGCCGTGATCACCACGACGGCTCCCGGGCACTCGGCTGCCCTGGCCAGCCTGTCGTCGCCCGCAGCTTCGACCGCCAATGCCATTATTCCCTGATTGCCATCTGAAACGACAACCGGAATTCCAATTCGCAGATCACCCAGGGCGCGTTGAAGAACTTCAGAGGTTCCGGGTTTGAATTCCTGATTCACCTTCATTCCTTGCCCGCTGAACTGTTCACCGGTTACGGCGCCATGTCAGCATGAATTAGACCCAACTCAGCGTAAGGTCAAAGAACGTCCCAGCCAGCAGAGCGTGCAGCCAAATGGCGCAGAACGGAAGCATGGCAGGTAGATTAATTTTTTGTTAGCAATTTTGTAGAAAACGCTGTATTCCTTGACTTGAGGCAAAAAAACAACAACGGCACGAGCAGTAAAGTTGCGAAAACTACTACTGGCGGTCCTGCTTGCGGGATGTTCGTTCGTGGATTTCGGTCCTCCTTCGAATCTGGATGATGCATGCGCAATCACCCGGGAAAGACCGAAATGGCATATCCATATGCGTAATGTCGAAAAGAACTATCGCTTGCCGGTATCCGTGCAGATGGCCATTATCTGGCAGGAAAGCAAATTCCAGCAACGGGCCAAGACGCCCCGAACCTACTTTTTCAAGATCATACCAACGGGTCGACAGTCATCGGCATTCGGATATGCACAGGTGATTGACGGTACATGGGAATGGTACCAGGAGCAGACAGGTCGGTACAGTGCAAGTAGAACCGACTTTGGCGACGCAGTCGAGTTCATCGGTTGGTATTCCGACATTACGACCAAGAAACATGGCGTCAGCAAGTCGGATGCCCGCAACCAGTATCTTGCATACCATGAAGGGCACACCGGGTTCCGGAAACGGAATTACCTGAAGAAACCCTGGCTGATGGACGTTTCCAAGAAAGTGGCGGCGCAGGCTGGCCGTTATGAACGGCAACTCAGGGGCTGCAGGTTCTGACTACCGTCAGTTGTCATCGGCATGACGACTGACTTCGAGTTCTATGTCAAACATGGCCGGACTCAGTTCCAGGCCGGTACCAAGACTGTCGAACCGGACATGTGTACGGTTTCCGAACTCGTCGATTACAGTCCAGCCATCCAGTTGGAGAGGTTCGTTCCGGAAGCTCAGTATCAACGATCCGGAGTATTCGTCTGAAGGGCTCTGGAGGTGCAGTTCGCTATGGCCTTGAGCGGTCACGAACCGGGGGTCAAGCCGTTCGTCCGTAAGATCTATGTGGTCCTTGAGCAGCAGGTAGAGCGGTGTTCTTCGCAGCGGAAACAACTGGGGGCTTGTATTTGACTTGCGATCGATAATCGCGATGCGGCGGCTGCTGGCAATGATCAGGCCCGTATCAGGCGGATCGTATTCCAGCCGTGCTCGCCATGGTCGCTTCACGACCAGAGTACCATTCGACAGGGTCCCGTCGGAATTGATCTGGGTAAACCGCGCCCAGGCAGATGAGAGACCATTCAGATAGGCAGACAACCTTTCAACCGTAACCGGTTCTGCCTGTTCGACGACGACTTCTTCGGTCTCCTCCGCGATTTCCGTTTGTGCGCCGACCGGTACCGCACACATCAGCAAGACGAGGATCGCGCTACGGCAATTCCTGAAGCCCGCCCGCATGTAGTTCATTATTCGGGTATCAGGATTTCTCTTTTGCCGACATGGTTTGGCGCGCTGACCAGACCTTCCTCTTCCATTCTCTCGACGAGACGTGCTGCCTTGTTGTAGCCAATGCCAAGCTTCCTCTGAATGTATGAAGTCGAACATTTGCGGTCATTTCTGATGATCTGCACGGCAATATCATATTGCTCGTCGTCTGACGATGTGTTTCCGCCAAGCCCCAGGATCTGGTTGATGCTGTTTTCCTTGGCCTCGTCAGGTCCCTCCAAGATTTCGGTCAGGTAATCTGGCGCACCCTGTTCCTTGAGGTGACCCACCACCATCTCGACCTCGGAGTCATCCACGAATGGGCCGTGCACGCGTGTTATCTTGCTTCCTCCCGACATGAGCAACATGTCGCCGCATCCGAGAAGCTGTTCGGCGCCTTGTTCGCCAAGCACGGTGCGGCTGTCGATCTTCGATGCGACCTGGAAAGATGCACGCGTCGGAATGTTGGCCTTGATTGTGCCGGTGATGACGTCAACCGACGGACGCTGGGTTGCAAGCACGACATGAATTCCGGATGCCCGGGCCATCTGTGCCAGTCTCTGGATGCACGCCTCGATCTCCTTGCCGGCAGCCATCATCAGGTCAGCCATCTCGTCGACCACGACAACGATGTAGGGCAGTGTTTCAGGCTCCTTCACCTCTTCGACAATGATGGGTTCGCCGGTCGTCTGGTCGAATCCTGATTGAACCGTCCGTGTGAATTTCTGGCCGTTGGCTTGAGCTTCACGCATGCGATCATTGTAGGTGCTCAACTTCCGTACGCCCATTTTCGACATCTTCCGGTAGCGGCTTTCCATCTCCGCAACGACCCATTTCAGGACAAATACCGCCTGCTTCGGGTCCGTGACCACCGGAGAAAGCAGGTTCGGGATTCCGTCATAAACACTCAGTTCGAGCATTTTCGGATCGATCATGATCATCCGGCATTCGTCGGGGGACTGCCGATACAGCAGACTCAGGATCATCGTATTGATGGCCACTGATTTTCCGGATCCGGTGGTTCCGGCGATCAGCAAGTGCGGCATTGTTGCCAGGTCGACAATCATCGGCTGGCCTCCAATGTCCTTTCCAAGCGCAATTGGCAGGTCCAAGCTCGAGTCAGTGAAACTGGGGTCGGAGAGCATTTCACGAAGATAGACGGTCTCACGGTGGTTGTTGGGAAGCTCGATTCCAATGATCTGCTTGCCCGGAACCGTTGAAATCCTGGCGGAAATCGCCGACATGTTCCTCGCGATGTCGTCCGAGAGCCCAATGACACGGCTTGCCTTGAGGCCGGGCTCCGGCAGCAACTCATAAAGGGTAACCACCGGTCCCGGATGCACGGCCTCGATCGTTCCGTTCACGCCGTAATCCTCGAGAACCTCCCTCAGCCTGGTGGCACTTTCCTTCAGCGAATCGTATCCGACCTGCTCGAGGCGAGCCTTGGCCGGCGGTTGAAGCAGGTCGATCGAGGGCAACTCGTAGGTGTCTTCTCCCGCGTTGCTGACCGTTGTTTTCTGACGCACGGTCCGCCGCTTTGATTTGCGGCCGGAGACGACCGGTTGGTCTTCGTGCTGCAACTCGGTACTTTCAGCAGGCTCGTCGTCGAGCAGGTCTTCAGACTGGTGGTCAGCGATTCGCCTGGTAATGGGCGGTTCTGAAACGCCCCGGACTATCCGGGATCTGCCACTGCTATCGATCGTTTCAATTTCCGTGTTTCTTCCACGTTGCATGGATGTGAGCAAACGCCACATCATCGGAGATTTCTCGCGCGGTTTATCGCGCGGTTGTCCGGCGTTGCCAGCGTCTTTCCCGGAACTCGCCACGGCAGTCTGACCATCAGTTGTCAAACCGTTCGTCACTATGGTGTCGGTGCGGACATCCCGCCGCGTTGCCAGTGGACCGATAACCGAACCGGGCCGAGACTTGTTGGCCGCCTGTCGTGACTTGATTGATGCAACCTTCCTTCGACGTTCGCGGCGGGACCTCGAAAACAGCCCTGCAAGACCAGCCAGCTCCTCAAGGGTCACGCCCAGAGCCAGAAATGAAAACAGGAAAACTGCCCCGCCCGAGACGTAACTTGAAACCGCCTCACCGTGTTCGACTCCCGCCGGCCAGGAATAGACGATTGCGCTCAGGGCAGTTTCTCCAAACATTCCGCCGATGCCGAAGCCATGTGGCCAGCTCTCAGGCGGTGTCAGGATGGTCAGGTGAACGGAGACCGAGACAATCAGGAAGGGAAGATAAAGGAGTCGATTCAGGAAACGATCATCTCCGATATGTGACATGAAACGAAAGGCCCAGATCGCCAGAAAGATCACGAAGCCCCAGGAGCTCAGGCCAATGATCAACATGAGCGGGCTGGCGATGGCGGCACCGGTCTCACCCAGGAAATTCTGCACCGGATTGTCATTTGCGGTGAACAGCCCGGGATCGGAAGCCGAATATGTGCCCAGCAATATGGCGAACGCGACGCAGGCTGCCAGCATGATGACGCCAAGCACTTCCTTGCTCCGCTGCTCGATGATCGTGCGCGAGTGGCTGTCAACCAGCGGACCGCGTTGTCTTGCCTCGAATGTCATGACAGATATGCTCCTTGTTTCCTGATTACTTCCCGAATTTTCGGGAGGCCCACTTCAAGCTCGGCTTCATCCGCGACGAGCGCAACGCGTATGTAGCGCTGTCCGGGATTGCTGCCATCCACCACGCGGCCAAGATATGCCCCCGGAAGAACGCGGACTCCGGCCTCCGACCAGAGCTTCAGCGCAGTCTCTTCTCCGTCGCCGGAGTAAAGCCAAAGGAAAAAACCGCCGTCAGGGCTACGATAGCCCTTCACGTCCTTGAACACCTGGTCCGCGATATCGAATTTACGGCCGTATCGCCGTCGATTCTGCTCGACATGCACTTCATCACCCCAGGCAGCAGCCGACGCCGCCTGCAGCGGTGCAGGCATCGAGGGCGCCGAGTATTCTCTCAGCTTCTTCATTTGCTTCATTGTCTTGCGTCCTGTCACCATGAACCCGGAACGAAGTCCCGGCAGGTTCGAACGTTTCGACAGGGAATTGAATGCGACGACCCTCTCCCGTTTGACGCCTGCTTTCTCTGCGACCTCGAGTATTCCTGTTGGCGGCTGAGAGCGGTAGATTTCCGAATAGCACTCATCCGCCAGCACCCGGAAACCATGCAGTTCAGCCAGTGACAGCAATCGCAACAGGTAGTCATTTGATGCCACTGCTCCTTCAGGATTCGAAGGGGAACACACGAAGGCGAGTGAGGTCCGTGCAAGAATGTCCTGCGGCAATGACTCGAAATCCGGAAGAAACCCGGTTTCCCTGACAGCAGGCACGTAGACCGGTTCGGCACCGGCGGCCACGGTACCGGCAGCATAGACCTGGTAAAACGGATTCGGGATGAGTACACAGGGCGCCTGGCCGTTCTTGGATTCCGGGACAAGCCACAAGCAGGCATTGAACAGGCCTTCCCGTGTTCCGTTCAGAATGATGATTTCCTTCTCCGGGTCGACATTGACCGAGTAGCGCCTGTCGATCCATCCGGAAACGGCGGAGAGCAATTCCAATGTTCCCATGGTTGGCGGATAGCGCCCAAGCCCTGCCCTCTGCTCGGCAATGGACTGAAAAATCCATTCCGGAAACTCATGCCTCGGATTGCCGACGGAAAGATCGATCACCTCTCCTCCGGCTCGCCTGCCCTTGAGGAGCTTGCGTAACCGCGAGAAAGGATATTCCGGCAGCACTGAAAACCGCTCTGGGAAACCCATGACTAGCCTCGAATTCCGGGATCGTCTCGTCCCGTTCGGTCTCAGACTATTGAAATTGCTTGCAAAGGTAAAGCCCTGCCTGCGAATTCCTGATCAGCGGCAAGAAATGGATGTGTCTTTTTTGCAAGAATCCGGCCCTATTTGAGGGCCTTTTCGACCTCCAGACCAATCTTGAGCAGACCCGCCTCGTCATACGGACGACCCAACAGCATGACACCCGCAGAAGGCACCCCTGTGGGCAATGTGAGTGCGGTGGTCTCCATCAGGTTCCCGATTCGGGTGTTCCGCAGCGCCAGCAGGTTCTCGGTGGCATGGAAGTCACTGTCTTCGAGGAGCCGGTCCTTGTCGGGTGGAAGAATGGGGCTGGTCGGCGCAAGAACGGCATCGAAACCGGAAACCGCCAGGCGAAACTCCTGTCGTAACCCGTACAGCTGGCTCCATGCCTTCACGTAGTCCGTGCCCGAATAGGCCAATCCTGCAGTGAACCGCTTTCGGACTTCGCTGAACATCAATTCAGGATTGGTCTGGATCACATCCATCCACTGCCCTGCCGCCTCGACGCCGTAGAGGCAACCCGACAGTTTCCACGCCTTGTCGACGGCATCGATCGATCGAACCGTGACCCTTGCCCCCATGCCCCTGACTGCTTCAACCGCATTCGTGAATCCTCGCAGGGGCTCTTCGCGGACCCCATCCATGGCATTTTCGAGCACCAGGAATCGCATCCTGTCCATCCTGGCTCCCGCCAGGTCCGGTGGATCAGGATTTCCGGAGAGTGCCGACAGAATCGCACTGGCATCTTCCACATTCCGGGCCAACGGACCAACGGTATCAAATCGTTTGCAAAGCGGAACGACGCCGTCCAGAGGTAGAAGTCCTGAAGTCGTCTTGAGGCCGACGAGGTCGTTGAAGACCGCCGGTACTCTGACTGATCCTCCCGTATCCGACCCGATCCCGGCCGCCGCCAGGCCATACGCCACCGATGCCGCGGCGCCCGAGGACGACCCACCGGCGACCGCATTCCGGTTGTTCACGCAACGTGGCGTCCCGGTTACCGGATTCAGTCCCAATCCGGAGAACGCGAACTCGCTGAGATGCGTCTTCCCCAGGCACACCAATCCGAGCGCAGTCGCCCGGTACAGGACTTCCGCATCCTGAGCCGGAATCCGGTCTTTGAGGAGCAGGGTGCCAGCTTCGGTTCTCGTCCCGGCAGTATCAAAGATGTCCTTCCAGGAAATCGGCACTCCATCAAGAAGTGACAGCCGCATCCCCTTGCCAGCCCGGCGTGAGGCAGCCTCGGCCTCCGAATGAGCGCGTTCCAACGTCACGCGTGCAAAGATGTCATTCTTGTCCGGGCAGTCCTCGATACAGCCAAGGAACGTCCCGACGAGATCCACGGGATCGATTTCCCCACGGCCAATCATCCTTCCCAATTCGCAGGCACCCAAACGGGTCCAGTCCTTGCTCATTCGCCATTCTCCAAGTCAGGTAACCGATTAGGTACGGAACGATCAGGCATTCGACAATCCCAAATCTGCGTCGGGCGACCGGAATTCAGCAGGTGATCGGAGCCGGGACACGGCTGTTCCGGCGAGACTTTCCTGCAATGCAATTCCAGCTTGCAACCACCTGACCTTGCATTCAAGAATCATGGGATCCAGGAGCACGGAACTGACCGATCCCAAAAAATGAACTGGTATTGACACATGAGTTACGATTTCGACCTGGGCTCATTTCACCGGCCCGTAACCACCTGCGACGCAGACGCCCAGACCTGGTTTAATCGCGGACTTGCCTGGACCTACGGTTTCAATCACGAGGAAGCCGTCGCCTGTTTCAGGAAAGCCGCCAATGCTGACCCGGAATGCGCGATGGCATATTGGGGCATTTCCTACGCGATTGGCCCCAACTACAACAAGCAATGGGAAGCCTTTGACGAGCTGGATGCCGCCAATTCCCTGATGGAGGCATACGACAATGCCGAAAGGGCTTCTGCATTATCGGACAGGTGCAGCAGGGCCGAGGCCGGTCTGATTGAAGCACTCAAGGCCAGGTATCCGGCAAGGGAACCGGCCGAAGACATGACTCCCTGGAACGATGCATATGCCGCGGCGATGCGCCTGGTCTACAATGAGAATCCGGAAGATGTGGATGTTGAGGCACTCTTTGCCGAGGCTCTCATGAACAGGACGCCCTGGGAACTCTGGGATCTCAAGACCGGCACTGTTGCCGAAGGCGCGGATACCCTGGAAGCACGAACTGTCCTGGAATCTGCCATCGGCCGCCTCGTTGAATCGGGAAGCCCGGGGCATCCGGGCTTGCTTCACATGTATATTCACCTCATGGAGATGTCCCCGACACCGGAGCTGGCACTGAATGCGGCCGACGGACTGCGGGGGCTTGTGCCGGATTCGGGTCACCTCCAGCACATGGCCACCCATATCGACTCGATCTGCGGCGACTACGTCAATGTCGTACGATCAAACAGCGAAGCGGTCCGGTCGGACAGGCGCTACTACGAGAAGGAAGGCGCCCTCAACTTCTACACGCTCTACCGCTGCCACAATTTCCACTTCAAGATCTACGGCGCCATGTTTCTGGGCCAGTACCGGACTGCGATCAATACCTGTGAGGAAATGATTGCCACGCTTCCCGAGGAACTTCTTGTCGTGGAGTCGCCTCCGATGGCTGACTGGGTCGAGGCGTTCATACCGGTAAAGCAACACGTGCTGGTCAGGTTCGGTCGATGGAAGGACATCCTGCAACAGACGCTGCATGATAGCCGAGGTATTTTCTGCGTCACCAACGCGACGATACTCTATGCACGCGCCGTTGCGCATGCCTCGCTCCAGAACCCGCAGGCGGCACGGAACGAGGCGGAGGCATTCGAGGAAGCTGTCGCGCTTGTGCCGGACAGCCGGTACCTGTTCAACAATTCCTGCCAGGATATTCTTGCGATTGCGAGAGAGATGATGCTGGGAGAAATCCTCTACCGGGAAGATTCATTCGAGGAAGCGTTCGCGCACCTCCGAAGGGCTGTGGAGCTTGATGACAACCTTCCCTATGACGAGCCTTGGGGTTGGATGCAGCCTGCCCGGCATGCGCTAGGCGCGCTGCTTATGGAACAGGAACGATTGGAGGAGGCCTGCGAGGTCTACGAGACTGACCTTGGCCTGAACCAGGTACTTAGCCCTTCATGCCGGCACCCCGACAACATCTGGAGCCTTGCCGGTTACCACGAATGCCTGACGAGGCTGGGACGGCAAGAATTGGCAGGACAGATCGGGCAGCGGCTCGTTCTTGCCCGCGCACGCGCCGACATTCCCGTCTCAGCCTCGTGTTTCTGCCGGCTGTCGGCACAGCCGGTTTGAAGACCCGGGATTGAAATGCGAATGGACAGCGACATCGCAATCTGCGGCGGAGGCATCGTTGGCAGTTCACTCGCGCTTGCACTGGCGCGGGAGGGATTGTCCGTCCTCCTTTTCGACATGTCGCCTGCCCCAGCCCGGGGATCTGCCGGGTCCGACAGGAGGGCCTTTGCCCTGTCGCTGTCCTCCTGCCGATTGCTCGATACACTTGGACTTGCAGACCTGCTTCGCAAGCGCGGACAGGCAGTGCGCTCCGTCAGCATTTCCGATGGCCGGGCCGGGCAAGGAGCCGGCCCGGCGGTGCTTGGATTCGATGCCGGTGAAATCCAGGAAGACTCACTGGGATGCGTGATCGAAGACCGGCACCTGCGTTCCGGACTGATCGGTCTCGTGAAGCATCAGCCAGGAATCACGCATCTGACTGCGGCAGCCGTGTCAGACTGCCGGGTCGAATCCTCCGGAGTAATGGTGTTGTTGACATCCGGCCGTCAATACAGGGCCCGAGTCGTGGCGGGGTGCGACGGGCGAAACGGAACCGTGGCCCGGTGTGTCAGCCCGCCCCGGCTGATGAAGGATTACGGTCAGTCTGCACTGGTTTGCACCATCGAACACGAACTGCCTCATGAGGGAGTTGCCCATCAGTTCTTCATGCCGCCCGGCCCGCTGGCAATCCTGCCGCTTCCCGGATGCACATCTTCAGTCGTATGGACAGAATCCACCGCCGAGGTCGACAGGCTCGTCTCCCTGCCGGAAGCCGGGTTCATCAGCGAACTCCAGCCCCGTTTCGGCGACTTTCTCGGCAGGCTGCGACTTGTGGGCAACCGGTTTGCCTGGCCTCTCTCCCTGTCACTGGCCGAGAGCATTGCAGCACCTCGCCTGGTTCTCGTGGGGGAAGCAGCACACGGATTCCATCCGCTTGCCGGCCAGGGACTGAATGTCGGATTGCGGGACGCCGCCGCCCTGGCCGAAATCCTCGTCCAGGCAACCCGCCGAGGCGAAGACTCAGGAAACCTCGCCGTGCTCCGCCGGTACCAGGAGTGGCGACGGGTCGATGCGGCATCGCTTGCGGTTGCGACAGATTTCTTCAACTGGATCTACTCCAATGACAGCGACTTCCTCCGGACCATTCGCGGAATTGGGATGTTCATGGTCAGGGGAGCACCCTGGCTGAAGAGGTCGTTGATCAGGGAAGCTGCGGGACTATCCGGTTCATTGCCGCGCCTCGTATCCGGAAGACCGCTCTGAAACGGAGTCGGGAGAAGCCGCAGCGGTGTCTCAGTCGAGTTCGCGCGCTTCGTCTGCCAGCATGATCGGAATGCCATTGCGGATGGGGAAGGCAAGTCGAGCGGCTTTGGAAACCAGTTCGTTCGCCTCCCTGTCGTAGGTCAAGGTTGCATGAGTAACCGGACAAACCAGTGACTCGAGCATTTTCCGGTCGATCTTGTCCTTTTCGTTCATTGCGTGGTCATGTCCTTTCCGCAGCTCATGTCCATCCTCAGCAGGAATTCCAGGGCCCGGCTTCGTTCGGGTAGATGCGGGATTTCCAGCAGAGCCTGCTTTTCCTCTGGTGCCAGGTCTGCCGACATCGAGACCTCGTTCACCAGGAAATACACGCCGCGCCCTTCAACCCGGTTCCATTTCAGCTCTACGCCGCGGATATCGAAGAACCGCTTGACGACCCCGGCAAAGCCTTCAAAATCGAAGCCGGGCGGGTCGTTCTCCACTCGCTTGTCGTGCCCGAACTCGGACCATTCCACTGAAGCGTTCAGGTATGGCGTGGCACATTGAACAAGATTCTGGAAACGAAACCGCGACACTCCAAGCAATATGATTTCGTAGCGACCGTCCTCGGTTTTTCGGCAACCGGAAATCAGACCGGCGCAACCGATGGAATACAGTTCACCTTCCTTGCCGGACTGTGATGAAGGCTGAACCATCCCGATCAGGTTGCTCTCGGATTCGAGGGCATCACTGACCATGGCAACATATCTGGGTTCGAAAATGTTCAGTGGCAGCAGGCAGTGCGGAAACATGGTCGCGCCGGAGAGCGGGAAAATGGGTATGATGTCTGGCAGTTTGGTCAGGTCGATCATGAAGCGCGATTACTGAATTGCGTCCGCGCGACGGCGCATTTACGAGAAAATTACAGATGACAACCTTCTGCGACCCCGCAACGCAATCGGGTCATTCGGTTTCAGCGAGTCGAATATCTTGAACAACTGCTGGCGTGCCGCGCCGTCCTGCCATTCGCGGTCGCGCCGGAAGAGTTCCAGCAACTCGTCGATGGCACCCTCGACATCACCACCAGCCAACCTGGCAGTCGACAGATCAAACCTGGCCTGGAGGTCGTCGGGATTGGCCTGAACCCTTTCTTCAAGCTTCCGAACCGGACCGGCTCTGGCAGCCTGCCTCGCAAGGTCGGCAGCAGCGCGTGCCGCCTGGATTTCCTTGTGATCCCGGATCGAGTCAGGCGCGGAGTTCAGCAATCCTTCTGCCTTGTCTATGTCACCAAGCGCCAGGTAAGCACGCGCCAGACCGCTGAATCCCGACGGGTTTTCCCGGTCTTCCGACAGCGCTTCCGAAAAATACTGAGCAGCCTCAACCGCCGCTCCCTCCGCGAGCAACAATTCGCCATGTTCAATGATGGCTTCGACCTGGCCATTTGACTCCGAACCCGCCAACTTGTTGACAAATGCCGACAATTCAGCACCGCTCTTTGCACCGACAAACATGTCGACCGGTCGGCCATCCACAAACGCAAAGACTGCCGGAATCGATTGGATGCGAAGCTGGGCCGCCAGTTGGCGGTTGGCTTCAGTGTCGTACTTGATGAGAGAGACCCTTCCGGCCGTCGCATTGACGGCCCGTTCGAGCTCGGGCCCGAATGTCTTGCACGGACCGCACCAGGCAGCGCTGAAATAAGCAATGACCGGCTGATTCCTGCTGGCCTCGAGAACATCCTCGGCAAAGGTTGCTTCGGACCCTTCCCTGACCGTCTCGCCGCCATGACTCTTGCCAAAGCCGAACATGATCTTGTGTCCCTTTATGCCCTATTGAACCCTAAATGACTGATAATGCTGTATTCGGTGCATTCCGTCGCATTCCGTCAACATATGGCGACCGAATTCAGACCGACTCCCGTTTGGAAATGCAACGACATTCGCCGCCTGTTCCGAATCGCACTCAAATGATCATACATACATCTAGCTCGTACCCGTACCCGAGTGGCACTGACAAGTCGCAGCCGTGACCTTGCCAACTCAATCCGGTTGCACAGTTTACGTCGACCGGGTCATCCTGCCGGGTCAGGTCACATTTTGATCCCGCTTGTCCTGCGGTTGGGTAGCAAGTCTTCTCCGAGAATTCCAGACAGCTTTCAACTTCTTTCCGTGTATCGAGTGCAGGAGACTGCGAATGTTGACCCCGGTTTCCGTCATGTATCGTGCAAGACTCGAAGCTGTTTCACGTTTTTCGATCCCCAAGCAACCAGGCAACTCGCCCCGTCGCTTGGAGGCCTGAGAATCCGAATCATGGAAGTGGTAAGCCAGAACTTCAATGAGTGACGCTGAACGCACCTCCTTGGTCTTCGAGGCCCTGACTCAAGGACAACACTGTCACGACTGTTCGGGCAGATACTCTTCAGGGTTTGCCCTGATGCGAACTACCCGCAAGACATCGAGTACAGCTTTGTTGGCAAGCCAGATCACGATGTATTCACGATTTGGATGGGCGCACACCGGCGGCAAAAAACTGTCCTGAATCAGCTGCTGGCACACATCCTGCTTGGGAAGGAAGACAACCCAGGGCAGGCTTTCCGGACCAATCCGGGTTCCAGGAAAATCGACATCGGTCTGAACCGGGAAATCTACCGAGCTGCACGACACGTCAGTCCGAGAAACAACACCTAAACACGATCTCAATGCAAACGGACAATGTCACAGCTGGCCGGTGGGACCAAATGCCCCCAGTATGTTCGGGACTTTTCATGGGCAGCTCCGCAGGCCTGGTTCATTGCCCCGTCCTTTCGGTTGGCTGGCTCTCCTGTCACCCCTGACTCTTCTCCGCGCGCGAATGAACCGGTGCAGGCCGCCCTGCCAAGTGAACATGCCCTCTGCCGGATCAGAGCGTCCAGCTCCATGCTGATTCTCTCTGCCTCGGCAACCTGTTCCCGGGTCATCAGGTTTTGCAGCCTGTCTCGATTCTCATTGGATATTTCGTGGCCCTGCGATCCGGCAAGACTGAACCAGGCATAGGCACGCACGAAGTCCTGAACCACGCCCTTGCCTTCATAATACATGATTCCCAGGTTCCATTGGGCAACGGCAACGCCGTATCCGGCGGCTTGACCGAACCAGGAGGCGGCGGCGGCATAATCCTGTGCCGTGCCCTGGCCCTGATAATACATGATCCCCAGCGCCAACTGGGCTTCGGGAATGCCCTGATCCATGGCAGGTTTGGCTGCCTGGAGGAACCAGAAATGGGCACGCCTGAAGTTCCCGGCCAGACCTTCGCCCTGATGGTACATCCGTCCCAGGTTGAACTGGGCTTCGGGTATGCCCTGTTCTGCCAGTGCGCGAAACTCTCTCAAGGCTGCAGCGTAGTTGCCGCGTTGATACGCCTTCACTCCGGCATCGAAATCCCCGGCACTGGCAACCCCCGCAGAGACGACCAATGTCGCAGCAATGAACCGGGCAATCATTCCTTGAACAATTCTCCCGGACAACCGGTTCGGCGTGGACCCCGTCAGCCATCCTGTCCTGTATCGACATCCCACTGATCCTGAACGGAAAGCAAGGCACTGCCTCCTCCATGCGATGTCCGCTATTGTGGTCAGAAGACCGTCGGCAAGCCCGGCTGCAGCGGAGATACCGCCAGGCCACTGTTTCCGTTCTGCCGGTCCCGCGGTTCTCTGACCGGGACAGCAATGCGGTAACGCTGCCCGCCATCCCCCGAACGGCGGTTGAGCGCGCACAGCAAAACGCCGCGCTCCGGCGCGTTTCTGCTCTCGGGCTCGTTGCCGGAGGTGCCAAGACTGACCCCGAAGGGGTTGTCCCACTCTGCCGATTTCACCCGCCAGCTGCACCCGGTAGTCCGTGTTGTTGCCCAGGCTCGAATTTTCCTACGAGGCGGTGGGAGAAATGGTCTCGGTGCAGGAGGCCCCCACCCAGGCCTTGGCCGCGCTGGTGCCGGCCACCGCATCGTCGGCGACCGCGGCCGCGTCGACCGAGGAGTTGTGCATGTCGTGACCAGTCACTGTCCCCGAAAAAGCTGTCCAGCTCAGGTCCGGCTTCCCATTGCCTGCCGGGACGCCCGGATTGGTCGGCACGGCGGGCGGCGTCTCGGGTACGGTTCGCGATGCCTGGTTTGCACTGTCGGACGTTTGCCTGGTCGACACCTCGAGCATGGCACTTTCCTCACATGGGTCCGAGCACGCGCCGGACCCTCCACTCTTCCTCTGCGGGCTCACCGGCGGGGACGCAATGTTCCAGAGAGTGTCGCCGGATGATGCACCCTATTCATCAATGTTTCATGTGCATAGTGATTTTTTACATCTCGTCAACATAAACATATGCTGTCACAAGGTAAACGACGGTACAGTTCAGACGCCGCCCTCCGCCTGCCGGGAAGTGACTTCTCCCCGAAATCAGTGCGCGCGAGGGCGCGTGCGACCTTCAGGGCGGGGTCGCGGAGCGGCGAGGGTGCTGGGCTTGGCGGTGGCGACCGGAGCGGCGGTTGGGCGCGGGAAGGTCGGAGGTCGCAGAAGGCGTCCCCCTACAACCGACTCTCATGCAGATTGACGCCGAGCTGACCTTGATTGTCGCCCGACACCATTCCTGTCCGCTGAAGCCAGAGGGTGGCAGCAGCTGTTGTGCACTTCGCAATCGCCCGAGCGGCGCTCTCTCCAGGCGCCAGAGCCGACGGGCGCGATAACCCGACCGCTGGCGGAAGGTCAGACTTCGCCGGGTCTCGGCATGCGGTAGCCGACGCCGCGCTGGTTGAAGATCCAGGTCGGATGCTCCGCACTGTCGCCGAGCTTGCTGCGAAGGGTCCGCACGAAGATGCGGACCAGGTTCGCGTCGGCGTTGTCCCGCCCCTCCCAGATCCGGCGCAGGAGCGTGTCGAAGTGTACAACCTTTCCGGCGTTGACCGACAGCAGGCGCAGCAGCTCGTACTCCGTGGCGGTGAGCTCCACCTCAGTCCCGCATACCGTAACCCGGCGGGGTTCATACTCGATCAAAAGTTCACCCAACACGAAGTTCTCGGGCTCTCGGTGCCGACGCAGCGCCGCCCGGATGCGCGCTACCAGCTCGGTCGGCGAGAACGGCTTGACGATGTAGTCATCGGCACCCAGCTCGAACGCCCGCGCCACAGTCTCGTCGCGACCGTAGCCGGAGATGAAGATCACCGGAAGGTCGGAGAGTTCCGGAACCTCCTGCAGCAGCTCGATCCCGTCCCGCCCGGGCAGCAGCAAGTCAAGCAGCACGAGCTCCGGCTGCTCGGCGCGGATGAGGCCTGCAAGATCGTCCGGCGCGCCGGTTACGAGTGGCGCGTAGCCCGCTTTCGTCAGAGTGTCGCGAACGAAGCGCAGCGTGGCAGGATCGTCGTCGACCACCAGGACGCGGGACCGCTCCCCTTCCTCAACGGCCGGCAGCTGGCCGGCACGGGCGTCATCCGCACCGCGCGCCGCCGTCGAGACCGGGATCGTGAAGGTGATCCGCGTCCCCTGTCCCGGGCCGTCGCTCTCAGCCCTTATGCGCCCTCCATGTGCCTCGACGAGTCCCTTGCAGATCGCCAGTCCCAGGCCGTGGCTTGCTCTGCCGCCGGCGTCCCCGACATGCTTGCGGAACAGGTGCGGCAACAGCTCGGGCGCAACGCCCTCTCCATCATCCGTGACCGAAAACGCGACATGCCCGCCCTCGAGCAGGGCCGCCACGCGGATAGCGGACGAGGCCGGTGCATGCCGGGCAGCATTTGCGAGCAGGTTGTTCAGCACCTGCACGATGCGGCGCCGGTCCGCCATGACGGGTGGAAGGTCAACGCCGAGGTCGACGACGATGCCTGGACGGCTGTCGCCGGTCAGGTAGGCGCTTCTGGCACCTTCCACCAGATCCGCCACCGCCGACGGCTCCGGCGAGACCGAGAGGGTGCCCGAGTCGATTCGCCCGGTGTCGAGGAGGTCTGCTATGAGATTGCGCATCTGGTCCGCCTGCTCGACAATGATGCGGAAGAACTCGCGCATCTCGGCCGGGTCGAGCCCTCCCGCCGCCTCCAGCAGCGTGACAGCCGATCCCTTGATCGCCGTGAGTGGTGTGCGCAGTTCGTGGCTCACCAGCCCCAGGAACTCCGTGCGCATCCGTTCGACCTCGTCGAGCGGCGCGAGATCCTGCATGGTGACCACCACCGATTCCGGCACGGACCCCACGGCCTCGATCGGCGTGACGTTGATCAGCATCCTGACGCTGCGCCCGTCGGGAACCGACAGCACGACCTCTTCGGCGCGCACGGTCTCGGCGCTCGCGAATTGTTGCTCCAGCGGGAACTCCGCCAGCGACACCTCCCGCCCGTCGCCGCGGCGGCAGAGGATGATCCCGAGCAGTTCCTCCAGAGGACGCCCCGGCAGGCGCAGGCACTCGACAATCCGCCGCGCCTCGCGGTTGTACGACACCATCCGTCCGTTGGCACCGTCAAAAACAACAACACCGACCGGCGAGGTCTCGATCAGGGCCTCGAGGTTCCGCCGCGCACGCTGTTCGCGGCGGTGGGCCCGCGCATTCGCGATCGCAGCCGCGGCCTGCGATGCAAACAGCACTAACACCTCCTCGTCCGCGTCGGTGAATTCCTTGCCGCCCGCCTTCTCGCCGAGAAAGAAATAACCGACGTTTTCACCCCGGTGGCGCATAGGAGTGCCCTGAAACGCCCCGGGAAAGCTCGGCAGCGGCGTCAGGCCAAGCGATCGGGCGTAATCCGCGAAATCCCCCTGACGCAACGGTCCGGTCAGCTCGCGGAAATGTTCGAACAGTTGGAGGCCGTACTTCCAGGCAAGGAGGTCGCGCTGCTGCTCGGGTGAAAACCCCGAGAAGAAGTACTCCCCGGGTGCCCCCGAACCGTCAATGGTGACAATGATGCCGAGGCGTGCTCCTGTCAGGCTGGAGGCCTCTTCCACGACCCTGCGTACTACCGTGTCCAGATCAAGGCTCGCGCTGATGCCGAGAATCGCCTCGGCCAGCCTGGACGCCCGGTCGCGCCGACGCTCGTCCTCCGGCCTCTGCCGCATGTCGGTATCGCTTTGAGTCATGGCTCGCTGCCTCCATTCGGGCTCCGGCGGCCCCGGCCCGCAGAACTGATCACCAGCCCGGGCGCCGTCTTCCATTCTAATTGCACAAGTCCGGCATGTCTGTACATGATCTGTTCAGAAATTGGCATCGTATCCGCTGCTTGGAACAGGAACCCGGCGGTGCCGGAGCTTCTGCCCGGGACACCCCGGAGAACAGCGATGCACTGGAAGCAACGCCTCGCCGGTTGCCGGCGATTATCCGCAAAGCTCCCGGAGACGCAGCTTGCAGACCGGTTGTCCCAATCCGGAACCGGGCCGAAGAACCGTTTCACCCGAAACGTGCTGTGGACGCTGGGTCAGTTCAGATAATGAAACCGACTGGTCGCAGGTCTGGCAGCCTTGCTGCAGCAGTAGAACGGACTCTGGACGATCCGGGTCAGATCAACGCCCCTGAATATCCGATGACCAATCGATTGCCGGAGAGGATGGGAGCGTGCCTGTCCAATTTGCAGGCTCTTTCAGTTCTCGGCAACCGGCAAAGGAGTGCCGTTTTTCACGGCGCGCAAGATCTTACGAATGTAGCCGCCCAATTTCACTCAAAGTTGCTGGGTCCCGTCCCCCGGAACGTCGCACCTCAGGATGTGGGATCAGGGTCACGAGGCCGGCACGGGCTGGCCAACCGAACCGGATAAGAGTTGAGCACGCCGTTGAGCGTGTTGCTGAACCGACGTTTCCCCCGGACCATCTCCGCTGTTCCTGGCTGCCGCTGGAAGAGCGGCCTGGAAAGAAAGCTGCCTGTCCAACGGCAGACGTCGCAAGGCAGAGTTCCCAGGCCGAGGGTGGTCAAGAAAGTTAAGATTCACCAACCGCTCCACAGGATAGGGAGATGCGAAGTGCCTCAGGAATCGTGGGGTTCATAAATCGGGCATGAAGGAAGGGCTCATAAGAGAGGCAGCCCTCGAGGTGACTGTCTTTGTTTCGATACAGAGTGCCGGTCTGCTTCCCGGATTTTCGCGATCAATCCGGGGAGTCTGGAATGGGACGCAGCATGCTTGCGACGAGGAAAGTGAAGAAGACACCTGCATTTCATTTTGACGTGGGCCGCAGCGTTAGTGCGATTGCGACCCATTGCGGCATTGCACGTTGCTCTGTCATGCAGACCCTGGAGCGTTTTGCCGCTTCGGGTTAGCGTTTGCCGGAAGCGGCTAGCATGGACGATGCGTCGCTAGAGGCGGCGCTTGCGGTTTTGCCGGCTTTCTCCCGCCTCCCGTCCGCCCGGCGCCGGCCAGCGGTCGCGCCTAGAACCGCGTGCTCAGGGTGAGGGCGCCGCTGTGGTTCCGGTTGCCGGTGCCGAGGCCGCCGGCCGAGAGCGTTGCGGCAAGGCTGAGTTCGCCGTGCTCGTAGACCGCGCCGAGGCCGAACAGCGTCCGGGTCAAGCCGGCGGCCGACCGGAGTCGCTCGCCCGATACGTCGACCGCAGTTTCCGCGTCGCCGAGGGTCCGAACGAAGTCGAGCGACGCGTGCAGGGAAAGCGCGCCGCCTTGCCAGGCGTGCCGGTCTTCGGCCAGCACGCCGATGCTGGCGTCCACCCGGTTGGCGCTGGCGAGCGACACCCGCGCGCCCGTCCGGTCGGCGAAGCCGTCGAGCGACAGCCCGGCGTAGCCGAGGCGCGTCCGCGGCGTCAGGGCGGGGCCTTCTTCGAGCACGAATTTCCGGCCCGCCTCGACCGCCAGACCGTGGCCGAGCGCCTCGACTCCGGAGGCGAGTGCGCCCCGGCTGTCGGATGACAGATCGAGATCGTAGCGGGTGAGCGTCGCCCGGCCCGCCGCATACCAGGCGCCGGCCTGCCACGAGGCGGCGAACGCGGCCCCCAGCCCGGTCGCCTCGACCTCGCCGCCGCGGGTCGGTGACACCACGTCCGCCGAGCCCTTGAGCGCGCGCAGAGCGAATGAGCCGGTTAGCGCCCCGCCCAATGCCTCGCCGAGCGTAAAGTCTAGGCCGGCCTCGATGTCGCGGCTTCTGAAATCGTAGGCCGCGCCGACGCTTGCCCGCCGGGGATCGTAGCTGCCGCCGCCGAATTGCCCTAACCAGACCGGCGTACCGTGGGCAGCGAAGCGCGGGCTGCCGCCGGCCCCGTCCAGACGCAGCAGGAAACCCGGCAGCGCCTCGTAGACCGCGGCACGCGGCGCATAGCTCTGGGCGAAATTCTCCAGCGCGAAACCCGGCGCTGCATCGGCGAGCTGGCGGATGTCCCACGCCCCGTTCGGGATCGGGACCCCGGCGGCGGCGGGATCCGTCACATCGACGCCGTTGAGCAAAACGGTGAGGCCGCCCGCGTCGTTGCGGACTTCGCCCCCGATGACCTTTTCGATCCGCCGGCCGTCGAGATCGAGATCGACCAGAAGCCCGTTGCCGGAGTCGGCGCCGATGCTGCCCTGTGGGCCGACGACCACCCGGCCGCCGCCAGCCAGCCAGACGCCCGCCGCATCGCCCTGGCCGCCCCAGACCCGGCCGTTCACACGCACCGTCTGTTCGCGCACGCCATCGCCGTCCACGTCCAGGGCCGCGCGCTCCACCGCACCGGTGCCCGCGTTCAGCCGGCCGACCTGAATCCCGTTCGCGTCCTCGCCGGCGGCGCGGACCGACCCGCCGGCGATGAGAATGTCGATGCGCCCCCCTGACGTGCTGGCGGCGAAGACGCCGTCGGCGGATGCGCCCATCGTCGCGATGGAGCCGCCCCTCATGCCGATGTGGATGTCGCCGTCGTCGTAGTTCTGACCGTAGACGCCGTAGGCGGTTCGGCCGGCCGTTTCGATGCGCCCGCCCGTCACACCGATGACGACGTCGCCGTCGCTGTTGTCGGTGCTGTTGTGCCAGCCGTAGACGCCGTAGGCGGTGGAGCCCGACGTTTCGATCGCGGCGTCCCGGAGGCCGATGCGGATATCGCCGGCGCCCTGGTGAAGGCCATAGACGCCGCGGGCGCTGGAGCCCGATGTTTCGATGCTACCGCCCGTCACACCGATGGCGAGGTCGCCAACGCCGGAATGCCGGCCGTAGACGCCGCGGCCGGATGTGCCAGTCGTTTTGATGCGCGCGCCCGTCACACCGATGGCGAGGTCGCCGTCGCCGGAATGCCGGCCGTAGACGCCGTGGGACTGGACGCCCGCCGTTTCGACGCGCCCGCCCGTCACGTCGATGGCGACGTCGCCGGTAGAGCTGTGCCAGCCGTAGACGCCGTAGGCGGTTCGGCCGGCCGTTTCGATGCGCCCGCCCGTCACACCGATGGCGAGGTCGCCGACGCCGGTGCTGGTGTGCCAGCCGAAGACGCCGTAGGCGCTGGTGCCCGACGTTTTGATCGCGGCGTCCCGGAGGCCGATGCGGATATCGCCGGCGCCCTCGTGAAGGCCATAGACGCCGTAGGCGGTTCGGCCGGCCGTTTCGATGCGCCCGCCCGTCACACCGATGGCGAGGTCGCCGACGCCGGTGCTGGTGTGCCGGCCGAAGACGCCGCGGCCGGATGTGCCAGTCGTTTTGATGCGCGCGCCCGTCACACCGATGACGACGTCGCCGGTGGCGCTGTGCCAGCTATTGACGCCGTGGGACTGGACGCCCGCCGTTTCGATGCGCCCGCCCGTCACACCGATGACGACGTTCCCGTCGCCGGAGTGCAGACCCTGGACGCCGTGGGACTGGACGCCCGCCGTTTCAATGCGCCCGCCCGTCACGCCGATATCGACGTTCCCGTCGCCGGTGGCGCTGTGCCAGCTATTGACGCCGTGGGACTGGACGCCCGCCGTTTCGATGCGCCCGCCCGTCACACCGATGACGACGTTCCCGTCGCCGGAGTGCAGACCCTGGACGCCGTGGGACTGGACGCCCGCCGTTTCAATGCGCCCGCCCGTCACGCCGATATCGACGTTCCCGTCGCCGGAGTGCCAGCCGTAGACGCCGTGGGCGACGGTTTCGTCGTCGTTGTTGACCTCCGTGCTCTCCGTCGTTACGGCGACGTCCCGGACGGCGATGCTGAGATCGCCGGTGCCCTGATGAAGGCCGAAAACGCCGATGGCGTCCAGGCCCCCGGTTGTGACGGAGCCGCCCGCCACTTCGATGTCGACGTCGCCGGTGGCGCTGTGCCAGCTATAGACGCCGTGGGACCGGACGCCCGCCGTTTCGATGCGCCCGCCCGTGACGCCGATATCGACGTTCCCGTCGCCGGAATGCCGGCCGTAGACGCCGTGGGCGACGGTTTCGTCGTCGTTGTTGACCTCCGTGCTCTCCGTCGTTACGGCGGCGTCCCGGACGCCGATGCTGAGATCGCCGGCGCCATGATGAATGCCAAAAACGCCGGTGGCGTCCAGGCCCCGGGTTGTGATGGAGCCGCCCGTCACACCGATGGCGAGGTCGCCCACGGCCACGACGGGATTTTCATCGGCGTCCAGGACGGGCACGTCCTCGCCATTATCTACGGTGGTGGGGTTGGTGGTGGGGTTCGCAAACTCGCCAAGGACGCCGTGGGACCGTTCCCCCCCGGTCGTGAAGGTGACGCTCCTGACGTCGATGTCGACATTGCCGGAGCCGGTATGGCGGCCCCAGATGCCTAAAGCCCAGTCGCCCGTCGTCGTGATGGAGCCGCCCGTCACACCGATGGCGAGGTCGCCCACGGCCACGACGGGATTTTCATCGGCGTCCAGGACGGGCACGTCCTCGCCATTATCTGCGGTGGTGGGGTTCGCAAACTCGCCACGGACGCCGTGGGACAGGTACCCCCCGGTCGTGAAGGTGACGCTCCTGAGGTCGATGTCGACATTGCCGGAGCCGGTATGGCGGCCCCAGACGCCTAAAGCTATGTCGCCCGCCGTCGTGACGGAGCCGCCCGCCACGCCGATGTCGACGTCGCCCTCGCCAGCGTGGCTGGCTTCGACGCCATGGGCATCCTGGGCCGTCGTCGCGATGGCGGGTTCGCTCAGTTCGATGTCGATGTCGGCGGTGGAGTCCGCAGGATCCTCGCACTCGACCCGCTGTTCGGCAGAGGGGCTGTTGCTGCACACCGGCGTCTGTGCCGGTGCCTCACCCGCCGCAAGGGCGAACGCCGCCGCAAGGGCGGCCGCCCATACCCCCCGTTCCGTCATCGACATGTGGCGCACGTCGTAGCCCGTCACAGTCCCCGAAGACGCAGACTGGCCCAGGCCCAGCTTCCAATCGCTCGCCGGAACTTTCAGATACGACGGGGTGGCGGGCGGCGTCTCGGGGGCGGTTCGCGATGCCAGGTTCGCACTGTCGGGCGACAGCCTGTTCAACTCATCAAGCATGGCACATGCCTCACAACAGTCCGGGCACTCGCCGGACCTTCTGCTCTTCCTCTTCGGGTTCACCAACTGGTACGAATTGTGCCTGAGAGTGTCGCCGGATGATGGACCCTGTTCGTCAGGATCTCATGTGAATAGTGTTTTCGTTCGTATTGTTTGCATAAAGTACAGGTGTGCAATGATAAATGATGGGCAAGTGGCCAGCTACTTGATGTGGTGCGGTTTTGCAACAGACGGTTGACATCTTGTGTTCTGGCGGATCTTGGTGGTGTCAATGAAACGGCATAAGCCGCATGCCTTGAGCAGGGTTGATTTGCGGGCGGCCTGTCAGAGAAAATGCAGAGTGCTGCCGCAATGGCGGTCGAGAACGCCGCGCTGAAAGTGCAGTTCGCTGTGCGTGACAAGGACATCGTCTCGCTCATGGGACGCATCTGCAAACCCGAACGGATGCTCGGAAAAAGCGGCAGAATCAGTGGCGAGCCACCCTCGAGTGAAGGTCTTTCAAAGCCGAGGGAGCGTGGACAGCGCAGGTGCCAATCCCTCAGACAGGGTGGCCAACCAGGCCATCGTCGCAACACGCTGAGGCAGTCCGACAATCCCGACCTCGTTGTCAGGCATGCCCAGGAGAATTGCGATGCACTGGAAGCAACGCCTCGCCGGTTGCCGGCGATTATCCGCAAAGCTCCCGGAGACGCAGCTTGCAGACCGGTTGTCCCAATCCGGAACCGGGCCGAAGAACCGTTTCACCCGAAACGTGCTGTGGACGCTGGGTCAGTTCAGATAATGAAACCGACTGGTCGCAGGTCTGGCAGCCTTGCTGCAGCAGTAGAACGGACTCTGGACGATCCGGGTCAGATCAACGCCCCTGAATATCCGATGACCAATCGATTGCCGGAGAGGATGGGAGCGTGCCTGTCCAATTTGCAGGCTCTTTCAGTTCTCGGCAACCGGCAAAGGAGTGCCGTTTTTCACGGCGCGCAAGATCTTACGAATGTAGCCGCCCAATTTCACTCAAAGTTGCTGGGTCCCGTCCCCCGGAACGTCGCACCACAGGATGTGGGATCAGGGTCACGAGGCCGGCACGGGCTGGCCAACCGAACCGGATAAGAGTTGAGCACGCCGTTGAGCGTGTTGCTGAACCGACGTTTCCCCCGGACCATCTCCGCTGTTCCTGGCTGCCGCTGGAAGAGCGGCCTGGAAAGAAAGCTGCTTGTCCAACGGCAGACGTCGCAAGGCAGCCTTCCCAGGCCGAGGGTGGTCACGAAGGGCGAGATTCACCGAGCGCTTCACAGGATTGGGAGATGCGAAGTGCCTCAGGAATCGTGAGGTTCATAAATCGGGCTTGAAGGAAGGGCTCATAAGAGAGCCGCCCTTCGAGGTGACTGTCTTTGTTTCGATTCAGAGTGCCGGTCCGCTTCCCGGATTTTCGCGATCAATCCGGGGAGTCTGGAATGGGACGCAGCATGCTTGCGATGAGGAAAGTGAAGAAGACACCTGCATTTCATTTTGACGAGGGCCGCAGCGTTAGTGCGATTGCGACCCATTGTGGCATTGCACGTCGCTCTGTCATGCAGACCCTGGAGTGATTTGTCGCTTCGGGTTAGCGTTGGCCGGAAGCGGCCGGCATGGACGATTCGCCGCTGGAGGCGGCTCTTGCGGTTTTGCCGGCTTTCTCCCGCCTCCCGTCCGCCCGGCGCCGACCAGCGGTCGCGCCTAGAACCGCGTGCTCAGGGTGAGGGCACCGCCGTGGCTCCGGTCGTCGGTGCCGAGGCCGCCGGCCGAGAGCGTTGCGGCAAGGCTGAGTTCGCCGTGCTCGTAGACCGCGCCGAGGCCGAACAGCGTCCGGGTCAAGCCGGCGGCCGACCGGAGTCGCTCGCCCGATACGTCGACCGCAGTTTCCGCATCGCCGAGGGTCCGAACGAAGTCGGCCGACGCGTGCAGGGAAAGCGCGCCGCCTTGCCAGGCGCGCCCGCGGCGTCAAGGCGGGGCCTTCTTCGAGCGCGAATTTCCGGCCCGCCTCGACCCCACCGCCGCGGGTCGGTGACGCCACGTCCGCCGAGCCCTTGAGCGCGCGCAGCGCGAATGAGCCGGTTAGCGCCCCGCCCAACGCCTCACCGAGCGTAAAGTCGAGGCCGGCCTCGATGCCGCGGCTTCTGAAATCGCAGGCCGGGCCGACGCTTGCCCGCCGGGGATCGTAACCGCCGCCCATAAAACCAAAAGATCCAGAAATCGTTTGGGACCGTATGGAAGAATATGCGGCAGGTCTTTAGGGCTTTCCGATGACAACTGATCGAGACAAACATAAAGAATTCTGGTTGGAATTGCTGGAAACCGGCAACGGCGAGAAAGAGTGTCAGCGTAGCTGGAATGTCTATTGCAACTGGCGGTACGGAAGCCAGTTCGATCGTCTCATCCCGTTGGAACAGATTAAAGAACTCTGGCGGCGACTGGGAATCAGCAGCAATTCTGGCGAAGAGCAGAAGCGGCTCAACAGTGTTGTAGCCAGTACGGTCGGCGACCACCCTGAGTGGCCAAAGGATTCCTCCAGACCTGTTGAGTCATTCATGGACTTCAGGGGACAGAAGACGTTCCAGAACAACATATCGTTCGCAGGTCGAGTACTGATCGGTGCCGACTTCCGCGGCGTTGTTTTCGAGGGGTGGGCCGACTTCAGGGGAACCGTCTTCCTGGGACTGACCCGGTTCGACGGGGCACGGTTCGAGGGGCGTGAACCAATGCAGTCGGCGTCGCACGGCGTGGTGTCCTTCGAGAGGTCGACATTCCACAATACGGCGTATTTCAACAGAGTGCAGTTCCCGCATGTGACGAGGTTCGACAAGGCGACATTCAACAGCGCAGTGTATTGCAGGGAGGCAAAATTCAGTTCCTCGAGTAGGGTTGGTGGCGCAGTCTTCCGCCGCGCGCAATTTCGGACCTTGTCAGACTTTTCCGAGACGGACTTTGAGGTTCCAGTTGGAATGGAGAATGTCAAGTTTCACGGAGAGGCAAAGTTCACGGAAACCCGTTTCCGGGCCGAGTCCAGATTTAACAACACGAAGTTCCAGAACACGACATCGTTTCGCGGAGCAACATTTGGCAAGCCACCTAAGTTCTTCAACACAGACATCCGTGAGGATGTCAACTTTAACGGAATAGACTGGTCTGGCGCCGAACAGTCCTACAGCCATTGGCTTCACCGGGAAGGTGATCCAGATTCTATCGTGGAAGATGCTGAAGATGCCATCCGCGCCTGGGACCGTCTGGCCCTGATCATGGGCAGTCAGGAAAAGCTGGCCGAGCGTCACGTCTTTCACCGGCTCAAGATGCGTGCACAGCGTCAGAGGGACGGTACCATTCCGTTGTCTGCGGCGAACTGGTTATACGATGTCTTGTCAGGTTGCGGTTGGCGGTTCGGTCGCGCACTTGCCTGGTGGATCTGCCACATTGCAGTTGGTGCCGTTATCCTCGCCGACGGATGGCCGGCTGTCCCGAACAGCCTAGCTGTCAGCCTTGCAAATTCCCTGGACTTCCTTCGCCTGGGTTCCCGGGTTGTCATCTGCATGATGCGCAATACGCTCTCGAAAGGGCCTCCAGTCATCCTGACTGGGTGTTCGCTGTGATCGGAACTGTCCAGACCATCCTTGGGCCCATCCTGCTGTTCCTCGTGCTGCTGACCTTGCGCAATCGTTTCAGGATCGGGTGATCTCGGGAGACCAGTCGGCTTGCAGGCCAGTCCTGGCAACACGCGGAGAAATCCGGACCGTCGGCATGGAATCCGGTTGCCTGGACGGCTATATCGGGAAGTGACAGGTATTGCCTGAAGGAGTCCGGTCGATGCACGCCGAGATTGCGGCCAGGAAAGACGAGATCGCCGGGATCTGCCGTCACCTCGGTGTGTCGCGCCTGGAGGTCTTCGGCTCGGCGGCCCGCGTCGAAGATTTCGATCCGGCGACAAGCGACGCCGACTTCCTCGTTCAGTTCAGCCCGGATGACGAAGTCGATCCGTTGGGCCAGTTCTTCGACCTGGTCGATGCCTTGAGCGGGGCGTTGGGCCGTCCGGTCGACCTGGTCGAGGAAGGTGCAGTCACCAACCCTTATCTCCTGGCTGCAATCAATCGTTCGAGGGAACTGGTCTATGCGGCGTGATGTCAGGGTCCTGCTGGCTGAAGTCGAGAAGACATCGGAGGAAATCAGGCAGTTCATCAAGGGCATGGATTTCAATGAGTATATCGGGGACGTCCGGACCCAGAAAGCGGTCGCATTCAACTATGCCATCATTGGCGATGCACTGAACCGGTTGAAACAGTCTTCACCCGATCTGGCTATGCGAATCCCTCAACTGCGGGACATCGTCGGTTTCCGGAATCTCCTGGTGCACGACTATGCGGGCGTCAGCCAGAATCGAGTCTGGCGTTATTCCGGGGAGCATCTGCAGCAACTGCAGAACTCCGTGAGGTCGCTGCTCGCTGAGCTCGATCGGCCTTCTGAAGTCGAGGAGGTTCTCGACAGGACCGGCGAGGCAAGGCCATCTGAGCCGGATGAAGGTGAGAACAACAGCAGCAGCTACGACCCGTTCTGACTGCTACAACCCTTCGCAACAACCAGGCGATGATTGGGCAATTTCAAACCCGGGCGAACCCGGTCCCAAAAAGACCTGAACTCTTGTTTTGATTACCGGCAATTGTCACAATAGACTGCAGCATAATCGACGAGTAGCGGTTGACAGCCAGCATGTTCCAGGCTCAGGCCTCCTGACCTGGGATGTTATGAGTGTGCGGGCCATCCCATTGCTCTCTCTCATTCCAAAAGCACTGACATACGATTCTGGGCAAAGAGGCATTTCATGGAAAACAGGCGTTTCATCTGCTATACGGCTACGCACAACGAAAGTGGCCTGGTCTATGTCGGTGTCAGTTCAGGAACGCTTGAGCAAAGAAGACAGGACCGCAGGCACGGTGCGAAAGGGAAAACGGGCAGGTTCCCGGAGGCCATCAGGAACTTCGGTGTGGATGCATTCTCAAGGAACGTTGTGGCAGCGGGAGCAGAAGGTGTCATGCGGCTCTTGGAACAGCTCCTGATCTATGAATGGGATACCGCCAATCCCGAATTTGGATATAACGAGACGGGCGGGGTCTTGCGCCCATAGCTGCCGTGCCGGGCAAACCGGCAACCTCCGTCAGGATGCATCGGACAGCACGAAAGCTTTGCATCATGCCAAGCCTGCGTGCTAATAAATTCCTCGGCGGAAAGGTCTGTCTTGTAGAGGAGTTGCACCGAACCGTCCACGGCCCGGCGGACTGCTATCCGCGCGGGCCATTCTTTCATCGTTAACCTGAACCCGGTCGAATAGACACGAGCCACAATCAGGACAATCACAATCCCCGCGGTCTGCACACTGTCCTGAACCTGCTGCTGGAAAACTGCTCTGCCTGGGAAGGAAGACAGCCCGGCCATCCCGGACCAATCCGGTTTCCAGGCAAATCGGCGTCGGCCTAATCCGGGAAATCTACCGCGCTGCGCAGCAACTCAATCCGGGAAACAACACAGACATGCCCAGGAGAATTGCGGATGTTGCGGCCATTCCGTCCGCCAGGTTCACGGTCTGCCGGAACCCAGGCATTCGGAAGTGACCGGGCACCAGAGTCATTGGCGCTGGTCCGTCAGGCGCGGTTCGAAGACAGTCGACGCATATCCGGAAGGTGTCGGCGGACCGGTGCAGCACGGTCCCCGCATCGCTTCGCTGATCCGGAATTTCTCGACGGCGCAGTTGGTCCCCCTGAAGCGGCTTCGCCAGGATCTCGAGCACGTCCAGGACGTTTCGGTGTCACAGGGCGCGCTCCATTCGGTGGTCCACTGCCGTGCCGCAGCATCTTTGCAGGGATCTGGCCAAACCACCTGTCAAGCATTTGGACGGGCGCGGGATGCGGGTATGCTGCGCCGGTTCCATGTCGCCTGCACGGAGTTCCTGTACCACTTCCGCCCTGGTGAAAGCCTCGGTGATGTCATCACCGAGGCCATTGGTATTGCGGCACCTAATCATTGGATTCACTAACCTTTACTCCAAAGTGTCGGGCACGATATATGCGTCGTCCGTCTGCTGCGCGAGTTGCAAGCCCCAGTCGACAGCAACGATGAGATCTGGGCAGAAAACACGCGCGATCATCTGCTCGTGGCGATCGGCGCGGCGCGGACCAGACGGCTGAAGGGCAATGGGCTGACCGACCAGCAGATCGCGGATCTCGAAGAACAACAAGACCTTCTGGTCGGCGAGGGCATTGAAGTCCAAGAGGCGCTTCCTGCCCTGCGCTCGAAACGAAAGGGCTGGTCAAGACGGCGGTCAGGCCACGATCCCGCAATTCGGATGCGCGACTACAAGACAGAAGTCTTGCGGTTACTTCGCAAGCCCGCGTTTCCGGCGCCTGACAATGTTGCCTGTGCCGATATCGGCATGACCAGACGGGCACGATAGCCGTGCACATGTCACCCGGCGGAAGATCTTGTTTGGATTCCGGACCGAGAGCAGGCGTGCGGCCCGTGATGCCCGTCTCGGGGCATTCAAGATCTGCAACGGGCTTGATGTTCCATTCCGGGACAATCTGCGCGAACGACCGGGAGTTGCCTGTCCGCCGGATGTTCCGAGGCTTGCAGACCTCGACTCTCAGCGCGCCACAGCCTGTTTCTTCCTGCCATCCGAGACGAACTTCCCGGAAAACTGCCCCTGTTCCCGAATTGATTTGCCAAATCTGATCATAACTGACTGTTTGGCGAAACTGTCATCGGCTGTCGCCTGAACTCGTCGATGACGTGAAGATTCACTTGATTTTGTCCCTTTCTGCTTTCGCCAGCAAACGGGATTTCCGACCTAGTGACGTTTCCGCTGACGGTGGATGAGATATCGATCCGTTGTCGAAGGAAAGAAACCGGCGATGCTGTATGCACCACGAACAGGCGGTCACTTCTGCCAGTTACCCATCGAAGGAAGCGAGAACGGGCACATGGTCAGATGGCCTCTCCCAGCCGCGAACATCGCGCAGGATTGTCGATGAATGCGACTCCATGACCAGGTCCTCGGATGCCCAGATGTGGTCGAGCCTGCGACCGCGATCGGATGCAGCCCAGTCACGAGCCCGATACGACCACCAGGAATAGAGTTTGCCGTCGGGAATGTCGGACCGGATCACGTCGGTCCAGTTGCCGGCTTCCATCACAGAGTTCAGCAAATCGACTTCGACGGGCGTGTGGCTGACAACATTCAGCAACTGCCTGTGCGACCACACATCATGTTCCAGCGGCGCGATGTTGAGGTCGCCCACGAGCACCGTTCTACTGGGCGCATCCTCGCGGGACCAGTCGCGCATGGCCGCAACGAAATCCAGCTTGTCGCCGAACTTCGGATTTATCGACCGGTCAGGCTCGTCGCCACCCGCCGGAACATAGAAATTCTCGATGATGATGCCGTTTTGAAGCTTGGCAGCTACGTGGCGCGCCTCACCGCGACCAAGGAAATCACGGGATCCCAGGTCTTCCAGCGGAGATTTCGAGAGAATTGCGACACCGTTGTATCCCTTCTGGCCCCGAACCACGGCATGGCGGTAACCCAACCGGGCAAACCCGTCCAGCTTCACGAGTTCTGCCACCGATTTCAGTTCCTGAAGGCACAGGACGTCCGGCCCTTGTTCACTGAGAAGCCGGCAGACCAGATTCTCGCGCAGGCGGACCGAGTTGATGTTCCAGGAAGCAACTGTGATCGTCAATTTGCCGGCCGCAATTCGTTGTCACCGGTACGATTCTCCGGCATGGCGGAATTCCCACCTTATTCAGGCGGAAGCAACCCCTTCTCCGCAAGCCGGTAGCCGGTATTGCGCTTCGTGACAATCAGCCCGTCTTCAAATCCATTGGACCTCAGAATGTCGCGTATTCTGTGGATGTGGGATTGAACAGTGTGTGAATCCACATCCGGAGAGTAGAGCCAGACCTCGGCCAGCAGTTTTTCGACAGGCACAAAACACTCGCGATTGGCATGAAGATACTGCAAGACCCTTGCCTGCATGTCGGTCAACTGCATTTCGACCGGTTCTTCGCCTTTCCCGCGGTGTCCGACGAGAATTCTGCTGACCGGGAACAGTGTGAATTCACCGATCGCAACGGCATTCTGCCGCTGAATGATGCCTGCTTTCACGACAGAATGAATCTGCGCCAGCAGCACCCTGAACTTGACCGGCTTGCTGATGTAGGTGACAGCGCCGGCGGCCAGGCCTTCGGCCATGTCGTCATCTTCATCTCTTCCGGTCAGCATAATTATCGAACTCGGGCGCTGGTCGCCCACGACCTTCCGGGCGACATCGAATCCGTTGAGGCGACCGGAAAGCTCCACATCCAGTATGATTATGTCCGGTTGCCTACCGGCAATGATCTCGAGTGCGGATGCACCATCGGCCGCTTCCTCAATGTCGAAGTCACCCGCCTGCGACAGGGGCTCAACCAGCCCCTGTCGCTGGATCATGTCGTCCTCGACCACAAGAATTCGGATTCTGGACTGCATTCCCGAACGATCCCTCGACTTGACCCGAATCTAAGGGCGCATCGGTCAATCGGTCAAGGCGGTACGGCCTGGCCAGGCAGTTGCAGCATCCGGACTATCCAGGAACGGGTTGTTGCCTGGCCCTGCCGCGACCGAGGTTGCAGCAATTCACTTGACGGCAGTTGTTCACAGCTTCGCGTCCAGTCACCAACCGGCCACGCCTGGTCAGGCTGCCATGGTCTTCGGATACAACGCAAGTCTGTATCCGCCATTCTTGGCAACGACGTATTGAGGGCTACCGGGAAATGGTTCAATCTTTTGCCGCACCCGGTAGATGTGGGTCTCCAGCGTGTGGGTATTTGCCTGCGGGTTGTACCCCCAGACACTTTCCAGCAATTCCGTCTTCCCGACTGCCTTCCCCCTAGCTTCATAGAGCATTTGGAGAATACCGGCCTCCTTGTCGGTAAGGAGTTCCCTTTGACCGTCCCCAAGCAGGATTTCCCGGCGCCCGGGATAAAACTTGAACGGTCCGAAACGGAGCTGCGGGTCATTCGAGTTCTCTGCCGCCTGCAACTGGCTTTCTATACGTGACTTCATTTCCCTGACAGAAAACGGTTTTGACATGTAGTCGTTTGCGCCAAGGTCAAGTCCATCGGCCTTGTCATCGCCGGTAATCCTTTCACCCGACAGCATGATGATCCGTCCCGGGAATTTCAGTTCCCGCAACTTCGCACATGTTTCATGGCCGTTCAGACCGCTTCCCGCGAGAACAACATCCAGTATTGCCAGATCGACATCCTCCGCATCCACGATCGTCAGCGCGTCCTCGGCTGTTGCTGCTTCGTGGATCCTGGATATGACATAACTGCCTGTCCTCGAGTAATCCCGCAGCATCTTGACGAGATTGGCACGCTGGATCATGTCATCCTCGACGACCAGAACGGATTTCTCGGGTTTCCACATGTCGTTGCGATCGAGCATATGCATTCGGACCTCCATTGCCAAAGCGACCTAAGGAAGGATGTGGTGCAGGATTCGTTCCCGTCAAGACTGCAATGCCAAGTTGTCAGAGGTTTGAAATATTCTGCCTTTGTTCATATTTGGTTCCCGCAATTGTTGCAGGATGAAACCCCAACTGTTGCAATTGCATTCCGCGGTCGAAGGATAAATGGGGTAAGGACAGGACTCGTACCGGTTTTCGTGGTTCCACCCGAATCCCGGTCGATTCCCAACCAATCGGGACTCCCTGCACGGGCAGGACAAAAAGAGTCCGCAATCCCTTGATACCCGTTCAAGCAGTCAATAGATTTGATGGCAACAACAATGGATGCGACAGAACGCATGTCGAAGATTCAGAAGACAGCAGCAAAGTTTGACATCGGTCAGGTGGTAAAGCACCGCAATTTCCCGTTCAGAGGCGTGGTGTTCGATATTGATCCGAAGTTTTCCAACACGGAAGAATGGTGGTTGGCAATTCCCGAGGAAATCCGTCCGCGAAAGGACCAACCCTACTATCACCTGCTCGCAGAGAATGAGGAAGCTCACTATGTGGCCTATGTCTCCGAGCAGAATCTTGTCCAGGACAGGTCCGGTGAACCTGTTGACCATCCCGAGGTCGAATCGCTGTTCGGCCGGCTCAGGAACGGCCGGTATGAGCTGGGAATCCATCTGAACTAACTGATTGTATATGAGAGTGCTTTTCGGTGCCGGATACAGTTCGCGATGTTGACGGCATGCGGACTTCCTGCCGGGAGGGAGAAACGGAACGATCATCGCGGAATGCCAGGAAGGATGGCATCCGTCCTCGCGGCGAGCGTGCCGGAATCAAGATACTGCCTTCGAATCAGAATGCATCGACGAAGGTGTCCCTGCGGCGAGCGGTGTGCGGGTCATGGAAGTCCGGCCAGGCACTTGTGCAGCGTTTTCCGGGACGATCAATATCCGATCGCGCATCCATCCTTTCTTTGGTCCGACGCACCCAAGAGGGTTCCGCGTTCGTGGTCAATCAGTATCGCCTGACCTCCTCCATGCGGTGACTCCGGGGTAACGACCTTGTGGCCCAGTCTTGCAAGGCCCTGTCTGACCTCCTGACCGTAGCCCCTTTCAAGTTGGAGTTCACCGTCTTCCGGAAAACAGCGGGGACTATCCAGGGCCTCCTGGGGATTCATGCCGAAGTCGGCCATTCCCGAGACGACGCGGGCATGGCCTACGGCCTGGTATTGTCCACCCATCACACCAAAGGGCATAATGACCCGTCCGTGCTTGCGGAGCATCGCAGGAATGATCGTGTGCAACGGCCGCTTTCCACCTTCAAGTTCGTTCGGATGTCCCTCTGTCAGGCAGAATCCCGCGCCGCGACTGTGAAAATTGATGCCAAAGCGGCCGGATGCAAGCCCCGATCCGAAGCTGTGAAAGATCGAGTAGATCAGCGACACTGCCATGAGATCCCTGTCCACGACCGTCAGCAATACCGTATCTCGATGCACCGCCCCAGTCTTGGACGGTACCCGAGTCATGGCCTTGGTGGAGTCAATCAGGTCAGCCAGCCGGGAAGCCGTATCCGGATCAAGCATGTGATCCAGCCTGACAGTCGTGCGGGCGTCGCCGACAAACCGGTCCCGTGCATCCATGGCCAGCTTTGCAGCCTCGGTTTCGATATGTGTTTTTTCAACACCATCCGGGTCCAGGGACCCAAGATCAAAACGTGAAAGGATGTTCGCAAGGAGCAGGGCCGTGACACCCTGACCGTTGGGAGGATGCTCAATGATCGAATAATCCCGGTATGAACCCTCGATCGGTTCGACGTATTCGGACGTGGTTTCTGCGAAATCCTCCAGGGTATGCATTCCCCCCGAGCGCTGCAGGCTGTCAACCATGTCCTCGGCGACTTCACCTTCGTAGAAGGCAGAACGGCCGTGAAGCGCAACACGTCGAAGAACTTCCGCCTGTCCGGGAGCCCGGAACATCTGCCCGGCAGACGGTGCCCGCCCCTCCATGAGGTAGAATCTTCTGGCGTCCCCCTGCAGCACGTCAACGGCACGATTCCAGTCAAACGCGACCCGGTCCGCCACGGGCACACCGCTCTCCGCATAATTGATGGCGGGTGCAAGGCTTGCTGCAAGGCCCATCCGACCCCAGTCACCGGAAAGCCGGCAAAATGCGTCTATGGCACCGGGGACTGTAACCGCATCCGCCGAATACATGGGTACGACGGCGTGACCGAGTTGGCGAAGCCTGTCGGATGATGAGTTCCGGGGAGCCTTGCCTGAACCATTCAACGCCACGACCCTGTCTTCGCCGGGAGGTTTCAGCAGCACGAAACAATCGCCGCCGATTCCGGTTGACTGCGGCTCGCAAATCCCGAGCAGCATTGCTGCCGCGATCGCGGCATCCACGGCATTCCCCCCATCCTCCAGCAACCGAACCGCCGCCAATGCCGCAAGCGGGTGCGAGGTCGCACACATTCCGTTGGCCGCAAAGACGGGTGATCTGCCGGGAATCTGGAAATCTCTTGTCATGTCAATCAATCTGCCTTCCGGATTGAAGCGGTCTGACCCACCGGTGTTCCCCGGAACCGGGACTCGGCTGGCCGGCGCCTTGTGAAGCGGATTCCTGCCACTCCTGTTGCAACCGCGTTCCGGGTTTTCACGCGGAACAGCATTCAATTACGAAGACGGCTTGCACAACACAACAACAATGACCAATTATGTCGTTATGCCGATTCAACTGTCCACTGTTCAAAACATACGCCAGAAGAGGCGTCGGGAGAGCGGCGCTGCCCGGACCGTCAGTTTCAGCAGGTCCGAACTCGGCATTATCCTGAATACCTATAGCAGGATGGTCGCCGCCGGAAGATGGCGTGACTACAGTATTTCCCACATGCCGGGAGCAGCTGTTTTCTCGGTGTTTCGGCATTCTGCCGAGCAGCCTCTCTACCGAATCGAAAAACGTACTTCGCCCGGGCGCGGCCAGGACATTTACCTGGTGGTGGGAATGGATCGGAGAATCCTGAGGCGCGGCCACAACCTCAACCATGTCATGGGGCTGTTTGCACGGCAATTGTTGCGGATCGTGTCATAGCTGCGCAACCGCTCGCTCACGACAACGGAGATGACTGCCATCCGGCTCGAACTCGCTTCGGCGCATGGAGAAGTGCTCACCGATTCCGGCTCAGAACATTTTCGCAGGGGTTCGGTTGATGCCTGTGTCAAGGATTTGGGCGGGATTTGACCAGGCTTCCAGGAGACGAATCGAAATCCGGACGCCTGTCGAACTGGTCGTTCCTTTCACCGCAGTCCGGACCGGCTTTTGCTCTCGAGTCTCTTCACACCGCGAAACGGGGCGCTCCCATGGGCCTCGATACGGGCCACGACATCCTTGAAGGGCTCACATACTACCGACATGTGATGGGCTGTCGCGTGCAGCAGCTTGTCTTCGTCCAGCATGATTCCGACATGGCCTTTCCAGAAGACGAGATCTGACCGGCTCGGAAGCTCCCTCTCCGGCAGCCATTCTCCCAGGCTGATCTCCTGCATGTCGGAATCGCGCGGGCACTCATATCCCGTCGCCAACAGGGCCATCTGCACCAGTCCGGAACAGTCGATCCCGGCCGGGCTGTTTCCGCCCCACAAGTAGGGAGAACCCAGGAACTTTCGAGCTGCGGCGACAGGATCACCTGTCCGCACTTCGAATGGTCTGACATGTTCGGAGGGAACGAACCCGCCAGCTGTCAACCGAATGAACCCTTCATTTTCGGACTCCTCGGGAGCTTCAAGCCGGGAGCCGAACGGGAGCCGTCTGACCGGACAGGTCTTGGCATCGGGTCTTTCATAGACATGTGTCCACAAGGAACTGACCCGATGAGTGGGATTGCAGGCCGAGCCCAGGTGACTTGCTCTCAGGTAACCGACATATCCATCCCGTTCCATTTGGCCGAATGCCCACCCTGCTCTGGATTCGAGTACGCGGAATCTCTCGCCAAACAAGAGCTGACTGTCCATCCCGCCGCCCGGAACATCATGCAGGGAGGCAATTCCGACACGGCAGCAGAGCCAGTCACCTTCAACGAATCGCCGCGACTTCACCCTTCCCTTCAGTTCGATAGAGGCAATACGGTCGTTGGTCGGGATGGTTCGGCGATCCGCGGTCAGCACATCGTCTCCTGAATTGCCTCGAGCACCGCTCGGCCCGCCTGCCCACAACCGCCCTTCGGTATTCCCGGAGCGGATTCGCCCTGCCAGCAATAGATGTCGAAGTGAACGAATTTCTCCGGTTGGCTCACGAATTGATGCAGGAAGAGCGCCCCAACGATTGATCCCGCAAAACCCGACGATGGTGAATTTGCCATGTCGGCCATGTCTGAATTCAGCATCGCCCCGTATGGTTCCCAGAGAGGCATTCTCCAAAGCGGGTCGCGAACCTTCCGGCCGGCCTCAGTCAGGACACCGGCAAGGTGGTCGCAGGCAGTATAGAACGGAACGACCTGCGGGCCGAGTGCGACTCTCGCGGCACCCGTGAGAGTGGCAAATGAAATCGTGAGATCAGATTCACTTTCTCCTGCCAGGCTGAGCGCATCCGCCAGGAGAAGCCGGCCCTCTGCATCCGTGTTCGTAATTTCCACACTGACACCGCACTTCGAAAGGAGAACGTCACCTGGTCGAATCGATCTGCCGGAAACCGAGTTTTCGGCAACGGGTATCAGCGAACGAAGTCGTATCGGCAAACCGAGCCTCATGATCGCCCTGCAGAGGCCTGCTGTCACGGCAGCGCCGGCCATGTCCTTCTTCATGAGGGCCATGGTTCTTCCCGGCTTCATGTTCAATCCGCCTGTGTCGAAACAAACCCCCTTGCCAATCAGCGTGACGAGTGGACCGGATGTTCCCCAGTTCAATTCAAGCAGGCGGGGTTCATGCTCCGAAGACCGCCCGACGGCAAAGGTCAGCGGGCATCGGTCAGCAAGTTCCGTCCCACTGATTACGCTGAATTCTGCGGATTGTTCCTCGGCGAGTGACCGGATGTCTGCCTCGAGACGGTCGGGCGTCATTGAGGACGCCGGTGCGTTGATCATGTCCCGAATCATGAATTCGCTTTCAGCGATTATCCGCAGCCTCCCGGGATTCGAACCTTCTGGTGCCACCAGCAGGGCACCGCTTTCCTGCGTGTCCCGGCTTGCTCCAGATCGATACTGCGACAACAATGCGGCCAGCGCAGATTCGTCCCTGTCTTCCGGTCCGAGATCGTTTGAAAGACGGTAGTTGCCGGTCGGAAGCTTCTGCATGACGGACGCCAGATGAAATCGAACACCCGTTCCGGCCTTTTCGACTGGCCGTCCTGCCAGGACCTTGGCAACTCTTCCTGACTTGTCCGGCAAGGTTACAATCTCATCCGGTTTGGCAGCAAACCCGTTTGCCTGAACCCATCGTCGATTCCATTCGCTCGTGCTCCTGAACCAGACTGCCAGTTCGTAATCCGACAGCAATGTCAACGGAATGACCGGCGAGTTTCCGGATGCAAATTCTGGTTGCAATCTACCCTCCCGATCCGGGATCAAGGAACTGTGCCGACTGCCCCGGGAATCCACTTACCCTCGCTGGAGAATACGCCGTCCGTACAATTCGGCAATCTGGACAGCATTCAGCGCTGCACCCTTTCTCAGGTTGTCCGAGACACACCAGAAGTTCAAGCCGCTCCCGATTGTGTGATCCTGCCTGATCCTGCTCACGAAGGTGGCATAATCGCCTACGCATTCCATCGGCGTGGTGTATCCCGCGTCCTGACGATCATCCACGACGACGATCCCGGGAGAAGTCCTCAGGATTTCCCTGGCTTCAGCTTCATCGAGGAAATCCTCAAACTCGACATTCACCGATTCCGAATGCCCGATGAACACGGGAACGCGGACGCATGTTGCAGACACCTCGATGGTCGGGTCCACGATTTTCTTCGTTTCGATGACCATCTTCCACTCTTCATGGGTTGAACCATCGTCGAGAAACTTGCCTATCTGCGGAATGACGTTGAAGGCAATGCGGCTCGGATAAATCGAGGGAAGAACTTCCTCACCCGGACTGTAGATCGCCTTGGTCTGGTTCCAGAGTTCATCCATGGCGGCCTTGCCCGAGCCTGAAACCGACTGATACGTCGACACCACGACGCGCCTGATCCTCGCCCGCTCATGCAAGGGTTGCAGAACAACGACCATCTGTGCAGTCGAACAATTCGGATTGGCAATGATATTCCGCTCGCGAACTCCTTCGACTGCATCGGGATTGACCTCGGGCACAATCAGGGGAATGTCCGGTTCGTACCGATAGAGCGATGAATTGTCGATGACGGTGCAACCGGCCTCGGCAGCACCTGGAGCATATTGTCGGGTTGCTTCCGACCCGATAGCAAACAGGGCGATGTCCCAACCCTCAAAATCAAAATCCGCAATGTCATCGACCGGAAGCTGCGAGTTGCCGAAGTCGACCTCCATGCCAAGCGACCGGTTGGATGCGAGCGCGGCGATATCGTCAACGGGAAATCTCCGCTCCGCGAGAATGTTGAGCATTTCGCGACCGACATTGCCGGTCGCGCCGGCGACCACTACCCTGTAGCCCATGAGTTTCTTTCCCGAGAATTTTGAAGGGGGTCTGATAACGAAACCGTTGCAAGGTAAAAAGCGGAAATCGAAGCCGCGGGGCGGGCTGTCAGCAGGATGACCGGTAACTGTCGCGCGGCGGCAACTTGATCACTCCAGAGTCTGGTTTTGCGGGCAATCACCCTGCCATTCGAGCGAAGCGCGCCAGTTGCTGTTGTCATTGCCCCAAAGCGGCGCCGAAGAGGCAAGGAACCAAAAGGAGGACTCAGCGCCGGGTGACACCCCGCGAGTCTCACACGTAATCCAGAACCAGCGAACGTGTCGGCGGCGGCAGGTCCTTCTTGTCCAGTTGAACAGTGCATCCACAGGCGAAGTCCGTTTCCTCTTCGCCGAACAGTGCCAGAAACTCCGTGATGAAGTGCATCTCTCTCGGCTTGTAGCAAAGCGTTCGAAAATGCATCGGAACAACGAGATTGGGTCGAACCAGCCCGACAATCCTCTCCAACTCCTCCAGGGAAATCACGGGAAACCCGCCAGCGTGACTGAGCAGGATGTTCACGCCGCGAAAGAACTCGATCTGTTCTTCCGAAAAATCATTCCCGGCGTCACCCATATGGCCAATCTCGATACCGTCCATCTCGAAACGGTACATTGCGTTCTGGTCTGGATGACCACTTGGATGAAGTGCATGTTCCATTGCCTCGATCGCGGTAAAGCCAATGCCGTGCGAAGAGACATTCCCCCCGTCGAGTGTGACGTCCAGCGCATCGATCACCATCGCTCCGGGCTTCTTCGGAACGAGGTGGTCATTGTCATGAAAATCATCGTTGCTGCTTGACTTGATAACGATGTCCGCCGCATCAGGAAACGGCTTGAATCCCGCCTTGTCTGGATCATAGGGATCAGTGACGATCATGACCCCGGCATCGCTTTCAATTCCGAAGCTTGCTTGTCCATACCACGTAATCTTCATTAGCTGGCTCCCTGACGGTTCCTTCGGTTTGCGTATCCAACACTATCTATACCACGGCGCAGTTCCAGCAATACCCGAGTTCTGCCCATTGCATAAGGAACTCCCGGATCCCGTCATCTGCCGGGGCCTGGTTTTCTGACAAATAGCTGTTTCCGGGTCTGCAGGGCCAGACTTGACCCGCGGTGACCGGGTCTTGTTGCATTTTGCCATGCCAGCGTGATTTCCGCTCAACTGTCCCGCCGCGACATTCTCCATCCGCAATCCGGTGGCGAGTTCCAGATGAGTCTTGCCATTGCCGCATGATGTACGTGCAATCCGGCACGATCGTGTAATCCGATCCAATTCCCAGCATTAAGGCGGATCATCAGGTCGGATCGGCCTGGATAGAAAGACAACCGCAAGCATTCCGAATTGCCGAGGAATTGATAAGTTGCGTCTGTTGATTCGGGCCGGCAACCGGGATTTGCGATGGCAGGAGTCTTTCAGATGGGCAGCGATCCGGTTCGAGGTCGCAGACAGGACAGGACAATCCATTATCGTAGCCGCTGTTCATTTCGGGACGGCATTGATGCACTTCCAAGCATGCTGATTCAACCGGACAACGAGACAGGTCCGAGGCGACAGACCGGAAAATGAGCGCGGAAAGCAGGAAAGGAGCTCGCCCCATGAAGGATTCGCCAAGACTATACGTGGTTGGGGCCGGCGCAATGGGATGCCTTTTCGGCGGTTTGCTGGCCGAGGGCGGACTTGACGTGATGCTGGTGGATCCCTGGCAGGAGCATGTGGACGCAATCAATGGCAATGGACTTCGGATTGTTGGATTTGGCGGGGACCGCGATATCTCGGTGAGGGCGGTTACCTCCCCGGCCGGACTGCCGGTCGCCGACATTGTTTTCGTTCAGTGCAAGTCTTACTGCACCGCAGCCGCCATCGAATCGGCGGCAGGCGCCGTTGGCACGGATACGGTCGTGATTTCCTTCCAGAACGGTCTCGGGAATGAGGAACTGCTGGCATCGGTTGTCGGCGAAGACAAGGTGCTCGGCGGGCTGACTGCTCAGGGCGCAAGCATGGAAGCGCCGGGCACGGTACGCAACTATTCCGAATTGCCCACGTGGATAGGCGAGATGTCCGGTGGTGTTTCCGAGCGGACAACAGGCCTCGCCAGGCTCTTGTCGGAACATGGTTTGCCGACCACTGCAAGTGAGAACATCCGCCTTGATATGTGGAAGAAACTCATGGCCAATGTCGGAGCCAGCGCCCCGTCCGGAATTGCAAGTCTCAGGATCAGGCAGCTGATGCAGGTACCTCACATGCGCGAGACGGTATATGCAGCGATCAGTGAAGCAGCTGAGGTTGCGAGGGCAACCGGACTTGACATTGACCCGATCGAGGCCCGTGAAGTTCTCGACAAAGTCTCCGGTCCGGGCGGGACCGGCGACAACAAGTCATCACTGTGTATTGATCTGCTCCATGGACGCCCGACAGAGATCGACTTCATCAATGGCGCGATCGTTGAACTGGGCCTGTGTCACGGGATTCCGACGCCTGTCAACGCAACCCTGGTTTCAGCTGTAAAGGCGCTGGAATTCCGCAATGCGGAACTTGGGTGCGAAGCGTGATCACAGACATTCGACAGGCCGAATTCTGGGTGCCGTCACTGTCTGACATCGCCCTGGCTGTCGAGGACGGACTTGGTTCGAACTATGCGGAAGTCGACGTCTCGGTTTTGCCTTGTCCGGACTTGCGAAACTTCGGTTGCGCGTTTTCTGGACTGGGCGGGGATCCCATTCTCGTCGAGATCGGAGGTGAACCCCTTGTCCATAATCCCCGTTACCGGGACGAAGGAAGTCTTGATCTCCGCGAATTGCTGGAAGCATGTGGCCGGCCCCGCGGAAAACTCCTGGGTGCCGGGTTCCCGTCTCTGGCTGCCACCCGCGGCAAGTGCGGCGAGTTGATGCCATGCATGGAGTTGCCGGGACGCAATCTGAGCAAGCTGGCGCGTGTCGGCAGGCAAGGTCAGTGCATTGTCGAGGACTATCATTCTCATCTGCACGGCGGTTTGGGGAATCTCTATGTCTGCGACGGGTTGCCGGGTGATGTGATTCGCGTGGAGGTGCGCCGCAGAACCGGAGACGAGGGCTCGCTTTCACAGGCCATTCGGGCTTCGCTGCAGCCTCTGGTCGCCGACACTCCGGGAAAGGAAATTGCGCTGGGAGGAGTATTTGCCGTTGAGCAGGGGAAAGTGCGCGCACATGTGTCACCGGATTTCGACTGTGTTCCGTTCCCCTATTATGACCAGGACGAGGAAAAGGTGGTTCGTCCGGACTTCCTCCAGTTTTACGACGGGATGGGGCCGGAACTGATGTGCATGTCAGTTCTTTGGACGGGCGACCCGTCCGAAGGAGCTCTGAACCTGCGTCCGACAGGTGAGCATACCCATTTCTTCAGCACAAGGGGCCGAAACGAGGCCGGGCACTATCACTACGATGTCACACCCGAAACGATCCACTATGTCGGCTGCTTTCATCCGGCCGGGCATATCGTGCGGGTGGCCGACATCTACGCGATTCTCGGAAAAAGACCGGACTGACCGCAGCCACACCCGCCTTCTCCGTGGAAAGGTGCTTCGATCCGCCGGCCTGGCTCATCACGTTTTCAGATTTCCCGGGAACATTACTGCTGTCCGACCTTCCCGTATCCGCCTTCACGACGCCAACCCGCCGTTTGATTCGCCCGCAATGAGAAGGCACGAAGCCAGGATGCGTCGGGAATCGTCGAACACGGGCGGTTTTTCACCCATCCACCTGGAATACATCCTGTGCGGCTGGTGTTTGCCGGCGCGGAGGCTGCCCAGGCATTCGGCTGACTCGGCGACAAAGGTCTCAAGTCGTCGCACCCTGTTTGCGCGGTATGTCTCGCGATGAGCGGTTTCCATACGCATGTGGAAGAGCGAACTCCGGGCACGGGGTGAAATCTCGATATGGTCCAGCGAGATCGGAAGACTGCTCCAGCGCCGATCTGCCTTGCGGTAAAGGCTGCGTGCGATCTGCTCCGCCCCGAATCGTCGGAAGGTGTATGCCAGGTTGGCCAGCGCGGTTATCCTGCGACGGTCCTGGCGGTCCATTGTCAGTTCACCGAGCAGGTAAGCCAGAAGAAACATCATTGCCGGCCGAATGATACTGCCCGATACGACACGGGCATTGGCAACTTCCTGGACCCGCTCCCACACAAGTTCGGAACGGTTCCAGCCCGAATCCATGGCGGCGCGAACTTCTGCCGCAGGGACATCAAACCCCCAGATAGGCAGCCCGAACATGTTCGTTGTTTCGGAGCGTATCGGCGTCTCCCTCAAGCGCGACCGTTCCGGTCTCCAGAACGTAGGCGTAATCCGAGAGTGTCAACGCAAGTTCTGCGTTCTGCTCAACCAGTATGACAGGCACTCCCTGCCCGCTTATCTGGCGAATGATGTCGGCTATTTCGTCCACGACGACCGGGGCAAGACCCATCGAGGGTTCGTCGAGCATCAGCAGTTTGGGCCTGGCCATCAGTGCGCGGCCGATGGCCAGCATCTGCTGTTCGCCTCCGGAAAGCGTCTTCGCGTTTTTCGTACGCCGCTGTTCAAGTTTCGGAAACCGGCTGAAGACATCATCCAGGTCGGCATCCACTTCGTGAGAGTCATGCCGGAGAAATGCACCTGTTCTCAGGTTTTCTTCCACGGTCATCTCCGGGAACACCCTGCGCCCCTCTGGGACATGCGAAATACCGAGTGAAACGATCTTGTCAGGAGGCAGGCCGCTGATATCTCTGTCTTCCAGCCTGATTTCTCCTGAACTGATGCGAGCCAGCCCGGAAATGGCGCGAAGAGTGGTCGTCTTTCCCGCTCCGTTGGCACCGATGATCGTGACGACGCTGTTTGCCGGCACCGACAGCGATATTCCTCGCAGTGCCGTGACCTTCCCGTAGGACAGGCGTGCGTCTACAACCTCAAGCAACATCGTGGGAGCGTCCCAAATAGGCCTGAATGACATCCGGGTGTCTGCGAATCTCATCGGGTTGCCCCTCCGTGAGCAACTGCCCAAAATTCATCACGGTGATCCTGTCACACAGACCCATTATTGCCCTCATGTCATGTTCGACAATCAGAACTGTGATTCCCGAGTCCCTCAGCTTGTGCATAAGGCCCATCATCGTGTTCGTCTCTTCCGGGTTCATTCCGGTGAACGGTTCATCGAGAAGCATGACTTCCGGTGCGGAAGCCAGCGCTACTGCCAGCCCCAATGCCCGCTGGTGGCCATGCGGCAGATCACCTGCACGGCTATCCAGCTGTGGCAGCAATCCGAAATAGTCGAGGGCCTCTTCCGCCGCGATTCTGGCAGCATTGCGTGCATCGCGGTCCAACCCGGCAATCGCCGTGACAAAATTCGGGCGAAAGCGCCAATGTGTTCCGATCAGGGCGTTTTCGAATACGGACATCTCGGAAAAGAGCGTGGAATGCTGAAACGTCCTGACCAGGCCGCGACGGGCAATCTCGTGCATGGGCAGTCCGGCAATCGAACTGCCGTTCAGGCGCACGTCACCCTCATCCGGCGTATAGAATCCTGACACGATGTTGAATGTCGTCGTCTTGCCAGCCCCGTTCGGACCGATCAGCCCGTGGATCGAACCCGTCGCCACTTCGAAGCTCAGACCGTCGACGGCCTTCAGCCCTCCAAAACGCTTTCCCAGCCTTGCCACGGTCAGGATTGGTTCACTCATCGCGCAACCTCCGCAAGGTTGCGCCGCCGCCGCCAGGCAGCCAGCCGTTCGACAATGCCCTCGAGGCCCTGCGGCAGAAACAGCACCGACAGGATCAGAATCAGTCCGTAGACAAGTGGTCGCCCCTGCTCCAGACCAAGTTCGCGAAGCACGATTTCGTTGAGCAGTGTCAGAGTTATGCATCCGAGCATCGGACCGTAGAAGGTCGCGGTACCGCCGACGATCGCCCAGGTGAGAACAAACACCATCTGCTCTATATCGAAGCTGTTGGGATTGACGGTGCCGATATAGTGGGCGAGGAGTGCGCCGGCGAGCCCTGCAAATCCGGATGCAAGAACGAACGCCAGCGTTCTGTATGCCCTTACGTTGACGCCTGATGCAGCAGCAAGCTTGTCCTGCCAGTGGACCGCATGGAACGTCAGCCCCACCGGCGATTTCTCGAGTCGCCACATGATCCAGAGGCAAACGCCGACGACGACGGCTGCGAAGTAGTAGTAGCTCGTCGGTTCGAAGAAGTCGAAATACCAGATGCCGATGTCGAAGTCCGGCATGGGATCGATTTTCTTGATTCCCTTCGGACCACCGAACGGATCACGAAACCTCTTCCATAGCAGGCGGATTATTTCCCCGGCCGCAAACGAGCCAATCAGGAAATAGAACCCTTTCATCCTGAACAGCGGATAACTCAGTCCCAGCGCAACGAATGCTGCCGTGACCGCCCCCATAATCATGGCGAGCGGCACGAATACGCCGAGCTCCTTTGCAAGCAGTCCGGATGTGTAGGCCCCGACTCCCATGATCACGACATGACCAAGAGACCACTCACCTGTCAGGGTCAGGAGGCGATACGAAGCCACGACAAGCAAGTTGATCGTCAGGAAGACTAGCACTTCCTGCTGTGAATAGCTGAGTCCATGCGGAAGAATGACCAGCAGCACCCCCGCAAGCGCGAATGTCGAGCCGAATAGAATCGACCTACGCACGGTCCGCGGTGCCAAACAGGCCGGTCGGTTTCACGATCAGCACCCCCAGCATCAACAACAGCCCCACGATGTCGGCAATCACACCGTCCCAGTAGGTCGTGACGACCGTATGAATGAATGCGTAGGCAACCGCCGCCACGGCTGCCCCTTCAAGCGAGCCGATGCCACCAACTATGATAACGATGAATGCAGTGACAATCACCGAATGTCCCATATGCGGATTGACGGAAATCAGCGGTGCGGTCAGTGCCCCGGCAATGCCGGCGAGCGCTGCCCCGATAAACATGGCGATCATCGATATCTGCCGAATCGATATCCCCTGGAGTGCTGCTGCTTCCGGATCCTGGGCAGTGGCCCGGAGGGCCCAGCCGAACCTCGTGCGTTTCAGGAAGAACCACAGGGCGCAGAGCAATAAAATGGCTGCCGTGATGACAACGAGTCTCTGCGCGGGCAACCGGACCTTTTCCGCGAACACGATTACCTTCTGGGTTACAGGAGGAATGTGCTCCATGCGGACACCGAATCCCATGGAGACCAGGGCCTGTATGATCAGGAGGAATCCGATTGATGCCACGAGGCCTGCCAGCGGATTGCTCCTGAGAGGTCGAAACATCGTGACCTCCATTAGCAGGCCGACACCACCGACAAACAGGAGCGCGAGTCCGGCAACCAGCGCGTACGGCATTTGAAAGTCGGTATAGAGTGCCACGACGACATAGGCGCCAAGCATGAAGAGTTCTCCATGCGCAAAGTTGATGACTCCCATGACGCCGAAGATAAGGACGAGCCCTACCGCAATGAGCGACATATACGCCGCCGCGTAGAGGGCGTTCAGTCCGGTCTGTGCCAGCAATTCCACAGCCGGCGTATCCTTTGGAAAATGTCTGCCGTCAGGAGGTGCGGTGCATGCGTCGTGCAGCACCGCACCCGGCTATCATGATTACCTCTGATCCCACATCTGGTCGTAGGCAGTCATGTGCTTTTTCAGGATTTCCCCGTGCTGGGCATACCAATCCGGGATGGACTTGTAGGCCTTCACACGGGCCTTTCCTCCTTCAATGACAACAACCGGCCAGTCTCCAACCAGAGCATTGTCGATTCCGAACAGGTCGCTGCCCCACCAATTGGCGGTTCCGAATGCATGTGCACCCTGTCCTCCTGCCGTCATTGCAGCCAGGACGTCAGCAGGTTCTGTTGAACCAGCAGATTCGGCAGCGGCTTTCCAGAGATCCATGATCGAGGCATACTCCCAGCTCACGGCTCCCCACTGGCCGGGATGACGCTCATTGTAGACTTCATAGAACCTGTTGGGATCCCTGAAATTGATGAATGGCTCGTTCAGTGCCGGGTCGTCGAAATCCGGAAACTGGAAGACGAAGCCCTCCATGAATTCAACAGAAGTCTTCGCGATCATCTGTTCATAAAAGTCTGCCGTACAGGAGATGATCTGCCCGGTGTAGCCCTGCTGGAACAACTGTTCGGTAATCGGATGCACATAATCCGCGTAGCTTGTGTCAAGGCAGAAAATGTCCGGATTGGCCGACAGGAGCTTGGTGACGACCGGTGCGAAATCGGTTGTGTTCGGATCGAACAGGGTCGGCTCCTCCAGCATCTCGATGCCGGCAGCTTCGAATGCGGCCAGATAGGTCGCCACCGATGGCAAGCCAAGCGCATCGTCCTGTGCACACATGACTGCTGTCTTCAGTTCAGGCTTGTTTTCAGCGAGCCACTCTACCCCGGTGACGTTGTAGATCGGGTGCACTTCAGCCGGAGCAATCAATGTCGTTGTGCTTGGGCTGAGGTCCGACGGTAACAGCGTCGAAAAAAGCATGCCTGTCCTCTCGGCGACGGGCTCCGCTCCAGGCCAGGTGTCACCGCCCAGCATCATGATGAACTTGACACCGTCGTCGCGAACAAGCTTGGTGGCGCCCGTGCGAGCCTTGGCCGCATCGTATTCATTGTCGTAGGAGACAAACTCGACCGGATGGCTCGTATCGCCAATGGTGATTCCACCATCCGCATTCACCCATTCCGCCCAGATCAGGCAGCCATCAAGTCCCGGCTTGCCCCACGCGGCAACAGGGCCGGTAAGCGGGGCCAGGAACCCGATCTTGATCGGTTCCCCTGCAGCGAGTCCCCAGTTGGGCAGCCCAAGCGCACCCGCGCCGGTTGCTGCCGAGGCAGTAATGATGAATTTGCGGCGTGACTGCGTCAGCGCAAAATGCTTGAAACTCATTTCTCTGACCTCCTTGTTGTATGTGCGGGATTCTGATTGCCATCAGAGCCAGCGCAACATTCTATTGTAATCGTGAACGTTATCAGATTTGCCAAGAACTTCAATGCGTTCAATGCGGATTCACCGGCAGCATGCTTAAACAGGTTGAATTGCCGAAATCTAAGTGGTCTTATCAGGTCCCATCAATCTGGCATGCGAACTCCGGTTCTCCCTGGACTGAGGATCGCGGGCAGGAGTTCACGACTGAGTAGCTGGGATTCAATGAATCAGACGGGGAAATGAAAGATGAACACGAGAGTGGCACTTATTGGTGCAGGTCCTTGTGGACTGGCCCAGTTGCGGGCATTCCATTCGACCGCCGACAAGGGAGTTGATGTTCCGGAAATCACCTGTTTCGAAAAGCAGTCTGATTGGGGTGGACTCTGGAACTACACCTGGCGCACGGGATCGGATGAATACGGAGAGCACGTCCACTGTTCAATGTACCGTTACCTGTGGTCCAATGGCCCGAAGGAGGGGCTGGAATTTGCTGACTACACTTTTGCCGAGCACTTCGGCCGGGACATTCCGTCCTACCCGCCGCGGGCCGTGCTTTACGACTACATCATCGGACGCGCGGAGAAGTCTGGCATTCGAAATCAGGTGCGGTTCAATACTGCTGTCCGGCGCGTAGAATACCAGGAAGGCAGTGGCCGGTTCAGGGTTGTTTCCGATGATCTTTCTGCAGACCGCGAAAACGACGAGGAATTCGACCACGTCATCGTTGCGTCGGGACATTTCTCCGTGCCGAACGTTCCGGAGTTTGATGGTTTCACCGAATTCAACGGAAGGATTCTGCATGCACATGATTTCAGGGATGCACGCGAATTTTCCGGCAAGGATGTCCTGATCATCGGTACCAGCTATTCGGCAGAAGATATCGGCTCGCAGTGCTGGAAATATGGTTGCAAATCCGTAACCATCAGCCACCGCACAGCCCCGACCGGCTATGACTGGCCGGGAGCCTTTACCGAGGTCCCGCTCCTGGAGCGAGTGGATAACCGTACGGCCTATTTCAAGGATGGGTCATCGCGGAAAGTGGACGCAATCATACTTTGCACCGGATACCGGCATCATTTCCCGTTCATGGAAGATCGCCTGAAACTTCGAACGGCAAACAGGCTTGCGACTTCCAACCTCTTCAAGGGTACCGTGTTCATTGACAATCCGAAGGTCTTCTATTTGGGGATGCAGGATCAGTGGTATACGTTCAGCATGTTTGACGCACAGGCCTGGTATGTCCGCGACGTCATCCTGGGCCGGCTGGAAGTTCCGGACAGGGATGCCATGCAAGCAGATGTCAGTGCCCGCGAGGCGGCGGAAGACGCGCTGGAGGACGATTATGCGTGCATCAAGTACCAGGGCGACTATGTGCGCGAGCTTATCGCGGAAACCGATTATCCCAGCTTCGATGTCGATGCGGCGGACCAGTCCTTTTACGAGTGGAAGAAATACAAGAAGAAGGACATCATTGCCTACAGGGATCACGGGCACCACTCACCCATGACCAAGGCCAAGGCACCAGTTCATCACACCGACTGGATCAAGGCACTCGACGACTCGCTGGAAACCTACCTTCAGTCAAGTGCATGACGTGGATCAGGGCGGCCCATTGATTCCGTAGGAAATTGCAGTACCGGGAAAGCTGTTTTTCCGGTGCTGCTTTTTTGCGTTTGTTCGTCCCGCATTTGCCACAGCAACTTTCGAAAGCTGAAGCTGTTACTGAAGGACCTTGCGGCGAAGAGCCACCGGGGGTTCGGTGACCAGGTGGAGCAGGGCCGCTCGGACTGCGGCCTCTACTACGGCTACGCTGTGGTGAAGTCGCTCGACGGCTCGGGCGATCCCGTGCGCGGCGGGCGCACCGGCAAAGAAACCGAGGCCGAAGTCGTGCGCCGGGTGTTCCGGGAATTCGTTCCCGGCGCGTGCCCGCGCGCGATCGCGCGGCGGCTGAACGGGGAAGGCATCTCCGGCCCGTTAGGCAAGCCCTGGATGGATTCAACCATCCGGGGAGACGCGAAACGGGGCATCGGCATGATCAACAACGAGCTCCGCATCGGCCGGCTGGTTTGGAATCGCCTGCGCTACGTCAAGAACCCGGAAACCGGGATCGTTTGCGGGAGGAGGCGGAATCCTGCGTCAAGCGTTTCAGTGCCAATTTCTGATTGTTCTGGCCCCGCTGAGGGCAGATTTCATGGCCTTCAGCCCGAAATGCACGGGCAATGACCTGCGAGCGGCACGAGAGAGCACGTCCTGTTTCGGCTTTCAAGAACCGAGGACGCACTTTCCGGATTCCCGCAAGTTTCCGCTTTTATCAACACACAGGTAGAGAGTTGCGGGGCGGATTCCGAGTTCCCTGCTCAATTCGGAAACCGACGTGTCGCGGCTTGCCACGGCTGCTTGAGCCATTCGAACCTGAGCCCTTGTCAGGGCGAATTTCCGACCACCCTTACGACCACGGTCATGGCGGCCTGCAGTCCCGCCATGGTGTGTTCCCGGATGACCTCACTCTCGTACACGGCCAACGCAGCAAAGATACCGAACGACAGTGGGAATTCTAGGGCCACAGCGTCCTCTCGGTGAGTGCCTGTTGCAATCGGTCGGTGGACCACACGTCGATCCCGTCACCGGTCCGGAATGACCTCTTGCCACCGTAGACCAGGACGCGCCGCGCGATACCCGGTAGCTCCGCGATTGCGCGCAGCCCCGGCAGCATGCCGGTGTGGTAGCGGGGCTGGGACTTGACCTCGATCGCGGCCAGCTCGCTATCCCGGCGGAGCAGAAAGTCGACCTCGGTGGTATTCGCCGGGTGTGGCGCCCAATTGTGAAGCTCGTCGAACAGTCCGCCCTCCTCTGCATGCGCTCGCAGGAGGAGCAGGACCCAGCCTTCCAGCAGCGCGCCGCGTTCCTCGGGCGCGATCGGTCCGTGAAGCTTCTTCACCGCGCGGACCAAGCCGGTATCGACCCAGTAGAGCTTCGGATGGCGGTGCTCCCGCACCCTGAGCCGCGGCTGGAAGGCGGGGAGGCGGTACGCAAGCAGCGTGTCCTCGAGAATGTCCAGATAGCCTTGCACGGTGTTGCGGGCGACGCCGCAATCGCGCGCGATGCCCGATATGTTGACGATCTGGCCGTGATAGAGGGCGGCGACCGGCAGGAAGCGCGCGAATCCCGGGAGGTTTCGGACCAGTCCCTCGGCCCGGACCTCTTCGCGGAGATAAAACCGGACATAGCTCTCTAGCCCGCATAATTCACGACGGGGGTGTACATGGGGTTGGGTTCTGTGGTATTGGTTAATGAGTTCAAACACTTACCAATGCCCGGAGACCCGACCCCATGCAGACAGAGTGTACACCGAAGCAACTGGAATTTGAAGCTCTTGGACGGCGCCGTGTTGTCGGTGCATTTGACGGCGGACGGATGACGTCCGATGGCGGTGCCCTTCTGCTTCGGGAGGCTGACCGGCTGTTTGACGTCACCGGCCGTCTTGCCGCCTGCTTTGCCGATTATCGCGATCAACGGCGCTGCGAGCATTCCGTTGCCCTGCTGGTTGCCCAGCGTGTCATGGCGCTTGCGCTTGGCTATGAGGATCTCAACGATCACGACCGGTTGCGGGATGATGCGGCCTTTGCGCTGGCCTGCGGCTGCACGGATCTGACCGGCAGCCATCGTCCCCGGCTGCGCGATCGCGGCCATGCCCTTGCGGCATCGAGCACGCTGAACCGGCTGGAGCTTGGCAGCCCGGAGCGGGCCCGGGCCGACCGTTACAAGCGGATCGTTGCCGATCCCGGCATGATCGACCGGCTGCTCGTCGATCTGTTCCTCGAGGCGCATGAGCAGGCACCCGAGGAGATCGTCCTGGACATGGATGCCACCGATGATCCGGTGCATGGCAGGCAGGAGGGCCGGTTCTTTCACGGCTATTACCGCTGCTACTGCTATCTTCCCCTCTATGTCACCTGTGGCGAGCATGTCCTGTGCAGCCGTCTGCGCACCGCCGACAGGGACGCCTCGGACGGTGCCCTTGACGAGCTCAGGCGGATTGTGCCTCAGATCCGCACCGCCTGGCCGCAGACCCGGATCATCATCCGGGCCGACTCCGGCTTCTGCCGGGACGAGATCATGGCATGGTGCGAGGCCGAGGGCGTGGGCTACGTGATCGGCCTTGCCCGCAATTCCAGGCTGCGCCAGCGCATTGGCAAGGCCCTGCACAAGTCCCGCAGGCGCTGCATCGCCACCGGCCGGCCTTCCCGCCGGTTCCGGCAGTTCCGATACCGCACATTGTCATCCTGGAGCCGCTCCCGCCGGGTCGTGGCCAAGGCGGAGTGGCTTCCGGGAACGGGCGGCGAGAACCCGCGTTTCGTGGTCTCCAATCTTGCCGGTGGCAGCATCGGCGCCCGCGAGCTCTATGAGAGCCTTTATTGTGCGCGTGGGGACATGGAAAACAGGATAAAAGAGCAGCAACTCTGGCTTTTCGCTGACCGCACCTCCTCGGCACTGCTTCCGGCCAACCAGTTGCGGCTGTACTTCTCGGCCTTTGCCGGAACCCTCCTTGGCATTCTGCGCCGGATCGGGTTGCGGGGCACCGATCTTGCCACCGCCCGCATCGATACCATCCGTTCAAGGCTTCTCAAGCTCGCCGGACGGATCAGGGTGACGGTGCGCCGGGTGTGGCTGTCCCTTGCTTCGGTCTTTCCGCTCCAGCATGTCTTTGCCGAAGCACTTGCGAGGTTGCAGACCGCAGCGCCAGTTCGAGCACCGCCACCGTAACCGGACAACCGAGCAAGAATCCGTCTTTTGCGGCGCCGCCGGGGATGCCGCAGGCGAAGCTGTGTCCAAAACCGCCGGATCCTTCGAAAACGGGGCAAACCCGGCGCAAATACCCGAAACAATGCCGAAAACCCGAAAACGAACGGGCCTGCAATCACTGTCGAACCGGATCACATCAAATCATCGCCGAAATCCGTCAAAAATCCACGATGCTGAAGAGCTGGTGACGGATGCGGGCTAGCACCGCTCGCCGGTCGTCGGCGACCCAAACCAGGGGGATCGTTCCCGTATCGAGGGCAGCATCGAGGTCGAAGTCATCGCCAAGTTCGGCCGGGGTCAGTGGACGCATCGACTTGTGCAGCGCCCGGCCGGCGAGCAGATTAACGCCTGACGCCTTGAGCTTTCGCGCACTCGATCCAAGCAGGGCGAAGTTGAGACGCTGATCCTCGATGTGCCGGTGCACTTCGTTGAGGAGATTCGGAAGGCGCTGAATTTCGTCGACCACCACCCAGCTGCCCGGCGGCGCCAGCTGGAGATCTGCGGCGAAGAGGGACGGATCGGCGAGGCAGTCCTGGTAGCGGGCCTCGTCGAGGAGATCGATGTGCGGCGCATCGGGAACCTGCTGTCGCGCCCAAGTGCTCTTGCCAACCCCGCGGACGCCGAGGAGAAAGAAGCTCTGCTCGGGCGGCCGGATCAGGCGCAGATAGGTCGTTCCCGCCATGATACCGTCATTTTTCGTAGAAATATGACGACATATTGTCATTAGCGGGTCGGCGTGGTGGAACGTGACCATGTCGCCGGTCTGCACTACCAAATGCGGAACAAGCCCCATCAGGCCAACCGCGTGCTCGACATCGCTGTAGTGGCTCGGACTATTCAGTCATGAACCGGGCGGTTTTTCCCACCTTCTTCACGAGTGTTGTTTCTGTCTGATCAGGTACAATCCGGGACAGCGCTTCTTTCCCGAGCAGGCATTTTCAAGTCGCGACCCTGCCCAGTTGGAATCATATCAAGCAGCGTTTCGGCGTGGGCCGGATGCGGTCCGGATGCCTGCAGTTTCCTGCCGGTTCGACTGGCTGGCTGCACGCCGCCGATTGCCTGAATGACGCGAACCACATTCCCTGCCTTGACTGCCAGGTCATGACACTCTGAAGCAGTTATGCTCAGAATTCACAGCAAGGTATGATTTAACATTCGTCAAGTTATGGATCAGGACACCGGAAGATCCCTCACCACCAAAAAAACGGATAGACAGCCGATTGACTCTTCCAGGAGACCTGCCCGCTTGGTCCTCACCTGAATCCCGATTTGTCCGTACGGTCCCTGGGCCTATGGCGGATTGGTCGCGGCAAGTCTTCAAGAAAGAGTGGCCGCGCCAATCGAATTGGTTCCGAGGAACCGACCCTCTTCGTCGCCCCTGCCGTGCACAGGCCGGGCAGATCGCCGGCAAGGGCTATTGGATTGTTATCAGTCTTCCTAATGGCATGACCTTGAATCTATTGCTTGACAGGATTCACTGGGCCTGCAAGCATTGTCGAGGTCCTTGTCGGAGGCACATCGTGCTGCAGCCAGCGAAGAGCCCGAACGTGACTCATTGGAACGAACGTGTTGACCTGGCAGCAGCATTCCGCTGGACCGCCCGGCTGAACATGCATGAAGCCGTAGCGAACCATTTCAGCCTTTCCGTCAACGAGGACGGTACCCGGTTCCTGATGAACCCCAACCAGCGGCATTTTAGCAGGATCAAGGCATCCGACCTTCTGCTCCTCGACGCAAACGATCCTTCGACCATGGACAACCCCAACGCACCCGATCCGACTGCATGGGGACTGCATGGCTCGATCCACCGGTTCTGTCCGCATGCGCGCTGCGCCATGCATGTGCATTCAATCCACGCCACCGTGCTGGCATGCCTTGCCGACAGCACCTTGCCACCTATCGACCAGAACACGGCGACATTTTACGGCCGCCATGTGGTCGACCAGGAATTCGGCGGACTTGCCTTCGAGAGAGAAGGAGAGCGATGCGCCGCGCTGCTGTCAAACCCGTTGGTCAAGGTGATGGTCATGGTCAATCACGGCTTGCTGGTGATTGGCGACACGGTGGCAGACACTTTCAACCGGCTCTATCACTTCGAACGCGCTGCCGAAACATATGTCCGAGCCCTGCAGACCGGATCACCACTCAAGGTCATGCCGAACGAGACTGCAGAACGTACTGCACGGGATCTCGAAAACTATCCCGGACAGGCAGAGCGCCATCTCGCTGAACTCAAGGAAATTCTTGACCAGGAAAATTCCGACTACGCGAATTGAACCATGCCCGACCATGTCCCCACAAACGCAGCATCCTCCGGCATCAAACTCGACAGGAAGAGGCTCAAGGCGATCGCCGCCCGTTCAGACCTACCCGGGCTGATCTATCTGGCTCAGTGGGCGGCAGCACTTGCCCTGAGTGGTGCGTTTGTCTGGATCACCATCGGAACTGCATGGGCCTGGCCAGCAATGTTCGTGTACGGAATCGTGCTGACCGTACCCAGTTACTCGATCAGCCATGAAACAGCTCACGGCACTGCCTTCCGTAAACTTTGGCTGAACGAGGCCATATTGTGGCTAACTTCTCTGATTTACATGGAGGAGCCACTGCATCGCCGCTATACCCACACCAACCACCACACCCACACTTGGCATGTCGGCAAGGACAGCCAGATGCCCTTCGACACGCCCATGGATATCGGCGGTTGGCTGACCGAGGTTACGGGAATCGGCCTGTTGCGTTTTCACCTTTTGGCATTCTGGCGTCTCGCGACCGGCCGCTACACAGATACGATGCGCATGGTCACGCCAGTTGGTGAATTCCCCAGGATGACACGAAACGCCCGAATCATGCTGGCCATCTATACACTGATTGCCGCTGCACCATTTGTTGGCATCTGGTGGCCGATCTGGTTCCTCGTCATTCCGCGAATCCTGGGGGCGCCGGTCATGCTGCTCTTTGCGCTGATCCAGCACGTGGAGCTTCAGGAGAATTCACCCTCCATCATAGAGAGTACCAGGTCGTTCCGGACCAGTTGGCTCGGACGCTTTCTCTACATGAACATGAACAACCATGTCGAACACCACCTGTATCCGCAGGTGCCGTTCCACGCGCTGCCCAGGCTTGCGGAAGCTGTAAAGGACCAGGTGCCTGAACCTGACCCCGGCTTTCTGCGCACGAACTGGGAGGTTTTCATCGTGGTGCTAAGCCGCTCGCTCGGCTGGTCAACCAGGGCTGCAAGCATTCGCCAGGCACCTCACATGATCACAACAGCCGGCCATGTCCAGCGCATAGCCCACAGAACGATGTGAGATGGAGAGTGCGATCTTGTGGTTTGCCGTGCCAACTCCGGGAACACTCTGTCCGGCCTTCAGGCGACCTGCCTTGGCAAGTCGGCATTCCTGGAAGCCAGGCACCGAGCCAATGCTTCCGGTTCGCATGTCCATCCGCCGCCCGGACTCGGAAGCGGGAGACTTCCATACATGAAGCGCATTTACGACTTCAGCCGCAAACCTGCCCGACGAAATTACACGATTTCGGACCTGCAGGCCCTGAAGGAGTCAGGGCACAAGCTCAGCATGACGAATCCGGCAGACAACAACGAGGTGTTGGCCTGCCTGGAGGCCGGGATAGACCTCTTCGTCGTCGGGGCCGACCAGATCGAGGACGTCCGGCGCACGGCGCCCCACCACTTCACGGGTGTGGGTTCAACCTGGGCACAGTTCGACTCCAACGAGGAACTCCTGGCCCATGCGTTCGAAGCCATGCGCAAGGGTGCGGACATGTACTACACACTGCGCTCCCTTGAAGCGATGGAAATGATGGCCAGGGAAGGCATCCCCGTCCAGAGCCACATTGGACTGATTCCGACATTCAGCCACTACTGTGGCGGCTTGCGAGGTTGGGGTCGCAAGGCAGATGAAGCGCTGAAGATCTTCGCAACACTCAAACGGATGGAAGATGCAGGCGTTTTCGCAGTCGAAGCGGAATGCATCGCCGAAGAAGTGCTGGAAGCGGTGAATGGCAAGACCTCGATCGTGACCTTTTCACTCGGCTCGGGAATGGCCGGAGACGTGATTTTTTCTTTCGCGGCCGACATTTGCGGCGAGGCAAGCGAAGAAGAGAATCTGCCAAAGCACGCTCATTCCTTCGGAAATGTGGGCCGATTGCACAGGCAGGTTCACGAGGAACGTGTCACTGCGCTCGGAAAATTCCATTCCGAGGTTGCAGCCGGGAAATTCCCCTATCCGGAGACCAGCATCAGCATGCACCCGGGCGAGAAAGAAAGGTTCCGCGAAGCCCTGGACAAATGGAACCCAACACATCGATGAATGATGCAAGCGACTATTCGCTTTCCTTTTCACCCAGGCCGCAGCCACTGACACTGGAGCAGGCAGCCTGGATAACACCGCCGGTGCAGTCGGTGGATACCGAGGGCATTATCGATGTTCCACGGCTTCGCCGTTATCGCCGGAACCGGTTGCGCGAACAGGTCGTTGAACAGGGTTTTGACGCCATCATCCTGATCGAACCGCTATCCATTCGCTACGCTGTTGGCGTGCGCAACTGCACGCTGTTCCAGATGCACATACAGGCCGGTTATCTATTCGTGCCGGCAGAGGGTCCCGTCATCTACTTCGACAGTGAACCGGGGCGGGCCACCGGAAGCCAGTTTGAGACCATCGATGAAATCCGCGAGGACATGCTACCGCTCAGCTTCATGTTTGCCGGGCCCCGGCACCTGGAATGGACGGACCGCTGGGCCAGGCAGATGGATGACCTGATCCGAACCCATTGTGGTCCGGGAAGAAGGCGGATTGCCATCGAACGCCCGGGACTTCATGCCGGGCAAGCACTGGCTGGCATTGGGCACGAGCTGGCAGATGCTGCTCCCGTTCTGGCCATGGCCCGGAAAATCAAGTCGCCAGAAGAGGTCCTGGCCATGAATCTCTCGATTGCCGTCGCAGAGGATGGAATGACCCGTATTCGAGAGGCCCTTCGCAACGGAATTTTGGAGCAGGAGCTCTGGGCCCTGATGTGGTCAGCCGTGATCGAAGGTGGTGGGGAGTGGCTGGATTACCGCCTGCTGGCTTCGGGCGAGCGAACCAATCCCTGGCAACGGGAGGCCTCGAGCCGCATCATCCGGGCCGGTGACCTTGTCGTGTTCGATTGCGGAATGGTCGGGCCCTTCAGCTATGGCGCAGACATCAGCCGCGCCTTCCGCTGTGGACCGGGACGGCCGACGGATTACCAGAAGAAACTCTATACGATCGCTCACACCGAAGTGATGGAAAACACCAATCTCGTAAAGGCCGGCGCCTCGTTTTCCGAGATGGCACTGGCGCGCTACCTTCCACCCGAGGGATTTGGCGACCAGCTTTATCCATGCATGGTGCATGGCGTCGGCATGGCGGATGAATGGCCGGTGGTGCTGCATTCGCCGGACCACGCGGAATTCTACGACGGCGAACTCGAAACCGGAATGGTGATCTGCGTCGAGAACTATATCGGCGAAGTCGGAGGGGTCGAAGGGGTCAAGCTGGAAGACCAGGTGCTTGTGACCGAAAGCGGCCCGATCACGCTCAGTCGATACCCATACGAGGAAACGCTTCTGTCGCGGGAAGTCTGAAACCGTGTCCATCAACCTCCGGCTGCAGCCTTGATGTCCATCATGCGGCCGGGCTGGTTTGGCAGGTAGCGAATCCGGCTTCTTCGTTGTCAACCATGAATCGTGAACTCCCTACGAAATTGAAGAGTTACAGAATGGCTTGACCGACGACACTGTCGCATTCGAACAATGAATTCGTATCGATTCGCTCCCGCGGACAATCGCCAGTCTTGGAGATGAACATCGGGCATCAAAACCGGTGGCCGTCCAGCAAGCGCAAACGGTCAGCCTTGCCTCTCCTGAAATCAACAGCGGGCAAGGCAGAGTGTCATTGATCGGCCGGAAGCAGCATCAGTCAACTGCTGCGTAGCTGTACCTGCGCGCATCCTGCAAGTATGGCCCTTTTGACAGCATTGCAGGAACGTGCCCGGAAGCGTGTCGATCAAGTTGGTGAAAAAGCGGAAACCCGATCCTATCTGCAAGAGGTGGTCGCCATCATTGATGATCCGGAATATCATGGGCAACCGAACCAGGGACGCTGCAAGGAAGACAGCCAAAATGAGCACGATTGGTGAAGACATCATCGGGGACAGCGATCTGCCGCCGTTCTTCAAACTGGCGAACGCAGACGAGGTGGAGATCGAGGCACCTGAAAACCGCAAGGGGGATGCCTTGCGCACCTGGGTGCGCTCGCTCAGCGGGTTTCAGAAAGAAGCCTTGGTTCGCTCGGCAAGGACAGGCGTGGCATGGCGCCTGGTCAGCGATGAAGGACCCTATCTGAACGGGCATGACTCGGCTCCGTGCCCACTTGCCTTCTTGTCATGCGGGATGGTTGCAAGCTTCATGAATGAAATCACCGCCCTGGCAGAGTTGCAGGGTGTGAAAATCAGAAAGTTGAGACTGATTCAGGACAACTACTATACGATGAAGGGCTCAATGCCTCGCCGCACGATGGTGGGTGGCGCCGAGAACATTGATCTTCAGGTTGAGATCGATTGCGACCTCGACGATGCTGCGCTGCAGGATTTCCTCGTCAATGCTACCTACGCGTCTCCACTCAATGGGCTCATGCGCGGCCAACTTGAGAGCCTTTTCAAGCTGGGAAAGAACGGGCGTGAATTGCCGACGGCCGAGGCAAAGGACCTCGGGCTGCCACTGTTTCCTGACCCGGGAAGTCACTTTGCCAGGTCCAGGGCCGGACAAAGCGTTTCGGGCCTGATGGGAAAGGTTGGACCAACACCGAAAAAGAAAGTGGTCATGGGTACAGTCAGCCAGGCATCTTCCCTGTCCGATGAGCAGGACCGCCGTCTGAACATTGGCGCGGTTTCGGTTCTGCGTGCTGATGGAATCAAGGAGATCCAGCAGATGCAGTACTCTCCTTATGGCACTTCGTTCCGGTTTCTCAGTTCCGAGGACGGGCGCGCTCCGGATGCAAACACCTTGATCAGCGCCGGGATCGGCTTTTGTTTCATGACGCAGTTCGGGCGGTTCGTGTCCATGCTGAAACTGGACCTGCCGGATTATCGCATCGTGCAGGATACCCATTTCAGCCTCGGCGGCGCCTCGGGCGGAACTGGAAAGGCTGGCGAAGCGGACCCGATTGAAACGCATGTCTATCTCGAGACTTCCGAGAGCGACGAGACAGCGCAGGAGATGCTGGATATTTCCGAACAAACCTGTTTCCTGCATGCGTTTTGCCGGACTGAGCTGAAGACGAGGCTAAAAGTCGTGAGGGTTTGACTTTCGTGCTGCATTGACCGGGGCAGCCACCGGAATTGGAGCAGAGGTTGCAGCCCGCCTGAAACGTGATGGCCATGAAATTACTGCCTTCGACATCAACGAGCGCAAACCAAATCTCGACGGCTGTATCTGAACTGACTCTTGCGGAACAATATCTGACCCAGAGTTGTAGGCAGCTGAGTTGGAGGGTAATTCAATCACACAAGTAGAACTGGTGCAGAGCATTGTTTTGGGAGAATTCAATGCCAGCTAGTTGGCATCGACATGGTCAAGTATGATTTCTGCCAGATTAGCGCAAGATCACGGCTCCAATAGGATCCAGATACGCGACCGAGACATCAGGCGTGTTCTTGTCGGTACACGCCTGAAGCGCCTATCGGAGCGCAGAGGAGGAATGATTGTCCACGAACTTGGTCTCGCACATGCAAAGTCCCGAATTGATGTTGCAACAATAAATGGGATTATCCACGGTTTCGAAATCAAGAATTCCCAGGACAATCTCGAACGGTTGCCCGACCAGCTAATGACCTATTTTCAGGCTCTCCAAAAACTGACACTGGTTGTTGCTTCAAGACATTTGAAAGATGTGGAAAAGTTAGCGCCGGTTTGGTGTGGGATCATTGACGCTAGTGCTGGACCTCGCGGCGGGACCCGGCTTCAGACTGTCCGGAAGGCCTTAAGGAACCCAACACTGGATCCGTTTGTTTTTGTGCATCTATTGTGGAGAAACGAAGTACAGGAAGCTTTGGCGTGTCGAGGCGCAAGCAAGACTGAGCTACGCGCTCCGCGAGCAGCCCTCTATCGCCAGCTAGTTTCCATGGCATCTGAACGCGAACTGACAGAAATTATCAAGATAGCTATGATGCGGAGGCGAGCTTGGCGAGATCATTCGCTACCATCGTGATATGATGGTTGACGGCAACGTCTCTCCACCTCGTTTTCCAGAACCCGGTCGAATAGACACGGGCCACAACGAGGGCAATCACAATCCCCGCGACCCGTTCCCGGCCGAACACGGCCCGGGGCTTCCCGGACTAACCCGGTTTCAAGACAAATCGGAGTCGGCCCAAACCAGGAAATCTACCGCGCTGCGCGGCAATTCAAGCCGGGAAACAACAATGGCTGCCGGTCAGGTCCGTGCAGCCGCAGGCCAGCGCAAAGGCCGCATCGTCCCGCAACCGGTCGTGATCGTTGAGATCCTCATAGCCAAGCGCAAGCGCCATGACACGCTGGGCAACCAGCAGGGCAACGGAATGCTCGCAGCGCCGTTGATCGCGATAATCGGCAAAGCAGGCGGCAAGACGGCCGGTGACGTCAAACAGCCGGTCAGCCTCCCGCAGCAGAAGGGCACCGCCATCGGACGTCATCCGTCCGCCGTCGAATGCCCCGACGACACGGCGCCGTCCAGGAGCTTCAAATTCCAGTTGCTGTGGTGTACACTCTGTCTGCATGGGGTCGGATCTCCGGGCATTGGTAAGTGTTTGCAATCATTAACCAATACCACAGAATCCAACCCCATGTACACCCCCGTAGTTAATTGTTCGGGCTAGCCCGGATGCACCGTTGATCGCCGTTACGCTGTATGAGAGGGAGCGGGCCTCTCACTTGGCAACAAAGCGCACGACTTGGCCGATCCAACGGCCAGGATGGAACAAAGTTCCCGTCAAGCCGTTCATCGAGCATATCAACAAAGAGAGCTCTCTTTGCTTCAGCAGTTCGACAATCCAGAGCTTGAATAGGGACCGACGAGGCACGCCTGGCAGCCTGGCCCTCTGCAGGTCCTGGTCAAGCCGCGAATTTTGGGAGAACCTCTGGACGCGGATAGAGTTCGTTCATCGGTACGGACCTTCCGTCTCCCATCACAAGGCGCACATGGCTGCGATCCATCAGCCGCGGCCTGACGACCCCACAGGAATGGGAGATCATCTGCACCTCCCTGATGACCTTTCGGCAATAGTTCGCAACACGGACGGATTTTTCGGTCGGATTGAGGCCCTTCTGCAGTCGCGGATTGTGGGTCGTCACTCCGGTCGGGCAGGTATTCCTGTTGCACTTGAGAGACTGGATGCAGCCGAGGGCGAACATGAACCCGCGTGCCGAAGTGACGAAATCGGCCCCCGTGGCGATCGCCCACCCGACTTCCGCCGGCGTGACGAGTTTACCTGACGCAATCAACCTGATCCTGTCCCTGAGGTCATATCGGTGGAGCGTGTCTGAAGTCAGTGGAAGGGCCTCCTTGATCGTCAGCCCCACATTGTCCATCAATGGCATCGGCGCTGCGCCGGTGCCGCCGTCGCCGCCATCCACCGAAATGAAGTCAGGAGCACTTTCGATCCCGCGCGCGTGCACTTCCTCGCACATCTCTTCGAGCCAGTCGACATTTCCGACAACGGACTTGAACCCAACTGGCTTGCCTGTGACGTCACGTATATGCGCTATCATGTCGAGCAGTTGCGGTATGTTCCGGATTTCCGGGTGCCGGTTTGGAGATATGGAATCCTCGCCTTCCCGGATGCCGCGGATTTCGGCGATCTCGGCCGTCACCTTTGCACCGGGAAGTATGCCGCCCTTGCCGGGTTTGGCACCCTGGCTCAGTTTGAGTTCGAACATGCGAATGCTGTCATGGGCCGCAACTTCACGCAGCCTGTCATCGTTCAGGTGTCCGGCCTCGTCGCGTACCCCGTATTTTGCGGTTCCGATCTGGAACACGATATCGCAACCGCCTTCGAGGTGGTACCTGGACAGCCCTCCCTCTCCGGTATTGAACCAGCAGCCTGCCAGGGCTGCACCCTTCGACAGCGCCCGAACTGCCGGTGTTGACAGTGCACCGTAGCTCATTCCGGAAATGTTGAAGAATGACGGGGCATTGTAGGGTTGCCGGCTGTACTCGCCGATGAGCATCGGAACCATCTCGACAGCATCCTCGGTCAGCGTGGGAAACGGACAATTGACGAAGATCGCGGTTCCAGCAGGCGACAGGTTCTTCGTTGATCCGAAGGCAACCGTATTGTCGAGATTCTTTGCCGAACGATCAACCCAGTCGCGCTCGGCGCGGTTGAACGGCATTTCCTCCCGGTCCATGGCAAAGAAATACTGGCGAAAGAACTCGCCGAGCATCGTGAACAGGTAACGGAACCTCCCCAGAACGGGATAGTTTCTCCGGACCGCGTCCTTGGTCTGGCTGACATCGACAACGTACAGCGCAACCGCAATCGCGACGGCCGATCCGACAAAGAAAATGAACAGCGCCGACAGGAACTGCAAGCTGCCCATCAGGAAATCATCAAGGATCATGGCGGCGCCCTCCTTGCACTCGTCGCCACGGCAAACTGGCGATACCTATTCAATCCCAAGAGTTGCAAGCCTTTGCTCCACCCTGGAGATGTCATCAGGATTGTTGACCTCCCAGAAGAGTTGGTGCTCGGCCTCGACCTCGACACAGATGACTTCCATTCCCTGCTCCAGGAACCGCAGTTGTTCCAGTCCTTCGCACAATTCGAGCACGCTTGGTTCACGCTGGCAATACCACCGGAGTGCTTCGGGAGTGTATGCATAGACACCAGCATGGTGAAACACAGGCAACGCGTCATCCGAAACAAGGCTGAATCCCGTCCACGGAATGATCTCCTTGGAAAAATACAAGGCACGGTTCCCTTCGTCGAATACCGCTGTCGTTCCGCCCACGCGATTGTTCCTCCGGTCTTCTTCAAACCTCTCGAGTGTCTCCCGGTCGAACCGGAACACCGGCGTCGCCACGGCAATTCCCAGATCGGACTGCATTGCCGCAACCAGGCTCTCGACAAATGACGGCGGGGTAAGCGGCGCATCACCCTGGACGTTGATGATCGTGGTGTATCGTCCGCCCAGCCGTTCATGCGCGGCCCAGCAGCGTTCGGTACCATTCCTGCATTTCGGGCTGGTCATGACGCATTCGCCGCCGAACCTCTCGACCGCATCGCGGATACGGATGTCGTCAGTTGCGACAACGACGCGATCAATGCCCTCGACCTGCATTGCCGCTTCCCAGGTACGCTGGACGAGGGTCTTGTTCAGACCGGTTGCCCCGCGGAGCATCTCAAGCGGCTTTCCCGGGAACCTCGATGATGCAAAACGTGCCGGTATGACGATCAGTACAGACAATTCAAGTTCACTTAGACGTCTATTCCCGGGGCGAAGGCGATAAAGTCCGGATTCTCGGACCGGGGCTTTCCATACTCGAGGTCCATTCCGCCATCAAACCGTATTACCTTGCCGCCTGCCGCGCGCAGTATAGCATGCCCTGCGGCAGTGTCCCATTCCATGGTCCGCGCCAGTCTCGGGTAGAGATCGGCTTCACCCGCCGCAATCAGGCAGAACTTGATCGACGAGGACATGACATGGACACTCGCCACGTCATACCGTTCGAGCAACTCGGCAACTCGACTGTCCGAGCGCATGGTTCGCGATGCAACCACCCGGATCGATGAATTGACGCGCTTCGAAATCCTGTGTTCCGAGGCAATCCTGTAGGACTCCGTTCCGGATTCGGGCCGGCGTTCGACAACCTTCCCGCCGGCGACCGTGCAGAAATGGCGGCCCAGCGCCGGTGCATGGATGACGCCCATCGTCGGAATCCCGTTTTCGATCAGGGCGATGTTGACGGTAAACTCGGTCTTTCCACGCCTGAATCCGCTGGTTCCGTCCAGCGGATCAACCAGGAAGAAGCGGCCGGCTCGTAACGAATGGCTTCGCGCGTTTTCCTCGCTGACGACCAGCGTGCCGGGAAATGCCCGGCGCAGGCCATCCCGGATCAACTCGTCTGCCGCAAGGTCGGCCACCGTGACCGGGCTTCCATCATTCTTCCAGCTGGTTTCGATTTCCGGCGCATTGAAGGCATCCAGAATCACTGATCCCGCCCGGAAAGAAAGGTCGACGAAGGTCTCTTCGACTCGTGAATAGTCCATCCTTCGTCCCATGCTTCTTTCTTCGATCCCGGGCGCCTTCTACTATCTCGTTCAGTAGAGTGTCACGACAATTCAATTTCCCGGCTCGCTCGCCGCGACGTTTCGGCAAGCCGAACTCGGCCGGCCACGCGGAGTGTCAGGTTCAGCCGGCCACCCTTCGACAGGAGTGTGGAGGTTCCGAACTTGATCCTGTCGATCCCGTGATGACGCATCCGTGCCTCGCCGTCCATGACAACGACATCACCGGAGTGAAGCCAGACAGATTCCGTCTTCCCGCCCCTTTCGACGTTGCCGATGCGGAACAGTGCGTCGTCGCCGAGCGATATCGAAACGACCGGCCAGGTCAGGTCGGCCTCGTCAGCATCCTGGTGCATCCCCATGCGGGCATTTGCGTGGTAGAGATTGACAAGGCAGGAATCCGGATCGCGGGAACATTCCGCGGTCCTGCGCCAGATCTCCAGCACGGATCGCGGGATCGGCGGCCAGGGGCACCCGGACGGATGCACTGGTTCGTAGCGATAGCCTCTTCGGTCGGTGACCCAGCCGAGAGACCCGGCAGAGGTCATTCGGACGGACATTTGCTTGCCGGACGGAGTAACCGGCGTGAAGAATGGCGCTTCTGCGGCAACCCCGCGCATGTCGTCGAGGATGCGCAACTGCTCCGGTTCCTCCAGCAGTCCGTCGAAGATCCTGAATCCGCGGATTGTGCGGAACCTTCCTCCAGGAAAGGCGCCAGCTTGCATGTCTGCCTCCGAACTCGCCAACTGCCGGTCCCCACTGAATTTTCCGGCGAATTCTTGATGGTAGGGTAGCGCGCACATATATAACCCGCCGTGATGGTGACCGCCATCTCCGCAATCTTTTTGAAATCTGTCCGGTCCGTTTTGGAGATACTCTTCACCGGGGTTTGGGAAAGGAAGTCGAAATGAGCAAGGTAATCGGGATTGACCTGGGCACGACAAACTCGTGTGTGGCCATAATGGACGGTTCGCAGCCCAAGGTCGTAGAGAATTCTGAAGGCATGAGGACCACGCCTTCGATCGTGGCATTCACGGATAACGAGCAACTGGTGGGACAGCCGGCGAAGCGCCAGGCAGTTACGAACGCCAGCAACACTGTGTTTGCGGTCAAGAGGCTCATCGGACGTCGAATCGATGATGCTGATCTTGCGAAGGACAAGAAAAACCTTTCCTACGAAGTTGTCGACGGCGGCAACGGCGATGCATGGGTCACCGTGAAGGGCGAAAAGTACTCGCCGTCGCAGATTTCCGCTGCGATCCTCCAGAAAATGAAGGAAACCGCCGACAGCTATCTCGGCGAGGATGTCACACAGGCAGTGATAACCGTTCCTGCCTATTTCAACGATGCCCAGCGCCAGGCAACCAAGGATGCCGGCAAGATCGCCGGACTTGACGTTCTGCGCATCATCAACGAACCGACGGCCGCTGCCCTTGCCTACGGGCTGGACAAGAAGGAAACCAAGATCATTGCGGTCTACGACCTCGGAGGCGGCACCTTCGACATTACCATCCTCGAAATTGATGAGGGCCTTTTCGAAGTCAAGGCGACCAACGGGGACACTTTCCTCGGTGGCGAGGACTTCGACATGTGTATCGTCAGGCACCTCGCCGACCAGTTCAAGAAGGAACACGGTGTTGACCTGACCAAGGACAAGATGGCGCTCCAGCGGCTCAAGGAAGCTTCGGAGAAAGCCAAGATCGAGCTGTCTTCAAGCCAGGAAACGGAAATCAACCAGCCGTTCATCTCGATGGACCCGAATGGCGGTCAGCCGCTTCACCTCGTCACCAAGCTCACGCGGGCGAAGCTCGAAAGCCTGGTCGGCAGCCTCGTCAAGAAATCCCTCAAGCCCTGTGCAGCAGCCCTGAAGGACGCAGGACTCTCCAAATCCGACATCGACGAGGTCGTGCTGGTTGGCGGAATGACCCGGATGCCGAGAGTGATCCAGGAAGTCTCGACTTTCTTCGGAAAGGATCCCCACAAGGGCGTCAATCCGGATGAGGTCGTGGCCATGGGTGCTGCCATTCAGGCCGGCGTGCTCCGCGGCGACGTCAAGGATGTCGTCCTGCTTGACGTCACACCGTTGTCCCTCGGAATTGAGACGCTGGGCGGCGTGTTCACAAGGTTGATTGAACGCAACACGACCATCCCGACCAAGAAATCCCAGATTTTCTCGACGGCAGAAGATAACCAGAGTGCCGTGACGATAAGGGTGTTCCAGGGTGAACGCGACATGGCCGAGCACAACAAGCTGCTGGGACAGTTCAACCTTGAACAGATTCCGCCGGCGCCGCGCGGGGTGCCGCAGATCGAGGTTGCATTCGATATCGATGCGAACGGAATCGTCTCTGTATCCGCAAAGGACAAGGGCACCGGCAAGGAACAGAAGATCACGATCCAGGCGTCCGGAGGGCTCACCGATGAGGACATCGAACAGATGATCGCCGACGCGGAGGCCAACGCGGAAGCCGACAGGGAGCGGAAGCTTCTTGTCGAAACGAAGAACCAGGCCGAATCCCTGGTGCATTCGACGCGCAAGAACATCGAGGAACATGGCGACAAGGTCGATCCGGCGACTGTCGAAGCAATCGAGCTTGCCATGAATGCCCTTGAGGAGCAGATGGAAACCGACGATGTCGACAAGATCAAGGGCGGGATCCAGAATCTGACCGACGCGGCGATGAAGCTTGGCCAGGCGATCTACGAAGCGGAGATGAAGGAATCCGCTGAAGCCAGCGAAAGCGAGCCGGGAAGTGATGCCGATGCCGAAGGTCATGAAGAGGATGTCGTCGATGCCTATTTCGAGGATGTCCAGGACGATCAGGAAGGCAAGAAGAACTGACGGGCCGTTCTGAACCGCGGTTCCCGGCCTAGGATTCCTTGAGCGCCGAATGGAAAAGGGCGACTACTATGAAACGCTGGGTGTCTCTCGAGGGGCATCCGGCGATGAAATAAAGAAGGCCTACCGTCGCAAGGCGCGCGAACTGCATCCCGACCAGAACAAGGACAATCCCAACGCCGAAACGCAGTTCAAGTCGGTCAACGAAGCCTATGACGTGCTCAAGGATCCTCAGAAGAAGGAGCTGTACGACCAGTTTGGCCACAGCGCGTTTGAAGGTGGTGGCGGACCTTCCGGCTCAGCTCATTTCTCGTCGGCTTTTTCGGATGTCTTCGAGGATCTCTTCGGCGATTTCATGGGCGGGGGCCGGCGACAGGGATCGCGTGGCCAGAGCAACCGGGGGTCCGACCTTCGATATGACGTCGGACTGGACCTGGAAGAAGCCTTCACCGGCGTCCGCAAGCGGGTCACGGTTCCGAGTTCGGTGTCCTGCGAGTCCTGCCATGGGAGGGGAACCGAAGGCGGGACGGAACCGAGTGTCTGTCCGACATGTTCGGGTGCCGGAAAAGTTCGTACGCAGCAGGGATTCTTCACACTTGAACGTACCTGTCCGACCTGCAACGGCGCCGGACGGATCATCCGCAGCCCCTGTTCGCACTGCGCCGGAGCCGGAAGGGTAAGGAAGGACCAGAGCATAGACGTCGAGATTCCGAAAGGCGTCGAAACCGGATCGCGGATACGGCTCAGTGGAAGGGGGGAGGCAGGGCTGCGCGGCGGCCAGGCCGGGGACCTCTATATCTTTGTAAATGTCAAGGAACACAGGGATTATGAACGGGTCGGAAATGACCTTTACCATGTCGCACGGGTTTCAATGCCGAAGGCTGCGCTCGGCTGCGAAATCAAGATCCCGACGATCGACGGCGGGGTAGCCAGTGTCCGCATTCCGGCCGGAAGCCAGCCGGGCAAACGGCTGCGAATGTCGCGAAAGGGGATGCCCGTTCTGCGTGACAAGAACTCCGCCAGGGGAGATATGTACATTACGCTTGCCGTGGAAACTCCGACGGACCTGACAGCCGAGCAGAGGGAACTGCTCGAACAATTCGATGAGCTTTCGGATCACGGGCACTCGAAGGACGGTTCGCTCAGTGAAAAGGTCAGGGGCTTCTGGGACGATCTCAAGGGCTGAACGAAAGCAACACCTGTCGGCCATAGCAGATTCAGGGGCCATGCATGATCCTGATCACCGAATTCATGGATGACGCTGCCGTCACCCTGCTGCGGCGAAGCCATGACGTGACCTACCTGCCCGGACTACCGGACAATGCAGGCGAACTTTCACGTCATGCCAAGACAGCCAGGGCCCTGATTGTTCGCAACAGGACCCGGGTCACGCGGGACCTGCTTGGTCATGCGGAACAACTGGAGTGTGTCGGCAGGCTTGGCGTTGGCCTGGACAACATCGACCTTGCTGCGTGCAATGAGCAAGGAATAACCGTCTATCCGGCAACCGGTGCCAATGACCGGAGCGTTGCCGAGTTCGTGATCGCAACATCAATGATGATGCTGCGCCGAGCCTACTCCTCGAACGAAGCCATCCTTGCCGGAGAATGGCCGCGTCAGGGTTGTGTCGGAAATGAAGTGCACGGGAAGACTCTGGGCCTGGTCGGCTTCGGGTCTATCGGGCAGATTGTCGCTGGACTGGCCGCAGGATTGGGAATGCGCGTTGTCGCTTTCGATCCCTATCTTTCGCCGGACAACGACGCCTGGCGTCTGGCCGGACGAAGGGAGCTTGAGAGCCTGCTAGCCGAGGCCGACGTGGTCAGCCTGCATGTTCCTCTGACCCCCGAGACCGGCAACCTGATTGATGCAGGGAAACTCGCGCTTATGAAGACGGGAGCAGTCCTGATCAACTCGGCCCGTGGCGGAATCGTCGATGAAGATGCGGTTGCCGACGCGCTCAGTTCCGGAAGGCTCCTGGGTGCGGCACTCGATGTCTTCGGGTCAGAACCGGTCAACCGGGAATATGCCGAACGATTCGAAGACGTACCGAACCTGTTACTGACACCGCACATCGCCGGAGTGACCGTTGAATCCAATCATCGAGTCAGCATGTTGATCGCAGAAAAAGTGTTGGCGCACCTTCGGGATTGCGGCTAGTGGTTGGCGGCCCTTTTGCCGGAGTCACTGATGGCGACTGAAACAGATGCAAGCATCGTAGAAAGCCTGATCAGGAACCGGATTCGGTTTGTGACCTCGATACCATGCAAGCAGCTTGCCGGTGTTATTGAACTCGTTGACGGTTCCGACGACATGCTTCACGTGCCGTGCAACAAGGAAGATGAGGGAATGGGTCTTTGCGCCGGAGCCTATATGGGCGGCATGCGCTCCTGCATCATCATGCAGAACACTGCGCTCGGCGTCGTCGTCAACGCTCTCGCCACCCTCATTCAGTTCTATCACTTACCACTGCCGATGCTGATCAGTTACAGGGGCGAGGTTGGAGAAAAGGTCGCCTGCCAGGTCGAGATGGCAATTCACACCAAGGCTATACTCGGCCAGTTGCACATTCCCACATTCCATTTGACGAATTGCAGCCAGGTTGGCGAGATTGACGGAATCCTGCGTCATTCCTTCATGTCGAAAAAGCCCGTTGCGATTCTCGGCGATGCAGGCTTTTGGGAGTCTGCCGCATGATACGTTATGACGTGCTCAGGGAAATCGTCCCGTTGCTGCAGGACACGTTGACAGTCTGCAATATCGGCTCCCCCTCACAGGAACTGTTTGAACTCGATGACCAGCCGTCGAACTTCTACATGCTGGGAACGATGGGCCTCTGCTCGTCAATTGGTCTGGGCCTCGCCATCGCCCAGGAAGGGAAGGTCGTCGCGATTGACGGTGACGGTTCGGTCCTCACGAATCTTGCAACCCTCAGCACCATTGCCAACAATCCGGCCCCCAACTTCATCCTGCTGATCGTCGACAATGGCAGTTACGGTTCCACCGGGGACCAGCCTACCTATACCGGAGGCAAGACCTCGCTCGCCGCTGTGGCCACTGCCTGCGGTTGTGAAAACGTGGTTGAAGTCCCTGCCGAGGAAACGGCTGCGCAATTGAGGTTGGCACTGGAATCGAACCGGATGACCGTCCTGGTCAGCAAGTGCGAATCCGGCAACAGGCCGGTGCCGGTGATATCAATGGACCCGGTCGTGATCATTGACCGTTTCATGAAAACGGCGGAATCCGGGCAGAACACCTGAACCGTAGGTGTAAATCCGAAGCTCACACCGCCATCCCTGCAGGCATCGGGAATTGGCTGTATGGACACGTCCGCCAATTGACCGACGATGGAGCAAACCGTCTACACCTGTTCTTGATCTGTCGACCGGGTTTGGGCCTTCTTGCCGGTTTGTAACCTGTGCCAACTGTAGAGAGATCATTGGCATAGGCTGAACACCGAACCAGCAAGAAACCTGGTCTGAAGACCTACCCGGAACGATCTCGTATTCCTTCGTGAATCGTCTCGAACCATCCTGTCAGCTTCCCATGAAGATCCGAATCACCTGCACGGCGCCTCCAACGGCTTGTCGTCCGGGTTGCAATCTTGCCGATCTTTGAAACAGTGGGCATATCGACCGGTCCAACCCTTCCGGCGGGAACCGGGGACTCCAAGGTCGGTACCATTGAGAAGCACTCACCCGGCACTGGCATGCAATGCAGTTTGGATTCCGGACGGATTGGACATTGGCAGGAATTCGCGAAGTTCGCCGGAAGGTGTGCCGATCGCCCGTTCTGCCAGTTGTTTCCAGGATGGGCCTTGGCAAAGTAACTCGCGCCAGGACTCGGCCAGCAGGTGCGGCTTGTTGCCTGACAGCACCCGTAACAGAATCCCGGCCTTCGCCGGATCCTTGCGCGCTTTTGCCTTGTTGGCCGCGGATCCGGATCGCAACCGCGACACAAGAAGCTTGTGGAGAGCAGACCTCTCTGCCGCTGGCTGGTTGAAGGGGACTCCTGACCCGTACAACGCGACGGCATCAGCCTCGCACCAGGTCAGAGAATCCAGGAATCGGAGAAGCCGTGCATGGCCCAGTAGCGCGCCGACGGATGCGGACCAATGCCTCGTTTCTGGAGGCAGTGCGGGAGATGACCGATCTTCTGTTTGTGCAGTTCGGCAAGCTTGGTTTGAAAATCAGGGATCTTGAGAAGCGGACCCGCATGGATGCAGCTGACCATTTCGCTGATCTGTCTGGCGCAGTGCGCCTGAAGGATCATGGTTTGTCCGCAAGCCAGGGAGGTTGGTTGCCATGGCCAACCGGATGGCGCGCATGGCCTGGGCACTGATGACGAAGAATGAAAGCTGTCGCGCTCCCGTCACGGCTGCTGCCCGAGTGGCTGCAGTTTGACGTGATGACATGTTGGATGTGAGCGGGACGGAGGACAGGTAAAGGCAAACGATCATTGAGACGGGGCCGGGGAAACCAGCTGTGTGGGTGAGGGCTGAGAGCCCGGAGAACTGAATTGGACCTGGTCCTCGTATCTCCATACTGGCCCGCGGCGCGTTGAGAGGCCGAATACACGACAGCACTCAACCAATTGGCGGCGTTTATTATCAGATAGCTATATTTATGTTGATCATATGTCTAAAGTCGCTAATTATATGAATTACCAATTAACAGGTTGTATATTCGGCGATACTCTCCGGCACATTTCGTCCCGGCCGGTGAACCCGAAGAGGAAGAGTCGAGGGTCCAGTTCGTGCGCCGACCGTTGAGAGGAATGTGTATGCATGACGGGTCGGATGGGCTGTCGCCGGACAGTGCGGATCTGGCGTCGCGAACTGCTCCCGAGACGCCGCCCGCCGTGCCGACGAATCTGGACGTCTCGACAGATGGGAAGCTGGACCTGAACTGGGAAGCGCCTCTGGGGACAGCGACGGGCTACGACATGCACGACACTTCGGTTGACGCGACCGCGGTCGCAGGCGTTTCGCCGGATACATGCGGAGGCAGGTTCCACGCGCATGTGGCGCCGAGTCACCCCCGTCTCTTGCTTGTTTTCTTCGCTTCCTTGCGGATGCTCAACAAGGCCGCTGAGAGCATTCGCGCGTTCCCGGCGAACTACAGGGCATTGCAACTATGGCAGGATGCCCTGCGTCAGCAAGTCAGGGAACACGATGAGCGTAAGGAGGTGCCATATAGCGATACAAGAACCGGCGGTGTCCGACCCGGGCAGACAGTATGCCGATTGCGCCGTCGGTGATCCGATAGCTCAGTAGAGCTTGGCCGGAGACGAACGCGATGAAACAGAATTTCACCGATGCGTCGGTGCACGCAACCCGGCAACATCCCTGCAATCTGCCCCCTTGAAGGGCGTGGAAATCCCGTCCTGATATTTGGACGGATACAAGAAGGCGCGGCGGTCGAATCCGAGGATGGCGGACAAATACTCTGCCAAACGACCTATGGCGACATCTGCCTAATCCGTCTCGGCAGCATCCCCGTGCTGATAATCAACCATCCGCGATTGCTGGGGCAGGCGTTCGCCAGGACGGAACTGACCGACCGATGGATTGCGGACGCGGCCTTGAGCCTCGGCATCCATGCGACCGCGAACAGCGCGAGCCACAAGGTCTCGACGCCGAAGCCTGATCTCTCGATCCCGACGACGACTGCGACCGTCACCGAGGCGGGACATCGCGCTCACGCTCACCAGAAGCGACACCTCCGGGGCCGCGTCGTTCACTGTGAATTTCGATGTCACGGACAGGGCGAACTCCGGACTGGCTGGTGCAAAATTCACCTGCCAAGCTTCGCCTGAGTACCGCCCGAAATTCATCCAAAGAGCAACTGCAGGATTTCACGAATGTAGCCACCAAATTTGACTCAAGGGCCGGTCAGCAAGGCCCTGATCGTCAGGAGGCGCCTCGCCGCACGCAATCGCCTGCAGGATGCGGACCATCACCGGGTGGTCATGGCCGCCCGACCGGACCCGGTGTGCCAGGCGAAATGCGACCCTCCGCGTGCGAGGGGCACGGACATGCCCGCGCTCTGCGTAATGTGGCAGATCGACTGATCGCCGTCGCTTGCGTCATGTCGGTGAGCCAGCCAGGATTCCATCCAGACCGTTCACGGGATATCCGCCAGACATGACTGACGACACCTGTTCAAATTCCGCCAAACCCGCTTCACAACAGGTGGGAAGTCCACGGCGCACTGTCATTCGAAGTCTGAATGCGTCCTTTGTTTCGCGAAGTTCTCGTGCAGGAAGTCTGCACATTTGACGATCGCACGGTCAGCTTCAGGCATGTTACCGGCATAGAACTGAAAGCTGTGGAGCATATCGGTATAAAAGTCATGCCGCAGCGACAGGCCCTGGGCAATGTAGGCATTCTCCAGCCTGCTGCTGTCATCCCTCAACAGGTCTTTTCCTGCTGATTGCACATACAGCGGAGGCAGCCCGGCAAACTTTCCGAACAAAGGTGAAACCAACGGGTCGTTCAGGTCGGCGCCCGCCGCATACAGGGCCGCCTTGGCTCTCAACAGGCCCTCGGTCAGAATGACATCATCCTCTGCAGCGGTCCTGACCGAAGGCGATTCCAGCGTGAGGTCGAGCCACGGAGCCATGAGTATGGCAGCAAAGGGCAGCTTCTGGCCGCCATCCCGGATCGTGAGCAGCGAGGACAGCGCAAGGCCTCCTCCGGCTGACTCACCTATCAGCGCAACCGGGACTTCCGGGTTTTCGAGTTGAACGGACAGCAGGACCGCAGTGCATTCATCCCGGGCCTTCGGAAAGGGGTGTTCGGGAGCCAGACTGTAATCGGGAACGATGACCTGTCGCCTGCATGAGGATGCCATGTGGCCTGCAAGGCGGTGATGCGTCCATGCGCTCATCAGGCAATAGGCGCCTCCATGCAGGAAAATGACGGTGAAGTCGCCCTCGTCCAAGTCGGGAATGATCCGCAGAGCAGGAACGCCTTCAATTTCCTCGTGTTCAATCCGAACACCTCCGGGCTCCCCGGCCAATTCATAGACATCCTTGGTGTTCTCGCGTTCCGTCAGAATGTCGACGGTTTCGTCGGCACCGGCGCGCTGCTCGCGGAACATGTTCTCGATCGCCAGCGCCTCGGGGCTGATCTTGTTGTTAGCCACGGTATTCCTTCCCTTTTCTGACCAGCGAACTGCTTAGCGCCACGATGACAATGGTTACAACAAACGGCGCCATCAGGACAAATTGCCTTGGAACGGTGCCGTCCGCATTGATCTGGATGAGAATGCCGAACGCGTCCGCAAAACCGAAGAAGAGCCCTGCGAGCGCCGTGTAGAGTGGAGACCGCGCACCGAACAGCATTGCAGCCAGGGCAATGAAACCGCGACCGTTCGTCATGTTCTCGGTAAAGCTGCTGAGATCGCCGACCGACAGTTGTGCTCCGGCAAGAGCACAGCCAAAGCCGGTAATCAGGATAGCGTAGAGGCGAACAAGCGACTGGTTGACGCCGGACGCTTCTGCGCCATAGGGATAGTCGCCAACGGCAGCAATCTGCAGGCCGAGGCGGGTCCTGGTCAACAGCAGCCAGCCGGCCAGCACAAGAAAGGGCAAGAGCCAGGTCAGGATTGAAAGTTCCGAAACGAACGCCAATGGACCTTCATCCACGCCCGTTACCGGTCTTGGCAGGCGAACCGATGACTGCATCGAACCCCGCTGATCGAAGATCGCCTGCATAAGGAATGCCGTGCCGCCGACGCAGATCGCTGTAAGTCCGAGACCCGCAATCACGGTATCTGCCCGCAGCCGATCTATCAGCACCCAGTAGATCGCGGAAAGCACCATGCAGGCACAGACAGCGCATACCAGGCCCAACCAGACGGACCCGAACACCGTGCCAGCTGCAACGGCGACGAACGCGGCCGCAAGCATGAGTCCCTCCATCCCGAGATGGAAAACGCCGGACCGGATAGCAAACAGGCCGGCAACCGCAGCGAGTATTATCGGTGTCGACGAGCGAAGCATCGTGACAACGAATTGATCAAGCAATTCCACCAGATCTCCCTTCACGTTCCTTGGCAGAGCGCAGCCAGCGCAGGTGCAGGAAGCGGGCTGTCACGAGCGCGGCAATACATCCCTCGATGATGCGAAGTCCGGAATTCGGTATGTCGCTCACGATCGGGAGGAAGAGAATCGCCGCCTGCAATCCGCCAAACAGCAGTCCCGCCATGACGATTCCGGGAACGCGCGACATTCCGACAATCGCAACCACGATCGCGGTAAACCCGATCGTGGGAGTCGCATCGGTCACGAGACGGCCATTCGGACCCAGAACCTCGAACGCGCCTGCCAGTCCCGCGAAGCCGCCCGTAATCAGATAGGCCCCCATTCGAAACCGCTTCACGTCTATGCCCTGCCACCTCGCCGCATTGGAGTTTGCTCCGATCAGCCGGCTCTTGAGGCCGAACGGTGTGCGTTCGGAAATCAACCAGGCCACGAGGATGGTGAAGGCGACCAGGGCAAGCATCCCCGGCGAAACACCGTCGCCACCTGACAGGCGCAGGGCGCTGTCAACCTTGCGAGTCGACGCCGTTTCGCCGCGAACCGCCGCATCCTTCAGCGGGCCGATGGTTACCCATTGGATGAAGAGTACCGCTATGAAGTTCAACATCAGTGTGGTGATCACTTCGTCGGCGCCGTATCGGAGCTTCAGAAACCCCGCGATTGCCGACCAGAGCGCACCCATGAGAATTCCGGAAGCAATTGCCAGCGGCAGGATGATGACGGGTGGACCCGGTATCGTAAGGGCAATGGCCACCGCGCCCAGCCCGCCCAGCATCAACTGTCCCTGTCCACCAATGTTGAATTCGCCGGTCCGGAACGAAATCATGAAGCCCAGCGCCAGCAGGATCATCGGTATGGACCACCTGAGCGTCTGATTGAATGAACCCGGACCAGTGACCGCACCTTCAAGCACACCGAGCGTGACTTCCCAGACATCGTAGCCTGCGAAGGCGAAAAAGATGCCGCACAGCAGAAAGGACGCCAGAACGGGCGCCCCGAAACGCAGCGCGTTGAATGCAATTGCTCTCATCGTGCCGCACCGACCATTGCATCACCGACTGAACGGCGACTGAAGGGTGGATGGAATTGCCCGGAAACCCGTCCGCCGCGCAGCACGATGATCCGGTCGCTGACCTCGAACAACTCGTCAAGATCGGATGAGATCAGGACCACGGCTGAACCTTCACTTCTCAGCAACTCCAGATAGCCGAGAACGAACTTGGCTGCGCCGAAATCCAGGCCCCGGGTTGGCTGTGCCGCAACGAGAAGCACCGCTCCGTCGACGAGTTCGCGGGCCAGAACCAGCCGCTGCAGGTTTCCACCCGAAAGGGAGACAGCCTGGTTGTCGAGAGTGTCGTATTTGACGCCGAGGGTGCCGAGGGCCGTCTCCGCCTGCCTCTTCATCTCGCCTATTGACACGAATGGCAGGCGATTGCGGCAGAATTCCTCCGAACGCCAGGAAAGGACATTCTCCCAGAGAGGTGTTTCAAGACTTGCCCCTTCGCTCATCCGATCAAACGGAACGTTGCGGACGCCCGCGGCGCGGCGCTCTGCAGCGCTCATCTCCATCAGGTTCCGGCCATCTAGGGAGACGCTCCCCTGGGTAATTTCACAGAAACCGCACAGCAATTCTGCAAGCTGCCTCTGCCCGTTGCCTTCGATTCCGGCAACGCCGAGAATTTCATGCCGGCCAATCGAGAACGAGACATCACTGAGTTCCACGCCCGCCGACATGCCCTCGGTTGTCGACACGCGGTCCACGCTGACCAGTGATTCCCCTGAGGAGGCCTTGCCTGGCGCGGCCATCGAAGATTCCGCCATTTCCTGGTGACCGATCATCATGTCGCTCAACCGGGCGGATGTGGTGTCTCCGGTTGGCGTTGGAGCCAGGACAAGCCTGCCGTCACGGAGAATGGACACGGTATCGGCGATTTCCTGAACTTCCTGCAGCTTGTGCAGGATCACGAGCAGAGTAACTCCCTGGTCCCGCAGCCTGCGCAGGCGATCGAACAACGCGTCTATCGCTCCTGGAGACAGCAGCGCCGTGGGTTCATCCAGGATCAGGACATGCGCGTCGCCGGAAAGCGCTCTCAGGATTTCCAGAGACTGGATGGTTTCAATCGGAAGGGACGAAACCGTCGCATGCGGAGACGCAGCTATTCCTGCATTCCGCATTTCCTCTTTCCAGGCTTCGGCGACGGCCCCGGCCGAAAATACACCTCGGCCCTTCTTCCTGTATGCAGTCAACTCGAGTGCATCGGATACTGAAAAAGTCGGAGGAAGCGTAAAGCGCTGATGGACAATGTCCAGGCCACGCGCCCGAACCCCGGCGACATCTCCCGCCGGAACCATGCGTCCGTTGATTGCCAGTTCTCCCGCCTCGCTCCTGATCAACCCGGAGAAGAACCGTGCCAGGGTAGTCTTGCCCGCGCCGTTCTGGCCCAGCAGAGCGTGGATCCTGCCAGCCTCGAAATCCAGGGAGACGTTGTCCAGGGCCTGCACGGCACCGTAACGAACGCTCACGCCTTCACAGGACAGCGCGACGTTCAACGCTGCCTCGATGGCCGGGCGGCAGCGAACCCGGACGGTTCCCTGCCGCTTTTCCTTCTGCCGGCGTCAGTTCGACGGTTCGGTGGTATCGTAGGGCACCATCAGCGAGCCGTCGGCCATAGACGAATAGGCGGCTTCGGTTGCCGCCCGCGCCGCTGCGACCCGTTCCGGCGGACCTGCGAAGGTTTCGGGGAACGTCATGACGATTTCACCCGTATCGACGCCTCCAAGCCGAAATCCGCTTTCGAACTGTTCCGCAAGTGCGTTTTCCACTTCGATCATCAGCGTCCGCGCCCATTCAAATGACGCGATCATGGCGACATGTTCCGGAGCCTGGTCGATCAATGGCGGCGATGCTGCAATTACGAGGTTGTCGGATTCCACCGCTGCGTCCACCACGCCGATATCGCTTGCTGCCGCACCCGTGTAGATTGCGTCCACGCCCTGGGCATAGAGCCCGGCGGCAACTTCCCGTCCCTTGACCGGGTCTTCGAACGACTGCACGAAGGCGACGCTCGATTCGACCGAGGGATTCACAGCCTTGGCTGCGCTTGCGAATGCGTTGTAGTCGGCCCAGACATATGGCAGCGGAACGCCTGCAATCAGGGCAATCCTGCCGGAGTCGGACATGTGGGCGGCATAGGTGCCACTCAGATATGCATTCTCCTGTGTCTTGTAGCCCACGACACGAGCGTTGGCGACCGGCGCCTCGTGCGGCGCCGCGACAATCACGACAAAGATCGTATCCGGGAATTCCGGCGCAAGATCCTCGATGATCGAACCCATTGCAAAGAATGTCGTTATGATGACATCGGTCTTCCGATTGGCCAGTGTTCTCAGCGTGGTTTCGTAGGTTGCCGGATCAAGAGCCTCGAGAAACCGCGTTTCGACGCCAAACGTTTCCTCGGCCTGGTTGAGACCATCTATGAGGCCATCGATTGGCCCCCTGTCACCCGCCTTCTGCGTTGCCACCAGGACGACGCTTTCACCCTCCGCAAGAACAGGTACGGCAGATGCGATGATTCCAACTACGAAGACGGCCCCGGCCGCCATTCCAGAAAACGTTGAGCACAAAGCGCGATAGAAACTCATGATGAACCTCCCCAGATAATTCGAAGCAATGACCGGCGGTGTGAAGGCACGCCGCCAGGTCGATGCTATCAATCGCTGAAGTCCCGCGCAAATTCTTTCATCGCGGGGAATCAACGACAATTCGGCCCTTCCGTCAGATCCGCCGGGCATTGTCCGTGCCTCTCCGGCGGAACCGCAACGGCGCTTCCCTCAAGAGTCGGCGTCATTTCCTCGAGGTTGTGCAGGTGTTTCGGGGCTGTCTGCCCCTGTCCGGTCCGGATTGGTTTCTGATCATTCGGTTGGCTTTCTCTTGCGGGTCCACCTTCCGACAGGTTTCCCCGGGAGTCGCGAGTATGACCGTCCGGTTCTGGCGAAGCTGCGGCCCATGCATCAGGGCACAAGGGGATCGGTCGGGTCGCATCAGGCAGATTCGTGAGGCGTGGACAGTGTCACTGTGCCTACGCGGCGCAATCGTGAAGGTTCACTGCCTGCGGCCGTCCTGCCGGAAAGTCAACTGGTGACTCTCGTCCCAGGTAATTCCGCATTCCTCCCCTTCGGATGGAATTGGAGCCGTGCCGTCCTGACGCAGCGTGAACAGCGTTCCGTCGTCAAGCCTGATGTGAAGCAGAGTTTCCGCTCCCAACGCCTCGGCATAGGTCATCCGCCCCCTGACCTGCCCTTCCCCAACTGTGCAGACCTGTGAGTGCTCGGGCCTGACGCCCAACAGCGACGCACCCTTGCCAAGGTCGCCGGCCACATTCGCCGGGAGGAAATTCGTCGCTGGTGACCCGATGAATCCGGCCACGAACGTGGTTCTGGGGTCGGAGTAAACCTGAAGCGGTTCGCCCACCTGGTCAGCAACACCCTCATTCATCACGATCATACGGTCTGCCAGGGTCATAGCTTCCACTTGGTCGTGCGTGACGTAGAGCGAGGTAATTCCCAGCTCCCTCTGCAGGTCCTTGATCTCGAGGCGCATCTGTACCCTGAGCTTTGCATCGAGATTGCTCAGCGGTTCATCAAAAAGGAACGCCTTGGGTTTGCGCACGATTGCACGTCCCATGGCAACACGCTGGCGCTGACCTCCGGAAAGTTCCCGCGGCTTCCTGTCAAGCAGCGCTTCGAGTTGCAGCATTTCAGCAGCGGACTGGACGCGGTCAGAGATTTCCTGCCGGGGAACGCGGGCGATCTTCAACCCGTACGCCATGTTGTCAAATACAGACATGTGCGGATAGAGCGCGTAGTTCTGAAACACCATCGCTATATCGCGATCCATGGGTTCCTCGTCATTCACGCGCATACCGTCGATCCGAACCTCTCCACTCGTTACCGTCTCAAGTCCCGCCACCATCCTCAGGAGCGTGGACTTTCCGCAACCGGACGGACCGACAATCACGATGAATTCGCCATCCTGAATGTCTATCGAAACCCCGTGGATGACCTCGGTGTTTCCGAAACTCTTGTGGACATCATCAAGCGCAATCGTTGCCATTTTCTATTTCTCGCTTTCCATGAGGCCCCGGACAAACAGCTTCTGCATCAGGACGACCACGAAGACCGGCGGGATCATTGCAAGAAGTGACGTCGCCATGATCACCGGCCAGTCCGCAATGTCATCGCCTGAAGGAAACATCTGCTTGATACCCATGACGATGGTGTTCATCTGCGGGTCTGTCGTAATCAGCAGCGGCCATAAGTACTGGTTCCACCCGTAGATGAAGAGAATGACGAACAGTGCCGCGATATTCGTGCGGCTCATCGGCAGGAGTATGTCCAGGAAAAACCTCATCGGACGGGACCCGTCCACGCGCGCGGCCTCGGCCAGTTCATCCGGGACAGTCATGAAGAACTGCCTGAACAGGAATGTGGCGGTCGCCGAAGCGATCAAAGGAAAGATCAGTCCCGAGTAGGAATTCAGCATTCCGAACCGTGCGGCAACTTCATAGGTCGGCACGATCCGCACTTCCACCGGCAGCATCAGCGTAAGGAAAATCAACCAGAAGACCAGTCGGCGGCCCGGAAACCGGAAATAGACGATGGCAAAAGCAGACAACAGCGAAATCACGATCTTTCCGAACGCAATCCCCAGGGCCATTATTGCGGAGTTCAGCAGCATCTTGGCAACGGGCGCGTTGACACCGGACACGAGCGCTCGTCCATAGTTTTCCAGGAACTTGTCGCCCGGCAAGAGCGGCATCGGCGGCTTGACGATTTCCTGCTGTTCGACCGTCGAAGCAACAAATGCCAGCCAGATGGGAAAGAAGATCAGTGCAACCCCGCAAATGAGGCCGACATGGATCAACCAGTAGGACGCGCCCCGTTTTTCCACCATGCCGCTCATCAGTAGTGCACCCTCCGCTCGATGTATTTGAACTGCACGATCGTCAGAAGGCCGACAACGAACAGCAGAATCACCGACTGGGCTGCAGATGAACCCTGGTCCTGCCCAACGAAACCGTCAGCAAAGACCTTGTAGACAAGAATGGTCGTGGATTGCTGGGGTCCTCCGCCGGTGATCGTGTGAATCACGCCGAAGGTCTCGAAGAATGCGTAGACGACATTGACCACCAGCAGGAAGAAAGTGGTGGGCGAAAGAAGCGGAAACACGATGGTCCAGAAACGCTTCCAGAATCTTGCACCATCTATTGCAGCTGCCTCGATGACCGACCTGGGAATGGCCTGCAGCCCCGCAAGGAAGAACAGGAAATTGTAACTGATGCGTCCCCAGCTTGAGGCGACCACGACGAGTCCCATCGCCTCTTCCCCGTTCAGCACGTGGTTCCAGTCGTAGCCCAGGAGGCCCAGATACCAGGACACCAGCCCGACCCGGGTGTTAAACATGAACAGCCACAACACTCCCGCAACAGCCGGGGCTACCGCATACGGCCAGATCAGCAACGTGCGATAAGTGCCCGAACTCTTGATCAAGCGATCCGCAAGCACAGCCAGCCAGAGCGCCATTCCCATCGACACCACCGTGACAAGTGAAGAAAAGACGGCCGTGGTTACGAAACTCGCGCGGTAGAACGGATCCGTCAGAAGGAAGACGAAATTGCCGAGCCCGACAAACTGCGAACGCAGGCCAAATGGATCAGGAATGAACAGGGACTGCCATACCGCCTGGCCGGCAGGATAGAAGAAAAAGACAGCCGTTACCGCAAGCTGGGGAAAAACCAGGATGGCCGGCAACAGCCAACCGCGAAATTTGACCCGTTTCTCCATTGGCTCAGCCAGTCATGTCAGTCGCTGCATCAATTGCATCCGCGCCACCATGGCCAACTTCCGACTTGATCGGCACCCCGGCATCCCGTTTCCCGGGCCGTGTTGATCGCACGAACCCCTGAGCAGTAATCCAGCCTGACTTCCCTTCAACAAGCGAGAGTCACGAGACCTTCACCTGAACAGGCCAGGTTCAGTTATTCTACAATTGCCGGAGCCGTCCATTTGAACGGCTCCGGCTGCAATGCCAGGATCTCGGCCGACGTCAGCGGTTTGCTTGCTCGAAACGCCGCAGAAGGACGTTCCCGCGTTCAACCGCGCTGTCGAGAGCAGCCTGGGCCGACTTGTCACCGGACCAGACCGCTTCCAGTTCTTCGTCGATGATGCCGCGGATCTGGTCAAAATTGCCCAGGCGCAGCCCCTTCGAATTTGGTGTCGGTGCCTTGCCGGTCATCTGCATTCCTGCAATTTCCGTTCCCGGGTTGGCCTCGTAGAAGCCTTCGGCCTTGGTCTGGTCGGCAGCTTCCAGGGTAATCGGCAGATATCCCGTGTCCTGATGCCATTTCGCCTGGATGTCGGATGTCGACAGGAAGCTCAGGAATGCCGCGACACCCTTGTACTCCTCGTCATCATGCCCTGCCAGAACCCACAGGGATGATCCACCGATGATCGTGTTCTGCGGAGCACCTTCGACTCCGTCCCAATAGGGCAGCGAACGGATCTCGAAATCGAATTCTGCCTGGGACTTCACACCCGCGTAGCCGGCCGAGCTCTCGGTGAACAGCGCGCACTCGCCTGCCCGGAAGTTCGCTCCACCTTCATTGCGGCGACCCGCATAGATGAACCTTCCATCCTGGGCCCAGTTCCCCATCGTTTCGATGTGCTTGACCTGGACCGGACCGTTGAATGTCAACTCTGTATCAAGTCCGGCAAAGCCGTTCTCCTTCGTTGCGAAGGGCACGTTGTGGTAAGCCGAGAAATTCTCCAGGTGAACCCAGCTTTGCCAGGCGGTCGTCAGCGGGCAGTCGACGCCGCCTTCCTTGAGGGCGGTAAGCGCGGCATCAACCTGTTGCCATGTTGACAGATCCATGTCGGGATCGAGACCGGCCGATTCAAACAGGTCGCGGTTCACGTAAATGACCGGCGTTGACGAGTTATAGGGAAGGGACAGCATGTCTCCCTCAGTCGTCGTGTAGTAGCCCTTGACCGCGCCGAGATAACCATCAGGATTGAAGTCTGCTCCGCCTGCAGCCATCACCTTGTAGACAGGATTTATCGCTCCGCCTGCAGCCATCATGGTCGCGGTGCCGACTTCGAACACCATCAGGATATGTGGCTGTTCGCCAGCACGGAACGCGGCGATGCCGGCATTCAGTGTTTCAGAGTAGTTGCCCTTGTGGCTCGCAACCACAACGAAGTCACTCTGCGAAGCATTGAATTTTTCAACCTGCTCCGCGAGCAGGTCCCCGAGTCGACCCGTAAACGCATGCCACCATTCTACTTCAGTCTGTGCATAGGCTCCCGAAGTCAATGCAAGACTGGACGCTACCGCGCCTGCCAAGAGTTTCGTTTTGTTGAGAGTCCTCATCAATTGTCCCCTTCTGTTTTACAGTTGACAGATAATCGCCGGTCATCAGCAACAACGTCCGGACCGGCGTTGGATTCTGTTCCAGCTTCAGCAATCGCTTCTAGCCAACTGGCAGACGGATAACAAGCAGGCCCGGGCAGCCGGAAGTGCCGATTCCTGAGGTCATTCCTGGATGACTTTCCGGTGGGAGCAGGCAACGGAACCCGTTCGGAAATAGCCCGGAAACGCTCGAACCGGACGTGCACTGTCAGCCGGGGATGATCCGCGGCTGCCCTCCCGCCAGCCATGCGGTGGAGCAGAACTTTCGCAGTGCGCCTGGCATTCCGGATTCGCCCGTTCGAAAGGAATCTTCCTGAATGCGGTGGAGCAAACGGAACCACTTCAATATATCTCACTGCGGTGGACAGTGTTGACTGCCAGGCGGACAGGCGGGGGAACGATTCCGTTGGACAATTCGGCCAAGAGCCCGATGATGGTTCAGTACCGGAAGATCAAGGAGCAGCACAAGGACGCGCTCCTTTTCTACCGCATGGGCGACTTCTACGAGATGTTCTTCGACGACGCAGTTACAGCGTCCGAAGCCCTCGACATCGCCCTGACAAAGCGCGGCAAGACCGAAAACCAGGACATTCCGATGTGCGGCGTGCCCGTTCGGGCGTCGGAAAACTATCTTCAGCGCCTGATCAGGCAGGGGTATCGCGTGGCGATCTGCGAGCAGACCGAGGATCCGGCCGAAGCCCGCAGGAGAGGCAGCAAATCTGTCGTGAGCCGGGAGGTCGTCAGGGTCATGACGCCCGGAACATTGACCGAGGACACGCTGCTTGATGCCCGCAGGCACAACTACCTGGCAGCCGTCTCCATCGTGCGCGGAAACTGGGCAGTCGCCTGGTCCGACATCTCGTCAGGCGACTTTCACTGCATGCCATGCGCAGCGTCGTCGCTTGGCTCGCAATTGGCCAGGATCTCCCCTGGCGAAATCATCGTTTCCGACAGTTTCGATGACGAGTCCGGTTCGCTGCTTGAGGAACTCGGCAGCCCGGTAACCCCTCTCTCCCCGGTGCATTTCGACAGCACTGCCGGCGAAAGACGGCTGCTGGAACTCTTCGGAGTCAAGTCACTGGATGCCTATGGCGAGTTCTCGAGGACAGAGCTGTCTGCACTTGGCGCGATCGTCTCCTATCTCGAGCTTACCCAGAGGGGAAACCTGCCGCTGCTGCGCCCACCATCCCGGGAGGGGATGAGCCTGACCATGCAGATCGATGCGGCAACCCGCCGGAACCTGGAAATCTCGCACGACTTTTCCGGGAACCGGACCAACTCGTTGCTCGGAACGATTGACCGGACGAAAACTGCAGCAGGTGCCCGGTTGCTGGGCCTGCGTATCTCGGCACCGTCCACCGATGTCGAGGAAATCGAAGGACGGCTTGACGCCGTCGAATGGTTCGGAAACAGGTCAGGACTGAGGAATGACACAAGGAGTGAACTCGCAAAACTGCCCGACATCAGCCGCGCCCTGTCCAGGCTGTCGATGGGACGCGGTGGACCGCGCGACCTGTCGGCAATCAAGATCGGATTGACCCAGGCAGCCAGCATCAGCCGGATGCTGGGAGGCGGCAAGCTGCCTTTCGGGTTGGCAGAACGGGTGCCACTGCTCGGTTCACTCTCGAACTTCCGCGACCTCCTTGATCGGGCACTTGTTCCCGAACCGCCAATCCAGTTGCGGGACGGCGGTTTCGTCGCCAGCGGGTTCGATGAAGAACTCGATGAAGAACGCCGGATGCGCGACGACGGCCGTTCAGTCATTGCCGCACTCCAGGCCGAATACGCCAGGGAAACGGGTATTGCCGCGATCAAGGTCAGGTACAACAATGTGCTGGGCTATTTCGTGGAAACTCCGGCTTCCCATTCCGACAAAATGCTCTCCGGGCCACTTTCGGGAACGTTCTTTCACAGGCAGACAACCGCAAACGCGATACGCTTTTCGACAACCAGGCTTTCGGAACTGGAGTCGCGCATTCTCAATGCAGACGAACGCATCGCCAATATCGAGAGGCGAATCTTTGGCGAGTTGTGCGAACAGGTCGCCAGCGCTGCATCAGCACTTGCCCTGATCGCCGGTACGCTTGCAGAGCTCGATGTTGCATCGGCTTCGGCAGAACTCTCGGTCGAACAGAACTGGGCCCGGCCCGTAGTCGATGACAGCGGCAACCTGGATATCACCGCCGGACGTCATCCTGTCGTCGAAAACTCGCTTCGATCTGCCGGAAGCCAACAATTCGTCGCCAATCACTGCAGCCTTGCCAATACAGGCGCTGCACCCTGTATCAGGGTCATCACCGGTCCCAACATGTCGGGCAAATCGACCTATCTGCGGCAAAACGCCCTGATTGCACTTCTTGCCCAGTCCGGTTCATTCGTACCCGCCGATTCTGCTCGCATCGGCCTTGTCTCACAATTGTTCTCGAGGGTCGGAGCAGCCGATGAACTTGCCCGCGGGCGTTCCACCTTCATGGTTGAGATGGTGGAAACCGCTGCGATTCTCAACCAGGCAGACCGGCGGGCACTGGTAATTCTCGACGAGATCGGACGCGGAACCGCCACCTATGACGGGTTGTCGATTGCATGGGCAACGCTGGAACATCTGCACGAGGTCAACAAGTGCAGAACGCTGTTTGCCACGCACTACCACGAACTGACCGGGCTGTCGGACCGGCTTGAACGCGTTGCCAATTCGACCGTGGCGGTGCGCGAATGGGAAGGCGAGGTTGTGTTTCTGCACGAGGTCCGCGACGGAACTGCTGACCGGTCGTACGGAATCCAGGTTGCAAGTCTTGCAGGAATGCCGCCGCCGGTCGTGGAGCGGGCACATCAGATTCTCGACAAACTCGAGCAGGGAAAGGACAGCGACAGGAGCAGGGCTGAAGCACTTCTGTCAGGACTTCCCCTGTTTGCGGAAGCCGCGGGCCCTCCACTCCAGCCTGCCAAGCCCCGCCAACGCGCAGTCGAGGAGCGACTGCGATCGGTGTTGCCGGATGAACTCAGTCCCCGGGAGGCACTGGACCTGATCTATGCGCTCAAGGAACTGCTTGACTGACGAGACGATTCAAGCCTCGCCGCTCAGCCGGCTGTACTGTCCTGCTCTACCAGGACCTCTCCGGCAGGCGACCCAGATGAAACTCCGACCTGGGCAGGCCGCAGCAACCGTTCATGCATGGTGAATCCTTCTGCCATGATTTCCATGATATTCCCGGCTTCAATGTCCTGAGAGGGCGCCTCGAACATCGCCTGGTGGAGCTTCGGATCAAATCTGTCTCCCTTTTCGGGACTGACAAGTTTGACGCCATGGCGCCCGACGGCATTCAGAAGTTCCTTCAATGTGAGTTCAATACCCTCGATCAGGGCGCGGGAGGTTTCCCTCTGGACGTCATCAACGCTGTTCAGGGCCATCTTCAGGCAGTCATGGACGGGAAGGAGGTCCCTGGCCAGTTTTGATGCGCCGAACTTCCCGGCCTCCTGCCTGTCCCTGTCGGAAATTCGCCGGATGTTCTCGACTTCTGCCAAGGCCCGATAATACTTGTCTTGCAACTCCTCGTACTTCTCGGCCGTGAGTTCATCCTCTTCGGATTGCTTTTCTTCCTCCGGCGAAGCCAGTGCTGTCTCGTCGGCCCCGCCATTCAACGAACCCGGTTCCATATCGTCCCTGCCCGGTTCTTCATCCTGGACGACAGCACTCTCTTCCGATTCAGTTTCGGGATTTGACTTCAGCTCTTCCTGCATCTCGACTTCTGTCCTCATTCGATCTTGTCTGACACGATCCGCCCAATCAGCTGCGCCGTATAGTCGACAATCGGAACGATCCGCCCATAGTTCAGCCGGGTCGGTCCAATCACGCCGACAGCGCCTACGATTCTCTGGTCGCTGTTCATATAGGGCGAGATCACGAGAGTTGAACCTGTAAGTGAAAAAAGCCTGTTCTCGGAACCGATGAAGATCCTGACTCCTTCTCCACTTTCGACGTATTCGAGGAAATCCGCTATGTCGCGCTTGCGTTCCAGGTCGTCGAACAATTCGCGTATGCGGTCCATGTCACGGGTACCATCTTCATCCTCAAGCAGATTGGACCGACCGCGCACGATCAGCCGCTCCTGACGCGCCTTTGCCGTGTCCCAGACAGCAAGGCCGCGCTCGACAAGCTCGCCTGCAAGCTGGTCGATCTCCAATCTCCGATTCCTGATCTCGTTGGTCACGACCTTTCGCAGATCCGCAATTGTTCGTCCCTTTGCGACTGCATTTATGAAGTTGGCCGCTTCGCGCATCGATGACGGTGTCTGGCCCGCCGGCGGTCTGAAGACCCGGTTTTCAACCTTGCCATCCTCGGTCACGAGAACGACCAGGGCCTGCCCGTCGCCCAGTGCAACAAACTCGACATGCTTGATCGGCGCATCAATCTTGGGCGTAAGGACAAGACTGGCCCCGTTGGTAAGCCTGGAGAGTACACGCCCAACGCGCTCGAGCTTGGCCGCGACATCACCCGAACTCTCATGTGCAACCGACTCGATCAGGTTCCTTTCAACATCTTCGACCTGGTTGATCTCGAGCAATTCATCGACGAACAGGCGCAGTCCGCGTTCAGTCGGAATCCGCCCCGCGGAAATATGAGGACTTTCCAGGAGGCCGAGAAACTCCAGGTCCTGCATGGTGTTGCGGATGGTCGCCGAAGACAGCCTCTGGTCCATGTCGCGGGAAAGCGTCCGCGAGCCAACAGGATTGCCATTCGCAAGATACATCTCGACCAGAACCTGAAATACCTCCCGGTTCCGGTCCGACATTTCCTCGAGGGGCAACTCGGAGTTCTTCATTCAATCCCGATGGTTGGCCATGGCGGGGCCGTATAGCTATGCGTTGTGGCATTCCGAGTCAACGATCCTGACCCCGGCAAGGGGATGCCGAGGTCGGTGATTGCCCTTCGAGGCCACATGACATATGCGGCGAGCAGCAACTGGAAAGGAATTGCCATGCGTCCATCCGGAAGGGAATTGAACCAGATGCGGCAGGTTTCGATCGAAACCGGAATCCAGACGCATGCCGAGGGTTCCTGCCTGGTTTGCTTTGGTGACACGCGCGTCATCTGCGCGGCGACACTGGGCGAACGGGTGCCGATCTTCAGGCGCAACTCGGGGCTTGGCTGGGTGACTTCCGAATACGCCATGCTCCCCAGATCGACCCATACCAGGAGCAGGCGGGAAAGGTTGGATGGCCGTATTTCCGGACGGTCTCAGGAAATCCAGCGGCTCGTGGGAAGATCGCTCAGGGCGTGTGTTGATTTCGCGGCGATGGGCGAAAGGCAGGTCATTGTCGATTGCGACGTCCTGAATGCGGATGGTGGCACCCGATGTGCCGCCGTTACGGGTGGCTGGGTTGCCCTGCGTCTCGCGATCGACCGGCTGCTGGAGACCAGGAAGATCAACTCCGATCCGCTCGTCAACCAGGTCGCAGCCGTGTCCTGCGGCATCTATGCCGGCCAGGTTCTCCTGGATCTTGACTATGCAGAAGACTCTGAAGCCGAGACCGACGCCAACTTTGTCATGAACCGCGACGGCAACTGGATCGAAGTGCAGTGCACTGCCGAGGGCAGCCCTTTCAACGACGAGAGGCTTGGCGGGCTTCTTTCACTTGCCAGATCCGGGATTGAGAAGCTGTTTGACCTGCAAAGGTCTGCGGCGGGCCGAAATGAACCGGTTGCCTGACTCCCGTCTCATCGTCGCCACACACAATGCGGGCAAACTGCGCGAATTTGCCGAACTTCTTGCCCGCACGAATACGCAAGTCGTGTCCGCAGCGGAACTCGGGCTTGATGAACCCGAGGAAACCGGCTGCAGCCTGGAGGAGAATTCGCTGATCAAGGCAAGGTCCGCCGCTACACTGACGGGCCAGCAGGCAATTGCGGATGACAGCGGATTGTTCGTGGATGCGCTCGATGGATGCCCCGGAACAGAGACGGCAGATTGGTCTGAAACACCTGCGGGGCGCGACTATGCTCTGGCAATGAACCGGCTCTGGCGAATGCTGGTGGACCGGCAGGCGGCCGAACCCTGGAGAGCCAGGTTTCGAACGGTCATCTGTCTTGTCCAGCCCGGTCTCGGCTGTGACTATTTCGAGGGCTCTGTAGCAGGCCGGATCGTCTGGCCGATGCGCGGCAAGAACGGCTTCGGCTATGACCCGGTATTCCAGCCCGATGGTTTCGACCGGACATTCGCCGAGATGAGCCGTTCAGAAAAGAACCGTATCAGTCACAGGGCAAGGGCGCTCCACAAGTTCGCAAGAGCATTTCCAGGCACCTGACATGTCCGGCCAGGACAAATTCGGACTCTACGTTCACTGGCCCTATTGCGAGGCCTTGTGCCCCTATTGCAGTTTCAACACCTATGTTGGCAATCCGGATACTGACGCCTGGCGCCGGGCATATCGCGACGCCCTGAATCTCTACTCGCAGGAGACGGATTACCGGAGTTGCATGTCGATCTACTTCGGTGGCGGAACGCCAAGCCTGATGGATGCCGGCCTCGTTGGTGCAATACTCGACACGGTCGATTCGAACTGGGTTCTGGAGAAAGACGCAGAGATTACGCTTGAAGCAAATCCAACCTCTTCCGAATCTCGCAAGTTCCGGGACTATCGTTCCCAGGGCGTCAACCGGTTGTCGATCGGCGTCCAGTCACTGCGAGATCCCGCATTGAGTGAACTCGGTCGCCTGCACACCGCATCCGAAGCCCGGATGGCCTTTGACATGGCGCTCGTACACTATGAAAACGTCAGCATTGATCTCATATTCGGACGCCAGCATCAGAACCTCGGGCAATGGATCGACGAATTGGCCGAAGCCTGCAGTTGGGGCGCTGAACATCTTTCCTTGTACCAACTGTCAGTCGAACCCGGCACGGCATTCGGAAAACGCCAGGAGTCAGGGCGGTTGCCCGGACTCCCCGATGATGACCTGGCCGCGGAGATGATGACCGAGACGGCGGCGCTGTGTGCCGGTTTCGGCCTGAGGCAATACGAAGTATCCAACTTTGCAAGGCCTGGCCGGGAAGGAGTCCATAATCTGGTCTACTGGCGGTGCGGTAACTATATTGGAATAGGACCCGGTGCGCACGGCAGAATCAGTGTCGGAGGTGAACGGTTTGCGACCGAATCGGAACTGTCGCCAGCTTCATGGCTGTCCATGGTGGACGGCTCCGGGAACGGTGAGTCCCGGCGAACAAGGCTTGATCGGCACGAACAGGCCCGAGAGTTTCTGATGATGTCTCTCAGGTTGGCAGAAGGTACGGATATCGGACGATATGTGCGTCTGGCAGGCAGGGATCTTGACAGAAGTGTCGTCAGCGAACTCGATCGCTGCGGGCTCGTCCGCATTGAAGACGGACATCTGAAGGCATCAACGACCGGCAAGCTGGTGCTGAACCGAATCATCTCGGAGCTGCTCGATTGAATTGCAGGCGCCAGATAGCGATGCAAGGAATGGCGTGGCCTGGAGACACGCCATGTGGCTGTCTGCGCAACTCCGGCAGGGTATTCACGGAAACCCGATCTCCGCGGTCCATCCGGACGGATTGGGGACATCGGATCGCACGGATCTGGTCATGGAGACATGCCAGGGTTTGACAGACGCTGACAGGGAGACGGATCTTGTTTGCCGCATCAATGGAATTCGCCTTCAGGTTTCTTGAATTTCTCTGGATGTCGTTCCTGGTGCTCGCACCAATGATGATGCTGGGGCTGCTGTTGGGCGGATTGCTCCACGTATTCATATCGCGTGACGCGGTTCTCAAGTGGCTCCGGCGGGACAACCTCAAATCAGTCGCAACCAGCGCAGCCATCGGTGTCCCGGTTCCCCTCTGCAGTTGTTCGGTAGTGCCGGTGGTCTCCGAATTGCAGCGCAAGGGTGCATCGCGTTCCTCCTGCATGTCCTTCCTGATCACAGCACCGGAAACGGGAGCCGATTCAATCCTGGTCACAAACGCGTTCTTCGGATTGCCAGCTGCGGTTGGCCGTCCCGTAATCAGCTTCCTTACGGCAGTGGTGGCCGGTCTTTGCTGCATGGGTTTGATCGGCAACGGGCGCCCCGGCAGGGACACGGGGAATGAGGACCGATTGCAGCAGAAGGAAAACTCTCATTGCTGCGGCGGCGATGAAGCAGGCCACAGCCCGCTGTTCCCGGGCAGACTGGACTGTTACATCAGCCCAGGGGAATTCAAGAACGAAGCCGTGCTTTGGTTCAAGGGGCTGATCCGGCGTGTTACGGCAGGCAGGTCCGAAGCAGGTTCCGGTCAACAGCATTCGGGACTTCGCAAGATCGTCGCTCACATCTTCCGCTACGGTTTCGTCGAAATCGCGGACGATATCCTGTTTGCTCTCCTGATCGGACTCGTCCTCGGAGGAGTTCTTTACCTGCTGATGCCTTCAAGCCTGTTGACCCACGAACATGCCCGCTGGGCAGCCTATCCGGTAATGGTGCTCGTGGGGTTGCCCATCTACATTTGCGCATCTGCGAGCACACCGATTGCGGCAGCGCTTGTCGCCAAGGGATTGAGCCCTGGCGCCGCCCTCGTCTTCCTGATGACCGGCCCGGCAACCAACACAAGCACGATGACCATCATCCTCAACCTGTTTGGAGGAAGATTTGCCTCGATCTACATTGGTTCGGTCATTGCGGTGACGGTCGTGTTTGGTGTGCTGGTCGACCTGTTGATTCTCGCCACGGGATATTCAATCACGGTCAATCTCGGGCCTTCGGAGTCACCCGTGTTCCAATTCGTGCAATGGATTTTCGCCCTGGCTTTGGTAGCGCTGATTGTCTGGAGGTTTCGGGCCGGGGCGCTGACGCGTGGATGGCAAAGCATGCTGATGAATGTCAGGCCCAACCTCGGGCGTTGACCGCAGTTTCGCCTGATGATCACGTTCCCTGGCCAGGCTTCCAAGGAGCGCAACCTCGTGCAAGGCGGCACCTTACCCGATCACGTTTCGCCGCAACTCGAAGGCCGCCGGAATTGTCAGACCGATCGGCAAGCAATTCACTGAAACAGGAACCGGAACTGCCGGGGTCCCGCAACAGTCACCAGCTGCAGGAAGGCAGCTTGCCTACTGCCCGCCCCGGTGTTGGCGGTTCATCCTACCCGTTCAGATCACAGCCAAGAAACCTGCGCCCGCTGTTGTGGCAGGCTTCCATGACCGAAAAACTCCCGGCGGCAGGATCGATCACGACTTCGCCTGTACCGGTGACGGCCTCAATCAACCTTTGTTGCAGATCAACCGGTTTTCGATGCGGCCAGCCATTCGGGTTCGAGTTTTCTTCCCAGACGTCCGGAATGTTGTGAATGGTCCATACACCCTTGGCACGAAGCGGGAGTTTCTGCATCACGACCAGGTATTCGCACTTGCGGCGGGTTCGATATCCCATTCCGATTCTCGGCTTCTGCCAGGTGATCAGGTCAACCGTCTGGAGTTCGGTTTCCTCATGCCACTCGTTGAAGCCGGTGCATAGATGATACTTGTCGGTCCACAGGAAAAGGTGCCCGCTCGGCATCAGTGCCCGGGCAATCAGGTGAATGAACTCCCGAATCATCGTCTCGGGCATCTGTGCCAATGCCGATCTCTTTCGGCACCTGGTCTTGCCCTCGTTTCCGTAGGACATCTTGTCAAGTATTCCCCGATATTGCGGATCGAAGAATACTGCCGGGACGCTGGCCTTTGGCAATAGACCCAGAAGATCGCGCCCTTCCATCGTCAATCGTGAATCGAACTTGACGCCGCGGGGCAACGTGAACTCCGGTGCCGCCAGATCACGGAACCCTGAATAGACACTGCGCCTGCAAGTTTCCTGTACGCCGGTACGAACGACCGGCGTCGCCACTGCTGTTTCCATACTGCTTTCCTGCTCGAACTATCGGGCATTCCCCCTGTTCCGGGGGTTCTGCCCACCACTGAATTGTGCCCTGCCTTTAGGTGATATCCCGGTCTTCTACGGCCCGAAAATCCACCCTGGAGGGTGCGTTACTCCGATTCTTGTTCAATTTGGCGGGGGCCGTCAATGACTTTGACCGCAAAGAGAGTATTTTTTCTTCATTTTTGAAGATATTCTGGATTTTGGCCGGAACTGTTGCATTTTGAGTCGTGAACTGGCCAAAACCGCTGCCCTGTCGTAACCGTTGTCGGAATCATGGAGTTGAACTCCGGTTTTTCTTGCGCATATTGTTCATTGACAACGCCTGACAAGGCCGGGCGACGACAAGAGGACACGAGTGGTAAAAGTTACGGATGAAATGCCGACCGCGCTCGATCTTCCGCCGGTTGATCCGCTTCCCGGAGCAACCCGGAAATACCTCTCGATCTGCGAGGAGAAACTCGGACTGGTCCCGAACGTCCTCAGGGCCCATCTTTTTGATATCGAGAAGCTCAATGCCTTCACCGCGATGTATAACAACCTGATGCTGGCCGAGAGCGGATTGTCCAAGCTTGAACGTGAAATGATCGCCGTCGTCGTGTCGTCGGTCAATCGCTGCTACTATTGTCTCGTCGCACATGGTGCAGCCGTTCGTGAATTGTCCGGCGATCCGGAGCTGGGGGAAATGCTGGCGGCAAATTACAGGGTCTGCGATCTGGACACGCGCAGCCGGACGATGCTGGAGTTTGCCGAAAAAATGACCCGCGAAAGCAACCGGATCGGGGAATCCGACCGCGCGGCGCTGCGGGATGCCGGTTTCAGCGACCGGGATATCTGGGACATCGCCGCGGTGTCTGGATTCTTCAACATGACCAACCGGATCGCCTCGGCTGTGGCGATGAAGCCCAACTCCGAATATCACTCGGCATTCAGATGAAACGACTGACCTGCATCCTGCTCACATCGATTGCGGCCACAGGCATCGGCGCGCCGGCAATTGGACAGGCCGGCTTGCCCGATGAATTCCGGGAGGTCTACCGGGAGTCGGTCTCCGCGGACACTGCCAGGATACCAATAGGCCCATACGGGGATGGCAATGTTCCGATGCAGATCGTCGACGGCATGATTGAAAATGTCGTGTTGCGGGTAGAAGGGGACCTGTCGACACTCGACCTGATGCGCGAGGTTGCCATTCATCTCGAGAGCCTTGGCTACTCGGATGTATTCGATTGCGATGACCGGGAATGCGGCGGATTCGATTTCATCTCTCAACTCGACATCGTCGGCGTGCCTGACATGTATGTCGACATCGGGAATTTCCGGTACCTGGCCACGACGCGTGTTTCGAACGAAACGGCCAGCTTCGCTGCCGTGATCGTCAGCCGTTCACTCAATGCGGGCTATATCCAGATCACGGCTGCCGAGGAAACGATTCACTCACTCGAGATCGCGTCTGCCGCTGACAGGACCGACGGACAGGTTGATGGCCGGTCCGGCAACACTCCTCCGGGCTTGCTGACGGACCAGTTGTTGGCCGACGGCCATGCCGTCTTCCAGACGCTTGAATTCGCCACCGGATCACTCTCGCTCGCCAACGAAGCCTCGCACGAACTCCTGGAGTTGGCCGAATTCCTGCGGTCCAATCCGAACTACCTCGTCGTTCTCGTCGGGCATACCGATACGGAGGGGGACCTTGAATCAAATGTCGAACTTTCAAAGAAACGTGCCGAGGCAGTACAGGAACTCCTGGTTCAGCAGTTCCAGGTTGACCCAGAACAGTTGATGGCAGAGGGGATCGGCTTTCTGTCGCCGCGAGCCTCGAATGCGGATGAAGAAGGAAGAGCCCGAAACCGGAGGGTCGAAGCCATTCTGGTCACAAGGAACGAGTAATCGGCCGACCGGACGCTGCATGGGAGCGGGACTGAACAGACCGGCCGGACTTGCCGGAAAGCCTCTTGGGCGAGGAGTTGTTGCAACATGTCGGACATGAAGACAGTCGAGAACGAGGGAAACGTCGGGCAATTCCTGCAGTCGGTTGAGAACCCGCGCCGCAGGGACGACGCGATCAAGGTTGCCCGGATGATGGAAAGCGTAACGGGCGAAGTGCCCAGAATGTGGGGAGACAGCATCATCGGGTTCGGGCACTACAGGTACCGCCGCGCCGACAAGTCGGAGCACGAATGGATGCTGACCGGCCTTTCGCCGCGAAAGTCGGCACTGACAGTCTACATCATGCCGGGATTCAGCCGTTACGGTGATCTTCTGTCCAGGCTCGGCAAGCACCGGCATTCGGTGTCGTGCCTTTACTTGACCAGGTTGGCAAACATCGATTTTGACGTCCTGACTGAACTCGTTCGCCGCTCGGTCAAGGACATGAAGGACAAATACTGCGGGGCTGGTCATCAGCCATAGCCGCTGCGCCGCGGCCAACAATTGTGGCTGGATCAATCGCCTGACTGAAAGGACGGGGCATTTTCCAGTCCTTGGTGAAGCCTGTGGTTGCCAGCCCGCCCGAAAGACAGTGTGCGCCGGGGATCTGCTAGCGGACGACCTCTACCCACAGTTCCTTCAGGCCTCGCAGGACGAGCTGGCCGCGAAATTCCGGGCGCTCTACAAGGCGGATTGAGGAAAACCTGTCCAGGATACCTCTAAAGGCGGACCGTGCCTCGAGAATCGCAAGCGACGAGCCGAGGCAGTAGTGGATACCTCGTCCAAACGCCAGGTTGGCGGCCTCGTTTCTGGAAATGATGAAGCTGTCCGGGTCGGAATAGATCTCCGGGTCGCGGTTTGCGGCTCCGAGAGAACACAGGACCTGCGTGCCGGCCTTGATCCTCTTTCCGCCGATGACTGCATCTTCTTCGACATACCTGCCATCGAGTTGGATCGGGCTGTTGAAACGCAACATCTCGTTGATCGCTGATTCCATGAGTCCGGGATCCTTGCGCAGTTCCTCCATTTGTTCCGGATGGTCCAGCAGTGCAAGCATGCCGTTTCCGATCAGGTTTCTCGTGGTTTCATTCCCTGCAACCAGCAGGAGCAGAAGTGTCAGCAGCACTTCTTCATGGGTCAGCTTGTTGCCCTCGTCGCTGGCCGCGATCAGTGAACTGATGAGGTCGTCCCGTGGCTCTGCCCTTCTCTCGTCTATCACGGCATCGAAGTACTCGTAGACGCTGTCCCATGCGCCGCGGATTCCATCGATTTCACCCTCCGACAACACGGGTTCCACCGACTTGGCAAGGCGGTTCGACCAATCCTCGAACAGTCCCCTGTCCCCGGACGGAATCCCGAGCATTTCTGAAATGACGATGATCGGAAGCGGAAACGCCACGGCACTCATGACATCGAACCGTTCCCTTGTTTCCACGGCGTCAAGCAACTCTTCCATGATCGCATGAACCCTCGGTTCCAGATTCCTGACGGCGCGGCTCGTGAACGCCTTGAGTATCAACCCTCGCAGCCTCGTGTGCTGGGGCGGGTCGCTGTGCAGCAGCGTACGCAGCTCGGTGAATGCAAATCCGCGCCTGGAATTGGAAAACCGCTTGTGGTCGCGCAGGACCTGATCGACATCATCGTAGCCGGTCAGAAGGTGGGCCTTCAGGAGTCTCATCCGGTGGACCGGATCCCGTTTCCTGAGTTCCCGGTAGACATCGTAGGGATCACTCCGCACCTTCGGCGAGGTCAGGTTGTAGACCACGCCAGACTCCATGCGCTCCCAAAGCAGCAACAGCGAAATTACCATTCGTTTCAGCGTAGCGTTGGCCATATTGAACTCCGGGATCTTCTGCACGCCTGGCAGCGCACTCTTTCGGCCCCAACAAGGTATCCTGGTCCATAGCAAATAAACGGGCCAGATGAATCCAAAAAAGTGCAACCGAACTCATCGCTTTCGGCAATCCGGTTCGAGGCTCCAGTGTCAGGTCCGGATTTCTGTTTCAGTCTGTCGGGATTCCCGTTGTGCTCCCAATCCGCGGGGAGATTGCCGTGTCTGGTCGATGACGCAGCGCGACCGGAAGGAAGGAAATCCGGCCGATCGCCTGCTTGCCATGTTCAGGTTTGCCGGGCAGGAGTGCCGGACCGGACCGCCCCGCAAGAATTCTGCCGTGTTTCCTGTTGAACAATCTGTCGGCCCGCCTTATATGCACGTCCGACAGCGGTGGTCCGGGGTCCAAACCCGAACCCTCGACAAGAGATCTTCAACGGGCCGCGAGCCCGTTTTTTTATGGAACCGTTACATGCACGACTTGGTCGCCATTTCCCAGATTGACCGAAGGGTCTCGAGAATCGTCGGGCCGGTAATGGACAGGATGGGATACGATCTGGTGCGCCTGAGATACGGGGGCGGACGAAAGAAGACCCTGCAGATCATGGCTGAACGCCGCGGAGGTGGAATGGAACTCGATGACTGTGCGGAGATATCCCGGGCCGTCTCGTCGGTTCTTGATGTGGAGGACCTGATAAAGGAGGGCTACACTCTGGAGGTTTCCTCGCCCGGCATCGACAGGCCGCTGACCAGGCTGGCCGATTTCGAAACCTGGGCCGGCCATGTCGCAAGGCTTGAGACCGCGCATCCCCTCGATGGCAGGCGGCGGTTCCGGGGAACAATCGGGAAAGTGTCCGGCAACAAGATCCATCTGGAGACACCGGACGGCCGGATTGAACTGGCATTTGAGCTGCTGTCATCAGCCAGGCTCGTGATTACGGACGAGCTCATGCAGGTTTCCGGCGAGGAAAACTGAAGGCCTGACTCGGCATCAATGAAACATTTGAACAAAGTGAAAGGGAAGACGGAATGAGCATCGCGAGTGCGAACATGCTGGAATTGCTGCAGATTGCGGAATCCGTGGCCCAGGAAAAGATGATTGACAACGCCATCGTGATCGAGGCGATCGAGGATGCGCTCGCAAAGGCGGCGCGGATGCATTACGGCCCGGAGCTCGACATCCGCGTGACCCTTGATCCTGCTACCGGCCACCAGACATTCTCCCGTGTCAGAACGGTGGTTGAGCACGTCGAGGATCGATACTGCGAAATCGGGCTTGATGAGGCGCGTTTGGACAATGAAGCCGCTGTTCCCGGAGATCATGTCAGTGAAACGCTTCCTCATTTCGACATGGGCAGAATTGCCGCACAGTCGGCCAAGCAGGTTGTCCTGCAGAAGATCCGCGAAGCGGAAAGGGAGCGGCAGTACCACGAATTCAAGGATCGGGTCGGAACGATCATCGTCGGTACCGTCAAGCGGGAAGAATACGGGAGCATTATCGTCGACATAACCCGGGCGGAAGCAATCCTCCGGCGAGACCAGAGAATCGGCCGGGAAGGCTACGGTAACGGCGAGAGAATACGTGCCTTTATTTCCGATGTAAGGCGGGAAACCCGCGGACCGCAGATTTTCCTTTCGAGGACAGCCAACGAGTTCATGGTCGAGTTGTTCAGGAGTGAAGTTCCGGAGATCAATGACGGATCGATCGAGATCAGGTCCGTGGCGAGGGAACCCGGTTCACGTGCCAAGATTGCCGTCGTATCCTATGATGCGAGCATTGACCCTGTCGGCGCCTGTGTCGGTATGCGGGGATCCAGGGTTCAGGCAGTGGTCAACGAACTCCAGGGTGAGCGAATCGACATAATTCCCTGGACCGACAACCTGGTCGACTTCATCGTTTCCGCACTGCAGCCTGCATTGGTCTCGAAGGTAATACTCGACGATGACGGGTATCCGAATTTGGTTGTCGTGCAGGACGACCAGTTTTCCCTGGCGGTGGGGCGACGCGGACAGAATGTGCGCCTGGCCTGCCGTTTGACCGGGCTCGATGTCTCGATCCTGACCGAGACACAGGAGAAGGAACAGCGACAGGCAGAGTTCGCAAAACGGACCAAACTCGTCATGGATGCAATAGACATCGACGAGGTCTTTGCCCACCTGCTGGTTTCCGAAGGTTTCGATTCGCCGGATTACCTGGCAACCTGTGATCTTGATCACCTTTGTTCGCTTGACGGCATCGATGCAGAAATCGCCGAGGAGTTGAGGGCCAGGGCGCTCAGGGTCGTCGAGGCCGAAAGGAAGGAAGCCCTGGAACGGGCAAGCGAGCTGGGCCTGAAGGAAGACCTGGCAGAATTCCCGGGCCTGTCGCCAAAGATGCTGGTTGCGCTCTCGGAGAACGGAATACTGTCGGTGGAGGATCTTGCCTTTTCCGAAGACTGGGAGCTTGCAGGGGGTACGACCTACAGGAATGGCAAGCGCCACCATGACGCCGGCGTGCTCCAACAGTTCGATGTAACGCTGGAAGAGGCGGGTGACCTGATCATGCAGGCTCGAATAGCGGCCGGAATTGTCAAAGCAGAGGACATTCCGGAACCGGAAGACGTGACTGTACCGGAACAGGAGGTCGAAGTCGCCATTGAGTAGAGTCAGGACCCATTAATTTCTTGCATTGGTTGATTCTGTCTGATTCAGTGTCTGGCGAGAAGCATGTGCAAGGAGCAGCAGGATGAGGGATCTCTTCTGGTTGACCGAGGAACAGATGGAGCGTCTTCGGCCGTTTTTTCCGAAATCGCACGGGGTGCCGAGGGTGGATGACAGGCGGGTCTTGAGCGGGATAATCTTTGTTAATCGCAATGGGTTACGCTGGCGCGATGCGCCTGTGGAGTATGGTCCGCCGAAGACGCTGTATAACCGCTGGAAGCGCTGGAGCGAGAAGGGCATCTTTGCCCGCATGTTGCTGGGTCTGGCTGAACAGGGCGATGCGGTCGACATGCTGATGATTGATGCGACGCATCTCAAGGTGCACCGCACGGCTGCCAGTCTGCGGCTCAAAAAGGGGGCTCCGGACGCCAGATTGGCCGGACGAAGGGCGGCTTGAACTCGAAATTGCACACGGTGGTGGATGGCCTTGGGCGTCCGATCCGGATGGTGTTGAGCGCCGGACAGATCAGCGACTATGATGGCGCCCGTGCCCTGGTCGGGGATTTGCCTGCGGCCGAGACCCTGCTTGGCGATCGCGGCTATGACGCCAACTGGTTCCGTAACGCATTGGAACAGAACGGCATTTCGCCATGTATTCCGTCCCGGATGTCCCGGAAGGTGCCGATCCCGCATGACAAGGCCCTCTACAGGCGTCGTCACAAGATCGAGAACACCTTTGCCCGGCTCAAGGACTGGCGCCGCGTGGCAACGCGCTATGATCGATGTCCCGATGTCTTCCTCTCGGCTTGCGCCCTTGCTGCAGTCGTCATGTTCTGGCTATGAGTCCTGACCCTAGGGGGAGGCGCCGGAACCGGCCTGCCATACCGGAGAGAACCTGTATTGCTTCGGGCGAAAAACTTGCCCAGTCCGACATGATCCGTTTCGTTCTGAACGGTGAAGGCAGGGTGACACCCGATGTCGACGGCAAGCTTCCGGGAAGGGGAATCTGGGTAAAGGCCAACAAGGGCGCCGTTGAACGCGCATGCAGCAGGAAACTGTTTTCCAGGGCCGCAGGCACACCGGCGGTCATACCGGGCGACTTGCTCGCAGCTGCAGAAGCATCGCTCGTCCGACGGGTTTCAGGCCTTCTGTCGCTCGCGAGAAAGTCGGGTATGGCAGTTGCCGGCTTTGAACGCGTTCTGGAAGAACTGAACCGGGAAAACACCGGACTGTTGTTGCAGGCGTCCGACGGTTCGCCACGCCAGGTCAACAAACTTGCCCGCAGGTTTGACGATGTGGAAATCTGCCGTTGCCTCACAGCAGGTGAATTAGGTATGGCCTTTGGAAGGCAAAATGTAATACATGCTGCCGTCAGGACCGGCGGACTGGTCGAGCGCATCCGGACTGATGTTCGGCGACTGGCTGGCATCCGCCCAGATTAGGTTACCGCAAGGTTTGCTCGCTATGGTGCGGATTATGTAGACTTTCAGACTCGCAAGGATTGACCAGAATGAACAAGAATACCCTTAGTCTGAATCCCACCAAAAAGAAACCTGGCGCAGCTACACCCAAGTCAGTTCAACAACGACTCCGGCCGAATGAAGTCGTTGTAACGTCTTCGCCCCAGAAACGGTTTACGCCTCAAAAGCCGCTTCCGCGGCCGCCAAGGAAATTCACGCAGGAAACGCAACCTCCACCGGAACCCAGGGACACCAATCTTGCACTGGAACAGCGCAAGAAACAGGCCCTGCTGGAGGCGCAGGCGCGTGAACAAGTCGAGAGCGAACGCAGGCGATTGGAGGCGCTGCAGCAAGAGGAAGAAGCGAAGGCCAGGGCTGCCGAGCAGGCGGTTGTCGAAGCCGAAGCGAAAGAGGGTCCTCCGGCCGCATCGGTAGAATCGGAACCTGTCCAGAAGGCGACGGAGCAGAAGGTCGAGGCCCGGCAGAGCAAGACGTCCGAAGCGCCAAAGCCGTCGGTCGGAAAGAAATTCGAACGCAGGCGCGGACGCGACCGGGACACACCGGATTCAAGACATCCGGTAAAATCTTTCGAGAGTCGGCGCAACCGCGGCAAGATCACGGTGAGCAGGGCCATGGACGCTGACGATGTCCAGCAGCGGTCGCATGCCGCCTTCCTGAGAAGCCAGGAACGAAAGAAGCGGAGAGCGACGGCAACTGAACAGATATATGAAAAGGTGGTCAGGGAGGTGCAACTTCCCGAGGTCATTGTTGTCCAGGAACTTGCCAACCGGATGGCAGAACGCGTTGCCGACGTCCTGAAGACTCTCCTGAAGAACGGCGTGATGGTCAACCAGAACCAATCGATCGACGCTGATACCGCCGAGTTGATCATCGAAGAACTCGGACACCGGGCTGTCCGCGTTTCCGACGCCGATGTCGAGGATGTCATCGTAACGCTCGATGACCTTCCCGAGGATCTTGTGTCAAGACCGCCGGTCGTTTCTGTCATGGGGCATGTTGACCATGGCAAGACTTCCCTGCTTGATGCCATCAGGAATACGAAGGTCGTTGACGGTGAAGCGGGCGGAATCACGCAGCACATCGGTGCCTACCAGGTGGAACTGGAGGGTGGTCAGCAAATCACCTTTATCGACACGCCGGGTCACGCTGCCTTCACCGCGATGCGAGCACGCGGCGCACAGGTCACTGATATTGTCATCCTGGTCGTGGCTGCGGACGATTCGGTGATGCCGCAGACGGTGGAAGCGATCAACCATGCCAAGGCTGCAGGCGTCCCATTGATCGTGGCCATCAACAAGTGCGATGTCGAGGGCGCAAACCCGGAAGATGTACGCAACCAGCTGTTGCGCCACGGGATCGTCGTGGAGAAGAGGTCGGGTGAAGTTCTTGATGTCGAGGTTTCGGCGATAACCGGTCAGGGAATCCAGGAACTGCTCGGTGCAGTCGGTTTGCAGGCCGAGATTCTCGAACTCAAGGCAAATCCGGACCGGGTTGCCCAAGGCGCTGTCATCGAGGCCAAACTTACGCTGGGCATGGGACCGGTTGCGACCGTCCTTGTCCGCAGGGGAACCCTGAGTATCGGCGATTTCTTCGTTGTCGGGGAACAGTATGGCAAGGTACGCGCCCTGTTTGACGAGAACAGGAACTCGGTTGAAGCCGCTGGTCCGTCAAAACCGGTTGAGGTGCTCGGTTTGAGGGGAACGCCCCAGGCCGGAGATGTGCTCAATGTGGTTGAGCACGAAAACCAGGCGCGTGAGATTTCCGCATACCGGCAGTCACTTTCCAAGAAACGGCGTTCCGCCGCGGGCGCGATTGCCTCGCTGGAACAACTCGAGAAAATTCGGGAGGGCAAGGCAGAGAGCAAGGCGGAGGAGCTTCGTATCGTGGTCAAGGCTGATGTCCAGGGATCGGCCGAAGCCATTGTCCAGGCCGTGGAGAAGATTGGCAATGAAGAAGTTCAGATCCGGGTGCTTCATTCCGGAGTGGGCGCGATTTCCGAAACCGACATAAGCCTGGCGGAGGCATCCAGCGCATTCGTTGTCGGCTTCAATGTTCGACCCGACGCGCCGGCTCAGACGATGGCACTGAGGAAGGAAATCGAAATACGAGACTACCGGATAATCTATGATCTGCTCGAAGACATCAGGAAACTTGCTTCGAACCTGCTGGAGGCGGATGTCAAGGAGACCAGGATCGGTCTTGCCGAAGTTCTGGAAATCTTCAGGATCACGGGGGTCGGAACGGTCGCGGGTTGCAGGGTCACGGATGGAGCCGTACGCAAGTCGGCGGGCGTCCGGTTGTTGCGTGACAGCATTGTCGTTCACGAAGGCAGGCTGAGGACACTGAAGAGGTTCAAGGACGAGGTTGCCGAGGTCCGCGGTGGTCAGGAATGTGGCATGGCCATCGAAAACTACGGTGACATCAAGCCCGGCGATCAGATCGAGATATTTGAACGACAGGAGATCGAGCGCTCGCTGTGAATCCTCCAGTGTTATGTACATCTTCCCTTTTTCTTCGAGGCGTTGCTGCAGCAATCCCCCTGGAGTGAGCGGTATCACGCCATCTCGCAACGCGGGGTGATGTCAATTGACCGACATTTGTTCACGTGTGGCGGTTTCGGGTTGGATGCCGCTTGAGACCGGTCTCGCAACCGGAAAGCGGGTAAGCGCAGTCGGCGATGTGCACGGTTGCTCCGGCAAGCTCTCTGCACTTCTGGACCATTTCTGCGAAGACTCAACGGTCTGGAATGAGAACTGCCTGGTATTCCTCGGCGACCTGCATGACAGGGGGACCGATGGCCTCGGATCCATCGATCTGGCTATTGATGCGCAGACGAGAAGCTTCTCCAGCATCTACTGGTTGATGGGGAACCACGAACAGTTGCTGCGTCGGACCCTGCATGGGGAAGACGAAACCGCCCGTTTTCACTGGATGCAGAACGGTGGCGGGGCCGTGCTTGATCAGTTGAATCTGGTCGACACTCCGTACAATTCAACGGGCCGACAATTCGCGAAGAGTCTTGTTGAAGCACTTGGATGCCGTCGTGTAGACTGGCTGTCTGCACTGCGTTCGCATGTGCAGATTGGAAACCTGCTCTTCGTGCATGCCGGAATAAACCACAACATTTCCCTGGACAGGCATTTTGAACAGCCTTGGCACCATGTTGATGAGTTGCACTGGTCATGGATAAGGTATGAATTCCTGGAACGCGCGGTTTCGGTCCCGAACCTGGTCGTCGTTCATGGCCACACCCCGGTACGCAGACGTCCGCTGCAGGTGTTCGTGGAGGCGGACTTCGAACCGCACTGCGAGCAGGGTGGCAAGATAAACCTCGACGGTGGGAGCTTCTTTTCCGGTTGCGTAATCGGTGCTGAATTCGTTGCTTCTGCCTGGCGGCTGGCGGCGGCCATCGGGCCGCCCTCATCATGAGGACAACACGGGTGGATGCCGACCCCGTCTCGTGCAACGGGACTTCAATCGATTGCGTCCGCCGCGATTCGCTACCTGGATCGGGCTTGCCTCAGATAGACGTAATAGGCGCCGTATCCGCCATGGCTCGAGTGGGCGACCGTGAAATACTGTACCATCCGGGACATCGGCTCCTGTTGCAGCCAGAGCGGAACGCTGCGTCGAAGCACTCCAGGTTCTTCCTCGTGCCAATCCATTCGGCTGGCCTTGCCCTTTCCTGTGACGACCAGCGCCAACCTCACTTTCCTGGCACGGCAGTTCTGCAAGAATCTCAGCAATCTTGACTCCGCCTGCCTCCTGTCGAGCCCGTGCAGGTCGATAACCATTTCCGGATCAAGCCTCCCGGATTTTAGCCTCCTCTCGACCTTTCGGTCTATGCCACCTCTCGATTCCCTGGCGGGCGCCCTCGTAGATTCCTCGTATGACAGAGCCGGTTCCCTGCGCCTCAACGAACCAACCTGAAAGTCCTCGATCGCCACCGGCGGCGGCGAGCCGGATGAAGAACTGGCAGCAGGTCCTGTCCTTTCCCGTTGGGGAGGCGGACTCTCGGGGTCCGGAGGCTTGCCACCAGTCAATTCCGCCCAATCCCGCAATTCGTCCTGGGTGGGCACCCTGCCGCCGGACCTTGACCTGTCCGTTTCACCGGCATCCGCCGTCATGGCAGGCTGTTTTTTCGGGGCCTTCCCGCCAGCCGGAGACGAGACCTTGAAGGACGGCGCGTCGCTCCCCGCGAACTTGCTCCATTCCTCGATCTCTTCGGTAGTAGGAAGGCGTCCTTTCACCCGTGCCATCTGCAATCAAGTTCCGAATTCGCGGCAGGTTCAGGTCAGTGCGGGGACAGGTCCCGAGAGGGCCTATTCTCCAGTGGCAACGAGCTCCCAATTCGGGTCGTTGCTTTGCATCCGCCTCGAGAAAATCCAGCTGTCCCGCTGACGCCTTATTGTGTCGGGGTCCCCTTCCACGATCTTGCCGTCCGGATCGGTGACGTAAGAAACAACCTCGCCCACAAACTGCATCTCGATTTCAGCCTTGCCGTTCCTTGGATCAAATTCCGCATTGACCAGCTTGGATTCGCGTAGACCGATGAATTTCGCCTCGTAGCTGTGGCCTTCCTTGCTGCGGGCATCAATCGTATCCCTGAAGGAATCGTACACTTCATCTGCGAGGAATGGCTCCAGATCTTCGATTTCACCCTTGGCAAATCCAATGAGAATTATCTCGTAGGCGGCGCGTGCGCCGGAAACGAATTCCTCGACACTGAATCCTGGCTCCGCCTGTTTCATCGCGGCGAGTGCCGCTGCAATACTGGAGTCGGCGTCGGCAAACTGGGTTATTTCGAAATCGACCTCGGCTTCTTCAGCTTCGGAAGAAGGTGACGCGACGTGAGGCGAACGCGGCGCCCTTCGTGCGGGGTTCTCGAACCCGTCCCGCGTTCCGAGCGAATTGCGAAGCCTTACGATCAGGTAGATGGCAACTGCTGCGAGCGCAATCAGTTGCAGTAAGGAACTGCCCATTTTCGGATTACCCTTTCCATGCCACCTTTCGTCGCGGGGCCACAAAACCTATGTAGGGTATACACCCCGGCTTGTCCACACGCGCCGACAGCCACAGACAATAGATTGGTTCATGCGACTGCTGATACTACTGATCCTCGTACCGCTCGTCGAAATAGGGCTGTTTATACAGGTCGGAGGATTTATTGGTTTATTCCCAACCCTGTTTGTCGTGGTTGCAACTGCAGTTCTCGGCGCCTTCCTCATTCGCCAGCAGGGAATGCATGTGCTTGCCCAGGTGCGGAATTCCGTGGCCGAGGGCAGTGATCCGTCCTCCGCGCTTCTTCACGGTTTTTTGATTTTCGTCGCGGCCCTTCTGTTGCTGACACCAGGTTTCCTGACAGATTCCGCGGGATTCGCCCTGCTGTTCCCGCAAGGTCGGGAAGCCGTGATCCGGATCGGAAAGGCATCGATTGTCTCCAATGCCGGCGCTTTCGCTGATTTTCGCTGGACATCAGATGTCGAACCGGACGGTTCGGTCATCGAGGGAACGGCCAGAACCGTGGACCCCGAAGAGGAAGGCGATTTGCGATGATCGGCCTCCGGGACACGGATTCCGGTTTGACATGCGACTTCGGACAGAACCGGGCCCAACCAAACCAGCTTGACTTCGACAAGATTCTCCTGTCTTGGTTAAACGTATTACCAATCCGGGAAGCTGCTTGTGCTTGAAGGGGTTTCTGCCTGTAACCGCATTTCAGAAGATGATACCGGATCCATACCGGACGTTGGCATGCGGGAAACTTGATGCAGGGCGCCCTCAAGGGAATACGGGTTCTCGACTTCACCCAGATGATGCTGGGGCCACTCTGTACCCAGACCCTTGCTGACCTGGGCGCCGATGTCGTCAAGGTCGAGCGGCCCGGTACCGGTGACTGGATGCGTCGCATGCCCATGCTGGGTGAATTCGTGGGAAGGGATTCAGCGGCATTTCATGCTTTCAACCGGAACAAGCGTTCCATTGCGGTGAATCTCAAGCACCCCCGTGGAAGGGAGCTGCTGCTTGAGATCGCACCGGAATTCGATGTCGTTTCCGAGAATTTCAGGGCCGGGGTCATGGACAGGCTCGGCCTGGGATTTGACAACTTCCGTTCCGCGAATGCGAGGATCATCTATGCATCCGGCTCCGGTTGGGGACAGGACACCAGGCTCGCCAGGCAGAACTGGCCAGGCCAGGATCTGCTTGTGCAGGCAATGTCCGGTGTCATGTACAACACGGGCAGGCGGGGCGACCAGCCCACGCCGTGCGGAACACCGATTGCCGATTTTGCCGCTTCGCAGTCCATGGTTTCGGGCATACTTGCCGCTCTCATTGCGCGTGACCGAGACGGCTCCGGCCAGAGGGTTGAGGTCGACCTGTTCTCGTCAACCCTGAACGCAATGGCGCAGGAGAACTTCGCCGTCCTCAATCAGGATGTGGAATTCAGGAGATCGGAAACCGGCCTTGCCACGCCGTGGAATGATGCACCCTACGGCCCGCATCCGACTTCCGACGGATATGTGGCAATTGCAATGTGCCCGTTGCAAACACTCGGTGAACTGCTCGGCGATGATCAGCTTGACGGGTTGCATGGTTTCGACGACCGCGACGAGATAAAGCGCCGCATCGACGCCAGGACCTCCACCATGAAAACCAGTGAACTGCTCGGCCTGCTCAGGAGCCGGGATGTCTGGTGTGCTCCGGTCAGGAACTCCAACCAGGCCATGCAGGATCTTCTGGACGAAGAATCGGAGCTCCTCATCAGTCTTGATCACCCCGAGGCCGGAACCATCAAGGCCATTGCCTGCCCGATTTCGATGTCTGCCACTCCCGCAGACCGTCGTGACCCGCCCCCGCTCGTGGGACAGCATACATCCGATGTCCTTGCTCCGATTGTAGGCGCAGACCGCCTGGAGGAACTTCGCAGCGAAAATGTTGTCGCATGACGGAAGAACAGATCCACACCAACCTCTTTCTGACCAGGCGCGATGCGGTCCTTGAACTTCGGATTGCCCGCGAAGAGGCTCTCGGAGCACTCAATTTCGAGATCATGGATGAACTGGGCAGATTCGTCCGGTCACTCGCCGATGACAGGGAGTGCCGCGTTCTGATTGTCACCGGCACTGGCAAGGGATTCGTCGCGGGAGCCGACATCTCGGGATATCACGACGCGGCGCAGGTGGATTTTGACCGGTTTCAGCGCAGGTCGAGGAGGACATTCGACGAGATTGCCGCACTTGACCAGATTACGATCTGCGCCGTGAACGGTTATGCGCTAGGCGGCGGTCTTGAACTTGCCCTGTGCTGTGATTTCATTCTCGTGTCCGAAAAGGCCAAGCTGGGCCTTCCTGAAATCAAGCTCGGCCTGCTGCCTGGCGGCGGCGGAACGCAAAGGCTTTCGAGGCTGGTCGGCCCTATGCGAACCAAGGAGATTCTGCTCACCGGCCGTTTCCTCTCGGCAGACGAAGCCGTGAATTACGGGATTGCCTTGAAGTCGCTTCCTGGCGAGGAACTCCTTTCCGGCGCCCGTGAACTGGCTGACACAATGGCTGGCCAGGCACCGATCGCACTGGCCGAGGGCAAGCAGATCATCAATGACAGCATCGACGCACCGCTTTCCACCGGCCTCACCTTCGAGCAACGCGTGTTGGGCGCACTGTTTGCAACGGACGATGCCAAGGAAGGTATTGCCGCATTCATCGAAAAGCGCAGCGCATCATTCAAGGGTAAATAGGAAACCTGCCATGAACGACAGTGTAATCAGTTACCGGGCGGGTCCGTTCTCAACGGTCAGCATGGGACTTCCGGGTGATCACGAGGGCAAGACCGCGACGCGGACCTTCTTCGTCCAGGGATCGAAACATCTGGCACTGATCGATAGTGGACTTCATGCCGGATACGCCGCGCTCGGAACGGGGTTTTCCGAAATCGGACTGGACAAGTCCGATCTTGACCTGCTGCTGATCACCCATGAACACATGGATCACATCGGCAATAACGGTCCACTCAAACGCGAGACAGGATGCAAGATCGTTGGCCATGCTGCCCGTGCCGACAGGGTCGCTGACAACATGCTCAACGCCAAGTCGATCGTGCACGCGTTCCCGGAGGGAGAAGAATTCGACCTCGGCGTCGAATACCTGGACTGGATGGCCCCGTTCGAGGGCCCGCTCGATGAATTCGTGGCCGATGGCGATGTTATCGATCTGGGTGGAGGCGTCGAACTGGAAGTTGTCGAGTGTTTCGGGCATTCGATGGCGGAAATCGGCTTTTTTGAGCGATCAAGCCGAACGCTGGTCATCGCCGATCCACTGTTGCCGGTGTTCAATCCGGTCCTCTATCTCTACGAGGATCCGGCAGCGATGCGTGCAACCTTTGACAGGTTGGAACGATTCCTTGTGGACCGCGATGTCGAAACAGTCATTCTTGCGCATGAAGAACCAAGAACTGCCGGTTCTGCCCTTGAGCTGGTCGCCGATTGCCGGGGCAGGGTTGACGCGATCGAGGAAGCAATGCTTCGAAGCATTCGTGCACAGCCCGGCATCACGAGGGCCACGTTGCGCGATGTTGTCTGCGATGAGTTCGAAAAGGTTCGAGAGTGGCGGGCACTCGTTTCGATCGATGCAAGCCTGCGGTCCTTCGCGGAGCGTGGCTTGATCAAGGGGCAAGGCCATGGCTGGACAACCGCCTGACGGTTCCCGGCCCGGAACGGCCGTGCTGGGCGCCGGGACGATGGGCGCCCAGATTGCAGTTTCCCTGGCGCTCGGTGGTGCTGACGTGCGCCTCTGGGCCCGGCGCGAGGAAAGCCTCGCGGAAGCTGCAACCAGGAACGAAGCCGCAATTGACACTCTCGTGGCGAACGGGCTTGAGGGCCGGGACGGGAAATCCGGCATTCTCTCCAGGATCGAATATGTGCCTGACCTGGACCAGGCTGTTTCCGGATGCGATTTCGTCATCGAGGCAATTGCCGAGGACCTTGTCCAGAAGCAGGAATTGCTCCGCCGGGCGGAGAGTTCATGCGGCAAGGACACGGTCACATCATCAACCACATCGGCAATCAGTCCGACGGAATTGCAATCGGTGCTGGCAAACCCGACCAAGTTTTGCGTTGCGCATTATGCACAGCCTGCCCACCTCGTGCAGCTGGTGGAGGTGGTGCCGGGCTCGAATTCGTCGCCGGAAGCGACAGAATTTACGATCAACCTCCTGGAGGCGACCGGCAAGACACCTGTCCTTTGTCCCGACATTCCCGGATTCCTTTGGGCTCGGATTCAACATGCGGTCCTGCGTGAATTTGTTTCCCTGGTCGGTCGGGGCATTGTGACACCCGAAGCATGCGACAAGGTCCTCAAGGAAGGATACGCGGCGAGGCTGCCGGCAATGGGAGCATTTGAACACGCGGACCTTGCCGGTCTGGACCTGTTGAACGGCGAGGCTGCCAGGGCCGTTTGGGCAGACCTTTCCAATGTCAGCGACCCGGCCGAGACAAGATTGGGCGCGCTGTATGCCGAGGGAAATACCGGAATGAAAAGCGGCAGCGGATTCTATGATTGGCGAAAAAGGGATGCAGAGTCGTTCAAGGAACAGCGGGATGCTGAGATCATCCGCCGAACCAAGTTGCAGCGGGGTGGCAAGGTAGTACTATGAAGGGAATCACCGACCCGGAACCGTGGGGGGAAACGACATGAGCGGCGTGCAGCTATCCGGCGTCACAAAGTCTTTCGGTGCCACGAATGTCATCCCGTTGATGGATCTGCAGTTCGACGAGGGCGAATTCGTTGTCATCGTGGGACCGTCCGGTTGCGGGAAGTCAACGACGCTTCGCATGATCGCCGGTCTGGAGCCCGTTTCTTCCGGACAGGTCTTCATCGCGGGCAAGGATGTGACCTGGGCCGCTCCAAAGGAGCGGGATATCGCCATGGTCTTCCAATCCTACGCACTGTATCCGCATATGAACGTGGCGGGAAACATGTCTTTCGCCCTCAGGCTTGCAGGGCGCCCGAGGGCCGAGGTTGCAAGGCGGGTGCAGGTAGCGGCGGAAATGCTGGAACTCACCGAATACCTCGACCGCAGGCCCCGTGACCTCTCCGGAGGACAGCGACAGAGGGTGGCAATGGGTCGGGCGATCGTACGTGATGCTTACTGTTTCCTCTTCGACGAGCCACTCTCCAACCTCGATGCCAAGCTCAGATCAACGATGCGCACCGAGTTGGCGATCCTGCACAAGCGGCTGGAACGCACCATGGTTTACGTAACCCATGATCAGATCGAGGCCATGACCATGGCTGATCGGATCGTCATAATGGACAAGGGCATCATCCAGCAGGTAGGGACGCCGCGTGCCGTCTACAACGCTCCGGTCAACCGGTTCGTTGCCGGCTTTATCGGCTCACCTTCAATGAATTTCCTTGACGCCGAATTGACGGGTGGAGACAGCCCCCGCGTCCATGGAAATGGCTTCGACATGAAGTTGAATCCAAGACTCCGGGCCGCTGCAGCAAAACACTCTGTGAAGGAAGTCGTGATCGGGCTCAGGCCCGAGCATTTCTCTGTCAAGGGAGCAGGTGGTTCCCAATCATCGCTATTCGCACCTGTCAACCTCACCGTCGAGGTTGCAGAATATATCGGATCCAGCCAGTTCCTGGCAGCGCGCATCGACGATCAGCCGATTACTGCGTCGATTGAAGTCGGTCCCGACAGCGCGCCGCTGGAGAGCGGCGAATACCTTTTCGACACAAACAGGATGTACCTGTTTGATCGAAAAACAGGCGAAGCGATCGCCTGAAACTTCACCAATTGCCAAAGGAGAAAATCAGCAATGGAATTATCAAAGTGGAGAAACTGGGTCGCGGCTACGGCAGCCGGAACGGCGATGGCCATTGCCGCCCCGGTATTGGCCAATCCCTATGAAAGATATGCGGGGACAACGCTGGTCATTAGCTGGCCTGCTCTTGCCCACTTCACCGCAGCCGAAGGACTCCTCGAAGAGTTCACCGAAGAAACAGGCATCGAGGTCGAGGTCGACGCGCTTCAGTACCTGAAGCTCAGGGACCGGCAGCTCCTGGAAATGTCAAAGGATGAAGGCGAATATGACATCGTCTCCTGGGTCGTGATGTGGAAGGGCGAATATGTGTCGAAAGGCTTGCTGACACCGCTTTCGCAGTTCTTCACCAACGGCGCTCTCGTTGATCCGCAATTCGACATTGACGACATTGCCGACGCCTATCTGCAGAACGGCGGTGTGGTCGGCGGCAAGAAGGGTTACATGCCTGGCAAGTCCGGTGCGCTCTATGGACTGCCGTTCGGGGCAGAGACCTCGATTCTCGCCTACCGCAAGGACATCCTTGAGGAACAGGGGCTCGAGGTTCCGACCACGTATGACGAACTCATCGAAGTCATGACCAAGCTGCATGAAGCCGGCGTTCCCGCAATGACATCACGCGGTCAGACCGGTCACCAGGTCACGGCTGGCTGGTTGCTTCACCTCGCACCAATGGGCGGCAAGATATTCGACGATGAGTGGAATCCGGTGATCAATTCACCCGAGGCCGTAAAGGCTGCCGAATTCATGCGTCACGTCGTCCAGACCGGCCCGACGGGCATCGAGACATTCGGCTTCGGCGAGGCTTCGGCTGCATTTCTGCAGGGTGATGCGGCCCTCTATCTCGACACGCTGAAGATCGCCGCGATGTCGCGTAATCCCAACCTGTCGAAAGTCGACGGAATGGTGGGATTTGCGCTTCATCCGACAGACGTCAGGTGCGGGTCCGAGACAGGCGGGTTTGCAATTGGAATTCCGGCAAATTCGCAGAACCAGGAAGCTGCATTCCTTCTCATCCAGTACCTGACCAGCAAGGCAGGCGACCAGCGCATGGTCGAGTTGGGCGGCGACCCCGTTCGCATCTCGACGATCCAGAACAATGCCGGCAATTTCCAGGACTATCCCGTTGTCGCGGAGCAGCTGCCATGTGCAGATCCCGACTGGCGTCCGTTGATTCCGGAATGGAATGAACTCAATATCGACGTTCTCGGCCAGGCGCTGACCAAGGTCATCACGACCGATGATCCGATTCAGCCGATCATGGACGATGCCAACGAAAAGGCGCGGGCGATCATGGAACGCGAAGGCTACTATTCCTGGGCGAATTATCGTCAAGGCAACTAGCCGGACCAAAAGGGCAGGACCCCGGCAGCAGCCGGGGTCCTGCGACACGGAAAAACCGACTTGCCAGAGAGAACGCGGTGACCAGTCAACCAGGACAACCGGCGGCAATGAGCATCAGGGCACTCAGCCCCTATTTTTTCATATTGCCGGCGGTGGCGATCATGGTGGCAGGACTGGTGTATCCCGTATTGCAGGCATTCTACCTGAGTCTCTACGACTGGAAGATCGGAACCAAGTTCGAGGATGCCCCGTTCGTTGGACTTCGTCATTTCATCCGCATGGTGACCGATGACAATGTTCACGAATCGATTTGGGTGACGCTGCGGTTCGGTTTCTGGACGATAACCATCGAGATGTTCCTCGGCGTGGCGCTTGCCCTGCTTCTTGAAAAGCCGATCCGCGGCGCGTCAGTGTTCAGGACGATTTTCATTCTCCCGCTCATGATATCGCCGGTGGTCGTTGGGCTGATCTGGCGGTACCTGTTTGATGCGCGCATCGGCTGGATCAACTACTATCTCGGGAAGATTGGTATTGAGCCCCAGGTCTGGCTGGGCAATGCGGACCTGGCATTCTTCGCCATCGTGTTCACGGATATCTGGCAGTGGACACCCTTTATCTTCATCATCGTGATCGCCGGTCTGCAGGCGCTTCCGTCAGAAATCCTGGAGGCAAGCAAGATCGACGGCGCCAACTGGTGGCAGCACATCTTCCTGGTCAAACTGCCAATGATCAGGTCAATCCTCCTGATCGCGTTACTGCTCAGGCTGATTGACGTCTTCCGCGCACTCGAGGTCATGTACATCCTGACCGGAGGTGGTCCGGGCCGCGCCACCGAACTCTTGTCGCTTCACATATACAACCGTGCTTTCGAGACACAGCAATTGGGCTACGCGTCGGCGATCTCGGTCCTGCTGATCGTGATCGTATTTGCCCTGAGTTTCGGAATTCTCGTGGCTGGCAACCCGCTCAAGGAAAAATCGGACATCTGACATGGTCAGCAGAACCATAGGAGGACGCCAATCAGTCATCGCGCACTACGTTTCGCTGGTGGTGCTGGCGCTGATTACCCTGATGCCTATCTGGGTCATGGTTTCGACTGGCTTCAAGAACGATGTCCTCGTTCAGCAGAAGGAACCGGTCTGGTTCTTCTTCGTCCCGACGCTCGGGAATTACGAGCACATCATGACCAGGGGCAACTTCGACGTGTATTTGCGGAACTCGATAATCGTGGGCACGTTGTCGACGTTCTTCACACTTCTTTTTGGCGGGTTTTGCGCCTACGCGTTGGCAAGAACGGAATTCCGGGGACGAGTTTTCGTGGCCAATTCGACCTTGCTGGTGCGAATGGTGCCTCCGGCGGTTCTGGCGGTTCCCGCATTTGCCATGGTTGTCAATTTCGGCCTCAACAACGACCTTGCGGTTCTTACTTTCTTTTACACTGCCCTCAATCTGCCGTTTGCAGTCTGGCTCCTCTTCGGATTCTTCAAGCAGATTCCGGTTGAGTTGGAGGAAGCTGCAATCATTGACGGCGCAACACCACTCCAGGTGTATTTCCGGGTTCTCTTGCCCCTGATGAAGTCAGGCTACGCAGTGGCGGGCATCTTTACATTTCGAATTGCCTGGAACGAGTTCATACTTGCCTTGCTGCTCACGGGCAGAAAGACCCGGACGCTCCCGGTTGGAGCAGCGGGGTTCATTACGGATACCGGTGTCGAATGGGGTCGGATCATGGCGATGGGAACGCTCATCGTGATTCCGCCCCTGATTTTCACCTTTTTCGCAGCCAGGCAGATCATTGCCGGGATGACTGCAGGTGCAGTCAAGGGCTGATCATCAGCCATTCAGGCATGGCCCCGCCCGCAACCAGGAAAGGATGGCAAATCCCGGGAACTCGGGCAGTGCATGCTTCGATCGATCGTGATCATTGCGGCGGCCATCAACAGGGACACTGACCGAATCATCAAGCGTGTGGCCTTGTCAGGACCTTGGCCACGCTTTCTCCGCTGTCCACGAACTCAAATGCACTCTCGGCTTCTTCAAGGCGGCACCTTCCCACGATGATGCGGTCGAAATCAGCTCTGCCGGATTCAATCAATTCAACCGAATGTTCGAATTCATTCGTGGACAGTATGCCGCCGATCTCGCCCATCTTGGCCGTGACACAGGCAGCGGCGGAGAGTCGGGCCAGCAAGCCGCCCACCGATGAACTGGACACGATTGCCCCACCGGGTCCGCGGCTCGGGTTCGGCAATCCCCGCAGGCGGAGAACATTGCCTTCACGCAGATGTCGGGGACCATCTCCAACTCGTCACCATGGGCTTTCCATGGCGACTTCTCGAGATGGGTCGCAACGCCGCAGGCCCGCGCCGCGCGGGTCCGGCGGGGACTGGCGCCACCGGATGAGCTTCGATCTCGCCATGCGCAACATGATCCGCAGCGCCAGGGGAACACCGGATGCGACCGGAACCAGTGTCCGCCAGAAGGCTGACCTCATCCGGGCGATCCTCGGCCACAACCGGCACGGCTATGAGACATTGCCGGCCGTAATGGCTCGAAGAATGGGGCGGAACCGTTGACAGGGAAAGCCGCGAGAGCCAGGCGGCGTTCCACTGTCACTCCTGCGGTACCCGCCTGCATGCCGGCCACAATGCTGCGATCAACATCCGGCGTCGGAACACGCCGTCGAGGCTCGTGGAAGACGGTCATCGGGTCCCGTTGAGGCGAGAACCGGAAGGGGGCCCGTTGCCCGGAAAATCCTCGTCCTTCGGGGCGGGGAAGATGCCAAGACTGCTGTTCCCGGTGTCCCGGGTGCTTCCAATCCAAAGCCGGTCATCAAAAAAAAGAGGCGAGGCGTCATGAACGGAACTGTCGATTGCAGAATGCCCTGTCGAGTTCGCTCGGTTTTCATTGGCTGCCGCACCGGGCTTCTGCCGGACCGTTCCTGCGGGATCCCCGGACCTGAAGGAATGGAAGGTACCCTGACATGACTTCACTGCCTTCCGGGCAGCACGTACATGCGTCAGGCGATTGTTCCGGGAGGCAGGGTGATGGAGAATATTGCAACTCTTCTGATCATGACCAGGCAACCTGACCAGGCAGTGCCTTCAATGTCCAGCAAGTTGACTTGATCCTACTCTGAGGGTACTCAGAAGTGGCTGCCTCGCGGAGACAGGACCAGTTTGATCTGCAGTCAAAGACCTAAAGGAGAACCAGATGGCTAATTCCAGGACAAGTTACACGAGTCGGCGTTCCGTGCTGAAAGGCGGAATCGCCGCGTCAACGGCACTTGCTGCCCCAACCTTTTTCATCGGCAAGGCACATGCCGCCAACGAAACACTGAAAATAGGGATCATTCCCGCATATTCCTTCGGCCTGTACTGGTTGATCCAGGATCAGGGGTTTGCGCCGGGGATTGACATGGAATTCTCGGTCTTCCCGTCGGGACCGCCGGCAATTGAAGCAATGGTGGGCGGATCGGTGGAGGCAATCACAGTGGGATCCGTGCCGCCACTGGCAGCGATGTTCCGGAAGGTGGCAGATTTTCGGGAAATCTCGATCTGCGGTGACGCATCCGGACTTTTCCAGATCGTCGGCGCGCCTGACGTCAAGTCGCTGGCGGACCTTGAAGGCAGGCAGATTGCTGTGACCTCGGGTTCGAATTTCGACTTCTTCCTTGATGTCGCGCTCGAGGTCAATGGCCTTGCGGACATGCCGTTGACACGAGTGAACATGGAGCCGATTGACGGCCAGGCCGCATTTATCGCAGGCGCCGTTGACGCGACCGTGCCACTGGCCACTTCGCGCAAGCTGATCTACGATGCACTTCCTGATGCCAACCTGCTTGTGGAAGGGTCGCAGATGCCCCTGGACGCTCGCCCGAGCATCATGGATGTTTTCATGACGACCCAACAGTCGGTTGACGCAAGGGAAGATGTCTATATCGAAGCTGTGAGCGCCTTCCATGACCAGGCTGTCGGGATGTTGCGAGATGACAATGCTGCGGTTGTCGAGAGGATGATCGTCTGGCAGGAAGGCATGGGACGCGCTGGTGTCAAGGCAGCTGATGTCGAACCTTTGCTGAATGGCTACTTCTATTTCGACACCCAAGAGATCAAAGACGTCTATGCCCAGGGCATACTTACGAACGCATTGCGGGTGCAGTCGGAATTCCTGGTTGCAAATGGACGAATCGGCGGAATGCCGAATCTCGATGAGTTGGTGTCGGACCAGATCGTGCTCAAGATCTGAGGTCCATGAAATCTCTTGTTAAACTATTGTCAGGGCGCCTGTTGCTGGGCGCCCTTTCAGTATCAATCGTTCTTGCGGCCTATGCGTGGGTCACCAATCTTCCCGAAAACAATCCTTCGCTGTTGCCGCCGATCTCCCATGTCATCAGGTCATTCTTCACGAACATAGACAGCGGTGTCCTGTTTGACGCATTGGGAGCCAGTCTCTATCGCATCTGTCTGGGCTTCATGTACGGTACCACCTGCGCCCTGTTTCTCGGATGCCTCGTCGGTTGGTACAAGACAATCGAGTATCTGTTTGATCCGCTTATCGAGGCCATACGACCGATTCCCCCCTTGGCCTATATCCCGATCATCATCATCTGGTTCGGAATCGAAGAATTCAGCCGAGTGCTCCTGATTTCCATCGCCTGTTTCATGGTGTGCGTTGTCAACGTGATTGCCGGAATGAAGAATGTGCCACAGGTTTACGTGGATGCGGCATCGACCATGGGCGCGTCGAGATTCCAGATCTTCCGGACCGTGGCGATCCCGGCCGCCACTCCTTTCATAATCACTGGATACCGGATTGCCCTTGCCGCGGCCTGGACCACGCTCGTCGCTGCTGAACTGATCGCCGCACCGAGCGGGCTCGGCTTCCTCCTGCAAGAGGGTCGGCGCTACTTCCTGACTGACCAGGTCATGATGATTATCGTGATAATCGGCGTCTGTGCGTTCACGATGGACCGGATATTCCGGGCTATACAGCGACGACTGATGCGATGGTCGGAGGCCCGAGAGTAATGTCCGAAATCCGCGTCATTGACCTGTCACACACCTTCGGAAAGGGTACACCGGACGCGTTGACAGTCCTTGAGGATATTGACCTCGACTTCCTGTCGGGAAGCTTCAATACGATCATAGGAACATCAGGTTGCGGAAAATCAACGCTGCTGAAGATGATGGCCGGGCTGTACGCGCCGACCGAAGGATCCACTACCCTTGATGGCGAACTGATAACCGGTACGGGTCCTGAACGCGGTATGGTCTTTCAGCAGGATGCAGTGTTCCCATGGATGACGGTGGCGAAAAACGTCTCCTATGGACCTCGCTTGCGCGGTGCGAGCAAGAGGGAACAGCGCAAGATCGAGGCGAAGTGGATCAGGATTGTCGGGCTCGAAGGCTTCGAGGACCGCTGGCCCCGGGAATTGTCGGGGGGGATGCGCAAGCGTGTGGATATTGGCAGGGTCTATGCCAACGATCCTGAAGTGCTTCTGATGGATGAGCCGTTTGGCGCGCTCGACGCGCAAACCAAGGAGCGAATGCAGACCGACCTGCTGGACGCCTGGAGTGTATCGAAAAAGACGATCATATTCGTCACGCATGATCTCGAGGAAGCAATTTTCCTCTCTGACAAGATCATGGTCATGTCTGCCAGGCCCGGACGAATCCGGCACATTGAAGAGGTTGCCCTGCCGCGCCCGCGTACCAACGAAATGAGACTCACCGACGAGTTCCTCAACATCAAACGCAAATTGTGGGGTATGCTTGAACACTGAGCAAATTCTGGCATTTCCGGACGAAATCAGTCGACTCCCCTGGCAGTTGTATCCCGCTGGCTCTTGGCAGGTCGCAGAACGGCTCGATGAACCGCGCTGACGGCAACGGTCGCCGGTCGGGACGCCCGAATTATGAGCGGGCGGATGGCATATCGGCCGCGGTATTCAGGCGCGAGGGCCAGAGGGTCGTGCTGTCACGGGACAACAGGGCTCCATTGTGGCAACAGCTCTGCAACCAGCTCGAAAACCTGATCTACAGTGGCAAGATAGCGGAAAAGTCCCGCATACCTTCCGAGCCGGCTCTCTGCGAGATATTCGAGGTGTCACGCCCGGTCATACGAAAGGCGCTTGCAAGCCTCTCGGCAAAGGGGCTTGTCGTGAAACTGCCGCGCAAGGGAATCTATGTTGGCGACCGCGTCCGCGACGCGGATTTCGTGACAACGAATCTCAACCTCTTCGAGGACATGCTCGCCAGAGGCAGGAGAATCGATACGGACACGTTCGAGCTTCGACGAACAGCGCCGGATCAGGAGGAAGCAAAGGCGCTCGGACTCTCGGAGCGCGATGAAGTCGTTCGTGTCGGGCGCGTGTTCTGGATCGACGGCCAGCCGATTACCTGTACACGCATGACATTTCCTGCCGAAAAGGTCCCGGGATTCGAGAACTTCGATGTCGAAGGCCAGTCGATCCTCGGACTCATCAGCGAAGTCTTTGGTCGGAGGGCCTACCGTGCGGAAAGATGGTTCAATGCCGTGATGCCCAACGCCGAGGTGATTGAACGCATGGGCATCCCGGCGAATCGTCCCTTGATCTGGATCGAGTCGATCGCATTTGAACGCGATGGCTCGCCCCTCGAATTCTACCGGGCTCATTACGACTCAAACGCTGCTCGAATTCACGTGTCAATTTCGGACTGACCGCCGGTATTGTCGTCAAGGCAGGCGCCGGATTGTCACTGCTGTCCAGGTTCCCATGGGTGAACAGCAGTTCTCGTCGCGCCTGTCCCCGTGCTTCTGGCTTGTGCGACTGCTCTTCCACGCCCCTCAGGGCATGCAGTCCGGCGGGGATCACCGGCCTACGACCCTGCACCACGGGAGTCTTTGCGTGCATGGTTACTTGGGCGGTGGAGACGTGCTCCTTCGAACGACCAGGCGTGGCTCGGGTTCCTCGACAATAATCCGCTCGGTTGCCGGATGAGTCCCCCCTGCAACCAGGCTCACAGATTCGTATCCCATTTCGAACAGGGGCATCGCCACGGTTGTCAGCGGGGGGTTGAGAAACTCTGCCAACTGGATGTCGTGTATCGCCACGAGTGAAATGTCTTCCGGTACTCGCAGTCCGCGCCGCCTGATCGCTTCCAGTGCCCCGATCGCCGCCATGACGTTCAGGCAGAGTAGCCCGGTGATCCGATTGTTCCGTTCAAGTAGGGCATCCGTCTGTTCCAGACCACCCGCAATGCTCGAACCGGCATAGACGACTCCCTCCGATTTTTGGTCCATGCCCGCACTTGCCAGTTCTGCCGAGTAGCCGGCAACCCTCACATCAGTGAAGGTGAGGCCGGCCCCGGTGGCAATACATCCGATTTCCGTGTGTCCCAGTTCCATGAGGTGCCTGGTTGCCAACCTCGACGCGGCCTCGTCAGGCAGCATGACCAGGCAGGCGTCGGCTCGTAGCTCAGTCTGGAGAAGAACGGTGGGAACGTTTCTGTGAGCCGCCCTCGACAGGACGCTTTCCGCGATACCGCCCCCGGACTGGATTATCAGGCCATCCACCCCTCTCCCGCCGATCAGTTTGGCCAATTGTGCCGTACTGTCGTCACCAGCCGAAGAATCACAAATCAGCAGTGCCTTGCCTGACTTTGCCGCGGAGAGCTGTGCGCCGCGCATGAAGTTCGCATAGACCGGGTTGGATACATCGTTAACAACGACAGCAACGAGCCCGGACCGTGCGAACTTCAATGACTGTGCAGCCACATTTGGAAGGTAGTCGAGGTCGCTTATTGCCTTCCGGACCCGATCCCGTGTATCCCCGCTGATCCTCAAGGATGCGTCGTCGCTTGCAACCCTGGAAACAACTGCCGTTGATACCCCAGCTGCCTTGGCAATGTCTTCAAGTTTGGTCAATTCTCAGCAGGCACCTGTTCAAACATTCGCAAGTGAATGATTGGCGGCCTGCCACCGTCTGATCAACCGTTTCTCAGATTCGGGGAAAGCAGCCTGGATCCCCAGCTTCGCCACCACTCCTTAACGACTCATCATAGACCTTTTTGATCACTGTTGCTGCAAAGGTGCTGTGAATTGATTCCTCCAGGAGTTCGACGATGTACTGGGCCCCCATCAGGTTCTTGCCAACTCCGATCGTTCCGTGTGAACGCAACAGGGCAGCCCTGACCTGCCTGTCGGCAAAAACGGGCCCAACCTCAGCAGCTCCCTGCGGGTTGTTGCCTGGTGCCAGATCTATGCATGGGACCAGTGTGCCGAGCTTTCCCACCGATTGGACAGTCGGACAGCGGAACGGCATGTTCAGATGAGAGTAGCCAATTGCCCAGGGCGAATGAACGTGGACGATCGCGTCCACTTCCGGACGGACTTGGTAGATTGCGCAGTGGAATTGCAGGTCCTTGGATGGCTTGCCGCCCCCGTCAAGCACGTTTCCAGAAAGATCGCAAACCATCAGGTTCCATTCAGTGCATTCGTTGAAGCCAATTCCGCTGGGCTTGATGACAATGGCATTCCCGTCATCGAGACGAGTCGAAAGGTTGCCACCTGAATTTGTCTGTAGCCCGAGTGAAAAACTGCGCTTCGCAATGTCTATCAGTTCTCTCTTCGTCTCGGCCAGGTTGTCCTGATCGATGATTGGGCCCTGTGTCATGGGCGGTGTCCTTTCCTGTACATGTCCATCAATTCCGTCAACTTGCCAGCGGCAAGCTCCGCCGTGGCGGGATCATTTACGTGACCATCGGTGCGAAGGATCTCCACATTGCCCCTGGATTCCGCCAAGACCGCGTCGGCGAATGCCTCGCGACCCTTCCGGTTTTCCAGTGTACCCCCAGGCCGGTCTTCCGATGAAAATCCACCCATCGGAATGATGACGGCTGCAGCAGCACCGGAACTGGAAAGCCTCCCTGCTAGCGCGCGGCCGAGGCCCGCCAATTCATCAACCAACAGGCCAATATGAGCGAGTTCGGGACTGTGAGAGTATTGTGGCCTTCCTCCCGGATCCAGACCAAAGGCTGCACCGCGGGGCCTGGTCATGAAATTCATTCCGCCGGCCAGCAACACCCTTGGGCATCCTGCCGGAGCATCAAACCGGTTCTGCGCAACGCTTGTATCCGGATCCAGGCAGAGACTGACCAGTTCGTGGATCGTATAGTCCAGGATCCCGCAGAAAACGTCTCTGCAAGCCAGTCTCGCCAATGTGTTGCCTCCATAGCCGTTGGCATGGAAGACGGCGCATTCGTATCCTGCGGTCTCGAGTTTGCACTTGGCCATGTTGACACCCCGGGACGTGATACCAAGGGCTGTGATGGCAACCAGTTCCCTGCAACCCGCAATGCCATAGACCGGCTCCAATTCTGCAAGCCCGATCACGGTTTTGGCGGCTGCACGCAAGACCTGCCTTGTAATCCGGTTCAATCCCTCGATGTCTGCAACTGCCGGAATGATGATGGCGTCATCCAGCCCCGCGACTTTGCGAGTGTCGAAGGCTTGTGTCGTGATCAGAACTTTCCAGGAGTCTGCACCCCCTAGCGACAGCGCGCCGGCAGCAATCTGGCTTCCGGTCCCGCCGCCCATTCCGACCACGACCCGCAATTCTGAACCGCGGGATTTCCCGGCGAGTTCGGAACTGGCCGTTTGCGATGCTCTTGTCATCGCGGAGAGCTTTTCTTCACCCGCAAGCCATTGCTCACCGGACTCTATCGATGCATCAATTACCAGGCATTCACCACCCAGTTCGATGATGCGGTCTTTCAGGTAGTTGGCTTCGGCAGATTTTGTCGCAAGCGTCGCGACAATTGCCACGGTTGGCTTCGCCACTTCGGTCAATTTACCACCCGCAAGGAATTGTCGGCCCCCTCAGGATGCCCGGTCGCAACCAGGTCTCCCGTCGTTTCGAATTCCTGTTTCCGGGAGCTTGCCCATCCTGATGAACTCTCCTGGTATGGACAGAGCCCTTCCTTCATGCGCTGGACCGTCGATTGCCTGGTTCCCAGATAAACTGTTCTGCCGGTTTCAGCCACGGGAAAAGGAAGTTCGGACCTTGTCGCATGAAGCAATCAATTGCCGGCCGGACAGCAGTTGCCAACGGAGATGCAGAAATCGAAGCGGGTTCTTCCGGTGATCCCGGGCTGCATCCGGAGTCATTCAAATTCGGGTTTGCAAGTCGGAACGAATTCCGAATACAGCCTTCGCCAATCGATATCTTGCAAGGGAGACCCGAATGGGAATTGCAGAAACCAGAATCTATCCGATCAACACCGGCTGGCTTGAAGCCGATTTGGGAACCTACGTCTTCTGGAAAGGTCCGGCAGGCGAGAAAATCTGGAATCCCGTCTACTGTTTTTACGTCGACACCGGTGAACACAGGATCATGGTCGACACGGGGCTGTGCGACGAGGAACGAGCGACAAGATACCACCACAAATGCCAGAAGCGCGGTTGCCTGGAAGCGCATGTGCACCTTCGCGAAAGGCTGGGTGTAAGCCCCGATGACATCGACATTGTCATTCTGACGCACCTGCACTGGGATCATGTCCAGAACATGAAGGAGTTCCGGAACGCGCGCTACATCTGCCCCGAGAAGGAAATCAAATGGGCCTACAATCCACTTCCTCTCTATTACAGGACCTATGAATCCCCCATGCTCGGGATCGAACCGGCATATAGCGGATGCAGCTTCGAGCTCGTTCACGGGCCGACGAAGATCGTGCCCGGTGTCTCCATGTTCGACACTCCAGGTCATTCACCGGGGCACATGTCCGTAACGGTGACGACAAGTGCAGGAGACATTGTCATTGCCGGTGATGCGATCTTCCAGGCACGAAACATGGAACCGAATGAGGATGAACTGTGGCGGTATTGGGTCCCTGCGCGATTCGTCAATTCCATCGAGGGATGGAAGTCGGTCGAGGAGATCGACAAGCGCGCTGATTACATTCTCCCATGTCACGATGAAGCTGCCGGCGAACATGAAGCCTATCCCTTTGACGGCATGGAACTGCGGGAACGCAGGAGAGTGGTTCCGGGTATGCCATTCTATTTTGCTGACATGCCGGAGCATTGCTGAGGTGACGGTTCTGACCGCCGGGCTGCGCGATATCTCGGACAATTTTGATGTTGCCGTACTCGATCAGTACGGTGTGCTGCATAACGGATTTGAGCCGTATGATTCTGCAAATGACGCCCTCGGATTCCTGAAGAAGTCTTGCAAGCCTGTCGTGGTTCTTTCCAATTCCGGGAAAAGGGCGCAGCTCAACAAGGACCGCATCAGGCAATTGGGTGTGAGGTTGAGCCCGAACAGTCATGTCGCAACCTCGGGCGAAACCTGCTGGCAGGACTTTGAATCCGGTGAACTGGTCTTTTCGCCGAAGGGAAGGCAACTTGTCCACCCGATCGAAGCCTGGGAAGGAGACGCCCTCATATGGGCCACGGGGAACAGCCGCATTGAAATCGTGCCAGAACTTGACCGTGCTGATGTCCTTTTGGTGATGGGAATGCCCGAACCAAAGAAAGCTGACTCCTTGCATTCAGTGCTCGAACAGGCCTGCAGGCTTCGCCTGCCCATGATCTGCACCAACCCCGACAAGATGTCTCCGGGCCAGGACAGCAACCTGCCCTCGCCCGGAACGATTGCCGACCGGTACGAGGCGCTTGGAGGTCGGGTCATCTGGTATGGAAAACCCTATCCAAGGTTGTTCGAGGCCGTGGGCAACAGGTTTCCGGACGTGGAGCCGGAGAGATTCCTGATGGTCGGCGATTCGATGGAACATGACGTTGCCGGGGCAAGAAATGTCGGGTGGTCGACTGCCCTCGTGCGTGGCGGGATACACAGGGACGAATTCAAGACAGCTACCGACGGTGATTCCATTCTCGCAGGTCTGGGTCAGTTGGCTGCCAGGTACGGAGGCGTCACGCCTGACTATTCACTGGCGGCACTTCGATGACCCCCGATCTCGGATTTCCCGGTCCTCCTGCCAGTTTCTGCCGACTGTCAAGATCCATCGGCCGTGATCCGATGTTGGTCCAGGGGCCCGGAGGAAACACTTCGGTCAAGTTCGGGAACGTCATGTGGATCAAGGCATCCGGCACCCAACTGTCAGACGCAGAAAGTGCCTCCATTTTTACACCGGTTGACGTTGAATCCTCGGCCGCCGAGATCGATGCCGGAGCGGATTCGCCGGGAAGGGATGCCCGGCTGAACCCCGAAGATGGTCACCGTCCATCAATCGAGACCAGTTTCCATGCCATGCTGCCGTGGAAGTACGTATTTCACTATCATTCCGTGCGCGCACTGGCACATCTTACGTCCGAGGAAGGCGTGGCCGGGGCTCTGGAAAGGCTGTCCAGGTTCAATCCGGCGCTGGTCCCGTACGGGAAACCCGGGGTTCAATTGTCCAGATCGATCCGAACAGCCGTAGCCGGTCGGGACTCAAGCGTAATCCTGCTCAGGAATCACGGAATGATCGTCTGCGGGAATTCGGTTGCGGAGGTTCGCAGGCTAGTGTTTGAAACCGAAAGATGCCTGCAGATCGATCAGGGCACAGATCATGAACCACCAGGTCGACCAGCTGAAATCCCCGGATGGGAGCCGTTACCTGGGTCCGGATCACTGATGAAGGACACATTGCTTCAGGAACGCCTCGTTTCGGGCAGCTACTTTCCCGATCAGGTCGTTTTTCTGGGCCCGAGGATCCCGGATGTCACTGCAGGGCAGTTGCAGGAACAGCCCGGGCCGGCTTCGCCCGCCGTGCTGGTTCGCGGAACCGGACTGTATCTGCGCTCCGAAGTCCCGGTTGCAACCCGTGAAATGCTGGAGTGCCTCTGGCAGGTCCTGACGCGGGTTCCAGCGTCATGGCAGCTTCAACGGCTGAACGAATATGAGGTGGGCGAACTTACCGATTGGGATGCCGAGAAATATCGCAAGGCGTTGTCTGAAGGGCATCGCGATTGAGCCTTTATCTTGGATTGGATTTTGGCACCTCCGGCGTGCGGGCCGCGGTCATTGACGACCAACGCCGCGAGGTCGCGGCCGCTCGTGTCTCACTGCCTGCACCTGATCTCCTGGATGGCCGGCCCGCCCAGGACCCCAACCTGTGGTGGCATTCCCTCGAGAATTGTCTTGACCGGTTGTCAATTTGCCTGGCTGGGACGAAACGCAACCTTTCGGAGGTGGCGGCGGTCTCGGTCGACGGCACGTCCGGCACCCTGCTTCTGGCAGATTCCAGGCTCCAGCCGGTGACGTCAGCACTGATGTACAATTCGTCCAGGTTTCGGGATGAAGCGCGGGCAATCGATTCAGTTGCACCGAGAAATTCCATCGCCCGGGGTCAATCCTCAGCTCTGGCACGCCTTCTCTACCTGCAATCGCTCCCGGCAGCCAAAGAAGCCGCCTTTGCCTTGCATCAGGCCGACTGGATTGCAGCCAGACTGACAGGCAAGGGTGGGACCAGTGATGAAAACAATGCACTCAAGACCGGATATGATCTGGCGACGGGCAACTGGCCAGAACATCTGCTCGAGAAACTGAAAGTCAGGATGGAACTCCTGCCCGATGTGCTGCCGGCGGGGCAGGTGATCGGAACCGTGCAGAAATCAGTTTGCGATCAGTTTGGATTTGGCAGGGGAACGCTTGTAGCCGCTGGCACGACTGACAGCATCGCCGCATTCATTGCATCGGGCGCTTCAAGAGTTGGTGAAGGAGTCACGTCGGTAGGAACAACCCTTGTCATCAAGCTGTTGTCAGACGTTCCTGTTTCCGATGCCCGACTCGGAGTCTACAGCCACAGGATCTTCGAAACCTGGCTGGCAGGAGGAGCCTCGAATGCCGGAGGTGGTGCGCTGTTGAAGGAGTTCTCGCTTGATCGAATGGCCGAGCTATCCGATCAAATCGACCCCGAAACGGAAAGCGGTCTTTATTACTATCCGTTGCCGGAAAGGGGAGAGCGGTTCCCGGTTGCAGACCCGGATCTTGACCCGGTGCTGACACCGCGCCCCAAGAGCGATGCGCTCTTCCTGCAAGGCCTGTTTGAAGGGCTGGCCAACATTGAGCGGTCGGGGTACGACGCACTTGGAGCACTGGGTGCTCCTGATGTGACGAATGTGATCTCGGTCGGCGGCGGGGCAGGCAACCGAACTCTGATGCGCATCAGGGAGCGAATTCTCGGTTGCGCTGTTTCGGCCGCTTCGGCTGACGCGGCAATTGGGAGCGCAGTGATTGCCTTGAAGGCAAGTCGATCCGGAAAACCGGGCAAGGTCTGATCGCTCCCGATTGACGTCGACAGCGGCATCCCAGCTTCGTTGGTCGGCCGGACTGCCTCTCGTGGGGTCCGCCTGCGAAAAAGTTTGTGAAGAAAGTGCTTTGACTCATGACCAATATTGCAACACTCAAGGGGATGACCTGGGATCACAGCCGAGGTTTTGATCCAATGGTTGCAGCATCTCGGCAGTATTCCGAGATCAACCCGGGAGTCGAGATTGCCTGGGAAAGGAGATCTCTCCAGGCCTTCGCCGATCGTCCCATCCGGGAAATGACCAATGACTTTGACCTGGTCGTTATTGACCATCCTCATGTTGGTGAAGTTGCGAAGGACGAAATCCTGGTGGCACTCGACACCGTCGGGAGGACTGCCGAACTGGAAGAACTGGAGAAGCACTCCATCGGGCTTTCACATCAATCCTACAGTTTTCGGGGCCATCAATGGGCCCTGGCAATCGATGCTGCAACCCCGGTTGCATCCTATCGCGAAGACCTGCTTTCGAACCCGCCGTCGAGATGGGATGACGTTGTTGATCTGGCGAGAAGACAGAAGGTGGCGTTTGCACTCATTCCGGTCAACGCCATTTCAACCTTCATGGGACTGGCCAGAAATCTCGGCCACGAGATCGCCGCCGGCGAATGCCTGATTGATCCTGATGCCGGAAGGTTTGTTCTTGATACGATGAAGGAAATCCAGGCGCTGATGGATCCGCGATGTCTCGAACTTGATCCGATCGGAATTCTGGATTGGATGGCCAACGAGCTGGATGGACCTGCATACACTCCGTTCGGCTATGGGTATACCAATTACAGTCGAGTCAGTTACTGCCGGTATCCTGTCACGTTTATCGATGCCCCGGGTTTCAATGACAACAGCCCCGGCGGCACTGTACTGGGAGGAACCGGAATTGCGGTGTCAAGCAGCACGCTGCATCGGGAGATTGCAGTCGACTTTGCGTTCTGGATCGCCGGTCCGGAGATACAGCAGGGTCTCTTTTTCGAGTCTGGGGGGCAGCCGGGCCATGCCGTCGCCTGGGAGAGTGACATCTGTAACAGGGCAACGCGTGACTTCTTTCGAAACACCCGCCGAACCTTGGAAACCGCGTGGCTTCGGCCGAGGTATCCGGGCTACATGACATTTCAGGACCTTGCCGGCGAGATCGTGCATGCCTTCCTCAGAAATGAGCTGGATGTCGGTTCGGCCCTGGAAAAGCTGCAGCGCGCCTACCGGATATCCCGCGAGGGATGAGACGGTGGCGTCCAAATCCCGGCACCTCCTTCAACCACAATGGCTGATGGACGGTCAGATACCAGGAGATTGGTGTCTACTCTCCAGGTGGCTGCTGGTCGCTGCCTGTTGCCGTGACCAGTTCGGCAACAGCAAGTCACCGGACGACTTCGAATGACCGCCTGCCCATGGCCTTTTGAACCTCGTAGATCGAGCCTTGGTTTGTGGATTCCGGAAACGCAATTCGCATCGGACATTCAACCACTCGAGGTTCCAGTGTAGGCTTCCCACACAGCAATCGGTTGTCGAACTCCTCGATTCCTTCCCATTTGCCAAGCCCTCCAGCCACCGGGAACGCATTCGCCGCCATGATCTCGAAAAAGACGATACGGCGGTCCCTTTCCGAGGTGTTCAACGCTGACCCATGGACAGTTCGGGCATGATGAAAGGATAGTGAACCTGCGGGACCCATGAGTGGCACTGCCTCATCTTCCACCAACCCACAGGCACTCAAATCCATTGCTCCGGCAAACACACCATTGTGGTGGTGATTGAAGACGCCTCGCCTGTGGGTGCCGGGAAATACCATCAGCGGACCGTTCTCGAGATCCATGTCATCGATGATCAAACCCACGGCCAATACGTCATCATTGGTGTACGGATAAAACGCCCAATCCTGGTGCCACTCGACCGCCGCGCCGTATCCGGCTGATTTCATGTTCAGCTTGGTCGTCTGCAATCTCAGATTTGGCCCGATCAGATCGCGAACTGGCCCCAGGACATGGTCCGAGAGCAGCAGGTCGGAGACAACCTTCGACTGGGTATGAGGAAGCTTGACCCTGCGAATGCGAGGATTGTCCGGTGTGTGGCTATCCTCCAGATCAATCCTGTGGTCGGATTCGGTCATGCTCCGCGCCATGTCCTGAAATCTTGCAGTTTCAGCTCTTACAGCGTCAATGATGTTCTCGGGAACATGACGTTCCAGAACGAGACAACCCTGTTCATTGTAGTGGTTGATCTGGGGTATCGACAGAACTTCTGGCATGAACTGGTCTCCAGTTCCCGTAATAGGTCAATAGGTTCGGTCGCCTGTCCATAGCCGAACCTCCGATAGTCTTCCAGACGGACCGGGCGTGCGTCTCAATGGCGCACAAGCCGCACAATCCGGTTTGGGCAGTCCGGCCAGAAAGAACCCGGCATGCGGCAATCAACACTGCGGAAGATTCGTCGGGCTGAAACGCTTTGGCGGGCGGGATCCTCTTGTCCTGCAGATTTCTGACACCGAGCGATTTACGGTAGCAGCCATTTCACTTGCCGGGCAAACTCCAGCAGCCTCAGCCGCTAGTAAACGCCAACCGGTAATTGCAGGTGCGCCTGGCGGATCACCTCGGGTTACCGGTAATAGAGGGACTTCCCGTTGTGGAAGACCTGCACTTTCTCCGGAATCGCCGTCAGCTTGATCGACTTGCCGCGCAGGTCGCGGTGTATGCCGCCCAGTTTGCCGATCACCGGGTCATCAGTTCCCGGGCGCTTGAAGTAGAGTTGCGTGACCTCACCGAGAGCTTCCACAATATCGATCTTGCCCTCGAAAATGTAATCATCGCCAGACTCGATGAAGTCTTCAGGGCGGACGCCGACATTGACCTTGAGGCCCTTGTCCGATTCGCTGGACGGTGCATTCGAGACCGCGATGCCGCCGCCATCAAGACGAACGGTCGTCTGTGAGCCTGTATCAATCAGCTCGCCAGGCATGAGGTTCATCGCAGGCGAACCGATGAATTGTGCCACGAACTCATTTTCAGGGCGGCTGTACAGATCCAGCGGATTGCCTACCTGTCCAATGCCGTCACCGACGGTGAGTACTACGATCCGGTCTGCGAGCGTCATGGCCTCAACCTGGTCGTGGGTCACATATATCATCGTCGAGTTGGGCATCTGTTCCTTGAGCTGCGCAATCTCGATCCGGGTGGCGACACGAAGAGCAGCGTCGAGGTTCGAAAGCGGTTCGTCAAAAAGGTAGACCTTCGGGTCCCGCACAATCGAGCGCCCGATCGCCACCCGCTGTCTTTGCCCTCCAGAGAGTGCCTTAGGAAGCCGGTCGAGAAATGGTTCGAGCTGAAGAATTTTCGCTGCGCGGTCTATGGCCTCTGCGATTTCCTGCTTGTTCTTCTTTGCCAGCTTGAGTGCAAAGCTCATATTGTCGCGCACGGTCATGTGCGGATAGAGCGCATAGGACTGGAATACCATTGCAATTCCGCGCTGGGCCGGAGGCACGTTGTTGACAATCTCGTTATCGATCTCAAGCGTACCGCTGGTAATGGTTTCGAGACCGGCAATCATTCGCAGGAGAGTGGACTTGCCACAGCCGGAAGGACCAACAAAGACGACCAATTCGCCCTGCTCGATTTCGAGGTTGATGTCCTTCAGGACATGAACCTTGCCACCATATTTCTTGTTGACATTGCTCAGCTTGATATCAGCCATTTGCTTCTCCTGATTTCAGGCAGATCATTCCCGGCTGCGTCAGAAATTTACGAAATCCTGCCCCGCCGGAATAGCTGTCCTGAATACAGCCCAGATATCTACGCCAGACTGCCTCGTCGTTGTGCCCTCTTCAAAGCGCATGACCGGTCTGCGGTGTACCAGCCTGGTTCGAATGTTGTAGCCTGACCAGGCCATGCTTCACTTGACCGATCCAGCCAACAGGCCGCGCACAAGATATCTTTGCATCGCGAAGAACACGGCCAGTGGAACGGCGATCGACACGAAGGCAGCCGTTGCAAGGATCTCCCAGTTTCCGCCACGGGTTCCGAGCAACTCGACGATCTGGTTTGTCATGACCGTTGTGTCACCGGTCGCATCAATGAGGAACACACGGGCGACAAGCAGGTCATTCCAGGTCCAGAGGAACTGGAATATCGCGAAGGATGCCATGGCGGGGAAACTCAGCGGAACTATTATCTTGGTAAAGATCTGGAAATCGGTGGCGCCGTCAACCTTTGCATTTTCAATTATGTCTCGTGGCAAACCCACCATGTAGTTTCGCAGCAGATAGATAGCCAATGGCAGGCCGAATCCGGTGTGCGCCATCCAGGTGCCCAGGTAACCTTTCCCGATACCGATACCGTTGTGGAATTGCAGCAGGGGGATCAATGCCAATTGGAGGGGCACGACGAGAAGGCCCACGACGGCGGCGATCAGAATCGCTCGACCGGGGAATTGCATCCATGCGAGAGCGTAAGCGGCGAAAGCGGCGAATACTATCGGGATGATTGTCGCCGGGATCGTTACAGTCAGGGTATTGAAGAAAGCCTTGGCCATGCTGTCGGTTCTGTCTCCGCTCAACAACACCCGTTCATAGTTCTCTAGCGTAAACTCGGGAGGCGAGATGGCGGTCACGAAGACCCGCTTGCCGCGTCCTGACAACTGTTCGCCATCGCCGCGCCATTCATAGACACCATCTGCAGACACGGTGACGGATTCACCGTCTCCGAGATCCGCAACTTCGCCGGGCTGATAGGCCTCGACGGCCCGCGAGGAAGTACCCCAGGCCAGGACCTCCCCCGACTCGCCCTCTTCAAATATGCGCCCTGACACGAGGAATGCATCGCCTTCTTCCACCCTGGCGTCTTCGGGGTCAGCACTGCGGACGACGCTGCGTCGTTCGGACGCGAACATGGACGCCCACCAACCTGAGTCGGATATCTGATCTGCGGTTCTGAAAGACGAAACCAGGAGTCCGGCTGTCGGAAACAGCCACAACGCGACGAGCAGCGCCGTGGAAATGTGAACGGCCCAGGTCAGTCTCGAACTGGTACCGGCTATTCCGTCCATCATCGCATTTCCTTCCTGGCGTTGTACACGTTCCATATCAGTATGGGTGAGACGAGGATCATGATGACCATTGCACTGGCCGATCCGACGCCCCAGTCATTGGCGCGGAACAGCTTGTCGAACATGTAGTTTGCCAGAACCTGCGTCTCCCATTGACCGTTGGTCATGGCAAAGACGACGTCGAATATCTTCAGGACCACGAGCGTGATTGTTGTCCACACGACAACGATTGTTCCCGTGATCTGCGGAACCTTGATGCCGAAGAATACCTGGAATGGATTGGCACCGTCGACAATTGCAGCCTCTACGGTTTCTTCCGGGATACCGCGAAGCGCTGCCGACAGGATCACCATGGCAAAACCTGTCTGAATCCAGATCAGCACCACCATCAGGAAGAAGTTGTTCCAGAAAGGAAGAGTGAGCCACTGCTGCGGTTCGCCGAATTCCAGGCTGGCGCTCAGAATCCCGACCAACGACAACAAGGACCGTACAAGAAAATAGGCGGCTACGGCCACGGCTGCCAATCTGGCAACCGTCATCAGGCCACCTCCCGCAAAGTCGCCGGACAGGAGGGAGCTGAGCAGCACCCAGCCGACATATGACACAACAGCCGCAAATCCGAGTACGACGACCGCGGGCAGCAGCTTCAGGAAGAGGATTGATCCGATGCCTCCGTCGAACTGAAGCCAGATTGCGTTCAGCAAGCCAATCTGTGCCTGATCAACCGGACGTGAATCGTAAATGAGCTTGAAGATGACTGCTGCGCCCACGAACGATATGGCCATCGGCATGAAAATCATGGATTTTGCAATGTTGCCCCAGCGAATTCGATCGGTCAGCTGGGCTGCCAGCAGACCGAATGCGGTGGACGTCGCCGGTACGATGATCAGCCAGAGCATGTTGTTGAACATCGCTTCCCAGAACTTGGGCTCGTCAAACATCTGGCTGTAATTTGCAAGACCGACAAATTTGCCGTCCTGGGCACGGTCTGTCAGGCTGAGCCAGAGGGTCGAAAACACCGGGTAGGCAAGATAAAGTCCCAGGGCAACAATGGCCGGAAAAAGAAACAGCCAGGGGCGGACGGCGTTTGCCCTGCTGATATTGCGGCCGGCATCATTCTTCCGGGGCGGAAAGACAACCTTGTCCAGCAACTGGTTGGACAAGTAGAAATACCCGAGGCACCCTCCAACACCTACCATAATCGTCAAGATACCTTGCAATGCCGGGTGCATTTTCCCCTCCTCGATCAGACTTACGGAGGTGTGCCGCGGTCCGGACCGGACCGCGGCAGGTCAACATTACTGTTTCAGGTTACTATTTCAAGGCGTCCCAGGAAGCCTGGATGTCAGCAGCGACATCGGAAGCCGCCTTTCCTCCTGTGTAATCAACCATGCCGGTCCAGAACGAGCCGGCACCGACGCCGCCAGGCATCAGGTCTGACCCGTCAAACCTGAACGTCGTGGCTGCAAGAAGGATGTCGTTCATCTTGGCAAGCGTGGGGTCTCCGAACACGCCCGTGTTCACGCCGGAATGTGGTGTGAGAAATCCTCCCAGCGCCATCCACAGTTCGTTGGCAATCGGGGTCTGCAGGAAGCTGATCAGCCCATGTGCGGCGGGGCTGTCATTGGAGATTGCCCAGAGTGTACCGGCGCCAAGCACCGGGGAACCGAGGTCGCTTTCCTCATAGGCGGGGAAGTAGAAGAAATCGGCATCCAATCCCACTTCAACCCCTTCTGGGAAGAAGGCCGGAATGAACGACGCCTGACGGTGCATGTAGCACTGGGGCGGTGACGCAAACAGGCCCTTCGGCGAATCGCGGAAGTCGGTTGAGGCGACGGCACCGGCGCCACCGGCGACATAATCGTCGTTACGGGCAAAGTAGCCAAACTCTTCAATGGCCGCGATAATCCGGGGATCATCGAAGGAAATCTCGTTGGCAACCCACTGATCGTAGACATCCGGCGTGCTGGTCCTCAGCAACATGTCTTCAACCCAGTCCGTGGCAGGCCAGCCGGTTGCACCGCCCGAACCCAGTCCGATGCACCAGGGAGTCTCGCCGTCGGCCACGATCTGATCGGTCAGAGCCTTCAGTTCTTCCATGGTGGATGGGACCTCGTAATCCGCATCCTCGAAGTTCTCGGGGACATACCAGACCAGCGACTTCACATCGACCTTGTAGAAGAAACCGAAAAGCTGGCTGTTGCCGTCGGCGTCCGCATAGGTTCCGAGGTCAACCCATGATTGTCCGGCTGCATAGTTTTCGCGGACCCAATCGGCCGTTCCTTCGGCCAGAGGTGTAAGAAATCCACGAGCCGCCATGTCCGACGCCAGACCGGGCTGCGGAAATACGGCTATGTTCGGCGCGGAACCAGCCTCGGCGTCGACGACAAACTGTTGCTCGAAACTGTCCGAGCCAACATAGCGGACATCAGCGCCCGTCGCCTCCACGAAATAGGCCAGAACTGCGTCAACGTTGGCCTGGTCCGGCCCGAGCCACGGGCCGAATACTGTCAGTTGTTGGCCGCTGAAGTCGTGCGAATCGGCAAATTCGGCAAAACTGTCCCAACCGAAATCACCTTCTCCTATCGCAAACTTCAGATCTTGCGCGCTTGCGGTGGCGGCAGCCAGGCATCCTACTGCTGCGCCCGCCAGACAAAAAGTTCTCATCTTGTTCTCCTCAGGGGATCTGCTTGTAAGGCTCAAAGCGCCCGCAAATTTTGAAAGCACTTTGACTAACCAAGTTGACAGCAACACAGAAGACATGTCAACTGAATAATTGGCAGCATCAGAGAATGATATTCAAGTGATTGAAGTTAGGGCAACAAACTTGGACACGCCAATTTTTGAAAAAGTATTTTAAAGCGGTTTAAAATCTTGCAAGGAACTGTCGTATGAGGCTCAAGGAATTGTCGGAGATTCTGAATCTCTCGCCAACGACAGTGAGTCGGGCTCTCGGGGGATATCCGGAGGTCAGCGAGAAGACGCGCACACGGGTTGTCCTGGCCGCGGCCCAGCACGGCTATGTGCCAAACGTTCATGCCCGATCATTGGCAACCGGCGTATCAAGGGCCATCGGAATCGTCGTTCCGGTTTCTGCAAGAAACATAATCCACAATCCCATATTCGCCGACTTCCTGGCAGGTGTCGGGGAATCATGCGCCAGTCTCGATTTCGAGATCGTCTTGAGGGTGGTTGAGGAAAGAGACGTGACTTGTGCCTATAGTGCCATGAAGTCGTCGTCTTCAATAGGCGGCGTTATCGTCCAGAACCCGCTTGTTGACGACGAACGGATGCGGTTGCTGACTGATCTGGGCCTGCCCTTCGTCGTGCATGGGAGATCGTCCGGATATGAGGGAGAATACTCCTGGCTGGACGTCAACAGCTTTCGCGCCATCAAGCGGGCCACGGGGTTTCTGATCAATCTCGGCCACAGGGACTTCGCGCTGATCAATGGACCGAGCCAGCTGGATTTCTCGATCCGGCGCAAGAACGGGTTTCTAGCCGCGCTTTCGGAGCTCGGCCTCGAGCACGGAAATGATAGCGTGTTTGAATCCGACATGACCGTCTTGCACGGCTACCGGACGATACGAGAATTGATGGACAGAGACCGCCCGCCATCAGCGATCGTGACTTCATCCATCATAGTTGCGTGGGGTGCAAAGCAGGCGTTGGATGAACTGGGCCTTCAAAGCGGAACGGACATTTCAATTGTCAGTTTCGACGATGCCCTCTCGTATATCGGCAATGACGCATCGATGCCGGTGTTCACCACGGTCCGGTCGTCCGTGCGCGAAGCCGGTGTTCGCCTAGCCCGCATTCTCATTTCACAGATTCGCTCCGGGAACTTCGCTCCAGTTCATGAACTCATGGAGGCAGACCTCGTCGTTGGCCAGTCAACCGGAACCAGATCGCAGAATTCCTGAATCCATGCCTTGGAAGCTTCCTTGCAGCATGGCTGTGCAATTGAAGATGCAGAGGGACGATGCGCTTGTTCCAGAACTCTAAGCAGATCCCTGGGAGTGAACCCGGCAGTGCAGTCGCCAAGGGACGCCCAGGCCACCGTACAGTTATCGTGCTCGAACAGGTAGATCGTCCAACCGTTGCGCCGCCATCGGTTCCGTGAAATCCCTAGGCCTGCCCACATGCTCGGATCCCTCGGTTGCAAATGCAGAACCTGTCCGAACAGTGACAGAGAACATTGCAGCCAATCTCGACGCGGAAGGATTTTCCTCTCCTTCTTTTGCACAGCTGCAAGAAAGACTCCTGGCTTCAGCCAGCACCGATACCGATTTGCCTGGTGACCAGATATCGATAGAGCCTGAAGGCCAGTTCCATCTTCTGCTCTTCGAGAGCCTGACGGGCGGCAGACGGCAGGATCATTGTTCGGCACGCCTCGTCCGCAATCACCGAAACCACCCGCGTACCCGACAAGGCATTGGTCGAGACAATATCGCCCGGGCCCAACTGATGGAGACGCTCACCAGTTCTGTCGCGGGCTGAGGCTCGACCCGCGGCGAGCAGTTGCAATACCTCATTGTGGGAATCTGCCGTCGCCAGAGCCTGACCTGCAGCGTAGTCGCAGGGTGTGATCCAGTCGTGGAGCTCTTCAATCAGGCCTTCGAAATGGATCTGTTGTTCCAGATGGCGCTCAAGGTCGTCGGAAGCTTGTTCCAACAGTGTTGCGCGTCGTTTGTCCCCTTTCGCGGCTTCCGTTTTCCAGGCAGCAATGATGATCTCCTCGCAATGTTCGAGGGCGCGATCCAGATTCGGTTCAAGAACCAGGTCGGTGAACACGACAGCCGGGAGGTTTCGCTCCAGGCACGACGTCAGTTGTCCAGGCGATGCACTCAGCACGACCCTTGTTCCGGCCTCACCGGCCGATCGAAAGAACCGGGCAAGGGCAATCATTGCCGAGAAGTCGATACCCGTGACTGCAGCGAAATCCAGCAACAGGCAGATCGGGGGCCGTGGACCGGCCAAAGACTCCCTGTGCAACTCTGTCAGCGGCCCAACGCTGCCGAAAAATATGTACCCTCGCAATCGATAGCCCAGTGCCTGGGCGCCATCTTCCTGCAGGATGACGCGATCGGGCACGGGGCGCGCCTTGTTGCTTCGACGCTCTCGCACCGTAAACCAGGACTCGACCGGATGTACGCGACTCAACCGCACGGCAAAGAAGACGAGGGTTGCCAGTATCCCTACGCCCACGCCCTCGATCAGACCGAAGAAGATGATAACGACGAATATCAGGAGAATGATACCGAATTCTGACCTGGGCAGGCCCTTTCGCGCTCCCAGGAATCCTTGCTCCAGCAAGCCGAGCCCGGCAAATATCAGGATCCCGCCGATGAGTGCCGTCGGGATGAATGCCAGCATACCGCCGCCAAGAAACAATGCGGTCCCGATAACCAGTGCTGCAATCACGCTGGTCAGCCGACTGGTGGCGCCCAGGAGTTTGCTGCGCATAGACGCTGGCACAACTATCGTTGCCACCGTTCCCCCGCCAAGCCCGGCTACGATGCTGGCAGATCCGGTTGCCCTGAACTCACGGTCCCAGTCCAATTCTCGATCGATTGCAAGCTCAAGCCCGGCGATATTCATGACGACGCAAACGAACGCGATCAGCATCAGAGTCAGCATGTTGGGAACTTGGCCGGCCATCGCCGGCAAATCCGCATGCAGCAAGTCGGTTGGGAACACCGCTGGCCACAGGCCTCCTTGTGCCGTGCTCGCGAGAAGTAGGCCCTTTGTCCCCGCCTCTACAATGGACATGTCCAGCAAGTTGAGGACCAGATTGTAGCCACCGATCGCAATCGCAACACTTGCTGGCAGAATCAGGGGGTTGCCCAAGCGCTTGATAGCGATGTAGAGCGCGACTCCGTACATCGTTCCAGGAAGCCAGACCCACAGGACAACCGGGTCCAGAAGCGCTGAAACATTTTGCCAATCCGGACCAGCTCCCATCTGGGACAGAGCAGCCAGGCACACGGTTGCACCAAGTCCGGCAACGAACCCTGCGGCGACCGGATACGGAATGAACCGCAAGAGATTGGCAAGGTGAAAACGCCCGATCAGGAAACAACAGAGCCCGGTGGCAACCGAGCTGATGATCAGCGCGCAGGTGACAGTCGCGAACAGCGCTTCTTCTTCCGCGTCCACCGTGGCAGCAATCGTGGCCATGATGATTACGAGGGCTGGTGAAAGTCCGGCAATCGTTCCCCGAAACCCGCCCGACAACCCGATCAGCAGGCAAGCCGCAAAATTCCCGAACAGGATCAGGCCGACGCCCTGGGTAGAATAGGGTGCCAGCTCGCCTGAAAAGATGAAACTTCCGAACGCTATCTGGGCTACGAGCAGGCCGAGACCGGATGTCAATCCGGCCGACAAGGCCGGAACGAACTTCCTTGCATGAATATCTGAGCGAAGCTCATGCCCGATATTTCGGAGTGTTGAAATCATGCCGCCGTCCAACTGCTGAATTCCGCAGGCCCTGGAAAACGGATCTGCGGCGCTTCAGCAATCCGGCCGGTCTCCCTGACAGAATGACAGGAAGCGCCGTGCGCGATTGCATTTGTGCGATTTGCCGTCCAGGTCACGCTTGCACAGCACTTGGATTCGACTTGCGCCGTCCGCATCCTGGCCCTGGAACTGGTGGTAGTGTCATTGCCCAACAATCAGCATGGCGTATTGCTTTCCTCGACAGTCGCTACCCTGTTCGCGCTTGTGCATGCCCAACCACCGGCCGATACGAGTGTACTCTTCACAGATTGTGCAGCCAGGCTGGGGTGCGATTTCAGGCAGGTGCCAGGACCCGCTTGCCTGACGACATCCGGAATGTTGTCTGATTCAGGTGCTGACTGCAAGCGGGAACAGCCGCTGTGCGCTCTGGCGAGGCACTGACCGGTTGCCTGACTCTGTCTGCAGGTCAGCACCATCTGGAAATCCTCGCTCTCCGGTACAGGATTTGCCAGTCGTGAACTTTCTAGACTTGTCTCAATTATTAGGAATGTGTTCCAACAATTGCTTCAAATTGAATTCTGACTTACGTTGCCGACGACGCTGACAGGAAGAAATGGATGGGAAGGGCCGGAAAAGGTACCGTTAGCAAGGCGCTGGATTTGCTGGATCTTGTTGCACAGTCCGGCAAACCGGTCCGATTTGCTGATCTTCACAGCAACAGTGAACTGCCCAAGGCAACTCTATATCGCTTCCTGCGTATCCTTTGTGAAGAAAGAATGCTTGTCCAGGACGAGGAGAACCGGACATACCGGCTCGGCATCAGGTTGGTTCGGCTGGCACACACGGCCTGGAAGCAGTCTTCGCTAGGTGAAATTGCCCGCCGCCACCTGGATACCTTGGCAAGAAAGGTTGACGAGACCATCCACCTGGCCCAACTTGAGAACGGACAGGTGCTCTATATCGACAAGCGAAACGCAATTGAGCCGATCGAGATGTTCAGCCGTGCAGGAAAGGTCGGTCCCGCCTACTGCACCGGTATAGGCAAGGCAATGCTCGCTTTCCTCGACGAGCCACAGAGATCGCTTGCGATGGAACAGCAGGCATTTTTTGCTTACACCCCAAATACGCTTTCAAACCCGGAACAACTTCGCCGTGAACTCGAACTGACACGCAGCCGCGGGCATGCATTTGACCGGGAAGAACATGAACTGGGTATCGTCTGCATCGCCTGCCCGATCCGGTTCGGATCCCGCGTCTTCGGGGGACTCTCGATAACCAGTTCGGTACAGCGACACAGCCTGGACAGCCTCGCGGACTACAAACAGTTCCTGGCAAACGCCGCCCGCGAAATCGGCGAGGAAGCAGCAATTTGGCAGTTTCCGGCCTGAACCAGGCGGAGACATGAAGAGTTTGGTGTGATCCTGGGAGAAATCCGTGCGAGCTTCCGTCATTCAGAAATCGTTCATGGCGCGGAACTGGAAGTAGATGATGCTGAACAGGCGTATTGGCCGGACCTTCAGGTTGCGGCAAGACCAACCTGTTGAGGTTGGTTGACAGGCAGGAAAGCGCATCGGCCAGGACCAACGCAATCAGAGGGCGAGACGTGACACAGTCCGGCGGTGGCGGATTTCATTGACTGAACAAGTATCCCAAAGGGAATTATATACCAAAGTCACATTTGGAGATCGGAAATGGCACAGAAAGCCCCGGGAAAGTCGTATCGCAAGGGGCTGACACTCATCCAGTTGATGGACATGTTCCCCGATGAAAAGTCGGCTAGGGACTGGTTCGAGAACGGACGCTGGCCTGACGGTCCATACTGCCCGCATTGCGGTTCGACAAACGTTCAGGCCAACATCAAGCACAAGACCATGACGCACCGTTGCAGGGATTGCCCGAAAAAGCCCATGTTCTCGATGAAAACCGGCACGATCATGGAAGGGTCGAAGCTGGGCTACCGGACCTGGGCGATTGCTGTCCATCTGGTCGCGACCAACATCAAGGGTGTGTCGAGCATTAAGCTGCACCGAGATCTCGGGGTTACGCAGAAGACCGCCTGGCACCTGGCGCACCGGATCCGCAAGGCATTGTCCAACAGGGAAGCACCGTTTTCCGGTCCTGTCGAGGTCGATGAGACCCATATCGGCGGCAAGCGCAGGAAAATGAGCAATTCCAGGCGAAGGGAGTTGAAGGATACGGGGCGAGGCGCAGTTGGCAAGACCGCTGTTGTTGGCGCAAAGGATCGCGCTACCAACACTGTTGTCGCACGGGTTGTCTAGTCAACAGATGCTCCGACCCTTCAAGGCTTCGTATCCGATCACACCAATCCGGATGCACAAGTCTACACAGACGAGGCGAGAGCCTATCAGGGCATGGACAACCCGCATGAGGCCGTCTGTCACTCTGTCAGCCAGTATGTCCACGATCAAGCTCACAACAATGGCATGGAGTCATTCTGGGCGATGCTCAAGCGTGGATATCAGGGGACATTCCACTATTTCAACCCGAAGCATACAACTCGCTATGTTTCGGAGTTTTCAGGCCGCCACAACATCCGCGAGCGGGATACCATCGAACAGATGGTCAAGATCGTGGATGGCCTGTGGGCGGTTGGGTCTGCTGATCCAACGCCAGCAGACTTGGTGAGCGAACTTGGAATTGGTCCAGATTTGCCTGGCGTGATTATCAAGATCGACTCCTATTACGGTCATTTTGATCAAGCGTTGTGACAAAAACTCAATGCGTGGCGGATGGCATGAGTGATCTTTCACATATCAGACGAGCGCGTTCCCCAACTGGCCAACCAGTAGATAGCGGGGGCAATAATGGTGCAAATGGTCATGACCTGCACGGTAGAGTGTCAGCAATTGAAGCTCACCTCCAGCATGCGGCTACAAAAGACGATATTCAAAGCGTCAAAACGTTGATCTCTGATCGCGAAGCGGTGATGCTTCGTTGGTTAACAGGAATAGTGTCTTTATCAGCCATCACCCTTCTAGCGACCCTAGCTCACACATTTCTTAGTTAGGCTCTACGGCAGGCTGCCTTCCGTCCGCGAATCAGTCTACCCTTTCTGTCCAGCCAGATTGGCGGATGCAATTTGGAAGAGCTCCTCTCAAGGGGCGTTGCATTCGTCAAGCGGGAGCTACTTGAGAACTAACTCACCTATATAGTCAATGTCCCTTTCGTGGACTTTGGGAACCTTTTGCATAGCTGTCCATTTCTTCCGCATGTCATTTGATTTTGGCATAATAATTGCCGCGTCTATCGAGCGTGATGTACCCCTTGCGCTCAAGCGATCTTGCCAATCCTCTGGCGCACGCCAACCCTGCCTCATCTCCAAGCACTTTCATCTCCGTAAGTTCTAGCTCACTCGCCATAACGGGAACGGTGGCACTGCCTTTGCTAGCAATCAAATACTGCATGAATGCCTGTTCCAGCTTCAGCACCGCCTGCTGGACCTCAAAGCGCAGGATATTTCGTTCCGAATTCATGATGTTATCCTTTCTTCCCTCAACACGCTTCCGCGTTCACTCGCAGGTATTCGTCGATGAATTTGTCTGTGTGTTGAGATACGGACTGAAGGATGTAGCTGGCGTCTTGGGAATGCATTCCAATGGAGCCTGTTTGCCATGTGTGGGCTGATCCTGGTTCGTCTGATACGAAATCAGTTACCCATTTCACGAAATCCAATCTTACACTGAATGCTGAATTCGCTACAGCGACGTTCACATAAATCAACGGATCCCAATAAACGGCATCGAAGACGCCACCTCCGTAAATCCGAGCCGCCCGAAGCCTGCTTCGAACTGCGGTTTCAATCCGCTCTTTTGTAAGTCCGATCTCGGCGGCATCGTTATTCAGGCTTTCAACCACCAAATAAACCGACCCGCACTCGTTCCACAACTTAAAGTGCTCCATGCGCTCAATGGCGCGCTCAATGTCGGTTGGGCTGCTTGATTCTTCTGCCTCTACAAGTCCAGAAGCAACCGATAGGGCGACGACAACAGCAGCGAACAGCTTGGATTCCATTACGGCATTGCAAACGTTTTGGATTCTGCAACTCTCCTTTCTGAAAGGAGAGTCAGATGCAAAATACAGACGATTGGCCACGAGTGCGGTTGCGTATTCCGCCAAGCGATCCTGAATTCACGCTTGAACAAACAGAACAGGCACTTTTTGCGTTTTGTTCGGAACTGTGGAATCAAAAGAAAATCCCAGTGGTTGGATGGGGATGTGAATACGATGGAACCGAATTACATCCTCCAATCCAGCAATAGTCACTCCGACTCGTCCAGCTTCGACAGGAACTCGCGTCCCTTGTCTGTTATCCGAAGCCCGCCACCAGACACGGGGTCCACATAGCCGAGATTGACGATACTGGTCGAGTTGTTCTTGTGAGAGTTGATGTTTCGCGCGATTTGTTCCCACAGTTTTTCACCTGGACGTGTAAGAGAATCGCCCAAATCGCCCTCCGTTAAATTGAGGTATTGAGGCATGGCCGCTCTAATTTGTTCTTGGCTGGCTTCGCCGAATGGCTGACGACTAAGATACCGTAATACGGCAAACGACATTTCACGTTCGGTGGTTCGTCCGGTTTTACTCGGCATGATATTAGTTCCTTGATAAGACCAGTCAGGCCAGATATTTTTGTTGTGGGCTCTCCAAGGACATCCCGTCGCGATTCGGGAATCCCCCTTCCCATTCCAAGGATTTATAACAGTCGGCCGCGAGTCAAGTGAAAGGCCAGCCCGCGGCAACGGTCTGGCTTCACATTGATAATGCTTCAATATAGATCTTTCGAGAGATCCCGTATCAGGGCACGAGCAAGGCCCCAATTGATCGTGTAGGAGGTCTGTGACTCCTGACCGTCACAGTCTTTCAGGGTCAGATCAAAACGAACACGCTGTTGCAATTTGTCTTCAGATCGCCTGATTATCTTGTTCTTGAATCCTGTGATCTTCGGAAGCTGTTGGCTCTCTGCAATGTTGCTCATTCCGAACTGCCTTCGTCTTCATATTCGAACCGTTGAATCAGGTATTCAGGACTGCCAGGCACAGGTTCCGCCTTCTCGCAGTCTCCCTGACCGCGCTTCGGGTGCCTTCCACCACTTTCAAGGCACGCCTTGATCGTGCCGTAGGGTGTGAAGTTCTTGGTGCGGTCGTAGTATGCGCCCTCTGGACAATGGCAGATCGCCGAACGGGGTTTCTTGACATGTTGAGCCCCGGCCTCGAACACGTCGAGGACGGTGATCAACACAAGGCCGGACAGCAAGACCGTCATTAAGAGATATCCTGCCCATGTCTCTGCCTCTTTGAATAATCGTTTCATTCGCGTGCATCCCATCTCCTGATCAGTTCAGGTTCTGTAGAGTTGAGCCGGAAAAGAGGAAAATCAGGTGAAAGCAGGGATGGGTCATAACTGCGTGGCAACGGTTCCGGTTCAGTCAAGTCGACCACGTGTCTGACCGATGGAACCGCAACGTAGTGATAGGCCATTGCAAGGAGGCAGAATGCGAACCAGCCTGCAAAGACGATTGCAAGCACGGTTTCAATTCTGTCCTTCAGTTCATCGTATGTCATTTGAACAGCACATTGTAGATGACTGACCGAATGCCCATCATCAGAGTTTCATCAAGGAACATGCCGACAACAACAACCAGGGCGGCGCAGGCCACCGCAGGAAGGTAGCCCAGCCAACCAATTATCCGTTTAATGATCATTCTCCCGCAGATGACGGCCAAGCGGGTGCCGGGCCGTTGCAAACGTCTTCTCGGTTTTGAGAGTGTTCCTGCGTATTCGCCCTGACGAGTTCTTGTATTCAGCAGGCGCCCCGACAAAGGGCACCGAGAAACGTTTGCAATTTTGATCAACCGCTGTCCAAAATGGATGCTGAACTCAGAGCGGAATTGATTTGGGATTTTCCGGCTCCACAAGGAAATTGGGTCAACGATGATCAATGTCACCCGTGATCAGATCAATGGAATGACACTCTCCGACAAGATTGCCTTTTTCTCGAAGCAAACAGCGAACGGACTGGAGCGCAGGTTATCCTGGTATTTGGCCATTCACCCGCATTCCTGTCCGATTTGGAGAGCGAAACGCGTTTGGGTCAGTGTGTGCCTGTCTGTCCCGCTCACATGCCTCCACTCTCGCGGGCCTGAACAGATGTAATGGCGATGAGATTCAGGATGTCGTTGATACTGCAACCCCTCGAAAGATCGTTGGCAGGCTTTGCAAGCCCCTGAAGTACAGGCCCGACTGCCGTCATGCCACCTACTCGCTCGGCAATCTTGTAACCGATATTTGCTGCAGAGAGATTTGGGAACACGAACACGTTGGGTATGGCAGTCATGCGGCTGTCTGGTGCTTTCCTTTCTCTGATTCCCGGATCGATAGCTGCATCAAACTGCATTTCCCCCTCGATCTCGAAGTCGGGCCGGACCCGCCGGGCAATCGATACCGCCTTGTTCACGCGTTCTGCCAGTTCGTGGCCCGAACTTCCGGCAGTTGAAAAGGACAGCAATACAACTCGTGGATCCTCGCCCAGCATGGATTGTGCTGACATGGCGGACGCCACGGCGATGTCGGCCAGTTCCTCCGGGTCGGGATCGACGGCCAGTGCACAGTCAGCAAAGACCACGGCGCCTCGAAACAGATGGTGGGCACCGGGAATCATAAGAAAGAACGACGAAACCATCCTTGCTTCAGGTGCCTTACCGATGATCTGCAATGAGGCGCGAATGACTGCAGCCGTGGTTGCAACCGCTCCGGCAATCGCACCATCGGCATCCCCGGTTCTCACCATCATGGCTGCGAAACCCAGGGGATCCTTCATCGCGATCAGTGCGGATTCCTCGCTGACACCCTTGTGTGCCCTGATCCTTGCATAGGTGTCCGCATATCCTTCCAGACAGGAACTGTTCACAGGATCCATCACTTCGATTGCGGATCGCGTGTCGTGCGGAGCGAAATCGGGACGGTCTGGCAAGCTGTCGCAGAGCAAGGTCAACCTTGCTATACCGAGACTGGATGCCTTCGCTGCCGCAGCCTTGACCCGTTCGTCGGCGCCTTCGGCCAGCACAATGTGCCTTGGGGCCTGCCTGGCTTCCTCGAATATTCGGTCAAGGACGGTCATTTCGTCCCGCTTGGCCAGATTCAAAGGTCATGCAGCTGCGAGTTGACTTGCCAACATGTCGTCAAACTCGATCCCAGCGACCTCTTCAGGCGCTTTCATCGCGTCCCGACGGAATGGTTCCCCAAGTTCCTGATTGAGTATGACTTCTATGAACGTGGTGGCTTTGCTGTTCATTTGTGCAGAAATCGCATTGCGCAGCGCGTCCGTCAGTTGTTCCTGCGTGTTCACCCGGATTCCTCTCATACCGCAGCCCTCCGCGATCGCCGCAAAATCTACATCGTCATTGAGTTCAGTTCCGACGAAATTGTCATCAAACCACAATGTAGTATTGCGCTTTTCCGCTCCCCACTGGAAGTTCCTGAATACGACCATCGTGATCCGCGGCCATTCCTTGCGGCCGCATGAGGTCATTTCATTCATGGAAATCCCGAAGGCGCCATCTCCTGCAAAGCCGACAACCGGCGTGTCAGGACAACCGATCTTCGCGCCGAGAATTGCCGGAAATCCGTAGCCGCAAGGTCCGAACAAGCCCGGGGCGAGGTATTTCCGACCCTGTTCGAAGGTCGGGTAAGCATTGCCGATGGCACAGTTGTTGCCGATGTCGGAAGAAATTATCGCATCCTGTGGCAACGCCGCCTGAATTGCACGCCACGCCATGCGGGGGCTCATCCGGTCAGGGTGTTTGGCGCGAGCGCGTTCATTCCAAGTCGTGCCGGGATCATCCTCCTCGTGATCCATGGAAGCGAGGTGCTGCAACCACCGCGACTTGGTCGCGGCAATGACCTCCCTGCGTTCAGTCCTTCCCGTATCGCCAGCCGAGTCAGATAGACCGGCCAGCAATTGCTCGGCGACCAGCCTGGCGTCACCCTGGATGGCGACGGACACTTTCTTTGTCAGCCCGATACGGTCGGCATTCATGTCCACCTGGATGATCCTGGCATCCCTGGGCCAGTAATCGATCCCGTATCCCGGTAATGTGGAAAACGGGTTCAACCGGGTGCCCAGCGCCAGAACGACATCAGCCTTGCTGATCAGCTCCATCGCCGCCCTTGATCCATTGTATCCCAGGGGACCGGCGAAGAGCGGGTGTGACCCCGGAAACGCATCATTATGCTGGTAGCCGCAGCAAACCGGGGCATCAAGGCGTTCGGCAAGCTCCCGCGACGCCTGGATCGCACCGCCGATTACGACTCCGGCTCCGTTCAATATGACCGGAAACCTGGCTCCCGACAGCAGCCTTGCCGCTTCGTTGATGGCTTTCTTTCCGCCTCTCGGGCGCTCGAGCCGCACGATCGACGGAATTTCAATGTCGACAACCTTGTTCCAGAGGTCGCGAGGTACATTGATCTGGGCGGGGGCACATCCCCTCCACGCCTTTTCGATCACCCTGTTGAGAACTTCGGCCATCCGGGTCGGATCCCTGACCTCCTCCTGGTAACACACCATGTCCTCGAACAGTTTCATCTGCTCGATTTCCTGGAAGCCCCCCTGTCCAATCGTCTTGTTGGCAGCTTGCGGAGTAACCAGAAGTATCGGAGAATGATTCCAGTAGGCAGTTTTCACAGGCGTCACAAAGTTCGTGATCCCTGGTCCATTCTGGGCAATCATCATCGACATCTGCCCTGTACACCTCGTGTATCCGTCGGCACTCATGCCGGCATTGCATTCATGTGCGCAGTCCCAGAAGGTAATTCCTGCAGACGGGAACAAATCCGAAACCGGCATCATCGCTGACCCGATGATCCCGAATGCATGCTTGATTCCATGCATCTGCAAAACCTTTACAAACGCTTCCTCAGTGGTCATTCTCATCTTGGATATCCTCTGTTCCAGCCGGGTCCTGGCGCCGTGTCAGCCGTCTTGTTCACAATCTTCCACTATCATGATGCTGGCCTTTTCCCCGATCATAATTGCCGCAGCATTCGTATTCCCCGAAACGATCTCCGGCATGATCGAGCAGTCTGCGACCCTCAGGCCTCCGATATTTCGAACCCTCAGCCTTTCGTCAACGACCGAGTCCTCGCCCTGACCCATCTTGCAGGTGCCGGTCGGGTGAAAAATCGTCACTGCCGTGTTACGGACCCATTCGAGAATCTCACCGTCTGACCGGACTTCCGGACCGGGCTGGTACTCGGATGTAATCATTGATGACAGCGGTTCAACCTCCGCAACTCGCCTGCCGATCTTTATGCCTTCGACAATGGTTCGCCGATCAGTTTCGGTTGCGAGGTAGTTCGGATGAATTTCAGGGTATTCCCGGGGGTCTTTCGAATTCAGGCGCAACTCGCCCCGGCTTTCGGGACGCAACTGGCAGATTGATGCGGTAAAGGCAGAGAAATTATGGACGCCCTTTCCGATGCTGTCTGCCGACCAGGGCTGGACATGGAACTGCAGGTCAGGGGTTGAGACGTCTTCATTCGATTTCACAAAACCGCAAACGAAACTCGCAGCCATGGCCATCGGACCTGTCCTGAACAGGGCAAACTGGATCCCCATGCCGACACGCGCTGTCAGGCTGTTGACATCATCGTTCAGCGTTCGGGGTTGGCACTTGAATACAGTTCGCGCCTGCAAATGGTCCTGGAGGTTCTTGCCGACCCCCTTGAGCTCTGCAACCGGCTCGATGCCCAATTCCAACAGACCGCTCGCTTCTCCAATTCCGGAATGCATGAGAATGTGTGGGGACCCGATGGCGCCAGCAGACAGAATGACCTCCCGAGTGGCCCGGACGTGCCTCTGTTCCCCCGACTTGTCCCTGTAACAGACCCCCGTCGCCCTCCGAGCTTCGAAAGTCAGTCTTTCGGCCATGGCGCCGGTTTCAACCTTGAGGTTGGTTCGTTTCTTTGCCGGATTCAGATAGGCGACCGCGGCGCTGCACCTGAACCCTTTGCGCAGGGTTGCCTGGAAGCGGCCGACCCCTTCCTGGTCTTCACCATTGTAGTCCGGATTGTTTCGGTAACCTGCAGCGACTGCGGCTTCAAGCCAGGCATCGGTAATGCTGCGCCGAACCGGAATGTTGGTCACGCCGAGTGGACCCGTTCTGCCGCGCAGATCGCCGCCCGCGCCATCGTACGATTCCGCCTTCCGAAACAGGGGCAATACGTCGTCCCATCCCCAACCGCGATTGCCCATCTGCCGCCATCGATCATAATCTTCGGGTTGTCCCCGGACATACAGCAGTCCGTTCAGGGAAGAGGACCCTCCGAGTACCTTGCCCCGGGGCCAGTCAATGCTCCTGCCGTTGAGTCCACGGTCTGGCTCGGTCTTGAAACACCAGTCAACCGATGGGTTATGCATTGTCTTGAAGTAGCCGACAGGAATATGAATCCACGGATTGGTGTCGCGGCCCCCAGCCTCCAGCAGAAGCACCCGCATGCTCGTTTTGGTGCTGAGCCGGTTGGCAAGGACACAGCCTGCCGACCCGCCGCCAACAATTACGAAATCGAACTCGCCTTCCCCAGCCAACGATGCCTCTCCTATTGTCCGTAGATCAGGTTCGGCAGCCACAGGGCCAATTGCGGAAACATGAACACCAGCGCCAGACCCAGCAACTGGATGACCATGAACTGAAGCATCCCCTTGTATATGTCTGCAAGGTCCCATTCAGGCACGACCCCCTTCAGGAAATACGCCGACAATGCAACGGGCGGACTGAGCCAGGCCGTCTGCAGGTTTACCGCAACAAGGATACCGAACCACGTCAGGTTGACATCCAGCTCAATCAGGGCCGGTATGAGGATGGGCACGATGATGAGTACGATTGGCACCCATTCCAGCGGCCATCCAAGCAGGAAAATGAGACCCATGATGATTATCAGAATCATCGTTGACGAAAGATCCCATTCCAACAGCAAATGGGTCATCATCGTGGGCGTTCCCAACCGGGAAAAGACAGCACCGAAGAAGTTGGACGCCGCCACGAGGAACAGAATTAGCACAGTGATTTCAAGGGTTTGGATGAGTGCATCCCAGATGCGCTCCAAGGTCAGTTTCCTGTAGCACAGGGCAAGCAGAACGGCCCCGAATGCACCACATGCCGCACCTTCCGTGGGCGTCGCCCATCCGAACAGGATGGAGCCAAGTGCAAATGCAACGAGAGTAGCGGGCGGGACCAGCCCCATGAAGAACTCGTACCAAAGGTCAGAAAAGTAGAACCCGGCCGGCTTCACATGTTTCACCCAGCGGGCACCACCAAGCATGATGGCGCACCAGGCAAGCGGAATCACCAACCAGCTAAGGGGAAAGATCCCTGTCAGGGAACCTGAAAGCGCCAGAAACAGGAGTACGAATAGCAAGAGCAGGGATGTGATGACCAGGACAGCTTCAAGCCAGTAATATGGTGATGTTGTTGGTCGTTTGTCCTCCGGCAGCACCGGCCCGAGAGCGGGGTTCAGCCGGCAGCGAATCATTGTGTAACCCGCGTAGAGACCGGCAAGCATGATGCCCGGGACGATTGCCGCGGCAAACAGGTCGATTACCGGGACCTCGAGAACCGGCCCCATGACAACAAGCATGATCGAAGGGGGTATGAGTATCCCGAGTGTGCCGCCTGCTGTTATCGCGCCGGCCGCGAGTCTCGTGTCGTAACCCGCCCTGTTCATGGTCTTTGCTGCCATGATCCCGAGAATTGTCACTGAGGCGCCGACAATTCCGGTTGCAGCTGCAAAGATCGTGGAAACAGCGAGCACGGCGAGATAGAGAGCGCCTCGTGTACGAGACAGCATCAACTGGACTGACTTGAACAACCGTTCCATCAGGCCGGCCTGTTCCATCAGAATTCCCATGAACACGAAGAGCGGCACCGCTGCGAGGGTTTGCTGCAGCATCACCGAATTGAACTGGAGTGTCTGCAGATAGAAGACAAGGCGGCCACCGAAACCCCAGGCACCGAACACGAAACCGAGAAAGATCAGGGTGAACGAAATCGGAAACCCCACAAAGATGGCAAAAAGCATCACCGAGATCATGAATACGCCGATCAGTTCGGGAGGAACTGCGCCGCCACCCAATCCCGCTACCAATGCGGACCACCATCCGCCAAACGGCAGCACGTCCGGAAAGAACGCACTCACGAACACGACGACAAGTCCGACAACGTACATTGGCAGGAAGCGAAGGAACTTGCGGGCCCGGTCGCTGCCGCAATCGTAGATGCTCCTGAGAAGTTCGGCCACGCCCTGCAACAGCAGGAAAAACGCTCCCAAGGGCATGGCGGTCCGTGCCGGTGCAACTGGCGCCATCAGCGTGGTATCCATGGTTCGTTCCCATCTTACCCACGCGTTGATCGTGTAATCGAGTGATATCCAGAAAAAGAACAGCAAGGCAGGAAAGTAGAACGCGAGGTAAAGGGCCGAATCTACAGTAGCCTGAGTCTTTCGGCTCCAGCCCCGATAGAGAAAATCTGCCCTGATGTGCACACCTCTCATCAGGGCATATCCCGCCCCGGCCATGAACATCGCGCCGGCAGCCATGCGGCTGACGTCGTATGCCCACACTGTCGGAGCAACGAAGAGTTTTCTCGCGACTACCTCAATGACCATCGATGCCATTACGGGGATCAGCAACAAGCAGGTCGCACGGCCGACCCAGAGGTTCATGATATCGATCGTTGCGATGGTTCGCCGCATCCATGGCGGCATACCGTCGGGGGTCTTACCAGGCTTGGAGGAACGCCGTTCGGCAATGAGTTCGTCGGCCAACTCCGGTGCTGCAGCTGTTGTTTGGCCGGTCATCTCAATCGCCTCCGATTTCGGTCCGGCGGCGGGCTACAATGCCCGCCGCCGGTTAACTTGTTCTACTTGAGCGAGTCTGCGAAAGCCTTCCCGAGTTGTGCGTTCGAGGACTGCGCGCCTGCCCAGAAAGGAACGGCGATTTCAGCAAATGCTCTCTGGCTGTTCCACACTTCTGCAAAGAACTCGTTGTCGGCCGCATTCTGTTCGAGTGTCGCCCTGGCCGCGTTCATGTAGGCCGGGAAATAATCGGCTGGCGTGTCGTGAAGAATGACCCCGTGATTGTCGGTAAGATCCTTCAGAGCCTTGCCATTTTCGAAGATGCGGTAGGCAACGGCCTTGGTCAGTGACGCGTTTGCTGCCACTTCAATCGCTCTCTTCTGATGATCAGTGAGCGAATCGTAGACATCGCCGTTGATATAGATGTCGGCATTGACCACGACCTGGTGCAGACCTTGCAGGTAGTAGTTCTTTAGCACCTTGTGCAGTCCGAACACGCTGTCAGGCTTCGGGCAGCACCATTCCGCTGCATCGATTGTTCCAGCTTCCAGGGCTGGGAGAATGTCTCCGCCCCCCATCGCAACAGAAGCGATGCCAATGTCCTTGTAGGTCTGGCCGGGAATGCCTGGTGGTGTGCGGAACCTGTATTTCCTGAAGTCTTCCATGGAATTGATTGGTTCCTTGAACCAGCCGAGCGCTTCCGGACCAACCGGCTGAAGCATGAAGCCCTTAACATTGGCACCCATTTCTTCCCAGAGCCGGTCGTAGAGTTCCTTGCCGCCTCCGTACATGAACCACGAAATGAACGCTATGTTGTCGAGTCCGACGCCGGCTCCTGCGACTGGGGACCCAAACAGCATCGCTGCCGGGTGCTTTCCGGACCAATAGTGCGTCCAGGCGAAACCGGCCTCGACCAATCCGGAATCAACCGCATCGAAGATCTCCTGGACTCCGACGATTGCGCCGGCTGGCAGCACCTCGAATTTTACTTCGCCGTTTGTCAGCGTTTCGACATCGGCGGCAAATTCCTTCAGCATCACCATTTCATCCGCCGTGTCCGGTGTGGCCGACTGGATACGAATTGTGACCTCTGCAGAAGTCGGCGCCGCGCCGGCAGTTGCAAGAGCAAATGCTGTAACCGCCGCGAGCCTTGTGGTTGCGGTTCGAATATGCATGAGAACATTCCTTTCTGTCTAATGCGTTGTACCTATTGATGTTTATGCCTTCCTGCATACCCTGTTAATTGCCGGCGAAGGCGGTGCTCCGGCGGGGATTTCGGAATAGTGGGCCTGACTTCGTGTTGTCGTGTTCGCATCTTGGATCAAGTGGGGTTCAACTGGTTTCACGATGTCCAGCCGAGCAACATCACGACATCGTGCCCGCCCTCGTAGAGCAGGCGAATTGTCAGGTATATCAGGAACAGGAGGCCGGCCCAGGACAGAGCCGGAAACCTCGTCATCACCTTCATGATGATCGTGGCGCAGAATGCCATCAGCACAATCGCCAGGCTGAGTCCAAAGACCAGCATCACCGTGTCCTCCCGGGCGATGGCGGCAACGGCGATGACATTGTCGAGCGACATGGAGACGTCGGCGGCTGTTATGGTGATCAGGGCCTTTCTGAGTTGCCGTCCCGGAGAAAGACCCGGATCTGTCGCTGGCAAATCCAGTTCCTCGGTCCGTTTCGCTGAACGGTTGAATTCCCTTATGTCCTTGTAAAAGCGCCAGCAGACCCACGCCAGCAGCAGGCCCCCGACAATCAGGATTCCAGGAACCTGCAGGAGAAACGCGGCCATCAGGGCAAAGACAATCCTGAGGATGGCCGCCATCGCCAGGCCGAAAATGATCGCCATCCGACGGTGGGACGCGATCACCGTCGATGCGGCCATTCCGATAACAAGTGCGTTGTCCCCGGACAGGATGATGTCCGCGAAGATAATCTGGGCTGCGGTCAGCGCTTTTTCGTAAAGCCAAATGCAATCGCTGGGACCAAATTGACACAGGAACTCACTGACATCAGCCATGCCGCAAACTCAGCCATGACATACACATGGCGGTCCGGCGCGAGGAACGCAAACTACGATCTCTTCAAGCTCTACCAAACCCCGTGTATACCGTGTTGCGCTATCCAAACCGGTCCGGTTCAAGACTGTCTGAAACATGTCGACAGAACGTCGACCGGGGAAAAGTCTGGTTTTGGCAAGCATTGACGATCAATTGAGAGAAACAGTGATTTTCAGTGCAACTATTCGATTGGGGTTGCGGCGGTCAAGAGCCGATGCGGTACAGGCATTCCCGGTTGAATCCATGGTCCGAGACCATCGGCACGATGCCGGTTGAATTGTGGAACCTGCGCGCCCGTGTTAATCGGCGGCCCTGGACAATTTGGAATGAGACGGGACGGTACGAAAATGAGTGACGCGGAACCTGGAGGAAAACCCGGAAGTCAGGATACGCCTCAACAGCAAGTCAAGGTCCTGGGTCAGTTCGTCAGAGACCTCTCGTTCGAGAATTTTCTGTTGCAAAGGGGTGAGCGGACGCACAAGCCGGCGGCGTTTCAGGTCGAGTTCAATCTTGACGGCAACCCCCTCAAGGACGGTGTTCACGAGGCCCTGATCCGGCTGCAACTATCGGCCACCGAAAAGGAATCCGACCAGCCGATTTACCATCTGGAAATCGAATACTCGGGTCTCTTCCTGTTCGAAGGCATTCCTCAGGAACATGTGCATCCACTGTTAATGGTTGAATGTCCGAGAGTTCTGTTCCCCTTCCTCAGGCGGATTGTTCACGATGTTACGCGGGACGGGGGATTTCCGCCGTTCAGTCTGGAGATGATCGACTTTGCCCGAATGTACAAGTCAGCATTGGAGCAACAGGCGAAGTCCGGGAATACCGGCAAGAACAAGGCCTGATATCGAATCTGGCACTGACCGGTTCAGGTCTATTCCGGCTTGTCTGTGCTACCGGACCCGGCCTTTGGAATCAGCACGCTGTTCCACAAGGCGGAGTCTCCAAGCGACTTGACAAATTCCTGGTGTGCCTCGGTTTCAGCGGCCGTCAAGAGCGGGGGCAATTTCGTTTCTCTCGGTTTGTGCCTGGCCTCGAGAGACTCGGGGACCGTGCCGGGTTTCCCTGGACCCTCCAACAGGTCGAACAGGCCCCGGCCGCCTCCGGCCAGCCGGAAATAGACCTCGGTCAGAAGCTCGGCATCCAGTAGCGCTCCATGCTTGATTCGCATCGAGTTGTCGATCTTGAAGTGGCGGCAGAGAGCGTCGAGGCTATGGCTGGCGATGCCCGGAAGCTCCTGCCTGGCAAACTGAAGCGTGTCGAGTACCCGGTCAGCTCTGACCTGTGCACGCTCGACGCGTTCAAGTTCGTGATTTATGAATTTCAGGTCAAACTCGGCATTGTGGATGACAAGCCTCGATTCCCCGATGAATTCAAGCATCTCGTCAACCGTCTCTTCGAATAGGGGTTTGTTGCTGAGAAACTCGTCCGTCAAGCCGTGGATTTCGAGCGCGCGCTCGGACATCGCTGTCTGCGGATTGAGGTAGCAGTGAAACCTGTTGCCCGTACGGTTGAAACCCTCGATTTCAACCATGGCAATCTCGACAATTCGGTGACCTTCCTCGGGGTCCAGCCCCGTGGTTTCCGTGTCAACTACGATCTCCGTCGCCATCGTTCGTCCTTGATTTTATTGATGATATCCCTGACCTCCTCTCTGGTTTCGTCAAACGAAAACGTTTCAATGACGAAATCTGCCCGCTGTCTCTTGATCTTATCGGGAATCTGCCTGCTGCAAAGGATCTCGAATTCGCGCTCGGTCATCGTCCCTCTCTCAAGGACCCGTTTCCTTTGTGTGTCCCCCGGAGCCGTGACGAGCAGGACAGCATCAACCCGGTTTTCTCCTCCTGTCTCGAACAACAGGGGAATTTCAACAACAACCAGTTCGGTTCCGGCCAGTCCTGCCTCCTCGATGAATTCGTTCCTGTCCGTTTGCACGAGCGGGTGTACGGCTTTTTCCAGTTTCCCCAGCAGCTCGGGGGTTTCCGCAAGAGAGGTCTTGAGTTGCTGCTTGTCGACGCCTGCCCCTGTTCTCGGAACGGCCTCGGGGCAAATCCTCCGAATGGCATCTTCTCCACCGCCGCCCGGCCTGTAAATCCTGTCGACCGCCTCATCCGCGCTCCAGATTTCTGCCCCCGCCTCGGCAAACATCCTCGCGGTTGTGGTTTTTCCCGTTGCAATTGATCCTGTCAGCCCAAGGACAAACGGACGGTCCGTCATCCGGCCAACGCCAAGCTTCTGAGTGTCGGATTGATTCTTGGCTTGATTCCGTACCATGCGTCAAACGAGGCAGCAGCCTGATGCAGGAGCATTCCGAGCCCGTCCGATATCTTGCATCCCCTCGCTGTCGCTTGTTGCAGGAGTTCAGTCTCCAGTGGCGTGTAGACGAGATCGGTAACCACCGTCCCCGGGCGCAGAGCATTGTAGGGAAATGACAGCTGCGGCATTCCCTTCATTCCGAGTGAAGTTGCGTTGACGACAATTGAGACTTCTTTCAGCAGGTCCGGAATGTCAGAACTCTTCTCGACGGCAACCCTGTTTCCGAATACGCGCCGGAGCGCTTCCGCCCGGTCCCTGGATCTGTTGACGATATGAACTGCAGGCGCGCCCTCCGACACGAGGGCGAAAATGGCCGCCCTGGCCGCTCCACCTGCACCAAGCACCAGGGCCGGGCCAGCATCTGCTCTCCAGTCCGGTACCCGGTCCCTTAGGTTTCGGAGAAAACCGTAACCGTCCGTGTTGTCCGCGTACACCTTGTTGTCTGGACCAAAGGTCAGTGTGTTGACTGCGCCGATCAACACTGCCTGGTCTGTGATGTGATCATGGTGCCGAAGCGCGTCTTCCTTGTGAGGAATTGTCACGTTGACTCCCCTGAACCCCATCTTTGGCAGTGTGCTGATCACTTCCGCAAAATTGTTTCGAGTAACTTCCAGGGGAATGTAGTAGCCGTTCACGTCGTGGTGTTGCAGCCAGTATCCGTGAATGATCGGGGATTTGGAGTGCCTGACGGGATTCCCGATTACCCCGACAAGTGACAGCTTCTTGTTGTCCATCAGCGCTCCAACACCCCCAGATCTTCCAGGTATGCCAACAATGGCCGGAGAGGCATTCCGCAGACCGTGAAGAAATCACCGCTGATTGCTCCGATCAACCTGACGCCTTCCCCTTCGATCTGATAGCAGCCGACGCTCTCGAGGATCTGGTCGGCATTTCTTTGCACATACGCGTCAAGATATCCATCGGAATAATTCTTCATGGCAATCCTGGCGCTGTCCGTATGTCGCCAGATTGCCCTTGCCGACTGGCAAATCACGGCTGCAGAATGAAGTTCGTGTGAGTTCCCCCGAAGTCTCCTGAGCAATTGCCGAGATTCTGCCAGCGTTCGACATTTGCCAACCGTTCGGCCGTTGAATTCAAGAACCTGGTCGCATCCGACGACGAGCGAGTCAGGATGTTTCTGCGAAATTCGCACGGCCTTCAGTTCCGCGAGCGCATTTGCTATTTCCCTCGGCGGTGCCCCTTCCGCTTCCAGTGCCGACGTGACCGCTTCCTCGTCTATCGATGCCGGTACTGCCAAAACAGGCACACCAGCGTTCCTGAGCATGCCCAGCCTTGTTGCCGAGCCAGACGCCAGAATCATCGAATCCGGCATGTGCATAACCCTGTAGAATTCTCCGGGATTGACTGTGAACGCGATCTGGGAAAGATGCCACCGGGGTTTTTCACCTGACTTATGCCGGTTTCGTTCAGAACTTTTCCAGTGGCACTTCTAACCGCGGTTGTTCCCATTGTTCTCGAGCGACTTCCTCTCATCAGTAAACTTCACTTGATAATCAAATGGTTACCTGAAATCTTCGCTGTTGAATTTCTGGTTGCATATGCTTGAACAAGTCGATTTTCTGGTTTTTCCACTTTTCCACAGTATCAACAACAACAACACTACATATATCTACATAAATGTTCTTGATTGATGGAAATCACTGATGTCGTCTTTTCTTGGAAATGCCTATCCCTGGCTTAAGGCCTTCCACCTGATCTCCGTAATCGCATGGATGGCTGCCTTGCTGTATTTGCCGCGTTTGTACTATTACCACCAGCGTGAAACAGCAGCCGGCAGGAATATCCATGAGTTGTTTACGACCATGGAAGCACGGTTGCTGCGGATCATCGGGACGCCGGCTATGTTGGCGACATGGGTGTTCGGGATCCTCTTGGTGTCTGTCCCGGGCTTGATTGCCTGGGGTGATGTCTGGCCTTGGGTGAAGTTTGGCGGGGTATTGGCCATGACATGGTTTCACTTCTGGCTGGCCGGCAGACGCCGAGAGCTCGAGAGAGAAGAGTGTCTGGTAACACCGAAGGCCTTCAAGCTTCTCAACGAAGTTCCGTCGGTACTGATCATCCTCATCGTTATAATGGTTGTGACCAAACCTTTCTGATGGTAGGAACCCGCAGATTCGGGTGGATTGTGAAGGGGAACCGCCGCCCGTCACTCCTTGACAGCGAGTTGCCGGTTGACAGCACTATGATTGTCAAGCCAAATTGCAGGCGCCCGTCGTCCGACAGGCCGCATTTCATGTCATAAGTTCAATAAAATTCAGCCAAGTGCGGAAGCAAGAAAAGGTGCCGCCATGACAACGAAGAGAATTTCCCTAGCGGAACTCAAGGCGAAGAGTCCTACCGAGTTGTTGGGAATGGCCGAGAACCTTGAAATCCAGAATGCAAGCAGCATGCGCAAGGGCGAGATGATGTTTGCCATCCTCAAGGAAAGGGCGGAGCTCGGCTGGGAGATCTATGGCGATGGGGTGCTGAAGGTTGCCCAGGACCATTTCGGGTTTCTCAGGTCGACGGAGGCGAACTACCTGCCCGGGCCGGACGACATCTATGTCAGCAAGGACATGATCAGGAAATATGGTTTGAAGACGGGTGCGACCGTCGGGGGCTTGATCCGGGCGCCGCATGACCGGGAGAACTATTTTGGCCTGGTCGAGATTTCGGAAATCAATTTTTCAGAACCGGAAACCGCCCGGCAGAGAGTGCATTTTGACAATCTGACGCCACTCTATCCAGACGAAAGACTCCGTATGGAGGTCCAGGATTCAGGCAGCAAGGACCTTTCGACGAGGGTGATCGATCTTGTGGCGCCGTTGGGAAAGGGGCAGCGCGCGTTGATTGTTGCGCCCCCGAGAACCGGCAAGACGGTCCTGCTGCAGAACATTGCCCACGCGATCGAAGCCAACCATCCGGAGTGTTTCCTAATCGTATTGCTGATCGATGAACGTCCGGAGGAAGTCACGGATATGCAGCGAAGCGTCAAGGGAGAGGTCATTTCCTCAACATTCGACGAACCGGCCGAAAGGCATGTCGCTGTATCTGAAATGGTGATGGAAAAGGCGAAGCGCCTCGTCGAGAACAAGCGGGATGTTGTCATTCTGCTGGATTCGATCACCAGGCTTGGCCGTGCATTCAACGCGTACGTTCCTTCATCGGGGAAGGTGTTGAGTGGTGGGGTGGATGCGAATGCGCTCCAGCGGCCGAAGAGATTTTTCGGGGCTGCCCGAAATATTGAAGAGGGTGGCTCGTTGACGATCATTGCAACGGCCCTGATTGACACGGGCAGCCGAATGGACGAGGTGATTTTCGAGGAATTCAAGGGCACGGGAAACTCGGAAATTGTGCTGGACCGTAAGGTTTCAGACAAGCGGGTATTCCCGTCAATGGATATCCTGAAGTCCGGAACACGCAAGGAAGAGCTGTTGGTCCAGAAACTGGATCTTCAGAAGATGTTTGTGCTTCGCCGTGTGCTCAATCCGATGGGAACGACAGAAGCAATGGAGTTCCTGCTTCCAAAGCTGAGAGTTTCAAAATCAAACAACGAGTTCTTTCAATCCATGAACAATTGAGGGGTCTGGCAGGATGGTAAGCGGCGTAGCCGCTGGAACGGTATCCGCGGATTTCCGGAGAATTGGTCAATGGACACGATCTTCGCTCTTTCAACCGTGCGCGGCAGGGCAGGAATCTCTGTGGTGCGGATATCGGGCGACAGATCCTGTGTCGCACTGGAGCGCCTTGGCGTGGCTGATCTGCCGAAGCCGCGCCTCGCCCTGCTGAGAAACCTCGTTTCGCCAGATCATGGAATACTCGACCAGGCAATCGTGATCCGATTTCCGGAGGGGTCCAGCTATACCGGGGAGGAAGTTGTCGAGTTGCACCTGCACGGAGGTATTGCAACTTCCGATGCCGTCCTGAAGGAACTGTCTGCAATTTCGGGATTTCGCCAGGCGGAACCCGGAGAATTCACCTTGCGCGCATTGCAGAACGGCCAGATCAGCTTGAGCAGGATCGAGGGATTGGTGGATCTGGTAAATGCCGAAACGGAGGCCCAACGCCGGCAGGCGCGCCGCCTCCTGGACGGCGAACTGGAGAAAAAGGCAGAAAGCTGGAGAAGCTCCTTCCTGAGATGCGCCTCGCTCCTGGAAGCAGTCATGGAGTTCGCAGACGAGGAGATTCCCGAGGATTCCGCCTCCAGCGCCTTGCAGCTGATGGTCGGACTACGGGAGGAATTGTCCGGAGAACATGCAGGCATCTCGGTCGGTGAACGGATCAGGGACGGCTTCGAAGTTGCCATTGTCGGGGCGCCGAATGTCGGTAAGTCGACACTTCTCAACAAATTGGCAGGCCGGGAGGCCGCACTCACCTCCGAATACGCGGGCACGACCAGGGACGTGGTTGAAGTCAGGATGGACCTTCACGGACTTCCGGTAACGTTTCTGGATACTGCCGGGATCAGGGATCCCGAGGATCCGGTTGAAAAAATGGGTGTGGAGCGAGCGCTCTGGCGCTCCGGAGAAGCCGATCTGCGGATCTACCTGGTTGAGAGTGGCGACGAAAGACATTCGGGTCCGGACCGGCAGCCAGGAGACCTGCTGCTTCAGGCAAAGGCAGATCTTCATCCCGGATGCCGCGCGTTTGGCGTGTCTGGGAAAACAGGTGAAGGCGTGCGGGAAATGCTCGAGTTGACCGGACGAGAACTTGCTGGAAGAGCGGCTGCGGCCAGCGCTGCCTCAAGGGAGCGCCACAGGGCCTCACTTGCTGCCGCGATCGAGGCCCTGGACGAGGCGATATCTGAGCTTGAGGGGCCCGGAAGACACGAGATCGCAGCGGAAGAGGTCAAACAGGCAGTCGGACACCTTGAATCTCTCCTTGGAGAAGTTGATATTGAACATGTTCTGGATGATCTTTTTTCTGGCCTGTGCATTGGAAAATGACGATGTTTCACGTGAAACAAGCTGAATTCGATGTCATTGTCGTTGGCGGAGGCCATGCAGGGGCTGAAGCGGCGGCAACTGCAGCGAGGTCAGGAGGGCTCGTCGCCCTGGTAACCCTGCGCCTCGACGGTATCGGTGTCATGTCCTGCAACCCTGCAATTGGCGGAGTCGGCAAGGGGCATCTTGTCAGGGAAATTGATGCCCTAGACGGGATCATGGGAAGGGTCGCAGACCGAGCCGGCATTCAATTCCGTCTTTTGAATCGCAGCAAGGGACCTGCGGTTCAGGGGCCGAGAGCGCAAATGGACAGGAGTCTCTACAGGGTTGCTGTCCAGGAGGAATTGGCCTCCGTTGAACGGATCTCGGTTATCGAGGGTGAAGTCGCGGATTTGGTTCTGGACCGGGACCGGATCGCCGGGGTCCGGCTGGCCGATGGCTCGGAAATTCGATCAAGGACGGTAGTGCTGACAACGGGAACATTCCTGAGAGGAGTCATACGGCTCGGCGAGGAGGCGCGACCGGCTGGACGCTTTGGTGATCAAGCCTCGGTGAAACTTGCAAAGCGCCTGGAATCGCTCGAGCTTCCGCTTGGCCGCCTGAAGACAGGCACGCCACCGAGACTCGACAGGCGATCGATCGACTGGGACAGCCTGGAGTCTCAGCCCGGTGACGAAGCGCCCGTGATGCTGTCCTTCCTTTCCAGCAAACCGGTGGTCAGGCAGGTTGACTGTGCAATTGCGCATACAAACCCCGCAGTGCATGACATTATCGAGAAAAACCTGGGAAGATCGGCGATCTATGGCGGACATTTTGACAGCACAGGGCCGCGTTATTGTCCTTCGATTGAAGACAAGGTCGTTCGGTTTGCCGAGAAATCATCCCACCAGGTATTCCTTGAGCCGGAAGGACTGGACGATGATACAGTCTATCCGAACGGCATTTCAACTTCCCTGCCAGCAGAAATCCAGGAACAGTTTCTCCACAGGATTGCCGGCCTGGAAAGGGCTGTAATCCTGCAGCCGGGCTATGCAGTCGAGTATGACTTTGTCGACCCGAAGGCACTCAGGCCAACACTTGAATTGCCAGCGCTGCGGGGCCTGTTCCTTGCCGGTCAAATCAATGGAACAACCGGATACGAGGAAGCGGCTGCACAGGGGCTTGTTGCCGGCGTCAACGCGGCGCGCCAGGCGCTCGACCGGGATGAAGTCAGGTTCCGGCGGTCCGATTCCTACATCGGAGTGTTGGTTGATGATCTGACTTCAAGAGGGGTCAGCGAACCATACCGGATGTTTACCTCCAGAGCAGAATACCGGTTGTCACTGAGAGCGGACAACGCTGACCAGAGATTGACGCTAATGGCCTGTGACCTCGGGATTGTTTCGGACGAGAGGAAGGCGCAGTTTGACAGGAAGATGAAGAAACTGGCGCTCGCCAAGTCCATGATCGGGGAGTTTTCATTGACGCCGCCCGAGGCGGCCAGGCATGGAATGAAGATGGCCGCGAACGGTGTTCGCCGGAACGGTCTGGACCTGCTCGCCATTCCCGGCATTACGGTCAACAGGCTGTCGCAGGTCTGGCCGGTTCTGGGTGATATCGACACCGCAACGGCCAGGCAGGTCGAACGCGATGCGGTTTATGGCAAATACCTCGAACAACAGAAACGAAGCGCCGACGCACTCAGGCGAGACGAAGCCCGCAGAATTCCTGCCGAAATCGATTATTGTTCGATTTCCGGGCTTTCTGCAGAATTATCCGGCAAGCTCCATTCCGCGAAACCGGAGACGCTTGGACAGGCCCGCAGGATCGAAGGAATGACACCAGCTGCGCTGGCTTTGATTCTTGCCAAGATCAGGGTTTCCGAGCGACGGCAGGCAAAGTGACCACAGAGGAATTTGGGCCAGAGCAGTTCCGAAGATCGGAAGATGTTTCACGTGAAACAATGGCCAATCTGAAATTGTTTGTCCGGCTCCTGGTGAAATGGAATCGAACTGCAAGGCTGGTCGCACCGTCGACACTCGGACAAATCTGGCTTCGCCATATCCACGATTCGGCCCAGCTGCTTGACCACGTTCCCGAAAACGCAGGGAAGCTCGCTGACATTGGAACCGGCGGTGGATTCCCCGGGTTGGTACTGGCGATCATCGGAGCAGAGAGGCTTCCGAAGACAAGGTTCATCCTGGTGGACAGCAACGCCAGGAAGTGCGATTTCCTGCGAGAGGTCTGTCGGCAGACCGGAGTTCATGCAACGGTGCTGCAGAAAAGGAATGAAGAATTGGATCCGTTGGAGGTCGATGTCGTGACCGCGCGCGCCGTTGCCCGGCTGGAAAAACTCCTCGGCATGGCGGAGCGACACCTTACAGACGGGGGAATCTGCATGTTTCTAAAGGGACATGGTTTCGGCGACGAAATCAGGGCAGCGGCGAGAAACTGGCGTTTCCAGTTCGACGCATTGCCCAGCCGAACAGACGATGGCAGCAGAATTCTGCTTGTCCGGGATGTGACTCATGTCTGAATTCGGGAATGGACAGGCCAATGCCTGCAGAGTCATTGCCGTCGCGAACCAGAAGGGTGGGGTGGGAAAGACAACGACGGTCATGAATCTCGGGGCGGCATTGGCAGAGTCCGGTTTCAAGGTGCTCGTCGTTGACCTGGACCCGCAGGGAAATGTGTCAACAGGCCTCGGAATCGGAGAGAGAAACAGGGCCAGGTCAATCAAACAGTTGATGGAAGGTGCAGGGCCTGCCGTAGATTTCGCAATTGGCACGGAAGTTGATGGCCTCCATGTGCTGCCATCCAGCCCGGAACTCAACTCGATCGACATAAACCTGGCCGCCAATCCTCGCAGAGCCCTGATTTTGAAAGATGTAATGGACAGGCAGGAACTGGCAAGTGCAGGGTTCACTCACGTGTTCATCGACTGCCCGCCTTCGCTCAACCTGCTGACCGTCAACGCGATCGTGGCGGCGGATTCGGTGCTGGTGCCCCTGCAGGCGGAGTTCTTCGCCCTTGAAGGGCTGTCGCAACTGGTGGTGTCGATCAGAGAAATCCGCGCGAGCGCACATCCCGAACTCTACATTGAAGGCATACTCCTGACCATGCTCGACCGACGGAACAACCTGTGCAGGCAGGTAGAAAGGGATGCCAGGCGAAATCTCGGCGAACTGGTGATGCAAACGACAATCCCGCGGAATGTCCGGTTGAGCGAGGCGCCATCTCACGGCATGCCGGCGATCTCCTATGACCGGAAATCGGCCGGTAGCGAGGCATATTTGAAAGCGGCAGCGGAATTCCTGAGACGGGAAGGCCGGAAAACGTGACAAGGGACATCAAATGACCAACCAGTCGGAAAGAAGAAATCTCGGGCGCGGGCTGTCGACTCTCCTTGGAGACCTGTCACTGGGACCCGAAGAAAAACCAGGTGTTGATTCGACCGTACGCAAGACCGGCGAGCTGGTCCCGATTGAGAGTCTGAAACCGAACCCGGCCCAGCCAAGGCGGGATTTTGACCAACAGCAGTTGGCCGAGCTGACGGCATCCATCAAGGCCGGAGGAATTATCCAGCCGCTGGTCGTGAGACCTGAACCCGGCAGTGAAGGTAGCTACTTCATTGTTGCCGGAGAACGCAGGTGGCGGGCGGCACAGCGGGCGCAGCTGCACGAAGTTCCGGTAGTTGTTCGAGACTATACGGATAGCGAGAGCTTGCAGGTCGCCTTGATCGAGAACATCCAGAGGTCGGATTTGAACCCCATGGAAGAAGCGCTGGCATTCAGGCAATTGATGGATCGGTTTGGTCGAACCCAGGAAGAACTTTCGGCTTCCCTCGGAAAGTCGAGGAGCGCGATCGCGAATTCCCTCAGGCTGCTGACGCTGCCGGACGATGTGCAGCAGCTTGTGCGAGACGGGTCGCTGTCGGCGGGGCACGCCCGGGCCCTGGTCGGCGCGGAGAATGCGCTGGCATTGGCCAGGCAGGTCATCAACTTGAACCTGTCGGTTCGTCAAACCGAGGAACTGGTGAAGAAGTCCTCGGCGACCGCGGACCAGGCCTATCGGCGCAGGGGCAAGGACGCCAACACGAGGGTGCTTGAAGCATCGCTTTCTTCTGCTCTGAATGCCAAGGTGTCACTCGACCTGGCAGGTTCGGGAGAAAAGGGAAAAATTGTTGTTAGATTCAAAGACTTGAATCATCTGGACCAGCTTTGCAAGCTGTTCAACAAGGCCGGAGCGGATCTGTATAAGGATATCTGACTGCCCCGGATTGTGACTCAGACGCTCTTGAGAATGTGCTGCTGATAGGAGAGTTCTTTCCAGGCGGACCTGGCCTTCCATTGTGACTCCGGTTGGCGAGCAGCCATCAACTCGTCGATGGCAACTTCGTCGAATCCACTTCGGCGCGCCAGCGGGTACTGATCGGCAATCAAATGGCCGCAGGCGCCAAGTCGGCCATTGAAGCCGAGTTGCCGCAATCGAACTGCAAGACTGAATCCCCTGCCATCGTCGAATTTCGGAAAACGGATGCGTATTGCTGAAATCCGAGACAAATGGCCCAGCAAGTCGAGAGGATCGGCGTCGACCTCCAATTGCAGCAGTACTGGAGCCTCACCCCCAGAGAGCAGTTGTTCAATCGTTGCGAATTCGCGCTTTGACAGATCGTCGGAATGAAATCCGTCATCGCGCACGAGCAGGTTCATCCGGACCTCCCTCACGCCGCCTGTCGCGTACGGACAGGATACAGTGCAGCCTTGAACGGTTCCTCGCCCGATCTTCGATAGCAATCAAGAAATGTCTCCTTCTCCGAGAGGCGAATGGAAAGATAGGCATCAAGAAGACGCTCAAGCGCCGGAAGCAACTCCTCTGCAGAAAAGCCTGGTCCTGCCCGTTTGCCAATTGCGGCCGTCTCGCTTGCATCCCCGCCCAGGGTTACCTGGTAGTTCTCTACGCCGGCCCGATCGAGCCCCAGAATGCCGATATGTCCAACATGGTGGTGGCCGCAGGCATTTATGCACCCGGAGATCTTGATTTTCAGTGGTCCGATCTTGCGCTCAAGCCGCAACTCATCAAACCGCCGGGATATTTCCTGTGCAACCGGAATGGAACGTGCAGTTGCCAAGGCACAGTAATCCATGCCGGGACAGGCGATTATGTCCGAGATCAGGCCGACATTGGCGGTTGCCAATCCTGCATCTTTCAACCGGTCATGGATTTCCGGCAGGAAGTGTTTTGGGACATGTGGCAGTACTATGTTCTGTTCATGACTGACCCTGATTTCGTCGTGCGAGAAATCTCTGGCAAGGCTGGCAATCGTCCGCATCTGGTCCGCGGTTGCATCGCCCGGCGTGCCGCCAACCGGTTTCAGGGAAATCGTCGCGATCGCGTAATTGGGGATCCTGTGTCCAGACAGATTGGTATCGCACCAGGAACGAAAGGCGGGGTCCGCATTCAACCGCAGATTGAATGGCGAGGATTTTCCGCGAATGAATTCCGGTGCCCGAAACGCAGCGACAAGGCTGTCAAGCAAACTCGGGTCTATACCAGGAAAGTCACGCTTTCTGGCGGCAAATTCGGCCTCGATTCGCTCCGTCAGCTCATCCACGCCGGTTTCGTGAACAAGGATCTTTATTCGGGCCTTGTATTTGTTGTCGCGCCGGCCACTGAGATTGTAGACCCTGAGGATCGCTTCGATATAGGGCAGAAGATCATCCTTCGGCAGAAATTCCCGGACGACCTTGCCGATCATGGGCGTTCTTCCGAGACCACCACCGATGAGAATCTCGTACCCAATCTCACCGTGTCCTCCCCGGACCGTCCGAATGCCAATGTCATGAGCCCGCGTCACCGCCCGGTCATTCGGCGAACCCGAAACGGCGATCTTGAACTTCCGGGGCAGGTACTGGAACTCCGGATGATCCGTGGACCACTGCCTCAGCAGTTCAGCCTTAGGCCTGGGGTCTTCAATCTCATCATCTGCAGCTCCGGCGAAATGATCTGCAGTTACATTTCTGATGCAGTTGCCGGAGGTCTGGATTGCGTGCATTGACACGTCAGCGAGCGCAGAGAGGATTTCCGGTACATCCGCAAGCCTGGGCCAGTTGAACTGAATGTTCTGGCGGGTGGTGAAGTGACCATATCCCTTGTCCCATTTCTCGGCGATTTCAGCCAGTTTCAACATCTGCCTGCTGTCGAGGGTTCCATACGGAATAGCCACCCGGAGCATGTAGGCATGCAACTGGAGATACAGTCCGTTCTTGAGCCGCAACGGCTTGAATTCTTCCTCGGTCAGTGAGCCGTCAATTCGCCGCTCGACCTGATCGCGAAATTCCGAAACCCTGGCGCGAACAAATCCTTCGTCAAAGTCATTGTATCGGTACATGGTCTGTCTTCGCCTGCTTGCCGTGGTAATAGTTGGAAGGACCGGTTGCCCGGAATCGCTCGCGAAAGTGCACCGGCCGAGGCCGGCCGCGATCATCGGCCTCTGCATCGGCAAGGTATGCGCCGACATGCAGGTCCCGCCTGGCATCGATGCGAGCCAACGCTGCATTGGCTTCCGTCTCGTCCAGAAACAGCCTCGCCTCGGTGAATTCGCGTGTCCATCCATCATCCCTTGCGAGGTAGATCACGTCACCTTCCATGAGGTCATTGGTCGTAAGGACCTTTGGCGTGAACTTTCGAGCCATTACCCGACACCCTGCATCGCAGCGAGACCTGAAGGTGGCTTGAACGATTCCAGAATTTCACACGAGATTCCTTTGGCTGCCAGACTGCAGCGCAATGCTTCCAAAAGTGGCAGGCGCGCCAGTATGTTCGACATGAGGCAGACAACGATCTTGCCGTTGGAAGCCGACACCGGGACGCCGGATTCCAGCAGCCTTTCCACGGGGCCAGCAGATATTTGGGCTTCCCGCCGCGCCAACTCCAGGATCGCGGGCGCAACGTCCTTGTCATGGACGACCCTGTCAGCGGACTCCAGCAGTCGCTTGGAACGGACGGAAAGAAAATCAGGATCACCGGGGCTGGCATCGATGAAATGGACAGATCCTTTCTCCGGCAACTCTGCCAGGGATTCGACGAGCAGGCCTTTCAGGCGGTCCACGGTCGCGGCCTCACCGCCCATTGACCAGGCTTCCGGACCTTCACGCCCAAAGAACCTTGCCCAGAACTCCCTCCGCTTTCGCGGTGACCGGATCAAAGCGGCCCTGCCGCGGAAGGACCGGGCAATCCTGGCCAGAGCACCAGTCGCAACGGGGAGTCGGGTCTCCAGGTCGGACTTTATCAGCCTTGCGAGAACGGGAGCAGCACCTTCGGTTCCGATCGCAACGGTAACCGGATTCCTGTCGACAATTGCCGGGGTGATGAAATGGCTGTCTTCAAGATTGTCCACGACATTCACCAGTACCCCGCGCGCCTCAGCCAGCCTCGCTGCGTCCCGGTCGGGGCGAGTCTGGCCGTTCGCACAATAGAGAAGGACGGCATTGCCGATATCGGCATCCTGCAACCGGCGCCTGGACAATTTGATCCTTCCCGTGTTGGCCCATTCGCGGATTTGCCGGTTCGGATCATGGCCGTAAACCTCGATGATCGCGGCGGTCTTCATGACAAGGCGGATTTTGGATTCGGAGATGTCGCCGGCGCCGGAAAACAGGACGCGGCGGCCAGTGAGGTCGAGAAATATCGGAAAATGACGCATCTGACCTTCGGAATCACGGCTCATCAACTCCCATAATTGGAACATTATTCACTATCTTACAATAATAGAGAATTTATTTGGGATGATGTTCTGGATTGCTACAGGACTCAGAATATCGTTCGCATCCGAAGGTGATTTGCCGAACCATGGTCCAGCCTGACATTGTTCTGCGGATATACCCGGTCAGGAATTGTTGGTTGACCAGTTGGTCGGGTAAAACCGATTTGCCGGCGAAAGGGTAAAGATCTCGCAACCTGATTCGGTAACACCAACCGAGTGTTCAAACTGGGCGGAAAGAGACCGGTCCCGGGTAACAGCGGTCCAGTTATCCTGCAGGATCTTGGTGCCTGGTTTGCCGAGGTTGATCATTGGCTCCACCGTAAAGAACATGCCTGCTTCGAGAACCGGTCCGGATTCAGGCCTGCCGAAATGAAGCACGTTCGGTGGCAAATGGAATTCCCGGCCCAACCCGTGGCCGCAGAATTCGCGCACGACTGACATTCTATGGCTTTCGGCATGCCGCTGGATGGCCGCACCGATATCACCGAAGGTGTTTCCCGGTTTGATCTGCCCGATTCCCAGCATCAGGGCATCATGGGTAACCTCAATCAGGCGCCGGGCCCTTCGACTTGCCTTTCCTGCGACATACATTCGCGAACTGTCGCCATACCAGCCATCGACGATGACAGTCACATCTATGTTGAGGATGTCACCCTTCTCAAGCGTCTTGCGACCGGGAATGCCATGGCAGACAACATGGTTGACTGAAATACAGGTCGAATGCTTGTAGCCCCGGTAGCCAATCGTTGCGGAAACGGCACCCCGTTCGTCAATCATGGATCTGGTGAGTTCATCCAGTTCGCCAGTTGAAATCCCCGGGCGGACGGCGTCGCAAAGCCCGTCGAGAATCTCCGCGGCGACGGCACCTGCCACACGCATGCCTCCAAAGTCCTCCTTTGAATACAAACGGATGCCGTCACGCGTCGCGCGTGATCTGAGAATAACCAATCGATTGCCCTCAAAATGCTGGCTGAACCAGAGCAACTCGCCTACACCCCTGACGGAAGAATTTCCAGTACTGGCAGGCGGGATTCAGACAATTGATGCGACCGGGTAGAAATGTGGGTGAATCAGGTTTATCCGTGTTGTGAACTCAACGGAAAAGACAATGATGGATACAGCAGACGCAATCATAATCGGGGCTGGCGTCATCGGGACGGCGATCGCGCTTGAACTTGGCCGAAAGGGATGGCGTACCCTGTCGGTCGACAAGAACCCTGTCGCAGGTTACGGACCTACGAGCGGTTCCTGCGCGATTGTTAGAGTTCATTACTCCACCTGGAACGGAACTGCGGTCTCCTGGGAGGGATACCATTACTGGCGGGACTGGGAGGAATACCTTTCAGTCAAGGATCCTCGCGGGACTGCCGAATTCAGGGAGACCGGGTGCCTGGTCATGCAGACCAAGGAAAACGATTTCCTCAACAGGCATCAGGCAAACTGCAAAGACCTGGGAATCCCCTACGATGTCTGGGACAGCAGCCAGATCCTTGACCGACTGCCGATCTACAATCTGGAGAGTTTCGCTCCCGCTAGAAGAATGGACGACGAGAAATTCGGAGAAACAAACGGAGACAGGTTGACGGGCGGCGTGTTCTGGAAAACTGCCGGTTATGTTACTGACCCGCAGCTGTCGGCGCAGAACCTTCAGTGTTCGGCCGAAGCAGCCGGGTCCGAGTTTGTATTCGGTCGCAGTGTCGTAGAGGTTCTGCAGTCCGGAGGACGAGTGTCGGGAGTTGCTCTTGATGACGGCAGGCAGGTGACGGCCCCGGTCGTGATAAACGTTGCTGGCCCGTTTTCTGCCGGCATCAACGAGATGGCCGATGCAACTGCCGACATGACGATTTCGACACGCGCCCTCAAGCAGGAAGTTGCACATGTGCCTTCCCCGGACGGTTTCGACTTCTACAGTGACGGTCTTGTGATCTCGGACAGTGACATTGGCTGCTACGTCAGGCCGGAAAGGGGCAATTTCATTCTCATCGGATCGGAAGACCCGGCCTGCGACCCTCGGGAATTTGTCGATCCCGGGAATTACGATCGGAACTTCACCGACCAATGGAACTTGCAAGCACTCCGATATGCTCAACGGGTTCCGTCGCTTGGAATCCCCAGCAGGATGAGGGGAGTGGTCGATCTCTATGATGTAACGGAGGATTGGATACCGATATACGACAAGTCTGCCTTGCCGGGATTCTACATGGCGATCGGATCAAGCGGAAACCAGTACAAGAACGCGCCAATCGCGGGAAAGATCATGGCAGAATTGATCGAATACTGTGAATCAGGCAATGACCACGACGAAAAGCCGCTGGAATACACGATGCCTGCGACCGGACATCGGATCAATGTCGGCTTTTATTCCCGGAAACGGGAGATCAACACCGAGAGCAGTTTTTCTGTGCTGGGCTGAATTCCTGCTGGGATTCGGCTGACGATTGGGCAGACAATTGGAAGGACATCCAGAATTCAGGCCTCTGGACGGTGTTCGCGTCATCGAAATGAGCCACATGATTTTTGGACCCTCCTGCGGGATGTTTCTCGCATTTTCAGGTGCGGACGTCATCAAGATTGAACCCCCGGCAGGAGACAAGACACGCTTGCTTACCGGGATGGGGGCATCGTTCTTTCCCACCTTCAACCGCGGAAAGAAATCCGTGGTCCTGAACCTCGATGTGCCCGAAGGGAGGAAGGCCCTCGAGAGGCTGCTTGCCTCTGCCGACGTGTTCATTGAGAACTTCCGCGAGTCTCCGTTGGAAAAGCTGGGACTCAATGTGGAGGAATTGCGGCGGCTCAATCCAGGAATCATAACGGTTTCCTGCAAGGGATTCCTGCGGGGTCCGTACGAGGGAAGAACCGCGCTGGATGAAGTCGTCCAGATGATGACCGGCCTTGCCTATATGACCGGACCTACCGGACGCCCGCTGAGGGTGGGCTCGTCGGTCAACGATATCATGGGCGGGCTGTTCGGTGCCTACTCGGTATTGGGCGCGTTGAGGGAACGGGAACAGACCGGACGAGGAAGGGATGTTCGTATCGGTCTGTTCGAGAACAGTCTCCTCCTTGTCGCGCAGCACATGGCACAATACGAGCTTCTCGGAATGGAACCACCACCGATGCCCGACAGGGACTTCTCTTGGCCGGTCTATGACATTTTCGAAACGGCCGATGGCAGGCAGATGTTTGTCGGAGCGGTCACGGAAGGCCAATGGGACGTATTGTGCAGGCTTCTGGGACTCACCGGTCTTCTTTCCGACCCGTCACTTCAGACCCGGGTCGACCAGATCGCAGCGAGGAGTTCGACACTTCCAATCTTTCGGGATGCGATTTCTGAGTTGAGTTTCAATGAGTTGCAGGAGAAATTCGAGAGAAACGGAATACCGTTTGCACCTGTCGCCAGGCCAGCTGAAATGTATGACGATCCCCAGGCCGCACCGGAGAAGATGCCGGAATCCCTGCTGCCGGACGGAACGCATATGCGTGCACCCGGCTTGCCGGTAGAAGTTGACGCCGAGCGTGTCGAGGCCGGTGTTGACGTACCGGGAAAAGGGGCTCACAGCAGTGAAGTTCTGGCTTCGCTGGGCTTCGGGCCGGATTTCATAGAACGGGCCAGGGGATCACTGAAATGAACGACGATTCAGCTGCATGGCAGCTCTATCCAGGCGGAACCGTAACCCTTCGCGAGCTGGGATTGCGAGACGGATTGCAGTTGACCGCCAACTGGCCGGGAACATCTTCCAAGATTGAATGGATCAACCTCGCCTACGAAGCAGGAGTGAGGCATTTCGAGGTGGGGTCCTTCCTCCCCCCGTCCAGGTTTCCTCAGTTTGCCGATGTCAGGGAGCTGATTTCAGCTGTCTCCTCCCTTCCCGGGGCAAGCTCCTCCGCTCTGGTCCTCAACGAAAGGGGAGTCAATGACGCGCTTGGGACTGCGGTCGACGAGATCGTGATCCCGGTTTCGGCAACCGAGGAACACAGCAGGGCAAACATGAACCGATCAAGGGCAAGTGCGGTCAGCCTGGTTGGCGAGGCAGCGAAAATGCGCGGATCTCCAGAGGACGGGCCTGTCGTAAACGTCGCGATTTCTGTTGCTTTCGGCTGCTCGATCGCCGGAGACGTCGAGGCCCGAGATGTTCTGGACCTCGTCGGGGAATGCGTCGAGGCTGGTGCGGAGACGATTGCGGTGGCGGATACGGTCGGATTTGCAGGACCGAAGCAGGTTGCTGAATTGTGCCGTCGACTGGTTGAGGAATTCGATGGATACCCGCTCAAGATTCATCTTCACGACACCAGGGGCACTGGAATCGCAAACGCTTATGCCGCGCTGCAAGCGGGCATCAATGTGCTGGACGGGACAATCGGAGGACTTGGCGGATGTCCCTTTGCACCTGGAGCAACCGGTAATGTTGTATTTGAGGACCTTGTGTTTCTCTGCGAACGTTGCGGGATCCCCACCGGTATTGATCTTGAAAGACTCGTGATGGTTCGCTCCATACTGGAAAGGGAACTTCCGGACGAACACCTTTTCGGCGCAGTTGCGAAGGCTGGAGTTCCGGCAGCGATCGACTGGAAGGCATCTGGAGCAGAATCCTGCCGGTGATCGATTGGTTTGCTGCTCTGGTGAATGCGAAGGAAGCGTCACGCAAATCTAGACAGAAGGATCCAGGTTTCTTGACAATTACAATGCTGCATTGCCCGAAGTTGAACACCCCTTGCTCCGCGAGGGAAATCTGTGATGAATTCTCGACTGCAGACTCGCCGAAATGTCACGACGCCTGCATATTCCCGGAAATGAAAAGGAGCCTCGGATGTCACACGTGATAGGAGTAGACGGCGGTACCGAGAGTCTCAGGGCATTCGTGTTCGACCTTGCCGGCAATCCCGTTTCATCCTGTGCCACGCCCTACCCGACGAAGTTTCCCCGTCCCGGCTGGGCCGAACAGGATCCTGCCGACTGGTGGACTGCACTTGGAACTTCCGTAAAGGGTGCGCTGGCGCAAGCAGGCCTTGCCGCCGAAGATGTGTTTTCATTGTGTGTGGACACGACATGTTGCTCGGTGGTCGCCCTCGACGAGTTGGGCGCCCCATTATGCCCGGCCATGATCTGGATGGACGTAAGGGCCGCAAAGGAAGCTGACGCGATTGCGAAAACTCGTGATCCGGCCTTGCGAGTCAACAGCGATGGCGCCGGCCCGGTCTCCGCAGAATGGATGTTGCCCAAGGCGCTTTGGCTGAAACAGAACAGGCCGGAAATCTACGACGGCGCATCCAGAATATGCGAGTTCCAGGACTACATTACGTTCCGGCTGACGGGAGTCTGGGCGGCATCGCTCAACAACATGGCCGCGCGTTGGCACTATCAGCCGGATCACGGTGGCGTGCCCAGGACACTTCTGTGCGCCGTTGGCCTCCAGGCGCTTGAGGAAAAATGGCCGCAGAAAATCTGCGCGCCGGGCGAGGTTATCGAGGGACTCGCCGAAGATGCTGCCCGGTCCATCGGCCTCTGTCCCGGAATTCCTGTTGTCCAGGGCGGGGCGGATGCATTCATAGCAATGGTTGGACTGGGGGTTGCGCATTCCGGGGAGATGGGCCTGATAACCGGTTCATCCCATCTGCAACTGGGGATTTGCGGCAGCGAAGTGCATGCTTCCGGAATCTGGGGAAGTTATTCAAACGCCGTCTACCCGGGCAAGCACATCATCGAAGGTGGTCAGACTTCGACCGGGTCAGTCATCGCATGGTTCAAGCGACACTTTGCTCCGACAATCGAATACGACGCCCTGAACACTGCCGCAGCAGAATTGCCGCCAGGCGCGGATGGCCTGCTGGTTCTTGATCACTTCCAGGGGAATCGGACTCCGTTCACTGACCCGCTTTCGAGAGGGGCAATCACCGGCCTGAGTCTGAGCCATGAGCCCGCCCACGTTTTCCGCGCGATCATTGAGGGTATCTGCCTCGGCACGAGGCTGATAGTCGAGAACTTCGGTGAAGCCTTTCAGACTCGCCGACTTGTCGTGGCGGGAGGAGCCACGAATTCGCCGTTATGGCTGCAGATCCATGCTGACACCACTGGAGTTCCCCTGCAACTTACGGAAGTCCCGGATGCCCCTGCACTGGGCTGTGCAATCCTTGCCGCTTTTGGAGCAGGCAAGTTCAACAGCATTGAGGCAGGCATCGAGGCAATGGTGCGAATCTCGGACACGATTGAACCCGATCCCGTCAGCGCTTCCGCCTATGACGAGATATTCCCGAGATACAGGGAACTCTACCACTCACTCAAGACAGTGCGTGAAGTTTCGAACACCTCAACGCCATAGTCCTGCCGTGCCGGCTGCCGGTCACGAAACGGGGACGGTTTCGACCCTGGGACGAACCGGGAAAGAGCTGGATATCCGCATTTCAGGATCGCCTCGGTCGAGTGTCGTCTCGCATCGGACTGTCAGCCTGGCATCCCGGATTGACGCGGATTTTCGCGGCGGGCCAACTCCTGATCCTAGTCTCCTGAATCTCAAGTTCGCATCAAACCTCTTTGCTCACGCCGAGCTTGTTCGCCTTGAGACAGAACCTCCTGACTGACGCAAGGATCTCGTCGGCGGATTTGACCCACTTGTAGGGCTTCGGCTTGTCGTTGTGCGCGTCGATGAATGACATGATGTCGGCGTTGAGCTCCGCGACCGAGAGATGAACGCCTCTCTGCAGCTTCTTCCGGGTCAGTTCCGCAAAACAGCGCTCGACCTGGTTGAGCCATGACGCCGAGGTCGGCGTGAAGTGGATATGCCAGTGCCTGCGGCGGGCAAGCCACGCCCTGACCTTCTCCGTCTTGTGCGTCGCGTAGTTGTCCATCACCAGATGCACGTCCAGCCCTTCGGGAACCGCAGCCTCGACCTCCTCGAGGAAGCCGAGGAATTCCGTGGCGCGATGGCGCCTGCTGCACTTGCCGATCACCGCACCGGTGGCCACGTCGAGCGCGGCGAAAAGCGTTGTCGTGCCGTGGCGGGCATAGTCGTGGGTTCTCCGCTCGGCCACCCCCGGCGCCATCGGCAGGACCGGCTGCGTCCGGTCCAGCGCCTGCATCTGCGACTTCTCGTCGACGCACAGGACCACCGCACGGTCCGGCGGGGCCAAGTAGAGCCCCACGATGTCCTGCACCTTGTCGACGAACAGCGGGTCCGTCGAAAGCTTGAACGTCTCGCTCCGGTGCGGCTTCAGGTTGAACGCCGACCAGATCCGGTGCACGGTCGTGTGCGACACGCCCGTCTTCTCGGCCATGCTCCGGACCGACCAGTGCGTCGCATCCTTCGGCATCCTGTTCAGCGTCAACTCCACCACCTCCGCCACCTTGTCGTCCGTCACGTTGCGGGGCCGGCCGGAGCGGTACTCGTCCGAGAGGCCCTCGATGCGCTTCTCGGCAAACCGCCTGCGCCACTTGCCGACAGTGTGCTCGTGAACGCCGATCCGCCCGGCGATCTCCCTGCTCCGGAGCCCCTCGGCGCACAGAAGGATGATCCTGCAACGGTCGGACAGCGACCTCGGCGATTTGTGCTTTCGGACATGCGCCTCGAGAAACTCGCGCTCCTCCTCGCTCAGCACCACTTTCATCGCCTTGCCTCTCATCGAACCGCCTCCTGTTGGTGTCACTTGCCGCTTTGATGGTAACTATCGTTACAGAAGACTAGGATTTGACACCAATTGAATGCAACATGCTCTAAACCAGCAACGCTCTAACATTCCAACTAGACCTGTCGCCGGCGGCAAGTTACCAAGAGTAACCGGCGTAGCGTGCGCCTTTCAGTTACGTTGGACGAAGACGATCATAAGGTCGTCCGCGAAATGGCGGATGCCATGGACATCTCTGTGGCCTGTTGGGTCAACTTGCGGTGTCGGACTTCACGGAACGGCACGGAAACGAGAAAGGATTGCAATTGCCGAATCCGGACGACTAGGCCGCCTGAGAGGAAAGGAAAACAGTGGTGTCAAGCGAAGTTGCACAGACTACGCCCTTGTCGGCTGGCGGTGAGGTCGGCGGAAACGTGACATCAATGCGGCACATCTACATGACCTGCGCTACGATCACGGCGATGGAAATCGATAGGCATGCAAAGGAAGCAGACTGATGGCTTCCATTCGCTTTTTGCATGCAGCAGACATTCATCTCGATAGCCTCCTCAGAGGACTTGCCAACCAAGAAGGCAACGCAGCAAGGCGCGTGCGCACGGCAACTAGTGTTATGATCGTTTTTGGTGATTCCATTTTCCTGTGGAGTATGATTCAAACGCTCCCGGCGAGAGCCGCGCAGTTTTCAATGGGAGCGGAACCGCAATGGCAAGGAGCAGGAGAACCCGGATCGTTCTGAGCGAGGAAGACCGGAAACGTCTCGAAAAGATCAAGACCGATCCGCATTCGATCCTCAAGCATGTCCAGAGGGCGAGTATCATCCTTCACCTCGGCGACGGCCTCACACTGTCGCAGACGATGCGGGCCACCGGCATGTCGAAGCCGACGGTCTGGCGCTGGTGGGACCGCTTCCTCGTCGAGGGTGTTGACGGCCTGCTTTACGACATCCCCCGGAGACGGGGCCGCAAGCCGATAGCCGAGGACAAGGTCAGTGAACTGATCGAGCTCGCGATGTCGCCGCCGCCGGAGCACGCCAGTCACTGGACGCTGCGGGCGCTGGCGAAAAAGCTGGGGATCGCGGTCTCGACGGTGTTCGGCATCCTGAAGCACAACGGCCTGAAACCCCACAGGGTCAAGACATTCAAGGTCTCCCGCGACCCGGGGTTCGAGTTGAAGGTCGGCGACGTGGTCGGCCTCTACGTCAACCCGCCCGACCACGCTGTCGTCATCTCGGTGGACGAGAAGACACAGATCCAGGCATTGGGACGGACGCAGACGCCCCTGCCGATGAAGCCCGGCCATCCCGAGACCCGCACTCACGACGACAGGCGCAACGGGACTAGCTGCCTGATGGCGGCCCTCGATGTCGCCACCGGAAAGGTCACCGGCCAGATGGTCGAGCGTCACCGCTCGGAGGAATTCCTCGCCTTCCTCGATCTCGTCTCCGAGGGGATCAAGCCCGGAACCCAGCTTCATGTTGTCCTCGACAACGTCTCCTCCCACAAGTCGGCCGAGGTCAACGAATGGCTGAAGGACAACGCCAATTGGACGTTTCACTTCACGCCGACCTCGGCCTCGTGGATGAATGCCGTCGAGGGTTTCTTCTCCAGGCTCTCGAGGCAGAGGCTCAAGCACGCGATCTTCAACTCGCTCGACGAGTGCATTGCGGCGATCGAGGGCTACATCGAGCACCACAATGCCAATGACGCCCGCCCGTTCCGCTGGAGCAAGAAGCCGGAAGACCTCGTGGAGGCGTGGAAGAAGGGGCACCAGAAGCTGCAGGAATCGGCATCGTGAAAAAGATTCAAAACACTAGAATAGGGCATGGTCAACGGAGACGCTACCATGCCAGCGAAGAAGAAACAGGCCGAAACCCTTAGCCTTTGGCAGTTCTTCCAACGCTTCCCCGATGAGGCGGCTGCCGTCGCCTATGTCGAGCGCAAGCGTTGGCCGGATGGCACTCACTGTCGAACCGGATCAAATCCAGTCATCGCCGAAATCCGCCAAAAGATCGCTGATGCTGAAGAGCTGGTGACGCATACGGGCTAAGCCAGCTTCCTTTTACAACACACATCCTCGCCTTAGGGTTCCAAGTTCACCGGATAGAATAGCCGCCTTCGACTGGCAGATCGACACCGGTGATGAAGCTGGATCTGTTGCTTGCCAGAAACACCGCGGCATCAGCGATTTCATCAACACGTCCCAAGCGCCCCAGCGGATGCATCACCGCACCCCATTCGGCTTCGGCGCGATCCATGTCGCCGCCATAGAGGTCAGCCATGCCTTTTGTGGCAATGCCGCCCGGCATCAATGTGTTGGACCGGATGCCGTCTTCGGCGTAGTCCAGCGCGATGCCTTTGGAGAGCATCGTGAGTGCACCCTTGCTCGTGCAATAGGCGGTCTGCCCGAAATTCGCGACCTGCGCCATGATCGACGAGATATGAACGATCGAGCCGCCACCAGCTTCGATCATGTGTGGAATGCATTGTTTGGACATGTTGAAGTGCCCGCTGACATTTACATTCAGCGTCTTTTCCCAGACGTCGTCGGCCACGTCAGCGAGAGGAACGCGCTTTGCGAAATAGGCAGCCGAGCAGACCAGCACGGTAGGGCGCCCCAGTTTACCGGCAACCTCGCTGACCGCGTCGGCACAGGCGCTGGCATCCGAGACGTCCAGCGTGATGGCGAGGCCATCGATGGAGGCTGCCACCGCCTGTGCCGCATCGCCCGCAACATCCAGCACGGCGACGGTCGCGCCTTCTTGTGCGAATGCGTTGCAGATGGCCTGCCCGATCCCGCTGCCACCGCCGGTGACAATCGCTACCCGGTTCTGCAATAGCTTCCCATTCATCACCGACTGTTCCTTCTGATAGGCGCATCGCGATACTACACGAAACCGTGTTACAGACGAAATTTGTCAGCTAACCCGGATACGACAGGAAATTGACCCCCGTGGTCGCATTCATCAATGCTCGATCCCAGGACGTGCCTGGCCCGCAGCGTCATATGGGCGAGCACCAAAATTTACATGGTCAAGACGTCTTTTTTGGGACAAGCTGCCTGCAGCCGGGCGGCCAGGTGGCGCGTCGATCAGATAAGCTTGGGACAGCTCCATCGCCGCTGAATGTCCCATGGTGGGCGGTGCCACCGCGGCCCAGGACAAGGATCGACTTTGAAAGTTCAACCCAACACTGAAACCGCAGAACCCGCCGTGAACCTCGACGCGATGCGCGCTTATCGGCTGGGTCGCCTGCGGCAGGAATTGAACCGCCGCGATATCGCGGCAGCGCTTTTGTTCGATCCGGTGAACATCCGCTACGCCGTCGATTGCACCAACATGCAGGTCTGGACGCTGCACAATCCCGCGCGCTACGTCCTCGTGGCGGCAAACGGGCCCATAATTTTGTGGGAGTTCCACGGGGCAGAGCATTTGGCCGAGGACTTACCGCTGATTACTGACGTCCGCGTCGGCACGCCCTGGTTCCACTTTGCGGCCGGCGATCAGTGCGTCGCAAAAGCAAAAGAATTCGCCGCCGATATTGCCGAAGAGATCCGCTTGCACGGGGGCGGAAATCGGCGGATTGCCGTAGACCGCGTCGATACCATTGGAACATTCAGCCTCTTGGCAGAAGGACTGGTAATCGAAGACGGGATGGCGCTTGCTGAGCAAGCGCGCCTGATCAAGTCCGTTGACGAAATTGCCGCAATGCGCATCGCGGTTGCGGCCTGCGAAGAAGGCGTGCGCCGAATGCGCGCGGCATTTCGGCCCGGTATGACGGAAAACGCGCTCTGGTCGCTGCTGCATCAGGCAAATATCGAACTTGGCGGCGAATGGATCATGACCCGGCTTCTGTGTTCGGGCCAACGGACCAACCCGTGGTACCAGGAATGTGGTCCAAAGCTGTTGAAAGAGGGCGAGATTGTCAGCTTCGACACCGATCTGGTAGGTCCCTACGGTTATGTTTGTGACATCTCACGTGCCTGGATCTGTGGGGAAACAAGACCGACGGACAGGCAGCGCGAACTGCTTTCGGTCTCCAAAGACCAGATCGAACACAACCGCGCGTTACTGCGGCCCGGTGTCTCAACGACAGAGATTTCGGAACTATCGTTTCGGATGCCCGAGAAATTTGCGCACCAGGAATACCTGGGCCTGATCCACGGTGTCGGTTTGGGTGACGAGCATCCGGTTGCCGTGCCCGCAAGATTCGCTCATCGGGGCGTGAAGAACTCGGTCTTGCAGCCGGGCATGACGGTCAGCATCGAAAGCTATGTAGGCGAGGTCGGAGGCCCTGACGGCGTGAAACTTGAAGAACAGGTTCTTATCACGGAATCCGGCAGTGCGGCGCTGTCCACCTATCCTATGGACGAAACGTGGAAGTGATGGCTTGATGCAGGCTTTCGAAGCTACCCACGCGCGGAATCTGGGCCCTCTGGCCGCCGCGCTAGGGATCACCCGTGCCAATCTGCTCTTTTCGTTTCGCCACATATGCTTCGAGTTCTTCGCGCACGGCATCTTCCAGAGATGGTTCCTGATATTGCTCCAGCGCCTTTTGCCATAACAGCGTCGAGCGTTCGACCGCCTCTTGCGCGCCGGCGGCCTCCCAATTCTCGTAGTTGGTCCAATCTGACAGCATCGGTCGATAGAACGCGGTTTCATATCGTTCCATCGTGTGCTGCGCGCCGAAGAAATGGCCGCCGGTTTGAACCGACTTGATCGCCTCGAATCCAAGATCGTCCTCAGAAAAGGAAACCGGGCACAGGAATTCCGTCATATTCTGGATGATCTCGACGTCGAGGATGAGTTTTTCGTAAGAGGCCGTCAGCCCGCCTTCCAGCCAGCCCGCCGCATGATAGACCATGTTGCCGCCGCCCATGACGGCACCCCATGTGGACATCCCGGTCTCATAGGCGGCCTGAAGGTCGACGACATTCGAGGCGTTGGCATTCGAGGTTCGGTAGGGCAAGCCATAATGCCGCGCCAGCTGGCCGGCGATCATGTTGGCCTTGGTGTTTTCGGGCGTGCCAAAGGCGGGGGCGCCCGACCGCATGTCCACATTCGACGTAAACGCCCCGTACATGACGGGTGCGCCGGGATTGACAAGCTGGGTCAGCGCAATGCCAAACAGCGCCTCGGCATTCTGCTGGGCGAGAGCGGCGGCCAGGGTGACCGGTGTCATCGCGCCCATCAGCGTGAAGGGCGTTACCGTAACCGGCTGGCCGTGTTCGGCCATTGCGATCAACCCCTCGGCCATCGCATCATCAAAGAGGCGCGGCGAGTTGACCGAGATGATGGTAATGACGCCGGGATCAGATGCCAGCTCTTCAACGCTCATGCCACGCGTGATCGCCATCATCCGGATACCGTCCAGCGCGCGGCCGCGCCCGATACCCGTGCAATGGAAGGACAGGTCGGACAGCGTCAGATTAGCGAAGTAAGTATCCAGATGACGGTTGTTCGCGGGCAACTCCATGGGCGCAATGACCTGATTGCCGATAATATCGATGGCATTGAAATGATGCGCCAATCGGATGAAGTTCTGGTAATCCGCCAGATTGCCATCGCGGCGGCCATTGACCCTGTCGTGCACGTTGGGTGGGCCCGCCACCAGACCGAAACAGATGTAGTTGCCGCCGATGGTCAGGCGTTTATCGGCGTTGCGACCGGTTAGGGTGAATTGGCCCGGCGCCTTGCCGACCGCTTCCATGACGATGCTCTCGTCCAGCCGGGTGATCGACGTGCCCCGATCCACGCTGGCCCCCGCAGCCTCGAAAAGGGCCATCACCCGATCGCTCATTACTCGGATCCCAAGCTCGGAAAGAATGCGCATCGAGGTGTCGTGCAATTGCTGGATTTGGTCGGGGTCCGCCAGTTCAATCGGTTGATAGGGGTTGATGACCTGACGGCGCGCGAGCTGGGCAATACCACCGCCGCTGCGCCCCGATTTTGCGCTGCGCCCGCCTGTGCCACGCCTGCGTTCCATGCGATGCCTTTCTGAGGTCAATACCCTCGGCCCGGATCCACGATGTTGAAAAGCGGATCGCCCCGGCGATAGCGGGACAGGTTTTCGCTGAACATTGCGACGGATTTCAGCTCCCAGCCTTCGTAGATCGACGAACAATGCGGGGTGAGAATGACGTTTTCGAGATCCCAGAACGGGCTGTCCGCTGGCAGCGGCTCAGTTTCGAATACATCAAGCGCAGCGCCTCGCAACTGTCCGTTGGTGAGGGCTGCCGCCAATGCAGTCTGATCCACAACCCCGCCGCGCGAGACGTCGATCAGAACAGCGCCCGGTTGCATCTGCGCGATGGTCGCCGCATCGACCATACGTCTGGTGCTTTCGAGAAGTGGCACGCAGATTGCGATGAAATCAGCCCTTGGCCAGAGAGTTGGCAGTGCGTCGACGCCGTGCACTTCGTCCAAATGATCCATCGCCGACGGGCGGGCGCGTACCCCTGTCACATGCAGACCCATCGCCTTACATCGCCGGGCGATTGCGCGCCCGGTCTGCCCCAAGCCGACGATAAGAATGCGGCGTCCCTCAATCGGCGTGACCCGGCCTTCGATCCATCGATGCGCTGCCTGTGCCTTGACGAAGCTGGACCGGTCGAGCGAGAAATGCAGCATCGCGCCCAGCGTGTATTCCGCCATCATACCTGCGGCGACACCGGCGGCATTGGTTACGGTCAGTCGCCCGGAGTCCCAACCGGCAAGGTGATCCGTCCCCGAGCCACCGACCGAGACCCATCGAACAGTTTCGCTGTTCACTAGCGCCTGCCGGGGGAATCCGGTCGTCCCTGCGAAACGCACGGAATAGACCACTTCTGCGCCCGTCGTCTGGATCATTTCTGGCAGGTTTTCGTAGCTGTCGCAGGATTGGATCAGTAGATCTGGGTGTGCAGCCCGCACGATTTCGAGCGCGGGTGCGGGTGCGTCCATGTGCAAAATGACAATCGGCGTTCGCATCCCTTAGGCCCGCTCCATGATTATGTCGCCATTGCATAGGTCTTGTTGACCATTTTGCATGACTACCCCATGTATTGGGCGCGACAACACAGGCGGAACTGGCCGACGCGCGGTCAATCCTGCCAGTGTAGTCGATCCATTGATCTAGATAAGGGGCGCGCGCACCAAGAATGCGCCCGCCCCACATTCTGTCAGGCCTCAATCGCAAGAAGGTCGAAGAAGACATACTTCGTCGGGTGCATTGCCATTCCCTTGACCCGCTTGTTGTAGGCCGTCGCCACTTGCATAAAGAACGGCTGCACGATCGGGCCGCGCTCTCGCATAATTGTCATAAGCTTCGCCATGACCTCCTTGCGGCGCTCTGGATCGATGGTGCCGCCGATATCGGTCAGCAAGCTGTCGAATTCTGCGTCCGAGAAGCTGGATTCGTTCCACGGCGCACCTGTGCGATAGGCCAGGCTCAGAACCATCATACCAAGCGGTCTGTGGCCCCATGCGGTAAAGCTGAAAGGATATTCCGTCCAGCGGTCCCAAAACACCGACGCGGGAAGCGTCTGGATCTTGACGTTGATCCCGGCCTTGGCCCAGTCCTCGACCATCACCTGAACTACATCAAGTTCCCAGCTTGGCTGCGTTTTGACGTTGATCTCAAGATCAATTCCATCCGGGTATCCGGCCTCGGCAAGGATGGCTCTGGCTTTTTCGGGATCGAACGGGAACGGCCCCAGATCGGCCCATTCGGGATGAATCGGCGAAACGTGGGTGTGATCGCCCAGCGCCGCATTGCCCCGCATCCCCCGATCAATGATAGTTGCGCCATTGCTTGCGTGACGAAGTGCTTCCATGACTTTCGGGTTGTCAAACGGAGGCTGGTTCATCTTGCCCCGCACGACAGCCGTGGCGGCGGTGGTGGCCCTGTAGACCTCGATGTTTTCGTTTGCCATCACCATCGGCGCCTGATTTTCCGAAATCTCATAAACGCCATCGATCTGGTCGGTCAGCAAAGCGCTGAGTGCGGCATTGGGGTCCTCGCCAAGATCGGTGATTTCGATCCGGTCCAAGAACGGTCCTACACCCATGAAATGGCTGTCCATGACACGTTCGAGGACCGCGTTTTCGCCGATATTATGTTCGACCAGCTTGAATGCGCCGGTGCCGTTGGAACCAGCGCCGTAGACGCCGTTTTCTTCGGGGTCGAGCATGTAGAACGGGAAGTGGAACAGATGTTCCGGAACGGCGCCCTGGGCATTCTTGAGGTTCAGTTGCACTGTCGAGGAATCGATCACCTCGATTGCATTCGCATCCCAAAGCTCCGACCGCATAACGGCGTTGCCGTCACCATCTTTCTCACCGGTATCGACCTCGGTCAGCATGTAGTCGCCCATTAGCCCAAGGATCGACGACCCGACTTCTGGCGTCAACACGTGCTTGAAGTTCCATGCGACGTCTTCTGCCGTGAAAAGCCGGCCATTCTGCCATTTCACGCCGTTACGGACGTGCAGCGTCCAGGTGCGCAAGTCATCGGTCGCTTCCCAACTGCTCAGCAGCCACGGCCGCGTGATGTTGTCCCGCCCCGTCCGAACGAGGAAATCGCACACGGGCCGGATCGTCGCGCTGCCTGCTTCTTCGAACGAAATCGCATGTGGGCTGCTGACGTCGAGGACACGCATCCCCATACGGATGGTGCCGCCCATGGGCATGTTCTGAGCGCTCGCGGGGCTGGGTGCGGTAAGTCCGACAAAGGAATAGGCCGCCGTTGCGGACAGGCCTAGCAATGTGGACTGTCGCAGAAAGTCTCTGCGGCTAAGCTCTCCGTTCCGATACCAGCTCTTCAGCTTCGGGATATTGGCATGCTCGGTCATTGTTCTTCTCCTTTTGGTTGCAACGCATTCGTGGTCGTTCAGGTCGCAGTATGTCGTTTTGCGAAACGTTCCACCTCTTGTTTGGGCCCCGGGTTGGGGCCTTCTCTCTCTCCTCTTCGACATCAGGACCGCGCCAATCGGCTAATGCGCGGACGTCTTGATCAGTCTTTCAACGTGCTTTCACGAAGGCCATCGGCAAGAAGGTTGAGGCCCAGTACAAAGGACGAGATCGCGATGCAAGGAAACACCGTCATGTGCGGCGCAAAGGTGGCCATGGCACGTGTTTCGTTAATCATACCTCCCCAATCGGGTTGCGGCGGCGGCAATCCCAGCCCGAGAAAGCCCAAAACGCCGATTGTGATCGTTGTGTAGCCAAGCCGCAGGCAAGCATCGACAATCAGCAGGGACGTCGCATTGGGCAATATCTCGCGAAACATGATGTATGCCGCGCTTTCGCCGCGGGTCTGGGCCGATGCCACGTAGTCGCGGCTGCGCAGGTCCAGAACGATTCCCCTAACGATTCGCGTGATACCCGGTGCGCTGGCAAATGTCACGGCAACGACGATGTTGAGGCCCGAGGCGCCAAAGGTGGAGATGATGACCACGTAGAGAACCAGCACCGGGAATGACAGCACGACATTGGCAAAGCTGGACACAAGATCGTCGATCCAACCCCGGAAATAACCGGCAACCAGCCCGAGCGACACACCCACTGCGTAGGCTGATCCAGTCGCGATGGTCGAAAAGAACAAAACCCGACGTCCGCCCCAGATGATGCGGGACATGATATCGCGCCCCAGATGGTCTGAGCCCAACCAGAACACGCGCCCGTCGGGGGCGATCATCCCGGGCGTCTGGAAGGGCGCTACCTGCTCCGTCGGCCCAAAAGGCGAAAGAAGCGGGGCTGCCAGCGACACTGCAATCCAAAAAAGGCAGATAAACCCGCCGATCAGCCCGACCGGGCTGAAAAGGATTCTTGGCAGACGCGAGCGCCAGCCCCTGACCCGGCGGGTCTGCAGTTCTGAGGAACCCGGATTTAGAAGGAACTCCGTCATGTAAACCGCACCCGCGGATTCAGCATGCCGTATCCGACGTCGGCAATGGTCTGCGTTCCGACAGCAACGATGACCGATATCATCGCGCAGGCCTGCAGCATAAAGATATCCTGGGTCAGCGATGACTCCAAGAGCAGCGCTCCGAACCCGCGATAGGCAAAGAAGAACTCCACCACGATCACACCGGAGAGCAGCCAGTTGATCTGAAGCACGATCACGGCAAACGGGGCGATCAGCGCATTGCGGAGCGCGTGCAGCAAAATGACCCGGCGAAATGGCATGCCTTTCAGTATGGCCGTGCGGACATAGTTGCTTTGCATAACTTCGGCCATTGATGCCCGCATCATCCGGGCAACATATCCAAATCCAAACAGGATCAGCACCATCGCGGGCATGACCAGTTGCAACGGGTCAAAGCCGTTGGACATGGTGCTTGTCGCCGGGAACCAGCCAAGCAGCAGAATAAAGACAAATGCCAGAAGAACCGAGCTTGCGAACTCCGGCACCGACGTTGTGACAATAGAAAACAATGAGATCACGCGGTCCAAGGCACCGCCCTCTTTCATACCAGCCAGTACACCTGCGACGATTGAAAGCGGGATCATTACGGCGAACACGGTTGCCGCGAGGATGCCGGTATTTGCCAGCCGTGGCCACAACACGTCCGACACCGGAGCTCTGTATTTCAACGACTGACCGAAATCGCCGGTGACCATACCGCCAAGCCAGGCCAGATAGCGTTCCCAGACCGGCCGATTGTAGCCGTTCGCCTCAAGCCAAAGGACGCGCTGCTCGTCTGTGGAATAGGGCCCCAGCACCTTGACCACGACACTGTAGCCGTTGATCTCCAAAAGTAGGTAGGTGAGGATCGACACGACCAGCATCGTCAGCACCATCAGCATAAGGCGACGCAGGATAAAACGCGTCATGCCCACCCCCCGCATCCGGCAACGCATTGCCTGTTGATCCATCGAGACGGGCAGTCCTTATGCGGATCAGCGTAAGATCCCACTTCAGGCGGCTCCTTCCGGCTGACGGACCTGGGCGGAAAACTGGGTGTGCAGGTGCTCGCCGGCGGTCACAGGCGGGTATTTTGCCGGTTGCTTGGCGCTGCGGCACCCGGGCAGGCACTCCACCACAGCGTCATAATTCGGCTGATGAAAGAACCCCAGCGACAGCCGTTCACTGCCCATTTTGGCGTCGAGCGGCGGATTGACCACCCGGTGCAGGGTCGAGACCCAACGATCATTGGTCCAGCGCGCCATCATGTCGCCGATGTTGAGAACAAAAGATCCAGTTGGCGCAATGACGGGCGCGAATTCGCCGTCCTTTGTCAGCACCTGCAGACCGCCGGGGGCGTTGTCGGGTTTCAGGATCGTCATGGTTCCAAAGTCGGTATGCGCACCTGCGCGCAACTGCCCGGGTTGGGGCGGTTCTGATTGTTCGGGGTAATACATGGCACCCAGGATGCTGATTTGCCGGTCGATGACATGTGAGAAATGATGCTCGTCCAGATCCAGCGCATGCGCGAACAAACGCATCATTGTCTGGCTCAAATCCGTCATTGCAGTCCAATACGCTTGCCACGCCCTCTTGAATTCGGGAATGTCCTGTGGCCATAAATTTGGCGCAAAATGCGAACGGCTTCCGGGCGAGCTGTAGTAGGGCGCGTCCGAGGCCACCTCTGGCCCGATCGAGAACGACTCTTTCAAGTCCGGCGGGGTCTCCTCACCAGTCGTGACGCCAAGTGCTGCCTTGCCGAAACCGATATACCCGCGGATAACGTCAGGCTGCGGTTGGGCCACCTTGATCTTGCTCTCCAGCGGCCCCCGGAAGAACTGCTTAGAGATGTCGTAGACGGCCTGAGTTACCTCGTCCGGTACGCCATGACCGAGGACGCAGAGAAACCCGGTATCCCGGCAGATTCGGTCGGTCTCGGCGGCGACTGCCTTGCGGTCAGCGCCGCCGCCATGCACAAATCGGTCCAGATCAACTGTTGGCACTACCGTCATCGGAATGAGGCTCTCTTAACGTGCTGTCCGTATTGATCCACCCGACCCGCTGCAGGAGACTCTTTCGGGCGGATCTGGTCGGATTCGGAGTACATCTTGCGGTGTACAAACCTAACGGCGCTGAGACCAAATTGTCAAATCCAGTTCAAAAGCAACCTAGGATTCGCGTTCAATATTGATGGGATGGACGCCCCCTGCCCGACGGCATCGTAATGTGCCATGGTGGCGTCAACTTTGATTGAGCCCTGAAAGGAGGGAGCGTCCATGGAAAGGGTTAGCATGATTGGAATCGACCTGGCAAAGAATTGGTTCCAGTTGCACTGAGCTGCTGCAGACGGATCGGTGGTGTTCCGCAAGAAACTGGTACGGCACAAGGTTCTGGACTTCCTGGCGTCGCAGCCGAATTGCCCGGTGGCCATGGAAGCCTGTGCCAGCGCCCACTGGTGGGGCCGGGGGATCATGGAACTCGGGCATGAAGTCCGGCTGGTGCCGCCGATCTACGTGAAGCCGTTCGTCAAGAGGCAGAAGAACGATGCTTCGGATGCGGAGGCCATCTGTGAGGCGGCCACTCGCCCGACGATGCGTTTCGTTCCGGTGAAGTCGGAGGAACAGCAATCCCGCTGCATGGTGTTCCGCACCCGGGATCTGCTGGTGCGCCAGCGGACGCAGACGGTGAATGCGCTGCGCGGTCATCTTGCGGAGTTCGGCATCATTGCGCCGCAGGGGATTGCCAATGTCGAGCGCCTGGCGATCAGGGTTGCTGAAGCATCGGCCTCGTTGCCGGAAGCTGTGCGGGAGATGGCCGGGCTTCTGCTTGAGCAGATCGACAAGCTGAATGTGAAGATCAGGGATCTTGAGAAGCGGATCCGCACGGATGCAGGGCAGGACGAGGAGGCGAAGCGCCTGATGAGCATTCCCGGGGTGGGTCCGATCACGGCGATGGCGATCCAGGCCTTTGCCCCGCCGATGGAGGGGTTCGGTCGCGGCCGGGACTTCTCGGCCTGGCTTGGTCTTGTTCCCCGGCAGCACTCGACCGGAGGCAAGCAGCGCCTGGGGAGGGTCTCGAAGATGGGTCAGCGCGATCTCAGGCGATTGCTGTTTGTCGGCGCCATGGCGGAGATCCGCTGGGCTGTCCGGCGCGGGGTGCCTGAGGGCTCATGGCTTGCCCGCATGCTGGCCCGCAAGCCGAGGAGGCTGGTTGCCATGGCCAACCGGATGGCGCGCATAGCCTGGGCGCTGATGACGAAGAAGGAAAGCTATCGCGACCCCGTCACGGCTGCTGCCTGAGTGGTTGCGGCCTGACGTGATGGCGTGGTGGATGTGAGCAGGACGGAGGACAGGTAAGGGCAAACGATCATTGAGACGGGGCCGGGGAAACCAGTTGTGTGGGTCAGGGCTGAGAGCCCGGAAAATTGATTTGGACCTGGTCCTCGTATCTCCATACTGGCCCGCGGCGCGTTGAGATGCCGCATCGAGAGGCCGAATACATGACAGTACCTGATCACGTTGCCCGGCGTGTCCAAAGAAATTGCTTGCATTCAGGGGGCGTCCATACATGACCCACCTCCCGGCCTTCCCCTTCCCAAGTAGAATTTCCTGGGTCGAGCATTCCGCTTCGGTTCTTGATTGTGCTGCAGGGGAGGAGGAAGATGGGGAAGGCTGATCGAGTCGACTGACCTGGACTGGTGGCGACGGTGCGCTCGCTTCCACTCGACAGGATCGCCGCGACGCGACGGATCAGTGTCGGGTCCCACAATAATCAGACCACAACCCCCGTCTTTTTCCCACAGTCCCTCTGACCGGCCTCTTCAGTGGATCAGTAGCAATACGTACAACTTCTTTCCCAGGCAGGTGTTTTCAGGTAGCAGTTCTTTCCAGCGGAAACGCATCGAGGAGCTGCCCAGGTTGCCGGCCGGTCCAATGGCCGACTTCCCGCCGCCCGAAGCCGGAAACAGGAAGGGTGGCCCGCGCGACCAGACCTCGTCGGGCCATGGACGTCCGGTACAGCCAAGATTCGAAACAGAACTGACCAGCGAGGAATGCGTTATACCAACCCAACCCAACAATCACCCATCCCGGCCGCCCCGGTGAATCTCACAGCACCGCCCATCCCTGGCGGCGATTCTCGTGATCTCTTCCTTGCGCGTCACAAACCCGTCCCAGACCTCCTGCACCACCCGCGTGACATGCCCGGCACTGTCGAACACCCGGTTTGCAAAGTGGCGATGCTTCAGGACCGAGAACACCGTCTCCGAGGAATTCAGTTCCGTGGAGTATGGCGGCAGTCGGAGCAGGGAGACATTGTCCGGAATGACCAAATCCTTCGAGCGGCGCCAGCCGGCACCGCCGGCGATGACGAGCGCATGCTTGCCCTCGGGGACCTTCTCGCCGATATCGGCCAGGTGGCGGCTCATCTCCCCGGTATTGGCCCGCTCGTTGACATGGCCGATTGCGGCCCCGGTCTGCAGGCAGAATGCCGAGAAGAGATAGCAGGTGCGGCGATCGCGCCGAATGCGCGGCCGTGACCCGGCTCTTGCCCAGACCCGGGAGAGCATGCCCTTCTGGCCAATTCTTGCCTCGTCCTGGAACTGGACCAGCACATCTCCGGGCGAGACATCGCCCGGGATAGCCTGCCTGGCCAGTTTGCTGAAATAGCGCCGGCATTCCTCCTGTGACTCGGGGTCCGCCTGCGGATGGATGGGCCGAGGCGAGAGCAGGTGGAAGCCGAGGTGGCGGATCAGCCGGCGCACCCCCTCGACGGTGTCGCGCACGCCGAAGAGAGACAGGATCCGCGCCCGCAGATCGCCGAACGTCCAGCTTCAGTGCTCGCCGGCATCCGCGTCGGGGCCGGCATCGAGCCACGAGCGCAGCGTCGCCACCTGTCCGTCATCCAGCAAGGACGGGCGGCCCGTACGTGCCGCACCGGCAAGCACGGCCAGGCCCCGCTCATTGTAGCGGTGTACCCAGTCACACAGGGTCTGGGCCCCGACCCGCGACCGGCGGGCGATTTCGGCCCGGGTCAACCTGCCGTAACGCCTTCGGTGTGTGGTCGATGCGCGAGATGATGATCCTGGTGCCCATGTCAGCCCCCTTCTGGCTGGTCTCAATCGCAAACACAGAATACAGGAAGACAGAGTCGATCACGCGCAACACCATGGGCCGGAACACCAGATGATTTTTCTACTCTGTTCTGAGTCACCATTTGGTTGGATTGACATTAGAGATGTCGTAGACGGCCTGAGTGACCTCGTCCGGTACGCCATGACCGAGGATGCAGAGAAACCCGGTATCCCGGCAGATTCGGTCGGTCTCGGCGGCGACTGCCTTGCGGTCAGCGCCGCCGCCATGCACAAATCGGTCCAGATCAACTGTTGGCACTACCGTCATCGGAATGAGCCTTCGCGATGGCCAGATCTTGCGAACAACATTTCTTAACTTGCTGTCCGTTTTGATCCACCCGACCCGCTGCAGGCGACTCTTTCGGGCGGATCTGGTCGGATTCGGAGTGCATCTTGCGGTGTACAAACCTAACGTCGCTGAGACCAAATAGGGGATTTGTACCGTGGAATACGATCTTGTAATCCGCAACGGAGTGCTGATTGACCCGTCCGGTACCTATACCTCTGACATCGCAATTTCCGGCGAACGGATTGCGGCCATAGGCACTGAGCTTCGTGGCAGAAAAGAGATCGACGCCGCTGGCAAATACGTGGTCCCCGGCGCCATCGATGGCCATGTGCATATGCGGACCGAACGGGACGCGTTTTGCTACGACGATACGTTCGCTACAGGCTCGGTCGCTGCAGCTTTTGGAGGCACGACCACAATCATCGATCAAGTGCAGGCAGAATACGGACGGACGCTGACTGATGAACTGGATACGCGAATGGCATTGGCTGAGGGGCAAAGCTGCGTCGATTTCGCCTTTCACATGAATATTCGCGAGCCGATCGAGGAGCGATTGGCCGAGATTCCGGCGATCGTGGCGCGCGGGATTTCAAGCTTTAAGTGGTTCATGGCCATTCCCGGTTGGGGTATACCGGACGCGTTCTTGCAGCGTGGTATGTTCGAAGTCGCCGGGTTGGGTGGGCTGTCCATCGTTCACGCTGAAAATCAGGGGGTTATCCTGGAAATGCGTCGCCGAGCGGCGGCCGAGGGACGACGGAACATCTCCGAATTCATTCGCAACTACCCGGCTGCCGCCGAAGCTGCCGCAATCGCACTGGCAATGGCTATGACAGAAACCGCCGACGGTCGCACCTTGATCTTTCACAACACCTGCACCGAGGGAGTTGCAGCCATCCGTGCCGCGAAAGAGCTGGGGTTGCGGGCCTATGGCGAGGCGGGATTGGCGTGGCTGACCCATACCGATGAGGTCTATGCTGGAAATCAGGTGGCGGCTTTGCCATTCCTTCTGACCCCGCCGATCCGGGACGCGCAGCACTGCGATGCGCTCTGGCGCGGCCTTCAGGGAGGGGCCCTCGACATCGCGTCGACCGACCACGCCGCCATGCGCCTTGTGCCCGAAGATCAGGCCCGCGAGGTTGCCGCTTACTTCGGGCACGACGTCAAGGCGCCGCCGGCAACGCCCGACACGCCGAGGGACGCCGAAGGCAACCGGTTGATGCCCGTGCTGCCGCCCGGCGGTGTGGAAACCCGGTTTCCGCTACTTTTCTCCGAGGGAGTCAGGAAAGGCCGCCTTAGTCTGGAACGGTGGGTGGACGTGTGCTGCACGACGCCGGCCCGGATTTTCGATCTGGCAACCAAGGGACGGCTGCTTCCGGGGTATGATGCCGATATCGTTATTTTTGATCCAAATGCGCGCCACATCTACAGCGTGGAGGGTCTGCACTCGAACACCGACTATTCCGTTTGGGAAGGTTGGGAAGTCGAAGGTAGGGTGGAAAGAACCTTTAGTCGTGGCAGGATGATCGTTGACGGTGATCAATTTCTAGGGTCGCAGGATCACGGCGCATATCTGGCGCGGTCCGCTGGCTGAATGTGCGTGTGGACGATCAAATCGCTTTGATTAACGAAGCTGCGCGAAGGACCGACAATTCGATCCCAGCAAGATTTTTGTACAGGGCAAACGTGAGCCGCTACATGTACTTCGCGCGGCGATGGTCTCTTTTCATTCGACAATAAGAAGCGGACAGAGGACAACATGTCTCATTTGGAATTTCTCCGTGAAAACGTCCGCCTTCTTTCCGTCGGCGGATTGTTGTCGTTCTCATCATCCTACGGTCAGACATTCTTCATTGCGATATTCGCAGCCCAGATCATGGGAACCTATGGCCTCAGCGACGGCCAGTGGGGCGGGATTTATACCCTGAGCACAACCTCTTCTGCGATCGTCATGTTTTGGGCCGGCGGGCTGGCCGACATATTTCGCGTACGCGCGCTTGCCTGGATCGTTATGCCCGGATTGGCGCTTGTCTGCCTGGCAATGGCGGCAAACCCGACGATTGTCGGGCTGATCGTAATTGTATTTCTACTAAGGCTTCTGGGACAGGGAATGATGACCCAGTTGGCGGTTGTGGCAATGGCGCGCTGGTTTGCCGTCCGACGGGGATTGGCGCTGTCAATTTCGGCGTTGGGTCTTGCCGTGGGGACGGCGACGTTTCCGGTGGTGGTCGCGTCATTGTTCGGGATCATGCCATGGCGCGCGGTTTGGGTTTTGTCTGCAGTGCCTTTGATGCTCACATTTCCCGTGATCCTATGGCTTTTGTCTGCCGAGCGCACACCGCAATCGCATATCGAGACACCCTACGCCGCGGGTATGGATGGTCGGCACTGGACCAGATCCGAAGTTCTGCGGTCGCGGTTATTCTGGATGCTTTTCCCGATGATCTTGGGGCCATCTGCCTGGGGGACGGCGCTGTTTTTTCAGCAGGTGCATATTGCCGCAGTCAAAGGCTGGCCGTTGGTCGATTATTTGGCACTGATTCCTCTTTTGGCGGCCGTTTCCATTGTCAGCACCGTGATATCGGGACAGGCAATAGACCGGTTTGGATCTGCGCGTCTGGCGACTGTTTATCTGTTGCCCATTGCACTGGCGTTCTTGGTCATCGGGCTTGCAGATTCCTTGGCGATGGCTGCAGTTGGCATGGTGATACTTGGGATTGCATTCGGCATTCAGGCGACTTTGCCGACTGCAATTTGGGCAGAGTTTTTTGGCACGCGTCACATAGGTGCTATCAAGGCCGTTTCTGCCAGTGTCATGGTCCTTGGAAGCGCGGCCGGCCCTGGTATCTCAGGCGCTTTGATTGATTTTGGCCTGACGTTTCCCCAGCAGATGATTGGCATCTGCGCATATTTTGTCGCGGCGAATTTACTGGTCTGGGTCGCAATTCGTGAAGCGCGGACACACTTGCCTTTGGTGACGGCCTCACCGCGCCTCGGGTGAAGCGACCGGCGCGTCACGAAGGCGGATTACCGGTTCCATTAAGTCAAGCGCGTTCTGCGTCAGGTGGCACTTCAAAACATGCTGATCACCAATCTCGCGCATCTCGGGCATCTCGTTTTCGCAGATGGCCCGGCCCGCTTCGTCTTGTGCCTGCGTCTTACGCGGGCACCGCGTCTGGAAAGGGCATCCCGATGGTGGATCTTGCGCCGACGGAATATCACCTTCGAGCAGGATGCGCGTCTGTTCCACCCGATTGTCGGCGATGGGTACCGCAGATAGCAGCGATTCCGTATATGGATGATACGGTGGTGCAAACACGTCTGCCGTAGGACCCTGTTCCACAATATGGCCCAGATACATGACGACGACCCAATCGGCCAGATGATGGACGAGACCCAGATCGTGGCTGATGAAGATCAACGTTGTCCCATGATCGACCTGTACTGCCGTCAGCAGTTCAGTGATCGCTGCCTGAACAGAGGCATCCAGCGCCGATACTGGCTCGTCTGCGACCACGACGCGCGGGTCGCCCGTGAAAGCACGGGCTATGGCCACACGCTGTTTCTGGCCACCGGACAATTGCCTCGGCAGTCTCTTGGCGAATTCGCGTGGTAGGCGCACGCTGTCGAAGATCGCATCGACCTTGGTTGCGCGATCCGCGTGACTGTCACCTATACCGAACTTTTTCAGAACACGCGCCACCTGCGCGCCTATTGTACGCTTGGGGTTCAGCGTGTCGAAGGGGTTCTGAAAGATCATCTGGATGTTGCGCACCAGCTCGCGGTCGCGTTTGCGGACGGCCGTCGCGGCGATCTCGCCTCCGTCAAACCGGATGGAACCCTTTGTGGCAACTTCCAGCCCGGTCAGCACTTTGGCCAGCGTCGACTTTCCACATCCAGATTCTCCCACCAGCGCAAGGGTCTGGCCCTTTCTGGCGGAAAAACTGATGCCGTCCACGGCACGCACCACGCGCTGTCTGGACCCGGACAAAAAGCCGCCGTGCTGTTCGTAGTGTTTGACCAGTGAGTCGAACTCGATCAGCACCTCGTTGCCTTCGGGCGCCCGCCCGACAGGCTTTACCTCGTCTTTCGCGGTCCAGTCGATCTCTTCAAGACGCAGGCATCGCGCGGTGTGGTTATTGGTTCCCGGCAATGAGCGCATTTCCACGGGCGCGCTGTCGCACTGGCCGGCCACGAAGTGGTCGCAACGCGGGCCAAAGGCGCACCCGGGGGGGCGTTCGAATGGCAGCGGTACCTGCCCGGGAATCGTACGAAGCGTATGACCGCATTTGTCCGCATCTGGCACCGGCAATGAGCGAAGCAAACCCTGGGTGTAAGGATGGCGCGTGCGGTCAAAGACGTCCAGGATCGGCCCGCTTTCGACCGCCTGGCCGGAATACATAACCACAATGCGGTTGCAAGTACGTCGCACAAGCCCAAGATTGTGACTGATGAACAGGATCGACGCCCCGAACTGCGAGCTCAGATCGCGGATCAGGTCGATGATCCCGGCCTCGACCGTCACGTCGAGCGCGGTTGTCGGCTCGTCCATCAAAAGCAGCTTGGGTTTGGCAAGCAGCGCCATGGCAATGACCACCCGCTGTTGCTGGCCGCCCGAAATCTGATGCGGGTAAGAGTGCATGAGCCGGTCGGGATCAGGCAGCCGCACGGCTTCCAGCATGTCGAGGGCCTGCCGCTCGGCATCTTCCCGCGAGGTGCCGAAATGGACTATGGGAACCTCGCTCAGTTGTCTGCCGATCTTCATCGACGGGTTTAGCGAGGAGTTGGGCTCTTGATAGACCATCGAGATTTCCGAGCCGCGGATCTGCAACAACCGCTGTTTCGAGGTCGTGACGAGATCTTCGCCCAAAAACCGGACGCTACCACCGGTAATCCGCCCTGCGCGGCTGAGATATTGCATTACCGCAAGCGCGACGGTGGACTTGCCGCAACCTGATTCGCCAACAAGACCAACAATTTCGCCCGGCATGACCGTGCAGTTGAACCCGGTTACCGCCGGAACTTCGATCGCATGGGTCATGAAGCTGATAGAGAGATCGGTGATGTTCAGGACAGGCTCGATGACGGCTCTCCGGGTGCGCAACCGACGCAGGATCGCCTCGGCTGGCCTTAGTTGACGGAATCACATTGGATATTGCAAGCATTGACCGGCGGTCCGGTATGACGTTGCATTGTATTGTGTCTTGCGGAGAGTGCCCGAATGCAACACATGGGCCGCGCAAAGGAGCCGCCAGAATGTCCGAAGAAGAGTATCCCCGCGACCTCTTTGGCTATGGGCCGATGCCTCCAAAGGCCAACTGGCCGGGAGGCGCGCAGATTTGCGTGTCTCTGGTCATCAGTGTCGAGGAAGGCGGCGAAAACAGCATCCTGCACGGAGATGGACAATCGGAATCGATCCTGTCCGAGGTGGCGGGCCTGTCGCCCGTGGTGGGCGGACGCGAGCCAAACATAGAATCGATGTACGAGTTTGGCAGCCGGGCAGGATACTGGCGCGTCTTGCGGACTTTGCAAGAACGCGAACTTACCGCGACCGTCTATGCCGTGGGTATGGCAATCGAACGAAACCCGGCTGCCGCCGAGGCCGCAGTTGCGGCAGGCTATGAAATAATTGCGCATGGCCACAAGTGGATCGATTATGCCGCCGTACCCGAGCAGGTCGAGCGGGACCACATGGGTCTCGCCATCGAATCCATCACCCGGATCTGTGGGAAACGGCCGCTTGGTTGGTGCACGGGGCGGCCAAGTATGAATACGCGACGGCTGGTCGTCGAAGAAGGCGGATTTCTCTACGACAGTGATTCACTTTCCGACGATCTGCCTTATTGGGAGCGGGTATCAGGTCGCAATCACCTCGTGATCCCGCATCAGTTCGATACCAACGATTCAAAATTCGTCCACACGAACGGATTTGCGTATGGCGGCCACTATGAGGCCTATCTGCGTGACAGTTTCGACGTACTTTATCGCGAGGGCGAGGCACATCCCCGGATGATGACCGTGAGTCTGCATCCCCGGATCGTTGGCCGGCCAGGGCGCATTGCTGCGTTAGAGCGGTTTCTTGATTATGTCCTGACGCATGACAAAGTCTGGATTCCCACCCGCGAAGAGATTGCGCGCCATTGGATCGCGCGCCATCCGGCCTCAACTTGGCATCGTTGACTAATCCCTGTCCGATGTGCACTGTTCCGAATACGACAATTGTTCGCATTCGGACCATATGACCAGAACCAAAAACTCAACTGCTGTTCTGTGCGCCAGAAATAATCTGCCCGCACCCGGGGCCGCGGTTGCGTCGGCGAACCATTCAGCGATGGTCGGCACCGCAGTGCCGTCCACAATGCGCCGGCGGCCTTCTCCGGGGATCACCTGACCCAATGCACGCGGCAACCACGCCCTCGACCAGGAATTCCCATACCGTTCAGCCTCACAACGATCGCGGTCCGGTGCGGTTGGGGGTCTACCTGACTCAGCAATTCCCGCTTGCCCCGGTTTCTCTGGTGCTGGATTCGTCAAGGGTCGCAAATGACATCGCCGGGAAACAGTTGTTCACGCATGTTTCGCTGACATCCGACGACGAACCAGTGATTTCCAGCTGCAACTTTCCCGCCGTGAACACAATCCGCATCGATCAAAGCCCCCCGCTCGACATGCTGTCGGTCTGTTTGGGGGACGCCAGCTTTTGCTTCAGTGAGCCGCAGGTGCTGCGATGATAGCTTCGACAGATATATCGCGGCGGTGCAATCGTGGGCGGGATCTCCAACGGCTCGATGCTCTTGGCGCATGCCGGATTGTTCGACGATCGCCGCTGCACTGTACACTGGGCCAGCGTCCAAGCGATGCAGGAGAACTTTCACCGTGCCATTGTGACAGGAAATATCTTTTGCGTGGACGGGCGGTTGATCACCTGCGCTGGCGGCATTTCCACCCTGGACATGATGCTACATCTGATTGAACGGTTTAGCAGCAGCCAGCTTGCCTTCAATGTGGCGGACGCGCCGTTTTATCCGTCAAAACGCGGTGACGACGAACCCGCTCGCAGGTCGCTTGTGGCCCGAACCGGCGTGGTCAATCGGCAACTGACCCGTGCTGTGGAATTGATGGAGGCCAACATTGAAACACCGATCTCCATTACCGGGATCGGCAAGCGCACCGGCGCACTGCTTTCTGGCGAAAACCGATCTTCCGATTGTCGAAGTTGCACTTCGCTGCGGTTTTCGAAATACCTCTCATTTTACCCGGCGATACAGCGACGCATACGAAGAGTTGCCCAGTATTCGGCGGCGCGCGATTCGGTAGGGCCAGTCGAATTCCGTCAAATATCTGACGCATCGGGCACACCATCGTCGGTCAGGCATTTCTAAGCTACAAACAGACAAGGCAGATGATTTTGCGTAGGAAAATGGAGCGGGATTTTGAAACGCCTTGAAGGTCGCACTGCGATTGTGACCGGTGCCGCCTCTGGCATCGGGCGCGAGATCGCGCTTTTGTTCGCAAACCAAGGCGCCAGCGTGCTCGTCGCCGATATCCGCGAGACGCCAAAAGAAGGCGGCGACCCGACAGAGACCATGATCCGAAATGCGGGAGGGCGTGCAATTGCCATGCATTGCGACATATCGAAATGGGAAGACATCGATGCGATGGTCACGCGTGTGGTCGAGGAATGGGGATGCCTTGATATTTTGGTGAACAACGCCGCGCATTGGACCACGACGCGGCTCGCCGACACTACAAACGACCAATGGCGCGAAGTGATGGCAGTGAATTCCGACGGCTACTTCATGTGCTGCAAGCGCGCGGTTCAGCAGATGCTAGGCCAACCGGTGCGCGGCGACGCCCGGGGACGCATTGTCAACATCACCTCTCAGCACGGCATGATCGGGGCGCCCAACGATGTCGCCTATGGAACAGGCAAGGCATCCAGCATCTACCTGACGCGGCAGATCGCAACGGACTACGGGCGCGACCATATCATATGCAACGCGGTTGCTCCTGGACGCATCATCACCGGCAAACCCGGTGTCTCGACCGAACCCAAAGGCTTGGAGGAGGCGCGCCAGCGCACCCCATACCCGCGTCTCGGGCGTCCCGACGACGTGGCGAAGGCGGCGCTGTTTCTGGCAAGCGACGACTGCAGTTTCATTTCCGGTGTAAACCTGATGGTGGATGGGGGATGGTCCGCAAGTTGACGGCTTTGCGAAAGGACGTGTCATGACACTTCTCATAACCGGCGGCGGGGGGTTCGTGATGAGCAGTCTCGCGTTCTTGTGGTTGCAGAAACATCCCGGCGAACGGGTCGTGGTGCTGGATGCCGGCCCCAGGGACGCCGCGCTCGACAGGTTCTTCGCGTCTGTTGCTGACAGGCTGAGTTACGTTCAGGGAAGTGTGCTGGATACTGCATTGCTCGACCAGATTGCCGAGACCGAGGACATCGACCGCATCGTCCATGCTGCAACGGTCACGTTATTCGCGCCAGAGTTGCCAGATGGCACAAGAGTCGTAAACCCCGAGACTGACGCCCCTGCGACCGTTCTCGAAGTGAATATCATGGGTACGGTGCACCTGCTTGAACTGGCGCGACAGATGGCTGGGCTCAAGTGCTTTCTCAATCTCAGTTCCGGCGCCGTTTATAATGATTATGGCCCCGAACCACCGGGGCCCATGCCGGAAGAAGGATGGGTCGATCCACCGGAATTCTACGGCATCACCAAACTTACCAGCGAGATGACCGCCAAGCACTATGGCCACACTTTCGGCTTCAAGGTGGCGTCGTGCCGGCTGTCCGGTGTCTACGGGCCGATGGACCGGTGGCGGCCCAGCCGGGCCTATCATTGCCCGCCCTACGTCGCGATCCACCACGCGCTTGCAGGAAAACCCGTCCGCATCAATGCCCCTTCAGGGATCGGCGACCACATCCATTCGCAGGATGTCGCACGCGCATTGATCACGCTTCTGGAAAAGGACGGGGCATTCGCACATTCCGTGTACAACGTGGCGCAGGGCGAGGCAGTGACGCTTGAGGAACTTTTGGAAATTGTCCGGGACATTCTGCCCGGCCTGACTTGGGAAGTTGCAGACCAGTCAGAGTGCGACATCGTGATGGACCCGACCTTCATCGGTGGACGCTGGGGCGCCTATGACATCTCTCGGATGGCCGCCGAAACGGGCTGGGCGCCACGTCCGCTAGCAACGGCTCTGGCCGATTACGCGACGTTCGTCCGGGATTTCGGGGAAACGCCGTGAGCCTGGTTCCGGTAATCGAAATGGACGCCTGAGCCATGTCCAACCGGCCCGCTGCAATCTTCCATCTCGCGTTCACGGTCATCGACCTGGCTGCGGCAAGGGTATTTTATACCGACGCGCTAGTCTCCTGAATCTGAAATTCGCTTCAAACCTTTTCGCTCACGCCGAGCTTGTTCGCCTTGAGACAGAACCTCCTGAAGGATGCAAGGATCTCGTCGGCGGACTTGACCCACTTGTAGGGCTTCGGCTTCTCGTTGTGCGCGTCGATGAAAGACATGATGTCCGCGTTGAGCTCCGCGACCGAGAGATGAACGCCTTTCTGCCGCTTCTTCCTGGTCAGTTCCGCGAACCAGCGCTCGACCTAGTGTTTTGAATCTTTTTCACGATGCCGATTCCTGCAGCTTCTGGTGCCCCTTCTTCCACGCCTCCACGAGGTCTTCCGGCTTCTTGCTCCAGCGGAACGGGCGGGCGTCATTGGCATTGTGGTGCTCGATGTAGCCCTCGATCGCCGCAATGCACTCGTCGAGCGAGTTGAAGATCGCGTGCTTGAGCCTCTGCCTCGAGAGCCTGGAGAAGAAACCCTCGACGGCATTCATCCACGAGGCCGAGGTCGGCGTGAAGTGAAACGTCCAATTGGCGTTGTCCTTCAGCCATTCGTTGACCTCGACCGACTTGTGGGAGGAGACGTTGTCGAGGACAACATGAAGCTGGGTTCCGGGCTTGATCCCTTCGGAGACGAGATCGAGGAAGGCGAGGAATTCCTCCGAGCGGTGACGCTCGACCATCTGGCCGGTGACCTTTCCGGTGGCGACATCGAGGGCCGCCATCAGGCAGCTAGTCCCGTTGCGCCTGTCGTCGTGAGTGCGGGTCTCGGGATGGCCGGACTTCATCGGCAGGGGCGTCTGCGTCCGTCCCAATGCCTGGATCTGTGTCTTCTCGTCCACCGAGATGACCACAGCGTGGTCGGGCGGGTTGACGTAGAGGCCGACGACGTCGCCGACCTTCAACTCGAACCTCGGGTCGCGGGAGACCTTGAATGTCTTGACCCTGTGGGGTTTCAGGCCGTTGTGCTTCAGGATGCCGAACACCGTCGAGACCGCGATCCCCAGCTTTTTCGCCAGCGCCCGCAGCGTCCAGTGACTGGCGTGCTCCGGCGGCGGCGACATCGCAAGCTCGATCAGTGCACTGACCTTGTCCTCGGCTATCGGCTTGCGGCCCCGTCTCCGGGGGATGTCGTAAAGCAGGCCGTCAACACCCTCGACGAGGAAGCGGTCCCACCAGCGCCAGACCGTCGGCTTCGACATGCCGGTGGCCCGCATCGTCTGCGACAGTGTGAGGCCGTCGCCGAGGTGAAGGATGATACTCGCCTTCTGGACATGCTTGAGGATCGAATGCGGATCGGTCTTGATCTTTTCGAGACGTTTCCGGTCTTCCTCGCTCAGAACGATCCGGGTTCTCCTGCTCCTTGCCATTGCGGTTCCGCTCCCATTGAAAACTGCGCGGCTCTCGCCGGGAGCGTTTGAATCATACTCCACAGGAAAATGGAATCACCAAAAACGATCATAACACTAGTTGATCCCTGACGCCGAGGAATTCCGTGGCGCGATGACGCCCGCTGCACTTGCCGATCACCGTGCCGATGGCCACGTCGAGCGCGGCGAAAAGCGTTGTCGTGCCGTGGCGGGCATAGTCGTGGGCCCGTCGAAAGCTTGAACGTCTCGCTCCGGTGCGGCTTCAGGCTGAACGCCGACCAGATCCGGTGCACGGTCGTGTGCGACACCCCCGTCTTCTCGGCCATGCTCCGGACCGACCAGTGCGTCGCATCCTTCGGCATCGTGTTCAGCGTCCGTTCGACCACCTCCGCAACCTTGTCGTCCGTCGCGGTGCGGGGCCGGCCGGAGCGGTACTCGTCCGAGAGGCCCCCGATGCGCTTCTCGGCAAACCGCCTGCGCCATTTGCCGACAGTGTGCTCGTGAACGCCGGTCCGCCCGGCGGTCTCCCTGCTTTGGAGCCCCTCGGCGCACAGAAGGATGATCCTGCAACGGTCGGACAGCGACCTCTGCGATTTGTGCCTTCGGACATGCGCCTCGAGAAACTCGCGCTCCTCCTCGCTCAGCACCACTTTCACCGCCTTGCCTCTCATCGAACCGCCTCCTGTTGATGTCACTTGCCGCTTTGATGACAACTATCGTTACAGAAGACTAGTTGCTTCGCTGCTCTTTCTTCTTCTCGGCGCGTCTGGCGACGACTTCATCCGCCTGTCTTCCAACAAACTCCTGAAAGTGATCGAATTCAGCCGTGAAAGTGCCAAGCCCCTGGGTCAGCGACCGGAGTTCAATGATCAAATCATGGATTTCAGATTCGGGAAGATACGTGTGCAGTGAATCCCATCCCTTCCAGTTTTCCTTGGCTTCGTAACCGAGTATCTGGCCACGCCGGCCACTGATGAGACCGTGGACCTTGCTGGTGTGGTCTGCCGGAACATCAATCGAGACCTTGTCGATGGGTTCAAGCAGGACCGGGTAGCATTTTGGCATCCCTTCCGTCATCGCCACACGTGCCGCCAGCTTGAACGACATTTCGTTGCTGTCCACGGCGTGATACTGACCATCTGTAAGCGTAATGGCAAAATCGACAACCGGGAAACCGAGCGGACCTTCCCCGGCATATTCCTTTACGCCGTTTTCCACGGCTGGAATGTACTGCCTTGGAATAGCTCCACCGACGATCTTGTCGGTGAACTCGAATCCGCTTCCCCGGGGTCTGGGTGCGATATCGACGACGACGTCCCCGAACATTCCGTGCCCGCCCGTCTGCCGTTTGAACCTGCCATGCTGGGTAATCTTGCCCCGTATCGTTTCCCTGTAGGGAACGCTTGGCTGACTCGCATTCGCCTCGACGTTGAACTTGCTCTTCAGCCTTTCCAGGGCAAGTTGAAGATGGACAGTACCCTGTCCCTGCAGCACGAGTTCATGCGTGTCCTCCTTCTGGTCGTAGCTGAGTGAAGGGTCCTCCTCGATCAGCCGTTGAAGACAGGTTGTCAGCTTGACCTCGTCCTTTCTGTCCGCAGGTGTAATGGCAAGGGAATAGACGGGAGAGAAACTGTTTTCCCCTGCGGATGAATCCGGTTCCCCGGCGCCGGCAGCCAGGACATGGCCGGTGCGCACGTCTTCCATGCGGCCGAGGCCAACGATGTCACCGAACCTTGCGCTCGGAACCTTGCGCGATTGGCTGCCGGTCATCATCTGGATACTGCTTATCCTGCTTCCGCCCAGCGTCTGTCCGTCGGCAATCTCGCCTGACCAGACCCGGGCATATGAGATCTTTCCGCTGTGTTGCGCATGCAAGGTCTTGAATACCTGGACAGCAGGCTCGCCCGCGGGATCGAAACCCAGGGCGCGGGCACGGGCATCCGGTTCCGGCGAATCATGCCGAAGAGCCTTGAGGATACGTCTTACACCGAAATTGCGTTCGGCCGACCCGAAATAGTACGGCACGACCTGGAAATCGCGCATGGCGCCGGCGGCCTTGGCATAGATTTCCTCGATTTGCGGGATCTCGTCCTCAAGGAGAAGTTCCAGAATTCCGTCATCGAAGTTCGAAAGTGCTTCGAGAAACTCTTCCCTGGCAAGATCGATATCGTCCTGGAGATGGGAAGGAAATTCGATCTCTTCCGATTCCTGGCCCTCAACGTAGGAATAGGCTCGCAGACTCGAGAGATCGACATAACCGGTGACAGTTTCATCGTTTGTGATCGGGAAATTGCGCATGAAACTTGGCATTCCGGATGCCTCGCGTACGGCATCCAATACTTCGCCCATGGGATCGCCAAGGGTGTCAACCTTGTTGATGTACACCAAATGCGGGATCTTCCGGGCCTCGAGCGCCCTGAAGACAGGTGCCGCGTTTGCTGCCCGGCTGACGGACGGTTCAACAACGACGACTGCAACGTCCGCAACGGTCAACGCGTTGATTGTTTCCTGCATGAGTTCAATTGACCCGGGGCAGTCCAGTATTCCCCAATTGTCGCCCAGGTAGTTCATTTCGGCGACGGAGACTTCAGTGCTCATGTTCCGGCTTCGTGCTTCTGCCGAAGAATCACCAACGGAACTGCCGTCCCTGACAGATCCTTTCCTCTTGATAGCTCCGGCGGCAAAAAGAAAGCTCTCCATGAGCGAAGTCTTGCCGCTGAGGAACGGTCCAACCAATGCAACGCACCGGGTGTTCTTCATCCTGCATCTCCTGTCTTTGGGCGACCGCGGTTCCCTTGCTGGTCCCCCTTGTCCAAGCTACTCCGGCGTACCGGCAATTGCGCCGCAATCGGCGAACCGATTCCGGCGCGGAACCGGGATTGTAACCGTTATTCTCCTGAACTTCACGGCGGGTATCAAGATTATCCGGCAAATTGCCCAAGGATTCGATCCCGAGTCGGTACAAACGCGGTTCCAGGCGCATATTCTGCCGTCTTGCCGGCGGTGCCAAGCTGTGGACAGACTGCCATGATTGGGTGTTGATGCGGCACGAAGACCGGGTGTAGTTTCTCGGGAACAAGCAGTAGTGAGAGTGCAATGCCGAACCCGACCGCCGCGATGCTGGTCATTGGCGACGAAATCCTGTCCGGCCGGACCCTGGATGCAAATCTGAACTATCTGGCCGAACAACTTGCGGCGCATGGCATTGATCTCGAAGAGGCGCGCTTTGTTCGTGACGTGCACGAGCAGATCGCCGGAGCAGTCAACGAACTGAGGGAATCATGGGATCATGTCTTCACGACTGGCGGAATTGGTCCGACACATGACGATATCACCGCAGATGCAGTTGCAGCGGCTTTTGGCGTAGACATCAGGGTCCGAGAAGATGCGCGGGCGCTTCTGGATGAACACTGCAGGAATCTCGGGCTCGAACTCAATGAGGGCAGGCTGCGAATGGCCCGGATCCCGGGAGATGCCAGGTTGATTGCGAACTCGGTTTCTGTTGCTCCCGGATTTTCCATTGAAAACGTTCACGTCATGGCCGGTGTCCCCAAGATTTTCCAGGCCATGCTGGGCGAGCTTCTCAAGACCTTGCCTGGAGGAACTCCCCAGGTCAGCAAGTCGCTGGAACTCAACACCGTGGAGAGTGAACTTGCAGGCCCGCTCGGTTACATTGCCGACAGGTACTCCGACTTGCAGATTGGATCCTATCCATTCCGGACACCAACCCGCAGGGGGGTCAATGTGGTTATCAAGGGCACAGACAGGGATCGTGTAGTTTCCGCCGAAGCAGAGGCCCGTCTGGCATTTGCCGAGTTTCTGGAAGGTTGAGTAAAGGGGAAACTCGAAATGCGTTGGGCGGTTGGTGGCAGGCGCCACGAGTTCCGCATTGCGCGAGACATGGCAGAGACCGGCTCAATCGGATATGATGCGTTCCGCCCGACTCCGACGATTGTCGGCAGATCGACGATAACAGGCATCTCTTTCTGTAGGTGAAAATGGCAACAGTATTTGCGTTTGGGGTGGCTGTTGTAGACTTCGTGTTTCTGGTCGAAGAACTGCCGAACAGCGGGATGAAGTACCGCGCGATCGACACCCAGATCGGCGGCGGCGGAATGGCGGCAAGCGCCGCCGTGGCGGTGGCGAGGCTTGGAGGAGACGCCCACCTGGGTGCCCGGGTCGGCAGCGATTCGGTCGGCGACATGATCTGTAGTGAATTGTCCGAGTTCGGGGTCGCGCTCGAATTCATCCACAGTGCAGTGGGCGGCAGGTCACCGTATTCGGCAGTGATGGTAGACATTTCCGGGGAAAGGCAGATTGTCGGCTTCCCCGGTCGCGGACTTGTGGAGGACCCCGCCTGGCTGGATGCCACACCGAAACATGACGCGTTTCTTGCCGATACCAGCTGGCCTCCCGGCCTGCAGAGGACATTGCAACTGGCAAAACGCCATGATGTTCCGGGGATAGTTGACGGTGAACGGGCAGTTGATTTCGGGACCCTGTCAATGGCAACTCACCTTGCATTTTCCAGCCAGGGAATCATGGCGCTGACCGGCGAAGACTCTGCTCTCGCCGGTATCAAGTCAGCGGCCGGACTCTACGGGAACTGGCTTTGTGTAACCGACGGAGAGAATGGCACGTACCTTGTCCGCAACGGGAAAATCGACCAGATTCCGGCGATCGACATTGAAGCCGTGAATACTCTCGGTGCCGGTGACGTCTGGCACGGTGCGTTTGCACTGATGCTCGCCGAGGGCAGGGACGAGGAAGAAGCTGTTCAATTCGCCAACGCCTCTGCAACACTGAGATGCACGAGGAAAGGCGGAAGGGAGTGCTACCCGACACGGGATGAAGTTCTGTCCTTTCTCAGTCTCAACTCCTGAGCATCGGATTGCAGGACCATGACAGGCGAATTGACACCGGGAATTCTTCCTCTCTGTCGCACAACCTTCGATGTGGAATTTGCCAGGTCGAAACTCGAATCGGCGACCAGTGCTCTCGACCGGGCAGGAATTGCCTTTGCCGGGAATCCCGACCTCCTGACTGAAAACGGCGCAGCGTTTCGCGCTCTTGAAGAGTTGTTCAACGCCGGTGCGAACTGTCTGCTTGTCATGCAAACGACCTTCACGGATGCGGAGTTCATTTCCGGCCTGGCTGAACGAACGACAGTACCGATTGCCATCTGGGCGCCGAGCGAGCCACGTACCGGTGGACGCCTCAGGCTGAACGCGTTCTGTGGCCTCAATCTTGCAAGCCATGCACTTGGATTGAGAGGACGGAGGTTCAACTGGCTCTATTCTGACCCGGACCGCGTGTCGCCGGACGACCTCCTGCAGCTGTTGGAATTCGATTCTCCGGGCAGACCGCGGGCAGAATCCACCGCAAACCGGGGAAGCGAAGTCTTCAGGACCGGAATTGCCCGGAATCTCAGGGGCAGGAAAATCGGGCGTGTCGGACATCGTCCGGCCGGCTTTGACACATGTGACTACGATGCCGATACCTTGATGAAACTTGCTGGAGTTGAAGTTGAAGCCATTGAATTGTCGGAACTGTTTGATGGAGCCAACAGCATCGCCGACGACCACATTGCCACTGTCAGGTCAGGAATCTCCTCCGGAGTGGCCGGGTTGCCCGGCCTGGACCAGGCCTCGCTTGACAGTTCGCTTCGCCTTGCACCGGCACTGGAAGAACTGGCCCGCAGACGGAGCCTCGATGCAGTCGCGATCCGGTGTTGGCCCGAAATGTTCACCGAACATGGCGGCGCGGTTTGTGGCCCGGTGTCGATGCTCGGCGATGCGAAGATTCCCTGCGCCTGTGAAGCAGATGTCTACGGAGCACTGTCGCAGCTGGTTCTGCAGGCTGCTGCCGAAACGCCGGTTTTCCTGGCGGACATGGTAGACATCGACATCGCAGACAACACCGGGGTGGTCTGGCACTGCGGACAGGCACCTTCATCCATGCGAGATCCGTCAGTGGTTCCAAGGGCTGCGGTGCATTCAAACAGGCAGATGCCACTGCTCTTCGAATTTCCTTTGAAACCGGGACTCGTAACCCTGATGCGCATTTCGAAGGCGTTCGGACAACACAAGGTCGTGCTGATTGGCGGTGAAATGCTCAGGCGACCACTCGCGTTCTCGGGTACGGCGGGCGTGGTCCGGTTTGAGAGTTCCGCTGGTGAAGTGATGGCCGGAATTATCGACGGTTGCCTTGAGCACCATTTTGCAATCGCCTACGGGGACCTCCGCAATGTCCTGCGCGGCTTGGCATCGGACTGGGGCCTTCCGGTTCTCGAATTTTGATGGAATACCGGGACGCCGCCAGTATACCGCGGTATGGCGGCCCCTGGTCGCGTGTCCATCCGCAGACCGGGTGATTTCCCCATGCAGAAACCGACTGAAACGGAATCAACAGCTACCCGGGGTCAGTATTCGATGCGCCCGGGCTGTCGGGCAAACGGTCTTGTTTAGCGGGATCGGGAGTCAATCGACCGGAAGGCCGCTTGGTACGTCTGTCGGCCGTCCCAGCCGGCCTGCTACGCTTTCGCTTCCGGTAAGCGCATGCATGAATGCAACCAGCTCTTCCACCTCCCGATCATCGAGCGACACGGGAATGATGTCGACCCTTTGCTTCAATCGTTCCATCTCCAGACGATTGTCATGCGCAACAAGATCCGTGTTGTTCAGCCATGGAACGTCGGCAAGTACCACCTGTGAAGGGTCCCAGTCATCCAGCGCCTGCAGGGGGTCGAGGTGATGCCGGATCACGCCTTCGAGATCTGCATAGGTTCCATTGTGTCCGTAGGGAGCGGTCAGGGCGACATTTCTCAGCGCTGGCGTCCGGAACCGGTATGCGTCCTCGATCATGTCCGATTCGCCCACTCGACCGACATCGCGGGCAATCAGGTCAAATCTCCTGGTGCGGCCGGGGCCCAGGGGAGGGATTGCCAGCGCGTGGAACTTCTGGTCGGTAAGAAACGGGCCACCGTGGCAGGTTGAACACCCCGCCTTGCCGAAAAACAGTTCCATTCCTGATTTCTGGACGGCTGTGAGCGCTTCAGGATTCCCGGCCAGGTACCTGTCAAAGGCGCTGTCAAACGACCTCCACTCCGAGGCCACGAAGTGACCTATCGCGTTGGCAACATGGACAATGCTTATGTCCTGGCTGGAATGAACATCCTCGAAGGCATCGACGAAGTGCTTCTCGTAACCGGGGATGCCGCGGATGCGTTCGACTATGAGCGGCCATCCGTAATCGATCCGTTCGTTGATTGCGGCCGCGACCTCATTCTGTTCCGGTGACCCGCCCATTTCGACCTCGCCGACGAGAGGAAAGAGTGCCTGTGCCGCAAGTATCGAACTCAGGCCCTGCGGAAGAAACTCTTCTGCCGGGGTGTTGAAACCATTGCCGTAAATGTCATCGACGCTGATCCGTCCGTCGTGAAACAGAAGGCTGACCTCCTTGGCGCCCAGATTGAACAGCGCCGGCGAATTCCGCGGCATTCGCCGCCGGATACGGTTCGAACCGTCCGGTGCGGTTCGTTCACGGCCGATTCCCTTTCCTCCCTGCCCGATGCCAAGAGAAACGCCGTCGGAACTTGCCAGGTCGTGGTGATGGCAGGTACCGCATGAAATATTCCGGTTACCGGAAATTATGGCATCGTAAAACAATAGCCTGCCCAGTTCGGCCGCGCCCTCATTTGCCTCGACGAAAAGATCCGGAGTTACCCGCTCCGTGAATGGAAGTGCACCGGAGTCGCCGGACCATGCCGGGGTGGACAGTAGCCAGATCGTTGCGAGTATCGTGGCAATCCGGCAAACTGGCAGCCAGGTCAAACTTTCTGCAGTCACAGTTTGAGGAGAGTTCGGAGAATGAGAACTGTCATGTTTGCCGGGACGGCGCTGTTGATCCTGGTGCTTGTTGCCACGCCATCCCATTCTGAAATCGAGGAGGCGCGAGACCTGATGGAGGCCGGCCGCTTCGAAGAAGCGAGAGCAGCGCTCGAACCAGCCGCCAGGTCGGGCAATGCCGATGCCGAAGAACTTATCGGTGTCATGTACGCAATGGGACTCGGAGTCGACCGGGATGACAGGAGGGCTTTCGAATGGTACCTGAGATCGTCGATGAAGGGGCATCCGGGCGCACAATCCGGGATTGGCTGGTATTACGAAACCGGCAGGGGAATTGTGGCTCCCGATCTGGTCAGGGCATATCTCTGGTACACCCTGTCTGCGATCGGTGGAGACCCGGACGCAAAGATCAGCCTCGAAGAACTGGTCAAGCGAATGACGGCGGAAGAAATCGCTGATGGAAAGGTGCTCGTCAGTGACTACCGGGGCTGGATGTATCCCCTCAGGTAATCCGTTTTCCAATACGCTGCGAAACAGGTTACGTCTCCATCGAGTTGCCCACGGCCACGGCCTTTCCGAATCTCTTGAGATCGCCGGAATCGGGATCCCTTATGGCAGTTGAGCTATACTGGGCCAAATAGGCGCGGCGAACGGATCGTGTCGTGTTGGGCCCGGACCGGTGCAATGTGAGGCTTGAGAAGACCACGATTCCTCCGGCGCGGCATTCGATCGCCCGGCCCTGCTCCTTTCCATCATATCCGTTGAGTTCACGGGTCTCTTCTACCCAGGCATGCGGGTCGATCCGGCCATCCCGGTCAAGATTCCGTCCCAGCACGTAGAGGCATCCGTTCTCTTCGGTGGTATCGTCAAGTGCGATCCACACGCTGAGATATGGCTCGTGATCGAAACCAACATATGCACTGTCCTGGTGCCAGGCGAAACTTGCACCGGAATCCGCTCCCTTGACAACGAACTGCTCGTTGAAGAGCAGGCATTGGTCACCAAGCAGACGCGCGGCAACATCCGCTGCGCTGCCTGCAAGGAGGAATCTCTCAAGATCCGGAAATTCCTCATGCCTGTGGGCCAGGAATCTGCGGTTCCTGCCGAGTCCGATCCTGTGACGGCCGTCGCCTCCGTCATCGACCGGTTCGTCAGTCAGCGCGTCGCAGACTCGTCTCAGCATGTCCAGTTCGTCCGGCAGGACGGTTGCGACGCCCGCCAGATATCCGGCTTGCCGAAACCGTGACCCGGGATCCTCTGCTAAGGTTGTGACCATGGCTTCTGTTTCGGAAAGACCTTTGGGCCGGTGGATGTAATCACGATATAGGTGGGTAAGCGGAAATCCCAAACGCTTCAAGTTGCAACACGCAACAACTGTTGCCGGGGAAAGATGCCTTCCGGTACGGCGATATGCAAACGCGGAATCCTGACCGCATCATGCCATTCCCGCAATCGTCGGATTTCAGCCTGGATCCACATCCTGCAAAACAGGTCGACCCGGTCGTTCGAGAAGACCGGGCATCAGGCAAGAAATGCTTGACCGAATAAAGAACAGGCCGCCTGACGGCGGCCTGTTGCCAGGTTCACGCTTTCAAGACCGTTCAGTTGACCGAACTGGAGTTGAGCATGGCAATTTCTTCTTCAGCCTTGGCTGCAGCGGCGACGAGAGCGTCATAGACTTCCTTGCCACCGCGCACGTTCTCCTGGAACCAGCCATAGACCGGGGAGGCTGCCTCCTTGAACATCTGCTTTTCCTCGGGAGTCGGAACGTAGATGGATCCACCCAATTCAACAAAGTCCTTGTAGGCCTGGATTGACTTGCGCTTCGGCGAGGCGAAAGTGGCCTGCTGCAGCTGTGAAAATCCGTCGGCAACCACGACCCGGAGATTCTCCGGCATTGACATGAATTTCTCGTTGTTCATCCACCAGAGGGCGCCCATATAGGCATGTCCGTCAAGAGTGATGAACTTCAGGCCGGCATCCGGGAACTTCATTCCCATGATGTCCGTAATGCCGTTCTTGGATCCTTCGACGACGCCGGTCTGGAAGGAAGTGAACAGTTCCGGCCACGGAATCGGGGTTGGGCTGGCGCCAAGCGCCTTGACCAGCACCTGGGGAAGGTCAGCAACGACGGTGCGGATCTTCAATCCCTCAAGATCTGAAGGAGACTGGACGACCTTCTGGGTGTTTGCGAAATTTCTCCAGCCACCGGTGTTGCCGATCGTCATGAGGCGGATGGTGCCGCCGGAATCCTCGAGGGCCATTCGTCGAAGGACATTGACGAAATCACCTTCAAGAACCCTTTCGGCCACCCTGTCATCCCTGAGGAGATACGGCAGGTCGAAGATCTGGACATAGGGGAAAATTCCGGCTGCGCCGCCGGATGTCGAAATGTAGACATCCATCGTTCCGTCAGAGATTCCCTGCAGGCACTCGGCACCATTGGCACAGAGTTGTGTACCTGCGAAGACCTCGACTGAAATCGCCCCGTTCGAGCGCGATTCCACATAGTCCTGAAACACGACTATGCCGTCATAGTCTTCGTCATTGAGATCAGGACCGACAACCGCACGCAGGTTGTAGTCGGCGGCCAGAACGGAAAGGCCGGAAAAGGCGAGGGCGACCAACCCTGCCCCGGCAGTTTTCATCATGCCGGAAATTGGAGTCTTCATGATCATGTTTCCTCTTGTTTAACCACATAGTTGGACGGGAAGTCCCTATATGGAACGCCGTTCATTGTCGAATCGGGAATCCTCGGAGATGGCTACTGCACGAAGCCGAAATAGGTCGGGATGAACATGGAAATCGGCGGGAAGTACGTGATCAGGAAAATCACCACAATCTCGACCGCAAGAAATGGCAGGATCGCCTTGGCAAGAGTGTCGACCCTCACTCCGGAGATACTGGACGCAACGAACAGGACCAGTCCCATCGGCGGTGTCACCAGTCCGACCGTGAGGTTGACCGACATGATGATGGCGAAGTGTACAGGATGCACGCCAAGATCGACAAAGATTGGTCCGAGGATTGGTCCGAGTATGATTATGGCCGGGCCTGCGTCGAGAAACATGCCGACGACGAAGAGCAGGAGATTGATCAGGAACAGCAGGACGAGAGGATCGGAGGACAGGGACAGGACCCAGCCGGCAAGTATCTCCGGAAGGTGGCTGAGACCGACGATTGCCTTGAATGCAATTGCGGCGCCAACCAGCATCAGGACGACGGTGGAAGTCAGGCAGGCACGCATGAGCACACCGGGCAGATCCTTCCATGTCATGGTCCTGAGCAGAAAGATGCTGATGACGAGTGCATAGGCAACCGCCACGGCAGAGGCTTCCGTTGGCGTGAAAACGCCGCCGAGAATGCCGCCGAGGATTATGACTGGAGTCAGAAGCGGAAAGAAGGCCCGGGCTGCCGCCTTTCCTCGGAGTGGCCAACCGGCCCGTTCGGATGCAACCGGAAAATTGTGCCGTTTGGCAAGATATGCGGTCATCAGCATCAGGCCGACGCCCACGAGTATCCCCGGTATCATGCCTCCCAGGAACAAAGCCGCCACGGACTCTCCCATGACATAGGCGTAGATGATCATGATCCCGGACGGCGGGATAATGGGTCCGATAACGGAGGAAGCTGCAGTCACCGCGGCAGCAAAGCGCCGCGAGTAGCCATTCTTTTCCATCGCCGGAATCAGCATTGATCCCAGTGCCGAGGTGTCGGCCACTGCCGACCCGGACAACCCTGCGAAGAGCATCGAGGAAAGAATGTTCACATGAGCGAGACCACCGCGGAAATGACCCATCATGACCTGAGCGAAGTCCACCAGGCGAAGGGTGATGCCCCCGCGGTTCATGAGTTCTCCGGCAAGCATGAAGAAAGGAATCGCCATGAGCGGGAATGAATCGATGCCGTTATAGATGTTCCGGTAGAGGAACGCGATGTCACGTTCCTGACCAATGATCCAGAGAATGATCCCGGGCGCCGCCAGCATGGCAAAAAACACCGGAATTCCGATGAACAGGAAGATGAGGAAGAGCGGGAGAAACAGGATCAGCATGCGTCAGTCCGCCGCAGCTTCTATCCGGTCGGGCGGGTCGCCGTAGGAGACCGAACCGTCAAGCAATTCATGGACCTGCTTCATGATGAGTTCCGCGCTGACCAGCACCATCAATCCGAAGCCCACCGGCAACGACATGTACATCCAGGCAAGCTTTATCCGGACCGATTCCATGCCGATGAGCTGAAGCGGAAATTTCAGGGATCCCGAATTGAACAGCCAGCCGCTCTTGATGTGCTTGTTGGCGAAGTAGAGGGCAACGAAGAGAACGGCGAGTCCCAGCAAGAGCATGAAGAGATTCAGCAGCCCGGCGGCATGCCGCCCCATGGCGTCCCGGATCATGTCGATGGACACAAATGTCCCCCATCGATATGCAGACGGTGCCATCAGTCCGGTCATCCACAGCATGCAGAAGCGCGCAGCTTCATCCGGCCAGGGCAAGGCGTTGTTGAGAACATAGCGGAAGAAGACCTGGAGGAGGATTACGAGGACCATCAGGCCGAGTCCGATTATGGCGACGATACGGCAATAGGCCAGTATTCTCGTGTTGAATTCCTCCAGCGACCGGATGAAATTGCTCTCGACGCCTCTCGAGATCATGGCACTTCACCGTGCATCGACCGAGATGGCGCGAATTCGCCGTCAGCCATGGCCGGTCCGGCAGAAATGCGCGAAGTTCCGGTTGCCGATGGAATTCCGCGGAAGTTCAAGCAAATTCCTCCTAGACGAGACTATGGCACCGAGGCAAGCGAGCCTGAACCTGACAGCCTAATCGCGTCTCGTCAAGCGGTCCGGGGTCAGGGGGCCATTGTTCGCAACCGGTGCCGCGGCAACAGGGACTGTCTGTCGTGACATCGAGTCGAGCCCGACATTCGGTGCTGAACCAAGGGCCATGTCACGAGCGCCGCGGCTCCCGCGCCGATGTTCAGCAGGTCTTTGCAGGCTGCGGCACCGAATTCTGCGCGGCGGAGGCAACGAAGGAAATTCAGGCCCTCCGTCCGTGGCAGTGCTTGTATTTCTTGCCGGAGCCGCAGGGGCAGGGACTGTTCCGGCCAGGCGCGCCTCCGGTTCTTGTCCTTTGGACCGGCCTTCCGCTCCCGGCACGGGCACCCTGTTGGGCACTCTGTTGACTTGCACCTGACGGCATGGCGGTGGCTTCGGCCTGCTGACGCCTTGCCATGAGTTGACGCATCATGGCTTCCTGCTCTTCCTGGCTCAGTGGACGCATGATGCTGAGGTGGGAGGAGACGTCGGAACGAAGGGCATTGAGCAGGGATTCAAACAGGCCGAAGGCCTCGTTCTTGAACTCGTTCAGCGGGTCGCGCTGTGCGTAGCCCCTGAACCCGATCACGGATCTGAGGTGCTCCAGCGTCACGAGGTGCTCGCGCCATTTCTTGTCGAGCGTGTGAAGAAGTACCTGTTTTTCCAGTGACCGCATCGTGTCACCGCCGAAATCCATTGACTTCTTGGCAAGGACCTCGTCGGAATCCTGGTAAAGACGGGTGCGCACGACGTCATCGTCGACATCCTCCTCTCCGGACCATGTCCCGACGGGTTGATCGATACCGAGCTTGGCCATGGCCTCTTCCTGGAGCAACTCCATTTCCCATTGTTCGGGATAGGTCTTGGGCGGCATGCACTGGTCGACGAGGTCGTCGACGACCTGGTGGCGCATGTCCCGAACGATTTCCGAGACATCCGTTGACTCCATGATTTCCAGTCGTTGGCTGAAGATTGCCTTCCGCTGGTCATTGATCACATCATCGTACTTCAACAGCTGCTTGCGGATGTCGAAGTTGCGTGCCTCGACCTTGCTCTGGGCCTTTTCGAGGGACTTGTTGACCCAGGGATGCTCAATCGCCTCTCCCTCTTCCATGCCGATCGTGCCGAGCACCTTGTCGAGCCTGTCGGAGCCGAATATCCGCATGAGGTCGTCATCAAGCGACAGGTGGAAACTGGACCGTCCAGGATCGCCCTGCCGACCGGAGCGGCCCCGAAGCTGGTTGTCAATGCGCCTGGATTCGTGCCTTTCGGTTGCCAGCACGAAGAGGCCTCCCGCCTCGATCACCTGCCGGCGCGCATCCGAGATTTCTGCTTCGATCTCGGCCCTGACCTGCACGGCATCCGCGTTCGGGTCGCTGTCCAGGACCTCCAGAACCTTCATCTCGACATTGCCGCCGAGTTGAATGTCCGTTCCGCGACCGGCCATGTTGGTGGCAATCGTGACGGCGCCGGGACAGCCAGCCTCTGCAATGATCCGGGCCTCCTGTTCGTGATGCCGGGCATTGAGGACATTGTGGTCAATCTTCTCCTTCTCGAGGAGGGATGACAGAAGTTCGGACTTTTCGATCGATGTCGTTCCGACCAGTACCGGTTGACCAATCACGTTGGCATCCTTGATGGCCGCCATGATGGCGTCCGTCTTTTCCTGGGCTGTCCGGAAAACCTTGTCGTGTTCATCGGCCCTGGCGACCGGCTGGTTGGTCGGGATCTCCACGACGCCGAGACCATAGATCTCCTGGAATTCTTCCGCCTCGGTTGCCGCCGTTCCGGTCATTCCCGCCAGCTTTCCGTAGAGGCGGAAGTAGTTCTGAAATGTAATCGATGCCAGGGTGACATTTTCAGGCTGGATGGGCACGCCCTCCTTGGCCTCGATGGACTGATGGAGTCCGTCACTCAGTCTTCGTCCCGGCATCATCCTTCCCGTGAATTCATCGATCAGGACGATGCTGCCGTCGCGGACGATATAGTCCTTGTCCTTCTGGAAGTTCTTGTGGGCGCGCAATGCCTGGGTGATGTGATGGACGATCGTGGTTGATTCGGGATCATAGAGCGACTGGTTCTCCGGAAGGATGCCCTCGGTGCGCAGCCGACTCTCCATGAACTCGTTCCCGGAATCGGTGAAGGTCACATTCCGGGTCTTCTCGTCAAGCGTGTAATGCTCTTCGGCAACGTCGGGAATGACCTTGTCGACTGCAGTGTAGAGTTCCGACCTGTCCTGGGACGGGCCGGAAATGATCAAGGGGGTTCTCGCCTCGTCAATCAGGATCGAGTCAACTTCGTCGACGATCGCAAAATTGTGTCCTCGCTGGACCATCCGGGAGAGCTCCTGAGCCATGTTGTCCCGAAGGTAGTCGAAGCCGAGTTCATTGTTCGTGGCGTAGGTGATGTCTGACTGGTAGGCAGCGCGTTTCTCGTCGTCAGGTTGAGACGGGACGACCACACCCACTGTCATGCCAAGGGCGTTGTATACCGATCCCATCCAGTCTGCATCGCGCCGGGCCAGGTAATCGTTGACAGTCACGATGTGAACGCCTTCGCCCCTCAGCGAATTCAGGAATGCGGGAAGTGTCGCAACCAGCGTCTTTCCTTCACCGGTCTTCATTTCGGCGATATTGCCCCGGTGGAGAAACACGCCCCCGAGAAGCTGAACGTCAAAGATCCGGAGCCCGAGCGACCGCTTTGCCGCTTCACGAACATTGGCAAATGCCTCCGGCAACAGATCGTCGAGATCTTCACCGTTCCGTGCCCTGGTTCGCAATTGTTCCGTTCGATCGCGGATTCCGTCATCGGAGAGTGCTTCAAACTCCGATTCCATGTCGTTTATCGAGGCAATGATTGGACGGACGGACTTCAGCAAGCGATCATTCGGCGAGCCGAAGACCTTTTTCGCTATGGTTGATACGCCCAGCATGATCGTGTCCGTTCTCCGGCAAGCTCCGGCCAGAGGCCGGGACGTCAGAATAAAGGTTCGGCGCAAGTTTGGAGCGATTCGCGATCTTCGGCCACCTCAGATTCCAGTGGTGTGCGCCATCCGGTTTCGCAACGGGCGATGTAAGCATCACGGCGTGGAGTGTCAACTTTGCTAAACGGGCCCTGTCATCGGGCCCTGTCATCGGGCAGGAGTTGGCGGACATCTGTCAAGGTCCAGTCTGCGCGTCCTTCCGGAATGGTGTCGCGACTCAGGGCGCCGCTGGTAACCGAATATCCGTGATTGCGGCATTGACCAATGAACTCAATCCGGCAATAGCCAGCAGCGAGCGGTTGAACTCCTGACACCGCTGACCTCGAGATGACGAGCAAACCACGCGAGACGACAACCAATGCCCGGAAAGAACAAGAAGATTCAGAAGCTGAAAAGACGGATTCGCAGGCTTGAGAAGGAACTGCGGGCCATTCAAGTGCCAACAAACGGCGTTTCACCTTTGGCCCCTCCCGGTGGATTTCCACTGCTGCCGGTCATCAAGGGTGTGGATTTCTCAGCAGTTTCGGCGGGCGTGCGCTACAGGGACAGAACGGACGTCATGCTGGCCAGGATCGATCCGGGATGCACGGTGGCGGGTGCGTTTACGCGGTCGACGACCAGGTCTGCCGCGGTCGTCGACTGCGAGGCAAAGCTTGCGGAACTTTCCGGAACGGTTGCCGATGGCGGACTGGCACTGCTGGCCAATTCGGGAAACGCAAACGCATTTACCGGACGGGAGGGGGCCAAAGCGGTTTCGGGCCTGGCGGCTGAAGTCGGGCGCAGGCTGGGGATCCGACCTGGAAGCGTCTTCTCTGCCTCGACGGGTGTGATTGGCGAAAAACTGCCCGTCACCGCGATCAGGGGAGCAATTGACAGTCTGGTTGAAGGGCTTGATCCTTTGAGGGCTGAAGATGCGGCGAAGGCCATCATGACGACCGACACTTTCCCAAAGGGATCGGGGACAGTGATTGCAATGGATGAGGTCGAGGTTGCAGTATCCGGGATCGCCAAGGGTTCGGGAATGATCGCACCCGACATGGCAACAATGCTGGCCTTCGTGTTCACGGATGCAGCGGTCCAACAGGACGTCCTGCAGGAAATGGTGTCCCGTGTCTGCAGACGGTCACTCAATTGCGTCACCGTTGATGGCGACACGTCGACTTCCGACACCTTGCTCGTCGTTGCCTCGGCGGCATCCGGCGCACGAGTGATCGACTCGATCGACTCACCATCCTGCGCCCTGCTTGAGGCAGGGCTGGAGTCGGTCATGACGGATCTCGCGAAGCAGATTGCCAGGGACGGCGAAGGAGCAACCAAGTTTGTCGAAGTTCAGGTTACGGGGGCCGTGTCTGACGACGATGCCGGCAAGGTGGCCCGGTCTGTCGCGAATTCACCTTTGGTCAAGACGGCCATTCACGGAGAGGATCCGAATTGGGGCAGGGTGGTCATGGCCGTCGGCAAATCGGGTGCACAGGCGGACAGGGACCTCCTGTCGATACGATTCGGTGGCTTGCAGGTCGCCGAGGGCGGCGAGGTCTCCGCGTTCCATTCGGAGATCGAGGCAGCGGCGTACATGAAGAACAGCGAACTTGTCATTGCGGTCGACCTCGGCCTGGGAAGAGGGTCTGCAAAGATCTGGACCTGCGATTTTTCGAAGGGCTATGTGGCGGTGAACGCAGATTACAGGTCATGACGATCGTTCTGGTTGCCGCCGTCGCCCTGGTCGACCGGGACGGGCGCATCCTTCTGGCGAAACGCCAGGAAGAGGGTTTTCTAGGTGGGTTGTGGGAGTTTCCCGGGGGGAAGATCGAAGCCGGAGAGACGCCGGAAACAGCGCTGGTCCGCGAGCTTCGCGAGGAGCTGGGAATCGAGACATGGGGTAACTGCCTGGCGCCGCTGACATTTGCCAGCCATGGCTACCAGTCCTTTCACCTCCTGATGCCGCTGTTCGTGTGCCGGAAATGGAAAGGTATACCGAAACCGCTTGCACACCAGGGGCTTGCCTGGGTCACGGTCGGTGAATTGCGCAACTATCCAATGCCTCCTGCCGACAAGCCGATGATCCCGATTCTCCGGGAGTGGATAGGCGCCTGAGATGTCGGCCGGGCGGGACTGTACTCACCGGGACCCGGCAACGGGGTCGATCCAGCCCGCAAGGTTTTCGTGGATGAGGCCGACAATCAGCTTGATATGCGAGTCCGCGGAATTCAGGCAGGGGATGTAGAGGAAGTCCTCGCCGCCGGCCTCTTCAAAGCTCTCCCTGATCTCTCCGTTAATCTCCTCGAGGGTTTCAATGCAGTCGGCGGCAAATCCCGGTGCAATGACAGCGATCCGGTTGACGCCGTCTTTCGCCAGGCGCGCGACCTCGTCCACAGTGTAGGGCTTGAGCCATTCTTCCTTCCCGAACCGGGACTGGAATGCCGTGACGAGCCGCTGTTCATTCCATCCCAACCGTCCCCGAAGCAGCCGGGATGTCTTGCGGCATTGACAGTGGTAGGGATCACCCTCCTGCAGATAGCGTTCCGGAAGACCGTGATAGGACGCCACGAGGACACGGCCCTTCCCGGTTTCGCCTTCAAACACATCCGCAATCGATCCCGCCAGCGCCTCGACATAGTCCAGCTGGTCGAAATAGGGCGGGACTGAACGGATTTCGGGTTGCCAGCGGGTCTTGAGCAACGCCCGGTAGAGTTCATCATTCGCCGAGCCTGTCGTGGTGGCCGAGTACTGCGGATAGAGTGGTACGTAGAGAATTCGGCGACAGCCACGCTCAAGCAGGAGTTCGACCCGTGACTCAACGGAAGGATTGCCGTAGCGCATGCAGAAATCGGTGATGACGGCGCCACCGTACATCTCGTTCAGATGACGTGCGACCGCTTCCGTTTGTTCTCGCGTAATCGTCATCAGCGGGCTTTCGTCGAGCTCGCTGTTCCAGATGCTCCGATATGCGCGCCCTGAGGTGAATGGCCGCTTGGTGAGAATGATGCACTGCAGGATTGGCTGCCATTTCCAGACCGGATAGTCGATGACGCGTCGGTCAGACAGGAATTGGCCGAGATAGCGCCGCATCGAGCGATAATCGTGGCCGTCTGGTGTTCCCAGGTTTGCAAGCAGGACACCGGTCTTTCCTGAGGGGACCGGAGGGTGCCCTTCGGGTCCGAATGAAGGGTGATTCCCCTGGTCCTGTTCTTCCCGTTCCGGCATCAGAATACTCCCGCTTCAGAGTTTTCTCTCGACGGTTGACAGCGCATCTGCCAGCCTTGAATCCGCAGATCCCGGCTTCAACGGTTGCTGTTGTCCGGCTGATGGCGCCCAACCGGTCAGGAAGATGAGCTCGAAAGTTGCCGGGACCCTTCCGCCGGGCAATGCGTGCATGGCATGGTAATGACTGGCGGCCTCCGCGAAAAGTCTCCTGGGAGCAAACCTGTATGACCGGCCCGACAGGGCATTCGCTTCACCCATGGAGCGCAGGTCATGCATCAGTTCGAACGCGGAAGCATAGCTGGCGTCGATCCTGGTTCGGTCAGCCACAGGCAAGGCGAATCCGGCACGTTGCAACAGTCCACCGAGGTCACGGATACTTCCCATCGGGGCAATTCGCGGGCTGGCACCGCCTCGAAGCAGAAGTTCGGCAGAAATCAGGGCGCTGCGCAGCTCTGCAAGTGTATCGCCACCGAGAAGACACGCGATTGCCAACCCGTCCGGTTTCAGCACATTCCGGCACTGGACCAGCTGGCCGACCGGGTCATTTGACCAGTGAAGTGACATGGTATGGACAACCAGGTCATACGAGGCTCGGGCGAACGGGATCACGTCGGAGTCGGGCAACAGGTCAGCACTCTTCCATTTGTTCTTCCAGATTTCCGGCCACGCCGTGACGACTGCGACACGACGGAAATCCCTGTTGATGTCCCTCACCCGTTCACTGATTTCCGCTGCCGCGGCATCATGCAGGAAAGTCGGCATTGGTGACCGGGCCGCCCTCTTCCTGTTGTGCCGGAGAGCGGTCAGGTCTGTCAGAGTCCTGTCACCTTGTGGCCGCATGTATTCGCAGCCCCTGCTTGCCTTCCAGCGAGATGGCTCGACCGAACACCCTGGCATCGGGTTCGGTTCGGTATCCACCCGGAGGGGACATCCGGAATCCCGCACGCTGGTATCTATTCTATTTGGGGTCTATTGTCATCGGGCGGTTCATTGTAGGAAGGGGAACATGTACATTGTCGGAGCCATTGTGCTCAAGCGACTGGCGTTGGGTGTCCTGACGCTGTTTGTCGTGTCACTGCTGATCTTCGGATCCGTTAACCTGCTGCCGGGCGATTTCGCCCAGGCGATACTCGGACAGGGAGCAACCCCTGAAACCGTTGCGGCAATCCGGGAGGATCTCGGCCTCAATGATCCGGCCTGGCAACGCTACCTGGACTGGCTGGGCGGTATTCTGGCCGGCGATTTCGGCGTGAGTTTTGCCCAGGCGAATTTTGTTGCCTATGCGGGAGAAAGCGCTTCGCTTGGCGGAATTGGATCGGTCGCTGACCAACTGATCCCGCGATTCAAGAACACGCTCTTTCTGGCTTCCGTATCGGCAGCAATTTCCGTCCCGCTGTCACTGTGCCTGGGAGTATTGGCGGCGTTGTTTGCCGGCTCGGTCTATGACCGGGCAGTCAACATTTTCACGCTGTCGTCCATCTCCTCGCCCGAGTTCTTTCTTGCCTACATCCTGATCCTTTTCCTCGCGGTCCTGAACCCGGTCTTCCCGTCATTGTCGAACGTGTTTGCGGATATGCCGTTCACCGAGAAACTCAATCGGACGATGCTTCCGGCCTTGACACTTACCCTGGTTGTCACTGCTCACATGATGAGAATGACCAGGGCCGCAATCGTGAACCTGATGGCATCACCCTATATCGAGATGGCACGGCTCAAGGGCTTGAACCCGTTGCGGGTTATTGTGACCCATGCCCTGCCCAATGCGCTTGCGCCGATAATTAACGTCGTGGCACTCAACCTGGCCTACCTGATCACCGGCGTGGTCGTCGTCGAGGTGGTTTTCGTCTACCCCGGTATCGGGCAGCTTTTCGTCGACAGTGTCAAACTCAGGGACATTCCCGTGGTTCAGGCATGCTGCCTCATCTTTGCTGCGGCATACATCCTTCTCAATCTGCTGGCGGACATCATGTCGATTCTCTCCAATCCCCGGCTGCGACATCCGAAGTAGGAGGCGACATGCAGTTCTTGACCATACTAATCTGGATTGCCGCAATTCTCGCCGGCGGCTGGGTCTTTCGATTTGCCGGCCAGAAGGTTCCGTGGCCGAGAGAATCATATCGGATCTATTTCAGGGACATGTCCTATCTTGTCGCTGTGGGCTTCGCACTCGGCCTGCTAGGGGCCTACTGGGCATTCGAACTCTATTTCATCCGGGAGACAAAGTTCTTCCAGTGGGCAGCACAGGGAGTCATTGGTTTTGCCATCCTGGGATACCTGTTTCGCTTTGCCGGCCGAAACATCGGTACCGAGGGATCCAGGAAGGTATTTCGCCAGATGCCCGTTACCGCTGCATTCGGCCTGTTCATTATCGCGTTCTATGTGATCGTGGCGGTGTTTGCCGATCTCATTGCACCGTACGGGCAGGAAGAGATTTTCGACAGGATCAACGTGCTGCCCGGTGGCAACCCCGAACTCGGTGGAGACCCGAGATTCCTGCTTGGAACCGACCAGCTTGGTCGGGACCTGATGTCACGCTTGATCTACGGTGCGCAAAACACTGTCGGGATTGCATTCGCCACAACGTGCCTTGCTTTCCTCCTGGGCGGCACTGCCGGATTTCTGGCGGCGACCCTTGGAGGGTGGTTTGACCAGCTTGCTTCCCGGGTGGTCGATGCGCTGATGGCGATTCCGCAACTGATTTTCGCGTTGCTGCTCATGACCATTGCGACTGCCTGGGCAGGCTCGAACAAGATATTGATCATGATTTACATGGTGGTCATTATCGCCGTGCTGGACAGCACGCGCGTGTACCGACTGGCCAGGGCAGTCGGGCAGAACATTGTGGTTATGGATTACATTGAAGCCGCGAAGTTGCGCGGTGAGAATCTGAGCTATCTTGTCTTCCGGGAGATTCTTCCGAACGCCACGGCTCCGCTGCTTGCCGAATTCGGTCTTCGATTCTGTTTCGTGTTCCTGACAATCGCAGCACTGTCGTTTCTGGGAATAGGTATCCAGCCGCCACTCGCCGATTGGGGAACAATGGTCCGCGACCTGTCACAGTTCATCAATTTTGCCGCATTCAGCCCCATGACGGCAGCACTGCCTCTGCTGGCGGCCGGGGCCATCGCACTATTGACCGTCGGGGTGAATTTCGTCGTGGACTGGATGCTGCACAAGACATCTGGGCTGAAGGACTGAAGCATGGACGAGGAAAAGCAACTGGTCAGGATTCGCGGCCTGAGGATCGAAGGACGCGCCGACGAGACATGGATGCAGATTGTCAATGACGTGGATCTTGATCTCAAGGCGGGCGAGGTGCTCGGGCTCATCGGGGAATCCGGCGCGGGAAAGTCGACCATTGGATTGGCGGCAATGGGATTCACCCGGGATGGCTGCCGCATCAGCGGTGGAACCGTCGAATTCGACGGTATCGATCTGGTCAATTCGGATGCAGCCACGAAGAGATCCCTGCTGGGAAAACGGATAGCTTATGTAGCCCAGTCCGCGGCCGCGAGTTTCAACCCCGCGCACAGGATTATCGATCAGCACACCGAGGCCCCATCCCAGCACAAGGTCATGTCAAGGCGAAAGTCGCAGGATGATGCGATCGAACTCTATAACAGGCTGCGCCTGCCAAACCCTGGTGAGATCGGTTTCCGATATCCGCACCAGGTGTCGGGCGGCCAGTTGCAGAGAGCGATGACCGCGATGGCAATGTCATGCCGACCCGACCTGATCATTTTCGATGAACCGACCACTGCACTTGATGTGACGACTCAAATTGAAGTGCTCGCGGCAATCCGCGACATTGTCGAGCAGTTCGATACCGCTGCGATCTACATAACCCACGATCTGGCCGTGGTGGCGCAGATGGCCGACCGGATAAAGGTGCTGCTGAAGGGTGACCAGGTCGAGGAAGCCGACACCAGGACGATGTTGGAGCATCCGACCGAAGACTACACGAAATCACTCTGGGCAGTTCGCAGTTTCAAGCGCGAGCAGAAGCAGTTGGCTGCGGCAGGTTCGGTCCCCGTGATCGAAGTGCGCAACGTGACTGCGGCCTACGGAAAGGTCTCCGTACTCCACGATGTGAGTTTCAGCATCCATTCGGGAAGAACGGTGGCCGTTGTTGGTGAGTCCGGTTCGGGAAAGTCAACCGTGGCCAGGTGCATAACGGGCCTCCTGCAACCGCTCTCGGGCCAGATCCTCTATGACGGGGCAGTGCTGCCTGCTGACTATCGCAAGCGAAACAAGGATCAGTTGCGCCAGGCCCAGATGATCTACCAGATGGCTGACACGGCTCTCAATCCGAGAAAGCCGGTCTCGGAAATCGTCGGACGGCCGGTAGAGTTCTATCTGGGACTGAAAGGCGCCGAAAAGCGGAAGAAGGTTGAGGAACTCATGGAGCAGATCGAAATGGCTCCGGGCCAGTTCATTGACCGGTATCCGTCTGAATTGTCTGGAGGCCAGAAGCAGAGAATCGGGATTGCCAGGGCGCTGGCCGCGGAACCGAAATTCATCATCTGTGATGAAGTTACCTCCGCCCTCGATCAACTGGTTGCAGAAGGCATCCTGAAGTTGCTGGCACGGCTTCAGGATACTCTTGACCTCTCCTACATGTTCATCACGCATGATTTGGCAACGGTGAGATCAATCGCAGACGAGGTCGTGGTGATGAAAGAGGGAGAGGTTGTCGAGGCTGGACCGAAAGACCAGATGTTCACGCCTCCACATCACGCCTACACTGACCTGCTGTTGAGTTCCGTGCCGGAAATGGACCCGGACTGGCTTGACAAACTGCTGGAGCAGCGGGGCGTTGAGAATATTGGCGAGGCTTCAAGCGTCGGTATCTGATCACCGGCTGCCTTTGCCCGTAATCGGGTTGATGCAGGCAGCCATCCAGTTTCCCGCTCCGAAGCCCGCAATCCGGGTTCATTGATCGTAACGGCTCGTGTTGATCCGGTGTGCCGGCACTACCCCGTACGGCTTGCAACTGACTGGAAAGTCCGACAGTATCTGAATTCCAATATGGAACCTAATCGATTCTCGGCTGGAGTGTGAGTTTCAGTCGGAAAAAGTTCCGTTACTCAAGTACAAGGAGGAAGAAATGTTGCCAAATATCAGTCGTCGCAACGTGCTCAAGGCGGGCGCAGCAACTCTCGCGGCAACATCGCTGACACCCCTCGCAACACGGGCGGCACCTCAGATGGGCGGCACACTCGTTTTGGGACTTGGAGGGGCGAACACGTCAGATAGCTGGGATGGAGGCACCCATTCGGACATCTACATGCAGATGGCGGCACATGGGACCGTCTTCGACTGCCTGACGGAAATTGATGCCCATGGCAACCTGAACGGCGAACTTGCCGAAAGCTGGGAACCCAGTCCTGACGCAAAGGTCTGGACATTCAATCTCAGAAAGGATGTCACATTCCACAACGGAAAGCCATTCGGCGCCGATGATGTCATAGAGTCACTCAACCAACACATCGCTCCGGGTTCAAAATCGGCGGCACAGCCGATCGTGGCGAACGTCGAAACGATGGAAAAAACAAGCGAACACCAGGTCGTGATGACACTGAAGGCCGGAAACGCCGACTTTGCATATCTGCTTTCAGACTATCACCTGTTCATTCATCCGGCAGGAATGATGCAGGAATCCCTGGCACAAGGTATCGGTACGGGTCTCTACAAGGTCGAGAGTTTTGACCCGGGCGTCAGGCTTGTATGCTCGCGGGTGGAAGGTCACTACAAGGATGGTCAGGCCGGCTGGTTCGATGGCGTGGAGATGATCGCGATCAACGATGTTGCTGCCCGGATGAACGCCCTACTGACTGGTCAGGTCCATGCGGTCAACAAGATCGATTTCAAGATTGAAACGCTCATGCGTGCAAATCCCAATATCTCGATAATCGAGGTCACGGGCAACCAGCATTACACGTTCCCGATGCTGACGAACGTGCCACCGCTGGATAACCTCCATGTGCGGCAGGCCTTGAAGTATGCAGTGAACCGTCAGGAGATGGTTGACAAGATCCTCCTCGGTCACGGTGCTCTCGGCAATGACAGCCCGATTGGTCCTGCGAACCAGTTCTATGCCGCAGATCTTCCGCAGATCGAATATGATCCGGACAGGGCCAAGTTCCACCTGAAGGAAGCCGGAATGGACTCGCTCGACATCGACCTGTCGGCGTCGGACGCGGCATTCCCGGGAGCTGTGGACGCATCTCAGCTGATCCAGGCATCAGCCAAGAGCATCGGGATCAACATTAATGTGATCCAGGAAGCCCTGGACGGTTACTGGAACAATGTCTGGCTGAAGAAACCATGGGTTGCGTGTTTCTGGTCAGGTCGGGCAACGGAGGACTGGATGTTCTCGACTGCCTATGAACTGGGTGTTCCTTGGAACGACACGCACTGGAACCATTCAAGATTCCAGGAATTGCTTGTCCAGGGCCGAACAGAACTCGACCAGGAAAAACGCCGTGGGATCTACACCGAGATGCAGGCTCTCATTTCTGCAGAGGGTGGAACCATACTGCCAATGTTTGCCAACTACGTTGATGCAGTTTCGACAGAACTGGCTCAGGGCGACGGCATCGGCAATGTCTGGGCAATGGACAGCGCAAGGGCGACCGAGCGCTGGTGGTTTGCCTGATTGTACGAAAGGCTGATCGGTACGCTCCGCAATCTGCGGGGCGTACCCTTTGCGTTGCCGGCGCCGGGTTTTCGCAAGTGGCCGGCCGAAGAAAACAGGGAAATCAGCCGGCGGCGTGCGGCCTGGTGAACGCAGAGACGTAGTTTACGTCGCAGTCTGCGGCCGAAATCTTCCAGCACCATCGCAGCGGGTCGAAAACGAAGCCCTTGCAATCCACGTATTCCAGGCCTGCCGTCGTTGCATGTCCAGCCAGTTCATCCGGTTTGACGAACCTGTTCCAGTCATGGGCCCCCCTGGGTAACCAGTTGAGCACGTATTCCGCGCCGATGATTGCCAGGGCAAAGCTCTTTGTCGTGCGCGAAATTGTCGAACAAATCAACAGTCCTCCAGGCTTCAGAAGGTCTCCGCACAATTCGACGAAGGCCGGCTGGTCCGGCACATGCTCGATGACCTCCAATGCCAGGACGACATCAAAACGGGCTTCCTGATTCCTCAGCCCTTCTGCGTTCCCGCTGATGTAAGAGATGTCGAGTCCGGTATCACTGCAATGGGCCTCGGCGACCTCGATGTTGCGGGCGGAAGCGTCAATGCCGGTCACATCGGCTCCGAGCCGTGCCATGGGTTCGGAAAGAAGGCCTCCTCCGCATCCAATATCCAGGATGGCCAGGTCCGCGAAGGGCGTGGGCCGACGCAGATCGCGATCAAATTCGATTTCGATCTGGCTGTTGATATAGTCAAGACGGCAGGGATTGAGCAAGTGCAGGGATGCGAACTTGCCATCCGGGTCCCACCATTCCCCGGCAAGCGCATCAAACTTATCGACTTCTTTGGGATCTACGGACATTGTCTTTCCACGCGACTCCTGTTTAGTGGAGGTCCGCTTGGTCGGCGAGTGCAACTGCTGGGTTCTGGATGACTGAATTCGTGCCGCGATTCAATGGCGCAACGCAACTCTATCCGCCAATTGAACCCTATGAACGGCGCATGCTGCCGGTGGGTGGCAGGCATTCCGTCTATGTGGAATCATGCGGGTCACCCAAGGGCATTCCGGTTCTGTTCCTGCATGGCGGTCCGGGCGGTGGCTGCAACCCAACCATGCGGCGATACTTCAATCCCGAGATCTACCGCGTCATCCTGTTCGATCAACGCGGCTGCGGCAGGTCCAGCCCCGCAGGCAATGTTGACGAGAATACGAGTTGGCATCTCGTCTCGGACATGGAGTTGATTCGCAGGACTCTCGGGATCGAACGCTGGATCCTGTTCGGAGGTTCATGGGGGGCGACCCTGGCGCTTGTCTATGCCCAGGCTCATCCGGACCGGGTGAGCCAGTTGGTGCTGAGGGGGGTATTCCTGATGACCCGCCTTGAGCTTGACTGGTTCTATGGCGGAAGCGCCGGCAGGTTCCGGCCCGACCAATGGAACAGCTTTGTAGAGCCGATTCCGGAAGATGAGCGGGACGACCTGATTGAAGCGTATTCCAGGCGCCTCTTCTGCGGTGATCCGGACAAGGAAGTGTTCCACGCGCGGCGCTGGCTCGCATGGGAAAACTCGATGCTGAGCCTGGAACAGGCCGCCACTGCCAGGCCTGCCTCCCACGCCTATGCACACACATTTGCCCGGATCGAAAATCACTACTTCCGCAATCTGGGATTCCTGGAACGCGACAACTACATTCTCGAGAACATTTCGAAACTGCGCGGAATTCCCGGCAAGATCGTTCAAGGTCGATATGATCTGGTATGCCCGCCAGTCGCTGCCTGGTCACTAGCCCGTCAGTGGCCGGATGCCGCCCTTGAAATCGTCCAGGCGGGGCACTCGCTTTCCGAGCCGGAAATCACGCGTGCCCTGATACGGACCATGAACGAGATTGGACGCGGGCGACAGCCAGACGCGCAGAAGCAGCCCGATATCCGTCGGCAATCCCTGTGATTTTTGAACCTTGCCGCCGCACAGTTAGCGAGCATATGCCGACATGGAACAATCCAGTGCAATCTTTCACCTACAATACGGCACAGAATCGGTGTAATCAGCCGCGTTGCCCGCCTCAATCGGCGGTTATGGATGCATTTGAACTCGACGGGTGGGGTGGAGTCGCGGGTTGCCTGTGATCCTGCTGAAATATGTGCGCATCGTGGATGCAGTGAACTACCGTGTAGGCCGCGTCGTTATGTACGGTGTCTTCGTCATGGCTGCGATCCTGCTGTGGTCGTCAGTTTCCAAGACTTTCTTCCTTCCGTCCCTCTGGACCCTCGAAATGGCCCAGTTCGCAATGGTGGCCTACTACATTCTTGGCGGACCATACTCGATTCAACTGGGATCCAATGTGAGGATGGATCTCTTCTACGGCGACTGGACCTTGAGGCGAAAGGCGTGGTTTGATGTCTTCACCGTCCTGTTCCTGATCTTCTATCTTGGTGTACTTCTGTACGGTGGAATCTCCAGCACTGCCTACGCGTTTGAATACGGTGAGCGCAGCTACTCGTCCTGGCGGCCGTACATGTGGCCGATCAAGACGCTGATGTGCACTGGGCTCTCGCTGATGCTGCTGCAGGCGGTTTCCGAACTGCTCAAGGATGTGGCCAAGCTCAAGGGAATCGAGGTTTGATGTCCTACGAATTGATCGCGATTCTGATGTTCGCCCTGATGATGCTGATGCTGATGACGGGGCAGAGGGTATTCGGAGCGATCGGATTCGTGGCCGTTGTTGCCGCACTGCTCCTGTGGGGGAGGGGAGGATCAGACCTTGGTTTTGCCGCCGCGATGAAGCTCATGAAGTGGTATCCACTTCTGACTCTGCCAATGTTCATATTCATGGGCTACGTCCTGTCCGAGTCACGAATTGCGGACGACCTCTACAAGATGTTTCACGTCTGGATGGGACCCGTCAGGGGCGGCCTGGCCATTGGCACGATTGGGTTGATGGTGCTGGTTTCTGCAATGAACGGCCTGTCGGTTGCGGGAATGGCGATCGGGGCGACGATCGCCCTGCCGGAACTGCTGCGCCGGGGTTACGACAAACGCATGGTGACAGGTGTCATCCAGGCGGGCTCGGCTCTCGGGATACTTGTTCCGCCCTCGGTTGTGCTCGTGCTTTACGCACTGATTGCGCGTCAGCCCGTTGGCCAGCTCTGGCTTGCCGGCGTGTTTCCCGGACTGATGATGGCCGGGCTGTTCATGCTCTATATCACGATCCGCTGTCAGCTTCAGCCCGAACTCGGTCCGGTCCTTCCGAAAGCGGACCGGGACGTGCCGCTTTCCGAGAAAATCAGGCTGCTTCGTGCGGGGCTGCTTCCCGTCTTTATCTTCGGAGCGATGATGGTTCCCTTTGTCAATGGTTGGACAAGCCTCGTTGAAAGCTCGGCGATCGGGGCTCTCACCGCATTTGTCGCTGCCGTACTCAAGAGGCGAATGACCCGGAAGGTGTTCGAGAATTCGGTGCGCCAGACCTTGGCCATATCCTGCATGTTCATGTGGATCATCCTGGCTGCGCTGGGATTCGGTGCGGTGTTCGACGGGCTCGGTGCAGTCCGCGCCATCGAGACACTGTTTTCCGAACAGTTGGGGCTCAGCCCCTGGATGACCCTGATCCTGATGCAGGTTTCCTTCCTCTTGATGGGGACATTCCTCGATGACACCGCAATGCTGGTGATTGTCGCACCGCTATATGTTCCGCTGGTGGGAGCCCTGGGTTTCGACCTCATCTGGTATGGGGTCCTCTATACGATCACCACCCAGATTGCGTACATGACACCACCCTTCGGCTACAATCTGTTCCTGATGCGTGCGATGGCCCCTCCCGAGATCCGGTTGAAGGACATCTACAGTTCGATTATTCCATTCGTCGGTGTCATGATCGTCGCACTCGGTCTTGTCATGGTGTTTCCGGAAATAGCCCTCTGGTTTCCTGACTACGTCTACGGAAAATAGCATTCACCGGCATTGCCCTTGCGACGAGGCCTTTCCGGGGCCATTCAGGCAGACGACAAGAGATGAACCCGTCCGGGTGACATGATTTCGGGCAGCAATTTCAGGAAGTCCAGCAATGAACATCTACTTCAGGCCCGAGTTCCAGCGGAATTTCGGCACGTGGCCGCTGAAACGCAATGCGCTTCGCAGCGCGGTAGAAACAGCCATAGAAGTTGGCTACAGGTCGTTTGACACCGCGCAGATGTATGCCAACGAAGCGGAACTCGGAGACACGTTGGCGTCGTCAGGCCTGGAGCGCGACGAGATTTGCGTAACTACCAAGGTCATGGAGAGCAATTACGGCGAATCGAGTTTCCTTTCCTCGGTCGAGGAAAGCCTGAAGGCGTTGCGCCTTGATTTCACCGATGTGCTGCTCCTGCATTGGCCGCCTTTCGACGAAGGGACAATGGCGCCGACCCTCAAGCTGTTGGAGCAGGCCGAGAGGCGCGGGCTTGCGAAGAATGTCGGCGTGTCAAATTTCACATCGCGCATGATGCGGGATGCCCAGAGTGTGATTGATGTACCGGTTGCCGTCAACCAGGTGGAGTTTCATCCATTATTGAATCAGGATGCACTGCTTCGAACTGCTTCCGAGACAGGAATTCCGCTGTCAGCATACTGTTCGCTTGCACGCGGCGAGGTCTTCAGGGTTCCGGAACTTGCCGAAATCGGAACGGGATATGGAAAGGGCGCAGGCCAGGTCGCATTGCGATGGATACTCCAGAAGGGTGTGATACCCATCACCATGTCCACCAACCCCCGGAACATTCGCGGCAACTTCGACATCGTTGACTTTGCGCTTACCGGTGCCGAGATGCGCCGGATTGATGAGTTGACGAATCGCAACATGCGAATTGTCAACAGCGCCGTTATGCCAACCGCTCCTGCCTGGGACTGAGTCTTCTGGCTGCAAGGGAAATCCCGGGCAGTTCTCCGGCGCGCGATGGGCGAGTCCGAACGGTATTCAGTTGTCTTGCCAAAGTGAAAAGCCAAACGTATCGTCGCCAGACGCAACAGGCAGATTGCGGATTTGCATGATCTGCCGATCGAAAAGGAGGAAGACGCATGACAACACGTAGAAAGTTCCTGGCAGGTGCCGGAGTTTCGGCAGGTGCTGTCGCGCTGGCCGCTCCAGCGGTTCATGGACAATCGAAGATCCGCTGGAGAATGCAAACCTATGCCGGTCCGGCCCTGGCCGAGCATGTCATCAAGCCGGCTGTCGACTCATTCAACCGGGTCGCAGGCGAGGAGATGGAAATCGAGCTGTTCTTCGCGGACCAGCTGGTTCCGACCGGGGAATTGTTCAGGTCCATGCAGCGCGGGACGATCGATGCTGTCCAGTCTGATGACGATTCCATGGCCTCACCGACAGAAGTCACTGTATTTGGCGGGTATTTTCCGTTTGCCTGCCGCTATTCGCTCGATGTTCCGGTGCTCTTCAACCAGTATGGGCTCGGCGAGATCTGGGATGCCGAGTATTCGAATGTGGGTGTGAAATGGCTCTCGGCCGGTGCCTGGGACCCCTGTCATTTCGCCACGAAGGATCCGATCACAAGCCTTGAAGACCTCAAGGGCAAGCGGGTGTTTACATTCCCGACTGCCGGAAGGTTCCTGAGTCAGTTTGGTGTAGTTCCGGTTACGCTTCCGTGGGAAGACATCGAAGTTGCTGTTCAGACCGGCGAACTTGACGGGGTGTCATGGTCCGGAATCACCGAGGACTACACCGTCGGATGGGCGGACGTTACCGACTACTTCCTGACGAACAACATATCGGGTGCGTGGGCAGGATCTTTCTTTGCGAATATGGAAAGCTATGATGCGCTGCCGGATCATCTGAAGGAATTGCTCAAGCTGACGATGGACAGCTCTCACTACTACCGGCAGTGGTGGTACTGGGGAGGTGAAGCGCAGCTGCGGGTTCAGGGAACCAAGATGCAACTGACATCCATTCCCGATGAAGAATGGGCTACGGTCGAAGCGGCGGCTCGCGTGTTCTGGGACGAGATCGCTGCAGAGTCGGAAACAAAGGCCAAGGTTGTCCAGATCCTGAAGGATTACAACGCGATCATGGAAAAGGCGGGGCGTCCGTACCGCTACACCTGATCATCATAAAATATGGGGCCCGGCCTGGCCGGGCCCTTTCGTGGTTCCGGAGTTCGGTTCACTGGATTTGCCCCCGGGGACAAGTGATGAGGAAGATCCTGCAATGCATCTCGCCTGTCGACGGCTCGGTCTATGTCGAATGGGAAACGCTCGGTCCGGAATCGGCCGCGCTTGCCGCCAAGAAAGCAGCGAAGGCTGGACGCAGCTGGGCTTCGGTCCCGCTTGAAGAGAGAATCAACCGTGTATTGCAAGGTGTGGAACTGGTTGGTGCGGCCAATCCAGACATCGTTCCTGAACTCGCATGGCAGATGGGTCGGCCGGTCAGGTACGGAGGTGAATTCGGCGGCTTCAGGGAGCGGGCCGAATACATGGCCAGGATCGCGGCCGACGCCCTTCAGCCGGCAATCGTCGAAGACAGTCCGAGTTTTCAGCGCAGGATTGTCCGGGAGCCATGTGGAACCGTGCTGGTCATTGCTCCCTGGAACTATCCGTACATGACGGCGATCAACACGGTCGCACCGGCATTGATTGCCGGGAACTCCGTGGTGCTCAAGCATGCAACCCAGACCATGCTGGTTGGCGAGAGAATTGCCGACGCATTCCACGAGTCGGGTGTACCTGAAGACGTCTTTCAGAACCTGGTGATGGATCACGAGACGACCCTGGAACTCATCGGGTCCGGCGCATTCGGATTCGTGAATTTTACCGGATCCGTTGGAGCAGGACGGGCTATCGAGATGGCTGCGGCCGGTACGTTTACGGGCGTCGGGCTGGAACTTGGGGGGAAGGACCCCGGCTATGTCATGGAAGATGCAGACCCGGAAACCGCGGCCGAAGTCCTGATTGACGGCGCGATGTACAATTCTGGCCAATGTTGCTGCGGAATCGAGAGAATCTATGTCAATTCCCGGCTGTTTGACAGCTTCCTCGAGAAGTCTCTGGAAATCGTGAACGGATATGTTCTCGGAAACCCGCTCAAGGAGGAAACGACACTCGGCCCGATGGCGCAAAGGCGATTTGCCGACGAAGTTCGCGCACAGGTCGACGAGGCTCTCGATTCGGGAGCCACGGCTCACTTGCCGGGATTCGAAGGAGATGATGGCGGAACCTATCTCTCGCCACAGGTCCTGACCGGCGTAAACCACGAAATGCGCGTAATGCGAGACGAGAGTTTCGGGCCGGTCGTCGGAATCATGGCAGTTGAATCCGATGACGAAGCAATTGCCCTCATGAATGACAGTGAGTTTGGTCTGACGGCGTCACTTTGGACCGGCGAGCCGGAGAGGGCTGCCGAGATCGGGAATCGAATTGAGACCGGCACCGTGTTCATGAACCGTTGCGACTATCTTGATCCCGGATTGTGCTGGACCGGAAGAAAGAACACGGGACGCGGAGGAGCACTTTCGCATATCGGGTACCAGATCCTCACGCGGCCAAAGTCGTTCCACATGAAGTTCGGCTAGGATGAGGGCTTCGACTGAAGCGCCTGAAACCGCGGTGGCCGTGACGGTCCTGGGGACCGGTTCACATGGCGGCATGCGGCATTTGCAATCCACTGCCATTGCTACCGGATGGATTGAGCGGGCTGATTGGCGGTTCCATGAGCGGGTTTGCATATGGTGAGCCGAGAGAGACCGCAGCAACAGATCTGGAACGGGTAACTGCTGGTGGACATCCAGGGAGATTTGAGCATGCACGCAGACTGGTCCTATCCTACGGCCATCCGCTTCGGCGCCGGACGGATCACCGAACTGGCGGCAGCGTGCCGCGCTGCCGGAATCAACCGGCCACTGCTGGTGACTGACAGGGTGCTTGCGGGACTGCCGTTGACAGGCAACGCGCTGGATGTGCTCGAGGACGGTGGGCTCGGCCGCGGGCTCTATTCCGATGTTGATCCGAATCCGTCGGAAAGAAACCTGGATGCCGGGCTGTCCGTTTTCGGCGAGGGCGGATTTGACGGGGTGGTTGCGTTTGGCGGTGGATCCGGCATTGATCTCGGGAAGATGATTGCATTCATGTCGGGGCAGACGAGGCCGATTTGGGATTTCGAGGATATCGGGGATTGGTGGACCAGGGCCAATCCCGAAACGATCGCGCCAATCGTTGCTGTGCCGACAACTGCCGGTACGGGTTCTGAAGTTGGCCGGGCTTCCGTCATTACGAATTCGCAGACCCATGTGAAAAAGATCATATTTCACCCGAAGGTGTTGCCGTCCGTCGTGATCTGCGACCCGGAGTTGACGGTCGGAATGCCTCCTGCCGTAACGGCAGGCACCGGCATGGACGCATTTGCGCATTGCCTTGAAGCCTTTTGTTCACCGCACCACCACCCGATGAGCCAGGGAATTGCGCTGGAAGGGTTGCGTCTCGTGGCATCCTTCATTCGTCGTGCATACCTTGACGGAACGGACATCGAGGCGCGCTCGCAGATGATGAGTGCTGCATCCATGGGTGCAGTTGCGTTCCAGAAGGGACTTGGTGCCATACATGCGTTGTCTCATCCCGTCGGTGCGTTGTTCGGTTCGCACCATGGAACGACCAATGCCGTGGTGATGCCGCCGGTGCTTCGGTTCAACCAGCGGGAAATTTCCGAACGACTTTCGGCAGCCGCAGCCTATCTGGGAATTGATGGAGGCTTCGAAGGCTTTTTCGAGTTTGTGTTGGAACTGAGGTCGGATTTGAACATCCCGGACAACCTCGCGACGCTGGGCGCCGATCGCAGCAGGACGGAGGAAATGACACGAATGGCAATCGAGGATCCCAGTGTTGGCGGAAACCCGGTTCCGATGAACTACGACAACACGCTGGAACTGTACGAACGCTGTTTTGACTGGAGTTCCTGACCACCGGAAAACGTGATGGCAGTGGCCAGGAGGCTCAGCTTTCCTCCCGTGAGGCCGCCAGCCTCCAGAAGCTGGCGGGCCAGCGAGCCTTCGGGCAACTGCCCGCGCTGATCACGATCAAAGATCCATGTAGACGTGCCGTTCTTCTGCCGCGCCGGGATGGGTAACAGCGCCATTCCGCGTCGGGCCGACCAGCCGGGAGTATTTCCACAAAGCGCCCGAAGCGTAGATTGTCTGGCGCGGACCGGTCCAGGCATCCTTGCGTTCCCTTAACTCGTCATCAGACAATGCAACGGAAATTGAACCGTCGAGAGCGTTGATTGAAATCATGTCTCCATCGCGTATCAGGGCGATGGGTCCGCCATGGGCGGATTCCGGCCCGACATGCCCAACACAGAAGCCACGGGTAGCACCGGAAAACCTGCCGTCGGTTATCAGGGCCACCTTCTTGCCCATACCCTGTCCCGAAAGAGCGGCGGTCGTCGAGAGCATTTCTCTCATGCCGGGGCCTCCTGCCGGGCCCTCATTCCTGATTACGATCACTTCGCCTTCCTCGTAACTTCGTTCCTTGACCGCGGCGAAGGCATCCTCCTCGCATTCGAACACACGAGCCGGACCGGCAAACTCCAACTGTTCATCGCTCATGCCGGCAACCTTGACGATTGCTCCGTCTGGAGCAAGGTTGCCCTTGAGGCCGACGACTCCACCTGTCGATGACAGCGGTGTTTCGACCGGGTAGATAACCTTGCCGTCTGCCTTCCTTTGAACCATGTCGAGTTCCTCGCCCATGGTTCTGCCGGTGGCAGTGATGCACTCCTCGTGGACGAGGCCGACCTTTCGAAGTTCGTTGAGCACGACAGGAACACCGCCAGCTTCGAAAAGATCCTTGGCAACATAGTTTCCGCCCGGCTTGAGGTCGACGAAATACGGCGTTTCCTTGAAGATCTCGCACACGTCGAAGAGGTCGAAGTCGATTCCTGCCTCGTGGGCTATCGCCGGCAGATGCAGGCCCGCATTTGTTGACCCTCCGGTGCAGGCAACGATCCGCGCAGCATTCTCAAGTGACTTTCTGGTCACGACATCCCGGGCACGGATGTTCTTTTCCAGGAGATTCATGATGGACACACCCGAAGCCTCGCAATACTGGTCCCGGCTTTCATAAGGTGCCGGAGCACCGGAAGAGTTCGGCAGGGCAAGGCCGATTGCCTCGGAAACGCAGGCCATGGTGTTCGCCGTGAACTGGCCGCCGCAGGCGCCTGCAGACGGGCATGCGACGCGCTCGATGACCGCAAGGGCTTCATCCGACATCGTGCCCGCCTGGTGCCGGCCGACTGCCTCGAAGACATCCTGAACTGTCAGGTCCCTGCCCTCAAGGCGTCCCGGAAGGATGGACCCTCCATAGATGAATATCGACGGCACGTTGAGACGAACCATGGCCATCATCATTCCCGGAAGCGATTTGTCGCATCCGGCAAGTCCGACCAGCGCGTCGTAGCAATGGCCCCGCATCGTCAGTTCGACGGTGTCGGCGATGGCATCCCGCGAAGCAAGGGAGGATCGCATTCCTTCATGCCCCATCGCGATTCCGTCTGTCACGGTAATTGTCGTGAATTCGCGGGGTGTTCCGCTCGCGGACTTCACGCCGAGTTTCACCGCCTGGGCCTGGCGGTTCAATGCGATGTTGCATGGCGCAGCTTCGTTCCAGCAGGTCGCGACGCCAATGAATGGCTGCGCGATCTCTCCATCTGTGAGGCCCATGGCATAGTAGTAGGAGCGATGCGGTGCGCGGGCGGGCCCTACGCTTACATGGCGGCTTGGGAGTGAAGACTTGTCGGTCGTTCCATTGGTCATTTCTACCAGCTCTCCTGTCCCTGAATCCGAAATCAAGTACTGTCTTGCTCGTTCTGGTGCAAGCCGCAACCGCTGCCAGGCAGCGTCTGAGAATTTCGGGAGTATCCTGCATGTCGCTGCCGACCGGATCCCAACAATGCAAGGCTGGCCGAATTCCCGGCGGCAGGCAGACAATCCTTCCATTGCAGAAATCCTTCAGGCATGCGCTGGACGGCAAGCATGCCAGGATTGGCCGGCCCTCCTGAACGCCAGGACCACGTCGCCGGTAGCGCGCTGCCCTGTTGCCTCTTCGGGCCCTGCAGAAACTGCATCACCGCAATTCCGACGGAGGTGGAGCACTCCGGCACCTCCATGTCCGGCACGCACACGGCCAACCATCTGTTCGGCAGGGGGCGAGGCAAGGACATCGCCTGTGGCGCAGTCATCCGGGAGGCCCTTTCCTGCGAAACGGGTGACGACCCGGAGATGCCTGATCCTCCGCCTGTCACGATGCCAAACTCTCCGTCCCCGGAGCCACCGGAACGGGTCAAGCCGCGGGATAATGCAATGCACGGACTTCGTGATGCGCGGCAACCTGGCCTTTCAGCATCCCGTCAACATGGATTGCCGGATCAATGAGGATTTTATTCGTGATGCGCCCCTGCATCTTTCCGTCGCGTAAACGGTTCGGCCATGCGCATTGGCCGGGGCAGATGGACGGGCCGACGGCGGACCGCCGGCCCGGTTCCAGTCAGATCTTGTAGCCGAGGGCGCGGGCACCGTCGACGAAGTTCTTGTACTGCGACTTCTGGCTGTCGATTCCAAGCTTCTGTACGATCTTCACCCACTCTTCAGCAGCCTCGTCCAGCGCCTGTTGTGAGGTCAGTTCACCCGAAATCGCTTTCGAGATGTTCCGGCCGAGGGCATCGGCGTATTCCGGCGCACCTTCCCAGAAGAACTGCGGGTAGCCCACTTCGACGTTGGCGAGTCCCGCATCCAGGTGGTTTCTGGCCCTGCCAAAGGTTTTGAATATCCCGTCATTGACCGGATAGAGGTCATTCGTTCCCCTTTGCGGGTTGGGCTCGATATACATCTGTGCCGCCGCATCCGTGTAGTGGGTCTTGCCAAACGGATCTGATCCGCAGAACGGGTCGGCAACGATCCGGTCCGAGTAATCCGGGTGCGACATCCTGTAGATGAAGTAGAAAGCCGCATCCTTGACGTCCTGCGGCAGATTCTTGGGGATCGATGCCGTCCTGCACCAAAGCGAAATGGCGCGGTGCTGAACACTTCCGTCATCCATGGGCCAGCCAGGCACGATTGCCGCGCCCTGGTCCTCGGCAAGTTCTACACCCTGTTGCTGAACCGTGAATTCGGCAAGGTCGATCCACCAGATGCTCATCACGTCAGAACCCGACTGCCAACGCTGGATCGTCGTCCCGATATCCATCGCCTCGGCACCAGGCGGGCCGAACTTGATGATCTCCCGGTACATGTCGAGCGCTTCAGCAGCCTTCCCCTGGTTGATGACAGGGTTCATGTTCTCGTCGAAGTAGTTGACTCCGGCAGACGCGGCGATGTCCATCCAGAAGCCCCATCCGAAGTTCGGCGGATTCACGACCATCGAGGTGCCATAGATTCCCTGGCTCGAGAGTTCCTCCGTGAAGAACTGTGCACATTGGAGGAATTCATGCCAGGTTGTCGGGACCTCGAGCTCCCGCTGGAAGCGGGACGAGAACTTCGACCGGAGTTCCGGATTTTCAAAGTGCTGTTTCCGGTAGTGGAAAATGTGGATGTCTCCATCGAGCATCACGCCCACGGTCTCGCCACCCCACTTGGTGTAGAACTCGCGATAGGCCGGCATCACCCAGTCCAGATACTCGCTGGTGCCCTCGTATTTCTCGAAATAGGGATCCAGCGGTTCGAGCTGTCCGGTTGAGGCAAATGCCCCGAAGAACAATGACGGATACTGCACGAAGTCAAAGCGCGGGCGCCGCGAGAGCAGCTGCGGCAGTATCTTGGCCACCGCATCGCCGCCATCATACAATTCCCGGCTTTCGATGCCGACACCTGCTTCCGCCATCAGGTGGTCAGACAGCCACAAAGGTGCATGGAGCCAGTTCGAGTCCTGGAAGTACTTCAGTCCTACATCATTGAAGAGTTTCTTGCCCGGAGGAACCATTTCCTGACCCCAGGCCAGCCGTCCGGGTGCAGCCGCCCCCGCCGCAGCCGCTCCGGCGCCCATAGCGACATTCTTCATGAACTTTCGTCTGGTCCAATCTTTCATCATTGCCATGACTGTAACTCCTTTGTTCTGTCAGTCAGTTTGGGTCTCCCGTACTGCGGACGACCGGTCAAGAAATCAGCATCTCCGTTTCCGGATCAAATACCATGACACTGGCAGGATCGTAGAAAAGGCGAATTGCTTCCCCCGTTCCCGCCCGTGTCTCGGGCGGCGCCAGCGACTGAAAGCGTACCGCCCCGTTTGTGACTGTCAACATGGACCTCTCTCCCAGGTATTCATTGATGGCCACTGAAGCGTTGAGGAAATGCGGGGCTTCGACGAAACCGAGATTCTGTGGACGGATACCGGCAATGACCGAACTTCGTCCGGATGCCCGAAGTGCCGGGACCGTGGTGTCATCGGGAACGAGAACAAGGTCCGAACCCTCGACCGTCAAGACCGCGTCCGAGTCGCTCAGATGGACGTCGGCGTTGAAGAAATTCGTCGGAGGTTCCCCGATGAAGTCTGCAACAAAGAGGTTAGACGGCCTGTTGTAGAGGGTGTTCCGGTCGCCAACCTGCTGCATTCGCGCGTTCGACATCACCGCCACACGGTCTGCCAGTGCCAGTGCTTCAACCTGATCATGGGTCACATAAACCATGGTTCGCCGCAATTCCCGATGGAGCCGCTTCAGGTCGAACAGCATCCGGAATTTCAAATGGGCGTCAAGATGGCTCATGACCTCGTCGAGGATGAATACGGAAGGTTCACGGATCAGCGCCCTTCCAAGTGAAACACGCTGCTGCTGTCCACCGGAAAGTTCCGCTGGATAGGTGCCCAGGATATCGGTGATCTGCAGGATTTCTGCAATTTCGCCGGTCTTCTTCCGGCGGACGGTTTCTTCGATCCCGCGCACTTCAAGCGGAAATGCCAGGTTTTCTTCAACCGTGAAATTCGGATAGAGCGCGTAGGTCTCGAATGCCATGGCGACATTTCGATCCTGTGGTTCAAGCTGCGAGATATTCTGGTCATCGAAGTAGATGTCGCCGGAGGTAATTGTCTCCAGGCCTACAATCATCCTCAGTGTTGATGTCTTTCCACATCCCGACGGTCCGAGAAGCGCGACGAACTCACCATCAGCGATCTCTAGGTCCAAGTCATGCACGGCGTGGACCCGACCGGTGCCGTGACCGTAGATCTTGTTGACTTTCCGAAGCGATACCCGGGACATCAGGTCGAACCGTCAACGCTGCGGCCGCTGTCGGCGTCAAAGAAGTGAAACCGGTCAACATCGACCGAGACTGTCACGACCTGGCCCGGAACGTAATGCATCTCCGGGTTGGTCAGTGCGGTCAGGCGCACCCCTCCCGACCGAGCAATCATGATGCCGGTTGCCCCAAGGGGCTCGTAGACGTCGACTTCTGCCGAAAGCAACTCCGTGCCGTCGCTTGCCTCCTCAACCGGCCGAATGAACTGTGGGCGAAGGCCGATCGTGATCCTGTCCCTTCCATGCCCTTCAAGAAGCGCCCGGTTCTGGCCACGCACGGGGAAACTCAACTCCCCCGGTTCGGAATCGAGAAAGAGTGAATCGCCCTCAGAACGAAGCCGTGCGCCAATCACGTTGATAGTTGGCTGGCCAAGATGTTCCGCAACCGTAAGATTCGCCGGTCTCTCGAAGAGGTCCCGGGGTGCTCCGACCTGTTCGAGTTTGCCGCCCGCGCCCATGACACCGATCCGGTCACCCAGCGAAAGGGCTTCGGAATAGTCGTGGGTGACATAGACTGTCGCCACCTTGCGAAGATCCTCAAGCGTGTGAAACTGGGTCCGCAGTTCATGCCGAATCTTTGCGTCAAGGTGACTGATCGGTTCATCCAGCAGAAAGACTTCTGGATCTGCAACCAGGGTTCGGCCAAGCGCGGTTCGCTGTTTCTGGCCGCCCGAGACTTCACCCGGCTTGCGGTCAAGAAGGTGATTGATCCTGAGCAGTTCGGCAACGCTCCTGACCCGCTTGTCCCGCTCCCCGGCCGGCACCTTCCGAGCGCGCAGCGGGCTCGCAATGTTCTCGTACACTGAAAGATGTGGATAGAGCGCGTAGCTTTCGAAGGTCATCGCGATGCGGCGCCGGTAGGGCGGAAGACGGGTCTGGTCGGAACCGCCAATCAGCACACGGCCGGCATCCGGGGTCTCCAGTCCGGAAACAAGGCGAAGCAGAGTTGTCTTTCCGATTCCCGATGCCCCCACGATGACAAAAAACTCGCCTTCCTCCACGGAAAAGGAGAGTTCATCGATGACGGGGAAATCCCAGCCCTTGCAGAGCCCTTCGACTTCCAGCCTTGCCATCAGCCCTTGACCACGCCGAGTGACAGACCGCGGACCATGTAGCGTCGCAGCAGGATGAAAAGTGTTACCGGAGGAATCATTGCGATCAGCGAGAATGACATCTGGAGGTTCCAGAGTGTCTGGGACCCGTGCGTGAAGGTCGGGATCACGATCGTGTAGGTCCTGACAGCAGTTCCAACAAAGAGGTTTGCGAACAGGTATTCGTTCCAGGCAAATATCCAGCAGAGCATTGCGACCGATATCATTCCCGGCAAGACAAGTGGCAGCGTCACCTTGACGAACGCGCGCAGAGGCGTCCATCCGTCCAGATAGGCAGCCTCCTCGATTTCAAGCGGAGTGTCCCTGAAGAACACCATCATCAGCCAGGTCGCGAGCGGCAGGTTGAATACGAGATAGAGGAGGATCAGTGAAATATGGCTGTCGGTGCCCCAAGGCGTGCTGTCGAACAGGAAGAACATCGGGACGAGGATCGCAACCGGAGGGAACATGCGATTCGAGAGAATCCAGAATGCGAGATTCTCGCCACCTGCCTGCCGCGGAAACCTTGCAAAGGCATAGCCGGCAAGAGAACCGAGAAACAGCGCGAGAGCCGTGTTTGCCGTGGCAATGATGAAGCTGTCCACCAGGGCGCTGAAATTCGTCCTCTCGGCAAAGACACCCGCGAAATTGCCCGGTTGCCAGTCTCTTGGCCAGAATGTTGGAACAGTAAGGTTGGTTTCTGCGGCAGTCTTGAACGCCGTGATTGTCATGAAATACAGCGGAAAGACCGTGAACAGGATCCAGAGGGCCAGGAAGGCCAGGAAAAGAAATCGGACGTATCTCCACACATCACCCGGACCACCGGCGGGTGCTCCGGCTACTGAAGCCCGGAAAGCCGAGGTCGTCATGCCACTTGCCCGCTGGTCATGCGAAGCCCCGCGCCTTCATCACGCGTTTCATGTATTTCAGGAACAGCGTGATTATTACCGCCGAAATTGCAAAGATCACGATGGCGTAGGCAGCTGCCTCGCCGATCGCGAACTCGCGTATGCCGCGCTGGAACGCGATATAGGTTGGAAGTTCAGATGACTGTGCCGGTCCTCCGCTCGTCATGATGTAGACAAGGTCGACGAACTTGAACGCATCTGTGAAGCGGAGGATGAACGCAATCGCAATCACTTCCTTGAGCATGGGCAGAGTGATACGGCGCATGACTTTCCACTGTCCCGCACCGTCGACCCGAGCCGCTTCGTACACGGCAGGCGGCAGGGACACCCTGCCGGAGTACACGATCAGCAACGGGAGCGCGACCCAGTTCCAGGTGTCTGCTATGATGATCGACCAGAGGGAAATGCCGGCATTGAACCATTCGATATGGCTCCGGATCAGCCCGATGTTCAGCAGTGCCTGATTGATGGCTCCATTTGACGGTGTCAGCAGGAAGCGCCACAGGACACCAACAATCGAGGGCGGCAGCATCATCGGCAGAACAAGAAGTATCAGGATCAGGGTCCGGACAGCGTTCGACTTGACGAATTCGTACAGGGTCAATGCCAGTACCGTTCCGATCACTACCTGCAGGCAGGCACCGAATGTCAGGTACTGTACGAGGTGACCGAGGGATTGCTGAAACCGGTCCGACCCGATCACCGAGGCATAGTTCTGGAAGCCGATATACTCGTGCGAGCCCATGAACAGGCCCTGAATGTTCGTGTCCCGGAGCGAGTGGTAGAACATCCAGATTGTCGGATAAATGACAATTGCCAGAAGCACGGCCACGGGCAGGCCAACCAGTACAACTGGCACCCAGCGGGCGACAATCAGTGGCCTCGCGGTTCGCTTTTCCCGGAACCATTCAGGATACGTGGAGGACTCTTTACGCACCGTTCGGTTCATGCACGTCCAACTCTTGAGCCCGGTCGAGCCATGATCTGGTCATGTTGTTCGATGATTCGGTTCAACAGTTGTCCACTCCTCCATCGGTCGAGTGCATGCCCGGCCTCCTAGGAGGGCAGAAGCACGCGCGGTCAAGGCTGACACAATAGACAGATTCGGTCAACACTCAACGAATAACCCTTGTCGTGTTGCTGAATCGACTCTGGTGCGTGCAGGTGCACTCTCACGATCACGATGGTTGATCGCTGCCTGATTCAAACTTGCCGGCATGGCTGCAAACTGCAATCGCGAATTGGCCGGCGGATCGAGATCACCGGGCAGATTCTGCCACGGTTCCTTGCACGAGAAGGGCCAGCCGGGCGCCAGATTCCGAAGCCACCCTGGAATTGGTATTCCCTGTTGCGGTAGTTCAATCTACCCTTCCAAGTGAGCCCGTACTACAAGGGGCCAGCTGTGAAGATGAACCGCAATTTCTGCCGGACAGGGAGACGACGCGATGAACGCTGCAACGCTGCATACCCCGGAAGGATACCGGATCCTTGATGCCGAGGGCTTGCGTGACCTGATTGCCAGCCTGCCGCTGGGTAGCCAGCTTGGCGGAGTCCCCGACGGTTGGAAAATTGAGGAAGTCGGTGACGGCAATCTCAACCTGGTTTTTCTTGTCAGGGGTCCGATTGGCGGTTTCGCGGTTAAGCAGGCGCTGCCCTATGTGCGCCTCGTCGGCGAAAGCTGGCCGCTGCCGCTTTCCCGCGCCCATTACGAGCACGCCGCGCTCTTGCGCCAGGCCAGGCATGCACCCGGACTGGTACCGGCGATTCGGCACTATGACGAAGCGCTTGCGCTGATCGTCATGGAACTTCTGGAACCTCACATCATCATGCGCCACGGAATGATTGCGGGAACTATCTACCCGAAGTTTGCGGATGATATTTCCACTTTCATGGCCAAGACCCTGTTCCACACCTCAACGCTCGGCCTGACGGCAGAACAATTCAAGGGCCTGGTCTCGGGCTTTGCAGGCAACACCGCCCTGTGCAAGATCACGGAAGACCTCATTTTCACAGAGCCTTACATGGTGGCAGAGAACAATCGATGGACCAGTCCCTGGCTCGATGGGCATGCCGCGATGATCAGGCAGGATGCCGACCTCAAATGCGCCATCTCGCGGTTGAAGCTCAGGTTCATGGGTTCACCTGAAGCAATGATCCATGGAGACCTCCACACCGGTTCCGTGATGCTCACGACGGAGGACACGCGCGTCATTGATCCGGAATTCGCGTTCATCGGCCCGATGGGTTTTGATGTGGGTGCCATCATAGCCAATCTTCTCCTGAACTATTTCAGCCAGATCGGCCATGAGAAGAGCAATGATCCCCGCGAAGAATATCGTGCCTGGATCCTTGAAACCGTCGAAGAGGTCTGGACACTCTTTCGCTGCAAGTTCCTTGACGAGTGGAAAACACATGGCATCGGTGATGGTTATCCATCCGCCCTGTTTGCCGATTCTCTCGGAAGTGCAGCACTTGCAAGGGAGCGCGAGGCGTTCATGGATCGCCTTTTCCAGGACACCCTCGGATTTGCTGCTGCGAAGATGATTCGCCGCATAGTCGGGCTTGCTCACAACATAGACCTGGAGTGTATCGAAGCCCCCGAAATCCGCGCGACTGCCGAAGCCCGGTCTCTTACGCTTGCCCGCGATCTCATGGTCAACTCCAAGGCCTATAGCAGCATCCCGGCGGTCACTGCCGCTGCCCGGCGAATAAACGAAATAACTCCAGACCTTACAATCTCTTGAAGGAATTCGTGACATGAAAATTGATGGAAAGGCGACCCGTACAATCTGGCTGGCTGAAGACCATCGGACTGTCGAAGTGATTGACCAAACGAAACTGCCATTCTCATTCAAGGTTCTGCAACTCCGCGATGTAGAGGACGCTGCGATTGCAATTGAACGGATGGTCGTGCGCGGTGCACCTCTCATCGGGGCCGCGGCCGCCTACGGAGTGGCACTGGCAATGGCAGAGGACCCGTCTTCCGAAAACCTGGCCGCCGCGTGCCGACGATTGATCGGGACGCGTCCTACGGCAGTCAATCTCCGGTGGGCAATCGACGAAATGAAGTCGCACCTGTCCAACTGTCCCAAGGAGGAACGGGTGGAGGCCGCATACAGGAGAGCAGCTGAAATCTGTGATGAAGATGTCGAGATAAACGCCTCGATAGGCCGCAACGGCCTCGGACTCATCCAGCAGATTGCCGCGAACAAGGCGCCTGGAGAGTCGGTTAACGTGCTTACGCATTGCAATGCCGGCTGGCTCGCAACGGTCGACTGGGGAACTGCCACGTCGCCAATCTACATGGCCCATGACGGGGGGACACCGGTTCACGTGTGGGTTGGCGAAACCCGCCCGCGTAACCAGGGCGCATCGCTGACTGCCTACGAACTTGGTCACCATGGCGTTCCCCACACAGTCGTACCTGACAGTACCGGAGGTCACCTGATGCAGCATGGGCAGGTTGATCTCGTGATTACCGGAACCGACAGGACAACAGCCTCGGGCGATGTCTGCAACAAAATTGGTACCTACCTGAAGGCGCTGGCTGCCAGGGACAATGGCGTTCCATTCTATGTTGCGCTTCCTTCGCCCACCATTGACTTCACGCTGTTTGACGGTGTCGCAGAAATCCCGATTGAACAACGCTCGGGTGATGAGGTGGCCAAGATGACGGGCGTTGCCGAGGATGGCTCGGTTCAGACCGTCGATATAGTATCCAAGGGTTCTCCCGTTGCGAACTACGCGTTTGATGTCACGCCTGCCAGGCTCGTCACCGGACTCATCACCGAGGCCGGGGTTTGCGAGGCATCGCGGGACGGAATTGCGGCGTTGTTTCCCGACCGGGTTGGTGAGAGCAACTGATCCTCGGGCTCCTATGCCGGATCCAACATGATCTGTAATCAGGAACGGCCCTGTTGCAAAAGTTTGCCGGATTTGCCGGGGATGTGGTCTGGCTCCGTCTTTCTTCAAAATCCTTGCTGGATCGCGATTTGCTCAAGCTCCGCTCGATGCAGTGACATCGACTCGCTCATCATCTCTGGCCCGAGACCAAACGCGTGTTCAACAAGACGGACTTCGCCCTTGATCCCGGGCTGTAGCTGAAAGGCTTTGGCCTGTTTCTTCTTGAGCGCGCGCATGACCTCGAAGCCTTTGATCGTCGTATAAGCGGTCTTCATGGACTTGAACCCGGTCGTTGGCTTGATGAGGCGCTTCAGCTTGCCATGGTCGGCCTCGACGACGTTGTTGAGGCATTTCGCCTGCCGGTGATCCGTTTCGACAGGACACTTTCCTTCTTTCTTCAGTTCGCGAATGGCTTGGCTATAGCAGCCCGCCTTGTCGGTGTTGATCACGTCGGGCTTGTCCCAGGATTTGCAGCCGCGCAAGGCTTTGCCGAGAAACCGCTTGGCGGCTTTCGCGTTGCGGGTCTGCGACAGGTGGAAGTCGACGGTGTCGCCACGGCTGTCGACCGCGCGGTACAGATACGCCCATTTCCCTTTGACCTTGATCTACGTTTCGTCCACGTGCCAGGATCGCGATAGTCCGCCTGGGCGACAATGCCAGCGCAGGCGCCTTTCGATTTCCGGCGCGTCGGCCTGCACCCAACGATAGATGGTGGTGTGGTCCACCGCGACGCCGCGCTCTTCCAGCATTTCCTCGAGGTCACGGTAGCTGGCGCCATATCGGCAGTACCACCGGACGGCCCACGGAATGATCTCGCCCCGGAAATGCCGCCACTTGAAATCGCCTGCCGTCGGTTCACCCCTTTCGGTCTCAAGAAGTAGAGCTACGAGGAAACCGCGCAGGTCACCCTGATCAAAGATCTCATGGCCCACTACGGCCTCTCAAAAGCCATCATCTACCGATACCTCAGAACGAAAGACGACTGACAATGAAATTTTGCAACAGGGCCCAAATTACCGCTTTCTTGCGGACTTCCGACTTGCTATCAATTCGCCATCAATTGAACATCCAAACGGGAAGGAGCAATCCATGACATTTGGTAACATGACACGTGCCGGTCTTCTGGCCGTGGTCGCGGCGGGAACATCCTCACATGCGGCCGAACCGCTGAAGGTCGGCGTCCTGGCAACGCTGGAGGGAACCTACACGGTTCTGGGGGAAGACGGGGTCCGCGGGCTGAAGACCGCGCTTGCCGAAGCCGGCGGAATGGCCGGCGGCCGCGAGATCGAACTTGTTATCGGTGCGACTGATGCCAGCCCGGACAGTGCCGTCAGGGCCGCGCGCAAGGTCGTCGAACAGGATCAGGTCGATATCGTGATCGGTCCGCTTTCCGGGTCCGAGGGAATTGCGATCCGCGACTATTCGAAGACTCAGCCGCAGGTTACGTTCATCAACGGAATCTCCGGCGCGCAGGAAACCACCTATGTAACCCCGTCGGAGAATTTCTTCCGGTTCAACATGGATGGCGCACAATGGTCGGCCGGACTGGGCGACTACATCTACAACGAGAAGGGATATGAAACCATCGCCACGATCGGTGAGGACTATTCCTTCGTCTACACGCAGGTGCTTGGCCTGGCCATCGAATACTGCCTGGCAGGCGGGGAAATCACCGAAAGGCTCTGGGTCCCACTGGGAACCAAGGATTTCGGCTCCATCATCGCCGCACTGCCGGACGACGTGGATGCCATCTATCTGGGCCTCGGCGGCGGTGATGCGGTCAACTTCCTGAACCAGTACCAGCAGGCCGGCGGCGACGCCAAGCTGATCGGCGGCACGATCATGGTCGACGGAACCGTGCTGAACTCCAAGGGTTCGGCGAAGGATGCCCTCATCGGCGTGCCCTCATCGGGTCCGCAGGCGGACACCTGGGACGATCCGGACTGGCAGGCTTTCGTCAAGTCGTACCAGGATACGTTCCCGCCGGATCAGCGTTTCCCGAGTCCCTCGCTGCTGGCAACCGGCTACTACAATGCGACAAGCGCAGCGTTGGCCTGCCTGGGCGAGGTCAACGGAGACCTCTCCGACGGCCACGCCTCGTTCCGCTCCTGTCTTTCAAGCCTGGAGTTGGACGCGCCGAACGGCATGATCACGCTGGACGCCAACAGGCAGGCCATCGGAACCAACTTCGTCTCCGAAGTGGTTGAGCTGGACGACGGGTCGCTCGCAACGCAACTTGTTTCGATCAAGGAAAACGTCAATCAGACGCTGGGGCTGGATCCGGACGTCTTCGCCAGGATCGGACTGCCCGGCCGCGAAGTCCCGGAATGCAGGACCTCCTACGAGTAGGAAGATCCGGCAACAATCAGATCCCGATCATCTGCACCCGCGGGCGGCATTGCCGCCCCGGGTTCCATCGCGCCGGCTTCCGGCCTTCAAGCGCGGCACTTCGGCGTCCCGACCGACGCTTGCTGCGAGACCCCGTTGCTCCGGGCACCCGGGACCGGCGGCGGACCGGATCGCCCGGTTAATCCGGCGGGGGGAATGTTCCTTGGCTGCAACCGGCACAATTCGGACATTTTCGGGCGGTACCGATGACACCGCACCTGCGACGGGGCGCACTTCGTGATGAGGGCCTTTGCCGAACGCCATCCTTGGTGGGTCGCGTTCATTGCGATCTGCGTCGCCGTTGCACTGTACCTGATATTCGCGATCTGGCCCGCATGGCTCGTTGACCTGATCGGCAAGAAGAAGGTGTTCCTCAACGCCCTGTTCAACGGCATAACCCTGGGCGGACTCTATTTCCTGGTCGCAAGCGGTTTCACCCTGATCTTCGGGCTGATGCGGAACGTCAACCTGGCCCATGGCTCACTCTATCTGCTCGGCGGCTACATAGGCTACTTTTTCGCCGAATGGACCGGCTACTGGCTGCTTGCGTTCCCGGCGGCATTCATCCTGGTTGGCCTCGTCGGCATCCTGCTGCAGACACTCGTATTCCGGCGAATGGAAGGTCAGGACCTGCGCCAGACACTGGTGACGATCGGAATCTCGATTGTGCTGGCCGACCTTATGCTTTGGTCGTTCGGGGGCGATTTCTACAACATCAGCGCCCCGAGCTGGCTTTCGGGACCGATGGAGACCTTCCTCGTGTCGAGCGTCAAGCGCTCGGGCGAACTTGTCTACCTCAAATACCCGCTCATCAGGACCGTAACATTCGCCGCATCGGTCGCCGTCGGCATCGCAATGTGGCTGATGCTTAACCGGACCAGGATCGGAATGCTCATCCGGGCCGGCGTCGACGACCGCGACATGCTTTCGGTGACAGGTGCCCGCATTCAGCTTGTCTTCGTGGGCGTGTTCGCCTTCGGCGCCGGGCTTGCCGGCATGGCCGGGGTGGTCGGGGGCACGTTCCAGTCGATCGCCCCAGGGGAGGACATCCGGTTCCTGCTCGCCTCTTTGGTGGTCGTGATCGTAGGCGGTATGGGATCAATTCCCGGTGCCGCGCTCGGTGCCCTCCTGATCGGAATCGCCGAACAGTTCGGCTCGGTCTACTTTCCGACCTATGCGGTCGTGCTGACGTTCCTGGTCATGGTTCTGGTCCTCGCTTTCCGGCCGCAGGGCCTCCTGGGAAGGCGGTAGGCAATGGTGATGGCGGAATTCGGGGAACGGGGCCTCAACGCCCGAGGCTGGTTCAGGCGCGTGAACCCGGCCTACTGGGTGATCGGCGCAATCCTGCTCATCATGCCGGGGTTCGCCGCGGACTTCGTGCTCTATCAGATCTTCGGATGGTCGTTCATCCTCGGCATGATTGCGCTGAGCCTGATGTTCCTGGCCGGGTACGGCGGCATGGTGAGCCTGGCACAGATGACCGTTGCCGGGCTCGCCGGATACATGGTTGCCATATTCGGCGAAAGCGCGATCACGGACATTAGTCTCGGATGGCCGTGGTACCTCAACATTCCGATCGCACTTGTCATCGCGGCGGTGTTCGCGACCGTGACCGGCTGGCTAGCGGTCAGGACCGAGGGCATCTACACCATCATGATCACCTTGGCGATTGCCTCCGCCTTCTTCTATTTCACCCGGCAGAACTACGTGATCTTCAACGGGTTCTCCGGATTCAACGGCGTGCTGCCGCCGCAACTCTTCGGAGTGGACTGGCGCGGTCCGGCCGCATTCTACTACCTGACCATGTTCTGGGCCGTCTTCTGGTATTTCGTCGTGCTCTATGTCGGGCGCTCGCCGATGGGGCTCGCGCTCCAGGGCGTGAAGGACAATCCCCGGCGAATGTCCGCACTCGGATACGACGTCACCGCGCATCGGGTGGCCGCCTACACCTTCGCCGCGATTCCGGCGGCCTTCGGGGGCATCCTCCTGACATGGCAGTCGGCCCAGATTTCACCTGGGACGGCAGGTATCGGACCCGTCATCGACATCCTCGTCATTGCGGTGATCGGGGGACTGCGCCACCCGATCGGGCCGTTCATAGGCGCGTTCGTCTACGTCGTGCTGAAGACGTTCGCCATCGACATCCTGGTTGCGCTTGGCCTCGGAGGCGAGAGGTTCCAACTCCTCATCGGGCTCGGCTTCCTGGTGATCGTCTTCTGGTCCCCGGACGGGCTGCTCGGGCTGTGGGAGAAGTGGCGAAGGAACTGGGGTCGCGACCCCCTTCGCGACCGGGACGGGAGCGGGTCATGACGCTCTCCGAGAGTTTTTCGGATCGCCTTTCCGCCACCGGAACGGCCAACGCGCTGGAGCTCAGGGGGGTTTCAAGGTCATTCGGTGCCTTGGTCGCGCTGGACGACGTGTCGATCACCATGCTGCCCGGCGAGCGCAGGGCCGTCCTCGGCTCCAACGGGGCCGGTAAGACGACTCTCTTCAACTGCATCACCGGCGACTTCCTTCCGTCGGCGGGATCGATACGCTTCTATGGCGAGGACGTATCCTTGTTTCCGCCCCAGGAGCGGATCCGCCGTGGCCTCAGGCGAACCTACCAGATCTCGCTGCTGTTCTCCGGACTGACGGTTCTGGACAACATCTACCTCGCCTGCCGCGGTGTCCTGAGGGGCCGTTTCTCCATGCTGCGCCCTCGCCGAAACGAACCGGCCATGGCAAGCGCAGAGGCCCTGGTTCGGGTGGCACATCTCGAATCCGTCGTCGGGACGCTGGTATCGGAACTGTCGTACGGCCAACAGCGGCAACTGGAGCTGGCGATGGCCCTGGCCGGCGCACCCCGTCTGCTGCTGCTTGACGAACCGGCGGCAGGCCTTTCGCCGGCAGAAAGACGGGAACTCATCGGGATTCTTTCCGGACTGCCGGAGCACATCGGCTACATCATCATTGAGCATGACATGGATGTGGCCCTTCAGGTCTCGGACTTTGTGACGATGATGCACAACGGTCGCATCTTCAAGGAGGGCCGCCCTGCGGAAATCGAGAGCGACTCCGAGGTGCAGGAACTCTACCTGGGGGGCGACGTTGGCTGACCGGACGACACCGGCACTGGACGTTCGCGATCTGAACGTCTTCTACGGCCACAGCCATGCGCTGCAGGGCGTGAATCTCACCCTTCGGAGGGGCGTGCTGTCGGTGGTCGGCCGAAACGGCATGGGGAAGACGACGCTCTGCAATGCCATCATGGGCTTGGTTGCGACCTCCTCCGGATCAATCGAGTTCGAGGGGGTGCCCCTGACGGGACTGTCGCCGGCCGAAATCGCAAGGCGCGGCATAGGCTATGTTCCGCAGGGTCGGCGAATCTGGCGGTCCCTGACGGTGGAGGAGCACTTCAACCTCGTGGCCGGGGACCGCGGACCCTGGACGAAGGACAGGATCTATTCGACCTTTCCGAGGCTTGCGGAGCGCCGCTCGCACAATGGGGGCCACCTCTCCGGGGGCGAGCAGCAGATGCTGGCCATAGGCAGGGCACTGCTGCTCAATCCCAAACTTCTGCTGATGGACGAACCGACCGAGGGTCTCGCTCCCCTGATCGTGCGCCAGGTCGAGGAGATGCTGATCCGCCTCGGTGCCGAAGGCGATGTCAGCGTTCTGGTAATCGAGCAGAACATCGGTGTGGCCTGCGCCGTGTCCGAACGGGTCGCCATCATGGTGAACGGCCGGGTCAACCGCATTCTGGATGCGGCAACGCTGTCCGGCGACCGGGATCTTCAGCAGTCGCTGCTGGGTGTGGGACGGCATGGCCACGATCATGGTGACCAACCGGGTCCGGTTCAGGCCTCCGAGGGCCAGGCCGGGACCCTGGGGCCCCGGCGGGTGTATTTCTCGAACCCACAGACGCCGACCCGCTGGTCGCAGCCGGTACCGGTCCGCGTCATCGAGGGGGCGGCCCGCACGCTGACGGACCCAGAGGAGACCACGGGACGGATCAGGGGCCAGCAGCCCGCCCGGCCGCGCCGCCACTCGGAGACGGTGCTGGTTGCCGGGACCCTCGACACCAAGGGGGAGGAGCTGGGGTTCCTGCGCGACCGGCTCAAGGACCAGGGGCTGAAGGTCCAGCTGGCCGACCTGTCCACCACCAGGAGACCCTCCGGTGCCGAGATAACGCCTCACGCCATAGCCGGATTTCACCCGCGGGGAATGGCGGGTGTCTTCACCGGGGACCGCGGCAGCGCCGTCTCGGCGATGACGATTGCGTTCGAGCGCTGGATACGCCACCAGGACGGCATCGTCGGCATCATTGCGACCGGCGGATCCGGTGCCACGGCCCTCGTATCGCCTGCAATGCGCGCCCTGCCCGTCGGAACCCCGAAGGTCCTGATTTCCACCGTGGCAAGCGGCGACGTGTCCCAATATGTGGGACCTTCAGACATCATGATGCTGCATTCGGTCGCCGACGTGCAGGGCATCAACTCGATCACACGCGAAGTCCTCTCGAACGGCGCCGCGGCACTGGCCGGAATGGTCAACGCCCAGCGGAACGGTACGCAGGCCAGCCCGACCGACAAGCCGGCGGTTGGAATCACCATGTTCGGAGTTACGACACCCTGTGTGCAAAGGATATCGGCGGCATTGGCCGGCGACTATGACTGCCTGATCTTTCACGCCACTGGAGTCGGCGGGAGATCGATGGAGAAACTGCTCGATTCGCGCAAGCTCTCCGCTGTCATCGACATCACAACAACCGAGGTCTGCGACATGATCGTCGGGGGCGTGTTCCCGGCGGACGAGGATCGGTTCGGAGCCTCCATCAGGGCCGGAGTCCCCTTCATCGGCAGTTGCGGCGCGCTCGACATGGTCAACTTCAAGGCACCGGACACCGTTCCTGAGCAGTTCCGGGACAGGAAGTTCTACGAGCACAATCCGCAGATCACCCTCATGCGGACCACACCGGCGGAGAACGCCGCCATCGGCCGCTGGATCGGCGGAAGGCTCAATGACATGACCGGGCCCGTCAGGTTCTTCCTTCCCGAAGGCGGTGTTTCGCTGCTCGACCGGCCGGGTGAACCGTTCTGGAACCCCGAGGCGGACGGTGCCCTCTTCCAGGCGCTGGAGGACACCGTGCGGCAGACCTCGGAAAGGCGGCTGGTTCGGACCCCCGACAACCTGAACGACGATGCCTTCGCCGATCTGGTCCTCGGGGCCTTCCGGGAATTTCACAGCGCTCCGGTTCGCCGGGCAATCGGGGAGTAACGGACATGTTCGACCGCGGGGTGATACTCGACAGGCTGCACGCCAAGATCGCCGCGGGCCGGCCGATCATCGGCGGCGGGGCCGGAACCGGACTGTCGGCCAAGTGCGAGGAGGCGGGCGGAATCGACCTCATCGTCATCTACAATTCCGGGCGCTACCGGATGGCTGGCCGCGGCAGCCTTGCCGGGCTCATGCCCTACGGCGACGCCAACGGCATCGTCATGGAGATGGCCGGCGAGGTTCTCCCGGTCGTCAAGTGGACGCCCGTGCTTGCAGGCGTCTGCGCAACCGACCCGTTCAGGTTGATGCCGAGGTTCCTGGACGAGTTGCGTTCGGCCGGATTCAGCGGTGTTCAGAACTTCCCGACAGTCGGGCTGATCGACGGCATGTTCCGGGCAAACCTTGAGGAGACCGGGATGTCCTACGCATCCGAGGTCGAGATGATTGCCGAAGCCCGCGGAAAGGGGATGCTGACCACACCTTACGTCTTTTCCGCCGACGACGCCGAGGCGATGGCCCGGGCGGGTGCCGACATCATCGTCTGCCACCTCGGCCTGACGACAGGAGGGGCGATCGGCGCCGAATCGTCCTTGACACTGGAGGACTGCCCGAAGCTTGTGGAGGAGTGGGCCGAGGCGGCACTCGCCATCAGGGATGACGCAATCATCCTTGTCCATGGCGGGCCGGTGGCGATGCCCTCGGACGCGGAGTTCGTCCTTGAGCATTGCCCGAACTGCCACGGCTTCTATGGCGCATCGTCAATGGAAAGGTTGCCGACGGAAGTTGCGCTCGTTGAGCGGACGCGCGAATTTACCTGCATCGGTCGGCATGACCGGAAGGGGGACCCCAAATGACGGGAGAATTGATCGGACAACTGGTGCTGTGGCTGATTTTTGCGGTCATCGTCATCTTCATCCTCTACTGGGTGATGAATTGGCTCTACAGGCGCTCAACCAAGGAAGTGGCTTTCGTCAGGACCGGATTTCTCGGCGAGAAGGTCGTAATCGATGGGGGCGCCTTCGTCTGGCCGATCATTCATGACATAACCCCGGTCAACATGAACTCGCTCCAGCTGTCGGTGACGCGGGAGCGCGATGATGCCCTCATCACCAAGGACCGCATGCGCATCGATGTCGATGCCGAGTTCTACGTCCGCGTTCGGCAGGGACGTGAGGCGGTCAGCCTGGCTGCCTCGACCCTCGGGCGAAGGACCCTGGAGCCGGAGAGAATTCACGCGCTGCTGGAGGGCAAGTTCGTGTCGGCGCTGCGGACGGTTGCCGCCTCCATGACGATGGAGGAACTCCACGTGGCAAGAGACAGTTACGTGGCGGGAGTGCTCGAGGCTGCGCAAACCGGCCTCGACAAGAACGGTCTGGAGATCGAAAGCGTTTCGATCACGGACATCGACCAGACCAACATCGAATTCTTCAACCCCTCCAACAAGTTCGACGCCGAAGGCCTGACCACGGTGATACAGGCCATCGAGGAGCGCCGACGCCTCAGGAACGACATTGAACAGGATACGATGATCCGAATCCGCGAACGAAACCTGGAGGCGGAAAGGCAGTCCCTGGAAATCGACAAGCTCTCGGAGGAGGCGAGGCTGGAGCAGGAGCGGGAGATCGAGTTCCGTCGGGCAAGGCAGCGCGCCGAGCTGGCGGTCGAACGGTCGGAGCGGGAACGTGAGGCGGAGGAGGCGGTGTTGCGCTCGCGCGAATCCGTCGAAACCGCACGGATTTCCAATGAACGGCAGATCGCCCAAGCGCGGATCGACTCGGAGAAGGACACCCGCCAACAGGAGATCGAAAGCGAGAGTGTTGTCGAGGAGACCACGATCGCGACCAGGGTGCTCATCGAAAAGGCCCGGATTGCCCAGGAATGGACGATCGCCGAGGAGCGGATATCGCTGGAGCAGAAGACCCGGGAGAAGGAGGCAGAACGCAACCTCGCCGTCGAACAGGCCGACATCGCGGCGCGGGAGGAGGCCGAAAGGACGCGGATCGAGCAGGAAAGGAACGTCACCGCCGAACGAATCAGCTCCGAACGGGAGACCCGCGAGTTGGACATCGCCCGGCAAAGGGCGGTGGAGGAAGCGGAAATCGCCTCCCAAAAGGCAATCGAGGCCGCCCGGATAGCGCGGGAAAAGGAGCTCAGCGCCGAACGGATTGCCGCCGAACAGGAGACCCGGGCGCTTGAGATAGACCGGCAGCGCACACTCGATGTCGCCGAGATAGCGGCGAACGAGGAGACCTCGAAGTCCAGAATCGAGCAGCAGGAACGAATCCGCGAACTGGAGATTGCGCGCAATCAGGCCATCGACGAGGCGGAGATCGCCTCGCGGGAGGCACTGGAAAGGGCCCGCATCGCCCAGGAGCAGGCGGTGGAGGTGGAACGGATCTCCAGGGACGAAAGCACCAGGTCCCGCGATCTGGCAAGGGAGGAGGTCATCGAAACGGCTGAGATCAGCAAGGCCGAAGCGCTCGAAGCGGCGCAGATTGCCAAGGAGAGGAAGATCGCCGCCGCAAGAATCGCCCTCGAACAGGAGATCCGGGAGCGGGAGATTTCGCGGCTGCAGGCGGTCGAGGCCGCGAACATTGCCGCCGACAAGGAGATTGAGGTTGCCCGCGTCGAGCGTGAAAGGACCTTGGATGTCGAGCGGGTTCGCGCCGAACAGGATGTCGATGCGTCGAAACTGGCCAGGCGCGAGGCTCTGGAGCAGCTGGAGATCGCCCGGGTGAAGGCTGTCCGCGCCGCCGAAATCGCCAGTCAGGAGGAAGTCGAGCGGGCAAGGATCGATTCCGAGCGCGGATTGGACGATGTCAGGATCGGCCACCAGACGGAACGAAGGAAGCTGGAGATCGAGCGCGAGCGGGCGGTCGAGGAGGCCGCCATGGAGCGGGCGATCGCAATCTACGCAAAGTCGCTCGAGGAAAGTGCGGCCGCAATTGAGGCGGACCGGGCGAAGGCGCTTGCCGCCGAAGCCGCCGAACGGGTCAAGACCGCACGCGAAACCGAGGAGGCGGACCGACGCAAGTCCGTCGATGTCCTTCTTGCGCAAAAGGCCGCTGAGGAGAAGCGCATCGCCGCCGAGGCCGAACGCATCCGCGCCGCGGTCGAAGCGGAGGCACAGAAGCTGATCAACGAGGCGGAGAACATCCTCACCGACGAGGCGCGCAGTTCGCTATTCAGGCGGAAGATGCTTGAACATGTCGAGGGAATTGTCGCCGCATCGGTCAAGCCACTGGAAAGGATCAACGACATCAGGATCGTGCAGCTTGGCGGCGACGGGGCGAAAGGCATCGGAGGTCAGGACAGCGGCGGCGCGACCGGTGCGAGCCCGACCGACGAAGTCATCAACTCGGCGCTTCGCTACCGCGTCCAGGCACCGATGGTGGACGGCTTGCTTTCGGACATCGGATTCGACGGCTCGAACATCTCGCGCCAGAGCGGGCTGCTGCGCGAAGCATCCGACCTCAGCAGAATCCAGAATGAGCGCCGGCGCGCCATCGAGCAAAAAAGAACCGAGGAGGAGCGCAGCAGGGACGATAAGGAGCCCGATGACCGCAGCGAACCACCCTCCGGGGAGGCCGGTTGAATGGCCCGGATCTATGTCTCCTCCGTGATCGGTGCCCCTGCCTCAAAGGTCTGGGAGCGCGTGCGCGACTTCAACGGGCTGCCGCGATGGCACCCGCGAATTCGCGACAGCCGGATTGAGGACGCCCTGCCGGCCGACAAGATCGGCTGCGTGCGCCACTTTCACCTCCAGAACGGTGAGCTCGTTCGCGAGCGGCTGCTAGGCCTTTCCGACTATGACATGTTCTGCACGTATTCCATCCTGGAGAGCCCGATGCCGCTCACCGACTATGTCGCCACCCTGCGCCTGACCCCGATCACCGACGGGGAACGCTGCTTCATCGAATGGTCGGCTGAATTCGAATGCGAACCGGATCAGGAAGGGGACCTTGTCTCCGGGATCTCCGGAGGCGTGTTCCAGGCCGGGTTCGATGCGCTGAAGCGGCATTTCGGTGGCTAGGGACCGACCGTTGGTAAAGGTATTGCAAAGCACGATCATCGAAGCGCCGGTCGAATCGGTCTGGGAGGTCATCCGGGACTTCAATGGCCACGACCGCTGGCACCCCGCTGTTGCGACCAGCTCCATCGAACGCCGGCGAAGCCCGGACGAGGTCGGCTGCGTCCGCAGTTTCAGGCTGGGCGACGGTTCGGAACTGCGCGAGCGGCTTCTCACCCTGTCAGATCTTGAGCAGACCTACAGCTATTGCCTGCTCGACACGCCGGTGCCGCTCCTCAACTACGTGGCCCATGTGCGCCTTGCCCCTGTAACGGACGGCAACCTGACCTTCTGGGAATGGGAGAGCAGGTTCGACACGCCTGTCGGCATGCAGGACTCCCTTGCCGCCATGGTGCGCGACGACATCTATCTGGCCGGCTTCAACGCCATCCGTTCGCACATGGGGCTGGAGGCCTGAGCATGCTTGCCGTTGACACGTACGGCACGTTGGCCGAGGCTGACAGGGCGATGACGGACCGAAGCCGCTATCTCGGCGGAGGCACGTTGCTGATGCGGTCGATCAACCACGGAAACCTCGGATTCGACAGGGTTGTGCGCAGCACGGATCCGACGCTCGGCCGGATTCAGCCGGACGGCGATCTTGTAACCATCGGAGCCGGTGCCACCATGGCGGCAATCCTCGCGTCGCAGGAGCTGGCGTTCCTGGCGCCGGTGGCGCGTTCGGTGGGCGGGCCTGCGATCAGGAACATGGCGAGCGTCGGCGGCAACCTGTTCGCCCCGCCACCGTATGGCGATCTCGCGACCGCGCTTCTGGCACTGGACGCGCAAGTCAGATTCGCCAACGGAACGGAGAGCGGCCTTGAGTCGTTGCTTGCGGAAAGGGAGTCCGCACCAGGCCTGGTGGATGCGGTTGCGCTGCCGCGTCCCGGTTCCGGCGAGTTCAGGTTCAGCAAGGTCACCCGAGTGAGGCCGAAGGGTGTCGCGGTCCTGTCGATTGCGGCCTGCCTGCCGATCGCCACGGGACGGGTGTCCGGCGCCAGGGTCGCATTCGGTTCCATGGGACCTTCGCCGGTCAGGGCAAGATCGGTCGAGGCCGCCCTTGAGGGCGTTGCGCTTGACGAGCGCGGAATCACAAGGGCGCTGGAAGCCGTCCGGGGGGACATCTCGCCGTCGGACGACGCCCTTGCCTCCGCTTGGTACCGCAGCGAGGTCGCGCCGGTTTACCTCAGGCGGTTCCTCCTGGAAAGGACTGGATAGGACAGTGGCCAGGACGCCCGTTGCCTTCCGCCTGAACGGATACGAGGTCGCCGCCTTCGCCGACGGCGGGCAGAATCTCCTGGATCTGCTGCGCCGGGGCGTCGGCGACCTGTCGCCGAAATACGGTTGCGGTCAGGGGACCTGCGGAACCTGCACCGTTCTGATCGACGGGGCACCGCACCTGGCCTGCCTCACGCTGGCGGAAGCGGCGGTGGGAAGGAGCGTGGAAACCACGGGCGGCCTTGCCGACGGTCCCGAACTTCACCCCCTTCAGCGTGCCTTCATGGAGAATTTCGCGGCGCAATGCGGATACTGCACGCCCGGCATGCTGATGGCGGCGAAGGCCCTGCTTGACGCCAACCGCCGTCCCTCCCGGGAGGAGATCGTGGATGCAATCTCCGGCAACCTCTGCCGATGCACCGGCTACGAACCGATCATCAGGGCGATAGGGGAGGCGGCGGAGAGAATGAGGGGAGGGACTCACTGATGTCGTCGATCGAATTCCGCAAGGAGCTTTTTGCCGACGAGCGCGACGAGGATCTCAAGGAAATCGGGCGCCCGACGATCCGCCAGGACATCCTCGGCCACGTCACCGGGCGCTCGGCCTACTATGACGATCATCAATTCGAGGGCCTGCTCCACATGCGCTGCGTCCGGTCCCCCCACCATCACGCGCGCATCCGTTCGATTGACGTGTCGGATGCGGAGCGGATCGAGGGGGTACGCAGGATCGTCAGGCCGGAGGATGTCCCGAAGAACCTGAACACGCTCCTGTCGCTCATCGGATTCGGCAAGGAGGACGAGCCACTGCTTGCTCCGTCGAAGGTCGGCTATCTCGGTGAGCCGATCCTTGCGGTGATTGCCGACACAGAACGCCAGGCACGGGCGGCGGTCGATGCCGTCAGGGTGGATTGGGAGGTGTTGCCGCACGTGCTGGATGTCGAAAGGGCCCTCGCCCCGGATGCGCCCGTCGTCAACGAGACCTATCCCAACAACACGTTCGACTACCACGAGCGCTACGATCACCAGAAGCTGCGGTTCGGGGATGTGGAGGCGGGGTTCGCCGCCGCCGACCGCATCGTTGAGGGCAATTACCGGATGTCACCGATCGAGCAGGCCCCGATGGAGACCTGCGGTGCCATCTCCGTCCCGGAGTCGAACGACCGCTACACCTGCCACACCTCGACGCAGGCGCTGTTCTTTTCGCTGGCGACCACCGCGAAGCTGCTCGACGTGGCCTCGTCGCGGCTGCACTTCATCGGCGGAACGGTCGGCGGCGGCTTCGGCGGCAAGGTCGACAGCATCGTCGAACCGATGTCGGTCCTCGGAGCGATGCTGACCGGTCGGCCGGTCAAGTTCATGTGGGACCGCGAGGAGGAGATGCAGGTCGGAGCGCCGCGCGGGGCGGAACTGTGGCGGATCAAGGACGGAATCGCCCGCGACGGACGCATTCTTGCGAGGCGCTTCACCGGTTTCTTCGATTCGGGCGCCTATACCCGCCTGTCCTCCTATGCGGTCGTGAAGTGCACCGGCCACATTCCGGGGCCCTACTCCATCCCCAATGTCGACTCCAATGTCTACTGCGTCTTCACCAACCGCACGCCCGCGACAGCCATGCGGGGATTCGGCATCACAGGTGTTGATTTCGCCATCGAATGCCAGATGGACCGGGCGGCCGAGGCGGCGGGAATGGACCCGATCGAGTTCCGGATCCTGAACGCCTACCGGGATGGGGACATGAAGGCGCACCGGCGCACGGCAAAGAACACCGCGCTGATCGAATGCTGTCAGGTCGCCGCCGAAAAGGCGGGATGGCGCATCGGCCCCAACGCCACCCGGCAGTCCAGCCTGACCGGAGGCGGCGGCGACCGGGCGCAGATCCCCGAGACCGTCATCGACGAGGCGGGACGCATCGGCGAGAGGCGAAGGTCCCGCATATCCGCCGAGCCGGTTGCGGGAGTTGCGTTCACCAGACGGCTTGCAGCGGGAACCTCCACCGGCGGCGACTCGAAGGCCGCACCGCCTCAGCGGTCCGACATGATGCAGATCTCCGATTCCGCCCCCGCGCCGACAATGCCGCCTCCGGCGACGCAGGCGCGGCGGCCCAGCGCGGTCGTTGCATCGCCGGCTCCCGCACCGTCGATGCCGTACCGGCCGTCCCCGCCCCCTGCCCCGCCGCCAGACCCGGATCGCATGTCTCCGCCTGTCCGCACGGCAGAGCCGGCCCCGCCCACGGAAGCGGCGGCTCCGAGCCCGGAGGAACCGCGAAGGGAGAGGCATTTCGCCGAGGGCGTCCGCCGACCGGGCGTCCCGCGTTTCCTTTCCGGAACAAGGAGGCGATGACATGACGGTGCACAAGGGACGCGGGTTCGCCTGCATCAACTATCCCATCGGCATGAATCTGGGGGGCGATCCGTCGCAGGCTCTCGTGCATGCCACGCCGGACGGGAAATTCATGGTTACGCTGTCCTCCATCGATCTCGGCCAGGGAATGAAGTCGGTTACACGCCAGATCGCCGCCGAGGCCCTCGGCGTGCCGGTTGCCGATGTCCATGTGGACACCGCCGACAGCGACACCGGTCCCCACTGCATGGGCAGCTTCGCCTCCCGCGGCACGCACAGGGTCGGGAACGCGGTCATCCGGGCGGCGACGGAGGCCCGGGCCCAACTGCTGGAGGCGGCCGCCGAGGAGCTTGAGGTGGATGCGGCAGACCTCGTTACCGACGGCGAAGGCAACGTCCATGTGAAGGGGTCCGCAGGCAGGTCGATCACTGTCGCGGACGCATCCATCGCTGCCCAGTTCAAGCAGGGCCGTACGCTGGCCGGTCGCGGAATCTTCCTGATTCCGCCTTCCGATGTCGATCCCGAGACCGGCGAAATGTCCCCGGTCTCCTGCTTTGCCCACGCGGCACTGGTGGTTGACCTCGAGGTCGACGACGAGACAGGGGAAGTCAGGGTCCTTGAGATCAACTCCGCCTACGAGGTCGGCCGGGCGCTGAATCCGAAGCTTGTCGAGCAGCAGCTTGTCGGGGGTGCCTGGATGGGGCTTTCGCATGCGCTCTACGAGACGACCGAGCCCCGCTACCCGGAGCGCGACCACCTGCCGGTTGATTTCAACAACTACGTCATGCCGGGGCCCGGGGACATCCCGGAGCACAACATCGCCGTCCTTGAACGCCCGGCCGAGGATGCTCCCTACGGCGGCAAGGGGCCCGGCGAAATGTGCGCGAATCCAGTCATTCCGGCCGTGGCCAACGCCGTCTACAACGCCGTGGGGGTCCGCTGCGACGTGCTGCCGATCACCCCCGAAAGGATATTGCGCGGCATCCGGGAGAATGGCGGGGCGCGGCCAAGGGGCAACAACCGGTGACCGGTTCCGCCGCATCGACGGTTCCCGCCGGAAGCCGCAACAGGAACCCGGGCTGATGCCGGTGCGTTCACGCATCGACGGGATCGGCAACCCCGAGGCGCTCCAGCATGCCCTTGAGGACGCGCAGTATCTTGCAAGCGACGAGCTGGCGACAGCGGCCTATCTTGCGTTGGCGCTCGGCAAGCCGCTGCTGCTTGAGGGCGTTCCCGGCGTCGGCAAGACGGAGGCGGCCAAGGCGGTCGGCTCGGCACTGTCGCGTCGCGTCATCCGTTTGCAGTGCTTTGAGGGAATCGATTCCGCCGCCGCCCTCTACGAGTGGAACTATTCCCGCCAGATGCTTGCCATCCGCCAGGCCGGGGAAGCCTATGTGAACCTCTACTCCGACGAGTTCCTGCTGTCGCGGCCGTTGCTCGAATCCCTGCGGGAGCCGTCGGGCACACTTCTTCTCATCGACGAGATCGACCGCTCGGACCATGAGTTCGAGGCGTTCCTGCTGGAATACCTGTCCGAGTTCACGATCTCCATTCCGGAAACCGGAACCGTGCGGGCCAGCGAGCATCCGGTCGTCATCCTCACCTCGAACCGGACCCGTGAACTGCACGAGGCGCTGCGCCGTCGGTGCGTCTACCACTGGATCGACTACCCGGATCCCGAGCTTGAGAGCCGCATCGTCATGGCCAGGGCCAGCACCGTGGTGCAGGAGACCGCTCAGGCCGTTGTTGCGGCGGTGGGCGGGCTGCGTTCGGAACCTCTCGCAAAGCCGCCGGGCGTTGCGGAGACAATCGAGTGGGCGGAGGCTGCGACCCTGCTCCGGTCGCAGGGGCACGAATGGCCTGCGGCATTCAGGGAAGCGATCGGGGTTGCGCTGAAGGACCATGACGACCTTGCATTCCTCGATTCGCGCATCGATGCACTCCTTCCGGGGCAGCCATCATGAGCGTTCCGGTCGCAGCGAGACCGTTCATCGCCTTTCCGTCGCTGCTGCGCCGGCACGGCTTTGCCGTTTCGCCGGACCAGACGATCGGCTTCGTGGAGGCCATCGGACTGCTTGGCCCGCGCGGCATGGCAGACATTCGACGCGCCGCGATTGCGATGCTTGCAATCCCGAAGGAGCGGGAGCCGGTGTTTGATGCGCTGTTCCGGGCGTTCTTTCTGGGACAGACCGTGGAGGCGCCGGCCGGCACCGATGATCATGACCGGGATGCGGAGGCGCGGGAGGATCGCGGCGGCGACATCGAGGTCGCCGAACAGGAGCACCCCGAACCTTCGGGCACTTTGGCGACGGCTGCGGAACGGCTTGCGAGCCGCCGGTTCCCTCGACGGGACGAGGACCGCGACCTCGAAAGGTTCGCCAGGCTCGCCCCCGCCGGCCTGCCGCACCGACGGACCCGTCGGCTGGTGCCCGCCGTACGCGGAACTCATTTCGACCTGAGGCGGACACTTCGAAAGGCTATCCAGCGCGGCGGCGAGGCCGTGACGATGGCCGTGCGGCGGCGCAGGCGCCAACAGCGGCGCGTGCTGCTCCTGATCGACGTTTCGGGGTCGATGAAGGAGCGAACGGAATGGGCATTGCGGTTCGCACATGTCCTGGCATCCGTCGCCGAGCGTCTGGAGGTCTTCACGCTCGGCACCCGCCTGACGCGCATCACGCCGGCACTGGCGATCCGCGACCGCGCCCGCGCCCTTGCCAGGATCGGTTCGTTGGCGGCGGACATCGACGGCGGCACGCGACTCGGCGAGGCATTGCAGGCATTCCTGAACGTTCCCCGGTATTCCGCCCACTCCCGGGGTGCGGCGGTCGTCGTGCTGTCGGACGGACTTGAACGGGGCGATCCGGGACCGATGGTCGATGCGGTGCGGCGGCTTTCGCGCGATGCCTGGCGACTGACCTGGCTGACGCCGCTCGCCGCCGATGCCGAATTCAGTCCGCAGACCCGGGCGCTTTCGCACGCCATGCATCATTTCGACGACCTTGCGGACGGCAGCACACCGGGTGCGGTCGCCGATCACCTTCTCGGCATCGGACGACTTCGATGATCGATTCCCACCACCATATCTGGATGCGCAGGGACCTGCCGTGGCTGATGGGACCCGAACAGCCCAGGATCTTCGGATCCTACGGTTCGATCAGGAGGGACTACCCGATCAGGGAATACCTGGATGACGTCGCCGGAACCGGCATCGAAAAATCGGTCTACGTCCAGGCGAACTGGGATCCGGCCCGGTTCGAGGACGAGGTGAGATGGGTGCAGTCGGTCGCCGATTCCTGTGGATGGCCCCACGGCATCGTGGGATTTGCCGATTTCACCCGGGAGGATGTCGGCACGCAACTCAAGGCCCTTTCCCGGTATCCACTGATGCGCGGCGTCCGCCAGCAATTCCACTGGCACGAGATTCCGAGCTACCGTTTCGCGCCGAGGCCCGACCTTGCCGCCGACGCCTGCGTCAGGAGGAACATCTCGCGTCTCGCCGACTATGGCTGGTGCTTCGATCTCCAGGTCTTTGCAAGCCAGATGCCCGGCGCGGCCGAACTGGCGGCCGAATGCAGCGACGTCGTCTTCATCCTTCAGCATGCAGGCATGCTCGAGGACCTGTCGCATGAGGGCCGCGAATTGTGGATTTCGGGCATGAAGCGGCTGGCGGAACGGCCGAACGTCGTTTCCAAGCTTTCCGGATTCGGCACGTTCCTGCACCGTAACGATTCCGATTTCGTGGAGGAGATGATCGTGGAGACGGTGGCGATCTTCGGGGCGGACAGGTGCATGTTCGGTTCAAATTTCCCGATCGAGAAGATCTGGACGAGCCTTCCGGAGCTCGTCGAAACCTTCAGGGCCCGGTCCGCGCATCTCGACGAACATGAACGCAACGCGGTATTCCGGGATACGGCCGCGCGGGTCTACCGGATATAGGGGCTGTCCGATCCCGTCCGAAGAAAAGGGAGACATCAAATGGCGTTGACCATTCACGTGCTTGACTACGGCGACATCGAGCTTGAGGCGAGTTTCCTTGTCCTTGGTCACGACTGCGGTCGGGTCCGGCGGGTTCCGGTCTACGGCTTCCTCATTCTGGGCGGGACCCATCCCGTCCTGGTCGATACGGGATATCGGGACAATGCCATCATGGAGAGCCTCGGAATGCGGGGCCTCCAGTCGCACGACAACATGGTCGAGAACCAGCTGGCCAGGCACGGGCTGAAGCCGGGGGATGTCCGCTACGTGATGCACACCCATCTTCACATAGACCATGCGGGAAAGGACGATCAGTTCCCGATGAACACGACGGTCGTCCTGAACCGGCGGGAAATGGAGTTCTCCGTCTCCGGAATCATGTATCCGCAATACCCGAAGCCCGACATCATGCACCTTGTGGAGCGAATTTACGAGCCTGAGGCCATCCGGTTCCTGGATCTGGAGATCACCCAGGCCGAGGAGATAATACCTGGCGTCTGGTGCGAACCTGCCCATGCACACACCGAAGGATCCATGAACGTGGTCGTGGAGACCGACGAAGGTTTGGCCTGCATCTGCGGCGACGTGATCTATGATTTCAACGACCAGGTGGTGAACCACGTGCACACCAACAACTGGATGGAGCCCCGCGTCACCGGAAACCATGCCGGCTCCAAGCGCGGGGAAAAGGCCGCCATCAAGAAGCTGCTCAACAATTACCGATTCCTGCTGCCGATCCATGACCGGCCGGCGAGGATTGAGCATGCTCAGGTGGTCAGCCGGCTCGGAATGACCGTGCCGGGGCCGACAGTCGAGTCGCTGCCGAGCAGGCAGTGGTTTCCCGCTTGAGCCCGCTCGAGGGGCGGACAGGCGGCAATTCCAACGGAACAGGGGGGAGGAATGGCTCACACCGCGGTCGACAGCCGATTCCATGAACTGATCGACGTCAACGCGCCTGTCCTGATGCTGGCAACTGGCTTCACCTTCACCGAAGGGCCGGTCTGGCATCCGGTCGAGAAGCATCTGCTCTTCTCGGACATGCCGGCGGATGTTCGCCGCAAGTGGACGCCGGACGGAAACGTAACGGAAATCATGCGACCGTCGAACAAGGGCAATGGAATGACCTATGACGGCGCGCACAACCTGCTTGTCTGCGAACATTCCACGAGTTCAGTTGCCCGGTTCCGGCCGGATGGTGGTCGCGAGGTCATGTGCTCGCATTTCGGGGGCAAGGAACTCAACTCCCCGAACGACATCTGCGTGAAGTCGGACGGATCGATCTATTTCACCGACCCAACCTTCGGCCGCATGGAGCATTACGGCGTACCGAGACCGGTTCAGTTGGGGTTCCAGGGCGTCTTCAGGATGCGGCCGGACCATCGGCCGGGCGAGGAGCCCGAACTCGTTGTCGACCGCTACATGTTCACGCAGCCGAACGGGCTGTGCTTCAGCCCGTGCGAGCGGTTCATGTGGATCAACGACACGGTTCAGACCAACATTCGTCTGTTCGACGTGGCCGGCGACGGACGCCTCGTGAATTCGCGGATATTCGCATCGGGCATCAAGGACGAGGAATTGCCCGGGGTACCGGATGGGATGAAGGCGGACAGCAACGGGAACGTTTTCGTCACCGCCCCCGGTGGGCTTTGGGTGTATTCCTTCGACGGAAAGCTTCTCGGAAAGATCCAGATTCCTGAAGGAAGCGCCAATCTGCACTGGGGCGGGGACTCATGGGACACGCTGTTCGTATGCGCGAACACGTCCCTCTACTCCGTGCAGACCAAGACACGGGCGAGAACGGAACCGTTCACGCAGGCAACACCGGAGACAACCGGAGCCCGGTCGGGACTGAACATCGAACCCGGCAGAACGGCACTCATCATCCAGGACATGCAGCGGGACGTCATTGCCGAGGGAGGCGCGTTTGCGGAAAGCGGTTCGCCGGCGCATGCGCGATCGCAGAATGTTGTGGAGAACAGCCGCCGGCTTGCCGAGGCGTGCCGGAGGAAGGGTGTGCTCGTCATCCATGTTTGGTTCGTGTGCGAACCCGGCCACCCGGCCCTTACATCCAATGCTCCCCTTTTCCGCAGTGTGAAGGAGGCGAATGCACTTGTCCGGGGCAGCCAGGGCGCGGCTCCGGTGGCCGGGCTTGAACCGCAGCCGGGCGATTTGGTCGTGGAGAAGATGACCATGAGCGCCTGGGAGTCCGGACGCCTTGAGAGCTACCTCAGGGGCGCCGGAATCGAGACCCTGATCAACACCGGGGCATGGACGAACATGAGCGTGGAGCACACCGCCAGAACGGCGGCGGACAAGGGTTTTCGCGTGATTGTGCCGGAGGATGCCTGTTCGACCATGAACGATGCCTGGCACCGGGCATCGATTGACCATGCGATGCAGAATGTTGCGACAGTTACGAGTTGCGAAGCCGTCATCACCGAATTGAGGGTACCAACACATTTCGTGTAAAAATGCACGTTAAGGACCCGGCGCAATGCCTCTTGTTCGGATGAGTTGATAGAGGGTTTGCCTGGAGACACCGGTAATCCTGGCGATTGCACTCTTGGAAACACCGAGGTCGATGAAGTGGCGAATTTCGTCTTCTTTCCCGTCCAGGCGCGATACACCCAGTGATCCTTTCGGGCGTCCGAGCTTCTTTCCGGATGCCCTGGCTTTCGCGAGGCCCTCGCGTGTGCGTTCGGAGATCAGGTCACGCTCGACTTCTGCGAACAGCGCGAACAGGGTGGTCATGACCTTGGTCTGGATGTCCTGTTTGTCTACGACGCGAATGTTCTCCTTGATCGCGATGAACGCGACGCCCGCCTTCACGAGGCCGTCAAGGACGGCGACGACCTGGCCGAGCGACCGTCCGAGCCTGGAGAGTTCGCTGACGACAAGGCGGTCTCCGCGTTTGAGGGCACCGATCAACTCATCGAGTCGGCGATGTTTTACCGAGGCCTGCCCCCGTGCCGTTGCCTCGACGAAGTCGTCGATCTGAAAGCCGTTTTTGCGGGCATATTCGAGAATGGCGAGGCGCTGGCTGCCCGCGTCCTGCTGTGCGGTTGAAACCCTGAGATAGGCGATGGTTTTCATGCGTTGTCCATGTAATTGTGCTTTCACTATTTTACTTGACAGTATCGGCCGATGAAATACGTTTGGTTTCTTGCGACTGAACTGACCGATTTTAACGGACGTTTTTTTCGGACAGTCTCCTGCAATCTTCAGATCCCGCCGGATTGCGGATCAACAACCCCTGACCAGGCCAGTTCAGGCAGCAGGCGAAATGAAAATCCTTGCCAGGATACTCTCTCTCGTGCTGTTCATGGGCAACTGCCGGTGCATTTCGGACTGAAGGCCCTGAAAACGGCCCTCGGAAGGGCCAGACCGGCCGGAAACGAGAATCCGGTGTCCACGAACGTTCTGCATCCATCCGAAACTGGCTGGAACCCTATTTGGGGAAAACAATAACCGTACTTCTTGAACTGCTTGACACATTGGAGGTGTTGGGCGAATTGCGGACATATGATCGAACCGCAATCAAGCCAGGGCTGGCGGCAGACGAAGTTCAGTGATGTCGACCTGCGCATGGTCGGTGACATGTGCTCCTCTCCTCTCTCCAAGGCAATCCGAAGAGATCTCCTGACAACTCAATTACCCGTCTGGTCAGACGAAACACATCGGGGTCTGGCCAGACTTGGTGAGTGGTGGCTTGATGCGGTAGCGGTTGCGATCAGGAGGAAAGCACTTCCCTTTGCCGGTACGCCGGACTGGCCTTCGGGATTCCTGGCTGTGAAGTGCACTTTCGGGCCTTTCCGCAAGCTACACCTGTTCAGGTCGGAGCAATCTATTGCCTGGGCAACCTTCACCGAGCCCCAGTTCACGAAGGGTCTTGCGTATTTTCTGAAAGATTCTGACGCGGACGTAAAGGTTGCAAGGGTCCACGCTTTGTTGAAGGCGCTGGGTGCGGCAGAACTCGCCAAAGGCTTGAACGAGATCGAAGTGGCAGCGGAGGCAGAGATTGCGGGAGGCAAACGCATAGATCTCCTGCTCGAATGGAAGGATTCGAAGAACAACCGTTATGCAGTCGCCATCGAGGCCAAGCTCGGCCATCACGTCACCAGCGGACAGTTGCCCGCCTATAGGGAACATCTCAAGAAGATCGCAGGAGAAGACCGACGACGGCTCGTGGTTGTCTCTCCCCGGCGCAGCGGGAAGACTGAAAAGTCGCTGAGGCAAAATAGGGAATGGTTCTGGATGGCGTGGCGTGACCTGCTGGTTGCACATGAGCGCGCTCTGAATGACAAGTACGACGACAAGGAATACCGCGAGTTCCGCAGAACCCTTTGGGACCAGACCGGATGACCTGCGGGAAGGTATCCGACAATTGAACAGGAGGCTCAGAACCCATGTCAATTAATCTGCCTGAGAGCTACCGGGCGTATTGTGCGGACACTGCTGTCCGGACAGCGGTCGACCATATCTTTTCCTCAGAGGGTTCGAAAAAGCAACTCGCTCTTCCTTCTGACATCGAGTGGGAGCATTTGGAGGCATTTCACAGGGCTGTCCTGTCGGCGCATCAGGTTCGGTGCGAATACGGTTCCTTTCTGCTCGATCTCTGGGTTGCAATCTGGCGACCTGCCCTGAAAGCATGTGATTTCGGTAGAGAGGCCAGATCCGTATCTGCTTCACAGGACTGGAGTGGCTATAAACTCGACACGTATTCACTCTGGGACAATAGATGGTTTGGCCGGGTATTCGCTATCGTCGATGCGGATTTCGTGATCGATTTGGGAGTCTCGGTTGACACGGAATCCGCGAAGTTGTGGCTGAACATCTCGGGAATGGATGGCACGGATCATACGACAGGGCAAGATTTCGGGGATGGCTGGCCCGAACCGGAATTCGAAGATGGCTATGCATATACCAGCAGGAACCTTGCAATGATCCGGGATGACGGAACAATTGACCTCGGCCCTCTTCACAAGGCCGCCAAAGACGCCTTGGATGCTGTCTCGCGCCGCGTTCAAGGCTGAAATCCCGCTTCGCTGGCCTGGCCACTGTCCTTATTGGCCACTGTCCTTATCCGGCTGCCGACGATCAAGAGACTTGTCTTGCGGACCTCCGGAAGGGCTTACGCCATCTGTATCACGAACACAATTCTGCCAGACCCGGCCGCCCGCTCAGCCAAAGTGTCCGGCCTGCCTTCGATGCGGATATCGTCCTTGGCAGGGTCCATTCTTTCCGAAGCAGCACGATCGCGATGAAAGCCGGTGTTGCTGCCTCCGGCCACTCTCAAATACGGCTGAACTGAACAGATGCAAATCCAACTGACCAAGACCGATTTCATGCACTATCTGAGCTGCCGGAAATCCCTCTGGATTCTGAAGCGGGAGCCGGAGAACTACCCGCAAGGGGAGGCTTCAGCGTTCGGCACGAAGCTTGCAGGCGATGGCCATGACGTTGAAGGATACGTGCGCCGGTTCCTGGAGAGCGAAGGCCGCACGGCGAATTTCCAGCAGGTCCTTGAAACCGGAGATGGCCTGTTTGCCAGGGCCGACGCGGTCGAGAGAACCGAAGACGGCAAGACCGTGCTCCACGAGATCAAATCCTCAACCGGCATCAGGGATGAACACATCAAGGACGCCTGCTTCCAGAAAATCTGCGCCGAACGCGCCGGGCACCGGATCGACCGCGTCTCGCTGGTTCACCTGAATGGTGCGTATGTCCGCGACGGGGACATAGACCCGGCCGGGCTTCTGGTGTTTGCGGATATCACGGGTGAGGTCGGTGAGATCGAGTCCGGAACGGTTGCAGAGATTGAAAGAGCGTTCGATTTCCTTGCAGGCGAGATCGACCGGGACGGATGCTCCTGCCTTGAATTGTCGCGCAGCAGTCATTGCGAGACCTTTGCGCTGTTCAATCCCGCTGTTCCTGCGCCATCGATCTACAGTCTTCCGAGGCTGAGCGCTGGCAAGCGCCGGGAGCTCGTCTGCGAAGGCATTTTCAGTCTTGAGGATGTCCCGGACGAGTTTCCGCTGACGGATCTGCAGCGCAGGTTCGTCGAGGCCGCCACAAGTGGCAAACCGCAGGTCGATGCGGAGGCCATCCGCGGTTTCCTGTCGGAACTGGCCTGGCCACTCCATTTCCTTGACTATGAGACCTTCGCCTCGGCCGTGCCGCTCCTGGATGGCGCCAGCCCGCACGGACATTTCGTGGTTCAGTACTCTTTGCATGTCCTGGAGGAGAACGGAACACTCACACACAGGGAATACCTGGAGCGCGAAGCCTGCATGCCGCGCCAGCTCATCAAGCGGATGCGATCCGATATCGGGAAGGTGGGCAGCATCATTTCCTGGCATGCAGCATTCGAGAAATCACGCAACAGGGACATGGCCAGGGCTTTCCCGGAGCATGCGGAATTCCTGGACGACCTCAATGGGCGGATGGTGGATCTCGAGGACGTCTTCAAGCTGGACTACGTCGATGCAGGGTTCGATGGCTCAACATCGATCAAGAAGGTGCTCCCGGTCATTTGCCCGCATCTCGACTACAGCGATCTTGATGTACAGGACGGATCATCGGCAATGGCGGAATGGGAGCGCATGATCCGGTCCGGTCCCGAACAGGCAGAGGAGATTGCACGCTCGCTCCTGCGCTACTGCGAACGCGATACCCTGGCCATGGTGGAGATCTACCGCTTCCTGGAAGGCCTGTAATGTATGAATGCACATAACGGCTGCGCCGACGATCAACGCAACAACAGCCGAAATGAGAGTCACCATGGCAGTTGAGACAAGGCCGGAGTCGGAAGGCTGGAGCGGGGCAGGAGACGGAGCGCCGCTCAATCTGAGGCACTCGAACACGCCCACCAGCACGATCGAACCGGATCCCGACAGCCTTTACGCAGCCGGGTTCATTGACTTTGGATACGTCAGGCATCCCCTGTCCGGCTTCCCGCGCCGCCGTCCGGGCGCAACTCCGATCCGCTCTTCCGGCAACCATCCCTGTGCCCGGCGGTCATCAGGACGAGGCTTCTGAACAGGACGCGATGATTTCCGGCTGAGTGCGTCCGGATCTGACGTAGCGGTCCACTACATGTTCTCCACTGATTCGAAATGGAGGAACCCGTGCTGACCGATCATGAACGTCATCTTCTGAACACCTATCTGGCAAACATTGCGGCAAGCCTCGCGCATTGTGACCCTGTTGCCCGGGTGCTGACCGCCTGGGTGTCCGACCGGGAGAAACACATCGCGTTTCCTGCGGGAAGACGGCGGCGGCGCCATGCCTGGCATGCAGATTCCGGAAAGAGCGGCTTGTCCGGGAAAAAACTTCGAAAGCTCGAGAAATTCCTGCGCAGCGAATGTACGGGAAAGGCAGGAGATCGCGACAGGACCGTTGAGCGGCTGCATGGCCTTGGACAGACAACCGGTCTCGGCCAAACCGATATTGACATTCTGGAACTGCTCCTGCGCTACAACACGCATCCGGTCTTCGGGTCGATGATCGACGCCATCTTCGAGCACCCCAACATCGGCGGCCGGGCACTTCCCATGGCTCTTGGCCTTCCGGCAAACACGGTCCAGCTCCGCCTGAAGAGTGATGCGCCGCTTGTGCGCTCCGGGCTGGTGAAGATTGACGAAGACGGAGATCTGACGCCGTTCAGGAGGCTTCACCGGATCGTGACAGAACCGGGCGGCGACGGCATCGATGCAACCCGCCTGCTGCTGGATGTTGCCTCTCCAGGCCAACTCGCCTGGCAGGACTTCGACCATGTCGCCCCTGACCGCGATCATGTCGGGACCCTGGTGAAGGGAGCGCTTGCCGGAAGCATTCCGGGTGTCAACATCCTGCTCCATGGTCCTCCCGGAACCGGCAAGACGGAATTCTGCAAGGTCCTGGCGGAAGAACTCGGCGCAGATCTCTACATTGCCGGCGAAGCGGATGAAGATGGCGGCGAGCCAACCCGCGGCGAGAGACTCCAGGAACTCAGGCTCGCCCAGAATCTTCTGGCCGGCAACCGGCGGTCACTGCTCCTGTTTGACGAAATGGAGGATCTGCTGGATGCGCCCTTCGGGGGCTTCGAGATATTCGGGCCGAAACGGTACGGCCGGACCCGGGGCGCTGCTTCGAAGGTCTTCATGCACAGGCTGCTGGAAAACTCTCCCGTGCCGGTCCTGTGGACCACGAACGATGCCCGTGATTTCAGCCCGGCCATTCTTCGGCGCATGATGTTCGCAGTCGACCTGCGCCTGCCGACTGCGCCGGTGAGAGCCCGGGTCTGGTCCCGCCAGCTTGACCTCCACGGGATCAAGGCCGGGCCCGAAGAGGTCAGGATGCTGGCCGCGGAGTTCGATGCAGCCCCGGGCATTGCAGCCGGTGTGACGGCTGCAGCGAGCCTTGCCGGAGGTGATCTCGCCGCCGTCCACCGGGGAGTCCGCAGCCTGTCCAGACTCCTCTCCTGCGGGAAGCCGCCACAGGGAGCGCCGTCCGGTTTCGATCCGGAGCTGATGCGGGCGGACATCGATGCCGCCGCGCTCGCCGGCCAGCTTCAAGATGCCGGGACAAGGCGGTTTTCCCTCTGCCTGCAGGGACCGCCCGGAACCGGCAAGAGCGCCTATGTTCGTTTCCTTGCCGAACGTCTCGGCCTGGAAGTTCTCCAGAAACGGGCCTCGGACCTGCTGTCGATGTGGGTGGGAGAAACCGAAAAGTCGATCGCCCGGGCCTTTGCGCAGGCGCGCGACAAGGAAGCATTCCTGGTCTTCGACGAAGCCGACTCGCTGCTTGCCGACCGGCGTTCGGCGCAGAGGAACTGGGAGGTCAGCCAGGTCAACGAGATGCTTGCCTGGATGGAAAACCATCCTCTGCCGTTTGCCTGCACGACCAACTTTGGCAAGCACCTCGACCCGGCGACACTCCGGCGTTTCGTGTTCAAGATTGCGCTCGGCTACCTTGGGCCCGAACAGGTGGAAACCGCTTTCCGGAGCTATTTCGATCTTCCGCCGCCAGCCTCTCTTGCAAGGCTCGACACGCTTGCGCCCGGTGATTTCCCGGTGGTGCACCGAAAGGCCGGGATCCTGGGCCGCTTGCAGGATCCGGAGGCGCTTGCTGCCATGCTGCGCGCAGAATGCGAAGCCAAGCCCGGCCGGCCGCAGGCGATCGGCTTTCTGCACTAGCGGTTCCCGAGTCCACCGCCTTTCACTATCTTGGCGCCAGGATGACGCGGGAAGGAATGGACGGGATGCGCTACGAGCGCCTGAGGGACATCATAGACCTGGCTGTCAGGCTGCAGGGCTCCCGGGTCGGCCTGACCCTTGATGACATCGAGGCGGAGCTGTCTGTCAGCCGCAGGACGGCCGAGCGGATGCGCGATGCCGTTGACTGGGCGTTCGGTCCGCTTGAAATCGTCCCGATCGACGACAGCAGGAAACACTGGCGGCTGCAGTCGGACGCCTTACGTCGCCTCGTGCCGATCACGGCAGAGGAACTCACTTCGCTCGCTACAGCCGCCGAGGCTCTCGAACAAACCGGGCTCCCGGAACACGCAGCCAGGCTTCGGGATATCGAAACAAAGCTGCGCGCAACACAGCGCGAAGGTGCGCTGGAGCGTCTCGAGGCCGATCTCGGCATTCTGCTGCAGGCCGAGGGCCTGGCCATGCGTCCCGGTCCGCGCCAACCCATCGACAGCAAACAACTGGCGCTGCTGCGCGAGGCGATCCTGACCGGCCGGATGGTTGAATGCACCTACCTTGCCCGTACCACGGGACGAAAGAGCAACCAGCTCATCGAGCCCTACGGCCTGCTCTACGGCAACCGGGCCTTCCTGGTCGGAAAAACCGGCTGGGACGACGAGCCGCATCTCTGGCGCCTCGCCAACATGAAGGATGTCTGCCTTTCGGGCGAGAGGTTCGAGCGGGACCCGGCATTCGACCTGCAGATTTTCGCGAGGCGATCCTTCGGAACGTTCCAGGAAAAGCCCTTCAACGTTGTCCTTCGATTTGATGCCGAGGCTGCCCGGTCCGCATCGACATTCGTATTCCACCCGGGCCAGTCGATCACGGAACATGCCGACGGAACGCTTACGGTCCGCTTCACCGCTGGCGGAACCCATGAGATGTGCTGGCACCTCTTTACCTGGGGCGAAAGCGTCACCATCGTCAGGCCCGTCCGCCTTCGCCGGCAACTCGCTGCAATGTGCAGGGCGCTTGCCACGCATCATCATGATTGATCGGGATGACTGCAGTGGCGCAGGTGGGGCTGCTCTTGTTGCCCAGGGCGCAGGACAAACGGCCAATCACCCATGCGCGGCACGAGCACCCTGTTGCACCTGTCCGCTGTTGATCCCCGGGTGAAGGAGACATGGCAGGGCAGCCTGCCTTGCGATCATTGACATTCCCGTTCCGACAGCGCCTGGCGCTCCAGGTCACCGGCCCGCATCGATCGGGCAGAGCGTCACTTGGCGGTGGGGCTGGAAAACAACCATGTTGCCATACCTCGACTGCCCCCGAACATGGGGGATTTCACGGGAAACAGTGCGCCCCGCGTGGGGCTGCATGAATGCATTTGATGGGTTGGGCGAAGACGCATTCAAGTCCCTGCTTGACAGATTGCATTTGACGGCCATCTCGTGGACTGGGTTCGACCATGCTATGGCGGAGATAGCGGACCGTCTGGACCCGGAAGATCCAGGAGATCAGACCCTGATGAACTTGCTCAACGGCTTCCGTTCCCAAGTTGCCGAACAGGAAGGAACTGGCGTCTGATGCCCTGCACGTGGGAAGACCTGGAGGCCGTTCGCCAGCAATGGCAGGAGACATTTGGCGAGCAAATGCCGTTCGGGTTTGTGATTGGTTACGATGATATTCCCTTGCTGCGACGATGCATTGCCGAAAAGAGCATGAAACCTCTCGACGATCATATCGAAGACCTTTTGAAAGACGGCAGGGTCTACTGACAGACCGGGATCAGGATGGATCAGGGAACCACCAAAATCTCCGGGGTCAAGCAGCTGTTCGTTCCATTGCCTGATTTGAGCTTGCCGCGTTGAAGAGCCCGGGATACCAGGATTGGAACTTCGTTCCGAGGGTGCCGTCGAGCACGCGGGTTCTGGTCTGGAGCATGAGGTGAGCTCCCGATTTGGACCATCGCATCTGCTGCTTCTTCGAGAAGCGCTTTCCCACAACTGTGTTGACCGTGGATTCGACGAATGCAGTTGACACCCGTTCCCCGTATCGATGGCGCTCGGCGTAGTTCGGGATGGTATGGGCATTGTTGGCGACGTAGGTCTGGAACTCGTAGACGCCTTTGCGGAACGCCTTGATGTTCGGGTACCGGGTCTCGATGCATTCAAGGTCCATGACAAGGTCGTCGATGCAGGGAAGGGCCGCACGGATGTTGCCGTGCCACAGGTACCCCTTGATGCGCCTGAGCGCCCGGTCAATCTCTTCGGCTTCCTCCCGGTCATGATGGTGATTGACAAGGCCCCTGGCATACTGCCTCAGCACCGTGATGCGCATGGTGACGTGGAACCAGTCAAGCACATGCTCGGCGCAGGGCGACATGAATTCTGCCATGCTGCGGATGCTGTCCTCGCCGTCGGTCAGGAAGGTGATCTCCTGGTTCATCTCCAAGCCCTGATCCTGCAGAACCTCGTGCAGCCTGCGACCGGGCTTTTCGTCAAGGCTCCGGACAAGCCCGAAATACCGGTCGCCCCGATCCTCGGCCATGGACTTGCCGACCAGAACCTCGAAGTTCGTCAGCCGTCCCTCGCCGTCTCTCTCGCGGGCACGCACATAGCCTCCATCGATTCCGACGACAATCGGGCCTTCGGCCGGCGGCAGCGCGGCATGGTCCCTTGGTGTGCCGTCGATGAAACTGAACTGCTCCTCCCCCAGTTCTCCTTCCATGCGGTTCGCAACCTGGTGGAGGTGGTTGCGCACGGTTTCGGCGTTGAGCGTGGCGCCGACGGGAAGCACGTCCTTGAGCAGGCCCACCGTGGCATCAAAGGAGACCAGGGAGGCCCACTTCGTTTCCAGATAAAGCATTTCCGGCGCGACATGCGCACTGAACAGGTCCGACAGCGGGCTGAAGGTTCCGGTTCCGGCGCCGCCGCATCTGCAGCGCTTCAGGCGCGGGCTTGCAACCGGCACGTCGCCGAAGGGCGTGCGGAACAGGAAAGAAGCCCGCTCCTTGCTCCAGAGCCTGCTGGAACAGTGGCGACAGCAGCGGTTGTCCTCCACGAAGGCGGCGGCCTGTGCTGTGACGATCCGCTCCTGAAGCCGTCCAAGAAGATCCTTGGCTTCGTCAAGCGAGAGACCGATTTGTTCCAGCTGGTCGTGCGGCTTGTCGAGTTCCAGCACCTCCTCGTCAATGACATTGACTTCCCCGGCATCGATCTTCAGCCTGATCTCGATCTTCATGTCCTTCCCCTCGCGACGGTTTTCCAGAATGCGCAGAGAGGAAAACCCAAGCAGCACCAACCCCTCCATGACAGTGGATTCTGCCGCCGGATCGGGATAAACCGCAAGCCGGTTTGTTTTCCATAATGCCACAGGCCAATTCATGGGCGGGTATATCGAGCGCATTTCCGGCGAGATTGCAGACATCCTGCTGCGGGAAGGCATCGACTATGTCCAGACCAAGGCCGTCTTCAGGGCGGCGCGGGAAAAAGCGGGCCTGAAGGCACCGAAGGAGCGGCGCACCGCTCCGTCCCGCCTGACGCTCGAGGAGCAGCTCCGGTTCATCGATGCGGCCGATGCCCGGGACGGCCAGTCGGGCCTCATGATCCAGACCTTGCTGGAAACCGGGACACGCGTTTCGGAGTTCGTGGCGCTGCGCGTCGAGGATGTCAGCCTGGCCGAGCGGGTGATCATCATCGAGAGCGGCAAGGGCGGCAGGCGGCGCGAGGTGCCGATCCGCACCGATCTGGCCCGTCTGTTGTCCATGCACATCGGCAGGCGGCGATCCGGACCGCTGTTTGTCAGCCGCGAGAAGGGCGCCAGGGGTGCGCGTGTCTATTCCCGCCAGAGGATCGGGCAAGTGGTGCGCGGGATTGCGCGGGAGGCCGGGATCGGCAAACGCATCTACCCCCATCTTCTGCGGCACACCATGGCAACAAGGCTGCTCGCGATCGGCATGGACATCACCGACATCCAGAAGTTCCTCGGGCACGCCGACATCAGCGCGACACGCATCTACGCCGAGACCAGCATCGCCATGCTGCAGCGCAAGTTCGACCAGGTTGCGGATCCGGCCGGCCGCGGCCTTGTGGGAACCGTCAGGCAGCGCCATGGGGATGTCGCCGGCGCGTTCGCAGCAGATCTTCTGTGCGCGGACCAGCGCAGCCTTACATGATCTGCTGATGCATGAACCGCCGGTGCCTGCCGGCGCGGAACTGCTTGTTGACGAGCCCGCGGAGAAACTTGTCCTCCAGGAACCGGAGCCGGGACCTGCATCGGTCAGCCGCCGCTTCGGCGTGCCACCGTTCATCTTCATCCTCAAGCCCGGACAGGTCTCGCTGGATCACGATCCGTTCGATGAACCCGGCAACGCGGTCCAGATCCATCATGGCGTCAAGGCTCATGGCCTCCTCCCGCCGCGCGTGGTAGCCGTCGGGACCGCCGCACTCCTCCGGAGGACAGGCGCCGGAGCCGCCGATGCACACCGGATGCCGTTCGGCCGACGCGGCGGACACGCGATCCTCGACCCGCAGCTCGTGCTCCCACCAGCACCCCATGTCGTAGACGTAGCCAAACTTCGCATTCCTGCGAAACCGGAAATCAGACAGGGGCAAATCCACCGTCTGGCCGCACAGGTATGGCCCGGCATGCACGACGCCCCGGACGCTGAACTGAAAGAGGTGGATCGCTTCCCATCCCATCGCCACCTGAAGCACGCCGTGAAGTTCGTGCAGCGACATGGTTTCCGGCACCAGCACGCGCCGCCAGATCATCGGGCTGATTCCCAACAGCCTGGCTTTCAGCTGCAGAGCCGATCCTTTTTCCGGTGCTGTCCGGGCATCCGTCATGCAACAAGGTTACAGGAGGTGCTCCACAATGCCAGCAGCTTGACCCCGGAGATTTTGGTGGTCCCCATGAGGCAGGATTCGTCAGGCATGAACCTGGAGGGCCGGAGATAATTGCCTGCTCAGGCGTCTGCGCCTATGTAGGCCACTGCCAACAGGCAGTTTGATCCGCGCCTGAGTCAGTAACCATGGTCGGGTCCGCGCCCGGTGGTTTCTCCGCAGGCCTGCGGCTTCCGAAAGGTCATGCACATCCTCGGTAATGCCGCCAATCGGCGCGAGATTGTCCAGACTTGATGGGTGGTGCTGTTGCACCTCCATTCTGGACATCCGGGACGCTCTTTCGTCTCGTTCGCGGGTGAATGCCCGTGATTTTTGAATCGAAGACGCTGAGAACCATCTTTAGCGGCCAAACCGATGAAAGGTATTGCATACGAATTTGGCCAATACCCTGTCCTCAACCACAAGCAGACGCTATACGAATTTGGTGTTGAAATCAGGAGTTGCCCGTTGTGAACAACAAAAGAGAATGTGCGATAATTGATACCTGTGTGCTTCTTGATGATCCGGAAGTTGTTGTCCGAGCGGCACGGATTGGCTTTCCGATACTCACCAATATCATTGTTGAAGAAATCGACCGCAACAAAATGAACTCCGATGATTTGGTTTCGAAGAATGCCAGATTGATCTTTCGCAAGATAAAGGATCAAACACCAAACACTCTAGATGCTTTGCCTTGCGGCAAGGCCCTCAAAGAGGGGGATACTCTACACAAGTATGAATTCGATAGCGCACCACTCTTCGTTCTCAGTCGGGATCGTTATCGTGCAAAAAAGCCTAATGATGCAAAGATCCGGGAGGTGGCGAAAGATTACGACCTTATTCTTGTGACGGAGGACGGAGGGAACAAGACCTTAGCAGATATCAATGGAATCCGCGCTGTAACATGGGCACCCGAGAAACAACGTGCACCGAAGATTCAACCTTTCAAAAGTGTATCTTCAGTTGTCGATTCGCAAAACCCTGACAAGCAACCGAGAACGATCCCAGCCGAAGGCGATTCCGTCAAGATTGGCCCGGATGGCCATTCGGTAAAGCTTGGATGCCAGATCGGTGCCGGGGGCGAAGGAATAGTCTTCGAAATTGTCGATGACAGCCGAGTGGCGAAGATATATCACCGAGAACGGCTAACAGCCAATCGGATCGCAAAACTCCAACTGATGGCATCCCGAGCGGTTTCCCAAAAGGGGCTCTGCTGGCCAGAGCAACTTGTTTATTCTTCAGACAAGTGTGCCGTTGGGTATGTCACCCAACGAGCATACGGCTTTCCTCTTCAGAAGTCTGTATTTGTCAAGCCGCTTCTTTTGCAGAGATTCCCAGTTTGGCAACGAAAGAACCTCGTTAATTTGTGTATCGCTTTTCTGGAGCATCTGCAGCAATTGCACACTCTCAATGTCCTGTTGGGCGACATAAACCCACTGAATGTCTTAGTTGACGGCGATGGAAGCAATGTTTTCATAGTTGATGTCGACAGCTTCCAGGTAGAAGGCTATCCATGCCCCGTCGGAACCGTGAATTTTTCACCGCCCACGCTCCAGGATAAGGACTTCAAGACTACCCTAAGAAGTGTGGAAGACGAGCTTTTCGCGATAGCGACAATGTTGTTCATGATATTGCTCCCAGGCAAACCTCCTTACTCGCAGCAGGGAGGCGAGTCACAGAGGAAAAACATCATCGAAGCGAACTTTCCATATCCACTTGGCTCAGACCACGGAGGCAAGAATGTTTCACCTGGGCCCTGGAGGCACATTTGGAGCCATTTGCCTTACAGACTGAAAGAGCTGTTTCATAAGGCGTTCAGAGAGAATGAGCGTATCACCATTTCAGAGTGGTTAGGTGCCCTTCAGGCCTACAAGTACGATATCTCGAAGGGATATCTTTCAAACGACATTTTTCCAATGGGCTTCAAGGTGCCTAAGGGCCAAGGAGAACAGGTAACCTGTGCCCGTCAGGGCTGCGGACAGCCATTCGAGATGCATCGCAACGAGGTCGCAGAATCAAACGCAAAGGGAAAGCCGCTCTATTGCCCAAAGTGCCGGCAAGCATTGGAACTTGAACGGCTTGCGAGACCTCAACGGCCACAAATTAAGGGAAACAGAACGACTGCAAGTTTCAGCGCGCGCTCGGCCAGGCCCACTAACCCACGAAACAAGAAAAAGCAGACCACTACCAGCAATGCTTGGTTGGGAGTGTTGGTTATAGTTGCCATTGTGGTGCTTGGCGCAATATTGGTTCTGGGTTGGCAGGCAATCGTGGGCATCCTGGTCGTGCTGGTGGTATTGAGTCTCTTGCTAAGCATGGTTGCTAGATAAAAGAGAGAAGAAATGGCAAATGAACTGATCCTCCGCCAGGAGGAACTTGTGGAAAACCCCACTGCGCGGTTGCCCGTGTGTTTGGTATTGGACACGAGTGCTTCGATGACCGGTGAACCGATCAGCGAACTGCAAGAGGGTGTGAACATCTTCTTTCGTGAACTGCTCAATGATGAGGTTGCGAAATATTCTGCCGAAGTGGCAATTGTCACATTTGGCGGCAATGTCGATATGCCACTCGATTTTGCTTCGGTATCACGTCAGACAATCCCGTCTCTGGTGGCTGGAGGTTGGACTCCCATGGGGGAAGCCGTTGAAACAGCCCTTGATCGACTTAGTGCACGCAAGGAAGAATACCAACGCGCCGGTGTCGATTACTATCAACCGTGGCTCGTGATCATGACGGACGGGGCACCCACGGACGACATCAGGGGAGCGAGCCAGCTGGTTGATAGACTTACAAAGGAGAGGAAATTGGTAGTGTTTGCGATCGGTGTTGGCGATGATGCTGACATGAAGAAGCTTGGCGTGCTGTCTGGTGGCCGCCCTCCAAGAAAGCTAAAGGGCTTGGAGTTTAACAAGTTCTTTTTGTGGCTTAGCGCATCAGTTTCACGCGTCTCTCAGTCAGTTCCTGGCAACAAGGTTGACCTAGACATGGAGAAATTGAAAGCATGGGCCAGCGTCTGAGCAGAAGGCTGGCGTTCTACGCTGTAGCGGGGAGGAACAAGGGAAACGCACGAGGGGCGTGCCAAGATGCCGTCCTAGGAAAGAGCCTGCATGGCGTGTCCTGCATTGCGCTTGCCGATGGCGCTGGCTCCAGACGATTATCTGGCACAGGCGCACGAAGGACTGTGAAAATTGTTGTAGACCTTGTCGTAGACAACTTCAGTCAGATCTTCGAACAAGTGTCTCAAGGAGACGTAACTACACCAAGTAGATTTGTCTTGAACTCGATCACCAAGGAACTAGGAGCGGAACGCTTCGCGCGGCGTGGCTGCTTGGAAGATTATGCCTGCACGTTGATCTTCGCGGCAACTGAACAAAATCAGTTACTGTTGGGTCATTTGGGTGATGGTATGGCTCTCTCGGTCGAGAACGGCGTCAGCGAAGTTTTGTCTTGGCCTGACAACGGAGAGTTCACCAACGAGACTTACTTTGTCACAGCCAATGACGCCGTTGAACATCTGCGTCTCTCCTCTGAGTTTCTTGAAGTGCCAAGATCCATCATGCTAGCTAGTGACGGCGCGGCAGTTAGCCTCTTGCGGCGTTCAGATCGCAAAGTTGCTCCAGCAGTAGCCAAGTTGTGCGAATGGGCTACTTCTCGATCTCGAAAAGAAACGAATTCCGTTCTCAAGACAAATCTCAAAGACATGTTCTGCAAGAAGACAATAGACGATTGCTCTATTGCGATTATGGCTGACCCACGGGCGCACATGTCGTTGGAAGATACAGAGATTTCTCACTGATGATGGTGCCTTTCGGTCACTTTCATGGGTACATATGCTAAACAGCGGGCGTCCAGACACAATCTACGAAGGACTGATACGTCAGGTCCGCAATGTAGCGCTGTCGCGGCAGAACTCACCGATCTTCCTTGGTCGAAGATGGCATCATCGCATGGCTTGTATGCTGGATTGCCCCAAGGACAAACAATTCGAGAACGATTTGTTTCGGAAAATTATGCCGGAATTTTCATTGAGTTTAAGAATGAAGATAGGGCCGCCAAAGCTTTTGAGTGGGAGCATTCTCTGTTTTCCGGAATGTTCGATTAACAGACGCCCGGAAAGCCTGAAGACGAATATCCCTGTTCCAGAATTGGACGGATTATCGTTCCCATTACCCGGATTCTAGGAAATCCGCGCCGATCCGCCGACTCCGTGAAAACCCCCCTACACAGCGCCTGTCTCGTGAGCGAAACGCCGCCTGGATGACCTTTTGGGCCGCAAAACCCTTCCCCCTGCTCTACGGGCAGGAAAACGGACTCTCCGGCGAAGCGCCGGAAACCGGGTGGTTTAGGGGAAATGCCAGAAATTTGCCCCGAGGTTTGTTGCTGGTTGTGCACATCAAAACTTGCTCTTCCGCCGTCCTGACTAATCTCATTGACCGAGGCGGCGGGCGCCGCAGATCGCTCTTCATGTGGAGAATCATACAATGATTCTACAATTCCACCTCAGTCCTTCTTCCCACCACTGCCTTGATTCGGTGGGTTAGAAGGAGGTCCAGCCGGCCTTCCCTGACCAGTGGTGGGTTGGTGCCCTCCCTGTGGGTGTGGGGCTGGCTTATAGCCGAACGTTCCGCCCTTGGGCTGATATCCCTTTACCAAGGGGCTGAGGTTTGGCGGGGAAGTTGGTTTGTCACTCTTGCTCATTGTCATTCTCCTGTGAGGTATACGGCCAAAACTCTATCGACTGGATCTCGCCGGGGGTAATAAGAACATCGGTCTCGCCGCGCGGGGACCAGTTGTTCTCTCCATCGATATCATGAATCCATTGAATGTAGATATCGCGCTCTTCGGGGTCCGAGGACATGAAAGACTCCGGGCCGCAAAATCCAGCAAAGCGGGTACCGTCCTTGAGAGTGACAAGAACCCATTCCTCTCCCATTCTTCCGAATTTCCAATCCCATGCGGTTGGTATGGCATGAACCGGGTTGAGGCCAAACCGTTGGAGCGCACGGCGAAACAGATTTTTCTGGACGTTTATTCCCAGCAAGAAGCCGAGAACTGCGGGACCTACAAAAATCAGAGCAAACCAGGCAAACGCATTGCCGAAGCTGGACTTATCTGTTGACAGAACAAGATTAACGAAGGGAGATACAAGGGCATAGTAGATGAGCGAGACTATACAATAGCTCAAGAATGCCGCCGAAGCGGGTGGATTACGTCCAGTTACAAACTGTGCCCGAACGAACAAGACAATGAGACCGGGAACGGCGAGACCCAAGATTGTGTAAAGATTGTCGAGGGTGTTCAGGTCCGGCACAGATCAGAAGTTCCTTCTTGTCAGCGAAGATTGTGAACGGTGCGTGCCAGCCCATGTTGGCGTTATCGCATAGTTTGTTAGCTGGATTACCCTAAGCTCGACTTTGTACATTTTTCGTAGATTTTGTCTTCAGGTCCAGGTCCAGAAGATGTCGGTATTTGCGATCTGATCGAGTGCTTCGTCGAGCGGGAGCACGAGGCCGCCCATGTCGCCGACATCTTTCCACCGGTTTTGCCAGGACCAGTAGTAAAGACGCATCCTGTCGCCTTGGCCTTCCGGTTTGAGCCGTGCGATCGGGGCCTGCGTGGCGGTCAGGGTGAGCGTATAGCCGCCCCGGCTCTTGCAGACGCTGACGCCGCCGCCATTCTGCCTGTCGAAGGCCTCTATGCGCAGCAGAATGGGGTCGGGCTCGGTCATGGGAGGGTGATGCTCGGGCGTGTCCCTTGGCGGCGGTTCCGGGATCCGATGTGTCGCATTCTCCGGCCCTTTCGTGCAAGCCTCTCCGTCCCTGGTCGTGCGTTGACATCATAGAGGGGGGATTCCATGGATTGGCCTTTGTTGCAACGGGAGCGGACCCATGGGATTTTTCGGATCGAAGGCGACGCCCGGCCTGTGCCAGGCGCTGATTGCGCTGATGCCGCCGCACAGCGTCTATATCGAGAGCCATCTCGGTGGCGGTGCGCTGATGAAGCGCAAGCCGCCGGCCGAGCGCTCGATCGGCATTGATCGCGATGTGCGGGCGCTCGAGGCCTTTGCCTGTGCGTATCCTGTCGAACGGGTGCATGGCTGCGCCCTTGATTTCCTGTCCTGCTTCCCGTTCCGGGGACCGGAACTGGTCTACAGCGATCCCCCCTATCTGCACGCCACCCGCCGCTCGAGGCGGCGCTACCGTTTCGACAGCACGGAGGCCGAGCATGTCGCACTTCTGGAACTGCTCGGGGCCCTGCCCTGCCGGGTGATGGTGTCGGGCCATCCCTCGGCGCTCTATGACGAGCAACTGGCCGGCTGGCGCCGCCTGTCGATGCAGGTCATGACCCAGGGCATCGTGCGCACCGAGGTGGTGTGGTTCAACTTCGCACCCGACCGGATGCACTGGGCGAGCTGTGCGGGCCGGAACTTCACCGACCGCCAGCGCATCAAGCGCAAGGCCGCCAACTGGGGCCGGCGCTACGAGGCGCTGCCGGCGGGCGAAAGGCTGGCGGTGCTGGCCGCCATCATGGCCGCCGAGGCCGAAGACCCGGTGAGGTCATGACAGTTCCGGATCAACGGCTGCAGACCGGTATGGGCGATCCGGTTCCGGATGTCCTGCGCATCTGGCTCGAACCGTTTCGGGGCGCATTCACGGCCCCGACCTGGCGCCTCGTTCTCGTGCTGGTCATGGGGGCCCTGCTGGCGCCCGGCAAGCGGACCGTGTCCGCCTGCCTGCGCATCACCGGCCGGGCGATGGCCGCCAATTATGCCTCATATCACCAGGTCCTCAACCGGGCCCGCTGGAGACCCCGCGACCTCGCACGGCAACTCGCCCGCCAGCTGGTGGCAACACTGGTCGAAACCGGGGAACCGATCATCATCGGCCTGGATGACACCATCGAGCGGCGCTGGGGAGCACAGATCCGCGCCCGCGGCATCTACCGCGACCCCGTGCGCTCCAGCCACGGCCATTTCGTCAAGACCAGCGGACTGCGCTGGCTCAGCTTCATGCTGCTGACGCCGCTGCCCTGGCTGCCGGGCATCAAGGCCCTGCCGGTCCTGACCCTGCTTGCCCCCTCGCAGCGATGGGCCGAGCAGGTGGGACGGCGCCACAAACCGCTCACCGACAGGGCCCGGCAGGGCATGCTGCTGATCCTGCGCTGGTTCCCGAAACGATCGATCATCTTCGTCGGTGACAGCAGTTTCGGAACCCACGAACTCGCAGACGCCATCGGCCGGCACGCCAGCCTCATCAGCCGGCTGCGGCTCGACGCCAGCCTGTTCGCACCGCCAGAACCGCGGGCCCCGGGCCAGATGGGCCGGCCCCGGCAGAAGGGACACCCCCTGCCCAAGCTGCGGACCCGTCTCGATGACCCCGCCGAACGCTGGACAGAAATCACCCTCCCGCGCTGGTATGGAGGCCTGAAGGACAAGACACTCGAGAGCCTCTCCGGGCAGGCGCTCTGGTATCGGACCGGCACAAGACCCAAAGCCATCCGATGGGTCCTGGTGCGGGACCCGGAAGGCCGCAGAGACCCCCAGGCCTTCTTCAGCACCGACACCGACATGGACCCGGCACGGATCATCGCCATCTTCGTGCGGCGCTGGCAGATCGAGGTCACCTTCCAGGACATGCGCGCCCATCTCGGTCTCGAGACCCAGCGGCAGTGGTCCGATGCCGCAATCGAACGGACCACACCGGTGCTCCTCGAACTCTACAGCCTGGTCTGCCTGTGGGCCGGCGACATCCTCGCCAGGACACCGCAATCCTGTGCAGCCGCGTGGTACCCGAAAACCAGCTTCACATTCTCCGACGCCATCGCCGCGGTGCGGACCCGGCTCTGGCTGGATGGCATTTTCCAACGCTCCGCATCAGACCGGGAACGGCACTTGATCCTGCCGCCCGCAGATGCCGATCATGCCACCTGCGGCCTCCTGGCCGAACATCAAAGGCTCAAAGTCCCTCCGGAAAGGATCCAGCGCATGGTTGAAACACTCTGCTTCGCAGCATAATCGTGCAAAGTCGAGCTAAGAGTTTGACCGGAAAGTGAATGGCCTCGCGACAGCCAGGCAAACGTGGCATATCTTGGCAGTTTTGACAGTGACCGAGGATATCCACATGGCTTGGAACGAGACCACTCAGGAACAGTATAAGCGTCCATCCCATCAGCTTCGAGCCGCTTGGGCCGTATAGGTCGCCTGTTATGAGAATTACGCCGTACCAATCTTAGGAGACGCGAACAAGCCCGGTTCTGCGTTGCAAAATAGTGTGCTAGCCAGTTTCGTAATGACATACACTTCGACATCTTGGGATAAGCCGGTACCAACTTCACTGCGGGATCCGCACACGTAGAATCCACCGGCGAACTGCATGAAGATCAGCGAACAGCTGTCATGACAAACAATCACGGAAGTACAGACATGTCGACCGAAGCTTCAGCAATCGAGAAAACATATGGTCGCGATGTGTTCATACTCGGAGCAGGTTTCTCGAAGGCTATTGCCAACCGGATGCCAACAATGGAGGAACTCGGAGCGGAGGTGAAGGAAAGACTTGCAAAATTCACAACTCCCTCATCTGTGATCCCTGCTGCTTTTGGTAACAATATCGAGTTGTGGATGACTTACCTGTCGCAGCCACAACCTTGGTTAAGCCAATCCGATATCGACCTGCATCGCTCTCTTAGCGGTCGTATTCGTCAATCCATTGTAGATGTCATCCAAGAGCGCATAGCGGAGGCTTCAGCAGCGGATGCGCCGGACTGGTTGCGACATCTGGTTTTGTCCTGGCTCCAACGGGACGCTGTCGTCATCACTTTGAATTACGACACACTGGTCGAAAAGGCAGGCAGAGAATTGTGGGTATCCGAGAACAAGAGCGCCCTGCTTCCTGTGGACATCTACCCGCCCTACTTTGCCAATATCAGTTCCCGTTCGGGTGCTGCCCTCTGGGGCAGCGAGGCAGAACGGGATTTCCGGCTGATCAAACTGCATGGCTCGGTCAACTGGCATTATTCTGGTCGCGACGATTTCCACGGTGAAACAATTTTCTTTTCTGATGTCCCCGAATTTGGACCAGCAAAAGATGGAACCGCCCGCAATGCCACTAGCCGGAGATTACAAGACATGGCAGCGGACAAAGAGACACTGATCATTCCACCTGTTGCTGAGAAAACCGCCTACTTCAACAACGAAACTGTCAAGGGACTCTGGAAGGCTGCGGCCGCAACGCTCAAAGATGCTACTGTGCTCTATATTGTTGGATACTCGCTGCCAGAATCTGATCTCGGCATGCGGTTCTTCCTCTCCGGAAATAGCCCTCCTGTGGATACTCCCGTCTATGTGGTGAACACGGATGTTGGGGTGCTTGAGCGCTACAAGCAGATCCTGCAACGGTCCGACATGCCAATCGATTACCTCGGATCTGACGATCCTGTCATCCGAATGGCTTGTGACTATGCGGAGGAGCGACAAATTGAATTGAACGCCAGCGTAGTAGTCAGCTAAGCCGCCCGGTTCAGGTCGCCGGCGAGGTGGAAAAGCAGGAAATTTATTGTTTGACTCACCGCTCCGAAACAAGCGGAAGGCGGTACACCTACATGACAGGAACACAGAGAAATCGAATGACTAATGAACCTCCCAAATTGGAGAGTTTGGAGCAGTTCCTGTTCCAGGCGCCACTCTATGCCCCATACAGCCTATTGGGGGAATTCAATATTTCTAAATTCTATGGTGAAAATGAAGACCACGCGCGGATGGACGGGCACTGCCCCTACTGTCAGCGAACAAGCATCTTCACAGTGGCATCTATCCAGTGGCCCGCAGCAGATTTCTGGACTGATACAGAATCAAAGACCGTCCGTGGACAAATGCATATTACCTGCGGACGAAACAACTATCACAGCATTTGGTACTACTTCATTGTTGACAAGATGGTCGTCCAGAAGATTGGCCAGCACCCCTCTTTAGCGGACATTTCCAACGATGAAGCGTCTGCTTATCGTACTATTCTGGAAAACCCCGACGCAGCGGAATTTCACAAGGCGATCGGGCTTGCCGCCCATGGCGTCGGCGTTGGATCATTCGTCTATCTTCGGAGAGTTTTTGAACGCCTGATCCAGCAACGGTTTGAGGAATTAAAATCTGTTGCGAATTGGCAAAATGAACAGTTCTATCGTGTTCGCATGGAAGACAAGATTTCCCTTCTGGCTAACCACCTCCCAGATTACCTCGTCCAGAACAGGCGCATCTACAGCATCCTCAGCAAAGGGCTGCATGAGCTGGATGAAGAGACCTGCCTGGGTTGGTTCGAGGTCATGAAGCAGTCAATCATCATCATCCTCGAAGACGACAAGCAGAAGAAAGAGGAACTTGAGAGGCGAGCCTCGTTTTCAGAGGCAATTTCCGGGTTTTCGACCCAGACCGAACTCGATGGCTGAACCAATATCCGATTTCAACGACGCTCCAATTTCCTGTCCTGAGGATGATCGGTTCGCCATTGACCCGTTTGCCCGCTCGATTGCCAAGTGCATCAAACATCTCCCAAATCCTGTTGGAAGCGTCGTTGCAGTTCATGGCCGTTGGGGTTCTGGCAAGAGCAGCGTGATCAACCTTGTTAGGTATCACCTTGACCATCCGGACAACGGCCTGATCATCATACAGTTCCAGTGTTGGCTTTATCGGTCGGAGGATGCCCTTGCCGTCGGTTTTTTGCAGGAACTCCATGCCGGCCTGGGTCCGGTGCTGTCGAATTCCAGCAAGGCCAGGAAGGCCCTCCGAAAGCTTGGAGGCCGTGTCCTCGGAGCTAGCGGAAACTTGCTTGGAGTTGTTGTCGGGGAATTTGTGGGGGCATTTTGGGGCAGGATCATAACATCTGCCTCTAGGACTTTTGAAAATCTGATCAAGACCAATGAGGGTACCGAAGCGCTTCAACACACGGTCGCCGAAGCACTGCGGCAATCAACCCAACGCCTGCTGGTTGTTGTCGACGACATTGACCGTTTGTCGCCAAAGGAGGCCTTGGTCATTTTTCGGCTCATCAAGTCGGTTGGGCGGCTGCCAAATGTCATCTATCTTCTCGCATACGACCGGAACACAATAGAGAGGGCTGTCGAAGAACGGCACCCTTCGGAAGGGCCTCACTATCTGGAAAAGATCATTCAGACGGGCTTTGACCTTCCGGAACCGACCCGAGAACAACTGATCACCATGCTGAGCTCCAAGATTGATGAAGTCTTTGGCGACACGGGCAGCAATGATCCGATTCACTGGGGAAACCTGTTCCTTGCGATCGTGGTTCCCGAGATTAGGACTCCACGGGACGTCCTTCGCCTCTCCAACACGCTGTCCGTGACATATCCGGCGGTTCGCGGCGAAGTGGAACCGGCAGACTACCTCGGACTCGAAACGCTTAGGCTGTTCCGACCTTCCGTGTACCGGGCCGTGCGTTCACAGAAACCTAGGCTGGTTGGCTTCGGATTTGACGGGCCTCATGGCAACCATGATCAGAAAGCCGAAATGTATGAGCAACTGTTCCTTTCCAAGGAACCTGAAGGTGATCGAGCCCGGCTGAAAGACGCGCTTGAGAGACTGTTTCCCCAACTTGAATCGGTATGGTCCAACGTGCACTACTCCGGTGACGAGAGGTGGGCGAAACAACGCCGTGTCTGTTCGTCAGAGCACTTCGATACGTACTTCCGTTTCTCGATTTCACAATACACGGTTCCTTTATCCGAAGTGCAGGAGTTGATCCGGCGTGCCGATGAACCGGGCATAATCAGATCGCTGTTCAAGGACGCATTGAATGTGCATCAGGTGGAGGGTCGAACAAAGGCTTCGGTCCTGTTGGACGAAATACGCTATCATTCAAGCACTATGGAAATCCAAAAGGTGGAACCATTCCTGCAAACCCTGTACTGCGTCGCAGACGATCTTCTGGAGGCTTTCGATTCCGATAGAGACCTCGAGGAGATTAACAACAGGCTCCGCCTGCACTGGTTAACTCGCGCTTTGCTCATGGACCGCACCGAACTGGTGGAGCGCTCTGAGATTCTTGTTGAAGCCTGCAAGAGCGCGTCCATTGGTTGGCTCGTGCACCTCGGATATTCTGTCTTCAAGGACGAACAATCGGTTCCACTGGCGGAGCGCCTGACGACAGAAGAGACCGCGAGCCGGATCCGCGATCTTGCTCTTCAGCGATTGCGTGAAGCTGCAAAAGATGGTTCGATTCTCGAACTGAGTAATCTGGCCTATGTACTCTTCCGCTGGCGGGACATGGTGGAAGGCAAGTCAGAAGAGGTCCGGGAATTCTGTACTACCGCACTCGGCAATGACCAGAGCGTGGTCAAGCTTGCCCGGGCATTCCTAGGATCGTCCACCAGCCTTTCAAGCGGTGATCTCGTGTCCCGAAAACATGACCGTGTCGAGGTAGATGGGATCAAGACGTTGATGGATGCTGACGTCTTTCGGACAAGGCTCCAAGAGGTGCTCCAGAAGCCGACAATGGGTGCGGATGACAAGGACATCGTGCAGCGGCTCCTTGTTGCCTGGGATGCCAGTTGAGGAGGACGGGTCTTAGTAGGGACAATTTGAATTCGTGCATGTCCATTGCACTGCCCCCTTCCCTGCCATCAGTCCCGGAGCTCCCGGATCCGCTCCTTCGGGAAGTGGTGGTAGAACGCGGTGCGGCCGATCGAGAGGCTGCGGATCACGTCGCTCACGAAGGGATAGCCCCTGGTATCCCGCAGCATCGCCTCGGCCTGGCGGCGCAGCTCCGGCGTCAGCTTGCTCGGCCGTCCTCCCCTCCTTCCGCGGGCCCTTGCCGCGGCAAGGCCGGCCATGGTCCGCTCCCTGATGAGATCCCGCTCGAACTGGGCCAGCGCACCGAAGACGTGGAAGACCAAGGTGCCGCTGGCGGTGGTGGTGTCGATCCCCTCGGTGAGCGAGCGGAAGCCGAACCCCCTCTCCTCGAGATTGCGAACCGTCGCCACCAGCTGCGGCAGGCTCCGGCCCAGCCGGTCCAGCCGCCAGACGACCAGCGTGTCGCCCTTGCGCATCCAGTCAAGCGCCTCTGCAAGTCTGGGCCGGAATGACCTGGTGCCGGAGGCGCGGTCCTCGAAGATCCGCTCGCATCCGGCGGCGCTGAGCGCATCGAGCTGCAGCTCGGGATTCTGGTCCAGCGTCGAGACCCGCGCGTATCCTGCCAGCATGGTGTTCACCTGTTCGAAAAGGCCCTGTTGCAAAAACTGCTCTCAGTGGTCTTTGTGAGCGAGGTAGCGGTAGCCTCTGGCAGGCTGTGCTTTTGGAGACCCTCCCATGACCCATGACTTCAAGTGGCGGCATTTCCGGGGCGAGATCATTCTGTGGGCCGTCCGGTGGTACTGCCGGTATGGCGTCAGCTACCGTGACCTCGAGGATATGCTGGAAGAGCGCGGCGTCGCGGTGGACCACACCACCATCTATCGTTGGGTGCAGGCCTACGCGCCGGAAATCGAAAGGCGCCTGCGCTGGCATTACCGGCTGCGCAGCTTCTCACGGTCTTGGCGCGTGGATGAGACCTACATCAAGGTCAAAGGCAAATGGGCGTATCTGTACCGCGCGGTCGACAGCCGTGGCGACACCGTCGACTTCCACCTGTCGCAGACCCGCAATGCCAACGCCGCCAAGCGGTTCCTGGGCAAGGCGCTGCGCGGATGCAAGGAGTGGCAGAAGCCCTGCGTGATCAACACGGACAAGGCGGGATGCTACGGCCAGGCGATCCAGGAGTTGAAGAAAGAGGGCAAATGCCCCTCCGATACCGACCACAGACAGGTGAAATACCTCAACAACGTTGTCGAGGCCGACCATGGCAAGCTCAAGCGCCTCATCAAGCCAACGACCGGGTTCAAGTCCATGAAGACCGCTTATACGACGATCAAAGGCTTCGAGGTCATGCGCGCTCTCAAGAAGAAACAGGCCAAGGCTTTCCAGCTTCAGCCCGGCATCAGGGGCGAAGTGCGTCTTGTTGAACGTGCCTTCGGGATCGGGCCAGAGATGATGAACGAGTTGATGTCACTGCATGGTGCTGAACTGGTACAGATCGCGATCCAGCAAGGATCTTGAAGAAAGACGGAGCCAGACCACACCCCCGGCAACTCCGGCAAATTTTTGCAACAGGGCCGGACCGGGCACTCGGCAAGCTCCGCAGCCGCCTGGCCCGCAGTGCCAACCCGAAGGCGCTGCTCGGCAGCCGCGGGCTCCATCGCTTTCTGCGGGTCGAGGGCGAGGCCGAACTGGTCGTGGACGAGGCCCGTGTCGCCGGGCAGGCCCGCTGGGACGGGCTTCACGGGGTGATGACCAACCTGCACGACATGCCTGCCGACAACGTGCTCGGGCATTATGCCGCACTTTGGCAGGTCGAGCGGACCATCCGCGTCACCAAGCACGACCTGAAGGTGCGTCCGATCTTCCATTGGACCGAGCGCCGGATCCGGGCCCATCTCGCCATCGCCTTCATGACCCTGCTCTGCGTGCGCCACCTGTCCTGGCGGACGCGGCTTCAGCAGCGCGCCCTATCGGAGGAGGCCATCCGCCGGGCGCTGGTCGGCGTGCAGTGCAGCGTCCTTCACGACCGGGGAAGCGGGCGAAGATATGTCATCCCCTCGGCGCTCGGCGATGTTGCCCGCAGGCTGTATCGTGTGATGGGGCTGAAGCGGACGGCCGTCCCGTTCGAACTGACGGAAACCGCCCGCCGACACCGGGCCTGAGGCCCTCCACCGATGCAGGGGTGCGCCCGACGCACCCCGAATGTAGTGCCCTGTTCGGGATCCGGACCGAATGGAAACAATCACTTGCGGCTGCAAACCGTCGAAGTCAGGGGTCCGAAGCACCATTGCTGACTGAAACGTCGGCGACCGGTCTTTCGGCCCGGTCGCTGGTCCGCGGCGGCGAACCGCGCCGCGAAGCCGAGGAAAACAGCGAAGAAGATGAGGGTATTCGGCACTCAAGTATATGATTCCCTAAAGTTTCACTACGCTCAGCCCAATCCCAAAAAAAGGTGAGCAGTTGAACTTCCGAATCGCAAACTTAAGGCTGATTGCCGGAATCCAGGGTCCGTAAACGGGAGCGTATTTTGCGCGCTGACGGCGTTGCGTTTTCCCGCCGCCGCAATTGTGCCATTACTTGGCCCATGACATTGCGCACATTCGAGGCGGGCTCAGTGCACCGCGCCGCTGTACAGCACGGATCGGCAGTTGCATTCATGGGAATCGCTGTAGCGTCACCACTCGGAGAGCCGGGGAGGCAGAGGATCCGAAGTGAACGCCATGCGATGGGTAAGCTGCTTGAGGAGTTCTGCCCTTTGCGGCAACGAATCGGGGTCCAGCCAAAGGTTGTTCACCTCAAACGGATCGCTGGCAAGATCGTATAGTTCGCCGTCGTCATGGGCATGATCCACGACGATTTTGTGGGTCTTGGTTCGCAGCATCGTCAGTTGGGCCGTCGGACCGGCATGATAGGGCATTGCGTTATAGTACTCGCAATAGATCGATCGATCTCCCTCGAAGGGCACGTCCCGATCCCTGAGCCAGTCATGAACCGACCGCCCCTGCATTCCCGGGTGCAGCTGCTGACCGGTCGCCTCAAGCAGTGTCGGCGCCAAATGAACCAGTTCGAAGAGACCATCGAAGCGCCCGGGGGCGAATTTGGCCGGATGCCTGACGATAAGCGGAACGCGGATGAGCGGATCATAAAAGTAGGGACCCTTCAGATAGATGTTGTGATCACCCATCATCTCTCCATGGTCGGACATGAAGACGACCAGGGTGTTTTCTGCCTGATCGGTCTCGTTCAATGCGTCGAGGATTCGTCCAACCTGCTGGTCAACATGTTCGCACATCGCCCAATAGGCCGCCTTGACCATCCTGTGGTCAAGAGTACTCATCTGTTGGCGTCCGAAACCGCCTATAAAGCCCTTGACCTGACCGTATGCGCCTTCCGAATCCGTTTGCTGGTAAACCGGTTTGCAGCTGAGATCATCGTCCATGGCATCGGGTAGCGGGATTTCCTCCAGCCGATCCAAGTATGGTGCCAGGAAGGGCGGCGGTGGATCAAATGGATGGTGCGGTGCATATATGTTCGCCATGTAGAACCAGGGGCCGTCATGTGACGCGTGTTTCGAGATGAATTCAGTTGCACGCGTTGCACACCAGGCCGCCTCGGTTGCATTCTCCGGCATGCCGTTTTGCACCCACCGTGACAATTCGTGCGGCGTGGTGCGATACTCCATTCCCTTTTCGGAGAGAAAGCGGGTGTAGTCCGAGTTCATTCCCCAATGGTCGGATGGTGCCTGCGCCCAATTGAATTCGCCGAAGCCGTCATCGATCCTTGGTTCCGTGGTCGTGGCGATTTCCGGGGCACCGGGTGCCAGATGGAATTTGCCGACCAAACCGGCAACGTATCCCGCATCGGCCACCAGTCGAGAGATCGGCTTTTCGGTCGGCGGCAGGATCTGGCCGTTCTGCCGCAACCGGGTCGTTCGCGGATACCGCCCGGTCAGAAAACTACCCCTGCTCGGTGAACAGACCGGGCTCTGGACAAAGGCGTTTTCGAACAGGACGCCCTGTTCGGCGAGGCGGTCAATATTGGGTGTCGAGACAATCGGGTTGCCATAGCAGCCAAGGGTGTCCGTCCGCTGCTGGTCGGTGCAGAGAATCAGAATGTTCGGACGGTGCCGCATTTCAACGTTCCGATTGTTGGTGCTCAAGCCTGCTGACGGAGACTACCCGTTTTGCTACTCAGCCGATAATGAAAGTCAAGGGCGCAAGCTCTTAGGGCTCGGTTCATTGTCGGGCCTGAAGTGCTGATGCGGCAGGGACCGGGCGTGCTTGAGGTGACCCGGGTTCGCTACGTGCCGGTATCAGTGGTCGTTGCTGGTGCATCAGGGCTGTCTGGTGGTGTGATTTTTGTTCACGATGCCGATTCCTGCAGTTTCTGGTGCCCTTTCTTCCAGACCTCCACGAGGTCCTCGGGCTTGCTGCTCCAGCGGAACGGGCGGGCTCGGGTGGCATTGTGATGCTCGATGCAGCCCTGAACACAAGCTCCGTAGATGTCGAAGAAATCCTGGCCCAGGTAACCACTGCCGCTTTCGAAGCATCCAGTCAGCTTCCGGAAGAATCACTGTTGTCTGCAAGGCTGGGAAATGCAAATCTGCAACATGGAGAAGGAATGAAACAATGCTCAACACTCTGACCAGGAAATTGCTCGCGGCTTCCATTGCCTTGGTGGCCTCCTCTGCAATCGCAAACGCGCAGACGACTGTCCGGTACGCAACCGATGGCTACGGCATGGGCGCAACAATCGTCCTGGCATCCGAACAGGGATATCTGATGGACGAAGGCATAAACCCCGTCATCCAGACCTATGCCTACGGTGTCGACACGATAGATGCCGTACTGGCCGGACAGGCGGATTTCGGGGTGGTGATCGGATTCCCGCTGCTGATCCGGTTTCAGGCAGGCACGTTGATTTCGCCGTCGATTATCGGAAATTTCGTCCCGGGCTGGCACAAGCTCTATACGCGGACGGAACTCAAGGACGCCGACGAATTCGAGGGCAAATCCTTCGCGGTGGCAACAGGCACCGCCCAGGAATTCGTGACCCGAAACTACATCAAATTGCTGGGGCTTGACCCGGAAACGGACGTCAAGCTCGTTGATTTTGGCGATCTGTTCAGCATTGTCGGCGCACTGAAATCCGGCCGTATCGATGCCGCATGGGTTTGGGGCGAAGGTGCGAAAACCATGGGAGAGGATGCGGATTTCGCCTTCATATCGGACGACAGCATCGTATCCGAGGGAGCGACCGCGCTGCTGGTGACCACAAGAGAATACGCCAGTGCCAATCACGGTGTGATTGTCAGGACGCTGAAGGCATTGCGCAGGGCTACCGACGACGTCGCCGCTGACAGCGGCGCGGTCGCGGCCATCGTCGCCGACAACCTCGGCGCCGACAGCGAATTGGTGAAGCGGGCGATCGACCAAGCCCGGTATGAACTGAGCTTCACACCCAGTTTGGTAAACGACATGAGAGCCCAGCACGAATTCCTGCTCAATGCCGGAATGATCGAGTCATATGATCTGACGCCGTTGCTCTATTCCGAGGCGTTGGCCGAGGCCATCCCCTCGGCCGAAATCGACGCTTCACTCAAGTAGCATCACCTTGACGGGCGGGCCCGCGGCCGATGGCCGAGAGGTTTCCCGCCCGTCTTCGCATCGTGACCGAGCCGACGATGGGTATTCAGCTAAAAGACATTTGCTTTTCCTACACGCCGGCTTCGGATGACCCACTCGTCCTCAAGAATATCGATCTCACGATCGACAATGGCGAGTTCCTAATCCTGTTGGGGCCCAGCGGTTGCGGTAAGTCCACATTGTTGCGGCTCATTGCCGGGTTCGATCATGCAACCACGGGGAGCGCTGAGGTGGACGGGTCCTCGATTGGCGGTCCGGGCAAAGACCGGGGCATGGTGTTCCAGGACTTGGACAGTTCCCTCTTTCAATGGCTGACCGTCCGGCAGAATGTCGAATTCGGTCTCAAGGTGAACCGCTTCGAGGCAAGCGAAAGAAAGGACCGCGCGAACGACGCCTTGCGAATGGTGAACCTGACCGATCACGAGCACAAGTTTCCGGATGCCCTTTCGGGTGGGATGAAGCAGCGAGTGCAGATCGCCCGAATGCTCGCCATGCGTCCCAATACCATGTTGATGGATGAGCCCTTTGCGGCGCTTGATGCCCAGACCCGGCAGATGCTTCAGAGACAACTTGTATCCATATGGTCCGAGGTCAAACGCACGGCCATTTACGTTACACACGACATTCGTGAGGCGATCAACCTAGGCCAGCGTATCGTACTGATGACCGCAGGACCGGAAGCTGGCATCAAGCGTGAATATGCAGTCCCCCTCGAATATCCGAGGGATCAATCGGACCAAGTCTATATCGATCTTCTTCAGACCATCTCGAAAGACATTGAAGAGGAAGTCACAAAGGTGTGGTCATGACCCGTCCACTGTTCAACAAGACAATCCTTGGCGGTCGGATCGGCCACAGCATTTGGATCTCGACTATCTCGATCAGCTGCGGACTTGTTGCTTGGGAAATCGCCGCGCGGCTTTGGATAGATCCCTTTTTCCTCCCCCCGGTAAGCACCGTTTTCCTGGGCATCATCGAGCTGATAGAGAGGGGTCTGCTCTTCGGCACCATTGGAATCAGCTTGTACCGAATATTGGCGGGTTTCCTATTGGGGAGCATCGTCGCGATTCCAATCGGATTGATCGTTGGCATCTCGATCACCGCTCGGGCCATATTCGATCCCTACGTCCACTTCTTGCGTTTTATCCCTGCACTGGCGCTTACGTCCCTGTTTCTTGTCTGGTTCGGTGTCGGCGAAGTCGCAAAGATACTGCAAGTGATGTATGCGACGGCGTTCATCGTCATTGTCAATACGGCTACCGGTGTTGTCACGACGCATGAAAACAAGATTCTCGCGGCACAAACACTTGGCGCGTCCCCCTGGCAGATTTTCCGGCTCGTGACGATACCGGCATGCATTCCGTCAATTTATGTTGGAATGCGACTGGCTCTGGCAGGCTCATTCATGGTCATAGTCGCGGTTGAAATGCTCGCCGCCGAATCGGGACTAGGCTATTTAATCTGGACATCGAAAGTCTATTTCAAGATCGACTGGATGTTTGTGGGTATATTTTTCCTCGGTGCCTTGGGATTGTCGGCGGATTACCTTTGGAAGATGCTCGGCCGTTACGTGATAAGGCGCTTTGTCCGGGAAAGCGCAGACTACTGACATGCCGCCCAATATTCTCCTTTTTCTCACAGATGATCATGGACAATGGGCACTGGGTAGGTCGCGCAACGATCGCATCCAGGCACCGAACCTCGACTACCTGGCCGATACCGGCACGGTCATGGAAAACGCCTTCACGCCGACACCTGTGTGTTCTCCGGCCCGTGCCTGTTTGCTGACGGGGCGCACGGCATCGCAGCACGGAATCCACGACTATCTCGACAATCTGCCGGCTCACTTTCGGCGCGATTGGCTTGAGGGGACATTGACGCTCCCGGAACTGCTGCAGAACGCGGGCTATGGAACCGGCCACGTCGGCAAGTGGCACCTGGGCAACGACGACAAGAGCGCAAGGGGGTTCGATTCCTGGGGAGCGCTCGCGGGCGACTATCCGATCGACGCAACCGGTCCGGCCCGCTATTGCGTCGATGGAGAGCTAAAGACGATCGCAGGACCGAAGGCATCGATCATTACGGACGGAGCGGTCAGATTCCTGAAGAATTGCGACAAGGATCGCCCCTTTTTTCTACTTGTCGGCCATGTTTCCACCCACAGCCCCTGGGAGGGCCATCCGAAGAGGTTGGTCGCACGCTACTCGAAGCTTGATTTTGCCGAGGTGCCGCAGCACGAAACATACCCGTTTGGTGAACAGAACCTGGAATCAAGACATCTCATCGATCGCTCCAATCCACGCGCCGGGCTCGCGCAGTACTATGCATCGGTGACGTCGATTGATGAAGGAGTCGGGCGACTGATGGATACACTCGACGCGGAAGGACTAGGTGAAGAGACAGTCATCATTTACACATCGGATCACGGGTTGAATTGCGGCCATCACGGGATCTGGGGAAAGGGCAACGGAACTCTGCCCCTGAACATGGTGGACGAGAGCATCAGGATTCCCATGCTCCTCAATGGTCCCGGAATCAGTAAAGGCCAGGTACGCGGCGAGTTCGTTGACCATCTGGACCTGTTTTCGACGATCGTCGACTTGGCAGGGCTACGACATCCATGCGACATTGATTACGCCGGAAAGTCGTTCCGGGATATTCTCGCCGGGGATGACGCGGAATACTGGAGGCAAATGCAATTCTGCGAGTACGGCAATGTGCAAATGGTCCGCGACAGCCGCTACAAACTGGTCATTTGGCATGATACGGGTCAACATCGGCTTTTCGACTTGCACGACGATCCGCGGGAGGAACATGATCTCGCCAAAATGCCGGGACATGCAAACCGTTGCAAAGACATGCTGTGCCGACTGCAGAATTACTACGACCGCTTCAGTCTGCCCGATTTGTCAGGCATTCGCCCGGGAGGACCGGAGACGACCAACGTCACGTCTCCCTGGAGTCGCGAAGCAAGTTAGATTCTGACGGCCATCTTCCCGGTTGGGACATCTGGAGAACGTCCGCGTTTGCTTGGTTTCGCGGCGGTTTGGTTGCCGCTCGGGTGACAATGGCTGCCAGTATTCGCGTTCGCAGCGGATGACCGCCTTCCAGAACGTCCCGACACCCAGGTTTGCTGAGTACAAAAGTACTTTCTCTACCCCGGAAGATTGTTCCCGACATCCCATCTATGGCCTTAACCCAACATAGGTACCGATTCCGCCATAGGATTGTTACGCCTTGGGTTTCCTGATTTCGTTCTTCTTCATCCAGTTTGAGAGGTTTGCGGGCGTTGTGTTGTAGCGCTTCGCGATGAACCTCTGTGTTGATCCGTTTGCGAGCAGCGCTTCGATTTCCGGACGGAATGGATCGAGCTTGCTCTTGCCTGGCCCTTTCGGCCGCCCGAGCGGCAGCCCGGAGGCCTTCCTCGCTCTGAGTGCCTCTTTGGTTCTGGCCGAGATCAGGTCGCGTTCAATCTCGGCGGCCATCGAGAAGGCCATGGCAATGATCTTGCTCTGGATGGTTTCGTCGAGCCTCCAGGACCCTTTGATCGCATAGACCCGAATGCCGGCGTCTGAAGCAATGGACAGGATTTCCATGCATTCGAGCATCGAGCGTCCGAGCCGGGAGAGCTCGCTGACGATCAGGGCATCGCCTTCGCGCAGTTCGTCCAGGATGTCTGCGATCTTTCGCTTGCGCCACGCGATCCTGCCGGAAGCCTTCTCCTCGACGAATTCGACGCGGCCGAAACCCTCCCTGTTGGCAAGGGTGAGGATATCGGCCCGGTTCTTGTCCAGGTCCTGGGTTTCTTTGGAGACCCGAAGATATCCGATGGTTCTGGATGCGCTTTCGGTCATCATCTGCCCACATTCGAAGAAAACAGTATTTCACCAGATAAAGGATATCGTCCGGGGTGGTTTATTCAACGACATTCATCGTACTTCACGCGCAGGGAAAACGTTCGTTTTCCCTGCAATTCCCAGCAACGGATTCCCTCATGCCCAGAATGCGCTGTCGTTTTTCACAAATAACTTCAGCAGTCTTCCGGAAAAGACTTCAGTGAGCGCCTCCAACTCTGGATGGGCGGCTCATTCCGGCTGTAGCGGGTGCCTGATCAGGGCTGGCCGCAACCACTGGTTTGCCCATCTGTTCCGCGTATCGACCAGGCATGGACCCAGGTGATCGCCTGGCCGGGGATGCTTTCCATGTCCATGACCAGCCCCGCCCGCTGCAACACACTGAAGTTAAATCCGGAAGATTTGCAACACACTGAACCCATCTATGAACGAAATGCAACACACTGAACTTATTTGTGGTGGTCACTGAAGTCATTTGTGAAAAAACGCGAAGAAAAAAGTGAGCAATATCAATGACCGCCACTGAACTTATTTGTGAAAAACGACACGGGTGACGGCGCAGTGGGCCTATTCGATCAGGGAGAGGTTTTCGGCGGCTGACTTGCCATCGCGGCCGGGTTGCAGCGCGTAGGAGACCTTCTGCCCGTCCGCCAGCGTGGTCAGCCCGGCGCTCTGGACCGCCGAGATATGCACGAATGCATCGGCCGTGCCATCATCCGGTTCGATGAACCCGTATCCCTTGTCATGATTGAACCATTTCACGGTGCCCGTGGTCATTGCGAATTCCTCCCCGGCGCTGAATGCGGCGGCACGCTTCTATCCGGCCGCCGCCGGGTGTCAAATGCAGGAAGATGATCCACCGGGCGCAGGCCGGCGGCTTCATCCCGCGAATTCAGATGTCGAACGATGAACTGCGTTCGGCGCGCTTCCTGCCGGCACCCGCGGTTGACGGTGCGTTCCCGGTGTAACGGCTGCCCTCCGGACCGTATTCGGCGATCAGCCCGGCGATCATCTCGCTGTCCATTCCGGCAAAGGCAGGCAGGGCGCCGCCCGGCCCGGGCGCCTTCCAGCTTCCGCCGGAAGTGATTTCACGGCTGAGCAGGGGTTGGCCGGCATCGTCGACCTGGAGGCGGCCGTAGCACTCCGGGCCGACATCCCGCAGGATCAGCCTTGCCTCGCGCATCGCCATCCGCAGACCCTCGCCGATCTCCTCGAGAGAAACTTCGGTCGTCAGCGTCATCTGGTCGCCCGGATTGTCCCTGCGGACCGTCACGCTCCAGTTGAACGAGACATCCTCGATCAGCGAGAAGGGATTCAGATCCGTCTCCTTGCCTGGCGCGGCGCAGGCCATCCGCCAGAGTGGCATGACATGACGGTCCAGCATCCACAGATCCGCGAAATCGCGCTTCCTCATCCGTCCGGCGGCCGCCAGCGCCTTGTTGACGGCAAGATCGGCAAGGTGCAGCCGGTAACCGAACTGCCGGTCGGGAACCGGCGCATAGAATTCACGGGCGAGAGCAACCGTCCACTGCAGGACCGTGGTCCCGGTCATCGGCTTCATGACCTTGCACTCCCTGAAACCGGAATAGCTGCGGGCAGGCCGGACGGAATAGCCCACCGCCTCCAGCGCCACCCAGTCGGCCTGCACCAGCCTGTCGAGGGGCTCTTCCCCGGCCGTGAAGATGTCCTGGTCCTCACTCAGGCGGAAACCGTGCTGCTGGATCACCGCGCCGCCGGCGAAGGGACTCCCGGGGCTCCGGTTGCGGCTGATGACCGCAATGACGCCCTTCTGGAACTCGTCAAGCGGCACGGCCGGTTCTTGCCTTGATCTCCCGGAGGATCGCCGCCGCCAGGTAGGCCGCCTCGAGATCGCCGTCGGTGCGCAGACCGTCGGCCACTGCGGACATGGCCCCGTAGGTTGCATGCGGCGGCACCGACCAGAGAGCCGTGGCGCCATAGCGGTCCCAGGCGATCTTCCTGAGTTCCATCAGCCGCTCGCCGATATCCTCATACCTGGCCCTGACCCCCAGGCAGGCCTGCTGGGCAGCCCGGTCCTCTGCAGCGCATCTGAACCGCTCGTCGATCATGTTGATGTCCATCGTGACAATATAGGGCGGGAACGGCCAGGGTTGAAGGCCGCACCTGCCAGCACGAATGCCCGTCAACCAGTTCGGCTGCGGGGGTGGCGCCAAGCTGCAGCAGATCCTCTCCGCCGGTCGGGCAGCGCACATATCCGATCCTTGCAGCTTCCATGGTCTTGCGTCCGTTTATGGCTCCCTGCCCTATCCTTGTCTGATGAACCATGGGAAAACGCCTATGCCGGAGCGCCATTCCTCAGACGCCATGTGCGGACAACTTCATCTCCGACAAAGCGCCATTCTGTTTCGCGACGGACATACATCTCGACAGCGCGTCGAACTTGCTTGATTTGCAGGCGCACGGAACCGTTATTTTCCTCAACTATGGAATTCTGGATTGATTCCGGGAGATCAGGACACAGCTCAAATTCGAGATCAACAAACTCATGCCATTCACGATCCTTGTGTGAGCCGACGTAATCATTGCGGCCCGTTCGTTGCAGACGTCTCACGCGGCTCGGGACGATGTCGATATAGCGCGCATAGTCATTTCCTTTGGCAAAGCCCCGGAAATGCGGACGATTGGCACATGCCACGAGAGCATGTGGCGAGAAACAGATCTGTGACATCCTTCTTTTGCTGACATAGTCAAGGTCCACAGAATATCTGTGGACGCATGCCGCCATGAGTTCTTGCATCTGTACTGCTTTCGCACCGGTATCGATGAGGAGGGAAGTTGCAAGAAACTTCTCGGCTAGGAACCAGCTGTGACCTCGTCCTTCAGCTTCTGCTGCGAGGCCACGCATCAGGTCCAGAAATCCGCCGATCTTGTATGGGGTATAACGAAGGTCATTTTCATCCCCTGTGAATCGAAATCCGCTCCCGCGTTTGGAACGAATCACGTTCGGATATTGTTTGCCGTATGGACCAAGAACCGCGCGTTGGGCGTGTTCGCGCGTCACTCCGAGCATGTCACCGAGCTGGGCAGTTGTGCTGCCACCCAGCCAGTATCCGAGAAATTCGACGGCAGAAAATGGTATCATAGGATAAATCATTATGTGAGATAATATCACTTGTCAACAATTGTTTAATCATAATAGTGTTGCGGCTCACATTTAGCATGGCCGCGGAGGATTCATGCGCATCTATATCGATCTCAAGAACAGGCCGGTTTCGTACAGATTCCTGGACAGCGTTCACGCAGCACTCATCACAGGCATGGTGGAGGCGGGGATAGAGGCTTGCGAACTTATCGGCGAGGCTGCGCAGAATTGGTGTTTCGCCGCAAAGGGCTATTCCCTGAGGGGCGGTGACTGTTTGCTGAAAGGGGTGACGGTATCAGCCGCCTCGGAACAGATCGCCGATCGGATATGTGTTCTCGATCCGCGTGCAGTTCGGGTCGCGTCGAGTAATGGCGACCGTTTCGACCTGTCGCACGGTGTCCTGCGCAAGATTCCCGAACGGCTCACGGCAGAAACCCGGGAAGCAATGTTCATGTTCGCTTCGCCGTTCGTACTTCCAGAAAAGAAGCGCGGTAGCGGAAAAACCCGGTATCTCAATAGTCTGGATGGCGTTGATGTGGATGCCGCGCTGCGCCGCAGCCTCGAACGGCGGGCGGGCCGGCCGCTGGACATTGTGTTTGGCATCGACCGCCTCAGCCTTCGCGCGGACGGGATGCCGCGGATCGTCCGATACCGCCGTATGAGGAATGGCCGCGACCAGATGATCGACGCCTTTTCGCTGCCTGTTGCGGTAAAAGGAACGCCGGATGCAATCCGGTTTGCCTATTTGGCTGGACTGGGTGCGAAAACCAGGGTTGGTTTCGGCTGCCCAGTCGTGCCGCATTGAGTGTACATCAAGTGTTCACTCTCGACAAATCCACGGACGTCTTCAAGCGGTTCCTGGCAATTGTCGTTCGCGAAGGGGTGTTTTCAGACGACGAACGCTCTTTCGGAGTGCGTCCCCGTTCCGAAGCGGAGAAAGCCCGGGCTGCGAAGCGAGGCCATGATTTTCGTCCGCCCCGGCTTGTTCGGATATCGGGCAAGGGCGGGTATGTGGAAGGAACGGCATTCACCCGCAGATCGAAGTTTCGCAACGTGACGCTTCTAGACCATCTGGTCAGCGTTACCCGGGGGGCGCTGGTCTTTGCCGAGATCGATCTCAGGGAGGCAGGAGTCGAAGTCTCCAGCCTTCCCAGTCGCCTTGCGGCAATCGCGGCAACTGCCTTTCTCCACGATGCGGACAAGATTCTGGAGATGAGCCGGCTGGAGGAACTGGATGAATCCCAGATCGAGGAGCTTGCGGCGCGCTTCAGGGTAGACATGTTTCTTGAGGAACATGGCGTATCGATAACGTCGTTGAACCTCCTCCAGCGCATTGGAGCGGTGGAAATCAGCCGCGTCGACAGACTGGTCCCCGGTAGTCGTCTCCTCACCCAGGACGAAATCAACGACTGCGCCTATGTGCGCCTGGCCGACCGGCTTGACGGCGCTTTCCTTGATGAGGCAGGAGGCCAAGAGGGTGTTGTCAGGGAACTGAATTGCTTTGGCGGGTTGCGCACCGGTGCACTCAAACATGGGTGGCGTGCCACAGCGATTGCCTCGCCACACACACCGTTTCTGCTTGATGCGTTGCAGGACGCGTTCGCGGCGGCGGTATTGAAACGGGCCGGAATACCACCACTGATCGAGACCCACCACGATGGCTGCCTCTTTCTCGTCGCGCCGGACGACGTCTTCGATGCGGCTCTTGATGATGCCATCGTCGACATGGGGAGTGTACTGAAACGCGGACTGCGTGTTGACGTGAACCTTAGGGGCACGCGCGACCTGCTCGATGGCGGATCGTCGCTCGAAGATGTTCGTCATGCACTCGAAAATGATGCAAGAACGTCCGAGAGGGCGTTGTTTATTCATGTGGACGTTCTCGAAGTCGTGCGCGTCGATCTTCTGTCGACCTTTGATTCAATGGAGTTCGGCGTCCGGCTGGATGGGCTCCAGAAGTTCCGTCGCAAGCATTTTTCGTGCTGGCCAATGGCAGGGAACGAATTACCGGAGACCGCTGAGACGCGGGTGTGGTCGGCGACTTTCGCTGTCGCTCTCTCCTGTGCGCCGCCGAAGGACCGGACGCTTGCCAAAAAGATTCCGGACGCTGCGGCGCGGGAAAAGGAACTGGTTCGGGCCCTTGCAATGGAGGATGTCCCTGCTCCGGAGTGGATCCTGGATGTTCCGCACGATCTGTCACGCCACACGCTTCTGGCTGTGTATGCCGCCTGCAAGATCCAGGAGAACGAAGAGCTCCGCGAGCGTCTGACCGGCGACTGCGGTGTCGTACGGGTGTGGCTCGAAGGCGATGGCAGGAAACGGCCTGGCCTGTTCGAGAAGGTCGGTGACCCGGGTGCGGTTCTCGCGACGGCGGCAGGCGATTGGCTCAGAGCGGCTGCTTCCCGCACTTTCTCCGGGACGGATGAAGAGCGTTTTCCTGGACGGTGCCATTTCACCGCAATGCCGCTTGATGCTTCGGCGCGAATCAACAGCAAGACCGGACTGTATGGGCTCAATGTTTCGGCCTTTTCGGGGCGTGAGGGCCGACCCGAATTCCATAACCGGACAGAAGCCGCAACACTGGTTGCACCGGCGGCGGCGGCCGAGCATCGCCTCCGTGCGCTGGAGGCTGGCCGGGCGGGCGGCGATGTGCCGGTCCTGGTCTCATCACCGACCTGCGCCGGACTTTTCGCCAGTCTTTCACTGCAAGACGGGCCTTCGCTCGATCGCTACAGCCTGTATGACCTCCTGCGAATGGACGCAAAACCTGGCCAGAAGCTCTATATCGATACCGACTCATACGAGCGCCGTCTGGCTGTCGGTCGTTACGACGCCATGCCCCATCGGATGCTTGGATCCGGCACTTCTCCGGGACTGATTTCCTTTGTCAAGATTGTCATTGATTCGGCAATCCGCACAGGCCGGGCCATCCACGTGTTCCGGGGACTTCCGCGGCCAACAAACGCATTCGTGGCGTTCGACTTTCTTCCGGACCATCTGGCACAGGCGGTTGGCGGCGCGGAGCTTCGACTGGAGCAGTTGCCGATGGCAAAGCTTGTCCTTGAACAGATCGAGCGGATCGCCGAGACGAGTGGTCTGGGTCTTGAGGCGGCAATGCGAGTTCTTGACCCGACAACGCGCTTCGGAGCTTCCTGCGAGGTTCTCGCGATGATCGGACGACTCGATGAAGACAAGCAAAAAACACTTGGTTCGCTCCGCAATTACCTTCTCGAAATCACAAGGGATCCATCCATGCAAACCAAACCACATGACAGCGTCATCATTGAATTTGCCACCGCAATGGCGCGCGTTCAGGGTGCGCCTAGACGAGAAGCAAGCAATAGTGAACGCGACCTCGGCATGCGAATCGCACTGGCACAGACCGACGAAGCCAGCCGGATCGGCCAGACATCGCGGGAAAGCCTGGTCGCCGCCATTGCCACCGGACTGGAAAACGAATTCGACCGGTCTACGCGCCTGGTGTGGCGCGGAAAGAAATTCGGTCTGGACTTCCCGCGCCGAAAGGCCGTGGCAGCCGCCGAGGTTTTCGTCGATCTGGTATGGCCGCACGCTTTTGGAAGCAGTCCGCCTGCCGGACGGGAACGCCGTGTCGCGTTTGCCATCTATCGAACCGCGTTCGAGACCGCATCCTACCTCAAACACGATGCGGATAACGGCGCCGACACGACTGCCTGAGTCTCCTCTCCCATTAGCTACAAAGGTGTTTCAATCATGAACGACTTCCGTGTCCTCGACCCCCTCCGCCCGTATCTGGGAGACCTTAACGATCTCGTTTCGCTCGCGAGCGACAAGGATGGCAACAGCTATGCCCAACCTGCATTCAGGAATCTGGGCTCAGTTGTCGTGCCGATCCTGCGCGAGACCATATCACCCGCTTCTTTCCGCAATGCGGAATCCGAGGTTACCGATATCGGCTATGCAGGCATTCGGCGTGTGCGCGCCGTCGCCAACAAGTTCAAGTTCGGCGAGCGGTCCCGCGGCCTTCAGGTATTGCGTCAATTCAACGCCGGTGGCCGGCATCCCCAGAACAGAACAGTCTTCGACAAGGACGCTCGTCCCAGCACCGGTTATGACATGAACACGGTCGTATTCGGCGACAGTGCAAATCATGGAAACCGGGTCCTCCCCGTCAAGGCAGCAGCGCAATACTCCGATGCCGTCTCGGTTCACGACTACGCGCTGGCGACCGATGTCACTTTTCACAATAGGTCTTCCGAGGATGGGACGCTGTTCGATGCACAGCGCAAAGAGAACAGCACGAATATTTTCGATCGGCATTTCGTGAAACCTGGAACGCTGTTCCTGCAAACTGTTGCCTTCAATGGCCGCACCGCCCCGGTCGAAGCGCTGGTGCATTTCCTGCTCTGCCTAGGCCTTGCCGGAGCCTATGGCGGCCAGACCTCGATCTACGGCATCAATGTCCGCAATCATGTCGTCGGGCTCTATGCCGGCAAATTCGAGCGGGACATCGTCAGCCCGTATGCGGCGATCGGCAAAGCCGGCCTCGGCAATGACTCGGAACTCGATACGGCCGGCTCCGCACTGGATGACCTTTTTACCGCCGCCTATCCGGTGCAGGTCGGCGCCGAGGAGGTGTTCGCGTTGCAGACCGCGTTGATCGACGCAGTGGAAGCAAATGACGACGGACTGCGGGAGCGCTACGGCGAAGCGCAGGCAAAAATCGGCGCGTTCTTCGACGAATGGTTCGGCGGCTTCGGAAAAAGCGCATGAACTCTCCCGTGGAGGTCACGGGTGTTGTGCATACGACGCCCGTGACCGCAAGAACGCTAACACCCTACCACCATCACACGCTGGCTACGCCGTCCGGGACAGCGACGGATGCACGTTTCCTGCCTGATCGGGCGATGAGCTATGCGCTGGCCAGCGCCCTTGGCGCCCTGGCCGCCTCGCCCGCATTGTTCCCGAAAGATTATGCTCGCGACCTGCGGGCACTGCCATGGCTGGTCTCTGTCCTGCAGGCCGACAAGGCGCGGCTTTTGCCGCCGCTCGGGAAGCGGCTGAACATCGAATATGAAGGCGGTCACCCCAAGAAGATCCAGGATGCAACGGCAACCGGAAATCTGAAGACCTGGTTCTTTATCCAGGAGGCCGCGCCGGAAATTGTCTACCGGGGCGCCGTCTTCGGCCCCGATCCGTTCGCGGCTGCCTTGGAGGCCACTGGCGAAACAGTTGACGAAATCGTCGTTCGGACCGGCCGGCATCTCGGCGGCGTGGTAGCACTGAATCGGGACGCCAACGGCGGAAGCGTGAGGCTGAACGCCCATACGGCACATCTGTTTGGCCACGATCCGAACGCTGACCCGGATCTGGCCGTGGACGTCTTTGCACTCTACGACTTGCAGTATTCAAAACCGCTCGCACTTTCACAGGCGGCCTCCATCGTCGCGCGCTGGCGACCGGACCTCGCATCATGATGGCAGAGACGCGGTCATGCGCCGCGGTGGAAGCGGCCCCCGTCAACGTCATTGTTCCGCGCCATGTAACGGGAATTATGGAGGACGGTTCCGGTCTTTCGCCTCTCCAGCATGCCATGATCCACGATTCAGAGCCTGTGCGCATATTCTCTGCTCCCACCGGCGCGGGCAAATCCTATGCGTTTCAGCGTGCGGTTCTCGAGGAAGACGCGCGCGTGCTTTTTATCGTGCCGACGCGCCGCCTAGCGGACAATCTCGCGCGCGGCCTATGCGAAGAATTCGAAAGTCGCGGGCGGACGAGCGAGATCAAGCACAGAGTGTTCGTGTGGACTTCGGATGCCATTGCTCGCGCCCGGGCGGATAATCCTGACATTCGGGTCGGGCGACAACGCATCCGGCAACTCCGTGCGCTCGATGGGGTCCCGAGCAAGGGCGTGATGATTATCGCGACACCCGAATCCGTGGCATATGGCATTCTGTCGGCCCGCATGCCGGATGCCGGGGTTTCGCCAATGACGATCGCCGACATTTTGCGTTTCGACCATATCGTCTTCGACGAGTTTCATACCATCCAGGCGCGCGGTATGGGGATCTGCGCGGCTATCGCCAAGATGGCGACGGCCATGGAAGGAGCGGCAAAGCTGACATTCCTGAGTGCGACGCCCATCGAAGTGCGCCCTGCCTTGGTCAAGTTCGGTGTTGAGTGCGAGAAGATCGTCGTGCGGCAGGAGACGGTGGTTACAGGCACTCTGCAGGAGACCGGAAACATGCGCGCTATCCATGGTGATGTGCACCTGCGCCTGCTCGACCACGAGACGCCGCTCGCTGCACTCGGGGCGCATCTTGAAGAGGCGCAGGCCTGCCTTGATCGGAACCGACAAGTGGTAATCATCTACGACCGGTTGAAATCGCTCCAAGCCGACAAGCCTCATCTTGGCTCCGTATTGGCCCGGCTCGGGCTCGGGCGGGACGATTGTCTGGCAATCGATTCCATCGACGACAGCGTCGATGAAGATCGGGAAACCTTCTTCACTATCGGTCGGGATCACGACCCGCTTGACTTCAAGGCTCTTGTTGCGACTTCCAGCGTCGAGATGGGAGTCACATTTCGGGCCGGCCTGATCGTCATGGACGCCGGCCATGACCCGGCGTCTTTCGTGCAGCGCATCGGTCGTGTCGCGCGCGGCGACGAAGCGGGCACTGTCCTGATTTGCGCACCGGCAAGCCGGACGGATCGCGATAAATGGTTGCGATCCCTCATGGCGGACCTGGCCGCTCGAGAAGGCAGTTGTGCAATCGAGCAATTCATGGAGATAGCCCTCCGGGCCGCACGAACCGGATTTTCAACATATGAGAATTCCGTCTTCCGCTGCATGCCGGACCGTGCCGTGTGGTGCGCGGCGCTTTTCTGGGCGGCGATGGAAAAAGCGGCAAGTAGCCAGGCCGGAGTTCGGAGAACCTTACGCGATCCGGGGTTTCGACCCCCACAAGTAAAGTGCATTCATGCATTGCTCGGCAAAGTCGCCAAAGGCGGAGACAATGGCCTTACCTGGAGTCGGGCTTTCCTTGCTGAAGCCCTGAGACTACGCAGCATCGCACCGCGGATCAGGCTGCGACCCCCGAAAAACCAGGGAAAGCCACGCTCAATTCCGTGGCACCTCTATGCCGGAACGCCGGAATTGCGCAGCGCACCTGCTCAGCACACCACAGATAAATATGGGGGAGAGGTTCTGGAAATCCTGCTCGACCGCGGGGTGGAAGCGATACTGGGACAGCTCGGAACCGACCCGACACCGAGCAAGATCGGGGTGTTGTTCCCGCACAAGGCAGGACCTGTCCTGCTGCCGGAACGCATGCTCATTGGCGAGTGGCTGAGATCCGCGAAATGCGCAGAGCAGATGGAACTTCGTCGGCCTGAGCGCCGTGATGCGCTCGAAGCGGCCGCAAAGCTCGTTCGGCTGACGGGAATTGTTCCACAAGACGATGCAGGCGATACCGTCTCGGGAGCAGGGATCGTCTAGCCATGACCTCCGAACCGGGCAAACGGGTCGCCGAGCAGCGGCCGGACAGTGTCAAGGCAAGCGATCAGCGTATTGCAGCTTTCGCCGAACTTGTTGAACGCCATGGTCTGCACGGGCTGGTGTTCCAGCATCTGTCCCTGTGCAAAAGACGGGCATGGCTGCATCTGCATCGGATCGACTACGCCCATCTGGAAGACCGTATGAAAACAGGAATCGTCGCTCATGATCTTGCGAAGGTTCGCGATAGTTCGGTGACCGGTCTCATGGGTTTGGCCCCTGACCGGATCGACTGGTCAGAACGTTGCGTGATCGAAGCCAAATACAAAGCGGGTGCGCAAGACGCCGTAGCGATGCAGACCGTATTCTATGCCTTGTTACTCATGGCTGCGACCGGCAGGCAATGGCAGGCAGAGAACGATATCCTGTCCCAGAAACGCCGACGGCCGGTTGCCATCGACAACGACACTCTCGACCGGATGCTTGGGCTGGCGCAGCGGGCAGTCGAACTTCTTGAGCAGGAAAATGCTCCGAAGGCCAAGCGCAAACCGATCTGCGCTTCCTGCAGCTACCGATATCTTTGCGGCAATATGTGAACCGGGATGGAGACATTATTCATTGCCAGGGACGCCTCGCTCAGCCGGGAGGACAGGACACTTCTGGTCAGGCGGGCCGGCGCGCCGAAAAGGCGTATCCCGATAGAAGGCTTGAAGCACATCATCCTCACTGGAGAGGCCGGGCTGACCAGTTCACTGTTGGCCCTGTTGGGACGATCAGGTGTCCGCGTTACGGTGCTCGACTGGTACGGGAATGTCGTCGGGACATTCAGTCCACTCGGCGACCCCCGTGCCGGGCGTGTGCGGGCCGCTCAGGCAATTGCAACACGTGATCCGGAGCATCGTCTGGTTTTGGCAAAGGCTTTCGTTCACGGCGCTGCGCAGAACATGCGCGCGAATCTGCGCTATAGGGCCTACAGAGGCGTGGAAAGCGTCAAACCTGCAATCGAGATGATCAATTGCTGGATCAAACGGGCCAGGGAAGCTGGCGACGTTGCCGCACTTATGGGCTGCGAGGGACAGATGAAAGCAACCTACTACGAAAGCTGGGCAGCAATCGACCCGCAACTCGACTTCCTGCCGCGACGGAGACGCCCACCGAACAATCCAGTAAATTGTCTTCTATCCTGGTTCAATGGGCTCACTTACGCGCTCGCGCGGAATGAGATAGCGAAGACACATCTTGATGAATGCCTGTCGTTTCTGCATGCCTCGACCGAAGCCCGGGCATCCTTGTCGCTCGATCTGGCTGAAATCTTCAAGCCCGCACTTGCCGATACGACGATCATTGAGCTTGTACTTCGTGGGCGTGTCGAGGACCGATGGTTCAATCAGGCCGACAATGTCTGTCGCCTGTCGGAAGCTGGGCGCGAAGCAACACTTGAAGAGTGGATACGGCGTACGGAGACCGTTTCGGGCGATACGTCTTCCATGCGCGAACTTGTTCGTTTGGAGGCTTTGGCGATCGAGCGCGACTTGCTCGGAATGAAGGCCTATTCTCCATGGCGTCGGCGCATTTGAATGTTTGTGCTGGTTGCCTACGATGTCAGAGCCTGCCGTACGTCGAAAATGCGCAAGGCGCTCTCGCCGTTTCTGGGTCATGAGCAAAACTCGGTATTTTTTGGCGACCTCTCCAAGTCAGGGATCAAGAAGCTGCGGGCCGCTGTTTCAAGAGTGGCGAAGCCGGGAGACAGGATTCTGGAAATCTCGGCAGCCAACCGGCATAATGTTCAGGTGCGCATGCTTGAGAAGAACCCGGATAACGGGGCGCTTCAGGAACAGGAAGATAATCGCCATGTCTCGAATGCGGCCATCCTCTGAAATACTACGGGATGCGTTTGAACCCGAAACGCCAGACCGTGTAGCCTTTTCAAACGCTTTCAAGGCAATAATCAAAGCTGTCGGCGGCAGACCATCTGCGAAGCGACTGAGAAATAAAGGGTGATTGAACCCCATGAGGGGTCAGGAGAGGTATTCGCGTTCGCGCTCGTCAAAGTCGCGGCCGGGTGATTGAACCCCATGAGGGGTCAGGAGGCTGCCATAGGCAAGTAAATTGTTTTGGTGATCACCCGTGATTGAACCCCATGAGGGGTCAGGAGCAGGACGAGGGCGAAAAGTTCGACGGAGAAACGCTGTGTGATTGAACCCCATGAGGGGTCAGGAGACCGCTGATGCACCCGCCTGCGAGGCCGCTTTGTGGTGGTGATTGAACCCCATGAGGGGTCAGGAGGACACACCAGACGTAATCCCAGATGCCGAGATAGACAAGTGATTGAACCCCATGAGGGGTCAGGAGCCGTCCGCTTCGATCGTGGCGTGAATGACGATCGGCTGGCGTGTGATTGAACCCCATGAGGGGTCAGGAGGGCTTTTTCCTGGATCTCGAACGCTTGCAGCGCTGCCGGTGATTGAACCCCATGAGGGGTCAGGAGCAGGTCGTCCCGGTGTGAACGCCGTACAGCACAGCCAGTGATTGAACCCCATGAGGGGTCAGGAGACGCTCGACTATATCAGAGGCACCAAGGCCTCGCAGAGTGATTGAACCCCATGAGGGGTCAGGAGGAAGTCATCGCCGATGGTGTCGACTGGTTCACGGAGTGATTGAACCCCATGAGGGGTCAGGAGATCAGCCAGGACCGTCCGAGCCAGACACGCGGTATCTCGTGATTGAACCCCATGAGGGGTCAGGAGATCGACTTTGCCGATGCTCAGGTTCCCGACGCCGAGTGATTGAACCCCATGAGGGGTCAGGAGTGCACCAAATGCGGCAACGTGATCCCGCCGCCCGGCAAGTGATTGAACCCCATGAGGGGTCAGGAGAGCAGCCCCACAAGCGCGTCGCGGACCGCTTTGCCGGGTGATTGAACCCCATGAGGGGTCAGGAGAAGGAAAAGCTCGACGGCGTGTCGGACACTCTGGCGTGATTGAACCCCATGAGGGGTCAGGAGAGGGTCGACGCGGCAAAGGTCGAGCATATCCGCGACAAGTGATTGAACCCCATGAGGGGTCAGGAGCATTTTGTCGGCTTCGGCTGTTCCGTCATAGGATGAGGTGATTGAACCCCATGAGGGGTCAGGAGCCGCAGGTCCTCGACCTCGCCAACGAAAAGGTGGGTGATTGAACCCCATGAGGGGTCAGGAGTGCATTGCATCCCGCACTGCCGACATTGCCTGCTTCGTGATTGAACCCCATGAGGGGTCAGGAGACGGTTTTGCCCGCGCCTGTCGGCAGCACGTAGAGGTGATTGAACCCCATGAGGGGTCAGGAGGCAGTTGCCGGGGGATGGTTATTTCCCTGACTACAACCGGTGATTGAACCCCATGAGGGGTCAGGAGCTGGTATTGCGGGCTCTCGTCTTCCGGAGTCACAGTTGTGATTGAACCCCATGAGGGGTCAGGAGAGCGACCACAAGCACGCAAGCAACACCCCTGTTTCGAGTGATTGAACCCCATGAGGGGTCAGGAGTTCAAAGCCATCGTTCGATTTCTCCTTCTGTTAACGGGTGATTGAACCCCATGAGGGGTCAGGAGTCGTTCCAGCCGACCAGCTTTCGGCCGCCGTGTTCGTGTGATTGAACCCCATGAGGGGTCAGGAGTCCTTGTTGTCCGGCCTGATTGCCGGTCAAGGGGCAGGACGTGATTGAACCCCATGAGGGGTCAAGAGCATGTCAGCGTGTTGCCCCGCCAGGTCAGTCGATTGCCGTGATTGAACCCCATGAGGGGTCAGGAGGAGAACCTGGGCACGCTGGGGGCAAAGAAGCTATCCAGTGATTGAACCCCATGAGGGGTCAGGAGACGATCTATAGTCACGGCCGAGCGCCCGGAACCTCACGGCCGGTTTTTCGATGCCACGCCTGATCCGGACATTGGCGTGCAGGTTAGAGAGCGACAATCAAGGTGAGAGTCCGTATTGCCTCACTTAAGAATGTTACTCTGGGCTGAACCTTTGCCTCACCAAGCATGTTACCGAAGACCCGGTGATTCTGGAAGCCAGTTCTGGGGGTGTGATCCGGACCGCAGCCTGCCGCAGATCATCTTCAATTGCCTTGAGCGGAAGTTGGCGCCGTTGTCGCAGTACAGCCTCTCCACCAATCCGCGCCGCAGGATCGCCTCCTTCAGCACGACCAGGTCATCGGCCGTACTCTCGCCGAGGGCAAAATGCGCGTATGGGACAAGCCGGGTCGCATCGTCGAGCAGGGCGATCAGACAGGTCTTTCTCTTCCGGCCCTGCCTGTCCCCGACCTTCGGGCCGTGCATGACGTCCGACTGCCAGAGCTGGCCGGCCGCCTCGGTGGCGAAGCGGCGCAGGTCTGCGGATGGCGGGCCCGCCCGGCGCTCCATCAACCCCTCCCGGACGAACAGCCGGTGCAGCGTCGAGGCGGCGATGGTGACATCGCCGGGGACGGCGCCGCTGTCCCGCGCCCGCGCGATGACCTGCCGGACGACGGGATCCATGTTCTCCCGGCGGATCGCAAGCAGGGTCTCGACAACATCGCCCGGCATGTTCCGGATCGAGCCGCGGTCCTTGCGGCGCTTCGGCATCAGCCCGTCGAAGCCCGACTTGCGGTATGTTCTGATCCAGCCCCGCATCGTCGTCACCGCAACCTTGCGCCGGCCCGAGCCCGGGATCGTCACCTCCCGTTCCGATTGCCGCTTCAGCTGTTGCGCCGCCTCGTCGGGCGGAAGGTGCAGCGCTTCCGGGATCATGCCAAAGCGAAACAGTGCGACGTCCTTGCGGTGGTCGCTGATCGTGTCGTTCATGGTGATGTCCTCCATCATTCCGGGCTTCGATGCGCCGGTCGGCCTCATCTGCCGCGCCCGGCATCGCCGGAACAGGGCTCGAACGGTGTTGGAGGCCCGGTCGGGCATTTCCCACCCAGCCCGGGAGGCCGGAATCCGACCGGAGGCGGCAGGAGGTGCAACTGGCTCGTCATCTCCCGGCGCAGGCCGACCAGCAGCGTTTCCGTGCCGAGCGCGGCGCGCATCGGCGCCAGCTCCGCCGGACATCCCCTGAACAGGTCAGGGCGCAGCGTGACAGCGGCCGCCAGGAAGGCCGAGACCGCCGCGAATGCGCCACAAAGACCGCGGATCGGGTTCGACAACTCGTCACGGTGGGGAAACAGGCGCCGGGCTGCCGCCCAGCGGGCCGCAGCGAAATCCGGAAGACGGCTGATCGTGGTCTGGCATTCACGGCAGTCGAACCGGGCAACGCGCAGCGGAACCGGCGTCTTGCGCCCGTAGGTCCCGTGACGCATCAACCCGCAGTCGAAGCCGCAAAGGCCCTTCAGGCAAGCAGGAAAGCTTGCGTTCCTCCACGCCTCGCGGCTAACAGACTCCTCGGCGGTCAGTTCTGTTTCAAAGCGTAGCTGTACTGGTTGCCCACGGCCCGGCGAAGGCGAATTCGCGCGGGCCACCCTTTTCTGTCTCAGGCTATCGGCGGCGTGCAGCCAGCCAGTCGGACCGGCAGGAAATCGCAAGCATCCGGACGCCGCCGAAAAGCTTCTTGTCAAAGTCTGACTGGACGGGGAAGCTACTTGAAAATCCCTGCTTGGGAAAGAAGCGCTGTCCCGGATTGTACCCGATCAAACAGAAACAACACGCGCGGGGAAAGTGGGAAAAACCGCCCGGTTCATGACGGAATAGTACGAGACCCTACAGCTGCGCAGGCCGACGGCCACTGCGGACATGGCCCCGTAGGTTGCATGCGGCGGCACCGACCAGAGAGCCGTGGCGCCATAGCGGTCCCAGGCCTCCTTGCGCAACTCCATCAGCCGCTCGCCGATATCCTCGTACCTGGCCTGGACGCCCAGGCAGGCCTGCTGGGCCGCCCGGTCCTCTGCAGCGCATCTGAACCGCTCGTCGATCATGCCCTTGGCCATGACGGGCAATATAGGGCGGGAACTGTCTGGGTTGAAGGCCGCACGGGCGGATGATGGCTACCATGCTTGCCGGGATCGCCCAGTTCGAGCGCGACCTGATCAGCGAACGCGTGAAGTCGGGACTGGCCGCAGCGAAAGCACGCGGCAAAAGGCTTGGCCGCCAGCCCGGACACCGCCCCAAGTCGGACAAACTCGCTCCCCCGTGTTCTGGAAGCTGTCAATGAGGGACGGAGCTACCGCCGGATTGCCCGCTATCCCGGCATTTCCAGGAACACTGTCGCCGCCATCGTCAGGCGGCACCGGGAAGGTGCCTGAGGCCGGGAGTTTTCACACAGTCTCGGTCGTTTTGCGGATGGATGATGGTGGATCTAGCCCGCATAATTCACGACGGGGGTGTACATGGGGTTGGGTTCTGTGGTATTGGTTAATGATTGCAAACACTTACCAATGCCCGGAGATCCGACCCCATGCAGACAGAGTGTACACCGAAGCAACTGGAATTTGAAGCTCTTGGACGGCGCCGTGTCGTCGGTGCATTTGACGGCGGACGGATGACGTCCGATGGCGGTGCCCTTCTGCTTCGGGAGGCTGACCGGCTGTTTGACGTCACCGGCCGTCTTGCCGCCTGCTTTGCCGATTATCGCGATCAACGGCGCTGCGAGCATTCCGTTGCCCTGCTGGTTGCCCAGCGTGTCATGGCGCTTGCGCTTGGCTATGAGGATCTCAACGATCACGACCGGTTGCGGGATGATGCGGCCTTTGCGCTGGCCTGCGGCTGCACGGATCTGACCGGCAGCCATCGTCCCCGGCTGCGCGATCGCGGCCATGCCCTTGCGGCATCGAGCACGCTGAACCGGCTGGAGCTTGGCAGCCCGGAGCGGGCCCGGGCCGACCGTTACAAGCGGATCGTTGCCGATCCCGGCAGGATCGACCGGCTGCTCGTCGATCTGTTCCTCGAGGCGCATGAGCAGGCACCCGAGGAGATCGTCCTGGACATGGATGCCACCGATGATCCGGTGCATGGCAGGCAGGAGGGCCGGTTCTTTCACGGCTATTACCGCTGCTACTGCTATCTTCCCCTCTATGTCACCTGTGGCGAGCATGTCCTGTGCAGCCGTCTGCGCACCGCCGACAGGGACGCCTCGGACGGTGCCCTTGACGAGCTCAGGCGGATTGTGCCTCAGATCCGCACCGCCTGGCCGCAGACCCGGATCATCATCCGGGCCGACTCCGGCTTCTGCCGGGACGAGATCATGGCATGGTGCGAGGCCGAGGGCGTGGGCTACGTGATCGGCCTTGCCCGCAATTCCAGGCTGCGCCAGCGCATTGGCAAGGCCCTGCACAAGTCCCGCAGGCGCTGCATCGCCACCGGCCGGCCTTCCCGCCGGTTCCGGCAGTTCCGATACCGCACATTGTCATCCTGGAGCCGCTCCCGCCGGGTCGTGGCCAAGGCGGAGTGGCTTCCGGGAACGGGCGGCGAGAACCCGCGTTTCGTGGTCTCCAATCTTGCCGGTGGCAGCATCGGCGCCCGCGAGCTCTATGAGAGCCTTTATTGTGCGCGTGGGGACATGGAAAACAGGATAAAAGAGCAGCAACTCTGGCTTTTCGCTGACCGCACCTCCTCGGCACTGCTTCCGGCCAACCAGTTGCGGCTGTACTTCTCGGCCTTTGCCGGAACCCTCCTTGGCATTCTGCGCCGGATCGGGTTGCGGGGCACCGATCTTGCCACCGCCCGCATCGATACCATCCGTTCAAGGCTTCTCAAGCTCGCCGGACGGATCAGGGTGACGGTGCGCCGGGTGTGGCTGTCCCTTGCTTCGGTCTTTCCGCTCCAGCATGTCTTTGCCGAAGCACTTGCGAGGTTGCAGACCGCAGCGCCAGTTCGAGCACCGCCGCCGTAACCGGACAACCGAGCAAGAATCCGTCTTTTGCGGCGCCGCCGGGGATGCCGCAGGCGAAGCTGTGTCCAAAAACCGCCGGATCCTTCGAAAACGGGGCAAACCCGGCGCAAATACCCGAAACAATGCCGAAAACCCGAAAACGAACGGGCCTGCAATCACTGTCGAACCGGATCACATCAAATCATCGCCGAAATCCGTCAAAAATCCACGATGCTGAAGAGCTGGTGACGGATGCGGGCTAGTTCCGTTGTTTTGCGGGGAGTCGATGCTTAATCTAATCCGCCAACGTCGACAGAAAAGCGATCGCATCGTCCTCGCTTGACGCAACATGACATTGATAGAGTTCGCCCAGCGCAACGTGCTCTTGCACAACCATCGTATGCAACGATCTTTCCGTGAAGAGAGCATCGCTATATGCCAAAGCTGCTGCGGCATGCATGAAGTCATAAAGGTCGTTGGCTCGATATTTTCGTCCCTTGTTCCAGCGCAACGACGCCCAAAGACTTGCTTGAATGTGGATTGTCGGCAACAGCTGCGTTTGGTTCCTTTTGACCAGCGCATGACAGAGCAGGTTTCTCCAGAATTTCTCGGAGGTTTTCCGGTCATCTGGACCCACCTCTTCCGACGCAAATCCTAGATTGTCGAGAATGACTCTGGCGGTTTCGAAAGCCACGCCACCATGCTCTTCAACTCTGCCCCTGACCTCATCCTTGTAGACCTGCTTGAAGCTGTACAGCCTGTCGGAGTTGTCGGAGATCCCCGAATTCATCTTTGCGACAAACTCCCGTTGATCTTTCTCCGGTGGCAAGGTCTCACTGATGGTTTCAATCATGTTTCGCAACGATGGTGTCCATACGTGATCAAAGAAGGCTTTCTGGATCGCAGGTCCTTTTCCGGATCAAACATTGGATCAGAAATGTTTTGCACACCAAGAACATAATCGAGCTTCCGCCATACAAGAGTCTTCGGTGCTTGGGACCGCGGAAGCTCAGCCATACAACGAATGAAGTCTTCAATTTCAATCCGGATCCGCTCTTCAGTATTGATGATCGTGCAGCCCTTGCTGAGATGATCGATCAGATCTGCCGTTGCAAGACGAGAGGCCATCGAGTCTTGCCTCAGGAGTTCCATAAAAACGGCGGGACTGATGGGGCAAAATATTCTGGTTGCGTCAACTGCCTGCCGCAATTGTGCCAACAACTCCTTGGATGCGATTGTTCCTTCGTTCCGGTTCGCGTTCCGGAGCAGGATCCAGAACTTCGTATCGAGGTAAATGGCTCGCTTGTTCGCTATCTCCTTCCCGAGGGCAACATGCGAACCGTGCACATGTTCTGCAAAGTCCACACCGGGTGAACGCAAGTGTTCGGAAATGTCGGACATTATTTTTGAATCAGACCAACCTGGGCGGCCGCGGTGCGATCCGGATCCGCTTCGGCAGGAAGCGGCCTACGGTCCGGTAGATCCAAGCCGCACTGCCTCATGCCGGTTTTGGACAACTGCCTTGGTTCCGCAGATATTGGATTGCCACATTCGCAAAACTGACCCGTGCTCCGCTTGAGGACACTTCTTCATAACTCTTGATCAGTCCGCACAAGCACTCGCCTTCGTTGAGCTTGCCGTCCAAGTATTCGATTAGCGTTGACCGCTCGACAGTCAGTTCGCGATAGTTGAGATTAAGAACCTCGATCATTTGGTCTGCTTCACGCGAGCCATCCCCTTGGACTCGACCATCAGAGGCAAACACAAAACGTCGTTGACAGACTTCTTCCGGCGCAGGCTCGACATGGCAATCCTTGTCAAACCAATTGTCCTTCTTGTTTCCACAAGTCGGTTGTTGAGTTCTGCCCTGCGACTGCCGGGGACCGCAGCTCAGAAAGAGGTTCTCGTGCGCCAGTTCCTTATCCGGATACCGGGACTGGGGTCGAAAATGCTCTATGTGATGCCTGTTGTGCTCTTCGAGGTCGATCTCCCGGCCGCAATACACGCATTGCCCAGTCTGCTCGGCGAACAGCGCTTTCTTTGTCTCTTGCTGTGGGGGCCCACGTAGATCTCTGTAGCGGGGTGTGATGTCGGCGGCCCGCTGACCCTCCTTCCAAGAGCGCAGCGCCTTCGGTTCATTCCCCTTCGCCGATCCTCTCACTCTGACGCCTGCCTCAGGCGCCTGCATTTCGCCCGGCGAACCGCGACCCGGGACGATTTGCCTTCGACGAGACCGTCCAACTCGTCAAGGACTCTGTCTGCTTCCTCAAATGCGCTAGCATCGATCAACTTATCGAACTCTGTGAATAGATCGTCTACTTCGGGATCCTGTTCCGGCGTATCCAAAATCCCCTCAAGCACGTAATTGCTGTCACGTCCCTTGGTGGCAATCGGTGTGGTGACGTTGATATGACCATTCTCGTCAGATGCGAACAACCGCACGTGCCGCGCGGGAACACTTCCAATGACCTGCGGTGAATGCGTGCTGACGACGAATTGGCAGCACGGAAACAGATCCATCAAGGACGTCAGGATTGTCCTCTGCCACGCCGGGTGCAGGTGGAGTTCGATTTCATCGATGCAGACAAACCCCGGAGCTTCTGCAAGTGATTTGCCAGGAAATTCCAGAAGCAGCCGTCGTGCCAGGTCGACCGCGAGCAGGAAGAATGCCTGCTCACCGCCGGACAGTGCCTCGAACGGAATGTCGAAACTATTTTCTTTCCTCAGGAAGAGCATACGGTCCATGCTGCCATCCGGTTTTCTGGACAGCAGCGCAGTCGAACCGCCGGCGATATTCGTCAGCACCTCCCGGACTGCCCGGACTTCCGGGTCGCTATAGCCAAGATCGTTGCGTTCACGGGCTTCCCGCGCCTCGTCGCCTTCCTTTTCGTAGTACCAGTTCTTGAAATCCGACAGCGCGTAGGGAGTTGTGTCCAGCGCTGCTTTGCGGTTGGTCTCGGAAGAAGACCGATATCGATCAGAGGCCAAACCGCCGATCCGATTCTGATCGTAGGACACGACCAGCGGTATCGGAAATACCTTTTCGTAGCGCTCTAACAATACTTCAGATGAATTGAAATCGATGTTCCCCAGTTTCCTTACCTTGACAGGCATATCGCAAGTGGCCTTGATGCCATCTTCAAAGACCAATTCCAGCGTGATTTTTCCCTCGGGAACGCCGTAGCGAACCAGGTCTCCCGGGGGGCTGAACCAGGTCTCCTGACCATCCGGGCCCAGCCAATTCCACAAATTCGTAACTGTTCCCAGCAGGGCTTCGATTGCTGACGTCTTACCCACACCGTTGACACCGGCCAGCAGCGTCAATGACTCGTCCAGCGGAAGATCCAGCTTCGCAATGCCCTTGAAGTTCCGAATCTTCAGCAACTGGATTTGCGGATACGGCGACATCGCAATTCATCCCGGAGATTGCCCAGTCCCTGCCAGGCGGAAAGAGCGTTCGACTAGCCTATTAGCCAGCCGCCATTATTTTCGCAATGACTCGAGCCCCTTTCGTAAGACGTGCGAAGCGCGAGCTCAGACCCCTCAAGGGTGCCTGAACGCTAATTTCGTGCTGAGGACAGCCAGCTAGCGGTGCACTGTTCACTGTTGCTGTTACGCCTGTTTGCGATAGTACCCTACACACCCGCGCAGACAGGGACAGTACAGTGCAGGACAGTTTCGGGCATGCCGACAACCTGGAGACACGGGTCAAGGATCTGGTGAGGCCGATTGTCGCCGCTGGCGACTGCCTCATTGTCACCGGCTACCAGGACTTCCTCTCCGCCATGGATATCCTGCTCAGCTGGCAGCCGGATCTCAAGGATGCGCCGGCCGGTACTGTCCGGATCGTGTTCGGCGAGAACACCGCCACCACCACGGTGTTCAGGCCGGGCCGAAGCTTGTCCGAGACGGCCAGGAGTCACTGGCTGGGCCAGCGGGGGCTGTCGGTCATTCACCAAGGCGACCTCAGAGCTGTCCTGGCACTGGAGGCGGTGAAATCCCGGGCCATCGAGCTGCGTATCTACGATACCGAGGCAGCCCGGGCGGCGACAGGCCGGGCGGTGCCGGACAGGCTGCACGCGAAGATCGTCGCAGGGCCGGCGGCAATTGTGTCCGGCAGCGCCAACTTCTCGCGCGCCGGGCTTTACCAGAACGTCGAATTCACCGATGAGTCCAAGGCGGGGACGGCACGATTTGATCACCGCCGGGAGCATGCCGAGCTGTTCTGGGAGCTTGGCGTGTCCTGGCAAGAGACGGCGGTCGAGATCCTCGAGAAGCTGTTGCGGTTTGTCACCCCGCAGGATGCCGCCTGCCGGGCACATTTGGAGATGCTCGGTTTCCAGCCCTGGAAGGAGCTGGACGTCGACCGGGCCGGCGGCGATCAGCCGCTGCCCTACCAGGAGGAACTTGTCTACGAGGCGGCTGCGACCGTCTACGAGCACGGCGTGGCCTTCGTGGAGGCGCCGGCCGGGGCAGGCAAGACCAATATAGGCCTGCACCTGGCGGCGGTCCTGGCGCGGCTGCACCGGAACGTTGTCCCGAGATCCTCGCGCACCGGCAGTTTTGCGATTGTCCCGGCGGCGGTGAAGGGCCGCTGGGACAAGGCCGACCCGGCGATGGAGGTGGTCACCGTGACCAGCTTCGAGAACAGTGACGACAAGGTAATCGAGGACAATGCCGGCCGGTTCAGGAAAGCGCGCGTGGCGGTCGTGGACGAAGCGCACCGGCTCAATTCGCGCTGGACGCAGAAGTCGCGCCGGTCGCAGGCGTTCATGGAGTGTCCCGCAATCTGGTCCGTGCATTTGTCAGCCACGCTCCTTGGCAACCAGGACGTGACCAGCCTGGTTGCGCTCCACGAGGCTAGGTCTTCCCTCTACATGACGCGGGAATTCTCCGGGAAGATGAATGCTGTTTTTCGCGAAGTCCGTCTCGCCAAGGACGGTTACGAGCCAGACATGTTTGGCGAGGTCGCCAAGGCCTGGACCCGCAGGAAGCGGCCGGGGATTGCCCCGATCCACCACCCGCCGCAGCCCGAGGAAATCTATCTCGCTCCGAACGTCCGGCGGGAGTTTTCCGGCCTGCTGGCGCCGGTCCTGTGCCGCCGCACCCGCAGCTGTATCGGCGAGACGGCCAAGCGGGTGATCCCCCTCACGGGCCGGTATCCGATCGCCCACCCCCCGCAGATCATCGACCACGCAGCCAACGGGGGCCGGCAGCAGGTGGTAAGCGAGATCGAGAGGCGCTGCAAACGCATTGCGGTCTTCAACCCGCGTTTCGAGGAGGAGCAGACGCGGGCCGGGCCGGCGGGATTGCGCGTCTGGGACGAGGGCCAGCTCAGGGTGCGCGCTTTCCTGAACCTGCTGAGATCCTCGATCGAGTTCGCCCGCTGGGAGTGGCGGGAGGGCAAGGCTGGCCTGGAGATGAGGTGCCTGGAACTGAAGCTGCCGAAAGGGAAATGGAAGGCATGGCAGAAGGCCAATCGGGAGCAGCGGGGCATGCCAGCAGAAGAGGGCACCTTCTTCGACTCAACAACGGACTGGATGCCCACCAGCACGCCCATATGCGACGAGATCGGGCAACTGTTGTTTGATCCGGCGCTGGACGGGATTGATGCAGACCGGGCCGATAGCATGGTCGACATTGTCGAGCGTCACGGCCAGGCGGTGTTCCTGACTGACCGGATTGCCGTGCTGCGCATCTATGCGGAGCTGATGCAGCGCCAACTGGGCGAGCCCGGCGCCGCGATCGCCGTTTCGGACAATCGCAAGGACCTCGTGCCCACCGGCTTTGTCATGGAGACTCTGAAGAAGCTGCGGGGCGATGACGACCATAAGTTCCGGCATGTCCATGTGAGGGATACGGAGAGAGCGCAGGACTGGATGGCGCTTGGCGGCAGCAAGGCCGATCTTGCCTGCCGCCGGGCGATATTCCTGCACTACGAGCGCGCAGAGGGCATCAACCTGCAGTACGCCTCGGCGGTCGGGATGATCGGCATCACGTCGAACATCCGAAGCGTGGTCCAGGGGATGGGCCGGATTGACCGAATCGATTCCCCTCATAAGGAGATCTCCTACTACACCTTCGACTTGTCCGGGGTGACCCTCTCCTCCGACCGGAGGGTACCCGACCGGGCTGCCGGCATGGCGGCGCTGGCCGCCGGTGGCGGCGACCCCGGAGAGCGGGACTGGGAGAGTTTGACAGCCGGCGAGCTGCCGCAGGCAATCTTCGAGGTCCTGCACGAACCGCGCCGACTGCGGCCCACGCACCTTCACGACACGCTGGAGATGCTTCGCCAAGAGTTGCCGGACGGCGCCTATGACAGGGTGTCGGCCGCCAGGCCGGCCGACAGATGGGGCGCCGACCTCTGTCTCCTGACCGGCCAGGCCCCTTTCTCGATGTTTGTTCTCGGGGGAATCGACGATCCCGCCCAGCGAACCGTTCGGCCACCCCGCCTGATTGCCGTAGATGACAACGGCCGGACGGTTCGCAACCAGGCCGAGTGCGCAAACCTGCTGCTGGCGGCCTACCAGGCCACGCTGAAGGCCGGCCAGCACGAGGTCCCCTCTTCCGGCGACACCCGCCAGCGGGCGATCTCTGAATTTTACCACCGCGCCGCAGGCCTGACGCAGTGGGACCTGCGACCTGAACGGCTGGTCGAACTGCTGGCGACACTGGCGGAGTTCTTGGGGCTGGATGCCGACGACCAGGGCCGGTCAGCATTCACCGGCCTGGACCTGCCCTCCCTCGAATTTCTGGCTGACCGCTGGGCCGCTGAACTGGACGGGAGTTGTACCAGTCTCAAGCAGGGTCTGGCGACCCGGCTGAAGCCCCGTGCGCCGGTCGCGGACTACCTCGCCGCCACCGCCGTCGTTAAGCAGTTCAGCGAGGATTCTGCCTATGCCCAGGCTGCAGCCGCAGCGCGGGAAAGGTTCAGGGAGGAGATCGATTTCCTCCGGGAGGCCTGCAAAGGGAAACCGCTCGACATCATGAGCAACATATGTGTCGTGTTCCATTGTGTGGCTGCTGCATCCCACCTGGGAACCACCAATGGTAAGGTCTCCGCAGAGTCAACGGCGTGATCCTGCTCTAGCGCAGGTTGGACAGTGCCGATTGCAAACGGGAATCGATGTCGTCTCCGGCGCCCAGCACCCGCGCCAGATAGCCGAGCGCCGGTCCGTATCCGCATCCGAGTCGGCCCAGCCATTTGGCCGCGCGGACGACGAAATTCCATTCTGTGAAACACCAGCAATGCTGGAATAGCGGGGCCCACCGCCCTGCCCTGCTTCGTACGCTTAGCAATGGTCTTGCGGACAGGGGGTGGCCTTGCCAGAATCCCGCTTGAGCGCTGTGTTACATGTAACCACAAGGAGGGTGTCATGCCGGCTTCTGTTGTCGAACGTGTCCGCAAGACCAGGGCCGCTCTGCGGTCCGCCGGGTTGCGCCCGATTCAGATCTGGGTGCCCGATACGCGGCGGCCGGGCTTTGCCGCTGAATGCCGCCGCCAGGCAGTGGTGGTTGCCGAAGCCGATCGCCGGGACCATGAGATGGGCCGCCTGATTGACGCCGCCCTGGCGGATGCGGATGGCTGGGATTGAAACGCGGCGATCTGGTGACGGTCACCCTGCAGGGCGATCATGGCAAGCCGCGCCCTGCGCTTGTCATCCAGTCCGGACAATTCCCGAAAACCGCCACGGTGACGGTTCGCTTGGTCACGTCGAAGCTGGTTGATGCTCCTCTGCTGCGGCTGACTGTCGAACCGTCCCCGGAGAATCGTCTGGACAAGCCAACTCAGGTGATGGTCGACAAGGCCATGACCGTGCGGACCGACAGGCTGGGATGCGTGTTTTGCTGCCTGGATCAGGCTACCTTGCTCCGCGTCAACCGCTCCCTGGCACTTTTCCTGGGATTGGCGGGATAGCACCAGCCGCCGCTGGCAAACCGCCCCTTGCGGTCGGCTGGACATGAGATTTTCGCTGAGGGTCACGAGAGAGGCCGCCGCCGGGTGTCAACGTCAGGAAGATGATCCACCGGGCGAGGCCCGGCCGGTCATCCCGCGAATTCAGATGTCGAACGATGAACTGCGTTCGCCGCGCTACCTGCCGGAACTCGCTGTTGACGGTGCGTTCCCGGTGTAACGGCTACCCTCCGGACCGTATTCGGCGATCATTCCGGCGATCATCTCGCTGTCCATGCCGACAAAGGCAGGCAGGGCGCCGCCAGGCCCGGGCGCCTTCCAGCTGCCGCCGGAAGTGATTTCCCGGCTGAGCAGAGGCTGGCCGGCATCGTCGACCTGAAGGCGGCCGTAGCACTCCGGGCCGACATCCCGCAGGATCAGCCTTGCCTCGCTCATCGCCTTCCGCAGGCCGCCGCCGATCTCCGCGAGCGAGACTTCGGCAGTCAGCGCCAGCTGGTCGGCCGGATTGTCCGTGCGGACCGTCATGCTCCAGTTGAACGAGGCATCCTCGATCAGCGAGAAGGGATTCAGATCCGTTTCCTTGCCTGGCGCGGCGCAGGCCATCCGCCAGAGCGGCATGACATGGCCTCGCTTACCGGCCCCGACGATGTCTAAGCCTCCGATATCGCTCTTGAACCACTATCAATACCGGGACATAATTCTCCTTCCAACGAAATCAACGGTTCGAACAAGCATGCCGGGTTCTGCCGATCATCTAGCCAACGACACCCGGATGCGTCTCCGCGCTTTCGAGCATGTCCAAAGGCTCACCGAGGTCCACAGCCAGTTGACTGCCGAACTGCTGAGCGCGGGTTTCGACTTCGACGGCACGCGCATCCGACTCATCAACCAGCGGCGGGGGATCTTCAAACCGCGCCAGATGCGTTTCCTGCTTTCGATCAAGACCGTCGTGCCGAAACGCGGCAGCAAGGTCCGGTACGATGATCAGCGCGAAGCCCATCGGCAAATCTACCAGGGCGACGAAACCGTCGACTACGCGTTCATGGGTTCCAACCCGGAAGCCGCCGACAACCAGTGGCTGCGTGAGGCCCACGACACCAGCTTCCCATTATCTACTTTCTCGGCGTCACGCCGGGCAGATACCAGGCTTTGGTCCCCACCTTCATTTCTGGGTGGGATCCAGCGTCGCTCAACGCGCGCATCTCATTCGGCTTGCCGGAACGCGACGACCTCTCGACGCCGCCGCAGTCGGCAGAACGCCGCTACGCCCTGCGGGTCGTGAAACAGCGCTTGCATCAAGATTCGTTCCGGGAAGCCGTCATCACCGCTTATAGGGGTCGCTGTGCCCTGTCGGGACTGCGTAAGCATCGCCTGCTCGACGCGGCACACATCGTTTCCGATAAAGACGAACTGCTGGGCCAGCCAATCGTGCCGAACGGCCTGCCGCTGTCCAAGATCCACCATGCCGCGTTCGACGCTGACCTGATCGGCATCGATCCGGATTATCGCGTGCACGTTTCCGAGCGTCTTCTCGAGCAGCGCGACGGTCCGATGCTGGATGCCCTGAAGCAGCTCCAAGGCGGCGGGCTGCATCTACCCAGCCGAGTCGGAAACCGCCCAGACCGAGAGCGCCTAGAGAGGCGCTTCGAGCGCTTCAAGGCCGCAGCCTGACAAGACGGCCCTTCACCGGAGCGTCAGTGCCGCCTGCGCCGGCCGGTTCCGGGGCCTCTAGGCGGTTTGTCGCGGCCAGCCCAAGCTCGCTGCAGATTGCGCGTGTAATTGCATCCCGGGTAATTCGAGCAACCTAGACATCATGGATTGACCTGTCCTCCTTGATGTAGCCCTGTACTCGGGCGTTGTTCTCACATCGAGTATAACCCACGAACCTCAATGCCAGGACAGGTCAATCCATGATGTCTAAGAACCAAACAAAGACTGATATGTCATCAAGGGTGGCTGCCTGTGGATTAACTGGTCCAGCATGCTGTTTTGGACCCTTCCTGCAACTTGCAGATTCCCCCGGATCCTGCCAGAATTGTGCACGGGATGGGCAGGCACTTGGACTGGAGCAGGCCGCCTCACAAGTCACTGATTACCGACAGCGGGGCCATGTCCAAAGCAAGACAACGACAATGCAGGAGAACCGATGAGCGGAACTGAAATGCAGGGGTTCGGCACATCCAATCGACTAAGCCATGACTCCAGCAATTTCTATGGTCGCAAGATCTACGGCGATGCTCGCCGGCCTGGCAAATCCGAGGAAGTGGCCGAAAAGGAATGCAGTGTCGAAATAGTCAACTCGATCTACAATCACTCGAGCGCGGAGATGCACGAACTCACGGATAACAGCGTGCATCTCATGGTGACATCACCCCCCTACAATGTCGGAAAGGATTACGACAACGACCTGAGCCAGGCAGAGTATTCGGACTTGCTGCGTTCCGTGTGGGAAGAGGTGTACAGGGTTCTCGTGCCGGGTGGACGAGCATGCGTCAATATCGCCAACCTTGGCCGAAAGCCCTACATCCCGCTGAATGCCATGATATCCAGCCAGATGACCGAAATCGGGTTTCTGATGCGGGGCGAGATCATCTGGGACAAGTCGGCGAGCGCCGGAACTTCATGTGCATGGGGAAGCTGGAGAAGTGCATCGAACCCTGTCCTGCGCGACGTTCACGAGTATATTCTCGTGTTCTCGAAGAACAGGTTTGGCCGTCCGGCAAAGAACAGAGAATCGACAATTTCCAGAGACGAGTTCCTCGAGTTCACAAGAAGCATTTGGAGGTTTTCTGCCGAATCGGCAAAACGCGTGCGCCATCCCGCCCCCTTCCCTGTTGAATTACCAAGACGGCTGATTGAGTTGTACACGTATTCCAGCGACGTGGTCCTTGATCCGTTTATCGGCTCCGGCTCCACGGCTGTGGCAGCCGTGCATGCAGGACGGAACTATGTCGGGTACGACACGTCTTCCGAATACGTCGAGGTGGCAAGGGAAAGGGTGAGAGACTGCCAGAAGTCGCTGCAGGCTCATCCATGAATCCGCGTATCGAGGCACTCTTCAGCGACAAGCCCCGCCTGGACAAATTGGTTCGCGGACTGCCCAGAGCATTCGAAATGGCATCCAGGGAAATGCCAGCCGGAAATCCTGCCATAGGCATCCTGCGAGAGCATATACTGACCGGGTTCTTCATCAGCGAATTCGGGAACCTGGTCAAAACCGAGGGCGATGGCACTACTCGCGGGCGAGACATAACCCTGGATGGAATCCCGCTATCCATCAAGACAGTGAAGGAATACGGAGAAGTCAAGGTGCTATGGACTGTAGACCCGTTGAAGGTCGGCATGGAAATCAGCAGGGACTATACTCCATTATACGACATATTTCTGGTGAGAGTGTTCTGGGGAAAAAACAAAGACAGCGTGTTCTACATTCCTACAGAAGTTCAGTGCGAAATTCATGATCGGATGAAGGATAGCTATTTGAAAGCGAAGGTTGGGACAAATCACCGAGGTATTGCCATCTCCAGCCAAGCAATGCGGGCCATCAAGGATGATCCTAGAGTATTACGCTGTGCCGTTGACTGGCAGAAAACGGGATTGAACTACACTCCATACGTTCGATGGCAAGAGTACTGGACCCAAACGTCCCCAGTAGTTTGAATCAGTCATTCCATACATCTGACTGGCGGCGTCAGCAGAGCAAAAAGCTGTCACCCGGATCCGGATCCCGCGGATTCAGCACCTAGGCGATCTCCGCATCCCCCTGTTCCCGCGCCAGGCCAAGAACAATCGCTAGGCACTGAGACAAGAGACTCAACCAAGCGGAGCAGCGTGTTGTGACATTTATCCTGACGCCGGATCGTGGTTTGACAGAAAAAGCATTAATGTGCATGCAAACATGATTGCATGCTTACATGCTTTGCGCCTTGTATGCTTTCCACATCTTGAGAAACAGCTGCTTCTTTGCGCCATGGGAGAAACCGAACTCCCTGCCCGCCCGTTCACTGAAATCCTCGAATATATCGGCTGGAATGCGCACCTGGAGGGGCCGGAGTGCCGGTTTTCCCGCCCGGGCGTTGTCTGAAGTTACATCGGGCATGCTGTCCGCAGGTGGCGGCGTTCCTTTCCCGTGTTTCAGCCTGGTAATGTTCGTGCTCATCAGGCTGCCCTCCTTTCCTGAATCTCAGCAATCCTGTCGATTACGCCCTGGGCCAGGTGGGTCGCGCGCTCGTTGAGCGAACGGAACGAGGTCTCCGTGATTGCCCTGCCCCCATCCGAAGCCATGCCGTAGGCCGTGGATACCGGGATCTCGCCCTCGAACACCGAATAGCCGGCCTCGGCGAGATATTGCCGGGCGGCCTCGTTCTCGCAACGGCTGCCGGTTGTCCTGAACATTGCAAAGGCGATCCTGTCCCGTGACACGCCTTTCCTGTGCAGACTGTGCGCCAGCAATACCCCCGGATGCAGGTCGTCGACGGTCTGCCCTGTCGGTATCACGACAAGATCCGAAGCCCTGGCGATCTCGACGGTCTGCCCTGAAGCGTTCGGTTTGCCGTCCAGAACAAGCGCATCGAAATGCGGTGCCTCTCCGAGCGCTGACGAGACGCTTGCAAAACTCTGCACCTGGATTTCAGGGGAGATCCTGTTCTCGGCCCGGCGGCCTGCCCAGTTGGTGCATGTCTGCTGTTGCGTGTCCAGATCCGCTATCTTGGTGCACAATCCGCCGACAGTGAATTCCCTTGCCATCATGCGGGCAAGGGTCGATTTTCCGACGCCTCCCTTCTGGGACACGATCCCGACGATATATGTCTTTGATTCTGCTCTGCTGCCTGTGTGGTTGTTGTTTTTTTGTTTTGTCGCAATATAGCATGAAAGAACGCTTTGTGTGAAGCATGCAGGAATGCTGGCATTCAAGACGCCTTGCATGCTTGCATGATTAGCGCTTTGGCTGCGAGTTGCCATGAACGATAACCCTGCTTCATCAGCCCTGGTCCCGGATTTCTGGGCCCCGCGGCCATGCCTTCGAAAACCCGTTCCGGAGATATTCGAAGCTGCTGATCTGCTTGATAAAGCCGTCGACGCTCATCTCGCAGGTGAACATGGCAGGGCTGGAAGTCTCATAGCTGAAGCCAACATGCCGGAAGTGCGCGACTGGGTTGAGTCCCTCTGGGGGCCAGCAAGTGAGCGCATTCATCGTATCCGTTCAGTCGAGGGTGCACCGCCAGTGCTGGCCAAAGGCGTAAGGGATCCGACAGAGAAACCGGCGGCAGAATTGCGGCAGGCAATAATCAACCGCGACGGCTATCGGTGCCGCTTCTGTGGCATCCCGGTCATCCGGGCTGAGGTTCGAAAGGCTATGCATCGCCATTACAGTGACACCTTGCCATGGGGCCGCACTAATGCCAGCCAACATGCCGCTTTCCAGTGCTTCTGGCTGCAGTTTGACCATGTTCTGCAACACAGCCGCGGTGGCCGCACCGATCTGGACAATCTTGTCATCACCTGCGGTCCCTGCAACTTCGGGAGAGTAGAGCGGACTCTCGAAGAAGTCGGGCTGATTGATCCTCGCACCCGGCCGGTCGAGCAGACCAACTGGGACGGTCTGGAACGCTTTATTATCCCTTGATTGCTCGGAATGTCTGTCTTGCTACGACAATGTCATTCGCTGCGTGCAAAACGCCTTGCATGCTTGCATATCTGTAGCAGTTTGAAACTATCCACCGACGGATACACGGGGCTCAGCAAGTCAATTTCGGCGTGCGAGGGCAATTCCACCATCGGGGCAGGTCTCCGGAAACCTGCTGTGGCGTTTGCACCAGTCCCCGGCAGCGGGAGAAAGCCAGAAGGTGAGTTGAATGATGTTCGAGTAGTGTTTTGGAAGATCCCAGTGAATGATGGCTTCGTGGTGGGCAACACGGTTCCGGAGCGTCCGGATTCGCGCCAATGGCGCGGCAAGATCCTTGCGCCTGAGGCCTTTTCCATCTTCCTTCGTGCAATGCTGTGCAGTGTTGTTTGCCAGAGCACTTCGTAACCTGGTGACAGCAGGGAAACCCGGAAACTGAAGGTGAGTGCCGACACAATGCGCCCGGGTGTTGGTTACCTCCCGGCACTGGCAAGGTCCTGGCGCACCTTGTCAAGCTGGAGATGTTGGTGTTCCAGAACGAGGAAACCTTCATTCGAAAGCCAGCACTCGTGCAATGAATCTGTCAGAACGGTATGGATGCGGTTCCGGAGTGTCACTTCCAGTATCTGCAGGGGAGTGTACAGGGCCTCCGAAAGTTGCGTATTGAGGGCATAGAGTTCGAGTGCCCGCAAGCGATCTCCCTCCGCCCATTCAAGGTATCGCGCAAAGCGTTCAAGCGACAGGGTGGCTTCGAAGCCGGAGTCCATCACAACCGGTTCCTGCCCTGTTTCAATGCTTGCCCTTCGGTGCACGCAGGCCTATATACGGAGTGGATACCCCGGTACCGTCTCTGCCTTGGCACGCGGCCGGGGTAAAGTGTTTTCAGGAACCGGATTTCCGGCGGCCAACAGGAGTCTCTGCACGGCGGAGCGCATTTCGGCTCATTTCCTTTGCCTTGGCAAAATCCGGTTCAATTTTCCGGATTTGTTCTACCAGCCCATCAAGATGGTATATATTGCTCTTCCAGTCCCCTGACGCTGTTTTCCGTTGTTCGCGTTTGATCAGGCCGACGTTTTCCAATGCCCGGATGTTGTTCTGGATTGTCTTGCTGGTGACGCCAATCCTGTCCGCAAGTTCCTTCTTCGACGGGAACGGTGGACGATCAGGGTCATGCCAGTAGCTCAGAAGCTGGATGATGATATTCATCTGGAGGGGTGTAATCCCGAGACGCCTGTGTGCCTTGATCAAAACCAATGAAATGCCGGTATAACCGTGCCGGGCAAACCGGCAACCTCCGTCAGGATGCATCGGACAGCACGAAAGCTTTGCATCACGCCAAGCCTGCGTGCCAATATATTCCTCGGCGGAAAGGTCTGTCTTGTAGAGGAGCTGCACCGAACCGTCCACGGCCCGGCGGACGGCTATCCGCGCGGGCCATTCTTTCATCGTCAACCTGAACCCGGTCGAATAGACACGAGCCACAATCAGGACAATCACAATCCCCGCGGTCTGCACACTGTCCTGAACCCGCTGCTGGAAAACTGCTCTGCCTGGGAAGGAAGACAGCCCAGGCTTCCCGGACCAATCCGGTTTCCAGGCAAATCGGCGTCGGCCTAATCCGGGAAATCTACAGCGCTGCGCAGCAACTCAATCCGGGAAACAACAGAAGTAGACCGGCACTCTGTATCGAAACAAAGACAGTCACCTCGAGGGGTGGCTACTTTGCTGAAATCAGGCGGCTACTTTGAGTGAAACTGGGTGGCTACTTTCGTGAAATTTTGCACGCCGTTCCCGTTTTCGGCGCGCCTGGTGCTGCCGGCCGCACCGGGCCCGCCCGGCTCCAGCACACCGCGCAGGTCGCCAGGAAGCAGCCCGGCCGCCTGTCCCGCCAGTTGCCTCCAGGCCTTCCCGCGGCCGAGAAGTTCCTGCCAGGTCCTGTCCAGCTCGTATGGCCGGTCCTGCGCAAGCACCTGCAGCAGGATGCTGGCCTGCGCCAGGTCCTTGCGCGCCTTTGCCTGGTTGGCGGCGGATCCGCTTCGCAGCTGCGAGAGCAGCAGCTTGTGAAGGGCGAACCTCTCTGCCGCCGGCACCTTGACCGGGACCCCCGGCCCGTGCAGGGCGACGGCATCGACCTCATTGTAGATCAGGAAATCCAGGTAGCGCAGGAGTTGCGCATCGCCCCTCAGTGCCCTGAGCTGCACTGGTCCGGACCTGTCCGGGCCCCGGAGCGGGGTGAGAATATCGACGGAGAACGTCTCCTGGCCTGCCATGCGGATGGCGTAACGCTGCATCCGGCGGGAATCGAACGGCGATGCGATGGCCTCGAAACGGTGGTCGGCCCGGCGCAGGACCGGCAGCAGGTCATCGTCGATCCTGTCATCCACGGCGAGTGACACCGGGTGGAACTGGCCGATGTCAAGGTCTTCCGTCTGACCCAGCCCGGCCGGCGTCCGGAAGCCCAGCATCGGTCCATAGCACTGGAAGGCGGCGGTGCCGACGACGACCGCGCGGAGACGGAATGCCCCGGCTTCCGACAGTGCCGAGAGTACCCTGCCGGTCAGGCCGTCCGGGACCGGCAGCCTGGCGGCCGCCAGCGCCCGCACCATCTCCAGCCTGTCCTTGCGCATGGAAGCGAGATCGGTCCTTTCCCGTGTCCGCTGGCGCACTTCCGGGGAATCGGGTCCGAGGTAACGGGCCGAGGGCCGGACGCCATCCCTCGTCGGCGGTTGCCAGTACCAGTAGTCCCGCCCCTTCACGCTTCGGCGGTACGCCGACCCGCCGGCGGCCATCAACTCCCCGAAACTTCCCCGCCAGGCCCTTTCCGACAGGTCCGCATACAGTGTCTGCATCGATATCGGCAGCCTCTCCACTGTTCCTGACACTCTTACTGTCTCTCCAAGTTGCAGGCAATCTGGAAGAACTGCCTACAACAGTCCGCCAGCCACCGCAAGCGGCGACTACCTGTTCTGCCCTACCCGTCTAATCGGGGTCGGCTCCAGTCGGCCTGCACCAACCTGTCGAGGGGCTCTTCGCCGGACGTGAAAATGTCCTGGTCCTCGGTGAGGCGGAAACCGTGCTGCTGGATCACGCCGCCGCCGGCAAAAGGACTCCCGGGGTCCCGATTGCGGCTGATGACCGCAATGACGTCATTCTGGAACCCGTCAAGCGGCACGGCCGGTCCTTGCCCTGATTTCCCGGAGGATCGCCGCCGCCAGCCAGGCCGCCTCGAGATCGCCGTCGCTGCGCAGGCCGTCGGCCACTGCGGACATGGCCCTGTAGGTTGCATGCAGCGGTACCGACCAGAGAGCCGTGGCGCCATAGCGGTCTCAGGCCCCTTTTCGCAGCTCCATCAGCCGCTCGACGATATCCTCGTACCTGACCCTGATGCCCAGGCAGGCCTGCTGGGCGGCCCGGTCCTCTGCAGCGCATCTGAACCGCTCGTCGATCATGCCGTTGGCCATGACGGGCAATATAGGGCGGGAACTGTCTGGGTTGAAGGCCGCCACGGGCGGATGATGGCCACCATGCCTGCCGGGATCGCCCAGTTCGAGCGCGATCTGATCAGCGAACGCGTGAAGTCGGGACTGGCTGCAGCGAAGGCGCGGGGCAAGAAGCTCGGCCGCCAGCCCGGACACCGCCCCAAACCGGACAAGCTCGCTCCCCGTGTTCTGGAAGCTGTCAATGAGGGACGGAACTACCGCCGGATTGCCCGCGATCTCGGCATTTTCAGGAACACTGTCGCCGCCATCGTCAGGCGGCACCGGGAAGGTGCCTGAGTCCGGGAGTACTCACACAGTCTCGGTCGTTTTGCGGACATGAGGCTATTACGGCCGAAAACGACATCTCTGCTGATTTTCAGGATCTGTATGCCTCGCGGCGATGGGCGATCCGGACGATCAGGATGCCAATATCCCTGTCGCTGATCTTGGCGATGATCCGGTAGTCGTCGACACGGTACCGCCAGAGATTGCGGTCGCGCGTCCCGCTCAGCGGGGCGCCGAGTTGCCGTGGATCTCCCGTTTCCGCCAGTCTCAGCTCGAGGAAATCACGCATGCGGCGCTGGACCTGCTTGTCCAGTTTGCGAACGGATTTGCGAACACTTGTGGCGTATTCAGTCTTCCAAGTCACGCCACATTTCTTCTGCGCTCAGGACCTTTTCCTCACCCTTGCGAATGCGCTCCAGGACCTGTTCGCCCAGGTATGCATCCTCCAGGTCCACGATCTTTTCGAGGATGGCCTCGCGGGCATAATAGCTCTTGGTTCTGCCCGTTTGCCTGGCCAGGAATTCAAGACGGGATTCAATGTCGGCAGGAAGGCGGAGCGACAGCATGTCAATCTCCTCGTTGGTGATACGTGTATGACAATATTGAAGTCTTGTCGACATGCTCGGCGAGTACGACGTCTTCGACGAGAAACTCCGGGAGGCCATCGGAATCCTCCCACTGAAATCGGTCGCCTGAAACGGGTGAATGTTCAGGCAAATCCAGCGTTTTGTCGAATTCCCTGTGGGACTTGATGTACTTTTGTTCGGATAGATCCAAAGAAGACCGGCAAGCATTGAATCTGGTTGCCTGATCCTGGTTCTGCGGTCTACGCTGACAGCCGAACCATGCAGTCACCGCTCGGTTCCATACCGGGTTCGGGTTTCCGAAACGGACCATCAAAAAGGGCGCTCTCATGCTGAAGAGAAAAAAATGAAACCGTTGGCCGCAATCATTGTCCTTGCTACCGTGTTCGTGAACTGTCCTTTTGGGGTTCTGTCCCAGGAAACAACTCCCGTCCCAACTCCCCCGGACCCGTCTGTAGGTTCCTGAATTAATCCGATCTGATCGGCACGTTCCTTCCCGGATATCTTCGTGCACGGATTGCCAAGTTTCCGGTACAATGCGGGACGCCGGCACCTGCCGTTTCCTTTCCCGGCAGCCGCTTTCCGGCAGCGGGAAAGTCCGGCCGCTGTCGCATTGCCTTGCGCTCCTTTCGGGCGAAAGTGATCCGCAGGTGATCCGAAGCAGGAAAGGGTGGCCCGCGCGAATGACACTCGCCGGGCCGCGGACGACCAGTTCAGCTATTGTTGGTGACAGGACTGACCGCCGAGGAATACGTTAGCACGGAAGCCTGGCGCGACGCCAGACTGGAGGTTTGCCCGAACCATCCGGACGGCGGCTGCTCCCTGGCCAGTCATGGCACCTACGAGCGCAAGACCCCTGCGGGCACGCGGATAGCGCGCTGGTACTGCCGGGAGTCCCACACCACCTTCAGTCTCCTGCCGGAATTCCTGGCGGCGCGGACGCCGGGGACCCTGGATCAGGTCGAGGAGGCCGTGGTCGCTTTCGAGACGGCGCCGGGCGTGCAGGCGGCGGCGCGGCAGGCCCGTCCGGGCCACCACATCTCCGATCGCGGGGCCGAGCGGCGCTGGATCCGGTGGCGGGCCCAATCCATCCACCGCTTCCTGGCCATCGTCATCGGCCTGTTCCCGGACCTGTTTCAGGGCGCGGCGCCGGAGATCGCCGCCTTCCGGGCGCGGCTCGGCACCGAATCCGTCCTGAGAGAGCTGCGCGGCCTCTGCGCCGCCCACCTGCAGCACCTGCCGCCGCCCGTCGGATTCCGTCCCCCCGGAACCGGCCACGGTACCGTACGGGGCCCGCCAACACTCCGTGACCCCTGATCCTTGCGTCCCGGGTTCCGCAGACTGGTCGAATCGGGGCCGTGGAGCCCCGGAACGGCAAGGAGACCCACATGACGAAAGATGACGACAGCCTGCGACGGGACGTCGCGCTCTTCAGGTACGGACTGATCGCGGACCTGCTGGTCCAGCCTGCCGGCAGCCACGAGATCGTGGCAGGCCTCCGCGACCGGGCTGCGCGGGACCACGTGATTCCGGGCACGAACCGCACCCGCGTCGGCGAGCAGACCATGCGCGACTGGATGCGCCTCTACCGGTCCGGCGGCTTCGACGCGCTCTTCCCGAAGCGGCGGCGCGACGACGGAAAGCCGCGGCGGCTGGCGGTCGAGGCGTCCGAGGCGCTGATCGCCGTGAAGCGGGAGAACCCCGCGTTCAGCGTCCGCGACGCCATCGCCCGGGTCCGGGAGGACGGCGACGTCCCCGCGGACGTGCCCCTGCCGCCCTCGACCGTTCACCGCCTCCTGTCCCGCGAAGGGCTGATGGGGAATGACGACGGAGCGCCGCCGCAGGACCGGCGGCGCTTCGAGCACCCGAACGCGTGCGATCTCTGGATGTCGGACGTCATGCACGGCCCGAAGTGCGGCGACGGGCACGGGCGGCGGCGCAAGACGTATCTCCTGGCGTTCATAGATGACTGCACGCGAGTCGTCCCGCATGCGGCCTTCGCGTTCTCGGAGAACACCGCCGCCTTCCTGCCGGTGTTCAAGCTTGCCCTGCTGAAGAGGGGCTATCCCAGAAAACTCTACGTCGATAACGGTGCGAATTTCCGCTCCCGGCACCTGGCGCTCGTCTGCGCCAGGCTCGGCGTCGTCCTGATCCATGCGCGGCCCTGGCAACCTTCTGGAAAGGGAAAGATCGAACGCTGGTTCAGGACTGTCAGGCGCAGCGTCCTGGAGAGGCTCGAGGACGGGGACACCCGCGACCTCGAAGCCATGAACCGCCGGCTTCACGCCTGGATCGAGGGCGAGTACCACGCCCGCCCCCATCGCGGCCTCGGCGGCATGGCCCCGCTCGACAGGTGGTCCGCCACCGCCGGCGACGTCCGCCATCCCGGCCCCGGGCTCGATCTCGACGACCTCTTCCTGTTCGAGGCGAAGCGCCGGGTCGCGAAGGACCGCACCGTCAGCCTCAGGAGCCGTGCCTACGAGGTCGATCCCGCCCTCGTCGGCGAGACCGTGACCCTGCGCTTCGATCCGGAGGCGCCGGCCCGGCCCCTCAAGGTCGTCCATGACGGCCGGGACGCCGGGCTGGCGACGCCCCTGGACGTGCATGCCAACGCCGCCGTCAGGCGCGGCGAAGGCCGGGACGGGCCGCCGGCCTCGTCCATCGCCTTCCGCGACCTCGGCAGGAACGGGGAGGACGGGCGATGATCCGGAAGCACTTCGCCTTCACCCGAGAGCCGTTCACGGACGGGATCGAGGCCGACGAGTTGTTCGAGCATCGCGCCCATGCCGAGGCCGGCGCCCGGATCCGCCACCTCCTCGATCTCCGCGGCATCGGCCTGCTCACCGGGGAGGTCGGATGCGGCAAGACCACCGCCTGCCGGCACGTGATCTCGACGCTGCATTCCGGGCTCTACCGCGTCGGCTACGTCGCGCTGACGACCGGAAGCGTCCTCGACATCTACAACATGATCGCCTGGGCCTTCGGGCTGGAGGTCCAGCGCTCCCGCGCCGCCGCCTACAGCGCCATCCGCGCCGAGATCTCCCGCCTGGCCCGGGAGGCCCGGCAGACGCCGGTGCTGGTCGTCGACGAGGCCCAGCACCTGCGGCCCGAGATCCTCGAGGAGCTGCGGCTCCTCACCAATTACGACATGGATTCCGACAACCGGCTCTGCCTGCTGCTGGTCGGGCTCAGCGAGATCCGCAAGCGGCTGGCCATGGCCATGTGCGAGTCGCTGGCGCAGCGCCTGGTGGTGCGCTGCCATCTCGGCGGCCTGGAGCGCGACGAGGTGGAGCCCTACCTGAAGCACCGGCTGAAGCTGGCGGGCGCCGCCGACGTCCCGGTCTTCGCCCCGAACGCCGTCGAGGCGCTGGCGCAGGCGGCGCGGGGAATGCCGCGCCGGGTAAACCGGATCGCTCATTACGCTCTCTGTGCCGCCGCCGCCGGCGACGTCCGCCAGGTCGACATCGAGCATGTCCAGAGCGCGGTCGAGGAGCTGAGTCCATGACCCGGAGGGAGCAACGGGCGCTGGCCGACACGCTCAGGACCCTGCCGCTCGAAGAGGTCGCCGCCGCGCTCGGCTATCGCCGGGACCCGCGGGACCGCGCGCGGTGGAAGCGGAAGGGGTCCGTCATCAGCCTGACGGGCGCGAAGTTCTTCGACCACATCCTGCAATCCGGCGGAGGCGGGGCGATCGACCTGGCCATCCATGCCCGTCAATGCGGCTTCCGAGACGCCCTCCGCTTCCTGTCGGGCCTCGGCCATGCCGGCCACGGTTCCGCCGCTCCGGTCCCGAACCGCGCGGCGGAACCAAGACTCCCGCCGCGCGCGGCGCACAACTGGCCCGCGGTCCGCGACAGCCTCACGCGGGTCCGCGGCCTCGATCCCGGCCTGCTCGACGACGGCTTCGCCGCCGGCCTGGTCTACGCCGACGACCGCCGGAACGCCGTCTTCGTCGCCCGTGACGCCACGGGCCGGGCGACCGGAGCCGAGATCGTCGGCACCCGCCACCGGGACGGCGAACGGTGCTTCAAGGCCATGGCGCCTGGATCGCGCAAGGCAAGGGGCGGGTTCTGGATGGCGGCGAAGGACGGGGAGCCGGCCTCGGCCCTGCTCGTCGAGAGCGCGATCGACGCGCTCTCCGTGCTGACGCGGCCGCCGCCCGGTGCCGGACACTTCCGGGTCGTCTCGACCGCGGGCGTCTGCACCGCCGTCCCGCCATGGCTGGAGGCCTTCGGCCTCAAGCGCATCGATTGCGGCTTCGATTCCGACACCGCGGGGGACAGGGCCGCAGACGCCCTCGCGCAAAGCGACATACGGGTCCGGCGGGTCCGGCCGGACGGTGCCAAGGACTGGAACGACAGGATCCGGAGACCCGAGACGGCGCCCGCGCCAGCCTGAAAGAGGTCCGGCCGAACCTGATGATCGCGGCAGCCGCCGCCGCCATCGCCTTCCGAAAACGCCGAGGCAGTCGCCGTGCAGACCTCCGGTCGCCGGAAAGGAAGGCGTGCGGATCGAACCTGAACTGGAACCAATGCCAATGTCCGGAGATGTCGGAAAACCGTGGGAAGAAACACCCGAACCTGCACGAAACGATCCGGGAAATCCGCAACGGATCAATCAGAAATACAACACGTCTGTACTGCAGGAAATTACTGTCGTCCTGGATCTTGAGCGCCCGAGTGATACGGATATTCTCCTTCTCAGAAACGGGGACAAGCTGACCGGGACCGTCCTTAACGAGAACTTCAGCATTCGAACTTCTTACGCGTCCCTGAAATTCAACAACCGGATCCTGGCGGGAATCGATCTCGAGGGCGGGTCGAACAACATCGAGAGGATCGTCACGGTAAATGACAACAGGTTTTCCGGGTTTATCGATGATCCGGTCGTGGTCTTCAAACTCCAGACGGGAGCCACGATCGAAATCCGCCGCGAGAAGATCCTGAAGGTCATATTCCGGGTCCGGGAAACCGAACGGAAGGGCATTCCGCAAACCCGGTTCGTCATCCTGAAAAACGGCGACTACTTCAGCGGGGAGATTCTCAACGAGAACCTGGTGATAGCCACGACGTATGCGGATGTTCCGCTGGACCTCGGCAATCTGGAATCCGTCACGCTGATTGGTGAGAACAACCCTCTCACCAAGGTGGCGATGCGAAACGGAGACACGATACAGGGGGTGTTGGAAACGGAAGACATTCGCATCGACCTCGACATTGGCGATGTCATCTCGGTGTATAAGGACCGTATCGACGTCCTCTACGGACGGGAAGGCCACATACCCGATCTGTCCACGCTGGACGCACATGACGTCGTGTACCTGACGGTCCCGACGGATGATTTCGAGTACGAAGTCCTGGACGATTCGGTCCTGGTCGTGAACGTTCCCGAAACCTCGGACTACCACGGCCACCTCCGGGCTGGTGACCGGATTATTGCGATTGACGGCACGCCTTATGCCGACGCGCCTTTAAGGGAATACAACCAATACAGGGGCCGGCTGACGCCAATGCGGGTTGAACTGCTGGAGGGGAAACGCGCGCAGATCAAGGTTTCCGTGGAAAGAGACGGGAGCATTGTTTTCCTGAGCCTCGTCAAGAAGTAGGGGCGGCCTTTCCTTCCCGGGACGACCCCATTGGCTGGGCCTCATGCGGCGGCTTGACCCGCGGCAGCTCAAGTGGACAGAAATCCTCGATAAATGGCCAGCAACCCGGCATCGACATACCCGTCCCTGTCGCAAGATATGCAATGGCTGCCATAAGATCCGCCATGCTTGTTTCAGCCATGGTCGACATGTTTCTCAGTGTCATGCAGCCGTTCAGGACAATCGTGGCTCGGGAACACAAGGAGTTGGTATTCGCACATGGCGGGAAACGTATTATTGCCAGGCTCATACAAAAAAGTGGGCGGCGTCGGCCACCCGCTACAGGGCCAGGGAGGTGACTCGAGATGGCAGGACCCCGCCGTGCCCTTCTCGCGTTATCCGTCACCGGTCTCTTCCTTCTCAACGCATTCGGACTGCCTATCGTCAGCCACGCACAACTCCCCGAACCCTTCATCGGCGAAATCCCGGGAACAGAATTCGTCGTGACGGTGACGGAAGGGCCTGGCGAGCCGCGCAGCATCGGAAGTTATGCCGTGCGGCTGTACATGCCCCATGACCCTGCATGGCCGTTCGATGCCTTTCTCGCGGGGATGGTGCGCTACCGGGACGGCGCCGTGGACGCCCTTCGATTCGCTGACATCGACGGCAACGACGCGGCGGAGATAATTGTCGTCGTCCGCTCGGCCGGATCGGGCGGCAATGTGTCGGCAGACGCTTTCAGTGTCGGGGGATCCGGGCTGGCCCTGATCGGTCATCTCGAAGGATTGCTCGGGAATGCCGATCCCGTGGCGGCGCTCCGCCGCCTCGTTTCAGGCGGAGTGGTGTTTTAACCACCGCCAGCGCCAGGCCTGCGGATGATGTGGGACAGGGTAGCGAGGTGCGGTGATGAGAAGGCAATTGAACCCTGAACATGAACTCATCTGGATGTCTCCTTCGCCAGAACAGGCAGATTGACCGGCGTTGCCAGTGTGCTGGCCACGAATTCGGGTACCCTGTCTATCAGCGACAGCAGGATGACAGCTGCCCGGTCAGGAGAGCGCCGGTCCTGCTCCCAGTCGCGAAGCGTGCCGAGCGGCAAGCCATACCGCGCCGCGAACACGGCCTGTGACAGCCCCTGTTTCTTGCGAATTTCAGCAACATCCACACGGTCCGGGATGAAGATGCCAGCAGGTTCCGCTTCGCCCCTGGCGATGGCGGCCGCCTCCCTGGCGCTCTGGATCAAATCCCCTGCAAAGCTCATCTTGTTGTCCTCTTCTGTGCAGGACGATGTTTTCCGGCCAACTGTCCGGTGTTCGCCCTGTAGTGATCTGCTATATCATCCAGCATCGCAGCAAGCTCGTTCCGTTCTCCCCTGGACAGGTTGTCCCTTGTGCCCTTGCTGTAGACAGACAGCAGGAACACCGGAACATCGTCTCCGCCGAAATAGTGGATTGTCCGCAATCCACCGCTCTTGCCCGTGCCCTTGCCCGGATGACGCAGTTTGCGCGCTCCCCCGGTGCCAGTGATCATGTCGCCTGCACACGGGTCTGATGACAACGTGACGGCGATGAGATTCAATTCATCCTATGACAGGTTCAGTCGTTTTGCCTGCCTGAGAAATGTCGGTGTCCACATGACCGCATGCGTGATCCATGTATACGGCAGTGCCGTAGTTCTGTCAAGAGGCCGGCTCAGGCTGAGCCGCTACGCGCCGGGCCGCGCTCTTGCGAACGGGCATCCACAACCAGGCATCGGATGGCTGGGGTGAGATCCAGCTTTCAAGCTCACCGGGGTGCTTCCCGAGGCCGGGAGTTTTTACACAGTCTCGGTCGTTTTGCGGAGGGATGGCAGGTTGTTGCTGGGAGAAGAAGGGGTATTCGGCAAACTTAAATGTCGAACTGCATTCGCCGCGCTTCCTGCCGGAAGTCGCTGTTGCCGGTGCGTCCCCGGTGTAACGGCTGCCCTCCGGACCGTATTCGGCGATCAGTCCGGCGATCATCTCGCAGTCCATTCCGGCAAAGGCAGGCAGGGCGCCGCCCGGCCCGGGCGCCTTCCAGCTGCCGCCGGAAGTGATTTCCCAGCTGAGCAGGGGCTGGCCGGCCTCGTCGACCTGGAGGCGGCCGTAGCACTCCGGGCCGACATCCCGCAGGTTCAGCCTTGCCTCGCGCATCGCCTTCCGCAGGCCGCCGCCGATCTTCTCGAGCGAGACTTTGGCAGTCAGCGCCAACTGGCCGGCCGGGTTGTCCGTGCGGACCATCATGCTCCAGCTGAACGAGGCATCCTCGATCAGCGAGAAGGGATTCAGATCCGTCTCCTTGCCTGGCGCGGCGCAGGCCATCCGTCAGAGCGCCATGACATGGCGGTCCAGCATCCACAGATCCGCGAAATCGCGCTTCCTCATCCGGCCGGCGGCCGCCAGCACCTTTTTTGACGGCGAGATCGACGAAATGCAGCCGGCAGCCGAACAGGTCGTCGGGAACCGGCGCGAAGTACTCGCTGGCTGTAGCGGCGCGGATTATTCAGTCATGAACCGGGCGGTTTTTCCACGTTCCTCGTATATTTTCTGGTTGATCAGGTACAATCCGGGACAGGGTTTCTTTCCCAGGCTGGCATTCTCAAGTCGCGTGCCTGTCCGCGAAATTCCTTGTCGGGAGTGTTTCGGCGTGGGCCGGATGCGGCGCGGATGCTTGCCAAGAAGCCGCCATGCCGGTCACAGTCACGCCTGCGAACAAAATGGCCCGAATCATCCGGGCTCTGTCGGCCGACAAGGACACGTACCAGGCACCGGCGACGGTAACCGCTGGTGTAGGACAGCTGCGCGGAAACGGAATTCGGTACTCTCCAACACGGCCCTGAGGGCATGTTGAACGGATGGCTCCGGATGGTGCGATTGGACGAAGGACAACATAGGGCCAAAAGTCAGAGACACGGGGTCGGGAACCCAGTACCAACCTCAGGGCTGTCAAGCATGCAGCTTGGGCGATTTGGGTCTGTTCCACGAACACTGTATGGGCCCGTAGCGCATGAATGCTGCATCGAAGAGGCCGGACTTTCGACAGTGCCTGACCGCATGCCGCGAGTTGTTCAGATTCCCGCTTGCACCGAAGGTGGCGTCCACATACGCATGGGGACTGGTTCGCCGGGCAAGGCTCCCTGGGTGCACCTGGACCCGCCATTGGGAGAAGTGATCCGGGCCCGGCCTTTCAGACCGGAATTGACGAGGAGACAAGAGATGACCAGGAACCCGCTGACGAGCGCCGACGAACTCATGCTGCAGAGCCTTTACTGGTGGGACATCGCCACCTTTTTCCGGTGCCCTGTGGAGCGTGACGCGCGCAACTGCGACATTGCGCTGGTCGGGGTGCCGCACTCGACCGGCAACGGCACCACGGAGCGCGACCAGCATCTCGGCCCCCGGGCGGTGCGCGACATCTCGGCGATGGCCCGGCGCGTGCACTTGGAATTCGGGATCGATCCGTGGGAGAGGGCGCGTATACGCGACCTGGGCGATGTGCCCCTGCCCGAGGCCAACGACAATGAGGCGTGCATCGAGCGCATCGCCGGGTTCTACCGGGCGATCGATGCGGCCGGGGCGCGGCCGGTCTCGGTCGGCGGGGATCACTCAGTGACCGGCGGCATCGTGCAGGCCATCGCCGGGAAGAAAGCGCGGCTCACCGATGGGAAGAAGGCTGTTTTCCTGCACTTCGATGCCCACACCGACGCCTACGAACAGATCCCGCACTTTCTTGGAGCGGAAAATTCCGCCGCGCATTGGGCAGCGTACCTGGTGCGCGACGGACACATCGACGCAAGCCGAAGTGTGCAGATTGGGATGCGGGGCAATCCGCGCACGCTCGATTGGCTCAGACCGAGCGAGGAGCTCGGCTACGAGGTGATCACCATGGACCGCTATCGCGCGATTGGTCCAAAGGAGACGATGGCGATTATCGACGAGCGGACGGGTGATGCGCCGCTCTACATCACCTTCGATCTGGACTGCCTGGATCCGACGGTTGCGCCGGCGGTCGCAAACCTGGAAGCAGGTTGTGAAGGCTTCAGGATTGACGAAGTGATGCGGCTCCTTCGTTCGGTGCGCGGCAAGAACGTGATCGGCGGCGACGTGGTGTGCATGATGCCCACCAAGGACCACTCCAACCGGATCACCGCGCATACGGCGGCGGCAATCATGTTCGAGATCGTGAGCCTGATCGCCGATGGTCGTGGAACGTAGCGCACTGTGAGTGGAACTGCGTGATGCCGTGCCGACCCACCTTGTGAACGTCAATGTCGGAACGTACTCCCAGACCCGTTCATCGCATCTCAGCCACCTTTGATCGCCGCGGTCGGCAGGACAAGACGATCCAGTTTCAAGGCAACCAGCGTAGCGTCCTCGCGCAGGGCGCAAGTGCCTGGTCGAGGCAAGGGCGTTCCCGGTTGGCGCCGGTCAATCCGTGATCGGTGCGGACGCCGAGGTCAAGCAGCGCGCGCTGCTGCCCCTTGAAGTCCTGGCTGTGTGTCGAGCAGCGTGCATATCCGATCTCTGTTTCCATGGCCGGGATGAACGAATTCGGCCCCGCAATTGCAAATGTGATCGTCCCATCTATCCGGGTCGGTCTTTGGCCTTCCTTTGTGGGAACGGGATTTGCCATGAAACTGGTCTATGAAGGTTGGTCTTGCGGACATTCTCGCGCTTGCATGCAGACCTGAAGGGCAAGACGCTCGAGATCCTCTCCGGGCAGGTGCTCTGTTACCGTACTCGCCCAAGGCCCAAGGCCATCCGCCGGGTCCTGGTTCGGGACCCGGAAGGCCGGAAAGACCTCCAGGCCTTCTTCAGCACCGGCACCGACACGGACCCGGATGTCATTGTAATCACAATCCCGCGCCCCGACCGGAAGCAGGGCTCACGGGTTCCTGCTATATCGCCACGCGGTTTTCGGGGAGACCGGCCACGTCGGTACGGATTGCCCAAAGGGATCCGGCCAGCCTGTCGCCCTGGTTTCGCATCGCGGATGCTGACGTGACGTAGAGCGTCTTGAGATCCGGCCCGCCGAAGGTCGCGGTCGTGATGTTGCGAACGGGCATCTCGATGGCTTCACGCAATGTTCCGTCGGCGGCAATTCGCAGGATCGCCCCGCCGAAGAAGCGGCAGTTCCAGAGGTCTCCATCGCTGTCCATGGCTGATCCATCCGGAAGCCCGCGATCATCGGCGCCGAAGAAGATCCGCCGGTTTGCGATCCCTTCACCGGTCACGTCGAATGCGTAGATTTCGTTGGCCAGCGTGTCTGCGGTGTAGAACGTGCCGCCGTCGGGACTCCAGCAGAGCGTGTTGGAAATTCCCAGACCGTCCATGTGCATGCTCGCCGACCCGTCGGGCGCGATCTTGTACAGGACGCCATCGGTGCCCCCGGCCTCGCCGGCCTCGCCATCGGGCAGGACGTTGTTCTTCATTGACCCGACCCAGAAATTGCCCTCCGGGTCGGCGCGCCCATCATTCAGGCGAACGCCGGGCGAGCCCGGAAGGACAAATCCGTGATCCGCCCGCCGGTCGGTCGCGGGCCACCACCAGATCAGCCTGGAGCCAAGCGCAACCAGGAGGCGCCCCTCTTCGGTGGTCAGTGAAAGCGCCACGACCGGCTCGTCAAAGTGCCAGCTCTCGACGGCACGTGTTTCGGTGTCCAGGCGGTGGACCAGGAAACGGTTGATGTCGGTCCAGTAGACCGCGCCTTCCGGGGCGCACCACACCGCGCCTTCCCCGCAAACATCCCCCGCAGGGGCAATACAACGGATGTCGTAAGTCATGTTTCCTCTCAGATCCTGATGCCGCCGGTCTTCAGGCCGCCAATGATGCTGCCGGTGGCCGGCATGAGCGGAATCAGCGCCGCCTGCAGCGAATGATACAGGTCCGGCTTGCCGAACCAGGGGTCGGTCACCGGAACAAGGTCATCGTTCAGCTGGTGATGCCAGGAGCCCAGCTCGCTGTCTATCAGATGCGCCTCGCACCAATCCCAGACCCGGCGGTACCAGGCTTCGTAGACATCGCCGCCGACATGCTCGCCCAACCAGTGGGCCGCGCCAATTCCCTCGGTGCATGGCCACCAGTAGCGGTCGCGGTCCACCGGCTTGCCGTCCCATCCCACCGTGAAATAGAAACCTCCGCCATTGTCGGCCCAACCTTCTTCGGTAGCCAGGGAAAACATGGTCCCGGCGGCCTCCTTCATCCAGTCATGCCTGGAGCCGCCGGTTACCCAGAGCTGCAGGAGCAGTCTGGACCACTCCAGCCAGTGCCCGATCGTCGAGCCGTAGGGGCGGAAGACATCGCGGTCATAGTCGAAATCGATCGACCAATCGGACCTGAAGTGTTCGGGAAGGCGCCAGTTGTTGTTCGCCGTGGTATTCCGGATCAGCAGGGTTGCGATCCTTTCCGCCTTTCGAAGGTATTCACTGTCGCCGGTAACCTCATAAGCGGCCATCAGCGCCTCGGTCAAATGCATGTTCGAATTCTGCCCGCGATAGGTTTCAACAGGCGTCCAGTCTGCAAGGAAGTCTTCATGGATGGCGCCGTGCTCTTCTTCCCAGAACCGGTTGAACAGAATGTCGGTAATGTCCTCCAGGAGCTTGTCGGCGTCAGGATGCCCGACGGCCTTCGCGCTGGAGGCGGCCAGTAGCGTAAAAGAATGACCGTAGGCTACCTTGGCACTGTTGGTCGGGCCGTCGTGACCCGTCGCCCAGTGATAGCCACCGTGCTCCTTGTCGCGATGTCCGTTCAGCATGAATTCGACGCCATGGTCTACAAACCGGGCCGCGCCCGGTCGGCCCATCAGGTATCCAATGGCGAAGCAGTAGATGATGCGCGTGGTGTTGAATAGGTTGCGGGTTGGCGCGGGCGCGGGCGGCCAGCCAGTCGGCAGTGGTTCGCCGCGGTCATCCAGGTCGAAAAACCCGCCGCGGGGGTCGATTGAGCCCGCCTGATAGAAATCGAACAGCCGTGTCGCCTCGCCAATCAGCCAGTGCCGGTGGCTGGATTGTTCGATCCAGCGCGGTCCCTGCGGTGTGTTCGCATCCTTTTGTAATGACATGTCTTGGGATCCTTCTCGCAGAATTGACTTACGGGCGTTTGGGCTTGGGCAAATGCAATGGCGGAACCATCACGGTTTCCAGCGCGTCTCTGATCAAATACGCGTTGCGTTCGACATCCATATTGTCATCCGCAAGGGACACAACGCTGACGGCAGCGATCGCCCGGTCACCGCTCAGTACGGCGATAGCCACGGCAACGAGCCCCTCGACATTCTCCTGATTGTCGATGCCGTAGCCGCATTCCATTGCGTCGCAGATGCATTTCCATTCCTCGTCCAGGTCTCTTGGCGCATTTGGAGTGCGGGGAAACAGCGTCTTCTCGAACCGTGTCCGGAAGACATCGTATGTCGGGAACTCATGCGCGATCATTGCACGACCCATAGCGGTGGTCAGCGCTGGCAGACGCATGCCCACCTTGGTGCCAGGTTGGATTGCCTTGTTCGACTCGATCTTTTCGATATACAGGATTTCGTGGCCGTCGAGCACCGAGATATGGCAAACTTCGTTAATCTGTTCGGCCAACCGCAGAACTGCCGGGCGCAATATTGCTCGAATGTCGATCGAACTCAGATAAGTCTGCGAGAGCTGTCCCAGCGCTGGGCCTAATCGATAGAATCCCGTTGACGGCGACTGCTCGACGAAATTCCTGAAGCGCAGTGCCGAGAGCGTGACATGCAGGCTTGACTTGTTCAGCCCGAGCCGACTGGCGACCTCGTTAAGCGGCAGACCCGCCGGGCCCGCATCGGCCAGTGCCAGCAATGCCCGCAACGCCTTGTCGACGCTGGGCATGGTTGTCCTGGGCGGTTTTCCGTTTGCGTCGGTGCGTTCTTCGCTCCAGCGTTCACTTGGCACTCATTGTCCTTTCATCCTGCATGTGTCGCCGCGGATCCGTCATCCTCCTCATTCGCTGCCTCTGCAGCCGGCACCTGCGCTCTCGGTTGAGGAGGCATGCAGGATTTGGCAATGCCAGACTCTGCTTGACCTCAGCTCCAGCTGATGTAAATTTAATAATGGCAAACAAAGTTTGTCAATGACAAGTGTCTTGCTGTTGGAGAACGACAATGACCGCGTTGAGCGGCAGTATTATCGTAACTGGGGCGGCTTCGGGAATTGGCCGTGCCTCAGCATTGCATTTTGCTGAACTGGGTGCCGATGTGTTCGGCGCGGACCGCGATGCCGCCGGTTTGGCAAGTCTGCCGGACAATGTCACCGCCATAGAGGCGGACATCACGAGATCAACCGATTGCCTGAAGGCTGTCGAGGCAGCATCGTCACGCGGACCTCTCAGGGGCGTCTTCAATTGCGCCGGACAGGAGGTGCACGGAACCGTTGTAACCATGTCCGAGGACCAGTTCGATGCGGTGATCGCTGTCAACCTCAAGGCCATTTTCCTGATGTGCAAGCATGCCGTGCCGGTTATGGAAGCGGCAGGTGGCGGGTCCATCGTCAACATGTCTTCAATTCAGGCTCTCGCCACGCAACAGGATGTAGCCGCCTACGCCGCAAGTAAAGGAGCGGTGATTTCCATGACCCGCGTCATGGCGCTCGACCACGGGCACAAGAATATCCGCGTAAATGCGATCTGCCCCGGTACGATCCTTACACCGCTGGTTGAAGCGAATGCCCGGCACTTCCGCCCCGAAGCACCCGAGAAGCAGTTGGCTGAGTGGGGAAGACTTCACGCGCTGAACCGCGTGGGAACTCCCGAGGAAGTCGCCAAGTTTGCGGCTTTCCTGCTGAGCGACGACGCCTCGTTCATTACCGGTTCGCATCATCTCGTCGATGGTGGTCTGCTGGCCTCATTCTGAGCCCGGCTTCGGATCACGATCTCGCCGATTTCTCTGTAGCCCCAAAGACGGGAATGCCCATGCAATCGGACTCGGCCCAGGACGGCAACCCGCTGGATTTCGATGCTCTGGCGCGGCAAACCTATTCGGCGGTCTTCTCTGACGTCTGCGACGCAATCGGCAAGCGCTTTCAGACATTGGAACCCGGTGCCCGGCATGTTGCAGGACCGGATTGCGTCCTGATCGGCCTTGCGCGCACGGCAATCTCGATGCCTGTAAACGAGATCCCCGAACGCGCCTATGGGGGCGAGATCGATTTTGTGGACTCGCTGGCCAAGGACGAACTGGTGGTGGTCGACTGCTCACGCAAACAGGCTGCGGCCTGGGGTGAGCTGTTTTCGACTGCCTCGGTCGGACGTGGTGCGCGGGGTGCTCTGATCGACGGGCTGGTTCGCGACGTTGCAAAGATCAACGAGTTGAACCGCTTCCCGGTTTTCGCCCGAGGCACCCGCCCTACCGATGCGCTTGGCCGGGTGGCGATTCGCGAATGGGATGTTCCGGTCTGCGTCTACGGGCTGACCATTTTTCCTGGCGACCTCGTGGTCTGCGACAATGACGGCGTGACGGTTGTACCGAAGGAATACATCCCTGAGGTCGTACCTCGAGCCCTGGAAAAGGCGCGGATTGAATCAGAAGCCCGAAAGCTTCTGCTCGAAGGCGGGTATCTTCGTGATGTGTGGGAGAAGTACCGTGTACTTTGATCACGTAGCGAGGTTCAGAACGGATCTTGCTCGACTGCAACCGCTTTCGACAGGCTCAACGAAATGGAAGCATGCAAGTCCTGCTCCAGAAGCAACGCGATCGTCAGACGATGCAGTTGCAGACCATCAGGTGAATGCAGGCATGGCATGGCAACGATCGTCGGGAGGCAGGTGTGCAGTCCGGCGGAATCCATCCGGAACTTCATTTTGGAAAACCGTTGTGCAAAAATTACACATATGGTACAAAATTTGCATAAGCTGATTCCGGCTGGTGAAAAGTGTTCTTCAACGACGCGTGGGAGGTCGCCATAGAACAGAAACCGGGTGCAAATGTGATTGGCGCGGTTTTGACCTTGAGGGCATGGAGCAACCCGGCGGTCATCGCGACGGCTCTTGGCACGCTCGGCAGTTGTGCTCTGACGCGTTGCCATTCTCGCGCCGGCGAAGCGACGGTACCTGGTTGGGCGTCCTCGAAACGCATAATGCTGCAGCTGATACCCTTGCTCCTGGTCCAAGGCTACATCTTGCGCGGTTTGTCAAACAGAGCTGTTACGGGATGAGACCTCTACGCAGGGAATCGTCATCGTCGCGGGTTGATCACCCGAATGACTACTGGATCGCGGAGTGCCAATCGTTGGCAACCGGCATCCGGAAGCTGGTGCTGGGTCATACCGTGACTCATGGCGGCTACCTGAGTCAGGCCTGTTCTTCTGCAGAAATCTTTGCCTACCTCTACGGCCGAGGGATGAACCTGGGACCAAGCGAAGGCCCGCTCGTTCCACCGCCATTCGCTGGCGCGCCGTCGAAACACAATACCCGGCACACGAGTGGAATGCTCTACAATGGCCGGCGCGCGCCCGACAAGGATCGCTTTTTTCTGTCGCCATCTCACTATGCACTTACGCTGTACGCGGCGCTGATCGGGAGCGGGCGGCTGGATGAGAATGGTCTGGGACAGTTCAATACTGACGGATCCACAGTTGAGATGATTGGTGGAGAGCACTCTCCGGGCCACGAGACCAATGGGGGAAGCTTTGGTCAAACGATAAGCCAGGCAGCGGGCGTTGCCTGGGCGAGGCGTCACAAGGGAGACACGGGGAGGGTCTGGATATTTCTGTCCGACGGCGAGTGCCAGGAGGGCCAGACATGGGAAGCGATGATGAACATGGCCTTCCAGAAACTGGATAACGTCCATTTGGTTGTGGACAACAACGGCCAGCAGGTCGACGGCCGTGTCGAGGAGGTGATGGGGCTGGAACCGCTGGACGAGAAATTCGAGGCTTTCGGGGCTGCTGTCGCGCGCGTCGATGGCCACGATTTGGCTGCCATAGACAATGCCTGCCAGACTCCTCACGAAGGCAAGCCATTGGTCGTGATCGCCGACACGCAACCCACCTGTGGCTTGAAGCTACTCGAGGAACGCTATCCCAACCTGCACTATGTCCGCTTCAGGAGCGATGCGGAGCAGGAGCGATACGCAAACGCTCTTGAGGAGATGGCTTAGATTATGGAAGTACTGAGCCGCGTTCATGCCAAATCGCTCTCCGACTGGGGGAAGGCCCATCCCGAAGCCATCGTCCTTTCTGGCGACCTGACTGCTTCCTGCGAGGCGGATGAATTTCGTGAGGCCTGCCCGAACCGGTTCATCTCCATGGGCTTGGCAGAGCAGAACATGATGAGCTTCGCCGCCGGGCTGGCTCGCGAGGGATTGCGCCCGCTTGTGCATACATTCGCGGTCTTCATTTATCGCAGGGCGCTCGACCAGATCGAGATGTCGATTGCCTATCCAAACCTGCCCGTGCGGATATTCGGTTTCCTTCCAGGGGTGACGACACCAGGTGGAGCCAGTCACCAGGCGACCAATGATATTGCGGTTCTGAGGTCGTTGCCAAACATGACTATCCTGGAAACGGGGGATGCCACGGACATTGAATCGATGCTGCCGGTCGCTGACTCCATCGACGGACCTGTGTATTGCCGAATGCTCAGGGGGGCATTGCCCCGCCTGTTCCCGAAGGCGGACCCCTTGAGGTTGGGCAGGGCACGGGTGCTCAGTGATGGAAGCGACATAGCGCTCCTGACGTCGGGCATCTGCACGAAGGAAGCACTGCGCGCTGTCGATGTTCTTCGTCAAAAGGGCGTCGGCATAAGGCATCTTCACCTGACGACGCTTAAGCCGTTCGACGATACGACGGTGACGGAGGCCTGTACAGCTGCCAGGCTGGGCGTCATCACAATGGAAAACCACGTGCGCAACGGTGGCTTGGGAAGTGCGGTGGCCGAACTGATTGCCGAGCAGTGCATTGATACTCGCCAAATCCGCATCGGGATTGACGATACGTACATGCAAGGTGCCAGCCCAGATTACTTGATGAAGCGCTACGGCATAGATGCGCCAAGCCTAATTCGGGCGGTCGAAGAGTTGGCGGGGCAACGACTTGAGATTTCCGAGGATGAAATCAGCGCCGAACGGAGCGACGCCTATTTTGGTGAAAGACAACAGGAAGCGCTGTGAAAGGTGACCATGCCGGAAACTAGTCTCCTGAATCTGAAATTCGCATCAAACCTCTTCGCTCACGCCGAGCTTGTTCGCCTTGAGACAGAACCTCCTGACTGACGCAAGGATCTCGTCGGCGGATTTGACCCACTTGTAGGGCTTCGGCTTCTCGTTGTGCGCGTCGATGAAAGACATGATGTCGGCGTTGAGCTCCGCAACCGAGAGGTGAACGCCTCTCTGCAGCTTCTTCCTGGTCAGTTCCGCAAACCAGCGCTCGACCTGGTTGAGCCATGACGCCGAGGTCGGCGTGAAGTGGACATGCCAGTGCCTGCGGCGGGCAAGCCACGCCCTGACCTTCTCCGTCTTGTGCGTCGCGTAGTTGTCCATCACCAGATGAACGTCCAGCCCTTCGGGAACCGCCGCCTCGACCTCCTCGAGGAAGCCGAGGAACTCCGTGGCGCGATGGCGCCTGCTGCACTTGCCGATCACCGCGCCGGTGGCCACGTCGAGCGCGGCGAAAAGCGTTGTCGTGCCGTGGCGGACATAGTCGTGGGTTCTCCGCTCGGCCACCCCCGGCGCCATCGGCAGGACCGGCTGCGTCCGGTCCAGCGCCTGGATCTGCGACTTCTCGTCGACGCACAGGACAACCGCACGGTCCGGCGGGGCCAAGTAGAGCCCCACGATGTCCTGCACCTTGTCAACAAACAGCGGGTCCCTCGAAAGCTTGAACGTCTCGCTCCGGTGCGGCTTCAGGCTGAACGCCGACCAGATCCGGTGCACGGTCGTGTGCGACACCCCCGTCTTCTCGGCCATGCTCCGGACCGACCAGTGCGTCGCATCCTTCGGCATCGTGTTCAGCGTCAACTCCACCACCTCCGCCACCTTGTCGTCTGTCACGGTGCGGGGCCGACCGGAGCGGTACTCGTCCGAGAGGCCCCCGATGCGCTTCTCGGCGAACCGCCTGCGCCACTTGCCGACAGTGTGCTCGTGAACGCCGGTCCGCCCGGCGATCTCCCTGCTTCGGAGCCCCTCGGCACACAGAAGGATGATCCTGCAACGGTCGGACAGCGACCTCGGCGATTTGTGCCTTCGGACATGCGCCTCGAGAAACTCGCGCTCCTCCTCGCTCAGCACCACTTCCACTGCCTTGCCTCTCATCGAACTGCCTCCTGTTGGTGTCACTTGCCGCTTTGATAACAACTATCGTTACAGAAGACTAGTCTGCACAACGTCAGCGAGCAATGCTGCCCGGTCGATGCGCTGCATGACATCGACTTTTCAGTTGCAGATGTCGGATTCGTCGTTCCTGTCGATCAAACTGGTTGCGACAGGTCCAGCTTGCCTCGGATGGTTTTCGGCCTCGAGAACACACAGGGCGCCAGAGAAACCGGCGACCGGCGAGCCCGCGGTATCTTCTCCTCCGAGTCCGAATTCGCAATGGTTTTCCAGTCCCGCGCGCACGACCCCGACTTGACGGTTGCCAGGGACATGACGTCTTCCTTGGACATCCAGGGTAGGCAGATGGAGAGATTTCGTCGGAATGCGGCCAAGATGCTACGGCTCAAGCCCCATCCTGACCGTACGGCAAGCACTTTGCAGGAGCACAGTTCCAGCGGGTCTTCATGGGGTGAGCCATCTTGCGGGATCCGCAGGCATTCCTGGTTGATCAGCCGCTCGGCAAATGCGGTGTCAAGTTTCCCGCGCGGAAGCGAACCGGGATCAAGAGCATTCACGGCAGGCCGGGAACCACAACCGCCTTCGTCGCGCATGACCGGACCGGAGCGATGACCATGTCCGATGCTATAACGCTCAAATACGAAGGAAGTATCGCCCAGCCCGGTAATTCACTGACACTTTGCGACCTTCCGTCAAACATCTTTGCCGCTGGTTTCATTGGGACTCCTGCGAAGAGTCTGTTGGCAGGCGAGTTCGACAGGGTTGTGGGGCAGTTACGCACCGAACGGTGCGATACTGTCCATCTGAATCGGTTTCGGCTAGGTTTCGGCAAGATTCGAATTCAAACGGCCAAGCACGGCAACATCATGCACCTGAGTTCAAGTTCCAAAACAGGAATTGCGGGATCTTGTCTCCCGTGGTGCGGCAAAATGGAACCGGTACGAGGAGAACCAGATCTTGATCGCGTGCGGGCGTTCCGCCCCGAATATTCGGCGCAAGAATCTGGCCAACGCAAAGTAGCAGAACGCTTTTTCCCAGGAGGACCGCAATGACCTCAAACGAAATTGCCATACACGATTCCAACCCGAAGAAACTCTTTCAGAGGATCAGGGAAGCTACCCGCGGGATAAACACAGTCGTGTTTCCAACCATTCTGTGCGTCATCCTGCTCTCGATGTTCTCGGACAAGTTCTTTACCGTCGAAAACCAGCTGAACATCGTGCGCTCGGCCTCGGTTGCGATGATCGTCGGTGTGGGACAGGTGTTCGTGATTTCTGCGCGTCAGATCGATCTGAGTGTTGGCTCGGTTCTTGGCCTAGTCGCCTGTTTGACCGGGTTCCTCGTGTTTGACGGCGTGCCCGTCATTCTCTGCTTTGCATTCGCGGTGGCCGTCGGTTTCATTCTTGGATTGCTCAATGGCTTAATCGTTGGATATCTCAGGGTTCCGGCTTTGTTGGGCACGCTTGGCATGCTCGTGCTCCTTCGGGGTTCCGTGCAGGAGCTAATGTATGGATCGTATCACGTGCGATTTCCGGCAGAGTTCGTCATGATCGGACAAGGCAATACGCTTGGAATACCCAATCTGGTTTGGGTGGCCGGAGTTGTAGTGATTATTGGCCATTTCGTGCTGACTCGACTGGAGTACGGCCGGTTCATTCTTGCAATCGGCGGGAACGCAGAAGCGGCCCGCATCGCCGGCATCAAGGTGCGCCGGTACATCATTATCAGTTTCATCGTTCAGGCCGTCCTCGTCGCCATCGCCGCTTTTCTGCTGATGGGCCGGATGAACAGCGCCCACCCGACACTGGGGCAGGGTTTGGAACTGCACATAATCGCCGGGGTAATCCTGGGTGGAACCAGTCTTTTTGGCGGTGTAGGCAAGGTGTGGGGCATGGCAATAGCAATGTATCTGATTGCTGTTCTGGAGAACGGCCTGCTCCTGGCCGGTGCCGGCTTTTTCTGGCAGCATATCCTGCTCGGGTTCCTGCTCATAACGTCGGTTGCTATCCAGATCTACCGCTCGAAAAGCGGAAAGATCGATACGTAACTTCCCAAGATCATTCATCAAAACCAAAGGAGGAAAGAGAATGATAGCTACTAGAACACTGATTTGCGGTGCCGCCGCAACTGCTCTCTTGAGCGGAGCAGCAACTGCTCAGATCGCTGTTTCGTACATCAGTCCCAGCGCCGATATTACAACCGGGCCGGGACAAACGCTCATCGGCGTGGAAGAGGGCCTGGAGTTCCTTGAAGGAGATTTCAAGTTCTTCGCCGCGGTTCCGCCGGCGCATAACGACCCGGCGGCTTACGACCGAATTCTGTCGGACCAGGTTGTTTTGGCGCCCGACTACCTGATGGTCACCCCGGCAACCAGCATGGATGACATCTATGACCGATTGAACGAGGCTGCGGCAAAGGGCTCAAAGCTCATCGTCTTTGCCCCGCCCATCGGGCTTGACGAACATCCGATTGACCCCCTCGCCTACATCATCGTGCCAGAGGACGTGATGGGCCAAATGGCAGGACGCGATATTGCGAATATGGCCTGTGCCGAGGGGCGCGATCCGGTCAATCTGGCAATGTTCCACGGCATTCCGACCAGTGAAATCGGACAACTCCGCAGTGCAGGGTTTAGCGAGTCGATCGCTGCTGGCCTCGCTGAGTGCGGAATAACATTGAATGTGGTTCGGGAGGAATTCACGAACTTCAGCCGGGAACTGGCATTCAAGACGATTGAGCCCGTAATGACCGCACACCCCGAAATAAACGTCGTGTTCGGTGCGAACAGCAACACCGCGCTCGGCATCATGGAGGGCCTGCAGGCAATTGGCAATTCGCCAGGCCACGAAGGAATATGGATCGCAGGTCAAGGCGGACAGCTTGATGAACTCGCGGCAGTCTGCCGAGGCGAAATCATGACAGTGCCGTTCCGCGATCCGCGAAAAATGTCGGATATTGCACTTGAAGTGGTACGACTCGATCTCGCTGGCAAAACCGACGAGATTCAGAAGGTCTATCCGACACAGCTCGTTCCAATCACCAATTGCGACCAGATCTTCGAGACGGTGCCGCGCGCCATGTTGGAATCAGATGGGTTCCGACCGCTGATACCTGAAGAGATGTGGCAGGAATAACGCCAAATGAGGGGCGCGCCGGGATAGTTTCCGGCGCGCCCACCGCAGACAGAGGGAGATCGCGAATGACGCAAGAAGCAGCAACCCCTGCTCTTGAGCTAAGAAACGTGACCAAGCATTTCGGGGCGATCAAGGCGGTGGACGGAGTCTCGTTTACCGTGGAGTCCGGTGAATGTGTCGGGCTGATTGGAGACAATGGAGCCGGAAAATCGACGCTGGTAAAGGTAATCTCCGGGTTCCACCGGCAGACCTCTGGTCAATTGTTCGTCCAGGGCAAGGAGGTTTCGTTTTCTTCACCTTCAGATGCGCGCATGAGCAAGATAGAGACAGTGTACCAGAACCTTGCGCTCGTCGAGCAACTGGACGTGGCCGCGAATTTCTTTCTCGGGCGGGAACTCCATACCAGCTGGGGCAAGGCGTTTCGATACCTGGACAAAGCCGCTATGCGTACCCGGGCCCGAGCAGAACTGGACCGCATCGGTATCGCGATCCCCAGTATGAACTCAATTGTCAGTGAATTGTCCGGCGGGCAGCGTCAGAGCATTGCGATCTCTCGAAGTATCTTTTGGGGCAACAAGTGCCTCGTCCTCGATGAACCGACTGCTTCGCTTGGCGTCAATGAGACCGGGAGCGTGGCCGAGCTGATCGAACGCGTCGTCGCATCCGGCGTCTCAGTTCTGATCGTCGCTCACGACATTGATCTTATCAAGCAGCTTTGCACCAAGATCGTGGTGCTGCGTCAGGGTATCGTTTGGTCGGAATTGAACGCGTCCGATGTAACTGCCGCCGATCTTGTTCATCACATTACCGGAACTCAACGCGCGGCGTGAACTTGAACCGCCGGTTTCGGTATCGGCACCGACGGCTGCAAGCCTGTTCCCCTCGGCTTGAACGATCAACCCAGGACTAATTTGCGGCCGGAATCGGGTTGAAATGCCACGGCGGGTGAACAGGTCTGTCGGGGCATCAATGACCTTGGACCTTGGTTGAGTCGAGCTTCTGTTTTGCTCGGTACTCCCGACATTGTCGGTTGTGTTCGCCAAGGATGCCTAGGGTCTGGTTCGCGCTCCAATCGTCCGACCGATCTCTATGGAGCAGATTCCGATTGGGGGACCGGACCCTGCATTTCATCTCTGATCGCTTGTATGTAGGGTGTGTGCCAATCCAAACGGCAGAAGTATTGCACTCGGGTGAAGTCAGGGAAAACCATGCCATCAGATCGCGATGAACTTCTGGCTCAAGTGGCCTATGCCTACTATCAGAAAGGAGAAGGCCTGAGTCAGATCGCCGGATCGATCGGACGGTCTGTCTCCATGGCTTCGCGTTTGCTGCAAGAAGCGCGGGAGAAAAATCTAGTCCAGATACGCATCAACTACCCGATGACCCGCCTGAAGGATCTCGAAGCGCAGATCGAGGATAGTTTCGGTATCGACGAGGCACACGTCTTCGCGGAACCATCGCGTATGGACAAAGGCGAGCAACTATATCGGTACGGCAGCCTCGCGGCCTCTTCGATTGAAAAGACCCTTCGTTCCGTGGAGCTTATCGGGGTTAGTTGGGGACGGCAGGTCAACGGGATCGTCAACAGCATCTCGACCGACAAGAACCACGGATCAGGTACCGTAGTCCAGGCCAGTGGCGCATTCGGCGCGCTCGGCGATGACCACGACGGTGCCCGCATTACCCAGAGACTTGCTGAACGTCTGGGATATACCGCGCGGCTGATGCCCTCACCGCTGATCGTCGACACGGTTCACGTTGCCGAAGTGTTGAGTAATTCGCCCTCCATTCTTGCCGTGATGCACCTCCTGCGCAATGCTGACGTGATGCTCACAACCGTCGGCGCTCCTTTCACCGAGACGTCCGGCCTGGCGCGATCAGGTTATCTGACAGACAAGGACCTAGACGAACTGCGGTCGAAGAATGCAGCGGCCGATATAATTGGCTATCACCTCGATCAGGACGGCGAAGTCCTGGACATTGAGGTCAACCGCCGCGTCGTAGGGATTTGCCCAGCGGCCTTGCGTGACATTCCCAATGTCATCCTCACGGTCACGGGGGTCAACCGTATAAGGGCAATTCGCGCGGTACTTCGAGGGCAGTATTGCAACACTCTCCTGACAGATCGCAAGACCGCCGAGGCTCTTCTCTCTGTTGCTTGAACCACGGCTGCAATTCGCCCGACATCTTGATGCACCCGTACCGTCATCGACGGCCAAGACTGCCGAACGATGACGAATTGACTGACAGCTGACAATTCCTCATGCCGCAATGCAAGCCCCTGGTCAGCCTGGAATCCGGATCGCAGTCCGGCACTTGCTGGCCGAGCAGCGTCATGACCATGATGTGCCAGTCGATGACGGCGTTGATTGCAGTTTCCCGCTTCGGCCGCTCCGCGGTGCGAAGCAGAAGGAAATCGATCCGGCTGCCGGATTTCGGTATCCGGAAGCCGTCTTCTGTTCGCCAGTGCTGGAGGCAGAAACCCGCGAAGCCGGCCGCCTCCTGGCCGGTGTCAATCTTGACAGTGGTCTGCAGGAATCACTGGGCCAGGCCTATGCTTCATGACATTGCGATCTTCCTGACGTTTGCCGCGTACAAGGAAGCCGGTGCCGCGTCGTCGGCGCCTCTGTTGCGGTAGCAACCGGCCTACACCGGTCCCGGACGCTAGTGCGCAGAACTGGACGTCGTTCACCGTCGTCTTGCTGAAGGCGGTTGCCGCCGTCACCGCAGCTATCGATTGCCACTCGCCAAGGTTCAACTTCAGAACCCGCACAATGGTTTTGATGTCGGTTCTCGTCATCAACTCGCTCCCCTTTCCGGTTTGTGAGAAGGATATGAGAATGCCGGAACCGACGACGGAGAACCGCAACTATCTGCAGGGCGGTCCCCGCCAGCCTGGACGTCATCGAACCCCGACTCCCGCTCCCGAAAACAGGGCCCGGTGTTCGGATGCCGTTGGAACTGCCGTTCGAACGGGCCTGGAATTCTAAACTCCGCGTGGACCAACATCCCATCATGGTCATTGTTCACATTCTGCCGCTCGTCAGCCGCCTCACCGAGGGACGCATCGTACTGTGCCAGGTGAGCGCAATCACTGCCTTGCAGCCCGGTCAGACGTCAGCGGCAGAATTTGTTGCCTTCATCACAGGTGCAAAGTATCAGGCAAGAATGGAGCCGTGCTTGACGGCAGGGAACCGATCTGGGGAGGGTGCTGAATTGGGACAGAACCTTGTAGCCGGCGTCGACTGTTCCACCCAGGCAACAAAGGTTGTAGTGGTTGATGCGGACTCCGGCGAACTTGTCGCGAGCGGCAGGGTTGCCAACGAGGTCTTCCGCAGTGGCGCAGCGAGTGAAACCGATCCCGGATACTGGTGGCAAGCTCTGGCCAAGGCCCTGGCGCAAACTGGTTGTTCAGGCGAAATCGCCGCCATTTCCGTTGCAGCACAGCAACTGGGAGTCGTGTCGCTCGACTCGCACCACCGTCCGCTAAGGAGGGCTATCCTCTGGGACGATACTCGCTCGGCCCATGCAGCGGAAGAATTGCGAAACTTGCTTGGGGGACCGGACGCTTGGGCTGAAGCGGTTGGAACCCAACCCATGGCAGGACAATCGGTCGCATCCTGGTCCTGGCTCCGGCGTGCCGAACCCGCAATTGCAAAGGATACTGCTTTCATCAGACTGCCGCACGATTTCCTGACAGAGAAACTGACCGGCAACGGAGTGACTGATCGGGGCGATGCCTCCGGCACCGGCTGGTGGTCGGGCCGGCACGGATCCTACGTGCCCGAGGTCTTGGATCTTCCCATCGTTCAGGTTGACGAATCAATGCTGCCGCGGGTGCTTGGCCCTGATGAACCGGCAGGCGAGGTCATTGCTGAAGCCGCAGCCCATACGGGGCTTAGCGCCGGCATCCCTGTTGCGTGCGGAACCGGGGACAACATGGCCGCTGCCCTTGCACTTGCCATCACGCCCGGAACCCCCGTTATCAGCTTGGGCACTTCCGGAACCGCCTACTTGCGCTCCGAACGTTCGTCTGCAGATCCGTCGGGCCAGGTATTCGCGCTTGCCTCAGCCAGCGGCGATCATCTTCCGTTGACGTGTACGTTGAACGCTACACTTGCAGTCGACAACCTCGCACGGATCCTTGGTCTGGGGCGCGAAGACGTCGCGGAACGAACCAAGATTGTGGTGATGCCGTATCTGAGCGGAGAACGACTGCCGAACTATCCCTATGCACGCGGCACTATTGCCGGTATTGACCATGCGACGACCGCAAAGGATATCCTGCTTGCCGCGATCGAGGGCGTTGCTTACTCGCTTGTGCGGTCGATCGACACCCTGGGTCGGAACTCGTCCGGAATTGAGCCGGATGCTCCGATCGTTCTGATCGGAGGTGGGGCAAAGGGGAAGATCTGGCAGCAAGTTATCGGCCGCCTTTCAGGCCGCAGTCTGTTGATCCCGCAATCCGAGGAACTGGTCGCCTGGGGCGCAGCAGCACAGGCAGCCGGCATCCTTCTTGGCGACCCCGCCGTCGACGTGGCACGGCGCTGGAACGTTGCCGATGGCCCGCGGGTTCCGTCCTGTCCGCTTGACCAGGAGGCAATTGAGCGGATTGCGGAAGTACGGGAGGCCACACACCAGTTGAACGCCAGGGAATTCTTTTAGAGTTTGACCGAAAAGTGAGTGGCCTCGCGACAGCCAGGAAAACGTGGCATGGTCCTGTGAAATCTTGGCAAAACCGGGGATATCCACATGGCTAAGAACGAGACCAAACGGGAACAGAATAAGCGTCCTTCCGATCGATTTGAAACCGTTTTGACCGACGAGCAAAGGGAATTGATCGAACCACTTCTTGCATCGCCCTCATAGACGAGACGTCCACGCAGCACCGACCTGAAGGTGGTGTTCAATTTATCCAATTCATGCAAGGTGCCGGTTGCCAGTGACGGGCACTTCCCCGGTGTTTTCCTGTCAATCAGCATTCATGATTGACCCCTCATCGGCGTCCAAGATTGACCCGGCTTGTGCAGTCTTTCCTTCCCGCCAGCCTTTTCCCGGTAGCCCGCCCGGCGGGTGCACGGGAGTTGTCGGGATGCTCCGAAGATCCGACGGCAGCTGCGATCGACAGCCATTCGGTGAAGACGACGGAAAGCGGCGGCCCTGCCGGCTACGACGCCAGCAAGAATATCAGGGGCTGCAGGCGCCGCATTGCGGTCGATGTCGAGGGGACGCCGATCATGATCGAGGTTCACACGGCCGACATTTAGGACCGGGATGCTGGAGAAGGCACCGAAGGTGACGAATCTGTGGGCGGATGGCGGCTATCAGGTTTTGTAGCTTGCCTCGAAGCTCGAGGAACCTGGCCTTGGTGGTCTCCTGGAGATCGTGGAAAGGCCCGAAGACATCGAAGGCTTCACGGTCCTGTACCGTCACTGTGTGGTCGAGCGGACGATTGATTGGCTGTCGCGCTGCAGGCGGTTGGCGAAGGATCACGAACGCAGCCTGGAGAGTTCGCTGGCGTGGGTGCGGCTGACGGCCTGCCGCTTCCTGTTGCGAAGGGTGGCGCGGGGTTCAAACGCTTGAAAACGAACGGCAAGATCCTGCTGATGACTCAAGATTCATACTCTTGGTGCAGTGGTCTTGAGAAGTTACACTGGCTTCCTCCTTTGTCTGGTGGTTTCGGGTGACAGGCTGACGTCACCAACCCGGAATAATCGGGAACCAGCCTGGCCGGTTGGCATCAGGTCCGCTCGGATTGGCTTGAACATAGACGTTCTTGTATTTTCCCGATTCATGCAACTCTGCGTATTCGCCGAACTTGTCCTCGTCGATTTCAACGCCCCAGCCAGCACCTTCAGGCGGAGCCAGAACGCCATCCTTTGGCAGTAACATCGGACCCTTGATGATGTCGTCACGCAGGTGGTGATAATGGGCGTCGACGGCTGCTGTCAGGCCCACCATGGTGACGCCGGTATGGGCCATAACCGACATTCCGATGCCAAGTTCGATACCCGAATGCATCGAAAGACCAACTCCCAGGGTGCGCGCCACGGTGTCCAGGGTCTTTACCTGCGTCGGGCCGCCCCAGTACCAAGGATCAGTCAACACGACGTCGATTGCACCGATTCGGACTGCCGGGCCCAGTTCTTCGAAGCTGGTAACGCACATATTGGTGGACATTGCCAGCGAGGTGCGTTCGCGCACACGAGCCATATTTGCCTGACCTGCAACCGGGTCTTCGTAATACTCAAGACCCACCGCCTCAAGCCGCGGCGCCATCTCGATCGCCGTCTCAACGGTCCAGGTCGATTGTGGGTCCAGCCGGAGCCGCACGTTGGGTCCAAGCCGGGAGCGTATCGCCTCCATGGTCTCGACCTCGTGCACTGCGGACATCACGCCCCCCTTGAGCTTGACGGTTTCGAACCCGAATTCTTCGCATAGGTCGGCCGAATGCCGGGCCATTTCTTCGGGAGACGTCACTGCAGGATATGCGCCATCTTCTGCCTCGTAGAGATAGAAGCAGTAAGCTGCCATGTTGATATGCGGGCGCAGCTTGCCGCCCATCAGGCGATATGCAGGCTGGTCGATGGCCTTGCCCATCAGGTCGATGCAGGCCATTTCGATGGCCGAAGCGGTCAGCGGCTCGCGGCTCCAATAGAATCGGTTGGCGATGATGTTCCGGATCACGTCAAGATCGAACGGATTTTGACCAATGATCGGGGCACCGATGGTCAGCACCTGATCGGCACGCGCCGCGGTTTCACCATAGCCGACCAGCCCGTCGTCAGTGTGGAGTTTCACGATGGTGCGCGTCACCGCAAGGTGCACGCCGTAGGCAAAGCGCAATGGTGCCCTCACCGGGACTGTCACCTCAACGGCTTCGATCCTTGATATTCTCATTCATGTTTCTCCTTGCGACCTGCGATGCCCGAATCTCACAGGGTCTGGCAAAAGACTGTGCGACTACCCGACTTTGGATCCGCATGATCGTGTAGCGATATCAAATGACATTTGCTATATACAAACAGCTTAACTTGGAACTGTCAACTGACACGCCAGGAATCCGGTTTCCGACCGGTTGGCGGCCGTGAACGGTTCCAATGAAACGTCAACGGAACCCGGCGCGTCCTGATGCTGTCCGGTCGCCGGCAACTGGCCAGTGCCGAACAGACTTTCCACGACTTCCTGCACGAATACCTGGCCCGGAACGATTCCACCCACAACCAGATCCTTCGAAAGCGGGGACAAACCCGGGGCAAATACCCGAAACAATGCCGAAAACCCGAAAACGAACGGCCTTGCATTCACTGTTGAACCGGATCACATCCAATCATCGCCGAAATCCGTCAAAATTCGACGATGCTGAAGTGCTGGTGACGGATGCGGGCTAGGATCACCGTGACGAGGTACCGGTCAGTTGCTTCAATCTCTGAAGGTTCATATCGTAGTTGACGACATACGATCCAAAATCGTGGCTGAGCGTGAGGCCCCTGTCGCGCCAGTTATGGTAGTCCCAACCGAGTTCGATGAGATCTGACGCCGCAAATACAAATTCGAGTGTATCGGCGAGAAAGAGAAATGTCCTGGGCTCCGCCCAATAGTCGAATGTCCCCTCACTGCCGTGAACAAAGTGATTCCTGCAACGCGCAGCTTGAGTGCAGGGAATGTACAAATCCGGGAACAGTGCTGGACCCGCCTTGATGAGTATGTCCGCACGATGGCAGATCTTGTCGCGTAGACTTGGCTTTCCGGCCTGTCCCAGTGCCGTCAGAATGGCCTGCTGCACGGGACTCTCCGGCAATTCCTTGAATCGTTTGCGGCACTCCCTCACAGCCCCGCGTGTTAGTTCGTCCGGTTCCACCGTCGGTGGAACGTGCGTGTCGGGGAGAAGATCGAACGCATTGGCTGCACCGACAAGACGGTCGACGCTGTAGGAATTTGCAAGGAAGGAATTGCTGATCCTGTTCCGGGCGTCTCCCATTTGTCCCGAGCTGTCCAGCCAGCCGGAGAGAACCCTCGAAAACTGCTCCTTCTGCATCCCGGCATCGAGAAGAACGTCGTGATAACTGGTTTGGGAGTTACGGGCCGCTACCCAGTCGTTGCAGTGGCTCCAGAATAGCTCCAGCAAATGAGGATGCGGATCATCGACATCCTCCTCTTCTTCCGCCAGTTCTGCTTCGATCCAGAGATAGCGCTGGCGTCTTCCGAGGCACAGCTCGAAGAAGCTATGCAGGGTGTCCAGCGATGAAATGGCTTCGCCGACAGTTCTTGGAGTGTCGAATCTAAGGCTCACCGTGACTTCGTTGTCGATGTGCACTCCCTTCGAACTGCCCAAGCCATATGATGTGCTGTTGGTCAGTTCGACAGAGCCTGTTCTGACATAACATTTGAGGATTTCCCGGATACCTTTGAAGTATGCCAGGATAGGCGCTCCGCCGATTTCGGGGTCAAACTCTCTTGTCGACAATCGAGAATCCCGGGCGATCTCTTCGTCCTGCCCGTGTTCAACTTCGAGAACTTTCCGCAACGCCTCGCGTTCGGGATGGAAGACCCCGAACGCCTGGCGCCCGTCAACGAGACGATCCACATTCTCGAAATGGTAATGGATGGCCTGGATCTTCGAGTCTTCGGAACTGACGAGGGATCTGCCGATCAGGATATAAAGAGGCAGGAACGTGGATTCGTGGCGGGCATCGCCGGCTCCGCCAAAATGGGCGACTCTCGTGCGAACACAGCCGAGGAGTGAAACCTGCGATCCATCATTGAGAGTGCCGTGTTGATCGCTGTGATCTGCGCCGGTGCTTTCGGATGGACACGCAGTGGACAGTTTCAGGACAGTATTCTTTCCTGATATGGAGAGGTGACCTGTTCCGGTGCCATCGAACGGCACAAAAATGTCGTCATAGTCTGCTTTCGAAATGTTCATCGTGCATGTCACCGGATTTGCTTCAGCAGCCCGCCTGTTACGCTGTCGGCCCAGCCGGTGCACGTGCTGATGCAGCAATCAGGTCTGCAAGTTGCGTTCCACTGCTCGCGGTTGGAAATCCGCTCAAGCAGGCTTCGCCGACAACTTCAATCCACAGCCCGGATTTCCACATCGATCGCACAGCCTGGCAACTGTTTTGTTCGCAGGGTTTCACGTCCAGTGCTTAAGAGTGGGTCATGGAGGTTCGAGATCCTCCCGAAAATGACCCGCGGCACAGGGTCGGTAAACTGGTGCATCCCTGTTGTCCTTCCGGCCAGGAATCAGGAACCGATCATTTCCCGACAGCCCAGGCGAAGGTCTGACTTGCGGAACTGACGCCAATAGCTGCGCTGCATTTCCTTTCACTAGCGGCAATGCGCCAGCCGCCTGCCCGCGCCGGTCCGCAAGAAATCAAGGGAGTTGTCTAGGCTTGTCATTCACTCTACGGAATAGCTAAATTCCGGATGAACAAAACTCGTTTCCTGACCGGGATTCCACATACGGTCTTTGGCAGTTTAACCTCGATGCACCATCCGCCTTGCATTCCCGGGCATACGTTTGCCATTAGCCGAACTCTGGCATTCAGAGTGATGAAACTACACCATTCTTCCGCACGTTTTCGCGTCTGCCATGTCCGGGCCTTCCCCCAGTCGGATGTCAGCCGTAAGCTGTTGCTTGGACTCAACCAGATGGACATAAGTCGCTCGGTTGTCGTGAAAGGTTTCTGTAATTCGGATTGCCGGCCGATCGGTCATCGGCTCTTTCGTTGCGGACGGCGCGATACAAGGACCGAAGCTCTTTCCAATCGTCGTCTTCAACGTCGATGTTGAAGTGGTCGCCTGTTTCCTTAGTGACCTCGGCAGCCACAGCCATTACCTCGTCGCTGCTGCCCTCCATTTCCATCCTGTACAGGAAGGCAAAGTGAGCCCAGGAGGCATCGAGTCGCCTGTCCGCTGCCTTGAAGATGCCATGTACTGCTCGAACGTCTTCGAATGTTGGCGCTATCATGATGAGCCTTGCCGCTTCCCGGCCCACTCCGGGTTGGTGCAACCAGCGTTCCTCGGCCTTGCGGAATGCCGCATGGGGATTATCTGTTTCAACCCGCGAGGAACCAGGAGCCTGTTTGAGTGTCGCGACCTGTTCCCTCAGGTTCTCCACGTCGAGCCGCATTGCACGGTAGCGAGTGCCGATCCAGCCTCCGAAACCGAGAACCAGCACGGCAACGATCATCCACCGGAGGCCGAATCCGAGGTCCTCCTCGCCCAGCCACAGCCACGCCTGTTCAGCAAATTCCATCCGCCCACCATGGCGAATCCTCGAGTTTCGTCAAACATCAGGTGTAATTCCCGAAGCTGTCCGGCAGCCGGGGAACGGCTTGACCATGAAGATCCAACTAGAGCGGCTGGGACACGTTTATCGCGTCGCTGCAGCTTATCGCGACAATGGCCGCATCGTCCCTGAATGTTGATCCATACAGTCGTATCCAAACCGAACCGGTCTCGGTGTCCTGCCAGTAGTATAACGAGCCAATGTCGCTGTTGAAGAATTCTTCCCGGCTTGTTGCAGCTGAACTCGGAAGGCTCCAGCTGAGCTGCGATATCCATATCATAACCTCGTTGACATGCCCCACGGCCCTAAGGCGCAAATAGAAAGCACCTTCCCACAAATAGCCCGGTTCAATATAGCGAATGTCGTAAACCACTGAAGTATCATAGAGTTTTTGAACCGCGACGGCAATCCCTGAATACCAGCCCGTTGATTCGGCATCCTTGGTTACGCCGCCGTCATCGAGGTAGCAGAGTCCTCGAATAGGACCACCTATGGCACCGAAAATGTCCATGACCAGGGGATCACTCGATTTATAGCTGTTGACAGACTTCACCGAACCATCCAGCGTATACCGGGTCGGAAGCATGGCACCTTCACGAACATAGACAGCCAACTCGTCAGTTGGGACGTCTACATGGACGGAAGCACCGCCCGGCTGGTACCTGTTCAGATTTCCGGTGTCACCCCCGAGATAGTACGGAAACCAGTTTGCGTTTGCCGGAAAATAGATATTGCGGCCCGTCTGTGACTTGGTCAGGACCGGCGCCGCCAGAATCTGCAACCCGTCACCTCCACCGAGCAGGAACTGCGAATTCAGTTCGGGATACTTTCCGAAGTCGATATCGGGATCATCATACCACATGCACATGGCCTTCACCATCGGCTCACCGGTCGATGCATAGCGATACGACGCCGTATAGAGCACCTCCTGCCATCTGTAGCGCAAGTCCAGAGCCATCTTCATGCTGGAGTGGTAATCCCCGAAGGCGTCGTTGTACAATTCCTGGAATTCCTTCCCGTGCCCCTTCGGTTTCCATTGCTTCGGATCATCCGAGGTCGACGGATCAAGGCTGATGTAGCGGTCATAGTGATTCCGGAACCACGGCAGCAAACATCCCGCCTGGACCCATCTGCACAACAGTTCGGGGTCCACATGTGACCCGGTGTCGCCGGATTGGGCAAATCCTCCGATGTCTGCGCCAACAATGGACATGCCAGACATGTTCATGCTGACGATCATCGGAACCATCAGGTTCAAATGCAGCCAATCCGACTGATTGTCCCCCATCCACAAACCGCCGAAATGCTGCGAACCGATCTGTCCGCCGCGCGCGATGATATAGCTTCGTTGAAACTTGGAGAACTTGCTCTTCGAAACGGCATTTTCGTAGGTTGCCTCGCAGAGCAGATACGCGTGCTGGTTCCGGACCTCAGCAAAACTCCGCTTCGTGTCGGAACCGAATCTCGGATCGGTTACAAGCAGTTGTGGATGGAAGGAACGCCAGTTGAATCTCTCCGCATATGCCGCCGCTCCCGCATCCGCGATACTGCCTGAATTGGCCTTCCCGATCTGCGAGAGGTCGAACTGGTCATCGGTCACGTCATTACCTATGACGTGGGTGTCCATTGACGGTGTCGTCATGTCCTGCCAGACAAAATCCAGCCCCTTGTCGATGAGTTCCTGGTAATTCGGACCCCACCAGGCTCCGGTTCCGGGCTTTCCCCAATCCGGAAAGATCGCTGTAACTTTCTCGTTTTCGCCGTATTGCAACTGACCGCAATATGCATCGGCAGGTCCGAAACCGTCATTCTTGAACTCGGTTCCGTCGGCACCCTTGTTATTGGTATACAAGCCGCGTGCCACCAGTGACTTGAGAACGCTGTAGTCACTCTCGCTGTCCTTGATAAAGCAGGTGATGTTTGTCTGTGTTACAAGGTCTTGATCGTGCGCCCACTGGAAAATCGACTTCCCGTCGCGATCCCCGTCGACGAAGAATCTGCTGTTGATCGTGAACACCTTGTATGTGTCCTGCACGTCGATATCGACTGCGAATCCTTCGAGCGGCATGTCCGCGTCCCGGTATCCCTTCAGGACGTCGTCAAAGAATATTGCATTTTCGATGGTCGGATCACCACTCGGATATGCTTTCTCGTTTACGCCGATCGCTCCGTAGACTCCCTGGAAATACCCAAAGATGTATTTCGGTGGCATGGCAGCGAATCTGGCAAACCCCGGTGCAGCGGAATTCTGGCACAGATAGGCCAGCCCCAGGACAACTTCCATCGGCCCCTGACGGAGTCCGCCGCCCTTGCCGGTGTAGTTGCGCGGCTTGCCGTAGATGAAATAGTAATCGACCAATCCCGATTGAGATCCGAGATACAGTGTATTCTTTCTCCCCGCGCCCTCGCCGAAACGTGTGTCCCCGGTGTTGACATAGGTCTGCGCAACATTGTCGAGATATATTCCATAGGCGCTCTGGTTCGGCGTTCCCTGTTTCGCAACATTGATGCACCATGGTGCTGAGAAATACATGGGAAAGTAGTAGTTTGGCAGAGACTCATCGAGCCCGTATCCGCCAGGCAGAAGTTCCGGATGTGCATAGGTTATCTGATCGTAGTTGAAGTTTGTCATCGCAAGCCCGGACTTGCCGACAACATAGTAGCCGTCCTTTCCGCCCACATTTACGTTGACTTCGCCAACCCCATACTGCCTGTCCGATTCCGGGGTGATTGCCTTTGCAAATGCCGACGCCGGACCATGACTTGGGTCAACAAAGGTGCCGCCAAGATTGTTGCCTTTCGAGTCCTTGGCATCCTGACAAATGATGTTCCCCTTCTGGTCCCTAACAGTACAAACGAATTCTCCTTCGAACGAGACCACCAGGTCTGAAGTGCCGAACTTCAGCGCCGCGCCATCTATCTGGAATGGTTTCAACGGCGCGCCAGCCGCAATTTCTGCTTGCCGAATGGAGTCGAGATCCTGCTGGGTTACAGGGCCGCGGAGCTTTGGGCCCGGCAACCCCTGATTGTCGAAATGAACCCTGAAGATGTTCTGGTCGAAGGACACCAGCTCAACGTTGACCTGTATGGTCCCTTCGCCTTCACGAGTGTCACGGCTGATCGCACGCGCAGTAGCTGAGCACTTCCACGGATTGTCTTCCGCAATCTTCCAACTCGCCGCAGAGGTGTCGACAAATAGCCAGTTTGTATTGCTCAGTGGCAGGAACTGGTTGACCGGTACAAAGCGGTACGGGAGCTGAGCCAGGTCCGCACCTGCGATCGGGTTGTTCTTCTGGGGCATTGAAACGTCTCTCCTCTATACGTTTGTTCGCGTTTTCGCGGCCCTTTGCGGGTAGCACGCGTAATCGACTCGAAAACCGAATCGGTTTGGAACGTTCCATAATTGACGATTCTTCAGCGGTAAACAACAGGAAATTGGAACGATACAAGACTGTCATTTCTCCAGCCGGCAATACATTCTTTGTCTGAGTTGGAGATTGATGTCATCACGGGCATTGACGCTCCGGTGTCGCTGTTGACGTGTTGTTGAATAGGGATAGTGGTGCGAATTCGCGCCGCAATGCTCTCTTCCGTCAACACTGACGTGCCGGTCCAGGTCGGAACGATTGCCGCGGCCCGGAGTCTCTATCGAGTGTCCTGCTAGGAGGAGTTTCCATCCGGAGGCCTCGATGCACAAAACGTTGCAGAACCTCTCGTTACAGGAGCAAACAGAACTCCGTGAGGTCGCACGCCTGACGTGTCCCTGCTCGAGACGATCACCCTGCATCGGCCCACCCTGCATTGAATCTCGATTCCAGAGACTTGACATGTTTGGAACGTTCCAGTAGTATTTGGAACGTTCTAATTCGACGGGACTCTACAATGCAGGCTGGTGCCAACGCAACGTCATCGATTTGCCCGGTCGGTTCGATTCGTGCTCTGCGCGCTGAAATCTGCCGAGCGGCCGTCTCGGCCATTGGCAGACCGTCTACCGATCGCGCAGGCAGCATGAAATCAGCGGACGCTGCGTTGTCCGTGGGCCGGGCAACCGGTGACGGCGGGCAGGCCGTTGTGGCCTGCGTTGGCTTCTGGCCATGGTGAGGAAGGTCGTATCTGCAACTGATGCGGCGGGGCGGATCCCGGATGGCGCCGTCGTCACCGTGTCTTCGTCCTCGGCGCTCGGTTGCCCGGATTCCGTGCTCGAAGCGATTGGAACAAGGTTCGGGAAGGAAGGACATCCCAGGAATCTCACGACGATACACCCCATAGCCGCTGGCGACATGTATGGCGTCAAGGGAATCGATCACATTGCCCGGGACGGGCTCCTGTCGACCATCATTGGCGGCTCCTACCCTTCGGGACCTTCGTCCCTTCCCATGCCTGCGATCTGGAAGATGATCCTCGAGGAAGGCGTCGCGGCCTACAACGTTCCATCCGGGATACTCTTTGACATGCACAGGGATGCTGCCGCGCGTCGGCCCGGTGTCCTGACGAAGGTCGGCATCAACACATTCGTCGACCCTGTTCTCGAGGGTTGCGCAATGAATCGCCGTGCCGCGGACAACCCGATCGTGTTCCGCCGGGACTTTGCCGGAGAGACCTGGCTCCACTTCCCGAATGTTCTGCCGGACGCTGCGATCATTCGCGCGACGACGGCTGATGAGCACGGCAACCTGACCTACGAACAGGAGGGCGCCACACTTGGCGGACTTGAACAGGCCATCGCCACGAAATCCCGCAGGGGATTCGTGGTCGCGCAGGTCAAGCGGGTTGCCGCCTCGGGATCGCTTCGTCCGCACGACGTCAGGGTTCCTGGCCATCTCGTGGATCTTGTCGTCGTCGCGCCCGACCAGAAGCAGACGACGAACACGATTTATGATCCCGCGGTATCCGGTGAGATGATACGGCCTTGGTCGAACTTCGCGACTGCCGGCCATAGTGTCGAGAAAGTCATTGCCCGGCGCGCCGCTGCCGAGTTGAAGCGGGGCCAGACGGTCAACCTCGGTTTTGGCATTTCCGCGATCGTACCGCGAATTCTGCTGGAGGAAGATCTTGGCGACGCCGTGACCTGGGTGATCGAGCAGGGAGCGGTCGGTGGAATGCCGCTCTCGGGTTTCGCATTCGGCTGCTCCGCAAATGCGGATGCGTTCGTGCCAGCTCCCAGCCAGTTCACCTATTTCCAGGGTGGAGGGTTCGACCTGGCGCTGCTCTCCTTCCTGGAGGTGGATGTCGAAGGCAATGTCAATGTCTCGAAACTGGGCAAGAGACCGTATCTGACGGCCGGTTGCGGCGGATTCGTGGACATTACCTCCAACGCCCGCAAGATCGTCTTTTCCGGCTTCTTCGAGGCAGGTGCGCAGTTGCAACTACTGCCTGACGGGATCCGCGTGGCAGCACCCGGCAAGTTCGCCAAGATGGTTGACCAGGTCGAGCAGGTGACCTTCTCGGGCAAGCGGGCCATCGAAGCGGGCCGGGAAGTGCTGTTCGTCACGGAACGCTGCGTGATCCGGTTGACCTGTGACGGCCTTCAGGCTGTCGAGGTGATGCCTGGCATGGACGTCCGTCGCGACATCGTCGAGGCGTCCGAGGGCAGAATCGGGATATCGGAAAATGCCCGCGTAATGGCGCGTGAACTGCTTTTCCCCGATTCTATGGGGCTGGACCTGTGAGCCGGGTCCATTGCAGCATGATGGGATCTGTCGCCGTCATTCGATTGGACAATCCCGAACGGCTGAACGCCTTGACACCGGCCATGCTGAGCGAGCTCGAGAGCCATTGCAAGCGGCTCGACTCCGATTCGTCCGCCCTTGGCGTCGTCGTGACCGGAACCGGTGAAAGGGCGTTTTGCTCGGGTGCTGACATCAATGCCTGGGAAGGCCTGCCTCCTGCCGATTTCGCCAGGCAATGGGTGCGGGACGGTCATCGAATACTTGACCGTCTCGCACGTCTTTCCAAGCCGACGATCGCTGCGATTTCGGGTATTGCATTTGGCGGCGGCCTCGAGCTCGCGGCCGCCTGCGACATCCGGGTTCTGGCGATTGACGCGGTTCTTTCCCTGCCGGAAACCCGGATTGGCATCGTACCGGGATGGTCCGGCACCCAGCGCCTGGCCCGTCTGCTTCCCGAACCTGTGCTCAAGGAAATGGCTCTCTTCGGCCGAATGATCTCGGCCAACCGCGCACTGGAGTTGGGATTTGCCGCCGAGGTGTCAGATCGCCCGCTTCGCGAGGCACAGGAATTCATGGCGAGGCTGGCGGATTGTTCGCCCCGTGCCACTGAAGCCGCCAAGTACATGATCCATGCCGGTGTCTCCGAAGACCGTGCCGCGATGATCGATTCCCTGGCAGGAGGCATGACTGCGGCGACGGACGACAGAATGGAAGGGGTCGCTTCCTTTCATGCAAAACGAAAACCCGAATTTCAGGGAAGATGACTTGCCCGGAATGGCCGGAAAACCACGCGCGGCAATGGGGTCCAACCTGTTGGATGCGGATGGCTTCGGTGACAGCCGCCCCGGCCGCAAACCCGGCACACAAAGGATTGATGAATTCTCGGAACCCGGTGGAGGCCGTTGCGGATCTGCCGCACGAGCAAACCGGTTCGAGAGTCGCCGACAGACTGTTGGTGAAATGCCTGATTACGCAACTTGAGAAAAGGAGATCTGAAATGCGTGACCCAAGAGCAAGACTGGTTGGTGCGATCGCCACGATTGCAGCATCAGCAACGATTGCTTCCGCACAGGAAGTCGAAGTGCTTCACTGGTGGACATCCGGCGGCGAGGCATCTGCGCTGAATGTCCTCAAGGAGGACCTTGCCGCACAAGGTGTCGGTTGGTTGGATATGCCGGTTGCCGGTGGCGGCGGCGAGAGTGCCATGACCGTTCTCCGTGCGCGGGTTACGGCCGGCAATCCACCGACGGCAGTCCAGATGTTGGGTTTTGACATTCTCGACTGGGCCGAACAGGGAGCTCTCGCTGACCTGAACACAGTGGCAACGGCAGAGGGCTGGGACGCAGTTGTACCCTCAGCACTTCAGTTCTTTGCCAAACATGATGGCAAGTGGATCTCTGCACCGGTGAACGTCCATTCCACCAATTGGGTCTGGGCGAACAAGGCAATCCTCGATGAACTCGGAATTTCACAACCGGAAACGTGGGATGAGTTCGTTTCCGCCATGCAAAAGGCCAAGGATGCCGGTTACACGGCGCTGGCCCACGGCGGACAGGCCTGGCAGGAAGCAACCATGTTCGATGGCGTAGCCATGTCGGCCGGCGGACCGGAATTCTACAAGGCCGCTTTCATTAACCTGGATTCAGAAACGCTCGGTTCCGAAGCCATGCTGGAGACCTTCCGTCGAATGGAAACTCTGCGCAGTTTTGTCGATGACAATTTTTCTGGCCGGGACTGGAATCTGGCTTCGGCCATGGTCATCAACGGCGATGCTGCTTTCCAGATCATGGGGGACTGGGCCAAGGGCGAATTCCTGAACGCCGGGAAGGTGCCGGGCGAGGACTTCCTGTGCTTCCGGGTGCCCGGGTCTGATGATACGGTGATTTTCAACTCTGACCAGTTCGCCATGTTCGGTGTTGCCGGCGATGCTGCTGCCAGCCAGGCTGCGCTTGCCAGCGCTATCCTGTCGCCTTCATTCCAGTCGGCATTCAATGTCGTGAAGGGTTCGGTGCCGGCTCGCACGGACGTGCCGGATGATGACTTCGACTCCTGTGGAAAGCGTGGGATGGCGGAACTTGCCGCGGCTTCAGAAAATGGCACCCTGTTCGGTTCACTGGCCCATGGCCATGCCAACCGCGCCGCGGTGAAGAACGCTATCTACGATGTCATCACCGCCAACTTCAACGGCGAATACGATGCCGAGACTGCGGTGGACGAAATCGTGACGGCAGTCGAGATCGCCCGCTGAACGATCGTGTGGCAGGGCGGCAGGATGCCGCCCCGCCCTCCTTCTGCCCGACGGGAGCGTGCAGGTGATGAACGATATGGCCGGAGCGGATTTCCGACATCGGATACAGAGCTGGATTCCCGGGCTTGTCCTTGCGCCATCGGTGGCCGCGGTCATGGTGTTCGTATATGGGTTCATCCTCTATTCGCTCTACCTTTCATTCACGGACAGCCGAATCCTTCCAAATCACGACTGGATAGGACTGCGGAATTATGATCGCCTCTTCCGTCTCAGCCATTGGGAGATTGCGCTCACCAATCTGGGCATATTTGCTGGCCTTTACATCCTGATTTGCACCGTGATCGGACTGGGACTTGCGATTTTACTTGACCAGAAAATCCGGGGCGAGGGCGTATTGCGACCGATCTACCTCTATCCGATGGCGCTGTCTTTCATCGTAACCGGAACAGCCTGGAAGTGGTTCCTCGACCCCGGCGTTGGCCTGGAAAACACGATGCACCTCTGGGGTTGGGAGTCTTTCCGGTTCGACTGGATCAAGAGCCGTGATTTTGCGATCTACACGGTAGTCATTGCCGCGGTTTGGCAGTCATCCGGTTTCGTCATGGCGATGTTCCTGGCGGGGCTCCGGGGCATTGACGACGAATTGCTGAAGGCCGCTCGGATAGATGGCGCTTCGAGCTGGAATCTCTATAACCGAGTCGTAATCCCCCAACTGCGGCCCGCATTCCTGTCGGCGATCGTCATCCTGGGTCACCTCGCGATCAAGTCCTACGACCTGATCATCGCATTGACCGGTGGCGGGCCAGGCCGGGCGACGGAACTGCCCGCGACCTTCATGTATTCCTACACGTTCACCCGAAATCAGATGGGGATCGGAGCGTCTTCGGCGGTCATCATGCTGATGACAATTGCCGCCATAATGGTGCCATACCTGTATTCCGAACTGAGGCAGAAGAAGTAATGCTCCAGCCGACCCGGAGTTTCCTCGCCGGTCCGGTGCGCGCCCACCGGGTCCTGATCTACCTCGTCCTGTTGCTGTTTGCGACCTTCTACCTGCTTCCGACCTTCATCATGCTCGCCAACTCGGTCAAGCCATTGTCCGAAATCACCTCCGGTCACATGATTGCGCTTCCGGACAACTGGACAATCGAACCCTGGCTGGCCGCCTGGTCCACAGCCCAGATCGGGGTCGATCCGACGGGACTGCGGCCGTACTTCTGGAATTCCATCAAGATGGTCGTGCCGGCCGTGGTGGTTTCGACCATGCTCGGTGCACTCAACGGCTACGTTCTCACCAAGTGGCGATTTTGCGGGGATACTGTCCTGTTCGGCGTGATTCTGTTCGCCTGCTTCATTCCATTCCAGATAGTCCTGATACCCATGGCCCGGATCCTGGGCATCACCGGACTGGCCGGCACGACCGCGGGGCTTGTTCTTGTGCATGTCGTCTACGGGCTGGGATTTACCACCCTCTATTTCCGCAACTACTATGCAGTCTTCCCCACCGAACTCGTGCGCGCGGCCCAGATTGACGGCGCAGGCTTTTTCCGGATTTTCTGGCGCATCCTGCTTCCCTCCTCGGGACCGATAGTCGTGGTGTCCGTCATCTGGCAGTTCACGAATATCTGGAATGACTTCCTGTTCGGCGCATCCTTTGCCGATCAGGACAGCCAGCCCATGACCGTTGCGCTCAACAATCTTGTCCAGAGCTCGACCGGCGTCAAGGAATACAATGTCCATTTTGCCGGCGCCATGCTCGCGGCGGCGCCGACGCTCATCGTGTACATTGTCGCCGGCCGCTATTTCGTGCGCGGGCTCATGGCCGGATCTGTCAAGGGATAGGCGCATGGGATTTCTTGAACTTTCCGGGGTAACCAAGTCCTACGGGACTCTCGAGGTGCTTCACAGCGTGAACATTTCCGTGGAGGAAGGCGAGTTCCTGGTTCTTGTCGGTCCTTCAGGCTGCGGAAAGTCGACGCTTCTCAACATGATATCGGGCCTCGAGGACATTACCTCGGGAACGGTGTCGATCAGGGGACGCATAGTCAATGGCGTCCATCCGTCGAAGCGCAACATCGCAATGGTCTTCCAGTCCTATGCGCTCTACCCGAACATGACTGTTGCCGGAAACATTACGTTCGGTCTCGAAATGCACGGTGTTCCGCGGTCCGACAGAGACCGCGCCCTGGCCGAGGTGGCGAGGCTGCTGCAGATCGAGCAGCTGCTGGACCGCAAACCCGGCCAGCTGTCCGGCGGCCAGCGCCAGCGGGTTGCGATGGGACGAGCGCTCGTGCGCAAACCGGATGTATTCCTCTTTGACGAACCGCTTTCAAACCTGGATGCCAAGCTTCGCGTGGACATGCGTACCGAGATCAAGAAACTGCACCTGAATCTCGGGACCACGATCGTCTACGTTACACATGACCAGGTCGAGGCAATGACGCTTTCCACCCGAATTGCCGTGATGAACCAGGGTTACATTCAACAATTCGGACTGCCAAAGGAGATCTACGAAAAGCCGAAGAACCTCTTTGTGGCAGGATTCATGGGATCCCCTTCGATGAACCTGCTACCCGCCAGGCTCATGGAAGAGGACGGTGCGACATTTGCCGAAGTAAGTGATATGCGGGGTCACATCATAGGGCTGCGCCTGCCGTCATCGGCCGCAAGCTTGCGGGGTCACACCGGGCGCAGCGTAGCAGTCGGAATACGACCCGAGGCAATTACTGACCCCGAGAGCGCCGATCGAAATTCCGACAGCATCCAGTCATTCCGCAATGTCATTTCAGTCGTCGAACCTGCGGGCTCGGATACCTTCGCCACATTTGTTGTATCAGGCACGGATTGCGTCGCGAGGATGCGGTCCGACGCTGTCGCCAGGCCGGGTACCGAGTTCGAGTTTGCGATCAACATGGAAAAGGCGGTCGTGTTCGACCCCGAAACCACGAACCGGATTTCAGATTGAATTTGCGGCAATGCGTCATGTTCGTTGTTGCCAGGCTGGCAATGCCTGGCGCCGGTCACTTTACGATAACGGAACCGGCAGAGTGAAGCGTGTTGCCTTGATCACCGGAGGCCAAAGGGGCATCGGCTTCGGAATTGCGAAGGCGCTGGTCGGTGCCGGATACAGCGTGGCACTGGCGTCGCGCAGTGCCCTTTCTTCCCGCCCGGTTCAGGCTGCCATGGCACTGCTCGGTCCTGCAGCCAGCTATTTTCAATACGATCAAAGGATTGTCGAGGAGATTCCGACACTGTTCGACGCAATCGAAGACATGATGGGTTCCGTCACCACGCTTGTGGCCAATGCCGGTGTTCCATCACGTGTGCGCGGGGACATGCTCAATCTGTGTCCCGGGGATTTCGACGACGTTCTCGGGACGAACCTCCGGGGAACATATTTCCTGGCGCAGGAGGCTTCACGGAGGATGCTGGCGTTGAAAGATAGCAGCGGGTACCGGTCGTTGAGTTTTGTCACTTCTGTCAGTGCGGAGCTTGTCTCGGAAGAGCGCGCTGATTACTGCATTTCCAAGGCCGCCGCAGCCATGGTTGCGAAGCTCTTCGCAGTGCGCCTTGCTCCGCATGGTATCGGGGTGTTCGAACTTCGCCCCGGGATCATTGAAACTGACATGACAGCTGGAAAGCGGCATGAATATTCTGCGCGGATCGAGGCCGGCCTCGTTCCAGCTGCGCGATGGGGTCAACCGGACGACGTCGGCTCGATCATTGTACCTCTGGCAGACGGGCAGTGGTCGTTTGCAACTGGCGCCGTAATCCCCGTCGATGGCGGCTTGTCAATCGCACGGCTATGAAAACCTTGAAAACCAGCGGGAAATACGATTTCATCATCGTTGGCGGCGGATCGGCCGGCTGCGTCCTTGCCCGGCGACTGGTCGATTCTGGCAAAGTCTCGGTGCTGTTGCTGGAAGCCGGCCCTTCCGATTGGAACCCCCTCATACATATGCCTGCCGGGTTTACCAGGCTGACTGGCAAATCGCACAGCTGGGGGTATGAGACCGGTCCACAGCCAGGTTTGAACGGAAGGGCCGTCTGGTATCCCCAGGCAAGGGTTCTCGGAGGCGGTTCATCCATCAATGCCCAGATCTACACCCGCGGCAACAAGTGGGACTACGACAACTGGGAAGCGCATGGTTGCGTGGGGTGGTCGTTTTCCGATGTTCTTCCGTACTTCGTCAAGGCCGAAGACAATATTCGCTATGCAAACGAGTACCACGGGCAGGGTGGACCCCTGAAGGTATCCGATGTCATACCGCACCGGCTGACGACCGTGTTTGTGCGAGCATCGCAACAGGCCGGCATGGTCTTCAATCCCGATTTCAACGGGGCGGAGCAGGCAGGACTCGGATACTACCAGGTGACAAACCGGGATGGACGTCGTTCATCGGCGTCCTCCTGCTACCTTTCCCCGGTCCGGAAAAGCAAACGTCTTGCGGTTCGCACCAGAAGTCATGTGGAACGGATTGTAGTGAGGAGTGGTCGGGCAGTCGCGGTCCAGGTCAGAGGAAAGCTGGTCGAAGCACGGAACGAGATTCTCCTGACGGCAGGAGCGATCGGGAGTCCGCGCGTTCTGTTGCACTCCGGTATTGGACCGAAACAGCACCTCTTGGAGAGCGGTGTCGACGTGGTGATGGACAACGCATATGTGGGTGAGAACCTTCATGATCACCTGGACGTGTTCATTGTTTCCGAGTGCTCGGGAAACCACTCGCTTGATCGCTACAAGCCGTTGCACATGACAGCAGCGGCGGGAGCACAATACATCCTTTCGGGGACCGGCGTCGTCGCGTCCAATTTGTGCGATGGTGGCGGTTTTTGGTTTGCCGACGAAAGGGAGCCATGTCCGGATACACAATTCCATTTTCTTCCCGGTTCGGGCCTTGAGCACGGACTGAATCCGGTCCGGAACGGTGTTACCCTCAATTCTGCCTGGCTGCGTCCCCTGTCGCGCGGTGTTGTCCGGCTGAAGTCCAACAACCCGCTGGACCGGGTTCATGTCGACCCGGGATACTGGAGCCGGGCCCGCGACATCGAAATGTCGATCAGGGCATTCAGGCTTGTCCGCCGGATCATGGAACAGGCTGCATTCCGGCCATACATCGAACGGGAATCCAGCCCAGGTTCCGGAGTTGTGACCGACGAGGACATTCAAGAATACGCCTGGAAGCACGCCAAGTGCGACTATCACCCGGTCGGCACCTGCAAGATGGGCGCAGAAGGCGACCCGACCGCGGTCGTTACGCCGCGACTCCAGTTCAAGGGAATCGAGGGGCTTCGAGTTTGCGACAGTTCGGTCATGCCCTTCGTGACATCTTCCAACACCAATGCCCCGACCATCATGATCGCCGAAAAGGCTTTCGACATGATCCGCGCCGAGCACGGCCTCTGAGGCTTGCCATGAAGCTCCCATCTTGTTCCGGAGAACTTGTCGCATACAATCCGATGCGCAACCCGTTGGTTCCGGGTCCACCGGAAATACAGTTCACGCGAACAGCATTCGCAGCGGCACATGTCGTGTCGGACCCGTTTGCCGACCGAAACCCGTGGCTGGACCAGCCTTCGATCGACTGGGACACCACATTGCAGATTCGTCACTGGCTCTGGGACCAGGGCCTGCACCTGGCCGAAGCGATGGATACGGCACAGCGCGGAATGGGCCTTGACTGGACAACAGCCAGGGAGTTGATCGGACGAGCAACGCTCGAAGCCAAAGCTCATCCGTTGTCTCCGCGCGTCGCCTGCGGTGCAGGTACGGATCATGCCGAGCCAGGGACACTTGGCAATGAAGATGCGATTGTCGCGGCTTACGAATTTCAGATGGAGACAATCGAGAACGCCGGTGGCCAGGTTGTCCTGATGGCAAGCCGGGCGTTGCCGGCTCTGGGCGCCCGCAGGGAAACATATTGCCGCGTTTACGGTCGGCTGCTGTCGCAGGCCACCGAACCCGTAATCCTCCACTGGCTCGGCGACATGTTCGATCCCGCATTGAATGGATACTGGGGATCGCGGGACATCCGGGCCGCGTCGAAAACGGTGCTGGAGATCATGGCCGCCAATGCAGGAAGGGTAGATGGAATCAAGATCTCCCTTCTTGACCGCTCGCATGAGGAATGGTTGCGCAGGCGCCTCCCCGCGGGTGTTTGCCTCTATACTGGCGATGACTTCAACTACGCGGAACTGATCGAGGGCGATGGAACCTTCTACTCGCATGCCTTGCTGGGCATATTCGCTGCCATCGCCCCCGCCGCCTCTCTCGCACTTGAAGCACTGTCCAGGGGCGACAACGCCACCTATCATGAATTTCTGCAACCGACCGTCCCGCTCAGCCAAGAAATATTCAAGCCACCCACACAGTTCTACAAGGCCGGAATTGCGTTTGTCGCCTGGCTGAACGGGCTGCAACCGCACTTCGTCATGCCTGCCGGATTGCAGTCTTCAAGGGAGATCACCCACTACGCTGAAGTGTTTCAGTTGGCCGACAAGGCCCGCTTGCTGGTTGACCCGTACCTTGCGGAGAGCCGAATGAAGACGCTGTTGGCGCTGCACGGGGTCCATTGAACAGATTTCTGGCTTGTCCGGTCAGGGCTCACCTGCATTCCGGCAAATCGTCAGACGACGGTGCAATGCCACCGTTTGCGTTGCTCCCGATCGTCGTAATATAATTGCGTCCAGGTCGCGTGAATTTCGATAAGTTATGGATACGGGCTTAAACCTGTGGCATTGGACCCGAGACCAATGATCAAACATTCCGGTCGCAGATTTCACCGTACGAGGAATTCGCCGTTAGCGCATCCAGCTTCATTTGGGACTTGGGTCGGCGAGAATCGTGAGTTCTGGATTGGCCAGTTCTGACCCAGGAGGCAATCGTCGGGATGATTTCCAACTTCACTGAACCCGCACGAGTGACCAAACGCCCGACAATACTGGATGTGGCCCGCACGGCCGGGGTTTCGAAGTCAACCGTTTCCCTCGTCTTGCAGCGCAGTCCCCTGGTCAAGGACACGACGGTAAAGCGTGTCCGCGAGGCGATGGCAGAGGTCGATTACGTCTACAATCGAGCGGCGGCCAACTTGCGGCGCAACAACGTCGGTCTGATCGGGCTCGTCATCAACGACGTCAGAAACCCGTTCTTTACGGAATTTGCTGCTTCGGTTCAGATGTCCCTTTCCAGCCGAAATTACGCGACTATCCTCTCAAACACTGACGAGGACCCACGCCTTCAGGACCGCGTGATCGGATCAATGATAGAACATGGGGTTTCGGCGTTAATAATTTCGCCAACATATGATGGAGAATCGAGGGTGCTCGATCAGGTTGAAAGGGCCGGGATTCCCGCGATCCAGGTACTGCGAAATGTGGATGACAGGAACGACAGGTTTCCGTTCGCGTCTTTCGACTATGTGGAAGGAGGAAGGCTGGCGACAAGTCATCTGAAAGAAGTCGGAGCCAGGTGCATCGCGTTTGTCGGCGGCGTTGAAGACCAACCGGTCACGGTTGAAAGGACTGCGGGTTACCTTCAGGTCCTCGCATCCGACGGCGGTCAACCCGAGATGTTTCTCGGCAGGGCAACACGGATCTTCGGTTATGAAACCGCGAGCAGACTTGCGAGGCACCGTCCGGACATCGACTCAGCGATTTGCTACAACGATCTTGTCGCGCACGGTATGATCTCCGGATTCAACGAAAACGGTATCTCGGTGGGGCATGACTTTCGCCTTGTCGGTTTCGATGATATTGAAGAGAGTTCCCTGAGTTGGCCGAAATTGACTTCGGTTCATTGCGACATTGCCAGTTTCGGGCGTCGAATTGCGTCCTTGATTCTCGGGTGGCTCGAAGACGGGATCCTCCCTCCGCACAATTACAGTGCCGATGTGAAGCTCATCAAGAGGACTTCGACACTCGGACGAAGGTTGGTGTCATGATGGAGAAGCAACCTCGAAAAAGTCCGACTGGACAGGGATGCTTGAACGTGCCTGTTTGGGAAAGAAGCCCTGTCCCGGATTGTACCTGATCAGACAGAAACAACACTCGCGGAGAAGGTGAGAAAACCGTCCGGTTCATGACTGAATAATCCGAGCCACTACACCTGGCAAGGAATTGCTTCCAGTTGCACGGAGCTGCTGCAGACGGACCGGTGGTGTTCCGCCCCCGGGATCTCTTGGTGCGCCAGAGGACGCAGACGGTGAATGCGCTGCGCAGTCATCTTGCGGAGTTCGGCATCATTGCGCAGCAGGGTACTGGTTCCGGTGTGCCGTTCTTGGATCGCTAATTGGTTCGGATTGGATCTCCGTAGCAGCCACTGTTTGCCGGACAGCTACGTAACGGCCTGGTGGTTTCCCGTAGAATATCTGCAAATGTCTGGCTAACCATCGTCAATGCAACGCCGCGGCGAGTTACCAGTTCGAACTTGGTGTTGAGGCGGTAGGTCTCGGGCAGGATGCTGCGCATGCGGGCGTTTGCCACCCACCTCTCGGAGTAGCCGACAGGTAAGTAGCCTATATGCCAGCCCGACAGGATGAGGAACGCCACGCCTTCAATCTGTCGTGCCTTTGCGGTCGATTCCAGGTCTCCGGTGAGCGGCGCGACCTGCCGCTCTGACAGATAGGCACGGTGGGCAAGATCGGCCATCTGCAAGTCATTGCGGTCGATATCGTGCGGAGCCCGATCGAAGAGTATGTGTCCCGCGCCGCAGTAGAGTTCGACCGGATCATCGTAAAGCGTCTCGTAGGACAAGCCCGGCCGGTGTTGGTGGAAGACACCGATGCCCAGATTGACCCTGTTTTCCAGAACAGCGCGTTCGATCTCGTCTGGCGCCAGCGTGTGGAAGTGAATATGGGCCTGCGGGGCCTTGCCCCTGAAGGTTCGGAGAACGTCGGCCAGCGGATAGCCACTGTCTGTGGCCCAGTTGTCGATCACAGCAATCGAGAGGTCGCCGACCAGTTCGCCGCGAAGTGCGCCCACTGTGGTTCGGAATCCCTCCAGAGCCGTCGCGAGGTGCTGGCAGGACTCGTAGACGACCCGGCCCTTGTCGGTCAGGTGGAATCCGGCCCGCCCCCGTTGACAAAGACGCATGCCCAGGCGCTTTTCAAGGTCGCTGATCTGACGGCTGATGGTCGACTGGCAGACATTGAGGGCAACCTGAGCTGCGGCGAATCCCCCGCACTCCGCTACCGTCATGAAGACCGAGAGCATGTGGAGATCGGCCTTGTGAAGGCGCGGCATTGTCGCCGCAATTTTATGTGCATCTTTATGCATATTAATATTTTTTGTTTGTTATGTTTTCTAACAAACGGCAACGCTATTAACAATCCTTGACAAGCCGTTTTCAACACGACCGCCACAGAGGCAAGGCCGTGTCTGAAAGCGAAACAAACGGGGTCGTCATGCCGGCCGAGCGTCAGTGTGATCAGGATCGGCGGCATTGACCCGATGATGCTGAGGATAATGCCATGAAGATAATCAATTGGTGCCGTGGACTGTGCGTGGCCCTGCTGTTGGCCGGCGTTGCTCCCGCCAAGGCAGCCGATATTGTCGTGGGTGTCCCGAATTGGCCGTCTGCGACGGCGACGGCGAACATTCTCAAGGTGGTGCTGGAGGACAATCTCGGTCTGGAAGTCGAGCTCCAGAACGGCACGAATCCGGTCATTTTCGAAGCGATGGATACCGGCAGCATGCATGTGCATCCGGAGGTGTGGTTGCCAAACCAGGCCAACCTGCATGAAAAGTTCGTCGAGTCCAGGATGACAGTCAGGATGAGCCCGAACGGTGTGCCGTCATTTCAGGGTATGTGCGTAACGAAGGCGACTGCAGAGCGTACCGGTATTACGCAGGTTGCGGATCTGGCCGATCCGGACATGGCGAAGAATTTTGACACGAACGGCGATGGCCTGGGTGAAGTCTGGATCGGAGCGTCGGGATGGGCCTCGACGAATATCGAAAAGATTCGTGCCAAGAGTTACGGGTACGACGAAACCATGGAATTGCTGGAAATGGACGAAGCTCTGGCAATGGCCAATGTCGACTCCGCGGTAGCGAAGGACGCCGATCTCGTTTTCTACTGCTACACACCCAATCACATGTTTGCGTTGCATGATCTCGTGATTCTGAGCGAGCCTGAGTACGACGCCAGCCAATGGACAATCATCCAGCCGACCGACGACCCGCAGTGGCTTGAGAAGTCTAGTGCTCCCGTCGCGTGGGATCTGGCCTATCTGCATGTGCACTACGCCGCATCGCTGGAGACAGAACATCCCGAAGCGGCGGCCCTGTTGAGCAAGGTGAAGCTGACGACAGATCTGGTCTCCAGAATGACCTTCGCCCTCGTGGTCGAGAAGATGAGCGCCGCCGACTACGCCAGGCAGTGGGCGACAGAAAATGCGGAACTCGTCGAATCCTGGCTGAACTGATCCAGGGGAAGTCGTTGCACCGCTGGCGGCAATGATCGTCAGGTTGCCATGGCTTGGTCGACTGCAATGGCAGCATTCGCAACGAAGGGCTGAAATTGTCCAGAGGTCGACATGAAAACAGAGGGCGATGCCGCGGCATCGCCCTTCCTTTCAGAAATTCGCCTGTTCCTGATTCGGTCAGGCTTCGTCCCGGCAAAGCGCTTGACACAGGCAATGAACTCCGCCGCCGCCCAGGGTGAACATCGACATGTCCGGGTCGAAGACTTCGAATCCGAGCGCGCGCAAGCGATCGTTCAGGTCCCGCGATCCGCGCATCGAAAGCACACGGTCGTTGCCCAGTGCTACAAGGTTGACACCGAGGTTCCTTGCTTCCGCATAACCGACTTCCACGAATTCAAAGCCGCGTTCGCGCAGCAGCGCCACCAGCCAATCCTCCAGCGCGTCCACGCAGGCGACGAGCAGTTTTGGAGCAATTGGAACCACCAGCCCGTCCATGTGTACGAACTCACGCGAAATAGGTGCCACCAGCGCCTCCCATCCCGACTCCCGTACCCACGCCGCGACCTGCTCCGAGCCGTCGCGTTCGGAGCGTTCGCCACAGTATCCGATCAGCACAAAACCCGGCTCCAGTATGTTGAAATCGCCACCCTCGAAGTGCCCGGCAGTGGCGTAGCGCCAGATTGGAATGTCATTGTCCTGATAGAATTTGATGGCGGTTACATAGTCGGCGCGTCGACACTTGAGTTGCATATGGCAGATGAGGCCGCCCCAGGGGGTCATGGCGCTCGAATCGCGAGCGAAGAAATTTCGATGCAATACCTCGTCAGAATCGAGGTAGTGGCACATGACGCCATTCGATTCGTAGATCGACACCATCTCGGCGTGCTGGGACATGGCCGTCTGGAGGTTGAATTCGACGCCGGTGTGAACCTGGTTGTTCAATGTCCGCATTGTGATCGGTCCGGCATCGACCCAGCGATAATATTGGGGCGTCCCGAGGAGCACGTCCTTCAACGGTCCATAATCGTTCTGGATGCCCCAACGGCGTGGTTCAGCGATCAAGTCAATTAGTCTCCGATTGGAATTTGATGGAATTTTACTTCATTTCGGCAGGCACAATCAAGAGAGAACAGTTTGAATTTACAGGTATTTGATGAGTTTTCTCCCTGAAATTGTTTCCGGGAACAAGGTATGTGTAGTTTTGTGGACCATCATATTGGCTTTGCGTCCCAGGAAGTGCACGGAAGAGGGAAATTGTGAATTGCCGACAGACCTCGTGACACGAACAGGCGGGCCTGTCCGCCTCATCGAAGGCATAGGAGATGAGTGAACCAGTCATCAGATTGCAAGGCACGTGGAAGATATTCGGTTCCCGTGTCGAAGACGCAATGCGTGCGATTACCGAGAAGGGTCTCACCAAGGCGCAGATACTCGAGCAGTTCGGATGTGTCGTCGGGATCGCCGATTGTTCTTTCGAAGTCCCGCGCGGAGAGATCTTTTGCGTCATGGGACTGTCGGGCTCGGGGAAGTCGACGATGGTGCGACACATCAATCGGTTGATTGAGCCGACCTCCGGTTACATCGAGGTGCTCGGGCAGGATGTCCTTGCACTCGATGAAGGAGAGTTGAGAAAATTGCGCGCCACCCAAATCGGCATGGTGTTTCAACACATGGCATTGTTTCCGCACCGCACCGTGAGGGACAACGTGGCGTTTCCATTGCAGGTGCAGGGTCTGCCGAAATCGCATCGCTGGGAGAATTCCCAGCGTTGCCTCAGCCTTGTCAATCTCGAAGGATACGAAGACCGCTTCCCGAGCGAACTTTCAGGGGGCATGCAGCAACGGGTCGGGCTCGCCCGGGCACTTGCGTCGGACCCCGAGATTCTGTTGATGGACGAGCCGTTTTCCGCGCTGGACCCTCTGATCCGGCGCCGGCTTCAGGAACAGTTCATGACGCTCTCGGCGGAACTGAACAAGACCACGGTTTTTATCACACACGATCTGGACGAAGCGATCCGTATCGGCAATCGTATCGCAATCATGAACGATGGGCAGATCGTGCAAATAGGCACGCCGGAAGAAATCGTAACCAATCCGGTCGACGACTATGTCCGGGACTTCGTGGAAGGTATTTCCACCCTGAACCTCGTCCTGGCCCATACAATCATGACGCGAATTGGAGAGTATCAGCTACGACCCGGTGATGACCTGCAACAGGCGCCGAGGGCGGCGCACGATATCGATTTGAGCGGCCTCATTGATTTGTCGATCACCGCAGATCAGCCGATCGTAATCACGCATGATGGCAATGACGTGGGCGTCATTGACAAGACGACACTTCTCAACGGGATCAAAGGCGGCAACACAAGATGAAAGAGACCAGAAATGTCGTTGGGTCACCCAACCTGACCAGCTCAGTCGGTGATTTTGTCCGTATCCGACAGGAATATTACAGCCGAGAATTCAAGCAGATTCAATCAAGGAGAGGACTCCCTCTGTCGTGGAATACGATGGCTGCCCTGGCAGGCCCCTTGTGGAGTTCTGCGCGCGGAATGTGGGGTCCCTTCTGGATATTTCTTGTCCTGGAAGTTCTTGCATTCGTTCAAATCGGAAGAGGCTGGTGGGGCGATCTTGGCGCAGACAAGCTTGCCAGGCTGGAGCAGCTTACCCTTAAGTCAAACGAATTCATGGCAAAGTACGAAGCAGCACTGGCTGCGGGCGACACCGATGCGGCTTCACATCTGAAACGAGCAGAAAACCTCCAGAAAATCGCCGCCGGCGTTTCCGAGGAAGCTGCAATCGCGGCCGAGGGGGCAACGACAATTCTCCTTACCGGCATTGCGCTATTGGTCGGCCTGCGCCTGATCCAGGGATTCTATGCCAACCTGCACTATGAGAAACAGTATCTCAGCTGGAGAACGAATCCCTCGGGAACGGTCGCGGGTTTGAGCTGGATGCGAGTTGGACTCGGTTGCTTGCTGTGGCTGGCGATCGTGCCGCTGACCCTCTACCGGTTCACGATCAGCAAGATCAATCCTGGATTGGAACCCTTCATTGCCGGATTCCCGGTTGGGAAAGGATCCTACTACGCGCCTGTGTCCGAATGGCTTGACTCCGGGTTTGACTGGCTGTCGATCGAGGGGGCCGGTGTTTTCGACGGTGTCGTTTCTGCCATCAGCACGTTGGTGAACGGGCTCGAAACAGTTTTGGTCGACGCGCCCTGGCCGGTGGTCATGACAGTTATCGTCGTTGTCGCGTGGCGGCTGGCCGGTCCCCGGGTCGCGGTGTTCACTGCCGTTGCACTGGCCTATCTGGCCCTGTTCGGCCTTTGGGAGACAAGTATGGTTACGGTCGCCCTGCTGGGCACCGCCGCCTTTCTCTCAGTGCTGTTCGGGATTCCGTTGGGAATCTGGTTCGGCAAGAACCAGAAAGCGTATGGCGCGGCACAGCCGGTTCTTGATTTCATGCAGACCATGCCGGCTTTCGTCTACCTGATCCCGATCATAGCCTTCTTCGGTACGGGAAAGCCTCCGGGTGTGCTGGCAACACTCGTGTTCGGGATGCCTCCCGTCATACGGCTGACTGCCCTCGGCATCCGGGGTGTACCAAATGATACCAAGGAGGCAGCGACGGCATTCGGCTGCACCCGCTGGACACTGCTCAAGGATGTCGAGTTTCCGCTCGCGCTGCCGTCAATCATGACCGGGATCAACCAGACCATCCTTATGTGCCTGTCTATGGTTGTGATTGCCTCGCTCATCGGTGCAAAGGGTCTGGGGCAGGACGTGCTCATCGCGCTCCAGTACGCCGCAAAGGGACAGGGTATGCTGGCCGGCCTGGCGATTCTGTTCTGCGCGATGGTTATCGACCGCATCATCCAAGGGCACTACAAGCGCTCAACATAGTGCGACGATCATGGTCCGCCCTGAAATTCGCGAACCGGAAGCCGTGGGCGCGGTTAGCAACAACCATGCAGATAAATGACCCAACAGTTCGGTTAACACAAAAGCTGGTTCTGGAACCGGACCCGGCTGGACAGATCGACGGTCCTGCCGTTCTTCAAGCCAGTTGTCGATGCCATGTCCTGTCGACCGTCGTCAGTCAGTTCAGGAGACCCCGCGCCGGCTGGAGGCCTTCTCAAGGATGCGCATGATCATCTGCAGCCCCGCAGGCCTTCCCCGGCACTGACGGGCAGGGGCTACAACTTCTCAATGACACCGCATCCGATACGCCCCCCTGCTCCGCCTATGGGCTGGCTCATGTGGTCATCGGGATTCTCGTGAATGATCACCGCAGAACCATCCCCGTCCAGAAGTGCCGGGGCATCGCCGGCCACCGAGACGCGGGTCGTGAAGAACTCGGCCATGGCGGAACCGTCGGCCGCGGCGTACAGATTGGGCAGATCGCCACTGTCCGGTCCGCCGGGATTACGCAGGCCGTGCATGTCATTGCCCGGATTGATGTGGCCCGATGCCGCCTTGAAGTCAGGTGTGCAGGAGCCGGTGGCGTGCAGGTGGATACCGTGGCCACCAGGCGGCAGCCCTCTCACATCGACCAATATGAGCACACCGGTTGGTGTCTGTTCAAAGCTGGCCTTGCCGATGACAGTTCCACCGGCATCGATGATCTCTGCCAGAGCCATGTCTGCCGCGGAGGCAATGGGGGTTATGGCAATCGCCATGATGACGGCGACAGCACCTGCGAAGGTTTTCATTTCTTCCTCCTCCATGCGGGTTCCGGCTGGATGCCCGCATCTATACCTGATGTCAACGACCTGTGTGACTGCTCATGACATGTTGGATGAAAGGAAGATGCAGCCACAATGACGCGACACTCCCTCATCCCCGTTTCCCGTTCAGCCTGCCCGGCGGGAGCCGGCCTCCTCAGGCGCACACTCCAACATCTGGGGAAACCATGTGTGGTTGCCAGTTGTCCTGACCCACAGCTTGCGGAAGTTTCGCATGATCAACTTTAGGCTCGTTTGCGCCGCGAAACCCTACGGCGTCGGTACATCGGTCGACAGAAGCCCCTCGATTTGCAGCTCAGCCCACAAAGCTGGCGGAATTGGCTGTTCTAGCATCGATACATTGGCCACGACCTGCTTCGGCGCCAGGGCCCCGGGAATGATTGCCGAAACCAGCGGATGAGCCAGTAAGAATTGAAGTGCGGCGGCCGGTAGGGGCGTTTCGTGACGGCGGCAGACGGCTTCAATCCGCTCCGTTCGAGTCATCATTTCTGGCGAGGCCGGTGCATAATTGTAGGTGGCCCCCGGCGCGGCGCCAGTTGCCAGGATGCCAGAGGCAAAGACGGCCCCGATGACAAGGCTGATGCCCTGCTCGGCACATAGGGGAATCTCTTCGGCGGCCATCGCCTGGGTGAGCAGATTGTAGCCATAGGCCACCAGAAAGAAGTCAAGGTCGACCATGTCGAGGAAGCGCGGAATCATTCCCATCTCGTTGATGCCGGCTCCCACTCCTTTGATATGTCCGTGACGGCGCAGTTCATCCAGCGCCCGCCAACCGTCGGTGTATAGCTGCGCCAGATAAGCATTAACCCGGGCCTCGGTCTGGTGGTAAAGGAAGTCCAGATCGTGGATGACCAGCAAATCGACCGAGGGCAGGCTGAGTCGCTGCAGGCTGTCCTCAAATGAGCGCATGATCCCGCCATAAGTGAAATCCACGGTCAATTCGAAGGGAAGGGCGCCGGACCAAGCGCCTTTGTCAAAGGAGGCCGGATCGGCGGCAGCGCGGAAAGTGCGGCCAACCTTGGTTGAGATGACAAACTCATGACGAGGTTGCTGGCGCAGAAAATGGCCGACGCGATGTTCGCTCTTGCCGTAGCCATAAAAGGGCGAAGTGTCAAAATAGCGGATCCCGGCATCCCAGGCGGCCTGCAGGGTCTGCTGGGCCTGATCTTCGCTGATGACCTCAAAATGATCACCCAGGGGAGCGCATCCCAAGCCAAATTGGGTGACGTGGGCGGCCGTGTTACCAATCTGCCGTCGCGTCAAGATCGTCATTGCTGTATCTCTCCTTATGGGGGAGTGAATGAAGAACGGAACACCATGAAACGCTTCCAGGTCAAAGTGGCAATTATCACGGGTAGGGCTCTGGGGATAGGGAAGCAACCAACAGTAGACTCGCCAACGACGACGCCCGGTCCTGACCCGCGACACGCGCTATAGTTTCCCCGTTTACATTCGCCCACAAGAACCGGACGGTGATTTGCAAGGCTGTGCGGGACAGGTGCAAGTGTTTGGAAGCCACCGCCTTCAGGTTCAAGTTTTCTGACAGATGGACCTCTTTTGGCAAGACTGTTGAGTTGAGATGCCGATGAACATTGCTTTGTATTCTGCGCGGACCCATGGACACCTGGGGGTCAAGGATTGGCATGGATTTTCGGCGTCTCTGTCGGACGAAGCTGAACAGGAGACGAACGGCGACAGAACGCAGACCAGGTTCGACCGTTCGCCGACGTTTCAGCGTATTTCCAGGGAAGATCGTGGACGCTGGAATCGTCTCGAAGGACAGTGAGGCATGTCAGGGAGGAACAGCGAGGCGGATCACCTGATAAACCGTCAGGACGAGGACCGCGAACATCGGACGGGAAAACACTTTTGCATGCCCGCGAACACGCACAAGACGGGCGCCGAACTCATCCTTGAGACGGGCGTTAGGTGATCTCGACCCCGTGCCGGATCCGGTTGCGAACACCCTGCGGCATGACAGGGCCACACACACGCCGTGCCCGGGCCTCGCGCTTGAGTTCCTGATTGAGGGCAGTGTCACGGCGCGGGTTGAATTCGATCAGCGGGATGTGGCCAAGGCGTTTGTTCATCCGGTGAACCACGCCGAATTCAAAGGCCGCATCCATGAGATCGTGGAGATTGGTCACCCGTTCGGTCGTCGTCGCAAGAGGGGTCGCCACATTGCTGTCATGGACGGATGCCAAGGTCACAATGGCACTCACCGGAACGCCGCAATCGGCGGTGTCGAAATGCAGCTTGTCATCCCGCCAGCTTTCGAGGCAGCCTTCGGCGTTCCTCCTTGCACCATTGTTGCAGGCGCGTTCCGGGGCCAGGCGACTCCGTTGTGTCCATCCGGAGCCGCGCCGGCTTGTATCGACGAAGCGCTCGACCTCGACCAGGTCAAGAACCTGGACAAGGTGTTTGTGCCGTTCCTGGAGAGGACCGACCTCTTCGGCAAGTTCGGGAACAACTTCCCCCTGGAATCGGTTCCAGAGATTGGATCTGGCCAGTGGCAGAGCCGTCGGGGCCGCCTCCATTGATGGTTTTCGTACAACTTCACAATACCTTGTGACGGCTCAGATCTTCAGGATCACCTGAACGAGATCGCCGAAATCAAAGGAAAATTCGTGTCTCCAGCAAGTTCTGCGTGAAGCTCTTGGGCTAACCAATTTCCATCGTCAGGCACCAACGATCTCAAGCCGGTGCCCGCCGAGATCGCGAAAGGCCCTTTGACGACAAGACAATACGATGATCTGGAGATCGCGTGCTTGCCGGGTCAGGACATCGAACATTCGTTCGATACGGTCGTCGTCCGTGAAGACGATCGCGTCATCGAGGATGACGGGTGCCTGAGAACCACTCCGCGCAAGCAGCCTGGCAAAGGCCAATCGGACAAGTAGCGCTATTTGTTCCTGCGTGCCCCCCGACAGAACCTCGAATTCCTCTTCTGTGCCTTCCCGTTCCAGGAATGAAGGCAGCACCTCCTCGGCGTCCAGGCGCAATGCGGCCTCTGGCCACAGCAAACGAACAAGTGGCTCAAGTTCGACCAGCACGGGTTCCACATAACTGTCTCTCGCAGACGCACGAGCGCTGTCCAAGACCTCCCCAAGCTTTTGCAGGACAGCAACCTCGAATCCGAGTTCGTCGAGAGTGTGCTTGGCATCATCCACGCGCATAATGATGTCAGACAGTTCTTCCTCGACCGCCTCGCCAGCGAGGATATCAACCTTCGTGTCCAGTTTTCCGAGCTCAACACGAAGATGTTGCCTACTCTCATCAGTGCTGCTGATGATCGACTGTGCCCTCTCAAATGCTGCCTGAGCTGCGTCGAGGTTTGGTGCCCGCTCGGCGATCTCTTCTCGTTTCTTCGCAGCATCTGTCAGCGCAGAAGTGAGTTCTTCAATCTCGGCAAGAAGACAGGCTTTCACTGCCTCCGGGTCACCAATTCCGGCAAGTTCTGCGATTGCTCTGCTTTGCCGGCCCTGGGCGCCCTCGACAACCGCAGCGGCACGCGCGGCCATTGTCCGGGCATTTCCCAGCTTCAGACGACAGGCCTCCAGGCGTTCATTCGCCTCCGAAAGTTCTGCTCTTGCCGAAGCTTCGATTTCCTGCGCTTCTTCCACAGTCGGAAGGTCATCCTGTTCTTCCATGAGTTGTGGAAGGGCAGCGATCTGCTCTCGCAGTACATCAATTCCCTTTGGGGCAATTCCATTGAGTTCGGCCTGAGAGTTTCGCCCAGCCTCTTCCTCCCGTCGCCGTCGCCGCGCGGATTCACGAGCCTCCGAGACACTCCCAAAGCCGGCTACCTCAAGCGCGGTAGCCAGCTTCGCTTCACCTTGAGCAAGGCTCCCGTCGCTTGCCCGCCTGCCCGGATGGACAGACAATTGGCCCAAACTCTCAATCTCCAGTTCGGCGCCGTCCGGTATCATAACTGTCTCCCGGTCCGGAAGAATGGCACCGTCAAGTGCAATGCCATCCTGACGGCCCGGCGCGTAATGCATCGTGATTGTCGCTGCCTCGAGATCGCGTGTTCTCTTCATGATGCGAAAGTCTTCGTCGAGCTTGTCGATTTCGACGAGACAGTGTTCCGATATCTCTTTCGCGGCGTTGGCAGCTGATTGTTCCAACTGCTGCCGGAGTTTTTCTGCCCTTCGAAGCTGCCTGTCTAGTTCCTTCCGACGATCCTTTGCTGAGGCCGCTGCTTGGAAACCAAGCGCTTTCTGCAAGACATCCACTGCAGCCGCCAGGTCTTTGCGAGCCGCCTCATATGCCGTTGAGGCTTCCGACATCTCCGAATCTTCTGCATTTACCTCCGATGTTCTCCGCACCTCCTCGGCTTGTGCGGATGCAAGTGCTCCATCTGCCTCTTTCAATTCTGCCAGGTTGTTTTCCAGAGCTTCCAGCTTTTCAGCAGCATGGTCTCGCTCAACACGCTTTGTACGTTCCAGTTCCAGGGCTCTCTCAAACGCCTCGTGATGGCGTTCGGCCTTGGCAAGAGCCTCTCTTGCTTCAGAGAGGCGTTTTCTGTTTGCCCGCTCTGCTTCCGGGTCCTCCAGTTCGGCAAGTTCCCGTCTGATCTCCCTGCGCCGGTCCAGCTCTTGTCGCAACTCACCGGATTTCTGTTCGAGTTCCCGGCGTTTCACCTGAAGTGCAGTTGCCCTGTCCTCCGCGCGTTTTAGCGGGCTGTCAGCTTTCACACGACCAGTCGCTGTCAGATAGCGACCTAGCGCGTTCCGGCACTTCTCGCTGGCCAGATCCATCCGCCTTCCACCAGTCATTGCCTCAATCTCTCCGGCGACCGAGGTCAACAGGTTTTGCCTTGCACGATGCAGGTCGCCACCTTCATCGAGACCGGACTGTCCCTGGCGGACCCAGAGGAGTCCCGCAGGCCCCCCATCCTTCGGCGATTTCAACGTGTCAGCGATCCAGGCCTGGGCATCATCGGCCTGTTTTATCAGCCGACCCTCCGAGGTGATGCGAACATCGCCACTGCGTTTGCTGTTCCAGCGCTTTTCGATCTTGAAGACTCCCTCAGGCAGCTCGATCTCAATCGCCACTGCGGGGTCGCCGCCTGCATGGGGAACGAGAGCCTTGATCTCTCTGTCCCAGGATTTTCTGTCCTTGAAAAAGGCGGCATGCAACGCATCGAAGAATGTCGACTTGCCACGTTCATTGGGCGCCGTGAGGACATTCAACCCATCGCCAATCCCGGCTATTTCCACCGGGTTCGTGAAACGGCGGATATTTTCGAGACGAATCGACCGGATTCTCATTCTGCCTGTTCCCGAACGAAGCTATAAAGTCGGCTGAGTGCGGCACTTGCGATGCGCCGGTCGGGATCACTTACACTGTCCTTTCTGGCATCCTCATACAACGTCTCCGCAGCCACCCGGAGTGCGCCACTGGCAGCAATCTCATCGAGGTCTTCGGCGACACACTCTGTCATCAGTTCGCTTTCGCGCACATCGAAATATGCAAACTCTGGCATCACGTGTTCAATTGCCGTGCCCAGCGCCATACGTTGAGGCAGTCTTGTCCAACCGGATACAGACATCCGAAGAAGAATGTCGCGTCGCCTGATGTCAGAATCCGGCAATGCAGAAGCAAATGCCTGGACCGCATCCTGTTCCGGCGTCAGGTGCAGTTCCATTTCGGACCAGTCAAACTGTCCTGTTTCAACCGCATCGACCCGGGGAACAGCACCTGGACCGGCAATTGTCACAGCAAGGCAAATCCCGCGTCCCTGATGCTTGAACCGGTCCCGTTCCGGACAACCCGAATAGAAGGCTCGGTCCGCGACATTCGTGAAACCGTGCCAATCACCCAACGCCAGGTAATCAAGTCCGGCAGAACTTGCCCGATCGATCGGAATCGTTTCCCTTCTATCGTCCTCACTTCCGAACGTCACGACACCACCATGCGCCAGACCCATCCGTAAATTCCCTTCCGGAGTTGCACAGTCCGGCATCCACTCGGTCAGGTCACGGCCCGGAAACCGGCTCGGCACAGGCGAGGGGAGAAGTGTTACGCCCGGCATGACCTCGACCGGTTGGGGCTCATCGATAATGTGCACGGACTCGGCAGCTTCATCGCAAAACCGTTTCCATAACGCCTCGGCAGCGAGGCTGTCGTGGTTTCCCGGAATGATCCACCAACGAAGCCCCTGCGTCGCACTCATTGCCGTCAACGCCTGACGCCAAACCCTCTCCGACGGTGTCTCTGTATCAAACAGGTCGCCGGCGATGAAAATATGATCGGCGCCATGATTCCTGGCTGCTGCGGCCAATGCCTCGATGGCGGAATGACGGGCCTCCACCAGGCGACCTCGAATGTCTTCAGGCAGATTGCTGAATCTCTTCCCCAGGTGAAGATCTGATGAATGTATGAAACGGAATTCGGTCATGTCCCTAACTTGATACTGTGGTTGCCCTTATTGATCTCGTGCAGAGTTCCCTACAGACCAAATTGCAGATATTGAACCGTCTAGATTCAAGTCCGGTTCACCGCTTTTCTCGTGCCCCGCTGTGTCGCGGTGTTCGGTAGATCGTAGGTCTCGGGATCGAGAAGAGTTCCGAGAGGCTGGTGATGGTGTAGCCGCTACAGGCGTGCATCCGGCCGATCGGGTCGGCCGGGCAGTCGGCCATGGCGTCTATTGCGGGGGACACTTTCCTCTCCTGCAGCGAATTGGCGATCGACCGGGAATCCGAAATGGATCTGGCAAGAACTTGACAGCTTCAGGGAGGCTGTTCATGTGCAATCATGATCAAGGACCGGTTTCTCTGGATACTGCTGATTGCTCTTGGAATCGTTGTCGTGCTGCTTGTCCTGTGGCTGGCACTGCAGGCTCCGGTTGAGACCCTGAGCGGCGATGGCCTTCCCTCGTTCGTTTACGGCATTGCCCTGTTGGTGTTCCTGGTCGCGGGCGTTGTGGCACACCGGCATATCCGTCCCGGCAAGATCCTGACAAGTCTCGCGATATGGCTGGCGCTGATCGTCGCGTTGGTACTGGGCTACGGCTACCGCCACGAGGCGGCGGCGATCGGGAACCGGCTGATTGCGGAACTGATGCCATCCCGCGGTGCCGTGCTGGATGGAGGAGAAGTCATCTTCCGTGAACGGCGGGGTGGGCACTTCGTCGTCGACGCCGAGGTGAACGGTGTAACGGTCCGCTTCCTCGTCGATACGGGTGCGAGCGACGTGACCCTGACGCCGCGCGATGCGAGACGGCTGGGATTCGACCTTCAGGGCCTAAGCTTCCACCGCACCTATCGCACTGCGAACGGAACTGTCCGGGGCGCCCCTGTCAGGCTGGGCAATGTCGAAATCGGACCGATTTCCCTGCAGAACGTCCGGGCCACGGTCAATGCGGCCGACATGGACCTGTCCCTGCTTGGCATGAGTTTCCTCTCGCGGTTGTCAAGTTACGAGGTGGCGAGTGGAACACTGACGCTGCGGCCCTGATCGCGGCTGGACAGAAGCGGGCTTCCCGCTGGCTCGGGGCTGAGCTTCGGGTTGGCTTCCGTTGCAAGACGAATGGGACGACATGCCACCCCATCGCATCCGGTTCCTGCAGAGGAGGGCGGCGGACACAGCTTTGCTAATGCCGTTTTGAATCCAACCCATATCGGACCGGCATGGTCCGAAAGCGGTTGTCGTGCGAGGCGGTGGTGGCGCAACAATCGACCAAGCTGGTGGTGTCCTGAAGTGAACTCCGCCATCTTCGCAGTCCGGGGCATTGGCCGAGGACGGAAAGCAGGGTGTGTTCACGGGGCCTTCGTGGCAGGAACCCTGTGCATGTTCGAATTCAGTGAGGGGCGACTGCCTTCAGGCATGCTGTCGTTCACCTGCAGCGATCATGGCAACGCCGCCCTGCTGCCTTAAGGGTAGTGGTCGGGGACATTACGAGCGCCGACACGATCGTGTACTTTCCGGTCGCCGAGCTGCCCCCCTGATCAATGAAGCATCGCCATTCTGGGGCCGGGATGCGATGCACGGCCCGCATCCTCAGGTCATCTGTCAACTGTTGCGGAATTGTTCGATCAGAAGCGCCGGAATGCGTTCCGCCCCGGCAGTGATCGCCGACACCGGCATGGTTCAATCTTCAAGCTGCAATTCCGAAGCGCCGGAAGATCCGGCAAAACCGGAACAAGCCGCAAGCGCCAGCCCGGCCTTGTCCGACATGATTCCGTCGACGCCCAGATTCAGCAGGCGATTCATTTCCTCTGGATCATTGATCGTCCAGACATGAACGGGAAGATCGAGGGAATGTGCCTTGTCGACGAAGGACCTGTCGACAACCGTGATGCCTCGATGCTTGACAGGAACCTGTACGCAGTTTGCCCGGAACCCTCCGGTTGGAAGTCCCAGAGATGCAAATCGGAGACGAGTGACTTCCATGGGACCCATCGACGTGCAAAGCTTGGGGCCAGCCGCTGAACGCATCATTCCGATCCGGCGACCGGAAAATGATCCTGCACAGACGCGGTTCCAGGCATCACGTCGTTCCATGACTTCCAGGAATGGACGCAGCACGCCGTCGCTCTTCGTGTCAACATTGATCCGTATCCCGGGCCAGGCAGCGAGAACGTCTTCAAGACGGGGGATCGGTTCGGCACCCTTGATCTGGAGTTGCCGCAGTTCAGGCCATGTAAAGTCCGACACCTTGCCCGACTGCCCGGTCAGCCGTTCCAGGCAGTCATCATGAAATATGACAGCCACGTCGTCGGAGGTTGCCTGGACATCGGTCTCGAGATACCGGATGCCAAGTTCCACGGCTGCGCTGAATGCAGCCATGGTGTTTTCGGGATACTGCGCTGAGTACCCCCTGTGCGCAAATGCAATCGGGGTCGCCCTGCCTTCTTGTTCAAGGTAGGGGTGCAAGGCCAAATCCGGGCTTCAGTCTTGACGGATCAGTTGCGCGAAAGATTGCGCTGGCAACTTTTGAATGGATTGAAGTGGATTCTCCGACCATGTACAGGTTCCAAAGTGCAACCTCCCCTGTAGCCGTGACCGGACAAAATGAACTGGATCACCAATTTTGTAAGGCCCAAGCTCAAGTCTATCCTCCAGACGCAACGGGATTCCACGCCCGACAGGCTCTGGTCGAGATGCCCCGAGTGCAAAGCGATGCTATACCACAGGGAACTTGAGCACAGCCAGAATGTTTGCCCGAACTGCGACCACCACATGACAATTGCGCCGCGCAAGCGCTTTGAACACCTGTTCGATTTCGGTGCCTACAGAGAGATCGAGGTTCCCCTTCCGCCAGTCGACCCGCTGAAATTCAGGGACCAGAAGAAGTACTCCGAAAGGCTTCGCTCAGCCAAGGCTGCAAATGGCACTCCTGATGCAATCGTCGTTGCGGAAGGTGATATTCTCAAGACCCGTTTCGTTGTCGCTGCCCAGGATTTCGACTTCATGGGAGGTTCCATGGGAATGTATGTCGGCAATGCCATCAACGCCGCCTGTGACGCCGCGATCAAGCTGTCCGCGCCACTCGTGGTGTTTTCTGCGGCTGGCGGAGCGCGGATGCAGGAAGGAATCTTCAGCCTGATGCAGATGCCGCGAACGACGGTTTCGCTCAACCGGCTGAAGACGAACGCCGTACCGTTGCCCTACATCGTCGTGTTGACGAACCCGACAACCGGTGGAGTTACGGCGTCGTACGCCATGCTGGGCGATATCCAGATTGCCGAACCCAAGGCCCTGATCGGTTTCGCCGGACCGAGGGTCATTGAACAGACGATTCGCGAACAACTGCCGGAAGGTTTTCAGCGAGCCGAGTATCTTCTCGAACATGGAATGCTGGACAAGGTCGTCCACAGGAGCGGCATCCGGAACGAGATTGTGACGATTGCCAGGTTGCTGATGGGTATGCCGGAAGCGGTGAAAGGTGAGTTGACCGCGGACGATCCTCCGGCAACTGTGTGAACCAGGCGGAGTCCGGTCACGACAGATTCTGACTCGGGCCGCATCTTCGGTCGTCTGAAATCGCACTATCCCGGGAGCATTGCCCTTACTCTTTGCCCTCCGTCACAGTTGCTTGCCGAACATGAGCACCCGGAGCGCAATCTGCCACCTGTAATCTTCTGTGAACTGCCGTGAGAAGGGACCACTCCAACGCAACCATCATCTGGATCCTCCGGGGCAGGAGAGGGGAAACCTTGAAAGGTGCAGTTTCCGTCGGATGACGCGGTCAGATGTTCTTCCGCAATATCCAGCCCGCGAGATACAGGGAACCACAGACTAGTATCCGCGACCCGGGTTCCTCGTCCGCTATCTTTCTGGCGGCCTGCTCCACATCCGGTGACGCTTCCGCCTTGAATCCCACTTCACGAGCCACCTGGGCGACATTCGCAGCCGGGAGGGCTGCCGGTTCACCTGGAATCGATATACCGTAGAGCCTGTCCGCCACTTCGCGCAAGGCGCCGAGGAAGCTTCTCACATCCTTCGTGCCCAGCATTCCGCAGATGATTCCGGTTACCCTCTTGGGCATTGATCGAATCGTGTTCGCGACAGCCTCTCCGGCTGCCGGATTGTGGCCACCGTCAAGCCAGATTTCCGAGTTTCTGGCTGCGTCGACCAACGGACCCTTCTTCAGGAGTTGCATGCGCGCAGGCCATTCGGCCTTGGTCATCGCCGATGCGATGATATCTTCGTCGAGTCCCAAATGGCGCAACACGGTGATGGCGGCGCCGGCATTTTCAATCTGGTGCTGGCCGACCAGCTTCGGTTTCGGCAGGACCAGCCTGCCTTGCGGCCCGGTGTGGACAATGTGGAATCCTGCGTCGCTGATAGTCCAGTCCCGTTCCTGCAACAACAAGGGGGCGCCCAGCGAATCCGCCGTATCAATGATCCGTCGAAGTGCCTCGGGCTTCTGGCGGCTCACGACGCACGGCACTCCGGGCTTGAGGATTCCCGCCTTTTCACCGGCAATGTCGGCCAGCGTTCCACCGAGATATTCCTGGTGATCCAGCGAAACCGGCGAAATCACCGTGAGTTCCGGCTTGTCCACGACATTCGTTGCATCAAGACGGCCGCCAAGACCGACCTCCAGTAACAGCGCGTCAGCGCGTGTTCTGGAAAACTCCAGAAATGCGGCACAGGTCGTGATTTCAAAGAGCGATATCGGTTTGCCTGCATTCACGCGTTCGCATTCGAGCAGTGCCGAGGCAAGACGGTTTTCGCCGATCAATTCCCCGGCAAGGCGGATACGTTCGTTGAATTTCGTCAGATGAGGCGAAATGTACGCGTGCACGTCGAGTGATGCCGCCTCCATGCCGGCCCTGACCATCGCCAGCGTCGATCCCTTGCCGTTGGTGCCCGCAAAATGGATGACCGGCGGCAATTGTCGCTCGGGATGCTCAAGTTCCGCAAGCAGACGCTTCGGCCGATTGAGCGTCAAGTCAATGCTCTTCGGATAGAGCGATTTGAGGCGATCCAGAATCTCGCTCGAGTCGCCGTCGTTCATTTTAGGCAATCCTTGTGGTCTTAATCGCTTCCGATTGTGTGTTCAGGGAGTCGACTGGCGGCCGCAACACCTTGATTTCCTCGCAGGCCTCTTCGTCAATGAGACGCAGGAAGCAGCTGCTCGACGCAATGGCCATGTGGTGGTCGCTGTTCGGGCCGGCACTCTCACCGTGTTCGATCTCCCGATGATGTGGCAATGCATCCCACTCGGAACATTTCGACCGGAGGCCGGCAGGTGCAGGGCCCCACTGCGTCAGCAGCATGGATTTGAACTTTGGCCTTGCAATGTTCGTGTTCAAGTTCATTTCGCCCGGCCAAGCCACTTGATTTGTCTTGAGTCGAAAATTGTACATGCTCGGCTGCGCCGCCGCAATTGTTTCGGTCGAGCAAATGAAAAATGAGCAGTGCAGCGCAAGGCACCGTAGCATCAGGTTACTCGCGGCGGATCACCTGGCTATAGTTGAACCCTGTCAACCGGTGCCAGTTGAGCGAAATCAGGATTGGTCGACTGTCCGGTGCGAGATATCGCCGCGTTACAAGAATCGCATCACCGCCATCGGGTTCGCCGAGCCTCGCCGCCTTGCCTGCATCAAGCTTCTCGGTCGTAATCTGCTGGTGAACCTCATGGACCTGCACGTCGAATTGGTCTTCGATCAGCCGATGAATTGCACCGAAATGAGAATCAATATCAGGTCCGATGGATGCAAAATCCTGATGAATGAAGACGTGGGTTACACAAATTGAACTGTCTTCCGACGTGGTACGGATACCTTCTGCCAACAACCACTCCCGGCCAGGCAGCCGGCCGAGCCGGATTGCGAGTTGATCATCGGGGACGATCCGCAGCACCCGGTCGATAACAAGCCGCGTGTCGTTGGCGTAGTCGTAGAGTTGCGACAGAGATGTCAATGATTGTGCGTATACGGGACGCTCATGGTTGGCGATCACTTCGCTGCCGCGGCCTTGACGGCGCTCGACCATGCCGCCTTCGCCGAGCAACCTTAGCGCCTCGCGCACGGTATATCGGCTGGTATTGAATCGTTCACAAAGTTCCTGCTCTGTGGGCAGCATTGTGCCGACAGGATGGATGCCCGAAGTGATATCCCGCTTGATTTCCTGCGCCAGTCGCCGGTAGAGCGGCCCCGCTCGAATCTGTTTGCCACCTGTCGATTTCGAGAGACTCGTTTTCATGCGAGTTTCCCGTGATTGTGCAATGCGGTCCAGCCATCCGCCAGCCCGTCCCTGAATGCCGGGTCTGCGACACCTATGATTCTCTCCGCCCTTTGCTCGGAATCTGCGAGTGCGAGGTTGGCAGCACCATGTTCGGTGACTATCCATTGCACGTCCGAACGGGCGACGGTCACTGGCCTCTTTGCGCAGAGTCGGGGCACGATTCTGCTGCAGCGACCCTCCCCAGCCGTGGACGGCAGCGCAATTATGCTTCTTCCACCCTCGGATGCGTTGGCACCGCGAATGAAATCGACCAGGCCACCATGTCCCGTGATTTGCCTTTCGGCAAGGAACTCACCATTGCATTGGCCAAAAAGATCCACTTCAAGAACAGTGTTCACGGCAACGAAATTCGGCAGAGACCGGAGGATGGCGACATCATGCGTCTGAGTTACAGGCGCGAAGCGAAAGCGGGGATCCCTTGCAACCTGACCGTAGAATGAACGTGAGCCAAGGGCGACACCGGCAGTCACACCACGAGAAAAACTGCCGTTATCAACCGCATCCAGAACCGCGTCCGAGACCATGCCACCATGGACGGCGAGTTCAGCCATACCCAACAGAGCTTCAACAACTGCATTCTGGAGCCTTCCGAGTCCCAATTGAACCGTATCGCCGGGCCTGATCAAACATGCGACATGATGTGCAATCCGGCGCATGGTTTCCGACGGCATACCGGGATCATGCTCGATCAGCCTGTCGGGCGATTCGATCAAGGACGCAAAACGTTCGACGGGAATGCGCGGACTGTTTGCGGCATCGGGCATTTCCGGATTGACCTGTCCGACAACCGGCGTTCCTGCGTCGATCAACGCAGGCGCGAAATCTGCGGAGATTCCGAGACCGACTCTTCCATCTTGCGGCTGAGTAACCTGGAACACGGCACCCGCAATACCCTCGCCGGACCGAAACCAGCGGTAGCAGGAACTATAGTGGAGCGGTAAGACCCTCACTCGGCCCTCGGCAATTCCATCCTGCAGTTCATTTGTCGCGAAGATGGTCGTCGCGGTTGTGCCGTTGCCGGCTGATGTGGGATCGAACCGGTTGACCCCCGGAATCCAGACACCGCGAAATTCACGGCCTCTTCCAATCTCGGGATCTTCATCGAGGGCATCAAGAAACGCCGTCGGTTCGCCGGTGCACCCGGCAAGGAAGATTGCTCCCTCTGCGGGAAAATCCCGAATCGCGTCAGCCCAGAGCGCGGCAGTCATCTCGACCCAAGTCCTGTCCTGCGCATTGCATCACGAATGCGGGCCCTTTAGATGTACACGAACAATTTCCACCCTACAGGTGTCATAACTCGATTGACAAGTTCCCTGACTAGAGGTCTCGCCCAACTGCTTGCCCGACCGGTCGACCAGGCCACCCGTTCCCGCGCCGCTACGCATGTGCTGGACTGGCTGGGATGTGCCGTCATCGGTGCGAAGGAACCGGCGGGATGTCACCTCCTCAGGCATGCGGCAACGGTGCCGGTCGGGAGGTATTCCATTGTCGGCGGGCGTGGTGTGGCGGAGCCAGGATACGCGGTCTTTTGCAATGGGGGTCTTGGCAACATCCTTGAGATGGACGACATTCACAGGACATCCATTCTGCATCCGGGACCGGTCGTCGTGCCTGCCGCGCTCGCTGCGGCTGAAAGGGCAGAGGCTTCGGCGGAGGGTTTTCTTGATGCCGTGATCCGTGGATACGAGGCGCATATCCGCATCGGTAGCGTTGTGGGGCCGGGCCACTATGCGAAATGGCACAATACATCGACCTGCGGCCCATTCGGTGCAGCGGCAGCGGTGGGCAGCATCATGGGTCTCCACGAGGACCGAATGGTATGGGCGCTCGGCAATGCCGGCACCCAGGCGTCCGGGTTTTGGCGATGTCGCCACGAACCGGTCATGACGAAGCAACTTCATACTGCCCAGGCGGCACAGGCCGGTCATGCTGCCGCTGCGCTTGCATCGTTCGGTTTCACTGGCCCGGAATTCGTGCTCGAGGGGGAACAGGGGTTCTTTGATGCCATGTGCCCCGACCCCTCACCGGAACGCATGCTGGAGGACAGCGGTGGGCCATGGAAGATTTGCGAAACAAGTTTCAAGCCTTGGCCCGCGTGTCGGCATGCGCATGCTGCAATCGACGCTGCCCTGTTGATCCGCGCCCGACATGCGCCACGGCTGCAGGACATTGCCTCGGTTCAGGTCCGGACCTATGCGGACGCGCAGCGATTCTGCGACTGCCGCAATCCAACGACGATTCAGGAGGCGAAGTTCAGTTTCCAGCACTCCATGGCGGTCGTACTTCTGAAGGGCAAGCCGGAGCTTGAGGACTATGGGCTGGCTGAAATTGCAAGGTCCGACATAGGGCAGCTACGCAACCGCGTTGCCGTCAAGGTGACCGAGAGGTTCGAAGACCGCTATCCGAACCACTACGGCAGCGGAGTGGATGTCACCATGAGGAACGAACAGGTGCTGTCGGCAGATGTTCCCGACGCTCTCGGTGATCCTGAAAATCCACTTGAGGAGGAACAGATTGCGGACAAGGCCCGATGCCTGATGGCTGCCGCAGGCGTTCCGGGCCCAACCGCCTCAACGATCGCCGATGCGACACTTTCGCTTGGATCCGGCACGGGCCTTTCACGGTTCTCCTCGCTTGTGGCGGATCTTTCATCGCTCATTTGGCAGGAACAGGTCGCGTGACATCACCCAACTACTTTGATGCCATGGATTATCCGGGCATCCTCCAGGACTTTCCGAGTGGTGACAGGTTTTTCGAAACCTATCGTGGAATGAGCCGGGATGAGCTTCGGGAGCAACAGGAAGGCCGCTTTCGCAACATTCTGGATTTTGCCTGGAAAGTCCCCTTCTACAAGTCACATTGGGGTGCCCGGGGCATCGAACCCGGAGACATCCGCTCGCTTGATGACATCACGAAGCTGCCGACCTATTCGAAGTCGGATCTCATGGAATCCGTCGAGGCCCACCCGCCGATCGGGAATTTCCACGGGCTCGACACCTACCCGGAAGACAAACGCCCGCCATTGATCTTCCAGACGACGAGCGGCACCACCGGGAAGCCGCAACCTCTGCTCTTCGGGCCGAAGAGCAGAGAGGTGCAGGCCCTGCTGCTCGGACGCCTCTATAAACTGCAGGGTTTCAGCAACCGCGACATCATTCACTCGGTTTATGGCCATGGCATGGTCAATGGCGGCCACTATGTACGCGAGGCAATCATCCATTGGCTTGGTGCCCAAATGCTGACCGCTGGCACCGGAGTCGAAACGCGTAGCAGCAACCAGGTGGCACTGATGCATGCATTCGGCGCAACGGCCGTCGTGGGATTCGGCGATTTCATCAAGCGATTGGCGGAAGTGGCACGTGAACAGGGTCTTGAACCAGGCATTGACCTCGCGGTCCGGATCATTTCCGGACATATGGGAACAGAAAGCAGGCAGGCCATGTCGGAAGCTTGGGGCGGTGCAAGTGTTTACGATTGGTACGGCGTTGGCGATACCGGATGCATCGCCGGAGAAGGGCCGGACCAGACCGGGCTCCATGTAATGGAGGATGCCCAGTACCTTGAACTGCTCGATGTCGATAGCGGATTGCCGGTTGACGCGGGCGGGATGGGGGACATGGTGTGTACCTGTCTCTTCAAGGACGACATCTTCCCCATAATTCGCTTCAAGACTCATGATGTCAGCCGCGAGGTCGTTGGCAGGAACCCTCTCGGGCTTCCTTTCAGGCGCCTGGAAGGTTTCCTTGGGCGGAGCGACAACATGGTCAAGCTCCGGGGGATCAATATCTACCCGCAGGGAATTGGCGCGCTGACATCCGCGGCCTTCCAAGTCACGACCGGGGAATATATCTGCCGCGTCACACGGACCAACGGACGCGACGAGATGACGGTTTTCCTTGAAGTGACCGAATGGAGCGATGCGCTGAAGGATGCCATCGAATCCCATTTGAGGACGCGGCTCGGCGTCGACATCTCGGTCGAATTGGTGAAGCCGGGCGAGACTGCGGCGGCTACCGGGATCGAAACTCGCCAGAAACCGATTCGACTGATCGATGAACGCTGATGGCAGACGAGACGCATCCGAGCGACTCGCCAGGGCGCTCGAGCGCATCGCCGCCCATGATGACAAACTGAGAATCGTCACCGCGCTGGCAAGCGAAGCCGCACGGGGGCTCGCGTCGGCAAGTGATGCGCGCAGTGCGGAGGGCAGGTCGGCGGGACCGCTCGACGGATTGCTTCTTGGCATCAAGGACAACATCGCGGTTGCGAACATGCCGTGGACGACCGGAATCGGTGCCTGGCGGGAGCGAATGGCGGCGACTGACGCCCCGGTTGTCGCTCGCCTGCGTTTGGCTGGCGCCATTCCACTGGCAATGGTCAACATGCACGAGGGAGCGCTCGGCGCGACAACTGACAATCCACATTTCGGGCGCACTGAAAATCCGCTTGCGCCGGGATTTGCCCCGGGAGGGTCGAGCGGGGGTTCGGCGGCCGCAATCGCTGCAGGATTTGTCGACGCTGCGCTGGGAAGCGACACCCTGGGATCAGTACGTATTCCGGCGGCCTATTGTGGAGTGCTGGGTCTCAAGCCCACGCGCGGTCTCGTTTCGCGTGGCGGATTGACGCATTTGTCACCAACGCTCGACACGATCGGACCGCTGGCGAGCGATTTCGCAACACTCGCTTCGCTCATCGGTTCAATGGCCGGGACGGATCGTTGCGACAAGCATTCCAATTCGGTCCCGTCAGGATGGAAGCCCGGGCTGAATGAAACGGAAGTGACCGGAATTCGCGTTGGCTTGCCGAAGCAGATTGATGAAGTCATCTGCGACAACGCGATACTGGAGGGGTTGGAAACGGCAAGGGTTGCACTTGAGGCGTTGGGCTGCCGCTTGTCGGATGTGGATCTCGCTGGCTGGTCTCCGGGCCGGGACCGGCGCGGGGGATTGCTGGTTTGCGAGGCTGAAGGGGCTGTGGAACTTGCCGACGCACTTGCGATACCGGGCCCTGACGCAATCAGTGACGACCTGCGGGCAATGCTGGAATATGGGGGGATGGTCTCGAGCGACAGGCTTGTGGATGGATATGCCAGAATCCAGTGTGCCGCAGCAGCGGCATGTCGTGCTCTCGCGAATTTCGACGTCTTGCTCATGCCCACGGCACCACAGCGTGCGTTTCCGCATGGCGGGCAGGTTCCGGCCAATCAGGCCGATTTCACTTCACTTGCCAGTTTCCACGGTGGCCCTGCATTGGCGCAGCCCGTTCCAGTTTCCGGTCTTCCGGCATCGGTCCAGCTCCTGGGCCGGCATTTTTCCGAACCTCTGATTCTCGCGCTTGGGGCGAGACTCGAGAAAGGGCTCCTGGCGCGAGCAAATTGATGGTCAGTCGACATGCCACATTGTGACCCCGGTTGAGTCCGAAGTGCAGGCGCTGAAGCAGGGCGGGAAGCGAACGAACACTCCCGGCCACCAGGCAAAGCCCGGTGCGGCCCCGTCCCGTACCGGTTTGCAGTTCGGCAACCGCCTCGTCGGTAGGGTCCCCAACGGAATTCACCACCGGCTTGGCCAGCCGGGTGGATGTTTGTGAAACATTCGAAACAAACGGTTGCGGATTGCAGCCAGTGCATCAAAGTCCAGGGCTTGAGTCTTCAGGAAGGGCGCGCCCGGTTCTTGATAGCGTCAAGGTAGATTGCAAAGAAAATGAGCGCGCCTGCGACGAATGGATAGACGAATGGAGACACTCCTCGGGTACCAAGACCGTTGTTTATGACAATCAGCAGCAGAACCCCGGCAAGCGTTCCGGGAAACACGCTTCCTCGTCCACCGAAGAGGCTGGTGCCACCGATGACGACGGCCGCCACCGCCTGGAATTCCATGCCGCGGCCGGTGAAGGTGGTTATTTCTCCCAGATAGGCGGCGAGCAGCGTGCCGCTTGCGGCTGCCGAAATGCCGCACAGCGCGTATGCTGCGAGCTTTGCCCGGCGGACCGGCACGCCGATCTTTCTGGCCGAGTCCTCGTTGTTTCCGATTGCAAGCCAGTACGTGCCAAGTCTGGTCTTGCGAAGGATCCACTGAAATACGAACAGAATCAAAAGCGCTGCCAGAAAAATCACCGGGATGACTCCGGAGAGCTTCAACTGTCCCAGATTGGCTAGACCGTCGCCGGCCTGCTTGACCGTCCCTTCCGTAAAGACCAGCGCCAATCCCCGATAGGCGATCATCAACCCAAGCGTAGCCAGGAGCGAATTCATGCCAAGATAGGCCACGAGCCAGCCGTTGAAGAGCCCGATGGCGAGCCCGGTGGCCAGCGCAGCCGCGATCGACAGCCCCGCAGGAAAGTCTGCCGTGAGATAGACTATCGTAGCCGCGACATAGGCGGTCGAGCCGATCGAAAGGTCGATTTCGCCATTGACGAGAACCAGCGTCAAACCCGCCGCTGCGGCCAGAAGGAAGGTCGACGCAATGGCGATCTGGACAAAGTTCGATACGGTCAGGAAGGAGTTGGAGATCACGGTGAAGACAGCGACAATTGCGAGCAGCAGCAGGTAGAACCCGAATTCCGTGCCGATACGCCTTGCCTGGTTCATGGATTCAGGCATCAACTGCCTCGGTTCCCATCGCCGCGGCCATCAGGCTGGCTTCAGTGATGCTTTCGGCTTGTACCTCAGTTGCAATCACGCCACCGCGCATCACCGCCACCCGGTCGGCAAGGGCCACCATCTCTTCGATTTCCGAGGTGACCAGGAGTACTGATGACCCCGAATCTGCGAGCGATTCGATTAGTTCCCCAATCTCGCGCTTGGCCCCGACATCAACACCCCGAGTAGGTTCGTCGAGAATCAGAATCTCGGGATTCCGGTTCAGCCACTTGGCAAATACCACCTTTTGCTGATTTCCTCCGGAAAGGTTGGCTGCCCGGGTGTGTTGGTTCGGTGTCCGGATCGTCAACCGTTCAATCATGGAAACTGCCGTTCGCTGTTCGGCGGCCTTGTCGAGAACCTGCATTCGGCCAGCGGCGTATTGATCAAGCGTGGTGGCCGAAATGTTCTTCCAAACGGCCTCATCGAGGAAAAGCCCGTCGGTGCGGCGGTTTTCGGTGACATAGGCTGTTCGCTCAAGCAATTCTGCCTGCCCGATCGGACGGTCGCCGGCGTCATCGTCTAGCGTGATGGACCCGCCCTGCATCGGATCAAGTCCCAGTATTGAACGGATCAACTCCGTCCGCCCGGAACCCATGAGTCCCCAGAGTCCGAGTACTTCGCCGCGCCTCAGCTCCAGATCAACTCCGTGAAGAGTCCCTTCCCGCCGGATGTTTGCGAGCTTCAACCTCGGCGCACCGCCAATTCGTCTCTTTCGAACAGCCTGACCACTCATCTCCTGGCCGACGATCAACTCGACGATCTGACTTCGTGTGACTCTTGCCACGCTTCCCGATCCGACCAGCCGTCCGTTTCTGAGCACTACGTAGCTGTCGCAGAGTTCCTCGATCTCGTCGAGGAAATGGCTGATGTAGATGATTGCCTTGCCCTCCGCCTTCAACTTGCGGACGATGGCGAAGAGAGCGTCCTTTTCCTTGATCGATAGCGACGAGGACGGTTCGTCGAAGATCACGATGTCGGCTCCCTGGGCAACGGCGCGGGCGATCTCAACCACCTGTTTCTCACCGACGGATAGCGACTCCATCCGCGTCGTCGGTCGGATTGTCGATCCGAGTTGGTCGAGAGCCTCCTTGGCCCGTGCCTGAGCCGCGCGCTTGTCGACCGAGAATGGCACCCGTCCCGAGGGAAGATGCGAGATGAACATGTTTTCGGCCACAGTGAGCGTGGGAAAGTAGAGAAGTTCCTGATGGATGAACGCTATCCCGGCCTCGTCTGCATCAGCGGGACGTCTCAACTCGACACGTCGCCCGTTGATTTCGACATGACCATTCTCGGGCATGTAGATTCCGCCGAGCACATTCATCAGCGTGGATTTGCCGGCGCCGTTGACACCGACGAGACCCATGACCTCTCCCGCCTGGACGGTTATCGAGACACGATCAAGTGCCTTCACGCCCGGGAAAGACTTGGCGACACCTTCCATATGAAGCGTTGCCGTCATTTCGCCCTCAACACGTCAAGGCCGATCACGGCCACCAGCACGGAACCCTTGATGACCATGGCAATGAAGGGCGAAACGCCAAGCAGGTTGAAGGCATTCGAGAGCATCGTGAGGAACAGGAGGCCGAACATTGTGCCGAGGATTGATCCCTTGCCGCCCTTGAGGCTTGCACCACCGATGACCGTCGCGGCAATTATGTCCATCAGCCGGACGTCACGAACCATCGCGGTGGTTGCGGTCCCTAAATCGGCGGTCAGAATCATTGCCGTGAATCCTGCCATGATTCCGGCGATGACATAGGTTGAGAACTTTATGCGCCGGACCTTGATGCCCGAGATGCGAGCTGTCTCCTCGTTGGCACCGGTGAGGTAGACGCGGCGCCCGTAGATCGTGCGCGACAGAATGAATCCCAGCATCAGCGCTACAACCAGCACGGCAATCCCTGCAACGGGAATGCCTACGGGCCGTGCGCTGATTCCAAGGGTCAGCGGAAAGATCCGTGCGGAAAAACTGTCGATGAATGCGTCCGGCAATCCATAGACGCTCTGAGCCTGCGTAAACCAGATTGCAAAGCCCTCTGCTACCACCATCGTACTGAGCGTCACGATGAAGGGGATCATTCTGAGATATGCAACCGCGATGCCGTTCACAACGCCGAATGAGCATCCGATCGCAAGCATCAGGAAACAGCCCAGAAGCGTGGACTCCGTCGCAACCATGGCTGTGGCCCCGACAACGGCAGAGGCGGACACCACCGTGAAGCTGGACAGGTCGATTCCTCCGGCGACCATCACGTAGGTCATGCCAATGCACAGGAACCCCAGGAACCCGAGTTGCCCGAAAATGTTCATGATGTTGCGGAGGTCGGCGAATTTCGGCACCGTCAGCGCGAAAATGATCGCCATCACGACCGACAGGACCACGGGCAGGAGTGCCGGATGGGCGCCGAACCAGTGCCAGAGCCTCAGCCCGGCATTCGCGCCCGACACAGGTGTTTGTGAATCATCCACCATGGCAGATAAGGGTCGAGAACGGCGCAGTGCGCCGCCCCCAGTCTCTGTGTCCGGGTCGTCAGGTGGCCCAGAGTTGCGCCTGCATTTCGGGATCGTCAACGTTGTCAGGTGTAAAGACCGGTCCCTGGATCAGGATATCGTCGGCGAAGGTTTCACCCGCGGCCAGACGCGGCATCAGTTCGACGGCCTCGCGGCACATGCCTGTAACATCGAAGATCGTATCGGCATCCAGGTGTCGTGAACGCAGAAGTTCGAGCCCGATCGGGAAAACGTCCACACTGGACAGATAGATGTGATTCGGTTCGCCATGCGGAGCCCACCTGCCTGCATCCTGCAGCACTTGACGCACGCCGGACATCATCACGTCGGACGCAACCGAGATGTGATTGATATCGGAATATGCCTTCAGCGCAGGAGCAAGGGCCGCTGCGGCCTGCTGCGGGTCCCAGTTGCCAACGAGATCCTGTGCGATGCTTGCTCCATGTTCATCGCAAGCCTCCTGCAAGCCGACCCCGCGCAGGCGTGAGTTTTCATCGCGAATGTCTCCTGACACCCAGAGCACCTCGCCGATCTCGGCACCATCGGCCTTCATCTTCTCAAAGACTGTTCGCGCCGAACTGAGCTGCTGGTACTTGGCATCAATGCCGACGAAGACGTCCGCCTGATGCCTCGCTTCAGCGTGCACCTGGCGCAGGAACGCCATGGTTGGAATGCCCGCGTCGCGCGCACGCTTGACGCTTGACGAAATTGCCTTTGAATCGATCGGGAACACCAGGAGCACGTCAACACCCCTGCTGATCAGGTCGTTGGCGTCGCTCGCCTGTTTGGCCACGTCCATGTCAGCTGCCGTGAACACCAACTCGATCTCGGTGTCGGAAGCGGCAGCGAACTCATTCAACAGCTTGTGGCTCGTTGACCAGACAGCGTCCTGCATTCCCGGCCAGGCCATGCCAACGGTAACCTTTCCTTGTGCATGTACGATGGCGGGCATTCCCAGAGCGGTGCCTGCAGCAGCGGTTGTAGCCATGAACCCGCGGCGGGTCAGTCTAGTCATGGAAGTCTCCTTGTCTTTTCGTGAAATAGCATGTCCACATTGCAACATCGGGCGGGCCGAGTTCGACTGCAAATCTGTCCATCTCGGACAATTTCGCGGTGGTCGTCACGACACGTCCGGCAAGGGCTTGCAGGCGGATTGCATCGGTTGGTTCGGAAACAATTCGGGCGACCGGAACGCCTTCTTGGCTCCGGACCCCGCTCCTTTTCCCTTCCGGTCACGAGAGATGCCGCGTGGAATGCAATGCGGACTCGACCTGAACCGGAACTGGCGCAATTGGGTGCCACTTCCCGGAGCCCTTTCAGCTGAGCGTTTCACACCTTGAAGTTTGCCTGGTTGTCCGGGCCCCGCCATGACCGGCAGCCAGTATCCCGGACCTCACCTGAACCGAAACCGCGGCAGTTTCAAATGGACGGTCCTGGTCAATCAAAGACAGGCTTTCGTTTCTGTTGGAACGCCGCGTAGCCTTCAGCAAAATCCGGCCCCGAAAACGTTGCTTCAAACGCTGCCCGCAGTTCAGCATCCGCCTCGTCCGCACCGGCCGCAATGGAGTCCACCGTCGCCTTGGCCACTCGAATGGAAGATTGTGAAACACTTGACAGTAATGAGGCATAATTGTCGACGGCATCGCCAAGTTTCGCGGGCGGGTAGACGAAGTCGATCAATCCCACCCGTTGCGCCTCGCGACTTGACAGCGTCCTTCCGGAGAACAGGATGTCTTTCGCCCGGGCGGGTCCGACAGCAGAGACAAGACGTTTTGTATCCTCGAATGAATAGGCAAGACCAAGCTTCGCTGGCGTGACCGCGAATCTTGCAGTCTCGTCCGCGAACCTCAGGTCGCAATGGAGAGCCAGACTGCAGCCCCCGCCAAAGCATGCTCCCCGGATCTCCGCGATGACCGGAATTGGAAGTGCCGCCACCGAAGCCTGCGCGGTTCGTACCGCCTCGTTGTAGCGGCGTGCGGATTCGGGATTGGCATAAGTCTCCGGGAACTCGCTGATGTCCGCGCCCGAGCTGAATGCCTTGTCGCCCGCACCGACGATCACGAGCACCCTTGCACAGCGATCTTCAGCCAGATCGACCGCAATCTGCCGCAGTGCCGCCCACATGGCGGAATTCAGGGAGTTTCTTGTTTCCGGGCTCGAGAGGGTCAACCTGGCAACTGCGCCGGAGAGCGACAATCGCATGCCTCCATCAGCGAAGACCGCTTCCCCCGTCGGCACGTTCTTCAAACCGGATTCCGTTCGATCAGTTGCTTGGCGATGATGATGCGCTGGATTTCGTTCGTGCCTTCGCCGATGCACATCAGGGGCGCATCTCGAAAGTACCGCTCCACATGGTATTCCTTCGAATATCCGTAGCCACCGTGAATGCGCATTGCCTCCAGCGAGTTTTCGACAGCGGTTTCGGAGGCGAAATACTTCGCCATTCCTGCTTCCATGTCGCACCGTTCGCCGCTGTCGTAAGCGAGCGCCGCGTCATAGGTCAGCAACCGGGCTGCCTGGAGCTTCGTGGCCATCTCACCGAGCTTCAGCTGAATCGCCTGGTGCTTTGCAATCGGCTTTCCGAAGGTTCGGCGTGTCTGTGCATAGGCGATGCTGTCGTTCAGGGCGGCGGCGGCAAGACCGCAGCCCCGGGCGGCAATGTTGATCCGGCCCAGTTCGAGGCCACCAAGCGCCGCCTGCAGGCCCTTGCCTTCTGCCATGCCCACGAGCCGGTCGGCAGGAACGCGGTAGTCCTGGAATACGAGCTCGGCACTGTCGATGCCCTTGTAGCCCATCTTTTCCAGCCTCCGGGACACGGAGAAGCCTTCACCCTTCTCGGCAATGAACATCGACATGCCCATATGCCTTGGCTCTGCCTCGGGATCGGTCTTGACCAGCAGCGCGAAGCACGACCCTTCAATGCCGTTGGAAATCCAGGTCTTGGTGCCGTTGACAACGTATTGATCACCGTCTCGGACCGCTCGGGTGCGAATGGCCTGCAAATCGGTACCTGCATCGGGTTCGGTAAGGGCAAGGCCACCCCTCAGTCCGCCCGTCGCAAAACGCGGCAATAATGCCGCCTTCTGGTCCTCGGTGCCGGTGCGCGTGACGCAGGCGGCCATGATCAAGTGACTGTTGAATATTCCGGTAAGCGACATCCAGACTGTCGCGATGCGTTCGACGATCTTTGCGTAGGTCGTTGCTGAGAGGCCAAGCCCACCATACTCCTCTGGAATCGTGGCACCGAATAGGCCAAGTTCCTTCATTTGCTCAACCATTTCGTGTGGATACTCGTCGGCATGATCGAGTTTCAGGACGTGCGGGCGAACGTCCCGCTCAAGCCACTTGTCGATAGCGTCCAACATGACCTGTTCCTGTTCGTCTCGTTCAATCATGGTTTGAAACTGCTTGGTCATGGGAACTTCCAGAATCCGGCGATTCAGTAACCGGCTTTTTCCTCAATCTCGTAGCCCTGCTTTGCAATCAGCATGGTCCGTTCGAACTCACAGACGACATCACCATTCTGGTTGAGGCCGCGTGTCTTGACGGTTACGATTCCGGCATTCGGGCGTGACTTGCTCTCCCGCTTTGCGAGCACCTCGCTTTCGGCGCTCAGAGTGTCACCAACATATAGCGGATGTGTAAGCCTGATTTCCTTCCAGCCGAGGTTTGCAATCGCCTTTTGGCTGACGTCGGTCACGCTCATTCCGGCCATCAGCGCCACCGTGAAGGGTGAGCAGACAATTATTCGGCCGAACTCGGTATGCTTGGCGTATTCCTTGTCGAAATGCAGCGGATGAGTATTCATCGTCAGGAGAGTAAACCAGGTGTTGTCGGTCTCGGTAATTGTGCGATTCGGACGGTGTTCGTAGATGTCGCCGGGCTCAAAATCCTCGAAGTGCCGCCCGAATCGCTCGCGATAGCGATTCCCGCCAACTGTCTCCACATATCCGGCCATTGTACGTCAAACCCCATCCAAATCCGGCAAGAATGCTTGCTGAACCGTCATCCCTTACATCTCGCCACAGCAATGGTCAATTTGTCCGGACAAATCATCCGCCGTGTCTCGAAACGGTCAACGAAGCCAGAACCGCGGCGTCTTCTAGTTCCTCGATTCCCTCAACCGCGGTGGCGATGGCTTCTCCCTGATCCTCGTTCAAGGGAGAGGCCCCGTAAGTGATGCACCGGGCGAACTTCTCACGGTTCTGTTCCGCCGTCAGTGGTGCGTCCGGATGGCCATATACGGCGGACAGGCGGATTTCGTGCTCGCGGCCGGATATCAGTCGAAAGATGAATCTCTGCGGACCCAGTGCGTTTTCGTCCGGATTGTCGTCCATTATCAAGTCGACCTTCCCGGCATGAGCATGGATCGTTGGATCGCCCAGGGTTTCTCTTCCCCGGAATTCCGGAACATCCACACGCCCCCGCGCCATCCAGGCACCCGCAACGTAGCGCAGGCAAAGCTTGGCGTAGTTGGGTTCGGGGTCAGGGACATCCGGCCGCCCGACAAGTCGGTACACCAGTGGCGGTACATGGCCAGTGATTGACGAGATATCATCCGGACCGACTCCAAGGTCCGAAGTAATCTTCTGCAGCGCGTGGACGACCCCATGGGTCAACCGGCCGCTCGGGAAAGGCTTGTGCGAAAGACGTGACACCTGCCATTCCGATCCCAGCTTCGACCAGGCCCTTTCAAGGTCAAACGCACCATTCTCGAAGATCGGCAGATATCCGTATTTACCATCGATCATGTCATGCGGTCCCCGGAATCCGGCCAGGGCCAGATCAAGCGCCGATAGAGCGCCACGCGCATTGAACCCTATCTGCAGCCCCAGGAGGGGCGAACCTTCAGCATGGGGTTGTAGCGTTCCACAGGTCTGGCTGTACATGGCGCCGAGCGCATCCTTGATGCCGTCCTCGTCCTGTTTCTCCAGCCGGGCAATCGCCGCTGTCGCACCAAGCCCGCCAGCCGTGGCGGGCCGGAAGAATTGCATGGGTCCCGTTGCCGCAATTCCCATGAAAGCCGCGACGTCAACGCCAAGGACAACGGCAAGAAGAAAATCCTGTCCATTGACCGGTCTTCCTGCTGCGGAGCGTCTTTCAGCATGGGCCATCAGCGCACTCAGAACTGTGGCCATCGGATGCACGACGGCTCCCTCGTGAACGCAATCGTATTCGAGGCAGTGAATCTGGTAGGCATTCATGATGGCTGCGGCCTGTGCCGGCAGCCGTTCTCCGGTGACCCATACCGTGGCCTCGTTGCCCTCTCCCCAGCCCCGGACGGTTGCAAGCAACTCGGGAACGGCCGCCCCGCATGATCCCGCAATTCCAACGCCCAATGTGTCCAGAAGGAATATCTTCGCCTTCTCGATGTCGTGCTGCCCGAGATCTGAAAGCCGAGCCCCTGCAATGTGGGCTACCAGTCGGTCCGTTGTTCCAATCATGAGTTCAACCCTGAACCTCTTCTGCGTACCAAGCATCGTCAGCCGGATGATCCGAATCCCACCAGTCGTTTCCACCCTTGGACTCCCAGACCAATGCCGCGGCGGCTGCGAGACCCAGCAAGGGCGGGATGTCCCCAGGCGAATAGGTCCAGCGTGCTTGTGCGGCAACGACAATCTGCCCGATCATCCCCTCTCCGGTGAAGATCGGCGCGTAAAGCGACGACCCCATCTTGCTCGTCTTCAGGAACTGCCGGAAATCCTCGTGGTCATCGGTGTTTTCGAGCAGCAAGGTCCGTTCGGTCGCCACGACCCGGCCAGGATGGTTCCAGGCAATCGGGATCGAGAGTCGACGTTGCTCGGGTGGAAATCCCTGATTTGCGACAAGGACATTGTGCCGCCGGTCCGGAGCAATCAGAAAGACACCCGACACCCGGTAGTCGCGTTCGCCAGGCTTCAATGCGCCCTCGAGGCTGGCGGCTGATCTGTTTCCAAGTAACGATCGGGCGGCAGCGGTGAGAATTGCCAGTGAGCCTTCAATGTCAGTCGTGCCGGAAGCCTGTCGAAAAACGTCCGGCAATCGGTCGAGCCAGGAACTCGCGGATGTGCGGTCGGGTCTTGTCAAGCTTGCCGACCATCCCACGGGCAACATGCAGCAAACCGTTCCGCAATCGACTTGCGGGTCGCGATCCAGACATCGTCATGACCGGTAACATGGTCCAGCAGCGCCTTCAGGGCCCAGATCCGGCCGGGTCGTCCAATGATACGGAGATGAAGGCCGAGCGACATGACACGCGGTCCTTCTTCCCTTGCTTCGGCACGCAGCCAATCGAAGGTCCGGCAAGCGTAATCCAGCCAATCTTTCGGTGTCAGCGCAGGTGCCACCCACATCTTCATGTCGTTGCTGTCGATCGCGTATGGAACGCATACCAGGGGTCGCACCGTCCCGTCCGAAATCGTTACCGGTTCCCAGAAGGGCACGTCGCCCGAATAGTCGTCCATGTGATAGAAGAACCCTGCCTCCGCCAGCAGGCAACGCGTGTTGCAGGTATGAAGATACCGGCTGAGCCACCCTGCGGGTCTCTGTCCCGTGGTGCGCTCGAGGCTTTCGACCGCCTTGGCTATCGTTTTGCGCTCCCGGTCCTTTTTCATTGAAAAGGTATGGGTCCACCGCCAGCCATGCGCACAGACTTCATGTCCCTGCCCAACGATCGCCCTCGCGAGTTGAGGGGCACGTTCAAGCGACAGGGCTGCAGCCGTGACCGTTACCGGTACCCTGTACTCGTCCAGCAACTTCAGGATACGCGGTCCACCCGCATTTATTCCGTAGCGGTAGTTGCTTTCGTTCCCGTAATTGCGAACCGGAATTCGAAGTGACACACCCAGTTCATCCACCGGTTCGGGCTTCTTGTCGCCATCGGCGGTCGTCATTTCCGATCCCTCCTCGACATTCACGACAATCGAGAGGGCCAAGGTCGTGCCGTCCGGCCAGCTGATGAGTCCAGTCACACCGGCGTTCCTTCCCTGAAGATCTGTTCCAGATCGGCCTTCGGCAACGGATCCCGGCCCAGCAACATGTCTGCCGCCTTTTCTGCAATCATGATGGTCGGTGCAGAGGTGTTGCCCCCGACTATGTCGGGCATGACAGAGGCATCGGCGACGCGCAAGCGATCTATGCCCCTGACACGCAGTTCGGCATCAACCACCGAGTCGTTGTCGGCTCCCATGCGGCAGGTGCCGACGGGATGAAATATCGTGTTGGCGGAGGACCTTACCCAGACGTCGATCTCTTCGTCGCTCTGAACGTCCCTGGTCGGAGAAATCTCTCCGGCATTGTAGCCCGCCAGCGGATTCATGTCTCCGATTTTCCGGGCAAGGCGCACGCCGTCGCGCATGCAACGCACATCTGCCGGGTGGGACAGATAGTTCGGGTCGATCACCGGGTGGGCGGTCGGGTCGGAACAGCAAATGTGACTGGTGCCCCGGCTCAGAGGACGAAGCTGGTAGAAGTTGATGAGATATCCGTGCCGGCCCTGTCCCTTCCTGGTCGTTTCCAGATTCAACCCCGGCACGAATGTGACATGGATGTCCGGCAATTCGAGTTCGGACCTCGTTTTCAGGAATCCGCCGACCTCAAGCGGAACGGACGTTGCCGGACCGCGCCGGAACAGCAATGCGTTCAATCCTGCCACCAGGATCCTGTCCGGACGGAACAGCCCGTATAGCGTCAAGGGTTCCCGGCACTTGTAGGTCAGGTAGACGCCCAGGTGATCATGAAGATTCGTGCCGACAGCCTTCGTTGCGTGTACCGGCGTTGAACCGGCCGCTTTCAGGATGTCCGGATCACCGATCCCCGACAATTCGAGGAGTTGCGGCGATCCGAGTGTGCCACAGCACAGGACGATCTCACGTTGCACAGATGCAAACAGGCGCGATCCGTCCCGGTCGACCTCGATTCCGACCGCCCGCCGATCCTCGAAGATGACCCTATGCGCCTGCGCATTCGTCCAGACCTCAAGGTTCTTTCGACCCTCCGCCGGACGCAGAAATGCAGTCGCCGACGATTCCCGCCGCCCGTCGCGGATGTTGAAGTCGTAGGGACAGAGTCCTTCCTGCCGGAGCCCGTTGTGATCGACCGTCCGCGGATGCCCGGCTGCAACGGCCGACTCCAGAAAGACATCGTAAAGCGGATTTTCCGCCTTCGCGGTCACAACGCGTAATGGACCGTCCTTGCCATGGAACCCGTCGGCGCGATCGACATGATCTTCGCTTCGCTTGAAATAAGGAAGGACATCCTCGTATCCCCAGCCGGAAAGTCCCATCTGTCGCCAGCCGTCATAATCGGCGCGGTTTCCCCGCATATACATCATGCCGTTGATGGAAGACGATCCGCCCAGGACCTTTCCGCGCGGCCAGGGGATGGACCGGTCGCACATATGGGGTTGAGCAACAATCTCATAGTTCCAGTTGATCGATTTCCAGAAATAGACAAGTCCGGCGGTCAGCGGCACATGTAGGAACGGGTTCCTGTCTCGCGTGCCCGCCTCGATCAGGAGCACGCGGTGCTTTCTGTCCTCGCTCAAGCGGTTGGCCAGGACGCACCCTGCAGACCCGGCCCCGACCACGATGAAGTCAAATTCCGCTCCATTCCGGCGCATCATTCCGAAACAACATCCCTATCGTGCTGATCCAATGCCGTACCTGTACAGCCTGGGCTTTTCGCGGGTGGTACTCTGCATGCAAGGTCTTGCTCCATTGTCCCGCAAGACGATCCACTACGGCACCGGACAGAATCCATAGCGCAGTCGCCGGGTGTTGGCCAATGGTCCCGACTTGGCCATGCGCTCGTCCACTGCAAGGAAACAACCTGTCCTGCCATGGTCACGTCCTGAACCAATGCAGTCCCATGAATACACGTGCCATACGGGCTGGACGGCAAATTCGATGTTTCCAGTTCAACTCCACCATGGGGATCGACTCACTTGAGTTGGATACGCGCAAATCTCGGTTGGTGCCTGAACGACGTGTCCTGCCTTGTCACATCCGTCAGAAGGGAAACTCCGCACCGTTCATCGCGATTGCCTGCCCGCTTATGTACGACGCTTCGGGTGTTGCAAGCCATGAAACCGCCGCAGCCACATCGCCTGGTGTACCGAACCGTCCCATTGGAACAGTGGACCGGAACATCTCGACCACCTCCTCCGGTGGTTTTTGCATCACGTTCGAAAAGCCGTCAGCAATTTCCTTCCAGAACGGTGTCTGAATATGGCCGGGCGCGTAGCTGTTGACCGTGATGCTGTAGGGTGCGAGTTCAACGGCAAGCGACTGTGTGAGCATGATGATGGCGGCCTTCGACGCACAATAGCACGAGATGTTCGGCACCCCCCGGCGACCTGCCCCCGAGCTTGCATTGATTATCGCTCCGCCCCGGCCTTGCCTGATCATCACGCGTGCGGCAGCCCGGCAGCCAAGAAAGACGCCGTCGACGTTCACGTCCATCAACCGTTTCCAGTCAGAATACTCTGTACTTGCCACCGGCGAGATCCGGATGATCCCGGCGTTGTTGACCATTATGTCGAGCCCGCCAAATGTTTCGACGGTCCGCGAAACCAAATCATCCATCGCGGTTTCATCTGTAACGTCAAGGCTCACCGCGAGGGTGTCACCCGGCAGGCTATCAGCGACGGCCCTGGCCTTCTTGCCATCAAGATCGGCGATGACGACGGCGGCTCCTTCCTCGGACAGTCGGCAGGCGATCCCCTCGCCGATACCGCTCGCGCCGCCGGTCACGATCGCAGTCTTTCCACTGTGCACCTTGGTCATTTCGCCGTCTCCCCGTTTGGATCCAGCCAGTTCGGCTGCCGAGATCCTGGAACTTCCAGGATCGAATCGTCGAACGGCGGCAATTCATAGCCGCCGGGCTGCGGAGGGCCGGCCTTGTATCCGCAGGCAGTCTCGATCACGGCAAGCACCGCGGGGCGGGTGTAGTAGCCGCTGTAGGTTGCCACAACGGCTTCATTGAAGCGCCCGGGCGCCGCCGTCTCGACCCTCGCAAGCAGTTCGGCCCGAATGACGGGTACCTGGTCCTCGAATCCCTCCGGCAGGAGTTCGAGCATTTCGGTGAGCACATGCGCAAACCGGGACTCGCCGAGGAGCCATTCCGGCACGCCTGCAGCAGAGGCCGACGGAAATCCGTAGCCGCCGGGCAGTAACGTGTCGAGCATTGCAATCAAACGTTCATTCATGCCGTCACTCGAATGTCGCGGCGATCGCGAACCAGGGCATCTGCCACCCGAATTGCATTTGCCTGGATCGTCGGAGTCGGGTTCAGTGCTGCTGCCGTCACAAAGACGCTCCCGTCGACCACGAGCACGTTTTGCGCCGCATGAACCCGACACCACCGGTCCACGACCGAAGATCGGGGATCATCCCCCATCCGGGCGGTGCCAAGGAGGTGGAATCCTGCCCCTTCGACCAGGGATTGGGGTTGTGTTTCCAGTGCCCCGGCGGCTTCGAAAGCCTCGGTCGCCCGCGCTATCCCGAAACGGATCATTGCCCTGGTGTTGTCATCGACGCGATAGGTCATCTTCGGAGCCGGAATGCCGTCCGTATCCTTCAATTCGGCATCGAGGGTGACCCGGTTGTCGGGATTGGGCAAGTCCTCAGTGGTCACGGTGAGGCTGGCGGTCCTGCCAAACACCTCGAGGAAACGGCGATGGTGCCCGTCCCCCCATGGCACACGCGGCAGGTAGCCGCCAACGGCCGTTCCGAGTGGCGCGTCCGAACGTATGAGCTGCATTTGAAATCCACGCAAAAAACCGCGCGCAGGATCGCTCTCATAGAAGTGCTGGCAAAGGATCGACGTTGCGAATGGGCCCTTGAAACCATCAATGGCTTCGTCGAAGACGCCCGTCACCATTCCGGTCGGATGGTGCATGAGATTGCGGCCGACCAGGTCCGACTGGTTGCCCAGACCGCTCGGGTGGGACTTCGAGGTGGAAAGCAGCATCAGACGCGCTGTCCCGATACCGTTCGCCGCCAACACAACAACGGATGCGGGCTGTCTCCGGGGAATCCCGTCCTCGTCGAAATAGGCCACGCCTGTCGCCCGGCCATCACCGTCAGTCTCGATCTCGAAGACCCGGGCACAGGTGACGAGCCGAGCACCCGCCTCGAGGGCAAGCGGCCAATAGGTTACATCGGTCGACGAGCGGGCGCGTACCGCGCATCCCAGATCACAAGGTCCGCAATTGTTGCATGTATTCCGGCCCTTGCCCCAGGGGCGGGAGTTGATCGCCGCGTCCGATACCCACCAGTGCCAGCCGAGCCGGTTGAACGCGTCTGCCATCAACTCGGCACCTCTTCCGATCGGAAGAGGCGGCATCTGGCGCGCCTCGCGTGGAGGATTGCCGGGATCGCCGTTGATCCCCGCCACGCCCATGATCCGGTCGTTTTCCTCGTAATAGGGAGCCAACTCCCAGTAATCGATGGGCCAGTCGTCAGCGATCCCGTCGAGTGACCGAACGCGAAAGTCGCTCGGCCGGAAACGAGGAAAATGCGCACCCCAATGCAACGTGCTGCCGCCGACGGCATTGTACATCATAGGCTTGATTGCAGCGTCGGCGTCGTTGACCGGATAATCCCAGGGATTACGCCGGATGTTCGGATTCGGGTGGTGGGTGGTTTGCCGCGCAAGTTCCCAATCACGCGACCGGGATGGGACGTCATCATAATCGACCCAGCCTCCTCGCTCGAGGCAGGTTACCGCCATGCCGGCTTTCGCCAACCGCCACGCCACCGCCGCACCGCTGGCACCGGCACCGACTACGACCACATCAGGGCGCTGCGAACTCATGCTGCTGTCTGCAATTCGCCGGCAGTGCTGCGCCAGCACCGTGTAAGCCGGCCATCGGGGAGGCTCTCGAGGATCTGCGGCTCGGCGTGGCACCGGTTGACGGCATGGCTGCAACGACCGGCCAGATAGCACCCTTTCGGCAAATCGACCGGAGACGGGATTTCGCCTTCGAGTGCATCCTCGGGCGGGGAATCGACACGGCGACGGGTCGGGTCGGGAAAGAGGTGTGAGGCGAGCAGTGCCCGGGCATAGGGGTGCTGCGGTGAGTTGAAAACCTGGTCCACCGTGCCGACTTCGACAATCTGGCCGAGATACATCACCGCGACACGGTGGCAGAGATATTCCACCGTGGTCAGGTCGTGACTGATGAACAGGTAGCTCAGCCCGAGTGTGTCCTGCAACCGGCGAAGCAACTTGATCAAACCGCTGATTGCGCCCGGGGCCAGTACCGAGGTCGGTTCGTCCAGCACAATGAATTCCGGGGACGACGCCAGCGCCCTGGCGATGTTCAGCCGCTGCATGGCGCCTGCGCCCATCCCCTTGGGCTTGAGATCGAGGATGTCATCGGCAAGCCCGACCATCCTGAGGAGTTCGCGCGATCGTGCGGACTTCTCGGAACGCGAAAGATCGGTGTGGAGATCAAGAGGTTCGCGCAAGACACGCCCGACTGTCCAACGAGGGTTCAGGCTGTCGAAAGGGTCCTGGAAAACGATCTGCATCCGGGATCGGTAGGACCTGAGATCCTGTCGTCCAATCCCTGTAATCTCGCGCCCACGGTAGGCAATTCGACCGCTGGTTGGCTCCTCAAGGCGAAGGAGACAACGGCCCACGGTTGTCTTGCCTGATCCACTTTCGCCAACAAGGCCCAGGGTTTCGCCCGAACCGATCTCGAATGCAACATCCTGTACAGCTCGGATCACCTTGTCGCTGTCTCGTATCGGGAAATCCTTGAAAAGGTCACGGACTTCAACGAGCGGCCCAGCCACAACCGCCTTGGCAGCGTCCTGCAGCATTGCAGGAGAACCGTTCCCCCTGCTGCCGGCGTTCCGCTGAAGCGACATGACACTGCGGCTGTAGGGATGCTCCGGCGCACGGAAAAAACTGCCAACCTTCTGATCCTCGACAATCCGTCCATCGTGAAGGACGACGATCCGGTCGCAGTAATTCGCGATGATGCCGAGATCCTGTGTGACCAGGAGAATTGCGGATCCAGTTTCCTGAACAGTGGACCACATCTCGTCCAGGAATTGCGCCTGAATGGTGACATCAAGACCGGAAGTTGGCTCGTCGGCAATCAGGAGGCGCGGACTGGAACTCAGGGCCATTGCAATCAGCGCCCGTTGCGCCATGCCGCCGGAAAGTTCGTGCGCATAGGAATCTACCCGCCGTTCAGGGTCGTTGATCCCGACCATCCGGAGCATGTCCACCGCGTGGCTCGCCGCATCCCTCCTGCCGACATCGTTATGCGACCGATAGACATTGCCGATCTGACTCCCGACGCGAAGCATCGGATTCAACGCGCCGCGGGGATTCTGGACGATGATTCCAATGTCACGGCCGCGAAGCAGGCGCAGTTCCTCCTCGCTCTTGCCCAAAAGATCATCGCCGCAGAACGCGACCCGTCCTTTCTCGATATAGCCTGGTGGCCGAACCACCCCCATGAGCGCAAGCGCGGCCGTGGATTTGCCTGATCCCGCATCTCCGATCAGCCCGACAACCTCCCGTTCCCGGATGCTCAAGGAAAAATCGACGAGAGGGCTGACCGGGCCGCCAGTTGTGCGATAGGTGACCTTGAGGTTCTCGGCACACAGGATCTCCGGGTAGACTTCGTTCATGCTGGTTTGCGCCGCTCGGACATCATCAATTGTTATAGCGCCTCTCCAGCGTGTTGCCGAGAACGGCAAAACCGAAGACGGTCAGCGAGACGGCGACACCGGGAAAGACCGACGGCCACCACTCGCCTAGGATGATCTGGTTGGCGCCCGAAGAGATCATCAGCCCCCATTCAGGTGCAGGAGGACGGACGCCGGCACCAACGAAACTCAGTCCTGCCGTAAGCAGGATGGCGAATCCGATGGTCACTGAAGACTGTATGAGGGCCGGCGCCAGCGAATTCGGCAGGACGTGTCTCAATGCCACAACGATTTCAGGATTGCCGAGCGCCCGGGCGGCTTCGACATATCCTCTCACACGTTGGCTCAGCACCTCCGATCGGGTCAAACGTATGTAGATGGGGGTGTAGAGGAGAGCCAGCGCAATCACGATGTTCACGGTCGACCTTCCGGCCAGTGCGACGAGGATCATGGCCGAGATAAACACCGGGAACGATTGCAGAACGTCGGATACACGCATCAAGCACTCGGTGAGAATGTTGCGAAAGTACCCGGCGATGAGTCCCAGGAGGACGCCAATGAGAAGCGAAAGCCCATTTGCAGCCAACGCGATCGTGAGGTCGACCCGAGGTGCCGAAATGACTCGCGAAAACAGGTCGAACCCACTGGCATCGGTGCCGAACCAATGCGGCGGCTCTTGCAGCGAGCCCGAAACGCTCTGCCAGATCAGTTCCGGCCAATCGGCCGGCCCCGGCGGTGGAACGTTCACGCGTGCTGTTGCAAGCGTAGGATCATAGGGAGCGATCAAGGGACCGAAGGCGGCAAGGAAAACCGTGGTAGCGACGATTGTGATACCGATCCAGTACAACCAGTCCGTGCGTTTGCGCCGGGGATCGTGTGTTGCCTCGGTGTTCAAAGTGTCACCCTCGGATCAATGAATGCATGGATCAGGTCGAGAGCAAGATAAACGAGCAACGAGATCGCAGTGATGACGAGGATGACACCCTGGATCGCCGGATAGTCGAAGGCGAGGATCGAGCGTATGGCATACTGGCCGAGGCCCCCCAGTGAGAATACGCTCTCGATCAACACTGCTCCGCCCAGCATGAACCCGTAGAGGATCCCGATAAGGGTCATCGAGGGTGCGAGCGCAGCGCGCAGGGCATAGAACGCTACTCGCCGACGCGGCAGACCGGCGCAGCGCGCGTATAGTACGAAATCGCTCCCAAGTGCACGCACCATGTTTTGGCGCACCATCTTGATTATCGGTCCCGACAGGATAAAGACCATCGTGGCAACGGGCAGCATGAAGTGATGCATCGCTTCAAGGAACACGTCGGGTCGTCCGGCCAGCAGACTGTCGATCGTGACGAAGCCTGTGATGGCTGGCGGAGAACTCGTAAGTGGCGACAGAAGCCCAAGCGGGGCCGGTGCCACGCCCAAGGAGAAGAAGAACAGGTAAACGAACAAGAGCCCCCACCAAAACTCCGGCTGGGATCCGGCAAACAGCGAATAGACGAACACCCCCTTGTCCGCGGCGCCGCCAGGCCGTAGCGCTGCCAGCATGCCGACAGGCACGGAAATGATCAAGGCACAGAGAAACGCCATGGTCAGGAGTTCAAGCGTGACCGGCAGTGTTTGCGCAATCTCCGAAGCAACCGCAGAACCAGTTACCCAGGATGTGCCGAGATCTCCCTGCAGCAATCCGTCTCCTTCGGAGGGGAGAATTCCGAGATAGTGACCCAGCTGAACCATGATCGGTCGGTCCAGTCCAAGGCTCCGCTCGGCCTGTGCGTAGGCCTCGGCGCTCGAGTTCAGTCCGACGAACCTCGAGACGGGATCGGCTGGGAGAAGACGGATCAGGAAAAAGACGGCGACGACCAGGCAGAGCAACTGAACCAGTCCAACAGCCAGTCTGCGAATGACGTATCGTGTCAACTTGCGTGTGTCGCCAAATCGATCCTGAAAATGGAAGGGGCCGTCCGGTGTCCGGTACGGCCCCTCGACTATGTGTTAGTCGATGCTCAGATCGAAGAAACGGACCGAGTTGTCAGCGTGCCACTGCAGCCCTTTCACGCGATCGGAATGAGCCCACTGCGTCGCGTACTCGACAACCGGCGCCCAGACAACATCGCTCATCAGGATATCCTGAATCTCCACGAGCATGGCATCGCGTGCGCTACTGTCGGCCTCAACCCGTGCCCCGGCCCAGATCGCATCCATCTCGGCATTCCGGTAGTTCACCATGTTGTTGAGTCCACCGCTTTCAGGTGAGACGAAGAAGAGTTGCGTCGCGTAGCCCGCGTCAACGCCGATGGGCTTTTCCTGATCATTGACTGCAAACGGAAGGTCGCGCTTTACAAGCTGACGGTCGCCGTACTGTGTCTGCGGGATCGGGTTGAGGGTCACCGGGAAGCCGATTTCGCGCATCGACGTCGCGATGGCATTGACGGTTGGCCCGAGCGTGGTTTCCTTTTCCGATACGTAAGTCAGTTGGAACGACTCTTCGAAGGCATCGAGCCCGGTCCCGTCCGGAAAACCGGCTTCGGCCAACAGGGCTTTTGCAGCATCCGGATCGTAGTCGTACTGCGCCGCTGACTCGTGGTAGCCGGGATAGCTGGACGGCACGTGGCCTGCCCACCGCGTCGCTTGGCCGAAATAGGAGTTGTCGATGATCTGTTGGGTCGGGATCGAATGGGCAACGGCTTGCCGGACAAGAACATTGTCGAACGGCGGAACATCGAAATTCATGTGCACGAAGAGGTTTTCATTGCCGGACACGCTGCCGACCGAGATGCCGTCAACCTCGCGCAAGCTGTCGTATTCGCGGGGGGTCAGGCCCTGCACAAGCTGTGCCTGCCCCGTTCGCAGAACGACGACCCGGTTGGATGACTGCGGTACCTTTTTCATGACCACCCGCTTGATGGCAGGAGCGCCGCGGTAGTAGTTCTCGTTGGCGGCGAATACGATCTCGTCGTCCTTTGTCCAACTCTCGACACAATAGGGGCCGAAACTCGGAACGTTGACGTTGTTGGTGTAGTCGTGCGCCCAGGGATCTTCAGTTGTGGCGTTCTCGTCCATCAACTCCTTGTCGAAGATGTACAGGCCGAAGATGGTAAGTACCGGCAAGAAAAGAGCGTTCGGTTCGGATTGCCGGATCGTCACGGTGTAGTCGTCCACCTTGACAACCTCGTCGCCGAGCGCGCGTGCGGCTTCATCCCCGAACACGTCCGGCGTGAAGTTGGCGATCGAAGCTACATTCGACAGAAACCATCCGATCGGCGCCGCACCCGAAATCGACTTCCCCCTCGCGAAGGTGTAGACCACGTCGTCGGCGTTGAAGGTTGCACCATCGCAGCCCTCCACGCCCTGCCGGAGGTTCAGCGTCCAGGTGTACGATTCACCGTCGTAACTCCAGCTGTCGACCAGGCGGCCTTCAAAGGTACCAAAATCGGGCGTGATGACACCGCTTTCATTGGGAGGGTTGGTGACGTAGCCGAATAGCGGCTCCATGACGTTGACCATGCCGGTCTGGCTCGTCGGGATGGCCGCAGCCGGTCCATCGTAGTTCAACCCGGCAGGAACATCCTCGGCGAGGAAGAGCATTTCCTGGGACTGCGCCGCGGCAGCGCCAATGGCGGCGATTGTAAGCACTGTTGCTTGTGCAAGGCGCGTGACTTCTTGCATGACGTTGAGACCTCTCTCTCTGAGGATATTTGTCCGGACAACTCGAATATCATGATGCAGGGACTTGTCAACCTCGCACCGGGATCCGGTTTTCGGCATCCAGACCTGCTACAGCAGGGAAGTCCGGGTGTCGAGATCTTGAACCGGACTTGACTTTGCCCCCGGGCTTCCGTCATTTGTCCAGACAAATAACGGGAAATTCGCCATGCCGCGCATTGTTGTTCTCTTCAACCTGAAGCAGGGGATCGACCCCGATACCTATGAGAACTGGGCAAGAACAATTGATGCGCCGACTGTTTCCGGGCTTCCATCGGTATCGGGTTTCACCGTGCATCGAGCAACTGGAATACTCGGCTCCGACCAGTGTTCGCCTTATGATTACATCGAAGTTCTCGACGTACGGACCATGGATGGCCTGATCGAGGACATCGGAACCGACGCCATGAAAGCGATCGCCACGGATTTTCAGGGCTTTGCCGAGAATCCGCTGTTCATCGTAACCGAGGACCTTGCGTAAGGTTTCCATGCGATTTGAAGGGAAGACCGCCGTCGTCACCGGCTCAGGCCGGGCAGGAGGCATCGGACTCAGCATCGGTTCCCGCCTGGCTGAAGAGGGTGCCAGTGTCGTTCTGCATGATTTGGGGCTTGTGAGCGGCGACACTGCTCCGTCTCATGGGGTCGGAACAGCCGAGGATCTTGAACGGGCGGCAAGTTCGATTCGCGAGGCAGGTGGCCGAGCCACCGCGTTATGTGGCGACATGATGGTCGAGAAGGATGTCGCCAGGCTGATGGACCATGCCCTGTCCGAGTTCGGGAGCCTTGACATCGTCGTCAACAATGCCGGAATCGGATACCTGTTCGGGCCTCTCGTCGAGATGACGCAGGAGAAATGGGACGCCGTGCTGAACGTAAACCTCAGGGGGGTCTTCTTCGGTATCAAGCATGCGGCTCGACTGATGATTGCGCAGGGTCGCGGCGGACGCATCATCAATATTGCCAGTCAGGCCGCAAAATCGGGCTTCGCCTTTGCCTCCGCATACACCGCTTCGAAACATGGCGTGCTGGGCCTTACACGATCGGCGGCGCTTGAACTGGCCGAACATCGGATCACCGTGAACGCGATTTGCCCGAACCACATTACCACCGGCCTTGGTGCCTGGCAGAATGACTTCATGTCCCAGGCCCAGGGAAAATCGCTCGACAGGTACATGTCCGACATGCGTGAGCGAATCCCGCTCGGTCGGACAGGGCGCGTGGAAGACATTGCCTCGGCCTGTGCGTTCCTTTGTTCTGACGAGGCCGAATACGTCACGGCGGAAGCCCTCAACGTCTCGGGGGGAGAAGAGTACCATTGAATTCACCAAGCCCGATTCTCTCAATCGCTTACTGCGCCTTGCCCGGCGACCGTCAGGGGATCCTGGCTGGCCGGGATGGATTGTGAACCCGGGAAGAATCCCGTGACAGTAAAATCAGACCACATCCCGGCCGCTGCCAAGGCAGCTCGTGCCGCATGATGACGGCGCCGCTTTCCGGGATTCGCGTTGTCTCCGTCGAACAGTACGGTGCGGGGCCATTCGGCTCGTCCTATCTGGCGGATATGGGGGCGGAGGTGATCAAGATCGAACCACCGGGTTCAGGCGACAGCTCGCGCCAGTCGGGTCCGTATTTCCTGGGTGAGAACGACAGCCATTTCTTTCAGACTTTCAACCGGTCGAAGCGCTCGGTGACGCTCAACCTGAAATCCGGGAAAGGTCAGCAGATTTTCCGCAGGCTGGTCGCCAGCGCGGATGCCGTAATGAACAACATGCGCGGTAACCAGCCTGCTCGCTTGGGACTGACCTATGCAGACCTGAAGGATCTCAAGCCCGAGATCGTTTGCCTGCACCTCTCCGGCTACGGTCGCAACGGCCCGCGCGCATCCCGGCCCGCCTACGACTTCCTGATGCAGGCCGAGGCTGGCCTGATGGATATCACGGGCGAACCGGATGGTCCGCCGACGCGCATGGGGCTGTCGATTGTTGACTATCTGACGGGGATTACTGCAGCCTTTGCATTGACTGCCGCCGTGCTCGGGGCCGCCCGCACAGGCGGCGGGCGCGATGTGGACGTATCGCTCTACGACGTGGCCATGCACCAGTTGACCTATCCTGCGGCCTGGCACCTCAACGAGTGCGCCGAAATACATCGTCGCCCGCGATCCGGCCATCCCGCGATAGTGCCGTGCGAAATGTTCCCTACAGCTGACGGCCATGTTTTCGTGATGTGCGTACTTCCGAAGTTCTGGGAGGAACTCTGCAAGGCGCTCGGGTTGTCCGAACTGATCAAAGACCCTCGCTTCCTGTCCAACGAAGACCGCTACAGGAACCGCGCGGAGCTTGCCTCGTTGCTCGATGCTTCGTTTCAGATGGAAGAGACCGCGAATTGGGTCGGTCGACTTGCCGGCCGTGTCCCTGTCGCCCCGGTACTCGATCTGAGGACTGCTCTAAGTAACCCCTATGCCGCCGAATCCGGAGTCATCGAAACGATCATGCACCCGGACGCCCCTGAAGGCCTGTCCTTCATCGCTTCGCCGATCCGGCTTGACGGACAGCGCCCGGCGACCCGCGCTGCCCCTAAACTTGGTGCAGATACCGACGAGGTACTTTCCGAACTTGGATATGACGAGATGGAGACCCGTCATTTCCGAACCATGGGGGTCATCTGAGATGAAGCTGGACGGAGTCCGTGTTGTCGACCTCTCCCTGTTCCTGCCGGGGCCTTACCTGACGCAGTTTATGGCCGATCACGGTGCCGAGGTAATCAAGATCGAGCCACCCGGCGGGGAACCCGTGCGCAATGTCGGCTACAAGACGGGGGATGGTGTCTCGGTTTGGTTCCGCAACACGCACCGCAACAAGAAGTCCGTCGTGCTCAACTTGAAGGAGACCTCTGATCGCGAGGCCCTCCTGTCGCTGGCCGAGACTGCAGACGTCTTCGTCGAGGCGTTCCGGCCCGGCGTCGTCGACCGGCTCGGAGTTGGGCCCAAGACTGTCAGGGAGCGCAACCCGCGTATCGTCTACGCTTCAATCTCGGCATTCGGACAGACCGGGCCCGAAGCGGAGCGGCCAGCACACGACCTGGCAATTCAAGCGCTTGCCGGAACGTTGTCGCTCAATCTCGGAAGTGATGGGGCGCCGGCCAACCCGGGAATGCCCATGGCCGATGTTACCGGTTCCCTGGTCGGCCTTGCCGGAATTCTGATGGCGCTCTATCGCCGCCAACAGACCGGTCGCGGCGATTATATCGACATCTCGATGATGGACAGCCTCATGTCGTGGCTGCCCAACGTGACAGGACCGGTATTCGCCGAAAACCGTGCTCCCGTAGTCAAGAACGAGCGCAGCTTCGGTGGATACGCTTTCTTTACGACCTACAGGACCAAGGACGGCGCTTACATCGCCCTGGGCGGCGTCGAGCATAAATTTGTCGTCAATTTGCTTACTGCCCTTGATCGCACAGACCTCATCGAGACCGCCACCGGTCCGCCTGGTCCGGCGCAGCAGCCGGTAAAGCAGTTTCTTCGCCAGACCTTTGCCCGTCACACGCGTGCGGATTGGGAGGAATTCCTGTCGAAACTCGATGTCTGTTCGGCGCCGGCCCTTGACATCCATGAGGCGTTTCACAGTGCCCAGGCCGAGGCACGCCAGATGCTGGTGAAGGATGCCGACGGGAATCTCCACATTGGAATTCCGATCAAGTTCGCCGACGAGCCAGGGAGGCTTGTTCCGGATCTTCCCGGGCTAGGCGAGCATACGGATGAGACCTTGGCAAGATTACGCGGGTCCGGTTAGCCGGGAACACCCACCGACCGACCTGCACTGAACCTGGGGTCGAGGTGCCGGTGCAAGGATACAGCAATTCACGCGACCACGATTGCAACATGCCAATTGGAAGCATTTTGAGGATCCCACAGGAATATCCAGGTATTAGAAGAAAGTTGTGCTTCCGGTTGAGGACAAGTCCGCACCGTCGTCGCAAGACGTACTCGATTTCCACCCGGAGGCCCTGAACACGGTACGGCGTGGCTCAACCCTCTTCGGGCTACCGGTGCAGACAACGTCGGAGTTGCTCATCTACAGGCAGGATCTTCTCGATGAGCAGGGACTTTCGCCGTCGGCAACTCTAGACGAACTGCTGGAACACGCACGCAGGATGCACAACCCGCAACGCGGGCTTAACGGCATCTGCTGGAACGGCGCCAGAGGAACCCCGGTCGGAACCACATTCCTTATGCTCTTGGCGGATTTTGGCCAATCGGTCCTGAACCTGCCACGCGCCGGACACCGGTTCCGTGACAGCGATCTGGCACCCGACAACTACCGTCCTCGACTGCGGACGGAAGCCGCATTGAAAGCCGCCGAGTTCCTTGTGGAATTGCTGGACCATTCGCCTGACAACGTGCTGCAAATGTCCTGGTACGAACGTGCAAAATGCTATGCGGATGGCCAGGCAGCTATTGCCTACTGCTACACTCAAATCATGCCGATGTTTCTCAACGACCCCGCCTCACCAGCATATGGCCGCACCGGATTTGTTCCGCATCCCTCGGTGGCGGGACAACCACAGATTGCGCCATTGGATGGGTGGAACTTCTGCATCCCTTCGAATGCCGCACCTTTGCGCGTCGCCCCGCTGCGCGTGGCCGTCCGGACCTTGACCTCGGCGGCGGCAACCAAACTATACATTGAAGACGGAAGCACCGCCAGTTCGCGCTTCTCGGTTTGCAATGATCCAGGTGTGACCCGTGGACGTCCAATCATCCCTATTGTCGACAGAATGGCGCGCCGAGGGCAAATTCAGGCTTGGCCGCGACCCGCTGTCAGTGAATTGAGCGAGATCGTACGAATCCTCGGCGAGGAGATCCACGACATGTTGCTTCGCAATAAACAACCTCAAGCTGCGCTGCAGGATGCGCAGGCACGTTGTGACAAGCTCATGATCAGCAATGGCAGATACGAACCATTGGCAGTCTGATGGCTCATGCAAAAGGGTGAATTCAGAAGAATTGTTCAGTTCATTCTCCTGCAATCCCGCAGATTGTCATTCGTACGGTGACATCGCATATGACCGGGAGGAGGGGGCTTTAACAGGTGACCCTTATTTCCATTATAGGTTGGCAGATAATTCCAATCTGTACAGGTTTGTTGGTGCAGACGAAGCAGCAGGAGTGCCTGGTGTGTCGAATTTGACACTGCATCGATGGGATACCAACGACAAAGTCAGACCCGAGCTTACGCCGGGCGGGCACAGGCGTTACGACCTGGCGATGCTGCGCCCGAACGAGTACCGGGCGGTCCCGGTTCCGCTCGCTGGACGATCGCCTATGCCCGTGTGTCCGGCCATGATCGGATGAATGATCCGGAGCACCAGAACAGGTGCTTGAACTCTACTGCACACGGCAGGGCTGGAAATTCGAGGTCGCCACCAATCTCGGTTCCGCCATGAACACCGATCGGGACCGTGCTGCGTCCGCCAGTCGCGAATGCGTCACTTCCGGGTGCGCAGGATGGACGGGTCAGGTCGGCGCGAAACCGCATCAACTTCGAACTTGCACATCAGCAGCCTCACCCCAAATTGTGTATCGCACACATTCCCCCAATGCGGCAGCGACATCCGGGAAGGAGCAATCCGGTATTGCTTTCGCTGGAATTGTACGCCGCCTCAGGGCACCGTCAGTTGTTCGCATTCGAAGACTCTACGGGTCCGGCTCTTCGTCCCTCGTCAAGGAGCCAGCCAAACAGTAGCGTGGCCAGGAAAGCTGCAAACAGCTGCACACCCACGAACGCAAGAACGTTTGCAGGGTTGATTCCGGCGAAAGTGTCAGAGAACCCGCGCGCGATGGTCACAGCCGGGTTGGCAAATGACGTCGACGACGTGAACCAGTAGGCTGCGGTGATGTAAAGGCCAACAGCCATGGGCACGAAGTCGGGCCGTGCTCGCAGGCAAGCCAGTATGGTCCCCACAAGTCCGAATGTCGCGACGAATTCTCCCGCCCATTGTCCAGTTCCCGTGCGAATGGTCGTGGAAGGATCTATCAACGGATTGTCAAACATGATGTGGGCTGCAAGGACGCCGACAATCCCACCAAATACCTGGGCCAGGACATAGAGACCCGCGGCGTTGGGAGCGATTTCCCTGCGCAAGAGAAAGCTCAGAGTCACTGCCGGATTGAAGTGAGCACCCGAGACTGGTCCAAACACGGTGATGATCACGACAAGGATGGCACCCGTGGGTATTGTGTTGCCAAGAAGTGCAATGGCAACGTTTCCATCGGACAGTCTTTCGGCCATGATGCCCGAGCCTACAATTGTGGCCAGCAGTGAGAACGTGCCAAGCCATTCGGCTGTTAGTTTTCGAAGCAAGATATTTCCCCGTCGAGAATTGCTACGGCGTTTCGGCGCTCGCCGAATTACCGAAGTTCTAGGATTGGCTCGATGCCTCGTCAACCATCGTCACTCTCGCATTTGAGGCAAAGAAGGGCGTGAATCTTGAACCCCAATGGCAGTAATCCCGGGTTGTACCGGGACCGACACGGGCAGACGCGACGAGACCTTTCCTTCAAGCCCGCGCCGGTGAAGATTTCAATTCAGTGAAGAACGACTGGAACGCAGATGCGGCATTGCCAATATCTCCGCCACAACATTCTGCCAGGATGAACAGCATCATGTCGTTGATCGTTTTCAGGTCAACGGAATAGATGATCTCCCGCTGATTTCGCGTTGATTGCAGCAGCCCAGAGGTCTTGAGGACACTCAAATGTCCCGACAGCGTGGACGGAACAACGTCCAGTCGCTTGGCGATTTCTGACACTCTCAACCCGGAGGGAGAGTTTTGGACGAGAAGCCGTACAATGGAAATGCGTGTATCCTGCGCCATCGCGGCAAAGCACGCAATGGCTTGATCTTGATTCATTTCGCGCTCCTCCTCAAGGAACCCGCCTCATCCGGGTGTAAATCTCACATTGCGACAGTACGTGGCTTGTTTTGGGCAAAACCGGGTTGTTAGCCGGGGTGATTCGGTATGATTCGGCGTTGATCGGGCCGGAATGTGCCCGTGCCGTGCCGGTGATGCCGGTTTCGGGCACGAATGCGGGTTTTCGGGGAGGGTCGGGAATGCCACCGATCACAGGATATGGTAGATCCTGGTTAGCTATCAATCAATCAATGGAGCATTCCCGATGTCCGTAGAGTCGCACACAGCCGATATCTTTGCCAAGGAGTTTTTGCATCTGCCCGAACCCGTTCGCAGGGCGGCGATGGAGTTTGCAAGGCTGGCGGAGGAGATTTGCCGGTCGGACCGCCAGGGCATGGATATTGCCGAGATCGAGCAGCATGTTGTCAGTGCCGTCGCCGCAACCGGGCTGATGCTGCTGAAGGGGCTGATCGAGGAGCGGGATGACGGCGCCGGATCGATCCGGCACGCCGGCAAGACATGGCACAGGGTGGCGCCTTCGAGGGGCACGGTGACCTGCCTTCTCGGCAAGCTCGAGTATGAGCGTCCCCTGTATCGCTGCCGCAGCGAGCGCCGGTCGCTGTGTCCGGTTGATGACAGCCTCGGGCTCCTTCCGGGCTCGATGACCCGTCCGGCCGGCAAGCTTGCGGCCTACATGGTCTCGCAATGCACGCCTCGCCAGTCTGGCCTGATCTTTGATCGCTCGGGCGGCATGGCGCCATCGGTGAGCAGCATGCAGCGGTTGATGGGCGATCTTCACTGGGCCTGGCAGGGCATCGAGGAGGATGCGCTTGACGACATCCGTTCCGGGCAGGAGATCCCGGCCGGGGCGGTGAGCGTCTCGGTGTCGCTGGATGGTGCGATGGTTCTTCTGCGTCCCGGCGAAGGGCCAGGCGGGGATGGCCCGGAACGGAACTGGCGGGAGGCTGCCTGCGGCACGCTGTCCTTCCACGATGCGGAGGGTGCCTGCTTGTCGACCATCAGTTCGGGTCGGATGCCACAGGGCGGCAAGACCGACCTCAAGCGCTGGCTGGCGCAGGAATGCAGCCATGTGTTGAAGAGGCGGCCCGACCTGACACTGCTGGCGATCGCTGATGGCGCTGCGGACAACTGGACATCGGCTCTGCATTGCTCCCTTTGTCATTTGCGCTCTGGGTGGTTGCGCCCGGTGGCACGCAACATCATGAATTCAATTTGTTTTCCCCGTAAGCATGATTTTTGGCCTCTCGCTCCCGGCAGCGTGCTGACCTCGTGACAATGGCGAATCCGGGCAATCAGTGCCGGTCTGCGGCCTGGAACCCGATGCGCCAAACCATCCTGCATGCCGATCGGCCCGTTTCCATCGCCCGACTTGCCACGGCTGCGTCCCCGGATCAACGGAATGCATGGATTCCGCCGGCATTGCGGATCATGGACGCATTCGGGCCGGAGTTGACCATGTGACAATGCCGTCCGCCGGAAGGTGCCGCGCGGTGGTGGAAGACTGATCGGCAGCGGGTACCGTGCGCGCGCATCAATCATCGGTTCCGGCCTGTCCTGCGTCGGTCCGGCCAAGCCCCGACAGGAGTGGCATGTCCTCGTCCGGGCAGACCAGGACATGGAGGCCGCGGTGCTTGCCACGGGTCACGTAGGCCGCCTGCAGCTTCCCGGCGCGCATGCGCTTCCAGACCGTCTGCCTGCTGACGTCGAGACGGACGATGGCCGTCGCCAGAGGCACGAACCCGTCCGGCGGATCGGGGCAGAACCGGGAGCGGAAATCGTCGGTCAGGCGAACGCGGACGGGCGCCCCGGAGACGTCAGGCTGGATCGATGGCACCAACCCCTTGCGGATCCAGCGATAGAGCGTTGTTCCCGTCACGCCGAGTTCGGCGGCCGCCTCGGACACGCTCACGGCCGGCGCCCCCGATGCATCGGCCTCGCGCGGCGGGCAGACGGGAATGCCGTGTCGCCCCCGCAATGCCGCAACCCGCGAACCCGTGTACTGCAGCCCCCGGGCCGTCACCCGCTTCTGGCGATTGAGAATCCGTGCGATCTCCCCGTCCGGATAGAACGCCGACAGCCGGCGCAGGAGGTCCACCGTGTCCGCATCGTCGCGCTTGATCTCGCGGCGTCCGGTGAGGACCGGCATGTGGAACTCGTCGGTCCGCCCGCCCTTCCACTGCAGGAACAAGCTGATCTCCCAGGCATTCCGGTCCATGCGCAGGATCACGTCATCCAGCAGGCAGGACAGCAGCCGCTTGCGATCCCGCGCCGTCGTCTCCTCGGCCTCCCAGAGCTTCGACAGATCCCGGCCCAGCGACGCGAGCCGCTCCGGATCCGGATCCGGCGGCCGTTCCGCCTCGGCTGCCGCAACCTGCTGCTGCGCGCGCTCCAGCGCCTGCAGCGCCAGTTCCCAGTCCCGTTCCAGCGTCGCGGCGATCAAACGGTTGTCAGGATCGACCTGACGATACCGCCGCCCGGCAAGGGACGCGTCGTAGCCGCACCGCTCAAGCTCCAGGCGATGGCTGCGGAGCGCCGTCTCCCTCTCCGCGCCCGCCAGTCGCTCCGCCTCAAGGGCCGCCTCCATGCCCGCCGGACCCACCGCCTCCAGAAAGCGGGCCGCCACCAGCCTGTCGATGCGGACACCGCCGGTCGAGAAGCAGCCGTCGTGGACGCCCTTGGTGCTCTTGCGCCCCAGGCAGATATAGTGCCAGGACTTGTTGTACCGGACGCCCATCGAACGGCCGCAGTGACCGCACGTCGCCAGCCCCTGCAGCAGCGCCGCCCCCTCGCGCAGCGCGCCGCGGTCCGAGGCGCGCTTCCCCTGGTTGCGGAACAGCTGGTCCTGGATCCGATGCCAGGCCGGCAGGTCCACATACGCCTCATGATGGTCCTGGATCCACACCTTCCAGTGCTCGCAATGCGGCCCGTCCAGCGGCCCGGCCTGACGGGCCCAGGCATAGACGCCGGCCATCGTCGGGTTCTTGAGAATGGACTGAACACGGATGTAGTCCGCATCCTTCCAGCTCACCTGTCCATACCTGCGGACAGGAAGGCGCAGCCCGGAATCGCGCAGGAGTTGCGCCGCCGCGCGCGCCGTGCCGGCCTCGAGAAAGGCGCTGAACACTCGCTCGATCGCTGCCCGGACCTGCCGGTCCGGATCCTTCGACAGGGTCTCCCCCGCCAGCACGTATCCCGCAGGCAGATTGCCGTACAAGGCGCCGCGCATCGCCTTGTTGCGCTTGCCTCCGTCCAGGCGTGCCTTGATGATCGACAACTCCGAGGCAGACACGGTACCCTTGATCCCGAGCACGAGGTCATCATCGTTGCGCCCCGGAGCGTAGACGTGGCTGTCCTCGACAATCACCGTGTCGCCCTGGTGGCACAGGTCAAGAAGCTGGAACCATTCCAAGGTGTTCCGAGCGAGGCGGCTCACCTCGATCCCGAACACCGCGCCCACTTCGCCAAGCGCGATCTTCCGGCACAATTGATCAAACCCCCGACGCAACCCGGCAACCGAGCCGGTCATCCCGAGATCGCCGTCGATCGTCTCGATGCGGTCCTCCGGCCAGCCGAACTCCCGTGCGCGTTGCGCCAGCGCATATTGCCGCTGTGTCGACTCGCGGTTGTTCTGGACCTGCCCGGGACTCGATTGCCGGACATACACGACCGCGAGGCGCGAAAGCTGGTCAGCCGTGATGCGCTCGATCACCGTCCTGCTCCCGAACCGTCACTCGGACCATCAAACCTGCCAGTTCCGTCACGAACGCCCGGCGCGCATCCTCCGGAACCGCCTCCCATCGGCGCTGTCGATCCTGCCATGCCAGAAGGCTCAACAGGGCAGGCTCCTGATCCGGCTCCATCCGCATGCCGTCGCCTCAATGCATCAACGAGATCAGCCAATGCCACAAAGTCCGACAACCATCCATGCAATTCGATCCCGCAGGAAACGTTCGACTCAAGGCTCGTCCAGCGGGCCGGCATCCACTGACGGCGACCGTCCGGGAATTCGGCCTCGACGATCAGGTTGCCCGTCGCCGCACGACGGCGGCTGCCGGTGATCATGACCTCCTGACCGTCAAAGGCGTGGCCAGGTCGGGACAGAACCACTGATCGGTTCTGAAACTCGCGTTCTATAGCATTGGAGAAGGGACTTGTGGACATTTCTGTCTGGCCTGATGCCGGATGCTGAAGCCGTGGATGTCTTCCATGCGGCCAGCCATTTGGCTGGCGCATCGGAGCATGCCGCCTCGCCCGCAGAGTGGTTCCGGCGCTGGCGGCGGGTGCTCAGGGACGAGCCGGACGGGGTCATCCGGGTGATCCGCGCCATCCGCGGGTTGCGGGAGCGGGCCGGCAACGAGACGGCGCGGCGGGAACTCACCTGCATGTTGAATTATTTCCGCAAGCACCGGCACCGGATGCGCTATCATGAATTGCGCCGGCAGGGGCTCATCATTGGCTCGGGTATCGTCGAGGCCGCGAACAAGACGCACATCTCCGAGCGTCTCAAGAGGTCCGGGATGCGCTGGGGGATCGCCGGTGGTCAGGCGGTGTTGACCTTCCGCTCGCTGGTGATATCCGGCCGCTTCGATTGTGCATGGGAGCGGATCATGCAGGCACGCGGACGCAATGGAGCGGCAAACGACAATCGAAACCACATCCGTCAGCCCCTGGCCGCGTGAGAAGTCGCAGGTGTCGCAATTTGAGATTCACACCCCCTCATCCTCGCATCGTTGCGACAGACATCTAGGTCGCCTACCGAGACATAATTCGCAATCTGCCGAAATTGAAGATGCCACCTGAACGCATTCAGGTACGATCAATTCACGGCCAAACTTGGGGCATTGGAGCAAACATCCTCATCTCGCCATTGGAGGCCGGGGCCGCCCCGGATCGCCCCTGCACGGCATCCGGTTTGGAAACGTGGAAGGCAATATTGACCGTCGCCGGAATTCGGCCATCACTCTTGCCTCCCGCGCAATCACCGGAACGGCGGATCACATGGAGACGCAAACAGGAATCCTTCACCAAACAAGGACAGAACAGTATGGCTCTTGAATGGTCCGGCTCGAGTTTTTCGGTGTGCGGAACGCTGTATCTTGCAGGATGGTTACTGCGTGAGAACGCCTGAAGCTACGAACTGACACTGATTGTGACCATCATCTTTTCAGTCCCGCCGCCGCGGACGATGCCGGTGATGGGAGCCGCATCGTAATAGTCTCTCCCCACCGCGATTCTGACATGTGTTTCTTCAGGCGATATCCCGTTTGCAACGTCAAATCCGGTCCAGCCGAGGTTGTCGATGTAGACCTCGGCCCATGCATGCATCGCTTCCTGTTCGGTCCGGTCATGCATTTTCAGGTAGCCGCTGACATAGCGGGCAGACAATCCAAGCATCCTGGCAGCTGAAATAAAGATATGCGTGTGATCCTGGCAGACACCTTCACCCTTCAGTGCCGCTTCCTCTGCAGTGGTTTCCGCGCTCGTGCTGCCAATCCTGTAGGCTACGTTTGAACGCACATGTTCGGCCAGTCGATGGAGGATTTCCGGGTCCCGAAGGTCCTCCCCGGCGAATTGCTGGGCAATTCGGCCGATGGCCTCACCCGGAATCGTCCTGGGAGTTGCGGACTGGAACACGCTGGCGGGGGTGTCGTTAGGCTCGTTGCCCCAGATGCCCGCCCGATCCAGCGTCACGACATCGGCGCTCATTTCCACGCGGATGCTGTCTTGTCCTTCATCTACGACAACGAGTTCGACCGAGTTGCCGAAGAAGTCGCGAAACGAACTGCTTTGCATGCAACCGGTGAGTTTCAACTCCCGCTGGCGCAGTTCCTGGCCGCGACCACACCAGGGCGTCATCTTTATTTTCATCGTGCCACCGGTCAACGGGTAGGCGTAATGAAATTCTGTCAAATGCCTAATGTGAAGCTGCATTCGATTGTCCATGTCGACAGACGTGCCAGCTTGCACCACCTGGGACCAGCACAGGTCTTTCGATTATTGATTACCCGGAGCAGCAATTCAGTTTGAACAGGGAAACTCGGTTGAACTAGATCGAGCCCTCAATCCACCTCTTCAGATCAGCCTTGGACAACGCGCCGACCCGGTTCGAAACCGGTTCGCCGTTTCTGAAGATAAACAGTGCCGGAATCCCGCGCACACCCAGCTTCGCCGGAGTATTGGGGTTTTCATCGATATTCACCTTGGCGATGGCGACCTTGCCGTTCAACTCGTCCGCAAGCTCTTCGAGCGCCGGGGCAATCTGACGACAGGGACCGCACCATTGCGCCCAGAAATCCACGACCACGGGAACGCTGGAGGACTCCAGTTCGGTGTCAAAATTGTCGTCTGTAAGGTGCGTAATGCTCATGATTGGATCTCCCCGGTAGGCAAACGTGAGAAATAGGACCGGGCACCGACTGCGTCAAGTTGATCAAGGCACGGGCATTCTCGACAAACGGTATTTTGGGCAAGAAAGGACAGCCGGAATGATCCCGGCGCGAGTACTTTCGTCCACAGCTCACCATGAATGTCGAAGGTGATCTGCGTTCTCGGGATCAACGGACTTGCGTGGCAAGAGCTTATCCTGTTCACTTGCCCCGATTGCAAATTGAAGCAGGCAAGTGAGGCAGAGATGGGCGATTTTCCCCAGGCGTCGGCAACCGTAAAGATCGACAATGAGAGAGTCAGGGTAACGGAGTGGAGTTTCGAGCCGGGCCAGGCGACCGGTCATCACCGGCACGAACTGGATTACATCGTCGTTCCGCTCACAACGGGACGTCTGAAGATCATCGACAATTCCGGCGCGGAGTCTGATGCGCAGCTCGAAAGGGGAGAACCATATTTCAGATATGCCGGGGTCGAACACAATGTCATCAATGATGACAGCAAACTGAACGCGTTCATCGAACTGGAGTTGAAGTGAACGAACAGGCTGTTCCTGGAGGCCGGACAAGGACACGGCATTCCGACAAGCTATTTGAACGACTCGCCGAATTCATCCAATTCGGTTGAGGTAACCAGTTCCGATTCCCCGCCAGCGGGATCGCTTCGTTTGAGTGCCTCACTGCACAGTTCCGGATCGACCTGCATGAATTCACCTGTTCGGGTCCACAAAACGGCAACATCAACTCGCCTGTCCGGATAGATCAATTGCAGAGCTTCATGGTACGCGCCCAGTTGCCTCAGGATTCCTTCCGGGACTTCCTTGTCGCCGGCAGGAACCAGGGCGTTCGACTTGAAGTCCACCGCGAGTACCCTGCCTTTCTCAAGAACCAGCCGGTCCACATATCCGAGCACGGTGTCGCCATCCAGGCCATCGAGTCTTGCCGTGATACCCACCTCCGCAAGTGAATAATCCCCGAACAGAAACGCGAGTTCGGGATTGTCCAGTATACGGCAGGCTTCTCCGTAGATTTCCTCGAACTGCGTGCCTGCCAGCTGCGGAAATTCGCATGCTAAAATCTGGTAGGCATGCCGCTGCCTTTCCTTGCTGTCACCTGCAGGCAGATGCTCCAGCAGGAGATGGATCATTGTTCCCCGTTCGAGCGAATCGTCTGGCTGTGGCGCCAGCTGGCCGCCCTTTCGGGTTGCCCTCGACGGCAACACCTTGTCTCCACCGAGCCGGGACGGAGATCTTGGTGCTGCAGGCGGCTCGGCCTGCGGAACAGATTCACGTACCCAACTTGGAAGGGACGCGTCAGGTTCGTCCTTTCCGGCCTCCGCAACTCCCGGCAGAGGCCAGCTTCCGAAGGAGTGTCGCCGGAATGCTGCAAATGGCCAGTCGCTATCCGCCAGTCCTGTTGTCGGCACGGTTTCGATCGCGCATTCCGCCAGACCCGATTCGATCTGGCCAAACCAGCTTTCCGGCGTGGCCTTGCCTGCTCCAGCGACAATCAGCCAACTTTCCGCTCGAGTCAGGGCGACATAGAGTAGCCTGAGATGCTCGTTCTCCGCCTGCCTTTCGTACTCCTGTGCCGCGGCGCTGAGCAAGTCTGGACGACAATTCTTTGGCACAGCCCAGAGGGGGACGCCGTCTTCCGTGAACAGCAAGCTGTCATTGTGTCCAATTCGCCTCTCGCACGTATCAGGGAGGACGACGATCGGGGATTCCAGCCCCTTTGCACCGTGAACCGTCATCACCCGAATCTCGTTGCCGGCCTGGTCAAGCTGGCGCTTGATTTCGAAGTCGCTACTGCTCCACTCAAGAAACCCGGTTAGCGTCGATGCTTCTTCGTCGTCATAGGTAATCGCCTGATGAAGGAATGCGTCCAGGGGTTCGGAAATCTCGTTTCCCAATCGGGCAGTCAGGAGTTCCCTCCCCTTGTGGACGGTCAGCAGGTGTTCGATCAGTTCGTAGGGTTTCAGCCGGTCAACCTGCAGCAACAGGTCCTTGATGACGGTGACGGTTTCGGGAAATTCGCCTTCCCTGGATTTCAGCGAATTCCAGAGGGAGTTCCTTCCGCGCCCATGGGCAACCGAATAGAGTTCCCCCTCCGTCATCCCAAAGATCGGTGATCGCAGTACCACGGCGAGAGACAGGTCATCAGCCCTTGTTGCGAGGAAGGACAGCATCGCCCTGAGATCCCGAACCGCCAGGTTTTCAGTCAGTTTCATCCGGTCTGTTCCAGCAACCGGCAGGCCCGCATTCTTGAGTTCGGATATTATGGAATGGAACAGTACGTTTCTTCGGCGAACAAGAATCAGGATATCGCCGTACTGCGCAGGCCGGACCATTCCGCCGGTCTCGATCTGTTCCGCGTCTTGCGGATCGGTGATTCGCCGGATTTCACTCGCCAGCAGCTTGGCAAGTCTTGCCTGCGCCCGCATTTCGCTCGGGACCAGCAATGCACCGTGCCATTCGGGCGGCTCGGGCTTGTCAGACTCCTCGATCATGGGCCAGAGATCAACTCGGCCGGGAAGTTCGCTCTTGAAGGCACGATGGCGGATTCCACCGCCAAATCCCGGTTCAGTCCGGTCCGCAAATATCCTGTCCACAACCTCGAGAATTGCCGGAGACGATCGGAACGAGTACTCAAGGTCTTCCTGGATGAATGCCTGTCCGGCTCCGGTATATCTTTCCTGGAAATGATCTCTCATCTCCTCGAATTTCTCGGGTGCCGCCCCCTGGAATCCATAGATCGACTGCTTTTCATCTCCGACGGCAAAGACGGTTCTGTCCCTTTCGCGCGCGCCCTTTCCCGAGGTGAATTCCTCGGCAATGGCCGTGATGATGCTCCATTGGGTCCTGCTGACGTCCTGCGCTTCGTCGACGAGTATGTGGTCGATACCGCCGTCGAGCTTGTAGAGAACCCACTGCGCGGTTTCCGGATCGTTCAGCAGGTCAACTGCTTTCAGGATCAGGTCGTCGAAATCCAGGCTGGAATCCAGTCTCTTCCTCTGTTCATACGCAGAAAGGAAGACCTCGGCGAACCGGTGTAGTGCCAGCGTCCTTTCGGCAGCTTCGGCTGAGAGGATCCTCGGCCTTGCGTCAGCCACCCGATTCATGAATTCGTTCAGCCACACTCCGATGTCACCGAAACTCTCGCGAAGGTCCTTTGTCGGGAATCTTCCGGTCTTCGGAGAATATGGTTCCCTGGCCGATGGCCCGAAGAGAAACACGCCCTGCAAGATGTCGAAATCGGATCGCGCCGGAGCATCGAGGTTCAACTCGTTCAACTTGCCTGCTGCCCTCTGGTCGGAGACCCTTCCTCCTCCCAGCCACCAGACGAGTTGACGAAGCGCGGCGACATCTCCCTCGGTAATCAGCCGGCGAATTTCGGCATCAGGTGAAGGAATTGGTGGATCAATACCGAATATCCTGCAAAGCTCATCCTCGTCGACACCGCAGGCAAAGTCTCTCCGGTTTCCGGATATCTCCTCGATGAGTTCGGGCAGCCTTGACGTGTGGGTGTAACCTGCGAATTCCCGGAAGGTCGCGGGTGATTGCTGTGAGACCATGTCCAGGATCTCTTCCCGCATTCGCCTGGCAGTACGGTCGTCCAGCGGTACGAATTGCGGTGAGATTCCGGCCTCGAGCGGGAATTGCTTGAGGATTGCCGACGCAAAGGCATGAATTGTCTGGATCTTGAGGCCGCCCGGTGTCTCAAGTGCGCGAGCAAACAGCGTGCGCGCAAGCCGGAGACGCTCCCTGTTCAGCGAGTCACCATCTTCTCCGAGCCTGAGGAGTTCCTGTATCAATTCGTCATCCGGAAGCATCGACCACTCGCCCAGACGCTCGAACAGCCGGTTCTGCATGTTGGAAGCGGCCGCAATCGTGAAGGTCAGGCACAGGATCCGCTGGGGAGGGGTGCCGGACAGCAGAAGCCGAGCAACCCTGTCTGTGAGAACCTTGGTCTTGCCCGAGCCGGCATTTGCTGAAACCCAGGAGGGATGGCTGGGGTCCGCCGCCCTGACTTGTGGAATTGTAGCCGGGTCAAAATCGGAAAACCGGTTCATGACCAGGGCTCATTCTTCAGGCCGGCTGTGTCATCCCATTCACCGAACCTGGCGAGGTGGTGGTATGCCTGTCCGAAATCCCTGGTTTCGACATAGCGCCGGGCGATGAATGGCGTCTTTTCGTCCAGATAAGCCTCCAGCATCTTCCCGAGCCTCGCCCAGTCCTGTGCGTACCGGTCAATCTGCTCGCCTTCCTGTGCGATCATCCTGGGAATATCGACCTCCTTCGCTTCCCGGCCCGCGCCGATATAGGCACTGGCGGGCACGGTTCCGTTCGAAACTTCCGTGAACGCACCGTTCTCGATCATCATGGCCGTTAGTGGGAGTTGTTTGTCGTATCGGTCGACCTGCGCCTTGGTGGGGATTGTTCCGGTCTTGTAGTCGTAAAGAAAATACCGCTGGCCAGACCTGTCGATACGGTCGGCCCGTGCCGTCAGGGTGAAATCAAGGTCGGGAAACCAGTAGCCACCCTTGCACTCCAGCAGGTATGGCTCCGCCCTGGACCGTCTCCTGATTTCCAGTTCCACGAATTCTCCGGCCATTTTGTCCATCTGGGCAAGCCAGAATGTCGTGACATGAGACGGCAAGTCAGTTGCGGAGAACTTCTCTCTGGCGATGCCCATCAGTTTCTCCGGTGTGCAATCGGCATTGCTTTCCAAGGTTTCCTGAACGAAACGATGGAGGATATCGTGGACGACAGTGCCTCGAAGCTGGACTTCGGTGCCACCTCCCAGGGGATTGAGTTCCCGCAATCCCAGGACGCGCTTGGCATAGACTTCATAGGGGTTGGTGATCAGGGTCCTGATTTCCGTTACCGACAATCGCCTCGGGCGCGCTTTCACTGGAGGTCTCGGCTCGGGGCGCGTCTCGGGCTTCAGGAATGCTGCCGGCTGTTCCATGAGGCGGGCCCTGCGCAGAATCTCCTGTCCGCGCAACCTCATTTGTTTCAGCGCGCTTTCTCCGTCGCCTTCCAGGCCACCCAGGAGACTGATGATACGACTCAGCCATCTTGAAGGAACCGTGGGGGCATCGACGTTGCGGAGGCACCGGCTCAGGACGACCTTCTTCGCCGAAACCGCCTGCTGAAAGTCGTGGGCACGCAGCCCGGTCATCCTCTCGGGCAACAGGAGGCCGGCTTCCCTTCGCATATCTCGGTTCAGCCAAGGATCAGCCTTCGGCTGCACCGGCCACGTCCCGTTGTTCAGCCCGCCGGCGATGACGATGTCGGGGCTTTGCATCCTGGCATCAATCGTGTCCCATATGGACACCAGCGAATGGGCAGTAAACGGCTGCCACACGACGTTGCGTGCAGCGATCGATCTGAACAGATGTGCGTAATCCGCGCAGGTCAATTGTCCGGCGGCATCGCTCGCAGCATCCAGTTCCTCGAATGTGGCAAGTGCTGCACGTCCGGCGGCGGTGTCCTGCGGAATCCTGCCCTCTTCCATCCGCGAGCCGCGCCAGAGAATTCCGGAAAGGGTTTCATGCAGTTGCACGAACTCCGAAAGGCCTGCTGTCGGCAACCCGGTGGTCCGGGACAGGAACCCGTTCAACCAGTCAAGCCAATGTTCTTCAGCAGATTCCGGCTCCACGTCCCTGCGCAGGTCGGCGAGAACGGTCTCAGCGCTGCTGCCTGCATCGCGGTCCCTGAGCGCCCTTTCCAGCTTTCCGGTCTCGCGCCGGTGGAATTCCCTTCCCTTTCCGGCATGGGTCATCGGGTGCTTCAGGAGGGCGACCAGTGAAACAGGATCGGGATTCTCACGACCCAGAATGTCGGCAATGGCGTGCAGGAATCTACCGGGCATCGTGTGCAGCAGGATTTCACCGGAACTGTCAAAGGGCGTAATCTTCCAGCGCTTCAACGCTGCGGTAACCTGCCTTGCGAGGATTCGATCCGGGGTTACGAGTGAAACGTTTTCACCGTTCTCGACCGCTTCACGCATGCACAGGGATATCGAGACAGCCTCCATCCGCGGGTCCGGCGCTTCCAGCAGAGTGAGTCCTTCCGTGGCTTCGCAGATGTCGCCCAGCGCGGGACCCTCCGTCATCCACTGATCGGTTACGGGTGCCGGGCGGAGGGCAAGAGAGATCAGGCGATTTCTCGAATTGCCCCCGGTTGATCCCCTGCGCCAGATTTCGACATCACCGGGGCCGACCCCGAGGCTGTCCATAAGGAATTTGAGCCTGTATTGCGGGTGGTCTTCCCCTGTCGACATGTCATCCATGGTCGCCCAGGTCTCTTCCGGCATCTCAAAATCGAAGCAGGGCACGACAACTGCTCCCTGCGGCAGCCTCGCAGCCGCCTGCATCAGGAGTTGTGTCGCACCCCGCGATCCGGTTGACCCTGCGACAATGACCGGATGATCCGGGGGACCGGCCTCCCAGGACTCGACGATTCTTTCGACGACGAGTCTCTGGCGTGCCTGGATGTCCGGCTGCGCATTGAGACCCCAGTGGCGTTCAATGATGTCGATGAATTCCAGGCTCCGCGCCCAGTGTTCCGAATGTTCGGAAACGTCAAGTTCCCGGATCCGGTTCGGATCAACACCCTCTGCATGCATCTCGTCAAGCAGGTTTGCAAGGCTGTCCGCCAGGTCATAGATCACGGCCCGAGAAGCGAACCTCTCGTCTCCCTTCAGGAGTCTTCCGACCGCCTGCGACAGTTCCAGACGGCGGCGCAGCGGCTCCACGGGCGCTGGAATGTCCGGGAATCCGGGATCCGTAGCCAGGTCTGTGACCAGGCGCAGCCTTGGAAGGAATCCTGGCGCGCCATTCGCGAATTCACTGCGGATACCCTGCCTGACACGGCGGGTATTGAGAAATACGAGAATGCTGGCCATCGTTTCAGGTGGGGACCCGTTGAGCCGCTGGCGAAGTCCGGCAACGAACTCGGCTGCGAAGTCATATCCCGGCGGCACTGCAAATATTCTGGGCTTGTCGGCGGGTTCGAACAAATTCATGACTGTTTCCTCGGAAATACCAGACTACGATTCCGGATCGAATCCGGATTGGTGAACTGACCGGTGCAATCGGGATTGCAATGAATGCGGAATGCGGGACTTGCAGTGTTGCGGCGGAACTGGTCGAAACCGGCTTCGACGAAAGACCGCGGCAACGTGGAACAACCAGTCAACCCGCGTGCCCGGCATCGAGGGTTGCTGCCAGCAGGAGGCCTTCAGGCGTGCCAACGTCCACCCACTTTCCCTTGTAAACGACCCCGAACAGTTTGCCGCCCGCAGCAAGCCGGTCCCACTCGACATTCAGGGAGAATACCCGTCGACCATGACTTTCCAGTCCCTCGGTACGAATTATCTGGGCACCTGTATACACGAGACCATCCCCGTCGCCCTCGTACCGGCGAAGCCGTCCCGACGAATCCTGTGTAAAGTCGGCGGAACCTGCGTGGCCGAGAGCGGCGGAAGGAGTTGAAAGCAGAAGCAGCGCCCCGCAATCGAGTTCTTTCCATGCTTCTTCGAGCGCCAGGAGGGGATTGGGACCTCTCCAAACCGTGTCGGGATTCAGAGTGTAGACGGGGTCCGGGCCGAGCAGGGGCAGGGCGGCAAGCAGACCGCCACCGGTCTCCAGCCTGTCCGGAAATTCCGGAGACAGGATTACACCCTTCCTGCCGGCCAGGTGTTTCTCGAGCATCTCGGCCTTGTAATGGGTGTTGACGACGCATTTTGCCACGCCGGCCTGTTCGACGATGGTCAGGGCATGATCGATGAGCAGGCTGCGTCCAGCCCGAAGCAGCGGCTTTGGCCGATCAGCGGTCAACCTGCCCATTCGGACTCCCTCCCCGGCAGCAAAGACCATTGCAGCACGTTGTTTCATTGGCACATTGTCCGGATCCTGTTCAGCAAACGGTCATCGGGAGCTGGCAGTTGCTGCTCAATGAACCGCGCCAGCCGGGAGGTGGACGGATGGGCAAGATCACGCATCAGGTGGCACCAGACACGAGGAATCAGGTCAATGTATCCGGGCTTGTGATCCCGCAATGCCAACCGCGCAAATACGCCCAGTATCCGCAGGTTGCGCTGGGCACCGCAGACAGCAAGTTCAGGCAGCAATTCGTCCTCGGTCCTGCCTGTTGCACACGCGTAACGGCGGATCAGGGAAGTCCGCAATTCGCCGGAGATATCGCGGCGAGCATCTTCCAGTATGGAAACCAGGTCATATGCCGGCTGACCTCGGGCGCCGTCCTGGTGGTCGATCACGCCGATCTTCCCGATGCCGCTCCGGTCCGGAAGCCAGATGAGGTTTTCCGCATGAAAGTCCCGATGGACGAATACCTGACCGGTGTCATTGCCGGACACGAGTTCACCCACGATGCCGCGGAGATCCTCGACAGCCTGACCGGAAGGAGCATGTCCAGTCACCCCGAACTGATACCAGCGCAATGCAAGGGTTGCCAAATCGGACTGAATGGCGGGCGAATACGCAGGGAATCCTGTTCCAGGTTCATGTTTGAGCAGCTCCACCAACAAGTCGATGGCAATTTCATAGATCTCGCGTTCGAGTCCCGGCCGGTTGACAAGGATGCGGGACATGAGGCTGTCACCGAGATCCTCAAGCAGCATGAAGCCGCGTTCATCGTCTGTGGCATAAATCCTCGGGACACTGAATCCGGCATTCTGGAGGAACTCCGTTGACCTGACGTAGTCTTCGAGGGGACCGCAGGACTCTGCAGGCGCGTCCATCACGATCCTCGTCGAGTGGTTGGCTGGATCTGTGATCCGCAGGTAACGCCGCAAGGATGCGTCTCCGGCCAGGGGGCGGATTGCCGCATCCTGCCATCCGGCTTCCGCAATGAACCGCTTCAGTTCAGTTTCACGTATCACGGCAGTGGAATTCGAATACCAATTGCTGTTTCGGAGGTTCCGGGCAGTATCACGGGCGACATATTGCCGCAATTCAAACCCCGTTTCCCGGAATTGGAGCCATGACGACAATACGGCGCCATGGAATTTTACCTCGCCGGGGTCGTGATCTTCGGGTTGCTGACCTGGCTGGTTCCGTACCCAGTCTTGACCCGGGGCATTCGCTGCAGGAGTGTCCGGTTCAAGTCACGAACGGCGATGGCCGATCAGCATGTTCCCGCCGGTTTCGGAGGAATCTCCCCGTCGAGCGATGACAGGAAATCGGCAAGTTTCCGGTGCCGCGTCGCGATAGCGATCAGGCGTGCATACTCATCCGATGCTTCGGCACGAAAGCTGATGCTGTGCCCTTCGGCAAAACCGGTCTTGCCAAGCCGTTCTGGCCATTCGATCAGGCAAAGGGCACGATCGATCGCATCATCCAGTCCAAGTTCAACCGTTTCGAGATGCGATGTCAGCCGGTAAAGATCCACATGCCAGATCTCTGCACGACCCGCATGGTAAGTCTGCACAAGCGTGTAGGTCGGGGAAGGAATCTCGTCTTCAATGCCGTGTTCACTGAGCCGGGTCCTGATGAAGGCTCGTGCGAAGACCGTCTTGCCAGACCCGATTTCGCCAGAAAGCAGCAGAACACCAGCATTGCCGCAGAGTTGTGAAATCCTGCGGGCCAGCCACTCCGTCTGTCGTGGCGATCCGGATCTGATCCTGAACGAGCGTTGTTCGTGGTGTAGCATGCCTGCAGATAACGCGTTCACGGGCATTTTCCTACTCCCGGCTGAATGTGCCGACAGCATGATTTCACCGTTCGACGTACCTGTTCGTAAGTGTCGACACGCTTTCGTGATACGGATGGTCACTGGAATTATTCGCAGGCCAGGGTTAGTTGACAGTTCTGGGTTGATTGGAAAGTTGCCGGGCCGGAAATGCCGAAGACATCCACCTACGCTCTTGGTTCAGTGGCCGGACTTGCCCTGTTGATCGGTGGTTCACTGGTGTTCGTGATTGCCGGCCGCGGGCCGGATGACACATGTGGAGGTGCGGCCCTGGACGGTGAAAGTGCGTTGATTGGAGGGCCGTTCACGCTGGTTGACGGATCAGGAATCGAAGTTACAGACAAGTCCGTGTTGGTGAAACCGTCGCTTGTCTATTTCGGTTACACGTTTTGTCCGGACGTCTGCCCGTTTGATGTCGCCAGAAATGCGGATGCAGCGGACATCCTGGCCGGTTCCGGCCTGGAAGTGACACCCGTATTCATAACCGTCGACCCAAAGCGGGACACATCCGAGGTCGTGGCAGAATACGCGGAGGCGTTTCATCCGAAGATGATTGGACTGACCGGTTCGCCCTCTCAGGTTCAAGAGGCCGCGAAGGCGTACAAGGTCTATTTCCGGACGCATGATTCAGATGAAAAGGATGAATTCTACCTCGTTGATCACTCGACATTTACCTATCTCGAGCTGCCGAATGAGGGCGTCGTCGATTATTTTGGAAGGGACGACACGGCCGCGACACTGGCCGAGAGGACAGCTTGCCAGATCAAGAGGTTCGGTTGAGCGAGCGCTCACTGCCATTCAAAACCGGAATTCAGCTCCTGCGAACCCGGACAGGCAGGTCAGTTGCAGGAATCCGATCTTCACCGCTTACGGCCGATTTCATCGGCAAGACTGGAAGCCTGCGCGGAAAAGTCTGACCGGACAAGGCCCGGTGGACGCAGGACGATCGAAAGCTGCTCGACGATCCTGTCCGGCGGCCTCAGGAACAGGGCATCCGCTTCGTCGGTGCTGAAACCTGCAATCTGCCTTGCCTCCAGCCAGGCGGACATCCTGTCGGCCTTCTTGATTGCCCGCCTTTGCCTTTCCGGAGGTTCCATTGCCATGCCGAACCGGAGCCGAACTGCCGCAGTAATGCGCTCCTCGAGTTCCAGGTATTCACCTCCCAGCGCATTCTTTACGGGCGAAATCAGGTCGCCGATGACATACTCCGCCGCGTCGTGGAGCAATGCGGAGAGTCGTGCTTCAGCACTTGCCTTGGGGTCCTGCAGGCGGAGGATTTTCTCCACAAGCAGCGAGTGTTCGGCGACAGAATAGGGAAACTCTCCAACCGTCTGTCCGTTCCAGCGCGCGACGAAGGACAGACCGTGAGCTATGTCACTGATCTCGATGTCGACCGGAGCGGGGTTCAACAGGTCCAGCCGGCGGCCTGAAAGCATCCTTTGCCAAGCGCGAGGTGACTTCATTGCGTGTTGGAATGTCCTGCGGTTTGTCCGAAAGGAAGGCAGTTCGACACGATGTTGCCGCTGCCGTCAAGTGAAGGCGTCATGCGCGGCCTGACAGGCCCTTCAACCAATGAATTCGTTCAACAGAACCGGGCTCGGATCGGAACTGCAATACACGCGACCGGATGCTGGCCGGGACAGCCTGCAGGTATCGCGGATCGCAGTGTAGTTCCCAGACATGCCAGTGAAGAACCAGGATTGTCCGGAGACCTCACCGGATCACTCGTTGACTGTGAAAGGCCGGAACAGGCTATCGGCGGGTTGAGTTCAGATAGCCAAGAACCCTGTCAGCGAGCGTATCCGGGTCTTCTTCCGCGGCATTGAGGACAATCTCGGGCTCTTCAGGTGGTTCATAGGGCGAATCGATCCCGGTAAAGTTGACAAGTTCACCTGACCTGGCACGCTGGTAGAGCCCTTTGGGGTCTCGTTCCTCGCAGACGCTGAGTGGTGTATCGACAAACACCTCGATGAATTCACCTTGTGCCATTAGGTCACGAGCCAGTTGCCGTTCTGCCCGAAAAGGTGAAATCAGCGAAACCATGACCACCAGCCCCGCATCAACCATCAGCTTTGCAACTTCGGCGACGCGCCTGACATTCTCGACCCGGTCGGCATCGGTAAAGCCGAGATCCCGGTTCAGTCCGTGCCTTACATTGTCACCGTCCAGCAGGTAGGTATGCATCCCCAGGGCGTGCATTCTCTGTTCAAGCCGGTCGGCGACAGTTGACTTGCCCGCGCCGGAGAGCCCGGTAAACCAGAGCACGCATGGCACTTGACCTTTGGCCTCCGACCGCGCCGCCTTGCCGATGGTCATGTCTTGCCAGACGGTATTTGTTGCTCGACGGAGCGCAAAATCGATCATGCCGGCGCCGACAGTCGCGTTGCTGAACCTGTCGATGAGCAGGAAGGCCCCGGTAAGTCGATTTCCGGAATAGGGGTCGAACGCAACCGGGCGGTCGAGCGCGAACTTGCAATAACCAATCTGGTTCAGTTCAAGTTTCTTGGCCGAAAGGGATTTCAGCGTATCCATGTCCACCAGGTGGACCAGGTCAGTGACCTGGGCGGTTGCAGACGCAGTGACAAATCGGATCGCGTAAATGCGCTCGGGCAGCATGGGAGGCTTGTCCATCCAGATCAGGTGGGCTGCGAACTGGTCGGCAACTGACGGGGCATCAGACCCGGCAGCAATGATGTCGCCCCTTCCGACATCAATGTCATCATCCAGAACGAGAGTGACCGATTGACCGGCAAGCGCCTCCTGAAGCGTGCCGGAAGGACCGAGGATGCGTGCGATGGTTGTCCGTTTATCGGATGGATATACGGAAACCGCCATACCACCATAAGCTCGTCCGGACACGATCGTGCCACTGACGCCCCGAAAACCGGAATTCGGCCGTACAGCCTGTTGCACCGGCAGGCGAAACGGGCCTGTATCAGTCCCGATATCCGGGTCTGCGGCTTCCAGTGCTTCCATAAGTGACTGACCGCTGTACCAGGGCATGGTGCCAGAGCCGGTGAACACGTTGTCGCCTGTCAGCGCCGAGAGGGGGATTGAGGTCAGGGTGTCAATTCCGAGCCTTGACGCATATTCGGAAAATTCGTTTGCAATTGCGTCAAAAACCGGTTGAGAGAATCCGGCGAGATCCATCTTGTTGACCGCCAGTATGGCCTGCCGTACGCCCATCATGGACGCAATGTTGCAGTGACGCCGGGTCTGGGTCGAGATCCCCTTCGTCGCGTCCACGAGGATTACGGAGAGCTCGGCAACTGAAGCGCCCGTGGCCATGTTGCGTGTGTATTGCTCATGCCCCGGTGCGTCCGCAGCGATGAATTTTCGCCTGGATGTCTCGAAATAGCGCCAGGCCAGATCTATCGTGATTCCCTGTTCCCGTTCCGATTGCAGCCCGTCCACCAGTAGAGCGAGGTCAATTGCGTCTCCCTGTGTGCCAAACCGGCTGCTATCAGCCTCGGCCCGGGCTAGCTGGTCATCATGTACCGCATGACATCCGCACAGCAGCTGGGCAAGAAGTGTTGACTTGCCGTCATCGACAGACCCGCAAATGATGAAGCGAATCAGGTCCTTTTCCTGCGCGGCCGAGACAGTCTCACCCTTGTCATTGTCAAGGATTGGCAGTGACCGCGGCATCAGAAATATCCCTCCTGCTTTTTCTGTTCCATGTTGTTGGCGCGGTCATGGTCGATTGCCCGACCTGTCCGCTCCGACAACCGACTGTCCAGCAGTTCCCGGATTATTCCGGATACATCCGTTGCCTCGGATTCAACTGCTCCAGTCAACGGCCAGCAACCGAGTGTTCGAAACCGGACCAGCATCTCCTCCGGAGATTCACCAGGTTCGAGAGGCAGGCGGTCATCGTCCATCACGATCAGCATTTCGTCCCGGCGAAGCACTGGCCGCCGCGCGGCAAGGTAAAGCGGAACGACGGGAATTTTCGCGCGGTGGATGTACATCCAGATGTCAAGTTCAGTCCAGTTGGACAGGGGAAAGACACGCATGCTCTCGCCCTGAGCCAGGCGGGAATTGCAGAAATTCCAGGGCTCAGGTCGCTGGTTCCTCGGGTCCCAGCGATGCGCCTTGCCTCGAAAGGAAAAGATGCGTTCCTTCGCCCGCGAAATCTCCTCATCCCGCCTTGCGCCGCCGATGGCGGCGTCAAAACCGTGTTTGTCCAGGGCCTGTTTCAACGCCTCGGTTTTCATGACATCGGTATGAATCCGGGTGCCATGGCTCACAGGCCCTATCCCCCTTTCCACACCGTCCGGATTGGTATGAACGATGAGTTTGAGGTCGAAGCTGGCGGCCGTCTCGTCCCTGAACCTGATCATCTCCTTGAATTTCCAGCCGGTATCAATGTGCAGCAGGGGGAAGGGTGGTTTGCCGGGCGCAAAGGCCTTCAAGGCCAGGTCAAGCAGGACCGACGAGTCCTTGCCGACCGAATAGAGCATGACAGGGTTGTGGAACTCCGCGGCAACTTCACGCAGGATGTGAATGCTCTCGGATTCCAGCCGGTCCAGATGACTGAGCCGGAATTCCGAAGTCGCCTGCTTCATGCCCCGTGATTTCCTGGACCGCTCTCGTGACAAAGATCTTTCCCTGTGCGACTGCCAACCGCGGCCAGGGTTGTGCCGATGCAATACGGCTGCCAATCCGGGGCGGTTCAGTCATTCGCGCTGACGGGACGGCATTAGCGCGAAGCAAGTCACTTTGCCAATCCCGTTGCCCGAGAAATCGCGGGGCGGCTTTGATTTTCGGGTTGCAAGTTCACCGGTCCACCAGAGTCCGAGAGGCCGGCAGAGCACGAGGTACAGGTGTTCATTGAACGGCACCGGTCTTCACTATCCACAAATTCGTATACTCGACGCATTGTCGGGAGAGGATTCCGGTGATATCGGCGGCGGTTTCAGCAACAGCCTGGTTGGATCCGATGAAGAACGACTACATCGTCAAGGACGTATCCCTGGCCGATTTCGGCCGCAAGGAAATCGAGATAGCAGAAACCGAAATGCCCGGCCTGATGGCAGCAAGGGAAGAATTCGCCGGTTCCAGGCCACTTGCTGGCGCCAGAATTGCCGGGTCACTTCACATGACGATCCAGACGGCGGTGCTGATCGAGACACTGGATGCTCTGGGTGCGGAAATCCGCTGGGCATCCTGCAACGTGTTCTCGACCCAGGATCATGCCGCGGCAGCAATCGCTGCCCGGGGAATCCCGGTGTTTGCCGTGAAGGGTGAAACCTTGCCGGAATACTGGGACTACGTTGACAGGATCTTCCGCTTTGAGGAAGGCGGCGCCAACATGATCCTGGACGACGGAGGAGACGCGACGCTTTACGTCATCCTGGGGGCCAGGGTGGAATCAGGCGAGACCGAGCTCATTTCCGGCCCGGAATCCGAAGAAGAGGAGGCATTGTTTGCGACCATTCGCGAGCGTATCAAGGCGACGCCTGGCTGGTTCATCAAGCAACGGGACATGATCCGCGGTGTCTCGGAAGAAACGACGACAGGTGTCCACAGGTTGTACCAGATGAAGGATCAGGGCCTCCTTCCCTTTCCGGCATTCAACGTGAATGACAGCGTTACCAAGTCAAAGTTCGACAACAAGTACGGATGCCGGGAGAGCCTGGTCGACGGGTTGAGGCGAGCGACCGACACCATGATCGCCGGCAAGATTGCTGTTGTCTGCGGATACGGCGACGTCGGAAAGGGTTCGGCGGCATCGCTGCGCGGCGCCGGCGCGCGTGTCATGGTGACAGAATCCGACCCCATCTGCGCCCTGCAGGCAGCCATGGAAGGGTTTGACGTGGTCTTGCTGGAAGACGTCCTGCCTGTCGGCGACATTTTCGTGACCGCGACCGGCAACCGGGACGTCATCCGCATTGATCACATCCGGGAAATGAAGGACATGGCGATCGTCGGCAATATTGGACACTTCGACAACGAAATCCAGGTGTCGGCGCTGCGAAACCACAAATGGACCAACATCAAGAACCAGGTTGACATGATCGAAATGCCGTCAGGAAAGAGAATCCTGCTCCTGTCCGAAGGGCGGCTCCTGAATCTGGGCAACGCCACCGGCCACCCGAGCTTCGTCATGTCGGCAAGTTTCACCAATCAGGTACTTGCCCAGATCGAATTGTGGAACCGGCCTGAGCAATATGAAAACGGGGTTTACGTTCTTCCCAAGCGACTCGATGAAAAAGTTGCACGGCTGCATCTGGACAGGCTTGGAGCGAAGCTGACCGAGCTTTCGGGGGAGCAGGCGGCCTATATCGGCGTTGACACCGCCGGGCCCTTCAAACCGGACCACTATAGATATTGAGCGGTCAGGGCCGCACGGGCCCGGCACACTTCATCAGAACAGGCCCAGAACCAGGCCGATTATTCCGCAGCCGGCGGCAGCATAGGTGCCATCAATGAGGATGAGCGCTCGCGGTCGCATGGCGAAGGTATAGTTGGTCGCGACCCAGGGGACGACGACGAACAGGCCAATGGCCAACCCGGTCAACAGACCACTGACCGGGTCCAACACCACGAGTTGAGCGAATAGATAACGCATCATGACTGCGACAAACAGCACGCAGACGAACGCGATTATGAACGGAACGGGATTTTTCCGGTTGATGTCCGATGCAGACAAACCACATGCCTTCATCCAGGGCCGGGACAACACCATGTACCAAACCGAACCAAATGCGTATGCGGCAACCGCGGCCGCGACAATGCTGACGATTTCCATTTGCTAAATTCCTGAAAAATCTGAAACCCGAGCCTGCAACCGAGCCTGCAACCTCAGTCGTTTGTCCCCTCGTCCTCGGAGTATCCGCCCAATTCGCAGACGACTCGCCACTCCTGTTCTGTTACCGGTTGTACCGACAGGCGCGTATTGTTGACGAGTACCATTTCGGCCAGCCGGGAATCGGCCTTGCACATAGCCAGCGTGACAGGCCTCGGCATATCGGCAACTGCCTTGACATCGACACACTCCCATCTCGGATCTTCCGTTGTGCTGTCGGGGTGGACAAGTGCGCAGACCTCGACGATGCCGACGACAGCCTTTTCGGACTGGGAATGATAGAAGAAACCGAGATCGCCAAGCTCCATTTCGCGCATGTTGTTGCGAGCCTGGTAATTCCGGATACCGTCCCATTCCTCGCCGACATCGCCCTTTGCAACCTGATCGTCCCAACTCCATTCACCGGGCTCGGACTTGAACAGCCAGTACCTCATTTCATCTCCTTTGCTCCGCAGCGTCCCGTTCTGCGACGATCGTTGCGGCCATTCAGCCTGACCGGGATTCGCCGTGCCACTGTTGAAACCTCCGTGTTCGGAAAAGGCAAGAGCAGACCATCGGATCAGTCCGGGCAGAGAAAGTCGCATGGATCAAGAACCGAAGAGGGATGTTCAGCGAGGCCTGGTTGCGTACCCGGTCGAGACCAGGCCCGGTGCGATCAGGACTTCGGACCTCTCTTGCCGTGACCGAGAATCGGACTGCTGACGCGGTCAAGCGGCCAGCGGGGACGAGCCTTGATGGTGGAAGTTTCCCGGATCCCGGCGCGAAGCCGTTCGATTCCAGCCCAGGCGATCATGGCACCGTTGTCGGTACACAGGGCCGGTTCCGGAGCGATGAACCTGACGGACTGCCGGGAACACACAGCCTCAAGCGCCGAGCGAATTTCATGGTTTGCCGCCACCCCGCCACAGATCGCAAAGTCCCTTGCATTTCCAACGCGGCCGGAGAAGTTTTCAAGTGCAGTTGCGGTCTTTTCCGCCAGCACGTCACTAACCGCCTTCTGAAAGCCGGCGCACAGATCGGCGATGTCTTGCCGTGCCAATTCACCGTTCTCCATTAGTTGTTCGCAGGCGCGTCCCAGAGCTGTCTTGAGGCCCGAGAACGACATGTTGCAACCCTGCCGTCCGGAAAGGGGCCGGGGGAAGTGGAAGCGGTCGGGATTGCCGGACCTTGCTGCCGCCTCGACTGCCGGTCCGCCCGGTTGCCCGAGACCCAGCAGACGGGCTGACTTGTCGAAGGCCTCACCGGGAGCATCGTCGATCGTTCCGCCAAGGCGGATAAAGGAGTCTGCACCAAGCACGGCAAGAAACTGGCAATGTCCTCCCGAGACCAGCAATGCCGGATAGGGATACTCGATGCAGTGCGTCAACCTGGCAGTCAGGGCATGGCCTGCCAAGTGGTTGATGCCAAGCAGCGGCTTGCCCGAACCGATGGCCACGCCCTGTGCAAACGCGATGCCCGCTATAAGCCCGCCAATCAGTCCGGGACCGGCAGTGACGGCGACAACATCGATTTCCGAAAGCGAAACTCCGGCTTCCGCCAAGGCCGCTTCAGTTGCATGATCGAGCCGGACTGCATGTGCCCGGGCTGCGATTTCCGGAACGACACCCCCATGCCGGGAATGAAGGCTGTCCTGACCAAGAACGATTGACGAGAGTATCTTCGCAGGTTCACCCGGGTCATGCTTCAGCACCGCAACGGCAGTGTCATCACAACTGGATTCCACTCCCATTGCCATGAGTTGGCGGTCTGCAGGGATTTGGGGTCGCACGGGCATGTTGATCCGGGTAGCATCGGCGCGCATGGAGAGCAATGAATCAGCAAGTTGGCCGGTCGGACGTGCCCGCACGATAATCTTGACCAGGCCGGAACGATCCTCCGAGCGTGCCGCAGCATTCCTTTCCGCAAGAGCCCCGGCCGGTGTCGAAATCCTGGTCTCTCCGTTGCTGGAGATTGTGCCGTTGGCAGCAAAGATCGATCTTTCGATATACTCGGCGGTCGTCTTTACATCAGAGAATGCGGTCCGCTCGGTTCCACTCGGATCCCAACAGGCTGGAATGCCTGCATTTTGCATCGGCAGCGCGACGGCCGAGGCCGCCCGGAAAGCCGGGTTTGAACCCCGGGCAGCAGCCAATTCGTCGAATTCACTGGTTGCCCTGATCGAAGCACAACACCTAGCAGGCAGGTTACTGTATTTGCGGGGAAAACATGCCGCGAGCGACATCGCGGGTCTATTGTGTTCAGTCGGACGCCATGCAGACGAAGTCGTCGTTTACGATCAGCTCCGGCTCGGCCTAAATGGTCCGGCGCTTGATGCGCTGGAATGCAAGCAGTGCATACTTCCAGTGTTCTCGCGACGGACAGCCGGGATTCTCGAGTCCGAAGTCCGGCATGCTCCCGACCTGGGACATGCAATCTGTTGCGTCAGTTCCAGTGTCGCCGAAGCGTTCCGGCTGGATTGGACGTGCAGAATTGCAGAAGAACCGACATCGGTCTCGCTGCTCTCCTTGGCTCTCGACATCGCTGCCGGGACTTAGTGTGAATGGCCGGAACGGGATGGATCAGTCGGCCGCGGTCAGCTTGACAGGACCTGGAGTCCCAGCAGGATTACGGCCACGGTCAGTGCGCCGAGCATGAAATATGCCGTTCGTCCGACGGTTGGAGGATGCCGTTCGGGAACGGAACCGTCTTCCATTGACTTGACCATTTTCTCTGCCAGTTGAGGCAGGTGCGGACCCATGCGGCTGAGAATTCGAGCGATTCTCCTGACATCCCTCCTGACCGCCTGCAAACCTGCATTCGATCGGATATAGTCCTCCACCACAGGACGGGCGGTTTCCCATATGTTGATCTGCGGATCAAGCGTCCGGGCGACGCCTTCAGCCACAACCATGGTCCGCTGGAGCAAAATCAGTTCCGTTCTCGTTGTCATGCCGAACTGCTCGGTCACCTCGAAAAGGTGGCCCAGCAACCTGGCCATGGAAATACGGCTCGCATCCATGCCCGAAATTGGCTCACCCACCGAGCGAAGCGCCTGCGCAAAGTCGTGAACGTCATTTTCGGCAGGGACATATCCGGCTTCGAAATGAACCCTGGCGACGTTCTCGTAATCCTTCTGGATGAAACCGAGGAGAATGTCGGCATAGACCCTTCTCGTATACTCGTCGATTCTGCCCATGATTCCGAAGTCGAGCACGAGCAGTTTACCGGATTTCGAGACCTTCAGGTTTCCCTGGTGCAGGTCAGCATGAAAATGGCCGTCGCGGAGAGCTTGCCGCAGAAACATCTGCAGGAGGCGTCGGGCGAGATCGGGCAGGTCGTGCCCGGCGTTTCTCAATTCATCGGTATCCGCGAGATTGATGCCGTCAACCCAATCGACCGTGACAACCCTCTTTGCGGAAAGCAGCCAGTTGACGGCGGGAACCCTGATGCCCTCGTCATCTGCCGCTGCGGACCGGAGTTCGTCTGCCGCCGCTGCTTCCCTCCGAAGGTCGAGTTCCCGCGTCACGACACTTTCAAAATGAGAGATTATCGCCCTGGGCTGCAGGCGGCGCGTTTTCGGCACAAGCAGTCCAACCAGAGCTGCCGCAAGATGAAATGCATCAATGTCCCTCTTGAACGCCCTTTCGATGCCTGGTCGCAATATCTTGACTGCAACCTCGCCGCCGCCTTCGCGAATTGTCGCACGATGAACCTGCGCGATGGACGCGGCGGCGACGGGATCGCTGAACTCCGAAAAGTGTTCGTCAATGTCGATGTCCAGCTCGTGCCAGACGGTTTCCTTTGCAACTGATGTCGAGAAAGGAGGCAGTCGATCCTGTAGAATCCGCAATTCGGACGCCAGGTTCATTCCGACTATGTCGGGACGAGTCGAGAGCAGTTGTCCGAACTTGATGTGGGCGGGGCCCAGGGAAACCAGCGCCCTGACGATCGGAGGCTGAGCGGAATCACCTTTCAGGCCTGCCCAGCGGAAAGGAAAAACGAGCGTTCTTGCCGCCAACTTGATGTTTCTCGGCGCATTGAGCGCATCCAGTACAACCTGCAAGGCACCGGTTCGTTCGAATGTGGCACCTATCCGGACGAACCTGAATATGTTGTGTGGGCCCCGCATGCCTCAGATTTTCCAGCCGGAATGGATCGCGGCAACGCCGAGAGCCATGTTGCGCACGGCAACATTGGCGAATCCTGCGGATTCGATCATGCTGGCGAATTCCTTTTGGGGAGGAAATTTGCGAATGCTCTCCACGAGATACAGGTAACTGTCCTGATCATCGACGACAAGTTGTCCCATGACAGGAATGGCAGAAAAGGAATACCGGTCATAGAGTTTGCGCAAACCGCTGTATTCGACATGCCCGAATTCCAGGATCAGGAGTCTTCCGCCGGGTTTAAGGACACGCCGAATCTCAGTCAAAGCCCTGGGAATGTCCGGAAAGTTCCTGAATCCGAATGCCACCGTGCATGCATCGAAGCTTCCGCCCGCAAAGGGAAGTGCGTCGGCACTTCCCGCGATCCAGGCGATTTCGGATCCGATGTGCAAGTTCCGGGCCCGGCTCTGCCCTCTCTGAAGCATTTCCGTTGTCAGGTCTAGAACCGTGACGCTGGCATCAGGCTGACGCCCGACTATCCTGAACGCAATATCTCCGGTTCCCCCGGCGAGGTCGAGAATCTGCTGATTTGGTCCAGGCGCGAGCCAGTCGACGAGGGCGGCCTTCCAGATCCGGTGCATGCCCCCTGACATGAGATCGTTCATCAGGTCGTAACGGGACGATACGCCGACAAAGACGTCCCGGACCCTGCCTTCTTTCTCTTCCTTGGAAATAGAGCGAAAACCGAAATGTGTCGTCTCGTCCGTGGACCCCATGGTCATTACTGCCTGCGGAGATGGGAGCGCTGTCTTCTACAGGACGGGCAGGTCACTCTTCAATGAATTCTTGCGATTGCCGGTCGGACAGAGGCGCCGGACGGTTTCGGAAGCCGCGCCAGTCAATGGAGAGGTGCTGCAATTGGGAGCACAACAATGCCGACTGACCCGAAGCGGACCACTACGACCTGACAACGGGAAAATTGCCCTTCCGACTGCTGCGGAGGATCGCCCGAGCCAGGAGCAGGACGCCCGTCCCTTGAGTCAAGAAATGTCAGGGACAACGCATTCGGAGAAGGGCGATGCATGTCCAGCTGGCCGGTAAACCGGAAACAAACCGATAAAGCGGCTTGTTGATGGCTCAAATCTGATTTAATATGTGATTATATGGTATCATAATATGGACCATCAGCAACAGATATTGCGGGGAATCCTCCCGGTATTGCCCACTCCCTTCACAGGGAGCGGCTCAATTGATTCTGATGCCATGCCTGCCCTTGTCGAATTTGCCATTGATGCGGGGGTAACCGGTGTTGTTTTTCCCGGGTTTGCCAGCGAAGTTTCCGAACTGACCCGCGCGGAACGTATCGAGCTTCTTGAGGTGGTTGTCAGGAGCGCTGACGGAAGAGTTCACGTCGTGGCCGGAGCAAGTTCGCCGACCGCGGCCGAAACCGTGGAATATGGTCGTCATGCCCTGTCGCTTGGGGTCAATCATCTCATGGTCCAGCCACCGGTCGAACTGGGTCGCGATCCTGAACCGCTCTGCTCGTTCCTTGGCCTGATCACGCAGCAGCTGCCGGATGCGCGCATAATTTTGCAGAACGCGCCGACACCCCGCGGTTCCGACCTGGCGCCCGAAACGATCTGCGAAATAGCGAACAGGACTCCACAGCTATCCTACGTCAAGGAAGAGTCGCTCCCCGCCGGTCCGGCAATTTCCTACCTGGTTAAGCATCGCCCATCGACATTGCTCGGAATAATCGGAGGCGGCGGTGCCCGTTATGTCCTTGACGAGTACGCCCGCGGCGCCTGCGCCGCAAATCCTGCACTCGAAATCGCGGACCTGCACGTTGCCCTCGACAGGGCCTGGCATGGCGGGCAACGGGGCGAAGCACGCCGGATTTATGTCACAACATTGCCGCTGCTGACCCTGCAGGCAGTGTACCGAATGCGATTGACAAAGCATGTTCTGATGCGCCGCGGCTTGCTGCAGGATACCAGGGTGCGCGCGGCTGGTCCCGAGCTCGACGATTTCGCTATTGCCGATATTGACGCCAACCTGGCCAGTCTCGGATTGTTCGGAGAGACGGATAACTTCCAGGAGACTGCATCATGGGCGACCGAGTAAAGTCGGTGCAGCCATTCTCGCTGACACTTCCCCGCAAGTCACCGTATCTCGGTGCAATGCGGGCAGGGGAAGAGCCCAATGCCAAGGGGTATTTTGTACGCAAGGGCAACCGTACCGTCTATCCCGTATTTGATCGATCGGTACTGGTTCGGGTGGAAACCGAGAGTGGTATCGTGGGATGGGGAGAAACCTATGGATTGGTTGCACCGGGCGCTGTCGGCGAAATCATCAATGATCTCCTGGTCGATTTCATCATTGGCCGCGAACCGGCCGACCCTTCGGCAATATATGACGATCTTTACGATCTGGTCCGGGTCCGGGGGTATACCGGCGGCTTCTTTGTCGACGCGCTGGCAGCCATAGATATCGCACTCTGGGACATCGCAGGGCGTTCGCGTTCAGCATCGATTGCGGAGTTGCTGGGAGGTGCAGTGCGCGAGTCGATCCCGGCCTACATCTCTGGATTGCCGGAGGAAACGATCGAGGAAAGGGCGGGGCTGGCAGCGCTGTGGTTATCCAGAGGCTTCACGGCGTTCAAGTTTGCGACACCGGTTGCCGATGAAGGACCGGCCGCTGAAATGGAGGCGATCCGTTCAAGATTGGGTTCCGGGCCTCGAATAGCCGCAGACCTGCACTGGGCGCAGAGTGCCGAGGAAGCACTGGACCAGATTGCATCCATGGAAGGGCATGGACTCTGGTTTGCGGAAGCTCCCGTTCGAACAGAAGACATAGACGGGCTCGAGGAAGTGTGCCGGCTCTCGGATGTCCCGATTGCGGTGGGCGAAGAATGGCGGACACATCATGACATGCAGCACCGCATCGGGCGATGCAGGATCTCAATAGTGCAACCGGAGATGGGCCATAAGGGCATTACCAACTTTGTGCGCATCGCCAGGCTCGCCGCAAGACATGGCGTGGAAGTCATTCCCCACGCTACGATCGGCACCGGCATATTCCTGGCCGCCAGCCTGCAGGCAAGCTCGGCACTTGAACCCGTGACCGCCCACGAATTTCAGCATTCCATTTTCGAACCAAGCCGCGGACTTGTTTCAGGCAAGATCGACTGCGTCGAGGGGTATTTCAGCCCCCCGGTCGGCGCCGGGCTTGGAGTCGAACCGTCCGAGGAGGCATTGGGCCTCCTCCAACCACTCTGACACAGGAAAAGGAGGTAACATGACCATGAGAATCCTGTCTACCAAAGCCGTGACAGCGACGCTCGCTGCGTGCGCCATGGCAACCATTCCATTCGTATCGGCAAATGCCCAGACGTTGAAGTTCGTGTCCTGGCAGGTCGATGAAGCCGGCACCGGGGATTGGTGGCGCAATGCCATCGCAAGGTTCGAAGCAGAACATCCCGGAGTCACGATCGAGTTTACCAAGGTCGATCGCGGTGCCTACGCCGATACGATGACGACACTGTTTGCAGGTGGCCAGCCGCCTCACATCACGCACCTTGCATCGTTCGAATACCAGAACTTTGCCGAGAATGGCTGGATGGAAAACCTGGATCCCTGGCTGGAGAAGGACGGTATCGACCTGACTGGCTGGGCCGGACAGGGCACTTGCGTATGGAATGGCGAAACAGCCTGCATCATGCTGCTCTATTTTGGCTTCATGATGGCCTACAATCCTGAAATCCTGGCCGAGGCGGGACTGGATGCACCGACAAATTTCGACGAGTTTCTTGCCGCGGCGCGTGCGACGACCAAGGATCTCAATGGCGACGGTATTGTCGACCAGTACGGAACGGGCCACGAAACCAAGGGCGGCGCAGGGCAGTATCTGACGGAAATGCTGAACTATGTGCTCGACGCAGGCGCCTACTGGACCGACAAGGAAGGCAATGTCACCATTGACACGCCGGAAATGATAGAGGGCCTGTCCCGTTGGAAGACCGTGATCAGCGAGGGCCTGACTCCCAGGGACCTGTCGGCAGGAGAGGTTCGCAAACTGTTTGCCGATGGCAAGATTGCCCTGCGGCTTGACGGGCCGTGGCTCTACAGCACGATGAAGGCAGGAGCGGCTGCCGATATCCTCGAGATTGCTGTGCCCGCCATGGACCCGCCTGTCGGCGGTTCATCGAATGTCATTGGGATGGCTGCTGACATTTCGGATGAAGAAAAGCAACTCGTCTGGGATTTCATCAAGATCCTCATGACGCCGGAGTTCCAGCGCGCATATGCGACGGTTGCCAACAACACTCCGCCAAGTCCAACCGCTGACGTGTCCGGCATCGAAGAAAAGGTGCCGCATTTCAACATCATCGTCCAGACTCAGAAGGCCGCGGCCGCGGCCGGTGTCGACCGGATTCCAACCGGCCTGGAAGTCCAGTACGGGGAATTCGGCAAGATGGTACAGGAAGAGGTTCAGCGCATGTTGATCGAGGACCTTGATCCGGCGGATGTGGTAAAGGTCATGCAGGCAAGAGCCGAAGAAATCCAGGGCGGCTGAGCCCCGGATCGAAAGACAGCGACCGGCACGGATGATTCGTGCCGGTCGCCAGGATTGCGAGGTATGGCGGAGTGAAGCAAGAGGTTCCAGTTCGCAGCCGCCTGTTCGATCTCGCCCGACCGAGCAGGCAGCACATACTCGGCTATATCCTGCTGACCCCGGCTGTGCTGATGGTTGTCCTGATCATCGCCTATCCGCTCTTCGTGTCCCTTGATCTCTCGTTGCAGGATGTGAAACTGCCGCGCATTGGCGAGTCTCGCAAACCGCTGACTCTCAAGAACTACGAACGACTCTTCAATTCCTCCGAATTCTGGATGGCATGCTGGGTCACGGCCAAGCTGGTGACATCGGTAACCGTCGGAAGCGTGATTGTCGGTGTCTCGACGGCATTGCTGGTCAACCAGCGGTTCCGCGGACGAACGATAGCGCGCATTGCTATGGCGCTGCCCTGGGCAGTCCCGGAAGTCATTGCCGTTGTGATATTCGCATGGATCTTCGACAGTTCCTTCGGTCTCATGAGTTGGCTGTTCATCAAGGCCGGTCTCACGGACAAGTTGATTGCCTGGGTGTCGACACCCGGCGCGGCGTTCTGGGCGCTTTCGATAACGATGATCTGGAAAGGCTTCCCCTTCGTTTCGATCATGACGCTCGCAGGCCTGCAGTCCATTCCACCGGATTACTACGCCGCTGCAAGGGTTGATGGCGCCAATGCTTTCCAGCGTTTTCGCTGGATCACGATTCCCTGCCTGATGCCGGTCCTTGGCGTAACTCTTGTTCTCGTGATGCTCTGGGTATTCAGGGACTTTTCGATCATCAAGGTCTTGACCGAAGGCGGACCATTGAAGACCACGCAGACGCTTTCGATCATGACCTATGATCAGGCGTTCGGGTTTTTCAAATTCGGGTATGCATCGGCAGTTGGAATAGTCACGCTCGTGATCTGTGTCGTGGCAAGCCTTGCCATGCTGGGACGTCCGTCCAAGGCGTTGTACTAAGGGGGGTCGGGACAATGTTTCGCACTCCACTCCAGTCAGTCATTCTCTACGGGTCCGTTTTCGGATCGCTGGCTGTCATCCTGTTCCCGGTCTACTGGCTCATAGTCACGGCACTATCAACGACGGCTGAACTCTCCGGCTTGCCCCCCAGCTTCTGGCCCGAGGATCCGCAATGGCAGATTTTTGGCAGGGTACTGACGGAACGCCCCATTCCGCTTTGGCTCATGAATTCGACTGCTGCTGCGGTCGGTTCCGTGTTGCTGTCCATGTTTGTCTCGGTTCTGGCGGGATATGCCTTGTCCCGTTTTCGTGTCAGGGGAGGACATTCCCTGGGACTCTTCATTCTTACTGCCAAGATGCTCCCTGCAACTCTTCTGGTCATTCCTCTTTTTGCCCTGTTCAGCCGGCTTGGAATGATGGGTTCGCTCTGGACGCTGGTGCTGGCGCATTCCACCCTGATCATTCCCTTTACGACCTGGATGTTGAAGGGATATTTCGACACCATCCCCAGGGAACTGGAACAGGCTGCCATGGTCGATGGTTGTTCACCTCTCGGCGCAATGGTCCGGGTCATTCTTCCGGTATCGGCTCCGGGACTTGCAGCAACGGCACTGTATGCATTTGTTCTGAGTTGGGCCGATTATGCCTATGCGCGGACCTTCCTCGTGAATTCCCAAAGCAACTGGACGGCAAATCTCGGTATCGCCACGATGCGTGGCGAATACACGACCAACTGGAGCGAGATATCCGCGGTGGCGGTTTTCGTCGCCATACCGATCATTCTCATTTATCTCTTCCTGGAACGCTATCTGGTCGGTGGGTTGACCTCCGGGGCGGAGAAATAACATGGCGCGCATCAGCATCGAGAACATCCAGAAGAACTATGGTGAAGTCGAGGCGCTCAAGCCGTTTACTCTCGAGATTGCCGACGGAGAATTCGTTGTTCTGGTTGGTCCCTCCGGTTGCGGGAAGTCAACGATGCTCAAGATTCTAGCGGGTCTGGAGCCCGCTTCCGGTGGACGCGTAATGCTCGGTGACCGGGACGTCACAGATGTGGCTCCAGGCGATCGCGATGTTGCAATGGTATTTCAGAACTACGCTCTGTACCCGCATTTGAGCGTGCGCCAGAACATCGGCTTCGGCCTGAGAATGCGCCGGATGTCAAATTCCGAGATCGACCGGCGTGTCGTCGAGGCCAGCAGGATTCTGGGTGTCGAGCACCTGTTGAATCGCAAACCCAGGGCTCTTTCTGGCGGGCAAAGACAACGGGTTGCACTCGGGCGCGCAATCGTAAGGGAACCGCAGGCGTTCCTGATGGATGAGCCACTGTCCAACCTGGATGCCAAGCTCCGTGTGCACATGCGCGCGGAGATCAGTGCGCTGCACAACAGGATCCGGGTCACCACGGTCTATGTGACCCACGACCAGACGGAGGCAATGACAATGGCCGACCGGGTAGTGTTGATGCGGGAGGGTGAAATCCAGCAGATTGCCGATCCGGACACACTCTTTCAGCGACCCAAGAACCTGTTTGTCGCAACTTTCATCGGATCTCCCGGAATGAATCTCGTTACGACACCGATCGTTGATGACAGCGGCAGTCCGGCGATGGAATTGTTCGGTGTGCCTGTGCAACTTGGCGAGCGCGACCTGAAGGGAGCAAGTGCGGTTGTCGCGGGAATTCGCCCTGAACACATCCATATCGGTCCAGGTCCCGTGAGTTTCACTGTCCGGCCGAACCTGGTCGAGAGCCTCGGCTCTGAAAAATACATCTACTTCCTGGATGACGGCCACCCAGTCTACAGGAGCAGTGATGAGGAGGACAGTTCCAGGGGGCTTATCGCGCGGGTGCCCAATCAGGGACAGATACGCCAGGGCGAGGAACTGCTTCTGTCATTCGACCCCGAGGACCTTTACCTGTTCGACCGTCACAGCGAACTGGTAATCTGATCCATGCGGGTTCTGGTCAGCGGTGCAGCCGGGCGCATAGGGTCGCGCACGGTTGCAGCGTTGCTGCAGGCAGGGCACACCGTTGCAGGAATCGACGTCAGGGCCACCGGAACGGAACATGTGGCCTACACGGAACATGTCGGCAGGCTGGAAGATCCGGAAGATGTCGGGGGAGCTGTTGCCGGTGCAGAAGTTGTCATTCATCTTGGCGCTGTCATGTCCTGGTCGAGGTTCGAGCAGGGATTGATGCAGCGGGCCAATGTGGAGGGCACGCGGATACTGCTCGACATGGCAAGGTCAGCAGGGGTCAGGCGTTTCGTGTTCGGCAGTTCGGGTGAGGTGTATCCTGAAAACGCACCCGGGAAGCTGCCGATCCGGGAAGATCATCCGTTGAAACCCAATTCGTTCTACGGAGTTACCAAGCTGCTGGGTGAAGAACTGGTCAGGTTTCACCAGCGAACCGGAGACATGGAAACGGTTGTCCTGCGATTCTCGCACACGCAGGATGCAGGTGAACTCCTTGACGAAGACAGTTTTTTCTCCGGCCCGAGATTTTTTCTCAAGACGAGAATCCGGCGGGAGGAGGGTCTGCAGAATCAATCACTTGCAAGCCTCCTGCGTCGCCATGATCCGGGTTGCGCGACGCACCTGCTTTCGCAGAACGAAGATGGCCGTCCATTCATGATGCACATCACCGATACGCGGGACATGGTTGCCGGACTGTTGCTTGCCGCAGAGCATCCCTCCGCTGCGGGAGGAACATTCAATCTTGGTGCAGATGAGCCGGTTGAATTCGACCAGCTTCTGGAAAGGATGTCCGCGATTACCGGATATCAGATCGTCCGGATCAATTTCCCTGGCCCGGGTGTCTATTATCGAACCTCCAATGAATTGATCAGGAAACGACTCGGATTTGCACCTGAGTGGACAATCGAGCGAATGCTGGAAGAAGCGGCGGTGGCATGGAAGGCAAGGTCGATGGGATAGGCGAGGCACAAAACACGGTTCCCAAGGGAGCAGCTGCCCTGGCCAAGGGATTGACGATTCTCAACATTGTTGCCGATGCCGAGGAACCTCTACGATTTGCCGAACTGCTGCGGCGATCAGAACTTCCAAAGCCGACCTTTGTTCGGATTCTGAGGACGCTCGTTGCATTTGAACTCGTTTCCCAGGATGGAAGCAGCGGTACCTACTCTCTTGGGCACAGATTCCTTGAGATGTCGCACCATGTCTGGAACCGGTTCGATCTGCGCATCGCCGCAGCGCCGGAACTGCAACGGCTGTCCAGGGAACTGGGTGAGACTGTAGCCCTGTGCAAGCTTGATAACGACCAGGCTGTTTACCTGGACGAAAGGTCCGGTGACGGGTTGAACGTAAGAGTCGACACCGGAAGGCGAGTGCCTCTGCATTGCACGGCAGCAGGCAAGGCGTTGCTCGCCGCTCTTGATCCTACAGTCGCGCGCGGACTGCTCGAAGGGCTGGAGCTTCGTCCGCTGACGCCGAAGACAATTACTGACCTGCAGCATCTTCAATCAGAATTGACACTTACGGTTGCCCGCGGTTACGCGATTTCGCAGGAGGAACACTTGCCCGGAGTCAACTCGGTCTCTTGCGCCATTACCGGACAGGACGGCAGTGCGATCGGCGCGCTGGTTGCGCTTGGACCGTCGAACCGGCTCGACCAGGCCAGGATGCACCCGGCTGGGCGGGAACTGATCGCAGCGGCCAGGCGGATAACCGGGCATGCCGGCTCGGTCGCCATTTCAGCGCAACCCCGCCCGCGCCGATTGAATGCCCGTTCCCCGGGCGTTGAATGTATCTTGCCGTGGGGTGCCCAATTGGGAGAGGCACCGACTTGGCATTCTTGTGAGCGGCGGCTCTATTGGGTCGACATTCTATGCCCTGCAATCTACCGGCTCGACCTGCAAACGGGAGTTAACGAAGTCTGCGATCCCGGAAAACTCGTCAGTGCAGTGTTGTTTGGTGGTAATGGAACGAAGCGGGTGGTATCGCAGGACGGGATCGAGGTGCTCGATTTCGACAATTGCCACCTATCGCCTTTTGTCGATCCGGAGAACGGTGTCCGGCAGAATCGACTGAACGATGCCAAGGTCGACCCCGGCGGCTCGATCTGGGTTGGCTCAATGAGGCTTGATGCCAGCAAGCCCAGCGGTGGGCTCTACCGCGTTGATCCCGACGGCCGTATCGAGCGCAAGGACAGTGGCATTACAGTGGCCAACGGGCTGGACTGGAGTCCGGATCGCCGCACATTCTATTTTGTCGATACGATACCAGGCTGCATCTATGCGTACGACTTTGAACCGGAAACAGGCAGGCTGTCCAACAAGCGCAGGTTTGCCGTCATACGGGAAGAGGAAGGGCGTCCTGACGGGCTGTGCGTCGATGCGGAAGGAGGCGTGTGGTGCGCAATCTGGGACGGGTGGCGTGTCAACCGCTACGCTCCCGATGGCAGTCTTGACCAGGTGCTTGATCTGCCGGTCCCCCGTCCAACCAGCGTTGCATTCGGCGGGTCCGGACTGGAAACACTTTTCATAACAAGTGCGCGTACGCGCCTTCCTGCCACCACGCTCGCCGAAGCACCGCTTTCCGGCGGCATCTTTTCCTGTACGCCCGGCCGCAAGGGTCTGCCGGCCGGCAGATTCCGTTAGTTGTGTACTGATGCAACATTTTCTGCAGACAATCTTCGGACTTGACGGCAAGTCAGCACTTGTTACGGGCTCCAGCCGCGGAATTGGCGCCGCGATTGCGCGTGGCCTGAGCGGTGCAGGAGCAGATGTGGTTGTTCACGGGCAAACTGCTCAGTCCACCGTCGAGGTGGAAGCGCAGATTCTGAACACTGGTGGTCGAGCGTGGTCGCTCGCAAGGAACCTCGCCGAACGGAACGCAGGAACGAAGCTGATTGAAGAGGCAGAACGACTGACCGGTGGGATCGACATTCTCGTGATCAACGCATCCGCGCAAATCAATGCAACTCTCGAGAGGCTGGATCAGGATGATCTTGCCTTCCAGCTTGATGTAAACCTGCGGTCCACGGTTGACCTGCTTCAAGCCTGCCTTCCGAGAATGGCGGAACGGGGTTGGGGACGCATAGTCAGTATTGGATCAGTCAACCAGTTGCGCCCGAAAGACATCGTAACCGGGTATGCTGCAACCAAAGCGGCACAGCACAACATAATCCAGAGCCAGGCCCGGGAATTCGCGCGGAAGGGAGTTCTGATGAATACACTGGCTCCCGGACTCGTCAGAACGGACAGGAATCGCGACCGACGGGAATCCGATCCGGAAGGATGGCAAAGATACGTGGGCAGTGTGAACTGGATGGGCCGTGAGGGGCAACCGGAGGAACTGGTCGGTGCGGCCATATTCCTTTCCTCGGACGCCTGCAGTTTCATGACGGGAGAGACCGTATTTGTCACTGGAGGGGTTTGAGTTGGTTTTGAGAAGAGTTGCCGCGTCCGGAACAGCCAATCAGATTGCACGGGCGTCAGGAGGGTTCAGTCCATGACCGGCCGGCATGTAGATGGATTGGAAGCGGGCGGATGCGCAGTAATTCTTCAGGAACATGCCCTGTCCCGGTCAGGTATTGCCGTTTCCTCCGTTCCGATTTGGAACCGCGATTCACGACAGCCTTGGCAGTTGCAATCAAAGCACCAATCTCGTCATTCGCCTGGAAAGGGAACTGTTGCGCTTTGTCCTGTGCCGGTGTGGCCAGACCCCCTGCATGCGGACCTCCCCTGCCCATCGTCTTTTGTCGCACTCGCTGGATTGCCCCCGGTTGCCGAGGTGCAGCTTGCCTGAACTGCCTGAAGTTGAGACCGTCAGGAGGGGACTGGAACGGGTGATGCGGGACAGGATCATCAGCCAGGTCGAGGTCAGGGTTCCCGGCCTGAGATGGCCATTTCCCGAACATATGAAGGAGAAGCTGACCGGCGTCCGGGTTGAGAGCATTGACAGGCTCGGAAAGTACCTGCTGTTGGGACTTTCTTCGAAATACACGCTGATCGCACATCTCGGGATGTCAGGACGTTTTACCGTGTTTGCCGATTGTCCTGAAGATTGTGACAGGTTGAGCGGAGAGCCAGGTAGCGAGAAACATGATCATGTGGTGTTCCTGATGAGCGACGGTTCAGGGATCGTCTACAATGATCCGCGTCGTTTCGGTATGATGGACCTTGTGGACACGACCGGTGTGCGCATGCACCGCTTGCTTGTTGGATTGGGCCCCGAACCGCTTGGCAATTCTTTCAGCGCACCGGTTCTGCGCAAGCGCCTCATGGAAAGGTCGACACCGATCAAGATGGCATTGCTTGATCAAAGGGTCGTGGCAGGTCTGGGAAACATCTATGTGTGTGAAGCGCTTTGGGATGCCGGCATCTCACCGTGCCGCCCTGCGAGAGCGGTCGTATCCGACAGGAATTCGTTACTGGTTGAGAGCATTCGCAAGGTCCTGCGGGACGCCATTGATGCAGGTGGATCGACACTCAGGGATCACCGGGGCGTTGACGGCGAACTGGGTTATTTCCAGCATCAATTCAGTGTTTATGGAAAGGAAGGACAGTCATGTCCAAGGAATGGATGCGATGGAACCATCTCCCGTATTGTTCAATCCGGCCGGTCAACGTTTCATTGTGAATACTGCCAGAAGTGAATGGTATGCGGTTTAGGCATAAGACGGAACCGATCACTCAATAGCCCGTTTCCTGCCAATGACTTGACCTTGTTGATAACATTGCGGGAGGTGCAGTGTCGCGTTTTAGCGCAGTGGACAAGCAATCCAGAAAATGGCAACATTCGCCCGCTGCCTCTTTGGATGACAATTCAGACGAAGAGTTCGCTCTGGTGTTGCAGAGTTCCGACAAATGCCCGGCCGGGGGAATTGCCTCCCGGGCAAGCGTTGTACACACTTGCTGGTTGGGTAGTCGGCAACCTGCGTAACAAATGGAGTCGCCAAGATGGCGTTTGAGAACATCGTCGTGGACGTTGAGGACCATGTAGGGCTGATTCGCCTGGATCGCCCGAATAAACTGAACGCACTGAACGAAGGCCTCCGTACCGAGTTGGTCACCGCATTGGGACGCTATGACGCGGACGACAATGTAAGGTGCATCGTGGTAACAGGTTCGAACAAGGTCTTTTCGGCCGGCGCCGACATAACCGAGATGGAAGGCAAGAACTTCGTCTCCATGTTCACCGGCGACAGTTTCACGAGGGAAGCACAGGCTTTCAGGAGTCTGCGAAAACCGGCTATAGCCGCTGTTGCCGGTCCGGCGTTCGGAGGAGGCTGTGAACTGGCAATGATGTGCGACATCATCATTGCTGCCGATAATGCGGTATTTGGACAGCCCGAGATCAATATTGGCGTCATGGCCGGTCTTGGTGGTACCCAGCGCCTCACCAGGGCAGTCGGGAAGTCCAAATCCATGGAGATGCATCTGACCGGCCGCAGGATGGAGGCGGAGGAAGCCGAGCGCTCCGGGCTGGTGTCGCGGGTCGTCCCGGTCGGCGAACTGATGGATGAAGCTCTTGGGCTTGCGGGCAGGATTGCCGAACAGCCGCCCCTGGCTGTCATAGCGGTCAAGGAAGCCATCAACCGCGCGGAGGAGACTTCCTTGAGCGAAGGTCTCCTGTTCGAACGCCGACTGTTTCATGCCCTGTTTGCGACCGCGGACAAGGATGAAGGCATGCAGGCTTTTGTCGCCAAGCGCAGTCCGAAATTCAGGGGCAGGTAGCGGTCGCAAGTAAAGTTGCCCCGAGTCATTGACTTGGCGCTCTACAAGGAATAGAGGCCCGGGTCTGTTTTTCTGACAAGACGGATCGGAATACACACATGGCAAACTCGCCACAGTCAAAGAAGCGCGCCCGGCAGCGAATTCGCCGGACGATGATCAACAGGGCGCGCATGTCACGAATTCGCACCTTCATCCGCAGCGTCGAGGATGCGATCGCTGGTGGCGACGGTGCAGTCGCGGCCGAAGCACTGCGTCGGGCCCAGCCTGAAATCATGCGCGGAGTCACCAAGGGCGTACTGCACAGAAACACGGCAAGCAGGAAGATCTCAAGACTGTCAAAGCAGATCAAGCTGACAAGCGCCTGACGCTGGTTCTGTTGATGGCACCGGGGCCGCAACTGGTTGCCTGTTAACGTCCCAGCTGGCAGGTCCACGTCTGGGCTGTAGTCTGGGTGTTGGTTATCGCGTGAGATTCAGGCTTGGTACAAGTTCCTGAACCGGGCCGTATTTGCAGAGAAACCGACCGAAATTCTGGATAGTTCTCAAGCCGCCCGAAAGGGCGGCTTTCTGTTGCTTTCTGGTGTTTACATGCCTCAGCGAAGAGATTTCGTGTAGATTGCCGGTATCGAACAACGTCGCACCATCGACGGGTTTGAGGAATGCGGTTTGAAGTCGCTCGGAGGAAAGGACTCGGTTGTTCCTTGATCGTCTCCGGAGACACCGAAATCAATGATATCGAAGAATTAATTCGCCTCGATTCAAGTATACGCCATATCGTGAGACAAACGTTGTTGCGCGAACTGTTCGAGGTCGGTGCAATTGAATTGTCCTTCCTGACAGGTCAATCCTGCAGGTGTTGCGGCGTTACGATCCACCGGTCAGTTGTTGATTTCGCACCGGCTCGGCCGAATCGCGATGCAGTATTGACCAACGGGATGCCAGTTGTTCCAGGCAGTTGGATGAAAGAGTCGGTGAAACACGTCCGTATCTGCAGCGAACTGCCGAGATGGGTGCATTGTTGCGGTCGCGAAGGAAGACTTGCTGTTGCCGCCCGTCTCGCGGCTTCTCCCCCGCATTCTTCGCAATCGGATTCCCGAATAGGTTATCCGGGCCGTCACTGCGGCCCGGATTAGCGTGAGCAGAATGCTATCCCTGCATGGCGGCCATCACCCGGTCGGGTGTCAGAGGCAATTGCCTGACCCTGGCGCCGACGGCATCAAACACCGCGTTGGCAACTGCCGCACCGGTCGGGCACTGCGACGTTTCGCCGGTCCCCAGATACCGCTCTCCCTTGCGATCTATGAGCGCCACTTCGACAGGAGGAACCTCATTGAAGGTCAGTATCGGATAACTTGCCCAGTCGTCAGACAGGATGCCGGTGTTGTCGAACTTGACCTCTTCCTTCAGGGTCCAGCTGATTGCCTGGATGACGCCGCCTTCTACTTGGTTGGAGATGTTGTCCGGAGCCACCATGTGCCCGCTGTCATTGGCGGTGGCAGCGCGGACGACACGGATCCGGCCATTTCGGGGAACAACCTGCACTTCCAGCGCAACCGCAGTGTAGGCCTCCAGGTTCTTGTAGCGCGAAAACGCTATGCCACGGCCGCGGTTGCGGCCGCCCTCGAAGCTGTCCCAACCAAATAACTCGGCCGTCTTGACCAGGACGTCGCGGGCCCGGGGATCCTCGAGATACCGCAAGCGGAACTCCAGCGGGTCAGCACCCGCCTCATGCGCAAGTTCGTCGATGAAGGACTCGATAGCGAAGACATTCGCATATGCGCCAAGGCCCCGATGAGCCGACACCCTGCATGGCATGTCAGTGACGAAATGAGTCGCCACCCGAGTGCTCGGGAACTCATAGTACGGGATTCCGTTGCGGGCCGACGCGTAGTTGGGCGGACCGCCGTCGCGACGCGTCTCCATGATGAATGGAGGATCCACATACCTTCCGGAAAGCAGTCGCGATGCACTTCCACCCGGACGGGTCGAGTGCGGCGTGGACCAGATTTCCATGTTCCAGTGCACGACGTCACCGTTCTCGTCGAGACCGCCACTGGTCTTCAGCATCATCGCCGAACCATAAGGTTCCCACTTGTGCTCCTGCTCGCGGGTATACATGAGCTTGATAGGCACTCCGGGCATTTCCCGAGCCAGCAGCGCCGCGTCGGCCGCGGCGTCATCAGCAAGGTTATGGCCATAGCAACCCGACCCATGCCCATGAATACACTTCACCGAGCCCTCCGGCATTCCCAGCAGTTCCTCGATCGCAGCCGCCGTGGAATATACGCTCTGGCTGTGAGTGTGGATGGTCATGATGCCATCTTCGCCCAGCGTTGCGATGGCCACTGATGGTCCGATCGAGCCATGCATCTGGTACGGCCGGTAGTAGGTCTGTTCCAGGATCGTGCTGGCGTCACCCGGCGGAGCAGTATTGACGAGTTCCTTCTCGACGACGTTTTCGGCGTTTTCGAGCCAGTCATAGATCCCTTCGTGACCCGGCAGTACGCTCTGGACATCCCAGGTTGCCTGTCGCGTGAGAGCGTCGGCAGCCGCCCACGCCTGCTCCTGCGATTCGGCGATCACACCCAGGAAGCTGCCATTGCGGATTGCCTTGCGGACGCCCGGCATTGCTCCAGCTGCAGCCAGGTCGGCGTCGACCAGTGAAGCCGCATAGGTTGGTGGTGATCCAACAGCGCCGTAGAGCACGCCTTCGGGACTCATCTCCGCTATGAAGATTTCCCCGCCGGTCATCTTTGCCGGGATGTCCAGCCGCGGAACCGACTGTCCGATATACTGATGTTCCTCAACCGGAATCAGAGGCGCCTCGCCGGAAGGCTCGATGTTCAGGTCAAGACCGTCGACCAGTTCTCCGTAGCCGACCGAGCCGGAGGCTCCGGTAATCACGCCGTTTTCGATCATAAGCCCGTCGGCAGGTTCACCCAACCGTTCGGCGGCCATGTTCAGCAGGATCTGACGGACTTCCGCGGCGGCCTGTTGGACAGCCGGAAAACACCTTGGTGCCGAGCCTGAACCGGCGGTCGTGCCCTCGTTGGGTCCCTGCCTCATGTCGCCCGGAATCACGTCAAGGTTGGCTATATCGATCTTGAGCTCGTCAGCTGCACATTGCGCAGCCGTTGTTACGGTGCCCTGGCCAAGTTCTACCTTTCCAATCATCAGCGTGACCCTGCCATCGGAATGGACCCGAATCCAGGACGCAAGATTGGGATTGCGCTCAAGGTTGCGCGGCAATTCCGGCCCGTCCTGTGCAAATGCCAAATCAGGCAAGGAGAAACAGACGGTCAGAGCGCCACCCGTTTTCAAGAGCGTGCGGCGGTTCATGTTCAGAATGTCATGCATTGCCTAAACCTCCTCTGCTGCACGTAGTACCGCCCGGATTATCCGGTTGTGTGAGCCACAGCGGCACAAGTTGCCATTCAGGGCGGCACGGACATCTGCCTCCGTCGGAGACGGGTTTATGTCGAGTAGCGCCTGTGCGGCGGTGATTATACCCGACAGGCAATATCCACATTGTGCCGCCTGTTCTTCAATAAAGGCTCTTTGGAGAGCACTCGGCTGGTCGCCGTCCCTCAGACCTTCCAATGTTGTGACAGATTGTCCTGCAACAGCACCGGCGCTGGTCTGGCAACTGAAAGCAAGCACGCCATCAAGCAATACGGCGCAAGAGCCGCATTGCGACTTTCCGCAACCGTATTTGACACCATTTACACCAAGGTCTTCGGTGAGCACCGAAAGCAAGGAAGCGCCTTCAGGTGCATCGACGGATACATCTGTACCGTTAAGCCTAAAGGAAACCACTTTTCCCTCCATTAGTAGTGTAAGTAGAGAAAGCGGTTTGGAAGCGACTACCCAGTCAATCCCTAGCCGCTCACTGATCCAGATTGACTTGGTTCAGTTAGGATGTCAACAAGAATGTCATCCACGGTTACCCGTCTTGAAACTCCATTCTGGAGGAACGGATGTACAAGCTCTATGCCGCCAGCAGCCAGCCGGGATGGACGGGGCAAATCGCTGCCGAGACCTTTCCGACGCTGGCGGAAGCAGAGTCCAAGATGCGTGAGTGGGCACTCTTCGGCGTCGATGCATACTGCAACGAACCTGACAGGATCTGGATCTCCGACGCAGATGAGCAGCCGTTGAAGTACTGGAGTTGGCGTGCACGGGCACCCTGCAAGGTACAATCTCGAAAGTGAGCACAATGGGAGGAATTGTGGCGGCACGACGGCTCGCGCCACTTGATTGCCGCTGCCCGGGACGCGGCCAAGGGTCTGTGTTTCTATATCGACACGTACAGGTGGATCGAACCGGTTGATGACACCCGACGATCTGCCCTGCCGGAGTTCAGGTTGAATGGGGCGGGTTGCTCGCCTCTGGCGATAGTTGCCAGACCAGTCTCGGGAATGACTTCAAGGACGGCAAACGGATTGTTGCACAGTTCATCGAATACCATGCCTGGACCTGAAACCGGTATCGGGACACGGTCATCCGAAGCATTCAGCCTCGCCATGCGTAAAGACACTGACCGGAAGCGTGGCCATCCCAACCCGGAATCACCACATGAGTGCATTGCCCCGGTAACCGATGACGGTCTCGCCTCCTTATGTGCTTGCCCGGGTTCGCCGCCATTGCTTTATTCCGGCCTCACTGGACCGGCGGGCTGCGCTTCCCTTACGGAATCAGACCGGCAATGGCGGTCTGGAACCTGCATTGTCGCAACGAGTCGGTTCAGGATAACACTCGATCACCGGAAAGCAGGACGGTGGATCAATTCCAGTACTGCCTGGAGTGACCGGCTACGCACCACATTGACCGCCTGCAAGGCAGGCAGGTCAGTCTGCTTCCATTACCTTGCCCATCCTGCGATCCGGTTTACTGGCGGGTTACGCGTTTTCGCCAGGTCTTGCCGCAGATCGGTCGTGTTCTACCCGCTCCTGAAACGGCGGAAGTTGGGGCGGCTTGTGCGGCATCACGATCTGCCGCTGGTCTTGGCTAAGTCGGTCAAGCGGGCCCTTGCCTGGCCTGTAGTTGTGGCGGAAAAATCCTCAGGACGGACCATACCGGTACATTGCAATTCTCCGCTGGCCCCGGTTTCGCCGGGCAGCCGAGCCGTGCATGATGGCATCCACGAAGAGCAGTGCATCTCCTGCCTCTAGGTGCACTTCCACTGCACCTGTGACTCCATCGACGGAAGTCGCAACAGTTGACATAGCCGCATCGTCGAATTCCGGGTGACGAAAATTGGATTTGTGACTTCCTGGAACAACCATCGTGGCGCCAACACCCCTACCGATGTCGTTGAATGCCATCAGTATGTTGATCTGCCCGCAGTGGAATCGTCCATCATGGTAGCGGAACTGGCAACGCGTGACCCGTTCGCGGCCACCTGAATGGAGACCGATGGCCTCGCCTGGCCCCCGGATTGATGCAAAGTTCTCGTTGATAAAGCATGATCCATGGTGCGGGTCGAAATTCCAAACGTGCGTACCCAGAACATGCGTGACCCTGTCGATCCAGGAAGGGTGATCGATCAGTCGTTCGAATGCAGGACCTGCTTCTTAGATCTGTTGCAGGCTGAGGCCCTCGTGAGCACCGGTGAAGCTGTGGCCGTGAACATTTCCGCGCCACTCGCCCGGTTCCATGTCCTGAATTTCGTCGAGAATGCAATTGCAACCGGCAACCTCGTCGGAAGAAAGGGCTCCCTTGAGAACAATGAAACCGTTCAGATCGAAGAGGTATCTTTCCATCGCAATGCACTGTTTCGATTGGACCGACATGTTGCTCCCTCCGAATCTCGACAATCTCTGCTTTCTGTCCGGATCAATGACCTCACGCTTTCAAACAAACTCGCCGTTTCGCAGGAAATCAATATCCCAAAATGAAAGCTGGCCTCTTGTCCCTCTCTGAATGTGATTCTCCGTCAACGAGGATCTTGGCGCCTATTTCAACAACCTGTTGTGATTTGCAAGGAGTGACTCCAACACGCGGGTCCAACCTGTCATTTCGCGACCGTGTTTCCCTGATCGAATACCGAAACCGCCCGGTATATGAGAGCGGAATATGCGACAGATTGCGTCATCAGGGCACTGATCTCGCACCACTCACATGCTGGAATCGTAGGCCAAATGTCCTGACCCCGAAGCAGGATTCCGGAAAACGTTTCGTAACGGCGGGACCACGACCGACTGCAACTGACTCCGCTGGTCTCTTGCGGCCACGCAACTTGGGAACTACCATGCATCGAACGGGTATGCGCCGATCGGGGTAAAAGTTCCCGGCAGGCGCGTACCGGCAAATAGGAGAACTGTTGATGAACCGAATCTGGTTTTTCCGTGTGCTGTTGGTCGCATCAACGGCATTGTTCGCAGTGGAGCGGGCAGCTTCCGCAGAAGAGAGCGGATCATTCAGTGCGCTCTCAAGTCTTGATTTCGACTATGAGACGATCGAATTCGCGGGTGAAAGGGTTACGGCCGGAGCGATGAATGGAACAACTACGATACTCGAAAGTACCGGAGGTTCCTTCACACCCGGCGGCAGCAGCGTTGCGAGATGTGTGGTGTATTCGAGGGTATCGGCTGCTGGCGTGGACGTGGAGTCGACCTGCAAGATCCGGAACAGCTCGGGAGATGAACTCTACCTTCTAGGAAAAAGGACAGCAGGCGACCTTGGAGGTGGCGATGGACGTTTGCAGATCGTTGGCGGAACCGGGGGACATTCCGATGTGACCGGTAGTTGCGAATACGACACCGAGTACCTGTCGGACAGGAGGGCTGTCACGAAAATGGACTGCGAATGGACGAAGCCGTGACGCGGGGTCGCGAGGACAACTTGTTCGTGTCTTGAATGTCCGAGCGAAAGTGTAACCAACTCAACCGTTGCAACAACGGGTGTGTACTCTTGCTCTTCCGGAACTGGCCAATTCATCCGGCGGGAAATGACGTCTTGACGGTGGACACGCAGTCGCCGGCGACATGCTGCCAGAACGGCGTATCCTCGCGACGGGAGACATAATGCAGGTTGATGAATCCGGAAAAGTCGTCGACCTGGCGCGCAACAATTCTGTTGTCGGCGTCGCTGTCCGAGGCGCCGCCGGTTACGACCTGTTGCAGGTGAAACCGGGTGAACAGCAGCATTTGAACGACTGTCCCGTGGATGGAAGTCGCCTCGAGTGGTTCAAAGCAACTCTGCGCAAACCCGGCGCCCGGCAGTTGCCAATCCAGGCCCGGTCGAGTCGCCCGGAATTGTGCCGAAGGACAGAACGCAGGAGCCCGAATCGGCGAATCTGGCCCTGAAACAGAGGGCCAGACATCGGTGACCCCGAACACTGCCCGGTCATTCCAGAAACGGATTACGTACGATTCGCCGCATTTGTTCCACGAATTCAGTCACGGTCCAGAACCAAGGAACAACCACGATTGACAGGATCCGAACAACTTGCTTTCGGCGAAGATCGCGCAGCAGATTGTTAATCTGGGCCGAGCAGTTGATCGCTGCTGCCAACACGTGCCGATCTTCTGTGTCAGGCAGGCTGAGGCCCTCGATCAGTGGCTCGTTTCCTTCGAAGAAGCACTCATCGAAGACTTCGACGACAATGGTGGCCTTACGAAAGTGATTGCAGAGCGAGCATAGGGCGCCGAAGATTGAATTGATTGGTGGCTTCGCGCCACCTCCCAATGCTTGCCCTGCCGAATGATGTCGAACAACAGAGGAACAAGTTCCACTTGCGAGTGATCCTGAGCATCGGGGCAGGTCGCCGATCCCCCTTTGGGCCATGGTGGCGGCTCAGATTCTCTGGGAAAAGACACATTCGCCCGCACCGGAAGCGTCCGCGTGGACGTCAGACAATGACAGTCTGAGGTCCGATCGGGCATCGTATTTCAGTCCTTGTAGAGCTCGGCAAACATATCCACCGCTTCGGACACCATGCGATCTCCCCGACCTTGGGCCACAGCCAGGCCAAGCGCATGTTTGGTTCCCGTTGACATTATCGAGAGCTTGCCAATCTCATCAGCCATGGCGGTGTAGTAGGCGACATCTTTGTTCGCGTTTTTCAGGGCAAAGGCCAGTTGGGTAGGGTCGCCATCGACAGCATATCCTTTGACGAGTTCCATCATTGTTGACCACAACGGACCAGACGACATCACATCATAAAGCACTTTGCGCTCAACTCCGGCGGCTTCACTCATCGCAAAGGCTTCTGACATCGCCATGGCCGACGTCATTCCGACAAAATTGTTGATCAGCTTGACTGTGTGACCCGCTCCTGATGCGCCCAGGTGATACACGTTTTCGCCCAGATCACTTAGCACCGGTCTTATCGCTTCGTACGCCGCCAAATCGCCGGCGCACATAATGTTCAGCTTGCCTTCCAGGGCATGGGCAGGTGTGCGTCCCAGCGGACCATCTAGATAGGCGCCGCCAGCCGCGGCCACTTCTGCGGCCAACGCTCTGGTCGATCCCGGCAGGGACGTGCCGAAATCGATAGCCGTCGTGCCAGATCTCATGCCCGCGATAACACCGTCCTTCCCTCGCATTCGACTTTCCACCGAAGCGGATGAGTCCACGCAAAGCATTACGATGTCCGACGCCTCGGCCACCGCCTTCGCCGTTCCGACTTCCGTCGCACCGTGGGCAATGGCAGCATCGACTTGGGTGCGCGACCTGTTCGCCAGGACAGTCAGCGGGTAGTTGAGGTCCAGCAGACGCTGACACATCGCGCCGCCCATGATACCAAGGCCGATAAAGCCAATTGCAGTTTTCGACACTCTCAATTCCTTTCAATAACTGTTCATTCGAATTTGGAAATGACCAACGTCAAGCGGTTCCACGGATCGGCCGAACAATTTCAATGTTGAACGTCATTCCATCCAATGATTTGCCGAGATCATGGCGCGCTGCGGGACAATTGCTTATGCCAACAGGCATAAGTATCCCATCCGGACGAACGCCGAACGCGGAGGGTTTAGAAATGCGAGCCTGTCCCCTCAGCCTCAGAAAGCGGCTCGGAGACACTAGGATCCAGCGACCGAATCTGCGTTTCAGACAGGCCGTAGCAAAGGTCGAGTTCTCTATCAGCTTCTTCCGAGTCCGCCAGAGCCCTCTCTTGGGCTTCAGAAAAACAACCATAAATTCGATGAGTTCAAGCAAGGCGGGCAAAGCTCCGGTCAGCGTCTTCTGGAACCGCCTGAAGCGAAGATAGTGACGAGCACGGCAAACAAGCAGTGCTGCCCAGCGATTATTGAATTGGCCGGTCGCGATAGGCACTCCTCCGCCTGCGGCCGGCACGATGAGTTTTTCGATATCCAAGTCGACCTGCGGCCTAGAAAGTGTCATTCGGAATCCTTTGAGTTTTCGCGGAAGGACCTCAGATTCTGCGTAACTGTGGTCATTCTCCACTTACGCCATTGTTGAATTACTACGGGCAAAAATGTCACGAAAACAGTCAGTATGAAAAACACTAGCGAAATTGGCCGAGTGAGAAATATCATGGCGCTGCCATCAGACAGTATCAGAGATTGGCGCATCGATTCTTCAACCATTCCGCCGAGTATGATCGCAATCACCATCGGGGCGGTCGGGTATTCAAATTTGATCATGGCATAGCCAACACAACCAAAGACCAAAGCGACAATAACCGAATTCAGAGAATTAGATATTGTATACGCGCCGATCAAACACATCGTAAGGATAATTGGCAGCAGAAGTCCCGTTGGGATGTTTATTATTTTGTCAAAGGATTTGAGCGCAAATCGGCCCTGAATATACATCGCGACATTCGCCAAAATGAAGCTGAGCATGATCGTGTACATAAGGCCGCCCTGATTCACGAAGAGCTGTGGCCCGGGGGTAAGGCCGTGAATCAGGAGTGCGCCAAGGAAAATTGCGGCAACGGTATTTCCGGGTATCCCCAATGTCAGAGTTGGAATGAGCGTTGCCGCGGTGACGCCGTTGTTCGCGCTTTCGGATGCCGCGATTCCCTCCAGGCTTCCCTTGCCGAAGTTGTCTGGTTCCTTGGACGACCGCTTTGCCTCATCATATGCGATGAAGGAGGCGATGCTTCCGCCGGTCCCGGGGATAACGCCTATGACAATGCCAATGAAGCTCGACTTTATCACCGTCCAGTAATGAGGAACGATTTCCTTCCAACGAATGATCTTCCTTTTCGAATCGTCCTTCGACAGCACACCAGCCACTGCGCGCTTCCCGATTTGATTGAAAATTTCCGCGACGGCAAAAATCCCGATAAACACCTCAATCATGCCGACGCCGCCATACAGGTAGAACGTGTTGAATGAGAATCGTGGCACACTCATGATCGGATCTACGCCGACGGATGCGATGAGCAATCCGAACAATGCAGAGATTAGGCCTTTCGTCAGTGAGTTGCCGCTGACCCTGGAGATGATCGTCAGTCCGAAAAATGTCAGGGCGAACCGTTCGGGCGGACCGAACGCCAAGGCAGCCTTCGCAAGCATTGGTGCAAAGAAGATGAGAGCAACGGCGCTGATGAGGCCCCCAAGGACAGATGCGTGCAGTGCGACGCTCAACGCCTCAAAGGACCGACCCTTTCGTGTCAGAGGGTATCCGTCCCAGGCCGTTGCAACCGATGACGGAGTGCCGGGAGTATTGATCAAGATTGCTGAAATGGATCCTGCATATGTCCCCGCGCAGTAAACCCCAGTCAACAGGACGATCCCGGACTCGGGCGAAAGGTCAAACGTGAACGGGAGGACCAATGTGACGGCAAGAGTGACGGTCAATCCGGGCAAAGCCCCAAAGACCATGCCGACTGCTGTTCCCAAAAGGATCAGGACTATATTCTGCCATAAGAATACGACAGTTATAGCATAGATAAGGTTTTCAAGCATTGTCCCGCGTCACTCTATCCAAAAACACTGCCTGTTGGCAGGTACACCCGCAATACAATTGCCAACAGGTGCTTTACCGGGATGCTCAGTATTAACGACAATATAACGATCTGCCACCACCGGCAGTTTCCGATTATAATCATGACTGTTGCAACCAGCATTATTGTCGAGATTTCATACCCAAGATACGGCAATATTATGATCCACAATGCGATCGCCGTGAACGCAAGCAGGACCCGGATATAGCTTGTTGCTTCTCTTGGTCCGTCTTCCAAGGAGTCTGTTTCGTCCTTCAGGTTTCCGATAGCATTGGAAACGATCTTGAGCAGACTCAATAAGATGATTGCAGACGTGATCAAGTACGGCAGCGTGCGTGCGCTGACACCACTCAGGCCATCGTTGGAAAAGACAACAATTTGGTCGGGGATGCTGAGGAAAACAAACAATCCTACCAGCAAGGTCACGATAGACGAGATACTTCCTCTAAGTATGAGACCAAGACCAGGCATTTGGTCGCCTCCGTGGCAACTGGGACTTCGGGGCGATTCGACGACTCCGTCGGTGAGCGGACAGGGCTCGGTTGCGCAATTCTGACCGCTCGAACGCCGATCGCGCTTAGGAAATGTACAGCGCGCGCATTCGATGCGCGCGCTGCCGTGTTCTACTTGTTGATAATCTCGCCAAAGAACTCAGAATCACTCCTGAGCTTTGCCATGATTTCCTCGCCATTCCGGACTTGGCTTTCCTGCTTTCTTGTAACAGTGAATGCCTTGAATTCATCACTGCTAGCAGCTTTGAGAAACGCCTCTTCAAGTATTGCGACAACCTCATCTGGCGTGTCTTTCGGAGCCAGCAAGTACCATTCAACCGTTGCGATGATGTCGAGTCCCTTTTCCTTGAACGTCGGAACTCCCGGGAACGCATCAAGTCGTTCTGGCGACGACAATGCCAAGATCCTGGTTTCTCCGGCGTCTACGCTTGCGAGCATTGCACCCGGTGTGCCGCCGATCAGATCGACATGCCCACCGCGCAACGCTGCAATTGTCTTTGAACCGCCCTGAAACGGGATGTCCCGGAATTTGATGCCCGTCTCAAGGAACAGGGTCTTCAAAAGCGTGTGGTGCACGCCACCCGCTCCGGAATGTCCGCGATCAATGACCGTGTCAGTATCTTTTTCCGCGAGAAGGTCTTCCAGTGTTTCCCAAGGTGAGTCTGTTCGTACCGCAATGCTACTAGGCGCATAACTCACTCCGACAATCCCCCTGAAGTCGTCGACCGAATACGGGACCATTAAGGAATGCGGCGTCGTGACCAAGGCGTCTGAAGCCCCAAAATACAATGTGTATCCATCAGGGGCTGCAGCTGCAGCTTCGGCGGTTCCAACAGTGCCGCCTGCGCCCGATCGATTGATCACTGCAATTGGCTGACTAAGATACTTTTCCGCCTCATTCGCCAGGAAGCGCCCCGTCGTATCTGTTCCTCCACCTGCGCCGTATGGCACAATCACTGTGATGGGCTTATCTGGAAAACTTGCTTGGGAACTTGCCATGCTGACGGCGGTTATGGTTGCCGCAGTGGCAATCGATGCTATCATGCAGACTTTCCGTATTCTCGCCGTTGCATTGATTTCTGAGAGCTTCTTGAACATCTTTTCCTCCGTTTGATTTAGTTTCTGATTCTTTGGTTCCCCTTATGAACTCAGGTCACGCGAAACCATTATGCCTTCGGTATTGAGAATTGTGTCAGTGCTGATCTCCACCCTCCCGTCCTTGATCCAACCGGTTGGCCAGCTCAACAATTTGCCTTCGCAGGGATCTGCCAAAATGTCGGAATTGTCCTAAGCAATTGCAGGGCAAGGTAACTGCTGACATCCATCCTCCCGACCGGGCTGCTGGCTACGGCATCGACGATGCCATAGCATCTTGCAGACTAGTAGACTAGTATATTGACTTTTGCAATTCAATTGTTGCTGTGCTACAGACTGCAACAACCGAAAAACACTCTGAAAACTAGCATGTGGGGCGTGAGACCCACTACCGATACTTGCCATTTCTTTCAATATCTTATATGGGTTGCAAGTGGCGGAGGCAGTCACTGTGCCGGAAAGCGACCAGAGGAGGCCGGCAGTTGTGGCAGGGATGGTGTGAATTCAACCTTCTATTACGCAATCTGGTATGGTAACATGCTTGGCGAACGGGGATGATGGCAGTGGCGCAGGCATTTTCAAGAAACGAGCGCAGAACCAATGCAGACGATGTATTCGACCATCTGCATCATCTGATCATCTCGTTGCAGCTTCTGCCAGGTACTCGAATCAGCGAGGTGGAGATTGCAAGGCAGTTTGAAGTTTCTCGCCAACCAGTGCGTGAAGCTTTCATTCGGCTGGCAAATCGCGACCTGCTTCTGATTCGTCCGCAGAAGGCCACTGTTGTCCGGCGGTTTTCGACGCGGAAGATCAAGCGTGCGCGATTCATCCGGATGGCCGTGGAATGCAGAGTGCTGCAACTTGCCTGTCGTTCGGCCACAGGCCTGCATTTTCAACGTCTCGACCTGGACTTGAACAATCAAAGGGATGCAATTCAAAAGCGGGATGTAGGGAAGTTTCACGCAATCGATTATGATTTTCATCGACACCTCTGCGATGCCGGTGACTGTGCACTGGTGTTTGACACGATTTCGGAGAACAAGGCGTTGGTCGACCGTCTCTGTGTCTTGAGCCTGTCCGAACCGGCAGCAATGGAGGAACTCTACGAGGACCATTCACTCATTGTCGAAGGGTTGAAGAACAGGGATGAGGATATCGTGATGAAGGTAATCACGGAACACCTCTCCCGTCTCGACGATGTCATTGCCGGAATCCGAAGGTCTCACGCCGATTTCTTCGAGGACTGACTCTGTCATGATCGGAGCCCGGACGCTCGATACACAATTCAACACATTGGAATCTTTCAAGACTGTCTAGAATGACGGGAATGAAGGATGTCAGGTGGAAATCCAAAGTGCGGGCGGCCCGGATCAGACAAACCGTGATTGCCGGTTTCTCCATCAAACCGGTCTCCGACTTTCCGACAGACTGATCGAGAACACCGTCAAGACACTTGGTTCGGGACCCTCGGTTTGCAGGCCGGCATGCCTGCTGCATCGTAGACATCGTTCAAGTTCGGAGAAACGATCATCACTTCTGCCGTACTTGCAATTCTGGTTCCGACAAACTGGCGGCAATGAGCCAAGATGCTGCAATTCCACTCGTCTGATTCCGCTCAATGCCAATAGTCTCGAATACCATCGAAAGCAGCCCATCCGGTGTCAGTAACACGGCCACATCGTACTTCCGATTTGTCCGAAAGCGGCTGGTGATCCTGGCGCGGATGCGGCAGGTCGCTCGCCCCGGAACCAGGGCAAACCGAACAGTGTCTGCGCGAATTCGGAGTGCACGTCATCCTGATTTTGGATCGGAACGAACTTGGTACGAACGGTTGCTACCAAACGCGGTCATGGGCAACATCTCAGCCTCGAATGACTGGTTACCTGAAACTGATCCGCGACGTCGTCGCCTTGTCCTGCCGAATTGGTACGCCGACCCGCCGATCCGCTGTTGATTTCACACCGACCAGGCCAAGTCACGATACAGCATTGACCAGCGGAACGTCAGTTGTTCCAGCAGTTCGATGAACGAGTTCGTCAACCGCGCCCTTACCTGCAGGTGGGTCATGTATAAACGCCCCCTCGAATGCAAACATTTCCTTTGGACACGCCGGGCAAGGTGATCAGGCACTGTCGCAGAGAAGTCGTGCAGATCCCGACAAACCGGAGCTCCAGCGATACCTGCATTGAAGTTGGGACTATCAACTGGCACGAATGGTATCTCGCATGAGGCGCCCCAGAAGGGCGGAGAAACCGCGGCAACCGCAGGGACCTGATGTGCGCACTGCCCGAGCGAAGTGCAGGGACCAGTGTCCCGGTGCCGGGCACTCCGGGAGACCGGGTTGCGGATGCCCCGATTTTCACCAACCGCCACCTGGTTCGAAGAACCTGCGAGATCGAGCGAAATACTGCCCAAATGACCTTCTGCCGATAAGGGCAATGAACGAACCTGACCACAATCTGACAACGAAAGCGGACCAGGATCACCCGGCCGTGAGCAGCCCTGGCAGAATATCGGCACACGGTTCGATTTTCCGGCCGAGAATCGTCTCCACTTCCCGACAGGCCGCATCGGGGGTGAGGAACCTGTCAGAATACACCTATCCGCATGCGAGCCGGGACTGGGACTGGGTCTGAATCTGCCAGCGCCAACCGGAACCAAGGGCCCATGCCAGCGTATGAGCAGGTATTTCGTTGCCACTTCCGTGATCAAGCCGGAATGGCATGGCGCGATTGACCGGGAGACGGTCGGCATATGACTTCCAGCTCCCATTCATGACTTTACCAATCAGTTCACGCCGGAACCCTGTACAGTCGACGACAACGTCGACAGGGTGCTCGCTGCCATCATCAAGAAGGAGGGAGGCGATGTTGCCTGTTTCGCCGTCCTGCCGGGCAGTCGCCACGGTCGCGTCCAGATGCGTGATGCCGCTGGCTCTCTGCCGGAGGAAGCGACCGACAAGTGCCTGGTCAAAGTGGTATGCGTTGTGAAATGGACCGATCGGAAGCGGGTTCCTCCGTCCCTTCACGATGGACGGCGCGCGTGCACGATCCATCAGGTAAGCAAAAAGATGCGGTTTGGTGACCGATCGACCGGACGTCACGCAATGCTGGTTCAGCCACGATGAAGAAACCCCCGGTGGGTGCGGCGAAATCAGGTGCGGGTTGTCGATCGGACCATCATGGGTAACACCCGTTTCCCGTCAATCCCTGTGACGGATTCCGTGTCTGACCGTGGCTTCCGTTGCGCGCAGGATCTCGAACTCGTCGAAACCCGGCTCAAGCAAGAGACCGCGAAATACGGCCGTTCTGCCCTCGCCAACGCCGATCGTCGGAATCCGGCTCGATTCGATGACGGTCAAGTCGACATCCAGTTCCTGCCTCTTGACTGCCTCCCGAAGAATCAGTGATGCCAGCCATCAGGCAGTTCCGCCACCGACCACTGCGACCTGCTTTGATGCGGCGCTCATGTCCACACAAGTGGGAAGACGCCCTGCGGCGTGCTGGTCAGAGGGGGATTGGTCGGTTGCGCTCCCAGCAGAGGCGCCAGTTGCGGCCGTCAAAGGCCCGGAGCGTTGGGCAGGATGCGCGGAAGGAGGTGTCTGCATGGCTGCGTTGATCGCCGATGCATAGCGCCGAGAACGAAAAACCGGAGCAATCTTCCAATTTGCAAGCCGATCCCTGCTCAGGCGGCCTTTCTGCGCAATCCGGACCGTGTCCATTCGGGCAGCCAATCTCCATGAGCCGTCACCAGATCATCAACGAGCGTCCAGATCTGATCGAGATCGAGTTCGGCACCTGTATGCGGGTCCATCATTGCGGCATGATAGATGTGCTCGTGATTTTCGTTGAGCAATGCCGCAACGGTCAATTCCTGCACATTCACATTTGTCCGGATAATCGCGGTCAGCTGAGGCGGCATTGAACCAACATGTGTCGGTTGAATTCCGTTGCGGTCAACGAGACAGGGAACCTCCACGACACATGCTTCCGGGAGGGATGGGATGAGACCGTTGTTCTTCACGTTGCCATAAATCACCGACGGATTACCCGTACTCATGGAGTTCATGATGTCGGATGCGTATTCGTTGCTAGGCTCGATATCTATGTCGCTGTCAGCAGCGCTTTCGCTGGCCTGTTGCTTCCAGCGTTCCACCTGCTCGTTGCAACGAGCCAGGTATTCGTCGAGCGGAATGCCATGCTTCTTTATCAGGTCCGGTCGGTCCCGCTTGATGAACCAAGGGACATACTCGGAAAAGTGTTCCGAACTCTCGGTAACGAAATAACCCAGCCGGGCCATCATCTCGTAGCGCACTCTGTTCGGACAGCGCGGATTCATCATGTTTGGCTTGGGGATTCGGCCGTCCGCGAATCCGCATTGAAGGTCGGGATAGAGGTTGCGGAAGTTTCCGTTGTCCAGCATCTCCTCAAGATTCAGGAAGAACGCCATATGATTGATGCCTGCACAGAGGTACCTGATACGTTCGACCGGGATATCCAGGTCCCGTGCCAGTTCGGCGACCGTTCCCTGAACAGAGTGGCACAGACCGACCACGCGGATCTTGGGAAACCTCTCGGCAATTGCCCAGACATTTATGGCCATGGGGTTAACATACTGAAGCATGACAGCATCCGGGCAGAGATCCGTCATGTCTTCGCAAATGCTCCAGAGATGCGGTACCGTCCTGAGGCCGCGCATGATTCCACCGATTCCCAAGGTATCGGCAATGGTCTGCCTCAGGCCAAATCTCTTTGGAATCTCAAAGTCCGTGACAGTGCATGGTTCGTATCCACCGATCTGGAATGCAACAACAACGAAATCGGCACCGTCCAGTGCCTCGCGCTGGTCAATATGCGTGGAAATTGTTGCTGCCACTTTCAGATTGGACCTGATTCGATCTGCAACGGATCCAGCTTCCTGCAATCTCGCCGGATCAATGTCCACCAGCGCGATTTCCGCACGATTCAGGGCCTCATGCCGGAGCACGTCAGCCAGGATGTTCTTCAGGAAAACCGTGGAACCGGCACCGATGAAGGTGATTTTCGGTCTCGCTTCCATATTGCCCTCTCCGTGATTCTTCGACGGCCCGGTGCTTCCTTGCGAATTGACCGGACCCGGCTCCCGAAAATATTGTCAAGGGTACCGTAATTCTACCGATAATGTATGCGCAAGTTTCGGAATGCGACTTCGAAGCACCGGGAGCAATAGCAGCTGGCGGATCTGCCGGAAATCATCCTGAAGAACTGCTACACAATTGACTGGGATGTCGAGAACATCTGGAAACTCGATCTCCCGGTCGGGATGTATTCTCCCGGATGATCTGGGCTGCACTGGCCGAAGTCCAGATGGAACCGGATGCCATGGATCGGTTTCCGAACGAAATCTCAGGTGGTCAGAGGCAGCGTATCGCGATTGCGGGCGCGATTATCCTGCGTCCGAAATCTATCCTTCTCGACGAACCCACATCGGCGCTGGACTTGTCATTGCAGGTCCAGATTATCAATCTGCTGCGCGATCTTCGCCGAAAGCAAGTTGTTCGAATCCTGTCAATCGTGGTTGTTCCTTGGTTCTGGACCGTGACTGAATTCGTGGAACAAATGCGGCGAATCGTACGTAATCCGTTACTGGAATGACCGGGCAGTGTTCGGGGTCACTGATGTCTGGCCCTCTGTTTCAGGGCCGGATTCGCCGATTCGGGCTCCTGCGTTCTGTCCTTCGGCACATTTCCGGCATCTGCGGTTGACTAAACGGCTTGGAGATCAGCGAAGTCGTCACGGCGGGGCATTGATCGAAAAAAAATTATAGAAAACCTGCCAGCAGGGGACTCAGGCGATCATCGGTTATTTCAATTGTTTATCGTTCTGACTGGCGCAAATCCGACTGATGCCTTCATGATATTGAGGCTTGTCCATTCCGCAAGAATCGGAGAAATTTCGCTGACAACCAGACATTCGTGCTGGTGTGTTACCTGGTAGTGGTAGGGGGGGATTGAAGGTGGCTGCAACGCCGCAATTCGAAATATTGGGCTTGCCGCCTGATCAGGCTTGGGAGGAGCTTGCCGGAAACCCGGATTCGATCCTCGTTGATGTCCGGACGTTGCCGGAATGGTCATTCGTGGGTGTGCCGGACCTTTCCGGAATCGGGAAGGCGGTAATCTTCGCCGAGTGGAGATCATATCCGCACATGCAGCCGAATTCGGGGTTCTTTGAATCCGTGGAATCACATTTCGGTCCTGATTGGCCCGACACTGCATTCTTTATCTGCCGTTCGGGTTCGCGCTCACGAGAAGCTGCAGCCGCATTCTCAGGCCAGGCGAACCGGTCCGGGAGAAGATTGAAATGCATCAATGTTGCCGAGGGTTTTGAAGGGGACCTGGATCCAAGCGGCCATCGTGGCCGCGTAAATGGCTGGAAATACAGGGGTCTGGCCTGGAAGCAATCGTGACGGTTGTCGTATGATCTTTTGTTAGGGGGTTGATCGGTGACGGAAATCTGGGGTGAGGTGAGGAAGAGTCTGGCGAGGACTTTGAATGCTGATGATTTCAGAAACTGGATTGCAGACATAAACTTCAAGGGAATTGATGGCGGAGTCGCAACGCTCGAGGCATCTACGAAGTTTTGCGGCGAATGGGTACTTAGGACCTACGGCGATCAGATCTTGCAGTCGGTGAAGGAGTTCGACCCCAGAGTTGTTGAACTCGCGTTCGTTGTCAGGCCGACGGTTGCAGATAGTCCTGGCCGGGCAAGGACCGGTACGTCGGCGAGGTCCAGAAAGGCAGGACTCCCCGGTGCCGATCTGGTTTCCAGGTTCAACTTTTCGGAATTCGTCGTTGGCAATCCCAATGCCGTTGCTCACGCGGCTGCGATCAGGGTCGCGCGGGAGGAACGCGTGACCTTCAATCCACTGTTTCTCTACGGCGCGGTGGGGCTGGGCAAGACTCATCTGATGCATGCGATCGGTTGGACCCTGAAGGCAAAGGATCCGGATCTGAAGCTCATCTATCTCTCGGCCGAGCAGTTCATGCACCAGTTTATCCGGGCGCTTCGCACCCAGAGCATCATGGACTTCAAGGAAGTGTTTCGTTCGGTCAATGTATTGATGGTCGACGACGTGCAGTTCATTGCCGGGAAGGACTCAACCCAGGAAGAGTTCTTCCATACCTTCAACGAGTTGGTCAGCCAGGAAAAACGTATCGTCCTCTCCGGTGACCGTTCCCCGGGAAAGATCGAGGGCTTGGAGGAGAGGATTCGTTCGCGCCTGCAGTCAGGACTCGTCGTCGAATTGCATCCGGCAGATTATGAACTCAGACTCGGAATTCTGCAGCAAAAGGCTGAAGCACTATGTCGGCGAAATCCGGAACTCGTCTTCGAACCCGGGGTTCTCGAGTTCCTGGCCCGTCGCATTCAGAGCAATGTACGGGTGCTAGAAGGAGCGTTGAACCGTTTGGCCGCGGCCCAGTCCTACCTCAAATCCGTCATTGACCTGAATATTGCGAGGACCGAACTTGCAGACATTCTCCGGGATGCTGATCGCCGAACCGGGATCCGCGAGATCATTCACAGCGTTGCAGATTACTACAACATCAAGCCGAGTGAACTTGTCGGGAAGCGGCGGACCCGCAACGTGGTGCGACCGAGACAGGTCGCCATCTATCTTGCCAAGCTGCTGACTACAAAATCGCTTCCGGATATCGGCCGTGAATTCAACCGCGACCACACGACGGTCATTCACTCGATCGAGAGGATCGAACTGCTTCAGGCAACGGACAGTGCGATATCCGATGATCTCGAAATCATCAGGCGGCGCCTGGAGTCCTGACCCGGGATCATCAGTTGGTTCGACCGTTAGTGAATTGATCCTGTTGCCTGACTGCTGACTCTGATAATTGTGCGGCCCCGAAACCTTGGACGTTATGCAATGAAATTCAGAATTGAATCTCAGGATCTCAAACGGGCGACTTCATGGACAAGGTCGATCACCGAGAGGAGCCAGGTCGACAGAATTCTCGGATGCATGCTCTTGGAAACAGAACCCGACTCGGTGACGTTCCGGGGCACTGATCGGAACATGGAGGTCGAATGCAAGGTTGCGGCACAGGTTGAACAGGGTGGAGGGACAACAGTTTCGGCCACGACGCTCAACGATTTTTCCAGGAGGCTGCCCGACGGTGCACAGGTTCTGTTTGAACATGACCCGGAAAAGGAACAACTCGCGATTTCCTCGAACCGGACCAATGCAAACTTGCCTACGCTTCCCAAATCCGATTTTCCGCGGATGGCGTCAGAGGATTACAATTCCACCTTCAGTATCGAGGCTGGCGAGTTGGGGCGCCTGTTGGAAAAGGCCAGGATCGCAGTCTGCCTCGACACGTCGCGTGACTACCTGTGTGGTGTTAACATGCACGTGGCCGATCACGAGGACGGCAAGTTGCTTCGCTGCGTTGCGACAGATGGTTTCCAGATGGCGATAGTCGATATCCAGGCTCCGGCAGGCCTCGAGGAAATGCACTCGACGATCGTGCCATCAAAGGCGGCCGGAGAGATTATCAAGATCTTCTCGCAAGGAAATGAACCTGTTGAGGTCGCGTTTTCGGAAGGAAAGATCAGGTTTGCCAACCAGTGGACTTCCCTTTCGTCGCGCTTGTTGAATGGCGGCAGTTATCCCGACTACACTCGGCTGATCCCGCACGACAATCCCTTGAAGCTGACTGTTGATGCAGGCTTGCTCAAGGATGCCTTGCTGCGTGCGTCGGCCGTGGCTGATCGTCCTGAGAGATCGGTCGTATTCGAAATCGAGGACGGGACACTGCTGATGACAGTTCAGGACCCTGCCATCGGTCTGGTAAAGGAAGCCGTCCCAGTGACATTTCCGCACAAGAAATACTCCATCGGGTTCAAGCATGGCCATTTGCTCTCGATCATTGACCAGATAGGTGATGGCCCTGTCGTGATGCGGTTTCAGACCGTACCTGGAGCCGTGAGAATCACGGCCGACAACGAAAGCGGCCTGCTCTTCCTGCTGATGCCCCTGAAAGTCTGACCGGACTTGGCTTGAGGTGTCGCCGGAATGCGTGCCCTTCGGTGCCGGCATGACAGAGACCTGTTTTTCGCATCTGCGGTTGTCGCAGTTTCGATCATACACCCAGGCGACGCTTGAACTTGACGGGCGACCGGTCGTTCTGACCGGACCGAACGGGACAGGAAAGACAAGCATACTGGAGGCTGTCTCCCTGTTTTCACCTGGAAGGGGAATGCGCCGAGCTGCTCCTGACGAGATCTCATGCCGGCGCCACCAGGCGGGTTGGAAGGTATCCGCAGAACTCATGGCAGGCGGCAAGGACTGGCAGGTTGCAACCTGGTTTCTTGGCAGGGGTGGCAGGCGGGTGGAGATTGAAGGCAAGTCTGCCCGGCAGGCTGATCTCGGCAAGCTGGCAAGGATTGTCTGGGTTGTGCCTGCAATGGACAGGTTGTGGGCAGATGGCGGAGATGGAAGACGCAGATTTCTTGACAGGATGACGATGGGATTTCACCCGTCACATGCCGAGGATGTCATCGCTTACGAGAAGGCAATGCGCGAGCGGAATCGCCTGATTCGGGACAAACGGCGCGATGACTCGTGGCTTGACGGACTCGAAAACCAAATGGCGGACAACGCGGCGAGGATGACACGGAACCGAATGCGGACCATCGTCAGGCTGGAGGCAGCGGGTGAACAGTCGGTGGCGGGATTTCCATGTGCACGTTTGGCTCTGACAGCTCCCGACGGAGCGTGTGGAAATTCAGAGGATCCGGTCGAACTGGCCGAGGCTCTGAGGAATGGAAGAGACCGGGACTTTGCAGCCGGTCGAACGCTTGTCGGGCCACACAGGGCGGACCTTCTGGCAGTTCACGCGGCACGAGAAATGGAGGCAAGGAACTGTTCAACCGGAGAACAGAAGGCCCTCCTTTTGTCGATTGTACTTGCCAATGTGCGGGCGATTTCCGAGGATTGCGGCGGGCCGCCGGTCCTGCTTCTCGACGAGATCGCAGCCCATCTGGATGCCGGTCGGCAGGACGAACTGTTCAAGGAGATCCAGAGGCTTGATGTTCAGGCCTGGCTTACGGGCACTCATCCGAGCTATTTCGCCGCGATGGGACACAGGACACAGTGGTTTGAAGTAACCGAAACAAACAGCCGGTCCGAGGTTTCCGAAATGCAGGCGCCGGGCCGGTTCAGTATACCTGACTGAATCCGGCTGCGCGATCCGGGCTGCACGGCAGGTCGTCGAACTGGATGTGAGTGCAACCCGTTTGCGATGTCAGTTCCGTCGATTCCGTCGGAAGCAGTTTCGGCTCAGGGGATGGTGCCGCAGAAGGGACTCGAACCCCCGACCCCAACATTACGAATGTCGTGCTCTACCATCTGAGCTACTGCGGCAAGGGCATTGCAGATATCAATTCAGGAACAAGATTGACAGGACAATCTTTTGGCCTGTTTCAGGCGGCTCTTTTTCAGACGTCACTGATTCCGTCTTCGTCTTCTCCTTCGGAAGCATCATTGGCTTGGGGAATGGAAACGATGAGCGGCAACATCCCGACGGATGACGTGTGCATGCGTTCCGACCCGTCGATCTCCTTCCACCCCAGGGAATCAAAGGCCTCGCAGTTCTCGCACAACGGCTTCCACTCGGTGTGGACATGCTGGCAGACTTCGCAGACCCACTGCTTTCCCCGCGAGGCAGAGACTGCCCGCGTCAGCCAGCCACGAACCACCGCATCATCTGCGCCGCTTCCGCGTTCGATCGCCGCCATGATGACCAGTGACCTGACGGTCGGATTTTCCTCTGCAAGGCGTCCGATCTCCCGTCTCGCCTCAGGAAAGTCCTCATCGGCAACGAGTATCTCGGACATGATCATGCGGGATTCAGGGTCCTCGCGGCGTTTGCCGAGAAGCTTGATGAACCGGGTTCTCCTTGTGGAAGCGGATTCTTCGGGAGCTATCTCCGCGAATGCGGCAGCAAGATCGGGATGTGACACCTGGTTCCATGCTTTCGTGATGATCCTGGTGGCGGCCTTCAATTCTCCGCGCTTGCACTTGATTCCTGATGCCATGACCGCAGCCGGAACCAGTGCGGGGCAATCCTTGTTGGCGGTCAGCACGAGGCTTTCGCCCTCTTCGGACCTGCCTTCGGAAATCGCTTCCTGACCCTTTACGAAATTGAGAATGGCGTTGCGGCGATTGTAAACGTCCTTGGGCAGCTTTCCGAATTTCACCTTTGCACCGAGCGTCAGTGCCGTGCCTGCCCAGTCCTCCTCGGTCAATTGCAGCTTGAGCAACGTGTCCTGGACTTCGGTATGTCTCGGATTGATTGCAAATGCCTTTTCCGCAAGCTTCAGCGCAGTCTCAACATCACCCTCGCGGATCTTGTGTCGAAGCAGGCCGGTAAGTCCGGCAAACCTTGTCTCATCGTGCTTCAGCAGCGCCTTGTAGTGCGACAGTGCCTTGGCAGGTTCGCCAGATTTCTCAGCTGCCTGTGCCGAGAGAATGCCGGTCAGTTCTGGCCTCCTGAGCAGTTTTTCCGCCCTGCCGGCCTTTGCCATGGCAAGTTTCGAATCGCCTGAAGCAAGGGCAGTAAGCCCGCCCGCCAGTGCCTCGAAGCCCCGCTGTTCCCGGTTCTTGTTGAGATATCTCGAGAGCGCAGTCTCGTCACCGACAATGAACCGGAAGAATGCACGAGCGAGCCCAAGCAGGAAAAAGATCAGCCAGAAAGCCGGGATCAGGAGCAGAATGCCGACGGCGAAGGTAACAGCCGACATGGTGATTTCCCGGTTTGCCAGATTGATCGTCACGTCAGATCCCGTTTCTGCAAGCATGGCCACAAGGACACTCAGCAACGCCACGGCGATTACAAACAGGATAATTTTCAGCATCGACCAGATCATGGTGAGATCACTGCTCCGTGACGGGACTCTCGAGCATTGTGTCGATCGCGGACAGCACGTCGAGGCGCGCCTTACCTGCCTCGATCCAGTCGGCGAAGATCTCGCGACCGTGCTCGGACAACTCGTCGAGTGTTCCCAGCGCACCTTCGAGGTCTCCAGCCATAAGGCTTCCTTCCGCGCGCGACAGCGTGGCGGCAGGGCTGTCACCTTCCTGTGGAGTCAGTGGTCTGACCTGAACGAGCGAACCAAGGATACCCGCAATACCTCCACCTTCCTTCACTTGCTCTGCCTCGGATTTCAGGGCGGCTCTTGCCAGTGCTCCGAAACTGCGTTGCAGTTCATCGAGAGTTGCAACACCGGCCTCGGCATGGACCATAATGGGCCCCGGTATTTCGGTGTCAGGGAGGCCGGCATCGCGCAGGAGACGGAGATAGGGAGCGCCGGTTTCGGCAGCAGCGCGGACCCCGATGAGGGCAATTGCCTGCGTTGGGGGGACATCTCCGGTCAGCCGGGCTTCCAGACTTGCAAGCCGTTTTTCGCTCCCGGCAATCCACTGTTCCAGTATCTCAGCCGAAGCTGCTTGGGTGATGCCGGTCTCGACCCTTGAGAGACGACTTTCAATTGATCTGATCTCTGAATCTGCCACCGAAACCTCAAGAGGTTCGCCCATGCTGGATTCCAGTTCGGTCAATCGTTCTGAGATTGTGTCCAGCCGTCTGGCAAGTTCCAGATCTATTCCCGGTGAATCCAGTGCGACCGTTGGGGTTTCCGGAGGCGGAATCGACTCAAGGCTTGTCTCGACTGCCGACTGCCGCTCAGCCAATTCATCAATTCGTATGTTCAATTCCTCGGCAGCAGAATCCAGCTTTGCCTCGGTGCCTTCAAGGTTCCCGTCGACACTGGTTCGGAGTTGTTCAATGTCGGCAGCGAGCGCGGCGACCTGTTCCCGTTTCGCAAGCGGAACAACACGATCAGCCAGTGATGAGATGCTGTCTTCCAACTCGGCAATCTTCTGGTCACGTATGGCCAACTCGTCTGGAATTCCTCCCGTAGAATTCAAGACGGAGTAGTTTTGAAGCAGTATGACTGCCAACACGCCTGCCGCCGCAGCAACGAGACCGAACAGGACTGCCTTCAGAACGAAACGTGCCAGCTTGTCAGATGCGGTGACAATCACTTCCCGAATTCGAGTGCTTCTGGATCGTCGTCCTCCCTCCTGCGTCTTCGCTCCAGCAGCAGATTGGGGTTCGCGGTCAGCGTCGTTATCTCTCTGTTCCGAGAAACTGGAGATGTCGGCATCGTCGACGGCAGATCCTTCATCGACGGCAGATTTGCCCGCCGTCGGCCCGTTGTCTTTGCCCGGTTTTGTGTCCTGCACTGTTCTCGTTCCAGGGCGATGTCCAATTGCACCGCGTCATTGATCAGGCGGTTGCCAGAGTCCAGCTGTCAATTCGCCGGGGAGACGGACCGGCTGGTCGTCCAACTGGGGTCAGGGCTGATTCGTTGCAGCCTGCCCGGAATTGGTGCCCGACCGCGAACTTCAACTGCCTCCGCAGGCAATCCTCCGTACGAATTCCTCGCAAAGAACTAACATGAAGGCTCTCTGAAACAAAGCAAGAGATGAACTTCGGAAGCGCTTGACCGTCAGGGTGTCGGTGCGCATAGAGCCAAGTCGTAATCCAGGAAAGAAGGATGGACAACAATGGTCGACAGGGTCGCTCTCGTAGTCGCGGGAGGAAGCGGAATCGGTGCCGATGCAGCAAGGAAGCTGGCGGAAACCGGATGGCAGGTTGGAGTGATGTCTTCGTCAGGAAAGGGCGAGGAACTTGGAAAGGAACTGAACGGCTTTGGATACACCGGATCCAACCTTGAACCGGAGGATCTGGCTGCATTCGTGAAGATGGCCATGGGCACGGCGGGCCGGATAGACGGGGTCGTGAACTGCAGCGGACACGGGCCGAAGGGGGAGATCGACCAGATAAGCGACGAGGACTGGCGGTCGGGGATGGATTACTATCTTCTGAATGTCATCCGGATGACTCGACTGGTGGCGCCGATCATGAAGACGCAGAATGGCGGATCGATCGTGAACATCTCGACTTTCGCGGCATTTGAACCTGACGCCGATTTTCCAACTTCCGCCGTGTTCAGAGCGGGACTTGCAACCTATGCGAAGCTGTTTGCAACCAGATTTGCCGCTCACAATGTCAGGATGAACAACGTGCTTCCCGGTTTCATCGACAGCCTTCCCGAAAAGCCTGACCGCCTGTCCCGCATCCCGGCAGGCAGGTATGCGAGGGTCCGCGAACTCTCGGAGGTCGTATCATTTCTTTTGTCGGACGCTTCAAGCTACATCACTGGCCAGAACCTGAGGGTCGATGGAGGTCTTACCGCATCAGTGTAACAGAACCGGTCTGTTCACCGTATTGGTGGAACCGATTGATGTGTAGGGTTGGGAACTGATGCTGGATACCATGCGGGCGGATGTCTGCGGCATTGGTGAGAATACCGCGTCCGAAGTTGTCGGCGATTTCGTCGGAAAGCTCGTTCTCATTGATCCCAGGATCAGATGCTGGCGCTACCCGGCCGACAGGAGCAAGATCGGGTATCCTGGAAGCGGGAGCAATGGTGGAATAGCGGAATTCAAGTTAACGGATTATCGACAGGTTCAAGCTGTGGACTGCGGTTTCCCGGGTACCGAACCGGGAAGCTTCTCGACCTCCCCGGAATAGGCAATCTGCATTCCTGACAGGGCTGCAGTCGGCAGCGGCGACACTGTTCAGTTCAAGGGCGCATCAGGCCGTGCGGGTTCGGCGTTGGTGCAGATGGCGAAGTTGCGCGGTGCGTGTGTCGATGCGATGTGCAGCGCCAAATGGGCCGGATTGGTTGTGACGCAAGGTGCTGATGCCGTCATTCCGCGCAGGCCGGACAAGCTTCGAAACGAATTGGCGATTCCCAGTTTGCTGACGTCACGGTTGTCGCCGACGTGGCCGGCTCGGTCGATCTTGCTGAAATTGTCGGTGTTGTCGGGCCGCTGGGATTTTACACCGTGTCCGGTGCAACAGGTGGTCCCCGTGTCAGTCCTGAACTGGGTGTTTTCGACCTCCGGGATCTTCAGTTCCTGGGTGCCACGATTCCGGAACAAAGCGCATTTGCAAAGTTGGTAGAAATCGTCGAGTCGGGAAATGTCAGGCCCGTGCCGGCAGCGGAGTTTGCGCTCGGGGGCCTGTCCCGACCTCAGCTGATTTGCATTCGAAAAGTCATGTGGGAAACATTGCCTTTACGCCTTAAAGGAATGACAGACCGGCGAGTTGCCTGTTACAGTTGATGAATGGTTCCGATGGCGACAGTGTCACTTGACCGCGATTTGGAAACCCGGCCCTGGGCGCGCGCGGAAGAGTGTTTGGGATTGAGCAGCAGACCGTTTGGTGAACCTCGTGCAGATCCGGGTCAGCGCGAGTTGCTTTGCCAGAGTGTTGGAGCAAGTGTGAGTACTAGAATCCTGCGTTGACGCTGGCTGCCAACCGTGCCGCAGGGGTAAAGTCGTGAGTAGGTTGCAGGACAGGATTACTTGGCCAAGAAAAAGGAAAAACATTCCAAGGGACCGGAAGAAAAGGCTGTAAAGGAGGCAAATCGGCTGAACGCAGGTTTGCAGGCCATTCAGCGGTATTCCCGGCGACTGCTGAGAGCATTTTGCTATGTGGTCGGGGTATCAGTGTTGGTGGTCACTGCCGCCATTGCCCTGTTCACATTTGTCAATCCTCCGGTAACACCCCTGGTCGTGATCGAGTTCCTTCGTCTGGGATCCGTAGACAGGGAATGGGTATCGATTGAATCAGTTCCAGACCATTTTCCACGCTCGCTGGTTGCCGCGGAAGATGCGGATTTCTGCCTGCATTGGGGGTTCGACCTCGACGCAATCAGATCGGCGGCGGAAGCGGGGTACAACAGGGGCGCTTCTTCAATAAGCCAGCAGACGGCAAAGAACCTCTTCCTCTGGCCCGGCCGAAGCTGGATCCGCAAGGTTCTGGAGGTACCACTGACGCTTCTGATTGAAGCTATCTGGACGAAACGGCGTATCTTGGAAGTCTACATGAACATCATCGAATTCGACTCGGGAGTATTCGGAGTGGCCGAGGCGGCCCGGCAACATTTCGGCAAGGAGCCGAATGACCTGACCGAGGGAGATTCTGCCCGGCTTGCGGTCGTGATTCCCAACCCGAGAAACTGGAATCCATTCAACCTGTCGACCGAATTGGAAAACCGGGTGGTAAGGATACAGGACGGCGCCAGGACTATCCTGCGAGACGGCAGGTCGTCTTGCTTTGATGTTTGAGTTGATGCCACAATCGCCTGATCAGGAAGGACAACTGAAGATGACTGAATCCTATCTTCTGCATCATTACCCCTTTTCACCCTTCTGTCGAAAGCTACGGCTTGCATTGAAGGAAAAGGGAATCGAGTTCGACCTGTACGAGGAAAGGTACTGGGAGCGGCGGCATGACTTCATGGTGCTGAATCCTGCCGGAAAAGTTCCCGTCCTGCGTAGCAAGGACCAGGTCTTCTGCGACAGCCGGGCGATTTGTGAATACCTTGAAGACGTCTATCCGGATCCGCCACTGTTTCCCGAGGACCCTTTCGAACGATACGAAGTCAGGAGACTGATCGCCTGGTTCGACGAGAAGTTCTACAGGGAAGTCACTTCGCGACTTGTTGGCGAAAAACTCCTTCGGCATGTTCAAAGAACCGGACAACCCGACGGAAATTCGATTTCGGTTGGCTTGAGGTGCCTGAGGTTCCACATGAACTACCTCTCACACCTGCTCCAGGCGACTGGCTGGTTGGTTGGCCGGCGTCTGTCACTTGCTGATTTCACTGCTGCAGCCCATGTTTCATGCGTGGACTATCTGGGCGATATCGATTGGGGTGAAGAAGGATATGCGAGCGTAAAGGACTGGTACGCGGCTCTCAAGTCACGACCGGCCTTTCGACCCATTCTTGCGGACAGTATCCACGGCTATTCGAGTTCGTCACACTATGCGGTTCTGGATTTTTGACTGACCTGACCGAAAGACTGAAGCAGGAAGCACTTGCGGCGGGATTCGATGCTGTCGGCATTTGCACGCCGCGTGATATTCCGCAAGCAGGAGTCCGGCTCAAACGCTTCCTGGCCGAGGGAATGCACGGCGAAATGGACTGGATGGCAAGGCGGTCCAACTGGCGCGGAAATCCGGAGGAACTCTGGCCCGAAGCAAGATCAGTCATCATGCTTGCCCACTCGTACACCCCTGATGCAGATCCCCTGGGAAACCTGGACAGGCGCGGGCGGGCCACCATCTCGGTCTATGCCCGGAACCGCGACTACCACGAGATTATCAAGAAGAAGCTGAAACGCATTGGCGGGTGGTTGATTGGCGAACGCCCCGGTTCAGAAATAAAGGTGTTCGTAGACACGGCGCCGGTGATGGAGAAACCACTTGCCCAGGCGGCCGGAATCGGCTGGCAGGGAAAGCACACCAACCTCGTCAGCCGCAATCTCGGTAGCTGGTTCTTCCTCGGCGCATTGTTCACGACAGTGGTTCTCAGGACCGACCGGCCCGAACAGGATCTGTGCGGCAGTTGTCGACGATGTCTGGATGTTTGCCCAACCGATGCCTTTCCGGCACCTTATCGACTGGATGCGCGTCGTTGCATCTCCTACCTGACGATCGAGCACAAGGGTCCGGTGGATCACTCCTTGAGACCTGGAATCGGCAACCGGATCTTTGGTTGTGACGACTGCCTCGCCGTTTGCCCCTGGAACAAGTTCGCCGTTGCTGCGTCTGAAATCGGCTACCAGGCCAGGGAAGAACTGCGGTCACCAAGGCTGGCGTCCCTGGCAGTGTTGACGGACCGGGCATTTCGGGAAACCTTCAGGGGTGGTCCGGTCAGGCGAATCGGCAGGAACCGATTCGTTCGAAATGTGCTCTATGCGATAGGAAACTCTGCTGATCCCGAGTTGATACCGGTTGCAGCGAAACTGACGGGCGATCCCGACTTGGTTGTGAAAGATGCAGCAGCCTGGGCACTGCAGCGTTTGACTGATTCGTCAACAGGTTCATTCCGAAAGCGTGGTTCTCGTGATGAGCAGGTTGGCCAATGACGAGAACATTGCTGAGCCTCGGGCATGGTTATACGGCGCGGTTCCTTTCCCGGTTGCTATGCTCCGAAGGAGGATGGAGAGTCATTGGCACGACGCGTTCGGAGCGCGGAATTGCCGCAATCGAACAGTCTGGTGCGGAAGCACGGATTTGGCCGGGTTCCGACCTGGCAGCAGACATTTCCGTCGCAACCCATATCCTCGTGTCGATAGCGCCCGACCCGGATGGAGATCCGGTGCTGCGGAGTTTTTCGAACATCCTGGCGTCCGCAACGCGGCTGGATTGGGTCGGTTACCTGTCCACGACTTCGGTGTATGGAAACCGGAACGGTGGATGGGTTGACGAAGACAGCGAACTGCTTCCGACTACCGAAAGGGGGAAGCTCAGGGTTGAGGCCGAGAGGCGCTGGCAGGAGCTGGCGGCGGAATCCGGCCTGCCGCTGCACCTGTTTCGGCTTGCCGGAATTTATGGCCCGGCCCGCGGCCCGCTGCACAAACTGCTGGGCGGCCGGAAGGTCCGGGTTGTCAGAAGCGGACAGCACTTCAACCGGATTCACGTGGCTGACATTGCCAGGATTCTGTGCGCGTCAATGGACAAACCCGAATCGGGCGCCATCTACAATGTCTGTGATGATCTTCCTGCCAGGTCGGAAGATGTCATGAAGTTCGCGGCAAGACTTGCCGGTGTCCCGGCTCCGGCAACGGTCGAATTCGCCGAAGCAGAACTGTCTGGGATGTCGAAGAGCTTTTATTCCGAATCAAAACGCGTTCGAAACAGGCGACTCAAATCCAGTTTGGCGCCCAAACTGCAGTTCCCCGACTACGAGGCCGGACTAACTGCCCTGAAGCAGGAACTTGACGGAATGAAGGGCGGCTCAGCAACTGGGCCGCCCGTCAAATGAGCAATTATCCGGCGGCTGCCGCAAGTCCGATTGCAAGCAGAATCAGGAATGGGAACATGTCCTGACCGGATTCTTCCGGTTCCATCATTTCCTCTTCCATCATCATTTCCGGTTCTGCCATATCTTCCATTTTGGAGTCATCCATGCCACCTGCAGCAAGACCGGTGGCAGCAACCGCAAAAGCAGAAGCAAGCACAATTTTCTTCATCGTGTTTTCCTCGTTTAGTGAATCACTTGTTCGGATCATGCTAGCACACGCCAGCATTTCAGCCTAGCCGGAATTTCCTACCCAGACAATGTCAAGCTGGCAAATGAATGTCTGCAATGGAAACGGGTTTGTTTCAAATGAGCAACACCTGTGTTCCGACCTTGGCCAGTTCGAACAATTCCGAAATATGTTCATTGTAGAGGCCGATACAGCCATTTGACGATCTTCGCCCGATCTTCCTGGTGTCATGCGTGCCGTGGATTCGGTAATACGTCCAGGACAGATAGAGCGCATGGGTTCCTAGCGGGTTGTCCGGCCCCGGGGCAACATAGAGTGGCCAATCCGGATTCCTCTCGATCATTGAAGGCGTCGGTCGCCACTCCGGGCCTTCGACCAACCTTACGACCCTGGTCCTGCCAAGTCGTGTGAGTTCGGGAGAAAGTGGAACGCTCGTCGGGTAAAGCTTGTAGACTGATTCGTCTTCCGACCAGAAATGCAGGGCGCGCGACTTGGTATCGGAAAGAATTGCGCCGTTCTCGAGGTTGGCGAAATATGGCTGCCAATCGCGCGTCACGAAAGTTGATATATTGCGGTGGACCTTGGCAGGTTCTTCCTGGGCGAGCACCTGTGGAGCACAGGCGGCAGCGCTGGCGGCAGCCAACAACATTCGACCGAATTCACGTCGGGATCTCGGTTGCTGATCCATGGTCATCAAGACACCCTGATTTCTGTTTTGCGTGGTTCCCGGAGTTGCAGTTCACTACATCAAGGGAGTTCGATAGTCAAAATAGTGCCAGCTTGCCGGTCACTCAAAGTAACAGAAAATTTAATATGTTCGTAACGGCTAGAGAATGGTTGATGATTGCAGATTTGCAACATTGGAGAGCCGGTGGCCACAGCCGGAGTTCTCGAAGTCAGGAGAAAGGCCGGAAGCTGATTCGTGCCCGGTTCGAGGTAAACCGGCGACAATCGGGTGCAGACAGCCGTATTTTGGCCGGATGACCTTCGCGGTTCTCGGCCGAAGCTAGGGAGGCCGAGCCAAGGGGCAAACGGAAGATCTGTCGGCCGAAACAGCATGTGCCAATAAGAAGTCTGAATTCATTGACCGCGATAATCCTGTCGGATAGTTTCGCCGCAGCCCAAAACCAGTCACATCCGCCATGTTACGATCAATCTGTGCAATTGCCCTGCTGTTGGCTGCTTCCTGTACGCCCGAGGAGCCACCATCAGAGTTCCCTGATCCGATAGACGAGAGTCTGACGGAGGAAACTCGGGTGGCCTATTCGAGCGTGGAGACGGAATCAGGCGTAAAGCTCGTTCCAAAGATCTACTGGATATCAAGCGAAGCCCGCCAACGCATACCTCACCGCGTGCTTGATGCCATCAATGCCCTGAGGTCGGAAAAGGACCTGCCGGCGGTTTCGCTGTCCAGGGAACTCGTGGCCGCGGCCAAGACCCATGCGAGGGACATGTCCAACCAGAATCGTCCCTGGCATTTCGGTTCGGATGGATCGTCCCCGATAAGCAGGGCCGCAGATGCCGGTTACACGGGAAAGGTGCTGGGAGAGAACATCTCCGAGTCATTTGAAAGCGACGTCGAGACCCTGTCGGCCTGGATGCAGAATCCGGAGACCAGAAAACTCATCCTGAACACCGAAGCCCTATCAGTTGGCATTGGCTGGTACCAGGAGGCCAACGGCAAGATCTGGTGGACCCTGGTTGTCGGGACGTGACAGGTCAGTGGTAAATGTGAACGGGAGTTCCCACATCGACAACCCGGTAAATTAACTCGATTTCACTGTTAGTGACGGCAATGCAGCCTTCGGTCCAGTCGCGACCCGGCCGGCGCCTGAAATTGTTCGGTTCTCCATGGATAAAGATGTTGTCGCCCGGGTCGATACCGCGAACATTGGCCACCACCTGATCTATCTCGTTCGGATATGATAAACCCAGAGAGAGGTGAAACTGGCTGTTCGGATTGCGCCTGTCGACAACGTAGGTGCCGACCGGGGTCTTCCCGTCCCCTCTTTCCTGTTTGTGCCCGACCGGCGAAGAGCCGAGGCCGACATCAAACTCCGGACCGGCACGTTTCCGCTGAACAGGGTCATTCGTCTTTCCGACTTGTGAATCTCGATTTTCGTGACTTTGCCCATTGGTTTCCAATCGGGAGTTCGGGTTTCGCGGGAACATGATGCAACGGCAAGACCTGCGACAAGTGCCATAACTACCAGAACCGCTCTGTACCCGAGCAGTTTTTGCGAAAAGTCGGTCATTATTCCTGCTCCGTTGTTCCCTGCGCCTGTACCTGTTTTTCCAAAGCCTTCCGCTCCAGTCTTTTCGGGAGCTTTCGGGAGGCTGACTTGAGTTGCCCGCAGGCAGCCATGATGTCGGATCCCCGGGGGGTCCTTACGGGCGATGCATATCCTGCCTTGTAGATGATATCGGCAAAGTGCCTTATTCTTTCGGGGTCAGATCTTTCGTACGGAGCACCGGGCCATGCGTTGAACGGAATGAGATTGACCTTGGCGGGGATGCCTCGAATCAGGCTGACGAGCCGACGTGCATCCTCATCACTGTCGTTGATGTCCTTCAACATCACGTACTCGAAGGTAATCCGGTCCGAATTTGAAAGGCCCGGGTAACTGCGTAGAGCATCCAGCAGGGTTTCAATGTTCCATTTTCTGTTGATCGGTACCAATCTGTTTCTGATCTCGTCAGTCGTAGCATGAAATGACACTGCAAGACGGCAACCGATCTCCTCACCAGCCCGCCGGATTTCCGGAACAACTCCCGATGTGGACAGCGTAATTCTCCGTCTTGAAAGACTTATGCCCTCGCCGTCCATGACGATCTTCATCGCATTTCTGACATTTTCGAAATTGTAGAGTGGTTCACCCATTCCCATAAGGACGACATTGGACAGCAAGCGCCGTTCCTCCTTGGGATGGCGGCCAGGTTCCGGCCACTCACCGAGGTCATCCCTGACCGCCATGATCTGTCCTACGATTTCAGATGATCCCAGGTTGCGTACCAGGGCTTGGGTACCAGTATGGCAAAACGAGCAGTTCAACGTGCAGCCGACCTGTGACGAGACGCACAGCGTACCGCGATCGTCCTCCGGAATATACACCGTCTCGATTTCATGACCGCCCGAGAGTCGGAAGAGATATTTTCGTGTGCCGTCGGAACTGACCTGTCGATGGACAAGTTCCGGAACGGTGATCTCAAATCTGGCGGATAGAAGCTGCCTGTAATCCTTGGCCAGATTTGTCATCTCACCGAAGTCGCGTACGCCCTTCTGGTATACCCACTGCCAGACCTGGGCGACGCGCATGGATGACTTTGCCTCCTCCGTACCGGCATCAACCAGCGCGTTTCGAAGTTCACCTCGCGTCAATCCGACGACGTTCATCCGGCCGGCGTTGTGCAGGGTCGGCTGACTTGATGAATGTTGCTTTGTCCCGGACATGCCGAGTCTGCCTCACCCTGATCTTGTTCCATGCGCCAGTGGAATCGAATTCGCGCGGGTCGTTTCCGGTCAGGAATCTGCTGAACAGCGCTCTTCGGCAATGCTCAATGCGTCAGTCACGCCCAAAAGCGAAAACGTGTCCTTGGTGTCAGTATTCCTGCGCGAGACAGCGGTCAGGACGGCACTCATACCTTTCTTCATGGCGTCAACAATGATCTCATCGTTGGCGGGCGGCCAGGCCCATTCGCCGTCTGCATCCGTCTTGCCGATCTCCAACGTGAAGGTCTGATTATCAACACGCATCGTTACAGTCGAAGCTTGCTTGAAAGGATACCCGCTCTGGAACGAAACCAGATACCGCGGATTCGGCAGCTTCGGGTCGATCGTAACTGCCAGCAGAATGTCGCCCCGCACGACATGCGCCAGTTTTCCGTCCTTGGTGTTAATCGATTCCTTGGGCCGGGCAATGATCCCGCACTCCAGATCACCAGACTTGCTCTGGTAAACCGTCCAATCCTTGACTTGACCAACTCCGACAATTCCGGAGTCCTGGGCAAGAGATGCCCCTGCCACCATCAAGGCAAACGCGCCGAAAACAAAGCCTCTCATCCATCTGCTACCATAGTTTTCTGTTACACACGCCGTCAAAATATGCACGCAATTCCAACACCTGCTGACCGGACTCTGCACTTGATTCTCAAAATGTTCAAGAGTCTGCGGTTTCCACATCCTTATTCACAACTGGTGTGCACAACGCAATATAGAAGTGCCAACGGGATACCAGAGGCGGTGATACTCGCAAGCGTATGCGCGGGTGTCAGGGCATCGGCGGTCTCGACAACCTGCCTGATTGAATCCGAATTGCCACAGGTTGGGCCATGGTCAAACAAACTTTTTGTTACCTGCCAGATTCGGCGGGTCCAATCGAATGTGCGATACATCTTCGGGGTTTCATGTCGCCCGCAGATCATTGACCGCGGGTACATGACGGAACGCAAGGTCCATGCGGTCTCTTGAGTTCAGGTAAAGCTGGATGGGTGCGGTGTCCGCTGGTGAGACTCTTGGCTTTCCTGAATGACGTTCCAATGACACAAGCAGAAAGTTCGGGCCGGAATTCGTTTGTCGAATTGCCCCTGGGATTCTATGGTCGAACGCCAATTGAAAGCGACGAAGTTTGGTGATCACCTGTGCGGGTTTCAACTGCAAAACAATTGAATCTCCATGGGAAATTCCATTACTTGGGACGAATCCAGATGGGAAGACGAGATGGACGGCCAAAAAACGCTTTATGACAAGATATGGGACGAGCATGTTGTCCATGAGTCGGACGACGGCACATGCATCATATACATTGATCGGCATCTCGTTCACGAGGTGACCAGTCCTCAAGCTTTCGAGGGTCTTCGACTTGCAGGTCGTATCGTCCGGGCACCGGAGAAGACCGTTGCCGTTCCCGACCACAATGTACCCACGGATGTCGGCCGCGACAGCGGGATCAAGGATGAAGACAGCCGGATACAGGTCGAGGCATTGGAGCGGAATGCCAGTGAATTCGGGATCGAGTACTACGGTGTCGGTGACATTCGGCAGGGCATCGTTCACATAATCGGTCCAGAACAGGGCTGGACGCAGCCTGGCATGACAATTGTCTGCGGAGACAGCCACACTGCGACTCACGGCGCTTTCGGTGCCTTGGCGCACGGGATCGGTACCAGCGAGGTAGAACACGTGCTTGCTACCCAAACGCTGATCCAGAGGAAGTCCTTGAACATGAAGGTCGAAGTAACCGGAAATCTGGGTACCGGAGTCTCGGCAAAGGATGTGACCCTTTCCATAATTGGCGAGACGGGTACTGCTGGCGGGAGCGGTCATGTTATCGAGTATTGCGGCGACGTCATTCGGGAACTCTCGATGGAGGGTCGCATGACAGTCTGCAACATGGCCATTGAGGGCGGCGCACGGGCCGGGTTGGTGGCGCCTGACGAAAAGACCTTCGAGTATGTCAGGGGACGCCCCCGAGCTCCGAAAGGTGGCGCATTCGAAACGGCGCTGAACTACTGGAAGACGCTGAAGACGGACAAGGGCGCCAGATTCGACAAGGAAGTTACGATCATCGGGGATTCCATTGCTCCCGTGGTTACCTGGGGCACCAGCCCGGAAGATGTCCTGCCGATTACCGGGGAGGTTCCGCATCCGGAGGAATTTGACGGTCCCAAGTCGGACGCTGTCCGGCGCAGCCTTGACTACATGGGATTGGAGCCCGGAACAAAACTCTCGGAGATTTCTGTTGATACTGTCTTTATCGGATCATGTACGAACAGCCGAATCGAGGACTTGCGCGAAGTTGCGAAGATTATGCAGGGAAGAAGGGTGAAAGCAGGGCTGCGGGCGATGATCGTGCCTGGTTCCGGACTCGTTCGATCCCAGGCCGAGGAGGAAGGCATCGCGCAGGAACTGATGGAGGCCGGATTTGAATGGCGGATGGCCGGCTGCTCCATGTGTCTCGGAATGAATCCCGATCAGCTGAACCCCGGGGAACGCTGCGCGTCTACATCCAACAGGAACTTCGAGGGCAGGCAGGGTCGAGGTGGCCGGACTCATCTTCTGAGTCCGGCAATGGCCGCGGCAGCAGCGATTACCGGGCACCTGACAGATGTCCGGCACCTGATGTAGGAGCGAGCCATGGAAAAGTTCCAGACATTTACCGGTATTGCAGCACCTCTGCCGCTCGTGAACATCGATACGGACATGATCATTCCGAAGCAATTCCTGAAGACGATCAAGAGAACCGGACTGGGAGTCAGCCTGTTTCACGAAATGAGATATGACGATAACGGAAGTGAAAACCCCGATTTCGTCCTGAACCAGAAGGCCTGGCGAAATGCCGAGATCATCGTTGCGGGAGACAATTTCGGTTGCGGATCCTCGAGAGAACATGCTCCGTGGGCAATCAAGGACTTCGGTGTCCGGTGCGTGATTTCAACCAGCTTCGCCGATATTTTCTATAACAACTGTTTCAAGAATGGCATACTTCCGGTTACCCTGGGAAAGGAAGAGGTTGATACGTTGATGAGGCATTCCGAGAGCGGCGAGAATGCGCGTATCACCGTGAATCTTGAAGACCAGGAGATTACCGGACCGGATGGCGAGGTCTACGATTTTGACATCGATCCGTTCAAGAAGCGGTGTCTGATCGAGGGTCTGGACGACATAGCGTTAACCCTCGAAAGGAAGGCGGACATCGCGGACTTTGAAGCAGGACATCGTCTGGCAATGCCCTGGCTCTAGTCACTGTTCCAACGCGGTCCTGACGGCTCCGGAGACGCAGGATCGTATCGCTTCAGATTGCATGAACACCGCAAACGGCTGACTCAAATAAGGTGGGACCAGTGCTGGATTTCCCGGCAGGCGTATCACGCGTGTCGCAGCGGCATTCGTCCCCGGATCGACAGCATGGGTCGGTCACCGGAATGCTGCGGGCTTGCCAAGTGGCTGAATTTCGGGAGAGCGTCAATGCTCTATGGGCACTATCGAGACCTGATGTTCTCAGGCAGATAGGTCGCAAGCTCCGGAAAGAAAATCAGGACGAAGACCATAAACACCATGATGGCAAACATGGGCAAGGCGGTCTTTGCAATATAGCCCATTTCATGACCGGTCATCCCCTGCATCACGAACAGGTTGAAACCGATCGGTGGTGTGATCTGGGCCATTTCGACAACGACAACAATGAATATTCCAAACCAGATCACATCGATTCCGGCTTGTCGGACCATGGTCTCGACAATGGCCATAGTCAGGACGACAGAGGATATTCCGTCAAGGAAACAACCGAGGATAATGTAGAAGACCATCAATGCCATCAGCAAGGAAAATGGTGACAAGCCGAGTTCATCGATCCATTCGGCCAGGGCTCTCGGCAGGCCGGTAAATCCCATCGAAAGGGATAGTGCTGCCGCTCCACCCAGGATCAGCGCGATCATGGCCGAGGTCCTGGTCGCTCCCAGGAGGCTCTCGGTGAACGTCTTCCAGTTGAGTGATCCCTGTCCAGCAGCCAGTGCCAGAGAACCAAGCACGCCAAATGCAGCTGCCTCTGTTGCCGTCGCGTATCCAAGATACATCGACCCGATTACCAGGGTAATCAGGAGCAGGACGGGGATCAGGAATCTGGAATTCCTTATCTTCTCGAGAAAGGGCATTCCGATTCCGATATCGGGCACTTCACTTCGCCGAACAAAGGACCAGAGCGCAACATAGGCCATGAACATGCCGGCGAGCACCAGTCCCGGCAAGATACCGGCTATGAACAGTTTGGTAATCGACTCATTGATGGTAACGCCATAGACGATCAACGTCAGCGAAGGAGGTATCATCAGGCCAAGTGTTGCAGCCCCGGTAAGGGTGCCGATGATCATGTATTCCGGGTAACCGCGGCCTCGGAGCTCCGGAATGGACATCTTTCCGACCGTGGTGAGCGTTGCCGCGGATGATCCGGAGACGGCAGCAAACACCGTACAGCCGACAATATTCGTGTGAACGAGCCCTCCAGGCAGCGGTGACATCCATGGGGAAATGCCCTTGAACATGTCCTCTGACAATCTGGTTCGGTAGAGGATTTCGCCCATCCAGATGAACAGCGGCAGGGCCGTGAGGGTCCAGCTGCTGGAAGTAGTCCAGATGGTGGTGATCATTGCATCTCCGGCCGGCCTGGTTGTGAACAGCTCCAGACCGAGAAACGCAACGCCGAACAGTGCCAGACCGACCCACACCCCCGTTCCCAGGAGCAGAAACAGGACGAACAGGAATATCATGACCAGATGGATATGTTCCATCGCAACGCCCCGTTATAATTCCCCGCCAATCTCGCGCGCGTATGCCGAGTGGGTATTGAAAAAGATCACCCTAACCAGATTGTCGACAAGTGAGACCGCAAAAACGACTGAACCGGCTGCCATCGCAATCTGCGGAATCCAGATCGGCGTTGCATCCAGTCCTTGCGAGATGTCGCCCAGCCTGTATGACCAGTAGACCGTCTTGATCGCGTAATATGCCCAGAATATCGACAGGGCTGAGGCAATTGCAAAGCACCACAATTCGCACCAGCGCCTGTGTTTGCCCAATGCGTTCAACAGCATGCTCACCCTGATGTGGTTGCCGTGGTTGAGTGCATAGGCAAATGCAAAGAATGTTGACGAGGCCATGAAATAGCCTGCGTAATCAGAGGTTCCGGGCAGAATCTCTCCCGTCCACCTGGCGACCATCTGCATCGTGACGATCGCAAGGATGGTCACAAGACAGCAGGCCGCAAATATTCCGCAGGACAGGTAAAGGACGTCAAGTGCGCGGCGCAATCGCCGCCCGATGCCGTTTCTTGCTTTCACCACTGATCCAGCTACTCGGCCCGGCGGCACTGCCGCCGGGCCAGATTCAACAGGATTGCTATTGCATACCGTGGAATGCGTCGACGACGGCCCTGCCGGTTTCACCGGCGCTTTCGAGCCATTCGTTGGTCATGATGACACCAAACTCGCGCAGTTCTCCCTGAAGCGTGTCGCCAGCGCGCTGAACAACCATTCCGTTCTTTGCCAACTCGCCCATTGTAAACTGGGTGTAGTGGACCGCCCGCCAGGTTCCGGCATATTCGGCCAGGGAGGAGCAACCTTCAATGACGGACCTCGTGGAGTCATCCAGTCCATTCCAGGCATCCAGGTTCACCATCACGTAGTTCCGGGGAAGCCATGCATCAACTTCGTAGAAGTGGGTAAGGCTCTCCCAGACCTTCCGGTCATAGCCCGTGGATCCCGACGAAATCATGGAATCCGCAACACCCGTTGCGAAAGCCTGGGAAATTTCTGCTGCTTCGATCTGGATCGGGATCATTCCCGAGAGTTCTGCCAACCTTGCGGTTGCGGTGTTGTAGGAACGGAACTTGACGCCTTCCATATCAGCAACGGAATTGACTTCCTTCTTGAAGTACAGCCCCTGGGGCGGCCACGGGACCGAGTAGAGAAGGTGCAGGTTCTGGGATTGCAGAAGTCCTGACAGTTCGGGCTTTGCCGCCTCCCAGAGTGTGGCGGCATCGTCGAACGAAGTGGCCAGGAACGGAATTGAGTCAAACCCGAAGAGGGCGTTTTCATTCTGATGAGCGGACAGCAACCGTTCGCCGATCTGGACCTGTCCGGTCTGGATTGCCCTCTTGATGTCGTTGCCGCTGATAAGCGAGCCACCCGGGTGGGTAACGATTTCAAGTTCTCCGCCGGTGCCAGTCGTAACGCAATTGGCAAATTCAGCGCCCGTTGCCGAATGGAAATTGGTTGCGGAATAGGCCATGGGCATATCCCATTTTTCCGCTGATACGGGCGCGGCAAGCGCGGCAAGTCCAGCGGCTGCCAAGGCGGTGGTCGCCAATTTGAGCTTTTGCATGGTTGATCTTCCTCGTTAGTTTGCAGATGGGAGCCTGAGTGTCAGGCAAGGACGCCAACACTAGTTGAACAGGGGCATCACATCAAGAACGACGTCAGCAGAGTTTCCGCCTCCGGGACGTGGCCGCTATCCAGGTGAAAACCTTTGGGGACTGTACGGTGCGGTGTCAATTCCCGGATCCTCGCCGGTCACGAGTGCTGCAACAATCCGGCCGGTCTTCGGTCCGCCCGTCAGCCCGATATGGTGGTGCCCGAAGGCAGCGTAAACGCCGGTCGAACCAATCTCGCCGATCAGCGGCAGGCTGTCGCTCGGCGCTGGCCTGTGCCCCGACCATTCCCGGGCACTGTCGAAGGTCAACCCGGGAAACGTTTCTGACACGTGCTTACGTATCAACGAGATAGGGGCTTTGGAAGGTGGCTCTGTCAAACCGCCGAATTCGATAACTCCGGCGCACCGAAGACCTTCCTCCATCGGGGTAGCGACAAATTTCGCTGCCGAAACCATGAGCGGGAACGAAAGCCTGATGGAAGGATTGCGATAGAGGACATGGTATCCGCGCTCCGACTGGATCGGGACGCGCAATCCGAGCCTTTTCATCAACGGTCCGGACCATACGCCGGCGGCGATTACCGCCGTCGAGCATTCAAATCGTCCCTCGCTCGTTTCCACGGCCCTGACTCTCCCGCCAGACAGATCAAAGTCATGAACGTCGGCGCGGATGATCGCACCGCCTGATCCCTTTACTGTCTCTGCCAGATCCTTGACGTAGTTGCCGGGGCTCGACACGTGGCCGTGGCCACGCATGACCGCCAGAAACCCGACTGTAGATCCGATTCCGGGAACCATTTCCCTGACTTCAGGTCCTTCGATCTCATCCGGTGTGAAACCGGCATGGCGTCGCAGCGACCAAACATACCGGTCATCCTCGAACTCCTTTCGGGACCTGTAGGCGAACACATAGCTGGAGTCGTTTAGCCAGCGGGCAGCTCTTGTGTTTTCGACGAGGTCAAGATGCTGCTGGACCGCATCGGATGTAATACCGATGAGCCCCTTGGAAATTCGTCTCGCATCACGGTCATTGGCATTCGACAGGTAACGGGCGAGCCAGGGAGTGATCGAGGGCAGTTTCTTCCAGATGACAAACAGGGGGAAATCCGGGTCAAGCGCATAGCGGGGCGCCTTCAGGATCAGTCCCGGGCCGGTAACCGGTACCACTGAGCAGGCCGCAAGCACCCCTGCATTCCCGTATGATGCTTCTTCCCCGGGAGGGCTGCGATCAATCAGGAATACGTCAGCGCCGGCCCTCTGAAGCCATATTGCTGTCGAGACCCCGGCAATTCCGGCGCCGACAACTGCGACTTTCCCGGATGGGCCCGACGTCATCGTCCCAGGGACCGGAAGCACGTCCGGCGGACTGCCGCGTAATCAGGGCCAGGCTTGTTCGTGCCATCTGCCGACTGCCCGACCTTCTCGCCGTTTCTCGCGGCTTCGGGTTTCACTCCAACTCCGGAAATATGCCGTTGCCGTTCGGAAGCGACCAACAAGATGACTCACCCATGACAGTCGATTGCCTCATGCTTCCTGTGGCAAAAATCCGATAATCCAGCTTCCATGACCGTTACCGACCTGGCCACAACCTTGTCAAAACACGTTCACTGCGCAGGTGGTTGATAAGGTGGCAACCGGCTTGTCGCAAGCTTAATTGGGAAGCCATGTGCGGGCACGGCACTTCCCGTTTCCTCAAGCAACTGTCTGCATGCATGGGCGCCTTGCAGGCAGTGCGTCTTTCCCGGCTGCCTTCCGGACTCCGCAGATCTGATGCTCGGCGGAACCTCAGGCTGCTTGTTGCATCAGGAGCAGCTATGTATATCCTCGCAGTCGAGCGGCAGGAGCAGGGCCATTGTCGATTGAATATGGCGGCAAGACGGTGTTTGGCGGCAGTGTCGGAATACTGATGCTCGAGACCAGATTTCCCAGAATATTCGGTGACATAGCCAATGCCAACACCTGGCCGTTCCCTGTTCAATACCGGATCGTGCGCGGTGCATCGCCACACATGGTTGTCCGCGAGCGCGCCGAAGGCCTGCTCGAAGGTTTCATCGAAGCAGCCCGGGATCTGGTCGTCCACGGGGCGGATTGCCTGACAACCAACTGCGGATTCCTGTCCCTGATACAGGATGCGGTCAAGGATGAGGTTGCAGTGCCGGTCGCCACTTCCTCCTTGATGCAGGTTCCGGTTGCGAATTCTCTGCTACCGAGTGGCCGGCGCGCGGGGATCATTACCATCTCGAAGGAACACTTGACCGAGGATCATCTGGAGGCGGCCGGCGTACCGCTGGACACGCCCGTGGTCGGAACGGAAAGCGGGCGTGAATTTTCCAGGAAGATCCTGAATGACCTGCCGGAAATCGACTTCGAGTTGTGCCGGCAGGATCTCAGGGATGCGGCATTTGAATTGACGTCACATCATGACGACATCGGTGCCATCGTGCTTGAATGCACGAACATGACACCCTACGCAGCCGAAATCCGAAAGATCACCGGTCTGCCGGTATATTCCGCCTACACACTTGTTTGCTGGCTGCGGTCAGGGTTTGTTCCGAGAAGTTTCCCTTTCCAACTGGACGATCCCGTACATCCGCGGAATTGACGGCAATCCGCGGTGAGTGGCGCCGGTTTGCTGCCGATGCATCCTTCCTTGCCTTGACCGTCCGCCGAAACCCGATTAGGCGATGCGCTTTGCATATGCTGATCACGGGGACATTATGGCGACAAACTCTTTACTGATCCTGTCCGGGGACGGAATCGGTCCCGAAGTCATGAACGAGGTTGTGAAAGTCATTGAATGGCTTGGTGATCGGAAGGGTATCAAGTTCGATGTGACCGAGGATCTGGTGGGCGGTGCCGCATACGACGTTCACGGGGTTCCACTCCATGATGACACGCTTGAAAAGGCCCGGCGTTCAGACGCAATTCTTCTGGGTGCTGCCGGCGGGCCGAAATACGACAACCTGGATTTCAGCGTGAAGCCGGAACGGGGATTGCTCAGACTGCGCAAGGAACTCGACCTGTTTGCCAACCTCCGCCCGGCGATCTGTTTCGATGCCCTGGCCGGGTTTTCCTCGCTCAAACCCGAGGTCGTGTCCGGCCTGGACATCATGATTGTCAGGGAGTTGACCTCCGGCGTGTATTTCGGGGAACCCAGAGGAATAAAACCGGACAATGAAGGCGGCCGGATCGGGGTCAACACCCAGCGATACACGACCAGTGAAATAAGGCGGGTTGCGAGAACGGCATTTGAACTGGCTTGCAGGAGGAACAACAAGGTCTGCTCCATGGAGAAGGCCAACGTGATGGAGTCGGGTGTCCTTTGGCGGGAAGAAGTGCAGTGGGTGGCAGACAACGAGTATCCGGCCGTTGAGCTTTCACACATGTATGCGGATGCCGGTGCCATGCAGCTTGTCCGCTGGCCCAAGCAGTTCGACGTGATTGTAACCGACAACCTGTTCGGTGACATGTTGTCGGATGTGGCCGCCATGCTTTCGGGGTCATTGGGCATGCTGCCTTCGGCATCACTGGGAGCGACGGTCGAAGGCGGGCGCCCCAGGGCGCTCTACGAACCCGTGCATGGGACCGCACCGGACATTGCAGGTCAGGGGATCGCAAATCCATGTGCCGCCATACTGTCCTTCGCGATGGCGCTCCGCTACTCGTTTGACGAAGGGGGGGAGGCCGACCGGATCGAGGCCGCGGTAGAGAGCACGCTGGCACACGGGATCCGGACAGCGGATCTCCTGCAGGTTGAAGGCGCAAGACCGGCAAGTACCGGCGAGGTTGGAGACTCCATCATCGGCAATCTTGAAGCAACGGTCTAGGCCCGGATCGTCCAGCTTCTGATCCAGGACGCCGCAGTGCCTGGGACTCGCCGGTTGGATGGTCTCCACTCGCCTGGAAGGTCCCGGTTCTCGCTGATCGGTATTTGTGCCCACGAAGCGGAATGAGGGTGACTGGTTGATTCAAACGACTCAAGACGCTAAACGAACGATCCGTTTCATTTTCGGAGTGTAGCTCAGCCTGGTAGAGCACTGTCTTCGGGAGGCAGGGGCCGGTGGTTCGAATCCACTCACTCCGACCAATTCATCCAATAGCTCAGCACCTGATACTGAGACGCTGCTTCCGGCAGTGATCCGGATTGTTCCGGATATCTTGCAGAAGTCCTGCAGGAAACCTTCGTCAGAATCCGGTTGGGGCGCTGGCCAGGCTGCTGCCGCTCTGCAGAATCTCAGGGCACGCACCAGACGACATCGCCCCGAGCTTGGCGCTTCACTCCGCCCTTGCCCATGCCGATCATGAGGCTGGCGATATTCACCCGTCTTCCGAGAAGCTGGCTATGCCATCGACTGGTGCGCCATGCGGGTCTAGCAGGCATTGGAGCGTGCCAACATTTGACGCCGGGAAGGGGACAATGTCATCACGCTAACGCGGGCCGATGGGGGACAGGTCTGTCAGGAAAGAGAGACGGGATCGTCTCCCGAATGGATTACAGCAACCGTTGTCTCAATCGTACCATTCGGGAGTTTTCTGAACCGCTCCGCTTTTCCCCTTTGCAAGAACATGTTATGCCGCGCGGCATGAAACAACTGCGCTGCATATCCCGAGACAAGGATTAGCGCCCGCCTCGCGGGCGGCGGTCAGGCTGTTCGCAGGAGGTTTCCCGTCCCAGACAACCATTTGCCGTCGCTCGCGTGATTTGACACGTTGGAGAATCAAATGGTCCATTGGTATACGGCTGATCTGCATTTCGGCCATGAGAACATCATCGGATTGTGTGGCCGACCGTTCCGCCATGCCGATCACATGGATAGAGTGCTGCTTGCAAATCTCTGGACGCATGTCGGCCTTGACGACGATCTCTGGATCGTCGGAGATTTTGCCTGGGGCAAGAAGTCGAAGGACGAGGGTTGGCTTGCCGCCCTGTTCGGGCAACTTCCGGGCGCCCGCAAGCATCTTGTCATCGGCAACCACGATCACGGGCCCACGCAGTCCCTGCCATGGGACAGCATCTCACATCTGAGCGCAGTCCGGGACGGGGCGGGCAAGGTGCCGCATACGCTCTGCCACTATCCGATGGTGACCTGGAATCGTGCCCGCCATGGGGCGCTACAGCTCTTTGGCCATGTCCACAACAACTGGCAGGGCACCCGCAATTCCGTCAATGTTGGCGTCGATGTCTGGGATTTCAAACCGATGCGGATCGACGACATTCGGCGCCGCGCCAGCAAGTTGCCCGTCAACAGGCATTGGAACGATGCGGAACCGCGATCCGAACTGGGGGGATAAGCACTACGGAGTCAAACCTCCTAGGTCCGTCGGTGATCCAGGGCAAATTCGTCCGCCTATGCGATATCGTGACACTGCCATTCTCCGTGCCTTGGCGTGCGTGCGCCCGTGGTTCTACCATGCTGCGGACCCCGACACGGACAGAGGTCTTGACTGCCAGGATAGCCGGGAGTGTTTCTGCAGGTCATCAAGGACGCTTCCCGAAATCCCGTTTCCGCCATGACCCCGCAACCGACAGCTATGCCTGCCCCGGAGAACAGCGGCTTGTAGCGCTTTACGCCGAACAGACACGCAGCGGGTGTCCGGTCACCCGCTATGCAAACCGTGCCGCATGCCGGGCATGCGCCCTGCGCAGCCATTGCACCGGAACCACATACCGCTACATCGCGCGTTACGCGAATGAGGCAATCCTTGAGCGAATGGCCGAGCGCATTGCCGCCCGGCCCGAACTTCCGGCTTGCCGCCGGGAATCCGTCGAGCACCCGTTCGGCACCATCAAGCACTGGATGGGCCATGACAGGTTCCTGATGCGCGGCCTGAAAATACCAGCGGCGAGTTCAGCCTTGCGGCCCTGGCCTACAATCTGCGCCGGGCCATCAACCTGATGGGAGTTCAGGCCCTGCTGTCCGCCACGCGCTACTGATCAGGTGATCGTTCGCGTCGGGATTGCCCGGCCCTGCATTCCAGAGGCCGTTCGGCGGCCGCTACACCCCCGGGAAGCAACATTCCGGAACCGGCAAACTGATGGTGAAGATGCAAACCGCGGGCGGGATCTGCCCTCGGGAAGCCAGTTTTCACACAGTCTCGGCCGTTTTGTAGAGTGTTGACGGCGTGTTCCGGGCAGGACAATCGCCAGGCCGATGGTGCAGTGAGGCCTATTCGATCAGGGAGAGGTTTTCGGCGGATGACTTGCCACCGCGGCCGGGTTGCAGTTCGTAGGAGATCTTCTGTCCGTCCGCAAGCGTGGTCAGCCCGGCGCGGGTGACTGCCGAGATATGCACGAATGCATCGGCCGTGCCATCATCCGGTTCGATGAAACCGTATCCCTTGTCAGGATTGAACCATTTTACGGTACCTGTAGTCATTGCGAAGTCCTCTCCAGCGCTGTATGTGACGGCACGATTCTATCCGCCTGCCGCCCGGTGTCAACGAACGAAACATCCTGCAGGTCCTCTCTTTTTGCCAGGCAGCGCGCAAATCCGTTCTCCGCAGCTTCCACGGTTTGCCGTCCGCTTGTGCTCGCTTCAGTGAGATCGGCTCTGTACCAGTCATATGCAACACCGGCACTGACACCTGTTCGACTTGGGTCGCTCTCCGGGCTGGCGGCCGAGCCTCTTGCTCCTCGACTCTGCCACGATTCTGGCTAAGATCCGAACTGTTGCGGCCGCTGACGAATAGCACGGTCCGAGCCTGTTCTGATGACTGAGAAAATCCCTTTTGCCGGAATTGAAAGCGGCTCACCGTTGGAATCCGCCGTCCCGAGGAAGCGCGGTATGGACACGCCGATCGCCAAGCCGAAACAGCCATGCTCCTGCTGCGGAAGACTGTTCCAGCCCACGGACCGCCGCCGCATGCTCTGTATCAACTGTTACAAACGATAGATGCTTCATGGAGGCGTCCGTACATCGATCCCCTTTCGGACAGGGTGTGAAGCACCGGCTGGCGCTGCTCACGGGTGGCTGGACACGAATATTGTGCTGAAGGCCACAGGAAGGCGATCGGGAAGGCCCGGAGGCTTGTACGGGCCGGGAACCTCGAGAGGGCTCAATGAACCGTTGTCGTCATCATCCCTTCTCCGGAATGACTGCTCTCTCTTTCTGGATCGATTGCCCTTGCCGCCGAGGCTGTCCCTCCCGGCCGCGCCTAAGGTCGGCCCGGGTGTGTACGAAACCATTCAACAAGATCATCGTGACACGTGGTACTTCTCGCATCACCCGGGGTTACATTGGCAAATTCCTTGTCCCTTGCCCCGAGCACATAGTCACCTCTTTTAATCGGCACTTCAGCCAGATGGAGTGCTATTCGCTTGTAGCCGTCAACGAAGCAATGATTTGAGACAATTCCAGGAACAAGGGCGGCCGCCTTTGCATGGATACCGCAGTGATAACCATCGTAAGGGCGGGCGAGAGCTGACCTATTAGCAAGCTCATTCAGAATTCCGGGTGAACCGCCTCCGATCTGAAGCGCATCAAGATGGCCTCTTAACGCATCGTTCCACGTGACCCGGGAGTGCTTCCTAGCTAGTGCCCGCCAGAGAACCCCCCTTTCGGCAAGTTCCAGCCCCGAATTCACCCGGCCTGACCGCCGGTAATCGACGGATCTGACCCCGATCCGGGAGATTGTCGAGGATCCGGCAGCAGATTTCCTGCCCCTGGCAGCGATTCCGGCAGTTCTTGACAGGGTTGACCACGGGGAGAGGCTCCCGGTCCGTCAGGGCCGGGAGCATCGCCGAATTCAGCGGATGCCTCAGGCAGCGAGGCGGTGTTTGAGCCGGTGCGATGCCTGCCGGCGCAGCAGGAGCCCGATGCGGTGGATGTTCATGGCCACCACCGCCAGTGCCACCGAGCGGGCAAAGCCGGCAGGGCCGCGAGCGCGAATTCGGTCAAGCCCCCGGTGGCCCAGGTTGTTGATTGCAGATTCCACCGCCGGGTGGGCCCGGCGCATGGCGACGAACTCGCTGCCAGCCTCGCGTGCCCGTTCGTCCCGGCCCCGATACCCCTTCTTCGGCAGCACATTGTGATCGAGCATCTCGTCCAGGCGGACCCGGTTCTCGGGGCTGTGGAAACCTCGATCGAAGCTCACTGCCCTGAGTTCGGGGAACCGTTCCTGTGCGGCCGCCACCATCGGCACCGCATGGTCGGTATCGCCGCCTTCCCACATCACCTCATGGTGCAGAACGAAACCGTGACTGTCTTCCAGGATGCAGACCGGAACCCCCAGTTCGACCGGACAGCCGGCCTTGCCCTTGGCGATCCATCTTGTATGCGGCTCGAAGACCGAGAACACCTTGTCGTGATGCGGGATCTGTTCGCCCTCCAGCAGGCGGCGCCGGGTCTGGTCGGTCTGCCGGACGGCATGGGCGAGATACTCCCTGATGCCGCCGGTATCGATGCCCTTCTGCTCAAGGGCAGGAAGTGTTCCTTCAACCCGCCCGATCAGCCGGCGGCAGCAATCGAGATAGGCCTCGACATCTCCGGGCTTGGCCCGCCGGGTCCGGCGGACGGCGTTGTAGAGGCTCCTGAGGCGGCGGCTCTGATGCTTCCACTGGCGCCAGCCCGGAACACCGGTAGCGGTGGTGGCCCGGCCGGTATCGCGGATGAGGCCGCGCATGGCGTCCCACAAGAGGCCGGCATCGGTGGGATAATGGACATCAGTCTTGACCACGAAGGAATCAGCGCGCCCGGCCAAGGGCGCGCCAGGCTTTTTTCTTGCGACCGCATGGCCGCTCTCCACGATCAGTTGATTGACGTGGGCCAGCAGTTCCGGGCTCATGAGGCTGACATTGTCGACCACGTTCTGCATCTCGTACTGGTACTCGTCCCAGGCTTTCGGGTGACCGAGAAACTGGCGGAGCGTGAGGTGCTGGTTCACCAGTTCGTGGAGGCGGTCATAATCGCAGCCCAGACCCTGCTTGACCACACCCATCACCAGGATGCGCCACATCTCCATGCCCGGCCTTCCCACCTTCCGGCTCACTCCGGGAAGGATGTACCGGTCGAGGAGTGCAAACAATCGCTCGCGGAAGGCCTCGTCGGAATAGAGGAACTGCAGCCCGATCAGCAGGGCCGGGATGTCGTCCCTGGATTTGAGATCGAGCCTGATATCCTCGATGCGGATTTCACCGAACATTTCCTGCGGATTGCGTATCTGTCGCATGCCTGCCTCGTGAAGATTGGTCGAAATCGGGCTGAATGGGTGGAAAATGGCCCGAAACCGGCCTGTTCTCCCGATTCTTCGACCGGACATTACCGCGTAATATCCAATTAAGTCAACAACTTAATGGGTTTTCTGGCGGGCACTAGCTAGCTGCCAGAATCTCCAAGGCCTGCCGTCGTCTCTTGGAAGTCTCGCGGATTGTCCGGTCGGATTCACGGCTGACTGCTATATCCCGCCCGCTGGCGGCACTGTGCATGCGAATGACCCTTGAGCGCCCGACCGGCTTGGCCTTGACGCCAATCGCAGCTGCAGCCGCCGTTCTTGCATGTTTCCGCGAATTTCTCTTCGTCGTCGTCATCGCAGCAGCTTCATACAGCAAGTTCCGTAGGTGAGCATCATGGCTCTCACTACAGGCATCGGCGCCTGGCAAACTAGGGTGGGCCGAGGGTCATATTGCAGATTGATGCCCGTGCAGTTTCAACCGGTCTCTATGGCGGTACGAAGGTCTCCAGAAGCTGCGGATTGCGACCGTTTCTCGATTTGCTACAGTCCCTTTGATGAAAGGTATTGAATCGTCGCTGATTTCGCCCGATCGCTGGTCAAAAATGACAGTTGGGCGGGCGGGCCCGGCGGCGCTGTTTGAGTTTTGCCAACATATGTTTCAATTCAGCCGAACTGCTTGTCGGTGATCGTCTGGAATCGAACTTCTCCTGCGACAGGGCCACAGTTGCCCATCCGCGCTGTGTGAACCTCGGCGTCTTCAATCGATGTACAGTGCCTGATATAAACAGAATACTGCATCTGCCAGATTGATCGGCTCCAGGTAGAACTGTTTGAACGCGCTCGGCAGAATGCTTGCGCATTCCACGGAGTCAGCCCCAACGGGTCCAGCTTCAGTTCTCCTTTGCGCCGTTACCGGGAATCTGCTTGACCTTGTCGGACGGAAGTCAGGTGCCGACAAGGCCATTCGCAGACTGGCTGAATCTCAAATCAGTAACGGTGGACCAACTTGAGTGAAGATCCACAAATGCCGGATGACTTGAAACGGGAGGCCGATTCGACCTCCCGTCATGGTCCTTAATCCACGACTCCTGCTTCGCGGTAGTAGCGCGCGGCGCCTGGATGCAGTTCGATCAATCCGCGCTTGGAAGCTGCAAATTCGAGGTTGAGCGCCTTGGCCCATGGAGCGTCGGACGTCACCTGTTCAATGTTGTCCCAGAACGCCCTGGTAACGTTGTAGACGGTTTCCTCGTCAAGGTCGGCCCTCACGCCGATGCCTACGGCGGTGTCAAATGACATTACAGGGCCCTCGTTCTTCTGACCCTCGTAAAGCCCCGCCGGAATTGCCGCCCTGTAGCGCCATTGTCCCAGATATTTGTCGACTGCTTCGCCCTCGTGGCTTTCAGGGCCAATGAATCGCAAGTCCTCGGTTTCGGTGAACTGGATAAATTGCCCGCAGGGGTCCAGGCAGCCATTTACGTAAACGTCGATCTTTCCGTCGAGAAACGCCTGATAGCCAGTTTGCCAATTGGCCTTGATCGCTTCATAGTCTTCTCCGGCAACGAGACCGGTTGTGGCCTCGACCCAGCCTTTGGCCGCATTGTACGCCCCACCGCCCTGCGGACCGAGGAAGACGGAAGCTCCTTCGATGTCGTCAAGCAATTCGATATCGCTGTCGGCACGAACTGCGAAGTGATACTGCCCGTAAGGGAACCACATCAGGAGTTGGAGATTCTTGGCCAGTTCGGGCGCGTCGGGCGAATTTGCATACATGGCCCTGCCAGCGGACATCAGGTTGTAGACCACGGGACTCGTCATCGACATATCCAGGTTGCCGCGGGCGACTTCCATCATGTGCAGGGTTGCCGCACCCCCGCCAGAAACCTCTACGGAAACACCATCGACGTTGTCAGTAACCACGTTTGCGAATGTCGCCATCGTGATTGCCTGTCCAAGGCTGGGAGCGATTGTCGCCATCTTGAGCGTCTTGTCCTGGGCATGGGCAGCACAAGCCATCAAGGTCGTTGCCGCGGCCAGAGTAATGAATTTACGCATTTTTCTCTCCTTCTGTTGCGTGAGTGTCATGTCGAGTTGGGATCGACGGTTAATGAGTCGTCCCCTGAACGGCGGTGCAGGACGATAATGGCTGTACCGGCAATTGCAGCCGGAAGTGCGATCGTGAAACTCGGCAACAGAACCGCAACACCTGCCAATGCACGCAGGATCCGCTCAATGACGCCAAGCCGTTTCCGTTCAAACCCTGTCAGTGCCGAGGTCAGCAGCCACATGGCCAATGAGAATGCCAGGACGATCCACCCAAGATCGCCCCAGGTCACGGTTGTGATGTCGATCATTGCCTTTGAATCAACAGTTTCACCACCGTACCACTCAAACAGGACCTGCAGCTTGTAGAGAACCGCCGGGTGATAGACGCAGACGAAAGGAATGATGAACCCCGCCATTGACAATCGCGCGGCTTGGAAACCCGTTTGAACCGGGTTGGCACCGGCGATGGGTGCTGCCGCAAAGGCTGCAAGTGCTACTGGTGGAGTGACCGTCGAAATAACGGCGAAGAAGACAACGAAGAGATGAAGCGTCAACGGGGCTAGCCCGACCGCATCGATCCCCGAACTCAGAGCTATCACGATGATGAAATAGGTCGCACCCGGAGGAAGGCCCATACCAAGCACGATTGCCCCCAATGCAACGACAATCAAGGTCGTCAGCAGTGGACCACTGGCAAGTTGGACGAGAAGCAGCGATAGCCGTCCGCTGAAGCCGGAAACCTGTATGAGTCCCACGATCAGGCCGATGGCCGCAACGATAACGATGATTGTGGCTGCCATACGCCCTGCGCTGGCAAAGGCATCATAGACCCGGCGCAAGGACCTGAAACCCGGAAACAGCACGACCGCACAGACCAGAGCGGCAAAGAACCCGTAAAATCCTGCCTTCTGGACCGAAGGCTGCACGAACAGGAAATAACTGAGCACCGCCAGCGGTATGATGAAGACGAGGCATTGAAGTCTCTCGGTCCTCGTCAGACCGGGACGGTTTTCGGCTGGCAATGGGTCAACGCCCTGTCTGTGAGCTTCGAAATAGACGGTTAGAAACGTACCCAGATAGTAGAATATTGCAGGTACGATGGCAGCAACCACGATATAGCGGTATTCCAGTCCGATCTGGCCTGCGACGAAGAAAGCGACCACTCCCATGACAGGCGGCATGATCTGCCCACCGGTGGAAGCGGACGCCTCGACTGCAGCAGCGAAGGCGGGTTTGAACCCAGAGCGCTTGATCACTGGAATTGTCAGGGTTCCGGTTGACACCACGTTTGAAATTGCGGCGCCGCTCAAAGTGCCGAACAGTGCTGAACTTGCGACCGCGGCATGGGCCGCGCCACCCATGAACCGACCCGTCAGACGATTGGCTATTTTCATCAGCAGTTCACCGGCACCTGAGGCCATCAAGACAGCGCCAAATGCGATGAAGACAAGCACGTTGCCCGAGACGACCTGCAATGGCTGACCGAACATGCCTCCTGTCTGGGACCAGAAGTTCAGGACCATGGAGCGCGTACTCTGCGCAATGGTCGCGTCTGACCCCGCAAGTATGCCTGCCCAACTGGGTAGCCAGCCCCTGGCAAAGAAATAGATGATCCAGAACAGGCAGAACCCGACGATGAAAGTGCCGAAATGCCTCCATGTGAGATAGAGCACGAGCAACGTCGCGACCGGGAAAAGTATGAAATCCCGCGGTTGTGCCGACGGCAGCGCTCCCGCGTCCACCGCGAACAGTCCTGCGACCCATATGCTGAACGTGAAAGTTGAAAGTGCCGTCAGTGTCCAGTTCATCCACAGTGATTTCATCGGTGTGCTGAGGAATGTGATGGCCAACGCGAAGAGGATTGGCAGGCCCAGGACAAGGCCGGTGGGCACGATGAAGGAACGCTCAAACGACCTGAAGCCGGCGCCGAGCCAATGCTCCCGGAAGAGCAGGCGTTTGTCGCGCCGGGAAAGCTCATCGAATCCTGGCGTTGTTGCCTCGATAACCCAGCGTACGAGTTCCGAGATCGGCCCCGAGGCCGCGTAGATCAGGATCACCAGGGTGAAGCCCACAGCAAGGAAGTTGGCAGTGCGGATATGGGAGGCTTCCTGCTTCGTCACTCCGAAATCTCCGTTTCACGCGGTCGCCCGGCTCCCCACGGGAAGGTGTTTCGTGCGGTTGCATTTATCGCGGTTTCGGCCAGAGCCGCCAGCGTGTCCGCCTTGAGATGCTGGACTGGCTCTCCGAGTGCTGTCAGGTGGTCGCAAACTTCCGGCCGGAATTTCAGATCGTCTGTCCTCAATGCAGGTTCCGACAACAGATCGGTGCCACCGGCAAGTCTTGCGATGTGTCTTGCTCGTGCAGCACTTGACAGCGTTCCGAGATTCGTGGGGTTGCCGTCTTTCCAGCCCAATATGCCCTTGGCAGACGCGCGAGCCGACCAACTGGCCCTCTCGCAGAATTCTGCCAGCCTCGGCAGGGCGTCCAATCTTGGAGGCTGCTTGACGGATGCGGCGATATCATCGACGGACCGTCCTGCGTTCATGCCGTCTCCAGTGTGCCGCATTGCTACCCGGGTTCTTGTCAGCATCTCGCTGTCCCTTCCGGCGCCAAATACCGGCATCGTGTGCCCCAGGGCCAGTACCTCGGCATCGATACCTGCAAGCATCCCGAGATTGTCGGCACAGGCTCCGAAATCGCGATAGCGAGTACCCCTTATGGTATAGAGGATTGGGAAGGCATGACACCAATTGCCCCCGGGAAACAGCACTCGCGCGTCCGGGAACCACACAGCCATATGATCGGCAGCCTTACCCGGCGCCATGATCAATCGGGCCCTGACACCGTCGAGGTCGATGTCCTGATCCGTCTCTGCAAGCCGATTGGGCGTGATGTGGCCAGCCCCCATCCCCTCCTTCGGGCGATTGCCGGGACCGCAACCCAGGGAAACCCGTTGCTCGGGTGTCAAACCGAAACCGAACTGCGCCATCGTGCGGCGTTGCAGGGCCTTGCATGTTGCGATTTCTGTTCCACCCGGTCCAACAAGTTCTGGGTCGAAACCGGCACTTGCAAGAATCGGTATCTTCCTGCCACCGGCAAATACCGAGGTTCCGGAAGTATGGTTACGGTGGCTATGGGTATAGATGATCCGGCCGACAGGCTTTTCGGACAGCTTGCGAAACTCGGTCAGAACGTTTTCGGCTGCACCGGTTCTTTCCGAGGTGTCAATGATCGTTAGGGATATTTTTCCTTCAATCATGTGCCGGGTGGAAGCGGCAAACCTGACCGCAGTCCACATGCCAGGAGCAAGATCGACGATGGATTTGCAGCACTGGGTGGCGTTGTGTTCGGTCAGACTCCGGTTTGGCATGTCCTACCTTCCCACGTACCTTCTGGTCACCCGACCCCGGTATCTCTGGGTCAGTTCTTCGGGAACCTCCGTTCCGTCGACCAGAAACGGGAATACCCCCC
>CAXXUY010000012.1:0-617073 GCA_963664715.2 Paracoccaceae bacterium
ATGAAGCAGGTTGCAAAGGGCGTCAACGCGCTGCGGGGTCCCGACCGATCCATTCTGGTGATCACGCATTACCAGCGGTTGCTCAACTATGTCGATCCTGACGTCGTTCACATCATGGTCAACGGCAAGATCATACTTACCGGAGGTCCTGAGCTTGCCCTTGAAGTTGAAGAGAACGGATATTCCCACCTTACACAGGACGTCGCGTGATGGAGTGTGTTAGCGTGACCGAAGGACAGATACAAAATGGCGCCGAAGCCTCCGGCTCGGGCAAGCCTCGTCGGAATGCGGATTTGCCGGTTGCAGACTGGCTCTCTGGTGCACGGGAACGTGCGGCAAAGCGAATCGAGAAATCAGGCCTGCCTAGCCGAAGGGATGAATACTGGAAGTACACGGATCCTGGTGCCTTGACTGCCGGGGCCGGCAGGAGGGCCGGGTCCACGCCAATTTTAGTTCAGGAATTGCTTCGGGATGACGCTGCATGGGTTTCATTTGACAATGGAATTCTGACCGGGATAACGGCCGCGGCACCGGATGCTCCCGAATTGACGTCGTTCGCGTCCGCATCAATTGACAATGGACATTGGGCTTCCGAGTATTACGGTGCAATCGAAGCCAGCGCCCAACGTCCGACAGTGCGCGGGTTTGCGATTGACAACACGAGACGTGCCGGGGACGGCATATTTGTTCGCACCGTCCAGGACACGGATCATTCTCTGCAACTTTCCTACAAGTCCACTCCGGGATCCTCGGCCGTCCTGCATCATGTTGTATGCCTTGAGCCAGGTTCCGAACTCAATCTGCTCGAAGTCGGATCGGTTGCCGAGTTGGCCAACGTCGTGATTGAAGTCGAAGTCAAGGACGGTGCCCGGCTCAACCTCATGCGAATCCAGGACCGGTCGTGGGGACCGCGATCTGTCGACCAGGTTTTTGCAAGAGTTGGGCCAGGAGGAACGTTTAACCTCTTTACCCTGTCTGCACACCATGAATTCGTCAGGAATGAGTGCTCCGTCGAATTGAAGGGAGAGGGTGGTACAGCGCGATTGTCCGGCGCGGTTGTCGGCGGCAGGGGTTCCCATCATGACGACACGGTTCTGATCAACCATAAGGCTGCAAATTGTGAGAGCCGCCAGGTATTCAAAAAGGTACTTTTCGACGATGCCGTGGGTGTCTTCCAGGGCAAGATTCACGTCACGGAAGGGGCCCAGAAGACCGACGGATACCAGATCAGCAAAGGAATGCTGCTGGGTACGAACAGCCAATTCCTTGCTAAGCCCGAACTGGAGATCTATGCAGACGATGTCGTGTGTTCACATGGTTCAACTTCAGGAAGCGTCAACCCGGAAGATCTCTTCTATCTGAGAGCAAGGGGAATACAAAAGAACGAGGCTGTAAATCTGCTTGCCCAGGCATTTCTTTCGGAAACCCTCGAAGAGATCTCTGACACAGCATCGGTCAAGTTGCTGCAAGGACTGATTGCCAGCTATCTGGCCGAACAGAACAATGCCGGTCGCCACTGACGTCCTGCGCGCCTATATTGAACCGCGCCGGTCTGCACGACGCGTACTCTCGCAAGTCAACACCGAAGGAAAGGCCCTGGCACTGATGCTTGTTGGGTGCATTCTCCTGTTTTGCTCGCAGTTGCCCGATCTGGTCGTGTCCAGCAGAATTCAGGGCAACCAGTTGCCGCTGGCGGGCATGGCAGCAGCCAGGCTCATTGGCACGCTCATTCTGGCTCCGCTCCTCTTCTATGCCATCGCCGGATTTTCAGGGCTGGTAATGCGCTCGGTCGGCTATTCGGTCGATTGGCGGCAGGCCCGTGTTTCCCTGTTCTGGGCCATTCTGGCAGTCTCTCCTGCAGCCCTCATTTCCGAGTTTGTCCGCGGATTGGTCGGAGATTCGGGCGTACTGCAATTCACCCCCTGGATAATCATGATCCTGTTCCTTGTTTTCTGGACATCCGGAATCATCGAGTCCGCAAGTATCGGCGCAATGAAGGCCGGCAACTCCCAATAGGGCGTGCGAAACTCCGGTTTGGCTTGCTTTACGTGCGGGCGGCTGGCATTCGGCTTGGCAAGAACCCGGCCATACCGTGACCGGTTGTGCTTGTCGCAAGAAAGCTTCGGAACTAATTAGGCGTAAACCACCGTCAAATGAATGCGGTCATGCTCAGCGAATTAGTCAGATTGGGGATCTCTTCTGTAGTGGCCCCTAAGAATGCGGCTGCCGAACTTCTCACCTTTGAGATGGGCCGTGCAGTGCGCTACCAATTCGCATTGCTGGTCGTAGTAGTGAGTGGTCTGGCGTCACAGATCATATTCGGCTTTGGCCAGGAGACTACAGACGAACAGGTGACCCGTCTGTGGTTTCAGACTCCCTTGGGAACCGCAGCGGTTGAAGCAGGAATGCTCACCGCCATTGTGCTTGCCACGGTCTTGGTCGGAAGGGCATTTGGTGGAACTGGAAGCATGGACGACGCTGTCTTGTTGATTGCCTGGCTTCAGTTGATTTCCCTGCTGGTGCAATCTGCCTTTGCAGTCTTCATGAGGGTCGGAGAAGTCCTGGACCTTTCAGGTGGCGCCTATTCCGGCAGCTTTGGCATTACCCTTACTGTGGCGGTGTTGGGCTATTTGTTCTGGATGTTTGTCAGCTTTGTGACCGTCCTGCACTCATTTTCTTCCACGGTAAAGGTCCTCTTCGGAACTGTCTTGACCATTCTCTTTGTTGCAGTGGGAATTACCAGCCTTATAGCTACCCTCGTCGCACCGTGAGAGTGATGGCATGTATCCAATTGATAAAATCCGGTCCGACTTTCCGATATTGTCCAGGGAAGTGAATGGCGAGGAACTCGTATACCTTGACAATGCCGCTTCCGCACAAAAGCCCTCGAGGGTCATCGAAGCCGTAGACCAGGCATATCGCGAAGAATATGCAAATGTTCATCGAGGTCTGCACTTCCTGTCGAATCTTGCCACCGACAATTACGAAGCCGTTCGCAGCAAGATCCGATCCTTTGTAAATGCTGACTTCGAGGACGAGGTCATCTACACGACCGGGACAACCGAAGCGATCAATCTGGTAGCTTATTCATGGGCGATGAACTGCTTCGAAAGCGGCGACGAGATCGTGTTGTCGACCATGGAGCACCACGCAAATATCGTCCCCTGGCATTTCCTGCGCGAGAGGGTCGGCATCAACCTGAAATGGGTCGACCCGGAACCGGATGGTTCACTCGACCCGGCAAGGGTCACGGGGGCGATCGGACCCAGGACCCGGCTTGTGGCCATTACGCACATGTCCAATGTTCTCGGAACAGTTGTTGACATCAAATCCGTCGTTGAAGGAGCATCGAAACATGGGGTGCCGGTGCTCGCAGATGGTTCGCAATCAGCTGCCCACGCAACAATCGACGTGCAGGAACTTGGCGTGGATTTCTTCGCAATCACCGGGCACAAGCTCTATGGCCCCTCAGCCTCCGGTGCATTGTTCGCAAGGCGGGAAAGACTGGCTGAAATGCGGCCCTTCAAGGGCGGTGGTGACATGATCAGAGAGGTCACTCAGGAGTCTGTTGCGTACGCAGAGTCACCTCACAAGTTTGAAGCAGGCACGCCAGCAATCGTGCAGATGATTGGGTTCGGAGAGGCACTGGATTACCTGACCCAACTCGGAATGGAAAACGTGGCCCGCCACGAAGCCGAGTTACGGGACTACGCAACACGACGCCTGGGTGAAAGGAACTGGATCAGGATTCAGGGGAATTCACCAAACAAGGGTGCGATATTCTCATTCACCTTGGATGGACCGGCCCATCCGCATGACCTGTCGACCGTGCTGGACGGAAAGGGAATTGCCGTCAGGGCAGGCCATCACTGCGCACAGCCCTTGATGAGTTTCCTGGGAACGACTGCCACCTGCCGGGCGTCGTTCGGGCTCTACAATACAAAGGATGAGGTCGACAAACTTGTCGAGGGCCTGGAACTGTGCCGGGACCTGTTCAGTTGACATGATTTGCGGAATTCCCGGAATCCGCTATAGAGATGACTATCGCACCCGTAGCTCAGCAGGATAGAGCGTTGCCCTCCGAAGGCAAAGGCCAGAGGTTCGAATCCTCTCGGGTGCGCCAGTTCAACTCACCTTCCGGCGCCGACTTGACAGATCTCGGTACCCAGCCAGTGCGGTGGAACGGCCACCGAAGGCCATCATTTGCGCTGCAACCATTCCCCGATGACTGAGTATCTGGAGGAAGTTGAGGAACTGCTCGACCAGGTTCCCGAACCGGTATTTGTCGTTGAAGACGGCGGCAGCGTCCTGGTGGCAAATTCGGCCGCATCGGAGTGGTATGGCATGGAGATGACCGGTCAGCCCCTCTATGCGGTCTTTCGACAGCCGGAAGTCCTGGAGTGCATCGGCGACGCCAGGCGTCTTCAATCGGAATCGAAGACGCGCGTGACAACAGTCAAGGATGGCCAATCCACGGAGATCGAACTCACTGCCGGTCCGGTCGCCGCTTCCAGACTGGGAATAGAAGGCATCGTTATCTCGTTGAGAGATATGAGCGTATTTGAACACCTCGATCGTCGTCGCAGTGAGTTTGTTGCCAATGTAAGCCATGAATTGCGTTCGCCGCTGACGACATTTTCCGGAATTCTGGAGATCCTGAAGGCAGAGGCATGGGATGACGACGAGACCAGAACGAAGTTCCTACGCATCATGGGAGCAGAGACCAGAAGGATGACCTGCCTCGTCAATGACCTCCTGTCACTCTCCAAGGTTGAGACAGAGGAACTCGTCCGCCCGACCATCCCGGTCGACATCGTTGAAACGGTCGAGGAAGCGGTGCAGTCCGCAATGCCTCTTGCACGGTCCAGGGGCACGGAGTTGCTGCTGGATACATCGCACCGGAGAATTCTTGCGCTTGGTGACCGGTTGCAACTCGCACAGGTGGTTCACAATTTGATCGAGAACGCACTGAAATACGGCCGGGTCAACTCGGAAGCCATAGTGGCTTGCGACCTCCTGGATTCTGCACCTGGATTCACGGGCAGGGTTGTCAATATCACGGTCAAGGACCGGGGAGATGGCATCGAGGCCTATCATATCCCCAGACTGACCGAGCGGTTCTACCGGGTTGACAAACATCGTTCACGGGATGTCGAGGGATCGGGACTTGGTCTGGCCATAGTCAAACATATCGTGAATCGTCACAGAGGCAGCATCAAGATTACCAGCCAACTCGGGCACGGCAGCCAGTTCTCAGTTCTGTTGCCGGCCTACGAAGAGGATTCTGAAGCGGAGTGATCGCCCGGCGCAGCAAAGACAACGGTGAATCGTTACATTTCTGTCACAATTTCTTCATCATCCTGGTCTATAGGACAGTGAATTCGCAGACTTGTCACCCTGATCCATGGACGCACAATTTTCCAGAGGCAACCTCGTGCTTGATGCTTCTTCCGTTTCTGGAGACTCAAGGGGGCCTGGCGTCAAGATTCAGTCCAAGTCCCTGAAGGTGTTCTATTCGGACAAGCAGGCACTTCACTCCGTTTCACTGGAGATCATCGAACAGGCGGTCACAGCGCTGATCGGTCCGTCCGGATGCGGCAAGTCTACCTTTCTCCGGTGCCTGAACCGCATGAATGACACGATCGAACATTGTCGCGTCGAAGGGAAAGTGTTTCTGGATGGCACAGATATTTTTCACCGGTCGGTCGACCCGGTCCAGTTGCGGGCTCGGGTCGGAATGGTCTTCCAGAAGCCAAACCCGTTTCCGAAATCCATATTCGACAACGTTGCTTACGGGCCGCGAATTCATGGGCTTGCCTCGAACAGGTCAGAACTGAATGACATCGTCGAGAACTCCCTGAGGAATTCGGCAGTATGGGATGAAGTCAAGGACAGGCTTTCGGAACCGGGAACAGGGCTGTCAGGTGGACAACAACAGCGGCTTTGCATTGCCAGGGCGATAGCAACCCAGCCGGAGGTGCTGCTAATGGACGAGCCATGTTCAGCTCTGGACCCGATTGCCACTTCCCAGATCGAGGAGTTGATCGGCCAGCTTTGCAATGCCTTTACGGTTGTGATCGTTACTCACTCCATGCAACAGGCAGCGAGGGTTAGCCAACGAACCGCATTTTTTCACATGGGCAACCTCGTGGAATTCGGCGATACCGACGAGATCTTCACCAATCCCCAGGACCCGCGCACAGAGAGCTACATTACCGGAAGAATAGGCTAGGGTGGTTGGCAGGTGGAAGAAGCACGGCACATAAACACGGGGTTCGACGGAGACCTGAACGAGATTCTTGCCCTGCTCATGACAATGGGTGGGCTTGTCGAGCAATCGATCCACCAATCGGCCACTGCGCTGGACAAGCGGAATGCGGCACTTGCAGAACAGGCGATCAGGAATGACCAGCAGATTGACGACCTGATGGAGGAGGTCAACACGTCCGCCGTAAGCCTCATCGCGCGCCGCCAGCCCCAGGCCACGGATCTGCGCATGGTCGTGTCTGCAATCCGCATTGCCCAGTACCTGGAAAGAGCAGGGGACTACGCCAAGAACATTGCCAAACGGACATTTGCCATATCACTGATGTCAACCAATGCGTCCGCGACGGGCTCAGTCAAGGGCCTGGCGGCAGCCGTGCAAACTCTCATGAAGGACTCACTTGATGCCTATGTTCACGCGGACTCCGACAAGGCCTTGAGCGTCATCCGCCGGGACGTCGAAATCGACCAGATGTACAGTTCACTCTATCAGGAATTTCTTTCACACATGATGGATAACCCGAAGGACATTACGTCCTCGATGCACCTTGTCTTTGTCGCCAAGAACTTTGAGAGAATTGGAGATTATGCAACAGCAGTAGGTGAGCAAGCCGTCTACCGAGCGACCGGATCACTACCTTCGGACGAACGGCAAAAAGAGGATTGGACACCCTATGCTCAACAGTCAACTGACGATAGCTGGGGTTGACCTGACGTGGGCGAGCCTCTCGTACTGATCGTGGAGGATGATCCCTCCCAGTTGGAAGTCTTGAGCCACGGCATTCAGATGTCGGGGTATCGGGTCATATCCGTTTCAGATGGAAAGGCAGCCGTCACAGCGTTTGATGAACAGGAGCCTGACATTGTCCTGCTCGACTGGATGCTCCCGGCTCAGAGCGGGATCGAAGTCTGCAGGGCAATCAAGGCGAGGCAAAAGGGGCCAAGGGTACCGGTAATCATCATTTCCGCCCGAATTGAAGAAGATGATCTCATCAAGGGCCTGGATACGGGTGCCGACGACTATGTGTGCAAGCCGTATTCGATAGCCGAACTGCTTGCGAGAATAAAAGCTCAATTGCGGCGGTCGAGTCCCGCGCTTGTTGCGGATACCCTGCGATACCAGGACATCGTCATGAAGACTGAACAGCACAGGGTCTACCGGGCTGGCGTGCCGATCAAGCTGGCACCAACAGAGTACAAGATACTCTCCACCATGTTGCGTGCCCCCGGCAGAGTATGGTCACGTGAACAACTGCTTGACGCGGCTTGGGGAAGGAACATCTATGTCGAAGACCGCACTGTCGATGTCCATATCGGAAGGCTCAGAAAGGCGCTCATGCGGTCTGGTGGTAACGATCCCATCAGGACAGTCAGGGGAACCGGTTATTCCCTCGGCTGACCTGAATTCGTCGACACGCGCACCACAATGGAGGCATCTTGCATCCCGGGATTGGCTGAGCCAGGGCAAGCAGGCGTTGCGATTGCACCTTGAAGGCCAGTTGATAGCTCCGGTTCGGGTTGATTAATGTCTCCGGCTTGTGCAACTTTGTGCCGTCAACAAGGCAGGAAACGGAATTGGACGCGGTATTTTCCAGACGACGCATCTTGGAGCCCGTTGAGCTGCGCGAGTTATGCAAAAAATCGGATGTTGCCGGTTGGCTGCAATTGGGCAGCCATTTCGCGGCCATTTCAATCGCGGGGTGGCTTCACTTTCTTGCGCTCGGAAGCTGGTGGGTCATTGCGACCGGACTCTCACTCGGAATCCTGATCAATTTTCTCTATGCCGCGCAGCACGAGCTGTCCCATTCCACGGTATTCAGAACGCGCTGGCTCAATGAACATTTTGGCCGGATCATCGGCTTTATCCAGATCTTTCCAAGAGACTTTGACCAGATCATGCACTTTGCCCACCACCAGTGGACACAGGACTGGGAGAGGGACGGAGAACTCGTTCGGGAGCCGTACACCCTGTCGACCTATCTCCTGTGGCTGTCTGGCATAACCTATTGGCAGAACAGGGTAGTTGGATTGGTACGACGAGCATTCGGTATCATTCTGGAACCGTATATCAGGAAGGAGGAAGAGGCCAAGGTCATTCGGGAGTCCCGGCTTCACCTGGCAGGTTACTTTCTGGTCCTGATCGTTTCAGCATACTTCCAATCAGCTGCTGTGCTGGTGTTCTGGATCGTTCCCATGGTTGTCACCAAGCCTGTGCACCAGTTGCAGAACACAATCGAGCATCTCGGGTTAAGCCATGAAAACGACATTTTCGAGAATACACGTTCAACCCGTACGAACGCGTTCATGAGGTGGCTGTGCTGGCAGATGCCATACCATACCGCCCATCATACATTTCCTGCAGTACCGTTCTGGAAACTGAAACAGCTGAATTCCAAGATTGAGAGCACCGTTGGTAAAGTGCACCGCATGGGGTGGATTGAGTTCCAGATTGCCGTGATCAGGAAACTGGCGGTAAAGGACGAAGGCGGCTATCCGATTAATGAAGTATGGGTTGTTCCTAGGTCGGGCGGGCGTAGGGCAAGAATACCGGCTGAAGGGTAGGCGAATGCGCTCCCTGAAGATCTACACTTCGCTTTGGGCGATGCAGCCGCATGACCAGCACGGGATTGTCCTGGAACACGAAGCAATCTGCGAAATGGTCGCTGCGGCCGGATATCACGGCCTTGCCATCGACCTGGGGGCAGCAGATGTCGAACAGGCTCTGGCGATACGACCCTATATCGAAAAATACGGATTGACGCCTCTCATAGTTGCATTTCCCGCGACGGTGTCGGGTCTGCGCGAGACGCTGCACATGGCGAAGGACTTCAATTCACCTTTCGTGGATGTCATCGGCCAGGTTTGTCCGCTAACTGTTGAAGGAATGATCCCGGTCATTCGTGCATGGAATGACATGGCTGACGACGTTGGTATTCCGATCCAGTTCGAGACGCACAGAAACTGCATCACCAACGATCTCTATTCGACGCTTTGTCTGTTGGACGCTGTTCCCGAAATGCGTTTGTGCGCGGATTTGTCCCACTACATTGTTGACAGGGAGCCAAAGCTGCCTCTGTCGGATCTGGAACACCAGCATTTTGCCAGGATCCTTGCGAGGTCCGACAGCTTTCAGGGACGGGTTGCCAGCCGACAACAGATCCAGATCCAGATCGAGTTTCCGCAACATCGCAAATGGATTGATCTCTTCAAGGATTTCTGGCGGGCAGGGCTTGCTGGCTGGCGATCCCGGAACAGTTGCGGCGACTGTCTCTTCCTCTGTGAACTCGGACCGCCCGAATATGCCATGACCGATCACAACGGGCGGGAACTCTCCAATCGCTGGGAAGAAGCATTGACGATCAAGTCATGGATCGAAGCCATCTGGGCAGATCTCGAGGCAGCAGGACAGTGAACAGGAGAAACCCTCCGGAGCCTGCCAGGCGCAATTCGCTGGATCCATTATGCCGATAATATATATTATGTTAAATAATATCCAGATGACTGCTTGTCATTCCCGGCCTCCAAAATCATTGCCGAAGAACTGCCACGGAATTCCAATGCAGTCAGAACCATGTTATTGTTCAGTGAATTACGAGAGGTACTGAAATGGTTTCGATTCTGATTTTGAACGGTCCGAACCTTAACCTGCTGGGTCGTCGTGAGCCCGAACTCTACGGTGAAGCCAGCCTGGAACACATTGAAAAGATCTGCTGCGAACACGCAGTTGAACTCGGTGTCAGAATCTCCTTCCTGCAGTCCAATCACGAAGGAGAACTCGTCGAGAGCATTCAGTCAGCGCAGGAGGATCACGATGGCCTGATATTCAATGCGGCTGCATACACGCACACGTCGGTAGCGCTCGCCGATGCGATTAGAGCAGTCGACATTCCGACAATTGAAGTTCACCTGTCAAACATCTACGCTCGAGAGGCCTACCGCCAACACTCATTCATCGCACCCGTCGCAGTCGGTTCAATCTGCGGCTTCGGATCCCGGGGATACGTTCTGGCCCTGGACGCCATGACATCTCTACTCAACAGCAGTTGAATGCCATTCACTTCGAATGGCAAGGAGGCACCTTGCTTCGGCGACGAGGATCACGGTTCCCCATGTAAGTGACCCCCGGACGGATCTTTCGTGAAATCCCGCTCGGTTCCGCTACTGTTCCTGAACCTCGCCGACTTTCAGATAAGCAAAGTCCAGGACTTCGCCACCCGCCTGCTCGACCGCTTCACCAACCGAAACATCCGGGTCGATGACATATTTCTGTTTAAGGAGCGTTTCGTTCGAGTAGAATTTCCGGAGGCCTCCACTGACGATCTTCTCGACGATGTGATCCGGTTTGCCGGATTCGACGGCCATCTTGGTCAACAACGTCCTTTCCCTTTCGACCCGTTCAGCCGGGGCGTCATTCTCGGAAAGCGAAATTGGGCGTGCTGCTGCGACATGCATCGCAATCTTCCTCCCTGCATCCTCAGCCAGACCGCGCGCGGCAACAAGAGTGCCAATCTTGCCGGCGCCTTCAATGACCTGATTGTGGACGTAACCATGAACCGACGTGCCTGCCACCTTTTTCAGGTTTCGAATTACAAGGTTTTCCCGAAGCTTAGCGATCTTTTCGGTCAGCTTGTCCTCGACGGTGGATCCGTTGAGCTCGGCCTTCAAGAGCGATTGCACATCGTCGACCGCAACGGCCACCCTGCAGACTTCCAGGACGAATTCGGCGAATTCAGGATTCCTGGCCGCAAAGTCGGTTTCGGAATTGACTTCCACGAGCACACCAACTCCATTGTCGATAAAGAGGCCGATCAGGCCTTCGCCCGCAGCCCGGTCCGCCTTTCCTGCAGCCTTTGCCTTCCCCTTGAGGCGAAGCCAGTCCACAGCAGCAGTCATGTCGCCCTCATTCTGGCTGAGTGCTTCTTTCGCGTCCATCAGGCCAGCACCAGTCTGATCGCGAAGTTGCTTGATCATTGCCGTTGTAATTTCCATTTGAGTTACCTCGTTGACTATCTCTTGCATCCTGGGCATTGCCGGTTCGCGTCAATTATGGCCGAAGCTGACCAGCTTCAGCCTCGAATCTTGCCCGGTCTCATCAGTTCTTCATCAAGCCCAGCTCAGGGCACCGTCATCCGGGGTTATGTACACCTCAGAATTTGCCGGGCCAGTCCAGACAAGACCTTCAAGCTGTCACCATTCAACAACGTGAGGTTGTCGTCCTAACCAATAGACCGCAAACCTAGTTTCCGGATTGTGCTGCAGACGCCTTGCTGTCTGCCTCGCCGACAGGCGTCTCATCTCCTTCACTATCCTGGCCCTTATCCTTGCCACTTGTAACAGGTTCGGGCTGCAATTCCGGCTGACTGTCAGTTTTCTCCACAACTTCCGGCGAACCCGCGGCAGCTGTCACGTTGTCAACCTGGTCCCCGGATCCCGAATTGTCTCCATCCACCGCAGCTTCATCCTGGGCACTGCCCCCTTCCCCTTCGCCACCAGCACTCGCTTCCGAAGTCGCTTCGGCGACCGCCTTTCCGTTTACGGCCTGGCGATCGCTTTCGGACATTTCACCCGGGTCTTCGCCTTTCTCACTCATTTCCTGCTGCAATCCGCCTAGCGCGGCCCTGGCAAAGAGGTCGCAGTAGAGGTTTATTGCACGTGACGCGTCGTCGTTTCCCGGGACAAGAAAATTGACCCCATCAGGCGAGCAGTTGGTATCCACGATTGCCACCACGGGAATTCCCAACTTCTTCGCTTCGGCGACCGCGATTGCCTCCTTCTTCACATCGACAACAAACAACATGTCGGGCAGGCTCTTCATGTCCCTGATGCCACCCAACGAAGCCTGAAGCTTCGACTGCTCGCGCGTGAGGCCCAGAAGTTCTCTCTTGGTCAGGCCTTCCACTCTCCCTTCCAGCCGTTCATCGATCGCCTTCAATCTGTCGATCGAATTAGAAACGGTATGCCAGTTGGTGAGAGTTCCACCAAGCCATCGCTGGTTTATGTAGAATTGTGCGCAGCGAACTGCTGCATCGGAGACAGGTTTCTGCGCCTGCCTCTTGGTTCCGACGAACAGGACACTCCCTCCCTTGGCAACAGTCTCGAACATTGCCTGCAATGCAGCATCAAGCATCGGTATTGTTTTGGTAAGATCAATGATGTGGATTCCATTTCTCTTGCTGTGAATGAACTCGCCCATCAGCGGGTTCCAGCGATGGGACTGGTGCCCGTAATGGACGCCACATTCGATCAGTTGACGCATTGTGAAATCAGGGAGTGACATGGTCTTCCTTTCCGGTTTAGGCCTCGGCGGGAGTTCAGAACGAGTCCAACCGGTTGGCGCCGCCTTCTCTCGAAGCGGATAGCCTTCTCCCGCCTGTGAATTGCCGCAGGTCAATACAAAAACCGATCAAGTCTGACAAGGCGAATGTTGTCGACAGTCATCCTCCTGCGCATGTCGCTTAACTCTAGCAGTCTCCGAACCCGTTTTCTTGGCGACTGACCGGGTTCATTTCTGTCGCTGACTTGTCAACTCGACAGCGGCAGCCCACAGCTGGCCGCTTGCAACCGGGGAGTGTCAAAAAGGAAGATTTGGATTTGGCCGTTCTTTTGATAAGGTCAATGTCCCCGACTGGGGACAGTGACCATTGGATTGCAGAGCTTCAACTTGAACAAGGCTGCGGAACCGGAACCGAAACGCAGGCGTTTCTCACTTTGGTTGGCCCTCAGGGCAAACTTCTTGACCGGCCTCGTCGTCGTCGCGCCGGTTGGATTGACCGTCTATCTAGTCTGGACAGCCATCGGCATCATCGATTCCTGGGTGCTTCCGCTGATCCCCAAGCAATACCAGCCTGCGACCTATATCGGTATAGACATTCATGGCTTCGGTCTCGCGATCTTCCTCATTTTCATCATCATTGTCGGTTACTTTGCGAAGGGGCTTATCGGCCGTTGGATTCTTGGTTGGGGTGAGTCTGCGGTCGCAAGGATGCCAATTGTCAGGTCCGTGTACCGCGGCCTGAAGCAGATTGCAGAAGCTGTGGTCAATCAGTCGGACAGGACTTTCGACAAGGTCTGCCTTATCGAGTACCCGCGAAAGGGATTATGGGCCATAGCGTTCTACTCAAACGACGCCCAGGGTGAAGTAAGGGACAGTACGAGTAGTGCCGGCCCGGTCATCAGCGTCTTTCTTCCAACGACACCCAATCCAACCTCCGGCTTTCTGCTTTTCGTTCCCGAGAGGGATGTCATCTACCTCGAGATGTCTGTGGAAGATGCCGCCAAGTTGGTCATATCCGCCGGACTCGTCTACCCGGCGCACGAGCATATCAAACAGCTTGAAACCACCGCGTCATGAGGCTTGGTCACCTGAAGGTTCAATCGCGGTCCAAGACTTCGTTGCACATATCCAACGCGACCAAGCTCCAGCCAGGTTGAATCGGGACAGCAGTTGCCCGCACAAGGCCCTCGACCATATGCGGGCAACAATCCTGATTAATGGCGGCTCCCTGCACCCGCTTTCCGTCAGGTGCAGGATACCCGTTACTCTTCGTACCACCACACGTCTGGCTGGAACCCGATCCAGTCGCCGTAGATCGGAATCGCATCCGGGAAATTCAATTCCTTCCGGTGCGCGATCCTGGAGTGATCACTGTACCAGGCGGGAATGACGAATCTTCCGGTGGTCAAGACCCGATCAAGAGCGCGGACTGCGGCAACGAAATCTTCCCTGTCCCGGGCTGCCAGCATGCTGTCGATCATGGCATCAATTGCGGGATTGTTCACTCCCATCCAGTTTCTGCTGCCCGGGGTATCAATCCCTTCGCCCCCCCAATAGAGCCGTTGTTCGTTGCCGGGACTGAGCGACATCCCGCGGGTGTACCAGGCCATGTCAAAATCATAGGCAGTGGTTCTTTCCTTGTACTGCGCACTATCGATAATCACGATTTCGACATCAATTCCCAGTCTTTCCAGTGACTCGGAATAGATATTTGCAATCGAAATCGTATCTGACGAACCCTGGACCAGCAGTATCTCGAATTCAAAGGCCTGACCGTCGGAGTTCTTCAGTTTCCCGTCATCATCAACAGTCCAGCCTGCCTGGCCAAAAAGATCCAAGGCAGCGCTGATGTTTTTTCGGTTTCTTTCCGAGCCGTCCGATACAGGCAATTCGTATCCCTCCAGGGCACCCGGCAGCAGATGATCCCCATAGGCTTCCAGAAATTCCCTGACCCTGCCTTCTGCCGGACCAGGGCGCATGCCAAGTGACGAATTGGAAAAGTAGGACGTGATGCGCGGTGGTATGCCGTCATTCAGCGTGCTGTTGATGAACTCAAAGTTGAACGCGTGGATCAACGCCTCGCGAACTCTCCAGTCCTGAAATGCCTCACGGCGAGTGTTCATGACGAAACCGCGAATGCCCGAAGGGCGGCTGTGAGGTATGGTTGATTTCACGATGTCGCCGGCAGCAACCGCAGGAAAGTCATATGCGCTCTCCCACTTTGCCGCGTTCCACTCCCGGAATGTGGTGAATTCGCCGGCCTTGAATGCCTCGAATACAACACCGGCATCACCAAAGTACTCGTATCGCATTTCATCGAAGTTGTGTCGCCCCCTGTTGAAGCCAAGCTCCCTGCCCCAGTAATCCGGATTTCTCTTGAGGACGAAATACCGGCCCGTATCAAATTCAGACAGGACATACGGACCACTTCCGATCGGAATGTCGAGTGAACTTACGTCAAACTCCTTTCCTTCCCATTGCGCTTTCTGCAGCACTGATCTCAGCCCCAGTATGAGCGGCAGTTCCCGATCAACTGTGTTGAACGTAAACCTGACCGAGCGCTCACCGGTCTGCGTCATTTCCTTGATCTTGTTCCAGGCAGTCCTGTAGCGAGGATGGCCTTTCGTTCCCAGGATCTCGAAGGACCACATCAGGTCTTCAACCGTGACTGGCGACCCATCGGAAAACCTGGCCTCCTCCCGCAGAGTGAACTCGACCCAGGTTCGCTCCTCATTTGTTTCGATGCTCTCGGCCAGAAGTCCATAGAGTGAAAATGGTTCGTCCCAATTTCGTCCCATCAGAGGTTCGTAAACTTGACTTCTGATGCTCCACGGAGCTCGCCCTTTCACGATCCAAGCATTCAGCGAATCGAATGTTCCGGCTGAACCGAATACGATTTTCCCTCCCTTTGGTGCATCAGGATTCACATACGGAAGCGCAGTGTAGCCATCCGGCAAAACCGGATCGCCGTACATCGCGATTCCATGCTGGGGCTCCGCGGAAAGCAGACCCGATTGAGCGACGATCGCCGCGGTTGCCAGTATTGTGGAAATGGCTTTCCGTGATCGAGTTAGTAACATTTGCGCAACATCTCCAAAGGGAATCATGAAAATGATCATCCTTGCTCGGACTCGGCTTGGCAATACTAATTTTGCGAACTAAAGAAACATCACTGCTCGATAGGTTTCTTGCCTGTACGAAACCTGCCTCAAAAACTTTAGCGCCCGCTTCGGCGGGCGTTTTTTTGTGCCAGCCCAAATTATTGTGCATCTGCAGCATTGATTCGGTCAACGATTTCTTATTTATAATCAATGTGTTAGAGGCTCGCCAGCCGATCTTCAGTCCAATTGCGCTTCAAACTGGCTCCCCTGAATATATTTAGTAGTTATCATGTGTTCACTAAACTAAACAAACCTGCCTTCGAGTTGATTGGGCCGGAATTGGGTCGAATCGACATTTGTTAAGTGCCGGAACACGAGGACTGAAGATCGGGGTGGCCCGGGAGATGCTTGTGCCAGAAATCGATCGGTGACGGGGATTCTTTGTTCCCCTCTCCTCCCTCGAAATTTGGGGCTGCGAGACCGGAATGACCTTGGGTCAGTCCGGGAACCGGTTTCGTCTGAAGCAGATCTGTCAAATTCGGCAAACAATTTTCCGAATTCGGCCAGGCGCGGGATTGCCAGACGGGTTCATCAGGGCATGAGGTCGATTTCCGACCAGCGGACTGTGGCCGCGGTTGCAGAAAGCTCCAGCAACTCGCCAGGCTCATCAGATCATCACGGGATGCCGAACTCTGCCGTCACCGCCCGGCCCGGCCGGCCGCGTCCCGAACCGCGCGATCTGGCCAATTCCGCAACACTCGCGTTTCGCTCTTCGGGGTCGACCCCGGGTCAGTGCACTTTCGAGTCCCGCCGCTCGCAGACCCCGGCACAACCCCATTGAGCCAGCAAAAGGCGAGATTCAATTCTCGATGCGTCCAGCCGCGGAGACTGCCAGTATTGAGGCATCCAGAAGAACGCATCCTGAGTCTTGATGCTGTCTGGACCCGCTTCCACCCACGGCAGATGGAGGAGTTTGCTGCCGGTCTTTGCGGCAAAGTCCGGTCAGAGAATTGATCCTGTACCGCAGGCAGCATATTAGATGCCGACATGGAACACTGCCAGGAAGACGGGTCTGCGGTGAAAACCGTTCTCAACATTGACGCCTACTTTGATCCGGTCTGTCCGTGGTGCTACATCGGCAAGTCCAGACTGGATCGATCAATTGGCAAGTTGCCCGATGGAAGTGTCTCGACGCAATGGCATCCATTCCTTTTGAATCCTGACATTCCCGATGATGGCGTCGACCGCAGGTCCTATCTCCAGTGGAAATTTGGAGGCGTCCAAGGAGCGTTGTCCGCCTACAAGCCCATAATCGATGCAGCCGACATGGATGGCCTGGAATTCAACCCGGAGAAGATAACGAGGACACCCAGCACTCTGAACGCCCACCGGCTGTTGATCTGGGCGCGTATTGAGGGACTGGATGTTGCCCGACTGGTTGACGAACTGTTCTCCGCCTACTTTTGCAAAGGCCTCGACATCGGCCGGACATCGGTCCTGATGGCCATTGCAGGAGAGTGTGGAATGAACACTGCTCTGGCTGGCAGGCTTCTTGAATTGGCTGACAACAGGGACACTGTGATATCGTCGAGCGAAAGGGCAAGAAGGAGAGGCATTTGTTCGATACCCTGCTTCATTCTTGATGAATCCTATGTCGTGCACGGAGCGCAGTCGTCGGCAACCTGGGATGGAATCCTGGGCCAACACATCCGTGCAGGGGAGTCAGTGGCTGAATAACCGGTCTGGTTTCGAACTGGCTCTCACCGGCTTGCCAAGCCGGCAATGTCTCTTGCGATCACGAATGAACCGGCAACCCTGGACTCCCGATTCCGCCAATTCCGTCGGATCAGGAGTTTTGGGCCGCTGAGTTGGGCTCGGCCATGCTGACCGGAAACATACGCAAACAATGCGTCCGGATTGGTAAACTCATCCTTTCTGAAACGGATCGTGACCCCCCTGGGCCCGGCATCCAGCCTAGCAATGTTTGCCTTCTTGCAAGCATGCTTGATCTTCAGGATTTCCAGCAACAACTGGACCTGTTCCGGCAATTCTCCAAACCGGTCAATCAACTCAGCAGCCATGCCTTCGAGTTCCTCTTGTTCCGACAGTGTTGACAGCCGTCTGTAAAGGCCCAGCCTGAGTTCAAGGCTGCTCACATAGCTGGAAGGAATCAGGGCAGAGACTCCCAGGTTCAACTGCGGCTCCCAGTCGTCTTCAACAATTGCCGGTTCGCCTGCAGCACCCTCCCTGAGCGATGCAATCGCGGCTTCAAGCATCTTCTGGTAGAGGTCAAACCCGACTTCGCGGACATGGCCGGACTGCTCCGGCCCAAGGAGGTTCCCTGCCCCGCGGATGTCCATATCCTGCGCAGCCACGGAAAACCCTGCGCCGAGCGAGTCGGTGGTTCGAAGTACGTCCATCCTTTCGACTGCATGTTCGCTAAGGCGGGACTGTCGCATGTACGTGACGTACGCATACGCCCTCAGGCGCGACCGACCGACCCTGCCCCTGATCTGATAGAGTTGCGCGAGACCGAACTTGTTCGCGTGGGCAATTACGATCGTGTTTGCAGTGGGGATATCAAGCCCTGCGGCAACTATTGTCGTGGACAGAAGTACGTCGACCGCTCCATCGTAGAATGCACTTGTTCGATCTTCCAGTTCGCGGGTTCCCAATCTTCCATGTGCCGACACGAAGGACACCTCCGGGACATGATCGGTCAGAAACGCCTCGAACTCCGGGATATCGCCGATCCTGGGTACTATGAACAGGCATTGTCCGTTCCTGAACTTTTCGCGCAGCAGTGCTTCCCGAATAGTGACCGGGTCAAATTCAAGGACGAATGTTCGGATCGCAAGACGGTCGGCTGGCGGAGTGCTGATCAGTGACAAGTCCTTCGCCCCGGACAATGCCAGCTTTAGTGTCCTCGGTATAGGTGTGGCCGTAAGCGCCAGCACATGGGAGCTCTCCCTTATCTCTTTCAACCGCTCCTTTTGCAGAACTCCGAATGCATGCTCCTCGTCAATCACGACCAGGCCGAGATTCCTGAACGCGATGGACTTTCCCAACAACGCATGTGTACCGATAACGATGTCGACGTGCCCGTCCTTGAGGCCCTCCTTCACACTCGTCGCCTGTTTCGGACTGACCATCCTCGAGAGTTGTTCAACCTTCAGAGGATAGTTCTTGAACCGTGAAAGGAAGTTCGAGTAGTGCTGCCGTACGAGGAGAGTTGTCGGGGCAATGACAGCCACCTGATATCCGGCCATGGCAGCAATGAAGCAGGCCCTCATCGCAACCTCGGTCTTTCCAAAGCCAACATCGCCGCAGATCAATCGGTCCATCGGTTGTCCGGATGCCAGGTCCTCGACCACCTCGTCCGCGGCCGTTTTCTGATCAACGGTTTCCACGAATTGAAACCGTGCCAGGAAATCGTCCCAGTACTCACGATCAACCGACATCCTTGCTGCCGTTTGCGTTCGTCTCTTGGCTTCGATTGACAGCAGTCTTTCAGCCAGTTGAAGCACCTGCCTTTTCAGACGTGCCTTCCGTTCCTGCCAGTGAACTCCCCCCAGCCGGTCCAGTTGGACCTCCTCGGAACCGTATCGGGAAAGCAGGTTTATGTTGACGGTCGGCAGGTACAAGCGATCGCCCTTTTGGTACTCGAGAACCACGCAATCATGGGTTGAGTTGGCTGCTTCGATGGTTTCGAGACCCACAAATCGCCCGATACCATGCTCTATGTGAACAACCGGATCACCTGGAACAAGCGAACTGACTTCGTTGCTCAACAAGTGATCTCTGGCCTTTTGTCTTGTGCGATGGACCAACCTTTGTCCAAACAGGTCCTGTTCGGACACCGCGATCAATTCAGGAGACACAAATCCTTCGGACAGGCTCCACACGGTTAGCCAAACCGTATTATGGTCTGACTGTAACGCCCTGAAATTATCGGTGAAAGTTGTTGAGACCCCCACATCCGCGAGCATCATGGAAAGTCGCTCGCGTGAACCCTTCGACCAGCATGCGATGACAACCGGCGTGGACCGTATGACCGACTTCAGATAGTCCGCGATGGTATTGATCAGGGGTTTTTCCCGCCGTTGCCTTTCAAGAGAGAAGTTCCGGCCCTTCCGACCGCCGGCATCCAGCAACCGTTCGCGGACGGGACATTCGCCGGCATGAAACCGGCGAACCTGAAAGCGCTTCAGCAGTGCATCCAATTCACCTGGTTCCAGGTAGAGAGTTTCCGGTCTGCACGGATGCGAGACTCCTGACGCAAAACTGCTCCTTTCAACAGCTTCTTTCCTTCGATCGTAGGAATCGAGAATGGTTTCCCAATGCAGTTCAACCTGCCTTTCGACTCCTTCTCCGAGACAGACGATCGCTTCGGGCAGATAATCGAAGACCGTGCCCAGTGTTTCGTGAAAGAATGGCAGCCAATGTTCGATCCCCTGCACACGGATTCCCGACGAAATCGACGAATAGATTTCGTCTGGTCCTCCGGCCACCCCGAATTCGGCGCGGAAGTTCCTTCTGAATCGTTTGATCGAATCCGGATTGAGAACGACATCAGACAGCATATCGATACGCACGCTTTCCAGCCGTTCGATCGTACGTTGAGAGGACTGATCAAAGCTTCGAATGCCATCAACAAGATCGCCGAAGTAGTCGAACCTGACCGGATGCCTGAATCCGGGCGGAAACACATCAATTATTCCGCCGCGTACGGCAAACTCTCCCGGCATACCGACCCTGACAGAGTTCACATATCCAACGTTTTCTAAAAACGTGATAAATTGCTGGAAGTTGTCACGATGTCCTGATGTAATTTCTTGGCATTGGTCGAGGACAAACCCGAGTTCGGGAACGCGGTGCATGACGGCCTTCGCAGTCGTCAGGAGAACATGTGGCCGGTCACCAATGCAGCGAGCGGTCTCGGCAAGTGACGAGACCCGCGATGACATGATCTCCGGATTGGGTGAAACTCGGCTGTATGGTGGGCAATCCCACGCCGGAAATGACAAGGTCCTGGCGGCTGGATCGAAGAACTTGAGTGCTTCCCTCACGGCAGCCAGTTTACGGTCATCTTTGGCTATGAACACCGCAGACCTGCCGGCGTGCCTGACCAGTTCCGAGAGCAGCCTGGCCTGGAATCCTTCCGGGGCGTTCTTGATGTCCAAGCTACCAGCCGCCTCTAGCACCAAATCCGATTGACCCAGGGTCGACCTCAACCCACCTTCCCCTCTTTTCCCCTCGGGCAGCGGTTAGTCCAGGCCTCAACCTTGTCAAAACTTGCCAGATTTAGATGAATTGGCTGTATAGATGAATCCAGAGAAGCAGCGGAGACATACTGATGGCAAAGTTGGCGCGATTTCCGGAATTCCGGCCCAGGCGGCTTCGAAGCAGTGCAGGAATTAGACGGCTTGTGAGTGAACATGTCCTTTTAGTTTCGGATCTGATTTGGCCAATATTCGTTCAAGAAGGAAACAATCGATCCGACCCGGTTCTCTCGATGCCAGGGGTCGATGTGGTTTCCATTGACCTGGCAATCGAGCGAGCGGCACATGCGGTAGACTTCGGAATACCGCTCATCGCGCTATTTCCCCAAATCGACAACTCCAAAAAGACTCCCAATTGTGAGGAAGCTTGGAATCCCGAGAACCTGGCCAATCGCGCCGTTCGCGCAATCAAGAAACAGGTTCCGGATATCCTTGTCATGCTTGATGTTGCGCTCGACCCCTACAACTCTGATGGCCACGATGGTCTGTATCGCGGCGGCGAAGTGCTGAACGACGAGACGCTGGATTGCCTGACCATGCAGGCCGTGAGCCATGCCAATGCGGGAGCCGATGTACTGGGGCCATCTGACATGATGGATGGACGCATCGGGAGAATCCGGCAAGCCCTTGAAAACAATGACCACCAATCCGTTGCAATACTCTCCTACTCCGCTAAATACGCTTCTGCATTCTATGGTCCCTTCCGCGATGCCATCAAGTCGTCCGGCTCCCTCAAGGGCGGAAAGAAGACCTATCAACTGGATTTTGCCAATTCCAACGAAGCACTGCGGATGGTTCAGCGTGACCTGTCCGAAGGTGCTGACGCAGTGATGGTCAAACCGGGCATGCCGTACCTGGACATAGCCCGGCGCGTGAAGGATGAATTCAGGGTACCGACATTTGCATACCAGGTGTCCGGCGAATATGCGATGATCCAGGCGGCAGCGACCAATGGCTGGATTGAGCTTGAACCAGCGATCATGGAGTCCCTGACCGCATTCAAGCGGGCCGGATGCGATGGTGTATTGACATATTTCGCACCGACTGCAGCGCGTCTGATTTCGGAAGGCTAGAAAGGCGTGTCACAATTCAGAGCACCTCCATTGTGTCATCGTACACCTTCCCGGAAGTGCGTGCTTGCAACATTCGGACCCGGATTGCAGCTGAAGACTGTCCCTGATCAGACACATATGAAGTTTTGCGGGCGGCGCCGGGGGTCTCAGAACCCTCCGGTCGGGCTGCGCCCCATAAGCGTTAACTTGTTTACATCAAGTTTTGATCTCGCTATGTTTTCACATCCGAAACGTCGGGGAGTGGGATGGCATGAACGAGGATTGGGAACTGCTTGTGAGTTTCTTTCCACCGGACTGGGAGGCGCTGGCAACTGGATCCGGTGCCCTCAAGGGATTGCGGAAGGACAAGTCGCCTGAGAATCTGCTGCGGGTGCTTCTGCTGCATCTGGGTTGTGGTCACTCGCTGCGCGAGACGGTCATCCGCGCCCGTCGCGCGGGGCTGGCCGATTTGTCGTCGGTGGCGCTGATGAAACGTCTGGCCAAGTCCGGGCCCTGGCTGCTGTCGCTGTGCCAGGCACTACTTGCCGAGCGCGCACCGGCTCTGGACTGCGCGAAGGCCGGCCTGGAGATCCGCGCCGTTGATTCGACGACCGTGAAGGAGCCGGGAAAGACCGGCTCGCTGTGGCGGGTTCACTACAGCGTGCGCCTTCCCTCGCTGGTCTGTGATCACTTCCTGGTGACCGCGGTCGAGGGAGCGGGCACCGGCGAGTCATTCCGGCAGTTCCCGGTCACGGCTGGTGACTGTCTGATTGGAGATCGCGGCTACTCGAAGGCCCCCGGCATCGCCCATGTGGCGGAAGCCGGAGGCCATGTCATGGTCAGGGTCAACACCGGTTCTCTCTCGTTCCTGCAGCCGGGCGGGCGCCGGTTCGACCTTCTGGCAGCGGTGTCCGGCCTGGATCGTCCAGGAGCCGTCCGCTCCTGGAATGTGGCCACCGACGGCGGCGGCTCGGCCGCCTCCACCCCCGGACGTCTCTGCGCGATCAGGAAGTCCGAGGCGGCGATCGAGATCGCGCTGAAGGCGTTGCGCCGCAGGGCGTCGAAGAGCGGCAAGGCCCCGAAGCCGCAATCGTTGGAATTTGCCAGATACGTGATTGTCTTCACCACCTTCCCGGCAGCGGACTTCACCCCGGAGGATGTTCTCGACTGGTACCGGCTCAGATGGCAGGTGGAACTGGTGTTCAAGCGTTTCAAGTCGGTGGCCGGGCTTGGACATCTGCCGAAGCATGACAGCGAGAACTCGAAAGCCTGGCTGTACGGCAAGCTGTTCACGGCTCTCCTGGCCGAAAAACTGATCGCGCACGCCAGCGCCGTTTCCCCCTGGGGGTACGACGTCATCGCTCGCCGAAGCCATTCCCAGCCGGTGGCGTGAATTCAGGTTCCTGCTCAATCAGCTCCGGCGCTCGATCGAGCCGGCAATTCCCCTGCAGGACATCCTGACGGATTGGCCGGAGATATCCCGGGAGCTCTCGGAACCGACGCGAAAGCGTCGTCCGCAGCTGGCGCAGTACTTTCCGCAGCCGGAACTCTGTGAGGAGGGCAAAACACGTTAACGCTTACGGGGCGCAGCCCGACCGGAGGGTTCTGAGACCCCCGGAAAAGATTTTTCCTTGCCCTGAGGGGCGGGGTTCTCCATCAGTTCGTTTAGTTGTGAAAACCGAAAAAGGAGAACCCCAATGCAAGTTTTCGGCTTGCCCGGCCATGTTATCAGAAACGCCGCCCGCGCGTCACGGATTTTGTCTTCACCCGGCGCGGAGACCGCAAGGCGCGCGGAGCTGGTCCGCCGCTGGCGGCGGGCCTGGCGCGACGGCCTGACTGTGGAACAGGCGGCGCACGCCGTCGGCGTTTCGCTGTCGAAGCTGCGCCGCTGGGAAAAGCGGCCGGAGCGGCTCTCCACCCGCCCGCTCCGCTGCCGCCGGCCGGAGCTGCGCCGCGGAATCGAGGGCCGCGTGCGGGAGCTGCGGAAAATGTTCCCGGCCTGGGGAAGGGGGAAGATCGCCGCCGTGCTGCGCCGTGAGGGGACCGCGGTCTCCGACGCGACGGTCGCGGGCGGGCCATCCGCGACCTGGTCCGCAGAGGCCGCATGGCCCCGGTCAGCGCCTTCACGGCGCACAGCCGCAGGAGCCGCCGGACCCGGCGGCCGCACGCGGTGCGGATCCCCCGCGCGCTGCGGGCCGAACGGCCCGGGCAGCCGGTCCAGGTCGACACGCTCACCGTGTCGCTGCGGCCCGGCCGGACCGTCAGACACTTCACCGCCGTCGACCGTCTCTCGCGCTGGGGCTGCGGCATGGCCGCCTCAAACGCGACCGCGGCCAGCGCCGCCCGCTTCCTTGACAAGCTGGTCCGCCAGGCGCCGTTCTCAGTCGAGGCCGTGCAGGTCGACGGCGGCTCCGAGTTCATGGCCGAGTTCGAGGCCGCGTGCGGAGACAGAAACATCACCCTCGCCGTTTTGCCGCCGAAGTCGCCGAAACAGAACGGACGCGTCGAACGTATGCAGGCGACGATCAGAAACGAGTTCTACAATGTTCAGGACACCGCCGTGAACGTCTCCGGGCTCAGACCCCTCATCGACGAATATATGGAACTCTACAACGGCTGGAGGCCGCACGACTCACTTGATGGAATGACCCCCGACGAGTATCTCGAAAGTCGGCGAATCGGTGAGACCCCGCCGCTTCATATGTCATGAGCAGGTACAAGACAGTGACAACTCATTCAAACTGGTGTAAAATACAGGACACAGGCAAGTAACTTTCGGCAGAAGGAAACCAGAAAATGCCAAAATTGACACGTCGCGGCTTCGTAGCCGGTGCGGCAGTTACGGCATGCGCGGTGTTGCCGCGTGCCGGGGCAGGACAAACCAATCTGTCCCATTTGGAAGAACTTGACAGCAGGGCAAGCACGGCCATCCAGTTCATGCGCAATGTCGTACCGGAATCGGGCGACCTAATGGAGTTGTCGGTCGGTATGCTTATGATGCCCCTGGTCACCAAGGCCGCACTAGGGCTCGGAGGCGCATTCGGTGAAGGCGTCCTGCGGGTCGATGGCGAGACTGTGGGATATTACAGTTCACTTCAGTTCAACTACGGGCTGCAGATTAGCGCCCAGCAATACTCCACTGCACTGTTCTTCATGAACCAAGGCGCACTGGAACGGTTCCGCTCGTCTTATGGATGGAAGTTCGGCGCCGAGATGAAGTATCTGATTGTCGACGATACCGAGATTCACCGGGTCGATACGCTCACGCGCAGAATCGATGTTGCCGGGTTGATTTTCGGTGCAGCGGGCCTGCATATCGGGGCGTCGTTGGAAGGGACCAAATACACCCCGATCACGTCATGACGTGAACAACGGCAATCGCCGCTGGGTTACGATCGCGCGACTTCAAGTGCCCGAAGGCGCTGGATCAGGCTGGACGTATCCCAGCGGGAACCGCCCAACCGCTGAACATCCTTGTAGAACTGGTTTACGAGTGCCGTAACCGGCAGTGACGCGTTTGCCTCGTCGGCAGCCGCCAGGCAGATTCCGAGGTCCTTTCGCATCCAGTCTACCGCAAATCCGAATTCGAACTCGCCATCAATCATAGTCTTGTAGCGGTTCTCCATCTGCCAGGACCCTGCTGCACCCTGCCTTATGACTTCAACAACTTCCTCTCCCTTCAGACCTACCTTCTCGGCGAAATGAAGGCCTTCGGACAAGCCCTGCACCAGACCGGCGATGCAGATCTGGTTCACCATCTTTGCCAATTGACCGGAACCGGTATCGCCCAGCCTCCTGCAAATGCGCGCATATGAGTCGATGATGGGTTCTGCCCGTTCGTACGCCGTCTTCGGCCCACCGCACATGACCGACAGCGCTCCGTTTTCTGCACCTGCCTGCCCGCCCGATACAGGCGCATCAACGAAGTCGACACCATCGTCACCGGCAATCGCCGCGAGTTCCCGTGTCACAGCCGCGGAAACCGTCGTGTGGTCAACGAATACCGAGCCAGCCGTCATCCCCCTGAATGCGCCATCGGCTCCTGTGCATACTGACCGCAGGTCGTCATCATTGCCGACACATGCAAACACAAATTCAGCACCTGATGCTGCTGCTGCGGGTGTTTCAGCGCTCGTACCGCGGTGCTCGCTGGTCCATGCTTCCGCCTTTGACCTCGTGCGGTTGTACACGGTAACTTGGTGGTTGGCAGCAGCCAGGTGGCCAGCCATGGGGAACCCCATAACTCCAAGGCCCAGAAAAGCAACTCTTGCCATTGTCGGTTCCTTTTGTTTCTTAGACGTCAGTCGACGTCTAAACCACTTCGCCATCATTATCCATGCCGGGGGACGTTCACGGTGCTAACAGTCTTTAGGTGGGTACTGCGCGGATTCGTTGTTTCGCTGGCTGTAGTCCTGCTTGTCATTGGCTTCCTTTACCTGGTCGTTGCCAGATCGGTACCAAACTATGCCTCGACGCACCGGGTTTTCGGGATTGACGGCCCGGTACAGATCGTCCGGGACCAGTACGGCATTCCACACATTTTTGGAGATACCGACGCAGACGTGTTCTTTGGCCTGGGTTTCGTTCATGCCCAGGATCGCCTTTGGCAGATGCTGATCTTCAGACAGGCTGTACAGGGCCGATTGTCGGAAGTATTCGGAAGCCGGACGCTCGCAACCGACGAATTGATGCGCCGTCTGGACATGAATGGACTGGCAGCGTCATCCTATGAAGCCCAGGGCCGAGAGACCAAGGCTGCGCTGGAGGCTTACGCCGACGGCGTCAACGCCTGGCTGGGCGCAGTAGACGACAGCCTTTTCAACGAAGGGGCGCCGGAACTACTTCTGTTCGACTTTGAAATCCGTCCCTGGCAACCATTCGAGAGCATTGCCATCATGAACTTGCAGGCATACGAATTGACGGTCCACGCAAGCAACGAGATCCTTCGGGCAAGAGCAGGAGAAGTACTGACCCCCCAGCGCCTTGCGGACCTGATGCCGGATGTTCCGAGGATGATTGCGCCGGACCTGACCCAGCATGCCGCGACGACTGCCGCGACGACATTAAACACCAGAATGTCGGCCAATGGCGGCATATCCCCGTCGACCAGCCTGTTCGCAGCCTCCCTGGGAGGCGCCTCCAATGCTTGGGCCGCATCTCCCGAAAAGACCGCCGCAGGTGGATCCTTGCTTGCCAATGATCCCCACCTCGGGTTTTCGGCCCCGTCGGTCTGGATGCTTGCAAGGCTGGAACTTTCTACTGGCGGCGTTATTGGCGCAACGATCCCCGGCATGCCCGCAATGCCGGTCGGCCGGTCGGCCAGCCTGGGCTGGGGTGTGACCTCCTCCTATCTGGACGATCAGGATCTGTTTATCGAGCAACTCGATCCTGACAGCGACTCACGATATCTCACACCTGAGGGGTACAGGGAATTCAGAACGAAGAATGAAGTCATAAACGTAAAAGGTGAATCCCCGGTTGTAATTGAATTGCGGTGGACTGAGAACGGACCACTGCTCCCCGCCGATTTTCATGAAATCAGGGGCATCACTCCGGAGGACCATGTTGTTGCCCTGGCATGGACTGGGCTGGACCCGGCCAATACGTCCATGTCGGGCGTATTGAGTTTGATGCGCTCGGCAACGATCGACGAGGCATTGGATTCCGGGCAACTGATAATTGCTCCTTCGTTGAACCTGATGTTGGCAAGCGAGGACGAGATTGCCATGCAACTTGTTGGCGCGGCGCCGCGGCGACACCTTTTCCATGACACTCGCGGCCAGCTACCTTCTCAGGGTTGGAAACATCGCAACAGGTGGCAAGGCAGGATCGCATATGCCGAGTTGCCGCGTATCAGGAACCCGATGAGCGGCCTGCTGGCGAACACCAACAACAAAATCGTCGACCGGCCGTTTCCGGAACATATCAGCCACTATTGGGGTGATAGCCAACGAATCGAACAGTTGAGGAATCTGCTGCTCCAGACCACCGTCTTTACTCGGGACAGTTTCAAGGCCATTCAACTCGACAGCGTCTCTTACGCGGCAAGGACCTTGATCGCGCTCCTGGGAAGAGATTCATGGCACACGACTGACCGCGCTTCGGACGATCCGAAGATCAACCTTCGGAACAGCGCGCTAAGCCTGCTGCGAGACTGGAATGGTGACATGAATGAGCACCTGCCGGAACCATTGATCTTTGCCGCCTGGGCCAACGCAGTCCAGAAACTCCTGACACAGGATGACCTCGGCGAATTGTCGACAGCTTACAGTCGTCCAGACCCCATTTTCATCGAACGGGTATTTCGCGATGTTGACGGAGCATCTGAATGGTGTGACGTCAGGCAATCGACTGCGACCGAGTCGTGCCAGCAGATTGCCCTGCTTGCACTTGACGAGGCGCTGGCAAATCTTCGTACCGAATTCGGTGACGACATGAATGTCTGGCGCTGGGGTGATGCCCACCAGGCCCGACACGATCATCCGGTTCTCGGATCGTTCGGACTGCTCTCGTGGTTTGTCAATATCCGGCAGTCAACATCTGGTGGAGAGTTCACCCTGAACCGCGGCTCCAGCAGCGCCAGCCGGGAAGCACCCTTTGCCAGCGTGCACGGGTCCGGTTACCGAGGAATTTATGATTTCTCCGAACCCAATGCGTCTTCCTTCATCATTGCGACCGGACAAAGCGGACACCCGATGTCAAGGCATTACGATGACCTTGGGAGGTTATGGCGCAACGGCGAATACATAACCATGTCGCTGGATCCTGAGAACGCTCGATCATCCTCGGTCGGAATCACAACACTCGAACCTGTCAATTGACCTGCCGACAGGGCAATTCAGACACCGGTTCCAATTCGTCCGACCCGGAGCCGGACACGATCAGGAAGCAACTACTCCTGCTGCTCCACCGCGTGTTTCTCGTCGTCACGTAGGTCCAGTGGGTCCGTGGGCATGATTGTAGAAATCGCGTGCTTGTAGACCAACTGAGACAGATTATCTCGCTTCAGCAGCAGGCAGTAATTGTCAAACCAGGTAATTATTCCCGAGAGCTTTACGCCGCTGACCAGAAAGATTGTCACTGTGCCCTTTGACTTCCGAATGGAATTCAAGAACGCATCCTGAAGACTGCTTTTGTCGCCGGCCATTCAACCTGTTCCCAGACTTACCACATGATCGCCAATTGACCCGATCATCGGCACGTTCATAGAGGAAACATCAATATCGGTAAAGCCTTAAACGTTTTCTCTCCGGTTGAAACCGGGAAGTCCAGTGATAGCGGGAACCCTTCCGGCTCCCGCTTGGATGTGAATCCGATGCCCTACCCCGCGCGCATCCCCGAGTTCCGGTGAAGGATCTCGATGGCATCACTTTGGTCCGCCAGCGTCGGACTGATTTTCCCCGGCAATGCGCCGATGCGACAATTCCCGCTCCCATTCTTACTGGTTGATCAGGCGGACATGATTCCGGGTCGAATGCCACCGCAGCGCCCGACCCGACAACAGGCCGGTCCATGCGGTGACGAGGCGGCATTGGGGCCTGCTGCCTGAACGCCGCCGGAGATCAGTCTAGCGCCGCCACAATGCGGGATTGAACAGAGCAATTACGGTTAGGAACTCCAGCCGGCCCAGTATCATCGCTGATGCCATCAGGCACTTGGCCGCGTTCCCCAACTCATCGTAGCCAAACCCCGGACCCATTACTGCCTGCGACAGGGGGCCAGTCGTCGACAAGGCCGCAATGGAAACGACCGTTGCTTCCTTGAAGGACAACCCCGTTGCAGCAAATGCGAGCAGGTAGAGAGAGATTGAAATGAAGAAGAGAATGAACGCAATCCATGCGAACTCCTGGCCTGTCACCTTCAGGCCCCGACCGATTCCGGAAGACGCCATCACGGTTGACGGATAGACCAACCGAGACAGTTCCTTGTTACTCAGCCTGGCCAGAGCCAAAACCCTGAGCAACTTGACGCCGCCGGCGGTAGTCGCGACACCGCCACCACAAACCGCCAACATTATCAGCATGAACTCGGGAAAGCGGTACTGTGCGAATGTTCCACCCTTCTCGAATACACTGCTTTCAAATCCCGCGGTCGCCAGGAAGGACGCGCTGGTGTAGATTGATGCCCAGATCATTGCTGCAGCTTCAGCGGCACTGTTCGCTTCCCTCGCCACGACGAATGCACCTGAATTCAATGCGACAACCACGGCCACCGCCCCGGCAAGGACAATGAATGCTGTCTTAAGTTCGGGATCGTTGAAGAACCTGCCCGCTCTGAATGCGGACTTCCTGCCCGTGACGAACAGGCTGGACCACGCCAAAACCAGGAACGCCAGGACAAATGCTTCAGCCAGCAGACCGGTTTCAGCATTCAGCAAGATGCCGCTTGTCGAGATGGTCGACATGGCCAATACCAGCGCCTGCAGCAAATCCTCCCCGGCGATCATCTCCAGCATGCATAGAACAGTCGTTGCCCCGAAATACCAGGGAAACAGGTTCAGCGAGTGCCGGCTGAGTTGCTGTCTGACACGCCTTTCTTCATTGCTGGTGTCGCCCACCAGGTTCTTCTGTTCCCATTCATTGACTTCAAAACCACCAACCGCCAGAGGTTCCAGAATCGCGGCGGCGGCAACCCACATTATATAGCCGCCAAGCCACGCAGCTTCCGCCCTCCAGACTTCTATGCTCAAACCCTGTCGGGGTTGCAGTTCAACGATTGCGGCCCCCGTTGTCGTCAGGCACGATACCATGTCCACGTAAAGGTCGAGGAAGGGTACATTGTCGTAGAGAGCGGCAACGGGCACAGCCAGCAATGCGGGCAGCAATGCAAATGCCAGCAGTAATCCGAACAACTGGTCTATGTGGGAAATGTCCTGGCGAACATTGTGGATCGCAATCCCGGCAATCACGGAAAAGACAATGATCAACAGGCCAGTATAGAAGAAGACCCGCGAGCCCGGATGGTCATCGGCAGCCAGTGCCACCGCAGCGGGGCCGAACATCGCCACTCCGGTCAGGAAGATGGTTACGGCAATTATCGGAAACTCAAACGACCGTCTCATCGGACCGAAGGAGTTCAAGCAATTCAGGAACGTCACTCGCAATCGCAAAGAATGCCACGGAGTCACCTTCCTGCAACCGTGTATCCGGCTGAATCTTCACAACTGCGTCACCCTTCCTGATCGCCCCGACGATAACGCCTTCGGGCAAACCGGAGTTCCTCAGCGTCCTTCCCTTGATCCTCGCATCAGCACTAATGGTGGCCTCAACCAGTTCCGCCTCGGAATCACCAATAAACCCAACTCGGCTGACCTGGTTCATTCTGATATGCGGTAGTATTGACGACACGGTCGTGTCACGCGGGTCAATCATCGAATCTATGGACAGCTGGCTGATCAATGGTGCCAGAAACGGCTCATTGACCAGGCTGACTGCCACAAGGGACTCTGACAGTCGCTTGGCCCTCGTAGCGACCAGGAGGTTTGTCTTGTCGTCCTGTGTCACGGCAAGAATAGCATCGGTAGAGTGGATACCGGCCTCTTCGAGGATTTCCCGGTTCAGGCCATCACCGTTCAATATGACCCGCCTCTCGAGGTTCTCAGCTGCAAATTCGGCCCGTTCCTTGTTGATTTCGATGAAATTTACCCTGGTCTTCCTCGGCAGTTCGTCAAGCTGTCGCGCAACCTCGATGCCGACCCGACCTGCACCAACAATTATCAGCCTGGAACACGGAATTCGTTCCTTTCCAAAAAGGTGCAGCGTCCGTTCTAGGTCGTCCTTTCCGATACAGACGTAAACTTCGTCGCCGTCAAACAGCTGGTCGTCCGGTGCAGCGACCACAAGACTCCCGTGACGCCGGTATCCGACAACGACAGCCGGGAGATCGGTAAAGAGTTCAGACATCTGCCTCAGCGGGGTGTGCAAGAGTGAACACCGTTCGTTCAGTCGCAACCCGGCGAATACTGCGCTGTTTCCAAGAATGTTCCTGCGGTCAAACAGGGACGGAGAATCAAGAAGGCGGACGGCGGCTTCGGCCACTTCGCGTTCTGGATTGATCACCGTGTCGATCGGGCCACCCCGATCCTGCATCACACCCTCCAGAAAATTCTGGTTCCGCAATCTCGCAATCGTCCTGGCATCCGACCCGAGATTTCGTGCAACGAGGCATGCGACGATGTTGATTTCGTCCGAAGACGTCACGGCAACGAGCAGGTCAGCATCCTCGATACCGGCATTCTTCAAAACCGTCGGGTCCGCTGCGTGGCCAAATATCCCTGTCAGGTTCAGTCGTTCCGACAACTGCTTTACAAAGGCAAAATTCGTATCCACGACAGTTACATCGCAGTCTTCCCGGGACAAATACCTGCAGATCTGTCCACCGACCTGCCCCGCGCCGAGTACTACCGTCTTCATGCGACCGCACCAGCCGGCAAATCTTCAATTCCGGGTGTCAATCCAGGCGAATATCCAGATTGCCGGCGCTTCATTGCTTGTGGTTCTTCAACGCCACGCGGCCACCGGACCTTGCTTTGGTCACAACGTCCAGCCCCTTGAGCTTTCGGTGCAGCGCCGATCTCTCCATCCCGATGAACTTTGCGGCGTCAGAAATGTTCCCATTGTGCCGGTTGATCTGCCTGACGAGGTATTCCCTTTCGAATTCCTCGCGGGCTTCGCGCAGTGGCATGGTCAGCAGGTGCTCCATGTCCCCCGAATATCCGATCAAGGGAGAGGTCGACTGCGGCAACATGATCTCATCCGGCAGGATCTTTCCCTTTCCGGGCCCGGTAATCAGTATCCGCTCAATGAGGTTCTTGAGTTGGCGGACATTTCCCGGCCAACTCATGCTTGTCAGCTTCATAATTGTAACCTGGTCAAACTTCCGGTTCGGCAGACCGCCGGACCTGTGAAACTGCCCAACGAAGTGGTTGGCCAACTCTTCAATGTCTCCGACTCGATCTTCGAGCGGTGGAAGATACGCCGATACAACATTGATTCTGTTGTATAAATCCCTGCTGAACTCCCCATCCTCAATTTCCGCCTCCATGTTCCTGGAAGTTCCGGAAATTATCCTGCAGTTCAGCGGGATGACTTCTGTTCCGCCTACCCTTTGAAAACCGGAATGAACAATGGCACGCAGAAGCCGAACCTGGATTTCAGTCGGCATGTCGGAGACTTCGTCAAAATATACGGTTCCTCTCCCCGCCTTTTCAATCAGACCGGGTTCAATCCTTCCGTATTCTTCCTGCCGCCCAAACAGAACTGCTTCGGCAGTTGAGCTATCGATTGAGGCGAAATTGATCGGAACGAACTGTTCAGCCTTTCTCTCAGAGTTTGCATGCATGTATCTTGCGGCAAGCCGTTTGCCCGTTCCCGGCTGACCGATCAGCAGTACGCGCGTGTTCTTGTCTGCAAACTGGTCGATTTCGGAACGAAAAGACCGGAAAGCCGGAGTTGACCCGACCATGACAACGGGTTCGACCTGGTCGAGCCTGAGCAACGACTTCTCGTGGCGAAGCTGGGCCACCTCCATGGCATGACGCACAACCTCCAACAATGTGTGCTTGTCTACAGGCTTGGCGAAATAGCCGAATGCGCCCATCTGGACAGCTCTGACGGCAACCTCGATGGTCTTTTGCCCTGAAATGATCACAACCGGCAGATCCGGATTGTTGTCTTTCAGCAACTTCAAAACATTGAAACCGTCCAGGTCAAAATCCTTGAACCAGAGATCCAGGATTACAACCTTCGGGCCGTATTCATTGACAGCCCGCAGGCAGTCCTTTCCTTCGGTTACGTAATGTGCCGAGATGCCGCTGTTGTTCAATACATTTGTGACAGCGCGGCAAATGTCCACTTCATCATCTACGATTAGGACGTCACTCATCTGGTAATTCTGCCCTGCCGTTAATTGCTAACCTTCTGTTGCCAATTCCGGTTGTCCGGAAACTGACGGAATCCTTACGATCACCATTGCCCCAACATGATCGACCCCTTTCGAAAACCGAGGGGCCTCGTCAAGTACCATGTCACCGCCATGCCCGGAAACTACACGTTCTGCATATGGCAATCCCAATCCACGCGTGACCTCCTTCTTTGTGGAAAAAAACGGTTGTAGGCACTTTTCCTTATTCTCTGACGGAAAACCTGCACCATTGTCCATTACCCGAATCTCCACAAAACCATCGGCTTCCGACACCGAAACCCTGATTTGTGGCATCCATCCTTCGGGTGCATTTCCTGTTAGTTGATACTCGGCGACAGCTTCTCCCGCGTTCTTCAACAGATTGATGAGAACCGAGTGCAATTGATTTGCATCGAAGTCGGTCTCGGTTACAGGCTTATCAAAATGCGTGGAGACGGCAATACCCAATCCACGTCCCAGTTCGGTGTTGACTGCCCGCTCAACTGCAGCGCAGACATCTCCCCTGGTCAATGTCGGTTCCGGCAACTTGGCAAATTCAGCGAATGAATCTGCCAGGGCGTCGGTGTTCTTGATGTTTTGCTCGATCATCTCCAGGTAATCGATGAAGGACTCCCGGTGTTTGTCCATGATGCCATCCTTGACCAGGTCCTGCATGTCCTGGACCGCCAGCAGCATCGGATACAGCGGATTCCGGATTTCATGCGCGATCTGGCGCGCAGCTGTTGACCACGCCGCCCTCTCCTTCGTCTTGACCAATTCCGAAATGTCGTCAAATGCAACGACGTAGCCGTCCAGTCCCTTGCGACCGGACCGCTCGGCGAACTGGACAAGCAGCCGACACGGCAGGTTCTTCCCGGGAACCACATCAACTTCTCTACGCAAGCGATTGAGACTGGAAGCTTTCAGTGCCTGAAGCATGGTCGCGAATTCCGGGACCACCTCTTCGATTTTTCTAGGTGAATAGTCTGCGCTCAACTCATTGTATCCGTCACACCGTATCTCCAACAGGTCTCCTGCAGATCGATTCATGAAGACTATGTTCTCCTGCCTGTCCAGGCCAATCACTCCGGCCGAGACATTGGACAATACGCTGCTGAAGGACTGTTCCCTCTTTTCGGCCAGTTCCCTGTTGACTTCGGCGACCTCTCGAAGTTCGATCAGATTGTCAGTGTAACTGTTAATTCGGTCCAGCATCTGATTGAACGCCCGGCCCAGCATCGCAACCTCGTCGTCACCGCGTACCGTCGCCTTTACATCTGTTACTCCTCCCTCAATTGCGCTTGCCGTGGCTGCAAGTTCCTCGATCGGCCTGGAGATCCTGCGAGCAATCGCGATTCCGAGGCCAATCATGGCAAAGACGACAACAAGCGTAAACACGAGGTAAACGACCGACGACCAGACTATCGCTTCACCCAGCCTTTGAATTGTGTCGAGGGGACCCGCCAAACCCGGCTTGAGTACATCATGGACCGTCAGGATGGATCCGATTGAGTTATTGGTTATGAAGAGAAACAGGTTGGATTCCCGGTCAATCCTGTGAATCGCCGAGAACTGGTTGCTTTGCTCCTTTCTGTAGACCGCACCTGTGGTTGTTCCTCCCTGAATGATACGCTCGACGTATCCCACACCAGGATTACTGCCCACAAACTCATCGTCGCATGATTGGCCCTGCCCCGTCTCGGACCCGACTTCCGAGGCGAATTCCTCCATCAGGTTCCGCGGAGGTGGAGAATAGTCGTAAAGGTAACTGCTGTTACCCCTCGCGCGAAGGTTGCAAGCGCTATCAATCAGGAATGCAAAATCCACCTTGACTTCAAACTCGTCCTGTTCGGTCTGGAGCAACTGCCTCAGCGGTTCGTCACCATCCAATCCGCGGTAAGCAACGGCAACATTCTCTGCCAGGCCGACGACTGCCGTTCTGAGTTTTCCGACTTCGTCGTCAAAATATGACTGGGATGCGGTACGCGACTGGTCGACCGACTCGCTGATGAACACCCGCAGATAGCCACCCAGCCCTTCATTCATCGTCAAGGTGGCGACAACAGCGACCGCAACTGCCGAAAACAGGGACACGACGGCAAAGAGCCACGACAGGCGGAGTTGGATCGGCGACTCCACGCTTGAACCCATGCGCCGGACCGCCCTGCGGACCAACAGAAGTCCGAAGTAGACGACCAGGACCAACCCGAAAACGAAGTCTCCGAGCAGAAGCAGCACGAGACGTGTCGAAATCGACCAGTTCTCGGTGTCGTCAAAATACCAGATGTTTAGGTAGACCACGAACGGAACCAGCGCCAGCATTGCCACAGGAAGCCAAAGGCGCATCGGTCTGCCGGATCGCGACGGGCCGCTATCCATCTTGTCGTTCCAGACTTCCCGTCGGCAACTGGAAGCCTCCCTTGAGTGTCCCGCGACATCCCCGGACGCAGCTATGCACTGGATACTTCACTTGAGCCTCTTCCCACGCTGGTAGGAAATTCCCAAATCCCTTATCTTCTTGCGGAGAGTGTTGCGGTTGATTCCAAGCACTTCCGCACATTTCACGTTGTTGCCGGCCGTGGCATCCAGGGCGGCCTCGATAAGGGGCCGTTCGATTTCGCGGACAACCTTCAAATGGACGCCGGCAGGAGGAAGATCATCTCCGAAAATATTGAAGTAACGCCTGATTTGTTCCTCAATGCTCTCGGTAAAGATAGCATTGCCGGCCGTGGTCGAATGCCCGTCATATCCGGGTTGCAGCTCCAGGACCGACCTCACGTCGGATCCGTCAATCCCGGGTCTTTGCACGGCAAGGGCAAGATGTTGCACGACTGACCTGAGCTGCCGGACGTTTCCCGGCCAGTCAAACAACTTGAGCGTCTCCGTGGCGGTCTCGGTGAGATGCTTGTCCGTGCCGCGGTCCGTCAGCGACAGGAAGTATTCTGCCAGAAGTGGAATGTCATCGATCCTCTGGCGCAGAGCCGGAACCGAAATCGGCATTCCGCATAACCTGAAGTATAGGTCCTGTCTGAACTGCCCGGGTTCGATTGATGTGTCCAACTGGAACTGTGATGTCGAGATTGTCCTCGGTGATGGTTCGGATTGCCTGTCCAATCCCCGGACCAGCACTCTCTGGGTTTCGGGACCGAAATCGCCCACCTCCTCGAATACTACCGTTCCGGCCCTTGATCTGGCCAGTGCAGATGCCAGGTGATCCGGCCCGTCCAGTTCATCAGCTCCAATGGACAGAAGCGGCAGGCTACGGCGATCGCCAAGTTCATGAACGACTTTTGCAATCAGCGACTTTCCGGTCCCGGACTCGCCGACGATGTGAAGTGGAACGTCCGAATTCATGACCTTCGCAAGCAACCTGTAGAGTGACTGCATCACGGGTGTCCTTCCAACCAGTGGAAGTTCCTTGCCGGAGCCGTCAACCGGTTCGGGTCTGGGCCTTCCCTGGTTCCGGTTCAGTGCCGATTTCACGTGGTCAAGCAGTGCGGGCACGTCAAAAGGCTTCGGCAGATACGAAAATACTGCAGCCTCTTCGGCCCTGACGGCTGTCGTTATCGTGTTCTGTGCCGAGATCACGATGAATGGCAATTCCGGACGAACTTTCTTCAATTCGAGGATTTGCTCGAGTCCATTGCCATCGGGCATTGCGACGTCGGTAATGACCAGATCACCCCGTCCCTCGCTGATCCATCGGGTCAACGTCGTCAGAAGCGACGTCGCATGTACCCTGCAACCTGCCCTCGTGAGCGCCTGAGACAAGACCTTTCTGACTCCGGCGTCGTCTTCGGCTATCAGGACAATGCCGTCCACAACCTGTCCCTCAATTCTGGTCGGCAACCGGAAGCGACACGCGGAATACCGTGTGCCCGGGCTTCGACTCATAGTTTACCCAACCACCCATGTCGGCGAGTATTGCCGATACGAGAGTCAGTCCCAAGCCAGTTCCGTTCGCGCGTCCGCTCACGAAGGGTTCAAATATGTTCCCGGCAATGTCCGGTCCGATGCCCTGTCCGTTGTCGATGACTTCCACCTGCACAGGCAGCGCGGTCCGCCGGCCCTGCCTCGCACCAACCCGCAGAAAATCGTCATAATAGGTTTTCACCCTGATCGTGCCTTCGCCGCCGCCGATCGCTTCGCTCGCATTCTTGATGAGATTCAGGAACACCTGCATGAGCTTGTCCTCATCCGCCTGAATCAGTGGAAGCGATGGGTCGAATTCCTTTTCCAGCCTGTTGCCGACGGCGTATCCCACCATGCTGACGCGACAGGCTCTCGAAAGCACATCATGGACATTCAGTGGTTTGATCTCAAGAATCTTGGTGCTTCCGAATTGCTCCACCTGCGCCAGCAGTTTCAGGATACGGTGGGTTTCGTCAACGATCAGGCGTGTCAACTCCAGGTCCTGGCCGGTCAGATGCATTGACAACAGCTGCGCTGCCCCCTGTATCCCTGTGAGGGGATTCTTGATTTCGTGGCTGAGTGATTCAGCCATCCCTACTGCCGAGCGCGCCGCCGTTTCAGATCTTCTCCCCCGGCCAATCCGACCTTCAACTTCCCGAGAACGAATGCAGACCAGCAGATGGCCGGACAGGTCCGCCAGTGGAGCGATGTTGAGCGATGCCTCGATCACGCCCTTCCCGTTAAGCGTAAGGCTTACATCATCCAGCAAAAGCTGGGACTGCCGTGCCCGAACCTCCTGAAAACTCGACTTCAGCGCAGTTGCGTCCAGCGCCCAGTCAAAAATGTTCCGACCCCTGACTGACTTGAGGGAATGATTGAGCAGTGACTCCCCTGCCGGGTTGATGTCCACAATCTCGTCTGTCGCGTTTACTGCAACGATTGCGACAGGCAGTGATGTCCAGAATTGTTCCTCCAGCCTTTCTCTCCGCGGTGAAACTGCCTACAGCCGACGTGCCGGGGTGAAAATTACCCGGTTACGGCAGGATGCAACAATTACCTGCTTGCGGTCGTGCATTCAATGTGAGCCGGAATTGCTGAAACCGACAAGGCCCGCCGGCATGGTTGGCAGTCCTTCGGAAAAGAGTATGCTCCATGCACTGTAGAATTGAACGGCTTTGGCCAGGCAGGTGTTGTATCCAATGAAAGTGATGGGACTCGTGGTGGCAGCCGGCACGGGTGTTCGTGCCGGGCTCGATCAACCAAAGCAATACGCAAGTCTGGGCAGGTTTGCCGTATTGACGCGTGCACTGAATTCGCTGGCGAGCCATCCGAGAGTGGATGGCTGCACGGTCGTGATTGCCAAGGATCACGAACCGCTGTTCCGGAAGATCGTTCAGCCTGACCTGGATGCCCGGGTCAAGATCGTTCATGGCGGCATGACGAGGTTGCAGTCGGTTCGGTGCGGCCTGGAAGCACTGGCGAAATCACCACCAACCCATATACTGATCCACGACGGTGCAAGACCGTTTCTCCCGGAGAAACTGGTTGATGACATTATTTCAAGACTTGGCGAGTGTGATGTTGTCATACCGGTCTTGCCGGTGGTTGACGCGCTCTGGAGGCACAAGTCCGGAAAACTGGAAGGGCCCGTCAATCGGAGCGACAAGTTCCGCACGCAGACGCCACAGGGGTTTTCGTTCGATGTCTATCGGGATGCTTGCAGGCGTTATTCCGGTGAAGCTGATGACGATGCCGCAGTTGCCATCGCCATGGGCCTGCAGCCGTGCACAGTCACTGGTTCGACGCGCAATTTCAAGATAACCTTCAACGAGGACCTGTTATCTGGTGAAGAGTTGATCCACTCGCCCAAAGCAACGCGTACCGGATTTGGTTACGATGTTCACCGACTCGAACCCGGAAAATGCGTAATCCTGTGTGGTGTGGAGATTCCATCAGACTACAGGCTTGCCGGTCATTCGGACGCCGACGTGGCAACCCATGCCATCACCGATGCAATCTATGGGGGGCTGGGGGATGGTGACATCGGGCGGTGGTTTCCACCCGGTGATCCACAGTGGAAGGATGCGGACTCCATGATTTTTCTCAGGCATGCTGCCGGGCGGGCGACCGAGTTCGGCTACAGAATATCGGGCGTTGACTGCACCATTGTCTGCGAGCAACCAAAGATTTCGCCATACTCCAAGGAAATGCGTGAGAAGATAGCAACCTGTTTGCAAATCCCGAAAGCCCTCGTCGGCGTAAAGGCCACTACAACCGAAGGTCTGGGCTTTACCGGCCGTGGCGAGGGAATACTCGCTCACGCCATCGTGTCGCTGACCGAGATTTGAAGCGTTTGATCGCAAGTGCCCTGGGGATCGGTCATTTCCCGCTGGCCCCTGGAACTGCAGGCTCCCTGGCCGCTGCAGTCGTCGCATTCGGCCTCCATTCAATTGCCGGTCCGGAATTGCTCATTGCGTCCTTGGTGGCCGTCACGCTTTGCGGATTATGGTCGCTGGCCGGAACACTCGAAGATTCCCATGATGACCCGCCCTGGGTCGTCATAGACGAGGTTGCCGGTCAACTCCTGGCTCTGCTGCCGGTTTCCCTGTGGATTGAACGGGCAGTCGTTGCAGACACGGCACACATGATTGCCGGCTGGTTGGCAGGGGTCCTGCTGTTCCGGGTGTTTGACATATGGAAGCCCTGGATTGTCGGCCGGGCGGACAGGATATCCGGACCGGTCGGGATCATGCTGGACGACCTGCTGGCAGGTGCGCTGGCTGCCGTTGTCCTCGCGGGTGGCGGTGGATTGGCATTGCTGATGGGATGGATCCCTTGAGTGGCTCATGAGAGCATTGGAGGAATTGCTCGAGCTTTGCCGCAGCAATGGCTGGCGGGTGGCAACGGCAGAGAGCTGTACTGGAGGCCTGCTTGCTGCAGCCTTGACGGAGACCCCCGGAAGTTCGGATGTATTCGACCGCGGATTCGTTACCTATTCGAACTCCGCAAAGGTCCAGCTCCTTGACGTCGACGAACAGGTTCTTGCCGATCACGGCGCTGTTTCTCGCGAGGTCGCAGTCGGAATGGCCTGCGGCGCTCTGGCCAAGTCACGCGCGGACTTTGCCGCTTCGATTACGGGAATCGCTGGTCCGGGTGGTTCGGAATTCAAGCCGGAGGGTCTGGTGTGCTTCTGCATAGCCGGTCCCAACGACGTGATTGTCGCACGAGAAATCAATTTCGGTGCAATCGGCCGAGCCGGGGTTAGGGCGGGTTCGGTCGATCGTGCACTTGAATTGCTGCTCAAGGTCGTTCAGAATCAAGATCAACCGTAAATTCGGACGGTCTGTCCGAACCGGGATGACGTGAGCGGAATCAACAGCCTTGTGGAGATTTGCCAAGAGTTGTTGTACGCATAAATATATTTGCTGAACGGGTCATGCTGGCCCGTGCCCCAGCAATACAATTTCGAAGAGTCGAGAGAATAAGATGAATGGAGCAGATACAGCCTGGATCATAGTCGCGACGGCTTTGGTCCTATTTATGACTTTGCCAGGGCTGGCGTTGTTCTACGGCGGGCTTGTCAGGGCACGAAACATCTTGAGTGCATTTATGCAGTGTTACGGAATTGCCTGCCTGATGAGTATATTGTGGCTGGCGATTGGATACTCGATCGCGTTTGGCGGGGGCAGTTCTTCGCTTTGGGGCGGATTGGACAAGGTGTTCCTTGTCGGAATCACGCCTGACACCCTTGCAGGCACCTTGCCAGAAATCCTGTTTTTTGCTTTCCAGATGACGTTTGCCGTCATTACACCGGCCCTTATCGTCGGGGCCTTTGTCGAGCGAATCAGCTTTGCGTTTGTCCTCGTTTTCTCGGGACTCTGGATGTTGCTCTGTTACGCGCCAGTTGTCTTCTGGATCTGGGGCGGTGGCATGCTGGCCGATGGCGGCATCTTTGGTGATACGGGAGTCAAGGACTTTGCCGGAGGAATAGTGGTTCACGAGACTGCGGGTCTGGCAGCGTTGGTGATCGCGTTTTTTCTTGGTGCACGACGTGACAAGTCAAAACCTCCACATAACCCGGTCATCGTGATGATTGGTGCCGCAATGCTCTGGGTCGGCTGGTTCGGATTCAATGGCGGATCCCAGCTGGCTGCTGACGGGGGTGCCGCTTCCGCGATTGCCGTGACACATATTTCCGCTGCCGCTGCGTCACTGACTTGGGTGCTGTGGGAGCGAATCAAGTACGGAAAAGCATCACTCGTCGGCATGGTGACCGGAACGATTGCCGGACTTGCCTCGATTACGCCTGGGTCCGGTTTCGTGAATCCCGTCGAAGCGCTGATCATCGGTGGTGTGGCAGGGATCATTTGCCAGGAGGCAGTCGGCGTCGTCAAGAACATGCTGAACATCGACGACACGCTTGACGTATTTGCCGTACACGGCGTCGGAGGAATATTTGGGACGCTCATGATCGCCCTGTTTGTTGGAGATGCCTCCTGGGCAGCACAGGTGGGATCGATCGTGATCGTTGGCGTCTACGTTGTGGTTGTCACGGCAGTTCTCATCAAGTTGATCGGACTTGTCATCCAGATGCGGGTATCCGTCGAGGATGAGACCGGTGGACTTGACATGGCCATCCACGGAGAAAGAGCGTACGACTTCTCGTCGTAGAATTGCAGAATGGGGCGGGCGATCAGGGCAATCGCCCGCCTTGGAATACAATCCCGCTTCGGTTGCCCTGAGGCAATCTAGACGTTGCTGTCGGGCATTGATGCCTTCTTGTGCGCAATGAAGTCATTGAGCGATTCATCGATGCCCGGGTCAAGAGGCGGCGCCTCATAATTTCCCAGTAATTCCTTGACGCGCCTGCTTGCGATCGCCTGTGAATCGCGTGCACCTTCGTCATGCCAGGTTTCGAAGGGTTTGTAGTCCAGCAATTCGCTTCGCCAGAATGCAGACCTGAAGTTCTCCTGTGTATGCGCACAGCCGAGGAAATGACCGCCCGGACCGATTTCCTCAATTGCACCCATGGCCTGTCCGTTGTCACTCATGTCAACCTGCCCGGCCAGCTTGTGCAGAATCCCCAACTGGTCTGCATCCAGAACGAACTTTTCAAACGAACTGACCAATCCTCCTTCGAGCCAGCCACAGGCGTGGAGCATGAAGTTCACTCCGGCCAACAGGGATGCGTTCAGTGTATTGGCGGATTCGTAGGCCGACTGGGCGTCCGGCAGTTTGGAGCCGCATAATGCACCTCCGGAGCGGAATGGCAGGTTCATCCGGCGAGCCAGCTGTCCCGCGCCGTATACGATCTGGCTTGCCTCTGGCGTCCCGAAAGTCGGCGCACCGGAATTCATGTCAATCGATGTCACGAATGCTCCGAAAACCACGGGTGCGCCCGGCCTGACCAACTGGTTGTAGGCAACTCCGGCCAAGACCTCCGCAAGCACCTGCGTCAGCGTCCCGGCAACAGACACGGGCGCCATCGCACCGCCAACGATGAATGGCGAGATTATGCAGGCCTGGTTCGCCTCGGCATAAACCTCCATAGCCCCCATCATTACCGGATCGAATGTCAGTGGCGAGTTGATGTTTATCAGTGAAATCAGGACCGGGTTGTCCTCGACGAACCGACTGCCGAACAACAGTCGAGCCATTTCCACGGAATCCCCGGCGCGCGATGGCTCTGTAACCGACCCCATGAACGGTTTGTCCGTCAGCACCATGTGGGCATACAGCATGTCAAGATGCCGCTTGTTGACCGCAACATCTGTGGGTTCACACACGGTCCCGCCGGAATGGTGCAACCATTTCGACATGTAACCAAGCTTAACGAAGTCCTGGAAATCCCTGAGCGTCGCATATCGCCTTCCGCCTTCCAGATCCCTGACGAATGGTGGTCCATACACCGGAGCAAGAACGAGGCAGCGCCCTCCGACCGCCACTGACTTTTCGGAATTACGTGCATGCTGGACGAATGTCGGCGGCGCCGTCGAGCAGAGTTTCCTTGCGAGACCACGGGGGACTCTGACGCGTTCACCGCTCACATCCGCCCCGGCCTGCTTCCATCTGTTCAGCGCATCGGGGTTGTCCACAAATGCAACGCCGATTTCCTCCAGGACAGTTTCAGCGTTGTGTTCGATGATCTCGATCGACTCGTCAGACAACAGGTTGAAGTCCGGTACGTTTCGCTCGATGAACCTGGTTGACTCGATCTGGACCCGCGTCCGTTCTGACCTCCTTGCTGCTCCACCTCCACGGCGGCTACGGCGAGTTCCTGACCTTCTTTCCATGCTTCAATTCCTCGCTGCTGCAGGGTGCTCCTGTTTCGACACCAGGGCCGGAAACCACTCGTATTTGATCGCAATCCCCAAGCCAATGGTCAACAAGGCATGTTGCATCGATTCGCTGCTCAACTGGATATTGTGTCCGCGTTCGGTTATCCGCCAAAAGCGGGTGAATGGGCGGTTGTCTGCAAACGACGCGCCAGGTGCCTTTGCAGAAACAGACTTGGAAGAGGATTGAGCCACCTGCCGTATGGCTCGACGGTTGGGAGCGAAGAGTTCAATGGAACAGGAACGACTGCTGATTATCGATTTCGGGAGCCAAGTCACCCAGCTGATTGCTCGCAGATTGCGTGAGATCGGAGTCTATTGCGAGATTCACCCATATCAGACTGTAACCGAGTCCTTTGTCAGGGACGACTTCAGGCCAATGGCGATAATCCTCTCGGGCGGCCCAGGGTCCACCGCCATGGCAGGATATGCATGTCCGCCGACCGCAACCTATGAATTGGACATTCCATTGCTCGGGATCTGCTACGGGCAGCAGGTCATGATGTCGCAGCTGGGTGGGCGCGTGGAAATGGGGCATCACCGTGAATTCGGGCGGGCGGTCGTTACGAAGTTCCCCTCATTCGACGACGAAGAGTTTTTCGATGGCCTCTTTCCCGATGGACAAGAATCGGTCTGGATGTCCCATGGCGACCGTGTAACCACACTCGCCCCGGGATTTGAAGCGGCAGGACATTCACCCAATGCACCTCTGGCGATTGTCGTGGACCCGCACCGAAGGTTCTACGGACTGCAATTCCATCCCGAGGTTCACCACACGCCGAACGGAACCAGGTTTCTTAGGAACTTCGTCAGGATATCAGGCTTCTCCTGCAACTGGACGATGGCGGCCTTTCGTGATCTTGCGATCGAGAGAATCCGGAAGCAGGTCGGTCGTGGCAGGGTCATCTGCGGCCTTTCGGGCGGAGTGGACTCTGCCGTTACGGCAATGCTGCTCCACCATGCGGTACCCGGTCAGGTCAGCTGCGTGTTCGTTGACCACGGGTTCCTTCGCAAGGACGAAGCCAGCGAAGTGGTCAGCCTGTTCCGCGAGCACTACAACATTCCGCTCCGGCACGTGGACGCTTCCGAACAGTTTCTGCAGGCAATCTCGGGCAAGACTGACCCCGAGGACAAGCGCAAGACGATCGGCAGGATGTTCATCGATGTCTTTTCCGAGTGTGCCGAAAGCATGGAAGACGTTGAATTCCTGGCCCAGGGAACCTTGTACCCGGACGTGATTGAATCGGTCAGCCCGACGGGCGGACCATCCGTTACCATAAAGTCTCACCACAATGTCGGAGGATTGCCGGATTCCCTGGGACTGAAACTGGTTGAACCGGTCAGGGAACTCTTCAAGGATGAAGTCAGGAAACTGGGAGTTGAACTCGGATTGCCCGACAAGTTCGTGGGACGACACCCCTTCCCGGGCCCTGGGCTGGCCATTCGTTGTCCCGGCGCCGTTACCAGGTCCAGGCTTGATCTCCTCAGGGAAGCCGACGCTGTCTTTATCAGCCAGATCCGGAAGCATGGCCTGTATGACAGGATCTGGCAGGCATTCGCCGTGCTGCTGCCCGTTCAGTCCGTAGGCGTCATGGGGGATAGCAGGACATATGAAAATGTCTGCGTGCTCCGCGCGGTCACCAGCGTTGATGGCATGACCGCGGATGTGTTCGAGTTCAGCAGTGACTTCCTTTCGGAGACCTCGAATGCAATCGTCAACCAGGTTCACGGAATCAATCGGGTTGCCTACGACATAACTTCCAAACCGCCCGGTACCATCGAATGGGAATAGCCAGAATTGAACCGGCATTCGGCAGCCCGCAGAGGTGCACCGAACCGTTTACGACAACCCGGATGGCCTGAACGGATGTCGCCGTCGATGAGAGCCGGACTGTGGATGAGCGGCACCGTTTGCTCATTCACCCTGATGGCGGTCGCAGGCCGGGAAGCCAGTGCGGAACTCGACGTGTTTGAACTCATGACGTATCGATCCATTGCCGGGCTCTTCATCATCCTAGCTGTCTCCGTGCTGACCCGGAAGTTGAACAAGATAACGTCCGGCAGCCTTGGCCTCCATGCCACGAGAAATGTCCTTCATTTCGCTGCAACAAATCTCTGGTTCTACGCTGTCGCAACGATTCCGCTTGCCCAGGTCTTCGCATTCGAGTTTTCAACACCGATCTGGGCCGCGATATTTGCCCCTCTGTTCCTTGGTGAGCGCATAACGACAAGCAGGGTCTTGACCCTGGCAATCGGATTCTTCGGTATTCTTATCGTCGCGAGGCCCGGATCCTCCCAGCTGTCGCCCGGGGTCTATGCAGCCTTGCTGTGTGCCGTTGGCTTTGCGGGTTCGGCGATCGCAACCCGGAAACTCGTGAGGGAGGCTGACGTCATATGCGTGCTCTTCTGGATGTCAGCCATGCAATCGGTGTTTGCAGTGGCCCTGGCAGGGTATGATGGTGATTTCGTCCTCCCCTCTCGTTCAACAGTGCTTCCCCTGACAGTTGTAGCCTTCGCGGGGGTCACTGCGCATTATTGCCTGACCAATGCGCTGCGGCTTGCACCGGCCGTGGTGGTCATGCCGTTCGATTTTGTGAGACTCCCGTTGATCATGGTGGTTGGCTACCTGCTCTATTCCGAGAGAATTGATGGTTTCACGGTTTGCGGAGGCCTGGTGATCCTGGCTGCGAACTACATGAACATCCGCAACGAGGAGCGGGCGCATTGGCGAAGACGGTGACCGGACGGCAATACCGGCCCGGTTCGATTCAGATGCAGACCGGGTGCCGGTCCTGATTGCCGGGATCAATTGAAGTCCAATTTGACTCCAGTTTCATATAGAGTAGTCACTGCAATCTCCATTAGTGCCGCTAAATTCATGATTTATAACAATGCCGATGAATGGAATGCAGCCAGCAACAGGCGGGTGCTGTTTTTTGGAATGTCGGGTGTCGGCAAAACCCACATTTCCTCGATCCTGCGGGGCACCGACAACTGGTTCCACTACTCGATCGATTACAGGATCGGTACCCGCTACATGTGCGAACATATCGTCGACAATTTCAAGCGCGAAGCGATGAGCAACCCCTTCCTCGCACAACTCCTGAAATCGGACTCGATATACATCGCCTCGAACATAACGTTCGGAAACCTGGCACCCCTTTCGACATACTTGGGAAAACCCGGCAATGCCGAAAGGGGCGGAATTCCGTTCGAGGAATACAAGAGACGGCAACGTCTGCATCGGGCTGCCGAAATCATGGCCTTGCGGGACACGGCCGGCTTCATTGACCGGTCAACCGACATCTACCGGTATCCGCATTTCGTATGTGATTCCAGCGGGTCGATCTGCGAGGTTGTCGATCCGGAAGGAGGCGACGAATTGCTGGCGGAACTCAGCCGGCATGTACTGCTCGTCTGGATAAAGGGGGGACCCGAGTTTACGGCCAGGTTGATCGAGCGTTACCAGAATTCGCCAAAGCCGATGTACTACCGGGAGGAGTTCCTCGATCGTCACTGGGATGAGTACCTTTCACTGAACGGTCTCGACGAATCCAGCGTCGACCCGGACGAGTTTTCTCGCTGGATACATGCCAAGGCACTGGAAGCACGTCAGCCAAGATACGAGGCCTTGGCAATGCAATGGGGAATCTCGATCGATGCAAATGACGTCGTCAGTTCCCAATCCGCAGAAGAATGCTGCCAGTTGATCGCAAGAGCGCTTGAACTCCGAGATTCGGCTACGGTTCCGGCAACCGGCGAGAGGTGAAGACGTGCCGATAAACATTCCAGAAACCTTGCCGGCTTTCAGCGTATTGCGTTCGGAAGGCGTCATGGTCATGGCTGAAGCACTCGCCGAACGCCAGGACATAAGGCCCCTGCAGATCGGCCTTCTGAACCTCATGCCCAAGAAGGTTTCTACTGAAACACAGTTTGCCCGTTTGATCGGAGCGACTCCGCTCCAGATCGACCTGACATTATTGAGAATGACGCAGCACCGGTCCAAAACCACCTCTGCCGAACACATGGAAGCATTCTACGAGCCGTTTCAGTCAGTCAAGGACAGGAAATTCGATGGACTCATCATTACCGGCGCACCGATCGAACACCTGCCGTTTGAAGACGTAACCTATTGGGACGAACTTCTCGAAGTGATGGCGTGGACAAAGACGCATGTCCATTCCACGCTCGGCATCTGTTGGGGTGGAATGGCCATGATCTATCACTGGCACGGTGTCGAGAAACACATGCTGGATCACAAGGCCTTCGGCTGCTTTCATCACCGCAACCTGTGCCCGACCTCGCCATATCTGAGAGGGTTTTCAGATGAATGCATAATTCCGGTCAGCCGCTGGACCGAAATGCGTCAACAGGAGATCGAAGCCACCGGACAGCTGAAGATCCTGCTTGGCTCGGACGAGGTGGGTCCCTGTTTCGTGCAGGATCTTTCCCAGCGTGCCTTGTACATATTCAATCACTTCGAATATGACAGCCACACGCTGAGAGAGGAATACGAAAGGGACATTCAAGCCGGAACACCCATAAACCTGCCGCTGAACTACTTCCAGGGCAATGATCCGACTGCTCCTGCAACCAACAGGTGGCGAAGTCACGGGCATCTCTTGTACGGCAACTGGATCAACGAGATCTATCAATCGACCCCGTTTGACCTGGCAGAGATCGCTGAACCCTGAAATGGCTGCCCGCATGGCTAAACGCGGCTATCATCACGGTAACCTGAAGCAGGCGCTGGTTGAGACTGCGCTGGAAATGATAACGGAAAGGGGTCCACTCGCTCTGTCAATCACGGAGGCTGCAAAGCGACTGGGTGTTTCACCGGCCGCACCATATCGTCATTTTTCTTCAAAGGACGAATTGATCGAGGAAGCAGCCAGACAGGGCTACGAGATCTTTGCCGACCTTCTGGAATTCGCCCATGACGGCGGTCAACCCAGCGCGCTGTCGTCTTTCGAGGCGACCTGCCGGGCCTATCTCGCCTTCGCGAGGAAATTTCCCGGGCATTACATCGCCATGTTCGAATCCGGTGTTTCCGTTAACGCCAGCCCTCCCCTTGCACATGCTGCACAAAGGGCAAAGTCGGTCGTGGAGAAAGCCACAACGTCACTCGTTGCGGGTCTCGACAGATCTGGTGTCCCGCCGGCAACCATGATTGGCGACCACATTTGGGCAATCAGTCATGGAGTTGTTGAACTCTATTCCAGAGGACCGGAAGGTCTCCGCTCCCAGTTCTCGCCCGAGGAACTTCTCGAAACCGGGATCGGCATTTATCTCCGAGGTCTCGGGGTCGTGGAATCCGACCGGAGTTAGACAGAAATTATTTTCCTGTGACTTGAAAAATTCGTGGACCAACCCATCTTCATCATGTTAATGTGATTTACATTAACATTGGAGGCGGTTTCGGTGAAATCGCAACAACTGCCAAACCGTGAATGCGGTAACTGTCAAAACGGAGGGAGCCTCAATTGAAACTAGACGGAACCGTGCCATCTCAAGGCATCGCATGGCTCGACAAGCAAGGGAAGCCCGCATGGTTAATTCTCATGGTTCTCGGGTTCATACTGTTCTGGCCGTTGGGACTGTTGATCCTGGCATACCTGATATGGAGCAAAAGAATGTTTTCAAATGCGTTTGGCCGATGCACGCGTAGCAATCGTAACTCTTCGGGCAATTCGGCCTTCGACCGGTACAAGGAAGAGACACTTCGACGGCTCGAGCAGGAGGAAGTGGAGTTCAGGGCCTTTCTGCAACGTCTCAGGGACGCAAAGGACAAGGCCGAATTCGAACACTTCCTTGATGAAAGATCTCAGAAAGCCTGACGAATCTGCTCTTGAAATCCCTGGCACCCGCATCCGGAGTGTGGATGCCAGGCCAAGCAGGTCACCCGGCAAGCGACGTTGCACTGGCTGTCTGCGGCAAGCGGGATTGCCTTACAGGCAGCAGATTGCTACGAATTGGCGTCGACGCGGGTGACGCTTCATGTTTGACAATAATATTCTGTCATCGAACTTTTACTTATCCAACACTTTGAAATGTCCGTATCTGCCTGACCGGGAAGAACGAATGGTCTTCACCGTCGCGGACAGTACACAGTCGGGCACTCCTCTCTATAATGAACTGGCAAAGCTGGGTTTCCGCCGTACCCATCGCATGCTCTATCGGCCTTATTGCCCGGATTGCAGTGCATGCCATTCTTCCCGAATTCGCATCCGGGAATTCAAGCCTTCCCGCAGCCAGCGCAAGGTCTTGAGCAGAAACGGCCATCTGCGTCGCGTCGTTTCCACCCCGTCAGCCGACCTCGAACAGTATGGCCTGTTCCTGAAGTACCTCCATGAAAGGCATGCCGGAGGGCCGATGTGCTCGTTCGACTACGATACCTTTGTAGACATGATCGAGAAGTCCCCGGTATCAACCCGGTTTGTCGCCTACTATAGTGGCGACCCGGATGACGAGTCGCCCAACAGGCTGGTCGCAGCTGGGCTGACCGACGTTCTGGAAGATGGATTGTCCATGGTCTACTCATTCTTTGATCCAGCACTGTCCCGCGATTCCGTGGGAACCCACATAATCCTGGACCACGTGGCGCTGGGAAGGGAACTCGAACTGGAATTTGTGTATCTCGGCTTCTGGGTGCCCGGCAGCAGCAAGATGGACTACAAGGCCAGGTTTTCACCGCTGGAAGTGTTCAGGAACGGATCCTGGGTAGACCTGACGCAGACCAATGGCTGCCAGGCCAGGACCTAGTGCGGTCCTTACTCCAGTCTACACAACACGCGCAACCGGCTTCAGGCCGACGGGACTGCACGATCACCGTCGGATTAGCCGCCCAGCAAGTCGGGAACCAGCGTAACAATTCCCGGTACCAGCCAGAGCAGGATCAGTCCAATCACCTGGATCACTACAAATGGCGCGACGCCGCGGTAGATGTGGGCCGTCGTGACTTCCTTTGGAGCAACGCCTCTCAGATAGAACAGTGCAAAGCCGAATGGAGGGGTCAGGAAAGACGTCTGAAGGTTGACGGCAATCATGATGGTGACCCAGGCAGGGTCGAGTGTTCCGCCATAGATGACCGGTCCAACGATCGGCACAACAATGTAGATGATCTCAAGAAAATCAAGAACGAATCCGAGAACAAACAGAATGATCATCACGATCAGGAATACGACCCACTCCTCGTCGAAACTCCTCAGGAATCCCTGGATGTAGTGCTCCCCGCCGAAAGAGATGACGACAAGGTTCAAGAGTTGGGATCCGATCAGGATGGTGAAGACCATCGACGTGACCTTTGCGGTTTCCCGGACGACGGAAGTCAGGGCCCTGGCAACGAACAGAACCCACATCGCATAGAACAATCCGATCATTGCCAGCGTGTAGGCTCCTTGCGCCACGATGAACGCCACCCAATCCTCGAAAGGAACGGATTCTCGGTTGATCCGGAGATCAAAATTTATGCCCAGCAATATCATCACGACAATTGCAAAGCTTGCGGCAACGATCAGCTTGCCCACGCGGTTCTGGTCCTGCAGAACCCGGTATCCTGCAAGCATTATTGCGCCGGCGGCGCCAAGTGCCGCCGCCGGAGTTGGGTTCGTTATCCCGCCCAGGATCGAACCCAGCACTGCCACGATCAGGACAAGCGGAGGAAATACGACACGGATGAGTTCATTCTTCCCGAGACAAAGTACTGCGTGCCAACATCCATAGAGGGCGATCGCGGTCGGAAAGGCCAGAATGAGTGTCGCTGCTCCCGGTGAAGTCAGCGGTGATAGGAAGAGGATATCGAAAATGAGCGCCAATCCCGCGCCTGCCCCACCGACAAGAAGTGGCCTTCCACCGGATCCTTGCGACGTTCCGCGTGCAACAGCCAGGACCAACCCGGCAATCAGATAGAATACTGCAATTCCGCTACCGATCGGCGCGACGTTTGAAATCTGGTCCAAACGGGCAGTCTCAATTTCCTCGGCGGTTAGTTCATGCCTGTCGGCGACTCCTCCGGCCGCATCGATGTTCGCCTGCTTGGCAACTGCCCCGTCCCACATTTCCTGCCCGTGCAGTGCGATCATGGAAGCTTGACACTGCTCTGAAACATTCGTCCGGAGGTCAGCGACTTCCCCCTGTTCCGAATACCGCTCGACATGGATGGTCTGACTGCCGATCAACCCCGTGTAGGTTGCAAGAAGCACCGCAACAACCAAGACCGCAGGCACGCCAGCAAACCAGACCAGCCGGTGCCTTGCCGATACCGGTTCGGTGATGTCACCAATGGTGGGGACCGGAGGCGCCTTTGATGGATTCACGACAGCATATCCGAATGCCAGCAACGCGTAGAGGATGGCCAGCAGTATTCCCGGGAGTATTGCTGCCTGGAACAACGTTCCGACGGAAACCACCGCAGCTTCGCCGAGAAAGGTGAGAGCGTCCGAGCATCCCGCGGCAATGGCGCGCTCCTCCTGCGCGGTCGCATATATGTCTCCGGCCAGGGTCCCGAGCAGAACAATCACGATTGAAGGGGGAATGATCTGCCCCAGTGTCCCGGACGCGGCGATAACTCCGGTTGCCAATTCAGGAGAATATCGGTTTCGCAGCATCGTCGGCAGAGACAACAGCCCCATGGTCACCACTGTTGCACCCACAATTCCTGTCGAGGCTGCAAGAAACGCGCCGACAACGACCACTGATACGGCAAGACCACCGGGCAGCGGTCCAAAAACGCGGGCCATTGTCGTCAGCAGGTCATTGGCTATTCGTGAACGCTCGAGCGTGATTCCCATCAGAACGAACATGAGAACCGCCAGGAGCGTTTCGATCGACTGGCCTGCCAGGACCCTCTCGTTGATCCTGTTGACGATGAAGGATATTCGCCTGTCCAATGCCTGTTCCCACCCGTCCGGGAATACGGTCTGCGCCACAATCGGCAATTCAGGAAATCGGAACAAGGATATATCAAGCTTGGGAACACCCTGTTCAATCAGGTCTTTATATTCCGGACTTGAAGTATCAATTGCTTCGTGAATCATCAGTCCGGCGCTATCCAGCACCGCGATTATTCCAAAGGATATGATGCCGGCGCCGCCAATGGCGAACGCCACGGGAAATCCCGACAGGATGCCACCGAACAGGCAGATGAATACGATAATCAGGCCAATTTCGACCCCGTCAAGACCTATGAGCATGGCACAGGCCTCTTGCTGCCTTCACTCGGCACGGTTGGCAGCCAGGCTGGTCTGATTGTCAAGATCGGAAAGCCTGCTGGCTGAATTCGGTCCCTCTCTGAATTCCAGCAGCGATCGGAAGAAGAATGCCACGGCCTGCAAGATCAACAGCCCTGAAAACAGGACCAGCAGGACCTTGAACAGGAAGTATCCGTCAAAACCGCTGGGGGAAAAGCCTATGGTCTCGACATTCCAGCGTAAAGCCCGGGACTTCATCAGCAAGCGTTCCAACGTATCCGAAGCAGACGGCTTGGGAACTATGAGGTGCCTCCACATGAAGAACCAGGAATACAGCCAGATGAAAAACAGGGATGGCAGCATGAAGAATAGCGATCCGGCCATGTCCACGATCTTCTTGGCGCGGTGTGAAGCGCCCGCGTAAAACAGATCGACCCTGACATGTCCCCCCTGAATGAAGGTATATCCGCAGCAAAGGCAGACAACCATGGCATTGTAGAGTTTCAACTCCTCTCCGAACCAGGCAAGATCCCTGGTGAATGGGTATCCAAAAGGACCAACCGAGACCTCTGCAACCCTGAATATGCGCTGCAGGAAAACGATCATGACCTGCTGGACAACCATGACAATTCCTGCCCAGGCAAAGACGCGGCCAACCCAGTTTCCAATGAATTCAAACAGCCAGACCGAGCCCCACATCACCGGACGCTTCCAGAGCCCGATTGCGGTCAAAGAAAGGAAGGTGGCCAGAAAGACAAACAGGAGTTCGAAGGAAGCGCCGTAGTAGACGAACCTCATCAAGGCTTCATTGTCTGACCAATCCAGCCAGGCACCCGGATGGCTGATTGCGTAACCGGTATGGTAGAATGCAAGCACGAGGTTAGTGACAAGGGTTGCAGCCGATTCAATCATTGCCTGCGGATTCCAAGCCTGCATTCACTGGAATGGTGGAATGGCCTGCGGCCCTGACCCGAAATCGGGGCAAGGCCGCAGAACTTGATTTGGCGCAGAATCACCCGAATATTCTGGCGCGCTGCGCAGTAAATGCTCCTGAAGATATTGACAGCCACTCGGATGAAGAATTGAGGGACGCCATCGCACTGTCGTGAACCTGCTTGTACAGTTCGTCGTCCATGTTTTCGTTCAGCACCGTGCCTGTTGCTTCACCAAATGCATCCCAAACTGCATCCGGAAACTCATTGACTTCCACGCCAGCAGCAATCAGCCGTTGGAGCGCTGCAGAGTTCCGGGAGTGATAGAGCGTCAATGTCCAGTCATGGACCTCGGCAGCCACAATCTGGATGGTCCTTTGCTGCGCGGGGGTCAGGGATTCGAACACATCCCGGTTGGTCGCCAGCGACAGGGCCGCTCCTGGCTCGTGGAAACCGGCCGTGTAGTAGGTCTTGGTGATTTCCATGAATCCTGCAGCTTCGTCAGCCCATGGGCCGATCCACTCGGTTCCGTCAATGGCTCCGGAGGACAGCGCCTGGTAGACTTCCGAACCCGGAAGGTTCTGGACGGAGGCACCCAGTTCGGTGAGAACCTTTCCGCCAAGGCCCGGCATCCGGAACTTGAGTCCATTGAAGTCTTCTGGACTCTCAATCCGATTGCGGAACCAGCCACCAGCCTGAGCACCCGTATTGCCGGCGATGAACGACTTCAGGCCGAAGATCTGACCCAACTCATCGTGCATCTCCATTCCGCCGTCATGATAGTACCATGTGGTCATTTCGGCTGCGGTCATCCCGAACGGTACGGCTGTAAAGAACGCGTATCCGGGATGCTGCCCAAGGAAATAGTAGTCTGCGGCGTGATACATGTCGGCCTGACCCGACGACACAGCATCAAACACCTCGAAAGGTCCGACCAGCTCACCTGCGGCCTTCAAATCAACCGTCAACTGCCCGTCCGTCATTTCCGTAATCAGTTCGGCGCACCTCGATGCGCTGTCGTGAACCCCTACCAGGCCACGGCCCCAACTGGTTACCATCGTCAGCGTGCGGTTTCCCTGCGCAATCGCCGGCGCAGCGAGGGTTGATGCTGCTGCTCCACCCACGGCAGTAGTTCTTAAGAACGATCTTCTGTCCATCTCTTGCTCCTTTTCTTTGCAGCAGGCCTGTTTGGCCCCAAAGTTCAATTGTGAGCCAACACGAATTCGCGCCGGATTTCAAGTGACGGCCGGCAGGTTGGATCAGTCATGGACGGCGGAAGCACCCACGGCATCAGTTCACCATATTGCCCAGTCCGTTGACGTTGCGAATGAAGAGGGCAGCGGCATACCGCCAAGGCCAATTCACGCAACCTGGCATTGATCGCTGCGCACATGCAGGCTTCCGGCTGTAGGGTTCATGCATTCAATCTGGGTGCTGCAAGAACATCAGGGCAAGCAGTCGACAGGTCTTTTTTTGCCGGCAATCCTCTTTGTTGACGCCAATTGGATGAATCCCTATTCTGGCTGACTCCAAATTGGGGCAACGGTTCGGTGCACCTGACAGCTTGGCGGATGTCTCTTGGGATGAGTTAGTCGTATATGGGGCGTAACGCAGGTTCTTCCCCTCAACACCAGAGGGGTTTTACATATCTGGGGCGAATCCGGGACTTGTCGTAATGGACGAATTGATCAGCGGTGCAGAAATAGTTCTGAAGGCTCTCGAGGATCAGGGAGTCGAGGTCGTATTCGGCTATCCCGGTGGAGCCGTGCTGCCGATCTATGACGAAATCGAAAAGAACAACCGCATCCGCCACATTCTGGTCCGCCACGAACAGGGCGCAGTCCACGCTGCCGAAGGTTATGCGCGGTCAACCGGAAGGCCCGGAGTTGTGTTGGTCACGTCCGGACCGGGTGCCACGAACTCGGTGACAGGGTTGACCGACGCGTTGATGGACTCAATTCCGGTCGTCCTGATTTCCGGGCAGGTTCCGACCTTCATGATTGGAAATGATGCATTCCAGGAGGCGGACACCGTCGGAATCACGCGTCCGTGCACGAAACACAACTGGCTGGTCAAGGACACGAACGAACTCGCAGACGCCCTGCACCAGGCGTTTCATATCGCAACCACCGGCAGGCCGGGACCCGTGCTGGTGGACGTCCCCAAGGATGTCCAGTTTGCAGACGGGACATATGATCCGCCATCGGACAGACAGAAACAGAGATACCAGCCGCAAATTCGCGGAAATGCCGAACAGATCGGTGTTCTTGCCGAATGGATGGAGACTGCCGGCCGACCGGTAATCTACTCGGGCGGAGGTGTAATCAACTCCGGGACGCGCGCCAGTGAATTGTTGCGTGATCTCGCGGATGAAACCGGATTCCCCTTAACGTCAACATTGATGGGCCTGGGCGCCTACCCTGCAAAGGGTGCGAACTGGTTGGGAATGCTTGGGATGCATGGCAGCTATGAGTCGAATCTTGCCATGCACGGATGCGACCTCATGATCAATGTCGGTGCCCGTTTTGATGACAGGATTACCGGTCGAATCAAGGATTTCAGTCCGGGCTCTCGAAAGGTCCACATTGACATTGACAGGTCGTCAATCAACAAGGCAATACTCGTTGACTTGCCCATAGTGGGCGATGTTGCAGACGTCCTCGAACAACTGCTCGAGATATGGCGCGGCCGCGGCAGCAGGACAGATTCGGATGCGCTGGGAAGATGGTGGGATCAGATTGGCAAGTGGCGGAGCATCGATTGCTTCAGCTATGAAAACTCAACCAAGCTGATCAAGCCGCAATATGCTCTGGAACGACTCGAGGAACTGACACGACAGCACGACCGTTACATTACGACGGAGGTCGGACAGCACCAGATGTGGGCGGCGCAGTTCCTGAAGTTCAACGAGCCCAACAGATGGATGACTTCGGGTGGGCTGGGCACCATGGGCTATGGCCTTCCTGCTTCCATCGGGGTCCAGGTTGCCCATCCGGATGCGCTGGTCATCAACATTGCCGGCGAGGCCAGTTGGCTCATGAACATGCAGGAAATGTGCACAGCCATGCAGGAACACCTGCCCGTTAAGCAGTTCATACTCAACAACGAGTATCTTGGCATGGTCCGGCAATGGCAGGAGTTGCTGCACGAGAAGAGATACAGCAATTCATGGTGTGCGGCACTGCCGGATTTTGTCAAGTTGGCCGAGGCATTTGGCTGCCTTGGAATCCAGGTAACTGACCCGGCAGAACTTGACGACGCAATCCTCAAGATGCTGGATTACGACGGCCCCGTCATCATGGATTGCCGCGTCGACAAGTTCGAGAGTTGCTTTCCAATGATCCCGTCCGGCGAACCTCACAACAAGATGCTCTTGGGACCGGAGCAGCAGAATAATGAGGTCGCAGCAGAAGGCGCCGTGCTGGTCTAGGCGTAGATTCCAATGAACGCACTGAATATCAAGGAGGGTACGTCCCGGAAGTCGGCCTATGATCTGAGGCGTTCTCGGGAATCGGACACCGAGACACATACTCTCTCGATCATGGTTGACAATGAAGCCGGGGTGTTGGCCCGGGTCGTCGGCCTGTTCTCGGGAAGAGGCTACAACATCGAGAGCCTTGCAGTTACCGAAGTCGACCACACAGGTCACCTCTCCCGCATCACGATCGTGACCACCGGTCGCGCACATGTGATTGAACAGATCAAGGCCCAGCTTGACCGACTTATACCGGTTCACCAGGTCATGGACCTGACAGTTGAAGGACATTCAATCGAGCGGGAGTTGGCCCTTTTGAAAGTCAGGACGGATTCTTCGGGAGACATGTCGGAAGTTCTCAAGGTTGCGGCGGAATTCGGTGCAAAGCAGATAGAATCAGATGAGGAATTCGTGATCCTTGAATTAACCGGTAACGCCGATCAAATTGACCGGTTTGCCGACCGGCTACTTGACTGCGGCCTGATTGAGATTGCCCGTACTGGAGTCGTGGGCATCAAGGTCAGCGCATGACAACCGGGCTTGGATGCGGTGCTCGGCCAGTTCGGCAAAACCACCCGCGCTAGCTGCATCCGCTTGTCGAGCCACAAGTCGCACAATGCAGGCACGTACCGCTGCGTACAAGCGTATAATTGCCACAGTCACCGCAAGGATCTCCCTCGTAACCCTTTACACGCGCATCGTCCTGCGACTTGCTGACCCGTGTGTCCGACAGCGCCGACCGGTGCACGTCACCACTTTCACCGACCCTCTCCGATTCGGCCGGATCAACCGGAATCTTGTTTCGAATAAATCCGGAAGACGCAGCTGATCTCATCAGATCCTGAACCGCAGAGTTTGAAACCGGTCCTCCATGAGATTCCTGGCTGTCGCCATCAGCTCCAAGGTCGTCAAAACGAAAACCGTCGACCTTTACGTGGGCCAGATCCGTTCGGTCAAGATAGCTGATCCCGAGTTCCCGGAATATGTAGTCAAGGATCGACGTGGCATTCTTGATGGAATCGTTGCCCTGAACCACGCCAGAAGGTTCAAACCGCGTGAACGTGAATGCATTCACGAACGTCTCCAGCGGAACCCCGTACTGAAGTCCCAGCGACACGGCGATGGCGAAATTGTTCATCATCGCCCTGAATCCCGCACCTTCCTTGTGCATATCAATAAAGATCTCACCCAGTGATCCATCGGAATACTCACCGGTTCGGAGATAAACCTTGTGGCCACCGACAATCGCCTTTTGGGTGTAGCCCTTTCTTCTTTCAGGCAGTCTTGCTCGCCCGTGGTGGCGCATCATCTGCCTTGCACCTTCCTCCGCGAATTCGGCAATGCGCTCATGCATAGACTTGCTGCGCTCGGAGAGGCCTGCCTCGTCTGAGAGATTGTCTACGAGCGCCGCCGCCAATGGCTGACTGAGCTTGGAGCCGTCCCGATACAAGGCGATGGCCTTGACGCCGAGCTTCCACGCCGTTGTATACGCCAGCTTACAATCCTCGATCGCGGCGGTCGGCAGCATGTTGACCGTCTTCGAAATTGCACCCGAAATGAAACTCTGTGCCGCAGCCATCATGGCAATATGGCTGTGAACGCTGAGACTGCGAACTCCGTGCCTGCCACAGGTATTGGCACAGTCAAACACCGCCAGATGTTCGGGCTGAATATGAGGCGCTCCCTCCAACGTCATTGCGCCGCAAATGTACTCGTTTGCCTCCTCGATCTGGTCGTCCGAGAATCCAAAGTGCTTCAGCAGGTCAAAGGACGATTCGTTGAATTCCTTGTCAGACAATCCGAGTTGCTTCCGGCAGAAATCGACCCCGAGTGCCCCTGGATTGATCAGAAACCTGACATCGAACGCCGCCCGGGCATCGGCTTCGATCTTCCCGATTTCCTGCTTCCCGAAACCGAGTTCCGACAGCGACTGCGGGTTAATGTGGGGGGCGCCCTGCAGCGAGCCACGACCGGATGCATAGGTGACAATGTCATCTATCTGCTGTTCAGAATAACCGAGTACACGCAACGCGTTCGGTACAGAGCGGTTGATGATCTTGAAATATCCACCTCCTGCAAGTTTCTTGAACTTCACCAGGGCGAAGTCCGGTTCAATCCCGGTCGTATCGCAGTCCATGACAAGTCCAATTGTACCGGTCGGCGCGATGACCGTCGTCTGGGCATTGCGGAATCCATGTTCCTCTCCGAGCCTGACCGCCCGATCCCATGAGTTCATTGCGGCTTCGGGCAATTCGGGCACCGGACAGGAACAGCTGTCCAATGGCACCGGCGAAATCGCCAGTCCCTCATATCCATCCACCTCTCCATAAGCCGCTCTCCTGTGATTGCGCATCACCCGCAGCATGTGAGAAGAGTTCTTGTCGAAACCGGGAAACGGACCCAGTTCGCATGCCATCTCAGCCGACACCGCATAGGCTTCGCCGCACAGGATCGCCGTCAATGCCGCGCCGGTCGCCCTGCCCTCGGCAGAATCGTAGCTGATCCCCATATTCATCAGCAATCCGCCCAGATTCGCATATCCAAGACCCAATGTCCTGAACCTGTGCGACAACTCTGCAATTCGCTTCGAAGGAAACTGGGCCATGAGAACCGAGACTTCCAGCACCACTGTCCACAATCTCGTGGCGTGAACGAATTCCTCGATGTTGAATCCACCGTCATTGTAGAAGTTCAGCAGGTTGATCGATGCAAGGTTGCATGCGGTATCGTCCAGGAACATGTACTCGGAACAGGGATTGGAGGCTCGAATCTGCCCGTCCTCGGGGCAGGTGTGCCATGCGTTGATTGTATCGTGATACTGGACACCGGGATCCGCGCAGGACCAGGCGGCATGACCGATATCTTCCCACAGCTGGCGGGCTCCGATGACTCTGGCGATCGTTCCGTCGGTACGTCGCCTTAGCGCCCATTCACCGTCGTTTTCTACGGCTTCCAAAAAGGCATCCGTCACCCTGACGGAATTGTTGGAATTCTGACCAGAGACCGTCGCATATGCGTCGGATTCCCAATCGGTGTCATATACCGAAAAATCGATACTCGTATATCCCTGCCGGGCGTATTGGAGAACGCGGTTGATGTATGTCTCGGGCACGCTCGACATTCTTGCCGAAATCAACGACTTCCTGAGACTGGAATTGACCTTGGGGTCGCAGGCATTGCCGATGTTGCCATCCCAGCTATTGATGGCATCGAAGATCTCCGCCAAAGCCCTGTTGGTTGCATTCGACCCGGCGACGAGAGACGCAACCTTCTGTTCTTCCCGAACCTTCCAGTTGATGAACTCCTCGATGTCCGGATGGTCCATGTCACAGATGACCATCTTGGCGGCGCGACGCGTGGTTCCGCCTGACTTGATCGCCCCGGCAGCCCTGTCTCCGATCTTGAGAAAACTCATCAATCCGCTGGACTTGCCTCCGCTTGCCAACGGCTCGTCCATCCCGCGCAGATTGGAGAAGTTCGTCCCGGTTCCGGAACCGAACTTGAACAGCCTCGCCTCCCGCAGCCAGAGATCCATGATGCCGCCGTCATTGACGAGGTCATCTTCAATGGACTGAATGAAACATGCGTGTGGTTGTGGCCGTTCGTAGGAATTCCTGGACTTCCTGAGCCGGCCCGTCTTGAAATCGACGAAATAGTGGCCCTGCTCTGCACCCTTGATTCCATACGCCCAGTACAGACCGGTATTGAACCATTGTGGCGAATTCGGAGCTGCCGTCTGAGTGGCAAGCATGTGCAGCAATTCGTCGTAGAACGTCCGCGCATCCTCTTCCGTGGAAAAGTAGCCACCCTTCCAACCCCAATAGGTCCACGTTCCTGCAAGCCGGTTGAACACCTGTCTTGCGGAAGTTTCACTCCCGTAACGCTGGTCCTCCGGCAACTCGGCCAGGGCCTTCCTGTCTGCCTCAGACCGCCAGATGAACTCGGGCACATCCTGCTCCGGGATCCTCTTGAGCCTGCTGGGCACCCCTGCCTTCCGGAAATACTTCTGTGCCAGGACATCGGCGGCAACCTGGCTCCACCCCTCTGGAACCTCCATGTCCTCGAGACAGAAGACCACGGAGCCGTCCGTGTTCTTTATCTCAGACCGGGTATTGGTAAAGGAAATCCGCTCATAGGGACTCTGCACATTGGTGGTGAAGATTCGTGAAAACTTCATCAGACTGCTGCCTCTGTTTGCAGGGCGTCCACATTGCGGGATCGCCTATCGAACGTTAGTCAAACATCCGCACAATCACTACATGTTGCACAACTGAGTGACGGCGGGTGCACATCCTGCTATCGCGTCGCCGGTCTTGTCAATCATTTTTGGCAGGAATTTCGAAAAATTCTGTGTAGATGTGAACGCCTTCCGGCAAGGTGCTTGCCGGAACATCTTCCTAAGCCATGACAATTCATGAACTTCGATTTCATGCCGAAAGTAATCGAGGTTCGGTGGACGTTGCAAAAGCACAACGCCGGTTGGTCGCATAGTACAAGAAACCAAGTGAAACGATGCAGGATTGGTCGGGGCGATTGGATTTGAACCAACGACCTGCGGTTCCCAAAACCGCCGCGCTACCAAGCTGCGCTACGCCCCGAACACGCGCAGTTACCGCGATTTCAAAGGGAATTGAAGCATCAGTTGCCAGGCTGGCACGGCCAGGCCGCGATCTGCTGTTCAAATGAAGGATGCCGAATCTCGGTCCCCGGGCTCATCCCGAATCGTTGCGCCAGACCGCCATTGATCTCCAGCACAGCCATGACATGGTCACCGCCACTTATGGGCGCAAGATCAAAGGGAACGGCATTTTCATGAATGTGCTTGACCCGGCCTTCTTCGGAAAAGAACAACATGTCCAACGGGATCGGCGTGTTCTTCATCCAGAACGTTGCCTGGACCGGCGCTTCAAATACAAAGAGCATCCCTGCTGTCAGCGGAAGTTGCGACCGCCCCTGCAGGCCGAGTGCGCGCTCCCGGGGCGTTGTTGCCAATTCGACCGAGAACTCTGCCACGCCCCAGTTGCCCCGCAGTGAGGCGCGGTCAGACGAACACTCTGCAGCGACGCCACTTGCCGCAAACAGGGAAAGGATCACGACCCCCGAAACAAAGACGTAGGTGCAAATGACCCTCACCCGAGAGATCCCGCTGGCATATTCACGCCTTCAGATGTCGGGATCGTCACCAGGTTCTTCAAAGTCATCGTCTGCCACAGCGAAGTCCCAAGGTTGGACTTCAGCGACGAGTTTACCCCTCGGGCCCGAGGCAATCCGAACGGATATGGCCTCACCCGCCTGCAGATCAGACAGACCGCAGTTCCTTAGTACTTCCATGTGGATAAACACGTCGTCAGCACTACCGAAGACATTCACGAATCCAAAGCCGCGTTGCTTGTCGAACCATTTGACTCGCGCCGGCAGGAAATCCGCCGCATTTCGGTCCTCTCCAAGCTGCATTCCCGTATATTCTTCATCCCCAAATTCCAAATTCGGAGGGGGGATTATCTCAAGGATTTCCGTAGCCTGCAAGCCACGGCTCGACTCCTGAGCCTGCAATTCGACAACCGCTCCCTCGGAAACCGAACTGCGTCCGTAGTTTCTCAGCACATTAACGTGAATCAAAATGTCAGGGCCAGGCTCCTCAGTAACAACAAAGCCAAATCCCTTCGTCGCGTTGAACCACTTAACGCGTCCGCGATACTTGTTCTGAATGTTACCTCCTCGAGGCCAAACCCAGCCTCGCCAGCATGCCACCATCAACCAGCAGCGATTCTGCAACGGGTTGATATCAAATGCAAGCAGTATTGCTAGCTGACACGGTAGAACCGCAGTCAGGGTGAGAGCCTTGTCACCTTCCAATCCGAGGTGAGCGAATCCCGTTTCCACTGGAACCTGTCATGCAATCTGAACTTGCCGTCTTGCCAGAATTCGATCTCGATTGGCCTAAGACGGTAGCCGCCCCAAAACTCCGGACGCTTCGGATTTGGTCCGAGCTTAGCTGTCAACTCTGCCACACGCATCATCAGGCGCCGGCGTGATGAAAGCGGTTGCGACTGCCGGGATGCCCAGGCACCGTAGCGACTCTGCAGGGAACGAGACACAAAATAGGAATCGGCCATCTCGCCTTCCTCGCGCTCGACAATTCCCCTAGCCCTTATCTGCCTGCGGAGTGACTTCCAGTGCACAACGAAGGCAGCCTTGCCCGAACTGTCAATCTCCCGGGCCTTTGCGCTACCGTAATTTGTATAGAATACAAACCCTTCGGCATCAATTCCCCTCAGCAGAACCATTCGAACATTGGGCATGCCGTGCGGATCGACCGTTGCAAGGGCACTTGCACACGGATCGTTCAATTCCGAGCCTTCCGCCTCACCAAGCCAACTACGCACGATTTCGAAGGGGTCATCACCCGCGAAACTTCCTGTTCGTTTGTCCAAGACCGTTTTCCTGACTGCGCCAATTCGGGTGACTGGCGCCCTGGCTATTGAAGACCAATCACGATTAACCTAAACGACCGGCAAAACTCATGCGCAAGGAGTATCGGTATGTCAACGCGTTTGATGGACGGCAAACGTGGCCTGATAATGGGAGTTGCAAATGACAAGTCCATTGCATGGGGCATCGCCAGGGCGTGCTCGTCTCATGGCGCCGAACTCGCATTTTCCTACCAGAACGAAGTTCTGAGAAAGAGAATTGTTCCGTTGGCGGAGTCCATCGGTTCGCCTTTCACCTGTGAGTGCGACGTCAGCGACCCCGATTCTTTTGACTCGCTGTTTGATGAACTGCGGTCACGCTGGGGTACGATTGATTTCGCAGTGCACGCGATCGGCTATGCTGACAAGAACGAACTGCGCGGCCGCTACGTTGATACCAGCCTGGAGAACTTCCGGATGTCGCTCGATATTTCGGTTTATTCATTTACTGCACTGGCAAAGCGGGCCGAGGAGTTGATGCCGAACGGCGGTTCGCTGTTGACCCTCACCTATTATGGCGCGGAAAAGGTCATGCCCCACTACAATGTCATGGGTGTTGCCAAGGCAGCGCTTGAAGCATCGGTCAGGTATCTTGCAATGGACCTCGGCCCGAAGAACATCAGGGTCAATGCAATTTCGGCGGGTACAGTGAAGACACTGGCTGCATCGGGAATCGGTGACTTCCGCTACATCCTGAAATGGAACGAACTCAACTCCCCTCTCGGCAGGAACGTCAACCAGGATGACATCGGGGCATCAGCATTGAGCTTGCTGTCGGATCTCGGCTCCGGGGTTACCGGAGAAGTGCTGCATGTCGACTCAGGCTACCACGTTATCGGAATGAAACGCCCTGATGCGCCTGATATTGATGCGGTTACAGGGCGAAAGTGATGACTTCTGATTTGTTGCCACATGAAAAGGGATTTGTCGTCAGTTGGGATCAACTGCATCGTGACTGCAGGGCATTGGCATGGCGCCTTGAAGGCGTGCAGCCCGAGCCGGGATATTGGAAGAGAATCATAGCAATAACACGGGGAGGAATGGCTCCAGCCATGATCGTGGCCCGGGAGTTGGGAATACGAACTGTCGATACGATCTCGGTCGAGTCGTACGACCATAAGAGCCAATCCGACCCCAAGGTCGTCAAGAACGCCGTATTTGGTGACATGGATGGCACACTCGTCATCGATGATCTCGTTGATACCGGGAAAACGCTGGAACTCGTGAAATCGATTTTTCCGACCGCTCATTTTGCGACAATCTATGCAAAACCGCTGGGCCGGTCGTTTGTTGACACATACATCACGGAAGTCAGTCAGGATACCTGGATATATTTCCCATGGGACACCGCTTTGCAATATGTTGGCCCGTACAGGCAGTCCACCTGACCTGTTTCCGAATTCAGCCGTCTGCTGCGATGCCAATGTTGCTCCTGACCACTGCGACAGCCATGTTGTTTCCTGTGGACCAATGATCTAGCCGAGGATGTCAGGATGATTCCGCGATACACCCGACCGGAAATGGAGGCGGTCTGGTCGGATGACAGCCGGTTCAGGATCATGCTCGAGATTGAATCCTACGCCATGGAAGCGCGAGCCGATCTCGGACATATTCCCCGTGCTGCCGCAGCCGCGGTTGCGCATCTTCGTGGAATGCCGATTGATCTGTCACGGATCAAGGAAATCGAAGAGGTCACCCGTCACGAAACCCTGGCATTCCTGACCTATGTTTCCGAGGCAGTCGGAGAGGAACATGCTCGCCACTTGCATCTGGGCATGACCTCAAGCGATGTCCTGGATACCTGCCTCAGCGTTCAACTCGTCAGATCGGCTGACATCCTTCTGACCGACCTGCAGGGGCTGCTCGACCAACTGCGCCGGCGGGCATTCGAATTCAAGCACCTCCTTTGCATGGGCCGGAGCCACGGTGTCCATGCCGAGCCGACGACCTTTGGTCTCAAGCTGGCACAGGCATACTGCGAGTTTGCCAGGGCGTCCCACCGGATTGCACTTGCCAGATCCGAGGTATCAACCGGTGCAATCTCGGGCCCGGTGGGAACGTTCGCGACCGTTCCGCCTACAGTTGAAGCACATGTCTGCAAGAAGCTTGGACTCAACGTCGAACCGGTTTCCTCCCAAGTGATCCCCCGTGACAGGCATGCATTCTTCTTTGCTGCCCTCGGAGTAGTCGCGTCATCGATCGAGAGGATGGCAGTCGAGTTCAGGAGCCTTCAACGCAGCGAGATTCTTGAAATAGAGGAACCGTTTCGCAGTGGACAGAAGGGGTCGTCCGCGATGCCCCACAAGCGCAACCCGATCCTTTCAGAAAACCTGACTGGGCTGGCGCGCATCGTCAGGGCAAGCGTGATTCCCGCACTTGAAAACGTTGTTCTTTGGCATGAACGGGACATGTCGCATTCTTCGGTAGAGAGAATCATCGGTCCGGACGCAACGACTGCACTGGACTTCGCAATTGCCCGCTTGACCGAGATCATAAGGCACATGGACGTTCATCCGGACAACATGGCAAGCAACCTGCGGCTGATGCGCGGCATACACAATTCGCACCGGGTGCTCGATGCATTGGTAAGAGAGGGGCTGGACCGGGATTCGGCCTATGCCATTACGCAGGACTGTGCAAAAAGGTCACTTGGGAAAATGGAAGCCTACCATCAGGTTCTGGCCAAGAACCCCCAGGTAACTGCATACTTGTCGGAAAAAGACCTCGCTGCCCTTTTCGACGACAAGTTCTTCTCAAACCATGTTGACGATGTGTTCGACAGGATTTTCGAGCCTCGGTGAGAAATGCTGACACCACGCACACCACACAAAGACATGGCTGGCACTGGCGTATAGCGAGAACCTACGACTCATTCATGATCTGAATCTTCGCTTCCTCCGCCAGTTCGTCCATCTTTGAACGGATTTCCTCTTCCGATGCCCTTTCGCCGAGGTCAGCGGCCAACTTGCGATACACGTCCTCATTGCCCGCCTCCTCGAAGTCTGCCTTGATCACCGATCGCGTGTAATCGTCCACTTCACCATCCGGCAGTTCGAGTAATGATGCCGCCCATTGCCCCAGAAGTTTGTTTGTTCGGGCCTCGGCTCTGAATTTCAGCGATTCATCATGGGCAAACTTCTTCTCGAATGTGTCCCTGCGATCGTTAAACGATGTCATGGCAACCCTCCTTGTTCATGCCTGCTGTTCATATGCGCGCCGGACGTTGAACGGTCAAGCCTGCATCACGCGAAAACCATCACAATTACCGGATATAATATCTGGGCGCGATTTGTAATCCAGTTGATACATCGTTATACGTCAGTCATCTACAGACAACTTCTCAAGTTTGATCGAGTGGCCGGCTATACAGTCTGGCCGAATTGCCATTCGAGAGGTGCGAGGGTCCGCCCTTGAGTTCCTGCCACCGCGCCTGCCTGGTCATGACCCGGATGAAGTTGTGGCCGCTACGCGGACATCCATTGCCGGACAGGGACAGAAACCTGTTCGAAGGGCGCCGGATTGGCCCGGGAACCGGGTTTAACCATCCTACAGTATTGTTGCTTGATCAGTGCCATTTCGGTATTGCCGATGGCCGAAGATCTGTGCTTCCACGACCAGGCAGGTGCGAATGACCCGAAGAAAGCTCGTATTCAAGGGAAGGAGAAAGTCGCTCTATGAAGGTGACACCGTTGGAACCAATGTGCTGCACTTCAGGGATGACCTGTCGCAGGAGCACCCCGAGACCCCAACCGTCATTGAAGGCAGAGGCGTCCTGAACAACCGGATTTCTGAACTGGTCATGAGTGGATTGGCTCGGGTTGGTATTCCGACACATTTTGTACGCAGGCTAAATTTGCGGGAGCAGTCAGTGCGATCTGCGGAAGTCCTGCCCGTTACGGTCGTGGTCAGAAACTATGCTGCCGGGTCACTGGCCAGTCGCTTTGGCCTTGAGGTCGGGGAAGCTCTGCCTCGGCCGGTTATCGAGTTCTACTTGAAGAACAAAGAGTTGGGGTGCCCACTGGTAACCGAAGACCATCTCGGTGCATTTGGCTGGGTTTCACCCATGGATATTGACGAGATTCTGCCGAATTCGCTCCGAACAAACGATTATCTCGCTGGCATGATGGCAGGAGTCGGCATCAGACTGGTTGATTTTGTATTGGAATTCGGGCGGATCTGGGACGATGAGGTCAATCGGCTGGTTGTGGTCGACGAGATCAGTCCGGATGTATGCAGCCTTTGGGACATGCAGACAGGGAAACCGTTCTGCGACAATGGTGAATCCCTGAGATCCGGAGGAATTCCGGACGGCTACCGGGAAATCGCCTCGCGGCTCGGAATCCTCCCCGAGAGCGGTATCAGGCTGGTCAAGCCGGTAAACTGAATGATCCATGCTGTGCAACAAAGCGCGAACCGGTCAACTTGACGGCCAGCCACGGCCCACATTCGTCGGGACGGCAAGCAAGTGTCGTTGGCTGGCATTGTCGAAAGCGGAATCGTCGTCCTCCGGCCGAATCAGTCCGCTTCAACGATGAGGCCCGTGGGTACTAGCTTGCTGCGACCTCATCCAGGACTGTGAACAAGTCGCCATAGCCGGTGAATCGCCGTTCGTATTTGAGACCAAGTCTGGCCGCACTGGCCCTGGCCTTATCGTCCAGTTCCGCGTCCTCCGTCTGAGAGAGGTAAACCAGCTTTTCGTAGTTTCCGAAATACGTGTCTCTCAATTCCGGATTCCGGTGCAATCCCAAGGGCTTCCAGACAAAGGACTCGAACTGCCTGACCAAGAAATCGGTCAGGTAGAATGCAGTCATTTCTTCCTCTGCATGCTGGGCAAACTGCCGGTTGCCTTCGAAGAATGAATAGCAGTGGGGACCGTCGATCATCTCCACCCCCAATTCACTGCACTTCCTGCGCAACAGGCCCCCGGTGCCACAATCCGCATAGACCACGAAGACCGAGTGGTACCGATCCCTGTTCTGCAGCACTGCCTGTTCCACCCGGTCCGGAATCCTCTCGGGACGCAGGTGCAGGTCGGCAGGAAGGCAGGTCAGTTCAAGGTGATGCCAACGATTAAGGCGCTTCAACTCGAGAATCTCCCTTGCGAGAGCACCACAGGCGATCAACAGGACCTTGTTGCTACCATCGCCGACCTGATCAGCGAGGCTGAGCGGAATTGTATGGTCAGTCATGCTTGCCCGCCCCGCATAACCGGGCCCGTTCGCTTGTCGAATTCGGTTTCCTGGGCGGCCCCATGTTCGAATTCCGTTTCGATGTTGACGGCGGCAATCCCGGCAAGCCGTCCCGGTCAACTAACTCGCGGCAAGAACGTTGTGCTTTCTGGCCATGAATTCCTTTGCGGTTTCAACAGCCACGGCCGCGTCCCTGCAATAGGCATCTGCTCCGATTGCCTTGCTGAATTCCTCGTTGAGAGGTGCGCCGCCAACAAGAACAACATAGTCGTCTCGCATGCCCAATTCCACCAATCTGTCGATCACCACCTTCATGTAGGGCATGGTAGTCGTCAGCAGTGCCGACATCCCGAGAATGTCAGGCTGCTCTGACTCGATGGCTTCTAGGTAGTTCTCGACCGGGTTGTTGATTCCCAGGTCAACAACCTCAAACCCCGCCCCTTCCAACATCATAGAGACAAGATTCTTGCCGATGTCATGAATGTCTCCCTTTACTGTGCCGATGACCATCTTGCCCATTCTCGGCGCGCCTGTTTCCGCCAGGAGCGGCTTGAGAATCGCCATGCCAGACTTCATGGCATTGGCCGCAAGCAAGACCTCGGGTACAAACAGGATGCCGTCGCGGAAATCGATCCCGACAATGCGCATGCCCTCTACTAGTGCTTTGGTCAGGACCGCATAGGGTTCCCAGCCCCTGTCCAGCAATATGTAGACGCCCTCTTCGACCTCCTCCTTCAACCCGTCATAGAGGTCGTCATGCATTTGCGGTACCAGTTCTTCGTCACTCAACTCAGAGAGTACAAGGTCGTCTTCTTCTTGGTCAGTCATTAGTCTCCCGCTCGTGTCCGCCCAGACCGTGTAATGACACGCATATCACCCAATACCGCACGAATTTTGTCACAGTTGCGACACCGCGTTAGACTAATTCGACATTTGGAACAAGGAGAGCGTCAGGACCGTCTGCGCCGGGAGCGACGATGGATTCGTCCAGGCGGGACTCCGAAACCGAGACCGGAAAACTGCCCCAGCTTGCTCAAGATCTCACTTTCGTCGGGAACAATGCCTCCGGCAAACCCTTCGAGCCGCGCGTGCATTCTTGTCAAATGCTCCGGCGTGGTTCCGCAGCATCCACCTATGATGCGAGCTCCGGAACGAAACGCCAATTCGGCATAGTCCGCCATCAAATCCGGTGTGCCGTCATAATGTACATGACCCTCAACCCATTTGGGGATTCCCGCGTTGCCCTTTGCAATCAGGTGCATACCGGATGCTGGCGCCGGAAATTCGAGCATCGTGCGAACAAGGTCTGCCGCACCGGCTCCGCAATTTGCACCGTATGCGAGAGGACGCCGGGACATGTTGCAAGCCCAATCCGCCAGTTCAACCGCACCGACGCCCATCATCGTTCGCCCGGCGGAATCGAAGCTCATGGTTGCGCAATACGGCAGACCTGCCAGAACGCAGGCCTCGGCAGCACAGTCGAGTTCGCCAATGTCGGACATTGTTTCAATCCACGCTGCATCGACACCGCCCGCCTTCAGACCTTCGGCCTGTTCGTGGAAGATCTCGACCGCACTGGCACGAGTCAACGAACCCAGCGGAGCCATCAATTCGCCGGTGGGACCCATGGAACCGGCAATGATCGTGTTCGCTCCCATTTCCGCAGCCGTCTCGCGCGCCAGCAGTGCTGATCTTCGGCAGAGTTCATGCGTCCGCCCTTCAGCTTCATGCAGGCGCAATCGTGCCCGGTTGCCACCAAAACTGTTCGTCAGGATCAATTCTGCGCCCGCAGCAATTGCTCCCTTGTATATGGTCTTGACCCAGTCCGGTCTGCGTTCATTCAACAGTTCCGGAGCATCTCCAGCAGGAAGGCCCATTGCAAAAAGGTTAGTCCCTGTCGCCCCGTCAGCAAGGATCCAACCACGAGAATCCAGCAGCGAAAGGAGGCCGCTGTCAGGCTGCCTGCCGGATTTTGCATTTGCTCCGGTAGTTTGCGACGCGGGATTAGTTGCCAACATTGCTACAAATTCCTGGCCGTGCGGCCCTGGATTCCTGGTTGCTGGCAATCCTTGCAAGCTCCCTGATACGCCCAATCATCGAGGCAAGACCGTTTGATCTCTGGGCCGACAGATGGTTCGCCAATCCGAGGCGCCCGATCTCGAACCGGGCGTCGACAGATAAGACGTCACCTATGGTCAGGCCATTGTAGAGCGACCGAAGAATTGCAATCAATCCCCGTACAATCATCGCATCACTGTCGCCACGGAAGTTGAATGTCCGGACGCCTTTCCTTTCGCAAATCTCAGGAACGATCCAAACCTGACTGGCGCACCCGTCGACTTTTGACCATTCTGAACGGAGTTCATCCTCCAGCGGTGCCATCGCCTTCCCGAGATCAATAACATAACGATACCTGTCTTCCCACTCATCGAGGAAGTCAAAATCGCCTGCAATTGTTTCAAATTCTTCAGAAGCCATCGCTCAACGCCCGAATCCGGTAAGGCCCTGTCCAAAGACAGCGCCTGCAGCCCTCAAACCACTTTGCATTCCATGTGGATCATCCATTCAAACCTGCGACCGCGAGACCGCTTCGCCGGTGCCAGGGAAGGCCTTTCCGATACCTCCAAAACTCTGACATTTCAATCCCGAAAGAACGTGATGGCGGATCGCGCAGCTTGCACTGAGCTGCCCTTGACCAGGCATTTCGTGATTTCTCTCGTTCGCGGGACGCTGCCTGAGCCAGTTCCCGAAACTGTAGGAACAAGGCAACAGGCCAGGCTCATGTTGCTTGTGGCGATGCATGTCAGACGCTGAACATTCCCGGTATCGAGTTCCCCCGACCGTTTCGGCGGCAGTGGTGCAGCAGCTCCGCCGGCCATGCCAACTTGTCCGGATTACCTGTTGAAAACCAAGCCCGTGGACTTCTCAAACTGCAGCCCGGCATAGACTGCCTCGGGTTGTGGATGGGAGGTCAACAGCATATGGAAACCGGGGGCTTGCCCATCTGGCCTGACCAACGATTTCCTGCCGGTTGTAGACCTGAACCCGCCATCCTGCAGAAGCAACCCGGTTCGGTTTGTCGCTCTGATGCCTGCCATGCATCAATCTCATACAAATGCCGCAATCGGGAATGTTGACAATATCAGGAAGATAGGCAACAAGCGCAGAAGTGCGCAAGAGTTACAGCGTGCGGTCTATTGTGATCAAGAACAGGAGCGTCGATATGAGGGCATTAGTCACAGTGATGGTAGTCGCTGTCCCGCTGGTTTCTGGATGCTCAGGCACGTCGGTCGATTCCGGACGACTAAACCCGTTGAACTGGTTTGAACGAAACAAGCAGACAGAACCTACTACCGAGGTAGTGGCAATCGCTCCTCAGGACGAACGGGAACTCATTCCCGTTGTTTCCAGTGTTCAGGCGCAGCCATTCGGCGGTAGCGACAGCATTATCCTGATTGCGACAGGTGTTCCACCCACATTCGGATACTACGACCCGGCCCTGGTGCCAGTCAACGACGGTCAACCGATCGAAGGCGAACTCGTGTTCGAGTTGCGGGCTGCCGCTCCGGCCGAAGAAGCCGAAATCGGCACCGAAGAGAGCCGCGAGATCTCGGTTGCAACAACGTTGACGCAACGACAATTGCAGGGAGTCGAGTCAGTACGGGTTATGGGAGCTGTCAACGAACAAGTCGTCAGGCTGTAGGGTCAAGCAAGGTCGACAAGTTTCAGCTTTTCGCCGACGGTCGTGATCGCCAGGCGGCCGTTTCGGAGCTTGATCGCATCGTTTCCAAACACCTCCCGTCTCCAGCCCGACAATTGTCTTGTCTCTGTGTCACCGGAGGCAAGATCCTTGAGTTCGTCCGTGGTGGCCAGGATTTGCTCGGCGACACCGAGATCCTTTGCACGAACCTTGAGAAGAACCCGCAATAGTTCGAAAACTGCCACATTGAGACGGGGTTTCGATCGCTTCGGCAACTTTGGCCATTTTTCTCGAGGCGTGTCCAGACCCTTTCGCACGGCGTTGACGATTTCCTCTGCGGTCCCACTCCGCTTCGCACTCTTCATGAGGATCCTGGACTTGGACAACTGATTGATCGTCAGTGGCCTCATGTCAGCCAGGTGCACGATCGCATCGTCGCTAAGTATGCGATTCCTCGGTTTGTTGGTCGCGCGCGCCTTTTCCTCCCGGAAAGCGGCCAGTTCACGCAAGATTGCAAGAAACTTGCCATCCTGTTTGAGTTTCCTGATTCTTTTCCAAGCATCACGAGGGTCGACAAGATAGGTTTCCGGGTTTGCAAGGATGTTTAGTTCATCCTGGATCCAGTGCGTACGATCCAATTTCCTCATTTTTTCTGACAGTTCCAGATAGATGACTCGCAGATGGATAACGTCGTCCAGCGCATATTTGAGCAGTTTCTGCGGCAAAGGTCGTTCAGACCAGTTGAGAAGCCTTGCGGACTTGTCGAGCCTTAGCCCTGCAACGTCCTGCACAAGCGCATCATATCCGACACTCTGGCCATACCCGCAGACCATCGCAGACAGTTGCGTGTCAAACACAGGGATTGGCAGTGATCCGAATTCATGGAAAAAAATCGCCAGGTCCTGCCGCCCGGAGTGAAACACCTTGACGACCGAGTTGTTCTCGAACAGCTTCTTCAGGGGCTCCAGGCTCAACTGCGATGACTGCGGGTCAACCGCGGCAATGCAGTCGGAGCGATCACCTGGCATGGCCAGTTGGATCAGGCACAACTGGGGATGATAGAACCCCTCCCCTACGAATTCCGTGTCTACAGCCAGATACGGGAATTCCGAAGCCCGTTCGCAGAATGCTTCAAGTTCTCGGGTTGTTTCGATTGGCTTGATATGATCCATGTGCAGCTTGCTTACCTTACCCCGCTCCCAGCACCTGAATTGCCAAGTCGTCCGGGCTCAGCAACCGATTGAGCATCTCCGGTCTGACGTCAACGGAAATGATTGACGCCTATCCTTCCAAAACACAACCCTTCAACTCCGGTTGTTCACAGTCATCAGTAGTCACCAACACTTCTGTCAACCGTCGCGACCTGAACCGTCGGGCGGGGTTGCAGTTCCCTGCGCCAATCCCGCGCGATACAGACCTCGATCAACAGTATGCAGTTTCCAACGCCTCTCAATCGTGATTCAAGTCGACTCATGGGGAATCGACAACACTCCTTTCCCGTCAACCAACAGTGCTGCCTCTGCCACGCGCCCGGCAGCAGGGATCGTTCATGCGCTGCCTTATTCAGAGAGTTACTTCGGCAAGTGTCACCGTAAACGGCCAGACGGTTGGCAAAATCGGCCCGGGACTCGTGGTTTTCGTGTGCGCCATGGAAACCGATTCTGATGACGGCGCTGCCAAGGCAGCGAAGAAGACTGCAAACTTGCGGATTTTCAGGGACGACCATGGCAAGATGAACAAGTCCCTTGTCGATGTTGCGGGATCGATGCTGATTGTGAGTCAATTCACGCTTGGAGCCGATACAAGTCGCGGCAACCGACCCGGATTCTCGTTTGTTGCATCACCTGCTGATGGAGAACGGCTCTACGGGAGGTTTGCGGAGGAAGCCCGGGGGCTTTGCCACAACGTACAGACAGGCGAATTCGGGGCTGACATGTCAGTCCAGATAACAAATGACGGGCCCGTAACCATCTGGCTGGATGTGAAGTAAAACCTCGAATGACCGGCTCTTGCAAATGCAATGACGGCATTTCCGACCTCACAGAGGGGATGGCTCCGGCGGCATGCCCCTTGGGAGCAATTCTTACAGTTTGAATTGAATTCGTTTCAGTTCAATTTGCCTCCTCTGAACAAGGACACTTCATCTTTGGTTTCTGATACTTGCTGGTCTATTGAGTGCAGTTGAGTGTTTTTCAGTTTGGTTGTTGCTTCCAAATGCAATATGTAATAACTGTTGGGATAAGTCATAAATGACTCCCAAGGAGAACAATGATGAAAACACCGCGTCCAACCCCTCTTACAGCCCGATTCGTGAAGGCGGTCAAACAACCTGGCCGGTATGGAGACGGCAGGGGCAGTGCCGGGCTGTCGCTACTCGTGAAGGAAACCAATGTACCGGGCCGCTTGTCGAAAACCTGGTCTCAGCGCATCGTCATTGACGGCAAAGTGGTCATGATCGGTTTGGGCCGGTACGGTGATCTGACTTTGGCCGAGGCCCGCGAAAAGGCGTTCGAGAATCGCCGGGCCGTGGCACTCGGTTCCGACCCCCGGGCGAAAGTCCAGCAGGACGACATTCCCAACTTTCAACAGGCGGTCGAAAAGGTGATCGCACTACACGGTGACGGTTGGAAAAACCCGGAACGGGCGAAACAGCAATGGCGGTCAAGTCTCGAAACCTACGCCTATCCTCGCCTCGGCAAAATGGAGGTTTCAGCGATCACGGCCCGCGACATTCAAAAGGTGTTGGTGCCTCACTGGTCAACCAAACGGGCGGTCATGGAAAAGGTGAAAACCCGCATTGGTCTTGTCATGAAATGGGCCATCGCCAACAACCTTCGTTCTGACAACCCACTGCCCGCCGTGGTCGCCTCTTTGCCGAAAAACGGAGTCAAGAAAAGCCACCACAAGGCCCTACCTTGGGAACAGGTTGCCGATGCCATAAAGACCGTTCGCCAATCGAATGCCCGGGGCGCGACCAAACTCGCATTCGAGTTTTTGGTTCTGACAACCGCTAGATCGGGCGAGGTTCGCAACATGGTTTGGGACGAAATCGACTTCGACAATGCGATCTGGACGGTGCCGCCTGAAAAGCACAAGGAAGGCAAACAGCACCGTGTGCCATTGTCTGACCGGGCAATTGAGGTCTTGACCGAAGCCGGGATGTATCGTGACGCAATGGGTCTTGTGTTCCCAAGTCAAACGGGCCGGCCCCTGTCCGACAACACGATCTCGAAATTGCTTCGAAACCTGAACATACCTGCCGTCCCGCATGGATTCAGAAGCAGCTTCCGCGACTGGTGTGGCGATACCGGTCAACCCCGTGACGCCGCCGAAATGGCCTTGGGTCACTCACTAGGCGCAGTCGAATCCGCATGCGCACGTTCCGACCTGCTTGAGAGGCGGCGGGAACTGATGGTGAAATGGGCTGACGTGATCGCCTGAAATCGACCACCAAACATATATCCTAAAAGGCGGCTTTCGGGTCGCCCTTTTGAGTTCAGTGCAGATTCGTGAAATATGCGAATCAGGTGATCTCACGAAGATTGCTCGCACAAGGAGAACCTTTCGACCGGCGACGGTCGTCTGTGCATGCCGAAAGTCCTCGTCCAGCGGCACAACGATCACTGGAAAAGGCTCCCCTTATGAAAATCCTTATGAACACCACCGAGGTTTGCGAGGCCACAGGCTTCAGCAAATCCACTTTGTATGCCCGTCTCAAGTCTGGTGCTTTTCCAAGACCAATCGACACGGGCGGCAAGGCGAAACGCTGGCGGGTTTCCGATATCGAGACATGGGCAGCGAGCCGGGGCGAATACAGTTGCCCGGTCGATAATCTGCGCATCAACCCGAACCACCGACAACTCCAAAATTGGCGCGAAACAGCAAAGAACCGGTTTCAGGTGCACGCATCAACCTGGGCCGTTCCTTCACTGTCCAGCGCTTACAATCGAAAGGACTCCACACAATGCCACTTGAAACCCGCCAACTGACGATTGACCTGCTCACCGTTGAAGGCAGCGACCCCGCCCATATCGGCGTTTTCGTTCGCATGGCCGACCCGAGGCTTGTTGCGGTCGAAGACGATGAAGGGAACAGCTGATATGTTTTCCCGCCCGAACCAGCGGCCAAAACCGATGCCCGGGGGCAGGTCACTTTTGATCTTCTGCCATAGGGAAGCGTCGGGCCATATGTCGTGACTGTTGGATCATTCCTGCGAACCATCAACATGCCCGATCTTGACGTTCATTTGAGCGAATTGCCGGAAGTCGAGGACGCTTGAAATGGGCAACTACTATCGCCCGTTGCTGCCCGGTCGGACGTTACGCAATGACCTGCGCCAGTTCGTTCGATCACGGCGGCGAATGCCGGCCGGTCAAGTCTTCCATGTCAACGAAGGCGGCACACCACCCGTTGGGGCGCATCGGGTCACGCATCGGGCTTTGGGCAATCACTTCACGCTTGAGCAACCGCGAATGATACGGGCGGGCCGATCGGCACTGTCTGCCGTTTGTGTCGAATGAAATCGAGGATCAAAACATCCTGTTAAATCAATCGCTTGAATATCCACTTACGACCATGTTTGTATACACCAGTGAACACGAAGGAATGAACACCATGCGACTATCGAGTAGAGAGCGACAATCAAGGTGACAGTTCGTATTGCCTCACTTAAGAATGTTACTCTGGGCTTAACCTTTGCCTCACCAAGAATGTTACCGAAGACCCGGTGATTCTAGAAGCCAGTCCTGGGGGTGTGATCCGTTTGGCGGGCGCCGTTGCACTGTTCTGCCATTTCCGCTTGCTCATGCCGCCTGCTCCTCTGTCCCGGAAGTGGCACGCGGCAACCCGCAGGCGATCCGTTCGGTTTCGTCCTTGGCGCAAGTTTTCCATCGGTGGATCGTGCGGTCGCAGTAGACGGGATCGAGCTCGACGAGAAACGCCCACCGACCAGCCCGCGGGCGATGTTGCGGCGGAGTAGGGGAGGCTGCCAAACACAGCCGATGCGTGAACGCTCACGCCCTTCTTGTTCGGTCGACCCATTGTTGTAGGACCTTTAGCGACGCCAAGATCAGAATTGCTCACGAACGTGTAGAAACGGAATCGTCAGGAATATAGTGAACTCGGTGCAAGAGGCGGCTACTCCACCATCGCCTCGATGGAACCGAGCGTTCGCCCATGTCCGAAGCGAGGCGCATCGCTGGGCACGCAGTATCCATTCTTGGGAACTTGCATCCCTGGAAAGCCGTGGGTCTGCTCGAGAGGAATTCTAGGCGCGCCCCCGACTAAGTATTCACCCCAAGGGCTGCTGTCAGACTAACGCGAACCGGTCTCGGTTGCCGATGGACGGCAGCATTTCAGACCGCACCCAGCCCGCGCCACTCGGCGAGAGCGGCGCTGTTGGCTTGCTTGAAGGTGTTTCTGGGATTGAGGTTGCGGTCCTGGTTGAAGTGGTTGTGGATCGAAGAGTGAACGGCGGCGAACTTCTGAAGACTTCGCATCTGCCGGAAGCGGAGCATCGCCCGCTGCCGTCGTCGCAGCGGCAGATGTGAGTTTTCCGCTCGGTTGTTGAGCCAGCGACCATCCCGCTGTCGGTTCTGGAGTTCCAGCTGCTTCACTGCAGCGCCGTAGGACCTGAGCTTGTCGGTGAAAATGGCGTTTGGCCTACCGTATCGCTTCATCGCCTTGCGCAGGAACTTCAGGGCAGCTTGGGAGTCACGACGCTTGAAGACGAAGGCCTCAAGCACCTCGCCTTCGTGGTCGACCGCCCGCCAGAGGTAGTGAGTGACCCCATAGATCTTCACGAACACCTCGTCGAGATGCCAGCGCCACTGCGGAAAGGCCCGCCAGCAATGCGCGCGCCGTCGCCGGATTTCTCCGGCAAACAGAGGTCCGAACCTGTTCCACCAGTAGCGGACAGCTTCGTGGCTGACCTCGATACCGCGCTCGTGCGGCGGGTCCTCCACGTTCCGCAGGGATAGCGGAAAGCGGGCGTACGTCATCTCCGCCAAGCGAATGATCTCAGGCGAAGCTTTGAAATAGCGAAACGGACTGGAGCGATTCATCGCCTAAGGCTAGGCGACCAACCATACCGGCTCAAGCCGGTTTCCTCTGACAGTGCCCGTCGCTGAGCTGGCGTCTGAACTTTGCTGCCATGTGGGTCCGGAAAGTCGCTGTCACCCTGTAGAACATTGGCTTAGCCAGCTCATGCCTTTCGAGCGCTTACTCTGCCCGCCCGAGGTCCACCAGTCTGAGTCCGCCGTAGGGGTTCGTCGGAAAGTACAAGTTCGTCATCCAGACAAGGCCGTCACCAATGTTTAGTTCAACGAGACCGTTGTCGACGAAGATTTCCAGATCAAGTGGGCCATCGGCGGGAAGCTCGATTTTGCGGTCGTGCGCAAAGTTCGGGAGGTCGGCCATGGCTGATCGATTCGAGCGGATGACGATGTTCCCGTTCCGCGAAAGCGAGAACACGAACTGCGGCTCCACTTCGCCAAAGAGAGCGACCCCCTGCGAGTCGGTATCGTCGAAACTGAGGCGAGTGGTGACGCGATAGGTGCCGGAGCGGGGAGACTCCCCAAGCTCTGCGCCATCGAAAGCCTCCACCACGGACGAGGGCACGACCTGGCGCAGGCGTGACCCCTCCGGCGTTTCTGCAAGGCTAAGTTGACGAGGTAGCGTCATGACACCGCGGAACGCGGTAGTCGGTGTGTTGCGTGCATATTGCCAATTGCTCGCCCAAGCGATGGTAGTTTTCTCGGGGCCGCCAAAGAATGACTGAGCGGCGTAGTAGTCCCGGCCGTGGTCTACCCACAGCGTCGTTTCAGGGCCGTTCTCACTGACGAAGTGGCGGCCGTCGAAATCGCCGACGAAGTACTGGGTGCCCGATCCATCGGCGTCGCTGTCAGTTCCGACACCCACAATGAGCACCCAACGCGCAGTCCCGTCAGTCTTAATCAGCGGAATCAAGTCCGGACACTCCCAAGGCCCCGCTCCTCTCGGGCGATGGCGCTCGCCAAAAGTGCTTTCCAGTTGCCAATGGACGAGATCGACCGACGATCGAAAGCCGATTGACCGGCCATGGGTAACCACCATGATCCATCGGCCGCTTGCCTCGTGCCAGAATACTTTGGGATCACGAAAGACTTCGAGACCCGGATTCTCAACGACCGGATTTCCTAAGTCGGATTCAAAGTGCATGAGCGCGCGATCAGCATGGACTAGGCATTGGACCTGATAGTCGGCCCCGTCTGAGGTCGTGCGGTGCGCGGTGTAGAAGAGCTTTATGTCGCCTGACGGCGTTTCAATCGCACTTCCCGAATAGCACGTGCCCAACTCATTCGGGTACAGCGCGATCGGATGCTCGGTCCACTTCACCAAGTCCGAACTGCTGGCATGTCCCCAATGCATCGGTCCATGTACGGTGTTCTGGGGTTCATGCTGGTAGAACAAATGCCATTCGCCGTCGACGTAGATCAACCCGTTCGGATCGTTGAGCCACCCGAAGCGGGGCGAAAAATGCAGTGCCGGTCGATAGGGTTCGGAGTGCGTCACCGCAGGCCCTCCCCATGGGTCCAGAGACTCGCGTGAAACTCAGCGATGCCGTCCTCCGCGTAGACGATGGGAGAGATCGGCGCGGTGCTGTAGGTGCGATGGGTTAGGGCCACCCGACGGTCTACGAAGACTTCAAGCACATTTCCACGCAGATAGAGGTCCACGCGGAAATTGCCGTTCGACCGCGGATCAATCCAGCCAGTAACACTAGGCTCCGGTGCTCGATCCGACTCCTTGCCGGCGGCAACTTCGCTCAGGGTTACCTGCCCAGTGCCTGCATCAAGGAACAAGTCGAGGCCGTCGGTCCGCGCCGCGTTTGCAAAAAGCGTAGTGCCAACGCCACCGCGAAGGTCTTTGACAAAGATATTGAGTGTAATGCGGCAGAGTTCCTGCGAGAGGCGCCTAGTACCGATCGCCGCGGAAGCGTATCCGCCGAGTGCGTTCGTGCGGGGTCCGTCCCAGCCACCTTCCAGCGGCGAGGATGATAGCTCGACTTCGTTGCGCAGCCAGTTCTCAATCTCCTGCGGGGGACGTACGCAGAGGCGGTCGCCTTCACCGACGTAGATCTCGCGCGGCAAACACATATCACCGCCCCAGAGCCACTCGCCGTCGTCGGTGAGTCCGCGCCGGTCATGCACCCAACCGAAGGCGATCCGGCGTTCCGCATTGTCGGTCAGCGACTTCGCCGCATACCACCGCGCGCCATCAAGCGCTGGATAGGCGGGGGTGCGCCACGGACCTTCGAGTGAGGTGGCTTCGCGGTAGATGGTGGCGGCTCGCTCACTGAACCTCGCGAAGATCATGCACCATTTGCCGCCGAGTTCGAACACTTCCGGGCATTCCATGCACCAAGTATTTCCAGGGGCGTAGAAGGGCTCGCCATGAATTGTCCAGCTTTCGAGATCGGGCGATGTGCAGAGAACAATTGTGCCGCGGCGGCCGGGCACTCCCACGCGGACGCGGCTCGCGAGCAGCATCCAGTATTGCCTGCGCTCGTCGTTCCAAAATACGAAGGGGTCGCGCCAGTCGCGCGCCTCAAACCGGTTTAGGTCGGGGCCGAAGAGCGGGTTGCGCTCGTCTTTGGTGAAGTTGACTCCGTCAGAGCTGGTTGCATGGCAGATGGTCTGCGGGGTTTCGCGCGAGCGGTTGCCGCCGGTATAGAAGATGTGGATCACGCCGCCCACGGCGATCACCGAGCCGGTCCAAATACCGTCCGAATCGCGCTCATCGAGTTTCCCGAGCGGCAATGCAATGCCCAGGTCTTCCCAGTGAACGAGATCGTCGCTGACGATGTGACGCCAGGGCGTGCGGCCACGCTCGGGTTGGTCGAACTCACCGACCGGCGCTTCGAGGTAGTAGAGGTGGTAGTGGCCTTTGTAAAAGAAGGGGACGGCGTCACCATGGGGACCGTCGACGCGCGGATCGCGAACTCCGGAGATATTCATGGCGACGGCCGATTTTGTGGGCATCATTTCCGGTCTCGAAGAAAAGCAGGGTCAGCCTTTGGTCGCGCCGCGTGTGGAGGTCTCGTCCGTGCTTCGTGCATGCCACGAAGGGTCAGACTTTCGGCGTGGTGGCACGCGGCAAAGCGACCAGGCCTAATCTCCCGGAAGGCTGGCGACGTCGACTTGCACAGATCGCTGGAATATTGACAACGAGGGTGGAAGTGACAGCCGCTTGGCGGGTTGATTGGACTAGCTATTTCGCCTCCAATCACGGATCGCGAGCGCTCACGATGCGGGTCGGCGACGGGTACCGAGTCCAAGAGCGCTTCTGTGTACGGATGTAGCGGTCTTCCGATGATTTCGCTGGTTGGCCCCATTTCAACCATTCGGCCGACATACATCACCGAGGTTCGCTGGGCGATAAATTCGACCACAGCAATGTCGTGCGAAATGAACAAAAAGGCTATGTCGAAGCGGCGCTGCAGATCCTTGAGAAGGTTAAGTATTTGGGCCTGAACCGAAACATCAAGGGCAGAGACAGCTTCATCGCAAACAATGAGCCTTGGACGGCACACGAGTGATCGGGCAACGCCGATGCGTTGTCGCTGCCCGCCGCTGAAGGCGTGAGGATAGTGACTGAGATGGCGTTCGCTGAGTCCCACGAGACTCAGCACCTCGACTACCCGCTTGCGTAACTCTTCGCGTGGTAGTGCCTCGTTGTGAACGAGCGGTTCTGATACAATATCGAATACCGTCATCCGCGGGTCGAGCGAAGAGAACGGGTCTTGAAAGATCATGTGGAAGTTACGGCGGAGCGGGCGCAAATGACGTTCTCTCAGCGTGGTGATATCTACCCAGTCTCCGTCGACCAGTTTTAGTTTGATTGACCCTCTTGTAGGGTCGACTGCGCGTATAATTGAGCGTCCGAGTGTCGATTTGCCCGACCCGGATTCTCCGACAACCGCAAGTGTCTCGCCGACGTTAACGTGGAGGCTTACATCATCGACCGCACGAAGTCCTCAAGGCCTTCGAATTGCGCCAACTCCTCTGGGTGTATGAATTGAGATCGATAGCCGGTCTGCGTCACCGGCAATCGCTGATCTGCACGCAGCTCGACGTGATCGTACCCGGTATTCAGCCAGTTGGGTTTGTGGGAGACGGCAATCGCAATGCCCTCCCATTCAAGTGAGAGGATCATTCGATTTCCAGTTTTTTAGGGAACGTCCGGCTGTATTATACACCAGAAGCCGAACATTGGCGGCGCCACAAAGGTCTCAGGTTTTTCCTCTTTTAACCCGTTCAACTTTCTTTTCGCCAACCACGCTATGGTAAAATCGGGCTATGGATAATCACCAAAGCGATCCGCATATTCGCCGCCATCTTTTGTGCCCGACGCTAAGGACGGCGACGCTAAGCCCGCGCCAGAACCGAGGAATGGGGGCCAGTTTGCGCCTGCCTTCAGCGCACAGTCACGAATCGTCCGTGTCGCCAACCTCCAAACACAGGCCGCGGAAGCAGCTTTTTGCCTGATCTATCATCTTACGATCTGACGGTTGGCGAAGCACTCGACGTATTTTCACGTGAGCGCCGATAGCGGCCTGCTGATCGAACGCTGCAACGCTACTGCCAGGATGGGCGGTTCGATTGCTACAAACTGAAGACGACCCGGAACGGCAATCCCGTTCACGAATGGATCATCAATAGCACTTCCCTTCTCGAATTCATTTGCACGAAACCTGTTGAAGAAATCCCGATCCCGTTGGCAGCGCCAAACGCGAATGGCGTCGCCAACAAAAGCTCCGCTCTCGAGTATCCCGAGGTCCATGAAGCTGACGCCGTGACGACGCCAGATACAACTGCCGACGCCGAAAGTGACCTCGTTTTGCCGAGATCTGGTGAACTCAAGCCAACCGTCACGGCGGCGCCAGCAGAAAATCACGACGCTAAATTGGGCGCCGTGAGCCGCGTCGAGTTGTTGATCGAGAATGCAAAGATGACCGCGAGGTTGGACTCGCAGAACGATCTGATAGGGGAGTTGCGCGAGGACAAGAAATTCATGCGGGAACAGATCACGCACAATCGCCAGAATGACACGCTGATATCCGATATGCACAGAGAGACGCTGCACACGCTGAAAGCCGTCTCGGTAGCTGGACGACACACCAAGATCGAGATGCCGTTGGCGCAAGGCGGTGGGGCACCGCAAAATCCAATGCGCGATGCACAGAGCGGGTAAGCTAGCACCAAAAACAGCGAGCCCGATGGTGTATAATTTTGTTATATGAAACCATTCGGCGATCTGCTTCAGGAAAAGAACATCAAGCTGGTGGGAGCCGATGCGCTTTCGACCAATGGCTTTACCCAGGTGCCGAACTATGTGCTGAAGTCCCCCCGGATTTCACCAGGTGCAAAACTGACCTACGCCATGTTTTTGAGTTACGCCTGGGGCAATGACTATTGCTTTCCCGGACAAGAAACACTGGCCAAAAATATGGGCTCCGGATTGCGAAGCGTTGCGCGCTACATAAAGGAACTGGAGAACGAGAATTTTCTGACCGTCAAAAAGCTTGGACAGGGAAGAGTGAACCTCTACGAACTTAACCTGACTGTCCCCAAAGGTGGACGCGTTGGCCGATCCTGACACGCCAAATTAGCACGTCTGGGCCTGCCATCATGGCCGGTCTAGAACCGCCAATATGGCACACTGAGAATACTCAAAGAAAAATACGCAGGGATTAATACCCAACTCTTTCTTCAAAGAAATGTGGGGATAACGTCCAACTCACTGGGAACCCGAATGTGACTTTCTGGGTTTCCCCGCAACGATTGCAGCCGCGGCCAGGTCGTTCATCAGATGCAACGCGTAGAACTTCTCGATCCTCTCCACGCTCACCCGGTGGCTACTTGCAATATTGCTGAATTTGAGAAGACCCGAATTTCCATGGTTTCCATCCAAAAAAGTAACTAAAAAGTAACTGCCAAACAATAAGGGCCTAGCAAATTGTCGCTAAGCCCTTGAATTCTTTGGCTCCGGCGGTAGGGATCGAACCTACGACCAATTGATTAACAGTCAACTGCTCTACCGCTGAGCTACGCCGGATCCGGCTGCGAACTAGCAAAATTGCAGCCCAACGTCTACAGATTTTGTCAATCCCGAATTTGAAGCGGAGGGGACCACTCGCTCGAGGCACAATTCGGACGATCTCTTCTTCACGAACCGCCTGCAAGTGGGTCCGATATTCTGGATCATGGGACCAGACCTTGCGACTGGCAATCGATGAACCAGCGACCAGGCTGGAACATCATGCAGTTAGCCGGGCATCACTCCAGGATCCTGAAGAACAGCCGCCCGGACGCCTTGCCATCGGTTCGGCTGACGACACCGCGCAGTTGAAGATCCAGAAGATGTGCCAGAACATTCCTTTCAGCAGCGGCTGCGATTGAAGCAGCGGCATCCGGATAGATCATACCGGCCACTTCCCTGGACTCAGTCATTCCGCGGCGAAGGCAGCCGATTATCTCCTCTTCTCTCGACAATCGGTGCAAGAATTGGCTCTGGACCTCTTCGGCAGGGTTCATGACAGGCTCGCCGTGTCCAGGATAATAGATCCTTTCGCTTCTCGATTTCAGCCTGTCCAGGGACCGCATGTAATCCCCCATGTCTCCGTGAGGCGGCGAGACTATGGTCGTCGACCACCCCATGACGTGGTCGCCGGAAAACAGGCTCTCTGTTTCACTCCAGGCAAAACAGAGGTGATTGGCGGTATGGCCAGGTGTCCAGACCGCTTCGATGCTCCACTCCTCGCATGAGACGACTTCGCCGTCCTCCAGCCTACGATCGGGTTCAAATCCCAGCCCGAGCCCCTCTCCTCCCCCCAGGCTGCCACCAGTCGCGATTTCACTCATCCGGCCTGAAATTGCTCCGTCTGTGCCCGAATGGGCGAGCACTTCAGCACCAGTCCTCTCCACCAGCCTTGGGACAAGGGCAATGTGATCAACATGTGGATGGGTTATGAATATCTTGGTTATCTGGCCGCTTGATTCCGCGAGCGTGACCAACCGCCTGAAGTGCTGGTCGTCATTCGGTCCCGGATCGATTACGGCAATGCGCGAGCGCCCTATCAGATAGGTATTGGTGCCCTTGTAGGTCATTGCGGACGGATTCGGAGCAACAATGCGTCGCAGGTTCCCTGCGAATTCCGAAACCGGAGCTTCGGTTTGCACGGCGTCACGGCGGGTAAGAGTCATGATCCCGGGATCCTCCGCAAATCACTTTTGAATCTTGCTCCGTTGCATGAAACAATCGGTACTGCATACGACAGGTCGCCAGGTTTCTTCGAGAATACGAATGTTTGCGGTGCTGAAATCGATTTTTCCCAAAGGCCTTCGGGGCCGGGCAATTCTTATTCTGCTCTTTCCTGTCATCATGATTCAACTGATTTTTGCTGCAATCATCATCCAGCGTCACTTCGACCGCGTGACCCGGCAGATGGTTGAGAATGTGGAGCCACAAATCCGGCTTGTGCTTTCACGAATCAGCTCTGCACAGGACATCTCTGGCGCATTGGACAGGATTGTCCCGCTGACAGTACCTGTCAACCTGCAGGTTACGATTGCCGAGGATCCTGCAGAGATGCTGGCCGATCAGCGGCAGTTCATCGATTTCTCGGGCAGGATCGTCATTGAGAGCCTGCGCGCTGCAATACCAAGCATCACTTCGATCAACCTCCTCAAGAATGATGGATCGCGCGTCGAGATCAGGGCTTCCACGCCACATGGCGAGGCAGTCATTTTGCTGAGCAGGAGGGCCTTTTCGCCTTCCAATCCCCACCAATTGCTGGTCCTCATGTTGTTTGCAGGGTTCGTGATGACTTCAATCGCCTATCTGTTCCTGAAGAATCAGCTGAGGCCGATTATCAGGCTTGCCCATGCATCCAAGGCGTTTGGACAAGGCAGGCAGATCGAACTCAACATATCAGGCGCGACCGAGGTTCGCGAGGCCACGACCGCTTTCCTGGGAATGAGGGAGCGTATCGACACACATATGGAACAGAGAACCCAGATGCTGTCGAATATCGGACATGATCTTCGGACCCCGCTGACGAGACTTCGCATTGGACTTGAAACGCTTGAGTCATCACCTCAGACGAAAATGCTGATCTCGGATGTCCGGAACATGACCTTCATGGTCAACGAACTGGTGGACTACACGCGGGATGCATCACTGGAACAACCCGAAGAATTCTCTGCAGTTGAACTTGCCAATTCCGTTGTGACAAGGGCGTCTATGGCCGGTCAGGACATTGTTCTCGTGGCACCGGACGGACTCGACGGGGAAGTTCTGTTGAACGCCAGGCCCGTTGCCATAACCCGGACCCTTGAAAACCTGATAGGGAACGCAGGCAGCTATGCGAAAAGAGCCCGCCTGTCAGTAGAGGCAGATACCGGGCAAGTTCGTTTCGTCATCGAGGATGACGGGCCAGGTATTCCGCCTGACAGGTACGATGAAGCGATGAAGCCGTTTACCAGACTTGATCCGGCCCGCAACCTGGACAAGGTCAGCGGGGTAGGTTTGGGTCTTTCCATTGCACGGGATGTTGCGGTGGGTCACGGGGGCTCTCTTGAACTCGCAGAAAGTCAGTCGATGGGTGGGCTGAAGGCGATACTGACACTGCCGATCGCCGATACTGCCGCAGGCAGGTCGGCAGAAGGCGCAACTGTCGAGGGCGAGTGGTAGGCCCGGAGGGATTCGAACCCCCAACCTAAGCGTTATGAGCGCTCAGCTCTAACCATTGAGCTACGGGCCCTTAAACCGAACTATTTCCCAAAACAGTGCCGGTCAAGCCCGGCTTGCAGGATACGGGCTCAAGATGACCTAGCCCGTAATGTCGATCTCGGCGAAAAAGAAGCCAATTTCGACGGCAGCCGTGTCAGGCCCGTCTGACCCGTGAACCGAATTCTCCGTCAGCGACAAAGCAAAGTCCCTGCGAATGGTCCCCACACCTGCCTCGGAAGGATTCGTTGCCCCCATAACTTCGCGGTTTCGAGCAATGGCGTCCTGACCCTCGAGCACCTGGACAACCACAGGTCCGGACGTCATGAATTCGCACAACTCCGAAAAGAACGGGCGTTCCCTGTGCACATTGTAGAAATCTTCTGCCTGACCTGTCGTGAGTTGCAGGCGCTTTTGCGCCACAATCCTGAGGCCGGCCTCCTCAAGCCTGGAATTGATCTTTCCGGTCAGGTTGCGCCTGGTGGCGTCAGGTTTGATGATTGAAATGGTGCGTTCGATCACGACGGATCTCCCATTTTGCCTAGAGAAATTGACGACGGCGCATCGCCACTACAGACACTGACTCTCCAATGCAACCGCAAGTCATGCCTCCGACGATGGTGCCAAGGCACACTCGGAATCTGTAACGGCGACGATCTTCTTCGTCATGGCAAGTCAAGGGGAGCTAACTGCCTGCCGGCATTTCGTTTTCCTTGTTCCAAACCGACACAGGTAAACTGAACCGCCCTCCGCCGGACGGACCGGAAAGCGAATGTCGACGCCAGGTCATTTCGTGACGCCGGGGTTTGCGAATTGTCAGAGTTCCTGCCGTCGTGACCAGGCACCGTTCTCATTGACCCAGCAGACAACATTTACTCCGGCATCGGTCAGCTGCCCCGAGAGGCGGCGGGCAGACGCGAGATTCCTTTCATCCCTTCCGTCAAACAGCACGCAGACTCGCTGAAGCCGGGACACCTCTGACGAGTCAACATCATACCTGTTCATCAAAACCAGTGCGTCGGGTCGATTTGGAGCATGGGAGCCCGTCAGAATGAGTATCGGCTGGTCCTGGTCGAATTCGCCGCCTATGCGACCATGGGGAAGAAAACCATCATCCGGTGCCTTCCAAAGTGAGCGATCGATCAGCAGGGCATCTGAATCCGAGTTGCACCTCACGGCGACTCGCCACCCACGCTCCCTGGACTGCACCAGGATGGATCCGAGTGTCGCGATCTGGTCCTTGTCGGTCAGCTTATAGAAGACGGCTTCGGTCACTTTCCTTCAAATTTCTCTCTCACCAACCGGTTCACGGTCTGCACTCCCCAACCTGTCGCGCCCTTTGGCGACTTGCCGTTCTGACCTCCCGAGTAGGCAACGCCGGCAATGTCCGCATGTATCCACGGGCAACCAGACTTGACAAACCGCTTGAGGAATTGGGCAGCGGTTATCGCTCCTGCCCCCCTGCCCCCAACATTCTTGACATCGGCGACCCGTGATTTCAGCAACCTGTCGTACGGATCGTGAAGCGGCATCCTCCAGGCGCCCTCTCCCTCCTTGTCGGCTGCATCGAGAAATGCAGAAACAAACTCATCATCATTGGAGAAGATGCCGGCAAGGTCGTCACCCAATCCCACAATGATCGCACCGGTCAATGTTGCGAAATCAACCATCGCAGACGGCTCGTACGTTTGCTGGACATGCCAGAGCAGGTCTGCAAGGACCAGCCTGCCTTCGGCGTCGGTGTTTGTGATTTCTACAGAATCGCCCTTCATCGACTTCACGACATCGCCCGGCCGTAGAGCCCGCCCGCCTGGCATGTTCTCGACCAGGCCGACCGCGCCGATTACGTGCGCCGGCGCCTTCCTGGCGGCAAGCGTTTTCATGGCCCCGGTCACGACAGCAGCTCCCGCCATGTCCATGGTCATTTCTTCCATGCGTGCCGCCGGCTTCAGGGAGATTCCTCCGGTATCGAAGACGACCCCCTTGCCCACCAACGCCAGCGGCTGCGCAGATGACCCCTTCCACTCCATGATGACTACACTCGACGGTGAGTCTGAGCCCTCGCCGACCGCCAACAGCGTTCGCATTCCCAGCTGCTTCAATTCCTCTTCATTCAAGACTGTGACGGACAGGCCAATCTCCTGCAACTCCACGATCCTGCGAGTGAATTCGACGGTCGTCAGTACATTTGCGGGCTCGTTCACGAGATCCCGCGTCGCGTAGATCCCTTCCGCAATCGCAGGAATTGGCTCACATAGGTCACGTGCAGACTGCGGGTTGTCAGTATGAACCGTAATGCCATTTGTCCTGGCTTCGTCGTTCGATGATTCTGTGCGATAGCAGTCGAATGAGTAACTTCCCAGGACGGCTCCGAGCGCAACACCCTGAACCCTGACATGTTCGTCAGCGATGATCGCGAGCTGGTTTTCTGCCGCCTTTGACGCAATGGTCTCTCCCAATCGCTTCTCATCCTTTTGCGAAGCGAATTCCGGGATCTTTGCCACCAGCAGAGATTCGGCCGAACAACCGGCCGGATACCTGATCACGCTGACGCCGGGTGGCTTCAACTTCGAAAATTCTCGACTTGCCAGGAGCCGTCCAATCTGCCCGCCGCAGATCTTATCCATTTCCTGGCACTTGGCGCTGCACTTCCCGTCATTGGTTACGAATACGGCAATGCAGCCGGAAAATGACTTGAGGGTCTTCCAGTCAGTAGAAACAAGATTGAGTTCGGGTAGTTTGGTCACGTTCGGCATCCGATTTGTGGTTGTTTGTCTGCGGATAACGCTTCGGGCTACCAAATTCCAGACGTCACTGCTGCCGCACTACTATCCACTTCCGCGACATGATACTGTTTGGTCAAGGGCTGGATCTATTCATAATTGAGCAATCTCGTGAAGCGTTACGATCTCTACGTGTATGTCAGAAGTCTGACCTATTTGCTGCTGTTGACAGCAATTCTGGTCAGCATAAATTGGATCAATCTTTCGGTACGTGCTCTCGATCAACTCGTGTCGGCCGGGCAAGCCCCTGGCGTGATCGCGCAGTATATACTTCTGCTGCTCCCGCTTTCGGCATCCAATGCCATTCCGCTGTCCACCTTTGTCGCTGCAACTTACCTGTTCTATCGCATGCATGCGGACAGGGAGATAACCGTATTGAAGAATACGGGAATGGGCCCGATACGATTGATGTGTCCATTCATAGTTTTCGGAATCTGTGGCACCATGTTATCCGCATTACTGGCGCACATCGTGATCCCGCATAGCGAAAGGCTGACTTACGAACTCGATTCATCCACCCATGACAGCCTCACGAGCAGGCAGATCAAACATGGGCAGTTTCACTTTCCGATCGATGGCGTAGCTCTCTTTGTCGCAAGTGTTTCTGACGACAGGACTCTGGAGAACGTGTTCATACACGATGCCCGGGACCGGAAACGCGAAAGGACGTATTTTGCGGAGACGGCCAGCCTCGTCCGCATCAACCTGGATCCGGTGCTTGAACTTTATTCAGGCCAGGTCGAGGAGTGGAATTCAGCGGAAAAGACACTTGAAATGCTGTCCTTTGAATCACTCCGCTTCAACCTGTCGAAATTCACTGCAACCCGTGGAGTCATGAGTACTCGTCTCAAGAACATGTCCAGCATGGAATTGCTGGGGAAGTTGCAGAAGCTTGAAGCTGATCATGAAGCCGAACTCAGAGGTTATCTGATTGAAATTCATGATCGAATTGTCAAGTCCTTCAGGTCGCTGGTGTATACGCTGTTCGGCGTGTCCGCACTCCTGATGGCGGACGCATTCGGAATACGGCAGCGCTACACGCTCATCCCGGCAATCCTGGCAATTGTCGCTCTTCATGTCACGGGTGACTATCTTGAGGCCGCAGCCAATGAAGCAGCGTTTCCGGCCGTCCTAATGCACTCGCACCATTTCCTGGCGCTGCTTGCAGTTGCCGTCATGCTGATTCGCTCCAGCACTACCGGACGGCTTACACGCGGTACGGGCAGTTTGACGCGAGTCTTGCAATGATCGTGAACCTTTATCTCATACGTCGGTTTCTTGTCGCGCTCGGGGGCGTGACAACAGGAATCTTCGTATTGTATTTCCTGGTAGAGGTCGAAAGGCACATAAGCTCATACGGAGATCTTGAATTCACTCCGCTCGAAATCGTGGGACTGACGATCCTGAAGGCGCCCCAGTCAATCTACGCCGTCCTTCCGACAATTGTCGCGATATCCGCCCTGTGGATGTCACTGCGATTGTCGACAACGAGCGAAATGCCGGTGATTCGGTCATTCGGGAAATCAGGGATGTCAGCCCTTGCAACTCCTGCATTCGTTGCCGCCTTGTTAGGATTGTTTGCAGTCGCGGTGGTGAATCCGGTCATTTCGGCAATGTCAAAGAAACACCGGGAACTCGTGACGCATTCCACCGACGCAGGGACAGAGATCTTCATAGAAGAAGATGGTCTGGTCTGGCTGAGGCAGGTTGTCGACAACAAGCAAACCGTGATCCGGTCTTCGAGCACTCGGGGCGGCGAGGCCTTCAACGACGTGCATGTCTTCATGTTTGATTCTGACGGCAGGCCGACGAAACGGATTCACGCTTCAAGTGCCGAACTGGTGGATGATCTCGGGCATGAACATGCGGGTTCGGATTCGGAACAGCCCGGTTCCTGCCAAGCCTCCGGCCCCGGGTTCAGCCTGGAAGGGTGGATGGAATGGGACCATCAGTCGGAATCGAGGTTTGCGACAACTCAGCCTGCCGAACCTGCGATGAGATGCCTGGTAACGAAGCTCACGCCTGACCAGATCAGGGAAAGCCTGGATCCTCCAAATACCGTGTCATTCTGGAAAATTCGTTCTTTGATTGACCGATTGGAAGAAGCAGGCTTTTCTTCAACCCTACACCGAATTTACATGCAGTCAGAAATGGCCAAACCCCTGCATTTTGCTTCCATGGTGCTTCTCGGCGGCTGCTTTGCACTGCGTCAGAAACGATCAGCCAATATGCCTTCAATGGTTGCCGTGACCGTGGTCCTGATCTTTGCTGCAATCATTCTTGGAAATTTTGCCCAGGTGATGGGAGAAAGCGAAGAGATTTCGGTTGCGTTGGCTGCATGGTTGCCTCCGTTTGTGGTCCTGCTGTTTTCACTGGGTGCCTTGTTCTACCTCGAGGACGGATGAGATGCGTATCGGAATTGCGCTAAAATTCCTGTTCCTGATTTTGTTCGCATCCGCCTCGTTCGCGAATGAGCGTGCACTGATTCTCGCTGACGAAATACAGTATACGCGCCCCGACCGGTCATTCTCTGCCATCGGCAATGTCAAGGTCTACTTCCACAGCAAGGTGCTTCATGCACAACGGCTCGACTACTCGAACGAGACGGTCGTTGCCTATGGCCCCCTTTCGTTCACGGCTGACGATGGCACGGTTGGCATTGCTGACTTCGCCGAATTGGACGTCGACTTCCAGAATGGCGTGCTGACCGGGGTCCAAATGCTCATCGAGAACGAGGTCAACGTCGTGGGCACGGAAGTGGAACTGGTTGATGGTGACTACACGCGAGTCAGTCACGCGGTGGTTACGGTCTGCAGGGTCTGCAAGCCCGGCCAGCAGCCAATCTGGCACTTTCGATCCCGAAATGTTGTTCACGACAAGGACAAGAGGCAGTTGCACCTGTGGGATTCCAGTTTCTATTTCGGCGATGTGCCGCTGTTCCAGATTCCGTATTTGAGGCTTCCCGATCCGACAGTCGATCGACAAAGTGGCTTCCTGTTGCCCGAAATCCACTATTCCAGCGAAGTCGGCCTGTGGACGAAGATCCCCTATTTCCAGACATTGGGCGATCACGCGGACATTACCTGGACACCCGGATTTACATCGAAAGGCAACCTCTCTGCAGAGATTGAACACAGGAGGCTGTTTCACCGAGGCGAGATCCTGGTGCATGGCAGTCTCCTGAAGGACAGGATACACGAGCGGGATCTCCGGGGGCACGTCATTGTCAAAGGCGAGCAGGACCTCGGCAACAGCTTCAATCTCAACTATTCCGGCGAACTCGTCACCGACGCGGATTTCCTGAGCGACTTCGCTCGCTCCACCGAAAAGAACCTCACGAGCAAGGTGCGCGTGAGCCGTCGTTCATCAACCAGTTGGTTCGGAACGGGTGCCAAGCATGTCAACCGATTCGGCGACGATTCGGGAATGATTCCGCACTTGATTCATGACGCACAATACAGCCTGCGCTTTTCGCCCGCGCCCGGGGCCGGAACGGTAGGGTTGTCACTCGAAGCGATATCGTTTGACCGGGCAGATGTGTTGGCCCGCGATGTCAGTCGCGGTTCGGTCGACCTGGATTGGCAGAACAGCTGGGTACTGGATTCCGGATTGGTCATGTCCATGACCGCACTGGCCCAACTCGACTCCTACTCGGTCAAAAGGGACGTCGATAACGACACCCCCGCGGGTCCTGCCTATTCGGCGTCTCGCGCTGCACGCACTGCCGCGCTCGAATTTCGGTGGCCACTGCAATCCGTTGACGCGACCGGCCATCACGTCATCGAACCCTTTGCCCAGTTCGTTTGGTCACCTGAACACGACAACAGCAACATTCCGAACGAGGACAGTATCCTCGTTGAATTTGACGAAACCAATCTACTGTCTCTGGACAGGTTTGCAGGGCGGGACCGCAATGAACAAGGTGCCCGCCTCAACCTGGGTTTCAAGCACACGGGCAGATTCGCGGATGGCACGAGTACGGAGCTGGTGCTTGGCAGGGTCTTTCGTCGCAAGGACCCGGGGCAATTCAAAAGGGCGTCCGGGCTTGCAGGCAAGCAATCCAACTATGTCGCTGCCGGCACGATCGAGTTTGCCAATGGCGTCGGAATTGACCAGAGGGTCGTCTTTGATCCCGATTTCGGCGTCACGAAGGGCGAGTCCTTCTTGCGTATCGACAGCGACTCCGTCGATCTCGTCGCCGGTTATTCCCGTCTGCTGCGTGACGAAGACGAAGACGAAGAAGGAACCATGACGAATGACGTCGAATCGATCGTGCTGTTTGCCGAACACGATCTTGGAAATCGATGGGCTGTCAACACGTCACTGGAATACGACTTCAACAGGGACGGAGACAACATGGCCGGCATCGGGTTCGAATACAGGCACCAGTGCCTGCATGTGACGCTGAATGCGGAGCATTTCCGGCAGACGACAACCAGGGCGGAGACGGACAACAAGATCAATTTGAAGTTGTCGTTGGCTGGATTTAGTGATTTGGAAAAGCAGAATTCCGCCGGATGCGGCGCGTGATCCGATACGAACGCAGGTAAGATGTTAAGAATTGCTCTGGTGGCGATTGTCGCCCTCCTATCTCCCGCCGCTGGACTCTCAGTTCAGATCAACTCGGCAATCGCAGTCAATGGCGTGAGCATAAGCGATTTCGAGATCGACCAGCGGACCAGGATGCTTCGCGTGCTCGGTGTATCCGGGAACCTGAGACAACTCGCGGAAGACGCGCTCATCAATGACCGGCTGTATCTGCAGGAAGCCGAAAGGCTGGGCATTTCGGTCACCGCGGATATGGTCGAGGAAGGCTTGAGCGAATATGCCAGTCGGAGAAACCAGTCGGCAGATCGATTTCTTCGAGACATGAGGTCAAACGGCGTCACCACCCGGACAGTCAGCGAGTTCATTCGAGCAGGAGTGGCGTGGCGGACAGTTGTCAGACAACGCTTCTCCGGCAGGGCACTGGAGATCAGCGAGGCGGAAATTGATCGTGCGCTTGCTCTCAGGGGGAGCGAAACAAGAGTGCAGATGCAGTTGTCCGAGGTCGCGATGTCATATCGTCCGGCGACAAAGGATCGGGTGATTGGAATTGCAAACTCGATTGTCAATTCGGTCAGGACCAGTGCGGAGTTTGCGGAGGCCGCACGCTCGCTGTCCGAGGCGCAGAGTGCAAGCAGGGGCGGCTCCCTGGGTTGGGTCTACCAGGACAACATTCCGGCATATGCAAGGGAGTTGCTGCAACGCGCTCCCGTTGGCAAGGCAGTCGGACCGGTCACGACCAACAATGCCGTATTTGTCTTCTTCAAGCACAACACCCGGGAAATCGAGATTGAAGGCCGTTCGTTCGAATTCGATTACGCAACACTGAGAATCTACGGGGACAGCAGGAAGGATGCTGGCACCCGCGCCGGTGAAATCCTGCGGCGAGTGGAAACCTGCAATGATCTGCTTGCCGAGTCTCAACCCTTTCCAAAAGGAAGCTATTACCGGCAGACAACCAGCCCGGACGAGACACTGGACAGCCTGAAGCGACCGCTGGATTCGCTGGATGCCGGTGAAGCGATGGTATTACCTGCGAGCCAATCGTCGTTGGACACTGCCGTTATCCTCATGCTCTGCGAGCGCAAACCGATCCTGGACCCGGAAGATCGGCGAACGGTTCTTCAGGCGCTTCGTTCAGAAAGGGTGAACGAACTTGCACAGGATCTGATCACCAACCTTCGCGCGTCGGCCATCATAACAAGATAATGGCTGGAGCGGTCGCTCTAACCGGGGGGGAACCGGCAGGGGTAGGCCTGGAGTTGGCTGCAGCCGCATGGCAAGTGCTGCGTGACGAACAGCCATTCTACCTTGTGGCAGACAGGAATCACGTCCATGCCGCATCGGGTCCAGTCCCGGTACAGGAAATCGGACATCCGGCCGAAGCCTTGGATGCAATGACATTCGGACTTCCGTTGCTGCACCTGCGTTTTCCCGAGAGGGCAGTTCCGAGGAAGCCTTCCGTGCCAAACGCAACCGCTGTCATTGAATCCATCCGCATGGCTGCCAACCACGTTTGGCAGGGTGATGCCGTCGCCATGTGTACCAATCCGATCAACAAGAAGATCGTCAGGTCCACGGGCGAGTTTCGGTTCCCGGGACAGACTGAGTTCCTGGCGGACCTGTTTGACGTTGATCTTGCAGTGATGATGATGGCCTCTCCGGAACTCCGGGTCGTTCCGGCAACGACGCATATTCCGCTCGCCGACATTCCCGGAAAACTGACCCGGGAACTGCTCAGGCGGACAATCAACATTACGCGGGAGGCACTGATCGGGCTATTTGGCATCCCGGGCCCGCGGATTGCGGTCGCGGGCCTGAACCCGCATGCCGGCGAGAGTGGCCTGATGGGCAAGGAGGAAGATGACGTGATCCGGCCGGTCATAGGGGAGTTGGCAGCCCTTGGCATTTCCGTTGAGGGTCCGTTTTCTGCCGACACGATGTTCCACGCAGAAGCGCGCGCAGGCTTTGACGCCGCCATCTGCATGTTTCATGATCAGGCGCTTATACCATTCAAGACATTGAGCTTTCACGACGGAGTCAATGTAAGTCTCGGTTTGCCGATTGTCCGGACATCGCCTGACCACGGACCTGCACTCGACATTGCCGGAAAGGACGTTGCCAAACCGGACAGCCTGGTGGCGGCAATCCGCCTCGCAGGCCAACTGGCCGTCGGCGGTCAGGCAGCAGGATGAACCAGATTTCCAGCCTGCCGCCTCTTCGTGAAGTCATTGCCAGGTATGGCCTGTCAGCACGACGAAATCTCGGACAGAACTTCCTCCTCGACATGAACCTCACGGACAAGATTGTCCGGCAAGCTGGCACGTTGGCCGGTCATGATGTACTGGAAATTGGTCCCGGTCCGGGAGGACTCACCCGCAGCCTGGTGAATGCCGGTGCCAGACGTATCGTCGCGGTGGAAAAGGACGAGCGGTTTCTGCCCGCGCTGCAGGAAATTGCGGAATGTTCTTGCGGGACAGTTGAGGTCATACATGCCGATGCCATGGCCATCGATACCGCGGAACTTGTCAGGCCCCCTGCCCGGATCATTGCCAATCTGCCATACAATGTGGGAACACCGCTTCTGGTAGACTGGCTTTCGGCTCCGACCTGGCCGCCTCCCTGGTGCAGTCTGACGCTCGCTTTCCAGCGTGAACTGGCCGAGCGCATGGTTGCCGTTCCCGGCACGAAAGCATACGGCCGGATTTCCGTACTGGCTCAGTGGAGAACATCGGCGGAAATAGTCATGACCATTCCGCCATCCGCATTTGTCCCGTCTCCAAAGGTCACGACAGCGGTCGTGCAGATGCAGGCCCTTCCTGCACCGGCGCATTTTGCAGACTCGGAAACTCTGTTTCGGGTGGTGAAGACCGCGTTTTCGCAGCGTCGCAAGATGCTCAGGTCAAGCCTGAAGCCGCTGGACAACGATATTTTGAAAACACTGGCTTACGCTGGCGTCTCTCCCGACGCCAGGGCAGACTCTGTATCGATTTCAGATTTCTGCTCAATTGCACGCCAACTCTGCAATGAGCAATCACCCCTTGAGCGATGAATTGACGAACTGAAACTGCCTGCAGTTGTCAGTCGCCCTCATTCATTCATCCACCTGTGTCGGCTGAGGCATCTCTTGTGCCAGAACCTGGCACTTCCCGACTATCGGGGATCACAGTTTTTGCCAAATCATCCTGAGAGACGTTTGCGCCACCCTGATTGCTGGCGAACGGAGTCTGAGGGTTGCTGTTGGCCTTTTGCTCAAGACTTGCTTTCACTTCGCTGAGTACCCGGACGTAGTGTTCACAATGCTGCTTGAAGTTCTCTCCCGCAACCCGGTCGCCCGCCAGAAAGGCGTCTCTCGCCAGTGCTTCGTACTTGTCAATAATCTGCTGGGCGTTGCCCCGGACCTTTCCCTCGGGGCCAGAACTTTCAAATACCTTGTTGACTGAGTTGCCGTTAAGTCTTCTGTTTCCCTTGTTGCGCGAACGCGACTTGTTGGTTGGTCTCATATCCATTCCAGTTGTAAGGGGAGCCGATACACGACATTCGATGCCAGATTAACTGAACTCATCTGTTATCCTGAATTGCAAATACCCGGACATGCAATTCTGCATGAACTGGCCCTTATCGTTCACAAGAGGCGCATCGACCCGAAGGCCGGAGCCGTGCAGTTGGATTCGTGTTTATGGGCTCCACGGTCAAAGACGCTGGTCTACCGACTAGCGACTTGTGTAAACACTTAGAGTGCAATCACTTCTGCCAAAAGGCCTATATGGCGGAACACAACTGCCACTTTGCCACAAACCTCATCGCGTTGCCGTTGCGCAACACCGCACGGAACTGTCACACCCCGGACCGGTGGCTGGACGGCACAGATTGGGATCGCATCATCGATTCCGTCAAATTGAAGTGCAAATGAGTGCCCGAGGCCGATTTGCAAGATCGTGAATGACCTCCTCAATCCGGAGCGCGGACTGCTCGGCGATTTGCCGGACAGGACGCAGTCCTCCGAAACCGATCTCAAGCACGAGTCGCCCGAGTGGAGCCAGATACGTACAGGTACCGGCAGCAATGGTTCGATATGCCTCGAGGCCATCTCCTCCGGTTGTGAGGGCCAGCCGCGGTTCCCAATCCATGAGCTCAGGGGGCGAATGATCGTATTCAGATTCAGAAAGATATGGAGGATTTGCAATAATGAGGTCGAACCTGCCGCTGACCGACTTGAACCAATCGGACCGGATGAACCGGGCACGGTCGCACAATCCGAGTTGCCTGCAGTTCGAGCGGGCAACCTCCAATGCCGTCTCGCTCAGGTCGACTCCAACGCCGGTTGCGCAGGGAAGCCTCTTCAGGATTGACAACACCAAGCACCCGCTGCCCGTCCCGAGATCAAGAATTCGTCCAGGGCGTTGGCGCAGTCCCGCGTCGACAAGAACCTCGGAGTCCGGTCTGGGATCCAACACGTCCGAGTTCACCGCAAACTCGCTGTCGTAAAAGCTCCTGTAACCGATGATTTGAGACACCGGGCGACGGCTCTCCCTTTGCCCGAGCCAGTCGGCAAGCAGTTTCGAGACCTCTTCGTCAACTTCTTCGTGCGGCACCGGTCGGTATCCGCGGACCCGCATGACGGCTTCATGGGCAAGCCTCCATGCATCGTCGGCAGGATCCTCCACGCCTGCAACCCTCAACCTTTCGGCAGCGATCCTCACGGAATCTGCAAGTTGGCGCGTCAATTTCCGAATTCCGCCAGTTGTTCCGCCTGGTCGTCTGCAATCAGGGCATCTACCAGTTCATCAAGATTGCCAGCCAATATGTGCTCAAGCTTGTAGAGCGTGAGATCAATCCTGTGATCAGTGACCCGTCCCTGCGGAAAATTGTACGTCCTGATCCGCTCCGACCTGTCTCCGCTGCCGACCTGTGAACGACGCTCTGCAGAACGGGCCGCTTCGGCACGGCGGCGTTCCACCTCGTAGAGCCTGGATTTCAGCACCTTCATGGCCGATGCGCGGTTCTGGTGCTGCGACTTCTCCGATGCACTGACAACGATTCCGGTCGGAATATGCGTGATCCTGACTGCAGAATCGGTCTTGTTGACATGCTGTCCCCCGGCCCCGCTGGCCCTCATGGTTTCAATTCTCAGATCCGCCTGCGATATCTCGACTTCAACATCGTTTGCTTCCGGCAGCACAGCCACCGTTGATGCCGAGGTGTGGATACGCCCACTGGACTCGGTCGTCGGAACCCGTTGAACGCGGTGCACGCCGGACTCGAACTTCAGTCGTGCGAAAGCTCCTTTCCCGAATACTTCCGCAATGGCTTCCCGATATCCCCCCAACTCCGTACGACTGACTTCAAGCGTGTTGAACTTCCAGCCCCGCGACAGCGCATACCTTTCGTAGAGCCGGTAAAGGTCACCCGCAAACAATGCCGCCTCATCTCCACCGGTTCCAGCCCGGATCTCGATTATCGCGGATCGTTCTGCATCGGCGTCCTTCGGCAGCAACGACCTCATCAGATCATCCTCGGTATCCTTCAGAGCGCTCCTGAGCCGCACCAGTTCCTCATCCGCCAACGGTTTCATTTCCGGGTCGCGCTGCATCGTCTCGGTAGCCGAAATGTCTTGCTGGAGGCCCCAGTAACGGTGAATTCGTTCAACAACCGGTTTGAGGTCGTTGTATTCACGTGACAACTCAACGAAGTCCGGACAGTCGATTCCATCCATGAGGCTGCGTTCGAGATGTGAAAACCTCTCGGTGATCTGTTCGAGTTTCTCGTTCTTCAACATCTTCGATTTCCCAGTCCAAACCTTGATCGCCGGACACCGGATTCCGACTCCCGTGAATCCTGACCGTTTCTGTTCATGGAGCAGCGCCGTGATGCCGTCCGGCGGGCGATGCCAAACCCTATCCTGAATGGCTTGCGGGAATACTCCGTTCTGCTAGAATGACATGATGAGGATGATCGCTGCAACTGTAGCCCTGGCCTTGGTCCCGACATTGGCTGCGCCCGATGTTCAAGATGGTGACAACGTAATCGATTGCTACTGCACCGACACTTTCGGACAAAGGGTTGAGCTCGGCGAATCCGTCTGTCTTTTCGTGGATGGGCGATCGTTCATTGCAAGATGCGAAATGGCCCTCAACAACCCGGTATGGAGAGACACCGGAGTGGATTGCAACATGTCGCAGTCTCGCCCCGAACGCCTGAACAACACTCTTGGCTGACTTCTAGCTTGTGGCGACAGGTGACGGCCCGGTCTCGTTGATCTCCTCTGCCCTGGTTTCCACCATTTCGACGATCCTGTCTATCATCTCCGTGTTGGACAGCTTGCTGAGCGCCGACCCGGCAACATAGACCATTCCTGCATCCTTGCCTCCGCCGGTGAATCCGATGTCGGTCATCAATGCCTCTCCCGGCCCGTTCACGACACATCCGATAATGGAAAGGCTGAGCGGAGTATGGATGTGCGCGAGCCGCCTCTCCAGTTCTCCAACGGTCTCAATGACGTCAAATCCCTGCCGTGCACAGCTGGGACAGGCAATGATGTTGACGCCGCGATGACGCAGGTTAAGCGATTTGAGGATCTCGAAACCGGTCCTGACTTCTTCGACCGGGTCCGCAGAGAGGCTTACCCTTACAGTGTCTCCTATTCCGGCCCATAACAGACTTCCAATTCCGAGTGAGGACTTCACCGTCCCAGGCAATGTGCTACCGGCCTCCGTTATCCCGAGGTGAATTGGTGCATCGGTTTGTTCAGCGAGATCCTGGTAGGCAGCCACAGCAAGGAAGATATCCGATGCCTTGCAGCTGATCTTGTAGTTCCGGAAGCCGTTCTCCTCCAGTATCGCAATGTGTGACAATCCCGATTCAACCATAGCTTCGGGGCAAGGTTCTCGATATTTTTCAAGCAGATGCCGTTCCAAGCTGCCCGCGTTCACACCAATTCGAATTGCACAACCATGATCGTTTGCCGCGCGAATGACTTCACGAATGCGTTCCTGCGAACCTATGTTGCCAGGGTTGATACGCAGGCAGGCGGCCCCTGCAGCAGCCGATTCAATCGCGCGCTTGTAATGAAAATGTATGTCCGCAATGACCGGGATCGGGCTGCCAGCAACGATTTTCCGGAGTGCCGCCGAAGAGTCCCGGTCAGGTACCGAGACCCTGATGAGGTCGGCGCCAGCCTCCGCGCAGCTTCTGATCTGTGCCAACGTCGCATCGGCGTCAACCGTCGGCGTGTTCGTCATGGTTTGCACCGTAATTGGCGCATCACCGCCAACCGGAACATCTCCCACCATGATCTGTCGAGAGTGGCGCCGGACGATTGATCGCCAGGGCCGTATGGAATTTAGGTCAGCCATAAAGTGGGATTCCGATCAAGGGGTCAAGTCTATTGGACTGGCAGCTTCCTGCAACTGGTTCGCGCCTCTTCGGTTGTCTGTTGCCGGAACAGGCTGACAGCAAGCCGGGTTATCTAATCGGCCTGTCCAACGGCTTCAGAAAGTCTCACAGAGTCATGAATTTCCCGCGGGACAGCTTCGAAGACCACCTTCCCGTAGCTCTGCCGAATGGAACCCGCCGAAAGATCAACGTTCTTGACGACCTTCTGCCCCATGCCGGCCGGACCGAACACCTCTCCGTCGATCAGGAAATAAAGGGATCCCGGATTCCCCGCCCTGAGCCTAGGCGGAACGTCAAGACTGGGAACAGGATACTGCTCACCGCTAGCCAACACCTTCTCAAACAAGGTTGTCCCGCCGCCCTCGGTAACCCTGATCCAGGACGGACGCGATGGAACGATTATGACGTCGTTTGTCGCGATCCTTGCCTCAATCACCGTCTCCTGGACGACTGTCGTCTCGATGTCGCCGGCACCAGCCAGTAAAGCCGCCTCTTCTTCAATTGGCTCAGCTTCGGTCTCCCTGGAAGCAAAAAACCCGGTGACATCCGGGTCTATGGCTCCAATGGTGTCGGACGCGCGCACCAGAGCCTGCAGCAATCCGTCATTCGATGACAGTGCATCACCACCGCCCAAAGGACCGGACGGCACGGTCGTCAACTCGGAATTCGTCACCAACAGCACCTGTTCACTGTCGGGATAGACCACTTTCTGGACCTCGTCGAAGACGGCCCAGCCCACGTAGACGATTCCACCTGTCAACGCGAGCAGGACAAACGTGGATCCAAGCGCATCAAACGCCAATTTATTCTCTTGCCAGATGAACTGCTGACCCGAACTTCCCCGGCCGCTGTTTACCCTGCCGCGCCGACTGCGGAAGAACGAAAAGAAGCCTGACCTTCCTCCATTGGACTTCCTTCGGGCCGACTGTTCCTCGGCTGCATCAAAACCGCACTCGGCACAAAATCGACCGTAGGCGTCATCAGGATCCATGTCGAGGTAACGTGCATAGGAACGAACATGCCCGGGAATCAACCAGGCTGCTTCAAACGACTTGGGATCAGCCTTCTCGATGGCGTCAACCAGAATGGCTCGAATTCGCAGGTCACGTTCAACATCAAGCAGTGATTTGCCCATGCTCGCGCGTCGCCCGCGCATCTCGTCGCCCAGTCGTAACGCGTAGTCATCGAAACCACGCAATTCGTTCATATCGCGGCCTGCCTGCACCTTGTCATTTTCCATCAGGAAACGTTGGTCCCTTTACCGAATCCTTGGATTGCCGGAAGTCGGTCGACACTACCTCATTTCATAGAAAACTGAAACAAAAATGTTTCACTTGCACCGAATCCGGGGGTGAAATCACTCCGTTCCGAAGGCCTGGCACATTCCTGTCCGCCTCAGTCAATCCGGCACAAGGAGGCGCAACAACAGGAGGTCTACAGAAATGATTATTAAGTCAGTGGCTTACCAAGACCTATACAAGCTTCATCCAACTCTTCCATCCAGTGAGGATGCGATGACCCTGTCTGTTGTTGCCATTGCTCGAGGAACGTCTGCCGGTCCTTCCGGAATGGGCAGTGCCGGTTTCCTTTCCCGGGATTTGGGATTTCTCCAGTTCTGTCGTATCGGCGCCGGCGAAGCGTAGAACCTTGATGCGGGGGTGCGTGCCCGTGTTGGCGCCAGCTCGCGATGAACCCGTTCCAGGCTCGGAACTCAATATGGGCCCGGACTGATAGATCCCGGGGCCTGTATCCTGCTAGCAGGGACTAGACAAACCCGGATACCCGCCACCAGACTCCCGCGGACCGGAACTTCACAACTTCACCTTCCAGTTGCCCGGCGAAATCCGTCGAAGTCAGGAATATGGGCCGCGCCCTCGGCCGGATATGTGGCTTGACATTTCGTGCGCACGCAACATAGGTACGAACATCTAGACCAACCATACACCAGATAGAACAAGGGAGAGCTTCAAGATGAACCTTTTCAAAGTGGCGGCCGCCTCAATAGCTGCATTGGGCCTCAGCACCGGGGGGGCGCTGGCTGAATACCCTGAAAAGCCGATTACGCTGGTCGTTTCATTCGCAGCTGGAGGCAATGCGGATATCGGCGCGCGTCTGGCGGCTGAGGCTGTCAGCGCGGAGTTGGGCGTGCCGATCAATGTCGTGAACAAGCCAGGTGGCGCTCATATTCCTGCAACCATGAGCGTGCTTGAAGAGGAGGCGGACGGCCACACAATCTTTCAATGGTCTCCGCCGAGTTTCATGGTTGTACCACTGACCCGCGCAGTGCCCTATAGCCCGAGCGAGGACTTCATTCCGTTCTATGCGGGTCCGACGGCATCCAATGCGCTCTATGTGAAAGCTGACAGCCCGATCCAGACGTTCGAGGAATTCCTTGAAGCAGCAAGGAGCGAGAAACTCAGCATGGGTGTCAACAATCTCGGCGCGCCGCCGAACCTGAGCGCCGTTCAACTGGCGTCCGAGTTTGGTCTAGAATTCAAGACCATCGCACTAAAGACCGTTCCGGCAACCATGACTGGTCTGATAGGCGAACAGGTTGACGTTGGCGTCGGACAGATTGCGACGATCAATGCATTCAAGAACGAAATCCGTCCGTTGATCATCCTGGACAACAACCGTCAGCCCTACTTCGAACAGCATCTGCCCGGTGTTCGCACCATCGCCGAAGCCTTTCCAGGCAAGGAAGCCGGCGTTTGGGTGCATGGTGGCTGGGCTGTAAGGGCCGGAACGCCTCAGGAGATCGTCGACAGGCTGATTGAAGCAACCACAGTGCTGGGTACTGAAGAGTTCATCTCCACACTGCCTCCGGGCATCGACTGGCAGTTCGTACACGGTCCCGAAAATGTCGGGCAGTTGCTGCAATCCGGCATCGACCTGTACTCGCCGATCCTTGACGGACTTGGACTGCTGCACAAGTAAGGTGCACACACCGAATCCTACTGGGCGCCGCATTTTCGCGGCGCCGGTTCCTCTACCTGCGCAGATGAGAAACTGATTCATGCTGACCCAGCGATTGGCAAACATAGTCTTCACGATCCTGGTCATCATTGCCTGCGCCTATTTTGCAGTTGTTGCACAGGGATTTGAGGCCGCTGGACTACTGGCCAGTTCCGGACTTCCATCGAGGTTCTTTCCGCAACTCTTGCTGGGATTCACGGCACTTTGCGCAGCAATTGTACTCTATAACTACGTGACAAGAGGTGAAGCTGGAGATGAAGGTCAAACCGTTTTTGCTTCGTCCTCCGAGGCAAGGCGCGGCCTGCTGGCGCTGGTTGCTGCAGTTGTCAGCTACATTGTCTGGAACAACTTCGGATACATCCCGATGGCGCTGATTTCCGGGCCGCTCCTCTGTGTGGCGATCGGCGTGCGCAGCCCGGTCATCTACGGCGTCGTCCTGGCATTGGCGGCTGGCGTATATCTGGTCTTCACTCAGTTGCTTGGGACACAATTCTAGTGTTTGACGCCGCCGCAGTAGGTATCGCCTTTGCGAACCTCTTTGACCCGTTCACCTTGTCTCTGCTGGTCGTCGGCATCCTTCTTGGATTGGTCATCGGAATTCTGCCCGGCCTCGGGCCGCCGATCGCGATTGCGTTGGCGTTGCCCTTCACATTCTACATGGAAGCGGTTCCGTCGCTGATCCTGCTTCTCGCCATTTACAATTCCGCGATCTACGGGGGCTCGATTTCGGCGATCGCCGTCGGCATTCCGGGAACCGGGGCCGCGATCGCGACCGTCATGGACGGACACGCGATGTACAAACAGGGTCGTGGAGGCGAAGCGCTGGGCCTGTCGCTGACCGGCAGCATCATCGGCGGTCTTGTAAGTGTAGTTTGTCTAGCCTTTATCGCGCCCATACTTGCTCAAGCCGCGATCAAGTTCGGACCCAGGGAGTTTCTGGCCATCTCCATTTTCGGATTGGTCGTCGTTGTCCGCGTCGCGGGTGCAAATCTCTTCAAGGGACTGCTTGTCGGTGGTCTTGGCATCTTTCTGACGACCTGGGGGCTGGATGAACTGAATGGCGCAGAGCGTTACACGTTCGGGACCTATCACTTGTACGAAGGCATACCACTGGTTCCGTTTCTCGTCGGCATATTCGCAGTGTCCGAAGTCTTGATCGGTTCGGAAAGGGCGCTGAAGCGTGTTGAATTCGACAAGACCAGCCTGACCGTGAAGATCCCGGGGCTGAAGACCCTGTCCAAACTCAAGGGCAATCTGGCGCGGTCTTCTCTGCTTGGCACCATTATCGGGATCATTCCCGGTGAGGGCGCCGCGGTCGGTGCGTTCTTTGCGTATTCGGAAGAAAAACGTCGTTCCAAGGAACCGGAGAAGTTCGGCACAGGTATTCCTGAAGGAATCGTTGCTCCCGAAACGGCGAACAACGCGACCGTTGGCGGCGCGCTGGTTCCGACTCTGACACTTGGCGTACCGGGCAGTCCTGCGGCAGCGGTTCTGCTGGGCGCGTTCCTGATTCAGGGTCTGGCACCTGGGCCGACGCTCTTTGATGAGCGCCCGGACATCATGTACTCCCTGTTCCTCGGCCTCTTCTACATCAACATTTTGTTGCTGTTCATCGGCCTGTTCGCGATCCGCTTTGCCGCGATGCTTATTAGGGTGCCGATGTCCGTGATCGTGCCGACTGTGCTCTTGCTGAGCTTTACCGGCATCTATGCGGTTTCAAACAGTCTCTTTAACGTGGGTGTTCTGCTGGCTGGGGGCGTGCTCGGATACGTCGTCAGGAAACTGGGCTATTCCATTGCGCCGCTTTCCATTGGCTTCGTGCTTGGCCCGATCCTGGAAAACTCCCTGCGTCAGTCCATCACGATTGCTGATGGCAGCACGGCAGAGTTCTTCAACACACCCATCGGTCTCGGGATCTATGCAGTTCTGGCACTGACAGTTCTCTGGGGACCAATCTCGACCCGGTTGAAAGGCCGAAGGGCGGACAAGGTCAGTGACTCATGAGAGAGGGACCCAACATCCTTCTGATCTATGCAGACCAGATGCGGTACGACGCAATGGGCTGTGCCGGCAATCCGGCAATCAAGACACCACAGATTGACAGGTTGGCCAGCGAAGGGGTTCACTTCACCGAGGCCTATACGTCGTACCCGCTTTGCTGCCCGTTCCGCGCCTCCGTAATGACAGGCAAATATGCCCAGGGGCACGGGTTGATTCAAAATCACTTCCCACTGCGCGGTGATCAGATCTTCCTTGCCGATCTCATGAAGGATGCCGGTTATCGGACCGGGTATATCGGGAAATGGCATCTCGAAGGCGGCCCCAAGCCCGGCTTCGTGCCGCCTGAACGCCGATTTGGCTGGGATCACTTCATAGGCTTCAATCGCGGTCACGAATACATGTCATCGATTTACTATGATGACGATGGTCAGGCCTTTCATTCGAAACGCTATGAACCAGACTACCAGACTGATCAGTTGATCGACTTCATTGCTGACGCGTCGACCGCCAGGGACGGCAAGCCGTGGATCGGGTATGTGAGTTATGGTCCGCCGCATTTCCCGATGGATATGCCGGACTATCTGCGCACGGTGTATAGCCCCGACGAGATCCCTCTGCCCGCGGGCGTTCCCAACATGGAACTTCAGCGCAGGTTCCAGAGAATTCGAAACGAGATTTGGTGCGGCGGCGATCCGCGGTCCGGACATTCGAGCCACGCGGCCTACGACACCAAACCCGTTGAAGAGCCGGAAACCGAGGCGGAGATTCGCCAATTCATCGCCGAATACTACGGGATGATCCACAATATCGACTGGAATGTCGGGCGGATCCTGAACGAGCTTGATCGTCAAGGAGTCGCGGATGACACGGTCGTGCTGTTCTTCAGCGATCACGGCGACATGTGCGGTCAGCAGGGTAGCTATTGCGGGATCAAGAACCAGGCCTACCGGGGCGCCATGCACGTGCCGTTGATTGTCCGTTATGCCGCTCGGTTCAAACCGCAGAAGACCGGGGCACTGGTTGATGTCGGCCCTGACATGATGCCTACGATCCTCGACATCGTTGGGACAGAGATCCCCGAAGGTCTCGATGGCCGAAGTTACCTGCCCGTTCTCGATGGTGAAGAAACCGAGGCCCGCGACGCGATCTGGTATCAGGTCTTTACCCAAACGGGCGGTAACCCGCGCGAGTTTGCACCGTTTGGCGAGCGCGGGATTCGTACCAAGGACTGGCTATACATGCGCCACAAGGACGAACGCATGCTGCTGTTTGACGAGCGCGCAGATTACCATGAGCAAAACAACCTGGTGGATGACCAGGCGTACCAGCCGTTGATGGACGAGTTTGACGCCCGGATTGCCGCTCACATGGAGGCGACCGGCGATGATTGGGAGATGGCAGCGGACTTCCCGCCGCCTGACTGGATAACCCACGCCGAGGCGAAGGAGTATCTTGAAAGAGAACTCCTGCCGAACGCGATCGAGGTTGCCTGAACGAAGCATATCCACCTTTCGGTCAAAGAACGAGAAGTTCGCCGGCGACGAAGCCCGCGCCGGCGAACCAAGTCGATTGGGAGCAACTGATGAAGATCAAGGGAAATCACGTTCTGGTCACCGGCGGCTGCGGTGATATCGGACTCGGTATCGCGCGCGCGTTTCTGGATCAGGGCAAGCGGGTCACGCTGGTCGACCTGAACATCTCGCCAGGTGAGGCGCTGGCCGCCGAGCACGAGGGTGTAAGCCTGATCAAGCTTGATCTCGCCGATGCCGATGCCGTCGAGGCGCGGCTGAGTCCCATGGCGCAATCGCCAGGCGCGCCGGATGTTCTTGTCAACGGCGTCGGCTGGACTCCCAAGACAAGCCCGGAGGGAAAGACCTGGAAGACCTGGGAAATGCCTGTGGAGCATTTCAGCCGGGTCGTGGCGGTGAATCTTACCGCAGTTTTCCAATGTACCAGCCTCTTCATTCCGGCCATGCTGGAGCGCGGACACGGGCGCATCATCAACATCGCTTCGCTGGCCGCGAGGATCGGCGGCGCCGTGGCACCCGTGCACTATGTCTCGGGCAAATCCGGGGTGCTGGGGCTGACCAAGGTCGTCGCCCGCGAATTGGGCGGCACAGGGCTGACTATCAACGCGATCAATCCGGGCCGGATCGACACCCGATTGATCAAGGACGTGCCCGACGAGGTCAACCTGGCCATCGCCGCCCGAATCCCGGTGGGGCGACTGGGACTTCCCGTTGATGTCGCCAAGGTCTGCCTGTTTCTGGCCTCCAACCTCGCAGACTACCTGACCGGGACAACCATTGAAGTCAATGGCGGCCTTTACGTCGGACCGTGAACTCTCCAGAGAGGCCGGTGCAATTCAAGTGCGGAGGAGTGAACCATGCCCCGCGAAGGCAGGAGAGCGATGAATGGCGGCGAGGCAATCGTCAAGATGCTTCGCCGGTTCGACGTGGACACCATGTTCGGTCTGCCCGGCGAACAAACCCATATTCACGATGCAATCTACCGCCGCAACGACATCCGTCATCTCCTGGTGCGGCACGAACAGGCTGCAGCAAAGATGGCCGATTCCTATGCGCGCGCAACAGGCAAGGTCGGTGTCTGCGATGCCACGGTCGGGCCGGGCGCCACCAATCTGGTCAGCGGGATCTCGGAATCCTTTCTCTCGGGCATCCCCGTCGTGGCCATCGTCTCGGACGTTCGGGCAGATTGGCGGGGACGCGAATCCTTTCAGGAGATCGACCAGACAACGCTCTTTCGCCCGATCACCAAGCAGGTCTTCTCGGTGGATCATATCGATCGGATTCCAGAATTCGTGAAGAGAGCCTTTCAGATCGCAACCACCGGACGGCCCGGCCCCGTGCTGCTGAGCTTCCCGATGACGACGCTGCGGGCCAGGCACGAATTCACCGAAGAAGACCTCGAGGTTGACACGCGCTACGCCGGTTGGCCCGCATTCCGACCGACTCCACCCCAGGACGAGATTTCCACCGCAGTCGACGCCATTCTTTCGGCCAGTCGCCCGATCATACTGGGCGGTGGTGGCGTGATGGCCTCGGGCGCGACAGACGAAGTCAGGAAACTCGCCGAACTGCTCGATATGCCGGTGGCGACCTCTTACATGGGCAAAGGCACGCTGCCCGAGAACCATCCCCTCAGCCTCGGACCCTATGGTCTCCTCGGGCGGCCTGCGTCGAATGAATACGTCCTTCAGGCAGATTTGGGTCTGGCTTTGGGAACCCGTTTCAACAATGTCGGCACGGCGGCATGGCGCATTCCGGACAAGAAGACGCGACTGGTCCAGATCGATGTCGAGCCAACCCAGATCGGCCGCAACTACACGGTTGACCTGGCACTGACAGGCGACATCAAGGCCGTCCTGCGGGAGATGCTCAACCTTCTCAAGTCCGGCCCTCGAATCTCGTCCAAAACGACACAGCGCGACGCGGTTTCCAAAATTACCGCGAAATGGCGAAAGGAACAGGGTATCGAGTCACCGCTTGCCCGGGACGACAATGCCAGGCCAGTGCACCCGATCCAGGTTATCCGCGCGATGCGGGATGCAATGCAGGATGACGACGTTCTCGTCTGTGATTCCGGGTTCAACCAGATCTGGGGCGGCCAGTATTTCGAGGTGCGCAGTCCGGGAAGGAATTACCTGGGACCCCGCGGTTTCGGCGTGATGGGTTATGGATTGCCGGCCGCCATCTCGCGCGCATTGACAACGCCGGACCAGAGAGTCGTCTGCCTGACAGGAGACGGCGGATTTGCCATGGTCATCCAGGAGTTGGAGACAGCAGTGCGCAGTGGCGCCAACCTGACCATCGTCGTCATGAACAATTCGAACATGCATTTCATCAAGGACAACCAGAGGCTCTTCTTCGACGGCCGCTACATATCCACCGAGTTCACCGAGTTGGACTACGCCGAAATTGCGCGCGCCTTTGGCTGCGTAGGAATTCGGGTCGAGAACAGCGGTGAACTTGACAGCGCCTTTGCCGACGCATTGCACGGCAACAAGACAGCAGTGATCGACGTGCGGATTCTGGACGATGCCGTGCCGGAACGGGTCAGTCTCCAGTCCTTCAAATGAGTCTGGCCCGGGTTGTTGGTGGTTGATCTTGAGAAATTTCGATCAAGGTCGGGGCCGCGGTTGACCGATTCGCGGTCATTCCTGGTGGCGACTTTATGGTGCGAAGCGAGGCGTTGAGTTGAGAATGTCTGGCCGCACCGACATCCATTCTCCCCATTCTACGACGATCCGTTGCAGGAAACTCCGGCCATTGGCCGCGAGTCCCGACTGTCATGGAATGTCGCGAGGCGATCAGGAACTGGCGGCATTAGCAGGCCAGGCCCGGAAGGCAGACTTACACGGCCTTTCCTGACGGTGATGATGTCGCCACAGAGATCGGTTCGCAGGGCATTCTCGTTGACGTCCACTTCACAGGATGAGTTTTCACCGACGACTGCCGTGATCGACAGGGCCGCGATTTGACCGACTGCCGTGCCCATGAAGTGTGGCCACAGGTATGTACCCTGAGGCATCGCGCGCACCAGATCCAGGGCGCCTGTCACGCCGCCCCATTTTGCGACGTCCGGCTGCAAGATCCGTAGCCCGACATTCGCCATCGTGCAGAACTTCTTGATTCCGTAAATGTTTTCGCCGCCAGCAAGCGGGATATCCGTGGCCGAGGCAAGGTCTTCCCAATCGGCTAGTGGCGCGTTCGCGGGCAGCGACTCTTCCGCGAAAAAGGGTGACAGGTCTTCCAACCTGCCAAGTATCTCCTTGGCTGTCGCAAGTGTCCATGACTGGTTGCTGTCAACCATGATACGCGATCCGCTCGGACACAATGTTGCAGCCCTTTCCACAAGTTCGCGGTTGCCGTGTTCTGCAAATCCTATCTTCAGCTTGAAATACGTCTGCCCGAGTGACGCGTGATGCGGGATCAGGCGCCCCAGGTCGCCCGCGTTGATCGAACTCGCGTAGGATTGAGCGGACGACTCGGAGAGCCCCATGAATTCGGCAAAGGACCGACCCGCCTTGCGCAGCGCGAGGTCCCAGAGGGCGGTATCGATGCCGGCGAGTATGTGCTCGAAGACCTTGAGTTGCCCGACGTGAAGGAAGTAGATCGAGAGCTTTTTGCGAAGGAATGCGCCGATCTCTCGAGGTTCGACAAACCGCGCACGTTGCAGGTGCGGTGCCACGACGTCTTCGATGATGTGCGCCTTGTGTAGATTGGCGCGTGGCGGAAAATTGGCCCAGACCTCGCCCCAGCCAAAGCAGCCGTCGGTGTCCTCGATCCGGACTAGCAAGGCGGGTCGCGTGGGCATCGAGCCGAGCGCCATCTTCGGCGATACACCGCCTTTTGCCCTGATCGGGAAGACATCGGTTTTCGCGAGGGTTATGTCGTGCCGAAAAGTCAACGCCTAGCAAGCCACGTAGGCCGAATGCTCGGAGGTGTGGAAATTCACCGCTGTCGGCCCGACTGAATATGCCCCGACATCGGAATTCTTGATCCCGCCGAACGGCATGTTGTTGTCCGGTACCGTACCGTGGTTGACATGGATCATGCCGTTCTGGCTCTCGGCCAGGAAGCGCTGGATCAGGTCGTTGCGGTTGGAGAACAGCGCGGAAGTAAGGCCGAATTCGGTGCCGTTCAGCATCTCCATCGCCTGATCGAAAGTGTCGTATTCGAGAACCGACAGGACAGGTCCGAAGATTTCTTCCTGACCCGCGACGGAGTCGTGCTGCACGTCATCAAGGATGGTCGGGCGATAGTAGTAGCCGTCGTCGGGTCGATTTGGCGCAGACCCGCCGGCCAGGGGTCTGGCGCCCTCACCAATGGCACGTTCGGTCTTGGCGCAGACATCCTGCCAATGCGGAAGATTGCAGAGTGGGCCAAGGTCGCTGTCGGCTTCAAGCCCGGGCCCCAACTTCAGTGCGTTCGCCTTTGCTGCCAGGATGTCCTTGGTCTGGTCGGCCAGGCACTTGTGAACGAGGAGGCGGCTGATCGCCGTACAGCGCTGGCCGGAGGTCATGAAAGCCGCGCCCATGATCTGCGTGACCGCCCCCTTCAGGTCGTCGGTATCGTTCAGGATGGCCCCGTTCTTTCCGCCCATTTCCAATTGAACCGGGATGAGGTTCTGTGCTGCTGCGGAATAGACCAGTTTGCCGGTCGGCACCGATCCCGTGAAGCTGACGCCATGCACCTCGCCCCTCGAAACGACCTCGCTCGCTGCATGGCCCGAGACCATGACGACCTGAATGAGGTTGTCCGGGAAGAACTCCTTGGAGATCTCGGCGAGGAGGAAATTGGCCGCTGGCGTGAATTGCGAGGGTTTCATTACGACGGCATTCCCGAACGCCAGTGCCGGGCAGATCTTGCGCATAGGTGTGGAAATCGGGAAGTTCCAAGGGCTGATACAGAAGATCACGCCGCGCGGGCGCCGCAGGATCTGGTTGGAGAACCCGGCGCGACCTGATGCGATGGCCATCGCCCCCATGCGAGCCGCTTCCCCGACCGAAAACCGCCCCTCGGCACATGATTTCAGTGTTTCGCCCCTCGACTCGCGGAGGAGTTTCCCCTGCTCCAGAGTGCCGGCGGTCGCCAGATCGTCGGCGCGCGCTCCAACCGCGTCGATAAAGGCGTTCAGGCGTTGCGAGCGTTCCAGCCCGGGCACACGCGCCCATTCCCGTTGAGCCGAATTCGCCTGCTCAATTGCCGCGCCCAGTTCAACCGAGCCCATGATTGCATAGCGTCCGATCTTCTCAGGCGGATTGGCCGGGTTGACGGTCTCGTAAGCGTCATCGCCGTATCCGTACTCGTACCTGAAGCCCATGCTTATCCCTTCCGTTTCATGACATCGCGCGCTGCTTCCGCTATGGCCGGGGCATCAATCCCAAACTTGTTCATCAGATACGGCGTTTTGCCGCCCTCACAGAAACGATCACGAACGCCCACACACCTGAACGGCAAGCCGATCCCGGCTCTGGCCAGCACTTCGGCCACGGCGGAGCCGAGACCGCCAATGATGTTGTGGTTTTCTGCCGTTACGATGGCACCCGTGGTTCTTGCGCATTCGATGATCAGCGATTCGTCAATCGGTTTGAGAGAGGCCATATCGACGACACCCGCCTCGACCCCTTCGCCCGAGAGAATGTCCGCCGCCTTCAGCGCTTCGCTCACGCAGAGCCCAGCGGAAACGATCGCGAGATCGCAACCCTCGCGACGGATGACGCCTTTGCCGATTTCCAGCGACTGTGGCTCGAAGGCAGGCGGGGTCGTCTCCGGCCGTTTCATCCGCAGATAGGCCGGTCCGTTCCAATCCAGCGCCATCTTGACCATGGCCGCGTGGTATTCTGGACCAGAGGGTTCGAACACTGCCATGTTGGGCACTGCACGAAGGATCGCCACATCCTCGATGGCTTGGTGCGAGACGCCCAACAGCGTCGCCACCCCCGGCAGGAATCCGACAAATTTCACGGGCAGGTTCGGATAGGCCGCCTGCATCGTGATCTGGTCGAGCACGCGCTTGGTGATGAAGGCGCAGAACGAATGGCAGAAGGGGATTTCGCCAGAACGCGCCATGCCGCCAGCCATGCCGATCATGTTCGCCTCTGCGATACCGACATTGTGGAACCGCTCGGGCAACTCGTCGCGGAAGCGGTCGGTTTCGGTTGGCGGAACGAGGTCGGCGCAAAGAGCGACAATGCGCTCATCGGCCCTTGCGGCTTCAATCAGAGCGTCGCCATAGGATCGAGGCAATGGCTTGAAGGACCGGTTGATGAAATCCGCAGCTTCGAGTTTGGTCAGGGTCTCAGTCATAGAAGTTCAGTCGCCTCTTTCAATTCTGCAGACACTGTCACCTACCGGGACGTCGTCCCCTTCATCGGCGAGGTGTTCCAGCATCGTTCCGTTACAAGGCGCCTCGTATTCATTCGTGACCTTTTCGGTTTCGACGTCGTAGAGAATGTCGCCTTCCTTGAAGCTCTCACCCGGGTGGACTCGCCATGCGACAAGGGTGCCTTCTTCCATGTTCATGCCGATCCGCGGCATTTTCAGCAAAACCTTCATGACTCAGGCATGTTCAGTGGAGGCTTTGCCGAGCAGACGGTATACAGTGTCCGTGATACTGACCTCGTTTGGCAGGAGCGCCTTCTCCAGCGGCGGTGAATAGGGCAGTGCCACATCCGGAACCGTGACGCGCCGGATCGGTGCCTTGAGGGCATCGAAACATTGGTCGGCACAAATCGCCGCGATGTGGGATGCCGCGGAACACATGTCGCGCGCCTCGTCCACCACGACCAGTCGACCGGTCTTGCGGACGGATCTGAAGATCATCTCGCTGTCCAGCGGCACGACCGTGCGAGGATCGATCAGGTCGACACCAATCCCCTCTCTGGCCAGTTTCTGCGCCGAGCGCATTGCCGGCCTCACCATGGCACCAATGGCCACGACCGTCACGTCGTCTCCTTCCTGAACGGTCGAAGCCTTGCCAAGTTCGATAACATGATCGCCATCGGGTACATCGCCCTGTTCACCGCCGCGCCCGGCCGCTTGCAAGAACATCACCGGATTTGGATCGTGAATTGCCGACCGCAACAGACCCATTGCATCGGCAGCTGTCGCGGGCAGGGCGACCTTGATCCCTCCCAGATTCATGAACATCGGGTGCATCGCATCGGAATGCTGTGCCGCAGCCGATCGACCGCCTCCGAAAACCCCCATATAAACAATCGGCAAGGCTATCTGTCCGGCCGTCATGTAACGCAGTTTGCTGGCCTGGTTCGCAATACTGTCAAAGCCGGTATACATGAAGTTTCCAAACATCATGTGGCAAACCACCTTGTATCCCGCCGCCGCGGCGCCCACGGCCATGCCGCTCATCACCGTTTCCGAGATCGGCATATTGCGGACGCGGTGGGCCCCATGCCTGTCCTTCAACCCGCGAGTGTCGCCAAACAGGCTGATCTCGACATCTTCGCCGAACACCACGATCTTCGGGTCCTTGGCCATTTCGCTGTCAAGCGTTTCATTGATGGCCTGGATCATGCGTTTCTTTGCCATGCCCCGGAACCCCCCTATGCGAACATGTAATTGGTGCCCTGCGTTGCAGGGTCGGGAAAAGGTGAGCCTTCGGCGAATCGCACCGCCTCGATCACTTCGGCCGCGATGTCCTCCTCCACTTGATCGAGATCGGCCTGACTTGCCTGCCCGGCGTCCATGATGCGCTTGGCCAGGGCAGGAATCGGGTCACGGGCGATCCATTCGGCAACCTCTTCATCCGATCGGTATTTCGACCCCAGGAAAGACGCCTCGGCCTCGACATGGCCGCGCTGCCGATAGGTGCGTGCTTCGATCAATGTAGGTCCGTTGCCACTTCGCGCATGCTTGATGGCTCGCGCAGCGCATTGGTGGACGGCGACCAAATCATTGCCATCCACTGCGTCGTGGACGGCACCATAGGGTTTGGCCCGGTCGACGATATTGCCTGCAGTCACAGTCGAAGATGGCGAGAACTCGGAGAATCCATTGTTCTCACATACGAAAATCACCGGCAACTTCCAGAGCATGGCCACATTCAGCGCCTCACCCAAAACACCCTGGTTCGCGGCGCCATCGCCAAAAAAGGCAACGCCGACGGCTCCCTTGCCATCCATCTGTGCAGCCCATGCTGCACCCGTGATGATCGAGATTCCGGCACCGACGATACCATTGGCACCGATAATTCCCTTGGAGAAATCCGCAACATGCATGGACCCGCCATGTCCCTTGCACATACCGGTCTCGCGACCGTAGATCTCTGCCATCAGCAATCTGCTGTCTCCACCCTTGGCAAGGTAGTGACCGTGTCCACGGTGGGTCGAGGCAATCCAGTCGTCGTCAGTGAGTTGCGAACAAACGCCGACACCGACTGCCTCTTGCCCGATATAGAGATGCACGGCGCCAGGGATGTTCCCGGCCTTGGCGTCCTTGCCGATCTGTTCCTCAACCCGACGAATTCGCAGCATTTCCCGGTAGAACCCAAGCATCTGCTCATCCGAGTAGTTCAAGTCCGATAGGGAAGTGTTCATGTCGACATGTCCTCGCTGTCATACTGTAGGGAAGTTGCGACGCCAGTTGCCAATGGCTTCTCCCGCACTGCGCGGCGGAAGCTGGGGCGTCCATGCTGCGGGCATTCCGGGATCAGGGGATCAAGCATTGATCATTCCACCATCGACGTTGATCACCTGACCGGTGACGTAAGACGCACTGTCAGACAACAGGAACTCGATCACCCCGGCAACATCCTCGGGCTGACCCAGTCGGCCGAGCGGAATGGTTGAAAGAAGTGCGTCGCGCCCGCGTCGTTCGATCAGGTGATCCGACATGCGCGTTTCGATGATACCGGGCGCCACGGCGTTGACGCAGATCCCCCGATTTCCTACCCGGCGCGACAGCGCGCGGGTCAACCCGACAATCGCCCCCTTCGCCATGGAATAGGCGGCATGGTCGGGCACGCCTCGGTTGAATCCAAGCGACGAGGTCAGCACGATGCGGCCGCCATCAATCATGCGCGGCAGGACCGCACCAGCAAGGTCAAAGGCGTTCGATGCATTGTGCTGCATCGTCTGGTCAAAAATCTCGCGGCTGTCGGGACCAAGGTCATGCGGGACGAAGATACCGGCCAGATGCACCAGCGCGCCGATTTCGTCCGGCGCATCCGGAAGCGCCGTTGCGCAGGCCGCCGGATCTTCCAGGCCGCTTTCGGCAATCGTGGTGCCTTCGGGCAGCGCATGTTCAAGTTGCTCCAGCCGACCGGCATCGATATCGACCAGGTGCAGCCGCCACCCGTCGGCAGCCAGGCGACGGGCAAGCTTGGAGCCTATTCCGCCAGCTGCCCCCGTGATCACCGCAACCGGTGCAGTCATGTCTTCCCTCTCGGTTCTTGCGCTGTATCACGTCGTGCGCCCCGTTTGCGATTGCGGTGCCGTTGATGCCGTGTTTCCAATTCTATTGCGTCGATCGGTCGCAGGTCGGTCGCCCGTTCGGGACGGACGTCACAGTTGTGCCTCCAATTCAGCGCGGGCCGAGGCAGCGACCTCGGGTGGGAAGCGCAACTGGTGGAACATCAACCCTTCGAGCGACCCGACACCCTTGCCCATCAACGTGTTGGCCTTGATGAAGCTCGGTTTGCCCTTGGCCTCTCGGGCTTGATCATAGGCGTCCAGCAACGAGCCAATGTCGTTGCCGTCGACCTCCTGACAAGCGAAACCGAAGCTCTCCATCTTGTCCATCAAGGGCTCCAGCGACATGACCAGATCCATCGGGCCCTCGGACTGCACGAAGTTGTAGTCCACGATCAGGCAGAGGTTATCGAGACCCTTGGCCCCCGCGAACATCGCGGCTTCCCAGACCTGCCCCTCTTGCATTTCCCCATCGCCAACGATGACATAGAAGCGGCTGGCGCGTCCCTGCCGCTTTGCCGCCAAAGCGCAACCGATGGCGACCGACAGGCCCTGACCGAGTGAGCCGCAGGTCGCCTCGACAAACGGACCCAAGCGCTCGGACGAGTTTATTTCCAGCGGCGAGCCATCTGTTACATAACTGGTGAGCTGTTCGGTGTCGAAGAACCCGCGCTCGGCCAATGTGGCGTAGAAAATCGCGGTGTTATGGGCGGTGGTCAGAAAGATCCGGTCCCTGCCCGGCCAGGTCGGATCGGCCGGGTCCAACGTCGCCTCTGCGAAATAGAGCGACGTGAAAATATCCGCTGCCCCGAGGCCCTGCTGCACGTAGCCTTGGCCCGAAGGCGCGACCATGTCGACCACGTGTATGCGAAGCCGCGTCGCGATCCTCTCCAACTCTTCCAGATTGTGTCGTGCTTGCATTGAATGCCCGGAGCGATGTAAAAAGTTCTGGGACTTTGTACCTATAGATTGGGGGATATTGTCAAGATGAATCTTCAGTCCATGAAGCGGAAGGCAGTCCCATTGCACGCCGAAGTGGCCGAAGTTCTTCGACATCAGATCATGTCCGGAGATCTGCCATCGGGCGCGCGTCTTCCCGCTCTTCGGGAATTGACCGAAGAACTGGGCGTCGCGCGCATGACCGTGGTGCAGGCGATGAACACCTTGGAAGATGAAGGGCTCATCGAAAAGCACTCCGGTCGCGGGACCTTTGTGCGCAAGGTTCAGATTCCTGACCGCGTTTCACTTAAAATGCGCGCGGAGATTGCAGAGATCCATGCAATGGTGGACCAGCTCAAGGTCTCGGTACGCAAGGGCGACGCAACAATCGAGAAGTCCGATGATGGAAGGTATTTTCGTTGCATGCGCCGTATTCATGCGCGTGGCGGCAAGCCATTCTGCCAAGCCGATATCCGTCTCGACGATCAGGTCTACGAGCGCGCACCAGATCAATTCAAGCAGGAGATCGTGGTCGCGGCCTTGCGCGACCTCGATGTGGACATCGCAAATGCGCGCCAGAAGGTCACGATCGCCTATGCCGATTTTGACCTCGCGAAGGCGCTCGGGATCAAGGTGAACTCAGCTGTCTTCAAGGTATTCAGGGAGTTTTTCGACGAGAAGGGGGTCCTAATCTACTCGGCGAAGCTGTTGTATCCCTGTGACATGCTTGAATTCGAGATCGAGTTTTCGACTGACTACCCTGCCTGACCTGTACACTGGCCCCTGCGGGTGGAATTGTGGCTTGACAATTCGTGTGCGCGCAACCTGCAACATTTCAGTGAAGATGTGCTTTTACTCTCTGCCGTTGCCATTGATTGAGGGTCTTCTTCCAGCCCTTCTGGAGCGGGCAAAGCCGGATGTCTTTCCCTGGATTCGAGAATTCCCCTTTGCTGCCGCATCGGCCCCGTCCCCGAGTCGTTTCTTATTGGACCCAGCCCGAGACATTGTGCACGGCACCGGTGATGCCGGGTCATGCAGCCGGCTTACCAGCAAAAAGGCAAATCCCGGAAAGCCCGTCACCAATCTCCGGCGGACCAGCCCATCACACCTTTGCCGAACGGTTACGACCCGGCCAGCCCCACCAGTGTCGAGCAATCGGCCATTCACTTGTTCCGGGCCGGAATGGCAAGACTCCTGAACAATGATATTGCACCTGCATGGCGTTCGGGGCAATCGGCCGCACCGAGAGACCAGTCCAGAATATCCTGGTCGGCTTCTTCCAGCAGCGCCTCGATCGACCCAATCATCGTCGGGTCGAGCTCACCCTCGACAGAATTGAGAAACCGTTCGAGAAGAACGCAGAGCTCCAACGTTCCCCTTGCCCTGCACCTTACTCCCAAGCGCTTTTTGCGAAGTGCAAGGCTCGCTTCCCGGGTGTCTGCAAATCCCTGCTTTCCGGTCATCACTCGCGTTCAAGTGGAAGCACTGTTGTCGACTTGATTTCTTCCATCGACAGCAACGCCGTCACATTGAATATCTTCACCTGGGAAATCAGTGCCTGGTAGAATTTGTCATATGCACGGGCGTTGGCAACCCGTACCTTCAGGATGTAGTCAATATCTCCTGCCAACCTGTGTGCCTCCAGGACCTCGGGCCGGTCGAGCAGCGCCTCGAGAAACTTCTGTTGCCATTCCGCATCATGCTCGGAGGTCCGGACCAGCACGAAGAAACATGCCTCAAATCCAAGCTTTTCCGGATCGGCAATCACCGTCTGTTTCACGATGACACCGGCATCACGCATCTTCCGGATTCGAGCCCACACCGGCGTTTTCGAGGACCCGACCCGCCCGGCGATTTCCTCCAGCGACTGACTGGCATCACGCTGCAATTCGTTCAGGATTCTCTTGTCTAGCCTATCGAGGATCATTGGAAGGTCAGTTCGTTTCCGTTCAGACAGTTGTGGAGTCGAGCCGTTCTGCGCCCGCCAGCAATTCTGGCAAGCCGGGTTCTGCGACTCGACTCCCCAGTACAGTCAAACTCTTGCCTCTTGTAACATTTAGTTCATCGTGGCCAAAATCAACGACTAAAAATTTGCAACGACCTACCCCCTCATGCATTGTAACCGCCGTTTGGCGCTATGCCTGACATGTTAGACAAGGAGAATGGAGAATGACGATCACCAAGAAATCTCTTGCCATTGCAGGAGCAGTCGCAGCTGCGTTTGCAGTCAGTGGCGGAACGGCCGCCGCACAAAGCCAGGAAAAGTGCTATGGAGTTTCGCTCGCCGGGGAGAACGGCTGCCAGGCCGGTCCGGGAACCACCTGTGCCGGATCCTCGACCGTGGACTATCAGGGCAATGCCTGGGTGCTGGTACCTGCCGGAACCTGCACGGAAATGGAATTGCCCGACGGGAGGATGGGATCACTGGAGCCACTGACCAGAGACTTGCCGTCCTGACCGGGAATGTTTTCCGCATAACACTACTTTCGGCCAAGCAACCAGATGCTTGACAATTTGCCGACCGGTTCTGGCGGACTTCCTCCATCACCGGGAGTAGGATTCAAGAACCAGCATTTCCGGGAGGTCCTGGAGTCTCCCGGTGATGTTGTGTGGCTGGAGATTCACGCCGAAAACTACATGGGCAAGGGAGGGCGCCCGATCGCGCAGATTCGGCGTCTGCGCGAGGAGTTTCCGTTTTCCTGCCACGGTGTTGGACTGTCGATCGGTGGCGCAGAGGACCTGGATGACCAGCATCTTTCCCGGTTGAAGGAACTGGTAGCCTGGCTGGAGCCGGCATCCTTTTCCGAACATCTCGCATGGTCAACGCATGATGGTCACTATTTCAACGATTTGCTGCCGCTTCCTTACACCGAGGAGACGCTCGCGAGGGTCTGCAGACATGTCGACCAGGTGCAGGACACGATTGGCTGCACCATGCTCCTCGAAAACCCGTCAACCTATTTCGCGTTCGAGGAAAGTGAAATTGATGAGGTCGAATTCATCACCGAAGTCTCGAATCGAACCGGGTGCGGTCTGCTACTCGATGTCAACAATGTTTTCGTGTCATCGGCAAACAGGGATTCGGATCCCAACGATTACATTGCCAGGTTTCCCGTCGACCGCGTTGGTGAAATCCATCTCGGCGGACATGAGGCAGACCAGGACCCTGACGGAGCCACCTTGCTGATCGACAATCACGCATCGGCTGTGAGCAATCAGGTCTGGGAACTCTACGACCGGACGATCAGGCTCGCAGGGCCCCTGCCCACTTTGATCGAATGGGACACTGACATTCCGGAGTGGTCCGTATTGTCGGACGAGGCCAGCAGGGTGCAGAAGATCCTGGCAGAGCAAGTCCACAATCCATGACAGTCAAACAGGCCGAATTCGTTGCGGCAGTCCTGGATTCAGAGCTCCCCGTTCCCTCCGGACTGTTGGGCAATTCCAAAGAGCCCACGAAGCGCTTCTCAGTTTACCGAAACAACGTCGTTGTCAGCCTGATCGACGCGCTCGGATCCTCGTTTCCCGTAATCAGAAATCTGGTCGGAGACGAGTTCTTCGAGGCGATGGCCGGAGTCTTTGTCAGGCAGTTCCCCCCTGTGTCACCGGTGCTCACATTGTTCGGCACCGAATTCCCAGCCTTCCTCACAGGTTTTGGTCCTGTTGCTCACTTGCCCTACTTGCCGGACGTGGCAAGGCTTGAGTTGCTCATCCGCGAGTCATACCACGAGAAAGACTCGGCAGCGGTACCGCTTGACGTTGTCACGGCAGTGCCGGCTGACAGGCTGCCCGAATCAAGGCTTGAACTTGCGCCTTCCTTGAGGCTGCTACGCTCGGCTCATCCGGTTTGCAGCATTTGGCGCGCAAATGTCCTAGAAGGGCCGAAACCGTCCGCCGCTGCCGAATCCGTCATTGTTGTCCGCAAGGAATTCGATCCCGAACCAGCACTCCTTCCACCAAGTGGATTTGAACTGGTTACCCGGCTCGCCGCCGGAGCATCATTGTTGGCGGCGTGCGAATATGCAGAATCCCGGTGCGGAGAAGCGCGCCTTGACGAAACCCTGTCCTTGCTGGTTTCCTTCAACGCAGTTACAGCAATATCGGCCGGTGAGGAATCCAGGGGCAGAGACGATGTTACTGGATTGGCCGGAAGCTTGGCGGACTCCATAGAATACGGGGGAGAATGATGTTCCTGATAAGGTTGTTCAACCGGATCTTTGAAGATCTGGACCAGCAGAGCGAGGCATGGCTGATACCGACGCTCGCCCGTTTGACTTTTGCTGGCGTGCTTCTTGTCTACTTTTGGAAGTCTGCCCTGACCAAGCTGGGTGACGGGATTTTCGGGTTCCTGACCCCCACGGCCAATGCCTATGTGCAGATCTTTCCCAAGGCCATGGAAGCCGCCGGCTATGATCACACGCAATTGAGTTTCTTTCATACGCTGATCGTGATTGCCGGCACCGTGGGCGAGTTGGTCCTGCCACTGCTTATCGTAATCGGGCTGTTGACACGCGTAGCTGCGCTGGGAATGATTGTCTTTGTGTTCGTGCAGAGCATCGTCGATGTCTTTGGGCACGGTGTGACGGGCAAGGATTTTGGCAGCTGGTTCGATGCCGCATCCGGGTCACTTGTCATCGACCAAAGAACGTTCTGGATACTGTTGTTCCTGATCATTCTGCTGAAAGGCGCCGGACCGATATCCGTCGACCGATTCCTTCCGGTGTCCGGTCGCACAGAAGGTGACGGCTGACTGCTTGCCGAGCGGGGCCGGAACCGGCCCCGGTCATCAGCCTTCTATCACGGTCTCGAGTTCCCGCCACTCCCGCGGCGACATTCCGGAAGTCTTCTGGCTTACTTCCTCTCCCCGGAGCATGCGGCGTATACACTCGACCTGGGAATATGACAGCGTCGCGCCATTGAGCTGGTAGTCCTCAAACGCGCGCCAGGTCATTGGCACCCATTTCTGAACGATCCAACCAATTGTCTCTGCATAGGCCCGGATCTCGAACTGGGCATGGGAGTCTCCTCTCAGCAGGATGAAATGCAGAAGATTGTGCAAGTCAATTTTCCAGTACCACTGCGTATAGATATTGGATGGGAGGTTCATTCTCGCCAGTTCCCTTGCCAGGCCCACCTGCCCGTCCTGCGACAACATCTGCTCGTAGTGATCGTAGGCGGCGGAACTGTCCGCCTTCAAGATTGCCAGAGTCCGGTTTGCCTCCTCCTCCGGCAGCAGTTCTTCCCTTCCCTGCGCGTTCGCGGATGACTGCGAGGCGAGATGACTACGGTCAGGAATGTAGAATTCCCTGTCGAGGATCGAATACCTTGCCGAATACTCGTTGACGTTCGCTGTTCGATGGCGAATCCACTGCCGCGCCACGAACATCGGCAACTTGACATGAAACTTGACCTCACACATTTCGAACGGCGTTGTGTGCCGATGCCGCATGAGGTAGCGAATCAGTCCCTCATCCTCCCGGGCTTTTTTTGTCCCGGCACCGTATGAAACCCTTGCCGCCTGCACGATCGATGAGTCATTGCCGAAATAGTCCACAACACGGACGAATCCGTGGTCGAGAACCCTGTGCGGTTCATGGAGGACAGACTCCATGCCCTCGCTCACGACACGCCTGGTCCTGTTGCTGCCGGACTCCGGTGAATCCGATTGCTCTGATTTGTACTGCTCATTTGGCATGGCAACCTGCTTTCAATTCAGGAATTGAAACCGCGAAGGCAAATTGACGACTTGCAGCCTCATTAAATTCTGTTGCTTGTACGAATTCAATTCACTTTATGGGTGCAATGCGGCATCCGCGCCCGGATGAAGCGCTGAACATTGACGGCATCCGCAACCGGGCAGGAATGCGAAGGCACGGGGTCGCAATGGCCGTTCGACGAATGCGCTTTACCAGCGCGAGCCTGATTTGCTAGACGAGTGCCGTGGGCCAGGTCGCCCTGGCCTGTCCAGAACGCACCGGGTCGCATGAAGTCACAAAGTGGAATTGGATAGCGAAAATGGGACTGAAGTATCTGCATACCATGGTGCGTGTGCTTGACCTCGATAAGTCAATGGCGTTCTACGAACTTCTCGGACTTAAGGAAATCCGGCGAATCGAAAACGAAGGAGGACGATTTACCCTGGTGTTTCTTGCCCCCGAGGACCAGCCGGAGTGCCCACTAGAACTCACGCTGAACTGGGATGGTGACGAAGGGCTACCTTCCGACAGTCGGCATTTTGGCCATTTGGCATATGAAGTCGACGACATTTATGAAATGTGCCAGTTGCTGATGGACAACGGGGTCGTGATCAGCCGTCCACCGCGTGATGGTCACATGGCATTTGTCCGTTCACCGGACAATGTGTCCATAGAACTGCTGCAGAAAGGCAAGGCGCTGCCGCCCCAGGAACCGTGGGCCAGCATGGAGAGTACCGGACACTGGTGAACCGTTGGCCCGTGCGTGCATTCACTGACATTCTCACAACAGTTGTAGATCTGTCGTTGCAAAGTCAGTTCCGGGACTTGACATGGTGGGCCGCAGAATCCACATATGGTCCGTTCCCTCAGGAACTATGGCGATAAATGCGCACGCAATAAACGGACCGGACCCGGGGGCGGTACCCGGCGGCTCCACCAGAACCAGACAGAACAGCTTCTGTCGACAAGTATGGGGCCGAAACAGGATCGACGGACGCGTAAAGGTGTCAGCTTTCGCTCGGTGGGGTACCGCCGTTATCGGTCCGAAAGGCACAATTGCCAACAACAATCGTGCTCCGGTGGCTCTCGCTGCGTGAGCAGCGCGTTCGAACCGGAATTTAGTCCGGCGCCCTAGCAAGCGTCGGCGGGGTCCGCAGGCACCTGGCAACAGAAGCCTGCAATTTGCTTTCCATCATCCGGCGACATATTTTGGGTTCCGGCTGCATGCCGGACATGACAGGTGATTCACATGAATTTGATCGACTATGGAAAGATCATGATCAATTCTATGCATCAGGTCGTCATTGAAGTCCTATCGCATGTCGAACAGCATGGTCTCTGCGGTGAAAACCACTTTGTCATCAAGTTCTCTACGGACCATGACAATGTGCGCCTTCCTCCGCATCTGCTTGAACAATATCCGAATTCGATGACGATCGTGCTCCAGCACCAGTTCGAAAACCTCAAGGTGAACCAGGCCGGGTTCGCAGTGACGCTGAGCTTCGATGACCGGCCGGAGAGCATCTTCGTCCCGATTGACGCAGTGAGGTCCTTCACGGATCCCTCTGCGAAGTTCAACCTGACCTTTCCCGACCTCAGGGAACTGGATGCAAGTTCAGGCACCGAACACCACGCAACAGCCACGCCCGATGCTGACGATACAGACAAGCCCGCGGAGCCAGGCGAGAAGTCCGCAACCATAGTCAGCCTGGACCAGTTTCGGAACAAGCCGACGTAGGAACCCGTGGACACGGCTTCTGCTGCAGAATGCCGATCACCACGACAGACTTTCCCGAGTTGCCGCACATGTTTCAACATCTCGAACCAGATCAGTGTTGAATTGCAAAGGAGGATGACAGTGGCCGGATACAGGGTAGAAACCGATAGTTTTGGTCAGGTGGAGGTTCCCTCCGACAGGTATTGGGGAGCGCAGACCCAGAGATCCCTTCAGAACTTCGCAATCGGTTGGGAGATACAGCCGGTGGCTATCATTCGGGCACTCGGGATCATCAAGCGCGCGTGTGCACTGACCAACATCGAATTCGACCTGATCGACAGCGAGATAGGCAATGAAATCGCCGATTGTGCCGGCGAGGTCATGCGAGGAGATCTGGACGATCATTTCCCGCTTGCCGTCTGGCAGACGGGATCAGGGACCCAGTCAAACATGAATGCCAACGAGGTCATCGCCAACCGGGCCATCGAACGCCTGGGCGGAGAACTCGGGTCCAAGACACCGATTCATCCAAATGACCACGTGAATCTCTGCCAGTCTTCCAATGACACTTTCCCGACGGCAATGCACATTGCCACCGCGATAACTGCAACCGAACAGTTGATCCCGTCACTGCACGCACTGCACGCTGTTCTTCTTGGAAAGGTCGAGGAATTTTCGGACATCATCAAGATCGGGCGCACCCATACCCAGGATGCAACGCCGCTTACGCTTGGCCAGGAGTTCTCGGGCTACGCCAGGCAGGTTGAACTGGCGGTTTGCCGGGTCGAGTCAGCTCTCGGCAACATCTACCCGTTGGCTCAGGGCGGAACCGCAGTCGGCACGGGCCTCAACACCAGGATTGGTTGGGCGGAAGCCGTTGCAAGCAACATTGCCGAGATTACCGGCCTGCCCTTTTCCAGTGCGGAGAACAAGTTCGAGGCGCTCGCCGCACATGATGCGATGGTCGAAATGTCCGGGACGCTGAAGACGGTCTCTGCATCTCTCCATAAGATTGCCAACGACATCCGGTTTCTTGCTTCGGGTCCGCGGTGCGGACTGGGCGAACTCTCGCTCCCGGAAAACGAGCCTGGATCATCCATCATGCCCGGAAAGGTAAACCCCACCCAGACCGAAGCCCTGACGCAGGTCTGCGCACATGTCATCGGCAATGACGCCGCTGTCGGATTCGCCGGCAGCCAGGGCCATTTCGAACTGAATGTTTACAAGCCCATGATTGCCTACAATGTCCTCCAGTCAATGCAACTGCTGAGCGATGCCGTGTCAGCGTTCAGTAAGCACTGCGTGGCGGGAATCAGGGCCAACCGGCAGCGAATTGAACAGTTGCTGCATGAATCGCTCATGCTCGTCACGGCCCTGGCTCCGAAAATCGGATATGACAACGCTACGCTTGTCGCCAAGGCCGCCCACAAGAACGGAACAACGCTCAAGGAGGAAGCGAAGAGGCTGGGTTTTGTGGATGAGGTGACTTTCGACAAAATTGTTCGCCCTGAAGCCATGATCGGGCCTAAAGAGACTTGACAGACGCCACGTTTTTCCCGTCGGAGTCCCAGAACAACTCGACACATCCCGGTGGCCTGAGCCATCGGGACCGGCGCCAGGGGGACGGGCCCATGGGAGAGATCACGAATACAGCACATGTAGTCATCATCGGTGGCGGAGCCGTAGGGCTTTCGGCACTCTATCATCTTGCAAGAGCCGGCTGGACCGACTGCGTGCTGCTCGAGAAGAACGAACTGACCGCCGGATCGACCTGGCATGCAGCAGGCAACGTCCCTACTTTCTCGTCAAGCTGGTCGATCATGAACATGCAAAGGTATTCGACGGAACTGTACAGATCACTCGGCGAGACCGCAGACTATCCAATCAACTACCATGTCACCGGTTCGATCCGGCTTGCCCATTCCCCGCTGCGAATGCAGGAGTTTGAACGGGCTGCCGGAATGGGGCGATACCAGGGAATGGACATTGAAATCCTGCAACCTGCCGATATCAAGGAACAGTATCCGTTCATCGAATTGCACGACCTCGCGGGCGCGCTGTACGATCCGTATGACGGCGACATCGATCCTGCCCAGTTGACACAGGCACTTGCGAAGGGCGCCCGGAACCTGGGAGCGACCGTGGAACGGTTCTGCCCGGCAACGGGTGTCACCAGAAGCAAGGACGAGTGGATCGTTCATACTGCAAAGGGCGACATTCGCTGCGAGTATGTCGTCAATGCGGCAGGATACTATGCGCGGCGAGTTGGAGAATTCTTCAAGCCGTTCGGTGGCAGGACGGTGCCCATGGTTGCGATGAGTCACCAGTATATCGTGACGGAAGAGATCCCGACACTAGCAGATTGGTCGAAATCCACCGGTCGCAAACTGCCGCTGCTTCGTGATGTCGACACCTCCTACTATCTTCGCCAGGAAAAATTTGGCCTCAACCTCGGACCGTACGAGAGGAACTGCAGGGCGCACTGGGTCAGCCACAATGATCCGATGCCGGAAGACTTTTCGTTCCAGCTCTTCCCGGACGACCTTGAGCGCCTGGATTGGTATGTGGATGACGCCGTGGCCAGGGTACCGATCCTCGGGGAAGCCGGAGTATCCAAGATCATCAACGGCCCGATTCCCTACGCGCCTGACGGCCTACCGTTGATTGGCCCCATGCCCGGTGTTCCCAACGCATTCGAAGCGTGCGTCTTCACATTCGGCATTGCCCAGGCCGGTGGTGCAGGAAAAGTGCTGGCCGAATGGATCTGCGAAGGCCAGACTGAATGGGATATGTGGTCCTGCGACCCGCGTCGATATACGAGTCACACTGACGACGAGTATTGCCTGGCAAAGGCCAAGGAAACCTACGGGCATGAGTACGCTATGCATTTTCCCTGGTACGAATGGCCCGCGGGCAAAGACAAGAAACTTTCGCCTGTCCACGGAAAAATAAGGGAAATGGGTGGACAGACGGCAGCCTATAACGGTTGGGAACGGGCCAACTGGTTTGCCGGCGACAACGACGATACTTCAGAGGACTCGACGATGACCTGGGCACGCAACGGACCCTGGGAACCACGCGTCCGGGAAGAGTGTCTGGCGGTGAGGGACGATGTTGGCGTACTGGACCTTCCAGGCTTTGCCCGATTCAGCGTCGAGGGCCCGGGCGCGGCAGACTGGCTCAATTCAATGATTGTCGGCAATTTGCCCCGTTCAGGACGACTGTGCCTCGCCTATTTTCCGACCAGTACAGGACGCGTGCTGACGGAAATGTCGGTTCTTCGCCATCGCGAAGATGCATTCACGCTGATCACTGCCAGTGCCGCGCAGTGGCACGATTTTGAACTGCTGCACAATAACCTGCCGGCGGGGAATTCGGTTAGTCTGCTCGACAATACGGATGATGTCTCGACGCTGGTTGTGACTGGCCCCAGATCCCGAGAATTGCTGTCCGGAATTGCGAAGGCGGATCTTGAGCTTCCCTGGCTGAGCCATCAGCCCTCGACAGTTTGCGGGTCGGCGGCGATGCTTGCACGCGTGAGCTATGCCGGCGAACTCGGTTGGGAGGTTCATGCTCCGAACGAGGCAATACCGGAGATCTATGATGCTGTACTGGCAGCGGGCGCAAGGCCCTTCGGAATGTGGGCATTGAACTCTCTACGGCTTGAGAAGGGTTATCTGGCCTGGAAGGGTGACATTTCAACGGACTATTCACTCCTCGAAACCGGGCTGGACCGCTTTGTCCGGCTGGACAAACAGGTCGAATTTCCCGGCAAGGCAATGATGCTGTCCGAAAGGCAGAGAGGCCCGAGAAGGATGATGGTCACGCTGACCGTTGATGCCAGGGAACATGATGCCCCGTACATGTCGACCATTTGGCACGGGGGCGAGGTTGTCGGAGAAACCACTTCTGGCGGTTGGGGATACAGGGTCGACAAGTCCATTGCACTCGGAATGCTCCGGACCGACCTTGCCCGTGGCGGCCAGGAAGTCGAGGTCGAGATCTATGGTGAGCCTGTCCGGGCGGTCGTCCAGACAAACAGGGCAATATGGGACCCTGCCAATTTACGGTTGAAGGCGTAACCAAGTTATTGTCATAACAATTTGATATTCTGGAACATTACGTATGAACAGCATTCCTGACCAAGCGCGCGCGGTAATCATCGGTGGAGGCGTGGTCGGTGCATCGGTTGCCTACCACCTCGCCAAGGAGGGGTGGACTGACATTGTGTTGCTCGAACGCAGAAAACTGACATCCGGCACGACCTGGCACGCTGCGGGCCTGATTGCCCAGCTGCGGGCGACTGCGAACATGACCAGGCTCGCCAAGTACTCGCAGGAGCTTTACGGAAATCTGGAGTCCGAAACCGGAATTGCCACTGGTTTCGTGCGCACGGGGTCGATTACAGTTGCTCTCTCGGAGGAACGTAGCCAGGAGCTGTCCCGTTCCGCGGCTATGGCCCGCGCCTTCGGAGTCGAGATCGAAGAGATTTCACCCGACGAGGCCGTTGAGAGACATCCCTTTCTCAACAGGAAAGGCATCGTCTCCGCAGTGTATCTGGAGAAGGACGGCCAGGGCGATCCGGCCAATATTGCACTGGCCCTTGCCAAGGGTGCTCGCCAGAACGGGGCGAAGCTGTTTGAGGGGATCGAAGCGACCGGTTTTCCGGTCGAGGGCCGAAGGGTCACTTCTGTTCAATGGAAAGGCAATGGAACCGAGGGCAGTATTCGTTCTGACCATGTCATCAACTGTGCAGGCATGTGGGCCCACGGCCTGGGACGGCGGGCAGGAGTCAACATTCCGCTGCATGCCTGCGAGCACTTTTACATTGTGACGCAACCTATTGAAGGACTTACCCGGCTTCCAGTTCTCAGGGTTCCGGATGAATGTGCATATTTCAAGGAAGACGCCGGAAAGCTGCTGGTGGGCGCATTCGAGCGCAACGCGAAGCCCTGGGGGATGGACGGCATCCCGGAGAGCTTCGAATTTGACCAGTTGCCAGAAGATTTCGACCAGTTCGAACCCATCCTCGAGATGGCAGTCAACCGGATTCCGGTCCTGGAAACTGCCGGAATTCAGACATTCTTCAACGGGCCGGAGAGCTTCACTCCGGATACCGCCTATCTGCTCGGCCAAGCTCCGGAACGCGACAACTACTTCGTTGCAGCCGGGTTCAACTCCGTTGGAATCCAGTCGGCTGGAGGAGCTGGCATGGCTCTCGCACGGTGGATCATGGATGGGGCAAAACCGTTTGACCTCGGCGATGTCGACATCGGCCGCATGCAGACGTTTCAGGGAAACAAGACCTACCTGTTTGAACGGGTCAAGGAATCACTCGGACTGCTTTATGATGATCACTTCCCATTCCGGCAACGCGCAACGGCAAGAGGGATAAGGAGAACTCCGTTCCACCAGCATCTCATGGACCGCGGGGCCGTGATGGGTGAAATTGCAGGATGGGAGCGGGCAAATTGGTTTGCGGACTCAGGCCAGAATCGAGAATATGACTACAGTTGGGGTCGGACGAAATGGTTTGCGAACTGGGAAAGGGAACACCTTGCGGTTCGGAACAATGTCGGCATGTACGACATGTCGTCATTTGGCAAGATCAGGGTTTCCGGAGCAGATTCCGAGAGCTTCCTCAACTTCATTTGCGGCGCCAACCTGTCGGTTCCGGTCAACCGGATTGTCTACACGCAATTCCTGAACAGTTCGGGCGGCATAGAGGCAGACGTAACCGTTACGCGTCTGTCAGAGCTGGAATACCTGGTGGTAACGCCTGCGGCCACAAGGCTGGCCGACGAGACCTGGATGCGGATGCACTCGGACGGATTCAACGTGGTGATTACTGATGTGACTCCAGCCGAAGGGGTCCTCGCGGTTATGGGGCCGAATTCGAGAAGGTTGATGGAGGCAGTGTCGCCGAACGAATTCGGCAATCACGTCAACCCGTTCGGAACAGCGCAACAGGTCGAGATCGGCATGGGCGTGGCCAGGGCGCACCGGATTTCCTATGTCGGGGAACTCGGATGGGAACTCTACATCAGTTCCGACATGGCGGGCCATGTATTCGAGACATTGTGGGAAGCCGGCAGTGAATTCGGGCTCGCGCTCTGCGGGATGCACATGATGGACAGCTGCCGCAGCGAAAAGGCGTTCCGGCATTTTGGCCATGACATCACTACGGAAGATCATGTCCTGGAAGCCGGCCTCGGTTTTGCAGTCGACATGTCAAAATCAGAGTTCATCGGCAAGGATGCAGTTCTCGGGAAACGCGCAAGCGGACTCGACCGCAGACTGTTGCAGTTTCGCCTGAATGACCCGTTCCCCCTGCTCTTTCACAATGAGCCGATCGTCCGGGACAACCGGATCGTCGGTTACCTTTCCTCCGGAAGTTACGGTCACTTCCTCGGCGGCGCCGTCGGACTGGGCTACGTACCCTGCAAGGGTGAATCGATCGAGGAATTGCTGGATTCGAAATTCCAGATCGATGTCGCCGGTGCCAGGATAGACACTACCGTATCTGTCAAGCCGCTCTACGACCCCTCCGGATCCCGGGTACGAATGTAGACGCCGATCGATGGCACAAGAACGGCCCTTCAAACGTTCCCTGACCATTCGGGGTCATCGAACCAGCGTATCCCTCGAACCGGAATTCTGGACTGCATTCAGGGAGATCGCTGCGGAAAGAGGAATATCTGCCAACCGGCTCGCTGCAACAATCGACGAACAAAGGGACATGTCGGACGGTCTTGCTTCTTCCCTCAGGGTCTTCGTGCTGCAGCATTTCCGGAATGCCCGGCCAGATCCACCAAGGGAAGTCCCGGGATCGTTCGGCGGGCGGAGTCTCGATGCAGCCCCAAGCAACCGGACCGGGCCGCAAGACCCGTAGGCAGGATCTCACTGCATCCGGAATTCCGGACATCGGTGCAGGCAGGTCCGAATCAAATTCTGTCGCAGCAACAGGCGCGTGTCTTCATCCGGCCTGCGGTGAGGAGCAACCCGCTGTGCTGTCTGCGTAAGATCGCACCTGCAAATTGTCATCGGGGCGCGCTGCAGCCGTGAAAATGGCACTCGGCCCGCCGGTCATTGCAGGAATGGAGAGATGCTCAGTCAAAGGGGTGTGGTCAGGTCCATCGATCAGAGGACAAATTTACCTTCCATGTACACAGGGAAAGGACTGGCGTTAACATGCGTGTCAACCAACCACGGCCATCCATGGGGCCACTTCCAGAATCCAGAAAGAGACATCCGAAAACCGCCCCGTCAGGATCAGAAGGCCGATGGCAACGAGGAAGAGTCCGATCCCCTTTTCCAGTACCGGCAGGTGCGGCTTAATTCTGTTCATGTATTTCATCGACCTCCCGATGAAGGCCCCGCAAAGCAGGAACGGGATGCCCAGACCCATCGCGTACACGGTCAGCAGCAATGTTCCTCGTCCAACAGAGTCTTCCTGGGCCGCGAGCGCGAGTATCGCGCCGAGTACTGGTCCGATGCATGGGACCCAGCCAAAGGCAAAGGCAAGACCTAGCAGGTATGCACCAAGCACCCCGCCGCCCTTCAGATTTCCTCCGAGACGGAACTCCCGATAAAGGAACGGGATGCGGAAAAGACCAAGGAAACTCAAACCGAACACGACGACAATGGTACCGGCAATCAGGCCAAAGATCCCTTGATGCGTGAGAAACAGCACCCCCAGAGCCGATGCCGCAAACCCCAGGATTGCAAATATCGTGGACAGGCCGAGCACGAAGAACAGGGCGGCCACGACTGCTTCCCGCCGTCGCCTCTCCTCCTCGAATTCAGCAAATGACATCCCGCTCATATACGCCAGATAAGCCGGAACAACCGGCAGTACGCAGGGCGAGACAAAGCTGATGAACCCCGCCAGCAGCGCAACTCCAAGACCGGCAAGCAAGCCGGCGTCAATTATGTCGATTCCCAGCATCTCGACATCAACCAATATCTGCCAGGCACAATAAACCCAACGAGTTTCGCAGTATGCGGCAATCACATCTTTGTGGACTTCGCAATTTCATCGTCGTAATCGCGAGGGAATGCACCGGGAAATCGAGATAGACGCGTCCGGGCTGCTGTGCCCGCTGCCAGTGTTGCGGATTCAAAAGAAAATGCGGCGGCTGTCCTCCGGTGATGTTGTGCGTGTGATCTCGGACGACCCGGCTGCCCTCGTCGACATTCCCCACTTCTGCAACGAAAGAGGACACGCGCTGATCAGGCAGAACATGACCTCTGCAGGTCAGGTGTTCGTTATCAGGAAGGGATAACCGGCGGTCATTCCGCAGAAATTCTGATGTCGTCAACTCCTGCCGACCGGAACTTCGCAAACAGTTCGTCACGCCGTCTCATCGCGCCCTCGTAGTTCCTTTCCCATACGGGGCCAAATCCCTTAACCTCCAGTGGCAGGCGCGCCAGTTCAATGGCCGCATCCATGTTGTCCTGATTCAGGTTGTCCAGGATCTCGGCCATGTCCTTTTCGTAGGTGTTCAGAAATGTTCTCTGTAGCCTTCTGTCCCGTCCGTGCCTGAATGGATCCAATGGCGTGTTGCGCATCCATTTCATCCGTGCAAGCAGCCTGAACGCAGTCAACACCCAAGGTCCGAATTCCCGCTTTCTGGGGCGCCCGTCAGTGCCGATACTGTTCAGGACCGGAGGGGCGAGGTGGAATGTCATCCGAATCTTCCCCTCGAATTCGGCCCTCAATCGGCTCTCGGTTGCCAGATGAAGCCGTGCAACTTCATACTCATCCTTTGCAGTCAGCAACTTGTGATAGCCCTCGGCAACTGCTGCCCTGAGTCCGGGATCGGTACAACGGTGCACGAGGTCGCGCCAGCGACCGACAAGTTGCTCACCGGTATGATCGAACAGGTGCTGCTCATATGCACCTGTCCTGTCGGCTCTGGTTGACCCGGACTCTTGACCGGATGTCCCGACCAGGCGTTCAACATCCCCGCCTTGGCAGGCAGCCCACCTACCAAGTGCGAATGCCTTCAGATTGTCCTCGACGGCTGCCCCGTTCAGTTCGATTGCCCTTTCGATCGAATTGATCGACAGCGGCAGGAAACCGGACTGCCAGGCGTGACCAACCACAATCATGTTGGAGAAGATCGTGTCTCCAAACACCTCTCCCGCCAGCTCGGATGCATCCAGGAACCAGGACCTGTCGTTACCGCAGGCGAGCGCGATTTGCACCTTGAGGTCTTCGGTAGGAATCCTGGATTCGGGCTTCCTGGTAAATTCCCCGGTAATGATCTCGTGTTCGTTTATGCTGGCCCTGGTTCGTCCCTTCCTTGCTGTTGACAGGATGTCGTGTCCGGCCGAAACGACCAGGTCACCACCGATCAAGCAATCCAGCTCGCCGATGGACACCCTGATGGCGGAGATGTTCTCCGGTCGTTCTGCAATTCTGCAGTGAATGCAGACTGCTCCGCCTTTCTGGGCCAGCCCTGCCATTTCGATCATTGCCGCGCCCTTGTCATCCAGAAACGCAGCCATGGTCAGGATCGCGCCAACCGAAACAACCCCGGTTCCTCCGACACCGGTGACGAGGACATTGTATGTACCGCTGATTTCCGGCAGCCGAGGCATCGGCAGGTCGGGAACATTCAATTCGACAATTTCCTTGCGCCTGGGGCGCGCTCCGTTCACCGTCACGAATGACGGGCAAAACCCCTTCAGGCACGAGAAGTCCTGATTGCAGTTGGATTGGTCGATTGCCCGCTTTGTTCCGAATTCCGTATCAACCGGAATTATCGAGACACAGTTCGACTGTGTTCCGCAGTCTCCGCAACCCTCGCAGACATCCGTGTTGATGAAAACCCGCCTGTCAATGACTGGAAAGGTGCCCCGCTTGCGCCTGCGTCTCTTCTCGGCAGCGCAGGTCTGGAGGTAGATGATCGCGGTCACTCCCCGGACATTCCGCAACTGCATTTGGACAGCCTCGAGTTCATCCCTTACACGGAACCCGATACCAGCAGGGAATTCAGAAAACTCAACATCTTCCTTGTCGTCATAAACCAAAACGACTCTCTTCAGTCCCATGGCCGTAAGCTCATGGGCAACCCGGGCTGCAGTGAGGTCGCCGTCATTCCCCTGCCCCCCGGTCATGGCAACCGCATCATTGAACAGGATCTTGAAGGTGACGTTCACCCCGGCAGCAACCGCTGCCCTGATCGCCATGATCCCCGAATGGTTGTAGGTTCCGTCGCCGATGTTCTGGAACACATGCTCCCTGGAAGAAAACGGAGCTTCTCCGATCCAGTTTGCGCCCTCACCGCCCATGTGAGTGAATCCGACGGTCTCCCTGTCCATCCACTGCACCATGTAATGACAGCCGATTCCGGCATAGGCACGTGACCCCGCCGGAACCTTGGTGGAAATGTTGTGCGGGCAGCCTGAGCAAAAGTATGGCGTCCTGACCGCCAGGTCCCCGCCGCCCGCGTTGCCAGGCAAGGCCCTCAGAGACGCGAGTTTTGCCGCAAGCCTGTCGGATACTCTACCTTCATCCTCGAGAATCTTGCCGACTTTCTCGGCAATCCAGACTGGCTCCAGAGCATATTTCGATGGAAAGATCTCGGCGCCTTGACCATCATGCCTGCCGTAAACGCGCGTTCCACGACTGTTGCCGGAAACTGCTTCCTTGACCTGAAATTCGATCAGTTTCCTTTTTTCCTCGACCACGACCACCAGGTCCAGGCCATCGATCCACTCGAGGAAGCTGCATCGATCAAGCGGCCATGACATTCCAACCTTGTAGACCGTCAATCCCAGCGCCTCCGCCTCGGAATCGTCGATTCCGAGCAATTCGAATGCATGCATCAGGTCGAGCCAACTCTTGCCGGATGAAATGAAGCCTGTCCGTGCTCCCGGTCGGCCCAGTACCCGGCGGTCCATGCGATTCGCCCGCCAGAAAGCTTCGGCAGCATATCTGCGATAGTCGATTATCCGGGCTTCCTGATCCCTGGGGGTATCAACCAGCCTGATGTTCAATCCGCCATCCGGAAGGTCGAAATCCGGCGTCTGCAAAGTCAACCGGTCTGGCACCACGCTTATGACTGCCGTCGACTCAACGGTTTCCTTCATGCATTTGAGGCCAACCCAGTTTCCCGAGAACCTGGACAGTCCATATCCAAGAAGCCCGAAGTCAATGATCTCCTGCACTCCAGCCGGCGAGAGCACGGGTATGTACGCGTCCATAAGGGCGAATTCGGACTGGTGCAGGGTAGTTGAACTTTCCCCGGTATGGTCGTCGCCAAGGGCCATCACGATGCCGCCCCTCGGAGACGTGCCTGCGAGATTGGCGTGCCTCAGGACGTCTCCGGACCTGTCGACGCCGGGGCCCTTTCCGTACCACAACCCGAATACGCCGTCATAAAGGCCTTCTCCCCGAAGCTCGGCCTGCTGCGCTCCCCACAACGCTGTTGCCGCCAGGTCCTCGTTGAGAGCAGGCGAAAACAAGATTCCTGCCTCATCCAGCAACGACCCGGCGATTTTCATCTGAAAATCGACCGCACCCAGGGGTGAGCCCCGGTAACCGGTTACGTAACCTGCCGTGTTCAGCCCGGCTGCCGCATCGCGAGCCGCCTGTTCAAGCATCAGTCTGACAAGGGCTTGCGTCCCGTTGAGCAGAACATTTGAACAGGTGAGATCAAATCTGTCTGAAAGCCGGGATTCCATGACGCCCAATTCAATCCCCAACCGTTCCCACTTGCATGTTGATCGAGTACAATAATTCGGAGATATAAAAAAGCAGCATTGGCGACTGGGTGGGAAGCGAAACTCGATTTCCGACCCTGTCAACAGTCAATTGAGCGGCAAGGCATGGACTGGGACAAGCTTCGCATATTTCGCGCCGTGGCGACCGAGGGGAGCCTGACAAGGGCCGGTGAAACCCTGAATCTCCATCAGTCGGCGATCAGCCGGCAGATCAAGGCACTCGAAGATTCCCTGGCCACGACACTGTTTCATCGTCATGCGCGCGGATTGCTCCTGACGGAACAGGGTGAACTCCTGTTCGACGCGACGGAAGCAATGTCCAAGAGGCTGGAGTTTGCGGCTGCCCGAATTCGCGACTCCAAGGAGGAGGCAATCGGCGAAATCAGGGTCACGACAACTGTCGGATTCGGAACGCTGTGGCTGGCACCGAGGCTGGACATCCTCTACAAGCAGCACCCTGACATCAGGATCAACCTGATGCTGGAAGAGCGTATCCTCGATCTACCCATGCGTGAGGCCGATTTTGCCATCAGAATGAAGGAACCCTCGCAGGCGGACTTGATCAGGCGAAAGATCCTGAACGTCAGAATGTGCCTTTATGCGTCGCGAGAGTATCTCGTCGGGCACGGAGAGCCCGAAGACATGCGAAGCCTCAGGAGTCACAGGCTCATTTGCCAGAACTTCCAGAGTGAACCCGGGGCCGGTGCCAGTTTCATAAAGGACTTGCTGCGCGACGGAATCTCGTCAAGCCTCACGGTCAACAACTATTACGGAGCGCTGCAGGGCGTCATACATCATCTCGGTATAGGTGTCCTGCCGGATTACCTGTCTGACCTGTTCCCGGAACTCGTACCCGTTCTGCCCGATGTCAAATCAACCGAAATCCCCGTCTACTTGGCCTACCCGGTCGAACTCCGGAGCTCAAGGAGGATTCAGGCCTTTCGCGACTTCGTCTTGAATCAGGCCGAAGAGTACCGAAATAACAAGAAGCGGGTCGATACTGGTTGAGAAGACCCCCGCATGCACGAACGGGCTGGATTCTTGATCAAACTCGCCCGATCAGGTAAGCAGACAGCCAGCACGGGAGGGAGAGCGGCATGCCGATAGAAGCCTCGGAACTCAAGCAGCTGATACAGGACGCTTTCCCCGAAGCGAGCGTCACGATCACGGACCTGGCGGGAGACGGTAACCACTATGCCGCAGAGGTCATTGACTCGAGCTTTCGAGGCATGAACAGGGTTGAGCAGCAGAGAGCTGTCTATGCCGCGCTGAAAGGCAAGATGAACGGACCTGACGGCGAATTGCACGCGCTTGCCCTGACAACCAAGGCCAAGGAGTAGTTGATCATGTCAAACCCGGTTCAGAACGGCATCAGGGACACAGTGGCCGACAATGAAGTCGTACTTTTTATGAAAGGTACAAGGTCCAGTCCACAATGCGGGTTTTCCTCCCGCATCGCCAGTGTCCTCAGCTATCTTGAAATTGAATTCAAGGACATCAACGTACTTGACGACGAAGGGATCAGGCAGGGCATCAAGGAGTTTTCCGACTGGCCAACCATTCCCCAGCTATATGTCAAGGGAGAGTTTGTCGGTGGTTGCGACATCGTGACCGAAATGACCCTTTCCGGAGAATTGGACGAACTGCTCGAGGACAGGTCGATATCGTTCAGCAAGGAAGCTGCGGACAGAATCCGCGAACACAGCAGTTGACCGCCAACGGGTAGCAGTCGCCCCGGACTAACTGCGATTTTCTGCAGAAAACATGGCCTCAATCCTGTCGGCGAGGTCTTCTGCAAGCCCTGCAACCTGAGCCAGCCTTTCCAGCAACTCCTCATCTGCGGCTGACAGGGACTGGTCGTCCTCCGCGGCATCTTGTCCGGTGTCCGGTTGCCCGGAAGCCTCCGCCAACCGGCCGGCAATACGAAGACCCGCCAGCATGAACATCCTTGACGGTGCCATTTCAAGGTCTTCGGCCGAATGGCTGGTGATGCTGGCAAGTTCGCCATTGAGTATGGACGCGGCAGCCGTCGCGTCTTCCAACTCCTGCGGTTCGCACTCGACCGGATAGGTTCGTGATCCGGCAATTATATTTATCTCAGGCATCCGACTTTCCCAGCAGTTTCTGCATTTCGGTCAATACGGAATCGAGTTCGTCCAGATCCCTTTTCCGATTCTGCAACAGCTTCTCTATGTCGGCAACTTCGGATTCGTCTCGTTCCAGATCCGTTTTCTCCAATAGTTTGGCCTTCAGGATCTCCACCTCCGAAGCCAACTGGCCGTTTCTCAGTGACAATTCCGAAATCGTCCGAGTCGACGCCTCCGCGCTTTCGCGAAGCACTTCCAGTTCGGAATTCAATTGCGAGAACTCCGCGTCAGTTGCATTCCCCGATGTTCTGATCCTCTCACTGGCCCGCTCCAAAGCGGTCACAGTGCGGTCGACCAACCTCTCGACGTCCTCATTCATGATATGCCCCAACCCCCTAGACATTCCACCTTACCTGATTGCAGATCAATAAAACAAATTGCCGCAACGTAACAGCCATCTCCGCGGAAGCTCCACTTGCGTTTTCAGGAGCATTCAGTAAGAGCGATCTGCCCAGCATTACATAACCGCTATTCTGCGGAACACAGGATATCCTGTCCAATGGATTTGTCAGAACTGAAAAACAAGCATCCCGAACATTGGAAACTGGCGAGCGCAGTGCGTGTCTTGTCCATGGACGCAGTTCAGGCTGCGAAGTCCGGACATCCGGGAATGCCAATGGGAATGGCGGACGTCGCGACCGTGCTCTTCCGGAACCACCTCCGGTTCGATGCATCGAACCCGGGGTGGCCAGACCGGGACCGGTTCATATTGTCAGCCGGACACGGCTCGATGCTCCTCTATTCCCTGCTGCATTTGACAGGGTACTGCGAATTCGGAATTGACCAACTCAAGAATTTCCGCCAGCTCGGATACAATACGGCAGGTCATCCGGAATTCGGACACGGAGCCGGAATCGAGACAACGACCGGGCCCTTGGGCCAGGGTCTTGCAAACGCTGTCGGATTTGCCATCGCGGAAGAGGCAATGCGGGCCCGGTTTGGCAGTCAAATTGTTGACCACCACACCTATGTTCTGGTCGGCGATGGATGCCTGATGGAGGGAATCAGCCACGAGGCTGCAGGTCTGGCCGGGCGGCTGAAGCTCTCTCGACTGATCGCCCTCTGGGACAATAATGGAATTACGATAGACGGCAAGGTCGAGTTGAGTGACACAACGGATCAACTCGGGAGGTTTGAAGCTGCCGGCTGGACTGTGATTGCCTGTGACGGACATGATCCTGATGACATAGACAGTTCAATTTCCAAGGCCAAACAGGGTTCACGGCCTACACTGATCGCATGCAAGACAAATATCGGCTTCGGCTCACCAAACAAGGAGGGCACCGCCAGCGCCCATGGCAGCCCCCTCGGCGAAGACGAAGTCCAGTTGACCAGGGACGTCTATGGCTGGCCATTCCCTCCGTTCGAAATCCCCGCTGACATAAAGGATGCATGGCTCGGGATCGGTGCGAGGGGCACGGCGGACCAGAAGTCGTGGCAATCCCGTCTTAACACTCTGCCAACCCGTCGGCGTGCCGAATTTGATCGTGTTGTCGAAGGCAAGCCGCCCAGGAAGCTGAAATCCGCGTTGACCTTGCTGAAGTCCGAGGCAGCCCGGTCGAATGCCGGACCTGCAACGCGCAAGTCGTCGGAAATCGTATTGTCGTCCATTAACCCGATCATGCCGGAAATCATTGGAGGTTCAGCCGATCTGACCGGATCCAACAACACACTGACCCCTGACCTCGGAGTGTTTGACGAGAATGCCAGAGATGGCCGTTACATCTATTATGGCATTCGCGAACATGCGATGGCGGCGGCCATGAACGGCATGGCTCTGCATGGCGGCGTCCGGCCCTACGGAGGGACCTTTCTGTGCTTTACCGACTACGCCAGGCCCTCGATCCGGCTGTCCGCGTTGATGAAGGTTCCGGTTGTCTATGTGATGACCCATGATTCGATAGGTCTGGGCGAAGATGGTCCAACTCACCAGCCAGTCGAACATCTTGCCATGTTGCGGTCGACGCCCAACCTCCAGGTCATTCGCCCCTGCGACACCGTGGAAACCGCGGAGGCATGGCAGACCGCGCTCACAACCCTGGACCGACCGACAGTGATTGCCCTCTCGCGCCAGGGTGTTCCAACGCTGAGGAACAGCCACATCGCCAGCAACCTGACTGGACGCGGTGCCTACATCATGCGTGAAGCGCAGGCACCGAGAAGGGTCATTCTCATGGCCACCGGGACCGAAATGTCCGTTGCTGATGCCGCGCGTGATTTGTTGGAAGCGCAGGGCATAGGTACCCGCGTCGTTTCGATGCCTTGCTGGGAGTTGTTTGAACGGCAGAGTGAGGGGTATCGGCGCAGAGTACTTCCCAGAGGACCCGTAAGGGTCGCCATCGAAGCCGGAGTCAGGCAAGGGTGGGACAAGTGGTTGTGTGGTGAACGAGGCACGGAAAGGAAATCTGCCTTTGTGGGGATGACGGGGTTCGGGGCATCTGCTCCGGGTAGTGACTTGTTCACGCATTTCGACATTACCGCGGACGCCGTTGTCGAAGAGGCCCTTTCTCTGCTGTGACGGCGGACCGGAGGTCTGCCCTGCCCTGCCCGGTTGCGTCCCGTTTCTCGCGCTCGTCACCTGTAAACGGTTTTCCCGCCGGTCTGGTTGGTGCGTCATGTCCTTGACCCATTAATGGCTGAACAAGAACGCTTTTTGAAACGAAGGAGAATCAGTTGTCGGTAACAGTTGCAATCAATGGATTTGGACGAATAGGACGCAATATCCTCAGGGCGGTAGCGGAATCTAAACGGAACGACGTCACGGTCGCGGCAATCAATGACCTGGCGCCCGTGTCAACGCTGGCACATCTGCTCGAATTCGACAGCATACACGGCCGGTTCCCCGGCGAGCTTCGAACCGGGAATGACATGATTGACATTGGCAGCGGTCCGATCAGGGTGACGTCCCTGCGCGATCCGGAGGCACTTCCCTGGTCAGGTGTTGACGTTGGTCTAGAATGTTCAGGCGTGTTTGCTTCCAGGGACAAGGCGGCGCGCCATCTCGAGAACGGGTCGCGCAAGGTGCTGGTTTCTGCGCCGGCGAGCGGGGCTGACCGCACCGTGGTGTTCGGAGTCAATCACGAAACGATCGCGCCCGGCGACCTGGTTGTTTCAAACGCTTCCTGCACCACGAACTGCCTTTCTCCAGTTGCGCTGGTTTTGGCAAACTCTGTCGGAATCAAGCGCGGATTCATGACAACCATTCACAGTTACACGGGCGACCAACCGACCCTGGACGCGGTTCACAAGGATCTCTACCGTGCGAGGGCGGCGGCGATGTCCATGATTCCGACATCCACCGGGGCGGCTCGTGCGGTCGGGCTCGTCCTGCCGCAACTGGCTGGAAAACTTGATGGTGTCGCCATCCGGGTCCCGACCCCGAATGTTTCCGTCGTCGATCTTACCTTTGAGGCCGAAAGAGCGACTACCGCAGAAGAAATCAATGACAGCATTCGTTTCGCCGCCAACGGAGACCTCAAGGGGATACTCGGATATACCGACCTTCCCAACGTATCCATGGATTTCAATCATGACTCCAGATCGTCAATCTTCCATACGGACCAGACTAAGGTCCTGGACGGAACATTCTGCCGAATCCTGAGCTGGTATGACAATGAATGGGGATTCTCCCACAGGATGATTGATGTGGCAGCCGTGATGGCGGCACTCTGACGCCGATTGATTCCAAGGGCGGTCTTGCCATGAAGCGAATGTGGAAATCCCTCGACGATGTGGAAGTTTCGGGACAGCGAGTCCTGACGAGGCTCGACCTGAACGTGCCGATGGAAGATGGAAAGGTCTCGGATGACACGCGCATCCGAAGGGCACACGACACGGTGTCGGAGATTCTTCGTCGCGGGGGGGTTCCTGTCTTGATGTCTCATCTGGGCAGACCCGGAGGCGTTCCAGACAAGAGCCTCTCGTTAAAACAGCTCGTTCCGGTTCTTGAACGGTGCTTCGGCACGGTCGTGAGGTTCTGCCCGGAAACCGTCGGAGCCATGGCTGAAGAAGCAACCAGGGCCTGTGGTCCGGGCGAGATATTCCTGCTCGAAAACCTGCGTTTCAATCCCGGTGAATCCAGGAACGATGATTCGTTTTCGGCCCAGCTTGCAGGAATGGGCGACGTGTACTGCAATGATGCTTTTTCTGCTGCCCATCGCGCGCATTCTTCGGTTGTTGGCGTCGCGAGGTTTCTGCCAGCCTGCGCAGGCCGCCAGATGGAACGGGAACTGGGAGCGCTGGACACCGCGTTGGGATCACCGGACAGGCCGGTGATGGCAATCGTCGGCGGATCGAAGATCTCAACCAAGCTCAAAGTATTGAATAACCTGGTCAGGAGGGTCGATCACCTGGTAATCGGCGGTGCCATGGCCAATACTTTCATGCATGCCAAGGGGCTTGAAACCGGCCGATCCCTTGTCGAGCAGGATATGTCGTCCTCGGCGATCGCTGTTCTGGAATCGGCAACTGCGCTGGGATGCCGGATCGAGCTTCCCGTTGATGTCGTTGTAAGTCGGGAACTCAAGAAGGACGCGCCTGCGAAGACCGTTGCAGCCGCCGCCTGCCCCGCTGACATGATGATTCTTGATGCAGGAATCCAGTCGGTAGAACGCATTGTCAGTTCACTGGCGAAATGCCGGACACTGGTATGGAATGGCCCGGTCGGAGCATTCGAAATCCAGCCATTCGATGCGGCAACAAACGGGATTGCGGCAGCGGCAGCCCGGAATACTGCGAACGGAGCACTGGTTTCTGTTGCAGGTGGCGGTGACACCGTGTCTGCCCTGGCTCGATCAGGAGTTGTAGACGAGTTCACATATGTATCCACAGCGGGTGGTGCATTTCTGGAATGGATGGAAGGCCGTACTCTGCCCGGTATTGCGGCCCTGGCCGGTTGAGGCCCGTCGCAGAACCGGCTATACTCCTCCAAACAATCAAGAGTTGGTGAACTATCAAGCCGACCGGCCGTACCTGGGCAGTTGCATGGCATGAAACTGAATTTTGGCATCTTAGTGATAGCAACCTATTATTCGGTCGCACTTCTTGCGGGCGGGCACTTCGCCGTCGCTGCCATTCAGGGGGATAGCGGGCGCTTTGCGCGGATCGCCATCCTCGACGAGGAAGAGTCGCTCAAGACCGAATTGGCAGAATTACTGGTGGATGTCGGCAAGATGGAAAACAAGGTGCGGCGGCTGTCAGATCACTATCTAGACCTTGAATTGCTTGACGAGCGCGCGCGGGTCGTCCTGGGCTATGCCCGCGACTACGAGATAATTCTCCATTAGGCTGGTCCGGCATTTCCCGGACCGGGGACGTTTCGCGATCCCCCGGACGAACCTGATTCGAGGACATTGAGAAAACCTGCATCGGCGCCGCAACTTCGCACATGCGAACCTGATGCTGGCAGGCAGGCAATCATCTCCTCGATGGTGAACAGACAGTCGACTCCCGGGACCCCGGCTCACAAACCTGTGGAATCACCCAACGTTTCAGAGTAGGTTCCACACCGTATTGCCTGACGATTGTCGATCTCCGGGAGTGAAGGCGAATGGCTGTAAAGAAACGCGCTGCCAAACCGCGTGCGTCCGCAGAGGAACTGCTTAGATACTACCGGGATATGTTGCTGATCAGGAGGTTCGAGGAAAAGTCCGGACAGCTCTACGGCATGGGCAAGATCGGCGGTTTCTGTCATCTTTACATCGGGCAGGAGGCCGTCGTCACAGGGCTTGAGGCGGCAGCCGAGGACGGGGACAAGCGCATTACTGCCTACAGGGACCACGGCCATATGCTGGCCTGCGGAATGGATCCCAAGGGTGTGATGGCTGAGCTCACTGGTCGGTCCACCGGTTATTCCCGGGGCAAGGGAGGCTCCATGCACATGTTCAGCAAGGAGCGCGCCTTTTTCGGTGGGCACGGCATTGTCGGCGCCCAGGTTCCGATCGGCGCTGGCTTGGCATTTTCGGACAGGTTCCTCGAGACCGGGAAAGTGACCTTCACCTATTTTGGCGACGGAGCAGCAAACCAGGGCCAAGTGTATGAAACATTCAACATGGCCAGCCTTTGGCAACTCCCCGTATTGTTTGTCATCGAGAACAATCGCTACGCCATGGGGACCTCCGTTTCGAGAGCGTCTTCGACCTCCGAATTGTTCACCAGGGGACGTGCATTCGGCATTCCGGGCAAGTCCGTAGATGGAATGGATATCCTCGCGGTCCGGGACGCGGGAAGGCTGGCTGCCAAGCACTGCAGGTCGGGGAAAGGCCCCTTTATTCTCGAGATGATGACATACCGGTACCGAGGGCATTCCATGTCCGACCCCGCCAAATACCGGACAAGGGAAGAGGTCCAGAATGTCAGGAAGCACAGTGATCCAATTGACCATGTGAGAGACTTGCTGGTTGCCAGGAAGACAAGCATGGAGGATGTCCTCAAGAAGGTAGACTCCGAGATCAAGATGGTCGTCAATGAAGCGGCCGAATTTGCCCTTAGCAGCCCGGAGCCGGATGCAGCTGAACTCTGGACTGACGTCTTTGCCTGATTGCCGGGATCGCGCCAGCTACCGTTGTTGCCAGGAGATCTATTGATGGAATCCAGCATACTCATGCCTGCCCTGTCGCCAACGATGGAATCCGGGACCCTCGCAAAATGGATGATCAGTGAGGGTGAAACGGTTTCGAGTGGCGATCTCATCGCCGAAATCGAAACAGACAAGGCAGTCATGGAATTCGAGGCTGTCGATGACGGCACGATCACCAGGATCCTGGTTGCCGAAGGAACGGAGGATGTTGCTGTCAACACGCCGATTGCCATCCTCGAGACCACCGGCGACGTGCCGCTGATGGAGCACAAGGCGGACACCGGAAGCGAGGCACCCGCTCCGGAAGCCCGACCTCGGCCCGAGGTCGTTGCGGCAATCCCGGCTCAGCCGGCACCGACAACACAAGAAACCGATATTCCCGACGGGGTTGCGACGAAGACAATGACTGTCCGCCAGGCGCTGAACGAGGCAATGGCGGAAGAGATGAGGCGTGACCACACGGTTTTCCTGATGGGCGAGGAAGTCGCGGAATACCAGGGAGCCTACAAAGTATCGGAAGGCCTGCTGCAGGAATTCGGAGACAGACGAGTTGTTGACACACCGATCACGGAACACGGATTTGCCGGTTTGGGCGTGGGCGCCGCCTTCGGTGGTCTACGGCCGGTCGTGGAATTCATGACATTCAACTTTGCGATGCAAGCAATTGATCATATTGTGAATTCTGCTGCAAAGACACTTTACATGTCTGGCGGGCAGGTTTCCTGCCCGATCGTATTTCGGGGGCCAAATGGCGCTGCGGCAAGGGTCGCTGCCCAGCACAGCCAGGACTACGCGGCATGGTATTCACATGTGCCCAGCCTCAAGGTTGTACAACCCTATTCGGCTGCCGACGCCAAGGGGCTATTGAAATCCGCAATTCGGGATGACAACCCCGTGATCGTCCTGGAAAACGAGATTCTTTACGGTCACAGTTTCGAAGTTCCCGACATCGACGAACTGACGGTTCCTCTCGGAAGGGCAAAGATCTGGCAAGAGGGCGATGATGTCACCCTGGTTTCGTTCGGGATCGGCATGACCCATACGTTGGAGGCCGCCAGAATCCTGACAGATCAGGGAATTCGTGCCGAAGTGGTCGACCTGAGGACATTGCGGCCAATGGACACGGAAACCGTGATCGACTCTGTCAAGAAGACCAATCGTTGCGTGACGGTCGAAGAGGGTTGGCCGGTCTGCTCGATCGGCAACCACATCTCTGCTGTCCTGATGCAGCAGGCGTTCGACTGGCTCGATGCACCCGTCATCAATTGCACTGGCAAGGATGTTCCGATGCCCTACGCTGCCAATCTCGAGGAAATGGCGCTTGTTACCCCGGCGGAGATTGTTGAGGCGGCAAGAACCGTAACGTACAGTTCGCAGACCTGACATGCCCACTACGGTCCTGATGCCAGCCCTCTCACCTACCATGACAGAGGGAAAGCTTGCCAAATGGCACGTCCAGCAGGGTGACACGGTTGCCGCCGGTGACCTGCTTGCGGAAATCGAGACCGACAAGGCAATCATGGAGTTCGAAGCCGTTGACGACGGAACCGTCGGCAGGCTGCTTGTAGGAGAAGGCGGCGCCGACATCGAGGTCAATCAGCCAATTGCGATCATGCTTGGCGAGGACGAGGACATCTCGGCCCTTTCCGATTTTCACGAACCGGATGTTGAGCCAGTTGCACTCCGGGACGACCAGTCACCCGCCACCGTGCAACCGACCTTGTCTCAACCGGTCTCGCCTGGACCCATGATGTCGGTATCGCCTCCGCCAGAGCGGATGGCAGGAGATGCAGACAGGATCTTTGCCTCCCCCCTTGCCCGCAGACTGGCGCGGGAGAACGACCTCATTCTCTCAGACATTGACGGAACCGGTCCGAATGGCCGGATAATCAAGCGGGATATTGAACTCGCCATCAAGGAGCCGCCCAGGATGTCCAGGGCGGTTGCCCCGGTGGAAAAGATTGCCAGCGAGGTGCCGAAGGACATTGCTATTCTCTTCAGTGGCAGGGAATTTGAAGAGGTTGCGCTTGATGGAATGCGCAAGACCATTGCCGCGAGACTGGTCGAGGCCAAGCAGACCATCCCGCACTTCTACTTGCGCCGCGAAATCCTCCTTGATCAAATGCTGGCAGTCAGGACACAGATCAACAGCGCGTTACAGCCTGGTGGCAACAGGATTTCGGTCAACGACTTCATAATCAAGGCTTCCGCTCTGGCACTTCAAGCCGTGCCGGACGCCAATGCCGTGTGGGCCCACGACCGAATCCTGAGGTTCAAGTCATCGGATGTGGCAGTTGCTGTCGCAGTGGAAGGTGGACTGTTCACTCCGGTAATTCGTGATTCCCACGAGAAGTCCCTGCCAGAATTGTCCGCGGAAATGAAATCACTTGCGGAAAAGGCTCGATCGCGCCGGCTAAAGCCCGAGGAATACACCGGTGGCAGTTTTTCGATTTCCAACCTGGGAATGTTCGGAATCGAGAGTTTTGATGCCGTAATAAACCCACCACATGGTTCAATTCTAGCAGTCGGTGCCAGCCGAAGGGTTCCGTTCGAACTCGACGATGGTTCGGTCGAGTTCAGGACGTCAGTGTCCATGACCCTGTCCTGTGACCATAGGGTGATTGATGGCGTGCTGGGTGCCAGCTTCCTGGCCGAAATCGCACGGCATCTCGAGAATCCGATGCTCCTGTTCATATAGGCCGGGGCGGGTCAGTCAGGCTGTCTGTACAAGATTGCGGTGGCTATGGGGCTTTCAGTCAGTTGTCCTGTCGGCGCTCCGCTTCCACTTGCCTCCATTTTCGGACATTCTGCCTGTGCTCAGAGTATGTTTTCGCGAACACATGGCCGCCCTCGCCATCGGCAACAAAGTAGAGGTATTCAGTGTCGGCCGGATTGAGGGCAGCGTTGATCGCTTCCCGACCGGGATTGGAGATCGGGGTCGGTGGAAGGCCGTCGACAAGATACGTGTTGTAAGGCGTTTCGCGGTCAAGTTCGCTTCGCCTCAGGCCTCGGCCCAATGGGCGTTTGCCCCCGGTGATGCCGTAAATGACGCTAGGGTCTGTCTGCAGCCGCATCGGCTTGTTCAACCTGTTGACGAATACGGACGCGACAATTGCCCTTTCGCTTGCCTGTCCGGTTTCCTTTTCGACGATCGAGGCCAGTATCAATGCCTCTTCCGGAGAATCTACAGGAAGTTCCGGTGATCGATTGGCCCATTCCTCTTCAAGTATCACCTGTTGAAACTCAGCCATCCGCCTGACCAAGGCAGCTACATCGGCCCCTCTTCGGACTTCATAAGTATCGGGTGCCAATGAGCCCTCTCCCGGCAAGTCCTGGACGCTGCCTTGCAGGAACTCCACCGAGTTCAACGCTTCGACAACCTGCCAGTTCGTCAGTCCTTCCGGAACCGACACCAGGTAGGTGACGGATGCATCCGAGCTGACCAGCGTCGCGTAGGGGTCGGGCACTGGCTCATCCGTCGTGAACCTGAAAAGCTCCCTTGTTTCGCTGGTACCGGGCAACCGTTCATTGAGAACGGTCGTCCCCCTTTCCGCGGAAATCCTGAATGTCACCACATGCCGATTACGCCCGGCGGCTGGATTGGTCACCAGCAGCAGGATTTCGGCCATGGACGCCTGTGCCGGAACTTCATAACTGCCGAACTTGAGAGAGGCGCTCTGTCCTGTCAGTCTCGCGCCGTACCTGAAAATCAGCGGGTGTGATATCAGGCCCTGATCAAACAGTGCATTGGCGATCTTGCCGACAGAATCGCCGCGTTCAATGACAAAATATGAGGCGTTCTGCGATGGACCGGGACCATAGAAACTGCGTTTCACATCATTCCATACGTACAGCCCCGCCCCGACGCCCATCACCGAGACGAACACTGCGCCGGCAAGAATGACCCTGACTTTCACGCGCCAATTCCGGCAAAGACCAGGCACGCGTTGGAGCCACCAAATCCAAACGAATTCGAAAGGGCCAGATCGACCTTCCTTTTCCTCGACTTGAGTGGAGCGAGATCAAACCGCGAATCAACGGCTGGACAGTCGAGGTTGATGGTCGGCGGCACCATCTGCTCGCAAATGGCCAATATGCTGAATATTGCTTCCACTGCACCCGCCGCTCCAAGCAAATGGCCAATTGAGGACTTGGTTGACGAGATTGTCACGCTTTCCAGCGAGTCTCCGAGCAATCTTTCGATTGCCGAAAGTTCTATCGTATCGGCAGCAGTAGACGTTCCGTGGGCGTTGACATAATCGATGTCGCCCGGCACTCGTTGTGCATCGGCCATCGCCATGCTCATCGCCCGGTAACCGCCGTCCCCGTCTTCAGAAGGCATCGTGATGTGTGAGGCATCACCCGACAGGCCATAGCCCAAGACTTCAGCATAGATCTTGGCATCCCGCGACACTGCATGGTCCAGTTCCTCCAGGACGACAACTCCCGCACCCTCGCCCATTACAAATCCATCACGGTCTGAATCAAAGGGCCGGCTGGCCCTTTCAGGCATGTCTCTCCATTTGGTTGACAGCGCCCTGCAGGCATTGAACCCTGCAAGTCCGATCTCTGATATTGGACTTTCGGCACCACCGGCCACCATGACGTCCGCATCGCCTCTTCCGATCATTCGTGTAGCGTCACCGATTGCATGAGCGCCGGTTGCGCAGGCCGTGGCAACCGCGTGGTTCGGCCCCTTGAAACCATGCCGGATCGAAATCTGGCCGGATGCCAGGTTGACCAGCGAGCCAGGAATGAAGAATGGCGACACTCGCCTTGCACCCCGGTCCCTGATCAGCAGTGCTGTTGAAGCTATCGTGCTGAGCCCGCCTATCCCCGAACCAACAATTACGCCAGTTCTGTGTTGTTCGGACTCCGCCCCCGCGACCCAGCCGGAATCGCTTATGGCCATGTCGGCAGCTGCAATCGCATAGAGAATGAAGTTGTCGACCTTGCGTATTTCACGAGCTTCCATCCAGTGTTCCGGATTGAATTCGCCGTCTTCGTTTCCCAGCGGGATTTCGCAGGCATAGTTGGTGGCAAGATGCGATGCGTCAAACCTCTTCACCGTCGCGGCGGCAGAGTGGCCTGCCAGCAATCTCTTCCAGGTGGTTTTCACTCCGCAGCCAAGCGGAGTCACGGCCCCAATTCCTGTTACAACAACGCGTCGCAATCCGTATCCTCGCAGAGTTCAGTCGCAGTTGAATTCAATACGAGCCGGGCCGTATGTCCGTGATGACTTCGGATTTGCTGGAGCACGAACCCACACAACACCAGGACAACGGGATTCAGCAATACCGCTTTCCCGAGGGAAGCGCGGCGGCCAAAGCCTCGTCAAGCTCAATTGTCTTGTTGAATAGTGCCGTACCTACAATCGCGCCCTCTATACCGGGCACGCTATTGAGCCGCCGGATATCGTCAACATTTCTGACGACGCCGCTTGCGATAAGCGGGGTTCGTGTCAGTTCTGCAAGGGATGTATGCAGTTCGAGCGAACTTTTCCTGTTCTCGATGTTTGCGTCGATGTCGGTGACGACAATTGCGGCCAGCGGCGCCTTGCTGAACTCTTCAATCAGCCGTCCAGACGAAATCGCGCTGGGTTCATTCCAACCGTGTGTCATCACGTTGCCTTTCCAGACATCCACTGCAATCACGATCTGGTCCGGAAACAGCTTAGCCGCCGCACGGACAACATCGGGAGTCAGAACAGCAATCGTGCCTACCACAATTCTGCCTGCCCCCAGTTCAATCCATTCCCTGATCATTTCCAGCGACCTGATGCCACCTCCGACCTGAACGGGTATGCCGACAGTCCTGATAATCTCGACCAGCAACTCCTTGTTGTCCTGCGCCCCGCGAATGGCATCGATGTCCGTCACCTGTATCCAGGATGCTCCATCGGCCGCAAACTCCCTCGCCTTTTCGATCGGATCAATGTGCCAGACCATCGGTTCGTCCATACGACCGCGATGAAGGCTTACGCATTTGCCGTCGGCAATTTCCATGCATGGGACTATTATCAAGCGTCACCTCCACCGGACGTCATGACCCAATTGCTGCGAGTGCAGAACACCGTCTGCAAATCCCGAGCCATTTGCCCAACCGAGCCCATACCATCCACTTCATGGCTTTCCTGCCAGGAAGAACATTGCGCCATAGGTTCCTCGGACCGGGTCTCTTGAAGCCAGTGAGTCTTTCTATGCGCAAAGGCGCAGAGTACACCACCGAGAAATGTCGTCAGAAGTTGCACATCCGTACTGCCGGCACCAATTGAGACCGGAGGCGCAAGCCTTCGACAGCATCAAATCGGAGAGTCAGCGTGCCGAAACCGAGAGCGCCTCGCTGCCGCGGCCAAGCCCGTCAAGAGACCTCCTTCGAGATGAAGCTCACGGCATCTCCGAAGGTGTTGATCGACTCAGCGTCTTCGTCCTTAATCTCGATGCCAAATTCCTCTTCAAAGGCCATGACAAGTTCAACAGTGTCCAGGCTGTCAGCTCCCAGGTCGCCAATGAATGAAGCCGACTCAACGACCTTTTCCTCTTCGACACCCAAATGCTCGACGACTATGGCTTTCACCCGATCAGCAATATCGCTCATACCTGACCCCTATTCTAATGCAGGCTACACTGCCTGCTGTTACTTCGTGTTCCCTGACGGATGCAAACACATTTGTTGCCCACTCAAATCGGATTTGATCTAGACATCTCCTCGAAAAAATCAAGTCCGCTGCCATGCTTCAATTCAGACATGCCGCGGTTTCACCCGATGAGCGAGGGGTGGATATACCACACTGCGGATTTCACGCGCAAGGACGCTTCGCCATGCCTGACAGGCAGATTTCCGGCCAAGGCTCACCGCCCCGTCCGCAAGGAACCTTGAAGCTTCCGGTTTCACTTCCGGTCTGGCCCGCGCAAGAGCCGGACTGCACTTTACCTGTCCTCAGCATCACCCGGTAGCAGCTCATGTTACCTGGCCGACACAAATTCCGGCTGAAGCCGTTTACCGAACCGCCATCAAGTTCGGTTGCAGAGGAGAGAGTCGAATTGCCTGCAGGTCGGACGAGTTGAACGCGTTGTCTTGATCGTCATCAAAGCATGGCCATACCGCCATTCACATGCAATGTCTGGCCGGTAACGTAGTCGGAATCTCTCGACGCCAGGAAACAGACCGCCGCGGCAATTTCGTCAGCGGCACCCATCCTCCCGGCCGGGATCCTCGACAGGAGAGCATTCCTTTGCTCCTCCTTGAGCCCCGAAGTCATCTCGGTCTCAATGAAGCCCGGAGCAACAAGATTGACAGTAATTCCGCGGTTGGCAACCTCGGCAGCAAGGGATTTTGCCATCCCGGTCAATCCTGCCTTGGAGGAGGCATAATTGACCTGTCCGGGATTCCCGGTGTGTCCGACAACCGAGGATACATAGACTATTCGACCCCATCGTGCCTTCATCATCCCCCTCAACACACCCCGGCTGAGGATCATCGCGGCCGAGAGATTGACATCCAATACCTGCTGCCAGTCCTCGTCGGACATCCTCAGCAACAGGCTGTCCCTGGTTACTCCGGCATTGCTGACAAGGATGTCGACAGAACCCAGAAGGTCACCCGCTCTCTTTGGCAGATCGGCAAGCGATTTACGGTCCCGCAAATCGCAACCGATCGGCACCGCCTCATTGCCGATCTCCTCGACCAGCGCTTCCAGCTTGCCCATTCGTGTTCCAGACACGGCCACACGGACTCCTTCCCGTGCCAGTCGCCTGGCAATGGCTCCGCCTATTCCACCCGATGCGCCGGTAACAAGAGCATTCAATCCGTTGAGTCTATTGTTCATTCAAATCGATTCCTTCCACTGCGAGGCACCACTGCAAACCTGGTCCGGCCTTCCGACCGGACTGCATTTCAATTCGGCTCTGCTACGCCTGATCAGCCCGGTCAGAACGTTGCCCGACCCGAGTTCCAACGCGAATCTCACTCCGGACCGGGCAAGGAAATCGACAGACTCTCGCCACCTGACAGTTCCCGTTACCTGCCTGATCAGCAAGTCGCGAATCACTAGCGGAGACGTCTCCGATTTGGCAACGACGTTGGAAACCACTGGAATCCTCGCCTCGGAAATCTCAACTGCTGCCAAAGCCGCTTTCATTTTTTCGGCAGCCGGCTCCATAAGCCCGCAGTGAAACGGCGCAGACACCGGAAGCAGGACTGCCCGTCTTGCCCCCCGTTGCTTCGCCAGACCCGCCGCGAACTCCACGGCGCCTCGCTCTCCGGACACCACGACCTGTTTGGGATCATTGTCGTTAGCCGTCTCGCAGATGCCCTTCTCCGACGCAGATTCGGCAATTTCGTTCACTTCATCGATTCCCAGACCAACGATCGCTGCCATAGCGCCCGTCCCGGCCGGTACCGCGTCCTGCATGGCCCGGCCCCTGATTCTCAGGAGGCGCGCAGTATCACCGAGTGAAATCGAACCGGCTGCGCAGAGGGCACTGTACTCGCCCAGGCTGTGACCGGCAACAAATGCAGCCGAGTCCAGGTCCAATCCTTCTTCCTGCAATGCCCTGAGTGCGGCCATCGACGTTGCCATCAACGCCGGCTGGGCATTGCTGGTCAATGTCAAGGTTTCCATATCGCCGTTCCATATGACCTCGGACAGTTTTTCGCCCAACGCATCGTCAACTTCTTCAAACGCCGTTCTGGAAGCCTGGTAAGTCTCGGCAAGCTCCCTGCCCATTCCGATTGTCTGAGATCCCTGACCGGGAAATACCAATGCCTTGCCCAAGTTCATCTCCTTGCAGCACGAAGTTGTGAGAATTGCGCAGCCGGACCACGCAGACACGACTTCTTTCGTGAACACTGCAAAAAACTGGCGGTTTGACTTGCAATTGTCCAGTCTCGAAGTATAACGCCTCTTCTTCCGCGTAAGAAAAGAGTTTGCGGGCCCCTCGCGCGTGGCTGCGGATACCAAACGACCACGCAATGAAGCCGGCAGGACAGGACCGAAAAATGCCTCTGTATGAGCATGTGTTCATAGGACGCCAGGATCTATCCCACTCACAGGCCGAAGGGCTTGTGGAACACTTCACGACAATCCTGACCGAAAACGGCGGAACCGTTGTAGGGACCGAAAGCTGGGGCCTCTTGAAAATGGCTTACAAGATCAACCGCAATCGCAAGGGACACTACATGTTCCTGAAGACCGACGCGCCGTCGCCGGCCGTGGCCGAGATGGAACGGCTCATGCGATTGCACGAAGACGTGCTGCGAGTCATGACCGTAAAGGTCGACAAGCACTCGGAAGAACCTTCCCCGATGGCGCACAGGGCGTGACGGGCGGCAACTCTCCCACCGGTTGAGTTTTGCCACAGAATCAAGGAACATCATGATGAAGAGGACATTCTTCAAGCGCAAAAAGGTCTGCCCGTTTTCGGGAAGGGATGCGCCAACCATCGACTACAAGGACGTCAAGCTTCTCCAGAAATTCGTGTCTGAACGCGGCAAGATCATACCAAGCCGAATGTCGGCGGTGTCGGCAAGAAAGCAACGCGAACTTGCCCAGGCAATCAAGCGGGCGCGCTACCTTGCCCTGCTTCCCTACGCGATCAAGTAGGAGCTTCGGATGGAAATCATTCTGCTTGAACGTGTTGCCAAGCTTGGCCAGATCGGGGATGTCGTCCGCGTAAAGGGAGGATATGCCCGGAACTTCCTGCTGCCATCGGGCAAGGCACTCAGGGCAACCGACAGCAACCGGGAGGTCTTCGAACAGCGAAGGTCGGAACTCGAAGCGCGCAATCTCGAACTGCGCAAGGAAGCGGAAGCCGTAGCCGAGAGGCTGGAAGGCAGGGAATTCGTCATCATCCGGTCTGCTTCCGGTGTCGGGTCGCTGTATGGCTCTGTCACCGCGCGTGACATCTGGCAGGCGGCCGCCGATGACGGCGTGAGTCTGCAAAAACAGCAGATCCAGCTGCTTCGTCCCATCAAGGAAATCGGAATGCACGACATCTCGATCGCAATTCATCCAGAGGTCGACGTTTCCGTGAAGATGAATGTGGCGAGGTCCGAGGATGAAGCTGCACTGCAGGCGAAGGGTGTAGACGTCACTGCCACTGATGACGGCGAGGATCGAGAAGACCAGGAAGTTGCAGAATCCGAGGCCATGAGCACTGCTGGGGAAACTGTGGCCGAACCGGATGCCGCATCCGCGGACAACGGGGAAGGCGAGTCGTCAGCCGAAGAAGCCGGAGAAGAAAGTTCCCTGGAGGAGAAGTGAATTCAGACCGCAGACCCGCTCCCGCAGCGGATCTTCCGTGCTAGAATTTCTCGACTGATATGCCCGCTCCCTCCAATCTCTCCCGCACAGCTGCAGCAATGGCCACGGCGCCGCGTGTGTCGCCGTGGACGCATACCGTTCCCGGTGTGATCTGGATTTTCTTGCCATTTCTGGAAGTTATGACGCCTGTTTCAACCATGCCCAACACGTGGTTCGCACAGTGCCGGGGGTCCCTTATGATTGCATCCGGCTGGTTCCTTGGCACCAGCGTCCCGTCGTCTTCATAGGCCCTGTCCGCGAACACCTCGGAAACAAACCTCGCACCTTGCTGCCTGGCTGCAACTTCGAGGCAGGTTGCAGCAATCGTCATGACGGTGACGTCCAGACCCGTTTCCAGCACCGCGGCAACCAGTATGTCTGCCAAGTCCTGATCACGGGTCGCCATGTTTGCCAGGGCTCCGTGCATCTTGACGTGACGCACTGCTCCTGCCTCGGCCTCTGCGATCGCCCTGAGAGCGCCTATCTGGTAAATGACCATTGACTTCAACTCGTCGTCACTCATTCCCAATATCTCGTTCCGGCCAAACCCAGCGAGATCACGGAATCCCGGATGAGCTCCGATTCCGACGTTGTTCTCGATGCAGGTCCTGCAGGTCCGGCGCATTTCCAGCGGGTCACCGGCATGGAAACCACAGGCAATGTTCGCCGAGGTTACGATCTTGAGTATCTCGTCATCATGCCCCTTTCTCCACGTGCCAAAACTCTCCCCAAGATCCGAATTGAGATCAATCTTCATGGTCTTCATCTCCTCTTACGATTCCGCTTACCATAGAGTAGGCGAGCAGATTCCCAATTTCCGAAAGGTCCCGCACCTGGGTCCTCACCTGGTCCGGCAGGGCCAGTATCTGCCCGGCGAGCGTCTCCAGCGCACCAACTGCCTTGTCGAATTCCGTCCCCTCCATGCGAAAAATCGTCCCGGAAGGAAGTTGTGCAAGCACATGCTGGTCTGCCGCGATGACATTTGCGATTCTCGGGTAGCCTCCAACCGGCTGACTGTCCGCCATCAAGGCAATTGCGGTTCCGTTTCCCGCCACCTGGATGTCGCCTGGAACGACCGCATCCGACGTCAAGGTCAGTCCCGCAACGGCGTCAAATGGATCACCATCGTGATCCAGACCAATTCCCATGCGATTTCTCTTTCCGGAAACCCTGAATTCATCGGTGAGCAACCTCTTCCTGTCACGTTCAGGAAACAGTCGGGACTGCGGGCTATCCGCGATCCGGACAGTCCTGCTGTCAAAATACTCAGGTCTTGGCAGTTCGACACGCCTGGCCGTCGAACAACCAGTCAATGCCAACAGGAACTGGCCCGGCACGGGGACCCGTCCAAGTCCCGACGACGCATGAGTTGACCTCGACCCAAGAACAACCGGGTCATCAATGCCGCCCGGGAGGTGCAGGTAGCCGTAAACGCCTTCCACTGCCCGTCCGATTCGAAGCAGGTCACCATCTTCCAGTTCAACCGTACATCTCCAACGACGGGGATGCCCGTTCACCGAAATCTCCATTTCAGCACCGGAGGTGGCAATCAGAACTCTGCCTTTCGAGCGAAATCTTCCCCCGACAGCAAACATTTCCAGCGCGGCCGCGCTGGAGCCACTCCCCATCAGTGCCTGCCCCTCGGCCAGGGCGAACCTGTCCATGGCGCCGCCTCGCGTAACGCCAAATCTTCGATATCCCGGTCTCCCGAGATCCTGGATGGTTGCGCCAGTCGAAATCTCGAGAATCTCAAGCCCAGTCAATCCCTCGCTCCTCCATGAGCTTCCGCTGGTCAAAGGAATTGGCCTCTTCCTGGGACACCTGGGTGAATCGAACCCGGTCCCCGGGGGAAAACAGGAACGGATCCGCGTTGCCGGGCAGAAACGTCTTGGCCGGCGTGCGTCCAATGCATCGCCAACCGGTGGGAATTGGAGTTGCAGGCAGAACCGTCTGCCGATTTGCTACGAGGATCGATCCAGCAGGAACCGGCTTGCCCGACATGGACCGCCTTGGAACAGTGAACTCTTCCGGCAATTCAGCCAGATAGGCGAGTCCGGGCGAAAATCCCAGGCAGAGCACAGTCAATTCACGACCCGTATGCGCCTTGATGATCTGCTGTGCAGTCATGCCGGCGAGTTCGGCGAATTCAGCCAGGTCCGGACCCATTTCACCGCCATATGCAACCGGCAGATCCCAGACTGCGTCGCCACCGGCTCGATCGGCATTGTACCAGTTTCGCGAACCCAGAAGCGAATGGCACCAATCGATCAATGCTGATGGCTCAATCAGCTGCGGATCAAACTCCAGGAGAACGGACCGGATGGTCGGAGCGGTTTCCAAGACTCCGGCAGGCGCTGACTGCAGCGCCGAGTCAAATGCCAGTACGGCCAGGCTCGTCTTCCTCGAATAACAATCTCCGAATTCCACGAGCAATGCAGTCTCGCTGATTCGGTGGATCACGGGAAACCGTGCTTCGACTGCCTCGACCATCCGATGTCCTCCGTTCGCGCCCCGTGCGAATCTGATGTTCAATTCCGGGAATCCTAATGAGACACTTTAATACGCGTACAGTTTTGGTCTAGTATCACAGCAGGTTCGGAACGCAGCTGATCGACAAACTCGAGCAACTCCGGAACCGGATTCAAATTGGTCAATTGGCAGCTGAACATGAGCGAAATCTATTCTCCCAGCCCTGATTTTGTCGCCAGGGCACATGTAGACGCAAAGAAATTCGAGCAACTGAATGCCGAGTTTCAACGTGACCCCGATGGCTTCTGGGCTCAAATGGCGGAACGGTTAACATGGACAACACCGTTCACAAGGGTCCAGGATGTCAACTTCAACTATCCGGACGTTTCCATCAGGTGGTTTGAAGACGGAAGACTCAACGTGTCCGAAAACTGCGTGGACAGGCACCTTGCCGAAAGGGGGGACCAGACCGCAATAATCTGGGAACCGGATGACCCGACGGACCCGGCCATTCACATAACATATGGCGAACTCCACGAGGCCGTCTGCAGGACCGCCAATGTCCTGAAGGAGCTCGGAGTCGGCAAGGGTGACCGCGTCGTGATCTACCTTCCGATGATCCCCGAGGCGGCCTATGCCATGCTGGCATGCGCGAGAATTGGAGCGGTCCACTCCATTGTCTTCGCGGGTTTCAGTCCCGAGGCCCTGGCCAGCAGGATCAACGACTGTGAAGCAAATCTTGTCATCACTGCCGATGAAGCTCCGCGCGGCGGTCGCAGGACCGCGCTGAAAGACAATGCCGACATTGCACTGTCCCAGTGCTCACCCTCGGTCAAGTGCCTCGTTGTCCCTCGAACGGGGGCAAAACTCGATTGGCATGAAGGCAGGGACTTCAACTACGCCGAGATGTCAGGGGCGGTTTCCGGAGAGTGCGAATGCGAGAGCATGAATGCAGAGGATCCGTTGTTCATCCTCTATACGTCGGGATCGACCGGAAAGCCGAAGGGCGTCGTGCATACTTCGGCCGGATATCTTGTATACGCATCACTGACACATGAAATCGTATTCGACTACCATGAAGGTGACGTTTTCTGGTGCACCGCGGATGTTGGCTGGGTCACCGGGCACAGCTATATCGTGTATGGTCCACTGGCGAATGGAGCCACAACCCTGATGTTCGAGGGTGTGCCGACCTACCCCGATGCCTCCAGGTTCTGGCAGGTCTGCGAGAAGCACAGGGTAAACCAGTTCTATACTGCTCCGACGGCCATTCGCGCCCTGATGGGTTTGGGCGACAGCTGGGTTGAAAGCAGTGACCTCTCGACTGTTCGGATACTCGGAACTGTCGGAGAGCCGATAAACCCTGAGGCATGGAACTGGTACAACAATATCGTCGGCCAAGGCCGCTGCCCGATCGTCGACACATGGTGGCAGACCGAGACCGGCGGCCACCTGATCACTCCGGTGCCCGGTGCGGTTGCCACGAAGCCCGGTTCCGCGACCAAGCCGTTCTTTGGCATCGTACCGGCGATTCTGGAACCGGAATCTGGAAAGGAAGTCACGTCGCCGGAAGCCGAAGGGGTGCTCTGCATCAAGCAGAGTTGGCCAGGACAGATGCGGACTGTTTTTGGCGACCATCAACGATTCATGGAAACCTACTTCCAGCAGTACCAGGGTTACTACTTTACCGGCGATGGCTGCCGCCGCGATGCTGACGGCTATTACTGGATCACCGGCAGGGTAGACGACGTGTTGAATGTTTCCGGCCACAGGATGGGAACGGCAGAAGTCGAGAGTGCGCTTGTGGCCCATCCGAAGGTGGCCGAGGCTGCGGTCGTCGGTTATCCTCACGACATCAAGGGGCAAGGCATCTATGCCTATGTGACCCTGATGGGCGGTGAATCCCCGTCCGACAATTTGCGGAAGGAACTCGAACTGTGGGTCAGGAAGGAAATCGGTCCGATTGCCAAGCCGGACTTGATTCAATGGGCACCAGGTCTTCCAAAGACCCGCTCCGGCAAGATCATGAGGCGGATACTGCGGAAGATTGCCGAGAATGATCACGGGGCACTGGGAGATACTTCCACCCTGGCCGATCCGGCAGTTGTTGACGATCTGGTTGATAACCGCGTGAACAAGTAGGAAATGGCAAGAGTCGACACCCAGATGCACAGCCGGGATACGCAGATTGCTCCATCAATCCTGAGCGCAGATTTCGCCAGTTTCGGTGAAGAATGCGCGGCCGTGGAACGGGCGGGGGCGGACCGGATCCATGTCGATGTCATGGACGGGCATTTCGTGCCCAACATCACGTTCGGGTCCGCCATGTGCGCGGCAATCCGAAACTACATAAATACGAGCATGGACGTCCATCTTATGGTCAGCCCGGTGGATTCCCACATCGAATCTTTCGTCAAGGCCGGCGCCGACAGCATCATCGTTCATGTCGAAGCGGAAACCCATGTGCACAAGACGCTGCAGACGATAAGGCAATCCGGCATCCAGTCAGGAATCGCTATCAATCCTTCAACACCGGCATCGGCGATTCAATACCTGCTGGACTTGACCGACATTGTCTGCGTGATGACGGTCAATCCGGGATTTGGAGGCCAGATGTTCATCTCCAGTCAACTGGCCAAGATCCGTGAAATCTCTGGAATGATCGGCGACAAGCCCATTGACCTGCATGTGGATGGCGGGATTTCGTGCGAGACTGCGCCTGCAGCTGCAGAAGCGGGAGCGAACGTGCTGATAGCGGGCACGACGGTATTCTCGCGACGCGATGCGAATGGAACAGTTGACCTTAGGAAGAACATTGAAGACATTCGACATTCCGTCAAGTCCTCGAGCAGGGTTGTTCAGGATTGATCCACCAGGAGGCTCCCGGCTGGTATTTCCGGGACAGCCTCTCCACTCGCAAAGGAAACAAAAATGGCCGTAAGACCCCCGGTGTGCGAATTCGGATGGCAAGCACGCGATTTTGAATTGCCATCCACTGAAGGCCGAATGGCAACGCTGGAATCGCTAAGGGGCAAGAATGGCGCCCTGATCATGTTCATATGCAATCATTGTCCCTACGTGGTGTCTGCAATTGGACGCATTGTGGACGATGCCAAGGCATTGCAGGAAGCAGGCATCGGGGTTGCTGCCATCTGTGCGAATGATGCCCGCAACTACCCCCAGGATTCATTCGATAACATGAAGACATTCGCCGAGGATCACGGATTCTGTTTCCCCTATTTGCATGACGAGGATCAATCGGTCGCCTCCGCATATCGTGCCGAATGCACTCCCGATTTCTTTGGTTTCAATTCAGCGATGGAACTCCAGTACCGCGGGCGATTGGACAGTGCCGGATCAAATCAGCCAACCGACACCACGGCCCGCGAATTGCGCGATGCCATGCTGATGGTCGCCGAAACCGGAAATGGCCCGCAATCCCAGATCCCATCCATGGGCTGCTCGATAAAGTGGAAGTAGCATGCCGCACTCGAATCGCCCCTTCACCGGTTCTAGTCATTGCGGCAGTTTGAGCGAAAAACCAGGCTGACACGGAGTTCCTGTACGCGTGCCGACTCCCGGCGGGTCTCCCCGCAGGCACCTTGATCAAGCCCGGGGCAATCAGCCCCGTTCGGGCTACACCCCTCCCCAGACCTCGTTGGCAATGTTGACGACAAGTTCGAGTTTTCGCCATTGATCGTCCTGGTCAAGTTCGTTGCCTTCTTCAGTCGACGCAAATCCACATTGCGGAGCAATTCCCAACTGGCTGATGTCTGCATAGGTTGAAGCCTCATCAAGCCTGCGCCTGATGTCGTCAATTTCCTCCAGACGTCCCGATTTCGTCGTGATGAATCCAGGCATGACCCGTTGGCTGCCCTTTGCAAGCAAACGCAGTGGTTCCAGTCCACCTGCCCTTTCGGTGTCGTACTCCATGAAAAAGACGTCGACGCCCGTCAAATTGAATACGGCGTCCGCTGCCGGATCGTAGCCCCCCTGTGCTGCATGTGATGATCGGAAATTGCCGCGGCACATATGCATGGCGATCGTCAGATCGTCCGGGCGGTCGCGGATCGCCTCGTTCATCATCCAGGCATATTTTCTGATCAGCCAATCGGGGTCCTGCCCGAGGTCCGCCTTTTCCTGACGGTGCTTCGGGTCGCAAAGATAGACAAAGAAGATGTCATCCATCTGGAGATACCGGCAACCGGCATCATAGAATGCCCTGACCGCCTTGCGATAGGTCCGGGCGATGTCCGACATCAGGATCTCGACATCCTTGTATTCAGTTGGGTGAATATCCTTGAGCGCCACCCTGAAGTGACAACAGCTCGGTCCTGGTATCGAGATTTTCGGTGTTACTGTAGTAAGTTGCGATACGAACCTGAAGTGGTCAAGCATCGGGTGGTCGTCCGGGAAATCCAGCTTCCCCCGAATGACAGGGAATATCGGTCTGACCTTGACTCCTGCAAACTGTATACCCGCCTCGTCCCTTTCCTCCAGTTCAAGGCCGGTCAGCATTTCCATGAAGTCATAGTGCCAGAATGACCGTCGGTACTCACCGTCGGTCACCACCTTGAGACCAAGTTGCTCCTGCCTCCTGATCGCGTCGGAAATGGCCTGATCTTCCACCTCCCTTTGAGTTGCGATTGCTTTCCGGTCTCCTTCCGCAACCGCCTTGCGCATGTTCGCCACCATTCGGGGGCGAAGCAAGCTGCCGACATGGTCTGCGCGGAATTTCGGGCCTGCTGCCATCGGCCTTTTCTCCAATCCTGAATTCGGGATTCATCTTCAACCCGGTGTTTATCAAGTCTACTAGTTGGGCCTGAGAGCATTCAACTTGATTCGGACCGAGCCAATGAGTTCAACAGGATGTATACCCGGACGGGTCTGCCTGGCAATTGTCGGTGGTGGGCCGGCAGGGCTCCTGCTGGCGAGAAAACTTGCCCGGAGCGGAATTGAGTGCGTCATCCTTGAACGCCGTCCCAGGTCCTATGTGCTTTCCCGGATCCGAGCCGGTGTCCTGGAACAGGGAAGCGTGGATCAGTTGCGGGAGGCCGGAGTGTCCCAACGCCTTGATCGCGAGGGGTTGGTTCACGACGGCTGCGTAATGGCCGACGATCTAGGCTATTTCCATCTTGATTTTGCCGGACTGGTCGGAAAGACCGTGACCGTGTACGGCCAGACCGAGGTTACAAGAGACCTTTACGATGCCCTGGACGAAGACGGTGTCCCAATTGTGCATGGAGCCGAGAATGTTCAGATACACGGGGTAGACGGCGATTCCCCGAATGTCACCTTTCGGGTCGGCCAGGAGGACTACTGTATCGCATGTGATTACGTCGCCGGTTGCGACGGTTTTCACGGGGTAAGCCGCGGCAGGATACCTGCCAACGTCAAGAAACGATTCACAAAGTCGTTTCCGTTCGGATGGTTGGGAGTCCTTTCCGAGTCTCCTCCCGTAAACGAGGAGTTGATCTATTCGAGGTCCGGCAGGGGATTTGCACTGGCATCAATGCGCAACCCCCTGCTTTCCAGATACTACATACAGGTTCCACTGGCAGACAGGATTGAAAGCTGGAACGACGGTGCATTCTGGACGGAACTCAGGCGACGCCTGCCAGACTGCTTCGGTGACCGATTGGAAACAGGGAAGGTTGTAGAAAAGTCCATAACGCCCATCCGGAGTTTCGTGAGCGAGCCCATGAGTTTTGGCAGGCTGTTTCTCTGCGGAGATGCGTCGCACATAGTCCCGCCTACTGGAGCCAAGGGATTGAATCTTGCGTTTTCCGACGTTCATTATCTGCATGCTGCATTGCTGGAAAAGCACAGGACCGGTAGTGGCCGGCTGCTCGAACAGTATTCGACCACCGCCTTGGACCGGGTCTGGAAATCAATGCGTTTCAGTTGGTGGATGACCACATTGCTTCACCGGATTCCCGGTTCCACGGAATTTGAACGGAGGATCCAGGAAGCCGAGTTCGCCCACGTTCGAGACACCATGCACGGAAAGATCTCCCTGGCGGCAAACTATACCGGCCTGCCCTACTGACCAAGCGACCACCATCCGGATACTGCGGTTTTGCCATTGTCCTGAATTTCCCTGGCGGCGGACCCATGCCGAATCTGGGTTCACAATTCCGGCATGCCTGAACCGGCAATCTGCCCTGCTCTGCCCGTGGCTCCGACATGTTCAGGCAGGGAGGCGACAACTCGGAAAGCAGGTGGCGCAGCTTGAACGACATCTCTCGAGCGCTTGCCGAATGTGTTGCCGACATCGCGGCGGCGACTGCCAATGCAATCCTTCTTCCAATTCGGGCGTTCAAACAGTCCTTCCCATGTTCAGTTGCCAGCGATTTCCCTTCTTGGACGATCAGCGGCACAGCAGGATCAACGACTACCCACCTCACATTGCGCGCTCCTTCATCGATGCCAGTCTTCTGCATGGCAAATTGGTGGACACTGGACGGCGATCATCGCTCAACAGTGTGTGCAACTACTTCATGGCCCTCGGTTTCAGGTTCATCATCGACGATCTCCGCAGGGAAACCCTCGGCCCCTACGGTGATCCCTGTCGCCTCCTCCAGCCTTCTGATCACGTTTGGGGACCATTCCCTGCCACCGTACCGCCTCATTGCGTCCATGAATATCTCCAGCAGGAGCGGAGAAAGTTCCACCGGGGCCCGAACATCGTCGGCAACCGCCTGGAACAGGCTGAGATCCTTGACAACCAGATCCATCGTAAAGTTGATGTTTCTGCTACCATTGAGAATGACCTGCCCTTCCGTTTCATGAACAAAGGAATTGCCGGAAGAAATGCGGATGGCTTCATAGGTTGTCTTCATGTCGAGCCCTGCAAGCTGTGCCGTGACCAGGGCCTCGCAAATGCTGACAAGATTTGCCGTAGCAAGGTAGTTGGTCACCACCTTCAGCACCGAAGCCGAACCCAGTGGGCCGGTGTGAAGTACACGCCGGCCGAGTATTCTGAGAACTGGAAGCAACCGCTCGAACGTCTTGCGATTGCATCCGGCAAAGATCGATATGTTTCCGGTTGCCGCCCGGTGGCACCCACCTGAAACCGGGCAGTCAACGGGTTCTGCGCCCGTGCCGGCAACCGCCTCCCCGAGTCGGAGCACCTCCTGCTGGTCATTCGTACTCATTTCACACCAGATCTTGCCGTCGGAGAGCCCGTCCAGCAGCCCGTCCCGGCCCTCCATCACCTCGGCACTTGCAGTAGGGCTGGGAAGGCAGGTGATAATCACGTCACTACTCAGGGCGACCTGTGCCGCAGATTCACCCGCCATTGCGCCATTGCTACAGAATTCCCGCATTCGTGCATGGTCCAGATCGAGAACCATGAGTTCAAAGCCATTCCTCAGAAGACTGCCTGCGAGCTTGCCGCCGACGTTTCCCAATCCAATAAATCCGATCTTCCGCGGCATCTGCTACTATTCCTTCCTGAACTGTTAGCGGTAGGTTATGCGACTTTGCTGTTCACGACCGAGCCTGTTCCCGTCAATGCATTTTTGCCTGAAGGGGCAATTTCGGCTGTCTGCATCCGGGTAGCCCTTCAATTCACCCTGGTTAGCAACTAGATGGAGCTTCAATTGGAGGAGTGACAGAGTGGTCGAATGTACCGGTCTTGAAAACCGGCGTGGGGGTAACTCCACCGTGGGTTCGAATCCCACCTCCTCCGCCAGATTGGCGCGGTCCCCGCCGGAGCGGGGCTGACACGGTGAGTGAATCAGTTTCGTTAAGTTACCGTCACGGCGGTGGCGGCTTCGGCCGCCACCGCCGCGCCCGTCCGCCTTCTCCGGACGCAGGAGCCGCCGCATTGACCTGAGGAGCCTTGCCGGCGCGGTCCTGCCTGCCCGCCCGGACATGGTGCGGAACCGGAGGCGAATCACCCGGTAGAGTTCCGGCATGTCGCGTTGCAGCACGCGCATCACCTGGGTCCGGCTGATTCCCGAGGCCGCGGCCACGGCGGTGAAGGTCGTACCCGGATGTTCGGTCAGCAGCGCCGCGATCATGCGGTCCCGGGGCCTCGCCTTGCGCCGGCGGAAGATCCCCGACCTCCTGCCCTTCCAGGCCTGAACCTCGGGATCGTGGTTGTACACGACGAAGTCCGCCAGCATCCGCCAGCACCAGGCGGCGTGCCGTTCCGCCAGCCGGACCACGTCGCCGTCGCGCACGGCCAGGCCCGTCGCGGAATTTATTGTGCGGGCAATCTCGAGCACGCGCAGCTCCCAGAGGACACGGCTGCGGTAGCGGGCCCGCAACGGGTAGCTCTCGACGCGCAGGGCCTCGAAGAGCTCGAATCTTGCCTCCTGCCGGGTCCGGCGCTGGCCGGCGGGGGCGGGCCTGCGGTTGCAATTCGCGGCAGCTGGCGTTATATGCGCGAACATCAGGCCGCGCCTTTGCCTTGCGCATCCTTGCCTGGCGCATGCCTACTTGGAGCACGCTTGCTTGGTCCATACTGGCCTGGCACGTCCTTGGCTGGCGCATGCCTGCTTGCCGCAACCCTGCCTGATGCAGGACCGGGTGTTGAGGCAGCCCTCCGGAACGCATCCCTCCCGGGTGCTTGCCCGGAGGCCCTTGGTGCCCTGGCCGCCGGATCCGGAGGATCCGGATCCTCCGGCGGGGCGTGCTGGTCTGTGTGCGGCGTTCCGGTGTCCGTTGGCGGCGGACTTGAAAGGGATGCCGCGGGAGATGCTGGCAGCGGAGAACTGCCAGCGAGGCTGGAAACTTCTGAATTGAACCCCGGGCTGCCCATGGGCAGCCCGCACTCTTCCACCCCCGGCGGAAGCGTTCCGGAAACGGGGGATGAAGGCGCCTGTTGCAACTCCGCAGGCAGGTGGGAAATCGCAACGAATCGGGTGGAAAGCGGCAATGGCGGCTTGCGAACAGCCGGCGCTGCCTTTATATTTCGTGCTGCAGGTTGCGGCATGGTCAAAACTTTGGTGCCGTGATTTGCGCAGGTCGCGGTATTTGCCAAACAGTCCTACCGTGATCTATTGGTCGCGGTGTCCGCATACCTTAATTCACCGTGATTCGGCCGCCGGGCCTCTCCGCCCGGCGGTCATTTTATTTCACGCTACAGCTCCGGTGTCACGCGCTATGCGCGCGGATGCCGCCGGCTGCGCCCTGCTGGCACCTCGTCAGGGCTGCCGGTAGGTCGCGATCAGCCGGTCGCAGATGATCGCAAGCGTTGCCAGCTGGCGGCATTCGGCAAGCGGCAGCCTTGCGGCAATGCCATCACTGATCGAACTGCGGGCCAGGGCCGCAAGGCCTCGCTGGTATTCTGCCAGGCGGTCGAGCGCCGTGTTGCCGTCCTCGAGAACGAGAATCAGGGAAATCAGCACGGGGGCTGCCTCCCGGGCGCCGGGCGGAGGTTCCGACAGCACCCTGCCGATCTCGGCGCATCCGACGGTCTCCTCCTCCGGGCCGACCCGCAGCTGCAACGCCGTTCCCGCCGCGTTCCAGTGGCCAACCCGGCCTTCCGCCGAGAGGATCCGCCGGCCCTCCTTCCAGGATTCGATCCTCCAGCCGGGCCGGAGCGGGCCCAGGCCTGCGGTTACCGTGCCGCCGCTCCCCGCAACGCGGTCGAGGCATGCGGCGCCGGCAACCGGCCCGCCAGTTGCCGGTTCAGACCGGATTGCCCTGAGCAGCGCGGATGGCGAGACGACGATACGCCGGCCGGAAGTGTATTCCACGGAAACGAATTCGCCGTCCTGGTCAAGCATCATGGGGGCCCAGTCCTGCGGGCGACCAGACGCGCCGGAAACCAGCACCTGGTTCGTCAGCGGATGAAGCGCGACGCTGACTGCAGGGCCGCCCCCGAAGAGCAGCTCCGAGGCGGCGTCCGGAAGAGGCCGGCCCGACAGCTCGGTCATCGCCTCCCGCAGCTCTTGCACGACGCCGGTCTCGGCCCAGGCGCCGCCAGCGGCCATGACCGCCATGAGTGTCGCCGCGATCCCGAACCCTGTCATTTGCACCCCTTCGGCAGTCAGCATCCGGTGCAGCCGGATACGTCCAGCCGCTCTATCAGACCGGTTCCTCCCCGATCAAGGCGCAGCCGGCCGCCCAGCGCGGCCGAGGCGTCGACATCGGCGATCTCGAACTCGATTAATCCCTGCCCCCAGTTGCCGGTGGCGTAGGCATCGATCGACCGGCTGACATCCGCACGGCTCGCCGCAAGGCGGGGAGGGTCGGCCGGGAGGGGCGAGCCGGGCGGCCAGGAATCCTCGATCCTGAGCGCGCCCGTCAGTGTCAGCCGGCCTGCGACGTCCATCGCCTCCACGGCGATTGTTGCCGCCGCGCCACCGGCCCAGCTGTCCGCCACCAGCTCGTCCGCAACGATCAGCCGGCCTGCCGTCACCAGGCCCGTCACCATCATGGCCGGAAAAACGGCCTCGCCGCCCACACTCGAGCGCGCGGCGACCAAGGCGCCGGCCGCGACATTGCCGGTTGCAACAGTGCGCCCTGCAATCTCGGTATTCCGGAATTCGGCCGCTTCCACCGTTTCGGCGTTTCCACCGACCTGCAACTCTCCGGCTTCCCAGCCGGAAGATGCGCCGCTCAGCTGGTGCCCGTGCAGGTCGAAGCCGCCTTCAACCCTGTTGACCAGCGGCTCGCCGACATCGGCGCGATAGAGGTAGGGATCCCGGTCGGCAGCCATGTGCACCATTCGCAGGCTGACCATGGCGCCGGCCGGCGGCGCCGGACTCAGCAGTCCGGGAACCGCACCGGCATCCAGGCTGATGCCCGGTCCGCAGATCCGGCCCGTTCCGCAGCCGTCAACCGCCAGTCCCGACCCGGCCCGGCCGGTATTGCTGATCCCTGCGCCGGCCCTGGGATGCGCGGCCCGTTCCCCGGCAGCCGGCGCAGCGGTCCATGCCAGGACAAGGATCCTGTCCTCGGACGGATCGGCGGAAGCCGCGGCAGCCGCAAGCGTGACGTCCCGCCGCCGGGCGGTCCGCAGTTCCTCGCCCGGCAGCAGCGAGCCGGTGCCAGCCAGATCGGCGGCGCTGAACAGCACGCGCCGGGAGGGATCCAGCCTGATCGCCTGCATGAGCCGGGTCGGGTCCCTGGCGGCATGATTGCGGGCGGCATCCGCCAGCCGCGACAGCGAGCGCGCCTCCGCCTGAACGGAGAGGACGTGGAACATTTCGGCGGCCTTCCCGAGCGCCAGCGCTGCCGAGAAGCCGAGTATGCCGACCAGCATGATCGTCTCGAGCATGCTCAGGCCTCTCCAGGCGCGCCGGGCCCTCATGGCGCGGTCCCGCAATTCGGGCAGTTGTCGACATGGACGGTTCCCTCGGAGCGGAATCCGCCGGACACGGTGGAAGCGGAGACGGAGGCATGGGAGCGGAGCTCGCCGAAAAACGCCCGTGTGCCGTTCGCCGTCCCGGCCGGTCCGAGCTCGGCATCGCCGACATCCATCCAGGGAGTGCGCGCCGAGGACGCCCCGAGATTGCCCGCCGAGAGCAGTCCGGACTCCTGGGCGATCAGCCCCCCGGAACGCTGTGCCGGCTGGCCGACCTCGATCACGCTGCCGAAATCGGCGCCCAGCAGCACGAGCAGCCGGGCCTCCGGCGCGTCCACCACCGCGAATGTCGCGCCGCCGGACCTGACGGGACCGAGACCTTCCATCGGGCCGGTGACCAGGAGATTGCCGGCAGCATCCAGTTCATCGCGCAGCTCATGCCGCTGCGCATCCAGCACCGTTCCCGCGGTGAACGCTCCGACGACCCGCGCCTCGCCGGTCAGCCGAAGGCCGGTGGCGGCCGCCTGCACGGATCCTGCATTGGCCAGGACTCCCGTCACCTCGAGACCAGCATCCATCCGGTTCAGCTCGGGCCTCGACGGCATTTCACCGGTGCGCAGCAGCAGGTCATTGACCTGAAGCAGCGACGCGAACCGGATTGCCATCATCGAGCCGGGATCCGGCGCCGCGGCGCCGAGCTGCACGATCATCGCCGAGACGTCGCGCTGGAAACCGGGTCCGCAGACGAAGCCTGCCGGGCAGGACGGGTCGGCGCCGCCAAGCCGCCCGGTCAGCTCGATTCCCGCCGCCGGCAGGACACCGCCGCCGGCGACCGGCCCGCCCAGCGCCCAGGCTGCCGCGAGCAGCGTGTTGGCGTCGATTGCGTGATGGGCGAATTCCACGGTTCTGCCGGACAGGGTCCGTTCCCCGAAGGCCTCCCTCAGCGCCCCAGCGTTGAGCAGTCTCGCGCGGCTGATCAGCGCGGCCCCGCCGGCCGCTGCAGCATCGGCGATGGCGCCGGGCACGCCGCTTTCCGCAAGGAAGAGCGCCCCGTCCGCTCCGGCGGACACGGTCCGCGCCTCGGACTGGATCAGGGTCCGCCTTGCGGCGCGCTCGGCGAGTTCGATCAGCCCGGCAAGGATGATGGCGGCCACGGCCATCACGGCCACGGCCTCGACTAGGCCGGCTCCCCGATATGGCCTCCGGCGGCGCATCACGGGTCGTTGATGCAGCCATGGCAGCGGCCGGGTGGGCTGACATCGATGCGCCCGGTCAGCCGGAGCCAGCGCGCATAGAAGCGCTGGGCGACCCTGGTTTCCGCCGAGCTTCCGCCGGCCGAAAGGTCGAGCCCGGGCGTCTCGAGGTCGAGCCCGGTGATCATGCCGGCATCCAGCGACCGGACATCGAGCGTGCCGCTCACGGCCGCCGCCTGGACGGACGCCCTTCCCGCGCCGGCGTCGCGCTGCACCCGGGCGAGCCTGAAGGCGGACGCGCCCGTGGAACTGACCGCCGTTGCCGGCGAGTCGAAGCGCTCGCTTGCAATCGAGGCGGCCGTGACATTTCCGCCGACCAGTATCCCGGATTCCACCTCCAGATCCGCGCTGCGCAGATCGACACTGACCACCGAACCTGCCGCCAGGTCGGCTGCCGGTGCGGTTACCGAGCGGAATTCGGCATCACCGGCAACCTCGAGCCGGCCGGCCACGAGTCCGCGGGACAGCTGCAGGTCTGCATTCATGCCTGGAGGCGGGTGGCCGGCACGCGGCCGCCGCAGGGCGATTCCGTCGAGAATCCGTCCGTGGCGCCAGCTGAGGAGGACGACATCATTGCCGGCGGGATCCACCGGGAGGCCCGCGGCGGTGGCAATCCCGATGGCCGCGACGCCGGCCGCAGGCAACCCGGCCGCCCCGGTCGGAACCGCGGCGCCGCGCCGCCTGAGGGCTTCCCGGATCCTCGCAACCTGGCTCCGGGCCCGGCCGGTCAGCGCAGTGGCAACCAGCACTCCGTAGGGCGGCCCGATTCCGGCGACAGAGGGAGTTCCGCCCGATGGCCAGCCCACCGCGAACCGGACCTGCCAGTCGGAAGAGGGCGGCGGCGGATCAGCGGTCGTGACCGCGTCGGACTGCCCGAGCCAGGGAGCCGCGAATGGGGGAGACACCACCTGCCCGGTCTCGACCGCGCTCAGCCCTCGCGGAGGCCGGGCCGGGCCTGTCGCGGCGATGGTGAATCCGGGGTTGCTGTGCAGCCAGGTGTCGAGATGCCAGGCCAGGCTGTCGATCCGCTGGGCCGCCGCCTCCGCCTGGTGGCGCAGTTCCGCCTGCTGCGCCACGCGCGCGAGCCCGGCAAACCCTGCCGCCAGCACCGCCAGGAGCATGATGCCGCCGAAAAGCGCCGCGCCGCGGCGGTCCCTCGCCGGCCAATATGACGATTTCCTGTCCCTCAACCGGGCCCCTGGTTCCTCCGGACATCCACCGGCCCGAATATGCATCAAATCCGGATTGACAGCAAACCGCGATGAAGGGCCACGCCGGTGGCGGCCCGGCGCCTGCATGTGCTAGGAAGCGGGATCGGAGGAATTCAGGGATACGCATCATGAGGATTCTGATCTGTCTGGCGCTTGCCGCTGCGCTCTCGGCGCCGGCAGGCCTGTCATCGGCGGAGGACAATGACGGGCCGGCGCTGTTCGATGCCGGCCTGGTTCTCGGCGGGGCTGCCGGAAGCCGCCAGCTTCTTGCCAGCCTGGCGGCGAGCCCATCCGCCGCGAATGAACTGCTTGCCGGGATTGTCGCGGGCATGATTGGCCGCGACCGCCTTGCAGCTCTTCTCGAGGGCAGCGGCGCGGGCCGGACGGCAGCAGCCGCGCCCGGGAAGACCGGCGCGCCGCCCCCGCTGCCCGGCAGCCTGGCGGCGACCGGAGCGGAGAGCTTCTGGATTCGAATCGGCGGCCAGGATGCGCCGGCCATATACATGTTCGCGGACCCTGCCTGCCCGCACTGCGCCGCTGCGCTGGACAATCTCAAGCTCGACATCAGTTCGGGGCGCCTGCAGGTCAGGCTGGCGCTGGCCCCGGTGCTGTCGGAGGCCTCCAGGGAACTCTCGGCAATGATCATGCTGGACCCGGAGCCCGCCCAGGCCGCATGGTCGCTGTTGCTGGCCGCTGCTGGCGGAGCGCCTCTTCCGGATGTCCGCGGCAGCGCATCGGAGCTCGGCGAACTCGGCGAGGCGCTGATTGACGCCAATCTCGGTTTCATGCGCAGGCGGGGCCTTGCCGCCGTGCCGCATTTCATATGGTCCGAAAACGGCCGGTGGAGGGAGGCGGCAGGTGTGCAGGCCTCCGCAATCTTCGCGTCTGCAGACCGCCTGGGCAGCAGCGAGTTGTCGATGCACGCGCCGGAGCACGTCCGGGCGATGGTCGAGACTGCGGCCGCACCGGTGCAGGAGGAACTGCCGCCCCTGCCTGAGTGACGCGGCGACCCTGGATGGCATCCTTCCGCGGCAAGTTGCCAGAGAGGAAGCTGCACCTGTCCGGCATTGCCTTGCGGTCCGCGGTACGGCGGCAGGGATCGTTGGACCGGGGAACACGGGAAAGGGAAAGGAAACCCTATGAAGACCATGAAGGCCGCAGCAGCTGCACTCGTGCTGGCGATGGCCATGCCCGCCATCGCCCGGGAGCCCGCGCCTCGTGCGACGGCGCTGGCTCACGAGATTGACGAAGAGTCGATGCTGGCCTTTGTCGTCGCCGAACCGACGGCAGATGCGAATGTGCGCCTCGGCGTGGCGGCCGTGTGCCACAAGGCGACCGGTGAAACAGAACTCTATTTCTCGTTCGGGGCCTTTCCGTCCAACAAGCCGGTCCAGGCTGCCGTACAGCATCCTGACGGCTTCGTGCAGCGTCTGGGGCCGGCCGTCCGGGCGCCGGGACCATCGGCGGGCTACCACGACCTGATCGTCAGTGATCCGGAACTTGTCCAGCCGGTGCTGGAGGTCATCTTCACGAATGGTTCGCTCATCTCCAACGGACACAACTCTGTCTGGCTGGAGCTGCCGGAAGGCATCAACGCCGATATCAGAAGGCGGATTGGCGAGTGCGCCGGATGATACGCCGGAGGCGCGGCTGGGATGACTCGCGTGAATTTCGCTGAGCTGCAGGAATTGCGCAATAGCATTGATTGTCGTGACACTTTTCCTATAGTATGAATTTATAATTGTTTGGAAAGGACGGGCAGTGCGAGATTTGCACCACTTCTTGTACAATCCACTTGACAAGCAAACACGCCCAAAATTAGTCGGAAAGGAGTTGGAGGTATGACCGAGGGTGACAAGCTCATGGCTCGGCTATCAGAGGCTCGGAACGGTGGTTTAGTCGACATGAAGTTCTTTTTTCGTCCGTCCCGGCCCATGACGCCGGAAGAGATCTTTGGGGCCATGAACGAAATCGATGATGCGATCAGTCGCAGTGATCGCCATGCAGGGTGGAGTGGAAACGAGGCTGCCGAGAGAGCGCCCGTCTCCTGATCAACAATGTCGAAAAGCAGGCGGTCGAGTGGCCGCCTGTTGAAGTTTGAGAGCAGTGCTTCAGAAATGTTTGGTGTAATCAAGACGGTTCGTGACGAAGCGCAAAGGCGGGCAGGGTCAGACAAACTTGACCTGGAAGACATCACAAGCATCGTAGATGAGATCACGCTCATCGACAAAACCATTTTTGCTCCTTATGATGTACCGGAAACGAACCCGATCTTGGGTCGTTTTGCAAAGTGGTCAACTGCACCCGGTGTTTATTCGGCGCATAGAGTCATTGTCGAAATTGCGTATGCGAAAGACCTGCCAGAACAATGGCGTCGCTTTGTCATATGTAAGGAACTTAGTCACGCGTTGCTCACCTTGGGCCAGGAAAACGGCCACGAAGTAAGCGAAGCCGCGATCAGAGGACTGGCAGACGCATTCGCATTGCAGAGTGCACGTGGAGCGGTGGAGAAATTCAACGGTGGAGAATATGCGGACGAAATTTCGGCTGAAGCGGCCGCAACCGAGCTTCTGTTTCCACTGTCGGTTAGGGAATCCGAATTGAACAAAAAACCTGATGCGCGGGAAGATCAAGATGTCGTCGCGCGGTTAGTCAATGAATATAATTTGCCCGAAGTCTATGTGCGCCTCGGCCTCGACAAGCATTACAATGAGATAGCAAGAATTGTGCTTGGCGATTGACACTTGTCAGCGGCTTTCGGCACTTTCCTACATAATCCCCTTTGCAAATTCCCTCGCCGTCCTTCGGCTGGGTTCCTTGTGCGGTCAACTGCATCGTCCGCAAAATGCTCTCGAGGGGGCCTCCAGTCATCCTGATTGGGTGTTTTCTACTGTCGAGACGGGCTAGGCTGTCCTCGGTCCGGTCCTGCTCTTCCTTGTGCTGTTGACACTGTGCAACCGGTTCAGGATAGGGTTAACCGGGGAGACCGGCCGGCTTGCTGACTCCCGCCCTGGCATCACTTTCGGAACCCCGGACTGCCGGAATGGAATCCCGCCAACCCTGTGGCTATTTGTCGGAAGGACCGTCACAGTCACCTCGAGGAGAACCTGCTCATGCATGCCGAGATCGCAGGCAGGAAGGACGAGATCGCCGGGATCTGCCGTCACCTCGGCGTGTCGCGCCTGGAGGTATTCGGCTCGGCGGCCCGTAGCGGTGATTTCGATCCGGAAACCAGCGACGCCGACTTCCTCGTTCAGTTCAGCCCCGATGACGAAGTTGATCCGTTGGGCCAGTTCTTCGACCTGGTCGACGCACTGAGTGGTGCGCTGGGCCGTCCGGTCGATCTGGTCGAGGATGGTGCAGTCACCAACCCTTATCTCCTCGCTGCAATCAATCGCTCAAGGGAACTGGTCTATGCGGCGTGATGTCCGTGTCCTGCTGACTGAAGTCGAGAAGACATCAGAAGAAATCAGGCAGTTCATCAAGGGTATGGATTTCAAGGAGTATATCGAGGAGGTCCGGACCCAGAAAGCGGTCGCATTCAACTATGCCATGATTGGCGATGCGCGATGCAAGGCCATCTGAGCCGGATGAACGAGAGAACGACAGCAGCAGCTACGACCCGTTCTGACCGCCACGACCTTTCAAAACAACCGGGCGATGCATGTCGAATCCGATAGATTCATTCATTGACGAGAATTTGACTTGTGATTCGAGAGAGGCGGGGACATGGCCCACCGAAGAAGATGCCAGGTGCTATGCAGAAGGAATTGGTGCATGGGCCCGGTTGAACGACGTTTCAATGTGTTTCGTGCCGCGTAAGGTGGGGATCCAAAAGTGGCGCCTGGTGGCATACCGCAAGGACGGCCGGAAGCGCCTGGGCCAGGGCTTCGCCGGGTATTTAAGGGACAAATCGATCCCGGAGTCCTGACTGAACGGGTTCCGGAGCCGGGCCCCGGCCTGTGCGAGCGCCTGCCCGGAAACACCTGATCAGGCATAGGAGACTGCCGGCGGAGCTTGTTGATATTGCCCGGAACCAGGCGCCGGCAACGTTCCGGCGTGTGACCCCGTTTCAGTCGGGCGCCATGAAACGCCGTGAACGGAATGGTTGCCTGTTCACAGTTTGAGTTTCTCCGGACCGGCACCTATACTCGGGCTCATGGCGCGGGCTTCCGGGGAGACTTCCGCGGGGCAGTCGAACCTGCTTGCGGCCCTGCCGCCGGAACGGGCTGCTGGAGCAGGAGAATTCGGATGCAGGCGGTTTGCATTCCGGCATCCGGACACGGATTGCGGCCTGTCAGGTTGGCTGTTCATGCGGGTGAGTGTTGGCCATGAGAAACGCGGGCCCGGCCCTGAAGCGCCAGAAAGGGGACAGGCCGGTTGACACTATGGAACGAGGTTCAATCCTGGAGCGAGGAGTTTCGGGGGCAGAACAGGAATGCAAGCCGGGCGCAATTGACGAGACCTCAGCGGTTCCTGTCGGCGATGCTCGGCGCGATGACGGTGGTCGTCGCATTGCCGGAACAGCATTGGCCGGAATTTTGCCGAATAAATTGAGGAAGGATCAGTTCTGGAGCCCTGACGGCAAGAGTGCTTGACGTGGACCCTGGCCAATATTAGCCGGGTGAAGGTTCCGACGATGGGCTTGTCCATTTTTCGGCAGTCACTCGGGCAGGTGGCATGTTGGCGGCTCGGTTTGCAGTAGTCTGGAATAGCCGACCTGGATGCAGTCACTGACCCTCTCGGCATTTCGTTTAATTTCGCATCGAGCCTGCCCATCCGGGTCGAAGTCGAACCCCCTTTCCGACCCTTGGTTTGGAGGTTTAGACCTGCAGCCCCATTTGCACCAAACCATGCTGGCAAGCTTGTCCAGGCCGGCCAGGCAATCCTCTCCCTTGTCTTCGGAGAACACGGCTAGGAGCCTGTCGGATTTGGCCATGGATTTGCAGTGATTTCCTGTCCTTTTCCACAAGATATGGTAGTATCGGGCAGTGAATGAACAGTCTGGAGGATGATGTTGTGTCGATCAGGTTCCAGAGGGCCAATCGTGACGAGGTCTGGCTGTTGCCACCTTCGATCCAGGAGTGGCTGCCGGACGATCACCTGGCCCGCTTTGTCGTCGAGATCGTCGAATCCCTGGATCTGGACAAGATCACCGGCGTCTACCGGCATGGCGGCAAGCCAGCCTATTGCCCGGTGATGATGACGGCGCTGCTGTTTTACGGCTATTCAACCGGCGTGCATTCGAGCCGCAAGCTGGAAGCGGCGACGCATGACTCGGTTGCGGTGCGCTATGTCACCGGCAATCTTCATCCCGACCATGACACCATTGCCCGTTTCCGCAAGCGCCACCTGCCTGCCCTGCAGGAGCTGTTTGTCCAGGTGCTGTCGATTGCCGGCACCATGGGCATGCTGAAGCTTGGCCATGTCAGCCTCGATGGCACCAAGGTGAAGGCCAATGCCAGCCGCCACCGGGCGATGAGCCATTTGCATATGGAGCGCATCGAGGCGCAGCTGAAGGCGCAGGTCGCCCGGCTGCTGGAACTGGCCGAGGCGGCGGACGAGCAGGAGTGCGCTCTCGACATTCCCGAGGAACTCGGGCGCCGGCAAGAGCGCCTGGCGAAGATCGCCGAGGCCAGGAAGGAGATCGAGGCCCGCGCCGCGGCCCGCCATGCAGCCGAACAGGCGGCATACGAGGAGAAGATGCAAGAGCGGCGCCAGAAGGAACGGGAACGGGGAGGCAAGCTCGGCGGCAGGCCGCCGAAGCCGCCGGTGCCGGGCCCCCGCCCCAGGGACCAGATCAGTTTCACCGACCCGGATTCGCGGATCATGCCGTCATCCGGAGGCTTCGAGCAGGCTTACAACGCCCAGGCATCGGTGGACCATGGCAGCCACCTCATTGTCCATGCCCATGTCAGCCAGAGACCGAATGATGTCGACGAGATGGCACCGGCGCTTGCCGCGCTCGAGGATGTCGGCAGCCCGGCTGGCATCGTCGCCGATACCGGGTATTTCAGCCGCGCCAATGTTGAATTGTGCGACGATCGGGGCATCGAGCCCCTGATTGCTTCCGGCCGGCAGCACCACAACCGTCCACTCCGGGAGAGAAGGGTGCCGGTGACAGAGCCTCCTGCCGATGCCGATGCGGTTGAGCGGATGAAGCACCGGATGGGCTCTGCCGAAGGGGAGCGGATCTACGCGAAGCGCAAGGCCGCCGTCGAGCCGGTCTTCGGAATCATCAAGAGGGTCATGGGCTTTGACCAGTTCAGCCTGCGCGGCATCGAGGCTGTTCAGGGCGAGTGGAGCCTGGTCTGCACGTCATGGAACCTGAAGCGCATGCACCGGCTGCTGTTGGGCGGACATTCGGCGGCATGAAGGGCAAAGGAGCATGGCTTGAGAACAGGAATTTAGCCGAATTCGACCGGAATTGCAGCCCTGGCAGGCAGAATTGTCGGCAAGGCTGGCCGCCGAGGTGGGTCCGGGCGCCGGTCACCGGTGAAATTCGACCCGGAGCCGATGAAGATGTGCAGGCATTCAGACGCCATGGACACCGCTTTCAATGCCGGTATTTCGACAGGCTCCTAGGAGCGTGTTGTCCCTGTAGGTCTCCAGGTCATTGTGGGCAAGGATCCTGTTCCGCGCCGGTTTGATGTGCTCCTGATAGAAGGCATTGAGAGGGGTCTTGATCCGCTCCAGCCGGCACAGTTCCTCCTTGGACCAGATGTCCTGCCCGGTGAAGAATTCGATCGCCAGGCTGCTATGGCCAAACATTGTCTTTCGATCATGCAGCTTGACGATCTGCAGGAGGGTATATTCACTGCTGATCTTCATGTGGTGTTTGAGAAACAGGCCTTCCGGCGAGTTCCGGAACTCTGGTTCAATCCATCATTCATTCCTGGCGGTTATGCACTCGTACAAGGCGAGGTTCATCGACCAGCACTCGTGAATCCACTCGCAGTGGTTGCAGAAGGCCCCGGCGTCCACTCGGACAGGCGTTATGTCGGCCATCTGTGTTCTCCCTCGTTTGGCTGGCTTCTGTGTTAATCGTATGGTGTGCCACCTTCGACCCATGGGCAACTATCTGCCGTTGTCGGTTGCCTCTATGACGACGTAGCTCGATTGACAGTCCGTCACCCTAACCGGGAATAGGCACCGCCAGGTATCGAAAATGACCGTGGCGCTGTTTAGCGGCGGAGGAGAGTCCGATCCTGCTGTAGTCCCTCCATTGCAATTTGTAGGAACGCCCCAGTCGGATTGGTGCATGCCGCCCCTTGGTTGTTCCAGCCCCGGCCCGTTCTGACCACGCCAACCTGCCGTCGATCCGGCTCGACTCATGAACGCGGAAAGCAGCGTCGACGGTATTTGGCGGGTTTGGTGGATGCTTCCAATAGTTTTGATCGTTCGTGAGCAGGATCGCATAACCGCCGCGTGAGTGCTCCAGCCGCATCACCTTTTCCAGCCTCTCGATGTCTTTCACGAAGTCGTACCGGCGAACATCACGTGCCGACTGGTTCTTCAGCGAATACGTTTCGTCTCCATCAATGTGGTCCAGCAGCTGTGTGGCATATTTGAGCTCCAACGCGATTCCTGTGCCGGACAGCCAGAGATCGACGTACATAGCTTCCTCCTGGAACGGCCTGTATTCCAGGCGTACACCGCAACCGGGCACTGCCTGATGAATGTGCCATGCCAGCGCGTGCTGAAAGTCAGCCTCCGAATGGAATACTGGCCGTTCGCGTGAAAGCCCGGCCATGATCTTGTCGATCTCGATCACTTCCATCTCCAATCTCCAACGACGTTGTCCGGTTGACTCCACTTCACGACCATTTCGATCATCCACTACCGGACCTGTGCCAGGGACCTGACCAGCTGTTCCGATGATCCGGCAAATGTGATGCTGTTCCTGGCGGTCTGCTCGTTGATCTGGCAAGATTCTGCCATGTCTCTGAATTCTGTCAACTGGTCACTGCCGTTTCCGACCACCAGCCTGAGCGCCATTTGCTTGTCAATCGGAAACCAGTCGAATGCTCTCACATGATTCCCGATCACGAAACTACTTCCCTTGATCCGGATGACCCCGAACTCAAAGGGGAACTGTGCATATGCTTGCACCATGCTGTCTATCGGCGGCGTCCCGGCGAAACTCGAAAATGAGTTCTGTTGTTCTGTCTTTCGAAACTCCGGGTCCTTCGACAGTGCGAGCGCATCATCGGAGAGCGGCCGGCCTGTCTTTGTCTCGAAGGCATCCGGAAATTCGTTCAGCTCTCGTCGCAGGGACGCTTCAACCAGTTCACGATTCCGGGAATCCCGCCTTTGCTGGTGAAGGACAAACCGAATCAGTTTCTTCCTGTCGTTGTCCGGCAGGCATGGGCACTTCCGTTCCAGCGAACGACTGACGATCCCGTTGATTACAGGGGATGTGGCGCTCTCGACGTCGCTCAAATCCTCTTCTACGGACATGTCACGATTGCCGGATTTGTCGCGCTTCGCGTAGAGGTTTTTTTCGAGAAAGGCGTTCTCCGGCAGTGTTTGCCAGAATTTCGGTTCTTCCCCTTCTTGCCGGCAGAGCCACAACCGCCCGTCATCGGCAGTAAAGCGCTTGAGGATCATGACCGGGATGTAGTGATGCCGCTTCGGCTGGTTCATGTCTGTTCAGCCGGATTGCTACCGCCGCTCCTCGCCAGGGCGATGACTATCTTGGCCAGCCTGGCCTTGTCGTCTTTGGTATGCAGGCCGTTGAGCCAGTTCATGACTCTCAGATCCTGCCTTTCGGTGAGGTTGTTGATGAGAAACGTGATCCCGTCGTTCAATTCCTGCACTCCTTGCCTCTCCAGACCAGTTGCTTTCCGGTCATGCTGTCTGTCGGCAGGTTGAATGGTGGTTCGTCCCTCATTGCGCACGTGGTATCCAGTTGTTCCTGCCTCAGGCCGGTTGCGCCAGTGAAATCTGCGGCTGAAACATTCGTGCCTGTAAGTATCACGTCTCGAAGATCTGCGCGGACGAGGCGTGCACGATATAGCAAGGCTTCGCCCAGATAGGCGTTCGTTAGGCTCGCGTCTGTCAGGTTAGCCTTGATCAACCCCGCGTCTCTCAGGCGGGCATTGCGGAGGTCAGCATTGACCAGTTGCGCTTCTCGCAGATTGGCCTCCCTGAAATCCAAGTCGGACAGGTTCGCGTCGCTGAGATTGATACCCCCCGCCGTCAACCCTGAAATCTATTCCGGTAACATTGATATGGCGCATGTCGATACCAAGGCGGGCCGCCCGCTCGAAAATCGGGACGTGGCCCGCATAGCGGCTGTCTTCAGTGTGCGCGAGTTCGATCCTCTCGACCAGCATTGCGATCAATGTGGCCTCGCGGAGCGCCTTTTCCTCCTCCAGGGCAACCAGGGTTCGTTCACGGAGGTCAAGGTCCAGCCAAAGCGTGACCAAGGTGGCCAGCAGTGCCATGACAGCGATCAGGATACCATAGGGTTGGAACCAGGTGGCAAACCGCTTCAACCACCGGCCTCTCACAGGGGGCGGAGCTTCGCCATGTGCTGTTGCTTCGCTCTTCCGGGTCGAACTGGCTGACATCGGGACTCCTTCGGTTAGTCGGCCCATAAGCCGGGCCGCAGGCCTCCAGCCGTTCTGGATAGAAGCCTGCCGGTCAGGCTCCGTCGGCGCCATAGCTGGACAGCTGCCAGATGTATAGGGCGTGCACCGGCAGTCGGATTCAGCATTTCTGGTGGATCACGAATCTTCATTCTCCCGTCGTAGCGGACGGCCGTGAGACACGGTGAAGTAAATGACAATGATCCTGCGTGATGGATGTGGAAATCCACCCGAACTAGTGCGGCATTTGTCATGATTGCCGGAATTTGCTTGTGCATGTATGGATACCACTGCAACCGGGCCAGGTGATCCGCATTCAGGACGGCAACCATGCCGGATCTGCGCCGGGTGAATCTCCCCTTGAAACAGCCAGAACGGCAACATGGACCTGGTGGCAACCGGTGTGAGGGAACGTTGAGATGAAGCCAGACCGCAACAGCAACACTGAATTCTGGCTGGAATTGCTGGAGCCTGGCAATGACCAGGACCAGGCGAGGCGAAACTGGAATGTATTCTGTCACTGGAAGTTCGGCGCCGGGCTGGGAGGTGTCGTCTCAGGCCAGCAAAGTGGAAAGATCTGGGATGAGCTGGGCGCTGTCGAATACATTGCCAACCACACTGAATACCAGGCACGGGTCATCGAGATCAGGGAGCGGTTTGATGGCTACCCGATACTGGAAGATGGGCCAATCACCGGAGAGTTTCCGGACGAACCTCTCATGGACTTCACAGGCAAGGAACTTCCGAGAGATGTATCATTCGCCGGCCGGCTGGTGGTCAATTCCAGTTTCAACAACACGGCATTTCGAAAGCAATCCTCCTTTGAGAACACCATTTTCGTCAACTATGCAGACTTCACAGGAACGCGGTTTGGTGACAACAGTGGAAATCAAGCGAGTTCTGTGAGTTTCACTGGTTCGCGGTTTCACGGCAGCGCACACTTCAACTACGCGCAGTTTCCGAGAACGACCTGGCTTGACCAGGTGACCTTCAATGATCTGGCGGTGTTCGAGGAAGCTGAATTCGGCAGACAGTGCAGTGGATCAGATGAACAGAACGGGTGGGCGTTCTTCAGTCGCTCGCAATTCAAGCATGACGCGGACTTTCCGGGGTCGCGTTTCAATGTTACGGCCGAATTCGACCATGCAGTTTTTGACGGGAAAGCCATATTTGACGGGGCACGTTTCCGGAAGCCCGTAACGTTCAACAACGCGAAGTTCCAAAACAGGACCTCATTCCGGAAGGCAACATTTGGCAGGCCGCCGAGATTCTTCGAAACGGAGATCCATGAGGATGTGAGTTTCGACAGAATAGACTGGAGAAGTGCCGAACGGTCCTACAGTCGCCGAAACCGTCGCAACGACAAACCGGATTCTATCGTGAAAGATTCCGAAGATGCGATCCGGGCCTGGGACAGGCTGGTGCTCATCATGGGCGAGCAGGAGAAACTGACCGAGCGGCACGAGTTCTACAGGCTCATGATGCGTGCGCAACGCCAGAGGGACGGCTACCGGTCCCTGTCGTCCATTGCCAATTGGCTGTTCGACAAGTCGTCCGACTTTGGCTGGGGTATCAGGCGCGCATTCCTCTGGTGGTTCGGCCACATAGCATTCGGTGCAGTCATTCTCGCTGACGGCTGGCCGGCCGTGTTGAACAGCCTGCTTGTCAGCTTCGCGAATTCCCTTGCGTTCCTTCGTTTGGGTTCCGAGGGCGGTTACCTGGATGGCTCGCATAAGGCTCTCGAAGGGGCCTCCAGTCATCCTGACTGGGTGTTTTCTACTGTCGGGACAACCCAGGCTGTTCTCGGCCCGGTCCTGCTGTTCCTGGTGCTGCTGACACTGCGCAACCGCTTCCGTCTCGGTTGAGGGACTTCTGTAAAAGGATGGCTGGCAGCGGTAAGCTTCAATACCTGCGGAACCGGCTCTTTATTGTCACGATTGACAGCGGCAGGACAGCAATTCGCCGTTCGGCATTTGAATTTGCGGGATGAAGCGGCCACCTTTCCGCCCTGTTGATCACCATCGCGCCGTTGACACCCGGCGGATGGACAGGTCATAGGCAGGCGGACAGTCAGGCTCAGGGGAGTTTCAGGTCATGACGACAGGCACGGTCAAGTGGTTCAACGCCGAGAAGGGTTTCGGGTTCATCGCGCCTGACGACGGCTCGGATGATGCATTCGTCCATATTAGCGCGGTCCAGCGGGCCGGCCTTGCCACGCTGGATGAAGGGCAGAAGGTGTCCTACGAGCTGCAGCCAGGCCGCGGCGGAAAGCCGGCCGCCGACAACCTCTCCCTGGTCGAGTAGTTCCCAAGCAGGACGGGCTCGGTCGAACATGGCCGGCAAGCAGGAACCGCAGAGGCGGTCATCCACGGGGAACTAGATTTCCAGACTACGTCTCCAATCCCACGGGCTCGCGTGATGACAATCTCGAATCTCCGTGGCCGTTCGAGGCGTGGGCCTCGGCTGCCGTTACTCGGCAGTCTCGAGTTGCCAGGAATGGTTTTGGGATAACCACAGGAAGGCATCAGGTGATCTCTGCCCGGATCCGTTCGTAGAGCGCTTCCCGGAGATCCTCTTCCTTGCCCTCCTCCCAGGGGATGCAGGCGTACTGGCGAACGTCGAAATGAATTCGATTGTGGTCGAGGAAATCCTTGCGGCAGGTCCAGATGACTGGCTTGCCGAGGCCCTGGGCGAATCCCGCCTCGTAATAGACGCTTCCGCGGGCAACCTCGGTTTTGCCGGTAACTGCATCCCGGTCGTCTACCAGTCCGCTGGTGAGGTCGCAGACCATGAAGCGGGCCCTGCGGATCTCGGCGATGATCCTGTCGTCGATCTTGCCCGAATGCGGTATCCGGTCGATGCGCATCGGTTCATAACCGGCTTCCCTGATTGCCGGTTCAATGCCCTTGTTATAGGCATCGCTGACCTTGTCGTGGAACCACATGGCAACGAAAGCGGTATTCGATACCAAGGCCATGCCTCCTGTTTCAAGCCGATTGAGGCCCTTCAGAGTCAGGCTGTACGCAGGAATGGTTGACGGGTCCGTTTGCCGGACGTTGGTAGCAAGTCCGGTCGACTCAAGCTCCTTCAGCAGCCAGTTCATTTCTTTCCCTCCCCATTCACACTCAGAGGCAGCCAGGAAAAGCAATTGCGATTCGTTATACTGGCGTTCCCCTGAATCAGGTGGTGGTGAGGCCAGAAGTCGACGAGGTGGACGACCTATGGCTCGTAACGCCCGGTCAATCCTTTGCTCAATACTTAGTTGTGGCCGCCCGGCAAGTTCCCGGATAGCGGTTGATGTGAGTTCCGGAGGTTCCGCATCTTCACCTTCACCCAGTGCATCGAAGGCGATGTTTCGCTCCCATATCCAGGAGGAGACACGTTTCCGGGTTTCGTGGTCTGGCAGTTGGATGCGTCCTACCGGAATGGAGGCGGGAATAGTGAATAGTCCACCAGCGCGAGGAGACCAGTATCTTCTCGGCGCTGTCAGATTAGTGGTCTGGATGCACTTGGCCGGGAAGTTCTCCAACCAGATCGGGCAATCGACCTCCTTGCCATGTTCACGGACGATGCGCTCGTCGTTATGGAACCGTTCCCTGTTAATCTTCTGCATCAACCGTCCCCACACTTCCGGAAATCCTGGCTGTCCTGCTGCACACTCTCAAGGCCGCTCAAGATCCACCTCATCGTAGATCCGTTCGAAGAACGGCTTCAGGACTTCCGCCGGGTCCACGCCGTAGTGGTCGATCTGGAAGCGGTCCTCGATCCTGTTAACAAGCAACGGCCCCTGTAGACCGTTGAAATACCCGTCTCGGTCGACCGCCAGATAGTGGTTCTCCACACCATCCAGCGCGACCCCGACGTCAAGCGGGAGTGCTAAGTCCAGTTGTTGCGTGGCCACTTCAAGGAAGTTGTGCAACCCGTCCCTCAAGATTGTCTCGACCATTTGGGCAGGTACATATGGATCAGGGAAATGCGCCCGTTTGTGCGGGCCAACGTGTTGACAGTCAATTCCATACAGGTTGCCATTCAGCAGGAGAATACTGGCATTTTGAACTGCCTTATTATCTGATCCTGGATGTTCTACTTTGGCTGCACCGTTTTGAACCCGTGCAAAGCTGGTTCCGCGCAGGTACCTCCAAGCCAAGGGAAATAGCGATCGGAGTGCGGTATCCCTGACCTCTTTGTTGGTCAGCTGCAGGTCACCGTGACGGGAGCGCAAACTGAGCAGAATCTTCGATCCCCTCGGAAAGGGATGCCGCTTGCCCGGATCTCCCAGAAACACTCCCTTGGCCAGCGGAAATTCTTCTACGAGTGGCCTGATCTCGACAGCGCTGGATTCTCCCGGTTTTGGTCCGGCATTCTGCGCGACATCCCGGATTTTCCACGCCAGCTCCTTGGCGAGCTTCTTTCGTTCGTCGCGGCGCACTGCCTGCGCCTGTTGATCTGATCCGGCCCCGGTAGTCCGGTAACGTATCGGCCAGCTCCTGTGCCGAAGATCAAAGGGCAGGTAATCGCATTTCCCGAACTCCTCGTTGAAGACCGCTATAACCCGTTCTTCGCCCAATGCGCGTAGCGCATATCCATACTCGATCAGCACGTTGGGATTCGGCACTGGCGATCCCGGCTTTCCTTCCCGGCCGCCCGTGAAAGTCAAATCGGCGACAAATGCATCGCTTTCCCTGATTTTCCGGAATATCGTTTCGGCGACGGGCGGGCTTCCCGGCTTTCCCTGAGTGTCCTGGTCAATCTCGACGTCGATCCGCCGCGCTTCATCGATGGCCAGATTGGCCTGAATTTGCTTCTTCGCTTCATCCAGCGCATTCCGGATCAGCGACCGGCAAAGATTGGCAGGCCTGTCGCTTTGCCATGCATAGAATATCCTGAACTCAGTCATGGCTCGGTCGCGTATCCAGAGTCGATGGGACCGTCAATACGTGCCGACCCGGCAGGGGCGATCCGTCACCGGCATCGGACCTGTCAAGCCAGGCTCTCCAATCACCGGCCCAGCCTGAGTTCCTCGCGGAAAACCGAGGCCGGGATCTGCGTGACGCGATGCAGGATCCTGTCGCCCTGGTCCAGCGTCTGGCCAACCATTGCACCTGGATGGCTGGCAGACCCGTCCCTGGCGGAAGCAACGAAGACCGGCGCGGCGGTGAATTCGAGGAGGCCGGGATCGAAATTCCTGTCGGAGCCATGGTGGGGAAGCACGAATGTGAAGATGAGATCCCGGTATGGCCGGTAGGTGTTCTCCCACTCTTGCCGGATGTGGCCAACCTTCAGCTCGGAATCTCCAGTCCCGATCCATCCGACCCGCGTCCAACCGCCGTCCTTCATTATCTGCATGGTTCGCTCTTCAAGTACATCCTCGTCAGTCCCTTGGTAGTCCCAGTCCGATCCGCTGTCGGCCGAAGGCCCGGAATAGAGCGACATCGAGGCGCGGTTGTGCCTGGCCGTTCCTCCCCCGGGATAGAGGTGCCGGTAGCAGCGCTTCAGGCCGGCAGTTCTCGACGGGCATTTCAGGGCTTCCAGCAGTCTGTTCACCGTGATCCTCTGCCGGTCGCCGAGTTCCATCACGGACCTGACATCGCGCTCGAATTCATCGAGTCTTGCACCGGGCGGCGGCGGGTCCACATGCGGAACCAGCTCCCAGTCAATGCCCGCCTGTGCGCCTGCTGGCGAGACGACCGTTCCGGAGTCCATGGTTGTTGAAGCAGCGGGGCTCCGGAACGGTCCCTCGAACCCTGCGCCGGCGTCCAGTACGAATTTCCCGGCATCCGGCTCCTCGTCATCGGGAGGGATGCCGGCTGCGCCATCACCGGGAGCTTCACGGCCCTGCGCCGCGAGTACGCGCACGACCTGCCGCACTCCCTTTCGGCCAAACCAGAGATCTGGCCTCAGGCGGGCTTCTGCAAGCGCTCCCGACAGCGTGCCGTCGAACTTCGCAGCAAGCAGGTCGGCAATGGTCGCGCCGATGCCGATATGGGGAACAAAAACCGTGCCGACCTCGATGTTGCCGAGCTCGAACAACCTGTCAATTCCGTTGACGTGGTCCCTGTGGAGATGGGAGACGAACAGGGCGTCGACGCGCCTGTTCTGCGAGGCAAAATCAACGATTGTCTCTTCGAGGGCATCCACTCCCGTAGTCGAGCCGCAGTCGTAGATGTAGCGGAATGTCCGGGGCAGCCCGTCCTTTCCGGCCCATTCGAGGCATCCGGCATGGAAGCAACCCTGGCCAACCGGATATTGGGTTCGGGTTACCCGCATGATGCCGCCGGATGCGGGACGACCGCCGGTTCGACCGGCGCGCGGACTGGTCCGCGCGGTCTGCCGCCGGGTGTGTTCATCACGATCCTCCGCGATGCGGCCGGCTCCTCGCCCCTGGCCCGCTCCATTGCCTGTTCAGGGACCGCCATCCCGGTCCGGGTCGCTGTGGCCCTCGCTGACCAGCCTTTCGACGGCCGCGAGGAACATCGCCCGGATCGTGGTTTTCTGGTGGACGGCCAGGATTTTCATCCGGTGGTGGAGTTCCCGGGGGACATCGACGGTCATGCGGACTGTGCCCCTGCCGCCGCCGGATTGTGCGTCCTCTTTCGGCTGGTCCGTCATTGCTGCCTCCCTGGCCTGGAAGAGGTCCTCGATCCAGCATACGGCATTACGCCTTTACGGGCAAGCGTGTAAGTGTGCAGGAGTGCAAATCTCGCATTGCGGCAGCGCGTGGTTTGTCCGGGCAGAATCGGGCGATCTTCCGTTGTTGGGGCCGGATTCAGTTGCCCGTTCGGGATGAAGCCATCACCACCCGGTCGCTACAATCCGGTACTATCCCACGTCAGAAGCCGCTCCACAGCGTGTCGCGCTACCGCCGAACCTCCATCGAGAAACACGTTGGGGATGCCGCCGGCAAATAGCCGCACGTTTTCGGGACCGAAGATGTCGCGGGCGTTCTTCACGGAAAGAGGAAGATCATTCGCGCGCCCTTTCAATTCATCCGGGCCGTACCATCGATCGCCCCTTGGACGAGCAGGTTTGTCCACCCTGTCAACCACGCTGCACCTGACTTTGCTCTCCGACTTCCTGCCGGTTCTGGCCGCGAAGAATGCACGGTATGTGAAGTCGTCTGCGGGGAGCGAGTAGCCCATCAGAACGATGTGATCGGCATCCTGAACGACGACGCGCATGTCGCGCTGGATCTCCTCGATATACGGGGGAGGCGGCGCCTTGAGGTTTGACTGCATCAACAGCGGTGCGTGGTCTGCATAGGTCAATGTCCTGCAGTGGATGCATGCGCGCGCATCCACCTGTCCGCGTAGCCATGCATCGCGTTCCCTGTTCTCCTCGCTGTCAGCGCACCAGCTTTTAAAGCCTATGCCGTCCACAAAAGCCCTCAGTGGCGGCGGCGGAAGCAGGGTCCTGGAGCTGATTGCCCACTCGTCGCCGTAGTAGGACGACAGCTTGCCGCAATTCGGGCATTCGCGCCACCACAGGCAGCCATGCGGAAACAGGAACTTGCTCAAGCGGATGCAGACGTCGGCGCCGCTGTCCCTGTCGTTGAGTTGCCTGGCCGAGGAAAGGTTCATCGGTTGCCAGACCCGGCTGCCAGGCCGATTCTTCCTGATCCTGGGACCGGCGACGAAATGGCCAAGGTCATGAAAGATCTGCAGTCTGCGAGGCGGGATGCCGACATGCGGAACGCTTGCAGCCTGATTGAGGTTGCGGTTGGCCACAAACTGGGCCCACAGTCCAATTGGATCCCAGTTCATGCTCACGACGCTTACGTCTCCCATTATGAAGCGCTCCTCCTCGAATTCATCGCGTCCCGCGCATGCGCCCTTCCGCAATCCCTGCCTCTGCATTCTCCGGTTAAGCTCTTTTGCAAAGTCCAGGTGGTGTTGAAGGTCTGTCGAGGATTCGGCAGACCGGGATTCGACGTGCCAGTTGGCATAGGCGAGAGACTGTATCAGAAGCTTCAACGCTCCCCGGGCGCCAATGATGCGCTGCGGTGAAATGAAGTCGTCGTCCTTTTCGCGAAACCCGTGACCGCTCTGCTGGTGCATGTCCAGCAGGTTGAACAGGTCGTTGAGGGTGAGTTTGCCGACCCTGCGGCCGGGGCAGACATTGATGGCATCAACCAGGGCTGGCCAGTCGTAAAGTCTCCGCAACTCGACAATCCGCCTGCGGAGCTCGTTTTCCTCCTGGTCATTCCAGTTGCGAGCCATGGCCTCGACCTGCTCGCAAGTTATCCTCGTCACCGAAGCTTTGTCATGCCGGTTCCTCCCCGGGTCTCCGAGGATCAGCAGCAGATCCGCAAATGCGCTGACCCATGGCTCCTGCTCCTGATTCTTAAGAGCGGCACGCAACCGGGTTTCGAGGGAGCGATTCTCCGAAGACTCACCGTTGGGTGCAAGTTCCTGGAAGAATTGCTGCTGTTGCCTGGTCGTCCATATGCCAAGGGACGCCGTTGCACCGGCCCCCCAGATCAGCACTGTTTTTCCGGATGGAGTTGTCACTACCTGTTGCCCGATGCCGGGATCGTGATCCCGATCAGGGAAAGCGGTGGCACCTTCTTTTCTTTGTCCGTTTTCGCATCCGATTCCCGTTCGTCTTGCGCGTCCATTTCCTGGCTGTTTTCCGTTTCCGGTGCCATGGTCTCGTCCGGATCCGGTTCCGGAATCTCTTTCACTTCAACTTCGACCAGGGTCTGACCGATCGCGACTGTAACACTGGCGCTGCACAAGCAGGGGTGCTTGGACAGGTCACAGTCAATTGTTATGCAGTCTTTCGGGCAATCCCCTTGCCCTAGCTCCCTCTTGAGTAGCTCGCAATCCGATGAAACGAACACAACGTATTTCTTCCCGCCGCTGCTAACGATCGAATCTTCGTGAGGCGTGAAGATCAACTTCAAGTTCAACTGCGAATTGTCGCTTGTCCCAATTCTTGTTCTGATAGTGCCCTTGGCCTTCATGACGGGTTCCCTCCGAAGTTCTGCTGACCCGATTCCACTCATCGCAGAATCGCGGTGATCCCGTAGGCCATAGAGTTGCTTATGCCAACCTGTTTTGCCGATCGCATCGGCGCTGGATCGTCTCAACGGCATGCCGGTCGATGCGGTGCGACTTTTCCCGGGCCTCGGCATCGCGCCGCCCGCTCCACGCAGCCGGCATTGCGGGCCGGACCTTGATCCGGTTCACAGTTCCGCGCCACCCTCCCTGATCCCGGAGATTGCCATTCTCCGGAATTTCCTCTGCTTGAGCAGGCCGAGATTGTCGCTGACCTGGACGGCCAGGTCGAGCAGCTTCCCGTGAATGGGATCGAGCCTGGTCCAGCGGTCGATCCGCCTCAGCGCGTTCAGGATGGTGGAATGGTGTAGGGTCTCGGCCGCCCAGAACGGTTCCGATCTCGCTGAGCGTCCGGCTCGTGGCCTGGCGGATGGCGGCCGCGGCGAAGTACCGGGGGTGCATCGCGCGGTATGAGCGGTCGGGGCCCGTCAGAATGTCCTGGCTGCGGCCGAAAGCCCTGGACACCAGTTCGAGGATCTCACTCGGGGTGGCGGCAGTTCCGGCCAGCCGCAGCGCCCTGCCGCCCGCCGCGCCGGGCCTGAGCATTCCATGCCTGGCCAGCAGGGCGATTGCCTGCCAGCGGATGTGCGCGCGGCCGCCATCGATCGTCCCGAGTGCCTCATCGGCGCTGCAGGCGAGGTTCCCCAAGTTCCGGTTCCATTCAATCAGCTCGCGGATCGCTGCGCGTTGCGCCTGGCGGTTCCGTCCGGCCTGCCAGAGAAGTTCCGCCTTGCTGAACGGGCCGTTCTGCGGCCGCGGGTCTGTGAAGGCCGAGCAGGCGAGCAGTTTCTCGAGCCGGCCGAATTCCTGGTAGGGATGCGAGATGGCGTCCCAGCTTCGCGCGCCTGCCCTCTTCCTCCGGCCTGCCTCCCAGACGATTCCGGGGGCGTATCCTGTTCGCGCATGCCGTGGCGCCGTGATGACAACCCGGCGCAACTCCGGGCATATGACTCCCGCTTCGCAAGGAAAGCCGCGGTGAACGGAGGCCGCCCAGACCGCGTGGAGAACGTTGCCGGCGACGACCCATGCCGTCAGTCCGGCGCGATCCCCGTTCCCTGCCAGCCTCACCCGGAGATCTTCGCGCCAGGGCCGCCCGCGCGACGCCTGCCCGAGCCGGCGCTGGAGTTCCGCCGCCAGCCGCCGGTACCGGCATTCGGTCCTGTCCGGAGGCTGCATCGGGTGCGCGGCCCGGCGCCGCGCAACTTCCTGCAGTTGCACCGCATCCGTCAGCCCCGGCATGGGCGCCATCCATCCGGTGCTCCGCGGCGCCGCAGGCGGGCGCAGTGGCCATTCCGCTGTTCCTGGCAGGCGGAATTCCGCGGCGAGCCGTTCTCCAGCACGAATTCGAGAGCGATCCGCTTCGCCCTGGCGAGGCTCCGGACGCCGCTGATGCGCAGCACCGGGACGACACAGTGAACCCGGCGCAGCGCCAGCATCCAGGGCCCCGGGCGCCCGAACCTGCGGAGTTTGCCTTCCACCACCAGCTTCCGCCTGCCGGCCTCGTCGATTTCTTCAGCCGTCATCTCGACCAGCATGGATGTCGCAAACCCGAAGCGGGCTGGCAGCGGCTCCTCGTATGTGGTCCAGCGGATCCTCCAGTGCGGCGCCTCCGGCAATTTCCCCTCCGGCCAGGAGCGTGGCCACCCGTTCTCATCCGCGTCCTTGATGATCCTGCCCGCGCCCCGGGCCGGGGCCCGCCATTGTCCAGCCCGCATTGTTGCCTCCTGTGTTCCGGCGAAACCGACGTTTACGCTTTTACGCTTTTACGGCAATACGCCGTTCCAGGCAAGCAGATTGCTATTACGGCGCGCTGTCCTCCGGCGGTTCAGCCGCCGGCGGGAAGGAGAGCCCGGGGTGCGGATCCGCCGGCCCGCCCTGCATTTCCGGCACTGGCGCCGGATCCGCGCGTCCACCAGCCGGGAGGCCAGGCGAAGAGGCCAAGCTCCAGCCGGCCAGCGCGAGCGCCGCTGAGGAGAGCGCAATGGACAATGCCAGCGCGCGGCGGGTCCTGTGGAGTTTATCCGCGATGTCTTCATTCAGTTCCAGGAGCCTCGCCGTGATCTTCTCGAGCGCGTCCATCGCGTCCGCTGCCCTGGCGTAGTTGGCCGACACCTGCCCGAGCTGCGCCTGCAGCGCGATCCGCCGGATGCTGGCAGCAATGTCCGGATCCCTCATTTTTTGCTCCACTCGTCGATGAAGGCCTTCGTGCGGCGCCAGTCGGTCCGGCATTCCTCCGGCAGTTCGATTCCGTGCCTTTCGGCGAGGTCCCTGGCGAATTCGAACCTGCCCGGTGTCGGCGCCTGGTCCCCGCCGTTCCTTCCTCCTCCCGGCCGGCTGATGGCCATCAGCCGTTCGATTTCGGCGGAGGCGCCTGCATGGCTCATTGCCTCCAGGCCGGCTTCGTCGACCGCCATTCCGCGCTCTGCGGCGAGTTTCCGGATGAAATCCAGCTGCTTGCCGGATGCCTTGCCGGACCCTCCTTCTCCGCCGGTTCCGCCATTCGAGCGCCCGGCTGCCAGCAGGCGTTCGATCTCGGCCGATGCGGCGGCGGCGCTCATTGCGGCGATCTTCTCCTCGTCCGGCTTTTCGCCGCGCTCTCCTGCAAGCTTCCGCAGGAAGGCGATCTGCTTTCCGGTGGCCGGCCCTGCGCCGCCATCCGGCTTTCCCCGGCGCGGCCCTCGCGGCCTATGCCTGCCGCGCTCGAGTCCGGCGAGCGTGTTCTTCTCCTCGTCCAGTATGCCGGCCACTGCCTTCTGCGCTTCGGCCGCCAGCCTGTCGACGAGCTTCATCCAGTCCTGCCCGGGCGCGGCGATGAGCCGGTCGAACTCGGCTTCCCAGGCGGCGGTCATGCCGGGATCGACGAGCCCCGGCGCCCGCCTGGCGAGCAGCCGCCAGAGTTCCATGCCGGCCTCGGTCGGTTTCAGCCTGCCCTTCTCCCTTGCGAGCTGCCCTTGCCGCACGAGGGTTTCGACCACCTGGTCGCGGGTTGCGGGCCTGCCGATTCCTCCGGCTTCCTTCAGCCGGTCGCGCAGCTGCCCTTCCCCGAGAAACCGCCAGGCATCCTTCATCGCGGTGATGATCGTCCCGTCGCTGTAGCGGGGCGGCGGCCTGGTCTTGCGCTCGGCCGGTCCTGCGCCGGTGCAGTGCCCCTGATCGTCATCGGCGACGGCAGGCAGGCTTTCGCCGGCCTTTCGCCCGTCTGCCGGCTTGTCCGGCGGCGGCCGTTCCCAGCGCGTCCATCCCGCATCGGTGGTCGTTCTTCCTGCCGCCTCGAACATCGCCCGCCCTCCGGCTGCGTCTGCCTCGAAGGAGAGGCTGAGGGTGGTGAAGCTCCAGTCGGCATCGGTCAGAGCGGCGTACCGGCGGAAGATGATTTCGGCGAGCTTGCGCTGGTCCCCGCCTGCCTGGTCCCAGAGCCGGGCCATGCCGGGCGCGGTGTTGATGTTGGGCACGATGGCGTGGTGTTCGTGACCGTCCATGCGATTGTCCGAGAAGTGGTGGCGGCGGGTGTGGCCGATCCGCAGGACCGGCTCTCCCGGCTCGCCGCCGAGGATCCGGCAGACGGCCCCCCGGAGTTCGGGCGCGTCGGCGGCCATTGCTGCCGGAAGCACGCGCGCATCGACCCTGGGATAGGTGATGAGCTTGAGGTCCGAATAGAGCGACTGGGCAATCTCGAGGGTTTTCCTTGCCGGCCATCTGAACCTGCGCGCCGCGGCCGCCTGGAGGGCGGCGAGGTCATGCGGCGCTGGCGGCCCCTGCTTTCCGGGCTTTCGTTCGGCGCTGAGTCTGCCTGCCCAGTTTTCGACCGCGGAGGAAATTTCCTCCGCGGCGCTGCGCTCGAGGATCGGGCCTTCGATGCCGGGCGCTTGCCGGCATGTTGCGGTGAACCCGCCGGCTTCCGTGCTGATCCGCGCCTCGATGACCCAGCTGGTTTCCGGTGTGAAGTCGATGATTTCCTGTTCGCGCCTGCAGATGATTGCGAGGGTTGGCGTGCGGACCCGGCCGAGTCCGAGTGCTCCGCTGCCTTTCGGGGTGAGGTGGACGGTGGCGGCCCTTGTCAGTGTCAGGTTGCAGATCTGGTCGGCCTGCTGGCGCGCCTTTCCGGCGTGGAGGAGGCCGGCGAATTCGTCGATGGGGCGAAGGTCGGCGAATGCTGCCTGGAGGGTCCCGGGGTCCTCGGCGTTGAAGCTGGCCCGTTTGACGGTTCCCCGGAAATTTGCGTGTTCGAGGATCTGCATGGCGATGAGGTGGCCTTCGCGTCCGAGGTCGGTTGCGACGATCACGCTGTCAGCGGACTTCAGCGCCTGGCAGATCTTCCGGAGCAGGCCTGCCGTGTCCCTTGCCGGTTTGGTGGGGTATGGCTCGCCCGGGTGCAGCAGCGCGCTCGACCAGTTCTTCCATTCGGGCTGGAATTCCTCCGGGGCGACGAGTTCGAGCAGATGGCCTCTTGCAGGCAGGATCTCTCCGTACCGGTTTCCGACTGCGGCGCGAATGTTGGCTGCCTGGCTTGGTTTTTCACATAGTACGACTGATTGCGTCATTGTCCCTGGTGTCCTCCCGGGCCGACCTTGCCCTGCAGCGATCCTATCATGCCTGCCGCGATGTTGCATCCACCGCCTGCCGGCCTTGCGAGCTGATTCGGCAGCCACTACAGTCGGGGCACTCGATCGAGCGCCCCGCGTGCACTGCCAGTCAAACCGGTGCATGCGGGGAACACGCCTCCCTCGCAGCTTCCTGAAACGCGTAGTGTGGATTGGCGTGCCGGAGTCGTCGCGAGTTCACGTGGCGCCGGCCCGCCCATTCCTGCCGGTGATCCCGGCATGCATTGCCGGCGATGCGCGGCAACCAGCAGGTACATGACCCATCTACCGTTTTACCACCGAGCAGCAAAACCCGGTAATGTCATCATCCAGAATAACCGGTTCCGATCGACCCCAACCCAACTGCTCCACTATCCGGAACAAATCCGGCCCCAGCGCGCCTTAATTACCACCAACTACATAGAGATTACCATTTCGAGTGGTAATAAAGGTGCGCGGCGTCCCGATTTCGGCCATTTGCCGGCATTCCTGCTCCGCCCATCCGTCACCCAATGGTCAAGCACGCCTCATGCGCCGGATCGACCGTCCCGGCAGATCATCAGGCTTACCGAATTACCAGTGACCCGAATTCCGCCAGGCACTGTTCTGGTTCCATGCGAATTCGCCGGCCGCTTTCCCGTCAGCGCAGCTTCCAGAGCACCAGGATCAGCAGGACCAGTCCTCCCACGGCGATGATCACGAGGTTGTCGGCGGCCCTTGCCAACGCCTCGAGGATCCTCATCGCGGTTTCCGGAAGCGTTCCGGCCTCCGCCCAGCTGCCATCCGTTTCCTTCATTCTGGCCTCGCCAGCTGTCCTTGCTGCGCTTCGCCCTTCTTGCCCGGCCACTTCCGGGAAAGTCGAATTCCTGTCAAGACCGCCAAACGGGAAACTCCGATCTGCCGAAATGCCGTTTTCCGGCCCGTACAGCGCCGGAAGCCCCGTACATGCCCCAACTTGCCGAAAACCCCCTTCACCGCTTCCCTGAAGCCAGATCCGCACTCTCCGGCGAATCCACACCGTTCCGGTTTCCGGTCTTCCCGAAACCGGGACCGGGCGGCCGGATTACTGGCCGGAACCGGCAATTGATGACCGGCTTCCTTGCTGGAACATTGCAAAGTCGGATCTTGGTACGTTATGGTAAAACGGTAATTTAATGCTTAGTTGACTATTGTTTTGCTGCGGCCGATACGCGATGGCACAGTCAACCTCATACTGACAACTTGTATTATGGACTGAACGGCGATACAGTCGTTACCGTCGTGACAGGCATAAGGCTGGATGGCACTGATGGCCGGGATGAATGCAACAGCCAGAGGAATTCCGGCAGAGTCGGACCCGGCAACCGGAGTTCATGATGTGAACCGGCAACTCCTGCACGAGAGGCGAAATGGTGAGATTGCGCAGGAGGCTTATATTGAGCCATCGGCGTATTCGCAGACTGGCAGACAGTTGTCGAGGGGGCATGATGGACGGCAGGCCATGAGGCGCCTGGAGGCAGAAATGCAGGAGGCCGGGCCTGCTGCAGACCAGGAGCCTGCCAGTTGTTCGTGAATGTCGTCTCTGTGGTTTCACCCAAGGGCGGGACGGGAAAGTCGGCGATTGCCACCGGCCTCGCCGCCTCGGCCGCCTCGGATGAGCCTACCGCGCTTTATGATCTCGATCCGCAAGGCACCTCGCATCGCTGGTTCCATGTCCACCGGGCGCACTCCTTCTCGCCCGTTCCTGAAATCGGGCTGACCGTCAGCCGGGTGGAATCAGGCGGCATCCTGGCGCGCCTCAAGGAAGACGCAGCCGCCTGCCCTCCGAAATGGGTTGTCTGCGATCTCGCCGGCGGCGCGTTTGCGCCGCTCGCAGAAGCGTTCGAGGTTTCCGATCTTGTCCTCGTCCCCCTGAGGCCATCAGCGGCGGATCTCACCACGATCAGGCGGTTGAAGACCTTCGTCGACAGCCTGGGCTCCGGCCTGACGGGACGGATGGCCGTGGTCCTGTGCCAGGTCGACAGGCGGGCGCCGCGCCGGTGCGAATTCAGCCGGTCGCTGCTGGAAGACGGGGCAGGCATCACCTGTTGCCGCACGCATATTAGCCAGTCCGTGGTCTGGCCCGACGCCTATGCTGCGGGCCGCACGGTCGCCGAGATGGCAGGACCGCGCTACCGGCGCGCAGCTTCGGAACTCGCGGCGCTCTACGGCGAGGTACGGGATCTCGTCAGGACCAGGAGCGCGCAATGAGCGGAAACCTCCGCCGCCTGCCCGCAAGGCCGCCTGCCGGCCACCGCCTGGTGCGCCGCCATCTATTCACGGAGTCGGCCAAACTCATCGAGGAGGCATCCGGCCATCTGCGCAAGCTCGAGGAGCGGCTCTGGGCGTCGGATGACTTCGGCAGTCTGGATTTCACGGCGCTGGCGGATGTCAGGGCGCAGTCGGCGAGCCTAGCTTCTGCCGCCCGGCACCTTGACCGGCGGCCGTTTGGCCGACCCGGCAAGACAGGCAGAAACATGAAGGGAGGCAATGATGCCCAATCTCAGCTTTGACGAAAAGGCGTGGAACAAGGACAGGATCATGGCGCCCTCGGAAGGCGACACCGACCCCGCCGATGAGGTTCTCCGCACAAACAGCCAGGGATTCGGCGATGCGGAGACCGCGGGGAAAGAGTCCGGTTCGCCGGACGATTCAGGCGGGAAGCCTCCGGACGAAAGCCGGAAGGGAAACAGGACGATGACGATCCGGGTCAAGATGGATCTGGATCTCTATATCAGGTTGAGGACATATGGCTGGATCCAGGACAAGCAGGTCTCCCAGATCATCACCGACCTGCTCGAGGAGCACCTGCCGGACCAGCCGAAGTGACGGCGGCGGTGCACAACCCGCCCCAGGACAGGCCTGCGCCCGATGCCGGTTCGGCATTCTGGCCAGGCCTGGAAGCCGAACCCGCGAATTACACGCTGGCTGACTTCAGGCAGCTGACGGTAAACTGCGTTGCTGCCGGCGCATCGGACATCACGATGCAGTCCGAACACCCTGTCACGGTCCAGATTGCCGGCCGGCAGGTCGCCGCGGTCCGCCGGCCGCTGACGACCGGCGAGGCGAGCCAGATCCTCATCGGAATGTACGGGTCGGCTTCAGCCACGACGCTCCTGTCGGCGCGGCAGGTTCTGGATTTCAGCTGGGAGATTGATGAATCGAGGGAAGTCCGGCGCCGTTTTCGTGTCAACGCCACGGCCATTCTCGGCCGCCGCGACAGCCAGGGTGTCGAAGTCAGTCTCCGGGTCCTGCCCGACACTACACCATCTCCCGGCGGGATTGGCATTCCTGATGACCTCTGCGCACTCCTCTCGCCGCCTAACGGGCTGGTTGTCGTTGCGGGCGCCACCGGAGCGGGCAAGTCCACGACTCTTGCTGCCCTGGTTCATCGTCATCTCGTATCCGGGGATGCGGTGAAGATCGTGGATATCCAGGCGCCGATCGAGTTCACCTATTCAGACCTGCGCCACGTTTCACCTGCGAGTTCGATCGGGCAGTCAGAGGTCGGCACCCATGTCGAGTCCTTCGCCAAGGGGGTGCGTTCTGCCCTGCGACGGTCCCCGGACATCATCATGATCGGCGAGGTGCGCGACCCCGAGACGGCCCGCGCCGCGGTCGATGCCGCCCTTACGGGGCACCTGGTCTACACGACCATCCATGCCGGAGACGTTCCGGAAGTGCTCCGCAGGCTGCAGGCGCTTCTCGTGGCCGGAACCGGCACCCAGGAGGCGGCGGCGGCCGATATCCTGCACACTTTCCGCGCCGGGGTTGCCCAGCGCCTTCTGCGCGCAGCGTCGACCCTCGGCCGCCGTCCGATCCGGGAGATTGCAGTGATCGATTCCGGCCTGCACCGGACCCTGCAGGCAGAGCCGCCGGAGACCTGGCCCGTCGTCATCTCCCGGGCGATCGCCGCCGCGCCTGACGGGTCGGCCGGCCTCCGGCCATTCTCGGTGGACGCCCGGCGCCTGGTTGCCTCGGGAGAGATCAATGCAGCCGAAGCGGGCCCGTTTCTCCGGTGAGCCGGAACCTCTATGGCGAGGCCTGTTACTGGCGTGCCACGATGCAGCCGGCAAGGATGTTTCTGTGGGATGCCCGCCTGGCCCCGGTCGTGCTGCTGACCATGCTCCATCTGCGCCTCTGGACAGTCTGCCTCGCCGCAATCGTTCTCATCGCCGGCCTCGTGCTCCAGAGCCGGGGCATGTCGCCGCCATCCGCTCTTCGCCGCATCCGCGCTGCCTTGGCTGGCCGCAGGCGGCGGGCAACCTCGCGTCCGGTCCGCAAGGCCGCCAGCTGGATTGACGAATGCGGGGATGGCTGGCGCTGGGACGCAGCTTCCTGCCGCCCGGTCCGCCCTCCCCGCTGGATGCGTTCGGCTTCGGCGAAGCTGGAGCGCCTGGCAGCCGGCAGGAAGCTTGACAGTTGACCCAGTTGATGTGGCCGGTTGAAATTCCGGCGCCAGCCGCTCTCCTCGCATGGATTGCCCTCATTCCGGCGCTGGCGCTGATCGCGGCAATCGACTGCCGCCGCCTGGTCATCGACCCGTGGCTCTGCGCAGTCGCCGCCCTGGCCGGCTGCGTCATCGCCGACCCCGCTTCCGCCCGGGCCGATGGCCTGCTAGGTGGGGCCTACGCTCTCGCCCTCGGCGTGGCGATCAGGCACATCAGGCCGGGTGCGATCGGCCTTGGAGATCTCTACCTCTATTGCCTGTGCGGCTTTCTGACCGGTTTCACCGCCCTGCCAGTCTGGTGGGCCCTGCACGTGTCTGGAATGGCGTGCCTGACCCTCGTTTCCTCGATCAGGCGCCGCAGGAAGTTCCGGCGCACAATGGTGCCGGCCGCGGTCTCTGCCTGTCCCGCGACGATCCTGGCGATGCTGATCCTGGCATAACAGGCGCGTACGCCCGGCAGGTATTGCCCGGTCGGGCCTGGGATGATAGACGACGGCCTTGAAGTCGGGAGTTGACGAAACGCCCCAATGCCGCTGCCGGACTGATGCCCGGCGGCGGCATTACCGTTATCGGGATGCCGGTTGCGCCGATGCTCCGGCTGCTGCCGGACGGCCCGCCGCACATGCCGGGTCATTCAAGCGAACGGCAGGCAATCAGGCGCCCCTGGGCCTCGAGGACTTGCCTCCATGGACGCTCGGCTCCCTGCACCACTGCTCTCGAAGGGTCTCGAGGCCGCCGAGAATGTCCTCGTCCAGACCCATCAGCTCGACCAGGACCGCCGAGTCAAGATCCTGCCTGGCTTGATCGCGGTATGCCTCGTTTGCAGGCAGGAATATCCGGTGGCTGAAGCGCAGGAACATCTCTTCCGACAGCGCCAGCTGCTCGTCCGTCAGCGTCCTGGCGTCAATTGTCAGCAGGCCCGGCAACCGCGAAATGGTGAGAGTGCTGCGGCCCTGGTGCTGCCGGGTTCCCTGCCACCAGAACGACACCAGGCCAGGGGTGGTGTTTGCCCACAGGAGCAGCGGCAGTTCCCACTCCGCCCGTTCGACCCGGAAATTCGGCCATGCCCGCCCTCCGATACTGGGGCGGTCGGTCAGGCATGCGGCCAGGGGCTGGGAATTGATCCGAAAGTCATTGTTGTAGTGCAACCTGGATGACGTTTGGTCCCACAACGCTACCGCCCGCCCGCTACAGCCGGGACGAACCGAGCCCCTGGAGTCCGGAGCAACCAGAAAATGCCGCTCCCGATCTGCGTCGTGGGCCCAGAGCGCCGGAAACTCCGGAAACTCATCGGGCTCCAGCTGAACGATGTCGAAAGGGCCGCGCTGGCCTGCGCCATTGATGTCGCGGTGCCCTGCCCCCCGCACGCCAAGCTCGCCAAGGCGCGTGACCGCGATGGCCATTCCGTCGGCCATCCGCGGCAGCCGGAGCCTCCCGGATTCGAGCTGGACCATGACATCCGCCAGGTTCAGGTACCGCAGTCCGAACGACCTGAACGCAGTCCCGAGCGGAGCGTTCAGAAAGCTGCCCGAGGGGTTCGTGTCGCCGACAGACAGTTCTCCGCTCACGTTGCCTTGCCGCCGTGCGGTCTCCAGCGAATCCGCAATCAGGGTGGCTTCCAGCGCCGTCTCCGGCCGCTGCCGAAGGTTGGCCACCATTGCCCGGCACACATCGCGCCGCCGTTCATCCCGTCTCCGTGTCGCAAGCAACAGGACTTCAGCCATGCCGGTGTCAGCGGAAAATGCCCGGTCTGTCGAGCCATCAGTCGCGATCCCGACGATGATCACATCCTGATATTCATGCTCGAACAACTGGCGCGCACCCTTCCATGCGCCGCCCTGCACAAAGGAAGCCGGCAGCACCAGCGCAAGGCAACCACCCCGGCGCAACTTGGCGTGGGCGAGGTCAATGAAGTTGGAAGCCAGACCGGCATTGCCGTGGCCGGCAGGGGGCAGTGCCGGCCTGATCGCCGTATGCCGTCTCCCGCGCCCTGCCATCATCTGCTTCCGGATCGACTTCAGTCGTGAAGACATCGCCGCCTGCTCGTCTTCCTCGGTTCCAAATCCTGCGAATGAGGGTACTGGCGCACCGGTCTGCTCATGGTTGGTCGGGTTGGTAAAGGGTGGATTCATGATGACCAGATCGCAGCTTCCGCGATCAAGAACCGCCTCCTGCCTGGTTGTCGCACCCCTCCCCCCGGCCCGGGTGGATGCGCCCGTGCCAAAGAGTGACATGAAATCCTCGCCGATGATCAGGTCAAGCGAGCCAATCCTGACTTCGCCATTCTCCGCGCCGTAGGGCATGGTGAAGATGCGCGTGCCGCCGAACGTGGATCCGGGATGAGCGCTCGAAGCCGTTGACGCGGTCAGGTGCGTTGCTGCAGGCATAATGTCGGCGGCAACGAGCATGCGTTCCATCATCATCCCGTGCAGGTCCCGGTCGTCGCCCCCTGTCCGGCGGAACCGGACAGCTACGGCATGCCGGGCTGCCCCGAGTAGCGATCCGGTGCCGCATGCAAGATCGGCGATTGTGAGGCCGGAAACGGCTTCCTCGTCGTTCCAGTCAACCTGCAGCCTGCCTACTGCAGCTCCTGCGAGAAGTGCTGCGCTCGCCGGCAGCGTGTAGAATGTCGCAAGGAACTTCCTGTCTGCAATCAGGCGCTGGAACATCTGGCCGGACAGGTCGTGCATGCTCGCCGCGCCCAGGCCCGCAAGCCGATCCGCCAGCCCAATCATGTTCTCGAGGAACCCCCTCGCCACGGCACCCGGAATGGTTCCGACCAGATCGGCCGCCAGGCGAAATATTGGCCAGTAATTGATCCGCAGAATGTTCTCCCAGCATCTGCGGACGTCCAACTTCGATACAGATCCCCTGCTGTCGAGGAGTTCCTCCGGTGAAGGGATGCCGTGGTTCCCGGCGATTGCGCTCTGGAACACGAATGCGTTTGCAATGATCGCCACTGCCATGCGGGTGGTCTGTTCTCCATCCTCCTGATGCAGGATGCGGGCCATCCGCGTGAACATATCGGGGCGGTTTGCCAGATGACCCCGCAACAGTGCCGCCCCGCCACTGATACCCTCCTGCAGCGTGTCGGCGGCATTGGCCAACCGGGTCTCCGACAGCGCCGCATATTCGACCGCCTCGGCCAGCTGGTCCACATTGGCAGAGATCCAGCCTTGCCGGGGCCACCGGATGAAGGTCTCGTCTCCGCGCGAAAGCAGGCAGTATTCGAACCTCGCCCGGCAGATTTCCTCGTCCAGCTCCGCCTGGCGCCCGGCCAGTCGGTCCGGCACCCGGACAGCCAGCGCTCCCTCTACCTGGTGGCCGTCAATCGTCTCGCCCAGCCGCGCTTCAGCTTCCCGTTCGACCGTGTTGGCAGGAAGGAATTCGGTCTCGATCACGACGGGCAGTCCCCCGGGGTGCCGGATGACGATGTCCGGCCGCCGTCTCCCCGACGATCCGCCCAGCACGCGGGTCTGTTCGGCAGCCACGGCATCCCGCTCTGCGCCATCCTCGCGCCAGCGCGGATGGCGCATACGCAACTGGCGGGCGAGTTCAAGATTGAATGCGGTCTCGACGGTTCGCGGCCGGCTTGCTCCTGGCGCTCTCATCGAAGGCACCCCGGTGCACCCTGATGGATTTCCGGTGACGGTCCGGTCACCCGGCGGCAGGTTGGCGGCATCATTCCCGCGGCCGGTGCCGCAGCACCCGGCGGCAAGCAGGAGTCGGTATACCGGTCAGCAGGGGGGGAATGGCGGCAGCGGCGGAAACCAGGAAGAAATGGAGCCTGCAGAGCGCGAGGCCAGTCCAGGCTGCCGTGATGAGGATCCAGCAGACAACCATCATGCCTGCCATCCCGCCCTCGATCTGTCCATAAGCAAGATAGAGGCAACTGGCCGGCAGCGCGGCCGCAATCACCACGCCCGGAATCCAGCGGGGGCGGCTGGTTGCAGCGTCCGTCATTGTCTTGTTCCTTCCTCATCGCGTGCGACAATCCGTCCGACTTCGGGAAGGCCGACAGCGAGCGCCTGGCGCACGACCTCGGAGGCCGGCCATTCCGCCGCATCTGCGAGCCTCTCGATTTCCGCTGACATTTCGGCCGAGATCATGGCATGCAGGCCGACAGTGTAGCGGCTGATGCGGTGGATCCTGCGCCGGGCCTTCTTCCTGTCCATCCTGTAACCTGCCATATCTTATAGGAGCCAAATTGACAGGTAATCTAGCAGGTCTGAAGTGAAGTGTCAACCCCCTCCCCCCTGGTTCGCAGAGTTGTCCGCGCCGGGCCTGGCCCTGCCTGGATTGCCGCGGTCCTTCCTGGCGTGAATCATGTCCTGGCCGGTCTTGGTGATGACGCCGGCGGCCGCGAGCGCGCTGGCCCGGATCCGGTCATCCTCTTTCGAGCCCAGTTCGGCATTTGCGCCAACCCAGCGGAGGATCCTGCTGGGAAGCTCCGCGGTCAGCGAGAAGCTCCTCTCCGCGAGGACCACGTAGACAACCACCATCATGATGCCCACGACGGTCATTCCCACGAACCACACCACCCATGACTGGTCGTGCGCAATTCCCCGGATGGCGACGTCGAAGCCGATCCCGACGAGGACGGAGGTCACCTTGAAGATTGCCATGCTCAGCACGAAGCCGAGAACCATGAGAATCGGAGAGAGCGCCAGCGCCAGCACCAGGTAGTAGCCCTGGCGCGCGGCTTCGCCCGCGAAGGACTGACCATCCATCCGCAGATGGGCTATGCCCCAGAGATTCACGGCTATGATGGCCTCGGCGATCAGGATGAAATAGCCGGTAACGGCGGCCGTCCACAACAGGAAGGGCATCAAGGGCAGGATGAACGCAAGAAAGCTCCCGGTGGTGAGGAGGGCGATCCCGATGATGAACCCCATATTTCCCAGCTCCTTCACGATCTGGGACAGCGGCAGGATGTTCGAAAGGCCCGTCTGGGCGATACCGCCGACTCCCGCCAGCCCGAGTCCCCAGGCAAGCTGGGCATTTCCGAATTCGGCGAGCGCTGCCATTGGATCCACCGACGCCGAAGGAAGAAACCAGTCCCGCGCCTTGCGGGCAAGCCAGCTCCGGCCCTCCTCCCACCAGTCCGCCATATGGGGGTTCACGCCCTCGGTCTCGAACGCCCCCTGGATCAGCCTGCCGTCAACCCTGGCCCCGGACTGCGCCGCCAGGATCACCGCCGCGTTCCACTGGTTGTCCAGCTGCTTCTCGACTTGCGCAGCCTCCTCCAGCACCAGCTCGAGGCCAGCCAGGCGCTCCCTGCGGTCAGGGGTGTAGTAGCCGTAATCCAGGCCCAGAAGCACTTCAACCGAGTAGAAGAACGCCCTGGTCGGAAGTGAATCGCGCACAACGGTGCTACGGGCGCGGTCGATGACCTCACCGAAATCCGGAGGGTCGACGATCTCCGGCCTGGCGTTGTAGAGCGAGGATGCCTCGTTGGCGAACCGCGCCATGTGCATGTACCACGCGCCCGCGCCCAGCCAGCCCTGTCCGGCGCCTCCCTGGTCGCAGATCCAGTCCAGCGCTGCCTCGGCCTGCTGCCCGTCCCTGCCCGAACAGGTCTCGGAATAGGCGCCGCCAATGATCAGGTCGATCCGCCGGCGCGCCGCGGCAGACAGATCCGATGTTCCGGAGATGGAGACCGCAATCGCGGAGGTCGCCGCGATGTCAGGCAGGCTGCGGGACAGGATGGCGTGGTATCCGTCGCTGCCGGCCCGGATTGCCGCTGCGGCATTGACCACTCCCGGGGAACGGGCCTGCCCGGGCTGCGCCTGGGTTTCGTCCAGCAGCGCCCTGGCGGCCGGACGAACCCTGTCTATCATCGCCTGCACCGCGTCCCGGTGAGCCGTGTACCAGCGCGAGGCCTGTCCTGCCTGCAGCACGACCTGCGGCGGCGCAGGCAGGCTCATGGTTCCGCAGGTCTCGAACGGAACATCCAACCCACTGCCGGCGCTGTCCACCGTGCCGAACTCCCGCCTGATCCGGTAGATTGTCTCGACTGCAATGTCATTCGGGGGCACCGTCTCCCGGTAGGCGGGCTGCAGGCTGGCCAGGCGGCCTTCTTCGGCAAAGCTGTTGTTCACATGTTCGAGAACCGCCTGGCAGGACGCAATCTCCCACGCGGCCTTCATCAGTTCCTGGTCAAAGACGATTTCGGGCGATGTGATCGGCGCCTGGTGGTTGAGAATCACCGACGACCCCCTTGCCCAGACGATGGACGCCGCCGAGGTCGAGCTCCTGACCAGCCAGCCGATGGACATCTGCACGGCGTTGTAGTTGTCCGCCGCCGGCAAAGGGCTAAGCATGGCTACCGCCGTGACCGTCCTGATCGGCGCCCACAGCGATGACCAGTTGGAACCCAGGACCTTGCCTTCATGCGCCGTCTGCATGGTTCCGGCAGTCAGATTCCAGGTAAAGAGCGCCATCCCGAGCGCAATCGCGAAATAGTTGAAGAGGCCGATGACCGCGGTGAATGCCGGCGCTGGCAGGATGTCGCAATTGGCGACGCCGGGAAAGAGCTTGCACCCGAAAATCCGGCTCAGCAGGACATTGCTCAGATCGTCACCGGTGCCGTCAAAGACCGACAGGATGTCGGCAATGGCATTCTGACCGGCCGCCGGCCCGGCCAGGATGAGCGCAAATGCAAGGAATGCAGCCAGGCGCATCAGCGGAACCACAATCGCGGCAGCCGGCGAAGATAGCCGGCCGGGGCGGTCCACCGGCGCCGTTCGCAGCACCAGGCCAGGTAGTCGGATCTGATGGCGGCAACTCCCGTGCCTATTCCGGCAATCACAGCCAGTACCAGCGCCGTCCCGCCGCCGGCCGGACCGGCCAGGAACAGCGCCAGGCCGATCCCGGCAGCCAGCCAGGCTGCCGCCTGGATCCGGAACCTCCGGCCCAGCCCGGCGGGATCCCCGTCATCATCGAACCGCCGGAGGAATTCTTCCTCCGGTTCATCCGGTTCCCTCAGAATCGCGTCCGCAAGGGGCCGGTCGAGTTTCTCGATGGTGACAAATCCGAATGCCGAACGAATGGCCCTGGCGCCGGTCGTGACTGCGCCTCCTTCCGAGATTCCGATCCGCCGCCCGGTCCATGAGGCAGCCCGCCGGGACAAGGATTGGCCCCCGGTGTCCTGTTTCTTCCGGGATGTCACTCGTCTGCTCCAGCCCAGAGCATCGCCTTCGATCTCCGTGCGACGAGTTCAGCCGCATCCCACTCGGGCCTCCGTCCTCGCCACTCGGCCGTCAGCACTGCCCAGCCGGTGGCGAGCAGCCAATGATGGAGGTTTCGGGTCTGGACCAGGCACTCGGCCGGAACCGGCTCCTCGCCCGGGCCATCGTGAAGGCGGCACTCGAGGATCTCTCCGGCGATTGCCGACGCAAGTGCCAGCCGCGCGCCGGTCCCGCAGTCCCAGTCCGGGAGGCTGCGATCCGCGGACGGACAGCGGACACCTTCCGAAGGCCCTTTCAGGCCGGCAAGCTGCAGGTTGATTACCCGTCCGGCCGGATCCTCCATGACAATCACCGTGCCCGAGACGGCCCGCCCTGATCCGGACAGGAATTTGACCTGGCTGGCCGCTGGATCCGCGGCAAACACAAGAACTGCCATGCCTGTCATCGTCAAAGACCACATATTCGAGCCTAGCCCGCAGGCACTGCGCAGGCAAGCCGGCAAGATTGCCGACTTGCCGCGCCTCTGGTATTTCTGGACGTGGAAGGATGAAAGGGGACTGGATGTTCCGCAAGCGGAGATTTGCGGCCGCGGCGGCATTTGCCTGTTTGCTTGCCGCCTGCAGCCAGACCGGACCGGGGCTTGGTCCGGTGCCGGCAACCAGCATCGAGACGCGGCTTGACGACGCCATGAGGCGGGCGTCGATCGCGTCTGCGCGCGTCGCGGGGATGGAGATCTCCGCCGCAGGCTTGTCGGGCGATGAGCCATCCGATCCAGAGGCCTCGGCTTTGCCTGCCGAGCTGCGCCAGCGCATTTCGGTGGACTGGACAGGACCGGCTCCGCCGCTGATCGAGGCGATGGCCCGGCAGATCGGCTATGGCTATTCCTCTTCCGGCCCGCCGCCGGCTGCGCCGGTCATCCTGACGATGCACAGGCGGGACGAGCAGGCATGGAGAGTCCTGCGCGACGCTGGGATTGCGCTCAAGACGAATGCCAAGATCGTGATCAACGTGCCATCCAGGATCGTCGAATTGCGCTGGCCGGAGCTGGACGGATGAGACGCCCTTGTGTTGCAGCCGCCCTTGCCTGCCTGCTCGCGGCCGCAGGCTGTTCCGGCACGAGCATGTTTTCCTTCAGCAGCCTGGGCGGCTCCGTCTCGCCGCCATCTCCGCTGCCGGTTTCGGGTCTCGTCAGGATCGGCGGAGATCCCGGCCTTCCCGAGGCTCCTCCGGATTTCGCATCCCTGGAGATCCCGAGAGCTGAGCCTTCAAGAGGCGAAGACGGCTTCAGGGAGGCATCCTTGCGCGAGGCGGCGATGAGCTGGGGCGTGCGGGCCGGACAGGCCCGGCGCTCCTGGGAGATCGCCGTCAGCTACTCGACCCGGACGGCCGAGCTCGATGCGGCCTGGGATTTCTCGAGAGTGGCGGTGGCGGCCCCGCTTTCCTCGGGCTGGCTGCTTCCGCCGATAATCCAGCGCGGCGGCGCCGTCTGGTCCGGTGGTGGCACCTCGGCAGAGGCGGCAACCGAATACTACTCGATCCTCCGGCCGGGACGGATCGCCGGCCGGCTGCCGGGTTGGCGGGACTATCTACCGTTGCCAACTGACCTGCCGGAGAGGCCGGCGAGCGAACTTCTGCCGCTCCCCGGCGAGGAAATACTGTGGCGGGAATGGGCCGCTGAGGGATGGCTGGCAGGATCGGATCTTGCGGAAGCGGAACTCGAGGAGTCGCTGGCACGGCTCGAGCGTGACTTCGGCGGCATGCTGGAGTTCCGCCGGCTGCTGGCGATGGGAATGGTCTCGGACATGATCGTCGAAGCCGAGCACTGGCCGGCCAGCGTGACCGGCGATGGCGGTGAGCTGCGTATCGGCGGCCGCAAGGTCCGGATCGTCTCGGATTCGGCGTTCGTCTCCGATACGGGCCGCTGGCAACCGCAGGTCGTGCCTGTGCAGCCTGCGCCCGGATGGTCGTCATTTCCACCGATCCTGGGGTCGAAGTAGCCACCGCGGGAAAAGCCGGATGAACCTGGCAGCACTGGCCGGCCTCGGTTCCGGCCAACTGGCGACCATCGCCCCTTACCTCGAATCCTGCCCGGTTCAGATAGGCGAACTGGCAAGGGAGCAGGATGTCGCCGTCAGGATCTGCCGGCTGGACAGCAGGATTTCCGGACAGGTCCTGCTGGATCCCGAAAGTGGCCGATACCTCATCAGGATCAACCGCCGCGAGGCGCGGCAGCGACAACGCTTCATAATTGCCCGCGGGCTGGCGCATTTCCTCCTGCATCGTGACATCATCGACAGGTCGCCACCGGCTGGGCAGTGCTGACGGCCGAGTGGCGAGGACCTTGAAGCGAGCCGACTTGCGGTTGAACTCGTCATGCCGAAGGCACAGGTCGAACGGAAGATCCGGATATTCAGCAGACTGCCTGACAGCGATGTTGCAGGATGCATGGCGCATGAATTTGCAGTTACGGCTCCAATTATGGAGCGGCGTTTGCTGGAACTCTCTTGCCCGAGATCGGCATGTGCTCCGGCGCCGATCGCAACATGACGCCGTTTGAATTTCCCTCGCACCACAGGTTTCACGTCCATTCAGGACGACAGTATCAGCTCCTTCCAGTCCGGAAACTCGCCACGCTCCAGCAATGCCCGAAGCGTTCCGGACGCCAAGCTGAAACCCAGGTCGCCAGCCTCCTTGAAATCCGCGTTTTCCTTCCTCAGTTTTCCCTTTCGCTTGCCAGCATTGCCGTGAGCAATATTCGATCTCGCCTTGTAGAACGCATGGACCTGATCGAAGACCTCGACTCGCTGATGCCTGTCATTCGCGAGCAGGTTCGCGGCCCTGGTTGCCAACTTGTTGGTGAGTTCAGGCGGCCTCAGCCGGTACATGAGCTCCAGGCATATGGCTGCATCCAGTATGCGATCCTGAAGCCGGAATCTGCCCCTGTTTCGATGAATCGACGACGCCAGGCGATTGACTGCCATTTCCAGTATCTCGCGCTCGTCCGCCTTGAAGTCAGACCAGAGTTCCAGCAGACCTTGCAACTCGCCCACATGCTCCCCGGAAAGCTCCTTCTTCGACCAGTTGCCGTCATGGCTGTAGCCCGACCCGGACCCCGAGACGAAACCGGGAACAACTTCCATGAACGCAGGTGCGCTGTAGGACACGAACAATACCTGGACTTCTTGAGACGTACAAACCGAAAGCAGATCGAACACGATGCCGGTGCCGCATCCCGGCGCCCATCGAAACTGAACTTCTGGTCTCGGGACTTCGTCTCTGGAGGTTGGCGGTCGAACAAGACAGGGCCCCCATGACAACTCGCGCGCAAGAACCAATGCATCCATCCCGACATAATCAGTCGTCTTGTCCAACAGCTCCGGACGCTCGACCTTTACCAGGCCGTGGGCGGCTGCACGCTGGTAGTTCATGATTTCCAGGCCCGGAGCGATCTCGATTTCTCCTGGAAGGGTCAATCCGCGAAAAGTACAGACCTCATAACCGGGCACCCGGCCCTCCTTGCTATGGCTCAGAAAGATCTCAAGATGATCCACGGCTTCCGAACCTCCAAGGAGAAGTGCACTCTTCGCCAGGTAACGGACCAATATGCTGAGTTGGAGGCGCGCACCGCCGGACGGCTTTAGGACGAAAGTCGCGAGATCCCTACCTGCACCACCTGTATTGCTTCGGATTCCGGGATGCAGGCAGAGCTGCTCGATCAGTGCTCCCGGGTCCACATTCAGTTTCGGAAACAGATGATCGAAGATTTTCTTTGCACGTTCATCCGTCTTCGCATACTCGGCCAGCTTCCGGTAGTGTTCGTTCGAAACCGGTTCTGCGCCATACGGCTCTGCGGTAATGGTCTGCATCAGCGGAGCCAACGCGCAAACCATGCCCCTCATCCATTGCTCTCGATTCCAGCTACTCTTTGCCATCGGGTAATGCGTCCTCCCGCTCATTGACAACCAGGCAGAATATCACCTGCAGCAGGCACCGGTTCGGGTTGAAAGTCAGACCATAAAAAACATGGAAATCTTGCTCAAATCGACCGTTCTGTTACCTGCAAAGTCAAGAGTGGATCAAGAAAACCGTTCCGGAACGGATTGGAGCTGGGCAAGTATAGCAATCCGGATCTCTTGGGCCGATTCTGCCAGCCATGATGTGCCCGGCCGACAGGCCAGATAGACAGGCATGAAGCTTGTCTTGGGCTTCAGGAAGACCCGGCCCTTGCCCTGGAAGATACGACCTTGAACACATAGTCCGCCATTACCAGCATGTTCACGCTGTGTTTGAATCTTGAGTATGCAATAGTCCCGTGCAGAGCGGCATGCCGGTTTGGAACGTCGTCAATCTCGTATTGGGCAATATTCCCAACGTTTACATCGTCATATAGATGACCGACAAGCCGACCAAACAGGATCCAGCTATGAGCTTCGCCGGGGAGCATTTCTTCGAGTGACCCTCGATTTGCAAAGCCCTTCACCTTTTTGTTGGAGGCCATCGAGCCAGTAGATATTTCATTCGCCGCAAACCTGAGTTCTCTTTCGATCGCCGGAAAGAGCACACAACAAACACACCGGTAGTGCCCGGATTCGTGCACAGCCAGCGCTTCCAGGAATGTCGATCTGGTCTCATCCGCGATCTGATAGCTGTCCAGATTGTCTTCGAATTCCTGGCGGATGCTCTCCCAGTTGTTTCGGTAGAATTCACCGATCTTTGCCTCCAGCAAGCTGGTATCGTTTGACCACTGCTCAACAAATTCAATTGACAATGTGTGGACGGGCAACCAGCCCGTCGGGCGCACGTCATCCATAAACTTGCTGTATCGGGCGAAGCCTACGATCAAAGGAGTTATCGCTTCCGCGACAGGCGCTACCGACTGAGCAACTTTATCTATCGCCTGAAAGACCGGCTTCAACGGATCCAGAATCCGGCCAATGGCTGTGGCAATGTCCATCAAGTCCAGATTTGCTTTTTCTTCATTCGCCATTCTTCATGACCCCGTTTTGCCAGGTCCGCTGCTATACTGGGTGCAGAACCTGAAACCCGTCACCTTTCAACCACAGTTCCTTCTACCAACCCGACAAATTCCGGTCCGTGGGACGCTCCATTGCCGCCCGATATCGATCGGGTCCCGACCTTGCCATTCGCAAACAGCCCCTTCGCCAAGGGTACCAGCACCAGTCAGATTATTGTTGTGTCAAGTCATAGCGGCAAACGCAGCAGAGAGGTCATATTTGAATTTCTCAAGCGTGCCAAGAAGAGTATTTTCGAACTCTTCATCGGCCATTCCTCTCCGGACAGCCTCCGGCAAGTCGGCAGCGAAAACGCTGTCACTCGCAGCGCGAACGATGTCGGCACTGGGTACCTCACGCAGAATTGAATGGATCGTTTTGGCGTCACCTGCAAGTCGTGCCACACAAATGATCAACAACACCCTCAAACATTCATTCTGTGCGGACAGCCTTGCGACCGCTTGGTCAATATCTCCGTCATTCATTCCTATTCTCCAAGTTGGGCTTGTGTGTCCGGGGAAACCGGATCACGTTTGATGGCCGTCCTCCGGTCAGCTTGACTGCCATCCGTTCCAGGATCGCCGCCAGTATTTCCACTTCCTCCCTCTCGGGCGGTGCTGCCGTCTTGGCGCCGGCCAACAGTTGCAGAGTTCGCTTGATAGTGGATCAAGGGCCGGGCAGGCCGGCGCCGTCATTGCTATTCATTTGGAATTGATGCCGAGCGGGGTTGTGTAGCGTCGAACCTCCGAAATACTGGTCAGCCAGCAAAAAAATGCGAGAACCCCGCCGCGCACTATGCATATGTGGATGAAGTTCGGTGCGAAAACCTTGAGCACCGCCAGTATCGGCCGGATCGCTAATTTTGTCGAATTACTCACTACTGCGGAGCTTTCGATACTCGCCATCGTCTGCGGCTTTCCTCCGATTCGATGCCGAGATCATTGAGATGGGTCATGGCGTTCCGGCGACGCTGCAGCCACTCGCGTTCTTCTTTCCACAACGCTATCAAGTTCTCGCCGATTTCTCTCCGGCGTTCTTCCGGCGGCCAAGGGACGAGTAGCTGCCCTACATCTGGCCAATAAGTGGTGTACCGTCCCGACCCCGGAGATAAGGACTGCATGTCCGCACGTAATTCATGTGAACGCAAGACAGACCACAAGTAAGCGGCGTCATAGGGGAAATCACATCTGAACACCGTGTAACTTGACCTCGAGACCAGTGCGCCGTCCAACTCGGGTGGGACAATGCCTATCGCGCCATCCGTGGCACGAATCGTAGAAAACACAATTTGACCGGCCGCTGCTCGTTGCATGGCCACAGCCCGAATCCTCTGCCCTTGCTTTTGTTTCTCAACCTCACACCTACCGCTATAGGACACCTTCACGAGAGTAAAAGTCTCCTCGGGATACTCCGATGGCCGAATTGGCTCATCGACTGCACACACCACCTCGTCCAAGCGCCTTGCAGTCACACCTTTTGCCTCCCAGTTGTTGGCCATGCGGCCAAACATCGGGACGCAATTTCGCAGGTCCAAGCGATCCGAGATGCGATCCGGTCCCAAGACGTTGGACGACTCTTCGCCGCTTAGATAAGACTGAAAGCCAGACACAATTCGCTCTGCCTCGCCTTCGGCTCTCCGCCGCGCTTCCATCACGTCATGCTCTGAAGCCTTGGTGTTCAAGTCGTCCAGCCCCAAATGTTCCGCGAAGAAATAGAACCAGTTCGGCTGCTGATCCTGAATGGTCTTCTTCTTTTCAAGAACAAGTACAGAGGTTTTGACCCGAGAACCTGACCTCCGGAATGTGTCTCCGGGCAGAGAAATAACAGCCCGAACAAGAAATCTCTTCCTGACGAAGTCTCTCACCTAGTCAAAGTCGGAACTGGATAGCAGCGTTTCGTCGATAACAGTAATAAGGCGGCCACCAGAACGCAGGATATCGTAGTATCGCTCCAAAAACATAACACTTGATCGAAGCGAGGGCCTAATCGATGACGACCCTTCAGTTCGCTTCGCCATAGCGTACTGTTCAAGAACCCGTCTCTCAGAGTGGTTTTTGGATTCCTTTTTCATAGAGAATGGCGGATTCGTCAGTACCACGTCAAACTGACTATTGGCTAAGGCTTTCTGCAATTCGCGCATGTTCTGAATGATCTCTGGGTCCGCCATGGTCTTGTCGTCCAAAGACTTGTCCAAACCATCCGCATGATAGATGCGGCTCCCACCGTCACCGTGCAGGTACATGTTGATACGGGCTATACGTGCGAGTGGTGGGTCCTTCCCATAATCGATACCGTAGATGCAATCGTTCGCCACTCGTTCGATGAGATCGTCCTTCTCGTGTGCCGATAAGCTGCCGTTCACACGAACCTTGTTACGCATCACAGTCAGCGCCTCAATGAGGAACCCGCCTGAGCCGCAACAGCCATCCATAACCTTGTCTAGCTTTTCTCGCATAACCTGCAAGTCGGCAAGCTCTGTCATCATCTTCACAATCGAGCGCGGCGTAAAGAATTGCCCCAGGTCGCGTCCTCTCATTGTGGCGTTCAGAAACGTCTCGAAGAGGCGACCATTCAGATCCTCATCGATACCGAACAGATCGACATGCTCCAAGCGCGTTACAACATCCAAAACGGTATCCGGCCGGAGACCAAGGTCTTCATCCTTTGTGAAGATGCGCTTCTTCCTTCGGAGTTCTATATCCTTCTCGATCTCCTTGCGAAGCTGAACGAACATGTCGTTTATCGGATTCTCAACACCCTCTTCGTGCCGTTTCTTTATCCAATGAGTCGAAAACAGAACTGCGCTCCGCGGGAGCATGACATCTCTGGAACCATCAGCGAACAAGTGCTGCGTTGTGTGGTTTTTCCTTAATCCCTGATCTGCCCACAATTTCACAAACATTAATTTGACAAAGGCAAAGAACGCAGGGCCAGGACCATATCCTTCGGATTTCCATATAGCCTTATGACAAGTAGTAAACAGTTGGCGAGCTCGGGAAGTCGTGGCGCGCGAAAACCGAAAGTTAGAAGCCTCGTCCTCAAGTGGCGAAGCAGACGAGGTAGAGACGTATCCTGGCCCGATTGTCCTCTTGAGGTGTTCAAATCTAGAATTGCCCCAAGTAAAATCGGAAAAGTCGAGCGTTAGCAAAGGATCGTCCCTGTCCCATTCGCACACGATGGTCTTCAAGCCATTTGATAGAACAAAAAACCTTACTGGATTTCGGTCAGCGTATTTCCTGTTAAGCGCAAGGCAGTATCCACTGCATTGCTCAATCCAGTCATTCAAATCCTCATCGGTGGCCTTGGCATCAACGATGCATCGAGGGGCTCCACGATACATCAGAGCATAGTCTGGTTTGTACTTTTCAAGCCTGCGGCCCCGACCAACTGTTAAAGCATCAAGACTATGTTTGGTTCTGATCTGACCGTCTGCATATCCCAGTTCGGATAGTAAACGTGACACAAAAAAGGTCTCTACGGATGCTTCGTTGTTGAGATCGGACAAACGACAGAAAATGTTGCGGGATGCGCCACCCAAGTCTTCCAAAATGGTCCTGCGCATGGGACTGGGAGGTGACACAGGAGACGCTCTAAACCGCGGAACTGCGCACGCTGGGACGCTTCCCGAGGATGCTGCCTGCTATGGCGACCATCCGCCTGCCAGCGTCAGTGCCGGAGTCGCTTAGACTCGTCAACCGCCGGATATGCAACCGCCGGATATGGAAGTGCATCCGGTGGCATCCGCTCCTTGCCAGCGCCTCGAGCCCCTTGGTGTCATTGGCAAAGGCTTCGATGCTCTCACCAACATAGTGTCTGATTGGCTTGAGTTTGAATTGATCACCCCGGCAAGCACCAATTTCATCCGAAATCGTTCTGGAGTTCATTGCGACACAGTTCTCGACGGATATTTGCAGTTTGACCCAATTCGTGCACACGGCGCCCTTGCTGACGCCCATCTGTGATAGCGCAATATGCCGTGGCAGCAATGGTCGATTGTACGGGTGCGTTCTTGCAATGCGCTCTGCTCGGTTCATCATGTATCCTTGCATCCGCTACCACCGGTCAAAAGCACAATCCGTTCAGCACCAGTCACAACCCCGGAAAACAGCACAACAACGACCTGTTTCGGCACTGCCGCAGCGATTGGCAACTTGCAAGCAATTCGCCGACGCTACCTGCGACTGTCCCAATTCGTGCCATGCAATCCCATGCAGTGTCAACCGTTCCGGCAATCAGCTCCATCACCCGGCCTTTGCCAACAGTTGTCCGGAAGCATTTGAATCAACAAGCTGAATTTCGTATCGTTCCCATTCACGATAACAGCATGAATCGAGGCAATTTCATGTACCGGCTGACAACCGTTCGACAGGTTCTCGCGGCCACGACGTCCCTCAGCGTTGCCGCCATGGCGGCCGTCCCGGCGCTGGCCCAGTCCCCCGGGGACGGAAAGTACGACCCGGGAGGGAAGGCCTGGCTCGCCGAGCAGCATCACCACCTGTCCGAGGCGAGGGAGCACGCGGCTACCATGCGAGGCGCGCTTGTCCGGGTCGCTGACTGGTTGCGGGCCCAGCAGGATGACCAGCTCGTCACGGACCTGGTGACGCATCTCGAATCCACGGGAGTTCTGCCGTCGGCCTTTCTGCCGTTCTCGCCGTTCACGCCAGACGAAAGGGAACGCTACGCGGCGATCGGCGTCCAGATCCGGATCTGCGGCGAGCACCTCGTGAGCCAGCTCGTGCCCAGGGGCGGATATATCGGCCGGCAGGGACCGGCCTATGTCCGCTTCCAAGGACAGACCGCAATCGTCACTGCGACCGGGATCGAGCGCTGGAACCAGGATCCGGTAACCGATCCGGATGTGGTCGCCTGCGGGCTGAATGCGGGCTCGCCAGCCGAATTGCGCACCTGGCACGCTCCCGCGCTTCGCCGGAGCCAGAGGAGGCATGCCGAGAGCCAGGTGCTGGACTGCCCGGCCGGCGAGGTCGGCTCCGGCATCATCCAGCAACGCACCGTCCAGACATTCGTGGACGGGTTCGGCGCGGACAAGCCGGCAGAAACGGTCACAGGGCCCTGGACCGCATACTCTAGCGACTGCCGCGCGCCCGGGACGGGCTCCTTCGCCATGCTGTTCAAGTGCCAGATCTCTGGCGGCTACCGCTCCGGCCATCCCGGTTCGATCGTCAGGGAATTCGACTGGCGGGAGCAACGCGACCCCAACGATCCCCGCGCAGTGGAGACAATCGTCGACTGGGGGAATCCGAGAGTCACGCTGGATTTCTGCCGAGGCGCCGCATCCGAGGATGTCGATGTCACCACGGTGCACGACATTGTGAGTCAGGCCACCGCCTGCACCGTGTTCCACGGCGCGATCTGGAACCGCGGCGGCCCTGTCGGCGAGGAGCGGGACCGCTACACGTCGGATGTCATGTTTCCCGTTTCCTGGAGCCGGCCGGACGAACAGGTGGTCGCGCTCGATCCCTGGAGGGTCACCGCTGACAACTGCCACCGCTACATCGCCCGCACCGGCAACGGCGAGACCATGACCGGCAGTTGCCCCTCGGGTTATACCGGCTCCGGCAGGTTCCAGACCTGGACCGAGAACTGGACATGGGTCGAATACGCCGATCCGGTGCCGTTCAGTGCAAACCACGAACTGTCCGGATCCCGCAGGCGGATCCCGACTGGCACCGAGAGTCGCTGCACACCGATCCCGCCTCCAGGCAACGACGGAAACGAACAGAATGCAGGCTGGATGGGGCCGGATGGCAACTACTACAGCAGCAGGCCCAGCGACATGACCGTCGAAGAGGCTGTAGAAAATGGCTGGAGCTACAGTTGCCCTGGCTGCAATGATGTCGGCAACAACCGCCCGCATGGTAATGAGTATGAAGATGACAACGATGACAACGAAGGCTGCTTCCTGACTACTGCGGTTGCGTCCCGCCGCGGCGAAGCCGATGACGGTCCGACCCTGACCGTGCTGCGCGGCTTCCGCGATGGCTGGCTCAGCGAACATCCGGCCGGTCAGGAGTTGATTGCCGAATACTACGAAATTGCTCCGCTCATCGTGGTCGCGATCCCGGCAACCCATCCCGAATGGGACCTCATCGCCGGCGAAATCGACCGGGCCGCCGAGGCGATTCGCTCCGGTTACCCGGATGATGCTTTCGCCATTTACAGCAACATGGTCCGGCGCCTTGCCACCGTATGGCTTGTCACTTGAATCTAGGAGCATGAAAATCGCTTGGCCACAATTGCGCTTGCTTTGTCTGCCAATGTCTGCCATAATTGAGGAGCGTCAGGGATGGGCAACGATGGACAAGAGCGGCAGAATCACGATCCGGATCGAACCGGAACTGCGGGCGGGTATCGAGGACATTCTTCGCCTCGAAAGGGAACAGGGACGCGAGATGTCGGTAGCCGCCTTTATCAGGATGGCAGTCCGACGCCTGGTCCGCGAAGAAAAACAGAGAATGAACCTGGGGAATTGATCATGACAAAGTTATTCTTCCGCCCGACCGTCGCAATGGCGTTAGCCGTCCTGTTGGCCGCCCCCGCAGTTGCCAACCAGTTGCTCAAAGAGCGTTGGCTCATGACTGCCTCGGCCAGCGACATCCGGCACGCGATCGCTGCCGGAGCCGACATTAACGCTACCCATCCGAAGCAGAGCTTCACCCCGCTGATGGCCACTGCCAGGCATAACAATCTCGTTGCGATGGAGGCGCTGCTTGAGGCCGGTGCCGACCCAAACCGCCAAGTAGAGAAAACTGGTCTGGCGCCTATGCACTTCGCAGAGACCGGCAAGGCCGTCGCCTTGCTCTTTGACTACGGCGCTAGCGTGAAGATCACTAGCAAAGTCGGTAATACGCCGCTACACTTGGCAGGACGGGACACCCGTATCGTCGCGGCACATCAGCTGATCCGCCGTGGAGCCGACATCAATCCTCCCAACGAAGCCAACGTCATACCACTCCACATGGCCGCCAAGCATAGCACTCCTGATATGGTCGAATTCCTGCTGGACGCAGGTGCCAACCCGACCATTCAAACCAGGAATGGCTGGTTTCCGGCCGAAGTTGGTTTCAACAACACAAAGCTCCGTGACACAAAGGCATTCAGACGTTTGCTGGACCCACTACTTGACATACCTGCCCTGCCTGGGGAGGTGTCCGTTGCAGACTGCAATGGCTGGAGGGTCCGGCAAGGAGACACGCCCCGTACCATCCTCGCGGAAGGCGTTGGAGACCAGTCTACGTGGCTGGAACTCGCCCGCCTCAACGAACTCTCCGGCCGCAACATGCACAGGGTTGGAATGTGCCTCAAGCTCCCGGCGCGCAAGGCAGAAGCCAGTCCCCCTGCCCGCCGACCGGCCTGCGACGGCTATGTCGTGCAGGCATCCGACCGGAAACTGGGCGACATCGCCGAGAAGACCCTTGGCGACCGGAACCGCTGGCCTGAGATCGCACGGCTAAACGGCCTCTCACTCGAGAAACCGCACCGGATCGGCCAGTGCCTCGAACTGCCGGGGTGAGGGGCAAAAGCTTGAACCAGTCTGACATTTTCGGTTTCTCATGGAACCAACCGAAGCTACCAGCAGAAACGCCTGTTTCCGTGAAACAAGTTGTCTTCCGGTACATGACGGCTTTGGTCAAGTTTGTCTTTGACGCCAGCGCCCTTGAGGGAAATCCCCTAACCAAGCCCGAGGTCAAGACAATCGGCGATGGCTTGACCGTCAGCGGCCACCGCTGGGCAGACGTGCAGCAGGTCCAGAACCTCTTCGACGCCTCGAACGAACTCACCAACGTTGTACAGTCAGGAACATTCCGTCTCGACAAGCACACCTCCGACCGCTTGCATGCACTGGTTGCAAAGAAGGAAGCACTGGAATGGGGACACTTCCGCGGCGAGGGAGAGGAGGTGTCGCTGACGCCCGACTTGTTCCTTGGCAACGGGCGAGCGCACACGCCGCCCCCAACCAAACCGGGAGCAGAAAACCTCAAAACCCTGTTCACGGATGGCGTTGACCATCTTGAATCCGCTGTCGCCGACCCCCGCGAGCGTGCCATGGCATACTTCTTGTTCGGCGCACTGCAGCAATTCTACTTCAACGGCAACAAACGGACCGCGCGCTTTATGATGAACGGGGTCCTGATGTCGAATGGATACGACGCAATCTCTGTCCCCGAAGCTCTGGCACAGGAGTTCAACAGCGAGATGATCCAATTCTGCACTGGGCGCGACGCCACCAGAATGATGAGCTTTCTCATCGGCTGTCGGCACTAGTGGGAAGCAAGACCGGAGGAGAGCAGAAGTCGTGCGAATTCTGAGCAAAGAACCTACAGACCAACTCCCCGGTGCCCTGTCCAACCGCAACGTGGGTCATAATGGCAACATTGCCTGAATTCTGCCCCTTCCGGCCTCGGCGAGGCAACCGGGCAGTTCCATAGAGCACCTGCGAGTCTGGAGTGCTGCGGACATGTCCGTGCGGACTGGTTGGACAGACATGAACTCATCGAATGACACATCAGGCGCGAATTCTCCGCAGTCAGGGCCTGCCCGGCGGTTCAGCGATGTCATCCTCAGGTCAAGTCCTGCGACAAGGATCATGCTTTCGGCAACTGCTGTCCGGGTATCATTTGACGAATCTGGCCCCGGCTGAATGTTGCACCGAGCTTTCACGTGCTCCAGTTCCAGATGTCGCACGCTCATGGACTGCAAAGGCACCGCGCTGGCCGAACAGCGCACGCGTTGACCCCGGGCCCGGCGGCGGCGATGTCCTGCAACTTCCTGCTCTGATGCCCTTCGGTCAGGCGTTGTTTCAGCGGCTGACTTCCACTGCGTTCCCTGTGAGCCATTCCCGTTCTCCCTGCGAGATCCGCAGGCACTTTCCCTGCTTCAAGTCGTTCCTGCGCATCGTCCGCAACGGTTCGGACTCGCGTTCATCGAAGAGGTCCGGATGGCCCGCACCGCCTTAAGTGCGCCCTGAGGCAACCCAAGCCGCGCACCGATGAATTCATTCATCGGTCCACATTCATCCATCCCCTCGCTGATCGTGGCGGGAAACCCGCTACAAGCTTCCATGCGGAATCACTCCGGTTGTTCTCGCTCGTCTGCAGCATTGCGGGCCTGGTCCTCGGAGGCGAATCGTGGAGACCGGGGAAGCGGCGGGCCTTCTCCAGTCCCTGCTGTGCCGCCTTCCGGATCCAGTCTATCCCCCGATCAAAATCCCGCTCAACTCCACTGCCGCCGATATGAAGGCAGCCCAGCATGTATTGAGACCTGGCGTTACCCTGCTCTGCCGCCTCGCGGTACCAGGCGGCTGCCTCTGCGCGATCTCTTCCGATGCTCCTGCTGCACTTCCTGCATTTCCAGCCGCAGCGGTACATTTCCCCGAGGTTGAACTGGGCTTCGGCATGACCCTGCCCGGCCGCTTTGCGGTACCAAGCCAGGGCTTTGGCGTCATCTCCTTCTACGTTCTTGCCTGCTGCATGCATGACCCCCAGACTGAACTGGGACTCGGCTTCCCCCTGCGCGGCTGCCCTTCGGAACCATTTCAGAGCCTTGCGGCGATCCTTCCTGACGCCCACGCCAAGCAAATACATTCTGCCGAGATTGTGCTGCGCGGCGGCGTGACCCTTCACGGCTGCCTTGCGGTACCACTCCGCAGCCTCGCGGTGGTCCTGTTGGGCCCACCTGTTCTCGTGGTACAGATCACCGAGCATCTTCTGAGCCGCGGCGTTGCCCTTTTCCGCCATCGGCCTGACTGTTGTAGCAGCCGCAGCGAAGTCACCACGTCGGGCCGCCTCAATGCCACCTTCAAGGACATCGCGGACATCCTGGCTCAGCATTTGGCGCAACCGGCGCATCATCAACCGGCCGTGGATGTTGGTGTTGAGGCGGCCCGTTTTGTCCAGGCGAGCGCGGCCAGGAAAACGAGGAGCCAGCCCAGGGCGGCAGCGGCCCAGGACCGGTGGCCGGGAAGGAGCGCGACGGCTCCGATCGCAACGCCCAGGCATGCGAGTTCGACTATCGTCCAGGCCGGAGTGATTCTCTCACCGCAATGGCGGCACCTGCCCCGCAGCACGATGAAGGACACGATCGGAACCAGGTCGCGAATGGCCAGCGCGACGCTGCAGGTCTCGCATCGCGACCGGTCCGAAACCCAGTTCAGCCCGCGCGGGATCCGCCAGGCTGCGCAGCTGGTGAAACTGCCGAAAACCGGCGCCAATGCGATCAGGATGGCGTCAGGCCGGCCGGCCGGCACCGCCTCGAATGCGCTGATCACCTGAATTCCAGAATGATGTTCTTGTTGGCGCTGGCGCAAGCAGTGTTGATTGCCGCGATCGACGCCACGATCGTTGTCGCCGTGGCCGACCCGTCAACCAGCGCTGCCGGGACTGCCGCGGGGTTGGCCGCGCCCGTGAGCTGGTCAAAGAACCCGCCACCATCAACGTAGTCCGACAGGATTGCAATGCAGACATCCGTCTCGTCATTGACGATTCCGACCGACCATCCGCCGTCCCAGCCGCCCAGCGTCACCGCATCGCCGTAGGGAGTCTCGATGGCGGTTCCTCGCACGAACTGCTCGGCAATCATGCCCGAGTTGACGAGGATTGCGGCCGTCAGCCCCGTATAGTTCACACTGGACGTGTACAGGCTTCGCACGCTTGTGACGACCTGGTGCACCAGGTTGCGGGTCTGCATTCGCCTCTGGCCGTCCGAGACCAGCGCGTACATGCCGAATATGGCGACGAAGGCAAATACAACGACGCCGATCCACATCACCGAGTCAAGCAGTCCAACGCCCCTGAACCGCCGGCGAGCAATTCGCCGTCTGACGGTTCGCTGTCGAGTTGTGTTCATTTCAATTGTCCCTGGTTCCTGGTTGTCGAGCGCGCCGGCACGCTCAGAATGCGAGCTGGGCGCTCTGGACAAGCGAGAAAATCGCCTGGATCGTGACAATGACTGTCACGGCGACAAACGCGTAAATGATGTATTGCAGCACAGCCGCAGCCGCATTCACCTGCGCCTCCGCCTGCTGAATCCACCGGTCGAGGTAGGCGGAGAAGTTCTCGACCCACCCATCCTGGCGGGAATACGCCGCCAGCGCTGCCGAGAGATCGTTCGGAGGCCAGCCATAGCCGGCCTCCAGCGCTGCCGCGCCGATTCCTGCCTGGTTGCTCCCGGTCCTCTCGACGATTCCCCTGATCCGCTTCCGGACATAGGGGCCTGACAGGCCCGAGAGATCCATCATCCACTGGCTGGTGAGTGAAAGGCCCATGCGGGCGCTTTCGACGAGAAGCAGCAGGAATGTCAGTCCGGACTGAAGCCGGTAGAAGCTCCAGGGAGGAACCTTGTCGGCGAGGGCCCTGCCCGGCCCGGTCCAGCGGCTGGTCGACCAGGTCATGGCGCCGATGGCGGCCGCCACTGCCGCCAGCACGAGCCACCAGCTGCCGGCCACGAAGTACGAGACTCCCGCGAGGATCCGGACATAGAACGGCCACAAGGCCGGTTCGACCTCCTGCGAGATGGTGGGAAACAGCTGCTCTCCCATGACATAGTAGAGTATCCCGAGTGCTGCCAGGCTCACGACGTTGCCCGCGAGCGCCGACCGCACGGCCTTGCGGAATGCCAGCTGCGAACGGGCGACCCTTGCCGCCCCGTTATACATCGGGCCCGCTTCGATCTTGCCCTCGCCGGAGAACATCAGAAGATCGGTTTCCGAAGCGAAGCGTCGCGCCGGCGGCAGGATCGATCCGTTCGCCAGCGACTTGCGGAATTCCAGCAGGATTCTGGAGACGGATTTCTGCCGGCGGAACCGGTAGATGTCGGCAGCGGTTTCAAGGGCCCTGCCATGTTCCATTCCGGTGCCGGTGAAGTCCGCGAGCATCTGCCACGCTTCCGCTCTCCTGCCGAGGCCGAAACTGGCGCGGATGAGGCTGTCCTGCAGTTTCATCCTGCGGCTGCCCGGACCAGGTCAATCGGGGGCGCCGGCGCAGGCTGGACGGGGATCCACTCCTGCTTCACTTTGGAGAAGTCGGTACCCTTCCGGATCGCATCGAAGGGATCCAGCTGCCCTTCGCTGACCATCAGCGAGAGTTTGCCTGGCAGGGGCGTGCCGCCCATTCCGCCCTGCTCGACCGGGGCCAGCCAGTATTTGAGCGCATCGAAGCTGTCCAGCGCCCGCACGCGCTCGAAATACCCTTCATTCGGCAGGATGACCTCGGCCACGGCGACCAGGCGCAGATACCCGGACCATGCCGCCAGGGCCACCGGATCACCGCTGTCCGGCCGGCACCCGCGGCATCCCTCCGGATTGCGGACACGCACCTCGCCGGGATCGATTCCGAGCTCTCCCAGCTGCCTGCCCAGTAAGGCCTTGCGGCTGTCCATGGTTCCGGCGAAGGGCAGGCGGCAATCCGGGCACAGGACCGGCGCCAGCGACTGCTTCATCAACAATTCGATCGATCCCGGCTTGCACAGCTCCTCGGGCGGGATCCCCATCTCGATCAGGCGAAAGAGAATGCCGTGTGCCGTCGATCCGTGAATCGTCGACCAGACCTGGTGGCCGGTGGCGACAAATTGCAGGACTTCCCTGGCGGCGTCCGCGTCGCGGATCTCGGAGATGGAGCCGACATCAGGGTTTATTCTCACGAAATGCATCAGCGCCTGGCGGAAGGCCGCGGAGCGCTCCTCGCCAGAACCGGCGCTCTTGACCGGGATCTGCACGATGCCGTCGCCATGTATCCTGTATTCGACAGGATCCTCGATCGTGACGATCGAGAGCTGTCCGGCATGCTCTTCGTAGAGGCGCTCGAGGACGCGTATCAATGTCGTGGATTTGCCATCGCCAGTGGCTCCGGCAATGATTATGCCGCCCGACAGCTTGGCCCTGGCCAGGGCAAGGGCGCGCGACGTTTCCTCGTCAAATCCGAGGGATTCGAGGGTCGACGTCGCAACCTGCGCGTCATCGCTGTAGAAGAACCTCAGGACCATGTGCACGCCGGTTCCGACATCGACTTCGTGAAACCCCTTCTGCCCCCGCAGCTTCACCACGCCTTCGGGCAGCCGCAGCTTCTGCGCTCCCGGGCTGACCGAGAAGGACTGGAACGAATTGTCGATCGACGTGGCATGACCGGTTCCGTCATCGCGCGCATCGAAGATGGTCGACATCGCGACGGCGCCCTCGCTCACGGTCCAGGACATGGAGGAAGAGAACTCCTTGCCGCCGACCTTGATCCTGATGATGGTCCGCGCTTCCGACTGGATGATCTTCACGTCGCTGGCCTTGGCCCGCGCGGCATCGCTCAGGACCTTGTTGAGCTTGGTTATCGCCGTATCGATCCCGCCTGCTGCCGATGCGGCGCTTTCCCGGGACGAGCCGTAGAGTTCCCGCAAGGCCGCGCTTGTAACGACCTGGGTATTGCTGCTGGTTGCCCTCGGAGCGATGTTCAGCCGCACGAACTCCTCGACCGCATTCCGGAAAGTCGGCTGATACTGGTGGCCACCCTCGACGACGTAGTACTGGCCGGACTGCGTCACGGCGGCGATTTCCCGGAAATCCGGCCGGTTCGTCAGGATGACCCCGTTGTCGAGAACGCGATGGCTCTTCTTGCCGATCCTCAACGGCTGACCTCCCCTTCCCGGTCTGCCGGCAAAAATTCCTGTTCCGGCAGCCCGGCCGCCGCCGGCGGCGCTACGGCCGGACCGGCGGAGCTAGAGGGAGGAAGGCGGATCAGTTCGCCGGATCTGTCTTCGAGAGTGACTCCGCCCGTGGAGATGCCGTAGACGGACAGGCCCGCCGGGAGCCTGTCGCCGATCGCGACTTCCCGGCGATGGCCATCAGGCGACACCAGCACTGCAGCATGGCTGCGCCTTGAATCCCGTCCGGTCCAGGCCCAGCTCCAGCTGCCGCAGCCGGACGCCGGGTTGGACGCCGGTTTCACGGCGAGGCCGGTCAGCAGGGCAGACAGCAGCTCGGACACAGGCGCAGAAGACATCCCGGGGGGATGCGCCGGCATGGCAACCAACTCGGCCTGTGGCTCTGGTTCGGCCTCAGGCAGGATCTCCTGGCCCTGGCCATCGCCGGGAGCGTCCGAAGCCTGCAATCCGGTATCAGGCTTCGGGCAGGACACGATCAGGGGAGCATGGCTGCTGCCGGCATCCATGATCGATATGCGGGCTGCGCCGCCGGCCGGGTTCTCGATGCCGAAAAGCTCGCGCAGTTCAAGCTCGGCATCCGCTATGGCCCTCAACCTTTCCTGCCGTGTCCGGCATATCGTGAGGACCTCCGTTTCAACCGCCAGCAGGTCGAGAGCGTCCGTAGCCTCGGCCAGTCCGGCATAGAGCTCGGCGAGTTGGCCAAGCGGGCAGGAGAAGGCCGTCTGCAATGTGACAGCCTGGCTGGCTGCTCCTTCGGAATCGAAGAGTGCAGCCTGGGCGGATCCATCGGTCGCGACGAATGCGCCCAACATCATGGAGAGCGCGGGGATAACCGGTTTCTGCATTGCCATTCCGTCAGGACGCTGCCGTTCAGGCCCGCGGTTCAACGGGCAGCATGACCGTCTGCCTCGGCAGGATTTCGATCGCCAGGCCATTGCCGGTGCGGCTGAACTTCTTCACTGAAATGGGCACGCGCCGGTCCAGCTCGATCAGCCGGCGGATCAGGGTCGGAACCGATGCGGCCGACATGATCGAGATCACGCCGTTTTCGGCCCTGACGTACTGGGCAAGGCCCAGGAACATCGCTTCGGTTTCCACCTGGAGATCGGCGGGGGATGGCGTCTGGAACGCTCCGGCCGGAGCCAGCCTGGCCTCGAGCGGCCGTTGCAGCAGGATCGTGGTATCGCCGATCCTCGACCACCCCTTCCAGCCTTCGAGGATCTGCGCCGCGGCAGCCCTTGCAAGCGTCCCGTTGTGTTCGGTCGACAATGTGAAACTGCGGTATGCCGAACCGCCTTCCCAGGGAACCTGGCGGATGAAGGGATCATCCATACCGCTGAAGGCGCAGCCCGAGGCCTCGGTCTCCCAGCCCGGCGGCATTGGCCAGGGCTGCCGCAGCGCGTCGTGGCAGCCGGCCAGGAACAGGTCGACAGGAAGCTCATGCGCAACCATCCGGACGGAAGGGCGATCCGCCCCGCGGCTGGCAAGGAACCTGTCTGCAGCCGACCAGGACGCGGTCAGCCCTGCAACCACCAGGCACGCAGCTGCCGCCCCCCCGGCAAACCTGGGCAGGATCCGCTTCTCGAATGCCGGAAGCATGGCGCCGGGGGGCTCTTCCTCCCTGAACGCGTTGACCGGCACGGCTGTCTTCACTTCACGGGCCACTTCCGGCGTGGCGTAGACCCGCTCGATCTCGCCCTGCCTTGCGGTCGACTGCACCCAGGCGACCAGCGCGTCGGCGTCGGAATGGGTGATTTCCTGCTGGGCAAGAGGCGTCGCATCCGCGAAGATTGCGGCCCAGTAGAGGCTTTCGGTTGGTTTCGATACTGCCAGGATGGTTGCGCCCTGCCAGTCCTCGTGCATTTTCACCATGCCGAGGGAATCGGCAATGACCGCCGACAACGGGGTCAGGCCCGCATAGATGTTGTCATCGAGTTCGGCGTGCATTCCCCGCCAGCTGACCGCAACAGGCGCCTTGCTCAGCAGCGGTGGCGGCTTGCTTGACCACAGGAGGCCGAACACGCACTGGACACCGCCCCATGCGCAGATTCTCGCGCTGCCGGCGGGAAGTTCCGCGGCCCTTTTCGGTTTCCGCAATCCCCTCCTCCGGACCTTGAAGCCAGCCAGAAGTGAGCCGAGGCGGGCAAAGCCCGCCCCGGAGGTGTCCGCCCCTGTCAATTTCGCCTGTACACCGCTCATGGGGTGCCCCGGACCCGGCCACTGTCAGAACGGCGATTCATCATCCTCATACCAGTCCAGTTCATCCTCATCGGGCAGCTGCTCCTGCGGCTCCGCTTCCGGTCCTTCCGGCCTGGCGGGTTCTTCCGGCGCTTCCGGTTCTTCCGCCGCCGCCTGCGCCGGCACCTTCCCGTCCATGAGTTCGGCACGGGCGGCAGCTGCCTGCTCGGATGAACTGCGCGCCGCTTCGGGAGCATTCTCGCAGCCGGGCGTGGGGATCGCGTCGATCGGAAGTCCGGAGCGCCGGTGCAGCGCGCAGGCGACGGCAATGTCGTAGGGCTCCCCTTCATCGCCCTCGATGCCTTCCCGCACGACCAGCTGGCCCGGCGCAAGGCCCAGCAACAGGATCTTCTCGTCGATCCACGCGGAAGCAGCCGCGCTGCTCGACTTCGCCTTCTCCGGAACCTCGATCCCGCGGCGTTCCGCTAGGGTGTCGAGAAACCTGAGTTGGCTGATAGAAACTGATTCACTCACCATTTGATTCTCCGGCCAGACGCCCCGGTCCATCGGGTGGATTTCCGCGGTCCGGAACTTCTTGGCGCCGGTGTTCATCCGGTCCCCCGTCTTCTCCGCCAGCGCCGTCTCCAGATGCCCCTGCGTCGTCGCGCCGATCGAGAGCTTGCGCCCGGGAATCACCTCGGTGACCGTTTCCGGGTTATCGCCCGTCTTCAGGAGCTCCCTGAGCTCGGACTTGCCGCCGATGATCTCCACCGCCTTCGTTCCCGCCAGTTCGCCGTTGTCTGTACGCCGGCCCGATTCATTGTAGTTCGGCCTGAATGTCCGGTGCACCGTCTCGCCGCTCGCACCCGATACGCGGACGACTGCAATGCCGTCTCCAGGACCGGACTCTCCGATCGCTGCAGTGACAGCCTTCTGCAACTCGTCATCCCCATTGACCTGCACTGCCCGGTCTGCGTTCAGCACCTCGGCGGCGTATTTGACCTCGCGTGTTTCCTTGTTGCGGCGCACGCTGGTGCGGATATGGCCTTCAACGATCGTGGCGAGGCCTCCGGCATCCCTGTCGGCGCGCGGCCCGCTGCCCAGCGTGTACCAGCTCGCGGTAATCCTGCCATCCTCGAACTTGATCCCGTCCGCCAGGATCGTCGAGCCCTTCTCGACCCTCATGGGCTGGCTGGAAACACCTCCATCCAGGCCCAGCAGGTCCATGCGGTTGGGCTGGCTCTTCGAGTGTTTCGGATTGGGACGCTCCTCGAGCGGCCAGGGTCCCCTTTTGACGCCAAGACCGGCAGCAGCGTTTTCCGGCAGCACGACCATGACCCTCAGATCATCCGGAACCGTCTCCACGACCCGCAGGATTGTTGACGCCAGCTGCGGCCCTCTCTTCTGTGCCCTGCGCTGCTGGGCCCTCTTCACTTCATTGAAACCCATGATGCTACCTTTCGCTGTCTTCGGGTTGAATGCCGCCTTCCGGCCGCTCTCTCCAATATAGCAACCAATGGCGTGCACCCCCAAATCACCTTGTCAGCGCGGATCCCGGAATGCCGACAATGACAGCGCTTGTGTCCCTGGTCAACCTGACGGCCGTGCCTGCCGGCACCGGATTGAGGCGGGATGTCCATGCCAGCGCCCTGCCCGCCTCGGCGGCCTTCGCTTCCTTCAGGCCCAGGCGCAGCCTCTTCCCGAGCCGCCTCACCGCCGCCGCCACCCTGAGGGCCTGGCCTTCGTCGAGGGCAACCAGCAAGCGCCCCGAGGATCTCTCGCGCCAGTATCCCGCCGCCGGTTGCTCTCCCGGGCAGGATGTTTCCCATTCGCTCGCCTCGAAGAAATCAACGCGCTGGCCGTGCAGGACCGCCGGCAGGACCAGCACGGCACTTTCCCCGGTTCCGGCAGTCATCATGGCGCTGGCGCCTCCTGCTGCCGCGGCGCGGCATGTTCGGCCGTGCCGGCGGACATTGCCCGGCAGGTTGCAGGAGAGATCATGTCAAGCACCGCGCGGGCCGAGGGAGATCGCCAGACTGCGCGGGCCGGCACATCGATCCCGCTGCAGCCATGCGCCACGGTCCGCCATTCGGACCACAGCGCCTCCGTGATGCCGGCATCCAGGGAATCATAGCCGCAGGCCTGCTCCCAGGTGCTGGTATGGGTCCGGCCGGTGGTCGTCTGCCTGCCAGCCTCGGTCCTGGTCCAGGCGAGGAACCTCTCCCAGTCTTCCGAGATCCCGAGCTGGCGGCAGTTGTGCATGTCCAGGAACTGGTCGGCGGCCTGGCTGTAGGGATTGCCGCTGTTCCGCACGAACCTGTTGTTGTAGCCATGCAGCGCACTCAGGCTGAGGCTGCCGTCTTCGGCGACCGCAAGGAACGCCGTCGCCCCGTCCTGCCAGTGCCTCTCCCCTTGCGGGGCAACCCAGCTAGGTCCCGGGCCGATATGGCAGGCGGTGCCCGTTCCGTTCCAGCAGCGCCTCCAGTAGCCCATATGGTCCCGGCCAATGCAGTGCCTCATCCGGCTTCCCTCCTCCCGCAGCGTCTCGCGGTCCGGAATGAAACTGACGACGGCGCCGTTGGGCATCCGGATTTCACCCCGGTGCGGGATCTCCCATCTCTTGTCGCTCCAGCCTGCCGCTTCACCTGTCCGGACGCGCTGGCCTCCGCAATCTTCCCCGGCCCGGAGCTCCTCAATCCGGTTCAGCCGCGTGAGCCCGTGGCGCACCATGGTTGAGAGCACCCTGACAGGTTGCTTCGCGCTGGCCGGAACCAGCATCTCGTAGGCGGCCCGCCTCAGCCGGAACCGGATCTGTTCATTGTTGTGGATACTCATCTCGGGGCGGGCCTCGCCCGAAGTCACGATTGTCTGGTGGATGACCGGCAATATGATGTCGGCCGCCAGCCGGTCGGCAATCTCGACGGCATCGACAACCGCGACGTTCAGGTCCCGGCGGTCCGGCAGGCTGTCATATGGCCAGTCGAGATCCCTGGAGATTGATTCGTGCATCTGCCGCCACCTGCCCCCAGGCGGACGGACCGACAGGAAATCCGCGCCGAGATGGGTGGATACCGGGAGCAGAAAACCGGACCAGATCGCGCTGCATGACTCCCACTCCTCATCGCTTGACGGCACCAGATCAACACCACCGGACCTGCAGGCAAGATCTTCCAGCCATCTTGCGACCTCCTCGGACCGCCACGGCCCTTCCAGCGGCAGCCGGCGGCGGCGGGCATGACCAAGGACGTCATCGCCCCCGGCGCACGTGAAGGCCTCGCCCAGCCGGCCCTGGTCCGCCGTGCCGGAGGAAATCCTGCCAAGCCGGCGGATACCGGCGGCCCCGAGCGACGGAAACAGCCGGCGCAGATCATCGGACAGCGGCCTCTGCCGGTCCACGCAGGCCCGCAGGCGGGGATTGCGGGCGATGACACCCGCAAAGAGAGGCATCGAAGCGGCAGCCTGTCGGCGTGTCCCGCCTTCCCGCCCCGGCGCCGCATACCAACGGATCGAGGCGAGGTCGCAATCGGTCGGGCAGGCGGCGAATGCCGCGAGGCCGGCCTGCAGGTCATAACCCGCCCTGGAGGACCATTCTGCAAATCCCCAGCCAGCCAATTCGAGCCGGCCTCCGATCCTGGCAACGTCGCTCTCATCCAGGGCGAACTCTGTTTCGCAGACTTCGGCCAGCCGCCCGGTGGCGGCAAGCACTTCATAGGCCTGGACCTGAGAAGCCAGCAATGGCCGGGACGGGGCACGGCGCGCATTTGCCGGCTTCTCCACCGCGCCAAACGACATGGGATCCAGCGGATCGAACTCGATATCCGGCCGGTCCAGGCGCCACATCGCGACGGCGTCTCCACCCGCCGTCACGTCAGCTCCCTCGATCGAAAGCCAGCCTGGCCTGCCGGGATCGGCCTGAAGCAGCAACGATCTCTGCCGTCCTGGCGGGTGGCTGGCGGCAGGGCCCGACAGCACGAGCGCATTCTGCGCCGGCAGCAACCTGATGTCCGGATTCACGCGGCCATCCCGGCATCCGGCGCGGATTCGGCCTCGGGCGGGCCGCGGACAATGTCGATCGACCAGCCCGTGTCGGAATTCGCCTTCTCGTCAAGGAGGCTGCAGACCCGGCTTGTCCGTTCCCTGTCGAGGAATACCGTGTGCGGCCGCGCTAGGGCGGCCGCGTCCCCTGCCGCCTCGCCAAACACGGTCTCGAGGATCTCCCTGCCCGCAGGTCCGGACCAGAAGCTTCCGGCCTTCCGGTTGCAGGCCGGTAACGTCATCACGGACCCCTGCCGGTCAGAACCACCGCCGGGAACGGCCTCGATCGTCAACTCTCCGGCCGGCCAGGTCACTCGCGCCGCCACAGCGGGCGCGGCTCCGGTCGCGGCTTTGTCAACCCGGTCGCCTAGGCCGGACCCTCCGCCCGCGAGCGGTTCGAAGACCGGCTTTCTCGACTGCGCCTGTTGCCTGCCGCGTTCAACCCACCAGTCCCGCATCTGTCCGGGAGCAAGGAGATCCGTGGCCGGGTGACGGTCAATCAGGGCGCAGAGCCGCCGGGCCCTCGCGATCTCCCCTTCGGATGTTGCGTCGAAATCGATCGACACGCGCCTGCGGGCGTCAGCCGTCCGGGACGGTTTCGACAGCTCGCTCCCGGTCGCCGTGCGGTAGATCTCGGGCCCCGTTCCCACCGACCAGAATGACTGCATGTTCCGGGCGGAACGCGACGGCAGTCCGGCGCGGAAGACCGGCCGTTCATCCCAGCGCAAACTGATATTGATCAGCCAAGGCCGGTACGTGCTTTCCGTCGATAAGCGGCCATCCTTCGTCTCCTGTCCGGCCCGCGGCAGAACCGGAAGCAGCTGGTTGTACGCCTTGTTGCCGACCTTGTCGACAGCGGCATCCAGCAGGCTTGCAGCTGAAATCCGGAACTGCATCCTGTTCAGGTCCAGCTTCTTCAGGTCCGAGCTGTTGACCGCTGCCCGCCGGGACGCCCCGCTCTGGTCGTTGAAGGTGCAGACCCTGAAGCTCTGTGAACCGCTCTGGCCGACCGTTCTTCCAACCGACAGCATGTCGCCCGACAGGATCTGCACGGCCCGCCTGTTGGCCGTGGTGGCATAGGCGTCGAACCGGCTTCCGATCAGCGATGCGTCCGCATCGAGGATATTCTGCTGGCGAGGCGCCAGATTCTCCTTGATCAGCTCCGCGGCCGACCAGATCCGGAAACCGCCATCACCCGGAGCTATGCAGCGGAACCGGTGGCCGAAACTGCGATCGGCCATTAGCCGTTCCGGTGGGAAGTATTCGACCGCAACCATGTACTGGTGCGGGTCGCCGGCCGGCCGGAGGATCCGGCCCGGCTCGAAGGATTCAAGCAAGTCAATCAGTGCCTGGAGGTCTTCCCGTGTCATGTTGCGGTTGACGGCTTCCCACCGGGCCGAAAGATCGCGGGCAGCCGCTGCTGCGGCCGGGCAGCCGCCGCGTCCCTGCCCCTCGCTGGCCTCCACGGCGGCGGCGGCGACCGCTGACGCGGGAAGCCCCGGGGGCCGGTGCCAGATTCCGGTCGACAATGTCATGTCGCGGTCAAACACCGACTGTTCCTCACCCGGCAACACTTCCTGGGTATCGGTCGCGAATGGTTGCGTCGACATGATTTCAACGTAGCCCGGCAGCGAGGGAACCTTCAGCGGATTCCTGCCCTGCGCCTCCGCTTCGGCCAGCTGGGCCTCGTACTCGGACACAAGCATGCCGAACAGCCGTTCCTGCTCTGCCTCATCGAGGAGCAGCGCCCGGGTAAAGATCGACTTGGCCAGGTTTTTGGACCTTGGAGTGAGGTCAAGGCGCGCGGCGAGCACCTGGTCAGCCTCGATCAGCGACGCGCAGGCGCGCTCGCCCACGGAGTTGAAAATGTCCGGAACATCGGTTGCAAGGGCCGGGTGGTCCCTGTTGCCGTCCAGGATTGCGCCGACGGTCCTCAGCTTCCTGTTGTTCATCGCCAGGAGGCGCTGTTCGGCCAGCGTGTCGGTCGACAGGGTCATGAAATGAGGCAGGGAGACCTGGTCGAATCGATTGCCGCGTCCCATCGACTGCAGGTGGCGAAGCACGTCAAGCGGCAGTTCGAGCTGGAGGATGCTGCGCGGCCTCTGGTCCCCGAACTCGGCAGACGCATGGTAACTTGCCCCGGTGCCGCCGGCCTGGTTGTAGATGAGCACGTCGATCTCGCCGTCGTTATACTGGCGGGCAATCTCGTCCTTCGGCCGGATTTCCCGCCTGGTGACCGTTCCGTCGGCAGTGACGCAGTGTTCCCGCCCGGTAATCTCGGCTGCGCTGACGCCTTCGGCTGCCAGGCCGGCCACAAGCGCATCTGCGGGCGAGACTGGAAGGCCTGGCGGCATTGCCTCGATGGTTTGCGACAACTCTTCCCAGAGATCCTGGACAGCCCTGCTGTGGCCGCGCAGGTCGAGCGAATCCCCCTCGACCCGTATTCCACCCAGATTGTAGACCTCGCCGAGTCCCTTGATCACGCACAGGCGCCCCGCAACGTGGCGCACGAGATCCCTTATGTCCAGCTGCCGGTCATCAGGAATGCCGGCTTCGCCATTGTGGATCCTTCGGAGGAATTCGCCATTGGTGGATGAAATCGAGATCATCGGCTTGCGGCCGCGTTCGCGCAGCTCGGACACTGCCAGGCGAGCTGCCTGTTCGACCTTGAGCGATACCAGGACCGACCTGGCAATCTGGTCCATGGGTCCGCCGAATCCCCCGGGCATCATCTGTTCGAGCTGCCTCCCGGCGTGGCGAGCCGCCGGGCCGTCTCCCCGCGCGAGCGCGGCGTAGGGATTGCGGGCCGCGGAATACCAGCGGCGGACCTCCCGGGACAGCTCCATCATCCTCTCGGCAACCGCCGATACCGATGCCATCACCGCGGACGCGCGCTGTTCTTCCTCCCCGGCGGGGGTGTCGACGGTATAGGGAACCAGGCCGCTATCGTGATCCCGCCGCAGCATGACACCATCCTCGGTCAGCATGGCAATCAGGCTCTCCTGCGCGGTTTCACCCACTGTCTGGAGCGCCTTCACGATCTGCCGGTCAAATCTCTCGCCCCGCAGCCCCGGCGGCATGACCCGCCGGTAGAGATCGACACCTTCCGGCGTCCGCATTGCTGTCGCAGTGACAAATGCCACGCGGCCGGCACCCGCAATGCCTGTCCGGATGGTGGTTCCGAGGTTGGACTCGGGATTGAGGGCAGAGTGGGCCTCGTCCAGGATCACCATCGTCGAGGGATCGGAGGCAACGGCAACGAACCACTCCGCCGCCCGGCGCTCCGCTTCCGTCCGGGTCTGGTCGCCCGCGGCCGCAAGCTGCAGTGACGCGTAGGTCGCCACCACGAACCTCGCCCCTTCCGGCAAGTCGAGCGACTCGTATATCTCCCGGCGTACAGCCTCCGCGGGCGTGTATGCATCATCCAGCCCGGGCATGTTGTTGGCCAGGAGGATCGGCCGGCCGGCTTCCTCGATGGCGGCGGTGTTCCGGAGATCCCGGATGACATCGCCGCCGACATTCGAGACGGTCAGGTAGACCACCCGGTTTGCCGGATCTGCCCTCAGCCAGCTCCCCGCCATGCCGGCAGCGGATCGGCCCTTCCCCGTTCCGGTCTGGTCCGCGAGCAGAAAGGCGCGTCCCCGCTGGTGCGCATCTTCGGCCATACCGATCGCATCGATCTGCTCCGGCGAGTAGCGCGCCTCCATGCCAGCCCTGTCGGTTCCCAGCAGGCCGGCCACGTAATCGTCCACGGGCCCGCGACGAGCCACGAGGTTGCGGCCTGCCACCGCTGCGGCGGTCTGGTGACCCCGCGCGATCGTGCACCTGGCCTGCCCGATCCGCGAAACCGGGACATAGGGCGCCTGCCGGGAAGCCGACGCCTCCTCGCCAGCCAGCCTCGCCCGTCCGCGCAGTCCCTCGTCCAGCCAGCGGCGAAGGTCGTTTCTGACTTCGCCGCGGATCACCCGCAACGCCTGGGGAGGAGGTTCTGCCAGAACTTCCGGCCGCCGGATGCCGGCCGCGATCAGGGTGAGCCCGCCGGCCTCTTCGGGAAGAACCTCGGACGGAAGATGAAGGATTGACTCGATTCCCCGTTGAAGCGAGACGGAGGTCAGACCGTGCTGGATGTCCGGATGATCCGGATCGCCCGGCAGCATGGCAACCACCCTCCCCGGCCGGTCATCCGAATGCTCCAGCATCAGCTGCATTCCGGTCGCCGCGGTCATCCGCCTCGCATCGATCACGGCCGTATCCGAGTTCGCATCACCGAACAGGCCGGCCCACGGGGCGTCGCCTGCCGGGCCGGTCAGGCTGGCCTGCCGGAGCGGCCCGGCCAGGCCGGCCACGGCCGCCGAAACCGTCAGCGATGGCTGAGTCCCGTCACCCGTGGCAAGTGACGGGATGGCGCGCTCGAGCGCTGCCGCTTCTGCCCAGACCGGCCTCGCAGCCTCGGCCGCCGGAGCAAGCAGGGCCGAGCGGAGCTCCTTCAGCAGCATCTGTTTTGACTCCTCCGCATCCTCCGTCCAGGGCTGGAATGACGGCCGCCGGCCCGGATCCACGACGGCTGCAGCCAGCCTCGCCAGTTCCTCGTCATCAAGGGCGAACTGTCCCCGGCTTGCGAGCCCGACGATTCGACGGGCCAGGGCAGGCCAGGCCCTGGCAGTCCCGAAACGCAGGGACCAGGCCGGTGGATGGGCGGTCTCGTCGCCGGCCCAGCTGTCGGAATAGGCGAGCCCCGCCTTCATGATCCACCGCCTGCCGTCATGCTCGCGCACTTCGTCTCCGAGATGGTTGGCCCCAATCTGGACCGCCTGATCCGGGCAGTTCCTGAGTTGGTAGCGGCGGCGTATGCTTCCCGGATCCAGATCCTCGACGCTGGCGCCCATCGCCTTCCACTTGGCGGTCGGCACAGCTGGCTGGCGGCCGGCCTCCGAAATCCAGGCGCCGAGGCCGCCTTCAATCTCCCGCCAGGAGCCCGGATTGAGCCCCGGGTTGCGCTGATCCAGTGATCTCACGATGTAACGGATCCCGCTTTCGTCTCGTCGGAAGAACAGCCGAACCCTCGCCCTGGGCGGAAAGACCCACCATTTCGCCATGCCAGCCGTCCCTTTCCGTCACATCGATGGTTCGGCTGCATCGTCGTCCGTGTTCTCGTTTTGGAACGACATCTGCTGCTCCACCCCGCTCTCCCCGGGCGCGAGAAGCAATGTGGCGAACCGTTCCTGCTTCGCAGCCAGCTCCTCCGGGCCTGGACAGGATTCGGGATCGATCATCGGAATCGCCGCCTCTCCTTCCGGGACATAAACGACGTTCCGATCGGATGACGGCCAGGAATAGACATAGCTTCCTGCAAAATCCTGAACGGCAAGAACATCCTGGCCGCGGATTTCCCAGAGCCTCGCCTGCGTGGCATGCGTGCCCCCGAAGACGTCCAGAAGGACATTTCGGATCTCGGCGGCAATCTCCTGTTTCCAGTCCCCGGCGCCGCTTTCGGCGCCAGGCCCTTCACGGGGAGCCGCAGCACCCGCCTCCTGGTCGAGTTTCGAACAAATCGGCTCGAACATGCCCTTCGGGGCCAAGCCGCAGCTGATCTGCTCCACGGGCGTGCGGGTGAGCCGGCTGAACAACCTGCGGACAAGCGTGTCGTTGCGGCGGGAAAAGTCCCTTTCAAAGCTCATCTCCGCCCCGGACGCATTGCGGACCAGCGCTGCCCGGACCAGGGCGCCGTCGCCCGTCATCATCTGCCCGGCAATGTCGTCTCCGACCATGCTTTCGATCCCGCGCCTGTTCCCGGGCGCCGGATCGGGCAAGGGGCGGTCTTCCAGCAGCGCAATCTGCCTGTCGAGCTGCGCGGCAACGCAGTAGCGCGTCACCATGTCATAGTCGAACCCCGCCGGGAGTTCGGCAACCTCGACGCGGTCAACAATCTGGCAACATAGGACGAATGACACCAGTTCCCCGGGCAGCCCGCTTGCGGGGCGTTCCTCGAGTTCCGCCTCGATGCGGTCCCTGAAGTTGTTGATCTCGTCCACCCAGCCTTCCGCCGCCGGCGCGGCAGCATCATCCGTGACCGCCAGCCGCCGCAGGGCGTCCCATCCGCTGACCGTGAACGGATCCACCCGGATAGCCGGGCGGTCAGGACCGTCCGCGCAGGCATTCCTTGTCTCGACTGCAATCATGCATGCAGGAGCGAGCAACTCGCCAGGTTCGAAATACTTCGCCAGCCGGCCGGGTTTTCCCCCCGCCTCATCGGGTTTCGGGACCACCAGCAGCGAGCCCATCGGAATACCGTGCTCCCTGGCAAGCCCGGCAAGCGCAGGCACATCCTCGCGGAAGAATGCCATCCAGTGCTCCCTCCATGTCCCGGTATCGGGATCCATCAGCCGCCCTTCAAGCCTGAGAAACTCCGGCACTGCGGGCTGCATCGGAAGCTCTGTTTGTCGAGGCATGGCGCGTTCCTTCCCTGGATGCAGGCCGCATGCCGGCCGGCCGGTACTGATCATGCCAGTCTACTCGACGAAGGCGTGCGCCCCATAATCGAAAATTCCGGAAGCGCCAGCCCGTGCGCAAGCAGGCGCATCTTGCCGCGCCGCGCGACATGCGGATATTGTGGAAATTGCGACCAATTGGAGGATGTGCTGATGGACTGCACGGGATTGAGACAACTCGATTACAACCGGTACCCGCTGGGCCGCGACCGGGCCGAAGCAGTTGAGGACTGCCTTCTGGCCGGACTTGGACAACTCGAGCATAGCGAGAGGATCGATCGGGAACGGATGAAGGAGTGGGCCTCGCATGCCGTAACCACCGTCATGGATTCAGTCTGCCGCAGCTGGCGGATACCGCCTGCGGAAATGACCGGCGACTCCGGCTCCGCAAACCCCTGGGATGGCGCCGGATACCGGCAGTGGCAGGAAGCGATCGGTATCCTGGCCGGCGAACTCGACAGCCTCTCCCGCTTTGTTCCCATGGAGACCAGCCACTTCTGTACGGGAAATGTGGAAGCCCGGAACTGGCACCGCCAGCGGGCGGTAATGGGAAAGCTCCTCCTGACACGCTCATCGGCCAGCATGACATCCCGGTGGCGCTCCCTGCGGCGCAGGCGGATGATGAAACATGCATGGCGCGGCGGGACCGGCCTTGATCCGCAAGCCGGCTGGGAACACTGCGGCAAATCGCTCTTCCGCCTGGCAGAGGCGCATTCGGCCGATCCGGGGGCCAGCTGGCTCCCGGGACTGCTGAAACGCCCGGTCATCGTCCCGACCGTCCGGCAGACATTCACGCCGCGGTCCCGGCAGTCCGGCCGGCTGGTCCTGGTCGAGTATCTCTTTCCGGGCAAAACCGAGATTCCGGCTGTGGTCGCCGGCCTGATCCCAGAAGAGGCAAGACTGCGTCTTTCGCTCCAGCATCACCTCTGCGTGAGGGCGGCCATGATGCCGTCGGAATGTGGATTCTGCGTTTACGACCAGGAGGAACATTCCTGGCACTGGCATCGGGCGGAGCCGTCCCTCATCGCAGCGCGGGAAGCCGAACAGATCGCCCAGGCTTACTGGAGGGACGAGGTCCTGGCCGGCAGGCCGCCAATCTTGCCGGTGCCCAATGCGGAGATTGCTGGTGGCGATCGATGCGGACCGGACGATGCGGCAGCCACCATTGCTTCCGCCTGGGTGGCCGGCCTGGCGGTCAGCGCGGCCAGGGATCACGAGACCGGCCGGCGGGAGCGCCTGGAGGAAATGCTGAGGTCCCGGCTTGCGCCAACCGGAAGGAAAGTCCGGACGAGTGAGCTGTCCGGTCTCTGCCTGGCCACGATCGAACGAATCGCCACCCCCGAAGACCTTCGCAGCCTCGGGCTGGACGAGGACGCGTTCCGCAAGCCCGGACAACCTGACGGCAACCGGGTCCTCGACGAGTTGTCAGGCATCATGATGGCGATGGCCAGGGAATCGCCGGGAGCCGAGGCAACATACCGTTATCTCGAGAAACTCGTGAAGAACCCGCCGGCAGAGGCCGGTCCGGTCGATATCAAGCGCGTGATCAAGGAACTCGGCGACCGCGTCGCCGAGTTGCCGTCCGTCTCCCTGCGCCTCGACACGGTCGACGCGGACAGGAAGTCCCGGATCCTTGTCCGTCTCTCCGCAGCGCTTGAGCAGTTGGTTGGTGGCGTTGCCGGGGAACTGATCAACAGTGAGAGACAGAATGCGGCAGGCGGAGAAGACGGTGAGCCCCCGGATGAGGATGGCAAGCAGGATCGGCAGGCGGCCAACGCGGGCTGAATTCCGGGTGAACCCGCCTTCAGGACTGCCCGGTCCAGCCGCGCAACCGTCCGGAATCGATATGAACGAAATTCATCTGCGGATAGCGGCCCACCCCGCCAACCTCCAGGCGCTCCATCATCGAGGCAAGCATTTCCATGGCGATTCCGGGAATCCGGATGTCAACCGCCCGTCCGTACATGTGCATGCTGTCGCTCGCCGCTCCCGGAAGCGACGCGTTGGTCGCGGGCGTGCGGTAGCCGGACAGCAGTTCGACGGGGCCCGTCTGCCCTCCCCGGCCGGCCTCCTTCATTGCGGCCGACAGTGCCCAGTACAGCCGCACGCACATCTGGACCCTCACCGATTCACGCCAGTCGCGGAAGAACCACTCCAGCGATGAGAGGGCTCCGCGATCATAGCGGCCCGAATCGAAGTCGTAGTACCAGCCGGCCCAGGCCTCGCCCGTCACCGGGCAGACAATGTCGAGGTATGGCGGGATACCGCCCATGATGAGGTCGAGATTGGATTCAGGCCGCGCCGGAGCCGGAGGAACAGGCGGGATCTCCGGTCCCGGTGGAAGCTCTGCGCTGGCGGTGGCGGGCCGGAAGAGGCAGGCTGCTGCGCCGGCCAGGATAGACCTGCGGTCGAGGGGAGTCACCTGGCCGCCTGCGGTTGCGCCGAGCGGATCATGTCAGCCTCCTGGCTGGCCTGGTCATAGTAGAGACCCATCCTGGCCGCCGCCGCGAGCGGGTCGATGGCGCCGGCATCCTTCAGCAGTTCGAGAAGGCCTGCAGCCTCGACTGCGGTTACGCTCAGAGGGCCTGAGCCGGCTTCAGACCATCCCTCCACGCTGATTGCAGCCGGTCCGGCATCCAGGCTTGCAGTGAAATTCCTGCGTCCGCCCCGAATCGGATCAACGGACAGCGACAGGGATAATGGCGGCCATTCCAGCCCGGCAATCGGCCGGAACCGGCTGGCAAGCCCGCTCGACAGGGCGACTCCATCGGCGATGATCTGCCAGGTTCCGTTGCTGTCCGACCGGATTTCCAGCCTGGCAATCGTCCCGGTCTTCCCGCCGCCGGCCGAGATCGTCAGCCGATCCAGCATGACCTGCGCAACCGGAGGCTCTCGACCGGAGGCCTCGAACGCCAGGGCCTCGGCGGACCAGTTCAGGTGCCCGGCCGAACGGTTCCCTGCAACCAGCCTCCCGGTGGGCGAATCCAGCCGGACCGATATCTTCCAAGTGCCGTCGGCATAGTTGGCGGAAAATCCCGCAGCCGACATCGATGAGGCCAGGCCACGCATGCCGGCTTGGTGCCGGAACCTGCCGCCATCCGCCAGGATCCCGGCCGCCGTTTCGGATATCCGGGCATCATCGATCGAGATCAGCGGCGTATCGCTCCAGACCTCGAACCTGCCGGCCTCGAGGGTTCCGCCGGCCTTGCGGGCATCGCTGGCGGACACAAACAACCAGGCGTTTCCGTCTTCCGTTTCGATGCGGCCGAGTCGGCCCTCGTCCCCCGCCCGCTCCGTCAGCCAGGAAAGCCGGAGATGGCCGGGATACACTTCACCGGCCAGCGTTGCCAACAATTCACCGGCAGGCTGCGGCACATCCCAGCCATCCCCGACAGCGGCCACGCCCGGCACAAACAGGCCGAGGCAGGCCAGTCCAACAATCCTGAGTCCCATGTCCATCCTCCGGGCCTCCCAGAATACAGGAATGCGGGGGCGCGCATCAACCGGGACCAGCTGCTCCGGCCGGTCCCGGCCTCGCCTTCCACTCCCGACAGCGCCCGCGGGGAGCGATTTGAGGCCGTTCGGCAGAAATTCACCGGCCCAGTTTCCTGGCGGCCTCCTCAAGGCGCGGGCCGGAAGAACAACGCCGGATTCGCCACGAATGGAGCATGTTCAACCGCCGCATCGGGCCAGGATGGTGGCAAGTGCGGCCCGTTCGGCCGGACGGACGGCCAGCGCGAATTCGGACTTGGCGGCCAGCCATCGCCTGGCATAGCTGCAGGCAAGCTCCGGCCGGGATGGCTGCCAGTTCTCGATTGATCTCCCGGCCCGCTGACCGGCAGCGAAGGTGAGAACCGGGATCCACAACCATGCGTCCTCCGCAGATGGTTCCTGCCAGCGCCGAAGATCGCCTGGGCGGTCCTTCAGGCCGGCAGCCAGGGCAAGATGGGCCGGGACAGCCGGCAGGAGCGTAATTTTCGAAAGATCGGTGGTCGACCTGCCGGTGAAGAGTCCTGTCCATCGGCCACTACCCGGCCGGCAACCATCGGTGAGGTCAACCGGCTGCTGCGAATGCAATGCGATCATCCAGTGCAGGGGCTTCAGGCATGGATGATGCCTGTTGCTGCTGGCGATGAGCGAGAACCCCCGGGCCGGGTCGGCAGCAAACTCCCCTACTGGCAGACGATGCAGATCCGGCGCAGCAACTTCCGGAATCGGCCGCATGCCGCCGGGTTGCACCGCGATCAGCCAACCTGCGGAGGCCGCGAGGAGCAGCGGAAGAATGAACAGGCTGCCCAGGCCAACCCCCAGCAGTTTCAGTTTACCTGGAATCGTCAACGGTACTCGAGGATCAGGTGCCTGTTGTCATAGACGCCGACGCCGGGCGCTTCGCCGGCCACGGAAAATCCGCTGAGCAGCTCGTGGACACCCTCGAGAAACGGTCCCGAAAGCGCCACGTCGGTATCCAGAACCCAATGCCAGCGTTCAGTGATTATCGGGGTCCAGCCGGCTTCGATTGCCCATCTTGCAATCACGTCGTCAAGGAGCTCGCCGCTATGGGCCACCCAGGGCCCGGTCCCCTCCGCGGAACCGGTGGCTGGCAGTCCCGGCGGGCTTGACCTGACGGATTCGGGGGCCTGGCTCCCTGACGGGGCGAGTCCGGCGCCAGGATCGCAGGGAAGGTCGAGGACCTGTCCGGCAGCGATGAGATCAGGATCGGGGATCTGGTTGAGACCCTGAATTTCAATCCAGCGGGCGGCCTCGCCCAGATGCCGTTCTGCCAGGCTTGCGAGGCTGTCTCCCGTCCTGACGGTGATACTGCATGCAACCGTTTCATCGGCCGGTCCGGTTGACGCCGGTTCCACTTCAGCATCCTGTTTCGCATCCGCCAGCGCTGCGCCGGCTGGCTCGGCTGGATCTGTTGAACGATCTGCCGGCTCCCCGCCCGGTGGCGTCACGGCTGCCTGGACGCGGCCTGCCGGGTCCATGGCGTTGGAATGCCCCGGCCCCGTTGCCTCGCTGCCCGGGACTTCCGCTGCGGTGGCATCCAGTTCGGCGATGACCTGCTGCGCCAGCGCCTGCGGGGCCGGTTCTGCTTCACCGGATCCGGCCGCCTCTGCAGTTTCCTCCGGAACAGGTTCCGGCGGATCCCTCGGATCCCGGCGCGGCGCAGGGGACGTTTCGGGAATGAACCCCTCGCATGGCACTGCAAGCGTCCACCCCTGCCCGATCAGGTCGGGATTCCGGATATGATTGAGACTCCGGATTTCCGTCCACCGGCCGGGATCGCCAAGATGGCGCTTCGCAAGGCTTGCCAGGCTGTCTCCCCGCCTGACCTGGACCGTGCATCCGCTGTCCGTGACTTCAGGCGGGCGCTCCGGCCGCCTCCGGGCCTGACTCGCCGGAGAGTCTGCCGGAGTGGAGACCGGATGATCCTCTTCCGCCGGGCCGGGGGGCAGAATGATCTGCCAGGCCGCTTCCGACTGGCTGCAGGCCACAAGGAGCGACAGGCCCGCGGCAACTGCGGCCTTCATGCCACACTTCCTGCCGGCCCTTCCGGCCGGCCGCCGCCCGTCAGGGATGTCCACTCGTCCTTCATGTCATCAGCCAGGAAGTCGGCGGGCCAGAACTGGCCGGCTGCCCTGTCGGGATCGGCGCCGGCAGCGATGAGCTGCGGCACAGCCTGCAACGTGATCCCTGCTCCCGCGGCGTAGTGAATCGGAAGGAATCCGGCCCGGTCGGGAAGCATGGCAAAATCCCCGTCAAGGGCCAGCAGCCGCTCGACCCGTCCGCCGATCGCCGCGGCCCAGTGAATCGGCGCGGCGCCGAGATGATCCAGCAGCTGGAAGGGCACGCCTTCGTCCAGCAGCAGCTGGTCGCTTGCTTCGCCCACGTCGTCGTTCCCCATCGCCCACCAGTGCGCAATTCCGCGCTGCCAGGCATCAAGGCGGTCTGCAACTCCCTGTGTCCCGCGTATCAGCTCCGCCAGTGCGGCGGCCTCGCCCCAGCGGGCGGCCCAGAATGCCGGCGGTGCGCCCATTGCATCCGCAAGGTCCGGGTCAGCGCCCGCCGCCAGGAGTGCTCTCACTCCGGCTGCGGCTCGCGGCATCGGCGAGATCGCGGCGATGTGCAGTGGCCGGACGGCGTCATCGTCCATCTTTCCGTTCGGATCCTGCCCGGGACCGTTCAGCCGGTCTTCGAGCTCATGCGGCGCGACCCAGGCTGTGCGATGCAGATCGCGCAACCGCGCAAAGAGGTTCCGCGGCGGCATCGGCCGCTCGTTGTCCGTGTCCATTTTCATCCTCCATTTGCAGGAACAATACATTCCAGGCTGCCGCGGTCAATCGCAGGCGCGTGACGGGAGGAGCGTGTCTCAAAAGAGCAGGAAAGCACCGAAATTGCGATTTTGTTTGTGAGACGAGTTTTGTGCTTGTGTTTCCATGAATTTCCGGCATCTGTGAAACTGTCGGAAAAACGTCCGTTTTTGAGCTCGGACGGCAACCGCAGTGACCGGAAGGCAGGAGCGGCAATGGCAGACTGGAGGTTTTACGGACGAAAGGCGGAGATGGAGAGGGTGAACGAGGTCTTCGAATGGCCAAAGTTCAACGGGCTGAAGGTCCTTGGCAGGCGTGGCATCGGCAAGTCGGAACTCCTGGCCGAAGCCAATCGCAGGGCAGAAGGACACCCGCCGGTCATGATGTTCGAACTGCCGGTTCCGGGACTGATGGATCAGGACGCGATCAACCGGAGCCTGCTGGACCGAATTCGGCAGTCGTTGCCTTCCGGGACGCTTGACGATCTCGGAGAGCCCAGCCCGTACAATCTTCCGCACCAGCGTTTTGCGGAGATCGTGGAGCATCTCCTGTTCAAGAATGTCGTCGTTGCACTCGATGAATTTCATCATGCAAAGGGGCTGTTCCTCGAGTCCGAGATCAAACAGATGATCGACAGGGCGCGGTCGATCGGAGGACCTCATCCGCCAGGCAAGCTCTTCGTCATGGGATCGCACCAGCAGCAATTCCTCGCGATGTTCCGGGGTGACCAGCCGCTGTTCGGGCGTTTTCACAGTGCCATCAACCTGAAACAGTGGCGGGTTCCGACCGCTCTCGAGATGGCCGAAGAACAGGGTTTCCTGCGCCATCCAGGCAGGTTCCTGACATTGTGGACGGCATTCGGCGGCATACCCCGCCATTGGGAAGCCTTTGCTTCCAGCGACCAGAATGCAGATGCGCTGCGTGACTTCAGCAGCTGGCAGGATGACAAATCCTGGCTGCAGTCCTTTGTCGAATGGCAGCGCGGGCGGCTGGAGGGAGATCCGGAGGAGCGCTTCGACAACAGGTCCTTCATCGAGTTGGCTGCTCCGCACCGGGACGCGCTGCTGTGGCTTGGCCTGCACGAACCGAGGGGCGCCATGATCCGGGAGTTCCCGGCGGATTTGCGGAATCAAACGGACCCGCCGCTCAAGGAGTCCCTCGATGTCCTTAGGAAGCACTTGCAGCTCGTAGACTATCGCGGCGAGTTCTACGGCAAGGGCGATGGCAGGTGGGGTGTTGCCGACAACAATACGCTGTTCCAGATTGCAATGTTTCCTGATCTCTTCGAGTCCGATAGTCTGCCTGTTCGGGCTCTCGCTTCCGGAACCCAACGCCAGCCGGCCGACAGGCTCAGGACCCTCGAAGGTCTGGCGCTTGAGCGTCTTGCGGCTGCCTGGCTGGGCAGCCTGCCCGACATGGTCAATTCCATGCAGGGTGTCTGGAGGAATCGGCACAACCCGCCATTCACCAGCGACGACGGAACTCCCCTGCCCCCGCTCCCGGACATCGACGTACTGGGCCTGAAGGGCAAAATGTCCGACGCGGACCCGATCCTGTTCCTCGGCGGATGCAAGCGCAATCCCCGCCGGCACGATCCGTCCGCACTTGACCGGCAGTTTGCCGAGATACTGGCAGACCTTGGAGATCAGGGCGAACGTGCCAGGAAGATTCAGGACATGCGGAAGGAGAAGTTCCTGGTGTCGCCCGGGTTCACGGCGGCGCAGCGGAAACGCTTTGCCGAATCCGGATATGTGTGCGTTGACATACCGGGCATGCGGATCATGACGACGGAAAAAGTCCAGGAGCCGGGCCTGAGCCCGATGCAGTTGATCTTGCTGGCAGACCGCAGGCAGATCAAGCAGGTACAACCGGCGGCAGGCAGCGGGAAGGACGTGCCGGATCCTGATGACACAAGGGGACCAGGCGGCGCGTCCGGCGGTGAAACGTGACCAGGGTGGATGCCGGCCTTCCAGCCGGCTTTGCCAAAACCCTGAAGGTGGACGAATCGCAGAGGACCGCGCCGCAACAGCACGCCCATAAACCATAGTGACCGGAAGGCAGGAGACAGAATGACCGCAAGAGTGACCGTGCAGGCGGAAGGCGAGCGCATACTTGCGCAGACACCCTTTGACGCCGAATTTGTCGAGGGAGCGAAGAGGCTTGCGGGCAAGTGGCGTGGCGGCTCATGGATTTTCCCGGGCAGCCAGGAAGCGCGCGTCCGGGATCTGTGCCGCCAGGTCTACGGCACTGACGGTAGTCCGGGCGAAACTGCAACCCTTCGGGTCCGGATGAACCAGGATCTTTCGATCGAGAGGGATGGCTTTCGCATCGGGGGCCGATTGCTCGCGAAGGCAGATGGTCGCGATACAGGCGCCCGTCTTGGCGAGGACGTGGTTCTGTTGCGTGGCGACATCGGTTCCGGCGGGAGCGATCAGTACTGGACGACCGAAGTCGCTGCCGGGACGGTCTTCGAGTTGCTGGACATGCCGCTGGCTGCCGCCAGGGCCGCGGAGAATGCTCAGATCGGCGAATTCGACTGCGAAATCGTCGAAGCGCCTGCCGTGCCGGAACCCGGCGAACTGCTGGCAAGGCGGGCGAAGCTACTCGAACAGGTTGCCGGGATTGATACGGAACTGCAGCAGCTTGGAGCGGCTCCGGCCGGACCAACTGCCGGCTCGCGGCCGGGCGGCGGCGAGGGAGGATCGCACTATCCGTATGTCCTGGTTCCGGAAGGCTGGCACGATAGCCGCGGGACAGACCGCGATGTTGCCGCCGCCATTCATGCGATCGCGACTGTTGACAGGCTGGCAGAGGACATCCTGGAGGACCCGGCCTCCTCCGAGATCAACGATGTCGTGATGGCCCTCACCCAATACGTCGAGGCCGGCCTGTCGCAAAAGGCCTCGGGTCCCTGGCGCTGGGGCGAGATGAGGTTTGCTGTGACTGCCTCCGGAATCGAGGAGATCGAGGAGCGTTACGAGTTTGAACCGTCCGAGCCGATGGATCCGGCCTGAAGAAGGAGTGGGACGATGTGCCTTGACCCGAACGTGATGGCCGGGCTTAGTGTAGAAGTGGGCACGATCCGCGGACGGGCCATCTACAGCCGGTGCAACAATTATCGCTACCTGCTTGAACGAACCTGGGATCCGGACGCCCCGGCCGGGGTTTTCGTGATGCTCAATCCCTCCGTCGCTACAGCAGTGACAGACGATAAAACTGTCGCCAAGTGCCTGCGGTTTGTGAGTGGTTGGGGATGTGGCAGGCTGACCGTGCTCAATCTCTTTGCCTGGATATCGCCGGATCCGGTTGATCTGTTTGTCGAGGGCCGCGATGCCGAAGGGCCGCACAACCGCGTCATGCTGGAGCGGAAGATCCTGGACTGCGGCGCAGATGCACGGATAATCTGCGCCTGGGGCAACCCTGCCGGACGAACCGGGGCGTTAACCAGTTTCCTCCAGGCCGCCATTCGGAACCGGTGGCCGCTCGAGGCGCTGCGGCTTACCAATAACGGTCAGCCAGCGCATCCGCTGTATCTTCCAGAGAATTTGCAACCGATCCGATTTGACCCGGCCCCCTTGGCGGGCGGCGGCAGCCTGCGGCAACAACAGAGGTGACCATGACGGTGCGATTGACATTGTTGGGCGGCCACCTCGAGGTCGAGGCGCCACTGCACGCTGAATTCCTGCTCGGCGCAGCCGGGTTGTCCGGAGAGTGGACCGGTGACACCTGGCTGTTTCCCGCCAGCCATGAGCAACGGGTTCGGAAGCTATGCTGGGCGGTCTACGGCACAGATGGCAGCCCGGCGGAAGATGCCGCGACCGTTTCCCTCGGATTGATGCTCAACCCGGCCTGGAGGGTCCTGAACACGAACTTCGAACTCGCCGGCAGGACGCTGTTCAGCGCGACTTCGGTCACTCATCGCGGCGGGGCCCAACCCTCTGAGTTGGGCATCGGCGTGGTTGTCATCCGCGGCAGCGTGCTGTCGGACGGAAGCTGGATCTGGTCGGAAGGCGCCACCACGGTGCGGGTGGACGGTTTGCCAGCTCCCGCGGTCAAGGCGGCGATCGCCCTGCGATCGGAGGCGGACCGGTTCAGTATCTGCGCGCTGGCCGATCGGCTGCAGCAGCAGGCCGGTGATCGGCCAGGCGTCAGTGGTTGAATACTGATCAGGGAGGAGGAGAAGCATGCTGATCGGCTATGCCCGGGTCTCCAAGGATGACGGATCGCAGTCAACAGATCTGCAACTCGACGCATTGAAGGATGCCGGCGTCGATAAGAGCCGGATCTATCAGGACACCGCATCCGGAGCCAGGGCCGACCGGCCGGGATTGCAGGAATGCATGCGGGCCGTCCGGCCGGGAGACACTCTGGTTGTATGGCGCCTTGACCGGCTGGGGCGAAGTCTGCAGCAGCTGGTGAACACAGTCGATGACCTGCGCAGGGCGGAGGTGAATCTCCGGGTGCTGGCCGGATCGGGCGCCGTGGACACATCGGATTCAATCGGCAAGTTCATGTTTCACATGTTCGCAGCCCTGGCTGAATTCGAGCGGGACGTGATCCGCGAGAGGACGCGGGCCGGACTCGCGGCGGCGCGGGCGCGGGGCCGAACCGGCGGCAGGCCGCCCGTGCCGATGGGCAAGATTGCCATGGCATCGGAATTGATGCGGGATCCACAGGCATCACCGAAGGAAATTGCGAAAACCGTTGGGATCAGCAGGGCAACCCTGTACCGGTACATGGATGCGAGAGGTGAATTGAAGGCTGCTGCGAAGAAACTGCTTGTCAGGCAGACCAAGGGAAGGAAGAGAAACCGGTCCTGAGCAGCGAATCGCCTCTCCGGAGTCTGAATTTCCGAAATCCTCTTGAATTCCGGTCAGCCGGAATTATTGCCCTGCATAGTGCCCGGTTTCCCGGCCGGAACGGCCTCGAAACGCAGTTTGGGCCGTCTTGACCCTTTCGTCGCTCTCCGTGCGGGAAAACGCCCTCTCAGGCGAAATACCCCGACCGGCTCAATTCAGCCGGCCGAACTGCCTCAAGTCACCTCATTCGCGGATCTCCGGGCCGTTGGCGCCGCTTGAACACCAGTAGCCGAGCGGAACCGGCACTGTCTCGGCGTCATACCCGATAATCCGCGCGAGATCCTCAAGACCGGTTGCAAAGTGACGGACGTCCAGCAGGCCCTCCTGCCCGATGCGGGCCGAAACATACCCCTTCACCCTTCGCTCATCCGAAATCAGGGCGAACACGCTCCGGAAATCCTGGTAGTCCAGAACCGGTCCCATATACCGCCCCTCGATCAACCGGAAACCCTGTGGCGGCAACAGCGTCCCGAATGCCTGGTGTGAATGGCCTGTGCGCATCTCGTAGAGAGTGGTCAGCAGAAACTCTTCCTCCTCGGCGCCAGCTGCCAGGCCAAGTTCCAGCGCCTGGACATTGAACGGAACCTCGTCGTGGTGCGGCCGGAGGGCATGCGGCTCCCAGAGCGGACGGGGCAAGCCCTCCTCCGGCCAGGCGCTCTCATATCCTTCCGGCAACGAGGCAGGCCGGGGAATCAGGTCATTGTTCATGGTGAACCTCCTGGTGATGGTGATGGAGACGGCCCTTCCGGCCCGGCCGGGCAATCCGGATCCGGATGAGACTGCTCCGCTATCCTGCCCGCGCTCGCCCGGGCTTCGAGATGGGCTTCTACCAACGCAACTTCATCCGGAGATGCCTGCGCCGGCGCCATTGCTCCGGCTGACCCCTTCGATCTCGGCCGTCCGTAGTGGACCTTGGTGCGTTCGGAAGAGTGGCCGGCCAGCGCAGCCACTTCTGCAGGCGGCAGTGTGGACTTTGCCCGGTCAATGAAGTCATGCCGGAACGAGTACAGTGTCAGCGCCTCACTCCTTCCCGGCAGCAACTTCTGCGTCGCAGCCTGGAGCCGCCGGTTGATCCGCCGCCGCCAGCTCGGCCAGCGCTGGGCCCCAATCCGGCGGACCATTGCAGTCGCACACCAGACCGATATCTTCTCGTCGGTCGAGGCGCGGCCTAGCCCGATCGAACGGACCGGCGGCAGGCCATAGCGCCTGAGCCAGTCCGACTTCACGGTGTTCACCTGCAGCCAGACCGGCGCTGATTCCAGAATCCGGGCAAGAAGGCCGCGGGCCGCAGCAAGGAAGGCCGGGCGGTTGATGTCACGCTGAGGAGGCGGAGACTTCAGCAATGCCTCCTCGTAGAGCTTGTGCACAGGAACCCGGCCTCCCGGCGTCTCAACCAACATTTCAGCGGCAGGCCACTCCGCAGGCCGGACTCCGGTTAGCCAGCTTGCCTCGGCAATCACTCCCGTTGCGTGATTGGTGAGTTGATCCAGAGGCGAATAGAACATCAGGTCAAGCTTGTCCCAGCCGGAAGAGAAATGTTGCGCCAGGCTGGCGATATCGTCCCGGCGGATCGGCTCATGGACCGGCTTGCCGGAATCCGGGCCGGGACCGGAAGCGGCGCCAGCCGCGGACGGGCCGGCGGACAGCTCGGATCCCAGGCGTTCGAGCTTCTCCAGCGCTGACGGGTCACGGTGGCTGGCCGCCGATTCCAGCACCTCCCTGATGCGCGGATTGGCAAAGAAGAAGCCGTCCAGCCTGGATCGCAGGTCCAGATCACCGGCATGCGACGCAACCGCCTGCAATGCGCTGATCTCCTCCTGCGCAAGACCCTGGGGGATCGCTCCCGCCTCGACCTGCTGGAGAACGGTTCCGGCAACGAGTTCCCAGGCGCTGACCGAGGACATCCTGAACACATCGGGTCCAACGGCCTCAAGGGTGCGGCGTACTGCAGAACCGGTCAACTCGAGATCCCGGTCGGAAACGGGATGATCACCCAGCGTATCCATGCGGCCCAACATACGCGAAGTGCCATCGTCAATTCAAACGTGGCAAGCGAAGGCAGGACCTCGCCAGATGTCCACCCGGAGCGCAGGCAAGCTGGAGGCCCGAACGGAGAGGCGGCGTGCCGGGCCGGGAGGCCTTCAGGCCGGACGGCTGCCGAAAGCAGGTCGAAGAGACCTGGTTTCGAGCCGCCCCGGGCGGGCAACACGAGAACATGGCTGCAGGGGAAAATGGTAATCTCTATGTAGTTGGTGGTCATAAAGAATTTTTTTTTCATCAGCCGGGGTCCGGGGGTATCCCCCGCAGTCCGGAGCGCCGGCAGGTCGCGAAGGACGTCCGGAGGGCCGCTGGACAAAGGGTGCGCCAGAACCCGTGTCCAAGGCGCGACGCCGTAAACCGTCCAGGCATCACGAGCAGCTGGTGGCCCTATCCGAAACTGCTGGGCAAGCCCGGCAACGACTGCTGCGGCTCCAGCGGGTCGGAAGAATCCCCGAGCCTTTCCCCGTCCTCGGACTTGCCTGCATGAGGCGCTCCAGGTTCGGCTGACCGCGCTTCAGGTTGGGGATCAAGCATATGGAGCATGACAGAGAGCAGACGCGCTGCAAATCCCCGCCCGATGACCGCTGAGTTGAAATCAATGTCGATGTTCAGCACCGCCAGGCGGAGAAGCCGGTTTGTCGTCACCGTGTCCGACATCGCGGACGGTTCACGCATCTCAAGAACCCGTTGACGATTGGCGAACCACTCATCCTCCGCGGCGCTGGTCTCTCCCGGCAGCTGGTCGAGCGGACCCCGTACCGGGAGGAACGCGTTGATCGAAATGTCAGCCGTAATGTCATCGCCAACATAGAACGACCTGCCGTGGTGAATGCGGTCCTGAAAGACATATTTGAACTCGCCCGGGTTGAGGTTGCGCAGCTCATCGCCCGTCACCCGCTGAACCTCCTCATACCTGAGTTCGGGCCGTGAACGGGTCTTGGATGCGAAGAGCCCGGCAAGCCGTTCGGCTCCGCCGCTAAGCGCAGCATAGGCCTTGCCCGTCTTCTCCTGTATGAACCGGAGCGTGGCGTCCGCATCCACCGTAGCGCCGTAAATGTTCACGAACGTATTGGCTATCACACTGTCCGCCGTCTGCTGCGACTCTCCCCGCATCGCCTGAATGTCCTGCGCGCCGATAACCATGCAAAATCCCAATGCCCGCGCCTGAGCCGCCATGATGTCCAGGCCCTTCACCAGGTAGTAGCCGGCCTCGTCGAACGTCGCGATGAAAGGCGAACTGCTTCGCGTGGGAGCGGTCTCGACAATCTCCCTCCTGGTGCCGACAACCATCGATCCGGACGCAGCGCCCATCATGGACTTGGCCATCCCGACGATTATCCGGCCGAGATTCCTCGTCTCCTCGGATGCCTTCTGCAAAGCCGGCAGAAGCACGACGAGAATGCGCCTGTTGTAGACGACGTCGTTCATATCGACATCTGCAAGGGGTGTCCTGAATATGTGCCCGAAGTCATCGGCCATCGTCCCCAACGGCTTGGTAAGCTGCATTGTCAGATACCCGTGCTGTTCCTCGCACTTGTCTGCCTGCCTCTTCCCGGCGAACATCTTCTTTCGATCAAATCCCGGGAGCGAGTTGAAGTAGCCATGAAGCGCCGTGCGGGCCGCATCTGAAAAATCACCGCGCAACGATCGAAGGTACAGCGCTGTCATGCTGTAATCCCGCAGGATTTCAGTCCAGGCCCTGTCCTCGATCCGGTTGAACAGTGCAACGTGCTCGGCCGGAAGCTTGAGCCTCCTCGCGGTCGAACCCGCCTTGTTCAGCTCGGCAGGAGAAACCTCTTCATCCACCCGGCATCCACCCGGGACTCCTTCGCCGAGCGGCATGTAGGAACGAATCGTCTGCACATCCAGCAGCAGTTCCCCCTTGTCCCTCAACTCGACAAGGGTGCGGATCAGCGTAGACACCAACTGGACCGACCGGTCGCGCCACATCTGGTTGCCGCCCGAATCTCCGCCACCGCCCATCAGGCTTGAGACCATGTTGGTGAGTTGGTCATGGGTTCCCCGGGCGAAAGGGTTCAACGTATTCGACTGCGCGCCGAGCGAGCCGGCCGGCGCATCGGGATCGGCGCCTGGTGCAACTCCCGTGAAGTTGACCAGGCGGACATCATCCTCCCTCCCGAAACGCTTGGCCAGGGAATATACCCTAGCATAGAATTCAGGCGTGCCCTTGCCATCGACGAAAAGGGAACCGGACCCCCACATCATCGGTTGCACCTGGAAACCGAGCAGCTGTTCCGTCTTTCCGGACCCGGTCGTCCCGAGGACAAAGATGTGCCTCCTGGCATCGCTGTTCGATATCCAGAGTTCGTTCCCGCCTGCGTCCGTCCCGAGATAGAGAATTCCGCTCGCGTTTCGATGCTCGGTCTCGGAGCCGTCCTTCAGATCACCATAATCCGGACCTGCCCATGAAGCAGGCACCCTCATCGGGCAGCGAAAGCGCAAGGAAGACAGAAACAGGGTGTAGAGGCAGGCAGCCAGAGTCGCAACAGGCCAGGCAGCGGGAATGACGAACGGAACCAGGGCAAGACCACCATAGACCGCGGCGCAGACATCCGGATGCGACAACATGCCCCTGGGACTGGTCCGGCCCCGGCCGGTGATGACCTCCCCGCGCGGGATGTCCTGGGTGACGTGCTGAGCCTGGACCTCGGCCATGTCTATCCTCCCTTCCCCAGCGCAGCTGCGGCCATCACCGCATCCACTGCAGCCCTGTGCAGCTCGAGTTCGAAATTCAGCTGCGACAGGTCGTTTGACAAGGCGAGCTGAGAGGCAATCTCGCGCATGACCGCCTCAGGACTCATGGCCATGAGACGCTTGTGCCATTCCGGATTCCGCCAGCCAGCCGAAACAGCGACGTCGTAGTATTGCCGAACAGAAATCCGGTCATCGATCGGGTAGGGATAACCCTCCGGAGCAGTGCGGCGGGCCCAGCCGCCCAGTGGCAACTGGGCGGCTGAACGGGTCTGGATCCAGCCAAGCAGCGCAGCAGGGGCCGACCGGCGGGCGGCATCCGCTTGCCGAAGCGCAATCTCGGTCCTGCCGGCTGCGCCACCTGCCCCATCGCTTGTCACTGGCCGGTCCGGAACCGGATACAGGATGTTCTGCGACAACCGCCAGATCGCGGCATCAAGATCAGCGGGGTCCGATCCTGTCCCGGATCCGGCAGTCGGCTGCTGGAGCAGAACCCGGACATCACTCGTCGGGTCCTGGACTCCGCCAACTCCGCGGTGACGATCCCGGTCGGCGATTATGCCCTGCACGACAGCTCCCGGGCCCTGGCACACCTCCTCGTTTCCGCCAGCGCAACGCTCGTAGTTCCGTCCCTGGTTCTGGGTGTCAGCTCCCGTGGCAGGTAGCGGCGGACTGCCGGGAACGATTTCCTCTCCCGCCGCCAGAGCGGCCGCGGCGGCATAACCTCTACAACTGGAAGCTGCCGGATCGTAGCGGCCGCCTTCGGCCTCGGCCCGCAACCCCTCCCGCGTGCGGATAGAGGCATTGAGATCGGCAGCATCCGAGAGTTTCTCGTTTGCCGCCGCATGCCGCTGGATATAGGCCGAGGTCTGCCCGGCAGACGCGCGGATTGCAGCGATAATCCTGCCTGTCTGTTCTGTCCGGCTTACATTGAGGGTAGCCGTCTGCTTGGCCCTGTCCTGGTTGGAGCCCAGGAGGTGCGCCCGCAGCTGCGCCGTGCACCTGCACTGGGCTGCAGACATCGACCCGAATGCGATGATGGCGAGCGTCAGGAACAGGACCCGTGTCATTGGTTGCCTCCTATGCCGAGAATTGTTGCCGCCTGACCCGTTCCTCCGGATTCGGGCGGGGGCGGGAACCGCCTGCGAAGATCGGCCTGCGGGAAATTCGTGGCATTCGACCCTTCCTGGAGGAGCAATGGAAGGAGCGCCAGCGGCGCAAGGTTTCCAAATCCTTCCAGAACCGGCAGCGTCGCCTGAGACCACCTCGACTCCGCGAACTTGCAAAGAGAAGATGACAGCACGCGCGTCGGGTCGGACTGCCCCGAGGCCAGTGCCGCAGCAAGGCCTGCAGCATCAATGCTGCCAATCGACAGGCCCGAACCGGACCCGGCAATCAGCTGCGCCAGAATCCCCTGCAGGAAACCTGGCAGACCCGAAGTCAGCTGGCCGGTCGGAAACGCCACATCGAGATTCGTGCTCATCAGGTCTCCGAGGCAGCTCAGCTCGGCAGCTGCCGAGGGAGGCCTGACAGCGTTTTCCCGGCGTCCGACCTCCCGCTCGATCCCTCGCCTGGCCGCGCCGGCAAGTGCATCGACTGCGTCCGGATCACATGCCGGGTCCTCCGACAACATCTCCCTTATCCACCTCTGGTCTGCAGGCGGAGGCGTTGCGGACTGGGCTGCCGATGCCAGGGCAGCGCAGGCCAGCATGATAATCGCAATCTCTCTCATCGGTTCCTCCTTCGTGTGGCTTCAGGAAACCGGACCGGATACTGCCGGGCCTTCAGGCGGTTCAGAACGTCCCCGTTCCGGATAAGGTCATTGTTGAGGGCCAGCAGGTATGCACTCTTTGCGCCAGACCCGGAAATCGCCGATTTCGTAGCGTCTGCTCCGGCATTCAGAAGCTCCAGCACCACCGCGGCGGTGCTCGACGACGCTGCGATCAGGAGGGGAGTGACGGCGCGCGTCCCGGGTGCAAGCGCAGTCTCCAGCTCGGCCCCGCTCCGGATCAGGATCCGGACACGTTCCGCGTCGAATCTGGTGCAGGCCAGGTGCAGTGGCTGCCATTCTGTCGAGAGGGCTGAATTCACGTCAGCTCCTCCATGGAGAAGCAACCAGTCAATCACCCTTGCAGCATGCGCGTCATCCTCGCTGTCCCTTACCGCCGCCGAGTGAATCGGCCTGATGTTCTGTCCGGTCCGGCACGGCCGGTCAAAACCCATCCCGGCTTTCGCGGCAATGTCAAACATCTGGAGATGCGTGGCCCGCCTGGCCAGGAAATGAGCGGGAGTCAGATCCTCATCATCGTGCAAATTGATCGAGTCAGTGCCGGCAGCGGCCGCGCATGCCCGTTCCCAGTCCACGAGCAGGCATTTCTGTTCATCCGGTGTCGTAACGCTTCCATCGCCGGACCGACGGGCAAGCGCGATCAGCCTGTCTCTCTCCCGGCTCACGGGTTGCTCCCGTAGAGATCAATGCTCCCGGATGTGTCGATGCGAAAAACATGCCGGCAGTCAGGGGCAGGAACCAGATTGACAAGATAGTGCCTGGAACGGATCCTGACCGGTGGTTCGGACACCGACGGGAACCTGATCAGGCTTTCTTCCCGGTCGCGAAAATGAAGCGCCTCTCCGCCATGCAGTTCGTATCTGCGCGCCTTCCCTCCGGATTCTACCGTAAAGGACACCTTCATGCCCGTCAGATTCCGCACACAATTCACCGGCCTGCCCTCCGGCGCCTGTGCCAGAGCCCTGTCCGTGGCCGGTGTCCCGGCCGGCACCGCAAGGCGGAACTCCCGTCCTTCCGGCCCCTTTGCACAAGCCGCCAGCGCGGCCAATGCAAGTGTCAGGAATGCTGCCTTCAAGATGCCACCAGGTCGTTCAATGCCGCAAGAACAGGACCAATGTTGAGCGCCAGCACTCCTCCTCCCAGATAGGTCATTCCTGCCCCTATCGTGGGCTGTTGTCCCGGTTGAACCGAGGCATTCAGGATCAGCAGACCGCGGAAGATCGCGATCACACCGAGCAACTGGACGAACCTCAGGATTCCGACTATCGCCGTCCGAGAGACCTGACCGTCAAACACACCCACGAGTTCCGGGGCGGTTGAAAAGATCTCGACGCCCACGGAGGACCAGCTGTCACGGATCACCGACTGGCTGAGGACGTCGAGCAGGGACGGCAACATGATGAGGCACACGCCCATCAGGATCCAGGCAATCGCGCCGGACCATCCACCAGAACCTGGCCCCTGCTCCGAACGCATGGCCGCCGCCCTTGTGCCGATAACAATTGCGGCGATGCCAGTGGCCCAGGCGATGGCAACCACAAGCGCGTAGAACTCGCCCAGATAGACTTCCAGCCGGGCGATCAGTTCAACAAAGTCAACGACGCTGAACCGGCTGGAAGCTTCTGGAGTTTCGGAAGCCATGCCCGTCTCCACTATTGCCCGCCGGCCGGCGGCGCAAACAGGTTGCCTGCAGGCGTAGTCAGATGATCGCCATCGGGAGTTTTCCGGATCGCTGTCACAACACCCCACCCGGCGATCCAGTCACCGACACGGTATTGCCCCTGCACAAGCGACTCGGGCGCAACCCGGGGTTCGGCCGCGGGGGCGTCGGCCGCCGAATAGTAGTTGGATTGCCACGGGGACGAGGCGGTGGTGGTGACCGTGCTTCCTGCCGGAGCCGCCGGCGAGCGGCCGGCGCCATAGTAGGACAGAAGATCAAGATCAGAGGCAACTTCCTCGATCCGGTCATTCAGCGTGGCAATCATGTTGCGGGACCTGCGGTGGCTGTTGGCAAGCGCCTGCACGCCTTCCTCGACCAGTTCGAGCCTGCCGTCCTCGCCGGCCCCGGCGCTCTCGACGATTGTCCTTGCGTGCTCAGCCTTGCGCCGCGCCGCGCGCGCCGTATCCAACGCCTCCCGGAGAGCCCCGGCGTCCGCGTGCCTGCTTTCTTCCAGTTGCCCCAGATGGTCCGAGAGACCCTGGATTTCATCCCGGAGACCGATGATGGCGTCAGCCTGCTCGCCCAGCTTCGAGTTGGCGTCCGTCAGCAGCCGCTCGAGTTCTGCGATTTGCTCCCCGGTTCTGGCAAGGTCGTCCTCGAATGCCTCGACCGGAAGCACTCCTCCGGCCGGAAGCACGGCGCTGCGCCCGTTCCCGGTCGTCTGCGATGCAGGAACAGGCGGCACCCCGGCCGAAGGCCCGCTGGAGGGTTCAATCATCTCGATCATCGCTTGGGGAACGGGCACACCGGCAGACCGCAGGCCCGCCAGTATCCCCATCCCCGGAGGCAGGGACACAACCCAGTAGCCGCCGATCGCGGCCGCTGCGGACAGAAACAGCACAAAGACAATTCCGAGCGCCAGTTTGCGCCTGCGGCCCGGCCGGGCCGGACGAGCGGCCCCGCTTTCCGGATTTTCATCCGGCCCGGATCCCGCAGATGCGTTGTTTTCCGGTTGGTCACTCATGTCGAACTCCTAGTTGGCCGGCGGGCTCAGCCCCGCCGGCAGGGTTGGAACTTGCGATGGCACAATCAGGCCCAGGGCAGCATTGCCGATCAACGGCGCGACCGGAGTGGCCTGTTCACCGGCTACGGCAGCCAATGCCGCAGCTGCATTCCCTGGAGGAACGGGAACACTCCCAGGCTGCGCGCCTGAATTGGTGAACAGGACCACAATCGGCGCCCCTGCATCCAGCGTAATCAGGGCGCCATCGGGAATCCGGCCAGCCAGGTCTGCCTCTATTGCCCCGGCAGCCCGCCCGACCGAGGACCCGATTATCTGCCGCTCCGTTGCACTGTCGACATCGACCACGACTGCGCCGCCTGCCACGGTCGTTCGGCTCTGCTGCCGGCCGATCGCCTGCGATGCGCCGGCGACGGCGCCCGACAGGACCAGCCCGCCGTAACGCTCCAGAAGGCGCGGATCGAGCCTTGACCTGGTGACGCTCCCGCCTGTCCACGGCGACAGGCCGATGGCGGAGACGGGAAGCTGGCTTCCGTCCGGAAGCGAAACCGAATTGAACGTCAGCGCCAGTCCTCCTGCCGAGTGATTGACGGCGAACGTGCCGGAAACACGCGCCCCTGCCAGCGGCCCCTCGATGATCTCGGCAATGGCCGGACCAGGGAGATCGGAGTGCAGTCCGACCAGCATTCTGGCGCGTGCCATGTCACCGGGCCTAAGGCCCAGCCGGGACAGGGCATCCCCGGCAACCGGCACTGCTGGAGGTGGCAATGGAGCGAACACCGTCTCGACAGGCGCAGCCCGTTGGGCCTCCGGAAACGCCTGTTGGCCCATGCGGGGAACAGGACGCTCGGCCAGTGCTGTCAAATGGGCAAGCATCGGATTGACAACCTCATCGACAACGGACTCGGTAAACCCCTGGGCAAATCCATCATCCTCGGGCGTCAAACCGATCAACTGAAACTCGTCATTCTCCAGGCCAGCCTGTGACAAAACCTCCCAATGGGCGGTTTCAGGAGGACCTTCCTGCCCGATCCCAGCGGCGTTGCCCGGCGGATTCGACCCTCCCGGGTCATCTGCCCGCGCCCCATCGCCTATTTTCTCGGGAAAGCCTTCCGGCGTCGGGATATGCGTGGCCTGGTTCTCGATTGCCTGCTGGGCTCCGCGCTCGTTGCTGGTTGAAAGGATCTCCTGGTACTGTTCTGAACGCCTCTGTTCCTCGCCGCCCGGAGTGGAATCGAGGTCGGGTGCCGGGGGGATCGAAATTCCCGCGGCCGGCTCCTCGGCCCTGTCACGCTGGGCCAGGAAAGAAATTCCGACCACGGCAAACGTGAGCGCAATACCGAGAACCAGTACAACCTGCCCGAAACTGAAGGGAAACCTGAATTTCCACGGGCCCCTTTCCCGGTTTCGCAGCGCAAGTCTGAAGTGCGACAGGAATCCGGTCCTTGCTGGCTCGGCTGGCGCTGGCCCGGCCTGGCCAGGAGGCTGCTTCTGCCCGGGGCGATCCCTCCCGTCTGCCAGAATTCCGGGAAGCGAGTTCTTCGGCATCGGGCCATCGGCATCGGTCCTGTTGTCGAACGATTCATCGATCGGGTCAAGATTGTTCCCGGCGCCCTCATCGAACGCATCGACGGCATCCTCCTCCTGCTCAACGGACACGGCCTTGCCCTCCGGGTCGGAGTTCCGCCCCGCAGGATCCACCGGCGTCCCGTCACCAGAAGTCCGCGAACCGGAACCGTGCTGTCCTTCTCCTGCCCCATCGAAGACGCCCTTCACTTCTGCCGCCTCCTGGCCTCTGGCGTCATTGGAACGGTGCTCCCTTCTGACGATTGCTTGACTGCCCGGCACGGTCTGGCGGCGAACCTCATCGGACGCGACCTTCCTGTCGACCTCGATGCCGTGCTCCATGACCACCGCCTCGTGGATGTCCGAGAACTCGCTGTGATGTCCGGCATTCATGGCAGGTCCACCCTGGCCATTACGGTCCGCCCTGAAACCGAAAACAGCAGCATCGAAGCTGCGTCCAGGCGATAGATGCGAACGCCATTCGGAGCCGAGAGCACGTCCGTCCACTCCGGCCCCAGAAGCGTGTGGCGTGTACGGACCCACATCGCGGGATCTCCGTCGCCGCCCTGCGAGACCCAGACCCTCGTGGCGCCTACGTTCTCGATCACCGCCTCTACAACGTGATCCGGCAAGTCGGCCGCCGCGACAAAGTGCAACATTTGCCTGGACCCCGCCGAGGGCGGAGAGGCCGCCCTCAGCGCCGGGCCGGCACTGGCGTTGGGCCCAAGCTCCATGACCTGGACATCGAGCCGATAGTGGGGCGCCGCCATGTCGACGACAAGCGACATGACCACCGGCGTGGCCTGCCCGGCCAGCGTAACAACGAGATTGGTCCATCCGGCGTATCGAAGTGGCGAAGCGGCAAGGTGCGATGGGCCTTGCTGTCCATCGACTCCGCCAGGATGCAGGACATCAAACGCCTCCCGATCGCCGATCACGTATCCCGCCACCGGCCAGGGCTGGCCCGTCGCGTCGGAAAAATTGATCACTGTCGCAATTCCGGGAGCAAGCCGGGCAACAGGCGGCCGGCCGCCCGGTTCCAGCGTAACAAGGTCCGCTTCACTGAATACCTTCGGGGGAGCTGGCGTGGAATCTGCAGCAATCTGCCGGTTCAGCAACAGCCTGCTGTTGAAATCACGGATCAACTCCGGAGGAACCGGCAGCAGGTTCCCCAGGGCATCCCTGTAGAATTCGACCTGTTCCGCCGGGATTTCATCAATTGGCTGATTTACCGGCGGCAGGCCGCCCTGCTGGGCCGCGACGGGCTGGACCATCAGGCACATGCCGAACGCCGCTATTGCCCGACAAGCCATGTAACTGCCACACCGGAATCCGATGTCCATGTCGGAACCCTTTGAACCACGACCAGCATCGTTAACTCCTGGGTCTGGCGTTCGGACGCTGACTGGTAGGTTATCGTGAAGGGCATCTCGACGTGCCACGTAAAGATGCCCTGGCCATCCACTCCCCGGCGAAGGACTACGGCTCCGTTGGCAACGGCCGTGGAGACCATTCTCCGGGTCCGGATCAGATCGAGGCTGCCTGAGCTCTGCAGTTCCGAAAGGAAGGCCTCCCAGCCCTCTTCCGTGAAATACGGCTCGACGTCGGAAAGCTCCCGTCTGAAGTTCCCGAAATCGAGACTGAATGCCCTCGTGATTGCTTCCGCAGCGAAGTTGACAACATGGGCATCAGATCTGTGCGGCTGGTCCAGTGGCGTCAGTTCCACGAGTTCACCACTGGTCCGCGTTGCGAAATACTTGTGCTGGGGCGGCCGGGTCAGGGCCCAGGCAGCCACCAGAAGACAGACCGCGCCGAAAGCAAGGGCGGCGATGACGGCGTAGGCCATCGCCCGGGTTGCTGCACTCATTGCCCAGCGATTATGCGTCGCTGCCGTCAGGCTCGCCGATCGGGAATCCATGTCATCCTCCGGTTGCTTCGCCGCATCGCCTGTGGCGCGCGCCCGCGGTTTCCGGAATGGCCGCCGCATCACGGCCTGCCCGGCCTGATGGATCCGGGCCCCTTCCATGCAATCGCACCGGCCAGTTCCTGCGCGACCCAACCGGCAGTCCTGCCAGCCATCTCGGCATCATCAAGCCCCCAGCCATGCGGCAAGCCGGCCGATGGCACGACCACCCGGCAATCGGCCTTCGCGGTCAGCTCCGGGCAACTCTTCTCCAGAGCCGCGAGAATCCGGTCAGCGGCATCTCCAACCGGATCCGGAACGCTTTCGGTCGGCCGGTCGGCGTCGGGCCAGACGGCCAGGGCGGTCCTGCGGCCTGAACTGTCGATCAGTTCGGCAAGGTCGGTCCAGTCGGCCCGGTGCGCTGACTTGCACCCTCCCATTACCGACAGGGCCGCCCATCCCTCTTCGCCCAGAAGACGAGCGGCGGCGTCGGCGGTCTTCTCGCCGTCGACGAGCAAGACGGCAGCGTCCGTGCCGTTGTCGCGGATCCGGCCGAGGTGCTGGCGGCCATAAACAGGCCTCTGCCCGTCCGAATATCCCTTGCAGACCCAGCAGCCCTTGCCATTGGCAGGATTGACCCTCCAGGTAACCGGAAGGATCACCTTGCCAGCGTGCCGTTGCGTGCGTGCGGTCAGGCCGACCAGCCGCCCGTCCATGTCGCGGTATTCGTGCCAGGCATCTGCCCTGTGCCGCACGAAGCCTGCCCGCTGAAACCAGACCATCATCGTCCGGTCGTCGAGATCCGGCTCTTCCGGCGGCACTCCGACCGGCCAGGAGGCCGGTCCCTCCGGAAGACGAGCCGCCTTGCGGTCGCACTCCCTGCGATTGCCAGCCGCGCCGGGGCCTCCCGGTGCCCGTCCGGTTGCCGACATTGGCAGATCCGGAACCGGAAGACCGAATTCTGATGCGAGCATCAGCGCCGTGTCGACGAAACCGGTGCCGGCAAGCCGCATCGTGAAGTCGATGGCGTCGCCGGCTGCCTGGCAGCTGGCGCCAAAGCAGTGATAGACCCACCCGTCGACATGACAACTCGGCGTGCAATCCGGATGAAAGGGACATGAGATCATCCAGCCGGATCCGGCGGGCTTCAGCCGGATACCCTTCCAGCGCACCGCAACCTCTTCGCAGGTCACGACATCCTGCAGCCGGGAGAGAAAATCTGCCCAGTCCTGATATCCGGCCAATCTTGCGGCGACGTTTCGCCGCTGGGCGCCATGGGCTCCTCGCCTCGTCCGCCGGCCCGTCACAGCGAGCCTCCCCCCATAATGGTGAAGTCCCCTCCGGACTGAAACTCCGGCCGGGCCTTGCATACCGGACAAATCATGTTGAACCTGCCGTCGGGCCAGAAAAAACTGTTGCAGAGCATGCACCTCCGGGCTGCCTGTCCCGTGGGCCGGCTGACCCTGTAGCGGCGGAGCGCAGCCCGCACGGATCCTGGACTCCTGCCCATGGCCGCGGATATCTCCCGGGTCGATCTTCCCCCGGCGCGCAGATCGCGCAGCGCCTCGATCTCGGCATCGGTCCACGAAACGGTCCGCGGATTCGGCTTGTTCCGCGGCATCAGTCGAATCCTCCATCGAAGCCAAGACCTCCATCGTCTTCGCCCCTGGCCTTCATTCTCTCGCTCGACTGATCCAGATAGACATCAACCAGGGCAGAAACGGCGAGGCCGATATGGGGCGCGGGAAGCGCGCTTGCATACTGGCGTTCGGCGAGATGGTGCGCGTGCACGGCGGCTGCCTCGATCACAACATTTCCGCCACAGCACTGGACAGAGTACCAAAGCGTGCGGTTTTCACATTTGAGCCAGAGGACGGCAGCGGGTGGCAGGATCGGCTGATCCAGCCTTCCTGCCCTCCAGATCTCGAGCAGGGCCGTCTCGCACCAGTAGTGGTTCGCCGCAAGGGAGGCGAGTGCATCCCAGTGGCGATCAACGACAGCGCCGATCTCTTCCCGGAGATCCGGCTGCGACACCAGCACCGAGCTGCAGTCACCGGGCTGCCGGCACGGCGCAAATTCTCTTGCCAACCGGTCGATGAGGTTGCGCGAACCAGCCTGGAACTCGCCCATGCATGCGGCAAACGCCAGCTCATGCACGCTCAGCGCGTCGAGGCTGAAGCGCCGCGTCAACTGCTCTGTGAGATGCATTTCGACCGAAACCCGATCGCAATGGCCATACTGGTCTCGCAGGCACCGTGCGTCCAGCCACTCTTCCGGTCTCATAGCCCGTCCCAGCGGCGGTGGTTCCGGCCGGTCGGGAACCGGAGGAAGGAGAAACGAGCCGGTAGCGGGGCGTTCGATCGAGTCCGCTGCCATCCAGCCGGCGAGGCAAGCCTGATCCCATCTTCCAGCTTCGGCAAGTTCGATGAAGCTGTCGTGCCAGCACCGCTCTTCCATGTAACGGCTCCAGCCATGGAGGCGTAGCAGCTTGATGGCCGCATCGTCATGGCCGTGGCGGAACAGGCAGACGGCCGCCGATTCCGGGGTAGCCGGACGTCCCCAGTCCCAACCTGATTCTTCCAACAGGCGTGCAAGCTCCGGCGCGGATTCACTCAGCCCACCTTCGGAGAATGGCCGTACCGGACCTCCGGGAGGCGCAAGGGTCTCGAAGACCCCTTCGCCGCCGGTCGTCAGGCGAAAATGCGCGAGGGAGAGCGGAATGGCATCAGCCGCGTTGCGGCTCCAGCCGTGGAGGCAGAGCAGCTCGATGGCCGCATCGTCCTGACCGTTGCGGAACAGGCAGACGGCCGCCGATTCCGAGGAGTCCGGACGTCCCCAGTCCCAGCCTGCCTCTTTCAACCGGTGCGCAAGCTCCGTTGCAGATTCACTCAGCCCGTCGCCGGAGAAAGGCCGCGCCGGACCGCCGGGAGGCGCAAGGGTCTCGAAGACCCCTTCGCCGCGGCCCGTAAGGTGAAACAGGGACTTTCCGCCATCCCAGCACCACCCGCCCATTGTAAGCAGGTTGAAGGCTGCTTCCTCATGTCCCGGATGACCCTTGCGCAGCAGAAAGAGCGCTGCATCCTCGAAGCTGGCCGGTCCGTCAAAGTCCCAGCCTGCGCGCTCGAGTGCGTCAGCAAATCCCGGGTGGTACGAAACCAGGCCATCCCTGGTCAGCGGGCCGGTGTCCGCCTCCGAAGGTCTGAGGATCGGCCTCCGCGCAGTGCCGCTGCCCATAATGGGAAAGTTTCCATAGGCCCGGCGGACGGCCTGCATCTCCGACTGATCAACCCTGGTTTCCGGCTGGTCGTCTCCGGCGGGGTTGATTTTCAGCGGACGCAGCGCTGCCGGCCACGTCCTTGCCTGCTCGGCAATCACGGAATCGAGGCTATGGCGCGTCCTGTACCTGATGTCCGGTCGCAGCCTGCGGGCAGCCCTAGCTGCGAAATAGATCAGCGGCAACGAAAACAGTGCGGCATTGCGGCCCCCTGCCTCAAGCAGGTATGAGTACCCGGCGAGATCGGCAAATGGCACGCTGAAGAGGATGTCCCGGGCGGCCTGTGACGGGCGCAGGAGCCAGGCAGAGAGCAGGGGTATATCGATCGGCCCGGCGAGATCAGCGAGATCTCCCATGACGGCAGCAGGCAGCGCCAGGATTGCGGACGCTGCTACTGCTGCATGCACCAGGTAGTGGCCGGCAAACCACCAGGCAAGGGCCGCCGCCGCTCCCAATCCGGCAAGGATCAGAAGGTCCTCGGTAACCCCGTCCCTGCCCTTATCCATTCAAGGCCCCCTGCCCGGATCGGCAGCAAGCTCCGCAGCGAGGCCGGCGATGATTTCCCCGGCGTTTCCGCTGTCTGCCGCAGCTTCACGAAGGCGCTGGATCGCCTTGCGGGCAGATCCGCCCGGCCATTCGGCCGCCAGGATCGAGCGCGCCCGGGTCGGTCCGACGCGCAATGACAACTCCTCTCGAAGTGCGACATCCTCTGCGGTCGTCGAATAGGCCCAGATCTCTGCCGCTCCGAGGCGGTGGGTCACGAGCTGGCGGACCTGGCCGCCCTTGACATCGAGCGCGGCAAACACCGGCGCACCGTCTGCCGCGGGTCCGGTCAATCTGTGACGAAGCACGTGGCGGGCGGACTCGTCGAGATCGAGGACCTCGGAAGCCGCCTTGATGTCGTCGGGAGTGGCAGAACAGATCCAGACACCGGTTGCCAGGCTGGTGACACGGGTGGAAAAGTCGGAAAACAGCTGGGATGCCAACGCGACCTGCACATTGTGTTTCCTGCCCTCGCGAATGTCGGTTTCCAACTGGTCGATGATGCCCGGCAGTCCGCCAGCGCGGTGAACCTCATCCATGCAGAGCCGCTTCGGTGTTTGCTGGGCGGTCCTGGCCGTATCGGCAAGCCGCTCCGCCTGCGATGGCCGCAGATTGGCGCTCTCGGCAAGCGCGGGAATCTCGTCATCGGCCAGGTAGTAGCCATCGGTACAGACATGCCGCGCGAGCAGGTACATGAGTGCCGAGCGGCGAACAGCCGCAGGCTCGCGCGAACGCGATGTCACATCCTGGAGGTCGATCACCCTGAGGCGGGCCTCGGACATTGCAAAGACGGTCGGCATTGACAGGATTGGCCATTCGGCCAGCGCTTCCGACAGGACCCGCTGAAAGGCGGCAAGAGCTCCTTCGCCGGTCTTTGAGACCTTCATCTCGGAATAGAGGTCTGCAACCCTCGGAGAGTTGGCCGCAAGTGTCAGGTCCGACAGGAGCGGCACTGCCATGCGCTGCGCCAGCCCGGCTTCGCGCCACTGGCCTTCATCGGACAGGTGGTCAACACATTCCCACCATGTCGATTTGAAGTCCGGTTGCCAGCCTGTCTCGTCCAGGGCCAGGTCAACCTCCTCGATCTGGCCGTGCTGCCACCTGCGGGGATCTCCGGCGTCGGACCGCATCCGGTAGACCTCATCGACCGCCCGCCCGATCAGGCCGGCGAGATCGTCTCCTCCGGCAGTGCCCACCATCATCAGGCGCAGGAAATTCACAACGAAACTCCGTCCGAGCGTGGTCGGGATCCGGCAACCGAGAGGCGTGTCAAAGATGTTGACTGCCCACTCCGGCTTGTTCTGAAGGCGCGCAGACGCAGCCAGATGCCGGCGGCCGGCCGGAAGTGCGTTGCGGATCAACGAGACAAGTCCTGCCGAGGATGAGCCAATATCGACAATGGATATGCAGGGCACCGGCTCATCCCTCCCCCGCCCGGAAAGGAATACAGCCGCGTTGAACGAATTGAGAAGGACGGATTTTCCGGAGCCGGGAGCTCCCGATATGATGTCGCACCAGCTGTCCTGCAGCGGGGATCCGGGCTGGTACGGGTAGTAGCGGCCGGAGGATTCTACGAAGGTCATCGGCCCCCGGTCCCAGGGAGAAGACGGCCTGTCCAGCGGCAACAGGCAGAGTGCATCGGTCAGGGGAGCCACTGCAGCAGGGGCGGTCGGTGCGCAACCGCCTCCGGGCAGCGAACCGAAGATGCATGAGACCGGATCGCCCGCGAGTTCGTCAGTACGCGAGTTCCCCCATCTCTCGACCGCATAGCGAAGCCTTGTCACCGAATTGCGCAGGCGTTCCTCCTGGCCCGCATCATCCCAGCAGCAGAAGCATACTCTGAACCGGACGACCGTCTCCTCTGCCCCGTCAAGATTCTGGAGATGAATGAACGCGTCGCGTATCCGGCTGTTGTGAATCCTGCTCAGGAAGGTGAGAGTGGATGCATAGAGCCGCTTCAGCGCGGTGCCGTGGAATCCTCCGGATTCGACGAGGAAACTGGCCCGCCAGCGCACCATGTGTTGGGTGTCGGCCACCTGCTCAAGCAGTTCTCGGAAAGGCAGAAGAACTTCCGGTGCGAGCGCCATGTCAAATCCCTGCAGGATCGTGTCACCCACCCGGACGATGGATGAGTCGACCTCTGCGTGGTGGCGCAGGAGTTGCCAGGCAAGCCGTTCGAGGCCAATCGGAGAATAGTCCTGCCCACTGAGCGCAGCCCGGGTGTCAGCGGCGCGGATCGCCCTGCAGGGGCGCCCTTCTGGCCCCTGACCCGGGAACCTTGCCTTGAACCCGGCATCGCCCTGCGCCGGTGTGAGCGCCCATGCGATCGCCCTGGCTGCCTCGTCCGCCGGCAGGAGCCGGAGTTCCTGGCCTGCCCTCTCGAAGTCCACCGGAATGGCCTCGACGAATGCAGAATGGATCAGGCGGACCTGCTCGGCAACCCGGGCAGGAACCTGGGCATCCCGAAGAGGCGGAAGCCGTGACAGCTCAGCCTTGAGCTTGTCCTGTTCGGCCTTCCTCTGGCCAGGGGCGATCACGGCAGGATGGGTGTACGCGGCGAGGAACGTCCGCTCCCATGCGCCTCCATTGGCCAGGCGGCGCCTTCGGTCCGAAATGATGTCGTCAAGCTCGAGCGCCAACTCCCGCGCCTGGATTTCGGCGGGAGCGAGCGCCCGCGCAACATCCTGGTCCGATGCAACCGGGTCCCGGCAGAAAACGGTCTGGATCGCATGGCCCGGAGATCCCAGCCACGCTGCCAGGGAGGAACGCAGCTTCATGGCTGATTCGGACATCGCGGCAGGTCCGAGCGTCCTTCGGCAGCCTCGCCACTCGAACAAGGATACAAGCGATCCGTTGCTGGTGTAGAGTGCGTGCTCTCCATCTGCCCCTTCCAGATCGAGATGATGGTCCAGCGGGCCATGCAGGATGGCATGAAATGCAGCGGCGATTGCGTTCTCGAGCATGTCAGGCGGTCCTGGCTTCAGTTGCGAGCCTGCGCCCCGCCGACCGGAGGCTCTTCAGGTGATCCGCCGGGGCCTTGCCGTCAAACACCTGGCTGAGCGACACATCATCCATTCCGGTTGGCAGCCATCGCCGAAGCTGCGGCCCCCTCATCGGCAAGGACCCTGATCCGGCTTCCAGAACCTCGGCTGGGAAGAAGCGCAGACTCGACCAGGCCGGCGGCGGCGGCCGTGCCGCCGCCGCCAGGAAGTCAGCCGGATGCGGCGAGCCCGCAGCTTTCTGCCGCCGCGCGAGTTCTGCAGTCAATTCCTGGAGATACCTGTTGATCCTTCCCGCCACGGACTCTTCCGCCTGCAGGCTGTAGCCTCGCATCCAGGCCAGGCTCCACGCGCAGGCCATGATCGCCTGCTGGGTCAATTCGGGCCACCATATGATCCTCAGGGGGTGGTCATTCCTTGCGAATCCCGGCTGGGCCGGATGTTCGGCAAGGTGGCAGAAATGGCAGATCGGGACGAGGTTCTCCTGACGCCAGTCGCTGTGACAGAGGTTGAGGTGGTGAATCTCCATCCAGCCCGGGATCCGCGTCTGGCACTTCGCGCAAGTGTCGTTGCCGGCCTCGAGGGCCGCCTTGACCGCATTGCGGTTCGACCAGGCTCCGCGGGCATGGAACGCCAACGACAGGCAGGCCGTGTCCCGACCGGGAAACAGCATGTCGGGCCGGTCAGTCCGAGGCTAGCGACGAGAGAGGATTCCGGAAGTTGCCGGGAGCATTTCCTTCGCCGAACAACGAGGTGACTCCAACTCCCATGAATTCCGGAAGCGCCACCAGCAATATGCCTGCCACCAGCCATCCGACCGAGCCGGTGAGGGTTGCCTGCGGATCGTTGTTGGAATACGCGCGGAACTTGACCGCCGCCATCACGAGCATCGCGAGGCCGGCAAGCATGCCGACAACTCCTACCAGGTTGCCGAAAGAGGTTACCTGGCCCGTGAGCGAATCCGCTATCTGGCCAAAATTCCGGGTTTGTTGGGCCGCAGAGGCGGTGGCCCACAACAGGGGCAACACCGCCAGCAATCCAGGTCTGGTCATGACATCCTCCAATGCATGCGCCGCCGGTGCTGGCCACCGTTCGGCGCGGGGCATTCTAGCTGCCCGACGAGTCAAGTCAAACCTCGCGATTATCGCAGCCTGTCGCGCTCGCCCTGGAGCGGAGGAACTTCAATCACCTGCAATGCCGACCATGGCAGGAAAGCCCCGGCAGGAACGTCGGGACCGGGGGCTCCGAATCCGTTGAACCGGCCGCCCCCGCCCGGCGTGTAAAATCCGGTCGCAGCCGAGATGTCGACTGCGCTTCCCGAAGCCATGCGACGCATGGCAATCCGGTAGGCGGCGCCCCGGCCACCATTGGCTGCGGCAGCCTCGTCGGAGATGCAGTCTGGCCTCATCCCGCAGGATACGAACTGGTTGAGTCCACCCGGACCGAGGAAATGGGCGGCCGAAAGGAGCCCTCCCTCGGTAATACGGATCCCGGACATCTGCGTGCCGACCAGTTGCCTGGTCCCGGGCGAAATCCGGGACCAGTTGAGTGCGGTGTAGTTCGTCAGCGCTGCTTCCTGGGCGGCGTAGTGCGCGGCGAACTGGGTATTCGAGGAAATCCCGTACGGATTCGGCAACCACCTTCCGGTCCGGTCCATCCACCCGATATCCTGAAGCGCCGCCCGCGTCATCTGGTGACAACCGATCGCAGTCGAATTTGGATTTGTCGCGTGACAGTGGGACCCGGGACCGCAACTCCCGGTCTCGTGTTGGGAGATATGGTCGCCCCAGCTCACGGAGCAGACGCTTCCGATTGCATGCGCCGGTATGGACAATGCGAGGAACAGGCAGATAATGGCAAGGCGCAAGGGGACCTCCTCCAGGTTCCGATGACAAGAGAATACCGCTGAAATGCGTGCGCAGGAATCTGCCATTTCGCGGAGGCACGCGGGTTAACGCCGAGGTGACATGCTCAACCTGATCCATGACGCCTGGATACCGGTGATGGGGCGGGGCGGCCCACCGGCACCAGCGGCGAGGCGGCTGGTAGCGCCCCATCAACTTGCTGAGGAAGATGTGTCGCGAGTCTGCTGGGGCCGGGCAGATTTCAACCTTGCGTGCCGCGAGATGCTGATCGGCATGCTGCAGCTTGCCTTCCCGCCACTGGATGAAGTTGAATGGCTGCGCCGCTTCCGTGCCCCGGATCCGGACGAATGGCGCCGCGCGCTGGAGCCCTGGGCAGAACATTTTGAGCTCTTCGGGCCCGGTCCGCGGTTCGCTCAGGACCTCGAGCCTTTCGAGCTGCAGATCCGCCCGGACCGGATTCGCAGCACTTCCGGCCTGTTCGTCGACTCCCCCGGATCCAACACGATTGCCCGCAATGCCGATATCCTGACAGGCCGCCTGGAGCGGCCACTGGCTCCGGGCGAGGCAGCCATGGCGCTCTACACGCTGCAGGCCTACGCGCCAGCGGGCGGCCCGGGCTACCGGGTGTCAATACGCGGAGGCGGGCCCCTGACCACGCTGGTTGCTCCGGTGTCATCGCAGGAAGGAACGCACGCACTAGCAAGGCAACTCTTGGCAAATGTCCTGCCGGGCCCGGCCCTTCGGCCGGCCGAGGCCGCTCTCGCCCTTCCCTGGCTGCGGCCAACCCGGTCATCGGAAGACGGCAGCGTCGTCCGTCCCGGCGATTCGCACCCGGCCGAGTCGTATTTTTCCATGCCCCGCCGCCTCCGGCTGATGGATGCGGACATGGCAGGCGAGAGGATCAATTCGTTCTGCCAGTTGCCGCACGGCGCAAGCTACCGGGGCTGGAGGCATCCCTTTTCACCACAATACCGCCGTTCGGCCAGTTCCGAATGGCTGCCGGTCCGGTCGGCACCGCCGGGCCCGGACCAGCGGCACTCCCTGGCCTGGTCTCTCCCGGAACGGCAAGGAGGGACCACCCGTCCTGCCCCGGTCGTGGATGCATTCAGGCTTCGCAATGCGGGTCACTTCGAGATTCTTGCCGGCGGTTGGGCATTCTCCCGGGCGAAACCGTTGAACTTTGCCACAGGCCTTTTCCCGGCAGCTGGCCTGGTCGGGGATGGTGAACTGGAGCGGCTGGACCGGATCGGACGTGCTACTGCAGCCTATGCGTCCGAGCTTCGCCGGGCCTGCGGCCTGTCTGGCGCCGCCGGTGACATGCTGGTCGAGGAATTCCTTCGTTCCACTTCCCTTCCCTACCGGGCCGCCATTGCCGGGATCAAGGCGGGTCGCGGGGATGAAGTTGAAGCTGCCTGGCACGAAAGGATGCTGACGGGAGCGCTTGACCTTGCTGCCGAGGCAACTTCGCCAATGCGAAACGAGCGGTGCCGGTCAGTGCTGCTTTCATCCTTTGCCGGGGTTGCAATGCGCAAGCTCGGTCTTCCAACACCTGCGGCCACCAGCGCCCGGACCGGCTCCGGAGGGTACTACCGTCATTCTCGCGGAGAGGCTGGACGATGAGTCATTTCCTGCAAATGCACTACCTGACGGTCTATCCACCCTCAAATCCGAACCGGGACGACAGCGGAAGGCCGAAAATGGTGGTTTATGGAGGAGTTCAACGGCTGCGGATCTCGTCCCAGGCATTGAAGCGGGCGGTGCGCACTTCCGATGTCATGCGGTCCACACTGTCCGGGAAGATGGGATTCCGGAGCCGCCGCTTTGGCGAGGAGGTTCTCCGGCAGTTGAAGGCAGAAGGTGCGGACCCGGACCAGGCGCATGCCATCGCCGTCCGGATTGCTTCGATCTTTGGCCATCTCGATGCCAGGTCGGAGAAAGCCAGGATCGCCCAGCTGTCGTTCATCTCTCCCGAAGAGCGGAACGCGGCGCTAGAACTGGCGACCCGGACGTTGAAGGGAGATGGGATCGAGGAGGCCGCCAGGGAACTGGGCCAGCATGTCCTGCGGACCGCAGACAGTTCGGTGGATCTTGCAATGTTCGGACGGATGCTGGCGGACGCGCCACGCTATAACCGGCAGGCAGCTGTTCAGGTTGCGCATGCGCTCACGACCCACGCATCCCATGCGGAAGAGGACTACATCAGCGGCGTGGACGATCTCGCCCCGCCCGGAGATCAGGCGGGTGCCGGCTTTGTGGGAGTGGGGGGCTACGGAAGCGGTGTCTTCTATCTCTATGTGGCCGTCGAAGTCAGCCGCCTGATTGCCAACCTTGATGGAGATCGCGATCTGGCGCAACATGCGGTCTCGGCGCTGGTAAGGGCGTTTGCCCTGGAGTCGCCTTCAGGAAAACGCTCTGCCTTCGCTCACAACGTACGGGCCTCGTTCATTCGCGCCGAAGGGGGATCCGTGCAGCCGCGCTCCCTCGCCTCCGCCTTTCTGAACCCTGTCTCCGGAGATGACCTTCTCCGGGCTTCGATCGAGCGGCTCCGCCAGGCTTCGGGTGAACTGGACAAGGCCTATGGGCCCGCGGCAGACCATGTCGTTGAAATGGATGTGGCCGCAGGCCTGGGAACACTTGAAGAAATCGCTGAATTCGCAGCCGGCCAGGTTCAGCATGGCTGAATATCTCACCTTAATTCTGGCCGGACCATTTGCCAGCTTCGGCGGTCCCGGCGGTCACGAAAGAAAGGCGACAGCCGAATTGCCCCGCAGGTCCGCGATCATCGGGATGCTTGGCGCCGCCCTGGGAATCTGCCGCGGCGACCGGGAGGGCCAGCGCGATCTTGCGGAATACGAGGTGGCGGTCCAGTCCCTCAGGACATCCTCTGCCCTGCGCGACTTTCACACGGTCGAGACGATACCAACCGGGACAGAAGCCGGTGCTTCCACCCGGGTCGAGGCGCTCGGGAACGCGCGGGGCAGAACAAACACCGTTGTGACCCTGCGGGACTATCGCAGCGATGTCGCAATCGCGGTTGCCGCTTGGGGCGGCACCCGGTGGTCCCTCGAAGAACTGGCGGCGGCGCTTCGCTGCCCGGTCTACACTCTCTGCCTCGGCCGCCGCAATTGCCCGCCTGCCTGGCCACTCGGTCCCCGGATCGTGGATGCGCGGGATCCGGTGGCCGCGCTCGCGCTGGTCCAGCCGGCCGTGCCGGTAGACAGGCCCGGAGGATGGAGAGCCGGTGACCGAGGAGAAGTCATGAGCTGGACCCGGATCCCGGGACTGGATGTGATCGGCTCTATCGAGATGCACTCCTGGCCCGGCGGGCGCCGGGACTGGTCATTCTTTCCGGAAAAGGCCTGGATCTATGCCAACGGCAGTGAAGGCAGGAAGAGCCGGTCATGTACTTGACCCGAGCCTGCCTTGTCGATCCGCCGGGGGCGGGCGTCCCTGGCATCCCGCGATCAGGATTGCTGGATGCGCATCATCGCCTGGTCTGGTCCCTTTTTCCGCAGGGGAACAACCGGGATTTCCTGTTCCGCGAGATCGCGAAGAGCCGCTTCCTCATCCTGTCCGCCCGGCACCCGCTACCGTCACCGGAACTGCGGCTGATGACGGAGGAATATGCGCTGGACTTCGATACCGACAGCGGGCTCGCGTTCAAACTGCGCGTCAATGCCACCCGGGCTGTACGGAACAGCCGGGGCCGCGGGTCGAGGACTGACATCGTGATGGATGAGTTGTCGAGATCTCCGCCTGGAAGTGGAAACCGGACCAGCCGGCTGCAGGCGGCCCGCGCCGCTGCTCCCCGGTGGTTGGCTGACCAGGGCAGGAAACACGGATTTGATGTGAACGGAGAAGATGTTTCCGTCGACCGCTATCATGTCATGAAGGCCAGCCGGAAGTCCGGCAGGCCAGCCGTGTTTGGCGTAATCGATGTCAGGGGGACGCTGACGGTCACGGACCCCTGCCGGATGAGTGCGGCGGTACGGAATGGATTTGGCCGGGCCAGGGCATTCGGGTGCGGCTTGATGTTGCTGAGCAAGGAGGAAAGCCAGCGCACGAAATGAAGGCGCTACAGGTTATTTGAGACCGGCGCGGAGTTCCATCAGCATGAAACCTTCGCAGTCCTCACCTCACCCCCAACATGACGGATGTCCGGTTCCGAGAAAAATGGAACGCTCTGTTGATTTCCTTGAGCAATTGGAGGACGGCGAACCGGAGGAACTGCAATGGGAATTCAAGCGTGTCTTGGCATCCTTGGTAAGGATGTCGAGATAGTAGGCGCAACGAAAGTCTTGATGTGAATGGTCCGACCGGAAGTCCGTACTTTCGTGCGCATGATCACTGCTCGAGCATCTACATTTAGTCTTGAAACATACCCGTTGGTAGCAATATGTTGTAAGATGTATGATAATGAATAACGCCAAAGAGTGTGTTGAAAGCGGTTGGGAGTGTGTTTTTGAAAACAGTAGTCTGGGCGTGGCAGGTGCAGGTTGGATTGCTAGACTTGGAGTTACTCCTGAATTCTGCAGCCAGTCGTGATCATCTCCAAACTGGCAAAATGGAACTTTTGAGTATTCACCAAGAAAGCGCTGTTGAACCCACGGATCAATTGACGATGTTCAAGCAAGTACTATGATCATCGAACGCTCACCGGCGTCGTATTGGGACTTCGGAGAAACACGGGAGGAACTCATTCACAGGATCCATCCGTATCCTGCACGTTTCCCTGCTTTCATTACAACCAAGGCACTGGGATACGCCGAAGACGCCGGTGTTAGAGTACGTAATGTCGCGGACGTGTTCTGCGGATGTGGCACCACGGCAGTCGAGGCAAAACGTAACGGCAAGGACTTTTGGGGCTGTGATCTCAATCCGCTGGCAACATTGATCGCTAAGGTCAAGACCCATAGCTACAGGGACGCAGATCTTGAGCGCAACTTCATTGCCATCAGCAAGGTTGCACGTTGCTATGAGGTAAAAGCGGAGGATCGCTTCGGGATCAGCGAACGGGTTCGATATTGGTTTGACGAATCCAATATCTACGACCTGATCAGACTGGACAAGGCGATTCGGAGGCTGACACATTCCTACAGCCCACATCGCCGGTTCTTTCAGTGTGCTTTCTCGGCTATTCTAAAGCCGACTTCGTTTTGGTTGACCAAGTCAATCAAGGCGCAGCGTGATCCAGACAAGCAGCCGCGCCAAGTATTTGCAGCGTTCGAGGATCAGGTCGAGATGATGCGCAGGGCAAACAAGGAAAACGTCTTTCCGAGCCCTGCTACGACAACTAGGATATTTGCAAAGAACTTCTTAGGGAGCAGGAATCATCGGGAAACAGCTGACTTGATTGTCACTAGTCCCCCATACGTTACGTCTTACAATTATGCCGACATCCATCAGCTGTCGACATTGTGGCTGGACTATGCGGCTGACTACAGATCGCTTCGGCGGAACATGCTTGGAAACAGGTATGGGGTCAGGCGGCCGCAGCAATCTGTCATCAAGAGGCTGGGAGAAGCGGCCTGGCGCACCTATCAGGACATGCATGGTGTGGATTCAAGCCACGCGTCCTCGATAGCGAGGTACTTTGTGGATCTGGATAGAGCTGTCCGACGGTGTCGGGAAGTGCTTGAGGATGGCGGAATGGCAGTTTTCGTCATCGGCAACACTCGCTACAAGGGCATCAAGGTTGACAACGCAGATCTGCTTGAATCAAGCATGGACCGGGCAGGATTCACTGGAATCAGTGTAATTCCGCGTAGAGTCTCTCTGAAGACGATGACGCCATTCCGTGACGCGCGCGGCCGGTTCACGCGAGACGCTAGCCAGCGGAAAGTATATGCGGAAGAGTTCGTGCTGATTGGGAGAAAGGCGTGAATTCTGAGGTTGAGGTCCAAGGATTGGAGAAGGAGCCGCCAGACGCCAGTTCGGTGAAGACACCTCTTTCAATTCGGCCCTATGCGAGGCTCTTGACCATGTTGGGCGAGCAGCTACTCAAGAACGAGCGAGTTGCTCTAGTCGAGTTGATCAAGAATTCCTACGACGCCGATGCCAGCCGAGTTGATGTGATGTTCGAAGGGTTCGAGGCGAACATGACCCTGGCTCGCGGGTCAAAGATCATTGTGCGGGATGATGGCTTCGGGATGACTTCTGAATCCGTCAAGCAAGCTTGGATGAACCCGGCAACGCCGACTAAGTTTCTGAAGAAAAAGAAGGGGCAGCAGTTAACGCCGGGACGAGGGCGAGTAGTACAAGGTGAAAAGGGGATCGGCCGTTTTGCAGTCCTCAAACTAGCACGGAAGATCTTGTTGACGACACGAGCAAGGGGTGCAGACCTCGAAACAGTTGTCTGGTTTGACTTTGCGAGGTTTGACGATGACTTCCTTGAGGAAAGCGGAGAGGAAAGGGAGATATTTCTTGACCAGGTGAAGATCGACTGGGACGAACGCAAGCCAAAGTTGTTTGTGGGGGAGGAGCACGGAACAGCAATCGAGATGAAGGATCTAAAAGGCACTTGGAACACGCATGCAATCCGGCTGCTGTGTCGAGATGTGGCTAACCTTACTGACCCGGTGTCGAGGTTGACCCGCAGCAGAGCAGAAGACAACTTTGAAATCCGGGTTGTTTGCGATGGAAATGAATGGGCCGTCGCCGATGCTGAAGAGGAAACGCTGAAGGCACTTATTGAGGACAAGGCCGTCTTTGCAATTAGGGGACGCTTTGTTGGTGAGGGCTGTGCATTCCAGTTCAACAAGGGGGATGGTGACGAAGAAATCAGTCTCTATGACGACCGCGTCAAGGGACTGTGGATTTGGCGGCAGAGATACCCGACGAAGCTAGAAAGGCAGAGAGCTTCAGAACAGCAAGAGTACACATGCGGCGACTTCAGTTTCAGGTTCCACATTTTCGATTTTGCCAGAGGAATTGAAGGGAAATACCTGTTGACCCAGGCGGAAAAGAACCGCCTTAAGAACCATCGGGTCTACCTCTATCGGGATGGGGTGCGTGTCTACCCTTATGGAGATCCCGAAGATGACTGGCTGAATATTGACACATCGCGTGGAACCGGACGCGCCGGTCACTTCTTTAGCAACGACCAGATCATCGGGTGGGTAGACATTACCCATGTCGGGAATCCGGAACTCAGAGACAAGACGGATCGAGAGGGGCTGATCGAGACCGGCGGAGCTTTCGAAGAGTTCGTATTTCTGATCGGTGCTTTCTTGTCGTTTATCAAGCAGCACCCGTTCCATCAGTATCAGGCAAGGCAACTGCAGAAAAGCACTGCGAAATCTGCACTTGGAGGTGTGGTTGGGAAGCAGCTTGCGGAATTGAAGACGTCGCTGACGAGCTCTGGGCATACCCAGTACGCAACGGAGGTTTCGAATATCGAGTCGGCATACGAGCGAGAACGAAGTGTTCTGACCCAACGCGCCGAGATGACCGAAGACCTGGCAGGAGTGGGCCTGTCAGTTGAAATGGCGTCCCATGACATCATGCTGCTTATGGGCAGAGCAAGAGACATTGCGTTCAGGATTGCGCGACATTCCCACGAAGAGTCGATTGGGGAGATAGTTGATCAGGCCGACATGCTTGTCGGTGTCATGCAGCAGATTATGGAAGGCATGCGGGACGTGCAAAGCCTGTTCCGTTCATCGCGCCGACGCAGGCGGGTGCTCAAAGTGGAGCCTGTCCTTGACAAGATTCAAGGCATTTATTCTGGGCTACTTGAGAAGCACTACATCAGCTACAATAAGTCGGTAAAGGGCTCCTCACCTCTGGTCGCGACAACGAATGACGGGGTGATCATGCAGGTGCTCATCAATCTGTTCGACAATGCTGCGTACTGGTTGGAGACTACTGCTCCGTCGTTCAAGCGCGAAATACTTGTCACGCTCGACAGTGATGCGGGAGAACTGGTCTTTGCAGACAGTGGGCCGGGCGTGGATTCGGAAGACGCTCCATACATCTTTGAGCCATTTTTTTCTGGCAAGGGTCAGGAGGGTCGAGGGCTGGGTCTCTATATTGCGCGCCAGTTGCTGGAGCGTCATGGATACACGATCAACCTAGCAGACCCAGGAAGTCATGCGCTAGGAGGTGCAAGTTTCATTGTTCGTTTAGCAGAGGAAGAAGGCTAGTGAAGACCAGTGAATTGATGTCAGGAATAGGTGTCGTTATTGATGACGCTCTTACCGAAGAATCTGTCGTTAAGGAGAATTCAGACGGCCATGAGGATTTGATCAGTCAGATCGTCAATTGGTTTGAGAGTGAATGGAATGTCCCGTTTGTAAAGAGGCGTAGTTTGCCTGATGAGGTCTTTTGGTCAAACATGTTGAGGGTAGCCAGTTTTGTACTGTTGGATTGGAACCTCTGGGCAACGGGAGGGGAGGCAGCCAAGCGAAAGACGATTGATGACATCACAAGATTTCTGAAGTCCGCCAAACAGAATCTGGTGCCGGTATTCATCCTGACAAATGAAAGTCCGGACGACGTCATGGCAGAACTGGCTACGCAGTCCGATGATGAACACAGTTTGGAGGCGGAGCATTCCAACTTCTTGTTTGTGAAACCCAAGAGTTCGTTCTGGAATGGAGAATCTGTCGAAATTGAACATCTGGAGAAGTGGGTCTACGGCAACGCTTCAATCTATGCCTTGAAGACATGGAGCCGCACCTTCGACCAAGCGAAGAGTGAACTCTTTGATGCCATGTGCAAAAGGAGCGTCAACTGGCCGCGGATATTCTGGCAAAACTACCGCGAGGACAGCATAGATCCAAGTGTTTCCCTCACCACTCTGATCAACGACAGTCTCATGGGTCGAATGCGGGTTGATGCGTTTCAAGGCAGATACCTAGACGGAGATACTGAGGATGTCGCATCAGAGGAGTTGCGAAGATTGATCGCGGAGACGAGTTTCCGCAGCAAACATGTGCTTCCAGACGACGAGGTCAGGTGCGGCGACTTATTCAGAAGCGGCGAAAGGACGTTTTGGCTAAACCTGAGGCCGGATTGCGACTGTATACCAAGGGGTAGCCGTACTCTTAATAACATTGATGTTCATTGCGTCGAAGGCAAGTTGATTGATCGTGACAAATTGGAAGAGCAGAAATTCGAGTACGGGCAATTTTTATCTCCTGTTGGCCAGAGCGTCGTGTTCGGCATCGTTGAGGGAGACAGCATTCTGGTCCGTTTCAATAAACTGCGCGTATGCAAATATTCTGAACTCAAAAAGCATCGGATCGGACGGTTGCTACACCCTTACGTGACTACATTGCAGCAACGATATGCCACGTATATCCAAAGGCAGGGATTGCCCCGAATTCCGGAACAAGCGTTGCCGTGGATAGAAGCCAATGCCAACTCGGTGGATTGACTATATCGTTTTGAAACTACCCCATGTGTCAGAAATGGGGAAGTGACCTGGTTTTATGGCAACGATTTAGTCTTGATTATCATGGACTGTAGGATAACGCGGAAGGCAATGGGAAAGGAAGGGTTCCAAGTGTTGGATTCATCCCACTATAGACCATCAATCTGCAGCGAGCCGGAAGTCAATTTACCCTTGTGTTACCGTAGTGTTCATAGCTGACTCCAAAATTGAACTCCTGACTCCAAATTTCCTGTCGCGCTACACTGGCGAAGATCCCCAAGCGCCTGGACGATGGCGGGCAAGGCGCTCAGCGATACAAGCACAGCCGGAAATCGTGATCCTGATCATTGGCTGCCTTTTCCCTGTGTCAACCCTCCGAACGTGTGCCACCACGGAAGTGGATCGTCATGCCCAGCATCCTCCTCCTCCAGTTTGCGAACTATTTGAACTGTATCTTTAGCAACCAAGGCTTCGCTGGTGACTATCGGACTGACATCCTTCGTATTCGCATGCTCTGGCGCATCTGGCGCAGCAGGCGTTGCGATTGCAGCAAGCGGAGTCCCGGTCAAGTTGTCGGTGAAAAGTGAAATCGCCAGATCGCAACCCTCTCCGGTCTCCTTGTTGAATTTGCGGCGGACGGCAACCGTTCCCTAGGCGTAACCGAAGCGCCTTCTGGGCTTGTTGGGCATAGCCTCTCGCCTGTCCGGCGGGACCATTGCGGCGTGGAATGTATCGGACCCGCACAGGTTCGAACCTGAGGCCGCTTCCTGCAGCCTGTCGTGAATCGCCCTTACCACCTGCGGATGTACATCAATCGAGCAAGCTGGCATGATCTCAACTACTTGCGAGTTTTTCATCTTACTGCCGAGTTCGCCGAGGCAGCGCTCAGCAGCCTCTTCCGGAGTCTCCAAGGTATCGCCATCCCCCCAGGTCGCAGCGGATCCGCCGGTACATGGTTCCTCCATCGGCGTTTGAAATCCGAAGCACTGCCTCGGCCGTGCCGGATCTATTGGCAGTCAGAAACTCGCTTACTGCGTTCTGTGCTTCGCCAACGGAGGAGACTGTCAGCGCCGCTTCAGGCTTCACAACATGGGTTTGGTAGCGACAGCCCGCCGTGTCGACGCCGAGGGGGTATGTTCTCATCCAGCCTTCGGCAAACAGACGGGGGCTCCGATGTGCCCCTCTCTGCCCGGCCAACCTGTTGGCATACCAGCCAGCGACCAGGTCAACCCCGCTTGCAACAATCATGCTGCAGCACTTTCCTGCTTCGTAGCGTGCACCGCTACATTTGATAACACTCCTGTTGTCAACGTCATTGAGTTCAACGCCAGCGCACAAAGTTGCATCCAAGGGAATGTCAGCGGAGTCGCCTGATATCTCTAGGTCGAGAATAATACCGGGAAGCTCGTCATCGTCACGATCGGGCAAGGCTATCCGGTGTCCGGAATGCCGAGGCGCTTTGCCAATTCTGGCCGGACTTAGACAGGGTAGACCCGCATTGTCTCACCCATCAGGTATACTGTTGTTGAATCGAATTCTTCGACGATGTCCTTCCTGGCGGCGTGGACGAGGATGTTGAGCACTCGGGTGGATTATTGAGTGCCTTGTCGGCTTCTGAAATCCGGGCGTGACACGACTCCGATCCTGGCCAGTTCATCCTCCAGGCGTGCCGACGGGTACTTGCCGTCCCTATCCTTCGTAAGATCCGGTGGAGAGTCCGGCTTGCCGAGACAACGGAAACAGCGGAGGCGCCTGACCAGCGCAGTGTGGCGATGCCAGCGCGGCGCCACGTCCGGATTGGACGCAGGAACCGGCTCGATCCTAGGAAGTGGCACGCAGAACCTGGTCACATCTCCCCAGACGAAGTAGCCGGGAACGGTTTCAAGCTTGTTTTTCCGGCCCGGCCGGTTGAGGATGCATCTCGCGAATTCGCTGCCTCCGGCGCACCAGCGGTCGAGAAGACCGCAGATCTGCTCGTAGCTGCAGGGCCGGTAATCAAGATGGCGATTCAGCCTGGCCGGGACATGCAACTGGCAAGCCATGCTCAGTCTCAACCACCGAGCAATCTGGCGAGGAGATCAAATCCCTCGTCCATCAGCGCTGCCGCGCGCGGCTGCCCCGGAAGTTCTGCCGGCAGCGTCGGCCAGCTGGCAGGCAGGCAGCCCCTCCCCTTCGGTGATCCGGACGCGTCGACATAGAACTCGCGCTCGGCAGCCGAGGCGGTCCTGTCAATCCTCTCGACCAGGTCCTGGCGCCAGATCCGCTTGCAAGCCCATCTCGTCAGGGCCGGCCGTTCCTCGGGGATCCGTTCGAGGATCAGGGAGTCAATTCGTTCCTGCTGTTCGAGCAGGGAGGGCAACTGCAGCTGCAACGTTCGCGGAACATCACCGGTCTAGGCCTCATGTCCGTCATGCAACAGTGCCCAGAGTGCAGTTCCCGCCCGCAGCTCTGTCCTTTCCATTTCGAGGATTGTCCAGGCGACCCTGGAACACCAGATCGAATGATGCGCGACAGTCAGAGTCCGACCCTTCCGGTCGGCGGCCTGGCCAAGCCAGCGCGGCGTGGATACAAGCCTCCGGAACACCCATTCCAGGTCCCAGCCATGTCCCTCGACACGCGCTTGAGCACCTGCCAGCCCGGCTGCACTGACCGGCTGCGGGACACCGGCACCCAGGGAGTTCACGTCACACTGCCCGTGTCGAACGGGCTAGGCAGTGCGGCGGCAGGACGGGGTTGCCCGGTCTCCGGAACGGCTGTCACGTTCCTGCCAAGATCCTCGATTCCGCCTGTGTCGATGCCACACTCCCTGAGCAGCACCGCGCTGTCGGCGATCAAGCCAAGGTGCTCCTGGAAGATCGCGCCGTCATCTGAGAGACCTGCCCGGCCTTCGACTATTTCCCCTGCGGTTGCCCGTATCAGCGCAACAGCCCGCGCCAACGCCAATGCCAGCCGCTGTTCACGTATGGTCAAGTCCGGATTCACGATGTCGCCTCCTGCCGTTGCCTTTGTCCTCACCTGCCCGTGAGACGCCCCTCAAGATGCAGTGCCCGCCGGGACCAGGCCGGCGCTGTCTTGGGCGGCGGGTATTCGAGCCATTCGTGCCGGTCGGACATCGGTCCCAGTTCTTCCAGGATCAGTTCGGGATGCGGGGCAATCATGTCCGGATAGAGCGAGCCGTCGGGCTCTGTGTGGCTCCAGACCATGGCGTCGATCCTGGCAGGTGGCCCGTAGACCATCGGCGACTGACGGGGCAGGCTGTCGAACAGGCCTGCAGGATTGCAGACGCCCAACAACAGGCTGCCGCCGGCTCCCACGGCCGCGGCCATGGAACCGAACAACCGGATAACCTCTTCGAGGTTCTCCTGGTGCAGGTAGCCGTACCAGAAGGCGTCACGAGATCGAAGCGGCCGAGGCTCGCAAGGTCGCGGCCGTCGCGGCGGTGAAATCCGGCAGTCCGCCCGGGGCGCGAAATCGCAACGTCCAGCATGGCCTGCGCCCTGTCGACCCCGACCCGCCTGTCAGGACCGACTGCGTTGCGCAGGTGGTAGCCGGTGCCGCAACCGACATCGAGCCAACTGCAGGAAGGGTGGCGCTCGGCGATGCGGCTTACCATTGCCAGCTCGAACGCGGTCTGGCCAGCATTGACGCCGGAGAGGAGATAGACGTCGTCGTAGTGGGCAGCGTAGTCTGCACTGTCATAGGGCAAGGCGGCCAGGGGACTGCGGATGGTGTCACTCATCGGATTTCCGGCCCGCCATACTCATCTTCACCGAAAACGGTCGCGAGTTCATCATCCTCGACAGCGGCTGGACGATAGCGACTTCAGCCAGTTCCGTTCGACATTCCAGGAGGCGCCTGCAGGAGGCAACGACGAGTTCCTCTGCTTCTTTGCTTCCCGCGACAGCACCACCTTCTCGCCAGCTCCGCCATGTTCCCGCCGCCGTCAGGAGGTATTCGCCGGATGCCTCCATCAACCGTTCGATGGCCTGTTCCAGTTCCTGCAGCCCGCCGGCCAATTTCGCCAGCCCCGCCTGTTGTTCACCGGCTTCATAACCGTTCATCGAACTTCTCCGCTGGCTGCAATTTCCGGCGGACCCGATGGCGCAGGTCCGGGCGGGTGTGGCGCTGCAACCGGTTCAACAGGAATCCGGACAACCGCAGGAGGATCGGCTTCAGGTGGAAACTCCACGACAGCCGTGGAACCAGAAGAGTCGAGAAGGATGTCATGCCGCCTGCACTGTCACCGGCCTGTTCCCTCCTCAACCGGGCCTGGGTCGACATCGATCTCACGATGGTTCTCGCGGCTGGCCGGGGATGATACCTTCGAAAACCATGCCATGTGGCAGTTGCTCCCGCAGTGTTCAACTGTCTCGACTTCCGGAGAATTGGGCGGCGGTCATCATCAGCTTCCGGGCCAGCGCAGCCGAGACCTGGACGGGCTCGCTGCAGGCAACCCTAGTTGACCGGCAGCTGATCCATCCAGGCGTTGACCTCTGACAACCGCCAGCCGATGGAATTTGACGAGATCCTTCTCGCCGGAGGGAACTTGCCCTCCCGCATCATCCTGTACAGCGTTGACTTGCCGAGGCCGGTCACTTCGCAGACCATCCCGATCCGCAGAATCCTGTCAACCGGTTCGGGAACCGGTGCAGAGTCCGCCTGCTGACTGCTTGAGTCCCTGATCACCCTGACATCCTCCATGTCGTTGACCCGGAATACCACGAGCGGGCTTGGTCCAGCAAGCCGTCAACAGTAATAGGGGCAACTTGCCGGGAATTTGATTTTCCTTGAGTTGTTGTTCTGCACTGGCGGCGTGGGGTTCTGATCCGGTATCTTCGACTGTCCCCCTGTGTTCCGGCATAGTCTGATCCGGTGCATTCAGGGGATTCCACTGCGAATCGTCCTGTGATTCAATGGGGTATGGGTGATTCGCAGACAGATCGCCAAGCCGGTGCCAGCCATGCGGCGCTGATGGCGGAACTCTCGTCCCTTCGGGATTTGCTTGCAAAGAGGGACAACCGGCTTGCCGAACAGGATGAACGGCTTGCGGAGTTGACCGGGTTGATCCGGGACCTGCGGGACGAGATCAGGCTGCTCAAGAACCTGCCGCGGCGTCCGGAACTGAAGCCGAGCGGTCTGGCCGCCTCCGGCGCCTCCGGAGCCAGCCGGTCGAAGACGGAGGGCAAGGGCCGAAAGAAGGGCCGGGGCCCGCGGCGCCGGAACCCGAACCTGCACCGGCGCGACGAGAGGGTCGCCCTCGAGGACGTGCCCGAGGGTGCGGAACGCAGGGGCTACCAGGCGCACACTGTCCGCGACATCGTGTTCCACGCCAAGGAGGTCACCTGGCGGCGGGAGGTGTGGCGGTTTCCGGACGGCAGCCGCCATGTGGCGCCGCTTGCGCCGGGTGTGGCGGCGGGACGCAGCCAGTATGGTCCCGGCGTCAAGGCGCTGGTGATCATGCTGTATCACCAGTGCCAGTCGACGGTGCAGCGCATCGCGGCATTGCTGAACGGATTGGGCCTTGAGATATCCGCTCGCCAGGTGGGGCGGTTCCTGAACGGGGACACGAGGGTCATCGTCGAGGAGCAGCAGGAGGTGCTGAGGGCAGGCATGGAGAGTGCGGCATGGATCAATGTCGACGATACCGGCGCCCGGCACAGGGCGGCAAACGGCTATTGCACGGTGATCGGCAACGATGTCTTCACCCATTTCAGGTCGACCGGCTCGAAGAGCCGCCTCAACTTTCTCGAATGTCTCTGTGCCGGTGACGTGGCCTGCAGCGTCAATGATGCCGGGCTCGAATACATGCGGCGCATGAAGCTGACGGGAAAGCATCCATGTTTTGAGTCAAGCCCGGATTCGGCCTTTTCCGGCGGTTTTCGGAGGTCCTGTTCCGGGTTTTCCACATCCCGTCCACAGGCGGGCGCAATGCGGGCATGCCGAGGCAGTCCGGCCGCGGTGACCTGACCGGCGCGTCTGATTCGTTTTGTGCCCCGCAGACGGCCGCGGGACACGGCCAGCGCGGGCGTCAGCCGGCGGCGGCCCCGGTCCGGTCCTCCCACATGCGCCGGTCGCGCAGCAGGGCGTTCGCGGTCACGATCAGCTTCCGCATGACCGCGGTCACCGCGACTTTGTGGGGCTTTCCCCTTTCCTTCAGCCGGCTGTGGAACTCCGCCATCTCGGGATTGAACACGCAGGCCGCCGTCGCCGCCATGTAGAGGACGTCCCTCGGCCTCCTCCGTCCGCCGCTGACATGGCGCCCGCCCTTGCGGCTTCCGCTGTCGCGGGCGAAGGGAGCGACGCCGATCAGGGCGGCGGCCTGGCGGTTTCCGATCGCGCCGAGCTCGCCCATCCACGCGATCAGGGCCGCCGCCGTGACGGGGCCGATGCCCGGAACCGAGGTCAGGATCCCGTAGCTTTCCGCATGCTCCTCCGAACCGGCGATCAGCTCCCCGATCCGCCGGTCATACTCGCGGACGCCGGCGTCAAGCTCCGAGAGGATTTTCGGGACCGGCCCGTCCGGCGCCGGATCGCCGACCTCGTCGAAGGCCAGCTTCAGGTCGGCGCGCTGGTCCACGAGCTTCTCCCGGAGCACGAGCATGTCGCGGAGCCGGTCGACCGTCACGCCAGCCGGCGCCGAGGGTGCGCTCCGGGGCAACATCTGCGATGCCGGTCGCATTGCCGGGACCGTGATCCTGAGCGACGATGCCGGCCAGTTCAATGTCGGCGATGCCCACTCTCTCTGCTGGGTTCACGCCGAGCGACTGGTTCGCAAGCAAGGGGGCAGTTCCGAATTCCAGCGCATGCGTGTGGATGCGGTGCTGGATGATGTCCGGGGCTATTACCGGGAACTGTCTGCCTGCAGGAAGACCCCCTGCAATACACGGGCCCAGGCACTGTCGTTGCGCTTCGACGAGATCTTCGGAGAGCGGACCGGCCATGCCAGCCTCGACAACCTGCTGCGGCGGCTGAGGGCGAACAAGGATGAGCTCTTGCGGGTGCTCGAGTATCCGGCCACGCCGCTGAATTCGAAGTTGGCCGAAAATGACATCCGGGCCCATGTCACCCGGCGGAAGATCTCGTTCGGATCCCGGAGCGAGAGCGGGCGTGCGGCCCGGGATGCCTGTCTCGGGGCATTGAAGACCTGCAACAAGCTCGGCGTGCCGTTCCGGGACGATCTGTGCAACCGCCCTGGCGTTGCCGGTGCCGCCGAAGTGCCAAGGCTTGCCGAGATCATCACCCGCCGCGCCACAGCCTGACGCATCCTCTCATACGAAACGCAATTCCCGGCAAGTTGCCCCTATTACACCCTGATACACAAGATGGGCACAGATGATGAAGGTTGCCGTGCGTTGCAAATTGTTCGGCTATGGCTTCGAGTTCTCCATTACGCTTTCGACCACACGATCTACCAAGTTCCTTTCTCGGACGAGCGGATGATCGTCGGGCGGCGGTGTGCCGACGGCAACCGAGCAGACGCAGTTGCTGTTCCACACCCATCATCCGCATCTGGTGGAAGTGGCCCAGAAAACATTGAGTGCCGACGCGGATGTGGTCGCGTTGGCCGCAGCGGAGTAGAGGCTAAACACGTAGAACGTAATTTGGCATAGCTCTTAGTTGTCGAACGATACTCTTAGAAAAAAATGTTCATTATATATCATTATGTTAATGCACTTCAGACCGAAATCTCGATCAAATGTCGGTCTCGGGGGTTGCGGGCCCTCGCAATCATAATCGCCCCAAAGTCTGAACGTTTCGTGGGCGTTTTGATTCTTCGCTTAGGAGGAACTTCATTGAGAACAAAACGGAATCAGATTCTCGCAAGTCGTTGATTTTGAGTCGATTATTTGGCCCTTGAACGAAGGAAAACTGGACAATTGTTTACATGTAAATCCTGCGTTTTCGGTCAAGTCTTGTTGACGATGTATCGTCAAAGTGTCAGATTTTGTCCAAATATCGTCAAATTCAGTACATAATTCGGGAAATTTGTTTACAGTACGAGTCCAGGACTGATTCTGATTAAGTTGTTGTCGAAAAACAGAAAACTGTAGAATCCGGACGTGAAGTTCCGCTTAGGTCTCCATCCCAACCGCGGAAGCACTGAGGAAGCAGGAGGGCGCGAGATTCTGGGCGGTCTTGCGAATGCCATTTTAGCGTTGACGTTCGAATCGCAAACGGACAGAGCCGCGCCCCACTGTAGCGAATCGATTTCGGGTGGCTTCACCCATCGGATTTGGGAGTTCGAGGACGCACCAGCTGTCTGGAGTAAAGACGTGGGGAACGTAGAGGATACGATAGCGTCTGCGCCCATCTTTGGATGCACTGCTGGCAACGCGAAGCTCGTTGGCGGTCAATTCAAACTCTCCGCTGTCTTCTAAGGACGACTTGACCTCGTATAGCCATTCCACCTGTGGAGTCTTCACCCGGAAGTCGAATCCCGCCGAATCGTCGCCTTCATCACCACCGAAGAAGTGAGCGCGGTTTTGTGAGACCCAGCAACTCTCATCGACGTATTCACTGTGGCGTCGGCAGAGAAACTGATACGCAAGCCACTCGCTGGCCAAGCCCATCGCCTGCCGTTGCGTATCCGTCAGCTGCCTTTCCCGCCTGCGCGTCCCGCGACTTGTTCCCCCACCGCCTATGCCACCGCTCGGCTCATCCGGATGTTCCAACTCTACGAGACGGGTCCGTTGTCTGCTCCGCTCGAACCAAGTTTCGTCGTTTGCCAAGAAGCCGGCGGCCAATTCCTGAAGGTTTTCGGCAAATTTCGGGTCTCCGGTGTCAAGAGAGGCTCCCGCGAACGAAATGCTGCGCCGCTCGATTTCCCTTTCTTGTCGCGCACGCTCGCGACGCTTCTCTTCTGCCTCAAGGTCGTCCTTACTGAGTCCAAGTGCATTGCCATCCATGGTATCGGGCATGCCGTCTGGCCAACAGCCGGCCCAACGGCACAGGGCAGGGATGCCCGTAGAGGAAATGAGTTCGAAATCGAGTAGTCCGCTGTTCTCCACATGCCGAACAACAGCCTGAGCCTCGCCCTGCTGCCACGGCTCCGGAAGTACTTCGCCGTTTCGCTGGCACCATAGGTTGACGACCGGCATGGCCTCCAGCGAGAACTCGCGAATTGCTTTTCGGTTCGTATTCACCACACGCTTGAACGGCGGCAACTCGACTGCAACATCTTCGCCAAGCGTTTCCGTCAGGAGGTCGGTAACGTGTGTTTCCACGGCCTCCATCTCCAATGCCTCCCGCGTCAAGATCCAGTCTGAATCGAACGCGAGGAACTCCAGGGTTTTTCGCACTCTATAGGCCTGGAGATCGCGGCCGGCGTGGAAGTCAGAGGCGTGGTGGCGTCGTATCCGGTCGATGATCGCTGGCCGCATGCGTCCCAGATAAGCGTCATACTGTCGCCGCAACTCGGCCTCGTTCGACAGCGGTGCTTCACCCAGGTCCAGGAGGACGCGGTTGTACCTCGTATAGTCAAGTTCCAGCCGGCGGCGCAGTTCGTTGCGGTTTGCTGCCTGCTCACAGGCTTGGATGAGTTCGTCTGGAGAGTACTCCTCATGGGCCAGATGCAACTCCAACCATTTACGTGCATCGAATCTGTTGCCAGCGCCATCAACATCGCTCACAAGCTGACGCGAAATTTCCGGGCTGCCATAGTACCTGACCACTGGTATCAGCAGATGGAGGATGTGCTCCAGGTTGGTCCGCAACGCGGCGCGATGCTCCTGGATCGTCTGAACATCGCATTCGAATGCGCGCGCCAGGGCCTCGTCGCTGGGCGAGTCCAATTCGTTCGAGGAGCGGTGTAGCGCAAGTTGGGAAAGCAGGAGCCTCGGCGTCTTCAGCCTGCCGTCCACCAGACGCAACAGATCTCCGGACAGAGGACCCGCCAGCGTCATCCAGTCGAGAGTTACAGTTTCGGCCAAGATCAGCGTCGGCAGTTCGTCGTGCTCGTAGGCGTACCAAGTCAGGTGTTCTGATGGTGAAACCGCCTCATCATTGACGAGCAATGTCATGGACTCGCATCGACGGACCCTGATGGTCCGCATCCGCCGGTCGATCGTCGAGCTCTGAATACCACGCTCAAGCTGTTCGCCTCGGAGTTCGTGGCCGATCACGATGACCTCGGGCAACCATTCCAGATCAAGAGAGGTCAGCAACGGATCGCCGGCGCGAGGGACGAAAGGTGCGCCGTCGACGACCAGTTGGACCCCGATGCCGTCGAGGCGTCGCGGGATAAAGGCACCCGTCTCCTCAAGTAGTGTCGCAACCTGATCGGTAGGGGTGGGGCCTACTTCAAGAACAGCCTGGCCGGCAGATGCCAGGACGCGCGCCTCGAACCTTTGCGCATCCTCAGTGACAATGACCGCCGTAGGGGTGCCGGGTTCGCCGGTGAGAGCTTCCAGCTGCCCCCGGCGCGTGACAATCAAGCTCAAGTTTTCGGGCAGTGGGCGCCCTGCCTCCACCACATCGCGCCATGCGCGTCGATACTCGTTTCGCAAAGTCGGCCGATCGTTGGAGGAAAGGCCCACCGCGACGCCCGCCAAATCACGCAGCCGCTTGACAGCCGTAGCTTGGCTCTGCCAATCCCGCAGACCTAGCGCGTCGTCGAAGGCCAACTCCGCCAGGCCATTTCCGTCCGATAGATCGGCTACCGCGTGGGGCACGCGGTCGATGAACCGTGGCGGGCTACCGCGGCGAATCCGCGAGCCCCAGCATTGATCAGGACTTCTGAATGCGAGGCCTTCCCGGGAGCTGGCCGCTATCCACTGTTTTGAGCGCAGGAAAGTTGCCAACGGTGTTGGCAGCTTCCGACGATCCCAATTGCGTTCGTAGCGTTCGAAGCGACCGACCTCGAACTGGAAATAGTCCATGCCGTTCGCTTTCAGGTGCTCAAAGATAAGGGTGCAAAGCAGCTCCCGAGTCCCTTCGGGCAGTGCATCGTGTTCAATCTGTCCCGGTAATCGCCAAGCCTCGGCCTTCATCCTGTATTCGGTATAGGGATGATTGAAGGAGACATGCACCACCTCCGTACACCAGTTCTTGTCCAAACCTTCAGCGGCATTGCCGCTTCGCAAGACGGAATCCCACAGGTTCGAAGGCCAGCCCTTACGTGAAAGCCGCGCGGCCACCGGCTTCAACCCGTCGAAAACCCCGATCAGTTCCAGAAATCGGGTCCAATGCCGCTTCGCATCCTGCACCGAGGCCGGCCAACTTTGCTGTCCGACCAACAGCAGATCACGTGCCCGACGGCAGTCCGGCGAAATATCTGCGGCCTCGACCAGGTAGTTCTCAAGGGTTCTCCCGACCGACGTCCACGAAGACGAGAAAGCGCATTCGCTGGCCGGATGCCAACCGGAAAGCGTCGGCACATACAGGTCGGCCTTCTGCAGCTCTTCCTCCAGTCTGGCCCCTGACGCCGTGCGCCACACGTGGAATGCCCACACCAGCGCCTCTTGACGGCGCTGGTCGTTTGCGTTTTGACCGAGAGCGGACTTCAGGCCCGCCAGTGCGTCCACCGGGTCGTACTCGCGAACAAGGCTGGCTTCGAGGAATGCGTCCAGGGTCTCGGGCCGAAGTCGAATGCGGTCGTCTAGGAACCGGTAGCGGCGCGCTAGTGTAGCGGGTGGGAGAGGGATGCCGGCTTTCTTTCGTTTACCTTTCGGCACATCGTTCCGCACAAAGACCCCGGTCCGCTTCTCATCATCGTGACCGCCGGCAGGCCGCAGCTTTCCCGATCGGTCATATAGAATGGCTATTTCGTCCAGCGCCTCTAGCGAAGTATTCGCGGCGTCGAACACGCGTGGAAGGTCGTCGTAGAAGCGTGACCAAGTGCGCGGTGCCACTTGGCGTTCGAGCAATGAATGGGCGAAGACTTCCGACCACTTCGCCAGCTGAGTGCCCAAAGGCGTCAGGGGCCGGTTAAGGATACGGCTTGCGACCGCCTTCAGGCGTTCGATCCGATCGCTGTCCAAATCTTTCGATACCAATTGCGCGCCGACATGCTTGGCAACCTCCCTGTCCTTGAGGATCGAGAACGTACTTTCCGGCCAGATTCTGATCTGGGAGAGGCAAGACCAAGCCTGTCGCCCGTTATCGACAATAACGGGAATAACGGCAGCCTCAGACAGGGAGCTACCTGCCTCTTTCAGAGCAGTACTGAGCTTTCCCGCCTGCTCTCCAGTCCAAGCGAACAAGTCGAATACGGCTTGGGCAGGGATGGCCAAATCGTGCTGTACGATTGAGAGTGCCGCCGCGGCGCAGGTCTCTGCTGCCGCCTCCATAAACGTCTCGTTCAAAGGGAGATCCAGGTCCGCGTCTCGTCGGTCGATGTCCGCAAAGAATGGGGCATCGAGATAGCCGAGGAACGGGGAGCCTGCTTCCTCGCCCATGGGCAGGAAGTTATAGAGACGGCCTCTCGTAACCGCTGCCGTGGATAGGCCGACTGCGACCGATACGACTGGCGTGCCTTTCCAGCTGAGCCACCGCTTGATCTGCGGTGCCATCGGGATGCTTCTCGCAACGGCCTCCAGAACCCGTTTCTTGTCGACCTCCCGCCGGACCACTAGGAAACGGCGGCCCCCGCCGACATCCACTTCGTGCATCAATGTGCCCGGAAGCGGCGGAACAGCGTTGATCGTTGTTTGCCGCCGGGACAGGCGCCGTCGGTACGGCCTTTGGTCGGGTCTTTCGACATTGATCCGGATTTCGGATATCCGGTCGAGGAACAGCAGGAGCGGCATATCTAAATCGGTGAGAGCATCTACCTGCTTGCTTGCTAGCGCCACCGCCTCCGATGTTCGCAGCGGCGCGGCGATAACTGTCGCGTAGCCTCGACGGGCATATGCGGCAATCTCGTCAGGGTGGTTCTCCAACGGACGGGGGACGAGATAGCGTGAAACGGTTGGTGCGACTGCGGCGCTCGTGGCCGCATCGAAGCCAGTGGACCGCAGAAGCTCCTCAGTATCGCGGGTCTCTGCAAAGCGGAAGCAATAGCCATCGAACTCGTTGCTTTGAGAGCGGCCGTTGCGTGAATAAATGCGCACGTCATCGGTAAGCGCTTCGATGCTCCGGAAGCCAAGCCCTTTGTTGCCGATGCCTTCACCAACTTCCTTGGCGCTGGTGGCCAAGTTCCGAATCGCCTCCACATCTTTCCAGCGGAAACCGTTCCCGCCATTCGCAACGTAGAGCACGCCTTCTTTTTCCGAGTGGATGACAAGCCCTATTGCAATTCGACCGTCACCACCGGAAGCGTGCGCGTCGTGCGCGTTCTGAATCAATTCATAGAGAACTCGATCACCATACTCTGTGCCTATGACCTCGTCTAGGTTCCGAAGGCTTTGATACACCAATAGATTACGCTCGTGCGCATCCACGGCATGCTCGAGCAAAGAGCGAACCTGCCTCTCCAGTTCGTCGGCCGGTCGCCCATTGGGGCCTGCGTCAGTAGGGGCGCCTTGTTCAAGTTCGTTGACCGCGTCATTCATGACTTACCGCCAGCGATAAACTGATCGTGGGTGTCCCACGGTTCCTCGTAGTCAATCTTTCTGACATAGAAATCCTTTTCTAACCGTAGGCGCGAGACAGACAGGCCGAGGCACCCCGTTAAGACGGCCACCTCGCAGACGGGTTCGGATCCCCGAACGCCAGCTCCCTAGACGCGAAGGTGTGGTGGGAATCATCGAGATTCGTGCGTCGCGCAATTCCCTGGGACGTGCGTAGGTAGACAGTGTTATGCAGCAGCGCCCGCCTGCGATGCCGAGGGCGTCATCAGAGCTTCGATGCGATCGGCGATCTATTGGGCGGGCTCACGAAGCTGGGTTACGGTCCAGTCGGCTGCGTAGCCTTCGGTAACATCATTGGGCCGGGCGTGGTTGACGAGACGCTTGGTCAGTGATGGATGCAGCATCAACTCGCGTTCGGCGACGGAGATGAAGCAGTTGCGTAGGGCGTGGTACCAGAACTTGGCGCCTCCTGCCTTGCTAATCCGGTCATATAGGTGATGCGGATCCTGGACATGACCGGTCGAGCTGGTTGCGGATGGGAACACCCATTTCCGAACGCCAGCGGACAGGGTGTCGGCCGCAGCCCGCCGTCGTTTGAGAATAGCCGCGAGTTGGCGCGTGATCGGCAAGTCCAGGAGCACGCCGGTCTTGGTCTCGTCGACACGAAACGTAAGCGTGTCCATGTCGACCCGCTCCCAGCGCAGGGTCAGAACCTCCTCGCGGCGCATGCCGGTGTAGAGGCCGAACCAAAGGGCATCCCGGATTGATGGGTTGTGCGCTTCGGCTTCGATTCCGGCACGCCAGCACGGTAGCACTTCGGCCGGCGCCGAAATCTTGCGGCGCGCCTTACGGTGGAACTTGCCGCTGCCGGCGAGCCAGAGATCGACCGGGTTGCGTAGTCCGTCGTGGTCGACGCACGGGCGACGATAGACCGATCGCAACAGCGACATCGCACGATTGGCCGGGGACCATCCGTGTTCCGAAGTGATGCGGTTGAAGCGGGTCTCGACATCGCGGCGTGTGATAGCATCGAGGGCGCGGGTCAGCCAGTCGCCCAGGTAGCGCTTAGCCTCGTAGCGGTAGAGGTCGTTGGTGCGTTTGAAGCGGTTGGGGTTGGCCACCATGTAGTCCTCGAAGGCATTCCCGAGTGTCGGAATGGCACGCGCTTCGGCGCGTTCTTCTGCAGGATCGTCGCCGCCGGCGACCTTGCCGAGGAGATCTCGCGCCATCCGCCGGGCCTGGTCGGGGGAGAGCTTGCCGTAGCGGCCGATCACGACGCGCTTGTTGGGAGCCTTCCTGCCGAAGTCGCCGGCACGATAGTTGACGATGAAGGCTTTGGTCCCTGAGGGATGGATCCGGATATCGAAACCGACGAGTTTGTCGTCCCAGGCGATCCAGGGCTTTTCGGCTGGTTGGAGTGCATCTATGGTCCGCTTGGAGAGCGTCGTGCGCACTCTTGCGGTTCGTTTTCCCGTGTTTGTGCTCATGCGAGCAAGATAGGGCGATGGGGAGATGCGATCAACACCACAGACAACACGAAGAAAGAAATGACTGCCGGTAAAAGTCGAAATGCGGCGGCAATAGTCGAATACGGAAGCGTAATAGGGGCAACTTGCCGGGAATTTGATTTTCCTTGAGTTGTTGTTCTGCACTGGCGGCGTGGGGTTCTGATCCGGTATCTTCGACTGTCCCCCTGTCTTCCGGCATAGTCTGATCCGGGGCATTCAGGGGATTCCACTGCGAATCGTCCTGTGATTCAATGGGGTATGGGTGATTCGCAGACAGATCGCCGAGCCGGTGCCAGCCATGCGGTGCTGATGACGGAACTCTCGTCCCTTCGGGATTTGCTTGCAAAGAGGGACAACCGGCTTGCCGAACAGGATGAACGGCTTGCGGAGTTGACCGGGTTGATCCGGGACCTGCGGGACGAGATCAGGCTGCTCAAGAACCTGCCGCGGCGTCCGGAACTGAAGCCGAGCGGTCTGGCCGCATCCGGCGCCTCCGGAGCTGGCCGGTTCATGACGGAATAGTCCGGGACCCTACAACCGGCGCGACGAGAGGGGCGCCCTCGAGGATGTGCCCGAGGGTGCGGAACGCAGGGGCTACCAGGCACACACTGTCCGCGACATCGTGTTCCACGCCGAGGAGGTCACCTGGCGGCGGGAGGTGTGGCGGTTTCCGGACGGCAGCCGCCATGTGGCGCCGCTGGCGCCGGGTGTGTCGGCGGGACGCAGCCAGTATGGTCCCGGCGTCAAGGCGCTGGTGATCATGCTGTATCACCAGTGCCAGTCGACGGTGCAGCGCATCGCGGCATTGCTGAACGGATTGGGCCTTGAGATATCCGCTCGCCAGGTGGGGCGGTTCCTGAACGGGGACACGAGGGTCATCGTCGAGGAGCAGCAGGAGGTGCTGAGGGCAGGCATGGAGAATGCCGCATGGATCAATGTCGACGATACCGGCGCCCGGCACAGGGCGGCAAACGGCTATTGCACGGTGATCGGCAACGATGTCTTCACCCATTTCAGGTCGACCGGCTCGAAGAGCCGCCTCAACTTTCTCGAATGTCTCTGTGCCGGTGACGTGGCCTGCAGCGTCAATGATGCCGGGCTCGAATACATGCGGCGCATGAAGCTGACGGGAAAGGCGATCCGGCGTCTCGCCGCGGACCGGCAGCGGCGCTTTGCCGATGCCGATGAATGGCGGACCCATCTGGCCGCACTCGGCATTGACCGCATGAAGGTGTTTCCGGACCCGGTGAAGATCGCCACCGAGGGTGCGCTCCGGGGCAGCATCTGCGATGCCGGTCGCATTGCCGGGACCGTGATCCTGAGCGACGATGCCGGCCAGTTCAATGTCGGCGATGCCCACTCTCTCTGCTGGGTTCACGCCGAGCGACTGGTTCGCAAGCAAGGGGGCAGTTCCGAATTCCAGCGCATGCGTGTGGATGCGGTGCTGGATGATGTCTGGGGCTATTACCGGGAACTGTCTGCCTGCAGGAAGACCCCCTGCAATACACGGGCCCAGGCACTGTCGTTGCGCTTCGACGAGATCTTCGGAGAGCGGACCGGCCATGCCAGCCTCGACAACCTGCTGCGGCGGCTGAGGGCGAACAAGGATGAGCTCTTGCGGGTGCTCGAGTATCCGGCCACGCCGCTGAATTCGAACCTGGCCGAAAATGACATCCGGGCCCATGTCACCCGGCGGAAGATCTCGTTCGGATCCCGGAGCGAGAGCGGGCGTGCGGCCCGGGATGCCTGTCTCGGGGCATTGAAGACCTGCAACAGGCTCGGCGTGCCGTTCCGGGACGATCTGTGCAACCGCCCTGGCGTTGCCGGTGCCGCCGAAGTGCCAAGGCTTGCCGAGATCATCACCCGCCGCGCCACAGCCTGACGCCTCCTCTCATACGAAACGCAATTCCCGGCAAGTTGCCCCTATTACCGTCAACATTCCAGATCCTCGATTTCCGGATTTCGCGGCAGTGCATAGTCAGACCACTGCTCCAGCAGCGGCCGGCGCCGCTCCAGCAGATCCGAACGGGCATAGGACAATTCGGCTGGTCCGTAATAGACATGTCCAAGCGAAAGCTGCGCCAGTTCCCTCGGAGCCTGAGCGATTTCAGACGCCCAGTCCCGGAAGCTCGCCCGGAATCCATGCGGTACTCCTGGCAGGCCGAGCTTACGCATGAGTTTCGAGTGCGTAGAGTCGGACAGCGCCTTGCCATCGACCCTCGTGAACAACAGCCCCGAACTGGCCTCCGTAGCCAGGACGATCCGGATTGCCGAGCGCGACAATGGCACCCGGTGCGTCCTTCCTGTCTTTGTCCGCGCTCCGGGAATGGTCCATATCCCATGCTCGACGTCAATTTCGCTCCACTCGGCGAGCCGGACCTCCCCTGTCCGCGCTGCCGTCAGGACCAGAAACGCCAGCGAGAGCTTGACTGCCTGGCTGGCGGGCGAGGAGAACACGCAGCCGAGCGCGTCCTTTACCTCGGAATGCGGAATCGATCGGAAGCGGCCGGCAACGCCTGACTGCCTTGGAAGGGCCGCAACCGCTTCGTCCACCGGGTTGGGACCTTCGGCGTATCCGTGGGCCCGCGACCACTGCAGAGTTGTCCGGATGCGCTGGCGCACTCGGCGGGCAGTCTCCTGTTTCTCCTGCCAGATCGGAGCCAGCACCGAAATCACATCTGCCGCGCTGATGGTCTGGACCGGCATCGATCCCAGGCGCGGATAGGCATAGTCGCGCATCGATGCGCGCCATTGGCCGGCGCTCTTGCTGCCGTTCTTCCAGCTTGGCTCATGCAGGGCAATGACACGCTCCACCGCCTCCCTGAAGGTCATCATCCTTGGCCCCCGCCTGGGATCCCCTCCCGCGCGGGCCAGCTTGCGATTGGCAAACGCCTTTGCCCGCGCTTCCTCCAGGGCAACCATGGGCCAGCCGCCCAGACCAAGCTCCCTGGGCCGGCCCTGCACCACGATCCGCTGGATCCAGGAGCGGCCTCCGGTTGGCGTGATCCGCAGAATCAGGCCGTTCAGGCAATCAAAGTATTTTCCTGGCACGCCGTGGGAGGCAACAAATTCTTCCGTCATCCTGCCAGTGCCGCGAAATTTCCCCATCTGACATCCCTGATAATGTCCACCCGTTTCTCAATCGTCTTCCCCGATTCTGTCCACCGTGGCGGAACGGATGGATATATCTTGCAATGCATGAGACAGGAAAGCGGGAGTCGATCCCGCCATTCCGGGGCAGCCGGGACCGCCCCGTCAATCACGCTTGGATTTGGGACAAAGTCGTGATTCTTGCACAAGATTATTGCTACAAACTATTGACTTTATAGGCAGAAATCTGTAATTTGAAATGGTCGAAGCGAGGCGGGATCTACCAGGTCGGAAACCACGAAAATTACCAGAGTTCCAGGGACTGGGCAGCGGGGGCGGCGGAGGCCGCCCCCGCCACAGCCCTCCGGCGAACTGGAAGGCGCTGAGAAAATCATGCAGTCAGGACTGTTGAGCAGGGACTGGTTCGCGACGGCCTCGCCAGAGGATGTCAAGGTCCAGCTCCTGAACGGAGCTGATCCGGACAGCACCGATCCGGACGGGCGAACGGGCCTGCACCATGCAGCGGCCGAAGGCCTCCAGCTTCCGGTGATGATCCTCCTGGATGCAGGAGCCGCCCAGAAGCCCGACAACTACGGATGGGCGCCGCTCCATTGCGCAGCTGCAGCCGAGGGCAGACCCGGCGCCATCATTCCCCTTCTGCTCGAGGGCGGCAGTGTCGGGTCAGTCACCGGCAGCGGGATCACGGCGCTGCACTTCGCCGCGATGCACGGAACGGTCAGTTCGATCGAGATCCTGCTTGGCGCCGGAGCGGATCCGGCCGCAATTGACGGCGCCTGCAGAACGCCGCTGACTATCGCTGCGGAGGCAGGACATGATGGAGCCCGGGAGCTGATCGCGCGGCGCCTCGCGGAAATCCATGTGCTGCAGGGTCTCGCGCGCGCTGCGCGAGAGTTGCCGGAACCAGGGCAATGAGGGGCAAGAAGACCAGAAGCAATGCGCCGGATGCCGCCGTCAGCGCGCCCGTCCCGACCGGATCGCGGCGCCAGGAGAGGCAAAGGCCGGCAACGGAGAAGCAGATTGCCTTCGTGCGGAGGCTTCTGGCTGCGTCCTCGTCAATGAAGGCCGTCGATCCCGGGGCACTGAGTTCTGCCGAGGCTCACAGCCTGATCGGAGAACTGCTCGGGGACAAGGGCTGCCGGTCGAGGCTGGCAGCTCCGAAGAGGCTCCCTCCGCCCGGTTTCCGGCCGCAGGGCTCGAGGCGCCCGAAGAAGGCCAGTTCACGGCAGGTCGACCTGCTTCGCCGCCTTGCGAGCCAATGCGGCAAGCCGATCGACGAGGAAACGATCGCCGGACTTGATACCACCCGGGCGAGCCGGATGATCGAGGATCTCAAGCAGCGGGGATACGGCGCACCGACAAAGAGGCAACTGGAGTTTGCCCGCAAGCTTGCGAGGCGAAATGGCATTCCGGTTCCGGACGATTGCCTCAAAAGCAAGGCCGCATGCTCCCGGTTCATCGAGGCGTTCAGCTGCGGAAGGCTGTCAGGATGGTATGACTGACCGGGCTTGACCTTCGGCCCCGATCGTTTCACAGATTCGCTACATCTGGCCGGCAACCCGCCCGGACCCGGTGAGGAGGAATGTCATGGGACTGAACAGACTGGCCGCCCGGCCCGCCTTGATCGCTATTTGCCTGCTGGTCCTTTCGGCCTGCCTTGGCCCCGACCGCGCCCTGGTTGATGAAGCCGGACGCGAAATCGCTGCCAGCCAACCGGAGATCACCGCACTCGTGCGGGAAGGGTCGGCGGCATCATCCCCCATAAGGATGGCCGGCAGGCCATGGTACGGATCCTCGCAAAGGCGCAACGCCACGCGGATGGCCGGGGCCGGACCGGATGGAATTGCCCTGCCCGCGAACCTGGAGATGCCGGACGGAATTGCCCTGTCGATTCCGACAAGAACCGGCCTGCAGGAAGCAGCCGAACTCATTACCCGGACCTCCGGCCTTCCCGTGACGGTGAATCTGCGCCTGCCGCCAGGATCCGGCGGGGATGCCGGGACCGGGCGCCTTGCCGCGGTTCCCCGGCTCGGCCAGCCGGTTCGCCACGACGGGCCTCTTTCAAGGCTCCTGAACCGGATCGCTTCGGAGTACAATGTATTCTGGCGGTTCGACGGCCATGCCATTGCCCTGTCCGCATACGAAACGCGGACCTGGAGCCTGCCTGTTCCGCCTGGCAGTACTGCCCTTTCATCCGCGTTCTCCGGGCTGGCCGGCGGTGAAGACAGTATCTCGCTGAACCGCCAGGCGACGATCGATGACTGGGGGGAGATTTCGCAAATCCTCAAGGCGTCAATCGAGTCACCGCCTGCGGTTGTGACAATGTCGCCGGGAATCGGACGGGTCTCCGTCACCGGACGTCCGACCGACATCACCGCCGCCGACCGCATCATCCAGGAGGCCGCCAGCCTCGCAAGTCACAGGATTTCGCTGGAAGTCGGTATCTACTATCTCGATGCCGACCGCTCGTCGGATTTCAGCTTCGGGCTGACGCGGTTTGGCGAGTTTGATGGCACCGCCGTCGAGGAACCTCCGACGAACCTCATCGCCGCCGGCGGGTCGGTCGCGATCATCGGGGCAGAAGCCGGGGCCGGGATCGGCTATGCGCTTGATTTCGAGAATGTCGGCCGCCACACCGCCGTGGTCACGCACCGCACCGCCTCGACAGTCGCCGTTTCCGGAACCGTGGCGCCGATCCGCCTCGTCTCCACGCGCAACTACGTGTCTTCGGTTTCGGTATCGGAAGAGGGCCAGCAGACGATCGAGACCGACAAGGTGGATGACGGGCTGGTAATACAGATCATTCCCCGGCTCATCGACAGGTCGACACTGCGGCTGTCGCTCCAGGTCGGCCAGGCTGACCTGCTCGGATTCGATGTGTTCCGTGAAGTCCAGTTGCCAAGGGTCGACTACCGGATGATTGCCAATGACGTTGTGATGTCTCCGGGCGAAACGCTGGTCCTCTCCGGCTATGAGCAGGGAACCGCCGATGTTCGGGACGAAGGTGGCATCCTGTCCACGGCAGCTGCTGCGAATATCGATCGCGTCATGCTCGTCGTGCTCGTCCGGCCCACCCTGCTGCCGCATCATACGGGACATTGACATGCGGGCAGGTTCCCTCGCCGCGGCGGGATTGATCGCAGGCCTTGCCTGGACCAGCCTGCCCGAAATGTCGTCAGGTCAGGAGATTCTTCCCGGAACGAGGCGCGGCGCAACAGCCGGGGAGAGGGCAGCGGTCTCCGGCCCGGCCTACCTGTCCCGGGCTCTCGCCGGCGTTTGGCGCTGGGGAAACTACCGCGTCGTCGTGGCCGAAGATCTGTTCAACTGCATTCCTTCCGGACATTGCCCGTTTGTCCTGCTCGACAGCGCTGGCGTGGTCGTGGTTCGGGGAATTGCGCTGGAAAGGCCGGGCATTGCCGGAGGCGCCCTGATCTGGACCGGGCCGGATGGCAACCTCAGGACGGCCCGTCCCGCTCCCTGAAAGACCTCCCAGTGGGTGACGCACCGTAACGCCGGAGCGTCCTGGCACGCCACCCGGAGGATGTCCAGGGACTCTGGACATGCCTGCATAATGCCGAATGGAGGGGCGGAGGCAACCCGGAGTTTTTTCTTCACGGCAGCGGACGGCGCAAGCCGTCCGGCCCCCATGCCTGTCATCCATCGTAACCGGTTGATTTTGTGGATCGGATTTTCCGCCACTGACCAGGAACTGGTGCGCCCTTTTGGGCGCTCAATTTCATCGGCCTTTTTCTATGTACGTACCCTAGTACTCTATATTGGAGCTGGTTTCGGTTCACGTGCGCGCCCGGGGGGCGAATCGCGCGAATCGGGCCTGGAACCGGGCTGGTTCCGGATCCCGGCAGCAGGATTCAGGGCAAATTTCCGCCTAGCCGGCGGCCTTCGGCGCCGGAATGCGCGTCGCGCGGCTGTTTCAGGACGATTTCCGGACGAATCCGGTGCTCCGGACACACCTTGCCTGCCGGCAGCGCCGGTTCAGGAGGCGTGATCGGGTTTCACGAGGGCACGCAGCCCGGCTAGTTCCGCCTCCAGCGCGGCAACCTCCTCCTTGCGGGGTTGGTATCCCGTCCTTCCCGGTTCGAATCCCACCTCCTCCGCCACCTGCCTTCGCGCGCAGATCTCCGCGTCCCGTTCCGACTGAATTCCCGGTGACTTCAATGGCCGCATGGGAACATCCGGACACATGCCTTGACACCCGGTTCAGCGTCTGCATGCGCCGGCAAACTGGCAGGTGAACTGTTTTCAAACGTCTCCGGCATCCCCGTCTGGTCAGAGACTTGCCGATTCACCCGCCATAGGGCGGTTCACATCATCAAAGGGAGCAAAGCAGTTGGGGTATGCCCGGAGTGGATACTGCAGCAGAGAAGACGCCACCAGCATGTGGCGTGGCTGCGAGTTCATCGTCGGTGTGCCGCACCCTCAGTGACGTGATGTAGAGAGTCTTCAGGTTGTCTCCACCGAAACCCACGCAGGTTGGGCCCCTTGCAGGCAGGTCAATCTGGCGATCCACCTTGCCAACGGGGTTGAAGCGCACAACACATCCGCCCCAGACACGGGCGTTCCAGTAGTTTCCTTCTGCGTCCACTGCACTGCCATCCGGTTCGCCGGGTGCATCATCAATCCCGGCGAAGGGTGCGATTTCCTCGAAGCATGAGAATTCGGGCCCGACTCGGAACCGGCGAATCAAGCCAATTGGCGAGTCTGCGAAATACATCGTTGCGCCGTCGGGGGCGAAGGCGAGTCCGTTGGACAGGATGACGTCACTGAAGAGCTTCCGCAGGGATCTGTCGGGTCCCAGGCGGTAGACCGAGGCAACAGGGCGCCGTTTTGCCATGTCATGGGTTTCGTCGAAGGTGCCAAATACAATTCCGCCGTAGGGATCGACGCAGGCATCGTTGATACGTGTTTGAGGAAGGTGCGGTTCGACGTCGTGGATGCGATGAAAGGTCGTGAATTCCCGATCGGCCAGGCAGATCTGGCTGGGGAAGCCAATGACGAATCCTCCGGATTCGCGCGGAAGGATGAAGCAGCCCCGGCCAGGCAGGACGAAGCGTTCGGTTCTGCCTCCGGCAGCCATCCGCCAGGCGGCACTTCCGTGGATATCGGTCCACCACAGGTCATTGCTGCGAGGGTCCCAAAAGCACTTCTCGCCAAGCAGGTTTCTGCAGTCCACTGCGAGTTCGGCAGTCGTGACCATGGGCATGCCCCCTTACCGGTGACCGGTTACTTCAGCTTCATTGCCGGCATCCCGTGTCCACGATGTCCGCGCCGCTGTCTTGGACCAGACGGCCGAACTCCCGTTCCCTGCACTTCTGTTCGGCAATTCCAGAGGGGCGGAAAGGTTCCGTGTTTCCGCCAAAGGTCCTGGTTGCGGTCGGGCGCCATTGCATTTCCTCTGTTCATTCAGGTACCGACGGGCCGGGTATCCCGGGAAATCCTGACAGTGTCACCGATCTTCCTGCAGAAGACGTTGTACCTGCAGATGTCTTGGAACCGTCCCCTGCCCAGATGAGCCAGTGCGCGCACTGGCTCCGGCTCTCTGCGGCATGGTGCTCCCAAGTCGAGCGGGTATCGCTGGGGAATTGACTGCCAGACTGACACACTCCGCCGGGCAGTTGCAGGCGAATTCACATCACTGCTCCAATTTGCCACGGAACGAACTCGTAATCCCCCAGTCCCTGGAGTTCAGACTTGGTGCGTTGCCCGGACGCCACGTCAATGAACATGTCGAGAATCTTGTTGCCGACATCTTCAACCGATTCATCCCCGTCGAGGATCGGACCCGCATTGATGTCCATATCCGCCTCCAGCCTGCCAAACATCTCGGAATTCGTGGCAATCTTGATGCAAGGTGAGGGTTTTGATCCAAATGCCGACCCCCTACCCGTCGTGAAGGCAACCAGGTTGCACCCGCTGGCGATCTGTCCCGTAACCGAGGCGGGGTCGTAGCCAGGGCTGTCCATGAACACCAGGCCATGACTCCTTACCTGGTCCCCGTATTGGCAGACTTCGTTGAGCTTGGTTGTTCCACCCTTGGCCACCGCGCCAAGCGATTTTTCGAGAATTGTGGACAGCCCTCCAATCTTGTTGCCCGGAGACGGATTGTTGTTGATGGTTCCACGGTTGCGGGCAACGTATTCCTCCCACCACCGGATCAACCCGATCAGTCGCTCTCCAACTTCATCGTTGAGCGCTCGCCTGGCAAGAAGGTGCTCGGCTCCATAAATCTCTGGGGTTTCCGCGAGAACCCCGGTTCCGCCCATGGCGACCAGCCTGTCAACGGCATTGCCCAGCGCCGGATTGGCAGTGACACCTGACCAGGCATCCGAACCGCCACATTGAAGCGCCACGGTCAATTCAGAAACCGGGCAATCTTCCCGTGCGCACGCATTTGCTAAGGGCAACATTTCCTCGATCTTCCTGATGCCGGTCTCGACAGTACGGGAGAGCCCGGCCCGTTCCTGGATGTTCAGGACCTGGAACAATGGACCGGACTTCAGGCCATAGGCCTCCACCAGCCATTCGATCTGGTTGATTTCGCATCCCAGACCCACCATCAGGACACCGGACACGTTGGGGCTGCGTGCATACCCCCACATTACACGTTGCAGGGCTTCAAATCCTTCCCCGGAATCTGCCATTCCACACCCGGTACCGTGAACGAAGGCCGCCACGCCGTCGACATTTCTGTATGCAGCCATGCGTGTTTCGTCAAAATGCGCCGCCATCATCCTGGCGGCGGTTGCCGAGCAGTTAACCGATGAAATGACAGCCACGAAGTTCCGGGTTCCGACTCTTCCGTCAGCGCGCCTGTAACCGAGAAAGGTCTTGTCTTGTGCCCAAGCAGCATTCGTGCCGGCATTCGCGCTTGCATACTCATAGACCTGCTTCACCTGCCTGAATTCGAGGTTGTGCGTATGCACGTGTGACCCCGCAGCGATATCGCAAGAGGCGTATCCGATCGGTTGCGCATATTTCCGTACGATTTCTCCCTTCCGGATGTCCTGCACGGCAATCTTGTGGCCTCGCGGGATTCGTTCCACCGCACAGCCTACTCCTTTTTCCATGGTCTGGAGAGCAACCGCGACGTTGTCTTCACGATTGAGTATCAGAGTCTTCCCCATGCAATCTCCCGGAATTTGTGCCTTGCTTTGAACCCAGTCACCGTCTGCGACCGTGACCTGCCGAGGCTGTTGACAGCTGTCAAGGGTGTCATCCTACGGCAAGCTGCCATCGAAGGATAGGAACTGCGTGTTGCAGACGGCAAGGGCAACAAATCGCGATGCACCCCGGGATTCAAGCCCAATTTCCAGGACATGCCGCGATTGCGGCAGATACTGACGAAACACTGCCATCCGAGCAGGCTCAACACCGTAACGGCGATACCATACTCCGGCAAACGTGACGCGAAATGCGACTCGACCTCACCAGGCCTATCGAACAAGGCAGGTTCAACGGGAACTCCGGCATGGCCCCGAGTGAGGAAATCCGCCTGGCAATTCGGGAATGTTCGCACCATTCGGCCGTTGGATGTCGTGCATCACAGGATCATGGCACCTGAGACTCGACGGATGCAACTTCGAACAGCTGGCCTGCAATAGTCCTGACAGGCGCGAATGTCCTGATGTCGAGCAAGCTCACCCTCGACAGGTCTCTGCGCCGGGTAAAACTCTTGCCCGAAGTGATTGAAGGCTGCCGGTTACTACAATCGATGGGATCAACGTAACTGTGAACTCCACTTCCTGTACACTGAAGGGATTACCGGATGCCGAAATCGACAAATATCGCCCTCCATCCGGAACAATCGCTTCCGGAACGCAGCGATCTTCTTGACTTTCCCTGTCCTTCATATTCAGTAGAACCCAGCAGTCGGAGAGCGATCGGCAAAATGAGCGGATTTTCGGGCCGTGTCCTTGCGACCCTGTCAGTTATTCTGGCCACAACCCTTCCCGCCCTGGCATTCCAGACCAGCGGACAATCGATGATCATTGTCGATTACCTGTCTGGAGCAGTGTTGGCGGAACAGAACGCTGACGAACGATTGCCGCCTGCATCAATGTCGAAACTGATGACATTGTACATGGCATTTGAGGCGCTCGAGCAGGGCCGCCTGACGCTCGATACAAAATTGCCGGTTTCCGAACATGCCGCATCATACAAGGGATCTTCGATGTTCCTTGTACGCGGCGAGCGCATCACGGTGGAGGATCTTCTCAGGGGCGTGATCGTCCTTTCCGGCAATGATGCAAGCGCGGTACTGGCCGAAGCGCTTTCGCCCGACGGGACGGAGGAGGGGTTCGCAGAACTCATGAACAGGCGCGGTGTCGAGATTGGCCTCACAAACTCCAACTTCACCAACGCCAATGGCTGGCCTCATCCTGACCATTGGATGAGCGTGCGAGACCTGGCTGTTCTGACAGCAGCAATAATCCGCAATTTTCCCGACTATTACCTGTATTTTGCGGAAGAGGAATTCAGGTTCGACGAACGAGTGCCGGAAAACAGGTATAACAGGAATCCGTTGCTCAAGCTGGATCTCGGCGCTGATGGATTGAAGACAGGATATACTCAGGCGGCGGGTTACGGACTCGTTGGTTCTGCGGTCAAGGGCAATCGGCGAGTCATATTTGTCATCTCCGGTCTGAAGAGTCGTACAAGGCGCACCGAAGAAGGCGAACAGATTGTGAACTGGTATTTCATCCAGTTTACTGAGAAAACACTCTATCAGGCGGGAGACACTGTTGTTCACACACCCGTTTGGATGGGCGAAGAAGCAACAGTTGCAGCGGCCGTTCCGGAGAATGCCTACGTTCTGATTCCGAGTTCAATGGATACCAAGATTGAAGCAAATGCAGTTTTCGACTCGCATGTCGAGGCCCCTGTCGTGGAAGGCCAGGAATTGGGGCACTTTGTTGTGTCAGTATCCGGGCTGAACTACACGGCAACTTTTCCACTTGTTGCGGCGAACTCGGTCGACCGAGCCGGATACTTGGGAACTTGGATTGTGGCTGCACGGTCCCTGTTTGGCAGGCTGATCGCCGAAGTACTGCCGGGCGATACATGACACAGCTCGGGCGCTTTGTAACGCTGGAGGGTATTGACGGAGCTGGCAAGACCATCCAGACCAAGCTTCTTGCCGAACGACTCGCGTCCGAGGGCGTGCCAATTGTCGTTACTCGAGAACCCGGAGGCGGCAAGGGGGGAGAACGAATCCGGAAGCTGTTGACCGGGAAATCCGCAGGAAGCTATTCCCCCGAAACCGAGATACTTCTCTTTACTGCAGCTCGCCGCAACCATCTCGACAAGCTGATCGGCCCTGCCCTCAACGAAGGCAAGCTCGTGATCTGTGACAGGTTTGCGGATTCGACACGCATCTACCAGGGTTTCGAACGACCGCAAATGCGCAGCCTCATCGACCAGCTACACGATTCTGTGATCGGAATAGACCCGGACATGACGTTCATTCTTGACCTTCCGGTGGATGTTGCAGTCGGTCGGATTCGGGCACGCAGCGGGATCGACGAACGATTCGAGCAGTTCGGCGAGAAGGTCACTGCTCTCCGCGACGGGTTCCGCCGACTTGCGGGCGAGTTTCCCAACCGATGCAGAATAATCGACGGCACCAGACCTCTTGATGAAATTGCCGACGAACTCTACCTGCTCACCCGGGCTCTTGTTTCATGAACCAAGGCATTGGGGCCCCGGTCGACGATCCTCCCGAACTGCGTAATCCTCGTGCAACCGCAGAAGTCTACGGGCATGACGATGCACAGGCCGAGTTTCTGGCCGCCTATAACGCCAGCCGTATCCATCACGCCTGGCTGATTACGGGTCCGAAGGGAATTGGCAAGGCGACACTTGCGTGGCGGTTTGTGAAGCACTTGCTCTATTCGGCTTCCGAACTGCAAGCCAGGCCGCCCTCCGGCGGAAGTGTACCTGCCACGTCACTGGCTGCTCCTTCCGACCACCCGGTCGTGAGACGCATCATTGCCAATTCGGAACCAACTGCAATCGGCGTCGAAGTTAGGCCCTCGCCCAAGACCGGGCGGCTACAGAAGTTCATAACCGTTGGAGAAATCAGGGAACTGCGCAGCTTTTTCAGCATGACCTCGGCGGATGGATTGCCTCTCGCTGCCGTCATTGATTCGCCAGACGACATGAATGCGAGCGCCGCGAACGCTCTGCTGAAGTTGCTGGAGGAACCACCTGACAATGCTTACTTTTTTCTCGTGAGCCATTCGCCATCAGGGCTACTGGCTACAATTCGAAGCCGGTGCCGCAAGCTCCATTGCAAACCGCTAACTTTATCCGACATGGAAAAGGCCCTTGTTCAACTTGGCTTGACAAAGGTTGCGAACAACCAGGTGCTGTCCCAGCTGTCCGAAGGTTCCGTCGGAACTGCGGCAAACCTTGCGTGCGGAAACGGAATTCAGACGCTTTCCCGGATTGTCGAGGTTTTTGCCGGGGCGCCCGGGATCGACCGCAGTGCCATGCTTGCCTTTGCCAACGGTTTTGATGGCAGCGAACCGGAGAGTGACCTTGCAGCAGGCATGAGGTTGATGGCACTCAGTGTCGCCAGGCTGGCGAGGTCGAGTGTATTCGGAGCCACCAGCCTGGACAGTTGCAGTGCCCGGGAGACAGAACTGTTTGGAAGGCTGGCTTCCGAGCAGAGATCGGCCAAGATCTGGGCTCACTTGCACGGATCATTCTTGACCAAGGCGGCGGATGCTCTCGCAACAAACGCGGATCCGGTAACGGCAATCATAGATTTGTGCATCGATTTCGACAGGGCCGCCAACGAAGTCAGCACCATGTGACGGACCTGCAGATGACCACAATTGTCGATAGTCACTGCCACCTCGATTTTCCACAGTTTTGTACCGATATTTCGGACGTGATACGCCGGGCCGAAGAGGCAAATGTGTTCCGAATGGTAACAATATGCACCAAACCCGGAAGGTTGAGGGACTCGCAGCAGATAGCTGAAAAATTTGACGCTGTATGTTATGCGGTTGGCGTTCATCCGCATTATGCTTCCACGGAGCCGGCGGTTACCGTTGATGAATTGGTCGGTCATTCCCGCCATCCGAAGATGGTGGCAATCGGTGAGACCGGGCTGGACTACCACTACACGGTCGAAACTGCAGATGCCCAAAAGTCCAGCCTGCAGGTGCATATCGAGGCATCGAGGCAGACCGGCTTGCCCCTGATCATTCATTCCAGAGACGCAGATGAAGATATCGGCGACATCCTGTCCGCGGAATTCCGCAACGGCCCCTTCTCCTGTGTCATGCACTGTTTCTCTTCCGGCCAGCGCCTGGCCACGCTTGCACTGGATCTTGGCTTCTACCTTTCCATGTCCGGGATCATAACCTTCAAGAATGCAGAGGCACTCCGTTCCATTTTCAGGTCAGTGCCACCGGACAGAATTCTGATTGAAACTGATGCACCCTATCTTGCTCCCACTCCGTGGCGGGGCAAAAGGAACGAGCCCGCGATGGTTGCCCGGGTGGCAAGTGAGGGGGCAACCCTCCTTGGACTGGACAGGCTGGAGTTCGCAGCAAGGACAACAGCAAACTTCAACAGGTTGTTTTCCAAGGGCCGGCTCCAGGCTCCGCAAGATTGAGATGCCCGAACTGCGTTTCAGGATTCTGGGGTGCGGATCGTCGGGCGGTGTTCCGAGGATCGGCGGGAACTGGGGAGATTGTGACCCGTCAAACCCGCGCAATCGCAGAACGCGGTGTTCGATTCTGATTCAGCTTGTCGATGGCAATGCGACGACCAGCGTACTCGTTGATTCTTCGCCTGACCTGCGCCAACAACTGCTCGATGCGGAGGTTGGCTGGCTGGACGGCGTTGCCTATACGCATGCCCACGCCGACCATGTAAACGGCCTTGACGATCTCCGTGTGATATTTCTGAATCGGGGAACACGGTTGCCGGTCTGGGCCGACAGACCCACGCAGGTACAGTTGCTTGCACGGTTCTCCTATGCGTTCGTGCAGCCAGAGGACAGCCCCTACCCCCCTATTCTGGACCTGCACACCATCGATGGGCCCATCGCGGTTTCCGGAGCCGCAGGCGACATCAGGTTGTGCCCGATCCCGGTCAAACACGGCTCGGTCGTCTGCAATGGATTCAAGGTCGGCAACCTGGCATATGTCCCGGATGTCTCGGAAATCGGACCGGACTCATGGTCGCTGCTGCTTGACCTGGATTGCTGGATCCTTGATGCCTTGAGGCGGAGGCCACATCCCTCGCACATTCATCTCTCGAAGTCGCTCGAATGGATCCGGCACGCAAAGCCGAAACGGGCAGTGCTGACCAACATGCATGTCGACCTTGACTACGGCAGGCTCAAGGCAGAAACGCCGCCAAACGTTGAACCTGCCTATGACGGCCTCACGATTACCTACGAGTTGTAGGATTGCAGGACCTCGTAGACGTCACCCTACCTGTGTTTCTCCTGATCGGAGCCGGCTATCTCTCGGTCAGGATGCGAATGCTGACCGAAGAGAACATTCGCGGCCTGGTGTTGTATGCTCAGAGTATCGCAATTCCCTGCCTGATGTTCAGGGCAATTTCCCAGCTGGACTTCCGTTCCGACTTCGATTCCCTGCACATGCTGTCATTCTATGCTGGTTCGCTTTGCGTTTTCCTGCTGGGACTTGCAGGGGCCAGGTTCATCTTCAATCGTTCGCCGGAAGAGTCCGTAGCCATTGGCTTTGCCGCTCTCTTTGGCAACACGGTCCTGACCGGACTTGCAATCATCGAAAGAGCATATGGCGGTGAAACGCTCGACGGCACTTACCTGGTCGTGGCCTGCCATACCCCGTTCTGCTACCTGGTCGGGATTACGACTATGGAAATCGCCAAGAGCCCAACCGTCCAGTTCGCGCAGACGGCACGTAACGTCATCAGAGGCATGTTTCACAATGCGATCATGGTGGGTATAGCCGCCGGGTTCATCTTCAGTCTACTGGAATTGCCGGTGCCCACGCTGGCTGGCGGCGTGCTCGACATGTTCAGGCTGACTGCCCTGCCGGTAGCACTGTTCGGACTTGGAGGAATACTCGTCCAGTATAGGCCCGAGGGTGACCTGAAGGTTATCGCGATGGTCTGTGCCCTGTCACTGTTCGTGCACCCCATGGTGACGTGGCTGCTGTCAAGCAGGGTGTTCGAACTCGACAGTGCGTTGATCCGGAGTGCGGCAATCACGGCTTCGATGGCCCCGGGGATCAACGCATACATCTTTGCCGACATGTATGGCAGCGCCAGGCGAGTCGCGGCTACTTCTGTTCTTGTCGGAACAGCAATCTCCATTCTTTCTGTTTCCTGCTGGATTCTCGTGGTCGGTTGACCCGGATCCAATCGTGCGGAGTCCGGCCCGGTTCAAGCCCGTTGCAGTGGCCGGCAGGCCGGACTCAGGCGGGTGAAATGCCGCGCAGTCGTTCGGACCTGCGTCGCAGCAGTTCGACCGTCATCAATAGCAGGATCGAGATTGTAACCAGGATCGTAGCGACCGCCAGTATTGTCGGGCTGATCTGCTCGCGCAGACCGTTGAACATCTCCCAGGGCAGTGTCTTGAGACTGGCAGAGCCGACAAACAAGACGACAACGACCTCGTCGAACGACGTGATGAATGCAAACAACGCGCCCGAAATCACTCCCGGGAGTATCAATGGCATCTGGACCTTGAAGAATGTTCTGACAGGCCCCGCGCCCAGATTGGCAGAGGCACGGGTCAGGCTGCGGTCAAAACCGGACAACGTCGCGGTAACCGTAATGATCACGAAGGGGATGCCAAGAGCCGCATGGGCAAGTACAACCCCCAAATACGTCCCCTGGAGGCCGACGCGGGAATAGAAGAAGTACATTCCTGCCGCCGAAATGATCAGCGGAACGATCATCGGCGAAATCAGAATAGCCATGATTGAGCGCCTGAAGGGAACGTGGCTCTGGCTCAATCCAATTGCCGCCAGGGTTCCGAAAGATACCGCCAGCAGCGTTGCAACAGGCGCGATCCGGAACGAGTTGTAGAGCGCGATCTGCCAGTCGGGATTGAAAAAGAAATCCTCGTAGTGGCGGACCGAGTATCCCTCGGGGTCCAGGCGGAGCATTTCGGGAGAAAACGTGAAGTAGTCGCCTGCATTGAAGCTCAAGGGAAGAATGACAATGATCGGGAACATCAGGAATACGAACACCACCGTGCAGATCACCCTGAACAGATAGTACCAGGTCTTGTCCAGCGCAGTTGCGTATGGCGGAAAACGCTGCATCAATTCACCCCAGCTTCACGTTGTCGATGCCGACGATTCGGTCGTAGACCCAGTATAGAAGCAGCACCAGGCCAAACAGGAGCGTGGCCAGCGCAGCCCCGAGCCCCCAGTTGAGCGAGGTTGAAATGTGGTAGGCTATCCTGTTGGAAATAAATGTCCCCTTGGTTCCTCCTACCAGCTCGGGAGTGATGTAGTACCCGATCGCCAGTATGAACACCAAGACTGACCCAGCGCCGATCCCCGCCATGGTTTGCGGGAAATAGATGCGGCGAAATGCAGTCCAGGAATTCGCTCCGAGGGACTTGGCTGCCCTGACATATGAATCAGGTATCGTCTTCATGACCGAGTACAACGGAAGTATCATGAAAGGCAGCAATATGTGCGTCATCGCAACGATCGTACCAAACTGGTTGTTGATCATGATCAACCGGCCAGTGTTGTCAATGATCCTCAGGACAACGAGAATGTCATTGATCACCCCTTCCTGCTGCAACAACACCTTCCACGCTGAAGTCCTGACGAGCAGTGACGTCCAGAACGGGAGCAGTACCAGTATCAGGTAGAGGTTGGCGCGACGCAGCGGTTGATGCGCAAGGAAGTATGCCACCGGATAACCCAGGACCAGGCAGCAGAGCGTAATCGTCAGCGACATCACCATGGTCCGGATGAAGATCGTGATGTAGATCCTTTCCGATTCATCCCTGAATTCAGGACCATCTACACCCTTCTTCATGTCAACTGCATTGAGAAGATAGCCGGTCGTGTATTTCGGCGAGTATATTGAGATCGTATTCCAGATATTGAGTTCGCCCCACTTTTGATCAAAATCGACGAACGCATCTTTCAGACTGATATGGTCAAGTTGCGAGATCGTTTCCCTGGCGGTGGCCAGGTCGCTCGCGGAACCGCGATCGAGATTTCTCAGTTCAGACACCGACTGGTCGAGCAATTCCACCGCGAGCGACACATAGAAGAATCCTTCGGGCATACTGCCGCCGGGGTATTCCTCATGCCACAAATCCAGTGCCGCGGCACTCAGTGGAAATCTGTCGGCCAGAACGGGATCCGAGAATTCTCCAAGCAGCCAGTCCGGCTCAAGCCAGTTCGGGTTCAAGTCGCCGAAGAACGTGGAGAACCCTGATACGTCGATATCCCCTGTTCCTCGCCCTGCCCTCCGGAAAAGCGATGCTATTCCCGGAGACTCGTAATTCAGCCTGGAACCGACCCTGGTATGTCGCCTTTGTTCAACCGCAATGGCCAGGTCTGCATAGATTGACCGGAAAACCCTTTCATCCGGCAGGATTTCTGCCTTGACGTCCCAGTCCTGCAGGCTTGCAACAGTCCGGGGCAGAATATCGCCCACGATCCGGTTCTCGACGGACCGGAACAGCATATCCACTATGGGAAACAGAAACGAGATCAGGATGAAGACCAGAAGCGGTGCCACCAGCAGCAACGCGTGAAGTTTCTGCCACCTCAGCGAACGGTTCAGCTTCCGTCTGAGTTCGCCGCCATCCATTACCGCAGGTGCCGTGTCTTCGCCCGTCCTGTTCAATTCGGAATGCTCCGTATCCTTCGTTCAGCGGCAGGGCTTTCCTTGCAGTTTCGTGCCCGACCTGTGACCAGTTCACGCCGCGGCTGCCGCTCTTCCGGCAAAGTATGAGAAGGGCCGGCGGGCCGGCCCCTCACCTGTTTTCTTGACTGGTTCGACTTACTTGGCGAGCCAGGCCTGGTACTTGGCGTCAATGTCGTCCCGGTAATCCGACCACCACCTGTAATCATAGATCAGGGTGTTCTCGGCGTTGTTCGGGTCAGTCGGCATGTGCGGCGCCATGTCGATTCCGAGATCCACGTGCTTGCCGACCAGCGGTGCAGACGACATCCGGGCCGGACCGTAGCTGATCCACTTGGCCTGGTCAGCCAGCCTCTGGGTGTCGGTCGCAAAACGCAACAGTGAAAGGGCGGCCTCCAGCCTGTCCGCCGGCAGTCCCTCGGGAATGATCCAGCCATCCAGATCGAATGCCTGTGCGTCCCAGAGCATCTTGACCGGCGCGCCCTTCTCTTCAATCAACGAGAACAGGCGACCATTGTAGGTTGAACCCATCACGATTTCCTTGTCGGCGAGCAGTTGCGGCGTGTCGGCACCGGCAGACCACCAGATCACGTGATCGCGAATGGTGTCCAGCTTGGCCAGAGCACGTTCGACCCCGCCTTCCGAGCCAAGAACGTCATAGACGTCGTCCAGCGCCACGCCATCGCAATACAGTGCCCATTCAACATTGTTGATCGGCCGCTTTTCGAGCGAACGCATCCCCGGAAAGTTCTCAAGGTCAAACAGATCGCACATGGAGGTCGGCTCCCGACCTTCCCATTCGGCAACATCGGTGCGGTAGCCGAAGGTTGTGGAATACACGATTTGCGGGATGAAGCAGTCCGCGATGATCAGGTCACCGAAGTCATCCCTGGCGGATGTGCCGTCCGGAGCCGGCGCAATCATGGTGTCGAAGTCGATTTCCATCGCGAGACCTTCATCGCAGAGTCGGATCGCGTCCGCCGCAACGACATCGACCAGGTCCCAGGTGATGTTACCAGCTTCGTTCATCGCCCTCAGCTTCGCAACGGCTTCGTAGGCGCTCTCGTCATGGATGATATTGACGTCGGGATTCAGCGCCATGTAAGGATCGTGATATGCGTTGATCTGCGATTGCGAATATGCTCCGCCCCACGAAACGACTGTCAGGTCAATTGCTGCAGCAGACCCGACCGAGACCGCCAACGCACCAACTGACGAAACCATAAGTCTGTTAATTCTCATTTGGTTCACCTATTGCTTGGTAAATGTGAACCCGGGACTGACCTCATGCTGGCAGCCCGGATTGCCTTGAGCAAACTTCGCAGAAAACTGGCGCGATTTCAACCAGACTCAGCCTGCCATCTCCCAAGTGTATCAGTCCCCGACTCGCCCGCCTTCCTTTTGCGATTTCGCCGTCGCGGAAATCCGTGCTGCGACGGGATGCATCTCGTCTGCAGAATCCCTCCCATTTGTCCAGGATCCCGGTCACAACTCACCGCGCAGCTATTGGGCGAAACACGCGCTCGGGGAACATCCCGTTCGCCGAACAGCAGCCTTTACTTCAACTGCCGGACCGTGAAGCGGACCGGGCTGATTCGATGCGTTTGCTCCTCTTTCGGTAGGCGAAGGCAATTGCACCCAGGACCAGCAGCACGTTCACGGCGACCAGGGTTGCCGCGACCGGCCGGTCAAGGAATATCCAGTACCCTTCCCGCGAAATCAGCAGGGCTCGGCGCAGGTTCGCCTCCAGAATTGGGCCAAGAATGATACCTATGACAATTGGTGCAAGCGGGTAGTCGGCCGCTCGGAACAGTATTCCCACCAATCCGAAGGCAAGCATGACCTTCAGGTCAAACACGGATGCCTGGAGCGCGAATGTTCCGACCGAGCAAAGAAGCAGGACGATCGGGATCAGGTAGTATTTGGGTATGCGAAGGACGAAGACGAAAAGCGGCGTAAACAGGATACCCGCGATCAGCAGGAATACGTTGGAGGCGAGATAGGCGAGAAAGATTCCCCCAACCATCGCGGGTTGCTGCTCGAACAGGCCGGCCCCGGCACGAAGCCGAGGATCAGCAATGCCCCGAACAGCATCGCCGAGGAGGCGTCGCCCGGAATTCCCAAGGACAGCGTCGGCACGAGAGTCCCGCCCACAGTCGCGTTGCTGGCGCTTTCAGTCGCAACGACACCGCCTTCGGCCCCTTCACCATACTTCTCTTCGGGCTTGGACCAAGCCTTCGCAATGGCATAGGAAGTGAACGAGCTTATGACCCCGCCAGCACCCGGAAGCGCACCGAAGAAGACCCCGACGCCGGACGAGCGAAGTAGGTTTACCCAGTGATGCAATGTCAGGACGATTGAACCGAAACCGGGACGCGCAACCTTGACATCAGGCTTCTTCAGCAAGTCCTTGCCCATGATCTGATGCGCCATTTCGGATATGACGAACAACCCCACCACAACCGCGACGATATGGAAGCCGTTGAGCATGTTATGAGAGCCGAAGGTGAACCTGTAGCCCGTTGAAAACTCGTCGGCACCAATCGTTGACAGGAGCAGTCCAAAGCAGCCCGAGGCCAGTCCCTTGACCAGCGAACCCCCCGAGATGATTGCAATCGCAAACAGTCCGGTAATTGCAAGCATGGCATATTCGGGTGGTGCAAGGTCGCTTGCGAATTTCGCGAGGACCGGCGATGCCAGAATCAGGACCAACCCGCCGAACAGGCCGCCGAGTGCAGAAGCTGAGATTGCGATGCCGATGGCATCGGACGACCTGCCCTTTTTCGCCATCGGGTAACCGTCAAACAGCGTAGCCGCAGCGAGCGGCGTTCCGGGAATCCGCAGAAGGATGGCTGAAATCGACCCGCCGCAGGAACCGCCGACGAAAATCGCGATCAGGAACCCCATCGCAGCCACCGGAGGAAGGCTGATCGCCACTGGCAACAACAGGATGATTCCCATCAGAGGGCCCAATCCGGGCAATGCGCCAACCAAAAGCCCGATGATGACGCCGATGAATGTCAGGCCAATTGCGACCGGGGAAACGAACAGGTCGAAACCGGAGACCAGTGACTCGATCAACATGGGCCTACCAAGCGATATTCAGCCCGAAGTAGCCGCCCGGCAGTACGACATTGAGAATTTTTTCAAAGACAAATGCCGCTATGAAGGCCATGGCCAGCGAGACGACCAGCAGTTTCGCAATCCTGCGTTCACCGCAGATCCACATGATCGAAAGGATCAGCGGCGCCGTCGTCAAATGATATCCAAGTTCCGTCAGGAGGTTGAGGTAGACGGCAAATGCAACAAGCAAGAGTGCCGGACGCTTCAGGTCGGCCAATCGCGTGCCCTGCGGCGCTGATTCCACTTCGCGAACGGTCAGGAATTCAAGAACGAGTCGCACAGCCACCAGCAATGCAATGGCGATTGCAACTGCCCCTGGATTAGCCGCCGCGTTGTCGTAGGGACCGCCACTGGCGATCCCCTGTTCTGTCATGACTGTTGCAATCTGATGGAATACGACCGCGACAACCAGGGCAAAGAACACTGCCGTCGCACAGCTGAGGTGACTTGGACCTATCATCGCGGTCGGCCCTACATCATTGCAGTTTCTTCAGTTCTTCTTCTTCCCATTTCAGCGCGTTGCCCATTGCCCCGAGCTGGCCGGCAACGGGACCGACGATCTCGTCATACTGCGCATGATCCCAATCGAGCGGCACAACACCCACCTTCTCGATGGCTTCCCGCACGTCTTTACGTTGCAACGCGGCAGCCATCGCAGCACGCAACGTGCTGGCGACGTCCTCGGGCGTGTCGGGATGAACGATCCACCATGTCCAACCCATCGGTGCCATGCCCGACAACTCGAGGACGATGTTCAGGTCGACAATTGAGGGAGCGCCGTCATGGGACGCCTTTGCGCCTGGAAGCTCGGACAGCACGAGCATGATATTGAATGAGGACGGATCGGATTTGTAGTTGCCGACATTGATCAACGAGAAATCGAGAACACCGGACTTCAGGTCCTTTGCGGCGTTTCCATCCTGCGTGTAGGGCAAATTTTGCGCCACCCGCCGTAGGACTGCAACACCTTGCCGATGACCATATGCGGCAGGTTGTTGCGCGAACCCGAGGAGTAACGAAGTTCACCCGGGCTGGCCTTAGCGTATTCCATCATTTCCTCCAAGTTGGACCCGCGAGTCTCTTCGATATGACCACCGATTGCAAAAGCGTTCGATACGGCCGAATGCAACGGTTTGAGATCGCTGTAGGTCCAGTCAGCATTGCCGAGAACTGGCTGAAGAACCAGCGGCGCCACATAGCCGTCGAAGATGGTGTAGCCGTCGGCAGGCCGTGACATGGCAGTGATCTGACCCTTGGTTCCAGCTGCGCCAGGCAGCGAAATAACCGGAATATCGACGCCAAGTTCGTCTCCCATGGCATTGGCGATCAACTGGCTGACCGACATTGCAATGCCCGGTCACCAGGGATGGATCAGTTCAATTGTCCGTTCCGGAAATTCCGCCGGCGCGGCTCCCGCGGTCGCGACGGCAAACGCGATTGCGGCCGCTCCGGATCTGGTGGCGAGGTTGAGTCTCATTTGATGTCTTCCTTTCGTGTTGGTGGTTTAGTGGCCAGCATTCGGGGCAAGCCTGTTCGGGATTGTCGAGGCTCTTTCAATCCCGAAATGATCGTAGATTTCAGGAGGCGCATCGTGCCTGTCGAAGTGGCATGCGATTCTTGCCTTCAGCCGCTCGATGGTCGCCGGGTCATGCAATGCCTCGGTCTGACCGGGATCCCTGTCCAGGTCGAACAGAACTGTCCTGCAGTCTGCCAGTGACTGACCGTCCTGGCCGACCTGCGTGTTCCTCGGTTCAAGGCGGACCTTCATGACCGGAATGCCCTTGGTGAAGTCGAACGGAGCGACAAGTTCGCCGGACTTCAATTCGGTGATGTCGAACGGCCTGGTCATATGCGCGAAAGCCAGTGTGTAGACGTGCAGATTCCTGCCAGACGGATCCCCGGGGTAAAGAAACAGAGAATGGCTCCCGTCGATCGCACAGACCGGTCCCCCGAACATGCCAAGGATCAGGGAGTCCCGCACCGGCTTGTCCTCGTCGAGCACCTCAAGCAATGACACTCCGGTTGCGCTGTTAGGAACCTCACATCCGTGCATGTCCAGAAAGGTCGGCATGAGGTCGCATGTCTGGGTGAGGTTGCTGCGTCGCTCACCCGATCGAGAGGCGTGATCCGGATGCCAGATCATCAGCGGGATATGGGAAATCTCTTCGTAGTAGGGCGTCCGGTTCTTGCCCCACCAGTCGTGTTCCGACAAGAGGAATCCATGGTCGGTTGTCAGGACCAGGCTGGTGTCCTTCCAGAGATCATGTTCATCGAAATAGTCCAGGAGCTTGCCGAAATACTCGTCGCACATGGCGACAAGGGCCGCGTAGTTGCCGCGAATCTCGGCAATCTCGCCTTCGGAATTGGACGCCTCTTCATAAAGCGGCCAGTCCAGGATCTTTCCGTTGTAGCCGGTATCATAGGCCGCACGGAACCGTTCGGGCGCAACGAAGGGTTCGTGGGGATCGAAGCACTCCAGTTGCAGGAACCAGTCATCCGCGTCCCTGTTCAGATCCAGAAATTCAAATGCGGCCGCGAAACACTTGGCTGTTGGAAAATCGGCATCTTCCTTCAGGAAATCGCGATTGATCGCCGCCCGCGACCTTTTCCATGCCATATACTCCGTGTTGCCGCGGGTCAGTGTCGTGCCATCTCTCAGGCTGCCCATCGGGTAGTGACGCGGATCGAACTTCTCGCGGTAGCGGTTGACCGGCGGTGCAACCAGCGCTTTCATGCTGTCGTATTCCTGGCCTCTGATGAATTCCCAACTGTCGAATGCATAGGCATAGCCGCTGCCGCCATCCTCAAAGTAATGCAGGTGGTCAGAGATCAGGTGCGAGTAGACACCGCTATTGCTGAGGATCCGGGCAAATGATTCGTCGAAGGGCTCCAGGGGACCCCAGTGCCGGTGCATGAAGTTCAAACGGCCAGTGTGAATGTCGCGCCGCGCCGGAATACACGGAAGACTGCCTACATAGTGCTTGTCAAAGGTCACAGCACGCCCTGCAAACCTGTCGAAGTTCGGTGTCGCAACTGCGGTGCCTCCGTAGGCTCCCAGCGCAAGCCGGTTCAGCGAGTCGAAAAGGACGAAGACAGTTTTCATTCCGTGTTGATTCCCCAGCTTGGCGGAAGTCAGATTGACCAATGAGCAGCATTCTGTAAAATCAATAATATTCTGATTTCCATTCAAAATTGGAATGAAACATGGATCGAAACCTGATTGCATTTCTCGCCGCGTCCAGGTCGCGTACGCTGACGGAAGCGGCAGACATGCTCGGTTTGACACAGCCAACGCTGACAAAACGGATTGCCAGCCTTGAGACCGAGCTTGGCGTTCGGCTCTTCGAGCGAGGGCGGCGCGGCGCGGCGCTGACGGAGGTCGGATCAGTCTTCCTGCGCCGCGCAGAGCGCATCGAAGCCGAGTACCGGCAATGTCACGAGGAAGTCGAGGCAGTCAGCACGGCCGGATTCTCCACGATGCGCATCGGTGCGGGGCCGCTCTTTCATCTGACCTGTGTGGCGAGCCTCTTCGGACGCCTGAGAGAAGAGTTTCCCGAGCTGAAACTGGAGTTGGTGACGCAGACACACTATGATAGCGGGCGATTGCTTCGGGAGGGGGACATCGATGTCTATCTTGGCATCATACCTGCCGAACAGCTTGATGACTCGGTTTACGTCCGTTACCTGGCGACCGTCGAACACGGGTTGATCCTGCGCTCGGACAATCCCATCGCGCGGCAACAGAAGATCGATCCGTCGGATCTGTCCGATTACACATGGGTCAGCTTCGCGACGGACCCGGTCGCCGAGAGTGCCTTCCTGCAATACACGGTCCCGAAGGGATCGAACGACACACTGATCGATATCCGAACCACGTCATTTGCCACGGGCTTGCAACTCGTGCAGACCGGGAAATTCGTCATGTCAGCTCCATTGCAGTTGGCAAGAGTAGTCGAGAGGGAAAACCTGGTCATTCGCCCGTCACGGGCCGGAATGCCGAAACGCAGTGCGGGACTTCATCTTCGCAAGAGCGCGCTGGATTTTTCTGCGATCAAGACGGTGTCCGGGTTTTTCGAGGACCTCGGCCCCGGCTATTTCGACGGTTGATTTAATGGCGTATTGCGGCAACGGAACTGGACAGTGCCGGATCGCGGACGCCGCCTGGAGTGGAACTGTCGGACTGGTTCGTGTTGGCGAAAGCGGTTCTCTTGCGGAATTCGACCGACCCGAGCGGAAATCTGACGGGATTCAAAGTCGCAAAAAATGCTGAAAGCCGATCAGGTCAATACCAGTGCTGTCTGCAAGGCAAGATGATCGCGGGACCATGATTGGGGGGCATCACTTGCCTCTGGTCAAGGCGTGATCCGGGGACCTGAACGGGGGGCCCTCACCCGCCGAGAACGGAAAACGGCGCATGGTCAATGTGAAAGGAGCCCGCCCCGGATCCCGAGCGATTCAGACGCCAAACTAGGCATCGAGCGCTCGGCAATCCTCCGGCAGCCAACCGACCCTAATCGTCTCACCCGGCACGAGCCTGGTCTGGTTCGGTGCGTTCCTGCACTTGACCACAAAGTCCTCGTTTCCCGCGACCCTCAACCTTGTCCTGAAGATATCACCCATGTAGATGAATTCCAGAACGTCCGCCGCGACAGTATGTGCTCCGGGCGCCAGCCGGCTTGCGTCCAGTTCAACCCGTTCCGGTCGCACGGAAACTCTCGTTCGGTCGCCCACATTGTGGACATTCACGCGAACTGCGGTCACTGACTCGCCACCATCAAGCTTCACCAGGGCGCGATCCCCGTCAATCTGCTCAACAACACCGGGCAACGTATTGTTTTCACCGATAAATTGAGCCACGAAACTGTTCTCCGGCATCTCATAGAGCCGGTCTGGTGTAGCCAGTTGCTGAATACGGCCGTCGTCAAAGACCGCGACCCTGTCCGACATCGTCAACGCTTCCGTCTGATCATGGGTCACGTAGACAACGGTGACCCCAAGTCGTGCATGAAGATGCTTGATCTCAAACTGCATGTGTTCACGCAGTTGCTTGTCCAGTGCTCCGAGCGGTTCATCCATGAGCACGAGATCAGGCTCAAACACCAGGGCGCGCGCCAGGGCTATTCTCTGCTGCTGCCCACCAGACAGTTGCGACGGACGTCTTCCCTCGAAGCCGCCCATTTGCACCATTTCGAGGGCCCGTCTGACCTTTTCGTCTCGTTCCTGCCGGCTGAACGAGCGTACATCCAGCGGAAACGCGAGGTTTTCTGCCACCGTCATGTGCGGAAACAGGGCATAGTTCTGGAATACCATGCCGATTCCGCGTTTGTGTGGCGGTATGTTGTTGATGGGTTTGTTGTCCAGGAGGATTTCTCCGTGGGTGGCGGTCTCAAAACCGGCCAGCATCAGCAGGCATGTCGTCTTCCCGGACCCCGAAGGGCCAAGCATTGTCAGGAATTCGCCCTTCCCGATCGACAGGTTCAGATCCTTGACGACGAGAACCTTGCCATCATAACTCTTCTGGACTCCATCAAATCTGACAAAGCCCTCGACTCCACGATCCGTCATCGCACCTAACCCCTTTACCTGGAACCACGATGGCCATCATGGCAGGCCTGTTCCGGCAGGCATCCCGGTCCGCTCCCGTCCGGGACCGCCAACACGACTATCTGCCACTTCGGCATGTGCAAATCGGTCCAATGGGGGCCTGCTGAACAGGGTCTCGTGCTCCCGGGCTCAATCGGCCACAGTAATGCAAGTGCATGCAAGTCCCCATACATTGCCTGGCGGGACGGCACCGCCAACGAGAATCTGGTGCGGTCGAGAAGACTCGAACTTCCACGGGTATTACCCCACAGCGACCTCAACGCTGCGCGTCTACCAATTCCGCCACGACCGCCGAATTGCAATGGTCGTGTATACAGTCGGCCACGAGAATTGTGAAGGGATGAGACGCAACGGCAGTAACGGGTTCAGGGTGGGGTTACCGACTCATCCCGGATGAACGTGACTTGCATTGACGTCAACAGGCGGTCACCCGCTCGGCACCGATTCGGGGGGGGGAGGAATCTGACAGGGGTCTGCGATTTCAGTCGGCAATGGAGGAGGTACGCGGTAAAGTTCTTTGCCCGTGATTCGCACCGGACAAACGGGACATTTGCCTCCCCGTAACTGCCCCGCATGAACTCGGCCACCACCGGAGAATGAAGTGGTTGACTGGATAACATCCAATGAACTCGTGGATCTGGCCGATGCGGTCACGGAAATGGAAAGAAAAGTCGCCTTGATCGCCAGCGGCAAACAGGATGAAGCGGTGTGGTTGCTCGAACATCCACCATTGATAACCCTGGGAACGAGTGGACAGGAAAGTGACGTCCTGGATTCTTCGACTGTGCCGGTCTTTCGCGTGAGTCGCGGCGGACAGGTAACGTTCCACGGGCCCGGTCAACGCGTCGCCTACCTGATGCTGAACCTTGCCAGGCGCGGCCGGGACGTTCGCAGATTCGTCCACTCAATCGAGAGATGGATTTTGCTCACGCTGTCCGAGTATGGCATCCGGGGAGAGACCAGATCCGATCGAATCGGAGTCTGGGTTCCAGGACCGGACGGCAGGGAGGAGAAGATTGCAGCGATCGGGATCAGGCTCCGCCGTTGGGTCAGCTTTCACGGCGTTTCGATCAATGTAGCGCCTGACCTGCGCCACTATGCCTCGATTGTTCCTTGCGGAGTCAGGGACCACGGAATCACCAGCATGGCGGAATTGGGCGTGTCGATATCGATGGATGACCTGGACAGGACGTTGAAGGAAAAGTTTTCGCATGTCTTCGGAGATTGACAGGAGGACCGGAAGCCCTTTCGTCCGGTCCGCTGTTCGATTGCCACTGACCCCCAACCTGGCAGTTGAGACTTTGCGGACATTGAACTATTTGTGCGTCAGCAACGGTGGCGCACTTCATGGTGCCCGGTTCAGGACGGGAATCGTCCGAAAGGAAACAGTATGGCTGACGCAGCGGCGCATCTAGACGATCACAAAGATCACGAGCATCACGCGGGCTTCTTCACCCGGTGGTTCATGTCCACGAATCACAAGGACATCGGGATCCTGTACATTGTCAGCGCTGCATTTGTCGGGTTCATCTCCGTGCTCTTCACGGTCTTTATGCGGATGGAACTCATGGAACCCGGTGTCCAGCACATGTGCCTGGAGGGTTTCAGCCTGCTGGCCGCGGCTGCGGAGGACTGCACGCCGAACGGCCATCTGTGGAATGTCATGATCACCGGCCACGGTATCCTGATGATGTTCTTCGTGGTCATTCCGGCACTGTTCGGAGGATTCGGCAATTATTTCATGCCGCTGATGATCGGATCTCCCGACATGGCATTTCCTCGCCTGAACAACCTAAGCTACTGGATGTTCGTCGCCGGATCCTGCCTGGCGATATCGTCCGTACTGGCTCCAGGCGGAAACGGCCAATCCGGTTCCGGTGTCGGCTGGGTACTCTATGCCCCGTTGTCGACAAGGGAAGCCGGCATGTCGATGGATCTTGCCATCTTTGCCGTCCATGTCTCGGGAGCGTCGTCAATTCTTGGCGCGATCAACATGATCACGACGTTCCTGAACATGAGAGCGCCCGGAATGACCCTGCACAAGGTCCCGTTGTTTGCCTGGTCGATTTTCGTGACCGGCTGGCTCATCCTGTTGTCGCTTCCCGTCCTTGCCGGCGCGATTACAATGCTGCTCACAGACCGTAATTTCGGAACGACATTTTTCGACCCGGCCGGAGGCGGCGATCCCATACTCTACCAGCACCTCCTGTGGTTCTTCGGGCATCCCGAGGTCTATATCATCATCGTTCCGGGCTTTGGGATCATCTCCCATGTCATTTCCACGTTTTCACGCAAACCGGTATTCGGCTACCTGCCCATGGTCTATGCGATGGTCGGAATCGGGGCTCTTGGCTTCGTCGTCTGGGCGCACCACATGTACACGGTTGGCATGAGCCTGACCCAGCAATCATACTTCATGCTGGCGACGATGGTGATTGCAGTTCCCACCGGAATCAAGATCTTTTCGTGGATTGCCACGATGTGGGGTGGATCAGTGCAATTCAAGACGCCGATGCTTTGGGCATTCGGATTCCTGTTCCTGTTCACCCTTGGTGGCGTCACCGGTATCGTGCTCAGCCAGGCAGCAGTTGATCGTGCCTACCACGACACCTATTACGTCGTGGCGCATTTCCACTACGTCATGTCACTTGGTGCAGTATTCTGCATCTTTGCCGGAATCTATTACTGGATTGGCAAGATGTCAGGCCGGCAATACCCGGAATGGGCCGGCAAGCTCCATTTCTGGACGATGTTCATTGGCTCCAACCTGACATTCTTTCCCCAGCATTTTCTTGGCCGGCAGGGCATGCCGAGGCGCTATATCGACTACCCCGAAGCGTACGCACTGTGGAACGAGGTATCAACCTACGGAGCGTTTCTTTCCTTTGCGTCCTTCATATTCTTTATCGGCATCATTGCTTACACGCTGCTTGCCGGAAAACGCGTGGAGGAACCGGCCTACTGGGGTGAACATGCGGACACGATGGAATGGATTCACTCCAACCCGCCCCCCCACCATACATACGAGACGCTACCAACACCGGATCTCTGGCGGCGCGGCGCCTATCGCTGAAGCGGATTTCCAGACTGTGCTGCAATCAGGTCGAAACTGTCGACCAGAAGGTTGATTTCACTGAATTGGACGTACCCGGATCGGGAGTTTCCCTGATCAGGCGCGGGGATTCCGGTTATGACAGCCGCTCGACCACCATGTCACTGACTGCCCGAAAATCCATCCGGCCGGGATATTTGGCCTTGAGTGCCTGCATAACCTTGCCCTTGTCCCGGATTCCGCAGGCACGGATGTCTCTGACAGTCTCGTCAACTGCCTTCCGAACCTCATCTTCAGCGAGTTGTCTTGGCAACAAACCTTCGAGAACCGATATCTCCATTCTCTCTCGCTCTGCCAGATCGAGTTGACCCTGCTCCTCGAAACCAATGGAACTCTTTCTGCGTTGCCGGATCATCGTCACCAACAGGTCGCGGATCGCCTCGTCGGATACCAGTTCCGACCGACCCGCTTCCTGCGCAATCCTGTCCTTGTCCTGAATTGTCAGATTTACGAGTCTCAACATGCCGAGGTGTATTTCGTTACCACCCCGTTCCGCCTCGGCGAGCTTCCGGCGTATCAGCTCTCGCATCTACGTTCCTGAAGAATTCCTCCGTCCAATCGCCGAGTTTATAGAAAGAAGGACTTCAAGGCAAATCGTCAGGCAACCTCGAAGACCCAGAACCGGTTGGCCGACTCCTGAAGCAATCCACTGGCCTGAACAGCGCCAAACATTTTTTCAATAGGTCGTTTCAATGCCATGCAGGTGCAAATATATGGGGTCGCAGATGGGGGATTGTGTGTATGGCTGCCAGTGAACATCCAAGAGGCATTCCGAAGGAATCAACCGCCTGCATAGTGCTGGCCGACGGCACCTGTTTTCTGGGGTCGGGATTCGGTGCTGAAGCGACTGTGACCGGTGAAGTCTGCTTCAATACGTCGATGACCGGATACCAGGAAATCTTGACTGATCCCTCCTATTCCGGCCAGATCGTACTCTTTACCTTTCCGCATATTGGTATCGTCGGCACAACACCCGACGACAACGAGTCCGCAAAGCCGGCGGCATTGGGCATGATTACAAGATGGCACCCATCGCAGCCATCAAACTGGCGTTCCAAGGCGAGGATATCGGACTGGATGCAGGAACGGTCGCTGGTTGGTGTCGGTTGCGTCGACACTCGGGCCCTCACCAGGGCGATCAGGAATTCCGGGGCACTGCATGCCGCAATCGAGCACCGCAAGGCCGGTCGGTTTTCCGCAACCGATACTGAACGATTGGAAGCCCGCGCCCGAGGCTTTGAAGGCCTGGCCGGCATGGAATTGGCAAGCACCGTAACCTGTGACGATGCCTTCGAATGGAAGGGGTCAAGATGGAAGTGGCCCGATGGTTATTCGGACCAATCCGGCAAGGACTATTGCGTGGCCGTAATTGACTACGGCATCAAGAACAACATTCTGAGATGCCTTGCCGCCGCCGGATGCCAGACCAGGGTATTTCCTGCAACGACGCCGGCAGACCAGATTCTCGCGAGCAAGCCGGACGGGATCTTCCTGTCCAATGGTCCTGGTGATCCGGCCGCGACCGGTCGCTATGCCATTCCAGCCATCAGGGATCTCATGAAGCGTGCCGAAGTTCCGATCTTCGGCATTTGCCTTGGGCATCAGTTGCTTGCGCTGGCACTGGGTGCAGAGACCGTCAAGATGAGCCACGGCCATCACGGTGCCAATCATCCTGTATTGGATACGGAAAGCGGAAAGGTCGAAATCACCTCGATGAATCACGGCTTCATGGTCGACAGGAAATCACTGCCGGCCGGAGTCATGGAAACGCATCGCTCGCTGTTCGACGGGTCGAACTGCGGAATCGCCATGACCGACCGGCCGGTATTCTCGGTCCAGTTTCATCCTGAAGCCAGCCCGGGCCCGCAGGACAGCTTCTATCTGTTCGAGCGGTTCACTTCCCTGATGGAACAAGGCAGGGCCAGCAAGCGTGGGAGCGGTTAGTTGACGTCCTTGTCCACCAATCTGCCTTCGGCAATCCACGGCATCATTCCCCGGAGTTTACGGCCGACATCCTCGATTTCGTGACCGTCGTTCAACTGGCGCATGGCCTTGAAGGACGCCTGGCCGGCCGCACATTCCTGCATCCATTGAGAGGTGAACTTGCCTGTCTGGATGTCGCGGAGAATCCCTCGCATTCGCGTCTTGGTTTCGTCGTATGGCAATATCCTGGGACCAGATACATACTCTCCGTACTCCGCGGTGTTCGAGATTGAGTAGTTCATGTTGGCGATACCGCCCTCGTAGATCAGGTCGACAATCAGCTTGACCTCATGCAGGCACTCGAAATACGCCATCTCAGGTGCATACCCGGCTTCCACGAGCGTCTCGTATCCGCAACGGATCAGTTCCACCAACCCGCCGCACAAGACGGCCTGTTCACCGAACAGGTCAGTCTCGCACTCTTCCTTGAAATCGGTTTCGATGATTCCCGACCTGCCACCTCCGATCGCGGAGCAATAGGAGAGAGCGGTTTCAAGTGCCCTGCCGGTAGAATCTCGTTCGACGGCGACAAGGCAGGGAACTCCCCCGCCACTGACAAACTCGCCTCTGACAGTATGGCCGGGACCCTTTGGCGCTATCATGACGACATCCACTCCCGGTTTGGGATCAATCAGTTTGAAGTGAATGTTAAGCCCGTGAGCGAACGCAATCGCTGATCCCTCGCGCAGATTGTCGTGGACAAATCGACGATATGTCTGGGCCTGCAATTCATCCGGCATCGTGAACATGATGAGGTCGCACCAGGCAGCTGCCTCGGCTATTCCCATGACCGTTAGTCCCGATGCTTCAGCCTTGGCCGCCGAAGGTGAGCCTTCGCGAAGCGCCACGACAATGTTCTTGGCCCCCGAATCCTTGAGGTTGAGGGCATGGGCATGGCCTTGAGAACCGTAGCCCAGTATTGCAATGTTCTTGTCCTTGATCAGGTTTATGTCGCAATCGCGGTCGTAATATACACGCATCTTGATCTCCATTTTGCCGAGTTGGCGGACCCGGGAAGTTCACTGTTCTGCCCAACCGGCAGGGAAACCGGCGTTTAAGCTCTTTTGCCCGTGCTTTCAATTTTGATTCAGCGGGAAAATCCGGATGGCGGGGAACCCATTCCCAGCTTCATGAGACCTCTTCTCAACCGTGGTTGTCCGTTGACAGCCCGGAGACCCATTTTCCGGGCCTGCCGAACGAAGGCCAAGTCGGTTGTCGCCGCCTGGCCGAGAGCCTCGGTAGCAGCAATGCGCATGAGAACATCAGGCCTTCGCCCGCGTCCATATTCCGCAACGACCCGTCTCGATCCCGGGTCCTTCCTGTCTTTGCCGGTTACGGCCGCAAGTGCGGCGATATCGGCAAGTGTCGTATTGAGACCCTGTGCGCCGACCGGAGAAAGGACATGTGCTGTTTCACCGATCAGCACCACGCGTTCTGCGTCGAACCTGCGGGCCACCTGGCTCACAACCGGCCATACCATCCGTCTGCCAGCGACGTCCACCGGACCAAGCTGGCCAACTGTCTTTCGTTGCAAACGCATGTTGAATTCATGCTCCGACATCCGGTTCAGTTCGTTTGCCATCGTTCCCTTCAGCACCCAGACGACCGATGACGCGTTTTGATTTGCAGCGCCTGGCAGTGGAATAAATGTCACTGACTCCCCCTGGCCATGATATTCGGTCGTCACACCAGCATGGGGCTCCTTGTGGTTGATGTTGAAACTGAGGGCACTCCTGTTGCCGATTGACCGGCGTATCGCAATCCCCGCCTGTACACGTATTCCGGAATTCCGCCCGTCTGCTGCAACCAGCAACCTGCCGCAGATCCGCTTTCCGCTGGCAAGTCGGCAACAGACGACTTCTCGCCGCGGAACGATCTTGTCGACACCGGACCCATAGATCATGGTCACAGCCCCCAACTCCGAAATCCGGTCGTCCAGGGCGGTGTGTAGCTCGGTATTCAGTACTGTCCAGCCGAAACAATCCTTGCCGATTTCCGAACTGTTGAAGTCATGAACCGAGCAGGTCTGCGGCGGATCCTCACCAGAATCAACTATCCTGAGAGACGCCAGTGGCAGGACACTCTCACGCACGTGTTCCCAAACTGCAGTGTTCAGGAGAATGTCCCTTGCCGGCCCAAGCAGGGCGGTGACGCGGTTGTCCCGATCGATGCGGCTCCCGCTTCCCTGCCGTCCAGGTTCACAACACGCCACCCGGAACCCGGAGACTCCCAGGACCACGGCCGCGAGTTTTCCTGCCAGGCCTCCGCCGGCGACAATGATGTCAAAGTCGTCTGGTATAAGCACGTTGCAGTTCCGGCCGTCCGGTCTCCTGCTTTCACTGCGCATCCCGCCGCGACCGCGATGCGCTATCATTCACTAACCGAACTCGCTAACCAGATTCTGAAGATGCTCGACGATCTCCCTGATTTCATCGACATCTTCGCCCTCGGCCATGATGCGCACGATCGGTTCCGTTCCGGAAGCCCTGACCAACACTCTTCCCTTTCCTTCGATGCGCCGTTGCGCCGACCTGATTTCAGACGAGATCTGGTTGTCCGAGAGAGGATCAGACTTTCCTTCGAATCGGACATTTGCGACGACCTGTGGCACCGGATCAAATGCAGAGGTCAATTCACTTGCATTCCCGTCCGAATCGACGAGCAAAGAGAGAAACTGCAACCCGGCAATGAGACCGTCACTCGCCCTCGCATGGTCAAGCATTATGATGTGTCCGGAATTTTCGCCACCCAGGTTGAATCCTCCCCGTCGCATTTCCTCGACTACATATCGGTCACCGACAGGAGTCCGTCTTACATCGATGCCGTGAGACCTCAGATGGTTCTCCATACCCATGTTGGAGACAACAGATGCAACGACTGTATCGTTGGACAACGCGCCCGATTCCCTGAACTTCGTCGCGAACAGGACCAGGATTTGATCGCCATCGATGACATTTCCGGCTTCGTCGATCACAATCAGGCGGTCGGCATCTCCATCAAAGCACAATCCGACATCTGCCCCCGTTTCCAGCACCTTCGAAACCGCAGCATCCGTCTCGGTCGACCCACATCCGACATTGATGTTGAACCCGTTCGGACCAACGCCAATCGGAACGACATCAGCGCCCAGTTCCCAGAGAACCTCCGGCGCAGCGCGGTAACCGGAACCGTTTGCACAGTCGACGACGACCCGCATTCCATCCAGTCTCAGCTTCTTTGGAAACGTCGTCTTGGCATATTCGACGTATCTTCCCAGGCCATCATCAATCCGTCTTGCCCTGCCGATCTCCTCCGGAGTGGCATCGGTCGGCGCCGCCATGCCGCGTTCGATCTCCGCTTCAACTTCGTCCGACAGCTTGAAGCCGTCCGGGCCAAAGAACTTCAAGCCGTTGTCATAATACGGGTTGTGCGAAGCGGAGATCATTACACCCAGGTCTGCGCGCAAGGACCTTGTCAGCAACCCGACCGCCGGCGTTGGCACCGGACCCAGCAAGAGCACGTTCATGCCGGAAGCAACCAACCCCGCTGTCAGGGCGTTCTCCAGCATGTAACCTGAGCGCCTCGTATCCTTTCCGATGACAACCCTTCGGGAACCTGAACCTGCCTGGCTGAACCAGTTGCCAGCCGACATTCCTAGCTTGAGAACTTCCTCGGCCGTGATCGGGCTCGAGTTTGCACGACCTCGCACCCCGTCCGTCCCGAAATACTTTCGAACCCTTGAATCCATCTCCATGCATACCTATCCGCCTGGAAACCGATTTAGCAGATTGATTATTTGGGCTGTAAAATCAACCGAAATTGACAGGGCAACTCAATTTCGTTCTCTGTAGAACACATGACGGCCGATCGTTGCGGTCTTTTGCATGTAGCCGGCCCAAGCAGGCGACACGCTTACAGTGTGAAAAAACGTCGCTCCCCCCGTAACATCCGCAGTCTTGGTCTCGATTATCACCCGCGCCATGTCCTTGATTTCACGGTATGCTTCCAACTCGTGAACCAATTCCGGGCGTCCATCGCAATAGAAAGAGAACTGGCATTTGTGCAATTCGCCCTTGCCCTGTTTGACCACGCCGCAAATCGTGTTGGGAAAGCGCTTGGATGATACACGGTTCAGTACCGTCATGGCGACCGCTTGCCTGCCTGCCACGGTTTCTCCTCTCGCTTCGAAATACATGACATCGGCAAGGCAAACGAGTTCATCAACCGAAACCGGGCGCCGCTTGGGTCGAGTGTCGAGGTCGCCCAACTCAATCAGCTGGATTTCACCCAGATCCGCAAGAGCAACCGCCTCCCCGTCTTGCAGCTTCCTGATCCTTGCCTCCAAATCGAAAGTTATGTCCAGGACAGGGCCAGTGCTTCCATCACCGCTCGTATCAGCATCTGCCGTGACCGTAGCATCAAGCAAGCCGGAAAACTCATTGCTCGTCAGCTCGATCCGCGGCGGTTCAACGGCAGTTTTTCTCTTCGGGACACTCCCAATCAGCACACGGTCCTGTCCTGGCACGGAAGGTCTCTTGAGTATTGCAATGATCTCCGGAAGGTTGCTGTCCAAATTGGTGAACAACGACGAACGTCGCTTTGGCCGAGCGAAGTCCAAAGAAGCCAATTCTGCAATGATCGGTCTCTTTCTCGGCCGATCAGCCAGGTGCAACCCAGCCTGAATCTCATCGGAACTCGCATCCGATCCATGGATAACCGGCAATTCGATTTCGCCCAGGATCGCTTCCTCAGCAGTGCCGCTACCTGCACACAGCCAGCCCGAAGCAACTGCTGCAACTAGCGCTCCACGACAAACCGACTTTGCTGAAATTGACTTCATCACAGGCTGGCTGAATTCTGAATTGACATCTTTCTGCAGAATGGCTGCTGACAACCAACAGTGTCAAACCCACGCTTCACGGCCCAAAGTTCAACCGCAACGAACAACGTGAATTCGCCCAAGCTATAGAATTCATTGGTATAATTGTCAATGGTTGACAATGTTGAAAATTGATCAGTCCGCACTGCCGGTCGGAATCGGTCAAAGTCATTCATTCAATCTCCAGCATGAAATCGCAGGAAGGGAATGTCGAATGCAAGTATCAGTCAAGAAAACTGCCGGTTCCCCGTCAAACGGATGACGACATGCCCTCATGGTCAGACCTGCAAGGACCGACCGGCCAGGAGTTGATAGTAACACATTGAATAATCGCCGTTTTTGAGATCCATGCATGACCAACCCACTTGCCATGGCAGAATGCACAAATCAGCGAATATCAGCTTGGCAGGCACGGAAGGTGACGCCTTGGCAGGCAGAATGGTCCCGATGGGGTCAGCCGACCGTCAAGCGTCTTTCATCCGGGCCCTGATTGCACTCTGGGCAACCGCTAGGCGGGCAATCGGAACCCGGTAGGGTGAGCACGAGACATAATCGAATCCTGCATTACAGCAGAACTCGATCGTCGCCGCGTCACCTCCATGTTCCCCGCAGATTGAGAGCGTTATGTTCCTGTTCGATTGCCTGCCGCGGTCGGCCGCGATCAGCAGGAGTTCGCCAACACCTTCGAGATCGAGAGTGCAGAACGGGTCCGAAGGAAACACGCCCTGGTTCACGTAATCATTCATGAACCGGTTGGAGTCATCCCTGCTGATGCCGTAAGTCAACTGCGTCAGATCATTCGTGCCGAAGCTCAGAAACTCCGAATTCAATGCGAGGTCTCCTGCCCTGAGCGCAGCGCGGGGCGTTTCAACCATCAGGCCGAGCCTGTATTCAAACTCGATGCCGATTTCGGCCTGCACTCCGTCTGCCACTCTTTCGATGGCCGACTTGATCAATTCAACCTCGCGATTTGCCGACACCAGCGGGATCATGATTTCCGGGGTCGACTTGATCCCGCGGCGAGCGGTCTCCGCCGTGGCCTCGAATATCGCCCGTGCCTGCATTTCGTAGATCTCGGGCACGACGATTCCGAGGCGAACACCGCGCATCCCCAGCATTGGATTGAATTCCTTCAATTCGCTGGCTCGGGACGCGATGTCATGTTCAGTGAGGTTGAGGGCAATTGCCAGGTCTCCTATCTCGTCCGGATCCCTGGGCAGGAACTCGTGAAGCGGAGGATCGAACAGGCGGATGCAAACCGGCTTGTCTTTCATTACGGTCAGCAGTGATACGAAGTCGTTTCTCTGCATCGGGAGAAGTTCGTCGAGCACCTGCCGCCGCTGTTCCCGGTTCTCCGCAAAGATCATTTCCCGCATGACTGTCAGGCGTTCTTCCTCGAAGAACATGTGCTCGGTGCGGCACAGGCCGATGCCATCCGCCTTGAATTCCCCGGCGACCCTGACTTCGTCCGGCGTGTCTGCATTTGCCCGAACTCCGATCGAGCGATTTTCATCCGCCCAATCAAGGAAGCGGTTGAAGTAGTCGTCCGGATTCGGCTGGATGAGTTTGGCAACCCCGTCGAGCACGACACCGGCTGCACCATCAACCGTAATGACGTCGCCTTCGCGCAGCACCTTGCCGGCACTGCTGATAAGTCTCTGACGAATCGCGTCGAAATGCAGGTCCGATGCGCCGGTGACGCAAGGGACACCCAGTCCGCGCGCAATCACTGCCGCGTGGCTGGTCAGTCCGCCCCGACCGGTCAACACGCCACTCGCGGTATGCATTCCACGGATGTCTTCGGGACCTGTCTCGACCCTCACGAGAATACAGACCTCGCCCTTGGACCTGCACTGAGCCGCAGCCGCCGACGAAAAGACTATTGCACCGGAGACGGCACCGGGACTTGCGCCCACCCCTCTTGCCAAAGTCAGGCTCGAGCAGTTTGGATCCACCTGGGGGTGAATGATATGTGCCAGTGCATCAGCATTGATCCGAAGCAATGCATCTGGCTTGCTGATCAACCCGTCATCGACAAGGTCGACCACCGACCTGATGGCCGCTCGCGGAGTCCGCAATGCAGGTTTGCTCTCGATCAACCAGACCCGGTTCTGCTCCATCGAAAACTGGATCTCCTGATCGTCGGAGTATTCGATTCTCAACTGCTTGAGCAGATCAGTGAGCATCTCGTGACCTTCGACTGACAGCCTCTTGAACTCATCGAGGCTTACGGTGCTGATTTCACCACCAGTCTCGCGGAAGCTGTAGGACCCCGTCAGCAATCTCTCACCACTGAACCTATCGATACCCGTTACATTGCCCGAACCATTTTCCGGTCCGGTCAATCCTGAAGCAATCCTCTGGACGATCAGACCCAATCCCGCGTCGTCCGGAGCTCCGCGCGCCTTGCGCAGCAAGCGGGCCGATGGCTCTGCCCAATTCCTAGCCATATACCTGCAGACACTCTCCAATTGCCGTACGGGGCATTCCGGAAAGGGCTCGCCCGTTTCACGGCTGAAGTGATCCAGCGATGCTTCAAGTCTGGCATCCGGTGGCAATCCAGTACATGCCAATTCATCGAAGAACTCGACGTCCAGTCCGGCCACCTCGATCGCGAAAGTCTGGACAAAGTCCGCGAAAACCGCATCCGCTTCTGCCTTGCCAAGTTCACTGGACAGCAACTTCGCTCGGCTCTTGCACATGCCGATATTGGCGATGGGCCTGGGGCCACCCCATTCCGGAAACTCAGGACTGGAGCGCACGACCAGCAGATCCGACGGGTCGAATTCCGCCAGCAACCCGGATGCGTCCACCCTTTCCTCCTGGTCCAGCAGGCACGTTGTTGAAAACGGTACTGCACAGAATCTGGGAACCGGATAGCCGGACTGCATCAAGCCAGCCAGCAGTTCTGCCCTCAATCCGCACGAACTGCCGGCAATCCTGGTTCCGCCATCCGGAGCAATGTAGCCCAGTTCATTCATCGAACCGTTCGCCATCGGTTTTGACCTGCATACTCCACAGCAGCTGCTGCTGGCCCCGCACCATCAAATCAAGCAGAACACTGTAAACGCGTAGCGTTACATCCTGCAGCCGTTTCGCAGGAGCCTGGCAGAAGTATAGCATCAAAATGAACCGCAATATCCGTTTCCCTAGATTTCAATACATGACAGGTCAGCATAGCTGGATATCGACCTCCGGACAGCGTCCAGTAGACTGAGACGGTTGCGCCTCAGTCCTTCGTCCTCCGTATTGACTCGCACGTCTTCGAAGAACCTGTTGATCGGCGAAACGAGTCTCGACATGGCATCAATCGCCCCATCGGCATTGCCGTCTTCGAGGCACTCTGCGACTGCACGGGCCACTCTCTGTTGCTCAGAATGCAGGAGTTTCTCCTCTTCCTGCCGGAACAGTCCGGGTTGGCACGCGCCCGACTTACCGGTCTCGCTTTCCGGCACTCCGCGCAGGATGTTGTTCGCGCGCCGGTATCCCTGAACAAGAAACTCATTCCCCGGGACGGCCAGAAATGTCTGCAGCGCGCGTGACTTTGATTCAACGAGGTAAAGATCATCCGCGCTCGGCGAGGCGATACAGGCTGAAACGACGTCGGGCCTCAACCCGTCCCGATCCAGGAAATTGACCAGCCTTTCATGGACAAATCCCAATGCGACCTTCACCAAATCCTCGGGCGGCTGACTGCCCGCAGCGAAACCGGGCACTTCCTGGTTCTGCAATTGTCTCACTGATTCCAGGAGGAGTTGCTCAATCGGTAGACGCAGCCTGTTTGCCAGAACAAGACGAATGACACCAAGCGCCGCTCTCCGCAGTGCATAAGGGTCCTTTGAACCGGTCGGGGCCAGGCCAATACCGAAGAAACCGGAAATCTGGTCCAGCCTGTCCGCTACGGCCAGTGAGACGGCTGTTGGTTCAACTGGCACTCTATCGTCCGGACCAGCCGGCAAGTGATGCTCTTCGCATGCCTGGCTCACATGTGTTCCCAGCCCGAGTTTCGTGGCAAGATGACGTCCGATCACGCCCTGCAGTTCCGGAAACTCGCCAACAGTATCAGACAGCAGGTCCAGCTTGATGAAGGACGCAGCTTCTCCGATCTCGTCAGTATCTGCTCCCACCACGCCACCGATTTTTTCCGCCAGACCCTGGATTCGGTCCACTCGCTGGCCCAGTGATCCCAGTTCACTGTGAAAGGTAATCCGGCTCAACTCGCCTTTCATTCGTTGAATGGCATCCTTTCCGGTGAAACTCCTCAGGTCGTTCTGCCATGCAAACTCAGCGTCCCCGAGCCTGGCGTTAAGGACCCTGATGTTTCCTTCCAGAATGGTTCGGTTGCCGTCCTTGGCCACCCTGTTTGCAACTGATGCAAAATGTGTGATCTGTTCGGTTCCCGGCCTGCGTAGCGAAATGAATTTCAGATGTGTCCGGATTGTCGAAACGAGGATCTCCGGAGGAAGTTCGCTGTAGCGCCGGTCGATTTCACCCAGCGATACGACCGGCCACTCGACCAGACCGGCATTTTCACCGAGCAGTGAGTTGTCCTCGACGACTTCAAGCCCCGACCCGTAAGCCAGGGCTTCAACCTGCGAACGCAGCGAATCCAGCCTCTCATCGGCATCCAGCATCACGGAGGCGTTCCTGAGAAGAGATCTGTACTCGTCGAAACTGCGCACCGAAAACTTGTCTGGAGACATTAGCCTGTGGCCCCTGGTCCAGTTGCCGGCTCGAATACCATCGACTTCAAAGTCAATGGTCTTGCAGTCGTCGGCATCGTGAATGATGCACAGGATGGAATTGACCGGACGAACCCACCTCAGTTTCCCCTGCCCCCACCGCATCGACTTGGGCCAGGGGAACGACCGGATGATATCCGGCACGATTTCGCACACAACTTCCGAAACCGGAACTCCAGGCCTTTTGACAACGGCAAAATAGTAGTTCCCGGACGACACTGTTCGTGTCTCCAGGGCCTGGGCATTCACTCCTGCCGAACGTGCAAATCCCGCGACCGCCTTGTCGGGAGCTCCGACGCGTGGCCCTCTCCTTTCCTCGACTTCGCCCCGAGTAAATCTCGGAAGCCCACTGGCAAGCGCACACAGTCGGTTGGGTGTCACATGGACCGAAACGGATACTGAAGGTGAAACTCGCACAGAAAGCGCTGCTTCCAGCATCTTGTGCAGATTGCGCTTGGCACCTGCCTGCATGCGCGCCGGAATTTCGTCGCTGTGTATTTCAAGCAATAACTCGGACATAAGCCTGTGCCTGTCCAATCAGGAAACATCCGGAATCGGCGTCTCGGCCTTCCCGTCAGTCTCTTCGTTGCCAGCTGCCGATACCAGGGTATCCGCGCACAGCTTCGCCAGGTTTCGAACGCGTCCGATCAGGGCGTGCCGTTCGTTCACCGAGATTAATCCCCGGGCATCCAGCAGATTGAAAAGATGCGATGCCTTTATGCACTGGTCATATGCCGGCCGAACCATGATCGTCCGGCAACCGGTCTTGGGATCAATCGCCGGAGCATCCAGTATCCGGTTGCACTCCGCTTCCGCATCTTCAAACTGCCGCCGAAGCATGTCTCCATCGCAAATGTCGTAGTTCCACCGGGAATACTCGGCTTCCGGTCCCCTGAATATGTTGCCGTAAGTCAAGGAGATTTCCGATTGCGGATCGTTGAATGGCATGTTCATGACGTGATCGACCCCAATCACGTACATGGCAAGGCGTTCCAGTCCATAGGTGATTTCGACGGGCACGAGTTGACAATCATGGCCTCCAACCTGTTGAAAATACGTAAACTGGCTGATTTCCATTCCGTCACACCAGACTTCCCATCCCAACCCCCATGCCCCAAGAGTCGGGCTTTCCCAATCATCCTCGACAAATCGGATATCATGAATGTCCAGATCGATTCCGATCGCGGCGAGCGACCCGAAATAGCGATCAATTATGTCGGCCGGTGAAGGCTTGATCAAAACCTGGAACTGATAGTAATGCTGGAGCCGGTTCGGGTTTTCACCGTAGCGACCGTCTGCGGGGCGCCTTGAAGGCTGAACATAAGCGACGGACCAAGGATCGGGGCCGAGAGAGCCCAATGTCGTAGCCGGATGAAAGGTCCCTGCTCCGACTTCCATGTCATAGGGCTGCAGTAGCGCACAACCCTGTCCGGCCCAGAATTGCTGCAGGGATACGATGACATCCTGAAAGCACACTGGCCTCGTTGAATTTGCAGATGACATCCCGCAGGACCCCGCAATGGCACTCGATGGACCCCAATATGCAACACAATCAATCGGGTCAACGCACGGAGTTCGCGCACCGCCAGTAACATGCAGCTTTTCTCATGCCCGCAACAGGATCATCAGTTTGTCAAACCACAGCATATCAGGTAGCAGGCCCGCAAATGCTCTCGATTCTGAGACCGGACATAGGGAAACCTTGGACATGCGGACCAGTCTTGTAGCGTTGTTGACAGGCGTACTCGTGTTCCTCTCGGCGCAAGCAGGAATTGCACAACAGCAGGAATACTGGATTCAACTGGAATCCCACTCGAGCCAGGAAGCTGCAATGGCCAGGGCCCGTGAACTCTCCAGTACGGTACCCGAACTTCGCGGCATCCTGACAAAAGATGGCCGTTTCGTGCTGGCAATAGGAATGTTCGAGTTTGCCGAAGCTCGAAGTACCAGGGTCAGGCTCTCCAATGCGGGGGCGATCCCGGTTACGAGCCGTGTGACCGACCAGATTGATCCGGCGAGTTTCTTCTGGCCGGGAGCGAACCGGTTTTCGCCTATCAATCAACAGCCATCTGCTCGGCTGGAATTTGACGATGGTGAAAAGCTTGCGATTCAAACGGCGCTGAGCTGGTTCAACGAGTACTCCGGCGAGATCGACGGCATTTTTGGAAGCGGCACCAGAGGTGCCATACTCTCATATCAGGAGAATCATGGGTTCGAACCGACCGGAGTTCTTACCCGGGAACAGGCGACAGTCCTCCTGGGTTCGTACAATACGGAGGTGGCGAGCATTCGCATGCATGTTGTCGAGGATGAACCCACCGGGATCAGCATGGCAATCCCCCAGGCACTGGTCCGGTTTTCTGGGTTCGATGCGCCATTCGTGATTTACGATTCGACTTCCGAACATGGAATGACCCTTTACCTGGTCAGCATGCAGGGCAACCGTGCCACGCTGGGAGTGCTGCGTGACATTTTCCTGAATTCCGATTTTCTCCCGGGTGGCAAGGTGGTCGAGTCCGGTTCTTCTCGGTTTTCGATCCGGAGTACGGACACCAATTCGGGCGGGCGCGCTTTCGCCAGATTGAGCGGCGGCCGTCTCAAGGGATTTGCCGCTGTCTGGAACACTGAACATGATGACCTGATGCAGCGCATATTGAACGCGATGCAGTCCAGCTTCCGTGAGTCCCATGAAGGCACGCTTGATCCGGAACTGACAGATTCGGCGGATGAGGTCGCAGCCTTGTTCGTCGATGCGCTTCCGCGCGTGGAAGCCCTGAAATCGGCATCAGGATTCTACATCGACACGTCGGGAATGGTGGCAACGACTGCCACCGTTGCCTCTGGCTGCAATGAGCTCTATGCCGGGGCGGACGAACCAATGTCGGTCAAGGGCATCGACCGGGATCTGGAACTTGCTGTTCTTGCCCCCGTCAACAACCTGTCACCGATTGCTTATGGGAGTGCGGGCGCAGCAAGCCACTCGCGCGGTCGCCGCATTGCGGTTTCAGGATACTCCTATGGCGGGGACCTCGGATTTCCGACGATGACCGAGGGGTCCTGGATCGGCCCCGACATTGTAACGGGCAACTCCGATCTTGCGTTGATCGAGGCGCCGGTGCTGCCGGGAGACATCGGGGGCCCCGTATTTGACAGTGCCGGCAGAGTTGTAGGAATGCTGAGGCCGCCTGTAAGGTCCAGCAGGACGCTGCCTGATGAGGTCAATCACGTTGTTGTCGCATCTGCGATCTGGAGGCATGCGGCTGCCGGCGATTCTGCCGCTGACGCCATGGCCACCGGCAACAGGCTGGATCCCGTAGACCTTGCCAGGCACGCACAGGACATTACCGTGCTGGTTCAGTGTTTCGGATCTGGATGAGCCTGCGTCCACCGGACATCACAACTCTGCCAGCAGACGTGCATGGACTTCATGCGCGGCAGCGATGGATCATTCCGATTGTTCAAACGCCCGGGCTTGTTCCCGGAACTTGACTAGTCGGGTGGATTTGGTGGATCGTGTCAGCTTGGCAGGTTCGACATTCCCGCTTGCCGCACATCAATGGAGTCGCGTGAACACTCAATGAAACCGATTGCTATTCTAGGGATCTTTGTTGCCGATACCGCTTATTTCGCGCACCGCCAGCCAAAAATGGGTGAAACCCTGAAGGGGTCCGCTTTTGCCCTTGGTCCGGGCGGAAAGGGATCCAATCAGGCCGTTGCTGCTGCCAGGCTAGGTTCGAACGTATTGTTCATTTCCAGAATCGGTGACGATGAATTTGGCCGGATGGCGCTGGACATGTGGAGAAACGAAGGCATCGAGGCAAGCGTCGTTGTCGACCCTGAGAGCTTTACCGGTGCTGCCTACATTTACGTCGACGAGTCGACGAAGGAAAATGCCATCATAGTTGTTCCCGGGGCCGCAGGTGAAATCACGCCGGAAGACATCAGGAACAAGCGGGACGAAATTGCAAGTGCCGGGATATTCATGACCCAGCTTGAGACTTCCCCTGAAGCGTCGATAGCGGCACTCGACGTCGCCAGGGATGCCGGCATAATCACCGTATTGAATCCTGCTCCGGCAATTGATCTCGACGACAGGGTGATCGGATTGTGTGACTACCTGATACCCAATGAGTCCGAGGCGGAAATTCTGACGGGCAGACAGGTCGAGAGCGTGGATGACGCCAAGACAGCCGCCAGCGATTTGCGCAACAGGGGAGCGGGAACGGTCATCGTGACGCTGGGTGAAAATGGTGCATGGTTTGATGATGGCACGACCAGCGTGCACGTCAAGCCATTCAGTTCAGGTGCCGTAGTCGAAACAACCGGTGCAGGCGACTCTTTCTGCGGGGCATTGGTTCATGCATTGTCAACCGGGCTGGACCCGGTATCCGCCACGGAATTCGCCAGTGCCGCCGCAAGTCTGTCCGTTACCAAGGCAGGAACCGCAAGATCGATGCCGACCGCGTCAGAAGTGGCTGCCGTGTACTCAGCAACATAGGCGCCAATATTCTGACCTCTTCGGGGATGCTGCACAAGGTCGGCGAACACGGTTCGAGCGAGATCGACCGGCTGGTTCCTCGAACGGACAGGCAGGCGGTGAGGCAAAACACAGTAGAAAATTCACACTTACGACCCATTTCCCCTTGCCAATCCCCGGGTCAGGACGCAACTCTTGAGACCAAAGGATGTTGCGGTCAGCATATCGGTTCGGATGCGATTCGATGGCTGCTGCCGGCACCGGAAAACAATTCAAGTCTGGGAGTCAAAAATGAACAGTCCCTTGATCGCACAGCGCTCGCCCTTTGAAACCGAGGTCAAGGCGGGCTCGACCTATTTCTGGTGCGCCTGCGGGCGAAGCGGCAACCAGCCATTCTGCGATGGCAGTCACAAGGTAACCGAATTCACTCCATTGCAATACACTGCCGAGAAAGATGGTCGCGTCTTCTTTTGCGGGTGCAAGCATTCGGGCTCTGCACCTATCTGCGATGGGACACACAACAAGCTGTGATCCACCTGCATGCAGGCTGGCGGGTGATTTCGGACTTCTCCCCGGAAACAGGCGGATAGGGTTTGGCTCATAGCCGCGAGATTGAGTCACGGTCGGCTTTCACGGACCATTACATTGAACAGTACTGCGTTCACACGCGCGGCTCCGAAGCGGCAGGACCGCCATTGGCTGGAGCAACTGAAACGGGTGTAACACGAAGTTAACGGAGATTCAGGATTCACCTCTTCAGCTGCCGAATGCCTGCATCAGACTTCTGTACGACCGGAAATCCCTTCCGTCTCTTGATTCGGTGGGTTTGCCCGCCGGATCAATCCGTCAATTCGGAACAAAGTTGCCAGTATTTCTGCACTTTCGGGGAGCATCTAGCCGGTACCGACCGGTCTGCGCGATTGATCAGGAATACCAAGGGATGATCCCCGGCATCCGCTTCAGAACAGATGATAGCAAGCGGCCCATGGGCCTGCCGACTGATTTATCGAGTTTTTCCCTTGGTAGCGAATTTCCCGCGGCGTGTTCGGGTGTCCATTAACACCTGACGGGGTTTGCCATACAATTCGCCCAGTCCGGGCTGTCCCGGTCAAATTCAACAAAGAGTGGAGCCTTCGATGCTACGAAACGATCCGTTCACCGCTCCACCTGCTTCGCTGCGAAGACCTGCCGCCCATGCACTTCCGTCGTCCTCAGCCAAGATGACACGGTTGTTTCAGCCGCTCTCTGCGACGGGCGTCCCTCTGGGTGGAATTGGCACCGGTGGCGTAACTCGATCTTCAGACGGCCGCTTCAGCAGGTGGACAATCAAGGGTGGAGGCGTAACGAAGTTCGAAATGCCGGCGAACGGCTTTCTGCTACGGGTGCATCGGCAAGACGACGCCCCTGTCGCCCTTGCCCTGCAGCCAGAGCCCGGGAACGGCGAACTGGCTTCCTTTGAATACGAGCCTATGGCACCGGACTGGGGAGGACTTTTCCCGCTGTCGTGGCATCGACATGTGCCGGTGGCGGAAACTGGTGCTGAGTGTCTTTCATACTCACCCGTTATTCCCCATGACCTGACCTGTTCCACTCTGCCCGTCGCCCTGTTCCGCTGGCGCTTGACCAATGCCGGAACGACACGTGCTGACGTCTCGTTGGCCTTTACCTTCGCAAATCTGAATGGCTGGTTTGGTGAGTTCTGCGAATCGCGACCATCACGAGTGGCAGCTGGCTGCCATAACTGGCCGTTGGACTTGGCCGAAGGAACCGGCGTTGTTCTGGATCGTCGCCGGCCCTCGGACGTACCAACCGAGGGAACAGGAGAGTGGACGATCGCCGTTTCAGGAGGCTCAGGCGCGCAGTATTCGCGAACGGTCTGTTTCAATGGCACTGGAGACGGCCGGGAATTCTGGCAAGCGTTTCTCGAGAGCGGAGACGTTCCAATTGGTGACGGTGGCTGGGTCACGGAGAGCGGGTTTCGCGAAACGCCGCCCGCACATCCTGCCGCCGCTGTTTCCGCGCGGATCTCACTGGATCCGGGAGAGACAGGCGAAATCCTGTTTACGCTGGTTTGGGACTTGCCGGTGATCTCGTTCGGGCAAGGCCGGACATGGTTTCGTGCCTATACTGATGAATGGGGCACGAGCGGGAGGAACTCAAAGGCGATCACTGAACTTGCCCACCGGTCTGCATCGGAATGGGAGCGGCAAGTCTCGGGATGGCAACAGCGAGTAAACGACGTCTTGGGCAGTGAACCTCACCGCGCCGGTGTCGTACTAAACGAGATCTATTTTCTCGTGGATGGCCTGACGGTTGCGACATCAGCCCGGGGTTCACCGGACGGGAGGATGCATTTCGGGATCATCGAGTGCCATGACTACGCGCTCTACAACACGCTCGACCTGTGGATCTATGCAGCAGAAGCCGTTTCACAGTTCTTCCCGAGCCTGGCCGCCAGTGTGGCGCAGGACTACTCCGACTTTCTCGTTCCCGATGACCCGGGTTTCCGTCGCCATCGCTGGGAAGAAAGCCTGTTTCAGATCAACAAGGCCTCCGCCTGCCCCCACGACCTTGGAGGGCCTGGTGAAGATCCCTTTGTCTCCCCGAATTCGTACACCTATCGCGACGGCACGTTGTGGAAGGATCTCAACTGTGATCTCGTCCTGTGCATCTACAGGGAAGGCAGGCGGATGAGTGCGCAGTGGCGGCGCGACCTCTTTCCCGCTGTCCAGGCCGCAATCGAACACCTGCAGCAGTATGATCGTGACGGGGACGGCCTTATCGAAAACGAAGGTATCCCCGACCAGACCTTCGACAATATCCCGATGACAGGTCCGTCCAGTTATTGCGGCGGCCTCTGGATTGCAGCGCTTCTTGCCGCGGCGAAACTCGCCGAGGAGGCTGGCAAAGAGGATCTTGCTGTCAGGTGGAAGAGCCAGGCCGACAGTGCGACGGTCGCTTACAATGATCGGCTGTTCAATGGATCGTGGTACCGCGTTGACACGGATGGCCCATTTTCCGAGGCGGTATTCATCGAGCAGTTGTTTGGACCATTTCTTGCGCGCCGGCTGGGACTCGGCGACATCGTCCCCGCGCGGAGTGCTGTGAGTGCCCTCAGAACTGTCTACCAACGCAATTTCCTGGAGGCCGGTGGCGGCGAAGGCGTCGTGTCATTGGCGAGCATTCCGGAAGAGGCAATTGCCTTGCTTCCTCATCAGGAGGACACGAGTTTCCAGACAGCCGAGATCCAGCCTGGATTCAACTTCAGCTACGCTGCCCAACTCGAGGCCTGGGGGTTGACCGATGAAGCCGATACGGTTCGGCGTGCCCTCTACAGGGAACTCTATGACAAGCGAAACCTTGTGTTTCAGACGCCTGCGGCCTTCGATCGAGGTCGGCCCACTTGTCGAGCCATCCTCAACATGAGGCCATTGGCGGCGTGGTGGCTTGTGCCCCCGGATGTCGAACTCTTCCGTCTGCCGGCGCCTTGAACACCTGTCTTGAGGCGCCGAACAGCATTTCTTGGATCATTGTTCCAATGCGGGAGATGACCGGTGACCGAGGCTACAACCTCGGGTCGATCAGGTTCGAAAGCTTGCAGGTACAAGGGCAGGATCGGCATTCCATTGCTGGCCGACCCGCGCACATAGCCGTCGCAACAGTTCTCCCAAGCGCACATCCTTCCTAGCCCGCTCAGATCGCCGGCGTTATGCTGATTTCACTGACCGGGTGGCGGGACGGCAGGCCGGACGCCGAATACCTCTCGGTCACCGATCAGCATCGGTTTTGGATCGGTTCCTCCGGCTGATGCATGCGGTTGGGCTGGAGTTGCGGGAGTGGGGCTGGACAGAATTCACAATCCTGTCCGGCAGCATCGGCCCCCTGCTGATGCTTGTCGGCTGGTCGTGGCTGACGCAGGCCCTTGCGATTGCTGTGGCCAGAAAATCATCCCCTCTTGAAAAATCTGTTTGCTGTCATTTATCATGGTGATAATTGCCCCCTGCAGGTAGTAGGTAATTCGGTGAGTTGCATACATGGCATCAACCGGCCAGCCATGGGGCCCTGCGCGGGCCACGGACCGGATCAGGCGAATTGCGAGTGACCAGGAGAGCAGCCTAACCTGGAGGAGGCATGCCTCGCAACGATTGCAGGAGCGCGGGCTTATCAACTCGGATGTGCTCTTTGTCCTCAGGAACGGATTCGTCCGTGAACCTTCCGAAGGAGAGTCATCTGCGCCGGGCCTGTACAAATACGCAATCGAGGGTCTGGCGCCGAATTCGGGGCCGCGGATTATCAGACAGATTGTCGTGCCGGATCTGGCAGAAAAACACATCAAGATCATCACGGTGATGTGGAAAGACAGTTGATGAGGGGAACAAAAATGTCTGAATACCACTACACTGAGTGCGGACTGGACAACGTGTTCATTGAAGGAGCCGGGGAGTTCGGGGATGACGCCGGGGAGGACTCGGTAACGATCCCGGCAATCGGGCAATTGCACCGGGTGATTGCCGAGGGAGTCGTGACGCATCCGGCGAAGATGACGGGACAGGAGTTGCGGTTCCTTCGCACCGAAATGGGCCTGACGCAGGCTCGGCTCGCGAAGATCCTCAAGGTTACTCTGCTGACCATTAGCCGCTGGGAGAGGAACGAGACGTCAATCAACGATGCTGCTGAAATGCTTGTCCGGTTGCATTCGGTGACAAAGCTGGAGCTTGAGGTCAACCTAGACGTTGAAACGGTGTCGGAGAAAGTTACTGCATCGGCCTGGGCGCAGGAGATCCGCATCGATGGAAGCAATCCCGGACACTACCGGCTATTGGACGCGGCATAGGCTGGCCGGAAGCGATCGGCCACCGGATTCCTCGCCTGCACCAACTGGTCGGCAGGGTGGCATGTGGCAAGGAAGGCATCTTCGACGAAGCGGTCTTTTCTTATGGGCAGCCGAGTCCGGAAAACCGGGCAAGCAGGCCATGACCGCAAAGGCCGCCGTACGCGAGTTCGCGAGGAGGCACTTCCCGGACAGTCCGGCACAAGTCCATTACGGCAGTTCATATTGGTTTCGTATTTCCCCGTACACAAAAATATCGGGAACCGGGACCTCCACGAGGCCGATCGAGATGTAATGGCGTGTGAAATCACGAATCCACCCTGAAGCCGATCGATCACCGGCCGTCTCTCGTGCCGCCCTTCACTCTGGTGGCCCGCCTCAGCGGAATCAGCAGCACCCAGGTGATGCGGGTGGTGCGCCGGGATGCATACTGGCTCTACCGCTCGATCCGGGATCGCTTCTGGTCCGCCGCGTCCCGTGCGGGGCGGATCGCGCCGGTCCGGAGCCATGCCCGCTTGCGGCGGCAGTTCCGCGACGAAAAGCGGGGAGGCCAGGGCCACCCCGCTGGTTCTAAGTCAATCAATCCACCCGAATCAGCCCCGCTCTGGCGGGGACGACAGATTGGCGGAGAGACAGGGATTCGAACCCTGGAGACGGGTTACCGCCTACACGCGTTCCAGGCGTGCGCCTTCGACCACTCGGCCACCTCTCCCAACCGCGACTCTACTATCCATTCTGCTTCAGCTTCAAGGACCAAGCAACAACAGACACTGCCCACCCGGTCGTTGCGGAATCCGGGCAACCACCGCAACCCCCGGGCTTGACTCGCAATTCCTGCATTCGAACATTGCCGGAACAAATTCGACCGCAACCCGCTCAATGCCAACAAGGCATCCTGGAAAGTGACTTCAGGACGGCTGTCCAGTCACACGAAGATAGGGCAGAACGGTCTTGTAATCACCAAACCTCTCCTTGGCCGCCTCGTTGGAAACTGCCGGAGTTATGATGACATCCTCTCCCTGCTTCCAGTCAGCCGGGGTCGCAACCTGGAATTCCGCAGTAAGTTGAATTGAATCCAGTGCACGAAGGATCTCATCGAAATTCCTGCCCGTTGTCATTGGATATGTAAGGGACAACTTGACCTTCTTGTCCGGTCCGATGATGAACACGGACCGCACTGTCGCATTGTCCGCCGGTGTCCTTCCCTCCGAAGTCTCGCCGGCTGCCGCCGGGAGCATTCCGTACAGTTTCGCAACCGCCAGCTTTCTGTCTCCAATCATCGGGTAGGTAACCGAGTTTCCCGAGACAGTTTCGATATCGGATTTCCACCGGTTGTGGTCCTCGACAGGATCTACTGAAATTCCGATGATCTTGGCGTTCCGCTTTGCAAATTCGTCCTGCATTCCGGCCATCGCGCCAAGTTCCGTCGTGCAGACCGGCGTGAAGTCCTTGGGATGGGAAAACAGTATAGCGTAACCGTCTCCAATCCATTCATGGAACCTAATCGGTCCTTCCGTGGTTTCCGCTTCGAAATCAGGAGCCGTATCGTTGATTCTTAGCACTTCCGAGCCCTTTCGCGTAAGTATCGTGGATGCACGCATATAAAGCTCCATGTCGACTTTCCGCAACCATTTCTGCTTGAAACGAGATTGTAGGCTGGCAGGGTTTCTCGAATTGCGCCGCGACAACCAGCCAGTCGGGGAAACAAGTTGTGCGGTCCTCGTACTGCTCCAATACGGGCGCAGGCAGGTCGACCCAGTACGTGTCTTTGCGAGAAATCCTGCTTATGCGCGACGACCTTCATATCCGGTTCAATTGCCTGACCGGCCGGTCGTTCAACCCGCAATCAACGTGTATGCAAAGCTGCGATTCACTTTCGCTTGATCACTCCACAGGTTTCCGTTTTCGCCGGGGTTTCCCAACAACCGACTACCGACCGCCCCTCATCACATATGCCAGGGACACCTGCCGTCACTTGAGACTTGCCAATTCGCGAGGCAGCGCACAACGCCTCCGGCATCACGGAACCACGGGCTGTGCTCCGTCTGATTGGCATCGCGAACGGAAATTGATGTCAGGTTGCGTAGTTCGAACCCTCGTCATCAAGAATTTCCTTCAGTTCTTCCAAATGCCGGTCTGCCTGTTCCGGGTATTCTTCAATCTCTCTGGCGGTTTGTTCGGCGAGTTCATCCGGCAGCACTCGCAGTTGCCTGCCTGTTTGCAGGGCCCGGATATAGGTCTCCGCCGCCCGCTCGAAATAGTACATGCGGTTGAACGTATCCGCCACCGACGAGCCGATCACGAGTATGCCATGGTTGCCCATGATCATGACCCTTTGTTTCGGGTCCGTCAGCAGATTTGCGCATCGTTCTCCCTCCTCCTCGAATGCCAGTCCTCCATAGCAATCGTCGACCACTGTACGCCGGAAGAACATGGCGGTCGTCTGGTCGATTGGAGGCAGGGTCGAGTCGGCAAGGCTTGCCAGTACGGTAGCATGCACAGAGTGGACGTGCATCACGCATTTGGCGTGTCCGCAGAGCCGGTGCACGGCGCCGTGAAGGCCCCAAGCAGTTGGATCAGGAGCGTTCGGCCCCTTTGCACTTTCAGGATCATCGGCATCCAGCAACAGCAATTGCGACGCCCGGATTCTTGAAAAATGGACCTGGTTCGGATTCATGAGAAACCTGTTACCACCCTCACCAACGACCAGACTGAAGTGGTTGGCAACGGCCTCGTGCATGTTGAGGCGGGCCGTCCACCGGAACGCGGCGGCCAGATCTGCCCTCTCGGGCCAGAATTCAATGTTCGATCGAGTTTGCGGCTTCAGCAATGTGCTCATCTTCCGTCACCCCTGATGGGAGAATCTTGACTGCCCGTCCCTTTACCAGCATTGCCGGGCGCCTTGTAGGGCAAGCGTCATGGCGCAGACATCACAGTTGCACATTGTCCATTGCGACTGTGCCCGGGAGCTGCGGTTCCAGACAACTTCCGGATTTGGCCAGGCAGGCGATTCAGGTCGCAAACCCGATGTTGACGCGACGGTTAGTCCGACCTTTTTTCTCAACCTTCCCGATCGCCAGTGCACCGATTTCACCGGTTGAGGCAACATGGGTTCCGCCACAAGGTTGCAGATCGACTTCACTGTCATCCGTACCGATCCTTACCAGCCTGACCCGCCCGAATCCGATCGGTGGCTTGACCGCCATCGTCTTCACGAGTTGAGGATTGCCAATGAGTTCCTCATCCGTGATCCAGCGTTCCGTCACCTGCAGGTCACGAGCCACGAGCTCGATCAATCGCTCCTGAAGCTCTTCCTTGTTCTCGAGCGGTTCGGGCATGTCAAAATCCAGCCTGCCCTTCGTCGCAGAAATTGAACCACCGGTGACCGGCAAGGGAATCACGACCGACAACAGGTGAAGTGCGGTGTGGATTCGCATGTGGCTGAATCGCCTGCCCCAATCCAGTTCCTGGTTCACGGTTGCTCCCGCGGGCGGAGAGTCAGATCCTTCCGCCAGGACCAACTCGATGTCACTCGCCCCACACTTCCGAGTATCCGCCACAGCCGCAGATCCAGAATCCCAATGTATCCTGCCGGTATCTCCAGGCTGCCCGCCACCGGCAGGATAAAACACCGACCGATCCACGACGATTCCGCCAGCCTCTCCAACTCCCGACACAACCGATGTGGCGTTTCGGAGATACTGATCAGCAAGAAAAATTTTCTCGGTCAAACTTCCGCTCCTCCTTGTTCCGTGCCGCCCGGGTACTCCTTGCCGGCATCCTGCGCGTTCCGGATCCAGACATCCCGTTGTGGGAACGGAATCGATATCCCCTCGGCCTCGAATCTCTCTGCAATCGCAAAGTTCAAGTCTGACTTTGCCTGAATTATGTAGTTCGTGTCGTTCAATATTGCCCTGAGCTCGAACTCCAGCGCATCGGCACCAAACCCCATGAAAATCACGCTTGGTGGTGGATCCTTGAGAACCGCGGGATGTTCCGATGCAATCTCAAGCAGCAACCGTTCAATCCGGCGAGTGTCGGAACCATAGGCCACTCCGATGGGAACAATGGTACGGCAGATCCGATTTGTCAGCGTCCAGTTCACCACCTGATTTGACATGAGATCAGTATTGGGCACGACAACCGCCGCCCTGTCGAATGTCTCGATCAGGGTTGAACGAACCGAGATGCGCTTGACCGTTCCGGAGACTCCCCCGGTCTGGATCCAGTCCCCGACATTGATGGGTCGTTCGATCAGCAGAATGACTCCGGATACGAAATTCGAAACCACGGCCTGTAAACCAAATCCGATGCCGACAGACAGAGCACCGGCAACGATCGCCAGGTTCGTCAAGTCCAGACCTGCCGCCGACACACCGGCAACGACTGCAAGGATTATCCCGACATAACCTGCACCCGTTGTAATGGCGCGCTGGGCGCCGATATCAAGGTCCGTGTTGGGAAGGACCGACTTCGCCAGTATTGACTGCACCAGCCGCGCAGCCGCGTAGACTGCCACAAAGACTATGATGAGTGTCAAAAGGCTGTAGACCGTAAACTGGCGTCCCCCGATCTGGATGCCGTTCAGGATCTGTACCCAGATCTCCGACAACTCCTTGTCGGAAACGCCCCACAGCACCAGCAGTTCGGGCAACGCGGCGCCAAACAGGACAAAGCCGGTCACGACAAAAACCAATCCCGACCTGTCCTTTCCTGATTCCCGCCGGAATCGATGCAGGGCAAGCGAAACATGGTCGGCAATTACGACCTGAACAACCAGCACCAGACCGAACAGGGCCAGGGTCTGAAGCGACGAAAACACCAGGATGCGGGCGCCGACCGCAAATCCGGCTGCTCCGGCCAGCACTCCTGCCACCGCTGCAATCCTCGAGAGTGTCGCCAGAACGGCGATGGTCGAGTCGGCGATTCCGTAGTCGGAAGCCTCTTGCGGCCGGGCGGCAGAATATTCGGACAGGTATCTTCCAAGCAGGAACAACACGATTGACCCGGCAATCAGGACAGGAAACCCGATCACGCCCGATACCGGATCGAGTTCATCGATGCCCGTCGAGACTGCATCCGCGAGCAATCTGGCCGCCACGATCCACCCTGCAAGATAAATGGCCCGCCTGAGCATTGCTGACCAGTTCAGGCCCATCCGGCCCGCAAGCACGGCTCCCGGAGAATTCGAGAACAGGGCAGAGCCGAGCCAGGACGCACCAAATACCGCTATACCCATCTGGGGTATCGTGCTGGCAAACAGCCCGGCATTCTGCAGGAACAGGCCAGTCGAAATGACCGCGCCCGATATGGACTGGATACCCGCCGCCGGCAGGAGAAACTGAACAAGGAAATCGTCGATACCGGCCGCACCGACATCGCCGGTCCTGCCAAATCTCTCCCAGACACGGGCGGTGACCCTTCCCGCCCAGTTCCGGGCCATCGTGAGCAGAAATACTCCGAGCAGCAACAACAGGATTGCTGCGGGCAGTCTCGATTGCAGCGCACGCGTCTGTGCGTCACTTGAAAGCGTGTCGGCAATTTCACGGCGAATACCACCATAGTATTCGGTGATTCGTGCGACGGCGCCAGGCCAGGCCGAGGGGAACAATGGTGAAGGAGCTGCCGAGAAAATACGAGCCTCCCTGCGCTCGCCCAGGATCCCGTCAATCCCGGAAATCAGTCCTTCCGACCAGCGAACAATCTCCTGCGCGGTCTGCAATGGCTCCTTTGCCCTTGCCAGTTCGGAGGTCAACTCCGTCCGCCTGGCTTCGATGTCTTCGGACGATCCTGCCTGGCTGTCATCACCTTCGCCGAGTGCACCGATCCTCAATTCCAACTGGTTCACCCGATTCTGAAGCGGTTCCTGAACGGACTCCGCCCGGTCCTTCCAGCCACTCAACTCGGATCTCAGTTGCAGAAACGCAGTGTCAGAAGCTGCCGCAGCCTTGATCACTCCTTCCGCCCGTTCGGCGAGCACAGTCCATTGTTCAAAGTCAAGGGTGTCCCGGTTGTCCTGGGACTGAGCCGCTGGCGGCAAGACCCACAAGAGGGTCACAACAACCGGGATCAGGAGCTTGACCGGCAGACGCATCATCCGTCCTCGAGAAAGACCTCGGGGATTCCGGAAGTGTCCCTTTCCAGCCAGCCGGGCACAGGCAGTCCCTGGCTGCGGAGAAAGCCGGGGTTGAACATCTTTGACTGGTAGCGTGTCCCGTAGTCACAAAGGACCGTCACTATGGTGTGTCCCGGTCCCATGTCCCTGGCCATTCTGATCGCTCCGGCCACGTTGATTCCGGACGACCCGCCCAGGCAGAGGCCCTCATCTTCCAACAGACCGAACACCACAGAGAGCATCTCGGCATCGGGCACCTGGTAGACGAAATCGACCTCCAGCCCTTCAAGATTGGCCGTGATCCGTCCCTGCCCGATACCCTCCGTGATCGAACTGCCTTCCGCCCTGTGCTCGCCGGATGTGTAATAGTTGTAGAGTGTCGCCCCGAACGGGTCTGCCAGGCCAACCTTGACGCTGGGCATCCGCGACCTCAGCCCATCGGCAACGCCAGCGAGGGTTCCTCCGGTGCCCACGGCGCAGATGAAGCCGTCAACCTTTCCTTCGGTCTGTTGCCAGATTTCATCTGCCGTCGTCACCACATGGATATTCCTGTTGGCAATATTGTCGAATTGATTGGCCCAGATTGCGCCATTCGGCTCGGTTCGGGCCAGTTCCTGTGCAAGGCGCGACGAGTACTTCACGTAATTGTTCGGGTTCCGGTATGGCACTGCAGGAACCTGGACCAGTTCAGCACCGACCAGGACCAGCGTGTCCTTCTTTTCCTGGCTCTGGGTTTCCGGAATGACGATAACCGTCCTGTAACCGAGCGAAGCGCCGACCAGGGCCAGTCCGATTCCGGTGTTTCCGGCCGTTCCCTCGACCACGGTCCCACCCGGCTTCAGTTGCCCCTGCTGTTCGGCGTCGCGGATTATGGCGAGGGCTGCCCGGTCCTTGACCGATTGTCCTGGATTCAGGAACTCCGCCTTTCCCAGGATTTCGCAACCCGTTTCCTCGGACGCCCTGTTGAGGCGAATCATCGGAGTGTTTCCGATGGCGTCTGCAAAGCTCTCGTATCTGTTCAACTCGTGATGTCCTGACTGAGAATGTCCACTCGTCGATCCCGCGTCAATATACTTGACCGCTCCATGTTCCGCATCCGCTATTCGGCGGAGGCCGATACCGGTTTCGACAAGGCAGTGGCAAATCCAGGCATGGTTTGCGCTTGCCGCCGCCCTTCACACCGGGATGAAATGCGTTGAGCGCCGCCCATTGCGGGCTCAGCCCGCAAGGGCAAGTGTCAGCACTCAGCCTTCTTCCTTGTTCTCCTCGCGTGAAGAATTGGCTCGGTATAGCCCGAAGGTTGCCGTGTGCCTTCAAACACAAGATCACGCGCTGCCTTGAAGGCCTGTCCGCTGAATTCTGGCGCCATCGGCTGATAATTCGGATCTGAACCATTCTGGTCATCCACCACCCTGGCCATTCGTTTCAACGCGCCCATGACAATTTCCTCGTCGACAACTCCGTGACGAAGCCAGTTGGCGATGTGTTGCGAGGAAATGCGACATGTTGCCCGGTCCTCCATCAAGGCGACGTTGTTGATGTCCGGGACCTTTGAACATCCGACCCCCTGATCAATCCACCTGACCACATATCCCAGTATTCCCTGCAGGTTGTTTTCAACCTCGGACACGATTTCTTCATGTGACCAGTTCTGCCCAGATGCCAATGGTATGTTGAGAATTCTCCCGAGGTCAGAACGTCGGCCGCGTTTCTCAATCTGGTCAAGTTGGCAAAACACGTCGACCTGGTGATAGTGCGTGGCGTGTAGAGTGGCCGCTGTCGGGCTGGGAACCCAGGCCGTGTTGGCTCCGGCTTGCGGATGACCGACCTTCTGCACCAACATGTCGTGCATCAGGTCGGGCATCGCCCACATCCCCTTGCCGATCTGTGCCCTGCCCTTCAGGCCGCAGGCAAGACCGACATCGACATTCCAGTCCTCGTAGGCGGCAATCCAGTCAGCCGCCTTCAATTCGGCCTTTCGCATGAAAGGACCAGCCTCCATGGAGGTGTGGATCTCATCGCCCGTCCGGTCGAGGAACCCAGTATTGATGAAGGCCACCCTGCGTTTCGCTGCCCTGATACACTCCTTCAGGTTGACTGTCGTCCGGCGCTCTTCATCCATGATCCCGATCTTGACCGTGTTGGCCGCAAGCCCGAGAATCGTCTCCACCCGCGAGAACACCCTGTCGGTGAATTCGACCTCTTCCGGACCATGGAGTTTCGGCTTGACGACATACACGGACCCATGGCGCGAGTTTTGTCGCCGTTCCCTGATGTCATGCATGGCAATCATTACAGTGCATATGGCATCGAGCAGCCCCTCGAAAATCGGCTCGCCGGAATGGTCGATCACGGCCGGACTCTTCATCAGTATCCCGACATTGCGCACGAGCAGCATCGACGTCCCCTTCAAGACGAGACTGTTGCCGTTTCTCCCCACATACTCGCGATCCTGCGACATTCGCCTGCGGACCCTCCGCCCATCCTTGGCAAACTCCGCCTCCAGCGTTCTCTTCATCAGGCCCAGCCAGTTGCGGTAGGCAAGGACCTTGTCATCGGCGTCGACCACCGCAACCGAGTCTTCGCAGTCGACGATGGTTGTTATGGCTGATTCCAGCAACACATCGGCCACACCGGCGGCGTCATCTGATCCGATCAGGTGCTTGCGATCGATCGTGATATGAACATGAAGCCCGTTATTTCGCAGCAGCAGCGCCTCAGGCTGTTCGGGCCTGCCCCTCCATCCTGCCAGTTGCGCGGCATTCCTGAGGACCGATCGACCCGAGCCGGTCTCAACCGAGAGCTGGCCGTCATGCACTGCATAATCTCTAGCACTCCTGTGAGAGCCCCCGTCCAGGGGAAACGCCTGGTCCAGAAACGACTTTGCCCAGTCTACTACCCTTTGCCCCCTTTGCCTTTCGTAGCCGTCCGAACCCGGCAGGTCACCGAGGGCGTCAGTCCCGTAAAGTGCATCATAAAGGGAATTCCAGCGCGCGTTTGCGGCATTAATCGCGAATCTTGCATTGGTGACCGGAACGACAAGTTGCGGTCCTGGCACGTCTGATATCTCCGGATCTATTCCGTCTGTCCCTATACTGAAATCCGGCCCTTCCTCCACCAGGTAGCCGATATCGATCAGGAAAGAACGATACTCAGCCAAGTCCGGCTTCCTCCCGTTGAGCTTCCTGTGGAAACTGTCGACCTGTGCCTGAAGTTTGTGGCGCCGGGACAACAGGTTCTGATTCTCGGGGCCAAACTCGGCAGACAGGTCTGCCACACCCTGCCAGAACTCAACCGCGCCAACCCCGGTTCCCGGCAATGCCTCGTCTTCTATGAATCGGGCAAACTTCCCGTCCACCTGCAAACCCGACCGAACCACTCTGTTCATTCCTGCAACCTCTTTCGTCCATCTCCGACGGGTAGTTCTGCTGGCCGGCAGACTCCACCAAACCGGGATTCAGAGTTCGACTACGATCCTTCCCCTGACCTGACCCTTCAGGATCGCCCCACCGAGTTTCGGCAGATCAGAGAGCGATGCTGTTTGCACCATCGATTCCAGCTTCTCGATCGGCAGGTCGGCGGCAATTCGGCTCCACGCCCGTTTTCTCGTTTCGATGGGGCACATCACGCTGTCAATGCCGAGCAGGTTAATTCCTCGCAACAGAAACGGAATTACCGATGCTGGAAGAGATGCGCCTCCTGCCAGTCCAACTGCGGCAACCGAACTTCCATATTTCATCTGTCCGAGAACCCGCGCGAGCATGGACCCGCCGACCGCGTCAACGCATCCCGCCCAGGTTTCCGATTCGAGCGGGCGCTTCACTGTCTCGGCAATCTCCTCTCGGCCTACAATTCTGGAAGCCCCAAGCTCCTCGAGATATCCGGCTGCATCCGGCCTGCCGGTCACCGCGCCGACGTCATAGCCACAATTCGACAGTATGGCCGTAGCAACCGAGCCAACGCCACCAGCAGCACCGGTCACCAGAACCGGCCCGTGATCCGGGCGAAGGCCATGATCCTCAAGGGCCATGATCGCAAGCATGCAGGTCAGGCCTGCCGTACCGACCGCCATCGCCTGCCTCGTTTCCAATCCGGCCGGCAACGGCACGAGCCAACCCGCCTTGACGCGCGCCATTTCTGCGTATCCACCCCATCTGGCCTCGCCGACTCTCCAGCCGGTCAAGATGACCTTGTCACCGGGCTTGAAATCATCACAGTCAGAGGCATCAACGGTTCCGGCAAAATCTATGCCGGGAATATGAGGATATTGCCGCACAAGACCGCCGCCCGTTCCCAGGCACAGCCCGTCCTTGTAGTTCAGCGTCGAATACTCGACCGCAACAGTCACATCTCCGGGCGGAAGTTCGTCCTTCGACACCTTCCGAATTTCTGAACTTGTTGTTCCGTCATCATTTCTTGACACAACCAGAGCATTGAACGACATCACAGGACCCCCGATCAGAACTAAGTGTAGAATTTAGGTCGCACAGTCGCAGACCTCGTTTCACCGGGCAATTCAACCGACACGCGAGTGCCTGCATCCCAAAAATCCGCCTCGATCATCCCGATGGCGACATTGCTTTCAAAGTCCGGTGACCATGTCGCGGACGTCACTTTGCCCGCGTTCCTGCCGTCGACGGAAACTGGCCAGGGCCTGTCACAGACCGGAACTCTCGGCCCGTCGATAGCCAAGCTCCTAATCTGGCGCCTCGGACCCTGCCGTTCCATCTGCAGCAATGCGTCCCTACCGAGGAAGCCGAGAGAACGCCGTGTATCACAATAGCGGGACAGGCCTGCTTCGTGAGGAGTGTTTTCATGTGTGATGTCGCTCCCGTACGAGAGCAACCCCCCTTCGATTCTCTCCGCAAGGTTCGGGCATCCGGCCCTTACGTCAAGATCCTGGCCGGCTTCCATCAATGCTCTCCATAATGTCATGCCGTTCTCGGCCCCGTTCACATAGATCTCGAAACCACGTTGCTTGGAGAATCCTGATCTGGCTACAACGAATTCTGTCTCATTGAACTGAAAACAGCCAAAACGGAAGAACGGAATCATGCTGGCTTCAGGCCCGAATACCCTTTTCATCAACTCGCCGGCCTTTGGCCCCTGAACTGCAAGTGGCGAGATGTCAGGTTCATCAACCTCAACCTCAAGACCGGCGCCACCGGCGATTCCCAGCGCGTACAGCAGGAGATCACTGTCAGCCAGTGACAGCCAGTAGTGGTCATCGGAGTGTTTCAGGAGCACAGGGTCGTTCAGCAGGAATCCGCTCCTGTCCACTGCCGGGACATAGAGGCATTGGCCGGCATCCATGTCCCCTATCCATCTGGGCGTCATCATCTGCACAAGCCTTCCGGAATCCGGACCGCGCAGGCGGACCTGCCGCTCGCAAGCCACGTCCCATATCTGCACGTGCTTCTTCAGATGGAAGTAGTCGGCTTCCAGGGACTCGAACACACAGGGAAACAGCATGCGGTTGTAAACCGACACGGCTTTCACACCTGCGTGTTCAACCCCGTCCCAGAACGGAGTTCGACGGAGCCTGATCGTCGGTGCAATGGTCGGAATGTTCATGCCGCATTTCCTAGGGAATTGGACCCTTCCAGTCGATCGCGCAGATTTCCGCGGAACGACCTTCGAAATCCCACACCCGGCCGAAGGCCCTCACCCGGCCCTGGGTCGCGGTTGCGACCGTTATGTCGGGTCCCATCCAGTAGTTGGTATTTGTCACGACGATGTCCTCGCCGGGTCGTTTTCCTTCAACCGGAACCACCTCTCCCCGAATCTTCTTGCCGACCACAAGGCTGCGGGCCTTTCCACTCTTGCTGAACGACACTTCGGCTCTTTCGGCTCCGAGGAACTCGCTTACGAGCACATTGAAAAGACCGGTTGTCCCCTTTGCCTTTCCGGAGAGAATCTGCATCAGGCCATGGAACGCCTTGTGGGATGCGCGCTGGTCAATGAAGGCCGCTGCCTTCCAGTTTCCGCGAGCCATCATTCCCGGAATTTCCAGGATCATTCCGACATTCAGCCCAGAAAGTGATTCACTGCCATACAGTCCTTCGTCGATGCTGATCCCGGCCCATGCCTGGCAGACCCCTTCGGTGGGCGGGTGCCTGCCGAGGCTTACGACGCAGGGACAGAAGACCGTGCAATTGCAATTGAGGATCAGTTCCCCGCGCAAGCTCCAGGGAACCTGACCCCTGTCGGATTTGTCAGCCGCAGGGTGCCTGTTGTCCAGTTTTGTCGGAAGCTTGAGTCGCATCAGTCAATCATCCTTGCCAATTTGTCCTATAGCGAATCGTCATGTTCCAATGGCTGCCGCCAAGACGGCACCGCCAATAAGCGCCATTCCCAGGGGCTTCGAGACATGCCTGCCGATGTCGGGGAGTTTTTCCAGGCCCATGAGCACCGTCGCAAGGCCCATCCAGAGCAGGCTCATCGAGCCTGAAACCAGAAAGACTGCCATGAGCAGCCAACAGCACCCCACGCAGACGGCGCCCAGCCTCATGCCAAGTCCCCATTCGTTGAATGCCTTGTCTTGCCAGTTCGCCATGAAAAACATGAACGGTGATCGGCATTTGACCAGACAGGCATCCTTTGCGGGAAGGAACTGATAGATCCCGGCAGCTGCCAGAATTATTGCTGTCTGCCACAGATAGCCGTCTGCATTGCTGCCCGGAAAGGCAAGGATTCGGGACATCAGAATCTGGGTCCCGGCCATGGCCAGTGAATGAAGCGCCCATACCAGCAGGTAGCCTGCAGCGAGTTCGATGAAACCGATCCGCGTACCGGCACCCGACAGCCTCAACTGGTCATAGGTGGCAAGCGCAGGAATGACCGTCGGGAGCATCATGCCGCAGGACATCACCAGCCACATCACATAGAGTTCCGGAAACCCGGAAGTGGAGGGATTGACTGCGCAAAGGTTCAACCAGAATTCGGACCCGTATGCGGCCATTCCTTCCAGCGCGCCCGGGGGGAGCATCTTGCTGAACATGTATCCCCAGGCACAGACTATCACCACAAATACGACAATCCAGTGCCAACCGGCACGACGCGGAGCACTGCCCTGCTGCATCGGCGCGGGCGCTTGCCCGGACAGCAGGAATCCGGTGGCCAATGCCCTGCCTGCACTTCGACTCATGAATTCTCGGGCCAACCGCTGACGGCCTTGACCTCAAGGAACTCCTCCAAGCCCCAAGTACCGCCTTCCCTGCCGTTTCCCGACGCCTTCATACCGCCGAACGGACTGCCGGCGCCCCTGGGTTGCCCATTCATTTCAACCATGCCGGAACGGAGTTGCCGGGCGACCCTCATGCGTCTGGACGTATCCTGGGTCTGCACGTAGTTGGTCAAGCCGTATGGAGTGTCATTGGCGATCCTGACCGCCTCCTCTTCAGTTTCGAACGGCGTGATGGAGAGAACAGGACCAAAGATCTCTTCACGGGCAATAGTCATGTCACTTGACACATCCGCAAATACGGTCGGCCGCACGTACCAGCCCCGGTTTACGCCCGCCGGCCGTCCGGGACCTCCTGCGACGAGTGTCGCTCCTTCGTCGATGCCAGCCTGAATCAGGCCCTGGATCTTCTCAAACTGGGATCTGCTCACTGCCGGCCCCAGATGCCGACCTTCCTCCCTCGGTGATCCGGTAAGCGTCGCGGAAGCCACGTCCGCAGCAACCTCGACCACCTTTTCATACAGCGGCCGCTGGACCAGCATTCGGGTTGGAGCGTTGCAAGACTGTCCCGTGTTGTTGAAGCAATGCAGTGTTCCCCTCTTCGCCGCCTTGCTGTCGGCGTCCGCAAAGATGATGTTGGCGCCCTTGCCGCCGAGCTCGAGATGGACACGCTTGAGCGTATCCGCTGCATTCTTCGAAATCGCGATTCCAGCCCGCGTCGATCCGGTAAACGAGATCATGTCAATTCCGTCATGCCTCGACAGCATCGTGCCGACGCCTTCGCCATCCCCGTTTACCAGGTTGAACACTCCGGCCGGCACACCCGCGTCATGCAGGATCTCGGCGAACAGCATTGAAGACAACGGCGCGATTTCCGAGGGCTTGAGGACCATGGTGCAGCCGGCCAGCAATGCCGGAATGACCTTCAACGCGACCTGGTTCATTGGCCAGTTCCAGGGCGTGATCAGGCCGCACACACCAATCGGTTCCAGGAGGATCCTGTCGTTTGGCGCGTGTGACCCCAGCATTCTCTCGAACTGAAAGTGCCTGGCTATCTCGACGAAATCCCTGATATGTCTCTCGCCGGCGGGCACCTGCCTTGACCTTGCCAGATCAATCGGCGCCCCCATTTCGAGGCTGATGGCCCCGGCGATGGCGTCGGCCCTTTCCCTGTAGAGCGACAGTATGTTCTCCAGGATCGCCAGTCTCTCTTCGGCAATTGTCTGCGACCAGGATTCAAACGCCTGTCTTGCCGCCGAAACAGCACTATCCGTGTCATCCTGTCCTCCGAGAGATATTATGGCACAGACCGTTTCCGTGGACGGATCGAACACCTCGCAATCGGCGGGCACAGTCGGAGGCACCCAGCGACCGCCAACGTAGAAATCGCGTTTCTCGATCATCTGACTTGCTCCGAGTGACCTGCCGGTTCAATTGGCCGTTGCCTGATACATTGCCGACGTTGTCGCCGCAATCGAACATGCGGGAGTTGTGGGTCCGGTGACCTGTCGCGGCGGACTGGACGACCTGAGGCAACTCCATTTCACAGCCGGGAGTTCGAGGGTGCAGTGAGCACCTGCCTTCCATCTGTCCGACAAATATGCCGAGCCCGGTGAAGACCATGGCAATTGCGGTGAGAGCACTATTGTCCCTGCCCGCTTCCCGGGCCTCCAGAACCACAGGGCAAGTGGCGGCGGCAACACCCAGAGTCAGCAACGTATTGGCTCAGTTACTGCCGATCACAATTCCAATTGCCGGGCCGGGTGAGCACCTCGGGGACGCATCTATGCTGACGGCAGTTTCGGAAAGCTACCCTCCAAATCGGGCGACCATCATTCCGACGAAGAAAGAAAAGACAAGCGGACACAGGATTTGCCGCATGTCACCCCGGACCACGAGATCACTGCCCAAGAGCAGCAAGGCAGGGTCAAGACAGGCAAACGGATCGTTCGTCATGTCCTGCCTGGAACAGAAATGTCCATTGCAAGTGTGCCTCTCAATTTCGTTTCCCTGCCAGTTGGCTGCGACGGGTCACTTGAATGGGAACTGCCATTCGCCGTGATTGTGAGCGGCCGGTCGTTCTGCCATCCACTTGCCTTCAGCAGATTATATGGAGACGGTGCCGCAGCATGCCATTCGGGCACCGAATGAGGAAGGATTTCCGAGCAATACGGATTTCTGGCATGAATATTTCCGCGGGAAACTCGACATGGAACAGCCCTTCCGGCTTTGACGACAGAGAAGCGCCAGGGAACGACCAGAATGCGGTCTCACCCCGGCTTCCATTTGTCCGCGCAGGAAGCAAATGCAGGTATTGTGTCATTCAATCTAAAGTCGCTCCAGTTCGCAGGTATCCGTATGGCCATGACCTGCCGTCTTCAGCCAGGTTGACTGAACCCCCGATGATACGGGGAGCCTGAGAGAATCCACGGAATCCTCAAATCCCGACAGCAAGATCTATCGGTGTTGCAGACCGGCGGGAATCATCGGTCGGTCGGAAAACTCCCGATGTACTTGAACGAATCGTCTTTGACTCCATATACCAAGCTCGTGACGTCCGGAGTTGCCGACCTGAGTCAAGAGCTGAGACTTGACGCCTGTGCAAGCACTGAACGGGGACATCGCAGATCGAACCGTGAAGCGGACCGACAGAGCGAGAACCGGCACTGGGATTCAGGGCCGAATGGCCAAAGCAGAGACCGAATCGACGGCAGACGGGATTGACACCTTGATAGTTGGAAGCTGCGGACCGGTATCCGGGCTTGTGCAGGAACCGTGACTGTTCTGCCAGAGCCGTCTTCATCCCTGAACCGGGTACGCCGCCGGGTTGGCACATTTATGGAAAGCCCGCCCGTGGCACGCGCGATCACGGCCGTCATCGTATTCAATGCGATTACGCTCGGTCTGGAAACTTCGTCCAGCGTCATGGAACGGGTCGGTCCACTCCTCCTGTTCCTCGACCGGGCCGTGCTGGCGATATTCGTCGCGGAATTGCTGACCAAGCTGTTTGCCTTCGGCTGGCGTTTTTTTGTCTGTGGCTGGAACATCTTCGATTTTGTGATTGTGGGGATTGCGCTTGCGCCGGCGAGCGGCAACCTGTCCGTGCTGCGTTCGCTTCGTATCCTGCGCGGTTTGCGGCTGGTCACATTCGTGCCTTCGATGCGCAGGGTGGTGGCGGCCCTGATGGCAGCGATACCCGGCATATCAAGTGTGATCGCCCTGCTTGCCCTTGTCTACTACGTCTTCGGAGTGATGGTGACCAAGCTATACGGAGAGGCGTTTCCCGACTGGTTCGGCACGGTTGGAAAGAGCATGTACTCCCTGTTCCAGATCATGACACTGGAAAGCTGGTCCATGGGAATCGTGCGTCCCGTGATGGAACAGTATCCCGGTGCCTGGATGGCATTTGTACCTTTCATTCTGGTCACCAGTTTTGCGGTTATCAATCTGTTCATCGCGGTAATCGTCAACGCCATGACCGAGCAGAGCCGGACTGACTCGGCGACACTCAGGGAGGAGATCCACGCTGTCAGCGAGGCAGAAGTCTCCGCCTTGGTTAAGCATATGGAATCCCTCCAGAATCAGTTGGACGAGATAAAGGAGATGCTGGAACAAAGGCGTTGACGATGATGCGTCCCTTTTGCTCCGATCCATCTCGGGTTCCCGAACACCGGGAACGGGGCGCCGTTCGGGCCTCGTGGCGACCGGATATGTGCAATAAGGGGACATGACCTGGACGTACAGTCGCCAGAGGCGCGGTTTGCAGCAGACATCAACCGGAAATGATCCGGGAAATGGCGCGGTCGACGGGGCTCGAACCCGCGACCTCCGGCGTGACAGGCCGGCACTCTAACCATCTGAGCTACGACCGCGCGGTCTCCTGCAACACGATTGGAAATATGATTCTTCCCGCACCCAGTCAAGCCGGATATTCGTGCCTGATCCCGTGCGGGCACCGCGGAGTTTGCCTTCCATGCCTTACCCGGGGGAACTGGCAAGCCGCGACCTGCCCCTGTGCAGTTGCTTCTGGCGGCCCATCCTGCCGGAAACTTCGCTGTTCCTCAGGCAGGTCTTTGCCTGTCAGGGAAGGAGAATGGTGGGTGATGAGAGACTCGAACTCCCGACATCTTCGGTGTAAACGAAGCGCTCTACCGCTGAGCTAATCACCCTTCGAGCCTTTTTTTCCGGGCATCTCCTGTTGTCAAGATTCCATTTGCCACTGGCTGCTACGATTCACCTGTCCGCGCCGGACCCGTCCGCAACCTGCGTGCAGACCGGTTGTTCGCCCGTTCCATGGTTCAGGGTGGTGGGTGATGAGAGACTCGAACTCCCGACATCTTCGATGTGAACGAAGCGCTCTACCGCTGAGCTAATCACCCAATCCGGCCACTATTTGCATGTTATCCGCGCGTCGGCAACCATCGCGACGCATCGCAATCCGCCAGCCTCCACAGGTTGCAGGGTACATCGGGCAGATTCCGCCAGGATGGCGACGTATTCCCGTCCAATCGCGAGAACTGGTCAGTGCTGCGACATCGCCGGCGGCTCGACACCGGTCGAAATCGGCACAACATCCGTCGAATCAAGACGGAATTCCCACTCAATGGATTCTGGCATGCGAAGAAGTGCGTGCTCCAGAACCTCCCAGACATGTGAGACCGGCCTGATCTCGAGCATATCCTTGATTTCGTTGGAAATCTCCGAGAGGTCCTTCATGTTCTTTTCCGGGATCAGGACTGTGCTTATTCCACCTCTGGTCGCGGCCAGCAGCTTGGACTTGAGACCACCGATCGGAAGAATGTTTCCGCGCAGCGTGACTTCACCGGTCATGGCCACATCTTTCCTGACGGGAATCCTGGCCAGCACCGAGACAATGGCAGTCACCATTGCAACCCCGGCAGACGGTCCCTCCTTCGGCGTCGCGCCTTCGGGGACATGCACGTGAATGTCGATACTCTCGAACCCTGTCGGCTTGAACCCGATCTCCGGCGAAATGGACCGCACGTAGGAGGATGCCGCTTCGATCGACTCCTTCATCACGGATCCCAGTTTTCCGGTCGTCTTGATGCGCCCCTTGCCCGGCAGCACCAACGCCTCGATTGACAGCAGGTCCCCTCCTGCACTGGACCATGCAAGACCCGTGGCGGTTCCCACCTGGTCTGTCTCCTCTGCCAGCCCGTATCGAAATTTCGGCAGCCCCAGATTCTCTTCAAGCTTCTTCGGACCGATCACGACGCTCTTGATTTCCTTCTTGACCAGCTTGCGGACAGTCTTCCTTGCCAGTTTTGCGATCTCCCGTTCCATGTTTCGCACGCCGGCTTCACGGGTGTAGACCCTGACGATTCGCTCGAGAGCCGGATCGGTGATCTTGAATTCCTTCGACTTTATGCCGTGGGCCTTCCTTTGCTTCGGAACGAGGTGACGCTTGGCGATCTCGATCTTCTCGTCCTCCGTGTAGCCGGCAAGCGAGATAATCTCCATCCGGTCGCGCAACGGCTCCGGGATATGCTCCAGGTAGTTGGCCGTCGTGATGAACATGACATCCGAGAGGTCGTAATCGACGTCCAGGTAATGATCGACGAACTTTGCATTCTGTTCTGGATCCAGCACCTCCAGCAGCGCACTGGCAGGGTCCCCCCTGAATGACTGGCCCAGCTTGTCCACTTCATCAAGCAGTATGAGCGGATTCACCGAACTGCCTTTCTTGATGGTCTGAATGATCCGGCCCGGCATCGAACCGATATAGGTCCGCCGGTGACCGCGGATTTCGGCTTCGTCGGACACGCCGCCCAGGGCAATTCTCAGGAAGTCCCGGCCGGTCGCCCTCGCCGCGGATTCGCCAAGTGATGTCTTGCCGACACCTGGCGGGCCAACCAGGCACAGTATCGGTCCGCTTACCTTCTCGGTTCGCTGCTGAACCGCAATATACTCGACGATCCGCTCCTTGACCCTTTCCAACCCGTAATGGTCCTCGTCGAGAATCACTTCTGCCTCGGACAGGTCCTTCTTGACCTCGCGCTTGACACCCCATGGAATCGAAAGCAGCCAGTCCAGATAGTTGCGAATGACCGTTGCTTCGGAAACGTTGTTTCCCATCGCCCTGAGTTTGCCCAATTCCGAAACAGCCTTCTCCCGCGCCTCGTCGGAAAGGACGGTTGCGGCAATCCTCTCTTCCAGCTCTTCGATCTCCGACTTTTCTTCGGAATCGCCCAGTTCCCGCTGGATGGCCTTCATCTGCTCGTGCAGGTAGTATTCCCGCTGGGTCCGGGAAATCTGCGACTTCACCCTGCGCTTCAACTTCTTTTCGACGAGTGCAACGTTGTTCTCTTCCTGAGTTTGCTGCAGTACCTGTTCGAGCCTCTCCTTAACATCCGTGAGTTCAAGCAGCTGCTGCTTCTTCGACACTGAGATGTTGAGATGGCTGGCGATGACGTCGGTCAGTTTGGAAGGGCTGTTGATCTGGGAAAGTTCCTTGAATCCGTCATCGGAAACCAGCTTGAGGCGATTGGCGTAGGTTTCGAATGCCTTCAGCAACTGTTTGCAGAGCGCCGCGATGGTCTCGGGAGAGTCCTCGAATCCGTAATCGTCCTCGATCCTCGTCGTACGGGCTTCAATGTAGTCTTCAAGTTCGACGAATTTCTTGATCCTGACCCGCTGGCCCCCTTCTATGAGAAGTTTCATCGTGCCATTCGGCAGCTTCAGGAGTTGCAGGATATTGGCAACTACCCCCATGGGGTACATGTCATCCGGCCCCGGATCGTCAACATTCGGTTCCTTCTGCGCAACCAGAACAAGACCGAGTTCGTCGTCGACTGCCCTTTCGAGTGACCTGACGGACTTTTCCCTCCCGACAAAGAGTGGGCAGATCATATTCGGAAACACGACCGTGTCGCGCAGGGGCAGGATTGGATAGGTCTTGGTCCTCATCGGGAAAATTCCTCTAGATCCACACTTTTCGTTGACTGCCGGGTGGCAGGCGGAACTCACCCCAAGAAATGGTTACGGCAGGATAGTCTGTCAAGGAAAATCACCTTTCGCAACTTTCCTGTCGAGCAGGACTGGTGCACCGTCCGAAAATCCCGGAAATCAGCAGGGCGTCAATTTGCTTCAGGCGGCAATCTCGCCGCCAAGGCGGTCCTCGTGAAACTTGCTGACAAAACCGGAGAGGTTCCGGTCGGAAATAGCCCGGCGCAATCCTGCCATCAGGTCCTGGTAGTATTGCAGGTTGTGCCAGGTCAGCAGCATGGAGGCTATGATCTCGCCCGCCTTAATCACGTGGTGAAGATAGGCGCGGGAGTAGTTCCTGCACGCCGGGCAACCACAATCTGCATCAAGTGGCAAGGGGTCGTTGCGGAAGCGTGCGTTCTTCAGGTTGATTGCGCCACGTCTGGTGAATGCCTGCCCTGTCCTTCCGGAGCGAGTGGGCAGAACGCAGTCGAACATGTCCACGCCCCGCTCGACCGCGCCGACGATGTCGTCCGGCTTGCCAACACCCATCAGGTATCTCGGGTGATCAGGCGGAAGCATCTCGGGTGCGTAGTCAAGCACCTCGAACATCCGCCCCTGCCCTTCTCCCACGGCAAGCCCTCCGAGCGCATAGCCGGAGAATCCGATCGACCTCAGCATCTCTGAACTCTGTTCCCGAAGTTCCCGGAACACCGAGCCCTGCTGAATTCCAAAGAGCGCCTGTCCCCCACCGTCATCGAAAGCAGTCCTGGAACGGTCTGCCCAACGCATCGACAGTTGCATGGAAGCCTCAGCTTCGGCGAGGTCAACCGGATAAGGAGTACACTCGTCGAAACACATCACGATGTCGGAGTCGATCTTCTTCTGGATCCTGATTGATCTCTCCGGTGTCAGTTCATGGATTGACCCGTCTATGTGTGACTTGAAACTGACCCCCCTTTCGGTCGTCTCTTGCAACTGTTTCAGGCTCATCACCTGAAAACCGCCCGAGTCCGTCAATATCGGCAGGCTCCAGTTCATGAATCCGTGGATCCCGCCGAATTCGGCAATGAGATTCTCACCCGGCCGGAGCATGAGATGGTACGTGTTGCAGAGAATGACCTGCGCCCCGGTCTGGGCCACACTTTCCGGCATCATCGCCTTGACGCTGCCGGCGGTGCCGACCGGCATGAAGGCAGGAGTCTGGATCACCCCTCTTCGTGTTCGCACCTCTCCTGCCCGGGCCCGGCCGTCTGAATGCAAGATCTCGAATTCGAATGAGCGTCCAGTCATTGCCGGACCCCTATGGCATCATTCGGTTTGGATTTGAACTGCCTCGCAGCTTGCGCAAAACCGCCCTTCAGCGTAACTCTGGCGAAACAGGCTGACAACAGGCCTCGAAAGGAAGACTTAATTTCCTGACCGGATTGCTAGACATTTCCAGACAATTTCCTATTTTGGAATCAGGAACCAGGATCCCATGGCATCAGCAATGGCCGGCACGCACGAATATCCCCTGGAGGGAACACCCCTCATCAAGCCATCGAGCGTGGACCACCCGTTGCACGATACCATCGTGCAAGCCTGCCGCTCGGTCTACGATCCCGAGATACCGGTCAATATCTATGACCTCGGGCTGGTCTACACGATCAACATCAACGAAGACGGCGAAGTGGAGTTGATCATGACCCTGACGGCTCCCGGATGCCCGGTGGCGGGCGACATGCCGGGATGGCTGGCCGATGCGGTAGAACCGATCGAGGGGGTGCGGACCGTAAACGTCGAGCTGACCTGGGATCCGCCCTGGGGTATGGAAATGATGTCGGACGAAGCCAGGCTTGAACTTGGCTTCATGTGATAGCTCTGGTCACGGTGACCAGGTGCCTGAAGAGTGACCGCTGAGGAATAACAGGCTTTAAGTGGAAGGACCGCTGGCCGGATGTTCGGATTACCAAAAGGACAGGCCATTACCCTGACAAGCGCCGCCGCACGGCAGATTGTTCGCCTGACGTTAGAATCGGGCAAGGAAGGACTGAGGATCGGTGTCAAGAAGGGTGGATGTGCGGGGATGGAATACACCATGGAGTTTGCAGACCAGGTTGGCGAGCATGACGAGGTGGTCAAGCAGGAAGGTGCAACGGTCCTGATTGCCCCCATGGCCCAGATGTTTCTTTTCGGCACCGAAATCGACTACGGAACCAGCCTCCTTGAATCCGGTTTCAGGTTCAACAATCCTAACGTCGAAGAATCGTGCGGGTGTGGCGAATCGATCAGGTTCAAGGACGAAGCCTGACGGCAAGGACAGCGGATCTGCCGCAACGTTTCTGACCGCCGCTGCGCAAGTCGCAGCGTCGGGTTTTAAACCCCGTTCATCCGCACCCGAAAAACTGGAGTTCAAGCGTGCGCCGGAAACTTGTCGCTGGAAACTGGAAGATGAACGGTACGAGTTCGGAACTGGACGAGATCGGAAAGTTCCGGGACGCTGCCGAATCATCGAGTTGTGACGTCGTCGTTTGCCCGCCTTTTACCCTGCTTCACCGCATGTCGTTGCAGACTCGTGAAACTGCAATTGAAACCGGTGGTCAGAACTGTCACCACTTGGAAGCTGGAGCACAGACCGGGGAGATTTCGGCGCGGATGCTTGCCGACGCCGGCGCAACGTACTGCATAGTCGGACATTCCGAACGCAGGCATGGACTCGGTGAAACCAATGATCTTGTTCGCAGAAAGGCGGAAGCATCCGTCTCCGCAGGCCTCGTGACGATTCTCTGCGTCGGAGAGACCGAGGATGAAAGGCTGGAGGGATTGACCGATGAGGTGGTTGGCGCCCAGATTTCGGAGTGTGTCCCGAAATCCGCGGATCCCGAAAACTTCGTTGTCGCGTATGAACCGGTCTGGGCAATCGGCACCGGGCGCACTGCTGACGGCTCGCAGATTAGGGAAGCCCACGCCTTCATCAGGGCAGAATGCAGCAACATTCTGGGAACCGGGCCGGCAGATGAACTCGCAATCCTCTATGGCGGTTCAGTCAACCCAGGGAATGCCGCCGAGATTTTCGCAATCGAGAATGTGGATGGCGGCCTGGTCGGTGGAGCTTCCCTGAAGGGAGACGACTTCGCGGCCATTATCAGAACATACCGGGATTGAGCCAAGGCAATTCCGGGGGATTCGACCGCTTCCGGGCAGACCTTGCCGGTGCCGTTGTGACGTGCGCCAGGCTGTCAGGACCCGTCCTCGGCTGACCTGAGTTGCTCGACGAACTTCATGTATCCGACATTCTCCATCCATTCGGTCTCCTCCTCGGTGTTCCTGCGTCCGAGAGCTTCATTTCGATAGGGAAACCGGCCAAACCTGCCGATGATGTCCCTGTGGGCGCGGGCGTGCAGGAGATTCTCCGCTGCGTCAGGCAGCCGATCGCGAATCAGTTCGATGCAGCGTCCCTGATCCTCCAGGTCCTCGGAGTGCATGAATGGCATGTATACGAACAACCGACGGCCCTCCGGCAACTCCAGGTCGATCCCGTCCCGGATGGCCGTTCCTGCACATTCGAGTGCCATCGAATCGCTTTCGAACGACTTGCCGGAGCCGCGAAACATGTTTCTGGGAAACTGGTCCAGCAGGATGATGAGGGCCAGGGCTCCCTCAGCTGTGTCAGTCCACTCATGAAATTCTCCGGATACAGCCCTCTCCCAGGCTTCGCCGAATCTTGTCCTGATCTGTTCGTCCAGTTCGGGACCACCCATGAACTGCTCCTTCGGAGTGATCTCCTCAAACCAGAATTCCAGTATCTCCACAGAGGTTGTCATATCCCGTCATTCTCCTGTTCTACAATTTGGGGTTGGCAGGCCGGCACTGCGTTGGTTACCGGGGCTCAAGCCCTGTTCTTCCGATTGCCTTCGGGCAAGCATCACTTCCCGAGATGCATGTTCATGAAGTTGAGGGCGAGCCCCAGGCCGAACATGTCGATGGAGTGGCCGAGCTTGGGAACAGTATAAAGGTGGAGATCGAAGTCGTCATCCTTCAGGACCTGCGCCGCTTCAACCGACAGCGCCGACGGCAACAACTCGTCGTCTTCGCCGTGGACCAGAATTATCGGCGGATTCGACCGCTTCTCGGATTTGAGCAGGGAGGGATACAACAGCCTTCCGGAATATCCGACAATGCCAGCAAGACTTCGCTCCCGGCGTGGCCCGACATGCAGCGCCATCATCGTCCCCTGCGAGAAACCAACGAGGAAGGTCCTTTCGTCAGGAACGCCAGATGCCTTGATTTCAAGGTCAATGAAGTCACTTAACTCATTGAATGATTTGATCAGTCCGTGGATAGTTCCCATGTCGCCGACCGTGTTGGCGGCATCGATTGGAAACCACTGTCGACCGGCAGCGTGATGATCACAGACCTGGGGCGCATCAGGAGCCACGAATAGGGTGTCCGGCATGCTCGGCTGCCAGATTTCCGACAGCCCGACCAAATCACTGCCGTTTGCACCATAGCCGTGCAGCAGGATCACGAGGCTGCCCGCATCGCCCGACGTCGGTTCAACCCGGTGGCTTTCAAACTGTCCGTTCATCTCACCCCTTCCCTCTTGACGGCAATCCGGTAGTAAGCCCACAGCAGGCGGGCCGCAACAGAACGCCAGGGCGACCAGGCTCGCGCCATCTCCCTCAATGCACCTTCTGTAGGCCGATCTTCCAGGTTGAACAGCAGCCTGGCGCTTTCCTGCAGCGCGAGATCACCTGCTGCAAGTACGTCCGACCGCCCCAGTGCGAACATGGCGTAGATCTCGACCGTCCAGACCCCGATACCCCTTATCCTGATCAAGCGCTTGACGACATCGTCATCATCCAGTTCGGAAAGCGTCGAGAAATCCACTTCGCTCTTGGCAAGGGCTATTGCATACTGCGACTTCTGCCGCGACAGGCCGCAGCTCCTGAGTTCGTCCAAACCTGCGCTGCACAGTGCGGATCGATCGGCCAGCCCCGCATTCTTCATCCTTGACCAGATGGCGTCAGCAGATGCGACTGACAGTTGTTGACTCACGATGATGTCAAGAAGTGTCGTAAACCCTTCCGCGCGCAGCCTGAGCGGCAACGGACAGGCCGCATCGGCGGCAGTGGCGAATCTCGGTTCGATGCGGCGAAGGTATTCGACGCCTCTGGCGATATCCGGCTCACCCTTGATCACTGTTGATTTCATGTCGGATAAAACACGCTGACCGGTTGAAACGGCATTTCCGCTACCGAATTCGGCTGGCATTAACAAGCTTCGTGGCGACACTGGCGTATCGGTCCACTCGTTTTCGACAGGCAAATTCAACCTTGCGGTGTCGCTTGGGTCAAATTACGGGACAGGAATGGTTCCGTTCATTTCGAGTCGTGAGAAACGAAATGTCGCCGTGCTCGTGGTCGCTCAGGCAACGATCGGCGCACAGATGCCGATGATCTTCACTGTCGGCGGACTTGCCGGTCAATCACTTGCATCGAACGCCTGCTGGGCCACTCTCCCGATTTCACTGATCGTATTCGGGTCAATGACAACCGCTCCCTGGCTCAGCCAGATCATGCAGAAATGGGGCCGGCGGGTCGGATTCCTTGTCGGCGCGGCAGGAGGCTGCACAGGGGGGTTGCTGGGTGTCCTTGCACTTCTGAATTCCTCGTTTCTCCTGTTCCTGCTGGCTTCCTACTGCACCGGAATCTACATGTCTGCCAATGGGTTCCTGAGGTTTGCTGCAGCGGATTCCGCGACCGCGGGCTTTCGTCCGAAGGCGATATCCTATGTTATGGCCGGAGGCCTTGCCGCAGCCATTATTGGTCCCCAGTTCGTCAAGTTCACTGCACAGGCCTATGTCATACCATTCGCGGGAACATACATCGCCGTCATGGCCACCAACATCTTCGGTGCCCTGCTGTTCCTTCTGCTTGACATTCCGGCTCCCAGCAAACAGTCAGATTCCGCCAGGCCTCTCAGAAGCTACCGCGAGTTGCTGACGACACCGGCCATCTTCGTGTCCATCATCTGCGCGATGGTTTCCTACGCCCTGATGAACCTCACGATGACCTCGACGCCACTGGCCGTCGTCGGTTGCGGATACTCGGAAAACAACGCCGCGGATGTCGTTTCGGCGCATGTCCTGGCCATGTTTGCGCCGTCATTCTTTACCGGACACCTGATCGCGCGGTTCGGTGCACCCAGAATTGTTGCAACGGGCCTCGTACTGCTCGCTGCATCCGGAATTACCGGCCTTTCGGGCGTTGAACTTCACCAGTTCTTCGGCGCGCTGGTGCTTCTGGGAATCGGCTGGAATTTCGGGTTCATCGGTGCCACGACGATGCTGGTCGATGCTCATGCACCCGAGGAGAGAGGGCGGGTGCAGGGTCTCAATGACATGATCGTGTTCGGTTGTGTCACGATCGCGTCCCTGGCGTCCGGTACGCTCATGAATTGCACCGGGAACTCCGTGCAGGAAGGCTGGACAGCGGTCAACCTGGCGATGATCCCGTTTCTCGTGCTGGCTGGCGGCTCACTCTTTTGGCTGGTCAGGTTCAACGGGCCCAGGCCAACATAGATCCGCCGATTCTTGGCCTACCAAAGCCCGGTAGTACTTCGCCAGGCAAGTACCCCCGCGCCTTCGGAATTCGGATTCATCCAGCTCACCGGAAGCAATTGCCTGGGCATTCCGGATTGCCTTGCGCAGGACCGATGACGCGCGCCAGCCCGCAAGCATCGCCGGCAAGGCGCTGGCGGGGACCAGTTGCCGCCTTGAACGGGCTGAGCGGATTCGGTTGACAGCCTGCCGCAACAGTTCATCTGTCTCCGCTCCGTCGGGATCAATCAACGCCCTGCCCCTCGCCGCAAGCTGCGGGAACGCCCGGATGTAAGACGCGACTCCAGCCCCCCACGCAAAGTCCCGAACGGTCGACTCGGAGCTGTCCGGGGCACCGAGGGCCAGCGCGGCCAGCCACATGAGGTTTCCGGCGGTCATGTCTATGAACCTGTGAAAATCGTGCCGCTGCCTCTGGTCGGGTTCGGCCAACTCGATCCTCCTGGCATCGATCATCCCGTCGAAATGGACTTGCGGGATTCCGGCCGACGAAATCGTGCTCGCCAGTTCGAGGGCAACATCGTGAACCGGTAGCCTCCGGCCGTCATATATCGATTCGATGGTTTCAGCCCACCACTGGAGTCGAATACTCGCGACGGTCGGTTCGTCAGTCACCCAGGCGGCGCGGGAAACTTCCACATTGAATGCGTAAAGGGCATGCAGATGGCGTCTTGCAGGAGCAGTTGCACTACGGGCCGAATGAAAACGGTCGGGATCGCCACGGCGGACAACATCGGCCACAGCCGCAGCATTCACGGGGCCGGCGCCTGATCCCGGACGAGTTTCCAGTTGATGGCATCGACGAGCGCATCAAGCGAGGCATTTATGATGTTGGCTGACACGCCGACCGTCGACCAGCGCCTTCCGGTCTTGTCTTCGCTGTCGATTATGACCCGTGTCACCGCCTCAGTTCCGCCGCTTGTGATGCGGACCTTGAAGTCCACGAGGTGCATGTCCTCAATGTATGGCTGGTAGCAGCCGAGATCCGTGTTGATTGCCCTGGCCAACGCATGGACGGGGCCGTTATCCTGCCCTTCGTCCTGGTCACCATTGGCAACCGAACGCTTGAGTTCTCCTGCAACGTCTATGACCGCCTCGCCCAGCGAACTCGTGGTTCGGTGCCCGTCCTTCCGCAGCTTCTGCTCGACGGTGACCTTGAACGAATCCACAGAGAAAAACTCGGGCATCAATCCCAGCATTCTTCTTGCCAGCAATTCAAAAGAGGCCTGTGCAGTATCGTAGCTGTAGCCCCGACTCTCGCGCCTCTTCACGGTATCGATGATTTCCGGCAGACGCCTGTCATTGCTGTCAACCGAGATTCCGGCGTCCTTGAGACGGGCAACAAGATTGGACCTACCCGCCTGATTGGACATCGGGATAACCCTTTCGTTGCCAACCAGTTCAGGAACCACATGCTCATAGGTACTCGGATCCTTCACGACTGCGGATGCATGCAGTCCTGCCTTGTGCACGAACGCGGATGAGCCGACATAGGGCGCCGACTTGTCCGGGACACGGTTCAGGATATCGTCGAGAAGCCTCGATATCCTGGTGAGGTTCTGCAGCCCGTCCCTGGAAATGCCGGTCTCATATCTCGAGCAATACGGTTCCTTGAGCAGAATCGTCGGAATCATGGAAACCAGATTGGCGTTTCCGCATCTTTCACCCAGACCATTCAGCGTTCCCTGGATCTGCCTCGCACCGGAGTCGACCGCTGCGAAGGCGCCCGCAACGGCAGTTCCCGTGTCATCGTGAGTGTGGATGCCAAGTCGATCGCCGGGTATGCCCGCGGCCACGACATCTGCGGTCACATCACCGATTACGGATGGCAACGTCCCGCCATTCGTATCGCAGAGCACTATCCAGCGGGCCCCGGCTTCATACGCCGCCGATATGCATTCGAGTGCATAGCCCTTGTCGGCACTGTAGCCATCGAAAAAGTGCTCGGCGTCGAACAATGCCTCGCGGCCATTCTCGACCACATGCGCAATCGAGAGCCTTATGTTGTCGACATTGTCCTGCAGCGAGACGCGCAGGGCGTTCTTCACGTGAAAATCGTGGGTCTTGCCGACCAGGCAGACCGACCCTGTCTTCGCGTTCATTACGTCAGCCAGCAAGTCATCGTTCGATGCGGACCGACCGGACCGCTTGGTCATGCCGAATGCAGTTATTCTGGTTCGCTCCATCCGCGGCATTCGCACAAAGAACTCGCTGTCCGTCGGGTTTGCACCCGGCCATCCGGCCTCGACATAGTCCACACCCAATTGGTCCAGCGAACACGCGATTTCGAGCTTCTCATCGGTCGAAAACTGAACACCCTGGGTCTGCTGGCCATCCCGAAGTGTGGTGTCGTAGAGAACGAGCCGTTCAATTGCCATTCGCCAACTCTCCCTGTTCCGGAGGACCGGACCGGCCGCTCGACTGAAGCCTTGCCGGATCGAACCGCGAGGTCAGGCACCAGTCGGTCCCTTGCGGGCCGTCCTTGATCTCCACGCCCGCAGAGACGAGACAATCCCTTATGTGGTCAGCCCTGGCAAATTCCCGGCTGGCCCTGGCTTCTGCCCGCTCCGAGAGCAGTTCTTCAATGCAGTTTCGCGCCAGGTGGGACAGTTGATCACTGTCGTGCTGGTATTCGCCCTCGAGCAGGCCGAGCAACCCGGCCGAAATCTTCAGAGAAACGTGATCCCCTGTCTTGGCCAGCCGGTGGAGTTCGGCGATCGCTCTCGGGGTGTTGAGATCGTCCGACAGCGCAGTCATGACTTCGGGCGAAACCTCGCCTTCATCTCCGGAAATATCGCGGGTCACCTGTTGCCAACGTCCGAGTGTCCGGCAATTGTCCTGGAGTTTCCGTTCCGTCCAGTCCAGTGGATGCCGGTAATGCGTCGAAAGCAGGGTGAGCCGGATCGCTCCACCGTCAATTCCGCGGTCAAGCAAGTCCTTGATCGTGAAGAAATTGCCCAGACTCTTCGCCATCTTGCGCCCTTCCACGAGCAGCAGTGCATTGTGCATCCAATACCTGGCGAATTCGGAACCCGGATTGGCGCACAGGCTCTGTGCAACCTCGTTCTCATGGTGGGGAAATACCAGGTCAGCTCCCCCGGCATGAATGTCGAAACTCTGTCCAAGGAGCTCCTGGGTCATGGCAGAGCACTCGATGTGCCACCCGGGCCTGCCCCGACCCCAGGGCGATTCCCAACCCGGTTCGTCCGGAGTGGAGGGCTTCCACAATACAAAATCCAAGGGGTCTTTCTTGTATGGCGCCACTTCCACGCGCGCGCCGGCCAGCATGTCATCCAGCGAGCGCCGGGAGAATCCCCCGTAGCCATCATACGACCCCACGCTGAAGAGCACATGACCGTCTGCAGCATAGGCAAAGCCCTTCTCGACCAGGCAGGCCACGAGCTCGACCATCTTCGAAATGAATTCCGTTGCCCGCGGCTCATGGCTGGGCGGCAGCACGGACAGCGCCTTCATGTCTTCACGGTACCAGAGTATCGTCTCATCAGTGACGGCCTTGACGATGTCCATCAGTGTTCGGCCATCTCCGGCATTTTTCAGCGCAAGTGCTCTTGCGTTGATTTTGTCGTCGACGTCGGTGATGTTGCGAACGTAGGTGACATTTCCACTGCCATACACGTCCTGGAGGACACGGAAGAGCACGTCAAAGACGACAGAAGGTCGGGCATTTCCGATATGTGCCCGATCGTAGACCGTCGGTCCGCAGACATACATGCGCACATTGTCTGCTTCGATCGGCTGAAACAGCTCCTTCTTTCCGATCCTGGAGTCGTGGAATTTCAGACCCATCATGTTCCCATCAACCAGATGCCTGGACCGCCGGGCCTTGTCAGTTCGATTTGGAGTGAAATTGGAAGCTCGCCCGGCAGACTATGTCAGCAGGTAATCAAAATCCCGAAAATTTTGCTCAATGCGGCTTTCATGGCAGGATTTATGGACCCTTTCACGGGAGAACGCAACCGGAAACGTCGGCTTCCCGGCTGTCTCGATTCCAGCGCCGGGCAGAGGATTGACCTGGATGATGACCTTGATTTGCAGATCAGCCCACTCTCCTAAGTGATCGCGGTTTGCTGTTGCTTTCTGTTCTGACCCGGATTCAGGAGTGGCGGCAAGTGCCGGAGATCTGCACGCACGGTGCCTGCGATCCCGATCTACAGACAGTAAACAGTTTTCGGCGCGATCAACTTCCAATTGGTAAGTTTTGCAAACGCAGCTAAATGGAAGCCGGGACAAATCACCGGTGGAGTGGCACGTCACGCCCTGCTGTTCCAGCCGGCGAACAGAAACCAGACGCGAGTTGGTTGCCGGATCCCGTTTCCGGCAGATTCGGGTCCAGAGGGCAGGAGTGTGCATGCGACTCGCAAATCGAATCTCGAGAATGGTTGGATCGGATTCAGGCGCCTGGGAGCCGTACTACCGGGCGCGTGGGTTGAAGGAGGCAGGCGAATCCGTCATCGACCTGACCGTGGGTGATCACGACATTCCGACAAACCCGGCAATCCTGGACGAAATGGCCCGGAGCGCATCGCGGGGGCGAACCGGTTACACGGTCGTTCCGGGCATTGCCCCGCTGAGAAAAGCCGTTGCAGCGAGGATCGAGGAGCGAACCGGTGTGCCAACCGGAATGGAAAATGTCGTCATTACCTGCGGAGGACAGGGCGCACTCATCGCTTCACACCTGGCAATCCTGAACCCCGGCGACAAGGCAATCTATTTTGACCCCTACTACCCGACCTATCCCGGAACGATCCTCGCGGCAGGCGGTGAACCGGTTGCCGTGGCCACGGATTCCGGAATGGATTTCCGTCCTGACGCTGAATGCCTGAACGCAGCCGCGGACGGCGCAACGAGCATCCTATTCAATTCACCGAACAATCCGACCGGAACGATCTACCCGCCGGAAACAATCAGCATGATCGCCTCCGTGGCAAGGGAACACGACCTGTGGGTGATCTCCGACGAGGTCTATGACACCCAGATCTGGTCGGGTGAACATGTGTCGATCAGGACAATTGACGGAATGCAGGAGCGCACCTTCGTCATCGGATCGATGTCGAAGTCGTTTGCCATGACCGGCTCAAGGGTCGGTTGGCTGGCAGGACCTGCGGAAACAATCGAGGCACTGGGAGAATTGCTGACTGTCGTTACGTTCGGGGTTCCGGAATACATTCAGGATGCAGCACTCTACGCGCTCGGGCGGGAAACTGCATTTGAAATCGAGATTGCCGCGCCGTTCCGGGAAAGGCTGGCGGTGGCTCTCGACATTCTCGGAAACCAGCGCGATGTCGCACTCGTCCCGCCTCAGGGAGCGATGTATCTGATGCTGGACATCCGCTCGACCGGGATGAGTGGCAAGGAGTTCGCCCTTCACCTCATTGAACACGAGCGGATTGCGGTCATGCCCGGTGAGAGCTTTGGCGATGCCGCCGCCGGGCATGTAAGGGTCGCGATGACGGTCCCGGCAGACGATCTGGCCGACGCCATCCGCAGGCTGGCGGTATCGGCGCGCCGGCTTGCAAGGGAATGACCCCGCTTCCGTTTCGGGAAGCAGGGGGAATCTGCATGGTCGGCCAATGACATGTCCAGACCGGCAGGACCGCTTTACAACCGACCAACGTTTTCCATCCTAATCTGGTAGCGAAGATGAAATACTCCGATCTTGAATACTGGTCCGCACGCGCAGGGCAATGGGCCTCGACTTACTACGAGACCCTGCGAGACCGACCGGTAAGGGCGCAATCCCTTCCAGGTGAATTTGCGGGTCAGATACCGGCGCAAGCTCCCGAACTGGCGGAATCAATGGACGAGATCTTTGCCGATTTCGAGAGGCTCGTTCCCGACGCCATGACCCACTGGCAGCACCCGCGTTTCCTGGCCTATTTCCCGGCGAATGCCGCTCCGGCTTCAATCCTGGCTGAACAACTCGCCAACGCGATGTCATGCAATTGCATGCTGTGGCAGGCGTCGCCGGCCGCGAGCGAACTCGAGGGCAGAATGATCGAATGGCTGAGGGATGCTGCCGGGTTGCCAGGTCATTTCACCGGGTTGATCCATGACACCGCAACGACCGCCACATTCTGCGCGGTGCTCACGATGCGGGAACTTGCCACCGGCTGGGCAGCCAGCACCGACGGGCTTCAGGGACAGAAGGTGCTGCGGGTCTACGCGTCGAACGAAAACCACTCATCCATCGACAAGGCGGTTCGCCTGGCGGGGCTGGGCAGCAGGAACCTGGTGAAGATCTCAACCGACCGTGAACTGGCGATGGACACGGACGAGTTGCGCCAGTGCATTGAACTGGACCTCGAGACCGGACTTCATCCTGCCGGGGTCATCGCCTGCGTCGGCGGCACCGCGAACGGCGCTTGTGACCATGTCGCACAAGTCGTTGATGTCGCCCGGGAATTCGATCTCTATTGCCATGTGGACGCCGCCTGGGCCGGATCGGCCATGATTTGCCCGGAATTCAGATACCTCTGGGATGGCGCCCAGGATGCCCACTCAATAGTCGTCAATCCCCACAAATGGCTCGGTGCACAGCTTGATTGCTCCGTGCAGTTCCTTTCGGACATTGGGCCCCAACTCAGGACGCTCGGCCTGCGCCCCGAATACCTCGAAACCGAAGGCGATCTCGACGTCGTCGATTTCAATGAACTCACGATCCCGCTTGGACGCAGATTCAGGGCCCTCAAACTGTGGTTTGTACTTCGGGCATACGGGCTCACCGGACTGCGACAGGTCGTGAGAAACCATGTCTCCTGGATACGCGGTGTCGAAGAGATGTTCCTTGATGATCCGGATTTTGAAGTGATTTCGAGCAGTCCCCTGGCGTTGTTCGCATTCCGGTTCAATCCCGGTACCGGAAACCCCGACGAACTCACGCGCGAGTTGTGCAACAGGGTCAACGACGACGGGCGCGTCTTTCTCACCCGGGCAAGTTGCCGGGGAAAGGCGGTCATCAGGGTTACGGCCGGGACCTTCGAATGCACCGAAGACGATGTCATGCAAGCCTATCTGGTTACCAGGGAAATCTCGCGACAACTGGTGTGAGGCCATTAGGTCGACCACCGCAATCTGGTGCATTGATTTGGCCTGCGGTTGAGCAGCCCCGCCCTCCTCCGACCGCTCTATCCGGATCATTCCGGTTCAACCACTGCATAGGGCTTGAATCGCTTTTCCGACTGAACTAGCGGGCTAATCTGATTCGAACTGATTGCAACACAAAATGGAGAAGGTCATGAATGACCGAGTGGGCGTTATCGGCCTGGGCGAAATGGGGTCCGGGCTCGCCAAGAACCTGATCCGTGCCGGATTTGCCGTTACCGGCTTCGACATCGCGGAAACTCGGATGAAGGCATTCGAGGAAATGGGCGGCCATCCGGCAGGCAGCGCGGCCGAGACGGGTCAGGACGCCAGGGCAGTTTTTGTCATGGTGATGAACGGAGGCCAGGCGAAATCCGTCATCTTCGGAAGTGACGGTCTGGTCCAGACCATGGCAGCAGGGTCGACCATCATAATGACGGCCACGATCACTGCCTCAGAGGTCCGCGAGATATGGAATGAACTGGAACCAACCGGCATCAACCTGATCGACTCCCCCGTCAGTGGCGGGTTTCCGGGCGCGCAGTCAGGGACCCTGACGATGATGGCCGCCGCCACAGAGGACCAACTCAGGGCAAACCAAGACATCATGGAGGCAGTCGGTTCCACGATTCACCATGTCGGAACGGAGCCTGGCAAGGGCCAGACAATGAAGGCATGCCTTCAATCACTGATCGGGTCCATCTTTACAGCGACATTCGAGGCTACCGTGCTGGCCGCCAAGACAGGCGTCGACGCGGAAGCATTTCAAAGGGTTGTAACGAACTCCAGTGCAGGCTGCGAAGCAACGCGCTCTGCGCTGAAGAACATCGTCGAGGGCCAGTTCCATGGAACGGGCAGCCACATTGCCACCATGTACAAGGACCTGACCATCGCCCTGGATCTGGCTCGGCAGAATGGCGTACCTCTCTTTACGGCCGCGACCGCGATGCAACTGTTCCAGGCCGGCATCACCAAGCATCCGGACGGCGACAACTGGGTGGTTACGCGAATTGCCGAGGACATTGTTGGCGCCGAACTGCGTAAAGCCGGAGCAGACACATGAAACTGGGAGTCATTTGCGATGGCATCAGCAGGGATCTCAACCACGCCCTTTCCGTGATGACAGAGTTCGGAATTGACCACGCGGAACTCCAGTTCGTCTGGAACCGTGAGGTCGGAGACCACTCGGACGATGAACTTGTGCTGATCAAGAGGCTGCTTGACCAGCACGGCAAGTCACTCGCATGCCTGTCCAGACACCTGTTCGCCGGATTGACCGTAGCGAACAGGCCCGGTGATGCTCTGCACCAGAAGCACATGGAATACCTGAAGCGCGTGATAAGTGTTGCCCGCGAACTCGACTCGCCGACGGTAAGGGTGATGACACCGAAAAAGGAGACAATCCTCTGGGGAGACAACGGGGCCGAAATCTGGAACGTGGCATCCGGCGCCTGGGATTCAACGCTCGAACTCATGTCTCCAGCCGTCGAATGTGCCAGAAGCGAAGGGATGACGCTGGTTGCCGAGACCGGTAACGGAACCATGATGAATTCAGCATATACTGCGAGAAAGCTGATCGACGATCTCGACGCAAAGGACATCCTCAAGGTGCTGTGGGATCCTGCCAATTGCTGCTGGTGCCACGACGTCGCCTTTCCAGACGCCTATGACGAATTGCAGGATGGTTACATCGGACACATCCACATTAAGGATGTCATCGTCGACACGCCTCGATCGAGGCTTGAGGTCTGCAGATTCGGCAAAGGTCAGCTGGGACCCATGTTTGACGACATCGCGGATGCGTTGCGCGGTGACGGGTATGACGGGGTCATTTCGCTCGAAAGCGTGTTTCATCCCGGCAACGGGAGTTTTGAAGACGGATTCCGGGCATGCGCAGCCGACTTCATTCAGACATTTGGATAGGAAATCAATGACCGAACTCGAACTCAAGAGGGTCTATACCTGGTCGGCAAGGCCCGCCGTCCGCACGACGACCGTCGCCGATATGCAGGCACAGAAGGGTCAGCGAAAGTGGACCCAGGTAACTGCAAACTCCCAAGAAGAGGCGCAGGCTGCCCACGAAGCCGGACTGGACATGATCATCTGCAACTCGGCGAATGTCGAAGCGGTCAGGTCGGCCAATACACCGCAATTCCTGACCGCGGCTATCGGACTGCCTGATTTCCCGACCGTCGACGATATCCTGAGGGAAGCGCTTCGCTCCCTTTCGCATGGGGCGGACGCGGTCATGACCGCAAGGAGCATGGACGTGGTTCGGGCGCTGACAAAGGAACACATCCCGGTCATGGGCCATCTCGGGCTCGTTCCGAGAAAATCGACCTGGACCGGTGGATTGCGGGCGATCGGAAAGTCAGGAACGGAAGCCTTCGAGCTCTTCAAATCGTTCAAGCGCCTCGAGGAGGCCGGCGGCGTCCTGGTCGAGGCGGAAGTCATTCCCGGTCCGGTCATGGCCGAGATCTCTCGCCGGGTTTCGATAATCACCGTGTCCCTTGGATCCGGAAATGGCGGCGATGTTGACTACCTCTTCATGGAGGATATTTGCGGTGACACGAAAACTTCTCCGAAACATGCCCGGGCATTCGGCAATCTCGGGAACCTGAGGGAGCAGATCCACCGGGAACGTGTCTCGGCACTGACCAGATTCCGCGAGGCCGCTTCGTCCGGAGAGTTTCCGGGACCGGCCGAAACCGCACGAATCGACGAGAGGGAGTTCGAATCGTTCCTGGAGCTACTCGAGCGCGACAGCAACTGACGCCGTGACGGTGTACTAACGGGGTGGACGCACATGGTAATTGATGGCCTTTCCGGTAACGATCGCCGACTGACCGCCTGCCAACTCGCCACGGAACGAGGCATCAGATTCTGTGCTGGTCAAATGTCGACCCAACAACCGGCGTCGGCGGCTTCAAGAATTGCAAGAGTGGCCCGGAGGCTCTCGATTGCGTCGTTAACGTCGCAGATGGGTTCTGCATCCCCCGAAATGACATCAAGGAAGTGTTCGATCTGCCTCTCGAACGGGTCAATGCGTTCACATTCAATTTGTGTCCCCGACATCGGTCTGGTCCAGTCGCCCTGCGTGCAGTCATGTGTCCAGTGCACCAGATTGGGAAAGTCCAGCGAAGCCTCGGTTCCCATGAATCGGTAGCAGTTTTTCCCGATCAGGGGGACAATCCGGTTCTCACCGGTGGCGTATTCCCATGCCCAGGGCGAATTTACCCGGTCGGACATCGCAAATGATCCCAGTGCGCCCGACGCAAACTTCAATGCGAAAACGCCGGCATCTTCCTTCGGACCACCACCCAACCTGTTCGAAAGCCTGGCCGATACCGAGACGATCTCGCCGCAGACATGCCGCAGCAGGTCGATGTCGTGGACGACATTGATCATGACCGGCCCTGCTTCCCTCGTCAGCCGAAATCCCTGTTCGTAGTAAGCAGCGTGCTTCCGAACTCCCCAGACACCCGAAACGAGTACGAGGTCACCGAGTTGCCCGTCCAGAACCATCCGGCGCGCCTGCTTCGATTGGGGATGATGCCTCCGGTGGTGCCCGATCAACACTTCGACCCCATTTCGACCAGCGGCCAAGGCGATCTCCTCGCCCTCACTGACCGACGCCGCCACAGGTTTTTCGATCAGGACCGGGATTCCGGCATCTATCGCCTGTAGTGCTGCTTCGACGTGAACGTCGGTGGGAGTTGCGATGATCACGCCATCCGGACTGGTTTCATTGAGCAGCGAGTCGGTGTCGGGAAAGGCGGCGATACCCGATTGGCCGATCCCGGCCCTGGTCTGGCTATCCCTTTCGGCGACCCCGACCAGCTGGGCCCCTGCACATTTGCTGATGGCAGTGATGTGTCTTGTTCCGATGGTCCCGGCCCCGACAATCGCCAACCTGGCTCGGAGAGTTTGGCTACACCGTTTCTCTTTCCTGTCCAGACCGGTCGGGACCGGACCTCGCACTGTCGTTTTCACTTGAGTATTCCATCCAAATAGCCGATTCGCATGCCTGCCAGAAATATTCCGGTTATCAAGGTCCAGAACAAGCATATGTCCCTCGACTCCAGAATCGAAGCGACGACAGAGCAAATCCGTCGCCGAAGCATGACGACTCGCACGGCCTATGTCGACCGCATGCGCAGGGCGCGGCAAGCAGGCACGTCCCGCGCGCACTTGTCATGTGGCAACCAGGCACACGCCTATGCAGCCATGGGAGCAGACAAGGATAGGCTGTCGGGATCCGACGCACCCAACCTGGGGATCGTAACGGCCTATAACGACATGCTGTCTTCGCATCAGCCTTACGAGAGATTTCCGTCCGTGATCAAGGAAGCCGCCAGGAGTGCAGGTGCGACTGCACAGGTGGCCGGCGGAGTTCCCGCAATGTGCGACGGCGTCACACAGGGCAGACCGGGTATGGAACTGTCGCTGTTTTCCAGGGACGTGATCGCACTGGCAACCGGCATTGCGCTCAGCCACAACACCTATGATGCCGTCCTTCTCCTCGGGGTCTGCGACAAGATCGTGCCCGGCCTGGTGATCGCCGCAGCCACCTTTGGACACCTGCCTGCGGTTTTCGTTCCATCCGGTCCAATGGTATCCGGGCTCTCGAACAGGGAAAAGTCCCGTGTCCGCCAGGATTTTGCCGTCGGCCGTGCCTCGCGTTCTGAACTGATGAAAGCAGAAATGGAGTCCTATCACGGCCCTGGCACCTGCACGTTCTACGGAACTGCAAACACCAACCAGATGCTGATGGAATTCATGGGGCTGCACCTGCCTGGTGCTTCATTCATAAATCCGGGAACGGAAATGCGCGATGCCCTGACCGCCGCTGCAGCCATCCGGGCCGTGGAATTGACTGCGCTCGGAGACAGCTACTGTCCGGTGTGGCAAATTCTCGATGAGCGTGCGTTCGTCAATGGAATGGTCGGATTGATGTCCACCGGGGGATCGACAAACCTCGTTCTACACCTGACAGCAATGGCCAGGGCTAGCGGGATAATCCTCACCATCGAAGACTTCACCGCAATCTCCGAAGTTGTGCCTCTGCTGGCCAAGGTCTATCCCAACGGTCTGGCGGACGTTAACCACTTCCATGCGGCCGGTGGTCTCGGCTTCCTGATCGGTGAATTGCTGGACGCGCGTCTCCTGCATCCGGATGTTCAGACCGTTTTTGGCCATGGTCTGCGCAACTATACCAGGGAACCGAAACTGCGGGATGGAACGCTGGTTTGGGAATCCGGCAACACGCGTTCCGAGAACGAGAAGATCGTCCGGCCTTCCACCGACCCATTCGCACCAACCGGGGGATTGAGGACGATATCAGGGAACTTCGGACGCGGCATCATGAAGATTTCGGCCGTGAAGGAAGAACATCGGTTTGTCGAGGCTCCTGCCCGGGTGTTTTCCAACCAGGAGTGTGTCCGGAAGGCCTTTGAGAACGGTGAACTCAACAAGGACGTCGTCGTCGTCGTCAGATTCCAGGGTCCCAAGGCCAATGGCATGCCTGAATTGCATTCCCTGACACCGGTACTCTCGGTTCTCCTCGACCGTGGATTCCGGATTGGACTGGTAACCGACGGAAGAATGTCCGGAGCATCCGGAAAGGTTCCGGCAGTCATACACGTCGAACCGGAAGCGGCGGTTGGAGGTGCGATCGCGAAGATTCAGGACGGTGACGTGATCAGGCTGGATGCGGCGAACGGATGCCTCGATATCACTTCGGAAGAATTCCGTTCCCGGGACGTTGCGGAGCCTTCACCGGACGCAGTTCCGGAAGGATTCGGACGCGAACTCTTCGGTCTGTTCCGGCAACAGGTAGGCCAGGCAGGAACCGGCGCATGTGCGCTGGTCTAGGAGGCGAGAGGCGTGAACCCCGGGCAATCAAGCACTTTCCTTCTGCAGACCTGCAAAGAGGTTCCAGTAATTCCCGTATTGGAGGTCACAGATGATGCCGTGGCAGAACCGTTGGCCGCAGCCCTCATCGAGGGGGGACTGCATGTCATCGAGATCACGCTCCGTACGAGTGCTGCACTGCAAACAATCGAGAAAATGGCCAGACTCCCTGGCTGCGTCGTGGGAGCCGGCAGCATCCTGAAGCCCGGTCAGGCGGCAGCGGCCAAGTCGGCTGGAGCCGAGTTCGGCGTGTCTCCCGGATCATCCGATTCAGTCGTCCGGGCATGCCGGGACGAGGGTCTTCCGCTGCTGCCGGGGGCTGTGACCGCATCCGAAATCATGAGTCTGCTGGACCAGGGATTCAGCTTCCTGAAGTTCTTTCCTGCGGAAGCGGCAGGTGGATACAGGGCATTGAAAGCGCTTTCCGGCCCTTTGCCGCAGGCAAGGTTCTGTCCCACTGGCGGAATCAACCTTGGAAACGCCCGGCAGTACTTAGCGCTCGATTGCGTCGTTTGCGTCGGCGGGTCTTGGGTTGTACCCGGAGAAGCTGTTCGCGCGGGAAACTGGAAGGAAATTCGTCGATGGGCGGCGGAAGCATACACGCTGAACGCAGAGTCCGGAGGTTAGGTCTTGCAGCTTGTCGAAGCTGATTGATGGGCGGGTGTTTCTAACCGGCAATCAGTATACTGAACCGGTCGATGCGGTGGACCGACTGTTGAAACGGAATGGAACATTGGATCGAGACGTCTGCACACAGAAAACGGCAATCGGTACAACTGCTCGGGTCATGCGGGACTGCATCGGCTGCCCTTGCTGGCTGCGCAAGTCCGATAGGGACAACTGGAAAGAGGTCACGTGAACTCGCTCCTGGTCGCTGACATAGGTGGCACAAACACGAGGCTGGGAATTGCCGACGGCGGCGCTGTCAGGCTTGGATCGATAGCAAGGTACCGGAATTCCGAATTCGGCAGCTTCGAGGACATCGTCAGGGATTACGGGACTACTGTCGGCCAGAACGAGTTTGCCCGATTATGCGTTGCTGTCGCGGGCCCTGTAGAACGAAACCGGGCAAAGCTGACAAATCTGAACTGGACGATCGAGACCAGTTCGCTGGGTGCGACTGCAGGGTGCCGGCAAGTGACGATCCTGAACGACTTGACCGCAATGGGCCACGGTCTGAACCAGGTGGACACGGCAGATGTGCTTCCAGTTTTCGGAAACGCCAATGCGATTTCCGGACCGGAACGTGGTTTCCAGAAGCAGATCGTCGTCAATGTCGGAACTGGGTTCAATACCGCATTGGTCATCAACACTCCATCAGACCGGATCGTCTCCGACTCCGAATGCAGCAGGGTGACGCTGACTGTTCGAAACAGAACGGATTATGAACTCAAGCTCGAGATTGAACGACTGTATGGATATGCCGGACTTGAACATGTCCTGTCGGGTCGCGGAGTCGATTCTGTTCACAACTGGGTCTGCGGCAGGCGCCGGGGTTCAGGCCGACGACCAGAACGCGATAGCGGATTTGGATTTCTCGATACGCCGGAACTCGAGGAGACCGGCAGGATCCTGACGCATATCCTTGGAACCGCCGTGGGTGACCTGGCCCTGCATTACCTTCCGACCGGAGGGATCTTCATGGTTGGGGGTGTCGTGCGCGGGCTCGGCCCGCATCTGTCCGATTTTGGTTTCGAAGAGGCCTTCTGCACGAAGGGCGAGTTCTCGGAGTTCATGAAGAGGTTCTCCGTTTCGGTCGTCGCCGATGACTTTCTCGCACTGAAAGGCTGCGCCAGCCATGGCCTGCCGGGATCCTGACAGATGACCGGGGCAGACAATGCCGGTTCCCACTACCGGGTCCTGCGCCAAGTTCCGGCAGGGATTGGCTGTAGGGCTTCGGAAGGCAGAGTGTGCGGATTTCGATGTTCCGGTCGGGCGATCCCCCTGCCGACATCTTGTCGGACTCTCATCTGCCCGATGGCTAAACGCACTCCCTGATCAATCCCGGCACTGTCGGCGATGGTGAATCACACCAGGGGAATGGATATTCGCAGACATGTGCTCGGAAACGAGCATGTGGACAGCGCAATTCGGCAGACAACCTCCTTCGACGAGGCATTACAGGAGTTCATCACGGAAGGTGCCTGGGAAAAGGTCTGGGCCGGGCCAGGCCTTACGCTCAGGGAACGGTCGCTTGTGACGGTTGCATTGCTGGCTGCCTGGGGCACGACAAGGAAGTGGCCATGCATGTGCGTGCCTGCTCGAATACGGGCGCGACCAGGGATGACTTGATCGAGGTGTTGCTCCATGTCGCCGTCTACGCCGGTGTCCCGGCCGCGAACAGGGCGATAGCCATAGCCAAGCAACCCCTTCAGGAATTGGAACAGAATGAAAAGCCAGATGAGTGACACCAGACGGAATTCGCACGGATCGAACAGCCGTGATTTCGAGGTTCAACCGCCTCCCCTGACACCCGACTACATGAGCACACTATACTGCTCGCCCCGGCATCCGCTCGTCCGCCTTCCCGACAAAAGTCCCGAATTGTTCAGACCGGATTTTGTCACGAAGTGGTCAAGCCTGGCGACAATGACCTCATCGTCAACTTCGCCAGCACGGGCGAAGCCGCGATCGGGGAGCGCATTTTCGTCATTGGCAGGTTGCTGGATGAATCCGGCCGTGGGTTTCGAGTTTGCTCGCCGAGTTTTGGCAAGCAAACGCTGGAGGACGATACCGTCATTCGAAAGACGCCTACGCGGCCCCCCTAGATCCGAACTTCGGGGGCTGCGGCCGCACGGTGACTGACGAATTCGGAAACTTCAGCCTGCGCACGATCAAACCCGGACCCTACCCCTGGCTGAACGGCGGAAATGACTGGCGTCCCTCGCACATCCATTTTTCCCTGTTCGGCAACAACTTCTGCCAGAGGCTGGTAACCCAGATCTGTTTCGAAGGTGATCCCCTGATCAGAACCTGCCCGATCGTGGCTGCCATTCCGGACAGCAGTGCGGTTGAACGGCTGATTGCCAGGATTGACATAGAAAACACGATTCCCATGGAAATTCGCGCCTACAGGTTTGATCTCGTTCCGAGAGGGCGTAATTCAACGGTGTTCGAAAACCGTTTGGAAGGAAACTGACGTGACAGATCTCGAAACCGGTCTTGCCGAGACCGCGTCCCTGACGGCCGGACCGTACGTCCACATCGGGTGCACCCCGGTCTACACCGGGATCCAGAGTTACCGGGATGAAACCGATCTCGGGTCATCAATGATCAACGACGAGACAAAGGGCCAGAGAATCAGGATCTTCGGCACAATTCTTGATGGAAGGAACGATGTCGTCAAGGACGGTCTGGCAGAGATCTGGCACGCCGACCACGCGGGCCTGTATGCAGCTATGGACGGCTTCGGGCGGTGTCCTGATCCGAACTTCTCCTTCTGTGGCAGGCAGACGACCGATCACGAAACCGGAGCTTTCGAATTCCGGACGATCAGGCCGGGACGCGTCCCCCTGGCGGACGGAAAGTTGCAGGCTCCGCATGTCAATGCAGGCAGTGAAGGTGACTACGAATTCAACATATGTCTGCAAGGCGAAATGGAATCGGTCCTTTTTGATGTCTAGGGAAGAACAGTGCCTCAATTTCTGAGCCTGCGCGAGGCGGTTGAATCCAATCTCTCATCCGGAGACTTCGCTGCATTTGAAGGGTTTACCCACCTGATCCCGTTTGCCGCTGCCCACGAGGTGATCCGCTCGGGAAGGGACGGCCTGACACTGGTTCGCATGACGCCGGACGTGATTTACGACCAGCTGATCGGAATGAACCGCGTGAAGAAACTCCTGTTTTCATACCTTGGCAACCCTGGCGTGGGTCTCTTGCGCAGGATCAGGGACGCTGTCGAGAATGGTTGGCCGGCACCGCTGGAGATCGAGGAGCATTCTCATGCGGCACTTGCCAACGCGTACGGTGCAGGGGCAGCCAGACTCCCATGCGCGGTGTTTCGGGGTTATGAAGGAGCCGAGCTTCCTCGTGTCAACCCGAATATTCGACAAGTCGAGTGTCCGTTTACCGGAGAAAGACTGGCAGCGGTTCCATCCATCAACCCGGACGTTACGTTCATTCATGCCCAGAAGGCCGACCGCAAGGGAAATGTCCTTGTCGAAGGGATTCTGGGGGTGCAAAAGGAAGCCGTTCTCGCGGCAAGGCGTTCCGTCGTGACCGTGGAGGAAATCGTCGATGAGCTTGACGCTCATCCCAATGCCTGTGTTCTTCCGGCCTGGACGGTGTCAGCGATCTCCCTGGTGCCGGGAGGCGCCCACCCATCTTACGCCCAGGGTTACTACGTCCGTGACAACGCGAGCTATATCGAGTGGGATCACATTGCATCGGACCGCCAGCGATTCCTGGACTGGATGACGGCAAACGTACTCGAACAGGATTCCCGAGCTTTCGAAAGCAGAGTCACCCGCTTGGAGAATTCTGCATGAACAGCGTGGAATACACACCTGACGAAATGATGATCGTGGCCGCGTCAAGGGAACTGATGAACGACGACGTCTGCTTCGTCGGAATTGGTGCTCCGTCCGCTGCATGCAACCTGGCCAGGCTGACACATGCGCCCGACATTACGCTGATATACGAATCGGGAACGATTGGCGCCGCCCCGGAAGTGCTTCCACTATCAATCGGCGACGGTGAGCTGTGTGAAACGGCACTCTCGACGGTTCCGGTAACCGAGATGTTCCGCTATTGGCTGCAAGGCGGCAGGATAACCGTCGGGTTTCTGGGAGCAGCGCAACTCGACAGGTTCGGCAATATCAACACGACGGTGATCGGACCTTATGAAACACCGAAGGTCCGACTTCCCGGCGGTGGCGGAGCTCCTGAAATCGCAACCCAGTGCGAGAAGATCTTCATGGTCATGAAACAGAGCCAACGAAGCTTCACCAGCAAGATCGACTTTTTTACATCTTTCGGTTTCGGTTCAGGTGGCAATGATCGCGAGAGTCTGGGCGTCAAGACGCTTGGGCCGGTCTTGCTGGTAACCGACCTTGCCATATGGCGACCTGATTCAGAGACCAGGGAATTGACAGTCAGGTCACTGCACCCCGGCGTAACTCGCGATCAGATCCGGGACTCGGTTGGCTGGGAGTTCAAATGCAGTCAAGACGTGGACGTTACACCTGAGCCCACAGCCGAGGAAATCGGCGTTCTGCGTGACCTTCAGGAGCGAACCAGGGCCGCCCATTCTCGGCAACAGAGTTGAAAAACCCGTGACTACAGAAGTATTTATCTGCGACTTTGCAAGGACTCCAATTGGCCGGTTCGGTGGTGCCCTTGCAAAGGTCAGGGCTGATGACCTGGGATCCATACCCTTGCGAGCACTGCTCAGGAGAAACCCCGGACTGCCTGCGACCGACATTGACGAAATCTACTTTGGTTGCGTCAATCAGGCGGGCGAGGACAACCGCAATGTTGCCCGGATGTCGGCCCTGTTGGCCGGAATTCCCGTATCCGTGCCGGCATCAACGATCAATCGGCTCTGCGGGTCCGGTATGGACGCCATGATCGCTGCAGCACGGGCCATCATTGCCGGTGATGCAGATGTCGTGATCGCAGCTGGCACCGAAAGCATGTCACGGGCACCATTTGTCATGGCCAAGGCGGAAAGCGCGTTTTCCAGATCTGCAACTGTCTATGACTCCACTATAGGCTGGCGGTTTCCGAACAAGGAGATCGAACGGTTGTACGGGATCGACTCCATGCCCGAAACGGCTGAAAACGTTGCCGAGGAATACTCCATCAGCCGTGCCGACCAGGACAGATTTGCCCTTGGCTCTCAACTAAGGGCCGCAAGGGCCAGGGACCGCCTGGCAATGGAAATCGAGCCCGTCGTCGTGGCCGGAAGGCGCGGTCAGACAACCACTGTGACATTGGACGAGCATCCAAGGCAAACCACGCTGGAAGCACTGGCGAACCTCCCCACCCCGTTCCGGGAGGGAGGAACCGTCACAGCGGGCAACTCATCCGGAGTCAATGACGGCGCGGCCGCCCTCCTTCTCGCATCTGGCACCGCGGTTTCGAGGTACGGCCTCAAGCCGTTGGCTCGCTATCTTGCTTCTGCCACAGCCGGTGTCGAGCCTCGAATCATGGGGATTGGACCGGTACCTGCGACCAGGAAACTTGCCGCCAAATCGGGTCTTTCCGTGACATCCTTTGACATTATCGAATTGAACGAGGCTTTCGCCAGCCAGTCCCTGGCAGTGCTCCGCTCGCTCGGCATCGACGATCAGGATGACAGGGTAAACCCGAATGGCGGGGCGATTGCGCTTGGACATCCCCTGGGCATGTCGGGGGCACGGATTGCCGGGACCGCCGCACTTGAACTCTCCCTGCAAGGCAAGTCACTTGCACTTGCAACAATGTGCATTGGAGTGGGTCAGGGAATAGCCGTTGCCATCGGGGCTGCCTGACCGAGTTCTCCTTTCCGTTTTCGAATCCGTGCCAGGCCGGATTGCTCGGAGACCAAGAAGTTGAAGACCTGTTCAGCTTCGAGTCCATGATCAACTGGATGCTGGATTTTGAAGTGCGTTGACCCAGGCAAGATCGGCCGGGGACGAGATTTCGGAAGATGTCTGTAACCGCACGACCAGTTGTATCCGGAAGATGACCCCGAACTACGGCAAGATCGCGCTCGCGTTTGCTCGTGACGGTGTTGTCGTGCCTGGACGCGTCAGACAGATCAGGGATGTGTTGCCGACCGATTGAAGCCGCGAGTTTCACAAGGGTGCAACCAGTCAGGACCTGGTGGACACAGCGCTGTCGATTGCCCTTCGCGAATTCCATGAAATTGTCGTGGCAAAACTGGGTAAACTCCAGGCATCCCTCCTGGTACTCGGCAATGAATTCGGCTCGAAACACTTACCGTTTCGCCCACGGATGCAGACCGCAGGACGGCTGCCTGTCGCTGAGAGGATCGGCGGTTGGAAAGGCGCGGTGGACGACCTCGCTGATGATGCCACGTCCATGCGCGAGAAGATTTGTGTCCTTCAGTTCGCTGGCCCGGTTGGTTCGCGACACGCCATGACAATTTGGAACCCGGACCGGATTGCCAAGCTCTTGGCCGAGGAGCTGGGTCTCGTGGCTACTGGAACGAGCTGGCAGACCAACCGGAGCCGACGACTGGTCGCCTATGCCTCATGGATTGGCACCCCGACAGGATACCTGGGCAAGGTCGGGCAGGATATCTGCCTGATGGCGCAGTCCGGAGAAGTTCATTATTCGGGCTCAGGACGATCCTCTTCAATTCCCGGCAAACAAAATCCGGTAAAGGCAGAAATACTCGTGGCTCTCGCCAGGTTCAATGCGGTGCTGAACTCGGGCATGCAGCACGCCATGGTTCATGAACAGGAACGCTCCGGAACCTCCTGGACGCTGGAGTGGATGGTGCTTCCCCAAATATGCGTTGCCGCCGGCACATCACTGCGAACAGCAATCTATGGGCTGAACAGCATAACCGGCTTCGGAGATGACAAGTCCGATTGACGGTGCTTCATCCGATTTCAGCCTGGACAGTGCCTGCAATCGGCACCATTGTCGGGTCAGGCCCTGTCTTCGTCAGCACAGTGAACGTGATCGTCAAGACAGGAACCTCTCGCCCAGATCATACATGGTGATTGCAAGAGGATGACCGACAAGCTGCCTGTCCACTGTCAGCAAGCCGAGGCCTTCCTCCTGGGACTGCACGAGGAGCGACTCGTCGAACGGGTCCTGGTGGCCGAGCGGCGCCTCAGACTCCGCGCAGCATGGAGCATGATCATCGGGTGACACGTCATGTCCCAATCTCCAACTGCGTCGGTCGCGTCCACCGGGTCGAAGCGGCTCTTGCGAACTCCGTAGGCATTGCGAGCTTCACGATTGAACAGCACTTCCCGGATCAAGACAGCGCTCAAGCAATACTCAATTTCGAACGCATCCGGGATCTGGCTCCTGGGGCCCAGAAACGTCCCCGAACCGTCCCCGAAGTTGAACAGGCAAGACGTATCAAGAAGGATACGCATCGCCGAACCGATCATTGGTTTTCGATACCGAGCACCTCGAGGCTGGAGTCGGGATGGTCGAATTGATCCGGCCAACTTTCTCCATCACCCAAGATCCCGAAACGCTGACGGGCAGCCTCGAGCTTGCCTTGTAGTGATCACGCACTCGCCATTGCGTGCTGCTGTGATAATTCGGAAAGGCAAACCTTCGCCTCGCATATTGCAATTTCCATGACGGATTGCCTCGAGCTACTTGTTTACTGCCGCTATCAGGCCGCAACGGGCCGCGGCATTCAAGTCTACATCGTGACCACAAGTCCCAAATGGAATTGACCTCTGCCCCCCGCCCCCAAACTCCGCGAGAATCGCGCCGGTCTACAGGAGGCAACAGGTCACCGAACATCCAAGAGTTCGATTCTGCCTCGGTCCGGAACATTCAATCTGCGCCACCCATCAAGCTTGAGGATCTACCGGTGCCGGTCCCGACGCGTAGAGGGTTGATGGGACGTATTGAAATTCAACTTGACTCCCAAGCATCAAAAGTGACTGGATTCAGCCATTAATCCAAAGCTGCGAGTGGCCCGACCCTCGCAAAACTGGGAATCCTGAGACGACATGCGGACGAAAGATTGGCCGGCAAACTAACGAGCGTCGCAACCCAATTGTACGAGGATATCGCCATCGGCGTGTTTGCATTCGGCTGCAAGCTGACCGAGGAACGGCTTGCGGAACGATACAAGACCAAGCGCCACGCGATTCGCGACGCCTTTGTCCATCTTGAGGTCATCGGCTACGTCGAGCGGATTCCCAATCGGGGAGTGTTCGTCAACGAACCGAGCCCGAAGACCGTTCGCGAAGTGTACGAGATCCGTGCAGTTCTGGAAAAACACGCGGCGCTCCTCACGGAACTGCCCGCGCCCGTCGAGCTCACCGACCGAATGCTGGTGATCCAGGATCGGCACACGCAGGCATTTCGCAACTCTGATTTCCGCGGCGTGCTGAGGTTGAATTCCGAGTTTCACCAGACGCAGTTTTCGGTATGCCGCAACGAAACCCTGGTAGGAGCGATCAGGGAATTCGCAAGAAGCACCCATCAGATCACGGCGCTAAAGTTCGGTCACGAGACCGACATGATGAAAGTCATCGACCAGCATCATGCAATCATCCGCGCGATGCAGGGCACCTGCAACAGTGCACTGGTCGACGCCATAATGGAGCACTTCAACCTGCGTCGTGTTGAGGAGTATGCTGCCTTGTTCCGGTCACGCCATGGAAGTGACTATCCTGCCGATCCGGTCAGTCGGGAAGACGAGCGACAATCCCCGCCCATTCCTCAGGCGTGAACGCCCTTGTCACTTGGGCCGTGACGTTGCCGGTCCTGCGAACTGCCATGGCGAACGCACTGGCGGATTCGTCATCAGGAGCCTCGACCTTCATGATGAAATCGAAATGGGCCATACAAAAGTGGAACTCCAGAACCGTCACGTTGAATCTTGCGGCGAAGTCAACAACTCCCTTCGCACGATCCGGTGCCTCCTTGAAGCTCATCATGCCCTCGCGTGTGACGTCCTCGGTGATGAAATAGAGCGGCATTCTCAGTTCCTCAGCTGCTTGTGAAAAATCGGCGTCGCAGGATGTCGTAGAGCCTTGGCAGGGCGATTGCACTGACTAGCATCAAGCCGATGTAGATGTTCATCACGATGCCGGGAACGTTGATCAGCGACAGTCCAAAGGTCAGGATGCCGATCAGGAACACGGCCAGCGTTACCCCGAAAATCGACCCTGTGCCGCCCGCGATGCTCACTCCGCCAAGCACGACCATCGTGATGACCTGGAGCTCCCAGCCCGTGGCCACATTCAGACGGACGCTGCCCAACCGGCTTGTCAGGAGGACCGCGGCCAGCCCGCACATGAATCCGGTCATTGCAAAAAGCATGACGCGAAACCGCGTGTGCGGAACTCCGGAATAGACGGCCGCCGCCGGGTTTGTGCCCAGTGCGAAGACCTTGCGGCCAAATGTGGTGCGGTGCAGAAGAACGCCGAAAATCACGGTCGCGATGATATAGACGAGAAACTCAACCGGAACGTAGCCACCAAGATAGTGCTGCCCGAACCAGGCAAAACTCGCAGGAAACCCCGTGAATGCCTCGTCGCCCGCGATCAGTACGACAATACCGCGGTAGAGCGACAGGGTTCCGATCGTAACCACGATGGAATGCACGCCGAGCACGCTCACGATCGTTCCATTCACCACACCGGCAAGGGTTCCCACAACCAGGCCGACGATTACGAGCAGAGCCGTGCCCGCGCCCGCATCCGCTGCAACCCCCATCAGTACAGCGGCCAGGGCCACGATTGACGCGACGGAGACGTCGATTTCCCGAGCGATGATGAGGAAGGCCATCGGCAGCGCGATCAGCGCCTTTTCGGAGAAGCTGAACGTGCTGTCGATCAGGTTGTAAAAGTCAAGAAAGTATGGCGAGAGAAAGCTGTTGAGAACAAACACCCCGACCAGGAAAGCAACGAGAGCAAGCTCCCAACGGCCAACTGGACTCTTCGCAAGCATGTTCGCTAGGCCTCACCTGGCGGAGTGCTTCGGTCCTGAGGAGCGAGTATCTGTCTTCCGGGCTTGCGTTCCGCGCGGGCATTGGCGGCAACAGCGATCAGGATGACCGCGCCGACGACGGCCAGTTGCGCAAATGCGTTTATCCGCAGGAACGGAAGCGAAGTTTCCAGAACCGCAATGAACATCGCCCCGAGTGCCGCGCCAGCAAGCGTGCCTCGACCACCGGCAATGCTGACCCCGCCGATCACGCATGCAGCGATGATCGCGAATTCCCGGCCCTCTGCCGCCTGGGTGTAGGCGATGGCAAAACGTGCCGCCCACAGGTATCCGCACAACCCTGCGACCGCGCCGGAAACAACAAACACGAGCATTTGAACCTGCCTGCGACTGATTCCGGCGTTGCGGGCGGCAGTCTGGTTGCTGCCGAACGCATAGATGTCGCGGCCAGACCTCGTGAAACGCAGCCAGAGCCAGATGGCCGCGCAGCACATGGCTGCACAAAGGAAGACGTTCGGCAGTCCGGCAGTTTCGTCGGCGGCGAAGAACTTGAACCGCTCGGACATCTCATGAGAGGAAATCCATGCTCCGCCGGACAGGACATAAACAAGGCCCCTGATGATGGTCATGGTTCCAAGCGTGGCGATGATCGGTGGAATGCCGACCCATGCGACCGCAATCCCGTTCACGAGACCCAAGCCGGCGCCCATCAGCAGACCCAGCAGGACGAAGACGACTGCCGGAGTGTCCGGCAGGTTCTGGGAGAGTATGGCCAGGAACATGCCGGTGAATGCAAGCACCGACGCCTGCGAGAGGTCGATGCCTCCCGTCAGCAGGACAGTCATTTGCCCGATAGCCAGAATGGCCAGGAAACCCCAGCTGGTCAGCAGGTTGTCGATGTTCTGCTCGCCGAGATACTCCGGCGCACGAATGACGATGAGAATGAACAGCACTGCAGTCGTGATGGCAAGGATTCCCTCGCGCCGCTGCAGGACGGTGCCGGCCGCCGTGACCATCAGCAGACTGACTCTTCAACAAGGCGCTGCTGGCCCTCGGCACCGGGATTCTGTTGCGTGGCCGCCGCGGCTATCTCCTCCCGGTCAAACTCAGACCTTGCGAATTCTGCCACGATTCTGCCCTGCGCCATCACGACCAGTCGATCGGAAATGCCAATTGCCTCCTCAAGTTCGGAAGACACAAGGATCACTGCGAGCCCCCTCTTGACGAGCTGGCCGATCGTCTTGTGAACGGCGGCCTTCGAGCCGACGTCGATGCCCTTGGTGGGTTCGTCAAGTATGACGACCTGCGGGTTGGTCGCGAGCCATTTCCCGATTACGACCTTTTGCTGGTTGCCGCCGGATAGCTCTTCGACCAGCTGGGACCAGCTGTTCGCCTTGATGGCAACGTTCTTGCCGAATTCGTCCACGAGCGCTTCTTCACGGCTTCCATTCAGGAAGATTGAGTCTGACACCCTGTCAATCTGTGGCAGGGACACGTTTTTTGAAATCGACATCGGCAGAATTGCGCCATGGTGCTGCCGGTCCTCTGGAACGTATGCCAGGCCCGCGTCGATGGCTTCGCTGGGCGAGTTCAACTTGAGCGGAACTCCGCGCAGCCGTACTTCGCCTTCACTCCGCTGCTTAAGGCCGAACAGTGTCTCCATGATCTCGGTCCGGCCTGACCCAACCAGTCCATAGAAGCCGAGGATTTCCCCGCGGCGCAATTGAAAGCCAACATTGTCGAATTCGGTGGGGTGGCAGAAATCCTGCACCTGCAGGATCACGTCGCCAAGCACCGCCTCCGACTTCGGGTAGACGTCGTCGAGAGTGCGCCCGACCATCGCCCGGATGAGATCGTCCTCGCTCACATCGGCGGTTCGGCCCGTGTCGGCCAGCATCCCGTCGCGAAGCACGGTGTAGCGGTCGCAGATCCGGAAAACCTCGTCGAGCTTGTGCGAGATGAACACAATCGCCTTTCCCTGACCTCGCAACCCCCTGATGATCCCGAACAGCCGCTCGATTTCCGAGTGGGAAAGTGCAGCAGTAGGCTCATCGAAGATGATGATGCGTGCATCCGTGGAAAGAGCACGCGCAAGCGAGACGATGTGGCGCTCGGCAACACTCAGGAGGCCGAGTTCCTTGAGGGGATCGATTTCCGTGCCGAGTTCCCGCAGCAACCTTTTGGCCTCGCGGACCATGCGAGGCCAGCTGACGAGTCCGAAACGGGCAGTTCTGGGCTGGGCCGCCACGAAGATATTCTCCGCAACAGAAAGCTCGTCGAACATCGAGGGTTCCTGTTGGATAGCCGAGACTCCCGCCGCCGCCGCGTCCTGGGGACGGGACAGCGCCTGCCTTGTGCCCTTGATGTAGATGGAACCAGAATCGGCGGGGTGAATGCCCGTGAGAATCTTCACGAGTGTGGACTTGCCGGCACCGTTTTCACCGATCAGCGCATGCGTTTCACCGGCATGCGCCGTGAAGTTTATTGAATCAAGGGCCTGAACGCCGCCAAATCTCTTCGAAATCCCCTCGACGCGCAGATCCGGCTCAGGCATCGACTATCCTGTGCAATTCACCCCGTACGGAACGGGCACCCTCGGCAAGCGTGCCCGCTCCACAACTGTTTGTCAATTGCTGAAGGAGTTAATCAGATCGGCTGCTTCCTGTATGTTGGACGCATCGTAGGTAAACAATTCGCCCATGACCGCCACGTTGTTGCCGCCCACCGTGATTTCTCCCATGCGGCCGGCCGCAATGACGTCGCCCTCCGCGCCGGTGATCGCGCCGTTCACCAGCTGGTGTGTCGCGTGCACCGTCGTGTATCCAACATCGATCATGTTCCAGATGGCAAATGCAGGTGTCGCGCCGGACAGGACATGATCGACCATTTCGGTCGGAAATCCCAGCCCGGTCACCTTGACCTTGCCGATGAGTCCCTGGTCCCGCACCATCTGCGAAGCGGCAGCGATTCCAACCGAGGTGTAGGCAACGATGGATTCGAGGTTCGGATACTTGTTCACCAGGCCCAGCGCCTCGTTGTAGCCCTTGTCCGAGCGCTCGTCCCCGTACGCAACTTCAACCACGTTGAGACCCATATATGCCTCCTCTTCCTCGGTGAGGCGAATCATCTCGTCGACCCACTCATTCTGGGTTGTTGAGTTCGCGGGGCCAGTGATGATTCCGACGTCTCCACCACCTTCAGTCAGTTCAAGGGCGATCTTGACCGGCGCCAGAGCGATCAGTTCGTTCGTCGCCGACGCAATGTGAAGACTGCGCGCGGACGATTCAGTATCCTGATCCCAGGTAACCACGCTGGTGCCCCTTTGCGCCGCCCGGCTGAGTGAGGGCGTCAAGGCCGTCGCGTCATTCGCGGTGATCATGATTGCATCGACCCGCTGCGCGATCAGCGAGTTGATGAGATTAATCTGGCCCTCGGCGGTGTTTTCGGTGGGTCCGGTGTAGATGAGCTCGATTCCAAGCTCTTCGGCGGCCTCCTCGGCACCTATTCGGGCGAGCTCAAACGCCGTGTTGCCCAGAACCCGGACAAGCATCGCGTAACGGGGCTTGTCCTGAGCCTGCGCAACGCATGCGGTCAATGCTGCAATGGCAACGGCGAATGCGCCTATGGCGCGGCGAAATAGCAAGGTTGTCATGTGGTTTTCTCCTAGAAGAGCTCTCGCTAGCGCGTATTCGGCTGCGTAGCATTGGAAGCTTTACTATTGTTGCAAAAAATGTCAACAAAATGGTCGTGAAAAATCAGTCCCGGAAAGAAGCGAATGGCATTGGAGTTTCAGCGGATCGTAACTGGCCACCGTGCAGATGGGTCATCCTGCTTCCTGTACGAGGGGGAGGCCGAATCCACCGTCGAGCAGATCGGTCGCGGACTGAAGTTCTTTGAACTGTGGGAAACTGATGGCCCGCTTGCCTCGAACGAGGGGAACGAGGACGCCGGCAAGCGTGCATTCAGTCATCACCCGCCGACAGGAGGGACCCGTTTCCGGATCGTGGAGTTCCTGCCGGATTCCGAACACAGGGAGGCCTCGGTTGTGGCGGAATTTGCCTCAATGGACGTCGTTCAGCAGGTTGAGGCATCAGATGACCCAACGATGCACAGGAACGAAACCGTTGACTACAACATCATCTTGTCCGGCGAAATCTACGCAGTAACTGGAGAAGGTGAACGGTTGCTGAAGGCAGGAGACGTGATTGTCCAGCGAGGAACCGCGCACACCTGGCACAACAGAAGCGACAGGCCCTGCGTATTTGCCTCAATCATGGTCAGTGCCAGGCCGCTTCCCATGTTTGCAGACGATGGAGCAGGCAATGCATGATGCGTCTCGCATCGGCTACGACGCGTTGACGCCCTTTCTCTCAAACATATTCCAAGAACTGGGTATGACGGCCGGCAACGCGGAAATCTGCGCCGACGACATCGTGCTGACAAACCTTTGGGGCATTGACAGCCACGGTGTGCTGCGATTGCCAATCTATGCGCAGAGACTGCGCACAAATGTCATCAAGGGCAATCCCAGGGTGCGGGTGCTGACCGAAGGGGGCGCGATCCGAATTCTCGACGGTGACAATGGCATGGGATACCTGGTGGGACATCAGGCCATGTCGCAGGCGATTGAAATTGCTGAAGAACATGGCATTGGAGCAGTGAGCATCAGGAACTCCAACCACTTCGGAGCGGCATCCCTCTATACATGGCAGGCCGTGCAGGCGGGATACATGGCTTTCGCCATGACAAATGTTCAGCCGAATCTGGTTGTTCCGGGCGGTTCCCGACCGATAACCGGAAACAACCCGATTGCGTTCGGAGCTCCTACGAGGCTCGGATTCCCGTTTCTGCTGGACATCTCGATGTCGACTGTTGCAGGCGGCAAGTTGCATCTTGCCAAAGAGAAGGGAGAAAGGATTCCCCTGGGCTGGGCCACTGACAGCAAGGGCTGGCCCACTGAAGATCCGGCAGACGCGCTCGAGGGATTCCTGCTTCCGCTTGGCGGGCACAAGGGTTTCGGGCTTTCACTGGTAGTGGACTTGCTTTGCGGGGTGATCAATGGAGGGGCATTTCAACATCATATCCACAGCATGTACACGAAGCCCGACGAACCCAGCGGCACCGGACACATGATGATCGCACTGAACCCCGGGCTTTTCCTCGATGAAGATGCGTATCTTGACCGGATGGACCAGTTTTACTGTACGGTCAACTCGTCCCCGATGAGCGATTCGGATGTCAGGATGTATCTGCCTGGAGAAATCGAGCACGAGACGTTGCAGCGACGCCGAGCCGAAGGAATTCCGCTTCCCTGCACGCTTCTGGAAAAGATAAACGATCTGGCCTCGGAACTGAATGTCGCGCCTTTGGCGGCGACAGAAATGGTGTGAACTTCCGACAACCGTAGAATGCTCCACGAGGCGTGAATGCCCTGAGGGACAGTTGGCAGGGGCATTGCGACGAAGCACCTCCAGGAAGCAAGTGCCCCCGTCCGCGATACGGTTGATTTCAACAGCTCGGCAGCCTGGATCATACCCCGAAAGACGCCCGTTCATCACGGCCAGTCGGGCCGCTGCCGACGAATCGCAGGCCCGTTTCGAGCCATAGCGCACCGCTTGCGCCGAATGTGATGGTTGGCCATTCAATTCAGTCGGATTCACGCCGAATACTCCAGTGCAATTGCGCAGCGTGCACGGCGCCTTGGCTTGATCGGTCGCGGAATTCAATCTCGCGGGTCATGCTCGAGGTCTGACGGCTGCTTGAATTCAGGGACTCGTCAAGCTGGTCGATGCGTCATTCTGGTCGTTCTCATGTCTTGCCTGTAGTCTTGCCTCATGACGACCGAACCCAGACTGGACATACTTGGCGCGGCATTGGCCGATCCAAGCCGGTGTCGAATTCTCTGCGAACTGATGGATGGTCGGGCATTCACGAACAAGGAACTCGCCTGCGCCGCCAATGTCAGTCCGCAAACGGCGAGCGCGCATCTCAAACAGCTAGAGACGGCAGGCCTGACGACATCGCTGCGCAGCGGAAGGCATGTTTACCACCGGATAGCGGGAGAAGACGTCGCCGGTGTTCTCGAGACTTTCGCCCGACTTTCGCCGGCTGATCACCTTTCTCGAAGTGGGCGGCGAGGCCAGGCCGGAAGCGACGCTCTTTTGGCGCGTTGCTGCTATAGCCATGTTGCAGGAAGGCTCGGCGTTCTCATGGCAGCGCGTCTTGCTGAGTTGAACGTGCTAGGGATGGATAGCGGAGTTGTTTCACCGGGCCCGCGATTTCGAGCTTTCCTCGACGAGATCGGAGTTGATCTTCAACCTGCCGTCAGAGCAGGACCTGTTGTAAGGCTGTGTCTCGACTGGACAGAACGTCGGCATCACATTTCCGGGCCCCTGGCCACGACGATCATGCAAGAATCCTTACGGCAGGAGTGGTTGAAGCGCCGGAGAGGCAGCCGTGCCCTGACGATTACTGACAACGGATACGACGCGTTCGATCGCTTGTTCGGGTTATGCAAGGATGTCATCGACCCTGTGGGCGGCGGCGGATAGTTCGGTCGATAGCGAAGCGTTTCTGCCCTGAAAACTGTCAAACTGGTATATGCCGGAACCGAACTGATCCGGAGAGACCCATGCAGATGCCTGTTTTGGCCAATGACAGATTTGTTCCTGACCCGGGGTTGCGGATCATAGTGCAGGTTCCTGACCAGCACGCCCGGAGAATCGTTGACGCTGTTCTTGACGAGAACAGCCTTGCCCATGGCGACTATGACAGTGTGACATTCAAATCCACGCCCGGGTCCCAGAAATTCAGGTCACTGGGAACCGGACGGAATGCCGCAACCCGGGAAGTCGTCGAGGTTCCTTGTGTCGAACTCTCTTTCTTTCTGGGTAATGACGAAACAAGTGCGGTGCTGGTCCTGAAAGCGATTTATTCTGCCCATCCCTATGAAGAACCGGTCGTGTTCGTGGTGCCGTGCGTGCGGACACTTCATGTTCGCGGGATGGACGAGGACAATCCCAACAGATTCTGGAACCGTGCCCCGGATGACTGGGTCCCCGAAGAACATCAGCATCGCCGCCATGGCTCACCCAGGGATGGTACAGTATAGTTCTGAACGGTTCTTTCCACGGCCTGCCACCAGCCCCCATCTCGCACAAGCAGTTGGTGAATGGTGTTGAACCGATCTGTCTGCCAATGACGCCGGATGCTTCTACAGCCGGACGAGTCCGGTACAGTGAGAGCACTTCGGTTGACAGTTGACACACCCTCAACACATGGTTGTGTCGGATCGTCACGGGATAAATGGTGGAGCCGAGGGGAATCGAACCCCTGACCTCGTCATTGCGAACGACGCGCTCTCCCGACTGAGCTACGGCCCCACACTCAGGCGACATTTGGATGTTGCCGCCTCGACTGTCAAGCAAGCTTGTAAAATCAATTGCAGACGGCCCGATCGCACTTTGAAGGAAATTGCCTGTTTACCTGCGACAGCCTGCTCCGCATGTCAGACCCCGGGCAAGGGACGTACACCGGAAAAGTTCCTGTCACCCCACACATTGTCGATGCGGTTGACCGGAGGCCAGTACTTGTAGTCCTTGAGACATCCGGGAGGGAAAAATGCCAGGCGTTTGCTGTATGGCCTGTCCCAATCCTCGACCAGGTCCTCCAGCGTGTGCGGTGAATTCACGAGAGCGTTGTTGTCCGCAGGCACCCTGCCCTGCCTGACCGCGTCGATTTCCTCCATGATCCCAAGCATGGCATCGCAGAACCTGTCGAGCTCCTGCTTCGGTTCCGATTCGGTCGGTTCAACCATCAGCGTTCCCATGACCGGCCAGCTCATGGTCGGAGGGTGAAACCCGCTGTCGATCAGGCGCTTCGCAACATCATCGACCGTAATTCCGGTTCCTTCCACCGCCTTGCGTATATCAACGATGCACTCGTGAGCGACCAAGCCCCCGTTTCCGGAATAACAGATTTCAAATCTGCTCCTGAGCCTGTGTGCGATGTAGTTTGCATTGACAATGGCTATACGGGTTGCCCTGGCCAGACCCTCTCCACCCATCAGCAATATGTAGACCCAGGAAACCGGCAGGATTGATGCAGACCCGAACATCGTCGCAGAAATCGCTCCCCGAGCTTCTCTGGAGACCGGATCGCCGGGAAGGAACGGAACAAGGTGCGCCCGCACGCCGATCGGACCCATGCCCGGCCCGCCGCCGCCATGTGGGATGCAGAATGTCTTGTGCAGATTCAGGTGACCGACATCCGCTCCCAGTTCACCCGGTTTTGCAATCCCGACCAGGGCGTTGAGATTCGCTCCGTCGTAATAGACCTGACCTCCAAACCTGTGCGTGATCTCGATCACCGCCCGTATCGTGTCTTCAAACACCCCATGGGTCGACGGGTACGTGATCATCGATGCCGCCAGGGTATCGCCGGCGATTTCGGCCTGTGCCTGCAGGTCGTCAATGTCTACGGTTCCGTCTTCCATCGTCCTGATTTCGACAACCTTCATGCCAGCCATTTGTGCCGAGGCTGCATTCGTTCCATGGGCCGATTTCGGGATCAGGCACACCGTGCGCTGATCGTCGCCGTTATGTTCATGGTAGGAACGAATTACCATGAGTCCGGCAAATTCACCTTGCGCGCCAGAGTTCGGTTGCATCGAGATGGCATCAAACCCTGTAATCTCGCACAATTTCTTGCTCAGGTCCTCGATCATCTCCAGATAGCCTGCCGCCTGGTCTAAGGGAGCATATGGGTGGATCTGGCCAAATTCCGGAAAGGTCACCGGAATCATCTCGGCCGTTGCATTGAGTTTCATCGTGCAGGAACCGAGAGGGATCATTGTCCTGTCGAGGGCGAGATCCTTGTCCGCAAGCCTGCGCATGTATCGAACCATCGCCATTTCCGAACGGTTCATGTGAAATGTCGGATGCTGAAGATATTTGGAAACTCGCCTCCGGGGCTCTGGAATTCCGTACTCGGATGCGACTGTCGTGAAGTCGGCCATCGCTCCGAAGGAGTTGGCCACGGCGGACAGTTGCTGAAAGTCGATCAACTCGTCAAGCGATACGCCGATCCTGTCGTGACCGACCTTCCTGAAGTTGATTCCGGCAGCCAGCGCCGCTGCCATTATGTCGTCCTGCCTCTTGCCGACAGAAATTGTCAAAGTGTCGAAGAAAGAATCTGGACCAACCGACAACCCGGCTTCCCTGAGTGCGTTCGCCAGTGCCACGGTTTGAAAATGCACGCGTTCCGCGATTGCCCTGATTCCCCTCTCGCCGTGGAACACGGCATAGAGTCCCGCCATGACCGCCGGCAACACCTGTGCCGTGCAGATGTTGGACTTCGCCCTCTGGCGCCGGATGTGCTGTTCCCTGGTCTGCAACGCCAGCCGATAGACTTCGCGACCCTGCGCGTCGACGGAAATGCCCACGATGCGGCCAGGCAGGTCGCGCTTGAACGCATCCCTGGTCGAAATGAAACCGGCGTGAGGTCCGCCAAAGCCAAGAGGAACACCAAACCGCTGTGTAGAGCCGACGGCGATGTCCGCGCCCATCGCACCCGGGTCCTTCACCAGGGCAAGCGCCAGGAGGTCAGTCGCCACCACGGCAATGGCCCCGGTGCTGTGCAATTCCGAAACATGGTCGGAGAAATCACGGACGTCGCCATAGGTTCCCGGATTCTGGAACAGCGCGCCAAAGACGCCGCCGGCACGAAGGTCACGGTTCGGACAACCGACCACCAGTTCAATTCCGAAGGAATCTGCGCGGGTTCGGATCACGGAGATCGTCTGCGGATGGCAGTTCTCATCCACGAAAAAGCAACCGGACTTCGATTTGGACAATCGCCGTGCCATCGCCATCGCCTCGGCACCCGCAGTCGCCTCGTCCAGCAAGGAGGCATTGGCGACTTCCATGCCTGTCAGGTCACAGATCATGGTCTGGAAATCCAGCAAGACGCCCAGGCGGCCCTGGCTGATCTCGGGCTGGTATGGCGTATAGGCCGTATACCATGCAGGGTTCTCGAATATGTTCCTGAGAATGACCGGTGGTGTAACCGTTCGGTAGTACCCCATCCCGATCAGTGAGATCATCTGCCGGTTTCGGCTGGCCGTAGCCCGTATCAGGTCAAGGGCCTCCTGCTCAGTAAGCGGGTCGCCAAGTCCCCTGAGTCTTGTCTTGCCAATGTTCTCCGGAAGCGCCGCTTCGACCAGTTCCTCTTCCGTCGAGTAACCGAGCTCCCGGAGCATCTCCACCAGGTCCTGTTCAGAGGGCCCTATGTGCCGGAGATTTGCGAAATCGTCGGGGTTGTAGCTATGGTCCAGGTGATGCATGGGAACGTTCCGTCATTGGATCAGGGAATTGTATTCCTCTTCATCCATGAAACTCTCGTACTCGCCCGGATCGTTCATCCTGATCTTGAAAAACCATCCTTCACCGAGCGGGTCGTCGTTCACGACATTGGGGTTTTCCGAGATGGCCTCGTTGACCTCCGCAATCGTTCCTGACACCGGGGCGTAAACGTCCGAAGCTGCCTTGACGCTCTCGACCACGCCAGCCTCGTCACCGGCCGCGAATTCTGTGCCCTTTTCCGGCAGTTCCACAAAAACAATGTCACCGAGTTGTTCCACCGCATACGCAGTTATCCCTACGGTCACCACGTCTCCATCCAGTGCAAGCCACTCGTGTTCCTCAGTAAATTTCACGGCGATTTCTCCCTATTCATGCACTTTTGTTTCAAGACCCATTGACAAAAAAGGGGGCTCTCATTGTCGCTTGCCTCGTCCCGTCTTCACTTGGTCACCGAATCCAAGCAGCCTTCCCAGAGGATTTCTTCCGACAGCTTTGTGTGGTGCGAATCGCATGCGGATTCTCGAACATCCCTCCAGCCTGTCCCGACAGTCAGGTGGCTGCAACTCGTCGCGGCCATGATTGTGTCAGCTCATTCCACTCCCAATGCTTCAACAACCCAGATCATCCCATATACGAAATTACCTCAATTCTCACGCGTCTCTCAGATCGACAGAGAACCGCATCTTCGATGCCCTGCCAGAGTTCGACTTCATCTCCTACAACAAGAGCGGAAGATTTGCGAACATTGGCTGGCGGCCCTGTCGAATCACGCAAACTCTGAAGCGACTGCATGCTGAATCTCTGATCAATTCGTCTCGCAGCCTGCCAGATTTCCCGGTCTGATCCGGCCCCGATCTTCTTGGACATCGGTAAATTCCCGGAACCTTGCTGCAGCTTCATTGCCAAGCAGTTCGACCTTCAGGCAGTTCCGCCTGGACAATGTGTCTGCTGTCTTTCTGGAAGAGTGTCCATCTTGAGTGCCACTCAACCCGGGATCATATCCAGGTCATGACGCGACAATTGCTCGGATCCCTTGCGGGTCACGATGGACGTGCGACCGGTGGTCATCGCCGCTCCGGATTCACCGTCGGCAAGTATGATGTGAACGAACAGGACCATTCCCGGTTCCATAACGGTGCTTGCGCCGGGCCTGAACATTTCATGCTCCATCCAGCTCGGTGCAAACCTGGCGCCAAGCGAATAACCGCAGGCATTGAGCCGGCTCGACCGGAAACCGGCAGCGTCAAGAATCTCGGCATGGGTGTCAAAGACCTCACCCATCCGGTTACCCGGCGCAATCTTCTCCTCGCAGCGCAGGAGCGCCTCGGTGACCGCCTTGTGCATCTCGACATGAAGATCGGACGGTGGCCCAATGACGGCAGTTCGCATCATTGCCGAGTGATAGTGCCGGTAGACACCGGCCCATTCCAAGGTCAGTTGATCGCTGGCAGACAGTTTTCTCGTTCCGGAAGAATATCGGCAGAGCAAGGCGTTTTCACCGGATCCAATAACGAACTCATTGCCGGGATAATCGCCGCCGCCCGAAAAAATCGCTCCCTGCATCGCCGCCAGGATGTCTCCTTCATCGGCCTCCGGTTCCATGATCTTGACTGCTGCATCCAGTGCGTCGTCTGCAAGCTCAGCTGCCCTTCTAACATATTGCAACTCCTCGCCGGATTTGACCAATCTCAGCCTGGAGACAATATCGGATGCTTCAACGAAATCGGCGATTCCATCGAATGCCTCGCAGAGTGCAATGTAATTCCGGGCGGTCAGACCGTGCGTGTCGGTTTCGATTGCCAATCTCTTGCCGTATAAACCGAGTTCCTTGACCAGGGCGGCGAGGTCGTGTGCCGGAGTGGCATCGTCTCCATCCATCCAGACTCTGATATCTTCAATCTTTGAAGTGATTCTTGCCTGCAACCGGTCAGCCGACCTGGTCAACAAAACATGCTGGCCGCCCCCGACAACCAGGCACTGGAAGAAACAGAACCCAAAGGTGTCGAAACCGGTGAGCCAATAGAGGCTCTCCTGCGAAAACAGCAGCATCCCGTCCAATTCCCGCCGTTCAAGCTCTGACTCCAGCAGGGAACGTCGCCGTGCAAACTCGTCGTCCGAAAAGTGAAGCATTGAATCCTCCTACCCTGTTGAATCACTTCAGGCGCGGGCCACTGACCGGTTGCCCTATACACGAGAATGTCGAAACAAGTGTGCAATACATCAAGGCAATCGACAAACGCCGAGTTCCTCGCCAACCACAGGCCGCCGCGATGTGGCAACGGAATTCTTCGTCAATTGGATCAGCCCATTCTTGCAATTCTGCATTGTTCTCTTCGATGAACCAAACAACCTCGGACAGTCCGGACTTGACTGTCGGAACGGCCTGCCTCACGACAATTGGGCATTCATGCACCCCCCGGAACCATCCGCCGCAGGCTTCAGGCATTGCGATTCGGGTGGCAACGGGCCGCAGGCGGCTTTCCTTCACGGAGTTCTGATGAACGGCGAGTTCTGGAGCGACACCGTCGGCGGGCTGTGTGACCACTGCGGCTGAATTCTTCAAGAACTTCCGTTTGGCGTCATTCGCATGTCAGACTGCTCGTGGCCATTCTCGCGGAACTCGGCCTCCTCCTGCTCCCAACAGTCAGGAAAAGGCAATGCGCATTGGCAGGAGACCGGTTGCGAGATCTGGGCGCAAATCGTCGGGGTTGCGCCGGGAAACTCCAGGCAGTTCCGACGTCACGGTATTCCGAGGTGCCGTACGGGGCGAAAACCTCCACCGATACCACTACGATTGCCATCGGTGCGACTACGCTGAATGTCCCCTGCATGGGAAACGCACACTGCACTCTGACTGCGTTCAGATCCTCATCAGCGTATTCTGATCCAGAAGGTAGTCTCGATTGATCAACAATCCGGCCGCCCCGATCAGTCGAGCGTCCCGTCCGATCTGCCCGGGTTCTACGGCAGGGAAGCGAACGCCTTGCAAATCTGTCACTTCAAGTTGTTTGACGACCTCCTCAACGAGTCGGTTCTTGACCATCGGAGGGATCGCTCCATCGATGACGACGGCATCGAAATCGATGATCGACAAGGAAGAAACAACGGCGTGGGACAGACTCTTGCCGGCCCTCTTGAGCCATTGCTCCAAATGCTCTCCGAAATCAGTCCAATCCGTTTCTTCTTGTTCGACGGTCGCTGGATCAATTCCGGCTGTTGCCAGATTCCGTTCCAATACAATCAGGGATGCATGATCTACAAGCCGGTCGCCACCATGCATATCGGGCACGCGCATCGGACCAAAACCCCCAGCATTGCCTCGTCTACCTGGAAAGACGCTTCCATTCAGCACGACACCGCCACCGATGAAGGTGCCCACAAAGAAGTAGATCCAGTCCTGTTTCTCGGAATGTTCGCCAAAAATCTGTTCCGCCCTGCATGCTGCTGTACCGTCGTTTTCAACTGCGACAGTCCAAGGAACCTTCTTGTTCAGGTTCTCTGCAATATCGAAATCGCACCAGACTTGCAGTTCTTCCTGTGGGGCACCGAACTCGTCGGTCCAGCTCCAGAGCTCAAAAGGCATGGCTACCGCCATTGCAGTGACCTTGCTGCGTGGCGTCTTGGCCGAACGAAGGACTGGCGTCAGCATCCGCCCGACAGAATCCATCACGTTCGAGGGGATAGGATAGCTGTAGGCTTCTCTTCTTTGGGACAAGATCTCACCGACAAAGTTGACGACCGCGAGTTCGACACTTCGCCGGCCGATCTTCAGAGTGACATATCTGTGGGCATCCGGGTTGATACGCATCGGCGTAGACGGCTGGCCGATCCGACCAAGAATTCGATTGCCGCGCACCACCAACCCGCTCTCTTCAAGCGCTCTGAAAATGACGGATGTTGCGTTTGCAGAAAGCCCGCTTGCTCGTGTGGCTTCCGCCTTGGTCATCTCCCCATGGCGGCGCACGAGTTGCAGCAAGAGGCGCTCATTATAGCCTCTGATTGCAACCTGGTTGGTTCCCTTTTGAGCAATGGAACTCATGAATTCCTCGACTACTTGCTGCTGACCCTACCCTGAACCCGCTTCGAGCAATCGCCGCAGCTCGGCAATCTCCCGCGCTCCAGCCCTGGTCCCGGATACCGCGACTTGGTCAAAGATCTCCTAACCCTTTACTGCCCCTGCCGTCATCCCGCTCACGATGTAGCGGTTTGCTGCAAGCGCGAATACGATTACCGGAGAAACAATAAGCACGGAATATGCTGCGATGACGCCGTACTCCGCCCCGGCCTCTGCCCCGCCGAGGAACCGCGTGATTCCCACCGTAAGCGGTTGCGCGTTCGACCCCGCCAGGAACAGTGCGAAGAGATACTCGTTCCAAGACATCACGAACACGAGTATGGCAAGTGCGATGACACCGGGGCGCACGACCGGAAGGGTCACGTTCCAGAACAGGTTCCAGGGTGAGCAGCCGTCAATGATACCGGCCTTTTCGAGCTCCAAGGGAACGGACTCGAAGTAACCAATCAGCATCCAGGTGGCAAACGGGATGTGAATTGCGAGATGCGCAAGCAGAAGGCCAGCCCGTGACCCTGCCAGGCCCAGATTGACGTAAAGAAGGAACAGGGGCAGAGCAAGCACCACATAGGGAATGAAACGCATTGCGAGCACCCCGAAGGATACGGCCGACCTCGCGCGTCCCGATATCTTGGACAGACCGTAGGCCATCGGCACGCAGACCAGAAGGGTGATGGTCACTGCCGCAGAAGAAATGATGACCGAGTTTTGGAAAAAGAACCAAAAGGAGCCTCGCGTGAACGCCTGGCCGAAGTTCGCGAGTGTAAAGTCCCTTAGCAGCAGGAGGTCAAGCGGCGAGCGAAAGAGTGCCGTCGAGTTGAATGAGGCCGCAATTAGCATCACCGGCGGAAGAACCGAGTATATGAGCCACAGGCCAAGCAGACCGTGCAGCAACACGACCAGTAACCGGCGCTTGGCGCGGGGCGAGATCATTCCTCATGTTCCAAGACGCGGCGATACACGGTGATATAGATCCAGGCCGCGACCGCCATGATGATGAACATGGAGAAAGCAATTGAGTTTCCCATCCCCATGTCCTGATTGGCAATGCCGCGATCGTAAGCGTAAATCGACAGTACGGTCGTAGCGCGCCCCGGACCACCACCGGTTAGCGACCAGATCATATCGAACTCCCGGAACGCCGAAGTGATGAGGATGATCGATATGAACAACATGTGCGGACGCAGCATCGGAAGCACGATGTACCACAACAACTGGATCGGACCCGCCCCGTCGGTTTTCGCGGCCTTGAACAGTTCATCCGGAATGGTCGTCAGCGCGGCATAGAACACGAGTATCGCAAGTGGAGTCAGGTGCCACGAGTTGCTGATGATCGCAGCAATGAGTGCCGTCTCGCGCTCAAGCAGCCAATACGGGGATGGGCCACCCAGCGCGCCGAGTATTTGATTGATGACACCGAACTCCTGCTGCCACATGAAAAAGCGCCACGCAATCCCCGCGACAACGGGTGTAACCACGAACGGGACGAGGAAGAGCGCAAGCCAGGTCGGGCGCAGGCGTACTTGGCGCGAACTCAACATGAACGCGACGAGAAGCCCAAGCACGACAGAGAGCACGAGGCAGCCAAGCGTAAAGAAGACGGTGGTTTTCAGGGCGTTGATGTACAATGGATCGCGAAGCGCCCGAAGGTAGTTCGCGAGACCTACGAAGACCTGATCATCGAACCGGTAGAGAAAAACTCTGTGCACGCTGTAGCGAAATGCCATGAAAAGCGGCACGGTTACGATGAGCGTCATCAGCAGGAGGCCGGGCGCGAGAAACCACCATCCCCGCGTAAAGCGTGAACGCATGTCCGCCATTGTCGCTGCTGGCCTCGGTCGTCGACGAGAGGGAAGCCCCTTCCCCCGGTTTTGCCGGGGGAAGGAGGTGAATGCCTTTTACTCGAGGTATCCTGCGGCCTTGAACGCCTCGGTCATGTTCGTGACCCACCGCTCCTGTGCCTGCTCGGGCGAGAGGTCGCCCGAATAGACGTCGGTGATGTAGTCAGTCGCACCGCCCCACATGACCGCGCCGTACTCCGGAATTCCCTGACGGATGAATACCGACTGGAGCACTTGCTCGAAGGTGGGCAGGAATTCCTTGTAATACGGCCTGAGGGTGCGCAGTTCCTCGCTCTGGAAATGGGCCTTTCGCGAGAATTGCAGGCTGCGCTTGCCCCATTCAACCTCGTTGTCCTGCAACATCCACTTGAGGAACTTGAACGCCTCGTCGGCATTCGGCGTATCGAAGATGAATACGCCGCCGCCGCCGAGGAACGGTGTGCCTTGAGTGAATCCCTTGAGGTTGCCTTCCCAGAGGGGCAAGGTGGAGTAGCCGGCGTTACCGTTGGCGTCCCCGCCCTCGGCCTCGACGATCCCGACGCCCTGCGGCCACATGGTCGCCATCGCGAGGCGACCATCGCGGAACATCTCGAGCCCTTCCAGGAATCCCCAGTTCTGAGCCTCCCGCGGGGCAGTGTTCTTCGCGAGATCAACGAAGTAGTCAGCAACCTCGTTCACGATCGGGTGGCCAACATCGGGCTGGAAGTCTTCGTCCCAACCGCTGATGCCTGCAGAGTAGAGGACAACTATGAAGCTGCGAGTTATCCCGACGCCCGCACCGAGCGCGTCAGTCCAGCCGTAAAGGTCACGCTCGAGTTCCTCGCCCGCCAGCATCTCGCCAGCTTCACGGGTAAAGAATCCCGCGACTTCCCGCAACTCCGCGAACGTCCTTGGTACCTCGAGTGCACGTCCGAACTCCTCCTCGAAAGCAGCCTGCTCGTCCGGATGCGAGAACCAGTCTGCACGATGGATGAGCATTGGTGCAGCGGGTGTCGTCGGTAGAGCAATATACTCACCCTCGCGGGCACTCGAGGTCATGTGGCTGTTGATCACTAGGTCCGGATAGGCGCTAACGTCGAAGCCGTGCCTCTCGATGAATGGGGTGAGGTTCAGGACATGCGGCGCAAAGGTGCCGAACCAGCCGGGACTGTGATATCCCATGTCCCAACGGTCGGTATCGCCAATAGCCTCGATGGACATTTGATCGCGAAGTTGATTGGCGGGCAGGATCTCACCTATGACCTTGATGCCGGTCTCTTCCTCATATCTGGGCGCAAAATACTCGACAACGGCGTCGGCTTCCGCGCCGGGATGCAGGGCCCAGCGCAAGGTGATGTCTTGCGCAAAGGCCTGGGCTGCGAATGCGGTCGAAACGGCAAGCACGACAAATCTGAAAGTGAAACGTTTCATGATATCTCCTCCTTGATAATTCCTTCTCAAGTAATTAAACGATATTGGCCAGTGTTGTCAAACGCGGAGTCAAAAATATATTGAGCAATCTGCCGATGAGACCGTGCTCGTTCTCTTGGATCACGATAATGGCGCCGCAGCGCTGGTATGCTTCAGGCTCCGTCGTTGACATTCGCACTGAATCGAACACTATTGGACAGGCATAATCGGTGCCGTGAAAGGAAAGCAGCGGTGGCCAAAATCCTCCTGAAGGACCTGCGCAAGACCTACGGCCAGACCGAGGCCGTCAGAGGCATAGACCTCAATATTGCACATAACGAGTTCGTCGCGCTCGTCGGCCCTTCAGGCTGCGGCAAGACCACGACGCTGCACATGATCGCCGGCCTGGAGGACGTTACAGGCGGTGAGATCTTCATCGGCGATCGCCTGATCAATGATGTTCCACCGAAGGAACGCGATATTGCGATGGTTTTCCAGAATTACGCCCTGTATCCGCATATGACGGTTGCGCAAAACATGTCCTTCGGCCTGCGTTTGCGCAAATTTCCGAACACGGAGATCGTCCAGCGCGTCAACCACGCTGCCGAAATTCTCAACATCGGTGATCTATTGCAGCGTCGTCCGAGGCAGTTGTCCGGCGGTCAGCGGCAGCGCGTGGCCATGGGCCGGGCCATTGTACGCAACCCCGAGGCCTTCCTGTTCGACGAGCCGCTGTCCAATCTGGATGCAAAGCTGCGTGTACAGATGCGCACTGAAATCAAGAAGATCCATAGCCGGGTGCAGACAACCGTAGTCTATGTGACACATGATCAGGTGGAGGCCATGACCCTGGCGGACCGTATCGTGGTGATGAACCAGGGCGTTATTGAGCAGGTGGGTCCGCCACAGGATATGTACGAGTCACCGAAGACACGTTTCGTCGCCGGCTTTATCGGATCGCCGGCAATGAACTTCCTGCCTTGCAGGATAGTGCGGCGAGGCACTGCGCTCGGAGCCCGGCTGTCGGAGGATATCACCCTGGACCTGTCTGCCGAACAGTCGAATCGTTTCAGCAGCTACATCAACAAGGACATGGTTTTCGGCGTAAGACCCGAGCATATAACCGAGCAGCGGATGCATTCCAGCGGGAACCAGCTGGATTTTGGCTGTACAGTCGAGGTACTGGAACCCATGGGCATGGACACCATGGTGTTCATGGACATCGACGGAGTCGAGGTTACCGCTCGCGCTGCGCCACGGTCGGTGAGCAATCCCGGTGAGACCATGATGTTCACAATCGACATGAACAGCATACACTTGATCGACCCCGCAACAGACAAGGTAGTATAGGCACCGGGTTACTGGAGGATGATGCCAGTTCGACCAGAGCCTCCGGATTTGCATTCATCCTCTCTGTGTGGATAACTCACTCCTGTAATCCGATCTCCTGCAGTGGTCATGGGCAATGGCCCGGAACTCGTTACCGACGGATTCCAGGGTCATTCCGGTTTCCGGGAGATGCGCATCGCGGAATGACGCGATGATTGACTCGGTGAACCGGCGGAAATCCGCATAGATCCGGATGGGTGCCACAAGGCGGAGTACGACGCCTCGCAATCGTCAGATAGGACCGATAAGCGCGGCCAAGGCTGGCTTGGATGGTGTCGTTCGCGGGACGGGCCAAACGCCGCCCGGATGACGCTCGGTCACAAACCGGTTCGGGAGCGACTGTCCAAGGGAACCCGGCGATCCGGCACTCTTCGCAGCGCAGGGTCTTCGCTGGGCATCACATCACGGCAGTTCATCCTCCATTTGTCCACTCTCGCCGAAGACAGAGGTCGTCTTGCATGCACACAGGTTATGCGCGCCGGGATATGTTGACGCCGACAGACGGACCCTGGGTTTCCTGTTGTGGACAGGATTCCGATTCACCGGCTGCCGCTCGTCATCGTGTCTGATCCGTTGACTTCTTGCCCGACCGCTCGACTCCATCGACGCTGACGATGTCCGTGACTGCCAGCCGCGGTTCATCGAGAAACACAGCCGGTCGGCCACCAACCGGGCCAATTCGCTCTTGCGCTTGCTCTGTCGGAATCAGTGCGCCGACTGGGACACGCACAACTTCTGCATCCGGCATGCGGGAGATCCTGTCTTTCCCGAACTGCCCTGCAAAAACGACTGGCGGTGACCCTTGACCGAAGTCATGTGGCTTGAACGTGTCCAACCGCCGACAGGCGGGCCTGGGCATTCCCTTCAACCACCGGTACTGCCGGATACCTCAGGGAAACGAAACACCCGTTCGAAAGGATTTCCAAAGCAATTGGGGCACGATCCTGGTTCCGGGGAGTACGGCACTGCTACCCGGCCGCAGTCGAACGCGACCAGATGCCGCCGTCTTAGCTGGCGATCCGGCTACTCAACCGCGCGCCAGCAGGCAGTGCCGCTACGAGGCCTGCAGGGGATTGGATGATCGGCCAGTTTGGAGTGCCTGCCCAGCAGGCCTCGCACCGAATTGATGAACTGACAGCTTACGTCTGCAAATCGATTTCTAGATTATCTTCGGCACCAACAAGTCTCGTGGCCCCTATCTCTTGTACCGATGTATGACGAACGGAATCTGGCAGATCTCAGCCGGCATGATCCTGCCCCGGACCTCTCCGAACACCTCTGTTCCCGGGCTAGCACTTTCGGATTTCACGTAACCCATCGACACAGGGCCTCCAACCGTTGGTCCGAATCCGCCAGACGTCACGGCTCCGATCGACACCTCTCCGGACGCATCCGCAAATAGCGGCGTGCCCTGGCGCATTGGCGCCCTCCCCGTCGGCCTCAGTCCGACCCGCCGACGATCAGGTTCATTGTCCAGTTCAGAAAGCACTCGGGCTTCGCCGGGGAATCCACCGGCACGTTCACCTCCTGTCCTGCGGACTCGGGGTATCGCCCATTCAAGCGCGGCTTCAACTGGACTCGTCGTCTCGTCAATGTCATTGCCGTGGAGGCACAGTCCCGCCTCCAGCCTGAGCGAATCCCGCGAGCCCAGTCCTGCAGGCGCCACCTCGTCACTTTCAAGCAGGCGCTCGGCAAGTCGAACCACATCGTCTGCGGCAACTGACAATTCAAAACCGTCTTCGCCCGTATAGCCCGAGCGCGAAATCATGATGGGTGACCCCGCATATTCGAATTCGCGCGACTCCATGAAACTCATGCCGGTGATTCCCGGAATCACAGCTTCGAGCACTTCGGAGGATTTCGGCCCCTGGACGGCGATCAACGCCCTGTCTTCAAGCAATTCAACAGTGCATGACCCTTCAAGTTTCTTGCTCAGCAATCCGACATCCCGAGCTTTTCTGGACGCGTTCACCACCAGAAAGAGATGCTCGCGGTGCCTGGCGACGATAAGATCATCAATGATCCCACCTGCTTCGTCTGTGAGCAGTCCATAGCGCTGCCGCCCTTCCCTGAGGCCAACTATGTCTGCTGGCATCAATGTCTCAAGCGCGTGCGCGGCGTTCTCTGCCGGTCCTGACAGCGACCGTACCACGATTTGACCCATATGACTGACATCGAACAGAACTGCGGACTCCCTGGCCCGCAGGTGCTCCTTGATGATTCCCTCGCGATACTGGACCGGCATTTCGTAACCGGCGAAAGGGACCATCCTTGCACCCAGTTTCACGTGAAGGTCGTGTAGCGGAGTGCGGTTGAGTTCGGCGTCGGACATCTGTCTCACCTCGTTTCGAACCATCGAATCCGATTTGTCAGGCACGCGGACCCTGGCTCGCTGGTCCCGGTTCGCCTGCCAATTTCACACACCGGTAATCCGCGTCCCGGACTTCGCTGCCCCATAGGAGCCGAATTCCCGGCCAGGCACCAAGCATGCGGGGCATGACCCAAATGTCTGGATCAGTGCTGCAAATCCTCTGTTCGCGGAGTTGGGCATACAATCACGACCCGTCCGAATTCTGCCGCCGTGTTTGCGAATGGCTGTGGCAGCGGCCGGGACTCCCTTGTGCGGCAACCTATCTTCTCACTGTCTGAACAAGCTGCATTACCGCAGACATGTCTGGTCCGGCGGACCTACCAGTCAACGCCAGTCTGAGCGGCATATAGAGCGACCTTCCCTTGCGCCCAGTGCGTTCGCCAACTGCACGCGTCCATGTCTTCCAGGTATCAGCATCGAAAGGTGGGTCAGGAAGCAATCCAAACGCCGTCGCCACAAACTCCCGATCTTCCGATTCGACAACTGGATCCGCGCCGTCCCTGAAGATCTTCCACCAATCATCCAGGTCGCCCAGCTTCGAGATGTTCTCCCGAATCGTTTCCCAAAACCTCTGGGCAAGTTCACCAGGCACTCCCAGTTCCGAAATCGAGGAGGCCGCAAATTGATACGGAAGTGAAGCCAGCAACCTGGAATTCAGGCTTCGGAAATCTGATTCATCGATTTTCGTCGGCGCGCCGCTGAATGCGCCCAGGTCAAACCTCTCGGCAAGTTCGGAATGCGTGGATACGAGGCTTGGTTGGTCAGAACTTCCAACTGACGCAAGAATTGCCAGTATCGTCATCGGCTCGATACCATCCGCCCGGCAATCCTTGACGGTGAACGACCCTCGGCGCTTGCCGAGCGGCCCGCCATCGGGCCCGGTCAGCAGTGAATGATGGGCAAATCGGGGAGGAGTTTTCCCGAGTTGATGGATTATCTGGATCTGAACCGCGGTGTTTGTAATGTGGTCTGCACCGCGCACGACATGGCTGATGCCCATGTCGAGGTCATCAACAACTGATGCGTGAGTATAGAGGAACTGGCCATCCGCCCTGATCAGTACCGGGTCCGAAACGCTGGCCGCGTCCACCGACAAGTGGCCCTGGATACCGTCATCCCACTCTATCCGCTCCTGGTCCAGGCGAAATCGCCAGTAACCCGGCCTGGTGTTTCTCAACTCGTCCCTTCGGCTGCGCGTCAGGTAGAACCCCTCACGGTCGTAGACAGGTGCCTTGCCCGCTCTCAATTGCATCTTGCGTTTAAGCGACAATTCTTCCGGAGTTTCGAAACATTCGTAGAGCCTTTCATCCTTCCGCAGACGTTCGGCTGCATCTGAATAGAGTTCCAGCCGGCCGGACTGCCTCGCGCTGCTGTCCCAGTCCAGGCCAAGCCATTCGAGATCGCGCTTGATGGATTCAACGAACTCCTGGCGTGATCGTTCCCTGTCCGTATCGTCGAGGCGCAGAATGAATTCGCCACCCGACTGCCTTGCAATGAGATAATTGAACAGTGCTGTCCGGAGGTTTCCGATATGGAGATGACCGGTGGGCGATGGCGCAAATCGGGTCTTCGTCATACCATACCTCGTCCTTGTCCGTTCCGGCATCCCCGCCGGGCCGTCCTGTCCCGATACGGCATCCCGCAACGGTCGCTCATCGGGGCCTTCTGCACCCAGATCGCCCTCGGTGCAAGTGACCGGCGTCACTTCGGCGCACCATTCATTGGGTCAAGACGTTGGCAGCCCGGCTAACCCTGGCCTGTGTTACCGTCATCTCTCCAGTGATTGACGATCGGATAGCGCCGATCAAGCCACAATGCGCGGCCAGTTAGCCGTACCCCCGGGGCCGACTGAAACCTCTTGTGTTCCGATGAATAGATCAACTGTTCCACTCGCTTGACAGTTTCAAGATCAAATCCGTCAGTCAGCACCTCGTGTATGGACAGGTCCTGGTCGATCAACTGCTCCAGGATTCGATCCAACACGTCATAGGGTGGCAGGCTGTCGGTGTCCTTCTGATTGGGCCTGAGCTCTGCCGAGGGCGGTTTTGTCAGCACAGTCTCGGGTACACATCTGCCCTCCGGTCCCTTCATCCAGTCGCGGTGGTTGCCATTCCTCCATCTGCATGTCGCAAATACCCTCGTCTTGTAGAGATCCTTGATCGGGTTGTAGCCACCAGCCATGTCGCCGTAGATCGTCGCGTATCCGACCGCAGCCTCCGACTTGTTGCCGGTTGACAACAGCAATTCACCGTACCTGTTCGATATCGCCATCAGCAGTAGGCCCCTTAGGCGGGACTGGATGTTCTCTTCGGTCACGCCAGCCATGCCCCCGTCCCGGTCATCGAAGACCGGAGCCAGTGCCCGCAAGGCAGAGTGTTGAAGATCGCCAATCCCGACCCTGTCAATCCTGCAGCCAAGAAGGTCGGCGATTTCACTGGCATCCGTCTCGGATTTCGCTGACGTGAATTCCGACGGCAACATCACGCAGCGGACCGCTCCTGGCCCGATGGCATCGACGGCTATGGTTGCGACCAACGCACTGTCTACACCTCCCGACAGGCCTACGAGCGCCGCCGAGAATCCGCTTTTCGCCATGTAGTCACGAACTGCCTCAACCATGGCGCGGTAGTCGGTTTCCCATTCATCCGCCAACCGGGAGAGCGGGCCGGGAGCAGCACTCCACCCTTCGTTTCCGTGCCTGAATTCAACGATTTGCGTTGTCTCGTCAAATGCCGGCATCTGCACTGCCAGTTCGCCACCCGGATTGAGCACAAACGATCCTCCGTCGAAGACCTGATCGTCCTGGCCACCGACGAGGTTCAAGTATGCTAGAGGCAATCCGGTTTCCACGACCCTGGCAACCATGTGCGAAAAGCGGATGTCCATCTTGCGCCGGTGGTAAGGCGAACCGTTCGGAACCAGGAGAATCTGGGCACCGGACTCAACCAGTGTTTCGGCAACATCGGACGACCATGCGTCCTCGCAGATCGGACTTCCAATTCGCACCGGGCCGATCCTGTAGGGCCCGCAGACAGGACCCGCGGAAAACAGCCGTTTCTCGTCGAACACTTCGCTGTTGGGAAGATGATGTTTGAGCACCCTGGCTGCAATTCGCCCACCCTCCAGTATGAAGTAGGCATTATGCAGCCTGCCATCTTCGATGCAGGGGGCGCCAACGCCGACCGCCGGCCCTTCGGCGCAGGCTCTCTGCAATTCGTCCAGCCATGCCTTGCAGCCCGAAACAAATGCGCGCTTGAGTACAAGGTCCTGAGCCGGGTAACCCGACAGGAACATTTCCGGAAATGCCACCATGTCGGTTGACCGGATCTCGGGGTCCCGACAAAGGCGGATGATCTTTGCCGCGTTTCCTGCCAGGTCGCCGACTGTCGGGTTTGCCTGTGATAGAACTAGTCGAAATTTCTCGGTCACTGGACTTGCTTCAACTTTTGCAGACACGGTCTAAAGATTCTTCTATATATGGCCCGTTTAGGGCAAGGAAAAGAAACCTGATGGTCACAAGAGTCGGCATCGCTGGCGCGCTCCAGGTTGTTTTGTTGTTTTGTGGCGGACCAGCAGTGCCCGCGGACCAGATCCAGCAAGCACAGGACGAATCCACATATGTGGGGGAGGTTTCGGACGGCCAGCGTCACGGGAGTGGCTCGCTGCAACTGACGAACGGTTACACCTACAGGGGTGACTGGAGACATGGCAAGCAACAAGGACAGGGCTGGGCAGAATTCCCTGACGGTTCGACCTATTCCGGCGATTTCGAATCCGGCCTGCGGCATGGCTCCGGCACGATGGTCTTTGCAAATGGCGACGCATATTCAGGTCAATGGCATGAGGATCAGATCAGTGGTCATGGAATGATCACCGCAGCGGACGGATCGGTTTACACAGGTGAATTCAAGGAAGGGGAAAAGCAGGGTGAAGGCGTACTCGTCCTGGCAAACGGCCATCGGTTCGAAGGCGTCTGGAAAGATGGGCAACTGGACGGGCTTGGTGTGGAGATACATCCGAATGGATCGACATATCGAGGGCAATTCGCTTCCGGAATGGCGAATGGCGAAGGCGTTCTGACCTACTCCGACGGAAGCACACATTCAGGAATGTTCCTGAACGGGTTGCGGCACGGTCCAGGGGTGCAGCAACTTCCAAACGGGAAGAAGGTTGAAGGCGACTGGGTCTCTGGTGAATTGAACGGTACGGCAATCGTCACATTTGCCGACAAATCAGTCTATGTCGGAGTTGTCAGAAACGGGATTCAGGACGGAAGAGGCGTCCTGAGAAATGTCGATGGCTCGACCTATGAAGGCGATTGGGCAGATGGCAGAATTCACGGCACTGGAAGACTCGTCTACGCGAATGGTGACGTTTACGAAGGACCCTTCGAACGTGGAGCCCGGGAAGGACTTGGTCGCTTCATTTCGTCCGGCGGCACTTTGATCGAAGGCAGGTGGACTGCCGACAAACTTACGGGCGAAGGCAGTATCACCTTTCCGAACGGAGACCTCTATTCCGGTTCCCTGGAGGATGGTGTCCCACACGGGACCGGGACCCTGACCCTGAAGGACGGAACCGAATACCAGGCCAACTGGTTGGACGGGCTGATGTCAGGCACGGGGGATGTAAAGTTTGCCGACGGAACAGAGTACTCCGGCGGTTTCCTCAACTCCCTGTTCCATGGAAACGGGAGACTGACAAAGCCTGACGGGTACAGCTATGAAGGTGATTGGGCAGACGGCAAGAAGCTCGGGACAGGCCGCGAATCCTTCGGCGACGGTACGGTATATTCTGGAGAGTTCGCTGAAGGGGTCCGTTCTGGAAGAGGCAGGGTCGAGTATCCGAATGGATACAGCTACGACGGAGACTGGCAAGACGGTGTTCCGCATGGCAAAGGAGTTCTGCGGAAGGCAGGCGGGAATCCTGTCGATGTCCGTTTCAAGAACGGTCGACAGCTGGAAAACAGCGAGCCGCCTCCAGTCGAACTAAACTGAACGACGGCAACCCCCCGGCACGGGTTGACGCTTCCGCTGACCAGCTGACACTGACAGGGAAATCGGGCTTCCTATCGGCAATGTTCCGTGTTAGGATTTGTGCATGATGGATTTGGCGTTTGGCAAAATCAACGGTTTACCGGAACTGTCAATGGGTGGACTAGCCCTGCTCCTTGCGGGCCTCTGAGCGTCGCGGATACGGTGCGCCAGCTCAGAGGATAGCAGGACGCACCGGAAAGACAGACCAAAATCAATCGCCATATCGGATTAAGTCATGAAAAAGCCTGAATGTGACAATCAGGACAGAGTTCTGATCTTTGACACGACCCTGCGCGACGGGGAGCAGTCACCGGGTGCAACAATGACATTCAACGAGAAGACCGAAATTGCCGCTCTTCTGGATGACATGGGAATCGACATCATAGAGGCCGGCTTCCCGATTGCGTCTGACGGTGACTTCCAAGCGGTCCGGGAAATCGCCAAGCGCACCCGCAACGCAACAGTTTGCGCACTTGCGCGCTCTTCGCCGACCGACATCGATCGCGCCGGTGCAGCGCTCAGGAATGCTGAAAAGCCACGCATACACACGTTCATTTCCACTTCCCCGCTCCACATGCAGTACAAGCTCAAGTTGGAGCCCGAGGATGTGATCGAGGCAATCGCCCGTTCGGTTACGCACGCGCGCCGATATACCGACGACGTGCAATGGTCACCCGAGGACGGTACCCGTACCGAGCATGACTTCCTGTGCCGCGCGGTCGAGACCGCGATTCGGGCCGGTGCAAACACCATCAACATACCCGACACTGTTGGGTATACGGCGCCATCCGAGAGCGCCGAGATCATCACAATGCTCCGCGAGCGGGTTCCAGGGATTGACACGGTCACCCTTTCCACCCACTGCCACAATGACCTGGGGATGGCCGTTGCCAACTCCCTGGCTGCGGTTGTTGCGGGCGCCCGCCAGGTTGAATGTACAATCAACGGGCTGGGTGAGCGCGCCGGCAATGCCGCGCTCGAAGAAGTCGTGATGGCGATGAGGGTGCGAAACGACATCATGCCCTACTCGACGAGAATCGACACGAAGCGGATCATGCAGGTGTCCCGGGTCGTGGCAGACGCCACCGGTTTTCCTGTCCAGTTCAACAAGGCGATCGTGGGCAAGAACGCGTTTGCCCACGAATCCGGGATTCACCAGGACGGCATGATCAAGCATGCCCAGACATATGAGATAATGCGTCCGGAGGATGTCGGAATAGCGTCGACAAACCTGGTAATGGGCAAACACTCGGGACGGGCGGCCCTTCGAAAGAAGCTGGAGGAGTTGGGATACGAAATCGGAGAAAACCGTCTCAATGACGTGTTTGTCGAATTCAAGGCTCTTTCTGACAAGAAGAAGGAGATCTTCGATGATGACCTGGTTGCCTTGATGCAATCTACCGCCAGCGAAGATTTCAACGAACATCTCCAGTTAACGTATCTTCGCGCCGTCTGCGGTTCGATCACGCCCCAGACCGCCGAAATGACCATTGTGGTGGATGGGGTGACCCACAATGTCACGGCCGAGGGAGATGGCCCCGTCGATGCCGCCTTCAACGCGGTCAAGAAGGTCTTCGATCATGATGCGAGGCTGCAACTCTATCAGGTCCATGCCGTTACCGAGGGAACTGATGCACAGGCGACGGTAAGCATAAGACTCGAGGAGCACGGTCGGATTGTGGTCGGCCAGTCCAACGACACGGACACTGTCCTTGCCTCGGTGAAAGCCTATGTGAACGCCCTGAACAACCTCGTCCACAGGCGCTCCAAGAGGGCGCCCAACGACATCGCGGACGTTGCCTGAACACGGGCCGAAGCTGGTGCCCGGTTGATGCACCGGTGCTGAAAGCACCGGTGCATGCCAAAACGTCGCGGCAACCTTACATCTTGCTCCTTTACCTCAACTTCGCGTAATGTGATTAGGGGCAAACGACGCTGGCGAGGACCGCTGCGGAAGCGGTACGGAACAACGGACTACTGAGCAGATGTTCTCCATATTCAACTGGATTCTGTCTTACGACATTGCAATTGACCTCGGCACCGCCAACACGCTGGTATACGTTAAGGGCGATGGAATTGTACTGGATGAGCCTTCCGTAGTTGCCTATCAGATTAGCAACGGACCACGCCGGGTCATTGCAGTCGGCGACGAGGCAAAGGCCATGGTCGGCCGGACGCCCGGTACGATTGAAGTGATTCGTCCCCTCCGGGACGGCGTCATTGCCGACTTTGCCGTTGCCGAGGAGATGATTCGTCACTTCATCCGGAAGACACGTCGACGATCTTCATTTGCGAAACCGCGAATCATCGTCTGTGTCCCGCATGGGGCTACGCAGGTTGAAAAACGCGCGATTCGCCAGTCCGTCCTTTCTGCAGGTGCACGCAAGGCGGGGCTGGTCTCCGAACCGGTTGCCGCCGCCATCGGCGCAGGAATGACCATAGCCGATGCCAAGGGCAGCATGATCGTCGACATCGGCGGCGGAACGACGGAAGTGGCCGTCCTGTCCCTCGGTGGAATAGTCTACGCGACGTCGATCAGGACAGCCGGCGACACGCTTGACGAGGCGCTCGCGGAATATCTGCGAATCAAGTACAATATCAGTCTGGGCATGGCTGCCGCGGAGCAGGTGAAGAAATATCTGGGTATTGCCCGCAAACCCAAGGATGGTGTGGGTGAATCGGCCAATGTACGAGGCAGCGACGGAACGCACGGCACTCCCAGGGAGATCGTGCTCAACCAGGCGCAAGTCGCTGAAGCGTTCAGCGATCCCGTCCGGCAGATACGCGAGGCCGTATCCAGGGCACTGCTCCACACACCACCTGACCTCGCAGCGGACATCTCCGATACCGGCATCATACTAACGGGAGGAGGAGCGCTGCTCCGGGACATTGATGAGGAACTCCGGTTGCACACCGGCCTGCCCGTTGCAGTGGCACAGGATCCAATGAAATGTGTCGTGCTCGGAACCGGACAGGCCTTGGTGTTGGAGGCCACGCATACCGGATTTAAGCTTATCGACTACGAGAGCTAGTCACCAACAACATCGACCGTGACAAACTTGCACAATGAAAGCGATTCCGAATCTCAGATCCGTCGTCCGCTTCGACGGCTGTTCATCGGGCTGACTGTTGCCTTTCTGGTCGGACTGTTTGTCCTTTGGCGTATCGACAATGACAGGATGGCGGTCGTCAGGGCCGAAATCGTCGACAGGCTGTTGCCCGGTTTCGAGATTGGAATCAAACCCGGAAGGTTCGCCGCGGATGCCTTTCGAGCAATCGGCGAATTTTCAGGCGCCATTGAAAGGATTGCGGAATTGGAGGAGGAAAACCGCCAGCTCCGGCAGTGGCGCGAGACAGCGATAGTCCTGGAGCAGCAGAATGCCGCGCTCAGGGAAATCGCCAACGTACAGCTCAGGGAGTCCTTCTCTACGATCTCGGCGCAGGTGGCGGCAGACACCAGTGCAGCTTTCCGAAACTCGGTCCTCGTCAATGTCGGGAGGCGGAACGGAATATCAGACGGATGGGCCGTGGTCGACGGACGCGGCCTGGTTGGACGCGTATCGGGCGTTGGCCGGAACTCTTCCAGAGTTATCCTGATTACCGATTCCAGCAGCCGGATACCTGTCAAGATCAAACCCACCGGAGCACGCGGTATCGTGGCGGGCCAAAACGCACGCCTCCCCAGCATCGAACTCGTAAGCAACCTGAACCAGATCAACGCCGGTGACAGTGTATTTACATCAGGTGAGGGCGGAGTGTTTCCAGCCGATCTGCTCATCGGCACGGTTTCAGTAGACCAGAACAATCAGGTGACGGTCTTTCTTGCTGCCGATATCGACAATCTTGAATTCGTGAACATCGTCAGAAGCAGACCACCTATTTCCGTCGAGGCAAGCGGCGACATCCTGGTAGCACCACCATCGGAAGATGCCGGTCAGCTGGTCGGCCAGTGACATCATGACGGCCCAAACCCAGAATCTGGTCTATAACCTGCTGTTTGCATTGGCCGTATTCCTGCTCCTGGCCATCGAAATGCTGCCGAGCGGCCTTCGTGTCGGACCACTGCCGCAACCTGACCTGCTATTCTGCATCATTGCAGCCTGGAAACTCCGCCGGCCGGGTTACATCCATCCGATTGCTCTCGTTGGTGCCCTGCTGCTTTCGGAATTGCTGTTCCTGATGCCGCTGGGATTGTGGACGGCACTTGTGCTGCTAGCATCCGAATACTTCAGAACCGCGGCAACCAAGGTCCGATTCCTTCCGTTTACGTTCGAGTGGATAACGATGGCATCAACCTATACCGTAATTTTCCTGACTTATCAGTTCGTGCTGTCAATCTCGTTTGTGTCAGCGCCTGGCGCCCAGGCGACCGTGCTCCATGTCCTCGCAACCGCGGCCGCGTATCCACTGGTGGTTGCGGTCACGAACATCTTGTTCAGAATCCGAAAGTCCAGTTCTATAAGGACGGGATTGCTGGAGGGCGAAGACTGATGCGCAGGCCGGAATCCGAGGAAGCTGTCGCAGCACACAAGTCGTTGACCCGGCGGTCGCTGATAATCGGTGGTGCCAAGATCGGATTCCTTGTGCTGATCGCGGGGCGACTTCGGTACCTCCAGATCACCGAATCGGAATCGCTGCGCGACCTTGCCGAGCGCAACAGGGTCAACATTCGCATGCTCGAGCCCCAGCGTGGCCGAATATTTGATCGGAATGGAGCGGTACTGGCAGACAACGATCTCAATTACAGGATATTGCTCGTCCGCGAGCAGGCGGGAGACATTGAAGTTGTGCTGCGGAAACTCGCCAGGATCATTCCGATGACCGAGGCTGAAATCGGACAAAAGGTCAAGGAAATCCAGTCCCACCGGGAGTTTGTCCCGGTTCTCGTCGCTGAAAACGCCTCCTGGGAACAGGTCGCTGCCGTGTCCGCCAATTCACCTGCCCTGCCTGGAATCAGCACAAGGTTCGGCAGCACCAGGAAGTACCCGTACGGATCCGAGTTTGCACATGTATTGGGCTATGTCGGCCCCGTGGACCAAGCCGAACAAGACAACATTTACGATCGTGATCCTCTCCTATTCGTGCCGGATTTCCAGATCGGAAAGACCGGATTGGAAAAGAGCCTCGACCTGCTGCTGCGAGGCGAGGCCGGAATCAGGAAGATCGAAGTCAATGTCCACGGTCGGGAGGTTCGAGAACTCACCAGGAAAGACGCCGATCCAGGAACTGATCTGCAGATCTCCATCGACCGAAAGCTACAGAACTACGTCGTGGCCAGGACAGGTGCCAACGTGGCCGCTGCGACTGTAATTGACGTGAGGAGCGGCCAGATTCTCGCCTCGGTTTCCGTGCCCACCTTCGATCCGAACAAGTTCGTCCATGGGCATACGGTTGAAGAATTCGAGCAGTTGCTGGAGACTCCGGGAAGTCCCCTCGTCAACCGGCCGCTGCGGGGTCTTTACCCGCCCGGATCGACTTTCAAGATGGTGCCCGCGCTGGCCGCTCTGGAATCCGGCCTCATCACGCCCGACGAGAGTGTTACCTGCGACGGAACTCACGAAATCCAAGACCGCGTGTTCAATTGCTGGCGAAGGGATGGGCACGGCAAAGTCGATCTGCGCAAGGGTCTCAGCGAATCCTGCGACGTCTACTATTACGTGCTGGCAGAAAGGCTGGGAATCGAGAAGATCAACGGTATGGCTCGCATGCTCGGGTTCGGCATGCGGCACGACCTGCCGATACCGGATATCGCCACCGGGCAGTTGCCAACCAAATCCTGGAAACTGGACAATGAAGGTAGCCAATGGCAGATGGGCGATACCCTGAACACCGGAATCGGCCAAGGATACGTACTTGCGTCGACACTGCAACTGGCAATCATGACCGCACGAATTGCAACCGGCCTCGAGATCAGACCGCGACTTCTGATGTCCCTCGAAGGTCATCCGGTAACGCATGAACCCTGGAAGCCGCTGAATTTGTCCGCAAACTCACTTGAACTCATCCGCGACGGCATGTTCTCCGCCATCAACGACAAGAATGGAACCGCCTACGGTTCCAGGTCGATCGATCCATCTTTCGTCATTGCGGGCAAGACCGGTACAAGCCAGGTGCGAACGATCACGGAACAGGAGCGTGCGCAAGGGCTTCCTGACTACGAGGATTTGCCGACAAACCTTCGGGATCATGCCCTTTTCTGTGGTTTCGGACCTTACGAAGATCCCAGATATGCAGCCGCGGTGATCGTCGAGAACGGCGGCAGCGGTTCGAGGGTGGCGGCACCAATCGTCCGCGACCTGCTCATGTTTGCACACTACAAGGATCTTCCACCGCTCGAAGCATATCCCGAGGAGATACGGCCCCAGATCCAGAGGGAACAAATTGAACTGCAACTGGATGGCCCCGGTCTGGATGGCGATTCCATTCAAGGCATAACGCGGGCATGACCTATCTCGACCAACGGGACGAATCATTCGGCGCCCTGCTTGGCAAGTTGGGCAGGTTCAACTGGGTTCTTCTCTGCCTCGTGACAGCAACGAGCGTGATCGGCGTAGTCGCACTCTACTCGGTTGCGGGCGGCTCATTCACGCCCTGGGCAAGCGTACAGATCCAGCGGGTGCTTGCCGGCATCGCGATCCTCTTTGCCATCTCACTCATTCCAACCCGTTTCTGGCAGGCCTTTGCCCTGCCACTCTACATTGCTTCTGTTCTGCTCCTTGTCTTGGTCGAATTCAGCGGAGAAGCCGTCAAGGGAGCGCAGAGATGGCTGGAACTTGGTGTCTTCCGCTTGCAACCCTCCGAACTCGTCAAGATCTGTCTCGTACTTTTCCTGGCGTCGTTCTACGCCGAATTACCACACCGGAGAGTCTCCCGGCCGTTCTGGATTGCCGTGCCTGTCCTCCTGGTGGTAATTCCAGTCGGACTTGTATTCCGTCAGCCGGACCTCGGAACCGCAGTATTGATTGCATTGAGCGGCGCAGCCATGATGTTTGCGGCCGGTGTCCGCTACCGGTACTTCATCGCGGTGGCGGTGCTTGCAATCGCAACCATCTCTGCGGTGCTGCTGAGTTATGAGACCAACTGGCAGATCCTGGAAGATTACCAGTACAGACGCATAGGGACCTTTCTGAACCCGGATACCGATCCGTTTGGTGCTGGCTATCACACGGCCCAGTCGAAGATCGCCTTCGGTTCCGGTGGACTCCACGGCAGAGGCTATCTCCAGGGAACACAGAGTCAGTTGAACTTCCTGCCCGAAAAACACACGGATTTCGTCTTTACCACGCTTGCAGAGGAATTCGGCCTGATCTGGTGTCTCGTGATACTTGCATTCTATGGGCTCATTTCCGGCTACTGCATCAGGTTTGTCATTCGCTGTCCCGACCGGTTCTGCTCGTTGCTGGTCATAGGCTTGGCAAGCATGTTTTTCCTGCATTTCGCCGCCAATCTGGCAATGGTCTCAGGTCTGGTGCCGGTCGTGGGAATTCCCCTGCCCCTGATTTCCTATGGCGGATCCGCACTGCTCATGACATTTGCCGCATTCGGTCTGATTCAGTCTGCGCACATTCACGCGGAAAGGAGAACGGCTCAATGACTGCAAGAGTGTTGTTTTCTGCTCATGAAAGGCACTTTGAGACCTGGGCAGATGCCTTGCTGGAATCGATCAGGGATCGCGGGATCAATGTTGAACTCGATTTCCGGTGTGCCGATCCGGCCCGCTACGATTACGTCGTTTATTCTCCCGATAGCGAACTGACGGACTTTTCTCGATTCGTGAACCTGAAAGCAGTTCTCAGTCTCTGGGCAGGAGTTGAAACCCTTGCCGGCAATGAGACTATCGGTTGTCCGATTGCACGCATGGTCGACCCCAAGATGATTGAGGGAATGACGGAATGGGTCACCTGCCAGGTGCTGCGCTACCATCTCAACTTCGATCTTTTCCTCGCTGCAAAACCCGGTGAATGGCTCAATCACATGGGCCCACCACTCGCCCGCGACAGGACGGTGGCAATCCTTGGCCTGGGGCAGATGGGCCAGGCATGCGCCGGGACGCTCGCGGCGCTGAATTTCAGGGTTGTCGGCTGGAGCCGGACAGCCAAGAACATCGACGGCATCACTTGCCTGTCTGGAGACGCTGGCCTGGATTCCGCCGTTTCCGAAGCAGAAATACTGGTAATCCTGCTTCCCCATACCGCTGCAACCGACAGCATGTTCAACTCTACGCTGTTCCGAAAGTGCCGGCGCGGCGCAGTACTCATCAATTCAGGAAGGGGCGCGTTGATTGACGACGACGACCTGGTTTCGGCATTGGACGACGGAACGCTTGCACATGCCACTCTGGATGTCTTCAGGGAGGAGCCGTTGCCGGTGACCCATCCATTCTGGCACCATCCCAAGGTATCGGTCTGGCCCCATATCTCGTCAGACTCGCGCGCCTCGACAGCCTCTGCAGTCATCGCCGAGAACATTCATCGTGGCGAGACAGGCAAGCCGCTGCTTCACCTGGTAGACCGGCTAAGGGGTTACTGATCACCGGACTCAATCCTGGAGAAGCTCGTTCACCCTGTTGCGCAGTGCGCAAAGCAGCTCTTCTTCGAACCCGGGCAGCCTCGAGATCAACGCATTGTTGCGCCAACTGGGATGAGGGAGCGGGAAAAATTCCGGTGCAAGGTCTCTCCATTGCCCGACCAGCCGTGTCACGCCACAATCCGCTCGCCTGCCCAAATGCCAGTTCTGTGCATGGCGACCGATCAGAATCGTCGTCCTCACTTCCGTCAGATGCTCCAGAATCCGCCGCCTCCAGATGCGCGCGCAGATCGGGGGTGGAGGCAGGTCCGAGCCCCTCGTGTCATATCCCGGAAAACAAAACGCCATGGGCAGTATCGCGATGCGCCTGCGGTCATAGAACGCTTCCCGATCCAGGCCCATCCAATCCCTTAGCCGGTCTCCGGACGCGTCGTCGAAGAACATGCCACTTGCATGAACGCGTACCCCCGGGGCCTGACCAACCAGCAGCAATCTGGCGGTTCTTGCACACCAGAACACGGGCCGCGGCTGGTGAGCAGTGGCAGTCGAGGCAAACCGGCTACTGCATACACGGCAATTCCTGACACCGGTTTCCAGATCCTCGAGCTGTTCTGACACTGTCTGGCTTCCCGTTCATGCTGAAGGCTCCAGAGTACCATCCCGACACTGCCTCGAACAGTCAGACCCTTGGCAAGACTGCACGTGGCAGGACCAACCTGCGTGGCAGGCAGTGGCCCGGGCCCGGCCAATTCTCTCCTGCACTGCCGGCCCGTCCCGTGGACTGACGGAATCTTCACGCCAAACCAGCCCGGCGCATCGTGACCACACCTCGTTTGCAAGTTTCATCACATTGACATAATTGGTGGCGCTTCCATGCGGACCGGCATGGAGAATTGCCGGGAGCCTGTCGTGAATTCAGACTCCGGTACCGGTTTGTCGTCTGGGGTCATCGAGGGATCCGAAGGAAATCTGATGGACAAGACTTGGAGATTCATCGCTGACTATTCCCTTTTGTTGGTTTCCGGCGCAGTGCTGGCACTGGTCTGGGCGAACATCAACCTGCACAGCTACGAGAACATCATCGACGGTGTTCTGCTGAAGGACAGTTTTATCGGTTACCACAAGTATGGCGCGGAATCCGGCCGGGTCCTGACTTTCCATTACCTGATCAATGATGTCCTGATGGCTTTTTTCTTCGCGGTTGCCGGCAAGGAAGTCTGGGAAGCCGTCGCACTGAAAGACGGGTCGTTGAGGGGCAGGAAGGCCTTCACACCTCTGCTTGCGACTGCAGGGGGCATGGTCGGGCCGATTGCAATCTATCTCGGCATAGCTATCCTGCTTGGCTCGGAAACCTATTCGGCGGTTGCAAACGGTTGGGCGATCCCAACGGCAACCGACATCGCATTCTCGTACTTGATCGGTCGGCTGATCTTCGGGCGGGGCCATCCTGCGGTGGCGTTTCTCCTCCTGCTTGCGATTGCCGACGACGCTGCCGGACTCATTATCCTGGCTGTGTTCTACCCCTCGGGCGAATTGCAGCCGGAGTGGCTTCTTCTTCCACTTTTCGCCACGGTTGTGGTCTACATTCTTTTCAATTGGTTGCCGCGCCACCTCGATGACAGGGCTTCGCCAGGCAGCAGGACGGCCTCGACGTTCGTAGAGAGGCGGTTTCTGGCAATTCCCTATATCGTGGGCGGTGCTCTCTGCTGGTACGGATTCCAGGAATCCGGCCTGCATCCGGCATTGGGTCTCCTGCCGATAGTCGTCGCAATCCCGCACTCCGATCACGACTATGGCCTGTTCGTGCACGCCGAACCGAAGAAACTCGACATGCTCAACAGGATTGAACATGCCCTGGAGAAACCGGTCGAAGTCATTCTGTTCTTCTTTGGATTGGCAAATGCCGGGGTTGTGTTCTCTGCATTCGGGACACCGACTGTCCTCGTTCTGCTTGGGCTCATTGTGGGCAAACCTGTTGGAATCTTCCTGTTTGGCTGGATCGCAGCTGGCCCTATGCGTCTGGGAATTCCGAATGGAATGAAGCTGTCCGATATCCTCATTGTCGGATTCATCGCTGCAATCGGATTTACGGTTTCACTGTTCATCGCGAGCGTGGCGTTTGACCAAGGCCCGATCCAGGATGCGGCGAAAATGGGCGCCCTGCTCAGCCTCGGTTCAGCGGTACTTGCATTCATCGTTGCGAGATTCTTTCCTATCGAAAAGGTGGAGTGAACCGGCTTCCCGATCGCAGACTGCTCTGGTTTCGGTCCGGCCCAGCTCGTGCTGACAAGCCTTCGGTCGGATTGACTTGGAAGCCCGAACCTGCAAATCCTGCCTGCAACGACCTGGTTGCATGCGGCGCAGGCTGATGTGCGTCGTTTCATGTCCGTGCGAGGAGGGAAATGCTGGATGAGGCCGGAGAATTGAATATCCCTGCGAAAGTCGTTGAAATCGGGACACTGCGGATCGGCAACAATCTGCCATTTGCGCTGATTGCGGGTCCTTGCCAGATCGAGGGATTTGAGCATTCTCTGAAGATTGCAGGACAACTTTCTGAAATCACGGAGAAACTCGGAATAGGATTCATCTACAAGTCATCCTTTGACAAGGCCAACAGGACTTCACTGTCCGGCCGACGCGGGCCGGGCATGCAGGAGGGCTTCAGGATCCTGAAGGAGGTCAGGGACAGGATCGGTTGCCCGGTACTGACTGATGTTCACGATGCATCCCAATGCGCCGAGGCGGCCGAGTTTGTCGACGTCATCCAGATCCCGGCATTCCTGTGCCGGCAAACCGATCTCCTGCTGGCCGCCGGGGCAACCGGCGCAGCCATCAATGTCAAGAAGGGGCAGTTCCTTGCACCCTGGGACATGCAGCACGTCGTGGAGAAGATCGCCTCAACCGGGAATGACAGGATTTTGCTCTGTGATCGCGGAACCTGCTTTGGCTACAACAGTTTGGTCAATGATCTTCGCAGCCTCCCCATCATGGCACGGACCCGCTGCCCGGTCGTCATTGACGCGACTCATTCGGTCCAGGAACCGGGTGGGAAGGGCAAATCCTCTGGTGGAAGGCGGGAGTTCGCCCAGGTCATAGCCAGGGCTGCAATTGCAGTGGGTGTCGCCTCGGTGTTCATTGAAACCCACGACAACCCCGACGAGGCCCCGAGCGACGGACCCAACATGATCCCGCTGGGCGAGATGCCTGATCTGCTTGCGGTTCTGAAGGATCTGGACGTGACAGCCAAAGCGAATCCGGTGCGTCTTTGAACATTCCTTCAGACAAGCCGGCCGGTTTGGAAGACGGCCAAAACCTGACCGGGTGGCAATACCTGAATGATCCAAGGATCTGCCCGACCGGATTCAGGGAATACGACGCCCGCTGGAAATATCCCGAACAGATAAACCTGGCGGGTTTTCGCCGTGCAGGTTCAAGCCTCGGGGCCCTGATGCGAGAAGTCGGCGTCAGGCCCGAGATCGTCGTCGGGCACGATTTTCGAGAGTATTCCCCTTCCCTTGCCAATGGCCTGATGCTGGGATTGATCGATGCCGGCATCAAGGTCCTGGACATCGGAATGGTCCTGTCTCCGATGGCATATTTCAGCCGCGTGTGCCTTGACGTGCCCTCGGTTGCGATGATCACCGCGTCGCACAACCCGAATGGCTGGACGGGGCTGAAGGTCGGTTTCCGCCATCCCCTGACGCTCGGCGAGGCAGAGATCAGCCGCTGGAGGGATATTGCCCTGGGCAACGGCTCTCTGGATTCGGTCGGCGGAACTCTGGTCCGGGTGCCAGGTCTGCATGAACAATACCTTGATGACGTCTGCGGATCCTTCAAGATGAGACGACGGTTAACGGCCGTTTGCGCAACAGGAAACGGCACGGCTTCGGCATTTGCGCCAAGGGCGCTCGAGCGCATCGGCGTCAACGTCATTCGCCTGCACTGCGAACCGGACCTGCGCTTCCCGAACTACAATCCCAACCCGGAGGCCCTTGAAATGCTGGACGACATGTCCGAAGCCCTGCTCGCGGCCCAGGCCGACATTGCGTTAGGATTCGACGGAGACGGAGACAGGCTGGGCGTCATCGACGAAAAGGGCCAGGTCCTGTTTTCCGACAAGCTTGGCGTCCTGCTGGCACGCAGGCTCGCCCGCCAGTCACCCGGGGCCAGATTCGTTGTCGACATCAAATCCACCAGCATCTTCCAGTCGGACGCCGTGCTGCACGAACACGGAGCGGAGGTCGAGTACTGGAAAACTGGCCACAGCCATCTGAAGCAGCGCATGCACGCGACCGGGGCCCTGGCAGCGTTCGAAAAGTCCGGACATTTCTACTTCGGTCCGCCCGCTGGACGCGGCTATGACGACGGCATCCTGGCTGCGGTGGAACTGTGCCGGCTGCTCGACGAAAACGGGGAAATGACCTTGTCCGAACTCGGGACAACCCTGCGCCGGACCTGGTCAAGTCCGACCATGTCACCGGAGTGCGATGACCGGGAGAAGTACGGCGTGGTCGAACGGGTGAAGCAGTCGCTGGTCAAGATGCAGGGAGCGAATGAAAGGATTGCGGGTCTTGCCATCTCGGACATCAATACCGTCAATGGTGTGCGATGCACGTTCGACAACGGGTCCTGGGGACTTGTGCGCGCATCCTCGAACACCCCGAGCCTGGTGGTTGTCTGCGAGAGCGTGGCAGGCGAGGATGAGATGCGCGCGATATTCAGGCAACTCGACGCGATTGTCAGGGCAACCGCCAGTATCGGACCGTACGATCAACAAATCTGATGGTGGGCCTTCCGCTTCCGGAATGCACTTCAACCCTCTCTCGGCCCGACGCATCCGACAGGGCGAGTGCCCGGACTGGATGACAACCCGTCTCGCAGATTTGGGTTGCACCACTGCGTCAGCAGTCATAGATTCCGGCACCGAATTGATGGGGTGTAGCCAAGTGGTAAGGCAACGGTTTTTGGTACCGTGTACCGTAGGTTCGAATCCTACCACCCCAGCCAAATCTCTCCCTCGCTCGGACACTTGCCCTGCGCGCCAAGTGGCAGCCGGCTAGTCTCGACAGCCTTGTGGGCACTGCAACGGGAAGCCGGATGATTGACGTTGAGATCCTTCACACCCTGGTCAAGGCATCGATTTTCATCTCGCGGGCAGGGATCAGCGAATGAGTGAATTGGCAAGAGCGCTTGTAACAGGTGCATCCAGTGGAATTGGTGCCGCAACTGTCAGGAGCCTCACTGAATCCGGCATCGAGGTCCTGGGTGTGGCTCGCCGTCCAGTTCGACTGGAGGAGTTGGAAAGGGAGACCGGCGCCAGGAGCATGATCATCGACGTCCGGGACTACTCCCGCATGACTGCAGCGATCGAAGAGTTCGCACCCGACATACTCGTCAACAACGCTGGCGTCGGCCACGGAGTTGACGGCCTGGCCGAACTTGCACCGGATTCAGTACGTGAAGCCGTGGAGATCAACGTGACCGCGCCCGTCCTGATAACCGCAGCGGCAATTCCAGGCATGCTGGAGCGAGGCCGCGGGCACATCGTGAATATTGGCTCGATCGCCGGACTGCACACGATGACTTCTGCGCTTTACGGATCAACCAAGTCGGCGATTCATCGCTTCAGCCAGAATCTTCGCCATGAGCTTTCGGGCACGGGAATACGCGTCACGGAAATCTGCCCCGGTCGTGTAACATCCGAGTTCTTCAGTGCAGCCGACGGAAATCGACAACGCATTGACAGGATCAAAGACAGTGGAATTCGGGAATTGGAGCCACAGGACATTGCCTCTGCCATACTGTTTGCGATCAACGCACCAATGCATGTCAATGTTTCCACGATCGAGATTCTCCCCACGGACCAGTCGGTCGGCGGAGTCCGCCTGGACAAGACAAGGGTGTAGCCGGTGGTGGATCGGTTGAATGGCAAGACCGCCCTTGTCACGGGTGGTGGAAACGGGATCGGCAGGGCAAGTTCGATCGCATTCTCGAGCGAAGGCGCCAATGTGGTTATTGCCGACATCGTCAAGGAAGCAGCAGCAGACGTTGCCGAGGAAATCACGTCGTTTGGAGGCTCGTCATTTCCGGTTGAAGGCGACGTCGGCAACGAGGAGGAGGTTGATGCAATGGTTCGGGCCGGCCTGAACCGGTTCGGCAGGATAGACATTGCCCTCAACTGTGCCGGTGGTGGCTCGACAAGGGATGGTGCGGTGACCGACCTGGCGCTGGACGAGTTTTGGCGAACCATTCGAGTTGATCTATTCGGAACACTCCTCGTGTGCCGGCGGGTGATTCCGGAGATGGTCGCTGCCGGAGGTGGATCGATCATCAATATCTCGTCAATTCGGGCAATAATCGGCACCTGCGGCGCTGATGCATACACGGCGTCAAAGGGCGGCATCGTATCCATGAGCAGGGCAATGGCGGTGCAGTGGGCCGACAAGGGAATCCGTGTCAATGTCATGGCGCCGGGGGTCGTGCTGACAGAGCGCGTGGCTTCATTCATCAAACCGGGAAACCCGCTCTACGAAAAGTCCCTGCTCGGACCCTCGGACCCGGCAGATGTTGCCAACCTGGCCCTGTTTCTTGCCTCGGACGAATCGCGCATGATCACGGGTGCGCTGATGCGCGTCGATGGAGGTGCAAGCAGCTATTGATCGAGCAAGGTCCCCGCTTCCGGCACTCTCGAATCATGAACCGGCGGGTTGGCGGGCCTGCCTGGCTATTGACAATTGAACTGCACTCGGTGACCAACTCGCCATGCAATATTGAATCAGGGTCAACTGATCCCTGTTGACCTGCACCTCACCAACCGAAAGACGAACAGATGAGACACAGCACGGACCGCATTCTTACAACCCATGTCGGAAGCCTGCCGAGACCGCATGATCTTCTGGACCTGCTCAAGCAGCGCCTGGAAGGTGCTCAAGTGGACGAGGAACAATTCGCCGCCAGGCTTAGGCAGTCCGTGGAGGACATGGTGGCAAAACAGGCTGACGCCGGGATCGATATCGTTGCCGATGGAGAGATGTCAAAGCCCGGCCATGCGGTCTATATCAACGAGAGGCTGGAGGGCTTTGAACCGCGGCCAGATGTTGATTTCGGCTTCTACAGTGAAGAAAAGGAAGCTTTTCCGGAGTATTATGCCGATTACTTCAATCGCGCTCACCTCGGATCGGCAATCGTTGCCTCGGCACCAATGTGCTGTGTTGGCAAGATCAGCTATGTGGGAAATGACGCGCTCAGGACCGACTTGAACAACCTGCGCTCGGCGGTCGACAAATCCGGTTGTGAAGAAGCATTCATGCCCTGTGCAGCAGTCACGGGAGTTGGTTTCAACGAGTTTTATGAATCGGAAGAGGACTACCTGTATGCAGTGGCCGACGCACTTTCGCAGGAATACCGTGCAATCATCGAGGCAGGGTTCGTGCTACAGGTTGACGACCCGTTTCTTCCAAATGTCTACATGGACAAGTCACTTGACGATGCCGGACGAATTGCCAAGGCAACCATGTATGTTGAAGCGGTCAACCACAGCCTGCAGGGAATTCCCGAGGAGAAAGTCCGATTCCACACATGCTACGGCATCAACCAGGGACCGCGTGTCCATGAACCCGACCTGCCACAGATGATCGATCAGGTCCTGATGGTGAAGGCCGGGGCGTATTCCTTCGAAGCGGGCAATCCTCGTCACGAACACGAATATCACCTCTGGGAAACAGTGAAGCTGCCTGAAGGCAAGATCGTCATTCCTGGCGTGGTTACACATGCCACAAGCGTCGTTGAGCATCCCGAGTACGTTGCCGAGCGTATCGTGCGTTTTGCCGAGCGCGTTGGCCGCGAAAACGTTATCGCCGGCGTCGATTGCGGTTTTTCCTCGCAGGCAACATACAGGACGGAGGTTGAACCACGCATCGTGTGGACCAAGCTTCGCGCACTGTGTGAGGGAGCCGAGATCGCAAGCAGAAGCCTCTGGAGATAATTGACCACGACATTGATCGCTCACGGCTGACTGGGAGGCCCGCTCGAGCCACCGTGATTTCAGACGACCGTGGCTGAATTGAGCGTCAGCCAGCCCTGCCGGCACCGCATTCGGGCTCCCGCGTCGTGTTGCGGCAATTCCCGACGGGCTTGGCCGGTATCTGCAGCCAGACCGCTCAGGCGACTTCACGCTCGAGGGCAGCGAGAATCCGGTCAAGATTTGTACCGAGGTCCTCGCCCCCAGGTTCGATCCCGAGATCCCCCAACACGCGCTGCCAGTCAGCCGCTCCGCTCGACACCTTTTCCGGCAATCCAAGAGCCCGGGCATGGGCTGCTGCGGCTGCCATTTCTTCTGCCCTTCTCGATCCGTGTTTCAGCATCCGGTCCACCACATGTCCAGCGAGCCTTTCCCAATTCAGCGTCGGGTAGGACGCCTCCAGCGATGAAAAGACGATCTCGTCCACTCCTGCCCTGCGTGCCGCAAGCATGCATTCCATCGTTGCCGCCTCGAGTCCCTTGACGAAGATCGACCTGATCAGCTTGATCGAAGAGGCTGCACCCACTTCGCTGCCAACCACACTGGCTGACATGTCCATCGATTGAAGAAACTGTGCTGCGGCTGCGGCATCCTGTCCCGAAATCATGAGAGGCGTCCTGTGAAGGCCGGGATGCACCGGCGCCATGACCGCCATATCGATATACCTGCCGCCGGCGCGGCAGATTGCGGTTTCGGCCTTCTGCTTGGTGGATGGCAGGCAGGAATTCCCGTCGAAATACCAGGGAGATCCCGGCAAATGGCCGGAAATGGACCTTGCAGCAATCTCTGCCTGGTCTGCAGTCACCAGGCTGAATATTGCGCTGGCCCCTGACACTGCCTCTTCCGGGCTACTGCACCCGGCAATGCCAAGCGTCCTGCATCTGGACAGCAACCCCTCGCGTTCCGACGCATCCCCGATCTTGATGTCGAAACACCTTCCTTCAATGTTGATGACTCCGGACAATCCCCGAGCGAAGGCCATCGCAGCCTCACCAAATCCCAGAAATGCCACTCGTTCCCTGTTCATGACATCATGCATCCAGTTTCTGTCCTGTCGACCGCAACAGCTTCTTCCCGGTTACGGCAATTTGCTCCTGCAATTTCAAGTTGAGCTCATTTCTCGCATGGTTTCAAGCATCTGGCGTCGTTTACTCGACTGCGGTCGCAACTGAGTCCGGGTCTTGATTCACCGTTTCGACCCCCTCGGCGATTGCCGCTTGACGCCGAAGACTGCGGTCTGGTCGGGGAATTGTCACAGGCTCTGGCTGTTCAGCGAGGTCCACGCACCGTTGTTCTTGCTCGATTCGACCGCAGCAAACACGACTTCCACCATGTGCCTTCCATCCCCGACACCGGGAACCAGCAGACTTCCCGCGGCTTTGGCGTTGCCCGAGCGCCGTGCACAGATTTCCCGGTGCAGGTCCCGGTAGAGATTTGCAAATGCCAGGACCATGCCTTCGGGATGCCCTGTCGTTATCCGGTTGGCATCCTCGGCCTCGACCGACAGGCCATCGGAGCCGCGCTCCAGTATCGTCGGAGGCTTGCCCAGTTGCGTGTACCTCAGTTGCTCCGGCCTCTCCTGTTCCCAGGAGAATCCTCCCCTTTCGCCGAAAACCTGAAGCGTGAGACCATGCGTTCGCCCGAGAGCAAGCCCGCTTGCCCAGAGGCGCCCGATCGTTCCGCCTGTCGTTCGAAAGGCCACATACGCGTCGTCCTCCAGTCGTCGACCCGCAACTCCGCTCGCCAGGTCTGCCGAAAGTGCACGGATCTTCTGGCCGGTCACGAAGGTGGCCAGGTACATTGCATGAGTACCCATGTCGGCCATGACGAACGAGTTTCCGGCCTGATCGGGATCAAATCGCCAGCGAACCCGGGGATTCGCGTCGATTTCGGCGTCGGCCAGAAACCCGGCCGCAAACTCGGTCTTGACCAAGCGGATGTCCCCCAGTTCGCCCTGCAGGACGAGCGAGCGCATATGCCGAACCAAGGGATATCCGGTGTAACCGAAATTCACGGCGCAGAGCAGGCCGCGATCATTGGCCAATTGCTCCAGCAGCCGCGCTTCCCCCAAGTCCGTCGTCAAGGGCTTTTCGCAGAATACGTGAAAACCCGCCTCGAGAAATGCCCTCGAGATCTCGTAATGGGTCTTGTTTGGCGTCGCAACCGTCACGAGGTCAACGCGATCCGGGCGAGCGATCTCCGCCTTCAGCATCTCCTGCCAGGTTCCATGCACCCTGGTCGGGTCGAGGCCGAGCGCAGAACCGAATTCGACGCCGCGCGCAGGATTCACGTCAAATGCACCTGCACAAAGCGCGAACTTCCTGTCGATCTCGGATCCTGCCCGGTGGACAAAACCGATCTGGCTTCCCTCACCTCCTCCAATCAGCCCCAAGCGCAGCCGTTCCATTGTCATTCAACTCCTGTCATTCCTCTGCGCAACCCGGTCAGCCCTGCGTATCTTCCTTCACCCGGTTACACGTTTCTGCGGTCAGTCGGTTCGCTGTGCCGGCGCAGATTCAAGGCAGATGCAATCTGCTGCCCGCCGGCAGCCGATTTACAATTCCCTACATTTCCAATAGCAACCCGGCAACTATTGGAAAAACGGACTGGACTGGAGCGATGGGAAACCGGGTTGGAATTGGCGTCCTGGGATGCGGCCGAATTGGAGCAATGCATGCCGACAATATCAACTCCCATCACAAGACACGCCTTGCCGCAGTCTACGACATCCATCGCCCGTCATCCGATTTGGTTGCCGGGAAACACAATGTCCCGGTTTGCGACAGCCCCGAAGAGATGTTCTCGAACCCGGAGGTTGATGCAGTTCTGATCGCGACTGCGACGGAAACGCATGTCGACTACATCGAGCAGGCGGTTGCGGCCTCCAAACCGGTATTGTGCGAAAAACCGATCGATCTCGATATCAACAGGGTAAACCGGTGCAGGGACAGGATTTCCGGTTCGTCCGTTCCGATTCAGCTGGGCTTCAACCGGCGGTTTGACCCGGGTCACCGCTCCTGCCGTGATTCGCTGCTTGCAGGCGAAATTGGCGAATTGCGTCAGTTGATCATTACGTCTCGCGATCCCGCATTGCCGAGTCCTGAATACTGCGCTGTTTCAGGAGGCATATTCCGTGACATGACCATCCATGACTTTGACCTGGCCCGGTTCTACCTGGATGAGGAACCCGTTGAAGTGTTTGCCATCGGTGGCCGGTTGGTCGACCCTGTTCTGATGGAGCAACTTGGTGATCACGACACCGCCATGATCACGATGAGAACTTCAGACGGCAAGCAGTGCCTTATCAACAACTCCAGGGCAGCAGTCTACGGCTACGACCAGAGAGTCGAGATCCTGGGGTCGAACGGAATGTTGCAGAGCGAAAACCGAACGCCCCATTCCCTGAAGAAATACTCCGCCGAACAGACGGAGGTTGCCCCACCCTACCTGCATTTCTTCATTGAACGATACAGCGAGGCGTATCTTGCAGAGATCGACGCGTTTGCAGACTGCGTTGCCAAGGGCAGCGAACCCGAGGTCGGATTCGAGGATGGCAGGCAGGCGCTGATCCTTGCCGAAGCTGCTTATGTCTCACTTGCAGAAGGGCGCGTCGTGAGGATCAGCGAAATTGAAGGCTGAACCGCAACCGGAATTCCTGTTCAGGCACGGAAGCCTGGAGGTCCCTCGACAGCAACGACAATTCGCTCCGCCAGCCGACAACCACAACTGAGCTTTCACAACATCTGAACACCATGTCCAAACCCAGGCTAAAGATCGGCCTTATCGGCTCAGGTTTCATGGGAAAGACCCACATCTTCGGGTTTGCCACTGCCTCGAGAGTGTTCGACCTTCCTTTCGAGATCGAACTCGATTGCATTGCTGATGCGAATCGCGAACTGGCACGGGAAGCGATGTCCCGCTTCGGATTTCGTCGGCATGTTGAGAACTGGGAAGAACTGGCAGCCGATCCAGACATCGATGTCCTCGACATAACGGCACCCAATGCCTTTCACCGCGACATGGCCCTGGCCGGTGCCGCCGCCGGGAAGCACATCTATTGCGAGAAACCCCTCGCAACCAGCGTTGCTGAAGCCACTGAAATGACCGATGCCGTGCAACAGGCCGGCGTCAGGTCGCAGGTTGGCTTCAATTACCTTTCCAATCCGATGTTCCTTCTGGCCCGGTCACTGATCGCGAGCGGCAGGATCGGGGAAATCCGCTCATTCAGGGGAATCCACGCAGAAGATTACATGGCTGACAAGGACGCTCCCTGGACCTGGCGACATGACAGCAATGGAGGTGGCGCCACCGCGGATTTGGGAAGCCATGTTCTGGCGACAGCGGAATTCATGGTTGGCCCGATCGTGCGTGTGTTCGGGGACCTGCATACGGCCATCGGGCAACGCCAGACCGCGGAAGGAAGTGTTGCGACCGTGGATGTCGACGATATTGGCCGGGCATTCCTGCGCTTCCAGTGCGGCGCCTCCGGGACGATGGAGGCCAACTGGATCGCCACAGGCCAGAAGATGCAACATGCGTTTGAAGTCTATGGCAGCGACGGCGCGATTACGTTTGACCAAAACCGGCTGAACGAGTTGCGCATATTCGAAAAGGGCAAGGATCCGAACACGGCGGGATTCCAGACAATTGTTGCGGCCCCCGAACATGAACACTACGGCCAATTCTGTGTGGCTCCAGGACATCAACTCGGATATAATGACCTGAAAGCAATTGAAATCAAAGGTTTTGTTGAAGCCATTGCAGGGATGGCACCCGAGCCCTTCAACTTCGCTGCGGGGTTGAGAATTCAAAGGCTCGTTCAGACAATACAGGATTCTTCCAGACAGGGCAGTTGGACCGCATTCCATTGATATGCTGCAAGCCTGCCCGGCGCTGGGAGCGCAATCAGGAGCAAACCGGGAATTGAACGAACTCGTCATTATTCAGCAAGTGCATCCAGACGCAATCGCCCTGCTGGGGGAGAGACCCGAGATCGGATGGTGCCTGGTCGAGGATACCTCTCCCGAAGCTCTCGAAGCTGTGGTTGCCAATGCAGTTGCGATTACCGTGAGAGTCAGCGAGTTGCCGGAGTCACTGCTTGACACTGCCCCGGCCTTGCGAGTCGTCTCGCGGCACGGTGTAGGATACGACAACGTACCGGTTGACTATTGCACAAGGCGCGGGATCGCAGTCACAACGACCGGCGATGCAAACTCGAACTCGGTCGCCGAACACACGATTTACTTGATGCTGTCTGCGTCCAGGGCGGGGGCCGAGACCGACATGGCTGTCCGAAGCGGTGACTACGCAGTTCGCTCCAGGATCATCGGCCGGGAACTGTCGGGCAAGACATTGCTGGTTGTTGGATATGGGCGAATCGGACGAAGGGTCGCGGCCCTGGCAAGTGCCTTCGGCATGAGGGTCGCTGTTCATGATCCCTATCTGCCTCATGGGACAGATTTGGGTGACCATTGTTTGGTCACTGTGCTTGAGGAAGGCCTCGAACGGGCAGATTTCCTGAGTCTTCATCTTCCGCTGACCGCCGCCACCAGGGGAATGATAGGACCGGCGGAACTCGATCTGCTTCCGGCAGACGCAATACTCGTTAATGCCAGCCGTGGTGGACTGGTCGATGAGGCGGCTCTCCTGGAGCGTGTGTCTAGCGGCCGTCTGTTCGGCGCCGGTCTTGACACGTTCGAAGTCGAGCCATTGCCACCCAACTCACCTCTACTCGCGGAGCCAAGAATTGTCATCAGCCCTCATTCGGCTGCCCTGACTGACAATTCGTTGAGAGCCATGGGTATCCAGACCATCCAAAACGCTATCGACGGGATCGATGGAAATCTCGATCCACGCATGGTGGTCAACCCGGAAGTTCTGGACTGAACCTCGCAACCAGTCCCGTGCGCCCGGGGCAATACGCGGCCTCTCAGTACCGGTCTTCAATCATGGTCTGCCTGGAAAACGGGGTGCGCTCGTATGAATTGTCCTCCTTCCGAGCAGACAATTCGATTTGCTCCGGTGTCAGATCGTCATACGGAATCATTTCAAGCAGGTGGCGAATGCAATTCAGGCGCGCCCTTTTCTTGTTGTCGGCATTCACGACATACCATGGTGCCTCCTCGATATCGGTATGCTCGAACATCTCGTCCTTGGCACGGGAATATTCGGCCCAGCGGTTCCAAGATTCGACATCCATTGGCGACAGTTTCCAGCGCTTGTGAGGTTCCGTCAGCCTGCTCCGGAACCGCTTCTCCTGTTCAGCGTCCGATACCGAAAACCAATACTTGATCAGTATGATCCCGGACCTGACCAGCATTCTCTCGAACTTGGGACATGACCGGAAGAATTCCTGCAATTCCTCGTCGGTGCAGAACCCCATAACCCTTTCGACACCTGCACGGTTGTACCAGCTCCTGTCAAAGAGAACGATTTCTCCAGCGGCTGGAAGATGTGGCACATAACGCTGGAAATACCACTGGGTTCTTTCACGCTCCGTTGGCGCCGGCAGCGCGACCGTCCTGACGATCCTCGGATTCAGGTGCTGCAGGATGCGCTTGATCACTCCCCCCTTGCCAGCGGCGTCCCTGCCTTCAAAAACAACGACAACCTTCATCCCTTTCGTCTTGACCCATCCCTGCAGCTTTACGAGCTCAAGTTGAAGCCGGAACAATTCATCTCTGTAGTCTTTGCCTTTCATGACCCGATCTCCTCCTCGTTGACCTGGCCTCCACGTTTCCGGACGCCGGACAATTGCGTGGTGTCTTCGCGACTGCAGCTGCCAAGTCACCTCCACGCCTGCAGCTCCCGCAGAGCTTCATTCTGTCCGACTCGTTTGGGAGAGTCGAGATTCATCCCGTTATGACAGGAAAAGTGTAGCCCGGCCTGGTCCACCTCAGACGTCGGACCGGCCTTGAACCGACCGGGCCAGAGCGTGTCGCGGCCTTGCAATCGGGACATGCCGACTTATGGTGCGCACTGTGGCGGTCTGCAGATTCTACGAGGAACCGACAAATGGGCAGACATATGAAGATCGACTACGTCGAGATTCCCAGCACGGACCTCAACCTGACCAAGAGGTTCTTTTCCAGGGTCTTCGGATGGGAATTTACTGATTACGGGACTCAGTACACGGCGTTTTCGGGTGCCGGACTCGATGGCGGCTTCTACCTGGCCGACCAATCCAGCCGTTCAGATGCCGGCGCGACCTTGGCCGTCTTCTACAGCGACCTGCTTGACGAAACCCGCAATGCCGTCGTCGAGGCAGGAGGTCAGATCATCAGGGAAACGTTCGAGTTTCCTGGCGGCAAGCGGTTTCATTTCATTGAACCTTCCGGCAGTGAATTCGCGGTCTGGACCGAAACCTGAACGCCAGGTTCCGGTTATGCGCAGGCCGTGACTTCGACTTCCACCTTGAATTCAGGCCTGGCGAATCCCTGAACGATTACCAGGGTTGAAGCCGGCGGCGAACCCAGTTCCTCGATCCAGTTGTCCCGTGCCTTCATGTAATCTTGCAGGTAGTCGCGATGTGTCACGAATGCGTTGATCCTGGCAACGTGGCGCTTCTGCAGGCCGGCGCCGAACAGGATCTGTTCAACATTATCGAAACACACACGCGCCTGGTCGAGTGCGCCTTCGGGGATGGAACCGTCCGGCAGGACACCCAGCTGGCCCGAAACAAACAGCACCCTTCCACCGGCGAGGACACCATGTGAGTAATTGGCGAATGGCGGGAATATCCCTTCAGGTGTTATCGTGGCATGCATCACATCACTCTCACGCTGGTCTTGTCCGCAATCTTCGCTGGCACACAATCCGGATCGGAGTTTACACGATTTGCCAGCGGTCATCGCCGAATTAGCAAATTCAGCGCTCCTGAGGCAAGTTGGTGGAGGATGCGCTGCGTGGCGGACCCTGTCCCTGCCCGGCTGATACCAGATTGAGCACCTCCAACGAATCAGTCGTGACCGTGCTGCAACCGCCGGCGCTGAATCGCACTTCTTGATTACCCGGCATTTTCGGCCGTTGCCCCGGTCGATTCGCCGTTCTTCGCAGGGTTCAAGAATCCGGCGGCCGGCCGATGCGGCGCCAGGGCCGGATGTCAGTCGCGGACGGCATTTCGCGGCTGCGGTGAGCCGGTAGTCGAAGTTCGACTGAGCAGGCAGCATAAGGATGATGAATCGGTTGAAGCAGGCCCTCTGCCAGCCCTTGCAATCCCTTTTGACCAAGAACCGCAGGTCATGTAATGACCGACCCAGTCCGACGAAGGGCCATTTGACCAAATTATCTGGTGACTTCAGTCTATTGTCTCAAATGGGGGAGCAATCATGAACCACACAAGAACAATCCTGTTTTCAACCGCCGCGGTGCTGGCGGCGTCGTCCTCGACAGCCTTGGAAAAGGCGGCTTTCGGGACAAACTGGCTGGCGCAGGCTGAGCATGGCGGATTCTACCAGTCTGTCGCCGACGGCACTTATGAGGCTTGTGGCCTCGATGTCGAAATCGTGCCGGGTGGGCCGCAGGTCAACAATCGCGCGTTGATGCTGGCCGGCAAGATCCAGTTTCACATGGGCGGCGACATGCTTCAGGCATTCAGCGCTGTCCAGGAGGGCATTCCGGTCGTTTCCGTCGCCGCCATTTTCCAGAAACACCCGCAGGTCATTCTTGCCCATCCGGGGAAGGCGTCTACGTTCGAGGATCTCAAGAACCTGACGCTGTTGATCGGCGACAACGGATTCAATTCCTATTACCGCTGGATGATGGCCGATTACGGATTCACCGTGGAGCAGAGAAAGCCATATACGTTCAACCCGGCACCATTCCTTGCCGATGAGAATGTCGGGATGCAGGGATACCTGTCGTCTGAGCCGTATGTTGTTGAAAAGGAAGGAGGAATTGTTCCTGGAGTCTTCCTGATCGCAGATGCCGGCTATTCCACCTACGCCACGACTGTTGAAACGATGGCAGACACGATCGCAAACAAGCCGGAAGCGGTTCAGTGCTTTGTGGATGGATCGATCAAGGGCTGGTACAACTATCTGTACGGTGATCCCTCGGCCGCCAACGTCCTGATCAAGGAGCACAACCCGGAGATGACGGATGACAAGATCGCCTATGCGATCGGCAAGATGCTGGAAGTCGGGATAGTCGACTCGGGTGACGCCCTCACCAAGGGCATCGGGGTCATCACCGAAGAAAAGGTGAAGGATTTCTATGACAAGATGGTTGCTGCAGGCGTCATCACTGACAACATAGACTGGAGAGCTTCCTTCACCACCGAATTCTCGGGCATGGGCGTCGGAATGGACCTGAAGTAAACCCACCGACGTAACTGTAGATTCAATCGGCGGGCGGCATGTGATTTTCGCCGCCTGCCGACTTAATTGCCTGCCAAGCGAATCCGCGCCAAACTGGCATTGCTGAACGGGTGTATTTCGATTGCAAACCATGCTGTTGTCGCTGAATCATGTGGGCAAGACCTTTGGTGCCGAAATAGAGGCCCTCCGGGACATGTCACTGGATGTCTCGGATGGTGACTTCGTCAGCCTTCTCGGCCCGTCAGGTTGCGGCAAATCGACTGCTCTTCGCATCATCGCCGGTCTTCTGGAACCGACCACCGGACGAATCATCTGGCATGGCGACACCAAGGACGAGTCAATCGGGTTCGTCTTTCAGGAACCCACCCTGATGCCCTGGGCGACAGTTGAACGGAATGTCTGGCTGCCGTTTCGACTCAACGGCGAGTCGTTTTCCGCGGCCGGCGAAAAAATCCGCGAATCACTGGCACTGGTCGGTCTCGAGAACTTTGCGGAGAGTTACCCGCGCGAACTTTCCGGCGGAATGAAGATGCGGGTCTCAATCGCAAGGGCACTGGCCACCAGTCCTCGAATAATCCTCATGGACGAGCCATTCGCAGCACTCGATGAGATTACGAGGTTCAAGTTGAACAACGACCTTCTCGAGTTGAAGGCAAAACTCGACTGCACGATCATTTTCGTGACGCATTCGGTGTTTGAGAGTGTCTTTCTTTCAAACCGGATCGCGGTCATGGCTGCAAGGCCGGGGCGGGTCATCAGGGAGTTGAAGATAGATGCTCCCTACCCGCGCGGCGACAGGTTCCGCACTTCTTCCGACTACGCCGCCCACTGCCGGACCACATCCGAGGCACTCCAGGATTCGATGAATGGAACCGACTGAATTGGCCTGCCATTTGGCAATGAGAACATGAACTGAAGAGGCCCAAATGCAGAGTGAATCATCCCCGGACTTCCCGATGGCCCCGGCCGAAGCCGGGCCGCATGTTCTCGATGACCAGGAACGCAGGCGGATGCTGCGCCGGCGATTCGAGAGAATAGGCAAGTGGTGTCTTCCGGCGATCGTGCTGATAATCACAGTCTGGTACTGGGACCGGATTGTCTTCTGGAACGAAATTCCACACTACATTCTTCCAAGTCCCGGCAGGGTCGCCTCGACCTTGCTGGCGGACTGGTCGGTACTGCTGGACGCGCTTGTCATCACGCTGCAGATCACGTTTCTTGCACTGGCTGTTGCGGTTATCGGCGGAGCTGGTCTCGCCATCCTGTTTACGCAGTCCAGATTCATTCAGATGTCCCTGTTTCCCTATGCAGTGATCCTGCAAGTCACGCCAATTGTCGCAATTGCCCCGCTGATATTCATCTATGTGGACAGCAAGATTGCAGGACTCCTGATCTGCGCCTGGATCGTTGCATTCTTCCCGATATTGTCCAACACCACACTGGGACTGAACTCGACCGACCATAATCTTCGCGACCTGTTCAGGATCTATGGTGCATCGCGCTGGCAACAACTCCTGCACCTCCAGATTCCCACGGCCCTGCCCTACTTCCTCGGCGGGCTTCGCATTGCCGGCGGGCTGGCCCTGATCGGTGCCGTCGTGGCGGAATATGTCGCCGGCACGGGAGGGATCGGATCAGGGCTGGCTTTCACAATACTGGAGGCGGGCTACCGGCTGAACATTCCCCGAATGTTCGCCGCTCTACTCCTGATTGCAGCCACCGGTGTGTTGATTTTCACGGTTTTGTCCCTGTTGAGCCACCTGCTGCTCCACAAATGGCATGAGAGCGCCCTGAAGAGGGATACATGAGGGACTTTCTGGAACTGCCCGGAACCGACAGGTACAGGCTGGTCAATGCACATGTTCCAAAGTTTCTGCCCGGTCCAGGACCGGACCGGCTGGAACGGGAGATCTGCGTACAGGATGGAATGATCTGCGGGGAGCATGACGGGCCGGTAATCGACCTTGGCGGATCCATGCTCCTTCCTGCATTTACCGACATGCACACGCATCTCGACAAGGGGCATATCATGCCCCGCGCACCCAATCCGGACGGAACGTTCGATTCCGCACTTTCGACCGTCCTCGATGACCGGACCCGGAACTGGAATTCCGAGGACGTTCAGGGGCGCATGGAGTTTTCGCTGCGCTGCGCGTTCGCGCACGGAACCCGGGCCATCCGAACCCATCTGGACTCCGCTTCGCCTCAGCACCTGATATCCTGGCCGGTTTTCGATCAAGTGAGGACGGCATGGAAGGACAGGATCGAATTGCAGGCAGTGACGATTCTGGGTGTTGAGGCGGTGGACGATGGTCGTGAATTCAGGGAGATAGCGGAAACTGCGGCAAGATTTGGAGGCGTGCTCGGCTGCGTCACATATCCGGTTCCTGACCTTGATCACCGCCTTGACGCGTTCTTTTCCATAGCGTCTGAACTCGGCATGGACGCCGACTTCCATGTCGATGAGGCTTCCGACCCCGGCGTGGCCACCCTTCGCTCAATCGCAGAAGCGATCGTGAGGAACGGGTATTCCGGAAAGGCCGTTGCTGGACATTGCTGCTCAATTGCACTTCAACCGGAAACCGAGGCGGCATCAACGCTCGACCTTGTTGCCGATGCGGGCATTGCGATTGTTTCACTGCCGATGTGCAACATGTACCTGCAGGACCGACGAGGGAGCCGGACTCCCAGATGGCGCGGCGTCACGCTGGTCCACGAGATGCGCGATCGCGGAATCGACGTGTGTTTTGCTTCGGACAATACGCGTGATCCGTTTTACGCCTATGGAGACCTGGACGTCGTGGAGGTCATCCGAGAAGCAACACGGATCTGCCACCTGGACCACTGCGAAGCGTCCTGGCTCGATTCATTCTCGTCAACCCCCAGCCGAATTTGCGGATTCAGTGAAAACCGTCTGGAACCAGGTGACAGTGCCGATTTCGTGATCTTCAACGCCAGGGACTGGACTGAATTGTTGCCCCGGCCGCAGATGGATCGTGTCGTCGTGAGAAATGGCCGGCCGGTGAACAGGACTCTGCCCAGCTACAGCGAACTTGATTATTTGATGGGGACCGAATGATACGCAATATCGAGGCGGTGAAACGCGAGCTGAGTCATCTTGAAATCGACGACAACCCGGTTTCGGTGAAAGCCAAGAGCCGGGATTTCTTCTGGTACTCTCCGGTCCTCAAGGCAAGGCTTGACCACATTGCGGCAGACTTTGTCGTCAACCCGAGGTCGGAGGCCGAGGTCATCGAGATTCTTGCCGCCTGCTATCGTCATGATGTTCCGGTCACGACCCGGGGCACCGGCACCGGAAACTACGGACAGGCAATGCCCCTGGCCGGGGGGTGCGTGATGCACATGCGAAACCTGTCAGCGGTCAAGGAAATTCATCCGGGACGGGTCATTGCCGAACCGGGATGCCTTCTCAAGGAGCTCGACGAACAGTGTCGGCAGCATTCCGGCCAGGAAATCAGGATGTTCTCCTCGACCTGGGCCACCGCAACGATCGGAGGATTCGTCGCCGGGGGGTCGGGAGGAGTGGGTTCGTGCAAATGGGGTCAGCTGAGGGATATCGGCAACATCATCCGGCTGAGGGTCGTCACGATGGAGGAAAGCCCCCGCGTCCTTGAATTCAGGGGCGACGAGCTACCGCGTGTTTCCCATGCCTACGGAACAAACGGCATCATCACAGAGATCGAGATTCCATTGGCACCCGCCTATGACTGGATCGGGATGTTCGTGGCCTTCGACGACTTCATGGAAAGCGCACAATACGCGGTCGACCTTGCCAATGAGGACGGAATCCTGATCAAGCTTGCAACTCCCTTCGAAGCACCGATCGCCTACGATTATTTCCCGCGAGTCAGGCCATATGTCTCCGAAGACACCAATATCGTGGCGCTCATGGTAGCCCCCCATGCAATCGATGGCTTCCTGACCTTCACTGAACAGCACCCGGAAGCGCGGATCATCTTTCGGTCCGACGGGAATGACTGGCGAAGAGACCCGGGCCCGGTGTTCGAATACGGCTGGAACCATACAACCCTGAGGGCCCTTCGCGTTGACCCGACCGTAACCTACCTGCAGGTCCGTTACGGGTATCCGAGGCACATGGAGCTCGTTTCCATGGTCAGGAAGGAATTTGCCGGTGAAGTCCTGCAGCATCTCGAGGTGATCAGGGAAAACGGCAAGGCAATGTTTGCCGGGCTGCCGATCGTCAAGTTCTCGACGGAAGAACGGCTGGACGAAATCGTCCGCATCCACGAGGAGTTTGGATGCATGATATTCAACCCACATCGCTACACGCTCGAGGAGGGCGGAAGGCAGACCGTCGACCAGCGCCAGCTGGCCTTCAAGCGGGAAGCAGACCCCAAGGGCCTGCTCAATCCGGGCAAGATGATCGCCTGGGATGATCCGGATTGGGACTACAGCAGGATGTATGCTTTCCCCCGCCTCCTGCCACAAACGTGATGCGGGCGCTCGTTCTCTATGCCCACCCGGTGCCTGACAGTTTTTCTGCGGCGCTGCACCGGACCGTGGTCAGCACACTGGATTCCAGGGGTTGGGAAATCGACGATTGTGATCTCTATGCGGAGGGCTTCAACCCCGTGCTCACCGAGGAAGAGCGGCGGAACTATCACGATGAGACCTGCAACACCGGCCCGGTAGCCGAACACGTAGACCGCCTTCGGAGGGCCGAAGCGCTGATCCTGGTTTTCCCGGTCTGGATCTACGGGTTCCCGGCAATGCTGAAGGGGTATTTCGACCGGGTATGCGTGCCGGGAGTCGCGTTCAGGCTGGAGAACGGCAAGGTCTCTCCAAACCTGCGGAACGTGCGAAAGCTGGCGGCGGTCACCACATATGGCGGAACCCGGTTGCGAGCGCTTGGCGTACTGGACCCACCCCGTCGAATCGTTAACCGCGCGGTCCGATTCTACTGCCAGCCCGACAAGTTGAGATATCTGGCACTCTACGACATGAATCGGGCCAGCTTCGAAAGGCGAGACGCGTTCGTTCGAAGTGTCCAGAGCGAAATGGCCAGATTGTGATGAAGGCGCTCGTCGTCTACTGCCATCCCGATCCGGGCAGCTTCACCGCGGCGATTCTGCAGACAGCAATCGAAGTGCTGGAGGCGGCAAGGGCGGAGATCCGAATCGTGGACCTTTATTCGGAAGAGTTTCAACCCGTCCTGCCAGGATCCGAACTTGAAACCTATCTGGATACGCAGAATAATCGGCACCCCGTAGACGAACATGTGTCGAACATTGAATGGTGTGACACGCTGATCTTTGTCTATCCCACCTGGTGGTATGGATTGCCCGCATTGCTCAAGGGCTGGCTGGATCGCGTGATGCTGCCGGGATCCGCTTTCCACATGCCTGATGGCAGAAATCGCGCAATTCAACCGGGCCTCTTGCACATCGGAAGGTTCGGTGTGTTCACGACCTGCGGCGCGAGTTGGGTCTGGACGCAATTTGTCGGTGCGCCTGGCAAGATGACATTGATGCGCGGGCTGCGTCCGCTCTGTTCTCGACGTGCCAGGACGGCATTCGCTGCCCATTACCGGATGGATTCATCCACCGAGGAAAGCCGAAGGTCTCACCTCGAAAAGGTCAGAAAAAAAATGAGGCGATTGATCAGATGATGCCCGCCCGGCCTGAACGCCAAATCCTGATGGGCACAACCCAGGAGTAGGACTGATGAGAAGAGATTGGATGGAGTATCGACGGACCGAGTTCTCCGACATTGACGAGACCGGGTCAATCGCAATCCTGCCAACTGCCGCAGTGGAACAGCATGGCCCGCATCTTCCGGTCGGGACCGACACGTATATCGGGACGGGCATGCTCTCCGAAGTCACCAGGACACTGCCCGACCACCTGGATGTTCGAATCCTGCCGGTGCAGGCGGTGGGCAAGTCCAACGAACATGTCTGGTCCCGGGGCACGCTGACCCTGACGGCTGAGACCGCGTTGCGCGCCTGGACAGAAATCGGTCTCTCGGTCGCACGGTCCGGTGTGCGCAAGCTGGTGATGATCAACTCCCACGGGGGCAACCTGGACCTGGTTTCGATTGTGGCACGCGAACTGAGGGTCCGGGCCGGCATGTATGTCGTCAAGTGCCAATGGGGGTCGTTCGGCCATCCCGAAGGATTGTATTCGCCCGCGGAACTGTCGATCGGAATTCATGGGGGCGATGTCGAGACCTCCCTCATGCTCCATTTCCGACCTGATCTCGTGGACATGGCGTCTGCAGGGGATTTTGGTTCGTCTGCCACGAGTGATCCGGTTCAGCCTGTCGGACCGATCAGTTACGGCTGGATTGCATCGGATCTCAATGAATCCGGGACAGTCGGCAACGCCTCCGCGGCGACTGCAGAAAAAGGCCGCCTTACGGCAGAGCACCAGGCCCGGGGCTTCGTTCAATTGCTGGACTCGGTTGCAGACGCGAATCTCGACAGGTTCCGGCCGGCAACGCAACCCGGCCAGATGTCCCGGAATGACCGTTCAGTTTCCTGACGGCAGGCTTGACAGATACGTCGCGACGGCAGCGAGATCTTCACTCGTCGCATAGGCAGAATAGCTTTGTGTAACCAGGTACATTGAACTGCTTTCATCAATGGATCCAGACCACTCGTCGAGTCCATTGAGAATCTTCGCCATGTCGATCCCGGCGATTCCCGGGGCACCTCGTTCACCTTCCTTCAATGCCTCTCCCCCTTTGAATGCGTCTCCATGTCTCTCGGACCAGAACAGGCCGCGCGGAGTATGACAAACCCCGCAGTGCCCCAGCGCATTGACGAGGTACGCTCCCCTGTTCCATTCGCTGCTCCTGGACTCAACCGGAACGAATTCGGAATGGTCATGGAAAAGCAGTTTCCAGTAGAACATGGCCTGCCTGATATTGAATGGAAACTTCAGCCCGTGCTCGCGCAACTCTGCTTTGACAGGCTCGAAGCTGTCCAGATAAGCCTTGAGGTCGAGAAGATCTTTGGCCGTTGCCTTGGCAAAGGAGGTGTATGGAAATGACGGATAGTAATGAGTTCCGGCAGGGCTGACACCGAACCTCAAGGCATTGACAAATTCTGCGTCGGTCCATCCGCCAATTCCTGTTTCCGCATCCGGCGTCAGGTTTGGAGGAAAGAAGTCGCCGGCAAATGATTCCAGCGCGGGTCCACCGCTCGGCACACTGCCGATCAATCCCGTAGTTGCGGCATCTGAATGGCAATTCCCGCAACCTCCAAGATTGTATAGAACCTCACCTCGCTTCGGATCGGCCTCGAACCCTGCCGGCAGCAGATCCCCGAGTTCGGAAGCTGTCAGCGCGGGAGTTGGCGCAACTGCCGGCACACCCAACCCAAGCAGTGGAATTCCAATCACGATGATGCACGGCAGGAGAATCTTTCGCAGGGACGAGGGCCGCACGTATTTCTCTTTGCCAGTCGATCAACGCGAACGGTACACGGAGTGGCAGGTCCTGCAAGTTCCGGCAAGCGCGGGGAATGCTTCCGCGAAGGCACCGGAATCCGCGGATTCCGCAACTGTGCGGGCGGCGTCACCAAGTTGAGCAGCAACGGCCGCGAATCCTGCCGGGTCATCAAATATCGCCTGATCGGCTTCCGTCCTGCCGGCATCCTTGCCTGTTCCTTCCGGAAACAGGTGCGGCAACGCCGCCGAAATCGCAGCGATCGCCTGCCCTACGGCCCTGACATACTCCGCGTTATACTCCTGGTCTCCTCTGGCCATCCCGGATAGCGACCTCATATTCGAGCCGATATACGCCATCAGCGCCTGCCTGCCCTGGATGGTTCCATTCGCGTCGAGTGCCAGCGAACCCCATGCCGGCAACAGGGACAACATGAGTGACGTCAGCAATACTCTCATGGCCGTTCTCTCCGATGTGCTGGTTTCGCCGGATTACTGCACAACGCGGGCCAAATGTAAAACGCCAATCCGAGACCTCGGGAGGTCAACCATCCCCATTGCTGCCGGATTTCGGGGTCTGTCCCCGTTCCTGGCCTGTATGGCCGGCGACCAGTTCTGCGACGAACGGGCCGAGTTCACCCGTGATCAACGCAACGCCGTCGCGGTTGGGATGCAATCCGTCCGCCTGCATGTATTTCAGCCTGGCTGCAGACCTGTCGCCTGCGACGTCCAGCGGGGCAAAGATCTTCTCGAACAGCGCGATGGCATACTTGCCCGCCAGATCAAGGAAGATTGATTCGAATTCCCGCTTGTATTCCAATCCGAAATTCGGTGGCGCCTCATGTCCGATCAGGAGCACGGACACACCGCGTGCTGTCGCCGTGTTGAGAATGTGGTCCAGGTTTTGACGACTGTCCCCGGGATCGATTCCCCGCAGGAGATCATTTCCTCCGAGAAGGACAATCAGCGCATCCGGATCTGACTCAAGCGTCCAGTCAATCCTGGCCGCGCCCCCTGCCGTCGTATCACCGGACACACCCGCATTTTCGACGATTGCGTCAATCCCCTCGCGCTCGAGCCAGCGATTCAACTGGGGAACCAGCCCATCCTCCTGGTAAAGGCCAAACCCCTGGACCAGGCTGTCGCCGAGGGCCACTATTCGCACGGGTTCTGCACTCACATGACCCGCGAGCAGGACAAGTGTCGCAATTGTCACGGAGATTCCCTTGTTTATGGTCGACAGGGTTACATATAGAAACCGAGGCTGAACCAATCGGGCTGGCTGTGTAATGTCAAACATCGCGATTTCGCTTGAGAAGGCCTGCCTGATATTGGACGGCAATGCCGGACCGGTCAATATTCTCAAGAGCATCGACCTGCAGGTGACCAGGGGCGAAACGCTCGGGCTGACCGGACCCTCCGGTTCAGGAAAGACGTCACTGCTGATGCTGTTGGGAGGGCTCGAGCGCGCAACCTCCGGAACTGTGAATGTCCTGGGAAAGGACCTGACTTCCATGAACGAGGACCAACTCGCCAGGTTCCGCATGGAACATGTCGGAGTCGTCTTCCAGTCCTTTCACTTGATTCCGACGATGACTGCGCTTGAAAACGTGGCGACTCCACTCGAACTGTCCGGAAAGCGAAACGCGTTTGAACTGGCTGAGAGCGAACTGGAAGCAGTCGGGCTTGCCGACAGGATTGATCATTATCCATCCCAACTCTCGGGGGGCGAACAACAGAGAGTAGCAATCGCGAGGGCATCCGCACCGGAGCCGGACATCCTCCTTGCCGATGAACCTACCGGCAATCTCGATACGGCCAATGGCGAGATGGTCATGGACCTCCTGTTGGGGTTGAACGACCGCCACAATGCGGCACTTGTCCTCGTGACCCATGCCGAGGAACTGGCCGAACGCTGCAACAGGCGGATCCAGTTGGACGATGGCTGCATCGGGCCCGATACCGAGGGTGCTGCAGCATGACGCAAATGTCGGCCGCAGTCAGGATTTTCGTTCGCGAACTCCGGGGTGGTTTCAGGGGATTCAGGGTGTTCGTTGCCTGCCTTGCGCTGGGTGTCGCATCGGTGGCAGCCATCGGAACAGTCAAGTCCAGCGTCGAGACAGGCCTGGCAACAGAAGGCGCTTCCATCCTGGGAGGCGATGCCGAAGTCGAGTTCAGCTACAGGTTTGCGGATGAAGGGGAACTCGAATGGATGCAACGGGTTTCGGAGCGTGTGTCCACAGTGGTGGACTTTCGCTCCATGGCAACCGCCACCCGGACCGGCGACCCCGTTCGGTCTCTAACCCAGGTCAAGGCAATTGACGGGAATTACCCGTTATATGGAGAAGTGGTTCTCGAACCGCCCGGAAAGGTAATGGATGCATTGGCGCCTGTCGGCGGAGTTCCTGGAGCGCTCATGCAGCGTTCACTGGCAAACAGGCTTCAGATCGAACCTGGCGACACGTTTGCATTGGGAACCCAGAAATTCAGGCTGGCCGCCTTCGTGGAACACGAGCCTGACTCCATCGCTTCCGGACCCCTGCCTGGACCAAAGACGATCGTACTTGCCAGCGACCTTGCCGGCTCCGGCCTCCTTGGCCCCGGTTCACTGTTCACATCCCAATACAGGCTGGCTCTGGATGAGTCCGTTGACCTGGAACTGCTGGGGAACGAAGCAAGAGCACTCTTTTCCGACCGCGGTCTGCAGTGGCGTGACAAGCGTGACGGCAATCCGGGCATTCGCCGGTTTGTTGAACGGGTCGGGGCTTTCCTGGTGCTTGTCGGGCTGGCCGGAATCACCGTCGGTGGCGTCGGCGTAGCGGCAGCCGTGCGAGTGTACCTTGAACAAAAGACGGAAACCATCGCCACCCTGAAGACACTCGGAGCTCAGAAGAACACTGTACTCGCGGCCTACCTGATGGTGGTCGGGCTGATGATACTGATCGGAGTGCTTGTCGGCAACGCATTGGGTGCAGCCATCCCCCTCGCATTGGCGCCGGTGATTACCCAGTATTTGCCCGTGCCCGTTGCCCCGGCAGTGTACGTCGCGCCCTTGCTTGAGGCAGCAACCTACGGACTCCTGGCCGGCCTGGTGTTTTCGCTCTGGTCCCTGGCGCGAACCAGGGAAATCAGTGCAGCTTCCCTGTTCCGGGGAGCGGTCGGTGGCAGACGCAACCTTCCTCCTCCAGCCTATCTGGCCGCAGTCTTTCTGCTGGCGGCAGCACTCGTCGCCGCCGCATCCTGGTATACCGGGGCGATTCGCCTGACCGTCTGGACCGCCGCCGGCATCGCCGGTTCGCTCCTGGTCCTGTCGCTAATGGCGTTGGGACTTCGCCTGATGCTCAACAGGCTGGCACGGTCAAGGCTGTTGCGCGGCAATGCCATTCTCCGAATCGCAACCGGTTCAATCGGTGGCCCCAACAGCGATGCAGTCCCGGTTATTCTCTCATTGGGCCTTGGGCTCACTGTACTTGCAGCAATCGGCCAGGTTTCCGTCAACCTTTCCAACTCCATCAGGAACGACCTTCCCGACGTTGCGCCAGCCTTTTTTGCGCTCGACATCCAGAATGCGCAACTGCAACCGTTCCTTGACCTCGCTTCCAGCCATCCGGAAGTGTCGGATATCGAAACGGCACCGATGCTGAGGGGAGTCATAACCAGGATAAATGGAAGTCCGGCCGCGGAAGTTGCCGGTGACCATTGGGTGCTGCGGGGAGACCGCGGTGTTACCTATGCTGCCACTCCACCCGAGGACACCGTTGTCGTCGAGGGTGAATGGTGGCCGGAGGATTATTCCGGCGAACCGCTTGTGAGCTTTGCCGAGGAGGAAGGCAGGGAACTTGGACTCGAACTCGGTGACAAGGTGACAGTCAACATTCTTGGCCGTGACATTGTTGCGATCATTTCCAGTTTCCGGGTGGTCGATTTCAGCACGGCGGGAATCGGGTTCATAATGTCAATGAACCCTTCAGCGCTGGCAGGCGCACCGCATACACATATTGCGACGGTTTACGCCAGTGAAACGGCCGAGACGGAGCTGCACAGGCAAATCGGGGCCGCGATGCCGAATGTCACCCTGATTTCTGTCAAGGAAGGCATCGCGCGGTTTGCTGACATCCTCGGCAAACTGGTTGCATCGATTACCTATGGCTCGGGTATAACGCTGGCTACCGGGTTCATTGTGCTGGTCGGGACGGCAGCCGCCGGCGAAAGGCTCCGAACCTATGATTCCGCCATACTGAAGACCCTCGGCGCGGTTCGTTCAAGGATTCTGGTCTATCTTGCACTTCGGTTTGTCATGCTCGGTGCAGCGGCCGGTGCTTTTGCAATCCTGGCAGGGGCCTTGGTCGGGTGGGCCGTCATCACCTATCTCATGGAGTTTGAATTCGTGTTTGAACCTGTGTCAGCGGTTGCAATTGTCGTTGGTGGCTCGGTGATCTCGCTCGCGGCCGGGTTGATTTTCGCACTTGGTCCTCTGGGGGCCTCTCCATCGCGGGTCCTTCGGGCAAGGGACTGACTGGTCAGGATCATGCCGAGGCCTGTCCAGGCCGAATGAACAGAGTCATGCGGAAGAGATCTGGCACTGTTTTTCGGCGGCAGATTCCCGTGCCCGTTGTGGTTTGCCGGCCCGCCAACCGCAAACCAGGCAGGTTTGCCAATGCAGGGTGGTTGCAGTATTTCCAACCGGATTGCCTTCGGAATCAGCCTTGGCCCGGTTCCGGAACCTCTTGTGACTGGACGGGTTGACGAATGTCTCCACTTCTGGAAGCCCACAACATTTCAAAATACTTCGGTGCGGTCACGGCGCTCAGGGACGTGAACCTGACTCTCTGGCCCGGGGAAGTGCTTGGAGTTGTCGGCGACAACGGGGCCGGAAAGTCGACACTGATGAAGGTTCTCTCCGGACTCCACCCGCCGAGCCGAGGCGAGATCATCTTCGAAGGACAGACGGTCCGGTTCGAGAGTCCGAAGGCAGCAAGGGATCTCGGAATCGAGATGGTCTACCAGGACCTTGCCCTGGCCGGAAACATGAACATTGCCGAGAACATCTTCCTGGGACGTGAACCCCGGCGGCGGGTCATGGGCGGACTGTTGAAACTGTTTGATCACCGGACCGGAATTCGAATGGCGCGTGACCACCTCGAAAACCTGAAGATTCACGTCAAGAGCGTCGAACAAAAGGTGGAGGAACTTTCCGGAGGACAGAGACAGGCGGTTGCAATCGCCCGGTCGATCGCATTCGATGCAAAGGTCGTGATCATGGATGAGCCCACGGCAGCCTTGGCGATCAAGGAGGTCGGCAAGGTGCTTGACCTGATAAAGGGCCTCAAGGACCGCGGAATATCCGTTGTCATCATCAGCCATCGCATGGACGACATCTTTTACGTCTGCGACCGGGTCATGGCACTCTATCACGGTGCCAACTTCGCTGAATCCGGCCTGAAGGAAACATCGCGTTCCGAAGTCATTGGCTGGATAATGGGAACCAAGGAAAGCGTGCAGGATCTTGCGCATGACAAAGTTGACTGAACCGGACAGCCATCAGCCCGAAGAGGACGTCAGGGCAGAGTCGATCCAGGTAAAGCTCCTTCCCTTCTTTGACCGTTACGGGATCCTGCTGGTCATCGTGATCATGTGCAGTGTCTTGTGGGCATTGCAGCCGGACGTGTTCCTCACATGGCGGAACATTGCAAACATCTTCAAACAGACATCGGCCAACGCCATGCTGTCGATCGGCATGTTCCTGGTAATACTCACCGCCGGAATCGACCTGTCGGTCGGTTCGGTGCTTGCACTGGGAATGATGACGCTTGCAGTGTCAAACGCTGCCGGGGTCCCCTGGCCCATTGTACTCTTGCTGTCCCCGTTGATGGGAACGGCCGCGGGATTTGTGAATGGAGTCGGCATTACCAAGCTGAGAATGCCGCATCCATTCATCATGACATTGGGGATGCTGTTCATGGCGAGGGGCCTTGCCAACCTGATTTCCGGTGGCGTCCCTTATTCCGGACTGCCGGATCCCGTCAGGTTCCTCGGTGCCACGCAGATTTACCTGGGAGAACTCGACGGCACCCGAATAAACCTGCCGGTGGTCTTCATCTTCACGATCTTCGTCTACGTGGTGTTCTGGGTACTACTTGAACACACGGTGTTTGGCCGGCGGGTCTATTCGATCGGCGGCAATCCGGAAGCGGCCCGGGTCAGCGGCATCAGTGTCGATCGCACTCTAATAATCGTCTACACGATTTGCGGTATGATGGCGGGCATTGCCGGATTGATAATGGCTGGCAGGACCAATTCCGGTTTTCCGAATGCAGGACAGGGAATGGAACTTGAAGCCATCGCCGCGGTGATCATTGGCGGCGCCAGCTTCTTCGGGGGGCGCGGACAGGTCCTGGGGATATTCGGGGGCGTCATGATCATGGGTTTGATAAGAAATGGCCTCAATCTCAATAACGTCAGCTCGTTCTGGCAACAGATCATGATCGGCGCAATCATCGTGCTTGCCGTCTTCATAGACGTGCTTCGAAGGGATCTGGGAACGCGCCATTGACCCCGTTCCGGATACCCGGCACTTGACTTGCATTTCATAGCCACTAATTCTTGCCGACGATGGAGGGCTTCTGCCCTCCAATGACTAAAGGAGGACAACAAATGCGGAAATCTATCGCAACACTTGCCGCTGCCGCAGTTGGGCTGGCCGCCGGCACCTTGGCCGTCACCGCCAGTGCCGAGACTATCGTCGTCGGCATGAAGGGGCCCGGTGCAGGCAACCCGTTCTGGGCTGCTGTCGAGAGGGGGGCCAGGGAGAAGGGTGCCGAGCTGGGGGTCGAAGTCGTCGTCCTGGCGCCACCAACCGAATCTGACGTCGCTGCCCAGATTGCGCAGCTGGAAGACCAGCTTGCGAAGGGTGTTGACGGAATAGTTCTTGCACCGACAGATCCGAATGCGCTTGCACCTGTCGTCGACGAGGCAATCGCCGACGGTGTTCCGGTCGTGTTCATTGATACGCTCGGAATCAATGAAGGTGTTACCTATATCGGGACCGACAATCAGATGGGTGCCTCGCTCGCGGCCACCCATATCTGCGAAAACACGGAGTCCGGTTCGGATGTCGCGATCCTTCAGGGAATCATTACGCAATCGACCGGAAAGGCCCGGGCCGACGGATCCAACAGCGGCCTTAGTGCCTGTGGGCTTAACATCGTGGCGGAACAGCCCGCAGAGTGGGACCGTGCCAAGGGACTGGCTGCAACGGAGAACATCATTACGGCCAATCCGAACCTGAAAGCGGTGTTCGCCAGCAATGACAACATGGCTCTGGGTGCGGTCGAGGCGCTCAAGAACGCAGATATGCTTGACCAGGTCTTCGTCGTGGGCTTCGATGCCAATCCCGACGCGGCCGAGAGCGTGTTGGCCGGTGAGATGTCAGCCACGGTGGCCCAGAATCCCTACAACATGGGCGCGATTGGCGTCGAGAGCGTGATGACCCTGATCCAGGGTGGTTCGCTTGATCCCGTCATTGATACCGGGACCGTCCTCGTTACGATGGACAACGCCGAAGGCTACAAGTAGGCAGTTGACCTGAAGCAACGACTGACCCGGGCTTGCAGTTCCCAAGCCCGGGTTTCCATTTGGGTCCCGTGTCTTCGGTTTCGGGATCCGGCATTTCTTGCTGGCTTCGCAACCTTGCAACGCCGGGCGCCCGCTGCGGGCATGGTCAGACTGCACCGATTGCAGTTGCAGGCGTTCGGCCGGAGTTTCGTAGCGAGGACGCTTGCTGATTTGACGGTATCCGCCCTGAAAAACCGACTGTCATGCGTTGCAAGGGCAATCAGGTCGTTCCGGAGGCGCAGGAGAGGAGCTGGCCTTGCCCCTGCCCCGATCAATTGCATCTCTTCGATGCAGATGCGCGTCAGATGAGTCGGGTCCGGCGGACTTGGAATCTCCGCCCCTGCAAGGGATCAATTTAACCTGGGGAGTGTCAGACATGGTCAAGCTTGTGCTCGTTGGCGCCGGCAGTCTGCAATTCGGTGCGCATCTGCTGGGAGATATCTTTCAGAGTGCAGCTCTTGCAGACGCAGAAATTGTCTTCAACGACATCAACCCCGATGCGGTGGAAAAGACGCGCCAGCTCGCACAAGATCATATCGACGCAAACGGTCTGGGTCACACCGTCACCGTGGAAGGAAACCTCAGACACGCACTGGCGGGCGCAAGTTTCGTCGTGATCATGATCGAAGTCGGCGACCGGTTCAGGCTGTGGGATCTGGACTGGAAGATTCCCCAGCAGTACGGAATCAAGCAGGTTTACGGCGAAAACGGAGGCCCCGGGGGGCTTTTTCACGCGCTGCGGATCATTCCGTCAATTCTGGAAATCTGCACTGCAGTCGCGGAAGTTGCTCCCGCTGCAACCGTGTTCAATTTTTCCAATCCGATGAGCCGGATTTGCACGACGGTCCACCGGAAGTTCCCGGAACTTGCCTTTATCGGCATGTGCCACGAGATCGCCTCTCTGGAGCGTCACCTGCCGGTCATGCTGGGCGTGCCAAGTCACGAAATCCACTACCGCGCCGGCGGTCTGAATCATTTTTCGGTCATGTCCGAGATCACATACGTCGAAACGGGCGAGGACGCCTATCCTGATGTTCGCAGGCTGGCACCGGGATACTTCTCGAGATTGCCGGGCTATTCCGAAATCCTTGATGCCGCACGCAATGACGGGAAATCCGTGGACACGGAAGGCTGGATGAACATCGATCTGGACCACGTCACCGGTGTTCGAGAATGGTCGGACAGGTGGCTCTTCCGCGAGATTCTTGAACGATTTGGCGTTCTGCCGATCACGACGGACAGCCATTTCGGCGAGTATCTGAGTTGGGCTCATGAAATCTCCGACCATAGGGGGATCCTGGACTTCTACCAGTATTACCGGAATTTCCTTGGCTCGGTGATACCCGAGATCAAGCATGAATTGAGCGAAAGGCTGGTCCCGATCATAGAAGGCCTGATTGCCGGGAACGAATACGAGGAGGCATCGGTCAACATTCCGAATGAGGGACTGATTGCGAACCTTCCCGCCTGGATGGTGGTTGAAGTGCCTGCCATCGTGGGTTCGGACGGATTGCAAGGCATTCCGGTTGAACTGCCTTCCGGTGTCTTGGGACTGCTTTCCAACCAGGTCGGAATCCATGACATGGCTGCAAATGCGGTTCTTGAACAAAGCCGTGAACTGGTCGTGCAGGCATTGCTGGTTGATCCGGTTGTTACGCGGGCAAAGCGTATTCCCGAACTGGTTGATCACATGATTGCCGAACAACGCCCCTGGCTGGACTACCTCAGATAGATCGGAGAACCACTCTCGAGTGGCCCGCTCCGGGCCGGTTCAGGAAGAAGCGTTCCTGAGAGTTCGGTTGATTTCACTGCTGTCGCAACATACCGAAAACCGGGCCTTGAATTCGTCTGGAGATCCACGGAAATCCACCGCTCTGCGACAGCTTCCCGAGGCCTTCGCGTCCGGCTGGCCCTTTCCTGTGACCGGAATGAACCGGTCTACCGGTTGACCTGGAGCAGAGTGTCGAACCAGTATTCGACCAGGTTCTGCTTGTCCCCTATCCAGTCTACGACCGAGTACAGTCCGGATCCGGAAAGGGGAGTCAGGACACCGTGCCAAACGTTGCGAAGGATGTTCACGGCACGGCCCTGTTCGATTATGCAGGCTCTCGGCCGGCCTGGCCGACCGCCATCGTCCGGGCTGACGACCACCAGCATCGACGACTGGCTCATCGGAATGAATGCCTGTGATCCGAATGGATGGCGTTCCATCAACTCAAGGCGCAAAGGAGTGGTTCTCATTTCCGCCTGAAAGAGGCTGATACCCGCTTGCCCGTCAGCGTCAAAGTCGAGCCTGGCTAGATCGGAATACCTCGTGCACAACCCCTGGTTGATTGGCTTTCCCGTGAGATCACCGATTTCGATCACGTCGCAGAACTCACCGAAACGTTCTGCATCAAAGCGCTCGATGGCAACAGTATCCGGTCTACCGCCCATGATCGTCAGCTCGAATCGTCATTCGAGAACAACGTGGCGTGCCGGTTTACATCCTTGTAGAGGAGATAGCGGAACAAGCCGGGGCCACCGGCATAACAGGCTTGCGGGCAGAATGCCCGAAGCCACATATAGTCGCCCGCCTCGACTTCGACCCAGTCAGTGTTGAGCCTGTAGACCGCCTTGCCTTCAAGCACATAGAGTCCGTGCTCCATCACATGGGTCTCGGCGAAGGGAATGACGGCTCCCGGATGCAGGGACACGATGTTGACATGCATGTCGTGGCGAAGATCTTCCGGGTCTACGAACATCTTCGTTGTCCACCTTCCGTCGGTCTCTGGCATCGCAACCGGTTCGACTTCCCGTTCATGCAGGACGAACGAGGTCGGATATCCGGTATCGTCGGCCTTCTGATAGGATTTTCTGATCCAGTGAAACACGCAGTCTTCGCTTCCGGTCACGGAAAGACTCCATTCGTCACCGGGAGCCAGGAAGACGTAACCGCCGGCACTCACCTCTCGATCCATGTCCCTTGCCTTGAGCAGGGCATTCCCATGGGTCACAAAGAGGACGCTTTCGGCGTTCATGTCAGGTTCGGGATCACTGCTGCCGCCACCGGGTTCAACTTCCATCACGTAATGAGAAAAGGTCTCGGCAAACCCCGTCATCGGCCTGGCGAGCACCCACAGCCGGGTACCATGCCACCCCGGCAACCTGCTGGTGACTATGTCGCTCATGTTTCGCCTTGGGATGACGGCGTAGAAGTCCGTGCAAACTGCCCGGTCGGTTGACAGTTCCGTCTGCGGTGGCAGGCCGCCCGGCGGTCGGCTGTAGCTGGATTTACTCACCTCTTCGCCTTTCACTGAGGATTCCCCTTACCCGGTTGAGGGCAATCTTCTCGACCTGGCTGCATGCCTCGTTGAATTCGTCGTCCCTGGAATTCTCGATCCGGCGTTCGAATGCCTCGAGGATCTCGTGTTTTCCGAAACCCGGAACCGCCATGATGAAGGGAAAACCGAATTTGTCCTGGTACTTGCTGTTCAGTTCCAGGAAACGATCCTTCTCGGCTTCCGTCAGCGAGTCCAGTCCGGCGGATGCCTGCTCGCGGGTTGACTCGGACGTAAGCTGTTTCCTCAAGGCAAGTTTGCCCGCAAGGTCGGGATGGGCGAGCAGGACAGACAGTTTCCTGTCGTCACTGGCATTCCTGAATGCCCGGCACAACAGGCTGTGAACTCCTTCAGGCGAATCGTGTGCCTTTCCGGATTCCAGCCTGCTCGCGGTCTCGGCCACCCAGGGCGAATGCTCGAAAGTCTCGGCGAACAGTCGCCCGAACGCTTCGCCATCCGCAGTAATGCCGGGTTCCGAAGACACCAGAGGATGATTCTCGATCCAGTGCCGGGCGATATCAATCCGCCTGGCAAACCAGACATCTTCAAATGAACGGGCATACTTCAGAAATCTCTGCAGTGAGAGTGCCCTTCCCGGCCGGCCGGCAAGACGGCAGTGCAGGCCGACAGACATCATCTTCGGCCTTCCGGCCCGACCCTCCGCGCGCAGCAGGTCCAGCGAGTCCTTCAGATATGCGAAGAACTGGTCTCCAGAATTGAATCCCTGCGGAGTTGCAAACCGCATGTCGTTCGCATCCAATGTATAGGGAACCACGAGTTGCGACCGCCCTTCAACATTCAACCAGTAGGGAAGATCATCCGCGTAGGAATCGGCAACATAATCGAAACCGCCTTCCCTCGCGGCAAGGCCGACCGTATTGACGGAACATCTCCCGGTATACCATCCCTTCGGTCGACTGCCGGTCACGGACCGGTGGAGAGCGATCGCCTCCTGCATGTGGATCCATTCCTCTTCTTCCGGAAACTCACCATATTCGATCCACTTCAAGCCGTGGCTGGCGATTTCCCAGTCCGCTTCAACCATTGCAGAAACCTGTGCAGGCGAGCGCGCAAGCGCCGTGGCGACACCAAATACCGTTGCCGGTACGTCAAACTCCCCGAGCAGGCGCAGCAGCCTCCAGAAACCGGCCCTTGCCCCGTACTCGTATATCGACTCCATGTTCCAGTGTCGTTGCCCATACCAAGGCTGCGCTCCGACAATCTCCGACAGAAATGCCTCGGATGCCCCGTCCCCGTGCAGTATGCAGTTTTCCCCGCCTTCCTCATAGTTGACCACAATCTGAACGGCTACGCTCGCGCCGCCAGGCCATTCGACACGAGGCGAGTCGATACCGTATCCCAACAAGTCGCGAGGATATCTGGGTGATGTCACTTCGAAACTCCCTGCTATCAGCGATCCGGCATTTGCGGACGAACCGACATTCGCTCCACATCAGCGGCGGCTGCCTAGGGACTCTATTCGACTTAACCGGCAATGCAACGCCATACAAATTGATTGCTGTTGACTGAATCAATTCCGTCAATCAGTATCCTAGACTCAGGGTTTACGACGAAGGGCGATCAAACCGGGCCCTGGCGCCGCTTGACTGAGTCGTCTGGCTGGCAACTGGATTCGAGAGTATCGGGTCTTCAGAAGGCGGAGTGACCGATGGCGATGAATCAAACTTCCGACATGTCCTCGAGCGAGCGATTCAATGCAGAGCCACTCGACAACCTGTTGATGCCTGCCGAGGAAATCTTCGATGAAGCTTCCATGGACGAGTTCATTCGGGAACTGGTTTCCGAGTCTCGGGACAGCAGTGAAATCCGGAGTGCGATACTCCAGGAACTCAAGACCCGCAGGCAGGACGGCCTGGCCCGAATCGAACAGGTTTGCCACGAACAATTCCCGACCAGCCCATTCGCAGCCCTGAAGGCGGTGCGAACCTATACTTATCTGACCGACGGTATCGTCCGCTCAGTCCTGAAGCTGGCGACCGGAACCTTGCATTCGGGGAATGGCATGCCAGTCCGGTTCTCGGTGGCGGCGGTCGGTGGCTACGGTCGCGCCGAAATGGCCGCGTTTTCCGACGTTGATCTGCTTTTCCTCATCGAGGACAAGATCACGAAGTGGATCGAGGAGGTTATCGAAACGACGCTCTACCTGCTTTGGGACATGAATCTCAAGGTCGGCCATTCTTGCAGGAATTCAAAGGATTGCGTCCGGCTGGGCAAGGAGGACTTTACCATACGGACTGCCTTGCTCGAGCATCGGCTGGTATACGGCGATCAGGATCTTGCAATTGAACTGCACGAACGGATCTGGAACGACCTGTTCGAGGGCACGGGTCCGGAGTTCGTCGAGGCAAAGCTGGCCGAGCGCGAATCCCGGAACGAGCGGCAGAGCGGCAACAGGTATGTCCTCGAACCAAACGTAAAGGAAGGAAAGGGCGGCCTGCGAGACCTGCAGACACTGTTCTGGATCGCCAAGTACCTTCACCGTGTCGACCATCCCTCGGAACTGATCGGTCTCGATGTCTTCAGTATCGAGGAGTTCGAGAAATTTCTCAGTGCCGAGGCGTTTCTGTGGTCGGTCAGGTGCGTGATGCACATGATCGCGGGAAAAGCCCAGGACAAGCTGCATTTCGATAACCAGGAAGAGGTCGCTGACTGGTTGGGATACACGGACCAGCGCGGCAGGTCAGCGGTTGAGTATTTCATGCAGGAGTATTTCCAACACGCAACGATCGTTGGCGAACTGACCAGAATATTCCTCACAGCGATGGAAGCCCAGCATGTGAAGCGCGAGCCGCGTGTCATCGGCTTCCTGCGCAGAAGGGGGTTGCAATTCGGAACGCGTGTGGGCCCGGGCTACAAGCAGGTCCATGGAAGGTTGGCGATTGCTGATGACGAGGAGTTCCTGAAGGACCCGCTCAATATCCTCCGCCTCTTTGACGAAGCGCTCGTGACCGGGTTGCTGCTTCATCCTGATGCCATGCGGCTCATCGCCGCAAATCTGCACCTGCTCGACAAGAAATTCCGGAACGATCCCGATGCAAACCGGCTGTTCATTGATGTCCTAATCGAGCACGGTAATCCCGAGCGCGTGCTCCGGCGCATGAACGAACTTGGCTTTCTCGGCATGTTCGTACCGGAGTTTCGGGAAATCGTCGCGATGATGCAGCCTGGCGGATATCACCACTACACGGTGGATGAACACACGATCCAGTGCATTTCCACCCTCTCGCAGATCGAGGGTGGAGAATATCGCGAGGAACTCCCGGTTGCCTCCGAGATACTTGAGAAGGGCGTCAACCGGAGAGTCATTTACATCGCCTTGCTGCTGCATGACGTTGGCAAGGGATCCGGAAGGGACCACTCCACGGTTGGCGCCGAAATCGCGGCGCGGCTCGGATCGCGATTTGGATTGAACGAAGACGAAACCGAAACCGTGGTCTGGCTTGTCCAAAACCATCTCCTGATGTCGGACACCTGCCAAAAGCGGGATATCTCCGATCCGAAGACCGTCCGGGACTTCGCGAGGAAAGTCGAAAACCGCACGCGCCTGAAGCTGCTGACCGTGCTGACGGTCTGTGACATTCGCGGCGTTGGCCCCGGGATCTGGACAAACTGGAAGGCACAGCTTCTGCGCGATCTGTACCGGATGACACACAGGGTGATGTCGGAAGGCGTTGTTGAGATCGGATTGACGGATGTTGATGCTGCCACGGACCGGTTCCGATCCGCGATGAGCGGCCAACCCGAGAAGATCATTGCCGACGAGATAGGCAGGCACGGGAAAGCCTACTGGCAGGTCCTGCCCACCGACGCCCAGGTTGCATTCGCCAGATTGCTTGACGGAATCCCTGATGACGAGGTCAGGAATGACACCATGCTGGACGCCGACCGGGATGCGACACGGATCTGCTTCGCCATGGCGGATCATCCGGGCCTTTTCGTCAGGATCGCAGGCACATTGGCCCTCGCATCCGCAAACGTCGTCGAGGCAAAGACCTTCACGAGTTCGGATGGCTATGCCACCGCGGTATTCTGGGTCCAGGATCAGCGTGGCCGTCCCTACGAAAAATCCCGGGTCAAGCGGCTGATGACAATGATCCGAAAGACCATGAGCGGCGAAATCGATACCAGGAGCGCCCTTCGAACCCGTGATCGCGAGCGGCAGCAGAAGCCGGGCGCGAAGAGAGAACTGAGCTTTCGTGTCCCGACCGAAATCACGTTCGACAATGAAGGTTCGGACATCCACACGATCATCGAAGTCGACACCCGTGACCGGCCTGGCCTGATGTATGATCTTGCCAACACGATGTACAGATCGAATGTCGTGATATCCAGCGCCGTCATCGCAACCTATGGCGTACAAGCAGTCGACGTTTTCTATGTGAAGGATATCGCGGGCCTGAAACTCCATTCGAAGTCGCGATGCAACTCACTCAAGAAGAAGTTGCAGGAAGCAATCGAAAAGGGCACCGAACTGGCGGCGGCGTGAGCAGTGTCGACCCGGGAATTCACAGCCAAGATTGCAACTTTGCGCACGAGGCTGTAGGGGGTTCGCGCGCCCGAAACCAAGCGCGCGACTGCGAGATTGGACCGTGGTGTGTTGCGAGCCGAATGACTTCGTGTTCTTCGGCCAATTTATGAATGGCATCTAATTTTCCATGTGGAGGAAAAAATGGAATTTCGTCTTCGAAATAGATTGATCGCAGGGGCAGTTGCCGGAATTGTCGGCATGGCTGGCCCGGCGTTCTCGGCCGAGTGTATTGCACCGGCCAACCCCGGTGGTGGCTGGGACTTCACCTGCCGCACGATCGGAAAGATCATGTACGACATCGGTGCGGTCGACAAGCCCATCAAGGTCACCAACATGGCGGGCGGCGGCGGCGGCCTGGCCTTCAGCCACGTCGTCAATGAACGCAGTGAGGACAGCGAACTCATCGTGGCCGCGTCTTCGGCGACGGCCACGAGGCTGGCACAGAACGCCTATGCCGGAATGACAGCCGACCAGGTGAGGTTCCTCGGTGCGATCGGTGCCGATCCCGGCATCATCGTGGTTGCAGCAGACTCGCCCTACCAGTCGCTGAACGACCTTCTCAATGCCGTGATGTCCGACCCGACATCGGTCACGTTTGCGGGCGGGTCCGCGGCCGGCGGATTCGACCATCTCAAGGTGCTGATGGCGCTTGGACGCGCCGGTTTCAACGACGTGACCGCAGTCAAGTATATCGGCGTTGACGGGGGCGGTGATGCCATAACCCAGACGATCGGCGGGCATACCCAGGCGATGACGGGCGATATGTCCGAGGTCGTCGGTTTCCTTGCCGCGGGTGACGTCAGGGTCCTGGCAGTCTTCACAGACGAGCGTGTTCCGGGTTTCGATGACATCCCGACCGCCAAGGAACAGGGAATCGACATCGTATCCGTCAACTGGCGGGGCCTCTACGTTCCCAAGGGAATCTCGGACGCCGATTACCGGAAGTGGTCCGACGCACTTGCCCAGGTCGCAGCATCTGAAGAGTGGGCCGAAGCCATGATCGCCAACGGCCTTGCGCCCTTCACGAGAGTTGGTGACGACTTCCAGGATTACGTCAATGAGGTGATCATGGAAATCGAAGTGCTTTCGAGGGATATAGGCGTAATCCAGTAGTGACCAGCGACCGACTATTGGGTCTCGGCACTGTAGCCATTGCGCTCGCGTATATCGCGAGCGCGTCCCAGATTCAGATTGGATTTCTCTCGGACCCGGTCGGTTCCCGCACATTTCCCTACATTATCGGAGGCGTCGCGGTCATCTGCGGAGTCTACATCGCGTTGAGGCCGGATGAGGACCCGGCCTGGCCGAATGTCAAAACGTTCGGCCGGATCGGGATTGCCCTCGTCGTGATGTATCTGTTCACGCAGGCGCTGAAGCCGTTTGGATTCATCGTGCCTGCAGCAATCGCATCAGCTGCGCTCAGCTATCTGATTTCGCCGCGCCTCGTTACCGCGGTCGGTTCGGGTATCGGATTGTCGATCGGGTTGTTCCTGATCTTCAATTTCGGCCTGGGACTCAGCCTGTCCCCGTTCGGCAGATATTTTGCAGGATAACCGGGCGAAGCCATGGAATTGCTAGCGAACCTCAGCCAGGGATTTGCGGTTGCATTGACCCCATCCACGCTCATGCTTGCCGTGGCTGGCTGCTTTCTCGGGACGATCATCGGATCGCTCCCCGGGCTTGGACCATCCAACGGGGTTGCAATCCTGATTCCGTTGGCGTTTTCACTCGGACTGGATGCCACCGAAGCCCTGGTGTTGATGACATCCGTTTATTACGGGGCCATGTATGGAGGGCGAATCTCCTCCATCCTGCTCAACATTCCTGGCGACGAACCTGCCCTGATGACAACCCTGGACGGCTATCCCATGGCGAAACAGGGCCGGGCAGCGGATGCTCTCGTGCTTTCTGGCGTTGCATCGTTTGTCGGCGCTCTCCTTGCCACTATCGGCCTGATGCTGCTTGCCCCGATACTCGCAAGGGTAGCCTATCTGTTCGGCCCGGCCGAGTATTTTGCCCTCTACCTCCTCGCATTCTGCACATTGGGAGGTCTTGCTTCGAAGAACCAGGCGAAGGCGGCGCTGGCGGCGGCGATCGGCCTGGGCATCGCGATGATCGGACTCGACAACCAGACCGGAATTCCAAGGTTGACCTTCGGGGAAATCCATCTGATGGACGGTGTCGACTTCCTGGTCGCGATCGTCGGACTGTTTGCCGTGTCGGAGATCTTCATGTTCATCGAGAGCCACGGCAAGAACACGGCAATTGGCGTCAAGCTCGGCAAGATCACAATCCCGTTCCGGGACATCTACAATTCAACCTTTGCCATGCTGCGGTCGACCGTGATCGGTTTCTTCGCCGGGGTTCTTCCCGGGGCCGGAGCGTCGCTCGGCAGTTTCCTCGCCTATATGGGTGAAAAATCGCTTGCACGGGACAAGGACACCTTTGGCAAGGGAAATCCAAGAGGAGTAGCCGCTCCCGAGGCCGGAAACAACGCGGCGGCAGGCGGCGCGCTGGTTCCGATGCTCACGCTCGGAGTGCCGGGATCCGGAACAACCGCTGTCCTTCTGGCATTGCTGCTCACGCTGAACATCACGCCCGGACCGCTCCTGTTCGAGGAACGGCCCGAGGTCGTCTGGGGACTGATCGCCGCGTTGCTGATCGCCAATGTCGTGCTGCTGATCATGAACGTCCCGATGGTCAGGCTGTTTGTTCGTCTTCTCTCCGTGCCACCCTGGATACTTCTTCCGGGAATCATGATGGTGTCCTTCGGCGGTATCTACTCGCTGTCGGGAAGCGGATATGACCTTGTTCTCATGATCGTGTTTGGGTTGTTTGGCTACCTGTTCCGGAAGCTTGACGTTCCCACGGTCCCGATAATTCTTGGCATCCTGCTTGGCAACAACATGGAAGACAGCCTGCGGCGAGCCATGATCATCTCCGACGGAGACTGGATGTATCTGTTCTCCTCGGGCATCTCCATTGGCCTCTGGATTGCCGCAATTGCCGGTTTCGTCGCTCCGGTCTTCCTCAAGAACCTTCTGAAGCCTCCAAAGCCCGTCGAAGACTGACATGACAACCCGCGTTCTTGTTCCGTCGGGGGTACTTGGCCTGGGGTTCGACCGCGATGCGTTCCATGCAGGAATCCGACGGCGACCGCACCTCATCAGCATTGACGGGGGATCGACGGATAGCGGCCCATTCTATCTTGGCTCGGGCACTTCCAAGTATTCGCGCAGATCAACTCTCGCAGAATGGTCTTTGCTGCTGGAATACGGGCTGGAATACGGGATCCCGATCGTCCTTACATCCGCCGGAACCTGCGGAACCGACAGCACCGTCGACTGGATGCTCAAGATCACCGACGAGGCCGCATGCAGCCTGCAAAGGAGGGTGCATGTCGCGACATTGAAGACATCCCAGGCCAGGGACGATATTGCATGCGCCCTTGCCGGCAACAGGTTGTCGCCGCTCGTCCATGCACCGGAACTTTCAGACGAGTCACTGGAGCGGTGTTCCAATATCGTGGCGCTGGCTGGCGTGGAGCAGGTCACTGCTGCAATCGAGACGGGTGCAGACGTCGTCATAGCTGGACGGGCAACCGACACCGCAGGGATCGCGGCCCTGCCCATCCTGAACGGCGAGCATAGTGGTGCCGCCTGGCACGGCGCCAAGATCGGTGAATGCGGAGCGCTCTGTTCCACGTTGCCGATGAGCGGGGTGATCGAAATCGAATTCGACCAGTCAGGCTGCACGGTCGAGCCCATGCACGCATCGGCAACGTGCACTCCGCAATCCGTATCGGCCCATATGCTGTACGAGAACGCCGACCCCCTGGAACTCCTCGAGCCCGGGGGCAGGCTTGATGTGCGCCAGGCGACATACCGGGCTCTGGATGAGCGCAGGGTGAGGATTGAAGGTTCGGAATGGGTGGCCTCGCCATGCTATACCGTCAAGCTGGAAGGTGCCGGGCCCGCCGGGTACCAGACCACGATCCTGGTGATCCTCAGGAACGAACGCTACGTCGCAAACGCCAGTTGCTGGATCGAGCGACTTGAGCACTTTCTCATGGGTGAAATTCCGCAGCGCACGGGGTTCAGTCCCGAGGAGTTCCGCATCGAGTTTCGCCTCATCGGGATAAATGCCGCTCTCGGCACACTCGAGACCAAGCGCAATGTTCCGAATGAAGTCGGGGTCATGTGCATCTTCACTGCCGAAACCCAGGACAGGGCGACCGAGATTGCAAAGCTCGCAAACCCCTTCCTGCTGCATTTTCCCCTGTCGAATGGCGAGGAACTCCCTACATTTGCATTTCCCTTCTCACCCGCCGAATCCGAAAGGGGACCGGTTTTCGAGTTTCTGTTGAACCACGTCATGACCCTGACCGACCCCATGGAGGCGTTCAGGATCGAGGAAGTGAAGGTCGGTCGTGGCCCGCCTCGGTAAGTTGGTCAACCGGATTCGTTCCAAGAACGCGGGCCCCTTTACCGTCACCTTGGACGTGTTCTGCGAATCACGCGAGGAGCTGGAGAATGTCTCGAAGCTTGTCTCCGACAATGCCGTCGCCAGACTGTTTCAGACCCCCGTGGAACTCGTCAGGCGTTACGAACTGCCTGCCATCAATGTCATAAAGTTCAGTTTCCCAAGGCCCTGCGTCCAGGGCAGCAGGCTCGATCGCGATATGCATGCCGCACAGTTCGCGGTTCTGCTCGAAGAGATGGAGATTTCGACCGACTGACCCCGAGCTGCGGTCAGTATCCATGGCGCATCCGCTGCCCCAGCCGATCAACAGCAATGTAGAGGATTACTGCCATGATCCCGAGGACGACAAGTGCAGCAAACATCAGGTCGATCTTCGCGCGTCCGTTTGCCAGCAGCATCAGGTATCCCAGGCCACGGGCCGCCCCAACCCATTCGCCGATGACGGCACCGATCGGCGCGTAAACCGCACCCAGTCTCAAGCCGGATGCCAGGGACGGCATTGCCGACGGGACCTGCACCAGCAGCAGTCTTCTTCGCCGATTGGCCCCCATCGTGCTCGCGAGGTCGAGGTAACCCCTCGGTGTCTGTACAAGCCCGTCGTAAAACGAAGACGTCACCGGAAAGTAAATGATGAGAACTGCCATCGCGACTTTCGAGAGCAGGCCGTAACCCAGCCAGAGCGTCAGGATCGGAGCGAGCGCAAAGACCGGTATGGCCTGTGAAAAGACCAGGATCGGCCGGACCAACCTGCTGGCTGCGGGCGAATATGCCAGGTAGACCGCGGACAGGCCGCCGAGCAACGCTCCAACTGCCATTCCGATAAGCACCTCCGCGAGCGTCACCAGCGCGTGCTCCAGTATCAGTTCCCGGTTGGTCCACATGGCTTCCAGGACAAGGAGCGGGCCGGGAAGGATGAAGCGCGGCAAACCGGTGAGTGAAACCACCGCCTGCCACAGCGCGATGAACAGCAGAATTCCAATCAAGGGCAGCCTGGCGGACATCAGCCCGACTCCAGCAGTTGCCGATGCAGGGCACCCTGGACCTGCAGACATTCGAGGTTGTCAACCTGGCGCGGAGGATCCTCCGCAGGGACCGGCTCCGCGTGCAGTCCGGACCGGTGCATGACGACAATCCCGTGACCGAGGCGCGCTGCTTCCGCGGGATCGTGCGTGACCTGCAGGACTGTTCTCTTGTTCAGCAATTCGGCGGCAAGATCCTGCATCAGTGACTTCGTGCGAGCATCCAGCGACGCAAAGGGTTCGTCCAGCAGGATGACCGGCCGGTCTTCCATGAGCGTTCTTGCCAGCGCCGCGCGTTGTCTCTGGCCACCCGAAAGCTCATGCGGCATCTTGTCGGCATGTGCGGTCAATCCCGTCCGCTCAAGCAGGTCATCGAGGCGGGCGAGGTTCGGGGTTTCGCCGCGAAGTCTTGCCCCGACCACTATGTTCCTGCGAAGGCTTGCCCAGGGAAACAACAGGTCGCTCTGGGCCATGTAGGCAATCCTCGAGGCAACAGGTTCGCCGTCAGAGGTGCTGATTTCGCCCTTGAAGAATGCTGCGGTTTCGAGACCGGCTATCAGTCTGAGTATCGTGGTCTTGCCGATCCCCGAAAGACCCAGCAGGCATGTCCATTTCCCGGCCGGAACCTCCAACTCGAGATTTTCAAAGATGATCTCGTCGTCGATGAACGCACTTCCGCAGACTGACACGGCAACCTCCGGGACAGCCGTGGATCCCGACGATCCGCCTTGAAGCGGCCCTTCGGGCACACCACTCATGTTCGACCTTGCCAACATCGCCTGGCAGAACCGGCCGTACGGCCCCGCCCTTCCGCTACACCAGTTATCCTGATTGCATGGCAACTAGCGGCAACCATCATTTCCCCACACCGGATCCCGGTCTGCCGGATATCACCGGGTCGTGCCCGGAATGCAGGATCAACAGCCAGATCTCCGGGGTGGCAACTGCTTCTCCGGATCCGATTGGTCGGCAACGGCATCACGTCCTCCTACCCGCCGTCCTGGCCGGGCGCACAATCTCCGGCCTGCATGAACGCTTCCCGACAGGCAGACTGGCGGACCAGCAGTTCTTTTGTCCTGTCAAGTCGACAGATCCCTGAATTGCCCGACCGGCCATTTCCCGGCCTTTGCAACGGTGCCATCGGAAGGCATCCCTTTCTCGCATCGATCCTTCTGTCTCCCTGCAGCATCCTGCGCCGATTCGCGCCCGCTGCAGTTCGGGATATACTGCAACAGCCAAAATCCCCTCACAGGTTAACGCAACAATGCCCAATCGGGAAACCGATGATGATTCTGGCAGGCCGAAAGTGACACCAATCCGTGAAACCCGTTCCGTTGCTGAACCGGTTCGTCTATCGATCATGACAGTGGATTGCGACTTGCAAATCCCGGAATTCTCCGCTCGAAAGAGGCACTCTCGGCTTGAACACTGGCAAGGAACCGCAAGATGGTCACGGAACGCGTCGAATTTGAAGGGCACTCAGGCTCAAAGCTGGCTGCGCGACTGGAAAAACCAGACGGTGAGCCGTTGGCTGTTGCGCTCTTTGCCCATTGCTTCACCTGCTCCAAGGACATTCCGGCCGCCAGACTGGTATCAACCACGCTCGCAGAAATCGGGTTTGCGGTCTTGCGTTTCGATTTCACGGGGCTTGGCCATTCCGACGGTGAGTTCGAAAACACCAACTTTACCTCGAATGTCGAAGACCTCGTGCGCGCCGCACGTTTCCTGGAAAATGAAGGAATGGCGCCGTCGGTATTGATCGGTCATTCACTTGGCGGCGCTGCCGTCCTGATGGCGGCAGGAAAGATCGCGTCGGCACGCGCTGTCGTGACGATTGGAGCTCCCGCAGACCCTGCGCATGTCGCCCACAACTTCTCCGCAAGCCTGGACGAGATTGACTCGCGTGGGCAGGCAAAAGTCTCGTTGGGTGGACGCCCCTTCACCATCAAGAAGCAGTTCGTGGATGACATCAACAATTCGAACCTGACACCGGCAATCTCCGGCCTGCGGAAAGCCCTTCTGGTACTGCATGCCCCCCTGGACGCAACTGTGGGAATCGAAAACGCGGCAAGGATCTTCGGCGCCGCCAAGCATCCGAAGTCCTTTGTCACGCTTGATGATGCAAACCACCTGATAACTCGAAGGGAAGACGCCGAATACGCTGCCAACGTCATCGCGGCCTGGGCAAGGAAATACGTTGCCAGGGGAACAAGTCCGGAAGACGAATCGGTCGCCGAAGGGGTCGTCAGGGTATCGGAGGTCGATCCGAAGGGTTTCAGACAGCATGTCAAGACGGGTGAAGGTCACTGGCTCATCTCCGACGAGCCCGTCAGTTACGGAGGCACCAACCGGGGTCCTACGCCGTACGGGCTGCTGTCTGCGGGTCTGGGTGCCTGCACGTCCATGACAATTCGCCTGTATGCCCGGCGGAAAGGCTGGAATCTCAACGCCGTGGCGGTGGATGTCTCTCATGAAAAAACACATGCAACCGATTGCGAGGATTGTGAAAGCAGCACGGCGAAAATCGATCACTTCTCGCGGTCAATAGTGCTTGAAGGAGACCTGACGGAAGAACAGAAGGCCAGGCTGCTCGAAATTGCCGACAAGTGCCCGGTGCACCGGACTCTCAAGGTGGTCTCGATGATCTCGACGTCACTCGCGGATACCTGAATGCCGGGGCGGGCCTTCAATGGCACTCCGGTTACCCGGATGCAGTCTTCAGTTCGCTGATCTCCGGTTGAATTCCTCTCGAACCTGGTGCGCAAGGCGCCTGGCCACGGCCAGTGGATCCCGGTAACTCCCGACACACTGTTTTCTCACGCGCACATTTCCGTCCGGGTCCAGGAGTTCGCCGTCCAGTATCAACTCCTCGCCGCCCAGCCTTGCGATGGCCCCGATCGGGGTTGTACAATCTCCGCCGAGCTCGCGCAGGAATGATCTTTCCGCGCTGCACACGAGCCGGCTGTTCCAGTCGTCGATCTGCGAGAGCAGTTCGGCAATCCGGTCATCATCGCTCCTTCGTTCAATGCAGATTGCACCCTGCGCCGGTGCCGGCATCATCTCGGATTCCGGAACCGGGGTTGCCCTGGAATCCTGCAGTCCGGACCGCCTCAGCCCCTCGACCGCCAATACTGCCGCATCGACCAGCCCGCTGGAGAGCTTCCTGAGCCGCGTGTCGACATTTCCGCGCAGAGCACGGATTTCCAGCAATGGATTCAGGTGCAGCAATTGGGCCCGGCGTCTCGTGCTCGACGTCCCTACCCGGGTCCCTGGTGGAATGGCCTCTATTCGGGTGTATCTCTCCGAGACGAGAGCGTCCCTCGGATCGCCTCTCTTGAGGACGCAGTCGATCACCAGCCCGTCCGGTTGCGCCGCCGGCATGTCCTTCAGGGAGTGAACCGCTATGTCAATCCGGTGATCCAGAAGTTGCAATTCGATTTCACGGCAGAACAGGCCCTTTCCGCCGATTTCGTGCAGCGGCCGGCCCTGTTCAACATCTCCTGTCGTCACGACAGGAACGACATCCATGTGGAGCGGGTCCAATTTGCAGATGTTGGCCAACTGGTGGCGAACGATATCGACCTGCTTCAGTGCCAGCCGGGATCCCCTCGTTCCGATCCTGATTTTGCCGGATCGCGGATTCGTATTGCCTGCCATGATCAATGTCCTAATAGTCTCCAGCCGGGCCAGAATGCCGGAATGCAGAAGCCACAACTTTGGTGTCTCGGCAACCCGGCAACTCCGCGGAGACAGGGATGGTTGAGAACAAACCGCTGTTGAACACGCTTAGAGGAAGGGTTACTCACCCGCCACCCGTGTGGCTCATGCGCCAGGCAGGCAGATATCTTCCAGAATACCGCGCATTTCGCAAACGTGCCGGCGATTTCCTGAATCTCTGCTACACGCCCGAACTTGCGGCGGAAGTTTCGTTGCAACCGGTGCATCGATTTGGATTCGACGCGACGATCGTATTCTCGGACATCCTCCTGGTGCCGCAGGCACTTGGGTGTGATCTTGCGTTTGTTGACGGTCAGGGACCCCGGCTGTCGCCGGTTACCGGTCCGTCCGCCATCAGCAACCTGCACTGCGCAGACGAAGTGACCGACGCCCTGGCTCCGGTGTATGATACTCTTCGTATCTTGCGACGCGAGCAGCCAGAAAGTGCCACGCTCATCGGGTTTGCAGGGTCGCCATGGACAGTTGCGACCTACATGATTGCCGGAACCAGCACGCTTGGGCAGGAACCCGCGTTGGCGTTCATGAAGCAATATCCGGGGGCGTTCCGCCAACTGCTTGACAGGCTTGTGGATGCAACTGTCATTCACCTGTCTGAACAGATCAAGGCTGGCGCCGAAGTGGTCAAGCTGTTTGATAGCTGGGCCGGAACGCTGGCAGGCAAGGATTTTGACGATGCGGTTGTCACACCAAACCTACGCATCGCAGATTCGATCAAGACGAGCTTTCCTGACACTCCCGTCATCCTGTTCCCAAGGGGCGCAGGTTTGCGATACGCCGGGTTCGCAAATGAATCCGCCATCGACTGCCTTGCAATCGACCAGACGGTCAACACCGACTGGGCAGCGACGCATCTGCAGTCCGGTTCCTGCCTGCAGGGGAATCTCGAGCCATCCCTGCTTGTGACGGGCGGGAAGCAACTGGTCGACGAAACAAGGCGGATCGTTTCGTCACTCTCCGGCGGTCTTCACGTGTTCAATCTCGGGCACGGAATAACCCCGGACGCCCGGATCGAGAATGTCGAACTGATGCTCGAGACCGTTCGATCCAGCTAGACCTGCGCGCCGAAAGCCGATGATGCGGCACGAAGTCAGGGCCAACTGGCAAGCGGGGGCAGGCTCATGAGGACGGCGTCCGGATCGTGGCCGGTCTCCAGACCGAACCTCGTGCCCCGGTCATAGATGAGGTTGAACTCGACATAGGTGCCGCGGTGGGCCAGCTGGACTTTCCTGTCCTCGACTGTCCAGGGCATGGGTTGCCGCCGCTCAACGATGGGAATCCAGGCATCGAGAAAGGTCCTGCCGAGATCCTTCACAAATCCGAAATCCCTGTCCCAGTCTCCCGAATTCAGGTCATCGAAGAAGACCCCGCCGGCGCCGCGCGGCCGATTCCTGTGCCTGACAAAGAAATACCTGTCTGCCCAATCCCTGTATTGCTCGTAACGGCCTTGGCCAAGCCGTTCGCAGCACGCCCTCAACTCGTTGTGAAAATGCATGTTGTCTTCGGGAAACTCTATGCAGGGATTGAGATCTGTTCCACCTCCGAACCACCATCGACCGGGCGTCCAGAACATCCTGGTGTTCATGTGAACTGCCGGAACAAGGGGGTTCTGCATGTGGCACACGACCGATACCCCCGCGGCCCAGAACCTCGGGTCTTGGTCAAGCCCGGCAATTTGCCTGGTGGACGAAAGCGTACCCTGTGCCCTTTCGTCGAGTGTTCCGGAGACTTCCGAGCAATTGACCCCGGCCTTCTCGAACACCGCACCTTGCCGGATCCTGACCATGACGCCGCCGCCGCCCTCCTCGCCAGTCTCCTGACGACGCCTTGTTTCTGTCGTTTCGACAGTGGCTGCGGGCGTGCTGCCAGCATGTGCATGCTCAAGAAGCTGGAACCGATCACAGATCAACTGCTGCAACTCCCGGAACCATGAACTGGCCCGGCGCAATTGTTCCCGCTGGGCCTGTGGAACCGATACGATCGCCTTTCCCCCTGCCGACGTCATCATGGAACCTTCCGGCTGACTTCGATCACCCCGCCGCACCAACCGTTCGCAATGGAATTCATGCGCAAGTCAGCGACTGGATTCTTCAAGTTCCGTCCCTGTCCGGACATGACCGAGTCCCGCTCAATATTCCCTTCGGCCCGTGAGCGCCGCGGCAATTGTTCCATCATCGAGGAAGTCCAGTTCTCCTCCGACCGGTACGCCCCTGCCGAGAGAAGTCACCCTGACTCCGGAACTGGACAGCTGGTCAGCAATGTAGTGAGCCGTGGTCTGCCCATCGACCGTTGCACTCAAAGCCAGAATGACCTCCTGAACGCTCCCGGCGCCTGCCCGTTCGACCAGTTCCGGTATCCGCAACTCCTCGGGCCCCTTTCCGTCCAGCATTGACAGCACTCCACCCAGGACATGGTATTTTCCCTTGAATGCAGCCGACCGTTCCATTGCCCACAAATCCGCCACATCCTGAACAACGCATATTTGATCGCCGAGGCGGTCCGGCGAACTGCAGATCGGGCATTTTTGATCCGTACAGAAATTGCCGCATTCGACGCATTCCCGAACACTGTCTGCAACGCGCTGAATCGCCGATGCAATATCCTGCATCCGTCCTCCCTTCGACCGGATCAGGTGGAGGACAATTCTTCTCGATGATACCGGCCCGAGACCGGGCAACCGGGCAAGCAGTTCGATGAGAACCTTGATTTCGGACTGTTCGGCAAGCAATTCGGAACTCCGGTTTGACTGCCTGGCCCGACCAAATCCCGCCAGATTGGCTCTGGCCAGTGGCCGGGTTTCAGGCTGTCGGTTTTACATGGACCTTCGCGTCCGGAAAGACCCTGAGCACGCTCCTGGTCAGTTCATGGTCAATGACGCTCCTTTCGGGATCTTCCCTTCCCGTCTGCCGAACCGCGTTTTCGGAACCGTCGTCGGGGGCACCGCCCGGCCGGGCCGGAGCAGTTTCCAAGGGTTCCTGCAATCCAGGCATTTCTACAGCGAAATCGGGCAATGGCGGTCCGGCTTCGATGTCAGCCGGAGGCGAAGCTGCCCCGGTCGCGCCAGTTGCACGGCCTTCATTGGCCGGAAGGCGACTGGCAACGTTGCCTTCGCTTTCACTGCCGGAACCCGACAACTGCCTGATGAGAACGTCAGGTGTCGGCAATTCTGCAACATAACAGAGGCGAATCACGGCCATTTCAGCCGCAATCCTCGAATTCGGTGCATGTGCCAGTTCGTCGATCGCCTTTAGAATCATCTGCCAGGCCCTGGCCAGACATCGAAGGGACAACCCGGCGGCAAGTTCAACTCCCCTCGCCTTCTCGTCCGGGCTTGCGGCCGGGTCATCGGCAGCTTCCGGAGAAACCTTGAGAACCGACACCCAGTGCACCGCTTCCGCCAGACCCTCCAGGATCGCTTCCGGTTCAATTCCACCCTTGAACTGTCTTGCCAACTCCTCAAGGGCCTCAGGCGTCCTGCCCCGCATGATCAACTCGAACAGATCGAGAATCCTTCCCTTGTCCGCGATTCCCAGCATTGCCCGGATCTGGTCAACCTCGATCCTTTCACTTCCAAGCGCAATTGACTGGTCCAGCAGACTCAGAGCATCCCTGACCGAGCCTTCGGCGGCGCGAACGATCAGGGCCAGCGCATCATCCTCGATCTCTGCTCCTTCCTTCGCTGAGACGTCCTTCAGATGTGCAGTCATGACCTTCGGGTTCACCCTCAGCAGGTCGAATCTCTGGCACCTTGAGAGCACAGTGACCGGAACCATGCGGATCTCGGTCGTTGCAAATATGAACTTGACGTGCTCGGGTGGTTCTTCGAGTGTTTTCAGCAACGCATTGAAAGCGTTGGCCGACAGCATATGAACTTCGTCAATGATGTAGATCTTGTAGCGAGCCGAGACCGGTCTGTACTGAACACTGTCGATGATGTCCCGGATGTCATTGACTCCGGTCCTTGAGGCGGCATCCATCTCGAGCACATCGACATTCCGGCCTGCCTCGATCTCGCGGCAATGGTCGCATTTCCCGCACGGTTCCGTAGTCGGGCCTTCGCCGCCTGCAAGGCCAGTGCAATTCAACCCCTTTGCAATGATCCTTGCGGTCGTGGTTTTTCCGACACCGCGCACGCCGGTAAGTATGAATGCGTGGGCAATCCGGTTCTTGGCAAATGCGTTCTTCATGATCCTGACCAGGGAATCCTGGCCGATCAATGAAGAAAAGGTTCCCGGACGGTACTTGCGCGCAAATACGCGATATGACTTGACAGATTCTACTTCCATGGTGGCCCGCTGGATACGTCAAGACCCAAACTACTTGCCGGCTTGCCAAACGTCCATATGATGGCCGGAAGCCGGGCACTGGCGGTGCCCGTCGCATTGCCGGGCAGGAATTGCCGGGCATAACGGAAGGTGATTTGCGGAATGGAAAATACAGCAGGCATCGGGCGTCCCGGTTCACTGTCCAATGCCACAGGAACTCTCGTTCATTTGTGTCGGCCGCACGACCAACTTCCTGTGAGTGGGAAGCCTTGAGACAGTCAGATCAGGCACATCGTCTAAGGGTAGCGCTTTTCTTCGGGCAGCACTGGGTTGTGCGGAAGCTGCTGGACAGCGATCCTCTACTCGCAAACCAGGGCCTTGACCTGGAACTGGCCCTGTACGACGAAATTGCCGTGCGGCAGAGACTCGCCGAAGACAAGGAGTTGGCGACGAGGAAGCTTGGCCATCGTCGGCCCATCCTGCACCTGGCATTTTCCCGCCACATTCTCGCCGCGCCGGAAAAGGAAGCCGGGATGCTCAGGATTGCCGAACTGCTTGTCTGCAACGGGGCTGATGTCAACGACGGGTTCCCTGCCGAACAGGATTCTCCCCACTTGCTCTCGGTCCTTTACGGTGCAATCGGTCATGCGGGCAACCTGCCACTTGCTCGCTGGCTTCTCGAAAACGGTGCCGATCCGAATGACGACGAGTCACTCTACCATTCAACTGAACTCGGCCATTGCGAAGGCACCCGGATCCTGCTGCAATACGGTGCAAGGATTGATGGCACCAACGCGCTGTTGCGGTCAATCGACTTCAATGATCACGAGACGGTCGGAATGCTGCTCGACCACGGGGCTTGCGTAAATTCTCCCGTGGCAGAACACCCAAGCGGCGAGCCGCCGACGATGGTACCTGCACTGCATCACGCCGGCCGACGAATGGCAGACGCCCGGATGGCCGAGATTCTCCTCGATGCAGGTGCCGACTGTGAAATGCTCTACAACGGGCATTCGCCATATGCCTATGCCAGAATGTACGGCAACAGGGGGGTCACCGAGGCGATCGAACGCCATGGCGGCACCGCTGCACTCGACGACACCGAGTCCCTGCTCGCAGCCCTCGCCGACGGGCCGATTGCCCATGATGCGCCAGCCTCCCATTGGAGACATTCAAGCGAAACAGATCAACTTCTGGCCAACCTGATTCCGTTTCCCGACAAACTTGACCATGCAAAGAGGCTCGTCGACCTTGGATTCAACACCGATGCCTGCACCGAGATGCAGATGACGCCACTGCATCTCGCTGGTTGGGAGGGATTGCCAGACACCATGGAGTGGCTCCTGACCCTCGCGCCCGATCTGGACCACATAAACGGCTACGGAGGAGACCTGCTATCGACGATCATCCATGGTTCCGAAAACTGCCCGAAGCGGGAGTTCCGTGATCACGTTGCCTGTGCGCGGCTAGCTCTGGAGGCCGGCGTCACCCTCGGGACGAAGACGATCGAGTTCGCAGGCTGCGAGAACATGCATGTGTTCTTGTCGGATTGGGCCGGTGACCACCCTGAACAGGTCGTGGACGGCGGGATTTTCTGAAGGCCGGTTCAATTCTTCCGAGACCGTCTAGGCTTGCGCCTGTTCGACGCGATCGTCACATCGATGATCTTCTCGGCCGTCTCGAGGATTGCCTCTTCGACAGCCCGGCGCTGCTCGGCCGATGCGAATTTCGGCAGCGAGATCGTGATGGAATCGGGGTCCGAGCCCAACTTCCCGCTACGCCGCTTCGGGTGAGCAGCTTCATAGAGTTCCAGGAAATCCTGAGCCTCGCCCTCGGTGAACTCACATATGTTCATGATCGTCGCAACGTGGCGCTCCGGCAAAGGAACTTCGGAGTCCGGATTCAGCAACTGGCTCACGAAACTCCGCGACGAGCCCGCCGCCCTGGCAATCCTCTGCTTGGTACCCGACGGGCGACCTTCAACGATGTCTTTCAACAGGCTCTTGTAGAGCCTTCGCGCACGCAATCGATCCGGCAGCCTCGACATCAGTCAATTCCCTGGTGACCAGCAGTGCGCCGGTCCGATTTCGGGGCCAGGATTGTGGCCGGTACCACCAATGGACGGAAATGAGGCATGCGTTGCACTCATTTCAGCTACGTTTGCCCAGTTGGCCGTTCCAGTTCCAGCGTTCAAACCCCAATAGCGAATCAATCAAGTCTCGGGACAGTTTACAACGGCGTAACACCCGGTGTTCGCAACGGACTGGCGTCGACCCGAATGAGTCTCACTACGGCTGCTTCCTCTCGGACCTGACCGGGTTCGCGAGCCATTCGCCCGCGCCAGCCCAACGATGAAATAATGGTCTGCAAGACTCAGGGCAAGGCACGAAACAACGATCACTCCGGAAACTGTTGCATGGATGAACTGCCCTTGCTTTCCTCAAGCCAGATCCTGACCTGATCGGCCTGAGCGAACCCCGGATTCCGGTCCGGAACTGTTGCCTGACCGGTTGCCCGTGACAATTCGCGCCGAATCATGGCAACCGATCCGGCCATGGTCAGGCCGGCATTTCGGCTTCAGCAGCGAAGCGAGCCGACAATCTTCCCTCTCAACCTGAATCCGGAGTGGACAAGCATCAGCAGACAAATCTGCCGCGTTTCCGTAAATTGTCAACAAATTGCCGTTTTGCGGCAAGTCCTGTTCACCTAGAGTCCTCGCCTGGCAGAAGTCCGACCCCGGGGATCGCGAGACCCCTTCCAGTTCTCGTTTCATTGGAGAGCCGATGACCTGCATCCACGAGCATAGACGTCGAGTCCCGGCGCAGGCGGATCAACCGGCAAGCGTATCCGCCCGTGTCAACGCGCGGCGGAAAGCGGCCAAGGGTTGGTCTGGCAGTCCCTTCCGGTACATACACCCGGGTATACAGCGAGGCATCCGATGAAACATCCCATCGATCGCATGGCATTCGCAGGTGGCGGTGTCGTCCGTTTGTCGAACCTGGGCAGTGACGGCAGCGAACTGAAGGAGTTCGCCAACCGCGCAGATGCCAGAATCCTGCCGGTCTGGCAGGGCAAGCCACTGGTGACTGCCGCGAACTCGCTTTGCTGGCTCACGCGCAGCCATCCCTGTCTTTCCCAGGTATCGGAGGATCCGGTCTGTCTCGGACTCTGGGACGATTCACCAAGATTTGCCGCCGACATTTCAGCGTGGTCGCCCGATTCTTCCCATTCCATTGAAGTCGACAGCATTCTCGACAGGACCGAGCAACAACATCCAGATGCACCAGAGGGTGCGCGTTTTGTCAACCTGAGGTCGATGATGACCACATTGGCAAACGCAGATGCAGAACTGGCAGCCATCGCAAAGTCGCTGCTGTCGTGGCACGCTCGTCACCGGTTCTGCGCAAATTGTGGCAGTGCAAGCCGGATTGCCGCCGCGGGATGGCAGAGGAAATGCGAGCGCTGTTCTACCATACATTTCTGCAGAACGGACCCGGTCGTGATCATGCTGATCACTTCCGGGAATTCGCTCCTGCTCGGGCGAGCCCACGGATGGCCAGACCGAATGCACTCGCTGCTTGCAGGCTACATGGAACCCGGAGAAACGGTCGAAGCAGCCGTGAGAAGGGAGACATTCGAAGAAACCGGCATTCGGGTCGGGCAGGTCAGTTACGTTGTCTCTCAACCATGGCCCTTTCCATCATCGTTGATGTTGGGTTGCAAGGGTGCGGCAGAAACCACGGAAATCACGATGGACGAGAGCGAACTTGAAAACGCCCTGTGGATGACAAGGGAGGAGGTGCTACAGACCTACGCAGATTCCAGCGGGCCGGTCGCGCCTCCGAGACCAGGTTCAATCGCAGAGCAACTGATCTGGCTGTGGTTGTCGGGGCGCCTGGCGTAACGCCCGTATCCGGCAGATCGCATTCAACTGAACCTGTTCTGATGTACCGGTATCTACCGGCAGTTGTCTCGTACACGGCCACGAGCCGCGGTCGGCGGTTCAGTTGCGGGGGACCGCTGCTGGATATACCCCGATAACCTTCATCGTGCTCGTGAAGAAATTCAACTCGTCGAATGCTAGCTGAACGTTCTCGTCATCGGGATGTCCCTGTATTTCTGCGAAGAACTGCGTGGCGCTGAACAGGCCCCCGACCATGTAACTCTCCAGCTTGAGCATGTTGACACGGTTCGTGGCGAACCCGCCCAGCGCCTTGTAGAGTGCTGCCGGGATGTTGCGCACCCTGAACATGAACGCCGTTATCATCTCGTCGTGTCGTCGTTCGAAGTTCCGTTCGCTAGACATGACAAAGAACCGGGTCCTGTTGTAGCGCTCGTCTTCAATGTGGCGGGCCAGCACATCGAGTCCGTAGATATCCCCGGCCAGTTCTGATGCCAGTGCAGCCACGCTCCTGTCGCCAGCCTCCGCAACGTGTCTCGCAGCGCCGGCCGTATCGGCCCAGGCCAGGGTCTGGATGCCATGCTTCCTGACAAAATCCCGGCATTGTCCAAGGAGGACAGCGTGACTCATCGCGGTGGAGATTTCCGGCAGGCTTGTACCGGGGACTGCGAGTACATTGATGTGAATTCGAACGAACGCCTCATCGACAATGAAGAGACCGGATTCGGGCAGAAGCCTGTGAATGTCCGCAACTCGACCGTAGATCGAGTTTTCGACCGGCAGGACCGCAACATCAGCCCGACCCGAATTCACTGCCTCGACGACGCCTTCAAACGTGCGGCAGGGAAGAGCTTCACAGTTCGCGCGGGCAGCCATGCAGGCCTGGTGTGAATATGCACCGGACTCGCCCTGGAAAGCGACAACTTCATGCACACGATCAGTATTCAATTTGACCCCGAATTCTTGTCAGGCGTCGGGCTAGTATACCTTGCAATTTGGAATTGGAAGCCTGTAGAAGGCGCCGGACATTCTGATCAGGCAAAACTGTCGTCAACTGGGGGTCGAACATGCCCGATACGATGACCGCGACCAAGACAGTCGGCGCGCTCTGTGGCGCGTTGCTGGTATTCCTGCTTGGAAAGTGGGCGGCAGAGTCCATCTACCATGTAGGATCGGTCGATCACGGGGACGGTCATGGTGCGACGCCGATTTTTGCCAATATTGCCGATGACCATTTGGAATCGGCTGTCGAAGAGATAGTCGACATCCTGACTCTGCTTGCAGCGGCAGACACATCGAAGGGAGCGAAGGTGTTTGCCAAGTGCAAGGCATGCCACCAGGTCGAAGAGCCCAAGAATGGCGTTGGACCGCATCTGGTCGGCGTCATCGGACGGCAGATCGCAATCATCGACGGTTTCAAATACTCGAACCCGATGGCGGAACTGGAAGGAATATGGGACGAGGAGCAGTTGTCGGCATTCCTGGCCAACCCCAGGAAATATCTCCCCGGCACAAAGATGACATTTGTCGGATTGAAGAAGCCGCAGGACAGGGCAAATCTGATTGCCTGGTTGCAATCACTGCAGTGATACCGCGGGGATACTGCCGGTTCGTGGTTCCATTGTGCTAAAATTTTCGTGTGACTCCGGCCTGTGGCATTGAACACGAGTGTACCGGTAGTCTACTATCAGCCGAACACGGATCGGGCCGAGTTCCGGTTTGCTGACGCTATTTTGATCCAGATTGACACCAAATGATGGTTAGAGGAAAATTCCATGAACAGGATTAGGCTTGGAGTATCTGTAGGTAGCGGTTCCAGTAGATTGAAAGATGCGGTCATCCAGGTCACGCGGCCAGTCGCCGCCGCTGGTATGGCAACTCTGCTGCTAGGCATACAGGCACTAGCCGAAGACAACATCATCAAGTCGCATGGCATTTCAACATTCGGTGACTTGAAGTATCCAGCCGACTTTCGGCACCTTGACTATGTGAATCCCGACGCACCGCGTGGTGGCGAGATTTCAGTCTGGGCGCCCGGTACTTTCGATTCGATGAACCCCTATACTCGCAAGGGACGAGCCGGGGCGCTGTCGTCGATCTTCTTTGAAAGCCTGTTGACCGGCACGGCCGACGAGGTGAGCGGAAGTTACGGACTGCTGGCAGAGTCGCTGGAATACCCCGAGGACCGGAGTTGGGTTGTGTTCAACATCAGGCCGGAAGCCAGGTTTTCTGATGGCACGCCCGTTACCGCCGAGGATGTGAATTTCACCTATGAGTTGTTCCTGGCGGAAGGACTGTTTTCCTATCGCAGCGAACTGGCAAAGGTGGTGGCATCGGTCGAAATCGAGAATCCCCTTCGCATCAAGTTTGTCTTCAATACAGAGGATTCGCCGCGGGACTATCCCCAACTGATCGGCGGTCTGCCAATCATGTCCAAGGCCTGGTTCGAGAGCACTGAGGCCAAGCTTGACGAATCACGCATGGAGCCGGCTGTTGGCTCCTCTCCATATATCCTGGATACGGTTGAGCCCAATCGCCGCCTGGTCTACTGGCGAAACCCGGACTATTGGGGCGACCACCTTCCGGTGAATGTTGGCAGGCAGAACTTCGAGCGCATTCGAGTGGAGTATTTTGCCGACAGCGCCGCTGCATTCGAGGGATTCAAGGCTGGCGAATACACGTTCAGAAGCGAAAACAGCTCAAAGACCTGGTCGACTTCATACGATTTTGACGCCATCGAGAACGGTTGGGCGATGAAAAGGACATTTGACACGGGATTGCCGGCAAGTGGCCAGAGCTTCGTGTTCAACCTCCGGCGTGAGAAGTTTCAGGACATCCGGGTGCGCGAAGCCATCGCTTTGATGTTCAATTTCGAATGGTCGAACGAAACTCTCTTCTACGGACTCTACGAGCGCATTCACTCATTTTGGGAAAACAGTTTCCTGGCGGCGACTGGCCTGCCGGGCGAGGACGCGCTCGAATACCTCGAGCCAATCAGGGAGTTCATTCCGGAATCCGTCTTCACCGTACCCGTGGTCATGGCTCCGGGATCAGGCGAGCGGCAGCTTGACCGGGCCAATCTGCGGACGGCGTCCGATCTGCTTGACGCCGCGGGATGGATGGTCGGCGATGACGGGCTTCGTCGAAACGAGGCCGGGGAAACCCTGAGTGTCGAATTTCTTGAAGACAGCCCGGCATTTGACCGCATCGTTATTCCATATGTCGAGAACCTTCGCCTGCTTGGAGTCGATGCCGTCCATAGCCGGGTTGATCCTGCGCAGATGACAGACCGCTCGCGCAATCACGACTTCGACATCATCACGACCAGTTTCGGACTCAGCCTCGAACCTTCTGCCGCGGGCCTGCGCCAGATGTTCGGCTCGCAATACATCGACGGTGTCTTCAACGACATGGGTTACGGCAATGAAGGGGTCGACCGGCTGATCGATATCATACAAGAGATTGACAACAGTGAAGATCTGAAGATCGCCGTCCGTGCCCTGGACCGGATCCTGCGAGCTGAGAAGTTCTGGGTGCCCCAATGGTACAGGGGATTTCACACCGTTGCCTATTTCGACATCTTCGAACATCCGGAAACCATTCCGCCCTATTCGCTCGGGCAACTGGATTTCTGGTGGTACAATGAGGAAAAGGCAGAGCAGCTTCGAGAGGCGGGAGCACTCTGACACCCCGACCGGACGACTGAGATGGGTGCATATGTGATACGTCGGCTGGCACTGGTCTTGCCGACGTTACTCGGAATCATGATCATCAACTTCGCCCTGGTTCAGTTTGTTCCGGGCGGGCCGATTGAACAGATTCTGGCACAGCTGGAAGGCGAAGGAGATGTTTTTGAAACAATCTCCGGAACCGGCGGCGATGCCCTGGAAGAGAGCTTCTCGGATGAAAGATATCTCGGCGCCCGCGGGCTTCCCGAGGAATTCATCAAGGAACTCGAGGTCCAGTTTGGCTTTGACAAGCCACCCCTGGAACGCTTCCTGACAATGATGTGGGGTTATCTCAGGTTCGATTTCGGGGAGAGCTATTTCAGGTCGATCGGGGTCGTTGATCTCGTCCTCGAAAAGATGCCGGTTTCGATCACGCTCGGCCTGTGGTCCACGCTGATTGCCTATATCGTGTCGATACCGCTCGGCATCAGGAAGGCAGTCAAGGACGGCACCTCATTTGACACATGGACATCGGGTGCGATCATAGTCGGGTATGCCATTCCGGGATTCCTGTTCGCAATCCTGCTGCTGGTACTGTTTGCCGGAGGGTCCTACCTGAAGTTGTTTCCGCTGCGAGGGCTTGTCTCCGACAACTTCGATGAACTCAGCCTGATCGGAAAGATGCTGGACTACTTCTGGCATATCTCATTACCGGTACTTGCATCTACCATTTCAGCCTTTGCCACCCTTACGCTGCTTACAAAGAACAGCTTCCTTGACGAAATCAAGAAGCACTACGTCATGACAGCGCGCGCCAAGGGACTGACCGAACGGCGGGTGCTGTATGGCCATGTATTCCGCAATGCCATGCTGATCGTTGTCGCCGGATTTCCCGCTGTGTTCGTTTCGGTGTTCTTCGGAGGATCACTGATTATCGAGACAATCTTCTCGCTGGATGGTCTCGGTCGCCTGGGTTTCGAGGCGGCGGTGGCAAGGGATTATCCCGTCATATTCGGAACCCTTTACGTGTTTGGCCTTCTCGGACTGGTCGTCGGGATCATTTCAGACCTGATGTATGTCTGGATCGACCCCCGAATAGATTTTGAAACCCGCGAAACATGATCAGGAGTTCGCCACTTGCGCGCCGTCGATGGCGAAACTTCAGAACGAACAGGCGGGCGTTCTGGTCACTGATCGTTTTCATCGTGATATTCACATTTACCCTGTTTGCAGAGTTTGTCTCAAACGACAGGCCGTTGCTGGTCAAGTACCGGGACCATTACTTTACGCCAATTTTCCGGTTCTACCCGGAAACAGCCTTCGGCGGGGATTTTCAAACCGAGGCAGTCTACCGTGACGTGGAGGTCAAATGCCTGATCATTTCAGGCGGGCTGGAGGCGTGCTGGGATGATCCGGAAGATACGATCTCCGATGCGCGGGACGGTGAAATCGACGGTGAGCCGATTGAACGGGGCTGGCTGTTGTGGCCGCTGATTCCGTACTCCTTCGATACCATAAACGACATTGGACAGGCAGCGCCGTCACCACCGGATTCCGACCATTGGCTGGGCACCGACGACACGGCAAGGGACGTGCTGGCCCGGGTGATCTACGGGTTTCGACTGTCGATCCTGTTCACGATCGTCGTGACCATATCGACATCTGTGCTTGGCATTGCCGCCGGCCTCATACAGGGCTATTTCGGCGGGTTGATCGACCTGTTTTTCCAGAGACTTATCGAAGTCTGGGGAGCGACTCCTTCCCTTTATATCATCATCATCGTTGCGGCCATCTGGCAGATGGATTTCTGGCTGCTCGTCATCCTGATGACGATCTTCGGATGGACTGCACTGGTCGGGGTGGTCAGGGCCGAATGTCTGCGAGCCCGAAATTTCGAATATGTGCGTGCTGCACGCGCGCTCGGAGTATCGAATGCGAACATCATGTTCCGGCACGTCCTGCCCAATGCGATGGTTGCCACGCTGACGCTGCTTCCCTTCATAATCACGGGGACGATCGGCGCCCTTGCTGCCCTCGACTTTCTGGGGTTCGGCCTGCCATCCAAGGCGCCGTCACTGGGAGAGCTTACGCTTCAGGCAAAGCAGAACCTCCAGGCGCCCTGGCTGGGCTTTACTGCTTTCGTAACGTTCGCGGTCATGCTCTCCTTGCTCGTGTTCATCTTCGAAGGCGTCCGTGATGCCTTCGATCCCAGGAAGACGTTCAAGTGACAGACCCGCTGCTGAAGGCCCGGAACCTGTCCGTTTCGTTTTTCCAGGACGGTAATGAGACGAAAGCTGTTCGCGGTGTTGATCTCGAGATTGCCCCCGGTGAAACCGTGGCAATCGTCGGAGAATCAGGGTCGGGCAAATCTGTAACTGCCTTGTCCACGGTCGGACTGCTTCCGGATAACTCGGTAGTCACGGGTTCCGTCACCTACAAGGGACAGGAGATCGTCGGCGCCAGCCCCACGACGCTTCGCCACCTGCGCGGCAACGACATCAGCTTCATTTTCCAGGAACCGATGGTCTCGCTCAACCCGTTGCACACCCTGGAAAAGCAGATCAGGGAGAGCCTGTCACTGCATCAGAACCTGTCCGGGGAACAGGCGCGACAACGCACGATCGAATTGCTTGCGAGCACTGGAATCGATGACCCTGAAGGACGGTTGAGGTCCTATCCGCACCACCTGTCAGGCGGCCAGAGGCAGCGCGTGATGATCGCAATGGCCCTGGCAAACAAACCTGACCTCCTGATAGCCGATGAACCAACCACCGCTCTCGATGTCACGATTCAGGCGCAGATCCTCGATCTCCTCGTGGATTTGAAGGACAGGTACGGAATGAGCCTGCTCTTCATCACGCACGATTTGAGCATCGTCAGCCGAATGGCCGATCGCGTCTACGTCATGAAGGATGGGTTCATTGTCGAAAACGGGCCAACGGGGAAGATATTCAGCGCACCCGAACACCCATACACCCGCCTCCTGCTGGAGGCAGAACCAACCGGCCAGCCCACCCCCGTCGAGAGACGGGCTGAAACCGTTGTAAAGGTCGAGGGTTTGCGTACCTGGTTCCCGATTCAGCGGGGCGTCCTGCGCAGAACGGTCGGCCATATCAAGGCAGTGAATTCCGCGACGTTTACCGTTCGCCGCGGCGAAACTCTGGGCATCGTCGGCGAATCCGGCTCCGGCAAAACCACATTGGCGTTGGCTGCGCTCCGCCTGGTGTCCTCGGAAGGGAGCATCAAGTTCCACGACCGGGAGTTGCAGAATCTGAGAAGCGGTGACCTCAGAATTGTCCGCAGGGAGATGCAGGTTGTCTTCCAGGATCCGTTCGGTTCGCTATCACCAAGAATGACGGTCGAACAGATCGTGTCCGAGGGCCTGGGTGTTCACGGAGTGGCCCGCAGTGCCAACAGCCGGGAGTTGACGTCCAGGATACTGTCCGAAGTCGGCATAGATCCCGGCATGATGGAAAGGTACCCGCACGAGTTTTCAGGTGGCCAACGTCAACGGATTGCCATAGCGCGGGCGATGATCCTGCGTCCCAAACTCGTGATCCTTGACGAACCAACCTCTGCCCTGGATCGAACGGTCCAGGCGCAAATCGTCGATCTCCTTCTCGACCTCCAAGAGAAGCACCGGCTGGCCTACATTTTCATCAGTCATGACCTGAGGATCATCAAGGCTCTTTCGCACAACATCATGGTCATGAAACAGGGCGATGTCGTGGAGTCGGGAGACGCAAGTGAAGTCTTCGCAAGCCCGAAGACCGAATATGCCCGCTCCCTGCTAAATGCGGCGTTCGGACAATAGATTCGAGAGAGCTGAGACCGACCTGGCCATACAGTCTTCCGATCCGGTTTTCACTGGCTGCCCGCCGCTCGGTTCAGTCAATCCTACCGCTCGCAGGTGCCACTCGATCTTGCAGGCCCGATACTTCCACCATTCGGGTCAGGAGGCAGTTCAGATTGAGCCTTACAGCCAGCAACGCGCCATCGCCCGTCCCCGCACAATTGCCGACCCACGGATTTTCCGGTCTTTCGTCTAGCCCGCATATCTCACCAGGCAGGTTGCACGGGGCCGGTGTTTCTTTCACAGTCCGTTGTGAGTCAATGAGTTAACGGACAGAAGGCAGACGGCCCCATGTAAACACACTGTCGCGCACAGCCCACCGTCCTGCAACCTCACGGAAACCGGTCCGTCGAGGTCGGCTTCGACGGCGGATCCCTCACATCCGATGCCGGTGTCATGCTCCTGCGGGATCTGGACCGCGGCCTCGGTATCACCGGGTGCCTCGGTCGGGGAGCAAAGGCATCACCGCATCGGGGCCGACATTGATGCGATGGGCAACCTTCCGGTCGAGATGCTCATTGGCGGATTCCCGGAGCCGCCGCGGGAGATCATCCTTGCCGTGGACGCCACCAACGATCCGTTTCACGGGCACCAGGAGGGTCGGTTCCTCCAAGGGTACTGCAACGAGTATTGCTACCTTCCGCTCCATATCCTCTGCGGCGAGCGGCTGCTGTGAGCCAGGCTCCGAACCTCCGACCGGGATGCGGGCGACGGTCTGGTGGAGGAGCTTGACCGGATCATCCCGAGGCTCAGGGCCGCCTGGCCGGACATCCGGATCATTGTCCGGGGCGACAGCGGCTTTTGCCGGGATGCGATCATGTCCCGCTGCGAGGGGCACGGCATCGACTTCGTGCTCGGACTGGCCCGCAACACCCGCCTGACGGAGATAATTGCGCCCGAGATGGACCTTGCCCGGTGGCTGTGCAGGTTGAGGCGGGCTCCGCAGCGGCTGTTCCGGGACTTCCTAGAGAGCGACAATCAAGGTGACAGCTCGTATTGCCTCACTTAAGAATGTTACTCTGGGCTGAACCTTTGCCTCATCAAGCATGTTACCGAAGACCCGGTGATTCTGGAAGCCAGTTCTGGGGGTGTGATCCGGACCGCAGGCTGCCACGGCAGGCCGGCCTGCCGTGGCAGCCTGCCGACGTTTGCGTTCCATGACCCCTGGCACCTTTCGTTACGTCGTCTCGAATTCGGGTGCTGCGATCGCATCCGCGTGCGCCTGGTCTTCCCGGGGAGCGCTCTCGATGGCCGGTGATCCAAAGATCACTTCCTGGACCCTTTCCTGACGCCAGATCTTCACCCGCCGCTGAAGCGTTCGCAACAGGTTGTCCGGATACAGGCCGGGATGTTCCTCCTGCAGCTGCTCCAGCAACTGCCGGCTCGTAACCCAGGGTTCGGCATCAAACCATGTCCGCAGCTGGTCCGTGACCTTCTCAAGCGGATCGGGTCGACGACGGCCGCGTTTCGGCCGTGGCTCCGGCCTGGAGGTCGGGCGAACCTCACCGTCCGTCCAGGCCGTGCGCAACGCGGCGAGAAAGTCGTTCAGCGAGGTCTCTTCCGGCCCGGCCTGCACCGGAACGCCATCCGCAAGATCGGCAATCTCCTGCTGCCCGCGTCGCATCTGCTGCAAGAGAAGAACGGGGTCCAGGCGTTTCTGCAACTCGGTGACCGCGTCACGCACGGCCCGGGATGTGCGGGCATCTTCAAGCAGCCGCCGGCACGGTGTTGCCGGCCGGTGGTAGCGTTTCCTGACCAGGGACCCGTCCCGGGTCTTTTCCGAGAGCTTGAACGAGGGTTGGAAAAAGTTCACGAACAGGCGCACCGTCCCGTAGAGCCGGGACAGCGCCGCCGCCGCCGCCAGCCCCTCAAGGCGGCGATATCCGACGATACGCCGAACCACGGAACCGTTCTTCTGTTCCACCAACGCCTGGTCGTTCTTGTGCCAGGGCCGGCTGCGCGTGAACTCGACCCCGCTCTCTTCGCAGTCTGCAAGAAGCGTCTCGTTCATGAAGACGCTGTCATTGTCCACATCGAAGCCGAGCAGGTCAAACGGAAGGCGTCTGCGCAGTTGGGCGAGGGTCTCCCGCACCAGGGTCTGCTCCCGGTACAGAACCGGAGCGCATTCGGTCCATCCGGTGGCGACGTCCGTGATGACCAGCGTTTGCAGAAAGCTCCCGCACGCGACCGGACCGCTGTGCGCGACCAGGTCGCCCTCCATGAACCCGGGCGCCGGATCCTGCCAGTCCTGGCCCGCACGTACAGGAATCCGCCGCCGCACCGAAGTCGGCGAGAGCACGCACCGCCGGCGCCGGATGCCTGCCTTCTCACGGATATCGCGAAGACGCCGATCGATCGTCGCCGCGCTCATCGCCAGAACACCGGCCCGCACATCTTCGCACAACTCCAGGTGCCCATGCCGCTCCATCGCCTCCACAAGAGACGGCAGCAAGACCTGCAGGCGCTTGCCGCATATCCGGTCCGAGGCCTCCCACAGGACAACCAGGGCATCCCGAACCTCGTCGCCATACTTGAATTTCCGCGACCTCCCATCACGCGTCTGCGTCGAAGCCGAACCCCGAAGCAGACGGATCGCATGCTTCCGGTGATGCCCAGTCACCGACACGAACTCGTCCAGTATGCGTGACTTGCCCGAGCGCTCTGCCTCGCCGTAACGCTGGCGCAAAGCCCCCAGCAATTCGTCTCGTGCCGACATGCTTAACCCCCTCATGATCCTGCTCCCAAAACAAATGCTCCGGGTAACATTCTTGATGAGGCAACGGATCGGTCGAAAGTAACGTATTTGGTGAGGCAACGCGAGCTATCATCCAGATTGTCGCTCTATAACTTCCGTTACCGGACATTGAACAGCTGGAGCTGGGAGCGGCGCGTGGTCGGCAAGGCCGAGTGGCTGCCAAGAGGCCCCAACCCCCGCTTCGTGGTGACCTCCCTGCAGAAGGATGGGATCGATGACCGCACCCTTTACGAGGGGTTGCATTGCGCCCGCGGTGACATGGAGCTTCTGTTCAGGAGGCTCAAGGGCTTCCGGCACATCTTCTCTCGCTTCGAGAAGCTCGATGCGCTGTTCTTGGGCTTCGTAAACTTCGCACTCATCAACGATGCAGTGCGTTAGTGTGAACAGACCCTAGGAGCCTGTCGAAATACCGGCATTGAAAGCGGTGTCCATGGCGTCTGAATGCCTGCACATCTTCATCGGCTCCGGGTCGAATTTCACCGGTGACCGGCGCCCGGACCCACCTCGGCGGCCAGCCTTGCCGACAATTCTGCCTGCCAGGGCTGCAATTCCGGTCGAATTCGGCTAAATTCCTGTTCTCAAGCCATGCTCCTTTGCCCTTCATGCCGCCGAATGTCCGCCCAACAGCAGCCGGTGCATGCGCTTCAGGTTCCATGACGTGCAGACCAGGCTCCACTCGCCCTGAACAGCCTCGATGCCGCGCAGGCTGAACTGGTCAAAGCCCATGACCCTCTTGATGATTCCGAAGACCGGCTCGACGGCGGCCTTGCGCTTCGCGTAGATCCGCTCCCCTTCGGCAGAGCCCATCCGGTGCTTCATCCGCTCAACCGCATCGGCATCGGCAGGAGGCTCTGTCACCGGCACCCTTCTCTCCCGGAGTGGACGGTTGTGGTGCTGCCGGTCGGAAGCAATCAGGGGCTCGATGCCCCGATCGTCGCACAATTCAACATTGGCGCGGCTGAAATACCCGGTATCGGCGACGATGCCAGCCGGGCTGCCGACATCCTCGAGCGCGGCAAGCGCCGGTGCCATCTCGTCGACATCATTCGGTCTCTGGCTGACATGGGCATGGACAATGAGGTGGCTGCCATGGTCCACCGATGCCTGGGCGTTGTAAGCCTGCTCGAAGCCTCCGGATGACGGCATGATCCGCGAATCCGGGTCGGTGAAACTGATCTGGTCCCTGGGGCGGGGGCCCGGCACCGGCGGCTTCGGCGGCCTGCCGCCGAGCTTGCCTCCCCGTTCCCGTTCCTTCTGGCGCCGCTCTTGCATCTTCTCCTCGTATGCCGCCTGTTCGGCTGCATGGCGGGCCGCGGCGCGGGCCTCGATCTCCTTCCTGGCCTCGGCGATCTTCGCCAGGCGCTCTTGCCGGCGCCCGAGTTCCTCGGGAATGTCGAGAGCGCACTCCTGCTCGTCCGCCGCCTCGGCCAGTTCCAGCAGCCGGGCGACCTGCGCCTTCAGCTGCGCCTCGATGCGCTCCATATGCAAATGGCTCATCGCCCGGTGGCGGCTGGCATTGGCCTTCACCTTGGTGCCATCGAGGCTGACATGGCCAAGCTTCAGCATGCCCATGGTGCCGGCAATCGACAGCACCTGGACAAACAGCTCCTGCAGGGCAGGCAGGTGGCGCTTGCGGAAACGGGCAATGGTGTCATGGTCGGGATGAAGATTGCCGGTGACATAGCGCACCGCAACCGAGTCATGCGTCGCCGCTTCCAGCTTGCGGCTCGAATGCACGCCGGTTGAATAGCCGTAAAACAGCAGCGCCGTCATCATCACCGGGCAATAGGCTGGCTTGCCGCCATGCCGGTAGACGCCGGTGATCTTGTCCAGATCCAGGGATTCGACGATCTCGACGACAAAGCGGGCCAGGTGATCGTCCGGCAGCCACTCCTGGATCGAAGGTGGCAACAGCCAGACCTCGTCACGATTGGCCCTCTGGAACCTGATCGACACAACATCATCCTCCAGACTGTTCATTCACTGCCCGATACTACCATATCTTGTGGAAAAGGACAGGAAATCACTGCAAATCCATGGCCAAATCCGACAGGCTCCTAGTTGCGGCATTGCTTCCAAGGTTGGTGCTTCGGTATGAACTCGACTTTTACGGTGGAATCGGTTCAACATCGTCAAGCTGTACGACGCCCCAACAGCCAGACGAAGAAGATGCCACCGATTAACCCTGTTACGATGCCTATGGGCATGTCTTCGGGGGCCATCACAGTGCGCGCCGCAATATCGGCCCAGAGAAGGAAGATCGCACCAATCATGGCCGATGCTGGCAAGACACGGGTGTAATCGCCTCCTACCAGAATCCGCGCAATATGCGGGACCATGAGGCCGACAAATCCGATGATACCGGAAAAGGCGACCATCACCCCGGTGATAAGCGCTCCGACCACGAAGACGACAAGTCGAAACCGGGCCACAGGGATGCCGAGCGTCGCGGCCGTCTCATCGCCGATTGTCATTGCGTTCAGCAGTGTTTTGCGGCTCATCAACCACGCCCCGCTCGCCAAGAAGACTATCAGCGGATAGATCAGCTGGGACCATTGCGCGAGGCCAAGGCCACCAAGCATCCAAAACACGACCGTATGAGATGCGCGGGGGTCGGCCAAAAAGATCAACCCATTCGCACCTGCCATGATGATGAAAGAGACCGCAACACCCGCCAGCACCAGGCGGTCCGCGCTGGTCGCATCGGCGAACCGGGACACTCCTAGAACGATAGCGGTCGCCATGAGCGCGCCAGCAAAGGCCAGAAGCGGGACAGTTAAAAGCCCAAGAAAAAGACCTGAGTGCAGGAGCGCAAAGATCGCACCAAAGGCACCTCCGGATGAGATGCCAAGAAGGTGCGGATCGGCAAGGGGGTTGCGGGTCACGGCTTGAAGTGCTGCGCCAACCAGTGCGAGACCGGCACCCACCATTATCGCCAAGAGTGCGCGCGGAAAGCGAATTTCCCAGACGATGGCCTCTCTGGCCCGGCTCCAAGTTGGGTCGATCAGCCCTGGTGAAACCTTGTTTGCCAGAATGCCCCAAACTGTGCTTGTGGGAACGGGAACAGCACCGACGGACACCGCGACGGACAAGGAGGCCAGCAATAGAATGATTCCACCGACGGCGAGGGTTAGCCACCGCCCAAAATTGGAACGGCGCAAATCCGTTGTGGCTTCGCTCACACCCTATTCGTCCCAAAAGGCGTTGGCCAAGGTCTTGATTGCCTGAATATTGCGCGGACCGGGCGTGGCCTCGACATACTCAAGCATGACGAACCGGTCGTTCTTGACGGCATCCAGTTCGGCAAATGCCGGGTTCGACATCATGAATTCGCGCTTCTGTTCCGCCGTCACCTCGCCGTAGTTGACGATCACGATGACCTCCGGGTTGCGTTCGACGACTTCTTCCCAAGTCACCGTGCCCCAGCTTTTCTCGAAGCCTTCCAAAACGTTCATGCCGCCCGCCGCTTCGATCAGCGCGGTTGGCATGGCATATAGCCCGGCTGTAAATGGGGCATCCTCGCCGCTGTCATAGACAAACACGCGCAATGGATCACCGGTCTCAAGGCTGCCCGTGAAGGATGCGAGTTCCGCTTTGTATTCGTCAATCAGTGCAGCGGCCCTGTCTTCGACGCCAAAAATTGCACCGAGGTTGGCCAGATCGGTGTACATGTCGTCGATGCTGGCTCTGCCCTTGTCCATGATGTGAGTGCAGGATTCCGTCAGTTCGTAGACTTGAATGCCAAAGGGTTTCAGGGTCTCGGGTGTGACCTCACCGCCCACCTTCATGCCGTAGTTCCAGCCTGCGAAGAAGAAATCGGCATCAGCGCCAACGATCACTTCCTTGGACGGATACTTTGCAGACAGCTCCGGCAATTCCTCCACACCCGCGCGCATCTCTTCATCCAGCGTATTCCACCCGGAGATCCCGGTATAGCCTACCATGCGGTCGGCCAGACCGAGGACCAGCATCATCTCGGTCAGGTTGACGTCGTTTGAGATGGCGCGCTCTGGCGGTGCGTCGAAGGTGACAGTGCGGTTGCAGCTTTGGACGGTGACGTCCGCCAATGCGACCCCCGTGCTGAGGCCGAGCGAAAGTGCACTGAGAACGATCTGTCTCATGGTTTTTCCTTTGGTTTAAAGATGAAATGTCAGGTGCTTTGTGTCGCTGGGCGCGAGACGTTCTTGCCTGGCCGTTACATGGAAAACCTCGGACACAGTGCCCTCGGTGAAAACGGTTTCCGGCGGTCCGAAGCTGAGCGGAACGCCAGCTTGCAACATCAGCACGTCATCGCAAACCGACGCAGCCATGTTGAGATCGTGCAGCGAGGTTACGATTGTCAGCGGCAGATCACGGATCAACGCCAGCACCTCAAGCTGATGACGGATATCCAGGTAATTTGTCGGCTCATCCAGGATCAATAGCCGCGGCTCCTGAGCAAGCGCCCGAGCGACCATGACACGCTGCCGTTCGCCGCCGGACAATGTTCCAAGTTGGCGGCTGGCAAAGGCAGCCAAGCCCAGTTGATCCAGTGCGTCTTGCACATTGGCAGCGTCTCGTGCACCAGCCGCCCCCCCGAATCCCTTACGATGCGGTGTGCGCCCGAGGGCAACGATCTCTCGGACCGTCAATGCAAAGTCGGTGGGTTGCTCTTGCAAGACCGCCGCCACAGTCCGGGCGGCTTCACACGCCGAAATGGACCAGATATTGGCACCGTCCACTTTCACAACACCCGTTGTCGGCGCGTGGTAACGATAGAGCAGCCTCAGCAATGTGGATTTGCCGGCCCCGTTTGGGCCGACAACGCACAGGACTCGCCCCGGGGCCAAATCAAAGCTGATGGGCTGAAGGATCGTTCGCTGGCTTCTGGGCACAGACCAACTTGCATCTTCAACAGAAAGACGCGCCGCTTCATCCACGCGACCATCTGAAACCGAATTGCTGTGATGGGTGAGATCGTCGGTGAATTCTCTCATGGTTTTATTGTCTTCATGCTGCAGGTACGGTGTCTAGATGCGTGACGAGATGCGAGGTACTGGTCATGGGGGGTAAGCCCCCAGGATATTCGACCTCAAGCCTACCGGGCGCTCTCGCCGTTCAAGGAATCCTGCCGGCGCAGTTCTATATCGGGCGACAAGCTCAAGCAGCGCGTCGATGTGGCCAGCGTTTTCGGGATCAAGGTCTCCAAAAGCGTAAGTAAATCGGCCGTGGCCAGACAAAGATGCAATGCAGGGGCGCTTGCATTGGCTCATGCATTGTACGCTGCGAAGCATCAGGTCAGTGGCCGCTCTACCTCCCAGTTGCATCAATACGCCCTGAGCGAGGCGCGCCCCACCACGCGAGCCACCCATAGCCTCGCGGCCGTCACGACATGTCGTACAGATCGACAAGACTGGTGCATCGCCAAGCATGCAAAACGCGCCCCAATATGTAACGTTACAACATTGCAAATGATAACTGCATCTGTTACATCATGTCAAGCAGATTGCATCAGGGAGGAAAGGCAGTGGAAAAGCGGTCAAAGCGCATCACCCATGCGGACCGGGTGTTGCGTTATCTACAGCAGCAGGACCGCCCTCTTTCAGCCTATGACATCTTGGAAGGTCTTCGCTCCGATGGGGTCACGGCCTCTACCACGGTTTACCGGGCACTTGAAAAACTGCTCGACGCTGGGCAGGTGCACCGGATCGAGTCGCTCAACGCCTGGACGGTCTGTTGCGGCGAACATGACCATGAGATCCCGGTTTTCGCGATCTGCGATGATTGCGGCAACGTGACCGAGCATATCGATTCGGACTTCAACCACAGCATTGCAGGCCTGTCAGAGAGGACCGGCTTTGAACCCAATCATTCAGTTCTCGAAATCCACGGCCGATGCAGCGAATGCAACACCGGCGTGCCAGCCAACTAAAAGGAACTAAAATGGAACAGACCGCGCAAGTGCCCGTAACTGTATTGACCGGCTTTCTTGGGGCCGGAAAAACAACGCTCCTCAACCGCATCCTCACCGAACGCCACGGCAAAAAATACGCCGTGATTGTCAATGAATTCGGCGAGACGGGAATCGACAACGACCTGGTCGTGGATGCGGACGAAGAAGTGTTCGAAATGAACAACGGCTGCATCTGCTGCACCGTCCGGGGCGATTTGATCCGCATCCTCGGCGGGCTGATGAAACGCGCCGACAAGTTCGACGCCATCATCGTTGAGACGACGGGCCTCGCCGACCCCGCGCCAGTGGCGCAGACCTTTTTTGTGGATCAAGATGTTGCAGACCGCACGCGGCTTGATGCAATTGTGACGATCGCGGACGCGGTACATCTCAATGATCATCTCGGCGAACACCACGAGGCCGAAGAGCAGATCGCCTTCGCGGATATCGTCCTGCTGAACAAAACCGATCTGGTGGAGCCTGAAGGATTGGGTCGAGTGGAGGATCGCATCCGCAAGATCAACCCCTATGCCAAGATCATCCGCACCGAACATTGCGGTGCCGATCTCGACGAGGTGATCGGGCTGAACGCCTTCAGCCTCGACCGTGTGTTGGAGGTGGAGCCTGATTTCCTAACGTCCGACCACGACCACGAGCATGACGACGATGTCAAAAGCATCTCGCTCGCTTCAGACGCGCCGCTTGACCTCGACAAGTTCCAGACTTGGTTCGGCCAACTCCTCCGGAAACGCGGGCAGGATATTCTGCGCTCTAAGGGAATCCTCGACTTCAAAGGCGAGGATGATCGGTATGTCTTTCAGGGCGTTCACATGCTGATGGATGGTGCGCCAATGGGATCTTGGCCTGACGGAGTGCGGCACTCGCGTATCGTCTTCATTGGTCGCGATCTTGACTCGATGGGCCTGGAAGACGGATTCGCCGCGTGTCGAGCGGCATGACCGCAGAGGCCGTGCGGCAAGGTCCGCGCCGCGATGGTTTTGCCGAAACACAACTTGAACGGCAGGGACTGACGCTGGAAACAGGCGCTCCGGTGACGGTAGCCCTTGCTGTCGGCACGAGCGTCGCGGCGGGGTTTGGCGATGGGACTGTCCGCTTCTTCCACCCGGGCGAGCCACCAACCGTGGTCGAAGCCCATAGCGGACCCATTCTGGACCTTGCCACTGACGGGGCATCTGGCGCGGTGCTCACCGGCGGAGATGACGGGCATTTCCTGCGTGTCTCGCCTGACGGAACGATTGAAGAAATTGCCACATTCGGCACAAAGTGGGTCGATTGCGTAGCAACAGCACCGGGTTATCTCGCCTGCTCTTCGGGGCGCACGGCCCATGTTTGGCGCGCAGGCGATAGAGACGCCAAAACCTTCGAACACCCAAGTACAGTTGGCGGTCTTGCCTTCGACGCGAAGGCCCGGCGGTTGGCTGTCGCACACTACGGCGGGGTGACCATCTGGGAACGCCGTGACCGGCGGTGGAAATCGTCCAAGCTCATTTGGAAAGGCTCGCACGGACCTGCGGCCTTCAGCCCGGATGGGAAATACCTGGTCACAACAATGCAGGAAAACGCCCTGCACGGATGGCGCTTACGTGACAAGGCGGACATGCGCATGTCTGGCTATCCGGCCAAGGTTAAATGCTTCACTTGGGTTGGCGACGTGCCTTACCTCGCCACGTCGGGCGCTGATGAGGCGGTCTGCTGGCCCTTCGATGGCAAAGACGGCCCGATGGGACGCGCACCCGCCACATGCGCCTATGGCGGCAAGCAGCTGTGCACGGCTGTAACCGGGCTTGTCGGACGCAATGGCGTCCTTGCAGGCTTTGTTGATGGCAGTGTACTTGCGGGGCGGGTCTCAGTTGAAAATGATCTGGAAGACTTTGTCGTGAAGGGATCGAGCGGCACACCGATATCAGCTCTGGCGATCACACCGCAAGCCTGGCTCTTCATCGGCGACGAGGCTGGTCGTGTGCTCTGGGTCCGACATGGCGGAGACGAGGCATGAAGAACATGTTCGCCCGCCGCACCGCACCCGGCCGCGCAGGAGAAGTGAAGGCCTGGGTTGCCAAACACCTTGCCCTGTCAGGGGAAGACCTCGTTACGGTCGCCGAACTCGCCTGCCACGAACCCGGCTGCCCTCCGGTCGAAACCGTGGTGACGGTGCACGGCGCAGACGGCCAGCGTCGTACATGGCATATTCACCAACCATTGGCTGAGGTCGATGAAGCCCACGTCGTGACGTCCATTGGTGAGACGTAGGAATTCTCTCAGCTGGGACGACAATCCCGAGGTTGGAAGAACGCGCTTACGGTGAGCGATGAACCGGGGCGAAGAGACCAACAGTCTATGGCAACCGCTTAACTGAGCTCGTTTCAGGCGCGGTCTCAACCACAAAATAACACCAGATTGAAGAAAGCGGCCATTGTATCGATTCCGATCTATGACGGTTCTGTCCGCACCGGCGACCTTCGCTGCCACTTTGGTGAACAGCTGCTTTCTCAACAGCGGGAAGAGCCGTCATTCCTTTCCGTCATTCACTAGCCCGCGTAATTCACGACGGGGGTGTACATGGGGTTGGATTCTGTGGTATTGGCTAATGAGTTCAAACACTTACCAATGCCCGGAGATCCGACCCCATGCAGACAGAGTGTAACCCAGAACAGTGCGAGTTTGAAGCCCTCGGAAGACGCAGGATTGTCGGTGCCTTCGACGGCCGACAGATGACATCCGATGGCGGCGCCACTCTGCTGCGGGAGGCCGACAGGCTCCACGATGTCAAACGGCGTCTTGCCGCCTGCTTTGCCGATCATCGGGATCAACGGCGCTGCGAACATTTCGTTGCCCTGCTGGTTGCCCAGCGTGTCATGGCGCTTGCGCTTGGCTATGAGGATCTCAACGACCATGACCGGCTGCGCAGTGATCCAGCACTGGCCCTGGCAAGCGGATGTGACGACCTGGCTGGCAACAGGCGCGTCCGCGAGCGCGACCGCGGCCATGCTCTGGCGGCATCGAGCACGCTGAACCGCCTGGAGCTTGGCGCTGCGGGGCATGCGGCATCGGACCGCTACAAGCGGATCGTCGCCGACCCCGGCAGGATCGACCGTCTCATGGTGTCGTTGTTCCTCGAGATGCATGAGGAGGCACCCGAGGAGATCATTCTCGACATGGATGCCACCGATGATCCGGTGCATGGCGGGCAGGAAGGCCGGTTCTTTCACGGCTATCATCGCTACCACTGCTATCTTCCGCTCTACATCTTCTGCGGCGAGGACATCCTGTTCTGCCGTCTTCGCACCGCCGACAGGGACGCCTGCGATGGCGCTGCTGACGAGCTCGGGCGGATCATTCCGCAGATCCGGCAGGCCTGGCCGCAGACCCGGATCATCCTGCGGGGTGACAGTGGCTTCTGCCGGGAGGAAATCATGGCCTGGTGCGAGGCCGAGGATGTTGACGACGTGTTCGGCCTTGCCCGCAACAGCCGCCTTTGTGACCGCATCGGCAAGGCGTTGCAGAAATCCCGCAGGCGTTGTGCCGCCACCGGCCGTCCCTCCCGCCGGGGTTGTGGGCAAGGCGGAGTGGCTTCCGGGATTGAATGGCAGCAATCCCCGTTTCGTCGTCACCAGCCTTGCCGGGGACAGGATCAGTGCGCGGGAACTCTACGAGCAACTTTGCTGCGGAAGGGGAGAAATGGAAAACAGGACAAAAGAGCAGCAACTCTGGCTTTTCGCTGACAGGACATCCTCGGCGAGGATGCCGGCCAACCAGTTGCGACTCTACTTCTCGGCCTTTGCCGGCATCCTCCTTGGCATTCTGCGCCGGATCGGGTTGCGGGGCACCGATCTTGCCACCGCCCGCATCGATACCATCCGTTCACGGCTGCTCAAGCTCGCCGGACGGATCAGGGTGACGGTGCGCCGGGTCTGGCTGTCCTTTGCCACGGCATTCCCCTTCAGGCAGGTATTCGTGCAGGCACTTGTCAACTTGCGTCAAGCTCCCGTGCGTGCTCCGCCCTGACAGGCTCGTTCCTGGCTCGATATCCTGACCCTGAACAGTGCCGCACCCGGACACTGCCGGACAGCTATGTCCTGAATGCGGCCAATCGGGCCCTTGGCCGGCAAGAGAACGATGCTGCGCCCGGAACACGGGCAAATAGCCGGTCCCGATCCTGCCGAATGCCATTTCGCTGCCTCGGCATTGCAACTTGCCGCCGTCCACGACAGAAAATGAACCCGATCATCAAGTTGGTCACGGATGCGGGCCAGTCTCGGGGGGTCAGCCAGCACCGGCTGCGCCGCGGTCGGTCAACCGGACCGAAGGTAGTCGGGAACGATCAGCCGGTATGGTTGTTCGTCCTCGACAATCTCGGGGAACCTCGAGGTCGGTTCGAAGAAGTAGTTGTCCGTAACGTCATCATTGACCGAGGAGACCTCGCCGACCAGACAGTCGCCTTCATGGCCCCAAAACTCATGCGCGCAGCCCGGCTCAAGCGTGATCGAAGCACCTCTTTCGACATGGACAATCCCTCCGGCCTCAACCTCCCTGCGCATTCCGTCCATCCTGACTTTAACGCGACCCTGCCTGTCCAGACTTCCGTCGTCACGGACGCTGAACAGCTTGACAGCCAGCGGGGCGCCACCGCGGACGATTATGTCCTCGGTCTTCTGCTTGTGATAGTGTAGCAACGCGACCTGGCCGACACGGGAAATCAGCAGCTTTTCGGCGTAAGGAACACCGGAAGCCTCGCCATCCGGCGCGACTTGGCCGTTCCTCAGCGTAAAGAGAACCAGACCCTCGGCATCAAATCTCCCCTTGCCGAAATCCGTGATGTCCCATCCAAGCCCGATCTTCTTGATTTCCGACAGGTCTTCAGGATCGCCATTCCACTCATCCGGATCCCACTTTGCCAAGGGCGGCAGATTGAACCCATGTGAGTCGATCATCGCCTCGGCAGCGCGAATTGCTTCATTGATTTCTGACCGTCTCATTTCCCTCTCCAGGACTTCGTCACTTGCGGGTGTCGTCACCACAATTCTGTTAAAGAGACAACCCTCTTGAAACGCCGCCCGGAAATTCTCGTTACGGCCTCTTCTGTTTGTTGTCCTGTGTCTCCTCGTCTTTCGGGAAGGTTCAAGGACTTTGCAGGGGTTGCCGGCGCCGGGCCATAAAGGGATTTTGACCTTGTCGGCGGCGACATCGAGCAGCGAGTTCCAGGTCTCGAAGACGATCCCGTCGGCGAGTGCCTGCAAGTGGCAGAATATCCAGTCCCGGCTGCCGGCTGCCTGCCTGGCGTCCTGCCAGGCCTTTACGGCAATATCGCAGGATGTATGCATGAATACACCGAGTCGGCCGTTTTACCCTTTCAGCGATGCTGTAGCGTGTGTTGCGTCCCCGGCACTGGTCCGACAATTCGCCACAGCGTAGGCGCAGGGCAGCAGGATATTTGTCGAGGATCTTCATTGCGGGGCGGCTGGACTCACTGCGGGCCTGCGCCGTGAATCCCCGATCTGCAGAAAAGGCGGCTGAGCGTGCGGAATTTCGGGAATGATGCCTTTTCGAATTACCCGGCGACCGGACAGGACACCGGAGCCTGCAGATCACAATTGATTTCGGTCACCCGAGGACACCTCATGATTTCAAATTGTTGCGTAACGCAAAAGTCACGACAAGAATTTCTGGACGCCGGCCACAGGGTCGTATTCCGGACCGTTGCCGAGGACAGCGATGCTTCTGCCCGCTCTGTCCAATGTCTGGCTATCCATGCGATCCCCGTTACAGCCTCCCTGCCGTCACCTCGTCGCCATGGACTCGTCATGTGGGATCTAGAGGATCTGGATGATCTCGCACTCGATTTCACGTGCCTTGAGTCTGCCGCAGGCAACCTTCGCGTTCGTGAGTGTAATCCCTTCGAAGATGGCAACATACTTTCCGTCCTGTACCTTCACGGTTCTGGTGGCCTCGGAAAGTGAGTCGTAATCGACAAGCGCCGTCCTGAACAGGTGGTTTGATGCAAGGCTCTTGCTGTTGAACTTGCCGACGACGACCCCCAACACGCCTCCGAACTGATCTTCGGCGAGAGCCGAATCCTCTTCATGCTGGATTCGACGCCTTGGTCGGTCGAATCCCAATTCGATCAACTCTTCTGCTGTCTTCAGCATTTCGGCCGACGGATCAGCGTCACCTTCGCTTTCTTGCCCGGCCTGGACTTCCTCAAGCACCGCCGCAGCAAGAGACTGGTCATTGTCACTTGGCCTTCGACGCCTGCGTTCTGCTGACTGGACTGAAACATCTACCAGGATCAGCCTGCTGAACGAAACTGTCGGAAGCCTGGGCTTGATGACCGAAACGTTTCGCTTGGCCAGCGAGAATCCCTTGTCCATCAACTCCGCGACATGCTGGTTCCGGGACTGCGCGCTGCGCCCCCCGAATACCGTAACGATGATGCGCTTGCCGGACCTCTCCGCTGAAGCCGTCAGGTTGAATCCGGAAAGGGACGTGTAACCTGTCTTGATCCCGTCGGCACCCTTGTAAGACCTGAGGAAACTCCTGTTGGTGTTCCTCAGGGTTCCGGCATTCACAACGGTCGAAATTCTGGAGAACAGGTTGTAGTAGTCGGGGTAGTCATAAATCATGTGCCGGCCAAGTATGGACATGTCCATGGCCGTGGAAAAATGACCTGCCTGGGTGAGGCCATGAGCATTCTTGAACGTCGTGTTCCTCATGCCCATCGCTCTGGCCGTGCTTGTCATTCGAGCGGCAAATGCGCTCTCGCTACCCGAAATTGCTTCTGCGATCGCAGTTGCCGCATCATTTGCGGACTTGACTGCGGCTGCACGAATGAGGTGCCTCAGCGTCACGCGCTGCCCCGGCTTGTAGTAAATTTTGGAGGCAGGTTCCCTGGCAGCAAACTTTGAAATCCTGATCTTCTGGTCGATTCCGATTTCGCCGTTTTCTACCGCCTGAATTGCAAGATAAACCGTCATCATCTTTGTGAGCGATGCCGGATGCAGTCGTTTGTTGGCATGCCTGGAGTGAAGGACAGCTCCGTTCCGAGCATCCATCACGACCGCCGCATAATTCGAGGCAAGGGACCCTGTCGCCCAAAGTGCAACAACGAGGGCTACCAATAGCCAAATGACCGCACTGCGCCACAGTGCACCAAGTGCAAAGAATAGTATCCGAATCACGCCTGTACCTTTCATTGCATCACATCGGCCATCAAAACTTGGCCGCCACTGCTCAACCTTCACGCCATGCCTCTTGAATTCTGTTTGGGCATTTGCGAGTCTTTCAGCATATCACAGGATTGAAGTATTGAAACCCCCGTATTCAACTAGTTTCCTTCTGGCAACACAACCACTGAATCACGGCAGGTGAGTTGATGCGCAATCGCTGGCAAACTGCCTATCCGAAGGCAACTTCATCAATCAGGTCGGGAACATCTGCAAGTTGTGCAACTCTCTTGAAGCGAGGGTGCTGTTCCGGGGTCTCGGCATGTTCAAGCTCCCAGGTCAGATTGTGTGGAACCAGGACTGCCCAGCAACCGGCCTCAAGTGCCGGAACCACGTCAGACTTGACCGAGTTTCCGATCATCATGGCCTTGTCCGGACCGCCACCGAATTCGACAAATGCCCTCCTGTAGACATCGGCAATCTTGTCACTCACGATTTCAACACCGTCGAACATGTCGCCCAACCCTGACTGGGCAAGCTTTCGTTCCTGGTCCAACAGGTCTCCCTTGGTAATGAGCAAGACCGCAAACCTCCTTGAAACTGTCTCGATGACTTCCCTGGCACCTGGCAGCAACTCGATCGGATGAGCCTGCAACTCCTTTCCAAGGTCGAGGATCTGTTGGATTACCGCTGACGGAACACGGCCCTGCGTGACCTCAAGCGCCGTTTCGATCATGGAAAGGACAAACCCCTTGATGCCGTAACCATACCTCTTGAGGTTGTTTCTTTCCGTCCTGAGCAGCACTTCCCGCAGATTCTGATGCGACGAGAATTCTTCCAGCAGTCCGGTGAAACTGTTCTCCGTCAACCGAAAGAACTTCTCGTTTTGCCAGAGCGTATCGTCCGCATCAAATCCGACTGCTGTTAGCTGCGACATATCAATCCGTGTCTTTGCGAAACACGTGGTTGTCACCTATATTGTGGTCGTGCTCAAGCAACATTTGCGGGACTGGGGGATTGATGCGCATTGTCATGGCTAGCACCGACCGGGACAGGCCGGAGGACCAGAACTCTGCCGGAACCGCGGTCCTGACCAAGCCGAAGGAGACGACCGAACGCCCTCCAATGTACAAGGTCCTGCTGCTAAATGACGACTATACTCCAATGGAGTTTGTTGTTGCCGTACTCGAGCAGGTATTCCTCATGCAAAGGGACCGGGCCATTTCCCTGATGCTGGACATTCACAACAAGGGTGTTGGAGTCGCCGGAGTGTTCACGCATGAAATCGCGGAGACCAAGGCGTTGCAGGTCATGGCAATCGCCCGCAGCCACGAGCATCCATTGCGCTGTACAATCGAGAAGGATTAGGTCGGAGTTCCGGGACCGACCGGCATCCAGGTTTCCTGAATCTGCATTGCGGCGCTATATTGGGGTGCTGGCAGTCGAGGCCGAACTGAACGACTCCGGATAGCAAGGACCGCCTCAGGATGAGTTACACCATTGACGGAAAAACCGCGATCGTGACCGGTGCGGCCAGCGGCGTCGGACTTGCAATCGCCAGGCAATTTGCCGAGCAGGGCGCGAATGTGATGTTTGCGGACCGAGACTCCAAGCAACTCAGGACCGAGATCGAACCACAGATGGATAATGTGGATTTCTTTGTCGGCGACCTGCGACAACAACTGACGCAAAGCAACCTGCTTGCAGCAACGGTCGACAGGTTCGAGCGAGTCGACATCCTTGTCAACGCTAGCAGGGAAATGCTCATAACGGATCCGGACGATTTCAAACTGCGTGTTCTTGACGAAATGCTGGATCAAAACCTGCGTCAACATTTCAGCCTTTCCAGGCACGTTGCGCGTCAGTTTACAAGGCAAACGCACCCGCGCACGCGCCCGAACGAACCGATTGGATCCATCGTCAACATTTCTTCGATTGTTGCTGACCGCATAAATCCGGACCTGGTCGAGTACTCCATAAGCTGCGCAGCGCTTGAGCAACTGACGAGGTCACTTGCAGCCGCGCTTGCCCCGGATCGAATTACCGTGAACGGCGTTGCCTTCGGCTCGGTCATGAGTGGCCGCTTGCAGGAAGCAATTTCAGAATCACAGTCAATGCGCGAGCAGATTATCGCTGCGACGCCGCTTGGCCGCATCGCCGACGCTGAAGAGGTCGCGGAAGCGGCACAGTTTCTCGTGTCAGGCGCAGCCCGGTTCATCACAGGACAGGTCATCACAATTGACGGCGGCCGCACGCTGCTCGACCGCTTCAGTCAACCCGTCCACTAGCGCGTTCCGCAATCCGGGGCTTGCCTGGGCGAGTGGAATTCGGGATACCCGGTCCGGATCAATCCGTGTTGTCGAGCTTGAAAGCCTCGAGTTCAGCCAGTGTGGATTGCGGCTTCCCCGACCGGAGAGATTCGTCAACCGAAGCGAGTACCTTGCCTCTGGGCTGTTTCTTGTCCTCAGGTTTCTGGTTTGCCCGTTCAACCGCAACCCTGACGGCTGCGTCCAGTTCAAGCTGCTTGCAGAGACCGAGCGCGACGGGATCTGTCGGCTGAATGTTATTGATATTCCAGTGGGTTCTTTCCTGAACTGCCTGAATTGTCGACTTCGTGGTTCCAACCAGAGAGATGATCTGGGCTTCCGACAACTCGGGATGATTCTTGACCAGCCAGGCAATGGCAGCAGGCCTGTCCTGCCGCTTCGACAAAGGCGTGTATCGTGCGCCCCTTCTCTTCTTTGTGCTTTCGTTTTCCGGAACGACCTTGAGCTTCAGGACATGCAGCGCATCTGCTTCCCCTCGCCTGAGTTCCTCTTCATCCAGCTGGTTGTTCGTGACCGGATCAAACCCGAGAATACCTGCGGCGACTTCGCCATCGGCAACTCCCTGAACCTCCAGTTCATGAAGTCCGCAAAATTCAGCGATCTGCCGGAAGGTGAGGCTCGAATTGTCGACCAACCAGACCGCAGTGGCCATGGCCATTATTGGTTTGTTTGTCATCAGACAGTGCCTCCATACGTTCCTCCGCCAAGGAAGGGTCGCATCGTCTATTCGAACCTGCCAAATCCGGAATCGACAACCAAATAGCCGCCAAATTCCATTCTTGAAAGCAAAATCGGTTGTTGGCCGGCGGCTTTCTACCCCGGAAACATCCCAGCAAACGGGGATGTAGATCAATTCATCGTCAGGATGATCTTACCGACATGTTGCGAAGACTCCATACGTCTGTGCGCAGCAGCTGCGTCATGCAGGGCATATTCCGAGTCCATTACCGGCGCTATCCTTCCTGAAGAAAGCAATGGCCAGACATGCGATTCCAGATCCCTGGCAATCCGGGCCTTTGCGATATCCGCCTGTGGCCTCAAGGTACTGCCCGTGATCGTAAGGCGCCTCGTCATGACCTGCGCAAAATTCAACTCGATTTCTTGGCCTTGCAGAAATGCGATCTGAACCAGGCGCCCATCATCGGCCAACGCATTGACATTTCTTGGAATATAGCTGCCTCCAACCATGTCCAGAACGAGGTCGACCCCTCGCCCATCGGTCAATTCCCGCGTCGCCTCGACAAAATCCTCATCGCGATAATTGATCGCCCTGTCTGCCCCCAGTCGCTCGCACTCCCGACATTTTTTGTCATTGCCCGCGGTCGCAAACACGCGCGCACCAAGTACGGATGCAAGCATGATCGCCATGGTTCCGATTCCCGACGATCCACCATGAACGAGAAACGTCTCGCCCGCCTTGAGGCCGCCCCTCACAAAAACGTTACTCCAAACGGTAAATGCGGTTTCGCAGAGCGCCGAGGCTTCCTTCATCCCCATACCATCCGGTATCGGCAGCGCATGGTCAGCCGAAGTCTCCGAGAACTCCGCATAGCCGCCTCCGGGAAGCAGTGCGGTCACGCTGTCTCCAATCTTCCAGCGACCCACGCCTGGCCCGACCGCAACAACCTTGCCGGCCGATTCAAGACCAGGCAAGTCGGATGCGCCCGGCGGCGGATTATAGAGTCCCGCGCGCTGCAGGAGGTCGGGGCGATTGACGCCGGAGGCCGCATTCTCGATCACAATTCTGCCGTGACCTGCCTCGGGCAACGGTTTCCTGGTGACCCTGAGGACATCGGGACTGCCTGGTTCCGATATTTCAACGACTTGCATTTCGCTCCTGTTCATTGCTGATCTCCCCTGGAAACCCAGCCAGGATAGCCCCGCTTCCAGTCTCCAGGCGCGCGGATTCTTCCCAGGAGTCCATCGGCCGCATCCAATATCCGCGGTCCGCCGGGCAGGCCACGAAACCGTTTTTTCACCGATTCGATCATCATGACGTCGCGAATACGTCGATCAATGAACTCGCGTGTGCGAATTCCGCTACCGGTATCCCCGAGCCAATAGAGTACTGATGAACCGATGACGCCCGAGAGCAAGGCCCTCTTCGTATACCAATTGTAATCCTCTGAAGTATCTCCAAGCAGATTCCAGATATCATCAGCAGTTCGCCACAAAGCCTGCGCACCGAGAGACCCGTTTGTCGGCAGGCTGAAATATGCAATGGTTCTTCGAACCACCTCTCGATGCTCGGCAACAACTGATATTCTCACCTCGACTGCCGTCGCGACTCGTTCGCTGTAACGCATCTGGTCCAGATTGACCTGTTCCAGTTCCTCGGCCATTCGCCTGTCACCCCATCTCTGGAACTCGACCGCGAGGTCCAGCGCACCGCGCGGGCATGCAAGCCGCGCCCGTTCAGGGCCGATATCGAGGCTTGCACATGCATGATTGAAAGTCGAAGCACTCCAGCCTTCAAACGGAACGTCTCTCAACGCCATTTCCATCAATCGCCTCCGCAACTCCGCGGAATCACTCATTTCCATAGCCGTTCTGCTTGTCATGTTAATCTCGATTAGACCTGGAGTTCACAATATCATTTCAATGTCCACTATCCATCCGTATTCGGAATGAACCGGGAGGACCGTTTCCGAAGATCTTCCCGGTCCTTTCGTTCAGCAAACCCGCATAACAGGTTTGAGGAGCATGCAATTTGCTCCAGTCAGAGGTGGACGGGTTCTGATCGGGTTGCTATAGGGCGCCATTCGAACGTATGATCGGGTAACCGCCAAGAGAATCGAAGGAATTAGATGCAGGTTCAAGTCCGCGACAACAATGTTGATCAGGCTTTGCGAGTCCTCAAGAAGAAGTTGCAAAGGGAAGGTGTTTTCAGGGAGATGAAACTCCGGCAACATTATGAAAAGCCTTCGGAAAAAAGGGCCCGGGAAAAGGCGGAAGCGATCAGGCGGGCCAGAAAGCTCGCCCGGAAACGCGCACTCAGGGAAGGCGGCTGAACGTCAGGACGCCGAAAAGGCGCACCATCACCGGCAGCAAGCTGCACCGGTCAAGCCTATCACCTCGGAGTCCTCACGGTGTGAATCGACACCGTCAGGATCCTAGCTGTTGAAGACTGCCAAGAAGATCAGCACGAATATAGCGACGATGCAGACCCACGTTGCCAGTTTCACGAAACCGGCAAAGTCCCGCTCGTGACTTGTGGTGTCCATTGAGCCGTGCTCGTACTCGACCATTCGAATGTCCTCCTCGCGATAACCGACACGAACTGTCTTCTATAACCCGATCGCGCTTTCCTGCCCCAACCCTCTCCGGAATTCAAGCAGTCTGGTGCGAGGCTTGGCGATTTGCCGCCGGGACGTGGTTGTGAATCAATTCGCGACATATTGCCATGCGTCATCGCCTCTTCGTGAACGGGCGACGTGACCACGATGGAAAAGATAGTTCAGATGCGCAACCGCCTCCACGATCGCAAGTCCGTACTCGTCCTCTCCGATTTCCCGCTTGTACAGGATATCCAGACACTCTGCCGCTGATCTTGGCTGGTTCAACTCCTGCAGCAATCTTGCCAGTGCGGAGTGGTGATTCTCGATGAGTTGGCCGAGACGCACTGCGAGTCCGGTATAGGGAATCTTGTGACCCACCAGGACAAGTGAACCGTTGTCGGCATGCTTTCGGAACCGGATGCATGATTCCAGCCAATCCAGCAGCGGGTCAGCATCCGGTTCGGTCGGGTAGACACCGATATTGGGAGATATTTCCGCGAGGAACTGGTCCCCGCCGATAATCAACTGGGAGTCCTTGCACCAAAACGTCGCGTGTTCGGGCGCATGACCTCCTCCCGTCCTGACAAGCCATTGCCGACCGCCGAATGCAATCGTGTCACCATCCTCGATTCGCCGAAATCCAACGGGAATGGGGCACACCATGTCCGCAAAATTGAAAGGCCTCTGCCTGTTTCTTGCGGCCATGATGTCTTCCGGTACGCCCGCGTCCCTATAGAACTGAATTGCTTCCGGCGTTTGTCGAGGCTGTACATCCAGCGTCAGCATCCTCGCCATCAGCCACGCAACCCGCGTCGCCACGATCTCGGCGCCATACTCGGACTTGAACCAGCCGATCAATCCCACGTGGTCGGGATGATGGTGCGTTACAACAACTCGCCGGACCGGCATTCCGCCAAACGGACCAGCCATGACATCCCGCCAGAATTTTCTTGTCAGCGAAGAGTCCATGCCGGTGTCCACTATCGTCCATCCATCCGCCTCGCGGAACGCGTAGACGTTCACGTGATTCAGGGCCAAGGGAAGCGGAAACCTCAGCCAATACAAACCGTCAGCAATCTCGACAGGCATTCCGGGTTCAGGCGGATCAGTCAGCGGAAACCGAATCACCTCCGAATTCGCCGCTGCAAGTTCAGTGGGCGAGATCATGGTCAGAAAGCTCGAAGAGGCCGACTGGCCCAAGCCCGACCTCGAGACAATGCCAGTCGCAGGCCGGAAGATGCCGGCCAACAAACACCCTTGCCAGATTTGCCCGCCGACCGCTGTAGCCGGCAGCCGCAGCCGACCGGATGTGAAAGACCGCTCCCAGGAGCAGGGAAATCGCCCGAAGATACGGTTCGGCTCCGGCAATACGTGAACCGGCCCCCTTCTGGCACGCCATCCATTCAGTGGCCGCTCTCACAGCGCTGGACGCCTTCCTTGCCGGGATCACCAGATCGCCGGCCTCTGGCTCCAGGAATGACAACTCCTCATCAATCTCGTCCAGCATTCGGATGGCGACTCCGCAACCGTCGCCAAGCTTTCGCGTGACCAGATCGATGGCCTGAATACCGTTGGTCCCCTCGTAGATCGTTGTCACCAGCCCGTCTCGCAGGAACTGGGATACTCCGCTTTCTTCCATGTAGCCAGCGCCACCGTGGATGGAGATACCCTTCATGGCGACCTCGACACCCGTATCCGATCCGTAAGCCTTTGCGACAGGCGTCATGAACGCCGCTCGCTGCTTCCAGTATGTCTCCCCCGTAATGTCGGCCATGTCGATCGAATGAGCGCACGCAGCGCAGATCGCTCGGGCAGCATGAATCTGGGACTTCATCAGGGCCAATGCGCGACGCACGTTGGAGTGATCAATGATCGTTCCTCTGCCGCCCGTCCGTTCCGGCTTGCCCTGTTTCCGATCCATCGCAAACCGTGCCGCTGTCTGCATCGCAGCTTCGGCGACGCCGACCCCCTGGGCACCGACAGCGAGCCTTGCCATGTTCATCATCGTGAACATCGCTTGCATGCCGGACCCGGCTTCGCCGACCATCCAGCACCTGGCCCTGTCATGCTCAACCACGGCCGTTGGTGAACCATGTATGCCCAGCTTGTTTTCAAGCGACACGATTCTCAAGCTGTTCCGTCGTCCGGGATTTCCTTCTTCGTCAGGTATGAATTTTGGCGCGATGAACAGAGACAGCCCCCTGGTTCCCGCAGGTGCATCCGGGAGCCTGGCAAGTACGAGATGACAGACATTGCCGGCAAAATCGGCGTCCGCCCAGCTGATGAAGACCTTCTGTCCGGACAACCGGTAGGTCCCGTCGCCTTCAGGTTCAGCGGTGCTTCTCAGCGTGCCCACATCGGATCCTGCACCAGGCTCGGTAATGTTCATCGTGCCCAACCATTCACCCGAAACCAGCTTGGGCAAATAGATCTTCTTGAGGTCATCGGAAGCGTGTGTCTCCAGCGCGCGAATCTGGCTCTGTGACAACAGTGAACACAAGCCAAGCGACATGCATGCACCGTTGAGTATCTCGTTGACCGCGTTCGCCATCGACACGGACAATCCTGCTCCTCCGAATTCCGGACTCGCGGATATTCCGATCCAACCGCCTTCTGCTATGGCACGAAATCCGTCGGAAAACCCCTCCGGGGTGACAACGACACCATTCTTCAACCGGGCCGGACACCTGTCTCCGGAGCGCTGCAGTGGATAGAGCACCTCGCTCGCAAGCTTCGCGACAGCAGCCAGGATTTCAGTGTCCTCTTCGTCGTTCGATTCAGCAGGCTTGCCTGTTCCCGGCCTGTACGGATCACATCCGACAATTCGGTTCAGAAAGACGTATTCTTCAACAGGTGGTCGAAACGACATGTGCAATTACGGATTACCCTTTACGATTGTAGGCCGTCTGCACACTTGTTGGCACAAATCGGGTCTGATGTAATAGAACAGCATGTCAACCTTCGTCCACCTGATACGGATCAGTTAACTTGGCTACAATCAGACTCGAGGCGTGTCCCGAAGCGATAAAGCGGTCCTCCAGACTGCTGAGGGCCGGGAGATTGGTGGCATTCCCGACAGAAACTGTCTACGGAATTGGAGCTGACGCCACCAATGAAAGGGCGATAACCGCCCTGTTCGAAGCCAAGCGAAGGCCGAGCCACAACCCCCTGATTGTTCACGTCGCCGATCCAGGCGAGGCCAACCGGCTGGTACATTTCGATGAACTGTCCCACCGTCTGGCCAGAGCATTCTGGCCGGGCCCGCTGACACTCGTGCTGCCACGGATTGCCGGATCAGGGATATCGCGGCTGGTCAGTGCGGGGCGAGACTCCCTGGCGGTCAGGATTCCGGCTCACCCTTTGGCAAGTGAGTTGATCAAGGCTGCCGGTATCCCGATTGCCGCCCCTTCGGCCAACATGTCGAGCCGGGTCAGCCCTACCACGGCCGACCATGTCGTTTCGGACCTGGAAGGAAGGATACACGCGATAATCGACGGGGGTCCGTGTAGGTTCGGATTGGAGTCAACAGTGATTCGTTCGACTGGGTCCGGACTGGAACTTCTGCGTCCGGGTGCGTTGACGGAAGAACTCATTGTGGAGCGGCTGGGAATTCAAATCCTGTCAAATCGGAATCCGGCGGATATCGTCTCGCCAGGACAACTGCCGGTTCACTATTCACCCAAATCCCGTATCCGGATGAATGCCAGTTCGCCGGAGGACGGAGAAATCCTGATCGGGTTCGGACCGGATACGGAACACAACGCTTTCAACCTGTCGCACGCGGGCAACATGGAAGAAGCCGCGGCCTCGCTCTACGGGCTGCTTCGATCCGCCGACCAGCAGGCTGTCCGATCCAGAGCGACGGCGATCGCCGTCGCCCCGATCCCGGGCACCGGCCTCGGAAAGGCAATCAATGACCGCCTGAAGCGTGCGTGCGGTCAGGATTCAGGCGGATCCACCTCCTGATACGAGCATGCTTGGACTTATCCCGAGAGACTTTATTGCAGCTTCCCACTTCAGGTCCGTATCTGTCTGGAAGACAAGCTTCGGGCTCGCATCGCAAATGAGCCAGGCATTGTTGGCGATTTCGCTTTCCAGCTGACCGCCTGCCCAGCCAGCGTAACTCAGCACGAGCAATCTGTCCCTTGGTCCCTTTCCTTGGGAAAGATCCTCGAAAATGTCTGGTGTCACGGTCATGCAGAAATTCTCGTTGATGACCTGGGTTTCAGGATATTCGGAGCCGTCACCGGCGTGGATGACCATTACCCGCTCGGGATCAACCGGGCCGCCATCGTGCAGGGGCAATATGAGTGAACTGTCGGCAGGTTCGTCTTGCGAGGTCGAAATCTGGGCAGCACAGATGTTGCAGGCGATCTTGTTCACGACCACGCCCATGGCGTCCTTGTCGGTGTGAACGAGCATGAGGATGACACTCTTGCGAAAACGGGGATCAGCCATGTCAGGCATGGCTATCAACAGCTTTCCGCTGAGGTACCTGTCAGTCAAGTCAACATTCCCTCTGGGCTGAGCCTAAGAAGCGTCCATGCATTTATCAAGAATGTCCGAACCCGATGCAATCCCTAATCCGAACCACGCGCATTGATTGCATCTCTTGCTACGAGCTTCCGGTCTGATGGAGATCTGGCGGGTCGGGCTCCATACGAAGATTGTCCTCGACCTGTTGAACCCCGGAAACCCTGACGCAAGGTTGCCGAATTGCGACAAGTACAAGTGCCGCGAATACCGGTTGTCCTGGCATGCACATCTGTTCTCTTGGGCGGGCGCCGGCTTGTCCAGTTGGCAAACACCGGGCCAAGCCCGTGACATGTGAACAGCATCCTGCTTCAGGATTCCCGGCCGGAAACACCGGTTCGGCGGCTCTTCAGTGAACACTACCGTGCTGCAAGGGATCACGGTCGGGTTCGGCCAGGAGTTCCCGCGCCTCTTCGGGGCCGAGAGGGTCCGGACGGGAGCAATTGGTCGAGAGCTGGTGCCAGGCCTGTTCTTCCGCCGATCTGTGTATTGACGTCATGGCATCAACCGCGTGCAGGGCCAGTTCGAGAGAACATCGGTGAGGCCTGTCTTCGACGATGGCCCGTGCCATATCGGCAAGACCTGCAGCACGATAGTTGGACAACGGACCCAGTTTCGCGTGTACCTCATTCGGTCGCCCGAATGGGTGATCCCAGCCTGCAATCGACTTCACCCGGCTGTCCTGACCGGCGTGATCCAGCGGACCACCGAAGAAATTGGGGTCGGGTACAAACAGCGTTCCCGCAGTTCCATACAGCTCCATGTGGGAATGCCCGTGCGCCCAGACATCCCAACTCGCTGACAATGTAACGGTGGCACCGGAGTCGAACTCCAGCAACGCATGGACGTTTGTGGGGACCCTCACGGGGATTGCCTCTCCCATGCGGGGGCCATCGGTTCGAATGGTCCGGGTCTGGAAGGCTGCAGTCGCAAGCGCGGCAACGCGCCTGATCGGGCCGATGAGTTGTATCAGGTTGGTAATGTAGTAGGGGCCAACGTCCAGAATTGGTCCGCCTCCGGGTAGATAGAAAAAGTCGGGACTCGGGTGCCAATGTTCCATGCCGTGGCTCATGACATGGGTGGTACCCGCGACAACCTCTCCGATCAGGCCCTCATCAATCAGGGCCCTGGCCTGCTGATGGGCGCCTCCCAGGAACGTGTCGGGCGCCGAGCCTATGCGGCAATTCCGTTCGGCTGCCAGTACTTGCAGGCTCAGGCCTTCTTCCAGGGTCAGCGTCAGCGGCTTTTCGGTATAGACATGCTTTCCTGCCCGGAGGATCTCTTTCGAAACCGAAAAATGCTCATCCGGTACCGTCAGGTTGACAACAATGTCGATCTCGTCGCAAGCCAGCAGGTCTTCGGTTGACAGCACCGGAATGCCGAACTCCCTGCCGCGTTCATTCGCCGCATCTGCCTTGATGTCTGCAACTGCCCGAACCTCCATGCCTGCAAACATGGGCGCAAGCCTGAGATAGGCCCCGGATATGTTGCCGCACCCGATGATGCCTATTCCCAACCTGTCCATACTGCGTCCCCTCAGAATGCGCGCATCGTCGCAAGTGATCGTCTTGCGAAGCGCCGGTCGTCACTCGGATTGTCGTGTTCCATCACCCTGTGGCGGACTGTTGTGCGGTCCAAGGCGGATGACAGCGCCTTCCAGTCCATGACTCCATAGCCGACATCCGTCCAACCATCCTCGTCCTTGCCGCTTCCCACCTCAGCGATGTCCTTTACGTGAACTGCCCCGAGCCTGTTCGCGCAACGGTCGATCCAGTGCAGCGGGTTCTCGCCCGCAACCGCTACCCAGGCGATATCCAGTTCAAGAAGGAGCCTTGCGTCGCCATCGAGCAGGTGGTCGATCGGCATGCTGCCGTCTTCGCAGGAGCGGAATTCAAAATCGTGGTTGTGCCAGCCAAATCCCAGCCCGGCTTCAAAGAACGGCAGGCCTGCGGTTGCAAGGCGCCTTCCGAACGCGGCCCAGCCAGAGGGTGTTTCCGGACGATCACCGGGCATCAGGAACGGTGCATAGACCTGGCTGACACCAAGTTCCCTTGCGCGGCTTATGACCTCTTCTGGCCTGCTTTCGGCGTCATCGAGGTTGACATGGGCCGTCGGCAGGTTCAGCCCGGTTTCGACGAGTCCATCGCCAAGTTCCGAACTCCACAGCAGGTCTCCAAAGCACTCGACCTCGCTATAGCCTGTGTCAGCCACCATCTTCAGCGTGTTGCGAAGCGGGCCGAAATTTCGGGAAGAATAGAGTTGATAGGAGTATTCCTGCATTGCATCCACCTGTTGATTGACGGGTTGGGGGTCGCGATCTGTGCCGTCCGGGTTACAGTCGGGCTTCTGTCGTCCTGTCGAAGATCGATCCGCGTTCGATGGCCAGCCCGACGGTCATTCGATCGCCCACGGAGATCTTGGTCTGGCCGTCGAGACGAAAATGGAAGGATTGTCCGCAGATCGATGTCCACACCAGCGTGTCGGACCCCATGGGCTCGAATATCTCGACCTCGATTTCCGTGGAATAGGGCATCTTCGAGGCTGCCTCACCACATGCAACATGTTCGGGCCGGATTCCAAGCCATGCCTCACCCTCCGCGGCATTGTCCACCCATTGATATCCGTCCAGTTCCATCTGCAGTTCACCTGCAGTGAAACTGTCCCCCGCAATCGCGCCGGACAGAAAATTCATGGTCGGTGAGCCGATGAATTCGGCCACGTATTTGGTCTTTGGCCTGTTGTAGATCTCGTCCGGAGTGCCGAGTTGCTGGATCCTCCCGTCGCGCAGAATGGCGATGCGGTCGGCGAGCGTCATGGCTTCGATCTGGTCATGCGTCACATAGATCATCGTATTGCTGAGCTGCTGGTGCAGTCGCTTGATCTCGATCCGAAGGTCGGAGCGCAACTTTGCGTCGAGATTGCTCAACGGTTCGTCAAACAGGAAGACGTCAACGTCCCGCACGAGGGCCCTTCCAATGGCAACGCGCTGGCGTTGCCCGCCCGACAGTGCCGCCGGCCTCCGGTGCAGGAGAGATTCGATCTGGAGTGTCTGTGCGGCCCGGGCCACCCTCTGTTCGATTTCCGATCTCGGAAGACCGGCATTGCGGAGGCCGAAGCTGAGATTGCCCTTCACGCTCATCTGCGGGTAGAGCGCGTATGACTGGAACACCATGCCGATCCCGCGCCTGGACGGCTGTTCCCAGGTTACGTTCTCTCCATTGATGAAGATCTGGCCGTCTGTCACCTCCAGTAAGCCGGCGATGCAGTTCAGCAGCGTGGACTTGCCGCAGCCCGAGGCACCGAGCAGAACCAGGAACTCACCCTCGTGGATACCGAGATTCAGGTCCCGCAGCACTTCCACATTGCCAAAACAAAGATCCAGGTGCCGGATTTCAACCGAGTATGCCATGCCGTCAGCCCTTGACCGCTCCAGCCGCTATGCCCCGCACGAACAGCTTTCCCGAAATGAAGTAGATCGTCAGCGGAACGAGTCCGGTCAGGATCGTTGCCGCCATGTTGACATTGTATTCCTTGACGCCCTGGACCGAGTTGACGATGTTGTTGAGTTGCACAGTCATCGGGTAATTGTCCGGTTTGGAATAGATTACGCCAAACAGGAAATCGTTCCAGATTCCGGTAACCTGAAGAATGACGGCCACGACGAATATCGGCAGCGACATCGGCATCATGATGCGGAAGTAGATCCCCCAGAAACCGGCCCCGTCAACGCGCGCAGCCTTGAACAACTCCTCCGGCAGTGACGTGAAATAGTTGCGGAACAGCAATGTCAGTATCGGCATCCCGAATATCGAATGCACGATGACCAGCCCCGGGAGCTTCGTGTACAGGCCCATCTCCCGAAGCATGATGACAATCGGATAGATCATGACCTGGTAGGGGATGAAAGCCCCGAATATCAGGATTGCAAAGAAGAGATTGGCGCCCTTGAACCGCCAATTTGCAAGTGCGTAGCCGTTCACGCTTGCTATGGCTATCGACACGACAACCGAAGGAACCGTTATACGCACTGAATTCCAGAAACCTCGAGACAGACCGTCGCAATTGAGTCCGGTGCACGCCTCGGCCCAGGCCTTGACCCAGGGCTCGAAGGTAAGTTCGAGCGGCGGAGAAAAAATGTTGCCTACGCGGATCTCCGGCATCCCCTTCAGGCTGGTGACGATCATCACGTAGAGCGGTACCATGTAATAGACCGCGACGACGATCAGGGTACCGTACAGAAAGATGTTTCTCCGGGAGAGCGTCCGCCTGGGAACCGGTCCCCTCGGACCATCGGTCATGGCGAATGGATCAGGCACGCTCTCGCCTCCCGAACTCCAGATAAGCCCAAGGCACCAGCACGACGAGCACGCTGAAGAGCATCATTGTCGAGGCCGCAAATCCCTGGCCGAGGTTCTGGCCCCCGAACATGTAGTCAAAGACATATTTGGCCGGAACTTCCGACGCGAGACCGGGTCCTCCGGATGTCTGTGCCACGACCAGGTCGTACACCCTGATGATGCCGGAAGCGAGTATGACCAGCGTCGTGATGAAGACCGGCCGCATCATCGGGATGACGATGAAGACATAGGTCTTCCATGCGGGTATCCCTTCGACCCGTGAAGCTTTCCAGATCTCCTGGTCGATTCCCCGCAGCCCCGCCAGCATCAATACCATTATGAGGCCGGTTCCCTGCCAGAGTCCTGCAATCAGTATTCCGTAGATCACGAGGTCGGCGTCAAATAGCGGATTGAATTCGAAGCTCTCGAAACCCAGGCTGCGGACAATGTTCTGCACCCCGAATTCCGGTGTCAGTATCCATTGCCAGACGAGCCCGGTAACGATGAATGAAAGCGCGTACGGATAGAGGAAGATGGTTCGGAAAGTGTTCTCGAACCTGATCTTCTGGTCCATCATTGCCGCAAGCAGGAAACCGATTACAAGGGAAAACACCAATGCGCACAGCCCGTATATGGCAAGGTTTTCAATAGATATGTACCAACGGTCCGTGGACCAGAGGCGTTCGTACTGGTCGATGCCGACAAACTTGCTGCTCGGAAGCAGTTTCGAGTTCGTGAATGAATGATAAACCGTCCAGAGGGTTGCGATCACGAACACGCCAATCGCCGTAAATGCCATCGGCACAGCAGCGATCTTTGCGGGAAGATTGACGATGAAACCGTGTTCTATGCTGCCGGGCTTGACCCGGGTCCGGTCAAGGGAACCGATGGTCAGTATGGCAGCACCGACGACCAGCATGGTCCCTGCCCCGAAGAGAGCCAAGGGTTCAAAGGTGTCCCAGAGTTTCCTGGCACCCTTGAACGCAGGGAATGCAGATTGCCACCACTGCTGCGCAAAGATCCACAACGCCAGCGCCGCGACTGCCGCACCGACCCAGCCGAATCCGTAGAGGGAAAGCCGCCCTCTCAAGGATATGCCTCCGGCCAGGCCAATCAGGCGTCCAACCATCACGGCTGAGCCCAGCAGCAAGAACCAGGCGAGCATGCCGGTGGGCTCGGAAAGGACGCCGATTGTCGAAAGAACGAAGGAAAGTGCGGACAGGAGCAGCAAGCGCATGAACCAGAGTTCGACAACTGCCCTCATGTGCTGCGCCTCCTGCTTCCTTATGTGAGCCATGCCGCCGGACAGCTTGTCTTCCGGCGGCATGGCTCCCGTTCATCTTGCCGTTGTCAACCGTCAGTCGGCGCTTGCAATGATCTCCACATACGCGTCCTGGACTTCCTCGGCCGTCATCGAGTGGTCATTCCAGAACGTGGTCATCAGATCGTTGAGCTGGCTGGACGTATCCTGGGAAAATATAATGTCGCCCGAGGGCAGCACGTTCCCCGACGCCAGGATTACCAATCCCTTCTGCATGCAGTCATTTGCGGTGGAAAGATCGATATCGCCCCGAATCGGCAATGAGCCCTTCTTGAGGTTGAAGGCCACCTGAACCTCCGGACTCAGCAGCAAGGCGGCAAGCTCCTTCTGGGCCGCAGTGATGTCCTCATCATCGACGACCGGGAAATAGAAGGCATCACCTCCGGTGTCGAGAACACCTTCGAAGCCCAGGCCAGGCAGGCAGCTGTAGTCTTCACCTGCGACCTGGCCGGCGACCTGGAATTCACCCTGGGCCCAATCGCCATGGATCTGTCCACCGGCCTTCCCGGTGATGACAAGGCTGGTTGCCTGATTCCATTCGTTCACATTCGATCCCACGGAGAGTTTCCGAGCATTGTCGAAAGCCTCAAAGACCCGCCTGTATTCCGGTCCGGCTGCGACCGACGCATCCTTGTTCAGGTTAACCGCTTCCCAGGCTTCCCGCGGGAGCAGCCCGACTGCGATGGCTCCAAAGGCAAGATTCGTCTGCCATGACTGCTGACCCATTGCGAGCGGAATGACACCTGCTTCCTGCAGCGCAGGTGCTGCGGCGACGAATTCGTCCCAGTCCGTCGGAACCGGCAATCCGGCCTTCTCGAATGCCGCATGGGAAAGCCACAGCCATTGCGTCGAGTGAATGTTGACGGGGGCGCAGTAGATGCGGCCTTCATAGGTGCACGCATCAAGCAGCTTCGGTGGATTGACGACATCCTTCCAGCCCTCGGCCTCGGCAACATCAGTAAGGTCCAGCAGGAGACCGGCTTCAATCAGCTCCTCGGCCTGACGCCCATGATTGAACTGGAAGGCGCCCATCGGATCGCCCCCGAGAATCCGGCTAACCATGATCGGACGGGCCGTTCCCCCGGATCCGGCAATTGCCCCGTCGACCCATGTGTGTTCGGTCTTTTCATTGAATGCCTTTGCAAATTCGGCAACAGCCGCTGACTCACCGCCCGACACCCACCAGTGTGTGACCTCAAGATCAACCGCATATGCTCCACTCGCCCCAAATGCGGCTGCAAGTACTAATCCAATTGTTTTTTTCATATTTCCTTACCTTCAGGTTAAGTAACAAGTGCGGCTTACTTTCACATGATGCGCTTGAATTCAAACCCGAATCCCGAGTGACAACAGGTCTCATCTGCACATGGCCGACCGGCATGATGCCGGTTGTCCCATTCGGGCTGATCACGGGATTGCGACGACTGCCCATCGTCGGCCGTACTAATCATGCAGTCGGCCATAGGCGATCGAAGCGCGGCCATCCGTCCCGGCTTGCAGCGCCTGCAACCAGCGTGACCGAGAGGAAGTTGCGTTTGCCAGCCGGGCCCGGTCGGACGGCCCCGAAAACCAGTTGGACAGCAGCGTGCATCGGAGTTCATGTGGCCGCCATCAGCCTCTGACCGGCATGTCCAGACGAGTCGGCATCTCACTGAATCGGCATGATCACCCGTCTTCGGCAATTCCGGACCTCGACCAAGTCCCTGGACAGGGTCCAGGACGCCCGGGCCGGGTTCATATCGCGGTTGGTGGCACGTAATGCACCCCTCTCGAAGCTTGTGGCAAACCCCAAGTTGAACCTTCAATTCTTCGCGGACCGCGGCTATTTGCTGTGCAGGATGACCAATCAGGAGATCGGCCGGGTCAGATGATGTCCCTGCCGACGAGCAATCTGGCATTTCATTGCGAAACAACAGCATCGGCTGAATCGCAGCCACATTCCGGGACCAACTTAAGGGAGCTTTCAATGTCAACGACCATGAAGGGGCCAGGGATATTCCTTGCCCAGTTCGCCGGTGACGATCCGCCGTTCAACAGCCTGGGTGGCATGGCCGAGTGGGCGGCTTCGCTTGGATATGGCGCAGTGCAGATTCCGTCGTTCGACGGTCGACTTCTCGATCTCGACAAGGCCGCCGAGAGCCAGGCCTACTGTGACGAGGTGCAAGGCATCTGCAACGAAGCGGGAGTTGCGATCAGTGAAATCTCGACGCATCTCCAGGGCCAGCTGGTGGCGGTCCATCCCGCCTATGACCACGCATTTGATGCCTTTGCACCGGCTGCCGTCCGCGGCAACCCGGAAAGCCGCCAGGCATGGGCGGTCGATCAGATGTTCAAGGGAGCAGTCGCAGCGCGCAGACTGGGGCTGGACACCTCTGTCTCGTTCTCCGGCTCGCTGGCATTTCCGTATCTGTATCCCTGGCCTCAACGGCCGGCCGGCCTGATCGAGGAAGCCTTCACGGAACTTGGTCGACGATGGCAGCCGATTCTGGATGCCTATGAAGAACAGGGCGTCGATGTCGGATTCGAGATTCATCCCGGAGAGGATGTGTTTGACGGACACACTTTCGAATTGTTCCTGGATGCAGTTGGCGGACACGGTCGGGCCCGGATCAACTATGATCCTTCCCACTTCCTCCTGCAGCAACTCGACTATCTCGGTTTCATCGACCTCTACCACGACCGGATATGTGCCTTTCATGTCAAGGATGCCGAATTCAACCCGACTGCGCGCCAGGGTGTCTATTCGGGGTATGCCGGCTGGACCGAAAGGGCTGCACGGTTCCGGTCACTGGGCGACGGACAGGTGGATTTCGCCTCGGTCTTCTCGAAGCTGGCCCAGTACGGCTACGATGGTTGGGCCATACTCGAATGGGAGTGCTGCCTGAAATCTCCCGAACAGGGCGCGGCCGAAGGAGCCCGGTTCATCGAAGACCACATTATCGAGACGACCGACAGGGCGTTTGATGACTTCGCGGGAGGAGACACCGGTCGCGCGCAGGTTCGAAACATGTTGGGACTGGACCAATGAATCGGCTGAAACTGGGTATGGTCGGTGGGGGCCAGGGTGCGTTCATAGGAGCCGTGCACAGAATTGCGTCCCGAATTGACGATGACTGGGAAGTGGTCGCGGGAGCACTTTCATCCGATCCTGATCGCGCAGTTGCGTCGGCTGCCCAACTGGGTCTGGATCCCGATCGCAGCTATACCGATTTCGGGCAGATGGCGAGGTCGGAAGCCGATCGGGCCGATGGCATCGATGCCGTTGCCATTGTGACTCCCAATCATGTGCATGCAGGGCCTGCAGTGACCTTCCTCGAGTCAGGAATACACGTGATCTGTGACAAACCGATGGCTGCCACTCCCGAAGATGCCCGCTCAATCGCGACCGCGGTGGAGGCTTCCGGCAAGATTTTTGTCCTGACTCACAATTATACTGCCTATCCGATGATCCGGCAGGCACGGGCCATGGTCGCATCCGGAGACCTGGGTTCAATCCGTGTCGTGCAGGTCGAATATGCACAGGACTGGTTGACAGGACCTGCCGAGGGCAAGCAGGCCGAATGGCGAACGGACCCGGCGCGATCCGGAGCCGGCGGTTGCGTGGGGGATATCGGCACACACGCATTCAACCTCGCCTGCTTCGTGACCGGACTGCGTCCCGCATCGGTTGCGGCGGATCTCGATGCGTTTGTCGAGGATCGGCGGGTGGACGACAATGTCCAGGTTCTCCTGAGATTCGAGGGCGGAGCCAAAGGCATGCTGTGGGCAAGTCAGGTTGCGGTCGGAAACGAAAACGGCCTGAGGCTTCGCGTCTACGGCAACCTCGGTGGACTGGAATGGAGCCAGGAACATCCCAACCACATGACCTACACGCAGTTTGGCAACCCGAAGCAGTTGCTGACGCGGGCAGGAGCGGGTGCCACGCCAGCAGCCAACGCCGTCAGCCGTATCCCGGGAGGACATCCGGAAGGATATCTCGAGGGTTTTGCAACAATCTACAGGGAAGCAGCGGAGTTGATCAGACGTGGAGGAACACTGTCCGACAGCCTGCTTCCATCAGTCTCGGATGGACTGGCAGGAATGCAGTTCATTGGAGCGTGTATCGAGTCATCAAACTCCGATTCGGCCTGGGTTGCTCTTGGTGCCTGACCGCGGCAGGTTTGGCGAATTCCCGGTTCCGGGATCGCATGTCATTCGCTCGGGCTGAAGGCGGGCGACCGAGTGCATCCGGAACCGCAAGCGATGCCCCGGTTGTACTTTGCCTTGGGCCTTCGCGTCCGCTCTGCTGCCGGGGCAGGTCCCCAGACTCCAGAGCGTCGCGATCCGTTTGATGCCGTTTCCAGGTCGAACCGGCTGCAACCGACCAGATCGGACATTCCTGGATGCGCGGCACGACAGGGCTTTCCGGATCGGCAGTACGCAAAAAGTTGATTTCAGTTTCGGATCGCCCTTACTTACTTGGAGGGTCAATTCACGGGAAGCGCATGACCAGATTTCCGCTGTCATTTGCTGCGATTGTCACAGCCTGCTTGACCTCGGGAACTGTTGCCCACGGCCAGCTGACTCTGCAGGAACCGCTGGCCCAGTACCGGTTTCTCACCGGCTGGAGCATGGAAGCGGATTCCGGAGTCTCCCACATGGCCGGCATTCAGATCAGTCTTGCCGATGGCTGGAAGACCTATTGGAGGGCGCCGGGCGAATTCGGTTTGCCGCCAAGGCTTGAACTGTTGCGCAGTCAAAACCTGGGCAGGTTGCGCATGCATTTTCCCCGTCCTTCAATCTATTTCGAGAATGGCATCCGGACGATCGGTTACGCGAATGAGGTCGTATTCCCCCTCGAAGTTGTACCGATCGATCATCAACGACCGGTAGGGGCAGACCTGTTGTTCCAGATAGGCATTTGCAGGGAAGTCTGCATTCCGGTGTCGTTCGAGATTCCTCTGGAACTCCTGCCGCGCCATGACCGTCGAAGGGAAGAGATCGAGCTTGCACTTCGGAACAACCCGATATCGCTGGACGCGTCCGACAGATCCCTGGTGACTGCATGCAGAATTGAATCCGTGGAAACCGGCAACGGCTACCGCATCACGTACGAGTTTGAATACACCGGACCAATCGGACCGAACTCGGCCGCGGTCTTCGAGTCCCCCGGTGACCCGATCTGGTTCAGCGATGCCACGATCAGAAGCCGTCGTTCCGGACGGATAACCGCGATGGCCGAGATGAGTTCTCTTGCCGGGGGTGCCATTCCGATCCGGCGTTCGAACATTCGAATCACGCTGATTTCGGGTGCGGATTACATCGAATTCAATGGCTGCTACGAGCCTGTGCGCTGACAGCCGGGAGAGGCACTCCGCGATCTGTCGGGACCCGGTTGCATGCAACCTCGAGCCACGCGTTAAGGCAGCCATTCTGAGAAACCTGGCAAAGGAGGTGACCCGCGCTGAACCCCGGGCACCGGGTTGACTGCCGGGCTCGAACTATTTCCTGCGCATGTGCTCGTCCAGCCGCGGCATAATCTCTACGAAATTGCAAGGTCGCGTGCGGTAGTCCAGTTGCCGCCCGAGGATTTCATTCCAGGCGTCATTGCACGCCCCGGGCGAGCCTGGAAGCGCAAACAGATACGTGCCATTGGCTACGCCCGCACAAGCCCTCGATTGCACCGCCGATGCACCTATCGACTTCATGGAGACTACGGCGAAGACAGTGGAAAACTGTTCGATTTCCTTCTCGTAGACATCCCTGTGGGCTTCAACGGTCAGGTCACGCCCGGTAAGGCCAGTACCTCCAGTCGTGATAATGACATCGATATTCGGGTCAAGTGACCACTCGCGCAACAGGTCGGCAATCCTGGTTCGATCATCCGGCAGGAGCAGGCGGCTGCATACGACGTGTCCTGCAGCCTCGGCATTTCGTTGCAGCAGCAACCCCGACCTGTCATCATCGAGCGAACGGGTGTCGGATACGCAGAGAATTGCGATCCGCAGCGGGATGAACTGCCTCTGTTCACCTTCCTGTTTCATTGATTTCCCGTTCCGCAAGAAATTTCCGGATCCTCAACAGATCGATCCAGGCGTCACCTTTCGCAACCGGATTCCGGAGAAGATATGCAGGATGGAACATGGGCATGACCGCGATTCCCCTCAGTTCGTGCCAGGTTCCGCGCATTCGAGTGATTCCGCTCCTGCCAAGCAGGGCCGAGCACGAGATATTTCCCATGAGAACAAGGACCCTGGGGTCAATCAACTCGATATGCCTGAAGACAAACGGCGACATCATTTCGATTTCTTCGCGGGTTGGATTCCGGTTACCAGGTGGTCTCCATGGCAGGATATTGGAAATATACAAAGCCATTTCCGGAGCGACCTGATCCCGGCCAAGTCCGATCTGTTCAAACATCCTGTCGAGCAACCGGCCTGCCCTGCCAACAAACGGCTTTCCGAGCCGGTCTTCTTCGGCACCAGGGGCCTCGCCGATAATCATGACACGTGCGGACGGGTTGCCGTCGGAGAATACCAGGTTTTGGGCAAGACGGCTGAGCTCGCAATGTCCGAAAGCTGCGATGGCGTGATTGAGCGATTCCAGATTCGCCGCCCGTTCAGCGGATTCCCTGGCCTCGGAAACTGCATCCTGTTGTGCAAGACCGTGATCGACTTTGTCCTGGGACTGAGGTTCCGGCCTGGACGGCGGGGCATTCTTCTGCATTCGGTTAGCGCTGAGTAGTTCGAGTTTGAAACGATCGACGGGTGTCTCCCCGATGCATTCGTCGGCGCCAATCTCCAGGCACCATTCCAGCAACTGTCTTGTGGCACCAGAGTTCATCGGCTGACCCAATCTACCAATTCCACCCTGACGAAGACTATTGACTTCGACCAGTTGGGTAAACTCGATTCTCGCTGGACCCGTGTTCGAAGTGCGGCAGGCGGCGGGGCAGATCGCTGCCTCCTGTTCCCGAGGCCCAGAAAATGATGGAAGCCCGTCATGCGAGATCGTCGGACAGGGACCGATTGCCCATTTGCCGCCTTGTGTGGCGGGCGTGTGCTTGTTTCCAAAATCGGCCATGCATATAACCCTTCGGAAAGGTATTTCGCCAATGGCACTCTCAACCAGGCACCTGTTAGGAATCAGCCATCTGTCGGTCAGCGAAATTCTCGTCATTCTTGATCTTGCGGACAGGTATGCAGACCTGAACCGTCAGTCGAAGAAACATGCCGCGTCCCTGGCCGGAAAGACCCAGATCAACATCTTTTTCGAGGATTCGACACGGACCCAGATGAGTTTCGAACTGGCCGGCAAGCGTCTTGGTGCGGATGTCATGAACATGAACGTGAATTCAAGCTCACTGAGCAAGGGTGAATCTCTGATTGACACGGCGCTAACGCTCAACGCGATGCGTCCGGACCTGCTCGTCGTCCGGCACCCCGACTCCGGGGCTGTCAACCTTCTCTCGGAAAAGGTGAATTGTTCCGTGATAAACGCCGGTGACGGCAGTCACGAACACCCGACCCAGGCATTGCTGGACGCACTGACTATCCGGCGAAGCAAGGGAACTGTGCAGGGCCTGACCGTGGCAATCTGCGGAGACATTGTGCATTCGCGGGTTGCCCGCTCGAACATGCTGATGCTGTCAAAGTTGCAGAACAGGGTCCGGATGATCGGTCCAAGCACACTGATCCCCCGGTACCTCAATGAACTTGGAGTCGAGATCTTTGATTCAATGCAGGAAGGGCTTCGCGACGTTGACGTGGTCATGATGTTGAGGCTCCAGAGAGAACGAATGACCGGTGCAAGCATCCCGTCATTTCGAGAGTATTTTCACCTCTACGGATTGGACAATGACAAGCTTGAATACGCAAAGGCCGATGCGATTGTCATGCATCCGGGTCCAATGAACCGCGGTGTCGAGATCGATGGCACGATTGCCGACGATATCAACAGGTCTGTAATCCAGGCACAAGTCGAAATGGGTGTTGCGGTAAGAATGGCCGTCATGGACCTGCTCTCGGGACCACAGAAAGAGGCAGGCTGAATGGACGGGCGACCGGTATTTGGTTCGGACCAAGGATCGGTCTTGCAACGAAGGACAAGCAATTCAACGAGATGACCCTCTTGTTTACAAACGCCGTGATCGTTGACCCGGAAGCAGACTCGGTGTCTCCAGGATCACTCGCGGTGAAGGACGGACGGATCGCAGGAAAAGGCACCGGCACCGAAATACCTTCAGACGCCCGGATAGTCGATTGCAAGGGCCTCCATTTGGCACCGGGCATCGTCGATATCGGCGTGAAGATCGGGGAACCGGGAGAACGGCACAAGGAGAGCTTCGGCAGTGCCGGATCGGCCGCCGCCGCTGGAGGTGTCACAACGATCATCACGCGCCCTGACACCGTTCCTCCTATCGACAATCCGGAGACACTGGAGTTCTTTGTTCGCCGTGCTCGAGCAGCCACGCCTGTCCAGGTCCGGCCGATGGCGACCTTGACAAAAAAACGGGAAGGCCGGGAAATGTCCGAAATCGGACTGCTGTCAAGTGCCGGCTCCATCGCCTTTTCCGACTGTGATCATCCGATCCGGGACTCAAGGGTCATGTCCCGATGCCTTGCTTATGCAAGGCAACTCGGCACGCTGGTCGTTGGTCATCCACAGGACCCGGACCTCTCGAGAGGTTCGGCCGCCACGACCGGCCCGTTCGCGTTCCTGCAGGGATTGCCAACTGTCCCGCCGCTGGCCGAACGAATGGGCCTGGAGCGCGACCTTGCCCTCGTCGAGTTGACTGGAGCAAGCTATCATGCTGATCAGGTTACGGTTGCTGCGTCGATTCCGGCGGTGGAACGCGCCCTTGATGCAGGTCTGGACGTATCCGCGGGGACCTCGATTCACCATTTGACCCTGAATGAGATGGATACGTCCGACTACAGGACTTTCTTCAAGGTCAAGCCTCCATTGAGATCGGAAGAAGACCGAAAGGAGATGGTCGAAGCCGTTGCCAACGGAACCATCTCGATAATCTCGTCCATGCACACGCCGCAGGACGAGGAATCCAAGCGATTGCCATACGCGCAGGCTGCGAGTGGAGCAGTTGCCCTCGAAACCGTGCTCCCTGCAGCCCTGCGTCTCTACCACTCCGGTGATCTCGGCCTTGCTTCGCTGTTCAGGGCACTGTCGCTCAATCCGGCTCGCAGACTGGGGCTGGAATGCGGACGCCTTTCACGCGGCGCGCCAGCTGACCTGATTGTCTTTGACCCGGAAATTCCCTTTGTACTCGACCGCTTCAAGCTGAAGTCCAAGTCGAAAAACACACCCTTTGACAACCAACTCCTGCAGGGAAGGGTCCTGAAGACCTTTGTTGCGGGAAAGGAAATCCACTGGAGTTGAGCAGTGCCGTTCGACATTTCGGCCCTTTATTCAGTTCATGTCCTGCTGGCGGCAATTGCGGCCTATCTCGCGGGGTCGGTCGCATTTGGCGTAATCGTTACCAGACTGATGAATCTCGGTGACCTGTCGAAGACCGGATCGGGCAATATCGGCGCAACGAACGTCCTTCGAACCGGCAACAGGACCGCTGCAGCACTCACGCTGCTCCTGGACTTCGGGAAGGGGTCGGCGGCAGTTGCGCTTGGTTTCATCTCCGGTGACGAGCCGGGAGCGCTGCTGTGCGGATCGGCAGCTTTCCTGGGACACCTCTATCCGGTCTGGCTTCGCTTTAAGGGCGGAAAGGGTGTCGCGACCTTTCTCGGAGTTTTTGTGGCCTATTCAATGGCCGCCGGCGCCGCAGCGTGCGCGACCTGGTTGCTGGTTGCAGCGGTGTTTCGGTACTCCTCCCTGGCGTCGCTCGTGTCGGCGGTGATGTCAGTCATCTACCTCTGGGCACTCAGCCAGCCTCAAGCGATACCATTCGGATTGCTGATGGCACTGTTCATTGTCTGGCGCCACCGCGACAACATTCGACGGCTTCTGAACGGAACGGAATCAAGGATAACCCTGGGCCTGCGAAAGTGACTGCCGGAAAGCATGCCAGTTCAGTAACTGCACTCCTCGAAGACCAGGTCCAGAGACCCATTCCAACTGCCGTAATAAAGATCCAGCAACTCTTCGGCGGGCGTGTGGCCCGTATCCAGGCTATCCCGCAAAGCGTCGAGGAAGTGGGATTCATTGGGAATCATTCCGTTGGCGCTTGCGCAGTTGCGACTCTCCAGCCCCCGCTCTGCCATCTCCAGAACCTCTCTGGCGCAGTCGATAATCCTCACGCCATTGAATCCACCCCTCAGGCCTTCCTTCGAGGCCGACCTGCGCAGACCTTCCCTGGTTTCGGCGTCCCAGTCTCGGACAAGATCCCATGCAGCATCCAGGGAAGACTGGCTGTACATCAATCCCACCCAGAATGCCGGCAGTGCGCAAAGCCGGCGCCAAGGTCCCCCGTCGGCACCGCGCATCTCGATGAACCGCTTTATCCTAGCTTCCGGAAAGATCGTGGTCAGATGATCCGCCCAATCGGAAACCAGCGGAAGTTCACCGGGAAGCGCAGGCAGCCTCCCCTTCATGAAATCCCGGAACGATTGTCCGCTTGCATTCAGATAGGTCCCGTTCCGGTAAACGAAATACATCGGTACATCGAGCGCATATTCGGTCCATGCCTCGAATCCGAAACCGTCTTCGAACACGAATGGCAACATACCGGTCCGGTCTGCATCCAGATCTCTCCAGAACTTGCTCCTCAGGCTCAACGCCTCGGCCGGGCGACCCTCGAAGAACGGGGAATTCGCGAAGAATGCCGTAGCAACTGGCTGCAAAGCCAGCGCGACCCGGAGTTTCTTGACCATGTCGGCTTCGCTTGAATAGTCCAGGTTGACCTGGACAGTGCAGGTCCTGAACATCATGTCGCGACCGTGCTTCCCGACCCTTGCCATGTAGTCGGACATGATTCGATAACGCCCCTTTGGCATCATCGGCATTTCCTGATGCGTCCAGGTCGGAGCCGCTCCGATGCCGATAAATCCGGCACCGATACCATCCGCAACCTTGCGGACTTCGTGGAGGTGCCGGTTGACCTCGTCACATGTCTCGTGGAGCGTCAACAGCGGAGCTCCAGAGAGCTCAAGCTGGCCGCCGGGTTCAAGCGAGATGTTTGCCTTGCCGTTCGATAGCCCGATGAGCTTGCCGGATTCCTCCACCGGAGTCCAATTGAACTTGTCTCGAAGCCCTTCCAGCATCGCCCTGATGGAACAGCTTCCATCGTAAGGAAGCGGTTTGCGCGAACTCAGCTGAAATCCGAATTTCTCATGTTCGGTGCCAATGCGCCATTCCTCACGGGATTTGCACCCTTCGGCAAAGTACGCGGGCAATTGTTGAAGATGTTCCAGGGGAACACCTCCTGATTGGGGAATGGACATGTCTTCCTATAGTGGCCTCGGTATCACGGATTCCCGCTACAGATTCGGGGTCTCCAAGGCAAGTTCGCATTTGATCAAGGACCGGGCTTCCAAGCCCGACCGGGACAAGAGTGACTTCGCCTAACTCTGCAGCCTGCCGATGTTTACAATCGACAGTGCGGCTGCCACCGCCGTTTCGGCACGCAACAGCCGGTTCCCGAGCCTGACGGGCACCGCGTTTGCAAAGCAGCGCAGGCGATTTCGCTCGCCCGGCGAAAATCCACCCTCCGGACCAACCAGGATCGCCAGCTTCCCTTGTTCCGGCCAGAACGAATCCAGATTGACGGTGTCTCGCTTCTCCTCGTCACAAAACAACAGCAAACGGTCTTCAGGCCAGGATTCCAGCACTGCAGACAGGTCGGCAATTTCCCGGATTTCCGGCACAGACAGCCCGTGGCACTGTTCTGCAGCCTCGCGTGCGGTCAGCCAGAGCCGGCGCACCGTGATACGTTGAGCGTTGGTGAATTCGGTCCGCACGGGAAGAATGAGCGACACACCCAATTCGGTGGCCTTTTCAACCGCAAAATCGGTACGTGATTTCTTCAGCGGCGCAAACAGCAACCAGACATCCGGCGCATCCACCTGGTCACGGGTCTTCTCGATGCACTCAACCATTGCCTTCCGCTGTCGGGCGACAACAAGGCGTGCGAGCCATTCCCCGTCCCGGCCGTTGAACAATCCGACGCAATCATCCTCCTTCAGCCGCATGACCCTGACAAGATAGTGCGCCCTTTCCACCTCCAACGAGAGCACCATCCCCCGGCCGAGAGGATGATCAACATGGAGCCTTGCGTTCGGGCGCGGAAATGACATGTACTCCTTCTATGACCAAACCAGGGCAAGGGCCATATTCGCCAGTTGCGGAAGACCGCGTCGCGGATGCCGTTGAAGGCAGTTGGGTCGACACTGCTGCGCCCTTCCGGGCCCGGCCCTATCTCAGGCTGTCCCGCGTTGACCGTCCGATCGGGACCTGGCTGCTTCTGCTTCCGTGCTGGTGGGGATTGCTGCTGGCGATGGCAGCGTCGCCGGAGAGGATTCGATTCGAAGATCTGTGGATACTTGTCGGTTGTGCAATAGGAGCCGTCGCGATGCGCGGAGCCGGCTGTACCTGGAATGACATCGTCGATCGCGACCTGGACGCGCAGGTGAAGCGAACCATGTCCCGCCCGTTGCCCGCAGGCGCGGTAACGGTTCGACAGGCCTGGTGCTGGATCGCAATCCAGGTCGGTGTCGGATTCGCCATCCTGATGACATTCAACTTGACCGCTATCGTTCTGGGAGTCCTCTCGTTGCTCCCGGTTGTCGCCTACCCGTTTGCCAAGAGATTCACCTGGTGGCCCCAACTCGCCTTGGGCATCGCCTTTAACTGGGGTGCCCTGCTCGCGTGGGCTGCGCATGCCGGATCCCTGAGTACCGCTGCCTTCCTTCTCTACCTGGCGGGTATCCTCTGGACCCTGTTCTACGACACGATCTACGCCCACCAGGACAAGGAAGACGACGCGCTCGTCGGCATAAGGTCAACCGCACGTCTCTTGGGTCACAGCACGAAAAGGTGGCTGTCCGGGTTTGCGGCCAGCGCAACAACCCTCATGGTCGCGGCAATCCTGACTGCCCTGCCCGTGGATGATCGTCCGTTCGCGGTCCTGGTGTGCTTGATCGGTGCCGCGGGATTCGCGGCACATCTCGGTTGGCAGACTACGAGGCTTGACATAGACGACAGCAGCCGTTGCCTTCGGTTGTTTCGGAGCAATCGGGACACCGGCTTGCTGCCATCGGTCAGTTTTGTCGTTGCAGCCCTTGCCGGACTTTCGTAACCCACTCCGACAGTATGACGTTCATTGACAGGACATCCGGGAGCATGCACCCACTCGGAGTCGGACGCGTAACCGCGCACATCTTCTTCGCGACAGCACTCGTCCTTTCGGTCGCAATTGCCTACCTTCTGTCCGGCTATGTCGAGAGGGAAAACCGGAAGTCCCTCGAGCCGTTGCTCAAGGACCAGGATTTCGGCTGGTTACAGGTAGATACCGACGGGCTGCTTGTTGGACTGCACGGCGAAGCCCCCGGCAAAATCCAGCACATCACGGCATTGTCGGCTGTCCAGTCCGTGATTGCCCCGTCTCGCGTCATTGACAACATCGTCCTGGCAGAAAAACCGCCAATGTCTTCGGGTGAGTATGTTGTCAGGCTGTTGCAGGAGAACGGCGAAGTCAAAATCTTCGGAGAATTGCCGGACAGTTCATCCCATGAAGACATCCTTCGAACCGTTACGGATGTCAGTTCCGGTTCCGTTGTTGACGACCTGTCGATTCGGCACGAAGACGAACCGACCTCGAGATGGAACACCGCCTTGCAACTTGGCCTTGAGGGATTCAAGCTGATACCCGGTGCAGATCTCCACGTTACTGAACGCAAGGTGACCATCGAAGGTGAATTGCCGAACCAGGATGAACTGGAACGGGTTCGGTCACTGCTGTTCACGCGAACTCCGGATGCGGTCTCACTGAACCTGGAAGTTTCGGCGCCCCGCCCGCTGCAGGTTCCATTCGTCTTCGACCTGCGGATGACCGACGGCGATTCCCGGATTCTCGCCTGTCACGCGGAATCAGAGGGAGACAGGGATCGAATACTTGACGAAATCGCGAAACACGGGTCTCCAACAACCGGAAACTGCGATCTTGCCCGCGGTGCGCCTTCGGACAACTGGGCGGGTTCGGTCACCGCTGCCATCGACCTGCTCGCATCCGCGGGAGGGGGACGACTCCGGATCGAGGATTTCGTGATTTTCGCCAGTCCACTCGAAGAAGGCGAGACCGAGGAATTCAACCAGCGAATCAATGACGGACTCGACGCAATCCCGGACCAGTTCGTCGTTCAGCTGCTGCCCGCTGGCCAAATCGAGGGACGAGTCTCGGGTAATGACCAGGATGAAGTCCTGCGAGTGGAAATATCTCCTGACAGAAGGACCGAGATTCGGGGCCGAGTGGGTGACGAATCCGGACAAAGGGTGATCAATGCCTTCGCCAAGGCGACGCTTGCACCTCCGGAACTGGTTACCAATCTGGATATCGATCCCTCGGTCAGCAGCGAGATTACCTGGCGGGTCCTGGCGGGGCTTGAGGCACTTGCGCTGCTAAACACGGGCAGGCTGGCGGTCTCCTTGAATTCGGTTGAGGTGTCCGGGACATCGAGTTTTCGGGAAATTGACAGCATGATATCCGAACTGCTGGCCAGCAAGTTGCCTGCCGGAAGCTACACGGTGAATGTTGCGCATGACGCATCCATCGGCGCAAAGCCACCGGAAATGGATCCCGGTCTCTGCGCATCGCTCGCAACCGAGATCGTCGAGACGCAAAAGCTGTCATTCGAACCTGGTTCGGCAACCCTGAAGGCAGATGTAATCCCCGCAATCCAGCAGCTGGCTGTCGTCCTCCAGAACTGCACGCATGCGCCGATCGAGATTGCGGGATACACCGACAGCCAGGGGCGCCAGGAAATGAACCTGGCACTCAGCACGAGACGTGCCCGAGCGGTTCTGGATGCGTTGCTTGAGGAAGGTGTGTTGACCCAGAATTTCTCGGCGGTCGGATATGGTGAATCCCAGCCAATCGCCAGCAACGAGACCGAAGCAGGTCGTGAGAAGAACAGAAGAATCGAATTCCGGATTCGTGACGCCGGCACGACAGCAACACCGCAATAGGCCGAAGATCGGAGGCCCAGAGCAATGAACCAACTGACCTTTGTAGTGCTGACATCCGTGATTGTTTTCGGGATGTTCGCATTGGGGTGGATCGCAGGAGTCATTCATCATCGGCTGAGGAGAGGTTCCGCACCCGATCCCAAGACTATCGAACGCCTGGTAAGCGACCTGGCCGTGGTGGAGCATGAAAGAGACAGATGCGTCGAGACCCTGCGGCAATACGAGCAACAGGTTGCTGAGAAACTTGCCGAAAGGGATGAATTGTATCGAAAGACCATCGACAGGCTTCGAGATGCCGAGTTGAGGCTCAACAAGCTGGACAACAGCCGTTGATCGTTCCCAGGTCAGCCAGCAGCGACCGGATTACTCATTCCATCGGCTGAGCGAATTCTCATCCTCCGCATTGGCTTCCACCCACCGCGAGCCTGATGGTGTTTGCTCCTGCTTCCAGAATGGCGCCCTGGACTTCAGATAGTCCATCAGGAAGTCGGCCGCTTGAAATGCATCAGACCTGTGCGCGGCCTGTACGGCAACCATCACGATGGTCTCACCGGGGAGGAGTTCCCCGAACCGATGCACGATTCTGCAGTCCAGCAACGGCCAGCGGCCCCTCGCCTTCTCGACATGTGCCGAGATCGCGGACTCGGTCATCCCGGGATAGTGTTCAATCGTCATCGATGTAATTGGCTGCCTGTCCCCAGACCGAACCATCCCGACGAAGCACACCATTGCGCCCGCCCGGGTGCCCGTACCTTGCATCCTCGCCAGTTCCTCACCCGGGCAGATTGGTTCGCTCTGAACACGGACGCCCAAGTCAACCTCCCGTCATCGGCGGAAATACTGCAATTTCCCGGGCACCACGGATGCTTGTCGACGGATCCGCCAGTTCCTGATCCACTGCGAATCTGACTGCATCGAGATCGGACAATGCCAGCGCATGTCGTTCACCACGCTGCTTCAACTCCTCGACCAGTTCAGCAACAGTTCCGGCTTCGGACTGCACACATTCGCGCGGAGTGCCGATCCTCTCTCGAACCCAGGCAAAATAGAGTACGTCAAGCATCTTGGCTCTCCTCTCTCAGGCCCGGAAGCGCCTTGAAGAAATAGTCTGCGCCCGTCACCAGTGTCAGCACGGCGGCAATCCAGACCGCCGAGACTCCCGTCACAATCAAAAGGCTGCCCGGTTCCGTTTCCAGAGCGCCGCACAGCATCAATATCAACAATGCCGCCATCTGAACCACTGTCTTGCACTTCGCAAGCAAACTCACATTCAACGAGATGTCCTGTCCCCCGCCAAACTCCCTGAGGCCGGAAACAAAGAGTTCACGGGCAAGTATCACCGAGGCAGGAACGATCAGCCACAGCCGGTCTTCGGCACCGGCAATCACGACGAGCAACGCCGATGCCACCAGCATCTTGTCGGCAATCGGGTCAAGCACGCTGCCCAGCCTGGACTCCAGATCGAGTTTCCGGGCCAGTTGGCCGTCAATCCAGTCCGTCACCGAAGCGACCAGGAATAGCCCTGCGACTGCCCAGTAGGCTTCGGGCCCCGGAACCAAGACAAAGACCAGCGGAATGACAACAGCCGCCGCCATCCTGAAGATCGTAAGGTATGTCGGAACAGTGATTTTCACCGACCTCTTGTCCCCTTTGGCCGGACACCCGAACAGTCCTTTACAGGACAGGTCGCCAGTTTAACATCCGAAGCGGCAGATGCGACATTGCGGCGTGTCCCGAATACACTGAAATTCAACCACGCGATACAGGATTGCCTTGCCAACACTGCCGGATGTCTGATCCGTAGTGAGCAGTCACGCGTCCAATGTAGAGGCGACCAACGACACTCGCCGGCACCTTGCCGAACCAGGCCGGCGCTTGCGCCCGGGTCGGGCGGACTCGGCTACCGGGCAGTCACATCCACTGCCAGTCGCTCGACGTCGACGATGTCATCCACGAGCCCCGCATCCCTCAGGAACATCTCAAATCTTCTGTAGCGGCCTTCGTCGAGCGCAGCGGGCCGGAGGGCAAACCGCGCGATCGTATCAAACCAGGCCAGTTCATTGAGTTCGTCCTGGAGTTCCCTGGCAGTTGACGAAAATACCTCCCAACTCTCCGTCGGGTGGTTGACTATGTACTGCGTTGCAAGCTCTGTAGCGGCCAGAAACCGGGAAATCTTGTCGACGTCCAGGGATCCGGTATTGGCGACATAGATCAATTCGTCATTTGCCGGAACACCTTCCTCCTCGATGTAAAAGCAGCGTCCCGGTACATTCTCAATTGCCATCTGGTTGAGTTCAAAATTTCGGTAGGCGCCAATGACTGCATCCACCTGTCCGGTCATCAGGGATGGAGACAGAGCCCAGTTCACGTTGACCAATTCGACATCATCGAGCGTCATGCCATGCCTTGCCAGGATTGCTTCCAGCAGAATCTCCTCCACCCCGGCAACGGAGAAACCTAGCTTTCCGCCCTTCAGATCCGCGACGGATGTGAACTGGCTGTCGGCCAGAACGAGGAGACAATTCAGAGGCGTGGCGATGAGGGTCCCTACCCTGATCAGTGGAAGCCCTTCATGGACCTGGAGATGCAGTTGTGCCTGGTAGGACACCGCGAGGTCCGCCTTGCCAGCGGCCACCAGTTTCGGCGGGTCTGCAGGGTCGGCCGGAGCAATGATCTCGACTTCGAGGTCAAGGGCATCAAAATACCCGTTTTCCTCCGCGACGATTATTGGTCCGTGATTTGGATTTATGAACCAGTCAAGGATCAGGGTCAGCTTGTCGGCCGCCGAAGCGGCGCCGGCGAACAGTGCCAATGCAATTGCGATTAATGTGACTCTCATGGTGGCAATTCCTCCTTGCCTGAAGGATCTATTTTTCGTTCCCGGGGCTTGCCTGGCGGGAAGGAACAACAAGTCGCTTTCGATTACGGATAACGACCGGGCCCGGCCAACCAGAACGGTGTTCAAGCTATCGGCCGGACATCGCCTCCCTCGCTAGCGCGCGCTCAACTCGGCACTGCAAAACGGCAGGAATCCGATTCCATCGACTTGCTTACCGAATTCAAATCTACTGTCGTGGAGTGACATGCGCTCGTCCGTTCCCTACGCCGACATTACCCGGATCAGGTTCCATGGGTTGGCTCAACGCCTCTCAGCTCTTATCGCTCCCCAACGGATATCCCTGCTTAATCCGGCTGGATTCCGGAGTCAATCTTGAGACAGGCTCGGCTCAACTGGATCCGTCCGATCGGGATCTCAGCTGGAACGCCATGACCTCGAGTTGTTACCGGTGAGATCGCAAACCGTTCAGCCCTGCTGGTCGTGAAAGTAATCGTAAATCGTCCGGGCAAGGGCTTTCGAAATCCCGCTGACTGCCTTGAGATCATTGACACCGGCCCTTCCGACGGCCGCCGCCGAGCCGAAATGTGACAGCAGGGCGGATTTTCTGGTGGCTCCAACTCCGGGAATCTCGGAAAGGGCCGTAGCAGACATGGATTTTGACCGCTTGGCCCGGTGAGCCCCGATGGCGAAGCGGTGAGCCTCGTCGCGGATTCGCTGGATAAAATACAAGACAGGATCCTTTGACTGGAGCACCCGGGCTCCGGTACCGGGCAGGTGAATTCTCTCATCACCAGCGTTTCGGTTGGGTCCTTTCGATACACCCATCACTGCCACATCCGCTATTCCCAACTCCTCGAAAACGCCCGTAATCTGCCCGAGCTGTCCCTTTCCACCGTCGACAATGACGAGGTCCGGCCACTCGCCTGTCAGCCGGTCCGGGTCTTCCTTCTGAAGACGCCTGAACCTCCGGTTCAAAACCTCCCGCATCATTGCGAAATCGTCTCCGGGGGAAAGTGAAGGCCTGCGGAAATTGAACTTGCGATAGCCATGCCGCACGAACCCCTCCGGACCCACGACAATCATCGCACCGACCGAGTTCTTTCCCTGGATGTGTGAATTGTCGTAGACCTCAACCCGGTTGGGCGGCTGGGCCATGCTGGCGAGTCTCGCCAGCCCTTCCAGCAATCTTGCATGGCTGGCGATCTCTGCAACCTTCATGGCAAGCGCCTCGCTTGCATTGCGCACGGCATTCTCCACCAGCAGCGCTTTCTCCCCGCGTGCGGGCACCAGTATCTTCACGGATGTACCGCGCCTTTCGGTCAGCACGTCTTCCATCAACTCATGGTCTTCAACAGGATCGGAAATGATTATGAATCTCGGAGGAGTCTTGTTGCTGTAGAATTGTCCAAGAAATGCTTGAAGAATCTCATGATTTTCAGCTCCGGATCCAGTACGTGGAAAGTAGGCGTGATTTCCCCAGTTCTGGTGCCCTCGAATGAAGAACACCTGAACACAGGCCTGCCCACCCTCCTGGTGCAACCCGATCACGTCTGCGTCCTTGATCAACCTCGGATTGACCCCCTGGATCGTCTGCACCTGGGTCAGCGCCTTGATCCGGTCCCTGAGGACCGCAGCTCTTTCGAAGTCGAGCCTTGCTGATGCTCCCGACATTTCTTCCGCCAGCTGCTCCTGCATTCGGATGGATTTGCCTGAAAGGAACTCTTCGGCATGCTTCACCAATAAACCGTATGCCTCTTCCGAGATATGGCCGACACAGGGCGCGCTGCAGCGCTTGATCTGATACAGCAGGCAAGGCCTGTTGCGGTTCGAAAACGTCGAATCCGAGCAGTTCCTGAGAAGGAATGCCTTCTGCAATTGGCTCAATGTACGGCCAACGGCCTCCGCAGAAGCAAACGGGCCAAAGTAATTCCCCTTTTCTGACCTAGCTCCCCGGTGCTTCTTGATCTGGGGAAACTTGTGGGTTCCCGATACCAGGATACTCGGGAAGCTCTTGTCGTCCCTGAGGAGCACGTTGTATTTCGGCTTGAGCTGCTTGATCAGGTTTTGTTCCAGCAACAGCGCTTCCGTTTCGGTACGGGTGGTCAGAAACATCATCGACGCGGTTGAATTGATGACCTTGGCAATGCGGGCGTTCTGACCGGCCAGTGTCGTATAGCTTCTGACCCTGTTCTTCAGGTTCCTTGCCTTGCCAACATAGAGAACCTGCCCCCTGCTATCGAGCATGCGATAGACCCCGGGACTGCCGTCAAGTGACGCCACGCAGGCCTGGATGCACGCTACTCCGAGCTTTTCGTCGCCTGACGATTCTGCCACTGTCTCAACCAATTCGCCTCCAAACTCCCGTGCCAACCAGTATTTGAATCTGGGTCCTCATCGTCTCGAACTCCACCTCTACCATGCGTCAGCAGCCTGTGGAAAAACATGTGCATAACTTTTGAACAATTGGCATATCCTGCGGAAAACAAAGCGAAATCCGGTCATTCCAACCAGCCGGATCAAATTCGGCCTGAATCTTAACCATTTGAATCATATAGCTTTTTCAAAACCTGCCGATTATGGCACACGACTCTCCTGCGACGGTGCCAGGATTCCGGCAATCCCTGCCGAGCGGTGGATAATTGCGACCTGGTTGCTTTGGCTACAATTTTCAGGCGATTACGCCCTACCGGAAGGCGCGAAGTGCCATTGCAGGAACTGCCCTCCGTCAAGACAGATCAACTGGCCGGTCAAGGAATTGGTGTCAAGTATGAAGTTCATGGCAGCGACGATGTCCCCGACATCTGCCCCCCTCTGCAGCAGTGATCCCCGACGCTGGCGACTGAAGTGCTCAGTTGTCTGGCGCGGGCTTGGAAGTGTCGGCCCCGGGCCGATCGCGTTTACCCGTATGCGCGGAGCCAGGGCGATTGCCGTAGTTTGCGTCAGTGACCACAGCGCCGCCTTCGAAACGGAGTAGGACGCGAATTCCGAAGTGGGCCTCAACACCCTCTGGTCGATCATGTTGATGATCGAAGCTGCTGCGACCGGTTCACCACCGGGAACCGGTCCGGAATCCGGAACCTGTGCGGCGAAGCTCTGCGTGAGGAAAAACGGAGCCTGAATGTTCGACCGGAAATGAAGGCCAAATCCGTCCACCGTGGCAGTTTCGATCTCGTCCCGTTCAAACCTGGACGCGTTGTTGACGAGAATTGTGAGGGGCCTTCCGAGAACGTCCGTCGCCTGGTCAACCAATGACAGCACCGCCATTTCGTCGCTGAAATCGGCCCATACCGCCTTCGAATTGACCCCGTGCCTCACGGCTTCTGCAGCCGTTGCCCGCGCGTCCTCCCGAGAGGTGTTGTAATGTACGGCGACATCCAGTCCTCGCCTCGCGAGCGCAAGAACCAGTTCCCTGCCAATTCTCTTGGCTCCACCGGTGACTAGAGCTGCGCCTCCGGTCGTCAATACGGTCCCCTTCCTGGTAAGGCCAAGGCGATTTCCTACAGCCCGAAACGGGCCCGCATCATCTGTTCCTCCAGCAAGTCTGCAACGGAACCGGCAACCTCCGACCCGAAACTGACCGGAAACGGTCGCTTGCGGGAGTATGGCCTGAACCTGACATCCTTGCCGAAGCGTTCCTGCATCTTGGGCACGACAGAACCAATGCCATCGATCAGTCCAAGTTCGACCGCAATCTCGCCTGTCCAGAACTTTCCCGTGAACAGTTCGTCGCTGCTGAGCCTTTCACCCCGGCGCGCCCTGACCTGATCGATGAACTCCCGGTGCAGGAACCCCTGCAATTCCCGCAGCCGTTCAACATCCTTGGGATCTTCCGGAAGGAATGGATCAAGAATGCTCTTGTCCTCTCCGGCGGTGTGGATGCGTCTTTCGATTCCTATCTTGCCAAGTGCTTCATGGAATCCGAATGATGATGAAATCACACCGATCGAACCGATAATCGAACAGGAATCGGCGTAGATCTCGTCAGCGGCTGATGCAATCCAGTAGCCGCCGGACACTGCAAGATCTTCAACGAACGCATAGACCGGAACGCTATGATTCTCCGAGAGGCGCCGTATCCGTTCTCCAATCAGAGAAGACTGGACCGGCGAGCCGCCGGGGGAATTGACAACGATGGCTACCGCGCTCGGCCTCTTTCTGCGGAACGCCTTTTCGATCAGGGTCGCCATCCCGTGGTCATTCAGCGCCGCGCGGTGCATTCGCGCACCACCGGCTATCACGCCATCAAGGCGCAGGACGGAAACAACCGGTTTCTTCTTCTTGAATGGATTCAGTCTCATGACCACGAGTTAAGTGCTGGACCGGCCGACCGCAAGCATGAGTTGCAACTTCGATGGCACTGCCAATCCAGACAGGAACCTAGTGGCTTTCCCGGCGAACCGGCCGAGTGTCCCTGCCAACCAGAAAATCGAGGTCGGCTCCCTTGTCGGCCTGAAGGACATGTTCGATATGCAGTCTGGCATATCCCCGATCATAGTCTGGAAGTCGAGGTTTCCTTTCCTTCCTGCGCTGGGCCAGTTCCCTTTCCGGAACCACCGGGTCGAGCATTCCGTTATTCGCGTCCAGCCTGACCAGGTCGCCTGTCGCCGCCAGCGACAAGGGTCCGCCCGCTTCGGATTCGGGAGATACGTGCAGGACGACCGTGCCGAAGGCCGTCCCTGACATCCTGGCATCCGACACGCGTACCATGTCCCTCACTCCTTCCCTGGCCAGCCGCCTGGGAATCGGCATGTTGCCGACTTCCGGCATACCGGGATCTCCTCCGGGACCGCACCCCTTGAACACCAGGACGGTGTCAGGAGTGACGGGAAGATCCGGATCATCGATTCTTGCATGCAGATCCTCGATATTCTCGAAAACGAATGCGGGGCCTTCATGTAACAGGAGCGATGGATCCGCAGCTGACGGCTCGATGATTGCCCCGTCCGGAGCAAGTGATCTCCTGAGCACCCCTATCCCGGCAGCGGGCTTGAGCGGATTGTCGCACCCGTGGATGACGTCCCGATTGAAGCGCTCGGCATCCGCCCAGTACTCCGAGATGCCGCCGCCCAGGACAGTTCCGGCCAGCCTGTTGCAGTTGCTCATTCGGACTTGCCCGCTATCGCCAGTGAATCAATTGGTGCACGTCACCTTTGAGATCGTTCGTCATGGTCGGCTTGCTCATCGCCCCGGAAGTCCTCGAAACGGCCGCTCAGGATGCTGCATCGCAACGAATGTTCGCTTCGGCCTCGTCGACCGTCCAGTGAATCCTGCCGCGCCTGGTGCCGTCGCAGGCAACCCGACGCCATCCGGTTCGATCGTTCCCGAAGCGACGCAGAACCCTCGCTCCCGGAACCGGGCACAGGACATCCTCGCATGGTCGTTTTCGAATCGGCCCGCAGCCCGCGCGACGCGAGGCTCAGTTCCGGTCCGATCATGGTCGTCTCCTCAGGGCCGAAGAATGCAAGCGTGCGTGCCGCGGCGGGCCCGTCAAGGGACGATGGCAGCACGCAGCACGTGATGGTTGGCGGCCTTCTCGAACGCGTCGTCAAGCTGGTCGAGACCGAAGCGCGAATCCACGATCTCCGCGAACGGATACCTGTCCCTGTTGGCCATCACGAAATCGAGTGCCTGAACAAGATGGCGGGGATGGTAGTTATGAATGCCTTTCAGGGTGATCCACTTTCGGATCAGGTCGTAGCCGTCAATCTCGAACCACGAGTCGGGATTGATAAGCCCCGCCAGCACGTATCGCCCACCGATTCGCAGCATACTCACGCCGGCCGGCACCACCGAGGGGACTCCGCACACTTCCAGCACCACGTCCGGTCCGTCCGGTGGCGACGCGTCGCGCACCGCCGCCACAAGATCGGCCTCACTCATTGTGCCGGCATCAAGGGTGAAGTTGGCCCCGAACCGCTCGGCCGTGTTCCGCCGGCCAGCTATCGCGTCGATTCCGATGACCCGGGCCGCGCCCCGGGACCTAGCGATGGCGCAGCCGTAGATTCCCAGCAGCCCCAGGCCCTGCACCACCACCGTCTCGCCGACTGCTATGTTGGCGGCCTCGGTGACCGAAATCATCGTCGCGACGCCGCAGTTGAGCGGAGTGGCTTCCTCGTCGGTGATCTCGTCGGGCAGCTTGAGGATGCCCGTGCCGGGCATGATGTAGCAGTAGTCGGCGAAGCCACCCAGGAAGTGAGGATCTTCGTCTACATGGCCATGGCCGTATTTGCGCAGCCCCGGCGCCTTCTGCGGCATGTCGTGCACGTCGCGATAGTAGGACGAGCCATCGGCGAAGTACTCGGTCCAGGTGATTCGGTCACCGGGAGAGAGCGGGTCGCCGCGCAGGTCCTTGCCCACACCCGCGCCGATTTGCTCGACGATGCCAATAATCTCGTGACCCAGGATGCCAGGGCAAGGATTGGGACGGCGGCCCTCATACGAGTGGATGTCCGACCGGCAGATGGTGGACATCGTGATCCTCACCAGCACCTCGCCCGCGCGGACGTCGCGCACCGGCAACGTGCGTACCTCGAACGGTTCGTTTGGCGCCGGGTAGACCACGGCGCGACCGGTCCTGTTCATGATTTCGCTCCCTTCTCCTCTACTCCGGTCTTCGCAGTTCTACCGCTGTTGCCGTGCCGGCACTCCCGGGTTGATCCGCCAGGAAGCGGCGGCATGAATCAACGTCGACGCCGTTGAACGCGCGGTCGAGTGCCTCGTAGCTGTACAGACGTGCATTATTGGCCACCCCTGCGCACCCTTCGTCGACCGGCCGGCTGCTGACGATCGACATCTTGCAGAATGCCAGCGGGCAAACGCCGACGCGCATCCGGCGCTCGATGTTGGGGATGATGCCGGTGGCCGCGTCGCGCTCGATGCAGGCAAGGTTTCCGCCGTCGATGCGCACCAACACGACGGGTCACTCCGGCCACCTGTAGCCAGTATCGTTAACTGCCAGGGCATCGGCCGCCATGCCGTCCTCAGAATCTTGTTCGCGCGCCTGGAGGGGCGCAGTGTTCCACCCAGTGCACGATAGCAATTGTTCCACTGTCATCAATGTTGAAGTTCAATTGAGGTTGCACGACAGGGTTCGGTCGATTGCATTTGGCGTTGCTTGCACTCTTTTGTGCGCCAGATTCGAATGTTTCCTCAACCGGTTGCCGCGAACGAAAGGACGCGATGAATCCAAAGGGCAGGGAAACGGACAAACGCGACGTCGACAAGCTGACATGGCGAAGGAGCAGGCCCGGTGAAGAATCCGCATTGCTCGGGGAACCGAGGCCGGAAACCCTCGGCAAGAACCGGCTCCGGTGCTCGGCCGCCGCTGCTCCGTGCGCATCCGTCTCGAAGAGGTGGTGGAGACAAGGGACCCGCTCCCGGAGTTCAAGAGGTTCCGCGACATCGCCGCCGCGTTCGCGGCCAACATCACAGCCGAGGTCGAATGCCTGATCGGGAACGCCCTCGACCGTTTCGACTTCGAGGCAGTGGAGACCCGCGTGCGCCGGGTGGCGGCCGGCGCCGCGGCGTGGATCTTGCCGATGGCAGAGGAACTGTTCCCTGGTACAGTCCCGATTGTCGACCTTTTCGATGCATGGAGCGGGTGCAGGATGCACCGGACGGTCGCCGGGGCCGAAGCCATCATTCGTTGCGATGCAGCATCCTAGGCGGCCGCTTGGAGGACTTCCGGGGGCAGAGCAAGCGGACCATGACGAACGGACTCAAAAAGATTGACACGTACCCATTGATTCACTGGAGTTTTCCGGCGAATTGGTTAGGTCAAACGCTTGAGGACCATGGTCGGAACTATGTTAGAAATCGAAATCGAGTCATGCCGCTCAGCCCCGGTCAGCGAACTTGAAGGCATTCACAATCACTATGGAGATCTCGAAGACTACCTGCATCGGCTGATTTCCGTTGCCCGTGCAGGCAGCGCGGAGGTCGAGGCCACCTGGCTCATCAAGAAGTTCCTGGAAACCCGGCCGAACCCGGACGCGGAGATGACGCGGCGTCTTCTGGAACTCTTGCCGCACGCCACTGACTGGCTAGCCCGGCTGCACATGCTTCAGTGCATTCAGCACCTGGATCTTACCCATGCGCCGGTTGATGATCTCCGCTCTGCGATCCTTGCCGCGCTCGACTCTTCCAACAAGCTGGTTAGGGCCTGGGCGTATGACGGCCTGTTTCGGCTCGCCAAGTTCCGGCATGCCGAATCGGGGGCTGACATGGCGAGGATCATTTCGGCGATCGAGAACGAGTCACCTGCCGTCAGGGCACGGTTGAGAAAACTTATCGGTTGAACCCCGCGGCGAAGATGACCGTTGCATCTTGTTCCGGTTGCAATTGACTCGGGACAGGCAGTTCGAAAATGCACGAACACGAAGGCAGTGGCAGTCCCCGGACAGGCAAATGAACCAATCGACAGTCAGGTATCCGTATTGGTGGGAAATTGCCGGTCACCCCGAACCGACCCCCGTCGAGGAACTTCCACGGGAAGTCGATGTACTGGTCGTAGGGGCCGGACTAACCGGACTGTCCGCAGCGCGAACTCTCGCGAATGCAGGACAGTCAGTGCTCGTCCTGGACCAGGGCAGTCCCGGAATCGGCGCCAGCTCACGAAATGGCGGCATGATCGGAGGGGGTCACAGGGTTCACGCCGACGAACTCGTCGGGCGGTACGGGCACGAAATCGCGGCTTCGCAACTTCGTGAAATGCACATCGACTCCGTCGAGTTCGCGAAACGTCTCATGGCAACCGAGGAGATCGATTGCGATTTCGATGAGTGCGGCAGGTTTCTGGCGATGTGGCTCGCTTCAGACTACGAAGCCTTCGCACGCAATCTGGATCGAATCACGAAACTGGCTCCCGTTTCCGCGGAAATGGTTCCACGGTCCAGGACTCGAGACGAGGTTGACACGGACCTTTATTCCGGAGGCGCCGTCTATCACTTTCATGGCGGGCTGAACCCCGCAAAATGGGTCACCGGTATTCTCAAGGCTGCAGTCAGGCGAGGCGCACTGGTCCAAGGAGATACACCCGTGCAGGCGCTTGAGCGCAAGGGTACAACTCACATCGCGACCACGCCCAGAGGCCTCGTCCGGGCCGGAAGCATATTGCTGGCGACCAACGGTTACACCGGTGGCAGGTTCGGAATCGTAGGGCGATCCGTTTTGCCGGTTCCGAGTTTCATAGTCACCACGGAGCATCTGGGAACCAACCGCGTACGGGCATTGTTTCCGACATCTCGCATGATTGTGGAGACTCGGGAACGCCACTGTTACTATCGTCCGTCTCCGGACGGGACCCGCATCGTTTTCGGGGGACGGGCAGCGATGTTTCAGGCGGGTCACCGGTTCTTCACTCAGCAGCTTCGGACCCTGCTCACGGGCATTTTCCCTGAAAGGCTTATCCCCTTAGCACAGGTGGTCCCACATTTTGTGTCCGAGGAGGTTGACGTCACGTCGTGTTCGCTTTATGTTCCAGTCATGCCCAGCCGACTGAAAGACGACCGCCCGATGTCCCGCCAACAGTTCGAGGAGCTCTTCCCGGACGACGGGGCCTGCGCCCGCCACTTGGCGGAGCTGCGCTGGGGCGACGGCTTCGCGTGCCCGGCCTGCGGCGGCACGAAGGGCTGGGAGCTCAAGGGCGAGCGCTTCGTCCGCGAGTGCGCGGACTGCGGGCGCCAGACCTCCGTGACGGCGGGAACGGTGATGCACCGCAGCCACCTGCCTCTGAAGACATGGTTTCTCGCCGCGCATCTCGTGGCCACGCATTCCAACGGGATTTCCGCGCTCCAGCTCCAGGCGCAGCTGGGGATCGGCAGCTACAAGACGGCCTGGCTTCTGCTGCACAAGCTGCGCCGTGCCATGGTCGACCCGGATCGGAGCCTGCTGCAGGGGATCGCGGAGGTCGACGAGGCGTCCGTGCCCTGCCGCGACGGAAGCGGTGCGGAAGGGGTGAAGGGCGTGTCAGGCCGGGGCCGCAGCGCCGACGGCAGGATCCTCCTGGCCGGGGCGGTCGAGCTCTCGGAATGCGGGAAGCCGCGCCGCATCCGGCTGAAGGCCGTGGAAAGCTACGCCTCCGAGGCGCTGCACGGGTTCGTGTCGGACGCGGTCGCACCCGGCGCGCGGGTCGTCACCGACGGCTGGCTCGGGTACAGCGGCCTGCCCGACAACCCGTGGGAGGAAAGGGTGGTCGGCAACCGCAAGGCGCACGAGATCCTGACCTGGGTCCACCGGGTCTTCTCGAACCTGAAGCGCTGGGCCCTGGGGGTGCATCACGGGCTGAGACGCAAGCACGTCCAGCGCTACCTGGACGAGTTCGTCTTCCGCTGGAACCGGCGCCGCCACCGGCGGACCTCGCTCGACAGCCTCCTCGGCATCGGCCTCGGGCTGCCGCCCGCAACGTATCAGGACATCGTCGAAGGCCGCGCCTGACGCGGCCCCGGCGCCGGAACCCCGCTCCCGCAGTCCGTCCACGCCCCCGCAACTCGGAAATCCCCGCCGCCAGGGCCGCCTTGCGGCCGTGCCGGCGCGTTCTGCGCAACGGATCCGGGAACCCGGCCGCGCGGGCGCCGACACAACATCTTGTGCCGCCTTGGCCAGGGGGATAAGCCTTTTCCCTGAACTGCGAGGCGTCGCCATTACCCATAGCTGGAAAGGGAATACGGGATTCACGTTTGGAATGGAGCCGCATGTCGGCCAGGTCGACGGAGTGTGGCACGCCGTAGGTTTCTGCGGAAGCGGCAATTCAATGGCACCGTGGCTCGGTCACAAGGCCGCACTGCAGATACTGGGCGACCGTGAAGGTGAAACCGCGTTCTCGCAGACCCGGTTGCAGCAGAGATGGTGGTACGCGGGACGCCCCTGGTTCCTGCCATTGGCGGACGTCACGTTCAGGGCAAGGGATGTCGTCAGCAACATGCGCAACCGGCAACAGAGATAGACATTTCCAGAGGTATCGAGACCTCGGACGGATTCAATTCCGGTTTCAGATGCTTGATTTCCAGCACTCCGCAACGTGATCGTTGACCACGCCGACCGCCTGCAGATACGCGTAGACGATTGTTGTGCCAACGAAGTTCATGCCCGAGGACCTGAGTTCCCGGGAAATCACGTCGCTGAGTGGCGTAGAGGCGGGAACGTCGACAATGCTTTCCCAAGCTGTGCGAACCGGTGTTCCGTCGACAAATCTCCAGAGCCAGGAATCGAACGATCCGAATTCCTCCTGAATACCCAGAAACACCCTGGCATTGCGCCGCGCCGATTCAATCTTCAGCCGGTTCCGGATGATTCCGGGGTCATTTCTCAGCGTCTCAAGCTCCGAATCAGTCATCATCGCAACCTTCTGCGGGTCAAACTGCTTGTACGCGTTCCTGTAACCATCTCTTTTCTTGAGAACAGTTTCCCAACTCAGACCTGCTTGAGCACCCTCAAGCACGAGGAACTCGAAATGCACCCGGTCATCGTGAACCGGAACGCCCCATTCATTGTCGTGATACTCGGCATAAAACTCCTTGCCCGGACCATTGCCGAAGCACCTTTGCCTGCTATCGCCTGCAATTCCGGACATCGCAACTGGTCTCCCGGCGTCAGTTGGCGATCATCTGGCACAAAGCGACCGCCTGAGCAAAGCAAATACAGAATCGGCGAGGCGTGCGAGTGTCATGCTCCAATCCGTCGGGCAATCCGCCTGCACTGCAAGGAAATTGTCGCAAGCTTTCCGGCCTGTCCAGCGAGGATACGGGCCGATCAGGGTCTATTTTCGCCGGAGCCGGATCACGACATCCACCTCGGAGACTTCAGTGCCTTCCGGAACGTCCGGAATCTGCATGAGAGACAATTTACCTTCGGGAACGTCTGCAAGTTCTCCGGTGTCTTCCCAATAGAAGTGGGGATGGTCATCGACCCTGGTATCGAACCAGGAACGGGATCCGTCAACGGTAATCTCTTTCAGCAGGCCAGCGCTGCAAAGGGTGTGCAGCGTGTTGTAAACGGTCGCAAGCGACATGACCTCGCCGGCCTCTACCGCAAGCAGATGCAGGCTGTGTGCGGTGACATGCTTGTTGCGCCGATCTCCAATCAGCAGCCGCGCGAGCGCCAATCGTTGGCGGGTCGCCTGTAATCCCGCCGAACGTAGCCAATCGAGTTCCAGCGAAAACGCTTCTGTCACGGCAAGGTTCGTCTGCGGCCTGAGCTGAATCCACTGTTTGTCGCACAATCGAATACGGTTTTCAAATGATTCCGGTTGGCTTCCCCTCTGCCAGTTCAAGAGTCCTGGTCCGTTTGATCAAATTGTCGAATTCAGACGGGAAATTAAGACCTTCCCCGCCGATAAATTGTTCGAGCACTCCTCGACAACATGCTGAACTCATATCATATTCTGGTCCCAACACATGCAAGCTACGTGAAGAACTTGAACCCGGTTTGATTTGGCCTGTTCGGCCGAAATGATGTTGGACCGGCCGGATGACCTATCTGACTCTTGCCCGATATGTCTTGCAAATACCGGCCCGACTTGTTTCTCTGATCGATCCAGGATTTGCCTGGATATTGATCCTTGGATTCACCTCTCCGCGGGATTCGATCACAAATCCTGAACAACATGCTGTCCGAACCATGCCAGCCTATTGCCTAAACGCAGTGTAGAATGATACTGAACGGGCCGAATTCCAGCGAACCGGAAAGCACATCATGCCGCAATTTCCATCGCAATTCGATTACGAAGGCCTGCTCAAATGCGCTCGCGGAGAATTATTCGGGAGTGGCAACGCGCAACTTCCCCTGCCACCGATGCTGATGTTCGAACGCGTGACGGAAATATCGGACAATGGCGGAGCGTTCGGTGAAGGCCACGCTGTTGCTGAACTCGATATCAGGCCCGATCACTGGTTCTTTTCATGTCACTTTCACGGAGACCCGGTTATGCCCGGTTGTCTCGGCCTCGACGCATTGTGGCAATTGACCGGTTTCAACCTCGGCTGGAGGGGATTGCCGGGAAAGGGTCGAGCCCTCGGTGTTTCAGAAGTCAAGTTCACCGACATGGTCACTCCAAAGTGCCGGCTGCTGACCTATATTGTGGACTTTACCAGGGTCATTAACAGGAAACTGAAACTCGGCGTTGCTGATGGCCGAATGCTGGCTGACGGAAGAGAGATCTACAAGACCACCGCCATGAAGGTGGGACTGTTTTCGGAATAGCAAGCCAAATGCCAAAGAGGGAATAAACCATGCGTCGCGTGGCAATTACAGGTATTGGCGTCATTTCGCCAATCGGAATCAACAAGGAGGAGGTTTCGACTTCCCTCCGGGATGGTCGCTCGGGCATATCCTTCGCCGAGGAGTATGCTGCCAACAATTTCCGCAGTCACGTCCACGGTGTCCCGAATATCGTGCTGGAAGATCACCTCGACAAGCGCCAGTTGCGGTTCATGGGACCCGGGGCCGCATACAATTTCATTGCGATGCAGCAGGCTATCGAAGATTCCGGGTTGAACGACGACGAGGTATCCAACGAACGAACCGGAATGGTCATGGGGTCCGGCGGCCCGTCAACATCCAACTTCTTTGTGGCGCACAAGGCTGTCAAGGAAAAGGGAAGTCCCAAGAGAATGGGACCTCTCATGGTCACGCGATGCATGTCGTCGACGAACTCGGCATGCCTTGCCACACCATTCAAGATCAAGGGCATCAGCTATTCGATTACATCTGCCTGCGCGACATCTGCCCATTGCATCGGCAATGGTGCCGAACAGATCAAGTTCGGGATGCAGGACATCGTGTTTGCAGGAGGCGGCGAAGAGATTGACTGGACATTGTCATGCCTGTTCGACGCAATGAATGCGTTGAGTTCGCACTACAATCATGATCCGCAGACAGCCTCACGTGCATTCGATGCGGACCGGGACGGGTTCGTGATTGCAGGAGGTGGTGGTGTTCTCGTTCTTGAAGAACTCTCCCGCGCCAAGGCCAGGGGAGCCAAGATCTATGCGGAAGTCACCGGATACGGTGCAACCTCGGATGGCTTTGACATGGTTGCTCCATCGGGCGAAGGCGGTGAACGGGCAATGAAGCTGGCCTTGTCGGGTACCGGCAATCGGCAGGTGAGCTACATCAATGCCCATGGTACATCCACCAAGGCCGGCGATGTGGTAGAAGTCGAAGCGATCAGGAGGATATTCGGCGAGGACCATATGCCGCCGATCAGTTCGACAAAATCACTGACAGGTCACTCGCTCGGTGCGGCCGGTGTCCACGAGGCAATATACTCGCTGTTGATGATGGACGGCCGATTCATTGCCGGGTCCGCAAACGTGTTCAACCTTGATGAGGCTATCCGCCCCGAAGAAATATCCACCGAAACCGTGGAGGATGTCGATTTTGACACGGTTCTGTCGAACAGTTTCGGATTTGGAGGAACGAACGCAACACTTGCGCTGAGCAGGCACGACGGGTGAGGCGCGACTTGCTGCTGAAGGGAAAGAAGGCGCTTGTCATCGGAATTGCAAACGAGCGCTCAATTGCGTGGGGAATAGCAAGAGCCCTTCACGGAGAGGGTGCGCAACTTGCACTGACCTATCAGAACGATCCGATCAGAAAACGTGTCGAACCCCTCGGCAAACAGGTCGACGCGGAAATCATCAGGCAGGCGGATGTTGGAGAACCGGAATCCCTCGACCTGCTCTTTGAAGCGATTTCGACGGAATGGGGCAATCTTGACATCCTCGTACATGCAATCGCTTATTCGGACAGGACAGAACTGAACGGGCGGTTCATCGACACAAGCCGAGAGAACTTCACGGTTTCTCTCGCTATCTCGTGCTATTCCCTCATCGATCTTGCCCGACGCGCCAAGCCGATGATGTCCGACGGTGGATCAATCGTGACCGTGACATTCCAGGGATCAAACAGGGTCGTTCCATTCTACAATGTCATGGGCGTTGCCAAGGCGGCCCTGGAGTCCACTGTTCGGTATCTTGCCAATGACCTTGGCTCAGACGGAATTCGGGTCAACGCGGTCAGCCCCGGCCCGATGAAAACCCTGGCCGGTGCGGCAATCAGGGGCGCCCGGGGCACGTTTCGTCACACGGAAGCGAATGCACCGTTGGGGGGGAACGCGTCGCTGGAGGCAATCGGAGGAACCGTTGCATATCTCTCATCCAGCCATGCGAGTTGCACGACCGGGGAGATCATCGCAGTAGACGGAGGATTTCACATCCTCGGAATGCCGCAACCTGACCAGATCTAGGTGAGAGGCTGCGTCAGGCCGAACACGGCACCCGATGGATCCTGAATGATCGCAATTTTCCCGACGCCAGGTACATCGAAAGGCATGTTCTTGATCGTTCCACCGGTCGCCGTAGTCTTCTCGACGGCAGCATCGATGTCATCAACTGCAATATACGTCATCCAGTGCGAAGGGATTTCTTCGGGCAACTGCATGGCAACGGAATCACCGATCCCTGCAACCGGTTGGTCATCGAGATGTGCAATCGTGTAGCGTCCGCCCATTCCTTCCATATCCTTGTACGTCCAGCCAAGCACCTCGGAATAGTAGTCCTTCGCAGCCTTGAAGTCGCGTGTCATGAGTTCTGACCAATATACCTTGCCGTTCAGATTTCCCATCACGGTTATCCTTTCCTGAGTTTCTTCGCGCCGCTTCCCTATGTCACGCGTGCACCGGTTGGCAAGCACTCGTTGGGACTCCGCTACAGCTTGTCAATTCCAGTCCGGGCATATACGAACCTGCCGTTGTCGCCAGACCGAGAACAGAATTCGAAATGCAGTGTGTTTTCGATGCTTATGGAACTCTATTCGACGTTTCGGCCGCAGCGCGGCAAGCGGCACGGGAACCCGGGAACAAGCACCTCGCCGAGTGCTGGGAAGCTGTAGCTGCCAATTGGCGGACCAAGCAACTGTCATACACCTGGCTTCGTGCTGTGACCGGTGCTCACACCGACTTCTGGCAAGTGACATGCGAGGCTCTTGACTGGGCGCTTGAAGCGGCCGGCCTGGACGGTGATGACAGGTTACGCGGCAGATTGCTTGATCTCTATTGGCAGCTTTCCGCGTATCCGGAAGTCAGGCAGGTCTTGCACGAACTCTGCAGCCAGGACTTCTCGGTCGCCATACTATCCAACGGAACCTCTGAAATGCTGGAAGCCGCGGTCAGTGCTGCAGGACTCGCTGAGCTGGTTGGCACTATTCTGAGCGTGGAATCTGCAGGCGTCTTCAAGCCTCACCGGTCGGTCTACGAACTCGTCACATGCCATTACGGTTGCAAGCCGGCAGATGTCCTGTTCACATCGTCAAATGGCTGGGACGCGTCCGCAGCTGCCGGCTTTGGATTCCGGTCAGTCTGGGTCAACCGTGCACACGAACCGGTTGAACGGTTGCCCTGGAAACCACATGCGGTGATCGAGAACCTGACGGGAATCCCCGAGCTGGCGAGAGGATGAGCATGAAGTCGTTTGCGACTTCGGACCAAACAGTGATCGCCTACGGTGACGATGGCAGTGGTCCCGTCCTGCTCTGCCTCGCCGGATTGACACGCAACTCCGCCGATTTCGAAAGGATGGCTGCCCACCTGTCTGACTTCAGGATCATCCGGCCAGATTATCGGGGACGCGGCAGCTCCGCGCGGGATCAGGATTACAGGAATTACAATCCCGCCGTTGAAGCACGCGATGTCATAGAGCTGTTGGATCATCTCGGACTCGAAAAGGTGCCGATCCTGGGGACCTCCCGGGGAGGGATCGTTGCCATGGTCCTGGCTGCGACCTGCAGGAACAGAGTCGCCCGCGTCATCCTCAACGATATCGGTCCGGAGATCGAACAGGCGGGGCTTGACAGGATTGTCAGCTATCTCGGTCGCCAGCCCGAAGCAAGGTCACTCGACGAAGCTGCCAGGGACGTCGAAGCCGGCGCCGTCGGTTTCACCAACGTTTCTCGCGATCGCTGGATCGAGGAGTGCATGCACCGTTATTCGTTCGAGAACGGACGGCCGGCACTCAACTACGACCCGAAACTCCGGGATGCCGTACTCGAGTCCCTTGACAGCACACCGGCCAGTCTGTGGCCATATTTCGAGGCTCTCGACGGAATTCCCCTGGCCCTGATTCGGGGAGAGAACTCCGACCTGCTGTCACGGGAGGTCATGAAGAGAATGCAGCAACGACGACCTGACATGGCCTGTCTCGAGGTCGCTGACCGAGGTCACTGCCCCTTCCTGGACGAGCCGGAGTGCATCGAGTTCATCCGCGATTTCGTGACTCGCTGAAGCCGCCTTCCCGACCACCGGAAATCAACCGTCCTGGCGCAGAAGGGAATTCTCCGGGTCGAACGGGCTTTCCTCGGTAACAATTGCATCCCAGAGTTGATCGAACATCTTGACTTTCAAGCGGACGCCGGGTTCGGCCAGTTCGGGAGTGACGTATCCCATCCCGATCGAGCTGTCGAAATGGACGGAGTATCCTCCAGAGGTCAGTCTCCCGACCAACTCCCGACCATTGTACAGAGCTTCCCTGCCCCACGGACAGGCATAGTCCGGCCCGTCAATGAGGAAGGTCGCACACCTGACGCGCACTCCGGTACTGAGCATGGCCTCCTTTCCGCGGAACTCCTTTGACAGGTCCACGAACCTGTCCAGGCCACCCTCGAGCGGGGTTGCATCGCGTCCAAGCTCGGTTCCAAAGGCCCTGTAGCTCTTTTCCATTCTCAACCAGTTTTGCGCACGCGCTCCGAACAGCTTGAGGGAAAACTCCGTTCCTGCAGCTTCCAGCCGGTCAAAGAGATAGTTTTGCATTTCAATCGGGTGGTGCAGTTCCCAACCCAGCGAACCGGAGTATGAAACCCTCATTGCTCGAACCGGGCACATTCCCAATTCAATGTCTCTCACGGCAAGCCAGGGAAAGCGGCCGTTTGAAAACACCGTTTCGGGCGCGCTGTCACAGACTGCCAACCTCAGCAAGTCACGTGAAAGTGGACCCGCAACTGCGAATACGCCCCACTGGTTCGACACGTCCTGCACCTCGATCCAACCGAACTGGCCGTGCTTTTCCTTCGCGGCCTGGCGCAGGAAGTCGCCGTCATATGCAGCCCATGCGCCAGCCGAAACCAGGTAATATTCCTCATCTCCCACCCGGGCGATCGTGTATTCGGTCCTTGTGGTGCCCGCTTCCGTCAGCGCATATGTCAGGCTGACCCGGTTGAGTCCTGGCAGCCGGTTGCAGGTGAACCAGTCAAGGAACTCCCCGGCCCCGGGACCGCTGACCCGATGCTTCGCAAATGCCGTTGCATCAAGCAGACCCACACCGTTCCGAACTGCCTCCGCTTCCTCCACGGCATATTGCCACCAGCCGCCCTTCCGGAACGATCTTGCCGAGCGGTCATCAAATCCATCGGGAGCGAAATAGTTGGGCCTTTCCCAGGCATTGACCTGCCCAAATTGTGCTCCCCTCTCTTTCATCCGGTCGTAGCAGGGGGCGGTCCGCAGCGGGCGGCAAGCTTCCCTTTCCTCATCAGGATGATGCAGGATGTAGACGTGCTCGTAGCATTCCTCGTTCTTTCGGCGGGCATATTCGGTCGTCACCCAGTCGCCGTATCGCTTGGGATCAAGCGAGGCCATGTCAATTTCCGCCTCACCTTCAACCATCATCTGTGCGAGGTAATGGCCTGTCCCACCCGCCGCGGTGATTCCAAATGAAAATCCTTCGGCAAGCCACATGTTTCGAAGACCCGGCGCCGGGCCCACCAGGGGGTTGCCGTCGGGAGTATAGCAGATCGGGCCATTGAAATCGTCTTTCAGCCCGACGGTTTCCGATGACGGGATCCTGTGGATGAGCGAAAGGTACTCCTCTTCGATCCTGTCGAGATCCAGTTGAAAGAGGTCTGCGCGGAACGAGCCGGGAACACCGAATTCGAACCTCGCCGGTGCGCCTCGTTCATAAGGTCCTAGTATCCATCCCTGCCTCTCTTCCCTCACATACCATTTCGCATCGGCATCCCTGAGTACGGGATGCTCGTCATTATCCTCGCGCCATTTGACGAGTTCCTTGTCGGGTTCGGTTACGATGTACTGGTGTTCCACGGGAACCGCCGGCATCTTGATACCGAGCAATTCCGCCGTTCGCTGTGCATGATTGCCTGTTGCCGTCACGACATGCTCGGCCCTCACCTCGAACCTTTCCTCGGAAACAACCAGGTTTCCACCCTGCTCCACCATGATCGAGCCCTTGACGACCCATTCATTGCCCGACCAGTCGAAGGAATCCACCTGGTGCCGGCGAAAGACCTCGACTCCGCGTTGTCTGGCCCCTTTCGCCATCGCCTGGGTCACATCCGCCGGGTTAATGTAGCCATCCGTCGGGTGATAGATGGCGCCAATGAGGTCATCGGTTCGGACCAAAGGATACCGGGACTTGATGTCCGACGGGGAGAGCCATTCATACGGAATTCCGACAGTTTCCGCGGTCGTCGCATAGAGCATGTACTCGTCCATGCGCTCCCTGGATTGTGCCATTCGGAGGTTGCCGACAACGCTGAAGCCGGGATCGAGGCCGGTCTCCTCTTCCAGTTGCTTGTAGAACCGGACGGAATAGTCGTGAATGTGACTTGTGGCATAGCTCATATTGAACAGCGGCAGCAGTCCTGCTGCATGCCAGGTCGAACCGGATGTCAGTTCGTCGCGCTCAAGCAATATGACATCAGACCATCCGGCCTTGGCCAGGTGATATGCAATCGCCGTTCCGACAGCGCCGCCGCCTGTGATCAGTGCTCGTACATGTGTTTTCATGCTTGCTCTTCAGCCTCCGAATTTGCGCTGTCGATGGTCATTTTGGACCAGGACTCCCGCAAGTTGTTCCACTGGCCGGTGACCCGGCCCAGTGCCGCCGCCAATAGTTCTGCCATCCAGCTGCTCCAGCCCGCCGGTCCGCAGCAAGTTGCGCAAAAAGTGCGCCTACCAGAATGGCCATTCAGATCAAGCCTGTCAAAACCGCATTGCACAACAATCCTGCCTCAATGGCGAGTTAAGCGCATACGACCACAAACAGACCGCCCTACACCAGATCTCCTGCGCCGCGGGCAGGCAAGCAACCTACTCTCGCATCTTCCTGCAACAGCAGCTGTCCGGACATGGCTTCCGGGAAGGGATCGCATAGCCAACCGGCAGCTGTGCGATGGAAACGAGGGCTGACCGTGGCATCGGCAACAGCCTGCGGTAACAGCGCCGCTTGCAAGCCAGGAGATCAGGGCATCACCCCAACCCGCTACCGTCAGCAGGACTCTCAGATCTCGCCTTCCTGAAACGCCAACCGTACATCATGCGGCCGTAAAAGTTGAACCAGCTCCTCGCCTCAGGATCCCGAAACGGATAGTCCGCTCCCATCTGTCTTGCTGTCACAAGTCCGGAAACGAAGCAGGTTTCCTGGCTGTTGATCAATGTGTGCGCGCCACAGTGCCATGACCTTCGCTTGCCCTGAATGAACCGGAAACAATGGATCAGCAGGGCGACGTGACGTACGTCGTGCACAATGTGCTGAAACCACCACTTCTTGACCACCTTTTGTTCATCAATCAGGCTGACGGGATTGTAGGTGACCAGACATGGCTTGTCCGACCTCCCGGCCCAGGGCTGCTGGTTGTGCATGATGTAGGTAATCTCGTAATTGTCGGGCCTGGCGCCGTATTGCTCGATGTGGTTGCTTCTGGTCGCAAGCGGGTTGGCTTCATTGTCCGGCAGAACCGAAGCGTCAGAATGCACGACCGTGTGGTTGTGCAGCTCACTTTCGTACCGGATTGCTGACAGCAGCCAGCGCTCAAGGAGGTTCGGCCTGTCCAGGATCATGAGGGCCTGGTTTGCATTGCATGAGAACACGACGTCATCAAACCGTTCGGAGATCCCGGCCTCATCCTCGATGATCACGCAGTCCCGTTGCCGGAACACCTTCCTGACCGGCCGCTCGAGGCAGATCCTTTCCCTGAAGCCGGCCGACAATTCCTCGTAGATTCGACGAGTCCCCTGGTCCCAGGTCTGCATGGGTGTCGCGGATTCAATATCGAAGAACTCCAGATAGCGCGAAAACAGCGATGCGGGCATGTCGAACACATTCGTGGCCATCAGGAAATTCACGAACATGGGCTTGAGTATCTTGTACCTGAAATCGCCCGAAAATCCGCCCAAATTGAGAAGTGTCCCCATGCTGACATAATTGAAAGGATTGACGAAACCGAGCAATTTCGACCTGGTCCGATTGAGCCTGCCGAATAGTTCCAGCCACCTCAGCATCCACTGGAACTTCTCGATTTCGGATTGGCACTGCCGCCTGATATCGGAGTCGAGATCGTGGGCGTAGATGCCCTCGCGATACTTCACACTGTAGTTGAATTCGGTATCGACCAACTCAATGCCGAATTTTCGCATCAGCAGTACAACGTGATGGTAGACAGAAGGAATTAGCGCCGTAACCGAAACATCGAACGGTATGGACGTCCCATCGTCCTGCGGCATGTCGACGGTGATGGCATTGCCGCCAAGCTGGGCCTGCGCTTCAAACAGCCGAAAATCGAAACGGTCCGGATGCCGATGCAGTGCCCAGGCCACTCCCAGACCCGAGATTCCAGCCCCGATTATTGCGACCCTTCTTGGCCTTCCCTTTTGCACAGACCTGTTCATTGCGCCGCTTTCAGATTCATGACCGCCAAATCGACTGGCTGTCAGATCCTGCCTGATTTTGTCCGTGCGTGACCTCGTAGCGGAATCGATGCGTGTCTGTCCATGAGCCTCCTGGGACGGCAGATCATTCATGATCGGGACGGGTTGAGACACGAAATTCCACACACCCGCACTGCGTGCCATTCGATTGAACCCGCTCATCAGGGGGGAATACTTGCCCGAATGCCTCAAGCTGGACACCCCGATACAGAACTCCCATTGAATTCACGGAGCGTTCTTTCCAGAAGCCGGAACCGAATTCCACCTGTTCTTGATCGACGTGATTTTGTAGGCTTGACTGGAAACGGAGGGGGGACCGTGTTGCCAGCCCGCTGACAGGGCGGGCAAGACCGGTGGCTATCGAACAGGGTATTCCTTCGACAATATGAACAAGGTTTCAAAAGAAGTCAGCAGCACCACTGAGCTAGATCCGTTTCCGGAGGGCTGGTACTTTGTCACCAGTCGCAGGACCATCGAGAAGGACCAGCTGGTCAGGAAACTCTGGCTCGGCTTACACATCGTCGCCTGGTGCAACCAGGATGGAGACGTCTGCGTGGCGGAAGCGGTGTGCCCGCATCTCGGGTCAGACCTTGGGCCCGAAGCAGGTGGCAAGGTACGAAACGGCCACCTCGTCTGTCCTTTTCATGGTTTCGAGTTCGATGTTTCCGGCACATGCGTCGCAACGCCATATGCCCCGCCGCCCAAGTCAGCCAAGCTCAAGGTATTTGAGACATGTGAAATCGCCGGCCTGGTCTTTGCCTGGCAGGGACATGACAGGCGCCCTCCCCAATGGGGAATCCCCGTTATTCCGTCCGGAACGGACTGGAGCGAAATGGAATTCTGGAGTGTCGAATTCGAAGGGCATCCCCAGGAAACGACAGAAAACTCCGTGGATCTCGGTCATCTCCGTTACGTGCACGGCTATGACAGCGTGGCGAGAGTTGGACCTCTTTCAATTGACGGTACCTGGCTGAAGAGCAGTTTCGACTTCAAGAGGGTCGCCACAATCGCTGGCCTCAATTGCTTCACATACGACATCTCCGCCGTCGCCAATATTCACGGGCTCGGTTATTCATTCGTGGAGGTCAACGTAAATTCGTTCAACATGCAGACCCGCCTGTGGGTGCTTGCAACACCAATCGACGGAACAACGATCGAGATGACACTGGCCAGCCAGGTAAGACACTGGTGCAACGCCAAGGGCGTGCTGCGTGGAATGGGTTTTCTTCCACCGCGTCTGCGCGCACGGATCATGAACAAGGTAATCATTTCGGGCCAGAAGAGGGACGTCCTGCAGGACGTCGTTATCTGGGACAGAAAACGGTTCCTTCCGAGGCCATTGCTGTGCCGTTCGGACGGCGAGATCATCAGGTTTCGGCGCTATTGTGAACAGTTCTATCCTGATTCAAACCACGGTTGACACTGACATTTGCCGAACATCCAGACAGCCGGACAGTCGGGTTGTCAGTCCTGGCCACGACCATGACCCGCATCAACAGTCATGGAACACTTCGCGTCTGACGGAATGTTGAGGCAGTTCCTGCCAATATTTCAAGCATCTGGCGATTGTGAACAAGAGCATCGACCCACTGCTCCCTTTTGCCGAAGGACGTGACAGAAATTGAAAACTCGGATAGGATTGGCGCCGGCACGGCACAAAGCCACTGCTGCGTTGTCCGCGGGCGCGATACAGTTCCCTGTGGAGGCAACTGAAGCATTGTGGAGTATCGCCATACCGAGTGGTGGCGAAGTAACCTGAAAGTACATGTCTGGTTGGGAGTTCCAGGTGTGGTAGGTTTCCAGATTTTTGGAGAGAACTGCCATACAGGTCTGGATAATGCTCCATATTTCGCGGGACCGTCAGTCAGGGCTGCGGCGACTGCCAGGGATCTCTTCTGGAGGAAGCGTGAATGGTGTTGCAGGCACTGGATAAGCAATTCGACATGGTTGCGGCCACGGAGTGGGCCCGGGACCGGCATGGTCGGTTTGCTGCTCACCTGCAGGCGGATGAACAGTCTTCGGTTCGTGGTCTGCAGCCGATTGGCCTGCCCGATTTCGACCGATCCCGAACCGCAGCACGATTCAGCGTGCATGGGGGCAGGAAACATGCCTGATACGTCTGACGTTGCCACCCCACAATTGCTGAGTTTGCCTGGTGAACTCATCTTGATGCTCCTCAACGAGGAGAATGGCTACTTCCACCAGGTTCCAGGCTGGGACCTGAATTGTGCTGTCGTCGGAGCCGCCCTTGCCGAACTTTCCCTATTGTCCCGAATCGATACAGATCTGGATTCTCTGCTGCTCGTGGACCCCACGGAGACAGGCGATCCTGCCCTGGATCCGATCCTGAAACAGATTGCAGCAGAGCCCGTTCAACGTAATGCCCAGTTCTGGATTGAACGGCTTGCCGTGCAGGCAGAATCGATCATTGATCTGACGCTCGATCGCCTTGTCGAGTTGAACATCCTCAAGCACCACGACGGAGACTTTTGGACGCTCGTTCCGACCAACCGGTATGCTGAAATGCACGGTGGCACGAAGGAACGCACGGCAGGTCATCTCATCAGGGCACGAATCAGCGAAGTCATCTTCAGCGACGCCATCCCCGACCCGAGAGACGCGATTGTTGTCGGGCTGGTCAATTCCTGCGACGTCTTTCGATTCATTTACGAACTCGATGAAGAGGCGGAAGAGCGGATCAAGTTCATCTACAACATGGATCTGATCGGACGTTCGATCGCAGAGGCGGTCGAGCACAACATTGCCAACCCGTTGCTTCGCCGTTCCAGGCTCAACAAGCAAATTCCGCGAGTTCCTCTGCGCCAGATCTTGCTTAGCCCCCACCTGCGAACCGGCAACATTCCCGCCCTCTTTGCGGATATGGCAAAGAGGCATGGTCCGGTGTTCGAGATCAGGCCGCCGTTCAAGGGCGCTATGATATTCCTTGCCAGCCCGCAGACGAACCGGTGGGTGCACCGGCGCGGGCGAATGTATCTGCGGTCCAAGGACTACTTCGCTGACTTTGAGAAGATCTACGGTGCGAACGGTGTCCTGCCATCTCTGGATGGTAGTGACCACTTCAGGCTTCGCCGTGCCTTGTCTCCGGCCTACTCGGTGGGCAGGCTGATGGGCGAACTGGACCAGGTCTACAATTTCGCGCGCACGTTCATGGCAGACTGGAAGGAAGGCGATAGGCTGCCAGCGACCTATACGTGCCGCCGAATGATAAACGCACAGATTTCACCGTTGACGGTCAGCGTCGATTCCCAGGACATTATTGACGACCTGATTGTCTACAAGGAACGGGCGCTGAGCACCCATATCGTCAAGGTGCTTCCCAAGTTCATGCTGAAAACACCGCCAATGAAGCGGCGGGCGAAGGCCATCGACACGTTGTTGGGTAGAATTCAGAGTGTCCATACTCCGGCACAGCGCGCTGGCTGTCCACGGGACCTTGCGGACGACATACTGAGCCTTCACGCAAGCGATCCACAGCTGGTGCCGGAGTCAAACCTGCGGTTTGCCCTGTCGGCAGCGCTCATCGCGAGCGTGTATCTCGGAGATGCGCTGAGCTTCGCAGTTTATGCCATGGCGTCGCAACCTGACCTTCAGGAGCGGATCGGGAGGGAGGCGGATGCCCTGTTCGGCAATGGCAACCCGGAGGGCAAGGACTTCTCATCCGACTCTGCGGACGTTACCCGCCGCTTCCTGACTGAATGCCTGCGCATGTATCCGGTCGTCCCGATGTCCATGCGGGACGTGATGAATTCCTGCGTGGTGGAAGGCTTCGAGTTGCCTGTTGGATCGCGTCTGTATATCGCGCAAACGGCTCCCCACTACATGGACGATGTCTTCCCGGACCCGTTCTCGTTCGATATCGACCGGTACCTGCCACATCGCAACGAACAGCGGGGACCCGGCTATGCTCCCTATGGCCTCGGCACTCACACTTGCCTCGGTGCACGGTGGATGGACCTGCAACTCCTGGTCAACATCCTGATAATTGCGTACCATTTCAGGCTGAGGATCCATCCCGAGAACCACAAGTTCCGGTTCAGCCCGCTGCCTTCAATGAAGCCAAGCAAGAAACTGAAGGTCCGGGTCGCCGAACAGAGGCACGCACTGCCAGCCTGACTCCGGCATCAACTGCAACCGTCCGGAACCAGGCTAGTTGCCGGGCCGGGATCAATACCGAATGTCGCCGACCGTGCTGAACCTCGATGCTGACGGAGAGCCGGATCGGCCTCAACGGATCCTTTTCAGTGCATTCTGGCTGAAATCGCTGGCTTTTATGTTGGTGCCGAACTCGTAATTCTCCCAGAGCAGCACGGTGCTCTTGCCCGTGAGATGGTTCGTCATCGTAATCTTGTCTCCCCGCCAGTAACGCCCCAGATACTGCTGGTATCCTTCAACAACCATGGTCTTGATGTGTTCGTTCCTGCGGTCGTAGAATTCGATCTTGATGGTCCGAAATTCCTTTCGGTCGAGCCAGACCAACTGCCTGGAGTAACCGGAATCCTTGTTGACCGGAATCCGTTCTGTCACGCTACACTCGAGGTTGCCGCATGGTTCGTTGCGTATGAACCGATGGGTGTACTTCTCAACCTCCGGTGTTCCCATGTCCTCGTAGGAAAACTCGCTGCCCATGAAGGATCCCGACTGTTTCGATGAACTGATCCGCTTGACCCGCTTGAGCGCAGGCAAGTAGAGCCACTGATCATCCGAACTGTCCTTGTGCGAGTGAACAAGAAACGCGGTTCCCTTGACATCGCGGGGGCGGTCAAACACGAACACCGTCCTGTCTCCATCCCCGGCCACCTCGAGTACCTTGAGGCGAACTTCACGAGTGCTTTCCTGGCCGCGCTTGTTTCGCAGCAGCATGGTCAGGCTGGCAGTGAAATTGCCAAAGCCTTTCTGGCGCTCCCTGGCCTCGGTCGCTATCTCAAGCCCGGCTTCCTCCTCACTGCTAGCCGCGAGTCCTTCCGAAGGTATGCCCATCCAGACCATGACAACAAGAATGACCCCGAGTAGCGACAGCACTGAATGAGGTAGAATTACGCGCATCGCGATTCCTCCTTTATGGCGGCGTTCAACAGGTCGGAGAAATCCGAATTGGCCGGTGCTGTCAAGGCAGCCACGGGACCATCGTCTTTCCGGAACCTTCCTCCGAATCTCCTGCATATGGTAACACATATCATGCAACTCGCATGAATAACCGAATCGCGATCACTGAGTTCGGCATGTTCGGCCATGCAGTCGGCGGGTCCGCGGACCCTCTCCGATCCTGGCCAGTTCAGAATCCTTGGCCGATGCGACCAGACAAACAGATCTCGAAATCCACCGGCTCAACGTCAATTCAACAAACAAAACACGCACCGCCAAATGTCGTCACGCTGACAAGCTCCTGTGCACCAAAAGGCAGGGAACCTGCATCCAGCTGATCAGCGAGAGATCACGATCATCGACCATGTCGGCGTGCTGGGCCGGGCTTCAGGTCCTTGCCGAACCCGGTTCAGCCACCTGTCTCTGCATTCGCCGCCATGTCTTCGGGGCGTGCCCCCTTGATGCCGTCAAGATACATGAGCAAGGGCGGCAGGAACAGGAAATCTGCCAGCAGAGCGATGATGACTGTTATTCCGACGAGCAGACCAAGGTCCTGGTTGTTCGTCATTCCTGATGTTGCAAACACCAGGAATCCCAGAACGAATACGATCGTTGTTGCAGTCAGCGCCTTGCCCACCGAACGAAATGCAAACTGTACCGATTCCGACGGCAACTTGCCGCCTCTTCTTGCCCCTACATACTTGGTCATGAAGTGAATCGTGTCATCCACGATGATACCGAACGCAATGGCCGTCACGACCGCAGCTGCGACCCCGACATCACCGACAATATACCCCCAGAGACCAATCGCCATGGCGGCCGGTACGAAGTTTGGAATCAGGCTTATCAGGCCGAGGCGGACACTCCTGAAGATGAAGACCAGCAAGAGAGACACGATTGCCATCGCGGTAAAGGTGCCAACGAGCATTCTCTCGATATTTCTCTGGATCGACTGCGCGCCGACAACTGCAACGCCGGTTGCGCCGGTTTCCAGATTCTCTGCATTCTGTTGCAACCAGCCGCGTGCCCTTTCATCCAACCCGATCTTCTCCCTGGTTGGCAGGCTCTTCAGCACTGCGGTCAGTCGAGTTGCCGATCGTTCCACATCAATGAGATTGTTCAGGTCCCGGCCAACCGGCAATGAAAACTCGTACAACAACAGATACTGCGCAGCGAGATCAGAGCTCTCGGGAAGCACGTAGAAATCGGGATCGTCGCTATGCAGATTCATGTTCAGGCGTTTCATGATATCTGCGATGGAAAAGACGTGAGCAACTTCCGGTTGATCCCGGAGCCATTCCGCGAAGGCATCGACATTGGCAAGGAATTCGACATTCGTTACACCGCTCTCCTGCCCCGAATCCAGAGAATACTCGAACGATTCCAACCCCGAGAAATTCTCGCTGATGAAGTCGGCAGACTGCCTGAACTCGTAGCCTTCTCCTAGAAGCTCCAGCCAATTCTCCTTGAGTTCAATCCTCAAGATGCCCGCGACCAGCACAATGACCAGGAAACCGAACGAGCAAAGCAGGGTCAAACGGTAAGAGACGACAAACCGACCGAAACGGTCGAAGAACCCCGCTTCCCTTTCGCTCAACTTCCAGCCGCGCATGGGTACGAGCGACAGAAACACCGGCAGGATCGTCACCGAGAAGACGAATGCACTCAACGCCCCGAAAGCGACGATGTTGCCCATGACCTTGAAGGGCGGCATGTCGGAGAAATTCAGGCTGAGGAACCCGATCGAAGTCGTGAGGGACGTCAGGAACACCGGCCAGGTGTTGATTTGCAGAGAATGAACTGCCGCCTGCTTCCGGTCCATGCCCTGACGCAACCCCGAGAGCATGCCTTCGATGATATGCACCGAATGCGCAACGGTTACCGCCATCAGGACAAACAGTGCCGCTCCGCTCTCGCCGTAGAGCTGCAAACCGACCCAGCCGGCAAACCCGATGGATGACAGCATGACAGCCACGAGCAGGACCAGGATCCCGACCGCTGCCCAGGCTGATCGCAGCAAGACCAGTGCCACGACCAGCATCGTCACCAGCGCTATAGGCCCCAGCAGCGCGGTCTCCTCGTCAATCGCGTCGCGCATGGCACGATTCAGGACGATGTCGCCCGTGAGGTGGTATTCAATGCCGGTGTATTTTTTCCGCTCGGCTTCGACGGTGCCATACAGAAAATCCGTCACCTCGACCTTGCTGATTTCCCTGTTTTCAGGCAGTGCAACGCTAATCGCGATCCCGGCAACACGGCCGTCCCTCGAAATCAGGCGGCCTGACACTTCTTCAGAACCGAGGGCAATCTCCTCGATGCGCCGTATATCTTCGTCGGTCAGGGAACCGGCATCGTCCACCAATGGCCCGACAACCAGTTCATCCTCGAATCCTTCGCTGTGCGAGTGGTTCGAAATGGAGTCGACGCGAGTGACATAAGGTGTTCGCCAAAGCTCTTCCGTCACCTCCTCGATGGCAGTGAGCGCCTCGCGTGTGAACACAGTGCCATCCCGCGGTGCCAACGCCAGGAGCGCCGAATCGGTTAGGGAATAGGTGTCTTCCAGCAATTCCAGGGCAACGAGATGCGGATCATCATCTTCGAAGTGATTCCGAACGTCGACATCCTCGAGGGTAATGAACCGGCCCCCCGAAGCCAGGAGCAGCACGGCGATCGCGGAGAGCAGCAGCGTCAGCCACCTGCGAAACATCAACAGTTCAATGGCGCGGTTCAGGTTCATGTAGACCAACATACTCTTGATCCGTCCGAGCGTATACCGAATCCTGCCTGCCTTACTACGGGCATTTCGAGTTCAACCGAAGCGGACATTCTTCATTTGATATGCCGGTTCATCTTGCGAACGGCGAGAACGCTCCGCCCCTGTTGGACCTGTCAACCCATGAGCGGAAGAATCAACACCCGGCAACATTCAGGGAAATCCTCGCGTGAGTTTCGAGCGGAATACATCGCTTGCCGAAGCGGATGAGCACTTCTGAACCACCATAGCTTGCCAAGGGTCTTGCTCGACCCAACACTTGTACTGATCGACGGAAGCAGGCGTTATTTCAGGACCTTGACAGAAGACTGCACTGGCAAATCGTGGACACCAGCTGGAGGATTTCGCCCGAGACACCATTCCGGACGCAAGCAGATCAGGAAACCTGGCCCGTTGAAATGGGAAGTGACGCGTCCGCGGTCAGAGGCTCCTGGACGTTGCCGTATTCGGGTCGCGAGTTGCTTTTTTCTGCCTGAACAGCCAGGCGCCGAGTGCAGGCAACAGAACAACGGCCCCGACCATGTTGACGAGGAACATGAAGGTCAGCACGGTTCCCATGTCCGCCTGAAACTTCAAGGGCGCCACTATCCAGGTCGCTACGCCGGCCGCCAGCGTCATTCCGGTCAGGACAACACCGGCCCCGGACGTGGCAAGCGTTCTTTCGTAGGCTTCGGCAAAGTCCAGCCCCTGCTCCAGATAGCCGCGCAGGCGCCCGTAGATGTAGATGCCGTAATCCACGCCGATTCCTGCACCGAGAGCCACAACCGGAAGTGTCGAAGTCTTGAGGCCAATCTCCAGCAACACCATGACCGCATATGCGAGCAGTGAGACGATGGCGAGCGGCACGACGATGCACAGGGTCGCCGCCAGAGAACGGAAGGAAACCAGGCAAAGCACGATGACAGCGGCGTAGACATAGGCGAGAATGGGAAACTGGGAAGCTTCGACCTCTTCATTCGTCGCTGCCATGACACCGATATTGCCGGATGCGAGTCGAAACTTGATCCGGTCACTGGTGTTGGCCGAGTTGAATTCCTTCACCGCATCCACGACGCGTTCAATGGTCTCGGCCTTGTGATCGGTGGTGTAGACTGAAACCGGCAGCACGCTGCAGTCCAGATTCAACAAGCCGCTGCTGGTCGGCACCGGAGCGACAGACTGGACCAGCATGTAATGATTCCGGGGCAACGTCTGCCACTTGAGGCTGCCCTCGTTCCAGCTGGCATTGATATTGCGGGCAACACCGGCAAGTCCGCGCACGGACTGAACGCCTTCGACATTCAGCATATGCCATTCGAATTCATCAAGTGTGCTCATCACTTCGAAATCGATGCATCCTTCCGTCACGGTTTCCGAGATCACCGACAACACATCCACGCCGATCTCGAATTTTTCGGTAATGACGTTGGTGTCGACGTTGTACACGGCCCCGGGCCTCAACTCCGGCACACCCCGATGCTCGTCACCGACCCTTACCTGGGGAGCCAGCTGCAATCCGGCCAACAGCAGCAACGAGGAAGCAACAATGACCACGGCAGCAGGACCGCGCCGGGCCACCACTGCAACGCGTGACCATAACGGCTTGAACACTTCGTTGCGTTCCAGCATCGATCGGCGCTTTTCGTCATCCCAGTCGAAATAGGAAAGCACGACAGGCAGCAGTGCCAGATTCGTCAGGATAATCGCTGCGACTCCCAGACTGGCCGTAATCGCTATCTCCTTGATCACCTGAACTTCGATCAGCGAGATTGTGATGAACCCAACGGAATCCGAAACGAGTGCAACCGTGCCGGGAAGCAACAGTCGGCGAACGCTTGATCGCGCGGCATCCTGCCCGCTCGCACCATTGGCAACCTCCGTTCGAACGGAACTCACCATCTGGACACCATGGCTGGCGCCAATCGCAAACACGAGGAACGGAACGAGAATCGACATCGGGTCTACGCCGAAACCGAGTGCGGTAACCCCTCCCAGTTGCCAAATGACAGCAACGAGTGAGCAGGCAAGGGGCGCAAACATCAATCGTACCGAACGGGTGTAGGCGTAAACGAACAGTGCCGTGATCAGGAATGCAATCCCGAAGAAACCGACGACCTGGGCAGCGCCGTCGGAAATGTCACCGACCAACTTGGCAAACCCGATGATGTGGACGTCAACATCAAGATTGCCGTTCGGCCCTTCCTGCGCCTCCTGGCGTATTTGCTCCAGGTGCTGCGCCACTTCCAGGTAGTCGAGACGCTCACCTGTATTCGGGTTGAATTCCTGCAACCTCGCCGAGACGAGAGCACCCGAGAAATCATTGGCAACGAGCCGGCCGACAATTCCGGCCTTGATGATGTTCTCTCGAAGACGGGAGAGACCGGCTTCGGTCGGTTCGAAGTCATCCGGCAGGACGTTCCCGGCAGCGATTCCGTCTTCCACGACTTCGATGAACCGGACATTGGGCGTTAGGATCGAAAACACCTGCGCCCGGTCAACACCGGGAAGAAAGAATGTTGCGTCGGTCACCTCGTCAAGCGTCGCGATGAATTCCGGGGTGAACATGTCACCGTCCTTCGCCATCACCGCGATCACGACGCTGTCGGCACCGCTGAATTCATCCCGATACTGAAGGAATGTCTGCATGTATTCGTGCTCGACCGGCACCAGCTTGGTAAAACCGGCATCGATCCGCAGGTCGGCGGCGAGCACTCCCAACACGATCGTGACAACCGCAAATGCTGCCAGCACGATGCGGCGGTAGGCAAAGAGCAGTCTCTCGAAGTGACGGATCACGGTGACGTCCGCAGGTTGGTGACAGTGACGAAGATTTGCATCGGGACCCTGCCTGCCGGAGCAGGCATGGAACGAACAAACGGTGTGAACCGTAGACCTATGCACCACCGACCAGCCGGATACCGCGTTACTCCCGGTGACAGCTGCGTCAAAACTAATCCTCCAGCCGCAGGCGACTCGTACCGAATTCACCGATCAACAAGACACTTTCATTGCCAAGAGGCAGCGCTGACGAGATTCCCTGCCGCGTCGGCAGGTTACTGGACTTAACAGTCAGGCCGCCGTCACTGCTTGTCAGAACACTACCCTCCAACCCGGTCATCACGATCTTGCCGGACGGCAACCGGACTGCACCGGTCAGGGTTGCCTGGGTTCCGGTGACCACTTCTGTCCAGTTCTCGCCTCCATCCTCAGTGCGAAATACGTGGCCCCTCAGACCGGTCAGGATCAGCCGGTTCCCGTCAAGCGCAAGCCCTCCAAACCAGGACCCTGCGTAGGGAGATGGCACAGTGTCCCAGGTCTTGCCGATATCGTCGGATCGATAGACAACACCGGTCTCGGCAGCGATGAACAGTCTGGGTGACCCGCCTTCGCCTGCCAACGCGGGTATCAGCGCGTTCAGATGGAGATCTTCGTCTCCGACGGGCCGGAAATTCCAGGTCTCTCCGCCATCTTCCGTGGCAAGGAAATACCCGTATGCCCCGATCGCAATTCCCCGGCTTTCGTCAAGGAACCAGACATCCAGCAGTGGAAGCTCCTCCTCGGGGGCCTCGTGAATGATGTCCCAGCTTTCACCGCCATCAACTGTGCGCAATATGATTGCGTCATGCCCCACCGCCCAGCCGGTTTGCTCGTCATGCATGTGAATTGCAGTCAGCAGGGCCCGGGTCGGCACCTGTGCCTGCCTCCAGGTCATGCCTTCATCCTCGGAAATGAGAATGTGGCCCCGTTCGCCGACAACGACAACACGCGAGCCGACTGCGGTGCCATCAAGCAGCAATGAGTCCCCGGCCAGGGGCATGACCGCCGCTTCCTTCGCGATCAGGCTGGAGGGAACCATGAGCAACAGCCACCAGGTCAGCACAATTGAAATAATTCGGGTCAAACCGACCGTGTTTCGCTGGCCGGGCGAACGGCTTCGTTCGCCGTCAAATCTGAATCGACCAGACAATCGCGGCGTTGCCTTCCCCTCTGGTTCAGGAAGATTCGACGGGTTCCAGTAAACTGAAGTCCGGGACACGCATTGCTGACACCTCATTGGCAAGAGCTTGAGGTGTCACTCCACCAATTCGAATGCAGCCCGAGGCTGACGGGCGCGCGATGCATGCGCGGCATCATTCCGACTAGATCCGTCGTGGCCTGCCGGCACTACAATTATCGACGGCCTTCCCTGCGCAGAGCCGCCGGAGTGAAATCACGCGATTGCATTGTCTTGTCCCAGGTGCACATCTGGAACTCGTTGTCGAGACCGAAGGCAAGGTACCTGCCCGCCTGCAGGTCCGTATGCACTTCAAGTGTCGGCCAAATCAGCGGTTTCTCGTAGTAGTTGATGACATGGCCTTCCGAAACCCGCCAGAGCTGGTCACGGTTGTCGTAGACGTCGGCAACAAGGATCTGCCAGGAATCCTCGTCTACGTAGAACGTCCTGCGCTTGTAGATGTGCCTGGCGCCCCTCTTCAGCCTTGCCTCAACGACCCAGACCCGGTGCAACTCGTAACGCAGGTGCTCCGGGTTGACATGCAGAGGCCTGAGGATGTCTCTGAAGGACAGCCTGTCGCTGTGCAGCCTGTAGGAGTTGTAGGGAACATACATCTCGCGCTTGCCCACGAGTTCCCAATCGTATCGATCCACAGCTCCATTGAACATGTCGAGCTGGTCGGCCGTGCGCAGACCATCGGAAGAGGTTCCCGGATTGTCGTAGGCAATGTTCGGTGCGCGGCGAACGCGGCGCTGGCCGGGGTTGTAGGTCCATGCATTGCGCGGTTGGCGAACCTGGTTGATGGTTTCGTGCACCAAGACGATGTCACCTGCCAGGCGAGCCGGAGCGAGCGTCTTCTGCTTGAACAGGATCATCGTGTTTCCGAGTTCCTCGACGGTCATGTTGGGCAACGAATATCGAAGCTCGGATTCGATCTGCTGCTTCACCATCGTATACCTGCCGTCGCGCGTCACGGCGGCCTGGCCGATGACGCATTCGACCGTCTCGCCCCGGTAGCGAAGCAAGTGGTTCCAGACGACCTCGAGCCCGTTCTTCGGAATTGGGAATGGAATTCCGATCACGGCGTTTGCAACACCGTTGCCGCCATCAACCAGCCTTGCCGAACCCGCGATCCGGCTGGTTGCATCATAGATGCGCTGTGGAAAAGAAGCGCTGCGGCGAGTCTGATAGACCGGCATGCTGAAGCTCGGATATGCCTGGAGCATGCGCTGATGACCGACGGAAAGCCGGTCGCGGTACTGGTCCATGTTGTCCGCGGTGATCACGAAAAGCGGCCGGTCACCGGCGAAAGGATCTCGATGGTGCTCGCCGACCCGGTAACCCGAAGGCGGACTCGTGATTCCGCCATTCCAGTTCGGGATCGTGCCCGCGGAGTTTCCGGCCCTCTCACCGCCCAGAGGCATGAGATCCCGGCCGAGGCGAGCGATCTGGTCCGAGGAAATCTCGGCCAGTACCGGGGATGAGAGGGTGCACCCGAGAACGAGTGCAGCACCGGCTTTAGCAAATGTTGACTTGGTGAATTTCACGGACATGACCATGCTGGGCCTCAAAACGAGTATTTGATGGATGCGGAGACGAAGTCGCGGTCGCTGAGTTCGTTGCCGTCTCCGGCGAAGCGTGTGTAGGAAAGATCGGCTTCCCAGTTGCTGAGGTAGTCCGCGCCAACTCCCAAGGTTAGTCCAGTCCGCCCCTCGACAAACGGGCCGAAGGGTGCCGGGCTGTTGCCGCTGACATCGTGCAGGAACTGGGTATACGGATAGAGGTTTACCGATCCGATTGCATTGTTGTAGTCGAGCCGTGTTGCAATCCTGTAACCCCAGGACGTGGCGTCCGCGTCGGCTTCTCCTTCTGCAAGAACGCCGCCGGCGGGGCTTTCAATCGGTTCGTTGGGCATTCCATGGACATGCATCACGGCTGCCTCCGCAACCAACACCATCGAGTCGGAATTCAATACTGGTCCAAACACCCTGGTGGCGGTGGCCTGCACCTGACTCACATTTCTCCTCACATATCCTTGGATCTCCTGATCCAAAAGCGATTGCACAAAATCTGTCGTCGCTTGTTCTGGGTCGGAGTCTGAGCGTATCTGCTCCTGAATGTGTTCTGGGATCCGGCTTGAGTCAAGCGTGAAGACTATAGGTGCTAGGCCTTCCGCAAAAATCGTTCGTTCTGCCCGCTGAAGGGGTGCACCCCTGCGGTGAGAAAGTTCGCCCTGCAGCGCCCAGCCGGACGAGCCAAGCACTGTATTGAAGCTCAATCCAAAGAGCTTGATGTCAGACGGATACTCTAGGGAGTAGGTTCCCGTTTTCGCATATTCGTTAATCGCAAGCGCTGCCCCTATTCCTCCGGCCTGTTGCCCGGCCGCCACCTCGGCTTCCGCTGTTGGCACTTGATTGGCTTCAAGACCGCCTTGAATCGTAGTCGCCGTAACGCTAGGCGTTCCGATCTCACTTGCTACAGCGAGGCCTGTCTCAATACCATCTCTCGTGCCAGTCAGCGCACTCACGACCGGTAGCCTACTGTGGTAATTCATGAAGTAGAAGCCGAACTCTGTCTGGTTTAGATCCTCGGCCAGGTACCGCACGGCAAAACCGTACTGACCGGAGTCGGCAGGTTCGATGTCATTGCCGCGCAGCACCGACAAAAAATCTGGATCGGTCAGCGATTGTTCCTGTATTCTGCCACCTGTCACAAGTGCAGCAATGTCGGCATTGATGGCTGGCGCCAACTGGGTCAAAAGCCCGAATTTGCTCAAACCTTGGTCCGTTAATCCCAGAGCAACGAATGCGGGATTGGAAATCATCGCTTTCCTTGCACCAGGGCCAGCATAGTCGGTTGTTGAAAAATAACTTCCGACCGCGTCGATCTCGGTCTTCTGCCAGTCAAACTGGTAGAATCCTTCCACCGACAGGATGTCATTCGGAGCCACCGACATCGACACCATGTTTACCGGAAGCAGCGCCTCCCTCAGTTCAGAGCCAGGCAAACGAAGGCTGCCAAGATCGACATGGTTGATTGCGTTGATGCCATTCGGAATGAAGGTGCTCTCGCCCCAGTTGAGGACGTGCTTTCCAAGCCGCACGTCAACCGCTGCATCACCGACATCGAAATAGGATGTCACATAGGCATCAAGGAGTTCAACATCCTTGCCGACTGCTTTCAGAGCCTCGTCGCTCAATGGCGTGCGGTCGCGGCTGCTGTTCTGGTTCTCGAAGTCCAGGAACCCCTTGCCTCGAAGGAATACCCCGAAAGTCGGTGTGGATATGTCGAGGTCGACAGTGATCTTGGAAGCATTGCTGACGATGCTGCGTCCAAAATTGAGATTCCCGTCATTGCCATTAATGTCTGCCGCGAGACGCGGATTGCGCTTCTCGACCCGAATGGCAAATCCGTGTGAGATCGTCGTATCCAGACTTCCGTCGAACTGATCGTTTCCGAACTCGAGAGCGCCTGCAGGCAGAACCGGCAGAAACCCACCGAGGGAAATCACCAACAACGTGGAAGCAACCCATTTTCCTGTATGTTTGCATTGACTTACGTCGTGCGTTCTCATCGCGTCAACCGGCAAGACCGGTGACGATCCAGGTGCCATCAATGCGGCGCCACTGCGTGACTGTTTCAATTGAACCCCCGTCCGAAGCGCTGAAACGAGTAAGAAAGCCATGTAACAAGAAAATCTACGACATATGCACCATGTTCGTCAAGTTATACTACATCTGGGTTGTGCTCGCCAACCGTTCTACATTTGGGTTTTGCCTGGTTTACAAGTGTGAGTTGGTGTTCTGTGTGGATTGTGTGTGCGGTCGCAGGTCGGCGTATGACATGCCGCAATGCTACGGTTGCCGCTGTTGCGCCTGCGTTGTCAGGCTTGCCATCAGTTGATCCCGGGTATCGAACAGCACCAGCAAACGGGCAAGCCAGATTCGTGTGAACACCTGCAACCGGGATCCCCAATGGCTCTGGAGTTTCTGCTTGCCCCGTCAATGAGGTCTGTCTGCCGGAATGAAGTTCAACGTGACAAGGTTCAGCGTCAGCAGATTTCTGGAAAGCGTCTGCTTGCCATGTCCGAAGTTCCGCCGCTGGCCGCATACTGATTTCATCGTGTTGAAGCCATTGTTTTCCAGGCGCCAGTGGGCACGGCCGCAGGCGACGATCTCGGCCACATTGCGCCGGTTGACCGGCAAGTTGGCGACGAGGGCGGTGTGGAATTACCCCATTCCGGTGTTGGCATTGGTGATGTCACACGGGATCCGCGTCAGCCTGCAATCGGTGTCGGCGTTGAAGCGTGCCCTGTTCTCGGCAATGTCCCGCTGATGTGCGAGAATGGACAGGTACTGCGTGCGGAAGACCGGGAATGCGGCCATTGCAATGTTCTGCATGGAACAGGTGACATCCTCGCCAGTGCGCAAATCAGGAATGCCTGCGCAACTGTGCCGCAGTGCCTTGAGTTGATCCAAGCGCCATTTCATGGAGTAGCAGGAATCACGGCTGCGCTGAATTCAAACCCGCAGTGGCAAGCAATCCTGCCTTGGTGCAATTCCGAATCATTCCGGGGTCATCGCGCGTGATGACGGGCTCCACTCGCCAATAATCAGGCGAATCTCAGAATGAACTTCATGTCAGTATTTTGGCGAGGGCAAATGTTCCCCAAATGCTCGTGGCCAGCCTATATCTGTCGAAGACCTGCGATCGGAACGCTCGGGCCGAACATCCACGCCACCGGCGCAGAAACATGCACCAAAGGCAACCAAATTTCCGGCAAGTTGCGCCTTTTACCGGCAAATCCCAAACATGGAATTGCCGTGTGCTCGCTACCGGCGAAAGAGCGGACCCAACCCGAACCAGCTTCGGCAAGCAATATCCATAACTGCTTTGCAAACCGATTCACCTCCCGTTTGCAAAGGATGCGTGCTGTTGCCAGGACACAGCGATTGGCTGCATGAGGCGCGGACAGTCACGATCTTCGGGCCAGTTGCACGCAATCGGAGGACCTGGCCCGCTGCCATGAACATTCATGCGGAAACTGGTTCGGGTCGATTCCTGCGCCGGATGCACACGCCAGCACTGCGTCCATGGCAACAGGCGTTGGTCAGGCTTGGAGCCAACCTGGATCATGAGGTCAGATCCCAGTGTTTTCCTACCAAGAACTGTTGCCTGTTTTCAGGATCCGACGAGCGATTCAGCCGCCGATTGGCAAGTTGCATCTACGTCCTCGTTTGACAGACACAGTTACCAAGACCTGTTCATCCGGTTGCCTCGATCAATAGAATTCTGCCGCGGACAGTCTCGGCTGCTCCCACTGCCAGGCGCGCCAGCACGCGGAGGGATGAAGTCAGGATCCCGGATGGTGCCCTTTTGCGACACCGCCGGACAGTGACAGACGTTACATAATTGTTATGGAAACCGTGCCCTGCGGTTGTTGTATAGGACAAACCCGCACGACAGAGGAGAGAATCAATGGCGGTCGCCGACCTGACGGATGAATGGCACAAGTCGCAGATACTGCCCCCGTTCGACCGGATTTCGGAAGAGGACTTTCTGCCTGCGTTCGGAGTTGCAATTGAAACCGCGCAACAGCGGATTTCCGAAATCGCCGAATGTCCCGAGAACCCGACATTTGAAAGCGTCATCGACAAACTTGAAGACGCAACGCAGGTTCTCGATCGAGTCGGCGACATTTTCTTTAACCTGACGGAGACGGACAGCAACGATCAGATGCGCGAAATTGAAATGGAGATCGCCCCGCAGCTTGCCAGGTTCGACACGGAAACCCGGATGAACCCCGAGCTCTTTGCCAAGGTAAAGGAGCTGTGGGACAAGCGGGAGCAACTTGAATTGACCGAGGAACAGGACATGGTCCTGTTCAGGCACTACCGTTCCTTCATCAAGTCAGGGGCAAACCTGGAGCGACAAGCGCAAGAGAGATTCTTGGAAATCGATGAACGCCTTGCCAAGCTGTGCACCCAGTTCGGACAGAACATCCTCGCCGATGAAGCCAAGTGGCATATGGAACTCTCGGACGCGGACCTCGCCGGGCTGCCGGGATTCCTGCGGACCGCGACAAGACAGGCTGCCATCCAGCGCGGCATTGACGGTCACATCGTCACACTGGACAGGTCGCTGATCGAGCCTTTCCTGAAGTTCTCGGATGACAGGGCCTTGAGGAAGGAGGCCTATCTGGCCTGGGCAAGCCGCGGTGACACCGAGCAAAACCTGGGAGTCGTGAGTGAGATCATCCGACTCCGTAAGGAGATGGCTACCCTTCTCGGCCAGTCCTCATATTCCAGACACCGGCTGGAGGATGAAATGGCCAAGACGCCGGAGGCAGTGAGCAAGGCACTGGAATCCATGTGGGCACCGGCGAGATCGGCGGCGGAGGCTGACCAGGCGAGGTTTCAACGTGAATTCGCCGCCGACGGACATCCTGGCCGTCTCGAACCATGGGACTGGCGATACTACGCAGAGCGTCGGAGGCTGTCCGAGCACGGCCTGGATGAGGCCGAAATCAAGCGGTATTTTCAACTGGACCGGCTGATCGACGCGGCATTTCATGTTTCAGGTCGACTCTTCGGACTATCGTTCAAGGAAAGCGCGGCTCCCGCATACCACCCTGACTGCAGGGTGTGGGAAGTCAGCAGGGAAGGCCGCGCCATCGGGATACTTGTCGGAGACTATTTTGCACGTTCCTCGAAGCGTTCAGGAGCCTGGTGCTCAACGTTTCTCGGCCAAAGAAAGCTTGGCAGCCCGGTCCGACCCGTGGTCGTCAATGCCTGCAACTTCATCAGGCCGGCCGAGGACGAGCCATGTCTGCTCTCCTTCGACGACGCCAGGACGCTGTTTCACGAGTTCGGTCACGCTCTGCACGCCCTGCTGTCAGATGTCACCTATCCATTGGTCTCCGGATTGTCTGTCGCTCTTGATTTTGCCGAACTTCCCAGCCAGCTCTTCGAAAACTGGCTGGAGTCGGAGGAGGTGCTCGACAAATTTGCAGTCGATTTCGAATCCGGAGCAAGATTGCCAGATGACCTTCGCAACAGGATGGCCGCTGCGCGCAACATCGATCAGCCATCTGCCACCGTGGAGTATCTTGCCTGCGCATTCGTGGATCTCGAGTTTCACAACAGCGAGTCACTGGACGAGCCCATGCGTATCCAGGACAAGGTACTCCGGAAGATAGGGATGCCGCATGCCATCGGCATGCGACATGCAACTCCTCACTTCCAGCATGTATTTTCGGGCGATAGCTATGCGTCCGGCTACTACAGCTACATCTGGGCCGATGTGCTGGCTGCCGACGCATACGAGGCGTTCCTGGAACAGGACGATGTCTTCTGCCCCGAAATTGCGGCCAGGCTGGAGAAGTTCGTGCTTTCGGCGGGTGGATCAAGAGATCCCGAGCAGCTGTATGTGAGTTTCAGGGGAAGGCTTCCTGAACCCGGCGCGCTGCTGAAAAAACGCGGGTTGATTGCCGCTGAGTGACAATCCCGACGAATCCGGGCTGAGCCCGCTCAAGCAGGGTTCAGCTTGCAGGCTGACGGCCTGATTGGCACCCATCCAATGTGTGCAGCATGGCCGGTTTCAGCACGGTGCCGGAATTACTGGTCGTCAATGCCCCAGAGCGACGACTTCTTGACCCAGCCGCTGTATTTCCCGACCGTGACCTGACACCATTCCTCGATGCACTTGCCCAGATCACCGATCACCCCGGTCTTCAGCTTGGCGACGATCCACTTGTCTTCGCCAGGCCGTTTCCGCATCGGTGCCAGGTCCTCCATGACTTCCACGGTGCGTCTTCCCGAAATCATCGCCCGATACATCCAGCCACCGTTGCCGTCAGACGCTTCGACCTTCCGCCAGTTGCCGTGCTCGTCGGTAATCTTCAGCGGAGTCCCGGGCATGATGAACGTCCAGTCGATCGGGAAATTGATGCCCGGACCACGCCTGGCATTTGCCTCCGTCGCCTTCATCGACACGAATCGGGGGAGCGTATAACCTGTGACCGGACCGACACCGGGCCGTTCAGCTGGAGTTTCTTCGGTCTGGCCCGCCGCATTGCCGATCGGCCCGACGGCAAGAAGGAATGCAAAGACAACAAGAGGGACTAACCGAGCCATTTACCTGTAACCCTTTTCACCAGCATCCCCAATTCTTCAATCGAGGTCAATTGCTCTTGATTTGACTTTATTGGTTAAGGATTTTGTTTTACCAACTCAAGGTCACCGGTGCCCGGAATTTATCATGACCGATGCAAAGCTCTCTGTCGTTGTAACCAGAAAACTGCCTGACACCGTGGAGACGCGGATGAAGGAGTTGTTCGAAGTTCTTCTGCGGGATGATGATACTCCGATGACGAAGACCGAACTTGCCGCAGCGATCGCCCATACCGATGTCCTGGTTCCAACAATCACTGACGTGATCGACAGTTCGCTGCTGGCCAAGGCTGGCGACAAGCTGAAACTGGTTGCCAATTACGGTGCCGGGGTCGACCATATCGACGTCCAGACCGCGAGGATGCGCGGCATACTGGTATCAAACACGCCGGGTGTCGTGACCGAAGACACCGCCGACATGGCTGTCGGCCTGATTCTGGCCGTGGCCCGGCGCATTCGCGAAGGCTTCGAAATCATGGGTTCCGGGCATTGGGCGGGTTGGGCACCGAAAGCGTTGATGGGCTCGCGTGTCGGCGGAAAGAACCTCGGAATTCTGGGGATGGGACGAATTGGCACCGCAGTCGCCCGTCGAGCCAGGGCGTTCGGAATGCGCATACACTACCATAACCGAAAACGGCTCCATGCCGACATCGAACGGGAACTCGAGGCAACTTACTGGGAGAGTCTCGACCAGATGGTCAACCGGATCGATATCCTGTCGATAAACTGCCCGCACACGCCGTCCACCTTCCATCTCATCAATGAGCGACGCCTGAACCTCATGAAAAAGGACGCCATTATCGTCAACACCTCCCGGGGAGAGGTGATTGACCAGAACGCCCTGACCAGGAAGCTCAGGAAGGGCGAAATCGCCGGCGCGGGCCTGGATGTCTTCGAACGCGGACGGGACATCAATCCCCGCATGCGCGATCTGCCCAACGTCGTTCTGTTGCCGCATATGGGGTCTGCAACGATAGAAGGGCGGATCGAAATGGGAGAGAAGGTCCTGATCAACATCAAGACATTTGCTGATGGACACAGGCCTCCTGACCTGGTTCTACCCGGCTCGTTCTGAGTGCTCTGCACGGCCCTCGTCACTGGTCGCACACACGAGGCAGTCCCGGTTCTTCCTTAAACGGATGGTCCGGCTCTCGCCCCAAAGCGCATCAAGGATGAACATTTTCGATGCGAGCGGGTGGCCGGCGCCGGTGATGATCTTGATTGCCTCGGCAGCCATCATCGATCCAATGATACCCGGCAATGCGCCCAAAACGCCTCCCTCGGCACAGGACAGTGAAACACCCGGCGCCGGGTCTTCCGGGAAGACGCAGGCGAGACATGGCCATTCACCGCTACTGAACACGCTGACCTGACCCTCCCACTGGCTGATCGCTCCAAAAACATAGGGAATACCGTTTTGGACACAGAAGCCGTTCGCCAGTCGCCGCGTCTCAAAACTGTCCGATCCGTCGAGCACGAGGTCATATCCCTGTAGCAAGTCAACCGTATCAGGTTTCAGCCGCCTGTTGATCGGGACGATTCTCGCGTGCGGGTTCAATCGGGAAAGGGCTTCCGTGGCGCTGTCTGCCTTCGGCTGGCCCAGCCTGTCGACAGTGTGGACGATCTGTCTTTGCAGGTTCGAAACTTCCACCACGTCGTCATCGACTATCCCGATCGTTCCCACGCCCGCCGCTGCCAGATAATAGAGGGATGCGGATCCCAGCCCGCCGGCGCCGATGACAATGACCCTGGCATTCTTGATCCTTTGCTGGCCTGCCCCGCCGATTTCCCTGAGAACGATGTGCCGGGCGTATCGCTCCAACTCGTCCGGCGAAAACCTGTCGTTACCGGATTCGACTTCCGGCTGGTTTCCGACTGCCCGGCGGCGGAGCCACCTGACGCCGGCCCAGTAGAGGGCCACCGCTGCCAGTGCGCCAATTCCCAGAATCCACGGTTCGAAACCGGAGGATGTCGGGTCCCCGTCCTGGGCGGCAGCCCGGAACGACAGAGTCCCTGCGAGACAACCCAGTGCCAGGACAGCCAGATTGCATGATCGAGAAACCCGCATCATCACGGACCTTCCATGGCTCAGTCGATTCCTGTCGAACCGAATCCGCCCGCTCCCCTTTCCGTTTCTTCCAAGTCTTCGACTTCCAGGAGCCGGGCGCCGACAACAGGCGCTATCACGAGTTGTGCGATCCGGTCACCATGCCCGACCGTGAATTCCCTTTCATTCAGATTGACAAGGATCACTCCTACAGGGCCACGGTAGTCGGAATCGACTGTTCCCGGAGAATTCAGCACGGCGAGGCCATTCTTCAGCGCCAGACCCGACCTGGACCTGATCTGCCCCTCGTATCCCTGCGGAATCGCCATCGCAAATCCGGTTGGCACGAGCCGCCTCGCAAACCCGGGAATCACCAGCCCGCAATGCCTTGTGTCTGCAGGCAGGTTTGCCCGGATGTCCGCGCCGGCGGAACCGGGCGTGGTGACTTCCGGAAGCGCTATACCGTCATCGAAACCTGGCAGACGGGAGATGCGGACGCAGACCTTCTGGTCCATCACTGACGCAACTTGTCACAGATCTCGGCAACCAGCCTGTCTGCGACCGCCGATTTCGGCATGCGGGGCCATCGGTCGACGCCGTCTCCGGTTACGAGGAGAACCGTGTTTTCATCGCCGCCGAATGTATCGGTACCTTCGCCGACCTCGTTGGCCACGATCCAGTCACATCCCTTCCGAACCCGCTTTGCAGTGGCGTTCTCTTCCAGGTTTTCAGTTTCGGCGGCAAATCCGACAACCAGCCCCGGGCGGTTCTCCAGCCCGGCAACCGTGGCGAGTATGTCAGGATTCTCGACCAGGGTGAGTTGCTGCCCGGTGCGACCCGATTTCTTCTTGATCTTAGAAGGGCTTGCATTCGCAACCCGCCAATCGGCAACCGCAGCGGCAAATATGCCGACTTCTGCGGGCAGTTCCTGTTTGACCGCGTCCAGCATTTCACGGGCTGTTTCAACCCGGACGACCCGAATACCCACCCGCGGTTCCTCCGCGGCCGGACCCGTGATGAACACGACTTCTGCACCATTCTCGGCGAAAGCCCTGGCAATCTCCGCACCCTGCTTGCCCGAAGACCTGTTGGCAATGAACCTCACCGGGTCGATGGCTTCCCAGGTGGGTCCGGATGTGACGACAACCTTCATTGCCAGTCGTTCCCCGGGATTCAGAATCCGGTCAATCGCCTCCATGATTGTCTGCGGCTCCGCCATCCTGCCAGGTCCGAATTCTCCGCATGCCATGTCGCCCGTCTCCGGCCCGACGAATTCGATCCCGTCATCTGCAAGCGTTGCCAAGTTCCGCTGCAGCGCGCTGTGCTGCCACATACGGACATTCATGGCTGGTGCCACGAGAACCGGGGTGTCCGTTGCCATGAGCACGGTCGAGGCCAGATCGTCTGCGAGACCATGCGCCATCTTGGCGATCAAGTCCGCCGTTGCCGGGGCTATGACAACCAGGTCCGCCGACCTCGACAGGGCGATGTGGCCAATCCTTGCTTCCTCAGCAGGATCGAAGAGATCCGTGTTCACCTCGGTTCCGGCGAGAGCGGTCACGGATAGCGGCGTTACAAAACGCTCACCTGCTTCCGTAAGCACGGGGATCACCTCGCTACCCGTCTGCCTGATCAGCCTGATGAGTTCCAAGGACTTGTAGGCAGCGATACCGCCGCCTATGACAACCAGTATTTTCCTGTTCTGAAACATCCGGGACAAGTTCCTGAAGCGTCCGGCTACCGAGTGATTATTGCAATCGGCATCCAAAATGCAATTCTCTGGTCCAAACGGTCATGATCGGTTTTTTTGCTCACCCCGCTTTGGCATGTAACTGAGTGACGGCTTTACCGCTGGTTCCGCCTGCCGGTTCCGGGACCGGTTGTGAGGCTGGGCTTTCCCTGTTCCGCCGGTTGTGACAATTGATCGGGTGCGGAAGTGGGCATGAGGACGCTTTTTTTGTGCGGCCTTATGAGCCCGTTTCCAAACTGTCCCAGGTCAACGGCTTCGCACCCCGCCATGTATCCGGTCAATCCGAGAACGCACAGCAAAATGCACCGCAGTCCACACAGGATCTGCGAGTCAGCTATCCGTCGACCCGCCCACTTCCGCGTATGTTCCACCCGAAGGAGGAAGTTCCATGATAGCGACAGACACGCTCCATGTCATCCACCCGTGCGCCGCCGGCATTGACGTGCACAAGATGCAGGTCACGGCGACGGTGCGGATTGCCCGGGCAAATGCGGATGCGCAGATCCACAACAAGGAGTTCAGCACCCTTCCGTGCGGGCTTGCCGCCCTTGCCGACTGGCTCCGCGCGCACGGTGTGACGGCGGCGGCGATGGAAGGCACGGGCGTCTACTGGGAGACGGTTTTCGACACCGTCGCCGAGGCCGGCATCACACCCCTGCTGCTCCATGCCCAGCACGTCAAGCAGATCAAGGGGCGCAAGACCGACATTGCCGACAGCGTCTGGCTGGCCCGGGTCTGCCAGTTCGGCCTCTGCAATCCGAGTCTGGTGCCGCCGAAAGCGTTCCGCGAGTTGCGCCGGGTCGCACGGGCGCGCCGGAAGATCGTCGCCGAGCGGACCCGGACGCGCAACCGCGTTCACAAGATCGTCGACAGCGCCGGCATCCGTGTCGGCGGCGTCCTCTCCGACCTCTTCGGGGTCAACGGACGGCGCATCCTCGACGGGCTGGTTGCGGGCAAGGAACGCGCCGAGATCATGGCCTCGCTCTCCGGCCATGTCCGCAGGCATCTCGCGACACTCAACGATGCCCTCGAAAGCAAGCTTTCAGAGGCCGACCGGTTCCTGTTGCGTGACCAGGTCCGCCTCTTCGACCAGGCCGGTGAGCGGCTCGCCGAATACGACGCCGTCATCGACAGGGGCCTCGCCGAACACCAGGTGGCCATCAGGTTGCTGACCACCATACCCGGCATCGACCATCGCGCCGCATCGGCAATCATCATCGAGCTCGGCCCCGACATCTCCGTCTTCCCGTCGGAACGTCACTGCGCCGCCTGGGCCGGGCTCGCTCCCGGCAACAACGAGAGCGCCGGAAAACGACGCTCGGGACGCGTCCGCAGGGGCAATCAGGCGCTGCGCACCCTCCTCATCGAGTGCGCACAGGCCGCCGCCCGAAGCAACCACTGTCAGTTCAAGGGATATCACAAGGCGCTCACCGTGCGCCGTGGCTACAAGCGGGCCACCGTCGCCACCGCGCACAAGCTGTTGCGCGTCATCTACCACATGCTCACGACAGGGGAATTCTATCGGGATCGCGAAACCGACTACGAGGCACTGATGGTCATGCGCAACGCGCCGCGCTGGTTCAAAATGCTGCGAAAGCACGGCTTCATGACCAGGGGCGAGGCACAACCAGCGGCATCCTGATCACGGCTGTCGCAGCGGCCAACATAACCGAAACGCACCCGCGAGCGCACTCCGGCACAGGGCCATGAATGCGGGGAAGCCCTCACTGCCCAAGTCGCCGCAAATGCGTCACATTCCGAAAAGCTGGTCCAGGCCGGAGTCAGCTAACCACCTCATTCGTCCAGCCGTTGGAAAAGTTACACAGCAAATGACCGATGGAAGACCCTGACCTTGTATCGTTTCTTGCACGCCATCGTCGCGCAAACCCGCTCACCGGACAGAGTGTTGCGGAACAGCAGCAGAATACGGGAACATTCGACGAGTGCCCGATATACCACGTTCCCATCGGCAGATTGTCGCCCGAGTGCAGACACCACCAAATTGCCCGGGCGAAGCCGCGATCGGGGTCGGCATGGCCTGGACAGAAGTGGATTTGGCACTGCCTGCAGGTGACGCCCGGAGGCCCCCGGAGCAATTCGAACCAATGATGGTCGACGAGAACGGCTTTGTTGGCACCTCAAGACCTGTCATATTGTCAAGAACTGCGGCGAATTCAGTCAGGGGAGAGAGTCACGTGCTGGTGGTCACATGTACCTGAACCAGACGCACAAATTGCAACACAGCCTGACTCGAATGGCCGGGACCGGATTCCCGGAGTCGTGTCGTTGCGGCGATGATGATCGCGACGGCTTGCCGGTTTCAGGAATTCGGACATGAACCCGCCGCGATTGGTGCTGGTCCTGGGTGGCGCCTCATCGGGCAAGTCGGAGTTCGCGGAGAGCCTTGTTCTGAAGACAGCCCGCAGTCCGGTGTACCTCGCAACAACCGTTGCGCAGGATGACGAAACCCGGGAGAGGATTGCCCAGCACCGAAAGAGGCGAAATGCCGATTGGCGCACGATCGAGGAGCCCATCGATGTCTCCGGGGCGATTTCCGGCTGCTGCGGTGACGAGATTGTACTTTTCGAATGCGCAACGCTCTGGTTGCTCAACCTGTTGACTGTCGGGCACGACGCGGAATCGGGATTCATCGACCTTCTTGAAGCGTTCAAGACGGCGCCCTGCCCCGTGATCGCCGTGAGCAATGAGATCGGAATGGGCGTGGTTCCGCGGGAGACGTTTACGAGGACATTTCTCTCGCTGCACGGAAGGCTGAACCAGGAACTCTCCGAAAATGCCGACGCCGTCATTCTGGTTGCTGCGGGCCTGCCTCTGGCGCTGAAGGGATCGATCCCGCCATGATGCAGCCCAAGAGGTGGTGGTGGGTCAGACACGGACCCACGAACTCACGCACATTGGCGGGATGGACAGACGTGCAGGCCGACCTGTCAGATCATGAGAAACTTCAACGACTTGAAGGATACCTGCCGGTAGACGCAATTGTCGTGTCATCCAACCTCTCGCGCGCGATTGCCACGGCCGACGCGATTTGTGGAAACCGGAGCCGACTGCCGCATTCGGGCGAACTCCGGGAACTGAATTTCGGTCTCTGGGAAGGACTGACATCGGACGAAATTGCCGAACGATACCCGGAACTCTCGACTGCCTTCTGGCGCAACCCGAGGTCGGCAACCCCTCCTGATGGCGAGCATTGGGAAGATCTCGCAACCCGGGTTTCGAAGTTTGCGGACAGGCTTTCCGGGGAATCTCTGGCACAGGATTTCATAGCCGTGGCCCATTTCGGAGCCATTCTCACGCAGATCGAAAGATCGGTGGAAGGCGGAATCTACGAAGCGCTTGCGCAGCGTCTCGACTATCTCTCCGTCACGCGCATCGACCACACGGATGGGAACTGGAGTCTCGTCGAGGCAAACCGGACCTTCTGACCAACGGTCAATCGAGGTCTTGTCACTGGCGCTTCCGGCGTCCCTGACGTTGCCGCAGACTTTCGTCAATCGCATCCCAGATCATCGATGCAACATTGGTTCCGTCGAACGCCTCGAGTTCGACGATTCCGGTCGGCGACGTGATGTTGATTTCGGTCAGCCAGTCCCCGATGATATCGATTCCGGCAAATATCTGACCATTCTCGGACAGATGCGGTCCGATCGCCTCGCAGATCTCGATATCCCGCTGGCTGAGGCCGACCTGCACCGCAGTTCCACCGACATGCAGGTTCGATCTCGCCTCGCCTGCTGCAGGAATCCGGTTGATTGCCCCGACCGGCCTTCCGTCCACCAGGATGACCCTCTTGTCGCCCGAACGGACATCCTCGAGGTACTTCTGCGCAATGACCGGTTCCCTGCTGGAGTTCATGAACATCTCGTACAGCGAATTGAAATTCATGTCGTCACGGCGAATCAGGAAAACTCCCGCACCGCCATTTCCGTAGAGAGGCTTCATGACGATGTCGCCATGCGCATCCCGGAATGCCGACAACACTTCGAAATCCCTTGAAATCACGCTAGGTGGAATGAGTTCGGGAAAGTTCAGGACCAGCAGTTTTTCCGGAAAATTCCGCACCCAGAAGGGATCATTGACCACCAGAGTTTCATCACGAACGAGGTCAAGCAGGTGGGTCGTCGTGATGTATGACATGTCGAAGGGCGGGTCCTGCCTGAGCCAGATGACATCGAACTCGCGTATCGCAAGGACCTGCTCCAAACCCAGGTCGACGTGATTCCCGTGCAGCTGGCGCAGGGTGACCGGCCGACATCGTGCCGAGACATCCCCGCCCTCGTATGACAGTCCTTCCGGGAGGTAACACAAAACCTCGTGGCCGCGCTGCTGCGATTCCAAGGCTATCCTGAACGTGCTGTCAACGTCGATGTCGACGGATTCGATCGGATCCATCTGAAATCCGACTTTCAATGCCATGTTGCCAGTTCCATCCTGAATTCGGTGAGCAATCATCCAAATACAGCAGCAGGCCCGGATGCGATACCTCCGGAACGAGAATCCGTACGGGGCACGGGTTTCATGTCATCGACTCCTCGCCATCGCCATGCTTGCCGGTATCGCTGCATGTCCCGCTCCTGGAGCGGGATACCGACAGGACCAGGCTGTAGGCCTTGCTTCGCGAGACACCGTGACTTGCGGCAATCCGGACCGCCGCGTCCCGGACCGACAGGCTTTCAAGCAACTTAAGGGCCTCGGGTTGCAGGTCTTCCATCCGGGGCTCGCCCTCTTCCTGTCCTTCCACAACGACAACGATTTCACCCCTGGGCAGGCTGCCGGCCCACTCCCTGGACAATTCCGACAGCTTCCCGCGTGAAATCTGTTCGAATTTCTTGGTTAGCTCGCGACATATCGCCGCACGCCGTCCGGGTCCCAGCACGTCTTCCATGTCGCCCAGCGCGTCACCGAGCCGCCTCGCAGACTCGAAGAACACCAGCGTTGCAGGGACCCTGCCGAGTTCGGCCAACTCCCTTCGCCGGCCTGACCTCGTCGATGGCAGGTAACCGGCGAACAGAAACCTGTTCGTGGGCAGGCCCGAAACCGTCAGTGCCGCGATTGCCGCTGTAGGCCCCGGTACCGTCACGACCCTTATTCCCTCTGCAACGGCCGCCTCCACGAGCCGGTAGCCGGGATCCGAGATCAGTGGCGTTCCGGCATCCGGAATGTAGCAAATGCTCGCGCCCTGTTTCAGGCGGTCGATAATCGCCGGTCTTCGACGGGGGCCGTTGGCGTCATTATATGACGAAATGCGTCTGCCCCGGAGCGCGATGCCATGTATTCCCAGCAATCGCCGAGCCGTCCTGGTATCCTCCGCATAGATCAGCTCGGCAGACTGCAGAACATCCAGGGACCTGAGGGTGATGTCGCGCGCCGCGCCGATTGGTACGGAAACCAGATACAGCCCCTGTTCCAGTGAGCCCGACTCGCCATTCATGGTGCCTCTCCTGCAGTTTGAGCCGACTTTGAGGTTGCCGGACAGGAAATAATCAGGTTGAACGCCAGTGAAGACAGAATCCGGCCGGAATCGTGGAGTTGAGCATGAAAGCGGGAATTGGTCACGTTGGTAGAATACTAGCCCTGTCAGGCACCATTTTCGTTGCCGCCTGCGAGCATGATGCACCAAGCGGACAAATTCAACCTGTCGAACACCCCGGGACGGATTCCGGAACGGTTGCCCTGCTGTTGCCATACGGCTCCGATGACAACAACAACATCGAACTCGCCAAGAACCTGGAAAACGGCGCCCGGATGGCCATTGCCAACCTTCCGGATATCGGCATTTCACTGAAGGTCTATCAGACGGACGGAACAACGGAGGGTGCGGTCGAGGCGGCAATGCTGGCTCTTGACGACGGTGCAGGCGCAATACTCGGACCGGTGTTCGGCGATGCCGCCGCAGCAGTCGGACCGGTCGCGGCTGCAGCCGGTGTTCCGGTATTCAGTTTCTCGAACCGCACGGAGATCGCCGGCAACAACCTCTATCTCCTCGGGCACACGCACAGAAATGCCGCCAACAGGATTCTCCAATACGGCAAGGAGCAGGGGAAGGTCAGGGTCCTCGTCGTTCACGCCGATACGGCGGCCGGCCGGGCCAGCCAGGCTGCCGTCGAAACGGCCGCGGCGTTGCAGGGAATGGAACTTGCCGGGTCGATTTCACACGAGTTCAGCCAGATCGGCGTCGTCAATGCGATCCCCGACATCGTCGGCGCGGCCAACGAATCCGGTGCCGACTTGCTGGTCCTTACCGGGAATACGGCCGGAGCGCTTCCGATGCTTGCCCAGATGATTCCCGAGGCCGGAATAGATCCGGAAGTTGTTCAGATCGCGGGACTCACCAGATGGGACATCCCCGCGAACAACCTGCGAATAAACGGGCTTCAGGGAGGCTGGTTCCCGCTGCCAGATCCCAACCTGGCAGCCAGTTTCAGCTACCGATACCAGTTTGAATTCACCGAGTTGCCCCACCCGCTCGCCGGGCTGTCCTATGACGGCATCGTCGCGATTCACCAGATCCTGTCTGCGGGCGGCAGGTTGGATGCCAGAACCATAACGCGACCTGCCGGATTTGTCGGGTCGGACGGAATATTCAGATTCCTTCCCGACGGCACCATCGAACGCGGCCTGGCGGTTGCCGAGGTGAGAGATTTCCGGAAGTCCGTCATTTCGCCTGCTCCAAGGATATTTCCGCTTGCCGGGTCCTGACGTTCCAATTCCGCCGGCATCGGGTCGCCGGTGGTGTTGCTAGTGGTTTGATTCTTTCTCACGATGCCAATTCCTGCAGCTTCTGGTGTCCCTTTTTCCATGCCTCGACGAGATCCTCGGGCTTCTTGCTCCAGCGGAAAGGGCGGGCGTCAGTGGCGTTGTGATGCTCGATGTAGCCCTCGATCGCCGCAATGCACTCGTCAAGCGAATTGAAGATCGCATGCTTGAGCCTCTGCCTCGAGAGCTTGGAGAAGAACCCCTCGACGGCATTCATCCAGGAGGCCGAGGTCGGCGTGAAGTGGAAGGTCCAGTTTTTGTGCTGCTTCAGCCATTGGTTGACCTCGGCCGACTTGTGGGAGGAGACGTTGTCGAGAATGACATGAACCGGGGTTCCGGCCTCGATCCCCCCGGCAACGTTGTCGAGGAAGGCAAGGAACTCCTCCGAGCGGTGACGCTCGACCATCCGGCCGGTGACCTTGCCGGTGGCGACATCGAGAGCCGCCATCAGGCAGGTGGTGCCGTTGCGCCTGTAATCATGGGTGCGGGTCCCGGGATGGCCGGGCTTCATCGGCAGCGGCGTCTGCGTCCGCCCAAGCGCCTGTATCTGTGTCTTCTCGTCCACCGAGATGACGACAGCGTGGTCGGGCGGGTCGACGTAGAGGCCAACCACGTCGCGGACCTTCAATTCGAACCTCGGATCGCGGGAGACCTTGAACGTCTTGACCCTGTGCGGTTTCAGGCCGTTGCGCTTCAGGATGCCGAACACCGTCGAGACCCCGATCCCCAGCCTCCTGGCCAGCGCCCGCAGCGTCCAGTGACTGCTGTGCGCCGGCGGCGGCGACATCGCAAGCTCGATCACCTGCCTGACCGTCTCCTGCGAGACCGGCTTGCGACCCGTTTTCCCGGGGATGTCGTAAAGCAGGCCGTCAACACCCTCCACAAGGAAGCGGTCCCACCAGCGCCAGACCGTCGGTTTCGACATGCCAGTGGCCCGCATCGTCTGCGACAGGGTGAGACCGTCGCCGAGGTGAAGGATGATGTTCGCCCTCTGGACATGCTTGAGGATCGAATGAGGACCGGTCCTGATCTTCTCCAGACGTGCCCGGTCTTGCCCGCTCAGAACGATCTGTGTTCTCCTGCTCCTTGCCATTGCTGTCCTGCTCCCGTTCGAAAACTGTGCGGCATTCGCCGGGAGTGGTTGAATCATACTCCACAGGAAAATGGAATCCCCAAACACAAACAGACCACTAGGCAGCGCAGTTTCCCGGTGATACCCATGCCAGCTTGCGACAGATGGCACGTGAACACAGGTTGATCAGCGGGTTTTTCACCGTCGGATTCTGGACGCTTGCCAGCCGTGTCCTCGGCTTCGTCCGCGATGTGATCTTCGCCGCCGTTCTCGGAGCCGGTCCGGTTGCCGAGGCATTCCTTGTCGCCTTCAGCATTCCCAACATGTTTCGGCGGATCTTCGCTGAAGGTGCATTCAACACCGCTTTCGTCCCCATGTTTTCCAAGCGGCTTGAAGCCAACCGGGATGCAGCCGGTTTTGCCAATGAGGCATTTTCAGCTCTCGGGGGATTCCTGGTCCTGTTCTTCCTTGCGGCGCAGGTCGCGATGCCGCTGCTGGTTCTTGCGATGGCAAGCGGCTTTGCATCGGACGGCCGATTTGACGACGCCGTGCTTTATGGCCGCATAGCATTTGCCTACCTCATTTTCATTTCGCTTGCCGCTCTCCTCTCGGGCGTCCTGAATTCCACGGGTCGATTCGCCGTTGCCGCCGCGGCGCCGGTACTGCTCAATGTCTGCTTCATCCTGGTGCTTCTCGCTGCTCACTATCTCGGCTGGGATGCCGGATCCTCGCTCGCGTGGAGTGCGCCGGTCGCCGGGATTGCCCAACTCGGACTGGTTTGGCGCGCATCCGCCAGAGCCGGGTTCCCGGTCCGGATCCGGGTGCCCAGGCTCTCAGATGACATGAAACGCCTGGTCAGGATTGCTGCCCCGGCAGCAATGGCCGGCGGCGTCGTCCAGATCAATCTCCTGATAGGTCGCCAGGTTGCCAGTTTCCACGAAGGCGCGGTCGCCTGGCTCAACTATGCGGACCGCCTTTACCAGCTTCCGCTCGGGGTGGTTGGAATTGCAATTGGCGTCGTACTGCTTCCCGACCTGTCGCGCAAGCTCTCGGCAGGCGACGATACAGGCGGGCGCTCGGCTCTCAACCGCGCCGCGGAGTTGTGCATCGGGCTGGCAGTTCCTGCGTCAATCGCACTCGCGGTCATTCCGATGCCACTGGTCAGCGTCCTGTTCGAACGCGGCCAGTTCGGGCCAGCGGATGCGGCCGCAACTGCCGCCGCCCTCATCATTTATGGCGCCGGACTTCCCGCTTTCGTCCTCCAGAAGGTGCTGTTGCCACTCTATTTTGCCCGAGAGGACACCAGGACACCGTTCCGGATCGCCGCGTTTTCCATGCTCGTCAATGCCGCCGTGGCAGTTGGGCTCATGCAATACCTGGGCTATCTCTCGGCGGCCCTGGGTGCGACCGCTTCCGGTTGGGTCATGCTGGTCATGCTCTGGATCGGAACCAGGAAGATGGGGGCGGCCGCATCACCGGATTCCCGGTTCTGGTCCCTGCTGCCACGGATGTTGCTGGCTGCCGCAGTGATGGGAGTGTCGGTCTGGGGACTGTCAGAGCTTGCAGGCGAGGCGTTCAGGGAGCCAGGGCTGAGGTATCTGGCCCTCGCAGGCCTGGTCCTGTCCGGGCTGCTCACCTACGGGCTGATGCTCCTGTTGCTCGGGGCGGCCAGGGTCGAGGAACTTCGAACAATCTTGGGACATTGGCGCAGCCGTGGCGAAGACAATTGAGGCTTGACCGTCAACGCAGCAGGCGGAGGAGGCCCCCGAGAAGCCGCGAATACGGCACTTCGAACACCAGCGGGGCCACGAGGAATCCTGCCAGGAACCCGGTCAGGTCTGCTACCCATTGCCCGCGACCGCCAAACAACATGGAAGAGACCAGCTCGAACCCGATCAACAAGACCGGAAGAATGAGGATGGTTCGCTCCCCGATGTCCAGCGGCTGTCCCCGTCCTGCCTTGCCGGACATCGCGGTCGCCGCAGCGGCAAGGCCGAAGAGCCCCAGAAATCCCGGTGATGCTCCGGCCAGAGGATAATCGCTGCCGGCAAGGAAATAGTAGGCAAAGGCCCCCAGCGCAGAACTCCCGAAGAATGTCGCCAGGTAGAACGTTTCGTGGGCGATCCCGGTGATGATGCGGAATGCGACAAGCACGAACACGGCACTGAACGCGGCATCAACTGCAGACAGGTGGACGAGCGGGTAAGTCACGAACCGCAACGCGTCTGCCAGTCCCAGGCTGCCTTGTTCAATACGCATTTCGATCAAACCCGGCCAGAATCCGAATGTCGTCACGGTGAATCCTCGCAGGCCAGCCCCGCTGCCAGGAAACGTCCCTGGCCAGAAATCTCCCAGGAATATCAACAGCTCGGGAATGGCCATGACGATTGCGAGCAGAACGGCAACGAAAGGCAGCCGGGTTCTGCCAAAGAAATTTGAGTCCCTGTATCTCATTGGAACCGTGCCTGCACCGGTTGACGTTATGCCATGCGAAAGCGATAACACGCGCCGATTCAGCCATCCTTCCGAGGACGATTCAATGGCCACGAGGCCCCGCAAGCAACGTGTTTTTTCAGGAATTCAGCCGAGTGGCAACCTGACTTTGGGAAACTATCTCGGCGCACTGAAGCGATTCGTCGAAACGCAGGACTCGGGCATCGAGACGATCTACTGCCTCGTCGACCTTCACGCCATCACGACCTGGCAGGATCCGAAGGACCTGGTTGCAGCGACGAGGGAGGCCGCTGCCGGCTTCATGGCCGCGGGCATCGATCCCGGTCGTTCCATACTTTTCAACCAATCGCAGGTATCGGCGCACGCGGAACTTGCCTGGATATTCAACTGTGTTGCCCGGATGGGGTGGCTTGGACGAATGACGCAGTTCAAGGACAAGGCCGGCAAGAACCGCGAGAATGCCTCCGTGGGCCTCTTTGCCTACCCGACTCTCATGGCCGCCGATATCCTGGTTTATCATGCCAGCCATGTCCCGGTCGGAGAAGACCAGAAACAGCACCTCGAATTGACGCGGGATATCGCAATCAGGTTCAACCAGCTCTTCGAGGTCGACTTCTTTCCTGTCATCGAACCGATGATCGAAGGCACGGCAACACGCGTCATGTCACTGCGGGACGGAACCAAGAAGATGTCGAAGTCCGATCCTTCGGACATGAGCCGGATCAACCTTACGGATGATGCAGACAGGATTGCCGTCAAGATTCGAAAGGCCAGGACCGACTCCGCTCCCATTCCCGAGACGCGGGACGGGCTGGAAGGACGACCGGAGGCGACAAATCTCGTGAACATCTTTGCGGCACTGTCGGACCGGACGGTGGATTCGGTGATCGCGGAATTCGGCGGCCGGATGTTCTCGGAATTCAAGGGGACGATGGTGGAACTGGCGGTCGAAATGATCGGCCCCATCACTGCAGAGATGAACCGCCTGACGCAGGATCCCGCCGAAATCGATCGTGTCCTGGGCAAGGGCGCTGACGAGGCTGCGGCGATCGCCGAACCCATACTCAGGCAGACTTACGAAATCGTCGGCATGATAACGTCGCGATGAATTCGGACGGTCTGGGCGGATAGAGAGGCAACAAATGGCTACTGGAACCAATGTAAGGACCTATTTTGAAGGCGAGTGGCACGATGGGGACATCTACGTCATGAGGGCAGCGGATCACGGCTCCTGGCTTGGTTCGAGCGTTTTCGACGGCGCCCGGTACGCCAAGGGCCTCTACCCCGACCTGATTGCGCATTGCCGGCGCCTGAACAACTCAGCCCGTGCGATGGGCATTACACCGACACATTCCGCAGAGGAGATCTTCGAGATTGCGCTGGAAGGCCTGAAACCATACGCGGACGATGTCGCAGTCTACATTCGACCGATGTACTGGGCCCTGGAAGGCGAACCGATGGCCGTGGTCCCGAAGGCGGGATCGACAGGCTTTTGCGTGTGCCTCGAGGAACTGCCGATGCCACCGGCGACGAAGACCACGACGCTGACCACGACCAGGTTCCAGAGGCCGGTACTGGCCTCGTCAGTCGTCAATGCCAAGGCCGGCTGCCTCTATCCCAACAACGCACGCATGCTTATCGAGGCACAGTCCAAGGGATTCGACAACGCGCTGGTCGCCGATGCTCTCGGGAACGTGGCTGAAACGGCAACCTCGAACGTGTTCATATCCACGGGTGGCAGAGTGCTGACGCCGATTGCCAACGGAACGTTCCTTGCCGGTATAACCAGGGCCCGGATTATCGGGCTGCTTCGCGGTTCCGGGTTTGACGTCCAGGAAACAGTCGTGAGTTTCGACGACGTACGCTCGGCGGACGAGGTTTTCCTGACCGGCAACATGACGAAGGTGATGCCCGTATCACAGTTCGACGAGATCCACTATCAACGCGGACCGGTTGCAGCAAAGGCACTTGAGCTCTACTGGGAGTGGGCTGGCAGCGAAGGCTGAGGTGTGAGTGGGTCAGCGTGAATTCGCGGTTCCGCAGGGGTTGCAGTCAGCCGGTGGACGCTCCGCGCTCTTCCACAACATTCTGGAACCGTTCGAAGAACTCATTTGCGAGTTTCTTGGCAGTTCCGTCAATGAGACGCGACCCGATCTGGGCAAGTTTGCCGCCAACCCTCGCCTCGACCTCGTAGCTCAATTCGGTTCCGCCTCCGACCTCGACCAGCTTCACCCTGGCTGAACCCTTCGCAAATCCTGCGGCGCCACCCTTGCCCTGTCCCGAAATCGTGTAGCTCTCGGGCTCAACGACATCCGACAACTCGATGGTGCCCTTGAACGTCGCCTTGACCGGTCCGATCTTCTGGGTAACGGTAGCGGCAAATCCCTCCGAAGAAGAACCTGACAGATCCTTGCAGCCGGGAATGCACTCCCTCAGAACATCCGGATCATTCAACGACTGCCAGACTGCCGCACGCGCCAGCGCGATGGTTCGAATACCGTTGAGTTCCATGCTTGTTTCCCGATTCGTGTTGGAAACCCGAAGGTCCCGCAGGTTCTGTCCGACCGGAAGAAATAAACCGTAGTTGCAGATGATGGCAACATTGAGTGTTGTCGTCGGCCGAGTGTTTCTGTTGAATGGGCCCGGCCCAGTTGGCCGAACACATCGAGGAGAGTCGTCATGGGCGCCACACTTGAACCGGTACGCAATGAAGCCGGCATAGCTTCCGTGTGCGGAGTCCTGCGCCAGAGGTTTGCCGACCGATTTGCAACCGGGGATTCAATCCGCGCCCAGCACAGCCACACGACCACGTTGATCGAACCACAACTGCCGGACGGTGTCGTGTTCCCGCAATCCACAGAAGAGGTGTCCGAGATTGTCTCCACCTGTGCGAGGTTCCGGGTTCCCGTCATTCCCTTCGGAACCGGCACGTCTCTGGAAGGACAGGTCAACGCGCCCCATGGTGGAATATCGGTGGATTTCTCGGAAATGAACAAGGTCCTGACAGTCAACCAGGACGACCTGGATTGCGTGGTTCAGCCGGGAATCACCCGGAAGGCCCTCAACGAGCACATCAGGCATACCGGGCTGTTTTTTGCAATTGATCCCGGTGCCGATGCCAGCCTGGGGGGAATGGCGTCCACCCGGGCCTCCGGAACCAACGCTGTCCGGTACGGGACGATGCGGGACAATGTCATTGCCGTGCAGGCCGTCATGCCCAACGGCGAGGTGATCAGGACTGCCAGAAGGGCCCGAAAGACTTCTGCCGGCTATGACCTGACGCGCCTGATCGTCGGCTCGGAAGGAACATTGGGAGTGATTACGGAGTTGACTCTGCGGCTGCACGGAATCCCGGAGTCCATCTCGTCGGCAAGCTGCAGTTTCCCCGACATTTACCATGCCTGTGCGGCAGTGATCGATACGATACAATTCGGAATTCCGGTCGCCAGGATCGAATTGCTGGACGATTTGACCGTAAGGGCGGTCAATTCCTATGCAGGCCTGTCCCTGCCGGAATCCCCATTGCTTCTCCTCGAGTTTCACGGGAGTGCCGCATCCGTTTCCGAACAGTCCACTGCCTGCGGCGAAATCATGCGTGACCGCGGAGGATCTGAATTCCGGTGGACCGTCAAGTCGGAGGAGCGAACCCGATTGTGGCAGGCCCGGCACGACGCCTACTGGGCGTCATTTGAACTCCGCAAGGGCGCAAAGGGAGTGGCCACCGATGTCTGCGTTCCCATCTCCAGGCTGGCTGACTGTGTGTCGGCTGCACAGGACAAGGCAAAGTCCATGGGCCTGATCGCGCCGATCGTGGGACATGCGGGTGACGGCAACTTTCACATGATGCCCTTGATCGATCCTGACGATCCCAGGGAGGTCGCACTTGTCGAGGAGTTTGTGGAATGGCTGGCCGACTGCTCGGTAGAGATGGACGGCACCTGTACCGGCGAGCACGGAATCGGCCAGGGCAAGATCAAGTATCTGGAAAACGAAATCGGACCGGCAGTCGGCTGGATGGCGTTGCTGAAGAATTCAATTGATCCCCTCAACATCATGAACCCCGGGAAGATCACACGGCCAATCTAGTCCGGGAGACCGGACGATCCGTTTCCGGACACCGGTCCATGATCGGTTTTCCACATCCTTCCAAGTTAGCTGTTGCCTAACCGGGGTTTGACCGCCAATGGAGTTCACGTGCATTATCGAGGCCGCACTGGCCACTACACCGGATGGGAGAACGCCATGAGGAAGTTCCTGGTCGTCCTTGATGACAGCAGAGAATGCCTGAATGCCATGCGCTTCGCGGCCATGCGCGCGTCGAATACCGGCGGGACCGTGACCATCCTGTCAGTCGTTCCCCCCGATGAGTTTCAGCACTGGATCGGCGTCGGCGACATCATGCGCGCCGAGGCGCGCGAGCGGATCGAGGTCCATTTCGAGGTGTTTGCAAAATGGATGAGGACGCGAAGGGGGATTTATCCGGATCTCGTGATCCGCGAAGGCGATGCCGTGCAGGAAATCCTGGGGCTGATCCGCGAAGACACGGAAATCGGCGTGCTGGTGCTCGGTGCGGGCACGGACCCCGGTGGACCGGGACCGCTGGTGACAAGCCTCAGCAAGACCTCGGGCACGCTTCCCATTCCGATTACGATCGTCCCGGGGCAGTTGAGCAAGGAGCAACTTGAATCGATTACCTGAATTCAGGAGGAGATACCCCGGATCAGGGCACTCGTTCCACCGTAACGGGATTTGACAACCGGTACTGCGGAAGGGTAATCGGATTGTGACATCGGAGGTGCGAAAATGTTCATTCAGACTGAGTCGACACCAAATCCGGCGACCATGAAGTTCATTCCCGGCGAAACGGTCATGCCAAGCGGGACTGCAGAATACTCGAATGCAGATGCCGCGGCCGGTTCGAACCTTGCCGCCCGCCTCTTCGGGATCAGCGGCGTGGCCAATGTGTTTTACGGTCATGATTTCATTTCCGTGACGAAGTCGGAAAATGTCAACTGGATGCACGTCAAGCCCGCAATCCTTGGCGCGATCATGGAACATTACCAGTCGGGGCAACCTCTGATAGAGGACAGCGTCGCACAGGATGCCGGTTCAGTTCCGGACGGGGCCGAGGACGATCCAGTTGTCCGGCAGATCAGGGAGTTGATCGATACGAGAGTGCGCCCAGCGGTTGCCCAGGACGGCGGCGACATCGTCTTCTACGGATTCGACCGCGGCGTGGTCTACCTCCACATGCAGGGTGCCTGCGCCGGTTGCCCGTCGTCAACGATTACCCTGAAGATGGGGATCGAGAACCTGCTACGTCACTACGTTCCGGAAGTCGTGGAGGTTCGCCCGGTTGTCCCGTAACCACAGGGTTTTGGGGATAGACACGTCAGGAACGTATTGTTCGACAGCGGTTTCCTGTTCCGGCAGGGTTCTTGGCAGCCGGCATGTATCCATGGACAGGGGACAGGCGGAAGCCCTTTTCCCGCTGGTGGTCGAAGCGATGGCCGAGGCTGGTGTAGCACTCGACAAACTCTCGGCAATCGGGGTCGCAACCGGCCCGGGCAGCTTTACGGGCGTCCGGCTCGGTGTTGCTGCCGCGCGGGGACTTGCACTGTCCCTGGATATTCCCGCCATCGGTATCTCGGCATTCGACATCTCGGCATTCGGGATATCCGAACCGGTGCTGACAGTGGTCAATGCGAGGAAGGGATGTGTCTTCGCCCGTCGCTTTCCTGACGGGCCCGTTATCCATGCCGCATTCGGCGATCTCACTGGCAAGGTCGACGAGTCGCTGCCGGTCGTGGGTTACCGGTCGGAAGAAATTGCTGAAGTTCTGGAAACCCGGCCACTGACGTCAAGGGCGCGGGCCGGAGAAGCAGCCGCCCTGCTTGCCGGGCAACTGCTGCCCTGGCACGGATCTCGTCCCGAACCCGAGTATCTCCGGCCCGCGGTACCCGCCATGGGCGACAGGATCCGGCCCGACCCGGCCACCGGTTGACCAAATCCGGGCTGGAAATCGATATCCCAAGGGGTCAATTCTTGTTTCCAGGCAAAAATATGGGTTGTAATTCCCCAGCCAGTTGCGAACAAATAGCGTTTGCGCAGCTGGAACGACCTGGTTCCAGGTTCTGCCAATTCTTGCGACCAATTTAGGAGGTAAAAGATGGGAATATCCAAACGTGTACTGGCACTGGCGGCAGCGGTTTCGGTTGCGTCGATCACTGCCAGCGCAGACCCGGCAATAATCTATGACCTTGGCGGCAAGTTCGACAAGTCGTTCAACGAAAGCGCCTTCATGGGCGCGGAATCCTGGAAGGATAAATCCGGCGGTGAATACCGCGAGATCGAACTACAGTCCCAGGCGCAACGCGAACAGGCCATACGGCGTCTTGCCGAGGCAGGGGACAACCCTGTTGTCATGGTCGGGTTTGCCTTCGCAACAGCACTGTCAGCAGTGGCCCCCGAGTTTCCGGACACTAAGTTTGCGATTATCGACTCGGTCGTGGACCACGCCAATGTCAGATCGGTCGTGTTCAAGGAGCATGAAGGCTCATACTTGGTTGGCCTGATCGCAGGACTGACAACCGAATCAAATGTCGTGGGGTTCGTGGGCGGAATGGACATTCCGCTAATTCGCCGGTTTGCCTGTGGGTACGTCCAGGGCGTCAAGGCGGCAAATGCCGACATCAGGGTCATTCAGAACATGACCGGCAATGAACCGTCTGCGTGGAACGATCCGGTGAAGGGTGCAGAACTGACCAAGGCCCAGATCGCAGAAGGAGCCGATGTGGTCTATCATGCAGCCGGTGGCACCGGTGTCGGCGTGCTGCAGGCCGCGGCGGATGCGGGAATCCTGGGAATCGGCGTTGACGCCAACCAGAACCATCTCCATCCGGGCTCGGTCCTGACATCCATGCTCAAACGGGTCGACCTGGCGGTCGAGGAAGCGTTCACCGGCGGGGCCGACCTCGAGACCGGCGTCATCGCTCTCGGACTTGCCGAAGATGGCGTTGGTTACGCGCTGGACGAGCACAATGCTTCGCTGATCTCCGATGAACTGCGGGGAATGGTCGAAGACTATCGCGGCAGGATCCTTTCCGGCGATCTGGCCGTCCACGACTTCACAATGGACGACAGCTGCCCGGCAAGCTGATCGTCAGCCTTCATGGCAGTAACTGGTGAAGGGGCGCGGCCGGATGCCGCCGCGCCCGCAATCGAACTTCTCGGCATCTCGAAATCGTTCGGACCGGTTCAGGCAAACCGCGATATCAGTCTGTCTGTTCGGCCTGGAACCATTCACGGAATCGTGGGGGAAAACGGAGCCGGCAAATCGACGCTGATGTCGATCCTGTACGGTTTCTACCGCGCTGACGCCGGCGAGATTCGAATCAACGGAGTGCCGACCCAGATCCCTGACAGCCAGGCGGCAATCTCGGCGGGCATAGGCATGGTGCACCAGCACTTCAAGCTTGTTCCGAACTTTACCGTCCTCGAAAATGTCGTCCTCGGCGCGGAGGAAGGCCTGTTGCTCAAGCCCTCGCTCAAGCTGGCGCGTTCGTTGCTTGAACGACTGGCGGAGGAATACGAACTGAATGTAGATCCCGACGCAACTGTCGAAGATCTTTCGGTCGGCCACCAGCAGCGTGTGGAAATCCTCAAGGCACTCTACCGCCAGGCGGAGATCCTGATTCTGGATGAACCCACTGGAGTGCTTACACCATCGGAAGCCGATCACCTGTTCCGGATCCTCAAGAGCCTTCGCGATGAGGGCAAGACCATTGTCCTGATCACCCACAAGCTCAGGGAAATCATGGCGGTCACCGAGTCGGTGAGTGTAATGCGTCTCGGTGAAATGAACGCGACGCTGTCAACGACTGAAACGAACCCGGAGGAACTCGCCGAACTCATGGTCGGCCGCAAGGTGCTGCTGAGAGTCGAAAAGAAGTTGACGACGCCGGGACGCAGGGTGCTGGAAGTTGAAAACCTCTCCGTTACCGATTCACGCGGTGTCCAGACCTTGAAGGACGTATCCTTCGAAGTGCGTCAGGGAGAGATTCTTGGAATCGCCGGCGTTGCAGGCAACGGCCAGACAGAACTTCTCGAGGTTCTCGGTGGCATCACCGAAGCCGAGGGCACAATCCGGATCGACGGCCAGCAATTGAGCGTTTCCGGCGATGGATCCGATGCGCGATCAAGGCGGCAAAGCGGCGTGGCCCATGTACCGGAGGACCGGCAAAGGCTCGGTCTCATCATGGACTTCTATGCCTGGGAAAACATGTCATTCGGCTATCACAACGAAAGGGACTGCAACCTGAACCTGTTGTTCATGAACAACCGGGCCATGCGGCGGTCCGCGGCCGACAGGATGGCGAGATTCGACATCCGGCCCGGCAATCCCGAAGTGCATGCCAAGAATTTCTCCGGAGGCAATCAACAGAAGATCGTGCTGGCTCGGGAGATTGACCGGAAGCCGACGGTACTGGTTGTCGGCCAGCCGACCAGGGGTGTCGACATCGGAGCAATAGAATTCATTCATCAGAGGATCCTGAATCTCAGCTCCGCCGGTGCGGCCGTTCTGCTTGTCAGTGTCGAACTCGATGAAATCCTTTCTCTGTCAGACCGGGTGGCGGTGATGTTCGATGGCAGGATCATCGGTCAACGTGTCACTGCGGACACGAATGAAAAGGATCTGGGGTTGCTCATGGCCGGAATAGCGGAAGGTGACGAGCCGTGAAGCGGATGCCCAAGGCGGTTGAAGTCGCTGTCATTCCGCTCATCAATCTTGCCCTTGCCTTCTTCATCTCGGGATTGGTCGTTCTCTGGATCGGCGAGAATCCGTTCGAAGCTCTCTACATCATCATCAAGGGATCGATAGGCTCGGCATATGGCTGGGGCTACACCCTCTATTATGCGACGAATTTCATTTTCACGGGCCTGGCCGTGGCGGTGGCGTTCCATGCTCGAATGTTCAACATCGGAGGAGAGGGCCAGGCAACGCTTGGTGGGCTGGGCGCTGCGCTGGTCTGCCTGTCGGTGGACTGGCCGCACTGGTTGCTGGCTTTTCCGGCGGCAATCGTGGGTGCCGGAGTTTTCGGGGCGGCCTGGGCTGCCATCCCGGCCTGGTTGCAAGCCAAGAAGGGCAGCCACATCGTCATCACGACGATCATGTTCAATTTCATCGCGTCGGCCCTGCTCGTCTACCTTCTCGTCAATGTGCTGAAGGCCCCGGGCCGGATGACACCCGAGACATCCACTTTTCCGCCAGGCGCCCACCTGCCGACGGCCCACGAGATGCTGGGCTGGATCGGGATAGGATTCCCGAAATCGCCACCCGTCAATGTGTCGTTTCTTCTCGCCATTGCGGCATGCGTCTTCGTCTGGGCGCTGATCTGGCGCACGCGGCTCGGCTACGCCATCCGCGCATTCGGTTTCAGTGAATCAGCGGCAGTGTATGCAGGCATCTCGCCCGTCCAGATCATACTGGTCTCGATGCTGATCTCCGGCAGCCTGGCCGGCATGATGGCGGTCAACAGCGTGGTCGGAGAGGCAGAACGATTACTGATTGATGCCGTCCAGGGTGCAGGTTTCGTGGGAATTGCCGTTGCGCTGATGGGGCGTTCGCACCCGGCGGGAGCATTTCTCGCGGCGATTCTCTTCGGGGTTCTCTACCAGGGCGGGGTAGAGCTCGAATTTGAAATGCCGGCCGTGAGCCGCGAGATGATCGTTGTGATCCAGGCGCTCGTCATCATGTTTACCGGGGCGCTCGACAACATGGTCAGAATGCCGCTCGAGCGGCTGTTCTTCCGAAGTTGAGCTGAGCAAAGACATGGATTTCGCGACCCTGATACAAATTCTGGATTCGATGCTGCGCCTTTCGACGCCATTGATCTTTGCATGCCTTGCCGGATTGTTTTCCGAACGTGCGGGGATTTTTGATATCGGTCTTGAAGGCAAGATGCTGGCATCGGCGTTCTTCTCTGCCGCGGTTGCGGCATCCACCGGGTCTGTCCTGATCGGAATGGTCTTTGGACTGACGGCTTCGATGGTTCTTGCCGTGCTGCACGGAGTGGCTTCGATTACGTTTCGGGGCAACCAGCTGATTTCAGGTGTTGCCATCAATTTCTTCGCATCCGGAATGACGGCCCTGATTGGGCAGAACTGGTTCAAGCTGGGCGGTCGGACACCCTCCCTGAGCGGCGACAGCCGGTTTCTGCCGGTCAACTGGCCGCTTTCGGAGACGATTGCCGGGGTACCCTTCATCGGGCCAATCTACAGTGAACTGCTTTCAGGCCACACGCTGCTCGTCTATGTCGCTATCCTCTCGGTTCCCGTGTCCTGGTGGATACTGTTCAGGACGCGGTTCGGGCTGCGTGTGCGGGCCGTCGGAGAAAACCCCGAGGCAGTCGACACCGGTGGCTTGTCCGTCGCCGGACTCCGCTACCGGGCAACACTGATCTGCGGGCTGCTCTGCGGGCTGGGAGGTGCCTACCTGTCAACCGGGTTTGCTGCCGGGTTCATTCGCGACATGACTGCCGGAAAGGGCTTCATTGCCCTGGCCGCACTCATATTTGCCAAGTGGAGGCCGGTCTATGCGCTGTTCGCCTGCCTGTTGTTCGGCCTGCTCGAAGCCATAGCGATCAGGTTCCAGAGCATACAGATCACTGGCGTCGGAACCGTCCCGCTCCAGTTGATGCAGGCCCTGCCCTATATCCTGACTGTCATCATCCTTGCCGGATTCGTCGGAAAGGCAATTCCGCCCCGCGCCGGCGGCGAGCCTTACGTCAAGGAGCGATGAGCCTGAAAGGGCTGAACCCGGAACCCGGCAGGGCAGCCATTTTCTGCATGGCTGCGCGTGCAGGGGAAATCACTGCCGGAGTTGCCTTGCCAAACGGGTGGTCGTGCGCCGGAGACATGTGCTTGCCCAGGACGCAACGCATATGGCACAGCACTGACCTGCAGCGACACCGAATTCGGGAATGAGGGCCATGGACGCACACACGAATGACCGCAAGCCTGACTTGACGAAATGTGACATTCTCATCGACGGGTCGTGGCAGCCATCCCTTGAGGGAAGGACGATACCGGCAGCTTCACCTTCTGACGGCGAAGTGTTTTCGTACATCCAGGATTCGGATTCGCCCGATATCGATGCCGCGGTCAGTGCTGCAAGGAGGGCATTCGAGGATGGTCCGTGGGCACGCATGTCCGCAACCGAGCGGGGAAGGCTGCTTCTGAAGTCCGCACAAATCGTCGCCGACCAGAGCGAAGAACTTGCGGCCCTGGAAGCCCAGGATACCGGCAAGCCGATGACGCAGGCAAGGAACGACATTTCGGCGGCAATGCGCTATCTGGAATATTACGGAGGTGCCGCCGACAAGGTACATGGCGAGACAATTCCATTTTTGCCGACCCATGGCGTGCAGACGATTCGGGAGCCATTGGGCGTGACTGCGCATATCACCCCCTGGAACTATCCGGCCCAGATGTTCGGAAGAACCCTTGCTCCCGCCCTCGCAATGGGCAATGCCGTTGTACTCAAGCCGGCCGAGGATGCATGCATGACCCCGCTCAGACTTGCCGCAATTCTCCAGCAGGCCGGATTTCCGCCAGGGTCCCTGAACGTCGTAACAGGTGCAGGAGAAACTGCCGGGGCTGCCCTGTCCCGGCATCCCGGCATCGACTTCGTATCGTTCACCGGTTCACCAGAGGTGGGATCGGCGGTCCAGGCTGCAGCAGCAGCCAATCACGTCGCATGCACTCTGGAGCTTGGCGGGAAGTCGCCGCAGATTGTTTTCGACGACTGCAATCTGGACGATGCCGTGCCAGCCATAGTCAACGCGATCATTCAGAATAGCGGGCAAACCTGTTCTGCCGGCTCAAGGGTTCTTGTTCAGAATCAGGCATTTGACAGGATAGTTGATGAGCTGGCTGCAAGATTCTGCAAGCTGGTTGCAGCCCCGCACTACGAAGACAGGGACCTCGGGCCACTGATATCGGACCGACAACTCAGGCGCGTTCACCGCTATCTGGATGCCAGTGAAAACCCCGACCCTGTTGCGCAGGGCGTCGTGGCGAGTTCGGCACCGCCCGGCGGACATTATGTTGCGCCGACTCTCTATGCACCGGTCGATCAGGCGTTGGCAATCGCCCACGAGGAAGTATTCGGTCCGGTCCTGTGCTGCATGCCGTTCGAGACCGAGGAGGAGGCCATCCGGATCGCCAACGGGACCGATTACGGGCTGGTTTCCGCGGTCTGGACCAGGGACGGAGGACGA
>CAXXUY010000013.1:0-103802 GCA_963664715.2 Paracoccaceae bacterium
TGGCTCTACGGCAAGCTCCTGACAGCGCTCCTCGCCGAAAAGTTCATCCATCAGGCCCGCGCCGTTTCCCCCTGGGGGTACGGCATCACGACACTGCCGTAGTCCCAGCGCCTGGCGCGAATTCGCCCTGGTTCACAACCAGATCGTCCGGGCGATCGAGCCGGCCCTGCCCCTCGCCGACATGCTCGCCGAATGGAAAGAGGTGTCCCAAGGACTGGCCGAAGCGCCGCGGGCCAGAAAGCTGCAGTTCGAACAGTACTTTCCCGGCAGGACATAGTTCGGAAAACAAGTTAGCGCATATGGGGCGAGCCCCCCTGGCGGGTGTGTCCAAAGAGGGCTGGTCCTCTTTTGGCCGGAGAGTGGTTACGGTGTTGCCGTAATCGCCAGTAAGATTCTTCCCGTTGGCAAGCCTGCCATTATCTGCCGCCGCCCGGGAATGGCAGACAGGAAATCGCAGGTATCTGGATCGCATCCGGCCCACGCCAAACACTGCTTGATATGATTCCAACCGGACAGGGTCGCAACTTGAATATGCCTGCTCGGGAAAGAAGCCCTGTCCCGGATTGTACCTGATCAGACAAAAACAACACGCGCGAAGAAGGTGGGGAAAACCGCCCGGTTCATGACTGAATAATCCGAGCCACTGCAACGGGTGACCAGTTTCGCTGCCAGCGACGATGTCGAGGACGTCCCGTTCCTCGAGATGATTGCCGCGACGTACAAACTGTCAGTGAGGATTGACGCTTGAGTATTGCCTGTCTCTTGACTTCATTTGCCGATGCCACGGGCCAAGCCCCGGGCGGACCGTGCCGGTAGACCGTACTAGCCTACCTGAGACCCCAGGGCGAGAAACTTGTCATGGCGCGCTTCAAGCAGTTGTTCAGGCGAGAGAGTCAATACGTCACCGAGCATTTCCTCGATCGCGTTCCCGACCGACGCGATGGCATCCTGGGGATGCCGGTGGGCTCCGCCCATGGGCTCTTCGACTATTCGGTCGATCACGGAAAGGACATGAAGATCCTGTGCGGTCAGACGCAGTGCCTCGGCCGCCTCCTTCATCTTGTCCGAATTCTTCCAGAGGATCGAGGCACATCCTTCGGGACTGATGACCGAATAGATCGAGTGTTCAAGCATGGAAGTCCGGTCCGCCGATGCGAGCGCCACCGCGCCACCAGACCCGCCTTCACCGATGATGACCGATACGATCGGAACCCTGAGTGTCAGGCAGCGCTCGATCGAGCGCGCAATGGCCTCCGCCTGCCCGCGTTCTTCCGCCCCCTTGCCCGGATAGGCGCCGGGTGTGTCGACGATCGTGACGACAGGAAGTCCGAACCGGTCGGCGAGATCCATGAGACGTATTGCCTTGCGGTAACCCTCGGGACGCGCCATTCCGAAATTGTGCTCGATCCGGGTCTTGGTGTCATGGCCCTTCTCGTTGCCAATGACCACCACGGCAGTCCCGTCAAGTCGGGCGAGGCATCCCGTCACGGCGCTGTCATCGGAGAAACTGCGATCTCCGGCAAGATGGGTCCTGTCCGTGAACAGCGCGTTCAGGTAGTCCCGGCAACGCGGCCGGTTGGGGTGCCTGGCAACCTGGCATTTCTGCCATGGCTGCAGTTTTCCATAAAGTTGCTTGAGGAGAGTTGCTGCACGTTTGTCGAGAGACCTGATCTTGCGGGCAACTTCAGCCTTGCGTTCAGGGTTCTCGATGGCGCGCAGCTGATTTGCCTCGCTTTCAATTTCGGCAATCTCCTGTTCGAAATCCAGATAGTGGTGCACTGACACTCCTGTTCATGGCCCGCGCAATGCGCGCAGTGAGGCTCCCGGTTACGGTGGAACCCGGGCGGTTATACAGTTCCCGGAGGGGAAATCCAAAACCCGTCCGGACACACTGTCGAAGAACCTGCCTGCCGGGTCTGGTGAGATTTCAATCCCTGAAGGCAATGCGCAGGCGTTCCAGGGCGAGTTCCAGAACAGGGCGCGGCGTTGCGAGGTTAAAGCGATGGAAGCCTTCCCCGCCACCGCCGAAGGTCGGGCCGCGGCTGACTGCAATCCGTGCCCTCTTTTCTATTCTTTCGATGACCTCTGTCTCGGATATCCCCATTCGGGAGAAATCGACCCATGCCAGGTAGGTGGCTTCGAGCGGCATGGAATCTGCACCAATTTCAGCCATGCAGGTGTCGAACATGATCCTGTTTTCGTTTATGTAGGACATGACGTCGTCAACCCAGTCGGCACCCTCGGGCGAATAGACCGCCTCGGCAAGAAACATGCCGAAACTGTTCGGGGAAATGCCCATCGCCTGCATCCGGCGGGCAAAGGGCTTTCTCAGATCCTCGTCGGGGATGATGACATTGCCGACATGCCCACCTGCCAGGTTGAAAGTCTTGGTTGTGGCGGTCATCATGATCAATCGATCCTCGATTGCCGGATCCGCAAGATGCATGACCGTGTGACTGGAGCCGGGCATCAAGAGGTCATGGTGTATCTCGTCAGACACAAGGATCAGGTCATGCCGGATGCAGAAGGCAGCCAACTGCTGTAATTCCGGGAGACTCCATACGGTTCCGCCGGGATTGTGCGGCGAGCTGAGCAGGGCAATCTTTTCGCGTCCCGTCATCTGCCTGTCATAGGCTTCGAAGTCGAAGGCGTATCTGTTGTTGTGCCTTGCCAGCGGACATTCCACGATGCCCCGGCCCGATGCCCTGATCACCCTGCCAAATGCGTGGTAGACCGGGGTGAACAACACGATGTCATCTCCTGGCTCCGAAAAGGTGTCGACGCACATTGCCGTTCCGTTGACGAGACCATGTGTCGTGAAAATCCACTCAGGTCGGACTTCCCAGCCTTGACGGTTTCGCATCCACCACATTATGGCATCTCGGTATGAGCGGTCATCACCGTAGTACCCGAAAACGCCGATATCGAGCATCTTCTTCAAAGACCGCCGCGCCGCATCCGGAGGTCTGAAGTCCATGTCAGCAACCCACATGGCAATGCCATCCTCGGCTGAAACCCCGAGGAGCGGCTCCATCATGTCCCACTTCATGCAGTGGGTCTCGCGCCTTTCAATGACTTTGTCGAAGTTCATGTTGTCTCCTGATTCAGCCGGGCGCCTTGCTGGACCACTGGACCTGCGAGGTCAAGCCAAAGCCGATTTCACGGCAACGAACGCAACCTGCCTGCCGATCCGGCCGGTTCCGGTCGACGCGCCCGTGGGATTTCACGGAATTTCCGGATCTGAAACGCGCGCCGGGTGAATCGTTCATTCTGCGGAGGTCAAGGACTCTTGCATCATGAGAAGGTACTGGCACAGGATTTGGGAATCGATTGAACGCCAGAAAGCCGGCGGGAGTGAGTCCAATGACGCAGAAGATGCCGCGCTGCCGACGATCTGGCTGCTCGGAAAGACTGGCGCAGGAAAGTCGTCCCTGATCAGGTTGCTGACCGGCGCTACTGAAATCGAGATCGGCAACGGGTATGAACCCTGTACGACTCACGCTCAACTCTACAGGTTCCCGCAGGACGCGCCAGTCCTTCAGTTCATGGATACGCGGGGCATCGGTGAGCGAGGTTACGATCCAGCTTCGGATCTCGAGGCGCATTCCGGTATCAGCTCGGCCATTCTCGCGGTCGCCCGAATAGACGATCCTGCCCAGGGCGAGTTGTGCAGCGCTGTCCGAGCTATCAGAAGGTCTCGTCCGGGTCGCAGGATCATCATTGTTCACAGCTGGGTTGATGCGATAGCCGACCGCGGCAAGCGGGAACATGCCGGGAGCGTCAACAGGCTTGCCATTGAACAGGCCGCCGGGCGACGTCTTCCGCAATCGGAATTCGATTCAGGAGATCTCGCGAGCATCGACGAGTGCAGGGACCGGATACTTCGACTTCTCGAGGAGGACCTTCCGCTGGCTGCGTTCCTGATCAGGAGCGAGGAGCACGGCACATCGGAGCGCCAGGTGTTTTCTGAAGTCCGAACCAGGGTTGCCAGGCACTCTCTTCTTGCCGGTTCGTCAGCGATTGTACCGATGGTCGGATCCGCAACCGTGCTGGCGATTCAGGGCCGCATGCTGGTCGAACTTGCCCGCCATTACGACATTAGCCTGGACAGAAGAGCACTTGCCGGTCTCGGTTCCGCGCTTGGTGCCGGCTTCATCGCAAGGCAGGCGGGCATTCAGTTGGCGAGACAGGCGGGCACAGCTATCCCGGTATTCGGCCAGACGGCAGGAGCCGTGATCGCCGGCGCGACCGCATTTGCATCAACATTCGCGCTGGGACGGGCGACGGGATACTACCTGTACCAGTTGAAGGCGGGAAAACCGCCCAGCCGGAAGGAAATCAGGCGACTCTACAAGGCGGCGCTAAGGGATGCCCGTCGATCGTACAAGCCTGATGACTGACTTCGCAGGCCGATTGCAGTTCGTGTTCCTTCGAACGGTGCGAACCTGAAGCAGCGTGTTGAGAAGGAATCTTCCGGATGCTGGTGGCCAACTGATCCGGAGGAAGGATCTGGCCAGCACACTTCGTGGCATCTCTTCTTGCCAGCGCAGCTGTTTCCCCCAACGGGTTCAATGAGTGCAACAGGGCTCTTTGTCTCACCAGACCGGGAAGCGCCGGGCAGAAGGGAGAGGGTCGAAGCGCACGCCACGCATTTCAAGTCGGCCAAAGATCACGCTTTGGTTCTCATCGGCTTGTGGATCGAGGTTGACATGCAGCGAGCACAAAGGCGCAGAGCCTGACTTGCTTCAAAGGGGTTCCTGGCGCATCGGATCATCATTTGTGTGCAGCGGGGCTATCTGCCCTTTTCGGCTCTGTGGAAACTGCCGATGACGGGATCAAGGTCGACGGGACATTGGCCCAGCGCACGGAGCAGTCCCTTTTTCCACACCTGATGTGATACAGATCCGGATGCAGCAGAACGCCGGCGCTGTTACTATATTTGCCGGTGAAGGTTGGAACACCGTCCGGCCGGAAGGAAACCAGGCAACTCCACAGGTTGGCATTTCGGGATGCGCGTCGATCACAAAAGACGGATGAGTGAACTTGCGGGCCGGCCGTTCTGGCAGCGGGCCGATATCATTGTGACCTGGCTGATGATCGGTCTGCCAGTCCTGCTCCTGATCGGGGCCGGGATGTTTTTTGTGGTCACCGAAGGTCTTTTCGGGATCTTTGCCGCAGTTTCGCTGAGCTGCATGGTGGTGTTGCTTGCCATCAGGGTGGCTTGGCGCCGATGGAGATCGGTCCGAGCGGCCGGGATTGATGCCGAGCTTCCGTCGATCGTTGCGGACTCCAGCTGGAGTCCCTTTGAGAGAGAGGTCTTCGAGAAGGCCTGTGCCCGGATCAGGGAGAATACCCGGGAACTGCACAGCTGGGATGAGGGCCTGTTCGCCATGGCATTCGACGTTGCCGGAGATGTGGCTGATCAGTTGTCGGGTGGAGCCAGGGGCAACCTTGATGTCACCCTTCCGGAGATGCTGGCGCTCGTTGACGAGGCTGCCGGCGAGTGTCGTGAATACCTTGAGACGAACCTGATGTTCTCGGTTCTTCGCGGAATCTCTGTCAGGAACACCTTGTGGGTTCTCAGGAACCGGCACCTGTTGGCCAGGTTCGTCGAGGGTGGAAACCATGTTCACCGGCTTGTAAGCCTTGTGATCAATCCACCTGCGGGCGCAATCAGGTTGCTCGAGTCGCTGGTTGCCGGCGACAATACGAGGTATCTCACTGACCAGTTTCAGATCGAACTGCAGCGGCGCATCATGACATATGTTGCCGCGAAGTCGATTGATCTCTACTCCGGCCGGTACAAGCGCAGCTCGATTTCGAAACCAGGCTATGTCAACGTTGAACCGGTCAAGATTCTGCTGGCCGGACAGACCGGCGCTGGCAAGTCTTCCCTGGCTGCCGTGATTGCTCCACCGGGCAGGAATGCGCCGCTCAAGGCGAATGGAAACGCCAGCACGGTGCTGGCGCGCACGAGTATCGATGGAATCCAGTGTGTCCTGGTCGAGTTGCCTGGAATTGATGCCCCGGCAGGAAAGCAACTTCGGCCCGCGCCACTTGGCATGGGAAGAAGACGGAGAGGTGGAGCAGAATCGACATTTGCAGTAATCCGCAAGGAGTTTCTCGACTGCGACATGGTGGTCTGGGCAGTTAGAGCCGACCAGCCGGCCAGAAAGGTTGATGTCGATGCCCTTGCAGCTTTCCGGGAAGCCTACGGAATCCAGAAGTGGCATCGCCTGATCCCTCCGCTGGTCGTGGCGGTTTCTCATGTCGATCGTTCGTCGATCATCAGGTCCTGGCCAGGTTCCGGAGCTCTGTCGCCGGCGCAAATCCTGAAGATCGAGGAAGTCGCGGGAGGCATCGCGCGTGAGTTTGAAGTGGACAAGGCAATCCCGGTAAAGCTCAGCCCTCCGGTCTGGAATGTCGAGGAAATTGCTGCGGGAATCAGGAACGCTCTCCCGAATGCCTGCCTGGCCCAGAACAACAGACTGCGGGCTGCAGGAAGAAGAAAGGCCGAAAAACAGGTGTCACAGGGCGCGAAGGAACAACAGAACGAGGTGGCCGAAAGGGGTCTTGTATTCAGAACGATACTTCCCGACAAGGCGCGGGAGAGAGCATTGAAGGCTGCTGGCAGGGCCAGGGAACTGCTCCCCGACCGCCGAAAGCTGAAGAAGAGGCCTGGTGCCGGAAAATGGCGAAAAGACGAGTCCTGATATTCCCGGATCCGAAGTTGAGGAGAAGGGCCGAACCGGTCGGCGAAGTGACAGAGCCCGTCCGGAAACTGGCCGATGACATGCTGGAGACCATGTATGATGCACCCGGTATCGGGCTTGCCGGGCCGCAGGTTGGCGCCATGAAGCGAATATTCGTCATGGATTGTGCGGCCAAGGAAGAAGAGAAGGATCCTCGCGTCTTCATTGACCCCGAAGTGATCTGGACATCCGACGAGGCAGAAAAGAGGGAAGAGGGGTGCCTGTCATTTCCCAACCAGTTCGCCGAAATCGTCAGGCCGTCGAAGATCGTGGCCGCATTTCGCGACATTGACGGAGAAATGAAGGAGGAAGAATTCGACGCACTCCGCGCCAGATGCATACAGCACGAGATCGACCACCTGAACGGCAGGCTCTTCATCGATCATGTCTCGTTGGTCAAGAGGCAGATGATCAAGAGAAAACTCGCCAAGGAACTGCAGGAAGAGAGATCGAGGAAGTGATCGTACCCGACAGCAATCTTATGTCCGGCAACCGGGCCTGACCTCATGCGCCTGATCTTCATGGGCTCGGGTGATTTTGCTGTCCCGGCGCTGGAGGCCCTTGTCGCCGCCGGTCACGAAATTGTGGCAACATATTCGCAACCACCGCGCCAGGCCGGCCGGGGCAAACGCCTGCAACCGACACCATTGGCCAAACGGGCACATGAACTCGGCCTGGATGTGCGGTGTCCGGGAACCATGGACGGCCCGGAATTTGCAAGTGAATTGACGGGCATCGGGGCAGAGTTCGGAATCCTCGTCGCGTTCGGCACGCTGCTTCCGGACACCGTGCTTTCGGCTCCCGTTGGCGGGTTTCTGAACATTCATCCTTCGCTCCTTCCCCGCTGGAGGGGTGCCGCGCCAATCCAGAGAACGATCATGGCAGGCGATTCTGCCACCGGAGTGTGCGTCATGCAGATGAACGAGCGGTTCGATGACGGGCCGGTGCTTCTGCGCCGGGAGGTTCCGGTTCCGGGCGATGCGACGTATTCGACCCTGGCTCCGGTCCTAGCTGCGACCGGAGCAGAACTGGTCGTTGCAGCGCTGGCGAATATCGACCGACTCGAGCCAGTACCGCAAGGCACAGCCGGAAGAACCGCTGCACCAAGAATTGACAAGTCCGAAACCAGGATCGACTGGAATCGTCCGGCAGCCGAGATCTGCCGGCAGGTAAGGGCCCTTTCCCGCGTTCCGGGTGCATGGACTGACCATGGCCGGATGCGCCTCAAGGTCCTCGCCGCAGAAGTTGTCGAGGGCAGTGGGAAGCCCGGCGAAGTGCTTGATTCGGAACTTACCGTGGCCTGCGGCGAAAACGCTGTCCGCCTGGTGGAGATACAGCGACCGGGCAAGCGTTCTGCGGCGGTTGCCGAGTTTCTGCGGGGCTGTCAGATAGAGGTGGGTGCGACACTCGGATGCCCGGAATCCGGCGAGGGATGATGTGACAAATTGGTGCCGGTTCCGAATTGGCGGCGCCGATGTAACCGGTAGGTTGTTGACGTGAATGTTGGTTGGATTGATCTTGGGTTCGTATCCGGACCGGGTTTTCGATATTGTCGCGGCTCCTGTCAGTAACATGGCGGCCGGTTCCACAATTGCCCGGGATCGGGATGGTCACTGCTGGTCAATTGTTGCGGGATCGCGCTGGAGCACGAGAATGTCCTCGGGTCCTGGCGGGTCCGGTTATCGACTCCGTCTTAAGCGATGGATGACCGAGTTGGAGTAACGATGAACATAAAATCATACCTGGACGGAATGCGGATCGACCGTCCGTCTCCGTACACCTGGCCGGTCTTCTGGGCCGACTTCAAGGCGGGTCTGATCTTGCTTCTCGTGGAAATTCCGTTCGCCATGGGGATCGGAGTGGTATCCGGGATGGGAATACCGGCCGCGCTCTACTGCATGGTAATCGTCGGCATCGTCGCAGCAATCCTGGGCGGTACGCGCGCCATGGTGAGCGGGCCAGCCGTTGCGGTTGCCGTGATCGTCGCGTCGGTACTCTCCTCCGGCGAAGTCGGAATGCTCGAACTGGGAATCATCGTGGTTCTGGCTGGCGCAATGCAGATCCTGTTGGGCCTGGCAGGGATCGGCCGATTCATGGCGTATCTTCCGCACGTCGTTCTCACGGGGTTCATATCAGGTATCGGGTTCTTCCTGCTCTGGTCCCAGTCCTGGGAGTTGTTCAAGCTTGGCATGCCCGACATTGCCATTGCCGGTGTTTGTCTTGCGGTCATCCTGGCATGGCCTCGGAGTCTCCGGAGATACGTGCCCGGCCAACTGGTTGGTGTCTCCGTGGCATGGGTGGTGTCTGCTTTTCTGCTTCCGGGTAGCGCTGCATTGGGAGTCTTGCCAACCGGCTTGCCGGAAGTTGTAATCGGAATGCCCACGCTCCTGTTCATTCCGACCGCGATCGTGCCCGCTCTCCTCATCGCGCTGATCAGTTCCGCATACACGCTGATGATTGCACAGTCCGTGGACTCGATGACCGGTGCACGCCATAATCCGAACCGGCAGCTTGCGGCGACTGGCGTTGCCAACATGGTGGCAGGCGTATTTGGCGCCGTTCCTGGAAGTGGCCAGTTCGGTGCCATGGGTTCAGTCGTGGCGGGTGGAAAAACCGTGGTTGCCGGAATTGTGGTTTCGGTCCTGACAGCGGTGTTCATACTTGGTGTCGGCCCATACCTGGCCACCGTGCCCATGGCTGCGATTCTTTCAGTGCTGATCTGGATGGGATGGGAGCTGGTTGACTGGCGACTGTTCAGGCGAATCCTTCGCATCGAACGTCGCTACGGTCTGGTGTTTGCCGTCACGCTGGGAATCGCAGCGCTTGGAGATCCGTTGACAGCCGTGGTGTTTGGCTTCGTTGCTGCTGGTATCGGCAACGCCGCTGCGCTCGAAAAGGTTGAAATGGACAGCGTCCTGTCGGTTCCGCTCATCGACGCGACCCTTCTTGCGGAAGAAGACGATTTCGATCCGTTTTCGGCGAGAGTCGGCCTGCTGGCCTTCCGCGGATCATTCTCGGTCGCTTCGTCGCAGAAGCTCGCGGAATTGCTCGAGTTCGATATCCGGGATCACGAGGTGGCGATCTTTGACCTGTCCGGCATGACCCATACGGATGACAGCGCAGCGCATCTCTTGAAGTTGTTGCTGAGAAAGGCCGGGGCAATGGGTATCGAGGTCATCGTGTGCGGGGTGCCGGACATGCTCCGAGGTTCGTTTGATGCATTCGATGTCCTGCAGGACATCCCTGACAACCGGATCGTGGACACACAGGATGACGCCCGCAGCATTGCCGGCAAACTGCTTGCGTCGGGGGAAGATAAGGCGCCGTGACCGGATTGACGAATACCGGGACGTGTGTTGGGTGCTGTCGTGTCGATTGATTGGCTGCTTCTCCACGCTGGCAACGTCGGAATTGACAACGGTTGCCTGTCGCTCCGGTCGGGAGGAGAAAGATACGATTCCCGACATCCGGCCCCGGGTGGTCATGCTGCTCGCCGGATTCCCCTGGCAGGACTGCGATTGCTGGACATCGCGATATGGCCAAGGGCGATATTGCGACATTTCCTTTCCTGCATTCAGGCCTTTTTTTGCAAATGGGAAGCGGTCTCTTCCCGGCCCAGGTTTTGCCGGACCTGTCCCATCCGGGTCAATACGGGGCAGTCAGTGAGAATCCGTCCACTGCGACCCGGCGGTCCGGCGCATCCGGTAGCCGACACCGCGTTCGTTGAGGATCAAGGTGGGGTCATCGGCCTTGTCTCCGAGTTTCCTGCGAAGGCGCTTGACAACGGCGCGCACTGGCGCGGGATCACCGCTGCCTCTCCTGTTCCAGACCTTGCGCAGCAAGGTGTCGTAGGTTGCAATCCGTCCTGCACGCTGGGAGAGGACGCGCAGCACGCCGAATTCTCTTGCGGTCAGTGCTACTGGCCGGTCGTTCACGGAAACCTTTCGCCTTCCGTAGTCGATGGCTAGGTCACCAAACACGAAGCGGTCGGGCTGCGCACGCCTGCGGAGAGCGGCCCTGATCCGCGCGGTGAACTCGGTCGACGAAAATGGCTTGACGATGTAGTCGTCTGCGCCGGCTTCAAGTGCTCGCGCGATGGTCTCGTTGCGGCCGTAGCCCGATATGATGATGACGGGCAGATCGGCGAGTTCCGGAACGGCCCGCATCAATTCGATCCCGTCGGTTCCGGGGAGCATCAGGTCAAGGAAGACCAATTGGGGGTTTTCCGCATGAATGATCGGTGCGAGATCGTTGTGGTCAGCTGCTACCAACGGGGCGTAGCCAGCATCCAACAGCGTTCGCGCACGCAGCGCAGCATCAGCGGATCGTCGTCCACGACGAGGACGGGCATCGCCTGGCCCTCTCCGATGTGCGGACCGGCAGGATACCGGGTGGTTCCGGTCGGGCTGCCTTCGGCGGCGGCAAGCTCCGCCACCGGGATCGTGAAGGTTACGCATGTTCCCTGGCCAGCGCCCGGGCTCTCTACCCGTATGCGGCCACCATCGGCTTCGACGAGGCTCTTGCAGATGGCGAGTCCCAGCCCGCCCGATCCGTTCCTGTCCCTGGCATATTTGCTGAACAGCTGGCTCAGGCGCCCGGGCGTGATACCACGCCCCTCGTCCAGTATAGAGATTGCGACGTGGACTCCCTCGCGTTTGGCCGCAATGCGGATCGGGGTGGATTCGGGGGCATGTTGGGCGGAATTTTCGAGCAGATTGCTGAGCACCTGCACGATGCGTCGCCGGTCGACCAGCACCATTGGCAGGTCCGGCGGCAGGTCGACGATGATGCTGTGTCCGCTTCCTCCGGGCAGGAAGGCGCTGCGTGCATCGTCCACGAGGGCCACAGCTTTCGTCGGTTCAGGGACAACCGAAAGAGTACCGGCCTCGATCCGACTCGCATTAAGCAGGTCGCCGATGAAACTGCTCATGCGGTCGGCCTGCTCTTCGATAATGCGGAAGAATTGCTGCTTTTCTTCCTCGGCGAAGTCGGCAGGTGCACCAAGTACGGTGGCGGCAGATCCCTTGATTGCGGCAAGCGGCGTTCGCATTTCGTCGCTCATCATGCCGAGAAATGAAGACCGCATGCGCTCAAGTTCCTGCAGTGGCGCCAGACCCTGCATGGTAACAATCACCGAAGTGACCTTTCCGTCCCCTGCTAGAATCGGAGTTGCGTTGATGAGCGTGGTAACGCTGTTTCCTTCAGGGGTGGAGAGATCAATTTCCTCTGCACGGATCGTCTCGCCGGTGCTGAGCGCGGTAGCCAGCGGCAGACGGTTGAGGGCGATCTCGCGCCCGTCGGCGAAGCGAACGGTCAGAACTTCCAGCAAGTCCTCTGCCAGACGGCCGGGCATGCGCAGGCGGTCGACGAGGCGCCGGGCTTCGCGGTTGACGGAGGTCAGGCTTCCAGTCGCCGCTTCAAAGACCACGACACCGACCGGAGAGGTCTCGATCAGCACCTCAAGATCGGCGCGGGCCTTCCACTCGGCGCGGTAGGTGCGAGCATTGGCGATCGCGACGGCGGCCTAGACATCATGGATTGACCTGTCCTGGCCTTGAGGTTCGTGGGTTATACTCGAGGTCAGAACAACGCCCGAGTACAGGGCCACATCAAGGAGGACAGGTCATGAGTGAGTATAGCGCATATGTGGGTCTGGATGTCCACAAGGACACGATTTCAGTTGCGATTGCATTTCCGGGTCGGGAGCAACCGGTGTTCCGTGGCGTGATCGGCAACCGCCGTTCGTCGTTGCGCCGGCTGATCAGGAACCTGACCCCGCGAGGCGAGGTGCTCAGTTTCTGTTACGAGGCCGGCCCGTGCGGCTACGGCGTGTATCGTCAGATCGTCGAGACGGGTCACCACTGCGTGGTTGTGGCGCCGAGCCTGGTTCCGCGCGTTGCCGGGGAGCGGGTGAAGACGGACCGGCGGGATGCGTTGAAGCTGGCCCGCCTGCACCGTTCCGGAGATCTGCGCCAGGTGTGGGTCCCGGATGGCGAGCAGGAGGCGATGCGGGACCTGACCCGGGCCCGCGAAGACATGAAGGCGATCGAACTGAAGGCGCGCCAACGCCTGTCTGCATTCCTGCTTCGCCATGACCGGTTGTATCCGGGCCGGTGCCGCTGGACGCAGGCGCACCATCGCTGGCTTGCGGAACAGAAGTTCGATCACCCGGTGCAGCAGGTGGTGTTCCAGGAATATGTCGATGCCGCACGGGAAGCCCGGCATCGGGTTGCCGGCCTTGAAGACCAGATCCGTTCCGCACTCACCGCCTGGTCGCTGCGCCCCGTGGCCGAGGCGCTGATCAGCCTGCGCGGAATTGATGTGCTTGCCGCTGTCACGGTGCTGGCCGAGTTGGGAGATCTCACCCGCTTTGACAGTCCCCGGCAGTTGATGAGCTTTCTGGGCCTGGTGCCGAGCGAGCATTCCTCGGGGTCACGGCGCCGCCAGGGTGCGATCACCAAGACCGGCAACAGCCATGTCAGGCGGGTTCTGGTGCAGGCGGCGTGGAATTACCGCTTCCCGGCCCGCAAGACGGCCCATCTGCAGAGAAAGGCGGCTTCTGCTCCAGCCCGGGTGCAGGCGGTCGCATGGGCGGCGCAGAAACGGCTGTGTGGCCGTTACCGGCATCTCAGCCATGCAGGAAAGCCGCTCTGCAAGGTCACGACCGCAGTGGCCCGGGAACTGGTCGGCTTCATCTGGGCCATTGCCTGCGAAGCGTCTGACCGGCCGCATGCCAGCCGGGCCGTGGGCTGAAGCTGCGCAAGACCGGAAAGGAAACGGAAGACCGGCATGACGGGCACGGGATGCGGATGGCAGGTCAGGAGAACCCTCGGTAGTACTATGAGGCGCGGGCCACGACGCCCGCTGACCCTCGATGCTAGACAGAGGCAGCTCCGCGATGAAGCGAAGTCAGGCGGTAACCAACCCGCGGATATCAGAGTGATCCACCGTCGCAACAGGCCGATCGTATCCCGTACCCGTCATGCCGCAAGGGGGCCGGCAATGCAGTGAATCCCCCCAGCTTGACAGGTCAATCCATATCAGTACTACAGTTGCGCGTGCCCTGTTCGCCTCTTTTAGTGCGCCCTTGCGGCGTCTGCCTGGTGTTTGCGCCGCCACAGCGACCAGTGCATGATGAATGACCGTGTTGTTGGCGGCCTGAGCAGGAGTCTTGCGAATAGGTAGCGCAGTTCCGGAACGCTCGGCACCTGTGCCGTCATGAGGGCAAGGCGCCGGTTTCGGGGTTTGGACTCCTTTTGTTCTGTTTGCCCTGTGCCCTGATCCTCAATTCCGCCGCCAGCCTGGCCAGGAAGGCTGCGGCAGCCATGACCAGGCTGATATGCCGGTGCCAGCCATGCCAGGAACGGGCCTCGCAATGGTCAAGGCCGAGATCGTCCTTTGCCCGCTGGAAACACTCCTCGATGGTCCAGCGCAGCCCGGCAGCGCCGGCCAGTTCCGCAAGGCCGGTGCCAACGGGGCAGAAGACGAGATAACATGCCAGTTTCTGCGGATCCCTGCGGGAGCGGCGCACCAGCAGGCAGTGTTCCCATCCCGCCTTGCGGTTCCACGGAATGACAAGGCAGGCCCAGTCATACAGCCTCGGCCCCTTGGACCCCTCACCGGCGGCAAGGGCCGTCCAGTCCTCGTCGGCAAATTCCTCGACCAGCTCCGAGGGGTTGGTGGCCACGATGCCGCCCTGGCCGATGAACCGGATATGGTGATTGCTGCGAACCGCCAGCACCCAGGCCTGGTCCCGCTCCTCGAGCATCCGCCTCAGGCCGTGATCCGAGCCATAGGCCGCATCGGCCAGTACCCAGGCACAGCGCACACCGGCATCAAGGTTCCGGGCAATCATCCGGCGGGCAATCGCCGGCTTGGTGGCAAACTCGACATCATCGGGAATGCCGGTCTTCGCACGCCGGCCGGCATCACCGGCCCAGGCCTTCGGAAGATAGAGTTGACGGTCAATCAGCGCCTGGCCATATCGGCCCGCATAACCGAGAAACACGCCCACCTGGCAGTTCTCGATCCGGCCAGCCGTCCCCGAATACTGGCGGACAACGCCAACAGAATGGCTCCCCTTCTTCAGGAAACCGGTATCATCGACAACAAGCACACCGTCTTCGCAGCCAAGCGACTCCATGACATATCCGCGTATCTCGTCCCGCAACCAGTCCGCATCCCAGCGGCTGCGGCCAAGCAATGCCTGCATCCGCCAGGGACCCGGCAGGCCCGCATATTCGGACATCATCCAGCCGGTCTTGCGTGAAATCCCCGAGAGCAACCCGTCGATGAACGCTCCGCCGGTCTCGCGAAGCTCGCTACGGCGAAACACCGGACCGAGCCGCTCCTTCAGCGATGACAGCTCATTCTCCCACTCGAGCAGAGACCCCGACCATTCCGAAACACCCATTGCTCATACCCCATCACGGTGAAAATCGAACCCGTGAATCACAACTTCGGGGCAAGCGCAACTGTAGTACTAGGGTCAGGACTCATAGCCAGAACATGACGACTGCAGCAAGGGCGCAAGCCGAGAGGAAGACATCGGGACATCGATCATATCGCGTTGCCACCCGGCGCCAGTCCTTGAGCCGGGCAAAGGTGTTCTCGATCTTGTGACGACGCCTGTAGAGGGCCTTGTCATGCGGGATCGGCACCTTCCGGGACATCCGGGACGGAATACATGGCGAAATGCCGTTCTGTTCCAATGCGTTACGGAACCAGTTGGCGTCATAGCCGCGATCGCCAAGCAGGGTCTCGGCCGCAGGCAAATCCCCGACCAGGGCACGGGCACCATCATAGTCGCTGATCTGTCCGGCGCTCAACACCATCCGGATCGGACGCCCATGGCCATCCACCACCGTGTGCAATTTCGAGTTCAAGCCGCCCTTCGTCCGGCCAATCTGGCGTCCGGAGCCCCCTTTTTGAGCCGCAGACTGGCAGCCGTGCGGTGCACCTTGAGATGCGTCGCATCAATCATCAGCATGTCGCCCGCATCGCCCTGTTCAGCCAGACCCAGCAACATGCGGGCAAAGATGCCCTTCTCGCTCCAGCGCTTCCAGCGGTTATACAGCGTCTTCGGCGGACCATACTCCACAGGCGCATCGCGCCGTAATAGGGGCAACTTGCCGGGAATTGCGTTTCGTATGAGAGGAGGCGTCAGGCTGTGGCGCGGCGTGTGATGATCTCGGCAAGCCTTGGCACTTCGGCGGCACCGGCAACGCCAAGGCGGTTGCACAGATAGTCCCAGAACGGCACGCCGAGCTTGTTGCAGGTCTTCAATGCCCCGAGACAGGCATCCCGGGCCGCACGCCCGCTCTCGCTCCGGGATCCGAACGAGATCTTCCGCCGGGTGACATGGGCCCGGATGTCATTTTCGGCCAGGTTCGAATTCAGCGGCGTGGCCGGATACTCGAGCACCCGCAAGAGCTCATCCTTGTTCGCCCTCAGCCGCCGCAGCAGCTTGTCGAGGCTGGCATGGCCGGTCCGCCGTCCGAAGATCTCGTCGAAGCGCAACGACAGTGCCTGGGCCCGTGTATTGCAGGGGGTCTTCCTGTAGGCAGACAGTTCCCGGTAATAGCCCCAGACATCATCCAGCACCGCATCCACGCGCATGCGCTGGAATTCGGAACTGCCCCCTTGCTTGCGAACCAGCCGCTCGGCGTGAACCCAACAGAGAGAGTGGGCATCGCCGACATTGAACTGGCCGGCATCGTCGCTCAGGATCACGGTCCCGGCAATGCGACCGGCATCGCAGATGCTGCCCCAGAGCGCACCCTCGGTGGCGATCTTCACCGGGTCCGGAAACACCTTCATGCGGTCAATGCCGAGTGCGGCCAGATGGGTCCGCCATTCATCGGCATCGGCAAAGCGCCGCTGCCGGTCCGCGGCGAGCCGCCGGACCGCCTTTCCTGTCAGCTTCATGCGCCGCATGTATTCGAGCCCGGCATCATTGACGCTGTAGGCCACGTCACCGGCACAGAGACATTCGAGGAAGTTGAGACGGCTCTTCGAGCCGGTCGACCTGAAATGGGTGAAGACATCGTTGCCGATTACCGTGCAATAGCCGTTTGCCGCCCTGTGCCGGGCACCGGTATCGTCGACATTGATCCATGCCGCATTCTCCATGCCTGCCCTCAGCACCTCCTGCTGCTCCTCGACGATGACCCTCGTGTCCCCGTTCAGGAACCGCCCCACCTGGCGAGCGGATATCTCAAGGCCCAATCCGTTCAGCAATGCCGCGATGCGCTGCACCGTCGACTGGCACTGGTGATACAGCATGATCACCAGCGCCTTGACGCCGGGACCATACTGGCTGCGTCCCGCCGACACACCCGGCGCCAGCGGCGCCACATGGCGGCTGCCGTCCGGAAACCGCCACACCTCCCGCAGCCAGGTGACCTCCTCGGCGTGGAACACGATGTCGCGGACAGTGTGCGCCTGATAGCCCCTGCGTTCCGCACCCTCGGGCACATCCTCGAGGGCAACCCTCTCGTCGCGCCGGTGCAGGTTCGGGTTCCGGCGCCGCGGGCCCCGGCCCTTCTTTCGGCCCTTGCCCTGCGTCTTCGACCGGCCGGCTCCGGAGGCGCCGGAGGCGGCCAGGCCGCTCGGCTTCAGTTCCGGACGCCGCGGCAGGTTCTTGAGCAGCCTGATCTCGTCCCGCAGGTCCCGGATCAACCCGGTCAACTCCGCAAGCCGTTCATCCTGTTCGGCAAGCCGGTTGTCCCTCTTTGCAAGCAAATCCCGAAGGGACGAGAGTTCCGCCATCAGCGCCGCATGGCTGGCACCGGCTCGGCGATCTGTCTGCGAATCACCCATACCCCATTGAATCACAGGACGATTCGCAGTGGAATCCCCTGAATGCCCCGGATCAGACTATGCCGGAAGACAGGGGGACAGTCGAGGATTCCGGATCAGAACCCCACGCCGCCAGTGCAGAACAACAACTCAAGGAAAATCAAATTCCCGGCAAGTTGCCCCTATTACCATCGCGCCAGCGTAACCCATTGCGATTAACGAAGATTATCCCGCTCAAGACCCGCCTGTCATCCACCCTCGGCACCCCGTGCGATTTCGGAAAAAACGGCCGAAGACGCTCCATCTGCTCCTCGGTCAACCAGAAGAGATCCCTCATCCTGCTGCTCCTTGCACATGCTTCTCGCAAGACACTGAATCAGACAGAATCAACCAATGCAAGAAATTAATGGGTCCTGACTCTAGTACTACAGTTGCGCTTGCCCCGAAGTTGTGATTCACGGGTTCGATTTTCACCGTGATGGGGTATGAGCAATGGGTGTTTCGGAATGGTCGGGGTCTCTGCTCGAGTGGGAGAATGAGCTGTCATCGCTGAAGGAGCGGCTCGGTCCGGTGTTTCGCCGTAGCGAGCTTCGCGAGACCGGCGGAGCGTTCATCGACGGGTTGCTCTCGGGGATTTCACGCAAGACCGGCTGGATGATGTCCGAATATGCGGGCCTGCCGGGTCCCTGGCGGATGCAGGCATTGCTTGGCCGCAGCCGCTGGGATGCGGACTGGTTGCGGGACGAGATACGCGGATATGTCATGGAGTCGCTTGGCTGCGAAGACGGTGTGCTTGTTGTCGATGATACCGGTTTCCTGAAGAAGGGGAGCCATTCTGTTGGCGTTGTCCGCCAGTATTCGGGGGCGGCCGGCCGGATCGAGAACTGCCAGGTGGGCGTGTTTCTCGGTTATGCGGGCCGATATGGCCAGGCGCTGATTGACCGTCAGCTCTATCTTCCGAAGGCCTGGGCCGGTGATGCCGGCCGGCGTACGAAGACCGGCATTCCCGATGATGTCGAGTTTGCCACCAAGCCGGCGATTGCCCGCCGGATGATTGCCCGGAACCTTGATGCCGGTGTGCGCTGTGCCTGGGTACTGGCCGATGCGGCCTATGGCTCGGATCACGGCCTGAGGCGGATGCTCGAGGAGCGGGACCAGGCCTGGGTGCTGGCGGTTCGCAGCAATCACCATATCCGGTTCATCGGCCAGGGCGGCATCGTGGCCACCAACCCCTCGGAGCTGGTCGAGGAATTTGCCGACGAGGACTGGACGGCCCTTGCCGCCGGTGAGGGGTCCAAGGGGCCGAGGCTGTATGACTGGGCCTGCCTTGTCATTCCGTGGAACCGCAAGGCGGGATGGGAACACTGCCTGCTGGTGCGCCGCTCCCGCAGGGATCCGCAGAAACTGGCATATTATCTCGTCTTCTGCCCCGTTGGCACCGGCCTTGCGGAACTGGCTGGCGCTGCCGGCCTGCGCTGGACCATCGAGGAGTGCTTCCAGCGGGCAAAGGACGATCTCGGCCTTGACCATTGCGAGGCCCGTTCCTGGCATGGCTGGCACCGGCATATCAGCCTGGTCATGGCTGCCGCAGCCTTCCTGGCCAGGCTGGCGGCAGAATTGAGGATCAGGGCACAGGGCAAACAGAACAAAAGGAGTCCAAACCCCGAAACCGGCGCCTTGCCCTCATGACGGCACAGGTGCCGAGCGTTCCGGAACTCCGATACCTGATCGCAAAACTCCTGCTCAGGCCGCCAACAACACGGGCATTCATCATGCACTGGTCGCTGTGGCGGCGAAAACACCAGGCAGACGCCGCAAGGGCGCACTACAAAAGACGAACAGGGCACACGCAACTGTAGTACTGATATGGATTGACCTGTCAAGCTGGGGGGATTCACTGCATTGCCGGCCCCCTTGCGGCATGACGGGTACGGGATACGATCGGCCTGTTGCGACGGTGGATCACTCTGATATCCGCGGGTTGGTTACCGCCTGACTTCGCTTCATCGCGGAGCTGCCTCTGTCTAGCATCGAGGGTCAGCGGGCGTCGTGGCCCGCGCCTCATAGTACTACCGAGGGTTCTCCTGACCTGCCATCCGCATCCCGTGCCCGTCATGCCGGTCTTCCGTTTCCTTTCCGGTCTTGCGCAGCTTCAGCCCACGGCCCGGCTGGCATGCGGCCGGTCAGACGCTTCGCAGGCAATGGCCCAGATGAAGCCGACCAGTTCCCGGGCCACTGCGGTCGTGACCTTGCAGAGCGGCTTTCCTGCATGGCTGAGATGCCGGTAACGGCCACACAGCCGTTTCTGCGCCGCCCATGCGACCGCCTGCACCCGGGCTGGAGCAGAAGCCGCCTTTCTCTGCAGATGGGCCGTCTTGCGGGCCGGGAAGCGGTAATTCCACGCCGCCTGCACCAGAACCCGCCTGACATGGCTGTTGCCGGTCTTGGTGATCGCACCCTGGCGGCGCCGTGACCCCGAGGAATGCTCGCTCGGCACCAGGCCCAGAAAGCTCATCAACTGCCGGGGACTGTCAAAGCGGGTGAGATCTCCCAACTCGGCCAGCACCGTGACAGCGGCAAGCACATCAATTCCGCGCAGGCTGATCAGCGCCTCGGCCACGGGGCGCAGCGACCAGGCGGTGAGTGCGGAACGGATCTGGTCTTCAAGGCCGGCAACCCGATGCCGGGCTTCCCGTGCGGCATCGACATATTCCTGGAACACCACCTGCTGCACCGGGTGATCGAACTTCTGTTCCGCAAGCCAGCGATGGTGCGCCTGCGTCCAGCGGCACCGGCCCGGATACAACCGGTCATGGCGAAGCAGGAATGCAGACAGGCGTTGGCGCGCCTTCAGTTCGATCGCCTTCATGTCTTCGCGGGCCCGGGTCAGGTCCCGCATCGCCTCCTGCTCGCCATCCGGGACCCACACCTGGCGCAGATCTCCGGAACGGTGCAGGCGGGCCAGCTTCAACGCATCCCGCCGGTCCGTCTTCACCCGCTCCCCGGCAACGCGCGGAACCAGGCTCGGCGCCACAACCACGCAGTGGTGACCCGTCTCGACGATCTGACGATACACGCCGTAGCCGCACGGGCCGGCCTCGTAACAGAAACTGAGCACCTCGCCTCGCGGGGTCAGGTTCCTGATCAGCCGGCGCAACGACGAACGGCGGTTGCCGATCACGCCACGGAACACCGGTTGCTCCCGACCCGGAAATGCAATCGCAACTGAAATCGTGTCCTTGTGGACATCCAGACCCACATATGCGCTATACTCACTCATGACCTGTCCTCCTTGATGTGGCCCTGTACTCGGGCGTTGTTCTGACCTCGAGTATAACCCACGAACCTCAAGGCCAGGACAGGTCAATCCATGATGTCTAGGAAGCGAAGAGCAACAGGATCTCCTCGTCCTCGCCCGTGAAGACTTCTGCTCCTTCCTTGTCGATAAGGTAGAAGTTGCCGACATGTACGCCGCGATTGCGCATTGGCGCGCCCAGGACACTGCCCCAGGGCAGGACGTCCGGTGAAAACCCGTGTGCCCTCACATGGCCAGGCATGTCTGCAATTCGCAGCTGCCCCTCAAGGTCTCGAACATGCTCGAAAAGCCTTGGACCGTCGGGCCACTCGGCCATCGCCCGGTGTTCCTCATTGGTGAAGCCGGAGGTGACGAAATCCACGGGGACGCCGGACTCGTCGATCGTGGCGATGGCTGCGTAGTTGGCGCCAGTGAGTAAACGGGCGCTCTCGGCGACTGCGTTGAGGACGGTTTCGAAATCGAGGCTGGACCCGATGCGCAGGCACGCCGCGCTGAGAGCGGAGATGCGTGCGCGCAGGGCCGTGATTTCGTGCTGCGGATCGCCCTGGCTGTTCAACGGCTGTGCCCTTCCCGCGTGCTGCGTTCATTCTGCATGCTCCGCGGTTTGGGCTGCGAAAACGGTGCAGAGCCACCGGGCGTCTTCGTCGACCGGCAGCAATTCTCATGTTGGATTTATGATTGCGCAACATGTTGAAATCATGAGGTGTTTCGGAAGGCCGAAAAAAGTTTCGATGTGCGGGGCCCGGTGTTCTTCACCCGGTCCCCCTCCTTCCTGGCCCACCAGAGGATGCTCGAAAAGACCTCCGGGCGCTCCAACTGCCTGACCCTCACTGGAATGGACGGGATCCCGACCGACAACCATATCCGCAACATCCTCGAGCCGGCACCGCCGGAACATCTCGACGATGTCCTCATCAACATGGTTCGGGACCTCGAGGCCAGGGGAGTGCTGCACAGCCTGCACCGCATAGAGAGCGACAATCAAGGTGACGAGTGCCGAGAAATCGGTGCTGGGGTAGCCGGTGCAAGTCCGGCAGGAAGGAAAGGTTAACCACCACTTTCACCGCGAGCCGTGCGTGTGCATCCGCGAGGATGCATGCGAAGCGTCGGTAGCGGCGCGTGTGGCCGGGATGATTGAGCATCGCAAAGGATATGATCCGGAGCGCCGAGGTCTTGTCATCGGCCGAAGGCAACACCTGCAGAACCGTCATGGTGAGGGTCTGCCGGGCTCCGCGTTGTCTGAGGAATCCAGGGACGCATGTACACCCCACATCGGGACTCGGGAGGGCTTCAATCTGCCCTGGCAGTCGTGCCGGGGCCGCGGAAGAAAGGAGATAATCTGAATCGATGACGAACGGATTGAAGCAGTCGGATCCGGCCATAGTACCGGTGAGGTCGGCGAACAAGGGAATGTCTGTTCCTGCGGAGCCGATGGAGGGAAGGGCTGGAACCAGGGGGAATCCGTGCGGCCAAAGCATGCACCGGACACAGGGCCGGGATCGCATGTCACAGGCGGCCGAGCGGATACGGCAAGCAGCCACGAGGAAACCGAAGGAGAAGCTGACTGCGCTCCTGCACCATGTGACAACGGACGTGCTCGAAGCGTCCTACTTCATGTTGAAGAAGGATGCGGCGGCAGGCGTGGACGGGGTGACGTGGAAGGAATACGGGAACGGGCTGGAAGAGCGTTTGCTCGACCTGCACGATCGCGTTCACAGCGGGGCGTACCGGGCGCTCCCGTCCCGGCGGGTGGAGATACCGAAGCCGGACGGGGGAACACGACCGCTTGGCATTGCGGCACTGGAGGACAAGATCGTCCAGACTGCGGTGGCCGAGACCATCCTGACGCCGATATTCGAGCCGGAGTTCCTCGGGTTCAGCTATGGGTTCCGACCGGGACGCGGTGCGCATGATGCGCTCGACGCGCTGGCATACGGGATCGAACGGCGCAAGGTCAACTGGATCGCTGATGCGGACATACGGGCCTTCTTCGACCAATTGGATCGAGGCTGGCTCATCAAGTTCGTGGAGCACCGGATCGGGGACCGGCGGGTTATCCGGCTGATCTCCAAATGGCTTGGCGCCGGCGTCATGGAGGAGGGCGAATGGCGGGACACCCTGCGGGGAGTTCCACAGGGCTCGAGCGTCTCGCCGATTCTGGCGAACATCTACCTGCACTTCGTCCTTGACCTCTGGTTCCAGGGGAAGTGGCGCGCCCGGATCGCCCGTGGCGAGACGATCATCGTGCGCTCCGCCGATGACTTCGTGGTCGGGTTCCAGTACAAGCGGGATGCAGAACGGTTCCTGTGCGATCTGAAGGACAGGCTGGCCAACTTCTCGCTTGAGTTGCACCCTGACAAGACCCGTCTCATCGAGTTCGGCAGATTCGCGATGACGAACCGCCGGGCACGGGGAGAGCGGCGTGCCGAGACGTTCGACTTCCTCGGGTTCACGCATTATTGCCGGACCACGCGCAAGGGACGTTTCGGACTGGGGCGCAAGCCGATCGGGAAGCGGGTCAACCGGACCCTGAAGCGCATCAAGGCCGAACTGCGCAGGCGAATGCATCACAACATCCACGAGGTCGCCAAATGGCTTGGACGGGTCGTGGGCGGATGGCTACGGTATTACGCGGTGCCAACCAGCTTCCGGTTCCTCAACAGGTTTGTGCTTCGCCTCATGAGGATGTGGCTGCGTGCCCTGCGGCAACGTTCGCAGAAGGATCGCTTTACATGGAACAGGGTCGGCAGACTGGCGGCGGCCTTCTGGCCTCCGCTGCGGATTCTGCACCCATGGCCGACCACGAGATTTGCCGTCAGGACCCGAGGTAGGAGCCGGATGGTCTAGCGACCACGTCCGGATCTGTACGGGGGGTGTCGGGTAACCGACGTTCCTACCGTGACAGCTCGCGTTGCCTCACCAAATACGTTACTTTCGACCGATCCGTTGCCTCATCAAGAATGTTACCCGGAGCAATTGTTTTGGGAGCAGGATCATGAGGGGGTTAAGCATGTCGGCACGAGACGAATTGCTGGGGGCTTTGCGCCAGCGTTACGGCGAGGCAGAGCGCTCGGGCAAGTCACGCATACTGGACGAGTTCGTGTCGGTGACTGGGCATCACCGGAAGCACGCGATCCGTCTGCTTCGGGGTTCGGCTTCGACGGAGACGCGTGAAGGGAGGTCGCGGAAATTCAAGTATGGCGACGAGGTTCGGGATGCCCTGGTTGTCCTGTGGGAGGCCTCGGACCGGATTTGCGGCAAGCGCCTGCAGGTCTTGCTGCCGTCTCTTGTGGAGGCGATGGAGCGGTATGGGCATCTGGAGTTGTGCGAAGATGTGCGGGCCGGCGCCGGCGGTGCGTGCTCTCGCCGACTTCGGTGCGGCGGCGGATTCCTGTACGTGCGGGCCAGGACTGGCAGGATCCTGCGCCCGGGTTCATGGAGGGCGACCTGGTCGCGCACAGCGGTCCGGTCGCGTGCGGGAGCTTTCTGCAAACGCTGGTCATCACGGACGTCGCCACCGGATGGACCGAATGCGCTCCGGTTCTGTACCGGGAGCAGACCCTGGTGCGGGAGACCCTCGCCCAACTGCGCAGACGCCTTCCGTTTGACCTGCTCGGCTTCGATGTGGACAATGACAGCGTCTTCATGAACGAGACGCTTCCTGCAGACTGCGAAGAGAGCGGGATCGAGTTCACGCGCAGCCGGCCCTGGCACAAGAACGACCAGGCGTTGGTGGAACAGAAGAACGGTTCCGTGGTTCGGCGTATCGTCGGATATCGCCGCCTTGAGGGACTGGCGGCGGCGGCGGCGCTGTCCCGGCTCTACGGGACGGTGCGCCTGTTCGTGAACTTTTTCCAACCCTCCTTCAAGCTCTCGGAAAAGACCCGGGACGGGTCCCTGGTCAGGAAACGCTACCACCGGCCGGCAACACCGTGCCGGCGGCTGCTTGAAGATGCCCGCACATCCCGGGCCGTGCGTGACGCGGTCACCGAGTTGCAGGAACGCCTGGATCCGGTTCTTCTCTTGCAGCAGATGCGACGCGGGCAGCAAGAGATTGCCGATCTTGCGGATGGCGTTCCGGTGCAGGCCGGGCCGGAAGAGACCTCGCTGAACGACTTTCTCGCCGCGTTGCGCACGGCCTGGACGGACGGTGAGGTTCGCCCGACCTCCAGGCCGGAGCCACAGCCGAAACGCGGCCGTCGTCGACCCGATCCGCTTGAGAAGGTCACGGACCAGCTGCGGACATGGTTTGATGCCGAACCCTGGGTTACGAGCCGGCAGTTGCTGGAGCAGCTGCAGGAGGAACATCCCGGCCTGTATCCGGACAACCTGTTGCGAACGCTTCAGCGGCGGGTGAAGATCTGGCGTCAGGAAAGGGTCCAGGAAGTGATCTTTGGATCACCGGCCATCGAGAGCGCTCCCCGGGAAGACCAGGCGCACGCGGATGCGATCGCAGCACCCGAATTCGAGACTACGTAACGAAAGGTGCCAGGGGTCATGGAACGAAAACGTCGGCAGGCTGCCACGGCAGGCCGGCCTGCCGTGGCAGCCTGCGGTCCGGATCACACCCCCAGAACTGGCTTCCAGAATCACCGGGTCTTCGGTAACATTCTTGATGAGGCAAAGGTTCAGCCCAGAGTAACATTCTTAAGTGAGGCAATACGAGCTATCATCCAGATTGTCGCTCTATACCGCAACCGTTTCGGCCTCGAACACTCCACCACCCTCATCGCACTCGACGGTTTGGAATAGGTCTACTCATATCCAATCAACTGCCCGAACTGCTCGACGCGCACACGCAACAGGGGAACCGACAATGAGACGGTCGAGTCTTTCCACAGCTTCCTCGGTGCCGCCATCGTCACGCCCGAGCGGAATCTGGCGCTGCCGCCGGAGATCATCAGGCCACAGGATGGCGCGGGCAAGCAGGATTGCGAACGCAATGCGCTCAAGCGCTGGCTCGGGCGCATCGCTCCCCGCCTGAACCCGGTCTGTCCCGGCGACGACCGGCTCGCCTGCCAGCCGGTCTGCGATGCCATCTTCAGGGCCGGGGCCAGCTTCATCCTCACCGCCAGGCCGGCAAGCCACAAGACCCTCCATGAGGCGTTGTCCCGGCGCCCGGTGCAGACGCTGCGCCGCACCGTCACCACCGGCAAGAGGAAGACCACGACGCGGGTCCACAGCTACAGATGGCTCGAGGATGTTCCCATCCGCTCCGGTGCCGGGGCCTTGAGGGTGACCTGGATCGGCCACGAGATCTCAGAGCCTGCCAGCGGCAAGGTCAGGCAGAGCCTTGCCCGGATGACCAACCTGCCGGTCGACCGCCACAATGTGCGGGAGATCGCCGAATGCGGGCGTGCCCGCTGGAAGGTCGAGAACGAGGGCTTCAACATACTTGAAAACAATGGATATCACCTTGACCGCAATTTCGGGCATGGCTCCGAGAACCTGGCCTCGGTTCTCCTTGTCCTCAACTTGCTCGCCTTCGCCATGCATACCGCCTGCGATCTTGCCGAAACCGCCTGGCAGGATGCCCGGCAGGCATCCGGCGACCGGGACTGGATGTTCCGACAGTTGCAGGTGCTCGCCGCCGAGATGGTCTTGGAGACCAGGAACTCGTTGCTCGACGTCGTCGCCGACAAGGTCGAGATCCCTCCATGGCCCGGTGCCGGGCAACCCCTGCAAAGATCTCAAACCCACCCGAAAAACGAGGAGACTCCAGATACACAAGCTGACGACGCCATAATGAGAATTGCTGCACTGGCAGTAGATTGGGTTGTCAGCAGACTTTTACCATTCTACTTTCTCACCAACTGAGAGGATCCGCCTTGAGCCCGGAGACAATTGCACGACTACTCGCATCCATGAACGCAGGACGTTTGCTGGTGGTTTGCGGAGCTGGTCTGTCGATGGCCACACCAAGCAACCTGCCTTCCGCACGAGCGATTGCAGAAAAATGCTTTGACAAGTACAGTCTCGAATCTGACCCCAATTGCGACCTCGCATTGCGTGAGGATCTGGAAGCACTTGCGGAGCATTTTGCTGGCCTGAACACACTAGAGTCCGTGTTCATCGAGCATTTGGTCCCGTGGCCGGATTTCGTTCGACCGGCAAATGCCGGCCACGCCGCCATCGCGGACTTCCTTATCACCCGAGCCGCCGTTGCCTGTATTTCCAGCAACTACGACACGCTTATTGAGAGGTGTGCTTGGGACTATGGTTCCGATTTTCGCGGATCGTTGGATGGCGACGAGGCTACAGTCGAGGCCACTCTCCGAGGCCCATTGCTCAAGTTCCACGGGTGCTCACAGCGGGATCGACTTTCGACGGTCTGGGCGCCATCGCAGCTTGGCGGTCCGACGATCGCCGAGCGCATAGAAAAGAGCAAAACATGGATGGCCGCAAACCTGAGGCAAAAAGACCTCCTAGTCGTGGGCTTTTGGTCGGACTGGGACTATCTAAATTCGGTTCTCGGCGCAGCGCTCGTCGACGTGCGACCGCTATCCGTCACCGTCGTCGATCTATCCCCCACCGACACCTTGGAAGAGAAGGCTCCTGATCTTTGGAACATTGCTCACGTCGACCATGTCGACTTCGAGCATGTGCTGGCATCCGGTGCTGACGTCCTTGATGAACTGAGGCGCGCATTCTCCACGAGTTATCTGCGGCAGGTCCTTGCCGCCGGTCGAAACATTTTTGAGCATAACACCGGCGCTCCTTGCAATACCGACTGGCTCAAAATGGAGGAATTTGACAGCGAGACACTTTATGCATGGCGAAGAGACGCCGAGGGTGTCTCCAGCGCCGAACCCGTCACTAAGATCCGTCCCGGTAACTGTGAAGCACTCGGATTTTTCCATCTTCTTTTGCGGCAATCGGGCGCTATTGAAAAAGAGGAGGGCTACGAATTTAATGGGCGAGTAGTGCGTGTCATTAACGGTGCCGAGAGCATCCTTGGCTCGCTTCGCGCCCGCTTCGTAGAGCCCTCGGCGGTGATCGCGCCGGACATTGTGGTCGCCGTGGGCGCCACCGATCTTGGAGTTCCTAGCAATGTCGTGCGCGGCCGGCGTGCTGGCGACGTTGTACGGCCGGGGTCTGCTGGGGAATGGCTGGACATGCAGGGTGCGCGGGAGGAGCTAAACATCTGATGGATATTCCAACGCAAGCAGAAATCGTCCTTAGGGATGCCCATTACGATACTTGGGTTTCAACCGGCTCATCACCGCCGGTCACATGCTTTGAAAGCGCCTCTCTTATAGGCTTTGTGCACGTTTTTGACTCTGCCCGCGCTTTGCTGGACGAATGGGAGAAGCGGCAAAGGCATGTTCTCGCGCGGCATGCGGCTGCACTGCGCGGTGCCGGTGTGAAAGCCTGGAACGTCTATTCCTTGTTTCTCACAGCTGATTCAGCTCCTGACCAAGCTCGCGCAATCCAAAGGATAGAGGAAGACTTCGAGCTCACCCGCAAGATCGCGCGCGAGTCTGTCCGTGGCGCAGGCGATGTCGAGCGCGCGCTGCTCCCGCTGATTTCCATTCGTTCCAAACCGTCATTGGGCGCGTCAAATTTCAACGATCGACTTCGCTCTAGACTTAAGGACTTGCCGCAGGAAGCCGTAACAGCGTTCCTAAGCGATACTTCGAGCATTGAAATTTCGCGAATTCTCGGAGCAGAGTCGTGAGAATCTACTTTTTGGAGATGAGCGGATTTCGCGGTTTTCGAGACAAGGTACGGGTCGAATTCGGTCGCGGTTTCACGATTATTACCGGACGAAACGGTGCCGGCAAAAGCACGCTTTGTGATGCCGTCGAATTCGCCATTACGGGATCGATCGAAAAGTACACGGTCGAAAAAGCGGCAAAAGAAAGCCTCAATGACTATCTGTGGTGGCGAGGGGAAGGAACACCGGCCGCGCACTATGTCACTGTCTCGTTTCTCACAGATGATGACAAGCAATTTACGATCACGCGTTCCAGAGAGAGAGGCGCCAATCGTACGATCGAGGAAATCCGCGCCGCCTTATGCGCTAGCCCCGCTCCGGATGACGCACTCCGGCAACTTATGCGGACATCTATAATCCGAGACGAATGGATCGCCGCTCTCAGTCTCGACCTGACCGAAACCGAGAGATTTGATCTCGTCCGCTCAGCTCTTGGGGCAGTCGAGGACACGGAATCCGCGGCCAGGGCCAAGGAAATCGTAGTCGCTGCGGACAGGGCAAATGCGCGCAATGAAGAAAAATATGCTGCTGCACGATCAAGGCTGTCTGACCGCATCGCGCAACAAGCTGAAGCCCAAGCTGCATTGAGCCGATCAGGCGATCTTGCGGCTGCGCATCGAAGAGTTTCCGCCGCAATTCCTGATGTATCATCCGACGTCATTTCCCAGTTGGAAAGCGGTCGAAAGGTTCTCGCCGAACGGCGAACCCGACTCGCACACATGGGTGAAGCGCTGCAGTTAGCGCGCGAGCTCGCGATTAAACAACAGGCGTTTAACAGCCAGGAAGCGGTAGACGAGAGGCAAGGGGCGCTCACCGATAGGGATTCCGCGCGAAAGGCCAAGGATGCGGCTGTCGCTGCCGTTACCGAGGCTGAAGAACGGCTCGCACAAGAAGAAGAGGTCGACGCAATCGCTGCATCCCTCACACATCTCGTTGAGCATGGTGAGCGGCTAGGGCTACATGACGATCACTGCCCATTGTGTGCGGCATATCGGACTTCGGAGGAGTTCTCGGCCGGTTTGGAATCCGCACGTCGGCGCATCGCGACACTTTCATCCGGCGTTCCAGCGGCCCGAGACGCTGTTGCTGCAGCAAGAGAAAGCGCACGACAGCCGTCGCTTTATCTCGAAACAACCGAGGCACAGGTTCGCTCCCACACCGAAGCGGAGCAGAGGCTTAGGGCGCAGGAAGAAGCGCATGTCGAATTCTTCGATCGGATTGGCTTGGACCATAGGTTTATTGGTGACGTCGATAGTCTCGGAATGGAATTCGGTCGTGAACGGAATCTGCTGATCGATCTCGAGCGTGCCCTGCACGTCCTGGATGCATCCCAGTACGTATCTCGTATTTCGTCGATCGAATCAGATATCGTCGAGCTCCGCTCCGAGATCGACAATCTTGCCGACGCCGTCAGCCAATCGCAGAGCGCCGCAACCGCAGCCCGCGAAATCGAGCGAAGCGTAAAACTGGTGAGCGCCGAGATAATCGACGAACGTCTCGCCCAAATCAGTCCCTTGCTTAACGAGCTGTACCAGCGTCTGCGTCCTCACGCCGATTGGCGCACCATCGATTACAGTATCCGGGGTGATGTGCGTCGATTTCTCAGCCTCAAAGTCGGTAATGGGCTCAATCCTCAGTTTGTCTTCAGCAGCGGCCAGCGCCGCGCTGCCGGATTGGCATTCCTGTTGTCCGTCCATCTTTCGCGAGGTTGGACACCCCTGAGAATGCTCGTTCTTGACGATCCAGTTCAACATATTGACGACTTCAGGGCACTGCAGCTCATGGAGGTACTCGCCGCCTTGCGGGTCGACGGGCGTCAAATTGTTTGCGCGGTAGAGGACCCTGCACTCGCAGACCTATTATGCCGTCGTTTGCACAGCACGCAAACCACGGAGGGCCGCCGTTTAGATGTCGATCTCGGACCAAAAGGGTCCAACGTTGTCATTGGCGAGACGGATATTGCTCCGCTGCCAGTTGGCGTTCTGCGTCGCAACGGAGGTCTTCATGTGGTTGGAGACTGAGTGTCGTCTGAGGCCGAGTAGAACCGGTGATCGGATTGCTGGATTTTGCTTGTACCACACGATTGGGGTTCTTGCTGATGCAGCGACGAGAACATCCTGGACCATCCGTAAGCTGCAGTTTTTGGCTGTTACAATCCCCGGAAGCTCTGTCAACGGCCGAGGGCACGTTTGGGTAGCACATCACATCAAACCCTGAACAGAGCTGACTAATAATAGCGGACTTCGAGGGGGAGCAGGTCAAACCCGACTGAAGACCAGATGGCTAATTGGACAACTAGAGCCGTAAGTCGTTAAGGCGGTCCTCAATCTCTCTAATCGCTGACAGGATATCTTCGAAGTCAGGGGGGGCATCACCGAAGATCATCGCGCGAGTATTGTCGTAGTCGCGGGCCAATCTGTCGATCATGTCTCCAACGGGTCGAAGGGAGAACGTGCCCGGTGAGGCATTCGCAAGATCGAAATCCGGTCGGTTGAAGAACGTTCGTGCATGTTCGACGCAATCCGCTCCGAGAGCTAGGTCTGCAACCGCGGCAGAGCCAATCTCGGATCCAAGGAGCGAGTGCAAGTCGTAGTAGTGTCGCGAAATCCGTTGACCATCCTGGCGCAGTTCTCCGCGCCGTTCGAACCAGCTGCGCAACCCGTGGACAATCACGATCTTGTCCCAGAAGGTCCGCTCCGCATAGATTGTCGTGACATCCGGTACGCTGAGATCGAGTGCTTCGAGGTCAGCGTCGATATAGGGAACGATCGCGACAAGTCGGTTCGGATCGAGTGCAGATTTCGCCCCCGACTCGATCTTGACGGCGGCCTGAACATATCCGGTTTCGGATGCATCCACGCGCGGGTACCAGACAAGCAGCGTCTGAGAACTTGGATCGCTATCGTCGATTTCCACTTGGCCCGCCCCACCCGTGTCAGCCTCCAGGGCTTCAGAGACGGCAGCAAGGAGTGCGGTAGTGATGTAGCGGCTACAATCGGCGGCAATTGCGTCTAGGTTCGCCTTACGCTTCTTGTTGGAAAGAGCAGCGATTTCAACCGTGCTTCCGGGGTGACCGAGATCATCCCGGAAGACGGTGACATCAATGTCTTCCGAAAACCTGTTGATGAGGCCATAGCCCTTTGACAGCGACGTGCCGCCTTTGAACAGAAGACGCGGGCCGCCCTTGGGAAGGCGGTGGTAGAGAGTGTTTAGCGTCCAGCACATCCAGAAGTCCTTCTCGATGTTGATCAGGGGCGCGCCGAGTCGCTGGGCCGTCGTGAGAAAGAGATCTGTGCGGTCGGTCGGCCTTGCACGGATGAATTCAATGAACGCGTCTGTGGTCATGTGTTTCTCTCCGCACCTGCGGACATGACCGGTTTGCGCAAAATGTCCTGCATCCAGATCGGCATGGCCGAAAGGCCGATGCGAAGATCTTCGGTGAGCTTTGGCCCATTCTTCTTGTCGGTCAGCAGCTTTCGAATGGTTCGATCGACCTTTAAGCGTTCGGTCTCACTTTGCATGGCATCGTGGACCCAGCGCAGAGCCTGAACAAGATACATGCCGGGACGCCCTGCCCAGTAGAGACGGCTAGGCGCAGCATGCTTGAAGACGATTCTTTGGTTGCCTAGCTTGATGGATTTCAGACGGGCGTCGACCAGGACTTCGATCTTGGCTGGAACGGCGTTCGTCAGTCCGAGAGTATTGGCGGCGGTCATTCCGTCTACGACAAACCGAGCCTTGTCGCGCCGCGCAACAGCTTCGATGACAGCGCGATAGTCTGGTGCTGACGGTATCCCGGTGAACTTGTTGAGTCTCGGTTTGTCGTAGAGGCCGCGTTCGATGCGGCGGAGCTCGCCTGACTTGGCCAGTCGCTGAAGTGCCTTGTCGACAGCCTCACGCGAACCGACGTCCGAAAAATCTCCCGGTGTCCAAACCTTGGTTGGTTCGGCACTGATCCGATCAAGGATCCGAGTGGGCAAAGTCGTTGGCGTTGCGCTGTCTGTCATGTCCGAAAGTTGCCACATATTTCGGACATAGGCGAGTCCGAAATTTGCTATGAATTTGGGACAATTGGGCCTGACCTAAAGCCCTACTTGGAGACGGCCGGAAGCGTCAGTGACGGACGGTAGCTACGGTCGACCCCACCCTCGAAGTCAAACTCATAAAGGCGAACACGTCCGAGCACGGGAGCTTGCTGACCAAGAAAAAACGTCAGTGCATTGGGCGCGGCAATGAACACATGAGAAACAACATCGGCAGGTCGCCCAACTCTTGCCGATCGGATCGCTTCCTTCGCGGCCTGCGCTAGATCAAACGCATGGCGCCCCGCCACAACCACATGAGATCCCGACCCTGTCGACGGTCGGAGAACCAGCAACCGCCCGACCGAAGGAAGCTGATCTTCCACATACCGACTGACGTCATCCTCAACATCGTGCGTGATACCAAGCGCAACCGCGATATCAGATGCTACCGGATTCAAATCGATTACTGACTGATCGAGGGCCGGCCAGTCCGGTTCGCTCGAAAAATCGTCAGCCGCCCAGACATTTCGACCATGTGTCCTCTGCTCAAGTTCGACGTCACGTCCGGACTTGATGTTGAGAACACTTCCGGAGGCAAAGGCCAACGTAGTGTGCGCGTCGAGTGCCAGTCGCAACCTTGGGCGATCTTTAGCTGCGAGCCGCAGAAAACCGGAAAGCTCCGGATAGAGCGTCGCTAACCAATCGGCCTCGTCCCGGATGAAACGCTCATCGAAAACCGGCACGAGGTTAAGGACCTCATCACAGCGGTCCTCGAGACGGTCAAAGGCGTGCTCGAATGACTTCACGCCGTACACCTTTGGATGCTCCACCGTCTCGCCGAAGAGGCCCTCGCTCGCGCAACGCTCCCTGAAACTTCCTTTGTCGAATACGACACGCCCTTGGCTCATCCACTGAAAGATCAGGTCATCGTAGAGAAACGCGCTTTCGTGGGCCGGGACTCGGCGAAGCCCAACGAAGGCAAAAAGCATATCGAGTCGATCACGCAGATCGTCCAGATGCTCGAATGTGTGGCCGAAGGCCAAGGTATTGGCGACAACCCACAGCTCATCCTCATCGATATCCAGATGCTCCCGCCACGCCTTCCGGACCCTGCCGGAAATGCTGTTGTCGGTCTTGGTTCCATAAAGGCGATCAAGGCGAATGGACCCTGATCGCTGACTGATTAGAGGATTGAGCGCATCAGCGCGGTCTAGTTGCCAGTTTGTTACCAGCTTGAATTGCGCACCGGTCCCGTCAGGAGCATTCTGCAGTTGGGCATCTCGCGCGCGCTGAAGCAAAGAACGTGCGTTTGCGTTGATGAATTCCGGGTTGACCAAGTCTGAGTACCCGTAGGTACCGGGCGACACATGCCATTTACATTGGATATGCTCACGCTTCAGCGGTTCGCCCGATGAATCCTTCGGTTCCCTTCCGGAGGCATACTCCGTCCAGATATCATCAAAACTTTTTGGGCCGTTTTCGAAGCCGACCCGGACGATGGCGCTGCCAGAATCGAGTAAGCGCGCGGCACGAAGCCAGAACTGGCGTGCTTGGTAGGTATCGCCGTCGCGTCTTACGGTCACCGCTTGCGTCATCTTGTCGCTTCAAGCACCAGCGGCAGCATCTTGGAAGGGCGGCGTTGGCCTCATCCCGCGCGTAATCTGGATAGCGCGCGCACCATCGACCGGGCGTGATGGATAAGCATCAAGGACGAGAGCAGGAATGAGCCGCTGAGTCAGGTCGGAGAAGGTAAATCCATGCGATCTGCCTTCGACAGGTCCGGTCGCCGACACCAATTCCCGCATCTGTTGTGAGGTCAGGCCAAGCGGGTCGAGACGTGTAGAAAGAACAACATGTCGCTGCGCGTCGTCGGGCCTCGAGAATTCCAAGATTTCAGCCGCCCGCCGCCTGACCGCCGGGTCCAAGGAATTCATGCGATTAGTGCACATGATGATCGCGGCCGGAAATTTCGCGTTCGCGGTTTTGTCAACACCCCTGATGAACGCATTGACCCCGGCACGGTCCTCGTGATGCATCTGGCTTGCCTCGCGCGATTGCGCCAGAGCGTCTGCTTCATCGACAAGCAGGATGACAGCGCCGCGGCTTCGTCCATCGCCTGTTGCAAGCTTCCCTGCTTCCTGAAGCGTGTAGTCGAAAGCCGCCGATATCAACTGAGTCATTTCACCGACACGCCCTTGTCCGCGGGTGGACAGGCTGAGTGGTAAAAGCGTGATATCGATCTTTTCCTGCCGGGCGACTGCATCGCCGATGGTCTCGGCAAGCTCGGTTTTGCCCGAACCGACGTCACCAGCCAGAACAACCAGCGGCGGCCTTCGCAGAACCGTATCCAAGAGCGCGGCCGCGCCTGGATGATGCCGATCTGCCCATTCAGTCAATCCATCCGGATTGACCAGCAGACCCAGAACTTTGGCAAGTCTGTCTTTCTGAACGTCGAGCCCAACAAGGCGAGCGAGGCGTTTCTGTTGCTCAAAATCCGGGTAGAGGATTCGCCTGTCAAAGAGCTCATCAAGTGTCGGTTTTGTGTTCATCAGTTGCCCCGCACGGTGGCCCTTTCGAGGGCGCGTCCGCCTGATGAATAGGTTCTGTCAGTCGACAAGTACCCGCTGACAGTTGGTTCACCAGCGCCACGTCGGAAGAATGGCAGCCCCCTCTCGAAGGCGTCTTGCTCGTCACCGGTTAGGAGCTCCCAAGCGCCATTGTAGACTAGGTAACTGTAGAACGATGCACCGGTGATGTCGGCGCCTGGGCGGATTTTGCCCGGATCGTCGTCAGCGGAACCACTGTATAGATCTTGTGACGTGTATTTGAGCGTAGGCTCAATCCAATACCCATTGCGCTTAAACCCATACCACACGTAATCGAGGAAATCGGCCTTCACCAGCGCGATGGCCTCGGCCTCAAAATCGGCAATTTTACTATCGGTTGGGCTACCATAGAAGCGCTGCATGCGCTTGAGGTCGGTGGCAACCTTGGCCGCCAAATGACGCGCATGGGTCACCGTGAAAGTGGTACTTTCCGAGACGGTCAGACTATAAGGCATGCTCTTCCTCAAACCTGAAATGACGAGCCGAAGACATTCTGCCAGTAGGCGACCGTCTGCTGCTTCGTGGGGGCCGCCAATGCTGAATCGATTGCGTCACCGGCGTCAAGAGCCGCTTCGACGATGGCTTCTGCGTTGGTGGATGTGTAGAGTCTTGCGACGTTGTTCTCGGCATTCACCGGGTCGATGATTTGAACGGGATCGTCAAGCATCCCAACGGTCGACGGCTTGTAGTAATCTGAAAAGACGATGCGCTCTCGCAGATCGCTTCGGGCCACATAGGTGAAGAAGTGCTGCAGCGCCTCGGGATAATCGCTGAGATCGAGACAATCGTCGCAGAACTTTGCCATGATCATCTCGATCATGAACGATTTGAAGCGAAAGTTGGGATCCTCGTTCTTCAGGCGCCGCGCCCAGAATTTCACAAGGCGCACAACCTGCGCAAAATATGTTTCCTGCGCCTTCCTGCGCCTAGTTGCAAAATCGAGATGCAGCGGAATGCTGGTCTTCAGAAATGAGCCATCGTCTTGGCTCACTAGGTTTCCGTACCATTGCGGGTCGCCGTCATTGAGGATCGGTACGACATCAACGTCAAGGCCGCTACCTTTGAACGACACGGTTATCGAATAGGTCTGAGGCTGAACCTGATCCGGAGTAAAGTTCGGAAATGCCTTTCTAAGCCGTTCGGCGATATAGCGCAGTAGTTCGTCGATATCCTGCGGCGCATCAGCACCGCTGACATAGCAGGCAACGTCAATGTCGTTTAGCGAGCGAAGGGCGGTACCTTTGGCGAGGCTGCCAGAGAGGAGCATCTTTCGGAGCGAAAAATCCGGATGTTCGTTGAGGTATCCCTCGAGCTTTTCACGGAGCCGGCGAGCCTGCGCACGGTACTCGTCCGCTTTCTGTTTAGGAAGGTTGACTCGGTCAGTCGCAAATTGCGCGATTTCGCGGTGCCCTACGTGATCTCTGCTCATCCTCCAGCCCTTCTCGCTGCGGCCGTTTCGTTTCGATCCGAGGCAACTCCCGCCGACTCGTATCAACACTATTGAAACTATATGGGAATAGCTGTTATATCTGTCAAGAACCGATAGGGGTCGACCATGACTGATGAATTACCACCACCTGGCCGCAACCTCGCTCCACGCTTCGAATTCATCGAATGGCGGCTTTTCTGGGAGGGTCATCTGAATAGAAGCGATCTCGAGCACCGCTTCGGCATCTCTACCCCGCAAGCATCGGTCGATTTGAGAAACTACCGCGAAGTCGCGGGCGAAAACATTGAGTATAATGCCACGGAGAAGCGCTTCGTAGCATCGAAACCGATGAAGCTGCGCTTTCTGCAGGTCTCGGCCAACCGGCTACTGCTGCAACTTCGGGCCTTTGTTAACGGCGTGCTGAAGCGTGAGGACCTGTTTTTTAGCCAGATGCCAGATGCTGATGTCGCGCCGGAGATAGTTCGTGATGTCCGCGCGGAGGTCCTTCAAAGCATACTAAACGCGATACGATTTAGGAGCGCTGTTGCAGTCCGTTACCAGTCGCTGACCAGCTCGAGATGGCGCGATATCGCGCCTCACGCCCTGGCCTTCGACGGACATCGTTGGCATGCGCGCGCCTTCTGTTGTGAACGCAAAGAATTCCGGGATTTCGTCCTGACACGCATCGAGCGGCTCGGGAAGCACAAGCCGACGTGTTATGATTCGCAGAATGATCTTGCGTGGCAAAACAAGATCGAACTGCTGCTCTGCCCACATCCCGAACTGAGCCGGGAGCAGAGCGAAGCCATCCAGCGCGACTACGACATGCGTAACGGCATCCGCAAAATCGAAATGCGCCTTTCTCTGGCCTACTACTTCATCAGGCGACTCAACTTAGACGTCGACTGTCTGGAACCAGCTCGAGCTCAGGTACGTTTGAATAATCTGGCCGAAGTCGAAGCTGCGATCTCCGAAGCAATGCAACGATCAAGAGAACTGTGCCGCATCCGTGTGAAGCTCGACCTGCCCGAGAACTGATGGCGACCGTTCGGCTGTGCGCAGCAAGATCATGATGACGGTTCTTCGTGTAGCTCCAATTCCGATAGAACCCGCAAAGTCTCCAAATCGTGCGTCGCCAAGAACCCGCACGTAGTTGGGAAGGTGTGCGGTGCCCCCTTGGCCGCGGTGATCGCGGGCCGCTGGCGATCAGGTCCTTGTAGCGCAACCGTACCAACAGATCGCGGCTGACCTCCCTGCCGAAGATATCGGCTTGCCCCGACCGGTCGATCGCCTGACGATAGGCGATGGCGCAGAGCACGGCATCTCCATCTCGGTGAAGGCCAGAGAATGGTCGCCGAGATCGGCTGCAGCCTTGATGGCGTCAGCAAACTGCGCCGTGGTCCCAAAAAATCAAGCCGCTGGCGACCTGCGTCAGTTCATAGGATCGGCGGTTAGCTCAAGCTCGACGTCGTCGATCGGCTTCTCGACCGACGCCCCTGCCTCGTCGCTGGTATGGAACGCCTGAGCACCATGAAACAGTGCAAACGGAATGATGATTCTGTTCACCATGCTGGTTACCTTTCTGTCAGGGCTTCAGCCTGACCAGGTCAGCTTGACCGCCGGCCCGTTGCGGCAGCAGTTTCGACAAGGTCCCGGCACGGTCCGGTTCCTGCCCTGTGAAACATCAACGGGACCGGGGCGTTGTATCCTGCAGCACGGTGATGGATTCCCGGCAAACCGGGGCGAAAGCAGCAAACTCCAGCGGGCAACTCCCGGTACTTGACCCGGGCAGCCCGGTAGATGAAGCCAGTTCAGCGAACCGACTTCATGCCGTTCCTGGCAAGCTCGTCTGCCCGCTCATTGCCCGGATTGTCGGCGTGACCCTTGACCCACTTCCAGCGCACATCATGCTGCTGCTGCATGTCATCAAGTCGTTGCCAGAGGTCGACATTCCGGACGCTCGCTTTGCCCGCGGTCTTCCAGCCATTCGACTTCCAGCGATGTATCCATTTGGTGATTCCGTCCCGGACATAAGTACTGTCAGTCCAGATCGTAATCGTCGTCCTTGCGGTCAGTGCCTGCAGTGCCTCGATTGCCGCGGTCAGTTCCATGCGATTGTTTGTGGTGGCTGGTTCCCCTCCACACAATTCGCGCTCCTTGATCAGGCCTCGGTCATTGTGGGCCTGGAGGAGCACGCCCCATCCTCCCGGGCCCGGGTTTCCCGAACAGGCGCCATCAGTAAAGGCAACGATTCGCTGCATGGGAATTCGGCCCTTGAACATGTTGACGTCGCCAGAGGTTCTCCCGGCTTCACGCAGCAAGATCACTGGTTTCGATGTTCCGGTGCTGGCCCCGGCCCGTGACCAGGTTGTCCGGCTTCGGCGGCCGTCCGATGAGGTCACGCAGATCATCAAGCTCGATGAAATTGTCTGCCTGGCGGCGCAAGTCGTCGGCGATCAGACCGGGCGAGCAACTGACGGTCGAGGCGATCGATACCCTGACCCCCTTTCGTTGAAGGGCGCAGACCAGCGGTTTGAAATCACCGTCACCTGCGAAGAGCACGATGTGCTGGACGTTACCTGCAAGCTCCATGGCGTCGACGGCGAGCTCGATATCGGTCTTGCCCTTGATTTTCCGCCGTCCTGCCGAGTCGGTAAACTCCTTCGCCGGCTTCGAGATTGTCGTGTACCCGTTGTAGTTCAACCAGTCCACGAGCGGACGGATGGGTGAGTATTCGTCGCTCTCGACATAGGTGATGTAATAATGTGCCCTGACCAGAAATCCCCGGCGCGCAAACTCATCCTTCAATCGCCTGTAGTCGACATCAAAGCCCAGCGCCCTGGATGCGGCGTAGAGATTGGCTCCGTCGATGAACAGAGCAAGTCTTTCATGTTTGTAAAACATGCAAATGCCTCCTTGCCTGTACCAATTCCGGTTCCGATGAAACCTACAAATTCCGTTCTCCGTTCCGGGAGGCCCGGAATTCCACAGTTCCGACACGACAGGGAACCGGGAAGAATACAAGAATTAAATGGTGCCAGATCTTGAATCCACAACATTTTGGGATGGCGTATCGCGGGGTGCCGGGGATTCCCGTTCAAGTGTTGCGCAGGTACCGGTATTTGCTTGAACTCCTTCATGTTTCGCAATAACAGGCAAGTCCTTCCATTCATCAACGGAGCGACTGATGGCACGGGTCACAACCGAGGACTGCATTGACAAGATTCCGAACCGTTTCGACCTTGTCATGATGGCTGCATTCAGGGCCAGGGAAATCTCGTCCGGCGAGCTTCTGACCGTGGATCGGGACAATGACAAGAACCCCGTGGTTGCACTGCGGGAGATCGCCGAAGAGACGCAGTCGGCCGAGGATTTGCGCGAACGCACGATTTCCAGCCTTCAGCGCCAGAACGAGGTGGATGAACCGGACGACGACGAGATGTCTCTGCTTGGACAGCATCTTGAGCATGGATTTACCCGCCCGATCACCTATTCCGCACCGACGACGGCCAGCGGTGATGACTCGGAGGCCGAAAGACGGATGGAAGAGGCAATTCTCCGTCAAATGATTGAAGAGACAAGGGACAAGGCGGACAGCTGAACGGTGCCGCGGCAGGATATCCGGTGACCGCACACGACCTGATAGAGAAAATCCGCCAATACAACAGCGCAGCCGATGCGAGGCTGATCGAGCGCGCCTACGCGTTTGCCGAAAAGAAGCACGAGGGCCAGAAGCGCAAGTCCGGAGACGAGTTCTTCACCCATCCGCTCGCAGTGGCCGAGATACTGGCAGATCACATGCAGGAGGATCGGGTCATTGCCGCAGGGCTGCTGCACGACACTGTCGAAGATACGGATACGAGCAACGATGAAATTGCTGCCAAGTTTGGCAGGAAGATCGCTGCCATCGTGAACGGCGTCACCAAGGTCGAGGACGAACTGAAGAACGGCGCCAGGACAGCCGATGGCCTCACCGAGTTCATGCGCGGAAAGAATTTCAGGAAATTCATCAGCGCTGCCGGCAGACACAATAACGTGATGATGGTCAAATGTGCCGACCGCCTGCACAATCTCAAGACTTCGCAAAGCATCGCGTTCGAGAAAAAGCTCCTCAAGGCCCGCGAAACCATCGACATCTATGCGCCTCTGGCCGAAATGTGCGGTTTCCAGAAGATACGCAAGGATCTGGAAGATGCAGCCTTTGCAATTCTGCGCCCTGACGAGAGAAACGAGATCCTGCGCAAATACGTGGTGCTGCGGGGGTTGAAGCAGGATCCTTCGCCAGAGGTGCTTGCTGCGCAGGATTTCCATACGCAGCTTCTCCGCAAGCTCAGGGCAGCCAAGATCGACGTGGATGTCAGCGGACGGTTGAAATCGCCCTATGCGATCTGGCGAAAGTACAGAAGCAGCATTTCCTCGGCGGAAATTGGCGGAGAGGAAATCAGGCCTGTCCACGAATGGCTAGGATCGATATTCGACGTTTTCGGATTCCGGATCGTGACAGATGACATTGTGAATGCCTACCAGGCGCTGCGGGTCGTGCACACGAACTGGCGTGCGTTGCCGCACAGGTTCAAGGACTACATCAGCACACCCAAGGAGATCACCAACTACCAGGCGATTCACACGGCCGTGGAATTGCCGATAACCGGGGCGGTCGAGATCCAGATCAGAACCGCGGAAACGCATGTCCGCGCCGAATATGGAAGCGCCGCGCACTGGGCGTATCGTGACGGTGTTGTCGTGAGGGAAAACGACCGGAAAGACCAGAGCGCCCTGCAGATCCTGATCGATGAGACGATGTGGTCCAAGAAAGGCGAGATCTCCGATTCGGAATTCAAGAAGAAATTCAGCAGGGCGGTGACTGTCAGGCAGATATCCATAGCCTGCTACACGCCGAAAGGAAGGATGATCCGGCTGCCCTCGGAGTCCACGGCACTCGACTTCGCCTTTGCCGTTCACTCCAAGATCGGTGAAAGGGCCATAGCGGCGAAAGTGGCCGGCCGGAGGGTGGAACTCAACACCATGCTTTCGGATGGTGACAGGGTGGAGATTATCACTGCCATCGATGCCTCGCCCAAGCAGGAGTGGATGGAATGGGTGAAGACGGCACGAGCAAAGGCGGAAATCCGCAGGTCTCTCCAACGATTTGAAAGACAGCAGCTGATCACGCTTGGTCTCAAGATCGCCGACGAGGCGCTGAAGTCCTATGGCAGGGAAGCCAACGAAGAGGTGCTCAAGATCGCCGCTGAAAATGTGCTCGACACGGACGGCAATGTGGAACAGCTCCTGCTGCAGTTGGGCAGGTCGGAAAAGAGGCGCAGCCTGAACGCCCACGAAGGCCATGACGGCCACTCACCGGACGCGGAAGGAGAGAACGGGCATGCCTCAAGGGTTGGTGTCTCCAGGACCGGCACGGTTGCCAGAATGGATGAACCGGACCTCACGGCCGAGGATGTGGTCCGCGCCGTGCTCCCCGAGACCTTTCTGAAGGTCGATCCGAAAGTGACCGAGCCGGAGAACTTCTTCACCGGCCTGCCGGATGACAGCGATCCCCACATTGCACCCTGCTGCCTGCCGATACCCAGGGAAGAAATCGTGGGAGTGGCCAGAAAGAATGGCAGGCTGCGTGTCCACAGGGTCGATTGCAAGGAGATCCGGTGGGGACAGGATGGCGCCAGGATAGTCCAGGGACTGAACTGGCATGAAGGGCCATTCGTTCCGATTCACCCGGTTGCAATCACCGCGTCGCTAACCAATCGCGCGGGAGTGCTCGGCCGGATCTGCAACCTGATCGGCGAGCAGAATTCCAACATTTCCGACCTGCTGTTCCTTGAACGGAAACCGAAGGAATACCGCATCCTCTTCGAGGTCCAGGTCCGGGATTGCACCCATCTCGATCATGTTCTTTCGGCAATGCAAACCGACCTGGAGGTCAAGTTTGCCAGTCGCTGCGCAAATGCTCTCTTACTGAAAAAGGCGGTGCTGAAAGCCAAATGAACTTTGGGAGGAAGAGACAACCGGCCAGCATGCGCCGACCGCATGCCTGGTCGCCGAGGGGATGGCTGCGTACTGGCAGGTACAGGTGGCTGCGTGTCCTCAGGCTCTCCGATTCGCCCCACCGGATTTCCAGGGGAGTGTTTGCCGGTACATTCATCGCCTTCACGCCGCTGTTTGGACTTCACTTTATTTTTGCTCCGATTATTGCCTGGTTGCTCAAGGGAAGCGTGCTGGCCAGCCTGGCCGCCGTGTTCGTATGCAATCCACTGACCTTTCCTCCGATTGCCTTTGCCTCGTACAGGCTTGGAACGCTTATCATCGGCGGACAGGTGAAGGGCAATCCGGCTGCCATCGAATCTGCCGAGGGTGGGTTCGGAACGATCCGGGAGAACTCGCTTGCGTTGTTTTCCGACAAGAACTTCGACTGGCAGGCCGTCGTCGAGGTGCTCCGCGTCATATTCCTCCCATACCTGGTCGGTGGACTGATTCTCGGAACTGTTGCCGGCGTTTCACTGGGCTGGGTTTCGTACAGGTTGATTTCGGCGTATCAGAAGCGTCGTCCGGCTCTTCGCAGAACCGTCGGAAACAACTGAGACACCTTCCCCGGAGGAACGGAATTGAACCAGGACAGCACAGCAGGAGTCCAACCGAAACGGCAGAGGTTGGGCGTCAACATCGATCACGTCGCAACCGTCAGGAATGCCAGGGGAAGTTCCTACCCGGACCCGCTCCGGGCTGCCCTTCTGGCTGAAAAGGCTGGGGCCGACGGCATCACTGCGCATCTGCGGGAAGATCGCCGGCACATAGCCGACAGTGACATCGATGCCCTGATGCGGGAACTGAGCCTTCCCCTCAATCTGGAACTGGCAGCGACAGGTGAAATGCAGGAAATCGCGCTCAGGCATCGCCCGCATGCAGTCTGCATCGTTCCCGAGCGGCGCGAGGAGATTACCACAGAAGCCGGGCTGGATGTCGCTGGTCACAGGGATCGCCTGGCGGAGTTCATCAGGCCTCTGGCAGATGCCGGCTCCAGGGTTTCGCTGTTTGTCGGAGCCGATCCCGAGCAGATCAGGAGCTCGGCGGAAATTGGCGCGCAGGTGGTCGAGTTGCATACCGGGTCATATTGCGACGCGTTTTTCGAAGGCAGGCATGAGGACGGGGCGAAGGAGCTGGAACGAATCCGCGCCGCTGCGTCTCTTGCATTTTCCCTGGGCCTCGAAGTCCATGCCGGGCACGGACTCACCTATGACACCGTGGCGCCGGTTGCGGCAATTCCGGAGGTCCTGGAACTCAACATCGGACACTTCCTGGTTGGCGAGGCGATCTTCCTGGGCCTGGACGCTGCCATCGCCAGGATGCGCCGCCTCATGGACGAGTCCAGGGTCGGTGCAGGAAGCTGAACCGCCGGGGCCGGTCAAGGACACCCCGGCATGATACTCGGTGTTGGCAACGACGCGGTCAACATTGGCCGGATCGAGGCCGTCCTCGAGCGGCATGGAGACCGGTTCCGTAACCGGATCTACTCCGAGGACGAACTGGCACTCGCGTCGAGAATGGCAGACAGTGCCGGGATTCTGGCAAAGCGCTGGGCTGCCAAGGAGGCATGCACGAAGGCACTCGGCACGGGCATGACACGCGGCGTTTCACTTCGCGATATCGAGGTACAGACCGCGCGGGGCAAACCTCCTGCGCTGCGACTCCGGGGAGGGGCGTTGGCGCGGCTGAACGAGCTGGTTCCCCCCGGACACGAACCGAAAATCCATCTGAGCATGTCAGACGACCGGCCCACTGCAACTGCCGTTGTTGTCATTGAGGCGATTGCGGTCGGATGAGAATCTGCTGTCGGGACAACTTGACTCTGGAATTGGGGCTGTCCAAACAGATGCGTTGCCGCCGCGGAAAATTGCGAGGTCCTGATTGATGCAGGCAGTAGTCGAAAATGTGAAAACGATTGTTTATGCGCTGCTGCTGGCAGGGCTCTTCCGCACGTTGTTGTTCCAGCCTTTCTGGATTCCTTCCGGTTCGATGAAGGACACGCTGCTGGTTGGGGACTTCATGTTCGTCAACAAGCTGGCCTATGGGTATTCGAGGCATTCCTGTCCTTGGTCTCTGTGTCCCTTTACCGGCCGGCTTTTCGCCGAGGAACCGGAGCGCGGTGATGTCGTGGTCTTCAAGCACCCGGTTTCCAAGCGGGATTTCGTCAAGAGGCTGGTTGGACTGCCGGGAGAGAAGGTGCAGATGCAGGACGGGGTGCTCTATATCAACGGCGCGCCTGCCCCGCAGCAACCCGATGGAGTGTTCGAAGAGATTATCGGGCGAGACGACCGGCGGGGCGGGAATCTGAGGTGCACGGAACGTCAGGGCAACATCTGCAGCAAGCCACGGCTGGTTGAGACCCTTCCGGGAGGGGTTGCACACGCGATTCTCGACCATGGCAGTTCGCCGGCGGATTCGACAGCGGTGTTCACGATACCGGAAGGCGAATATTTCTTTCTTGGCGACAACAGGGACAACAGCAGTGACAGCCGGTTTTCGCAATTGCGGGGCGGAGTGGGGACAGTGCCCTTCGAAAACCTGATCGGGCGCGCTGACCGCGTGATGTTCTCGTCATCCGGTCGGAGCCTGTTCTTTTTCTGGACCTGGCGCAAGGACCGGTTCTTCAAAGCGATACAGTGAGCAGACAGCGCAGCACAACGGAACTCGAAGACCGTATCGGATACCGCTTCAAGAACAGGAGACTGCTGTTGCAGGCCCTGACACATTCCTCCCAGGCTGCGGGCAGGGGTGGTGACAATGAACGGCTGGAGTTTCTCGGTGACCGGGTCCTCGGGCTGGTGATCGCGCAACGTGTCATCGAAACGCAACCGCAGGCAAGTGTCGGTGAACTGGCGATACGGTTGAATGCACTGGTCAAGAAGTCGTCCTGTGCCAGGGTCGCCGAGGCAATCGGGCTCGGAAGGCAGTTGCGGCTGGGAAAGGGCGCTTCGGGCCCGGGTGGAATGCCTGGCACCGGCCAGCTCGGCGATGCCATGGAAGCCCTGATTGCTGCCGTCTACCTCGACGGAGGAATTGAACCGGCTCGGCAGCTGGTCCTCAGATTCTGGTCGGTCCCCGAATTCGACGTGCTGGGAGATGCCGAGGACCCCAAGAGCAGATTGCAAAGCTGGGCGCAGGCGCGGCGAATGAAGATCCCGGAATACCGGGTAATCGACTGCAGCGGGCCGCCGCACAAGCCAAGGTTCACGATTCGGGTTGAACTGGAATCCGGCATGAATGCCGAGGCAGAAGCATCCAGCAAGAAACTGGCGGAATGCCGGGCGGCAGAAGCCCTCCTCCAATTGCTTGGTGCTGGAGATGGCTGAATCAAGGGCCGGATTCGTTGCACTGGTCGGAGAACCCAATGTTGGCAAGTCAACGCTGCTCAACTGCCTTGTCGGGTCGAGGATTTCAATCGTCACCCACAAGGCGCAGACAACCAGGTTCAGGATCAGGGGAATTGCCGCCAAGGGCACATCTCAGCTTGTATTCGTGGATACACCGGGCCTGTTCGACCCGAAGACCCGGCTCGACAAGGCAATGGTCGGCTCGGCCTGGAAGAGCACAACCGAGGCAGATATTGTCCTTCTGGTCGCAGAGGCGCACCGGGGAGCGACAGACAGGTGCCTGTCTTTCGTCGATACAATCGCCGAACGGCTTCGGCCCGGACAATTGCTGGCTGTCGCAATCAACAAGATCGATCGCGCCTCACATGAGGAACTGTTGTCGTCCGCAAGCATTCTGGGCGAGCGCGCCGATTTTGCCAGGGTATTCATGATTTCTGCCACGAAGAAGGACGGAGTTGGGGATGTTCTCGCCTGGCTTGCCGAAAATGTTCCCCGAGGGCCCTGGCTGTTTCCAGGGGACCAGGTTTCAGACCTGCCGACGAGGGTCATTGCCGCGGAAATCACGCGCGGAAGACTGATGTTGCGATTGCATGAAGAAATCCCCTACCGGCTGACGGTCCAGACGGAAGCCTGGAAGGAACGCCGGGACGGTTCTGTCCTGGTCAACCAGGTTGTGCATGTCGAGCGCGAGAGCCACAAGAGAATGATCATCGGCCAGGGTGGCCGGGTCATCAGGCAGGTTTCGCTCGAAGCCCGGGGAGAAATCAGCGAGATGCTGGGTCAGGATGTGCATCTCTTCGTCCGGGTGAAGGTTCGCCCGGGCTGGTCCGATGACGTCAGGCGCTTCATCCTGTCGGAGAGTGGCGACTGAAGCCGCAGGGCTCGGTGAAAGCAGTGGCACGGATAAGCACGGATTTCTGGGTTGGCGCCTATCTCAACCACCTCCGCATTGCAGGTATCCCGGCTTTTGTCGTTTCACGCGGAAACTCCGAAGCAGGCTCCGTGTTGATACGGTCAAACACGCTGGACGGCCGCTCCCGGCTTTTCCAGAAATCCTACAACCTCATGATGGACAGGGAGGTCTGGGTACTCACCGACGAGGGCGAGGATTCCATGATCGACGGCATAGTTGAGCGGCAGATGCAGAGGGACACCGATCTCTGGATCATAGAAGTGGAAGACCGCGAGGGGCAAACACTTCTCGAAACGGACGGATTCGAGTAGCGTCCGATCATGAACTGGCGCGATCGCGGCATATTGCTGTCCTCAAGAAATCACGGGGAGACGTCTGCGATCCTGGATGTCTTCACCTCGTCGCACGGGCGGCATTCCGGGGTCCTGCGCGGTGGCACGTCCAGAAGATACAAGCCAGTGCTTCAACCGGGAACGGAACTCATCGTCGAATGGCGTGCGAGATTGCCTGATCATATCGGCAACTATCGGATCGAGCCGGCAAGATCGCGGGCGGCTGCGCTCATGTCTGACCGCATGGCACTGGCTGCATTGTCCTCGCTTTGCTCCGTCCTCTCGATGTCCCTTCCCGAGAGAGAACCGAACCAGGACTGCTATGATCGAACGATCGGTCTTCTGGACTCGCTGGAAACGTCATCCGACTGGCTTGGCAAGTACCTGATGTGGGAGCTTGAACTGCTGGGAGAGATCGGGTTCGGTCTTGACCTGGAACGCTGCGTCGTGACGGGAACGACAGGCAATCTCGTTTTTGTCTCCCCAAAATCCGGATGTGCCGTCAGCCGTCGGGGAGCCGGCAAATGGGCCGACCGGATGTTGCCGTTGCCGCCCTGTTTTCTCGGGGGGAAGCTCTCTGGCATCAACGAGATGTCGGATGGTCTCAAGACCATCGGGCATTTCCTGAAGCTGGGGATCATGACGGGCGGGAGGTCAACTTCGCTGCCGCCTGCCCGGGTTCGATTTGCCGAATCGATCCAACGAATGGCCGGGAAACCGCAACGGCAACCGTAATCCGGGACAAGCCTGCCCGGTTCGATTGACCAGGCAGAGGCAGGACGGATTCGGCTCCTGCGCGGCCGAAAGAGCCGCGGGTGCAGCTTCATGCTGACCAACCCACTGGTCGAACACCGCTGCACAAGTCCGGTTGCAAGCCGGAATGAACGGAGGTCACGCGTTCCGGCCGCGCGGGTGTCAATTTCGGACCAGTAATTTCCTCCCTGGCCTGAACATCGGGGCTTCCGGAGCGGCAATCCGGGTGAAACGGCATGATGCCCGACACCGGCTGGTATGCCAACCCTACATGCATTCTCGATTTCCCCTGGAACATGGTCGACGCGACAAGACTCACGATCAAGAGAAATCCCTGAATCACCAGTCCGGCCTGAAACCGTCAATTGCGGCCCTGACTGCTTCGTCCTTGAGGATCCATGATCACGAAGTCCGGTCGGTCAGGTTGGCAGTGAATTCACCCGGTGAATTGAAGAAGGCCGACCGAAGAAACGGGTCAGCGAGGGTAGGCACGGCCAGAATGAGTGCGATCGGGGCAACTTGAACGGGCAGTGACGCCGAATTCAGCAACTGAAGCCAGCGCGGAGAACGATGATCCAAAATTCACCTCCGCGCGGACCGGATTTCCGGGCCCACAAGCACGAACAGAAGAACAGATCCCTGGAAGAGGGCCGTGCACTGTCTTCGACCTCGACAATCGCGTTCTGTGACCGCATGTACTTGCTGGACGAAGCGAACATCATGACGATGCATGGTGTCGCTGCAACCGACGCGAGACTGCTGGGCGAATGGGCTTCAGGCTAATGCCGCAATCGCCGTGACATCGATCGGTGTTCTGGAGTCCACCAGAGGTCCGGTGTCAGTCTCAGAAGTTGCGTTCAGTTGTTCCAGTACTTTTGAATGAGTTCATCGAGCACACCGCTGGCGCGTATCATGGCGAGTCCTTCATTGAACGCATCAACCATCGTGTCTCCTTCCTGGAACACGATTCCAAGTGGATCGGCCTGAAGACCGGCAATTCCGGTTGTCAATTCGCCGGCAAATTCCTGATCGTAGGCTGATCCAGACGTTTCATCCAGGACCACGCCGTCAACATCGGCATTCTGCAAGGCCAGGATTGCGCCTGCAAAGCTGTCGTAAAGGCTGACCCTGTCTCGCCCGACCAGTTCTTCCGCCAACTGTGCATTCGTGGTTGCAGTTTGCGCCGCAAGTTTGCGTCCGCCAGCCTGAAAATCCTCGACAGTCAGGCCTTCATCTTCGACCCGGAGAAGAATGGCCTGGCTGACAACGAGGTAAGGATCAGAAAAGTCCATCACCTTGTCACGTTCATCCGTGATCGAAACGCCGGATATGACGAGATCAAGCTCACCTTGCAGCAATGCCGCGAATATGCCGTCCCAGGCCGTGTTGACGAATTCCGGTTCGCAATTGATTTCCGAGCATATGGCGTTCATCACATCAACGTCGAAACCGACGATCTCGCCGGTCGTTTCATCGATGGTTTCCATTGGCGGATAGGTTGCATCGGTTCCGACCTTGAGGACCTTTCCGCCAAGGTCCGCAGCGAACAACATTCCAGGCAGCCAGCAAGACAGCAATGCCGTGCAAGAGAGCTTTCTGAGCACCCGGATCTCCTTTCCCGGTTTCCAGGGACCTATTCTTAATTCCAGACTGGCATTGCAAGCCTTTCAATTACTCGACGACGCAATTTACGGATTTGACGAAGGCTCACGCCAAGTTCCCCGGGTCCTTGACAGGCTTGATCCCTACCTCGCGGGTAGACCAAGACACTCGGACAGCATCGGAGGACACAGTGCACGGTTCCCGGCAGCTTCCGGAGATGCCCGGTCCAATGCTGGTGTGCCTCGAAACCTTGAATTGTCTTCGGATACAGACTGCTCAAACGTAACTTCGAAGTGTCTCAGTTCGTCCGCTGACACTCTGAGGTTCTTACCCATCGGCTGCCGATTGCCCCCGACTTAAGCATCAGTTCATTTTCTGGCGAAACTCATTTCGTAGGTTGCCAACTGCCATCGTTGCAGGAGCTTAACTTAAACGGACCCTATGGCATCGTTTCAGTACTGCTCAGGTTCAATCCCAATGGTTCGACGCCGAACCGAATGTTACTGTTCCCTCGGCCCTGTTGATCGAACAATTTCCAGCGTGACCTGTTGCAAGGGCAACACCCGTTCAAACTCTGCATCAATGTCCTTTCTTCTCGGATTTCGCGAGTTTGGCTGGACGACCAGGACCCTGATTCGTACGTAACCGGCTTCCTCGTTTATAGACAAGACACGATCAAATGCGGGAGCAGACTGAGTCACGGAAAGGTGACGTTCCATATATCTGCGGGCCATGAACAATTGCCAACGTGCCTGCTGCCTGGATTGTTCCTCTCCAGCGTCGCGCTGAACCGCGACAATGAGCGCGCTACGCCCGTATCTTGCATGGTAGAAGTCATGACTCTCCAGGAGCGTTTCATCGAATACGGGTTTCATGCGGTCTCCTGAAGATCTTTGAAGCAGCATCAAGGAACCCACCGAGTTTGTGGTCAGCCTTGTGACTGCAATTTGGAGTAACCGGACTTGCCGGTGGAATACTGCCCAATCCCCGTCATTTGTTGTCGGGCGAATTGATGCCCCGGGAGCAGAAGCCTAGCGAGTGGAAATGTCCATTGCTGACTCGCCTCTATCCCCGACTTCCATCTGAATGGTCTCGAAGTGCTGACCTGACAACAAATCCGTATCGCGAACAGGTCTACATCCACACAACCACGCCAGCAGAAAATGCTCCAGAATGCCATTTGCATCTCTGTGCAGTTCGCAGTCAGTCACCGAGAACCATACGAGCATCTGAACAAATCACCTCTGCCTGAAGCTCTGATGCCGACTTGTTGTAGGTGACGCACCACTGATCGATGATGTCGCGTCCCAGCAACGAAGGAATCGTCATCAACTCAACAGCTGGCTTACAGATGTGCAGCTTGATCGTATACGCGTACAGGATTTGATCACCGACAAATGTCAAATGCGCTGACTCGACACAATTCCTGGATTCCCCACCAATCCCCAATGACGATACCTCGTCTTCCAACTTTCCGTATTCGATCCCCATCCGTTGGCCGTCAAGGGGCATCAAGAGCGAGGTGTCCGCCCCGGTATCAAAGATGAACGAGACATAACCGCTCTTTCCCAGTCTGGGGAGCAAGACATGCCCTTCCATATAGGGGCGACCAGAGGTGTCGCCGAACCTTCCCCGTATCATGCTAGTGGTCTGTTTGTGTTTGGGGATTCCATTTTCCCGTGGCGTATGATTCAACCACTCCCGGCGAATGCCGCACAGTTTTCGAACGGGAGCAGGACAGCAATGGCAAGGAGCAGGAGAACACGGATCGTTCTGAGCGGGCAAGACCGGGCACGTCTGGAGAAGATCAGGACCGGTCCTCATTCGATCCTCAAGCATGTCCAGAGGGCGAACATCATCCTTCACCTCGGCGACGGTCTCACCCTGTCGCAGACGATGCGGGCCACCGGCATGTCGAAACCGACGGTCTGGCGCTGGTGGGACCGCTTCCTTGTGGAGGGTGTTGACGGCCTGCTTTACGACATCCCCGGGAAAACGGGTCGCAAGCCGGTCTCGCAGGAGAAAGTCAGGCAGGTGATCGAGCTTGCGATGTCGCCGCCGCCGGCGCACAGCAGTCACTGGACGCTGCGGGCGCTGGCCAGGAGGCTGGGGATCGGGGTCTCGACGGTGTTCGGTATCCTGAAGCGCAACGGCCTGAAACCGCACAGGGTCAAGACGTTCAAGGTCTCCCGCGATCCGAGGTTCGAATTGAAGGTCCGCGACGTGGTTGGCCTCTACGTCGACCCGCCCGACCACGCTGTCGTCATCTCGGTGGACGAGAAGACACAGATACAGGCGCTTGGGCGGACGCAGACGCCGCTGCCGATGAAGCCCGGCCATCCCGGGACCCGCACCCATGATAACAGGCGCAACGGCACCACCTGCCTGATGGCGGCTCTCGATGTCGCCACCGGCAAGGTCACCGGCGAGATGGTCGAGCGTCACCGCTCGGAGGAGTTCCTTGCCTTCCTCGACAACGTTGCCGGGGGGATCGAGCCCGGAACCCCGGTTCATGTCATTCTCGACAACGTCTCCTCCCACAAGTCGGCCGAGGTCAACGAATGGCTGAAGCAGCACAAAAACTGGACCTTCCACTTCACGCCGACCTCGGCCTCCTGGATGAATGCCGTCGAGGGGTTCTTCTCCAAGCTCTCGAGGCAGCGGCTCAAGCATGCGATCTTCAATTCGCTTGACGAGTGCATTGCGGCGATCGAGGGCTACATCGAGCATCACAACGCCACTGACGCCCGCCCGTTCCGCTGGAGCAAGAAGCCCGAGGATCTCGTCGAGGCATGGAAAAAGGGACACCAGAAGCTGCAGGAATTGGCATCGTGAGAAAGAATCAAACCACTAGAGGATCAATGTGCGCTTGTTCTTCTCTATGAACCGGACGATCGTGTCGCCTAGGAGCCTGTCGAAATACCGGCATTGAAAGCGGTGTCCATGGCGTCTGAATGCCTGCACATCTTCATCGGCTCCGGGTCGAATTTCACCGGTGACCGGCGCCCGGACCCACCTCGGCGGCCAGCCTTGCCGACAATTCTGCCTGCCAGGGCTGCAATTCCGGTCGAATTCGGCTAAATTCCTGTTCTCAAGCCATGCTCCTTTGCCCTTCATGCCGCCGAATGTCCGCCCAACAGCAGCCGGTGCATGCGCTTCAGGTTCCATGACGTGCAGACCAGGCTCCACTCGCCCTGAACAGCCTCGATGCCGCGCAGGCTGAACTGGTCAAAGCCCATGACCCTCTTGATGATTCCGAAGACCGGCTCGACGGCGGCCTTGCGCTTCGCGTAGATCCGCTCCCCTTCGGCAGAGCCCATCCGGTGCTTCATCCGCTCAACCGCATCGGCATCGGCAGGAGGCTCTGTCACCGGCACCCTTCTCTCCCGGAGTGGACGGTTGTGGTGCTGCCGGCCGGAAGCAATCAGGGGCTCGATGCCCCGATCGTCGCACAATTCAACATTGGCGCGGCTGAAATACCCGGTATCGGCGACGATGCCAGCCGGGCTGCCGACATCCTCGAGCGCGGCAAGCGCCGGTGCCATCTCGTCGACATCATTCGGTCTCTGGCTGACATGGGCATGGACAATGAGGTGGCTGCCATGGTCCACCGATGCCTGGGCGTTGTAAGCCTGCTCGAAGCCTCCGGATGACGGCATGATCCGCGAATCCGGGTCGGTGAAACTGATCTGGTCCCTGGGGCGGGGGCCCGGCACCGGCGGCTTCGGCGGCCTGCCGCCGAGCTTGCCTCCCCGTTCCCGTTCCTTCTGGCGCCGCTCTTGCATCTTCTCCTCGTATGCCGCCTGTTCGGCTGCATGGCGGGCCGCGGCGCGGGCCTCGATCTCCTTCCTGGCCTCGGCGATCTTCGCCAGGCGCTCTTGCCGGCGCCCGAGTTCCTCGGGAATGTCGAGAGCGCACTCCTGCTCGTCCGCCGCCTCGGCCAGTTCCAGCAGCCGGGCGACCTGCGCCTTCAGCTGCGCCTCGATGCGCTCCATATGCAAATGGCTCATCGCCCGGTGGCGGCTGGCATTGGCCTTCACCTTGGTGCCATCGAGGCTGACATGGCCAAGCTTCAGCATGCCCATGGTGCCGGCAATCGACAGCACCTGGACAAACAGCTCCTGCAGGGCAGGCAGGTGGCGCTTGCGGAAACGGGCAATGGTGTCATGGTCGGGATGAAGATTGCCGGTGACATAGCGCACCGCAACCGAGTCATGCGTCGCCGCTTCCAGCTTGCGGCTCGAATGCACGCCGGTTGAATAGCCGTAAAACAGCAGCGCCGTCATCATCACCGGGCAATAGGCTGGCTTGCCGCCATGCCGGTAGACGCCGGTGATCTTGTCCAGATCCAGGGATTCGACGATCTCGACGACAAAGCGGGCCAGGTGATCGTCCGGCAGCCACTCCTGGATCGAAGGTGGCAACAGCCAGACCTCGTCACGATTGGCCCTCTGGAACCTGATCGACACAACATCATCCTCCAGACTGTTCATTCACTGCCCGATACTACCATATCTTGTGGAAAAGGACAGGAAATCACTGCAAATCCATGGCCAAATCCGACAGGCTCCTAGTGGAATGCCTCGCCGATTCAACTCCTTGATTAGAGATTGCAGATCATCGGCTTTCGCCGACACTTTGCCCCGATACATGCCAATCCATTGCATTGGGTGCTCATTGATCAGACGCGGCTGGTCATTCGAGAGCATTTCCGCGGACCTTGAAAATTCCTGCAGTCCCTTTGCGATTTCCCTGGGATCTCTGGCCAAACGAGACACCATCAATTGTTCTGGATCATTCATCCGGATTTACTCCCGCGACTTATACACCGTCAGGGTCACGACGCTGAATATTCTCCACTGTCTCGTCGGTCCTGCGTTGGATTTGACTCGGCATACAGAGTCCTTAAGCATCGTTACCGTTTCACGCAGACTATCTCATGATCCGCCCTATATTGCACGACAGTCGGCTACCAAGCAACATATCAAGGGTGACTGGCGGTTGAACACTCGTTCCTGATGGCCAAACAGGCAACAACTTGCACGGTCTTTTACATGCTCTTGCATGCCCGGACATTGAGCGGTCCAGAACTACGGGCAAAGCGACCGGCACCTAAGACATTCTTCCCGTGTCGAAATGCCCGAAGGGAGTTCCCGCCCGAGCTTGGATTGTGCTGTCACTCTGGGTGGAGCTTCCATTGGGATAGATGCTTCCTGTCCGAAGGCATCGCAGTGTGACATGTGGCGTTCATTGCAGTCGGAAAAAAGTACACGGAAACCTGGAGTGTTTGTGAAGCCAGCCATCTGTTCATCAAGTCGGATTCTGTCAACAGTCGCCCGGATATTGAGCGACCTGCCGTAGGGAAATAGTTGAACAGGAATGGTGCAAACTCACAGATGACGCGCTTGCACGAATGATGGAATTCGTTGAGAGAATTCGATCCTGGCCGGATATTGAGAGGTCAACAGCGGCAGATGTCGTTCTGGTCGATGGGGAAGTTGTCGGTGTTGCCAGAATGGGTTTTGGGGTACGGATCAGAGCGTCTTGCCATCCCAGGACTCAAATCGTTCTTCTGAACTGCAGGAGTTCCGCTACGGTCGCAGTCAGCCCTTGCTGCGAGAGGATTGCAAGATAATCGTCGATGGCAAGCTGCGGACATTTGAGCCGCGCCCTGACTTTCCCGACCGCTGAACAGGAAGTGTCCGGTGCCAACGAAGGTTGATTTGCCAGAAACCGTCAGGATGAATCGCCTCGATCCGGAACGTAGCCAGCCTGTAATTGGGGAAGTCTCCATGGATCTTGGTCACTATTTCATCGCTATGCCTACAAAGGCGGCAGCCAGTAACTGCCTGTCATCGGAGTCCGGAAAGTTCGAGCGGCGGGATCAGCGATCAGTGCCCGTCGCAAGGCAATCGCGTGTGAAGCCTGATTCATCAGGTTCCATGTTTTCTGCCATTTGGCGGGAGTCGCCCCGGAGTTGTTTCACAACGCTGCTCCAATCCACTCATCGTGGATATCGTCGCTCCACCTGGTCCAGTAGATGTCTGTCACCGCGAGTTGCAGCAGCAGATCGAGTATCGATGCCGAGTAAAGTACATTTGCATCGAGCGTGGACGTTAACTGGCTCATGACTTGGTGCATCCTGTCTCCAGTTCTCGTATTACAGGAATGGAGGATCTGGAAGTCCAGGCAGCGGTCGCGACAGGATAGCGATAGCTCTCATCCTTCGTCATCAACGACAAGGCAATTGCGCCAATCGGTTGGTTATGGCCATCGCGGCCCGGAACCAAACCGCAATCATAGCCTCATCTGATACGCTGCAATTGCTCGAGACACTTCCGCGGAGAGCGGTATCCGAAACAGTAGACCAGCGCGCGCTGGTCCCAAGTCAATTCAGCTTCACGAATTCAGTTCGTGCAAATCCCTGGAGATAGAGAAGGCCGGTCAGGTCGCAGTGACGGACCTGGATGTCCGTTGTCCTGTTCACGGCAGGCTTGGCCCTGAAAGCGACTCCCATGCCGGCGAACCCCAGCATTTCAATGTCATTCGAACCGTCCCCCACGGCGACAACCGTGTCGGAATGTTGATCAAGCTTCCGCAGGACTTTCGACAGAATCTCCTTCTTTGCCGACTTGCCCAGTGGCGGTTCCTGCACGGTTCCGGCCAGTAAACCGTCCTTGACCTGAAGTACATTGGCATAATGCTCATCAAATCCGAGCAAGGTTGCGACCCGTCTGGTGAAGTCGGTGAACCCGCCCGAGATCAGCACCATTTGTGCTCCGTGTTGTTTCATCGTGGCGACCAACGCATCCGCGCCCGGTGTGCAGGTAATCCGTTGGCGCCAGACACTCTCGACCAGTCCATGAGGCTTCCCCGCGAGTAGCGATACCCGCATTCGCAGTGCCTCGCTGAAATTGATCTCGCCATTCATCGCCTGCGCCGTGATCTTCCTCACCGTTTCCCCGATCCCGGCTTCAGCGGCGAGTTCGTCAAGGCACTCCTGTTCGATGATTGTCGAGTCCATGTCGGCGACAAGCAGTTTCTTTCGGCGGCCTGCAACAGGCAGGATGTTCAAGTCGATTCCCGAAGCATCGAGCTCGCTACGGACATCATTGAAGTCCACGGGCCTCGCCGTGACCGTGAATTCGCACGCGATACCCTGGGCCAGCCAGACCGGCGGAGTCCCGTTCCAATCCCTGGAAACTCTCTCCGCCAGTCGTTGATCGAGTGCGGGCCGACCGGGGTCCGATAGCAAGGATACTGTCAGCATGGTGTCTCCTGCGGAATCATGACTGCGGCAACTCGCCGCATGGTCCGGCTACCTAAACCGCCGCAAGCGTTTACGGAAGCAGGAAGTCAGAGACCCGGCAGTTCAGAATTTGCGTTTCCCTGGTTTGCAAATGTGTGTTGGTGATTTGCGCGGATTGTGTGTGCGCTCGCAGCCCTGCCCGCGTGACCTGCCCGCGGCGCTGAAACCGGGACATGTGGCGCACAGCCCTGCCGGCACGGTAAACCGGCGCGGAGAAGGTATGAGCCCGCTGCCGATGCCTGCCGATGCTGACTGCGAAGAGTCTTCCAGCAAGACCTGCGCGAGAGGTGAAGGCTCTCGAGTGATGAAACTATGGCACCTGCTCCCGAAACAGTTATTCTGGGAACAAACAGGATCCATGCCATGGTATCCAGCGTCTGCAATTTCGGGCTGATCGGTGTTGGCAAGATAGGCCGAATCCATGCTGCCTGCATAACCAGAAATCCCTCGGCACGGCTCGTGCGCGTGCACGATTCCGATCCGGAAGTGGCCCGCGAGATCGCTGCTGCACACCAGGCTCGAGCAACATCGGACCTGGGCGAAATGCTGGAGAATCCCGGGATCGATGCCGTCATCATCGCGGTGCCTACGGCATTCCATGGACCGATTGCACGGGCATGTGCGGATGCCGGAATGGCATTTCTTTGCGAAAAGCCGATCGATATCGACAGGCGGTCGGCAGCAGAAACAGTCAGGCGTGTCAGGGAAACCGGGGTTTTCGGCGGCATGGGACTCAATCGTCGCCATGACCGTCAGCACCGGGCGCTGCACGATGCGATTTCCCGCGGCGAAGCAGGGGACATCGAGATGCTGCTGTTCACGTCTCGCACGCAGGCCCTCCCCGAACTTGACTACATCAGGTCCTCAGGCGGCCAGTTGAGAGACAAGGGATCCCATTTCTTCGACCTTGCCTGCTGGTTGGCGAACGATCGACCGACGGAAATCTATGTTGATGGTGATTGCCTCATTGAACCGTCATTCGGGGAACTCGGCGATACCGACACGGCCATGATCATCCTGAGAATGTCGGGAGGGGCATTCTGCCATTTCAATTTCTGCCGAAGGACCACCTACGGATATGACGAGCGTATCGAGGTTGTCGGCACAGGCGGCAGGCTGGAATCCGGTGCACCGAAAAGAGACGAGTTCATCCGCTACCGGGGCGACACGGTGATATCATCCGGACTGCACCAGGACTGGATTGATCGACTTGCCCCGTCATATGACAGCCAGCTTGCGGCGTTCATCGGTGAACTCAACGATCCGACAGGCATCTTTCCAACCGTCGAGGACAGTTTCATTGCCGAGGCAATCGCCACGGCGGGAGAAGAATCCATGAAGGCGCACAGGCGGGTCGCAATCGACCTGGAGATCTGAGTTCCGGCCGGCGAATCAGCGGCCGGTTGGAGTCCGCATCCACGCACCAACACAGGCCACCGGGCTCAATCATTCCCTGATTCTGCACATTCCCGGTTAGATCTGTTCCCGTACTTGCCAGTCCGTAGATGAGGCATTAGAGGGCTTGGCGGGCACTCCTCCCCACCGAGGAGCGATTATCTGGAAGGATAAGCAGACATGATTTCACCACCCGCCGACAGGCCGAGGCGGGCCCTGTTCTCGTCCGGCCCCTGCGCAAAACCCCCATCCTGGCACAGCGGGTTCCTCTCCCGGGCAATACTGGGGCGGTCACACCGGTCGGTTCCGGGCAAATCCAGGCTGAAGGATGTCATCGACCTCACCCGCGAGGTTCTTGAGGTGCCGGATTCACACCGGATCGGGATCGTACCGGCATCGGATACGGGTGCTGTCGAAATGGCGTTGTGGTCGCTTCTCGGCCAGCGGCCGGTTGACGTGCTCGCCTGGGAGAGTTTCGGGCATGACTGGTTGACGGACGTGACCAGCGAACTCCGTCTGGATGCGAGGCATCACTTCGCGGAGTATGGTCAGTTGCCGGATCTGTCCAAGGTTGACTTCTCGAACGATGTCGTTTTCGCCTGGAACGGCACCACGAGCGGTGTCCGGGTTCCCGACGGGGATTTCATTCCCGACTCGAGGCCGGGACTGACGATCTGCGACGCAACCTCGGCCGCATTCGCCGTGGACCTGCCGTGGAACAAGCTCGATGCAACGACGTTCTCCTGGCAGAAGGTTCTCGGAGGAGAAGCCGCCCACGGGATGATCATCCTGTCACCGAGGGCGGTTGAAAGGCTGGAATGCTGGATGCCTTCCTGGCCGCTTCCGAAGATCTTCAGGCTGGCCAGGAACAACAAACTCATCGAAGGGATTTTCGAAGGTGCGACGATCAATACACCATCGATGCTCTGCGTTGAGGACTGCATCCATGCGCTGGAATGGGCAAGATCGGTCGGAAGCCTACAGGGAATGATCGCGCGGGCGGACACGAATGCCGGGGTTGTCGCCGAGTTCGTGGACAGCCGGGAATGGATCTCGTTTCTCGCAGCCGATGAATGGACACGGTCAAACACCAGCGTCTGCCTCGTTCTCGACGATCCGGAAGTTCATGCCGATGACAGGGCGGCGATTTCGAGGTCCATTGCAAAACGGCTGGAAGCCGAAGGGGTCGCCCACGACATCGGATCATACAGGAGCGCGCCCCCGGGCTTGCGGATCTGGTGCGGCGCCACGGTGGAAACGGGCGATCTGCGTGCATTGATGCCCTGGATCGAATGGGCGTTCCAGCAAGAACGGGCCGCATACATGACGGTCGAGGCCGATTTGTGAGGATGATGACATGAAACCCAGGGTTCTCGTTTCAGACAAGCTGTCGGAAACTGCGCTGCAGATCTTCCGCCACCGCGGCGTCGAAGCCGATTTCAGGCCGGAACTCGGACGAGACAAGGCCGCCCTGCAGGAGGTGATCGGAGAGTATGAGGGACTTGCAATCCGTTCTGCAACGAAGGTTTCGGGAAAACTGCTCGAACGCGCCGGCAGGCTGAAGGTCATAGGCAGGGCCGGGATCGGTGTCGACAATATCGACGTCAAGGCCGCGTCCCGGAACGGTATCATCGTCATGAACACGCCGATGGGCAACGCCATCACGACGGCCGAGCACGCAATCGCGATGATGATGTCGATGGCCAGGCAGATACCGGAAGCATGCGAGTCCACGCGTAGCGGAAGATGGGAAAAGTCCCGTTTTGTTGGAACGGAGTTGTTCGGCAAGACGCTTGGGGTCGTTGGCTGCGGCAATATCGGTTCGGCTGTCTGCAGGCGTGCAATCGGCCTTGAAATGAAGGTCGTCTGCTATGATCCATTCCTTACAGACGAGCGCGCGATCAGGCTCGGCGTCGAGAAGGTCCCCTACGACGAACTTCTTGCCCGTTCAGATATCATTACGTTTCACGTGCCGCTGACCGACAAGACCCGCCGAATCCTGGATTCGTCCGCATTGGCCAAGACCAGGAAGGGGATTCGAATCGTCAATTGTGCCCGTGGCGGAGTCGTCGACGAAGCGGCATTGGCAGACGCCATTCGCGGCGGGCATGTCGCCGGGGCTGCCCTGGACGTGTTCGAGAATGAGCCGCCGGAAAACAATCCGTTGCTTGAATTGCCGAATGTGGTGGTGACGCCCCATCTCGGTGCTTCGACCATGGAAGCACAGGAAAAGGTCGCCCAGCAGGTTGCCGAACAGATGTCGGACTACCTGTTGAGGGGAGCGGTCAACAATGCTCTGAACATGCCATCGATCAGTGCCGAGGAAGCGCCCCGGCTCCTGCCATGGGTTGCCCTGGCAGACCATCTCGGCTCCTTCGTCGGCCAGATGACCGACGGACCGATTACATCTGTCAGCATGCTGTATGACGGTGCCGTGGCCGACATGAACATCAGCGCACTGAATGCAGCGGCGCTCGCAGGGGTCCTTCGCGCAAGCAATCCGGAAGTCAACATGGTGTCGGCCGAGGTTGCGGCAAAGGACAGGGGGTTCGTGATGTCGGCGACGACGAGATCGAAGTCAGGGATCTTCGAAGCCTATATCAGCCTTTCAGTAATCACCAGCAGCGGCATGCGCTCGATAGTCGGAACGGTGTTTTCGGATGGCAAGCCGCGCTTTATCCAGATCAAGGGCATCTATATCGACGCGGAGGTCGCCCGTTACATGCTTTATACCACCAACAGGGATGTTCCCGGAATCATTGGCGTTCTGGGTACGGTTCTCGGGGATTGCGGCATCAATATTGCGAACTTCAACCTGGGCCGGTCAAATGCCGGGGAAGACGCCATAGCACTCCTGACCCTGGACAGCCCCGCCGACCACTCGGTTGTCGAGAAGATCACGCAGACCGGAATGTTCAACCGGGTCAGGCCCCTGGAATTCAGCTTGTCGAACTGACTGCCTGTTGGAACCTGGAACCGCCAGGATCCGGAGCGGCCGGACGGCAGGAACAATGCGATGCCCTGTCGGGCTGGCGGGCGGCAACAGCCTGCCGAGGCGCGGGGCCAGGAAGAGGAAATCGTTATGAAACTTGATGCTCAATTTCATGATCTTGAGAACAGATCGGTCTTCATCACGGGCGGCGGTTCAGGTATCGGCGCGGCGCTGACCGAGGGGTTCCTTGCCCAGAATGCCAGGGTTGCGTTCATTCAGCGTTCCGATGCCAGTGAATTCTGCGAGAGGATGGGGGAGAAGTACGGAACGGGACCCCTATTCATCCAGGGTGACGTGTCCGAAGTCGACCAGTTGAGGCAGGCAATCGAGTCGGCAGCCTCGGAGCATGGAACGGTGGACGTGCTCGTCAACAACGCGGCCAATGACACCAGGCATTCGGCAGAGGAACTGACGGTCGAACAGTGGGATGCAAATCACGCGGTCAACATTCGAGCGTACTTCTTCGGTGCCCAGGCAGTGGTTCCGGGAATGAGGCGCCAAGGCGGAGGCGCAATCATCAACTTCACATCGATCTCCTACATGATGGGCAACGCGGGATATCCCGCCTATGCGGCCGCCAATGCCGGAATCACCGGCCTGACGCGATCACTTGCCCGGGAGTTCGGGCCAGACCGGATCCGCGTGAACGCTGTGGCGCCGGGCTGGGTCTTGACAGACCGGCAGATGGATCTCTGGGCAACACCGGATGCACTGGCCCAACACCTGGACAAGCAATGCCTGAAGGACCACCTGAAACCCGAAGACATCGTCGCCGGCTGCCAGTTCCTTGCATCTTCGGCCAGCAGGATGATGTCTGGCCAGGTACTCGTCATTGATGGCGGAGTCGTCGTAACCGGCTGAACTGGTCCAGACGGGGCAGGCACCGCTGGCCGGCAGCCCGTCTTCCGGCCCTCGCCGTGTCGGATGATCCTGACCCATGATGCCGCAAGTCGTGTCGTTCGGTGCCTGTACCGGCAATCGTCAACGCCATGGTTTCATTCATTGAGCCGCCTGGCTGCCTTGTCTGTCCCGGAGCGCTTCGGCATCCCTGAGCAGCGCAGCCATACGGTAGAAGCCATGCACCATCTTTGAATATGGTGTCATGAGAAAGAAGGTCATCACGAAACCAAGATGCAGCGGCAGGAGCACCTGTACCAACAGGGTGCCGGTTGCAGCGTACAGGATCAGCCCCGTTGTGCTGACCGCAAACAGCAGGAGTATGAAGGCCATCTCACCACCCCAGGCCGCCGGCGCGCCGAGTTCGGGATCCGCCCTCGTCTTGAGCCATGCAAGGCCCGCAGTTCCGGAAGAGAGCAGGATTCCTCCCGATACGCCCAGCAACTTTGGAACCGACAACAACCCGTACGGTGCCTCGATGCCGAACCCGTAATGCAGGATCGTGGCCGAACAGGTTGACGCAAAGCACAACAGGAAGCCATACAGCGTGGCCTGGTGGAACCGGCGGCGGTGATTGGAATAGCGATCCTCAGCCTCGAAGTTGCATCCTTCGCCATGTCCGCCGGCAAGGTTGTCCATTTGCCCCATGGAACGGGTCGCGACAAACAGGGTCTGCCATGTGATACGGCCGCCGCCAACGGCAATCCAGTATCGTCTCATCGAGACCGCGACGGCCAGCAACGGCAGGAGGAACGACGGTGCAAAGATTGCAACCATCAGCCCGTGTGACATGTAGGCGTAGAAACCTGCTCCATCCTCAGGACGGAAAGATGAGGCAAGCCAGAAGAGAAAGGCAATCGAAACCGCCAGGACTGATGACAGCGCAAGTCCCGAACGTTCAAACAGCATGGCGATGCCCCGCGGCCATGCGCATTCCTTCCAACTCTGCCGCTGGACGGCGGCAAGTGCAGCGGGGAGGTTAAGATCAAATTCGTGGGGAGGAACATACTGGCATGCATAGAAGCAGCCGCGGCAATTGTGGCACAGGTTTGCCAACTGAACGATGTCCCCATCCGCCCACAATCTCTGCCGGTGGATTGCGGGGAAAACCGAACAGTAACCCTCGCAGTATCGGCAAGCATTGCAGATATGAACCTGACGGCGGGCTTCGGAAATGGTGTCAGCAGGCATGGTCTGCCGCCTCATTTCCCGCAATGCGTCCGAAGACCGTTCCGATGGTCATTCCGAATCCGGCAAGGTAACCCTCGCCGAGGATTGATCCTGCCATGATTTCCCCGGCTGCCCAGAGGTTTTCGACCGGACTGCCTCCTGCCTGCACCTGTGCCGCTTCGTCGACCCGCAATCCCAGATAGGTGAAGGTCACACCAGGGCGCAGCATGTAGCCGTAGAACGGGGGTTCGGATATCGGACGGGCCCAGTTCGATTTCGGTGGATCAAGCCCGACGGCGGCCAGCCCGTCGGCTTCGGTCGGGTGGAATCTGCCGGGCCGGCATGCATGGTTGAATTCCTCAACTGTCCCGACTGCGTCCGGCGGCAGACCCAGTTGCCGGACGAGATCCGGGATGCTGCCAGCTTCCACCGGAGGAAACGCCGATGGCATGAAGAGGTCGATACTCTTCGAATCGAGTATGGCATAGGCTATCTGGTCCGGCTGTGCTGCAACGAGCCGGCCCCAGATCGCATAGCGTTTGGGCCAGACATCTTCGCCTTCATCATAGAAACGCCGACCATGGCGGTTGACTACGACGGAAAACGGGATGCAGTCGAGCCGTGTAACGATGCCGCCATCGAATCTGGGTGCCCGCCCGTCAATCGCGACGGCATGGCACTGTGTGGGATCGCCGACGCTCTCGACGCCCTGATCGAGGAGGTCCCGCAGCACGACACCGCGGTTGTACGGAGTTCCGCGGATGAGAAAATTGCGTGCTGCCGGTCCCCACGCATCCGCCAGCCAGTCAATGTCAGCCTGGAATCCCCCGCAGGCAGCGATGACCGAACGGGGGGCGAAGGACAGGATTTCAGTGTCGAATTCCGCGTCGACGCGGGCAACCCGGCCTCCACTGAGTTCAAGATGCCGGACATTCGCCTCGTACATGATGCGGACTCCGAGCGAAGACGCGGTCCGGCAATAGGCATTGACCAGCGATTTTCCTCCACCGAGGAAGAACGCGTTTGTCCGCGACAGTGACAACGTGCCCGACAGGGGCGGCTGGAACCGCACGCCATGCTCTTCCATCCAGCCATAGCAGCCCTCGGAGGATCGGATCGTCATCCTCGCCAGCGCCTCGTCGGCCTTGCCATCGGTGACTTTCAGCAGGTCGTAGAAATACTCGCTTTCGCCGTATTCACCCGCGAGGACTCCGGCCGGCGCTTCATGCATGCATCTGAAGTTCCGTGTGTGCCGGCTGTTTCCCCCGCGGTATGCCTTCGGCGCGGCTTCAAGCACCAGGACGTCCGCGCCCCTCTTTCGTGCACAGATTGCCGCCGTCAAGGCCGCGTTTCCGCTGCCGATGACGAGAACTCCAACGTCTCTTGCTGGTCTTGCCGCTGTCATGAAGAGTTGTTTGCCGTGCAGTGTGGCGCCAGGGTCCTCGATGTCATGTTGGCGGATTCTCCCTGGCGGGCCAATTGAGTGGCGCCATTGGTTGCCCAACGCGTCACCAATTGCAAGACCGTCAATGCCTGCCCTCCGCCCCGGCATGGAATGCATCACGGTCCGGGGCAGACATTGCGGGCGGTGTCCTTTCCGGCCCGTCATTCGCCAGGTCCGGTCGCCGGTCTGAAGCAGGCGATGAGCGGGGGATGGGTCTTGCCGGTTCCGCTGGCGGTGAAAACCGGATGGCCGGCAGCTGCCAAGCCATTGAATGAAAAGCTGGCGGTACTATGTTAAGGGGGTTGCCGCTGATCGAGATTGGTATGCAGGCCTGCTGCGGGCCTGCGTCGGCATCGTCGCGAAACGCGATCTCGGCGACATGACCCCGGGGCCAGGAAATGGAGCATGGCCAGAACTTCCACGGAAACCATCTCCGCACAGGTTGAGGCCCGCCGCAGCGGCTGGAGAACGGTAAGGAATGTCTCTCCGTATCTTTGGCCGAAGGACAATCCGACAGCGAGAATTCGCGTTGTGCTGGCCATCGCGTCGCTGGCGCTGGCGAGGGTCATTTCCGTGTTTGCGCCCTTTGTCTACAAGGCCGTCGTCGACCTGCTTGCAATGGCCGACCAGGAATCGGTCTACTTTGCGTTCGCTCTCGGAGCGGTCGGCCTGACGGTAGCCTACGGCGTGACGAGGATCCTGAGCGTCGTGTTCGATCAACTGCGCGACGTGTTGTTTGCGAGTGTCGGACAAAGGGCGCTGCGCATGCTGGCGCTTCAAACGTTCCGCCACATTCACAGGCTGTCATTGCGTTATCACATCACCCGAAAGACCGGTGGTCTCTCGAGGGTGATCGAACGCGGAGTCAAGGGAGTCGAATGGCTCCTCCGGTTCCTGCTGCTTTCGGTTGGTCCATTGACGCTGGAGTTGTGCCTGATCGCCCTGATCCTGCTTGTTGTCCTGGACTTCAGGTATTTCGCGATCATCGTTACCACGATTGTCATCTATACCTGGTTCACCTTCAAGGTTACCGAATGGCGCGTCCAGATTCGCCGCGAGATGAACGAACAGGATACGGAGGCCAACCAGAAGGCGGTTGACAGCCTGCTCAATTTCGAAACCGTCAAGTATTTCAGCGCGGAGGATCGCGAGGCAGCCCGATACGACCTGTCAATGCAGGGATACGAACGGGCTGCGCTGAAGACCAGTTACTCCCTGGCAGCGCTGAATCTCGGGCAGGCGGTCCTCATAACACTTGGCACTGTGGGGGTGCTGGTACTCGCCGCACTCGGCGTGCAGAACGGAACCCTCACAGTAGGCGATTTTGTACTGGTCAATGCCTACATGATCCAGATCACAATTCCGCTCAACTATCTCGGGACAGTCTACCGTGAAATCAGGCAGGCCCTCATCGACATGGGCGACATGTTTGACCTCCTTGATCAGCCCTATGAAGTCGGCGACAAGCCGGATGCCAAGTCGCTGCATGTCAGCGGCGGCCAGATCGAGTTCGACAATGTTTCCTTCGGATACGATCCCGAACGCCCGATTCTCAAGGGACTGAACCTTACCGTCGAGCCCGGTCAGACGGTTGCGATCGTCGGGCCGTCCGGATCCGGAAAATCGACCATCGGCAGATTGCTGTTCAGGTTCTATGACGTCAGTGGTGGGGCGCTGAGAATCGACGGGCAGGATGTGAAGGATGTAACGCAGGAGAGCCTCCATGCCGGGATCGGGATCGTCCCCCAGGATACGGTGCTGTTCAACGAGACCATCTTCTACAACATCGCCTATGGCGAGCCATACGCGACCCAGGAGAAGATAGAGGGCGTGGCGCGGGCGGCCCAACTGCATGACTTCATCGCGCAGTTGCCGGAGGGATACGAGACCCAGGTCGGCGAGCGAGGCCTGAAACTCTCCGGTGGCGAAAAGCAGCGCATCGGAATCAGCCGCACTCTTCTCAAGAATCCACCCATATTGCTGCTCGACGAGGCGACTTCAGCGCTCGATACCGAGACGGAAAAGGAAATCCAGGAGAGCTTCCGCGAGATGGCCCAGGGGCGAACGGTGATCGCCATTGCTCACAGGCTGTCGACGATCGTCGATTCGGACAGGATCATCGTGCTGGAACAAGGGCGGATAACGGAGCAGGGGACGCATGATGAGTTGCTCCGCATGGATGGACGCTACGCCGCCATGTGGTACCGGCAGCTGGCAGATGATGAAGACCAGCTGGCTGCGTGATCTCTTGCCTCAGATGCCCGCTTCCAGCCGTTCCACAAGCCGGAACATCATCTGCTCGCAGTGGGAAATCTGTTCGGTTTCCAGGTATTCGTCGGGCATGTGGCCCTGATCCATCGAACCCGGGCCGCAGATTACGGTCGGAGCGCCGACGCCCTCTGCAAACAGGCCTCCTTCCGTTCCGAAGGCGACCTTCATGACCGCGTCGAATCCGGTAAGCGACTTCACGAATTCAACGACCGGATCATCCGGAGGTGTTTCCAGTCCCGGGTATGAATTCTCAACCGAGAGGCGGATATCGGCGCATTCAGCAACCGACCTTGCATCGCGGACTATGTTTTCCGCTTCCTCTGCCAGTCGCCCGATGATCCGTTCCGGGTTGTCACCCATGACATTGCGGATCTCGAACCATACCGTGCTCAGCGCCGGCACGATGTTAGGTGCAATGCCGCCATCGATCCGGGCAGCGTGGATGGTCGTGTACGGAATCTCGTAGCCACTGTCGCCTTCGGACGAAGAGGCAATCTGATCCTGGGTCCGGCGAAGGACCGTCACGAAATCGCACGCCAGGTGCAGTGCATTGAGTGCCTTCGGTGCGTATGCTGTATGTGCTTCTGTGCCATGGCAATCCAATCTCAGGGCAGTCTTGCCCTTGTGACCCGTCGCCACCCCCATTGATGTCGGTTCGCCGACAATGCAGAGCGCTGGCCGCAACCTGTCTTCGGCCATCATGTCGATCAGCCGCCTGACACCGATGCATCCGACTTCCTCGTCATAGGAAAACGACAGCCAGAGCGGAGTTTTCAGCTGTCGGCGCGATGCGATGTCCGCCGCCCGGAGCGCGCAGGCCAGGAACCCCTTCATGTCCGCCGCGCCGCGGCCGTAGAGACGTCCGCCCCTGAGGGTCAGTCGAAAGGGATCGTGAGACCATGCCTGGCCATCTACCGGCACCACGTCGGTGTGACCCGAAAGCAGGACTCCGCGCAGTCCGGCAGGGCCGACGCAGGCGAAGAGATTGGCCTTCGTCAGACTGTCATTGTGCACGAGCCTGGTTCGAATTCCGCGCTCCCGGAGGTAGGAATGGACGAAACCGATGAGTTCCAGGTTCGAATCCCGGCTCACCGTCGCAAACGAGATCAACTTTTCGAGGATGTCCAGACTGTTCACTTTCACCTCGTGCTGTTCGCGGTCCGTAGTTCTGGCAGATTGACACGCTCCAGAATGGTTGAAATCATGACTGGAACGCAACAGGTATCCGGGCCGCCTGGCAACAGGCGGGCTGTAACGGTTGAACGCCCCCCTGCGCAACGGCTGAATGTTCCGGGGGACAATGAAAGATGGTCTTGAGATATGCACGTGATTTCCCGCGATGAGGCTGAACCACTTCTGGACTGGGTTGAACTGAGCGAGGAGTTGCGGGCCGGCCATGAAATGCCGCAAGCCAGGATCGACGACATGCTGCTTACCATTGGCAGCGATACGATTCACTCGCGCATGGCGATCATCGACGGAATCGGTATCGCTTCGAAGACTGCAACCATTTTTCCGGGTAACGCCGAGGCCGGCCTTCCGACCATCAACGGGGCAATGGTTCTTTACAGTGGCGAAACCGGAATTCCCGAAGCACTGTTGGACTTCAGGCTCGTGACCAAGTGGAAGACCGCCGCGGATTCGCTTCTGGGGGCCAGACTTCTGGCCAGGCCGGAGTCGAGGCGTATCCTGATCGTTGGCGCCGGCACCGTCGCAAGGTCACTGGTCGAGGCATATTCGTCGGTCTTCAAACATGCACGGTTCCGAATCTGGAACCGGACGCCAGCCAATGCGGAGAAACTGGTCGCCGAGATGTCGGCAGAATACAGGCTTGAGACCGCGGCGGACCTGGCCGAGGCGGCAGGCCGGGCTGACGTCATTGCCTGCGCCACGATGTCACCGGACCCGGTCATCAAGGGGGAATGGCTGGTTCCGGGCACGCATGTGGACCTGGTCGGGGCGTATCGTCCGGACATGCGTGAGGTCGATGACACGGCTCTCCTCCGATCGCGGATTTTCGTCGATTCCCGCGAAACAGCGGTGGAAGACATCGGCGAGTTGGCGCAGCCGATCGAAAGCGGCGTGCTCGACAGGAGCAGCGTCATCGCTGACTACTATGACATTGCAAGCGGCTCGTTCAGCCGGCAGGCGGATGACGAGATCACCCTGTTCAAGAATGGCGGCGGCGCCCATCTGGACCTGATGACCGCCCGCTACATCTTCCGCTGTTGGCAACAGCGCTGAGCCGCTCTCCCCGTCAGCAATCCGGTTCGCGCCCGGTCAGGCCGCCTGCCTCATGTCGAGAGGCCTTTCGTTGACCGGGAGATGCACAAGGGCCGAAAACGCTCCGACGCCGACGCCGATCCACCAGACCAGGTCATAGTTTCCATATGCGTCATACAGAAGACCGCCGAGCCATACGCCCACGAAACTGCCAAGCTGGTGAGAAAGGAAAATGACTCCATAGAGCGTGCCCATGTAGCGCAGCCCGTAGATGTGGGCAACGAGACCACTGGTCAGGGGGATCGTAGCCAGCCAGAGTGCCCCCATGACAGCAGCGAACACCAGCACGGATGTCGGTGTTATCGGATAGAGAAAGAACGCGGCGGCGGCGATGGTCCGGCCGGTATAAATGCCTGCGAGCAGGTACTTCTTCGAATAGTACTTTCCGAGCCAGCCGGCCAGGACAGTTCCGAATATGTTGGCAAGGCCGATAACCGAAATTGCAATGGCACCCAGGGCCGAAGTGGTGCCAATACCGACCGAGTTGAGAATGCCCGTCGGGTCGATCGCCTGGCACAGTTCGGTGACCAGGGCCGGGAAATGGGCAGTGATGAATGCAACCTGGTAACCGCAGGAAAAGAAACCGGCGAAGATCAGCGTGTAGGAGGGGTCCCTGAAGGCATCCATCAGAATCCGCCCCATGCTTCTTTCGAGGATGTCCCTGGAGACGGGCTCGGGCGAACGGATCATGGGAAGGACCGCCAGGACCGCGATGATCGCGGCAGCGAAAATAAAGAAAACCGACTGCCAGGGCATGAGTCGAAGCATCCATTCGGCGAACGGTGCCCCCACGACCTGGCCGACTGATCCGGCGGCCGTCGCGATGCCGAGCGAAACAGACCGGTTCTCGTCAGAACTTGCTCGGCCGACGATTGCCAGGATGACACCAAACCCGGTTCCGGCAAGTCCCATCCCGACCAGGAATTCGAGGAACTGGTGAGCAATCGGCGTGGTCGCGAATCCGGAAAGAACCAGGCCGACCGCGTAGAGTATGGCGCCAAGTATGATTGCAAACCGATCCCCGATCCTTTCGGCGATCGCACCGAATATCGGCTGGCCGATACCCCAGGCCAGGTTCTGGATGGCGATAGCGAGCGAAAACTCCACGCGCAGCCAGCCGAATTCTTCGGCTATCGGTATCTGGAAGATCCCGAAACTGGCCCTGATGGCAAAGCCGACGAAGATAATTGCACAACCGGCGATCAATACCGGGGTGACAAGAGGCGCATGTCGCAGGGCGTTGGAATCTGAAGCCATATGTGCCGTACGTCCCGTCCCGTTCCGGCCGCTCGCAACGAGGTTGGAGCGTTTGCCGGAGATGTTGATCGCATGCCGTATATCGCCATGCGAAGCATGCCTGCAATGCCTGCCTGGACCCGGGCGCAGGGCCGACCTTGCCGGGCAGGGGCATTTTCAACATGGATTGACACATGCAGGCACCAATAGGTTCCAAATGACTGTCCCGCTTTCACGGCCGTGGGATAGACGTAACGGGCTGCCATTCTGGGCAGCAGTCCAGGACCATTGGATGGGGTAGCCGATTGCCGGAACAGGTAAAACCAGGGAGCGAGGACCCGCTCTGGCTGATCCTTCTTGTTGTTGTGGCCCTTGCCCTGATGTTCTCCGTCTCGAGATACCTGCAGGACGACTTCCGGTGGATTACCGCGTTGGCGGTCTGGCTGCATGTCTGGCCAATCGCATGGGTCGCCACCCCTGCCGGCTGGCTGGCCGACCTGCCAGCAATCGGAGCAATCCTGGTGCGCCCGGCAATTGCTGCCGAAGGGTTGCTGAGGCCAGCCTGGTCAGGCGAGATCGGTGCAGGGAACTGGATTCTGGGACAGGCCGAGGCAGGACGGGTCATGGCGGCATATTACGGGCCGTTCCTGTTGTGCACTGCCCTGCGGGCGAGGCAGAATCGGCCGGATCTTGCATTCAGGAAGATCCACAGCCTGGAGAGCCTGATCGAGACACAATCGGAAAGCTGGCCATCCGCGGGGATTGTCCGGCATTTCGATGGACTCGCGGCGAGGCAAAATCCCGACGACATGATCAGGAAGGAATTGGAGCGGAATGAGCCTGCAACCGGAATGGCACCGGATACCGGCAGCTGCGCCCTGTTCCCGGCATACCCTCCCGTCCGGCCCGACCCGCTCGAAATGGCTCTCCGGCCGGAAACCTGGCTCAGGGCCGAAGGCCTGGCAGAGCGCCAGCCGGCGGGTTCGCACCGGGCAGGCGGCGGGTCAGCCGACCTGTCGGTCAGGCTCGGCAGCGAATGGGAACATCTTGCGATCGAGTCCGTAAGCGAGGTCATGGAAGGACAGCTCGGACTGCCCTGGACGGGATTTGCCGACCTTCGCCATGTTCATCGGGGGCTTGCAGCAGTCTTCTCCCTCCATTTTGCCTGCAGGGAAGAAGACGGAAGGGAGCTTCTGGCCGCTCTTTCCATCTCCGCCGAGCGTGCAGCCGGCAAGGGGCGAACGCTTGACGCCGAACTCGCCGGAAACAGGCAATTGCTGACGGCAATTGACCGCGTCCTTGATGGTCCTGCCGGCCGGGGAATGAAAGGTGCTGCTGACCGGCACGCATGGCAGCGGACGGCAGTGATGGGAATGCTGCGGGCTGCCCGCGAGGACAGGGGAGTGCTATCGACGGCGTCATTCGTGTGGCTGAAGAAGCAGGATCGATGCCTCTGGTATGCGCTCAATGCAACGGGAAACGCCGTGGCCCAGGCCGAGGCGTCGGCCGTCTGTGCCCATTTCCGTGCCGAGCGACAGACCGGGTTGCCACTCAGGACACCCTCGGTATTCCAGGCGGCAAGATCGTTGGTCACCGGCTATCTTGACCTCGAGAACCCGAGGCTGGCACAAAGGAGGGCAGCTGCCGAGGCGCGCAGGACGGTCGAGCACCGGCTGTCTGCACATGCGGCGCGACTGCAAGGTTGCGATGATGACCGGCCTGGATTGGCCGGCACCCCGGTGACATCCCGATGATGGCCATGTTTCCGGTTCTGATTTCCTCCGGGTTTCTTGCAATCCTGGTTGCCGCCGGATCCGAGATGCGAGGTGGCAGGGAGCCGCAGGATAGCTGGCTGTTCAACATGGAACTCATTCACCGGGCAGCCATCGACGTTGCGGCCCGGCGCGGGTTTTCCGCCGGAGCGGCGGACCCCGACATGCCTTGGCCGTTCCGGAATCCGGGCAGCTGGCGAAGCGAAATCATTGCCGATGCAGGTCGGTCGGTCGTGCTGACATGGCCATCCGGTGGAAACTTGCCGGCCGGCTCGGCACGTGCGCTGCGGGAGAGATTCCGGCCTGCGGATCTGCCGGCACTCGGTGGCGGTCGCAGGCTGAGGCATTTCCTGGGCGAATTCGCCAGGACCGAAGACAGCCGCGCCTCGATCGGAGGCACCGATATTCCTTCTCCTTCTGCCGACATCGCTGCCGGATTGCCGGTCATGGGCTCATGGGTGTTGCAATGAACACCCCCGGGTTCCTGTTCTGGGCGTTGCTGTCCGCCCTGGCACTGCCCGTTGCCGGCAGATGCGGGCTGCGCCGCCTGGCGCCGGATGCCGCGACCGAATTCATGACTTTCCTTCCTGCATCGATCGCGGGCGCAGTTGCCGGATCCTGCATGCATGTCATGGCTGCAGGTCCGGATACCGCGGTGGTCATGGTGCAGCCGGAGTCGATCCTGCTTGTTGCGCTGCTTGTCGTGGCCGGGCAGGTTGACTTCAGGACGGCCTGGGCGCCAAGCGAACTCGTGCTCCCGCTTTGCCTCGTTGTCGGCATGGTCTCGCCGCTCGGCTCGTCTGCGGGAGCGCCCGCGGCAATTCTTGCGGGAACTCTCCTTTTCGCCGCGGCACATGTCGCATGGGTGATCCAGTTGCGAATCGGCCTGCGCTGCGTCCCCCCGGCCGACCTCATCATTCTGGCTGCTCCCTTGCTCCTGTTCGGCGCGTCGGCAGCCTCGGCAATGTATTACGGTGCAATCGCAGCGCTGCTTGCACTGGCAAGGCGGGTGAAGGCGCTGTCCCGGATCAGGGGCTGTCCGGCTGCGCTTGCCGGCGCGCAGGCCGACCTGTCGTCCGGGCCGGGGACGCGCGTGGCCCTGGTCGGGTTGGGTTCACCAATCCTGGTTGCCGCACTGGCGCTGCAGTCCATTGCATGGCCCACGGAATTGCCGGCATGATGTGTCTTTCGGGCAGCAATTCTGGCCCCGGTTGTGAGAAGCCGGTGGCGCGGGAAAGGGGAGCGACCCTGCTTGAGGCGGCATTGGCGCTTGCCCTGTTCGGGTCTACGATCGCGCTTGCCAATGCCATCCTGTCGGAAGAGGCCTCGCGGCAGAGGGACGTCCTGATGGGCCGGGATCTGCGTTTCATGACCGGGGCGTCACGGGCGTTCGTGGCCGGCGAGTACGAAACCCTGCGTGCGGAGCTTGCCCTGCTTCCCGACGGTGATGCGATGATGGAGATCGGCATGCAGCGAATCAGGAATGACGGATACCTGCCGGGGGCGTTCGTCGGGGACGAAGGAGCCAGGAACAGCTTCGGGCAAGGTTGGCTGCTGCTGGTCAGGGGCGTCGACAGGTCCGACACCGGTCGCCCGCGCACAACCCTCGCCCTTGCCGCGATCGATACGGATTCGGACAATCAGGTTGACGCGGAACTCGTTGACGGCAACGCCGCCAATGGTGAACTGGACCTTGAAGCCATACTTGTCACGACGGGTGGCGAAGCCGTGCCGGCGAGGAACGGCAACCCGGCAATCGTGGCGTCCGGTCTGCCCGTGGCCGGATTCGTGCAGGAGACCGGCACTGCACGCGGGCCCCACGGCAACTGGGAGATGAATATTTCCGCGTTTGCCGCGCTGGGCGGCTATCCGGAAAAGGGGCGCTTCGCCTCGCTCATTGCGCTTTCCGGCTACGGCGTGCTGGGAATGCCCCCGGGAGAAACCGGCCGGGATCGTGCCGTTGGCAACCCGCTTGACCGCTGCCCGGGGGCGGCAGGTGAATTGCTGGACGAATGCGCCGGCAACAATGCCATGTATACGGACATTGTCTTCAACTCGCCGGCCGATGGCTGGCAGGGCATTCAGGGCGAAGCCGCGGCCATCAGCAATCTCTACGGGCTGGAGATGGGACCTCCGGTGGATTCTGATGCCGACGGCATGCCCGACATGTTCGCCACGATAACCGGTGCTGCCGGCATGACCTGCGATCGGGAGGAGCCTTCAGGCCTCACCACGGGCACATTGATCATCGATTGCCCGGAGGCAGCATTTTCCGGTGATGTTGCCGTCGATGGCGACCTGGCAGTCACCGGCCTGGCATCGGCCTCCGGCTATATTGCAACATCGATCGGCGGGCAGGACCTCGTTCAGGGTATCTATTCGGCGCATCTGGTCCCCCTTGATCCCGAACCCGAGATCGCCAAGCCCGATTGCGGTTCCGAGGCCGGCGCGGCAGCGGTCTACACGATTCCGGTTTCGTTCATCAGCCCGGGGGGAGCGCCGCTCGTCGGAGTACAGGCCTATGCCGAAGACCTTGCCGACCCGGACAAATGGACCGTCGGGATGAAGGCGGCTGTCAGCGAGGACCAGGACGGCGATGGAACGGCCGATGTCATCGAACTCGGGTCAGCCAGCGACCTAGTTCTTGTGCTCACGAAATGTGAATGACCCGGCCATCGAGTTTGTCATGACCGGGCCTGCCAACGGGTTCATTGGCCTCTACGAACGATGCTGCAACGCTCCGGGCGACTGGCCTGTACCGGCATGGACCGGCAGCCGAGATGTCCGCGGGCAGGTTCGGGACATTTGCCGGCCGGCATCGCAGATCTGCGCAGGACAACGAGAAAAATGTGTGTATTGCCAATTTGCCACAATATTTACACATTCATTCAATATATTGAATTATCGTCTTGTGATCTTCGATATAGGGTGTAACCTGCCGATTCGTTCGTTTTTGGAGGCAGCAATCCACGGGCGACCCTGTCGAGCAGTAACAATTGCAATTTAAAAAACTAAAAATCAGGGGATTCAAGGGTTTCGCAGACCCGATCGAACTGCCAATCCGCGACGGCCTCAGCGGAATCGTTGGGCCAAACGGTTGCGGCAAGTCCAATCTGGTTGAGGCCTTTGGATGGGTGATGGGCGAAAACCGCCCGACGGTCCTGCGCGGCGGGTCGATGGAGGATGTCATATTCTCCGGCGCTGCAACCAGGCCGGCCAGCAGCCTTGCCGAAGTCGAACTGGAAATCGACGATCCCGAAGGCAGGATTTCCTCCGAACCCGGCAATGACGGTCAAATCAACGTAACCCGAAGGGTCGAACGCGACGGTGGATCGACCTTTCTCGTCAATGGCAAGGACGTGCGCTGGCGCGACATCCAGCTGCTCTTCGCCGACTCTGCCAGTGGTGCCCGGTCATCTGCACTCGTCCGGCAAGGACAGATCAGCGAAATCATCAATGCCCGGCCGAGCTCCCGGTCTGGCATTCTGGAAGATGCTGCGGGGATTGGCGGGCTGTTCCAGCGCAGGCACGAAGCTGAACTCAAGCTGAATGCAACCAGCCAGAACCTGAGCCGGCTCGATGACATCATCGAACAGCTGAAGGGGCATATCCAGACAGTCACGCGCCAGGCGCGTCAGGCGGCACGGTACCGGAAACTGGGTGAACAGCTCCGGAAGGCGGAGGCGCTCCTGCAGCACGTGGCCTGGCAGCAGGCCGACCAGGAACTGATGACCGCCGACGGGCGGGCCCGGACAACAACCAGCGAAACCGCGCGTCTCTTCAGGGACGTTTCGGCAGCCGAAAGCCGAAAGTCGGAACTTGATGCGAGCCTGTCACCGCTGAGAGAAGCTGCGGCCGCTGCACATGCTGCCGTCCAGCGCCTGAAGGCCGAATCCGAACTCATCGGCGAGAAACAGGCCGGCGCCGAGCGGGCATTGCAGGCACTTCAGGGCCAGATCGCGCAGATCGGGGAAGACAGTGAGCGGGAAAGGACGCTCGAGACCGAGGCTGCCGACAGGGTAAGCCAGCTTGAGAATCTTCAACTGGAACTGGCTCAGGGCTCCGAAGGATTCGAGGAGAAGCGGGAAGAAGCGGAACGAAGGCTTGCCGCTGCCCGGACTTCGCTGGAGGCGCTGGAGGCAGAGCTTGATGCGTCCAACCGGATCCTCGCCGAAATGCTGTCGAAGCGCGACGCTGCCGAACGAACCAGGATGCAGGCGGACGGGGCGCTTGAGTCCTGGAGACAGCGCGAGGAGAAGGCCCGGGCGGCGGTTGCCGAGGGTGAAGCCAGGCTGGCGGAGGCGGCAATACTCGCAAAGACTGCCGATGGCATGCGGGCAAGAGCCGAGCGCGAAGCCGAGGATGCAGAGTCGGCAATCGTGGAGAGCGAGACCGCAGTCAATGCCGTGCAGGCCGAACTGGCATCGGCACGAGAATCACTTTCGCGGGTTGAAGGGCGCCTCGCAACCTTGACTGCCGAGAAATCGGAACTGTCGAAGCTCCTGAACGGCGACGATACCGGCAAGGCGCGAATCCTTGACAGGATCACGGTCAGGAGGGGCTACGAAGCTGCCTTCGGCGCAGCCCTCGGAGACGACCTGTTTGCACCTGAATTGAATGGCGTCGACGAATCGGGCTGGAGACTGCTCGAACCCTATGGATCGGAACAACCGCTTCCGCCTGGCATGTCGCCGCTTTCCGAATTCGTTACGGCGCCTGGCCTGCTGGCGCGGAGAATGGGCCAGACCGGCCTGCTGACCGAAGGCGAGATCGACGATGTCCAGCCTTTGCTCAAGCCGGGTCAGAGGGTCGTTACCCGGGGCGGCGATCTTTGCAGGTGGGACGGGTTCAAGGTTGTTGGCAGTGAAACCCCGACATCGGCATCGCTGCGCCTCAAGCAGCGCAATCGCCTGGAAGAGGTCAATTCGGCTCTCGTCGAGGTGGGGAACGAGTTCCGGAAGGCACGGTCCGAGCGGGATCGGCTGAAATCCCTGGACGGCGATCTTTCCAGGGCTGACGAACTGGCAAGGATGGCCCGGCGGGCCGCGGAGCAGGCGCTGACCGAAGCCGGCCGCGAATTTTCGGTGGCGGAAGCCGACACGAGCATTGCGGAAAGAACCCTGGATTCCCTGAGGCAGGCCTGTTCGCGAATCCGGGACGAGTCGAGTGCGGCAGAACAGGCAGTCAGGGAAGCCGAAAGGACACTCGAGAGCCTCGAAGATGTCGACGAGGCAACCGTCGAGAACGAGAGAATCAAGCAGGCGGTCAGCGTGGCACGCAACAACATGGTCGAAGCACGGTCGCGCAAGGTCGAACTCGAACGCGAGCATTCGTCCCGAATGGCCAGGATCGCCAGCCTGCCGGACGAGATCGAGAACTGGAAGTCACGTCATCTGTCTGCGGGGCAGCGGATCGCTGCACTGCAGGAGCGGGCCGAGCACTGTCAGGATGAACTGTCGGGGGCTGCCGTTCTGCCGGAGCAATTGCGCCTGCGGCAGGCTGAGTTGGCCGAAGAAATCGCGTCGGCGGATGAGAGGCGAAGGGATGCCGATACGGGGCTCCACGAAACGGAGAGCACGGCTCGAAAGACCGACGCGGAGGTCAGGGAGTTGAACCGGCAGGCCTCGCAGTCGCTTGAGGCAAAGGGCCGCGCCGAGGCAGATGCCGAGAACGCCAGGACCAGGTTGAGCGAGATACGGGAGAGGATCCTGGAACGACTCGGTTGCCAGGCCGAGGAGCTGGCCGAGCAGTTCGAACTGGATGTTGCCCACCTGCCATCACTTGAGGAACAGGAAGCCGAAGTGGCGCGTCTTCGCCGGAGCAGGGATGCGCTGGGTGCGGTCAACCTGCGGGCAGAGCAGGACATTGCCGAACTGGAGGCCGAAATGGCCGAGCTTGATGGTGAAAGACGGGACCTGCAGGAAGCCGTCGCCAATCTGCGAGCCACGATCGCGACCCTCAACCGTGACGGGCGCAGCAGGCTGCTGTCTGCATTCGACCTGGTCAACAGGAATTTCGAAATGATCTTCCAGCACCTGTTCGGTGGAGGACGCGCCCGGCTTGAACTGGTCGAGGGCGATGACCCGCTCGACACCGGCCTCGAAATTCTCTGCCGTCCGCCCGGCAAACGGTTTTCCAACATCTCGCTGCTGTCCGGAGGTGAACAGACGCTGACGGCGCTGGCCCTGATCTTTGCGTTCTTCCTGGCAAACCCCGCTCCTGTCTGCGTGCTCGACGAGGTTGACGCGCCGCTGGACGACACGAATGTCATGAAGTTCTGCAGGCTTGTCGATGAAATGTCCCGGCGCACGGGCACCAGGTTCCTGATCGTAACCCATCATACGATCACCATGTCACGCATGGACCGGCTTTTCGGCGTCACGATGCAGGAGAAGGGAGTCAGCCAGCTGGTTTCCGTCGACCTGGGACAAGCCGAGCGCATGGCCGCCTGAACGGAACCGGATCCTTCACCTTCAGAATCCTTCAAAGACCTGCTCAATGTTTTGCGGAAACGGTTGTCCGCTGATATTGTAGAGACCCGCCGACGGTTGGTTCCGGTATCTTGCCGGGCAAGCGTCGGCGAATGCCGAGACTGGAATGCTGCTGCCGTGAGCCCCGTGACGACCTCTCAGTTTAATACGCCGACCGGCAATTTCCGGGGGCATGAGCGCCAGCATGTCTGGAACGCAACGCCGGATCCGGAACTGACCGAGGTCGGGCCGGGCACGCCCTGTGGTGAATACTTGCGGCGATACTGGATGCCCGTTGCCATGACCGACCAGGTCGGCGACCTTCCCTATCGGCTCAGGGTGGTCGGAGAGGATTTGGTGCTGTTCCGGGAAAAGGGCGGACGCCTTGGCCTTGTCCATCTTCATTGTTGCCATCGAAACATGTCGCTCGAATTCGGGATCGTCGAGGAAGGCGGCATAAGGTGCAGCTATCACGGCTGGAAATACGGTCTCGACGGAACCATCCTCGAGACGCCATGCGAACCACCGGCCAGCCAGGTCAGGAACCGCGCCTGTCTGGGCGCCTATCCGGTCATCGAGTACAAGGGGATCGCATTCGCCTATCTCGGACCGGCGGAGTCGCTGCCGGCATTTCCGGTCATGGACACATTCGACGAGGAGGGTGACGACATGCTGCCCTATCTCATCAAGTCTCCCTGCAACTGGCTTCAGGTCATGGAAAACGCCTGGGACCCATTCCACGTGGTCTACCTTCACACCAAGGCTGTCAGGGCGCAGTTCATCGAGGCGTTCGCCGAAATGCCGAAGATTGAATTCCATGAGCGCGAATATGGCGATTTCTACACCAACACGCGCCGGGTCGGAGACATCATCTGGATCAGGATCCACGACAAGATGCTGCCCAGCTTTACCCAGAATGGCGGGCATTTTCCCGTGCCCGACAACTCCAGGTATTTCGGACGGTGCGGGCTCAGCCGGTGGGTGACACCGATCGACGACACGAACACGATGGTGATTGCATGGCGGCATTTCCGGGAAGGCGATGACCCGCGGGGCCTGACCAACCGGGATGAAGTGGGCTACGGCAAGACAGACTTCTACGGACAGGGTGGCGACCGGAACTACGAGCAACGGCAAAGGGATCCGGGCGATTACGACGCATGGGTCTCGCAGGGGCCGAAAAATGTACACAGCCGCGAGAATCTCGGGTTCACCGACCGGGGCGTCGCAAAGGTCCGGCGGCAACTGCGTGCTGTCATCCGGCATGTGCAGTCCGGCGGTGACGCACCCCAGCCGACATCGGTCTACAGCACTCCGATACCGACCTATGGCGGAGACACGATGCTGCGTATCGGGCCCCAGACCGGGCGCGACGATTCTGCGGTGCTCAAGGAGGTGGCCGCAAGGGTTGCCGAAATCTACGTAGCGGCAGACGGGCTTGAAGGCGAGGAACGCCGGTCCCGCATCGTTTCCGGACTCAGGGAATACGAAGAGAGCTGGGCATGAATCGGGTGTCGATAAATCCGGGCAGGGTCGAATGGTGCGGCGAGAATCCCGGAATCTATCTGAAGGACCAGGCCGGCGACCGGTATTCGACCCTGGCGCTGTTCTTCCGCATCGTGCTTTCGCCCTACGGGCGCGGATGCGCCTGCCTGGTCCTGGGCAAGCCGGATGAAGCAAGAGGCTGGCCGGAAGTGCCAAACCTGCTGCTGACGGACAACCAGAGGCTGATGCGCTGGATCGTGGACGGATGGGTGCGCCGGATGCCACTCTTCCGTGACCGTCCGGGACTCGATGGCGCGACATGGCTGCATCTCGAAGCATCGGTTCACCTGCCCGCGGGAAGCTCCCGCCATGCCGAGACATTGCGGGGATCGGGTGTGACGGTTGAAATGATCTGGGACAATCTCGGATCCCCGCTGCCCGTGGAAGTCGGCACGGAAAACTCTGCCACCGGGAAACACGAGATGTACGCGGTCTTCGTCGAGTCTCAGGCCGCGCGCGTGCTGATCAATGGCACGGTCCTGCCTGGACAGGTAACGGACCGGGAATTGTTCGGAAGATCGATGAAGTCGGCGTTTCTTGCCTTGTCCGAAACCTGGGTTACGCCGGCCGGGAAGGAGGAGTAAGGCAGTGCCGCTGGCAGAGCCGATCACCCCGGGCAGAATCGACTGGTCGGGAGAGAATCCGGGGATCCTGCTCAAGGGTCCGGATGGCGGGTTTTCGGCAATGACCCTGTTCTTCCGGGTTTCCTGGTCGCCTGCGGGAACGGGACAGCTGCTGCTGCTCTACGGTGACCCGGATTGTGCGGGTGGCGCGGCACCGAATGTATTGTTGGGAGACAATAGCAGGCTTGCCGAGTATCTCATGCGGGAGTTCATCGGCAGGCTGTCGGCCTTCCGCGACGCAGCGCCATTTTCCAGCCTGGAATTCCGGTCGGCACAGTCCTTCAGGACTTCCGGCGATCCCATGGGACACAGATATACGGAGTCCGTATTCAGTGAAGGCCTGTCCGTGGAACTGGTCTGGGAAGAGCTGGAGGCGCCGCGGGCGCTGGAACTCGTTCCCGAACAGACCGGGACCAAGAGGCATGTCATGTTTACGGTCTTGGTTCCGGCAAGGCGCGCCAGGATAATGGTCAATGGAAAACCGCTTTCCGGCGAGGTGGGTTCGCGTGTCCAGGCGGGAATGGAGACAACGACCGCGTTTCTGTATTTTTCCGAGACCTGGATCATTCCCGGGGCAGGGTAAGGGCTTGGCAGGTTCGGAACTGCATCCTGCCGACCGGCTTGCCTTCGATTACGCCCAGGTTGCGGAGCCGGTCTGGAACCGAATCGAGACAGCGGCAGAAGCAGCCAACCTTCGGGAGGATACGCTGCTTCACGCGGGTCCGGCAATCCCGGACCCGGCGGATGCTGCGTTGCCCATCCTGCACTCGGCCTGCGTTGCCGCGGTCTGGGAAGGGCTTGCTCCGGATCTCGAAACTGCGGATGGCATGATCCTGTCGGGTGAACTCAGGCTGCAGCCGGCACAGGACCAGGGCGTCGTGACTCCGCTCGCCGCGGTTGTTTCGGCATCAATGCCCCTGCATTGCGTCTATGACGCGCACAGGGGCAGGACCAGGGTCTACGCACCGATCAATGGCGGCAGCGGGCCGGCGATGCGGCTCGGCCTGAAATCGATGGAGGTCGTCGAGCACCTCAGATGGCTGAATGGCGAGTTTGCGGACGCGCTCCGGGAAGGGTTGGCTGAGGGCATTCCGCTGGTGCCGATTGCGGCCGGCAGCCTGACCGAGGGAGATGACTGCCACGGCAGGACTCCCGCAGCCACCCGGATGCTCATCGAGGAGATGTGCGCGCGCGGAGGCGGACACTCGAACGACAGGATTCGCGACTTCTTGGAGAGTTCGCCCAGCCTGTTCCTCAACCTGTGGATGGCTGCGACCAAATGTGCAATGTCTGCGGCTGAAGGAGTTGATGGTTCGGGTTTCATCACGGCCGCGGGCGGAAACGGCAAGGTGACCGGGATCCAGGTGTCAGGTCTTCCCGGGAAGTGGTTCACGGCGGACGCGGCTCCGCCGCGTGGCCGGATTGCCGGCATTGATGCGGGCCGGGCCCTGGGCGCCATCGGGGACAGCGCGGTTGTCGACGCATTCGGACTCGGGGCAATGGCTCTGCACCTATCGCCCGAACAGGCGAAGGCATTCGAGGGTTTTGTTCCCGAGGATGCAGCCCGGAGGCGGGACAGCCTGACGATCGGCAGGCCTCTCGGCTTCAGCTCCCTCCAACTCAAGCTAGGAATATCGGCCAGGAATGTTGCCGAGGTCGGGACAACACCGATGGTCGGCCTTGGGATTCTTGACAGCCAGGGCCTGGCAGGAAGGATAGGCGGAGGCATATACCTGATGCCGCCCGAGGTCTTTGCCGACGCCGTCGCCGCGTTGGACACCGTCGGCGCCTGACATGGCAGTCGTTACTCCACCGTCGACCCGGCGAGTGTGACGCTCATTCCATGTTGCCGGCATTGAAATCGGGGGATGATGCCGATGTGTAATCTCTACACGAACCTCACCACGCATGAGGCGATGCGACAGCTCTTCGACATCGCGCCGCAGGACAGCCTTTTGCCCGATGACTGGAAGCCTGCCCCGCGGGTCCATCCCAAGCAGCGGGCGGCAGTTGCCTATATCAGGAATGGCAGCCTCTGCCTCGGGGAGATGCAGTGGGGCTTCCTGCTGCCCCAGGTGTCAAAGCGGACGGGATTGCCGATCCTGCCGAAGGCAGTCACGAACGCCCGGGATGACAAGGTGCTGGTGTCCAGGTTCTGGCTGGACAGCATGCGGCGGCAGCGATGCCTGGTCCCCTCGACGGCATACTGTGAATTCATCGGGCGGGCGCCGACCGTCAATCACTGGTTCGGAATCGCACCGGGAGGCGAGAATCCTGAACCTTTCGGATTTGCCGGCATCTGGACGGTGTTCGACGGGATGATCAGGAACGAGAGGATAAGTTTCGAGACCTTTGCAATCGTGACGACCGGCCCCAACGAATTCATGTCATCCTATCACAGCAGGATGCCGGTTGTCCTTGCACCCGAGGAATACGGCAAGTGGCTCCGCGGCGGTGTCGAGGATGCCGCAGAGCTCCTGAAGCCGCCGCCGGACAGCGTGATGCGGCTGTTGGCAACCGGTGACGCACCGGGTTTATGACAGCAGGTCCAGCAATTCGAGCGTTGGCCATGCATCGGCCGGCAATCCGAGGCGGATCTGCTCCGCCTGCACGGCTGCACGTGTCCGGCTGCCCACGATTCCGTCGATCGCGCCGACATCATGGCCGCGGGATTGCAGTTTCTCCTGCAGGCTGATGACCTCGTCCTCCGCGAGTGGGGGCGGAGGCGTGCCATCCAGATACATCGGGCTTCCGGACAGCAGCGTCGCAAAAAACGCGGAAGTCGTCGCGTAGACGAATGAACGGTTCCATTCGAAATACAGCCTGAAATTGTCGAAGGCGAAGAATGCCGGACCGAACCTGCCATGGGGGAGCAGGATGGAAGCAGTGAGAGATCCGTCGATTTGTCGCTCCGACCGGAACCGCACCCCGAGATTCATCCACTCCGCAACCGTCTTTTCGTGGTTCAGGCCGGTCTCGCTCCAGTCAAGGGTCTGCGGAACCACGGCTTCGACGAGCCAGGTCCGGTTGGGTTGCCAGCCCAGCTCCTGCAAGACCTCGCCGGCCGTCATCAGGGCATCCCAGGTCGAGGTCTTGAGGTCGACTCTCCCGTCGCCGTCGCCATCCTGTCCATAGCTGAGGATGTCGGAAGGAAGCATCTGGATCATTCCGATTTCGCCAGCCCAGGCCCCCACGGTATTCACCGGGTCGAAATCGCCCCGCCGGTAAAGTTCCATGGCAGCAAGAATGTGTGGCCGGAACAGTCCAGGGCGCCGGCAATCATGTGATAGGGTGACAAGCGAGTTGAGGGTGTTGTGGTCGCCCTGGACCAGCCCGAAATCGGTCTCGAGAGCCAGGAACGAAAGAAGTACGCCGCGCTGCACACCGTAGATTTCCTCGACCCTGTCGAAGATTGCTGCATGTTCCTTCTCGAATTCCGCCCCCTGCACGATGCGGTATTCCGCCATGACGAGCTTGGAGAATTCTATGAAGGATTTGCGGAATATGCCCTGGGCCCGGTCACGTCTGATGACGTCGGGATCATGGTCAACTCCGGCAAAGAACGTATCGACCGTCGGCTGTTCGAACCCGCGGGCGAGCGCCTCTTCCTTCAGCCCTTCGACAAATGCGGCAAATGAACCGCCGCACGGAACGTTGTCCTCGCCAGATGCCTGGATCGGCATTGCCAGTCCAAGAGAGATCGCGGACGGAACGAGAAGCGTCCGGAAAAACGAAGGTGTTCTGCCGGAAAACCGGCAAAGGGCGTGAGTCTTGTTGATCATGAGTGTCTACCGTGGCTTCGGACAATGGATGGCTGACCGGAATCCTGGAAAAGAGAAGAGGAAGACCCGTCACGATGTGAATTACACGTATCGGCCTGTCGGGCACAGCCAAAAAATCCCCTGTGCCAAGTGGTTTGCATACGCAGGAGAACGGGAACTATCTGCCAAGGTGGCCAAATGACTCGAAGAAGTCTCAGTGTCACCCTGCGCCTGCGCGGTCTGGGTGATTTCTCCCCCCATCTATCCGCTGTCCCCGTATACCTTGCCCGGAAGGTGGACAGCACCCTGGCCGGATTTCGGACTGGCATTTCGGTCTTGGCTTCGGTGACTCAGCCATAAATGCCGGTTTGGTTCCGAAGCACTGTCTGATGCTTGTGACATTCACCCGGCACGGTACGGACAATCCCGCAGACGGCCGCCGCCGCCGGGCTCGTGTACAGAAAGGATTCCACCGACAAAGCTGGCTGGAAACGCCCGGGAACCGTGATCAGTATCAATCAGAGCTTCTTAGAAGCCGCCTGGAGCGTGCCCTATTCCAATTGAGTCGACTCCCTGACCAACTATTCCCATAGCGAGGCTTTCGGCGACGACCTGGTTGTCGCCCCGCTTGTGGAGGATGCGCGGTCGTTAAGCGATACCGACTTGGCGAGAATCGAGGAAATCGCGCTGAAAGAGACCTATATTGCCGGGCGGCTGGTCGTCCGTGACGGGCAGGTGGCAGGAATTGCGATCAATATAGTTCTGGGGAAGAACTCGGACGCCGCAGAAATGGAGGTCTCCGATTATCTCAATGCCTTCCTCGATCGAGCCCGCGCGAGCCACCCGGAATTCGCCATCTGCCTGACAGGTACGGCTATCGGCAACCGCGTCGTTGCGGACGCTACAAAGGACGATCTTGAAAACCTCGCACCGCTCGCTTTCCATCTCACCGTCGCCATTACTGCCATTCTTCTCCGCTCTGCATTCGCCACTGATTTTCTGCTTCTTCCTACTCTGCTCAAGACCATCGACAGTAGGCGCAAGATTTCACGAGAGTAGATACCATGAGCCGTGTTGGTGTCGGGATTTGCGCTTGCCGGTTCTGTCCGTGGATGCGACCAGCCGGGAGGTTGGAGCAGTCGAGGTCGTTTTGGCATTGGCGTGCGCAGTCACCCGCAAAGTAGCTTGGCCCGGGCCGTGTTGGGCTTCTGTCACTGATGGTGCGTGTCTACCGTGACCTCGTTCAAGAGATTGAGATTTGGCCAGGACCCCTGCCCGACCTGAGTAGCGCGAGGCAGTCAAGGGAGAAAATTGCATGCCACGCAATCGAGGACGAGCCGACAGCCCGGAATTGTGCCGGAATTGTGCCGGGATCGACAGCGGCAAGAACGTTCGCTATGTCGCGGTCGATCCTGTCCGATTTCCGGATCCGGTTCGGACGTTCGATGCCTTTACGGCGGATCTTGAGGAGATGGCGGCATGGCTGCGGTCCTGCGGAGTTGAGAGGGCGGCGATGGAGTCGACCTCGGTGTACTGGATACCGGTCTACGAGGGTCTTGATCGCCCTGGTTTCGAGGTGAAGCTGGTGCCGCCGCGGATGACGAAGCAGATAGACGGTCGCAAGAGCGACGTGCGCGATTGCCAGTGGATCCGGCAGCTTTGATAGCACTGGCATTGCAGGCCTTGCGCGCTTATATTTCTTCCGCGATGGAGGAAAGATTAATGATGGCAAGCGACATTCCCGCGACACTGTCGGCCAACGAGGCCGCATGCGTGACCGGCGTACCCCTCAAGAACGTACATCGCATCATCGATGCGGGTCTGCTGGGCAGTTCCTCGGCACGGCGCGGGAAATCCCGAGCAGTTCGAAGTGACGGCCTGCTGAGCCTGAAACTTGCCCACGAGACGACGAAGATCATCACCGTCGACGGGCGTCGGCGTCTCGTCCGATTCCTGCTCGGTCATCCCGACGCAGAGACGGCACGCGTGCGCGATGTGTCGGTCGACATACGGTCAATGCGGGAGGAAGTGAGGAAGGGACTGTCCCTTCTCGCGCGTGCACGCGCTACGATAACGGCCGATGACGCCGTGCTCTCTGGCACCCCCTGTGTCAGGGGAACTCGTATTTCGGCTCATGATATCGCGGAGATGCTCTCAAACGGCGATGAGGCCGCTGTCATTCGCGGCACCTGGCCAGAACTCACGGAGGAACAGATCGAGGCAGCGGCCCTATATGCCCGCGCCTATCCTCGCCGGGGCCGTCCTCGGAATGCGCCTTTCTGGCGCTCGCGCGAACCGGTCGTCAAAAGCGAGGTCGCCTTCGATGAACTGCCGCTGCCGCAGTGAAGTTCCTGATTGACGAATGTCTGAGCCCAGGTTTGGCGGCGATCGCGCGGAAACGGGGATATCCGGAGTCGACGCACGTGACATGGCTCGGGCTGCGGGCTCGGCAGGACTGGGCTTTGGTGCAGCGAGCACTCGCCGATGGGTACGTTCTGGTGACAAACGACCGGGGAGACTTCACGGAACTGATGCAGCGCGAGCAACGGTACCCCGGCCTCGTCTGTATCACGGTCGCACATGGGCTTATGAGCCTTGATGTTCAGACCAGGCTGTTCGAGCACGTACTCACAGTATTGCCAGACCTGGATATTGCGGGTCGAATTCTGGAGATCGCGCTCCACGAAGACCGGAAGGTCCGGGTTGACCTCTATCCATAAGCAATTTCCTGACCGAAAGACCGCTCGCTGCTGTGGCTCGGCCGGGGCAGGCGATAAACGATAGCCCGAGACTGGCAATCTTGCCTTCCTCATGGTCTACAGGTTGGTGTGAATGAGAATTGTTGTAGTGGCTCGGATTATTCCGTCATGAACCGGGCGGTTTTTTCCACCTTCCTCGTGCGCGTGTTGTTTTTGGTTGATCGGGTACAATCCGGAACAGGGTTTCTTTCCCGAGCAGGCATTGTAAAGAAGCATCCCTGTCCGGTCAGACTTTACCGAGAAGTTTTTCGGCGTGGTCCGGATGTGGTCCGGATGAAATCCTGCCGCCAGGTCAGGCTCAACCTGTCATTTTTCGCCAGGAAGCTCTCGGGAAACCCGCCTTGCAGCCGGAGACTGGAATCTGCTGTTGTTTCCCGGATTGAGTTGCTGCGCAGCGCGGTAGATTTCCCGGATTAGGCCGACGCCGATTTGCCTGGAAACCGGATTGGTCCGGGATGCCCGGGCTGTCTTCTTTCCCAGGCAGAGCAGTTTTCCAGCAGCAGGTTCAGGACAGTGTACAGACCGCGGGGATTGTGATTGTCCTGATTGTGGCTCGTGTCTATTCGACCGGGTTCAGGTTGACGATGAAAGAACGGCCCGAATTGCTGTCTCACGACCAAGTACCGGTTCGTTGAAGTTTTGCGAATCTCGATGGCGAAGCAGCTTTCCACGGCTTGGCCATCCACTTCCTGATTTGCGCGGAAATCTTGTTGATAATGTCGTAGTGGGCCAATTCGAATTCTCTGGGCACCATGCCGTCCACTATCATGGAGATGTGCTTCTCATTGACCGGGATGAGCATCACTGACCGGCGCTTTCTTCCGGCGAGGAGACCGGGGATGCCTTTCTTTGAGCCAATATGTTCCACCCTGCTGCCGGGGTGCGGGCGGAGGCTGGCAGGATCACCCGGGCATGCACGAACCTGTCCAGTGTTCTGTCCGCAACTGCCCCGACAGGCGGTGAGGTTTCGGACGACAAGATCGGAATGGAATACCTCACCGCAGGACATCGCACATCGATTGCAGGCATCAATCCTCTCGGATGCTGCTGCTGTTGTGGCAAGTCGAATTGCATGTTGCGGCGAATCAGGTATTGACCTGCGCTCGAAAGAAATTCGGGCGGATTGGAGCAAGGTGGATTGAAGACTGGTAAACCATTCAGGTTCTTTGACAACCGCCTGAAGTATCTGACGTTCGTCAATACGACCGACGAGAAGTGGCGAATTTCCGAACGCGTGGCGCAGGAACTTGAGCATGTCAGGCCGCGGCCACCCGCGCTGCGCATTTTCGATGCAGGCATGGGTGATGCAACAGTCCTTTCAAATACGATGCGTGCAATGCACCAACTGTTGCCCAATGTTCCGTTCTATATCGTTGGCAAGGAAATCAGCCTCGAGGATCTGCGCCTGTCGCTTGGCAAGATGCCGGATCGGCTGGTGGAGCACCCCGCGAGCGTTGTCGTGATGACCAACCTTTTCTATTCGGAAGCACCATGGCTGACGCCAAATCGATTGGATGCGAAAGACAATCTGGTCTGGAAGGTCGTCGCGCTCGATGGCCAGTCATCCATCGGATTTCAGGAGCAACTGAGCAATCTTGATCCCTTTCTCGTCGGGAACTGGCAGGTGACCTCTTCGCCAAAGACCGGGAATCCGCTTTATGTCAAGCCAGCAGTGCTCGTCATCTACCGGAGGGACCATGACTTCCTCCTGGACAATGTCATCCCGACGATGGGAGCCACGGAAGCGGAATACGATCTGGTTCTCGCATCGCAGCCATGGCGGGCGCGGACAGGCGCGGAACTGAAGGCTCAGGCGATTCTCGCCCCGCTCGCAAGAAGCCTGTCACGAAATGGCCGAATGCTCGTCGTGCAGTCCGCCGGAAATGACCCCGGTGAGGAGATCGTGAAATCGGTCTGGCCGGACATCGAACTGTTCCCCGTGAATCGACATGATCTGATTGCCGCCCTGAAGTCGGAACTCGGAGAGGAGGCCGGAGTTTTCGATCTCTCGATTCCGATTGGCAGCGATGCCCTGCTCTCCTACAGAATGCATACCTTGCCTGAGGAAGTCGGTCCTTCTATCGGGACCTCGACGCTGGCTGCTGCCTGGAATGCGGCGACCTATGTCGGACAGATCGAAGATGAACTCCTTGAAGTGACACATGGGAGTTCCCGGCACTTCGACGTCACTGCGGACGTTCTCCACAAATATGGCGGGCTTTGGTTCAATGACGAAGTCTTCACCATTTCTCGAACAAGGTAACCTGACCAGGATACCGGCAAGGTCGATGTCTGGCAGGAACCTCCAAATCACGCAAGGCGCTGAGTCATAGTGACAATTTCTGGTGCCGGCCCAATTCCACATCCGCAAATGGAATATATGTTGCCTGATCATCGAATTTTGGCCGAGGTTGACGAGCGAAATCGACGATCCCGGACAACAGGCCTTACCGATGCAGCATGAGTGCACATTCCAGCCTGATGTTTCCCGCCTTAGGAGACACAATTCCAGGTAAATTGCCCGGTATCTCAAACCGAGTGAGGAACTGCTGCCCGCGGGCAGATTCCCGACAATGTGCACGAAGCCCGTTCCGGTCCATAACGGGGCGTATCAGGACCGCGGATGCCAATGCCGCGACAGTCAATGCGAGTGTCAACCGGCAGGTCGCACCGAAATTGCCGGTCTGCCCGAACAGCCAGCCCGCCAGCCATGACGCAGTCAGCCCGGCCAGACCCCAGGACACAATGTCCCGCGGTAAGGGTCAGGGCCGGTCGGCATCGACATGCGGGAATGTTCATGCCTTTCCCGGCCAACTCGACGGTTCCGGGTGAATTCACCGACTCTCTGCGAGTTGCTACCGAAGACCGGTCCCCGGCAAGCCAGTGCCAAATATCCTCCAGCCCAGGATACGCGGGCAGGCAAAGCCGTAGCTGCCGACGCGGCGCTTTCCTCTTCAGAAGCTGCAGGATTGAGCGTAGTGGTGGTGAAGACTGTATTTGCCGGCAATGATCGCCGATTGTGCCTTGACGCAGGCGGCGAGGGTCTCACATCGGCAGCCAGAGCCATGCGGCGGAAGCCGAATGGCTTCACGGCTAACGGCGGACCAGGTGGCGACCACCCGTCGGAGCGCCGGATGAGCTGATTCGAACTTCTTGTGAAAACCCCGCCCGCGACTGGATCCTGCGATGTTCTTGCGAGGAGTGCAGGCCGTCCCGATCGCCGGCCTGGCGCCTCGTCCGGGCGCTGACAGTGCGGGTCAGGTCGCGCGTTAAACAATGCCGGGTTGAGATGGAACCGGATTACCCTGCTTGTGGATGGCCCTGGTCAGCAACTCGCTGATTTTCCTGGAATTCGGAGAGCGGCAAGCTTCGTGTCGCAACGTGGGAAACAGGAGGACCGGTACCGGCCTGCCACGGCGCAGACACTGTCGGAGGACAGTGTTCCCAGGGGCATGGTCAGCTCACTGGAAAGGTGCGGAGCGTTCACGCGAGGCCTGCCTGCCTGACAGCCGGCAGGTAGCCCCGGCTGACCGGCGCCTCGTGCCCGCCCGTAAGGCAGAGGATCGTGCGTCCGTTGCGGCGCTCGGCCCTGGTCACATGCCGCCCGGCAACCCAATAGGAACGGTGAACGCGCAGCCCGCCAGCCCCATCCAGTTCGCTTACCGCATCGGCAAATCGCATCAGCACCAGCGTCGAGCCGGCGGTCGTGAACGCCTCCACGTAGTGATCCGCCATCTTGAGATAGATCAGGTCGCGGCCGAGATTTGGCGGCAGCCGGTCAAGAAAACGAACCGTTGGTGGAGTTTCCGATCCTGCTCCGGTTGATTCGGGCTCGCCCGTTCCTCCCATGCTCCATTGTCCGGTCATGACCGCAACGACGAGAGTGCTGATCGCCACCATCAACACCGCGACACCGAGATAGATTTCGGGCAGCGTGATCTGGTCCAGGTTGCCTGGCCTGAACAGTGACTCGGCGGTGTACACAACCCCGGTGCCGGGAATGGCGGCAAGAACTGCAGCCGCAGCGATCGCCAGCAGCCTGCGCCACCATGACGCGTCGAAAGTCAGGCGAACCACCATCATCATGATGCTCGAACAAACCAGCCAGTTCGCACCCAGCGCCAGGGACCAGTAGCCGATTCGGCCGAGCGGAGAAATCGAAACATATGTTCCGAATGGTCCGATCAGCGTGAACAGCACGACGAGACACGCCAATACCGCTCCCTGTATTGCGAGGGAGCGCACGCCCAGCAGTTCACGAAACGTCAATGGCAATTTCTGCATCCTGCGAATTTGTCAGCTTCATCGGCGCAATCGATGATGACCCCGGCATTCCCGGTCTTCAATGTCCCGGACTGACATGAAGCAACCAGCAGAAAGGATCAAGATTCAGATGTCCAATTCAAGAAACACAATCAGGTCATGCGTGCTCACGAGCGCAGCATTCTTCCTTGGCACCGCCGCACACGCAGCCGATCTCGAGGTTTCCGTCGAAGGGTTGCGGTCAGATGAGGGCGAGGCGCGGATTGCACTCTACAAGCGGGTCCCGGACGTGGCGTTTCCGGATGAGGGAGGAGCGATCGCAGGCCTCGTCAGCCCGGCAGATCCCGGTGGCGTATCCGTCATCTTCACCGACCTTGAGGCGGGTGAGTATGCGGTTGCGGCATTCCACGATTCCAACGGGAACGGGGAGCTGGATCTGAACATCCTGAATATTCCGGTTGAAGGCTACGGTTTCTCGAACGGCGCCGTCGGATTCATGGGTCCGCCTTCATTCGATGATGCCGCGTTCACGATCGGTTCGGACGAGGAACGGCTCTCGATCGTCGTGCCCGTCGCATATCCCGGGTCCTGACATGGCGAGCAACCATCCTTCACGACGCGCCGTGCTAGGCGCCGTTGCCAGCATGCCGGCCCTGTCCGTGATCGGGTCCTTCGGCGGAACGCGCGGGGAGTTTGAAGCGGGGCTGTCCGGCAATCCCCATCTCCTGGGATTTGCAACTGCCGGGGCTGAATCTTTCGCTGCCGGGATGACTACATTGCGCGGGCACCTGCCGTCGGAACTTGGGGGCGTGCTCTGGAGGAACGGGCCAGCGGAACATGAACGTTTCGGTGATCGTTACACGCACTGGTTCGACGGCGATGGCATGGTGCAGGCATTCACCTTTGCCGACGGCCACGTCACCCACCGCGCACGAATCCTCGACACGCCGAAGCGGCGCCGGGAAACCCGGGAAGGCAGGCGCTTCATTCCTGCCTTCGGCACTGCCGGGTCCGGACCATTGACCGGACCGGATGACATGAATGTTGCAAATACGTCCATGCTCCTCCATGCCGGACAGCTCATGGCATTATGGGAGGGAGGTTCGGCACTCACCGTTGATCCGGACACCCTGGATGCGGGGCAGTTCAGGGCCTGGCATCCGGACCTCGCCGGGTTGCCGTTCTCTGCCCATCCCAGGGTTGAGAAGGATGGAACCCTGTGGAATATCGGTGTCATCATCTGGCCGCGGGAAGCCTTGCTGGTCTACCGTATCGGCAGGGACGGCAACATCGTCAAGGCAAACCTGATCGATGTCGGACCGATGGGCATGGTGCATGATTTCGTGGTGACGTCTCGCCACCTCGTCGTGTTGCTGACACCGTTGGTGGTTGAACCCGATCGCTGGTCAGGCGGGGATGTCAGCTTCCTTGATGCCCATGTCTGGCAACCGGCACTCGGAACAAGGATCCTCACGATCGACAAGGACCTGCTTGAAGTTGTGAGGCGCCATGAATTGCCGCCCGGTTTTCACTTTCATCACGGGAACGGTTGGGAAGAAGAGGATGGAACGATTCGACTTGATCTGTGCCAGGCGACCGGTCCGGACTTCGTGACCAGGGATCTGAGGGCAGTGATGTGCGGGGAACTGAAATTCACCTCCGCACATCCGCGCTACCGGACCGTCATCCTCCCGACAGGTTCGGATGCGGCGGTCAGCTTGTCGGCTCCGGGCCAGGTTGAGTTTCCCCGGATCGATTCCCGGTTTACCGGCCTGCGTCACAGGATGGTTTTCGCTCTCGCCGGCGACAGCCGGGACGGCAACTGGCCGTTCGGCAGGATCGTTCGAATCGACCCCGAACAGGGCAAGGTCGATGGCTGGACGTATCCCGGTGACCAGATCCCGGAAGAGCACGTATTCGTGCCTGGAGGTGAAGCCGAAGGAGAAGGCTGGCTGCTCGGTCCATACCTTGATGTCAAACGGAAGATGACCGGTCTCAACGTTTTCGATGCAAGCGATGTTTCCAGCGGTCCGATATGGGAGGGGGTCCTGCCCTATCCCCTTCCCTTGGCACTTCACGGGACCTTCGCCGAGGGCTGAGGCCCCCGTATCGCAACATGCGGAAGCGGGGACTCGCCCTGTGGGCAGGCGATGCCGCTGCAATGGAATTGGAGCGGGGCCCTTCCTGCCGGGAATGGAAAGGCAATCCCCGAATTCGAATGCCGGTCAGTTCAGCGCGTCGCCTTCGCTCGCTGCGCTGGCGGGGCTGAGCAGGGAATCGGGTTCGCAGCTCAGGAACAGTGAAGACGTGCCATCATCAAGTGCCAGTTCGGAACAGAGGTTTTCTGCCCTGCTGCCATCCTGGAAGCTGTCCCAGGCAAATACCCAGACTTTGAACCGTTCAAACGCATCGGCAAGTTCAAGTTCCGCATCTTCGAGTTTCCGCAGCAAGGGTTCAAGCCGGTCCTCATCCGGTGGCCAGCTCTCGAACCCGATAATCACCCCGATTGCCCTGGAGGCACCGGGGCCGGACAGGGGACAGACGCCCTCCGCCTGGAGACCATCCGGAGCAAATGCAGGCAACGCCCCGGCGAGGAAGAGATTGCACCACAACAACCCTGCCTTTGCAGATTGGGAACACATCTTTCGTGGCCTTTCAGTTCGGGGCTTTGAGTCGAATTCGACATTATCTGTCCGGGTCTGAAAGGAACAGAACCACACGTGACCTGCCGGACCCAGGGGCAGCGTGGAAGCTGTTTGCATGTTTCGGCAGCCGGGCTTTTCGACTATGTGAAGAGTGATGATCGCATCAAGACTGGCAATCTTCAGCAAGCAACCCGTACTGATGGCGATTGCCGCCGGGGTCGTACTCCTGCTGATCGCCTACCGGGTCGCAGAGACCTACAATGTCGGCCGGACGGTTGAGGCAGCCGGCAGACAGGCCGCGCCTCATCTTGCCTCCCTTGTTTCGGAACTGGAACGGTACCAGACGCTTCCGCCGATCCTTTCCGAAGACCAGGCCGTCATCGCGGCAGCCATTGGATCACCGCCTGGTTCGCTGAATGAACGCCTGGAACGGTTTGCCGAAACGACAGGAGTCGATGCAATCTATGTCATGGATGACCGCGGATGGACCATCGCTTCGTCCAATTGGAGAGAACCAAAGACCTTTCTCGGTCAGAATTACGAGTTCAGACCCTATTTCAGGACAGCGCTTGATGGCAGGCCGGGAGAGTACTACGCGATCGGGGCGACAACCGGCGTGCCAGGCTACTTCGTGTCGCATCCTGTCATCGCGGACGGGAAGGGTGTCGTCGGTGTGATTGCCGTCAAGGTGGAACTCCGGGACCTTGAAGCCAACTGGGCAACGCCGGAAGGCAGGCTGTTCATAACGAACAATGATGGCGTGATCGTACTTTCCGGACAGGATTCCTGGCGCTTCCGGACCATAGCCCAACTCGACGATGAAACCCGAAGATTGATCGCCGAACGTCGGCAATTCGCGGATGCCGAGCTCAATCCAATCCAGCTCGAGCGCGATGGAAGCGTTGTGACCATCGGCAGCAGCAGGTTTGTCGAGCACATTGCAGAGGTTGGCCGGCTGGGGTGGAAGCTCCATTTCCTGTCACCCTACGGGATTGTCCAGGAGCGTAGCAGGCTTATCGTCGCGATCATTGCCGTCCTGCTTTCGTCGCTTGCCGCATTTGCTCTCTTTCGGCGGTCGGAACGAACCCGCGGACTCCTGATTAGGTCCCAGCGCGAGCGGGACGAACTCAATCACCTCAATTCGGAGCTGGAACGGGAAATAGACGAGAGACGACAGGCAGAAACCCGCCTGAAACGCGCCCAGAACGAATTGAAACGCACATCCACTCTCGCGGCGCTGGGGCAACTGGCTGCGTCGGTGAGCCATGAGCTTGGCCAGCCACTGTCAGCCATGAAGACCTATATCGCCAGTTCCAGCCTGCCCGCCCTGTCCGGCAGGAGCGGGCCCCGTCCGGAATTCCAGGATTCGGGCGAAGTACTTGTGCAGCTTGACCGGCTTGCCGATCGCATGATCGAGACAACCCGGCAGCTCAAGTTCTTTGCCAAGCGCGGCGGAGAGAAGTTCGACGACGTCGAACTGGCAGATGTCATTGCCGGTGGTCTCGAGACCATGCGTCCCGCAATCCGGTCGGAAGGCGTGGAGTTGTTCTGTGACCCTTCAGGGCAACCCGCCAGGGTTCGGGGCGGCCGGATGCGACTGGAGCAGGTTCTCGTGAACCTGATACGCAACGCCCTGGATGCCATGCTGGACAGCCCCAGGAAGCACCTTTCGATCGCACTTGAACTGGACCGTGAAAATGCCCGGATTGTTGTATCCGATACCGGTGCCGGGATCGACGGTGGCTCTGAACGTGCAATATTCGAGCCATTCGTGACAACCAAGGCATCCGGCGAAGGCATGGGACTCGGGCTGGCGATTTCGGCCGAAATCGTCAAGGAACACGGGGGACGCCTGACTGCCAGGAACATCAGCGGCGGTGGAGCAGAGTTCGTATTGGAACTGCCCTTGGCAGAAACTGACCATGATATCCCCGACTGACAGCCCGGTGCATATCGTCGTCGTGGACGATGACAGGGAGATGCGCCAGTCCCTGGTCCGGTTCCTGGAGAGATCAGGATACCGTGTTGTTGCGTTCCCGAGAGCCGAGCATGCGCTGGATGCGTTGGCTTCGGAACTTCCCGATGTTGTGGTGAGCGATGTCCGGATGCCGGGCATGAGCGGGCTGGAACTCCTGAACAGGCTCGAGCATGCTGTCCATGCTCCGCCGATTGTACTGATCACGGCCCATGGAGACGTTCCGATGGCAGTCGATGCCATGAAGGCCGGTGCATTTGACTTCGTCGAAAAGCCGTTCCAGCCAAGTCGCCTGTCCGACGCAATCAGGCGCGCGGCGGCTTACGGTCGGCTGAAACGCGAAAATGCGGCTTTGAAGGAACATCTCAGGAAGCTCTCGGGACTGGATTCCATTCTGATCGGTGACAGCGTGGCGATGCGCAGGCTCCGCGAGGAGGTGGAGGATGCGGCCCAGAGTGAAGCTCCGGTTCTGATCCTTGGCGAAACCGGAACCGGAAAGGAACTGGTAGCACGTGCGCTCCACAATCTGGGCTCGCGTTCCGGCAGGCCCTTTGTTCCGGTCAATTGCGCCATGATTCCGCGAGGTGAAATCGAGGCATTTTCCCCGACCCGGCCAGGCGGCATGCCTGGCGTGATCGCGGAGGCGGAAGGTGGAACGCTGTTCCTTGACGAGTTGGCCGTGTGCGTGTCGCAGGTTCAGGCAAAGCTGCTTCGGGTCATCGAGCATGGCAATATGCCGCCGGTGCCCGACCAGCAATCGCAAGGCAACAACGTCCGGATAGTGTCTGCCTCGAACAGGAAACTGGAAGACGAGGTCGAAGCCGGCGCATTTCGCCAGGATCTGTACTACCGGTTGGGCGCCATCATCCTGTCCATCCCCTCCCTGCGCGAGCGCGGCAATGACACCGTATTGTTGTACGAGCATTTCGTGGAGCACTATGCCGGCCTCTACGAACTGGATACGCCGCCGTTCACCAATGACGATATCGCGGCACTGATGAGTTACGACTGGCCTGGCAATGTCCGGGAGTTGCGTCATGTGGCCGAGAGGCGCATTCTCGCCTGGCGGCGCGAAAGGGGGTCCGCCAGCGAGGCTATCCGGAAGGAAGGTGTGATCGACGACGTGCCGGCGACACTTCGCGAGGCGGTTGCGGCATTCGAACGCCAGTTGATCTCGCGCGAAATCCGGAATCATAAGGGTCGAATGGAAGCCGTTGCCCGGACGCTCGGCATGGCCAGGCGGACGCTCAACGACAGAATCGTGAAACTTGGTATCAGGAAACAGGATCTTCTCTGACTGCCCTGCGGAAATCCGCAACGCGATTCCCGCGGTTCAGGCGGATTTATTCAGGGATTCATGGCGGCATTCGAGATAGAATGATGCCTTCCTCGCCAACACGGGTTGGCAAGATCAAACAGGAGGAACACATGAAACCAGATTATCTGAAACTTGCAGTTGCCGGCAGCCTGTCGCTGGTCATGGCCGGCGAGGCAGCGGCAACCGAATGGAATGTGTCACTGTGGGGCACGCGCCGTGCATTCACCGAGCATGTCGAAAAGCTGGCTGAACTCGTCAGCGAGAAGACCGGAGGTGAATTCACGCTCAACCTGTCATATGGCGGCCTGTCCAACAACCGGGAGAACCTGGACGGCATTTCGATCGGTGCGTTCGAGATGGCCCAGTTCTGCGCGGGATACCACTACGACAAGAATCCATCGATCACCGTCCTGGAGCTGCCATTCCTTGGCGTGTCCTCTCTTGAACAGGAAGTGGACATCTCCCGGGCCGTCTACCAGCATCCCGCCGCCGTCGGCGATCTCGCGAGATGGAACGCCACGCTCCTGATGCCATCCCCCCTGCCGCAATACAACATTGCAGGCGTTGGTGATGGTCCCAGGACGCTCGCGGAATTTGAAGGGCTGGCTGTCCGGGCAACCGGGGGCATCGGCCAGGCGATGAAGGCGATCGGCGCAGTCCCGACTTCCATGTCTGCCACCGAGGTCCGCCAGGCACTCGACAGTGGCGTCGTGAAGGCGGTTGCATTCGCTCCGCACGCCCACATGTCGTTCGGAACTGTTGAGAGCGCCAAGTGGTGGACCACGAATCTCAATCCCGGAACAGTCAACTGTCCTGTCGTCGTGAATACCGATGCCCTGAACTCGCTGAGCGATTCCGAGCGCGAAGCTCTTCTCGGTTCAGTGGACGAGGCGATTGCGCACTACATTTCCCACTACAACGAAAAGACGATGGCGAAATGGGGACCGACACTCGACGAAAAGGGCATTGAGCGGATCACCTATGCCGACGAAGAAGTCGCGGCGTTCCGCGAAGCGGTCGCGGCGCCTGCTGCCCAGGCCTGGATCGAAGAGAATTCTGCCCGCGGACTGCCCGCGCAGGAACTCTATGACCTCGTGGCCGGCATGATTGCCGGAAACTAGTCCCCCTTTGTATCGTCCCGCCGGCAACACCCTGCCGGCGGGGCACTGCCGGGGAGAGATCGATTGGCGGGTTCATCGTCAGTACTTGCGGACGGCACCCTGCTCAGCAGGATTGATCGCCGCCTGTTCCAGCTGGAATCACTGTTGGCCCTCACCGGGGGGATGGCAGTCTTTTCGTTGATGTTGCTTGCCGTGGCCAGTGTCGGCGGGCGCAATTTCTTCAACCATCCCATCCCCGGTTATGTCGACTGGATCGAGCAGGCGATGCCGCTCATTGCTTTTATCGGCATTTCATACTGCCAAAGGCTCGGCGGTCACATCCGGATGGACATCGTGATGGGACTGCTCCGCGGTCGTTCCCTGTGGGTCGCCGAACTCGCCGGAACCCTGTTGATCCTGGTTCTCGTGTTGATGATGATCTGGGGGAGTTGGGCCCATTTTGAACGGTCATTCGACTGGTCGGCGCCGTATTGGAGTCGTGACTCCAGCGTCGACATCCGTTTGCCACTCTGGCCTGCCAAGCTCCTCGTTCCGGTGGCATTCTCTGTTCTGGCCCTGCGCCTGACGTTCCAGGTCTGGGGCTATGGCCGGGCGATCCTCTCGGGAGCGCCTCGACCCGTGGCTGTTCCGCTCTTCGAGGATGCGCCAACAGTTGCTGCTCATGAGGCCGAAACCGTTTCAGGGCTCGAGAGCGACAACGGGCGTACAGGCTAGCCGGACGCTGCGCCGATGGACTCCATCGACATTGGCCTGATCGTTACCGGTTTCCTGCTGGTTCTCGTGGTCCTCGGCGTCAGGGTGGCCTTCGCCGCAGCCATCGCCGGCCTGGTCGGCCTGGTCTGGATCTTCTGGGACAAGCGCGGCTACGACCCCGAGCAGTTTGCCTGGGCGCTCACGGTTGCCGTGAAGACGGCGGGCCAGGTTCCCCACTCCAAGATATCGTCCCAGGCCCTGTCGCTCATTCCGACCTTCATACTGATCGGCTACCTCGCCTACTACGCCGGTCTGACCAAGGCACTCTTCGAGGCCGCCAAGCGGTGGGTCGGATGGGTTCCCGGCGGCCTGGCCGTGTCAACCGTGTTCGCGACCGCGGGATTTGCGGCGGTGTCGGGTGCTTCGGTCGCGACATCCGCAGTGTTTGCCCGGATTGCCATACCCGAGATGACAGCCATCGGATATGACAAGCGCTTTGCCGCGGGGGTGGTTGCCGCTGCCGGGACGCTCGCGTCCTTGATTCCGCCTTCGGCAATCCTCGTCATCTATGCCATCATCGTGGAGCAGGATGTCGGCGCGCTGTTGCTGGCGGGTTTCCTTCCCGGGGCGTTTTCCGCACTGGTTTATGGCGTCCTGATCGTCGGAATGGCCGTCGCGGTCAGGAATTTCGGACCTCCGGTCAGCGGGTTTTCCTGGGTCGAGAGGTTCAGGTCACTGCCGCCCGTATTCCCTATCTTCTTCGTGGTCGCGATCATCATACTGTTCATCTACAACCCGTTCGGCGGCGATGCCTGGGGAACTCCGACGGAAGGCGGCGCACTGGGTGCGTTCGTTGTGTTCGTGATGGCCGTTTACCGCGGCATGCGCTGGCCGCAGCTCAGGAGCGCTCTCATGGAAACAGCGAAACTCTCCGTGATGATCTTCACGATCATCTGGGGAGTGCTGGTCTTTGTGAGGTTTCTGGGATTTGCAGACCTGCCTGGCGCCTTTTCGGCATGGATTACATCACTGGACCAAAGTCCTTTCCTGACCTTGATCCTGATCCTGCTGGCCTATGCCGTACTCGGCATGTTCATGGACGCTATCGGCATGCTCATACTGACGCTCCCGGTCGTGTTTCCCGCAGTCATTGCCCTCAATGGCGGCGTGGCCGTAACTGCTGCGGAAAGCGCATTCGGAATGAATGCCGTCGGATGCGGAATCTGGTTTGGCATCATTGTCGTGAAAATGGCCGAGCTTTGCCTGATCACGCCGCCGATCGGGCTCAACTGTTTCGTAGTGGCCGGCGTGCGTCCCGAACTCTCGGTGCACGATGTCTTCAAGGGCGTTGCGCCCTTCTTCGTCGCCGACGCACTGACCATCGCCGGACTTGTCCTGCTCCCCGGAATCGTTCTCTATCTGCCGAACCTGTTGCTTGGCGGGTGAACGGGAACGACGTTTGGCAGGCCGTGTGCCGGGACCGGAATCCGTGAAACCGGTCGCGACCGGTGAACCGACAAGTCCGAATTCGGAGAGTCACCCGGATGTATCAGGAGGCGCGAGCCTCAACTGTCAACGCTTGAGGGGCGGCCACCCTGGAGCAGGCGCCGCCCCGGTTCAGGTCAACAACTCTTACAGCATCATCAGGGCAGTGTGCAGCGCGACAACCCCGATGCCTGCAATCACGAGAATGATCTGCGGGAGAAGGTTTGAAAGAAACTTGGTCATTTTCGTATACCCCTGGTCTCAGCGGTCCTGGCGGGACGTGTAGGTGCCGAGTGCCAGTTAGTGTGCGCTGGTCTGACGTAGTAGTGACAAGAATGCAGACTCGGTTTGCCGCCACCGCATGACCCACAACGCGAAGGTTTTCCTTCCTGCGGGTTCTCTGGGCAAACAGGTCAGTTATCTCACACTGTGAAGCTTCCCGTGTGCCGAACGGGCGGTCCCCGCCGGGCCAGCACGCGAATTCCGGGCTTTTCGGTGTCTGCTCCCCTTTGCTCGCCGCTTCGATCCCGGCGTCAGTCCCGAACCAGCTGGGCAGGAGGAGTCTGTTCCTTGGCAGAGGAATTCCTGTTGGTCGCCAAATCATGGATGCCGATTGATCGCTCGTGATCACGAATGGTTTGCCGGCCCGGTCTGATTCCGATTGCCTGTTCCCATGCGATCACCGGAAGCCGTGTCGTTCACGCTCAACCGCTTGCCTTCACGACGGGAATGACGATTTATGCTGCGGCACGATTTCACGGAACGGAAACCAGAATGCGAATCCTTTATGACCCGGAGCCGCGCAAAACGGCCGAGATTTTCAGCGAAGACCACAGGAAGGAGTTCTTTGGCAATCATACCGTTTTCGAAGTCAATCCGAAACGCAGGCAAGCCGATTACCAAGAGTTTCTGCCACGGGCGGATGTCGTAATCGGCCAGCAACCGCTCCCCCGCGAGCGGCTGGACTCGGCGCCGGGCCTGCGGGCCATATTCAACGTCGAAACCAATTTCCTTCCCAATATCGATTACGACCTCTGTTTCGAGCGCGGAATTCACGTTCTTGCACCAAGCTCGGTCTTTGCCGTTCCCGTCGCTGAAATGGGATTGGGAATGGCACTGTCACTGGCTCGGGGAATCCATACCGGTCACTCCGACTTTGTCGCCGGGAAGGAGAAATACTCGCTTTCAGGCAACCCGGAGGCCGAACTCCTGACGGGTGCTGACATGGGGTTCATCGGTTTCGGGGATCTGGGTCGGGCATTGCACCGGCTGCTGGTCCCGTTCAATCCCCGCCTGCTCGCATTCGACCCTTGGCTTCCGGACGATCACCTCAGGCGTCTTGGCGTCGAGGCGGCATCTCTTGAAGAGGTGCTCGGCAGGTCCCGGGTTCTATTTGTCGTCGCATCGGTGACCACGGAAAACCGCCACCTGATCGACAGGCAAGCGCTGGCAAAGATGCAGGATGGCTCCATGCTCATTCTCCTCAGCCGAGCTGCACTGGCGGATTTCGCCGCCCTCGCCGCGGAAGCCGCTTCCGGCCGGCTGCGCATTGCAACCGACGTGTTTCCTGAAGAACCGGCGGCAAAAGACGACCCGATCCGCCAGACACCTGGAATGCTGTTGTCGGCCCACCGGGCCGGGGGGCTTGTCAGCGCATTGCAGAGCATCGGCGCATTGGTTCTCGAAGATCTTTCGCTCATTTCCCGGGGCCTTCCGCCCGTATCCTGCCGAAGGGCCGAGAGGGAGACCGTCGGACGCATGCGAAGCAAACCGATCGAACAGATCTAGTTTCACGACAGGTTTCGCCTGCCGGATGGTTGCGTGCCGGGTCTCGAGGTGGAGTGTGACCGGCCCCGCCCGTAGACATTCGGAATCTCTGGACGCTGCGGCAGTGTCCGAATTGCGTCCGGGTGAAGGGACTCCTTCAGATGTCGTAACCCAGTCGTTTGGCGGCGCGTGCGGCACCCACAAGAAAGGCTTCGGCTTCCGAGTGCGGGAAGAGGATGCCGACATCGTTGAAATTCAGAAACAGCCGGTTGCCATCTCCGGCAAATCCTGTCGTTCCAATGCTGATTGTCGCACTTCCTTCCAGCTTGGCGTAGTCCGATACCAGGCGCTTGAAATCCACGCAGGTTGCCACGGTGTCCTCCGTTCATCTTCAGGGAGCGGCCCGCCTAACAGGTGACGAACTTCGTGTCTACCACGGTTGCCTCGAGTCACCAGTTGCCGCTCACTACGTTTGGCAGGTGCCGCCGGGGCATAGACAGTTCCGTCTGCAGATTCGCTTGCCGGCCCATATTACTCTCCATAGGTCAGGCGTGCCTCGATCGAAAATTTTCACTTCAGCAGTCTCTAGGTCAGGTACGGTGAACAGTAGAACTCGGGATACGGTAATGAGTCCGCAAACCGAAACGTCGGAGCCCAAGTTGCCCTTGGCGTGATTGAATGGACGTGTTGCCTTGCAGCTACACTAGGCACACGTGCTTGACCAAGCAGTAACCTCTATCCGAGTACAACGTCACGTCATGACTCGACAATTCGAAGTAACTCTCAAACTCGGAGCGGTCTTCGTCACCGCCACGAAGTAGGCACAATATCAAACTTAAGACCTTAATACGAAACATATTCGAATCTGTTGCAACAACCTGTCAATCGCTTCCTGCAATGACCAGTTGGACTACTCCACCTCTTTCGGGTAACTGCCGCCCCGCACCATGACATCCGATGCAATTTGACTTCCATCTGCT
>CAXXUY010000014.1:0-26077 GCA_963664715.2 Paracoccaceae bacterium
GAACTATCGACCGCCGTTGAAGCTTGTGATCATTTCATCCCACAATGGAACGTGAGCCAGCAAACCGTCCCAGAATGCCTGGTCCCGGCGCCGGTCAAAATCTTCCAGCGAGACGCCTTGTTGCTCGACCCAGGTATAGTAGCCCAGGTTGAAGATGCGTTCCCGTTCAAATCGACCCAACTCCTGCACATGGTCGATACCGGCACCGAGAATGTAGCGGCCAAAGGTCTCTGCGGCAGCGAATTCGTCAAAACTACCGCAGAAATGCCTGTTCGAGGCTATGGCCATCTCGGACAGGTACATGTCCGCACCGTCGGTCGCCACGGTCAGCACAACGTCACTTTCGCCCAGATCCATGTATCTGGCGTATTTGATCGCGCCCAGGATATTGGCGATCGAAGAGAGCCCCAGATTTCCCAGGCTCGCGATCAGTTCCTGGCCGATCCCCTTGTAGTCCGAGAGATATCTTCGCCCGACTGAAGTGTTGAACAGGAGATTCAGTCCGTCGCAGGCACCGTCAGACACACCGATTACGAAATCGGACGCCATGACGTTGTGGATCAACGGAACGTGCTTGTCGCCGATTCCCTGAATGTTGTGTTCACCATAGCCGTTGTACAACAGGGTCGGGCACTCCAGAGCCTCGATTACACCGGTATCCGTGCCAAAAACCTGCTTCAAATGTTCCCCCGCTGCCAGCGTTCCAGCCGAACCGGATGCGGCGAGGAAGGCACGCGGGCGCAGGCGGCGATCGGCGTTCACTTTTTCGAATACTCTTTGCAGGGCCGGACCCGTGACCGAGCGGTGAATGATGTAATTGCCGTATTCGCTGAACTGGTTCAGAATCAGGTTCTCCGGATCCCTGGCCAGCGCATGACAGGCGTCGTAGATCTCCTTTACGTTGCTCTCGCTACCTGGCGTGCGAATGATGTCATTGGGATCCAGGAGCCATCGGTTGAGCCAATCGAAGCGTTCCCGGCTCATGCCTTCGGGCAGTACCGCCATGGACCGGCACCCCAGCAGAGTGGCGATTGCCACACCACCACGGCAGTAATTGCCGGTCGATGGCCAGACCGCCCGATGCCTGCTTGCATCGAAGGCGCCGGAAAGGAGACGCGGAATGAGGCACCCATAGGCCGCAAGCACCTTATGGGCGCTGATCATCGGAAAACGGTTTCCCAATGCAACTGCGATCCTGGCCTTTACGCCAGTCAGTGCACCGGGCAGAACGATGTGTTCCGGCACATCAACAAGGCTTCTCCGATCTGTGCCGTTATGCCAATGCACGCGAAACAGGTTGCGGTGGTCAGCCCCATCGGGATCGGCATCGACGATTTCCGCGGATTTCGAGGCAAGGTGGCTCCCGGGATCGGCAAGTTCCTGTATCCTGGGCAATACCACGCCCGAATTTCGCAGCTTTTCGACATTGCGATCATAGGCAGGGCGATCGACTATTTCCTGTTCCAGTCCAGGGAACATATCTGCTCCTTTCCTTGGCTGCCCAAGCAATTGGTACAAGTGTCCTTGCTACCGAGGCCAAACACCTCGTGTTCTGCCGGAACATTTGCGCTTGCTCATGAGTTCAAGATTACCCGCGGTGCCCGTTTGGGCAGAAAACAGGGATCGCCAATAGCTTCTTGTGTCAGTATCACCGGATGACCTCCCGGCATTGAAACCAGGGACCGGTCTCCTGCAGACTGCCGAAACGATTCAAACCACAATCCGTGCATGCATGGCAATTCCGGACTTCCACACGGTGGATGCGCAGGTTACGCAACTGTTCTTCCTTTTCCAAATGGGCTGAAGATAGTCATAAGCAGCATGAGCCGGATCGATTGTTGCCTGGCTCTCTACACGATCACCGGCAATTCTGCAGGCGCACGGCGGGTAAGAAGTTCTGCGCCATTCTCGCGGACAACGATATTCTCTTCCTGCACCATTGTCTTGCCGTCACCAAAACTCATACCGGGTTCAATGGTAATGACCATGCCGGTTTCAAGGACCGTCTCGTCAAACAGCGTGAGTGAAGGCCACTCGGTCATTTGCATGCCAAGCCCGTGCCCGAGGCGGCCGACATCTCCTTCGGTTGCTCCATTTGCGGACATTACATCCGCCATGGCTTGGTAGAGATCGGAAGATGATGCACCGGGAGAGGTTGCCGCGATTCCTGCCTCGGTAGCTGCATATACCACGTCATGGGCCCATCGCATCTCGTCCGTGGAGCGGCCAATGGCATAGTTCCGGTCGAAGTCGCAGAAATACCCGTCGAACACCGCCCCGGTATCGAGCATCATGATGTCTCCGGCAACTAGTATGCGGTTGGTTGGCGGCTCGATCACACCTGCATAGCCGCCTTGGCCGGAACCGCCGACCAGATAGGGAACATCATCGGCGCCTCGCTTCAGCAAATCGATACGCATCCTGGCAAAGGCCTGACGTTCGGTGTCACCAATCTGCACGAAGCCCGGGAGTGCCTCGAATGAGTCCGACGCAATCGAACAGATATGCGCGATCTTGTTGATCTCGGCTTCAGACTTCACCATCCTCTGTGTGCGTACGATATCGGTGGCGTCAACAAAACGGTCCGCCCCGACCAGCGCCCGCAACCTGTCAAAGTCTGCAGCGGGCATGCGGATATGGGTTTCATGTCCCATCGGCGTTCCGATCCTGCCGTTGTCGCCGGCAATTTCATTCAGTGTCCGGGCCAAAAGCGTAACGCCGTCATCGCCTGGCTGCGGGGCCGGCCATGTGCGGATGTCCTCGATCCAGGTGGCGGCCATGCAGGCAGCACCAATTCCGGGAATGACCGCGATCGGTTTGCCATGGGACCGTATGAGCAGAAACCAGGGGCGAGTCGGACTCTGCCAGAACGGCGTATGGAATCCCGAATAATAGCGAACCTCGGCTTCGGTCGACAGAAGCATGGCGTTCATCGCGAACCGGTCCATCATCTCCTGGGCGTTGGCTGTGCGCATCTCGAACTCGGAAATGTCAAAGCCACGCTCAGGCGGAAGTGCTTGATTTCTTTCCAATTCGTCTCCTCCCGAGGAATGCGGTATTGCCGCGCTCAGGCCTCCAGGCAGGCGTAATCCGGGTTACTCATCGAAAGTGCCAGGCCCAGATGGCATCTGCTGTCCCGTAACTGCAACCAATCATTGCCGGTTTGCAATGTCCGGGACGGTTCCGTTGCAGGAATTTGTATCCGTGCAATACGCAACCTCATCGTTGATCAAGTGAACACGGATATCACCGGTGACATGGCCGGCACACCGTCGAATTCTCTGTTCAAGTGATGACGGGTGGGTCATTGATGTCCTCAGGATGATGCTTCATGGCGCGCGGTTGCCGCCGGTTCCGGAACGGGCGATCAATGCCCTGCGTCCGATGAGTCTGCCAGCCCCCCCCTGCGTGTTGGCAGACACAGGTTGACAAGGCGCGTGAGGGTCCGGGTCTGTATGCACCTACAAGACAACCTCATCCAGCGTCTTGGGATGGTCGGTTACCGGTTCCCAGCCACTCTCCGTTACAATGAAACTGTCGCCTACCTGCGCTCGGAAAGTTTCGACCGAAACCGATCCATCCACGACCAGCACCATGCCAGGTTGAAGGATCGTGCTGTCCCCGGTCACCAGTTGCGGACTTTCGAGAAAACTGAAACCCGTCGCCCGTCCACACCGGAACGGGTATTTGTAGCCCGCGCCCTCGATGACTTCGGCGTAGGCGGCATGAACGCTTTCCGCAGTCACGCCGGGACGAAGCGCGTCAAGTGCCGCTTTCTGACTTGCTACTGCCACTTCATACACCGCCGCCTGCGACTTGTCGGCGACTTCGCCGATCCAGAATGTTCGATCGAACCCCAGCTTGAACCGGTGGAAGTTGGTCATGCCACAGAAGCAGAGAAAAACGGGCTCACCGCGGCGCATGACGCGGGTCGAGGCCCTGTGATGGGTCTTGGTTATCGTGTCGCCCGAGGCCATGACCTGAAGGAAATGCGTGTTCGGTGACATGTCGGCATCATCGTAGTGTGCCGCCAGAAGTTCTGCCGCCTTGCGGGTGCCAGCTTCCGACGTGGCAATCGCCACCTCGTATTCAGGCACGCCATCGGCGATCGCAGTGCGGCCTGCTGCCATCATCGCATTGGCCACCTGGCCAGCATGCCGGGCCAGGTGCAGCTCCTCTGCAGACTTGATCATCCGTAACTCGGCCAGGATGGCGGTCACGCTTGCCAGCTTTTCGGAATCCACCAATTCGCCGAGAAAGGCGCGCACGACCGGCGGCATATGATCAGGTTCCACTCCGATGCAGCCTGCATTCTTGACGATATCAGGGAGTTCCTTGCGCCATTCGCTCCCCATTCCATCGTTCCAGTCAGCGATCCGGTCAACCCGCGCCAGATCCCGAGCGGCGTTCAGATCAATTGTCGGGGTAATGAGCAGGCTGTCTCCGTCGCGCGGCACGGCAAGGATCGTCGGACGGCCGAATTCCATGTGCAGATAGTCGTAATAGCCTGTCAGGTAATAGACATTGTCGTCATCGGTGATGAGCGCCACGTCGATTCCGGACTCGGCCAGACGTTTGCGGAGGCTCTGCATACGCGAAGAAAACATCGTCAACTGCCATCTCCTTTCTGTATCGGCAGGCGGTCACGGACAAGTTCTGTCCAGAACGCGACTCCGATCGGTGATACATCGTCGTTGAAGTCATACTCGTTGGAGTGCAGCGGTTGCCCATTCGCCCCGACCTCACCGTTGCCAAGGAGCAGGAAACAGCCCGGCACCGCAGCTGCGAAGTGGGCAAAGTCCTCGGAGAAGCTCATCGGCTGCCGATCCGGAATGATGTCAAGTCCGGCGCTACGAGCAGCCCGAATCACCGCTTCCGTAGGCCCTTCGGCGTTGACCGTCTCGATGAATTCCGTGTTGAAGTCGACATTGACTGAAACGCAGTGCGCTGCGGCGACTCCGTCTGCGATCTGGCGCATGCAGAACTCAATGATTTTTCGATCTTCCGGGCTTCGGGCACGCACGTCACCTTTCAGCGTCGCCGTGCCGGGCAACACGTTGCGCTGACCGTCGGTCTGGAATTCGGTTACCGACACCACCGCGCCGGCGCCGGGACGTAGCTTGCGCGACACGATGGTCTGCAGCGCCTGCACCAATTCGACCCCGGTTGTGATCGCATCGCGGCAGGCCTGCGGCATCGCGGAATGTCCGCCCTGGCCGCGGATGGTGATCTCGAACAGACTCTCCGAGGAGCATATCAGACCGGGACGGGTTGACACCTGCCCGACCGGCACGCCCGGCAGATTGTGCATGGCGTAGATCTCCTCGATGGGAAAGCGCTCCAGCACGCCCCCCCTGATCATTGCCTGCGCACCGAGGCCATGCTCTTCGTTGGGCTGGAAAATGAACACCACGGTACCGCTGAAGCCGGGATTCAGGGCAAGCTTCCGCGCCGCGCCCAGGAGCATGGTCATATGGCCATCATGGCCACAGGCATGCATGACACCCGGCGTCTCGGACGGATACCCGTGATGGCTCGCCTCCTGGATCGGGAGAGCGTCCATGTCCGCGCGCAATCCAATCGCCCGGTTGCCTTCACCCGACCTGAGAATTCCTGCCACGCCGGCGCCTACATGCACTTCGAGGCCAAGTTCGCGTAGGATCTTTGCCACCTTGGCCTTTGTGCGTTCCTCCTGGAAGCCAAGTTCCGGGAAACGGTGAAAATCACGTCTCAGCGCAGACAGGCTGAAGTCATCGGCGCCCACAAGCAGCCTCCTCGAATTGCCGGATCTCGACCTGTTCCACTGTAATGCGCCCGCGTTGATTCCAGCCTGCTTTACCAGTGACGTGCCAGATTATGGAGAGAAACATCGAAAGGGAAGTTGTCCGGCGCCGTCCACACCCGCCGGGCGAGGCTGGAAGCGCATTGGCAACAACTGGCAGCCGGTCTCCGGAACGAGGTCACCCTGTCCAGTCCGGACGCAGGCGCGATGAAGGTCGCCGCCAGCGCCGTCATGTGACGCAAAGTACCGTTCGCACTGGATCCGACCCGGGAGTTCGAAGCGGTCAAGCACTGGATGGGTCAAGGCACACAGCTGATGCGTTGCCAGGACAATGTCCGTTTCGGCAGCACGAATTCCTGTTCCTGATCACGGAGTCTTTTCCCGGAGACGATCCCTGCCTGGAACTGGACATGGTGTTCGGCGTTCGCGGGGATTTGGCAATGACCCATGGCGAGGACGCGGCGGACAGGTTCTCGAAAGGCTGCGTCTTGTTCAGCGGAGTCACCGAACAATACCGCCAATTGTGATCCCGAACTGGTGGCCGACGCCCGAATTCACAAGCTGTGCCGGTCAGTCAATCTTCTCGGCCAGGAAGGCACCGGTCTTGCGGTAATGGGCTGTAAGGCTGGCACAGGCGGACGCGGTGTCCCGGTTGACTGCGGCGTCGAATATGGCGAGATGCTCTGCCTCGACATCACGGTTCGAATAGGATTCCGACGAACTCGCCAAGTATCGGTAGCGCACGTTCAAATCGTAGAGCTGGCTGCAAAACCGCAGCAGGATAGGAGAATCGCAGGCAGACAGCAGCGTCATGTGAAAGTGCTTGTGATGCGGCTCATATGTCTCGAGATCGTTGCGGTCCGACCGGCTCATGCGATGATATGCCAGTACCAGAGCATCTTCCCAGGCCGCATCGGTATTGGCCAAGCTGTCGCGCAGGGCCAGCTCTTCGAGATTGCAGCGCAGTTTCAGGATCTCCTGAAACTGCGCCCGGCTGGTCGCGGTCACTCGAAATCCGCGCTGGTCCAGGCGGTCGACAAGCTGATTGGACGTCAAGAGGCTGAGTGCCTCGCGAACCGGCGATGCTCCGGTTTCGAGCGCGACCTTGAGCGCATCGATCTTCAACCGTTCACCCGGCGGTATTCGTCCGGTGATGATGTCTTTCCTGAGCGCGAGATAAACACGCTGGATCGAGGACCGCGGTGGGCTTGTATCTTCAATGGGTTTGTCCATGAGTGATATTGGTCACCAATACTCGAGAACACGCGACATTATCGTTTTTTCCGGACGTTGGAAATTCCACCGCCGCCGCTGCAGCTTTCGGGAAGGGCCGGAACCGGGATGATACCGGCACAACGCCGCGGTTGCAGGGCGCGGGGACGTCTGAAGCCGGCTCCACGATTGAAGAAGCACTTGCCGCAGGCCAGGACACTCCGTCCACGGAATTGCACGGGATGCCTCCCATATGTAACCGCAAAAAATTGATTTTTAATTGGATATCAAAAAAACATCGGTATATTGCGGCAAAGCAAGCCGGAATTCCAGATCCAGGGGGGAACCGATGCGCGAGACTTACTTCGAAGAAGGCAAATGGTGGGTCAGCCCTTACAATTTCATTCCCGAAGTTCGCAGCGAATTGGACCTGCCAGGAAGGGTCGAGATTCACGACGCGACGTTGCGTGACGGTGAGCAGACTCCCGGAGTTGTCTTTTCGATCGACGACAAGATCCGCATCGCCAGCAAGATGGACGAAATCGGAGTCGACCGGATCGAAGCCGGAATGCCGGCAGTCTCGCAGCAGGATGCCGAGGCCATCAAGGAAATCGCCGGGCTTGGCCTGAACTCGAGGATCTACACTTTTGCCAGGGCGCTGAAGGCCGATATCGACATGGCGCTGGAGTGCGGCGCGCACGGGGTGGTCATTGAAGTGCCGATAGGCTACCCGAAACTTGTCACCCAGTTCGGCTGGACCTGGGAAGACGTGTTCAAGAAAAGCCGCGACGTCATCAATTTTGCCAGGGAATGCGGTCTGCATGCAGTGTTTTTCCCCTACGACACGACGCGGGCGCGTCCCGAGGACCTGACCAGCCTTTGCAAGGCAGTCATGAACGAGTCGCCGCCGGACGCGATCGGTATCGTCGACACGATGGGCTGCGCGACGCCCGAAGCGATCAAATACATGGTGAGATGGGTCAAGGACATGACGGGATTGCCCATCGAGATCCACACTCACAACGATTTCGGCATGGGTGTCGCCACCGAACTGGCTGCCGTTACCGCAGGTGCCGAATGCGTGCATTCCTGTGGCAACGGGCTTGGCGAGCGAACCGGTAACGCGGCACTGGAAGAGCTGATACTCGGTCTCGACCTGCTCTATGGCTACGAGACGGGCTACAGGCTCGACAAGCTGCCAGAATTGGGCGACCTGCTGTCAGAACTGTCAAACGTCCCCATCGCACGCAACAAGCCGGTGCTGGGCCACGGCAACTTCATTCGCGAAAGCGGCATCGGCATCCAGTACGTGATGCACGACCCCCTGGTGATGTTCGGCACCCACCCGGCACTGACAGGGCGCTCGGGGGAAGTCGTCCTGGGCAAGAAGAGCGGTAAGGCCTCGATCGTCTACAAGATGGATGAGCTTGGTCTGGGCGAACTGGACGAAACGCAAGCTGGCGAAGTCCTGGCCCGGGTCAAGTCCAGGGGCATCGAAAGGCGCGACATGCTGACCGATGACGAATTCCGTGCCATCGTCGACTCCGTGCGCGCCGGGAACGCCGCCTGAGAACGCTTTCATACCAGTCATGGGCGCAGCGCGCCCGGTCTTTTGCCATGCGCTCAGCCGGTCCGGATCCGGAATGACGGAACGAACGCGGGGTGAAAGATAAAGGTGTCGGCTCCGTTCCAACTCCATGTCAGCGTTGCCAGAACAGTTCGGGTGACCGCGAAATCCCAACGCATGGCAGAGGCATTCGGCAATGACGTCACGCTCGAAACCCGACCCTGACCACACCGGAAAGGCAGGCAAGCAGCACCTGCAGGGTTGGCGCTTCGATCGGCAGCGAGTGCCATGAAGGTACATGAACCGCAGAACGTATCTGGTGATGCTACGGGCGAATGCCGTCCAGCCGAGTTGATCACCGATGCCGCCACTCCCATTCTTCTTGCATTGTTGCAGATGCCGGGCGGGGCCGGTACCCGATCCGTACGGTCACGCGCCGAGCGAACAGTCAAAGGAGCCCACTGATGGCACGAGAATTCCGCCGGGTCGTGACCGGTCATGACGAGAATGGCAAATCCGTCGTGGTTAGCGACACGGTTGCGACGCAGTATCTGGAGCGCCCGACCAGGCCCGGTGTCCGGTTGACCAATTTCTGGATCGAGCGCGGCAGCCCTGCCGAATTTGACGGCCCGACCGAGACTTGCACCGGCGACTTCGTCCTGCATCCGCCGCCGATGGGAAGCACGTTTCGCTGCGTTGAGTTTCTGCCCGAAGACCCCGAGGTGATGAAAACGCTCGACGGCAAGGCGGCCTTCGGCGAGATGGGTGCCAGCGCCAATGTCGTCGACGGTGCCCGGCACCCGTTCATGCATCGGACCGACACGCTGGACTACGCGATCGTGTTGACCGGAGAGATCTGGATGATGATGGACGACGAAGAGGACGACCTGCTGTTGAAAGCGGGCGACGTGCTGATCCAGCGCGGAAACAACCATGCCTGGTCAAACCGCGGCACGGTCCCCTGCATCATCGCGTTTGTACTGATTGACGGCGTCAGCCGGCGCGATGCGCCCGACGAGAAACGGAAGGGCATCCACAGATAGAATTCGACTCTGTCGATTCTCTTCGTGCCACGTGTCGCGATCCGCAACCATGACCGGATTGGCATGCAGTCTCCGCCATGAGCCCGATCAGTTTGCCAGCAGGTCGACGCGGCACGGCCCGTACCCATACACAGACTGAATTCATTGGATTTCCTGCAGGAGCTTAAGGGACGCGGATCTTTCCGGTTCGAGTGTCATATCGGCAATCCGCCTTGCTCTTGAAGGCCCTCAAGACGTGCCTCGGAAACCGGGCCGTGGCGCCCGCGCAAGTCGTGAACAGCGCGTACCCCGTTTGCGAGACAATGGTCCGCATGAACCTGACACGCCTGCAGAATCGCTTCCCGTGTCCTGCGTGAAGGATAACCGGGTCTCTCGGTCAAAGTGAAGAATACGGTCGGCAGGGGATCCTGAAGGGCTGAATTGCGGAGAATCCCGCTTCCACAACATCAAGTCTGCGGGTTGTGTTCCGTTGGCGCTCCGGGACACGGCCGTCCTCAATCATGGCTCCCGGATCCGGGCGTCCAACCGGGACCCCGGAGGTGTATCGGGAACCACCACCTGACGATTCAATCTGGCAAACACCATCGGCGCAAGCTACAGAGCTTTCACGATTGTTCCTCTGGCAGGTTCGCACTCGATCGCGTGCCAAGAGGTCCCGAAACAGTTGCCATTCACCGCGCATGTCTGGAGCAAGCGATGCCAAAGCACATCTCTCGAGACGAACTGGTTGCCGGTCTTCCGGCAATTCTTGCTTCGCCAGACGACAATGGCGTGCTCAAGGCCATCTTTGCCCGTCCAGCACCTGATCAGCGTGTCGAACTCGAGACGTGTATCGTGAGCATTGCTGACGGTCTCGATGGCGACCGTTGGTCGGACGGTGACAGGGTGACTGACGGGAACGGGGACCTGCATCCGGATGACCAGTTATCCATCGTGAACTCACGCTGCATTGAATTGATCGCCAAGGAGCGAGAAAGATGGGCACTGGCTGGCAACAATCTGGTCATCGACATGAACTTGATGCCCGACAACTTGCCGCCCGGTCAGCGTCTGCTGATTGGGTCTGCTGTCATCGAGATCAGCCGGAAGCCGCACAAGGGCTGCACCAAGTTCATCGATCGTTTTGGCCGCGATGCCTGCGCATTCGTGAATACGGGTGACGGATTTCGTAGCCGCCTTCGCGGATTGTATGCACGCGTTGTCCAGGGTGGACAGATGACTGTTGGCGACAGCGTGAGCAAGCTCACTTGACCGCTACGGAATGCATTCGTTACCCGAAGCTCATACCAAAACCGCCGATCGAATGATGTCCCTGCTGGCTTCGGGCAGAGGCTGACGGTCGGCCAGGCAGTCGCTGCGGAGTGACCGCAGGAGGCACTCCTGCAAGGAAAGGCGAGGTCTGCCGGGCTTGCCCGGCATGGTGGTTGGCACGGTAGTGGTTCAACTGCGTTTCACCATTGCCCCGAGGCGCGCACGGCCAATTCGCGGAGCGGTAATGGCCCTCGGGCCCCGGACCGGGACGCGGCGGCCTGCCAATCAAACACTCCCGCCAGGTTCGTTTTGCAGAGAGATCCGGATCTATCACCCGAAGATATCGCACGTTATTTATTGCGTGTAACAATTAATTGCGATATGCAAGAAATACAGATTCGGATGACAAATGGAATCTGATTTACAGCATGTTTCTGAAGGAGGAGAGAATGAGAAAAAAGATCCTGACAACCCTGCTCGTGACCGCTGCAACCATTCCGCTTGCCGGGATGGCTGTTGCCGAAGGTCACGCGCGGACTGACCTGGTGATTGCTGATCTGGGCCAGCCGGAGACAAACCCGTGGGTAATCAACCGGCATCGTTTCGAACGCTGCGTGGCCAATGCGCTTGAAGTCGATCTGAAGGAATTCGACGACCAGAACTCTGAGGAGCAGCATGTTGCTCAGGCCGAGTCGATCATCGCCAGCCAGCCGCACGGACTGGTGTTCAACCCGCTGACATCTCCCGCCGGCATACAGGTTGCGAGGCTTCTGGAAGACAACGACATCCCGGGTGTCGCCGTGGGACGACTTGTCGTTTCAAACTACGAGACCGACTATGAAGGCGAGGACTTCATTGCACAGGTTACCCAGAACAACACGACATGGGGTGAGGCCATCGGGCAGACAACGGTCGAGTTGGGTCACATGAAGGTGGCAATGATCTGGAACCAGAAGGGTGTTACCTCTGCGGAAGAAATCTGGGATGGGGTACAGGGCGAACTGGACAATGCCGGCGTTGAGGTGATTGCGGAAGCCTGGGACAGGCTCAATCGCGAGAACGGTCAAAAGTATGCCGAGCAGTTCATCGCACGCTTCGCTCCGGGTGAAATCGACGCGATCATCGTGCTTGGCGCAGTCGCCGGCCTTGGCAGTCAGTTTGCCGTCGATCAGGCCGGACGTGACGACATTGCGATCATAACCACGGATATCGATGAGCAGGTCGCGCAGTTCATCAAGGACGGCAAGCTCGACTTCTCGATCGGTGGACACTGGATGGTGGGAGGATTCGGGTTGATCCAACTCTATGACTACCTGCATGGCCACCCGGTTGAAGACACGCAACCGCTCTTCAGCCTGATTCCGGTGACGGCAAAGAATGTCGAAACCTATGCGAATGGTCTGTTGAGTGGCTGTATCCTTTCGGACGAGGATATTCGCAGCCTGAGCCGTGTCCATAATCCGGATGCCGATCTTCCCGGCTTCATCGACAGCTTCTCGAAGAACTGGGAAGACTTCGTGCAATAGTCTTTCTTGCACGCATTGGGTCCCGGCCATCTGAGACCGGGGCCCTTTCGGGTTCTGTAGTTTGGTATTTTCGAGCATTGTCGCGGCAAACCGGCTCCGTCGCCAACAGGGAGAAGATGGAATGGCGGGCGCCGGTCCGCGGTTCCGGTTTTGCGCGGGGAGGAGATGACTTTCGTTGTCGAGGAGTTTCCAGGCCCGGTGTCTTGCCATGGCGGGCTTCAGGAGGCCGGCGGCACACTGCAGGATGCAACGCAGTCGGCGAACGCTCACGGTTCAGTCGGGAATGCCTGAAGCGCGCGGGACATGCACATCCCGGCGGAAGCGGGTTCCCCGGGGGCACGTCCGGCTGAGCCCGGACGTACAGGCAAGACGGGAAGGTGTGCAGGTCGCAGGTCAGCTGGATTCTGTTTGGAGAGGGAGGCTTTCATTGAGGTGTGTGGGTCAACGGTCCTTGGCGGACAGGCGCAACAGGGAACGCGAAATCAACGGGCTTGAACGTCGTGAAGCCCGCCCGGGAGCAAGTTCCGTTTCCGGCGTCACTGTCATACCCGGAATGTGCCTGTCGGCCCGCATATGGCCGACGATGTGTTTCCTGCCAGCCGACGGCAGCGTCACGATGAGCGGGTGTCGGCCAGAAGGGCACGAGCGCGGGTCCACAACCGCAGAGCCGGGCTTGCCCCTCACGAGTGCCGTAACACGAAGAAGGCTGGCTTCTCGTGATCCGGTTGCAGGATTCCCGTACCCCGGTTGCTTGACAGGATGAATTCCGTCAGGACGCGGAAACCGGGGGAATCGTGTCGAGAGACTACAACGCAGGGTGACTTGCCAGGCGGAAGGATTGAACCCAACTACTGTTGCAACTTTTTTCTGGGGGATTGCTGATGAGACTATTCGGATATGCACCCGAGCGCGGCGCTGCTGCCGGTGACACAATGCCATTTTTTTATGATGGCACATGGCATCTCTTTTTCTCTCAGCCTCCTGTGGGCGCATGGGAATATGTTGAGCGAGCCCGCGTTTCGACTGCTTATCTGCGCTCGGATGATCTGGTGAATTGGGAGGTCATGCCGGACGCCTTCGGTCCGAGCGAACACGGTGAATGCGACGGCGACGGGATATGGACCGGCTCCGTCATAGAGCATGATGGCGTATTCCACTTCTTCTATACCGGCTATAACCGCCAGTCGGCCTCGCCGCAGACAATCTGCAAGGCAACATCAACTGACCTCGCGAACTGGAAGAAATCCGGAGCCAATCCGTTGATCTCGCCAGACCCTCGCTTGTACGAGACCGTCGATTGGCGCGATCCCTACGTTTACCGCGATGACGAGGCTGGTTGCTTCAAGATGCTGATTTCGGCCCGCCTCAAGGACGGTCCGGAGTTCCGCCGCGGCTGCGTTGCAGTTGCGACCTCGAGCGATCTCGAGAACTGGGATGTGGGGCCACCACTGGCATCCGCAATGCTCACGCATTGCCCGGAATGCCCGGAGGTCTTTCAGCTTGGCGAATGGCACTACCTGGTAGAAAGCCGCTATTCGGAGCGGATGCAGACCGTCTACCGGGTAGCGAAATCCCCGGATGGCCCCTGGGAGAGCCGCAAGCTGGACAGTCTCGATGGCCGCCGCTTCTATGCCGCCAAGTCGGCCAGCGACGGTGACCGGCGGTTCAGTTTCGCATGGATTCCATTCCGCAAGCATCATGGAGCCAAGAACAACTGGGTGTGGGGCGGAGAACTGGGAAGCCCTCGAGAACTGGTTTCCCTGGCGGACGGCACTCTCACCTGCCGTCTCCCTCCGGAAGTCGACAGGAGCTATGCTGCTTCGGTGGAGCACGAGTTGTGCCCGGTCCACGGGGACTGGACCCGGGGGGCCGATCCGCACTGCGACGCGGCAGGGACCTATGCATTCGCATTCCTAATTGGGCCTGGTCGTGACGACGTGTTGCTGGATGTGACGATTGAGCCTGCTCCCAACTGCGAAGCTGTCGGTATCCTCGTCGAGCCGCAAGGTGGAAGTCACCTGGAAAGCGGCTACAGCCTGGCCATTGAGCCAATGAAAGAGCGGGTCGTCCTCGACCGCTGGCCCACTGCAATGGATCCACTTTGGGACAGCCTGGTCCTCAACGAACGACACGGGATTGACGTCAGGCAGGAGATTGACAGTCCACTGGTGGAACGCCCGTTGGCCTTCACGCCGGAAAATGGCTGCTACAGGGTCAGGGTTCTCCGCAAGGGCTCGGCAATCGAGTGTTTTGTCGCGGATCAGGTCGTGGCCTCGTTCCGGTTGTATGACGTTTCCAGTTCCGGGGCCTGGGGCCTCTTCGTTCAGGAGGGTTCTGCCACGTTTCGGGATCTCTCGTTCAGACGGTAGTTCGCTCGATGTCATTGATGTCCGCCAGGCAATTGCCGGACCATGCAATCGGGCATGGCAACGGAGTTCCCTCTCCCGGCATCTCTTGCGCGGAGAAGGACCCTGCTGTCATGTATGCGGCGGGCGACTGCGATCCCCCGCGATCCTGCAGGCCGGCCCGACGACACGCAGCACATCCGTGGGTGACCTGATGATCGCGCTGGTCGCACCTGTGCCTGCATGCATGTTTCCGGGCGTTCCGATCTGCCCGAACCGGTATCTTTGCCAAGACGGGCGAGTCAGCATCAGGGTGACCGAATCAGGCTCTGCGACCGCGATGGCGGATGAATCGCTCCCGGAATTTGGCAGGACCATTGCAAGTGATGATTGCAATGCCGGCATTGTCTACCGGGTGGTGGAGCTTGCCGGATGGATTGGTGCCTTGATCGGAGCAGAGCCTCGCGTCCCCGGATTACCTGAAGCCGGTGAGGTCGCCGAAGAAGAAGGCGCAGACCTGAATGGCTTGCTTGCCCCAACGGCAGCCGCAGCGTGAGCAGGGCACTCTTTATAGGGCGTTCGGTACTGGACGTAACGGCTCTGGTTGAGGACTTTCCCGGCCCGGATGACAAGATCAAGGCGCTGGAAAACAACATGGTTCCGGGTGGCTCGGCTCTGAATGCCGCTGTTACGTTTTCCCATCTTGGAGGACATGCCACGCTTGCAACCTCGCTAGGTACTGGGCATTTCGCAAGAGACGTCCTGTCCGAGGACCTTGATACGTTCGGGGTTCAGGTGGAGGATGTCTGCGATGATCCGGCCTACCGGATCCCGATTTCAACGGTCGTTTCGACCCGCAGCCTGGGAATGCGGATGATCGTGAACGATGCGGGTGATGACTGCAGCCGGCTGAAGGCCCGATCAGATCTGATCGACGGAAATTATCATCTCATCCAGCTTGATCAATACGAGCGTCATTTCGTGGCTGAACATGCCGACGCGATCCGCGCGTTCGAGGGAGACGTGATCCTGGATGGAGGAGGATGGAAGGAATGGTCGCCGGACTTTCTACGGCTGTCCGATATTCCGGTCGTTTCGGAAGTGTTTTGCCCAGACGGACCCGCCGGGTTTGCGACCTTGTGTGACGAGTTCGGGATTTCACGTTGGGCCATGACCTGTGGCGAGAGTGGAATCGTCTGGCGGGACGGTGACAGTCAGGGTGAACTTCCCGCTATTCGTGTCCGGGTTGTCGATACCTTGGGTGCGGGTGACGTTTTTCATGGCGCGTTCTGCCATGAATTCGCCAGAACCGGCGGATTTGTGTCTGCGCTGGAGTCGGCAAACGTTGTTGCAGCGCGATCCTGTGGGAGCATTGGCACCCGGAGTTGGATGAATGCCTGAACAGTTGGATCACTACGAAGTTCTGTCAGACAGGGTCAGGTCACAGGTTCGGGCCAGGGTGGCACCCATGCTGGTTGCGATAACCGGTCCACCGGGGTCGGGCAAATCCACGCTGGCGAAGAGGTTGGCGAGAGACCTGCCAAGATCAGGGCATGTCGCACGCTATTGTCCGATGGATGGCTTTCATCTGACCAACGAACAACTCGACTCGAGGGACTTGCGCCGCGCCAAGGGACGTATCGACACGTTTGACGGGGAGGCCTTCAATGCTGCCGTATTCCGTCTCGCGAAGCGCGATTCCTTCTGGTGGCCGCTATACTCGCGTGAACTGCATAAACCGATCCCCGAGGGCACGCGAATTGACGGGACCGAAGCGGTATACGTTATCGAGGGAAACTATGTTCTCGACCTGACCGAACCATGGCGGTCCGCTGGCGAGGCATATGATCTGCGTGTATTCGTCGAAGTGCCGGATGATGTTCTCGAGTGCCGACTCCGGCGCCGCCATGCCCGCAGTGGAAGGAGCATGCAGGAGACCCTGAGGAAGATCTGCGAAGTTGACCTGCCGAATGCGCGAAGAATTCGTGATGGGCTGGGTAAGGCCGACATAGTGTATTGCGAGGCTGCCAATGGCTGACTCGCGGACCTGATTTATTGCAGCTTGCAATTAAGCTTGCATTCTCCTTACTAGTCCCTGGCTTTGGAAGGATAGGAAATGAGGGCCGTTCGGAAGGGTTTGTCAATCGAAGGTGTTCAGGACCACAACCGGCGTGTGATCCTGACAACACTTCAGGAACTCGGAACGTGCTCGCGCAAGGAAATCAGCGTGACGACGGGTCTCGACCAGGCGACGGTTACACGGGCCATCGGGCCACTGCTCGACGATGGAATCGTGGAGGAGGTAGGCTTCGCCAGGGGAGGTCGCGGAAGGCGGTCGATCAGCCTCGATTTTGCAGCTGCCGGCCGGTACATTCTCTGTCTTCGTCTGCAGCGGCGCAGTTTTTCGGTTGCCGTGTTCAATCTGCGTGGCGAGGCGGTTGAGACCATCGAGAAGTCCATCCCGCGGGGGCAACCTGCGAAGAGGACATTCACCGACATGATCAGGGCAATTGACGATCAAGTCGCAAGACACGACCTGATCGACGGCCTTGGTGTTGCAGTGCCCGGACCGTTCCTCGAGCATGACGAACGCGTGATCCTGATGACGGAAAGTCCCGAATGGCAAGGCTTCGACCTCATTTCCGGACTTCGCAGACGGTATCCGGAGGTTCCGGTTTTTTCCACGCACGACGCCAAGGCGGCGGTTCTTGCCGAATGGCGCCAGGCGGCCCGGGATTCCAACGTAAAGGTTTTGCTCTACGTGTCCGCCGGCCAGGGCATTGGATCGGCCCTTGTCGTCGGGGGAGAGGTCTTCCGCGGCGCATTGGGGCTTGCGGGCGAGTTGGGCCATACATCTCTTCAGGTGGATGGTCCGCGATGCAAGTGCGGGAACACGGGCTGCCTCGAGCTTTTTGCATCCCGGATTTCACTACTGCGCGCCATTCGTGAACGGGCTGCCTGCACGGCCGCAAGCAGCTTGACGGTTGATGCCAGTTTTTCCGAGGTCGTCGACGCCTATATCGGCAAGGACGTCCTTGCTGTTGAAGAAGTCAATCGGGTGGCACGGTATATCGCACAGGGTATCACCAACTGCATCAACTTCGTGAATCCGAGTCTCGTCGTGATCGGGGACGAGTATGCGGAATTCGGGGAGCCGTTCCTTGCCGTCGTCAGGGAACATGTAAAGTCTACCGTTCTGCCGAGTGTCTACGACACCGTGACGGTCGACCTGAGCCAGAGCACCGAGGATACAGTTCTGAAAGGAACGTTTTTCGATGTGATGGCACAGACACATCTTGGAACCCCGCGGGAATTGCACGTCACTGAATCGAAGACCCGCACGTAAACGGCACTCTGATCCGGGGAGAAACTACATGCAGAATACCAATGCTCAGCCATTGCTGTCGGTAGAGCATGTGTCAAAGTCCTTTGGCGGAGTGCAGGCCCTGCGGGATGGCTCCTTCGACCTCGAGCGCGGCGAAGTCGTCGCGATTGTCGGAGGGAACGGTGCAGGAAAATCGACACTGGTCAACATGGTTGCAGGTGCTTTCGTCCCGGACAGCGGACGAATTACCATCGACGGTCATCAGGTTCCGCGAACCGAACACAGCGTATCCTACATGCAGTCCCGCGGTGTCGAGGTGGTCTATCAGGACCTTGCCCTGGTTCCGAACATGACGGCGCCCTACAACCTCTTCCTGGGAAGGACGCCCAAGAAGTGGGGCTTCTTTGTTGACGAAAGGAAGATGCGCAGGAAGACGCGCGAGATGCTTGAGCAGTTGAACGTTACGACAGTTCAGGACCTGTCGCAGCCGATCTCGTCCATGTCAGGCGGACAGCAGCAGAGCATTGCCATCGGGAGGGCGATCGCCTGGGGGAGCGAAATCGTCATTCTGGACGAACCAACGGCCGCTCTTGGCCCGAACGAGACGGCCGAAGTGGAACGGCTGGTTGAGGACGTTCGCGAGCGGCATGGTACATCCTTCATCCTGGTTAGCCACAATCTCGACCAGGTTCGTCGCCTGGCAGACAGGATCGTTGTTACTCATCACGGAGTTACATCCCGCGAGTTCACGCGTGACGAAATCACCTCTGACCAGTTGGTCAAGGCCATCACACTCGGCGAATGAGGAGCATCGACATGACAGATACCAATGCCGCGAAAGCACTCCTGTCGCCCAAGACCATTGAAATATTGCGCGATTACGTACCATTCATCGCGATTGGCCTGGTAATCCTGCTTTTCTGGACCATCTCCGGCGACCGGTTCATGTCAGTACGAAACTGGACGTTCATCGCCCAGCAGACACCGGTTCTCATGCTTCTGGCATTCGCCCAGCTGATGATAATCACAACGGGATCGATCGATATCTCGATCGGGTCGAGTCTTGCGTTTTCGGCTTTTCTTGCCGCTTTGGGGATGCTCTGGTTTGGAAATGTCGGGCTGATCCTCGGTGTCTTCGCCGGCGGGCTGGTTGGAATGGCCAACGGCATGATCATCTCCTTCCTGAAGATCCCGTCATTTGTGACAACTCTGGCAATGCTCATTATCGTGCGGGCCCTCGTCATAATCCTGTCCGACGGGACGGCGATCTACATCACCGACGGGAGCGTTTCCGGGGGAACAAATATCTCGTCCGTATCGGCGCCATGGTTGCTGTCGATGGGTAAATTCCCGGCGATATTCTTTCTTGCTGCAATTGTTGCGGTGCTGATGTGGGTGTTCTACGAAAAAACCGCATTCGGGCAGCAGCTGCGCGCAATCGGCGGGAACGAGAAGGTCCTGCGGCTCGTCGGCATCAACGTCATGACGTTCAAGATCAAGGTCTTTGCCGCCGCTGGCCTCATGGTCGGAATTGCAGCCTGCGTGAATCTCGCACGTGCCGGTGCAGCGACACCTCAGGCTGGCCTGATGATCGAGCTGGATGCAATCGCAGCCGTCGCGCTGGGTGGAACTCCGTTGACTGGCGGGTACGGCAGCGTTGTCAAGACAATCATCGGGGCGTTGACCCTCACGATCGTGCGAAACGGTCTGACAATCGCAGGAGTGCCTCCGTCCTGGAGCCAGGTTGCGCTGGGTGTCCTGCTGATCGCTGCCATAGCCATCTCGCTCAATCGAAGAAAGATCGATGTCGTGAAGTGAGCTTCCCGGACTTCGATCCACCGGACATTCCAACCGCACAGGCTGCTCCTGACTGAAACGCGTTGGTCGTCGCGCTGGACCGTTCCGGATGGTTGTGCCTTTGAACCATATGTCGCCAGCGATGATCCACTCCGGGGATTGAGCATGACTGGCGACAAACTCCGTCTTCATTGCATCATTTGGCGGAATTGCGGGTCGGAGGAGGCACTCTTCGACTGTTCCGGGGAGCCAGTATGCAACTGCATGCTTGCAAACGACCATGATCTGATAGTGGCTGAAGTCATGCCGCGTTTTCCGCTTGTGCCGTCCGGGATACCTGGCCCGGGCAAGTCGCGGCCGGCGCTGCAGGCCGACGCCGGCAGCATCGCCGGCCATCGTGGCAGTTGCGGTGCATGGAAATTCCCAGGGAACGGTGACGCCGGAGCGCAGCCTCACCGACTGCGTGAATTGGCTCGACAGGCTGCCCATCCGGCGGTGCAACTCGGGAGGCTGCTGCCGGCCCGCGACCAACCCCGCGACGTCAGTTGGCGGAGAAGCCTCCATCGACATACAGGATCTGACCGGTCATCATCGAGGAAGCGGAAGACGCCAGGAAAACCAGGACGCCTGCAAAATCATCCGGTTCTGCCAGGCGTCCCAGGGGAATGCGAGCCAACACGGATTTGCGTGCCCTGTTTCCTCGTTCGTCGTCCTCAAAGATCCAGCTGGTCAACTCCGACCGGAAAACCGTTGGAGCAATGGCGTTGACGCGGATATTGTGCTTGCCCCATTCGGTTGCCAGTGAGCGGGTTATCATATCGACGGCAGACTTTGATGGAGCGTATGCGCTGGAGCCGGCAGCACCGGCAAACCGCGAACGCACCGAAGAGATCGGTATGATCGTCCCGCCGCGCCCCTGGTCCACCATCAATCTGCCGGCGGAACGCGCCAGCAACCAGGTCTGTCGCACATTTGCATCCATGACCTTGTCCCAGGTTTCAGGCAGCATCTCCAATGCCGGTTGGACGGCAGAAGTGCCGGAAGCCGGAACCAGGATGTCGAGACCGCGACCATCGGACGCCGCCGCCGCGACCATCGAGTCGCAGGTTGCCTCGTCGACGGGACGGGCGGCAATCGTGGAGACGCGGGTGCCGGCATTCCGGAGACCATCTGCCACCAGCGCCAGTTTCTCTTGATTACCTCCGGCCAGCGTCACGAAGGCGCCGGCGCTCGAAAGGGCGCGGGCCGCGGCCGAACCGAGGGCACCGGTAGCACCACTGATCAGCGCGGACATACCCGTCAGATCAAACAACTTGGCAGCTTCCGGCGTCAACTTGGGCACTTCCCGATAATGAGGTTGCGGGGCACTCCCATGCCCTCAACCGCCAACTCTACGATATCACTCTGCGTGATCCAACGCTCGAGTTCATCTCTGAATCCATCCGCGCGTGTGCACCGGGCATGCTTGCTGTTGCGTGAATTTGCACCTGCGCCGAAGTCAGGCAACGCTCCAGTTCGAGATCCTTGACGGGGAGACTGCAAGGGTCCGAATTGCCTCGACAGTCGAGAAGGCCGGTGTTCCGGATGCGGCACAGGACGGGGACGGCGGGAAGACGGCAGCAGACCGGTTGGGGGTGCACAGCTTCCGGATCCTTTCAGGCCGGACGGAGAAGTGCAATTTTCTTGGCGGCACAACAATGTCGCAATGTCGGAGTTAAGCGAGTACGAGCGAACCGCCAGCCACTGGATTGGAGCATACAGGACACTTGCTGAACTGACGGGTCAACCGGCCCCCTTGATGCGGCATGTGCTGGGGCTCACCAGGCATTCCACTTTCGAGGATGCAATGAGAGCCAGCGAACGTTTCGCGAGCGAGTTCCGGCTCGGTCACGTGCCGGCACGGCATGCCACCAAGGTGATGCAGGACCGCCTCGGAATTCTGGTGCTCATGGTGGATGCTTGCCAGGGCATTTCTGGGGCAGCATGCCGCCTGCCCGAGTTCGACACGGTTCTGATTGCAAGAGGGGAAGCTTCAGGCCGCCGAAACTTCGATCTGGCGCACGAGTTGTTTCACGTCCTGACATGGCATGTCATGCCGCCTGGGCGCGTGGAGAATTCCCGGGGTTTCGGTGGCAGCCGCGTGGAAATGCTGGCCGACAAATTTGCAGCCGCGCTGTTGATGCCCGAGGCGGTCCTGGGGTCTTTCGAGAGTTGCGGTGACTGGTCAGTGGAGTGCGTGATAGCTCGTCTGAACGCCAAGGCAGATGAACTCGAGGTGACTTCCTCGGTGCTGAGATGGCGCTTGGTCGGACTTCGACAACTGACCAGGGCAAAGGCGCTTGCGATTCCGGATGCCGCCTTGCTTAACAACGGTGGCAAGGATGCCTCAATTCCTCCTCCGCTGTTTTCACGGCCATTTGTTAAAGTCGTTGCTTCAGCTATTGACAATGGCCAATTGTCGGTTCGCTGGGCCGCACAACTGGTCGGGCTCAACTTCGAAGATCTGGAACAGTTGTTTTCTGACCACAGCGTTGATCGCGCAACTGACCTGTGACAGATGGGATCCACTGCCCTGTGGCTTGGAAGCGAACCGCTAGTAGAGGGCTGTGAGCGTAATCGAGTGGAGACTGAGTCATGAGCGAAGACGACCGTGCCGCCACCGAATCTGGTGAGGATTCGGGCGAAAAGCAGGTCGAACCGCGCAAACAGCATTTGATCCAATTCTTCGAATCCGAGCGGGCGTGCATCGAACAGGAGACCAAGGCCCGCGGAATGAACGCCACCCAACTGGTTTGCTACGTGCAGGCTCACGGCGAAATCCGAAGCATTCCCGCCCGATATCGCGGAAAAACGAGCGCATGTTTCGCGGCATCTATGCGCTTTCGACGCTGAGGCACGGCGAAATGACCAGAGAGGGACAACAGGGGCGAAGTTCGCTTCCTCATATCGACGGAAGCGGCCGGTGAGGGGGTCGATCTTCAAGGGCATTGCAGCGGCTTGATTCATGTGGACCTGCCGTGGAATCCCATGCGTTTGCATCAGCGCGTTGGTCGCCTTAGCCGCTACGGCCAGACCGAGTCAGTCGACGTCATCACCGTGCGGCATCCCGACACGGCAGAGAGCCGGATCTGGGACTTGCTGGACGAAAAATTGGCACGAATCAACTTGGCGTTCCAAAGCGCTATGGACGATCCAGAGGACATTCGCCACCTTGTGATTGGGATGGCATCGCCCGGCATGTTTACCAAGGTGTTTACGGGCGCCGACGCCAGCCTCGGTGGTCAAACGCTAGATGACTAGTTCGTGCCCGCCAGAAAACCCATTAAGTTGTTGACTTAATTGGATATTACGCGGTAATGTCCGGTCGAAGAATCGGGAGAACAGGCCGGTTTCGGGCCATTTTCCACCCATTCAGCCCGATTTCGACCAATCTTCACGAGGCAGGCATGCGACAGATACGCAATCCGCAGGAAATGTTCGGTGAAATCCGCATCGAGGATATCAGGCTCGATCTCAAATCCAGGGACGACATCCCGGCCCTGCTGATCGGGCTGCAGTTCCTCTATTCCGACGAGGCCTTCCGCGAGCGATTGTTTGCACTCCTCGACCGGTACATCCTTCCCGGAGTGAGCCGGAAGGTGGGAAGGCCGGGCATGGAGATGTGGCGCATCCTGGTGATGGGTGTGGTCAAGCAGGGTCTGGGCTGCGATTATGACCGCCTCCACGAACTGGTGAACCAGCACCTCACGCTCCGCCAGTTTCTCGGTCACCCGAAAGCCTGGGACGAGTACCAGTACGAGATGCAGAACGTGGTCGACAATGTCAGCCTCATGAGCCCGGAACTGCTGGCCCACGTCAATCAACTGATCGTGGAGAGCGGCCATGCGGTCGCAAGAAAAAAGCCTGGCGCGCCCTTGGCCGGGCGCGCTGATTCCTTCGTGGTCAAGACTGATGTCCATTATCCCACCGATGCCGGCCTCTTGTGGGACGCCATGCGCGGCCTCATCCGCGATACCGGCCGGGCCACCACCGCTACCGGTGTTCCGGGCTGGCGCCAGTGGAAGCATCAGAGCCGCCGCCTCAGGAGCCTCTACAACGCCGTCCGCCGGACCCGGCGGGCCAAGCCCGGAGATGTCGAGGCCTATCTCGATTGCTGCCGCCGGCTGATCGGGCGGGTTGAAGGAACACTTCCTGCCCTTGAGCAGAAGGGCATCGATACCGGCGGCATCAGGGAGTATCTCGCCCATGCCGTCCGGCAGACCGACCAGACCCGGCGCCGCCTGCTGGAGGGCGAACAGATCCCGCATCACGACAAGGTGTTCTCGGTCTTCGAGCCGCATACAAGATGGATCGCCAAGGGCAAGGCCGGCTGTCCGGTCGAACTGGGGGTTCCGGTCTGCATCCTGGAAGACAGTCACGGTTTCGTTCTGCACCATGAGGTGATGTGGGAAGGCGGCGATACCGACCATGCGGTGCCGATGGTGGCGGCCGCACAGGAACGGTTCCCCGAACTCAGGGCAGTGAGCTTCGATCGAGGTTTCCACAGCCCCGAGAACCGGGTCCGCCTGGACGAGATGCTCGATCACAATGTGCTGCCGAAGAAGGGGTATCGGGGCCGGGACGAACGGGCACGCGAGGCTGGCAGCGAGTTCGTCGCCATGCGCCGGGCCCACCCGGCGGTGGAATCTGCAATCAACAACCTGGGCCACCGGGGGCTTGACCGAATTCGCGCTCGCGGCCCTGCCGGCTTTGCCCGCTCGGTGGCACTGGCGGTGGTGGCCATGAACATCCACCGCATCGGGCTCCTGCTGCGCCGGCAGGCATCGCACCGGCTCAAACACCGCCTCGCTGCCTGAGGCATCCGCTGAATTCGGCGATGCTCCCGGCCCTGACGGACCGGGAGCCTCTCCCCGTGGTCAACCCTGTCAAGAACTGCCGGAATCGCTGCCAGGGGCAGGAAATCTGCTGCCGGATCCTCGACAATCTCCCGGATCGGGGTCAGATCCGTCGATTACCGGCGGTCAGGCCGGGTGAATTCGGGGCTGGAACTTGCCGAAAGGGGGGTTCTCTGGCGGGCACTAGTTCGATACCGAGACCGCGACATTCGGTGGCGAGGACGCAGTCAACACCGTCCGCAGCATTGTCGGTCATGTCGCGCGCTTCGACTTCGGAAAGGTTGCCGCACAGATCCCACAGGTGGATTTGACCGACTTGGTGCCTTTCTTCAAGGCCATCCTTGCTGTGCGGGGTCGGCGGCCCGAGCAAGCCGAGGAATTTCGCTTGCGTTTCCGTCCACCGGACGAGTGGAACCAGCAATTCTCATTATGGATTTATGATTGCGCAACATGTTGAAATCATGAGTTGACGTCGGAACGCCGAAAAAAGTTTCGATGTACGAGGCCCGGCGGCCGGTCCGGTCGGCTGGTGATTCGAAAAGGCAACACCCCCCGAAATTCCGCACGCTCCCACCCCCTTTTCCGCTGATCGGGGATTCACGGCGCAGGCCCGCCGTGATTCCAGCCGCCCCGTGAAGGTCCTCGACAAATATATCGCCGCCCTGCGCCAGTGCTGCGCCGAACTGCCGGACCCGCGCCGGGGACGCAACACGCGCTACCACATCGCCGATATCGGCATGGCGGCCCTCCCGGTGTTCTTCACCCAGTCCCCCTCCTTCCCGGTCCACCAGAGGATGCTCGAAAAGACCTCCGGGCGCTCCAACTGCCTGACCCTCACTGGAATGGACGGGATCCCGACCGACAACCATATCCGCAACATCCTCGACCGGCACCGCCGGAACATCTCGACGATGTCCTCATCAACATGGTTTGGGACCTCGAGGCCAGGGGAGTGCTGCACAGCCTGCACCGCGACCGTTTCGGCCTCGAACACTCCACCACCCTCATCTCACTCGACGGTTTGGAATAGGTCTCCTCATATCCAATCAAAGGCTTATCCCCTTAGCACAGGTGGTCCCACATTTTGTGTCCGAGGAGGTTGACGTCACGTCGTGTTCGCTTTATGTTCCAGTCATGCCCAGCCGACTGAAAGACGACCGCCCGATGTCCCGCCAACAGTTCGAGGAGCTCTTCCCGGACGACGGGGCCTGCGCCCGCCACTTGGCGGAGCTGCGCTGGGGCGACGGCTTCGCGTGCCCGGCCTGCGGCGGCACGAAGGGCTGGGAGCTCAAGGGCGAGCGCTTCGTCCGCGAGTGCGCGGACTGCGGGCGCCA
>CAXXUY010000015.1:0-276520 GCA_963664715.2 Paracoccaceae bacterium
TAGGTTAGCCGATGACCAAACGGGAACGATCCTCGGAGAGTATTATGCCTTCCTTGAGGATCCCGAGAACTACTCCGGCCGAAGCTCACCAGACTGCATGGCAGCTGAATTTCACGAGATCTGGAACTCACATTCCAGTCACAGACTCGATCCGAAATACTTCCTGTTCAAGCGCGAAGAACAAAACATAACTCCCGCTGCATGGGTTCGAGCTCCGATCCGCGAAATCATGCGGCGCCGGGAAAACCTAGTCAATCCGTCCTCCTCACCCGACACCGAGGTGACCGTCATGACTTTGGGTCAGAACGGCGAAATCCGGCCGAGGGAGGCTGGCAAGGGTCCAAATCCACCCGAATGGCTCGGCATGTACTTTGAGGAAAGCCCCTCGCAATGGTTCGCAGCGCGGGCAGGGGATGTTGTGTTCTCCTCTATCGACTTGTGGAAGTGCTGTATCGCTGTCGTCCCGGCAGGGTTTGACGGGGCGTTGGTTACGAAGGAGTTTCCAATCTACGAAGTCGTGGACGAGCGCCTCGATCCAGAGTTTCTCTCCTGCTTACTTCGAAGCCGCTACTATCAACGAGCCTTCCGTGCAATCACGACGGGGCCATAGGCAATAGACGTTCGAACGCAACGAGAGGATTTCGAAGCTCTGGAGGTCTGCTTCCCGGCTGACCGGGATGAGCAGGCGAGTTTGATGGCGGGAATCCAAGCGGCAAGGACGAGCCTTAGGACAGCGACTCAGGACTTGCATCGTCAATTTCTTGAATTCAGCGACTTGATTGATGGGCGAGGGATGGCAGGGCTCCAAAGCCTTGATGATGGAATGTTCGATGAAGATGCTGAGTGAGCGAGGTTATCCAGCAAGAATTATCACAGGACTCCGATAACTGTAAGCGATGCGGACGCCCCACCCCTTCCGGCTGAGCTTCTGATTTGAGGTTCACCCCTGCGATTTGGACAGGAGGTGAGAGTCTGAATGGAGACCTCAATTTCGACTCTGAGGAGCGAGGAGGTGCTGCCGGCATTAGGCGGTCGCCGCCGCCGACCGGATGAGCTCAAGGCGCGGATCGTTGCCGAGACTCTGGAGGCCGGGGCTACGGTGCGCGGGGGTCGCGCGGAGATACGGCGTACATGAGACGCAATTGTCGTGCTGGCGGCGCGTGGCCCGGGAAGGAGGTCTGGTTCTGCCAGCGGCGGATGTGGAGTTTGCGCCGCTGGTGGTCCGGGCGGAGGACAGGAGTGTCTCCAAGATGTTTTCGCTCGCCGAAGTTTGGGGCTTGCGGCCGGACGGATCCAATCTCTGCCGACATGTGAAGCGCTACAAGGAGCGCAATCGGGAGCGGTTCCTGCCGCCGGAGGAGCCGTAACCCCGTCCGTTTTTCGCCCGTCTCGCATGCAGCGCGTCCTTGCACCCCCATCACCCGCCACGCTCCGTCGCCTTCAGGACCATGCGGATGAACGCGAAAAGGCGGCTGAAGAGATAATCGACCTGCTCCGGCGAGCCAAGCTCCTCCTGGCTGGTCTCGGAATGTCGGATTCTGAACGTGTTTCCGATCTTCGTGAGCACCACCGCGTCGTCTCCCAGGACCTGCCGGAATCTCGTGCCAGGAGACGCCGCTCCGTCCAGCAACCTCTCCGCCTGTATCCGCTTGTCAGACCCCGGCTCCAACGTCTTGAGCCGTTCGAACGCATCCCACAGTTTCTCCAGCGCATCGCGGCGATCCTCTACCTTAGGACGAGCGATCCGCTGCCTGGCCGTCTCGAGCAGCCGGTCGGTTTCTCCGTCCCCCGTCGCGAACACCGTCCGACCGATCGCTTCCGCCAACGGCGTCGGCAGCAGGCGTCGTGCCTGTCCTTCCGACGTCAACTCATAGGCAACGGCATTTCTCGCGAAGAGCAGGTTCACTTCGTTCACGAACCGGGCCAGTCCTGCGTCCCGGTTCCAACTGAGATGACAATGACCGAAGAACGAGTGGAAATCCCCTTCGACCGGTGTGCCCACGGCGTCCGCACAGAACTCGAGGAGATCCAGGATCACAGGTGTATCGGGCAGTTCCGCATATGAGAGCGGCCATTCGATCAACGGCACCTCGGCGCCGAGAACCAGTCCGAAGGCGTGACTGTCGCACCCGCAGGGTCCCCGGCCGTCGGGACATTGCTCCGGAAAGCGATAGCCGAACGAACCGTCTCCGACCCGCGTATCGATCAGGCTATAAAGACCGCCCCAAAGTCGCGCATCGATCACGTCGGTGGACCGCGGACGCTCGCCGAATTCCCGGTCGGTGAAGTATCGGCTCATCCTTGCCCGTCCAGACTGCCCATTTCCCACATTCCCAGTCGATCCCCTACCTCCGACGCGGGCGGCAGTACGCCTCATCGCTTCATCGTTGACGCGTCGACCACTCACCCCGACCCAGATCCGGGTATGCTTCCTTTGGCACCCAGGGCGCTCCGATCCGACGGGGGCCCTCCTAACCTAGCTCATTTCCCCGACTCGTCGCTCCATCCACTGAAACGGGCGCGGGCACCCATCTTCGGACTCTAAAAGCTTCCTCATCAACAATACCTCTCGCCAATCCCGCGCCAACGCAATGCACAATACTCAATATCCGCCTCCCCCTTACCTCGTCCACCCTATCCCGAGAAGAAAGCCCGCCAATGATCGGTAGGCGTCAGGGCCGTAGGCACCGCCTTCGCTTTCGGCGTAAAGACCTCCTCCTCTTCCTCAATCTCTTGCCCCTTGTCACATTATTTCTATTCCTTCATCGGTTCCCGTCAACTTCGAATACGCTCTTCCGTAAGCCAATCCATATGTCCACGAACCCTTCCCTGATAGCGTGCTCGAAAAGCCACGAGCGCTTTTTCGTACTGTACCATCACAAGAACAGCATCGCTGTTTTGTGGCAGATCCTCGTCATCCAGCAAGTCTAGATACTTCCCCTCCGGTTCATCCTCTAGAAACGCTTGAAGGTCACCCAAAACCCGATTTACGATAAATACTTTTCTTTTGTTTAGAGTTGCTTCTGGTTTCTTTTTCGATAGCTCCCGCATTTCAGACAACACGCCTGCAAAGACCCGAGACGACGCCTCGTGCTCTGCAACGACTTTCTCTGTTGTAATATGGTCATAATCACTCATTCCATCACTCTATTTTTTGGCTCTTCCGCGACATTGCTTGGGCGACCGTTCAATACATACACTCTCCTGTACTTATGCAGCACAATGTTGTCCTGCCGATATCGCTCGACCTCCTCCAGATACTGCGCAACCACGAACACCACATCACTGGATGACGGAACGTTGTCCTCATCAAATACGAGAAACCCTTCGATCGGAATATAGGCCTTACCAAGAGTCTCATTTGCAGCCTGAATCACGCCATTAATCATCCCAAGCTTAAAGGTATTCACAGCGTCATTCGGTGTCTTCCTCGAAAGCAAGGACATTTCGCGATGTATAGCCGCAAGCTGGCCCATCGTCTTTTCGAGTTTTTCCACGTCCGCTCGCGTCTTCATTCTACTTCTCCTTAGGGACACGTTCGTCGAAATTGCACATATTTCTTTTTCAATACATCCAAGGGTGAACGTTGCTTACTTTCGAACACCTCAACCATCTGTTCAACATCCACGTCAGTAACTGTCACAATTGCCTTTCTTTGTCCTGACCACAGATCAATTATTCTTTGGCGCTCTGCTCTTTCTATTTCGTATCTCGTGACCAAGACGCCGAATTTTCCCAGTTCATCATGCAGGTACCGGTTTAGTTGGTCTATGTGCGTGCGGTCAACCTTTTCTACATTCTTCATTTCCATTGTGATTTGCCGCGAACCATAGTCGTCCATAATTTCTCGCAAGAACTCATTAGTTCTACTGTTGTAAAATATCAAATCGCGAATGCTTACTCCGCTGTCTGTTCGCGCTTGCATTTGCGCGAAATCAAGCTGCGGATAAAATAGGGAAGCGAATAGCTCACCAATACAATCTTCGTATGTTTTATCTGCGTTGCCTTTTTTTCCAGTCGTGAGGCTCTTCAAAACATGTAACTTGCGTCGAGCTGACAACACGGGGATCTGAGAAAATAACGGATCACTACGGCAGTCTTCCTGAGTTCTTTCTCTTTCCCTAATGTAATTGTCTACAACACCGTAGTTTTCACGATTGTAGGTCAACACCTTAACGCGCGTGAGTTCCTCACCTTCATGCACAATATCGTCTTGTGGGCAATATTGTTTGAAGTACATTTCATAACTGATCCATGGAATATGACGAAGCCAGCGCTTAGGTACAAACAATAATGGAAAGCCATGCTCCGGATGAACAGGAACCGACACGGCAACGTCTTCAAACATGAGTTGATCGTGATTGAATACATTCGGCACTAAGACGCTCTTCATCGGAATCCCGAGCTCTTTGCATTCCTGAATTGTATAGTCTATTAAGAAACTCTTTAAGAATGAGCATGTTATATCGCTAACACGGTCCTTGTTGATTCCAGATACGAGTAACTGTATTTCTTCTAAATGACGAATACCATGTTCACGATAATATTCGACATACTCGAATAAACTAACGATCTCGTCTGCTAACTTTCTTCCAAATCGCTTTCCTGAGCGCTTTGTAGAATTGCCGAGCCCTACTTCATTACACTCTGAGGCAGCTATTAGTTGTGAAATAGCAGCCTCTCTATTTCCCGTACCTGCAAGTTGTCCTAGATTATTAAAGGCAGATACTAGCGCATGGTGAAGACCCTTGTCTTGCAACGATGGAGATTTCCACATCAAGAACGGGTCGACATAAAGGGGAATGTCCTCATTGAAGAAAGGAATCGCAAAGTCAAGCTCGCTTTGAGGTATGTGAACTTTATAATAGTCGGTAAGGCGCGGTCTGATCAGCACAATTTCTCCTTTTTATTGCGTGACGATCCCGTTTCGCTCTGCCGGTGCTGTCATGTGAGACCGGTAGATTGCCGATGTGCTTGAAGACGCTATACAGGCTATTGGTACAGGACTTCTTTGCCGAATATGCGATGCGGCATCCTGACCGGTGACGGCCCAGCCCTCAACTCGATGGTCGTATTGGGTTTTCACCACCGTCGGCCGCGGCGCAATTCCCAGAGAACGCCAGCGCCGCAATTGCTTCTTCCTCGTCATGCCGCCCGTCCGCGCCCCCTTGTCCGCGTTGCAGTTCCTCGTACGCCCGGTCCCGGTTCGTCCTCCGCCAGACATACTTGATAATGGGGATGGTCTCCAGCGCCTGGCCATCCAGGAGGGCCTTCGCGGTTCCCGCGTAGGTGGTCCAGTCGACATTTTCGGCGCCCTTCAAGACATGTGCGCTGCGCAGCACCCGCAGCGCCCAGTCCTCGCGCCGCGGCTCCAGCCGGGCGAAGAACCCGACCCTCCCCCGCTCTGCCTCGTCGGCCTCCTCCATGAACTGCTGCAAGATCGCCGTTCCTCCCAACCAGCCCTTCACAATTTCGGGCACGAGGCCGTCGCCGAGGTCACGGGACGGTCGCGGCGGGTCCTCCGCATTACGGACGCGAAGGGCGAGCGCCTGGCGCTGCGCAGCCGGCCGGGCTCCGCCAACCTGGCCGAGACCGCCGCGTTCATGGACGGCGAGAAGCGCATCCTGGTGTTCTCCATGGCCGGCGGGACCGGCAGGAGCTACCACGCTGACCTCAGCTGCGGGAACACCGAGCGGCGCATCCACTACCTGCTGGAGCCCGGCTGGCGCGCCGACCAGGCGATCCAGGGGCTGGGCCGCACCCACCGGACGCACCAGGCCTCCGCGCCGATGTTCCGGCCGGTCACCACGGACGTGAAGGGCGAGCGGAGGTTCATCGCCACCATCGCCAGAAGGCTCGATTCCCTGGGCGCCATCACTCGCGGGCAGCGCGACAGCCAGCTCGGCCATGGTCGGTTCCGGCGCCGGCGCGGGCGGGAACGGAGCCTCGCCGCGCCGGATGCGGTCGATGACGCCCGCCGCCCGGCTGCGCGCCTCGTCCGGCGCAATCTTCCCATGTTCGCCGATCTTGACGCGTTGTTGTATTTCTGATTGATCCGTTGCGGATTTCCCGGATCGTTTCGTGCAGGTTCGGGTGTTTCTTCCCACGGTTTTCCGACATCTCCGGACATTGGCATTGGTTCCAGTTCAGGTTCGATCCGCACGCCTTCCTTTCCGGCGACCGGAGGTCTGCACGGCGACTGCCTCGGCGTTTTCGGAAGGCGATGGCGGCGGCGGCTGCCGCGATCATCAGGTTCGGCCGGACCTCTTTCAGGCTGGCGCGGGCGCCGTCTCGGGTCTCCGGATCCTGTCGTTCCAGTCCTTGGCACCGTCCGGCCGGACCCGCCGGACCCGTATGTCGCTTTGCGCGAGGGCGTCTGCGGCCCTGTCCCCCGCGGTGTCGGAATCGAAGCCGCAATCGATGCGCTTGAGGCCGAAGGCCTCCAGCCATGGCGGGACGGCGGTGCAGACGCCCGCGGTCGAGACGACCCGGAAGTGTCCGGCACCGGGCGGCGGCCGCGTCAGCACGGAGAGCGCGTCGATCGCGCTCTCGACGAGCAGGGCCGAGGCCGGCTCCCCGTCCTTCGCCGCCATCCAGAACCCGCCCCTTGCCTTGCGCGATCCAGGCGCCATGGCCTTGAAGCACCGTTCGCCGTCCCGGTGGCGGGTGCCGACGATCTCGGCTCCGGTCGCCCGGCCCGTGGCGTCACGGGCGACGAAGACGGCGTTCCGGCGGTCGTCGGCGTAGACCAGGCCGGCGGCGAAGCCGTCGTCGAGCAGGCCGGGATCGAGGCCGCGGACCCGCGTGAGGCTGTCGCGGACCGCGGGCCAGTTGTGCGCCGCGCGCGGCGGGAGTCTTGGTTCCGCCGCGCGGTTCGGGACCGGAGCGGCGGAACCGTGGCCGGCATGGCCGAGGCCCGACAGGAAGCGGAGGGCGTCTCGGAAGCCGCATTGACGGGCATGGATGGCCAGGTCGATCGCCCCGCCTCCGCCGGATTGCAGGATGTGGTCGAAGAACTTCGCGCCCGTCAGGCTGATGACGGACCCCTTCCGCTTCCACCGCGCGCGGTCCCGCGGGTCCCGGCGATAGCCGAGCGCGGCGGCGACCTCTTCGAGCGGCAGGGTCCTGAGCGTGTCGGCCAGCGCCCGTTGCTCCCTCCGGGTCATGGACTCAGCTCCTCGACCGCGCTCTGGACATGCTCGATGTCGACCTGGCGGACGTCGCCGGCGGCGGCGGCACAGAGAGCGTAATGAGCGATCCGGTTTACCCGGCGCGGCATTCCCCGCGCCGCCTGCGCCAGCGCCTCGACGGCGTTCGGGGCGAAGACCGGGACGTCGGCGGCGCCCGCCAGCTTCAGCCGGTGCTTCAGGTAGGGCTCCACCTCGTCGCGCTCCAGGCCGCCGAGATGGCAGCGCACCACCAGGCGCTGCGCCAGCGACTCGCACATGGCCATGGCCAGCCGCTTGCGGATCTCGCTGAGCCCGACCAGCAGCAGGCAGAGCCGGTTGTCGGAATCCATGTCGTAATTGGTGAGGAGCCGCAGCTCCTCGAGGATCTCGGGCCGCAGGTGCTGGGCCTCGTCGACGACCAGCACCGGCGTCTGCCGGGCCTCCCGGGCCAGGCGGGAGATCTCGGCGCGGATGGCGCTGTAGGCGGCGGCGCGGGAGCGCTGGACCTCCAGCCCGAAGGCCCAGGCGATCATGTTGTAGATGTCGAGGACGCTTCCGGTCGTCAGCGCGACGTAGCCGACGCGGTAGAGCCCGGAATGCAGCGTCGAGATCACGTGCCGGCAGGCGGTGGTCTTGCCGCATCCGACCTCCCCGGTGAGCAGGCCGATGCCGCGGAGATCGAGGAGGTGGCGGATCCGGGCGCCGGCCTCGGCATGGGCGCGATGCTCGAACAACTCGTCGGCCTCGATCCCGTCCGTGAACGGCTCTCGGGTGAAGGCGAAGTGCTTCCGGATCATCGCCCGTCCTCCCCGTTCCTGCCGAGGTCGCGGAAGGCGATGGACGAGGCCGGCGGCCCGTCCCGGCCTTCGCCGCGCCTGACGGCGGCGTTGGCATGCACGTCCAGGGGCGTCGCCAGCCCGGCGTCCCGGCCGTCATGGACGACCTTGAGGGGCCGGGCCGGCGCCTCCGGATCGAAGCGCAGGGTCACGGTCTCGCCGACGAGGGCGGGATCGACCTCGTAGGCACGGCTCCTGAGGCTGACGGTGCGGTCCTTCGCGACCCGGCGCTTCGCCTCGAACAGGAAGAGGTCGTCGAGATCGAGCCCGGGGCCGGGATGGCGGACGTCGCCGGCGGTGGCGGACCACCTGTCGAGCGGGGCCATGCCGCCGAGGCCGCGATGGGGGCGGGCGTGGTACTCGCCCTCGATCCAGGCGTGAAGCCGGCGGTTCATGGCTTCGAGGTCGCGGGTGTCCCCGTCCTCGAGCCTCTCCAGGACGCTGCGCCTGACAGTCCTGAACCAGCGTTCGATCTTTCCCTTTCCAGAAGGTTGCCAGGGCCGCGCATGGATCAGGACGACGCCGAGCCTGGCGCAGACGAGCGCCAGGTGCCGGGAGCGGAAATTCGCACCGTTATCGACGTAGAGTTTTCTGGGATAGCCCCTCTTCAGCAGGGCAAGCTTGAACACCGGCAGGAAGGCGGCGGTGTTCTCCGAGAACGCGAAGGCCGCATGCGGGACGACTCGCGTGCAGTCATCTATGAACGCCAGGAGATACGTCTTGCGCCGCCGCCCGTGCCCGTCGCCGCACTTCGGGCCGTGCATGACGTCCGACATCCAGAGATCGCACGCGTTCGGGTGCTCGAAGCGCCGCCGGTCCTGCGGCGGCGCTCCGTCGTCATTCCCCATCAGCCCTTCGCGGGACAGGAGGCGGTGAACGGTCGAGGGCGGCAGGGGCACGTCCGCGGGGACGTCGCCGTCCTCCCGGACCCGGGCGATGGCGTCGCGGACGCTGAACGCGGGGTTCTCCCGCTTCACGGCGATCAGCGCCTCGGACGCCTCGACCGCCAGCCGCCGCGGCTTTCCGTCGTCGCGCCGCCGCTTCGGGAAGAGCGCGTCGAAGCCGCCGGACCGGTAGAGGCGCATCCAGTCGCGCATGGTCTGCTCGCCGACGCGGGTGCGGTTCGTGCCCGGAATCACGTGGTCCCGCGCAGCCCGGTCGCGGAGGCCTGCCACGATCTCGTGGCTGCCGGCAGGCTGGACCAGCAGGTCCGCGATCAGTCCGTACCTGAAGAGCGCGACGTCCCGTCGCAGGCTGTCGTCATCTTTCGTCATGTGGGTCTCCTTGCCGTTCCGGGGCTCCACGGCCCCGATTCGACCAGTCTGCGGAACCCGGGACGCAAGGATCAGGGGTCACGGAGTGTTGGCGGGCCCCGTACGGTACCGTGGCCGGTTCCGGGGGGACGGAATCCGACGGGCGGCGGCAGGTGCTGCAGGTGGGCGGCGCAGAGGCCGCGCAGCTCTCTCAGGACGGATTCGGTGCCGAGCCGCGCCCGGAAGGCGGCGATCTCCGGCGCCGCGCCCTGAAACAGGTCCGGGAACAGGCCGATGACGATGGCCAGGAAGCGGTGGATGGATTGGGCCCGCCACCGGATCCAGCGCCGCTCGGCCCCGCGATCGGAGATGTGGTGGCCCGGACGGGCCTGCCGCGCCGCCGCCTGCACGCCCGGCGCCGTCTCGAAAGCGACCACGGCCTCCTCGACCTGATCCAGGGTCCCCGGCGTCCGCGCCGCCAGGAATTCCGGCAGGAGACTGAAGGTGGTGTGGGACTCCCGGCAGTACCAGCGCGCTATCCGCGTGCCCGCAGGGGTCTTGCGCTCGTAGGTGCCATGACTGGCCAGGGAGCAGCCGCCGTCCGGATGGTTCGGGCAAACCTCCAGTCTGGCGTCGCGCCAGGCTTCCGTGCTAACGTATTCCTCGGCGGTCAGTCCTGTCACCAACAATAGCTGAACTGGTCGTCCGCGGCCCGGCGAGTGTCATTCGCGCGGGCCACCCTTTCCTGCTTCGGATCACCTGCGGATCACTTTCGCCCGAAAGGAGCGCAAGGCAATGCGACAGCGACCGGACTTTCCCGCTGCCGGAAAGCGGCTGCCGGGAAAGGAAACGGCAGGTGCCGGCGTCCCGCATTGTACCGGAAACTTGGCAATCCGTGCACGAAGATATCCGGGAAGGAACGTGCCGATCAGATCGGATTAATTCAGGAACCTACAGCGTTTCGGCTTGCCCGTCGGCCCCCGGACCTGCACTGCGTAGACCTTGCGTCCGGTCGCATACACCCTGACCCCGAAGCCCGGCAGGTCGCGGTCCCAGAACAGCCTGTCGCCGCTCTCGACCGCCAGCCGCTCCACCGACCGCCTGGATATCCGCATGGCGTTCCGTTCCGGCATTTTCGACTCTCGCATCCCGAGTTTGCTCCGTCATCGGCTCCAAATCCGTAATCGTATAGGAACCGAGCAGCATCAACAGTGGGCGTTTCGTAGCGTATCGATGCCGCGGATGCAAGCCCCGGACTCACCTCGTGAACTATGCTAACGTGCCGTTATATATGGGTTAATGATACTTCAGCTTACATGAGGCGCCCGTATGCGCAGAAACCATGTAGATACATGATATATGTCACAGCTTCGCCTCGCGCGCGCTGGCGCTGGGCGAAGGCCTGCCGATGATCGGCAAGCTGCTCGGTCACACACAGGTGCAGACGACCGCCCGGTACGCCCACCTCGCCCGCGATACCGTAAAGGCGTCCGCGGCGCGCATCGGTGACAGCATCGACAGCGATCTCGTCGCTGTGCCATAAGCCGCTTTCATTTCTACGGATTATACGTATATTGAAGCAGATGCCTGTTTCATGGAGAAGCTGCCATGCCCCAAGTGAGCGCTTTTGAGTTCCAGCGCAAGTTCGGCCGGTTCCAGCACGAAGCACAGCGCGAGCCGGTGGAGATAACCCGGCATGGGCGCCGCGAGTTCGTGCTCATGTCTGCGGAGCAATATGACTGGCTTCGGGCTTCGGCACAGCGCAGCCATCGCACGGACGACTCCGCCGATGTTGTGATTGACGCCGTGGAACGCGCCGAGATGGATGTGGAGCACAAGTCGCTCGACGCCCTGCTGACGTAACGACGGAACGGTGGCGCTTCCCGGTCCGAAGCCGGGCCTAGTCGTCCGCTACGACTATCTCTGGACGCATGAGGCCGCCGCCGGCCGCGACCAAGGCAAGACCCGCCCGACCTGTCTGATAGCCGCGACCGATCCGGCAGTTCGTCCGCGCTATGTCGTGCTGCTGGCGATCACTCATACACCGCCCGCCGGCGATACGGTGGGCATCGAAATCCCGGCGCGCGTCAGACAGGCCCTGGGCCTTGACGACACGCCGAGTTGGGTGATCGTGTCGGAACACAATATCGATGAATGGCCCAATGCCGGTCTGTCTCCGCTGCCCGGTCTGCCGGACACCTTCAGCTACGGATTCGTCCCACCGGGACTGTTCGCGCTGATCAAGGCCCGTTTTCTCGAACTTGCTCGTGCGAACAAGAGCCGCTCCGTGCGCCGATGACTTTGGCGCATTTCCCCAGCACCACAGTTCCAGCAACCCGTAGTCCCTCGCGCCCGCAAATAAAGTCGCGTGATCTTCAGAAACGCGCCGGACGCCCAGCGGCGCTATGCGCAACAACTGGTCGCTGTGACGGCCTGCTCGATTTCTACGTCGTCAGATCTCGCCTCGTTGCGGCGCCGAGCTTGTCGAACTTAAGGGTCATCGGATCACTCCCAGGTCGCGATAAGGCCGCAGCACCATGTCCTTGTTGACGATAATGCGGAGCGGCCATCCGGGACGGATGGTGATGGTGGGCTGGATGTTGAGGTTGCGCTCGGTGATACGCTGGCTTGGCGGTTCGCCAATCTGCGCGCCCATGCGCGACAACGCTCCGCACCGTCCGGCGTGGGGCGGTCTTGCTGGCGTGCTGAAGCAGCGGCAGACCCAGGGAAACTGCGATATGATCAACTTGATCGACGTACGGCTGGTGGCCCATAGCAGTCGTTGAATGCCCAGCCTCCGAACAACGGGTTCATCCCAGAAGACATGAGATTTGGGGCCCAAAATACGCAAATCAGTATAAATTGGACAAATGAGCACCCGCTATTTCAACGACAGCCCAATTGAGACGCCAGCCGACGATCAGTACGGCATTACGCCGTTCGCCCAGTCTCTCGCGAAAAGTATTCTTGGGATTAAGGACCCGGTGGGCACGACCATCGCATTGAACGGCGCCTGGGGGTCCGGTAAGAGCAGCGCTGTGAACCTCATACGAGGCGAACTAGAAGAGGCGGAAGACGAAAAGCTCGTCATCTCAGTTTTCAAATGCTGGTGGTATCGGGGTGAAGAAGCGCTTGCGCTTGCATTGTTGTTTCCCGGATTGAGTTGCTGCGCAGTGCGGTAGATTTCCCGGATTAGGCCGACGCCGATTTGCCTGGAAACCGGATTGGTCCGGGATGGCCGGGCTGTCTTCTTTCCCAGGCAGAGCAGTTTTCCAGCAGCGGGTTCAGGACAGTGTGCAGACCGCGGGGATTGTGATTATTCCTGAAATCACGCAGGAAAGTGAAGCTACATCAATCGGATCGGCGGGCTTCCCGGAATAAAAAGGATTCCGGAATGTTGCCGGAATTCGTGTACATGCCGGACAGAAGTCCTTGTGGCGACACAGGCGCAACTGGTCGCGTGGCAGACTGCTGGGGAAGCCTGGCAGGCCGGGGTGGATTCCCGTCCGGTTGGTCGAGGCCTTGTTCAGTCGAAAAGCAGGCGTGCTTGTTGATTGACGCCTTCGCATATCGAATCGACAAGCTGCCATGGAAACTCTGCAGGTAGTTGCTCCCTGGTCTCATGCAGTGCGGCGGGAACCCGTGCAGCAATTTCTCCGATGAGCTCAGCCACAAGTGGCTCACCAACATGGCCGGCCCTGGCTGTTTCCACGAAGTGGCGTGCGGCAACCTTGTTCACCCGACAATGGTTCCTGCGACCCAACGACATGGCCAGCCTGAACTCCCGGTGGCGGATTTGTCTGTCATCCAGTGCTTTCTGAATTGAAAGCACGTCGTAGAGTGGTGCCATCCGGAATCCGCCGCCGAACTTCAATTGAGTGCTGAAATTCTTGGCGTGGCCATCGGTTGCGCCGAGCAGCCAGAACAGGATCTGGGCACGAAGGAACTCCAACTGGTCCTTTTCGGGTTGGTCACTGGCCTTCAGCAGGTCAAGACCGTCCCGTACCCCCGGCCCTCCGTCGGATTGGTATTTCATGCCCGGCGGATAGCCAAGTGCCTGGCAGAAATCCTCATGCGGCACCCGCAACAACCTGTTGTCCACCGTCCATTGCCGGTCGAACCGCTTGACGACCAATGCACGTTCATCTTCGAAATCTGCAATTTCCACGTGAGCAACTTCGGCTCCCATCGCCCCGCAAAAGCGCATGCAAAGGAACTCGTTCTCTACACTGTTCACAAGTTCAGTTCCGTTCGGGAACTTTCCAATTCGGGTTTTGAAAATATGTGAAGTCGGCGTCATCCCGCGGGGACGGGACCATTGTCCGTTCGTTCCGAGGAAGGCCGTTTTCTCCTGTGCTCCAGCGATCGACATTCGGAACTCGCCTTCAGCTTCAATTCCCAGCGGAGAGGTCGCGAGGTTGCCAAGCGAGGCAGCGATGTCGGCAGTTGATACCGGATCCGAGTGGATGCTGCCGGGCAACCCGGAGCCGGTATCACAACCATCGGTGACAAACTGCAATGCACCTGCACAATCGCGTCCGATCTTCTCGAGCAAGTGATGGGCATCGGTGCCCTTGGCCCGAACCTTGGCGGCGATGCGTTCACGGATTTCAAGGTTGTCGGGAAGCAGGTTTTCCAGGAAAGCTATGACAGGTTCCCCATGGTAGGTCTGTTCACGCAATGGCAATGACAGGGACATCGGGACAGCGTAGTCCCAGTCAAGCCAGGACGCGTCGTAGCGGAACGATATCGCTCCGCTTCTCTCCGAACGAAACGTGCCCAGGAGTCGTCCGTTCAAGACTACATTCAGTTGCCTGTGTCGTTGTCTTGCCTTCACGGGAAGAGGTCCTGAATGTCGACATCGCTGGCCTTGCGACGATCGCGCAACACTAGTTCCAGGTCCAATGCCTTGAGGATCTCTGTGAGTGTCCTCATCTTTGTTCCGGGCTCACCATTCTCGACCGAAGATATCGTTGCCTGCCTGAGACCAACCCGGCTGCCGATATCACCTTGAGTCAGCTTCCTGAGTCTGCGAAACCTTCGCAGGGCGTCTCCCAATTGCTTTGGTGTGCGGGCAATAAGGTCCATTGCTTTTCTCCAATACGCCACAGCGTATGACGCCAAGATATACGCTATAGCGAATAGTCAAGAGTATACGCCATAACGTATGTTCGTTGTATCCGACGACCCGATCAAACCGGGATCAAGGCGGCGGGCAGGCTTGTCCGTGGCCAGCGGGGCATTTTAATGGGTTTCACTGGTTCTCGATGCCACCGAAAGCTGCGCGACCCGCTGGACTTTCACCCCAATTCCGCGAACCGGCCCGAGATCGAGGATGGTATGGAAGCCCGATGAACCCGGCTGGGGCATTAAAACACGACATCCAACCTATCCTGTGCCGAAAACCATCTCGGTCGGCAACAGTGACAGGACCGGGATAGCCTCCTTTTCATCAACGTCCCGGCATTTCGCGGCATCCGGCTGGCCCTGGCAACCTGTCTCCTCGAATTGCGGGACCGGCGCGTGCGATGTCGCAGCGCCTTCGGCTTTGACAGACCGTCACTCGTGAACGGCTGACCGCTGTTTCTGGTGTTTCTTTCCGGGCGTACGCTCGAGTTTGCGGGTGCCCTCCGTGAGCATGGCAATTTGCTCGTCACGCCCGGCGAGATGCTTTGTCAGCGCTGCACTCTCGGCAGCCAACGCCGCAGCGCATTGCAACTCTTTTGACATACCGCCTGAAAATCGACACTGTTCAAGACATGCGGCCCGTGCGGTTCAGTTGACATCAGTCACACCGGACAGAACACAAGATGCCAACCAATCCATTTCAAAAGCGCACCACATCAAGTGCCGGTTGCAGTCTTGCGACTTCAGTGTTCATCGGGGCGACGAATTGCTGAATGACTGGACACTTTGAAAGTGATCAAGGATCCTGCAGATTGGCGCGGGCTCTGCCGACTCCGCAACCTGAAAGCCGGGGTCCGGGGATTTCTGGCTGACAATATCTGCGGCCGGTGAATTTGGCTTCTTGGCATGATGCATCCCGACGTGATGATGAGGAATCCGGCACTGGTTCGCCTGGGCCTGCTGCTTCTGCGACGACTGATTCAATGGAACGAGGATCGGACGTAGAGTAAGCATCATCCACAAGCAGGAAAAATCAACGGAAACACCGCCGGGAACCCCGGGTTTCCCTGAAAACCGGCGCGACCGGATCAAAGCGAGCCCTGCAGCTCAACTCGAGGCAGGCGGAACGCTCTATGGCGTCCATTCGGACGGTGCAAATGTCGCACGAACCAGGGACAGGGAGCAGATGCTCTGTCCACCTGCCTCGAAATCCGGCTGAGCCTGCCATTCCGCAGCACCGCACCGGGAGGTGGCAGTCTTCAGGGGTGGAACGTGGCGGCAGGCGGAACACTTCCAACAATCGACATCAGCCGATTCTGCCGCGTTTGTCGGACAGCAGCAATTCGACCTCTCTCCGCTGGTTGATATCGCGCTCCTGACAGACCGCACGGAAACTGTCTATGACACGCCGGGGACCCGGTGCTGACGTGTATTCGGCCGCCCGGTCCGCCCATGAATTTCGCCATCCAATTGTCGCGGCCAGTCCCGTGCTGCGGGAACTTCGAGGAAGGCGGCGCCGACACGTCGAAGGGTTCGAACCTGGTCAAGTTCAAACAGGCAGAACGGGATGGCAGATTCCGGGCAGTCTCACGGCGTATATCCGCATTGCGATTGCCGCGGCGCGACCCGGATTTGGGCTTGATTCCAATGCCGGAGTCGATGTATATGGCCTTCACTGATTCGCGTTACGCATCGGATGGGATGCGTGCGTTCTTTTTGTTGCTTTACGATCCGGTACAGGGCAGTCGGTGAGTATGGATAGCAGTTCGATCCCGGGGGCACGCAGAATGGCAAAGAGCTGGTATTCGATCAGTGTGCTGTCAAACTTTGAAAATCGTGTGGCCGAACAGATTCGCACGAAGGCGATGCAGAGCGAGCTTGCCGACGATATCGAAACCGTGTTGGTGCCTACAGAGCACGTGACGGAAATCCGTCGCGGCAAGAAGGTGCCGAAAGAGCGCCGGTTCATGCCCGGCTATGTACTCATCAAGATGAGGATGACGGATCGCGGTTATCATCTCATAAAGTCAGTGCAGAGAGTCACCGGATTCCTCGGGCCCGCGGGCCGCCCGACGCCGATGAGCGAGGAAGAGGTCGGTACGATCCTCAGACGGGCCGAGAAGGGCGCGGAGCAGCCGAAATACCTGATCACCTTCGATGTCGGAGAAATGGTTAACGTGACTGACGGACCGTTCGAGGGATTCTCGGGGATGGTCGAGGAAGTCGACGACGATGCCGCACGACTGAAGGTGTCGGTCTCGATCTTCGGCAGGTCCACGCCGGTTGATTTGGAATACACCCAGGTTTCCAAGCAACTCTGAGCTGCACGGAACTGGATAACGGGAAATAGGAGAGCGCCTGATGGCAAAGAAAGTGGCTGGAACTCTGAAGCTGCAGGTGGCTGCGGGACAGGCGAACCCGGCGCCCCCGGTTGGCCCGGCACTCGGCCAGCGCGGCATCAACATCATGGAATTCTGCAAGGCGTTCAACGCCAGAACCCAGAAGATGGAGCAGGGCGTTCCGTGTCCGACGATCGTCACCTACTTCCAGGACAAGTCCTTCACGATCGAAATAAAGACGCCGCCCGCTTCATATTTTCTCAAGAAGGCGGCCGGGCTGGACAGCGGATCGCAGACGCCGGGACGGGAGACGGCCGGCTATGTGACGCCCGAGCAGGTTCGGGAAATTGCCGAGGCAAAAATGAAGGACCTGAACACAGAAGACATCGACGCGGCCATGAAGATTGTTCTTGGATCCGCAAGGTCAATCGGCATCGAGATCAGGGGGTAGATGCATGGCAAAAGCTGGAAAACGCCTGAGGGCGGCCAAGGAGGCCTTCAAGGGAAAATCAAACCTTCCGGTCGAGGAGGCGATTTCCCTGATCAAGGCAAACTCGAATGTCAAGTTTCCGGAGACGCTCGAGATCGCAATGAATCTCGGAGTTGATCCAAGGCATGCAGACCAGATGGTCCGGGGAACGGTGAACCTCCCGAACGGCACCGGGAAGACAATCAGGGTGGCGGTGTTCGCCAAGGACGCCAAGGCCGAAGAGGCCAGGGAGGCGGGTGCAGACATCGTTGGTGCCGAAGACCTGATGGAGTCGGTGCAGAAGGGCGAGATCAATTTCGACCGGTGCATAGCGACGCCGGACATGATGCCGATCGTCGGTAGGCTGGGGAGGATCCTGGGACCGCGCAATCTCATGCCCAACCCCAGGGTCGGGACTGTAACCAACGATCTTGCCGAAGCAATTCAGAGTGCCAAAGGCGGACAGGTGCAATTCCGGGTCGAACGCTCGGGCGTCATTCACGCGGGAGTCGGGAAGGTCAACTTCGATGATGCGCTGCTCATCGAGAACGTGCGCGCGTTCGTGGACGCGGTCAGCCGGGCCAAGCCGACGGGCGCAAAGGGAAAGTATGTCAGGAAGATTTCGCTCAGTTCCTCCATGGGGCCGGGCGTATCGGTCGACATTCAGTCGGCCATGTAAACACGGAATTCCCCTGCCTGGATTTGCAGGTGGGGAATACGGCGGGCCGTTTCCGGTTCGCCGGGCTGTCCGAGACGGTGGGTGCTGATGGCCGAAGGCCCGACGCGTAAACCCTGCCCGAGACGGGAATCGAATGGAACAAGCGGAAGCGGTGCTTCCAGGCGGGACTGTTCGGGCCCCGGGTCGAGGACCGAACGCCGGGATCATCCCGGCAAAACCGAGCCGGAGGGCGCTTGCCCTCCCTGAACTGGAGAGAAACTGTGGATAGAGCCCGGAAGGAACAGGTGGTCAGTGAACTTGGCCAAATCTTCGAAAGCTCTGGCGTCGTTGTGGTTGCACAATATGCCGGCCTCACAGTTGCCGAGATGGAGGACTTCCGCGGGCGCATGCGCAGCGCGGGGGGATCCGTCCGGGTCGCCAAGAACAGGCTCGCCAAAATCGCACTGAAGGACACGCAATGCGAAGGCATTGAATCATACCTCAACGGCATGACCGTCCTTGCCTATTCAGAGGATCCCGTGACAGCCGCCAAGGTGGTCGAGGATTACGCCAGGGCCAACAAGAAACTTGTGGTTGTCGGCGGAACGATGGGCAATTCGGTACTTGACGCTGCGGGTGTGAAATCGGTCGCTGCCATGCCGTCGAGGGAAGAGTTGATTGCTTCCATCGTGGGCTGCATCGTGGCACCGGCTGCCCAGATCGCCGGCGCCGTTGGGGCACCGGCATCAGGCATCGCGTCCATACTCAGTACGATCGAGGAGAGACAGGCGGCATGAGGCTGACGGAGTTCAACCGCAGCGCACCGGGCCACATCAATCAATTAGGAAGCACAACATGGCAGATCTGCAAAAACTGGCTGAGGACATCGTCGGACTGACGCTTCTCGAAGCCCAGGAACTCAAGACGATTCTCAAGGACAAGTACGGCATCGAACCCGCGGCTGGTGCTGCGGTGATGATGGCCGGGCCGGGAGGCGATGCCGGAGGTGACGGCGAAGCGGCTGAAGAGCAAACCGAGTTCAACGTCATTCTGAAGGCCGCAGGCTCGCAGAAGGTGCCGGTCATCAAGGAAGTCCGCGCACTGACCGGCCTCGGACTGAAGGATGCCAAGGACCTGGTCGAGGCTGGTGGCAAGACCGTCAAGGAGGGCATTTCGAAAGAGGAAGCCCAGGAGATCAAGGCGAAGCTCGAGGCAATAGGGGCTGAAGTCGAGGTTCAGTAGCCTCGGGCTGACATAAACAGGAGGCCGGAGCGGCGCTGTGCTGCTCCGGTGACCCCTTCTTCCCGGGGATTGTGCAATGGCAATCTCCTGGAAGGCGTGGTCGGCGGCTCGGGAGCGGACAGTTGGCAGTGTCCGCGGGAATTGAGCCAAATCATCACAGCAGTTTGCGCGGCAGGGCAAGCCCGGCTTGTGCCGTACGCTGAACGATATGAGGTGAATCGCTCATGGCCCACACAGCAAAAACCGCAGCAGGCAGGAAGAGAATCAGGAGGAAATACGGCAAGATCCGGGAAGTGATCAAGATGCCGAACCTCATTGATGTTCAGCGGAAATCCTATGACCTTTTCCTGAACTCCGGCGACGGAGAGGAACACGCGGACGGAGAGGGGATCCGCGGCGTGTTCCAGTCCGTGTTCCCGATCGAGGACTACAACGAAACGGCTTGCCTCGAATTCAGGAGCTACGAACTCGAGCCGCCGAAATACGATGTCGAGGAGTGCCAGCAGCGCGACATGACCTATGCAGCACCGATGAAGGTCAAGTTGCAGCTGGTCGTGTTCGATGTGGACGAGGATACAGGCGCCCGCGAAGTCAAGGATGTGAAGGAGCAGGATGTCTTCATGGGAGACATGCCGCTCATGACCAAGAACGGGACCTTCATCGTCAAGGGAACCGAACGGGTCGTTGTGTCGCAGATGCATCGTTCTCCGGGCGTGTTCTTCGACCACGACAAGGGAAAGTCACACTCATCCGGGAAGATCCTGTATGCCTGCCGGGTGATCCCCTATCGGGGTTCCTGGGTCGATTTCGAGTTTGATGCCAAGGACATTGTCCATGTGCGCATCGACCGGCGCCGAAAACTGCCGGTGACCACGCTGCTGTATGCGCTGGGCTACGACCAGGAAGGCATCGTGCAGGATTTCTACGGCACAGTACCATTCAGGCTGTCAAAGGATGGAAACGGCTGGATCACCAAGTTTTTCCCGGAACGGCACAAGAATACCAAGCCCGAAGAGGATATCGTCGACGCGGCAACCGGAGAGATCGTCGCCCCGAAGGGAAAGAAGATCACGCCGAGAACGGTCGACAACTGGTTGAAGGAGGGAACGGTCAAGGAAGTCATCGTTCCGTTCGAGCGGATCAAGGGTCGCTACATCGCCAATGATACCATCAATGAAGAGACCGGGGAGATCTGGATAGAGGCCGGTGATGAACTGACGATGGAGTTCGACAAGGACAGTGTCATGACCGGTGGCACGGTCAAGATGCTCCTCGATGCCGAGGTCACGGAAATTCCTGTTCTCGATATCGACGGAATCAATGTCGGTCCGTACATCCGGAATACCTTGGCGGTGGACAAGAACTTCGACCGGAGGACTGCACTGCAGGATATCTACCGGATTCTCCGTCCGGGTGAACCGGCTACGGAGGACACCGCCGAGGCGATGTTCGAACAGCTGTTCGGTGATCCCGACCGGTATGACCTTTCCGCCGTCGGACGGGTCAAGATGAACATGCGGTTGCAACTCGATACTGAGGATACGCAGCGCACGCTCCGGCGAGAGGACTTCGTTGCCTGCATCAAGGCATTGGTCGACCTGCGGGACGGTAAGGGCGATATCGACGATATCGACCATCTTGGCAACCGCAGGGTGAGATCTGTCGGCGAATTGATGGAGAACCAGTACCGGATCGGCCTGGTGAGAATGGAGAGGATGATCAAGGAACGCATGAGTTCGGTGGAAATCGACACGGTCATGCCGCAGGACCTGATCAATTCGAAGCCGGTGGCCGCCGCGGTACGGGAATTCTTCGGATCCTCGCAGCTGGCCCAGTTCATGGACCAGACGAACCCGCTGTCGGAGGTCACGCACAAGCGTCGCCTGTCGGCGCTTGGGCCGGGTGGCCTCACCAGGGAAAGGGCCGGATTCGAGGTCCGGGATGTCCACCCGACCCACTACGGACGAATCTGCCCCGTCGAGACGCCGGAGGGGCCGAATATCGGCCTGATCAACTCGCTGGCCACGTTTTCACGGGTCAACAAGTACGGATTCATCGAGTCTCCCTACCGGAAGGTCGTCGATAGCCGGGTGACTGACGAGGTCGAGTACATCTCGGCAACCGAGGAGATGCGGCACACCATCGCCCAGGCGAACGCGAAGATCGACGAGGACGGCAGGTTCCAGAATGAGATCGTCTCGACCCGTCGCGAGGGCGAGTTCAAGTTCAGCCCGAAGGATGCGGTCGACCTGATAGACGTTTCGCCGAAACAGCTCGTTTCGGTCGCCGCGTCCCTGATACCCTTCCTCGAGAACAACGATGCCAACCGTGCCCTGATGGGATCGAACATGCAGCGTCAGGCGGTGCCACTGCTCCGCGCCGAGGCCCCGTTCGTCGGAACCGGGATCGAGACCGTTGTGGCGAGAGATTCCGGCGCCGCGATCACGGCAAGCAGGGCAGGTGTGATCGACCAGGTCGATTCGACCAGGATTGTTGTCAGGGTGACGGAGGATCTGGAGCGAGGTGATCCGGGGGTGGACATCTACAGGCTGAGGAAGTTCCAGCGGTCCAACCAGAACACCTGTATAAACCAGCGGCCGCTGGTCAATGTCGGGGACAGCGTGGAAAGTGGCGAGGTCATCGCCGACGGACCGTCAACAGATCTTGGCGAACTGGCGCTGGGCAGAAACGTGCTCGTCGCCTTCATGCCCTGGAACGGTTACAACTTCGAGGATTCTGTCCTGATCTCCGAGCGCATCGCGCGTGACGACGTGTTTTCATCGATACACATCGACGAGTTCGAGGTCGACGCACGTGACACCAAGCTCGGTCCGGAGGACATCACAAGGGACATCCCGAATGTTGGCGAGGAGGCACTGCGCAACCTCGATGAGTCCGGAATCGTCCATATCGGTGCACAGGTCGGGCCCGGTGATATCCTTGTCGGCAAGATTACTCCCAAGGGCGAGTCCCCGATGACCCCCGAGGAAAAGTTGCTTCGGGCAATCTTCGGTGAGAAGGCTTCGGACGTCCGGGACACTTCGCTGCGCCTGCCAGCCGGCGACTACGGCACGGTGGTCGAGGTCCGCGTGTTCAACCGACACGGAATCCAGAGAAACGAGAGGGCAATCCAGATCGAGCGCGAGGAGATCGCCCAGCTCACGAGGGACCACGACGACGAGTTGGCGATTCTCGAGCGTAACATCTACGCCCGCCTGAAATCGCTCATCCTTGGCAAGACGGCGCTACGCGGTCCGAAGGGGGTGGAACCGGATTCGGTCATTGCCGAGGAACTGCTCGAGGGACTTTCCAGGGGCCAATGGTGGCAACTGGCACTCGGCGAGGAAAGAGACGCGCTGGAGCAGGAGGCGCTGAACTCGCAGTTCAATGCACAGAAACAGGTGCTCGAGACCCGGTTCAGGGACAAGGTCGAGAAAATCCAGCGGGGAGATGACCTGCCACCGGGTGTCATGAACAAGGTCAAGGTCTACATCGCCGTCAAACGCAAGTTGCAGCCAGGCGACAAGATGGCGGGCCGGCACGGCAACAAGGGGGTCGTGTCCAAGGTCGTGCCGATGGAGGACATGCCATTCCTCGCTGACGGAATGCCGGTCGATATTGTCCTCAATCCGCTCGGGGTGCCGTCGCGGATGAATGTGGGACAGATCCTGGAAACCCATATGGGTTGGGCTGCCAGGGGACTTGGCCTTGCAATCAGCGAGGCGCTCGAGGAATACGATCACAACAGCAATGCGGGCCCGGTCAGGTCGGCGGTGCGCATGGCCTATGGCGACGAAGCCTACGAGGACGAGATCGCTAAACTCAGCGACGAGGAACTCGTTGACGCGGCAAGGAACGTGACGTCAGGGGTGCCGATTGCGACCCCGGTGTTCGATGGCGCCAAGGAATCCGATGTCGATGAAGCGCTGAAACTGGCGGGATTCGACGTGTCGGGTCAGTCGGTGCTGTTTGACGGCAGGACCGGCGAGCGTTTCTCGCGCCCGGTGACCGTCGGAATGAAGTACCTGCTGAAACTGCATCACCTCGTCGACGACAAGATTCATGCCAGGTCGACAGGTCCGTACAGCCTGGTCACGCAGCAACCGCTCGGCGGGAAAGCGCAGTTCGGTGGGCAGCGGTTCGGTGAAATGGAGGTCTGGGCGCTCGAAGCGTACGGTGCCGCCTACACCCTCCAGGAGATGCTGACGGTCAAGGCGGACGATGTTTCCGGCAGAACCAAGGTCTACGAGTCGATCGTCAAGGGCGAAGACAATTTTGAAACGGGTGTTCCTGAAAGCTTCAACGTTCTGGTCAAGGAGGTCCGGGGCCTGGGGCTGAACATGGAACTGGTCCAGCGCAACCCGGAATGACCGGGACACGCATGCTGGAACCCCAAGAGAATATGAGGCGAAGATGAACAGAGAATTTGGTCCACAGGCGATTCACGCGAGTACAATGCCGACCACCTTCGACGAGATCCGCATTTCCCTGGCGTCGCCGGAGAAGATCCTTTCCTGGTCATATGGCGAGATCAAGAAGCCGGAAACGATAAACTACCGGACCTTCAAGCCCGAAAGGGACGGGTTGTTCTGCGCGCGGATCCTGGGACCGGTCAAGGACTACGAATGCTTGTGCGGGAAATACAAGCGCATGAAGTACCGGGGTGTGACCTGCGAGAAGTGCGGGGTCGAAGTGACCCTGCAAAAGGTGCGCCGGGAACGAATGGGTCACATCCAGCTTGCCGCGCCGGTCGCGCATATCTGGTTCCTCAAGTCACTTCCCAGCCGTATCGGACTGACGTTGGACATGACGCTGAAACAGCTCGAAAGCGTTCTCTATTTCGAACGGTTCGTCGTTACCGATGAAGGCCTGTCGGATTTCGAGTATGGCCAGCTCATTTCCGATGACGAACTCAAGGCGGCTCAGGACGAAATCGGCCCCGAGAGTTTCAAGGCCGGCATCGGCGCCGAGGCAATAAGGGAAATGCTCAGTCGAGTCGATCTGGTAGGCGAGGCAGAGTCGCTTCGCGCAGATCTTGCGACCGCAACCAGCGAGCAGAAACAGAAGAAGATCGTCAAGCGGCTCAAGCTGTTCGAGCATTTCATCGATTCCGGCAACAAGCCCGAATGGATGGTGCTCACTGTCATCCCGGTGATACCGCCCGAGTTGCGGCCGCTGGTGCCGCTGGACGGCGGCAGGTTCGCGACGTCCGATCTCAATGACCTCTACCGCCGCGTCATCAACAGGAACAACCGGCTGAAGCGCCTGATTGAACTGAGGGCACCGGATATCATCATCCGGAACGAAAAGAGGATGCTGCAGGAATCGGTCGATGCGCTGTTTGACAATGGCAGGCGCGGACGGACAATCACGGGATCGAACAAGCGCCCGCTGAAATCGCTGAGCGACATGCTCAAGGGCAAGCAGGGACGGTTCCGCCAGAACCTTCTGGGCAAGAGGGTGGACTTTTCCGGTCGCTCGGTGATCGTGACCGGGCCGGAGCTCAAACTGCACCAGTGCGGCCTTCCCAAGAAGATGGCACTCGAACTGTTCAAGCCATTCATCTACTCGAAGCTCGAGCTCAAGGGGCTGTCCTCGACGGTGAAGCAGGCCAAGAAACTGGTCGAGAAGGAACAGAAGGAAGTCTGGGACATCCTCGACGAGGTCATCCGCGAGCACCCGGTCCTGCTGAACCGAGCGCCGACACTTCACAGGCTGGGCATTCAGGCCTTCGAGCCCGTATTGATCGAAGGCAAGGCGATTCAGTTGCACCCGCTGGTCTGTTCCGCATTCAATGCCGACTTCGACGGTGACCAGATGGCGGTTCACGTACCGCTGTCACTGGAGGCACAGCTGGAGGCCCGGGTGCTGATGATGTCGACGAACAATGTCCTCTCGCCGGCAAACGGGGTTCCGATAATCGTGCCCTCGCAGGACATGATTCTGGGGCTCTATTATCTCAGCATGGAACGGGCGGGCATGGCCGGCGAAGGATCCGTCTTCGGCTCCGTGAACGAAGTGGAACACGCGATGGAAGCCGGTGCAGTGCACTTGCATGCGCGGATCAAGGCCCGGCTGAAGCAGATCGACGAAGACGGTGCCGAGGTTACCAGGATTTTCGAGACCACGCCTGGACGGGTGATGCTCGGCTCCTTGCTTCCGCTGAATGCCAAGACGCCATTCGGACCCCTGGTCAATCGCCTGCTGCGCAAGAAGGAAGTGCAGGAGGTCATCGATACCGTGTACCGCTATTGCGGTCAGAAGGAATCGGTCATCTTCTGTGACCGGATCATGGGACTTGGATTCCGCGAGGCGTTCAAGGCCGGCATTTCGTTCGGGAAGGACGACATGCTTGTCCCCGAGGAGAAATGGAAGATCGTCGAGGACACCCGCAGTCAGGTGGCAGGATTCGAAAACCAGTACTTCGAGGGCGTGATCACCCAGGGCGAGAAGTACAACAAGGTTGTCGACGTCTGGTCAAAATGCTCCGAACAGGTCGCTGATGCCATGATGGCCGAGATCTCTTCGGTCCAGAGTGACGACAGTGGTGCCGAGGCCGAACCGAATTCCATCTACATGATGTCCCATTCGGGCGCACGGGGATCCGCCGCGCAGATGAAGCAGCTCGCGGGAATGAGGGGCCTCATGGCCAAGCCGTCCGGCGAGATCATCGAGACGCCGATCATCTCCAACTTCAAGGAAGGTCTGAACGTCCTTGAGTATTTCAATTCGACGCATGGAGCCCGGAAGGGATTGGCTGACACTGCGCTCAAGACTGCAAACTCGGGATACCTGACACGCAGGCTGGTGGATGTCGCCCAGGACTGCATCATCCGCATCACGGATTGCGGGACGGACAACTCAATCACCGTCCAGCCTTCGGTGACCGACGGACAGGTCGTTTCGCCGATCGGGGAGAGGATTCTCGGACGAGTGACTGCGGGGGATGTGGTCGACCCGCTAAGCCAGGAAGTTCTGGTCAAGGAAGGCCAACTCATCGAGGAGAATGCCGCCGAGCTGGTGGAAGCCCGGGGCGTCCAGTCCGTCAGGATCCGCTCACCGCTGACCTGTGAAGCGGAAGAGGGTGTGTGTGCCAATTGCTATGGGCGGGATCTTGCACGCGGAACTCCCGTGAACATCGGAGAGGCTGTCGGGATCATAGCGGCGCAGTCGATCGGCGAACCCGGAACTCAGTTGACCATGCGTACTTTCCACATCGGGGGCATTGCCCAGGCCGCGCAACAATCGGTCACCGAGGCGAGTACTGACGGAAAGGTCAGCCTGAGCGGTGGAAAGACCATCAGCAATGCAACCGGTGACACTGTCGTGATCGGGCGCAACATGAGACTGACCATCACCGATGCCGGCGGGCAGGAACGTGCTGCCCACAAGGTCGGTCACGGCTCCAGGCTGCTGGTCGGCGATGGGAGTAAGGTCAAGCGGGGCGACCGGCTGTTTGAGTGGGATCCGTACACGATTCCGATCATCGCGGAATGTCCGGGAATCGTCAGGCTGAAGGACCTGATCTCCGGTATCTCGATCCGTGAGGAATCCGACGAAATCACGGGTATGCGGCAGCGGATAGTTTCCGACTGGCAGTCGGGTCGCAAGAATGTGGATCTCAAGCCCGAGATCCAGATACTCGACAGCGCCGATGCCGAGAGCCCGGTCCTGGTTGACGGCCGGCCTGCAGTCTACCCGATGTCAGTTGACGCCATTCTCTCTGTCGAGGACGGGGTTGGCGTTGAAGTCGGCGATGTCATTGCCCGGATTCCGCGTGAAGGGGCGCGGACCAAGGACATCACCGGTGGTCTTCCCCGGGTTGCGGAACTCTTCGAGGCCAGGCGTCCGAAGGACCATGCAATCATCGCCGAAATCGAGGGACGCATCTGCTTCGAAAAGGACTACAAGAACAAGACGAGGATCAAGGTGCTCCCGGAAGATGAAGACCGGGAACCGGCCCAGTACCTGGTCCAGAAGGGCAGGCATATCCCCGTCCAGGATGGCGATCTTGTCAAGGTCGGCGACTATATCGTGGATGGCAATCCTGCACCGCACGACATCCTGCGGATTCTTGGTGTCGAGGCGCTTGCCGACTACCTGATCAATGAAGTCCAGGACGTCTACCGGCTTCAGGGGGTCAAGATCAATGACAAGCACATCGAGGTCATTGTTCGCCAGATGCTGCAGAAATACGAGATCATTGAACCCGGTGAAACCACCCTGCTGCAGGGCGAACAGGTCGACAAGTCCGAATTCGACGACGTGAACGCAAGGGCGGTTGCCAACGGGCGGAAACCCGCGAAAGGTGAACCGGTTCTGCTTGGCATCACGAAGGCGGCTCTCCAGACTCGCTCGTTCATTTCCGCTGCATCCTTCCAGGAGACCACGAGGGTACTGACCGAAGCCGCTGTCCAGGGCAAGCGCGACAACCTGATCGGGCTCAAGGAGAATGTCATAGTCGGCAGGCTGATTCCGGCCGGAACCGGCGGGGCAGTCAAGCAGATCCGCCAGGTCGCCAATGACAGGGACCAGGAGATCATCGAACAGCGAGAGGCCGAGGCAGCTGCGGCGTTGCCGCCGCCGGACATTGGCGAAGAGTTTTCCACCGAGGAGACTGTAGCCGCGAGCTGAAGCGCGGGTGCTGTTTCGGGAAGATCACGATTGAGGGGGCGGCTGGATGCATGCCGCCCCTGCCGTCTGAAACGAAACCCGATCGGCAAGTGCAGGACGGTCTGCCGGTGCGGGTCAAGCCGGCTGGCTCATCCCCCCGTGACCGGCGCGCCGGATGCCGGTTCAGGCGCCCGGTGTGCTCTCTAGAACACTTGGTTGGCGTGTAGCTCCCGCCTTGCATAGCGCTACCCGTTTCCCTTGTTCAGGCAGATATTACAGTCGGTTAGGATCATACACAGTAATAGGGGCAACTTGCCGGGAATTTCGTTTCGTATGAGAGGATGCGTCAGGCTGTGGCGCGGCGTGTGATGATCTCGGCAAGCCTTGGCACTTCGGCGGCACCGGCAACGCCAGGGCGGTTGCACAGATAGTCCCGGAACGGCACGCCGAGCCTGTTGCAGGTCTTCAATGCCCCGAAACAGGCATCCCGGGCCGCACGCCCGCTCTCGCTCCGGGATCCGAACGAGATCTTCCGCCGGGTGACATGGGCCCGGATGTCATTTTCGGCCAGGTTCGAATTCAGCGGCGTGGCCGGATACTCGAGCACCCGCAAGAGCTCATCCTTGTTCGCCCTCAGCCGCAGCAGCAGGTTGTCGAGGCTGCCACGGCAGGCCGGCCTGCCGTGGCAGCCTGCGGTCCGGATAACACCCCCGGAACTGGCTTCCAGAATCACCGGGTCTTCGGTAACATACTTGGTGAGGCAAAGGTTCAGCCCAGAGTTACATTCTTAAGTGAGGCAATACGAGCTATCATCCAGATTGTCGCTCTATAAGGCGCTTCCCAAAATCAGTTTTGCCAGCCCCAACAGGATGCCAGTTCAAGACACTCCCGCCATGAAACCACTGTGTCCGTTGTCCCCAGCCCGCGCACCGATGCCGCAGCCGCTGCATGGCCAAGCTCTATTGCTTCCGTCACGCTCCATTCTTGATGCAGGCCATAGAGCAAACCTGAAGCGAAGGCATCACCGGCGCCGTTGGTGCCCTGAATCGCCTCCGCCGGGATGTCCAACGACGGTTTCAAGACTTCCTCGCCGCCCGGGCCTACCGCGACCGCTCCGCCGGGAAAATGCGCGACGACCAGCTGCATCGAGCCTTTTGACAACACCTTGCGGGCGGCGCTCAGGCATTGCTCCACATCCACCTCCACCCCATGCCCGGTCTCCAGCCCGGCGATTGCGGCGATCTCGAAATCATTCACGACCAGTAGATCGAGATGGGCAAGGCAGGGACGGACGATTTGCGCAATGCGTTCTGCCGGGATCGAGCACAGTTCGAGGTTCGTCGCGATACCGGCCGCGCGCGCCCTTTTCAGCACTGTCACCCAGCCATTCACGTCATCGCCCCAGGCGCTATCCAGTTTGGCATGAAGGCCCGGCAGGCCAAGATGCAGAATACGGGCCATAACCCCCGAGAAATCAAAGTGATCCGGGGTCAGCTGGGCGGCTGTTCCCGGCAAATACAGATGTGTGCGCCGCCCGGTGTCAGCCGCGGTGAAAGCGTCGGTGTGCGATGTGCTGCCGTTCTCGGCGATTGCTAGGCCGGATAGGTCGATACCAGCGGCATCGGCCTCGGCAATCAACGTGCGACCGTCTTCGTCGTCGCCAATAAGGCCGATTGTAGAGACCGAGAAATCTGGGTCCAGACGTTTCAAATCGATGGCAAGATTGCAGGCCGAGCCGCCGCCGCGCACCTCGTTGGTCAGGATTTCCACCACTTCCTCTTCGCCGGGCCAATGCGAGACGCATTTATTGTGATCCGCGCACCACGTCCCCCCGGTGACAATGCCTTTGCGTTTCTGCGAACCCAGTCTCATTGCGCTTCGGGCAGCAATATCGGGTCGGTCACCAGCAGATCATCTTCAAGCGATCTGGTTGACGTCAGCCCCTTCTTGCGAAGGTGATCATGATAGGCCTTGACCGCCTCGGCGGGTGAAAGCTTGCCTTCGACCACTAGGCGCATCGAGCGGACGATTTCCACGGAATCCTCGGCGAAGTAGATCTTGCGTCCGAACAGGGCGACACGCGCGCCGAACCGCTCGGCCTGGCTGATCAACTCGAACGTGTCGCGCGTTGTCCCGGCGCCGCCGCCCAGGATCCCGACGATCAGGTTTTCGGGATCGAAAGCCGCAAGCTCGGCCATCGCACGCGCGCCGTTGAATTGCATTTTCAGAAATAACGGTCGTTCAGCGTGGGCCACACCGGCAAGACAGCGCACGATTGCATCGTTGATGAAAAAGCCGATTTCTTCTCCAGCGGTATCAATGGGAAATGCGGGATTGAACACTTCCAGAATATGCCGCATCCCGGCCCCGCTGGCCTGATCACGGAATTCGGAATAGGCATTCAGCGTCGCCACGTCGCGGTCAACGTCGTTGTAGATGGTCACTGCATAAAGGCCTAGGTCGCAAAGTGTGCGCGCGCGGTCAAGCCTGGCGGTCCGGAACGGGCGCGCTTGGTGATTTCTGTAATCCGCGCCGCGATGGCCCCAGATGTCGGTCCCCTCGTTCAGACGCACAGCCGGGGTTACGTCGCTTGCGGCAAAAACACCATCTGCCGCCAGCGCCTCGGCCGAGGCAAGCGACATCAGCATGATGTCCACCAGATCAGAGGCGACCACTTCTTTCATTGCGGACCGGTAGACCGCGGCCGGGTGGGCCAGGCCGGTCTTTTGGTCGATCCCCATCGCACCCGCGCCGCCGCCCATATCGCCGTCCTTGGCGTCCGCGATGATGAAGTCCTGCGGCCGGTAGGCACCGCCGCGAATTCGATCCAGCTTCTGGTTCAGTCTGGTCTTCGCAGTTTCCATCTTTATCTCCGGTTCTGTTCGTGCGGCTTGGCAATCCGGCGGCAATCGCAAATGCTCGGGTCGGGTCAGCGCGGATGATTTAGAGCACAATATTGGCTAAACTGCGGTTTTCAGGCCCACGAATGTTATTGGCTATGTCATTCGACTAGGCACGCGCGTCGGCACTCCAAACAACACCGACGATCAGGCCGCAAGTTCGTTCAGGCGTTTGCGGGCCTCGGACACTATGGCCTCCGGTGTGATGCCAAATTGTTCGAACAGCACTTCGGCCGGTGCGGAAGCGCCAAAGCCGGACATGCCGATGAAACTGCCTTCGCGCCCGATATAGCGGTCCCATCCCTGCCGCACTGCAGCTTCGACGGCCATTCGCATTGGTGCCTCGCCGAGAATTTCTTGCTGCCAGGCCGGATCCTGCATTTCGAACAACTCGACGCAAGGCATGGAGATGACGCGGGTTCCAATTCCCTCGGCTTCTAGCTGACGCCGCGCCTCTAACGCGAGGCCGACCTCGGCGCCGGTTGCAGCAATCGAGACAACGGGCTCACCGGAGGCCTCGGCGAGAATATAAGCGCCTCGGGCACAAAGGTTTGAATCATTGGCTTCGTGGCGCACCAAAGCCACTGGGTGTCGGCTGAGAGCGATCACCGATGGACCGTCGCGATAGCCGATTGCCAATTCCCAGCATTCGCCAACCTCTACCGCATCCGCGGGCCTAAAGGTCAGCAAACCCGGCATGGCGCGCAAGCTGGCGAGATGCTCGATCGGCTGGTGGGTGGGTCCGTCTTCTCCAAGGCAAACAGAATCATGGGTCATCACATGAATGACTTGCTGTTGCATCAGTGCGCCTAGGCGAATTGCCGGACGCGCATAATCGGTGAATGCCAAAAACGTGCCAGCAAACGGGATCAACCCCTTGTGGAGAGCTATGCCATTCATCACCGCAGCCATGCCATGTTCGCGCGCCCCGTAATGAATATAACCGCCCTCAAAGGACTGAACGTCAATGCCGGTGCGGCCCTCGGTCAGCGTGTTGTTGGCCGGTGTCAAATCTGCTGATCCGCCCAACAATGTCGGGATCGCAGGGACCAACCGTTCCAGCACATGTCCGGAAGCAAAACGGGTGGCCTCAACCTTGTTGGCTTTCTGTGCCCATCGCTTGTACTCGGCAATCAGCGTCGGCAAGTCATCGGTGATCTTGCCATCCAGGGCATCTTCAAAATCCTGGCGCCGTTTTGGCTCAGCCGCGGACAGGCGTTCTTGCCATTCCTGGTGTGATTGCCGACCGGGGCTGGCAAAGGCCTCCCAAGCTGATTTGATCTCTGCCGGCACAACAAATGGCGGATGCTCCCAACCCAGCTTAGCGCGGGTTTCGGAAATCTCCTCGGCACCCAGCGCGCCAGAATGCACCGCCGGATCACCTGCCATATTGGGCGCACCAAAGCCGATCACTGTTTTGCAACGTATCAGCGTCGGGCGATCTGCCTGCCGCGCAAACGCCAATGCCGCGGCGACCGCCTCCACATCATGGCCATCGACCATCTCTACGCGCCAACCATAGGATTCGAACCGCTGTGTCGCGTCCTCGCTGTAGGAAAGACTAGTTGGCCCGTCGATGCTGACATCATTGTCATCGTAGAGTACGATCAACTTAGACAGCCGCAAATGCCCGGCGAGGGACGCACCCTCGTGACTGAGGCCCTCCATCAAGCAGCCATCTCCGCAGATCACGTAAGTGTAGTGGTCGACCAGATCCTCGCCGAATTTGGTGGCAAGAATACGCTCGGCCAGGGCCATTCCAACGGCGGTAGCGATCCCCTGACCCAGAGGGCCAGTGGTGGCTTCGATCCCATGCGCCTGTTCGACTTCGGGGTGGCCCGCGGCAATCGAACGCCATTGGCGAAAATTCTTCAGGGTTTCAATACCGAAGCCTGGATACCCGATCAAATGCAGCGCTGAATAGAGCAGCATCGAACCATGTCCGGCCGAGAGCACAAAACGATCGCGATCTGGCCACAAAGGTGCGTCCGGGTCAAACCTCATCGCCGTACCGAACAACGCCACGGCGGCGTCGGCCATCCCCAACGGCATGCCCGGATGACCGGATTTTGCTTTCTCGATGGCATCGACGGAGAGAATTCGTACCGCATCGGCCATCCGACGGGGCGGTGTATCGAATTGACGGCTGCTGGGCATGCAAAGTTTCCGGATCATTCATCGCAAGACATTGGTTCGGGCGAGCAATAGAGGGACTGGGAAGGACCAATCGAGCCAGTCAGATGCGCCTTCCTGTGCCCGGATCAAACAGGTGTAACTGGCGGGTATCGATGGCTAAACGGGCACTGTCTCCGGGTCTTGCGCGCACCCGCTCGACGGAAAGCACACGAAGCGGGGCGCCAGCGAGGTCAGCATGCAGATGCGTTTCCCAGCCTGCCGGCTCAATCAATGTCAGGGTTGCTGGAAGACCGTGATCGTCGTCGCACAGGACCACATGTTCCGGGCGTATGCCATAGATGATCTGTTGATCCGGACGCAGTTCGCGGCCTTCTGGCAGCGGCAGTCGCAAGCCATTCTCGAGCTCGACTTCCATAGGACCGTCACCGAACACGACCTTTCCCGGCAACAGATTCATTGCAGGCGAACCCAGGAAATCGGCAACGAACAAGTTTTCGGGACGATCGTAAGTCTCAAGTGGTGCGCCGACCTGTTCGATGCGGCCGTCATTCATCACCACAACCTTGTCGGCCATCGTCATGGCCTCGATCTGGTCGTGAGTGACATAGATCGTTGTCGCTTCCAGGCGCTGATGCAGGGCCTTGATCTCGGCGCGCATCTCGACCCGCAATTTGGCATCGAGGTTAGAGAGCGGTTCATCAAACAGGAAGACCGCCGGCTCGCGCACCAGAGCCCGACCCATGGCAACACGTTGACGCTGACCGCCTGAAAGTTGCCCCGGCAGACGCTGAAGCAGCGGTGAGAGCTTCAGGATCGACGCTGCGCCCTTAATGCTCTCCGCGATCCGTTCCAGCGGAGTTTTGTTCATCTTCAAACTGAACGAGAGATTATCAGCCACGCTCATGTGTGGATAAAGCGCATAGGATTGAAAAACCATAGCGATGCCGCGGTCCTTGGGCGGCACTCGATTCACCACTCGATCAGCAATGCTGATCTGACCAGAACTAATCGCTTCAAGCCCGGCGGTCATGCGCAACAAGGTCGACTTGCCGCATCCTGAAGGGCCAACTAGGACAACAAAGCCACCTTCCTCAATTTGCAAGTTGATACCATGCAGGACTGAGGTCGAGCCGAAGCTCTTTTCCAGTTCGCGAAATTCTACAAAACTGTCGTTCATGGCTCAGGTCTCGCTTTTACTTTACCGCACCGGTCACAATACTCTCGACCACGCGGCGCTCGAGAAGCAGATAGACAACCAGCAGCGGCAAAACTGTGAGAATGGTGAAAGCGTTGTAGACGGCAAAATTCTGCACGCCCATGGAATCCCTCAGCGTATAAAGCGCATAGGGCAGCGTGCGCATACCGGACTCGGTGACCAGCGCTAAGACAAACGCAAATTCGTTCCAGCCTTCGCGAACACATAATACAGCGGCAGTGACAACTCCTGGCCAGGCGATTGGCAGGATCACATAGCGCAAGCGATTCCACATATTGGCGCCGTCGATGGTCGCGGACTCCTCGATCTCCCTGGGGACTGCCTTGAAGAAACCAACAAGTATCCAAGTTGAAAGCGGCACAGCGCTGGCAATATACGTGATGTAGAGTACCCAATACGTGTTAATCAGCCCCAGATTGGTCATCAGATCATTCAATGGCACAATCAGGCTGACCCGAGGAATGATCCGCGGGATCAAGTAAAGCAGCAGCAATACATGACGGAAACGGAAGAAATAGCGGGAAAATCCATAGGCGGCCAGAATACTCAGGATTAAAGGAACAATGGTTGCCACGACCGTCACCAGCACGCTGTTGAACATCCACACGCCGAAGCCGTCAATCGCGAGTACCGTTTTATACGCTTCCAGCGACGGATCGCGCGGGAAGAATGTGTTCGATTCGTAGATTTCCAATGGTTCCTTGAGCGAGGCCATGAAGGCCCAAAGGATCGGCACCATCGCCCAAATAACCAGAAAGGTCAGGGGCAGGCCAATAAGCAGGAACCGTTGGCTTCGCTTCAGCAAGTGCTGCAGAGTGCCGTGCTCACGATGGAAGGCGCGTCCGCTGCGACGGTTCATTGTTGTGCTCATGCCCTGGCGTCCTTCTCGTCACTCCGGTCAGCCAGAACAAAGTAATAGATATAGACTAGGCTCAGCAGAGTGTTGATCGACAGTATGACAACCATCAGAACCGCACCCTGACCGAAATCGAGCTGCAGGAACGCGAGCTGATACATATACATCGAAACAACTTCAGTGGCCCGCTGCGGGCCCCCGGACGTCAAGGCGAGGATGATGTCGAAAGTGCTGAAACTGATATAGGAAACCCAGATCAGACTGACACCCAGCATCGGTTTGATCATCGGCAAGGTAATGCGAAAAAATGTCTGGGTTCCCGAGGCGCCGTCTATAGTGGCGGCATCGTATATTTCCCTGTCAACGGTCTGCAATCCGCCGAGCAGGATCAGGGTGGCAAAGGGCACCATGTGCCAGCAATTGGCAAACACCGCCACCATGAAGGCAAGATAGGGATCGCCAAGCCAGGACGGAGTCGGCAGCCCGAACTTATACAGCACGTAATTGGCGAAGCCACCGCTGGTGGTAAAAACGAAGCGGAACATGACCGCCGTCGCAATGCCCGAGACGAAGTAAGGAACCAGGCTCATGCCGCGAAAAAAGCGGCGACCAAAGCCCACATGATAAAGCGTCAGCGCGAAGATCATCGACATGACCATGCCAAGCGTGATGCTGCAAATGACAAAAACAATAGTGCGAAGCAAAGACGCCTGAAAACGTGGATCATTGAAAACTTTGATGTAATTTTCCAGACCAACAAATGATTTGTTGAGGAACATGTCGGTTTCGTTGAGGGACAGGACAAATCCGCCAAAAACGGCATAGCCCAGAACACCGATCACGAAAATCAGGCCCGGTACTACCAACAAATATGGGACCGTGTTCATTGCCTGATCGTTGATCCACTCGCGTGCCGTCAACCGGTCATCGCCCGCACTCGTCGAGGATGCCATAGATCCGTTTCCCTTCAAGAAAGATCACCTTAAAGCGAAGGAGCGGGCTACATGTTGCGCGCTCCTTCGCATACTGAGCGTTGGATTCCGAGGTGCCTACAACCCGGCGGCGTCGTTCAACGCTGCCTGAGCCTCAGCGGCCAACGTCGCGGCATCGGCGTCCGGTTCTGCGACCATCCGATTGCGCAACTCTTTCAATGCGTCGAAAATCTGGATCGCTTTGGTCGGATGGGTCGGCAGCGAGATCAGATTCGAGGAAAGCGCTACGATATCTTTGGCCCAAGGCTTGGCGGCCAAGTATTCAGCATCTTCCGACACAGCAGTGTTGGTTGAGGGCTGGTAACGAATGGCAACCTGCTTTGCAAAATCCGGACGGGCAAGATATTCAAGCGCCAACATGGCAGCCTCTTCATCTTCGTTGGCCGAGGTGACGATGAACGGGAAGGCAAAGCCGGACTGGACGTGCGGCTCGGTCTGACCCGGACGGGTGGGCAGGCGTTCAAAGGTCCATTTGCCCTCCTCGTATGGAAGCTGTTTGTGGACCTCGACATAGATATGTTCGCCCTCATTCATGATACCGGCGCGCTCGCCGATAAATGCGGCGCGCATCTGGCCGGAATCCCATGACGGCGTGTCAGGATGAGACGCCTGGCTGCGCATCAGTTCCTGATAGAAATCGATCCATGCGATGCCGATCTCGCTGTCGACTTGCGGAACGCCGTCTATGATTTGGCCGCCCATGGCCAAAAACAAAGGCAATTCCCAGGTGGGGCTGTTGCAGCACCCCAACAGGCTGAATCCAAAACGTTCCCCGCCATCCGGCAGCGTGCTGATCGCCTTGGCGGCCTCTAGCACACGATCGATCGTCTCCAGCGGATAGGCAATCCCGGCCTCATCCAGCCAGTCGGTTCGATAGGTCAGGTAGATAGACTGCGCATAGAGTGCCAGGCCGTAGATGTTGCCGTCGAAATCCGAAGCACCTTCCCACGCCAGTGGCGCAAGCTGGTTATAGGTCCCGGGAAAGCGTTGCTTCCACTCCTCGATCATATGCGTGAAATTCTTGACCACACCGCCTTGCGCCAACTGGGCAACGTCGCGGGCGTGGATCTGCACAATATCCGGCGCGTTGCCGGAGCGTGTTGCCAAGATCAACTGTGCACTCACATCTTCAAGTCGGATCGTTTCGAACTCGACATTGATTCCTGGATTTTCGGCCTTGAAAGCGGCGAACTCGTCCTCGGGAACAAAATTGTCGCGGCCAAACCAGACCTTGATGCTGCGGTCCTGCGCCAAGACCGGCGCGACGCTCACCGCACCGGAGATCATTGCTCCCAGCAGAGTCGCACCAAAAAGGCGACGCGTCACATTCATCACTTTTGTCATTTCGATTTCTCCTTTGCAATGCCGCCGGTACCCGGCTGAACGTGCCCAATCCCGGAGAATTGTCACCATTCGATAAGAGTCGCCATCTAACTTGGCTCAGGTAGCATCCTGTCTCCACCGGTTCCAGCTTGCAGGCCATTAACAACGAAAGCTCCAGTCAAGTCAACATACTGCAGCACGCAGCAAATCTGTTCTTCTGCAAGGGAGTGATTCTCGTATGGTTCACTTTTTGTATCCCTGATGTTCTTCCTGCGAATCACGCGGCGAGCGCGACCTGCGCGACCGGCCGGTCGTCGTTGGCGCATTGCGGAGGCTTCCAGCCGCCGTTGCGGCTCAGGCGCGGCGCCAGCGCGGCCCATGCCCGGTCGAAGCGTCCCGACTTGAGAAGCGCCGGGAAGGTCAGGACACCCTGGCCGCCGTCGCGTCCCCAGCGCTGCCCCGAGCGCTTCATCCGGCACGTCACGAGAACCTTGTTGGCAGATTCGACAACCCGATGACAATGCCTACAGAAAGGGTGCCCGGCTAACCGTCAGGTACCGGCACCATCCCCATTATGGCAAGTCGGTTGTGCTCGTGCGGCGCGGCACGTCGGCAAGTTCGGTCACACTTGTCTGCCGCTTGCCGGACGGATCCCCGCTGGCCCTGCAGGACTGGATGACGCGACCGGAAGCGGAACTCTTTCCGACCGTCCTCCAGCCCGGGATCGCGCCCCGGGCGCTGGCTCACCTCCATGACATCGTGTCTGACTTTCTCCTGGCCGTTGATGGAGCAAAAGGAGAGGGCGATGGAACTGAAGGTCCGCCAGAGGGCGCTGTTCGACCGGGAGGAGGAAGGTCCGGACGGACTCCTGGAAGGGGAGAGGCGGGAGCGCCCTTTGTTGGCTATGACTGGTGCACGACTGCAACTTACGATGATTCGGTCCCTGAGCACCGGGACCTCATACGGAGCATCGAATGCAGCAACGCGATGCCCCGGATGGGGCCATTTTCGGAAGTTCGCCGGGACCTGGAATTGGCGGGTTTCGTTGATGTCAAGTCGAGCGATCGCGCCGAAGATGCTGATGCGGAAACACCCTGGTATCGGCCATTGGAGAGTCTTGAACTGTCACTGAAGAGTTTGCCGAGAACGCCGTTCGGCCGCAGGATTACCTCGTCCGCCTTGAGCATTCTCGAGTCCCTGCGGCTTGTTCCCCCGGGATCACGCGACGTTCAGGAGGTTCTCAACGTGGCGGCTGACAGCATCGTGGCGGCGGGACGTCTGGGAATATTCACGCCCATGTTCTTCCACAGCGCGCACAAGCCGGGCAATCTCCGGTCGTGAGCCCTGGTCTCCGGATGTGATCGGGACCGGCGGGGTTCGAAATCGCAGCAATGGCGTCGTACCACTCCAGGGTATTTCCTGGTGCAACAGCCGGCAGGCAGACGACTTTGCACCCGACGGCCCCCGGTTGGGTATGTTTTCTCCCCCTTTCTGGCTTGTTTGGTATTTGCGGCTGGCCGGGTAAGTCCTCGCGCTCGTTCCTTTCGAGAGGAGTGCGAGTTGCCAGCCTGCGGAACCGTTGACAGTGAAAGCCGCAAGAGCCAAGCGACGTTCCATTGTCACTCCTGCCATATCCGCCAGCATGCCGACCATAATTCCGTGATCGACATTCCTCGTCGGAACACGGTGTCCATGCTCGTGGATGACGGCCACCGGGCCTCCGTTGAAGCGGAAACCGGAAGTGGCCCCTTTGCCCGGAAAATCCGCGTCCTTCATGGCGGGGAAGATGCTGATACCGTTTGTCGGGCCGCGGCCTCATTGTTCCGGATTGCATGCATTGGCAGACAGATGACTATGACACTGCACGACATCGTGAAGAAGCGATGCCAGGGCAGCAAAGAATGCATCGAGTCAGCACCAAAGCAGTTGACAAAGGACCGAATCAAATCTAAATGCCGCCGCACTGCCGGAAGGCCCTGCCTTTCAGTACCTTAAGCCGCGAATTTGGTGAACATGATCCCGGCATAGCCGCGATCCTCTGGCTGAACGCCGCCAAGCTCAGACAAGGCGGCCTTTCACCTTTTCACTGCGGGTGATGAAAGGCCGGGAGATCGACAGGCGGTTCGAAGTGGAACAGGGATCCGGAATGCCGACGATACAGCAATTGATCCGCAACCCGAGAAAGCCAAAGGTCAAGCGGCAGAAATCGATGCATCTGCTTGGCTGTCCGCAGCGGCGAGGCGTCTGCACCCGCGTCTACACGACGACCCCGAAGAAACCGAATTCGGCCATGCGGAAGGTCGCGAAGGTTCGCCTTACGAGTGGTTTCGAGGTCATCTCGTACATTCCGGGCGAGGCGCACAACCTCCAGGAACACTCGGTGGTGCTCATTCGCGGTGGTCGGGTCAAGGACCTTCCCGGCGTTCGCTATCACATTCTCCGGGGCGTGCGTGACACCGAAGGTGTTACGGACCGCCGCCAGCGCCGTTCCAAATACGGCGCCCCGCGGCCGAAATAGGAGGGGCTGATGTCACGAAGGCGGCGCGCAGAGAAACGCGCAATACTCCCCGACGCCAAGTATGGCGACGAGACCATAACCAAGTTCACCAACAACCTGATGAAGGATGGCAAGAAGGCGGTTGCGGAGACGATCGTCTACAACGCCCTTGACCGGATCGAGACGAAGATGCGGCGGGCACCCGTTGATGTCTTTCACGAGGCCATTGAGAACGTGAAGCCTGCCGTGGAGGTGCGGTCCCGGCGTGTCGGTGGCTCGACCTACCAGATTCCCGTGGAAGTGCGACCTGAACGGCGCGGCGCGCTGGCGATCAGGTGGCTGATCTCGGCTGCGCGCAAGCGCGGAGAGAACACGATGGAAGAGCGCCTGTCCGGCGAACTCATGGATGCCGCAAACGAGCGCGGCGCGGCCGTGAAGCGGCGCGAGGACACTCACAAGATGGCAGACGCCAACAAGGCGTTCAGCCACTATCGCTGGTAAAGGCAGGAGACCGGTCAAATGGCGCGCGCTTATCCACTGGATCGATACCGAAACATCGGGATCATGGCGCACATTGACGCCGGCAAGACCACGACGACGGAACGAATACTCTACTACACGGGAAAATCCCACAAGATAGGGGAGGTCCATGACGGCGCCGCCACGATGGACTGGATGGAGCAGGAACAGGAACGCGGCATTACGATCACCTCTGCGGCCACGACAACCTTCTGGAACCGCACCGAGGATGGGATTGCCCCTCAGTCGGAGCAGTTCCGCTTCAACATTATCGATACGCCGGGACATGTGGACTTCACGATCGAGGTTGAGCGCTCTCTCGCGGTGCTCGACGGGGCGGTCTGTGTCCTGGATGCGAACGCGGGGATCGAACCCCAGACGGAGACGGTCTGGCGCCAGGCCGACCGCTACAGGGTTCCGCGCATTGTTCTCGTCAACAAGATGGACAAGATCGGGGCCGATTTCTATGCCTGCCTGAGACAGATCAGGAAACGGACCGGTGCAGAGCCTCTGGCAGTCCAGATTCCAATCGGAGTCGAGGACAGTTTCGAAGGCATCGTCGATCTCGTGACCATGGGCGAATGGACCTGGAAGGGCGACGACCTCGGTGCCACATGGACCCGTCAGCCGGTCCGTGCCGAGTTGAAGGAAAAGGCCGAGGAGATGCGTGCCAGGATGGTCGAGGCAGCAGTCGAGATCGACGACGATGTCATGGAACGCTATCTCGACGGTGAAGAACCGGATGCGGATACCCTGCACAGGCTGATCCGAGCCGGGACCCTCAACATGTCCTTTGTGCCGGTGCTTGCCGGATCCGCCTTCAAGAACAAGGGAGTCCAGCCGCTGCTCAACGCGGTGATCGATTACCTTCCGGGGCCGCTGGACGTTCCGTCCTACATGGGATTCCGTCCCGGCGACAAGGACGAGGTCCGCGATATCGAGCGCAAGGCGGACGACTCGCTGCCATTCTCGGCCCTGGCCTTCAAGATCATGAACGACCCCTTTGTCGGTTCGCTGACCTTCATGAGGATCTACTCAGGTTCGATCCGCAAAGGCGACACGATGCTCAATTCCACCAAGTCCAGGCGCGAGCGGGTTGGCCGCATGATGATGATGCACTCGAACAATCGCCAGGAGATCGTGGAGGCATTTGCCGGCGATATCATCGCTTTGGCAGGGCTGAAGGAATCGACGACCGGTGACACGCTCTGTTCTCCCTCGGATGCGGTCGTGCTCGAGACGATGGCCTTTCCGGATCCCGTGATCGAGATTGCTGTCGAGCCCAAGACCAAGGCTGACCAGGAGAAGCTTGCACAGGCCCTGCAGAGGCTCGCTGCCGAGGATCCGTCATTCCGGGTGGAAACCGATATCGAGTCCGGGCAGACGATCATGAAGGGAATGGGCGAACTTCATCTCGACATCCTGATCGACCGGATGAAGCGGGAATTCAGGGTCGAGGCCAATGTCGGCGCGCCGCAGGTCGCCTACAGGGAGACGATCTCGCATATCGCCGAGATCGATCACACGCACAAGAAACAGACCGGTGGCGCAGGACAGTTTGCCCGGATCAAGATGGTCATAGAACCCATGGAACCCGGCGAAGGATTCGCCTTCGAGTCCATGATCGTCGGCGGGTCCATTCCCAAGGAGTACATTCCCGGCGTCGAAAAGGGAGTCATGTCGGTCATGGATTCCGGCCCGTTGGCAGGTTTTCCCGTGATCGACTTCCGGGTCAAGCTGATCGATGGCGCCTATCACGATGTGGACTCCTCGGTCATGGCGTTCGAAATGGCGGCCAGGCAGGCGATGCGCGATGGCCTGCGCAAGGCCGGGGCAAAGCTGCTGGAACCCTTCATGAAGGTGGAAGTTGTCACCCCGGAGGAATACACCGGCAACGTCAACGGCGATCTGACGAAACGCCGGGGACAGGTTCAGGGCCAGGAATTGCGGGGCAATGCCACGGCAATCACGGCCCATGTGCCACTGGCAAACATGTTCGGATACATCAACAACCTGAGATCGATGTCTTCGGGCCGGGCCAGTTTCACGATGCAGTTTTCGCATTACGAGGCTGTCCCGCAGAATATTTCAGAGGAAATCCAGGCAAAATACGCGTAGCGGGCGAGGCCTGGCGCTGACAAGCAAAGGAGTCAATCATGGCCAAGGCAAAATTCGAGCGAACCAAACCGCATGTCAATGTGGGCACGATCGGCCACGTCGACCACGGCAAGACGACGCTCACAGCCGCAATCACCATGCACTACGGTGAGTTCCAGTCCTACGACAAGATCGACGCGGCTCCCGAGGAGAGGGAACGCGGCATTACGATCGCAACCGCTCACGTCGAGTATGAAACCGAATCCCGGCACTATGCCCATGTCGACTGTCCGGGCCACGCCGACTACGTGAAGAACATGATCACGGGTGCGGCGCAAATGGACGGTGCGATCCTGGTCGTCAGCGCTGCAGACGGCCCGATGCCGCAGACCCGCGAGCACATCCTGCTTGCGCGCCAGGTCGGCGTGCCGGCGCTGGTCGTCTACATGAACAAGATCGACCAGGTCGACGACGAGGATCTGAGGGAACTGGTCGAACTCGAAGTCCGGGAATTGCTCAGCTCCTACGAGTTTCCCGGCGACGACATTCCGATCATCCGCGGCTCGGCGCTCTGTGCGCTCGAAAGCGGCGACAAGGAAATGGGCGAGGACAGCATCCATGCATTGATGAACGCGGTTGATGAGCACATTCCGACTCCGGAGCGCCCGATCGACCAGCCCTTCCTGATGCCGATCGAAGACGTGTTTTCGATCTCGGGCCGCGGCACCGTGGTGACCGGCAGGATCGAGCGCGGTGTTGTCACCGTGGGTGACGAAATCGAAATCGTCGGAATTCGGGCGACCCAGAAGACGACCTGTACCGGGGTCGAGATGTTCAGGAAACTTCTTGACCGAGGAGAGGCCGGGGACAATGTCGGCACGTTGCTGCGCGGTATCGACCGCACGGCCGTCGAGCGCGGGCAGGTTCTCTGCAAGCCGGGGTCGGTGACGCCGCATACGCATTTCGAGGCCGAGGCATACGTTTTGACCAAGGAAGAAGGCGGCCGGCATACACCGTTCTTCACGAACTACCGGCCACAGTTCTATTTCAGGACTACTGATGTGACGGGAACGGTTGACCTGCCATCCGGAGTGGAAATGGTCATGCCGGGTGACAACGCGACCTTCACGGTCCAGTTGATTGCCCCGATCGCCATGGAAGAGAAGCTTCGCTTCGCCATCCGGGAGGGCGGTCGAACCGTGGGCGCCGGCATAGTGTCCAAGGTTATCGAGTAAGGGCAGTTTGGAGCGCGGGAATTTCGGTTCCCGCGCATTTTTTTCAGGAGCGGAATGATGATCCAGAACCAGAACATTCGGATCCGGCTCAAGGCTTTCGACTATCGCGTGCTCGACCAGAGCACCAACGAGATCGTGGAAACCGCCAAGCGGACCGGGGCGAGGGTCAGGGGACCTATTCCGCTTCCGAACAAGATTGAGAAATTCACCGTGCTCCGCGGCCCTCACATCGACAAGAAGTCGCGCGAGCAGATGGAGATCCGCACACACAAGAGATTGTTGGACATTGTGGATCCGACTCCCCAGACGGTCGACGCGCTGATGAAGCTCGATCTGGCGGCGGGAGTCGCGGTGGAAATAAAGATCTAGGGGGTAATCCCGTATGCGTTCTGGAGTGATCGCAAGAAAAGTCGGAATGACGAGGCTGTTCATGGAGGATGGCCGGCAGGTGCCGGTGACCGTCCTGCACATGGACAAGCTGCAGGTCGTCGCGCAGCGGACCGCCGACAATGATGGCTACACCGCCGTGCAGCTCGGTGCTGGCGCGTCGAAGGCGCGCCGGACAGGTGCACCGATGCGCGGGCATTTTGCGAAGGCCGGCGTCGAGCCAAAGAAAAGAGTTGCAGAGTTCAGGGTGAGCCCCGAGAACCTCATCGAGATCGGCGCCGAGATCACCGCGGACCATTTCGTGCCTGGCCAGCGGGTCGACGTGTCGGGGACCTCGATCGGCAAGGGGTTTGCCGGTCCGATGAAGCGACACAACTTCCGCGGTCTCAGGGCATCTCACGGTGTTTCGGTCAAGCACCGCGGACATGGTTCGACCGGACAGTGCCAGGAACCCGGACGCGTCTTCAAGAACAAGAAGATGGCCGGGCAGATGGGCAATGCGAGAGTCACGACGCAGAATCTGGAAGTCGTCAGCACCGATGTTGACCGGGGCCTGATCATGGTCAAGGGGGCGGTGCCCGGCTCCAAGGGTGGATGGGTGACGGTTCGCGACGCGGCCAAGAAGACGTTGCCGGAAGGTGTGAGCTTCCCGGCGGCACTTCGACCGGTCGAGGTCACTGCGCCGGAACCGGCACAGGCCGCCGATGAGGAAACAGCGGTGGTCGATGAGATCGGTGCGGTGGATGCCGGGGCGGCGGAACAGGCGGACGGCAGTTCTGCGGAGGATGTCACGGCTGCGTCCGGCGAACGGGAAGACAAGCAATGAAGATTGTCGTAATATCGCTTGATGCCGAGGAGGTCGGCTCGGTGGAATTGCCGGACGAGATTTTCGGCCAGGAACCGCGCGCCGACATCCTCCACCGGGTCGTCCGCTGGCAGCTTGCCAAGGCCAGGAGCGGTACGCACAAGGCCAAGACCCGTTCGGAGACCAGCTACTCCAGGCACAAGATCTATTCGCAGAAGCGGACCGGTCGTGCCCGGCATGGTGACCGCAACGCGCCGATTTTCAGGAAAGGCGGGGTCTACAAGGGACCGGTTCCCCGCAGCCACGCACACGACCTTCCCAAGAGGGTTCGGAGAATGGGCCTCAAACATGCACTTTCGGCAAAGGCCGGAGCGAATGAGCTCGTCGTGTTGAAGGCCGCAGAGATCGAGTCACCGAAGACCGGAGAACTTGCGAGAACAGTCAGCAAGCTCGGCTGGAAGCGGGCGCTGATCATTGACGGTCCAACCGTCGACCGGAACTTCGCACGGGCAATCGCCAACATTCCGGATCTGGACATCCTGCCGGGGCAGGGGGCCAATGTCTACGATATCCTTCGTCGGGACACGCTCGTGCTGACCGAGGCCGGTCTGAAATCGATTTGTGAGAGACTGCAATGAACGCCCAGCCGAAGCACTATGACACGATCGTGAAGCCGGTCATTACCGAGAAGGCCACGAGGGCCTCGGAGGCGAATTCGATCGTATTCGAAGCCGCGATGGGCGCCAACAAGCTGGAAATCAAGGAGGCGGTCGAATCGCTGTTCAACGTGAAGGTCCGGTCGGTGAACGTCGTGGTCACCAAGGGGAAACGGAAGGTGTTCCGGGGGCGTCCGGGACGGCGAAAGGACGTCAAGAAAGCCTATGTCAGGCTCGAGGAAGGCTACACCATCGACGTGTACACGGGAATCTGAACGGAGAGGATGAGCCGGTCATCCCGTCGGGCAACGATCGGTAAACGGAAAGACGCATAATGGCACTCAAGTCATACAATCCGATAACCCCCGGCCAGCGCGGCCTGATTCTGGTCGATCGCTCGCCGCTCTGGAAGGGCGGGCCGGTCAAGGCCCTGTCTGAAGGCTTGTCCACGAAGGGCGGGCGGAACAATGCAGGGCGGATAACGGTCAGGCGGCGCGGTGGTGGAGCGAAACGCCGTTATCGGATCATCGATTTCAAGCGCCGGCGCACCGATGTACCGGCAACCGTCGAGCGCCTCGAATACGACCCGAACCGCTCGGGATTCATCGCGTTGATCAGGTATGAGGATGGCGAACTGAGCTACATTATTGCGCCCCAGCGCCTGGCAGTCGGTGACAGGGTCATTTCCTCGGCGAAGGCTGACGTCAAGCCCGGGAACGCGATGCCGCTGTCAGGAATGCCGGTGGGGACAATCGTCCACAACATTGAACTGAAACCCGGCAAGGGCGGGCAAATCGCACGGGCTGCAGGCGCATATGCGCAGTTCGTCGGTCGCGACGGTGGATATGCCCAGCTGCGCCTGTCATCGGGCGAGTTGAGGGTCGTCCGGCAGGAATGCATGGCTACGGTCGGGGCGGTTTCGAACCCCGACAATTCCAACATCAATCTCGGCAAGGCGGGCCGCAGCCGGCATATGGGCAAGCGACCGAGCGTGCGCGGAGTCGTCATGAACCCGGTCGATCACCCGCATGGCGGAGGTGAGGGAAAGTCAAGCGGAGGGCGCCACCCGGTGACGCCATGGGGCAAACCGACCAGAGGCATGCGCACGCGCAAGAACAAGCGGACTGACAAGTTCATCCTGCGCAGCCGCCATGCCAGAAGGAAAGGACGTTAATTTCATGCCAAGATCCGTCTGGAAGGGGCCGTTCGTCGATATGGACGTGCTCAGGAAGGCAGAAAAAGCAAGGGAGTCCGGTCGAAAGGACGTGATCAGGATCTGGTCGCGTCGATCAACGATTCTCCCGCAATTCGTCGGGCTGACCTTCGGCGTCTACAATGGAAGGAAGCACATCCCGGTATTCGTGACCGAGGAAATGATCGGTCAGAAATTCGGCGAGTACTCTCCGACCAGGACGTTCTACGGTCATGCCTCGGACAAGAAGGCGAGGCGAAACTGACATGGGCAAGTTGAAGGCTGAAAGGCGACTCGCCGAAAACGAGGCAATGGCGGTAAGCCGCCTCCTGCGCACTTCTCCACAGAAGCTGAATCTTGTCGCCGCGATGATCAGGGGTAAGCCGGTCAGCAAGGCGCTTGCCGATCTGAGTTTCTCGCGTCGACGGATTGCCGGCGACGTTTCGAAGTGCCTGATGTCGGCGGTTGCCAACGCGGAAAACAACCACCAGCTGGATGTCGACTCGCTCTATGTTGCTGAAGCCCATGTCGGAAAGAACCTCCGGATGAAGCGTATCCGCTATCACGCAAGGGGCCGTTTCGGACGGGTCCTCAAGCCGTTCTCGCAACTGACCATCAAGGTCCGCGAGTCACAGGAGGACTTCTGATGGGACAAAAGGTCAATCCGGTCGGAATGCGTCTGCAGGTCAACCGGACCTGGGACAGCCGATGGTATGCCGACAGGAGGGAGTTTGGCGACCTTCTGCACGAGGATCTCAGGATCAGGAGTTTCATCAAGAAATCCTGTGCCCAGGCCGGGGTCAGCAAGGTCATCATCGAAAGGCCGCACAAGAAGTGCAGGGTAACCGTTCATACCGCCAGGCCCGGAGTCGTCATTGGCCGCAAGGGGGCTGACATCGAGGCATTGCGGGCCAGGCTTTCGGAATTGACCGAGTCCGAAACGCATCTGAACATCATAGAAGTCAGGAAACCCGAAATCGATGCCCAACTGGTCGCCGAATCCGTCGCCCAGCAGCTCGAACGGCGGGTGTCATTCCGCAGGGCAATGAAGCGCGCTGTCCAGAACGCAATGCGCATGGGAGCGCTGGGGATCAGGGTGAACGTCGCCGGCCGGCTTGGTGGTGTCGAGATTGCGCGTACCGAGTGGTACCGGGAGGGACGGGTTCCGCTGCACACGCTGCGCGCCGATATCGACTATGCAACTTCGGTTGCTTCGACGCCATATGGCGTGATCGGTGTCAAGGTTTGGATTTTCAAGGGCGAGATCATGGAACACGATCCCGCCGCCCGCGACCGCAAGGAAGCTGAATTGAGGGATGGAACGGTCTTGCGTCAGCGCTGACCTGGAAACGGAGTAAGTCATGCTTCAACCGAAGAGAACAAAGTTCCGAAAGCAGCACAAGGGCCGTATCCACGGAAGTGCGAAGGGCGGAACCAGCCTGAATTTTGGCTCGTTCGGACTCAAGGCGGTCAAGCCGGAGCGGATTACCGCGCGCCAGATCGAGGCCGCCCGCCGCGCCATGACACGGCAGATGAAGCGCCAGGGACGGGTCTGGATCCGGATTTTTCCCGACGTCCCGGTTTCCAAGAAACCGACGGAGGTCAGGATGGGAAAGGGCAAGGGTTCGGTCGAGTTCTGGGCTGCCAAGGTCAAGCCCGGAAGAATCATGTTTGAGATTGACGGAGTTTCCGAGTCTGTGGCAAGGGAGGCGCTTCGCCTGGCGGCGATGAAGCTTCCCGTGAAGACCAGGATCGTGCAACGGGAGGACTGGTAGTCCGGTCCCGGGCAAGGGCAAGGGGGCGGCATCGCCTCTGCCGGACGGTCCGAATGGGGTGAATTGGGATGAAAGCGCAGGATTTGAGGAACAGGACGGTCGACGAACTCCGGGAGGAGTTACGGAATCTCAAGAAGGAGTCGTTCAATCTGCGGTTCCAGAGTGCGAGCGGGGATCTTCAGAATACCGACCGCGTCAAGCAGGCGCGGCGTGATACGGCGAGGGTCCTGACCGTGCTGAATGAATTTGAAAAGGGTGCCGAAGGCGCCGCCGGTTAAGCGGGAATAGCTGAATGCCTAAGAGAGTGTTGACAGGTCGGGTCGTGAGCGATCGTAATGAAAAGACGGTGACGGTCCTCGTGGAACGCCGGTTTACCCATCCACTGCTGAAGAAGACCGTTCGGAAGTCCAAGAAATACTGCGCACATGATGCGGCGGGCACCGCCAAGGCCGGCGACATGGTTCGAATCCGTGAATGTCCGCCGGTGTCAAGAACCAAACGCTGGGAAGTGATTGAAGCGCCTCAGGGCTGAATCATATCCCGGTTCGATCGAAACCATGGGGCCTTGAAAGGTCCCCGTAGGTCGGGAGAAACCAAATGATCCAGATGCAGACCAGGCTGGATGTCGCTGACAATTCCGGAGCTCGCAAGATCCAGTGCATCAAGGTCCTAGGAGGCTCAAAGCGACGCTTTGCCTCCGTTGGCGACATCATCATAGTCTCGGTCAAGGAAGCGATACCCCGCGGTCGTGTCAAGAAAGGCGATGTGCGGCGGGCAGTGGTCGTGAGGACCGCCAAGGAAATTCATCGTGATGACGGCACGTCAATCCGGTTCGACCGGAACGCTGCGGTCATGTTGAACAACAATGACGAACCCATCGGAACCAGGATATTCGGACCGGTGGTCAGGGAATTGCGCGGGCGGAACTTCATGAAGATCATTTCGCTTGCACCGGAGGTGCTCTGATGGCGGCAAAACTCAAGAAGGGCGACAGGGTCGTCGTGACCACCGGTCGGGACAAGGGGGTCGAAGGTGAAATAACCCTGATCTACCCGAAGAACCGGAAGGCGGTGGTCTCGGGTGTCAACACGGCAATTCGCCATGTCAAGCAATCTCCCAACAACCAGGGCGGAAGGCAGACCAGGGAAATGCCGATCGATCTGTCAAACCTGATGCTGGTCGACCCGGACAAGGGCGGCCCGACGAGAGTCGGATTTCGCGTCGAGGACGGCAAGAAGGTTCGCTTTGCCAAGAAGTCGGGGGTCACGATCAATGGCTGACTACACGCCACGTCTCAAGAAGGTCTATTCCGAGACCATCCGGAAATCCCTCCGGGACGAGTTCGCATACAGCAACGACCTGATGATCCCGAAACTGGAGAAGATCGTCCTCAACATGGGTGTCGGCGAGGCCGTCAAGGATTCGAAAAAGGCCAAGTCAGCGGTTGGCGACCTGACACTGATCGCCGGTCAGAAGGCAGTGTCCACGCAGGCGCGCAAGTCAATTGCCGCATTCCGGCTGCGCGAGGGCATGACCATCGGCGCCAAGGTGACGCTGAGGGGCAACCGGATGTATGAATTCCTCGACCGGCTGGTCACGATCGCCATGCCTCGGGTCCGGGACTTTCGGGGGCTGTCAGGGAAATCCTTCGACGGCAACGGGAATTTTGCGATGGGACTGAAGGAACACATAGTCTTTCCGGAAATCGACTACGATACAGTCGACGAAATCAGGGGGCTTGACGTCGTCATCTGCACGACGGCCCGGACCGACAAGGAGGCCAGGAGCCTGCTGACCGGGTTCAACATGCCCTTTACCAGCTAGACGGGAGAGAACTGCAGATGGCAAAGAAGGCGATGGTGCAGCGCGAACTGAAGAGGAGAAGGCTTGTCCGACGCCACGACGCGACAAGGACCCAGCTGAAGGAAAAACTCGGGGACAGGGAATTGCCGCTCGAGGAACGGTTCGTGCTGACCATGAAGCTGGCAAAGATGCCGCGCAATTCGTCGAAGACGCGGTTGCACAACCGATGCGAGTTGACCGGGCGCCCGAAGGGCTACTACCGGAAACTGAAAATCTCGCGCATTGCGCTGAGGGAACTTGGCGGCTCGGGGCAGATCCCGGGAATGGTCAAGTCCAGCTGGTAGGAGGACAGTCAGATGTCGTTCAGCGATCCCGTGGGGGACATGCTCGCCAGAATTCGCAACGCCCAGACACGCGGACGTTCGACCGTGCGCACGCCCGGATCAAAGTTGCGCCGTTGGATTCTGGATGTGATGAAGAGAGAAGGCTATATCCGCGGCTATGAAGTCGTAGGCAGCGACAAGGGCCAGGTAGAATTCGAGATATCGCTCAAGTATTTTGACGGCATGCCGGTCATCCGGGAAATGAGGCGAATTTCACGGCCCGGCAGGCGCGTCTATGCCGGCGTCGACAAGCTTCCGTCGGTCCGGCACGGTTTCGGAATTGCAATCGTGTCGACGCCCGAGGGCGTCATGTCCGATGCCGATGCCAGGTCGAAGAATGTCGGCGGCGAAGTTCTCTGCACCCTTTTCTGAGGAAACCGGAAATGTCTCGCATAGGAAAAAACCCCGTCCAACTCCCTGATGGCGTCAGCGCCAGCATTTCGGGGCGTCGGGTCGAGGTGAAGGGGCCGAAGGGCACGCTCGACTTCACGTCCACGGATGACGTGTCCGTCGAGATCGCCGACGGGGCCATCAATGTCTCGCCAAGGGGCGGCTCGAAACGCACGCGCCAGCAATGGGGAATGTCCCGGACGATGATCGCCAATTGTGTCGCCGGCGTAACGACGGGTTTCAGGAAGGAACTGGCCATCACCGGTGTCGGTTACCGCGCGCAGATGCAGGATGATACCCTCGTCATGACGCTCGGGCTCAGCCACGATGTGAGATTCAGGGCACCTGAGGGCGTAACCATTTCGGTACCCGCCGCCGGACGGATCGTGATCGACGGAATCGACAAGCAGATGGTTGGCCAGACGGCAGCGGAAATCCGCTCATGGAGGCCACCGGAGCCCTTCAAGGGCAAGGGAATCAGGTATGTCGACGAAGTGATCTTCCGCAAGGTCGGCAAGAAGAAGTAGGTCGAACTCATGGCTTCAAAGACAAAGGAAAGGTTCTGGCGCCGACGAATGCGCGTCAGGAACCGGCTGCGCAAGGTTGCATCGGGGCGCTTTCGCCTGTCGGTGCACAGGTCGAACAGGAACATCAGCGCGCAACTCATAGATGACGAGCGTGGCTTGACGATGGCATCGGCCTCGTCGCTTGAGAAGTCACTCGGCATCGGGAAGGGCGGAAACATGGAAGCCGCGACATTGGTCGGCGGAGAAATCGCGAAGCGGGCGAAAGTGGCCGGAATAGAACAATGCTATCTTGACCGCGGCGGTTATCTCTTCCACGGACGTGTCAAGGCATTGGCGGACGCAGCGCGCGCCGGCGGACTCAAATTCTAGGAGCTGTTTGAATGGCGAGAGAGAACGGTCGCAGGGCGGCCAGATCGGAAGCCCCGGAATTCAGCGACAAGCTGGTCGCGATCAACCGGGTGTCGAAGACTGTCAAGGGTGGCAAGAGGTTCGGTTTCACGGCCCTTGTCGTCGTCGGCGACCAGAAGGGCCGGGTTGGATTCGGCAAGGGGAAGGCGAAGGAGGTGCCGGAAGCGATCCGCAAGGCAACCGAACAGGCAAAACGGAAGCTCATGCGCGTTCCCCTGAGGGAAGGCCGAACACTTCACCACGACGTGGAAGGCCGGCATGGCGCCGGCAAGGTCGTGTTGCGGTCCGCTCCGCAAGGCACGGGCATCATTGCAGGCGGACCGATGAGAGCGGTATTTGAAATGCTCGGGGTCCAGGACGTCGTCGCCAAGTCGATCGGTTCGGCGAACGCCTGCAACATGATCAGGGCAACCCTGGACGCGCTTCAAAAGGTCTCAAGTCCGCGATGGGTTGCGCAGCGACGCGGCAAGAAGGTTGCAGAGATTCTGCACCGGGTTGAAAGCGAGCCCGCACAGGTCGCGCAAGGCTGAGGAATTCGAGAATGGCTGGAACAATCGTCGTCAGGCAGATCGGTTCGCCGATCCGAAGGCCGGCAAAGCAGCGCCAGACGCTGATCGGGCTGGGACTGAACAAGATGCACCGGGTACGGGAGCTGGAGGACACGCCTGCGGTTCGCGGGATGATCAACAAGATCCCGCATCTGGTGGAAATCGTCGAGGAACGGGACAGCCCCGAGGCTTCCGGGAAATGAAACTGCCGAGCCCGGGCATCGTGCCAGCGTAAATTCAGGACTGGAAAATGAAACTGCATGAACTGAAAGACAATCCGGGCGCATTGCACCGCCGCAAGCGTGTCGGGAGAGGACCCGGTTCCGGCACGGGGACGACCGCCGGCCGGGGGATGAAGGGTCAGAAGTCCCGGTCGGGCGTCGCATTGGGCGGTTTTGAAGGCGGCCAGATGCCCATCTATATGAGGCTGCCGAAGCGGGGATTCAACAATCGCTCGGCAAAGCGCTACTCGGTCGTGAACCTCGGAAAGCTGCAGCAATTCATCGACGCAGGGAAGATCGATGCCGGCAAACCGGTTGATGCGGAAGCCATGCTGGCAAGCGGCCTCGTGCGCCGCACACGCGATGGCGTCCGGATCCTGTCGAAAGGAACGCTGAAAGCCAAGGTTGACATCGTGGCTGCCGGCGCGTCCAGATCGGCGGTGGCGGCGGTCGAGGCGGCAGGCGGATCACTGAAAGTTGAATCGGAATCGCCTTCGCAGGCTGACAAGGATCCAAAAGAGGATTAAGCCGACATTGCAATCTGAAGCTGCAGGAAAGGATTGACCGATGGTATCAGCTGCCGAGCAAATGGCAGCCAATCTGAGTTGGAAGACTCTCGGCAAAGCCACTGAACTGCGCCATCGAATCCTGTTCGCATTGGGATTGCTGATCGTCTACCGGATCGGAACCTACATTCCCGTACCCGGTATCGACACGATTGCACTTCGTGAATTCGTCGATGCGGCATCGACTGGCCTTGGCGGGATGCTCAACATGTTCACCGGTGGCGCGATCGGTCGGATGGGCGTCTTCGCACTCGGCATCATGCCGTATATTTCGGCGTCGATCATCGTCCAGCTGCTGGTTGCAATGGTGCCCCAACTCGAGCAGCTGAAGAAGGAGGGCGAGCAGGGCCGCAAGAAAATCAACCAGTATACCCGCTACGGCACTGTATTCCTGGCTTCTTTCCAGGCCTACGGACTCGCCGTCAGCCTTGAATCCGGCGGGTTGGCGCTGGATCCGGGCTGGTTCTTCCGGATTTCCTGCCTGGTCACGCTGGTCGGGGGCACGATGTTCCTGATGTGGCTTGGAGAGCAGATTACTGCCAGGGGAATCGGAAACGGAATTTCGCTGATAATCTTCACCGGGATCATTGCCGAGATACCCTCGGCGCTGGCACAGTTCTTCAGCCAGGGGCGATCCGGGGCATTGTCACCGGCCGTCATTATCGGCGTCATCGTGATGGTCGTATTCGTAATCGGGTTTGTGGTCTACATGGAGCGGTCACTCCGCAAGGTCCACATCCAGTACCCGCGGCGGCAGGTCGGCATGAAGGTCTATGACGGTGGATCCTCGCACCTGCCCATCAAGGTCAATCCTTCCGGCGTCATCCCGCCGATCTTCGCATCATCACTTCTGCTGCTGCCAACCACGATTTCAACCTTCTCGGGAACCTCAACCAGTTCGCTGATGTCAACCGTGCTCGCCTATTTCGGACCGGGCCAGCCGCTCTACCTGCTGTTCTTCGTGGTGATGATCGTGTTCTTTGCCTACTTCTACACCGCGAATGTTTCGTTCAAGACAGCGGATGTTGCAGACAACCTGAAGAACCAGAACGGCTTCATCCCGGGGATCAGGCCCGGTGCCCGGACAGCAGAATACCTCGACTACGTGGTCTATCGCATTCTTGTACTTGGGTCGGCATACCTGTCTGCCGTTTGCCTGTTGCCGGAGATCCTGCGTTCCCAGTTGGCAATTCCGTTCTATTTCGGTGGCACATCGGTCCTGATCGTTGTTTCGGTAACGATGGACACCATCACGCAGGTCCAGTCCCACTTGCTGGCACATCAGTATGAAGGTCTTATCGAGCGTTCGCAGCTTCGCGGAAGGCGGCGCGGCGGCGGCAAACGGAATCCAAAGACCGCCCGATGAACGTTATATTGCTTGGCCCGCCTGGAGCCGGGAAGGGAACACAGGCAAAGTTCCTGATTCGGGAACGCTCCATGGTCCAGTTGTCAACCGGTGACATGCTCAGGGAAGCCCGCCGGTCCGGTACCGATGTCGGAAACCGGGTTGCACGGATCATGGATGCCGGCGAACTCGTTACCGACGAGATAGTCATCGAACTGATCGGAGAACGTATCGAGGGAGAGCGGAATGCCGGGTTCATATTTGACGGTTTCCCCCGGACGCTCGCGCAGGCGGATGCGCTGGAGGAACTGCTGCGGCAAAACGGCGAGAAACTTGACGCCGTTGTCGAGTTGGTAGTCGGCCTTCAGGAACTCCAGGACCGGATCACCGGAAGGGTCTCCTGCGGCCGGTGCGGTGCTGTCTACCACAGGGTTTCAAGTCCGCCGGCACAGGAAGGGGTCTGCGACAGTTGCGGGACCCGCGACCTGCGCCAGCGGGAAGATGACACGATGGAAGTTCTGAACACCCGCCTGCTTGAATACTACCGGAAGACTGCTCCCCTGGTCGGATACTATTACCGGGCAGGACTGTTGCTGCGGGTTGACTGCGCGGGCGGGCCTGACGAGGTTGCAGGCCTGGTGGCAGAGGCGCTGGACGCCTGAGCCCGGTCAACCCGGGGCCGGTTCAACCTGCAGGTCGAAACGATCACTGCATCCGTCCGGCATGGGTCGGGCTGGTCAGGCAACATCCCTGTTGCAGTGGCCTGGATTCCTGTCTGCGACCGAGGGCAATGCAGTCTGACTTCAGGTCAGATCCTCGAAGACCCGGTTGTGAGTGTTTACGCAGCGAACAAAGCTTGCCTTTTCCGGCAATTGGGACAGCTTCTCGGCCCCCACATAGCTGCAGGTACTTCTCAGTCCACCGAGTAGATCGTTTACCGTGCTGTCCAGTGACGGTTTCAGCGGCAGCAGGACCGTTCTGCCCTCACTCGACCTGTAGTTCTGGAGGCCGCCGAAATGCTTGTCATTGGCCGTCTTCGAACTCATTCCGTAAAACTCGACGAACTGGCGCTTTTCCACCACCTGGTTTCCGTGCTCGTCGACTTCCTCGCTGCGAAAGAACCGGTCGATGATGTTTCCGCCACCCTCTGCGTGACCGGCAAACATGCCGCCCAGCATGACGAAGTCGGCGCCGGCCGCCAGCGCCTTTGCAACGTCTCCGGGCGTACTGCACCCGCCATCGGCGGCTATCCTGGCGCCTATCCGGTGGGCGGCGTGGACACACTCGACGATGACGGAAAACTGGGGATAGCCAACACCGGTCTTGAGCCGGGTTTCGCAGACACTGCCGCCGCCGATGCCAACCTTCACGACATCCGCACCTGCCTCGATCAACCTCGTCGTCTGTTCGGGAGTGACGACATTTCCCGCGATCAGGACAATGTCAGGGTATGATTTCCGGAAATTCCGAACGCAGTTTACGAACCGGTCCGTATAGCCGTTGGCCACATCCATGCAGGCATAACGCAGGCGACTGCCCAGGCTGTCCGCAACGGCCGTGAATTTCTGCCAGTCCTCTTCGCTGATCCCTATGGTCACTGCGCAATAGTCGCTGCGCGACTCGTCTCCGGAGAAGTAGTCAACGAGGTCTTCGGCAGAGTGAAACTTGGTCAGGCAGGTGAACATTTTCCTGGTCAGGAGACTGTCTGCCAGGTCGAATGTTCCGACTCCGTCCATGTTGGCGGCCATGATCGGAATGCCGCGAAATTCCCTGTTTCGGTTGAGAAATCTGACGGTTGTCTCAAGCTGGACCAGCTTGCGGCTTGAGACAGCGCTCCTTCCCGGAACGATCAGAACATCATCGTAATCGAGCTTGATGTCCTCGCTAATCATGTCGGCCGCTCCCAGACCTTCTCTCGAACGCCGACAGTTGCACGCCCTTGGCGGCCATCCGTGCCGACCTCTATCCAATTTGGTGCAAATTCTCCGGGGGGACGGTTCCAGGTGCTGTGGAGCCTCGCTGCCTTTCGGCAACTCGTTCAACTTTGCAACACCCGGGCGTTCGGTTCCGAAGTTCTTGCGAACGAGACCTATCGAATGCTGGCTACTCTGTCAAAACAATTTGAAGCAGCCGGGGTGAGATACGTGATCCGGCTTGCTTTCCGGACACTGCTCAAGGGGACTCGCACTTGTTCGGGCTCACGCCATTCCAACCTGTGTGCCGACAGGAAGCATGTCATCGGGGCGATCGAGCACGATTCTCTCGAGTCTGTTGCGCACATGCCTTGCGGAAGGCTCGTCGAACAGGTTGTGCATTTCCCACGCGTCGTTTGCCAGGTCGTAGAGTTCGCCGGCACCGGATTGCATGTCCATAGTCAGCCTGTGTGTCCGGGTTCGAACGGTTCGAAGACTTATCGCGACGCCGGCTCTTCCGGGCAGCAATTCCCACTCATTGAACGCATGATTGCGTTCGGCCCCTTCCTCGATCACGGGTCGCAGGCTTGATCCATGAAAAGTTCCGGGTGGCCGAAGGCCGGCATAATCCAGAAGAGTTGGTGCAAGGTCCAGGGTTGAAACCGGCGTTGCCGAGACCTGGCCTGCCGGTATGCCGGGACCCCTTGCAATCAGTGGCACCCGGAGCAGCCCGTCATAATGCATGGGTCCCTTCAGTATCAATCCGTGGTCTCCGAGCCAGTCGCCATGATCCGAAAGGAAGATGACATAGGTGTCTTCGGAGAGGCCGGTCTCATCCAGCGTCGCCAGTATCCGGCCTATATTGTGATCGATCAGGGCAATCTGGCCGTAGGTGTTGGCAATGATCTCCCGCAGTTGATCATCAGTCTGAGGACCGATCCGGCTGTACTTCTTGCGGGTCTTCACGCTCTTGGCAGGTCCTTTCGGTTCTGCGGTCAGTACCCGCTCGTGCCACCATGGCCGTCCGTCGAATGACCTTTCCCGACAGGGCGGCAAGTCGACCTCGGAGGGCGAGTGGGTCCGTGACCATGGAACCGGGCAGTCAAAAGGATGTTGCGGGTCCGGAAAGCTCACCCAGGCGCAAAAGGGCCGGTCCCCCTGGCGGCCCAGCCAATCGATCGCCCTGTCGGCGGTCCATGTCGAGTTGTGCCACTCTACCGGAAGTTCGGAATGCCAGGTCTGCGCCGCCCCCTTCGTATCTCCGGCATTGCGCCGGTAGGCGGCAATCTTCTCCCTTCCTTGCCCGTCTGCATGGAACCAACGTTCGTAATGCTGGCCCCTGGGCGGCTCTTCGGGAGGAAACCAGTTGTGGCCGACCAGCATCATCTCGACATGGTTGAATCCCATATAGGGTCCAAACCAGTCGTCGTCGTAACCGGCGGAAGAGGCAATGCATTCCGGCGTGCCGGTCGGCTTGAAGGTATGGTAGGTCGAGAAATGCGCCTTGCCGAAAAACGCGGTGTCGAATTCGCTCGCCGCCAGGATTCCGGCAAACCCGCGATTGCCGCGTTCCGGGTCGAGATCGATGCCGTTGTCATGAACGCCGTGAGTGCGGGGCAGCAGCCCGGTCAGGATCGAAGCACGCGCGGGCTGGCAAACCACGCAGGGAGTGATCGCAGCGTCAAAACGCGTTCCCTGCGCGGCAAGTGCATCGAGGTGCGGTGTCCTGATTCGCCGACGTCCTTCAGCGCCCATGCAGTCGGCGCGCTGCTGGTCGGTCGAGATCAACAGGAAATTCGGTCCGGTCATTGCGCGTCCTTCATTCGCCGCCTGGGGATAACGACGATCACGGCGACTGACAAAGCCATCAGCGCAATCGAGACCGGCGAGGAGAACAGGAAGAATGGATCGCCGCCAGTGGTGGAGAATGCCTGGCGGGCGGTCTGTTCAAACGTTCCTGCAAGTATGTATGCTATGACGAAGGGAAGCACGGAGATTTCCATTCTCCTGAAGAGGTAACCGAGCAAACCGAAACAGATCGCAAAGAGCAGGATGGAGAACCGGGACTCCTGCGCGTAAATGACGAAAAGGGTCACCACCAGAACCGAGGGAAGCAGTATCTGTTTCGGGATTCGTACCATGATGCCCATGGTCCTCGAGAATACGCCGCCTATCGTCCAGTTCAACAGGTTGGCAACGGCCATCGAGGTGAATATCCCGAATGCGATGACCATCTCTGCATTCATTCCCTGCGAGGGCAGGCGGAACACCGCCGGACCGGGATTGAATCCTCCGATGCTCTCCATCGCCAGCACCGGGAACACGGCTTCTGCATTGCCCGGAATTCCGAGCGAAAGCACTGGAATGAGATTGGCCCCAGACACCGCCGAATTTGCCGCCTCCGTTGCAGCAACCCCTTCGGGAACACCGGTCCCGAGCCTCGCTCCTTCTCGCCTCGACTGCATCCGGCGGCCCGAAGCATATGCCGATGATGATCGCCGATGGTGTCGGCATGGTATGGGCTTCGGTCCGAAGCCTCGACGAAAGACGGGGCAGCGCGGGTCGCATGCTGGGCAACCATGTCGGCCCTGGCTACAGCAGGCAAAGCGAGCATGACGACCATGTTGTTTCCCGAACCTGCGAATGACTTTCCGACAGCTCCGGCGATTCCGAGCCCTGGTGCCTGTTTGTCGGCCTGGTGGCTCCGCATTTTCCGCAGGCGGTCCCGCAGTTGTTGTTTGATCTCTACCCGGCGAGTCTGGTTCGAGACGTGAAGCTGCATCTCTCGAACGGCTACAGGTTCCATCCCTGGGTCGAATTCCAGAACGAATTCATGGATACGGAAGGGAAGTTCGGCAGCCAGGACGAGCGGCTGGCGGCCCGATCGGCGTGTTTCGGGCCATGCAGCTATCTTGATCACAATATCGACCGCATTCTGGACGTTCTCGAATCTGCCGGCCTCGGCGACAGCACGGCGGTCGTCTACACATCCGGTCATGGCGACAATGCCGGTGCCCGGGGATTGTGGGGCAAGTCCAACATGTACGGGGAGTCCGTCTCCTTCCCGCTGATCATTGCCGACGATGGCATTCGGCAGGGTCTGTGTTCCACTCCGGTCAGCGTGATCGATCTGTCGGCCACGATCGTGGACCACTTCCGAGGATCCTGGCATGGCACACGCCCCGGAAAGCCACTCTACTCCATCGCGGCCGCGGGAGACGACCCGAACCGGGCCGTATTCAGTGAGTGCCATGCTGCAGGATCGGCATCGGGGCCATTCATGATCCGGACTGCAAGATGGAAATACATCCATTACGTCGGAATTATTTGAGCCGGAACTGTTCGACCTTGAATCAGACCCGGAGGAAACCGTCAATATTGCAGGTGATCCCGGCCATTCGGCAGTCCTGGCGGACTTGGATGGCGAGCTGCGGGAGATCTGCGATCCCGACAAGGTAAACCGCCAGGCACATCAAGACCAGGCAACCCTGATCGAATCCCATGGCGGGCGTGATTCGGCGATGAAGCTTGGTGCGCCCGGTGCAACACCTGTCCCTTCAGGCTGATTCTGCCTGCAGGCCGGCGCAGTTGCCAGGTCGGGGAGTCAGGGCGGAACGAAAGCGATCCTGGCTTCCGGAAGGGGTATACGCTCCTGGCGATGGGGGCTTGACCCGGGCAGGGCGGCCAAAGGTTGCCGGTTCTGTTGCGGGCCAGGCGTCTTTCCCAGTGTCAATGAGCCTCTCGTTCAGCCCAGCCGGCAAAGATCTTCTCCAGGACGACAACGACGTAATAGAGAACGATACCGAGAAACGCGAGTGCAATGAGAACCGAGAACATCAGCGGATAGTCCGAATTGGTTTTCCCACTGTCGAACAGGGCGCCGAGCCCGCGTCCATGCGGACTGACAATTTCCATCAGGTTCGTGCCGATGAATGCAAGCGTCACTGCCACTTTCAGGGCTCCGAAAAACTCCGGCAGTGTCTTGGGCAGGGCGATCTTCCAGAAGATCGTGGACTGTGAAGCGCCCAGCGAACGAAGGATGTCCCGATATTCGGGCTCCAGCGTCGACAATCCGATCGACACGGAAACCGCAATCGGGAAGAACGAGATCATGAACGCAATCATGATCGTGTTGAAATTATGCGCTCCGACAAACAGGAGAGCGACGATCGGAACGACAGTGGCTTTCGGGATCGCGTTGAATCCCACCAGGATCGGGTAGAGAGCCTCGCGCATCGTGCGCCAGAATCCCATGATCATACCCAGAAGCACGCCGGCGATAATGGCGATCACCAGCCCGATGACGGTTCGCCAGAGCGTCTGCCATCCCATCACCAGGAACAGGTCCCAGAATTTCATGACAGCTGCCGGCAGATCGGAAGGCGAAGCCATCACATAGTTTGGCCAGTCATTGATCCACACCAGGAATTCCCAGAGGCTCAGGAAAACGATCATGGCAAGGATCGGCACTGCGACACCCCGGATCATGCGGCAACCTCTGCCTTGGTCGGGGCCTTGTCCTGGGCAATTGCGATCTGGTGGCGCAGGATGTTCAGCCTTTCGGTGGCCTCGGGTGTGTACAGGTCGTCCAGAACGGGTCTCCCGGTCGAAGGAACATCCATCACGTGCTGGGACGTGGCCGGACGGCCCGAAAGAACAACCACCTGATCGGCCAGGAATATTGACTCCCGGAGATCATGGGTGATCATCACGCCAGTGAACGGTTCCTCCGCCTTGAGGTTGTGCATGGTCATCCACAGGTCCTCGCGGGTGAAGGCATCGAGCGCTCCAAATGGTTCGTCGAGAATCAGGACCTCGGGCTGGTGAACCAGTGCACGGCAAAGCGACGCTCTTTGCCGCATTCCGCCAGACAGTTCCGAAGGTCGCTTGCCCTCAAACCCCTCGAGTCCAACGAGCGAAAGCAGTTTGAGTGCCCGTTCCTCCTGTTGTCGGGAGTTCAGCTTGGTCGGGACGATCTCGAGTGGCAGCATGACGTTCTTCAGGATTGATCTCCACTCCAGCAGGACCGGGTTCTGGAAGGCCATTCCGACGTTTGACCTGGGGCTTCTGACCTTTTCGCCCAGCAGCCAGACTTCTCCCTTGTCCGGCTTCATCAACCCGGCGATCAGCCTGGTCAAGGTGGACTTCCCGCAGCCGGACGGACCGACTACAGCGACAAACCCGCCTTCGGGGATCGATATGCTGAGATCGTCCAGGACCGGCAGGGGCCCGGTATCTGTCACGTAGGCATGCGTGACGCCCCTGATGTCAATCAGCGCTGTTGTCATGTCAGGATAGAAGTGCTCGCAGGGGGAGGCGGCCCCCCTCGGGGACCGCCTCAAGTCGTTCAGTTGATCATGAATCCGCCACTCTCCGGCAGGTAAGCACCAGTAAAGTAAAGTGACGCATCGGGGGGATCCTGAAATTCGTAGGATTCCGCCAGCTGTTCCAGGGCCCGTGCCATGCGATCCGCGTCTATACCTCCGAGGCCATTGGCCTTGACGTAGTCCGTGAGAACATTTGCATCGACCGACAATTGGAGCCTGCGCTTTTCAAGTGCGGCATCCGCAGCGGGATTGCGCTCAACCAGAGAGGCAATCGCTGCGTCCGGATCAGCAATTGCATCCTTCCAGCCCTGGGCGACTGCACCCAGGAAGCCCTTCACCATGTCAGGGTTTTCTTCGGCAAAGTCGGTGTTGACAATGATTGCATTGCCATAGAGCGCAAGGCCGTGATCGGCCATCAGGATCGTCGAGATGTCGTCTTCCGGAACGCCGAGGCGAACCAGGTTCAGGTAGGACGAGAACGAGAATCCTGTGATTGCGTCAACCTTTCCTTCAGCAAGCATCGGCTCTCGAGTGGGAAAGCCCACCGGCTCGACGGTAATCGCTGATGTGTCGAGATCGTTTGCAGATGCAAAGGCCGGGAACTGGGCCCACGCCCCGTCGGGTGGCGGCGCACCCAGGATACGGCCTTCCAGATCCTTTGGTGCCATGACGCCCTGGCTCTTGCGTCCGACGACGGCGAATGGCGGCTTGTCATATATCATCATTACCGACGTGACGGGTGCGCCCGGATTCTGGTCCAGAAACTTGATCAGGCTATTGATGTCGGCAAATCCGATCGGAAACGCGCCGGTTGCGACTTTAGGAATGGCGTCAAGCGAGCCCTGTCCGGCACTGATCTCGACGTCCAGACCCGCCGCCGCAAAATGGCCATTGTCAATGGCAATGAAATAAGGTGCGGAGGGACCTTCAAACTTCCAGTCCAGAGCAAAAGGCATCTTCTCCTGTGCTGCGGCACCCGTTACGGCAGCGATGCCGATGGCCGCCATTAAGACTCGGTGAATCATGGGACAGTATCCTCCTGTTGAGATAACTCGCAGGCCGGGCATCGCGCCAAACTTCTCACCTTGTCGGCGTTCCGATTACCGGCGTCCAGAACGCAAGAGTAGCATTGCTGTGCCGATTGGCAAGTGCCTCTCGATCCCGGACATCCTTGAACTGGAATCTTGCTCAGGGTGAAGTTTCTGCCCAACCGTCAACTGAATGCGGGTCCGGAGGTTGAGCAAACTGGACATGCAGGCAAGCAGCAATCCGGTCGACCGGTACTCGGTCAGCCTTGACGGGCTTCCCGCGGGATCGCCTGCGAGCCGGCACCGGAACACCGGAGGCGTCCTTGACACGGGCATCTTCGGGCTATGTCGTCGATCTTGGTGACCAGCGCATCCATTTCGATTGCGGGGGCGGAACATTCAACCGCCTGCTCGAGGCCGGATACGTGCCGGGAGATGTCGACACCCTCTTCATCAGCCACCTCCATTCCGACCACATGATGGACTATGCCCGGCTCGTTCACGCCAGGTGGGACCGGGGTGCCGGGCTGGTCCCGGAACTCACCGTGTTTGCGCCGCAGCAATTTGACGGAATGTCTGTGAAGCTGTTCGGAACTGACGGTGTCTTCGCCCGGGACCTGGCTGCCCGCTGTCGACATTCGGCAAGCCAGGAAGTCCACGAGATGCGCGGTGGATCGCTGCCCCGGCAATGGCCCGCGCCGGAAATTCACCAGAGTCACGATGGCTTCTGCCATTCGGAATCCCGCTGGACGGTGCGGGCGGTGTCGGTTCCCCACGCCCAGCCCTTTCTGGGCTGTTTCGCCTTTCGGATCGATGCTTCAGGCGGGTCGATCGTCTATTCGGGCGATTCGGGGCCCAGCCCGGCCCTGACGGAACTTGCGGAAGTTGCAGACATCCTGATCCACATTTGCTTCCAGTTTTCAGGCGAGGCTCGAAGCCATGAATGGCTCAGGGGCTCGTCAGGTCATCTCGAGATCGCCGAGTGCGCGAGCAGGGCCGGAGTGGCAACGGTGATCCTGACCCACCTGCAACCCGCCATTGATGAACCGGGTGTGCGTGAAAGGGTCTGCGGGGCGATGTCAGCAATCTGCAGTGGTCGAATCGTGATCGGCGAGAACCTCCAGGTTTACGAGATATGATGTGTTTGCAGCATCGGCGCAGGGGGTAGAGCGGGCTGGAAGGATCAGATTCTCTGGCCGGCGCGGAAGAAATGCTCCATGCCACTTCGCGGTGAAACCCTGATGACACTTCCCGCTTCCATTGACACTTCGCCTTCGGTTCTCATGACGAAATCGCCATGGTCATCCGAGGCCAGGTAGAGGATGGATTCGGCCCCCAATGTTTCTATGAGCTTGATCCGCATCGTCCATGCATCCTCGGCAGCTGAGATCACCAGGTGCTCCGGGCGGATGCCGTAGGTGTCACAGTTCTTGACCTTCGCCAGTTCACCACCTTTCAGGTTCATTTTCGGTGATCCGATGAACCCCGCGACGAAAGGTGTGAATGGCTCGCGATAGAGGGTCATGGGCGGCCCCTGTTGCTCGACACGGCCTTCATTGAGGCTGATGATGTCATCGGCCATCGTCATTGCCTCAACCTGGTCGTGCGTCACATAGATCATTGTCGCACCGATCCGGGCATGCAATTCGGCCAGTTCAACACGCATTTCGGCCCGCAGGGCCGCATCGAGGTTGGACAGGGGCTCATCGAACAGGAAGACTTTCGGTTTCCGGACGATTGCCCGGCCGATCGCCACGCGCTGGCGCTGGCCACCCGACAGGGCCTTGGGCTTGCGGTCCAGCAACTGGTCCAGCCTGAGCGTTGCCGCTGCCTGCCTGACCGCGGCATCGATTTCGGCCTTCGGCCGCCTGGCGAGCGTCAGCCCGAAGCCGATGTTCTCGGCAACCGTCATGTGCGGATAGAGGGCATATGACTGGAATACCATCGCGATTGAACGCTCTGACGGTTCCTTGTCCGTGACGTCCGTGCCACCGATGAAGATGCTGCCAGAGGTCGTGACCTCCAGACCCGAGATCATGCGCAGCAAGGTTGACTTGCCGCATCCCGACGGACCGACGAGCACGGTGAACGAGCCGTCACAGACGGTCAGGTCCAGCGGAGGTATGACTTGCTGCGCGCCGAAACTCTTCGTGACGTTTTCCAGGCGGACTTCTGCCAATTCCGGTTACCCCTTGATTCCAGTGCTGGCGACGGAGGCGATGAATGCGCGTTGCAGGCTGAGATAGAAGACCAGAACCGGGATGGTGATGATCGACAGGTAAGCCATGACTTCGCCCCACTCGACATTCAGTTGGAAGAAATATTGCAGCCCGACCATGATCGGCCTGTACTCTTCCTGTTGTGCCACCATGACGGGCCAGAGAAACTGGTTGTTGTACATCGCAAGGAATTTGAGGATTGCCGCGGTGGCGAATATCGGGCCCGAAAGGGGAATGATCACCCTTCGGTAGATCTGGAACCATGTCGCCCCGTCCACCCGGGCCGCCTCCACCAGCTCCCTGGGCAGATCCTTGAAATACTGCACGAACAGGAAGATCGTCAGCGCGTCGGCAATGAACGGGATGATCTGAACCTGGTAGGAGTTGAGCCAGCCCCACTGGATGCCGTCCAGTCCAATCCATGGCAGTTCATTGACGATCAGCAGCAACGGAATGGCGATGGTCTCGAACGGAACGATGAACGTTGCCAGGATTACCGACATCACCACCGCCCGTCCCCGCCAGGTCAGGAAAACGAAGCTGAACGCTGCCATCGAACACAGGAACAGGGAAAGGACCATCGTGACAGCTGTGATGAAGATCGAGTTGCCAACGAAGCGCAGTATGGGAGCCCGATCGAATGCATGGGCGTAATTGTCCAGCGATATGTCTCCCACGGGCAGGAATGCAGCAATGGATGCGCTGTCCCTGAGCAGTTGAAGGTTCGGCTTCAGCGACGAAACGACCATGAAGACGATCGGAAAGATGAAGACGAGCGCGATCCAGCACAGCAGAACATAGCGCATGAGAATCTGGGCCATGGTCATCCGCAGGCTGCCCATCAGTCCCGCTCCCTCGAAATGTAACGCTGGATCAGTGAAATCGACAGGACAAACAGGAACAGGAACACCGAAATGGCGGACCCCGCCGCGATGTCCTGCTTTCCGTATCCCCTTTCGACCATCTGGAATACGAGCGACTGGGTCGAGTCGAGCGGGCCGCCGTTGGTCATGATTGCAATCTGCGGGTATAGGGTGAACGACTGCATCGTGATGATGACCATGACCAGGACAGCAGTGTTTCGCAGACCGGGCCAGGTCACGTAACGGAACCCCTGCCAGCGCGTGGCGCCCTCTATGCGCGCGGCTTCGTAGAGGCTCACCGGAATCGTCTGCAATCCGGCCAGCCAGATCACCATATGGAATCCGACGCCCTGCCAGACCGACATCGCGATGATCGATCCCAGTGCCGTCGATGTCTGTCCGAGCCAGTCCACGGGCTGAAAGGACCCGAAGCTGAAGAAACCGAGTATCGTGTTCAGCAATCCATTCTGCCCGTCATAGATGAACCTCCAGAGCATCGATACGACCACCATGGATATGACGACCGGCATGAAGTAGATGGCCCGAAACAGGTTGATGCCGCGCAACGGCTGGTTGATCATGAGTGCAAGGACCAGTGCGAGGCCTGACTGTACAGGCGCAACGACAGCAACGAACAGCACCGTGTTCACGAACGCCTTCATGAAGATCACGTCGCGTGCGAGCACGTAGAGCCGGCGGTTCTCGCCCAGACCGAAGTGCATCCATTCCCTGGTCTTGTTCAGGTGGGGATAATCGGCATTGTTCCGGGTGAAGTTGCGCAGGCGCGGATAGGTTGGCTGGCCGTCCTCATCCAGGACCAGGCTGCCATCGTCGTCGCGCACCGGTTCAAGCGTGAGGGTGTAGACCCCGAGCATCCGCTTGAAATTCTCCGCGCCGACATACTCGGTCGGGTTGGGCGAGAACAGGCGCTGGTTGGTGAAGGCGAACGCGAATGCCATGAAGAATGGTGCCACGAGAAAGAAAAAGACCAGAAGCACCGCCGGCGCGGACATCAGCCATCCGGCCAGGCTCTGTCGTCTCTCCATCTGCGAGGAATGTGCTATCTGACGGCCTCCCGCTCTGGACAGTCCCGTCGGCGGCGTGCCCGGTGTTCCGTCAAACCTCCTGCTTCAGTCTGGCCTCGACACACCGAAATTCGGGCTGCACTGATCCAATCCCGGATTCTCCGAAACGTCAACGACTTCTGCCGAGAATCCTCATCCTGGTGTCAACCGACGCGGCGGTGCCGTCCCAGGGGGCTTCCGCCCGGAAACGGGTTCCGGCCGGAAACTGATCTGTTGTTGCAGGCCTACTGGTATCCGCCATTCCTTTCGACATCGGCATCAATGGCATCTGCCGCAGCGTCAAGCGCGTCGGCAACGTCGGCACCATTGGCAATGTCCGCCATTGCCTTCTCGAATTCCTTCGAGGCGACAACATAACCGGGGGTCACGGCCCGCAGAGTGGCCTGCGCCTCAGACAGTTCGAAGAAAACCTCGAGCGGCCCGCCGGGCCGGTATTTCTTGGACATGCCAGCAGAACCCGCCGTCGGGGGAATCAGGCCGATCCCATCCGAGAATCTTGCCAGATACTTGTCCTGCAGCATGAATTCGATGAACTGGTTGGCGCCTTCCTTGTTTTCGGATGTCGCCGATACACCGAACTGCCATGAAGCCGCACCGATCTTCGGGCCATTTCCGAAATCGACGGCAGGCAGGAACAGCATGTCGTCACCGAAAGCATCCAGCACCGGAACCGCTGCCCAGTTGCCATTGAGTTGCAGTGCATAACGGCCGTCGAGGAATCCGGTTTCGCGGTCGGCTCCGTCCTGGCTGGTTCCCGGCGCGTAGCCGTTGGCGAAAACGCCCTGCCACCAGTTGCCGAACATCACCGCAGCGTCTCCATTGATGGTACCGTCGGCCATGTTCTCGGCCGTGTTGAACAGGTCGCCGCCAGCCGACTGCATCATCGGCCCGAACGCATATGGATACCATTCGCCCGTCCAAGCCATGCCCGGGTCGAACACATACTCGAAATCCCCCGTGGCGTGCAGTGTCGCCAGAACATCGTCGAACTCGCTCACGGTCCAGGGATTGTCCAGGGTCGGAATCCGGATGCCGCTGGCTTCCAGAACGCTGCGACGGGCGTAGATCGCCACCGCCGCGTCCCAAAGTCCGACACCATATACATTCCCGTTCCAGGCGCCGACTGCTCCGGGAAGCATTTGGTCAAGGACATCCTGGCTGATGTTGAGCGGCTCCATGTAACCGGCCCACGCCCAGTTCGGCAGGATCGGCCCGTCAACGTCGATAATGTCGGGGAGGTTGCCGGCGAGCGCTGCGGCGGTGACCGAGTCATTGTAGGATTCCTGCGGGAATTCCTCGACGACGACACGATGGTCGCCCTGTGACGCATTGAACTCGTCGATAATGCCGAGCAGGAGGGCCCTTTCGACCTCGTTGCCAGCCCCGTGATACCACATGGACAGTTCTGTCTGTGATTGCGCAGCGCCCGCCATCAGCATTGAAGCTGCGGCACCGGCTGCGAGAGCAATCCGTTTGCCAGTAGTAGTGAACATTGTATCTTTCCTCTCGAAATGGTTGCACAATGACAATGTTGTCATTTATCATGGATTTCATGACGAGATCAAGTCGCTGGAAAGCGGACCTGTTGTCACTTTCCTGTCGGCATCTTACATGTCTGCCCCTGCTTGAACGGTAGATGGATCAGGAATGGCAACGATTCACGACGTCGCCCGGCTGGCGAAAGTCTCGATAAAGACCGTCTCCCGCGTATTGAACGGCGAAGATACGGTACGTCCCAGTACCAGATCCATTGTCGAGCAGGCCATCCGTGAACTCGAGTACACGCCGCATGTGGGGGCCCGCTCAATGCGTTCGAAGCGATCGGGACTGGTGGCAATGATAACCGGGGAGATCTCCTCGGCCGATTGGGTGCCCTACAAGGGCGGCCTGACGGCCATTCCGATCATCCATGGGGCACAACAGACATTCCGGACGGCCGGCAAGACATTGCTGATCGCTGCCACGCATGGCGATCCCGATGACGTGGCCGAGCTCTTCCGTACGTTTCATGCCCACAGGGTGGAAGGGTTGGTGTTCTCCACGGGCTATCACAGGGAAGTGGCCTTCGGGTTCGATTTTCCCTTCCCCACGGTCCTGGTGAACTGCTTTGACCGGACAGGGACGCCGGCAATCGTGCCCGATGACGAACTGGCCCAGCGCAAGGTGGTCGAGGACATGGTAAGAGCGGGCCACCGCTCCATCGGAATGATCGGCTTGCCGGCGGCCATCGTCGCCGGCCGGCTGCGTCGCAAGGCATTCCTGGAGGTTGCCACCGACGCGGGACTGCCGAAGTCGGCCGTGCACTTCGCCGAGGGAAGCCGGATTGACGGCGAGCGCGAAACCAGCGTCCTTACGAGCGCGATCAGCGAAATTCTCGAAGCCAGCAATCCTCCAACCGCGCTGTGCTTTGGCAACGACCTGATGGCTATGCGGGCCATTCAGGAATTCGACCGAATGGGTCTGAAGATAGGGCGGGACATCGCAGTCTGGGGCTACGACAACGACCTGGCCATCTGCGAGTCCGTCCTGCCAAGGCTCTCGACGGTGAGCTTGCCCTATTACGAAATGGGTGTTGCCGCCGCGGACATGCTGATGTCGGTGATCGGCTCCGGCCCGGCTCCGGCGTCGCGGACGAGAATATGTGGTGAACTGGTCGTGCGGGAATCATCCGGCATCACCCGGCCGCGGCTGGTCAGTTCCTGAATTCGAGACAGGGACGGCCCCAAATTCTGTATCTGGACAAAAAATGGGTATGGGACTTCTGGCTTGCCAGCGGGGATGACGGGCTCTGGCACTGCTATTTCCTTCAGGCTGACAAGTCCCTGGTCGTGCCCGAGAAAAGGCATTTCAATGTCAGCCAGGGGCGGGCAACCTCCGCAGACCTCGTAAACTGGACACATCACGGCACCTGTTTCGAGCCATCCACCGGCCCGGCCTGGGATGACTACACGACGTGGACAGGTTCGGTCGTGAAGGGGCCGGGCGGGCTCTGGCACCTATTCTATACCGGGACCAGCCATTCCGATGACGGCCTCAAGCAACGAATTGGGCATGCCGTCGGCACGGACATGCACAATTGGACCCGTGTCGATTCTGGTCTGGCGCTCGACCTTGATCCTTCGCGCTACGAGGAATATCCGCCCGGTGTCTGGCACGACCGGGCCTTCAGGGATCCCTGGGTGATGCCGCATCCTGCCGGCCAGGGCTGGTTGATGGCGTTTACGGCCAGAGTGCCGGGTGAAGCTGACGCAAACCAGCGCGGAGCCATCGGTCTGGCCGTTTCGGAAGATCTGGATGTCTGGAAGGCGATCGAGCCACTCTACGCCGGCAGTTTCGGGCAGCTGGAGGTTCCGCAGATATTCACTCTTGGCGGCCGATGGTATTGCCTGTTCAGCGTCGGACCCGAGCATTGGTCCGAGGCAGCCCGGATCGACCATCCGGGCCCCGCGGCGAGAGGAACCCACTACCTGATGGCGGACGAGTTCGACGGGCCCTGGCGGGTTGCGCCGGGTCCGTTTCTGACGAGTTGCAGCGCGACGGAAATCTATGCTGGACGGGTTGTTTTCGAAGCTGGCAGACCCCGCATGCTGGGATTCCTGCACGACGCGCCGGACGGGAGCTTCGTGGGCAAGATATCCGATCCATTCGATCTCCATGTCGATGCACACGGCCTGCTGTCTCTGGCAATGCCGTAACCGACTGCGAAACCTGCCGGAATGGCTGACGGCAGGGCCTGGCGCCGCGCTGCAATCGATCGTTCCTGCCGCCGGGGCTTGATGGCACTGCGGGTCCCTCCCTGACTCGGCTGCCTCGTTCGAGAAGGCAGCTTCACCGCTGGCAGCGGGGAAACCTTGTTCGCGTCCCGGGCATGGCTCGATCTTCGGAAGCCACGGACGCACGCCAACTGGCCGGGAAGAAAGGAGGATGCGAGGACGTGCCGCACTCCTGGATTGATGGAGGGTGCGTGTCTCATTGACTCGGGTTCACGACATGCATACGGTTCCCCGGACATCGCATTGAGCCGATGAATAACAATCAAGGAGGAATTCATGAGATTTCACAAGTCACTGTTTCCTGTGCTTATGCTGGCCACAACGGCTGCAGCCCCGGCGAGCGCGGACAAGATGACCCTGTATTGCAGCGCCCAGGAAGACTGGTGCCAGCTGATGGCCCGCGGATTCGAGGATGCATCGGGCATCGATGTCAACATGACACGCAAGAGTTCCGGTGAGACATTTGCCCAGGTCAAGGCCGAGAGTTCCAACCCCAAGGGAGACGTATGGTGGGGCGGAACAGGCGACCCGCACCTTCAGGCTGCCGAGGAAGGACTGACGGAAGAATACATCTCGGGCATGCGCGACCAGCTGCACCCCTGGGCGATCTCGCAGGCTGAGAGCGCAGGCAACAGGACGATCGGAATCTATTCAGGAGCGCTGGGATATGGCTTCAACACCGAACTGGTCGAAGCCAACAACCTGCCCGAGCCATCCTGTTGGAAGGATCTCCTGGAACCCGTCTACAAGGGACATGTCCAGATGGCGAATCCGAATTCTTCCGGGACTGCTTACACGACACTCGCGTCCATGGTTCAACTGTTCGGCGAAGATGGCGGCTTCGATTTCATGAAGAGCCTGCACGCAAACATAAACCAGTACACGAAGTCTGGTTCAGCCCCGATCAAGGCTGCGGCGCGCGGCGAGAACACGATCGGTATCGTCTTCATGCATGACGCCGTGAAGCAGGCTGTAGCCGGATTTCCGATAAAGGTCGTCGCACCCTGCGAGGGTACGGGATACGAGATCGGATCCATGTCCATCATCAAGGGCTCGCGGAATCCGGACGAGGCGAGGGCATTCTACGACTGGGCACTCAGCACGGATGCACAGAACCTTGCTCTCGAGGTCAACGCGTTCCAGGTTCCGTCGAACATGGGGGCAACAACCTCGGAGATGGCGCCGGACATGTCGATGATCAAGCTGATCGACTACGACTTCGTGAAGTACGGCTCCAGCGACGAGCGCAAGCGGCTGCTGCAGAAATGGGACGACGAGGTCTCCACCTTGCCGCAGTAACGATCGCAGTTGTCTGCAATTGAAGGACGTTCGCCGCCAGCTCTGAAACTCTGGATCCTGGTCGGCTGGGTCGGGTTCCTCGTATTTCCTTGGTACGGTGTCGAGGACGGACTCCTGTCCTTCGAATGGCTGTCGGGCGGGTATCCTCTGGACGAGGATCTCGCCCCGGCCGCTTTCCTGATCATCCAGGGGATGAAGCCTTGGCTTGCGCCGCTGGTCATACCTCTCCTCCTTTCACTTGTTGCACTGCGTCTGGACAAGACGCAGCCTGCCTACGCGTGGATACTCCTGGCCTCGGGTGCGGCCGGCCTTATCTGGTTTGTGCTCCAGGGTTTCGGCATCGGGATCCGCGGCTGGAGTTACGGTTGGCTTGAAGCCGGATTTGGCCCGCTGGGTGACCGGCAATTCGGCATGGGCTGGGGGGCGTTGCTGGTCGCGACCGCCCTGCTGTTCCTGTTTACCCAGGGCATCGCCGCCCGTGGAGTAATCAATGGCGACGTGTTTGTCGTCGGCGCGATTGGCGGCGTTGTCGTAACTGTCGCCGTGTTCGTGTTCTTCCCGATCGTGAACATGCTGATTTCTGCGTTCGTGACCGACACGGGCGAATATTCGGTGATCGTGTTCCTCTCGAAGTTCTTTGATGATCGCCTCTGGGGCATTTCCTGCATCGGCGGCCCCGGACGATGTGGCGCTGCCTGGAATTCGCTCTTTCTCGCGGTTGTTGTCGGAATCATCACGACGGTATTGGGACTCGCCTTTGCCCTGGTCGTTGCAAGGACAGGTTTTCGCTTCAACCGTTCAATGCGTGCGCTTTCCGTGCTGCCGATTATTACGCCGCCATTCGTCATCGGGTTGGCGTTGATCCTGCTCTTCGGACTTTCGGGTGTGGTCACCGAATTCGTGGCTTTTGTGTTCGGGACCCAGCCCACACGTTGGCTGTACGGATTGCCGGGACTGCTGATCGCCCAGACCCTGGCCTTCACGCCGATCGCATTCCTGGTGCTCATCGGGGTCGTCGAAGGTGTCAGCCCGTCAATGGAAGAGGCGGCGCAGACCCTCCGCGCTTCTCGCTGGCAGGTATTCAGGACGATTTCACTGCCGCTGATGCGCCCTGGACTGGCCAATGCCTTCCTGCTGGGATTCGTCGAGAGCATGGCGGATTTCGGAAATCCGCTGGTGCTTGGAGGAAACTACGATGTGCTGTCGACCGAGATCTTCTTCGCGATCGTCGGTGCCCAGTATGATCAGGGGCGGGCGGCAGTGTTGGCCATTGCCCTTCTGGGATTCACGCTGGCAGCATTCTGTGCGCAGCGCTTCTGGCTTGGAAGGCGGGTGTATACGACGATTTCGGGCAAGGGCGATGCCGGAATTCACGTCAAGCTGCCGCGCCGCCTGGCATATCCGGTCCTTGCCGTCGCGCTGATCTGGGCATCGTTTACGGCAGTCGTCTACGGAATGATCGTTTACGGCAGTTTCGTGGAACTCTGGGGCGTGAACCATGCCATCACTTTCAAGCATTACGTGACCGCATTCTCGTTCCGCCTCGAAGACAGCGGGATCAGGTGGTCCGGTGCTGCCTGGGACAGCTTCTGGACGACGATAAAGATCGCCACAACGGCGGCGCCGCTTACAGCGGCATTGGGGCTGGTCGCTGCATACCTGCTGACAAGACAGAGTTTTGCCGGCAAGAACGCTTTCGAATTCGGGACCATGCTGAGCTTTGCAATCCCGGGGACGGTTGTCGGTGTCAGCTACATTCTTGCATTCAACGTCCCACCAATCGAAATCACCGGCACAGGCGTCATTCTTGTCGTGAGCTTCATTTTCCGCAACATGCCTGTCGGAGTCCGCGCCGGGATTGCTTCGATGAGCCAGCTTGACAAGTCGCTTGACGAATCGTCACTTACGCTTGGCGCCAACAGTTGGCAGACCTTCAGGAAGATAATCCTGCCATTGCTGCGACCGGCTATACTGGCAGCGCTGGTCTACAGCTTCGTAAGGGCGATGACCGCGATATCCGCGGTGATCTTCCTGGTCTCGGCAGAATACGACATGGCCACGAGCTACATTATCGGGCGAGTCGAGAACAATGACTACGGGCTGGCGATTGCCTATTCGACCACGCTCATCCTTGTCATGCTCTCGGCAGTCGCGCTTCTCCAGCTCCTGGTCGGGAAGATACGAATCGGCCGGCGTGTCGATGACGCAATATGAGGGTTGCTGATGGCTGATACCAAGATAGGAAGTCGGGCGGCATCGGTTCGCTTCGTCAATGTGTCGAAGAACTATGGCGAGGATGTCACCGCGGTCAATAATATCGACCTCGAGATTGAAGCTGGCAAGCTCGTGACGCTGCTTGGACCTTCCGGATGCGGCAAGACGACGACGCTCAGGATGATCGCCGGGCTGGAAATGGCGACCAAGGGACAGATCCTGATCGGCGACCGTGACGTGACAAGGCTTCCTGCGACAGACCGGGAAGTTTCGATGGTGTTTCAGTCATACGCCTTGTTTCCGCACATGACCGTTCTGGAGAACGTTTCATACGGGCTGACAATTTCAGGCTTGTCCAAGGCGGAGACCAGAACGCGGGCGATGCTGGGTCTGGAACTGGTCAATCTCAGTGATTTCGGCTCCCGCCTGCCGAGTGAACTTTCGGGAGGCCAGCAGCAGCGCGTCGCCGTTGCCCGTGCCCTGGTTCTGGAACCGCAGGTCCTCCTGTTTGATGAGCCGTTGTCCAATCTTGACGCGAAATTGCGGCGGCAGGTTCGGGAAGAGATTCGAGAGATTCAGCAGAAGCTCGGCCTGACGGTTGTCTATGTCACGCATGACCAGGAAGAAGCGCTTGCCGTCTCGGACGAGATAGTCGTCATGAGCAACGCCGAAGTTGCACAGGTTGGAACGCCCCGCGAACTCTACACGGCCCCCGCGGACCGGTTTGTTGCCGACTTCATAGGCGAGGCAAATCTCATCCCCTGCGAAATTACCGGTCTGGAAGGCGAGACTGCAGAGGTCGTCATCGGTGACTACCGGCACAGGCTTCCGGCCCGGGGGTTGCCCCTGGGTTCCGCCACCCTGGCAGTTCGTCCATCCCGACTGGTTATCGGGGCGCGGCAGGGTTTCGAAGCGACGATCGGGAAGGCGACCTATGTAGGCAACCGGATGGAGTATTCGCTTGCGACCTCCTTCGGTCCGGTGTTTGCGGTGCACGACGATGTCGACGAGCCGTTGACCGTAGGCGATGTTGTCATGGTCGGTCTTGCCCCGACCGGACCTGTGCTCGTGCCCGAAGACTAGATTGGCCATACAGGTGTATCAGGGGAGGCTTTCAATCTGGACTCTTGCACTCGGGCGAGAAAAGCCTGCGCTTCGGCATGCAAGACTTGCAGGTTTCCTGCCGGATGCCGATTTCACCCACTGGCGCGATCGAGTGCCGGGCAACTCCAGGAACAGGCTTCAACGACCTGTGAATTGAGTGCAATGGCCGCGTGGCCAGCACGGACATGTTTCCTGTTTCCTAGCCCCCTACAGCCATCCAGGTGCGGGCTTTGGACGACTTGGCGATCGCTTCGACGGTCCTCTGGACTTCCAGTGCTTCCCGGAAGTCCGGATGGCAGGCAGTCCCGCATGCATGGGCATTCAGCAACTCCGCGACCTCTATAACCTTCAGGTCATTGAAGCCCAACTGATGTCCCGGCGCCGGGCAGAATCGCCCGTAGGGCGGGTGTTCCGGTCCGGCTTCGATCTTTGTATAGCCAGAACTCGGTCCATCCTGCCTGTAGAGGTGCAATTCGTTCATTCGCTCCTGGGTGAAGTGAATTGCTCCCTTGGTTCCAGAGATTTCAAACGAAAGATCCATCGTGCGACCGGTAGCTGCCCAGTTGGCCTCGATGCTTCCTGACACTCCGCTGCGGAACCGCAGCAGTGCATGGGTCATGTCATCGACAATGACCGGCCGTCTCTCGCCGCTGCCATCGCCCGCCGGGCGAGATTGGTGGATCGTGCGGCAATCACCAAGTACTTCGGCCATCGGTCCCAGCAGATACCTGGCAAGCGAAATTATATGGCTGCCGATATCCGCCAGCGCGCCGCCGCCCGCAAGGTCGGTCCGAAAGGAATGCGGCACATCCGGACTGGACATGTAGCTTTCTGCGTGCCGTCCTCGAAAGCCGGTGACTGTGCCGATCTCGCCCGCATCGAGAAGCTCCCTTGCAAACCGGATGATCGGATTTCTGAGGAAATTGAACCCCACGCAAGTGAGCACTCCAGCGGCTTCAGCTGCCCGGGTCATTCGAAGTGCGGACTCGGTCGTGGTCGAAAGCGGTTTTTCGCAATAGACAGTCTTGCCGGATTCGATTGCGGCAAGCGCAATGGGTTCATGTAGTGCGTTGGGAGCAGTGATGGCGACGATCTCTACGGTATCGTCCTCGACCAGTTTTTTCCAATCTGCCGTTGACCTTTCAAAACCCAGCGCGCCGGCCATGCTGGTGGCGAGTGTCTCGGTCGCGTCGGCGAGCATCGCCTTCCTTGGCAAGACCGGAGTCTCGAAAACGCCTGCAACCGAGGTGAAGGCGTTGGCGTGGCAACGCCCCATAAAGCCGGAACCGACCAGGCCGATACCGACTCTGCGTTTCATCCCGGAAGTTGCCAAGGCGATCTACCTTGTCGATGACTTCAGGTTGTCCAGCCAGACCGCGACAATGATGACAGTCCCGATGAGCACCTGCTGGTAGAATGATGATATGCCCAGAATATTGAGGCCATTCGTGATCATGGCCATGATGAAGGCGCCAACCAGTGCCGTGATCACGATGCCGCGCCCCCCGACGAAACTCACCCCACCGATAATGACAGCTGCAATCGCCTGGAGTTCTATGCCCTGGGCAACACTGGGGGGAGTTGCGGCAAGCCGGCCGACCAGGACCACAGCCGCGACAGCCGCGAGGAGACCGCTGAGGGTGTAGATCTTTACCTTTTGCCTTTCGACCGGGATTCCTTCGAGCCTTGCCACCTTTTCGTCGCCGCCGATTGCATAGACGTGCCGTCCGAATACGGTCATGTGCATCATCACCATTACCGCGGCAAATACGACAACGACGAAATAGAGCGGAACGGGTAGTCCAAAAACCTTGCTGTTGCCAATGAAGAGGAAGAGCGGCTCGAGTACCTGGTAGGATACGCCCTTGGTGATCACCAGGGCCATCCCCCGCGCAATTCCCAGCATGCCAAGTGTTGCTATGAAGGGTGGAATATTGCCTCGGGTGATGACCATTCCGTTGATCCATCCGGCGAAGGTTCCCATCGCCAATCCGGCACAGGTCGCAATCCGGGGATCGACACCGTTTTCGATCAACCAGCCAATGGTGACCGCGCTGAGGGCAAGAATTGAACCAACCGACAAATCGATTCCACCGGAAATGATGACGACGGCCTGGCCCGCAGCCAGAATGGCCACGATCGATACCTGCTTCATCAGGTTGGTCATGTTGCCGAGCGTCATGAAATAAGGCGAGGAAAGAGAAAGGACCGCCATCATCAACGCAGCGACAAGGACGATCCAAAGCAACGACTGGGACTTCAGCCTTTCCAGCCGGATCATGCCGAAGCTCCGGAGTGCGAGGATCCTGCAACCGGGCGACCCGAAATGATCATCGACACGATCTCGTCCTGCGTAAACTCCCGGGTACGTGCCGTGATGACGTTTCGTCCAGCGCTGAGAATCGTGATTCGATCGGTGAAGTTATACACTTCGTGAATGTCGTGACTGATCCAGATGATGCCGAGCCCCTGGCTCTTGAGCTCCTCGATCAGGTCCATGACCTTCCTGCTTTCCTCCATTCCGAGCGCGGCGGTCGGTTCGTCCATGATCATGATCTTGGTGTCGAAATGCACAGCCCTGGAAATCGAGATACACTGCCGTTGGCCGCCTGACATCAACTGCACCTCGGAATCGAGCGAGGGAATGCGTATATTCAGCCGACTGAGAGCCTCTTCGGCTTCCTCTTTCATTGCCCTTTTGCGCAGAAATCCCCAGCTGTGCAACTCCCGCCCCATGAACAGGTTGGCCGGTGCGTGCAGATTCCCGCAGAGGGCAAGTTCCTGGTAGATCGTCTCGATGCCGTAGCGGCGGGCATCATTCGGGTCCGCGATGTGCACTTCACGCCCGTCGATGGAAATCGATCCTTCGTTGGCCAGTTCGGCACCCGCCAGAATCTTGATAAGCGTGGACTTACCGGCACCATTGTGCCCCAGTACACCCAGCACTTCCCCGGGGAACAGGTCAAGATGCGCTCCCATCAGCGCCTGGACACCTCCAAAATGCTTGGAGATGTTTTGCATCTCGACCAATGGCGACACGGTGCTCATGGGTCTTGCGCTAAAGCGAATGCCGGCCAATGTCTAGATCGACCGGCATCCGACTGCTGACAGGTTTGTTTACTCGAGAGCGATGCCCCGGCCGTCCAGATACTCCTGGGTCACGTCATCGGCTGTCATGATTGAGGATTCAACGACGATCCACTCGTCCAGTCCCTCGCCTTGAGTGACATGCCGGAAGGCAGCCTGAATTGCCTCATATCCAACCAGGTCGGTATTGCCATCGATCGTGGCGTTCAACTCGCCGGAGCGCAACGCCGCGAGAGCCGAAGGAATGGCGTCATCGCCGACGATTATGATGTCATCGAGCTTGCCGGCGCCCTTCACGGCCTGGACGGCTCCAAGCGCCATCAGGTCATTCGATCCGATGATTGCATCAACGTCCGGATGAGCCTGCAGGATGTCCTCCGAGGCCTTCAGACCCTTTTCGGTATCCCAGTCCGCAGCAATGGACGCGACGACTTCAATTCCCTCATTTGCGTCGAACACTTCCATCATCCCCATCAGGCGAAGTTCTGCAGTTGAGCTTCCACGGAAACCTTCCAGGATTGCCACCTTGCCAGTGCCGCCGAGTTGATCGACCACCCATTGCGCCATTCCGGCGAATGAGTTCTGTTCATCCAGGCCAACGAAGGTCTCGACCTTGGCCGGACCGTCGTCGACGCGCGTGTCGGCCGTTATCACGGGAATTCCGGCTGCGTTTGCTTCCATGATCTTTGGAATCAGCGCCGTTCCATTCATCGGAACCAGCACGATTGCATCGTGACCCTTGACCATCTCGGATTCAAACACCCCGATCTGGCCTTCGATGTCACCATTGAACTCGGCGGAGACGTAGGAGAGTTCAATGCCCAACTCCTCGGCTGCCCGAACTGCTCCTTCGCCCATTCGCCAATAGTACGGGTTCGTCATGTCCTTGACGATGAATGCCATGCTGACATCCTGTGCGCTACCGGTCGTGGCCATGGCCCCGGCGACCAATGCCGCAGCGGCGGCGGTCTTGGTAAATTTCTTGAGAATCATGGTGATTCCTCCTCCTGAGTTCTACTCAACGCACTTCACTTCTCGCCGCGTCAGCCTGAAATGAACTACGCCTGTTCGTCGATATCCTCATAATACACACTTAGATATTCATCCTTCGAGTCGACAGATATCCAAAATGAATAATTCCGGGTTGGTGACCGGCACGATTTCGTCATCATGCATCTGGCCTGAATTCCCGATTCGCAGGTATGACAGTCCGGGTTTACCGGTTCTGGAGGTTCAACCGGCCGGACACGGCCTGCCCGTGCGTCCGGCGCTTGCCAACCGAACGCGTTGAAACGGCTCTCCACGGCGGGATTCTGCTTGTGAAATCAGGCTGACGGTCAATAGCGACCATTCTCCCGCATCAACCTGTCGATATGTGATTGAGCATTGCCCAGGGCATCAGGGATGGAAAGTTCGCCGTGGAGTATCGAGTGGACTTCGTTGCCGATAATGCGGAGCATGTCGCTGAATTCGGGCACCGGTGGCCGCGGCCAGATCTGAACCTCGCCGCGCCTTTCCATGCCGTCAATTTCTCCGATCAGCCTGCTCGAGGCCTGGACTTCCGGATCTGCACTTGTCGAGAATCTCGGGCTTGTGAGATTTCCGTGCTGGACGTACCACTTCATGAGTTCCGGACGCGTGAGGTATTCCATCACCTTCCAGGCAGTCTGCACGCGTCGCTCGGTGAGACCGCTCGGGATCGCCAGCGAAAATCCGCCGATCGGGGACACACGTCGCTTTCCCGGTGCACAGGGATGGGTCACGAAAGCGACGTTGCCATATGCCGGCGAAGCTTCGTTGCTTTCAAATGCGGCCGCGCGGATGCTCCAGCCATAGCTCATGGCGGCGTTGCCCTCGCTGAAAATGCGAATTCGCCGATCCCAATTGCAATTCAGACTGTCAGGGTGTGCATACCGGAGAAGGTCCAACAGGAACTCGCAGGTCTGGCGCGCCGCATCCGTGTCCAGCATCGGCCGGAAATTCTCGCCTGCCAACTCTCCGACATCGAAATCGTCGCCTATTGGCCTGAGGTCGATTATCGGCTGTCCAAAATCTGCGAGCGTCTGGATGAATGTGTGTGCGACCGGCGTCCCGCGGCCGAAATTCATCACGATGCCGGAAAGATTGAACGCGGATCCGTGGAGCAGTCGCGCGGCAAAAAGAACATCTTCGGTGGTCTGCGGAATGCTGAGTCCAACCTGGGAGAAGATGTCCTCCCGGCAGAAGAGAACCTCGACCGTTGGCTGGATCGGAAGGCCGTATTGCTGGCCCCGCCAGGACGAGCCGCGCCATGCGGCGTTGTGGAAATCGGAGGAGTTGTAACGGGTTTCGGCTATGATGTCGTTCAAGGGCTGAACGACGTCCTGTTCGGCCAGTTCACCGATCCAGGGCAGGTCGACGGCGACAATGTCGTATTTGGAACTCTTGCGATCGGCGTTGACCATGATTTCCGAGTGCAGTTCGTCCAGGGGAAGATTGAAGATCTCGATGTTGGTTCCGCACAGTTCATTCAGGTTCGACGACAACTCTCCCAGCGTCCTGAATGTCGGGTCCACCGAGCAGAGGATGCAAACCCTGCGATCAAAACCCGCGCCGGAACGCATTGCGTTTGGATAAGGCAGTATCCGCGATGCCATGTAATAGCCGCCGAAATAGAAATCGCTCATGCCGCCTTCATCATTGGTGTACCCGAATGTCGTTCCGACCATTGCCTTGAACTGCATGGCGAACGACTCGAACTCGGTGATCAGCTTGCGGGTCGGATGGAGAGAGAATGATTTGCCCGATTTCGAGCGCGGGCGCCTGATCAGGAATCCCTGATCAATCAGATCCCCGATCCGCCGCATTGCAGTGCCGTAGGGGACAGCTGACGCCGCAGCAAGCGATGTCACGGTCAGCAATCTGCCCTCCAGATGTCGACGCATCGCATAGGAAACAATGTTCCAGCGCGGATCGGCGGTCGACAATCTGGTACGTTCCCCGGAAAGAAGGTGCATGTCATCGATGAACTTCAATATTCGGATCATCTCTTCGCGCGTCAATTGAGTTGCTCCTTCGGAGTTGCGACTCTGGCGTTGGCATGTGCCCTAATATGACATCTCGGCGCCAAAATATCCAAATCTGATGCATTGTGTATTCTTGCCGGTCTGCACTGTATGACACCCTTTTGGGGGTTTGGTCGCAGTTTGCAGGACCGGAAGGAGGACATGCACACGGCAGAGCATGATTTCGTGGTCATTGGAGCCGGGTCGGCAGGCTGCGTCGTCGCAGGTCGACTCGGAGAAGCAGGATATTCCGTTTTGCTGCTTGAGGCCGGTGGCCGTGACCGTAACCCGTTCATCCACGTGCCGCTCGGCTATTCGATGCTCTACGCAAATCCCGCGGTGAACTGGTGCTACGAGAGCGAACCGGAATCACAACTGAACGGGCGAGCGCTCTTCCAGCCGCGCGGCAAGGTCCTGGGTGGAACCGGTGCCATCAACGGAATGATCTACATGCGCGGCCAACCGGAGGATTTTGACGGCTGGAAGAGGGCAGGGTGCACCGGATGGGGCTGGGAAGATGTGCTGCCATACTTCAAGCTCAGCGAGGACCAGGAACGCGGAGCGGACGAGTTTCACGGGGCAGGAGGACCCGTTGCCGTGTCGGACCTGCGTACGGGCCACAGGCTTGGCGAAGCGTTCCACGCTGCGTCTGAAGCGCTTGGCGTACCGCGAAACGACGATTTCAACGGGGCCAGGCAGGAAGGAACCGGATACGTTCAGACAACCACGCGCAAGGGTCGCAGATGGAGCACTGCCGCCGGCTTTCTGCGCGGAAAGGCAATGCGTAACATCGACTTGAGGCTCCGTGCCATGGTTGAGCGGATCGTTCTGGAGGGAAAGCGCGCAACGGGAGTTGTGTGGACCGATTCAGCGGGGCGGCATGTCGCCCATGCAAGGCGCGAGGTGATCATATGCGCCGGGACATTCAACTCACCGCAATTGCTGCAGCTCTCGGGAATTGGGCCGGGCGCATTGCTGAAGAGAAACAACGTCAATGTCGTTCAGGACCTTCCTGGCGTGGGCGAGAACCTCCAGGACCATTTTGGAATTGGTTCGGAATACCGCTCCAGGGTCAAGTCCACCGTCAACGACCTGTATAACAACCGGTTGAAGGGAGGTGTGCAACTGCTGCGCTACCTCCTGTTCCGGACCGGACCCTTCGCGGACAATGGCAATTATTCGAACACGTTCATCAGGTCCGGACAGGAGATTGACCGGCCTGACATGATGATCACTTTCATGGCCTGGTGCACGAACGAGCAACTCAAGCCCCGCCCCTTTTCCGGGTTTACAATTCTTGCGGAACACATGCGTCCGGAGTCGAGGGGTCATGTCCACATCAAGAGTCCGAACCCCTCCGACCAGCCCGCCATCCTGTTTAACTTCTTCGTTGCGGACGCTGACCGTAGAGCAGCCCTGGCGGGGCTGAAGTTCGGCCGCAGGATTGCCGCGACCGCGCCCATGAGCGACTGCGTCGAGTATGAGATTTCACCCGGCCGGCAAATCCAGAGCGACGAGGAACTGATCGAGTATTGCCGCTCGTCCGGGCTGTCTTTGCTGCATCCTGTCGGTACCTGTAAGATGGGTGTGGACGAGCTGGCGGTGGTTGGCCCCCGTCTGCGCGTGCATGGAATCGGGGGACTCCGTGTGGTCGACGCCTCGGTTATGCCCCGGATAGTAACGGCCAACACCAATGCCGCGGCTATCATGATCGGCGAGAAGGGTGCTGCGCTCGTCATCGAGGATGCAAATGGCTAGCAATACAATGCCGTCCCTGGGACTCGCCCTGCTGGGAAGCGGACGGATGGCACAGGTTTACGGGCCGAAAATCGATGCGCATCCCGGGCTCAGCCTGAAGTTCGTGTTCAATCCAAACCGCGCTTCCGCCGAACGCGCAGTGGCACAGTATGGCGGACGTGCAACGAGCGACCTCGACGAGGTACTTGGTGCCGATGCGGTTGCTGCCGTCGTAATTGCAACCCCGACAAACACGCATGTGGAGTACATTGCTGCAGCGGCAATAGCCGGTAAGGCAATCTACTGCGAAAAACCGCTTGATCACAGCATGGATCGTGTCGACAGCTGCCTTGCGACGCTCAAATCCTACCCGGTTCCGTTCATGCTCGGATTCAACCGGCGGTTCGACCCCGATAATGATGCTGTCCAACGGGCAGTTGCCAGCGGGGAGTTGGGGAGAGTGAACTTCCTGATGAGCACCAGCAGGGAACCGGCGCCGCCGCCAATTGAATACGTTCGTGCCTCGGGAGGTTATTTTCTGGACGCCCAGATTCACGACATTGACCTGCTTTGCTGGATCGCGGGCGAGCGTCCCGAAAAGGTCATCGCCGCCGGAAGCTGTGTATTCGACGAACGAATCGGGGCAGCCGGTGATGTCGACCTGGCGATGACCACCCTGGTCATGCCGTCCGGTGCACTGGCGCACATCAACAATTCGCGATCCTGTGTCTATGGTTTCGACCAGCGGCTTGAAGTGTTCGGCACGGAGGGCATGGTCCAGACCAGCAACAAGCGCGATGATCCCCTGATCCGCTGGTCGACTGAACAGACGGAAGCCAGGTCAACACTCAAGCATTTCTTTCTCGAGCGTTACGACTCGTCGTTCTATCGGGCGCTGGACGAATTCCACGGTGCAGTCACACAGGGTCGCCAGCCGAGTTCAACCGAGCATGACGGCCGTTCGGCACTGGCCATCGCACTGGCATGCGACCAGTCAAGGCGTGAGGGCGTGGCCGTCTCTCCGGCATATTGATTCGCGATCGTCGCTTGCGGGTCATTTCAGCTCCTGTAGCCTTGACGCCAGCCCACGATGTGTCCCTGGCGCGAGTCGGCCGGTGATCGAGTGTGCCCGCATTGCCCCGGTTGGGTATTTCAACGGAAGCTTCGGGCCGGAACCAACCCCGCGGCCCGCCGGATATCCGGGTCGGCGATGGTCGACGGTATAGCTGATCCAGACGGGCTGCTGTCTTGCGATCTTGTTGCAACGAAGCATGAATCCTGTGGAAGGGTCACCGGCAGTCAGGAAGTCTGGCCAGGTGGTTCCGTGATCTCTTCACACCGCGGGCAAAATCTCGAATCACGGGAACGAACGCGCATATCCTCATGCAATATGGTAGATCGGAAACAGGGCGCAGCCATCGATTGTTTCACAGGCGCAATTGTTCGAGATTGCTGTTGACCGGCAAGGAGATAATCACTAATTGGATTTGTCCCAACCATTGGATGCATCAGCTTCGATTCAACATACGCCTCGGCAACATCGTCGGATTGGTAAACCTCGACCGAATTCGACAAGCGGCTGCTGCCGACCTGTGTCAATGCGTGGACGCATGTTGAACGGACAACTTTGAAAGGACGGGAAATTGGCGCGGATAGCTGGCGTTAACATACCTACAAGGAAACGGATTCCGATTGCCCTTACCAGCATCAACGGAATCGGCCATGCATCAGCAAGGAACATATGTGACGCGGTGGGAATCGATCGATCCCGGCGGGTGAATGAACTCAGCGACATGGAAGTCGTGTCCCTGCGCGAACATGTGGACAGGAACTACATCGTGGAAGGTGACCTGCGGCGTGAAGTTCAGATGAACATCAAGCGCATGATGGACCTGGGTTGCTATCGAGGCCTCCGGCACCGCCGGGGATTGCCGACCAGGGGTCAACGCACCCACACCAACGGAAGAACAAGAAAGGGTCCGGCCAAACCGATTGCCGGCAAGAAGAAGTAGCGGAGTAGCAAATTGGCAGCTGACAGGACACGTGTCCGACGCAAGGAGCGCAAGAACATCGCGACTGGGGTAGCGCACGTCAACTCCTCATTCAACAATACGAAAATCCTGATTTCAGATGTCCAGGGCAATGCCATTGCATGGTCTTCGGCTGGAACCATGGGATTCAAGGGTTCGCGCAAGTCGACCCCATATGCGGCGCAACTGGCGGCAGAGGACGCCGCCAGGAAGGCCATGGAACACGGCGTCAGGACGCTCGAAGTTGAGGTGCAGGGGCCGGGCTCCGGCAGGGAGAGTGCCCTGAGGGCACTGGGCGCCGCCGGGTTCACGATCACCGCGATTCGAGATGTAACCCCGATAGCTCACAACGGCTGCAGACCTCCGAAACGGCGCCGGGTCTGAAGGCAAGACCCGCCGGCCCGTCCGGCATTTCAAGTTATTCTCGGAACATTCCCGGCCTTGGATCCGGTCGGGAAAAAGCATGGAGATTGGCAAAATGATCCAGCAGAATTGGGACGCGCTCATCAAGCCGAAGAAATATGATGTTGTTCCCGGCATCGATCAGGCGCGCCAGGCGACCATAGTCGTGGAACCACTGGAACGGGGGTTCGGACTGACACTCGGAAACGCCCTGAGGCGGGTACTGATGTCATCTCTTCAGGGAGCGGCAATCACCAGCGTTCAGATCGATGGCGTGCTTCACGAATTCTCGTCCATTCCTGGCGTGCGCGAGGATGTCACCGACATTATTCTGAACCTCAAGGACATTTACCTGCGCATGGAGGTCGAGGGGCCGCGGCGCGTAACCCTGAGCGCAAGGAAAGCAGGCGCCGTGCTGGCGGGAGACATCGAAACCACAGCAGGCATTGAAGTCCTGAACAAGAACCACGTGATCTGCCATCTGGACGAGGGTGCTTCCCTGAAGATGGAGATAACAGTCAATGCCGGCAAGGGATACGTATCGGCCGATCGCGGTCAACAGGAAGAAAAGGCCATCGGCTACATCCCGGTTGATGCGATCTTCTCTCCCATCCGAAGGGTATCCTACGATGTTCAGCCGACGAGGGAAGGCCAGGTTCTGGACTATGACCGGCTCACAATAAAACTGGAAACCGACGGGTCGGTTTCACCGGAAGACGCGGTGGCGCTGGCCGCGCGGATCATTCAGGAACAGTTGCAGACATTCGTGAACTTCAAGGAACCGCAGGTCGTCGTCGAGGCCGAGGAAGAGGATGAGTTCGAGTTCAATCCGAAGTTCCTCAAGAAGGTCGACGAACTCGAACTGTCGGTCCGGTCGGCGAACTGCCTGAAGAATGACAACATCGTCTATATCGGTGACCTCGTTCAGAAGTCGGAGCCCGAAATGCTCCGGACGCCGAATTTCGGTCGCAAGTCCCTGAACGAGATCAAGGAGGTGCTCGCGCACATGCAATTGCATCTCGGCATGGACACGAAGGGTTGGCCGCCGGAGAACATCGAAGAACTGGCCAAGAAGCACGAAGGCGACTTCTGAGAGATTGACTCCGGGCTCATGGAAATCTAGAGGCACGGTCTGGCTGGGGAGTGTGGCCCGGCTACGGGTTCGGCAATGAGGTAGAACACAATGCGGCACGGGAGCGGCTACCGCCGTTTGAACAGGACCAGTGAACACAGGAAGGCCATGTTTGCAAACATGGCCGGGTCGCTGATTGAACACGAACAGATCAGTACCACGCTTCCCAAGGCCAAGGCATTGCGGCCGATTGTCGAGAAACTCATCACGCTCGGCAAGCGCGGCGACCTGCACGCCAGGCGACTTGCAGCATCCCGCCTGAAGCAGGACAAGCATGTTGCGAAGCTCTTTGGGATTCTCGGGCCCAGATACAGCGAGCGGAATGGCGGCTATGTCCGCATTGTCAGGGCTGGCCGCCGCTACGGCGACATGGCACCCATGGCGGTTGTCGAACTGATCGACCGGGACCAGGATGCCAAGGGAGCTGGAGACAGGGAACGCGAAACTGTCGAATCCGCCGAAGGCAGTACGGGCGAGTAATCCACCGTATCCGGTCCCGAGGAGAGAGTCGGGGCCGGCTTCATACACCTCGGGCGCCGTCATGCGCTGATGACTGTCCACGGCGGTGAGGCCGTCCGGTTCCGATGACCATGAGTGAGAATCCGCGAGAGTTCAGGCTGGGAGGTGGTTCTGCCGCCAATCCATTGCGGCCGCTTGCCGACCGGATGAGGCCGGATTCACTGAAAGAAGTTGTCGGTCAGGATCACCTGCTGGGTCCGGATGGCCCATTGGGCGAGAGGCTGGCCGGGAGCCCGCTGCCGTCAATCATCCTGTGGGGACCTCCAGGTTCCGGAAAGACGACAATCGCGAGGCTTGTTGCCCGCGAGTCCGGGCATGAATTCGTCCAGATCAGCGCCGTTTACTCAAATACCGCTGAAACCAGGAAGATCTTCGCAGCAGCCCGCGGCCGTCTGCAGGATGGAACCGGCACTGTGCTGTTCGTCGATGAAATCCATCGATTCAACAAGGCGCAGCAGGATGGATTCCTTCCCTACATCGAGGATGGGACCGTGACACTGGTCGGCGCAACGACTGAAAACCCGTCCTTCGAGCTGAACGCAGCGTTGCTTTCGAGAACACGGGTGCTGATCCTTGAACGGCTTGGGACCGACAGCCTGCGGGTGCTCCTGGAGCGGGCCGAGGAATTCCTCGGAAGGAAGCTGAAACTGGCCGACGAGGCCCGGGACATCCTGCTTGAACTTGCCAATGGTGACGCAAGAGCACTGCTGAACCTCGTCGAACAGATCTCCACCGAAGAGACGGATGGCATGCTGGATGGCAAGACACTGTTGCGAAGGCTGTCAAAGCGCGCCGCCGTCTACGACAAGTCGGGTGACTGGCACTACAACCTGATCTCGGCCTTGCACAAATCCGTGCGCGGTTCCGACCCGGATGCGGCCCTCTACTGGCTTGCACGCATGCTCGATGCCGGCGAAGACCCGAGATACCTTGCAAGACGACTGACGAGAATGGCGAGCGAGGATGTGGGCCTGGCTGACCCGGAGGCCCTTCGCATCTGCATTGCCGCGTGGGAGGCTTATGAGAGGCTGGGCAGTCCGGAAGGCGAACTGGCAATCGCCCAGGCGACGATTTACCTCGCCTTGTCGCCCAAGTCGAATGCCGCATATTCGGCCTACAAGAGGGCCGCGAAGACTGCCAGCCGAACCGGCTCCGAACCTCCGCCAGGGCACATCCTGAATGCGCCGACCCGATTGATGAAGGACATCGGGTACGGTTCGGGTTACAAGTATGATCACGACCAACGAGATGCTTTCTCTGGACAGGAGTACTTTCCGGAAGGAACCGGTCGTCATTCCTTTTACTCGCCGGTTGAACGCGGGTTTGAAAGGGAATTGAAGAAACGGATGGAGTACTTCGCGAGGTTGAGGCACCGTATCAGGCAGGGTTCTGAAGGCTGAACGGCACTCGTCCACCGGTCGAAAAGGCAAATGATGCTGGAGGTCGCTATCGTGATTTGGACGGTCATTCAGATTGCGCTCGGGGGTGCTCTCGGCTCGGTCTGCCGTTACCTGACCGGGATCGCCGCAAACCGGATTCTCGGCGACGGATTTCCCCATGGCACGTTTGCCGTCAATGCAATCGGCTGCCTGGCAATGGGCATCGCCTTTGCCGTGATTTCGGAGGCCGGACAGGCCCATTCCAGGTTCGCCCCCTTCGTGCTGACCGGATTTCTGGGGGGTTACACGACCTTTTCTGCATACTCGCTTGACTTCTGGCAACTGGCGAATGGTGGCCGTGCCGGTGCCGCACTTTTCTACGCGGCTGGCAGTGTGATCGTTTCTTTCGGTGCACTGGTCGTTGGGATCATGCTTGTCCGCGAGTTCTTCAGTTGAACAACCGGATTGAATTCAGCGTGGGCTGGGAGGATGCCGACCAGCGCCTGGACCGGTGGATGCGCCGACGTCACGCGGGCCTGGTCCAGGCACGTATCGAAAGGTTGTGCCGAAAGGGGTTGATCAGAATCAATGGAAGGCGGGCGAAGCCTTCTGACAGGTTGAGGGAGGGGCAGACGGTTCAGTTTCCGCCGATCACCGGGAGAAAACCGGGAGAAGGAGCAAAGGATCGGTTCCTGGGACGAACCGGCTCCGGCAAGGCCGGTTCGATGGCCGGACGCGTCCTCTTCATTGACGAACATCTGGTTGCGATCGACAAGCCTCCAGGCCTTGCAGTCCAGGGTGGACCCGGGCAGTCACGGCACATCGACCGGATGGCGACCGAGTTCGGACTTTCTGGGGACGAGCCGCCCAGACTCGTGCATCGGCTCGACAAGGACACCTCCGGGGTTCTGCTGATGGCAAGATCCAGGCGGGCTTCTGCCGCGCTTTCGAGGCAGTTTCGGGATCGCAGTCTGCAAAAGGTGTACTGGGCAGTCGTTCGTGGCAGCCTGCCGGATGAACGCGGGTCCATCGCTTCTCCTGCCGGGGCAGCGGGTCCCGGCTTGGCTGGCGCTGCTCATCTGCGTCAGGTTGCGGGTGGCAGGGCTGCCAAGGGGACTGTGAGCGCACTCACGAATTACATCGTCCTGGAAACACTCGGCGACCGGTTTTCACTCGTGGCCCTCAATCCTGTTACAGGCCGGAATCACCAACTGCGCATCCACATGGCCGGATTGGGAACGCCGATAGTCGGCGACAGGAAGCATGGAGGATCCTCCGCGGCCGATCGAACCGGAATTTTCCGCAACAGGCTTCACCTGCACGCGCGGACGTTGGAAATGCGCCATCCATTCACCGATGAACGGCTTGAACTGGTTGCACCTCTTCCGGCGCATCTGGAGGAGGCGTTCAGCAGGCTTGGATGGAACCCGGACCGGTATGATGCAGTCAAATGGTCCAGTGGAAAGACATGAGCGAGTGGCAGGCACGGAGATTCTGGACCGGTGTCGCAGTCATCGAGACGGAGACAGGTCTGGCGATCACGCTGGACGGTCGTCAACTGAGGACACCGTCCGGAACCGTGATGGAATTGCCGACTCGGGAACTGTCCGAGAGGATTCGCCAGGAATGGAGCAGCCAGGGTGAGGTCGTGGACCCGGCGACCATGCCTTTCACGCGGTTGGCAAATGTCGCAATCGACAGAATCGACGGCGCAAGGGGGGAAGTCATTGATGTCGTGGCGGGATACGCTGGAAGCGACCTGCTGTGTCACCGGGCGGAACAACCTGATGAGCTTGTGGCACGTCAGCGGGACGCGTGGGACCCGGTACTGGACTGGGCGAGTTCGGAGCTTGGCGTGCAGCTGAAGATCGGAACAGGCATCATGCCGGTCCAGCAGGGTGAAGAGTCCCTTTCCCTGCTGAGGGCGGAGATCCGGCGGCTTGACAGGTTTGCGCTCGCAGGGCTGACCGAGATGGTGTCCCTGACCGGGTCGCTCCTGCTCGGGCTGACAGTGCTTCACGGTTACCTGAAACCTGAAGCCGCCTGGCAAATGTCGCTGGTTGATGAGCACTACCAGGCCGGGAAGTGGGGTGTCGATCGGGAGGCAGCCAATGCGGAAATGCAGAGAATGAAGGCATTTCTCGTTGCCGGCGAATTTGCCGGGGCAGGCGGCAGGACCGTTGCAAAGGCCTGCAAGGATTCCACGGAGTAGGGTCTCGGCCAACGCTCTCCGGCTTGCCGGCCATACCGGTTTGTCATTGCCGGCTCTGGCGACTGTCCATCGCGCAGTCCGCCATGATTTCGGCTCCCGGTGCGGGATGAAGGCTTGACCCAAATTTGTGTTCAAAATACAGTGAGTGACGCAAGACCCTCAATCGGGACATGCTGACAGTAGATAAGGAGATGCCAATGAAAAAGACTATGCTAGTTTCCGCAGTTGCCTTGACCGGTCTTGCCGGTGCGGCGACCGCCGCGACGCTTGACGACGTTCAGGCGAAGGGATTCGTCCAATGTGGCGTGACAACAGGGCTGGTCGGATTCGCCGCCCCGGATGCGGACGGAAATTGGGCCGGATTCGATGTGGATTACTGCCGCGCTCTGGCCGCCGCCATCTTTGGCGACGGGAACGCTGTCAAGTTTACACCGACAACGGGCAAGACCCGGTTTACCGCACTCGCTTCGGGTGAGGTGGATGTCCTTGCAAGGAACACGACCTGGACGTTTTCGCGTGATACCGATCTCAAGCAGACCTTTGTGGGCGTCAACTATTATGACGGCCAGGGCTTCATGACGCACGCCTCGCTCGGCGTGACCTCTGCGCATGAACTCGATGGCGCAACTGTGTGCATCCAGACCGGAACCACGACCGAACTGAACCTGGCTGATTTCTTCCGCGCAAACGAAATGTCCTATGAGCCGGTTCCAATCGAAACGAACGCGGAAGCGCGCGAACAGTATTTCGCCGAGGCTTGCGACGTCTATACTACAGACCGGTCCGGCCTTGCCGCTACCCGCGCAACCGCTGAAGATCCTGACTCACATGTCGTTCTGCCCGAGATAATCTCGAAAGAGCCGCTCGGGCCGCTCGTGCGCCATGGAGACGATCAGTGGGCCGATATTGCCCGCTGGGTGCTGAATGCGCTGATCACGGCCGAGGAGAAGGGCATTACCGCTGCCAACGTCGCTGACATGGCTGCTGGGACCAATGACCCTGAAATCAACAGGCTGTTGGGTTCGGAAGGTGATCTGGGTTCAATGATCGGCCTGGGGTCCGACTGGGCAGTCAACGCGATCGCTGCAGTTGGCAACTACGGAGAGGTCTTTGAAGAGCACATTGGTGTCAGCACACCGATCGGACTTGAACGGGGCGTCAATGCCCTGTGGACAGATGGTGGGCTTATCTATTCGCCGCCATTCCGTTGATCTCTGAATCAGTAACGGTGCGCCAGCCTTGGCTGGCGCACCATTTTCCATCCTGATTGAACCATGATGGGTTTTTGAAGCCGCCTGACACAAATCGGTGGCTTCAGTTTTTTGAGAAGGCATTCGGATAACCCGGACATGACAGATATCGCAGTTCCGCAGCATTCGTTCAGATTGAGCATGCTGATCTACGATACGCGGTATCGGTCAGTTACAATTCAAGTCATTGCACTGTTTTGCTTCATGTTGCTGTTGTCCTGGCTGGTCAGCAACACCGTCCAGAACCTGAATGCGCTCGGCAAGGGCGTGAGTTTCGGCTTTCTGGGTCAGCCTGCAAGCTATGACATCAACCAGCGACTGATAGAATACACATCAAGGTCGACGCACCTGCGAGCGTCGATAGTCGGTCTGCTCAACACGTTGTTGCTTGCGGCGATGGGATGTGTTCTGGCCACGGTCCTTGGTGTCTTGATCGGTGTTCTCAGGCTTTCGCAGAACTGGATCGTGGCGCGCCTGATGACAGTATATATCGAGGTCTTTCGCAACGTTCCGGTACTGCTGTGGATCGTGTTTACGATGGCGATCCTGATCGATACGCTGCCGAAACCATCCGATTTCAGGGGTGACAATGCAACGGCCTCCATGCTGCTCGGAGACAGCGTGGCGATAACCAACCGGGGCCTCTACGTACCGGAACCGCTGTTCACGAACGGATTGGGAAATGTCCCGATATTCGGGACTTTTGAGATAAGCCTTGATCTCATTGCCTTCCTGATCGTTCTGGGCGCAGGCATCTGGGCTGCCCGCAAGGTCAGGCTGCGTGCCGACCGGGTCCAGGAAGAGACAGGGACACGCCCGGCTACATGGCACTGGAGAATCCTCCTGATTGCAGGGCCGGCGGCGTTGTTGCTCTACGTGCTGGGATTCACGCTCGGATATCCGGAGTTGAAGGGATTCAACTTCAGGGGCGGAATCTACATGCGCAACTCGCTGATCGCCCTTTGGCTCGCGCTTTCGCTTTATACGGCCGCCTTCATCGCCGAGATCGTACGGGCCGGTATCATGGCGGTTTCCAAGGGGCAGACTGAAGCGGCATATGCCCTCGGCCTGCGGCATGGACGGACGACGAGCCTCGTCATTCTGCCGCAGGCGCTGCGCGTGATAATCCCGCCGCTGATTTCGCAATACCTCAATCTCACCAAGAACTCCTCTCTTGCGATCGCAGTCGGATACATGGATGTGACCGGGACACTCGGCGGGATCACCCTCAACCAGACGGGCCGGGAACTGGAATCAATCCTGCTCCTGATGGCCTGCTATCTTGCCATTTCGCTGAGCGTATCAGCAGTACTGAACTGGTACAATGAAAGCGTGAAGCTGAAAGAGCGCTGATATGGCTGATACCGCATTCGTCCGCACCTCCCTGATCGAAACGAGGCCGCCACCAATGTCGGAGCTTGGTGCTATCGGCTGGGTGCGGGCCAACCTCTTTAGCGGATGGTTGAATTCTTCTCTCACGGTGTTTTCCGTGCTGGGCATTCTCTTTGTCCTGCTCGAGTTCGTTCCGTGGATGGTCCAGTCCTCCTGGACGGCGAACTCGTTGAATGAGTGCCGGTTGGCAATAGCTGAAGCCTTTGGTGAAGACGTTCGTGGAGCCTGCTGGGCGGTCATCAGGGAACGATATCTCCAACTGCTCTACGGGTTCTATCCTTCAGAGATGTACTGGCGACCCAATCTGACATTCGTGCTCCTGCTCGTCGCTCTTTCGCCGATTCTGTTTCCCTTTCTTCCCCGTGTCATGCTCTGGTTCTCCGCAGTCTACCCGTTCCTGGGCTACTGGCTGCTCTGGGGCGGCACGTTCTGGTTTCCGGTGTCGATGGTACTCGGCTTCGTCGTTGGCTATCTCGTCATTGTCGGAGCCTCCGGTCGGTTCGGCAACATATTGGGAGTTATGGGCGGTGCGCTGGCGGCCGTACTCTACTGGATCTTCCTGGCAGGCTGGTTCGCCGAGACGGCACACATGGTTGCTCCCATCGGGATAGAATCGGTTGAAAGCGCCAGGTTCGGCGGTTTCATGATATCGCTGACGATTGGCGTGACCGGCATCGTGTGCTCCCTTCCCATTGGCATTTTGCTTGCTCTTGGCCGGAGGTCCGATCTGCTGATCGTGAAATCAATCTGCGTCGGCTTCATCGAGTTCATCCGCGGTGTTCCGTTGATTACACTCCTGTTCGTTGCGTCGACCTTGCTCAATATCTTCCTTCCTCCGGGCACGAATTTTGACCTGATTCTCAGGGTCGTGATCATGGTTACGCTGTTCTCCGCGGCCTACCTGGCCGAGGTGATAAGGGGAGGACTGGCGGCGCTTCCGTCAGGCCAGTTCGAAGCTGCAGACTCGCTGGGACTCGACTACTGGAAATCCATGCGGCTGATAGTACTGCCGCAGGCGCTGAAGATCTCCATTCCGGGAATCGTCTCGACGTTTATCGGACTGTTCAAGGACACGACGCTCGTGTCGATTATTGGATTGTTCGACCCGGTCGGGCTGATCAACGCGATCAGGGCCGATACGGCCTGGAATGGCATCGTATGGGAACTCTATGCGTTCGTGGCCCTGATGTTCTTCGTGTTCTGCTTTTCGATGTCCAGATACTCCATGTATCTTGAGCGCAGGCTCCAGACGGACCGGGATTGAGGAGAAATCACATGCAGGAAGCTGTCCAAAGCGATCAACCGATTCCGCCGGGCGCCGTTCCATCGGGCGGAGTCGCGGTCGACATAAAGCAGATGAACAAGTGGTTCGGGAACTTTCATGTCCTGCGCGACATTAATCTGACCGTCTATGATGGCGAGAGAATCGTGATCTGCGGACCTTCGGGTTCAGGCAAGTCGACGCTTATCCGTTGCATCAACCGGCTGGAGGAGCATCAGGAAGGCACGATCATCGTGCAGGGCACGGAACTGTCCTCCGATCTCAAGAATATTGACCGGATCAGGTCCGATGTCGGCATGTGCTTTCAGCACTTCAACCTCTTTCCGCACCTGACGATTATCGAGAACTGCGCGCTGGCACCGATCTGGGTGCGAAAGGTGCCTCGTTCCGAGGCAGAGGAAACTGCGATGTATTTCCTCGAGAAAGTGAAGATACCGGAACAGGCATACAAGTATCCCGGGCAGCTTTCCGGTGGTCAGCAGCAGCGGGTGGCCATAGCTCGTTCACTGTGCATGCGACCGAAGATCATGCTCTTTGACGAGCCGACCTCGGCACTGGATCCGGAAATGATAAAGGAAGTTCTGGATACGATGATCGAGTTGGCGGAAGACGGCATGACCATGCTCTGTGTTACCCACGAAATGGGATTTGCCCGGCAGGTGGCGAACCGCGTGATATTCATGGATGAAGGGCAGATCGTGGAGGAGAATGTTCCTGCCGAGTTCTTCGACAATCCACAGAACGACAGGACCAAGCTGTTCCTCAGCCAGATCCTTGGCCACTGATACCGTACGGGTGGCAGCAGCCGGTCTATTCGAGTTCGCGCGGTATGGTGAACGCGACCGCGGCGCCTGAAGCGGAAATCGACCGGCGCCATTCCTTGCCTTCCATGTCACAAACCAGCGTGGCACCGGTTGGATACCGGAAGAAGTCGGCATGCATGGGCGGTTCCCTGCAGATCCAGTTGGCAAAGTCCGCGATGCCCGGATTGTGACCGATGATCATGGCGGGTGAGAACCTAGCCATCCTCGCGACCCGTTCCATTTCTTCCCTGCCCGCATGGTAGAGTTGCGGCAGGATGTCGACATGTTCGACCTGTCCGACCTGCTGCATGATCCCGCTCCAGGTTTCCCTCGTCCTTCTCGAAGAGGAACAGAGCACCTGGCGGGGAATGTACCCGTTCGCGGCCAGCCAGTTTCCGATGTTTCTCGCTGATCGTGTGCCGCGGCCGGACAGTGGCCGATCGTGGTCGCGCAGCATTGGACTGGACCAGCTCGATTTTGCGTGTCGTACGACAATCAGGCGCATGGGGTCCTACCGATTGATAAATGCGATCTGATGGAATCTGGATTGCCTGTGCGAGCGGCCATAGCCGGCGCTGACCGGGCAGGAGCGCCGGACATTGCATCCCGTCTCGAGGCAGTCCGCACCGGCTGCACTCGCGATATAGGCCTTGCATCCTTCCGAATCGTACAGGCTTTCGGTGAGCACCCCGACCGGACAGGCCTGCCTGCATGGCTGATCTTCGCAGTCCATGCATGGCGAATTCGAACTCGGGGCCGGCAAGACGATTTTTTCCCGGAAGGCAAGTGCAGCGCGGTAGGAAACGAACAGGCCCGCAACATCATGGACAAGGAACCGGATCGGAGACTGCCAGCATCGCCCGGTACGCAGTGCCCAGCTGTAGAATGGCAGCCAGGGCGGCCCGCCAAATGGAAAGAGCGGGACTGCGCCCAGCGCGGCGGCAATTGGTTCGACCGCCCTGCGAGACCACCGATCCAGCGGGTCGGGCCTTCCGTCGCCGATTTCCGGCTGGGCTGAAACGTGGTCCCAGAATCCGGGTTCGTTCGGACCGAGCATGAGCAATGTCCTGCAGTTATCCGGCACATCGTCGGACATGTCAGGATGAAACCCTCCAAATATCCGCAATCTGATTCGCAGGATCGCAGCATCGATTTCGTCATACGTCACCTGGACCACTCCCGGATGTCGTTGATTTGCCAGCATCATTCCTGATGAGGCTGCCCACGCCATGATCCGTAAAAAGTTCGAGCAACACCGAATTCGGAATAGTTCCGTTCAGTATGACCGCCGCACGGACACCGTTCTGAACCGCTTCTACCGCGGTCTCGGTCTTGGGTATCATCCCCCCGGCCAGGGTTCCGTTTTCCCTGAGCGCTGACACATCGGCGGGAGACAGCTGGGTTATCAGTTCACCGTTACCGTCCATGACGCCATCGACATCTGTCAGCAGCAGCAATCTGTCGGCATCCAGTGCGGATGCAATCGCGCCAGCGACAGTGTCTCCATTGACATTCAGAGTGTGACCGTCCCTTCCGACGCCAAGTGGTGCCACGACCGGAATGAAGTCATCGTTGAACAGCGTGATCAGCACATCCGGATTGACTTCCGCAGGCTTCCCGACAAAGCCGAGTTCCGGCGATGCCAGGTCGCACACGACGAGATTCGCATCCTTGCCGGACAAGCCGACCGCCCGCCCCCCCTGGCTGTTAACCGCCTGGACGATCCGTTTGTTGACGAGACCCGAAAGTACCATTTCCACGACTTCGACGGTCTGTTGGTCGGTTACCCTCTTGCCATCGATAAAGGTCGAGGTGATCCCGAGTTTTTCCAGGATTTCATTGATCATCGGAGCGCCGCCATGAACGATCACAGGATTGACGCCGATCTGTTTCATCAGAACGATATCCCGTGCGAAGCCATCGAGAGTTGGGCCGTCACCCATGGCGTTCCCGCCCATCTTGATGACCACCTTTGCCCCATCGTAACGCTGCAGATAGGGCAGTGCCTCGGACAGGGTTCGGGCGGTCGCAATCCAGTTTCGTTTCATTGCGTGTTGTCTGGTCATTTTGGTCACTACACTCTCGGCGCCTGCGCATTCCGGACGTTCACGGGCGACCGGGGCAGGATGGGGGCCTGCAACGGTTCCCGATGATAGCGTTTATGGCTGCTGATGTTAATCAACGCCGGAAACACTGCCAGGATATTCGCGTCAGGCGATGTCCAGAATCGCTTTCCTGACATCCTCGATTCCCTTCCTGGTCACTGATGAGGTCCATAACAGGGTTGGCAGCGCCGCAGGATGCAATTCCAGGGCGGCAAGTACGGATGCTTCCAGATCGGCCAGGTCGCCCGAGAGCTTGTCGGTCTTTGTCATGATGATCTGGAATGCGACCGCCGCTTCGTCGAGGTTGTGCATGAACTCGTGGTCCAGCGGAAGAATGCCTCGCCGGGAATCAATGAGCAGAAACAGCCGCCTCAGCGTTGCCCGCCGGCGGAGATAATCGTCGATGAGTGCGCTGCACCGGTTCAGTTCCGACTTGGACATCCTTGCGTATCCGTAGCCTGGCAGGTCGACGAGTATTCGATTGCCACCGGTCGAAAAGAAATTGATTTCCCGCGTCCGGCCTGGTGAGTTGGACGTCCTGGCCAGCTTCCGGCGGCGTGTAACCGCGTTAATCAGTGAAGACTTTCCGACATTGGAGCGTCCGGCGAAGCAGATTTCGGGCTTGCCGCCCTGCGGGTAGTCGCCAGGTTCCGATGTACCCCTGATGAATTCACAGGGGCCGAGTTCCTCTCCATTGATTGCGCTCATTCGATTCCCTGTCGCCGGAAGGCGGGTCCGCCTTGGCACGGTTGCCCGTCCGCCAGTCAGGACCGGAGGTTTACCTGCGGCGTTTTCGTTGCTTGCCCGGCTTTCGCCGCGGCTGCTGTTCACGCTGTTGAACCGGGGGAGCCGGTTTGCTCTCGGGCTCGCCGTCGTCGTCAGGCTTCGCGTCCTTTTTGCGCAGGGTCTTGCGTATTCCGGCGGCAATGTTTCCGAGAACATCTGGCCGGACTCCCTGGCTCCTCATGATGACGTATTGCTGTGCGAAGGTGATGACGTTGTTTGCAATCCAGTAGACGATCAGCCCGCTCGCAAACTGACCAAGCATGAACATGAATATCCAGGGCATCCAGGCGAAGATCGTGGCCTGGGTCGGGTCGGTTGGCGCCGGGTTGAGCTTTTGCTGCATCCACATCGAGATCCCGAGGAGTATCGGCAGGACACCGAGCGAAACGATGGAAAACAGCGATCCGGGATCGGGCGTTCCCCAGGGCAGGGCGCCAAACAGGTTGAGTATCGAGGTGGGATCCGGAGCCGAAAGGTCCCTGAGCCAAAGGATGAACGGGGCATGTCTCAGTTCAATCGTGACGAAGATCACCTTGTAGAGCGAGAAGAAGATCGGAATCTGCGGGAGTATGGGAAGGCACCCTGCTGCCGGGTTGATCTTCTTGGACTTGTAGAGTTCCATGGTCTTGGCCTGCATCAGCTTCCTGTCGTCGCCGGCCATTTCCTTGATCTTCATCATCTCGGGCTGAAGATCCTTCATCTTCGCCATCGATACGTATGACTTGTAGGCAAGGGGAAACAGGAAGGCCTTGATGATCACGGTCAGGCAGATGATCGACCAGCCCATGTTTCCGATCTTCGAGTTCAACCAGTGGAGCAGCATGAAGATTGGCTTGGTCAGGAAGAAGAACCAGCCCCAGTCGATCGAATCAATGAAACGATCGATGTTGTAATCCTGCTCGTAGCTCCGGATCGTGACCCATTCCTTGGCACCTGCAAACAGCCGGGATTCCGTCGAAACCTGGTTGCCCGGGGCGATCTCCACCGTCGGAAGGCGGGTCTCCGTCTGGTAGATGTCTCGGTTGGCGGTATACTTGGACACGGCGTTGAAGGACTGACCGGGCGAAGGGATCAACGTCGTCATCCAGTACTTGTCCGTGAAGCCGACCCAGCCATTCTGTTGCACTTCCGTCATGTTCACATTGGCGGCTTCGCGCGGGTCCAACGTAAAATCCTCGACATCGGAATAGTCAGACTCCATGAGTTGACTGTCGGCCATCTGGATAACGCCTTCGTGAAGGATGAAGAAATTGTATCCTTCCGGCTCTCCATGGCGGGCAATTATTCCGTAGGGAGCCATCCTGAAAGGTGTGTCGGAGGTGTTCCTGACGCTTTGCGTAACCGTGAACATGTACTTGTCATCGACCGACATGGTCCGAAGGAATTCAAGCCCCTTGCCATTCTGCCAGGCCAGCGTGACCGGATTCCCTGGCGACAGTTCCGTTCCACTCGCAACTTCCCAGAGTGTCGATGCGCCCGGAACATCATCAAATTCAAGCGAGCCGGCTGGTACCCAGCCAAACAGGGCGTAGTATGGCTCCGTGGTCCCGAACGGCGACAGGAGCTTCACGATTTCAGAGTTTTCATCGAGCGTGGTTCGGTATTGCCTGAGTGAAAGATCATCCAGCCGGCCGCCCGTGAGAAGAATCGACCCGACGAGGCTCGGAGTGTCAATCCTCAGGCGGCGCTCGCCCGGTGAGGGTTCCGAAGTGGCCGGTTGGATTCCACCCTGGCTGGCCGTGAGTTCTCCGGCACCGGGAGGTGCAGCCGCGAATTCTTCCGTCACCATGCTTGGTGCTGTCACTTCTGCCGGTTCCTGCCCGGACTGCTGCTGTGGCGGTGATCCTTCAGGAGGAAAGACGAAAAACCAGGTCAAGACGACCAGGAAGCTCAGCACAGTCGCAAGTATGAGGTTCTTGTTTTGATCGTCCATGAATCCGGATCGTCCGTGCCTGGTCCAATGACGGCTCGTTCAATAGAAATGGTCTGTAAAGGTCAAGGGATTTGGCAACCATCACCTTCAGTTGCGGGACATGACTCTTCCGTGCGGAACGGGTGCAGATGAACTGGAACGGCAGTGCAGCCTGCTTTGCCGAGCGGGAATCAGATGATATCGTGCTTCAGCCCTGATGCGGAGTCACGTCTTGTTGTTGCCTTGTCTTGTTCGCAAGTTCGAAATGGCCACTGCCCCAATGCCCCTGCAATGGCGCCATAACCGGCTCGGTGCCGGAGCCGTCGGGCAGGTGACTGAGGACAGGAACTTTCATCGCAGATAGCCCGGCCCGATCAGTTCTGAAGGCGGGTCGGCAGGGGTCTCCCGACCCCCGGTCAAGCTCGATCGCTGGCGAGTGGGAAAGTGACTGCTGTCCGGCCAGTCATTCAGGTACGTTGTCCGTTCCTGATCCACCCCAGGGATGGCACCGGATGATACGCTTGATGGCGAGCCAGCTTCCCTTGAACGCACCGTGGCGTTCCAGGGCTTCCAAGGCATATTCCGAGCAGGTTGGTTGAAACCGGCAATGCATGCCGAGAAACGGGCTGCCGAATATCCTGTAGATACGAACCGGTATGGAAACCAGGAAGGCCAGGGGGGTCATTTTCTTCCAGTGCCGGCCGGGCCGTCGCCGCTGGACATGCCATGAATTCCTGCCAGTGCCGATTCGAGGTCGTTCGCAAGTTCGGAAAACCGGCATTCGGCCGTGGCCCCCGCCCGGCCCACAAGCACATAGTCCCATCCGGCGCGTCCCCGCGAGGGCAGAATTGCACGGGCGGCGGACCGCAACCGGCGCTTCGCCCTGTTTCTGACTACAGCGCTGCCGAGCTTCCTGGAACAGGTCAGTCCAATCCTGATTTCGCCGTGATGTCCTGACTCGTCGCGCCGACGAGCCTGCAAGAAGAGGGTCGGCGCGGAGAATCTTTTTCCCCGTGCAGCCTTGAGGAAGTCACTTCTCTGCCTGATTGTGCCGAGTTTGGGTCGGCCGCTGGTTTCGTCAAGATTGGACATGTCGCCTGCCCGAATGTCCGGCAGCAGGCTCGCACGGGCGGACTGGCCTGCTATGCGCTGAGTGTCTTTCGCCCTTTCGCCCGGCGGCGATTCAATATCCGGCGTCCGGATTTGTCGGCCATCCTGGCACGAAACCCGTGACGGCGCTTGCGCACCTTGTTGCTTGGTTGAAACGTACGCTTCATCTGTCACTCCACCGCGTGTCGGAATGCCTTGCCAGCCAGGGGGCTTCGAGCCTGAACGCCGGTCAATACAGGACATTGTTCGGCCCTGTCAATGCCGTACGAGACGGTCAGGGGCAGTCCTTTTGATATCCGGGTCATGGACATTTCCAGCGAAAATACTCCCAAATGGACAGGGTATGAGTTCGATGCAGACAAGGCTCCCGGGATCCGCCTGTTCCAGATGCAAATTCCGGTGCGTCCTTGTTTATTGTGGTGAGCGTCGTCGCTCATGGCAGGATCCTGAACCCGGCTGCCCGGCAACGCCGATTGCAGATCCCTGCTTGGCGGAGCCGATTCGGTCGGGCAGGCCGGGTGGCAACTCCGGCAGAACAACAGGCAAAATCGCATCGGCCAACCCCTGCCATTTCCGGGCGCTGCCGCCGGCTGTACGATTGCCGAAGCAGGAAGACGTCGTCCGGGTGCCCGCGTAGCTGGCGAATCGAGACTTCGCGACGCGACGGTGCAGGGTTGCAGATCGTTGACGGCATGGCGGCTGTCGGGGCGAAGGGAAGACATGGGCGGCTTCCCTGGTCTGCAACGGCTACGATTGGCATTCTTGCACGTGTTCCAGGTTCCGGGCAGGTTGAAACTGGACACCGGCGCGCATAGGCAGGCTGATGAACGCAAGCGGGATTCGCGACAGCGGCCTGCAAGCCGGAAACCGGGAAGCTTGAACGAAATACGGAGCAACGCCATGGCTAACCAGTCCGAAAGACAGGGGGTCAACATCAAGAGGCTTCTGCCTCTGATAGTCATTGTCGTGGTTGCCATCGTGGCGTTCGTCGCATTCAGGGACTATCTTTCCTTCAATGCGCTGCAGGAGAACAGGCAACTGTTGCTCGACTTCCGCGACTCCAATTTCCTTGCAACTTCGCTGGTCTTCATTCTTGCCTATGTCGTCATCGTTGCGTTTTCACTTCCGGGCGCGACGGTCGCCACGCTGACAGGAGGTTTCCTGTTCGGCCTGTTTCCGGGGGCACTCTACAACCTGATTTCGGCAACCATCGGGGCGACGATCATCTTCCTGGCAGCCCGTATGGGGCTCGGCGAATATCTTTCCCGCAAGATTGATACCGGTTCGGGCCGCGTACAGAAGATCAGGGATGGATTGCTGGAGAACGAGATCAGTGTCCTCTTCCTGCTGCGACTGGTTCCTGCAGTACCTTTCTTTGTCGCCAACCTCCTGCCCGCACTTGTAGGTGTCAGGTTCCGGATTTTCGTATTCACCACGTTTTTCGGAATCATACCCGGAACAACGATCTACACCTGGGTGGGCGTTGGGCTTGGCGATGTGCTGGCGGTCGGTGGTGTGCCTGATCTTGGCATCATCTGGCAATGGAACATACTGGGCCCGATTCTCGGCCTCTGTGCGCTGGCGGCACTGCCAATCGTCATCAAGATGTTTCGCTCTAGGAAGTGACAGTCCGAGGCCGCAGGATCCAGTCGGGTCTCGCGGAGCCCATCAAGGCAATGCCTGCTGTCCGATAATCATGCGAAGTTGCGCTCGACCAATGCGACAGCTGCTGGAACCTCGGTTTTGACCGCGTGTGAGAGCAGTTATACGGTGTGTTCCAGGACAAGTTGGCAGGGCGGCGAAGCTTGAATGCATCGCATTGCTGACGGGCGATCGGGACTCAGGCCCTTTCCGGCATTTTCATGCTGGCCCGAAGACGGCTGAAGTTGGCATCGCCTGACTGACCCGATTGCGCCTCAACCGACGCTGCCGAAGTTCAATGATGGAGTTGCAGGTGTCAAATTCCCCGACCGATGTTTCGACACGATTTGGGTCGAACGGACCAGCGAGCACTGCGAGACTCACCCGAGATCCAGCAGATTCCGGTCCGGCCTATTCCGAGCGTTTCTGGCGTTCCCTTTCGTCAATAAAGGCACGACTGTTCATCTGGACAGTCGAATATGTGGTGCTCGTCCAGCTTGTGCTGTTCATCGTCCTGTTATCCGTATTCGAGCGTTACCAACTTGAGAACAGCGTGGAGAAGTCCGATCTGATCGGTCAACTTGCAGTAAGGATGATCGACAGCAACACCGCGGGCACGGGAGACGCGGTCGGGCAGACACTCGTGATGTTGAGGGAGCAGTACGGTGTTGAGCCGCTGAGTTACAAGGCAGGTGACAACGAACGGAGCTTTCAGTTCACGGACAACGCACAACCGGAAGTCGGTAACGTGTCTGCAGAGATCGACCTGGCGGAACTCGGTCCCGCCGACTACTTCATCAATGCCGTGTCCCGGTTGTTTGAAGCCAATGAAGGGACGGTCCTGATCAGGAATGCCGATCACTTCCTGCCTGTCGAGGACGAGCTGGGCTCGCGGCATGTCGTGATCAAGGGAATAGGTCTCGATGCGGCGAAACTGCGAAGCGGCACCCTGGGTTTCATGATCGCCTATCTGTTGCAGGCATCAGTTCTGATGCTGATCGTCGCGGTCATGATGTACCTGACCGGCAATCGCCAGATCGCTGCGCCCCTGAAGAGGCTGAAGGAGACTGTTGGTAAACTCGCCGAGGACCCGGTCGCGCAGTCCGGCGCACTGACCGTTTCCGGCAGCGTCGTGGAAGAGATCCACGAGACCGAGGGAGAGGTCCGCAATCTCATGAAAACGATCCGGGTTGAAGGGGTGAAGGCGTTTCTGAACTACAGGGGCGAAGTGGAGCATGACGTGAAGGATGCCCTCATCGTCCAAAACCTGATTGCACTTGAAATCGGGCAGGCGACTGACGGTCGGAAAATCTCCGACCTCGTGGACAGGTTGACTGACATGCAGCATGACACAATGGACTTCCTGAACGACATCTTCGACTTCGTGGCACTGGACGGAACCGGCAGGAGTTCAGCCGCATTCTCCTTGCACGAGTTCTGCAGGGACCTGCTCGGCAGGAATGTTCACCTCATTACCGAGGGCTGCGAACAGGAGTACGCGGTTGTCGAGAACCTGCTTTGTGCAAGGGCAAGGATCGATGTGCCCCAAGACCTCAGGGTTCGCGTCGACAGGACGGCGCTGAAGAGTGCGATCGAAAATCTGGTCAGGAACTCGGTTAAGGCGTTTCGGAAACCCGGCAGGCTTGCGGAACAGAGGAACTGGAACTCCAACCTGATCGAAATCAGTGCCCGTGAACACGAGGATGGGATCGTCATAAGCGTCAGGGACAATGGGCCGGGTTTTGCAATCATTCACGGAACTGGAGAACAGCCTGCCAGCGAGCGTGAAGGTGTGTTCAGAAAGAGCTGGGGAATTGGACTCGAAATCGTGAAGGAGAGAATTCGTGGCCTGGGCGGCAAATTCGAGATTCGTGAGAATCCTGCCCCGCCACGAGGTGCCGCCGCCGCGGGAGCGGAAGTCAGGATAACGTTTCCTCGACTTGAAACGCAGCCGGACTACGCCGAAAAGCCTCTTGTTTAAGTCCCTTGACAATCTTCCCGGAAAGAAGATCGTTGATCTGTCCATCTTCCGCTGATCCGATCAGCTGGTATTCGCTCGGCAGTTCGTTGGTGTCGCCTAACATGGCATTTCCCGATCGATGGTTTCTTTCATCCGGCATCGGCATTCGCAGAAACAGAATCCGCCCTAACAGAACAGCTAAATGAACGGTGAGCATCGTCGAGTTCGAGTGCGCCTGCTCACTCACAAGGGAGGTTACGCGACGGGGCAGAATGACAGTGTGAATCTTGGCATTCGCATTTCCGGTCATGCCTGTCTCAGGCCAAGTCCTCTGAGCCAGGTGTCGACCTGTCCGAAGGCATCCTGCTGCCACTGGTCTGCTGTGCGATCGCCAAGCAGGTCGGAACCCTCGACGAACCTTCGCACGCTCGACGGCCCGAAATCCTCGACACTCCGAAACTTGTCAGAGATCGAGCTATAGCCCTGGAGGGCCGACTCGACGTCAAGGAGCGGCCGGGTTGCCTTGACGAGGGCATCGATTCCATCCGGGAAGTTCCTCACGGAGTAGTAGATGCCGTAGGCATCCTTGCGTTTCAGACGGTTGGCGATTGCGTAACCTTTCATGGCCAATAGGGCCGGAATCGACGCCACCGCGATGCTCACCCGGTTGCGGTCACCGTCGGGCATGCGGCCCTCGACGGCAACCATTTGACAAAACCTGAGCGCCAGATCCGCGCCGTCCGCAGGCTGGACTGCAACTGGCTGATAAGCGGTAGTGTATTCCTTGTGATCACGGAGTCTCGTGGCATCAGGAATTCGACGACGACGTCGATGTCGGGCCCGTCGTCGCCGGCGGGGACAGTGCGCACGAGTTGGAAGCGCCGCAAGCTGTCCCGTTGAAGGTAGCCGTGTTCCTGGAGGGCTTCGACAAGACGAGCATATTCTCCGTCGCCCTAAGCGCGGCCGGATCGAGGCCGAGGTCCACGTCTGCGGTGCCGACGTGCTGCATCTCGGCCTCGCCCAGCAGCAGCCAGGGAACGGCACCGCCGATGATCGCAAACCTGCCTTCGAAGCTGCCGAGGATCTGGCCGATCTCGATGAGGACCGACTTGACCGCTTCTGTCGTCCGGTCATCGTAGTCGCCGGCGGCCTGGGGCTCTCTTACATCCAAGGAAAACACTTCGCGGCCAGATGGTTGGCGGCCTCCCGATCCCGGTCGTTGCCGTTCCACAGATCTAGGTAAGTGACGACCGGATTGGCGCAGAAGATGCCTGGTGCCGGCTCAACGGCGTCTTCGAACAGGGTCTCTTCCTTGGGGATACGCAGGATCACGTTGGCGCCTTGTGCGGCATGAGTCAGTTGCAGCGTCTCTTGCAATATCCGCGCCCCGGGTTCGTCTGCATAGAAGCTGTGGGTGCCGCCTCGGACGTATGGCGCAATCCACTCGGCAGCCGAGTTTGACGCGCAGATCGCGCGCGGAGGTCGAGGTCCCGGGTTTAGGCTTCCCGACAGGCGATTGCGCAACTGGTCCCCGTGGAGAACCGTGTATCCGCTGATGTGATGGCCGGTCGGTTGACGGTAATTCTCGCGCCAGGACTTCAGTAGAGCATCCGGCTGGACGAGGACGAGACCGTCATCCCGTATTTCGACCCATTCCCGGTCGAGCAGCGCTTTGCGGACATTGCTCACGTGCCCGAGGCTGGCGTTGGCTGCCTCGGCCAGATCCGTGACGCGCCATGCGCGGGTCGCGTCGCGCAGGAGAACCCGCAGGATTGCGCCCGCCCTCGGAGTGAACAGTGACCGCTGAGCGCGGGCTTCAGGCTTCGGTCTGCCCGGGACGGATCGCTCGATATAGACCGGGCCGAAAGCAAGGTGGGCGTTACCGAAGAGGTCGAGGTAGGCGACATTGTGATCGAGGCAGATGGAGCGCGACTCCGGCGACAGGTAGGGGCTCACCAGCATCGGAATGAGCTGCCGGGTGTCGTCCTGGTGTTCGGATCGATGCAAATGCGCGATGCAGCTCTCGAGCTGATAGATCGCGGAACGGGCAAAACGCGGCGCTCCATTCGGCTTGATCTCCATGAGGAGCGCATAGCAGCTTCCATTGTGGTCTAGATCGATCCTGGCATCGAGATGGTGGCCGGATGCGAGTTGTTGCTCGCGGCGAACTCCGATGACCTGTATGTTCGGAACGCGCTCAAGCAGGGCACGGACAGCGTCCACCGCCGTGCTCTCCACCTGTTTCTCTATTTCTTACAGTTTCACCACGTGGTGAAAGTGGTATAAACGGTGAAATTGTTCAAGGGAAATTTCGGCCAAACGTCAATTTCAGCAATTTGCTGATATAGCCCATTCGGGTGAAAATTCTGCAATCAGGCCGGTCCGGGGCGTTGCGGCCGGGCCGCCTGCAATCCATGCCCCGTCCGGTCTGGGATAGACGCAGTCGACTCGGCAACGATGATCATCAGTTGGGCGTCCAATTTGGCCCATGGGGCTGAATCGGCATAGGGGCAGCGTGCTCCGTAGTGCGTTCAGCGCACATCAGCGCCTCGATCGGATCGGCGCACTTCTGAGCGGGCTCGCGATGCTGGGCCATGGTCCAGTCGCGGCCTATCCCTGGGTGACCTCGTTGGGTCGCGGGCCACGGCAGTGACGGCGACCGTGCTGCGTTTTCCCCGTCCAGTGAGCGCCCGGTAGCGCTTCGTCAGGCGTATTCTGCGCCTTCCATGCCGTTTCCCGGGCCGCTTCGGGCAGATGCCTGGTGGCCAGGTGTCTCTTTGTCCCCACTCGGGCGGGGTAGCGGTTGCACCCGCGCGTTGCCCGTCTAAGTGATGCCGACGCGCCTCGGCATGGACGACGGGACCGCGCTCAACGCGCAGGGCAACAATGCGTGGTTCCGGGGCCAGGTATCCTGGTCACCGACACAACCTCCGCATGGCGTTGACTTTGTAAGGAATATTCCTTGCCGTCATGCGCGGCACAGAAGGAGCGACGATCATGTCGAACATCCGCGAATTCGCCACGACGACGGCGAAGGGCCAGATCACCCTGCCCCAGTCGATCCGTCAGGCGCTCGGGGTCGATGTCGGCGCCAAGGTGGCATTCGAGCTCCACGAGGACGGACAGGTCGTCGTCAGCCGTGCCGACACCGAGCATGAAGATCCGGCCATCGCTGCTTTCCTCGACCTTCTCACCGGCGATATCCAGGCCGGCCGGCATGTTCGGGCGATTCCCGACGATCTGGCACGGGACATGCTCGAACATTCGCAGCGTGAAGCAGGACCGGACGAGGACATCGACGGCGACGTCGACCTCTGATGCAGCGCCACGGGTGGACGCTGCTGTTCCACGATTGCCTCATCGAGCAGTTGCGCAAGCTCCGCAACGCGGTCCAACGCGCGCAACGAATCGATCCGGCGGGGTTCTCATCGAATGCGAACGTCAAGCTGTTCCACGCACTGAGCCGGCTGATGCTGGAAGTCATCCCGCAGGATCCATCCCGGGACGAGTACCGCCAGGGCACCATGCATGGCCCGCGCTACCGCTATTGGCGGCGTGCCAGGATCGGCAGACGGTTTCGATTGTTCTTCCGCTATGACGCCCGGGCGAAGGTGATCGTCTACGCGTGGGTCAATGACGAATCGACGCTGCGCTCCTCGGGGAGCAGGACCGATCCGTACACGGTCTTCGCCAGGATGCTCGCGCGGGGAAATCCGCCAGACGACTGGACCTCATTGATGACCGCATCGAGGCAAGACTGGCAGTCGGGGAAATAACCGCCTTCAGATTGCGCCGGCCCGCGAAGGAGCGGAGACGCTCCAGCGAATACCCTCTGAATGCGCCACCGGGCAGCCGGCTGACAGCATGCCCACGGCTTCGGACAATCTGCGCCTGGTGTAGGGTCAACACCTTGTCCCGGCGCATGTCGGTGTAGAGCCCGAACCGGAGGGCGTCCCGGATGGAGCGGTTGTTGACTTCGGCCTCGATCCCGCTCAGGCGGGTCAAAGTCGGTCTGCGCGAACACCTTGATGGTGGAAACAAGTGAAAGAAGATCGTCACGAACCATGAATCCTGCCTGTCCTCGATGTCACCGACGCCAGTTCCCGTGAGATTCAATCCCCATGATCCTTCAGCCTGACAGGGCGTGCGATTCGCATGGACTCTCTGGCCGCATCGGCGATCTGCTGCGCCGCGAGGCCATCCTCCAGAGACGGCAATCCGGAAGCGTCGCCGGATCGGATCGCGCCAAGGAACGAGTTCAACTCGTCGGCATAGGTCGGAGCAAACCGTTCGTGCCATGTCGGCATGAGGCCATCCCGCGACTGGCCCTCGTTCCGGCTTCTGAGGAAACGGCCCACAGGCTTCTGGATCGACTGCAGCATGCCCAGCGATCCGTTCACCTCGACCCGTTCATCCTGTCCATAGGCCGCGCGCCAGCTGAAATCGAACTGGCATAGTGTGCCGCTGGGCATTCGCATCGTGATCATCGCGGTGTCGACCTCGCCGATATCAGCGAATGAAGGGTTCACAAGCACCGATCCCATGGCAAAAAGCTCCACCGGATGTTCCCCGGTGATCCACCGCGCCAGATCGTAGAAATGCGCGCCTTTCTCGCCAAGCAACCCCCCGGAAGTGCGGGTAAACTCCACGCTGGGCGGCGAGGCGGTGCGGGAAGTTATCAGGACCGCCTCGACGCGGCCGATTTCGCCCTCCGAAATGGCTGCCTTGATACCGGCGTATCCGGAGTCGAACCGGCGATTGAAGGCGGTGGCGGCCACCAGGCCCGCCCGGCGCGCCGAGGTGACGATCCGGCTTGCCGTTTCCTGGTCGGACGCCAGCGGTTTTTCGCAGAGGAACGGGACGTCTTCCGCGATACAGGCCGTCGCGACCTCGCCGTGCGAGGCGGTCGAGGACGCAATGATCACACCATCCGGATTGCCGTTCAAAGCCTCCTCGACGGACTGGACATTCAATGTCCCGAATTCGTTGGCAAGGGATTCTGCGGCATCGGGATTCCTGTCGCAGACGACAGAAAGCCTGGCTTCCGGATGCGCGGCGACATTGCGCGCATGAATTCGACCGATCGCCCCTGCGCCAATCACCCCAATTCGCACGGTTCCTCCTCCACATACTGGGCGCGCCGATCATGCGACGGGTTGATCACCGCGCCCTCCCCATCAGGCAGCCTCCAGTTCGGACAACCTGGCCTGCATCGGAATTGATCCCGGACGAATGTCAAGATACTCGTGAAGCAGGCGGCGCGACAGCGCTGCATCGCCGGAAGCGATCGCGCAGTCGATCAGATAGATGTCAAGAACATCTCGTTGCGCCTTGCTGCCTCCCATGTGCGGAAATGCGAAACGCGCGGCAAGCAGCCGATCGGTCGCCCGTGCGGCATCACCGGCCAGTCGCGCGGTCAGGGCCTCGGCCAACGGCACGGCGATTCGGCCAGCCGCCTCTGCATCGAAAGATCCCTTGGCCTTGGCATAGCCTGCAAGCGAAGCGGAAAGGCGTCGGAGAGTTGCGCCGTCCTCTGCCATTGCCAGCACAAACAGCGTGTGCACGTCCTTGAACGTTAGCACGCGGTCGCCGACCAGGTCCTCCTGGCCGGCCTCGACAAGGTCGTTCCAACGATCCCCGCAATCCACGCCCGCGGCCTCCAGCCGCAACAGGAAAGATACGCAGTCGGACATTGCCAGGTAGTCAGGCATTCCCTCCGGTGCGAGCCATCGGTCGTAATAGTCGAGCGCACGGTCATAACGGCCAGCCTCGTAGATAAACAGCGCCTCGTGCCACAACAGATGATGCCGCATCGGTCCGCGCCCTTCCCAAAAGCTGGCCGGACGTTCCATCCAGTTCAGCCCTTCGCTCAACCGTCCTTCCGCCTCCATCACATGCGCCACGGAATGCACCGACCAGAGATCGTCGGGCTCCAACACGGCACCGCGCCGGCCAAGGGCTTCCGCGCGCGCATATTCGCCTGCCTCTTCCAGGCCCATGCATGCCATGCCGTAGACGAAGCCAGCACCCGGAATCGTGTCGTCCCAGCCGGCCAGGGAGCGGCCCGCGAGTGACCGCAGGTAATCGGGGCGTCCCAGCATCATCGCGGTGAAGTGCTGCACACGCATTGCAAGCAGGTCGTGAGGCGTGACGGTGAGGATTGCGTCCCAGATTCTCTGCGCGCCCAAGACGTCGGCGTCGAGCCACGCTTTCAGCGCGCTCACATGCAGCCGCTCGGCCGGCGTCGCGGCCCGACTGAGCTTCTCGGCGCGCGCATGGGCTTCGGCAGCCGCAGGCATGTTGGACCCGGTGCGCGAGAACAACAGCAGATAACCAAGCAGAACCCAGCCCGCGGGCACTTCCGGGTCGTCCTGCAAGAGCTTTTCGAGTTGGTCAATCGTGTCGGCGCGAAAAGTGAAGTAGCTGTGCATCGCGGTGAAAAGCCTGGCCGCCGAGGCTTCGACACCCAAGGTCCATTCCACGCCGCGGGGATCTCGGACACGCATTTCGAACCCGCAGCGCCTAGTTGCACATGTCGACGAGAATCTTCAGGTGGCCGGTTCCGGGCAGCGCGAGCGCGTCGAACCCATTCTCGACCGCCTCATCCAGGGCAATCGTTCCCGTCACCATGGACTCGACCGGAAAGCTGCCGCTGCCGATCATGGCGGTCAGGCGCGGGCCGATGGTGATGTCGTTGCCCAGGCACCCTACCAGTCGGATGCCCTTTTCGCACAGACGGAACAGATCAACCGACTGCCTTTCCATGAAAAGCCCGACCAGCGCCAGGGTTCCCACATGGCGCAGCGCATCGACACAGAGATCAAAGGCCGCCAAGTGGCCTGCGCATTCGATCGCAGCGTCCACGCCTGCCTCGGTCTCCCGGGCAATGGCTTCCAGCACTTCCTCCGGTGAGCCACTGAACAGCCTGAGGTCATCGAACTGTTCCAGATGCGCCAAACGGCGCTTGTTGGGGTCATGGACGAAGACCTTCGCAGCCCCGGTGGCCCGTGCCGCCAGGGCCGTAAGGGCGCCAATGGGACCTGCGCCGGTAATCAGCGCGGTCTGGCCGACCCGAAGTCCCGCTTCGTCGATGGCGTTCACTGCCACGGCCGAAGGCTCCAGCAAGGCACCCTGCAGATTGCTCACTCCATCCGGCAGCAGGACGAGGTTTTCTTCCGGAACCACGACATGCTCACCCATCCCTCCCCAATGCCAGGACAGGCCGACAAGCCCGACGATCGGGCTGAACTGGCCCAGGTTTCGCCGGACATAGTAATCGCCCTTCTGCATCAGATGCGGCAGGATGGCCACGCGGTCCCCGGTCCTGAATCCGGACACCTCGGGGCCGGTCTCTTCGACGATGGCGGAAAACTCATGACCAAGGATCATCGGCGCGGCAGCCCCCGTGGCCGGGTGTGGCCTTGTCGGAATGAAGACCGGTCCGGCGAGATATTCGTGCAGGTCGGTCCCGCAAATGCCGCAATAAAGCACGCGAACCTTCACATTGTCGCCCGTCGGCGCGGCAGGAGGCGCGATCTCATCAATGCGCAGGTCACCCCTTCCGTGGAAGCGGAGCGCCTTCATCCCGGCCCTTAAGCCGCAAAGGGCGTTTCCGGGATGCCGGTCACGCCGAGGCCGTGGACGGCAAAAACCATGCCGGCCTCCATTTCGTGATGATAACGGATGCCGAAGGGCCGCGCCATCGAGGTAATGTAGGCGATATCCAGGTTTGGCCCGCCGAACATGACGCTTGTGGTCGAGAACACCGGCAGCCCGACCACACGATCCAGCGCACCCCTGGGGTCGAACCGGACCAGTCGTCCGGAAAAGACTTCGGCGACCCAGACGTAACCCTCGGCATCGACCGTCATGCCGTCGGGGTAGCCCTGGAATTCCGCGAAGGAGGCAAAGATACGGCGGCTGAGCACATTGCCGGTTGCGATATCGTAGTCGTAGGCAAATATCGTCTTCTTGAACGAGTCCGCAAAATACATCGTGCCACCGCCGGGCGAAAAACACGGGCCATTGGAGCAGATGATGTCGCGGTCCAGCGTGGTAACGGTCATGTCAGGATCGAGGCGGAAGAGTTTCGCAACCGGGGCCTCCTCCTGATAGTCCATCGTTCCGGCGACGAACCGTCCCTGACGGTCGGTCTTGCCGTCATTGAAACGGGGTCTCAACTCTCCGGGATGGGTTTCCTTGATGCGCTCCACGTCGCCGGTTGCGAAATCCAGCGTAAAGAAGCCCGAGCGCAGCGCGACCACGGCACCGCCATTTTCACGTAGCGCGCAGGCGCCGATATGCTCGGGCATGGGCCATGTCTTCATGTCGCCGCCGCGGGCGTCAACGCTGTGCAGCGCGGGCGCATAGGTATCGACCCAGTAGAGACGGCAGGATTTGGGATCCCAGAGCGGACCCTCCCCCAATTGGCTTTTGTGTTCCACGAAGACTTCTATACGCAGCATGTCATGTCCTCACTTGGGGCGTTTGTCCGTCTATCCGGGCATCACGCGAGGGTCACTTCATGCTCCCAGTCTGCGCTTCAGCGACCGCGTGCGTTCCGGCATATCACAGGGAACCGCATGATCTGTCAATCTCCTGCCAAAAGGATCAGGTCGCTGGCTTTTTCGCCGGTCATGATCGAGGCCGCATCAGTGTTCGAACTGATCAGACAAGACATGACCAGGGAATCGCAGACGTGCAATCCCCCAAGACCACGGACGCGCGGTGCCGTATCGACGACTGCCCCGGTTTCCTGGCCTTGCGCCGTTCCCGAAGAGCCAGGTGCTCGGCGTGCAGGCGATCAGCCGCGGCGAGGATGCGTTCCTGCCGGACTCCCCGGAGTTCTTCAGGTTGTCGTTCAGAGACTTGCATTGACAACTTGCCCATCACGTTCTTCTTTCCCGCACCGCCAGATGCTGGTTGGAACATTCTTCTGTCCCGGCCATCGGTTTGCCACAGAAGCGCGCTTTTGTGGCAACTGACTTTTTCTCCTGCCGTCAGGATGATGGCCGCTCGCTCTGGATCGTGGTCAGGGTCGCTACACCACACACTGATCCACCGCGCTCACACACTCGACACATTGAATGGAAGTGCAATTGCATACTCGAAGTGGGAAATACTCGGTTCCGATTGACAATCGGTCAGGCTTGCCATTAACCACGCTAGCTGGCGCTGGTAGCTCAGCTGGATAGAGTACTTGACTACGAATCAAGGGGTCGGGGGTTCGAATCCTCCCCAGCGCGCCATTTCGCAATTGAGTGTGCGAACATTGTCTAACAATTTGAACGGCAAGGCGATTTTCGGGGTTCGAAACCCGGTGTTGCGCCGGTAGGCGAGACGCTCGGAAAACGCCAGTTTCAAGACCGTCCGCTTGTCTTCCAGGCGCTCCGAAGCCCAGAGCTTTGATTGGTTTGCGAGGAAGGCGAGCGCGAGTTCGAACATTTCGTCAAGGGGTCGCGCCGGCTGCGTCCCTGTTTCAAGTTTTTCCGCCGCCAGATGCTTTTGTTTTTCGAGTTTGGCGATCCGGGATTCATAGGCATTGATCGCGGTCGGACTGCCCGAATCGACATTGCGGTCAACGAGCCGTTCGATCTCTTTTTCGATCCGCATTATTTTCGTCTTACCCGCCGCCTTGAGGGATTTCGCCTGAACGAGGCGCTGACCCCAGGCGTCCTTGAACATGTCCCTGGCGAGTTGGAACAGGTTCTCCGAAGGCTTCATCCGTACAGGGATGTCGGTGAAGTCGTTCTCCAGCCGGTTGCGGGGAATGGACTTGCGATTGTCTTCGCAATCACGGTTGAAACACAGATAATGGGAATTTTCCTGCCGGTCTTGCTGGTTGACCAGCAAGCGGTCAGCGGCTTGTCGCATGCGCCGCACGGGACAAAGCCGCGAAGCGCGAAATCCCCATTGATGTCCGCGCGGGCGGGAGCCTTTTTCTTTCCGGCCAGGCGGTCCTGGATGGTCTGATGGGTCTTGAGCGTGATCAGCCCGTCATGCTGGGCCTTGCGCAACGGGATGTCCCAGTTGGGGACTTCGACGTAGCTGGCATAGATGACGCGCTTGAGGATATCGTTGATGCGCTGATTGCGGATTTCGCCATTGGGCAGATCCTTCGGAAACTCCGGCTGGCGTTCGAAGAAGCGCTTCACTTCCGCCTGGCTGTCGAACCGGCCGGCAGCATAGCCTTCAAGACCTTCGCGGATAATTGAAGCCAAGGGCTCGTTCGGGACCAGCAATTTGCCGCTGCATCCTCTGACGGAGACATGCTTGTAGCCGATCGGGGCCTGGAACAGCCAGAAGCCGTTAAGGCAGCGCGCCGCCATGCGGTTGCGGGTCTGTTCGGCGTTCTTGCGCGCCTGTTGCTGGGCGGCGGAGGCGAGGATGTGTTCATGGAACTCGCCGTCGACGTCGTCGCGGAACTCGACCGAGGGCGATTCCAGAATGCCGCCGGAAAGCGCGATGGTCTCGCACAGCTTGAAGTGGATCGCGAACCGGCGGGCAAAGCGCGACAGATCGTCAATGATGACGACATGGGGGTCCCTGCGATCAGCCTTGAGAAAGGCGAGCAGCGCCTTGAGGCCGGGCCGCTCGGCGCTCTGGCCGGTGAGATCGTCGGTGAAGACGCTCATGACGCTGTAGCCCTAGAAGCCGGCATATTGCCGGCAGCGGGCTTCCTGCGAATCAAGCCCGTCGCCGCGCTTGGCCTGCGCCTTGGTGGAGACCCGGCAATAGGTCACGGCGCTTGTGACATTGTAGGAGGACGTACTCTCAAATCGCATCATGTGCCTTTCTTCCTGTCAGCGTTCCTGTTCGTCTTACGGCGCGGCCTTGCGATCAGCGCAATTGTCAGCGCCGCCTTTGGCCGCGTCGGTTTCGCAAGGCCGGTTGCGGCGCGCCTCTTGACCGGCGTCGATGGCCTGCTGCACCGGTTCGACGCCGAAGCCGAGATCGACGAAGGTCACGATATTGGACCAGAGCTTTTCGAGGAATGCATGTTTTTGCTCCTCAGCAAGATCGCCGTCCTTAAGATAGCGCTCATAGGGGATCACCCACCCGTAGGGCGGCGGCGATTCGCGTGAAGCGGACCGGCGCCGTCTTGCAGGCGGAGCCGAAAGATGGGGAGGCCGGCTTTGCGACGCATGAAGCCGCTTGGCCCTTGACAGGGGGACGTCCAAGAGCGTCCCGATCAACAGCAAAAACTTGTTTGAGCGGGCGAAAACACTTATATTCAAAATGAATATTCATGTGAACTCAGGAGGCCGATATGGCCAACACATCCTTGACGCTCGGACCCCGCTGGGAAGACTTCATCCGTTCCCAGATCGAAACCGGACGCTATGCAAGCGCCAGCGAAGTCGTCCGCGACGCCTTGCGCGAATTGGAAGACAAGACGCAAAGGCTCACCGCCCTGCGCACCCATCTGGCTGAAGGGATCGACGAGGCCGACCGCGGCGCTTTTGTCGAAGATTTCGATATGAAGGACGTAATCGCCCGTTCCGACGCCCGCCGGTCAGATAAAAAGCTGGCAAAGAAATAGGAGATGGCCTCCTATCGCATCACGCCGCGCGCCGCTCAGGACCTGGACGACATTGCCGATTACACCCGTGAGCGCTGGGGGCGCGAGCAGATGATTGCCTATCTCACGGCGATCGAAGATCGGTTTCAATGGCTTGCGGACAACCCGAAACTCGGGTGCGAGAGGGACGATGTTTTCCCTCAATTGCGCAGCTTCCGCCAGGGATCGCATGTCGTCTTCTACCGCACCGCTGAAGCCGGAATCGAAATCGTCGGCCAACCGCATATGGCGATGGACATTGATGCGTTTTTTCAGGAGTAGGTACGGGCGGGCAAAGTCACAAAATGACGAAAAAGGGCGCGCTGCAAAGCAACGCGCCAGTCAACAAAAACGCGCCCAATCAGCCGCGGTTCCAGATGAGTTGATGCTTGCCGTCGATCTCGACAAGATTGGGAAAGAAGCGCTGTCCCGGACTGTACCCGATCAAACAGAAACAGCACGCGCGGGGAAAGTGGGAAAAACCGCCCGGTTCATGACGGAATAGTCAGGGACCCTACAGGTGTGCGCTGTGCCTGGGTGCTGGCCGATACGGCCTATGGCTCGGATCACGGCCTGAGGCGGATGCTCGAGGAGCGGGACCAGGCCTATGTGCTGGCGGTTCGCAGCAATCACCATATCCGGTTCATCGGCCAGGGCGGCATCGTGGCCACCAACCCCTCGGAGATGGTCGAGGAATTTGCCGACGAGGACTGGACGGCCCTTGCCGCCGGTGAGGGGTCCAAGGGGCCGAGGCTGTATGACTGGGCCTGCCTTGTCATTCCGTGGAACCGCAAGGCGGGATGGGAACACTGCCTGCTGGTGCGCCGCTCCCGCAGGGATCCGCAGAAACTGGCCTATTATCTCGTCTTCTGCCCCGTTGGCACCGGCCTTGCGGAACTGGCTGGTGCTGCCGGGCTGCGCTGGACCATCGAGGAGTGCTTCCAGCGGGCAAAGGACGATCTCGGCCTTGACCATTGCGAGGCCCGTTCCTGGCATGGCTGGCACCGGCATATCAGCCTGGTCATGGCCGCCGCAGCCTTCCTGGCCAGGCTGGCGGCAGAATTGAGGATCAGGGCACAGGGCAAACAGAACAAAAGGAGTCCAAATCCCGAAACCGGCGCCTTGCCCTCATGACGGCACAGGTGCCGAGCGTTCCGGAACTCCGATACCTGATCGCAAGACTCCTGCTCAGGCCGCCAACAACACGGTCATTCATCATGCACTGGTCGCTGTGGCGGCGCAAACACCAGGCAGACGCCGCAAGGGCGCACTAAAAGAGGCGAACAGGGCACGCGCAACTGTAGTAGTTTGCCAAGTACTCAATAATCCCGGTGTCACCTTCGGAAGCGTTTCATCGGGACATGGGAGATCTTCAGCCTGCCAACGGCCACCGAGTTCCGAATCCGTATTGCAACGGGCATCGGAATTGACCGGGGAGGCTCACTGTCGCAGAAGGCCTCCCTTATCCCATTGCAATCATGCCGAACGGTGGCCGGCGATGAGATGATCCGCCAAGTTCGGCAGGCAGATGAACACCAGTCCAAGAGGTTGAATTCAGGCGAATTGTCGCGCGGCCACAGGTGTCAGCAGGTGTAGTCGTTGCCCTGGCGATGAGGTCAAGCCACCGAGGCGGCTCGCCGAGTTACTTCCAGTCCGTGAACTCTAGAACCCGAAGCCCTCATACTTTTTCTTGAATTTCGAAACGCGGCCGCCCGTGTCCATGAGGTGGGTGCCGCCTCCGGTCCATGCCGGGTGGACCGAGGGGTCAATGTCGAGCGACAGGGTGTCGCCTTCCTGGCCATAGGTCGAACGCATCTTGATCACGTCGCCATTCGTGAGCTTGACGTCGATCTCGTGGTATTCGGGATGAATCTTGCTTTTCATGCTGGACTCCTTACTCGGCCGGCGCGGCTTTCGCGCGGCGGGGCCGGTAATTGGTTCTCTCGGCAATCCTGGCGGACTTGCCGCGGCGAGATCTCAGGTAATACAGCTTGGCGCGTCTTACCCGCCCGCGTCTGACAACGGAAATGGACTCGATGTTCGTCGAGTGAATCGGAAACACGCGCTCGACGCCTTCCCCGAACGAGATCTTCCTGACCGTGAACGTGCCACCTATTCCTTCGCCGCCCTTTCGGGAAATGCACACGCCTTCGTAATTCTGGATCCGGGTCCGGGTGCCTTCGGTCACCCGGAATCCGACACGGACCGTATCGCCGGCCCTGAAATCAGGAATTTCGTGCCCCAGCTTGTTGACCTGTTCGGCTTCGATTTCAGCAATTATGTCCATTTCAACTACTTCCCTGGGCTGGCGACCAACCCCTGTTTCACTTCTCCGGCCAGGTTTCCGGGTCCAATCCGAGCTTCCGGCAATATGTCCGCCAAAGATCCGGGCGCCTCTTCCTGGTCAGGTCTCTGGATTCTGCAAGTCTCCAGGCGGCGATCTGTTCATGATGCCCGGAAAGCAGGGTTTCCGGAACTTGCAGTCCTTTCCAAACTCTCGGTCGCGTGTATTGCGGGTACTCAAGCAGACCATCGGCAAACGACTCGTCCGTCGCGGATGCCTGATTCCCGAGAACGTGCGGTATAAGGCGCACGGTTGCATCAATCAAGGCTTGGGCAGCAATTTCGCCGCCGGAGAGTATGAAATCCCCCAGGGAAACCTCCCTGATTGGATATGCCTCGAAAATACGTTCATCCATTCCCTCGAATCTGCCGCACAACACGATGGCTCCTTCTGCCCTGGAGAGATCGCTTGCCAGTGCCTGCGACATCGGCTCGCCGCGCGGCGACATGCAAATGAGAGGCCAATGCCCGGACACGCAGCGGGGATCATCCATCGATGCACCCAGGGCACGTTCCATCACATCGGCCCGCATCACCATTCCGGCTCCACCGCCGACGGGTGTGTCATCGACGTCCCGGTGGCGCCCGATGCCAAACTCCCTGAGGTCGATCGTCTGCAACTCCCAGATACCCCTTGCCAGGGCTTTGCCTGACAGGGACAGCCCGAGTGTCCCCGGAAAGGCCTCGGGAAAGAGCGTGATGACCTTCGCACACCAGGGCAGGGACTGGTCGCCAGCCCCCGTTCCTTCATCTTCCGAGTTCATTTCTGCACCTCGCGGTCGCTCTGCCTTGTCCTGACCCGGTTGTGGCGGGCCGAAATTGGTGCCGCTCACCCCGTTTCAGAACCGGGACCGGTCGACGATGATCAGTCCTTCCTCGAGGCGAACCTCCGGCGCCGTTTCACGCCTGAACGGAATCAGAAGGGTCTGCCTTGCGCTGCCCGAGACTTCCAGCAGGTCACCAGCTCCATGGTTTAGCACGTTCCGGACCCTGCCGAGCACGTTTCCTTCGAGATCCCTGACTTCCGTTCCAATCAGGTCTGCGTGATAGAACTCGTCCTCCCCGGGTTCCGGAAAGGACGTTCGGCAGGCGTAGAGCCTGGTTCCCTTGAGCGCCGCCACCTGCTCGCGCGTGTCGGCACCAGGCAGCCTGACAATCAGCGTCTTGCCGGACCGGCGCAGGATCTCCGGACTGAATGACCTGAGACCATCCTCCGTCCGCAATGGCGAATACTCGGTGATCGCCTCCGGACGCTCACAGTAGCTCGAGATCTTTGCGTCGCCTGCCGTTCCGAAGGGACCGGAGATCATGCCGACACAGACGAGCCCGTCGGGCCTGCCGGGAGAAGGGCGGTCAGGCCTCTCGCCGCTGCGACTGCGTATACGAGGCATCCGCAAGATTGTCCTCGGCCGGTTCGCGTTTGCAGGTCACAAATACGTGCCCTCGTTCAGGCGGCAGCTTCCTGCTTGCGGGGAATGGCCTTCTTGGGGTTGTTGCGCGTCTTTGGCTCCAGAAGTCCGGCGTTCTCCAGCATTCTGGATACGCGGTCGGTCGGCGTCGCGCCGGTTCCGAGCCAGTACTTGATTCGCTCGATGTCGAGTTTCACCCTCGCTTCGCTGTCCTTGGGAAGCAGGGGATGGTAGATGCCGAGTTTCTCGACAAACCTCCCGTCTCTCGGCATTCGGGAATCTGCTGCGACAATCCGGTAGAACGGACGCTTCTTCGAGCCTCCCCTTGCAAGTCGAATTTTCATGGCCATTGCTGATGCTCCTTTGGCTACTTGTCCTTTTCATTGCGTTGAAGACGATGGTGCCTGATAACCTCGTCGATGATGAAGGCAATCAACTTCCTGGCAAATTCCGGATCGACATCGGCATCCCGGGCCAGTTGTTGCAGCCGTTCAATCTGCTTTTTTTCCCTCGCCGCATCGGCTGGCGGCAGGTCAAGTTCGGCCTTGAGCCGACCTACCGCCTTGGTGTGCTTGAACCGCTCGCCTAGCGTGTAGACGAGGATGGCGTCGAGACGGTCGATGGACCTCCTGTGCTCCTGCAGGATCTGATCAGGTCTACTCTGTTCGCTCGTCATTTCCGGGATTTCCCTTGGGACTGGCAGATGTCAGGAGCATTGCCAATGCTGGACCAGAAACTGCTTTTCTCATTTCTGGAATTTGCGACCTGTCAGGCCGGATGGAAGGGTCATTCCCGGTGGCAACTGGCCAGCCATTTCCGGTGGCAGGTTGAGACCGGGGGGAAGTCCTGGGCCACCCGCTGCCGACGGGTCGAAACCCGCCGGGGCACCTTGCCCAAACAGGGAGCCGAGCGCTCCTCCGAGCCCCCGTTTCGACATCATCTTGCTCATGGCGGCCATCTGTTTGTGCAGTTTCAGCAAGCGGTTGAGATCGGCTACTTCCAGGCCGGCTCCGGCGGCGATGCGCTTTCTCCTGCTCGCCTGCAGGATCTTCGGGTTTGCCCTTTCCTTCCTGGTCATCGAGTTTATCAGTCCGATCTGCCGCTTCACGAACATTGAATCGAGACCGGCCTTTTCGGCCTGGGCAATGTGCTTACTCATTCCGGGCATCATTGACATCATGGCCTGCATTCCGCCCATCTTTTCCATCGCCTCGAGTTGCTTGCGCATGTCATTCAGGTTGAACAAGCCCTTCTGCATGCGCCGAATGGTGCGCTCGTTGACTTCTGCTTCAAGTGTTTCTGCAGCCTTCTCGACAAGCGAGACGATGTCGCCCATTCCGAGTATGCGGCCAGCGATCCTTTCCGGGTCGAACTCGCCAAGGTCTCCGAGCTTTTCCCCGGTCCCGATAAACTTGATGCACTTGCCGGTGACTGCGCGCATGCTCAGTGCGCTTCCGCCCCGGCCATCACCTTCCATCCTCGTCAGTACGACTCCCGAGATTCCAACCCTTTCCTGGAATTCCTGCGCAACGTTTACCGCATCCTGCCCTGTCAGGCCGTCAACAACCAGCAAGGTTTCCCGGGGCTTCGCAGTTTCCCGGATGTCCACGACTTCATCCATCAGCTGCCGGTCGACATGCAACCGGCCGGCGGTGTCCAGCAACAATACATCGTAGCCGCCCATCCGTGCATCGTTCATCGCACGCCTGGCGATTTCGACGGCAGACTGGCCCTCGACTATCGGCAGCGTGTTGACCTGTGCCTGTACTCCGAGAACCCGCAATTGCTCCATTGCGGCTGGCCGGTGCGTGTCGAGAGAAGCCATGAGCACCCGCTTGCCCTCGCGTTCGGCGAGTCGTTTCGCAATTTTCGCCGTCGTCGTCGTCTTGCCCGACCCCTGCAGGCCAACCATGAGAATTGGTGCCGGCGGGTTGTCAATCTTGAGCTTCTCCGCTTCCCTTCCGTCACCCTTCAGCATTTCAACGAGTTCGTCGTGGACGATCTTGATAACCTGATGACCCGGCGCAACGGACCGCATGACCGCCTGGCCGGTGGCCTTGCGGTTGACCCTCTTGATGAAGGACTTCACGACAGGAAGCGCAACATCCGCCTCCAGCAGGGCAATCCTGACTTCCCGCAGCGCCGCCGCAACGTCGGCTTCCGAGAGTATTCCGCGCCGTCTCAGGCCTTCAAAGACATCGGACAGCCGGTCTGACAGATTCTCGAACAAGTCCTGGTCTCCACTTGTCTCTGCGTTTCTCTCGACACTCGAGAACCAATATTCCGCAAGCAGGTAACGCACCCGCGGGCGAACCTTCGCTGACGGGTGGCGATCCGGGCGTCAACCTGCGGACCGGAACGAGCCGGAACTCAATGACGATGCGTGATTGCGTAGATCAACTGCATTGCCCGGTCAAGTCGGAAATCGGAAGAGAGGGGCGATGATGGCGCCCTCCCGCTGTTTGCGCTTTCTTGCCCAACGGGCATCAATTAAACGGTGGCGCATGATTTCACTCGACCAGCCCGCCCGGGGTCACCTCGCCATGCTGGCGTTTTCACTTTTGATCGCGGGATCCTTCAGCCTGGGAAGCCTGGCGGCCAACGAAATCGATCCGGTTGCCATCACGGCCCTTCGCTTTGCCGGAGCTGCCGTGATCATGGGGGCGGTCGCAGCATTGACGGGAAACCTGAAACGGAGAGATTTTTCATCTCCCTGGCGCTACCTGATCACCGGGGCATTGATGGCGATTTACTTCACGCTCATGTTCGAGGGGTTGAAAACGGCATCACCCGTGTCGACAAGCGCCGTGTTCACGCTGACCCCGATCATGGCGGGCGTGTTCGGCTGGTTTCTCTTGCGCCAGGTCGCGACCCCGCGAATGGCTGCGGCCCTGTCCGTGGGCGCAGCCGGTGCGCTCTGGGTGATATTCAGGGCCGACCTTGAAGCCCTGATTGCATTCCGCGTCGGTCGCGGGGAAACCATATTCTTTTTCGGTTGCATCGCGCATGCCATCTACACCCCGTTGATGAGGTTGCTGAACCGGGGCGAAACACCATTGGTCTTCGTGTTCGGCATGTCGACGGCAGGCTCGGCGGCGCTCATGATCTATGGCTGGAGGGCGATCATCAACACCGATTGGCAGTCATTGCCGCCCATCGTCTGGATCACGCTCGTTTACATAACGGTAATCGCAACGGCTATGTCATTTGCTGCCGTGAACTATGCGACCATGCGCCTGCCATCGGCCAAGGTCATGGCATATACCTACCTGACACCGAGTTGGGTCATTCTCTGGGAAGGTGCGCTCGGCCACGGCCTGCCGCGTTGGCAGATCCTTGCCGGTGTCCTGGTAACGGTCATTGCGCTGCTCCTTCTCTTGCGGAACGAGCACGGATCCTGAGCCCGGCCGGGCCCTGATCAATGTCCATTGCCGCTTTCCTGTCTTTCCTCGAGCAACCATTCCAGTCCCTCGAGGCTGTCGAGATCGACGAGTCCAAACCCTTCCAGCCACATGACAGCCCTCCGGATTGCGTCGGGCTCAAGACGGCACAACCGCGACCGGCCAGCCGGCTGGCGGGAAACCAGTCCGGAACTGACCAGGACGGCAACGTGTTTGGACGTCAGGGCAATCGACCTGCCGAGAGCGTCCGAGATCTCCTTGACCGTCATGTCGCGATCGACGAGCAGTTCCAGGATGTTCCGCCTGGTGGAGTCGGACAACGAGCCGAACAGCAGATCAAGCGCCGAGGAATCATCAATCTCCTGCATCCTGTGAACTCCCGTCTTTGTCGGATCGTAGCGGCCCGGTTCCGTCAGGACAGGCACGCGCGACTTCTCATTTGCCAGGTAACGGGCGATGCCGAGGCACCTGGCCGGATTGCAAATTGATCAGTCCAGCACACGCTCTCCTGAAACCCTGATTGTGATTCAACCAGTTGGTTGAGTCAATTCCAGCTTGAAACTCAGTCCTTACCAGATGCGGGAGATATTGATCGTATTCAAGAACGTCAATATAAACAAACAATTACCAGACTGCGGAATGCAAAGTTTTGCCTTGACAGCCAATTGACGCAACCATAGTTTCCCGCAGTCCGAATCCCTTGGCGGAGACAATGGCAGGCCCGGCAGATTCCGACGACAATGACCGCTCACCGATCCATGAGAGGATTGACGCGGCCAGGTCGGAGCTGGAGCCGAACGAGCCGGAAACCGGGCCGGTGGCGGGAGCTCATCTTGCCTGGCGGATGGTCGTGGATCTCGTGGTCGGCACCGGCCTTGGCGCAGCGATGGGATACGGACTGGATGTCCTGCTCGGTACCTTGCCGATCTTTCTGGCCGTCCTGACATTGCTTGGTTTTGCCGCTGGCGTGAACCTGATGATCAGGACGTCGCGGGAGATCCAGCTGGAACAAGGCGGCCCGAAGGAGGCGTCCGATGAACAAGGTGCTGAACCGCCTCGCGGAGACTGAATAAGGTGGCTACAGAAGAATCCGGCCTGCAGATCCATCCGATGGATCAGTTCATCGTGAAGCCATTGTTCGGCGATGGTCCGCTCATGTGGTATACGCCGAGCAACGTCACGTTGTGGATGGCGCTTGCAGTTCTTGGCTCGGTTGCCTTCCTGGTTCTTGGCACCCGGCGCAAGGAAGTCGTTCCGGGAAGGACGCAGATGGCGGCCGAGATTGTGTATCTCTTCGTCCGGAACATGGTCGAGAATGTCGCCGGAAGGGACGCGCTGAGGTATTTTCCCCACATCATGACCGTGTTCATGTACATTGCCTTTGCCAATGTTCTCGGGCTCATTCCCGCGAGCTTTACGACAACTTCGCACATTGCAGTCACCGCCGCGCTTGCCCTGACCGTGTTCATTTCCGTTACCGTCATCGGTTTCGTAAAGCACGGCTTCGGTTTCCTGGGCCTGTTCTGGATCTCGTCCGCTCCCCTGGTCCTGCGGCCGGTACTGGCGGTGATCGAACTGATTTCCTATTTCGTCCGGCCGGTCAGCCACTCGATCCGGCTTTCCGGCAACATGATGGCCGGTCATGCGATGATCAAGGTATTTGCCGCCTTCGCCAGCGTGCTTGGTGTCGGTGCATTTGTCCCGGTCCTCGCCATCGCCGCGGTTTACGGCCTGGAATTGCTGGTGGCCGTCATCCAGGCATATGTTTTCGCAATACTGACCTGCGTCTATCTGCGGGATGCGCTGCATCCCGGTCACTGACACCTGAAGTTCACGAATTTTCGGCCTAGCAAGGAGAAGCAAAATGGCAATCGAAGGCGACATCAACACAATGGGAGCGCTTGTCGGCGCCGGTCTGGCCTGCACGGGCATGGGCGGCGCTGCGGTCGGCGTTGGCCACGTCGTAGGAAACTACCTTTCCGGTGCCCTGAGGAATCCCTCCGCGGCTGCCGGACAGACCGCGATGCTGTTCATCGGCATTGCATTTGCCGAAGCGCTTGGGATCTTCTCGTTCCTGATCGCGCTTCTTTTGATGTTCGCACTCTGACGAACCTGGCGAAACTCCGGCGGTGAAGCAGGCGAGGTAGCGGAATGGCGGAACAAGGCGGCCTTCCTCAACTGGACTTCAGTTCATTTCCGAACCAGCTTTTCTGGCTCGTTGTCTTCATCGTTGTCCTGTTCGTGATCGTGAACGGGGTGGTCCTGCCAAGGATCGGCGGGATCATCGACCAGAGGGAAAGGCAGGTTCGCGATGACCTCGAGGAAGCCGGGCGCCTCGACGAACAGGCAACCCGGCTGAACCAGGAGACGTCCGAGCAACTTGCACAGGCCAAGGCAGATGCCGACGCGATCGTGGCCGAGGCAAGGGTGAAGGCACGCAAGATGCAGGATGAAGCCGTTGCCAGGGCAGCCGAGATGATCGCTGCAAGATCTGATGAGGCCGGGGCCAGGATCGAGGAAATCCGCAACAGTGCAAGGGAGAGTGTCCGGGAAATCGGAACAGCTGTTGCGGCGGAAATTGTCATCAAGATGCTTCCCGGTCGAGATGCCGGCAGCAGGGTTGTCGAAGCGGTGAATTCTCGCTTGAATGGAGTCCGGAATTGAAGCGGGCAGCAGCGATTCTGGCCGTGATGGCCTCGCCGGCATTCGCGGCATCGGGGCCGTTTTTCTCCCTGAGCAACACGAATTTCGTGGTCCTGATTGCGTTCATCATTTTCATTGGCGCACTTATCCGTTTCAAGGCGCCGCATTTTGCCAGCCGATTCATCGATGGTAAAATCGACGCAATACGCAACCAGATCGACAACGCCGCAAGGATCAGGGCCGATTCAGCCGAGGCCCTCGAGGCAGCGCGGAAGTCGAGGGAAGAGTCGATCGAACAGGCGGAACGGGCCGTCGAGGGCGCCCGGCGGGAGGCGGAACTTTTCGTCGAGAATGCCGGCAAGGCAATTGAGCAGACTGTCGAGCGGCGGTTGCAGGCAGCCGAGGAACAGATTGCGAGTGCCGAGGCCGCGGCTGTTGCCGGCATCCGGAACGAGGCCATTGTGGTCGCGGTGGAAGCAGCTGGACAGGTCATCGCGGAATCCATGACGCCCGAGGACCGCAGGTCGGTCATGGACCAGGCACTCGAGGATCTGAGGTCCAACCTGGACTGACCTAATCCGACTTCGCTCAGGTTCTCTTGCCGGTCTCCGGCCATTGGCGGACAGGCCGGGGCCGTCCGCCGTTTCTTTCATGCAAATCGCCTTTTCACCGTGGGTCTGGAATCCAGCCGGGACAGTGATTGATGAGCTCCAGGCCGACGCCGGGACGGGAAAGGCGTCGCCGGTCTTCAAACCTGCAATTCGGCTTCACTCCGCGCCGATTCCCAGGCGAGCAGGGCGCGCTTGACAGGAAGTCCCCAACGGTAGCCTCCGAGTTCGCCTGACTTTCGGATGACCCTGTGACAGGGGATCAGCCAACTGATCGGATTGCGGCCGATCGCGGTTCCGACCGCACGAACGGCATTGGGGAATCCGGCAAGACGGGCAACCTCGGAATAGGTCGACACGGAGCCTGTCGGTATGGAAATCAGCGCTTCCCAGACCTTGACCTGGAAGGGACCACCGGAGATCAGCAGCCTTGCCTTGCCACTTTGGCTGAGGGCGGCATCGACCCAGCCGCATATCGCCTCTGGCCTTTCCACGAAGCTCGCGCTCGGCCATCTTCCGGACAGATCCTCGAAGGTGTGCTCCCGGCCGTGTTCGGATGCGAACGCGATCCCGCAAAGACCCCGATTCGTTCCCATCGCCAGCATGACGCCAAATGGGCTGTCGAACCATCCCCAGTTGATCGTCAGCCCGGCACCCTTGCCGGAATACTCCCCGGGACTCATCGCTTCCCACTTGACGAACAGGTCGTGCAGTCTTCCGGTTCCCGAAAGGCCAACCGAGCGTGCGGCGTCCTGAACCGTCGTGTCCTGCTGCAGGAGCGTGCGTGCGTGCTGCAAGGCAAGGTATTGGTGATACCGCTTGGGTGACACTCCGACCCATTGCGAAAACAGGCGCTGGAAGTGCGCCGGGCTCATGTTCATCCGTCCGGCCAGTTCGCCGAGCGAAATTTCCCTTTCCCGGGAATCGTCTATGAGCCTTATGGCCCGGGATATGACGTTGTAATGGTAGCTTGTTTCATTCATTGGAGTTCTGCACGTTACAACCAGGTGATTTAGGCCTGCCATATTGTTCAGTCGACCCGTTTCTTGCTACTTCCGATCCGGTTTCGTCGAACATCATGCGGGTCCGATATGCAAGTGAGCACTTCCTCCGAATACAAGCGCATCCACGAGGTCTTTCGCCGGTTTCGAGAAGACCGGGCAGAGCCCAGGGGCGAACTCGAACATGTCAACGAGTTTACCCTGCTGGTCGCCGTCGTCCTGTCTGCCCAGGCAACCGATGTCGGGGTCAACAAGGCTACAGCCGGGCTGTTCCGCGTGGCAGACACGCCAGGCAAGATGCTGGAGCTGGGCGAGGAAGGATTGATCGACCACATCCGGTCAATTGGCCTCTATCGAAACAAGGCCAGGAACGTGATGAAGCTGTCAAGGATTCTCCAGGAGGAATATGGCGGGGTCGTGCCATCTTCCCGTGCTGCGCTCCAGTCGCTTCCCGGAGTGGGGCGCAAGACTGCAAATGTCGTGCTCAACATGTGGTTCCGGCATCCGGCACAGGCCGTCGACACTCACATATTCAGGGTTGGCAACAGGACAGGACTCGTTCCCGGGAAGACGGTCGAGGACGTCGAACGGTCCATTGAAGACAACGTGCCGGCCGAGTTCCAGCAGCATGCCCACCACTGGCTGATTCTGCATGGCCGCTACATTTGCAAGGCCCGCAAGCCCGACTGCGGCAGATGCCTGATAGCGGATTTGTGCGAGTACTACGCGGCATCAATGGCAGGGGCTGGCGGTGAAGCGCAATGACGAGGATGCAGGTGAAAACTCTTGATGTTGTGGGCGTTGGCAATGCACTGGTCGACGTGTTGGCCCATGTCGAGGATGGTTTTCTTTCCGAGCATGGCGTCATGAAGGGAATCATGCACCTCATAGACCACGAGAGGGCCAGCATGCTTTACGGCCTGCTGAGCGAGAAGACCGAGGTCAGCGGCGGTTCGGCGGCCAACACGGTTGCCGGGGTCGCCATGCTCGGCGGAAGCGCCGGATTCATCGGCAAGGTGTGCGCTGACCCGTTTGGCAGCGTGTTCGCAGCGGACCTGGCCAGACTCGGAGTCAAGTTTGCAACACCGCGGGCTCCCGAAGCATCGGAATTCGAGACGGGACGCAGCACGGTGATGATTTCTCCGGATGGCGAGCGAACGATGAACACCTATCTGGGAGCGGCGGAGTTCCTGTCCTCCTCGGACATTGATCCGGAGGTCATCTGCAGCGCACGCTGGATTTTCCTTGAGGGATTCAGGCTGGATGGCAGCGACAGTGTCGAGGCCTTCAGGAAGGCCGTGACCCTCTGCCATGATGCAGTCGGTTCCGTGGCACTTACCCTTTCCGACCCGTTCTGCGTTGAACGGAACCGTAACGCCTTCGGGGAACTGATTAATGGTGGAGTTGAACTGCTCCTGTGCAACCGGGAAGAACTGACCTCGATGTATGAAGTTGACGACGTCGAATCGGCGCTGGAACTGGCTGCAGGCGAAGTGCCGATCGTGGCATGCACGATGTCCGAGAATGGTGCCATCATTGCCGAGGGGAAAAAGAGGTTCAGGGTCGGTGCGTATCCGGCTGATGTCGTGGACGTGACGGGCGCCGGCGATCTGTTTGCGGCCGGTTTTCTCCACGCGCTTGTTTCCGGCGCCGACCTCGAATCGGCGGGGCAGATGGGTTGCGCCGCAGCTTCGGAGGTCATCAGCCATGTCGGCGCAAGGCCGCAAAGGGACCTCAGGGCCTATTTCAGGGAACTGGGACTGGGTCAGGACTGAACCGGAGCACGGATCCTGTCGCCAGGCAGGACTATCAAGAGGACCAGCCGCGAGCCCGTCTTGAATGGACCCACATCACTCGTTCAATGCCTGGCCGCCGGGCTGCCGGCACTGATCGGGAACGCACCGGACCCTGCCGGGAAGTGTATCTGCAAGTCGGCAACGGCCCAGAATTGGGCCGCTGCCAGGATTGGATGTGCGGACTGTCAGTTGACGATCGTCAACCTTCCCTCGACTGCGGGTGCCACCTCTCCCCTCGAAGAGATGTAGTCGAACACCTGCACCGTCATGAGAATGGCCGCATACTCGTCCACGATTCGCCGCTTGTCGGCGAAAATTGAGTATCCATCGCCGCCACCGGCCACATAGTCATTGATCGCAAGCGAGAAGGTTGCACCGGTGTCGAGCGGCGCTCCGTTCCTCGTGACCTCGAGTACCCGCTGCCCAGGTGCCTGTGACGGATCAAGCTTGACCTCTATCCCGGAAACATGCGGGAAGCGGCCTGCACCATTCTCGATTTCGCTGAATCCATTCTCAAGCGCGTCGATGATGTCCTGTCCGGAGACTTCGAGCACGACAGTCTTGTTGCCGAACGGGAGTTCACTCTGGATGTCCCTGCGCGTGAGCACGGTTCCCGGCTCGTAGATCCGGTTGGCGCGTATGCCTCCGCCATTCATGATCGAGATGTCAGCACCGGTGGCTTCAAGAATCGCGTCGGCGAAGAGATTTGCGATCGCTGCTTCCCTGGACCTGATGACCTCGCGCCGACTGTCGAGTTCGGTCGTCGTGGTGCCGAGTTCAACATTCAATTCGTCGCTCAGCTTGTCCTCATAGGACTGCACGACCGCCGCGAGTTCGGCATCGGGTTCGACATGCGCCGTATCGATGATCCTGTATTCGGCGCTCCAGATGAACTCCGTCTGTTCGTCGTCCACTTCCTCATCGAGCATCAGGTCGATGATGGTGACCCAGTCCGCCTGTTCCCCCGACTCCGCGAAAAGCATGTCGCCGGAATATCTTGCGGCAAGAAGGTGGTCGTCACCGCTGAGCAGAATATCGACGGCCCCCTGGTCCATGAGCGCCTGGTCTTCGGCGACATCGGTATGGGCAAGGGCGACGACCAGGTTGGCGCCACTTTCCCGCAGCATGTCACCGGTCTCGGAAGCGACTTCGGTGGCGTCGCGGAATGTGAATTCGCCGGGGCTCGACTTGACCGCCGTGCCAACGGTCGTCAGGCCCAGTATGCCGATCTTGTACTTGCCCGCATCAACCATGATGGACGGAACTGCACCCCCGATTATGTTGCCGTCGGGATCCTGGTTGTTGGCTCCCAGCATGGGAAAGTTGGCTTCCGAAATCCGTTGCTTGGCGACTTCCGGACCAAAGTCAAACTCGTGGTTACCGAGAACCATTGCGGTCAGGCCCAGCCGATTGAGCAGGTCGATCATGTGAGCGCCTTCATCGAGACCCGACATGAGCGAAGGCGAAATCGTGTCTCCGCCAAATGTCACCAGGACATTGCCTCCGCCTTCTCTTTCCCGGTCAATGACGGATGCCAGGCGCGCGACACCGCCCCTTCCGTCTTTCTCGTTCATCCGGTCGAGATCGTTGAAATGGATGATGGTGACCTTCTCGGCAGCGAATGCCGAGGCAGAAATTGCCAATGCGGCGATCCCCGCCCCGCATGCAAGAGCCGATGACAGTTTTATCATGATTTTGTCCTCCTGTTGGTCATCCTGTTGGGTGAATCAGTGAGTCCTGAATATGTCAGGATATCATCAAGTCAATCGGAATGCGTGTCGGCAGCGCGGTTTGCAGGTTCTTGTCGTTCGAACAGGCCAGTTCCCCTTGGAGAATTGCCTGCACTGGAACCCGTTTCTCGGGGTGAACAGTCACACGACCAATTCGAGCCTCTTCCGCCCCGTAGTCGGTGATATCCCAACCGCTGTCCAAACCAGCGACATTTTTCATCGCTTCATGTTTCGTCCGAATCACCCGGGTCGTACAACAGGCAGTTGGCAACAGCACGAACCCAGGTGAGAGGGTGAGAGGATCGTCTCGTCGGGATGGGCCGTGACCTGGCTGACGCGCAGGCGATTGACGGAAGCTGCCGCAAGGATACGATTGGGAGAGGGAGCGGCCCCATCCTGGCTGACCACCTCGGAAACTGCCGCTCCCGGTCCATTTGATCGATGGCTCGGGCCCATGACCCGGCAAGCGATCGGGCCGGAAACTCTGCCAATGCCGGATTTCCCTGCGAGTTCGTGACGCGATGTTGCATGGCATCCGGACACGCTGCCATGCAGGAACCTGATCGCAAATACACCTGTCGTGTAACGGGCGGGACCTTCACCCGGGCAATTCGTCTGGAAACCGGAACTTCAGTTTTGTCGCGGGCGTTCGAAAGTCCCTGCCATGAAAGGACTGTCTGCAATTTCAACCTGTTCGTGGGCAAGAAGGGTCATTTGTGGCGAAACCACTACCACTCTCGTCCTGGATCATCGCGCAGGTACTGCCTTCTTAACCATGGCCCTGGATGCCGTCGTGTTCGGGTCAAGATGCGCTGGTTGCGAGAACGTCGTCCTAAGCAGTCGAGAGAATGTTCCCTCTTGCAGTTCTCAACTGGCAGCCGGTTGTAAAGGCAGAACATTCAGTACGTGATAGCCGGGCTCGGCCCTCAGTCTGCGAATGTACCCTGTTGCGCGACAAAATCATTGGAGTCAGGAGTCGATCAAGTACATTGAGTGAACAAACACACTTATTGACTCCAACGAACCGTCGCGATGCTTCCGAAAACGAAACAAATCGACCAACAGGCAAGACCATTGACGCACACTACTAAGACGACCGTGAACAAACACCATCTAGGGGTTCTTTCTTGGGAGTGTCTAGGGGCGTTTGGGGAACGGGACAGACCAGGAACCTAGGTTGATTGATGATGGCTTGACCGGTCGGAGAGCCGCGGCGCACGTTCGACAACGCAACTCTAAATGCAGCCATGGCCGACATTCAACCGAGGCGGAAGCGGTTGCGCAAGGTCAGCAATACCACGAACAGCAGGATGGGCCCAAGGACAGCCTGGACCGTTCCGACAGTGGGTATCACCCATTCCGCATAATCGGTGGCCTCCATGAGAAACTTGTGCGGACCATCTAGGTAAGCGCCCTCGGAACCCAGCCTAAGGAACCCGAGGAAATTCGAAAAGCTGACCAGCAGGCTGTTCCCGATGGCTGGCCAGCCATCGGCGAGGAGCACAGCAGCGATTGCTATGTGGCCGGCCCACCATGACAACGCCCGTCTGACACCCCAGCCGTAATCCGCAGCTATTTCGTACAGCAAGTCCAGGAATGAAGTCAGGCGGAGCCCGGCACCATAGCGCTTCGCGCGCATCTTTGGCCTGAAGAATTCGTGTCGCTCTAAAGGCCTTTCGCGCTGGCTAATTATCAGGGCTAACTCGTCCTAGGCCCGTGCCGCATCTTCAGCCGTATTCTTTGTGTCCTTCGATGGTTGACCGCACCATCAGGAGTGCTTGTAGGGCCGTTCGGCTTTTTTCCTTTCGATCTCTCCGATATCCAAATCCTTGTGAAGCGTGGTTACAAAGAACTTAGGAGGCTTGGCAAACGGCGTGCCCCGGAAAGAGGTTGTCCTCAGAAACCCTGCGTTGTTGAACGTGGCAGTATTCCTGAATTCTGCATTTGAGAAGTCGGCGTTGCCTCGGAATTTTGCCTCGGCGAAATTCGCATTCAGTTCAAAAACAGCGTTTCCGAAATTAGCGTTGTCGTCAAAACTGACCTGTTCGAAACTTGCACTGCTTTCTTGAGAGCGCACATCATCGGCCATTTGCAAGAATTTTGCGCATTGAAAATGAGCGAGGCGATGAAATGTCGCGCTATCGAATCCTGCCTAGGATTTGATTTTAGCGTCTATGAAATGAACCATGACGTGGAATGATGATCTTGTGAACTGCAATCCGTCCTGATTTCCGATCGCCGGCCCCCGAAACTGCAGTTTGCCGTTTTTTGTAACCCAGGAAGACCGCGTCACTGAAATCGCCGCCCTGCTCGAATACTTGGTTCTCGAAGCCAACTCTGATGAACACTCGACCAGAGCAATCCACGTGACTATTGGATTTCTGGGCCCGGCAGTTCTGGCAGTATTGACAAATTTTCGATCTTGAGGAGGTGACTAACCTAATCCACAGTATGTAACTTTGTTGGCCCAGCTGCCGGTGAGAATCTCCACTTGTTGAGCAAATCCTGGAAGTCTCCTTCATCCAGATCTGGACATAACTCCCTCAGCGCATTCTCGTACCTGTGATGGATACAACCATTCCTTATCCGCCGCCGTTCGGCCTTTGTTTTCCACTCTGTTTCAACGATTTTGAACAGTCTCAGCTAGGGGTTTGCTTGTTCATCCACCATGTCCAAGTCCCTTCCTTGAGTCCCACCATACGATTGTAGTGCGACGGAATTGATGGAGTCGGGAGTTTAAATCCTTGAGTCAAAACGCATATGTTCTGATCCGGACCCGTTTCAGACTCCAATGAAGCGTCGAAAGGTTCCAAGAATTCTGTGAAGCAACAGCCGTCGCTGTGGGATACTCTCCAATCGAGCCAATCTGGAAGTATGATTTGGCGATGCTTGAGCTATGTGCAAAGACACTCGGCATCACAGTTGGCCAAGTGGAAAAAAGAGGTTGGTCCCGTACGAACCAATTTTGGCCCCATCATTGATGCTGGGTTATCTTTGTGTTGATGACATTCTCCGGTTCGGCATAGCAATTGCTACCACAGCTGCTTGTCTTCATCGATCGTAAGGTCGAACTCCTAGAGCTTCGAGCGTGGCACGATTCGGAGATCCTGTTATTGGCAGACCGGTCTCTTCTTGAAATGCCCGCATTGCATCGCGTGACCCTGAACCCCAGATGCCATCCGGTGTTCCTGCATTGAATCCGCCAACATTGAGCATTGTTTGTATAGCACGATATTCGTCGAGTGAAAGTTCAAGTGTCGACCAGCCGCAGGCGGCTGCAACTGTGTCCATTGGTTCCTGGATGCCGGAAAGATCAAACAGTGCATCATGTCGCTGTCCATTCTTTTCAGTTAGTCGGATGAAGAAGCGCTCAGCTTCATAGAGATCGCGAAGAAAGTCCTTTGCTTCAGTGCCGAATTGACCGGCACCTTTGCTGGAGGTCAACTCGCTCCATCGGGTTGATTTCGCGGGTTCATCGTCAATGCGGTAGGTGATGTCGAATGTGCCGCGGCGGAAATCACTCAACAGGTAATTGTCTTGGAGAAACACTATCGATGTCACTCCCTCGCGGCACTGCGCAATCAGGGCAGTAAGGCCGCTAAAGCTGCCGGGTTCATACGCAGAGTAATTTATCACAATTGCTATCGGGCTGTCATCAATGGCAGCGCGTTCCTCTTCAATTGTCCACCAACCTGAAATCCTTCGTCCCTCAACATGGGCCAGTTCAAACGGCCTCAGGCTGTAGTCAATGTCTGGGTAATCCGGATCGGCCCATGCCAGGGATCCTGCAGCATCGTCGATGTCTACGCCTTCATCTGCAAGCCCCAAGCCGTCCTCGGAGCCCGCACCAGAAGACAGGTTGACCACATCAGGCGGGACAGGGAAAGCTATCCCGTATTGCGCCTGCAAATATGCCATTTGCAGCTGTGCGAGTGTCAGCTTTTCGGTCTCCACCCGGCTGAGGGCAACAGCTTGGATCAGCCCACCTGCACTGGTGGCTTCATGTTCAGCATCTTCGATACGCTGTTGTTGCGCTGCCATCTCCCCGAGAAGTTGCTGCGCTCGCTCTCGATCAGGTACAACGGCTGGCACGATGATTTCGATGACCGCCCCTCCGGCTTCAGCCTGTTGCCTGCTTGTGACGACTGTGTGGAGCAGCATGAGTGCTTCGCGGCGCGTTTCCGCTAATGCGCGAACAAGTCCGCCATCATGCTCGGCGATAGTTTCTTCGACCTCTTCAATCTGGGCATCTAGAGCGCTGAGTTCAGCATCAAGGGAGCCCATTGGTTGTGCCAGAGTTCCTTTGGTCAAGCATGTAAAAAGAGCGAGTGTTGCAGTGAGTACGCGAAGCCTCGTCATTGTCCGCCGTCCTTTTAGATCCTATTTGGCGAGTCGAAGGGTTTGGAGTTAGATGTCGGCATCTCTGGAGTCAACTTTCAAACTGTCTAAAACCGATTGAGAGCAGATTTCGTCTCCATCGAACTTCTGGATGACGTTGAACGTCTGTAGCGCGACAGAATCCTAAGTGTTGGAGTCGCTTCGACAAACACGAACAGTAACACCGAGTGAACAAACACCAACTGACTCTAAAGATTCTGTCGTGCTACATAGAGTGCAATATGACAGAATTTTCGAAGGCAGCGGGATGGTCGTAATCTGTGGCCAGAATTCCTGAATGAACATCGTTTAGAATTTCCGATCTCACGTTTTATCGCCAGCATCTACTTCGAGAGGTTTTCCCAGCCATACGATCTGGTCTCCAGTGGTCTCATACACGATTGAATTCCGTAATAGATTGGATGGTTGTTCAGGATCGGCGATTGCTTGGTCGAGCTGTGCTTGGGAGATTTGGATGTCATCGGGATGCCCATCAGACGGTCCCTCTTGCGTAATTTGATAGGTCAGAGTGCCAAATTGGGCCGCAGAAAGATTGGCTTCTTGCAGTCCTGCACCTGACAAGTCAGTGTTCCGAAACTGCGCCGCTGTTAGGTCAGCTTCGCCAAGTGACGCGTTGGTCAAATTTCTAGACATGTCGGCGCAGGGCGGCGTCTTCGAGGGGCATGGTGACCTGCCTTCTCGGCAAGCTCGAGTATGCGCGTCCCTTGTATCGCTGCCGCAGCGAGCGCCGGTCGCTGTGTCCGGTTGATGACAGCCTCGGGCTCCTTCCGGGCTCGATGACCCGTCCGGCCGGCAAGCTTGCGGCCTGCATGGTCTCGCAATGCACGCCTCGCCAGTCTGGCCGGATCTTCGATCGCTCTGGCGGCATGGCGCCATCGGTGAGCAGCATGCAGCGGTTGATGGGCGATCTTCACTGGGCCTGGCAGGGCATCGAGGAGGATGCGCTTGACGACATCCGTGCCGGGCAGGAGATCCCGGCCGGGGCGGTGAGCGTCTCGGTGTCGCTGGATGGTGCGATGGTTCTTCTGCGTCCCGGCGAGGGACCGTGCGTGGATGGCCCGGAACGAAACTGGCTGGAGGCTGCCTGTAGGGTCCCGGACTATTCCGTCATGAACCGGGCGTTTTTCCCAATTTCCCCGAGCGTGCTGTTTCTGTTTGATCGGGTACACTCCGGGACAGCGCTTCTTTCCCAAGCAGGGATTTTCAAGTAGCTTCCCCGTCCAGTCAGACTTCAACAAGAAGCTTTTCGGCGGAGTCCGGATGCTTGCGATTTCGGTTTCCCGCCTCCTGAATTCCCATTGGGCAGGCATCGTTCCGTTTACTGGAAGCAGGCGATCGGGAATTCGATCATGCGTGAGTCACAGGGGCGACAGCCGGCTGTTGAGCCCGCTTCACGCATGCGGCACGCTTTGCCCGATACTTCGTTCGGCGTAGCGAAAGCTGTCATCCACTCGCACATTGTCCAGAAGAATCGCGTGACGGTACGCACCTCGCCAAATGGTACCGCTCTACCGACAATCATGTCGGTACCGGCATCCGCCGCTTTGCGGCTGGTGGCAGTGGTCTCTGAGCGGTCGGTTTCGCTTGTGCCGCCAGTCTGTCGGCGATTGTCAGCCTGCGTTCAACCGGGATGGCACCGGAAGTTGGAGGTTTCCATGGCGTATTCGCTTCAGAACTCGCCTGCATTCAGTGGTCAAACCGCCCTGCCGTCATCCCCGAAGAAGTGCAGACGGTCTGGCTGAAACGTCAGGCCAACATCCTGACCGACCTCGTAAGTCTCACCCCCCTCGACCCGGACGTTGATGATCCCAAGTGGACCGCAGTCCACAAAGACGAAACTGTCCGCACCAAGGTATTCCAGGACCTCGACCTTGCCGTCGCAGTTGCCGCTGCCGTGTCCGCCGAGCGACAGGTGTTCCGGCCGGATACCGAGCTTCGCGGGGCTACCCGAGCCGCTGTAGAATCCGCCGCGTCCGCCCTCCAGGTTGTATTCCCCGTCCGAGTGACTGCAGGGCATGACGTTCATTTTCGGCGAACCGATGAATTGGGCGACGAACAGGTCAGCCGGATGATCGTAAAGCTCTTTCGGGGTGCCAACCTGTGCAATTCTGCCTGCCTCGAGCACAACGATGCGGTCAGCGAGCGTCATTGCCTCGACCTGGTCATGGGTCACGTAGATCATGGTCGTGTTCAGCGACCGGTGCAGCTTTGCGATCTCGAGCCGCATCTCCACGCGCAGGGCTGCATCGAGGTTGGAAAGCGGTTCATCGAACAGGAAGGCAGTAGGTGCCCGAACGATCGAGCGTCCGATGGCGACGCGCTGACGTTGCCCGCCCGACATGTCCTTCGGGCGGCGGTCAAGCAATGGTTCCAGTTTCAGAACGCGGGCCGCCTCATTGACCTTTTCTGCAATCTCCGCCTTGGGCGCACCAGCGGTCTTCAGGCTGAACCCCATATTCTCCTGCACCGACATGTGGGGATAGAGCGCGTAGGATTGAAACACCATCGAGAGTCCGCGCTTCGAGGGCGGCTGGTCGGTCACGTCCTTGTCGTCGAGGATGATTGATCCGCGGGATGTCTCTTCGAGACCACCGATCATGCGCAGAAGTGTGGATTTCCCGCAGCCGGACGGGCCCACAAAGATTATGAACTCACCGTCGTCGATGCTGAGGTCGATCCCCTTGATGACCTGCAGTTCTCCGAACCATTTTTCGACCGTTTGAAGTTGAATGGCGCCCATCAGTTTGCTCCTAGAGTAGGTGAGGCCCAGGCCAGCCAGACAGCCGCTGTCCAGGTGAAGGTGCTTCCACCGGCTGGTTCGCCCGTGTCGGGATGGAAGTATTCTGCGAACCCGTGTCTCGCGATCAGGTCGGCTGTTCGTTCGCGAAGCAATTCGGCTTCGTCTTCGTAACCCATGTCGGCCAACCCGATTCCGATCATCGCATTCATGATCGCCCAGGTCGGACCGCGCCAATACCGCAGACCGTCGAATAGCGGAGATGACCTGGAGAAACTCGGGATCGGGTATCTGCTGGCCGAAAAACTCTCGGTCAGTGCCTCGCACATCTTGGGGTCGTCGATTCCGGCATACCAACCGAGGAAAGAGGCAGAAGTGAGATGGCCTGTGTGTTCGTTCGTGCGCAGGTTGATTGCGTTGAAATGACCGGTTTCCGGGTTTCGCAATTGCCGGGCACCGCGTTCCAGTTTGCGGCTCCAGCCTTCAATCTCTTCGACATCTTCGCCAAGCGCGCGCGCCATATGTGCAAGGTCGCGGTTCGCGCGCAGCAGAATGAAGGTCAGCGTCGGATCAGCGACCGCGAAGGGGCGATCCTTCGCCATTTCCGACTCGTTCCAGTTCAACCGTCGCCCGCGGTAGATCAACCAAAGGTAGCGGTCGTATTCGGCCTTGGTGGGGCGCATGTCCGGGTGCACGTGACTCGTATCACGGCGCGTGTACTCTCCCACGCCTTCCGGCTCGATCATCGCCATGGCCGAGTCCCAGTCCGCGTTGTTGTCCCGGCCGGCTTCCCAGGGATGTGTAATGAAGACCGCGCCCTCGTCGGTTGCGCGCCAGTCCATGAACCATTGGTGCCAGGCCTTGATCTTCGGGAAGAGCGCACGCAGACGCTCATCACCGGCTGCCTTGTCCGTTTCCCAGATCGCGCGGATGAACGTTGCGGCCACGGCTGGCTGGCTGTAGCCCGATGAAGGGACGGGGCCGATGCCATTGGTTCCCCAAACGCTTGGACCTGGAAAGTAGTCCGGATCGTCCTGTCGAAACAGAATATGTGGGACCATGCCGTTCGGCCATTGTCCGTCAAACAGGGTCTCGACCTCTTGCCACGCCCGGTCGACATTGAAGGTCGCAAACCCCCAACCGGCAAACGCGCTGTCCCAGTTCCACTGGTAGGGGTAGAGGCCAGCGGTCGGCACCGTGAAGCCGCCGCGGTCATTGCCGATCAGGATGGCCCGGGCGCATTCGTCCACCGAAGCACAATCCGTTTCTCTCATCCCTTGACACTCCCGGCTGTCAGGCCCTTGGTCATGAACCGCTCAAGGCCGAGGAACAGTGCCATGATCGGGATCGTCGCGATCACGGCGCCAGCCATCAGGTGTTGTCTCGGAACTTCGGAAGAATTCAGCGATGACACACCGCGCGTCAGTGTGAACTTCGCCGGATCGTCGAGAAGCATGAAGGCGAGGAGGAATTCGTTCCATGCGATCATGAACACGTAGAGGCTTACGGAGGCGAGAGCCGGCAGCGCCAGGGGAAGCGTGATCTTCCATATCACGGCAATCCGGGAAAGCCCGTCCATCAAGCCGGCCTCTTCGACCTCGGCAGGAAGCCCCCTGAAGTATCCCTGCAGCATGTATAGGGCCACCGGTATCGTGGTTACCGGGTAGATCATGACGATCCCGATGATCGTGTTTCGAAGGCCGGTCATCGAAAAGACGATGTAGATCGGAAGCGCCAGGACGATCATCGGCACCATGTAGATCAAGAGTATCGATCTGCCGAATGCTACGCGCCCCTTGAACCGAAGACGGGCCACGACATAGGCGCCGGGAATCGAGAACGCGAGCGTGACGAAGACGGTAATCACCGAGACGTAGAAGCTGGTCCAGAGGTAGGAACCAAACCCGAATTCCCCGAATAGCTCAAAGTAGCTGCGGAAAAGACCCATGCCCTTCGAGAGGTCGATGGTGAAGTCGAGCGGGTTTTGAAGAAGATCCTGCTGATTCTTCAGGCTGGTCATCACCATCACGTAGAAAGGCACCAGGACCGCAGTCGTGAAGAATATGTAGCCGAAGCCGGTCAGGAAGCGGATAACTGCCTCCTCGAACTCGTGCTTGTCGACATCGCCCGGAACAAGGCTGTTCAGGATGACGATGAGCGGCCACGCAGTAAAGATTGCAAACAGGGCGTTGGCAAGCGCCTGCGACAGGAAGGAGACTTCTCCGCCAACCTGGATTGCGCCCGCACCAATGGTGCCGAGAAATACCGATAGGACCGCAAGTCCTGCGGGGAGGATCCGCTTGTCGCGGAAATAGAGCGTGATCAGCCCGGTGGCGGCCCCGAGAATGAGCGAGAGCAGGAATGACGGGCGGAAAGGATCGCCGGTGGAGAAGGACATCAGGACCGCGACGACAATCGCGATGGTGTAGGCCCAAAACCATCCGATTATGGCGGCGGTCAAGTAACCATTGCGGATGAAACTCATAGTCCTTCCTCCCGGCTCATGAACTTGAAGAAGAAGATGGAGAAGGCGAGCAGGAAGCCGAAAATCACCACGGCAACGGCTGCTCCCGCGCCGATGTTGGATACGGCGAAGGCCTGTTCATAGACATTCACCGTCAGCGTCCGGGTGCCCGCCGATCCGCCTGTCAGCAGGAAGATGTCGTCGAACTTGTTGAAGGTCCAGATGAAGCGAAGCAGGAAGAGTACGCTCAGAATGCCGAGGAGCATTGGAATGGAAAGATACCAGAACTTCTGGAATGGGCTTGCGCCGTCCATGTCCGCTGCCTCGTACATATCGCTGTCGATCGACTGCATTCGCGCAAGAATGAAGAGGAACGAGAGAGGGAAGTAGCGCCAGATCTCGAAGACGGTGACCATGATGAGTGCCTGAGGGCGCTGGCCGAAGAAATTGATCGAACTGTCGATAACACCCATCTGGACCAGGAGCGCGTTGACTGATCCGGAAAACGGGTCGAAAAGCGTCACCCAGGAAAACGCAACGGCGATTACCGGGGCAACATAGGGAAAGAGGTACAGCCCGCGAACAAATCCCTTGCCGCGAAATTCCTTGTTGAGGAGAAGCGCCGCAAAGAGCCCGACGACCAGCGCACCGATCGTGCCGACGATGGTGTAGAACATCGTGGCATAGAGGACAGCCCAGAACTCCCTGCCGTCGAAGATCCGGGCAAAGTTCTCGAGCGTGAACTCGGCGTTGGTGAGTATGTTCTTGCCGCGACCTGTTGCGATTGTCGGAGTATCTTCAAGGTCGGGATCGGCATCCAGGAAAGCCTGGCTGACCTCCACGTCAATTTCAATGTTCTCACGCTGCCCGCTTTCAAAATCTCCAAGATCACAGGCAAGCGCGAGCCCGGAAAGTGTGCAGCGCTCGTCGACGGAGACGATTTTCAGACCGTCAGGCAGCGTGTCCGTGATCGTGACGCCAAAGAGCGCTTCTTTCTGACTTGAGTTGCGGACACGGTACCGCAGGGTAGCGCTGTCGCCTGCCGCTGCCGGTCTGCCCCGCAGCTGTTCGCGCACGACTGTCTCAGGCGGGCGCAAATCCTCCAGGCCGATCGGTTTGAAACTGACCCAGAAGATCGCAAGCAGCGGAAGTATGACCACGATGGAAACAGAGAATATTGTCGGGAACAGAAGCCCCCAGGCTAAACGTGCTTCCCGTTTGGCAAGCGGACCCATGCCCTTCGGCGGCACTGCGGTCGTCATCGTTCTCTCCAAGGTTTGGCTGTCAGGCGGCGGAACATCCGCCGCCTGATATCTTTGGTTGCGAGACCCTTATTCGATCTCGGCCAGTTCCTCGTTCATCTTCGCGACTGCTCCGGCGGCGTCGATGTCGCCGTCGATGAACTCGCGTGTGACGCGGTTGATCGCCTGGCTGTTGATGATCTTGGACGCAAGACCCAGTTGACCTTCGGCAACACCCCAGCGCTGCCCGACGTCCAGGCCCGCGACGATGTTGTTGATGACTTCGGCGTCATAGAGATCGGCCAATGGAGCCTTGCGGTCCACGCCTACGTCCAGCCCGGCCCAGCCGTCAATGTACTCGGTAGGATTGTCGGCTGTTCCGCGACGCGTCGGGAACTTGCCCTCGGGCGCAATCGCGAGGGTGTTCAGATACCCGTCGCTGACTGCGAAGCGAACGAAGTCCTGGGCGGCTTCGATGTCGGCGTCGGCCGTGATTCCGAAGTAGCGCGAGTCCGCCCACGCCGCACCACCTGGGTTCGATGGACCGGCAAAGTTCGTTATGAACCCGGTTGCTGCAGCAAGATCGCGCGTGGTCGGGTCGTCGTTGATGGTCGGCGGCGCGCTGTCACGCAGGCCGGCGAGTTCGTCCATGATGAACGGAGACCAGATGATCATCGCAGCCTTGCCGGCAAAGTACACTTCACGCGACTGCTTCCAGTAGAGTTCCCCCGGAGGCGATGCCTTGGCGATGGCCTTGTAGAACTCCAGCGCCTCGACTGTCGCGGCTTCGTCAAAGCCCTTGAATCCGCCTGAATCGACGGGTGATGCACCATTGGCCAACAGCACGTGCTCAAGCATCTGGCTCATATAGCCTTCGTCGACCTTGGTTGCGGCCACGAAGCCGAACATCTCGGGCGGGTTGTGGAGTTTCTCGATCGCGGCAACGACGTTTGCATAGGTGGTCGGCGCCTCGAGGCCGTTGGCTTCGAAGAGATCCTTCCGGTAGACCACCATCTGGGTCCAGCCATCGACCGGAACGCCGGCGATGCCTGAAGGCGTCTGCGCCATGGCAACCGGGCCGGGTGCAAAGGTGTCGGGGCCAAGCTCCTCGAAGACTTCCTGGGCGGCTTCGGCATCGAGAATACCGGCTTCGGTCCACGGAAGCGCGTATTGCAGCGGATAATAGATCACATCCGGCAGGTCGCCCGCGGCAAAGGCCGCGGTTGTGCGGGTGCCGTAATCCTGTTCGTCAACCGGGATCATTTCTACCTTTACGCCGGATGCCGCCTCGTAATCGGCAGCCATCATTTGCTGGCGTTCCAGACGCGCCGGCTGTGTTTCGGTCGTCCAGACCCGGATCTCTTGTGCTGTTACGGCCGTTGCCGAAAGCAACATCGCAAGACCGGATGCTGCTCCAACCATTCTGATGTTAAAGGACATGCTTTCCTCTCTGATTGTGAAACTACGATTGTAGCTCTGCGTTTTCAGGACTGTGGTGAAGCACCTTGAAGGTCGCCCCTCCTGCAACCCTGCCACCAATTCGAACCCAGAAGTCCTCCAAAATCGCGCGATTCTGTTCCGAAGCGGCTGGGTACAATTGTGGTGTAACGTTATAGCACTGTCAACAGGAAAGTTACTCATTTCAGTATTGCTGACAAAGGCTCTGAGAAAAACCCCTTGAACATCCCCGGAATTCGTAGGAAAAGTTGGTATAACGTTAATATCGGCGGCCAAGGACTTGTGAACCTTTTCGGGTGATGTCGAGTGGCGCTCGAAGCGAAGGAAACATGACTCAGAAGCCCAAACTGGAAACCGTTGCGAAAGAGGCTGGCGTTTCCGTGGCTACAGTCAGCCAAGTAATGCGCGGGGCCGGCCGGATTTCGGAGAAGACCCGAAAGAAGGTCCTGCGGACAGCCAAGAAGCTCAACTACGTACCTGACGGGCGTGCCGCGTCGATGAGGTCCGGTGAAAACCACGAGATCGGACTGGCCATCCATCAGATTGCCAACCCGTTCAATGCGGAAATCATAAGCGGCGCCAGTGACCTGCTGGAATCGGAAGGATACCTGCTGTCGGTTCTCGACGCCCGGGATGACGCGGAACGGCAGCGACTGCAACTCGAGGCCTTCATACGGTCGTCGCGCGGCGGTCTTCTCTGGGTTCCCGCCGAGGATACACCGGAATCCACATACGATCTGCTCGTCACGCACAGCCTGCCAACCGTGACGTTTCTCAGGCGGTCCGAGTTCGGCGACTTTGATCACGTCGGCATCGAGAATGCGGAGGGAACTGCCACCGCTACGAACCACCTCGCGGATCTGGGGCATCGGCACATCGCCTTTCTGGGTGGCACCGCGCGTGTTGCCGTCAGGTCTGAACGCATCGGCGGATACGAGAGGGCGCTCGCGGAGCAAGGGTTGGGGCCGCCTGTCATTTGGGCATGCGCAGATGATCGGCCTGCCGGTCTGAATGCAATGGACGCGCTGCGCGAGGCGCATCCGGAGGTCACGGCGACCGTCTGCAACGGCGACATGGTTGCGATCGGGGCATGCCTGGCATTGCTGCGTCGCGGGGAGCAACCCGGACGGGATGTTTCGATAGTCGGATTCGACGATATCCAGGATGCCGCAATTGCGACACCGCCCCTGACAACCATGGCGGTTTCACCCTACAATCTTGGACGCAGGCTTGCGCGGGTGATGCTGGAACGAATCAGGGAGCCTGACATGCCGACAACCGTGTCACTGGTTCCCGCGCGGCTGGTGGTTCGAGAAACAACGGGTCTGCCATTGATGCATGATGGCGAGTGAAGGTGCGAACAGCTTCATCGCACGGATCTGCCGCAGGATTCTGCCAGGGGTTGTGGCATCGAATGGTCCGCGCCATCTGCGGCCGTCATGGGCAATCTGGAATTGCGGTCCCCCTTACCTGATTGGTCCGCTCAGGAGGGAGACGGTTCCGTCGGTCCCCTGACTGCAATGACAAATGGCGGGGATCGCGCCTAAACACGCATCCGTGCCTGTCAGGGTGAATTGTGGTAATGCCGGTGCAGTGTCCATCTCATCGTCGGTCACGCAACGGAATCGCCATGGACAAGCCCGGTCTGCGCATTGGCGCCCAGAATCTTCTTTGCACCTGCGCGGGTGCGGCGGCGGGCGACAGGGTGTTGATCGTCGGAGAAGCTGATCCGGATCCGTATTTCGAACCGGAGCTGGTGGAAGAGTTGGGACGCTCGGCGTCCGAACTGGGCATGGAGCCAAACTGCATACTGGCAACGAGTCCGGCATCAACCAGTGACCTTCCTGCAGACATTGCCGAAGCGATGCACAATGCCGATGTCACTGTCTTTCTTTCCCGGATCGGAGATCGCGTCCGGTTTGAATCCACCCATGCAAGGGGCAGCAGGGTGATGTGCTACGCACTGACCCGCGAGTATATGTCCTCCGGGTTCGGGACTGCCGACTACGAGGTCACCGAGGCCACACTGGAACGATTGATGGACAGGATTTCCGTGGCGTCCGGATACCGGATCCGCACCCGCGACGGCACTGACCTGACGGCCGAACTCATGACCGGTTCAATGCAATCCGACATTTTGCCCTTCGCGCTGAAGCTCTTCCCGACAATGATATTTCCACCGATCAAGTTCCGGTGCCTGAACGGTGTGCTGGTGATCGATCATTTCACCCTGTCCAGCTCCACCCGCCCGTACGAGAACAGTGTCCTGATGATATCGTCTCCGGTAATAGCCACGGTCGAGGACAGCGTCATCACGGCATGTGATGGTGACCCGCAGGTGGTACGGGCCTTCCGGAACCAATGCGAACGCGCCGCTGCGATTACCGGGGGCGAGCCCTTCCGGCTGAATTCATGGCACACCGGTGTCAATCCGAACACGTTCTATGACGGCAATCCCCTTGCCGATCTCGAACGATGGGGGACGGTGGCATTCGGATCCCCGAGATATACCCATATCCACATGGCCGGGTCAGACCCCGGCGACCTGTCGGTGCAGATCTTTGATGCAAGCATTCGCTTCGACAAAGACTGGCTCTGGAAGGAAGGCCGGTTTGTCTTCCTGGATATGCCGGAAATCCGGGAAATCCTGGAACGATCCGGTCAGGTGCAACTCTCGTCGGCAAGCTGTTTCGATATCGGGATCGAGGCCATGCGGCAATACGGGAAGGGACCGCCTGGCGGTCCGGACGAGTCTGTCCGGGAATGAAGGCGGTTGCGACGTCAGTCGTCTATCGGGATCAGTCCGACAATGACCGGGTCATGGTCAGACGACCGGAATGCATCTTCCTGCAACAGGGAGATCAGCCTGGGTGACTTGTAATTCTCGTTGTAGTCGAGGAATCTGGGCTCGTCGGCATTGCTGCTCCAGATGCCGGCACCGGTGATCTTGCCGGCCAGCGTCCTGCTTGCCAGCGCGTGATCGAGAGCACCGCTCTCCCCGCGAAAAACATAATTGGAGAATCGATAACTTCCTGAATTGCCCGAATGCCGGTGGATGAGGTCAACGAACCCGGCATCACGAAATCTCTCGAGCACATCTTCACGCGAATAGGCATTCAAGTCGCCGATGACCAGGAAATCCGGATCACCGCTGGCGGTCGGATCGCGTGCGAGCCAGTCTATCAGAGCCTCGGCGGCTTCCGTTCTGACGAGAGAGCAGTTGCCTTGCCCGTCGTTCCGCGCGGGATCCCCCACATCGTCACACGGGCTGCCCTTTGACTTGAAGTGATTGATGACCACGGTGAATCTCTCGGGATTTGTGCCGGAAACGGTTTCGAATGTCTGCGCGAGCGCAGGGCGGTTCTTTTCCGACAGGAATCGCCTGTCATCGTCCTGGTCCAGAACTTCCGGATAGCCGATGGTTGTGACGGTGTCGGGCCTGAATATGACGGCAACGCGTATTGCGCCCTTGCCGAGAGGTCCGGTCCCGACAGCGTCATAACTGTTGCCACCCGGGGTGGAGTTCATTCGTTCAACCAGTGTCCCGACGGCATCGTCGCCATTGTTCTCGATTTCAACCAGGCCGATGATGTCGGCATCCATTGCCCGGATTGCCGAGATTATCTTGCTGGTCTGGCGATCGAATTCACTTCGGGATTCTGCTCCCCTGCAGTCGAGATCACGGTCTGGTCCGCACTTGTTTCCGTTCCTGTCCAGCGTGGTGAAGTAATTCAGGACATTCAGCGACGCGACCTTGATGGCGCCGCCGACCGGCGGCGGCTCCGGACGCGGATTGGTTGCCGCAAATCTGACGGAACCGGTTCCGCCCGCCGGATGCAGCCGGAAGGCGATCGGAGCATTCTGCCGCATGCTGCTTCGGCCATGCCCGAGTATGCCAATCAGTTCCACGACCGTGTCGCCGACCCTGCGCGTGCCAATGGCATCAAGGTATGGCGGCAATTCCGGGTTCTCGCGCAGCGTTCCATCATCGAGCAGGATTCGATTGTTGTCGTTGGCCGAGTTGGCGGCTGCCGCAGCAACACCCGGCAACGCTATCTGGGTTGGCTGAAACAGCCTCTCGCCGGCGGACAGCGTCAGTTCGCCGTAACGGGCGAGGTTGTAATTGTCGGTCACGACGGCAGGTCCGGCCAAGGTTACCAGCATGCCTTCAACCTGTTCGAGTTGGTCTCTCGAGTCGAAGGGAAGGGGAAGGGGAACCGGCTCGACGGACAGGTTCTGTCCACAGATCACGGGCATGCCAGTCGATCTGAACAGTGTTCGCCGGTCGAGTTCGCCAACCTCGCCTCGGACCCTGACCAGTTCGCCTTCACGGAGATCGACGGACGGCGACGCCTCCAGGACGAATATTCCCTCGGATGTCCGGGCTTGACCGTCCCAGTCCGCCATTTCTTCCTGCAGAAAAAAACCATTGAGACGATCTTTTCCCTGAAAGTCCCCGGTTACGATTCCCTCGATCACGGCAACAGTTCCGGATGGGAGTCCGGGGAGTGTCCCAGACCCCTTGATTGCGCTAACCAATGTTGCGGGCCCCCCGCAGTCAACGTCGGAATGACTTCCGGCCGCAAGGGGGAACGGGCTTCCGGAGAACACAAGAAGGCAGGCGGTGGCGAGCAGTTTCTTGCCAGGCTGAGTTTCATGGGAGGATCGCGGCATGGTCAGGATTCAATTGCTGATTGCTGTGCCTCTATGAATCAGTTGCCTGCTACCGATCAACCGGAAGTTTGCTGGCCTGCTTCGCCCGAATGGTCCAGTCCGGGATTCTCATGGAAGTCGAGCGCTTCAATGCTCTCGGACGGGCAGTGATCCAGGTCCGTTGCCGAAGTCCCGATTCGAGGCGAAGTTGCGAAGTTTTCCGCGGGGACAATCTGTCCTGCGTGTCTCGACAGGGCAAGGAACCGGCAAATCGATCCAGCGGCCGGAATGTCACGATTGTTTTGCGAGGTCCGGCAGGATAATGCTGACGAATCCGCTCAGTTCCGGAATGAGTTCAAGTGTTTGTCGGCAAATGGAAGCCGCAGAACGAGGCCAGGCATGCAACTGTGTCACTACGGACCACCGGAGAAAGATGTTGCCGCCAACGGGCTTTGTCCCGTTTGCCTGCAACAACATGACAGATTCCTGTCCCGTTTGAACCATATCGGCAAATTGCAGCCGGGCGCCGTATTGTGGCTGCCGAGAGGGCGGTGATTCCTGTCTTTGGAGCCTGTTGAGCGTTCATGGCAGGTACCACTTGAGGAGATGCAGCATGGACGTATTGACCAAGGAAGTGAGCAGTCTTGCGGAGAGTTATGCGAGAGACGGTGTCGTCGTCGTCAGGGGAGCGTTGACTCCCAATTGGCTGGGCAGGTTGCGCGATGCAGTCGACGAAGAACTGAAGAGGGGCGATCGGTACTTTGCCTATCGGAACATGCGGATGCAGCCTGGAACGTTCCGTGACTTCTGCCATGACTCCGGCATTGGCCGGCTAGTGGCCGATATCGGACAGTCTTCCTGGACGTCACTGGTCTTTGACCAGATGTTCGTCAAGGAACCGGGAAGCCGCACGCGCACCGGTTGGCACACCGATCAGCCCTATTGGCCGATCTCGGGTCCGATCATGACCACATGGATTGCGCTGGACCCGGTTGATCCCGACAATGGCGCACTGGAATTCATCCCGGGATCTCATGCCTGGGGAGAGAAATACCGCCCGTTTATCACTGACCAGAAGGGAGCCTTCGTTGAATATCTGAAAAAGGATGATCCTCAGTACAGCGACATGCCCGACTTCGAGGCTGATCGTCACAAGCATGAAGTCGTGCATTGGAACCTTGAGCCCGGTGACCTGCTGGCCTTTGACGGGTTCATCGTGCATTCGGCCATGGGCAATCGCACCTCAACCCGGCGCAGGCGCGGATACGCAATCCGATTTGCATTGGACCAGGCCCGCTACGACCCGGATCAGGGAGTTGCGGACTGGCTCGTGGACGAGTCCATTTCTAGTGGGGCGCCTGTCAAGAGCGAATTCTACAAGGTCGTCTACAGCCGCTGAACGATTTCCGGGCAACCGCATCGATCACGCCGCCACCGCCTACAAAAAGGAAGCGGGGACGTCCAAAAAGGCGAATCAAATCGAAGCATGAACTGGCTTGTCACCAAACGCCAAGGGTGGGAAATTTCATTCGGCACATCTGGGGAAGTTTAATACGGTATTGACACCAGCACGAAGCGCAGCACGAGCCGGTGGAGATAGCCCGGCATCGGCGCCGCGAGTTCGTGCTCTTGTCTGCGGAGCTATTTGACTGGCTTCGGGCTTGGGCACAGCGCAGCAATCTCACGGACGGCTACCGGCCCGGCGGCGCACACCGCACGGGCCACGCCTCTTCTCAAACACTTCACACCATGCGCGGGATCCGGCCCGCACTGCCGGGAAGGCGGAACGCCCCCGCTGCCGTAGTCAACCAACTCGTCCAGGTGAATCAATTCCGGAAATCAACAATCCCGCCACACCGGCGGCGGCATCCGTGAAGCGAGCGGAAGGAACCCTTCCGCAAACTCCCGGAAAGGAAGAACTGCTGCAAGGCTGCCGGGAAAGAGAAATCAGACGTTGCAGACTGTTCCGGTCTCCAGACGGTCAGACGCCGATCCAATCCGAAACAGATCGCCTGCTCCCCGTCAAAACAACCTGCAGCTCAACAGTGTTGCTCTCACGCTTACGCCCCACCCGTCATTTCCAGTGGAAGTCGAAGGTCTTTTGCAGCGTCTGAGAGCCCCATGGGCGTAACTTCCTTTCCCCGCATCCATGAGCTCAGCTAAACGGATCTTCATGGCTGGAAGATAGGGTTTTCTCCGTTATATCAGGCCATTAGGGAGATATCAGCCTGGACTCGTACTGGCAACAATCCTCGCCGGGTCAATCTCCAGCAACTCAAATGCCCGCCGTTGCAGCGGCGTCGGCTGCGCCAGCATCTCGAAAACATGATCCGGGCTCTTCGGCAGCATGACCTCGTTCAGCGTCAGCGTGGCAAGATCGGCAAGCAGCGTCGTCATGCCGTGGACCGGAAAACCCTCGGCAGTACGCTTCGTGGCCGCCTTCCTTCTCGCACTCTCCGAGACGACGGCCTTCTCCACCGGTGAATTCCGCAACGCCCGCGCGCCCTGTGGATCATCCTCCCCGTAAAGCAGCGGCGCAAGGCGCCGGCGAAGATGCCATTCAACGTAAAGGGCCAGCATGCACAGGAACACATGCGCCCGGACACGCCCGGCACTGCAGACATGCACCGGCCGCACCTCGAGCCGGGATGTCTTCATCAGGCGGAATGCCCGTTCCACCCGCGAGAGGGACTTGCAGGCCTCCACCGCCTCGGCAGCGCCGATGGCATCCGCATCAAGGCTGGTGCGGATGACGTAGATGCCGTCAAGACGGGCCTCGGCGGCAATGCGCTCCTCGTTTCGGGACCATCTCATGCCGTCATTGCCGGTCTCGATGTCGAACAGCCTGGCCACCTTGCGGCGGTTTGCAGTGCGGCCAAGCGCACGGTTGATGCGGTCCCGCAGCGCCGGACCCGGCCGGCTGCGGACAGCAAGACCGGCAATCCGGCCGAGCTCGGCCTGCGTTGCCTGCAGCAGATATCCCGCTTGCGGGACCGCTCGGCACGAAGGCGGGGATTGAGGCAGACCATCAGCCGCTCGCCGGGAAAGTCGGGACTGGAAATCTCCGCAACCGCATCGGCAAGGAGCGCCACCGGACAGCCATCGCCGGCACACAGGAGGCCGAAGGTGATCTGCTTCCTGCCGGTCCTGCCATCCCGGCTGTGGCCGAATGCCGCCAGCGGGCAGCACTCACCCTCAAGGAAGCTCGAGGTCACGTCGTAAAGCACCAGCGTATTGCCACCCCGCAGGTGCCGGTTGGCCAGGCTGCGCTCGATAAAGGGCTGGCGGGAGCCAAGTGTAGGTTCCTGAATTAATCCGATCTGATCGGCACGTTCCTTCCCGGATATCTTCGTGCACGGATTGCCAAGTTTCCGGTACAATGCGGGACGCCGGCACCTGCCGTTTCCTTTCCCGGCAGCCGCTTTCCGGCAGCGGGAAAGTCCGGCCGCTGTCGCATTGCCTTGCGCTCCTTTCGGGCGAAAGTGATCCGCAGGTGATCCGAAGCAGGAAAGGGTGGCCCGCGCGAATGACACTCGCCGGGCCGCGGACGACCAGTTCAGCTATTGTTGGTGACAGGACTGACCGCCGAGGAATACGTTAGCACGGAAGCCTGGCGCGACGCCAGACTGGAGGTTTGCCCGAACCATCCGGACGGCGGCTGCTCCCTGGCCAGTCATGGCACCTACGAGCGCAAGACCCCTGCGGGCACGCGGATAGCGCGCTGGTACTGCCGGGAGTCCCACACCACCTTCAGTCTCCTGCCGGAATTCCTGGCGGCGCGGACGCCGGGGACCCTGGATCAGGTCGAGGAGGCCGTGGTCGCTTTCGAGACGGCGCCGGGCGTGCAGGCGGCGGCGCGGCAGGCCCGTCCGGGCCACCACATCTCCGATCGCGGGGCCGAGCGGCGCTGGATCCGGTGGCGGGCCCAATCCATCCACCGCTTCCTGGCCATCGTCATCGGCCTGTTCCCGGACCTGTTTCAGGGCGCGGCGCCGGAGATCGCCGCCTTCCGGGCGCGGCTCGGCACCGAATCCGTCCTGAGAGAGCTGCGCGGCCTCTGCGCCGCCCACCTGCAGCACCTGCCGCCGCCCGTCGGATTCCGTCCCCCCGGAACCGGCCACGGTACCGTACGGGGCCCGCCAACACTCCGTGACCCCTGATCCTTGCGTCCCGGGTTCCGCAGACTGGTCGAATCGGGGCCGTGGAGCCCCGGAACGGCAAGGAGACCCACATGACGAAAGATGACGACAGCCTGCGACGGGACGTCGCGCTCTTCAGGTACGGACTGATCGCGGACCTGCTGGTCCAGCCTGCCGGCAGCCACGAGATCGTGGCAGGCCTCCGCGACCGGGCTGCGCGGGACCACGTGATTCCGGGCACGAACCGCACCCGCGTCGGCGAGCAGACCATGCGCGACTGGATGCGCCTCTACCGGTCCGGCGGCTTCGACGCGCTCTTCCCGAAGCGGCGGCGCGACGACGGAAAGCCGCGGCGGCTGGCGGTCGAGGCGTCCGAGGCGCTGATCGCCGTGAAGCGGGAGAACCCCGCGTTCAGCGTCCGCGACGCCATCGCCCGGGTCCGGGAGGACGGCGACGTCCCCGCGGACGTGCCCCTGCCGCCCTCGACCGTTCACCGCCTCCTGTCCCGCGAAGGGCTGATGGGGAATGACGACGGAGCGCCGCCGCAGGACCGGCGGCGCTTCGAGCACCCGAACGCGTGCGATCTCTGGATGTCGGACGTCATGCACGGCCCGAAGTGCGGCGACGGGCACGGGCGGCGGCGCAAGACGTATCTCCTGGCGTTCATAGATGACTGCACGCGAGTCGTCCCGCATGCGGCCTTCGCGTTCTCGGAGAACACCGCCGCCTTCCTGCCGGTGTTCAAGCTTGCCCTGCTGAAGAGGGGCTATCCCAGAAAACTCTACGTCGATAACGGTGCGAATTTCCGCTCCCGGCACCTGGCGCTCGTCTGCGCCAGGCTCGGCGTCGTCCTGATCCATGCGCGGCCCTGGCAACCTTCTGGAAAGGGAAAGATCGAACGCTGGTTCAGGACTGTCAGGCGCAGCGTCCTGGAGAGGCTCGAGGACGGGGACACCCGCGACCTCGAAGCCATGAACCGCCGGCTTCACGCCTGGATCGAGGGCGAGTACCACGCCCGCCCCCATCGCGGCCTCGGCGGCATGGCCCCGCTCGACAGGTGGTCCGCCACCGCCGGCGACGTCCGCCATCCCGGCCCCGGGCTCGATCTCGACGACCTCTTCCTGTTCGAGGCGAAGCGCCGGGTCGCGAAGGACCGCACCGTCAGCCTCAGGAGCCGTGCCTACGAGGTCGATCCCGCCCTCGTCGGCGAGACCGTGACCCTGCGCTTCGATCCGGAGGCGCCGGCCCGGCCCCTCAAGGTCGTCCATGACGGCCGGGACGCCGGGCTGGCGACGCCCCTGGACGTGCATGCCAACGCCGCCGTCAGGCGCGGCGAAGGCCGGGACGGGCCGCCGGCCTCGTCCATCGCCTTCCGCGACCTCGGCAGGAACGGGGAGGACGGGCGATGATCCGGAAGCACTTCGCCTTCACCCGAGAGCCGTTCACGGACGGGATCGAGGCCGACGAGTTGTTCGAGCATCGCGCCCATGCCGAGGCCGGCGCCCGGATCCGCCACCTCCTCGATCTCCGCGGCATCGGCCTGCTCACCGGGGAGGTCGGATGCGGCAAGACCACCGCCTGCCGGCACGTGATCTCGACGCTGCATTCCGGGCTCTACCGCGTCGGCTACGTCGCGCTGACGACCGGAAGCGTCCTCGACATCTACAACATGATCGCCTGGGCCTTCGGGCTGGAGGTCCAGCGCTCCCGCGCCGCCGCCTACAGCGCCATCCGCGCCGAGATCTCCCGCCTGGCCCGGGAGGCCCGGCAGACGCCGGTGCTGGTCGTCGACGAGGCCCAGCACCTGCGGCCCGAGATCCTCGAGGAGCTGCGGCTCCTCACCAATTACGACATGGATTCCGACAACCGGCTCTGCCTGCTGCTGGTCGGGCTCAGCGAGATCCGCAAGCGGCTGGCCATGGCCATGTGCGAGTCGCTGGCGCAGCGCCTGGTGGTGCGCTGCCATCTCGGCGGCCTGGAGCGCGACGAGGTGGAGCCCTACCTGAAGCACCGGCTGAAGCTGGCGGGCGCCGCCGACGTCCCGGTCTTCGCCCCGAACGCCGTCGAGGCGCTGGCGCAGGCGGCGCGGGGAATGCCGCGCCGGGTAAACCGGATCGCTCATTACGCTCTCTGTGCCGCCGCCGCCGGCGACGTCCGCCAGGTCGACATCGAGCATGTCCAGAGCGCGGTCGAGGAGCTGAGTCCATGACCCGGAGGGAGCAACGGGCGCTGGCCGACACGCTCAGGACCCTGCCGCTCGAAGAGGTCGCCGCCGCGCTCGGCTATCGCCGGGACCCGCGGGACCGCGCGCGGTGGAAGCGGAAGGGGTCCGTCATCAGCCTGACGGGCGCGAAGTTCTTCGACCACATCCTGCAATCCGGCGGAGGCGGGGCGATCGACCTGGCCATCCATGCCCGTCAATGCGGCTTCCGAGACGCCCTCCGCTTCCTGTCGGGCCTCGGCCATGCCGGCCACGGTTCCGCCGCTCCGGTCCCGAACCGCGCGGCGGAACCAAGACTCCCGCCGCGCGCGGCGCACAACTGGCCCGCGGTCCGCGACAGCCTCACGCGGGTCCGCGGCCTCGATCCCGGCCTGCTCGACGACGGCTTCGCCGCCGGCCTGGTCTACGCCGACGACCGCCGGAACGCCGTCTTCGTCGCCCGTGACGCCACGGGCCGGGCGACCGGAGCCGAGATCGTCGGCACCCGCCACCGGGACGGCGAACGGTGCTTCAAGGCCATGGCGCCTGGATCGCGCAAGGCAAGGGGCGGGTTCTGGATGGCGGCGAAGGACGGGGAGCCGGCCTCGGCCCTGCTCGTCGAGAGCGCGATCGACGCGCTCTCCGTGCTGACGCGGCCGCCGCCCGGTGCCGGACACTTCCGGGTCGTCTCGACCGCGGGCGTCTGCACCGCCGTCCCGCCATGGCTGGAGGCCTTCGGCCTCAAGCGCATCGATTGCGGCTTCGATTCCGACACCGCGGGGGACAGGGCCGCAGACGCCCTCGCGCAAAGCGACATACGGGTCCGGCGGGTCCGGCCGGACGGTGCCAAGGACTGGAACGACAGGATCCGGAGACCCGAGACGGCGCCCGCGCCAGCCTGAAAGAGGTCCGGCCGAACCTGATGATCGCGGCAGCCGCCGCCGCCATCGCCTTCCGAAAACGCCGAGGCAGTCGCCGTGCAGACCTCCGGTCGCCGGAAAGGAAGGCGTGCGGATCGAACCTGAACTGGAACCAATGCCAATGTCCGGAGATGTCGGAAAACCGTGGGAAGAAACACCCGAACCTGCACGAAACGATCCGGGAAATCCGCAACGGATCAATCAGAAATACAACACCAAGCCAGTCCAGCGTTCCCAGTACTGCTGCCACATGGCCATGCGGCAGCGCCCTCCTGATGGTGACCGCCTCGTCGAGGCAGGCAAACACCACGCCGCCCTTGAGCATGGCCCTGATGGCATCGACCATTTCGGGGGGCATTTTCGAGAGATTTGCGAGTGTCCGTCTTCGGATTCTCGATCCTTCCCGCCAGGCTTGCCTGAACTGGATTGCGGGCGGAGATGACCTGTTTGGTATGACATCGACGCTGACGGCCATCCTGGCGTTTCCTGCATGGCAACAACTGTCCAGAAATCAACCTCCCGCCTGGCACCAAGACAGACGCAAGATCAACGGCTTGCAGGAATCTGATTCCGTTTTGTTCTCAATGAAGATCGGCCTAGTGGCCCTTTGCCTCTATGAGAATTTTATCGCTGGTTGGTTGAGGCGGATTTAAACAGGGTGCCTAATGGTCTGTATTGCCCCATACCTCACCGCCTGGATCACTATCAGCCCCCACGGACGATACGTACTTACTTTAAGATATCGGTGCGCTGAGCCTTGGTGATGCCCGTCGCCACATCGTCAGGAACTCCAGCCTCTCTAGCGAAGCTCTTCCATTTCAGGACGGCATCCTGGACATCTTTGAGGACTTCCTCTGCGCGGCCCCGTTTCATCGACGCGTTTTTTGCACAGGCTTTAAAGTCCTCCACATCAAATTTGTCTCTCTTTCCGTTGAGCGACATTTGATGGTTGTTCGTCCAAGCACCGCTTGGATTGTAACTGTAGGTCATGTCGAAAGCTGGGGACAATGACCATGTCCCGGATTTATCCATCAGAAAAGCGATGTTCTTGACGTGATCGTCCTGATTTCGTCCGACGACGTTGAAGGTCATACGCCGGAACTGTTCTTCAACGCTTTCCATGGACATGTCGAGCTTACGAATGGTGCGTAACGCCTGTTCGTAAGAGTGCGCTCCGGCCTTTTTGAAATCGAAATGCTCCATCGCGCAAAAGGACTGCATATGGATTTTTTGGCCGCGATCGGTGCGGTCAAAACGCCGGGTCATAAAGTGGCTACGGCCATTTTCCTTGAGCAAACGGCATTCCTTCATGTCGATACCGGCTGCGAGAGCCATTTTGTAATAGGCGTACTCGATCAGGCCGTAGCCAGCTGGGTCTTCGAGTTCCTTGTCCTTGTTGCCGGAAACGCCGTCGAATTTGAGGAGCCAATAGGAAAACCCGCTTCCGGCTCTGATCCGACCGGAGCAAACTTCATCTGTCTCCGGATTCCAGGCGATGATGGCCTTGGCGCGCGCGCCACCTGCTGATGTTCCGACGCGAAGAATATCCTGTAAGGACTCTTCGCGGTCCTCTGGCGCGAACGATCCCTGAAGGTTGTTGCGTTTGGTCAGAATTTCACTGGCGAGCTCGACAAGCGCGCTCACATCAATCTTGTCGGCTTGGGTTCCCGTAGGGCCTTCAGAGGGAGCATATTCAAGTGCTCCCATGCCTCTGTCGCCGGTATAGCAAAGCCGTTCAACCGGATTGAAACTTTCGGGTTCGCGTCCCTCTTTTGCTAACCACGCATTGATCAATGCGTTGCCGAAATCATCAGGCAGTGAGTCGGCCAGCAATCCGGGGAGACCTTGAAACGTCTCACGGGGCAACGCAGGAAAAGAATAGATCTGATCGGAGAGCGGCATAGTGAGTGGCGCAACTTCGATCCCACTTTCTCTGAACGCGGGATCATATTCGAAGTTCGCGAGGCCGGTCTCTTCATCCCAGCTTACGGCTCCGATTGTTTTGCCCCATAGTTTCACCTGGGCGAGAGTCATTCGCTATCCCCCTCAGCTTCATCTCCCCATGACCATGGCGCATCGGATTTTGGTTTTTCAGTAGGTGACGAGGCACGCTTTCTTTTCTTCCCCTGCATTTTAAGTTGCTGAATCGGACTGATTGCCGGTTCTGGAATGAGTGCTTCCAGATTTCCGAGGAGTTTCAAAGCACGCAATACGCGGATGAGGTTTGAAGCCTGTGTGGAATGACCTTGCTCGACCCTGATTATTGTTCGCTTCGATACACCCGCCTCATTTGCCAGAGCGTTCTGGGTCATGTTTCGATTGAGACGGTATTGCGCAACGCGACTACCGATCTCCCGTAGTGTTACATCATCTGATATGTAGGCTGATATTTTCATAAAATGCAATTTCTGTCACTTTGACCATAGTTTATGGTATTAATATGTCATTTCTGGCACGTTAAGTCAATTTCTCAATCTTGGATATATGCCGCAACTGTCATCTTATCAGAAAAAATGGCGGTTACGTGCCATATTTGTCACCTTAACGCCCGCAAAGGTAAGGCGGTGAAATTGGCCAAACGGAACTTCATCGGTCTATAAGGAACATAACCCTTTGATTTTATGCATCAATATCGGGTATTTTGGCCTTTCAAGCTGTCAATGTACTGTAAACACCACTTCCCGGATCGGCATCAAGAAGCTCAAACGCCCGCTCCCGGAGGGGTGTTGGCTGGCAGGTGCTCCACACCGTGGTGGAAGAACCCGGTAGACTGTATTCGCCCACGCACAGCGTCGACAGGTCGGCAAGAAGGCTCCGGAAGCAGTGCACCTCCAGGCCGTCTGTAGTTGCTCGGATTATTCAGTCATGAACCGGTTGGTTTTTCTCACCTAATTCGCGCGTGTTTTTTTCTGTCTGATCAGGTGCAGTCCGGGACAGGGCTTCTTTCCCAAGCAGGCATTTTCAAGTCGCGACCCTGTCCAGTTGGAATCATGTCAAGCAGCGTTTCGGCGCGGGCCGGATGCGGTCCGAATGCCTGCAACTTCCTGCCGGTTCGACTGGCTGACTGCACGCCGCCGATTGCCAGAAACAGAAGAGGGTGGCCCGCGCGATTGGGCCTTCGCCGGGCCATGGCAGTTCAGCCTGCCAGAGATCACTGCATGCCGACGCTGTCTTGCCAATCATACTGGACATAACCGGTGCTCCAGCCTTGATCCGGTAGTCTTGAGACCGCAACGGGGTATCCAGAGCTTACTAACAATATCGTCCCAGGATGCAGTTGCCCGGCTACCTCGTCACCGGTCTGGCCTACACGGTCCTGGTCACCTTCGTCAGCCCCAAGGGAGCGTCCGGATTCTGGCCAATCCTGATGGCAAGGTCCTCGACGAACCGGTAGAACGCAATCGCTTGCAAGACAGGATCGACAAGGTCGTGAATGCCGGTCGGGACGGGCAGGACCCTCGGCCCGTGGACTGCCCCCACGGTGTAAACCATCGCTCCCTGGCCGCGCAGCCTTTGCACCGTGGCGAGGCTGGAGGCACCGGCCATTCCACCGACCCCGAAAATCAGTGCCGCAAGCCTTGCGTTCGCGATCGCGACGGGGCCGTGCAGCACCTCCGCCGCGGAACAGGCTTCGGCATGCAACTGGCAGGTTTCCTTGAACTTCAACGCTGCCTCTCCGGCGATTGCGAGGCTTGGGCCGCGCCCGATGCAGAACAGTGAACTGGACCTGGCAAAGGGGACAGTTGCCGATGACCAGTCGCTGTCCAGAGCCTCCAGCGCCAGGTCCGGCAGGTCACGCAGAGCGGACTCCAGCGAGTGGTCATCCCTGTAGCCCGCGAGAATCGAAAGGGAAGCAAACAGCATTCCGATGAAGGATTTCGTTGCTGCAACGGCTTCCTCCGGTCCGGCCAGGACCGGAAGCACCGTGTCCGCCCCTTCGCCGACCGGGCTGTCCGTGACGTTCAGGATTGCAATCGTATGGGCATTTCCTTGCCTTGCTGCCGCCTGGAGCGCTGCAAGGTCCGGGCTACCGCCCGATTGCGAAAACGTGAGTGCAGCAAATCCCTCGAGCCTGAGCCTCGTATTGTACACCGATGCCACCGACGGACCGATCGACGCCACGGGGAGTCCGGTGCCTGTCTCGAATATGTACTTGAAAAAGGTCGCCGCTTGGTCAGATGTTCCGCGGGCGCAGGTTACGAACCCGCGCAGGCCGGCGCCGCGCAGCCTCCGTCCCGTTTCGCGGTAGACCGGCAAGCCTTCAATGACCTGGCGCCGTAGGACATCCGGGATCTCGGCAATTTCTGCCGCCATCTTGGTATCGGAGCCTGGTCCCGTCAATGCAGCCCCGTGATCATCGACACGATTTCATTCTTGTTGGTCTCGGGGGTGTTGCGGATGCCGATCTGCTTGCCTCGCCGCAACACGCAGATCCGGTCCGACAACCGAAATACCTGGTCGAGACTGTGACTGATGATCAGGATCGACAGGTTCCGCTCTTTCAGTGATGCAATCAGTTTCTCTACCCTTGCGGTCTCGGCCACTCCGAGGGCAGCGGTGGGTTCGTCCAGCAGGATGAGTTTGCTTGCCCAGTGAGTCGCGCGGGCAATGGCGATGCCTTGGCGCTGCCCGCCGCTGAGGTCGCGCATGGTCGAGTTGGCAGAGGGGATGCGCACGTCCAACTCGTCGACGAGCGCCTGGGTCACCTTGCGCATCCTGTCCTTGTCGAGCAGACCGAGGGGTCTGCGCGTGAGTTCTCGCCCGAGGAACATGTTCATGTAGACCGGCTGTTCGTCAGCCAGCGCCAGGTCCTGGAACACCACCTCGATTCCACGGCTTCGGGCAGAACTCGCATCCAGGAAACTCACGCTGTTGCCATCCAGCCGGATCTTGCCGGAGTTCGGGCGGTAGACTCCGCAGACCATGTTGACCAGCGTGGATTTCCCTGCGCCGTTGTCTCCGACCAGGGCGACGATTTCGCCGGCATGAAGGTCCAGCGAAAAGTCCTGGATTGCGACGATTCCTCCAAAGGCCTTGTGGATGTTCTCCAGCGACAGGATGGGCGATGTGCCGGTCATCATTCCGACCTTCCGGGCCAGTCAACCATGTGTCCGAACCCGTCTTCGACGGTCGTGACACGGGGGATGCCGGATGCAACACCGCGAAGGCCGACGATGAGTGAACGCGTCACGAATGCCTGCCCCCGGAATCCGAATATGACGGAATCTCCTTCAAGGGGCCTGCGCGTGCTGGCATCAATCATCGCGTAGTAGTCGATGGCCGAATAGTCGGGAATTTCAACGTCCAGTAGTGCTGAACGGTCACAGGCGGGTTCGGCAGTGACAAGGGCCCGAACCTGGTAATCCGGAAACACCGGATCGATGTAGAGTCCGCCGCCAAAGCAGTACGCCCGTCCGCCATGGTGATGAGAAACTTCGGTCAGGTAGAGAACTGCAGGATCTTCCGGCAGGTCTTCAACCGCATGCAGCGGTGTGGTGCCGTGCAGCCCGTTGCCGGGTTCGCACTGGGTTGCACCTGCCTCTGCCAATGCCGCCAGAACAGTCGAAGAGGTTGTGCCGGGCGCGTTGATTTCGATGTTCCTTCTCCCGACCCGGGCCAGTTCCTCGGCAGCCCGATTCAATGTTGAAAGATTGCCGGTGGGCTTCACCTTGCATGTTGCCGGGTCATAGAGCAGTGCCGGGAACGTCGTGACTCCGGCGAACCTTCCCCCGGCCAGCGCGTCCAGGCGATCGGCCACGGCGGCGATGTCGGTTGCATCGAAACCGCCTTCATGCCCGCGGTAGAAGGTATCCCCCTTGGTCTGGATGCGGGCGAGGAGCGCCTGCACTCGCCCTGAACCTGCAGAGGCACTGGCGGCTTCCTGCGCCTTTCTGTCGGAAAAGACCGTCCAGAAGTCAGGCTGGAGCTTCGCCGCTGCATGGCAGGCCTCGTGGCGAGGGACCTGAACCAGGTGGCCGATATGACCGGTCCTCAGTCCAGCCCGGTCGCAGGCCAGTGCGCACGCCATGTCGACGGCGACCGAACGGTCGATCCCTCCATTAATGACAGCCTCGCAAAACCCGGAATGCCGACCGACCTGCTTGGTCATCGCGAATGTCCTGAGCCCGTGCCGCGCTGCTTCGCTCTGGAACACGCTTGCGTTGCGTTCGACCGTGTCGAGATCAAGGACATAGGAATTGGCCGGGATCTGTCCTGCCTGGTGCAGGGCGATGGCCGCCTCGATGAAGCCTGGATTTCGCCGGATGAGAACGTCAAGGAACATGCTCGTCTCCGCAGGTTATCGGCTGGCGTTTCGCAAGGAAACTGCGACAGCCAGGAGAATGATGAGGCCCCGGACGATCATCTGGTCCGAAACCTTGAGGCCCATCAGGATCAGCCCATTGTTGAGCATCCCCATTAGGAGCGATCCAAGCAGTGCGCCGATGACCGACCCCTTGCCCCCGTTCAGCGCGGTTCCACCGACGATCACCGCGGCGATCACTGTCATCAGGTCGCTTTCGCCCAGAGTGTATTTGGCGGCCTGCAGGCGCCCGGCATATAGCAGGCCGGCCAGGCCGGCGGTCGTGCCGCAGAGAGCGAGTACGTAGAGCCGGACGCGAGGTACCTTGATGCCCGACACCCGGGCTGCGCGGGCATTGTCGCCCACGGCAAGCACATGGGCGCCAAAGCGGGTCTGGCGATAGACCACGTGGCCGATGGCCACGGCGGCGATCGTCCACAGGACCAGAGACGGGATGCCGAACAGCTTGCCTGATCCGAAGAAGCCCGTGAAACTGTCATTGATCACGGGGATAGATCGAAGGTCTGTCATCGATCGAGCGATACCCGCGAACAGTCCCAGGCTGGCAAGAGTGACCAGGAAGGATGGCAGTCTGAGATAGGCGACAAGCAGCCCGTTGAATGCGCCAATTGCAAATCCGGCTCCAAGGCCCGCCAGCACTCCAAGCAGCATCGGGTAGCTCTGCATGACGACGGCGGCGGACAGGGCGGAAACGGCGACTATCGATCCGAAACTGAGGTCGATTTCACCCGCCGACAGGGCAAAGACGAGCCCGATGGCCATGATCGTGGCGGGTGCTGTCTGCAGGACGATGTTGGTGAGATTGCGAGAGGTCAGAAACCCGTCATCGTGCAGCGTGATTGCAAAGAAAAGGAAGATTCCGAGGAACCCGAAATAGATCACGCTCCTTTGCAGGTCGAGCGACCTCAGCCTTGCCACAAAGCCATTCTTCATCACTCGCCCCGCGCGGGATTGATATTGACGGCGGGACGAAGTTGCGGCCCGCCGTGGAAGTATAGATCAGTTGGCCGTGGTGACGCTAGACGGTGGATCGATGTTGAGAGACTGGTTCCAACCTTCGACCACGTTGTCCGCGTTTACGGTGATCGCCGGAGCGACCAGGAAGGGTGGGACCTCTTCGCCCAGGAGGTGGAGAACTGCCGCGGCAGCCATCGCTCGTCCGAGTTCATAGGCTTCGTCGGCAACGATTGCGACGACATTGCCGCCCCGCACCATGTCGAGTGCAATCGGCTCGGAAAGGTCAAGCGTCACGATCCTGGTGGTATCGTTGCCATTGGCACGCAGCGCTGCCAGGACGCCTTCCGCCGGGCCCGCCCATGTGACATAGATCCCGCCCAGATCGGGGTGCTTCAGCAACATGGCATTAGCGATGTCCTCGGCGCGGGCCGGGTCACTGATCCCCTGTTCAGCAACGATCGAAATGTTCGGATAGTCGTTTTCGATCGTGGTCTTGAAGGCATTGTCACGCTGGTTGGTCACGTAATAGGCAGCGTCATGATAGACCCAGCCTACCGTGCCTTCGTTGCCCATCGCGGCGGCAAGCGCGTCGGCCGCCTGCTTGCCCATCTGGAAGAGGTCGTCAGTGACGATTGCAGCGTAATCTGCCGGATGCTCATAGCCCGAGGGCAGGTTTGACAGGAATGTCAACGCCACGCCGGCCTCTTTCGCTTCCTCGAAGGCTGCTGCCGAGGTCACCGGGTCGAGCGGAAGTGACAGGATGATGCTGGGATTTTTCGCCATCGCCGTTTCGATGTCGCTTCGCTGCTTGGCCGCATCGAAACCGGCACTGGTTACGGCAACCACCTCGATACCCAGGCGGGCAAACTCGTCGCTCGCACCTGAAGTGACGGCACTCACGAAGTCCGACTGGTCATGCCACAACAAGGCTGCCGTGTAGTTCGCGGCCTGCACGGTGGCGACCTGATCGTCGCTGACCGCAATGGCCGATGTCGGCGTGGCGCTTTCACCGCCCGGGCCGATTGTCTGTGCAAGTGCCGGCGCGGCTGCGAGTCCAAGAAGCGCGGCTGCGGCGACGGTTCTGGATAAATGGTTCATTTGTTTCTCCTTTGGTTGCAGTGTGTCAAGTCGGCTCCAGACCGCAGTATCTCGCGGTGAAGATTGCAAACGCCCGGATCGCGGCAAGGTATTCCTCAATGTCGATCCGTTCGTCGAAGGTATGGGCGACCGCTATGTCACCCGGAGCACAGTAGACCGCAGGACAGCCAATCCCGTTGACCAGGAACGGGGTCTCGGACCAGTACGGGGCGCCATCGATGGCTCCACCCCGCGGGTGCGCGAGGCGCACGCATTCCTGGAGCAACTGCACGGCCATCGAGTCGCTTGCGATCTCGACCGGTGATCCGCCCTTGGGGTGATCGCGTCCTGCCGGGTAGGTGATAGATACTGAAATCCCGTCTGGCAGGGGGTCCCTCAGGATGGCTGCCTCGAACGACTGAACCGCGTCATCGAGCGATTCACCCGGGCACAGCGTTCTGATCATCGACAGTTGGCATTCCCCCGGGACAGCGATGAAGCCACCGCCTTCGATCCCGGTGACGACGATTGACGGGCGTCCGACAAGTTCGTGCCCCGGTCCTGCGCTCAGCTCGGCTTCATGCGCCCAGATTCGGGTCAGCAGCTCATGTGTTGCCTTCAACGCGTCCACACCGAGTTCGGGCGTTCCGAAATAGGCAGATCTGCCCGTTACCGTGATCTCGGGGATGAAAAAGCCGATCTGGGCGGTGTAGACGTTCAGCTGCGTGGGTTCGACATATATCGCGAAATCGGGCCGGGCTATCTCTCCGGCCGCTACGCGGTGTTCCAGGTCCTTGATCCCGGCGCTGACTCCGCTTCCCGGCTCGCCGCTCTCTTCGTCTCCGATGAAGGCCAGCGTTATGCCACCTGCAGGCCGAAACCCCGCCGATTGCAGCAGCCGCAACCCGGCAATCGCCGCACAGATGCCCCCCTTGAGGTCGCAGGCGCCGCGTCCCCAGATCTCACCGCCGATCTCAGGGGCACTGAACGGGTCTTCACGGATATCGCCGCGCCAGCGATCCTGCCATCCTCGGACATGAACCGTATCGGTGTGGCCGACGAACATCAGGTGATTCCTGCCGCAACCGGCAGTGGTTCCCCAGACATTCTCGCGACCCTCGGCAAATTCCCCTTTGCCAGTGACAAGGCCCAACCCTGCCATCTCGGTTTCCAGAAACCGGGCGAAGCCGGTTTCGTTGCCCGTCACGCTCTCGATCGACAACGCCCGCCGCAGGAGCCCTGTGTCCGCAGCCCTGTCCTGAGTTGCGTCCAGCCTCTGCAGAATTGCTTCGCCGTTCATCAGCCATTCCCGACGAAGGTTTCAATCGAAGGAGGCGGGATCGTGATTTCGGCGCCCTTCTGGCCCTCTGCAAACAGTGAGACATGAAGGTGATTGAGGGCGGTGGCGGCACCGCCAGCCAGCGCTGCGCGGTCGCCCAGCCTGGTCTTCTCGATTTCTATCCTGCGAGGGAAGCACCTCTTGGCCTGTTCCCTGATCCGGACGAGCAGTTCGTCCCGCGCACCAATGGAGCCACCGACAACGATGGTGCTCGGATCGAGTACGGCTGCAATTGCCACGGCGGCACGTGCAATCTGACCGGCGACGGCATCGAGCGTTTCGATTGCCGCATCATCTCCTTGCCCGGCTGCGTCGAAGACATCCGGAACACTCAGCCGCCTGCCTGTCCTGCTCCTGTAGAATTCGATGATGGCGTCGGTGGCGGCCACTCGTTCCAGCGCGCCGATCTTCAGGCTCTCGGCATCAAACGGATCGGCGCCGAAGGGCAGGTAACCCACTTCGCCGGCCGCGCCGAAGCTGCCTCGCAGCAGCTTTCCACCGACAACGATACCAGCCCCGAGCCCTGTTCCAATCGAGAGATATGCCAGGATGTCGTGCTCGGACCGGTTTCCCAGCCAGTATTCTCCGAGGGCGAAGAGGTTGACATCGTTCTCGACGATCGCTTCCACGCCGAGTCGGTCCTGCAACTCCCCGCGGAAGTCGATTTCGTCAATTCCCGCAATGTTGGGTGCAAGGTGAATCCTGCCGGTCTCGGAATCTGGCACCCCCGGCACCCCGACAACCACCACTCTCAAGTCCTTGAAGTCGATTTCCGCCACGGACATCGCACGCCTGACCATGACTGCAATCTGCTCGACGATATTGACGCCACCGGTCCGGTCGGTGGGCTCAACGACCTCGGAACGGATGGTTCCGGTCAGGTCGCACAGCGCAGTACGAATCTTCGTGCCGCCGAGATCCACGCTGGCGACCGTGGCCGCCCTCGGCGACATTTCGTAAACGACAGCACGGCGTCCGACATGGCCTTCGGTCTGGCCAGCAGTGCGGACCCAGCCGCCCGTTTCAAGTTTCGACACGATTTCCGAGACGGTCTGTTTGGACAGCCCCGTGATCTTCGAGACGCTGGCGCGCGAGACCGGCTTGTAGTCAACGATTGCCTGGATGATCGCGCTCTGTGACATGCGTCGGGAAATCTTTGATTGTTCTGCCATATGCACTGCAAGAATAATTAGTTCGTTCACTAACCGAACTAATATAAATCCTGGTTCCGGTCAATTGAATTCAAGCAGTGGATCGACCGGAATCCGTATCCCTGCACCCTTTCAACGGATCTTGTTCAATTGGCGCTCGGCCCAATCGAGTCGATCAGGCGCCTTCCCGTCAACCAATGACCAAGATTCAGTCGGTGAAACACCCATGGGCAAGTGTGTGTAGGCTATCTCCAAATCCCTTTCGTTTCGGCGTGTCACCTCCGTGCTCCGGCTGTCCTCACCGGAACCGATTGCTGGTCTGATCTCTCCGAATTGAGAATGGGTCGTTGTTTCGGGCATCAACCCGAGGTTCACGCGCGCAACGAACAGTTTCTGCAGCGAACTCCGGACAGCACACAACACACAACGCGCGTTGCCATACCAAGGGATTCTGCAAATCCGTCTGGTGTCGGCGGACCGGTTGAAGCCGCGCCTCGATCGTTGAAGTCGTCCGTTTCTCACTACCCAACCGAGTCATGGCGTCTGATTGGGAGTTTCGCACAACAGGTGTGAACACAACTGCATTTTCGTTGAATTCAACGTAATGCAGTTAACCCGGATATCTCATGACAGGGATTGTACGAGGCCGTTTCCCATGCTGTTATCTCTTTAATATCAAACCGATAACAGCAGAGAGAGCAACGACCTCATGGGAACACTGTGTGGCAAGGAGCAGGTCGCCCTTCAACCCCACGGACGGCGCAGGGTCGTGGCCGGATTCGACGGAGGATCGATCACGTCGGACGCCGGCGTCGTTCTCCTGCGCGAGTTCGAGGAACGCCTCGGCATCCTGTCCCGTCTCGCCGGTTGCTTCACCGATCACCGCAGCCAGAACCGCATCGAGCACAGCGTGGAGCAACTGGTGCGCCAGCGCGTGTTCGCCCTGGCGCCGGGATAAGAGGACGTCAACGACCATGACGACCTGCGCCGGGACCGGGCCCTGGCCTGCGGGCGTGGGGACATCCTCGGAGAGCGCCGCCGCCGGGAGTGCGACCGCGGCTTGCCGCTGGCCGGCAAGAGCACGCTGAACCGTCTCGAGGACTGCAGCGGCTCGGCCGGCGGCGGGCACAGGTATCACCGCATCGAGGCCGATATCGACAGGATGGGCCAGCAGCTCGTCGAGATGTTCATCGAGAGTTTCTCGGAGCCTCCCGAGAGACTCGTCCTGGACGTGGACGCCACCGACGATCCGCTGCACGGACGCCAGGAGGGGCGGTTCTTCCATGGCTACGACAACGAGTACTGCTATCTGCCGCTCTATATCTTCTGCGGCGAGAAGCTCCTCTGTGCGAAGCTGCGCACCTCCAACCGGGATGCTGTCAGTGCCGGTCTGATCGAGGAGCTGGAGCGGATCGTTCCACGGCTCTGCGCCGCCTGGCCGGACACCGGGATCGTCATCCGCGGCGACAGCGGCTTCTACCTCGAGGAGATCATGACCTGGTGCGAGGCCAGGGGTGTCCACTTCGTGCTCGGCCTGGCCCGCAACACCCGCCTGGCCGGGGAGATCTCGCGCGAGATGGGCACGGCCCGGTGGCTGTTGTAGTTGCTCGGATTATTCAGTCATGAACCGGGCGGTTTTTCTCACATTCTTCGCGAGTGTTGTTTCTGTCTGATCGGGGACAATCCGGGACAGGGCTTCTTTCCCGAGCAGGCATTTTCAAGTAGCGACCCTGTCCAGTTGGAATCATATCAAGCAGCTTTTCGGCGTGGGCCGGATGCGGTCCGGATGCTTGCGATTTCCTGTTGGTTCGACTGGCTGACTGCACGACGCCGATTGCCAGAACGCCGGCCGCACATCTTCGTACAACTCCAGATGCCCATGCCGCTCCATCGCCTCCACAATAGACGGCAGCAAGACCTGCAGTCGCTTGCCACAAATCCGGTCCGAGGCCTCCCACAGGACAACCAGGGCATCCCGAACCTCGTCGCCGTATCCGAGTTTCCGCGACCTCCCTTCACGCGTCTCCGTCGAAGCCGAACCCCGAAGCAGACGGATCGCGTGCTTCCGGTGATGCCCTGTTACCGACACGAACTCGTCCAGTATGCGTGACTTGCCCGAGCGCTCCGTCTCGCCGTAACGCTGGCGCAAAGCCCCTAGCAATTCGTCTCGTGCCGACATGCTTGACCCCCTCATGATCCTGCTCCAAAACAATCGCCCCGGGTAACATTCCTGATGAGGCAACGGATCGGTCGAAAGTAAAGTGTCAGGTGAGGCAACGCGCCACGATAGGCGGCCGTCGCTCGGCGAGGCGCAGCACCCACTCAAGTGGTGACTTGCTGGTGGTGAGTTTGGAGCGGGCGTCGTGAATCTGCGGCGTCCTTGGCTACCTATCTGCGCGCTTGGAGAGGGCCTTGACCAGAGGCGCGGACGGCGCTTGTCGTTCTGTACCCGATCCCCACCACTCCTTTGCGAGTCGGGCCTGCAGTGTGTTTCACTCGTCCTGCCGGCTGGACAAACGATCCGACGCGTTGGTGGTAGAAACACCGAGCTCTGGATCAAAAAACCAGAAAAACGATCCACACGATGGACGGGGCGGACTCTATTCGCCCTCCTTGATCATCGCAATTAGCCGTGCGATCTGATCATGATCAATGCCATCTCTTTCGCTGGATGTAAGCAAAGTTCCGTTTTCTCCACCACCGTCTTCCACAGGAAGGACATCGTTTTTCCGGTACCATTTCAACTTTGCCTTCCACTTCTCCTGATATTCGGCAACACCCAGCATCCCGAGATGTTCCCAATACCACGTGATGCCAGTATCGGCATCCTCTATCGTGAAATCAGGGTATCGTAGTGTTCCATCTGTTCCGATGAATTCTCGTTCGTACTCATAGACGATTCCTGCTGTCGCAAGCTCGTTTGCGATGATTACTTCCGACTTTGAGATCATCAATTCGCCAAGACGTGAGCGATGAATATGCTTATTGTCGTATATACGCTGCCCGACCCGGACTGGTTCGGGGGCTTCGAACAGGTTCGTTAGGCGGCGCGAAGTGTCGGACAGATGGCGATAGTCCAGGAATTTTCGAGCTTCACCTTGGCACAACAGCACAAGCCTGGTGTTCTGCCGGGTCAATGCGGTGTAGAGAAGTTCCCGCGAAAGGATACGACACGGATTGGGTAGCACAGCGAATACAGTCTCGTATTCACTCCCCTGTGCCTTGTGGACAGTGAGTGCATAAGCCAATTCAAGCAACCGTTGATCTTCATCCAGATCGGTCGGCCAGTAGGTGTACTCGTAGCTTGGCTGCGATGAAAGTGTTACCCTGAGTTGGTCTAGGCTGACCTTGCTGCCTCGCTTCTTGAACGGACCGGTGACAATCCCGATCTCGCCGTTAGCCACGTATTTCAGAGGCTGTGTGCCGTCTCTGGGCTCTTCCGGGAATACCCAGCGGCGACGGTGATTACGTAGATTGATGACCTTGTCACCGTAGACAATCGTATCGGCTCCCATTGGTGTTGGGATCTTCGCGTATCGGCGGTCCTCAGGAGTCGCGAGCTTCCGCATTTCTGACCGGAAACTCCGCTGGATCAATCGGTTCAGGATGACGATTCCGGCGGCCTCGCCTTTGATCGGAGAGAGTACCTGCCAGCCGTCGGCCGCGGGGCCCGAAGACCAGAAGTTGAAATAGACATAGTCGCCACTCTTGATGCCGCCCAAGGCATTCAGAGCGAACGATTCCTCGAGGTTCGCTGCATCCAACTTGAGCTCATCAGCGATTACCTGAGGTAGCAATCTCTCCAGTTCCCTAGGAGAAGACCAGGAGCATATTCGCAGATGCGGGCCGCAATCTCCTTGCCTAAGCAGTCCGATGATTGAATCATCAGCCACACCGGTTGCCCGGCCACTGAACTCTTCCGCGTATTCGAGATCTTGTCGATGCGGACCCTTCTGGCGGCTGCCAATCGTCAGTTCTGCATAGCCAGTGGCAATGCGCGGCTCCCCGAACCGAAATTTTGTCGGCGTAAGGAGCTTCACAATGTCAACGAAGGGTCGGCCGGCACCGATTGGAGGGAGTTGGCTCGGATCTCCAACAAGCACGACCCGGTCCACAGCACCCAGTGCATCTATCAGTGCAGCAAGCTGCTCCTCGGTCAGCATTGATGCCTCGTCCACTATGACAGTCTTATAGGCCGACGATCGTTCGACGTTGCCGACAACTCTATATCGCTGTGTTGCTTCGTCGTACCGCATTGGCCGCAGAAATTGAGCGATAGTACTGGCATCCGTGCCGGTGGCCCTCTGAAGGCGAACGCGCGCCTTGCCGGTTGGTGCGAGGAGTTGCACACCACGTTGTTTGATCGGTGGCGCGTCGCAGATGAACTTCAGAAGCGTTGTCTTGCCTGTGCCTGCGGCACCTATTAGAACCGAAAATCGCGCAGCCGATAGTTCTCGCAGAGCTGCAGACTTCTCGTGACGGCCTTGGTCTTCAAGCGAGTCCTTGGGTGCCGGTACATTTTGGAACTCGTGGTCCAGTCGCTCACGCCAATTGATGTCAACTCTTAAACGCTTGCCCATCCTCACGCGTTTGCGAACCATGGTCGCAATCACGTTCCGGGATACATCGAGACGGTCGAGTTGATATGCTGGCTTGCCGTCTTCAAGGCTGCACGACACAAGGGCAGGGCTAAGTCTGTCACTGTGGATCTCATACAGGTCGTCTGTAACTGGTAGGGCAGGACTCAGGTTCATCTCGCGAATCTTCGCGATGAGCTCTTCACGCGCGAGCAGTGTATGCCCCTCGTCCGCCGCGCCCTCAAGGATGGCGGCTGTCGCCGCCCGCAGGCGCCGGCCATCCACGGGTCCCTTCATTGCTGAGGGATCCGCGAGCGGGTGAGCAGTCGCAACCGCGCTGTCGGGAAATATGCCTTGGTCAACAGTGCGGAAGGCGATCGGCGCAAACTGGAGTCTGTCGCACTCGTAAATCAAATAGGGATTTTTGAGGATCGCCAAGTCACTAACTTCCTCATCGCCCATATGAAGGTGCGAGCGATTACGCGCGGACTGATCCCACCAACGCTCCGCCTGCTCGTCGTCGATGTCCAGTCTGGCCAGCACTCTTGCCAGTGCGAGCCTCTTACGGGCGCGCTCGCTTGTGAGGTACTTCCATGTGTCGGCGAAGCCGCGGATCTGGGTCTTCAAATCCGTTGGCAGTGAATTGGGATTCTCTACTAGCGCTGAAAGGACCTTCCACGGGTCCCCGTCTTCGCCGGCTGCATTCCAGCACTGGTACGCAAGCTGATGGCCGTACTCGACTCCCATGGCGCAGAGGACGGACCCGAGCCCGGGATATGGTCCACGTAGCTTCCAAAGCTCACCCAGACGGCGGTCGATCCACTTCAGTTGCTGCGTCCAGTCACCCCCGAATCGTTCACTGTACTTGGAGAGGGCCGACTTGATTGAAAGCAATGCGGAAATTGCGGTTCCCGTCGATACGTGCTCGCTGGCATACGAGAATTCCTGGCGGTACTCCTGTGGCACGACCGCGAGGTATTCCTTCGGGTCTACGCTTGCGTCATTCTCGCAATGACTGAGCAGTTCGTGGTACGGCAGCAGGACGCCGTTGTCGCCATCCGGTCTGATGCTGTGGCAGACCGAGCGTTCCCAGAGATAGGAGCGCAGGCCATCGTGATTCTGCGAATCGTAATCCCACTCCTGAAGGTCGGCAATTTCCGTAATGTTTCCGACTCCGACAATTGTCCATTGATCATCGTCGGTAAGCGGCGTGCGTTTTGCGTAGGCGAAGATCAGGCTGTGCCCGGTCTCAAGTGCGTCGAAGAACGCATTGAGCAGGGCTTCTTGGTTCCTCGCACCTTGGATCCATGGTCTGTTTTTCAGCCAGGCGGGTTCATCCGGTTCGTACTCTGGAAGTGCTTCAATACCGTATCGTTGAGCTATGGAGTTGCTGTCGATGTTGCCCTTCGTCCACTCCTTTCCCCAGGCCCGCTCCTTGAGCAGCCAGCCATAGGGTGTCGCCGCTACGGAGTAAGGTGGATGTCTAAACGGCGTATCGGATATGTGGTCGTGGTGTTCACTAGTGTCCGAATAGGCGTGATGTGCGATCCGCAGCTGGGCACGCGGAGAGAGAAAATTCGCGCGTTCTGCGAAACAGGGTGGGGTCTCGTCCGTTGGAACCTGATCGAGTTGCTCACCGGCATGTTGTTCGTCGAGGTCATCGTTTTTCGTTGCCCCGATCCTATTCAGCGCCAGGCAACTGACGTTGGATTTGGGAAACCTACAGACGGTGCCATTCCAGCCAGCATCGTGCCACGGAACACGGACTGAAAGGTGCCGCAGGGGAATGCGCAATGCCGTATTTTTCGACGTATCTATCTTCTTCATCCTACCTTGTCTCATGGTATTGGGATCCGGTACCGTTGGATGAAAGCTCACTCTGTTTCATTCGGCTTCCCTTCTGATCATCGATTTCCCCTTCGGCTACTGCGCTTTCCGCCGTAGGCCTTCTGCGTGCACATGCCCTCCCGAACGCATACCCTCGAGGCCTCGACGGTACTTGTCTTCGTTCCTGTCTTGTAGCCGCAGCTTGCAGCGTTTCTTCGGTGGCTTACCGGGTTCGATCAGCCGGTAGTCGACAATGATCACCCGGTTCAGCCGTCGCAATCGTCCTCCGCACCCAGATCGGCCGCGATAGAGATGGGCATGTCGGAGCGTACGCTCGGCTCTTAGACCACCGTCGCGAGCTCCCAACTGCTGGGCATCAGGTATTGTCGCCTTGGTAGAACGCACTTGGACCAAAAACATGGGGGTCGGTTACCCGGACCCCTTGCCAGCCGGCACGACCGACCCCGGAGCGCAATGCTCTGATTAGCAGCACATGGCAGCGGGAGTCTGGACTGTCAAGCAGGGGCACGTCCCGGGCGGCTGATTGGAGTTCTGGTAAGGAGGTGCCACGATACAGGTTCAACATCTCCGCGATGGACCGGATGTCCGATGGCAGCGAACCGGTGCACCGGCAGTTGGGAGCACTCCCGCTTATTCGGCCTCGTGGCATGACCTCTCGGAACGGAAGCAAGTCAACAGGGTACCGCGCCGATCTGCAGCGAATCTGCGTGCCGATGAACAGTGCGGCGGCGCATGCGCCGCCTGCTTTGCGACATCCCCGGGAAAACGGGTCGCAAGCCGGTCTCGCAGGAGACGGTCAGGCAGGTGATCGAGCTTGCGATGTCTCCGCCGCCGGAGCACAGCAGTCACTGGACGCTGCGGGCGCTGGCGAAGAGGCAGGGGATCGCGGTCTCGACGGTGTTCGGCATCCTGAAGCGCAACGGCCTGGAACCGCACAGGGTCAAGACGTTCAAGGTCTCCCGCGATCCGAGGTTCGAATTGAAGGTCCGCGACGTGGTTGGCCTCTACGTCGACCCGCCCGACCACGCTGTCGTCATCTCGGTGGACGAGAAGACACGGATACAGGCGCTCGGGCGGACGCAGACGCCGCTGCCGATGAAGCCCGGCCATCCCGGGACCCGCACCCATGATGACAGGCGCAACGGCACCACCTGCCTGATGGCGGCTCTCGATGTCGCCACCGGCAAGGTCACCGGCGAGATGGTCGAGCGTCACCGCTCGGAGGAGTTCCTTGCCTTCCTCGACAACGTTGCCGGGGGGATCGAGCCCGGAACCCCGGTTCATGTCATTCTCGACAACGTCTCCTCCCACAAGTCGGCCGAGGTCAACCAATGGCTGAAGCAGCACAAAAACTGGACCTTCCACTTCACGCCGACCTCGGCCTCCTGGATGAATGCCGTCGAGGGTGTTGTATTTCTGATTGATCCGTTGCGGATTTCCCGGATCGTTTCGTGCAGGTTCGGGTGTTTCTTCCCACGGTTTTCCGACATCTCCGGACATTGGCATTGGTTCCAGTTCAGGTTCGATCCGCACGCCTTCCTTTCCGGCGACCGGAGGTCTGCACGGCGACTGCCTCGGCGTTTTCGGAAGGCGATGGCGGCGGCGGCTGCCGCGATCATCAGGTTCGGCCGGACCTCTTTCAGGCTGGCGCGGGCGCCGTCTCGGGTCTCCGGATCCTGTCGTTCCAGTCCTTGGCACCGTCCGGCCGGACCCGCCGGACCCGTATGTCGCTTTGCGCGAGGGCGTCTGCGGCCCTGTCCCCCGCGGTGTCGGAATCGAAGCCGCAATCGATGCGCTTGAGGCCGAAGGCCTCCAGCCATGGCGGGACGGCGGTGCAGACGCCCGCGGTCGAGACGACCCGGAAGTGTCCGGCACCGGGCGGCGGCCGCGTCAGCACGGAGAGCGCGTCGATCGCGCTCTCGACGAGCAGGGCCGAGGCCGGCTCCCCGTCCTTCGCCGCCATCCAGAACCCGCCCCTTGCCTTGCGCGATCCAGGCGCCATGGCCTTGAAGCACCGTTCGCCGTCCCGGTGGCGGGTGCCGACGATCTCGGCTCCGGTCGCCCGGCCCGTGGCGTCACGGGCGACGAAGACGGCGTTCCGGCGGTCGTCGGCGTAGACCAGGCCGGCGGCGAAGCCGTCGTCGAGCAGGCCGGGATCGAGGCCGCGGACCCGCGTGAGGCTGTCGCGGACCGCGGGCCAGTTGTGCGCCGCGCGCGGCGGGAGTCTTGGTTCCGCCGCGCGGTTCGGGACCGGAGCGGCGGAACCGTGGCCGGCATGGCCGAGGCCCGACAGGAAGCGGAGGGCGTCTCGGAAGCCGCATTGACGGGCATGGATGGCCAGGTCGATCGCCCCGCCTCCGCCGGATTGCAGGATGTGGTCGAAGAACTTCGCGCCCGTCAGGCTGATGACGGACCCCTTCCGCTTCCACCGCGCGCGGTCCCGCGGGTCCCGGCGATAGCCGAGCGCGGCGGCGACCTCTTCGAGCGGCAGGGTCCTGAGCGTGTCGGCCAGCGCCCGTTGCTCCCTCCGGGTCATGGACTCAGCTCCTCGACCGCGCTCTGGACATGCTCGATGTCGACCTGGCGGACGTCGCCGGCGGCGGCGGCACAGAGAGCGTAATGAGCGATCCGGTTTACCCGGCGCGGCATTCCCCGCGCCGCCTGCGCCAGCGCCTCGACGGCGTTCGGGGCGAAGACCGGGACGTCGGCGGCGCCCGCCAGCTTCAGCCGGTGCTTCAGGTAGGGCTCCACCTCGTCGCGCTCCAGGCCGCCGAGATGGCAGCGCACCACCAGGCGCTGCGCCAGCGACTCGCACATGGCCATGGCCAGCCGCTTGCGGATCTCGCTGAGCCCGACCAGCAGCAGGCAGAGCCGGTTGTCGGAATCCATGTCGTAATTGGTGAGGAGCCGCAGCTCCTCGAGGATCTCGGGCCGCAGGTGCTGGGCCTCGTCGACGACCAGCACCGGCGTCTGCCGGGCCTCCCGGGCCAGGCGGGAGATCTCGGCGCGGATGGCGCTGTAGGCGGCGGCGCGGGAGCGCTGGACCTCCAGCCCGAAGGCCCAGGCGATCATGTTGTAGATGTCGAGGACGCTTCCGGTCGTCAGCGCGACGTAGCCGACGCGGTAGAGCCCGGAATGCAGCGTCGAGATCACGTGCCGGCAGGCGGTGGTCTTGCCGCATCCGACCTCCCCGGTGAGCAGGCCGATGCCGCGGAGATCGAGGAGGTGGCGGATCCGGGCGCCGGCCTCGGCATGGGCGCGATGCTCGAACAACTCGTCGGCCTCGATCCCGTCCGTGAACGGCTCTCGGGTGAAGGCGAAGTGCTTCCGGATCATCGCCCGTCCTCCCCGTTCCTGCCGAGGTCGCGGAAGGCGATGGACGAGGCCGGCGGCCCGTCCCGGCCTTCGCCGCGCCTGACGGCGGCGTTGGCATGCACGTCCAGGGGCGTCGCCAGCCCGGCGTCCCGGCCGTCATGGACGACCTTGAGGGGCCGGGCCGGCGCCTCCGGATCGAAGCGCAGGGTCACGGTCTCGCCGACGAGGGCGGGATCGACCTCGTAGGCACGGCTCCTGAGGCTGACGGTGCGGTCCTTCGCGACCCGGCGCTTCGCCTCGAACAGGAAGAGGTCGTCGAGATCGAGCCCGGGGCCGGGATGGCGGACGTCGCCGGCGGTGGCGGACCACCTGTCGAGCGGGGCCATGCCGCCGAGGCCGCGATGGGGGCGGGCGTGGTACTCGCCCTCGATCCAGGCGTGAAGCCGGCGGTTCATGGCTTCGAGGTCGCGGGTGTCCCCGTCCTCGAGCCTCTCCAGGACGCTGCGCCTGACAGTCCTGAACCAGCGTTCGATCTTTCCCTTTCCAGAAGGTTGCCAGGGCCGCGCATGGATCAGGACGACGCCGAGCCTGGCGCAGACGAGCGCCAGGTGCCGGGAGCGGAAATTCGCACCGTTATCGACGTAGAGTTTTCTGGGATAGCCCCTCTTCAGCAGGGCAAGCTTGAACACCGGCAGGAAGGCGGCGGTGTTCTCCGAGAACGCGAAGGCCGCATGCGGGACGACTCGCGTGCAGTCATCTATGAACGCCAGGAGATACGTCTTGCGCCGCCGCCCGTGCCCGTCGCCGCACTTCGGGCCGTGCATGACGTCCGACATCCAGAGATCGCACGCGTTCGGGTGCTCGAAGCGCCGCCGGTCCTGCGGCGGCGCTCCGTCGTCATTCCCCATCAGCCCTTCGCGGGACAGGAGGCGGTGAACGGTCGAGGGCGGCAGGGGCACGTCCGCGGGGACGTCGCCGTCCTCCCGGACCCGGGCGATGGCGTCGCGGACGCTGAACGCGGGGTTCTCCCGCTTCACGGCGATCAGCGCCTCGGACGCCTCGACCGCCAGCCGCCGCGGCTTTCCGTCGTCGCGCCGCCGCTTCGGGAAGAGCGCGTCGAAGCCGCCGGACCGGTAGAGGCGCATCCAGTCGCGCATGGTCTGCTCGCCGACGCGGGTGCGGTTCGTGCCCGGAATCACGTGGTCCCGCGCAGCCCGGTCGCGGAGGCCTGCCACGATCTCGTGGCTGCCGGCAGGCTGGACCAGCAGGTCCGCGATCAGTCCGTACCTGAAGAGCGCGACGTCCCGTCGCAGGCTGTCGTCATCTTTCGTCATGTGGGTCTCCTTGCCGTTCCGGGGCTCCACGGCCCCGATTCGACCAGTCTGCGGAACCCGGGACGCAAGGATCAGGGGTCACGGAGTGTTGGCGGGCCCCGTACGGTACCGTGGCCGGTTCCGGGGGGACGGAATCCGACGGGCGGCGGCAGGTGCTGCAGGTGGGCGGCGCAGAGGCCGCGCAGCTCTCTCAGGACGGATTCGGTGCCGAGCCGCGCCCGGAAGGCGGCGATCTCCGGCGCCGCGCCCTGAAACAGGTCCGGGAACAGGCCGATGACGATGGCCAGGAAGCGGTGGATGGATTGGGCCCGCCACCGGATCCAGCGCCGCTCGGCCCCGCGATCGGAGATGTGGTGGCCCGGACGGGCCTGCCGCGCCGCCGCCTGCACGCCCGGCGCCGTCTCGAAAGCGACCACGGCCTCCTCGACCTGATCCAGGGTCCCCGGCGTCCGCGCCGCCAGGAATTCCGGCAGGAGACTGAAGGTGGTGTGGGACTCCCGGCAGTACCAGCGCGCTATCCGCGTGCCCGCAGGGGTCTTGCGCTCGTAGGTGCCATGACTGGCCAGGGAGCAGCCGCCGTCCGGATGGTTCGGGCAAACCTCCAGTCTGGCGTCGCGCCAGGCTTCCGTGCTAACGTATTCCTCGGCGGTCAGTCCTGTCACCAACAATAGCTGAACTGGTCGTCCGCGGCCCGGCGAGTGTCATTCGCGCGGGCCACCCTTTCCTGCTTCGGATCACCTGCGGATCACTTTCGCCCGAAAGGAGCGCAAGGCAATGCGACAGCGGCCGGACTTTCCCGCTGCCGGAAAGCGGCTGCCGGGAAAGGAAACGGCAGGTGCCGGCGTCCCGCATTGTACCGGAAACTTGGCAATCCGTGCACGAAGATATCCGGGAAGGAACGTGCCGATCAGATCGGATTAATTCAGGAACCTACAGAGGGGTTCTTCTCCAAGCTCTCGAGGCAGCGGCTCAAGCATGCGATCTTCAATTCGCTTGACGAGTGCATTGCGGCGATCGAGGGCTACATCGAGCATCACAACGCCACTGACGCCCGCCCTTTCCGCTGGAGCAAGAAGCCCGAGGATCTCGTCGAGGCATGGAAAAAGGGACACCAGAAGCTGCAGGAATTGGCATCGTGAGAAAGAATCAAACCACTAGTCGGAACTTCAAGGAGTACAAACAGGAATCAAACGGCTGCAAGCCGTTGAAACTGCGCGCGTTCTGCTGGGGAATTCGGTGACACTGTTGGAATTTGTTTACATGTATCTGGACAGTCAGGTGGAATATTCATGTCATGATAACAACATGTTGTTGACAGCAGCCCTGCATGCCATGTCTGCTGAAATGTCACTCCGCATCGATATTGTACCCAACCGGTCCGCCAAACCGCAAATCCTCCTCAGAAAGTCATGGCGGGTAGGAAAACGCGTCCGCCACAAGACCGTCGGAAACCTCACAGGACTGCCGCCCGAGATGGTCGAGTCCTTCCGGGCCATCCTCAGGGGCGGCATCGCCCTTGGCAGCATCGATGACGCGCTCGGCTAGAAAAGGGTGCTGCCGCATGGCCATGTCGCCGCCGCTCTGGCGACCGCAGGAAGACTCGGCCTGCCCGGCATCCTTGACCGCAGGAGGCACCGTCTTGCCGATCTTGCACTCGCCACCATCATCGCCCGCATCATCGAGCCCTGTTCGAAGCTTGCCACGGCACGCCGGCTGGACAGCGCCACCGCCTCCAGCAGCCTCGGCATGGTGCTCGGCCTTGGCCGGGTCAACGGCAACGAGATGCTGGAGATGCTCGACTGGCTGCGCTCGCGCCAGGGCTGGATCGAGCGCAGCCTTGCCAACCGGCATCTTGACGGGCGCACCCTGGTGCTGTGCGATGTCACCTCCACCAGCCTCGAGGGTAATTGCTGCCCGCTGGCGGCCTTTGGCCACAGCCAGGAGCGGCGCCGGGACAGGAAACAGATCGTGTTCGGGCTGTCATGCGCCGATGACGACTGCCCGGTTGCGGTGGAGGTGTTTGCCGACAACACCGCCGATCCCTCGACGGTGGCCAGCCAGGTCTAGCGCATCCGCCGCCGTTTCGGGATCGACCGCATGGCGGTTGTGGGAGACCGCGGCCTTCTGACCACGGCCCGGATCCGGCATGACGTTGTGCCTTCCGGTCTTGACTGGATCTCTGCGCTGCGGACATCCGACATCCGCAAGCTGCTGAGCGGCAGCGGGCAGGATGCGCCGTCGCTTGATCCCGCCTCCCTTGTTCCCGATGCGGTTGCCGAGATCACCGGCGGGGAGTTTCCGGGCGGGCGTCTGCTGGTCTGTCTCAATCCCCGACTGCAGGAGGAGCGCCGGCGCGAGCGGGAAGCGTTGCTGGCAGCGACCGAGGCAGCTCTTGCCGGGATTGCCGCCGGTGCCGGCCGGAAAGCGGCGAGCCGTGACCGGGTCAACTGGAGGATCGGCCGGCCGGCCGGCCGCTGGAAGATTCTCAAGCACTTCAGCATCGAGTTCGGCGGGAACCGGATGAGCTTTGCCCGCAACCAGGGCTCCATCGATGCCGAGGCAGAACTCGACGGCATCTACATCATCCGCACCAGCCTCGATGAAGGCGCCATCGATGCCGAGGGTGCGGTTGCGGCCTACAAGTCGCTCTCGCTGGTGGAGCGGGCCCTCCGCGTGATCAAGTCCTCCGGCCTCGAGGTGCGCCCGGTCTATGTCTACACTGCCGTGCGGGTGCGGGCGCACGTGTTTTTTTGCATGTGTCAATACCGTTTTAAATTTCCCCAGATGTGCCGATTGAAAATTCCCCACCCTTGGCGTCTGGCGACGAGCCAGTTCATGCGTCGATTTGGTTCTCCTTTCCTGGACGTCCCCGCTTCCTTTTCGGCGGCGGTGGCGGCGTGATCGATGCGGTTGCCCGGACATGTTCGGGTATGAGATCGGCATGGTTGCGCAGCCTGTAGCTGGAGCCTTCAATCTGGATCACGCAGGCATGGTGGAGCAGCCGGTCGAGCAGCGCCGTTGCCACGACGGGATCACCGAAGATGTCGCCCCATTCGGCGAACCCCCGGTTTGAGGTCAGGATCATCGAGCCCTTTTCATACCGTGCATTGACCAGCTGGAAGAACAGGTTGCCGCCACCGCCGGTGATCGGCAGGTAGCCGATCTCATCGACGATGAGCAGCGATGCCCGGGCATGAAAGCGGATCTTCTCGGCCAGTCGTCCTTCCCTCTCGGCCTTCAGCAGCGCATCGATCAGCTCGGCCAGGGTTGCCCTGTAGACGGTCTTTCCGGCCTTGACTGCGATCACGCCGAGGGCCCCGGCGATGTGCAGAGCCTCTGCCCTGTCGATGAACTCGAGCTGGGCCAGCGCCATCACCCGGCTGCGGTCGAGCGAGGGCTGGAAGGAGAAGTCGAAGCTCTCCAGCGTCTTGACCGGGGTCAGCCGGGCCGTGTGCAGCGCCATGGCGATCCTGCGGCCCTCGCGCGAGGCGTATTCCTCCAGCAGCAACTCATCGATGGCTTCGAGCGCGGTGACCTCGCCGCGTTCGACCCGCTGCAGAACCTGGTCGAGGATTTCCAGTGCCCGCGGCATGCGCAGGCCGACCAGGCTGCCCCGGATGCGCTCGCTCACCGAGGTCATCGGACCGCCTCCCCGCTGGCCATGCGCCGGGCCACGGCGTCATGGAAGTCCAGCGATCTCGGCGTGACCACGATATCCATCGGCGCCGTCTGTCCCGACGATATCCGCCCGGCTCGCCGTGCCGGCGGCGGCGGTTTCCGATGGCTGGGATCGACCCTCCTCTGGTTCCTGCCCTCGAGCAGCGGGTGGCGGGCAACCAGCACACCGTCCTCGAAGATATGCAGTTCCCGGGGAAACTGCTGGAATTCGACATGGCGCTTGCGGGTCGTGTCGGGCACGGAATAGAGATTGCCGTTCACCGAGATCATGCCCTCATGGGTGACCCGCCTGTCATCCATCAACACCGCATTGTAGGGGATGTCCGGCAAGGCGATGAGGTGTGGCTGCTCCTCGGCAAAGGCCTCGCTGACCACCCGGTTGGTGGTGCCGTGCAGCCGGGAATTGGCAATCTGTGAACACCACTGTTCAAACTGGGCATTGAGATCGTCCAGGTTGCGGAACACCCGGTCCAGGAAGACGTCCTGGCGGATGTAGCGAAACGGCCTTTCGACCTTGCCCTTCGTCCGGGGTCGGTATGGGCGGCAGGCCCGGGGAGCGGAGCCATGGTGGTCCAGGAGCGCCACCAGCGGCTTGCTGCAGGTGAGGGTGCCGTCTTCCGCCTCCGACTGCACTGCGGTCTTCATCCGGTCGTAGAGCACTTCCTGCGGGGCGCCGCCTGCGGCCTCGAAGGCCATGATGTGGCAGCGCAGCACCGTCTCCTGCTTCTGGTTCGAACAGAACCGCCCCCACAGCCAGCGGCTGTTGCCGAGCACATAGCAAAACAGCGATACCCTGCGGCGGATCCCGGGCTCGTCGGTGAAGCAGACCGTAAACTCGGCAAGGTCGAGCAGGGCCTGCTGGCCCGGCGGGGTTTTGAGCGGACCTCGAAGCGTTTCGGACGATCATTGCGCAACTGGCGCAGGAAGTCGGTCACCGCGGTATGTCCGCCGCTGTAGCCGAGCATCCTTGTATCGCGCAGCAGCCGCCGTGCCGACAGGCCAGGACATTTGTCGATCCTCCGGCAAAGATACGCCTCGAAAGGTTCAATCAGCCGCGCACGCGGCGCACGCGGACTGTAACTCGGGGCCTCGAGGCCCCGTTCCAGGTATTTTCGGACCGTTTTGCGGTCCAGGCCTGTCTTGCGCGCAATTGCGCTGATCGAAAGGCCCTGTCTCTTCAAGTCGTGAATCACAACGACAATCCTCAATGCAATCACCTGCTCAATGCCTCCATCGGCTTGTTGTTCAGGTGGGTATTGTTGCCGATTTTTGATCCGGTGGGCATGCCCACCGGATCAATCCATCAGCCTGGAAACCGGGGACTTTTACTTCGGCGCTTTTGGGGAGTATTCACCCGGCACTGACAGCATGCTTGCCTGTTACGTGGAATGGCACATGCGCCGCAGCCTGGCGCCGCTCCTGTTCGAGGATCACGACCGGCAGGCTGCAAGGGCCCGGCGCCGATCACCGGTCGAGAAGGCCCGTGTTTCGGATGCGGCCCTGGCCAAGGCCGGCAGCAAGATGACGGCTGACGGTCTGGAGGTGCGCTGCTTCCTGAGCCTTATTGCCGACCTGTCGACGCTGTGCGTGGGCGAATACAGTCTACCGGGTTCTTCCACCTCGGTGTGGAGCACCTGCCAGTCGACGCCCCTCCAGGAGCGGGCGTTTGAGCTTCTTGATGCCGATCCGGGAAGTGGTGTTTACAGTACAATGACAGCTTGAAAGGCCAATACACCCGTAATTGATGCATCAAATCAAAGGGTTATGTTCCTTATAAACCGATGAAGTTCCGACTAGCCGACCCGAATACCGTTTCGAATTTCGAGGGCGCTATGTCGAGACTAATGTCTAGCGGCAAATGGTCGTGATCGGATGGCGGCAAAGGGCGGATGCGCTGAAGCAACGGTGTAGTCGGCATTGTCCGCGTCGCCTCGTCTATGTATTCAAGGATGTGCATTCCGCCTTAAGGCCGGCGACCAAGCGTTCGATCAGATCGAGTGTATCTTGGACCATCGGTGGTCGAACAACGATCCTCTGGCCAAGACGGTAGCGGGTATCGCCGCTCTTGCTGAGGTAGTCCTGGTCAACGATGCCTTGTGTGTGAGCAAGGAGATGGCGTTGCTGGAAGGATTGGGTTAGTCGGTTCAATTCGTCTTCCGAGAGATGGTCTCTGTAGCTCTTGCCGGTTTGTTCCTGCCAGAGCTGGCTGCCTTCGGCAAGATTTTGGAAGGCGTTTCGACGTGCTATAGGAGAGGAAGGAAGGGTCGCGAAGAGCGCTTCTGCGCAACGTTGGAAGGCCGTGACGGCGTTTTGGTGGCCGCTCTCGATGATCAGGCGGCTGGTACTTTCAACTGCGTCTGGATCCGGTATGGCGGCTCGAACTTCGCTCAGCGCCCATAGAGACTGCCTGATGCCAGCGATGGTCTGGGCAAAGACTTGGTCAGCCGCGTTGTGACCACAGGAAGGGCAGAAGTAGGCGGCACCGATCACCGCGTATCGACACTCGCAGGCAGAACAGACGATTTTCAGTCGCATGGGTTCGGCCGCCGTCGGCGGCAGGGCGATCTGTTGAGGCCGGCTGTCAACTTTCATGGTCACGGAGATGAAGTTGTTGCGCGGTTGTCGCCGGTTCCAGCGTTCGGCGTCACGCCTGAGAGCGCTGCCCACGGTGGATCGCAAATGTTCGATTGCCGCTTGCTTTAGGTGCTCTATTTGCTCTTCAGTATTCCATTCCGTGGAATCCGCCGCATGACCGCAGAACGGACAGAAGACTTCTTCGTCGCGGACTTTGGCCTTCCAGTCCTCCAAGAGAACCTTGAATTGAAATTCGCATTCCTCCGACGGGCATTCGCGGTCGAAGTAGCCCTCCTCATCATAGGAAATCGATACCGGGATGCTGGTAGTCCTGTCGAGCTTCCTCAATATGCGAATCGTTTCCTCAAACATGGCGTTGCCTTCTCTCTAGCCCGGATATCTCATGACAGGGGTTGTACGAGGCCGTTTCTCATGCTGTTATCTCTTTAGAAACAAACGGATGACAGCAGAAAGAGCAACGACCTCATGGGAACACAGAGTAGCAAGGAGCAGGTCGCCCTTCAACCCCACGGACGGCGCAGGGGTGTAAATCTCGCATTGCGACAGCACGTGGCTTGTTCTGGGCAAAATCGGGTGGTTTGCCGGGGTGATTCAGTATGATTCGGCGTTGATCGGGCCGGAATGTGCCCGTGCCGTGCCGGTGATGCCGGTTTCGGGCACGAATGCGGGTTTTCGGGGAGGGTCGGGAATGCCACCGATCACAGGATATGGTAGATCCTGGTTAGCTATCAATCAATCAATGGAGCATTCCCGATGTCCGTAGAGTCGCACACAGCCGATATCCTTGCCAAGGAGTTTTTGCATCTGCCCGAACCCGTTCGCAGGGCGGCGATGGAGTTTGCAAGGCTGGCGGAGGAGATTTGCCGGTCGGACCGCCAGGGCATGGATATTGCCGAGATCGAGCAGCATGTTGTCAGCGCCGTCGCCACAACCGGGCTGATGCTGCTGAAGGGGCTGATCGAGGAGCGGGATGACGGCGCCGGATCGATCCGGCACGCCGGCAAGACATGGCACAGGGTGGCGCCTTCGAGGGGCACGGTGACCTGCCTTCTCGGCAAGCTCGAGTATGAGCGTCCCTTGTATCGCTGCCGCAGCGAGCGCCGGTCGCTGTGTCCGGTTGATGACAGCCTCGGGCTGCTTCCGGGCTCGATGACCCGTCCGGCCGGCAAGCTTGCGGCCTGCATGGTCTCGCAATGCACGCCTCGCCAGTCTGGCCTGATCTTTGATCGCTCGGGCGGCATGGCGCCATCGGTGAGCAGCATGCAGCGGTTGATGGGCGATCTTCACTGGGCCTGGCAGGGCATCGAGGAGGATGCGCTTGACGACATCCGTTCCGGGCAGGAGATCCCGGCCGGGGCGGTGAGCGTATCGGTGTCGCTGGATGGTGCGATGGTTCTTCTGCGTCCCGGCGAGGGACCGGGCGGGGATGGCGGGAGGGTGCCCGCCTGTCGACCATCAGTTCGGGCCGGATGCCACAGGGCGGCAAGACCGACCTCAAGCGCTGGCTGGCGCAGGAATGCAGCCATGTGTTGAAGAGGCGGCCCGACCTGACACTGCTGGCGATCGCTGATGGCGCTGCAGACAACCGGACATTCTTGTCTGGCCTGATGCCGGATGCTGAAGCCGTGGATGTCTTCCATGCTACCAGTCATTTGGCTGGCGCATCGGAGCATGCCGCCTCGACCGCGGAGTGGTTCCGGCGCTGGCGGCGGGTGCTCGGGGACGAGCCGGACGGGGTCATCCGGGTGATCCGTGCCATCCGCGGGTTGCGGGAGCGGGCCGGCAACGAGACGGCGCGGCAGGAACTCACCTGCATGTTGAATTATTTCCGCAAGCACCGGCACCGGATGCGCTATCATGAATTGCGCCGGCAGGGGCTCATCATTGGCTCGGGTATCGTCGGGGCCGCGAACAAGACGCACATCTCCGAGCGTCTCAAGAGGTCCGGGATGCGCTGGGGGATCGCCGGTGGCCAGGCGGTGCTGACCTTCCGCTCGCTGGTGAAATCCGGCCGGTTCGATTGTGCATGGGAGCGGATCAAGCAGGCACGCGGACGCATTGGAGCGGCAAACGACAATCGAAACCACATCCGTCAGCCCCTGGCCGCGTGAGAGCATGGCGATGTCGTAATATGAGATTCACACCCCAGGCAATTCCAGTTCCCGCCGTTATGCCCAGAGCGGCCTCTCGGTTGAACCGCTGTCCGGCAGGATGGTGTTATTTCCGTCGTGGATCCAGCACTACGTGGAGCCAAGCCTGCCTGGTTGCGATCGAGTGGTGCTGGCGTTCAACGTCATCCAGTAATTCAATGGAGACGAATTCGGCCTTTAAGCGGCTTCAGACAGCGTGAAAATTGACTCCAATGTTCCGGCCTCTGACAGCATCCATTTCGACGCGCTACAACAGCACTAAGCAAATGATGGGGATTATATACCAAAGTCACATTGGCCCGATTAAGGGCTGGTGATTTCTTTCACTCTGACAGGCCGCATCAGCGCATCCCGGATGTGCTCGGGTGATGCGTCCACAGAGATGTCTTCTTCGAGTTCGGTTTTTGACGGCTGGTAGTTGTATGGCCGGACGGTGACGACCGGCTTTTCTTCTGGCTGTTTCATGACGTTCCTTTCAGTGCCATAAATCGAAGCATTATCAATGTGAAGCCAGCCCGCGGCAACGGGCTGGCTTCTCAATCACAAGAAGGAGTAGTTCTTATGAGTGACAAACCACATTTGCGGGAAGGAATATACCTAGAATACGACCCGAATGATCACGTTTTAGATATAACCCTGGTTTATCCTGATGGAAAGACGACAACCATTCAGCAGAGCCGGGACGAAGCAATGAGGCTTTACGAGTCTCTTGGTGAGATGCTTGCTCCGTATCTGAATTAGACATGCTGGATTATCCTTGCTAGTGCCCGCCAGAAAACCCATTAAGTTGTTGACTTAATTGGATATTACGCGGTAATGTCCGGTCGAAGAATCGGGAGAACAGGCCGGTTTCGGGCCATTTTCCACCCATTCAGCCCGATTTCGACCAATCTTCACGAGGCAGGCATGCGACAGATACGCAATCCGCAGGAAATGTTCGGTGAAATCCGCATCGAGGATATCAGGCTCGATCTCAAATCCAGGGACGACATCCCGGCCCTGCTGATCGGGCTGCAGTTCCTCTATTCCGACGAGGCCTTCCGCGAGCGATTGTTTGCACTCCTCGACCGGTACATCCTTCCCGGAGTGAGCCGGAAGGTGGGAAGGCCGGGCATGGAGATGTGGCGCATCCTGGTGATGGGTGTGGTCAAGCAGGGTCTGGGCTGCGATTATGACCGCCTCCACGAACTGGTGAACCAGCACCTCACGCTCCGCCAGTTTCTCGGTCACCCGAAAGCCTGGGACGAGTACCAGTACGAGATGCAGAACGTGGTCGACAATGTCAGCCTCATGAGCCCGGAACTGCTGGCCCACGTCAATCAACTGATCGTGGAGAGCGGCCATGCGGTCGCAAGAAAAAAGCCTGGCGCGCCCTTGGCCGGGCGCGCTGATTCCTTCGTGGTCAAGACTGATGTCCATTATCCCACCGATGCCGGCCTCTTGTGGGACGCCATGCGCGGCCTCATCCGCGATACCGGCCGGGCCACCACCGCTACCGGTGTTCCGGGCTGGCGCCAGTGGAAGCATCAGAGCCGCCGCCTCAGGAGCCTCTACAACGCCGTCCGCCGGACCCGGCGGGCCAAGCCCGGAGATGTCGAGGCCTATCTCGATTGCTGCCGCCGGCTGATCGGGCGGGTTGAAGGAACACTTCCTGCCCTTGAGCAGAAGGGCATCGATACCGGCGGCATCAGGGAGTATCTCGCCCATGCCGTCCGGCAGACCGACCAGACCCGGCGCCGCCTGCTGGAGGGCGAACAGATCCCGCATCACGACAAGGTGTTCTCGGTCTTCGAGCCGCATACAAGATGGATCGCCAAGGGCAAGGCCGGCTGTCCGGTCGAACTGGGGGTTCCGGTCTGCATCCTGGAAGACAGTCACGGTTTCGTTCTGCACCATGAGGTGATGTGGGAAGGCGGCGATACCGACCATGCGGTGCCGATGGTGGCGGCCGCACAGGAACGGTTCCCCGAACTCAGGGCAGTGAGCTTCGATCGAGGTTTCCACAGCCCCGAGAACCGGGTCCGCCTGGACGAGATGCTCGATCACAATGTGCTGCCGAAGAAGGGGTATCGGGGCCGGGACGAACGGGCACGCGAGGCTGGCAGCGAGTTCGTCGCCATGCGCCGGGCCCACCCGGCGGTGGAATCTGCAATCAACAACCTGGGCCACCGGGGGCTTGACCGAATTCGCGCTCGCGGCCCTGCCGGCTTTGCCCGCTCGGTGGCACTGGCGGTGGTGGCCATGAACATCCACCGCATCGGGCTCCTGCTGCGCCGGCAGGCATCGCACCGGCTCAAACACCGCCTCGCTGCCTGAGGCATCCGCTGAATTCGGCGATGCTCCCGGCCCTGACGGACCGGGAGCCTCTCCCCGTGGTCAACCCTGTCAAGAACTGCCGGAATCGCTGCCAGGGGCAGGAAATCTGCTGCCGGATCCTCGACAATCTCCCGGATCGGGGTCAGATCCGTCGATTACCGGCGGTCAGGCCGGGTGAATTCGGGGCTGGAACTTGCCGAAAGGGGGGTTCTCTGGCGGGCACTTGCTAGATTGATTCCAGCAAGACGGTTGTTGTGCAGTTCCATCATCCATTGCCGCTCATATCCTCGTTGGGCGGCAACTTACCATGTTCCGCGAAGAGAGGGTAGTCTTTCATGAAATCCAAGTTTTTCGGCGTTGTTGCCGCAGTGCTGATGGTTTGCACTGGTTCTGTAGCGGCAGAGGACACAAGCAATCTGACCTCCTTGGATCGCTTCGAACTATGGAACGAGTGCGGGCCGGTTGGGTTGTTGGTTGAAGACTTGCCTGACTATGCGGCCGAGATCGGGCTTACAGTTGAGCGGATTGAAACCACGGTCCGAAGCAGGCTTCGGGCTGCCAAGATCTATGACGAGTCTCTCGACGTCCCGTACCTTTATGTTAACGTCAATGTGTTGAATCCAGCATACGGATTAGGTGTGGAATTCAACAAATTGGTTACTGATTACCTAACGGACAAACTCGGATCCGCCGTCACATGGAAAATAGGTTCCATCGGAACCCATTCTCAAGACGCCGGATACATCCTTCAGTGGGTAGCCGAACTCACAGACATATTTGTCGACGAATACCTGCGAGTGAACGCGGAAGCGTGTTGAGGGGGCAGTTTAGCTATGCAGGTCACACGACGGACATTTGTTCGAAGCAGAGTCCAGAGCCATCTTTACGTAGCTTACGACCTCTTCACGTGACATGCTCCTGAAACCCCGGTCTCCATCCTTCCGAGCGTTTGTTGCTTGAGCATATGCCATTTTCTCCGCGTTATGATCGTAAGCGTGGATATAGTTGCTGCAACAAATCGAACACGCGACAATAGCTCCAGTCTCCTCCAAGATTTCCTGAATGGTATTTTGGGTGTCACTGTTCATAAAGACCTCCGTAATTTCACATCAGCATCCATCTATTCATGCCTCTGGCAGGCAAGAACTCCGGCCCCAAAGTCAATGCAAGTTCATTATGTTGAATTCAATATAATGCAGTTGTCTCCACAGCCCGCCCGGCGGGTGCAGATTTTGGGAGAAGGCATGATCGGTGGAAGGCGGGATGATGGTTTTCGGTGCCTGACGGACGAGGTGAGGACACGCCCCTTGGTCGAGGTGGCGCCGCTACTGGGGTACCGGCAGGACCCGACCGACGGTTGCCGCTGGCGGCTGGACGGTACGGTGATCAGCATCAACGAGCCGAAATGCTTCGACCACATTGCCGGTTGCGGCGGTGGCGGGGCGATCAACCTGGTCATTCCTGCACGCCGTCGAGACCTCGATTTACAACATGTCCTGACCAAGGCAGGGTGCCGGAACGGCCACCCGGCACCTGCCCCGAACATGGCCAGGCTACCGGTCAACCGGCGGCGGCAATCAGCCTTTTCGTATCGGCATGGATGATCGTGGATACCGGCGCCGCCAGATCTGACCGGATGGCCGCTGCCAGCTCATCCACCGATGTCGGGCGCCGGTAGCCCAGCCGATAGGATTGCGCCAGCAGCGAAGGGCCCGGCAGGAAGGCGTCGGTCGCCACTGGCATGATCTGCGATCTTTCCATGCAATTCCTGATCTCGCCCAGGCCGTGGTTGTGCCGGCCATGAGCGTGACCGAAATCCCGGTATCGACCAGCGTCCCGAGCTCCTGGTTGGTGTATTGCAACCCGTAATCGCCGACGATTGCCAGCCCGGCCTTTCCGGTCATGCAACCTTGCCGCCGGTCGCCTCCGGCAGCGCATAGCCGAGGGTCCCGAAGCCGTAGGCGTGACTCCACTGGCAGGGATGCCGCAGATTGACCACCTCCTTTGCCACATAGGCAAACTGGAACATGTCCAAATAGATCAGCGTGCCTTCCGAAAGCCTGTGGGCGAGCAAGACCGCAGCCCACCAATTCGGCGTGTAGTCCAGTGACGCGTCATAAGTGCGACCGCCCAGACGGGCGTCAATGGAACTGCCGGTCTGGTGACTGAAGAACACAAGACCCGCCAGAGCGGAAAGAAATAGGACGCTGCAGAAAACTCGACCTGAGATTGCTGTTGCAATGGTTGTAGCCGGTTTGTTAGACCGTCATGTAACATGTTAGATGTCAAAGGGCCAAGATATGATTGGAAACCGCATCCTTGCAATGGAATGCCGCGCTCCACAAGAACTAGTGGATCAGTTCAAAGACGTTGTCACGCCTCACATCGGGGATAATATGGCCCGGCTTTACGGAACCAAAGAATTGACACCTTTCAATAATTCGAAGCGTGTTGTTGGTGTCGCTTATACTGTCAAGACACGACCTGGTGACAATCTTTTGGTTCACAAGGCGATTGCAACCGCTTCGGCGGGGGATGTCATTGTGGTTGACGGCGGCGGAGAAACGTCTCAGGCGTTGGTTGGTGCCCTAATGAAAACGCAGGCGGAACTGCGTGGCATTGCCGGTTTCGTGTTAGATGCTGCTGTCCGTGATGTCGAAGCCTTTGCCGATCCAAGCTCTGACTTCGGATGCTTCGCCAAAGGCATCTCGCTCAGGGGACCTTACAAAGATGGTCCAGGTGAAATTGGTGTTCCTGTGTCGATCGGAGGCATGGTTGTGCATCATGGAGACATAATTGTCGGCGACGCTGATGGCGTGATCGCAATCCGACCACAAAACGCGGAGGAAATTCTGGCCAAAGTTCGCGTGACAGCATCAAATGAAGCAGGCTACGTGGAGTCCTATAATTCGGGTGACTATGACCGCAGCTGGATAGACGACACGCTGCGCGAAAGAGGGTACGAAGTATAACTCGTGCCCACCAGAAGGCCCATTAAGTCGTTAATTTCTTTGGATACTTTGGTGTATTTTCGGAGCGAGGAATTGGAAGAAGGAGTCGATTTGGGGCCATTTTCCGCCGATCTTCGCGAAGCAGGCATGAGACAGACTCGCAATGCCCGGCGGATGCTCGGCGGGGTTCACTCCCCGGACATCAGGCTGGATGCCGGATCCGGGGACGACATGCCGGCCCTGCTGCCGGGGCTTCAGCGCCTCTGTTCCGACGAGAATCTCCGCCAGCTTCTGTTCGCTCCCTTGGACCAGCACATTCGCCGCGGCATCAGCAGGAAGACCGGACGGCCGGGCTGCGATCGCTATCGCCTGCAGGAGTTGGTGAACCGGCATCGGACGCCTCGCCGGTTCCCCGGTCAACCTGAGGCCCGGGACGAGTACCAGTACGAGGTACACGCAGCGGTGGACAATGACGGCCTGCTGTCGCCCGAATTGCTGGCCGAGATCAGCCGCCTGATCGTGGAGAGCGGTCATGCGGGCGCAGGAAAAATACCTTCCGTGCCCCTGTCCGGGCGCCGTGACTCCTTTGTGGCGCTGACCGATATCCATTACCCGACCGATGTCAACCTGCTGCCACAAGGTTGCCGGCCGGGCCGAGGCCGCGCTTGCCGGCCTCGAGGGCAAGGGTGTCGATACCGGCGGGCCCAGGGACAATTTCGGCTATGCCAAGCGGCAGGCAGGCCAGGTCCGGCGCTGACTTCTTCTCGGCGAGGCCATCATCCCTCAGCAGGAAAACGTTTTCCCGGTCTTCGAGCCGCATGCCAGGTAGATCTCCGGGGGCAAGGCCCGCTGCCCGGCCTTGCCGGGTGTTCAGGTTTGCATGCTGGAAGACGACCAAGGCTTCGTGCTGCTCCACGTCGTGATGTGGCAGTACGGCGATGTCGATTATGCGGTGCCGACGGTGGCGGCGGCACGGGAACGACTCCCCGAACTGCGGGTGGCGAGTTTCGATCGCGGCACGCGCAATCCCGACAACCGTATCCGGGCGGGTGGGATGCTAGATCCGGGGTCTAATCCGCCGATTGTCGGCGTTCAGGCCAGTGCAATTGCGGTCGGCACTCGCTGAGTGGGGGGGTCTGGCAGACACTAGGTACCTTTGCCAAACCGCCTATGGTCAAGAGATGGTAGCAAGAGGAAAATATGAACCGTCAAACTAGTCAGATCGCGAGAGTCTCTCTGTTCGAGGAGTGCTACAATCGAATCAAGGAGCAGATTATCACGCGCCAGCGCGCGCATGGCGAACGCATTAGTGCTCCGGAGGTCGCAGAACAGTTTGGGGTGAGCAGATCGCCAGTTGTGAAGGCACTGGAACGTCTTGAACAGGAGGGTTTAATCGAGATCTTTCCAAATAGTGGGCGATTTGTGAGGATTCCCCATGAGAAGGACCTGGTTGAAATAGGAGAGGTGCGGAATGCCTTCGAGAGGCTGGCTTTGGAGCTTGCGATGGGGGGAGATATCGACCTTCTCACTAAGCTGCTTTTGGAAAACGAAGCTGCCTATCAAAAGAAAATTGATCGCGAAGGATATTCGTCAGAACGCAACTGGTTCGAGTATGACCGGAGATTTCATGAGATCATTTCTGAATGCGCCAACAACAGCACATTAAAACGCGTGCGCGATATGATTCAAAGCCAGGTTGAGTTGTTCCGGGCGCATTTCTCGGAAGAGACTGCACGAGAAGCACATCGTGACCACAAGGCGATACTTGCGGCAGTGGAGAGACAATCCAAGGATGATGCAATCGAAGCGCTGTCTTCGCATCTTTCTTCAGTGACCTTGGGTACATTGGAGAATTTTCATGAAGACACGACTTATGAGTCTCGCGCCGCCAGGTGGTAGCCGGAACGGCGTACCAGGACTTTTCCACCCCGCGGCTGATCTTGCAAACGGCCGTTGAATGAAGGGTCGAATCGGTGTTTTCCGGTCGGAATCCGTGGGTTTGGAGCAATCCGCGAGCCAGCACTGGTACCGTCTCCCGGTTCGGGTGATTCGTTCCTGTGTCGAGGCAGCTTGCCGGTAGCGCCCGGGAATCGCCCGGAGTCGGCCGCTGCTCAGAGCCGGGCGGCGGCAAGGCTTTCATTCTAGCGGCGGTTGGTAAAGACCAGTGCCAGCGCGATGATGTTGAGGCTGGCCCAATTCGCCAGCCCGTGGCCGGCGCGGGTCAGGCATGCGTCCTCGCCATAGATGCAATCCCGCACTCTTTGGTTTGAGTTTTCCTCGCAGTACCGAATTCGGCATCAAGTGGATAGCCGCCCGCACTGGGTCCGGGACTGCACCTTTGACGAGGGTCGCTGCCGGGTATATGTCGGGAATATCCCGCAGAACCTGGCGGCCATCTCCAACAGGGCGATCTCGCTCATCAGGCTTGACGGCTGCCCGGCCCATTCACCCGAATTCGCTCCTCGAGGCCCGGCCCCTGGCCGGGCGCGCAGAGCCGTGTGATCTGGCGCATATTTGCGCCGGGTCTTGCCAGGATTAGCCCCCGCCGGTTAGGAATTGTCCGCGAATCACCCGACATGACAGCCGGATTCTGGTTGCATTCCGGAGCCGGAGGCCGGACTTGCGGATTGGCCGCCGACGTTTGAATGAGCCTGACCGGATCTAGCGTGGGATGGCCTTGGACAGTGTTCATATACGCATTGACCAACGACATGTGACATGTTACATGTAGGGGGCCACATGAAATGGTCACCGGTCAGACTTCGAAAGGGAAGAGATGAAAAAGAAATTGGCCCGAATCCACGGCATTTTCCCAGCCGTGATCACCGTTTTTGACGACAACGGAACACAACAAGTGGGTGAGTGCGAGCGCGTCTGCGATTGGCTCCTGGAGAATGGCGTTCACGGCCTGGTGCCGAACGGTACGTCTTCGGAAGCCTTTGGGTTGAACCAGAGAGAGCACCTGAACAACGTAAAAGCTGCAGTGAAAGCCTCCAGCGGTAGAGCGCCGGTTATTTCGGGTCTGATCTGTTGGAATACAGCGATGGCTTGTGACATGGCAAAAGCAGCGATGGATGCTGGTGCCATGTCTTTGATGACGTTGATGCCATATGCATCCATGCCTCCGGTTGAAGCAGTTTTTGACCACCTGCGTGCCATTTCGGATGCTGCAGGCGTTCCACTCATGCTCTACAATAACCCGGGTGAAGCAGGCTACGAGATTGACCAGGAAGACGTCGCGATGCTCACTGAAGAGGGCACGCTCTTTGCTATGAAATCTGCGCATGGTGCCAGTGATCGCGTGAATTACACAAATTACCTGTGTGGCGACAAATTATCGATCCTCTACGGTTCGGACTTCTCTCCACTCGACTCGATGGCCGTTGGAGCCGTTGGTTGGTGCGCAGCGTTGCCGACTGTTTTGCCCAGACACAGCGTCGAACTTTACGATGCTGCCGTTGTTAAGAAAGACCTTCCCGAAGCTCAAGACGTATGGCGTCGAATGATCGACTACTCGTACTACTTCAACTATGTGGCGGGCTACGCAACGACCAAACATCCGACACCGCATTTCATTGCCATGATGAAGGCCACGCTTAACCTTCAAGGTATGAATGTTGGCAACACACGGGCGCCGGTGCCAATGCCGACAGCTGAAGAGCAAAAGCAGTTGGAGGCATATTGGGACAAACACCTAGTGGCGAATGCAGCCTAAGGGGAGAAAAAAGGGGCTCGCTGCGAAAGCAGCGGGCCGTTTTTTGCATTGGCAAAGATCAGAAAATCGGAGCACCTCATGATTATCGGCATTGATCACATCGACCTTTGCGTGGGCGATCTTCAAGCGGGCAAAATATTCTACGAAAAACTTGGATTCCGCATCCTTCGCGAAACAGAGCATGTTGGTCGCGCAGTTGAACTCGTTCACCCCGATATGCCGATGACGGTGATTGAGTTGCATTCGGCAACCGAAGAATGGCCTCTCGGCCTGCGCCACATTGGCTTTGCAGTAGACGACATTCACGATGCGAGTGCAAAAGTAGCGGCACAGGGCATCGAGCAGGAAGACCAACCGTTCTTTTATGAAATGACTGGACGCTGGCTCTGCAACTTTTTTGACGATGATGGACGAAAGGTTCAACTCGTGGGCGACGATCAAGTGCATGCGCGGGGCACAGGGCCAAACATTTTGACAGTGGAAGCGGATGTGAGTCCAGGACGTCTGAAAGAACTCGGCGTTGCCGGATGGGAAATGTGGAGTTCGGATACCGGGACTTACGACTATCCCTACGATAAGAAAGAGATGTTCTACTGCCTGAAGGGCAATGTGCGTCTCACCGCCGACAATGGTCAGCGCGCGGTCGTCAAGCCTGGGTCGCTTGTCACAATCGACAAAACGGCCAACGTCCAGTGGGAAATTCTGACCCCGGTCTTAAAACACTATCTTTTCCCGGAAGACTAAGTTCTCCCCTTGGCTCGTAGGGAGGCGTGGGGTGCCGAAAGGGACCTCACGCCAACTTTTCAAGCAGAGCTCACAAACGGAAACAATAGATGCTCAAGGCCAAACGCTCTATTGATGGCCACTGGGTCGAGACACAGCACTGTTTTGCTGCCGAAATAATTTCCAAGCGCGAGGTTCGGTTCAGCAAAGGGAATGATGATATCGTACGGCAAGCATGTCTTGCAGCCGAACGAGATTTTCCTGCTTACGCGGCGTTGAGCATTCGGGAACGGGCAGAGTTCCTGCGCGCGATTGCGGATGACATAGTCGGGAAACTGCCTACGCCAAGACAATACTGCTGTAACGAAACAGGACTGCCGGAGCCGCGTAGCGAAGGTGAAACTGGGCGCACTGGCGGCCAATTGCGCTTGTTCGCTGATCACATCGAAGCAGGCAGACATCTGGACACTTACCATGATGTCGTGCTGCCCGACAGGTCACCCTTGCCGCGCTCCGACCTTAAGCTGGTTCAGCGCCCGGTGGATCCGATCGCCGTTTTTGGCGCTTCAAACTTCCCGCTGGCCCTTTCGGTTGCCGGGGGTGACACTGCTTCTGCGCTTGCTGCTGGATTCACCGTCGAAGTGAAAGGCCATACAGCACATCCAACCGCCGTTTCAGAAGCCCGTGCGTTGGCCGACAAATTGGCCTGAATGCGCCCGGGTGGTGCGTGCTTTCCAATCAGAGGAGGAACGAAAATGAACATCGAAGGCATTATCCCACCCGTGGTCACGCCATTTGACCGGGATGAAAACATCGACGAAGCAGCCTTTCGTGAAGTGATCCGGTTTAACATTTCGAAGGGTGTAAACGGTGTCTGTGTCGGTGGAAGCACCGGTGAGGGACATACTCTCGATACAACCGAATTGGCACGTTCTGTGGAAATCGCCGCCGAAGAGACCGAAGGCAAGATCTCGCTGATTGCCGGTGTTATCGCGAACAGCACCCGGTCTGCGGTGGAAAAAGTAAATGCAATAGACCGCCTTCCGATTGATGGCCTGCAAGTGACTCCGGTTCACTATGTTTTCAAACCGACTGAAGATGCGACTTACGAGCACTTTAGCCGCATGGCAGACAGCTCGGACATTCCGATTGTGATCTACAATGTGGTGCCATGGAACTATCTGAACCCTGATCTGCTAAACCGCATCATGACAGGCATTCCGAACGTAGTCGGTGTCAAGCAATCCGCTGGCGATCTTAAGCTGATGGCCGATTTGCTTTTGAACCTACCGGAGGGAAAACTGGTTTTGTCTGCGGTCGATGCGCTGCTCTATCCATCATTTGTTTTGGGAGCGCACGGAACAATCGCGGCAAACCCCGCGGCGATTCCGGGGGTGTGCGTCAAGCTCTGGGAGGCCGTTCAGAGCGGTGATCACGCAAAAGCGCAGGAGATTCACCTAGCAATGTTACGGTTCTGGAACACGATCTCAGCTGGCAACCTGCCTGCTAACGTAAAATACAGTCTTGCGAAACAGGGGCTGAAATCAGGTCTGCCGCGCATGCCTATGTCGGTCACGACGTCCGAGCAAGCGGCGCACATCGACCGCGAACTGGAGGCGGTGTTGCATTTCGAGGCGTAACGCTTTCACCAGTCAGGACAGTTCGGGCACCGGTGCAAAGGCCGGGTCTCAATTATTTTGGGAGAGACATCTTGACAGGCGGCGGCGGCGAAGATTTGCAAAAACTCACTATACCTCATTTGTTATTGGGGCTGAGTATCACGCTTGTATGGGGTATGAACTTTGTCGTGATCAAGGCGGCTTTGGACGATATTGGTCCGCTTTCCCTTATCAGCCTACGCTTTGTGTTGTTGGCTTGTTTGCTTTTGATACCTGCGTTTGGCAGATTGAACCGCAGTCAGTTCCGTTCAATCCTGATATTCGCGCTAGTGTTTGGAGCGATGCATCACGGATTGATGATAGTCGGAACACAGCACGTAAACGCTTCGATTGCAGCTGTTCTGATTCAGACGGGCGTTCCTATCGCGCTTTTGATTTCCGTGGCATTGGATGCGGTCCGTCCGAATTTGGCACAAATTTTCGGAGTCGCCTGCGCCATTGTCGGGACTGCGTTACTGACGAATCTTTCTTTTGAAGACACCTCCCTGGTAGGCGTCCTCATTTTGCTCGGATCCGCGTCCGCCTGGGCGGTCGGCAATCGAATGCGAATCGACCTAAAAGGATTGTCCGCGCTGCAAATAACTATCTGGAGCTCCGCATTGGCCGCGCCTGTTCTGCTGATATGCGCCATCGGCTTCGAGGGCCTGACACTGTCATCTGTCTTTCAAATGACGCCGAAGGCAGTTCTTGCTCTGGCATTCCTGACCGTGATCAGCAGCCTCTTTAACGTTGCATCTTGGTGGTATTTGGTCAGGAAATATCGGTTTATCCAGATCGCGCCCTTCTTTCTTGCCTCGCCCGTTGTGGGCGTGTTGTTAAGCGTCTGGCTACTGGGCGACATCCTGACCTGGCTTCAAGCGCTGGGCGTTGTCATCTCGGTTATCGCGCTGATTGCGATTGAGGTGTTCCGGCCAAAACAACACGCGAAGGAGCAGCCGGCTTGATGCGAATCCTCCCCCCTTTCATCTGCGCATTTGGGCGTGTACATTCATCTTGCTTGGTCCGGTGAAGTACATAGATTCCCAAGTCTTTTTGGCCGAAATATCGAGCGACATAAACTGTCCAAGGATTTGAGAGTAGCTCAACGTCCCTCCGACAATTATTTCGTTTTTTGCGCAACAACCACCATACGCTCTGACTCTGAAGTAAATTCCGTTGACTCAAAATCCGCATAGATCTTCTTTATGAACAATCCTGCACGCATCAATAGCATACTAATCTCTTGCACATTATATAACCTGACGAAAAATGAAATATCCTGCCTTCTTCCATCACGCATCAAAGTTCGCCTGTACAGCCGCCTTCCGGTCACACTGTCAAATTGCATCTCGTCTATCATAATGTCTTCACCAACATGGTTAACCATATAGGGCTTCTGTTCCTTGACTTGAACATCACGGTGAAGAATGTCAAAACACAACAGTCCTTCCGGCCTAAGTGCTCGTGAAATATTGTTCATCACCAGTTGATTGTCTTCGTCTTCAAAATAACCAAAAGCTGAAAACAAGCACACTACGCGATCGAACCTCGCGCGAAAATCAATCCTCCGCATGTCCATATTTCTATAATCAACAGATACGCCAAGTTGCTCGGCTTCATTCTTCGCGCGGTCCAGAAACCCACTCGTCCTATCGATTCCCAGCACCTTGTAGCCCTGCTTTGCTAGTCGGTTAGCATGCCGCCCCCAACCACACGCTAAATCAAGGATATGATGAGATTGATTGAGTGACAGCGTATCAATCAAGAACCTAATCTCAGTCTTCGTTCGCTCTTCGTTCAAGCGGTGAGTATAGAAATGAAAATAGTCATCTGGATCAAAGAGTTTCTCGGTCTCAAATTTCGCTTGTTCTGTTTTCTTCATCCTTACTGTTCCTCCTTTAATGGACATCACTTTGGCATTCTCGGTCATTCGTCGAAAAGCCCGTCTCAGGGTTTCGTTGCTCCATGGAGTCCCAAGTCCTTTCAGTCGCAAATTCGATCGACGTCAAGGCCGTGCCAAAGAAACACGTTCCAAAAACCTTGCATTCAAATCGTGGCTGAGGTGCCGCCGTCAACGACAAGATTGTGCCCCGTAACGTAGGACGATGCTTCGGACGCCAAAAAGACTGCCGGTCCAGCTATTTCTTCAAGTAGTCCCCACCGTTTGAGTGGAGTCTTCATGTCCATCCAAGCCTGGAAGGCGTCGCTGGTCTGAAGCGGTTTATTGAATTCGGTTGGAAATGAGCCTGGAGAGATTGCATTAACCGTAACACCGGACGCAGCCATTTCTGTTGCAAGCGATTGAGTGAACCCGACCACTGCAGCCTTGCTTGAACAGTAGCTGGTTCGATCAACCATTCCGCCCAACGCTGCAATTGAAGCAATGTTGATAATTCGACCAAAACCCTTATTACGCATGTTGGGTGTAAAAGCACGCGCCATGCGAAGCATAGCGGTGACATTCACATCAAGGACGTGATTGAATTCTTCGTCGCTGATCTCGGTTACGGCGCCACGAGCAATGGTACCAGCAGAATTGACTACGATGTCGGGCAGCCGGTTCTCTGACTTTAATGTTTCGTGCAGTTGGTCGACCCTCTTGCCATCTGAGACGTCAAGTGCGTATCCCTTTGCAGAGCACCCTTCGTCAATCAAACGAGAAACCGCTGCATCCAGTACGTTTCTTCGGGTTGCAACCAGATTGACTCTGGCTCCGGCTTGGGCGAACCCGAGCGCGATTGAGAAGCCGATTCCTCTTGATCCGCCAGTGATAAGAGCAGTCTTGTCTGATAAATCGAATAGAGAGTTGTTTCCTTGCATCGTCAGTCTCCCAGAATTTGACTTAGAAAATCTTGTGTTCGCGTGTTCTGTGGGTTCTCGAAGAAATCAGTTGGATTATTTTTTTCAACGACCTCGCCCTGGTCCATGAAGATTACACGGTCGGCAACGTTGCGGGCGAAGCCCATCTCGTGAGTCACGCAGACCATGGTCATGCCTTCTTCGGCCAGTTCAACCATTGTATCCAGCACTTCCTTGATCATTTCAGGATCAAGAGCCGAAGTAGGTTCGTCGAACAACATGATGCGTGGCTTCATGCACAAGGCACGGGCAATCGCCACGCGTTGCTGCTGACCACCGGATAACATGCCTGGATACTTATTGGCCTGATCAGGGATTTTGACCTTCTCCAGAAAGTGCATCGCGCGCTCTTCCGATTCGGCTTTCGAGATCTTGCGAACCCAGACTTGACCGAGCGTACAGTTCTCCAGAATGGTCAGGTGCGGGAACAGGTTGAAGTGCTGAAAGCACATGCCCACTTCCGACCGGACCGCATCAATGTTTTTCAGGTTGGCCGAAAGCTCAATGCCCTCCACCTCGATGTCGCCGGATTGGTGTTCCTCCAGTCGATTGATGCAACGGATCAAAGTTGATTTTCCTGAACCGGACGGTCCGCAAATCACGATGCGTTCGCCGCGCCTTACCTCAAGATTGATGTCTTTCAACGCATGATATGCACCGTACCATTTGTTCATGTCCCGTATCGAAATAACGGTTTCTGCCACAGCTGACCGTGCATTTGCGGTTTGGCTCATCAGTCCCTCCTCCCAGTTGTGTTGCCGCAAGGCTATCGTGGTGGATGCACCCCGGCAGACGACATCGCTTTGTTGAGCCTGCGTTTAACAATCGCTCCCAAAATTGGTTCAGGCGGCAACCAAGCCGGTTTTGGCAGTTCCTTTTGCGCCAGCAGCGAATCACTCTCCCGACCGGCGATGTCATCGGCCAGTAGTTTCCCGGCAAGGCTGCCGCGTGAAAGCGGACTGGAGTCATATGGAACGTTCGCATATAGCCCGTCGCCGAGCTTTCCAAATAAATGCGCGTCGTTCCTGGAAAACCCGATGTACCCTGACCACGTATGTGTCAGTTGCAACGACTTTGAAAGGTGAGGGTACCTTTTCAGGATATCCTGTCGGTGCAGTTCGCGGGCGAATTCAAGATCTTTTGCGCTTGGTGACCGCGTTTTCCCATAAGTGTAGTATCCGCCGCGGACATACAGACGCTTGTCGCGGGTCAGGCGAAGCGTCGCGCCGGTGTCCAACACCTCCATGATGCCAAACTCTCTCAGAGTCTGTCCGTCAGGGCCGACAGGATCGACCGGTTCAGAGAGGCTGGCAAAGACGCCAATGGGGACTGTTGGGCTGTTAAAGCCGAGTTGCGACGTAAATGTGCTGGTGCACAGGACAACGTTTTCCGTTGAGATATGCCCCTCGGCGAAACCTATTCCGCTTGGCGGGCCAATCCTCGTGTTCAGCACCGGTGAGCTTTCAAATACATGCACATTGGGCGGCATCGTCGATGCCAACCCGACGCACATGGCCGAAGGATTGACCAAGGCAGAGTCGGAGAAATGCACGCCAGAGCGATAGAAGTCTATGCCGGTTTGTTCTTGCAGTGTTGCGGACGAGACATCCTGAGTTTCGATCCCAAGGCGTTCATAGTCGCCGCGCATACCGTTCAGTTGGTCTTCGCTCTCATCGTTGTAAGAAGTATAGGTACGGCCCCAGTCACTCCATTCGCACCGAATTTGATGATCCCGCACAACTTCGCGAAGATACTGCGTTCCCGCCGTGGCAAGCCTGATCTTGCGGTGGGTCATTTCGAAATTCTTGAGTGGGTAGCAGATATGATGTGTGACAACAAAACCCGCATTACGACCGGACGGTCCAAACCCGATTGGTTGAGCATCAACCAAGGCGATCGAGGCTTCGGGGTAGGTGTTTGCAATTTCGCGCGCAGACGCCAGTCCTGAGACGCCGGCACCAATGACGACCCAGTCAAATTCATGGTCGTCCTCGACTCTTGGGAATTTGGGCCGGTTATCCAAGATGTTGAACCAACCATTCCCGTCATTGTCATTCGGGAACTGTTTGGTGGTACGTGTATTTCTGAACAGGCCCACTTCCGCCCCCTTATGGTCGCGAAACTTCCGCAACGAACGCGATTTCGATCAACATGCCGGCCTGCAAGCGTGCGCCGATGCACAAGCGGCAGGGCGGGTGATCCCCGAAGAACGCTTTCCAATGCTTGTTCATGGACACGGCATCGTCGTCGACGTTGTGAAGATAGATGCGTGCTGTCGTCACATCGGTTTTTCTAAGACCGGCTTCTTCAAGCACTTGGGCGAACTGGTCGAAAACCTCGTTCGCTTGGGCATCAAATCCGCCAGCAGTCAGATCCCCGCCATCCAACGGAAAGGGCGTTACGACGGCTTCAAATATCTCACCGCTGTGACGAACACCTATGCTGGAGGGGCGAACGTTACTTGGACGAAGGAACTCCATTTTGTTCTCCTGGAACTGTTGGATTGCCGATTAGCTGGTCAATGGAAAGAATTCCGTGTTCAGCGGATAGTGCTGACGAAAGCCTTCCGAATACTTCGGCTCGCTTATGGCAAAGCTGTCGATTTGCTTCGCCCGGAAGTCGGCGCGCTCGACATATCGTTGCCCCATGGCACCATACTGGGTCGGAACCCTTTGTGATGCGGCAATCTTGACTTCGATAACATCGGTGATATCGATGTAGATGTTCGGACGGAATTCATCCAGCGTCGACTGGTCAGACTCAAACGAGTAGAATTGCGGCTGCGGGAAGATGTCGATTTCCGGGAGCACACCAGGCACAGTGGCCGCGCGCAATGCCCATCGAGTAAATTGAAAAACCGCCTCGTGGTCAGGGTTGAAGACGTCAATTTCTCCATGCGTCATAATGATGGTCGGACGCACACGACGCATGATTTCGGCAAGTTGAATGATCTGGTCGCGGTTGTATTGAATTGGGTGGTCTTCGATGTCGAGGTATTCAACTGTCGCACCGAGTTCTGCCGCTGCCGCCTGCGATTCCGCGAAGCGAATGTCGCGCACTTCCTGTTCGGTCGGCTTTTCTTCGCCGCTCCAGCAACTGCCGGATTCGCCGCGCGCCCCAGATGTCACGCAGACAATATGCGCGTTGGCTCCTGCTTTGGCGTATTTGGCAATCGTCCCGCCACAGCGCCAGACAAAATCAGCCGCATGCCCGCTGACGACGAGTACCGACTGGTTCTCAACGCTCATTTCTTGCTCCTACAAATTGAAGTTTCCACTGAGTGTTTCATCTGGCATGTAACATGTCAATAAACACAGCAATTCCCGGCAAATTGACTTCCCGCTGATTGACGGCCGTTCCGGGCGGACGGCGAGGCTTGGCTAGTCGGCGCGCGCATGACTGATGGCTGGACGGTTGCCCGGGATCTGGTTCAGTCGAGGCGTGGCCTAACCGCAATTCTGTTGCTTTAAGCAGATCTTCATGGCTGGAAAACCGGATTTTCTCCATTATATCAGGTCATTAGGCCGATATCAACCTGGACTCGTACTGGCAACAATCTTCGGCAGGTCAATCTCCAGCAACTCAAATGCCCGCCGTTGCAGCGGCGTCGACTGCGCCAGCATCTCGAAAACATGATCCGGGCTCTTCGGCAGCATGACCTCGTTGAGCGTCAGCGTGGCGAGATCGGCAAGCATCCCGCGGGCGTCGTCAGGCTCTCATCCAGATTGTCACCGTATAGCCAAGGGTCCATCGCTACGGCTACAGCTAAGCGTTCAGCGCGATCTACCCGGATGACGGTACGAAGGTCGGCCATGTCTGCGGCAAGGCGAACATGCAGGAGGTGAACCGCCACCTCTTGGAAATCAGTGCAGCGGTTTCCGACGGCCGCCATGCTCTGTTGGTGCTTGACGGCGCCGGATGGTATCGGCCGGGGGATGCCGACCGTCCGGAAAACGTCTCGGTGCTGCAACTGCCGCCCTACAGCCCGGAAATCAATCCCGTGGAAACGGTGTTCCAGTTCCTCAAGGCGCGACACTTCACCAATCAGGTCTTCGAGATCGCCGAAGCGGTTTCGGAAAGGGTCGTCGAATTCTGAGAAGGCATTGCCGCGTCACCCGACCGAATCCGCTCCATCGGCCATCGTTCATGGGCACGCCTCAAGCCGGGTGCCACGCCGGCAAATCAAAGTCATGCTCATGTGTGAGAACTTTCTGGGATTGGTAGTAAAACTTCTTGCAAAGATCAGTCAAAACGTATTAACATGTAGCATGTCACACGCCAATGACTGGCGACTTCGCGTGCGGTCGCATCGTGCAGGGAGCGCGCGAGAAACGTTCGTGATCTAAGCAAATGGTGTGGCCATGCTGCACAACAAAGGGAGTGGAATCTTTGAAATTCTTGAACTTAACCACAATTATAGTGACAGCGGCTATGTCCTGCGCTGCCACACTTTCGTCCGCTCAGACTGGCAGTTCAACACTGGAGGCTGTCAAAGAGCGCGGTGTAGTCAAGTGTATCAGCAACTCTGGGTATCCCGGCTTTGGGTATCTAGAAGAAGACGGTAGCTTCTCGGGATTTGACGTTGACTGGTGCAGTGCTTTCGCGGCGGCAATCTTCGGCGACTCCGAAGCCTATGAAATTCGTCCTGCCGCTGGCAGCCAGCGTTTTACGCTCCTGGTCAGCAACGAGGGTGACGTAGGTGTGCGCTCGACAACTTGGACACTGTCCCGCGACACGACGCAGGGCGTGAATTTCTTGTCGCCGTATTACTACGATGGACAAGGCTTCATCGTGCGCAAATCAGACGGAATCAGCAACGTCGCTGACCTGGACGGCGCAACGATCTGCATATTCACCGGCACCACGTCCGAACTGAACGTTGCAGATGCGCTTGCCGCAGCGGGCGTGTCGTACCAGACGAGCGTTTTCGACGACGAGGGCACGCTTTGGACCGCATACGAGACCGGCCAATGTGAGTCCATCAGTTCGGACCGCTCGTACTTGGCGTCTTACTCGAAGACCAACATGGGCAATCCGGATGATCATGTTGTCCTGGCGGATATCATTTCCAAAGAACCGCTCGCTCCATACGTTCGCAATGATGACGCGAGCTGGGGAAAGATCATTCGTTGGATCGTTGCGGCGGCCATCAATGCTGAAGAAATGGGCATCACCTCTGAAAACATTGATCAGGTCCGTGCAGACACGACCGACCCGCGCGTTCAGCGCTTTATGGGTGACATCGGAGATCTTGGTACTAACCTCGGCTTGCCAGCAGACTTTGCATATCAGGTGATCAAACAGATCGGAAACTATGGCGAAATCTACTCACGCAACCTGGGTGAAGAATCTAACTTCAATCTGGCTCGCGGGAAGAATGCCCTGCACACCGAAGGCGGTCTGATCTACGCGCCGCCCATGCGATAAGCATCGTCGTGATGCGTAATCCTTCTTCCCCGCGAAAGCGGGGGAGAAGGTATAACTGAGAGCATCTTGATCCGGGGATAGCGCTGTGTTCCGACGCCTGTACTACAGTCCAACGGCGCGATCAGTTTTTCTTCAGGTTGCTGTTGTCGGAACATTTACGCTGCTCTGTGTCATGGCCTACCAAAACATGGTAGATGCCCTGACGAACCGGCTTGGTGTCAGAATTGGGTTCGACTTTGTCAACCAAGCTGCCGGTTTCAACATTGGTGATTCCGTTATCCCTTACGAGCCGTCTGACTCTTTTGGACGCGCCATTCTTGTCGGGCTGACAAATACACTCTTCCTGGGGCTCGTCGGTGTCGTTCTGATGCTTGTGTTTGGAACTATTCTTGCTGTCGCACGCCTTTCGCAAAACCGCATTCTGTCGAACATCGGCAGATCATACATAGCATTTTTTCGGAATATGCCGCCCATTCTGGTATTGGTGTTTTGGTTCGCTGTGCCATTCTCGAACCTCCCGTTGGTTCGAGACTCTTTCATGATCTTTGAGGGAGCATTCACGATTGCTGTCAACAATCGAGGTTTCTTTTTTCCCGCCTTGAGCCCCGGGGAAAATTTCGCCCTGCTCTGGATCGGTTCCCTGGTTCTCATTGCATTGGTCATGGGGCGATACACAGTGCTGTATCTGCAGTCCAAAAGGACGGGCCGCCCACCATTGCTGATCAAGTATCTGGCAGTTGCCTTTCTGGCCATTCCACTCACGCTCGCATTGTTGGTGCCCGACGCCTTTTTGCTGGAACTTCCTGAAATCGGTCGCTTCAACATCACCGGCGGTACGTCCTTGTCCAGCAACTTCCTGATCGCGCTGTCGGGTCTGGTCATGTACCAGAGTGTTTTCGCTGCGGAAGCAATCCGCACCGGCATTCAATCCATAGATCGTGGCCAAATCGAAGCCGCATCCGCTTTGGGACTGTCCGGTGGGTCAACGATGCGGCTCATCATCTTGCCGCAAGCATTGCGGGTTTCTATCCCGCCCCTCATCAGCAATTGCATCGGATTCATCAAGAATAGCTCGCTCTGTGTGGCCGTTGGTTACCCTGAACTGTTCTCGGTTGTCGGACAAACAATTGCGAACCAGTCGGGCCGTGCAGTGGAATGTTTCACGATCATCATGATCTGTTACCTGAGTATTAGTTTGGCACTATCGGCGCTGATCAATTTGTATGATCGGTATTCATCGCGCTACCTCCGCGATGCCAGATAAGTGGCGGAACATGACTGATTATGTTAAGAGACCTTCTGTTGCCCCCCCGACAGTCTCATTGGGCGCACAGATCAAAAATGCCTATTTCCGAAACGCCAGGGACGGCATCACTACCGTCGTCTTTGCGTCGCTCGTTATCTGGGCAATCGGTCAGTTCGCATTTTGGGGGTTTACCGAGGCGAATTGGCAGGCAGTGCTCAACAATTTGACCGTTTTGTCAGTCGGTGCCTATCCACGTGAGGAGTTGTGGCGGGCATGGCCAGCGGTTTTCGTGGTTGTCGTAGCGGCGAGCTTTGCCCTCTATTCTTACGATGCCTCGTTTGGCCGCATTTTGCGCCAAGCCTCAATTGCTTTGCTGGTCCCTCAGGTGATACCGGAACTGAGTTGGGAAAATCGAATTGGACTGCTGCTGGTCAACTTAGGCTTTCTCATTGTCACCTTCATTGGCTCGACCTTGAGCGAGAAAGCGCTTCGTCGGTCAGCCATCGTCTTGGGAGTAGCTGCCTTTCCGCTGTGCTTTTTCCTTTTGCGCGGGGTGAGTGTTGCTGGTGTCGAGATCCTGCCCATTGTGCCAATCAACCTTTGGGGCGGTCTTCTGCTGACGTTAGTTCTTTCTATTTCAGGTATCGTGTTCTCCTATCCTATTGGCGTGCTTCTCGCGCTCGGCAGAACCTCCAACATGCCGGCGATTAAGCTGCTCTGCGTGGTGTATATCGAATTCATCCGTGGTGTGCCGCTTATCTCATTGCTGTTCATGGCGCAGGTGATGTTGCAGCTCTTTGTGCCGGAATCGATGTCTCCTGATCGTTTGACACGTGCAATCATTACAATCACCATGTTTACTGCGGCATACACGGCAGAGAATGTTCGCGGAGGGTTGAATTCAATCCCGAAAGGTCAGTTTGAAGCAGGTAAAGCTATCGGTCTATCGAACTTTGCGCTCTACACACAGGTCGTTCTTCCCCAGGCACTTGCTACGATCATACCGATAACAATCGTCCAATTCATTGGCCTTGTAATTGATACGTCGCTGGTCGCGCTTGTTGGGATGTTCGATCTCATGGGCGTCATGCGGTCGGTTATATCCAATCCTGACTACACTATCCACAAACTTGAGATAATTGTCTTCGTGATGATTGTATACTGGCTGCTGACTCATTCGTTGGCGACAATCGGCGGTCGGCTGGAGGCATTGAGGGACGAGAAATCGCGCTAGTGGTTTGATTCATTCATTTGATGCTATTTCCTGCAGTTTTTGGTGCCCTCTTTTCCACGCCTTCACGAGATCTTCGGGCTTCCTGCTCCAGCGGAACGGGCGAGCGTCGTTGGCGTTGTGGTGCTCGACGTAGTTCTCGATGGCCGCGACGCACTCGCCAAGCGAGTCGAAGATCGCGTGCTTCGGCCTCTGCCTCGAGAGCTTGGAGAAGAACCCCTCTACGGCGTTCATCCAGGAGGCCGAGGTCGGTGTGAAGTGGAACTTCCAGTCGGGACGGCCCTTCAGCCATTTGCGGACCTCGGCCGACTTGTGCGAGGAGACGTTGTCGAGGATGACGTGGACCGGGGTTCCGGGCTCGATCCGCTCGGCGACGTGGTCGAGGAAGGCGAGGAACTCCTCCGAGCGGTGCCGTTCGACCGTCTGGCCGACGACCTTGCCGGTGGCGACGTCGAGCGCCGCCAGCAGGCAGGTGGTGCCGTTCCGTTTGTAGTCGTGTGTCCTGGTCCCGGCGTGTCCGGGCTTCATCGGCAGGGGCCTCTGCGTGCGCCCGAGCGCCTGGATTTGCGTCTTCTCATCGACCGAGAGGACCACCGCGTGGTCGGGCGGGTCGACGTAGAGGCCGACGACATCGCGGACCTTGATCTCGAACCTTGTCAGTGCCGGGTGAATACTCCCCAAAAGTGCCGAAGTAAAAGTCCCCAGTTTCCGGGCTGATGGATTGATCCGGTGGGCATGCCCACCGGATCAAAAATCGGCAACAATACCCACCTGAACAACAAGCCGATGGAGGCATTGAGCAGGTGATTTCATTGAGGAGTGTCGTTGTGATTCACGACTTGAAGAGACAGGGCCCTTCGATCAGCGCAATTGCGCGCAAGACAGGCCTGGACCGCAAAACGGTCCGAATATAGCTGGAACGGGGCCTCGAGGCCCCGAGTTACAGTCCGCGTGCGCCGCGTGCGCGGCTGATTGAACCTTTCGAGGCGTATCTTTGCTGGAGGATCGACAAATGTCCTGGCCTGTCGGCACGGCGGCTGCTGCGCGATACAAGGATGCTCGGCTACAGCGGAGGATATACCGCGGTGACCGACTTCCTGCGCCAGTTGCGCAATGATCGTCCGAAACGCTTCGAGGTCCGCTCAAAAACCCGCCGGGCCAGCAGGCCCTACTCGACTTTGCCGAGTTCACGGTCTGTTTCACCGACGAGCCCGGGATCCGCCGCAGGGTCTCGCTGTTTTCCCATGTGCTCGGCAACAGCCGCTGGCTGTGGGGGCGGTTCTGTTCGAACCAGAAGCAGGAGACGGTGCTACGCTGCCACATCATGGCCTTCGAGGCCGCAGGCGGCGCCCCGCAGGAAGTGCTCTACGACCGGATGAAGACCGCAGTGCAGTCGTCGATCTGGTTGTTGGGTTGAATGTGTGACTTGGAGTGATCCGGTGAGATCGCTCATCAATGCAACAGGTGCCGCAGTCATCTCATTGACCATGACCTCCTGCAGACAATCGCGCGGCAACATTCTAATGAACTTCTCGCCCTGGCTCAGAAATGACTGGTACACTGCATCCCCTACATAACTGCGCCACCTTCGTCATCGTAAGTTCCTTTCCAGACGCTGGTGATCGCTCTGGTCACACGCATGCCGTGGCCATCCAGTCTGGGTTGCGTTGCCCCTGTTTGCAAAAACATCCATACACAATTGCGATCCGCCACTCTGTTGTTTCAGGTGACTGGGCAATCGGTCAGTTGCCGTATTTCACGCCAACCTCTATATGGAATCCCGGCTCGCCCCGGCAGTCGGCAACACGGTCGCGGCCGGGTGCGCGATTCGCACAATTCAGAAGTGAAGCATGCCCTACAAATACGACGACACGAATATTTTCGCCAAGATCCTCAGGGGCGAGATTCCTTGCGACAAGGTATATGAATCCAGTCACAGCCTTGCATTCAACGACATTTCCCCCAGGGCGCCCGTTCACGTGCTCGTGATACCGAAGGGACCCTACGTGAATTTCGATCACTTTTCCGCTGAAGCGCCCGACGAGGAGGTTGCGGATTTCACCAGGGCAATCGGGGAGGTCTGTCGCCAGACCGGCGCTGCCCAGGACGCTGGCGGCAATGGCTACCGCCTGATCTCGAATGCAGGACCGGACGGTGTCCAGGAAGTCCCGCACATGCATGTACATGTCATCGGCGGGCGCCGCCTTGGCATCATGGTGCAGGCGGGCGGGTGAAGAAGAATGAGTGGCAACGAAGACGGGCTGCATGCCGGCCACGAACCCCCCGAGACCGAGATTGTTCACACGTTGCGTGTGTCCTGTGAGGGTGGCGGGGTGTTGGGTCACCCCAGGGTGTGGTACAGCATTCCCGAGGACAAGGGATGGGTGGAATGCGGCTATTGCGACAAGAAGTTCATTCTCGCTGGCAGCGCGGCGGACACCGGAGGCTGACAGGACCGCCGGGCGCTGGCCTGAGCGGAGCGACATGACATGGCCGGTTTCGGCAAGGGACACCACCTGCAGCTAATCGACGGGTCGGGATACGTGTTCCGTTCGTTCTTCATGGCCGAGCGGAGCCTTCCGGCCAGGAATCGATACAGAAGCGACGGAGTTCCGGTCGGCGCCATCCATTTCTTCTGCAACATGCTCTTCAAGACGGTCCAGGATCGCGGAAGAGATGATCCAACGACCCACTCCGCTGTGGTGTTCGATCACTCTTCAAAGACATTCAGGAACGACATCTATCCGGAATACAAGGCCAACAGGCCTCCTCCTCCTCCAGACCTCGTTCCGCAGTTCCCACTGACGAGAGAAGCGACCCGGGCGTTTAATTTCGCCTGCATCGAACTGGAGAACTTCGAGGCAGACGACATCATAGCAACCCTGGCCACCCGCGCCCGCCGGGCCGGTGGCGAGGTTACCATCGTTTCATCCGACAAGGATCTCATGCAACTGGTCGGAGACGGGGTCGAGATGTTCGAGCCGATGAAGAATGTGCGGATTGCACGCGAAGGCGTGAGGGAGAAATTCGGTGTCGATCCGGAAAAGGTGATCGATGTGCAGGCATTGGCCGGCGATTCGACCGACAACGTTCCCGGAGCTCCCGGGATCGGGATCAAGACCGCAGCCCAGCTGATCGGCGAATTCGGCGATCTCGATACGCTCCTTGCCCGCGCCGGGGAGATTCCGCAGCCCAAACGAAGGCAGACCCTGATCGAGCATGCCGACAAGATCAGGATGTCCCGGGAACTCGTCTCGCTTTCACACGAAGCGCCGGTCGACCTCGACCTCGAATCCCTTGCCATAAGGGAGCCTGTCACGGACGACCTGTTCGATTTCCTGTTGAACCAGGAATTCAGGACAATCGTGAAGCGCGTGGCGGAACACTATTCGGTCCCGGTCCCGGAATTCAGGAATCTTGATTCTTCCGAAATGGCGGGCGCCTCCGGCGACGAGGATTCGTCTGACGGCGCCGAATCATCGATCCAGCGCCCGTTCAATGCGGATGCCTATGAATGTGTAAACACGATGGAGGCCCTCGAGTCCTGGATCGAGAAGGTACGGGCGCGAGGATACGTGGCCGTGGACACGGAGACAGACGGACTCGACGAAATGCGCGCCAGACTTGTGGGAATCAGCTTGGCAGTCGAGCCGGGCGAGGCGTGTTACATACCGCTCGGGCATGTGGCGACAACGGAGCCGAGCCTCGAAAATCCGGATATTCGCCAGCCGGACCAGCTGGGAATCCAAGCCGTTCTGGTCAGGTTGAAGCCGCTCCTGGAAGATCCCTCCATCCTGAAGATCGGGCAGAACATGAAATACGACTTCAAGATCTTCGCCCGCCATGGAGTCAGGGTGTCCCCGGTCGAGGACACCTTGCTGATGTCATACGCCATGCATTCCGGGCTGCATCGGTTTTCCATGGATGTGCTTTCGCAGGAATACCTTGATCACAGGCCGATCGCGATCAAGGAGCTGATCGGGACAGGCAAGTCTGCAATCACTTTCGACCAGGCACCGATCGACGAGGCAGTCAGGTATGCGGGCGAGGACGCGGACATCACGCTGAGGCTCTGGAAGACGCTCTCGCCCATGCTTCACCGCAGGCAGGGAACAACCGTCTACCAGACCATGGAACGCCCGCTGATTCCTGTTCTCGCTGATATGGAGATGGCTGGAATCAGGGTTGACCGGGACCAGCTCGCAGGGCTCTCGGGAGAATTTGCCAGGCGGGTAGACGAGCTGGGGGGCAAGATACATGATCTCGCCGGCGAAGAGTTCAACATTGCCAGTCCGAAGCAACTCGGCCTGGTCCTGTTCGAGAAGCTCGATCTGCCGGGAGGCCGGAAGCTGAAGACGGGCGGATACGCCACGGGGGCCCGGATCCTCGAGGAACTCGTCGTCGAAGGGCATGAACTGCCTTCGCTGGTCCTGGACTGGAGGCAGATGGCGAAGCTCAAATCCACCTATACCGATTCACTTCAGGACAGGATCCACCCGGAAACCGGAAGGGTGCATACATCCTACGTGATTTCGGGTGCGAATACCGGCAGGCTGGCATCGACCGATCCGAACCTGCAGAACATTCCGGTCCGGACGGAAGAGGGAAGGCGCATCAGGGAGGCATTCATTGCCGACGACGGAAACGTCCTGCTTTCACTGGATTACAGCCAGATCGAACTCCGGATACTCGCCCATATCGCGGGAATCGACGCGCTGAAGGCAGCATTTGCTAATGGCATGGACATCCATGCCATGACGGCCTCGCAGATTTTCAACGTTCCTCTCGAAGACATGGATGCCCTCACCCGCCGCCGTGCCAAGGCGATCAACTTCGGCGTGATCTACGGCATTTCCAGTTTTGGTCTGGCCCGGGACCTGAAGATCAGCAGGTCAGAGGCAAAGGAGTTCATCGACACCTATTTTGAACGATTTCCCGGGATCCGGAACTACATGGAACAGACGAAGGCGAAAGCACGGGAAAACGGCTGCGTCACGACGCTGTTTGGCCGCAGGATCCACACTCCAGGAATCAACGACAAGGGACCTAGTCGAGGATTTGCCGAGCGCGGAGCCATAAACGCTCCGATACAGGGGACAGCTGCGGACATCATTCGTCGAGCCATGATCAGAATCCCGGATGCGATCAGGGGAATGCCGGCGAGAATGCTGATCCAGGTCCACGACGAGTTGCTGTTCGAGGTTCGGGAGGATGCCGTGGAGGATGTTGCCGAAGCTGCCAGGGCGGTCATGGAATCGGCTGACAGGCCCGCCGCGCGCATCTCGCCGCCGCTTGTCGTGGACTCGGGATGGGCCGGGAACTGGGCCCTGGCCCACTGACTCATCCGTGTTCGAGTTCTCTCGACGTTATGAACGGAAAAAACCTGCCGCCGGACCAAAGGCCGAACCAGCTCTCGCCGCCAACATCCTCGTGAACGCAGAGGTCGACGAGCCGGTGAAAGCTCTTGCGGTCTATCAGCGCTTCGAGGTTGGTCCTGACAAGCACATAGGGAGACACCTCGCCCGTATCCGGATCCCTGACGACGCGAATCGGACGGTCAGGCCCGGCCGCCGTTTCCTCATCCACATTGGTCCGGAAGTTGACGAGTTGGTCCCTGCCGCTTCCCGAGGCGTCGAAATCCACAGCGACAAACGGGGCGTCGTCGACCCTGATGCCGACCTTTTCGACCGGCGTGACCAGAAAATAGTCTTCGCCATCCTTCCGGATTATCGACGAAAACAGTCGCACCATCGACTTTCGGCCAATCGGCGTTCCGAGATAGAACCAGTTACCGTCTCTTGCTATCCTCATGTCCAGATCCCCGCAGAAGGGAGGATTCCAGAGATGGACCGGTGCCGGCCCGCGTTTCGTGTTCGCTTTCGCATGGGCCAGAATGTTATCTGTCGACGGCGTGCTGCCGACAGGTGCATCTGCTTTCAGTTTTGGCATCGATCGACTACAGATTTGTTGGGCGGGACATGCCTGAAGCGATGATACCTCTTTGCAAAGGGACTGTCATGACCGAGATCGGCCAAAATCTGCAGGAGAGAATCGAGGAGCTGGGTTCCCGGCTTGGCACTGCCAGGGAAATGATCGGCAAGCGCGTGATCGGTCAGGACGAGGTCGTGGACCAGGCTCTCGTTGCCTTGCTGTCCGGTGGACATGCCCTGCTGGTCGGTGTGCCGGGGCTTGGCAAGACCAGGCTGGTGGAGACCCTTGCCATCGTGATGGGATTGAATTCGAACCGGGTCCAGTTCACACCTGACCTGATGCCCGCCGATATTCTCGGCTCCGAGGTCCTCCAGACGGACGAGGAGGGGCAAAGGCACTTCAGGTTCATCGAGGGCCCGGTCTTCTGCCGGCTCCTGATGGCGGACGAGATCAACCGGGCCAGCCCGCGCACGCAGTCGGCGCTCCTGCAGGCCATGCAGGAAACCGAGGTCTCGATTGCAGGGACGACCAGGCAACTCCCGAAACCCTTTCATGTCCTTGCCACCCAGAACCCGATAGAACTCGAGGGAACCTATCCTTTGCCGGAGGCACAGCTGGACCGGTTCCTGTTGCAGATCGGGGTCGACTATCCCGACAGGGATTCGGAGCGCCGTATCGTGCTGGAAACCACGGGAGTCGAGGACGTCTCCGTGGAGGGCGTGTTCGACGCCGAAAGCCTGGCCGACGCCCAGCAACTCGTCCGGCGCATGCCCGTGGGAGAATCCGTGATCGAGAACATTCTGGACATCGTGCGTTCCCTGCGCCCCGGGTCAGAGTCGTCATCATGGAGCGCAGCAGGAGCAGTGGAATGGGGGGCCGGCCTGAGGGCGACGCAGTCACTGATGCTGGCAACACGCGCCAGGGCGCTTCTGCAGGGCAGGCTGGCACCCTGTGCCGAAGACGTTGCTGCCCTGGCCCTTCCCGTAATCGGACATAGAATGGCTCTCAATTTCGTGGCCAGATCCAGGGGTGAAAACCTGGATGACGTGATTGCCGGGGCCATTCAGCATTTCTCCTGAGACGGATCATGCCCGGGGCCGCAACAGATCCAGGCCAGGAGCTTGATCTCAAGCGCAGGGCAATCGAAGCGGTTGCCGGGCTGGATCGCTCACCCGCCGCCGCGAGGCAGGCCGATGCCAGTATCCGTCCCGGGAGTCACGGTCGCCGCCGGCATGGAACCGGCGAGGAGTTCTGGCAGTTCAGGATGGCGGCGGACGGCGACCCTGCCCGACTGATCGACTGGAGACGGTCAGCCAAGTCGGACGAACACTTTGTCCGCGACAAGGAGATGCAGACCTCGAATTCCGTGATATTCTGGGCAGACAACTCGCGGTCCATGCAATTCAGCGGAAACACCGGGTTGCGGTCAAAGGCCGACAGGTCTCGACTGATTGCGCTGGCGGCAGCGATCGTTCTGGTCAGGGGCGAGGAGAGAGTCGGCGTGCTGGGTTGCCAAGGGCGACTCGGCTCGGGAATGAAGTATATCGACCGTATGACTGTCGAACTGTTTGGCGGCGTGGAGGCCGATTACGGGGTACCGGAGAATGCAGAGCTTCCAAGGGGCGCAAGCCTGGTATTGCTCTCGGATTTCCTGGCGCCTCTCGACCAGATACGGGAGGCGGTCAGAAAGCTTGCGGGCAGGAACACGACAGGAATACTGGTACAGGTACTTGATCCGTCGGAGTTGAGCTTTCCGTTTGATGGACGGACATTGTTCAGGAGCATGTCAGGGTCAATTGAGTTCGAATCCCTGCAGGCGGGAGGCTTGCGGCGGGCATACCAGGAAAAGTTGAGAGAGCGGATGTCGGAAATCAGCGAACTCGCCAGCGAATTCGCCTGGCAGAGCCGGGTTCACCTGACGGACTCCCCTGTCAGATCCGCTCTGCATTGGCTTTGCGATACGCTCGGGACAGAGGCATAGCAAACCATGCTGATACTGGGCCCGATAGGATTTGCCGCGCCGTTGGTCCTGCTCGGCTTCCTGGCCCTGCCACTGTTGTGGATGTTGCTGCGAACCCTTCCGCCACCGGCACGGCAGCAATGGTTTCCCCCGGTTGCGCTGCTCTTCGGCCTGAAGGACGACGAATCCGAGACAAGAACGATCCCCCTCTGGCTGCGGATTCTCCGCATGCTGGCGATCGCTGGCGTCATCATCGGCTTCTCGGATCCGGTCTATCTCGAAGAGGGTCACATTCGGCAGGATTCCGGTCGGCCTGCTCTCCTGCTGGTCGATGGAAGCTGGGCCGGCGCGGCGGGCTGGCAGGAGAAACAGGACGCGATCGAGGAGATCCTCGAGCAATTCCGGAGCAGCAGGTCTCCGGTGGCGCTCCTGGTTGCCACGGACCTGCCGAGGGAGTTTTCAGGATTCCGGGAGGCAGGAGAGTGGATCGAGCAACTTGCCGGCATCTCTCCGAATCCGTGGCTTGCGGATGGTCGGCAGGTGCGTGACTGGATCGAATCCAGGATTGAAGGACAGTTCGACACCTGGTGGATTTCGGACGGTATCGGATTTCCCGGGCAGGACGAATTGATCGATCTCGTCAACGAAAGGGGCGGGACAACCGTGATTGCCCCTGCCGACCCGGTGATTGCACTGGGCAGGCCGGACATCGAAGCCGCGGCTGTCAGGGTTCCGCTCAGGGTTGCAGGGCTTGGCGAAACCCGGACCGTCACGGTCCAGGCCGTTGGCCGGGACCCGGCAGGAAACAGGGGAACGCTCCAGGCTGCAGAAGTCAGGCTTGAGCCCGGTGGAAAGGACGCCGTCGCGGAGTTCCGGCTGCCCATGCAGTTGAGGAACAGGATCGAGAGTTTTGAATCCGGTTCGATGCGCTCGGCCGGTTCGGTCGTGCTCGTCGCCGACAGCCTCTTGCAGAGAAGGGTTGGCCTGGTCACCGGGCGGGGTCCCGAGGAGGGAGGGACGCTGCTTTCCTCCTTTCATTACCTGCGCCGCGCCGTCAGCCCCTTCGCGGAGTTGATCGAGGACGGGCTGGAGGAAATACTGCAGCGAAACCCTGATGTCATACTTCTGGCCGACGCCTCTCCCTTGCCGATCACGGCCATTGACGAGCTTGGTGAATGGGTCGGCAATGGCGGCCTTCTCGTCCGTTTCGCCGGCCCGCGGCTGGCTGCCGGAAGTTCTCCACCGCGCGGCATCGAGGATCTGTTTCCAGTCCGCCTGAGGTTGGGGAGCAGGGTTCTCGGAGGAGCAATGTCCTGGGATACCGAGAAAACCCTGAAGGAGTTCGATTCAAGGTCTCCATTCCATGGTCTGGAGGTCGGATACGGCATTACCGTGCGCAGGCAGGTGCTTGCTCAGCCCGGGCCGGAACTGTTCGACAGGACCCTCGCGGAACTGGAGGATGGTACTCCGCTCGTGACCGGGGCAAGCATGGGTTCCGGACAGATCGTGCTGTTCCACATTCCGGCCAATGCCGAGTGGTCGAACCTTCCGCTGTCGGGACTGTTCCTGCGGATGCTGGAACGACTTGCCCTGTCCGCCGGGGGATTGTCATCGGGTGAAGCCCGGATTGACGGCACGGGACAGCCCTGGGTTCCGGAAAGCCTCATTGATGCGTTCGGTGTGCTTCGACCTGCCGAAGGAGAAGCGGGTGTCCCCGAGGACCTCATACTCGGCGGCCGCGCATCGAGCGAACTTCCACCCGGTCTCTACCGGTCGGGCGGACGACTTGCCGCCATCAATGCGGTTGATGACCTGGCATCGATTGCCGATCCTGCATGGCCTGCAAATGTGCAGGTGAGATTCGGAACGGAGTCTGGTGCGTTTGCCTTCAAGGGGGAAATCCTGGCGCTTGCCGTGATCCTCTTTCTGATCGAGGCATGGGCGACATTCAGGATCGGCGGACGGCTCGCAACCCGACCGGCAGCAGTGGCGCTGGCAGCCGGATTGCTGGCATTTCCGGGGTCGGGCGAAGCGCAGCTGTCAGATCGGCAGGCCATATCCGCGGTCCGTGATACGGTGCTCGCCTATGTGGTGACAGGAGACTCCAGTCTGGACAGGGTCTCGAGGGCCGGACTGCTCGGCCTTTCCCGGATTCTCGAAAACCGTACGACCGTTGAGCTCGCCGAGCCCGTCGGCGTCGACCCCGGCGATGATATCATCGCCATGTTCCCGCTGGTCTACTGGCCGGTAACCCCGGCTGGTCCCGAACTGTCCGAGAATGCGCGGCGAAACCTGCAGAACTACCTGAAGACCGGTGGCATGATCCTCTTTGATACCAGGGACGCGCTCGTCGGAGGTTCCTCCGCAGTCAGTTCGAATTCCGAACGCCTGTTTGAAATTGCCGACCCGCTGGGAATTCCGGCACTCGGGAATCCGGGCCCGGATCACACGCTGACGCGCAGTTTCTACCTGATCAACCAGTTTCCCGGGCGGTATGAAGGCGATATCTGGGTTGAACATGCCTACACCGCCCGAGGTGATCCGGGTCAATTCGGTGCAACCAGCGTGGACGGGGTAACGCCGGTTGTTATCGGCGGCAATGATTGGGCTTCCGCATGGGCAGTGAATGACAACGGAACGGCGATGTTCGCGGTCGGCGCCGGAGAAACAGGCAATTGGCAGCGGGAACTGGCCTACCGTTTCGGAGTCAATCTGGTCATGCATGCGCTCACCGGGAACTACAAACTTGACCAGCTGCACGTCGATGCGCTGGTCAGCATGCAGGACAACTGAATGCATCTTGCAGTCTTGATCGACCCCTTGTTGCCCTGGCCGGCGATACTGGTTCTCGCCGCCGCCGCTGCCGCGCTGATGGCTCACAAGGCGTTCTCCCGCCACCCCGGAGTCCTGCTGAGGTCGGTGGTCCTCTTGGTCCTGATGGGGGCACTGGTCAACCCGTCCCTGAACAGGGAAATCCGGGAGTACCATGACGACATCGTGGTGGTGGTTGAAGACCGGTCGACCAGCCAGGAAATCGGCGGACGGATCGGCGAGCTGGAAACTGCCGTGTCCGAAGTCGGGGCCGGTATCGAACGACATGGTGGTGTGGACATCGAGACGGTCGAGTTCAGGAACGCAGCCGGAAGCGGCCGTGACGGGACCACGGTCTTCACGGCTCTGGCGGAGGTGCTTGCAGGTCTCGACCGCAGCCGGGTAGCCGGGGTGATCCTGGTTTCGGATGGCCAGATTCATGACCGGCTGCATCAAGCCGACGCTTCATTCCCGATCCACGCGTTGATTACCGGGAAGAGAGGCGGGTTTGACAGGAAGATCGTCTTCAACCAGGCGCCGGCCTTTGCGGTGGTCGGCGAGTCCGTGCAGTTGTCCGCAGCCGTGGAAGATGAAGGGAAGTTCCCGCCCGGAGCGCCGGAGCCGACCGTAATGATTTCGGTTGATGGCGGTGCGCCAAGGGCATTCAGGTCACAGGACATTGCCGAGATGTACCTGGGGCCGATTGGGCGCGGCAGGAACCTGGTGGTCATGTCGACGCCCGGCGTCGCCGGCGAGGCAACGGCCCACAACAACGTGACCTCGGTTGTCATAAACGGGGTCAGGGACCGGTTGCGTGTCCTTCTCGTGTCCGGATTTCCGCATGCAGGGCAGCGGACGTGGAGGAACATCCTCAAATCCGACGACTCGATCGAACTCATCCACTTCACGATCCTGCGTTCGCCGGGAGATCAGGATGCGGCGGATACAGGCGAACTTTCGCTGATTCCGTTTCCGGTGAACGAACTGTTTCTGGAAAAGATACAGACCTTTGACCTCATCATATTCGACCGGTACGTCCTCAAGGGATTCCTGCCGCCAGTCTACTTCCACTACGTCAACAATTACGTCGCAAATGGCGGAGCAATCCTGGTCTCGGCCGGACCGGAATTTGCCGGGCCCGAGAGCATTCATGCCACCGCCCTTGCGGATATTCTGCCGGGAAGTCCCACGGGATCGGTTTTCGAGGCCGGCTACAAGCCGGTGCTGACCCCGACCGGATTTCGCCATCCTGTCACGTCCGGCCTTCCGGGGGCAGGAGATCCGGACGGAGAGACCGGGGTGGAACCTCGATGGGGCCGGTGGTTCCGCCAGATTGATATTGCTGCGACCAGGGGAAATTCGTTGATGGAGGGGGTTGAGGGAGGTGGGCCCCTGCTGATGCTGGACCGGATCGGCGAGGGCCGGATTGCTCTCCTGGCCTCGGACCAGGCATGGCTCTGGCACCGGGGAGTCGAGGGGGGCGGACCCCAACTTGAACTGCTGCGCCGACTGGTTCACTGGCTGATGAAAGAACCGGAGCTCGAAGAGGAGGCGCTGCGCGTCGAAGTCGAGGATGCCAGGCTGAAGATCGAATGGCGGTCTCTCGATGATCAGGTGCCCGACCTGGAGGTGACCGGCCCGGATGGACGGACCGTTGAAATTGAGGGATCGCTCCAGGCTCCCGGCAGGTACGCCGCACGCTCGGAGCTGGTGGAACCCGGACTATACCAGGTCGGCGACGATGCCAGGATGACGGTTGCCGCTGCCGGGCCGCAGTTTCCGAAGGAATTTTCATCGACAGTCGCAACCGAAGACGTACTGAAGGAAGCCGTGACCGGTTCTGCAGGCGGACTTTACTGGATCGAGGATGGAGTGCCGGAAGTCAGGCGCGTCGCGGAAGGCAGGGCCGCCTTCGGCGAGGACTGGATTGGCCTGGTCAGGCGCAACGCATATCGAACGGTTTCGGTCGAGACCTTCCCGCTGCTGCCGGGAATTCTGGTCATGATGCTGGCAGTACTGGCCGCTGCAGCCGCCTGGCACCGGGAAGGAAGGTCCATCCGCGCCTGAGAACAACCTGCGGAGGAGGCCGCAGCAAACCTGCCCTCGAATTGGCCATCCGGGCACTCCATTCAGCGGGGAATTCGGCGATCGACTCCAGGTTCCGAGAATCCTGGACTGGTTGTCCTCCGCGCTTGAGAGTTGTCCATGAGCCAGACAAGACCGGGCGCTCAATGCTGATGCAGGATGCCTGCCATCTGCCTCTTCATTGACTCGATTCCGAAAAGGTGCAATTCTGACATATGGAATTGATGTTCCGATATACAGAACAATAGAGAGAGAATTATGAACGCAATTCGAAAAATGGTGGCAGTTGCCACGATTGTTGGTGGTGCCATCACTGTTCCCACTGTGGTGGCGGCTGCAAGCCCGACTCTGGCAATGATCCAGGAACGGGGAACACTGATGTGCACCGGTCACAACGGCAGTTATTTCGGTTTTGTCGAAGTGAACGACAAGAATGAATGGAAGGGACTCGATATCGATCTCTGCCGCGCTCTCGGCGTCGCGGTACTGGGCGATTCCTCGAAGGTGCAGATTGTCCCGCTTTCCTGGGCGCAACGTTTCCCTTCACTGCAATCCGGAGATGTCGATGTCGTCATCAAGGCGACCGGCTGGACCATGGGCCGTGACACGGAACTGGGCCTGCAGTTCTCGATGCCATATTTCTTCGGTGGTGCACAGCTCATGGCAAGAACGGAACTTGGCATAACCAATGCCGAAGGGCTTGACGGCGGAACGGTCTGCGTGGCCGCCGGAACCACGATCGAGCGTATCGTGGCCGACCACCTGAAGGTCATCGACATCGAGCACACGATGGTCAGCTTCGAGAAGACCTCGGAAGTCATTGCTGCATACCAGTCGGGACGCTGCGATGCCTATGCTGCCTGGGGGCCGAACCTCGCGGTCGTGCGGGCCACGCAGATTGGCGATCCGGACGAGCACATGATCCTCGAGGACAAGCTGAGTTCGGAGCCGATTTCGGCTGCGATGCGCCAGGGCGACGACGAATGGGTAGACATCGTCAACTGGCTGCTTGCTGCGCTGATCAAGGCGGAGGAACTCGGTGTGACCTCGGCCAATGTCGACGAAATGGCGGCGAACCCGCCCAACCCGACGGTTGCCCGGCTGCTGGGAGTTGATCCCGGGATGGGTGAACGCCTCGGACTGCGCGACAGCTGGGCTCGCGACGTCATCTCCGAATTCGGAAACTTCGGCGAGATCTATGAACGCAACCTTGGATCGGGCTCTCCCTACAAGCTTGAGCGTGGCCTCAACAATCTCTGGAGCCACGGGGGAGTTCTCTATTCTCCGATTCTCGACTGAGGCTGCATTGCAGCTGACGGGGTCGCCCGGGCAGGGCGGCCCCTTTTTCCAGTCATGAGCTGAAATGCTGGACTGGCACAGATGGCGTCGCATGAGTTGGCGCGATATCGCGATCCAGGTCGGACTGGTCGCATTCGTGATCCTGATCGTTGTATCGGCAATCCGCAGCGCTCAGGTCAATCTTGCAGCGCTCGGCCTGACGGCGGGGTTTTCCTTCCTGGAGCGGGCGACCGGCTGGAGCTATTCGTTCTCGCTCATCGATCGGACCATCGACGATTCATATGCCCGCACCCTGTGGATAGGGTTTCTCAACTCGGTCTTCGTGGGGCTTATCTCGATCGTCTTCGCAACGATCGTGGGCTTCATCATCGGCACCGCCCGGGACAGCCGCAATATCGGGCTGAGGTCGGCAGCAACGATCTATGTGCAGGTCTTCCGTAACATTCCCCTGATCCTCCAGATCGTCTTCCTCTACGCCATACTGATTCATCTTCCGGGACCTCGCCAGGCACTGAATATTCTTGAAGTGGCGTTCATGTCGAACCGGGGCGTGATGCTTCCGGTCATGAACGTCAGCCTGCCAACGGTCGGGGTGATGGTGATCGGTGTTGCCGCCCTCGCATTCCTGTCGGCGCGTCTTGTTGCGGGCACGTTGCGGGCATTCGGCGTCTGGCTCCTGTTGGCGCTCGCCTTCGTCGCAGCCACGGTCTACCTGGTCTACCCGGCCGAAGACGGTCTCTGGTCGGTGCCCGAACTCAAGGGACTGCGTTTCAGGGGAGGCCTGACGCTGTCGGTTGAACTGGTTGCCATGATTCTCGGCATCGTCATCTACGGCGCGGCGTACATTGCCGAGGTTGTACGCGGCGGTCTCAACGAGGTTCCGAAAGGGCTCAACGAGGCAGGGGAATCGCTCGGTCTCGGACCATTTGCGGTCTGGTTCACGATCCGGGTGCCGATGGCACTGCGCTCGATCATCCCGCCCCTTGGCAACCAGTGGATCCTCATCATGAAGGCCACGACGATCGGTGTGGCGATCGGGTTTTCCGACCTGTTCTACATCGTCTCGACCTCGATCACGCAGTCGGGACAGACACTTGAGCTCGTGTTCATCCTCATGGCGTCGTTTCTCCTGATCAATTTTACGCTCGCGCAGTTCGTCAACCTGCTTAACAAGCGACTTGAACTTAAGGGTTACGGAGGATGATGCCGGCAACGCGTCATGCGCCGAATCCGTTCCGCCGGTTCGTTGAGCGGGCGTCGAGATCACCGTTGGATTTGGCAGTTTCCCTCGCAGTGATTGTGGTGATGGCCTGGGCAGGCTGGACCCTGTTCGACTGGGCGGTGCTGCGGGCAGTCTGGTCGGCTGAACAGAGCGAACTCTGCCGAGACCAGACCGTTGGTGCCTGCTGGTCAGTGATCGACGCGCGGCACCGGCTCATCCTGTTCGGACTCTACCCCTACGAGGAACACTGGCGGTCGACCCTGGCCTGTGCGGCCATCATCGGAACCGTTGTTCTGTCATGCGTGACGTGGTTCTGGTCCATTCAGCGCCTTGTCACGCTCTGGATCGCCGGCTTCGCCAGTTACTACCTGCTGATGGAGGGAAGCCTGTTGGGGCTTCCCCAGGTTACGACAGACGCGTGGGGTGGACTGGCGCTTACGCTTTTCCTCTTCTCCAGCGTGGTGCTCCTGGGAATGCCCATGGGCCTCGGGCTGGCCCTGATGCGGCGCTCGCGATTGCCACTCGTTCAACTGGTCGCGTCGCTTCTGATCGATTTCATCCGGTCGCTGCCACTGTTGGCAACCCTGTTCACTGCTGCAGTCGTGATTCCGATCCTTCTGCCGGACTGGCTGCAGGGCGACAAGATCTGGAGGGTCACTGTTGCATTTGCGCTCTTCTTTGCCTGTTACCAGGCAGAGGTCTTTCGGGGCGGTTTCCAGGCAATCCCCAATGGGCAATCAGAGGCCGGTCAGGCGCTTGGTCTGCGCCCTCGACACATCCTGTTCCTGATTGTCCTTCCCCAGGTCTTCCGCCACGCGCTGCCATCGACGATCAACATGGTCGTGATCACGTTCAAGGAGACCGCCATCGTCGTCATCATCGGCTTCTTTGACGTCCTGGCCTCGGCCCACGCCGCGTTTGGAACCGGCGAATGGGCAGGGCAGTACATGGAGGTCTACATATTCGTGGCGTTCATATACTGGGCGTTCATCTTTTCTCTCGGCCAGTATGGCGAATATCTCAAGGACCGCATGGCAATCGAAAACCACTAGGAGACTGGCGCGCGGTCGTCGGCTCCCAACAGTGAACTTGCAGGGGTCCGCCATCTGGCTGTCCGGCTGGTGTTGCCGCCTGACACAGCACGTGTTGAGATATATACAGCGTCATCGTGAACGTAGTCAGAAGGCCACAAGGCACGAGCCGGATCAAGATCCAACCGATCCCGGATAAGGGCCTCATAGACCGCCGTCGCAAGGTCACTTGCCAGCTAGACGACGCCGAGTGGACTGTTCCGGACTCCGTTTGTCGGTAGCGGGCTGAACCGGCTCGGCCCGCTACTGCAACTGAGAGGATTTAGAGAATACTTGCGCCGCATGACCCGCACGAAACTGGCAACCGATTGATTCGTTTGGAGTCCTTGGAAGAGTCGAACAACTTCATTGCGGCGCGCTGGCGCAAGGGAAGCAAGCGCAGACACACTCAAATGTGATCACCGTAGTCGAGACTCTGCTTTGCCAGAGCGAGTTCAGCCAAAACTGTTGAGACCGAGTTGCCGGGTGAAACGGCGCGCAGACGATCGATGGGGCGTGGATCGACATCACCGGGGTAGATCGTAGATGTCAGAAAACTCCATGCAGCCCTGTGGTCAGGGTATGAGATGCCATTGGGAGTTTCGGTCTTGAAAAGGGCAAGGACTTCCGCAGTGCCTGGAACGACATCCCCATCCCTGAATTGTTCCTTCGGGATTCGCAATGCGTTCTTGAAGACCCGGAATCCGATCAGGCGGTCCTTCCTGACTCGGCGCGTAACCGTTGACTTGTCGACTCCAAGCAGACTTGCCACTTCTGCCGCTGACAAATGGAGACCGTCACCCGGCATGTCGAATTCGCCGGTCAAGGCCGGAGGTTCCAGTGCGGATACAGCTGCCAGTTCGGTTAGGCTCTCACCTTTCAGGACCGACTCCGTGTTGATGTCAATTGACAGGGACTCGTCCAGTGGGTCAACAGACAGGTCCAGGAACAGGTTGACGTCCCGAACGTCCTGAGGAGATGATGAACCTGCGATCACGCCCTGAACCCGCTTGAGCGCCGTGGTCAGGTTAACGGGTTCCCAGCCGAAGTCACCGGCTCCAGTTTCGGTGCCGATCGACCACTCAAGAACACTACAGGGATTATCCTCAGTTGTCTGGAATAGTCGGATGTGGCCAATCATCGGTGCGAGCAGCGTAGCAAGCGCCAACCTGCAAGTGTGCTCGGGCGTGCTGTCAGACTCTGCCAGGAAATGCTGGAGATCCGCAAAGGTGCTTCGGGGAATCGTTACCTGCTGGAGCTTTGACATGGAGTCCTCCTTGCACACATATATGGTCTATTGTTGCATTCATTGCAAGTGATGCAAGTGGTGCAATAGATTTGCAGCGAACAGACGAGTGGAGAGTTGCCGTCCGGCGGCAGAAACTGCACGCGGGACAAAGTGGGCATGTCAGGCAATTGGGCCAATTCGTAAGTCGTCCAGTTCGGCACGTGTTTCGTTGGGTCACTACAGGTGTTGCAAGTCGGCAAGGTGCATCCCGGCAGCATGCCAGGGATGACCAGGGAGTTGTCTTCAGGGAGAAGGCAGGACGACTTGTAGCTTACGAACCGAAATAGAACACGCTGGCACGAACTGCATGCATTTGTGGTCATCGAATCATGGAAACTGCATTCCTGCCGGAGTTCCCGGTCGCATGAAGGAATGACTACTCATTCAGCCCGGGCATCATCGGTTGGCAGCCGGCGCGGGACGCTTGGAACAGCGGCAACTCCGCTCGGGCCTTACTTGAAGAAGCGACGACGTTTTGGCGCACGGAACGACGACCCGTCGGATTATTCAGCCGGGCGGCAATTTGGTAAGTGTAGTGGACGGCGGGCCGCGTGGGACACTGTGGTCTTCATTGCAACAATCCTTCAGTCAACCACCGATGCAGATCCCGGTTGCGTGTATGCCCGCCCGCTAACCGACTGTATCGGAATGTGCCATGATTACGGCAGCACTTGCCGGGTTCGAACATGCGAAGGGGAGTCCGTGCCTGTGCTCATCATCGGTTCATGCACCCGTTCGGGGGCGTCAATCGAAATGGGATTCGGCTCCTCGCGCCGGTAACGAGTGGTCATGCAATCGGGATCAAGGTATTGCGACAGTTTGATTCATGACGACACGGGGTTGCGGACAAGCTGCACGGGAGATTTGATCGCAGCCTCGGGCTCTGGTTCACATGTGCCTTGTCGGCAGGTTCGATTGGCGGCTGACTCACCGCACCCGCCTGCCGTGATCCTGCAGTCAACAACGGGCCACCAACGAGGAACAAATCCATGCTTAAGGGAATCGACTCAAGACTCAACGCCGAGGTTCTTCATGCGCTTCGGGCGATGGGACATGGCGACGCGATCATCCTCGCCGACACGAATTTCCCCGCGGATTCAGTCGCTCGGCAAACTGCCTACGGACATCTGCTGCGCATGGACAACCTGACGGCTGCCGATGCCGCCGAGGCCATCCTGTCTGTCTTGCCCCTGGACACTTTCGTCGAGGACTTCGCCGGGCGGATGGAGGTCGTGGGTGAACCGGACGACATCCCGGCGGTCCAGCTTGAAGTCCAGGCGAAGATCGATGCTGCAGAGGGGTCGAGCCGCCCGATGGTCGGTATCGAGCGATTCGTGTTTTATGACCTCGCCAGGGCAAGTTACGCGGTGATTCAAACCGGAGAGCGCCGGTTCTACGGCTGCTTCATGTTGCGCAAGGGAGTAATCCCGCCCGATTCGTAGGAATGCATGAAGAGGGAAGCGGCCACGGCATCATGGCATGAACTGCCCAGCAGGTCTGGATGCAATGTAAGTGATTGAAGGGTCGGGTGAATTACTCTCCGCAAACGGGGTCCTGTCTTTCAATCCGCCAGCAGGACCACCAACCAGCCGGCCATGTTCGGCCAGAGCCTGGACTCGACGCGGCTTGACGGGTCGAAGCTGCAGAACCGGCCTTGCCCTTACATGGCAGCCGCGCATGATTCACTCAGAACGCCGGGGCAGGGCGCTGGTGTTTCCAGGAAATGTGACCGGATTTGCCCGTCAGATCCTTCGACATGGTTTCGGGGAAGTGACGGATCCCGGACCCTTTGAACCGCGCGGATTGAAACAGCCTCATTTTCGATGACATCGCCCCCCGGTTGTGTCAATAATCGCGATGTTCTTTCTGCATACCAGAACACGGGAACATGACGTGGAAGCAAAGGTTCAATTGACATCCAGTCATTGGGGAGTCGGCCTCGTGGAAGTCGTCGACGGCAGGATCGCGGCCGTCCATCCACATTCCCGGGATCCGAATCCATCGCGAATCAATGAGAACATGGCAGGCAGCCTGAATGGCAGGGCCCGTGTCCTCCGTCCGGCGGTTCGCAAGGGATGGATGTCGGGCCGCAAGGGAGAGCGCGGACGAGATGCATTTGTCGAGATGGAATGGGATGTCGTACTCAATCTCGTGGCGGGGGAACTTCGCCGCGTTCGGTCAAGTCACGGCAACGAGGCGATCTTTGCGGGTTCCTATGGCTGGGCCAGCGCAGGCCGTTTTCACCATGCACAGAGCCAACTCAAGAGGTTCCTGAACACGCAAGGTGGATTTGTCAGGTCGGAAGGCAATTACAGTTTCAATGCTGCGTTGGCCGCGATGCCGCACATCGTCGGTGAGAGCTTCTACAGGCATGTCCGTAGTGCCACGCGCTGGCAGGTCATCGCCGAAAACGCAGACCTCGTGGTCATGTTTGGTGGTCTGCCGTCCCGGAATACCCAGATCTGTGACGGCGGCATCGGGATGCACCGCTCCGTGGGCGAAACGGCAGCATGCGCCCGCAGGGGAGTGCGGTTCGTCAATGTGAGCCCGCTCAGGAGCGATGCAGATGCTGATCTTGCCGCCGAGTGGCTGCCGGCGAAACCCGGTACGGACACCGCGGTAATGTTGGGGCTGGCCTACACATTGCTCGCCGAGGAGTTGCACGATCCGGAATTCCTCGACCGGTATACAGTCGGTTTCGACCGCGTTGCGGCCTACCTGCGAGGTGAGACTGACGGTCAACCGAAGACGGCTGAATGGGCTTCGGGCATTTCTGGCGTTGATCCCGGCCGGATTCGGGAACTTGCCAGGGAGATGGCAAGCGGCCGGACAATGATTTCCTGTGCCGCAGGCCTTCAACGCGCAGATTGGGGAGAACAGCCGCTGTGGATGGTGGTGACGCTCGCGGCGATGCTGGGACAGATCGGGCTGCCCGGCGGAGGATACACGATCGGCTACGCAGTCAATGCAAGTGTGGGAAACACCTCACGGCCATTCCGTTGGGCGACGTTTCCGCAGGGCGCGAACCCCGTCGAGGACTTCATTCCCGTGGCCATGATATCCGACATGTTGCTGAACCCGGGAGGCAGCTACTGCTTTGACGGAGAGACACGGAGCTTTCCGGATATTCGACTTTTGTGGTGGGCGGGTGGCAACCCGTTCCACCATCACCAGGACCTGAACAGGCTGCGCGACGCATTTCAGCAACCCGAAACCGTCATCGTCAACGAGGTGAACTGGACCGCGACCGCGCGGCATGCCGACATTGTCCTGCCTGCAGCTGCTCCGCAGGAACGCATGGATTTCGGCGCCGGTGGATCGGACAATTTCCTGGTGCCCATGCCGAAACTCGTTGATCCACAGGGCGAGGCACGTGAGGAGTATGACATTTATGTCAAGCTTGCCGACCGGATGGGGAACCGCAACGAGTTCAGTGAAGGGCTGGAGACGGGTGAATGGGTCAGGCGGCTCTGGAAGGAAACGCAGGATGAAGGCGCGCGTCATGGATTCAGCTTGCCGGACTGGGACAGTTTCATAGCGGGCGATATCGTCGAACTGCCCGATCCGGCACCGGGAAACGTGTTCCTGGCGGATTTTCGGGCCGATCCGGTTGCCAATCCCCGTCCAACACCCAGCGGCAGGATCGAGCTCTATTCCGAAGTCGTGGCTGGATTCGGTCTGGATGACTGCCCGGGTCATGCGTTCTGGAACGTTCCGCGGGATATTGCCTGCGGGAAGGACAAGGCATACCCGATCGCCATCGTTTCAGGCCAGCCAGGCACCAGGTTGCACAGCCAACTCGACAATGGAGCATTCAGCAATGGATCAAAGATCGAAGGTCGGGAACCGGTCCTGATCCATCCCGCTGATGCGGCAGAGCGCGGAATTGCGGAAGGTGATGTCGTGGAACTGTTCAATGACCGCGGCCGCTGCCTGGCGGGAGCGCGGCTGACCGACGAAATCCTGAGAGGCGTGGCATTCCTCTGGACAGGCGCTTGGTATGATCCGGATTTCGACGCACCGATGAATCGCGACAGGCACGGCAATCCGAATGTCCTTACCCATGATCACCGGACTTCCGAATTCGGCCAGGGCCCGTCTGCACATTCGGCGCAGATCGAGATCAGGAAATTTGACGGCGTCGCCCCGCCGGTGCTCGCGCATGAGCCACCCGAATTTCTGCCCTTCGGTTCAGGCAAGGAGAGCTGAAGTTGCGGATTACCGGCGCGGCACCGCGAGTGGATTCCACCCTGTCGAAGGGGCTGCAGATTCTCGAAACGCTAGCAGCTTCGAACGGTAGCCGGGGAGTGTCCGAACTCGCCCGGGAGTTGGGAATGACCAAGTCGAACGCCTTCAGGCTCCTGCAGTCCCTGACCGTGCTCGGCTACGTCCGCCGCGAGGCCGACAGGACCTACAGTGCGACATTGAAGGCCTGGCAGGTTGGTCGGGCGGTCCTCGAACGCACGAGTCTCAGGGAACTTGCCAAGCCGCTTCTGAACTATCTGAGCCAGGAGACAGGCGAGACGATCTATCTCGCAGTGCAGGAGAATCTTCAGGTCGTCTATATCGACAAGATCGACAGCAAGAAGCCGATCCGCTCCTGGAATCCGATCGGCGGAAGCGCGCCGCTTCACTGCGTGGGAACAGGCAAGGCCATGCTGGCTGCGGACTACGAGAATCTGCGGGATGTGATTTCGGGACGGCTTGCGGCATGCACCGACCGGACGATCACGGATATCCATGAACTCGACCGCGATGTTTCGGAAACGCGCGCCAGGGGTTACGCAGTCGATACGGGAGAATTCCGCGAGCGCATCTACAGCATCGGTGCCGCCATCATGTTGCCCGATGGCAGCTGCGTGGGTTCATTGGGCGTGTCCGTTCCGGACGTCAACCTCGGCGAAGGCGGCGTCGATCGAATCGGGGTCCTGGTTCTGCACGCGGCGGGAGCAGTGTCCGAGAAGCTGAAATCCTACTGATCTTCCCGGGGCGGGTACTGCTCGACGGGACCGCCATGCTGTTCCCAGGTTGAGAAACCTTCCCTGAGATGTGCGGCTTCGAAACCCATCTCCTGAAGGGTCGCCACGGTCAGGGCCGACCGCCAGCCGCTGGCGCAGTGGAACACGTATTTCTTGTCCTGACCAAACACGTCCTTGTAGTAGGGGCTTTCCGGATCAACCCAGAATTCGACCATTCCGCGAGGCGCATGCACGCTGCCGGGAATGAAACCGGTGCGTTGCCGTTCACGGACATCGCGGATGTCGACCACGATGACCTCGTCACTGTCAAGCCGGGCAATGAGGTCCGCAGTTTCGATTTCCTCGATCCGCGCCCTTGCTTCGGTGACCATGTCCTTTGAAGATTTCTTGAGCTTGCGCATTAAATCGTGCCGTTATGCGAAACAACATTTCATTATATTGACACGAATTGGCAAGTGATGCAAGTTGTTCCATGATGGGAAGATCGAACAGTTCCGGTCACGGGATCATGCAGGCAGAACCGGTTTCCTTGTGGGACTTGACGGCAGATGAGGTCGAGGTCGACTCGGATTTCGTGCCGGATGAAACCGTGGATGTTGCGATCGTCGGCGGTGGCTATACCGGCCTTTCGACGGCGTTGCACTGCGCCGGGAAGGGATTGTCGTCACAGGTCATCGAAGCGCAGCGCATCGGTTTCGGCGGGTCGGGCCGAAATGTCGGGCTGGTCAATGCGGCGGCCTGGCTTCCCCCCGCCAGGGTCGCGGCGGCGCTTGGGCCCGAATACGGACCAAGATTTGTCAAGCGGTTCAGTGCCGCACCGTCGCAAGTGTTCGAACTCATCGAAAGGCACCAGATCCGCTGCGAGGTGACGAGGACCGGAACCGTGCATGCCGCCCATTCCGGGAGGGGATTCCGGGAACTGGAGGAACGGCACACCCAGTGGAAGCAGCTGGGCGAACCTGTCGACCTGCTCGACCGAAACGAGGTGCAGGAACTCATCGGGTCCCGGGCGTTTCATGGCGGGCTGTTTGATCATCGCGCCGGAACGATCAATCCGATGGGATACTGCCGCGGCCTCGCCAGGACAGCTGTTGCCGCCGGCGCAAGGATCGCAACCGGCGTCCGGGCAACCAGGCTCGTGCGCGACGGAACCGGCTGGCTGGTCGAAACCGAATGGGGCAACGTGCGTGCAGGGAACGTCGTTCTCGGGACAAACGCCTATACCGACAACCTGTGGCCCGGCCTGAAATCCGTGTTCACGATCATCCATTACCTTCAGGTGGCGACTAGACCCATGGGGGCTGATGCCGCGCATATCCTTCCCGGGCGGCAGGGATTGTGGGACACCGGACCGATCATGTTCAACTTTCGCCGAGACGCCGCGGACAGGCTTGTCGTGGGAACCATGGGGCGCGTTTTCGGGTCGACAGGCAGTGGCCTGACCCGGCGCTGGGCCAGGAAACAGATTGCTCGGGTATTTCCCGAACTCGGGCCGGTCGAATTTGACGAGGCGTGGCACGGCCAGATCGCGATGACTCCGGACCACCTGCCAAGGGTGCACCAGCTGGCTGACGGGCTATGGACGCCAATCGGATACAATGGCCGCGGGATAACGACGGGCACGCTGTTCGGCCAGGCGATGGCCGACCTGCTGACCGGAATGGATCCCGGTGACCTGCCGCTTCCGGTGACCCGGTTGTCCGCGGCTCCGCATGCCGGTCTGAGGTCGCGTGCATTCGACCTGGCATTCATGGCCAACCAGATTTTCCGGGCGGTATGATGGTTGACAGGTCGACCAGGGTCGGAATCGACATCGGCGGGACCTTTACCGATATCGCGCTGGAACACCCGGGCGGGATTTCCACCTGCAAGGTACTCACGGATTATTCCGAGCCGGAGGCGGCAATCCTTGCCGGTATAGAAGCCGCGGCAGGCCGGGCAGGCGTGGAACTTCAATCAATCCGGCAGGTCATCCATGGCACAACCCTGGTCACGAATGCCCTGATTGAACGACGCGGGGCAAGGACCGCATTCATCACGACCGAGGGATTCCGCGACGTGATCGAGATGCGGTCCGAGAACAGGTTCGAGCAATATGATCTCAACATCACACTGCCTGAACCGCTCGTTCCCCGCCAGTATCGTTTCCCGGCGGCAGAGCGCGTTTCAGCCGGCGGAGAAGTGCTGCTGCCACTCGAGGGTGAAGAGATTGTGCGCCTGGTTGAAGCCGTGCGAGACGGAAATTTCGAGGCAGTGGCAATTGGATTCCTTCATTCCTACGCAAATGACCGCCACGAGCGACTGGTGGCCGAGGCTCTTGCCAGGGAACTGCCCGACCTGTCGATTTCGCTGTCCTCGGTCGTATCACCACAGATGCGGGAATTGCCCCGTTTCAATACGGTCATCGCAAATGCCTATGTCCGCCCACTCGTAACCGAGTATGTTGGACGACTTGTTACAGGTGTGCGCAGCGCGGGGATCGAAGCGCCGGTCTACATGCTTCATTCCGGGGGCGGACTGATCTCTGTCGAGACCGCGATGGAACAGCCCGTAAGACTCCTGGAATCGGGTCCGGCCGGAGGCGCCATTTTCGCGGCCGGCATCTCCAGGTCCCATGGCACGGGCAAGGTGTTGAGCTTTGACATGGGCGGAACGACCGCCAAGATCTGCCTGGTCGAGAACGGCGACCCGAAGACTGCCAATACATTCGAGATTGCACGCAGCTATCGCTTCAAGAAGGGCTCCGGCATGCTGGTTTCAACACCGGTCGTCGAGATGGTCGAAATCGGTGCCGGTGGCGGATCGATTGCGTCGATTGATACGCTGGGCCGCATCCAGGCTGGCCCGCGCTCGGCCGGCTCGGAACCCGGGCCAGCCTGCTACCAGCGCGGTGGAGCCGAACCCACTGTGACGGACGCCAACCTGATCCTCGGCCGTCTGGATCCCGAGAACTTTGCCGGTGGTGCGATATCACTTGATCCCGTCCTCGCATGCCAGGCCTTTGACCAGGACCTCTGTGGCCCGGGTGAACTGCTCGTGGATGAAGCAGCCTTCGGCGTGACCGAGATGGTTGACGAGAACATGGCGAACGCTGCGCGGGCGCACGCAGTGGAGAACGGCCGCGACATCGAGGACTTCACCGTGATCGCCTTTGGCGGCGGCGCTCCGTTGCATGCGTGCCGGCTCTGCGAGAAACTGGGAATCGGGCGTGCCGTTGTGCCGCCCATGGCCGGCGTCGGTTCAGCCATCGGGTTCCTGCGCGCTCCCTTTTCGTACGAGGCCACCCGGGGGCTCTTTCAGGCGCTGGACGGGTTCGATGCCGACGTTGTCAACGAGACCATATCGTCGATGGAGAAGGAAGCCCGCGGTTTCGTCCGAAAGGGAGCCGGAGATGAACAGGCAGGCCTGAGCCTGACTGCCTTCATGCGCTACGCCGGGCAGGGGTGGGAAATCCCGGTGCCGCTCGCACACAGGGCCTTTGCCAGGGACGATGTTCCGGCAATACTGGCATCATTCGAGTCGGCATATCGGGCGCTGTTCGGACGCATAATCGACGGCCTTCAGGTGGAGATCACCAACTGGTCACTGGTCGTTGCGACGGCGACTCCGCCAACGCGGCCGGTGACCCTGACGACCGGCAGAAAGGCTGCTCCGGTTGCAGATATTCGCGGGTTTTTCGATGCGGCATTGCGCAGCCTGGTCGAGGCGGCTGAAATCAGGCGATCGGACCTTTTGCCTGGCCTTTACGTGGACGGGCCAGCGATCATCACGGAGGACGAAACGTCGACAATCGTGACATCGGCCTTTCGCGCTGCGGGACAACCGGATGGCTCGATCCTTCTGGTCCGCAAGGAGACAACGACGTGAGCCCGACCGCTATAGACTACCAGATCATGTGGAATCGTCTGGTTGCAGTCGTCGAGGAGCAGGCGGCAACCCTGGTGCGAACCGCCTTTTCGACGAGTGTTCGCGAGGCCGGCGATCTGTCGGCGGGCCTTTTCGACCGCGATGCGCGCATGATCGTGCAGGCGGTGACCGGAACACCCGGCCATGTCAATGCGATGGCCGAGAGCGTCGGGCACTTTGTACGTGGGATCGGACGGCAGAACATATTCGATGGCGATGTCTACATCACCAATGATCCCTGGTTGGGCACCGGACACCTGCATGACATCACCATGGTCACTCCGGTATTCCGCGCAGGGGTGCATATCGGCTTCTTTGCCTCTACCGCGCATGTCGTTGACATAGGCGGGCGCGGATTCGGTCCCGACGCGGCGGAAGTCTATGAAGAGGGATTGCTGATTCCGATAGTGAAATTCGCCGAGCGTGGCGAAGTCGATCAATTCCTCCTGAAGATGGTGCGTGCCAATGTGCGCACACCGGACCAGACGGTGGGAGACATGTATTCGCTTGCCGCCTGCAACGAGGCGGGCATCCGGCGTCTGCAGGCGATGCTGGACGAGTTCCTGCTTGATGACATGGACGGACTCTCCGACTTCATCATCGAGACCAGCCGCAATGCCACACGGACCGCGATATCGAAGCTGCCGGACGGATCATACCTCAACACGATGCAGGTCGACGGTTACGGCGAACCCGTCTTGATGGCAGCGCGGCTGGACATTGAGGGTGACCGCCTCAGCCTGGACTTCGACGGGACATCCGGCATGAGCGCCCTCGGGGTCAACGTGCCGGAAGTCTACACGCGTGCCTATGCATGTTTTGGACTGAAGGTGGCGGTTGCACCTGATGTTCCAAACAACACCGGCTCGCTTGAACCATTTGAAATCACTGCACCCGAAGGCTCGATCCTGGCGGCTCGGCGCCCTGCGCCGGTCTCCGTTCGCCATGTGCTGGGTCATTTCGTTCCCGACGTGGTTCTCGGCGCACTCCACAGGGCAATGCCGGGAATGGTCCCGGCAGAAGGCGCATCGGCGCTGTGGAACATCCAGATATCGGCGCGGCCGACGGACCGGCGAAGCGGTCTGCCGTCAAGCGAGATCCTGATGTTCAATTCGGGAGGAACGGGTGCGCGACCTGCTTCGGACGGGCTTTCGGCCACGGCTTTTCCATCGGGCGTATCAACGATGAGTGTCGAGGCCACGGAGCATGTCGGCCCGATCACGGTCTGGCGCAAGGAACTGCGTCCGGATTCAGGGGGTGCCGGCGAGTTTCGCGGCGGTCTGGGGCAGGTCATCGAAATCGAGCCGCGCCAGGGTTATGAATTCCATTTCAACGCGATGTTCGACCGGGTCGACAATCCGGCGCGCGGGCGCGATGGCGGCTGCAACGGCCGTGCAGGGCGCGTGGAACTGGCCGATGGAACGCGACTCGATTCGAAAGGACGGCAGCTGGTCAGGAGTGGACAGAGGCTGCGCCTGTCGCTTCCGGGCGGCGGTGGTATCGGCAATGCACGTGAGCGTGAGCGGAAGCATGTCGAGTATGACCTGGCTGCCGGATATATCTCGCCGGGTGCGGCAAGGGACAACTACGGAATGGAGGACAGGAAAGCATGAGCGACAAACCCATTGCACTGGTTACCGGTGGAGCACAGGGAATTGGCTATGCCTGCGCGGAGGCCCTGGCAGAAGACGGCCATTTCGTGGTCCTGGCAGACATACAGGAAGAAGGCGTGGCCGAATCGGCAGCAAGGCTGGGTGATGCTGCGGTCGCAATGGTCTGCGACATGGGTGATCACGAGGCAATTCCCGGACTCTTCGACCGGATCGAATCCGGACATGGACCGGTCACGACACTCGTCAACAATGCGGGCATCGCGCTTCCGGGCGAATTCCTGAGCTATGAACTGGCCGATTTCCGGACCGTCATCGACATCAACCTGACGGGTGTCTTTGTTGCCACGCAACGGGCGGCGCTGGCGATGATCGAGAGAGGCATCGAGGGCGCCATCGTCAACATGTCTTCCATCAATGCCCAGGTAGCGATCCCGGCGATCCCGGCCTACTGCGCCTCGAAGGGCGGCGTGATGCAGCTTACCAGGTCGGCTGCACTGGCGCTCGCGCCCCACAACATCCGGGTGAATGCCGTGGGTCCGGGTTCGATAGACACTGCGATGTTTGCCGGCGTCGTCTCCAATCCCGAGGCATTCAACGTCGCAATGTCGCGCACACCGCTCAAGCGTCCGGGCACGGCGCGGGAGGTTGGCGACGTCGTCGCGTTTCTGGCCTCCAGCAAGGCCAGTTACATCACAGGAGAGACGATTTACATCGACGGAGGGCGGTTGGGCCTGAACTATACCTGTTGAGACCCTGCCAGGACATCGGCGAAAGCGTCCGGCTTGCATCCTGCACCGGGAGGCAGCAACAGGAAGGGCAGTATCTGCGTCGCCGCCCCCCGACCAGTCCCGGCTTGCGCCGGGACTATCAGGCAATGGTGATGAACTGCGGCATCACCGGAGTTTCAGCTCACACGTTGTTCGGACCGAAGTCCATGTAGGGCAGAACATAGGGCTGCCAGCCGAGATCCAACTTCTTGCCGTAGAGCCAGACCTCCTGGAACAGCACGGCACCCATCGGGTCAGCCGTCTCCCATTCAACCATCATCGCCCGGAATGCATCTCGCCGGGCTGCCTTGTCAGGCTCATTCTCCAGGATGAGGCCGTTGGCATTGAACGTGTCGTTCACCCAGCCCCAGCCCCGGCCTTCCATGACGGAGGGCTTGAACAGGCGCCAGAGAATCGTCGCGGGATCCTGCCAGACCATGGTGGCCGACATGTTCCTGATCGAGTGATGTCCGCGCGTGATCTGCCTCCAGTTTTCCCTGATCTGCAATTCCACGTCGATTCCCACGGCCTTCCACATTTCGCGCAGGACCTCTGCCACGGCGACCTCGGTGTCGATGACATTCGGCAGCAGCGGGTAGTCGATGGCTTCGCCGCTGTAGCCGGATTTGGCCAATTCATCCCTGGCCAGATCCGGGTCATATATCGGAACCGGGTAATCGACATCGAAAACCTCGCCAAAGCTGGGAAGCTGCAGCCCGTTTGGAACCTGGGCACGGCCTACGAACAGTGCATCCACCAGCAACTGCCGGTCGATCGCGTAACTCAGGGCGCGGCGCAGGTGTACATTCTTCATCATCGGATGGGCGAATTCACCCTGGTTGAATATGAGAATCCGGAGCTTTGCACCTGGACCGCCGACAACCTCGATGTCGTCATAGCCGTCGATCGTCGAGATCTGGTCAACCGGAACGACGGTGATCACGTCGAAATCGCCCGAGGCGAGACCGGCAATTCTGCCGGCAACTTCCGGCACTTCCACGAATGTCAGGGATTGCACGTTGGGACTGCCTCCCCAGTAGTCGTCGAAGGCTTCCAGGACGAACCGGTCGGTGTTGAGATCGGCAACGCTGAACGGTCCGGTGCCAACCGGCATCAGCGCCCATTCTCCGTAACTTGCAGCGTCCAGGTAGGCGCGCTTGTTGACGACTTCACTGCTCCACATGGCGAAGCGTTGTTCGATGATGGGATCAATGCCATCCATGACGACCTGAACCGTGTAATCGTCGATGGCATTGGATTCCGCGACGTTGGAGAAGAACTGTGCCAGGCGGACCGGCCCATCACTCTCGCGACGTTCCTTCGAAAACGTGAAGGCCACATCCTCGGCGGTCATTTCGTCCCCATTGTGGAACTTGACTCCCTGCCTGAGCGTGAAGACGATCTCCCGGTGGTCATTGATCACCCACGAGGTCGCAAGCCCCGGACCAAGTTGCATCTGGTTATGGAAGTCCGGTTCAATCAGCTTGTCGAACACGTTGTACGAAATGGGGACCGTATAGTCGGCCGTATCCCGTCCCGGACTGATGTTCTCAGGCAGGCGCTGGACACCAACAACGATGTTGCGCCTGTCCTGTGCCAGGGATGAGCCCGGCAGCAAGGACATGCCGGCAATTCCGCCGGCTCCCTTGAGGAATCCTCTTCTTGCGATAGTCAACATTTTGTTTCCCTCCCTGCAGCAAAGAGATTTCAACCTAGATTCGCATGCTAACAGACAATACATTACAATGCAATTGGGATTGTGTGGTCAAGAATCCGTATCAAGAGACTAGATAACTGCATGAAAAATAGTGACTAAGGAGATAGCCGGCAATTGTTCGTTTCAATTCTGTGGCATACAATACATACAAAATGTTTGACTAAAGGAGGAAGAAACGGCAAGATGGCGAATCAGGGAGCACGCCGATGAACGAGATTTCAAGCAGTTCCACATTGTTGGACCAACTGCGCGTCGAGTTCGCAATGCTGGACTCGGGAAGTCGCGTGCCGACCATGCGCGACATTGCCAGCCGTCGTGCCGTCAGCGTGTTTGCGGTTCAGAGAGCGTTTGAAGTGCTCAAGGAAGAAGGAATGATCCAGAGCTTCGTCGGCCGGGGATCCTTCGTGACGGGCGGAAACATCTCGAGATCGCGGATACCTGGCCAGGCCCGCATGGCAAGGGTGCTGATCGTGAGCCATTCCACGCCGAGCATGCGGGGCTACAAGGTTGCCCATTCCCTGCAGACCCAGCTGCTCAAGGCCGGCTGCAGGGCAATCTCGGTGAGTTACGGCGATGCGTCGGAACTCAGGGACGTCCTCGGCGAAGGACGCTACGACGTGTGCGTGCTCCAGCCAAGACGCTCGGTCCTGCCGGTCGAGGTCCTTGCCATGCTGAAGGCCAAGGCAAGGCACATGATCGTCGAAGGTCGCGAACTCGAACGCCTCGATGTCGACGTCTTCGTGCGGAACAGGGCGAAGAGCATGGCGCTGGCGATGAATTGCCTGCAGGAACTCGGACATTCGAAGATCGGCCTGCTCACGGAGAGGCTGGATGCGGCGGCGGGCTACGCTGAAATCGAGAACCATTTCGTCCAGAATCACGCCTCGCTGCCCGGAAACAATGAATCGCTGATCGTGCGGGTTGCTGCAGACCGGGAAGACGGAACCCACGTGGCAGAGATACGCGATGCGCTGCAGAAGGACCTGGCAAATGTCTCCGACCTGCCCACCGGGTTCATCGTATCGGGGCGTTTTGAACCGGTTGCGATCAGGGAAGGGTTTCAGGCTGCCGGCTTCGAGGTTCCCGCCAATGTGAGCGTGGTGAGCCTGCGCGCGGAAACGGATTCGCTACAGCCGGATGCCCGCTTCACCTCCGTGGGCCGCACGACCGACCATGTCGTCCAGGGAATCGTGTCAATGATAAACTGGAGACTGTCAAACCCGAACGAACCACCGGTCCAGGTTCTGGACAATCCCAGCCTGTTTGCCGGGTCTTCTACGGTCCACAACGACGAAAACGTATTGACCCGGAAGGCGATGGCGGACGCGCGCTGAGGTAACCAGGTCAGCCCGACGATCCCGGAGGATATCATGGAAGACGCCGCTTCAGGAACGAGCCCGGCACAGGCAACGCCTCTCAACATCTCCGACCTAACGGTCAGCCTGAATGCCGGACCCGCCAGGTTTGCAGTTGTCGAGGACGTGTCATTGCGCGTGCAGCCGGGTGAAATACTCGGCCTGGTCGGCGAGAGCGGCAGCGGCAAGTCCGTGACCTGCCTTGCAGCACTCGGACTCCTGGGCGATGGCTGGGAAACAGACGGTGAAGTCATGCTTGCAAAAACCCGTGTCACTGACGCGGCAAGCGACAGCCAGCTGACCTCGGTGCGCGGACGCGAAGCTGCAATGATCTTCCAGGACGCAACTGCCTCCCTCAACCCCATCCAGAGAATCGGCGACCAGTTGACGGCAACAGTCGCCCGGCTGCGCAGGGTCAGCCGCAGCGAAGCCAGGAAGACCGCAATGGATCTTCTCAGGCGCGTGGAAATGCCGGATCCGGAGGAGAGGTTCCATTCCTACCCGTTCCAGCTGTCCGGCGGTCAGAACCAGAGAGTCATGATTGCCGTGGCGCTGGCGGGCAGACCCCAACTGCTATTTGCCGACGAACCCACGACGGCGCTTGATGTCACGGTGCAGTCGCAGATCCTGGACCTGATCAAGTCATTGAGGGACGAGACGAAGATGGGCGTCGTGTTCGTCACCCATGATCTCGGCGTCGTCAAGGAAGTCTGTGACTCTGTCGTTGTCATGTATGCGGGAAGAATCGTCGAAACCGGTTCCGTCGACCGGATAATGAATGAGCCGCGTCATCCCTATACGATGGGGTTGATCAGCTCCATGCCGACCCTGAAGGGGCATATCCCGGACGGTATCAAGGGCCAGGTGCCCTCTCCCGACAAGAGGCCCGTCGGCTGTGCCTTCGCACCGAGATGCCACAGGGCGCAGGAGAAATGCAGGCTGAGTTTGCCCCTGGCAGTACCGGATGACGCCGGCGACTCCGTTGCCTGCTTTTTCCCGTTGACAGGAACTGTCAAGCGGGACGAACAGGCCGGCGCAGCGCAGCGGCCTCGGGCGGCGGACACGCAGGCTTCGGACGGGCTTCTGGCGCTGAATGGCGCTGCCTGCGACTATGCAGCCAGGCGCGGCACCTTCCGGGCGGTCTCCGATATCACGATGTCGCTCAGGGAAGGAGACAGCCTGGCCGTGATCGGTGAAAGCGGCAGCGGCAAATCCACGATCGGAAAGCTGATGCTCGGAATCGAGCCGACCGCCGAGGGCACTGCAACCTTCGATGGCAGGCCGGTTCCGATCCTCGGCACTGCTGATCACGTCGCGTTCGCACGCTCCGTGCAACTCGTGCCACAGAATCCCTACCTGTCGCTCGATCCCAGGGCGACGATTGGCAGCCAGATCGAGGAACCGCTTGAAATTCACAAGGTCGGAACCAGGAAGGAAAGGCGGGCCCGGCAGTTTGAACTCCTCGATGCAGTCGGACTGACCTCGGCTCATGCGACCCGCTACCCGCACGAGATAAGCGGGGGTCAGTGCCAGCGGGCAGTGATCGCGCGGGCGCTGGCGCTGCGGCCGAAAGTGCTGATCTGTGACGAGGCAACAGCGTCGCTCGACGTGTCGGTCCAGGCACGGATCATCGAACTTCTGCGCGACCTGCACCGAAGTCACAACCTCTCGATCGTCTTCATCACGCATGACCTCAGGCTTGCCCGATCGCTCTGCAGCCATGTCGCAGTCATGCGCTCGGGCCAACTCGTCGAGCAGGGCGAGACAACGGCCATGTTCGAGGCTCCGCAACATGCCTACACCAGGCAGTTGCTGGCATCGATGCCGGATGTCGCAGCAGCGGATGATCGTCCGCAGGAGGCCATACAATGACCGGATTCGTGATACGCAAGGTGCTTCGCACCCTCTTCACGCTGTTCCTCGTCGTGACTTTCGTGTTCTTCGTGCTCAGGCTGACCGGCGATCCGGTATCGGCCATGATGCCGGACGATACCGACCCGGCGATCCTGGACGAATTGCGCAAGCAATGGGGACTCGATCGACCTCTCGGGGTCCAGTATCTGGAATACTGGGTCAACCTGTTCCAGGGTGACTTCGGAAATGCCTTCCGCGACGGCCGGCCGGCCCTGGAAATCGTCTCCGAGCGCATACCAGCAACGCTCAAACTCACACTGACGTCGTTTGCATTCATCGTGATCGCCGGATTCCCGCTGGGCATCATTGCGGCTGTCAACCGCGGAACGGCAATTGACCGCGCCATCATGACCGTCTCGGTTACCGGGTTCAGCCTTCCGAACTTCTTTCTTGGCATATTGTTGATATTCCTGTTGTCGGTGACCTTTCGCCTGTTGCCCGCATTCGGCAGCGACCGGTGGTACAACCTCATAATGCCGGTCATCACGCTGGGTACCGCCGGCGCTGCGGTCATTGCGCGATTTGTCCGTTCATCCATGCTCGAGGTGCTCAACGCGCCATATATCAGGGCGTGCCGGGCGCGCGGCATGACGGAACGGGCGATCATCTGGACGGTCGCACTGCCCAATGCCGCGATTCCCACGATCACGATCATGGGGTTCATGATCGGAACCCTGATCGGGGGATCGATCGTGACCGAGACCGTTTTCGCGTGGCCAGGCATCGGGCGGCTGCTCATCGATGCAGTCACGTCGCGCGAACTGGCTGTTGTTCAGACGGTGGTCATGATGACGGCCGCTTCCATGGTGTTCGCGAATCTCGCCGTTGACCTCCTCTATCTGGTGATCGACCCGCGCAGACGGTACGCCAGCGGAACGGGAGAACAGTGATGGCTATTGCAGAAGCAACCGAAGCGTTCGAACGCCGGTCCGGATTCCGGACCGCGCTTGCAAGCGTCCTTGCATCGCCACTGATGGTCAAACTGGCGATGACCTGGTTGATCATGATCCTGTTCATCGCCGTGACGGCACGCTGGATCATGCCTTATGACTACCAGCAGACGGCCCTTCTTTCCCGGCTTCTGCCACCCGGAGCAACCGGGATGTCGGGTGATTTCCATCTCCTGGGAACCGACCATCTCGGGCGGGACCTCCTCAGCAGGCTGTTTACCTCCATCCAGCTCACGATGCTCGTGGCCGTGTTCGGCACCCTGTTCGGAGCAGTCGTCGGAAGTTGCATCGGGTTCGTCGCGGCGAGATTCCGCGGATGGGTGGACGACATCATCATGGTGCTGGTCGACTTCCAGGCATCCATGCCCTTCGTCATCATCGCGCTCTCGGTGATCGCGGTGATGGGAACCGGAAACATGTTGCTGTTCATCCTTCTCGTCGGTTTCCAGGGATGGGAACGCTATGCGAGAATCAGCCGCGGCATGACGTTGTCGGCAGTCAATCACGGCTATGCGGCCTCGATCCGCCTGCTTGGCGCAGGAACAATGCGTGTCTATCTCAAGCACATCCTGCCCAATATCCTGGCCGCCCTGGTCGTACAGGTTTCCATCAACTTTCCGGAAACCGTCATCCTGGAAACATCCATGAGCTTCCTCGGTGTCGGCATCCAGCCCCCCAACACGTCCCTGGGCAACCTGCTGAGCTACGGGCGGGACTATCTGTTGAATGCATGGTGGATTGCGGGAGTGCCCGGATGTGCGATCTTTTTCACGACGCTTTCCATGAGCATTGTCGGTGACTGGTTGCGCGACGAGTTGGATCCGACCACCCAAAGCAGAAGCTGACTGACACCGCGGTCACGAACCCCGTGACAGGCATTCCGGCAGCCCGACTGCCTTGCCGCAACTCGTGGTTGCAAGGGGTCCCGCAAAACCGGATCGGGTTGGCAGCGTCAGGCGCGCCCGGCATTCACGGTGGGCACGAAGTTCAATGGACGCGGAGTTCTTCTTAGGAAACCATGACGTGTTCCGCGAAGGCAGGGCGTTCAGCGAGACGTTCGAAGTAGGCCGCCAGCCCGGGAAGATCTGCCCTTTCTATGTCGATGTCGAAATAGCGGAACAGAACATGGCCGAACTGGATGTCGGCCAGGGTGAACGCGTCTCCGGCGATGAAGGAGTGCCGCTGCAAACGTGCCTCCGCGATAGCGAGCTTTGCTTCCAGTGAATCCAGTGCACGGCAAATGGCGGCGGGATCGCGTTCACGCACTGGCGTGCGTACGACGCGCCAGAAGACAGGGCCGGTGAAGGCCATGGCCACGTTGATCTTCGACCATTCGGCCCAGCGATCGACTTCCGTTCGGGCAAGCAGTTCGTTCGGCCAGAACCTGCCGCCTCCATGCTTGCTGGCGAGGTATCTCAGCATGCACCCGGTTTCCCAGAGCGGCGGATTTGTTCCATCCCGGATGACAGGGACAGTCCTGTTCGGGTTCAACAGTGCGAATTCTTCGGAATCGGTGCCGCCGTGGCGCCCACCGACTTCGTGACGCGTAAACTCAAGGCCAAGCTCTCCGATGCACCACATCAGTGCCTGGACGTTTGAAGACGATTTCCTGCCCCAGACTTCGATCATCCAATCCCCGAGACTCGTGCGCTGCCACGTGCCGAATGCCGCGGCTGCTCCAAACCAGATTTCTCCCCGCAAGTATAGACCACGCATGGGATCCGTTCGCAGTTTGCATTCCGTTGCCGACCGGATTGCGCCACCTCCGGAACCCTATGGATCCCTCCTGCCGCGTTCCGGCAGCGGCAAACAGATGCACGGGCAATCCGGTGAAGTGGCAGTGCAAGCCTTCCTGGCAGGGCCGGCATGTATGCTGCCGGCTTGTTGCCGGTCTCGGTCAGTTGTCACATTTGAGATGGATGCTGCCATGACTGGCCGTTCGTGCAGGGTTTTCGAATCATGCCAGGGTCGTGTCTCGGGATTGCCTCTTCCCGAATGACCTGGTTCTCATGATTTCGTCCCGATCAACCTGCTCCGGAACGTGACCGGAATTTCAGCCGCCGGTTACCGGAACCCGTATTCGGGTTGACAGAGCGTCCCCGAGCCTCTTTCTGGCGGGATTGACGTCTGGCATTGATCTGATAGCGCGTGAATCTGGATGAAGAACGGGGGCATCGTGGAATTTGAAACCATATTCCGGAACGCCCGAATATATGACGGAACGGGAAGACCTGCATTTGCCGGTGAAATCCTGGTGTCCGGTGACCGAATTGAAGCGGTCGGTTATCCTGGCGAGTTGCCCTGTGACCAGGCCGAGAACGAGATCGACCTGAAGGGGCTGGCGCTGGCGCCGGGCTTCATCGATGCCCACGCCCATGATGACAGGGAGGTCATTGACCATCCTGCGATGACGCCGAAAATCAGCCAGGGCGTAACCACGGTCGTCACCGGCAATTGCGGAATCTCGCTTGCGCCCGTGACATTCGAGACCGATCCCCCGCCTCCAATGAACCTGCTTGGCGGCAAAAGGGCCTATACGTTCCCGACCATGGCAGACTATGCCCGTGCGCTCGAACAGTCGCGACCAGCAGTGAACGTCGTGTCGCTCATTGGTCATTCCGCGTTGAGGCTGGCGGTGATGGACGATGTCACGCAGCCGGCGGACGAACGGGAAATCGCAGCGATGGGCGACCTGCTTGCGAATTGCATGGACGCGGGGGCATCAGGGTTTTCGACCGGACTGTACTATGCCCCGAACGCCGCGGCCGAGCCGGGTGAAGTGGCTGCCGTCGGCAAGGTCGCTGCGGCCAGGTCCGGGATCTACGCGACGCATATGCGTGACGAGTCATTGCATGTCATGGAGAGTTTGCGAGAGTCGGCGGAGACCGCCAGGTCAGCCCGCATGCCACTCCTGATTTCCCACCACAAATGTGCAGGTGAAGCGAATTGGGGACGATCAGGTGAAACAACCGGGTTCCTGAGGAAGGCTGCCAGCAGGCAGCCGGTGCATGTCGACGTCTACCCGTACAGCGCTGCATCGACTGTATTGACCAGAAGGCAGGTGCATGAGTGCAAGCGCGTCATGGTGGCGTGGTCGAAGAGCCGACCGGACGCCGCCGGCCGGTTCCTCTCGGAAATTGCGGCCGAATTGGGGGTTGGCGAAGTCGAAGCCGTGGATGTGCTCGCACCGGCGGGAGCGATCTATTTCGTGATGCACGAGCAGGATGTCCAAAGGATCATGCAATTCGAGAATGCAATCATTGGTTCCGATGGATTGCCCCATGACATCCATCCCCATCCCAGGCTCTGGGGCACCTTCCCGCGCGTGATCGGAAAATACGCAAGGGAGCTGAAACTGTTCCCGGTCGCAACGGCCATCCACAAGATGACAGGACTTGCCGCCGAGGTCTTCGGACTTTCCGATCGGGGAAACATCGCGCCGGGCTTTGCAGCCGACCTTGTCATATTCGATCCGGACAACATCATCGACCGCGCCACTTATTCCGATCCCAAGCAGATGGCTGAAGGCATCGTCGCGGTTTACGTCAACGGCGCATTGGCATTCGATGCCGAGGGAACGAGGCCCGGGGCAGGAAGGCTGCTGAAGGGCAGGCGGGAATGGAATTGAAACCTGCAGGTTCAGGTTACCATTCCCCTTGCGTCCACCCTCGCATATCCCAACACGCAACCTCCCTTCACGACGGCGACACGGTCGAAGAGATTGATGACAGGGCACACATGGTTTGGAATGATCCTCAGAAGATCGCCAACCTTCAGCCTGCGATCAAGCGGGCGGGTATCGACCATGCCATGTTCCTCGGTCAGTGCGTAGAGCCGGGATTCGCATCCCCGCAGCCTGCCATACCCGGTTTCGCCCAGCTGGTCAGACGTCAGTGATTTTGAGCCGGCATCGACAATCGCCCTGCCCGCTGCGGGTGTGCTGACGACGGTTACCAGGATATCGACCGCACAGTCATTTTCGCTGCAAGTGCCCGACGAGATCACCGAGAGATCATTGAAGATGTAGGTTCCTGCCCGGTATTCGGTCACCTGGCCGAGGCCATCCGGAAACCACATTTCCGGTGTTCCTCCAACCGTCATGCATCGAGATGTGCAACCAGCGAGGTCGGTCTGATTCCTGGCGTCGGCAAGAAATTCTGCCATTCCCTGCCTGCCTCCGCGGGCAGGAAACGTCATGAGACCCTTGTATGCGAGATGGGGCGACCGGGAGATCAGCAGTGCAAGCCGTGCCGCCTCACCCGGTGACTGGACTCCGTTGCGGCCACCGCCCGTGTCGCACTCGACTAGGACTTCTATCCTTCTGCCTGCGTCTGCGCCTGCAGCTGACAAACCCTCAACCACCTCGGGATTGTCGGCAACAACACTGATCCGGGTTGATCTGGCGAGAGCCGCCAGGCGATCGAGCTTGGACTGGCCAACAATGTTGAACGTCACCAGTATGTCGGAAACTCCAGCCCGGGCCATGACTTCGGCTTCTCCGAGTTTCTGCACGGAAATGCCAACTGCTCCGAGAGACAGTTGAAACAGCGCCAACGCTGTCATCTTGTGTGTCTTGACATGAGGCCGGTTGTCCAGACCGACCTGGTCGCATCTGTTCTGCCAGCGCCGCAGGTTGTGTTCGACAACATCAAGATCCACGACCGGAACCGGTGTTTCGAGTTCTGCAAGGCTCGGAGGAGATGGTTCAAGACTGAAATAGGATTCTATGTTGCCCGGGCCCATGAACCGCCTCTCATCCGGAATCCTTCCAGCTGTAGTGCCAATCGGGGCCGCGGGCAATCAATGGCTCTGCAAGGACAGGGGGGCCTGGCGCCAATTCACGATTGCGCCGCTCGGTTCATCCGGGAAGCAACACTGCCTGGAAACGATGTCTTCCGGTAATCGGCTTGATCGCGGTTGACGGCCAACCGAAAGGTTCCGGTCCGGAATCAGCACCCGAGCCCTTGAGACACCTGCGCGTAGCTGGTCAGCGGGACTGCGCACATGCGGCTCCAGTCCGCCTTGTCGATGACCGGTTGATTCAACAGCTTGGTCATGTCCTCGAACTTGGCGAGCGCGGAGCAGCCGACCAGATCGGGATGTGCCGCCCTTCGGAATTGTGGCCAGACATCATTGCGTGCGCGGCGCCAGAATTCGCTGTCGTATCTCGAGCCGCAGGAATAGTGCCAACCGACGAACAGGCCGTAGCAGAGCATGTTGTTGACGAGAAATCGATTCACGACCGGGGCATCGCGCTCGAGATGTTCTGCAGAACGGTTGAGACGGATGTGGAGAACCATCCCGACCTGCAGCTGGGCCGACACGATCGCAGTTGCCTCGAGGGGCTCCATGAAAGCCGCAGCATTGCCGATCCGGGCCACTCTACCGTCAAATATCTGGCGATTGACAAAATTCGGAAATGGAATGACAGCCCGTTGCTCGAATTCCGAAACACCATCCGACTCGAGGAGTGCGTCAAAGTCGGCTTCAACTTCGCCGAGGTCGGATACATTTCGATCGAAGATGTACCCGTAGGATGTGTGAGCTGTCAGCGGAATGACGAACACCCAACCGTGCGGACGGGCAACCGCCCGGGTATAGGTATGTTGCAGAACAGGTCCGGCCCGCTCATTCCCGATGGTGGCCGGGCAGCGGCGGATGACGGCGGTATTGGTCGGGATGAAGGAAATGTCGATGTGCCGGTCGGGATCAATTTCCTTCGGGAACCCGCGGGCGTCGAAGACGAGGTCGTAGCGTTCCGGTGCCATGCCCTCGAATTCCACCTGCGCTCCTCCGTCCACACTGGAGATGCTCAGCACCTTCGCGTCAACGTGTTGCGCATGTGTGCATTCCTGCAGCAGTTCCGCCAGGAAGTCGGCGGACAGGTGGTAGGCGTATGAAACCTGTTGCGGCGTGAAGTAGTGGGTAAAGTTCTGATTTCGCCGGCCCCACCCCTCGAATGCAACGCCGTATTTTCGGGTTCCCTTCAAACGCTGCTGCACGGATTCATGGGGCAGTGTCGTCAGTTCCTGCAATTGCTGCACCAGGCTGGGCCAACTGCCTTCACCCACTCCGATGACCGGAATGTTCGAGTCATAGATATGGTGCAACTCGTGATCGCCCTTGAGATGGTGGGTTACGCTCGCGGCCGCAAGGGACCCTGCGGTTCCTCGACCCACCACTGCAATCTTCCGCAGGGACCTTCTACCCGGTTGAATCACGATACTGTTCGTCCACAGCTATAGTTCGATCCGTTCTCACGCGGATCCACGGGTGCGTTGTGTACAGCAAGCCGTCACAGTGCCGCAAGGCAGCCCGGGTCAAGCAGGATCTGGATCAACGCGCTGGAATCGCGGTGAAGAGTCTTCGCCCCGACTTTCCGTCGACGTCCTGGGTCTCGGGTGGATGACCGGGTTTGACCGGGTCACTTGACCGCAACTGTGCAATATCGGAGCTTCAGTTTCACTGCCCGCGGCCAAACCGGTAAACGGACCGGCCTGCAGTGCCGGAAGGGAAATTCGCGTCAAGTTCCGGCGAGACTGTGGAATACTTGTGGATAACCCTGTGGGGAAGTTGTGGAAGGAGGTTCAAGAACTGTTGAAATCTCGACTGCCCCGGACTGCCGGCATTGATGATCCGGGCCGGCACCTTGGTAGCAGCCTGCATGAGCGGTCAAGTTCCGCCCCTGAAGTGAATCAACGTATGCGTCGAAGGGCGGTCTGGGAAAACTCGCTGGCATCCAGATCATTCCGGAACTGAAAGTCAGTCCACTTGAGAACCGTGCTCGCACCGGTCAGGTGATTCTCCATGGTCTGTTCGTCTGCCCGCCAGTACTTGTCCAGGTATTGCCTGTAGCTCGAGAATGTGAGCGTTTTCAGGTGCGATCCCTTCCGGTCGTAGAGTTCCATCTTCCAGGTACGAAGTTCGCCCGTATCCTGCCATACGATCTTGCGGCTGTATCCGGACTTGTCTTCCAGTGGAATCTGCTCAGTCACGCTACAGGTCAGGTTGCCGCAGGGTTCATCGCGAAGATACTTGTAGGAGTACTCCTCCACTTCAGGGGAACTCATGTCTTCGTACGAAAACTCGCTTCCCATGAATGACCCCGTGCGCCTGGAAGTACTGATGCGCTTCACCCTTTTCAGGGCAGGCAGATACAGCCACTGGTCGTCCGGAGTCCTGACATGGGCGTGGGTCAGGAGAGCGGTTCCCTGCACGTCCCTGGGTTGATCGAACACGAACAGGCTCTTGTCGCCGTCGCCCTGCACTTCAAGTACCTTGAAACGCATCTGGCGGACGCTCTCTCGGCCTTGCTTGTCAAGCAGCACCATCGTCATTCCTGCCGTAAAATCCCCAAAACCATCGTTCTGGGCACTTGCTTCCCGTGCAATCCTCAAGCCTTTTTCCTCATCCGATTCTGCTTGTGCAATGGCAATGGAATACGGCAGGCAAAGCCATGCCAGGGCAGCTAGAGACCCGCTGAACACGGCAACCCGAAACCTCCGGCATCGCCTGCTCCCGCCTATGTTGAATAAGCACATTTCGGTGGTTTTGCGTTCGAGGAACATCCGCAGTCATCCCGTGTCTGAGCCGACATATTGTACCTTGATTCTGCGGACAAGGTGAAGTCCCGGACTGGCTTGCGGTTCAGTTCGGCTGCATTCCCGGAGGGATCCCACAACCCCGCGGCTGAGACCGGCTGCTTCGGCACGGGCGGTACCAATGGTCCTGCGGCGAATGGTGCCAATACACCCCGGCAATGTTGTCACCACCGGTATTGCGGGGATGAGTGACAGGGGGTTGCAGGGAGGGACCTACTCGATGAGGGTTTGATCAGAACCGCGTGAATGGCGGCGGCAACTTGTGCAGGCTGTCGGTCGAGACACATCAAGCCATTCTTTTCACGGGGTTTAGGGACTTGACTTTCACGGGCGGGATCGCATGTAATCTGCGCGCATTCCGCGCAGTCCTGGTTGTCTCCGTTTTTCCTGCCCGATCTCTACTGGAAAGCTACTCTCGGTCGTGTTCAACAATCCATTCGACTCATTTCACAATACTGTTGCCGAAGCCAAGGAGGAACGTGAGCAACTTGACCGGCTGCTGACAGTTTCCACGCCGCGGGAGCGTCAACTCGTCGCTGCCATAGCCGTGTTGTTGTTCATTCTCCTGACCTGGCTCTTTTTTGGCAGCGTAACCCGCAGCGTTGCGATCGACGCTGCCTTGGTCGTCCCCGAAGAAGACGTGCGCCGAGACAGCCAGGTCGTGCAGGCGCTCGCTTGGGTGGAAAGCGACATCGCGACGGATATCATGGACGGGATGCCCGCCTCAATCGAACTGACAGCCGCAGATGGAGAAACGGTCGCGCTTGAGGGAGAGATCACGCAATTCTCTGCCATTCCCCTGTCTGAGAATCTTGCGGCGCTGGAGTCCGCTGCTCCGGTGTCGGCGTTCCGCATCGACATTGCACTGGATGAAGACGCTGATGTCCCCTTACTTGCAGGGCAGGTGAGCCGCGTTGTCATCGAACTCGGCCAGCAATCCCCGGTTGCGCTATTCCGAATGAACCGGTCAACGGACGTCGTCGTGCACCGTTAGAGTGGCTGATGGTTCAAATGATACGGGAGGTTCCAATTGCCGTTGAGGCGGTATCTGTCTGCACCCGTTGCCGCAGCTTGGCCAACGCGTCGCAGACATTCGCGTCACGAGGATCTGGAGAATACAAGTCATGTTTGCGAACGTGGTTCGCACAGGTAACGAACTCATCTGTTGCCATTACCCGCCCGGGTTGCGCGATCTCGCCGGGACCGAACGATCCACATTTGAGAACAGTTCAGGTAACGACCGGTCTGAAAGCATGCGGCAAGACGGGAATCCGGAGTGGGCAGCATGATGCTGGCAGAATCGCCGATTTGCCGAGAGCGTTGAGTCCAGATTGATCTTTTGTGTGAGCCGCAGCAAAAGCCAAGCCGTAACACTCCAACGGAAAAGCAATCCGAACGAACTCATTCAGGCATGGAAAAGAAAGCACCGTCAAGTTGAGTCAAAGCGCTGGAAATAGGGTGAAGTCGGACGTCCCGAGCCGAAGGGTCACGACTCCGATCCTGTTGCAGATGCATGCGTCAGAATGTGGCGCCGCGTGCCTTGGCAGCATTCTGGCCTTCTTCGGGCGCTGGGTGCCGCTGACCGAATTGCGGGAAAGGTGCGAGGTGAGCCGGGACGGCAGCAGTGCTGCAAGCATCCTTCGAGCGTCGAGATACTATGGTCTCGAGTGCAGCGGGCTCAGTGAGCGCGCCGAACAATTGAAAAAACTGGAATTGCCGCTGATCGTGTTCTGGCAATTCAGCCATTTTGTCGTCCTGGAAGGGTTCGATGGCAACAGCTTTCATCTCAATGATCCGTCAACCGGGCGACGCAGGCTTACCGTTGACGAATTCAAAAAGGGCTACAGCGGAATTGCGCTGCGGTTCAAGCGCAGTGACGCCTTCACCCCGGGAGGTGAGCCGCCGAGCCTGTTCAGTCAGTTGCGAGCTTTGCCCATCGGATCGTGGAGTGCATTGGGCGGAGTGATTGCCTGCGGGTTCATGCTGATGCTGCTGGCACTCCTGGTTCCGGCCGTGCTCAGTGTCTTTGTGGACGATGTCCTGGTCAATGAAGGTGCCTGGGGCGGATTGGTGGTAGCCCTGCTGTGCGGCGGTGCCCTGGTCTACATCCTGTCCCTGCTCAAGCACCGATTCCTCAAGCGTCTCGCAGTCCGGATTTCGGTGATCGGTTACAGCCGTGGCTTGTCACGGCTGCTGCGCCTGCCTGTCGAGTTCTTCGATCACAGGCTGGTGGGAGACTTGACCGACCGGGTTTCGTCCGTTGATCGAATCTCGAAGAACCTGACTGACCAGTTTCTTGTCCTCGTTGTCGACATGGCGATGAGCCTGGTGTTGCTCGTTGCGTTGCTGGCCTACGATGTCCGGCTCACGCTTGTTGTGCTGTTTCTTGCCCTTCTTCACGGCATGATGGCACATTTCCTGAACGCGTTGCGGACTGTTCGAAGCCAGGCAATGCGGCGGGAGCAGGGATTGCTGCTCGGCATGGGAATGCAAATGCTGAGTCACGCGGACAACCTGCGAATGACGGGGTCGGATGACCGGTTCTTTTCCCGCTGGACCGGCCAGCAGGCGCGCGAACTGCGTGCTCGTCAGCGCTATGCCGAACTGGGCTCTGTCAATACCTCGCTTCCCGTCCTGGTCGCTGCATTTCGCAGTGCGGCGATCCTCGGTATCGGTGGAAGCATGGTCATGGCCGGGCAGATGTCCCTGGGGACGCTGGTCGGATTCTATATCCTGGCGGAACTGTTCCTGGCCCCTGTCGGCCGCTTCCTGGAATTCGTTGACAAACGACAGGCTCTTGAAACCGACCTGCAACGGCTCGATGACATTTCCAATGCTGCCGAGGATCCCGTTTTCGGTCGACGAAGTCCGGAATCGGATTCAATTCCTACCTTCAACGGTAGGCTCCAGTTGGCTGGTCACCTCGAACTGCGCAACGTTACCTTCGGATTCAACAGGAGCAGGCCGCCCGTGATCAAGGATTTCAACCTCGAGATCAAGCCAGGGCAACGCGTAGCCGTGGTAGGTCCAAGCGGGTCCGGAAAGTCGACGCTGGCGCGCCTGATTGCAGGAATCTACCAACCCTGGTCGGGTGAGATCCTGTTTGACGGACATCCCCGGAACGAGATTCCCCGGGAGGTTCTGCGGCAGTCGATTTCCATGGTGGACCAGGACGTCGTGCTGTTTTCAGCCTCCCTGAAGGACAACATCACGTTGTGGAACTCCGCAGTCCCGGATGAAGCCGTCTTTTCCGCAGCGCGGGATGCCTGCATCCATGACGACATCCTGCTCAGGCCGCGGGGCTATGCGACCCTCGTCGAGGAGGGTGGAACCAATTTCAGTGGAGGACAGCGGCAACGACTGGAAATTGCACGTGCCCTGCTGGGCAATCCGACCATTCTTGTTCTGGATGAGGCAACGAGTGCCCTTGATGCCTCGACCGAGGAATATGTCGACGATGCATTGCGGCGTCGCGGCGTTACCTGCCTTTTCGTGGCGCACCGGCTGAGCACGGTTCGGGATTGCGATGAGATCATCGTGCTGAAAAAGGGAGTCGAAGTGCAGCGCGGCAGCCATGACGAACTGATCGGCGACCGGGATGGCACGTATTACAAGCTGGTCAGGTCAGGCTGATGCAGCACGCCACTCCGGAATACACTTCGCTGGCCGAGCTCGCCGCTCGCTCCGGCACTCCATTGCCCTGCGCCGGCAACCTTCCGGTAGGACTCGATGACCCGGACTGTGTCTGGTTTATCGAGCGAGGCTCCGTCAACCTGTTCCTGGTCGAGACAAGAGACGGGAGGGAGCAGGCGGCGCCGCAACATCTGCTGCGGCGTGAGTCGGGCTGGCTGATTCCGGGTGTGGCGCCGGACCAGAGGGATGCTGAAGGAGACACGACACTCAGCCTTGTCGCAAAGGGATTGCCCGGGACTGTTCTAATGCGCCTGCCGGCGTCCATGTTGTCGGATATTGACCCGGGAGAACTGGCTGAACAGGCCGATACCTGGCTCACCGCCATGACCGACAAACTCTCGCGTTTCTCCGGCAATCGTCCTCGTGCGACGGAACTGGCCGAGGCCGGTCTGAAGTTGACCCTTGAACCCTGTACGCTGACCTTCGGGCGCGGCGTGGTCTGGGTATCTGACCCGCCGCGCGGTGCCAGCCTCTACATGGATATTGTGGACCATGTGGAACTTGCCGAAGAAGCCGGTCTACACGACATCGTCGTTCCGCTGACGCGGACAAGCTGGCTTACCCTGTTCGACGATGCTGCAATCTCGTGCAGTTCATCCGAAACACTGGCGCAGCAGAACGCACTGTTGCCGGCACTTGCAGCTTTCCACATGGTTGCCATTGCCCTGGAGAGAATCAACCGCCAGTTGGCAGTGGTCGACGATGCAAATCTGGAACGGGCCCGGACAGCCAGCCGTCGCACGGCCGAGAAGGCCGCAAGACAGCGGCTGTTCAACATCTATGACCTGCCAATCGAGCGGGCCGAGAGGGTCGAGGACACGGTACTGGCGGATGCCCTGCAGATAATCGGACGCCACGAGGGGATTGAATTCAAGATTCCCGTTCGGTCAGGACCATCTGACACTCCGGTCAGTCTCGTGGATGCACTTGATGCGTCAGGCGTGCGTGCCCGGCGTGTAAGGTTCGGGGAGGAGGGCAGTTGGTGGCGCAGCGACAGCAACGCGATACTCGGTTTCCGTTCTGAGGATGGCCAGCCCGTAGCCCTGCTGCCGGGAGTTTTCGGGCATTACCGGGAAATCGATCCGGTCAGCAAGCGCAGTTTCCGGGTTACGGCGAACCGTGCCGGAAGGCTCAATGAGGAGGCCTGGACGTTTTACCGGCCGTTGCCTCCTGAAGACGTGAAACCGGCAGACCTGTTTCACATTGCACTGCACAGGTCTGCCGCCGACCTGGCGCGGCTGGTCGTCGCCGGGCTTCCGGGCGGCCTGATCAAGCTGCTTCCGGCAATCGCGCTCGGTTTTGTCGCCAACCGGGTGACCGCGGGCGACGGTGCCGGCGCACTCTATGCCGTTGCGGTGGCGGTTGCCGGGTTTGGCCTGATGGCTACCCTCCTGCACCTGTTTCAAAGCTCGGCGATGATGCGGCTTGAAGGACGCTCGGCTTCGCGGGTCGAGGCTGCCGTCTGGGACCGGCTCATGCGACTGCCGCCAAATGTCCTGCATCGCCATTCGGCCGGCGACCTGGCCATGTCGGGTATGACATTTCAGAATCTTCGGGATGGTTTGCAGGGAGTCGTCGCCGACAGCCTGTTGTCGATCATCTTTCTCATTCCGGTTTTCGGCGTGATCTTCTTCTACGATGCCTCGCTGGGGGTCATTACCCTTGTCTTCAGCATTGCCTCGCTGCTGGTCACGGTAATTCTCGGGTTGCGCCAGGTTCTGCCCTTTGGGCGGATGATCAGCGCAGCGCGTCGCGTTGCCGGCCGGCTGTTCCAGATCGTGGGCGGTATCGCAAAGTTGCGTGCAGAAAGCGCAGAGGGGTCGGCATATGCCATCTGGGCAGATGATTATCGAGATCAGAAACGCGCTGATCTGGAACTGGGCACGCTGGAGGGACATGCGCGCGCCTTTGGCTCGGCACTGCCATTCCTCGGAGGTGGTGTGCTGCTTTTCTCGGTCATGGCGGTAGGCGACCGGTCCATCCCGGTAGGCGATTTTCTCGTCGTCTATACTGTCTTCATCGTATTCCTGTCGGCAATCGCCAGGGTCGGCGAGTCCCTTGGCACCATCGCCGCGATGATGCCGGCATTCGAGCAAATGCGTCCGCTGCTGGCAGCAGTGCCCGAAACCGAGGTCGAAGGGGAACCGGTTGAATATCTGGGGGGAGACCTCCTGTTTGACCGCGTGTCCTTCCGCTATGAACCGGACGGTCCATTGATCCTCGACGATGTCACGATTCATGCCCGTCCCGGCGAATTCATAGCCATCGCCGGCGAATCCGGTGCCGGCAAGAGTACCTTGTTCCGGCTTGCCCTGGGCATCGATCAGCCAACCGCTGGTGCGGTGTATTATGACGGACGTGATCTCAGGCACCTGAACCTGAAGCAGGTGCGGCGCAGGGTCGGTTCAGTCCCGCAATCGGTTGGACTCCATCCGCAGGATATCTGGGACAATCTGGTCAGCCACCACGATGATGTGGCGACCGAAGAGGTATGGAAGGCCGTGCGAATAGCCGAAGTCGAAACCGAGATTAAGGGTATGCCCATGGGCATGATGACCATGGTTGGAACGAGCGGGTCTGTCCTGTCTGGTGGCGAGAGCCAGCGAATCACGATTGCCCGGTCGGTGATCGGAAGCCCGAGGATCATGCTGTTTGACGAGGCAACCAACTGGCTGGACAATGAGAACCAGGCCGGGGTCATGCAGAACCTCGCCGCGCTGACATCCACCCGGATCGTCATTGCGCACCGCCTGTCCACGCTGGAACAGGCCGACCGCATCTTCGTATTGCAGGCCGGAAAAGTCGTGCAAGGCGGCTCCTTCAGCGAACTCATGGAAGAAGACGGGGTGTTCAGCGAACTGGTCAGGAGACAGGTCGTATGACCCGAAACTGCAGTCCCGCCACGGAACTCGCTTCATTTCCGTGGCTGGATCAGGCGGAGAAGGCGCCGCCCGGTTGCGCCGATGTCGGTTTGCCAGGAACCCGGATTGATTTGGAAAGCCCCGAGTTGCGTTCTGTCCCGGGCAGAGTGTTTTCCAGCATCTGGTACAGGACAGTTCTTTTGCTGCCTGGCTGTACTCGGCCTGGTGCGGTTTGCAGGATTCACCGGCATGTGCCTGCCGTCATCGGGCCGTACCGCGCACCGGGTTAGGCCTTCGCAGAACACGAGCCATGATTCTTGACATTGCATGTCAGCGGACCATACTTTGCCGCGCATTGACCTTCAGACAGTATCGCCGCGGATGGAGAATTCCTTGATCAACCTTGGTTCCCGTTTGGCCGGTTCGGAACGCGTGGGTTAAGTCGGAACTTTCTCGGCGTGGTCGGACTCCAGGCTACAGGTTGGCATTTTTTCTGCCTTGGCAATTTGGCCCTGGCCGAACCGAGTGTCGGTGCGCTGGCAGCCGCCAGGGTCCATCTGGACTAGCGGCGCGGATCAGGTGGACAGCAACGAAATGACAAGCGAGCGATTCGCGGAGCGGTTTGCCGAACGCATACTCAAGGCACGCTGGTTGGTCATTCTTGCCACGCTGGTCCTGGTTGCGGTTGCATCGAGCGGCATAGCCCGGCTCGAATTCTCCGCCAACTACCGCAGCTTCTTCGACGACGACAATCCACAACTTCTGGCCCTGGAAGCTCTGGAAAACACATACGGGAAGAACGAGAACATCGTCTTCCTGATCGTCCCGGACGTTGGTGACGCCACGTCGGAAAGCTCACTTTCGGCCGCCGTCTGGATCACGGACAAGGCCTGGTTTACACCATATTCGAGGCGCGTCGACTCGCTTGCCAACTTTCAATACACGACTGCCGACGGTGACGATCTGTATGTTCGGGATCTCATCGACCCTCAACATCTGTCACAGGCCGAAGAGCGGTCACGAATCCGGTCCATTGCCTTGGCCGACCCCCGGATTGCGGGCAGTATGCTCTCACGGAACGGTGATGTCAGCGTTGTCAATGTCACGGTTGAGCTGCCGGAGGATGGGCTCTTGGATGCCGTGGCTGAAGTCGCCGAATTCGCCAGGTCTGTCGAGGTCGAGGCGAGTGAGAGGTTTCCGGAGGTTGATCTACGAATCGTCGGAACCGTCATGATCAACCAGACCTTTCTGGAAGCGTCGATAGACAGCCAGAAGATCTTCCTGCCAGCCAGCCTACTGCTCATGGCCCTGGTCCTCGGCGTGCTCACCCGGGGATGGGCCGGGGTCGTGGCGACCGGAATCGTCATCGTGTTTTCCATTCTGGCTTCAATGGGCCTGGGCGTGTGGGCCGGGATGCCGTTTTCGCCGCCGGTCGCCCCTGCACCCACCATCGTGCTGATGATTGTCGTGGCGAACTGCGTGCACTTGCTGGTGGCCTTGCAGCAGGGTCTACGCAACGGTGCGTCCAGGCACGAGGCCATCGTTGAAGCTGTTGGACTCAACCTGCATCCGGTGTTCCTGGCAAGTCTCACGACGGCGCTCGGATTCTTGAGCATGAACTTTTCGGAAGTGCCACCCTATCGCCATCTGGGTAACTTCGTTGCTCTGGGCATCGTTGCATCTTTCTTTCTCTCCGTCACATTCCTGCCGGCACTTCTTTCGCTGCTCCCGGTACGAGTTGCAAAGGAGAGACGATTCGGCGGAGTGAAGATGAGCGCATTGGCCGATTGTGTGTTGCGCCACAGAAAGCTCATACTCTGGGGATGGCTGGTGGTTGTTCCCGTGATGATTGCGCTCATTCCACGCAACGAACTGAATGATGTGCTTGTTCATTTCTTCGATGAGAGCGTCGAGTTCCGGCAGGACACCGACTTCATGGACGAGCGGCTGAGCGGCAACACGCTGATGGAATATTCGCTGGAAGCGACCCAGGAGGGGGGAGTTACCGATCCGCTCTTTCTTGCCGAAATATCCGGCTTCGCCGAATGGTACCGCGAGCAACCTCCGGTACGTCACGTGGCGGTCATCACCGATACCTTCCGGCAGATCAACCAGAGCATGCATGGCGACGACCCGTCCGCTTACCAGATTCCGGAGAGCAAGGAACTGGCGGCGCAGTACTTGCTGTTGTACGAGCTTTCGCTTCCCCAGGGTCTCAATCTGAACAACCAGATCGACAGGTCCAGATCGGCGACGCGTGTGACGGTTTCCGCAGAGACACTCTCTTCGCGAGAATTGCTTGAACTGAATGCGCATGCCGAGGCATGGCTGGAGGAAAACTCGACACATGTAGCCGAGGTCAACAGTACAGGTCCTGCCGCCCTGTTCGCCTTTATAGGACAACGCAACATCCGCGCGATGCTGGTCGGGACGGTCGTGGTGCTCGTGGCGATTTCTGCAATTCTCCTCCTTGCCCTGAGATCATTTCGACTCGGAATGGTCAGCATCGTCCCGAACCTCGTGCCTGCCGTGCTGGGCTTCGGAGTCTGGGGGTTGACTGTCGGACAGGTGGGGCTGTCATTGTCCGTCGTGGTAGCCATGACCATAGGAATCGTCGTCGACGACACGGTGCACATTCTCAGCAAGTATCGCCGGGCGCGACGCGAGTACGGCCAAAGTCCGGATGAGGCGGTACGCTACGCCTTCAACACGGCTGGCCAGGCAGTGTTTACCACGACGCTCGTACTTGTAGCCGGTTTCCTGATATTCGCGTTTTCTCCTTTCGTCCCCACCGCGCAGGTTGGGGTCTTGACTGCCATGATAATCGGTTGTGCACTCGTCGCAGACCTGTCGCTCCTGCCGGCGCTGCTAACCCTTGTTGACCGGAGTTCTGACTAGCGGTTTGCGCGCAGTTGTCCTGATCGCCCGCAAAGTATTTTTCGATCGAGATTTCAGAGTTGAACAGGGTGCCGGGCAACTCTTCTTCAACTGACGCTGGCAAGTTTGAATTTGTGGTCCACATTTGCTTGACCGGTTGAAATGGTGTCGTTATGCACTTGCGTGTTTGTTTGCGTGCTTAGCGTTGTGTTTCTTACAGAATAAAGGAGAAATGCCATGATAAGTGGCGACGAAATGCTCCAGCAGATTGTCGAGAAATCCGCGCTGGACTCGGCTTTCAGGCAACAGCTGCTCAACGACCCCAAATCCGCGATTTGCGGCGAACTGGGCATCACGATTCCGGATTCAATGGAAATCAAGGTTCATGAGAGCGACATGCAGACCGTGCATCTTGCTTTGCCACCGGATCCGAACATCACCGAGGAACAACTCGAAGCTATCTCAGCAGGTCTCTGCTGCTGCTGGTAAACCTCTGGCTGACAAGTCGTTGGCCAGGTCAAGCGGAAATCTGAATCCGTGTGATCCGGATGCCTGAGCCGGGTTCTGGACCTGGATTTGAAGAAATGGCCGCGCGACAACTTGCCGCGCGGCATCCCCTGTCTTGTTGGAACCGGACTAAACCGCTCCGGAAAGCACCATGAACACGTAGGCCTTGGCCTTGCAGAGCCCGTTTCCGGATATGACCAGCTTTATGTGGTGGATGCCGCGCAGCATCACAAATCGCCCGGACTTTCCAATAAGCGTTGTCGGTTTCGACACCCAGTGAGCAAGTGCCGAGAGTTTTTCGGGAACAACGATGTCCTCGTGGCTCATTGCTTCCAGAAACGGACTCCAGTCTGTCAGCCCGTCGAGCCAGTAACGCGAGTCTTTCGTATATCTCTGCTTGACGATCAGGGTGATGCCGAGCGTCTCGCCCAATCCTTGTTCCTGGACGTCGATATTGACCCCGGTCCGGGCAATACTCACCCGTTCCTTGAAGCGTGCAATCACTGAATCGACCGCCGAAGTCTGACCTGGCCAGCCATTGTCTTCCAGGAAAGAACAGACCTCGGGCCGGGACTTGAATCCCATGATCGCCAGGCGAATGGACCGGGATCGAGACGGGAATACACCGAACGAATCCATGCGCGTATCTGCCGGTTGTGAATGGTAGACACGTTCGATGCTCGACCTCTGGGGATCACTCAACTCCCATCCCTGGCAGGAAACAAGCGCTTCGACCGCCACTTCAACATCACTCACCTGACCGCAAGCGCCGATGATCGGCCGCTCGCCCGGCCGCAGGAACATTCCTGCAGGCCCAGATCCCTCGCCCGGCGCCGAACCGATATCATACTCCAGCATCAACTTGCGGCCGACCAGTTCACGCAGGGGCGAGATTTCGGCATCCATCTGCCTGAACAGGCGCACGATCGCATGCGCGGTCTGGTCCGCCTCGCTGGACCGCGCACGATCCCGGAAGAACTCCGCCGTCCTCGTTCCGCTCGCCAGGGAGACGCCGAAATCCGCCTCCGGCATGCGTTCATGCAATGGCAGTTCGAATCCGAACGGGAGTGCGCCCATTGTGATTGGCAGGGTTCTTGCACATTCGAGAACCCGCTTCCATTCCGAATCCCCGACAAGGACAGGCGAAACCCTGCTTCGAAAGTTTCCGAGCAGTTCCGCCATGGTGTCGCCTTCTTCGGCGAGTCGGTCCTGGGTAAGCGTGACTGCCTCGTCAATATCCATACGGTGTCCTCAAGCGATTACGGGTGCAGGGTTCAACTCGGTTTCAGCGAGTGGTTTGCTGCGATAACCGATGTCGACGGGCACGTCGAAGAGGCGTCCCGGCGCAAACCGTGCCCAGAAGTGGCGCATGCCGGGCACGATGACCCGCGCCACGGGCATGCCGATATCGGGCCGGGTCTGGTCCAGCGCCAGGAACTCCATTCCCCTGGCTTCAACGAGCGTCCGGCATGTTTCCACGTCTTCACGCGTGTCATTCGACCCTGCCACCCGGTATTGCGAAGCCCGCCGCATTGGCTCGCCTTCAGCCGGAGCCAGCCATGAACAATCGGCAAGCCGGGCGGTCTTCCACCACCAAAGCGCCATTGGATCATCGATAACAGGCTTGCCTCCAGTCTTCTCCGGACGCGGTAGCCAGGTAAGGCACTGGTTCAACTCGCAGATCGCGCGCAGTGCAGCGATGTGCGGGTCGGCATGGGTTCCGGCTCCGTAGATGATGTCCTCGGTCCCGGCATCCGGTCTGTTCGAGAGAGCAACGAATGTGGGAATTCCGAAATCGGAGGTGACGTCGAGCATCCACAACTCCCGCCCGTAGCGGGCGTAATAGTCCCGGGCAGATGCGAGGTACTCATCATCGAAGCTGGACAGGTCCATTGCCGGAACCTTCAGCCGGTTATACCACCAGATGGCGAAAGCGTCGCGTTCAACCAGTTCGTAGAAACCGTAAAGGATAGCCTCTTCCAGGGTGTTGCCCGCAGCGCAGCCGTTGGAATCGGCGATCAGGTCCGAGGGGCCGCGCTGTTCTGCCGACATGCTGTAGACCATCGAGGTCGGCAGATAGCGATGCCGCTGTCGTGTGAACGACCATACCGGCGTCCAGTCGATTTCTGCGTGGGGATCAAGGCGCGGCGGGACGACATTGTAGGGGTGTCCCTTCGCATTGATGTTCTCTGCATCGTCAAGCTGACAGTCGCTGAACAGCTGGACGTCGTTGGGATGGACTGCTTCCTCTTCCGCGAACTCGGCGAACCGCGTACGAATTCGGATCTCGTCCCCATGGCGCGCGCCCGAGAAGCGCTCGACCGCTTCGCACAGCGCGCTGACCTTCGACTGTTCCCGGGTGCTGCCCTTGCCGGCACTCTTGCTGCGCAGGCTGCGTCTGAGCGAGCCCAGGCTTCGGGCTCTCATGCCAAGATTGCTCCCGGCCCAATAGACGTGCAACCAGGAATCAGTCTCGTCGGTCGTACGCGAAAGCCATGTCACGACGCCGCTTACCGGGCTTATCAAATGGCCGTATCTGGCCAGTGTCGTTTCCGGCGGCACGGAGCGCGCGCCGCCGCTGTTTCTGTAGGCATGGGGACTCGTGCCCAGACTCAGCGGAACCGGCGGCCGGTCCGGCCTGTGCAGTCCCTCGTCTCCGCAGGTCCGGCATTGTGGCCGACGCATCACCCGGTGCAGTGAACTCTCGAATTTGGCTACATTCAGCGTCATCGCCTGTTCGTGGATGGGCGCGGCCTCATCCATCACCAGCCACTTGACAATCTCTGCAGCGATCAGGCCGTGTATTGCCTCCGTCACGGCAGGATGGCTCGCGAACGGTTTGAAGGCAGCCTGCTCTTCAACAATGTTACGCAACAGACCGTGGACTTCCTGGTGGTTGCGCATGCGGCTTGTCAGGCAATCCCAGCATGGTCCATGCCTGTCCGACCGGAAAACGGGACCAAACAGGCACTCCATTCCGCAGGGCTGAACCAGTACCCACGGCGCCTTCGCTTCAAGCTGGCGTCGATTGACTTCTGCAAGTTGCGTTGCGAGATAGTCGTCGCAGACGATGACAGCGAGACTGGGATCATCCGTGCCTGTCCTGGCCCCGTTCTCTTCCAGATGCCGGACCAATCGGCCGTCGTCGCTTTCAACCGAAACTCGCGACGCTGCCAGCTGCTGTTCAGCCCAGCGTGGCGAAACGCCGAGAGATGACCAGTAGGCCGCTCGGCTTCGGCACATGCCATGCTCGGCAGAGACGACATAGCCCTTGGCTGCGAGCGACCTGACGGCTGCAAGAATGTTGGCGGCAGTGTGTGAGTCTTCAAGAGCATTGACAATCTCGCTCTCGGTGCGCCTGCCATCGAGCAAAGGCAGCAGATCACTATAGAGCTTGCCGTGAAGCAGCGTATTGAACGATTCGGAAACCAGCAGCGTTTGCCATCTGCCGATATCGTGAAACTGCAGGTGCGGCGTTATCTCGGGAAGCCTGACCTGGCCCTGATCCGCAGGAGTCGCCCTGATCACTATTCCTTGCCGGGGAATCCTGTCCGTTTGCACTCGCATATGAGAATTCCGCCGGATCAGCCGGTGCCGTCATGTGCGTGCAAGAAGAGTGTCGATCTCGGAAGTGGCACGGGACGCGGTCTCTGCAACCGCGGAACTCAATGAATCGAAATCCTCAAATCCGCAGGCACTGGCAACCAGGGATCTGACCTCTCGTCCGGCTGTGGAAGCGTCAAATCCATCCTCTCCGACGAGGCGCGTGATTCCCTGCAGGTTCCGCCACATGGTTACGGCCTCTGCAAGCGACTCGGAACCGGCAGCACCTAGCACCGCGGCTGCAGCGGGTGCCGGGTCGGACCGGTCGAATCCGGAATCTGTCAACTGGAGGACTCGGGCGGCTCTCTCGATATCATGCAATCCGCCCCGCATGCCGGCATAGGTTGACACACCGGGCTCGACGGCACTCTCCATCGGTTCGAGCAACCGGGCGATCAGAGTTTCATTCTTGCTGCACTCATCCAGTATTTTCCGCCTTGCATCGTCGAATCTGCTGGCGATCTCGGACTCGCCGCACTCGAAGGTGCATCGTGCCCTCGTGAGGACGGGAACGTCGCCGGAGTCAAGATTCCTGCAATGTTCGGCCAGCTCCGAAAGCGGCAGGGCAGTAAGGGAATTCGAGCTGGCAGGAACCGGGGAGAACAGCAGACTGTCCTGTGCCAGTTCAGTCAGCGTCTCCCCGAAGCGTCGGCACAAACGCTGGTTTTCACCGAGTTGCTGCCCATCATGGACAAGCAGGAATTCGATCGAGGCACCCGGACAGACTTCCCGGCTGGCAAGATCACCAAGGAAGACCGCGGCGACCCCGCCGACGCTCAGCGCCCCGGCCCGCTCGACGATATCCGCAACCACCTCCGAAAGCACGGTCGCAATCGACGCTTCGGCGAGATTGGACAGGGCAATCCTGGCCTCGGCCGACGAGAGGTTTCCGCGCACGACATGCATTCCGATCTGAAACGCCTTGTCGTTTGACCAGTTTCGGACGATCTCGGCGGTTTCCTCGGCATCGGCCGTCGGCAACTCGGCGATCAGTTCCTTCATCTCCTCGACGCCCATTTCATGCGTCCAGTAGAGCCTGGCGAGTCCGCGCCGCGCAATCGTCTCGAATTCCTGATCCGGACCGAATCCCTTCGGGAGGTCCAGGTCGGTGAATTCCCGGTCCAGCAGGTTGTCGAGAAGTTCCGAATTGCGCTCGACCTTTCCGGCAAGCCGCGGGGCCGCGCCGAAGATTTCGACTATGGCGTCAAAGGCTTCGGGCCGAGCCGCGGCAACCGGGCTGTCATAGGCACTCCAGTCGTTGATCTCCGGATAAAAGTGCTGGCGCCATTGATCCACCAGGGGATCCATCTTCTCGAACCAGCGCTTTGGCCGCAGCACGATGTTCATCATGTCTGCGTAGGTTCCCGGCAGTTCCGGCGACTCATCGGAACCGCGAACCTGGAGCAGCGGATAGTGGCGGGATGCCATTGCATGGTGATCAGCATGCCGCTGCATGTTGAAGAACATCCAGTTGCTGAATTTCCAGTCGGCGCTCCAGGAATGCCGAGGCCTCACCTTTTCCCAGCGGCCATTGGGCAGAATGACCCGGCGCAGCCCGTAGTGCTGGAAATAGTTGCTGATCTTCATCGAGAAAACGCAGCACATGCCAAGGAATGCAAAGACCAGGACCGCCCAGATACCTCCCATCCAGAATGCCAGCGCGTACCAGAACGCGACAGTCAGCCCATAGCGCCAGAATGGATTGCTGTAGTGCCATCCGGGCAGGCGCCGCCGGGCCAGCCGTTCACGGTTGACCTTCCAGGAATTCGTGAGGTTGCTGACGATTTCCTTCGGGAAATACTGCCAGAAACTCTCACCCTTCGGAGCTGATCCCATGTCATGCGGTGTGCCGACCTTGGAATGGTGGATATAGACATGCTCCGTGGCATATTGCGGGTAGGAGGCCGAGGCCAACAGGAATTCGCCAACCCGCCTTTCCCAGGTCGTGCGTCGATGTATGAGTTCGTGACCGACCACGAATACAGCCTGTGCTTCCATCGTGAGAATGATCACCAGGAGCACGTCTTCCCAGATTGCAAATTCACTTGAGACCAGGACTTGCCACATGCCGAAAACGAGAGTCGGTGGCCACAGGAATGCCCATGTCCAGACCGGCAGATTGTGCCAGATCAGGCGGCGTTCCGGCGTATTCACCGGATCCATGCTGCGTCCATCGAGGCCAAGGGCCCGGTCAAGCATGCCCGCGACACTCATGAAGACCAAGGGCGGCACGAGCCACCAGCCTCCGAACATCGTGGCGACAATGATCAGTGGAAAAATCAGCAACGGCAGGTAGTGCGGGAGAGCGGTCAACATCGACGGCTCGATGCGCTGCGAAAAATCAGCGCTGTTTGCACCCAAGCCGCCACCTACTGCTGTATCTTGCGGCATGGCAGCTACCCAGTTGAATTACTGCTCCTATACGTCGGAAAAGGTAATACCACCGGCCAGCGACAGCCGCAATTCCTTCAGTTCTTCAGGCTGTCGACGAGGCGTTCCAGGGCTTCGATACAGAACGCCGAGGTTACGGCCTCGGAACCGTGGCCGATCTGCCCGACCAGGCCGAATTTCAGCGACTGGTCGCCGAATGCCAGGAATTCCGGCCAGCTTCCATCCTCCCGCTGCGAGTCAATCAGCCTTTCCGTGATGGGCGCTGCGTCGATGCTCGCGAGATGTCCGATGTTGTCGAGCGCGGACACTGCCTGGGCAGTCAGGAGGACATTGCCAAACTCTCCATCCTGATCGCGCAGGCCAAGAACATGGTCCGCAATCGTCGGACGCAGTTGATCCAGGGCAGGCCGAACGCGCGCCATGGCGCGGGATATCGAGTAGTAGATCGTGACAGTGTCGGGGTACCATTTGGACGTGCCGTCAACGCTGCCTTCGGACACCAGGGTTTCCAGCCATCTCCGGGCATTCCTGGTTTCGGAGTTGTCGCCCAGATAGGCAATGACATTCGCATTGACCACGGGGTCGGCCTCAAGGCGAAACCCCGAAACAACATCGGGTTGGTCCTCCTCCAGGACCCAGGTCATGAAGCGCCCCTCCTCGTCACGATTCGCCAGGATGCGCGGGACGTTTCGTCCCAGCACGATCCAGGGATGGGTGTCGATGGCAAGCGAACAGAGGGTGGTGCTGTCCAGGTCCTGCGGCAGGTGGAGGTAGTATCGCCAGAAACCGGGATGTTCGACGGTGTCTTCAATATAGCGCCTGGTGGTGGAGCGAATGGCCTTGGCAAGCGCTTCCTTGCTGCTTTCAAGCGCAAGTATGCAGAGGGCCGAAACAAACGGGGGCCGTTCAAAATGCCTGGGAATGTTCGGGTCGGCAATGTTGAACCTGATGCAGCGCCAGGCACCGCTTTCGTCGAGATTGGATTTCAGGAATGCAAGTCCGCGCCGGACGCTCTCCCTGCCAGCCCTTGCAAGTGCGTCCGGGCTGCCGGCAAACCTTCGGGCACCTGGCTGCCCGGGGGTGGCAGGCCAGGCGGGTGGTGCTGGGTCGTGCATTGTACGACGAAGAAACTCCAGCGATTCAGCACCGGTTCTGGCTTCCTCGCGTTCGGCCCTGCTGAGCCTGTCGCGGGGAGGAAGCACCACATGCGTTGCGGCGTAGGAGTCTTCGTGCACGTGAATCTCGTGACCTTCGTCCAGAGTCACGCCCAGTTCCAGTTCGATTGTTCTCCTGGGGTCCGATAACAGGCGTCTGCGAAAGTCATTGTCCTCCTCGGCTCTCGATGCGAGGAAATCCGCGGTGTCGAGGGGTTTCTTCATTGTCGCTCTCCAGTTACGGTTGGCCCCGTTTCAAGGTGAATACCCGACATCCGGACTGATGTGAGCGGGCGAATCAGGGCCTGCCTGAATCATGTCCGGAATCTGCTCCGCGGGACAGTTAATGCTTGTCGGCGCGGCGGAACAAGGCACCGCGCTGGCCCGGCATTGCCAGGCATGCGGATATCACGAACTTTCCATCTTGGCTTGGTTTTGCATACGTCGGCCAGTCCGGCAGGTTGCGCGCCTGCCCTCATGCCCGGCGGACGGCTGATCAGGTCACGGGCCATGCACATCGAACTGTTCGGTTCCATGCAATCCGCTCAGGACCTCACCTTGCATTCACACCCTGGACAGAATGCGATCTCGGAATGGCAGCTGAATGCGTCCGATCCGTCCCGCGACCTGCCTTGAGAGATCGCTCATGCTGTCGCAACAATCGCCTGCATGTCCTCGAGCAGTGAAACCGGCAGCAACGACCGCAGCATGTAACCGGCAGGCCCTGACTCCTGGCTGCAGCCGCACTCACCGCTGTCACCTGTCACGGGGCCGGGCGCCACCTTTCGAAGCGAGCGGAAATGACCGCCCTGGCGGCGCGACCGCAACCGGGTGTGCAAATGTCGATACGCCCGGATGCTCCGGGGGCGCAACAGCGGCATGTCACCGGAGTGCAAGGTCTCGAACAGACTGGAATGGATCCCGGGCCCGGTTCAGACGGTCAATCTGTGCGGGCCTCGGGCAGCGCCTTTGTGATCTTGTCGATTCCTTCCGGAATCAGCGACCTGCTGATGGCCGAATATCCCAGACGGATGTGGTTGTGATTGTTTCTTTCGTCGGAAAAGGTGTAGCCGCCGGTTTCGAAGAACACGCCTTCGGACTGGACGAGTCTGCTCAGGATGCGGGAATCCGCTTCGTCAGGCAGCCTGAGCCAAATGCTGCCGCCGCCATATTCCGGCTTTACCGACGCGCCCGGAAGATGGCGCTCGAGCGATTCATGCATGATCGCACAACGATCCTTGTAGATATCCGTGATCTTTGCCACGAACCGGTCGTAGAATCCCCTTTGAAGGAACAAGGCGACACTTCGCTGATTGTTCACGGGAGGGTGGCGCAATACGTGGTGACGCAGGGCCCTTGCTTCCAGGATGAACTCCCGGTCTGCAACGAGATAGCCGATGCGCAGTCCTGGCACGAGGGATTTCGACAGGCTGCCGACATAGATCACGTTACCCCAGCTGTCGAGGCTCTTGAGGGCGCGCGGCGGCGTGCGATTGAAACTGATATCGGCCTCGTAATCATCCTCGATGACGAACTGTTCGTGCTTCCTGGAGAGTTCCAGCAGCTTGTTCTTTCGATCCAGTGACATTGTCACTGTCGTCGGAAACTGGTGGCTCGGCGTTACAAACAGACACTTGCATCGGGATATGTCACCAGAAATGATCATCCCGTTGCGGTCGACAGGATAGCGTTGGACATTGATGCCCTCGATTCTGGCCATGTTGATCACGTCCGGGTAACCGGGATCCTCGACGCCGAAAGTGTCTCCGGGGGACAGCAGCAGCTTGATCGCGAGATACAGCGCCTGCTGGCCGCCGACGGTCACGAGAACTTCGTCCGGATGTGCAACGATTCCACGCCTTGCAAGCACACGCTGGATGAGCTGTTCGACCAGCATGCTGTCGTCCACGGCGGAATAGTCAGTGGCCCAATTCCCGACCTCCACGACGTTGACCGAATCACGGACGCATTCGCGCCAGCTGACAATCGGGAACAGCGACGGATCGGTGAGGCCGCACACGAACGGATAGCGATAGCGAATGAGGCAATCCGCGGGTTTTGCAACATGTCTCATATTGAAGCTGCGGCCCTTGAAGAATGACTTGTAGTCAATCCTCTCGGCTGCCGCAGTTGAGCTGCACGGCAAGTCCATGGGCGGCACAAGGCCGGGGTCCACGAGAACTTCCTGTCTGACGAAAAACCCGGAGCGATCCCGGGCTTCCACGAAACCGTCCTGTTTCAGAACCTCATAGGCCAGTTTCACTGTCGTCAGGCTGACCCCCAGCTCCTTCGACAACTGGCGAATCGACGGCAATGACTGATGCAGCGGAAACTGCCGATTGATGATTCCGATCGCGAGCTGGCGGCGGATCTGCATCTGGAGGCTCTCCGAGGAGCTGCGGTCGATGGCAATTATGTTCTCGTACATCCCGGACTTTCCCGAGGCAGAGCCATGGGAAACGGACTGATCGCTCCCAGCGGCATTTCATGTGTTGAAATCAGTGTCGGCATCCGTCTCGGTCCATCATTCCGGCCCGTTCGTCACGCCACTTCTGAATACAGCTAGAAGCCCAGCCGTGCTCCACCTGTAGCCACAGTTTTTCTGAACTGTATATAGGTGGATTCCGGACGACACGGTAGCGAATCTGCATGGATTCGGAGTCGGCCAGGCCAGCATTTACCGCAGACAGCATGACTGTCGTGGGCAGGGAAGCGGCAGCGAGGTCCGCTCGCTCTCGCAGCGGGCGCCAATTTCTCGGTGTGGAGCGTTCACTGCAGCGCGCGTGGGCGAAGGGTGCCGGGCTGATCGAAGAGGAGTTCGAACAGCCCATGATCGCCGTCGTCAACACCTACCAGGAGTTTTCGCCAGAGAACATCCACCTGCGGCAGGTGGGTGAGGCAGTCAAGACCGGTATCCGGATGGCCGGCGGAACACCGTGTGAATTCAATACCTTCCATGTCACGGATAGCGAGACCTTCGCGTCGGTGGGCATGCGCTACGTCCTGCCGAGCCGGGATCTTGTCGCGGACATGATCGAACTGATGGTCGAGGGGCACCGGTTTGATGCAATGGTCCTTATAGGCTCCGGCGACAAGGTCATGCCCGGCATGGCTATGGCTGCCGCGCGCCTGGATCTGCCAGCGATCATGCTCTACGGCGGACCGACCAGGGCCGGGATCTACAAGAATCAGAAGGTCTTTCTGGAGACTGTCTATGACGGCATCGGCGAGTATCTGCGCGGCAGGTTGTCCAGGGAGGATCTGAAGGGTCTCGAGGACAATCATTTCCCGTTTGCCGGTGCGTCCGACACCGCAACCTCGGGAAATACTGCCGGAATCTATACCGAGGCTCTCGGCCTTTCGCTGCCCTACAGCGGAACCCTTCCCGCCGGCAGCAATTTCCAGCTGCGTGCTGCCAAGTACACCGGCATGCGGATCATGGAGTTGGTGAAAGGCGACATTCGTCCATCCAGGATCCTGACTGAGGAGGCCTTCGAGAACGCAATGCGTGTGGGAATGGCGGTCGGTGGCTCAACCAACATGGTACTGCACATGATCGCCATGGCGAAAGAGGCCGGCGTTGACGTCAGTTTCAACAGTTGGGACCGGCTCAGCCGGGAAACGCCGACCCTCGTCAGGTTGGCGCCGTCCGGACCTTGGGGTGTGACTGAACTTGGAGACGCGGGCGGGGTGCCCGCGGTCATGAAAGCGCTGGGGGGTCTCGTACACACTCGGTCGTCGACTGTCAGTGGCAGGACGATCGGAGACCTCATCGACGCTGCGACGATCAAGAACGCGGACTGCATACGTGGTCTTGACGATCCGGTCGAAGCGACAGGTTCAATCTACATTCTGAGGGGAAGCCTCGCTCCGGGCGGCGCCGTCGTGAAGGCATCCGGTGTTTCAGCAGACATGCGGAATACGGTGTTGACGGCACGCGTGTTCGAGGACGAGGAGAGCGCAATTGAGGCGATCCGCGGCAACAGGATCCGACGTGGAAGCTGTGTGGTGATCCGCAATGAAGGTACGCGGGGCGGGCCGGGCATGCGCGAGATGCTCGGAGCCACGTCAGCTCTGATGGGGGCCGGCCTGGGAGACTGCTGTGCCCTTGTCACCGACGGACGGTTCTCGGGTGCCACCCACGGCCCTGCCATCGGATATGTCACACCCGAGGCCGCGCGCGGTGGAACAATAGCCGTCGTAGAGGACGGTGACCCCATCCGCATAGACCTGCCGGACAGAAAGCTGGAACTGGAGGTTTCCGCCGAAACCCTCGCGGAGAGGTTCAGTCGTCATGTGCCCATGCCGCCACGTGTCAGGCGCGGATTTCTCAAACACTATTCCGAAACAGTGGCACCCGCCTCCGAGGGGGCGGTGCTGCCCAGATAGTTGAAGGTCAGGATGATGGAAACGTCGTTGGACATTGGCAAAGCCAACCTGGAACGGTTCGAGGACCGGTCTCCTCCCGCGCCTCGCGAGGACGCTTCGGGCCAGGTCATTACAAACGCGGCTTCGTCGGGCATCCATATCGACCGGAGGCGGCTGAAGTCACTTGCGCGCCGCAGTGACAGGCCGGGGCTGATCTATTTCACCGGCTGGATCGCGGCAATGGCAGCGACGGGATCTCTCGTCTGGCTTGCATTGGGGACGATCTATGTCTGGCCGGCGATGTTTGTCTACGGCGTGGTCATGTCCGTGCCGTCCTATTCTCTCAGTCACGAGACCGCACACGGAACTGCCTTCCGTACACGTTGGATCAACGAAACAGTCTTCTGGATCATGTCGCTTGTCTACGGAGAGGAACCGCTGCACCGGCGATACACGCACACCAATCACCACACCTACACCTGGTTCATCGGCCAGGACAGCCAGATGCCGTTCGACACTCCGCTCGATTTCAAGGGCTGGCTCTACGACGTCAGCGGGCTGTCGCTGCACGTCTTCCAGGTGCGGGTGCTCTGGCAACTCTCCACGAAGCGCTACACGGAACTGATGCGGGAAGTCTCGCCGGAAACGGAACTTCCGAAGATGACCCGCAATGCCCGTATCTTCTGTCTCGCCTATCTCGGAATACTTGCCACATTGCTGGCAGGATACTCGGCTCTGCTCTGGTTCTACGTGCTGCCTCGACTTCTTGGCGGCCCGATAATGCTGATGTTCAACATCATCCAGCATGCCGAACTGCAGGAAAATTCACCATCCATCATCGCGAGTACCCGCAGCTTCCGAACGAACTGGGTGGGACGGTTCCTGTATCTCAACATGAACAACCACGTTGAGCACCACCTCTACCCGCAGGTTCCATTCTACTCCCTACCGGACCTGCACAAGGAAGTGGTCGACCAGACACCTGTGCCGGACCCGGGCTTCTGGCGCACGAACGTCGATCTGCTCTCTGTCGTGATCAGGCGATCTCTGGGGTTCGGCACGAAGGCCTCCTTCATCCGCCAGGCACCGCACATGGTCACGGAAGGCGGTTCCTACGAGAAGATCTCAAGGGCGACGATGCAGTGAAGCCCAGGAATATCTACACATATGGCGGAAAGCCGGCTCGGCGCAATCTGACCGTGGCCGACATGATCGCGCAAAAGGGCAAGTTCAAACTCAGCCAGACCTGCCCGGAAACGGAAGAGGAAGCCGCTGCCTGCGCGGCCGCGGGCATCGACGTGTTGAACACGTCCGACAAGGACATTCCGGCAGTGAGAGCCGGTGCCCCGGAGACCTTCACGATCGCCGACCTGCCGATGACTTCCCACAAGACATCGGATGACATCCTGCGGGCCGCGGTGACTGCGGCGGAAGCGGGCGCGGATGCAGTGTATACGCCGCGGAGCCTGCACATGGTCGAGGCGCTTGCCCATGAGGGCCTGGCGGTCCAGGGTCATCTCGGGCTGGTGCCGAGGCTGTCAACCCGGCGCGGCGGCCTGAGAATCGTCGGCAAGACCGCCGAAGAGGCATTCGAGCTCGCGGAGGATTTTCGCAGGCTCGAGGATGCCGGGGCATTTGCGGCGGAAGTGGAATGCGTGGCAACCGAGGCCCTGTCCTCGATAAACCCGCTGACGAGACTCGTTACGCATTCAATCGGCGCCGGGTCCGGCGGCGATGTCATCTTCATGTTCCTGGTCGACATATGTGGTGACACGGAGTCTCCGCCTGCACATGCCCGGGCATTTGCCGATATTCGATTGATCCGCAGGCAGCTTGACGAGGAACGCCGACGCGCCATTCGCGACTATCGGACTGCCGTGCTGAATGGCAGCTATCCCGATTCAAGGACCTCCGTTTCGATGTTGCCGGGCGAGCAGGAAAAGCTGCTCGATCTGCTCGAGCGGCGCCAGGCCTTCCACCGCTGAGGATACTGCAATGCCTGACTGGATACATGCCTGTGCCTGCAGTGACATTGATGAGGAGGACCTGATCCGCTGGGATCACGCGGACCGTACATTTGCGATCTACAACGCAGAGGATGGGTTCTACTGCACGGACGGCCTGTGCACGCATGAAGATGAGCATCTTGATGCCGGCCTGCTGACCGGACACGTTGTCGAATGCCCGCTCCACCAGGGCCGTTTCGATATCCGGACGGGCAGAGTGGTATCGCCACCGCCCTGTTCCGGCCTCAACACCTATCCCGTGAAGACGGAGAATGGACAGGTCTACGTCAAGATCTGAACCCACCTGGCCGGGACGGGTGTCCCGGTCGGGGAATTGACGACAACCACTGCTGGAAAGAGGAAGAAGTCATGCAGTACCCAACACAACAACGGCTCATCCAGGGTCTTGCCGCCGCTGCTCTCGCCACGAGCATCGCGACTGCACCCGCCCATGCGGAGGAAGAGTTCATCTTCGCCAATCCGATGAACCCTGACCATGTGTTCCACGCGATTTCGGAACGATTTATGGGCAATCTCGGAGACGACAGCGGTGTCTCGATCGCCTACCACCCGGGTGGAGATCTGGGAGATTGGACATCGCTGTTTGAACAGGTGATCCAGGGTGTCGTCCCGATGACACTGACCTGGGCATCTTCGGATTTCGACCAGCGCCTGGATCTCATCTACCTCGGATACATCGTCTCCAACTGGGAGGAGGCAAAGGAGCTCTACGGTCCCGGTGCCGGCATGCTTGAAGTCTACAATGACATGCTGGCTGACCTCGGCATACAGGCAATCGGGATCATTCCGACCGATTTCGGTTCGGTGGTGATAAGGAAAGGCGTCGGCGAAACTCCGCTCAACTTTCCCGAAGATCCGCAAGGGATGAAGATCCGTGTTCCCGGGCTTTCGATTGCTGTTGACCGTTTCAACAGTTTCGGATTCGCAGCAGTTCCCATCCCGCTGTCCGAAGTGCACACCGCGCTGCAACTCGGAACGGTGGATGCCCGGTCGTTCTCGACTGCGGTCGAGACGTACACGCTTCGCGATGTCCTCGAGGCCAACATCCTGACCAATGACTATTTCGAAGTCGCGTTCTGGCTCGTCAACAAGGCCTGGTGGGACGGCCTGCCGGACGACATTCGTTCGAGATTGCAGGAAGTAGCGGATGAAACCATTGAATGGTCCTGGCAGGAAGCCGAGAGCAAGAGCAACGAGTTCCTGCAGAAGGCACGCGATGCGGGCATCAATGTCATCGAATTGAGTGATGAACAAATGAGTGCCGCCAAGCAGCTCGTATACGAAAACGAATGGCCGATGATGGAGTCCGTCGTTGGAGAGGACATCATGGACCAGATTCGGAGTGTGGTCGGAATAAACTAGAAGCCCCGAACAGAGTACATATCAATCCGTCCGGGCGCGCCTGCGCCCGGACATCCCATTGTACTGGAACTCGGCCATGCAGCGCGAATCCAAGCAACGACCGCGGTCACCGGTAGGTGCCGCATCATTCATTTATGATCCGGAAATGACTTCTCCGGTGCCTCCGGAGCACCTAACGGCAATACCCGAGGGGGCGCTTGCCGACAGGCTGGCCTGGCTCGTCTCCGTGGAAGCCAGGTTTGAACGGGTTCTCTACTTCTTCATCATATTTTTCGGGCTGTGCCTTGCTGCCCTGATGTTCGCACAGGTCATCCTGCGATACGGCTTTGCTTCGCCCTTTGTCGGAATCGAGGAACTGGCTCTCCTGTTTGGCGCCTGGTTCTATTTTCTTGGCCTGGCCTATGTCACGCGCAATGGCGAGCACATACATGGCGGGATCCTGACGATGGTCGTGAAGAATCCCAACAAGGTGCGGGCAATCCGCCTGCTCATGACCGTATTGGGCGTCGTGGCAAGCATTGTGTTCGGGTATTATGCAATCCGCTACGCGCTGTTCGAGATCAGGACCGGCCGGTTGAGTTCCTACATGCGCTGGCCGAAGGGATGGTGGTCCGCCTCCCTGATATTCGGGTTTGCCGGAACTACAGTCTACATGCTGCTCCAGGCAGTCAACCAGCTTGCGGATCTCGTGGAACATCTTCGTAACGGCAAGGAGAACTAGCCATGCTGATCTTTGTGGCTTCACTGGGACTCGTCGTCGTCCTGCTTCTTTCCGAGATGCCCATTGCATTCGCCTTTGGAATCGGTGCGCTGGTTTTCGGTACCGCCTCGGGCTCGGACGTGTCCTTTCTCATACCCTTTGCCTACCAGACGACTTCCAGCTTTGCGCTGCTGGCTCTTCCGCTCTTTGTCATTGCCGGCACGCTCATGGCCGAAGGAGGTATCTCC
>CAXXUY010000016.1:0-319160 GCA_963664715.2 Paracoccaceae bacterium
AGACGCCGTCGACAAAGGTGCGCTCTGCCCCCAGGATACCACCCAACAGGCCGCAGCCCACATTTTCCTTGCTGGTCAGCAAGAGCACCAGAATGATCAGGATCGGCAGGAAGATCATCGCCAGGTTCAAAACATCCTGGCGATCCATGTGCATGTCTTCGGTCAATCCGCCGATTGGCTTGATTTTCTGCTTGCGCGCCTGAAACACGACCGAAAGGAACAGGCACAGGAAATAGGCAACCGCAGGCAAGGCTGCGGCAATGATCACTTCGCTGTAAGGAACCCCGGTCAGGGCCGCCAAGATGAATGCGGCAACGCCCATGACCGGCGGCATGATCGACCCGCCTGAGGAAGCGGCCGCTTCCATCCCGCCAGCAAAGACTCTTGAAAAGCCTCGCTTGATCATCATCGGGATCGTGAGCACGCCGGTCGACAGGACATTCACGATCGGCCCGCCCGAGATGGTCCCGAACATGGCCGATGAGACGATGGCCGCGTGCGCCGGTCCGCCACTGAGGTTTCTTGTCCAGCGGAACGCGACTTTTATCAGCGATTTCCCGCCTGCCGACGCGCCGAACAGGGACCCAAGGATCAGGTAAGGAAAAATCTCGTTCAGGATGATGTCCATAAAGCGGCCCAGCAGGCCGGAGGCATTGTTGACCAGGATGTCATGGACGCGGGGCCTGCCGTCCGACAGCAATCGCGGCTCGCCGCCGATCTTTGTCACCAGGTACTTGTTGATGTCTTCCACGCCGAAAAAATACCAGACCAGCACGGTAACGATCGTGTAGGCGGCCACGAGAATGGCGACGAGGACCAGCGGAAGACCCAGACCTTGACGTTGTAGGCCAGGAAGATAACGACCGCCAACCCGATGATAAGCACAAGCCACGGGCCGGTGGTGTTCAGGCATTGCGGATCGTCGACCGTCGTTGGCTCCGGCAATCCAAACAATGCGGCGTTGTCCTTCTCGATCTGCAGGCTTTCAGCGATCATTCGGGCGCGGTCGCCCGTGAACTGGTCGATGACGCAAACGGATTCGATTTCGGCCAGGTAGGTGATGGAAATGGTCAAGGCCATGACCACCAATGCGAGATCCATCGCAAGGCCGAACCCGCGGCGCACAGGACTCCTGTCCTTCCAGGCCCGCCAGATCGAGTGGTGAAGCGCGACGATCAGCATCATCAGCGCAAAGGCGAACGGGTAGTAGTATTCGAACGGGAACTTTCGGACAATGAATTCCGGGTTGCCGGAAATGCCAATCGCCAACTGGTCTAGCCCGGGAATTCCCGGCATGGCGTTGAGCATGCCAAGAACCACGAAGAACACTGAAAGCCAGAAGACCGACCGGCTGGCGATGCTCCTTGACTTGGTGGTTGCGGTCTCGGCTTCCGGCATCCTGGTTAGCCCGCCCTCAGCATTGCCGGGGTCGCGACGCTGCCGCGACCCCAAGGGAAACTTGCGTCCGTCCTAGGACCCAGGCTTTGCACAGTCCGGAACCGTGAGGCCGGCCTCTTCATATGCAGCCACGGCCCCAGGGTGGTACTTGAGAGGCACGGCGCCGCAAAGTCCGAAGCCGACAGTGCCCACATTCGTTGTCGCCATGAAGGGTGCCTTGGTCAGGAACGTGTCAACATTCGCAAGCATCGCCGCCGTCAATGCCTTGGCTGTGTCATTGTCCATGCCCTTGTTCACGACTTCTGCACCCACGGTCGTCGGGCTGCGCCAGATACCGTCTTCGCTGACGATCGTGAGCCCCTTTGTCGGTGCGATATCCTTGAGATCAAACACGATGCCGGCGGTCCCGGGGCTCTTGATGTACTTCTGCATCGCCTCGCCTTCCCAGATCTCCTTCGGGATAGACCAAAGCGTCATGTCGCCGGCCGCCAGGGAACGGGTGATGCGAGTGTCCGGGAATGTGACCGGAAGCATCATCGCGTCCGCAGACCCGTCGGTGATGGTCTTGGCCATCTGGCCCCAGTTCACCTGGATGCCCTTGTAGTCCTTGCCGTCCTCAACGCCGCTTACCAATTGAAGGATTCCACGGTCGTTCGTCAGCGCGGCACCGCGTGGCGGTCCGTTCAGGATGGTTTTCCCGGCAACATCATTCCAGCCTTTGACGCTCGAGCTATTGTATGCATAGAGTCCGAACCCGCCGTAATTGTAGGTGAAGAGCGCCCGCACGTTGCCTATCAGTTCGGTGCCCGTCTCGGCGCCCAGCTTGGCGTAGGGGCCGGCGCCCTTTGACATCAGAAACGTCAGGATCAAGGGTGCGCCGGAAACATCCGTTTTGCCCTCTGCCACGTTCTGCAGGGAGTTCGTCAGCGTCTGGCTGTCAGCAACTTGAAAGTCCGCCACACCCTCGGCAGCGGCGATTTCCGCGAGCGCTGTCATCGAGGTGAAGGGAACCGTGCCGGGTGGCCCGGTCTCAGCTGTCAAAATAGCCTGGGCCGTTGCCGTACTTGCCAAAAGTCCTAGCGCCAATCCGACGCTCACAAAAGTCTTGATCATAGTGTTCTCCCATTTGATCAATTATCGACCCTGCTTTGCTGCAGAGTTCGGTTGGTGTTCATTCGTCCTGCGAAGTCCGGTGCCGTCGCCGGGGGCTTCACATCGTCTTCGTTCCAATAGCCGATCAACACGCCAAGCTTGTCTTCAAGCCCGACCATTTGACCCGCTCGTTCTTCGGATACAGTTTCACGCTGCCGATACTGCAAGGCCCAGGCTGCCAAAGCGTTGTGCATCGCTTGCCGGGCCTCCGCATGTGCGGGCGAGCGGCCCAGATCAATGAACTCATCGGGGTCCTTCGTCAAATCGAACAGCATCGGCGGATAGCCCGGGGCATGGACATATTTCCATTGTGAGTTCGCAATCATGTAGACTCGGCAATCCAGCGGCTTACGGCCCGTCTTCGGGCTGAAGGGCTGCATGAAGTAGTCGTATTCGCTGACGACATAGTCGCGCCACTCGACATCCTCGCCTTTCAGCAACGGCATCAGGGAGCGACCATCGATGATGTGCTCCGGCACCGTGCCACCTGCGAATTCAATAAAGGTCGGCACCAGGTCGATCGCTTCAACAAACCGGTCGTCAACCGTTCCGCGCGTAGCGTCACAAGCCGGATCAGGGTCCGCCACGATCAGCGGCACCTTCACTGCTGGATCATGAAAGAAGTCCTTGTCGCCCATCCAGTGATCACCGAAGTAATCCCCGTGGTCAGATGTGAAGACGACCATCGTATCCTTGAGAAGGTCGCGATCCTCCATGAACGCGAACAAAAGCCCCAGCTGATCGTCGATCTGCCTGATCAATCCCATGTAGGCCGGGACCGTGGTCTCGCGCGGCTCATCCTTTGAAAATGTCTTCGCGCTCACCCGCTCCTGGTACAGCTTTGCCAGTGGGTTCACATCCTCAAGCTCCGCCTCGGACCGGTGAACAGGCTGAACGTCATCCAGCCCATACATGTCATTGTAGGGGGCCGGGGCGATGTACGGCCAGTGAGGCTTAATAAAGCTGAGATGCAGCAGCCATGGCGTTTCACCTTCGTCTTCGGCCAGGAATTGCATTGCGCGGCGGGTCATGTAGGGCGTCTCAGATTCCTCATCCGTCACCCGCGTCGGCAGGTTGGCAACATCGTTGAAGAACCCGGAACGGACCTCACCATCGCGCAAGACTGAATTTGCCGCCCAGTGCCACGGGTTCTCGTGATCGGTATACCCGCGTTCCTTGAGGTATTCGTTATACTTCACGCCCGGTTTCAAAACCAAGTCAGGGTGTATCCCGTCGTCCCGCTCATATGGCTCAAAGCCCGCTTGCGCATGGTGCACGCCGATCTCGCTTTCAGGATCGACGCCCAGTCGTTTCATCCCTTCCTGATCGGCGACCATATGCGTTTTGCCCACCAGAACCGGACGCATCCCCAACGGTTTGAGATGATCCCCGATGTTTTTTTCACCGATGCGCAAAGGCACGAAATTGCCCGTTGCGCCGTGGGAGGAAACATAGCGCCCGGTGTAGAAGCTCATCCGACTGGGGCCGCAAACTGGAGATTGCACGTAGGCATTTGAAAACCTGACGCCCCGTTTGGCCAATGCGTCAATGTTTGGCGTGTGCAACGTTCTGTGGCCTGCACATGACAGGTAGTCGTAGCGCAGCTGATCACACATGATGAACAGGATGTTTTTGCGGCCGGTCATACGGTCAGCCCTGCGCGGTCGGGCAATGGCCCGATGTTCACACTGTCGCACTTGTCGTTCAACGCGGCCATTTTGGCCTGACCCTCAAAGTCAGCTTCGTCCAATTCGCCCAATTCGGCGAGGATTCCATCAAATCCGGATGGCTGACAGATCATCGGCATGCGGGCATCCTGGGCACCCACGGTCAGCTCGCAGGCATGTTCGATGCCAGGCGGGATGTGCAGGCAGGCACCAACAGGCGCGCTCATCCAGTCGCCATCGACGTCGAAATCAACCGAGCCGTCCAGGATATAGAAGGTCTCGGCATGATAGCGGTGCAGGTGAAGGCCAAGTCTGAAATTGGCCTTCAGGTTTTCCATCAGCGTGTACTGCCCGCCGGTACCGGCGGCAGATACCTTGACGAAGGTATGGTCCGCCGACCAGCCGCAGTTCGGTCCACCGCCTGGCGGAACATATGAGTAACACGCGGCCACGGGATCAGAGATTTACCTTGCCGCCGTCGACGTTGATCGTCTGGCCAGTGATGAAGTCACTGTCAGGTGTGACAAGAAACATAAGTGTGCCCATCAGATCTTCCGGCACCATTTCGCGCTTGATCGAGCGGGACTCAATTGTCGGAGCGCGCGCGCGGTCCCACTTGTCTTCACCCTTGATCGAGCTACTTTCCGTCAGGCCAACCGCGATGGCGTTGATCTGAATATTCTTGTCGCCCAATTCGCGCGCATGTCCACGCGTCAGACCGATCACAGCCGCCTTGGATGCGGTATAGTGCGACAGACCTGGTGGGCCATAATAGACAGTCCCCGACGCAATATTGCAGATCTTACCCCCGCCTGCGCGCAACATCGCCGGAACAGCAGCTTTGGTCGCCTGATGTATCGAGCGCGCATTGATCGTCATGACCTTATCGAATTCATCGTTATCGATTTGCAGGAACGGCTTTGGCGTCAGATTCGCGAAAAGGCCCGCGTTGTTGACCAAGATGTTCAATGCGCCATATTCACTTTCGGCCTTCGCAACCATGGCATTCAGATCGTCGTCCGAGGTCACATCCACCACCATGCCGACTGCGTTACCACCAGCCGCATTGATTTCATCAACAACTTCGGTGGGGTCCAGAATGTCCGTCACAACGACATTGGCACCTTCGGCAGCCAGTTTCTTCGCGTATTCCGCCCCAATTCCGCGGGCAGCGCCGGTAATCGCGGCTGTTTTTCCATCCAGTCGGCCCATTGGCTCCTCCTGATGCCTAGATTTCAATTTCGAGAATTTTCGCGACTTCGGGCCAGCTTTGGGCACCGTTTTCGCGCAGGTCATTCGTCAGGTCTTCGGGCACCCAATCAATGAAGCATGATGTGAAGTGCGGGTGCGCCTCGATCGCCTTGAACCAACGCTCCACATTCGGCAGACGCCCGTGGTCCCACAAGCCGCGCATAGACATCATCGCGAGTCGATTGACGTAAGGCGTGAGCGAAATATCCGCGATTGAAAACTTGTTGCCGACCAACCAATCCTGGCCATCCAGCGCGCCTTCCATCTTGTGCAGGTAGGTATCGTACAGCTTGATCGCTTCCGTCGCACCCGGCGCCTCGAATCCGTAGCGAATGAACCCTTCTTTCTGCTCTTTCCAGTTCGAGGTAACCGATAGTTTCGGCGTCGACGCCATGAACTTCTCAGCGCCTTCTTTCCCGAGTTTCTTCAAGACCGTGTGACGGTGCGAACAGACAAAGGTTACCGTGCCACAGGCCGGGTGCAAGTCCTCATCGACCGCTTTAGTCCAGTAGCGCACCTGCGCCCGCTCCCAGGGATCGGTCGGGTGAACCGTGGTCTCCGGCATGATCTGATCAAGGTATTCGACTATCACCGTACTGTCCGGGATTACCAGATCATCATGAACCAGCGTGGGCACGACACCCTTTGGGTTCAGCTTCAGGTATTCCGGTTCGAACTGCTCACCTGCGAGAATATCAATGTAAACGCCATCCCATTCCATGCCCTTCTCGGCCATCGCAAAACGCACCTTGGCCGCGCAAACGGAAGACCCGTGGTGATAAAGTGTAAACGTCATAGCTGCACCGTGACCCATTTGAGTTCTGTCATCGCTTCCATGTCGGCATCCGTGCCTTCACGCCCGACCCCGCTTTCGCCATTGCCGCCAAAAGGAATGTGGGCTTCATCGTGGATCGTCGGGCCGTTGATATGGCACATGCCCGCGTTCGAATTCCGGGCGAAATGGAACGCTTTGTCGATGTCTTTGGTAAAGATCGCAGACGATAGCCCGTATTCGGTGTCGTTGGCTTTTTCCAAGCCCTCTTCATAGCTGTCGATAGGGTATAGATTGACGTGACCGGCCCAAAGGTCTCTGTCCGGCAGACGGTCATCGCTTCGGTCACATCCGTCAGAAGCGTGGGCTGGCAGCGATTGCCGACCCACTCACCACCTGCAACCACCGTGGCACCTCTTGCTTTCGCGTCTTTGATGTGGCTCTTGATACGGTCGCGCTGGCGCGGTGATATCGCTGGCGCAATCACAGTATTCGGGTCACTCAAGTCTCCCATGCCCAACTTTCCGACGATCATCGCGAACCGTTTCACGAATTCATCGTAAAGCGGGCGCTCAACGTAAAAGCGACTTGAGGCGATGCAGGCCTGACCCGCAAACATGAACATTGACCGGGCCGCCAGCGGCATCACCTTGTCCAGATCGGCATCGGCAAGGATGATCGTCGGGCTTTTGCCTCCCAATTCCAAGGTGTTGGGCGTTTTATTCTTCGCGCAAATCTCGTTGATATGCTGGCCAACAACGGTCGAACCGGTGAAGGTGACAAAGTTCACATCCTTGTGGCCGGTCAGATCATCGCCGATTTCCGCGCCCATGCCTGTCACGACATTGTATGCGCCTTCCGGCACCCCAGCTTCGGCAACGATCTCGGCGAACAGAACCGTCAGATGCGGGGCCATTTCCGATGGCAGATGCACAACCGTGTTTCCAACGGCCAAAGCGTTTGCCACAAGTCGCGTGGTCTTGATCAGCGGCACATTGAACGGCGTGATGACCGCCACGACCCCCAATGGTTCGCGGACCGACATTGAAAACGTGCCCGGGCGGTCAGACGGGATCGTCTCGCCCCGCACGTTCCGGCACAAGCCGGCCGCAGCGCGCACCATCGTCAAGCCCTTCGTGAACTCGAACATCGCCTTCTGGACGGGCGAGCCGATTTCATCGATCAGGCAATCCACCAGATCTTTCTGCCGGGCCTCCATGATCTCTGCCACGCGCAGCAACCAGCGCTCGCGCTCGGTCGGCGTTGTGTCCTTGTAGGTGCTGAACGCAGCCCTTGCCGCCGCAACCGCTTTCTTGACATCTTCCGCCGTGCCTTTGGCCGCGTGCGCATAGTTGCTGTCATCCAGCGGATTGAGCACTTCAAATTTCGCTCCGCCAGCCGCATCAACCCATTGCCCGCCGATGAAGTGCTGCAAGGATTGAATGTCCGTTCTACCATCCATGAAAAAGCCCCTGTCATCTTATCGCGGGGACATCCCCACGTCCGGCGGACCGTATCGTTCTCAGCTCCCAACAAGGTGTGCCCGACAATCGAATCTCACCCTTGGGATCCCAAATTCAGTCGAAGATTCGACGCATTGCCGATTCCCGCTTGCTTAACGTCATCTATTGGCGTTTAAGGATCCCAAATCAAGTGAAAATTGACGTTGCTCGCCCGAAAACAGCTGCATTGACTTTGGGATCCCAACAGACATGAATATCTCCATGGAATCTATCGATACAGAGCTTGCCGCGAAAATCAGGCACAACATCGTGCTTGGCAATTGTGGGGAACACGGGCACCTGTCCGAGGCGCGCCTTTGTGATGCCCACAATGTCTCGCGCACGCCAGTCCGCCTTGCCCTGCGCATGTTGGAGCACGAAGGCCTCATCCGGCGGGGCGAGGGGCGCGGATATTTCGTGAATGCGCCCAAGGTCAGCGACATCCTTCAGGCGGTGCAGGTGCGTGGCCATCTGGAAAGCCTCGCGGCACGCCTCATGGCGCAGTCGCCTGGGCGCCACAACGTGATGCCTACCCTTGAGGCCGCAATTGAAGAAATCGACGGCTTCGCCTCAGCGGGAAAGATGGATGATGCATCCCTGCGCGCCATGCAAAGACAGAATGCCATCTTTCACAAGACGATCCTGAACAGTTGTGGCAACGACTTCTCGGGCATCAGCGTCACCCGTGCAGAGAGCGACACGCCTTCACCCGATGAGGTGACTTGGCCGCTCGACGAGGTCCAGCAGCCAAAAACCTGATGCTAAAACCGCGCCTTTGAAACAGACCGAGAAACGATATGCCAGCACACCCGGACCTCGTCGCCCAGAACGCTCAGTTCACCAAAGGAATCCATAAGCTGTCAGATGACGTCTATACGGCTGTGGGCTATGCTGCATCCAACGTGCATTTCCTGGTGGGTGACGCGGGCATTGTCCTGATCGACACAACTGAGACCACACAGGCCGCCGAGAACATCCTTGCTGACTTTCGCGCGTTCTCTGACCTTTCGATCACCACGATCATCTACACCCACTCGCACCGCGACCATATTTCGGGGGCAACGGTCTTTGCCGAAGGTCACGACGTCGAAGTGATTGCATCTGATAACTTCACCTCTGATCTTGTCGGCATTGATGAGTCCCGCCCTGCCCCCAACAAGGCCCTGATGGCACGTACAAAGCGTCATTTCGGGATCAGCCTGCGACCCGACGAACGCATAAGCGTCGGGGTCGGCCCGGGCGACCGGCCTATTAAAGGGATGGGCGCGGGGTATATTGAGCCCACGCGGCGCATCTCGGAGAAGACGCATATGAGCCGCGAAGGGTTCGATCTGGAATTGGTGAAGGCCCCCGGCGAGACACCCGACCACATTGTGGTGTGGCTTGCAGCACAAAAGATCCTGTTCAGCGGTGATAACTTTTACCACGCTTTCCCGAACCTTTATGCCATCCGCGGCACCCCCTATCGCGACTTTGATGCCTGGGCCGACACGATGGATCAGCTGATGGCGTTTGAACCTGAAATCTTGGCCCCCGGACACACGCAGCCGGTGATCGGTGCCGATGCGATCCGCACAGCACTCACCGATTACCGCGATGCGATCCGCCATGTCGTGTCAAGAACCGTGGAGGGTATGAATACTGGGCTGGACCCTGTCACGATTGCCGCTGATCTCAAACTGCCTGATCACTTGGCGTCCAAGCCTTATCTGCAAGAGTTCTATGGCGACGTCGGGTATGCCTCGCGGGCCTATTTCGCGGGGACGTTGGGCTGGTTTGACGGCAACCCATCCAGTCTGGGTGAACTGCCCCCCGCGATCGAAGCCGACAAGATCATTGCGCTCGCGGGCGGTGCCGATACAGTTCTGTCGGCAGCCGAAGCGGCGTTGTCAGATGGTGAGGCACAATGGGCGATGGAGCTGGCGGATCGTTTGATATTCGCTGACCAGCACAAGGCAGCCGCAAGCAAGGTCAAGATCCAAGCCCTGCGGAACGTGGCAGATTTCACCGTCAATGCGCCGACGCGCAATTACTATCTGCTTGCAGCACGCGAGTTGGAGGAATCCTTGGCGTAACTGCTGGGCGAAACAGAATGCCAGCGCGCAATGAACCCTTCTCTTTTGGCTTGCAAGGCAGCCCTCGGTCGTTCAAAGGGCGGCCAAGATCGCACTTGTTGTCGGCATCGTCCTTGCTTGCATAAATCATGGTGACGCGATCATCTCAGGAAATATGTCCGCGAATAGTCTCTTGAAAATCATAGTGACGTCTTGCGTGCCTCGCTGTGTGTCCACCTGTTCTTCGGTGCTGGCAATTCGAGAAGGATCTCAGTTGATCGAGGCCTGATAACCAGTCGATGGGACGAACACACAACATCCACTCAATAACCTGCTGAAGTCAGATCATGCCAAAAACAGCCAAGAACATTCTATTCATAATGTTCGACCAACTTCGGTGGGACTATCTGAGTTGCGCTGGCCATCCCCATCTTGAAACTCCGCATATCGATGCCTTGGCCAAGGAAGGGGTACGTTTTACGCGTGCCTATTGCCAATCGCCTGTGTGCGGATCATCGCGGATGAGTTTTTATACCGGGCGCTATTGTCATTCGCATGGTGCGACGTGGAATCGCGTCCCCTTGCGTGTTGGTGAGCGCACTATGGGCGATCATTTGCGCGATCACGGGATGGATTGCTGGCTTGTTGGCAAAACACATATGAAAGCCGACACCGAGGGTATGGAGCGATTGGGCATTCCACCAGACAGCATCATAGGTGTTCGAACCGAGCAATGCGGGTTCGACGTCTGGGAAAGAGACGATGGCATGCGACCCGAAGGGCCTGACGGGCTTTACGACGAAAAGGGTGCGGAATCCTACAACGCGTGGCTGCGCGAGCGCGGCTATCCTGGTGACAACCCGTGGCATGACTTCGCCAACGCGTCACGCGATGAAGTTGGGAATGTCCTGTCAGGCTGGGTGATGGAGAATGCACGCAAGCCGGCTGCGATCGAGGACGAGGAGTCTGAGACACCATACATGACCAGCCGCGCAATTGAGTTCATGGATCAGGCGGGTGTGGCGCCTTGGTGTCTGCATCTCAGCTATATCAAACCCCATTGGCCCTATATTGCGCCGCCGCCCTACAATGACATGTACGGGCCGGAACATTTGATCCCCGTAAATCGCGCCGATGCTGAATGGGACGATATGCATCCTGTGTTTGAAGCCTATGCCAGCGGCAAAATCGGCAAATGTTTTGCCCGCGATGAAGTCCGCGCGGAGGTGATCCCGTCCTACATGGGGCTGATCAAACAATGCGACGACCAGATGGGGCGGTTGTTTGCCTATCTCAAAGAGACGGGCCGGTGGGACGATACGTTGATCGTGCTGACGTCTGATCACGGCGATTACTTGGGCGATCACTGGATGGGCGAAAAGGATATGTTCCACGATTGCTCAGCCCGGATTCCGATGATTATCCGCGACCCCTCCCCCGCTGCGGATGCGGCGCGTGGGACAACCTGCGACGCATTGGTCGAGGCGATTGATATGGCGCCCACATTTCTGGAAATCGCGGGTAGTGACGCGCGCCCGCACATTCTCGAAGGGCGATCCTTGATGCCGCTGGTCCATGGCAAGATGCCGGACGATTGGCGCAGTTTCGCAATCTCGGAAAACAACTACGGCCTGTTTCCGGGTGTTGCCGCCTTCGCGGACACGATGGCAGACCCGCGGCAGTTCATGGTGGTAACGAAACGTTGGAAATACGTCCATGCGCCCGGACTTCGGCCCATGCTGTTTGACCTCGACACCGATCCGAATGAATTGAACGATCTTGGCAATGATCCTGCTTACGCTGGTATCTGCGCGTCCCACCGCGAGATGCTGGCGGATTGGGCGCAGCGCTTGTCCCAGCGGGTCACCATGTCAAAAGACCAGGTTGCAGCGGAACGCAAGCGGTCGTTCATGCGCGGTATTCAGCTCGGTGTATTTGCGCAGGACGAACTGCCAGAACCCGCCCGCCCGTTTTACGGGCTGCGTCCAGGGCCTGAAACGAATGAAAAGACGGACGGACGGTGAAAGTGCAAGGAAGTGGTGGCCAGAGAGGATACCTGAAATGTGCGTTCGGCGAACGACTTACAGAATGACCAAGGAGCTTGATGACGATGTCGGTCAGGGGGAGCTTGAAAAGAAAATGCGCGTGTAAAGCCGCAAACAATCGACGGCCTGATCAGCACGTCCCACATCCCCAATGACGATGGTGCCTGGTCGGTCGTGGCGATTTGGGAGTCAAAGGGCCACGCGCAGGTGGCAACGCCAGCGATCCGGTAAGTATGGGAGGAAATGTCCTCCAGCCTTGCAGATCCGCCCAAGATCGAAGTTGATGGCGTAACCCTGAACGAACAACTGTAAGCGTGGGAGCATCTTGCAGGCGGATCGCTTCAACGGCTGCACAGACGCGACGTTACAGCGTTACGGACCTTTCCAAAGCTCTGATTTCCGCCGCGTCAGGCGCGTACCACCGCGCCCGGAACAGCCAATTGATTTTGCCGAAGGTCTCCGATTGCACGAAATGCGTGCTGACGTATTCGCGCAAGATGTCGCCTGCAGGCGTGACCTCGAACAGGCATCCCTTGTTGCCTTCGCAAATCAGAGTATTGCCGGATGGGAGCCGCTGCGCGCCGCCCATATGGGGCGAAAAAAACGAGGTGAAGTCATCCTTGGCCTTATAGCGCCAAACAACTTCTTTCGTGGCTCGGTCGATTTCCAGAACTTGCGAGTGGTGTAGATCGCTCTGATAAACACCGTTGGCGAACACGAGGATATTGCCGTTGTCGAGCATTTGCGCATCGTGCTGACCGCTCATCTCATCACTCTGGTATTCCCATGTAACTCCCTCCTGCGGGTCGAGGATGAAGACCAGGTTCAGGTTCTTGGAGCTGATGAGAAACGTGCCATCGTCGAGCGGGCAAACTGTATTCGTGTGCCCGTAGCTCCATTTGTTGGAGTTCGGATTAAGCCCGTATCGGTCGATCAAGTGATCCGTGAAGTGCCATTCAAATTGCACATCCCCGGTCTCATCAACCTGGCGGATGACCTCGCCAAACGGTCCGCCGGGTGTTTCGGTCCCGGCAAGGCCGCCGGGAATGCTTGCTTTCACGTCATCGGAGAGTTCCGTGAAGGCGGCATAAATCGCCCCGTCGTCGAGGCGCCGCGCGTCATGGTGCTGGTAGGGGTCGTCGTGTTGCCAGAGCAACGTGCCGTCAGGCGCATATTCGCTCAATCGGCCACTGACAGTCAGGGCCACGCCTTTGCGGTCTTCACAGCGTTCATTGCGGACAATGTGCCCATTGGGGCGCAGGTAGGACCAGTTGGTCATCCCGTTCCCGGTCTGCCATTCATGTGCGGCGCTGCCGTCGGGTCGCAGCAGGAAAGCCCTGTCGCCGTCGACCGGGCAAATCAGCACATAGCCCGGCGTGGATTGCACGGGATCATCATGAAGCAAGCCAGTGTTGGTGATGCGCATGTCAAATATCCAATACCAATTTGCGGGTTTTTGATCGCGAGCAGCACACGGTCATCTGCGCATTCAATGCCTTTTCGATGTCAGTTTGCACAAGATCACGGTGATCGGGTGTACCTTCGATGACACGAGTCAGGCAGGTGCCGCATACGCCAGACTGGCAGGACACCGCTACGTCGATGCCATTCTCTGCCAGCTTCTCCGTGATGGTCTCACCGGGAGCGACTTCAAAGGTCTTGCCGGAAGCATTGGCGACCACCGTGAACGGCGCGCCGTCCGTGTCCACTTCGGCCCCGAACCTTTCGAGGTGAATGCACTCCGTTGCCCAACAGTTCGTCTCGGAAGCTGCCACAACAAAATCCATAAATCCGTTCGGGCCACAGACATAGAGGTGGCGGTCACTGGCGGGGTTCTGAAGCACCGCGTGGATATCAAGCGTTTGTGTCTTTGGCCCGTCGTCAACGTGGAACTGCACCTTATCTCCAAACTGTTCCATCTCCTGACGAAACGCCAATCGGTCAGCCGAGCGCCCGCAATAATGCATTTCCCAAGACGCCCCTTTGGTCTCCAACGCATAGGCCATCCCCAGCATCGGCGTCACACCTATGCCACCGGCGAAGAGGATCGTGTGACCCGCGTCTTGCAACGGGAAGTTGTTCCGCGGGCGGCTGATCTTGATGGTTTGTCCAGTATTGAAGTCCGCATGGATTGTGGATGATCCACCGCGTGAATTTAGATCCCGCAAGATGCCAAGGCGGTATTTGGTCTTGTCGGCTGGATCGCCTGTCAGGGAATACTGACGGATCAAACCGGATTTGATCCGCACGTCCACATGCGCTCCCGCATCATAGGCAGGCAATGCGTCACCCGTCAGCTCAAGTCCTAAAATATCGGTTGCGACTGGCTCGGCCTTGGCGATCTTAACCTCAAGCCATGGTGATGCCGCGGCGTCAGCCACTGTCGCATCTTCGAGCACCGTATCGGCCAGATGAACCTGCACCGGCAGCATTGAGTAAGCGCGGATCGTGGTGTTCATCGCGACCTCGGGCGGTCCAAGCAGTTCGAACCTTTCAACACGACGCCGCAAAGCTTCCAGCAGCAAGATCATTTCCCGCCGCGCGAGATGCATGCCCATGCACATATGAACCCCCAGACCAAAGCCCACGTGGTCATGCACGTCGCGGGTGACGTCAAAATCATCAGGGTTGTCGTACTTACGGGGATCGCGATTGGCAGAGGCATAGCAGACGATCACCCGCTTATCTTTCGGGATCACGTGGCCCGAAACCTCGATGTCCTCGATGGCATAGCGCGTGAATGCGCGGATCGGCGTGGCAAGGCGCACGGCCTCTTCAACGGCATTGGGGATCAACGAGGCATCGGCGCGGATCTTGTCCCATTGATCCGGATTATCGGCCAGGAACTTGATGATTTGCCCCGTGACCGAAATCGTCGTGTCGAGCGAAGGATTGATGTAGTCACGCATCAGTTGGGCGCAGGTTTCATAGGAAAATCCGCGCTCGGGTCCTACCTCAAAAATGCGCTTGGCCCAGCCACCCTCGGCCAGCTTCTCAGGCCGCCCGTATTCGAGCAGGAAATCGCGCAGCGTTTCGAGATCCTTGAACGCCTGTTCGGTGCGGGCGTTTTCTGTCCCAAAGAGGTTGAACGCCGCACTGGCCCATTTCAGCATCTGGGCAGGGCTAACGGCTTGCGGCAAGCCAACCAGTTCTGCCACAATGGTGATCGGCAGATACTGCGCGAAGTCAGAGATCGCGTCGAATTCACCGCGCGCGCAGAGCGTTTCGGTCAGGCCGTCGGCCGCCGCCTTGATGCGCGGCTCCACCTCAACCAGAGAGCCGGGCAACAACGGCTCAGAGGTGATTGCGCGGGTCTTGTCGTGGATAGGCGGATCGGAGTTCAGCGTCGATCCAACCAGAATATCGTTCACTTTCTCGATTGGCGATACGCCTCTGGATGACACAAAACGCAAGGGTTGCTGCAACACCTCGCTGACTTCCTTGTAGCGGGCGACAAGGTACAGATTGTTCTTGGCCATGTAGACCACGGGACCCAACTCGCGCAATTCGGCATAGACCGGATAGGGATCAAGAGTGACCTCATCAGAATAGAAGTCTATGTCGGATGTGGGCGTCGTCATTCCGCCGCCTCCAGGTGATCAAGGCACATCGCGTCCAAGCCCAGCAGGTCCGCCAAGTCAAAGGCTCCCATACCGCCGTCGATCGCGATATCAGCGCCTTTCAACCAATTGCTTTCGGGCGACAACACGAAGGCTGCGATATCAGCGATTTCCTGCGGTGTTCCGGGGCGTCCTGCCCGTTCCACGTTGCGCACCATCTTCGCGCCGAACGCGCGCTTGAATTCGTCGAGGATTCCCGTTGAAATGCCGCCCGGACTAAGTGAGTTAATGCGGATACCACGCGCGATCATGTCTTCGGTTATCGCAACCGTCCAAAGGATCATGGCTTCCTTCGTCAGGTTGTAACACCGCGTAGCATCAATGCCCTCGTCCGAGACGAATTGCAGGGCCTGGTCTGCATGCCTCAACGCGGCCAACTGCTTGTTCTGCTCGAGGTTGTCGCGCCACCCATGCCCTGCCCGCGACGCCATGTTTACAATCGACGCCCCGGGATTCATGTTTGGCAAGATGGCCGCGGTAAACTTTCGGGTCCCGAGGAAATTAACCTGCAAGATTGCCCCTTCCATTCCGGCTCGCGGCGGCAATCCTGCATTGTTGCATAAACCGTCAAGCCGGCAAGGCGTGTTGTTTGCGGCCGAAAGGATTGATGCGTCATCGTTCAGATCCAGCGGGATGAAGTGATCGAGGTTTTCGGATGCCACATGAACGTCAAAGCCAATGACCTTGTGGCCTTGGGATTTCAATGTCGCGGCCAGTTTTGCCCCGATCCCGCTTGCCACGCCGGTGACCGCATATGTTCTCGACATTCCCGCCTCCTGAAGCTGTTGCCTGCAGCCTAAAGCGATTGACTTGATCACCACTAGAATAGAAAAAGTGCTACGTATAACCAGCGGTTATCGCATGAAGGTTCAACATATTCAGACTTTGGTTGCGATCGCAGAGGCCGGCAGCCTGCGCGGTGCGGCCGAAGCCTTGCGAAAATCGCAGCCAGCCTTGACGAAGTCACTGCGGCAAGCTGAAGACGACCTGGGTGTTCCGATCTTTCAACGCTCCTCCCGCGGCGTCGTACCGACCGAATTGGGGGAGCGTGTGCTAACGCGTGCGCGCGCAATCGCGAGCGAGATTGACCGCTTGAATGACGAAGTGGCCCAACTGCGTGGCGAACAAGTTGGGTCGATACAGGTTTGCGTGTCACCCTTGGCGGCGGTCAAGATCATGCCGCAGGCCTTGGCGCGGTTTCATGCGAAGTTTCCCAAGATTGAAATCCACCTCACCAGCGGGTTGTTCCCGAACGCGCTAAAACCTTTGCGCGATGGTCGCACGGACATTGTTATCGGGCCCACGCCACCGGCAGGCATGGCGCGCGAGATCAGTGTAGAACCGTTGCTGAAAACTCCGATTGTGTTGATCACGTCGAAAACCTCACCTCACAAAAACGCGAAAAAGTTGGCCGATCTCACTCATGCGAACTGGATCATGATCGGTGCGCCGCTTGGTCCCGGCGATATTTTCCGCAAGCCGTTCGTCGATCATGGGCTGGCACCGCCTCGGGCAACCACAACATCTGAATCGTACTTCGGTGCGATGTCTCTGGTCGAGGAAGTGGGGGCCGTTTGCACATTTCCGCTGCGCCTGCTTGAGGATGTCCGGCAGGGATGGAATATCGCGCAGATCGAGATTGAAGAGACCCTTGAGCCCCTTGAGATCTCGCTTATGTCACGCTCAGGCCGCCCTCTGACACCAATGGCAGAGGAGCTTGCGAACGCCGTGCGCCGACGGGTTGCAACTCTCAATCATCAATATAACCAGTAGGTATCGCGATATCTAAAGTAGCATTGATTGTTATCACTGTTCCTTTCAAGGGTCTGATCAAAGACGCTGACCCAATCCGTCGGCATCTGAGAAGTGCAGGGAACGCAAACATGTCAGGCAGTGTCAGAACGCAACTTTTCATCAATGGCGCCGCGGCTGACGCCTCTGATGGAGGTACCTATGACATCCACAATCCAGCCCGCCCCGACGAACTGGTTGGGTGAGCGGCTGCTGCTACACCCGATGATGTTGAGACCGCGATGCAAGCTGCCCACGCCGCTTTTCCGGCCTGGGCTGCATCAAGCTATGCGGAACGCGGTGAATTGCTGCGCAAAGTGGCTGCTGCCATCACCCAGGATATGGAAGAGGTCGAAAGACGCGCCGCGATCTTTACCCGCGAGCACGGCAAGATCTTATTCGAAACCCGGCTTGAAACTTCGCGTCTCGGGCACCGGTTTGAACAGGTAGCACATTATGGCGACAGGCTCGCCCAGGACGAGCTGCTCAAAGCGGCTGCAAACGACACGATCATCACGCGCCAACCGCGCGGTGTGGCGGCATTGGTTGTGCCGTGGAACTGGCCGCGACAGCGGAACCGGCAAGAACACCGTCCTCGACATCGTGAAACGGCACAGGCAAGCCGGATAAACAGGCGTTCTCGCAGCGCCCGGCCTACAATACACGAGCAATCGCCCATGAAAGAGACGAGAAACGAGGACAAATTGCTTGGAGCGTGTTGCGAGTTCTTGGACTCGGGATATTCGGATGGCTTGAGTTGTGAAGCCCTTTGCGTGAGGAATGCTGCGACTTCTTCGCCGACGCAGGATGTGACAGCAATTGAGTGCAGCGTGCTCTAGTGTGTGATTTTGTCCCCTACCGGAACCAACCCCTTTCTGGCCCTGTGGATGAAGCCGAGCAGCATTCTCGTGGAACTGTCGGAGGTTGCTGCATCTGTCTCCTTCGCTACTGAATCCAGGAGATCGGTTGCCAGCTCCTTGCCAAGTTCAACGCCCCATTGGTCAAAGCTGTTGATGCCAAGGATTGCGCCCTCAACGAATACCCTGTGTTCGTAGAGTGCAATGACCTGTCCGAGCACATATGGCGTCAGCATCGGATAGGCCAATATCGTGGATGGCCGGTTGCCCGGGCAACTCCTGTGGGCTTCCAGCCCGTCAGTCTTCGCGGGAGCAGACTGACTTGCCCCCGTCGACCGTCCTGTCATCAGGGCCTGGGCCTGCGCCAGGCAATTGGCAACGAGAATATCGTGATGGTGCTGAAGATGTGGCTCGTGTCCGGCAGCGGCAACCATGAATTCGCAGGGAACTATGCGTGTTCCCTGGTGCAACATCTGGTGGAAGGCATGCTGACCGTTGGTTCCCGGTTCACCCCATATGACCGGTGACGAATGCTCTTCGAGCGAGCTGCCATCGAGCGCCACGGACTTGCCGTTCGACTCCATTTCGAGTTGCTGCAGGTAGGACGGCAGCTTGGCCAGCCTTTGGTCGTAGGGCAGGATTGCACGGCTGCCGTAACCGGAGACCTGGTTGTGCCAAACGCCGACCAGGCCAAGCAGAACCGGCATGTTCCGGCTGAATTCTGCGGTTCTGAAATGGTTGTCCATGCTTCTTGCCCCGCCGAGAAACGAGCGGAAATTCTCCGAGCCGATGGCCATCAACAGGGACAGTCCCACGGGTCCCCAAACCGAGTAACGGCCCCCTACCCACTCCCCGAATCCGAACACCTTCTCCCGGTCAATGCCGAAGCCGTCGGTTTCCCCGAGGTTGCTCGATACGCCGATGAAGCTCTCCCGGACACCCGCGGTGCCTTCAGCTGCTTCAATCCACTTGCGGGCCGTGTGCGCATTTGTGAGCGTTTCTATTGTCCTGAATGTCTTGGAGACAACGACAACCAGTGTCCTGGCGGGGTCCAGACCCCGAAGAACACCATCGATTTGAGAACCGTCCACATTGGATACGAAGTGGACCGCAGGACCGTCTGCATAAGGCGCCAGCGCTTCAGCTGCCATGGCCGGGCCCAAATCCGAGCCGCCAATGCCGATATTTACGATGTCCGTGAATCTATCGCCGTTGCCCGGTGAGCGTTCCCCGGACCTGACCTGCTCGGACAAGTTCTCCATCCGCGCCAGGGATTGCAGGGATTCCCTTGCGACGTCATGCCCATCAACGACGACGCTGCCTTCAGAGAATGATCTCAGAGCCGTATGCAACGCGGGTCGATCTTCCGTCGCATTGACATGTTCGCCGCGAAACATCTGCTCAATCTTTTCGGGCAAATTGCGTTTCCCGGCCAATGCCAGCAGGCCATCGAGCTCGTTACGGTCGAGATTGGTCTTGGAATAGTCGAAAAGGAGGCTATCGAACTCGAGGGAAAAACCGTCCTGTCGCTGCGGGTCACCGCCGAACAATTCCATGATCGTCCGTTCACCGGCCTGGTTCCGATTTCGCCTTAACGTGTCCAGATTTGTCACGAGTGTCCTCCTTGCTCGAACTGGCCCGGAATTGCCGGCGGCAATTCCGGACCGGCTTAAGATGTTCCGGGTTGCCTGTATCGAGTCAATTGCCTGTGGCAAAGCCTGGGGCCGATTATTTTACCGCCGAGGAAGGCGGTCAATTCACGCGAGAGCACGTCGGCTCACTTGAAATATCTGCGATAACAATTTCACCAGTAAAGGATATCCGTGAATTGTGCCATTGACGACGCCATGTCCCGTCCTCCCTCATTTCATGCTTGACCAGTTTCCGGGCGGTTCAAGTGGTGATCCGGGATACCACATTCCGGGCTCAGCTTCAGGTCGACCACTCTTCAGGTAACGGGTGGTCCGTGAGCGGGTTCATCCGGGGAAGACCGGCAAAAGGAGACATCAGAGCACCAGTTTTCTCCAGCTACGGTTGTCCCGGTGCATGAGCGCGTCTGCCTCGGTCGGGCCACTGCTGCCCGCCTCGTACTCGACTGGCCGGTCGTCGGCTCTTTCCCAGCCGGCAATGACACCGTCGGTCCAGGACCAGGCCGCCTCAACCTCGTCGTTTCGCATGAACAGTGTCTGATCACCCCGGATTACGTCCATAATCAGACGCTCATATGCGTTGGTCAGCTTGCCGATTTCCGGCCCCAGTGAACCGGCAAAACTCATATCGAGCGGTACTGCCGCCAGCCGCATCCCGCCGGGCCCCGGCTCCTTGATCGTAATCTGCATCGTGATTCCTTCGTTGGGCTGCAGCCTGATCGCAAGCACATTCCCCTGGCTATGGCTGCTCATGCCTTCAAAGATCACGTGGGGAGGCCTCTTGAACACAACTGCAATCTCGGAGACCCTTTCGCGCAAGCACTTTCCGGTCCGAAGGTAGAATGGTGTTCCCGACCAGCGCCAATTGGCAATTGTGCATTTGAGTGCCACGAAACTCTCGGTATGGCTGGCTCTTGACAAGGCATGATCCAGATAGCTGTCGCCGGACTTGTTTCCGACATACTGGCCTCGAACCACGTTGTTCGGCATCACCGGCTCCAGCGATCTGATCACCTTGACCTTTTCGTCCCTGACCGCGTCCGGATGGAACCGGGACGGCGGTTCCATCGCTGCCAGGCAGAGGAGTTGCAGGAGGTGGTTCTGGACCATGTCCCGCATTGCCCCGGTCATGTCGTAGTAGTTCTGCCGTCCCTTTATGCTGAGCTTTTCGGCCACCGTGATCTGGATGTGATCGACATACTGTCCATTCCACAGCGGTTCGAACAGGGCATTTGCAAACCGCAATGCCATCAGGTTCTGGACGGTTTCCTTGCCGAGATAGTGGTCAATCCTGTAGATTTGCGTCTCACTGAAGGTGGAGGTGAGCGTTGCGTTCAGCAGTTGTGCGGTTGCAAGGTCCTGGCCGAAGGGTTTTTCAACCACGATCCGCGCGCTGTGCCCGGCAAGCTTGTGGTTCCTCAAGCCGTGGATGATGTCCGCGAACGCAGATGGGCCCACGGAAAGGTAGAAAGCTGTGGGAACCTCCGGTCGAATGCAGTCTGCAAGGCCTGGCCAACCTGAGTCTTCCCTTGCATTGACCCTGCGAAACGAAAGGCATCTGAGGAAATCACCCAGCTGTTCATCATCGACCTGCTCAGGTTCCGAAGCCTGCTTGATTGCGGAGGATGCCATCTCCCTGAACTGGTCGTCCGAGAGGTCCGATCGGGAAACTCCGATGATACGGGAGTTGTCGGGCATCTGGCCAACCTGATACCGCCTGAACAGTCCTGGCAATATCTCCTTCGCCGCCAGATCACCGGTGGCGCCAAACAGTATGAAGTCAAAGGGATTGACGGGAATGATCTTGTACACGCTGGACTCCGATTCAATCGTTGGTTGGTCGCAAACCCTATCTGATACAGGGGTTCGTGACCAAGCGCACCCGTCACATGATTGTGATGCTTGCAGGGATACCTATCCAGCTGGCACTCCTGCCCGGATGAGGCCTGCTTGGCCTGCCCCGGAGCCGCTGAATTTCCGACAGTCAGGCACTATATTGTGTTGTGGAAATGGCCGCTGGCCCGCCGGAAGGACCCAAATGAACTGTTTCAGAATCGCACGCATCACTGATAGTGAATTCAATCCCGGGTGCCGTCGGTCTATAATTCGGAATTTGAGACCCGTGAAAACCACCAAGGTTCATCCCGGAACTGCGGGGGACGCGGATTGCTAGGGGGAAACTGATCGGATGAACATGCCGGAGGTCAGCCGACCGCCGATTGCCCCTGCCCCCTGCCGGAAGTTCAGTGACCCGATACTGACTGCGGAGGGATCTGAAAGGGCGGTCGTACCCTTAACCAACCCAACCACCTTGTGGTTCAATACTGGCACTTTGTGCAATATCGAGTGCCTGAACTGCTATATTGAAAGTTCGCCAAGAAACGATAGGCTCGTCTATATCACGGCTGCCGAGGTCATGAGTTTCCTCGACCAGATCAAGTGCCGCGACTGGCCGGTCTCGGAGATCGGCTTGACCGGTGGCGAACCATTCATGAACTTCGAGATCATCGAGATCATTCGATTGTGCCTGGAATCGGGCTACGAGGTGCTTGTGCTTACCAATGCCATGCGCCCCTTGATGCGCCCGAGAGTCCAGTCGGGCCTGCTCGGGCTCGTCAAGACATTCGGGAACAGGCTCACTCTCCGAATTTCGCTGGATCACTTCACCGAGGACAGGCACGATCTGGTGCGGGGACCGGGTGCCTTTTCCGCGACCCTTGAGGGAATGGACTGGCTCAGCAGCAATGGATTTCGACTTGCCGTGGCGGGACGGACGATTTGGGGAGAATCCGAGCAGAAGGCCCGGGAGGGTTATGCCGGACTCTTCGGGTCACGCAACTACGACATTGATCCGGACGATCCGGCCATGACCGTCCTGTTTCCGGAAATCGACGAGACGAGGGATGTCCCCGAAATCTCCGTGAATTGCTGGGAAATCCTTGGGAAACAGCCCGACGATATCATGTGTGCATCCTCTCGAATGGTGGTCAAGAGGAAAGGAGAGTCGGTTCCGAAAGTCGTTTCATGCACCTTGCTGCCCTACGATAGGGAATTCGAGATGGGCACGACACTGGAGGAAGCGGAGCTTCCCGTTCGTTTGAATCACCCGAGTTGTGCCCAGTTCTGCGTTCTGGGAGGTGCATCCTGCAGCAGCAAGTAGATGTCATTCCAGTTCCGGATTGGCCGACCTTCGCAGGACTCTCAGCACTTTTTCGGCACTGACATCGTCAACGACGGTTGTCTGGCCAATGTCACGGGCAACCACGAATCTGGGCTTCCCGTCCACGACTTTCTTGTCCTGCCTCATGATATCGACAATTCTCTCGGCAGAGGAAAGGTTAACGGCCAGTTGATGAATATCGGTGCACATTCCCATTGACCGGAAGTGCCTGCGGACACGCTGAGGGATGTCCGCGCCCAGGTAGCCGATCTCGTGTGACAGGTCGAATGCCAGGCAGCATCCGACCACGACCGCCTCGCCATGCAGGAGCTCGTCCGAATATCCGGAATCGGTCTCGAATGCATGGGCAAAGGTATGGCCCAGATTGAGGAGTGCGCGTTGCCCCTGCTCTGTCTCATCCATTGCCACGATCCCAGCCTTGATCTTGCAGGATCGGCGCACGGCCTCAATCTGGCGCTCAGGCACGCCGGAAACGACGTCGGGACCGAACTTCTCAAGCCATTCGAAAAACTCCGCGTCGCCCAGCAGGCCGTATTTGGCGACTTCGCCGTAACCGGACAGCATGGCCCGGCGCGGCAGTGACCTGAGCAGGGCAATGTCACAAACGACCAGCACAGGTTGGCTGAAGACACCAACGAGGTTCTTACCCGAGCGCGAATTTATGCCCGTCTTGCCGCCAACTGAACTGTCGACCTGGGCCAGCAAAGTCGTCGGGACCTGGACGCAGCGGATACCCCGGCGTGCGATGGCGGAGGCAAAACCGGCCAGGTCGCCGACAACCCCGCCTCCAAATGAAATTACAAGGTCCTGCCGTTCGATCCCGGTTTCAATCAGCCATTCGACAGTGTGGCGCAGTACATCCCATGACTTGGACGACTCGCCGCTCTCGATAGGAAGCCAGTCATGCGCAATACCGGATCGCTCCAACCCTGCCAGCAGCTTCGGCAGGTGATCGTCCCTGACGTTTTCGTCCAGGATCACGGCAACTCTCGGCCTCTTGATCAGGGGCGCCATCAACCGGCCCAGATCTTGGACAAGGTTGTCGCCAATGACGATATCGTAGGTCCGTTCGCCGAGTTTGACCTTCACACCATTCTTCATCGGCATGACTTCCTGGTCAGAAGTTCATTTGTTTCGGAGTATGTCAGTAGCTCGCTGACAACATTGTCTGCCATGTCGTCCTTCGAAAACCGCTTGTCGGCACTCACGTGAATGTCCGCCTGGGCGTAGATCGGCGTTCTTTGTTCAAGAAGTGCGGCAAGGGTTCCATATGGATCCTCGGTCTTCAGCAGGGGCCTTTTTCCCTTGTGTCTGACCCGCGACCACAGGAGGTCGAGATCTGCCTTCAGCCAGACTGACACGGCGCGGTCCCTGAGAAGTCCGCGGTTCCGGTCGCTGAGAAATCCGCCACCGCCTAGTGAAACCGCCCGTACCGGTCCGGAAAGAAGGGTCCTGAGAGCCTTGGTTTCGCAATCGCGAAAATACGCCTCGCCCTTTTCACTGAACAATGAAACGATTGTCATTCTCTCACGCGTCTCCACCTCCATGTCCGTATCACCAAACGGAACACCGATCCTGTTTGCCACGGTCCGGCCGATAGCGGTCTTGCCGCTTCCCATCATGCCGACGAAGACAATTGACTTCGAAAGCGCGTGGCTATGGGCGAGCGAGATCATTGGTGGTCGCAGAACCTGATCATGATGGACTTGCCACAATTACTGCCATCCTTGACAAATTGCACTCCCGTATGACTGTCTGGACTAGCGGCTGGTTGTCCGGAAGAATTCCTGCTGGAGAACACCTGCAGGACGCAGTACCCTGTCGCAAGGTGAATCGTGGCATGATGATGATGCGTATACTACTACTGCTGCTATTTTTGATAATCGTCGGAGTCGCGGTGGTGGCTGGCTATGCATTGTTCGGTGATTTATCGCCGCCGGAAGGATCCGTTGTCATAGCCGTGGAGATTGACAACAACTGATTCGCAACAGCATCGAGAAGGAGCACTTGCCAGACCGTCCAGCGCGCCGTTAATCTGGCGCCCAGATTGACAGGCGTGCCGCAAAGCGGCAGAATCTAGGGAAACAAGGACCCTTTCCGGGCATCGTCCGCCGGGCAACTGGATAGTTGAGCCCCCTTGGCTGGCGTTTCAATAGGCAAGAGTTCGGGCAGAACGTAAATTGCGCACTGAAGAATGGATAGAAGCCTTTATCGAGGCGATGTTTGCGGAGCGTTCTGCCGCCCGTAACACGTGTGAAGCGTATGCCAGGGATTTGACGAGCTTTCGCAGGCATCTGGCGAGCCACGGCAAGGATCTCGATTCTGCGGTCGAGGCTGATGTTGAATCGTATCTACTGGAAATGGCATCTTCGGGAATCGCGAATACCACGCGCTCCAGGCATCTTTCGGCGCTGCGTCAGTTTTATCGATTTGCGAATTCGGAAGGCTGGTACAATGGCGACCCGACCCAGGGAATCCGGAATCCCAAACTCGGCAGAAACCTGCCCAACGTGTTGAGCCCGGGTGAAATTGTCTTGATGCTGGAGACAGCGCGTCGATCCGGGCGGTCGGACAGTGTGCATGCGCGAAACGCATGTCTTCTGGAGTTGATGTATGCAACCGGTGCGCGGGTGAGCGAGGTCGCAGGCTTGCGTGCCGCCGGAGTCAGGGGCAACCCGAAGTTCCTGATGTTGCTCGGCAAGGGCAACAAGGAACGGATCGTTCCGATTTCGGATCCGGCCAGGGACGCAATTTCGACTTGGCTTGCGTTTCGTGACAAGGCAGAGGAGGAGCGTCGAAGCTCGAAGGCAGTGGCATCTCCTTACCTGTTTCCGTCGCGGGGAAAACTGGGGCATCTGACGAGGCACCGGATCTACTCTCTCCTGAAGGAAATCGCTGCAGCAGCAGGTATTTCGCCACAAAAGGTCACACCGCACGGAATCCGTCATGCTGTTGCAACCCACCTTCTGGAAAATGGCGCCGATCTCAGATCCATTCAGAGCATCCTTGGTCACGCGGACATTGCAACCACGGAGATTTATACCCATGTTGCAGGACGGCACCTGCAGGAACTGGTATTGACCAAGCATCCGCTTGCGCGCCGGGCGAACAGGTAGGTCCGGTTCGGAGAGCTTTCGGTGGCAGTGAACTTCCGAACTCCCCTTCCTGCATCCGAAGGGGCGACCCTTTAGATTGAACTCGCAGTACGGAAAGACTGCACTCCAACCATACAACAAGAAACTACGTTAACATGATACCCGAAATTTCTGACCTCACTATCGTCTACGTTGCGATCGCGATACTGGTCCTGATTTGCTTCTCGGCGTTCTTTTCCGGTTCAGAAACCGCGCTGACTTCGGCGTCGCGCGGCAAGCTCCGCGTGCATGCGGACAGGGGTGACAGGCGGGCTGACAAGGCTTTGAGAATTACCGACAACCTGGAACGCCTGATCGGGGTTGTCCTTCTGGGCAACAACCTGGTCAACATCCTGGCAGCGGCACTGGCCACCAGCCTGTTCACGAGGATGTATGGAGATTCCGGCGTCGTTCTGGCAACGCTCGTGATGACCCTGCTGATCCTGATTTTTGCTGAGATCATGCCGAAGACCTTCGCGATCTTGAACCCTGAAACGGCCTCGAGATTCGTCGCCCCGGTCATCGGCGTGATCGTGAAGCTGTTCTTCCCGATCGTTTCGGTCATTCAACTGCTGGTTGACTGGTGCCTGTGGCCATTCGGGGTCAACCGGAGGTCGCAGAGTGAAATGAGGGACGTGGAAGAGGAACTGGTCGGGACGATTGCGCTCGGGCACTCGGCCGGTGCTGTCAAGAAGGAACACCGGGACCGCCTGCTCGGAGCAATCGATCTTGGAAATCGAACCGTCCGTGAGATCATGCTGCATCGGTCTGAGATAGAAATGGTAAACGGTGAAGATGCAGCGGCCGATATTGTCAGCAAGTGTACACGGTCACGTTACACGAGGATTCCAGTGTATGTCTCTGAAGCTGAAAACATAATCGGAGTCCTTCATGCCAGGGACCTGCTCGCCCGAACATTGGCGACTCTCGACGCCGATCCAGGCTTCGAGATGGAACTGGCGGCTCTCGAGATCAAGGATATCATTCGGGAGCCTTACTTCATTCCCGAGACAACGACTCTTGATGATCAACTTCGCCAGTTCCTTCGCCGCCGGTCACATTTTGCACTTGTTGTTGACGAGTATGGCGATCTCCAGGGCCTGGTTACACTCGAAGACATACTGGAAGAAATCGTGGGCGACATTGCCGATGAACATGATGCGGTTCCGGACGACATGTTGCCGGTTGCAACCCGGGATGGAGGTTACCTGGTCAATGGCGCTATGTCTGTCAGGGATCTCAACAGGGATATGGACTGGCGCCTGCCGGAGGAACCGGCGACGACGATCGCAGGCCTGTTGATCAATGAAGCACAGATGATTCCGGAAAAATCTCAGGTGTTTATCTATCATGGCTTTAGGTTTGAAGTCATGGAGCGCCAGTCCCAGAGAATCACGTTGTTGAAGATCAGGCGGGTCTGACCGGTAGATTCGATTGAGTGCCGCCTGGTCCGGTCGTGCCGACCGGCCGGACAGGTAACCGTGATTCAGGGCGAAGGAGCGGAAGCGACCGTGTCCCCACCGGATTGCAGAATCGGGCCATTCGCTATACGCAATAGGAGTTGATCGCCATTGCCATAGGTTCAGGACTTGCCTATTCCATTTCAAGAAATCTGTTGGGCCCCTGAAGCCCAAGCTCACGAATACCGTGAAGGATACGTTTTCGTATGGAATGCGTAGTGATCATGAGCCATCAAGCAACCGGCCGATGCGAAGCATGGGCATGAAGGCTGACATATCGAAAGACATGGAGAAGTTCCGATGATTCGAAAGCTCACGGCAGTCTGGGCCGTTCTGATAATATTGTCCGGCGGGACGGCTTTTGCCCAGGAAGCAGAGCAGGCCGCCGAAGAACAGTCGGAAACGGGTGACGCCGCCTTGGATCTTCAGGTCGGTGAAGTGGTTGTTCAACCCACGGAAACTGTATTCGACGACTGGATAGTAATCTGTGTCAGGAACGACGAGGGCGAAGAGAACTGTCGGATGCAGCAGGTCGTGCTGAATGATTCCGGCACGCCTATTGCAACACTGGAAATCTGGAAAATCGACAACAGCACCGATTTGGTGGCTGGGTCGGTGATTGCGCTACCGCTAGGCGTGATGCTTGAAGAGGGAATCCTCATGCAGGTCGATCAGGCGCTGCCGCGACGCTACCGTTACGTCATGTGCGATCGCGACGGCTGCTATTCGCGGTTGGGTCTGAGCAGGAATGAAGTCGGACGGATGAAAGCTGGAAGCGCGATGTCCATGACCATTTTCGCTTTCGCAAATCCGGATCAGCCGATCGACCTGCAGATTTCACTGGCAGGGTTCACGAAGGCCTTTGATTCCATGTAGTCCTGGCCTCAAACGGACCGGAGAACAATAACCGCATTCATGCCGCCGAAGGCGAATGCGTTTGACATGGCGCCGGAAATCCGCGCCTGCCTGGCCTCGTTGGGAACGACATCGAGGTCACAGTCAGGATCAAACTTCCTGTAATTGATCGTCGGTGCGATGATCCCGTCGCGCAGTGCGGATATGCAGGCGATCAACTCGACCGCTCCTGTTCCACCAATGAGGTGGCCGTGCATGGACTTTGTTGACGAAAGCATGAGTTTGTCGGCTGACGGGCCGAAAACCTCGCGGATTGCAGCACATTCGGTCTTGTCATTGGCAGCGGTTCCTGTCCCATGCGCATTGATGTAGCCGATCTCGCCTGCCGCCGACTTTGAGTCCTCCAAGGCGCCCCTGATTGCACGGGCGGCGCCGGCCCGTGAAGGGTTTACGATGTCCTTGGCATCGGATGTCATGGCAAACCCCGTGACTTCGGCCAGGATGTCTGCCCCTCTTGTCCTGGCGGCGCCGTATTCCTCGAGCACGAATACGGCTGCACCCTCGCCTTGAATCATGCCGCTTCTGGTCGCACAGAATGGCCGGCAGGCAGTGTTCGACATGACCCTCAGCCCTTCCCAGGCCTTGACGCCTCCAAAACACAATGTGCTCTCGCTGCCTCCCGTCAGCATGAGGTCGGACATTCCCGAACGAACCATATGGAATGCGAGCCCTATGGCATGATTGGAGGATGAACAGGCAGTCGAAACCGAGAAGCTTGGTCCCAGCAGGCCGTACTTTATTGAGATGTTGCTCGCGGCAGCATTGTTCATGAGTTTCGGGACGACAAACGGGTGAACCCTCCGCTTGTTTTCCTCGTAGACCAGGCGGTAGCTGTCGTCCCATGTGTTCAGCCCTCCTCCTGCTGTCCCGAGAACGATTCCGGCGCGGGGATTGGAGAATTCGGTCTCGGACAGACCTGACTGGATGACAGCTTCATCGGCTGCCAGGATCGCAAACTGGGTATAGCGATCGTAGAGGGCGAGTTCCTGCCGGTCGAAATGGGATTCCGGCTCGAACCCCTTGACCTGGCCACCGACCTTGACCATCAACCGGTCAACATCACGGATTTCCAGTTCGCTGATCCCGCTCCGCCCGCTGGCAAATCCGTCAATTGTTTCGGCAGCGGATCGTCCCAGTGGATTGATGGTTCCCTGCCGGTTATGACCACTCGCCTCATGCCTGGATCAACTGTCTTTCTGTACGACGAGTTCTTCGACTGCCCGGACGATGGCCCCTACGCTCGATATATCGAAATCACTACCCGCCTGTTCGTTGACATTGAACGGCACCTGGACGTCAAAGCTCTCTTCGATCGCGAATATCGATTCAACCAGGCCCAAGGAGTCTATCCCGAGTTCCTCGGGCGTGGAATCCAGCGCGATATCCTCGATATCGCACAACGCCTGTTCAGCAATGATCTCGATGACGCGTTTGGCAACTGCCTTGTCCATTACGGCGATTCCCGTTGACAGGTTTCACTTATTCAATCCCGGTCAATCTTGAAACCTGTTTCTTTAGTTCTCGAAGTTGCCGGACCAACAGTGGAAGGCGCCTGAGATTCTTGTAGATTTCAATGTTCTTGTCCATCGGAACCGCAGGGGAACCCATGACGGCCGTGCTGGCGGCGACATTGGTGAAGATCTTGGACGCACCGGCCGCCAGCACATCATCGCCGATTTGCACGTGATCCTTCACGCCGCACATTCCTCCAAGCACAACCCTGTCACCGAGTGTCGCCGAACCCGCGATTCCGACCAACCCGCAAATCAGGCAGTCCCTACCGATGACAACGTTGTGCGCTATGTGGACGTTATTGTCCAATTTCGTGCGATCGCCAATCCTGGTTGCCGAGATCGTTCCGCGGTCGATCGCCGTGCCGGCACCGATTTCAACATCATCCCCGATCATGACCTGTCCGAGGCTGTGAATCCGCGTATATCGGGACTGCCGTGTGTTGATTGAACCCGAAAGCGTCGACCTGATTTCCTCGACAGAACCATCCTCGGCGGTGGCGAAGGAAAAGCCATCGCTGCCAATTACAGCGTTCGGCTGCGCAATGAACCGGTCTCCGATCACCACGTCGCGTCCTATCCTGGTTCCGGCACCTATTGCTGCATCCCGGCCAATCTTGACATTTGGTCCGATTGAGGCACCGGGCCCGATCGTGCAGCGCTCGCCCAACTTCGTACCCCTTCCGATCGAAACAAACGGCCCGATTGCAACTGACGTCCCGATGTCGCTACATGAGGAAATCACGGCAGTCGCATGAATTCCTTCATCGACTTCCGATATCGGAGGAAACAGGTCCGTTGCCAGGGCAAGTGAATACCTGCTGCGCCTCACCAGGATTGCGGACCTGATTCCGAAGCTGGTCCAGTCTTCGCCATCCATCAGAATTGCCGCACGCGCCTTTCCGGAACGCAACTCATCCGCAAAGTCCCGGCTCATGGCAAGCGCCAGGTCTGCCGGACCGGCATCCTTCGGCTCCGCAAGTCCGGTGACCTCGAGCGAGGTGTCACCTACGGCGACTGTACCAAGTGCTTCGGCGATCTTTGCAATGGTGAGTTTCATGTCACAACGGTCGGCAAGAACCTACGGCAAAGCAGGATTGAGAGTGCTACCGGACGATGCGGCAATTGGCTCGGAACAGATTCAGTTGCTGGGGAATCCAGTATCGAGACCGGCATTGACCAGCTGTTCGTAAATCAGCGCATCACGGCCATACATGTCGCGTCGGTAGTTGATCTTGCCGCCCGGGGCAACCCATGCCGTCTGATAGGTGATGTGGACCGGCAGGGGATTCTCGAGGTTGACCCTTGTTTCCGCGCCCGCTGTTACCAGGCTCTCGTACAGGTGGGCGGGATCCTCGTACTGCATTCCCAGCAGAAACAAGGCGAAGTCGTTCGCGTGATGTACACGGATACAGCCATGGCTGAATGACCGTGCTTCCTGCTGGAACAATGCCTTCCAGGGGGTGTCATGCATGTAGACATTGAACTGGTTTGGAAACATGAACTTGACCTGCCCCAACGCGTTATCCGGTCCGGGAGACTGGCGCATCTCGAACGGGAAACTATTCCGGTCAAACTTCGAGAAGTCGATCAGGAGCCTGTCGACCGGCGTTCCATCCTCCGGATCAAAGATCACAAGTTGAGGTTCCGCAAACGGATCCTCCTTGAGTTTCGGAAGGACTTCGGTCGTTGAAATCGAGCGCGGAACCCACCATGTCGGGTTGACGATGACATGTGTCATTTCGTCGGAAAATTCGGGGGTCTGGAGGTTGAGGCGAGACTTGCCGACAACGACCCGCGTTCCATAGACTTCCTTTCCGTCCCGAATTACGGATGCCCGGTAGTCGGGCAGGTTGACCAGGATAAACTGGTCACCCATCGGGAAATTCATCCAGCGGGAACGCTCCAGCGCTGCGATGACCTGCCGCCTTCGCTCGTCAGGCTCGATATTGACCTCCCGGATCGTGGCCGAATCAGCCTCGCCGTCCGGGTCAAGTCCATGATCGGTTTGAAACCTCTTGATCGCGAAATACAGCGCATCGCCGAATTCGGCGGACGCAGAATTCTTCAGGTACCCCATCCGGATCAGGCGATTGCGGAGTTGGACAACCTGCGGCCCGCTGGCATCACTGCCGACTTCATTCGCTTCGACCTGGCTTCCCCAGCCGCCTGCGGCAGCGATCGCTTCCAACTCCCGCAGTTTCTTTCGAAGCCCGATGTAGCTCGTTGTGGCGGGTGCGAGACGCATCAAGAACCCTTCAGGGTCTCCCGACAGGATTCCATCGAGAAGGTATTCCAACGCAGGTTTCTGCTTGTTCCGCGAAATCAGCTGATGAACGGATTTCGGATCGATTGCCCCTGCAGTCAACGCAGAAGCATACTCCAGGTAGAGCCTCGTCGTCCTGACCTCTGCAGATGCGAGGTCAGCCGGGTTGTTCACGGAGGACAAAAGGCTCCGGAGTTCATCTATCTGCACCTCGCCGAATGGCAAACCGTGACTTGGCGCCGATTCCAGCGATCTCAGGAATGTGTCCAGCCTCTGCCTGTCGCCGTCAGCAGCCCCGGTCCAGATCGGGCGGAACCCGCGCTGCGCATAATACCTGGCAAGCGCCCTATCATCCGCGATTTCGCTCGCGACACCGAATTCAAAATGCGGCAAGGGCGCAGCGGCCGCGTTCCATGGAATCACGGCGACCACGGCAACGAAAGCTGCCAGTTTCACGGATTGCGTTGCACTCATTGCATGACGGCCCAGGGCAATTTCTCCCCCAAATGACATCGACGAACTCCGCCCCAAGACTGTGGCCTGGCATTGCCAGCATAGAATGCTATAGGCCCTTGCGGGGCCCAATTTCAACCGCCAATGCAGCGCATGACGGAAACTTATTGCAATTTTACAAGATACGGGCTACAACTGTTTTCCTGTTGCGGTAAAATTGCAACAGGTTGAGCAGGAAAAACAAAATCGTCATCTGAAAGATACGTAATTGGAACGCACACGTACAAAATGTGCTGCAGGCTTGTCACGTCGCCAGCTGCTGATGGGAGCGGGCTCTGTAGTCGGGTTGGGCGCCATTTCCGCACCAGCCGTAATTGCCGGTCTACGGACTGCCTTGGCACGTCGTTTGACCATGACCAACCAGCGTACAGGCGAGGACATCGACATCATCTACTGGCTTGATGGCGAGTACATCCGGGAATCGCTGACTGCCATAAACTTCTTCATGCGCGATTGGCGCTCTGACGCACTACACGAGATTGATGTGAGAACGCTTGATATACTTGCGGCAGTTCACAACATGCTTGAGACAAGTGAACCTGTCCAGCTGATCTCCGGCTACAGGACGCTGGCCACCAACAACATGTTGCGGGAGAGTTCCGGCAGTGTGGCGGCGAATTCTCTGCATGTCTTCGGCATGGCGGCCGACATTCGGCTCAAAGGACGTTCAACGGAACAGGTTGCCAAGGCAGCCCTGCGTTGCAAGGCTGGAGGAGTCGGTGTCTACAGGCAGTCGGGATTTGTGCATGTTGACTGCGGCCGGTTACGGCAATGGGGTGCACGCGTCTGAGTTGTTCGAGTCAGGCGCGGATCGTGCCGTCTCCCTCGACAAGATATTTGAAAGTTGTCAGTTCTTCGGCTCCCACCGGTCCGCGGGCATGAATTTTGCCGGTAGCAATCCCGATTTCCGCGCCAAGGCCAAATTCGCCACCATCAGCAAACTGGGTCGACGCGTTCCGCATCAGAATTGCAGAATTCAATCCTGAAAAGAACTTCTCGGCAGCTTCATCGCATTCCGTGATGATCGCGTCGGTATGGCCGGACCCGTATTTCCTGATGTGATCGATAGCTCCGTCCACTCCGTCGACCACCCTGGCAGCCATGGTCATGTCTAGGAATTCCTGTCCAAAATCGTCAGGTCTTGCGGCAACAGTTCCCTTGATCGTGCCGATATCGGCATCGGCTCTCACTTCCACACCCGCCTTCAGCAAGTCCTCGACGAACGGCGCACCGTGCCGCTTCCAGAACTCCCTGTCAACGAGCAGGCATTCGGCCGCGCCGCAGATCCCCGTTCGTCTTGTCTTGGCATTCATGACCACCCTGCCCGCCTTGTCATGGTCGGCGGCGCGATCGACATAGACGTGGCAGATCCCCTCGAGGTGAGCGAAAACCGGAACGAGGGCCTCCTCCTGGACCCGCTTGACCAGACCCTTTCCGCCACGCGGCACAATAACATCGATATGCCCGGTCATCCTCAACATTTCACCGACGGCGCTGCGGTCAGCGATCGTGACCAGCTGGGTCGAGGATTCCGGCAGTCCGGATTTCTTCAGGCCCTCGACCAGACAGCTGTGCAGGACTGCCGACGACTTCAGGCTGTCTGATCCTCCGCGGAGAATCGATGCATTACCTGACTTGAGGCACAGGGCTCCAGCATCGATGGTCACATTGGGCCGGGATTCATAAATGATTCCAATAACTCCCAAGGGTGTGCTGATGCGCCTGATCTTCAATCCTGACGGTCGCGTCCAGGATGCAAGGGTGCGGCCGACCGGATCTGGCATCGCTGCAATTTCATGCAGCGTGCTGATCACTGAATCGAGCCGCTCATTGTTCAATGCCAGCCGGTCCAGCATCGCACTGGACAATCCCTTTTTCCGACCGGCATCCAGATCTGCGCTGTTGCCGTCCAGAATTTCGTCACGGTGCGCCTCGAGTTCAGAAGCTGCGGCAGTCAGTGCAGCATCCTTCTGTTCGGCTGATGCACACGCGAGTCTCTCGGCGGCTGCAACCGCGCGCTCGCCGAGTTGACGCATCATGTCTGCGACAAGTGTTTCTTGGTCATTCACCGTGGCAGGCCCTCTGGCGGATCATTGCAAGGTGGCTACAGGTACAGCAAGGCCCGACAATCAGCAAGGAGACGGGATTCAAGTCCGGTTTCGCTAGAGGGCCATGTCATCCCGGTGGATGATTGCAGACCGGGCCGGGTATCCCAGGATCGCGGTGACTTCGTCCGAACGTCGTCCGCTTATCTTCCGAGCTTCCGTGCTAGTATAGCGAACAAGCCCCTGTCCCAGCAATGGCCCGCCATCGAGGACGATTCCGACAGGTTCACCTCTCTCAAATGCCCCTTCCACGCGTTTCACTCCTGCAGGCAGCAGCGATCTGCCTGACCGCAACGCCTTCGCCGCTCCTGCATCCACCACCACGTTCCCTTTCGGTTTCATGGATCCGATCCAACGCCTCCGCGAGGTCTTCGGATCTCCCTGGGGCAGGAAGAGAGTGCAAATGCCGCCCTTCAGCAATCCGGTTACAGGGTGCGTGACGTCTCCCCGCGCAATGATCATCGCACATCCTGCGCGGGTTGCAGTCTTTGCGGCCATCAGCTTGGTCTTCATTCCACCCTTGGAGGTCAGGGCGCCGGCATCTCCAGCCATTTGATTGATATCACTGGATATTTCATTGACGATTGGAATCAGTCTTGCACCGGGGTTTGTTCTCGGATCGCTGTCGAAGAGGCCATCTACATCCGAAAACAGTATGAGCAAGTCGGCATTTGTCATCACGGCGACCTGTGCAGCAAGCCGGTCATTGTCCCCGAACCTGATTTCATCGGTCGCTATGGTGTCGTTTTCGTTGATCACCGGGACGACATTTTGACTGAGCAGGTTCTCCAGCGTCGCCCTGGAATTCAGGTATCTGCGCCGATCTTCACTGTCCTCGAGCGTCAAAAGGATCTGGGCTGCTATCAGGTCATGGGGAGCAAGGGTTTCCTCGAATGCCCGAGCCAGCCGGATCTGGCCGACAGCCGCTGCACCCTGGCTCTGCTCAAGCGAGAGAGTGTCAGTTCCAAGGCCGAGAATCCGGCGCCCGAGCGCAATCGATCCCGAGGACACAACCAATACCTTCCTGCCCTCCGATCTCAGGAACGCCACGTCCCGAACCAAGGCCTGGAGCCATTCCTGCCTCAGATTGCCGGTCCGGGCGTCCACGAGGAGAGAGGAGCCGATCTTCAGGACCACGCGCCTTGCATGTCTGATGTGATCTACGGATTCCATGGTGTCGCTTCTGCCACCGTGGACCCAACTCGCCCTTGGTCTGCAATGGAGCCGGCGATGCGCCTGAGACATTCGTCAACACCCCAGCCAGCGACTGCTGAAACCGGGATGACACGATTGTCGCAGGCTTCGGACAATCTGGACACCCGTGCAGCCAAGTCCTTTTCCGTCAAGGCATCGGCCTTTGTAAGAATGGTGATTCGGGGTTTGTCGACCAGCCCCTTTCCATAGGCCTTCAACTCGTTGACTACCTTGAGGTAATCATCCTCGATCTGATCGGACGTGCCGTCAACCAAGTGGAGCAGTACCGGGCATCGTTCGACATGACCGAGAAAGAGGTCGCCCAGACCCTTGCCTTCATGTGCACCCTCGATCAGTCCCGGGATATCGGCAAGCACGAACTCACCATCATCCAGTCGGACCGTTCCCAGCGCGGGATGCAGGGTCGTAAACGGATAGTCGGCTATTTTCGGTTTGGCATTCGAAGTGGCAGAAAGAAATGTTGACTTGCCGGCGTTAGGCAATCCCAGCAAACCGGCGTCGGCAAGCAGCTTCAGTCGCAGCCAGAACGTTCTTTCCAATCCCGGCTGGCCGCGATTGGCAGTTCGCGGCGCCTGGTTGGTTGATGACTTGAAATGGCTGTTGCCAAAGCCGCCATTTCCGCCCTGCAAGAGAAGCCGCCGTTCCCCTTCCCTTACGAGATCAAATACAACGTGTTCCTTGAATTCGTCGAGTATTTCCGTTCCAACCGGAACTCGCAAATCGAGATCTGATCCGCTTGCCCCGGTTTGCATCTTTCCGCGCCCCGCCTGTCCATCACCTGCCGAAACATGCCGTTTGTACCGGAAATCGACAAGAGTATTCAGGTCACAGACAGCTGTTACGAATACGCTGCCGCCATTTCCGCCATTTCCGCCATCGGGGCCGCCGAATTCCACGTTCTTTTCACGCCGAAAGCTGGCTGCTCCGGCACCGCCGGACCCCGAACGTGCATGGATTATTGCCAGATCGACAAACTTCACGGATCAGACCTCCGCTTGCATTTGCCCTGGGCGAGAACGATTGGAAGATGATGTGCCGCGTGTTCGCTGCGGCAGCGCGCTTCGCTGCGGCCGGTTATTCGCCAGCCTCCGCTATCGGTGCAACCGAGATGTACTTGCGATTCTTGAACCCCTTGGTGAACACGACCCTTCCGTGAGCGGTCGCAAATATCGTGTGGTCCCTTCCGCACGCCGAGCCCTTGCCCGGCCAGAACTTGTTTCCCCTCTGCCGGACGATGATGTTGCCGGGCAGAACCGTTTCGCCGCCAAACTTCTTGACCCCAAGCCGCCGGCCTGCCGAGTCGCGGCCATTGCGCGAGGAGCCTCCTGCCTTCTTGTGTGCCATTTCAGATCCTCCCTATTGTGGCTGATCAGGTTGTTCCTGCCGGCCGCCCGGCACGAATTCGCTTTTGCCAAGGCCGGGTACATCGATCGAGGTTACGACATATCGGAACAGCGGTTGCCGGTGACCCTTTGTCCGTTTCGAGGAGTGCTTGCGCCGGCGCTTCTTGAAATTGATGACCTTGCGGGACAGAAAACTCTCACGCAGTTCGAGGACCACCCGCGCACCCTCGATCTTCGGTGTGCCGAGCATGGTTTTCTCGTTGGTCGCCACGAGAACGTCTTCAACAATCCACTGGTCTTTCCCCTCTGAGACGGACGCCTCGAAGAATGACCCCGACCTTACCCTGAATTGCTTGCCAGCAAACCTGATGACCGCTGAAAGTTCCTCGTCACCAATCACGCGCGGGGGCGGATCGGCATCATCCTCTCCCGAATCAGCGACTTCTTCTTGTTCACTTTCCAGTTCATCCTCAACCGATTCATCCTCATCGACCAAGGTCTCGTCGTTTGTCGTAGCCATCTTCTCACCGAATAAGAAATCGTTCCCGGATCCGGTACGAGGAAATCCGGACAAGCGCCCGCTCAGGCGAGCGGTGTATTGAGGAGCAACTCCCCTTTGTCAAGGACATAGTTGGCTGACACCGATCCAAATGAACCAGTATGTCAAAGGCAAGGTCCAAATCACGGATTCCACCTCTGCACCAGTGTTTTCCTCTCGAAACAGGTCAAGACATCACTGCCCGATCCGGCAACGTGCACCCAGAAATGCGCGGTCACGCCCAACCCAATCACGTCCTTCAGGGCATTGTCTTTCGCCCCCCTGCGCCGACTGTCATCGAAATACGCTTTCCGGATCCGGCCAGGACACCCGGCGTTTGCCAACTTCCATCCGATACCGTTGCCGATCTCGTGTCCTTCTCGGTGCTCGCGACCTGCGCGCCGCATCCCCTCCATGGCAATATACCGGGCCGTATAGGGGCGATACGGCGCGCGCTATTTCCCGGCTTGAAATGGCAGGAAACCGCATCGTGCCGCCAGCCAGAAGTTGGTCGGACCCGGACGCGCGCCGCTGCCTGCTGTGCCAGGCTCCTTTCGGTGAAGACAGGGATGGCAGAGAAGTGGAGGAGTTGCGCCCGGGACTCGGCGTTTGCCAGACATGCACCTCCGAGGACGAGCTTGACGAGCCGGAAGGATGGGAAGCCGAGACCCGCCTGTCTCGCAAGCAGGCCGCAGTAAATGTCAGGAGAGATATTGCCCTGGTCAAAATGGTGGGTTTCAACCGGAGTCAGGCTATCGACAACATGCTGGAAGCTGGCGTGGACAGGGCCAGGGCCGAGGAAGCTGTCGACAACATGATCCATGCCATGCATGCCGAACAGGCACTTAACCAGTCGCTGAAAGGACTCGAGAGAAGCAGGAAACAACCTTTGTGGTCGATCGTCGGAAGCGTCATGATCGTGCTGGTGCCTGTTCTGGCCGTCATATACTGGCTCTGACCGGGTGCCACGATGTTCCAGACGAAACAGTTGCCAGGTCCTTGTCAAAGGCGCTGAACCTCTCGTCCGGTTATCTATCAAAGGTGGGTAGCCATCGGGTCTGTGCCTGCCACCCGGCGCGTAGGAGCAACATCGGGAAATCAGGGCACCTGTCTTCCGAACAGAACTCCCAAGTAGTTTCGGCCGATTCCCCGGGCAATCCATACGTTGCGCCAGGCAGCGTCTCGCAAGCGAATTCTGTTGTTCAAGACACCAGGCCTCTTTCAGCATATCCAACTTCCGTTTGCTCCCGTAGTCAGCCAAGGTGGCGATTGCAGTCCCGCCAAGTGCCGCTTCGGCGATCCGGTGCCTGTCAATGCCCTGATACAGATGGAATTTCATGGACGCTTTGCTGAACCGAAGGTAGACAGCAGCCCCTTCCAGAAATGACGGCTGCCATAACCCAAATAGAATGATGGAACATTTGAGGGCTCGCACGATGGACGACGCTTACGGCACTATGATTCGGCTCAACCTTGTCGAAGGGAATGACGAGGAGATCCTTCACCGGGTTCCTCTCGGAACTCCGACTTCCCAAGGGAACATCATTGAATCGAAACTGCAGGAATTGCTGTTCCGCAATCCGCAGACACTGCCGATCGGATCCATCGATAAGGCCCATGACGGCGTCATTCCCGTTTGCCAGGAATTGTATACCCCGGCAGGCTACGTGGATGCGCTTTACATCAATAATCTCGGGCGCCTGACGATCGCCGAATTCAAGCTTTGGCGCAATCCGCAGGCGCGCCGGGAGGTCATCGGCCAGATACTGGACTACGCAAAGGAACTTGCTGCCTGGAGCTACGAGGATCTGCAACGAGAGGTTTCCAGAGCTCTCAGGAAGAAGGGAAACGTGCTCCATGAACTAGTCTCCTGAATCTGAAATTCGCATCAAACCTCTTCGCTCACGCCGAGCTTGTTCGCCTTGAGACAGAACCTCCTGACTGACGCAAGGATCTCGTCGGCGGATTTGACCCACTTGTAGGGCTTCGGCTTCTCGTTGTGCGCGTCGATGAAAGACATGATGTCGGCGTTGAGCTCCGCAACCGAGAGGTGAACGCCTCTCTGCAGCTTCTTCCTGGTCAGTTCCGCAAACCAGCGCTCGACCTGGTTGAGCCATGACGCCGAGGTCGGCGTGAAGTGGACATGCCAGTGCCTGCGGCGGGCAAGCCACGCCCTGACCTTCTCCGTCTTGTGCGTCGCGTAGTTGTCCATCACCAGATGAACGTCCAGCCCTTCGGGAACCGCCGCCTCGACCTCCTCGAGGAAGCCGAGGAACTCCGTGGCGCGATGGCGCCTGCTGCACTTGCCGATCACCGCGCCGGTGGCCACGTCGAGCGCGGCGAAAAGCGTTGTCGTGCCGTGGCGGACATAGTCGTGGGTTCTCCGCTCGGCCACCCCCGGCGCCATCGGCAGGACCGGCTGCGTCCGGTCCAGCGCCTGGATCTGCGACTTCTCGTCGACGCACAGGACAACCGCACGGTCCGGCGGGGCCAAGTAGAGCCCCACGATGTCCTGCACCTTGTCAACAAACAGCGGGTCCCTCGAAAGCTTGAACGTCTCGCTCCGGTGCGGCTTCAGGCTGAACGCCGACCAGATCCGGTGCACGGTCGTGTGCGACACCCCCGTCTTCTCGGCCATGCTCCGGACCGACCAGTGCGTCGCATCCTTCGGCATCGTGTTCAGCGTCAACTCCACCACCTCCGCCACCTTGTCGTCTGTCACGGTGCGGGGCCGACCGGAGCGGTACTCGTCCGAGAGGCCCCCGATGCGCTTCTCGGCGAACCGCCTGCGCCACTTGCCGACAGTGTGCTCGTGAACGCCGGTCCGCCCGGCGATCTCCCTGCTTCGGAGCCCCTCGGCACACAGAAGGATGATCCTGCAACGGTCGGACAGCGACCTCGGCGATTTGTGCCTTCGGACATGCGCCTCGAGAAACTCGCGCTCCTCCTCGCTCAGCACCACTTCCACTGCCTTGCCTCTCATCGAACTGCCTCCTGTTGGTGTCACTTGCCGCTTTGATAACAACTATCGTTACAGAAGACTAGGGTGTGGACTCAATTGATCGCCTTGCCAGAGTTCGCAGCAGGTAGCGTGTCTCGGCAAGCAGCACGGTGGACAGGTAGTTCCTGGCCCGCTTCTCGTATCTCGTTGCCACTCTCCGGAACTCTTTGATTTTGCTGAAGAAACGCTCCACAGGGTTGCGCCTGGCGTAGAGATCCCGGTCCAGATCCCGCGACACCTTCCGGTTCACCTTGGAGGGAATCACGGCAACCCCGCCAGCCTCGGCGACAAGGTCCAGGATGGCATCGCTGTCATAGGCCCTGTCGGCAATCACCCTGGTTCCGGCCTCGAGGCCGACCAGCAATTCCGGCGCATGCGTGCAGTCGGCCGCCTGTCCCGGCGACAGACGCACCGCAAGCGATCGCCCCGCACCGTCCAGCGCAGCGTGGATCTTCGTCGTCAGACCGCCACGGCTGCGCCCGATCTCGCGCGGCTCACCGTCCCGGCGCGAGCCGGAGCCGTGCTTGTGTACCCGCACCGCCGAGGAGTCGATCATCCGCTCCCCCAGACTGGCCGCCGAACCACCGTCCGGGCCATCCTCGTCATCGCCGTCCAGGCCGGCAAACCGTTGAAGATCCGAGATGATCCTCGCCCAGGTCCCGTCCTTGCTCCAGCGGTTGTAGCGGTTGTAGCAGGTCGTATACGGGCCGTAACGCTCGGGCAGGTCACGCCAGGGCGAGCCAGCCCGCAGAATGAAAAAGATCCCGTCCATGATCCGACGGTCGTTCCTGCGGACAGGCCCCCGACGTCCCGTCGGCATCACCGAGCTCAACAACTCCCATTCCTCATCCGTCATATCGTGTCGATCACCAGACAACTCCACCTCCATCAAACAATCCGATCCAACTCTCTATAGCATGGTTCATACAATTTGGGTACAGACTCTAGTGTGCGCCAGATACCCCGAAACCGACGAGTCTGCGTTCGTGGACAACGTGACCCGCCATCTCAGACGCGGCGAGTTCCTGTTGCTGATCATCGGCGACGGCATTCGTGAAGACGTCGAGAACATCGTTGATTTTGTCCAGGTGCACAGCGGCTTGCATTTCAACCTCGCACTCGTCGAAGCAGCGCTCTACAGCGACACGCATGGGCGCATCATCATTCAGCCTCGCACAATTGCCCGCACCGAATTGGTCAAGCGATTGGTTTTCGAGACAGGTGAAGCCGTCGACCTTCCCCCAGACGACACCGAAGACAAGGACGAACTGTCGAACCATGAACGGGAAAACCTCCGCTATTGGGCCGCGGTTCTCGAAGGCTATTCATTTTCTGACGTCACCGTCGAGGTTCCCACGGGAACCAAGGAATCGAATCTGTATGTCCGGGTAAACAGTTCCGAATCTGGCAGATGGGATCTCTATTTTGCGGGATATCTGAACCGGAGTTCTTCCAAAGGCATCGGTTGCTAACTGATGCGCAACAAGAACAACCCGCATGCAGTGCACATCTATGAGCAGCTTTGGGGAGCCGTGGACGAATTGCGTGAGGAAATGGGAGACGATCTGGATCGTTGGGTCAACAAGAGCGGTAACCCGCGGATCGGATTCCATCGCAAAGAGAGGTTGCCGTTCGAATTGCCGGAAGATTCAGCCGAATTTCTTGAATCAGTCGATTGGATGCAAAAAAAGCTCGACCTGCTTGTGAGCACACTTCATTCCCGGTTGAAAGGAATGCTACGCAATAAGGTATAACGGCTGCAGGCAACCGCTTCGACCGTCATCCAACCCTTGTCGGTGATCAATCAGCCCGTGGTGGACACCCTCCCATGGCCTCCCGCAACCTCGACAGTGCGGCCTGCCGTCATTCGTGACAGAAAAAAGGACAGCATCATCAAGCCGGTTACGCGCAACGAATAGGCCGGAATCCATGGGCGTGCCCAGCCTGCCGGGCAGTCACCATTTGCGTTCAAACTTGCTCCTGAGGAAGACGGCAACCGCATTCATCGTGATCATGAAGCTCAACAGCACAAGAATCGCCGCCGATGTCCGGCTCACAAAGCCTCGTTCCGGACTGTCTGCCCAGATAAAGATCTGGGTTGGAAGAGCCGTGGCACTGTCGAGCGGTCCGGCCGGTGCGGCAGTGACGAACGCATTCATGCCGATCAGCAGCAACGGCGCGGTTTCGCCGAGCGCCTGTGCCATGCCGATGATCGTCCCCGTCAGGATCCCAGGCATTGCCAGTGGCAGTACCTGACCAAACACTGCCTGGTGCTTTGATGCTCCGAGTGCAAGCGCAGCCTCGCGGATTGTCCGTGGAACCGCCTTCAGGGCTGCCCTTGTCGCAATGATGATGGTCGGCATGGTCATCAGGGCGAGCGTCATGCCACCGACCAGCGGAGCCGAACGCGGAAGGCCAAACCATCCGAGGAACACGGCAAGCGCCAGCAATCCGAAAACAACGGAAGGCACCGCCGCAAGATTGTTTGTATTGACCTCGATAATGTTGCTGAAACGTCCTTTCGGCGCGAACTCCTCCAGGTAGATTGCCGACCCGATGCCGAGGGGAAACGACAGGAGGAAGCACACCAGCATGGCCCAGAAAGATCCAATGATCGCACCCCTCAGTCCCGCAAGTTCCGGAAACCTGCTGTCGGCATTGGTTATCAGTGCAGTGTTGAGGGGCCTTGAGATTGCATCATTTCTCTCCAGTTGATCGAACCAGGCAATCTCACGGTCGGTTATACGCCGGTTCTCTTCAGGAGTATCCCTGCTGATGACACCCTTGTTGAACTGATCGAACGGGTCGGACGCAGGTACGGTCAATTCGATTGTCTTGCCGATCAGTGACGGATCATTCACAATCCTGTCACGGATCTCAAACTGCGCCCCATTGCTCAGTATTCGGTAGAGCTGCCGTTGATCCCCATTGGACGTGACATCCGGAAACTGTTCCAGCATTGCCGACTGAAGCAGTCTTCGAAAGTTGCCCCTGGGCAGGGCATCGACATCAATCACATCAGGATCGACGTAGACCTCGATAGTCACCTGGGTTTGAGTAAAGGCCTTGTAACCGGTTGTGACCAGTGACCCGATCAGAAGCACGAGCACCCCCATGGCAAGCAGGATTGATGAAATCCCGGCAACCTTCAGGACAACCTGCATCCGGTTCCGACGACGGAGTGATGTTCCAACTGCGACTGTTGTCGGGTTGAAGCCACTGTCGAGCAAACTCATGGTCGCCAGCCTCCTCAATCGTAGATTTCGTGGAATCTCTGGACGATCTTCAATGCCGCGACATTGATCAGCAGCGTCATCAGGAAGAGCATCAGCCCCAGCGCGAATGCCGACAATGTCTTCGGGTTGTCAAAGGACGTGTCGCCGATCAGCAGTGTCACGATCTGGACTGTCACGGTCGTGACACTGTCCAGGGGATTTATCGTCAACCTTGCAATCAGGCCGGCGGCCATGACCACGATCATGGTCTCGCCGATGGCACGACTTACAGCCAGGAGCACTCCACCCACGATGCCGGGCAAGGCCGCGGGAAAAATGACGCCGAGGACGGCTTCGGCACGCGTTGCGCCGATCGCCAGAGCACCATCCCGCATTGCTGACGGGACTGCGGTCAACGCGTCATCCGACAGAGATGCAATGAAAGGGATCAGCATTATTCCCATGACGCAGCCAGCGGCCAGCGCCGTATTTGGTGCCACCGGAATGCCCAGTCCGGTGCCGGCGTCCCTCAGCCACGGGGCAATGACCAGGATCGCGAAGAACCCGTATACAACGGTCGGCACGCCTGCCAGGATTTCGAGAATGGGCTTTGAAACGGATCGGATGGTTCGCGAGGCAAATTCATTCAGGTAGATGGCCGACATGACCCCGACTGGAACGGCAAGGCTGAGGGCAACGACTGTAATGACCATCGTGCCGAGTATGACGGGAATCCAGCCGAACGTCCCTTCCGCCGCAACCTGGTCCTCGCGTATGGGGATTTGTGGTTCCCAATTCAGTCCAAACAGGAACTCGGTCAGGGGAACATGTGTAAGAAATCGGGCCGTCTCGAATAGCAGCGAGGCAACGATTCCAATCGTTGTCAGGATCGCGACCAGCGCACATGCAAGCAACAGAATCGAGACAATCCGTTCGACCCCTTTCTGGGAGTGAAATCCTGCCGTGACTTTCAGGCGGGCGAACACGAGCAGCATCGCTGCCGTTGCCGAAACGATCGCCAGCATGGTCCAGTCCAGGATTGCATGGTTTGACTTGAAATTCTCCGCAGCCCGGAGTTTCCAATCCTCCGGGGTTCCGAAAATCCTGCCCGCGGCGATCGACTTGATGTCGGCAATCGCAAGTTGCCGATGTCCACTGTCAAGCGCCCAGTACTCATCCGGCAGGTGCAGTTGGGCAAACAGCCAGTCGGCCATCGAACTGCGCAGCAACAGGATGAGCAGCAGCAGCACGATGGTCGGAACCAGGATCAGCAGTGCGGCAAAGAGAGCGTGGTATCCGGGGATCGATTTCAGGCGCGCTCCTCCGGCAGCAACAGCCCGTGCTGCCCTCCAATTGACGAAATAGCTGAACGCTGCTGTCAGAACGAGCACAGCGAACGTGATCAAGGTCATCTGCGGTCCAATACTTGTCTGCCGTCCCGAGCGCGTCCGACCGGGATGGCAATCGATAGTTGAGCGTTGCTACATTGCGTCCATCGCGAACCCGTTGATAACGGCCTTCTGGAGTTCGGAACGCTCGTCGTCGGGAAGCGCGACCAATCCACGCTCGGACAGGTATCCCCACGGAGCAATTGCATCCTCCGACATGTATTCCTCGATGAACTCCTGGAATCCCGGAATCACGCCCCTGTGATCGTTCTTGATGTAAACGTAGAGTGGCCGGGCAATCGGGTAGGAGAAGTCACCTATCGTGTCAGCGTCCGGGCTCACACCGGCGACCGAGATCGGCTTGAGGGAATCGAGGTTCTCGAAAAGGAATGAATACCCGAATATCCCCATCGCGTTAACGTCCGCGTAGAGCCGCTGGACGATCAGGTTGTCGTTTTCTCCGGCCTCCACAAAGACTCCGTCAAGTCTCATTCGACTGCAGTTTCCGTCGATCCAGTCGCCACCCTTGTCAGCCACGAAGTCAAGGCCTTCGCAACCCGGGTGCATTGCCAGTTCCACAAAGGCGTCACGGGTTCCGGATGTCGGTGGAGGGCCGTAGACCAGGATCTCCTTCGCAGGAAGGTCAGCCCTGACATCGGACCACAGCTTGTTGGGGTTTTCCACCCAATCACCGTCAACGGGAACTTCTGCGGCAAGAGCGAGATAGATTTCAGTGAGCGACAAGTCCCAGTCATGGTCATTGCCGCGCGAGATTGCGATCGAGAGGCCGTCATAACCGATGAGCGCTTCGGTTATGTTCGAGACGCCGTTTGAGCGGCACAATTCGTACTCCGAGGACTTCATCGCGCGGGAAGCACCGGTAAGGTCCGGATGACGCTCGCCGATTCCGGCGCAAAACTGCTTCATTCCGCCGCCGGTTCCTGTCGATTCCACGACTGGAGCCGCTGCGCCAGGCATGTTCGCAAACTGCTCGGCCACCGCCTGGGTGTAAGGGAACACAGTGGACGAACCGACAATCCGGATCTGGTCCCTGGCGTGAGCAGCAGACGTGCACCCAATGGCCGCCACGACCGCAAGCATCACTGTTGCATCGATTCGCATGACATCTCTCCATGTTCGAGTAACAGGCCGCCACTTAGTCCAGGTTGGTGATACTACTGCTACGCATTTGCGAAGCTTTTGTAACAGCTTCACTCCGGCCTGAGTGAATTCACGGGATCCCGCTTGGAGCGAACCGGTTCACCTGCACTGATTCTCCGTCTGCAATGGTTTCAATTTCGGCGAGCTGCACACCGAATTCCTTGAACGTTTCCATTATGGCGGTTATCTGTGACAGTGCGGAGAGGTGCCGGAGCGGTCGAACGGGGCGGTCTCGAAAACCGTTGTGCCTTTACGGGCACCCAGGGTTCGAATCCCTGTCTCTCCGCCAGCCCCTTTCAGACTCATCAATGAAATACAGGCAATTTCCGGCAAGTTGCCCCTATTTCCGATATTGTGACAATGAGGCGAGTACTCAACAGTAAATGCTGCATGGTCGGCCCGACCTTCATGCGGACCGCAGCAGCCTGCAAAACCTGGACAATTCAGCACGGCAGGCCCCCGCAGAAGCCGCTCACACGGGATGGACGTGAAATCTCGTCTGCAGGTGGCTGGAGTTGCCGCCGAGGAGGTTGAAAGGCACAACGGGCAGCTTGCACGCAGCTTCAGTGCGCCTTTGCACCGCACAATCCATGGAAAATTTTGGCTTGGTCGAGATGCTCCTTCTGCACACGATACGACGCCAAGGTGTCAGCATTCTTGTTTGGCAGTTGACCATCGAAATTCGCACCCGCTACGACCTAACCGCCACATAGCTCTGCCGAGGCTGTCGCAATTCAATTCCTCCGCCAGTAATTGGTCAAGAAGCCATTCGTGCTTTCCTTTCCGAGCCTGTGAATTGCGGCGGCCGCCGCGTCGGTCCATTTGCGGACACCGGCGGCCAGGGACGGAGACGCAGACGGCCTTGAAGACGATTTTGTCATAGGAAACTTGTCAGGATAGTCATTTCAGACGTTCGGTTTGGTCGTAAGATTCGTGCTGAAAGGTCGGTTACGATCCCTCCGGGCCGCGTTTACCAATCAGCGCAACGATCATTCCGCTGTCGGCTGGCCCGACCCGTCCTGCCCGGGCCCCGCAAGGGTCGCCGGGCAGCGTCTTGTCCAGTTCGACGTGAAATTCACCCTGATGTCGTGCTCCCTTTGCAAAATCAAAGTTATAGCGTGATTGAGCGGCTTGACCTGAAGGATAATCATTGATGACCAACGGAGGTGTCACGATCACATTTGGTCCCTCAAGTTCCGGCACGTTCATCCGGTCAAACACGCCAGGCGCTTGTTCGTGCCGATCACCGTACTGGTCCGTGAGAATTTGCAGGTCGCTTGCCCGCAGTTTGCTTCCCGTGAACAACTGCATGCGCACCACGCCGCCCCTTCTCTGCCGCCGGTGCGAATCACCCGCATCCTCTCCCTGGGAGAATGATTGCAGAGGGCGGTACGCCGATGGAGAGGTTGCAGATCAGGTCGCTGACAAACGGATTGTCACTAACAACGCATCCGGATGCCGTAAGGGTCTTGCTTGCACAGGAATGTCTTATGGTTGGCCAGTTAGACCAATACATCGTCGAAGTCGCAGGAACAGTGTGTTCGAGAAACAATTGACCGGATTGCTGTAATGAACCCCCAAACGGTCGCCCACGGTGGACGGTTCGACTTGTCGAAAGCGATCGAGACAAGCCCCTCTTTCCTTGCCCGCCGCCTGCACTCGATCTTCCAGCAGTCCGCAGTTGCCAGCCTGTCCGAAGTGAGCGCCGTATACAAGGACGGGGTGTTGAACTTTACGGTAGCCAATCGTGCCTTGCAGGAACCGGACGCAATGGGACATCATTTGGCAAGGGCTGCCAGACCGGCCAGCAATCGGGCATGGAAAATCCGTGTCCTGCTGACCGGCTTTGAACAGCAGTGAAGCTCAATGGGCTGCTGCTGGCGCCTGGTTGGAAGATCCTGCCGTTGGATAGTCCAGTGTGCCGGCAACCTCCGCAATCATGGACTCCGGGAACTCCGGAATGGGCAGTTTTCCATCGGAGCGCCATTGTCCTACGATTGCCTCTGCCGATGCCGTGCGCTCCTTGTCGCGGCCTGCATCGCGCCCGAGGTAGAGTGTTTGCGAGGGATAGGCAAAACAGGCTCCGCTCTCTGCGACAATGTCCAGGATGCGCAGGTGGATGTCTTCGCGGATGCCGGTGAACTCGTTCCAGTCCGTTGTTTCTATGTAGACAAAAATCTCGATGTCGAGCGAATGCGCACCGAAATTGATAAACCGAACCCGGCAGGGATCAGGCCGGGCTTTCGGATGCGCATAGAGCATGCGCCGGAGTTCAACGAGAAGATAGCGCATCTGGTCCGGAGATGTGTCATAGCCGACTTGGAGCACTGTATGGAGACGCATCATGTCACGGGCGCCGTAATTCTCGATCCACACCGTTGAAAGTTCCGCGTTCGGGACAGTCACCAGTGTACGATTCGGCGTCCGGATCCTTGACGAACGCATGCCGATATTCTCGATCGTTCCCAGATGTTCACCGGCGCGGCAGAATTCGCCGATCCTGAATGGACGGTCGGCAACGAGAACAAAGCCGCCGAACAGGTTCTCGAGCGTCTTTTGCGCCGCAAGCGCTACGGCCAACCCCCCGATACCGAGACCGGCCAGCAATCCCCCGATGTTGAATCCGAGATTCTGCAATACTGTGAGTGAGGCGAGCGTGTAGATGAACGCCTTTGCAATCCGCCGACCGAGTGGAACAAACGCGATGCTCGCCATATTCCCGCGGGCGGAGAGCCTGCTTTCGATGAATCCCGAAAACAGGTCGACAAAGCGGGACAGGAGCCATGCGACCGAAGTAACGGCCAGAATCTTGCAGATAATGGCAATCACTGCATAGACGGGTTCCGGCAATTGTAGCGCGAATGCGCCGGCATAGAATATGGCTATTGAGGCAGCCAGGCGCGCAGGGGCGACGACCCGGCCGAATTGGGCCATGTCCCGGATTGCGTGTCCGGACCCTGCGACCGACAGCGCTATGCGGGCCGCGATCCTGGCAAGAATGGCGCCGGCGACAAGGGCCAATACGGTCAGGGCAGCCAGCGCCATCCATTGCCCGGGATCGACTTCGACAATGCTCAGGCCGGCGAAGGCCGCCAATAAAGCATCGCCAGTCGTATGATCTGTGGTTCTGTCGGTAGCTTCCTGTGCCCGGATGGAGAATGGAATCAGGATAATAAACGGAAGGGTTAATCTGGATATTACCTGACCAAGGGCTTTGGCACTGCGTCGTCGGCATGATTTGGATGGAGGTGTTTTCATGTTGTTTGATCCTTGTTGGGGTTGTCTATGGTTCGTGTGCAGAGTCGAGGAAGCGCATTCTTCAAGATGATGACCGGTCCTTACACGCGATATCGGAGACACTTTAGATATTCTCAGGGACCTCTTCCTCCTGAAGGGCCGGTCCTGGTTATGTCTGAACGGGATTGAACCCGTCATTGCGATCAGCTCCCAGACGGCAAAAGCATGATTGGACCACTGCTCGCGAGGACCGCCAACACTTCCGACGGAAGGCTTCAGTCCCATTGCATTGCTTGCATTGATGGGGGCGTACAAACACGTCCCGGCCCCGGGGCCCGGTGACATCTGGTCCGGCACTTTCAGTGCCCGAATTGTGGGTTACAGAGGCGCATTGATTGTTCCGACAATGACTACAACTTCATGCGCCCGTTGGATTTCCGGATCGAAAGCCCAACCGGGCCATCTTGTGTCTCCAAGAGGCAGCCAACCCGTTAACAATCGACATTGTATGCATGAACTGTTGGGTAATGTCCCGGTGATTGCGACAGTCCTAGACGGCCACAGGCCCGCCCTGCCCTCGGGTCCAGACATTCATTCCTGTGCCGGTCTTGGCAGACAACATCACCCCATCAGGCAATCCAGTTCGACGCTCTGGCACCGTACTCTCTAATCGGGCCCTGACTCCAGGCCAAATCGGTATTTTCCCGAACGAGCGTTGAATACAATGGAGTCTTCTTCACTGCGTATGTTGGAAATACCGGACGCGCTGTCTTCGGCAACCACTGTGCCACCCTCGGTCAACTGTCCTTCTGGTTTGCCCAACCTCGGGAAATGAACCTCAGCGTCAACTCCGGACGGTACGCTGATCGACAACCAAAATCCGCCCTCTGCATTTTCCCACGATGTTTCGATGGACCCCCTGACCGTATCGACAGCGGCATCGACCGATCTCAGCGCGGACGGAACCTTCGGAGCGATCACCACGTTCGAAAACCCGCTGCATTCGCGCCCCACGCGAATGCCCGCCAACGCCTTGTAAAGCCACGAACCGATCGAGGCGTACATACCGTGGTTGTGAGAATTCATGCCGATACCGGTGGCCTCTTCCCAGCGCTCCCAAATGGTCGTGGCGCCGCGCTCGAACATGTAGCCCCAGCTTGGATAGCTTGTCTGTGTTAACAATCGAAAGGCGGTGTCAATTTCGCCGCCATCCGAGAGAACGTCAAATATGTATTTGGTGCAGAGATTTCCGGTTGTGAGATGGAAGTCACGCTCTTCTACGTCTTTGACGATATTGGCCAGGACCGACGCCTTCTTCTCATCCGGCACCAGGCCCATATAAAGCGCCACGGAATTGCAGGCTTGGTTGTTGCTTGCATAGCCGCCTGTCTGTTTGTTCCAGAACCTCCGGTTGAAAGCTCTTTTGACATTCGCCGCCAGCCCGTGAAACTCGCGCGCGTCTTCAGCCCGATCAATGACCACTGATATCCGAACCAGCAGTTCGAGCAGGTGATAATAATGGGCACTCGAAATCAGCGCGCTGGGCGTATGCGCCGAAACGGCAGACGTCCCGATGCTACCGGCAATTGCTTCGGTGACCGGGGGTGCCCAATCGCCAATATACCCATCCTCGACAATGTGGTCCTTGGACCTTGAAGTCAGGTATTCGGCCCAGCGCCTTATGCCACGGTAATGAGTTTCCAGAACTCGTTTGTCGCCAAAATGCTGGTACAGAAGCCAGGGGATCAAGGCGTAGCAGACGCTGACAGGGTCTGCGGGCCTGGCACCCCAGCGAAACGGGGCAGTGTCGGAGACAGCGCCGGATGCGGGATCTTGAGCGTCTCCGATGTCGTCAAGCCATTTGGGAAGGAATCGGGAAATGTCGAAATTGTAAACCAGTTCTTCGGACCGGGCAGCCATGTCGTTCAACCAGCCCATGCGTTCTGCGCGCTGGGGGCAGTCTGTCGGCAGGCCATGCAGGTTGGACACTTCAGTCCATCGCACGGCTTTCTCGATGCGGTTTACGAGAGGATCCGAAGACTTGAATCGGCTGGTTGCCGCAACGTCCGAGCGGACGATCTTGGTTTCGACGGAGTCGACCGTCGGCTCACCCGGAAATCCTTCCAACTGGATGTATCGGAAACCGTGATAAGTGAAGCGCGGTTCCCAGGTCTGGGTACCGTCTTTCGCAAAAATGTATCTGTCCCGCGCCTCGGCAAAACGCAGGTTTGCCTGGTTAACCGTGCCGTCCTCGTAGAGGCACTCGGCAAAACGCATCGTGATTGCTGTGTCGCGTTTTCCTTTAGCGGTGAGTGCGGCCCAGCCAGCGAGGTTTTGACCATTGTCCAGCACGAAAATACCCGGTTTGGGCTGATTGATGGATTGTGCCTTCAGTGTATCGACGATGCGGACTGGTTCCATTGTTTGAGGCAGCATTTTCCCTCCAGGGGGATCGACGATCATTGATGAAACCCATGCCCCGCCATGCACATAGCCGGACTCGTCCCCGGTCGACCGGTCCCAGTCCGGCTCCTCAAGGCGAGCATCATAAACTTCGCCGTCAAATACGCTGTTCGAAACGATGGGGCCGTCCGAGACTCTCCAGAGATCGATATCATTGTTGTTGCGGTCATTGGTGATCATCAGGCGTTTTGTTCCATCCTCAAATTCAACCTCGATCTGCAAGATTAGCTTGGGCACACCATACCAGCCGGCTCCGACGATTGCCCCGACGACATTGGCACCGGAACTGAGGTAATCTGCGACGTCAAAGGTGGAATAGAGAACGCGTTTGCTGAACTCGCTCTGTGCCGGTTCAAGCACACGGTCGCCGACCTTCCGCCCGTTGATACGGAACTCGTACCAGCCCAATCCGCAGATATAGGCCCTGGCCCGCGCAACCGGTTTTTCAAGCGTGTAGGTATTCCTAAAATACAGCGCTTTTCCGGCACGGCCGGCAGGAAAGCCAACCCAGTTCGCTAGCCAGTCGGATTGTTCGAGCAAGGCAACTTCGAAGGAACTAGCTGCGCTGAAGTCGCTTGCAGATTCTTCCGAGTTCCACAAGCGGACCTTCCAATGGCCCACCGATCGGCTTTTTAGCGGATGGCCGTCATATTCGATTAAGGGTGACCGACGCGTCGGAACCCTTCCGCTGTCCCAAAGGTCCCCGTTGCCGGATGCGAGCGCCTCGGTGCTCGAAGCGACGAGTATCTGGAAATGGGTCGCCTGTTCCCGGCTTCGCGGATTGCTGTATTTCCACGAAAACCGTGGCCGGTATGTTCCTATTCCGATGGGATTTGTCGCAAATTCAGTTTTCAGATCATAAATGTGGAACGACATTCCCGATTGTCCTCTTTTGTTCTGTTTGGTACCGACCGGCTCGACTCGACATGACGCGCCGCCAATCTGCCTGCCCGCTGCCCAGGAAGGATCGGACGAAACTACATCTTGATGGCTCCCGCCGTCAGACCTCTCACGAATTCCCTGGATATGAACAGGAACACGATCAGCAACGGCAATAGCGAAATTATGTAACCGGCCATTAGCGGTCCGTAGTCGGTTTGATATTGCGTTCGGAAGAATGCGAGCCCGATCGGAATCGTTCGCAAATCATCGTCGCTGATCACGATGAGCGGCCAGATGAAGTCGTTCCATGTATTCAGGAGCGACGTTATGACCACGATGCTGAGGACCGGGCGTGACAATGGCAAAGCGACGTGCCAATAGCTTCGCCAGATTCCTGCCCCATCCATCCTGGCGGCCTCGAACAGTTCTTCCGGCAATGAAGCCATGAAGTTACGCAGCAAATATATCGCAAAGACCTGAAGACCGGCGATGCCAGGCAGGATAAGCCCCCATAACGAGTTTAGCATGCCGAGGTTCTTGACCAGGACGAAGGCCGGGACCATCGTCAGGACCGAGGGAACCATCAACAGGCTGATGATCAGCATGAACAGAAAGTTCCTGGCCGGGAAGCTGTATCGGGCAAATGCGAAGGCTGCGAGACTGGATACGAACAATACGCCGACTATCGTCGCCGCTGTCACGATCACGCTGTTGACGATGTATTTGCCGACGACTCTAAACGCCAATGTGTAGTTCTCAAGATGCAATGGATAATCGAGTATCCAGACGTTGTGATAGAATTGCGGCAGACTCTTGAAGGACACGACGAATAGCAGCCAAAATGGAAAAAAGGTCAGGAGCGCCGCGATCAACAGATAGGCGTGCTTTACCCGATCCTCTCTTCGCAAGACGGTCATCAACTCGGGTCGCCGGTGCTTGTGTCTGGGCTTGACCATAGTCGACATCGTTCAATTCGGATCAAAGTCCGTGGAGGACCGCAGGCGATTATTGGTAACCAATGTGATGACCAACATGATCGCGAAAAGCACCACGCCAATTGCCGATGCGTAACCCATGCGACTAAACTCGAAAGCATCCTGATACATTGCCATTCCTGGCACCATCGTCGAATAACCGGGTCCGCCACGCGTCAGTAGAATGACGGTATGAAAACTCTGAAGCTGCGTGATTATCGTCATCACCAGGTTAATCCGGATCTGCGTTCTAATGAGCGGCAGTTCAATGTTGCGGAACATCTGCCAACTCGTGGCGCCTTCGAGGATGGCCGCCTCCTTGACCTCGCTCGAAATGTTGTTCAGGCCAGACAAGTAGACAAGAAGGTTCAAACCAGCCACGAAAGGAAAGCCGACGCCAGTCCCGCCGCCGCCGATGAGCGTGAGTGCAAAGATCGCGATATCGGGGTCGGCCAACCAGGCGCGAACGAACTCGGGATATCCCACAGCGATCAGGAACCGGTTTATGGGTCCGTCCAGCGGATCGTAAAGAAACTGCCAGACCAGAACAGTAACGACCCAGGGAATGACCAGTGGCATCGTGAACACGAAGCGATAGATCGTGCGCATTCGTTCGGACTTCAAATTATGTATGAATACCGCCGCGATCAACGGCAAAGTCAAAGCAAAGAAAACGCCCGCGCTGGTAAGTATGAAAATGTTTTTGACTGAGGGCCCAAGCCGCTCGTCGCTGGCCAGGTCGACAAAATTCTTGAACCCGACAAAGGTCGTATTCACGCCGTCCCATTTGAACAAGCTGTGATAAAAGGCAGAGAAAAACGGGTAATAGCTGAAAACAATCAGAAAGATCAGTGCCGGAATCAAGCAAACATATACCGGAACCTTGTTGAGCGCACGCCGCCGTCGGCGGCGTGCGCTTTGGACGCGAATGGGCTTCACCTTAATGTGGCAAGGCAGAGACCATGCCGTGTCCTGCTAGTTTCCGAGAACGCGATCGGCAGCCTGCTCCATTTCGGCATTCAGGCGTTCGACCGTTTCATCCAAGCTCTGGCGCCCTGACAGATACGGCGATGTGACGACAAGAAACTTCTCTGCGAAAACAGAATCGAACATCGAGTCATCTTCCTGATAGGGTGCCCGTGCCAGTGTCACCGATTCCTTGAAGTCTTCCAGTTCGGGATTGGGCGGCGCGCCATGCACTCCGGGCAACGCAATTCCGCCTTCGAGGATCATCTGGTTCAACTGATCGGGCTGGGTTGCGAACATAAGGAAATCTATCGCCGCTTCGACTTCACCGTTCGCTACTGCAGAATTTGTCACCGCATACTGGAACGAACCGTAACCAGCGGACTTGTTCGTCGGCGGAACGCCGTCAGGGATCAGGTCCGATGTCGCGGAATCGACAACCGGCAGATAGAATATGCCGAAGTCGAAATCTCGATTCTCGTCCTCGGTGATGGTTGGCAGCATCCAAGTGCCGACAACCAGCATTCCGGCCCTGCCAGTGACAAACAACCGAACAGCGGCACCCATATCGGCGCCAAGTGCACCAGGCTGCCAATAGCCAGCGAATCGCTTCAACTCCTCCAGCCGGGCGCGATTGCGTGCGTCGTCGTAGGAATAGGTTCCTTCTTTAACCGCTGTTGCCATTTCGACTTTGTCCAGCACGCCATCACCGTCGAGGTCATGTTTGCCGATCTCGGGATGATAGAAGAAATTGGTCAGCCAGCCGGAAACCCATGTGAGCTGATGGAGGTTGTTGCCCGTGGCGGCGAAGCCATATGCACCGGTCGCTTGGACCTTGTCGGCGGCTTCAATCATGTCTTCCCAAGTCTTGGGTACGCCGTCGACCCCCGCTTTCTCAAACAGGTCTTTGTTGTAGTAGATGCCGACCTGAATCTGATCGGCCAGGACGACATATAATTCGCCATTGGGCGCCTTCCAGACTTCGATCTGTGGGAAAAACAGGTCGCGCCACCGTTCTGACCCGGGTTGACCCGCCTCGATGTAGGGGTTTGGTTGTTCGAGATAGTCGTTGATCGGAACCAGCCACTTCTTGCGAAAATCCTCGACTGCCCAATCCCCCAAATACCACATGATGTCCGGAGCAACGCCACCAGTCAGTTGCGTAACCATCCAGCGCCTTGTGTCCGCATTGATGGACTGTCCGATAACTTCGATCTTCACATTGGGGTGCAGCTCTTCATACGCCGCAATAATCGGATCGATGCCCTGGATCGCGCTTGATTTCGTACCACCACCGGCAGTGGCCATCACGCGGGTGGGGGTGTATCGCCCGGGCCAGATCGTCAGGTTTATCTCGTTATCCTGAGCCCTGACTTCCGGAACGGGCATCGTGGCCGCTAGGGCAGCCACGACCCCGACAGCGAATTTCGTCAACCATTTCGTTGAGATCAGATACGTGAATCCAGGTTGAGGCAACGCACTCTTGATTGCAGGTTTAAATGACATGCCGATCCTCCCATTCAATAGGTATTTCATTGGCGACATCACTGAATGATGACATCAATCAATAATAGCATCATTGGAGCTATAAATCAATTTATTGCATCTTTTTGATGCATCACAATCAAATTCAAGTTACATATCGGTTACTTGGCCAAGTGATCGGAGATCAATGAAACGTAGACGACCGGTGCGAATAGCAGATATCGCGCGCGAGGCGGGGGTTGGCACGGCGACGGTGGATCGGGTCTTGAACGAGCGGGACGGTGTATCGGCAGCAATGGACCGGCGTGTCCGCAAGGCGATGGAAATCGTCATTGCGCGTAAACCGGGACACATGCGCGACCGACCACCGCCGCGCAAGCATCAATTTGAAATTCTACTTCCGAAGGACAACGAAGCGGGGACGTCGTTTTTTGCACGATCTTCGCAAGAGCTTGGCCAAGCGAACGGGGTCGCGGTGACCTGTTCGTTCGTCGAAAAGATGAACCCAACCGCATTGGCCAATCAGCTTGATTGTACGCGCATGCGCGGAGCCTCTGGGATTGCCTTTATCGCCCTCGACCACCCCGCCGTGTCTGACGCAGTTGCGCGCATTTTTGCCAAAGGCATACCGGTCGTTTGTATTTCGTCGGGCTTTGACGGATCGTTCAACATTCCTGTGGTTGGAATGGATAATCGTGCCGCCGGCCGCGCAGCCGGGTTCCTGATGGGCCAACTCATTCGTCGACCGGGACGTGTCGCTGTATTGTGGGGCGGCCAACTCTATCGCAGTCACGAGCTTAGGGAGATTGGCTTTCGCAGTGTCCTCCGCGCGGAATTTCCGGAGCTGGAAGTGCTGGACCTGGTGTCCGGCGGTGACGATTCAGACGGCAACCGCCGACAAGTTGAACAATTGCTCAAGGAATACTCGGACATCGTCGGCATTTACAGTGTCGGCGCCGGCAATCACGGCATCGTTGAGGCAATCAAGGAGCAAGGTCGATCACATGACATCATCCTGTTCGGTCACAACCTCACGACCACGACCCGGCGGTATCTTATGGAAGGCTCGATGAAGGCAGTTATTCACCAGGACCTAAAGCGTACCGCTCAGCTAACCATCCAGACACTGCTGGCGCAGCACAACGGTGAGCCTTTTAGGGAATCGCGTGTGCCGGTTGAACTCATCATGAGAGAGAATACGCAGGGACATGAATTGTCGTAATCGGGAACACGGTCGCCCAACGGGCAAAAGGTTGGCAGGCTTCGAAGCGGATAGACGTTTGTCCATTTGTTTCAAACCGGCCATGCAAGGAGATCTGAAATGACCGAAGTTGTTCTTTCGGGTATCTGGAAATCCTTTGATGACGTCGATGTTATCAAGGGTGTCGACCTGAATATTCAGTCCGGCGAATTCATTGTGTTTGTCGGTCCATCAGGCTGCGGAAAATCGACGATCTTGCGACTGATTGCCGGACTGGAGGACCTAACCGCCGGCGAAGTCGAGATCGGCGGCGCGGTCGTGACGGATGTGGCGCCTTCAAAACGCGGCATCGCGATGGTTTTTCAGTCATACGCTCTTTACCCCCATATGAACGTTTTTGAAAACATGTCGTTTGGGATGAGGCTGGCCAAGGTCAACAAGCAGGAGACCAAGGAGCGCGTCCACGAAGCCGCAGACATTCTGCAATTGACGCCACTACTCGATCGGCTTCCAAAACAATTATCCGGTGGGCAACGTCAAAGGGTCGCCATCGGGCGGGCCATAGTCCGCGATCCAAAGGTATTCCTGTTCGATGAGCCGCTGTCCAACCTCGACGCCGCATTGCGCGTGGCAACAAGGATCCAGATCGCCAAACTGCATCAGAGCATGTCGCATACGACGATGATCTATGTTACCCACGACCAGGTCGAGGCAATGACATTGGCGGACCGCATCGTTGTCCTGAATGGCGGCGTGATTGAGCAGGTCGGGACGCCGATAGAACTCTATGATCATCCGATCAACCTGTTCGTCGCCCGTTTCATCGGTTCGCCGGCCATGAATCTAATTCCAGGAACGATCGACAGTGCCGAGCCAAAGGCCACCGTCACATCCACACACGGAAACCCGATAATCCTCAATATGCCGGCTGCAGTGGATGCGGTGGGGTCGGACTGCACACTTGGAGTCCGACCCGAGGACCTTGAGATTGGCGACGAGATCACCGCGATTGTCTCGGGCGATATCGACATTGTCGAGGTCTTGGGTGAATTCACGATGGTCTATGTTGATTGCGGTTTGGTTGAGCCAGTTCTGGCAAAACTTGACGGAAATGTTCCGGCGAAAACTGGCGACCGGGTACATTTGACCGCGCAAATCGAGAAACTCCACCTCTTCGACAGCAACGGGCAGGCCTTCAGACGACAACACCAGGAAGAATCGGCCGCATAGTCCAGAAATGCAAAGGCGGATGGTAGTCCCAAGCATTTGCCAGTCCCCTTCGCACCCATGCAACAATTAGGGAAAGAGCCATGCTAGACCAAGCTCAGATCGATCAGTTTCACCGTGAAGGCTTCCTCATTGCGCGAAATGTGGTTCCTCGGGACTTGGTTCATGCGCTGCAGGACGAGATCGAAGCGACGATCGAAAAGCAGGCCCAATTGTTACGGGAACGCGGAGAGATCACAGAGATGCACGAAGATGCGGATTTTCTCCATCGAGCCACACTTCTGCATGCCCAATCCCCAAGAATTCTCGATCCTTTGGCGCATGGAACCCACACCGGACCGGCAATATTCAACTTGCTCACCTGCCCGGCTGTTCTTGACATCATGGAGCAATTGCTGGCGTCGGAGATCCTCGTTTCCAGCATCTACCGGTTGCGTCCAAAGCTGCCTGGGCTGGCAGAGGGCGTCATCCCTTGGCACCAGGATTCGGCCTATTTCCATTCCTGTGCTGATGATGACCTTGTCCCGACATTCTGGGTGCCCCTGATGAATGCGACGGTGGAAACGGGATGCATGGAAGTCCTTCCCGGGTGTCACCGGAAGGGTGTGATCCGTCACTATTGGGCCGACCTGAAGGCGCCCGGGCTCTGCGTACACCCCGATCACATGCCCGACATTGACCCGGTGCCGGTCCCGGCCGATGTAGGGGATGCCGTGATGATGACCAATCTCACGCCGCACAGGTCTACGGACAATTTATCGGGACTGATCCGGTGGTCTGCGGACCTTCGCTATAGTTCGCCAGAGGCCGGCGACTACGGCCCGAACGAAGCCTCTTTCCTTGGCAGAAGCAAAGACCGCCCGGACGATGTGGTAACAGACTGGCGGGAGTTCGAAGCAATTCGCATGAACCACGTGCCTTCAATCAAGATCGACCGAACCTGGCTTCGCCACGACAAGGAAACGTTTCAGCATCCAGAAAAGCGATTGGATCTGGCCCAGTAGGCCGGTCTGAACAAGAATTCTCCTTTCGCGCCCGCTCGTGGCGTCCGAGTTCTGCAACGGAAGGAAGAAATCGATCCAGGTTCAATGCTGGAACTCTGGCGGGAAGTGGAGCCAGGCAGGAAATCGGGATTCCTGTTTTGCCGGGTTCTGCAGACTTTGGCCTGGGCAATCGAGCTTTTGAATTACTCACTGAGTTCCCGGACCTGCTCCTTCGAAAAGTGATGGCAAAGGCCGTGCGTCCGATGAAGAGGTTGTGGATTACTTCGTTGACGAACGGGTAGCCCCTGGTATCGTTCAGCATCGCCTCGGCGTGACGGCGCACCTCCTGCGTCAGTTTGCTCAGCCGCCCTCCCCCCGGCCGCGCGCCTGGATCGCGGCAAGGCCGGCCGTGCTCCGTTCCCTGATGAGACCCGCTCGACGTTGATCAAGCCACCCCTTTCGAGTCTATTGGCAAGGCTTCGGTTTCCAGTATCGAGAAATCAACGCTCCGCGATGCACGGTCAATGTCGATATCCACAACGCTTCCATCGGCGTCGAAGTCGATACTCAGACCGTCCTGTCCGACACCTCGCGTGTTTTAATATCTGGTCCGGCCTTGAACACGACACAGAGGCTGTCTGTATCCGGATAGAAATGCAGTTACATTCCTCTTCTTTTCTGAACGTTGGTCAGGGAACGCGTTGAGTGCAGTTTTCCCGTCAGCCAGAGCTATCACACGAAGAACACGCGGCAGGTCTTTACCTGCATGACTGGCCTCGCCCAAGTCGCGAATGCGACCGTCAGGCTGTGTTCACGACGGTGGAGAGAAGACAATTCCACTCTTATAGGTCCCTGCAGTCGTTTCGTCCATGAAGCCGGATTGGACGATATCAAAGGATGAGAGTGAAAAACGACTTCGGTGAGTCGATACCCGGACTCGATGGTTGGTTCGGGAGCGACGCTGACACAATGACAGTGGATTCGAAGGGGAAAAGGTCCTTCATGGGTTTGTGAATTGCGCGAGACCTGCTCAAGGCTCGAAATGAGCGATGGACGCTCCAAAATCACCCGTTCGCCGGGATTTGAAATACGACCGGGTCGCTTGCACAAACCAAACTATGCGCTAGACTTCAAACCTTGCAAGGGAAGTCGCGGGGCTACTACGCCTCGACATAATCGTCACCAAACTGGAAAGCAAAAAAATGATGACAATACGACCAAGATCAATCGCAGCGGCGCTGGTGTTCGCAGTGCTGCCGGTATCCGCTCAGGCCGAGACACTCATCGTCTCCTGGTGGGGCTTCAATGGCGACAAGTTGAACGAATATATCGTCGAGCCGTTCCAGGAGCAGTGCGGCTGCGAGATCATCTTCGAGACCGGCAACAGCGCCGACCGGATCAGCAAGATCGAGATCCGCGGCGGCAAGGGGGTCGATCTGATCTACCTGCCCGACAGCTTTGCCCAACTCGGGGTCGACAAGGGGCTGTTCCAGTCGGTCGACCGCTCGAAACTGCCCAATCTCGAGGGTGTCTACGAGATGGCCAAGGCGCCAATGGGCGATTATGGCCCCGCCTATACGCTGGGCCGGGTTGGCATAGTCTACGACTCCGCGCAGGTCAGCGAGCCCATCACCTCGTGGGCCGATCTGTGGCGCGAGGATCTGGCCGGCAAGATTTCACTTCCCGGCATCACCACGACCGCCGGGCCGATGGTCGTCGTACTGGCCGGCGACAAGGCCGGAGTGAACGCCTATGACGATCCGGACGCCGCCTTCGCCGAGATCGAATTGCTGACGCCAAACGTCTTGAAGAACTACAACACCGGCTCGGAGATGATTAACCTGTTCTCGACCGGCGAGATCAGCGTGAGCCTCGCGCAGGACTTTGCGCTCGGCCGCCTGCAGGAGGCTGTGCCCACGGTCGTCTGGGCGGATCTGGAGGATGGTGACATCGCCACGATGAACACGATCAACATCCCGACCGGCGCCGAGAACGTGGAACGCGCGCATGAGTTCATCAACTTCGTCCTCGAACCCGGGCTGCAGAAGACCCTGGGCGAGAACGGCGTCGACGCACCGGTTCAGACCTCGGTCGTGCTGACGCCCGAGGCGGCGATGCTCTGGACCTACGGTGCCGAGATGGTCAACGGGCTCAAGCGCATGGACAACGCCAAGATGAACGCCGCCAAGCCCGATTGGATCGAGCGTTGGAACGAGATCTTCGGCAACTGAGCCATTCCGGGGGCGCTTTAGCGCGCCCCCGCCGACATCCGGAACACGGGTCATTTTTCACAGATTGAAGGGATGGGCGATGGCGGCGCCGGCGACGGCGCTGGTTGTCCTGTGCCTCGTGCTGCCGGTGTCGGCCACCATTGCCGTCACTTTCTTTGCGGGCGGCGGACCGTTCGACCTTTACGCCGCCTTCCTGGCAAGCGGGTTCCGCCGCACCGTCCTGTGGCGGACGCTGGAGATCTCGCTGATCACCACGGCCCTGTCGATGGTGATCGGCTTCTTCACGGCCTATGCCATCAGCCGCGCACCGCCGCGCTGGCGGTCGGCACTGATCATCCTGGCAGCCTTCCCGCTGCTGACGGGTGTCGTGGTCCGGTCCTTCGCCTGGCTCATCATACTGGGACGCAACGGGATCCTGAACGATTTCCTGGTCTGGATCGGCATCGAGGCAGCGCCCTTCACGATGGTCTTCACCAAGGGTTCGGTCATCATTGCAATGGTCTACCTGTTCGTCCCGCTGATGATCCTGACCATCGTGGGCGTGCTGGAGAACATTCCCGACGACGTGATCGAGGCCGCGCAATCCCTTGGCGCCACGCCAGCCCAGACCTTCCGGCAGGTGATTTTTCCGCTCGCGGTGCCCGGCCTCATCGTCGGCGCGGTCCTGGTGTTCACCGGGTCGTTCAACTCGTATGCCACGCCGCAGCTCCTGGGCGGTGACCGGCAGATGATGATGGGCACGTTCCTTTACCAGCGCGCCATGGTCGCCTTCGACTGGGATGGCGCGACGACCGTGTCGGCGATCATGGTCGCGGTTACGCTGGCCGTCGTGATCGGCATGACGCGTATCGCCAAACGCCTGAACCCGATGACCACGTGACGGGCCGCCTTCATCCCGCGCTGATCGCATTTGCGGTCCTCGTCTATTTCTTCCTGATGGGGCCGCTGGTCATCGTGATCGGTGCCGCCTTGTCGGATACGGGTTTCCTGACATTTCCGCCGCAGGGGTTGACGCTGCACTGGTTCGAGCGAATCTTCGAGATGTCGGCCTTCCGCCGCACCATGGTGACAAGTTTTCAGGTCGCAGCCATTTCGACCTGCTGCGCGCTTCTGATCGGCATTCCGGCGGCCTATGCGCTGAACCGATACCGTGTGCAGTTGCCCGGCTGGCTGTCGACGCTGTTCGTCCTGCCGGTGCTGATCCCCGAAATCGTGCTGGGCTTCTCGCTGTTGCGCTCGATCCAGGTGGGTGCAGGGTTGCCGGTGGTCTCGACGCTGATCATCGGCCATACGCTTCTGGTCCTGCCCTATGCGGTGCGGGTGATCTCGGCCTCTCTCGCCTCGTTCGACTTCACCATCGAAGAGGCGGCGGTCAGCCTTGGCAGCCCGCCGGTCAAGACCTTTTTCACCATTGTCCTGCCCAATGTGAAGGCGGGTGTCATCGCGGCCATCTTCCTGGCATTCATCACTTCGATCAACGACGTGTCGGTTGCACTGTTCCTGACCGGGCCGGGCGTCTCCACACTGCCGATCCAGATTCTTGCCCATGTCGAGCAGTTCTTTGACCCCGTGATCGCCTCGGTCTCGGTCCTGCTGATGGTGCTGACAGTCATCGTCATGGCGGTGGTCGAGCGCACCCTGGGCCTGACGTTCCTCACCAAATGACCAAGCCGCTGACTCTCCGGAACCTTACTGCGCATTACGGCGCCACCAAGGTCCTCGACGATCTGTCGCTGGATGTTGGCGCGGGAGAACTGGTGACGCTCCTGGGTGCTTCGGGTTGCGGAAAGACCACGACCCTGCGCCTCGTGGCTGGATTCCTTCAACCCACCGCGGGCACCATCCATCTGGGCGATACGGACCTAACACGCATGGTGGCGCACAAGCGCAACATCGGCCTGGTGTTTCAGAACTATGCGCTGTTCCCGCATCTGACCGTGCGCGACAACGTGGCATTCGGGCTGAAACAGCGGGGGCTGAGCGGGGCCGAGCGGGGGCGCAAGGCGGACGAGATGCTGGATCGCGTTGGCCTGTCCGCCTTGTCAGGTCGGCTGCCGGGTGCGCTGTCTGGCGGTCAGCGGCAGCGGGTCGCCCTGGCGCGTGCCCTGGTGATCGAGCCGCCGCTTCTGATGTTCGACGAACCGTTGTCGAACCTCGACGCCAAGTTGCGCGTCGAAATGCGGGTCGAGATACGCGAGTTGCAGCGTGCCAACCGGACGACAGCGATCTTCGTCACCCATGACCAGGAGGAGGCGTTCTCGATCTCCGACCGCGTTGCGATCATGGAGTCCGGCCGCATCCGCCAGTTCGACCGCCCGGAAACGCTGTACAGCCGTCCCGCCAACGCCTTCGTCGCCCGTTTCGTGGGGTTCGAGAACCTGATTCCACTGACCGTCACCGCCCGTGACGCAGGCCGTGTCACTGCCGAAGGCGAGGGCGGAATCGACATGTTGCTTTCAGAGGACGAGTTGGGCCCGGTCCCCGACCGATTCATTCTCGCCACGCGCCCGGACGGGCTGCGCGTGTCTTGCGGCGATCACGGCATCCCTGCCCGCCTGGGCCTGCGCACCTATGTGGGCCGTGCGTATCACTACCAGGCCGAGGACGCCTGCGGGCCATCTCGTAGCTTCCGGCCCGCTTGGCCAGCCGAGGGCCAGTGGCGAGACCGTGCGGCTGGTTCCCGAACCGGAGCAATGCTGCGTTCTCGTTACCGGGACCAACTCATGACGGACCTGTCGATCCGCACAGCGTCGCATCCTGGTATACCGGTTCCCGGTGCCGAATATTGGGCATATGGGTGTCCTCGGCGAATTCGTGATGCCCGGCTCGGTCAACCGGAACGCGCTATTGCCTTGACCCTGTTCCTCGGTATGGGCGATGACGTGGACGACCGCCTGTTCAGCTGCATCCTGCCGATAGAGTGGAAGTCTGGAACGTCAGGCGTAGTGCACACAGTAACCGCGCTGACCGCCCGGGAACCGGTCCGCGCCGGCGTCACCTGGGTCGCCGGCATGTATTGCTTCGAGGCCGAGATGGAATCGGTCCCCGACACCGCAGAACAACATCGGAAGGAAAGTACGCCATGAGTGACAATTCATCCCACCTGGACGCCGCGCTCGGCGCTGCGGATGCCGGTCTCGACGCCGGCCTTGCCCGGTTGCTGGAACTGGTCGCGATCCCCTCGATCTCGGCCGAGGCCGCCCATGCCTCCGACGTACGTCGCGCAGCGGACTGGCTGGCGGCGGACCTGTCGTCCATGGGCTTCGACGCATCGGTCCGAGACACCGAAGGCCACCCGATGGTCGTGGGCCACGACACGAGCGCGCCCGAAGGTGTTCCACATGTTCTGTTTTATGGCCACTATGACGTACAGCCCGCTGACCCGCTGGAGTTGTGGGACGCAGACCCCTTTGCGCCGGCGCTTGTAAAGCGGCCGGATGGCGAAACCTGGATAACCGGGCGCGGCGCCTCGGACGACAAGGGCGCCTTCATGACCTTCATCGAGGCGTGCCGCTCATGGAAGGCTGCAACCGGCGCGCTGCCCTGCCGGGTAACCGTGTTGCTGGAAGGCGAGGAGGAAATTGCCAGCCCCTCGCTGGGTCCATTCCTGGAAGCGACCGCGGACGAGTTACGCGCCGATGTTGTCGTGGTCTGCGACACTGACATGTGGGACCACGACACACCGGCTATCACCACGATGATGCGCGGGCTGATGGCAGAGGAGTTCACGATCACCGCAGCCGACCGCGACCTGCACGCTGGCATATTTGGCGGCGCTGCCCGCAATGCACTGCAGGTCATGGCGGATGTGCTGGCAAGCTGCCGCTCCCCCGACGGCTCGGTGACCGTGGAGGGTGTCTATGACGACGTGCGCGAGCTGCCCGAGGAGGTCCGCGCCAGCTGGACCGCGCTTCCGTTCGACGACGCGGGATTTCTGGGGGGCGTCGGCCTGTCGGTGCCTGCGGGAGAGACGGACCGGACGGTTCAGGAACAGTGCTGGTCCCGGCCGTGTTTCGAGGTGCACGGTTTCTGGGGCGGCTACGGTGGCGCGGGGTTCAAGTCGGTGATCCCCGGCAAGGCCCACGCCAAGGTCAGCTGTCGCCTGGTTCCCGACCAGGACCCCGAGACTGTTCGCGCGGCCCTGCGGGATCACATCCGTGCTCAACTGCCACTCGATTGCAGCGTGGAGTTCACTGCACTGGGTCGCGCCTTGCCCGCCGCGATGCCGGTGGACAGCCCGATGCTGCACAAGGCGTTGGATGCGCTTCGGGACGAATGGGGCAAGGCGGCCATTGCTGGCACCGGTGGCTCGATTGCGATCCTGGCGGAGTTCCGCACTCGGCTAGGGCTCGATCCCTTGCTGGTGGGCTTCGCACGCTTCGACAACCGGGTACATGCGCCGAACGAGAAATACGACCTGTCGAGCTATGTGCACGGAACAAGGTCCTGGGTGAGGATTCTTGACCGCTTTTTCCCGTTAGCAGGCCGTCCGACACCTCAAGGAATCGGGGCCAGACCGATGCCGATGCAGTCATCGTCGACGCTGATCCCGGCTTCTACGATTCACGTAGCGGGATCGGATGATGGGTAGGCCGCCAGGCCGCTTCAATCGCTTTCTTTGCAGGAAAGAGGATCCGTCGGCAAAATCGAGTCGCCGCATTCGCAGCCGGAAGTGACAGACGGTCGGGAACCCGGGAGGAGCCTGCGGATTGTGCGCAGACGACCAGCCTGCCCGTTTGGCGCTGGAAGGCGGATTACCCTTGTCCCAGCCCGCAGTCTGGTTTTGTGCTTCCGGGAAGACATGGCTTGCCGCGGTGCACCGAAGATCCGTTCAGTGTGGGCAGGTTTAGGCAAACTAGCCCGATCGATCGATCAATTCGTCCTGCTCGTCTGGTTGGCGATTTCGGGCGCAACCACCGCCTGTTCATAGGGCAGGTCACCAAGACCATCTTCAAAGATGTTGCGTTCCGCGATCCATTCTCTGGACTCGTCAAATATCTCACGTGAGTATGGTTCGAACACGACGCGTTCGCCGGGCCCGAAGAGGCGCGTGTCCATCAGATCGCGGAAGCGTTCCGGGAATTCGTTGCGGTAGTAGTGGGTGTAAAGCTCTGGCCGCAGATCGATGTCCCTCTGCGCCATACGCAGCGCGCTGAAGTATTTCTCGACATCGTCAAGGTCCGCATCATCGGCGACCATGGCAGCCATCATGAAGGAGGAGTCGAGTACCTTGCGAAATCCGAGCTGTTCCATGAAGTAATAGGGCCCGCTGAAGAGGCTGGCCGCCGGGACGTCGCCATCGAACAGGTGTTCCATACGTTTGAACAGGAGTCCGTCCGCATAGGAGAGGTTGACTTCGTCGGGGGACAGGAATGGTTCGAGTGCCTGAATGGTCGAATAGTGGCTGCCGGACTGGTAGCCCACCGAGATTTGCACACCGGCAAGGTCTTCAGGCCGTTTGATGTTGGAGTCCGCAGGGACAAAAACCCCGCATGGCGAGACAGAATAGGCATTTGCGTACAGCTTCCCGTGGCCGGAGGCGGCGGCGACATTGACCGTCCAGTGACAGGCGGAGCTGACATCGCAGGTTCGCCCTTTTTCAAACGTCTGGTAGGCACCGACGCGGTTCCCGAGGTCGTGGCGATCGCCGCTGACTGACAGCAACTGGTCCTCTAGCACGCAGTCGAGGCCGACTGCGTCAAAATACCCTTTCTCCACTGCAACCCACTCATGCAGGCGCATATGCGGTGCGACAACGAATGTTCCCATCAATTCCTCCTAGCTTGCCTTAGACTCTACTTCATGGTTTCCGGCAGGAACAGGGCGATCTCCGGGACCATGACAAGGATCGTCAGGCAAACTGCCATTGCGACCCAGAAGGGGGCCACGCCACGGAAAATTGTCGCCATGGGAATACCCCTTGCCACGCCCTTGACAACGAAAACGTTGATCCCCACGGGCGGTGTGATCAGCCCCATCTCGATCACGATAACGCAGATGACTCCAAACCAGATAGGATCGAATCCCTGGCCGGTGACGATCGGGAAGACGACCGGCATGGTCACGACCAGCATTGCAAGGCCGTCGAAGAACATGCCCATGATGATATAGCCGATCAAAATGAGGATCAAAGTGCCGTAGGGGCCAAGGCCGAATTCCTGCATCCCCGTTGCAAGGGTTTCGGGGATATGCGTGAGCGCCAGGAACGGGCCGAACACATGAGCTCCGATCACGATCATGAAAAGCATGGCTGTCATGATTACGGTATCAACAAGGATGCCGGGCAGAGCCGAAATTCGTGCCGCACCTGTCGCAAGCGCCATCGCGGTCACCAGAGTGGCTCCGATGCCCGCGGCCTCTACCGGTGTAAACACACCGAGGTAGATGCCGCCGATCGACACCAGAATGACACCGATCAATGGAAGGGATTTCAGGCTCGCTACCAGCTTTTCGCGGCCGGTTGTTTTTGGGCCGACAGGGCCTGCTGAAGGGCGCAGCGTGGTGACGATCGATATGACGGCAACGAAAAGCAACGCGAGGAGCAAGCCGGGCAGGATGCCGGCAATGAAGAGTTTCCCGATGCTCTCCTCGGTCAGGATCGCGTAGAGCACAAAACCTGTGGAGGGCGGAATCAGAATGCCGAGAGTGCCGCCGGCGGCCACGGACCCGGTCGCCAGACCGTCGGCATATCCGAAACGTTTCATCTCCGGAAGTGCCACCTTGCCGATGGTCACGGCCGTGGCCACGGAAGACCCGGATACCGCGGCGAAGGCGGCACATCCGAGGACCGTCGACGAAGCAAGACCGCCGCGCAATCGCCCGATCCAGACGTAGGCGGCCTCGTAAAGGCGCTGAGAATAGCCCGCCGCCCCGGCCACGTTCCCCATCAGCACGAAAAGCGGGATGATCGAAAGGCTGTAGGAGGTGATCGAGGAATAGGTCTCCGACGACATCGTCGCGACGGCGGCGCGCTGCCCGTCGATCACCCATATCCCGCCGAAGCCCACGACCAGAAGCGCCATGCCCACCGGCATGCGGGCAACCAGCAGGACAAAGAGCGCCAGGATGCCCAGAAATCCGATCAGGGTCTCACTCATAACCGGTTGCTCCGGAACGCAGTTGTTGGATGATCTGCCATAACAGGACCAGGGCATAGAGCCCCATGCCGAGCGTGGTCGCGCCGTAGGCGATCCAGACCGGAATCTCGATCATGTTGGTGACATCTTCGTATCTGTAGGCATCGAGCGCCTTGTCCCAGGTTTTCCGGATCAGGAGGAGCAGGACATATGCCCCCACTCCGCGGGCCATCAGGTCACCGAGGAACCGGCCCCAGGCGCCGATCTTGCTGTCCAGAATGTCGACGCGGATATGCGCGCCGCTGAGGGTGGCGAAGGGGATTGCCAACATCACCACAAGCGACATGCCGATCTGGACCAATTCCTGATCGCCGAGGATCGGGTCGTTCAGCGCGTAGCGGCGAAACACCGAATAGCTGACAAGGAACATTATGACGAAAAGTACCAGGCCACCGGCAACAGCCAGGCCCTTCAAAAGGCGCCCCGGCAGGGCCAGGGCGCCTTCATTTGATGTTTGGTGAGCGTCCAACTTGCTCTATTTCAGCGCGTCGGCCCATTCCTGAGCGTTGATGCCATCGGCCTCGAGCTCCGCGATCACCTCGGTCGCGAGGGCTGCCGATGCAGCGTTGAATTCGGCCGCGACTTCCTCTGACAGCCGGATCACCTCGCCACCTTCGGCTTCCCACTTCTCCAGCGCCCTCACGCCTGCTGTCGACATGGTGATGTGGCCGCCCTGTGACATCTCCGCCCCTGTCATGGCTTCGAGCTTGGCCTGCGTATCCGCATCAAGCCCATCCCAGCTGTCGAGGTTCATCACGAGCATGAAGAGACTGTTCGACCCGTCCATGCCGGTCGTCACGTATTTGACCACCTCGCCGAGCTTGAAACTGGTCAAGACCGAAGTGTCGACGAGAACGCCGTCGACAACGCCGGTTTCCAGCGACTGGTAGACCTCGGTGATCGGCATTGATACGGCGGTTGCGCCCCAGGATTCGATCACGCGGCCGGTATTCCGGGACGGTACGCGGATTTTCAGGCCGGCCAGATCAGAGACCGTTTCGATCTTCTTTTCCGCCATCAATAGCTTGGCGGGCTCTGCCGACCAGAGGCCCAGCAGCTTGGTGCGACGGAACTCATCGCCGATAATGTCGATGTTTTCCCACATCGTCCGGGTAATTTCCTCGTTACCCGGCACCACACCCGGCAATTCGACCAGAAGCGTCTTCCTGAACTGCGAGGCCGTATAACCGGGCAAAGCGTAGACTATATCTGCAACGCCATCGATCACGCGGTCATACTGCTTGACCGGACCCGCGCCCAGTTCGCCTCCGGGATAGACACGGATCGTGGTTTCACCGCCCGTCGCCTCCGCGAGTTTTGCTGCAAGCGGCAGGAACATCTCGTTGTGCAAATGGTAATTGGTAGACGAGAAATGCGCGAGCTTGAGTTCATCGGCTTGACCCATCAGGCCGATTGAAGCGACCGCGGCGCCGCCGAGTATGGATTTCATGATTTTCATGGATTCCTCCTTTGTCATTCCCAATATTGCTGTTTTGGGCCATTTCGCTCAATTGCGATATTGAACAGGCAGCGCCTGCATTCCGTGTAAGCGGCCGAGTTGGCCCGTCCCGGGCCGCTGGAAGCTCTGTGCCGTCCGTCACCGCTTCTGCATAAGCGCGACTGGCAACTGCGGTCAATGTGTAATCCCGTCCGACCCTGGCAAGGTGGGGGGTGCGTCGTTCGACCGCCAGGCAAGGCCACCCTGATAGCGCCGCTCGAGGGAATGCCGCCCAGCGGCCAATTCTTCCTTGATCAGCACGGGCGTGATGACCGGAAGGCCAAGTGTCGCGAAGAAGCATGGTAACGTCCCCCAGGTCACCCAAACGGCCCGGCGGCGGCCAGAAGCGATGCTAGCCAAATGGCAGTGTCGTGGATTGCAGGTACATCCCTGCGCGTCGTGAGATCCTTTATGATACTGCGACGCTGTTCTGGCCGGTGCCAGTCGGCATTTGCCTGACCATGTTCTTCGGCGACCCTATTGGATGGACCGGTCAGGCCGTTGTCGCGTGTCTCGAACTTGCCGGCCATAGCAGATGCACGGGCGACAGACTCGGATTCCCTGTCGGTCAGCGACTGAAGGACAGCCGCCACCCTGTCTGCGGTTCACAAGTCATGCTCGCAATCTCGGAGTTGACCGAACGCAGATTCCAACTCGCCGCGCATGCAAGTTGTGCCAGCCTCTGCTGCCTGAGGCTGGCGGTAACTTCCGCCCAGTCGCGAATGGTGGGCAAAATAGTATAAGTGGCCCGGCAAGAGCAGGATTTCTTGCAGGAAACTCTGCTCAATCCCCATGAATGGCTTCAATCACCTGAATTCCTGTCTCCCTGTCATACGAGATTGACCATGCAAGGTGACCGCTGCCACAAAGTGTGGTAGACACTACGAGATGTGGGGGATACAATCGATTCACGATAGGCAAAGACACCAAGAGAATGTGCAACCCAGCGGAACTTGGCCAGATGCGCACGCAAACGCATGGAGGTTCAGCTACCGGTGAATTCTCACTATGCAGTCCCGCGAGGTTCTTCCCGGCAGCAGGACAGTTCAGGCGCCAGTGGCAACTGCGTGCCGTTGAATGCATGCAAATCCGCAGCGCGGAGGACAGGAAGACTGGTAACTCCCGAAGTCGGTCAGTGTGCCGTTTCAGCCGGAGCAGCAGTCGAGATTCCAACAGCGGTCGCGCCATGGGTTGTACACCTGCGATTGCCGAAGCAGAATTGGTTGCCGTCTTCTGGACTGGAACGAACCTGAACATTGACAAGCGCGCGGGATCAGCGATCCGGATCCGTCCAACTGCAGATTTGCCGGACAGTCTAACCGCCCAAGCACGGAGTTGATGTGGCACAGCAAACACTTCACGATCCGTTCGGACCCGCAGACGAATTTCCTATCCGGCTTCCGGAATTCATGGAGTCGCGCACCGGGCCCAAGGGACACGTCGCTGCAATCGCAGTTGCGATCCTGCTGGCCAGTGCTGCATTCAAGGGTCATTCCGAAGAGTTCAACGAGTGGTCGACCGAGTACTGGGGAACTGTCGGGATGGAAGGCAGGATGTTTCTCAATCCGCCAGCCCACGCGGGACAAAAGAGCAATGATGTCAGCCTGACAGTCAAGCCTACGCTATACCTCGAGGGACCGGAAAGCGGGAGCATTACGTTTACGCCTTACGCGAGAATTGACGGATCAGACCGGAACCGGACCCATGTTGACATCAGGGAAGCCTATTACCTCGTTTACGGCTCGCTGGAGGAAACCGAGTGGGAACTCCGACTGGGAATAGACCAGGTATTCTGGGGCACCGCAGAATCCAATAACCTCGTAAACGTGGTCAACCAGACTGATCTCGTTGACAGCCCGGGAGGCAAGGAGAAACTCGGTCAGCCAATGATCCACGGGACACTCAGCGGTGAATGGGGATCCCTGGGCCTGCTGGTTCTTCCTTACCACAGGCCCCGTACATTCCCGGGAACTGCCGGCAGGCTCAGGGCGCAACCTCCTATCAGCGCGGAAAAGCACCATATCCATTATGAATCTGCTTCCGGAGACCGGCATATTGACCTCGCAGCCCGATACAGCAACAGCTTCGGCCCTCTGGACGTGGGTCTCAGTGTCTTTGATGGGACAAGCCGGGAACCTTCACTAGCACTAACGAATCCACAACAAGGATTTTTTGAGCAGAACTACAATCTTATCAAACAGATTGGCCTTGATCTTCAACTGACCATGGACGCTTTCCTTGGCAAGGCAGAGATCATCAAGCGCAAGGGATTTGACACGCCGGGTGCTGACAAATCCTCTCACCATGCTTTTGTTGTCGGTGGCGAGTATTCAATCTACGGTGTATTCGATTCCGAGGCCGATCTGACGCTCTTCGCCGAGTGGAACCATGATAACAGAGATGCTTTTGCGACCACTGCGCTTCAGAATGACCTGTTCGTCGCGGCACGCTATACCTTCAACGATGTCGAGGACACGAGCATCACCGCCGCCGTGGTTGGTGACCTTGATTATGACACCAAGACCTTGAACCTGGAATTCAACCGCCGACTGTCCGATAACGTGTCACTCAAGGCCGAGGCCTTTGCATTTCTGGACACGGATGAAAGAGACAGAGTGACCTCACAAATCAGTGAGGATGAATTCGTGACGGTCAGGCTGAACTACAGCTTCTAGCTTCCCTGAAATGATCAATTGAACGGTTGCGAGTTGAGTATGTTGTCACTCGAAAGGATGAATCGGCAGGATTTCGGTCAGGTGAGATGTCGTTGGCCGCATGCGCTGCACCGAACTCGAGCTCTTGCCCTGGCACCCCGCGATCGCTTCCAATCGCTTCCGGTTTCTGGATAATGGCAGACTTGAACCAGGGCAGAGGTTCGGTCTCGTGTCTTGGCACTGCCAACAGGTGATACAGGATGGCAACAATCTGTCTTGAGAGATTTCGTGAAAGGAGCGTGAAATGAACCGTACGAACCGATTGACTGTTGCAACCGCGCTCCTGCTTGGCATGTTGCTCTGGCCCCTCGGCGGCGTTTCCCAGTCGATCAAGTCCGCCCGTGCCCAGTACGATTCAGGCGATTTTGTCACCGCGGCGGCGACAGGCGAAAAACTCGGGACATTTGAAGGATACCTGATTGCAGCTGCCTCACTGACAATTCATGGGCATTACTTCACCGATGGAGAGCAACGACAGCAGATTCTCCTCAATGCCATGGAACTGGCAAGGAAGGCAGTGGAACTGCAGCCGGACAATCCGGAGGCACATATGTACCTGGTACGGGCCATGGGACGGTATTCCCAGTCCATTCCTCCATCGAAAGCACTCTCGGAAGGTTACGGTGAGTCAGTCAAGGAAACGCTCGAGACCGTACTCCAACTTGACCCGGATTCCTGGGAAGCTCAGCTTGGTCTCGGATCCTGGCACGCAGAAATAATCTCCAAGGGAGGGTTTCTGGGAAAGTTGGCGTTCGGCGCGTCGGAAACGAAGGCCCGTGAACATTTCATGAAGGCCGCGGAACTCGCGCCCGCTTCCGTCATAACCTACCTGGAATTTGCTCGTGGCCTGCACGCGTTGAACGCCAAGAAATACCGCGAACAGGTCATCCGGAATTTGAACAATGCGTTGAAATTGCCGGCAGGTGATGCATATGAACGGGTGCTTCAGGAAGATGCCAGGAGATTTCTGGACACATTGTAGGGCGGACCTCCGGGCAACTCCGGTATGGCCTTGGTGTCGCGGCTGGTGCGAGGAGTCCTTCAGGTTTGACCTGCAAGTGTATGACAATTTACCGAGAAACAGGAACGTTCATGCCTGAAGCCAGCCAACGCGGGGCAACTTGCGGGACTATGAAGGTCAGGGTAGCGGGGATGGTTCCGGCCGGAGCGCATCGCCAGATACCGGCTTCGAATACTGCGCGTGCATGTTCCAACTCCCCGGCTGATTTCCCGAGCCGACTGCAAGGGCTACGTAAAGTTCTGTTGAAACCGGAATGAGGTCGGAGGTGCCGCTTGGTGACCTGTCAAGCTTGGCGAACGGTATTGGGCGATGCAGCATCGCTGGGACCGGGCTGACCAACACGCCGCGAGCAGACCATATCAGCAATACTGCCGCGATGCTGGAAACCGGCGGATCATTTCGTTAAGGATAGGACGTGGCCGACCGGAACGCAGAGTTGACCATGCGTAACCGGTCTTGTGCATATCTCATCAATGACTTCGACGCAGGTCGTACACAATGCAAAACAATCCAGCCAAGAAACGGAATATGCGAATTTTACTTGCCCAACCCAGGGGATTTTGTGCTGGCGTTGTCAGGGCGATCGATATTGTGGAACATGCATTGCAGATCTATGGTCCACCCGTTTACGTTCGACACGAAGTCGTTCACAACAGGCACGTTGTGGAGGGCCTGAGAAGCAAGGGGGCAAGGTTTGTCGACGAACTGCATGAGATCCCGGACGACTCGGTGGTCATTTTCAGTGCCCACGGCGTGTCCAGGCGAGTCCAGGAAGAAGCGAAGCTGAGGAGTCTTCGGGTCATTGATGCGACTTGTCCTCTGGTCAGCAAGGTCCACAATGAAGCCAAGAGATTTAGCGGCCAGGGACGCGAGATCGTGCTGGTTGGCCATGAAGGACACCCCGAGGTCGAAGGAACTTTGGGACAGGTTGAAGGCGTTGCCTCGCTCATTGCAACCGTGAACGACGTCCATGCTCTCGAGCCCGCCGATCCTGCAAAAATGGCCTATGTCACGCAGACGACACTCAGCGTCGACGACACACGCGAAGTCATTGACGAACTCAAGAAACGGTTTCCCGACATCGCCGGACCTAGCGTCGAGGACGTTTGCTACGCAACCCAAAACAGGCAGAATGCTGTCAAACAGATGGTTGATATATGTGACCTAATTCTGGTGATCGGCGCAGACTACAGTTCCAATTCAAACCGCCTCCGGGAAATCAGCGAGGCTGCAGGTACCACGAGTTACCTAATTCCGGATGCGGATGCTGTCGACCTGGACTGGTTTGAGGGAGTCAGCACAGTTGGAATTACCGCCGGTGCATCTGCACCGGAGGAACAGGTTCAGGGCCTGGTTGACCGCTTGTGCCACGAATTTGATTCAACCGTTGAAGACCTCGTCCTCATGGAAGAAAAGGTCACATTCCGGATGCCACGGGAACTCCGTCGGGATGCTGCGACTTCATCATCATCCCGTACAAAGGCCTGATCTGGCGACGATTGTCACGATGACCTGCCAGACTGGAAAAATGCTGGCTGGCGGCTGTTGAATCTGCCGGCACCAAATATCCTGTCTTCGCAATGCTCGATCATTGACGAAATCCGGAGTTTTCGCGGTTTTGGAAGTCCGACAGTTGTCGAATACGGGCAAGGCATTCCTTACCTTGTCAACGAATACTGGACATCGAAGCAGCGCCAGGGGCACAGCCTGCACGAAATCAGTTACAGGGCATGCTTCAAACCGCAACTGCCGGGTTTCTTCATCAGCCGGTTGACCGGGCCGGGCGATATTGTTCACGACCCCTTCATGGGCAGGGGAACGACGCCGATTGAAACGGCAATCCAGGGACGCATTCCGTGTGGCAGCGACATCAACCCGCTGAGCAAGATGATCGTTGCCCCGAGGGTAAGGACCCCTGCCCTGCAAGAGATTCGGGAGAGGCTGGATTCAATTCCCTGGCAGGACCAGCATCCGGTTGAGCATGAGGAGTTGCTTGCATTCTATCATCCCGACACATTGGCGAGACTGGAGCGCATGCGAAACTGGCTGCTGGAAAAGGAAAGATCCGGTACCATGGACGGGGTGGACGCCTGGATTCGAATGGTTGCGATCAACAGGTTGTCGGGCCATTCGAGCGGGTTTTTCTCGGTCTACACGATGCCACCAAACATGGCTGTCTCTGCAGAAAGGCAAGCCAAGCTGAACTCAAGACGCAACCAGTCACCCCCAGTTCGCAACGTTACGGAGATAATCTGGAAGAAATCCAGGTCCCTGCTTTCAAATGGCGGCGTTTCCGCTCCCGAGGACATGCTCTATACGAGCCATGCTTGGCATGTTCCGCAGGTCCAGGATTGCACTGTTGACCTGACCGTGACGTCGCCGCCCTTTCTGGATGTCGTGTCATACGAATCTGACAACTGGTTGCGATGCTGGTTTGCAGGGATCGATGCCTCAAGGGTGGCGATTGCAAAACACAGGAAGGTCGAGGACTGGCAGGAGTTCATCAGGAAGGTACTCGGCGAACTGGCGCGCGTGACCAAGCCCGGGGGCCATGTCGCTTTCGAAGTCGGCGAAGTCAGGAAAGGATCTGTCGGGTTGGAAAGTCACGTGATTGCTGCGGCAGCCGGATCACCTCTCGAAGTGTTGGGAGTCATGGTCAATCAGCAGGATTTCACAAAGACCTCCAACTGCTGGGGAATTGACAACAACCGGCGGGGAACAAATTCCAACCGGATCGTTTTGATGCGAAAGTCCTGAAGGTCGCCGGGCAGACCCCCTGCCCGCCTCAGCATTTGAATTCGCCCCCTTTGTTCAACCAGGAACTCGTGCGAATGGCGTGGCGACCGACATCCCGGATGATCTTGACCCGCGGCGCATCAAAGGAATAACGCAACACCGCCGTCAGTTCCACGATACCAGGGCCAGCGCCGGAATGCCCCCTATGGCAATTCCGTGCTTGTTGTTTCGGCTCCCGGTTCGTCTTCAAGCTGCCAATGCCGGCTCTGTCGGAGTGTCCCGAATCCGCCGGCGAGTTGGTTGCGCCCGGTCACGGTGTTTAAGCCTTCGATACTCTTCGATGCCACGACCGATTGCGATTTCGGGTTCTACTTGTTCCTGGTGACAATGAAACTGGTGATCGCCTTCAGTTTGTCCGCCCGGTATCCGAAGCACTCCAGCCTGTCGAGTGCCCTTCGGGAAACCCGGTCGAGTTCGGATCTGGTCCTCTCTACTCCCAGGATCGAAACCAGCGTGGCCTTTCCTGCTTCGGCATCCTTCCTGGCACGCTTGCCGATCAGCTCTTCGTCTCCCTCAACATCCAGCAGGTCGTCCGCAATCTGGAATGCAAAGCCCAAATCCGATCCGAACTCGGCGAGCGCGATCCTTTCGCTTTCGTCGGCCATGCCAACGATTGCGCCCGCAGCTGCAGAGAAGGAGAACAGTTCGCCGGTTTTCCAGCGGGCCAGCTTCTCGGCAATCTCGCAGTCGGCCACCTTGTGCTCGAATTCTAGGTCAATCATTTGCCCGCCTATCATTCCTGATGTCCCTGCCGCCTTGGCAAGCGACGCAATCAACTCCAAACGAACGTTTGCCGACGCGTGGGTTCTCTCGTCCGCCAGAATTTCGAATGCCAGTGTCAGGAGGGCGTCACCGGCAAGTATTGCTGTCGCTTCACCATACGCACGGTGACAGGTGGGACGGCCGCGCCGGAGGTCATCATTGTCGATTGCAGGCAAGTCGTCATGCACGAGCGAGTAGGCATGAACAACTTCAACTGCTGAACCGGTCCGAATGCTGGATTCACCAGTTGCATCAAACATTTCTGCCGAACAGTGAACAATATACGGGCGAAGGTATTTTCCGCCTCCGATCATCGCGTATGCCATCGCATCCGGCAGATCGGTTCTTGGCTGACCCACGCCTGGCAGAACGGCGCGATGACTTGTTTCGAATTCAGCCGCAAACGATTTCAGTTCATTCCAAATGTCAATTTCATTATCCAAGACGATACTCGTTGTTGAATCTCGATAGACCTGGCACCAGCAAACGCTCTATCATTCTATAGCACTGATATAACGTTCTGCAGTCGCGCGGGAGTCGCGCGGGCAATCATCCGCCGATCGGGGTCATATCCGGCAAGGGTTGTCATCCGGGCATTGTCCAGAAGCAGTTGCCACAAGGACTCAATACGTCTGAACCCTATTGATGAACAAGGATTTTCCTGGTGCAGGTTTCGTTAGATGCTGGCCGAAGCCGTTGATATTGCGATAAGCTCGCTTGCGGTTTTGGCTACACGTTCAGTCACCTGTTGAGTTATCCCGGAATTCCGTTAGGAACCTCCCAATGGATTGATGCAATGGTTTTCAGTTTGAATCCCCGTTTTGCTGCAACGGCAAGCCCGCCGATAATGGAGGCCCGGCGGTGGCTTGAGTCAACTCCGAGAAATCCCGACTACGAATTGCTTAACCTGTCACAGGCCGCACCGGTGGCGGCACCCCCCGAGGCAATGTGCAGGGCAATGTCGGAGTTTGCCATGACTGATGTGCAGGCGCACGTCTACGGACCTGTGCTCGGGGACCCGGATCTACGGCAGGAGATCGCGAGGCACTGGTCTGCCGCATATGCCGGTGAGATCAGGCAAAGCCAGGTCGCTGTAACTTCCGGATGCAATCAGGCCTTCGTGGCGGTGGTGTCAACATTGGCTGGTTCCGGCGATTCCGTGATTATCACCGCCCCTTGGTATTTCAATCACAAGATGTGGCTCGACATGATGGGAATCGAGGCGAGGGTACCACATAACGGGGGAAGCCTCGCGCCAGATCCGGATGCCATATCTCGATCGATTTCGGACACGACCCGGGCAATTGTACTGGTTTCTCCCAACAACCCGACAGGCGCCGAGTATTCGGCCGATACCGTCAGGCAGGTCTACGAACTTGCAAAGCGCAAGGGAATTGCGCTGATAATCGACGAAACATACCGTGACTTCGATTCGCGACCGGGACCATTACACGACCTCTTCACCGATCCCGGATGGCCAGGCAGCTTCATCCACCTGTATTCGTTCTCGAAGGCCTACCGGTTGACTGGGCACCGGGTCGGAGCAATTGTCGCATCGGAAGCGGTTCTCGCGGAGATCGAGAAATTCCTGGATTCAGTTGCGATTTGCCCGAACAGGATCGGCCAGCATGCCGCTCTCTACGGCATGCGTCACCTCGGCGGGTGGCTTGCCGAAGAACAAAGGGAGATTCTTCGCAGGCGCAGTGCAATGGAATCCGGATTTGCCGGCCTTGAAGAATGGCGACTGCTTGGTTGCGGGGCATATTTTGCATATGTCGAGTACCCGTTCGAGGTTTCCTCGGACAGGTTCGTTCTGAAGCTGCTGTCCGAACGCGGAATACTGGTCCTGCCGGGAACGATGTTCGCACAGGATGCAGGCGTCGGTACTGACAGGCAACTCAGGATTGCATACGCAAATGTCGGCCAGGCAGGCATAGGAGAACTCTTCACGCGCCTGGATGGCTACTGGCCCTGACTGGAGCCGATTGGCGCCTGCGATTGCCCTCGTCACTTGTAACCAGCAAATACTAAGCCTAGAGAACCCATTCGATTCAGAAATTCGAGCAAGGAGCAGATGGCAAAGGCAAACCGCACCAAGGGCACGAACGTCGTCGTCTATATTCTCATTGGCCTGTTGGTGGCCGGACTGGCAGGATTCGGTATCGGCGGATTCTCAACATCGGTCAGGGCAATCGGCTCCGTGGGAGACGAGGAAATATCCGTCGATGAATATGTTCGTGCGCTGCAGGCGGAAATCGATGGTTTCACTCGCCTGACCGGGACCAACATCTCCGCAAGCCAGGCAGTTGAAATCGGTCTCGACAGGCAGGCGCTGGAAGGACTTTATCTTCAGGCAGCCCTGAATAATGAAGCTGCAAGGCTGGGCTTGTCGGTCGGCGACAGCACCGTCCTGGAACAGTTGAGCCTCATGGCTGCATTCCAGGGGATCGACGGGGAGTTTGATCAGGACAGCTATGAATTTGCCCTCGAGAGAGCAGGCCTCAGTCCTGCGGAATTTGACGAGATATTACGGGAAGGCGAGGCCCGGGAGATCGTCAGGTCATCGATTGTGGGTGGCATAAGCCCATCCAGGACCTACCTTGATGACCTCGTCGAGTTTAGCCTGAACACGCGCAGTTTCACCTGGGCGGCGATCGGCGAGGAAGATCTGCCGGACCCGGTTCCTGACTGGACGGATTCCGACCTGCGAACCTATTACGAAGACAACCCGGACGAGTTTACTGATCCCGAAATGAGAGCAGTCACATATGCGTGGCTTGCACCGGATATGCTGTCTCCGAATTTGGATGTTGACGAAGACACCATTCGTGCCGAATACGCAGCCCGATCCGACATATACAATCTTCCGGAGCGAAGAGTCGTTGACCGGTTGGTATTTCCTGATGCCGAGGCCGCCCGGCTGGCCAAGGAGAGGCTGGACTCCAAGGAAATCGGGTTCGTCGAAATGCTCTTGGAACGACGCATAGCATTGGCAGACGTGGAACTCGGGGAAGTTGACCGTTCCGATCTGACGGAAGACGCCGCCGCTCTCCTGTTCGGCAGTTCCGAAACCGGAATATTCGGCCCGGTCGAATCGCAGTTGGGGCCGGCAATATTCAGGGTAAATGCTGTCTTGACCGGGCGCGTGACGCCGTTCGAGGAAGCAAGGGAAGAACTGGCCCGTGATTTGGCGATTGAATCGGCAAGGGACGAAATCGCTGATCGCGTCGACAGCTACGAGGATCTGTTGGCAAGTGGCGCAACCCTGGAAGAACTTGTTGCCGACACCGAACTGAGGTTTTCGTCCATGTCGTACGGACCGGAAACGAGAGATGGTATTGCGCGGCATCCAGAGTTCCGCGCGGCGGTGGAAGCGTTGTCGGAAGGCGATTTTCCGGAACTCGCCAACCTGTCCGATGGCGGTGTGTTTGCAGTCCGGCTAAACGATATCATCCCTCCGGCGTTGAGGCCGTTTAACGCAGCTAGGGACGAAGTTGCCGCGGCCTGGCGGGAACAGAAGGTCGCCGAATTGGTTAGGGCGCATGCAGAGAGCATCCGGGCAGATCTGGCATCGGGAAGCACATTTGAGGAACTGGCCCTGACCGCGACATATGCAGAAGACATCGGAAGGTCCGAGTACTACCTGGACGGACCGTCGGGGCTTGTTGCCGCTGCATTTGAACTGGGCGTCGATGATGTTTCCGTATTCGGTGAAGGCGTGGAGGTCGGCATCGTGCGGCTCAACTCAATCAATCAGGTCGGTATGGATGACGAGATCGCCATGTCGCTGAGGGATGCGCTGTCAGGGCAAGTGAGTGCTGCCACCGGCCAGGATGTATTCAGGCTGTATTCGGAATACCTGCAGAAGAGTGCCGGGATTGAAATCGATCACGCTACGATCACTTCGATACATGCCCAATTGCAGTAAGGCATGACAGATGCCGATCTTACCCGATTTCGATGATTTCGAGAGAGGCTACGAGGCCGGCGAGAACCAGGTCGTGTATCAGGCTCTGGCTGCAGATCTGGATACACCTGTATCATTGATGCTCAAGCTTGCTGATGCTGACCAAAACAGCTTCATGCTCGAGTCGGTTACCGGAGGCGAGATACGCGGCCGCTATTCCATAGTCGGGATGAACCCCGACCTGATCTGGGAGTGCCAGGGCGATACAGCGCGAATCGACAGAACCCCTGCACTCCGGGAGGATAGCTGGTCGGAAGAACCGGTTGATCCCCTTTCATCGCTGCGAAACCTCATAAATGAGAGCAGGATCGCGTTACCGTCTTCTCTGCCGGCGAGTTCGGCCGGTCTGTTCGGGTATCTGGGTTATGACATGGCGAGGCTTGCCGAGCGTCTGCCGAACGTCAATGAGGACCGGATCGGAACTCCTGATGCCGTCCTGATCCGACCATCTGTTGTCGCAGTGCTCGATGGCGTAAAGGGCGACGTCACGGTTGTCAGCCCGGCCTGGTTCGGTGACGGAATTCCGGCAGAAAAGGCGTATGCGTCGGCGCGGTCACGTGTCTTGAAGGCGGTCGACAGGCTTGAAGGCTCCCCCGGACATTCGAACCGGATTCTCGGGCAGACTTCGTTCCCGGCCACCGTTCAGCCTGGATTGGCCAAGGAAGATTTCGTGTCAATCGTCAGAAAGGCAAAGCAGTATATCGGCGACGGTGACATATTTCAGGTAGTGCTGAGCCATCGTCTGAACTTCGAGTTCAACCAGAGCCCGATCTCCCTGTACAGGGCACTTCGACGCACCAATCCCTCACCATTCATGTTCTTCTTCAACTTCGGCGAATTCCAGGTGATCGGTGCAAGTCCAGAAATCCTCGTAAGGGTTTTTGACAGGACCATTACGATCCGGCCCCTGGCAGGCAGCCGTCCCAGAGGAGAATCTCCGGATGAGGATGCGAGGCTGGGCGAAGAGTTGCTCGCTGACGAGAAAGAAAGAGCCGAGCACTTGATGTTGCTGGACCTTGGCCGAAATGACGTGGGTCGGGTCGCAAGAACGGGAACCGTTCGCCCGACCGAGGTGTTTGCAATCGAACGCTACTCGCACGTGATGCACATCGTTTCCAACGTGGAAGGGGAGCTGTCGGCTGAGCACGACGCGCTTTCGGCACTACTTGCCGGCCTTCCGGCAGGGACCGTGTCCGGGGCGCCAAAGGTGCGGGCTATGGAAATCATCGATGAATTGGAAATCGAAAAGCGCGGTGTTTATGGTGGAGGTGTCGGGTATTTTTCCGCCAATGGTGACATGGACATGTGCATTGCCCTGCGGACTTCGGTCTTGAAGGGCAACCAGTTATTCGTCCAGGCAGGAGCGGGAATCGTTCATGACAGCGATCCCGATACAGAGTGGCAGGAAACGGTGAACAAGGCCCAGGCGCTGCGCAACGCTGCTGCTGAGGCATCCATGTTTGCCGGCGATGAGCGAACCGGGCGAGGCAACCGGAGCAAGGGCAACGGCGCGAATTGATTTTGGCTTGCCTGGCCGACCCGGGCACCACAACACAGGATCACGACCAGACATGCTGCTGCTGATAGACAATTACGACAGTTTCACTTTCAATCTTGCCCAGTATCTCGGGGAGTTGAAGGCTGAAGTTGTCGTACGGCGCAATGACGAATTGACGGCGCAGGATGCGATTGGCATGGAACCGGAATCCATCGTGATTTCGCCAGGCCCCTGCACGCCTGACAAGGCAGGAATCTGCATTGAACTCGTAGAGCGGGCCGCTGAAAGTTCAATTCCGATCCTCGGAATCTGTCTCGGTCACCAGGCAATTGGCAGCGCTTTTGGAGGACGGGTCGTGAAATGCCATGAAGTCGTCCACGGAAAGACCGATGAAGTGTTTCACTCGGGTTCAGTATTGATGAGTGACATTCCGTCGCCTCTCAGGGCAACACGCTATCACTCGCTTGTCGTCGAGAAGTCCAGCCTTCCCGGGCAGTTGGAGGTGGTGGCTTGGAACCGGGACGGCATAATCATGGGGCTGCAGCACCGGGACTTGCCCGTTTACGGCTTGCAGTTTCATCCCGAGAGCATTGCTTCCGAACACGGACACCATGTACTGGGCAGATTCTTGAAGCAATCAGGAGCCCGATATGAGTGACAAACTCAAGGAGCATATTGCTGTTGCCTGCGTGCGTCCCCTCACAAGGGATGAAGCGCAATCGGCGTTTGCAACCATCATGAATGGTCATGCAACCCCTGCTCAGATTGGGGGGCTCCTGATGGCCATGAGGTCCAGGGGCGAGACCGTGGAGGAATACGCCGCCGCCGCGTCCGTAATGAGAGAGAAATGCCGTTCAGTTTCGGCGCCGGATGACGCAATCGACATCGTCGGCACCGGTGGAGACGGGAAAGGCACCCTCAACATCTCGACTGCAACAGCTCTTGTCGTTGCCGGGGCCGGAGTGCCGGTCGCCAAGCACGGAAACCGGAACCTGTCTTCACTTTCTGGTGCGGCGGATGTCCTCACGTCGCTCGGCGTGAACACATCGGTTGATCCCGAGGTCATCGAAAGGGCGATATCCGATGCCTGTATCGGATTCATGATGGCGCCCATGCACCATCCGGCAATGAAGCATGTGATGCCTGTTCGACAGGAACTTGGCACCAGAACAATTTTCAACATCCTGGGGCCGCTCACGAACCCGGCAGGAGTCAAGAGCCAGTTATCCGGCGCGTTTTCGCGGCAATTGATCCGTCCGATGACGGAGACACTGCGCCAGCTCGGCAGCAATTCGGTCTGGGTTGTCCACGGGGAAGATGGAACTGACGAGATCTCGATCAGCGGACCCACCCATGTCTGCCGACTTGAAAAGGGAAGGATCACCGAGTTTGCCCTGAATCCCGATGACGCCGGCCTGCCCGCCCATCCGTTCGAAGAGATAGTAGGCGGAACACCCGACTACAATGCAGCCAAGTTGAAATCACTGCTTTCCGGCGAACAGTCCGCCTATCTTGACGCCGTGCTGCTCAATGCAGCCGCGGCGTTCGTCGTCGCCGAGGCGGCAGCCTCACTTTCGGAAGGGGTCGAACTCGCCAGGACCAGCATCAACAGCGGATCCGCCAGGAACAGCTTGGAGAAACTGGTCAGGATAACGAACCCAGTTACCGAATGACGAGCTGACGGCGGCCCGGGGTGCAATTCCAACATGAGCACAGCGCATGGCCGGGCCTGGGCTAATCCGGGTGTTTTTTCGGGATGATGCGGCCGTGTCAGGCTGGACTGTACCTGCGCCGAGCAGGATGATGTCGGATTCGGGAACGGGCACATTTCGGCAGGCTTGAGCGACTGGCCCTCGCAACCCGGTCCCTCGCTTGACACGGGATGCTTTGCCGGGTTGACTTTGGTGTGCCCGGCCTTGCATTGTCGGCGTTTTGCTTTTGCGCTCTGTCGAGCTGTTTGATTTGGTTTGTCGGTTGTTGGTTTGTCGGTTTAGGAATGATCGTGACCGGAGCTGCTGGCCATGAAGATACCTGGCGCATATCGGGAGGGCTTCGAGCGAAGCAGGGCTGCCAATCCGGAATTGGCGGAGCGCTCTGTCGGCCGCACCCATCTGGGCGATCCGCTCGCCGACGCGATGATCGCCGATCCTGCGGAACCCGGCAGGCAGGCGCCCGGCCGCCGGGTGTGGTTTGTCCTGCATGGCGGCGCTGAATCGGCGCTGCGCGCTGCGCCTGCCTCGGCCGGGAAGGTCTCGAACCTGACCGCGATTCTCGACATGTCCGTGTTTGACAGGGCGGGGATCAGGCTGGAATTGCCGGACCCTGTCCACTCGGGGAGGTCGTCGGGATGGCAGGGCCGGATCCCGGCGGGCGCCGGCCCCTTCCTTTCAGCTTCCGGATTGCGGGCTGGATTGCATCGATGTGGTTCCGGGTCCCGTCTCTGATTGCCGAACTGGTGCGCCCGGCCATGCTGGAGCGGCTGGTCGCCATGGTGCTGACATACCGCTGGCGCACGATTGCGCTTGCGGGGCTGGTGATGATTGTCCTGGCTGCGGGTGTCAGGTTCATCGGCGTGACCAATGACTATCGCAGCCTTTTCGACCGGGACGATCCGTATCTGGCTGCGTTCAGCGCCTTCGAGCAGGTCTATGGCGCCTCGAACCTGGCGCTGATTGCGGTTGCGCCCCGGGATGGCACGGTGTTTGCCGGCGAGGCCCTCGCCGTCCTCGAGGAGGTGACCGATGCCGCCTGGACGACGCCGTATTCGACCCGCGTCGATTCGCTTGCCAATTTCAGCCACAGCCGGGCCGAGGGTGACGAGCTGATCGTCGAAGCGCTGATCGAGGATGCAGCTTCGTTGGAGGCCGATGATATCGGGCGGATCGAGGCGATTGCGCTGGGCGAGCCGGAGCTGGTCGGCCGGCTCGTATCCCGGGATGGCGGTGTGGCCGGCGTGGTCATCACCTTTGCCCTTCCCGACGATCCCGACGCTGCGGTGGTCGAGATCACCGATCATCTCGCCGGGATCCTGGACAGGGCGGGTGCGGACTATCCCGGCATGGCCTTCCACCTGACCGGCGATGTTCCGCTGAACCGTGCCTTTGCCGATGCGACCAGGGACGATCTCGAGACCCTCACCCCGGTTGTGTTCCTGGTCATGCTCGCCGCCACGGCATTGCTGCTGCGCTCGCTCTCGGGCACCCTTGCGATCTTCGTGATGCTGGGCTTCGTCATCAACAGCACCGTGGGCGTGGCCGGCTGGGTCGGCACGGTGTTCAATCCCGTCAATTCCGGGGTCCCGATCATCGTGATGACGGTTGCGGTCGCCCATTCGGTTCACATCGTCTCGGCCACCCTGTCGGCGCTGGACAGGGGCCTTGTGCGCCGGGAGGCGATTGCCGAGGCCCTGCGCATGAATGCCTGGCCGGTATTCCTGACCTCGCTGACGACGATGATCGGTTTCCTGAGTCTCAACTTTTCGAATTCGCCGCCATTCCGCGTGCTCGGCAGCCTGGTTGCGTTCGGCGTCTTCTGCGCCTTCGTCTACAGCCTGACCCTGCTTCCGGCGCTGCTCTCGGTGCTGCCGCTGCGGTCCCGGGCCCGGGGTTCTGCCGGCCCTGCGCTGTTCGAGCGTTTCGGCGGCTTCGTCATCGCCCGGCGGGGGGTGCTTCTGGGGTGCTGCACGCTGGTGGCGCTGGTGCTGGTGACCGGCATCCACCGGATCGAGCTGACCGACAACTGGACCCGGTATCTCGGCGAGCGCTACCAGTTCCGCCGGGATACCGATTTCGTGATCGGGAACCTGACGGGGATGGAGAGCCTCGAATATTCCCTGGCTTCGGGGAGCGAAGGCGGGATCACCGATCCGGCCTACCTGCAGCGGGTCGAGGCGTTCGCCGGGTGGTTCCGCCGTCAGCCCGAGGTGTTTCACGTGCAGGCCTTTTCCGACATCATGAAGCGTCTGAACCGGAACATGCATGGCGACGAGCCGTCCCGCTACCGTCTGCCGGACAGCCCGGAGCTGGCGGCGCAGTTCCTGCTGCTCTACGAGTTTTCCCTGCCGGTCGGCCGGGACCTGAACGACCGGATCGACGTGGCGAGGGCGAATACGCGCATGACGGTGGTGATGCGGAGCCTGACCTCCCGGCAGCAGCTGGAACTCGACCGGCGGGCGCAGGGCTGGATCCGGGAGAACGCCCCGGGGCTGTCGGCCGAGGCCACGGGGGTCACCATCGTCTTTGCGCACCTGTCCCAGACCAATATCCGGAGCATGCTGACCGGCACCATCGCCGCGATGGCGCTGATCTCGCTGATCCTGGTGCTGGTGTTCAGAAGCGTGCTGCTGGGGCTGGTCAGCCTCGTGCCGAACTTCATACCGGCCGCGCTGAGCTTCGGGATCTGGGGCTACCTCGTCGGCCGGGTCGGCCTTGCCGGCTCGGTGATGACCGCGATCGCATTCGGCATCATCGTCGATGATACCATCCATTTCCTCAGCAAGTATCTGAAGGCGCGGCGGGGCGGGGCCGCACCGGCAGACGCCGTGCGCTCGACCTTTGCCATCGTCGGACATGCGATGTGGACCACGACCGTGGTGCTGTGCCTCGGCTTCCTCGTATTCGCGGCATCGGGCTTCGAGATCAGCTGGGCACTCGGCCTGCTGGTCACGCTGACGATCTTCATCGCACTGCTCGCCGACTTCCTGCTCCTGCCACCGCTGCTCATGGCCGTCGACCGGAAATAACCGCAATCCAAACAACCCGGGTGCGAATCCGATCTTGCGACACATTCAACCTCGCGCGGCCAGGGCCTGACGGATTTGGATTCGGTTGTCGTTCAACGTGTCAATTCCACATTGTAACAGCGCGTGGTTGGTCATGGACAAATTCTGTCTTTTCCGGGCGATTCGGTCCATTCGGGCCGGATTGTGCCCGGTGCCGTGCCGGAAGATTCCGGCCTCGGGCAAGCAGGGACGGCATGGAATCCGGGAGTTTGCGCGCGGAGTATGATCCACCTGAAGCACGCTCATACCGGAGGCTCACCTGAACGCCGCCCGTACCCTGTTGAATTCGGTCAGCCAGGTCCACTGCCGTTCCATCCGCCCACATGCCCGCACAGGGCATGTAATCATCCTCTCATGTGCTTTGCGGATATTGCTTGCTGTTGGTAGAGATTGATCTTGGAGTCGCTGATCCGCCGACTGGTTCGAACTCTGTTTCAGGGATCTGCGTGAAACGACCGACAGGATCACTGGGAGTCATGAATGGTCAAGCTGTCCCATATCGATGAAACCGGTTCGGCAAGAATGGTCGACATATCCGGAAAACCGTCCAGCAGCCGGGTGGCAGTCGCCAATGCTACGGTTCTCGTCAGGCCAGAGACACTTGCAGAGATTCGAAACAATTCCCTGAAGAAGGGAGATGTCCTCGGCGTCGCGCGGGTGGCCGGCATCGTCGCAGCAAAACGGACCCCCGAACTCGTTCCCCTCTGTCATCCGATTGCTATCACGAGCGTAGACGTGCAGTTTCAGCTGGTTGACGATCCAAGCAAGGTCCAGATTGAATCAATGGTGACAACGACCGGGCAAACGGGTGTCGAAATGGAAGCGTTGACATCTGTCTCGGTTGCGGCACTGACCATCTATGACATGGTAAAGTCCGTTGACCGTTCAGCGACAATCACGGATATCCGTCTCGCATTCAAGGATGGCGGCAAATCCGGGCGATACGAAGCATCGCCATGATCTCCGTAGCGCAGGCGCTCGACCACATATTTGATCTGGTCCCGACCATTGACTGCGAAACGGTTGAACTCGCCTCATCATCTGGCCGGGTACTCGCCGAAACAGTGGAGGCGGCTCGCGATCAACCGCCTTACGCAACCTCGGCTATGGACGGATACGCTGTACTGGAAAATGACGTGCGACCGGGATCTGTCCTAAATGTCATCGGAGAATCGGCGGCGGGGCGCCCCTTTCAAGGTTGCGCAGGGCCAGGGGCAGCAATCAGGATATTCACGGGAGCAAGGGTCCCGGAAGGTGCCGAACGGGTCGTGATCCAGGAGGATGTAACCGCGGCCGGCGGAACGATCACCGTAAGGGACGGCATTGATTCGAATCGCTACATTCGTCCTGCCGGCGGAGACTATGGCGCAGGGTCCCGGGTCCCTGCCCCCCGCGTGTTGCGACCATCCACACTATCCCTGATCGCATCGATGAATGTTGGAAAGGTCTCGGTATACAGGAAACCGGACATAGCCATCATTCCAACGGGAGATGAACTCTCAATGCCGGGTGATCCGGACTCCGACCAAAAGATAATTGCCTCGAGCGGTTTGGGGATTGCAGCAATCCTTGAGTCGGCCGGGGCAACTCCAAGAATCATGCCGATCGCACGCGACCGTGCGGACTCGATTGAAGCTGGCTTTCACCTGGCCAGTGATGCTGACATGATCGTAACGGTTGGCGGGGCTTCGGAGGGAGATCATGATCTTGTCCGGCCGGTTGCTGAACGGATGGGTCTGCGTCTCTTCTTCTACAAACTGGCGATGAGGCCCGGCAAACCGCTCATGGCCGGGGTTTTCCACGAAAAACCGGTGATCGGCCTGCCCGGAAACCCGGTCTCGGCGCTGGTTTGCTCCTATGTCATCCTCGTTCCGGCAGTCAGGGCAATGCTGGGTCTTGGTCGGTCCGCATTGCCGAGGAAACGCGCCCCACTGGCAGAGAGGATTCCAAGTAATGGACCGCGCGAACACTATATGAGAGCGGTTTTCCAGGGACCCGACAATGAGATAAGCCTTCGGATATTCAACCGACAGGATAGCTCGCTCATGAGCGTGCTCGACCAGGCAGATGCCCTCGTTGTACGGCCACCTGGCGACCCTGAACGGAAGGAGGGCGAACTCGTCGAATACTGCGAACTCGGAGCCTGGTGATTGACACAAACCACGAACACATGTAGAACTTGACTCGAACTCAACTACATTTTGGGTGTATGTCATAGCGAGGAATCAACAATGCTTACCAAGCGACAGTTGGAATTGTTGCGGTTGGTCGACAACAGGATAAGGCAGACCGGAGTCCCTCCATCCTTCGAAGAGATGAAGGACGCAATGGGATTGAAGTCAAAGTCCGGGATCCATCGCTTGATCAATGCGCTGGTGGAACGCGGACACTTGCGAAGGTTGCCCAACCGCGCAAGGGCGCTCGAGGTGGTCAAGTTGCCAGAGCAGAAGGCCGGTAACACGGAGAGTATGATCAAGGCGGTGGCAAGCACGACCGCCAACGATCAGCGCTCCATGTTCGAGGACATGTTCGATACAATTCTTGTTCCCGTGATGGGACGTATAGCTGCCGGGTCGCCGATCGAAGCGATCAGTCAGAAGGAACGGGAAATCAACGTTCCCTCGTACATGCTGAGCGGAATCGGCGAACATTTTGCACTGACAGTATCGGGCGACTCGATGGTCGATGCAGGAATTCTGGACAATGATGTCGTCCTGATCCGCAAACAGCACACGGCCGATAACGGTGAAATAATCGTTGCGCTCGTCAAGGATGAAGAAGTCACGTTGAAGCGATTGCGCAAGAAGGGAAGTTCCATTGCGCTGGAAGCAGCAAATCCGGAATTTGAAACCCGTGTCTACCGTCCGAACGAAATTGCGGTGCAGGGCAAGCTTGTAGGATTGCTGAGGAGCTATTAAACGCTGGCCGAGTGATCCGGGAAACGACGCCAATACGTCAACCTGCCGATGTGGCCCCGGGATTTCATCCGGGGAGGCCGTCAGACCTGGTTTCGTTCATGTCGGAAAGCACCGTCACAAGATTTGCGCCATCTCCCACGGGCATGCTGCACATAGGCGGCGCTCGTACAGCGCTGTTCAACTGGCTGTTTGCCAGGTCCACCGGTGGTGTATTCAGACTGCGGATTGAAGACACTGACCGCGAACGGTCTACTCCGGAAGCAACCGAAGCAATACTCTCGGGTCTTCGCTGGCTGGGACTGGACTGGGACGGCGAGGTTGTCAGCCAGCATTCGCGCCGTGCTCGGCATGTCGGCGCGGCCAATGACCTGCTTGCGTCTGGCCACGCCTACAAGTGTTTTGCGACAGCTGAGGAAATCAGCGAAGCCAGGAAGCACTCAATCGCGGAAGGACGGCCAGTATTGTTCGAGAGTCCCTGGCGTAACGTCGATCCTGACGATTACCCGGACAGGTCATATACTGTTCGGCTGAAGTCCCCGGTCAGTGGATCCACGACAATCCAGGACATCGTGTGTGACAAGGTGTCCTGGAAGAACGAGACCCTTGACGACATGGTGATCGTCAGGTCCGATGGAAACCCCACATACAATTTTGCAGTCGTGATCGATGACCATGATATGGAGATTACCCACGTTATCCGGGGTGACGATCACTTGATGAATTCAGCGCGGCAGTTGCTCGTGTACCAGGCGTTCGAATGGCAGGCTCCACGATTCGCCCATATTCCATTGATTTTCGACCAGGACGGAAGAAAGCTGTCCAAGCGGACCGGTGACCCCGGTCTTGATCATTACCAGCAAATGGGGATCCTTCCGGAAGCAATGAGGAATTACCTTGCGCGACTTGGATGGAGCCACGGAAATGACGAGAATTTTTCTACGGAACTGGCCATCGAGTGGTTTACACTGGAGGCTCTGGGAAAGTCCCCTTCCCGTCTGAACCACAAGAAACTGCTGAACCTGTCTCGTCTGCACATCGATGCGGTTGGGGACGCCAGGCTGGTTGATGAGATCATCGCGGCCCGGGGCAATGTTTCACCGGGCAAGGTCGAACTCCTGACCGTGGCCATTCCACTGATCCGTCGCGGTGTGAGGACATTGCGCGAACTTTCGGACAAGACCGAGTTCTTGTTCTCCGAGCGACCGGTGATTCCGTCAACTGACGCAGCGGCAGCGCTGGACGGGGATGGGCTTTCAGTACTGCGCGAACTCCACGACAGTCTTGCATCGATTCAGTGGGAAAGAGATGCAATGGAAGGCGCCGCAAGGGAGTTGTGCGACTCCCTGGAAATCAAGATGGGCTTGCTGGCACAACCGGTTCGCGCTGCACTGGCCGGCTCGACCGTGTCACCGAGCATTTTCGACATGATGCTGGTTCTCGGAAGGCGCGAGAGCCTGGCAAGGATGGCGGACGTCTTGCCGGCCCGGGACCCCAGCGGACGATAGCTTCAACCTGGCCAAACCGGCCGATTCAGCGTGCAGGTCATTTCATTGCCAGATCTGCATGGGTTTCGAGGGAGCGATTTGAACCAGGGAAAAACAACACCGGGATCGACCGGCTGACATGGCGAGTGTCACGGATAGAATGGGATTGGCCATAGTCCAAGCAACAAACCATTGAACAGTCTAGGGCTTTGGGGTAATTGTCTGCATGCCGAAATTCCGGGCCCATTGTGTGTTCAATGGAGGTGAAGTCCTTGATCATTCCTGGAGAGGGTTGTGGCTGCCGCACCTGGGTGCGTCGCCAGTCGCGGAAGTGCCAACCATTGGCGTTCCTGCACTACCTTCAGGGTCCTGTACTGACCTGGCATGCAAAGAATAAATTGGCCGTCCGTAAGGAGGATGGCAGGTTCTGCGGAGTAAACCGAAATGTCTGGAAATGATCGAGTGGCCGTTTTGAATGTTGATGGCAAGAAATTCGAGTTGCCCGTCAGTTCGCCTTCAGTCGGTCCGGATGTCATCGACATAAGGCGCCTGTACAGGGATGCCGGCTTCTTCGCCTATGATCCAGGCTACACTTCCACGGCGTCCTGTGAATCGGAGATAACCTTCATTGACGGCGAAGTCGGAATACTCCTGTACAGGGGGTATCCTGTCGAACAACTCGCCGAATACTCGCATTTCATAGAGGTCTGCTACCTGCTGCTCTACGGGAACCTGCCAAATCAGGACCAGTTGGATGACTTCGAAGAACGTGTAACCATGCATACGATGGTGCACGACCAGATGACCTATTTCTTCCGTGGGTTCAGGCGGGATGCGCACCCGATGGCCATCATTACGGGTGTCATGGGGGCGATGTCGGCCTTCTACCACGACTCCACGGATATTTCGGATCCCGAGCAGCGGGAGATCGCCTCGATCAGGATGATCGCAAAGCTCCCGACGATCGTTTCGATGGCGTACAAGTATTCAATCGGACAACCCTTCATATATCCCAAGAACAATCTGGACTACGCAGCGAATTTCCTTCGCATGTGCTTCAAGGTTCCACCCGAGAAATTCGTCGTGGAACCGGAAATTGCCCGTGCGGTCGACCGAATATTCGTCCTTCATGCCGACCATGAACAGAATGCGTCGACTTCAACGGTCCGGCTCGCGGGATCATCCGGCGCAAATCCGTTTGCGTGCATAGCCGCCGGAATCGCCTGCCTTTGGGGCCCCGCACATGGGGGAGCAAACGAGGCATGCCTGATGATGTTGAGGGAAATCGGCTCAACTGACCGGATCCCGGAGTACATCAGGCGGGCCAAGGATCCGGATGATCCGTTCAGACTGATGGGCTTTGGCCACCGGGTCTACAAGAATTTTGATCCCAGGGCCAAGATCATGAAACAGTCGGCGGACGAGGTCCTTGATCTGGTTCCAAACGAGAATCTGCCAACACTGATGGTTGCGCGCGAACTGGAGAGAATTGCTCTACAGGATGAGTTTTTCCAGAAGCGACGCCTCTATCCGAATGTCGACTTCTATTCTGGAATAATCCTCGACGCGATCGGATTTCCCACTTCCATGTTCACGCCGATATTTGCCCTGTCACGCACTGTCGGCTGGATCTCGCAGTGGAAGGAGATGATCGCCGATCCCACGCAGAAGATAGGCAGGCCCCGCCAGAAATATACGGGAAGCGATGAACGGGAGTATGTGGCGCTTGCTGACAGGTAAGTACCGACGACCCGGTGCCGCCCGAGCCACTTCCGTATCAGATCGTCAATTGCCCTACCCTCTGCGGCGCGAGGAGTGCCGGCCTCTCCTCTTGCCCAACCGGGAGTGCGTCGCCAGTCCTTCACGGATAACGCCTGTCATCGGGTGATCCGGGAAATTGTGGGCATAGAGCGAGTGCAGTTCCTCTAGTGCGGATCGATATTCGGTGGAGTCGGGCATTCCAAGTGCCCAGTCCAGGAATATGGTCCTGCAGTCCTTGGATGAAAGGGCTGGCATCTGATACGCCTCATAGATCAACCCGCGAGGGTCAATGCGCGGGTGTGTGCCAGGCCGAACTGTGTTCATCGGAGAATTCCTGCAACTGCATTTCGATCAATCAACGTCTCGATTGCTCTCCCGCAGTTTTCCCTGTCGCGCGCAAGTCTTGATTCAAGCATGCCCATATCCGCCATTCCGGTTTCCCGCAACAGAATCGCGATCACGCCGTCTCCTGCCGAGTCGGGATTGAAGCTGTGATTTACGGTCAACCTGACAACTTGAAGCAGTTGCCGCAACCTGTTGTACGATTGTTCGAGTACGCTTGCCTCCTCCTTCGTAATCAACCCGCAGCGAACCCCCGCTTCGGTCTGGTCGGCAACTGATGAAGAGAGTTCACCAGCAAGTAGCGCGCAGGCCTGACCGGCGAGTGTAACGTCAAGAATACGGCCCTTCCCGAGTCGGACTTCCCAGGGGTCGTTGTTCCGACGGCTCGGGGTGTTCCTGGCCAGTTCGTCGCGTATCGCAGCGAGGGCACCGACGATCATTTCTGGACGGCGAGGTTTCCTAATGACGTCGTCACGCAGTTTTCGAAATGCCATTGCCGTGTCCGATGACCCTGCCATGACTCTCGACTGAGTTAGGGTCATGTGTTCCCAGACCCTCGCCTTTCTGTCCTGGTAGTCCCTGAACGCATCCAGTGAAGTGGCGACTGGTCCGCTTGTTCCGGTCGACCGCTGACGCATGTCGACCGCGTAAAGCTGCCCTTCAGCTGTATGGGAAGACAATGCCGAGACCAATGACCGGGTGAGTCCTGCATAGTATTTTCTTGCATCAAGCGGCTTAGGCCCGGTTGAAACCTCATCATCACTGCAATCGTAGATGACTATCAGATCAAGGCATGACCGGGATGTGAGCAGTCCGGCACCGAGTGAACCCAATCCAATGACGACAGCCCCGTTACCCGGTGGATGACCATGCCGCCGGTTGAACTGTTCAGAGACCACGGGCCAGAGACAGGCCAGGACGGCCTCTGCGACATTCGCATAACCCTCTGCGGCTTGCCGCCAATCAATGATACCCCGCAGATACTGGACCCCGACCTGGAAATGACGCTCCTTCATCCAGCTTCTGCAGATGTCCAACAACTCTTCGAAGTCGTTGGACAACCTGGCCTGTGCCTGCAAGCCGGAGGTCAACGACTGGGCGTCCGGCAACACGTCAAAGAAATCTCCGTCGAGGACCGCATCAAATACTGCTGCATTCCGGGAAAGATAATTGGCCAGTTCGGGAGCAGTGCCGCAAATGTCGGTCAGGAGATCAATCAGATTTGGATTCGAATCGAAAAGAGAGAACAGCTGTACCCCGGCTGGAAGTCCGCCAAGAAATCCCTCGAATTGGGTTACGGCCTGACCGGGATTGTGCGACCGGGCAAGGCCGGCCATGATCTTGGGTTGAATCCTGGAGAATATCTCGATTGCCCTGTCGTTCCTCAATGCTGGCATCCGGTGCCAGCGTTCGATGGATTCCGTGGACACGAATCTGCCTGCATCGGTAACTGACTCTTCCAATTCTCCTGGATCAGGAGCAAAGAACTCGCCGGTTATCGTGTCAACATCAGCAAGCAACTGCCTGACATCAGAAAGAAATTTCTCCGGCTTGCTTTCTCCGCACAGGGCAGCTGCCTGCTCGAGGTCATCCGGACTCCTGGGTACGCTATGTGTCTGCGTGTCGTTGATCATCTGCAGCCGGTGTTCAATACCGCGCAGTTTGACATAGCCGGACTCCAGCCTTTTCCTGACATCCCTGGTGATCCAGCCTGTTGCCTGCAGACTTGCGAGTCCGTCCAGTGTGCCGCTCTGCCTCAATTGCCGATCACGCCCACCAGCGATGATCTGGATCGTCTGCGTCATCATTTCGATGTCACGAATTCCACCTCGCGCAAGCTTGACATTGATTCCGGCTCTGCTTCCGCCTGGATCATGCTCGGCTTGCTCCTTGATCATTTCACGCATGTTGCGTGCGTCCTCGACTGAAGCAAAATCCAGGTTTTTCCGCCAGACAAACGGAGCCAGCGACTCCAGGAATTCTGCAGCGGCGGCACGATCGCCTGCACAGGGACGAGCCTTGATGAACGCGGCCCTCTCCCACGCCCTGCCAAAGTTCTCATAGTATCTTTCTGCTGCCCCCATCGGCATGCAGACCGGGGTCACCAACGGATCCGGCCGCAATCGCAGGTCGGTTCGAAAGACGTAGCCGTCTTCGGAATACGCACTCATGAAAGACACGAATCTCCGGGTAATCCGGACAAACTCATTCCTGATCGAAGCCTGTTCCCGATCCGAGAATTTCCGGTCATCATAAAGGAGGATCAGATCGATATCAGAGGAGTAGTTGAGTTCAAATGCACCCATCTTTCCCATTGCAAGCACAAACAGCCCTCCGAGGTCTTCATCACGGCAGTTTTCTAAGAGGTTCAACCTGCCCTTCGAAACCGCCTGCAAGACAAGTGCCTCCAGACATTGCTGAACAGCACGATCGGCAAACTCCGTGATGGACCGCATGACCTTCGGCAGGGGCCAGACCCCTCCCAGATCAGCAAGTGCAACCAGAAATGACATTCGCCGTTTGGCTCTTCGGAGTCGCCGGGCCATGCTGTCAGGGGAAGTTGCGGAGTCCCTGGAAAGGAGGCTGGCAAACGCCTCATCCGGAGTAAGCTCGGCTAGGCTTGCGACCCATTCGGGCTGGGACTCTGCGACGGTCCTCATGAACGGGCTGCAACTCGTCGCGCATGCTACGAGACGCGCAAAGTTCTGCCTGCCCGGGGCAAGTAGAGGCGTAATGTCCACGCTCCGTTCAGCACCCAGATGACAGGGAGATTCCTTGATCAGGGATTCAAAGTTCATGTGTCATCATCTGTATTCCGGCTTCCCGGACGGTTCCGCTGCCAGGCCTGCCTTCAACTTGCCAGCCAGTCGCTTGTTAACCACGGAAACCGCCTGTATCCGGCAGGTTCCCAGTCAAGGATACCGCATGAGCAAGAGCGTGGATCGTGTAAGTGCCTGTCTCGTTGAGAACGGTGTCACGGCAAGCATTCGATTTTCAGCAAACCCGACAAGAACGGCCCGCCAAGCGGCTATCGAAGTCGGGTGCGAACTCAACCAGATTGTCAAATCCATGGTATTTGTCGGCAGCATGTCCGGAGACGTGTTCCTGTTCTTGACGGCGGGCGAAAAACGAATTTCATTGCTCCTGGCTGAACAACTGGCGGGTGAACCAATTGCCAGAGCCGATCCCGACATGGTTCGCCGGACAACCGGCTTCAGCATCGGGGGAGTTGCTCCGATAGCCCATGCAACAGACATCCGCAAATTCATCGACAGGAACCTCTTGAACTATCGGGAAGTTTGGGCAGCAGCAGGCACGCCGAACCATGTCTTCAAGATAGATCCCAACGACCTCGTTACCCTGTTCGGGGCCGAACCGGCAGACTTTGCTGAATGACATCAATGACCGTCTGGGCGGCTCTCAATCCGGGGTCGGCCTGGTCCTTGCCGAGCTGTTCCAGCACAATCTCGAAAGATGCCAACTGAGACTGCCGAGCGGATTCTGTTGCGGAGAGTTCCACCAGTTTCTTGCAGATCAGTTCTGGGCGGCAGCGCCGGCCCAGCAGTTCGGGCACAACCTTGTCACCCAGGACCAGATTGACCAGGTTCACGGTGTCGACCCGGAGCAGGGATCCGACCAGTTGCCGTGAGAACCAGTTCATGTCGTAGGCGGCGACCATCGGGGTAGCGGCACGCGCCAGTTCCAGGACAACCGTGCCTGATGCTGCCAGCGCAATGTCGGCCATCTGCAGTATTGCCCGTTTTCGTGCCTCGGCAATTCGCTGCGGATGAATGTTCGGATCCAGCATTTGCGTGCCTTGGGGCCACCCATCCAGCCTGGATGCAAGGAGATCGGCCACGGTTGGAGCCGCCGGAATGACCACGCCGAATTCAGGGTGTTGCTGCAGGAACAATCCTACCGCCTGCCTGAACACCGGCTCCAGTACGGATATTTCACTCTCTCTCGAGCCTGGCAATACGGCAAGAATCGGCCGGCCTTCCTCGAATTCAAGCTCGTTGCGCATCCCGGCAACGCAATCGGGTTCTGCCGGCGGGTCAGCGACAACCGGATGTCCGACAAATGTCGAACTGATACCCCTCTCCTGAAGAAAACCGGGTTCAAAGGGCAGCAGGGAGAGAATGTGGTCGACGGACCTGGACAGTGACCTTGCCCGGCCGGGACGCCATGCCCACAGTGAAGGTGCAACATAGTGAATGACCGGAAAACCTGCCCCGCCAGCCTTTGCGCGCCGGGCAACCCTGAGGCAGAAATCCGGACTGTCGATCGTAACCAGCGCATCGACCCCGCCAGACAACGCTGCATTTGTGGTCTTGCTGACAAGATGCATCAGTCTCGGCAGCCGCGGGATGACTTCAGCGATCCCCATGACGGAGAGTTCCGTGTAGTCAAAGATACTCTCGAGGCCGCAGGATTCCATGGCGGGTCCCCCTACCCCGACGAAACTGGCCTGATCGGCCAAATTCGTGATTCCCGACATAAGGGCCGCCCCGAGACGGTCTCCGGAGGGCTCACCGGCCACCAGAAAGATAACCGGCGTCAATTGAGCTTGTCCGTCAGCGCCCAGATAAACAGTCCGTGGTGATCGGCCAATTCAACCATTTCGTCGCGCTGCAGCAGCATTACGCCGTTGGCCTGAACCGCCATCCCTCGCAATCCGGCTTCAGCGATCCCCTGGACAGTTTCTGGTCCGACTACTGGAAGGTCCACCCGCAGTTCCTGTCCTGGCTTCGGCGCTTTGTACAGCAAGCCTGATCTTTCACCGGATTCGGGAAACAGAACGAGCATCGTCTTGCTGACCGTACTGAGCATGTAGTCGGTACCTGCCGCCGATTCCACCGCGATGCAGATCCGGCGAGCGACAACCGCTGCCTGCCCGACATCGACCGCTCCCAACGCCCGGACTATTTCTGCGGCTCTCGCGACATCATTGTGATCGTCTTTTCCGGGTCTTGCCCTGGTCAGAACTCCGGGGTCGGCGAGCAACCCCGGAACTATTTCATGCGCGCCGACGACATCGAATCCAAGGTCCAGTACAGGTGCCAGCAGGCCGCGGATGGCAGCGTCATCACCGTTCCAGATATCCCGCGATGCTTCGGCGACCACAATGGGTGGTCGCTTGACAGCTCCTGCAATCACCAGTTTCCTGGCGCCTTCCTGAGACAGTCGACCAAGGACTTCAAGGTAGTCACCAAGACCTACCGGAATGCACCTGTTGCCCTTGTACGGTTCCGCATCGGTTCCGGGCAATGTCAGGATGACCACAGACAGCCCGGCAGCCATTGCACTGTCCAGGACCAATTCAGGAAGTCGGCCGGTTCCTGCTACCAGAACAAGGTCTTCATTTGGCGTCGTCTGCATTGGTGCGCTTTCTGGGAACGAGGTAGGATCGATCCGTATGACCGGCCACGAAACTGACAACATCCTCGACCAGCTTGCCGGAATAGTCGCCCCCCTGCAATTCCATCACCAGATCAGCGAAAGGTCTGTCACCTCCGGAAACATGCTCAAATGCCTGCCTCAGCCGCCTGATTTCCGTTCCATCCGCCTTTCGCCGGCGCAGGCCGACCAGGTTCAGTCCTTCCAGTTCACCTGCAGGCCCCTGCACGAGACCGTACGGGATGACGTCTCGGCGCACCATGGTGACCGCCCCGATGATTGCCCCTATACCTATTCTGACGAATTGGTGGATGCCAGACAAACCACCGATAATGACGTTGTCGCAGATCTCGCAATGACCGCCCAGTGACGAATAGTTCGCCATAACGACACCGTTTCCGACCGTGCAATCGTGGCCGACATGGGCACCGGTCATGAAGAGGCAGTCGTCGCCGACTGTCGTGATCCCGCCGCCCAGTTCCGTCCCGCAATTCAACGTGGCACTCTCGCGAATCCGGTTTCTCCTGCCGATGACAAGCCGTGTCCGTTCGCCGCGGTATTTCAGGTCCTGGGGAATTTCGCCGACGCATGCGAACGGAAAGACCACGCTTTCCTCCCCCACATCGGTCCACCCGGTGACCACTGCATGTGACTTGACCACGACACCGGCATCGAGCCTGACCTCCGGCCCGATCATCGAATGCGGGCCGACCTGTACGTCTGGCCCGATCTCCGCTCCATCAGATACTTGCGCTGTCGGATGGATAACGGCAGATGGAGCAACAGCCATGACTAGGTCTTGCTCTCTTTCGATTCCCAGAGTGCGGTAATCAACGCTTCCGCAGCCAGTTTTTCACCGACATAGGCCTTTCCCTCGAGCCGCCAGACCCTGCCGCGCCGCTTCTTTACGGTCATCCTGAGCTCGAGTACATCCCCCGGAACGACCATCTTGCGAAATCTCGCGTTATCCACGCCAAGCAGGTAGATGTTGATGGGTTGGTCGATCAGATCTTCGGTGTAGTTCACCAGGATTGCGGCGGACTGCGCCATCGCCTCGACGATTGCGACGCCCGGCATCACAGGCTTATCCGGAAAATGTCCCTGGAAATGCGGCTCATTGATCGTGACGTTCTTGATCCCGATCGCTCTCTCTCCGGCCACCAGGTCAACCACCCTGTCAACAAGCAGGAACGGGTAGCGATGCGGGATCATCCGAACGATCATCGAGTGATCGAGATTAAGCTGTCTGTTTTCCTGACTGTCCTTCATGTACTTTGCAAATCCTCTTACGATGCGAATTCGCTGGCGATATGACGGTGCAACACAGTTGGAAGCGTGCTGTGTCAGATTACCGGGGCATTCCGCAAGACATACTGTTCGGGCGGTTCATAGTTCAGGGATTGCGTTCCGTCACCCAGATTCCTGTTGACCTCTTCCAGCATCAGGTTGGTAATGTCCACTCCGGGCAGGTGAAACAGGGATGCAGACGAGTTGAGCACAACGTTGAATCTCTCGCGGCGTGCTATCTCCGGCAGTGAACGTTCGATGAAGACCGTAAACTCGCCCTGGTTCTGGTTGATCCATTCCAGGAGGAGTCGCGGAATCCTGTCCTGCCTGACTCGACGGGAAATGACCTTCCCGTCGAACACCGCATCGATGATATCGAATTCTGAATCGCTCACCGCTCCCGCGTTGCGGAGTTCGGTCAGCCAATACTCTTCTTCCTCAAGTGACCTGACGAAACTCTCGTTTTCCTCGATGAAGCGTATGAGTGCCTGATCGCTTTCCCTTATCACCCGCCTGCCAAATTCTGACGCGCTGTAGAGCAGGTTCAGGCTCAGGAAAACGGTATCGGGGGTTTCACCGAGCGGGAACTCCGGTTGAACCTGTGCAGGAGTATTCGCAGCGATCTCCACTTCGCCGGGCTGCACCAGGAGTGCCGCCGGGGCATCATCCTCCTGCGACTCCTGGGCATGAAAGGTCTGCGTTCCTGAAACCGACACCACACATGCGATGGCGCACACAGGAATTGCAGGCCATTTCATCTAGAACCTGGATGCAAGCTCGAGATTGAATGACTGGGGCGTATCATAGGGCTCGGACTGCAGATCATGCGAGAAATTGAACCGGAACGGCCCGAGGAACGACGTCCAGAAGAGCGAGAACCCAACCGCCGACCTCAAGTGCATGCCGTCATCAATGACGCATTGCTCCTGCGGAATTGCGGGCCAAAATGTCACAGTTTCATCATTGTCTGTGGTCTCCCTGATTTCTCCAACGCGATGACTCCCGCGTTCGAGGTACTCCGAACATCTTGTATCGTCCAAACCCCAGATGGAGCCTACATCCAGGAAAAAGCCGCCGGAAATCCCGACGTCTTGCGATGCCCCAAGCGGGAACCTGGTCTCAAGACGGGTTACGGCAAAGTAGTTGCCACCGAGCGGTACATTGTAGTTTCTTGTAAATTCGATATCTTCAGGATTAGGGGGATCAAGCTGCCCTTCCACCGCACTGCCATAACGCGACGGTTTCAAAGTCAGACTGAAGTCCCGAGGGCCAATGCCGTTGGCCGCAAAGCCGCGCATTATTGAACTGTTCATGTGAAAGCGGTCCCGCAGACGCGAAGGTCCTCCCGACGCCAGTAGAACACCGCCCTCGATTTCCCCGGACAAGGTGATGTCTTCGTTGAAAAGCGTTGTGTGGGCCCCGACAAGCGCTGAAGTCCGGATTGCAGTCGAATCGTCCTTGAGCCCGTAGGTGAAGCGCTGGCCTGCCCTGGCAACGATTCCGATATCCGGGTTGAAGGCCGATCTCCTGCTGTCATAGTCCAGCAGGTAGCTGGCTGAAACATTGTCGCCCTTCCCGCGGTCTATGTCGTTCTGAACGATGAACGAACTCGAAGATGCATTCTCCAGCTTGTGCGAGGAAATGCCGGCACCAACTCTCAACCGGGTGTCTTCGCTGATGAAGAACCGCAAGGAGGGCTCGATATTCCACTGCGTGGTCGAATACCCGGCCGATGAGCTGTTGGTCGTGATGTAGGAGGTCTCCAGCCTGAACTCGAGTTCCCTGTCAAGGAAATACGGTTCGATGAAGATCAGGTCATAGCTCTTGTCATCCCCGGTCGATATCCCGAAACTGAGGCCTTGCCCGCGTCCCAGAACATTGCTCTCTGACAGGTTGATCGTGCCCGCCACACCGTCATCCTTGGAATACGAGGCGCCGAAGCTGAGTGAACCGGTAAGCTGCTCTTCCACCCTGACCACGACCACGACCAGATCGGGCGCAGAGCCTTCTTCCGTCGTGACATCAACTGAAGAAAAGAAGCCGAGGCCACGGATGCGGTTTGCGGCCTCTTCGACCTTCCGGGGATTGAACGGGTCGCCCTCGGCCAGTTCAAACTCGCGCCTGATCACGCGGTCATAGGTTGTCGTGTTGCCCTCGATGTCGATGCGCTCCACAAAGACTCTTGAACCGCGGACAAGCTGGAATTCAATATCGACCGATCTCTGGACATCGTTCCGGCTCGTTTCCGGCTCTGCACGGACAAAAGCATAGCCTTGCCTGGCCGCGAGAAACTCCATCCGTCTCACGGCATCGTTGATCAGTCTCGGCGTGTAGGTCTCGCCCGGCTTGATTCTGGATTGGTCAAGGTATTCGGCGGTATCGAGCCCGGCAACATCTGTCGACGCCGTGATCCTCCCGAAACTGTACTTCTGACCCTCGCGGACCGTGAACACCAGGAAGAACGCATCCCGTTCGGTTGTCAGTTCGGATGTCACTGAAAGCACTTCGAAATCGAGATAACCGCGAGACAGGTAGAATTCCTCGAGCAATGCCTTGTCGACTTCGATCCGTTCCGCAATGAAGGTATCGCTGCGAACGAATGTTCGTAGTATTCCGGCCTGCTTCGAGCTGAGCACCCGCCGGAGTCGATGGCCGGAATAAACGTCATTGCCGACGAACTCGATGCGCTCCGTCTCGATTACGCGCCCCTCGAATACCTCGTAGACGAGGTCGACCCGGTTCTCCGTTCGCCTGATGATCTTCGGTGTGACGGTGGCGGCGTATCTTCCTGCAACCCTGTAGGTTTCCGCGATCGCAGTTGCGTCTTCCTCCGCCTGCGCAGGGTTGTAGACGTGCCGAGGCTCGGACTTGACAAGCGTTATCAGATCCTCGTCCTTTATCGCGCTGTTGCCCTCGATCGAAATCTGGTTGATCGTCGGATACTCGACGACCGAAATCACCAGTGTCCGACCACGCTGTTCGATAGTGATATCTTCAAACAGGCGCGAATCGGCAATGCCTCGATATGCCGCGTTTAGGCGATTCGCAGACACCGTGCCCGAGGCAGGAAGATCGGCAAAACGCAGCACACTTTCTGAATCGATTCGAGCATTGCCTTCGACGACAACGCTCGAATAGGAGGTGTTTTGGGCCGAAACAGCCACCGGAATAATCAGGCAGCAAAGGCTGACCAGGATCACACTCCTGCACTGGTGTATCAGTGCAAGAATAGTATTACGCACTCGCATGGCTGGAAATTCCCCAACTTCCTCATCAGGTTGGCATAATAACCAATTGTCTGCTTGTCAAAAGAATCTGTTGGTCAAATTTTGTGTTGCCAGACTCGCAGAATCAACATGTGGTATTCCTCAACCGGTTTACAGGCAGATTTGCAACAGGCAGCCTTCAGCATGAATCCATTGAAATTCCGGGCAAATCCGGGAAACTGGATTTTCCGGCAGCGCTCAGGCGCAGGTCAGGTCGTTGAACAGCCCGAAGGCCATCAGCATCGCGACAAGAACGAATCCCACCGTGATCGAGATTCTCTGGAACGAATTGCTGGGTGGACGCCGAAACAGGGCCTCGTAGATGTAGAAGGCCAGATGACCGCCGTCGAGGCCTGGAATCGGCAGCAGGTTGAGCAATCCGATGACGGCCGAGATCACCCCGACAAGCGATACAAACGCCAGAGTTCCTTGCGCTGCCGCCGCGCCCGATACGCGCGCGATACCGACGGGACCCTGCAGGTTGCACGAACTGATCTGTGCAGTGGCGATTGCGACGACCCCGTCGATCGTGCCGGTCAGGACACTCGCGGTTCGTACAGCCCCTATGGAGACTGCTTCGAACAGACCCGGCAGCCGGGTTGCCGGTTCAAAGAACAGTCCGCCGGTAACACCGACCAGCACACGTGTCTCGAACCCTCCGTCCGGCTTCGGCAGTGTTTCCGCCCGTCCAGCCAGGCTCAGGCCGAACTGCTCTCCTTCACGCCAGACGACCAGGGACAGCGGCTGGCCACCGGAGGATTCCACCGCGCGGCGCAACTCGTCAAACCGGCTTATCGGCACACCATCAATTGCCAAGACTACGTCGCCGGCCTTCAGTCCGGCATCGGATGCGGCCGACATCAGCCTCACGCTGTCAATGACCGGTGGCATCGGGACTGGCCCGACCAGCTCGAGATCGTCGCCATTTCTGACGATGGAATATTTGGCCGACGCCAATTCGCCGTCCGTTCCGGAAAACCTGTAGAGATCTGTGAGTGATTCAACCGGAAGTCCGTTTACGCCAACGATCCTGTCACCCGGATGCAGCTCACTTGCGGAGCCGGGAAGGCGTTTGAGGGTTCCAATGACTGCCTCTCCCGAAATGATGCCCGTCGACAACACCATCACGGCAAATACAGCACAGGAGAAAACAAAGTTGGCGAGTGGACCGGCCAAGACCGTGAAAACCCGGAACCGCAAAGCGGCCCGGGAAAGGCTGTCCCCTTCAATCCGCCAGTCGGCAGGCCTCCCTTGCGCCGGGCCACCTTCGCTCTCGCTTGCCTCGGTGAACCGCACGTAGCCGCCAAGCGGAATGGCTCCGACCTTCCAGATCGTCCCCTGGGAATCCCGCCAGGCCAGGATCGCCTTGCCAAACCCGACCGAAAACACCTTGACGCCTATCCCGGACAGCCGGGCCGCGGCGTAGTGGCCGAATTCGTGCACGAATACCACGATGCCGACTGCCACCAGGAATGCACAGATCGTCACGACAAGGTTTGCTGCTTCCGAAAGAACCATGGCTGGACTCGTTTACCCGCGTTCCGGATTGGCACTGAAGTACTCGTTCACCCGGACTCTTGCCACCCGGTCAACGTCAACAATCTGTGCGAGGTCGAACGGGTCACCGGCAAATCCATTGGTCGACTCCATCCGGTTCACGACCGATTCGACCGCTCTCGAGATATCGAGAAACCCGGCAACGCCTTCGAGGAAGGCATCGAGCGCAGCTTCCTTGGCTCCGTTGAATGCAGATCCTGCGAGTCCGCCCAGAGCGAGAACTTCCCTTGCAAGGCGAGTCGCGGGAAACCGCTCTTCGTCGGGCGCCTCGAACTCCAGCCTGGAAAGCTCGGCGAGGTCCAGCCGTTTGAGCTTCGACGGCAAACGAGCCGGCCAGTTCAGCGAGTATTCGATCGCTCCGCGCATATCGGTAGAACTCATATGTGCAAGCACCTGCCCGTCGTGAAAGCCAACCAGTGCATGAACGATGGATTGCGGATGAACAACGACCAAGATCGATTCCGGATCGACGCCGAAGAGTTCTCTCGCCTCGATCAGTTCGAGCGCCTTGTTGAACATTGTCGCACTGTCAATCGATATCCTGGTTCCCATGTTCCAGGTTGGGTGCTTTACCGCTTCTTCGGGGGTAACCCTGGACAACTGCTCCATTGTGCATTTTCTGAACGGCCCGCCCGATGCAGTCAGTGTCAGCGTTTCAACCGCGTCTCGCCTTTCCTGGGACAGCAACTGGAACAGTGCAGAATGCTCACTGTCCACCGGGACAATCATTGCCCCCGTCTTTCTGGCCGTTGATGTCAGCAAACGTCCCGCGGCAACGAGGCTCTCCTTGTTTGCCAGTGCAAGAGTTCCACCTCTCTCAAGACAGCGGAGTCCTGGCAGCAGGCCGGCGAATCCGACAATGGCAGACATCGTCCAGTCTGCCGGTCGCGCCGCGGCTTCGGCGAGTGCCTCACCTCCGGCCGCGGCCTCCGTCGGAAATCCGTCCAGCCTCGCTCGCAGCTCTTCCAGGCACTCATCCCTGGCCGCAACCGCAATCTTGGCGTTCAGAGACCTTGCCTGTTCTGCCAGCAATTCAACATTCCGGTCACATGTCAGAGCGACAACGTCGAATGATTCCGCACCGCCCTGCTCCTCGACAACCCGGATCGTCTGCGCACCGACAGATCCTGTAGATCCGAATATCGACAGGCTGCGCCGTGGATCTGTCATGCGATGCCTACCCTTTCAGCCACGCGGAATACCTCCAGAATACCGAATAGTGCACAGGCCCCCGTCAACCCGTCCAGCCTGTCCAGCGCGCCTCCATGCCCCGGAATCAACCCCGAGCTGTCCTTCACGCCGGCCCTTCGCTTGATCCAGCTTTCGGCAAGGTCGCCGCACTGTGACGCCGCTGAAAGGGCAATGCCAAGTGCGATGACCGGTGCCGCAATCCAACCGGCAAATGCGACAGTCACCGCAATTGCGGCCGCGCCGCCGCCCAGGGCTCCGCTCCATCTCTTCCCGGGGCTGATCTTCGGGGCGAGTCTGGGACCGCCCAGTGCTCTTCCGCATGCAAAGGCGGCGGTATCGGTGGCAACCACGAGCAGAATGAGCCAGGCGGCAGCATAAAACCCGGATTCGGTACGAAACGTCGACAGCACGAGCGTGGCGTAGAGGATTGCGCCACCATAGATTGCGAACAGTATGGGTCCCCGGCGCATCATCACGGCCAATGCCACTGCAGCTACGGCCGGAATCAGCCAGTTGACGGGACCATCGAATGGCATCAGCGCGGCGGCCAGAACCGATATCGCTGCAACAGAGCCGTTCAGCACCGGAGTTCTCTCGGGTCCGTGCCGCCAAAGCAGCCTCGTCAATTCCCAGATCATGAGGCCGGCAGCCACTGCGCAGAACCCCGCAAACACAAAGCCGCCAATCACCAGAGCAAGGAGACCGACCGCGCCCAGAACAAGGCCCGAAAACACACGCTGAGTCAGCTCACTGCTGCCTGGCAGACCCCAATCACGCATTTTCCGCACCGTATCTGCGGTTTCTGCGGTGGTAGCCAGCCAACACCTCGCGGAACCTCTCCGCAGTGAATTCCGGCCACAAATCCTCGACAAATTCGAACTCGGAATACGCTGACTGCCAAAGCAGGAAATTCGACAACCTGTATTCGCCGGAGGTCCTGATAATCAGGTCCGGATCAGGCAGATGGTGCGTATAGAGTTGCGCACCGAGAACTTCCTCGCTGATCTCTGAAAGACCGAGCTTTCCTTCCTGGACCAGTCTTGCTACCTGCCTCGATGCCCTGACAAGTTCCCTCCGTGCACCGTAGTTCAGGGCGACCGTCAAATCGAGCCTGCCTCCCCTGCGAGTCCGTTTCTCGAGTTCGAGGATCTGTTTGACCAGTGGTGCATCGAGGCCATCGACGTCACCGATGAACCTGAACCTTGCCCCGTTTCTGACCAGCGTATCGACCTCGGAATTGGCGTAGATACGGAACAGCGACATCAGCCCGTCAACTTCTTCGGTGCTGCGTTTCCAGTTTTCAGTCGAGAATGCAAAAACGGTCAGGTACCTGATCCCGAACCTGACGCACTCCTCGACAATCTCTCGCAGCCTTTCTGCCCCTTCCCGGTGACCTCGAATCCTTGGAAGGCCGCGCCGGGCAGCCCAGCGTCCGTTTCCGTCCATGATAATGGCAACATGAACCGGGTGCTGTGTTGCGGCACCCGACGTCGCAAATGCAGCATCGTTTGCCGGAACCGCCATTCAGACCGCCATGATTTCCGTACGCTTGACCTCCAATGCCTCGTCTACATTGGAAATAGCCTTGTCCGTCAATTCCTGAACTTCATCCGACCAGAGCCTGACCTCGTCCTCGCTGACACCATCGGCCTTGGCCTTCTTCAATTGTTCCATGCCGTCGCGGCGTACATTCCTGATCGCAATGCGCGCATTCTCGGCATGTTGAGCTGCAGTCTTGGACAGTTGCTGCCTTCGCTCCTCGTTCAATTCCGGGATCGGCAAGCGGATTACGGTTCCTTCAACAATGGGATTGATCCCGAGTCCGGATTCCTGGATCGCCTTTGTCACGGATACCACAAGGTCCTTGTCCCAAACGCTGATGGTTATCATCCGCGGTTCGGGCACGTTGATCGTGCCGCACTGGTTCAGCGGCATCATGGTGTTGTAGGCATTCACCTGCAGTGTATCGACCATCATCGCGGATGCTCGCCCGGTCCTCAGCGACGAAAACTCCTGCTTCATCGCCGTCAGCGCGCCGTCCATTCTGCGCTCGAGGTCATCAATATCAAGGTCATAATCGTCGACTGACATCGCTTCAGGCCTCCCTCAACCGTGCACTTCAAGATGCAGTACCGGTATATCGCATTCAGCAAATGATTGTATAGGTGCCCCTGTTCTCGAGTATTTCCCGGAGACCTCCGGACTCAACCATCGAATAAACGATGATCGGAAGTTCGTTGTCACGTGCGAGTGCAACCGCTGATGCGTCCATGATCTTGAGATTCTTCTGCAGGACCTCTGCAAAGCTGACGGTGCTGTAGCGTTGTGCACCGTCATTCGAGTTGGGGTCGACATCGTACACACCATCGACCTTGGTCCCCTTGAAGATCGCCGCGCAGTCAAGTTCGCTGGCACGCAGGGCTGCCGCAGTGTCGGTAGTGAAGTAGGGATTGCCTGTCCCTGAGGCAAAAATGCAAACCCGGTTGCGTTCGAGGTGACGCATCGCCCGGCGCCGGATATACGGTTCGCAGATCTGATCCATGGGAATGGCGGACAGCACGCGTGTGGGGACATCCACCGATTCCAGAGCCGACTGCATGGCCAGCGCGTTCATGACGGTTGCAAGCATGCCCATGTAGTCCGCGGTTGTCCGTTCCATCCCTTGAGCAGACCCCTGAAGCCCGCGAAACACGTTGCCTCCGCCGATGACCATGCAGACTTCGACTCCCAGCTCATGAATTTGCTTGATCTCGCCGGCAATGCGCTCAACGGTGGGTGGATGAAGCCCGTATTTCTGACATCCCATCAGGGCCTCGCCCGATATCTTCACCATGATCCGTTTGTAGGTCAGTTCAGTCATGCGAATCCCGCCTGCAATTCCATGTGCCCATTCACTGTCTCTGCCTTGCGATTTCAGCTGCATTGACCATGTCCGAAATCGATTGTCCAACACTTTGCGAGCCCGGCAACCTGACAAGCGGATTTGGCCCGTGACCGGAGAGCCGGGCCATTGACATCGGACCCCGGCAACCGGTCCGGGCCGAAGGCCGTGTTGATCTGCGGTCCGACAGCATCCGGCAAGTCGTCACTCGCGATCGATATTGCCGAGAAGAATGACGGAATCGTCGTCAATGCGGATGCCATGCAGGTCTATTCGTGCTGGAAGATCCTCACGGCACGGCCTACCCGGCAGGACGAAGCGAGAGTGCCTCACCTCTTGTTCGGCCATGTCGACAAGGCGACTCGATACTCCGTCGGGTCATGGTTGCAGGACATCCAGCGGGTTCTGGAAAAAAACAGGGGCGCCACACCTGTAATCGTCGGCGGAACCGGCCTTTACTTCGCCGCGCTGACGACAGGTCTGGCACCGGTTCCGGAAATTCCCGGGGAAGTTCGCAGCAAGAGCATCCGGATTCAGTCCACAGGCACCCAGGACGGCATGATCGACGAACTCCGGAGCCATGATCCCGACGCAATCAGGCGCCTCGACTTGAACAATGCCGCCCGCATTGTCCGTGCGTGGGAAGTGTTGCGAGCATCCGGCCAGAGCCTGTCATACTGGCAGGCGCTGTCAACAAGGCCACTACTGCCGCTCGAAGACGTTGATCCCATACTGCTGTGGCCTGACACCGGGCAGACCGCGGCCCGGATCGAACGAAGACTGCACAGGATGATAGCGGATGGTGTGGTCGAGGAATGCCGGCGCCTGCTGAAGGACTGGGATCCGACGCTTCCCTACTCGAAGGCACTCGGGGCACGCGAGTTCAGGGCCCATCTGGAGGACGGTGTCAGCCTGGAAGACACGATTGCCCGGATTTCCACTGTTACGCGACAATATGCAAAGAGGCAGAGAACCTGGTTTCGGTCCCGCATGAGCGGATGGCGGCGAACAACGACGTAAGACAGCCGCACAACCGGTGTCGTATCAACCGCTGTCCTTGGCGCCTGTCTCACTCATTCGTGTTGGTGCGTTATCTACGGTTGAATGTTCCAGCCGAAAACAAGATAATGGTGAAGTTGCACCGCGACCTGGGAGGGGGTGCAATCACATGCTTGGCTGCTCGGCTCGATGTCGGGCGACCGACTCTTCCAACAGGTCTACGGCCAGTTAACAAAGGAGATTGGAATGACAGATCATCCAACAATCAACGGCAAGCCCGTGCACGAACTTGCAAAGATGTATGCCAGGGAGTTCATGGACGGCAAACTGAGCCGACGTGAATTCATGGCGCGTTCAACTGCAATGGGCGTCACGGCCGCAGGAGCATATTCCCTGGCAGGAATCGTGCCGGAGCCGGCGCACGCCATGGACATCCAGCCGGGCGGCACGCTTCGGCTGCAAACGGAAGTAAGGGGCCTCAAGGATCCAAGAACATTTGACTGGTCCCAGATTGCCAACTTCGCCAGAGGCTGGCTGGAGTATCTTGTGGAATTCAATTCGGATGGGACCTTCAGGGGCAGGCTTGTTGAAAGCTGGGATATCAATGAAGATGCCACCGAGTACATGTTGCACGTGCGCCAGGGCGTCAAGTGGAACAACGGCGATGACTTTACCGCCGAGGACGTGGCATTCAATATTACCAGGTGGTGCGAGAAGGGTGTCGACGGCAACTCCATGGCCGGACGAATGGCGACTCTCATTGACGCCAACACCAACGAAGCGATCGAAGGTGCAATCACCGTGGTCGACAGTCATACTGTCAAGCTTTCGCTGCCGCAGCCCGATATTTCCATCATTCCCGGCATGGCCGATTACCCGGCGGCGATCGTTCACCAGAGCTTCAATCCCGACGCGGACATGCTCAGCAATGCTCTGGGAACCGGCCCATATCTTCCGGAATCCCTGGAAGTCGGCGTGCGTGGCGTGCTGGTCCGTAACGAGAATCACGAATGGTGGGGCGAGGGAGCTTATCTCGACCGCATCGAGTTTCTGGATTACGGCACCGATCCGGCGTCATGGCTCGCGGGTGCAGAAGCCGAGGAATTCGACATGACCTACGAAACGGTCGGCGAGTTCATCGATGCATTCGACGGGATTGGCTGGGCCAATACGGACATCGTGACGGCTGCAACAATCGTCATTCGGACGAACGCCGATGCTGAAGTGGACGGCGCCAAGCCTTATTCAGACGTGCGGGTCAGGCAGGCCCTGGTGAAGGCGGTTGACAACCCGACCTGCCTCGCGCTGGGGTACAACGATCGCGGAACCGTAGCTGAAAACCACCACGTTTGCCCGATCCACCCGGAATATGCACCGGGCATGGAGCATGTCAGGGATCCCGAGGGCGCCATGGCGCTGCTCGAGGAAGCCGGGATGGTTGATTACGAGCACGAGCTGATTTCCATCGACGACGACTGGAGGCGCAATACGACCGACTCGGTTGCCGCGCAGTTGCGCGATGCCGGGATCAACGTCAAGCGTACCATTCTTCCCGGGAACACGTTCTGGAATGACTGGGCAAAATTCCCCTACTCGTCGACCAACTGGAACCAGCGGCCGCTTGGGGTCCAGGTGCTCGCGCTGGCTTACCGGTCCGGAGAAGCCTGGAATGAAACCGGCATGGCAAACGCGGAATTTGACGAGAAGCTCGGGCAGGCTCTTTCGATCGCCGACGCGGACAAGCGTCGTGAGGTCATGAGACGCCTCCAGGAGATCATGTTGGAAGAAGGGCACATTGTTCAGCCCTACTGGCGTTCGCTGTACAGGCACCACAAGGAAGGCCTCGTCGGTGCCGGAATGCACCCGACATTCGAAATCCACGTCTACAAGATAGGGTGGGCTGCATAGCCAGGTCCAATGATCCGGCCGGCGCATTGACGTCGGCCGGACTCCTTCCTTAATCAATCGTGCATGTCATGAGTCGTGTCCAGGTCGCAAATCCTGGCAGTTGCACGGGATAGGCTGAATCCATGGGAATGTTCTTGATCAAGCGCTTGGGTGTGATGACACTTACGGCGATTGTTCTGACCTTTCTGGTTTTCTTCCTCACAAATCTCTACCCGAACCTCGAAAAACTCGCCAAGTTCCAGGGCAACCAGCGGATGTCGGATGCCGAGGTGGCATCATACCTGGAGAACAATGGCTATCTGGAGCCGATCGTATTCCGTTACGGCGAGTGGCTGGGAGTCGTGCCGGGATGGCAGCGGCAGACTGACGACGGAAAGATCCGGGGACGGTGCGTCGAGTTCGACATGGCGCCCGAGGACATTCCAACCTATTGCGGGCTCCTCCAGGGCAACCTCGGATTTTCGACGGTTGCCAAGGTCGATGTCGATGAGATCATCTGGAGACGCCTGGGAGCAAGCGGCGTGCTGATGTTCTGGGTCATGATCGTCATGGTCCCAATGGCGCTTGTGGTCGGGGTGTTGGCCGGGATGCGTGAAGGTTCCAGAACCGACAGGTCGCTGTCGACCTTTGCCATCGTCACGACGGCGACTCCCGAATACATTTCAGGTGTGGTCCTCGTTGTTGTATTCGCCTCCTCCGCCGTCGGGTTGAAGTGGTTCAAGGGGTCGGCAGCGAGCGCGCTCAACGATGGCGTCAGTTTTGCGAACTTCACGCTGCCGGTACTTACGATGGCGCTCTATGGCATGGGATACATTGCAAGGATGACCCGGGCCTCAATGGCCGAGGTGATGACCTCGCAATACATCAGGACCGCACGTCTGAAGGGCGTTCCATTCTACCAGATTGTCCTGAAACACGCGCTTCGCAACGCACTCATTGCTCCTTTCACCGTCATCATGCTCCAGTTTCCATGGCTGTTGACTGGCGTGGTGATTGTTGAAACTCTCTTCAATTACAAAGGGTTTGGCTGGACACTTGTTCTTGCTGCCGACAACAATGACATTGAATTGCTGATATGCTGCTCGATGGCTGCCGTCGTCGTGGTTCTGATCACGCAACTCATTTCCGATATCGGATACGTCTACCTGAATCCCAGGATTCGGATCTCGTGAGTAGACCATCATGACACCATTGGGTTGGGGCGCGATTGCCTCTCAGATTCTGATTCAGTTCGTTCCGGTCTGGATTGCACTGGTCGTGCTTTATGTCCTGTCAATCAGGTTCAAGCGCAGGCTGGGTCTTTATGGCAAGCTCTTTGACAGCCCGATCGGAATGATCGGATTCGGACTGGTAGCGTTCTGGTTCTTTACCGCGATTTTCTCGGAAGGGATCTCGATAGCCGGCATTGCCGTCGTTCCCGCCATCGCCACATTTGATCCGCTCGTGCAGATCGCCCAACTCAAGAACAAGGTTCCTGGCACGTTCCTGCCGGAATCGACTGAACTGGCTTATCTGCTGGGCGGGGACAACCTGGGGCGCGATGTGTTTTCGCGGATGGTCATCGGCGCAAAGCACGTCATGAGCATTGCGCCCGCCGCGACCACGATTGCGTTCATGGTTGGCATAACTCTCGGTCTTCCAGCAGGCTACTTCGGCGGACGGTTCGACACTGTCCTGTCATTCGTCGCAAATCTGGTTCTGGCATTTCCAGTCATCCTGCTCTTCTATCTTCTGGTCACGCCCGAGATCAGGAAGGCAGGCACGGAGATTCCACTCTGGCTCGACAACACCTGGACGACGTCCATTCCGAATATTCTCGCCGCCGTGCTGTTCGCGTTTCCGATCGTGTTTTTCATGATCCTCTGGAATTCGAGGTTCTTCACCCAGCCTTCCAGGCGCAATCTGCTGATTGTTCTGACGGTGTTGGTCGGGTTGTGGGCTTATTCCGGCCTTGCGTTCAATGCCGACCCGCTCGGGATATTCGGAATGAGTCCGAACCTCCTGAACGTCTTCGTGTCCGTTGTCTTTGTGAATTCTCCGACCGTGTTCCGGATTGTCCGGGGGATAACCCTCGATATCCAGACCAGGGACTACGTGGCGGCGGCCCAGACGCGCGGCGAAGGCCCGTGGTATATCATGCTCTGGGAAATCCTTCCCAATGCCCGGGGACCGTTGATCGTCGATTTCTGCCTCCGGATTGGCTACACCACGATCCTGCTCGGGACACTGGGATTCTTCGGACTCGGTGTCAGCCCGGAAAGCCCCGACTGGGGTTCGACCATCAATGACGGGCGCAAGCTGTTGTCAATCTACCCGCACCCCGCGTTGCCGCCGGCATTGGCGTTGATGAGCCTGGTATTGGGTCTCAACCTGCTTGCCGACGGGTTGCGCGAGGAATCCCTGAAAGACTGACGGGAATGAATACAAGCGACATCGAAAGAGACGGGACAATGTCAACGCACGAAGACTCGACGCCGATTCTTGAAATCGAAAACCTGTCGATTTCGTTCTTTACCCGTCTTTACGAGATACCGGCGGTGATGGACTTTACCTGCATTGTTCGCCCGGGAGAGGCCATGGGGCTGGTCGGAGAATCCGGATGCGGAAAGTCGACCGTCGCCCTCGGCGTGATGCAGGACCTGGGCGTCAATGGCAGGATCGTGGGCGGCTCGATCAAGTTCAAGGGACGCGATCTCGGCACCTTGAGTGCAGAGGAACTGCGTGACATCCGCGGCAACGAGATCGCCATGATCTACCAGGAACCCATGGCATCGCTGAATCCTGCCATGCGGATCGGGTCACAACTGATGGAGGTTCCGCTTCTTCACGACCGCGTTTCCAAGGCAGAAGCCAGGCAACTTGCGCTGAACGTCATCAATGACGTGCGGCTGCCGGACCCGGAGAGAATGCTGGAGAGCTACCCTCACCAACTCTCCGGCGGCCAACAGCAGCGAATCGTCATCGCAATGGCACTCATGTCAAAGCCGTCACTGCTCATCCTTGACGAGCCGACAACTGCGCTGGACGTGACGGTCGAGGCCGGCATTGTCGAACTGGTCCGGGACCTTGGCAAGAAGTACGGGACCTCGATGCTGTTCATTTCGCACAATCTCGGCCTGATCCTCGAGGTCTGCGACAGGTTGTGCGTGATGTATTCCGGGGAGGCGGTCGAGACCGGTTCCATAACGGACGTATTCGACAAGATGCGGCATCCCTACACCCAGGCCCTGTTCCGGTCTATTCCGCTTCCCGGAGCTGACAAGGCCGCCAGACCCTTGGTGGCGATTCCGGGCAATTTCCCCCTGCCCCATGAACGCCCCCCGGGTTGCAACTTCGGGCCGCGCTGCAACTATTTCGAGAAGGGACGTTGCGACAAGGGCGAAATCGCCATGTCGGATGTCGAGGGCAATCACCGGCACGAAACACGTTGCCTCAGATATGCCGAGATCGACTGGGATGCACCTGCGACCGGCAAGACAGGTAACGTTGCTACCGAGACCGGGAATGTTGTCCTCGCGATGAAGGATCTGAAGAAATACTACAAGGTTGCGGCGAACGCCCTGTTTGGAGGTGTCCACGATCGCGTCGTGAAGGCCAACGAATCCCTGACATTCGAGGCCCGGGAATCCGAAACTCTGGCGATCGTTGGCGAGTCGGGCTGCGGCAAGTCGACATTTGCAAAGGTCCTGATGGGGCTGGAAACGGCGACCGAAGGAGAAATCCTGCTCGACGGACAGGAAATACAGGGCACGCCGATCGAGTCGCGGAAGACCAAGACCGTGTCATCGGTCCAGATGGTTTTTCAGAACCCGTTCGACACCCTGAACCCCAGCATGTCCGTGGGGCGGCAAATCATCAGGGCTCTCGAGGTGTTTGGCGTTGGCAACACCGTGGAAGAGCGCCATTCCCGCATGCTGGAGCTCCTCGATCTCGTGAAACTGCCACGCGAGTTCGCCAGACGCATGCCCCGGCAACTCTCCGGAGGGCAGAAGCAGCGGGTCGGCATTGCCAGGGCGTTTGCCGGAAACGCCCGTATTGTCGTCGCGGATGAGCCGGTATCTGCACTTGACGTGTCCGTGCAGGCTGCCGTGACCGACCTTTTGATGGAGATTCAGGCAAAGGAAAAGACGACACTGCTCTTCATATCGCACGACCTCTCGATTGTCCGTTACCTCTCGGACCGGGTCATGGTCATGTATCTCGGGCATGTCGTTGAACTCGGCGCGACAGACGACGTGTTTTCGCCGCCCTACCATCCCTACACGGAGGCCCTGCTGTCCGCCGTTCCAATCGCCGATACACGGGTTCAGAAGGAACATATCGTTCTTGAGGGCGACATACCCTCGGCAATGGATCCGCCATCCGGTTGCCCGTTCCAGACGCGCTGCAGGTGGAAGCCGAAAGTGCCCGGAAACAGGTGCGAAACCGAGGTTCCCGAAAACCAGTTTCTCTCGGATGGACACTACATCAAGTGCCACCTCAGCCGAGAGGAGCTTGATACGATGACGCCTGTCATCAAGATCGCCGCGGAGTAATCACCCGTCATCTGCCGTGCCCCAGGGCGGCCCGGTTGCCTGCCGAGGCAAGGCAGCAGGGGGCCTTGGCCAGCTTCATGACCCGCCCACCGGCCAGGCGGTGCAGCTTGAAGTGCGACAGCAGTTCAGAATAGGGGATTGCCGACATCCCGCCGGCACTCCCCTGCCCCTCGGATTCTCCGGGGCAAGGAACAGTCAGGATAACGCAAAGTGAACGAACATGAAGCAACCAGCAATCCGGATCGGGACGCGGCCGACGCCCTGATTCGCCTGATCGAGATCATGCGCAGGTTGCGCGATCCGGAACACGGATGCCCGTGGGACATCGAGCAGGACTTTCACAGCATCGTGCCCTACACGGTCGAGGAGGCATACGAGGTTGCCGATGCGATAGAGCGACAGGACTGGGATGATCTTGAGGCTGAACTCGGAGATCTTCTGCTGCAGGCCGTCTACCACGCCCAGATGGGGTCAGAGGCCGGACTGTTTGACTTCGGCAGCCTTGCAGCCAAGGTATGCGGGAAGATGGTCGACCGGCATCCCCACGTCTTCGGAGACAGCCGGCCCGATCGCTCGTCCCGGGAGCAGGAAGTCAACTGGGAAGCCAGCAAGGCAGAAGAACGGGCCAGAAGGTCACAGCCTGGAACATTGGACGGTATCGCCCGGGCGCTCCCTGCATTGACAAGAGCGGCAAAGATCCAGCGCCGTGCGGCCACAGTTGGCTTCGACTGGCCCGAAAGGGAAGGTGTTGTCCGGAAGATCCGTGAAGAACTGGACGAACTGGAGGATGCCATCGCGCTGTCTGACGCAAACCGGGTATCGGAAGAATACGGAGATTTGCTGTTTTCCTGCGTGAATCTTGCCAGGCATCTGGACGTTGAGCCGGAATCCGCGCTTCGGGCTGCAACCAGCAAATTTGTTCGTCGTTTCGAGGAGATGGAAAGGACGATGAAATCCGAGGGCCTGGAGCCGTCGGAACTCGGGCTTCTCGAACTCGAGGAGTTCTGGAGCCGTGCAAAGCAGGCAGACTGAACGTATGGCTTGCCATCAGGAACAGGCAATCGATCCGAATTGGCAAGGCAGTTGACCGATCGAATACCAGCGGAGATCATGCCGATTGCAAACCTCCTCCGTCAACAAGAGGTTCCACAACCGACGCCTGCAGATGAGGTCGGCAGGAACGGCTGCATGTTGAAGCGTCCGGATATTGCGGCTTGTGTCACTTCCCTTGCCTGCAACCCGGCCATATATTGTTCCCGACACACGGTCACCAGAATTCAGGCAGCGAGGCGCCTTCCCGCATGAACGACAAAAGAAAGATCATCATAGATACGGACCCTGGCCATGACGATGCGGTCGCAATTTTCGCAGCGCTTGGAAGTGCCGAACTGGAAGTCCTCGGGATCACCGCTGTCGCCGGGAACGTTCCACTGGAACTCACGGAGAGAAACACACGGATCCTCTGCGAGTGCGCGGGACATCCCGGAATCGGTGTCTATGCCGGATGCGACCGTCCTCTGAAACGCCGGCTTGTCACGGCCGAGCATGTCCATGGCAGGACCGGGCTGGACGGAGTGGACTTTCCATCCCCTGGCATGGACCTCCAGTCACAGCATGCCGTGGACTTCATTGTCGAAACGCTGAGAAATGAACCATCCGGAACCGTAACGCTCTGTCCACTCGGACCACTCACGAATATTGCCTCGGCCATGCAGAAGGCTCCCGACATTGTTGGCAGAATCCAGGAAGTCGTTCTGATGGGCGGTGCCTACTTCGAAGTCGGCAACGTAACGCCTGCGGCAGAATTCAACATTTATGTCGATCCGGACGCGGCAAAGATCGTCTTCGACAGCGGTGTCAAGCTGACCGTGCTTCCTCTGGATGTTACACACAAGGCACTGATAACACGGGAAAGACTGGACGCTTTCCGCGCGATTGGCTCGAGGCCGGGCCTGATCGTCGCTGATCTCCTTGCAACCTATATCAGACATGACAGCAGCAAATACGGTTCCGAGGGCGGACCATTGCACGACCCCTGCGTGATTGCCTATCTCCTGGAACCGGGGTTGTTCAGTGGCCGCTTTTCGAATGTGGAAATCGAGACCGAGTCCGAACTCACCATGGGCATGACCGTCGTTGACTGGTGGAACGTCACGGACCGCAAGCCGAATGCGACCTTCATCGGTTCAGTGGATGCCGAAGGTTTCTTTGACCTTGTTACCAGGAAGGTGGCCTGCCTGTAGAAACGCGGAGACGCTGATCGCCGATCCGATTGCAACATAAACGGCGAAGAGTTGTTCTATTTCGAAAACAGCTACGCGAGCCTGCCTGAGCGCTTCTACGTGAAGCTGCACCCGACGCCCGTGGCAAAGCCCGGGCTTGTAAGGGTCAATCGGGAACTCGCTGAAGATCTGGCGCTTGACCCGGATTACCTGGAGTCACAGGAGGGTGTATCGATCCTTGCCGGCAACAGCGTGCCGGAGGGTGCCGACCCGCTTGCCATGGCATATGCCGGACATCAGTTCGGTGGGTGGGTTCCCCAGTTGGGAGACGGCCGGGCCATACTCCTGGGTGAAATCGTGGACCGGCGCGGTGTTCGCAGGGATGTACAGCTCAAGGGGTCAGGCCGCACCCCGTTTTCGAGGCAGGGGGACGGCAGGGCCTGGCTTGGACCGGTCATCAGGGAATATCTTGTCAGCGAGGCGATGCATGCGCTCGGTGTGCCGTCCACGCGCTCGCTCGCTGCGGTGACCACGGGGGAACCTGTCTTCAGGGAAAGAACATATCCGGGAGCAGTCCTGACAAGGGTGGCGAAGGGACATGTCCGGGTCGGCACCTTTCAGTACTTCTATGCGCGTAACGACACCGAAGCGCTCCGTCTTCTGGTGGATCACACGATTTCAAGACTGTATCCGGAGATCGCAGGTGCTGCGGATCCCGTCATCGCTCTCCTTGACACAGTGGTTGAACGGCAGGCCCATCTCATAGCATCCTGGCTGGGTTTCGGTTTCATCCATGGTGTGATGAACACCGACAATGTGTCACTTGCCTGCGAGTCCATCGATTTCGGTCCTTGCGCATTCATGGACAAGTTTCATCCCGACAAGGTATTCAGTTCGATTGACCATGGAGGCAGGTATTCGTACTCGAACCAACCGGCGATCTGTCTCTGGAATCTTGCCCAGTTTGCAACCACCCTGGTCCCGATAATCGGCGTGGACAAGGAGAAGGCCGTCACGGTTGCAACCGACTCGATAAACCGGTTCCAGGACCACTTCTCCGACGCGTGGACGACAGTCTTTTGCAGAAAGCTGGGGCTGCTGCCAGACGAGAGCAACCACGTGCTCGTCTCGGGATTTCTCGAACTCCTGGCCGAAACCCAGGCAGATTTCACCGTGGCGTTTCGCCGGCTGTCATGTCTTTCGAACAACGATAATGACAACAAAGGGTTCGTGATGTTTCTTAACGCTGGATGCAAGGGTGAAGACTGGCTGTCCGGCTGGTGGCAACAGGTAAACAGGGACGGTTTGCCCGAAGCCGAACGGCAAAGGAACATGAAATCGGCAAACCCGGCCATCATTCCGCGAAACCACCTGGTCGAGCAGGCGATCGATGCGGCGGTTGCCGGGGACCTGCTTCCCTTCAACCGGCTGTGCCATGCATGGAAGAGTCCGTTTGCCGATGACCAGATGGAGAGCCAGTTCGCCCTTCCACCCAAGCCGGAGGAGGTCGTAAGTCGCACGTTTTGTGGAACCTGAGCCAGTCAACGCGGCCGGCTGGAGATTTCGGTATGGACAATTCTGCCGATCCATTGGACTCTGGTATGGTCGGAACATGAGCATGACGGTCACCCGGGCGACGGCGCGCGCGAGATTAGGTTTTGGTTTGCCGCGAAGACGTAACAATGTATCCGCAACAGGAAATTTCGACCCGTGACCTGTATTCGATGCAGCAAGTGCAAGAGATCCCCTGATGACTGGCCATCTGATTTCGCGATGTGAATCACAAGGAATTAGGCTGACCGGCCAGCGGCGAGCCGTGGTGACAGCCCTGGAGGAGTCGACCGATCATCCAAGTGTCGAGGACCTGCATGGGAGGGCGTTGAAACTTGATCCCCAGATCTCGATTGCGACCGTCTACAGGACGGTGAAGCTGCTCGAGGAGGTCGGAATGATCGAGAGACATGACTTTGGCAGCGGCCGCGCCCGTTACGAGGATGCCGACCGTGACCACCACGATCATCTCATAGACATCAATTCCGGAAGGGTCATCGAATTCATTGACCCGGAGATCGAAGCTCTCCAGAAGAAGATCGCAGAACGCCTTGGATACAGGCTCAAGGGTCACCGTATGGAACTGTACGGTGTGCCGTTACCGACCGACAGCAAGGACTGACAGGATGAGCAGCATTGCCAGAATACGGGCGCGGGAGATCCTGGACAGCCGGGGCAATCCGACGGTCGAAGTCGATGTAACACTGGCGGATGGGTCCCTCGGTCGCGCCGCCGTGCCATCCGGTGCCTCGACGGGAGCCCACGAAGCGGTGGAACTTCGTGACCGGGACCCTGGCCGGTATGGCGGCAAGGGCGTGCTGGGAGCAATTGACGCGGTTCACTCGGAAATTGCTCCAGCAATTGAGGGGAAGCTGGTTGATGACCAGGCGGACATCGATGCAACAATGATCGCAATCGATGCAACCGAGAACAAGGGACGTCTTGGCGCCAATGCGATACTTGGCGTATCCCTTGCCTGCGCAAGGGCAGCAGCCAATCATGCGGGGCAGCCGCTCTACAGGTTTCTTGGAGGCAATGGCGCAAGCATTCTGCCTGTACCGCTCATGAATGTTCTCAATGGCGGGCAGCATGCCGACAACCCTATCGACATACAGGAGTTCATGATTGTCCCCGTGTCCAGCGCGTCCTTTGGTGAAGCGCTTCGAGTCGGTGCCGAAGTCTTCCATAGCCTGAGGCGCTTGCTGTCCGATGCCGGGCACTCAACCAATGTCGGCGATGAAGGCGGATTTGCCCCGAGCATCGGGTCGACTGAACTGGCGATCAGCTTCCTCATGAACGCCATAGAACAGGCAGGCTATCGTCCGGCTGAAGATGTCTGCATTGCCCTTGACTGTGCCTCTTCCGAATACTTCAACGGCAAGACCTATGAGTTTTCCGGAGAACAGACCAGCCGCGATCAGGATGCCAATGTCAGGTTTCTGGAGTCACTGGTCGAGAGATATCCGGTCGTGTCGATAGAGGATGGCTGTGCGGAGGATGACTGGGACGGGTGGGCGTTGCTGACGGGCAGACTGGGAACAAGGTGCCAGCTGGTCGGTGACGATCTCTTCGTGACCAACAAACACCGGCTGCAACGGGGAATCGAAGAAGGGTGCGGAAACTCGATCCTGGTCAAGGTCAACCAGGTCGGAACCCTCACGGAAACACTTGAAACGATGAGGATTGCAAGAGCTGCAGACATGACTTCGGTCATGTCGCACCGGTCCGGAGAAACGGAAGACACCACGATTGCGGACCTGGCCGTGGCCACCGGCTGCGGCCAGATAAAGACTGGCTCACTCTCGAGATCGGACAGGACCGCCAAATATAACCAACTCCTCAGAATAGAACAGGAGCTTGGCGACAGCGCTGTCTATCCGGGCGCGAAGGCGTTCAACTACCATGAATGATCGGGCAGTCGGCTGCGGTCGCGCCCGGCCCTGCCGCGGGGAACCTAACCGCTAATCCTGCCTCCGCAAACGGGTTCGCTGCATCCGGTGGTGCCGGCACAGGAGGTCGGCAATCCACGGAGAACACGGGCCGCCAGAAATGCAAATGCCTGCGCTTCCAGCATGTCTCCGTCCAGGTTGATTTCCTCGACAGGAATGACCCTGATGTCCAGTTCGGTCTCAAGACCCCGCATGATCGCATGGTTCAGGCGGCCGCCGCCGGACACAGCCACGAAATCCAGATCCCTGTCCACGAGAGCGAGTGACCGACTGGTCGCGGCGACCACGCAGGCCGTCAAAGTGGCCGCGCCATCCTCTACAGTCATCGAGTCCACGGTATCGAGGAGGCTGCCAAACACGTTGCGATCCAGTGATTTCGGAGGAGGTACTTGAAACCACGGATCCGCAGTGAACTGCGCAACCACTTTTGGATCAGCGCTGCCCGCCAGGGCAAGACGACCCCCGTCGTCTTTGGCAAGTCCGGCCCGTTTCCTTACGAAATCATCGATGACGGCGTTGGCGGGCCCGGTATCGAAGGCGACGAGCGCCCCGTCTTCCTCTGGCAAGTCAAATGCGGGATCAATGACGGTGGCGTTGGCGACACCGCCGAGGTTCAGGATTGCGACCGGCCTGGAAATCTGGAGAAAGGCCGCGACCGCAAAGTGAAAGAAGGGCGCCAGCGGAGCACCCTGCCCGCCCATGGCCATGTCCTTCGAACGAAAGTCCCAGACAACCTTGCGATCGATTGCCGCTGCCAGCCTGTCACCGCTGCCAGCCTGGTGTGTTCGTCCCGATTCAGGATCGTGGGCCAGTGTCTGCCCATGGAATCCGACAGGTGTTCCGGGTTCGAATTCGCGGAGTGCAAGTTCGTGCGTTCTCTCGATGATGTCCTCGGCAGCCGGAACGGGCGCTTCACCCGGCCAGCATCCGAATGCCTGCATGATCGTGTCGCGTTCGTCCGGAGTATAGCCTCGAAACCGCGATTTCCCCAGCTTCCTGATTGTGATCCCGTCTGTCGCCACCGCTGCAATGTCGACACCGTCAGCAGATGTTCCCGACATGCACCCGACGATCCAGTCATTCCCGGGGAGAGACATTCGCCCTTTTTTCCTTGATGAACAGTTTGTATTGGACCATTTCGACCTTGCCGTTGGATAAGATTGCATGCCGCAGAATACAAAATCGGAATATCTGACCGTCTTGCAGCGGCGCGGTTTCGTCGATGACTGCACCGACTCCGAACAGCTTGACCATGCGCTGTGTTCGGGCGTCGTTCCGGCTTACATCGGCTTTGATGCCACGGCAAGATCGCTGCATGTAGGCAGCCTTGTACAGATCATGATTCTTCGCTGGCTCCAGAAGACCGGCCACAAGCCGATCATCCTGATGGGAGGCGGAACAACGAAGATCGGAGATCCGACATTCCGGGAAGAACAACGGCCCCTCTTGTCGGTCGAACAGATCAACAGCAACATTGCAGGAATCCGGGAGGTCTTTGCACGTTACCTGCGATTTGGCGACGGCGACACAGACGCCGTCATGCTGGATAACGCGGATTGGCTGGATGGTCTTGGTTACATCAACTTCCTGCGCGACATCGGCTGCCATTTCTCGGTAAACCGAATGCTGACCTTCGATTCGGTAAAGTCCCGGCTGGAAAGGGAGCAGTCGCTGTCCTTTCTGGAATTCAACTACATGATTCTCCAATCATATGACTTCCTGGTTCTGAACCGTGAATATGGTTGCCGGTTGCAGATGGGCGGTTCCGATCAATGGGGAAACATCGTCAACGGTGTCGACCTGATCAGGCGAATCGCAGGTTCCCAGGTCTTCGGACTCACGACACCACTGCTGACGATGTCAGACGGCCGGAAAATGGGCAAGACCGCCGGAGGAGCTGTTTGGCTGAATGCAGACATGTTCTCGCCCTACGAGTTTTGGCAGTACTGGCGGAATGTTCCCGATGACGATGTCGGGCGTTTTCTTGCAATGTTCACGGAACTCGAACCCGAAGAATGCAGGCGTCTTGGCGAACTGTCGGATTCCGAGGCAAACCAAGCCAAGATCGTGCTCGCCAATGAGGTCACGGCCCTCGCCCATGGAGTCGAAAAGGCCCGGGATGCAGAAAAAACATCGCGGGAAGTGTTTGGACTGGGTGGAGGAAGCGAAGGCCTTCCGACCTTTCCTGTTCCGGAATCTGAACTCGCGGGTGACGGGATAGCCATCGGTCGCGCGCTCCAGTTAGCGGAGCTTGTTTCATCCGGAAAGGATGCCCGGCGAATGGTCTCCGGCGGCGCCGTGCGCATAGACGGGAAGGTGGTTACCGGCATCACCCGCCGGATTACAGTTGACGATCTGGCCAGCCCGGTGCGGCTCTCGGCCGGCCGAAAACGTCATGCCATGCTGGTAAAGGGATCCGGTTGAATTCAATGCAGCGAGGCAACTTTCGCTTGTCAGTTAGCCAGAACCCACTCGCCTTCAGGATAGAATGCATGGAAGGCGAATGCGAACATCACATCATGGGAAACGTCCTTTCCGCTCGCCGCATCCCGGACCCTGATGGATCCTATGTCGCGTCCTTCCGCAATCTGCTGGCTGTCCAGCGGTGAAGACTGGCCAGCCGTCCAAGAGAACTCCAACCCCTGTTCAGATAACTTCTCAGCCTCGCGCAGCCGCTCCAGGAGCCAGGCCTTGTTGCCAACCCTTACGACCCGTGAAAGGGGATGGATGCCGAATGGCGGGTCTTCTCCATAGTACAGGAACGGCCGACTGGAAGTGTCATAACGCTGGTACGGGTTGACTCCGTACATGCGTCGGTACCGCGGCTGATCCATGACCCAGCCGTCCGGATTGCGCGACACGAACTGCGACCAGCTTTCCATCCATGCCGGCAACGTGTCCAACTCGACCCCGGCAAAGCTGCCGACGATCCCCTCACCGACAGCCTGCTGCCACCAGCTTTCGGTCTCCCTGTCATACATGATCATGTCAGAGTGCCTGAGCTTGCCGGATACACCGAAAGTCAAGACCTCGCTGCCGACCCTGCGGTCGAACACGATCGCCGAATTGCACAGTGGACAGTATGTGACTGCGACCGGCGTCATTCCGATTTTGTCATTGACAATTTCGTGCCACAGCAGATAGCGGATCGGATAGGCTCTAGGTATCTCGCCTTCGATCTCCAGCGTCATCACCGGTTCCTGGCCCGCAAGCCTCGTCTCGTCGGCGACTGGCAGGAATTCCGGATCCGAAAGTGCCGGAATCCCGTCTTTAGGCGGCCCACCCGAGATAATGTCGGCGAAATCCACGGTCGTGTTCGTGAAATCGGTGTTTGGCCATTCCGCTTGCCAGAATGAAGGCTGCGCCGGTGCAGCGGATGATGCCAGGCACAGGACCGCGGCCTGCAGCAGGGCCGCAAGCGCGACCGGTAGTCGTGATCCTTCGGGCAAGATTTGTCTATTGGCTGTCAGCATCGCCTTCCATTCCTATCCACACTCGTGACATGTAGTCGGGTTCGATGACGGAACCGTTACGCTGGCGGTCACCCTTCTTGATGGCGTCGACCACATCCTGCCCGGATGTGACCTGGCCAAAAACCGTGTAATTGTTGTCAAGGAAAGGGGCATCAGCGAACATGATAAAGAACTGTGAATTGGCGCTATCGGGATCCTGTGCCCGAGCCATTCCGACGGTTCCTTGCACGAATGGTGTTTCATTGAACTCGGCTGCAAGATCTGGCAACGACGATCCGCCCATTCCCACGTACTGCAACTGAGTACTCTCAATCGTCCCGAACTTGACGTCACCGGTCTGTGCCATGAATCCCTCGATTACGCGGTGGAACACGACGCCATCATATTGCCCTTCGCCAGCCAGTTGCTTGATTCTGGCAACGTGACCAGGCGCGACTTCTGGAAGCAGTTCAATCTGAATTATACCCTTGGGCACTCCGAGAGAGTCGGCGACTTCAATGTTCAGCATATCGCCCTCCTCCGCACTTGCTGCGGCTGCGACCATCGTAGCCGCTATTGCTGCCGTTAGCTTTCGCATCATCTACCTCCGTTACTGAATCCTGCTGCTGGCAATCATCGCGGCTTGTCCTGGGTCAGGCAATTTCCCGTCCTGTTCCGGGCCGTGAGACAGCATTACACTGCAAAGCCAGCGCCGTCGCACAAATCCGCTACTCTGTCACAAATTTTTGTTGCAGGGCCAAGGCAATCCGTGGAGTCACGAATGTCGATATGTCGCCCCCAAGCCTGGCAATCTCTTTCACCAGTTTCGATGCAATGACCTGGCATCTTGCATCGGCCATGAGAAACACTGTCTCGATTCCGGCATCGAGAGCCCGGTTCATTCCGACCATCTGATACTCGTACTCAAAATCTGACACCGCCCTGAGTCCTCTGATTATGACGGTGGCCCCGACTTCCTTTGCGCACTTGATCAACAGGTTTTCGAAAGGATGTGCGACGATGCTGATTCCGGTTTGCTGCTGGAGCAGTTCAACTTCCGATTCGACCATCCCTACCCGTTCTTCCAGATTGAAAAGGGGGGACTTGTCGCTGTTCATGGCAACTCCGATCACCAGGCGGTCGACCAGCAAGCTTGCCCTTCGAATTATGTCAAGGTGACCATGCGTCACCGGATCGAATGTGCCGGGATAAAGACCGACGCGCATTGCCTGCTCCGTTCTCACTCTGGTTGCGTCACACCGGGTTTTCGATCTGCCTGCGCTGTGACCTCGAAACAAGTTCGCCTGCGAACACAGGAGTTCTGTTACGTCCCCAGTCCAGGGATTTGCAAGGACAATCGCAATTTCCGGCATCGCGGACATCGCGCCGCGGCGGTTCCGGACATGCCCGGCTGCGATCTGTCTGCCTTGACGGCAGCGAAGTCGAATTGTCGAATCAGTCCGGTGTTGCTATGTGCTTTCTGGTCGAGAGGTGCATATGGATTGGTTCCGGAAACGGAATGAGTGCTGCTCCGGCCTACGGTCATTTGGGAATTTGAAATGAAAACGCTGACACACTTCATCAACGGGGAATATGTGGAAGGAACTTCCGGACGATTTGGAGATGTCTTCAATCCGGCGACCGGAGAGGTCCAGGCCAGGGTGCCAATGGCGAACGCAGCGGACATAGACGCCGCAGTCAAGGGTGCGATGGCGGTGCAGCCTGCCTGGGCGGCAATGAACCCGCAGCGCCGAGGCAGGGTAATGATGGAGTTTGTTCGTCTGCTCCAACGGGACATGGACGAGCTTGCGAGTGTACTTTCGTCGGAACATGGCAAGACAATTCCGGATGCCAAGGGCGACATCCAGCGCGGGCTGGAAGTTGTCGAGTTCTGTATTGGGGCCCCACACCTGCTGAAAGGCGAATTCACGGACAGCGCCGGACCCGGGATTGACATGTATTCGATGCGCCAGCCCCTAGGTGTTGTCGCAGGAATCACTCCGTTCAACTTTCCCGCAATGATACCGATGTGGAAGTTTGCTCCCGCGCTGGTATGCGGAAATGCATACATATTGAAACCTTCGGAGCGGGACCCGTCCGTTCCCAACATGCTTGCCGAACTGTTTATCGAAGCCGGAGCGCCAAAGGGCGTCCTTCAGGTGGTGCATGGCGACAAGGAAGCGGTTGATGCCATTATCGAGCATGAAGGCATCGCCGCTATCGGGTTTGTCGGATCTACACCGATCGCCCAGTACATCTATTCGGCCGGATGCGCCGCAGGCAAGAGAGTCCAGTGCTTCGGCGGTGCCAAGAACCACATGATCGTAATGCCGGATGCGGACATGGACCAGGCCGCGGATGCCCTGGTCGGATCCGGGTACGGAGCCGCAGGCGAACGCTGCATGGCCGTATCAGTGGCGGTTCCCGTCGGGGACAGGACGGCGGACGCTCTCATCGAGAGACTCGTTCCGAGAGTCGAAGGACTCCGGATTGGACCATACACGGCGGGAGATGATCTGGACTATGGACCGCTGGTTACCCGTGACGCAAGGGACAGGGTTCTTGGCTTGATTGATTCCGGCGTCGAACAGGGCGCTGATCTTGTTGTCGACGGGAGAGGTTTCAGCCTTCAGGGCTACGAAGACGGCTTCTTTGTCGGGCCGCACCTCTTCGATCGCGTCACTCCGGATATGGATATATACCAGACCGAGATTTTCGGGCCGGTTCTCTCGACGGTGAGAGCCGAGTCCTACGAGCATGCCCTGGGTCTTGCCCAGGATAACGAATACGGCAACGGGGTCGCAATCTTCACCCGCGACGGTGATACCGCCAGGGATTTTGCCAACCGGATAAACATCGGGATGGTCGGCATCAACGTGCCGATCCCGGTCCCGTTGGCCTATTATACTTTCGGCGGCTGGAAGAAATCTGCCTTCGGCGACCTCAATCAGCACGGTCCCGACGCATTCCGGTTCTATACCCGCACGAAGACCGTGACTTCGCGCTGGCCGTCAGGAATCAAAGAGGGAGCTATCCTGAACTTCCAGTCCATGGAGTAACGGGCCAGCAAGAAAATTGGACTTCGAACTATCCGAAACCCAGTCCATCATTTCTGACATGGCGATTGCGTTCGGAGACGAACGAATCGCACCATATGCACGGGACTGGGAACGCGAAGGCACCATCCCTCGGGATCTTTGGCGTTCGGCCGGGCAAAGCGGATTCGGCGGGATTGCGGTTGAAGAGGATTCCGGCGGATCGGGGCTGTCGCGTGTGGATGGCACCCTGATCTTCGAGGCGCTGGCGCGCGCCTGCCCGTCCGTTGCCGCGTTCCTGTCGATTCACAACATGTGTGTCACGATGATCGACCGGTTTGGCTCTTCCGAACTGAAGAAGCGGTACCTGCCCGGGGCGCTCAGGATGGATACGGTCTTTTCGTTTTGCCTGACCGAACCAGGCTCGGGGTCCGATGCTGCGGCTCTCAGGACAAGGGCGGACCGTACCAATGAAGGTTGGCTGCTTTCAGGCACGAAATCTTTCATCTCCGGCGGTGGATACTCTGATGCATACATCGTCTTCTGCAGGACGGGTGATTCGGATTTCGGAGGGATTTCAGCAATTGTGGTCGACGCGGGCGCGCCGGGGCTGAGCTTCGGAGCGCTTGAGGACAAGATGGGATGGCGATCGCAGCCGACCAGGCAGGTCAACCTGGATGCCTGCGAGGTCGGCTCGACCAACCTGCTCGGTGAGGAAGGCCGTGGATTCCGTTACGCCATGAAGGGTCTTGACGACGGTCGGTTGAACATCTCCGCCTGTTCGCTCGGCGGTGCCCAGGCTGCACTGGACAAGACCGTTTCATATATGGGCGAACGCAAGGCCTTCGGCAGTACGCTTGCTGCGTTCCAGGGACTGCGTTTCAGGGTTGCCGAAATGGAAACTCAACTCCAGGCCGCCAGGAACCTGGTGCACAAGGCTGCATGGATGCTCGACAATGGTTCGCCGGATGGAACCAGGTTCGCCGCAATGGCCAAGCTGTTCACGACAGATGCGTGCTTCAAGGTCGCCAATGAATGCCTTCAGCTGCACGGCGGTTACGGGTACCTTGCCGATTACGGAATCGAAAAGATCGTGCGGGACCTGAGGGTACACCAGATCCTCGAGGGAACGAACGAGATCATGCGGCTCATAATTGCGCGCGACCTCCTTCCCGATGAACCAGGATGACTGACATTGATGTCCGCACTGCCGGGCGTGTTGGCAGAATCACGCTGACTCGTCCCCACGCACTGAATGCACTCACCTACCCCATGTGCCGGGCAATCGAGGAGTGCCTTGACCGCTGGTCCGGGAGCGCTTCGATTGACCTGATCGTCATCGATGCAGCAGGCAGCAAGGCGTTTTGTGCCGGCGGCGACATCGTGGAGATGTACAGGACGGCGACGAGGGGAGACCTCGAATACGGGCGCGGGTTCTGGCGCGATGAGTATCGCCTGAACGCAAAGCTGGCCCGTTCCTGCCCTCCCGTGGTCAGTTTTCTTCACGGTTTCACCATGGGTGGAGGAGTCGGCATCGGCTGCCATGTGCAGTATCGAATCGTTGGTGAATCGAGCCGTATTGCCATGCCGGAATGCGCGATCGGCCTCGTTCCGGATGTAGGCGGCTCATATCTGCTCTCCCGTGCCCCGGGTCGTATTGGCGAATTCATGGGTATCTCGGGAACACGGGCCGGACCAGGAGACGCGATCTTCTCGCGACTCGCCGATGTCTTCGTTCCGGAAGCTTTCTGGCCAGAATTGATCGCGCAACTGGAAGAGACTGGCGACCCGAGTGAAATCGAGCAGTTCCGCAGGGAACCGCCTGGAGGGACATTTCCCCATTGCATGGATCTGATCGACAGGATCTTCTCCTCGTCCGGGATTGCCCAGATCATCGACGCGCTCGGGCAGGATTCGTCTGAACTTGCTGCCGCCTGCCTGAAGCTTATCGGCAGGAACTCCCCTTTATCAATGGCTTGTGCGCTGAAGCTGATACGTATGCAGAGGATGTCAATGTCAATTGAAGAGGCGCTGGCGCTTGAATACCGCATCGTGCACCGTTCCGTGGAGCAATTGGACTTCATCGAAGGCATCAGGGCAATGGTCATCGCCAAGGACAACAAGCCGAAATGGCGACATTCATGTCCGGACCAGGTCAGCAGCGGTGAAGTCGACGCCCTGCTTGCCACGCTTGGAGATCAGGAACTTGAACTGGAGACACGGAAATGAAGGTTGGATTCATTGGCCTTGGAAACATGGGAAGGCACATGGCGACAAATCTTGCCAAGGCAGGCTACGAGGTTGCGGGCTTCGACATTGCAACCGCCTGTCCCGAAGAACTCGTCCAGGCCAACTCGTCGGTCGCCGCGGCTGAAGACAGTGATGTTGTCATTACCATGCTGCCGGATGGAGACTCACTGAGAAGCGTCGCGTCCGAGATCATTCCGGCGATGTCGAACGGCACGGTCCTGCTGGATTGCTCAACCGTCGATATCGCAAGTGCCCAGGCAACAGCGAAGGACAGCGATTCAGCGGGAATTCACTTCGTGGACGCGCCGGTTTCCGGAGGAGTGGCCGGTGCCGAAAACGCGACGCTGACATTCATGGCCGGAGGGACCGGTGCAGCATTCGACATCGTGCAGCCGCTATTGAAGACAATGGGTGCGCGGTCTGTCCATTGCGGGCCGGCGGGTTCAGGCCAGGCAGTGAAGATCTGCAACAACATGATACTCGGTGCAACCATGATCGTGACCTGTGAGGCGTTTGGCCTGGCAGACCGCCTTGGACTCAGCAGGGAGAAGATGTTCGAGGTCGTTTCGTCGTCGTCCGGATTCAGTTGGAGTCTGAACAAATACTGTCCCGCTCCGAATGTGGGCCCCACCGCGCCGTCGGACAACGATTTCCGGCCGGGATTTGCGGCTGACCTCATGCTCAAGGATCTCAGATTGTCACAACAGGCAGCTGTCGCATCCGGTGCCGAAACGCCGATGGGCCGGCATGCCACTGAAATCTACCGGTCCTTCGTTGAAGAGGAAAACGGCTCCGGGCTTGATTTTTCGGCGATCATCAGGAAGTTCACGGCTGCCTGACGACTTCCGCCGGGCAGCTATTCTGCGGCGACCCTGCATTCGACGAGGATGTTCCTCAGGTATTGGCCGGTGTGGCTTTCCCGGTTCCGACTGACATCCTCGGGCGTGCCGGTGGCCAGAACCCGACCGCCTCCTTCACCGCCTTCGGGGCCCATATCGATGATCCAGTCGGCGGTCTTGATGACATCGAGATTGTGTTCGATGACTATGACCGTGTTGCCCCGTTTGACCAGTTCATGCAAAACGCCCAGCAACCTCTTGATGTCCTCGAAATGCAGCCCGGTCGTCGGTTCATCCAGGATATAGAGTGTTGATCCAGTCGCGCGGCGAGCCAGCTCCTTGGACAGCTTGACCCGCTGCGCTTCTCCACCGGAGAGCGTCGTGGCCTGCTGGCCCAGCTTGATGTAGCCCAGGCCGACCTGTTGCATTGCCACAAGCTTGTCCCTGACTTTCGGCATCGCATCAAAGAACTCCACCGCCTGCTCCACTGTCATCGCCAGGACGTCGGCGATGCTCTTGCCCTTGTACAGCACTTCAAGGGTTTCCCGGTTGTATCTGGATCCGTTGCAGGTTTCGCAGGTTACGTAGATGTCGGACAGGAAGTGCATTGCGATCCTTTTCACCCCATCGCCTTCGCAGGCTTCGCACCTTCCGCCCTTGACATTGAACGAGAACCGCCCCGGCTTGTAGCCTCTTGCCCTCGATTCCGGCAACTCGGAATACCAGTCCCGTATGGGCGTGAACGCATTCGTGTATGTTGCCGGGTTTGACCTCGGTGTCCGACCGATCGGTCGCTGATTGATGTCAACAACGTTGTCGATATACCCGAGACCTTCGATGGAATGGCATTTTTCAAAGGGCAGCGTCTGCCGGCGGTAGTCATAGCGATGCCGCACGTTCCTGTGCAGCGTGTCGAAAACCAGTGTTGACTTGCCGCTTCCCGACACGCCCGTCACGCACACGAACTTTCCGAGTGGAAATTCGACCGTCACATCCTTTAGATTGTTACCGCTGGCGGAAACGACCTTGATGCAAGTGCCGTTGCCATCACGCCGCACCGGGTCGTACGCGATCGATTTCTTGCCGCTGAGATACTGACCGGTCAGCGAATTCGGGTTCGCCTCGACATCGGAAGGCTTTCCCTGTGCAACCACCTCGCCTCCGTGGATGCCGGCGCCAGGCCCGATGTCCAGCACCATGTCAGCTGCCCTGATGGCCTCCTCGTCATGTTCGACAACGATGACAGTGTTGCCCTGGTCGCGCAGGCTCTTGAGGGTTGACAGCAGCCTCTGGTTGTCGCGCTGATGCAGTCCAATCGACGGCTCGTCCAGCACGTAGAGCACACCGGTCAGTCCCGCGCCGATCTGGCTTGCCAGACGGATGCGCTGACTCTCCCCTCCGGAAAGCGTGTTACCCCTTCTTGACAATGTCAGGTAGTCGAGCCCGACATTGATCAGAAAACCCAGGCGGTCCCTCAATTCCTTGAGGATCGGGCCGGCAATCTGGGAGTGCTGTGTTCCGAGTTTCCCGTCAACGTCCTTTACCCAGCTGCGAACGTCGGAGACGGAGAGATCCGTCAACTCGCCAATGTTCAGCCCGTTGATCTTGACCGCGAGCGCCTCGGTCCGCAGCCTGTGTCCGTTACACCCCTCGCACTTCCTGCTGCTTCGATATTTCTCGAAATCCTCGCGGACGTTTGATGATGCCGTTTCCCTGTAGCGGCGCTGCAGGTTCGGGATGACGCCCTCGAAGCGCCGCTTGACCGAATACTTCCGGTTGACATCAAAATAGTCGAATTCAATCTCCAATTCGCCCGAACCGTGAAGGAGCACGTGCCGAAAGTGGTCCGACAGATCACACCAGCGGTTCCATGGATCCTCCCCGTAATGTCTGGCCAGACACTCGATGGTCTGGGTATGGTAGACGGATGTGCTGCTGCGCCACGGCTCGATTGCACCCTTCATCAGCACTCGCTCCGGGTCGGGAACCACCAGCCTCTCGTCGAAGTATGCCTGTGTTCCCAGCCCGTCACAGAGCTGGCATGCTCCGACCGGAACGTTGAAGGAGAACAGGCGCGGTTCGATTTCGGGAATCGTGAAACCCGAAACCGGGCAGGCAAACTTCTCCGAGAATGTAAGGGATCCCTCGTTGCCTTCGGGGTCGACATACTCGGCAACGGCAAGGCCGTCGGCGCAGTCAAGGGCTGTCCTCAGTGAATCGGCCAAGCGCCGGTCTATTCCCGGGCTCACCACGACACGGTCGACGACGAGTTCAATGTTGTGTCGAAATGTCTTCTGAAGCTCGGGTGGCTCGTCGAGATCGCAATACTCGCCATCGACCCTGACCCGGACAAAGCCCTGTTTCCGGAATTCCAGCAATTCCTTGCGATATTCGCCCTTCCGGTCCCGTACAACGGGTGCCAGCAGGGTTGCCCTTGTTCCTGCGGGCAACCCGAATATACGATCGGTCATCTCGGAGACTTGCTGCGCCAGTATTGGCAGGCCGGTCGCAGGAGAAATCGGCGTTCCCACCCTTGCGAACAGCAGCCTGAGATAGTCGTAGATTTCCGTGACGGTGCCTACGGTCGAACGGGGAGTTGCAGAGGTCGTCTTCTGCTCGATCGAAATCGCCGGCGACAAGCCCGATATGTAGTCGACATCGGGCTTCTCCATCATATTCAGGAACTGCCTTGCATAGGTCGACAGGCTTTCGACATAACGCCGCTGTCCTTCTGCGTATATGGTGTCCATCGCCAGGGTGGACTTTCCGGACCCGCTGAGGCCGGTGACCACGATCAGGCTATCACGCGGCAGGTCGACATCGATGGATTTCAGGTTGTGTTCCCGCGCGCCGCGCACGCGGATCAACCTCGAATCACTCATGCATCCCTCCTATTGCACCATGACGGAGTCGCCACCCGGAAAATGCAGCAAAGCGGCAGTGAACACAACAAGAACATTCCGGATGAAACCCGGTGCAGTACTACAACAAACTCGACCGGTTAAAACCACAAATCATTCCGGAGTCAAAGTTGCTGCGCGTGAGTCGCCTGCAGTGTCCACACGCATGGTTCTCCGCCGCCTTGATGCGGTCAATTCGGGTTGCCGATTCCGAGAGTCCATCCTAATGATTAGGTTGAAACAAATTGGAATGGAGCGATGGCCGGAAGCGTAAACAAGGTAATCCTGGTGGGGAATCTCGGCCGGGACCCCGAGATCAGGACATTTCCCTCGGGGGCCAAGTATTGCAACCTGGCGGTTGCGACGAGTGAAAGATGGCGCGACCGGAATACCGGCGAGAACCGTGAAAGAACGGAATGGCACCGGGTGACCATCTACAATGAGAATCTGGTCAAGGTCGCCGAGCAGTACCTGACGAAGGGCCAGACAGTATACATCGAAGGGCAACTCGAAACCCGCAAGTGGCAGGACCAGTCGGGACAGGACAGGTATTCGACGGAAATCGCGCTAAGGGCGTTCAGGGGCGAACTGCAGATGATTGGCAGAAGGGAATCGTCGGACGATTTCCGACGCGACAGTGGTTCACAATCCGGAGGGTTCTCCGAGGACAACTCACAGTTTGACGATGAAACCCCGTTTTGAGGCTACAGTAGAGTAGAGTTGCGAGTGGGTCCGGGCCAAGTAGATTGGCAGGCAAGCGACAGTCGTTCCCAAACTGCATTCGGCCTGGGCCAATCCGGGAGTCCAAGTCGTTGATTTACGTTTATGTTGTGATGTTGTAGGGTCGTAACTACATAATTTAGTAGTTATCCAGGAATTTACCCGCCTTGACCGAAGAGTCCCGGACATCGACTGAAGGCCCCGAGGAAGAACCGGAATCGCCTTCGTCGAGCAGCGAATCCGTATCCATAGTCGATGAACTGAAGTCGGCCTACCTCGACTACGCAATGAGTGTCATCGTTTCACGCGCCATTCCGGATCTGCGCGATGGTCTGAAACCGGTTCATCGCCGAATTCTCTTCGCAATGCATGAAACTGGCAACAGTCACGACAAGCCCTATCGCAAGTCCGCGCGCCCGGTCGGCGACGTGATGGGCAAGTATCACCCGCATGGCGACGCCGCAATCTACGACTCCCTGGTCCGGTTGGCACAGGTCTTTTCCATGTCGTTGCCCTTGCTCGACGGCCAGGGCAATTTCGGTTCACTCGACGGCGATAACCCCGCCGCCATGCGTTACACCGAAATCCGGATGGCAAAAGCGGCGCAGATGCTGCTTCAGGATATCGATCGAAACACTGTGGAGTTTCAGGACAACTACGACGGAAAGGACCGAGAACCGACGGTTCTGCCCGCAAGGTTTCCCAATATACTGGTCAATGGCGGCAGCGGGATTGCCGTCGGCATGGCGACGAACATTCCACCTCACAACCTTGGAGAGGTCATCGACGGAACGCTGGCGATGATCGAGAATCCGGACATTTCCCTCGAGCGCCTGATGGAATTCATTCCAGGGCCGGACTTTCCGACCGGCGGCATTATCCAGGGCCGGATGGGTGCCCGGAAGGCCTATATCACGGGCCGTGGCGGAATTGTCGTCAGGGCGAAGACAAGAGTCGAGGAAATCCGGAAGGATCGCTTCGCGATCATCGTCGAGGAAATCCCATACCAGGTCAACAAGTCGCTGATGATCGAAAGAATCGCCCAGGTCGCCCGTGAAGGCAAGATACAGGGCATCTCCAACATACAGGACGAATCCGACAGATCGGGAGTTCGTGTCGTCATCGAACTGAAACGAGACGCGACTCCGGAGATCGTGCTGAACCAGCTCTGGCGATATACCAACATGGAAGCCTCCTTCAATTGCAACCTGTTGGCACTGAACGGCGGAAGGCCGGAGGCTCTCACTCTCTGGAACATCATAAGACGATTCATAGACTTCCGAGAAGAAGTTGTAACTCGCAGAACAGCAGAGAATCTACGGAGAGCCCGTGCACGGAGTCACATTCTCTGCGGGTTGGCCGTCGCGGTATCAAACCTGGACGAAGTCGTCGAGATGATCCGGAGTTCGGCCGAGCCGGCTGTGGCAAGGGAACGATTGCGACAAAGGGACTGGCCAGCAGCCGAGATCGCGGAATACATCCGGTTGATCGGGGAAGCTGAATACACCGTCAGCGAATCCGGAACCTACCGGCTCTCTGAAACCCAGGCCCGCGCAATTCTTGACCTGCGCCTGCAGAGGCTCACGGGAATGGGTATCAAGGAAAACACCGACGAACTCCAAAGGCTTGCGCAGCAGATCAGGGAGTATCTGCACATACTCGGCTCAGGCCAACGGATCCGCGAGATAATCTCCGAAGAGCTTGTCGACGTCAAAGAGAACTTTGCAGTTCCCCGCCGGTCCCTGATCGTCGAAAGGGCCGAGGACCTGGAAGATGAAGACCTGATTGAACCGGAGGATATGGTAATCACAATTACCAGTTCGGGATACATCAAGCGCACACCGCTCACCGAATACCGTTCTCAAAGGCGGGGCGGCAAGGGCTTGTCCGGCATGACCACGAAGGATGAGGACTTTGTGACTTCCCAATACGTCGCGAACACGCATACGGCACTCCTGTTCTTTACGACAGATGGCATGGTGTACAAGTTGAAAGCGTGGCGCCTTCCCAAGGCCGGTCGAAATGCAAAGGGCAAGGCAATCGTGAATATTCTGCCGATTGAGCTTGGCATATCGATTGCTGCAGTGACCCCGATCTATGTCGACGAAAACGAGTGGGAGAACTTCCAGATCGCCTTCGCCACGTCCGGTGGCCAGGTTCGGCGCAACCAACTTTCCGATTTTGCAAATGTCAGGTCGAACGGCAAGATTGCCATGAGAATTCCCCCGGGTATCAATCTGGTCAACGCGCTTATTTGCGAGCCGGATGACGATATCCTTCTTGCAAATTCCTCTGGCAACGTGATCCGTTTCGCTGTTGAACGAGTCAGGGTTCACAAGTCACGATACTCTACCGGCATCAGGGGTATGCGCCTCAAGTCCGGTGACAGGATCGTATCGATGGAAATCGTGAAGAACTTCCCGATGGACATTCAGGAACGTGACGCATTCCTCCGGTTTCGAAGGGCCCATTTCCCGCAGGGCGAAGGATCATCTCACCCGGAGGAGACAGACGACACGGCAACTGAAGAACTTCCCGAACCGATGCTCGAGGAAATGAAGAGAGCGGAAAGACTGCTTCTTGCGATATCTTCAGACGGTGCAGGCAAGATCGTGTCTTCCCATAACTTTATCAAGAAGGGCCGTGGTGGTGAGGGAATCAAGGCAATGAAAGGCGGTGGAGTCGTCGCGTTCCTTGCTGTCGAACTGGATGACCAGGTCATGCTGACGACAAATTCCGGCCAGTCCATTCGCTGCAACGTCTCCGATATCTCCATACAGTCCCGCCACTCTCGAGGAGTGAGAATCATCAACCTTTCCGAGGGTGAAGAAGTCATGTCGGTCGCAAGAATCGCCGATGACAGTGATAGTGAAGTCGAAGGCGACGAGAGTCGTGGCGCGGAAGACTGAGATCTTCATCCCTCCACCAGTGTCCTGATAGCCGTGTTGCGGGCCTTGCGAACCGGTAGACCGGAATTCCTCCGCCAGTCGCAATCGATCCGGCGCACGGTGCGGAGGTGTTGCTGCCTTGCCCGTTCAGGCGGTCCCCGGCAGATACCCGGCCGCATGGACAATTCCCGAGCGTCCACCTAGTTTCGATTTTCGAAAGGATGGAAGATGACAGAGCAGTTTCTTGACAAGGTGTACCAGGCGAGGACCCCCGAAGAGACCAAGGAGCTCTACAACGAATGGTCGCCTACCTATGACAGCGATATGGAGACGCACGGCTACAAGACCCCGGCGCGTTGCGCAGCGGCACTCGCCGGCGTTGTCAGCGACTTTGATGCGCCTTTGATGGACTTTGGCTGCGGGACCGGGCGGTCCGGTGAACACTTGGTAAAGGCAGGGTTTCGAAACGTCGACGGATGCGACATTTCTGAATCCATGATTGAAGTTGCACGAAGCAGAAACGTCTATCGGCGACTGATGGTCATCGACCCGGATAGCCCACTGCCATTTTCGACCGGAGAGTATTCGCATATTGCAGCGGTCGGGGTCATCAGTGTCGGTGCCGCGCCCGTTTCGATGATGGACGAGTTGATCGACCTGCTGAAGCCAGGCGGCACTCTTACGTTTTCGTTCAATGATCACACGATGCAGTCCCGCGAATACACGTCGAGGATTGCCGAATTCGTCGACACTTCTGCCGTCGATCTCCTGTTCAAGGAGAGAGGTTTGCATCTGCCAGGGATCAAGCTGAAATCGACGGTATTCGTCGTTCGCAAACGCTGAATGTTCCGGGACAGGTTTGCACCTTCACCCAACGGGTTATTGCATCTTGGACATGCATATTCTGCTCTGTCGGTGTGGAAGACAGTCCAGAATAACCGTGGCGAGTTCATACTCAGGATCGAGGACATCGACACGGCCCGTTCGCGGCCTGAATTTGAATCCGCCATATTCGATGACCTGACCTGGCTTGGAATCACATGGCAGCAACCCGTCCTCAGGCAGTCAGACCGGCTGAGTTGCTACACGCAGGCAATTTCAAAACTGCTGTCGATGGGTGTCTGCTATCCATGCAGATGCACAAGAGCGGACATCCGCAACGCACTCGCCGCAACGCAGGAGAATGGACGGGGCGGCAACACGGCCGATGCCGGCGCTCCGCCCTATCCCGGTTCGTGCAGAGGCCGCCGAATGGAGGACGCAACCAACCGCGACTCAATTCGCCTGGACATTTCGAAGGCTATCAACCTGTTGGGTGGAAGAGACGCAATCAGTGAACTCTGGTTTGACGAAGTCGGCGCAAAACACGCCGGACGGCATTACCTCTCTGCCGACACGCTTGTCGGAAGTCATGGTGATATTGTCATCGCGCGGAGGGATGTAAGGACTTCCTACCATCTCGCGGTCGTTGTTGACGACGGCGAACAGAAGATCACCCAGGTCACGAGGGGAGAGGATCTGTTCGGGGCCACGAGCGTTCACCGCCTGCTCCAGCAACTCTTCGGACTGCCGGTTCCAGTGTGGAATCATCATCGGCTGATTCGCGACGGAACCGGTATGAGGTTGGCAAAACGGCAAGGCTCGGCCTCAATTCAGTCGCTGCGAAATTCCGGAAAGACCCGAGAGGACATCCGAAAACTCGTAGGGCTGCCTGACTGATCGTCACCGGCCGATCGCGGAAGCTCTTGAATTCAGGTCAGGTCCAAGCCGGTAAAGAAGCAGGAACGCTGTCCTTCGTGACAAGCCGGGCCCAGTTGTTCAACCTGTGCCAGGAGGCAGTCCCTGTCGCAATCGACGCTCATGCCGATCAGGCGCTGGCGGTTTCCACTCGTTTCTCCCTTGACCCAAAACGACTTCCGCGAGCGGGACCAATAGGTCATGTTTCCGGTCCTGAGCGTTCGTTCGAGCGCTTCGCTGTTCATCCACGCCAACATCAGGATGTCGCCATTTGTATGGTCCTGCGCAATGACCGGAACCAGGCCGTCACTGTTGTAACTGATGTCAGCATCGCAGACCGAGATCGTAGTTCTTTCCAATTCAGCGTACCTGCTTTAATTGTCTCAATCTCAATTCGGGATCCGCATCAATGGGCGAAGACGTCGACCTGATCAAGCTGTATTCTCGGCAGATACTGGAACTCGCCGCAAGTATTCCCTTGACCGATCCGATTGACAATCCCGACGGGCGAGCCCGGGCACGTTCGCCGTTATGCGGTTCGACGGTCACGGTCGAATTGGTTCTCTGCCAAGGAAAGATCGAGGGATTCAGACAGGATGTGAAGGCCTGTGCACTCGGTCAGGCGACGGCTTCCGTTGTCGGAACAAACATCATTGGCCGGACGCGGGACGAGGTTCAGACGGCTTACAACCAGTTGTCGTCAATGCTGCAAGACGGGGGACCACCTCCGGACCCGCCCTTTGACGATCTCTACCTGCTCGAACCGGCACGACAGTACAAGAACAGGCATGCTTCGATCCTGCTATCGCTTGAGGCAACCCTGTCGGCCTACGACAAAGCGGACAGTCCGGACCAGCCGGACCGACACGCCGGGTAAGTTCAGATCAACCAGACATTCGACCCGTGCATCGCACTGCCGTCCAGGGAAGGTGCAAGGGCTCCCTTCTCAACTGCAGTCCAAGACACCACATGCCGTGCATCAGTTCATGCCGATCAATCATGTTGTACAAGTTGAAAGTTCAATCCAATTGGCGGTCTTGCCGCGGCTCGCAGCTGCAACAGCGGTTGTGTCGATATTTCACTGCCAATTGGCCTGGTCGTATCAGTGCGCCAGGAGTGCGGGAATGTACATGAGGGCCAGGAAGATGACTGCCAGGGCAAAGCAGCCCAAAGCGTCGCACTCGATCTCTCTTGGTTTGTTCAGGATGTATCGCATCACTCGATGGACCATTATTCGCTTTGTTCTTTGTTTGTGATTCGTTTGTTCTATTATTGTTCAACATTTGTCAAGTCTTGCAGTCCACTTGCCTGCGCCACGTCCGGATTGCAGGCGTGCAGTTGTCGATGATGGCCGAATGGATGAGAGCTTCAGATACTGACGCTCGTGAGGATTTGATCCTGTCCGAACAGGTAAAGGAGGTTTCGTGTTGCTAGCCCCTGCTCCCTGGCAAGTTCCGGATCACCGTGCACCAGGGAACGCGCATTGTTCCGTGCCTTTTCCAGCGAATCCCGCTGTGCATGCGGGTCGGCGCAAAGAAATCTGGTTTCCCCGGATTGGCGAAGCCCGGCGAGGTCCCCCGCCCCTCTCATATCCAGATCCGCGTCGGCAATCTCGAAACCGTCAGTTGTCTTGCGAATTATGGATAGTCGCTCTTTGGCCATGTCGGTCAGCGGTGGATTGTAAATCAGCACGCAGGCGGATTCGTGCTCACCCCTGCCCACTCTTCCCCGAAGTTGATGGAGTTGCGCCAACCCAAATCTCTCTGCAGATTCTATGACCATAATTGAGGCGTTCGGCACATCCATTCCGACCTCCACAACGGTCGTGGCCACCAGAATACGAACCTGCCCTCTCAGAAACCGGTCCATGACATCCATGCGGTGTTCATGCTGCATCTGGCCGTGCACAAAATCGACCTGCCCGCCGAATACCCGGGAGAGAGTCCTGGCTCTCTGTTCTGCCGAAAGGTGCCGATCATCGGCGGCTTCCTCTACCACCGGGCAAATCCAGTAGGCCTGCCGACCCTCCTTCACCGCAATACGAAGCCTGTCGACCACATCCCTTATCCTGCCAACCGGGATTGCGGCCGTCCTGGTGCCTGCGCGACCAGCTGGCTTCTCCGCGAGGATGGACAGGTCTGCTTCACCGTAATTGACCAGTGCGAGGCTCCTCGGGATTGGAGTGGCGGTCATCATCAGCAAGTTGGAGGCGGGGTTGCATTGCAACAACATGCGCCGCTGTGCCACGCCGAACCTGTGCTGTTCATCTATGACTGCGAGGGAGAGATGTTTGAATTCGACATTCTTCTGGATCAGCGACTGTGTACCGATCAGGATGTCGACAGACCCCGATCTGAGTGAAGCGCGTACCTTGTCGCGTCGCTCGGGATCGTCACGCCCTGTCATGATGTCGACAGTGACGCTGGTCCCTTTCAGGAGAGACAGGCAGAGGGAGAATTGCTGCCGTGCCAGTATTTCCGTCGGCAACATCATCGTGGCCTGACCGCCAGCTTCAACCGCGGCAACAAGCGCGAGGATCGCCACGATTGTCTTGCCGGAACCGACGTCACCCTGCAGAAGACGGATCATGCGCTCCGGCCGCGCCATGTCGGATAGGATCTCGTCCAGCACCCTGCCCTGGCCGGCCGTCAGCTGGTTGCCAAATTCCAGCAGGACAAGTTCGCGCAACTCTCCTGTCTGATCGGCAGCAGCGGCAGGTGAATTCTTCAATCGATGGCGGCTTGCAAACAGTGAAATCTGGTTCGCTGCAAGTTCATCGAAACACAAGCGCTCACGTGCCAAGGATCTCAAATCATCGGTACAGTTCTTGTCACTGGAATGAACAGTGAAGAGCGCACTTCGCCAGGATGGCCAAGCTTCGCCGGCAACCAGGTCCGGGTCATGCCATTCCGCCAGTTCCGGAACGGTCTGTAGCGCCAGGGCCATGAATCTCTGCATTGCCTTGTTCGAAATCCCCTCGGTCAATGCGTAGACGGGTTCCTTGAGGGGAATCTCGTGTTCACGCTGCGGTATTACAATGTAATCCGGATGGACCATCTGGGCATTGTCATCGAACAGCTCGAGTTTTCCGGACACGACCCTGATGCTCCCTGTCGGGAACTGTTGTTCAAGTTGATCATGCCTCGACCGGAAGAATACGAGCATGAAGCTGGTCTGCTCGTCGTGAACTTCGATCCTGTAGGGAGGTCCGGTCACGGCAGGTCGAAAGTGACGGCCCACTTCGACGCTCAGGGTCGCAAACGCGGGTGGATCGACTTCGTTGATCGTCGCTACGCGATTGCGAACGATGATGTCCTTGGGAAACAGGTAGATGAGGTCGCGGACCAATCGGACCCCCATCCTGTCGAGCGCGACCCTGGTTGCCTTGCCTATCCCCTTCAGTGAATCAATATCCCTGAACAGCGGATAGAGTTCCTCGGGACGGTCCGCTGTCATTCACCACTGCCTGCTTCCACCAGTTCCAGCCATCCGGCTTCATCAATGACTCGCACGCCGAGTTCTTCCGCTTTTCTGGCCTTGGATCCACTGCCTGGCCCCTGGACCAACAGGTCCGTCCGGGTTGACACGGACCCTGCTATCCTTGCGCCGAGCGCTTCGGCGCGCGCCTTGGCTTCGGCACGGGTCATCGTCTCCAATGTACCTGTAAACACGATATTGATACCGGAAATGCCGCTTTCGGCCACCTGCGGTGTCTCGACATCCTCAACCTGCAATTCATTTACGAGTTCTTCAATTGCCGTTCGGACCCGCTTGTCGTGAAACGCCCTGACCAGAGAGTTCGCAATCGTCGCGCCGATGCCTTCAACCGAAACCAGTTCGGCCCATGCATCCCCTTCCGGCTCGACAGCGCCATCAACAGCCCTTGCAAATGCATCCCATGACCCGAAATGGCGTGCAAGCCGTTCGGATACACCCTCCCCGACATGCCTTATGCCCAATCCAAATATCACGCGCTCCAAGCCAATCCTGCGTCGCGCCTCGATCTCGTCAAAGAGTTTTGAAGCAGACCTGGTTCCCCAGCCATGCCGAGCTTCAAGCCTGTTGTCTCCTGAGCCGACGACAGATTCGAGCCGGAATATGTCGACCGGTGACTTTATCAGCCCTTCCGAATGGAACTGTTCGATCAGCTTGTCTCCTAGTCCTTCGATATTGAAGGCATTACGGGACACCAGATGCTTCAGCCTCTCGACGCGCTGGGCAGCGCAGGTAAATTCCCCGCTGCACCTCCGGACTGCGTCGGTCTCCTCGCGTATGGCTGGCGATTCACAAACCGGACAGATCATCGGAAATACGTAGGAGGATGACTGCCTGCCGCGTCGGGAAATGTCGACATCTGCCACCTTGGGAATTACGTCTCCAGCACGATAGACCTGGACCCAGTCGCCGACCCGGAGGTCCTTTCCGTCCCTGATTGGCAGTCCGGCTGAACCAACACCGGCAATGTAGTCTTCGTTGTGAAGGGTTGCGTTGGAAACAACCACACCTCCGACCGTTACCGGATCAAGGCGCGCAACTGGTGAAAGCGCACCTGTCCGGCCGATCTGGATTTCAATCTCCCTCAAGGTTGTCCAGGCCGTTTCGGCAGGGAACTTTGCCGATATCGCCCAGCGCGGTGCGGTTGAACTGCTCCCGAGTCGGGACTGCAAGGACGTGTCGTTGACCTTGAAGACAACTCCGTCAATGTCATACGAAAGCGTGGAACGGTTTTCCTCGAGCCGGGAAAAGTAGTTCAGCATGTCATCGATATCCCGGCAGATTTCAGCCAGGGGATTCGTCGGCATGCCCATTCCGGACAGACATTCCATGACCTCCATCTGGCTCGAGCCGAATGGTTCGGAAATGCCTCCAAGGCCATGGGCCATGAACTGCAGTTTCCTGGACTTGGTCACCCCGGGATCAAGTTGGCGAAGTGAACCGGCGGCGGCATTGCGCGGATTCATGTAGGTCTTTGCGCCGGTATCCGCTTGTAGTTGGTTGAGAGCTGCGAAGTCGTTCAAGCTCATGTAGATCTCTCCCCGAACTTCCATGAAGGTAGGAGAGTTCCTCAGCGTCTGGGGGATGTCCGGAATCGTCAGCGCGTTCCGGGTGACCACCTCTCCCCTCGCACCATCCCCGCGCGTTGTTGCCCGCTGGAGAGTGCCATCCGAATATGTCAGTGAGATTGAAAGACCGTCGATCTTTGGTTCCGCCTCGTATTGCAGTTCCCGGTCACTCTCCCAGCCGAGAAAACGCCTTACCCTGGCGTCAAACTCACGCAGTTCGTCCTCTCCGAACGCATTGTCCAGGGAGAGCATTCGAATTTCGTGGGTAGCCTTGCCAAAACCCTCGGAAGGTGGGGCTCCAACGGTCTCCGTGGGGCTGTCGTCTGACTTCAGCTCTGGAAACCTCTGTTCGAGGTCACGAAGTTGCCGCTTCGTTCTGTCATACTCCGCATCGTCGATAATCGGGGCGTCGCCACGAAAATATGCTTCGTTCGCTCGCCTGATGATCGAATCGAGTTCCCGCATCTCACGGGATGCATCTTCCGGTGTCATGTCCTGTTCTTTGGTCGTTCCTTCGGCCATGCCGTCACCCTTCACTGTCCGGGAAACCCGATGGAGCAGATCCTGCCCACAGATGAACCAGTTCCAGGAGCCCAGATCGTGTCAAAAGAAAGACACGAATCTGCGTTGAATTCAATCATGTTCAGGTCGAGGCGGTTGACCGGGATTCCGGATTGGGCAATGTCTGGCAGGACGTGCGACGCCTGGTTCGAACGTCGTCGGTGTCCCTTGCCTGCCGAACCAGAACACCTGGAATCTTGACGCCGCCGCAGATTTCCTGCAATGCGAATCCAATCCGCTCAGCCCGGGATCGAGTTTTTGCAGATTCCTTCGACTTCGAGAGCAACCGGACCCGGAAGCAGCAGCCACGGAAGACCCGAGACCGTTTGCCGAACCACGGGTGCTGAGGGCGTCAAATGACAATGCCTACAACAGAAACGCAACTCACAGGACTGAATTCACTGGGTTTTTTCAAGGAACCAGCCGATACCCGCGTGGTCGTTGCCATGTCCGGAGGAGTCGACAGTTCAGTTGTTGCCGCCTCGCTCGCAAGGGAAGGCTACGAAGTCGTGGGCATTACGCTGCAACTCTATGACCATGGCGCCGCCTTTGCAAAGACGGGAGCCTGCTGCGCTGGCCGCGACATCCATGACGCGCGGCGGATTTCAGAGAAGTTCGGTTTTCCCCACTATGTTTTCGACTACGAGAGCCTGTTCAGGAACGCGGTGATCGATGAATTCGCCGACAGCTACCTGGCGGGATCCACACCTGTTCCCTGCATTCGGTGCAATGAGAGAGTCAAATTCCGCGAACTGCTTGAAGCAGCCAAGGATCTCGGGGCCGATTGTCTTGCTACGGGTCACTACATCCGCAGGGAGCTGGGACCTGCAGGTGCAGAAATGCACTGTTCCGCCGACCCGGCCCGCGACCAGTCCTATTTCCTGTTCTCCACGACAAGGGAGCAGCTGGAGTTTCTCAGGTTTCCACTCGGGACCGTTTCCTCCAAGACTGAAACACGAAAGACCGCGCAGGAATTTGGACTCAGGGTTGCCGACAAACCTGACAGCCAGGACATCTGTTTTGTTCCGGAGGGCAATTATGCCCGGCTGATCAGGAAACTCCGCCCGGATGCGTTCAGGCCAGGAGACATCGTCGACCTTGAAGGAAACGTGTTGGCGCAGCACGAAGGCATCAGCCACTTTACAATCGGGCAAAGACGCGGGCTGGGGATTGGCGGGCTGAGTGAGCCACTCTATGTTGTCCGGTTGGATCCCCCTGCAAACAGGGTCGTGGTCGGGCCGAAAAGTGCACTGCGCTCGAGCAGGTTTCCGGTATCGGAAGTGAACTGGCTGGGCGATGACGAGTTCGAGAGCCAGCCACTCTGGACAGCGCGTGCAAAGGTTCGCTCAACACGTCCACCTGTTGCGGCAAGCATTCGTCCACAAGGGAACGGAAAGGCAGAAGTCGAGTTGCATGAACCCGAGATCGGCATTTCTCCCGGCCAGGCCTGTGTGTTCTACGCGCAGGAAGGATCACGGGTGCTCGGTGGCGGCTGGATCCAGAGAGCTGGTAACCCCTCATAACAGGATCAGGGCATTGCGGACCGTGGAGAAGGGCTGCTATCGCCGAAATGAAACAAGAATTGAGTGTGACAATGACCCTTGACCGGATTCTTGGCAGGATTGATGCCGAAAAGGAAAACGCGCTGGAGCGCCTTCAGGGCTTTCTGCGAATAAGGTCGATCTCAACCGATCCAGACCACAAACAGGACTGCCGGCAAGCAGCCGAGTGGCTGGCCGCAGAACTCAGCTCCATTGGATTTGAATCGGGTGTCCGGGCCACTTCGGGACACCCAATGGTCGTCGCTCATGGCCCTTCAAACGGCAAGCGCTACCTGTTTTATGGACACTACGACGTACAACCGGTGGACCCGATCGATCAATGGGATCATGATCCATTCGAGCCGGTAATCGAAACCAGGAAGAGTGGCACCGTCATAAGGGGACGTGGCGCGTCTGATGACAAGGGACAGTTGATGACCTTTGTCGAGGCGTGCCGCGCGTGGAAGGACGTTACGGGTGACCTGCCTGCAAACATATCCATGCTCTTCGAGGGAGAAGAGGAATCGGGTTCGCCGTCCCTCATTCCGTTCCTCGAGGACAATGCGGAAGAATTGCGTGCCGACCTGGCCTTGATTTGCGATACCGGACTGTTTGCAGAGGACACGCCGGCAATCGTCACGATGCTTCGGGGCCTTCTCGGCGAGGAAATCACGATAACCGGCCCTGACAAGGACCTGCATTCCGGAATGTATGGCGGGCTTGCCATGAACCCCTTGCGTGTGTTGGTGCGCATATTGTCAGACCTGCATGACGACTCCGGAAGGGTCACCGTTCCCGGGTTTTATGAGGGCGTCGATGAGTTGCCTGCAGAATTGAAAACTCAGTGGAGTGAACTGGGGTTTTCCCATGAACGGTTCCTCCGTGAAGTGGGACTTTCTGTTCCAGCCGGTGAGCATGGCCGACTTCCGCTCGAAATGAAATGGTCGAGGCCCACCTGTGAAATCAATGGAATCACTGGTGGATATTCCGGGGTCGGGTTCAAGACCGTCATACCATCGAAGGCGTCTGCAAAGATCAGCTTCAGGCTTGTGGGAAAGCAGGATCCGGTCAGGTTGCGGAAGAACTTCCGGCAATTCGTTCGCTCGCGCATTCCTGCAGATTGCGCAGTTTCCTTTGTGGAGCACGGCAACGCACCGGCAAGTGTCTTTTCAACGAGCCATCCTCTTTTCGCCCGGACGCGTGAGGCGCTCTCCAAGGAATGGACCAACAGTGCGGTCTACGTCGGAAGCGGTGGCTCCATACCCATTGCAGGACACTTCCGCGAATTGCTCGGCATGGATTCGCTGCTGCTCGGATTTGGCAAGGATGACGACCAGATCCACTCCCCAAACGAAAAATATGATGTGGAGAGTTTTTTCAAGGGAATCCGGTCATGGGCAAGGGTCTTGAACGAACTGCAATCCTGAAGCCAGCCAGCTGGCTCCGGCTGCTCTGGCTTGTCCCGACAGGATCGCAGGTTCCGTCACCTGCCTGGCCGTCGAACGGAAGCAATCGCATTGCTTCGGGTTCCAGGTGGCATCCTGCGCCAGTTTTCCGCGTCCCGTTGCCCGGATAAACCGGAATTTCCCGGAAAGGTCAAAGTCATGCCGCATGATCAGATAACTCTGGACCTCTACAACAAGCGCGCAGATGAATACGCCAAGTGGTCACGACCTGCCGGTCCGTCCAGGTTCCTGTCCCGCATGATCGAAAGGCTGCCAAAAGGCGGAACCGTGCTCGACTTCGGCTGCGGTGCTGGTTGGGATTCGGTTGAATTCAGGAAAGCGGGACTGGCTGTAACGGCGATCGATGGCTCGATCGGCCTCGTACGGGCGGCAAACCGACTGCATGGAATTGGTGCGATCTGCATGACCTTTGACAAGTTCAACCTCCAGGCACAGTTCGATGGTGTCTGGGCCAGCTTTACCCTTCAGCATGTACCCCGGGCCAACCTCCCGGGCGTGATTGCAAGCCTCAGCAGATCCCTGAGACCACACGGCCTGCTGTTTGTGGGGATGCATCACGGAGACATTACGCGGAGGGACTCATTGGGAAGGCTCTATTGCCATCAAGACGCGGACGAGTTCAGCGACATGCTTGACGAATCCGGGTTCTCCGTATTGAACGTCTCAAAATCGTCCGGGACAGGATATGACGGCACGGAGTCCGAGCATATGCACCTCGAGGCAGTCAAGACCTGCGACCGTCGCTGAACAGGATGCTTCCAGGATACGGGCTGTTTCAACGGCCTTCGAAACTGGGCGCGCGCCCTTCCACGAATGCAAGCAATCCTTCCTTGAAGTCACGTGTCTTCCCGGCTTCTCCCTGTAACTTGGCTTCCAGCGTGATCTGATCTTCAAAGCTGTTGTTGTAGCTGCTGTGCAATGCAGACTTGATTCGGCCGTAGGCTTCCGTCGGACCGTTTGCCAGCATGCTTGCACGGGACATCCAGTGGTCGGCAAATTCACGGTCCGGAACAGTTTCCCAGATCAACCCCATATCCAGGGCCTGTCGGGCTGAGATCTTCTCGGCGAACAGCATTGCACCCTTCGCCCTGGCCATTCCGATCTGGCGCGGCAGAAGCCAGGTTGCCCCGGCATCCGGGATCAACCCGATACGCGAGAATGCCTGGAAGAAATAGGCACTTTCAGATGCAATAACGACGTCAGCGAGCAGCGCAATACTGGCTCCTGCCCCCGCCGCTGCTCCGTGGACCGCGGCGATGGTGGGTATGTTCAGTTCCAGCAAGGCCCGGATAAGTGGAAAATACTCGTCGCGTAGCGTCCTCTCCAGATCCGGGTCCGCCGCACTGACGCCATCCCCGAGATCCTGTCCAGAACAGAAGGCGTCGCCGTTGCCTGTAATGACGAGTACCCGACCCAGATTTCCAGCAGATTCTACTGCGTGGGCAGCCTCGCCGCGCATTTGGGAATTGAGGGCATTCTTGACCTCCGGTCTGTTCAACCGAAGAATGACGATTCCTTCGGTCTCCTCAAGTTCAATGGTCTCGTATTCCATCTGGCACGCCCCTGCTGAATATAGGTGGTCAGCGATGCATGCGTGACCGGTACATCGATTGCAAGAGACGTTCCCGTCAAACAGGCTGTGAAAGCCCTGCGCACCCGTTCACGCAAGTCTGCTGGCCGCGGTTACGTGCAGTCGAATCTGCTATGGTCGTTTCAGTTGCCCGTCATCGATCGCTTCCAGCCCCACCAATGTCGACAATTCCTTGGTTTCGTCCTCGTCCAGCCCAGGCTCTTGTTCATCCAGTCGTTTGTTCTGTCTGCCCAGATATGCTCCGGCAAGCAATGCGGCGGACAGAAAGATGAATGGTCCAGCCAGGTACAATATCAGGTTTGGTCCGTCGCGCGTTGGTTTGAACAGCACGAATTCCCCGTAGCGCTGGACGATGTGATCGATGGCCTGGTCATCGGTCATTCCGGCCGCCAGGAGTTCCCTGACCAGAATTCGAAGGTCCCTGGCCAATTCCGCATTCGACTCGTCGATGGTTTCATTTTGGCAGACCAGGCACCGAAGTTGCTGCGAAAGGTTCCGCGCCCTGTTTTCAAGGTCCTCATCTGTCAGCACTTCGTCGGGTTCGACCGCGAAGGCCGCACACGCGGCGGACAGCAGAAGTGCATGTATCAGCATTCGCACGTCATTGACCCTGCAATTCTGCTGGCCGGCGCTCTCGTCCCGCCATGCCCGCGACCCGGTATCGTCGGTCAAGCAGGCTGGCTGCACCACCAAACGCCATCAGGACTGCGCCGAGCCAAATCCAGCTGACAAGTGGCTTGATATAGGTCTTCACGGTAACGCCGCCGCCGTCGTGAATCTCACCCATGACAACATACACGTCCCGGAAAAACCCGGAGTCGATTCCGGCTTCCGTTGTTCGGCTGCCTGCAATTTCATAGTTTCGGCGTTCGGGTTCGACGACAATGCTTCCTCCCAGCCGGGGACGCACGTTAAACGTTCCATAGAGGGCGGTGTAGTTGGGTCCTCGCCTTGTACCCAATGCGTCGAATTCCAGAACATAATGTCCAACCCGAAACTCATCGCCAGGATTCACGATTCGAATGTCCTCGACCTGCCAGGCAGTAACTGCCGCGATCCCCGCTATCGACATCCCGAGACCTGCGTGTGCGACTGACTTTCCCCAGAGTGCTCCCGGCAGCCGGACAGCGCGTCGGATGAGTGCACGAAATCCACCGCGCAGAGCACCTGCCTGCTGAACGAGATCGACCGCCGCGCCCGCTATCAGCCAGGTTGCCATCGCAAGCCCGACCGGACCCAGCATGCTTCCGCCCGTTTGCAGAACCCAGGAGAATGCTCCGACAGCCAATGAAATGGCAACAGACCCCTTGAGCACTGACAGTGCATCGGAAGGCGATGCCCGCTTCCAGCGGAGCATTGCCCCGACAGGAAGTATGGCGATCAGCGCAATCATGAAGGGCGTGAAAGCCGTGTTGAAGAACGGTGCACCAACCGACACCTTTCGTTCAAAGAAGAGTTCCATGATCACTGGCCAGAACGTACCGACAAATACAACCGACATCGCAACCACCAGCAACAGGTTGTTGGCAATGAGCGCTGATTCCCTGCTGATGATCCCGAACGCGCCGGCAGGTGCGAGAGCATGCGACCTCAGGATGTACAGCAGGAAAGCACCTCCCGAGAACACTCCCAGTATGGCCAGAATGAAAATACCCCGGGTGGGATCTGTCGCAAACGCGTGAACAGAGGTAATGATTCCCGAACGCACCAGGAATGTGCCAACGAGCGACAGCGTGAAGCCGAGAATGGACAGGAAAATGGTCCAGTTCATCAGGCATTCGCGCTTTTCGGCCACAACAGACGAATGCAGGAGAGCGGTGGCAACGAGCCAGGGCATGAATGACGCGTTTTCAACCGGGTCCCAGAACCACCAGCCACCCCAGCCGAGTTCGTAGTAGGCCCACCAAGACCCCATCGCGATTCCCAGGGTCAGGAACATCCAGGACGCAAGAGTCCATGGCCTTACCCATCTGGCCCATGCCGCATCGACCTTCCCGCCCAGCAAGGCCGCTATCGCGAAACTAAACGACACGGAAAGGCCAACATATCCGAGGTAGAGGAAGGGCGGGTGAAATGCCAGCCCCGGATCCTGCAACAGCGGATTGAGGTCCCTGCCGTCGAATGGCGGAACTTCAACCCTGACAAACGGATTTGAACTGAAGAGGATATATGCCGCAAATGTCGCGGAGATTGAGGCTTGGACACCAAGAACCCTGGAAAGAAGCGCCAGCGGAAGGCCGCGCCCGCGCAATCCAACCAGCATGCCGAAGAAATTGAGGATCAGGACCCAGAGCATCATTGAGCCCTCGTGGTTTCCCCAGACACCGGCCACCTTGTAGAGAAGCGGCTTCGCGGAATGTGAATTTGCGACGACAAGTGCGACCGAAAAGTCCGAGCGCAGGAACGAAACGACAAGTGTCAGGAATGACAACCCGCTGAGCAGGAACAGAATTGCAGACAACGGCGCGGTCGCTCTCATCCAGTTGGACCAGCCGAAACTGGCTCCGGCGAAAGCAACTGACACCTGCAAGATCGAGGCCGCCATCAGCAGCACCAGCAGAAAATGTCCAATTTCAACGAACATCTCGGGAAGTCATCTCGATTTCGTGTCCGACTCTCGACGGTTACTGTCGTCTACCAGTTGCACGTCGTCGCGTGAACCGGCAGGACCGTTTTTGACCAATCTCCGGTCACGAACCGGAGCGAAACACCCCCTGGTCCTTCAGGGCGTCCACGACTTCCCTTGGCATGTAGTTCTCGTCGTGCTTGGCCAACACCTCGATTGCTAGGAAGGCCGCGCCATCATACCTGCCAAGGGCGATCACACCCCTGTCTTCGGAAAAGAGATCCGGCAGGATTCCGGCATAGCGAACAGGAACCGATGCCGCGCCATCAGATATCCGAAATCCCACGCCGCCATCTTCAAGATACACGACACTACCGGCTTCCACGATGCCTCCAAGTCTAAACTCGTCCTCAGGATCAGGTATCAGTTCAAGAAGTTGCGATGGATTCCTGAAGTACTCAATTCCGTCACGAAAACCGTATCCCGCGAGTGCGACAGCAACGATCAACGCAACACTCGATACCGCCAGCAACTGCAGTCGTCTTTGCCTCCTGAGGCCTTTCATTTCTACGGAACCAGAGGGAGAAATTTCAACCCGGCGGTCTCTTCGAGGCCCAGCATGATATTGGCATTTTGAACTGCCTGGCCTGACGAACCCTTGGTCAGGTTGTCCAGGGTCGAGAAAACGATCGAGTGCCCTTCATGCCTGTCCGGAACTACCCCCAGGTGAACGAAGTTGGAACCCCTGACATGCCTGGTCGAGGGATGGTCGCCGAAAGGCAGCACCTTGACGAAGTACTCGTCCTCGTATCGGGAGTTCAGCGCCCCGTGAATGGCGCCGGCATCCCCCTTCACGTAGATCGTTGCCAGGATTCCCCTGTTCTGCGGCAGCAAGTGCGGAACGAAAGTCACCTTGACCTCACGGCCAGCCATCCTGGACAGTTCCTGGTCATATTCCGCCAAGTGCCTGTGCTTTGCCACGTTATAGGCCTGAAAGCCTTCAGAAACCTCTGAATGCAGCGATGACTCCCTGGGAGACCTCCCTGCCCCGGACACGCCGGTCTTCAGATCGACCACAATTCGATCCAGATCAATCACGCCATTGGCTACTAGGGGCAGCAGGGCATACAGGCCGGTTGCAGAATTGCATCCGGTACAGGCAACCAGCCGGGATTCACTGATCGCTTCCCGGTAGAACTCCGTGAGTCCGTACACAGCGTGTTTCTGCAGTTCCAGTTGCGCATGAGGCCGACCGTACCAGAGTTCGTAATCTGCCGGATTTCGCAGTCTGAAATCAGCTGAAAGGTCTACCACCGGTACCGACCCTGCCAACTCTCCAACGACATCCTGGCTGGTTGCGTGTGGCAATGCGCAAAACGCCAGGTCGATCACAGCAAAGTCGATATCCTGGTATCTCTGAAGCCGCGGCAGATCCAGTCCCCTGAAGGCCGGAAACACCTCGTGCAACTCCTTGCCGGCATTTCGGTCCGCAGCAAGTGCAACAATCTTCAATTGGGGGTGGCACGCGATGATTCTGACCAGTTCAGCACCGGTATATCCGCTTGCTCCTATTATGGCTGTCCTCATTCTGCTTCCAATTTCGTCCTAGTTGGCTGCCATAACTACAGGATCAGTGAAGTCTCATCATCGACCTACCGACAACAAGTCGTGATCTGCCCTCTCGCAATACACCAAAAGTGCTTCCCAGAGAGTGTGGTTCCTGGCCTGTCAAATCAGCCCGTTCGCCACCAAGACCTGGTTGGCGGGTCACTCAACCAGGCAATCCCTGACGTCACTGGCCATGTTGCGGATCAGCTCGAAGTAGAGATTTACTCCGTCTTCGATGTCGACTCCGATCGGGTCCACGGTACCCAACCGGACTTCCGAGCCTTCAACAACGGTTTCAGCCATACGCTTGTTGAACTGTGGTTCTCGAAACACGCAGACGACATTGAGTTCATGCACCTTGTGCTGCAACTCTCGAATTCGTCTTACGCCAGGTGGCTGGCCTGGATTGACCACGATCGAGCCCACCGCCATGAGGTCAAACCTGTCCTCAAAATACCGGAATCCATCATGAAACACGATGAAGGGTTTGTCGCCCGCCTGCGACAGCATCGAGTCAGCTTCCGTGACAAGTTCCATCAACTCTCCAGCCATCATCTCAGCGTTCTTTAGATAGGCTGCAGCGTTTCCGGAATCCGCCTCGGCCAGTACCTGCGCAATCTCTCCGGCCATGACCGACGCATTGTGCGGATCTGTCCAGACATGAAGGTCGACCAAATGGGCATCAGTCGAGTGGTTATGCGTGTGGCCATTATGGTCGTGATGGCCATCGGTCGCATGTTCACCATGTTCATCAAAACCACCACCGGAACGTAACGGTTTCAGTACAAGATTCTCGGTGCGGCTCAACTCGACGATCGTGGCATCTCTCGCGAGGGTTTCGACAGAATGGTAAAGGGAAGCCTCGAAGCGCTCATCGATCAGGAATATGACATCGCTTTCCTCTATTGCATCGGCATCTGATGGCCGTATTGCGTAGGAATGAGGTGAAGCTGCGCCACGGACAATCAGTCTAGGTTCGCCGATTCCCCTCATGACACCGCTGACGAGTGAATGGACAGGCTTGATCGATGCCAAGACATTGAGATCGGTTCCTTGCGCGAATGATTCAGTGCCAACGGTCCCCAGCAGCGCCGCACCAGCAAAGATCGCGTTTTGCAAGGCGCGCATCCGCGAACCGACTAGACCTGGAATTCTGACATTTCTCATTTCGATACTCCTGATGAACAGACCGGTGCACCACCTTTTCGCATGATCATTACACGCTGGGCGGCTGGCGGGACAGACAACCTACTTCATTGCAGCAATTTCCTGCAACTGCGCGACAAATCTCACTCCTTGCCCGTTGCATGCCAGTTGCCATGATCCATTTTCGCTCGCGACATGCCGCGTCAATCTGCGGCTGCCAAGCCCCTTTCTGAGTAGAAAGTCAACTGACAAGTCTTAATGAACTGCCTTAACTCCGAAGGTCAGACACTTTGCTCCAGACCAGTTCTGCCGTCTCCTTGTACAAACCAACTGTCATTGGCATGCTCATTCGCAATGCACCTTAGCTGTTGCCGAAAATCTGGCAATGATCCATATGATAAGGTTTGTTATTCACAATCGGGCGGAATATGCCGCAGGAATCAAAGGATAAAGGCCTCAAGCTGGTCTCTGCCACCAATATTGGAGTCAACAAAGGAGGCCGCTGGATCTTTCGATACGTCGATTTGGACGTTTATGAGGGCGAACTCGTCTACGTGGTTGGTGCGAATGGATCTGGAAAGACCACCTGCATTAAGACGGTACTTGGCCTGATCGCCTGTGACGAGGGATCTGTTTGGCATGCAGCCGGCCTGGAGATCGGCTACGTCCCACAGCGGCTCGCCGTCAGCCCGACGCTGCCTATTACAGTACGCAGAATGATGAATTTGGCAGGTCGATTTGCCGAGGCACAGATTGAGGCGGCGCTTGAAGCTGTCGGACTTGAACGTTTGGGTGACCCTCAAATCACCACCCTCTCTGGTGGGGAGTTCCAGCGTCTGCTCCTGGCAAGGGCGCTGATCCACAAACCAGGATTGCTGGTCCTGGATGAGCCAGATCAGGGAGTTGATCTTGCAGGTTCGGACGCGTTGCTCGAATTGATCAACAAGATCAGGCATGAACTGAATTGTGGAGTACTGATGATCTCCCACGATCTGGATCGCGTTATGGACCCGGATTCAGATGTCGTCGTGCTTATTCCTCACGAACACGATGATCCTCTCGCGAGTTACGCTGCCAAGCCGGTTAACTAGCCTGTTCCAGCCGAAGTCAACGGGACCTTTCAAATGTTGGACGACTTTTTCATTCGCGCACTTCTGGCGGGCATCGGGTTAGCAATCGTTGCAGGCCCCCTTGGCTGTTTCATTGTCTGGCGCAGGCTTGCCTATTTTGGCGAGACAATTGCCCACTCGGCCCTGCTGGGCGTTGCATTTGCCATTCTGGCAGAACTTGACCTGATGATCGGGATATTCGCGGCCGCTTCACTCGTGGTCGTGCTCGTATACATGCTCGAACGGCAGGAGTTGATGCCAATAGACTCATTGCTCGGACTGTTGTCACACGGCGCACTTGCACTCGGATTGCTCACCTTGTCATTCTTCCCGACTCTTCGCATTGACCTCCACGGACTGCTGTTCGGCAACATTCTGGCAGTTTCCAAGCAGGATCTCCTGGTCATCTGGCTGGGCGGCATCATGGCAATTGCAACACTCTTGTGGATATGGAGACCGCTCGTGGCCGCGACGCTGAATGAAGAACTCGCAGCAGTGTCAGGTCTGCATCCGGATCGAACGAAGTTGATTTTTGGTGTTCTGCTGGCTGCAGTCGTTGCCGCGGCGATCAAGATCGTCGGAGTTCTCCTGATCGTCGCGCTTCTCATTATACCTGCAGTGACGATACGACCGTTTTCGGCCAGCCCGGAGAGCATGGCAGTTCGGGCTGCGGTTACCGGCCTGGCAGCGGTGGTCGGCGGTCTCTACCTGTCAGCACAAATTGATACTCCAACCGGTCCATCTATCGTCTTGATTGCACTGCTGGCATTCGTGCTGAGCCGCCTTGCAATGACTATGTTCCGTGCCCGAAAACCGCAGAATCCGTAGAAACTGACGGGCTGACAGTCCAGAGTCCCTCCGACCGCCTGATTTCCGATTGCTGCCGGAAGGCCGATTCGTACCAGAGCGCTGCCTGCCCCCAGCGCACCCTATTTTGTCCTGCTGCGGACTATGTCCCAATCACCAATTGCAACCAAAGGCACACTATGGGTAGGGTCGATGCCGATCACATGTATTGAATGCCCGTATCCCGGCTTCAACCGAGCTGGCACTTCGCGGCCTCTTGTCCATGATTTCAGCAAGAACATTGCCTTTCTGGCACCAAGTCAGTGCCAAGGGCTCCTGACAGTATTGATTTTCGTTAATGTCACCGGAGGATCACACCCGGACAATGTCAAACGGCAAAGAGCGCCGTGAACAGCCGGCGGCTGTCATCCTGGCCTGATCATCCAGGGCTCCGCGCATCGAGGTCCGGGACCATCCATCCCGGCTTCGGAAACAAAGGGACACGTCATTGCCAGGTGCCGCGATCCCGGCACGAGGCAGGCAACCGTTAACGTTTCGAGAACTGGAAGCTTCGCCTTGCCTTGCGCTTGCCGTATTTTTTCCTTTCAACAACGCGGGAATCGCGCTTCAGGAATCCCGCCGCCTTGAGCGCCGGGCGAAATGAAGGTTCGTAAAGTTGAAGTGCTTTCGAAATGCCGTGCTTGATTGCACCTGCCTGACCTGACAGGCCGCCACCGCTCACGGTGGCCATCACGTCAAACTGGTTTTCGACATTCGCAATCCTGAAGGGCTGCCGGAGAATCATCTGGAGGACCGGCCGGGCAAAGTAGTTCTGCATTTCCTTGCCATTCACGGTAATCACGCCAGATCCTGCCCTTATCCAGACGCGGGCAACTGCGTCCTTGCGCTTGCCGGTTGCATAGGACCGACCGAGTTCATCTCTCTGCGGCTCCGGTTGAGGTTGCGCCGGTGACTCTGATTCAGTGCTATCCGTTTGTCCGCCGAGTTCCTCAAGTGACTGGATGACTTCGTTCATTTCATGCTTCTCCGCACGTTCTTGGTGTTCATTGCCGAGACATCAAGCTCCAGCGGCTTCTGGGCCGCATGGGGATGGTCCGGGCCAACATACACCCTCAGGTTACTCAAGATCTGCCGCGACAATCGGTTTGACGGGAGCATTCGTTGTACCGCCTTGAAAACCACCCGTTCCGGGTGCTTGCCCTCGAGAACCTTTTCGACCGTCCGCGACTTGATCCCGCCGGGATACCCGGTGTGCCAGTAATAGGTCTTGTCCTTGCGTTTCCTTCCGGTCAACTGAACCTTCTCGGCGTTGACGATTATGACATTGTCACCGCAATCCATATGTGCCGTGAACATCGGCTTGTGCTTTCCGCGCAACCGCATCGCGACAACCGAGGCAAGCCTGCCAAGAACGATGCCTTCCGCGTCAATGACAATCCAGTCCTTCTTGATGTCTTTGGGTTTCGCTGAGTATGTTCGCATTTCTGTTTCCGTAACGGATTCAATCTACGTCCAGCCAATTTGCAGGTGGAACGGCTCAATTCACGAATGCAGAGCTTTTGTCAACAGTTACTTGCAGATTTGCCCTTGATTTTGAATGCGTTAAAATAGAGGTATTATAATACCTCAATATGACTGGCAGAACGGTGAGTGGCAATTCGATGAAGCGCAAGGGGGAGAGTCGGTGATGCCGCGAACCGCGGGTCCGCATCCGGCCTCTTCCACTCTTTACATCCGTCCCGTCAACTGGATCCTTCATCTGAAGGCGACTTCCGCAGGTGTCTGGATCTGCGCCTGCCATTGGCTGTTCCTTCCGGACACAGCCGGATCGTGCCAGGTCAGTGCCTTGTCTCTTCAAGAACCCAGTTCGGGAATGGCCGCAATGGCGGGTCGGCAGATTGACTTGTCCGGGGCGCCCTGTGCCGCATCAGCCTGCTCCTTGTGCCACAGGACCGGAAGTCGCGGAGATTATGGACCCTGCTGTGTTCCCGCTCGATCGAACTCAACCTTGTTGGAGCAACATGACAATTGCGATAAGGTCTCGCGGATGAAGTACGAGACCCTCGGACTCTCGCTGCAGGATGGTATTGCCACCCTGACTCTGAACCGGCCGGACGAACTCAATGTCCTGTCGGAACAATCGCTCGAAGATCTCCAGCAGGCATTCGACGACATTTCAGGAATGCCCCGAATTCGGTGTGTAATCTTACGTGCTGAAGGCAGGGCATACTGCGCCGGACATGATCTCAGGGAACTCAGCCTGGGGCGCCAATCCGAAGACGGAGGAAAGGACTACTTTCGAAGGATCTTTGACAAGTGCTCCGCGATGATGATGTCCATCACCAGGCTGCCTCAGCCGGTCATTGCCCAGGTGCAGGGCCCAGCGGTGGCAGCAGGATGCCAGTTGGTGGCCAGTTGCGACCTCGCCATTGCCGCCACTTCCGCCCGTTTTGGTGTCAACGGAGTGAATATCGGCCTCTTTTGCTCAACTCCGATGGTTGCGCTCTCCAGGAACCTGACTCGCAAACACGCCTTGGAAATGTTGACGACGGGCCGGTTGATGGATGCCGAAGAAGCCTGTCGGCTCGGACTGGTGAACAGGGTGGTTCAACCGGATGAACTGGAAGCAGCGGCAAGCGAGATGGCAATGCAGATCGCATCGAAACTGGGCGCGGCGGTCAAGATCGGGAAACGGGCCTTCTACGAGCAGGCCGAAATGACGCTGCAGGACGCTTACGGGTTTGCCGGTGATGTCATGGTGGAAAACATGATGTACAGCGATACCGCAGAAGGGATTTCAGCTTTCCTGGACAAGCGAAACCCGGATTGGACCGGCGACTCCTGACCGGACAGCGCCCTGCCGACCAGCCTCAGACTTCGTAGATCTCGCCGAACTTGTCCTCCAGGTATCTGAGAAGTGGCTCTTCCGATACCGGTTGCCCGGATGCCTGTTCAATCAGTTTCCTCGGCTCGTGGAACCTTCCGAATTGCTGGACGTTCGTTTCGAGCCAGTCAATCGCCGGCATGAGGTTTCCCTGTTTCATTGCCTCGTCAAGTCCGGGCAAGTCTTCGCGCATGGCAGAGTGCAATGCGGATGCATAGATGTTGCCGATCGCGTAGGTCGGAAAGTAACCGAACAGGCCTGCGGGCCAGTGGATATCCTGCAGTATCCCTTCTGATGGCGACGAAATGTCCAGGCCAAAATTCTCCAGAAAACTCTGGTTCCAGGCTTCCTCCAAATCGCGCACCTCGATCTGTCCGTTGATCAAGTCTCGTTCAAGGCTGTAGCGAAGCATGATGTGCAAGTTGTACTGGACCTCGTCCGCCTCCGTCCGGATCCGGCATTGCGTGACCCGATTGGCCGCGGCATAGAAGGACCCTGCATCATCCACGCCGATGCTTCCAAACACATCCCTCATCCGACCGAACAACCAGGAACAAAAGGCCCGAGACCGTCCCAGCTGGTTTTCAAGGATCCTGGACTGGCTTTCGTGTACGCCGAACGAGGCCCCTTTCCCGAGCGGCGTCAGCAGGTACTCCTTCCTGATCCTCTGTTCATAGCATGCATGGCCCGCCTCGTGAATCGTCGCGTACAGGCAGTTGAACGGGCTTGTTGTGTCGACCCGGGTCGTGATCCGGACATCGTTGCCTGCTCCGCTGGTGAACGGGTGAACCGACTTGTCCAGCCTCCCCTTCTCCCAGTCGTAGCCGAACAGGGTTGCCAACTCCCGCGACAACTCCATCTGCGCAGGTTCCGGATACTCGCCCGTCAATCCGCAGACCGGTCTGCCCGATGCAAAGATCCGTTCTGTCAGGTCGACAAGCGCCACCCTCAAACGACCGAACATCTGGTCGATCCAGTCTGAAGTGGCGCCCGGCTCAAATGTATCCAGCAGGGCATCGTACGGGCGGCAGTTGTCGGCCAACGCGTTCGCCTCCTCCCGCTTCAGCTTGACCAGCTCATCAAGAAGCGGAAGAAGAAGACCGACCTCCTCACGGCGCCGGGCTTCCTGCCAGGCGGTGATTGCCCGCGAACTGACTGCGGCGATTCTGGATGGAAGCGGATCGGGAATTCTCCTGGCGAGTTCACGTTCCCTTCTGAGCACTCGCAGATGTGCGGATTCGGTTGCGTCGGCCCGGCCGTCGCACGCGGCCCCGAGGAGTTCAGCGAATTCATCGGAAACAATTCTTGAGTGAATGATCCCCTGAATGGCACCAATCCACTCAGCCCGCTGTTCGGCAGCCCCGCTCGGCATGAAGGTTTCCTGATCCCAGCTCAGGAGTTGCCCAACCTGTTCGAGAGCCTCGGTCTGCCGCTGAAACTCCAGCAGTCTGTCCATTCCATTCGCCATGACTTCTACCTCACGTTGCTGCCTGTCGGATAACTGCCAAGAAACATCAGTTTCACCGTGACCAGGAACAAGACCACCGAGCCTGCCTGATGCAGGATGGAAATTGTCGGCGCCGCAGCGGAAACCGCTGCGGTGATTCCGAGTCCGACCTGGAGAAGCCCGGCAGCCAACAGCCAGCTCGAAAACGTCCTGACCGTCGGGTTTGGATTCTTCCTTCCCTTCCACCAGACAAACACGATCCAGGCAGCTATCAGGTAGGCGGCGATGCGATGGTTGAATTGGACCAGGCCCGGGTTTTCCGTGAAGTTGGCCACCATCGGCTCGAGAGAAAAACCGCCTGAAGGAAAGAACTCACCGTTCATCAGTGGCCAGGTCGGATACGCAGCTCCCGCATCAATTCCGGACACGAGTGCTCCGAGAATCACCTGAATGATCAGGGCTGCAAGAAGTGTTCCGACAATTCTTCGCAAATCGACGTCGCGACTCCTCCGGGCACGAAACAGGTCGTATGGCTCATGCCCAAGGACAAGGACATACCAGAAGATCAATCCGGAAATGGCAAATGCAAGCACCAGGTGAAACGCAAGCCGGTAAGACGACACGTCAACGGCTGATCCGGACAGGCCACTTTGGACCATCCACCATCCGACCGCACCCTGCGCACCTCCCAGCACGCCGAGCAACAACAACCTTGCTGCCCAACCCGGCCGCAATTTCCTGCCCAGAACGAACCACAGGAACCCGACCACCCAAATGACGCCCAAGACTCGTCCGAGTTGACGGTGCCCCCATTCCAGCCAGTAAATCGACTTGAACTCCGCAAGCGACATTTGAGAGTTTTGCAACGTGAATTCCGGAATTTGCTTGTATTTTTCAAACTCCGACAGCCAATCCGCGTTGCCGAACGGAGGAAGGATCCCGGTTACGGGTTTCCATTCCGTAATCGACAGACCCGCATCCAGCAGCCTGGTGGCACCGCCGACCAGTATCGTGAGAATCACCGCAACAAGCAACAGGACCAGCCATGCACGGATCGCCCGCCTGTGTTGCCACGAACCGGTTGCATCCGACATCGTTGCCGGCTCCTGTTGCGCATTGTCCCGGCCGTCAACCTCGACGAATATGCTTCTGTCCTTTTTCACTGTTCCGAACTCTTCGACCCGGACCGGTTCACCTCTCCCGCCACGGAGCCAGATCGCCGCAATGCATTTCTGATCCCGTGTAAAGTCCTGACTTCCGCCTTGCTGAAATCCTGTCTCATGAACATGTTCCTCAGGCTCATTCTCATGGATGCCGCCTTGTCCTCCGGCCAGAAATAGCGCGCAGCCTCAAGGTCCCTTGAATAGAGATCGCAGAGTACTGACTTTTCGTGAACACTTGCCGGCTCGTTCCTGTCGCCCTTTGCGGTATCACGCGAAGGCACGTCGACCGGCACCGAGAGTTGCCACTCATACGCAACAAGAAGTGCACATTGGGCAACATTGAGTGAACGGAAAGCAGGATCCGTCGGCACATCGAGTATGGCGTTGGCTTCAGCCAAATGGACATTGTCGAGGCCGGATCTCTCCGGCCCGAACATCACTGCCACGCGCTGGCCATCTTCAACTCGCGATCTCGCCTCGGTCATGGCGCGCTCGGGCGAGAACACCGGCTTGCTCAGATCCCGGGTTCGTGCAGTCGTCGCCAGAACAAAATGGAAGTTCGCAAGGGCCGGCCCGATGTCGCCGAACACCTTGGCGCCATCCAGTACCCGCCCTGCCCCGCTTGCCATCGCGACCGCGGACGCATTGGGCCAACCATCCCGGGGATTGACCAGGATCAGATCTGCCAGTCCGAAATTGAGCATCGCGCGTGCAGTGGCGCCAATATTCTCGCCAAGCTGTGGCTCGACGAGCACGAATGCAGGATTTGCAACTGTCATGCGGCGGTGAATCCCGGAGTACTGCATCACTTCGGAATTCACATAGTGCCTGCCCGCCGCCGGAGCAATCGACGTCTTTCATCGCGGCGGCTCGAAATGGGTGCTGTTGCGATCTTCCGGTGCGCTTGCTTCGGCAGGGCCGGGTGTCGTGCTCGAGGGCACCTCGTGGCAGTCCTTGGCCAGCTCCTTGCCCCGGTATCCCGGCGCCCTTGTTTCGTCCGACAAATTGGAAATTCGTGTCTTTCGGAACCTGCTCATTGGGTATAGGAACCAATGAGTTATGGACAGGCAGAAAGGGATCGGATGCTGAAGGGTGGTCGAAGGGGACTGTTAATCATACTGTCCTCGCCTTCCGGTGTTGGCAAGACGACCCTTGCCCGCAGGCTGATCCAGTGGGACCCGAATGTCCTGTTTTCGGTCTCGGCAACCACCCGGCCTCCACGAGCCGGAGAACGGGACGGAAGGGAATACTGCTTCAAGTCCGAAAGTGAATTCGGCGAGATGGCAGAGTCTGGCAAGTTCCTGGAACATGCCGAGGTATTCGGAAACATGTATGGATCCCCCAAGGAGCCGGTCGAATCGGCAATTCGAAATTCGCGCGACGTCGTTTTCGACATCGATTGGCAAGGCGGCCAGCAGATCCGCAATTCCGTGTATTCGGCCGATACAGTCTCCATTTTCGTGCTTCCTCCGACGATTGCCGAACTCAGGCGACGCCTCCAAATGAGGGGGCTGGACTGCGATAGAACCGTCGAAGCGAGAATGCAGAAGTCCAAGGGCGAAATCGATCACTGGTCCGAGTATGACTATGTACTCATCAACAGCGACATTGACCGGGTGTTTGAAGAGATCAGGAACATTGTCCTGGCGGAAAGACTTTGCCGGAGAAGGCAATTGGGTCTCTTCGGTTTTGTCGAGGGGCTCCACCGCGAATTTGAAGTCACGGACAAATGACGCTGTATGCACTCGAGGGAATTGAACCGACACTTCCGGAACCCGGCACCTTCTGGATCGCCCCGGATGCAAACATCATCGGCAACGTGATCATAGAGCGAGCCGTTTCCATTTGGTTCGGATCAACCCTGCGCGGCGACAATGAGCCGATCAGGGTGGGAGAAGGCAGCAATATCCAGGAAAACTGCATAATTCATACGGATCCCGGCTTTCCGTTTCATCTGGGCCGCAACTGCACGGTCGGTCACAAGGCCATGCTGCACGGCTGCACAATCGGCGACAACTGCCTGGTCGGAATGGGTGCCACGATACTCAACGGGACCAAGATCGGCAGAAACTCGGTTGTTGGAGCTTGCGCGCTGGTAACCGAGAACAAGGAAATCCCCCCCAATTCGCTCCTTGTAGGATCGCCGGCCAGGATCGTCAGAACCCTGACTGAAGAGCAATCAGCCGAGTTCCAGCAGGCTGCTGAGCACTACCGCTGCAACATCGACCGTTATCGAGACCACTTGGCGGAGTGCGGGAGTGGCAGTGGCGGTCGCTGCGGCAGATCCGGGGACTAGCTTGCAATGGCTTGCTCGCACCAACAGGAATCGCACCTGCTCGACGACAATGTTCTTCTCGAACCAGGACTGAGAGTACGCAATCCGGCACATGACGAATGGGGAACAGGACAAATCCAGTCAATAATCGGGACTCGGATAACAGTGAATTTCGAAAACGCCGGAAAGCTGGTTGTTGATGGTTCGGTCGTCAGACTTGATCCCCTGCCCCGGGACGATTCGCTATCGGCATGACCGTCAGGAGAAACGGCAACTTGCCTGCTGACAAATACCCGGGCCGGGAGGTTCCCGAAGGCAAGAATTGCCTCGTCGAATCAGTATAGGTGTATGATCTTACCGATGAGCGGTGATTCACAATTGACCCTACGTTTGGCCAGGGACGAGAGCGACCTCACGGCAGCCAAGCGACTTCGGTATGAAGTCTTCGTCAAGGAATTCGGGGCGACAGGCGAAGGAGTTGACCATGAGAGTCGACTGGAATCCGACAGGTATGATTCCCTGGTCGATCACCTTGTACTCGTCGACCGACGCCGGGACGCAAGCAAGCATGAACATGTCGTCGGTTCATACCGCCTGCTGCGCAGCGAGGTCGCACAACAGAATTGCGGATATTATTCGAGCGGAGAATTCGACCTTTCTGCACTGATCAACTCGGGCAGGTCACTGGTCGAACTGGGACGCTCATGCGTCCACCGTGATTACCGCGGAGGGCCGGCAATCTACCGCCTGTGGCGCGGTCTTGCGTGCTATGTTCTCGACAACGACATCGAGATCATGTTCGGCGTAGCGAGCTTCCACGGTACGGATGTGGACAGGCTTGGCCAGGCGCTCACCGTGTTGCATCGAAATCACCTTGCCCCACCCGACATGCGTGTCAAGGCTTGGCCGAAACACTATGTGTCGATGGACCGGGTGGGCGATACTCAGATGCACGACACGGAAGCCATGGCCGCCGTGCCGCCACTGATCAAGGCCTATCTGCGACTCGGAGGATTTGTAGGTGATGGTGCATTCGTCGACCACGAATTCAATACTGTCGACGTATGCCTGGTGATGGACACGACCAGAATGTCCGAGCGCCACCGGAACTACTACATTCAATACTGGGGCGGCCAGTGAGCACCTGGGACCCCGACTACGACCCAGGTCCACAGGACTTTGGACCCGGCGAGTGGTTCCGGATTGCAATTGCCTGGTCTCAAACGGCCACAGTCATATATGGTCTGCTCGTGTTATTCTGGTTGGTACGGGTGCTGGAGTGGCCTTTCGGTCGACGAATAACCCCTGAAATAACCAAGCTGGCCTGCAGGTTGAGCCTGCGTTCAATAGGCATACGACTCAAGGTTCGGGGCAAACCGATGAAAGGCGCAGGAGCGGTCGTGGCCAACCATGTGTCCTGGCTCGACATTTTCGCGATGAACTCGCTCCAGAGGATATTTTTCGTGGCAAAGTCCGAGATCAGGCAGTGGACCGGGGTCGGAATCCTTGCGCGAACCACAAACGCTGTTTTCATCACGCGTGATCCCAGGATGGCGCGCCACCAACAGGAACTGTTTGCAGAGCGATTCCGAAGGGGCGATACATTGCTGTTTTTCCCTGAAGGTACAAGCACCGACGGGATGCAGGTGCTACCCTTCAAGACCACGTTGTTTGCGGCGTTTTTTCACGCCGAAATGACAGTCAAGCTGCTCGTTCAGCCGGTCACAGTCAATTATCGACCACCTGCAGGTGAAGATCCGAGGTTCTATGGCTTCTGGGGAAGCATGGAATTCCGCGACCATATCTTCAAGGTTCTGTCGGTACCGGATGGTGGTTCAGTCGAGTTGATCTACCACGAGCCTGTCGCAGTCTCGCAGTTTTCTGACCGAAAGGAACTTGCCCGGTATTGTGAGCAAACCATTAGGTCTGCCCACAAACCTCTTGGTGTCAACCCGATGCGCGCGTGCCCTCCAAACCCCTGAATCCTGAATCCGGCTGCAATTGCAGTCTTGCGAGTTCCTCGGCAACGAGAAATGCCAGTTCCAGGGCTTGAGAGGAGTTTAGCCGGGGATCGCACGCGGTATGATAGCGGTCGCTCAACTGCTCTTCGGATACGGCGCTCACACCACCCGTACATTCGGTAACGTCAGCTCCCGTCATTTCGCAATGAACCCCGCCCGGATACGTGCCCTCGGCCTCGTGGACGCTGAAGAAGTTGTGTACCTCGGCCAGCACACGCTCAAATCGGCGGGTCTTGTAACCGCTTGCAGACTTTATGGTGTTGCCATGCATCGGATCACAGGTCCAAACGACTTTGCGACCGTGGGACTGAACTGCCCGGATCAGGGGCGGCAAGCCGGTCAATACCTTGTCGGCACCAAATCTGGAAATCAGCGTGATGCGGCCCGGCTGGTTGTCCGGATTCAGTATGTCCAGCAGGCGCAGAAGGTCGGACGTTTCCAGGGAAGGCCCGCACTTGATGCCCAGCGGGTTCTGTACGCCGCGCAGGAACTCGACATGTGCGCCGTCCGGCTGCCTTGTCCGGTCCCCGATCCACAGGAGATGGCCTGACCCGGCGATCGGCAAACCCGAGGTGGAATCAATCCGGCAAAGCGCTTCTTCATATTCCAGCAGAAGGGCTTCGTGGCTCGTATAGAAATCGACCGTCCTCATGGTCTCGAGCTGGTCGCCATGCAAACCGGCGGCAGCCATGAAATCAAGAGAATCGGTAATTCTCTCAGCCAGAAGCCGGTATTTCTCGACCTTGCTGTCGTCAGTGAAACCCAGCGTCCATGAATGCACTCTGTGAATGTCGGCATAACCGCCCTTGCTGAATGCCCTCAGCAGGTTCAGCGTTGCGGCGGCCTGCAGGTAGGCCTGGAGCATTCTGCCGGGGTCCGGCGTTCTTGCCTCCGGCGAAAACGAAATGTCATTGATGATGTCCCCGCGATATGAGGGAAGTTCCACACCTTCCTTGGTTTCCGTCGGCTCAGATCTTGGTTTCGCGAATTGGCCCGCGATCCTTCCAACCTTGATGGTCGGACGTCTGGCACCGAACGTAAGCACGATCGCCATTTGCAGAAGCACCCGGAACGTATCCCGGATCCCGTCCGCACTGAATTCACTGAAGCTCTCTGCGCAGGTTCCTCCCTGAAGCAGGAAAGCTCTTCCCTCGCAAACATCAGCAAGGCCGCGCTGCAGTTGCCTCACTTCACCGGCAAATACCAACGGCGGATATCCATTCAGTTTCTTTTCAGCAACTTCGAGCGACTTGCTATCTGCATATTCGGGCATCTGGATTCGCGGTTTGCGCCGCCATCCGGCCATCTGCCATTTTGTCGGCATCGGATGTATTCTCCTTCAGGTTCGCGAACCAAACTTCTATATCGGACTTCTCGAAAAACTCCAGATGATTGTGATCTTGTTTCAAAGCTGCGGCCCATTTCCATTGTTGGTGTTCACTGTTCCAACGAGTGTCTCGCCCGCCTGCAGACCTGAACACGGGTCAGGACACGGCAGAATTGTCACGGTGCATGCGCCATGAGTTTTTCCGGCAATCCTGAGAGAAGACGATTTGTCTTTCTGCTTCTGGATGAGTTTTCCATGGTGTCATTCGCCTCATCGCTGGAACCGTTGCGTCTGGCCAATTCTGTTGCAGGCGAAGTCCTGTATGAGTGGGCACTTGCAACTGATGACGGGCACCGGGTTCGCAGTTCATGCCACAGCCTTCTCAATGTCGACCATGACCTCCGGCCGCTGTCGCACAGGGACATCATCGTCGTTTGTGGCGGTGCCAATGTCAGCCTGTCATCGACCAAGAGGATCATCAACTGGCTGCGCCGCGAGTCGCTGAAGGGCGGAATCGTGGTCGGGCTTCATACAGGTGCATACGTCATGGCCAAGGCAGGACTTCTCAACAATCGGCAGGCGACGATCCATCGGGAACGCCGGGACAGTTTTGCTGAGGAGTTTCCGGAGGTTGAACTCTGCAGATCATCCTTTGTTGTCGATGGGAACAGAATGACATCAATCGGTGGTGTTTCATCCGTCGAACCCGTGCTGCACGTGATTACCGACGATCACGGCGAGTCCTTCGCCGCCAAAATCGCCCAAAACCTGGACGACTGCCCGCGGCCTGACACTTCAACGGACATGCAGCCTTCATATCTTCAATCAGGCATACGTCATCCAAAACTGGCTTCGGTCGTCCGGACAATGGAAGAGAATATCGAGGAGCCGATATCAACCCTGATACTGGCGCGCGATGAAGGCCTGAGCCTGCGTCAGCTTGAGCGGTTGTTTCGGCGTCACCTCAACTATTCACCCAAGCGGTACTACATGGAAATCAGGTTGCAGCGGGCGAGGAACCTCTTGATTCAAACGGATATGACTGTGCTTGATATAGCAATTGCCTGCGGATTCGGTTCGCCTTCACATTTTTCGAAATGCTATCGCCTTCGCTACAATACATCGCCCTACAGGGAACGATGGGGGCACTCGGATTCAAAGTCCTCAGGTACAATTCGATAGGCACCTCCCCTGTCTTCGGAGAGAAACCAGATCGAGCCATCGGGAGCCTCCCTGACATCACGCACGCGCTTCGTTTCCGGCAACTTGATGCGCTCAACTTCCCCGAACTCCCTCATCGGATCAATTCTCGAAATGAAGTCTGATTTCAGCGACCCGACGAAGAACTGCCCCTTCCAGTCCGGCCACAGCCTTCCCGAGTAGATCGTCAGTCCGGATGGTGCGATCGACGGGTCCCAGTAGAACTCGGGTTGCTCCAACCCGTCCCTGGATGTGCCTTCACCAATCTTCTGGCCCGAGTAATGAACCCCGTAGGAAATAACGGGCCATCCATAATTCAGACCCTTTCGAACCAGGTTGATTTCATCGCCGCCGCGGGCGCCATGTTCGCTGGTCCACAACCTGCCATCCTGGTCAAGGGCCGCACCCTGGGGATTTCGATGGCCATACGACCAGATTTCGGCACGAGCATCGGGTTTGCCTGCATATGGATTGTCTGACGGCACGGAACCGTCCCGGCCGATGCGGACAACCGTCCCGTTATGGTTGGAAAGGTCCTGGGCTGCCATTCGGTCGCCACGCTCCCCCAGTGTGACAAACAGGGTTCCGTCCAGATTCTCGACAATGCGGGAACCGAAGTGCCTTCCTCCTGAACCCCTCGAAACCATTTCGAATATTTCCACGAGATCGAGCAATCGAGTCGAATCCGGGGAAAGCCTGGCGGCGGCGACCGCAGTGCCAGCACCAAGATTCTGTAACTTGGAGTAGCTGATGAACAATTGCCGCGTCTCGCTGAAGTCCAGCGATGCGACCACGTCCAGCAAACCGCCCTGACCCCTCGAATAGACGCGCGGGACACCGGAGATTTCCGTTCGATTGCCGAAAGCGTCGAAATGCAGCAGGCTCCCGCCCCGTTCACTGATCAGGAACTCGCATTCAGGCAAGAAAGCGATCGACCAAGGCACGTCCAGTTTCGATGCCATCCTCTCGATCGACACGTTGTATCCACCAACCGTACCGGCATGTCCGGGGCGCATGGCCAAGACAACGACTGACAGCGCAAACAGAAGGACTCGGCCCACGGCTCTTCTCCGACTTCGGGCGCAGTTGCCAAACTGATTGCGTTGCATCTCACCTGTTCGTGTATTTCGCAGGCAGTTCTGCCGGAACTCCCTGGCGTTGGCCTGCCTGTACCGGAGTTTCCGGGCTAACCACTCGACAACCGTTTGGTTGATAATACTGCGACCGTGAAATATGGTTCAAGTCTGCTTATGGACTCCAAATGGAAGGAGGCAATCATGAAGAAACTCGCGGTTGCGTGTGCTGCTTTTGCAAGCATCGCTGCCTGTGCCCAGGCACAGGACGAAGTCAAGATCGGTGTACTGCTCGGATTTACCGGTCCGATCGAGTCTCTGACACCACAGATGGCGTGGGCGGTTGAACATGCCGCTCAGGAAGTCACGGACTCGGGAGCATTTCTCGGGGGCGCGAGCGTCTCGGTCGTGCGCGGCGATTCAACATGCATAGATTCTGCAGTTGCTACTGCGGCGGCCGAGCAGCTTGTCACTGCCGACAAGGTGTCCGGGATCGTCGGTGCCGACTGTTCGGGAGTCACCGGTGCAGTACTTCAGAATGTCGCCAGACCCAACGGCATCGTCATGATATCGCCGTCAGCCACATCGCCAGCACTGTCGATGGCAGAGGATGACGGGCTGTTCTTTAGGACAGCTCCTTCCGATGCCAGGCAAGGCCAGGTTATGAGCGACATCATCATGAGCCGCGGTATCGACACCGTTGCGGTGACCTACACCAATAACGACTATGGAAAAGGCCTGGCTGACAGCTTCGCCGCCGCGTTTTCGGCGGGAGGGGGAACGGTTACCGTTTCGCTGTCGCACGAGGATGGCAAGGGCGATTATTCTGCAGAAGTCGGGGCACTGGCATCGGCAGGTGGCGACGCCCTGGTAGTTGCCGGATATATCGACCAGGGCGGCCACGGCGTGATCCAGAGTTCGATCGACACGGGCGCATTTGAAACGTTCGTGCTTCCCGACGGGATGATCGGCCCGAGCATCATCGAGAATATCGGTGCTGACCTTGACGGTTCTTTTGGCCAGATTCCGGGATCAGACAGCGAAGCCGGCCAGGTGCTCGTCGACGCGGCGGCCGCGGAAGGCGTAGACGGCACGACTGTCTATGTGACCGAAGCTTACGATTCTGCTGCGCTGATCATGCTCGCGATGCAGGCTGCAGGTTCGTCCATGAGCGGCGACTACAAGCACAAGGTCTTCGATGTGGCCAATGCGCCGGGCGAACCGATCTTGCCGGGCGAACTTGGCAAGGCACTCGAGATCCTCGCCGCCGGTGGTGAGGTCGACTATGTCGGTGCCTCGGATGTCGAGCTGATCGGTTCGGGAGAAGCTGCCGGAAAGTACGAGGAAGTTGAGGTCTCTGGAGGAGAGTTTGTAACCATCGGATACCGCTAGAATCCTGGAAGCTTGCCGGGCGACCGGACTCTCCGGTCGCCCGGACCATTTATTGGAACGCCCGGATTTGCTGTCGCGCCGATCGAGTGTTTCCGGGCGCCTGCCGTGATAACCACCCGAAACCTGACGAAGCGTTTCGGCGGGGTGACTGCTGTAGATAATGTCTCGATCCGGATTGAAAACGGTTCGATCACCGGCCTGATTGGACCGAACGGTGCCGGAAAGACAACGCTGTTCAACGTGATCGCGGGGGCCCTGCCGCCCAGTTCAGGTGACGTCTTCCTTGAAAACGAACCGATTACAGGTTTTGCCCCCCACCAGCTATTCGAGAGGGGTTTGCTCCGAACGTTCCAGATTGCTCATGAGTTCGCGTCGCTAACCGTCCGCGAAAACCTGATGGTGGTACCCGGTCAACAGACGGGCGAGACACTCTGGAACACCTGGTTCGATCGAGAGAAGATTTCAAGGCAGGAACGGAGTATTTCCGCGCGCGCCGACGAGGTGCTGGAATTCCTGACTCTGTCGCATCTGGCAGACGAACGTGCGGGCAATCTTTCGGGAGGTCAGAAAAAGCTGCTTGAACTCGGTCGAACCATGATGGTCGATGCGCGCATTGTCTTTCTCGACGAAGTCGGTGCCGGCGTCAACCGAACGCTCCTGAAGACGATTTCTGATGCGATCATCAGGTTGAACCGGGAACACAACTACACGTTCTGCATGATCGAGCATGATTTCGGATTGATCTCGAGCCTGTGCGACCCGGTCATCGTCCTTGCAGAAGGCCGGGTGCTGGCGGAAGGGACTGCGGAAGAGATCCGGTCGAATGAACAGGTGGTCGAAGCCTACCTGGGAAGAAATGCCGCCAAATCCGGAGGATTGGGTGCAAGTGGCTGAGATCCCGTGCAGATGGTGTCCCGTGTCGGGCAGGCTGGTATGTCGACCAGGGCGCGCTCCTGCCCTTCATCCCGGCCGTTTGGCCAACAGAGGGCTCAACCTGGCCCGCATAAAATGGCCTCAGGGCGTTGAGTTTTCTTGAAGCCAGTTCACTTACCTGCGGCTACGGCGGCGCCGACATTATTCACGATGTCGATTTGTCGGTTGGCAAGGGCCAGATTGCGGTCGTCGTCGGGCCAAACGGAGCAGGAAAATCGACCGCCATGAAGGCGATATTCGGATTGGTGGAACTGGGATCAGGAACCGTCAAGTTTGACGGTCAGGTCATCACCGACCTGTCTCCACAGGATCGCGTCGGGAGGGGAATGGCTTTCGTGCCCCAGACAAGAAACATCTTTTCGACGCTGACCGTCGAGGAAAACCTTGAGATGGGAGCGTATCTGAGGACGGATGATTTCAGCGCAGTCATGGATCAGGTGTTCGAATTGTTTCCCGACCTGAGAGTCAGGAGGTCCCGAAAGGCAGGAGAGTTGTCCGGGGGGCAGAGACAACAGGTTGCACTGGGTCGGGCGATGATGACTTCGCCCAGACTTCTGATGCTGGACGAACCAACTGCGGGGGTCTCACCGATCATCATGGACGAGGTCATGGACCGTATACAGGAGATTGCCGGCACGGGGGTATCGGTGCTGATGGTGGAGCAGAATGCACGATCTGCACTGGAAATTGCGGATGTGGGCTATGTGCTGGTCCAGGGACGCAATCGATTCACCGATACCGGAAAGGCGCTGCTGGCCGACCGGGAAGTCCGAAGTTCATTTCTCGGGGGCTGAACCGCAGTGGACTATCTGAACGCAACAGTTGTCTTTGCAAATTTCGTCCTGATTCCGGCCGTTTCCTATGGGAGCCAGTTGGCACTCGGCGCACTTGGAGTCACCCTGATTTACGCTGTCCTCAGATTTGCCAACTTTGCCCACGGCGACACGATGGCCTTTGGCGCGATGACAGCAGTCTTCGCAACATGGTGGCTTCAATCTATGGGCATTGGACTCGGCCCCTTGCCTACTGCCCTGATTGCGCTTCCCTTTTCGATCATGGCAACGGTCGCCCTCGTGCTGCTCGTTGATCGGATCGTGTACCACCACTACCGGCAGATCAAGGCACCCTTGGTAACATTTGTCATCGTGTCATTCGGCGTGATGCTGGTCGTGAACGGCCTGGTCAGACTGATCATCGGCCCGGGCGAACAGCGTTTCTCCGACGGTGAGCGTTTCATTGTGTCCGCAAGGCAGTTCAAGGCCATGACCGGAATGCAGGAGGGTCTTGCATTCAAGACGACCCAGGGCATTACGATCGTCTCTGCTCTGCTGTTGATGGTCGTGCTGTTCTGGTTTCTTGGCAAAACCCGGACGGGTAAATCCATGCGAGCGTATTCCGACAACGAGGATCTTGCGCTCCTGTCAGGGATCAATCCCGAACGCGTGGTGACTATCTGCTGGATTATTGCAGGCACCCTGACTGCCATAGCCGGCACGCTCTACGGCCTGGACAAGATCTTCAAGCCCTTCACGTATTTTCAGTTGCTGTTGCCAATATTTGCCGCCGCGGTGGTTGGTGGAATGGGCAACCCTATCGGTGCGGTCGTTGGCGCATACCTGGTTGCGTTTTCCGAAATCATGATCACTTACGCATTCAAGAAGGTGGCAGGCTACATTCTTCCTGAAAGCTGGGAGTTGCGGGGATTGTTGCAACTCCTTTCCACCGACTACAAGTTTGCAGTTTCATTCGCCATGCTCGTCATCGTCCTTCTGTTTCGACCGACCGGACTCTTCAGAGGGCGAGTGTTTTGACCCGTCGCGATCTCATTTGCTTTCTGGCGGCGCTCGGCCTGATTCTTGGTGCGGGATTTCTGCAGAGCTGGAACGTCGCCCTGGCAATTCTGAACTTCGGATTGGTCTCCTCCATTCTGGCCCTCGGAATAAACATTCAATGGGGTTACGCCGGCCTGTTCAATATCGGTGTTTCCGGGTTCGTTGCCCTAGGTGGACTGGCCGTCATTGTCGTTTCGGCTCCGCCAGTTGCCGAGGCCTGGCAGGCAGGAGGAGCAAGGGTGTTGCTGGCATTGCTGGCGGGACTCGCGACAATCGTGGTCAGCATATTCACCTGGAATCGGATGCGGCCCGGTCGAGTCAGAATTCTCGTTCTCCTGGCCGTGCTGGCAGCAGGGCTGTGGATATATCGCCAGTTGTTTGATCCCGCGGTCATCGCCATAGAAAGTGTCAACCCGGCTGGAACCGGGTTCCTCGGAGGCCTGGGATTGCCGGTACTTGTTGCCTGGCCAGTCGGTGCAGTACTGGCCGGAGCCGCGGCGTTCGTAATCGGAAAGATCGCGCTCGGCCTCAAGTCGGACTACCTTGCAATTGCGACGCTCGGAATTGCCGAGGTGATCGTTGCTGTCCTCAAGCATGAGGACTGGCTGACACGTGGGGTCAAGAACGTGGTGGGCCTGCCACGACCGGTTCCCTATGAGGTCGATTTGCAGCGGAGTGAGTGGTTTGCCCAAATTGCCGCCAGGTTCGGGCTGGAACTGATTGAATTCTCATCGATCTTTGTAAAGCTCTGCTATTCCGGCATCCTGGTCATCGTTTTGGTTGTCCTGTTGGTCCTGTGCGAACGGGCTCTTTATTCACCCTGGGGCCGGATGATGAGGGCAATTCGCGAGAACGAAACAGCCGCCGCCGCCATGGGCAAGGACGTAAAGAAACGACATCTTCATGTATTCGTGCTCGGCTCGGCAGTTTGCGGCATTGCCGGAGCGATGGTGACAACACTGGACGGCCAGTTCACCCCGGCATCATACCAGCCGCTGCGCTTTACCTTTCTGATATGGGTCATGGTCATTATAGGTGGATCAGGCAACAATTGGGGAGCGGTTCTCGGAGGCATGCTCATCTGGTTTTTCTGGATTGAAGTCGAGCCTCTGGGATTCTTCCTCCTTGAGACTGCAACTTCATGGATGGATCCGGATTCCGGCCTACGAGCACATCTGATGGGATCGGCCGCACATATGCGATACCTGACCATGGGACTCGTGTTGCTGATTGCGATGCGCTTCAGGCCGCGCGGGCTCATTCCTGAACGATAGCTTGTACTTGCCGTGACGAGTTCCCGTTTGTAAAGCCCCCTGCATTGGCAAGTCGCCAGACAGAATTAGGGCCCAGTCATGAAAACCAATGTCCAAGCCTGCATCATCGGCGGTGGAGTTGTCGGATGTTCCGTCCTCTATCATCTCACGAAATTCGGATGGTCCGACCTGCTGCTGCTCGAGAGATCCGAACTGACCTCCGGATCCACATGGCATGCGGCAGGTGGATTCCATACCCTGAACGGCGATACGAACATGGCGGCCCTGCAGGGTTACACGATCGGGCTCTACGAGGAACTCGAACAAATCTCGGGTCAGTCCTGTGGACTGCACCATGTCGGAGGAATCACGCTTGCCGACTCCGCCCAACGAATGGACATGTTCAAGGCCGAAAGAGCCAAACACCGTTTCATGGGGCTTGAAACTCACCTTGTAACTCCCGAAGAAATCAAGGAACTGGCGCCACTTACCAACCTGGAAGGCGTCATCGGCGGACTCTACGACCCACTGGATGGTCATCTGGATCCGGCCGGAACCACGTTTGCCTATGCCAAGGCAGCCAGGCTGGCCGGCGCAGAAATAGCAATCAACAATCCGGTGCTCCAACTGATCCAGAGACCGGATGGCGCGTGGGATATCGTAACACGCAGCGGAACAGTTCGCGCTGAACATGTTGTTAATGCGGCAGGACTCTGGGCCCGGGAAGTCGGAGCGATGGCGGGCGTTTACCTCCCTCTACATCCCATGCAGCACCACTACCTGGTAACCGAGGACATTCCCGAGATTGTCTCTGCCGAAACGGAACATCCGCACGTGCTTGACCCTGCCGGCGAGAACTATCTCAGGCAGGAAGGCAACGGTGTATGTATCGGATTCTACGAGCAGGATTGTATGCCGTGGGCAATTGACGGCACGCCCCCTGAATTCGGTCACGAACTGCTTCCCGACGACCTGGACCGGATTTCCAGGTCGATCGAGCATGCGTATTCTCGCTACCCTGCCCTGGAAACAGCTGGCGTCAAGCAAATCACTAACGGACCCTTCACGTTTGCTCCGGATGGCAATCCCCTGGTCGGGCCCGTTCCGGGCCTCAGGAACTACTGGTCTGCCTGTGGTGTCATGGCAGGATTTTCGCAGGGTGGAGGTGTCGGGCTGATGCTGGCCCAATGGATGGCCGAAGGTGAAACCGAGAGAGACCCGTTGGCATTCGATGTCGCCCGGTTCGGTGACTGGATCAGCCCTACCTATACCCTGGAAAAGGTCGCGGAATTCTATCGCCGCAGGTTCTCAGTCGTTTATCCCAACGAAGAGCTTCCGGCCGGCCGGCCATTCATCACCTCTCCTGTCCATGACATCTGGGACAGCCAAAATGCAGTCTTCGGCGCACAATTCGGCGCGGAGGTCGTCAACTATTTTGCCCTTCCTGGTGAACCCCGGCTTGAATCTCCTTCCTTCAGACGTTCCAACGCCTGGCAGGCGACAGCAGAAGAAGTGGAAGCGGTGCGTCATCTCGTCGGGATCAACGAGATCATGAACTTCGGAAAGTACATTGTCACCGGACCGGGCGCTCGCAGCTGGCTGAACAGGATCTTTGCCGGGCGCATTCCGTCTCCTGGGCATGTTGCATTGAACCCCATGCTGTCTCCGAAGGGAAGAATACTGGGTGACTTCACGATCACCTGCCTGACCGAGACCGAATTCCAGCTGACTGCCTCTTATGCTGCACAGGCATTTCATCTCAGATGGTTCAAACACAACCTTCCGGAATCCGGGGTCGAAATCGAGAACATTTCGGATAGTCGGATCGGATTTCAGATTGCGGGTCCGCATGCAAGGGAACTGCTCTCGCGAACCACGCGGGCAGATGTTTCCACCGAGTCTCTCGGGTTCATGCAGGCAAAGAGGCTGTGCGTGGGACCCGTCAATACAATCGTACAGAGACTCTCCTTTACCGGCGGTCTCGGTTACGAAATCTACTGCGATGCTGCGGCAACCCGAACCCTGTACCTGACGCTTGCAGGACATGGTACCGAACTTGGTCTTCGCCCTTTCGGTATGCGGGCGATGATGTCGCTGCGGCTGGACAAGTTCTTTGGGTCATGGCTGCGCGAGTATTCGCCAGACTACACACCAGCCGAAACCGGTCTTGACCGGTTCATTTCCTGGAAAAAGAATGACGACTTCATTGGGCGCAGAGCCGCCGAACACGACCGGCGGACGGGACCGGTCAGGAAGCTGCATGCCTTCGAAGTGGATGCCCTGGATGCCGACGTGGTTGCATATGAGCCCATCTGGATTGATGGTGAAGTCAGGGGATTTTGTACTTCCGGTGGATATTCGCACCATGCGGGCAAATCGGTCGCGCTGGGTTTTGTTCCTACAGGCTTGGCTGCTGAAGGATTGGAAGCTGAGATCGAGATTCTGGGAGAAATGCGCCCGGCGCGAGCGATCTCGACCCCGCTGTACGATCCCGACGGAGCCATGATGCGTGGCTAGGTGCAACGGGTGCCTACCGTGGACAGCATGCAAGGGCACGGCATCTCCGCTGTCATTCTTGCGGCCGGTGAATCTAGCCGGATGGGTGGGCCCGACAAGCTGACATACCAGGTCGGAGGGATGCCTCTCCTCCGAAAGCTGGCGGTCGAAGCACTGCATTCCCGGTCCAAAGAAGTTGTGGTGGCGCTCCGGCCAGACCAGCAAGAGCGAATGTCCGCCTTGTCCGGACTGAAAATTGGGATTGCGAGCGTAGAACGCGCGCGGGAAGGATTGGCGGAATCGCTGAAATCCGGGATTTCCGCGACCTCCCCGAAGACCGACGGTGCCATGATTCTCCTTGCTGACATGCCGGAAATTCAAACACGGCACATCAACTTGCTGATCGACGGTTTCCGACCAGGGCACATCGTCCAGGCAGGCGACGAGCGTCGTATTCCGGGCAACCCGGTCATCATACCCAGGCGTCTTTTTCCTGCTGTGCTGAGACTGTCCGGCGATGGTGGCGCACGCCGACTGATCGCAGACAGTGGGTTGCCATGCATCCGGATCGAATTGCCCGGTAACTCAAGCAGGCTGGACCTTGACACCAGGGAGCAATGGCAGAGGTGGCGTTCCGGGTCAGGCCACTAGATTGGTGCGGGCGGAGGGATTTGAACCCTCACTGCCATAAGGCAAACGGATTTTCTTACCAGCTACGACTTTCGCCGCCCCGCATACGCGTAGTTTGTGGTCTGGACTATACCTTCGCCATGGCAAGATCTGCTTTAGGCGCCGCCCGTCTAGTCTCTACACCTTCCCGGCGTTCAACCGGGCTTGGCTCGGGATCGCCAGGTCAGAGGTTTCCCCGAATTTGAGCGGTTCTGCACCTGCGGTTTCCCGCAAGGCACCCAATTGTTGATCAAGTCCGTCGCGTCTACCATTCCGCCACGCCCGCATGATTCTCCTATAGCCACCACCGGTCACGGTCACAATACGACTTTGAAATACCATGACACGGTCGACAGAACAGGACAAATCCGGGATGCAGAGTCCGCGGAATTGCTAACACATCACGTGGGGTGGCCGGACGAAAGCGATTTCAATATCCCTTCCAACAATCAGTTCAGATCGTTCTTCGGGAACGCAGTAAACCGCTATCCTGACCTGACCGCCCGCTGTCCCTGCCGTCACACGGGCTTCACAGTCGCTATTTCCCGGCTCGACCGCAGCAATTGAGCCCGAAAACCTACCGGCACTGAACGTCGCAGGCCAATGCGTCGTCGAAATTGTCATGTCCGTATCCAGAAATGCAAGCATCACCGCGGAGCCCTCGGTTACGTCATGCTCATGCCTTGCCAGAACCTTGCTGTCTCCTATCCTGCAGTAGGCAAGCCCCTTTCCTGCCGGCTTGCCCATTACAGCTTTCAGCAACTGCCTATGGCCGGGACCAGCCATTTCGCTGCCCCTTCCAACGATCCTTCCCTTGTCAACAATCAGCATGTTGTCGACGAGCGTTCGCAACTCTTCCCTTGAATGCGTGACATAGATTGCCGGAATGCCGAAGGTCAGAATCACCCGTCGAAGATACGGGATGATTTCGTCCTTGCTGTCGCTGTCAAGTGACGCGAGCGGCTCGTCGAGCAGCAACAGGCTCGGTGCCGAAACGAGCGCTCTTCCCAGTGCTACCCGTTGTTGCTCGCCACCGGAGAGTTTCTGGACTCTTCGTGTGATGAGCGGTTCAAGATCCAGCGCCTGGCATACATCATCCCAGTTGGGCCCGTCCCTGTTTGCATTTCGCCTGAATCCGTAGTTCAGGTTGCCCCTGACATCCAGATGGGAGAACAGCCGCCCTTCCTGAAAGACAATTCCGACCGCCCTCTTGTATGCCGGCACGAATACACCAGCCTCTGAATCCATCCATGTCCTGCCACGGAATCGAACGGTTCCTTGTCCAGACCGCTCGATCCCGGCAATGACACGCAGCATGGTGCTCTTGCCCGCCCCGCTTTCACCTACAAGGGCTGTGACACCCTGGAGCGCAATCTTTTCTGATATTTCGAGACTGAATTTCGGAAATTCAATCCGAAAATCCAACTCGAGCAGATCCTCAGGCTTCATCGTAATGCCGGTATCTTCGATTGATCACGAACAACAGCATCATGGCAAGAAACGCAAAGATCAGTGTGCCCAGTGACAGGATGTGCGCCCGTTCATAGTCAAGAGTTTCAACGCTCGTGTAAATGTCGATGGAAATCACCCGGGTATAGCCCGGGATGTTGCCGCCAACCATCAGAATGACACCGAATTCCCCGACCGAATGTGAAAACGCCAGGACGCCGCCTGTCAGAAACCCCCTCTTTGCCAATGGTGCAGCCACGGTGAAGAATGCATCGAGCGGTCGCGCGCCGAGGCTGGCTGCAGTTTCCATGGCGTTCTTGCCGACCTTCTCGAATGCAGCCTGAATCGGCTGGACGGCAAACGGGAACGAATGAAGTATCGCTGCCACCAGAATTCCCGTGAATGAAAACGCCAGTGTATCACCGGTCAGCCTTACCCAGCCTGCCCCGATCGCAGAATCGGGATTGAAGAGAATGAGCAAATAGAATCCGAGCACGGTCGGTGGCAGTACGATGGTAAGTGCTGTCACAGCCTCAACCACCGGCTTGAACCGGCTGTCCGTGTTTGCCAGCCACCAGGCCAGCGGAGTGGCAATCAGCATGAGGATTGTCGTCGAAGCAATCGCCAGCTTCAACGTGACGATTACTGATCCAAAGTCAACCATCGGCAGCCGGGAAGTCGTATCCGAAACTCATGACAATTTCCCTTGCTCTTTCCCCTTGTAGAAACTCGTGAAACTCGGCGGCCGCAGGGTTGTTCTCCGCTCTGCTTGTCAATACCGCATCCTGTTGAATCGGCGAATGAAACTCATTCGGAACCAGCCAGACCACGCCAAGTTCTTCCGAGTTGTTCCGGTTGATCACCTGCGAATACGCAACGAAACCGACATCAACATTTGCTGTCTGGACAAATGCATAAACCTGGCCGACGGTCTCGGCGAGAATGACCTTCGGTTCAACAGATTCCGTCAGTCCGGCATTTTCTATGGTCTCGATCGCTGCCAATCCGTATGGAGCCAGGTCCGGATTCGCGATTGCAATTCGTTCAACTTCCGTGTTCGACAGTATCGACGCGTCCGCTTCAGTGTCTTGCAGACTTGGCCTGGTCATTGCAACCAGGCGCCCGACTGCGTAGGTGAACCTTGACCCCGGTACGATCCGTTCATCTCTTTCAAGAAGTTCAGGATGTTTCCTGTCGGCAGACAGGAAGACATCAAACGGCGCGCCATTGACGATCTGGGCATACAATTTGCCGGTTGAACCGATCGACATGATTACATCGTGCCCGGATTGAACCTCGAAAGACTCGACCAACTGTTCTGCAGCCTTCGCAAAGTTTGCTGCGACAGCGACAAGTACCTCCCCTGGTCGGGCAACTCCCGTTGACAGCAGAAGCAGCGTCGCTGCCGCAGCGATTCGGATGCAGGTTTTCGGGAACATGATGGAATCCATTACTTGCTCGCGGCATCGCAAACTTCAGGCGACTACATCTTTCAGACCGAAGCCTTGATGCATGCTGCACAGAACTGGTGCCCGAGGCGAGACTCGAACTCGCACGACTCTTCGTCGGGGGATTTTGAGTCCCCTGCGTCTACCAATTCCGCCACTCGGGCCGACCCGCGCTTTTAGTCATCGACGAGATTTGCGTCAACGCCACTGTTCAGGGTTCCTTCGATGAAATCGGACTCACCGGCATGGGAGGTCAGTGCCAGCCGTTTAACCAAAAGCCAGTAAAGGGCCAAGGACCGGGACAACTTCCAGTGCCGCGAGAATGATGATCATTGCCCTTGCCAGCTTCGAACGAAACCTGAGGAGCATCCATCCTGCCAATCCCAGACAGACCAGTCCTTCGATCGGTCCAACTATGTTGCCGTACTGAGTCGGATCCCAGTAGCTTACCGGACTGTTGAAGATCCAGTCGGACAAGGGCCAAAAATGTGCCCGACCGTCATCATGATGAAGCAGAAAGTCAAAAGAGATATGTACCAGCCCCGCCGCTCCAAGGACAATCACCCAGTCCTTACGGGCCAGCCACCCTGCCAACAGGATGCAGCCCCAAAGGAACACGGAGTTGTCGACCGCAAACACGCGCTGCCAGTCGTCCGAAAAATACATCTCGCCAAACACGACGCTCGGCGGGATGTTGCTGACAAAGAGAGCGTACGAACCCAGGAGGTAGAGTGAAACGTCAGGCAGCAATGAGCCTGCAAATGCCGCCGTATTGATCCTTGGCGAGTCTCTCCTGGCAAACGCGGCCAAGCCGATTACCAGATGCGCGGGAGTATTCATCGCGATTCACTTAGGGGCAATCACGTTCCTTGCCAACAGTTCAGTGGATTTCAGTTGTCAGGCAATAGCGTTCAAAATCAATGTCCAAGACTGCCCTCGCGTAAGGTTGGACGAGCACAGCATGAGCATCCCTGCCGACAATTCAGGTTTTCAAGTGTGGCCGAAACAGATGCCGGCAACCATTACGCGGCACTGGTCGATGAGACGGCCATGCACGGACCTCAACCGCGCAAGTATGGCGTTCAGACAGATTCGGTGATTCTGCATTCAACTGTCAATGAGGAGGTGCAAATCGCGGGGACGGCCCCTGCCGCCAATCCGACAGCAAGCAAGCGCCTTCGATTCAGAGTCTCGTCCGGCAACTGGCCAAATGCAAGATACGCTGTTGGTCTTGGAAATCGGTCGGCTGTCTTCAGAGAACGAGGACACGATCGCAATACGACTGAAATCTGTTCCGGGCAGCAACACGACGCAGATTCAAGGATCGACCGGGAGTTCGGGATGGCGACGGGTTGTCAACGGTTTTCTGCCATGCATCATGGCCGATACAAGGTTCCCCCCCTGGCGCAGAGACGTGAACACGACCCCCGCAATATGTAGAGCGATCGGGATAAGGAGAAGATCCGCCAGCATCGAGTGCAAACCTGCGACCCATTGCACCCCCAAAGAACGCAACCGTTGTCATGAGCCATCCCGAAATTCCGGTGGCGGCCAAGACCATCAGCAGGGCAACGATCATCCAGCCACCTAGCGGGTTGTGCCCAAGAAAACGGGGCTCCTTGCGGGCCATGACCTTGAGGACTTAAGAGAATGTGTTCTCGGGGCTGGCCACGAACCTGGAAAACCGGTCCCTTGCGGGCCCAAGCATGCCGGTGAATGTTCTCAGACCTGCCAGAGCCAGAGCCACATACCCTGCCGTGTGGTGCAGCCAGGCCGGACCGTGATGCGTGATCCAGGCGACGCCGACGGAAATGACAATGACCCAATGTCCCAGTCGGATCGGGAGGCTCCAGACCCATATTTTGGTTTGGTTGTCCGTTGTCACGCGACTTTCTCCGTTTGCTTGTGAAGACGTTCTCAAGCGTGACCGGATGGAAATAGGCTTCCACACGCGCGCCTTCCGGGTCGTTGGCATAGACCTCCCGGCATCCACCATCCTCCTTGATGAAGCGGACCCCCCATCCTTGGTCCGTCAGCAGAGTTTCCAGGTCTTCCCTTGACTCCCAGTTGTCGCGAGCATCTGAATCGCAGGTATAGAGACCCGTGGCTGCCAGGGGTGGTGGCTACGACAAGTGCTTCTGTTGTCAAGGCAAGCACAATTGTGTGTTTCATCAAGTCCCTCCTGGACGACAATGGCAGGCAGTATCTTGGCGGTAGCCCGCAGTATTACAGACAACACAATTGCTCTACCGGGCGCCGCCGGAGATTCCGTTGCAAAAGACCCCGAGATAGAACCGGCTGAACCCGTCGAGGATCTCAGGCTGCGCGGCAATTGCTCCACGACCCATCGGGGAAGACAGGCACGGCATCGGCGGCTCAACCTGCCGCAGGACTGCCGATCTTGGTCGCCTTCACCGACTGATTGTCAAACGCAGCCGCTCCCGGTTCCTCGGAACGCCTCGCCTGTCCACGCGCACGAGCGCAAAGGGCATCAGCCATGCGCGCAAGGGGACCTTTGCCGTTTCAAGGCAGGCGCTGATTCTGCATCTTGGCAAACAGAGGCAAGCAACGCGGGAATGCCCACGACCGGAATTCCGTCCCAAGAACGTATTGGATCGCTTTGAACGCCTCATGATGGTTGCTGCTGCGAGGAACTTCCTCCCTGATGGCGGCGGAGGAAATGGTTCCAACAAGGCCAATTCCTCATCCTCCAATTCGGTTCAAACCGATCCACTGGACGCTTACGTTGGTCCTGGGCTATCACGTACCAGGCCATGTGGACATTCTCCTCGTGTCCGAAGCTGACGCGAATGAACCAGGACCACGCGAGGACATTCAGTTTCAGTTCAAGCCCTCAGAAAACGTGGTTTGCCGAATGGGTGTTCATGCAGAACAAAGCGCTCACGCGAACGATTGACTGCTAGTCTGGACAATTCGTACATTGTCTGATTGCGTCGCCGGATGTGAAGGATTATCCCCGGGGAATCTTTGGGCTCCTGCAGGATTTCGAGAACGTTTCTTGTGCCAATTGACTAGAAACCTTCGGCGGATTCTTGTTGACATGTGAACACTGGATCCGGATCGATGCTCAGGACGTTGTATAACTGGACAATGGCCTTGGCCGGGCACCGCAACGCGCTGGTTGCCCTGGCGGTTGTGAGTTTTCTCGAAAGCTGGATTTTCCCCATTCCACCGGATGTGATGCTGATCCCCATGGTGATTGCCAGGCCGGACCGGGCGTTACTGATTGCGGGTGTCTGCCTGGCCAGCTCCGTTGCCGGAGGATTGGCGGGGTATGCGATTGGTGCCTACGTATTTGACGAGTTCGGACTGCCACTGATCGAGTTCTTCAATCTTTCCGACGGATACACAGAACTCGCCGCCAGTTACCACGAGTACGGATTCTGGGCGGTATTCGTAGCCGGGCTTACCCCAGTGCCCTACAAGATCATCACGATCCTGTCAGGTGCGCTCGGACTGTCGCTGCCACTCTTCATTGGCGCGAGCATTGTTGCGCGCGGACTCCGGTTCTACATCATTGCAGTGCTCCTTCGGGTATTTGGCGCTTCAGTACGGAGATTTCTCGAGCAGCATCTCGGCATGGCCACAATAGTTGCCTGTGCGGCGTTGTTCATTATCCTGCTGATTGCGAGGACAATCTAATGCTGCTGACCCGTCACCTTCCGCTGCTCGCCATTGCCGGCTCCGGTGCCTTGCTGGTCGCGGCGCTGGCCTTCCAGTATGTTGGTGGCCTGGCGCCCTGCGAATTGTGCAATTGGCAAAGATGGCCCCATTTGGCTGCAATCATCCTTGGCCTGGCTTACGTTCTGCAAGGAAACAGGTTGTTCGGCATCCTTGCCGCTGCTTCGCTGTTCGCAGGTTCGGGGATTGCACTGTTTCATGTCGGAGTAGAGCAGCAATGGTGGGCCGGGCTGAGTGCCTGTTCGGGGACCGACCTTGGAGACATGACCGGCAGGCAATTGCTGGACATGACCGTTGCCGACACTATCGTACGTTGCGATGAGGTCGCCTGGAGCTATTTGGGCCTTTCGATGGCAGCCTGGAACGGCCTGATCTCGCTGGTGCTCTGCAAATTATGGGTTCTTTCCGTCACCAGCCGCTTGGGTCACCGTTCAGCCGAATGATTGCAATTGCCGGCAATTGGCAAGAGAATCGCCAGATCAGGCCTCCAACTCTGCATCCCAGTACAGGAAGTCAATCCAGCTTTGGTGAAGGTAGTCTGGAGGGAACTTTCTTCCTGCCTCCATTAGTTGCCTCACCGTTGGTTCAAGCGGCTCTCTCCGCAAAGCAAGGTTGCATTCGGTTGGCAGACGGTTACCCTTGGCCAGGTTGCATTTCGCACATGCCGCGACAACATTCGTCCAGACCGTCCGTCCTCCCCGAGAGCGGGGCACAATATGGTCGAATGTCAATTCTCCCTCGGAACCGCAGTACTGGCAACGGAACTCATCTCTCAGGAACAGGTTGAATCTCGTGAATGCCGTGGTGTTGGCCGGCGTGATAAATTTTCGCAGGGCCACAACGGAAGGGAGCTTGAATTCAACCGAAGGCGACCGGACAACCGAGTCATATTCGGACACGACCTCTACCCGATCAAGATATGCAGCCTTGACGGATTCCTGCCATGTCCAAAGGGAGAGCGGACAATAGGACAGTGGTCGGTAGTCCGCATTGAGTACAAGTGCGGAGTACCGACGTGGATTGGCGCATTGCCGAACAAAGCTGGTCCTGAAATCCACTTCCATTTCGCACCGCTATCCAAGTTGTCATCCCGGACCACATTCGAAATTCGAAAACACGTCCCAGATAACTTCGAGTGAAATATATGGCCCGGTTGCAAATCTTGGCAAGAGAGATTTCAGACGCTTCGCAGATGCGAAACAAATGTACCGAAAGAGCAACCGGAGGATTCTGTTCCCTTGTATCGGTCGGGGATGCGTCAGTGTTGATCCGGTTCGGCATCCAGTTGTTCCAGGGCGTGCTCCTGAGCCATATCAACCGCAACAGGGGTCGATCCCTGACTCAACGGTGTGAAAACGACCGGTACATCGACGTCCAGTGCCGGTCGAATGGACATCCGGTAGAGGGCAAACAGTGCAAGGAGTCCCGATGCTACGGAAATGAATACGAAGAAACCCGCGGGGCCCATTGTCACCAGCATCCAGCCGACGAGGATCGGGCCACCGATTGCCCCAACCCCGTTGATGAAGATCAGACATCCTGCACCGGCCGCCAGGTCACGTGTCTCGAGGTGATCATTCGTGTAGGCGATGATCAGGGAATAGAGCGGGTTCGTGATTCCACCGACGATGAACGCCAACCCGAGCAGCAGGAAGAAGTACTGGCCGATAAATCCGTACAGCCCTGTTGCCAGCGAGCAGGCCGCCGCGGCGGCAAAAATCAGTTTGCGCCTGTCCATCCGGTCTGACAGCCAGCCGATTGGATACTGGCATACGATTCCACCAACATACGCTGCCGCGACAAACATGGAAATCTGCCTGACGTCGAGTTCGGCCTCGGTGCCAAAGACTGCCCCCATTCCCCAAATTGCCGAAAACAAGGCACCAAGACAGAACGAGCCAGCTGCGCCAAGTGGCGAGACGGCAACCAGTTTCCTAACGGACATTGGCGATTCTGTTTCAAACACCGGCACGGGTGAAGCCGAAAGCAGTATCGGGGCAAAGGAAATCGAAACCAGAACCGATGCAACGGCGAACAGGAAGTAACCGCGAGGGTCACCGATGTTCAACAGTCCCTGTGCACCGACAATCCCGACCATCTGGACGATAATGTAAACGGATAGAACCTTGCCCCGGGTCTCATTCGTTGAACTGTCATTCAGCCAACTCTCGGCGACGACATAGACACCGGAAAAGCAAAACCCGATCACGACCCGCAAGCAGAACCAGACGTAAGGGTCGGGAGCGGCGGCAAAACAGGATCAGGGCAGCAGAAATGAAAGATCCCAGCGCAGCAAATACCCGTACGTGGCCGACACGGCGAATCAGGATCGGGGCCAGCCTGGATCCACCCAGAAATCCGATGAAGTATGCAGAGGCGATCCAGGACATCGTGCCGGCCTCCATTCCCTCATGAGGACCGCGTACGCCCAGGAGCGTGCCTTGCAGCCCGTTTCCCACCATCAGCAGCAGGATGCCGGTCTGCAGGGCCCAGGTGTCTTTGAGGACTCGAATCATGGCCTGTCAGCTTCCCGGAAGACAAATGCCAGGCCCATTTACCCTTTGTCAGTTGTCAGACTCGTGCAAATGCGACAACCGGATGACGAATTTCTGTCATTTACGCAGCAGAAGTGATCCGTCACCGTAAGAATAGAACCGATATCTCTCCTTTACGGCCGTCCTGTAAACCCTGCGCGTCTCGTCCGCGCCAAGAAATGCCGCAACCAGGACGATCAAGGTCGACCTCGGTAAGTGAAAATTTGTCATCAGACCGTCTGCAATCGAAAATTCGAAACCGGGACGAATGAACAGGTTGGTATTGCCGCGCCACTCCCTGACAATTCCATTCGTGGCAGCGGATTCGAGCAATCTCAAAGCGGTTGTGCCAACCGGAATAATCCGGCCGCCCACGCTTCTTGCAGAGTTTATTTCGTCTGCAGCCTTCGCCGTCACCCGGCCCCACTCAGAGTGCATCTCGTGATCCGAGATGTCATCGCTCCTGATGGGCAAGAATGTTCCTGCCCCAACATGCAGCGTGACAGTCGAGTGACCGATTCCGCTCTTGCGGAGGCTGTCCAGCATCCACCCGTCGAAGTGAAGTGATGCGGTAGGAGCTGCGACCGCACCCGAACGCCTTGCAAACACCGTTTGGTAGTCGTGACGGTCCTGTTCGTCCACCTCCCTGCGCGACTCAATATATGGAGGAAGCGGGACCCTGCCAGCTTGGTTCAGACGTTCGGCAAACCTGTCTCCCCGGCAGTTGAACCGCAGGATGAACTGGTCACCTGTCCTCTCCAGGACCTTGGCACTCAGCCCTGCATCGAAAGTGATGGTATCACCGGGCCTGAGCCGTCGCGCCGGCTTTGCAAGTATGCGCCAGCACTCATCAGAAACTGCCTGATCCAGGTTTATTTCAACCGATGTGGTGCCTCCGTCCGGGGCATCGGGCCGTTTGCGAAATCCGTTGAGAGCAGCAGGTATTACCCTGGTATCATTGAATACCAGGTGATCGCCGGCGCGCAGGATGTCAGCAAGTTCCAGAACCTGACGATGGGAAATCGCACCTTCTTCCCAAACCAATAGCCTTGCAGCGCGTCTGGGGCGCTCTGGCCTGAGAGCAATCAGGTCTTGCGGCAAGTCGAAGTCAAAATCTGACAGGAGCAATTTCCGGTCCAGGCTAGAAATTGAACAGGTCTTTGAAAAATCCCGGGGTAATGGCCGACAGCGGATTGGCAGTCGCGGAAAGATCTTCGGTTGGCCCCTTGACTGAAAACGATATGGCCCCGAGTCCTGCACCCTTTTCGATCCCGATAAGCTGCAAGGGCGTTATCCGGGCAAGTTCACTGACCGGATTGAACGGAGTGATGACACCCTCAAGATTGACTTGCGATTCATCTATGTCCCAGGTTCCGGACATCTTGATCCCGATGGACGGTCCGATTGCGGTGGCATCGATCAGATTCACGGTATCCCGGTCAACGTGGAATTGCGCCTCCACCTCGGAAAACGAAATCCCTTTCGACACCAACTGGTCCAGAAGCCCTACGATACTCACAATGCTCAGGATCTCGCTTAGCGTCGGCATGTCACGCACGGTCGCGTTGATCATCCTCATCTGTCCGGAATAGGCCCCCTTCTCGCGAGTTGGCAACAATGACAATTCCAATCCGCCTCCATGGAGCCCGGAAACGACTCCGGCATCACGCATGGCGGCACCTGCGTTGTCCGTGACAAGATACGCGCCCAACCCATTGGCTGTTGGCGCCACCTCAATTCCGACGAGTTGACCTCCGTTGATCTTGCCGGTCAGGCGCCCGCCGGCTGCACCTGCAAATGCGACTTCGCCAACGAGGTCCGTAAGCGTGACCTTGGAATTGAAGATCAGCCTGTCCAGGCGTATCGAAACCGGCTGACTGAAAATGCCGCCCCCCATGGAGTCAATTTCCATGTCCGGTATCTTTCTTAGGTCCACGGTACCTCCGGCCAACTCGATCCGGACATCTCCACCCTGTTCGATATCCACCCGGACCGGTGCATGGAACCAGTCCCCGATCCGAACATCGGAAAACTCAAGGCGCCCGAGCACCACCCCGTCATCAACCGGCAGAAACCTTCCCTCAGCCTTCATTTCGGTCCCGTCGACCGATATCCTGGAAACTTCCGGCGTTTCTCCCAGCCTCCCTTCCAGCAGGAGTTTCGGGGCCTCCTCTCCTGATGTCACCAGAAGGAGGAATGGCAGGTCAAACTCTGAGTCCGTGATATCGGCAGCGATCCCGAATTGAGCCGGGGCGCCCGGAGTCATCGACACGAAATAGTCTGCGCCCAGGCTTCCCTTCAGGAAACTGCCCGGCGCCGTTATGCCGAATTCGTCGAGCAACCGCTGCGAAACATTGATCTTTCCAACCAATAGGCTTGACTTGTCGGCATCCGGTCCGATTCCCATCCTCCAGGTGCCGCTGCCGGCGATCCCGTTGATTGTTCCGGTTCCGGAAATTGCCACCTCCTCGTTGCTTGCCGACACCGAAAGATGATCCGCATCGATCTCCACATCTCCTGCCAGTTTGCCAGACCGGAATTCTGACAATCCTCCATCAACGACGAACTCAACATCCTTGATCGCCAGTTTTTTCAACAGCGGCAACTTAATCTCGACCTTGCCATAGGCGTTCGAATCCGCAACCCCGGGGTTGATGCCTGAAATCTCCAGCAATCGATATGGCGGGAAATCCAGAATCGAAAGCATCGTGTGCAGTCTGCCGGATATGTTCAGTCTTATCGTGGAAGGCTCCCGACCGTCCCAGATATTCGGGATGACCATGTCCGATCCTGCCAGTTCGACCTGTCCCGAATCGGGAATCGAAACAATTCCGTGTTCAAACTCGAACGCACCGGCATTGTTGGTCAACTCGCCAAATCCTGCCACATTCGTGGCAGGTGGAAGTGTCGGAAGGTAACGCAACGTCCCCCCCTCAAACTGAAAGTTCAACCTCGTATTCCAGCTGTCTTCCACCGAATACGCGATGACACCACTTACCTCGTGCAAAATGCCTGATGAAATGTTTCCCTTGATCCAGTTCCTGGGATTGGAAACAAGATTTGTCGGCCAGAGCCTCATGAGATTGTTCAGACCCAAGACGTCAGCGCTCACGGTAGCCCTGCCGAACCATTGAGCGTTGTCGACGCCAATTTCACCTTCGGCAGCGATTGTCGTGTCTTCAATTCTTGCGGCGAAATGCGCAAATTGAACAAGGAAAGGTTCGAACTCGACCTTGAATGCACCGGATGCAGCAAGTCCTGCCAAGGGTGTTTCAAAGACATTTGATCCCCTGACATTTACATCCGATAGCTCAACTTGCCCTTCAATCCATCCGCCCGTGTCACGATCAACAAATGCAACATGACCGCTCCCGGTGGCAGTACCGGGCTCAAGATCCACGGATATCCCGGTTACATTGAATCGGTCATTGTCGGGCGAGTATTCAACGTCAACCCTCATCGAGTTGATGTTCATTGCCACCGAGTTCCCCGGCAACTGCAACATTCCCTGCCCGATTCCTGCCGAACCGTTCAATTGTTCCAGTTTGCCTTCAGGGCTCAACCGCGCCTCGAATCCACCAGCAAGCATTGCTTCGATTACCGGCCCCCCGTTCAATCCCGGCAGCAATCCCTGCAATCGAGGAAGGTCGACTTCATTGAACGTCGCATTGATGCCTGTCAGCCCGCCAGCAATATCAAACTGTCCGTCGAACCGTATGGCGCCTGCGATGTTGCCGGCAACAGTGGCTGAAAACCCGCCCACAACCTGTTTGGAGGCCTCGGTTCCGGTCATGCTCAGCCAACCGCCCGAGATGCCTGCGGATTGACCGGGCCCAAATCCCGTGACTTTCAGGTCGGTTACCGTCAACCGTTGAACGTCTGCCAGACCGGCAGAACTCAATGCTGACGAAACAACTGCCAGAATGTTTGGAGCCGCAGGATCCGGATCCATCACTTCCGATTGCACCGTCAACTGTTCCTGCGGGTTGTACCGAGCCCTCACGCCTTTGACTGCCACAGCAGATGGCTTGAAATTCCGGGTTAGCACCGAACGCAGGTCGACTTCGATGCCGACCTGTTCCAGGGTTATTGACCATGACGGAATTATGTCATCGGATCGAAGATTTAGAAGGCGAACTTCAGGTCGATTTCGGCGTGGATCTATCAGGAACAAGATCTCGTCAAACTCTACATTCCCGCTCTCCCTTAGAATGCCCTGGACATGACCCTCGATCGCATGTCGAACGGAATCCGGAATATTGATTTGTGTTGATGCAACGACCTGGGTGGTTCCGGCCACCAGACTCAGAGACGTTACCGCAAGGAAGACAGCAAGTTTTCTGGCCTGCACCAACAGGAATTTTGGCAATGAATCCATCTATTTGTCATTGGTGTCTGCTCGAGCTGCTCAGCGAGAGTTTCCGCCGCCGCCGTGCTGACAATGCGCCATCTCAACTCCATATGCAACAAGCTGTTGCTTCCCGTCATCTCGCGGAAAGGGCGCAATAGCGAAATTGTCGCAATTGCAAGGCAAGTCGAACCATTTTTTGCAGTGTACCCTTCTTGATGCAGCACCACATCTGGTGTATAGTGACTGGTCAGTCATTGTGGTTGACTCGAAGGAGGAGGATTCGGTCAGTTGCGGGTGATGTTTCTTGAATAATAGTGTGATTGGCGGCAGGGGCAGAAGTCAGGGATTTCTAAGCAGGTTGAAGCACCTGTGTCCGGACCAGTTGGTCATCATTCGATCAAGTTTCGGGCAGAGAACTTTCGTCGCCGGACCAGGACTGATTTTGTCGGCAGTTGCCGCAGCTGCGGGACTGCTGTGCTGGACCGCGTTCGCAACCGGCCTGGTATTGTGGAACCTTACCGGGCTCAGCAGTTCCGGTAGCACCGGATCCGTCCCGGAAGCTGTCAGCGTCAGTTCGTTGAGCCATGAAGTCAAACAGTTAAGAGAAACAGCTGAGTCACTGCGAAGTCAGGCGAACGCTGCCCTGGATCTCTATCTGAACGCCGCCGGTTCTGTTCCAGTCGACAACTTGTCCGGGACCGGAGGCGAGTTGGCAGTGGAGAATGGCAAATCGGCTGGTGGCACGGCCGATGCGCAGGTCCAACTTCTTCTCGCTGCATTGGACCGCTCGGTTCAGGAACTTGACGACGCCAGGCTGGCGCATGCGCAGACAGCGGGCAGCCTTAAGGAACTCGAAATCGAAACCATGCTGCTCAACGAGAAAATGAGCCGGCTGGTTGACAGGCTGGTCGAGTCGATGGCTCTCGCTTCGGAGGGCTTGGAGAACATCTTCCGGCGGCTCAACCTTTCGCCCGAATCGATGGCCCAGGAAGCCCGGCGACTCTATTCGGGAATCGGGGGCGGGGATTCCGTCATTGATTATGATTCGACGACTTCAGGCAGGTATGAAGGCATGCTGTCGGATTTGGGACTGCATACCCTCTCGAGCGAGATCAATCGGATGAATCTCTATCGACTGGCGTTCCTGTCAATCCCGGCGGGCCATCCGGTTGACGGAAGCAACAGGTACACAAGCGGTTTCGGAATGCGGACGCATCCGATTAGGGGCACCGCGCAGCATCACGATGGAGCCGATTTTGCCGCCCCAGTCGGCACGGATGTCCTGTCGACCGCTGATGGCACGGTGATCTTTGCCGGTTACGAAGGCGGGTTCGGCAGAACCATCCGTATCCGGCACCTGAATGGAATCGAAACGGTCTACGGACATCTCAGCAAAATTCGTGTCAGCAAGGGTCAACGAGTTGCCAGAGGAGACCACATAGGTGATATAGGGTCGACGGGTCAGTCGACAGGCCCGCACCTCCACTACGAAGTTCGTGTTGGAAAGAAACCTGTCGATCCAATTCCATTCATCAGGGCAATCGAATATGTTTACAAATAAGAAAGGCAGTGAGGCAGGGAGCAACGTGCAGCCAGCATCACAGCAGTCTCCAGCAGTCGCACCTTCCCGCCCGGCTGCTGTACCGCCTGGGACCAAATCCAAGACCGGTGCGCCGTCGGTTCTTTCTCCCGACCTTTACATCAAGGGAAACCTGAAGACCGCCAGCGACATAAAGATCGAGGGGCAGGTCGAAGGAGACGTACGCGCACGGCTCCTGACCGTGGGAGAAGACGCGACCATTCGGGGCCAGTTGATCGCGGACGAAGTCGTCGTCAACGGCCGAATCATTGGAAAGATCAGGGGTGTCAAGGTCCGCTTGAACAACGGTGCACGGGTTGAAGGCGACATAATTCATGAAACGATCGCTATCGAGGCCGGTGCTCATTTTGAAGGCTCCGTCAAGCGTCAGGAAAACCCGCTGGCAGATGATTCTCCTGCTTCGATTTCCGCTCAGCGCCAAGGGGGCACGGCCCCCCAGCCCCAGCAAGGGGCAGCTAAGAAACCGGCACCCGGCTAGTCGATATTCTGCGGATTGTCTGTTCGCGACGGTCGCTGGTCAGATTGTCGCGAACTATCGGGCGCAGCTTTCCCGGATTTGCTTTCGAACTCAGTCGGGGCCCACCTTCCCGCGGGCGCACAGGCATCCTCGCAACCACGGTTCGAATGCCATGGTATCGAATTCCTTCAATTGATCATGCAAGGGCGCCGATGTCGCGCAGAGTCCTTGCCTCGCTTGGTCCTCGGATGCCCGGTCAACAGACGTCGCTTCATGCGGTAACCCGCTGTGCAAGTACCGATTCCATGAACCTGTCGAGGTCGCCGTCAAGTACACCTTGAGTGTCCGACGTCTCAACTTGTGTGCGTAGGTCCTTAACCAGGCGGTACGGTGTCAGCACGTATGAGCGGATCTGATTCCCCCAGCCGGCATCTCCCTTCTGGCTGTGAAACTCCTGCATTTTTTCGTTTCTTTTTCTCAATTCCAATTCGTAGAGCCTCGACTTCAGGGCAGCCAGGCAGTTTGCCCGATTCTGGTGTTGCGATTTCTCTGATGACATCACAACAATTCCTGTGGGTTCGTGCGTCATTCTCACCGCCGAGTCGGTCTTGTTGACATGCTGGCCACCAGCCCCGGAAGCCCTGAAGGTATCCACCCGTAAGTCAGATGGATTTATCTCCACTTCGATACTCTCATCAACGACCGGGTAGACCGACACCGCGGTAAAGGAAGTGTGCCGTCTTGAATTGCTGTCGAACGGGGAATTGCGCACCAGGCGGTGCACACCCGACTCGGATTTCAGCCAACCGAAGGCGTTTTTTCCGGAAATCTTGAGAGTTGTTGACTTGATGCCGGCTTCACCATCCCGGTTTATGGAGATTGTCTCGACATCAAAACCGCGGCGCCTCGCCCACTTTTCGTACATTCGGGCAAGCATCATTGCCCAATCACAGGATTCCGTTCCTCCGGCCCCCGCGTTTATGTCCATGAATGCGTCGTTGCCATCAGCTTCTCCACTGAGCAACGCCTCCAATTCCATCTTCTGTGCCCGTCCAAGCAGTTCCTCAAGGGTCGCCTCTGCTTCAGCCAGTATCTCCTGATCGCCTTCGGAGTCCGCCAATTCAATCAAGGCGACCGTGTCCTCGAATTCGCACCCAAAATCATCGATGGATTGAAGGCTGTCCACGAGTGATTGGCGTTCCCGCATTAGCTTCCGCGCTCGACTGCTGTCGTTCCAGAAGTCAGGAGCTTCCGACAACTGGTTGAGTTCCTTCAGTCTTTGCTCCGCAGTCGGTTTATCAACCTGTGCAGCCAGGAGTTCCATGCACTTTCTGATTAAATCAATAGAGTTCTGGATATCCGATCGCATGGCCAATTCGCTTGCTCTTGTCTTGGACGGTTAAATCAAGTTTCGATGTACGGTCACGTCACCCTGAATACACCTGTCATACTGCACATCACCAGAAACTGTTGCCCGCCCGTCCCAGTGTTATCAATCCCCGCCAGCAACCGAATTCAATGACATCAAGCAATATGTGAGGTCCTGGCGTTGAATTTTCATGATGTATACTGGTACCGTCGGAAGTTGAAGGCCGACCCATCGGCACTCACTTCAATGATACCAAGGCAGATTGCGACGATTTCCTGCCGATCATGAAGGCTGCCAAGTCTCGCTGGACCGCCGAATCCTGAGTTATGGAAAAGTCGCTACCCGCTGACTACTACCCGTTCCACCAGTGAATCTAGATCAGACCCTTGAAACAGCGTGCCGGATGGTCAAGGCTCCGGGATCGACGCTGACTTGCCGGTCCCCGGGATCTGAAATCATCTGTATCACGGCTTCAGAGGAGTCCGGAGAGCGACAACACTGACCTAACCCCGGTTGAATGACAGTCAGCCGATGATCCTGTCAACGGTCCGTTGCCTGCGCGAACGAGGAAGCGAGGACATTCTATGCGATCGTTGAGCCGTTGTTGCTTTGCAACAGTCACAACACTCTCCGGCCAACTGTTGGTAGTTGCCAGGATCCACCACCTCGTCACAGTGATTTTGACTCCTTGGATGCCGTTTCGGGAGTATCGGGTTTGGGTTAGGCCTTCGCCAGACAATCCCTGGCCATGCGTAGTGAGCGTCTGTTTGATCCCGTGCATTTCTGGCGTTTCTTTGCTGCTCCCGGCCGAGATATAGGCTCCAAGCGATTCACGGTCCGGGATACGGAGCTGGATCATCCATGTTTTCTGTCAAGTGAATTTGTTGAGGATATTCCGGGTTCTGAAAGTCCCTTGCACAGGTTGACCAGGAGTGTTCCACGACTCGGCCCCCTCTTCAGGCGCGCCAGCTCCTTCCAGTGAAGATGACAGCGGGATTGCCAGTGTCACCGGGTCTATCGGTGCCGGCCGCAGCAATCAGGCCGGTGCCTGCTCCGTCCAGATGCGCCGGTCGCGCAGAAGGGCGTTGGCAAGGACAATCAGGTGGCGCGCCACCGCAACGAGCGCAACCTTGTAGTGTATTGGGAATCTTTTGATTGTTGGAAGCGTGAATCCCGGCGGTCTGGCATGACCTTTCGGAAGTGGGGCTTGCGGATGCGTTGGCAGGGTCTTGCTAGAGCCAGCTTTCGGGCGCATCTGACGGCGACAGCCTGCAACCTCACCCGGGCCACCAATCTCATCGCTGCCAGATGAAACTGACGACCAGACGAGGGCACTGTTTCTGGTATCACCACCGCTCCACTCATGCGCAATACACAACGGCAGAACCGTCGCCGAGGCACCTCTTCGTCCAGACCAATCTCGACTACGTCGTCAGACTCGTCGGAGAAGGCCGCCTCGATTGAGCTGACGTCGTGTGCGAGCAGCTGATGAGCCGCTATCCGGAGGTGCACGATCAGCTCATCTGCAAAGCGATGGTCTGTGAAGCACGCGGCGACGGGATGCTCGGTCACAGGATTCGTCGCCTGTCACACTCAGCATGAACGTACCCCGGGTTCAGCCTGGCAGCGACAGACGGCTCTGTTCAGTACGTATCAGGAATCGCGTGATCCAACTGCAAGCCAAATGGATGCCATGCATCGGCAACCAGTTGGCCAGGATCAGGAGCACCGCAACCGGAAATGGACAACGAAGCCACAGGTCCACGGCCTAGGAGCCTGTCGGATTTGGCCATGGATTTGCAGTGATTTCCTGTCCTTTTCCACAAGATATGGTAGTATCGGGCAGTGAATGAACAGTCTGGAGGATGATGTTGTGTCGATCAGGTTCCAGAGGGCCAATCGTGACGAGGTCTGGCTGTTGCCACCTTCGATCCAGGAGTGGCTGCCGGACGATCACCTGGCCCGCTTTGTCGTCGAGATCGTCGAATCCCTGGATCTGGACAAGATCACCGGCGTCTACCGGCATGGTGGCAAGCCGGCCTATTGCCCGGTGATGATGACGGCGCTGCTGTTTTACGGCTATTCAACCGGCGTGCATTCGAGCCGCAAGCTGGAAGCGGCGACGCATGACTCGGTGGCGGTGCGCTATGTCACCGGCAATCTGCATCCCGACCATGACACCATTGCCCGTTTCCGCAAGCGCCACCTGCCTGCCCTGCAGGAGCTGTTTGTCCAGGTGCTGTCGATTGCCCGCACCATGGGCATGCTGAAGCTTGGCCATGTCAGCCTTGATGGCACCAAGGTGAAGGCCAATGCCAGCCGCCACCGGGCGATGAGCCATTTGCATATGGAGCGCATCGAGGCGCAGCTGAAGGCGCAGGTCGCCCGGCTGCTGGAACTGGCCGAGGCGGCGGACGAGCAGGAGTGTGCTCTCGACATTCCCGAGGAACTCGGGCGCCGGCAAGAGCGCCTGGCGAAGATCGCCGAGGCCAGGAAGGAGATCGAGGCCCGCGCCGCGGCCCGCCATGCAGCCGAACAGGCGGCATACGAGGAGAAGATGCAAGAGCGGCGCCAGCAGGAACGGGAGCGGGGAGGCAAGCTCGGCGGCAGGCCGCCGAAGCCGCCGGTGCCGGGCCCCCGCCCCAGGGACCAGATCAGTTTCACCGACCCGGATTCGCGGATCATGCCGTCATCAGGAGGCTTCGAGCAGGCTTACAACGCCCAGGCATCGGTGGACCATGGCAGCCACCTCATTGCCCATGCCCATGTCAGCCAGAGACCGAATGATGTCGACGAGATGGCACCGGCGCTTGCCGCGCTCGAGGATGTCGGCAGCCCGGCTGGCATCGTCGCCGATACCGGATATTTCAGCCGCGCCAATGTTGAATTGTGCGACGATCGGGGCATCGAGCCCCTGATTGCTTCCGGCCGGCAGCACCACAACCGTCCACTCCGGGAGAGAAGGGTGCCGGTGACAGAGCCTCCTGCCGATGCCGATGCGGTTGAGCGGATGAAGCACCGGATGGGCTCTGCCGAAGGGGAGCGGATCTACGCGAAGCGCAAGGCCGCCGTCGAGCCGGTCTTCGGAATCATCAAGAGGGTCATGGGCTTTGACCAGTTCAGCCTGCGCGGCATCGAGGCTGTACAAGGCGAGTGGAGCCTGGTCTGCACGTCATGGAACCTGAAGCGCATGCACCGGCTGCTGTTGGGCGGACATGCGGCGGCATGAAGGGCAAAGGAGCATGGCTTGAGAACAGGAATTTAGCCGAATTCGACCGGAATTGCAGCCCTGGCAGGCAGAATTGTCGGCAAGGCTGGCCGCCGAGGTGGGTCCGGGCGCCGGTCACCGGTGAAATTCGACCCGGAGCCGATGAAGATGTGCAGGCATTCAGACGCCATGGACACCGCTTTCAATGCCGGTATTTCGACAGGCTCCTAGTACAATCCACCCGAAGACAATGCCTCATACGAACTCCTCTCTCCGGTTTCCTCCTGATCCTGCCCGGGAGGTGCCGTCCTGGCGTCCGGCAGCGTCACCTCAGCAGTTCCGTTTGAAACAACCGCAGACTCGTCCTGTTCGTCCTCGTCGGGATCATAGACCTCGAGGTCCGATCCCATGACGAAACCGCCATCGATCACCTTGAGTTCACCTCTGCTGGGCTCGGTTCCGAAGCGGAAGTATTCGGCAACAGCCAAATCCGTGTTTTCCGGCAGCGAACCTGCGTAAAGGGGTTCCCCGGTACGCCGATTGATCTGCACAAAAACGCCGCCTTCCGGCACCTTGAAGTCGGTAGATCCGAATTTCTCGATTGCGACCTTCATGAAGGAATTGAACACGGGTCCGCAGAGATTGCTGCCATAAGCATGCCGACCCAGCGTGCGAGGCTCATCGAATCCGATGAAGCAGCCCGCCACGATATCCGGAGTGAACCCGATGAACCAGGCATCACGAGACTCATTCGTCGTTCCGGTCTTTCCAGCGACAGGAGTGCCCAGTTGTACCGTTCTTGAAGCAGTTCCCCTTTCCACGACCCCCTTCATCATGGATGTGAGCTGGTATGCCGTAATTGCGTCGATTACCCTGGTTCTGTAGGCGAGTATCTGTGGCACCGCTCCGTTGACCAGCAGCGGTTCACCGCAATCCAGGCAGAACCTGGTGTCATGCTTGTACACGGTCTCTCCCCATCGGTCCTGGACCCGGTCGACCAATGTCGGCAATACCCTTTCGCCGCCATTGGCGAACATGGCGTATCCGGCTACCATCTTGAACAGGGTCGTCTCCTGTGCGCCCAGGGAATTTGCCAGGAAAGGATCCAGAGAATCGTAGATGCCGAAGTTCTCGGCGTATGCGGCGACGGTTTCCATGCCGACATCGTGGGCGAGCCTGATTGTCATCAGGTTGCGCGAACTCTCGATTCCCTTTCGAACCGGTACGGGTCCAAGGAAGTCTTCGCCGGCGTTCTGCGGTTGCCAGAGCCCTTCTGGAGTTTCAAATTCAATCGGAGCGTCAATGACGATCGTCGCAGGTGTATATCCCGAGTCGAGTGCGGCAGCGTAGACAAACGGCTTGAAAGCAGAACCGGGCTGACGCATCGCCTGGGTTGCACGATTGAAGACGGAGCCCTGATACGAATAGCCCCCCTGCATCGCGAGAACCCGGCCAGTGTTTGCATCCATTGCAACGAATGCACCCTGGATTGGCGGTATTTGCCTGAGGGACCACTTTCCGTTCGGCTCTTCACTTTCATCCTTTGTGGCGAATACAACGTCACCAGGGCTGACGATGTCCGATACCCCGTTCACCGGTTCAGTATTGCCGCCTTCAACCAGCTTTCGCCTTACCCAGGCAACGTCATCATCGCCGATTACATCTCCATCATTGAAGGCATGTCTTTCAATTCCCAAATGTGCGCCGGCCGGCGAAACCCGGAGGACGACTGCGGGATACCAGCCGTCGACGTCGCGTGGAATCTCCGCGCTGGCCAACGCTGCCCGCCATTGATCCTCATCTGTCAACTGTCCGGCATCCAGCGAGGCTCCCGTTCCGAACCAGATTCTGCCTCGCTCCATGTCGTATGACACAAGCCCTTGCCGGAGTGCCGCGGCGGCGGCGGCTTGCAAGTCCGCATCAACGGTTGCCCGAATCGTCAGTCCGCCACTGAAGAATTCTTCCTCGCCGAACGAACTCGACAACTGGCGTCTGATCTCGTCCGTGAAGTAGTCTCGGTCCGGCAATCCTGACCGGAATGATTTGAAATTGCCGGTCTGGACCGTTCGAAGGCCCGTCCTTTTCGCTGCAGCACCGTTATCTTCGCCGAGGAAGCCGTTTTCAACCATCTCGTTGATGACAAAGTTGCGCCTGTCGATGGCTGCCTCCTGGGCAAAGACAGGGTGATACCTTGATGGCGCCTTGGGAAGCGCTGCCAGGTATGCCGCCTCTTCTACCGACAGTTCGTCGAGCGATTTGTTGAAGTAGGTTTGCGCAGCAGCAGTCACGCCGTACGAGTTCTGCCCGAGGAAGATCTGGTTGAGGTAGAGTTCAAGAATCTTGTCCTTCTCAAGCGTTCTCTCCAACTTGTATGCTAGAATCAGTTCCTTGAATTTGCGTTCAATCGACCGTTCGTTGCCGAGAAGAAAGTTCTTCATCACCTGTTGGGTGATCGTTGACGCTCCCCTGAGCCTGGTGCCGCGGGCGGCATCGATAAACGCCTTCGCGATTCCTACAGGGTCATACCCCTTGTGCGAATAGAAGTTCTTGTCCTCCGCGGAAATGAAAGCATCCTTGACCATGGAAGGAATCTCTTCGATGGGGCTGAACAGTCGTCTTTCATTGGCAAACTCGTCGATGAGTTCTCCCTGGCCAGAAAAGATCCGGCTGATCGTCGGAGGCTCGTAATTTGCCAGCTGTTCGTAATTCGGAAGGCCCCGGTCAAAAATCCAGAACAGGCAATCCAGCAGCAATGCCGCGGCGATGACACCTAGGACGGAGATGCTGAAACAGAAGCCCATCAGACCAAACAGTCCCGCGGACATCCGCCTGAACATGGCCCTGAAAAACGGGGAGGTTCGGGATGGCGTTTCTTCCAATTGCTTGACTTGGCTTTCGGCTTTCATTCATCCAAAACCGTCCTGGGCACAAGCTCAAGAGTAGTCCCTCAGCCTATCCACTCTCAAATCACATTTGGGCTACCAAGTCCACATGCGCCCCCGCCGGTTGTCTACCTTCATCGACAATTGCCTGATCCCTGTCTCGCATGACCGCCAATGCCGGAGATCTCTTCGGGTTCCTGGTCAAACTTTAGACTGGAAACGGGTTCACGATTCCAATATCATAAGATGGTATGCCGCAATATGCCGGATACATTCCGGTTGGCAGAAAATCAGGAATTGAGCCTGGGATTGCATACGGCCAAATCGGCCTGTCGGAGCGTGCGAGCACGTTCCGGATTCAGTTTGAATGAAGTCATCAGGCAAGCAAGCAAGCCCGAGAAACGGGCGAAGACGACAACATTGAACGGGGACCCGAGTTATTGTCTGCATGTTCGAATCGATCAACCCGGATTTGGAGACCGAATGAAGGGACCGTCGTTGAAGACGCGCCTAGGGCTGGAGGGCCGGTAATCGCCCCTCCGGCAGTGGCGCTTAGGGTAAACAAATGTCACGAAAGTTACTTATCGATGCAACGCATCCCGAGGAGACGCGCGCCGCCGTCGTAGAGGACGGCAAAGTCAGGGAATTCGATTACGAGTCAAAGAACAAGAAACAGATCACGGGCAACATCTACCTTGCCAAGGTCGTTCGGGCCGAGCCATCATTGCAGGCGGTTTTCGTAGAATATGGCGGCAACCGGCACGGATTTCTGGCGTTTTCCGAAATTCATCCCCACTATTACAAGATTCCGGTAGCAGATCAGAAACCGGGCGAAGATTCTGAAACCGGGTCCGGCGAGGCGGGAAGTCAGGGCAACCAGGAGACCGCAACTGACACCGATGGAACGGGCGCAGACGCAATCGTGCCGGTTCCTCAGGCTGACGGAAGCCGAAAGGACGCTTCTGGTCTGGAAGTGATTGATATCGGCGAGTCCGAAGATCCGGACAACCCCGTGCCTGCCGACTCGGCTACTGCAGGCGATCAGGCGGATATCGTATCCCTTCCCGACGAATCACCGCGGCAACAAGACAATTCGACCGATGGCGGGCCCGTTGACTCGGAGGGCGACCTTCACGACCACGACGAACGCGCCGAAGTCAACGAGGACAGCCGCAGACAGACAGTTGCACAGCGAAACTACAAGGTTCAGGAGGTGATCAGGCAGAAGCAGTTGCTGCTTGTCCAGGTCGTCAAGGACGAAAGGGGAAGCAAGGGGGCAGCACTTACAACCTATATCAGTCTCGCAGGCCGATACTGCGTCCTAATGCCCAATACTGACAGGGGTGGCGGCATCAGCCGAAAGATCACCAATGTTACTCATCGTCGCAAGCTCAAGAAGATAGCAAGTGAAATTGAAGTGCCGGAAGGTGTAGGCCTGATAATCAGAACCGCTGGAGCCAGCCGCACGAAACAGGAAATCAAGCGTGATTACGAGTATCTGATCCGCCAGTGGGATCAAATCAGGGATTTGACATTCAAGTCGATTGCACCTGCCAAGATCTTCGAGGACGGAGGATTGATCCGGCGTGCTATCCGCGATGACTATACCAAGGGAATCGACGAGGTCGTTGTTGACGGGGAAGAGGGCTACAAGACAGCCAAGGGTTTCATGAAGATGATCATGCCTTCTCATGCGAAGAAGGTGCAGAAATACTCTGGCAACGTCCCATTGTTCGCCTCAAATGGAATCGAGCAATTCTTGTCGGACTTGTTCGAGCCCGTCGTTCAGTTGCCGTCCGGTGGATACGTGGTGATCGGTATTACCGAGGCGTTGGTAGCGATAGACGTCAACTCGGGAAAGGCGACCAGGCATGGCACGCTTGAACAGACTGCTCTTCAGACCAACCTTGAGGCCGCCGAAACGATAGCCGACCAGTTGCGATTGCGGGATCTGGCCGGACTGATCGTGATCGATTTCATCGACATGGAAGACAGCAAGCACAATTCGGCAGTGGAAAAATGTCTCAAGGAACGGCTGAAGAGAGATCGTTCAAAGATCCAGACCGGTCGGATAACCAGTTTCGGCCTTCTGGAAATGAGCCGGCAGAGGCTCAGACCCGGTCTGCAGGAATTGTCATCCCAGCCCTGCCCCGCCTGCAATGGGGCTGGCTTGGTCAGGACGGAGGAATCTGTCGCACTCGAAGTGCTTCGCCAGATCGAAATGAAGGCAGCCGGGGGAGCCCGAGGCAATATTGTGGCAACCGTACCGGTCGGGGTCGCCAACATCATCCTGAACAGGAAGCGGGGTACGCTGGCACATATCGAGACTGCTCACTCGGTCAGTGTTCTCGTCGAAGGTCACCCGGCTTTTGCCGGACGGAGTATTGAGATCAGGCGGGTTGCCGAACAGTTGCCGGCAACCGGAGATGCACAAGACACGGTGATCAGTGTTGAGACTTCCCTCCAGGAAGAAGGTCCGAAAAGAAAATCGGAACAAGGCGGCGAGGCACCCAAGCGGAGACGGCGGCGAACGTCAAGGAGCCAGGCCAGGCGGGGGGCAAAGCCACCTGGTGCCGCAACAGAACGTCCCGATGAAGCTGAACTCTCGTTGGTGGATGCACGGAAGGAAGTCGACGCGAGAGCCGGTTCAGACGGCGATGATGACGGCCAGAAAGAGAAGCGAGGTCGCAGAGGAAGGCGTAGGTCGGGTTCCAAGAGTTCAAGGAAGGAATCGGCTCAAGGAGGCAAGGAAACTCAAACCGGAAATGACCTCCAACCTGGAGGAACCGCCGCCGCCCAGGAAATGGAGCCGGATGAAGTGAAATCTCCCAAAAAGAGACGCAAAAGACCGCCCAGGCGGAAACCCGGCGCTCCGGAGGCTACGGGTGCGTCTCCGGGTGACTCTGAATCCGACCGGCCGGTCAATGCCGATCAACCGCAGCAGGAGAATCAAGCGGGCGATGCCGAGGTCGTTACTGAAAAGGGGAAGAGAAAACGAGGGAAGAAGTCCGGTAACCAGGACCAATTGGCGGCAAAGGAACCACAGTCATCCGATACCATGGAAGCGCCCCCTGGCGGAACCTCTGGCAAGGCCAGGGATGAATCCCAGAAGGCACGTACAGGTTGGTGGTCGCCCGAATTCCAGAGCCGCAAGCACGGTTGACTTGGGCGATTGCAACTATGGCAACTCCCTTCACAGTCGAATACCATGATGACGGGTGAAACCCCTGACCAGGAGAATTGACAATGCTAGGGAATGTTGCACTTCAACCCGGACTGTCAAGGCTGATCCGGGCATGCATTCTGGCGGTATCCAGCCTGTTGGTTGCTGCACCGGCACTGGCATCAGACCTCACGAATCTGACTGACCGGGAGCGTGCTGCACTGGGAAATGAAATCAGGCAATATATCCTCGATAACCCCGAACTGGTCTTCGAAGCCATAATTTTGCTGCAGAGCGCAGAACCGGACAACAGGTTCCTGGTCGAATCATACAGTGACGAGTTGTTCGCCGACGAGAACTCGTGGCAGGGCGGAAATCCAGACGGAGACATCACTGTGGTCGAGTTTCTGGACTACCGCTGTGGCTATTGCAGAATGTCACAAGACATCGTCAGTGAACTGGTCGGGTCGGATGGGAACATCAGGCTGGTGCTCAAGGAATTCCCCATTCTTGGAATAGAATCGGAAGTCGCATCACGCGCTGCGATCTCTGTTCTGCGACTTGCAGGGAACTCGGCGTACAAGGCGGTCCACGACAAGTTGATGTCACACGCCGGCCCGTTCGATGCCTTCCTGATCGCCGAAGTTGCAGAGATGTCCGGGCTCGAACCGGCAGCCTTGGAGGCGGAGATGTCCAGCGAACCGGTCGGAGCCATCTTACTTGCAAACCGGACACTTGCCAGCGAGCTCGGCATCAGTGGCACGCCCGCCTTCGTTATTGGGGGTGAGTTGATGTTTGGCTTCATGACATTGGAGCAAATGGCCGCAGTAGTGGAACAGGAGCGGACGAAGGTCATCAACTAGAGCGTATGTCCTGCATCCTCGTCGCCGACAAATGTATACAGTGAACTTGCATTCCAATCACCAGGTGAAAGATGGCCAACAAGCTTGACGACCATGATAATCTCGAAGTTTTGGACCTGAAGGACAGTCTGGGCCTGGATGCCGTAGAGCAACTGGCCAAACTGATGAAGGCGCACGGCCTCGACGAAATCGATATCCTGCAGCAAAGGGGCAAGCATCTCAGCACCAGAATCAGACTTTCCAAGAACTCGCTGCCCCGAACGGAGGGTACCGGACATTCCCGTCCGGCATCAACTGGCACAATCCAGGAAGCACAGGACCAGCAGCCCGCAGAGGAAGCCTCGGGCCTGAATCCGGCCGACCACCCTGGCGTCGTGTTGTCGCCAATGATCGGAACGGTTTATCTTCAGCCTCAACCCGGCTCGCCAAAATTCGTTGAGGTCGGCAATGAAGTCGAGGAAGGGCAGACTTTGCTCATAATCGAGGCGATGAAAACCATGAATCACATTCATGCCCCAAGTCCCGGAATTGTTCGGAGAATCCTGGTCGAAGACGCTTCGATCGTGGAGTTCGGCACACCACTTCTGATCATAGACTAGGACCATCTGCACATGGTTTCGAAGATCCTGATCGCAAATCGCGGCGAAATTGCACTGCGAATTGTGCGTGCGTGCAAAGAACTGGGAATCTCGTGCGTGGCCGTTCACTCAACGGCAGACGAGAATGCAATGCACGTCCGAATGGCCGATGAAGCAATCTGTATCGGTCCCCCGCCCTCTTCAAAGAGCTACCTGTCGGTTCCGGCGATCGTATCCGCATGCGATGTGACAAAGTCTGACGCCATTCATCCCGGTTACGGATTTCTCTCGGAAAACCCCGAATTCGTCCAGATACTGGAGGATCACGGAATCACATTCATCGGACCGAGGTCAGAGCACATACGCGTAATGGGAGACAAGATTGCCGCCAAGCAAACAATGAAGGAGCTTGGAATCGACTGTGTCCCCGGGTCGGAAGGTAGCGTTCCAAACAAAGATGAGGCCGTCAGGATTGCGAATGATATCGGATACCCTGTGCTCATCAAGGCAACGGCAGGGGGAGGAGGCCGGGGTATCAAGATTGCAAGATCTGCCAGCGAAGTTGAACAAGCATTCGCCACTGCCGCATCAGAAGCAATGGCAGCTTTCGGAAATGATGAACTGTATATTGAAAAGTTTCTTCGGAATCCTCGACACATCGAGTTTCAGGTGTTCGGGGACGGTTCAGGAAACGCGGTTCACCTGGGCGAACGGGATTGCTCTCTTCAACGCCGGCATCAAAAGCTGTTCGAAGAGACACCCGGCCCCTGCATTGATCCCCAGACACGCGATGAGATCGGAAGCAAATGCGCCAGGGCGATAGCAGAAATATCATATGCCGGGGCTGGAACCGTTGAATTCCTGTACGAGGACGGCAACTTTTACTTCATAGAAATGAATACCCGTCTACAGGTGGAGCATCCGATTACAGAGTCTGTCTACGGGGTGGATCTGGTTCACGAGCAGATCCGCGTTGCGTCGGGCAAGCCGATGTCATTCGTCCAGGATGAACTCGGCATGAGAGGGCACTCTATCGAGGTGAGGATCAACGCGGAATCCTTCCCTTCATTCGCGGCCTGCCCCGGAACCGTTACGGCATTTCACTCGCCCGACGGACCTGGCGTCAGGACCGATTCCGCCCTCTATTCCGGGTATCGGATACCGCCCTACTATGACAGCCTGATCGGAAAGGTCATCGTCCACGCATCTGACAGAAGAGCGACCTTGGCAAAGCTGGGTCAAGCACTTGATGAACTGATAGTTGACGGAATTGACAGCACAGTCGGATTGTTTCAACTGCTGCTGGCCGAACCCGACATCATTGCAGGGAACTACGACATCCACTGGCTGGAAGGCTGGCTTACACGGGACTAGAGTCTGTACCCAAATTGTATGAACTATGCTATAGAGAGTTGGATCGGATTGTTTGATGGAGGTGGAATTGTCTGGTGATCGACACGATATGACGGATGAGGAATGGGAGTTGCTGCGTTCGGTGCTGCCGACAGGACGTCGGGGGCCTGTCCGCAGGAACGACCGTCGGATCATGGACGGGATCTTTTTCATTTTGCGGGCTGGCTCGCCCTGGCGTGACCTGCCCGAGCGTTACGGCCCGTATACGACCTGCTACAACCGCTACAACCGCTGGAGCAAGGACGGGACCTGGGCGAGGATTATCTCGGATCTTCAACGGTTTGCCGGCCTGGACGGCGATGACGAGGATGGCCCGGACGGTGGTTCGGCGGCCCGTCTGGGGGAGCGGATGATCGACTCCTCGGCGGTGCGGGTGCACAAGCACGGCTCCGGCTCGCGCCGGGACGGTGAGCCGCGCGAGATCGGGCGCAGCCGTGGCGGTCTGACGACGAAGATCCACGCTGCGCTGGACGGTGCGGGGCGATCGCTTGCTGTGCGGCTGTCGCCGGGACAGGCGGCCGACTGCACGCATGCGCCGGAGTTGCTGGTCGGCCTTGAGGCCGGAACCAGGGTGATTGCCGACAGGGCCTATGACAGCGACGCCATCCTGGACCTTGTCGCCGAGGCTGGCGGGGTTGCCGTGATTCCCTCCAAGGCGAACCGGAAGGTGCCACGGGATCTGGACCGGGATCTCTACGCCAGGCGCAACCTTGTGGAGCGTTTCTTCAGCAAGATCAAAGAGTTCCGGAGAGTGGCAACAAGATACGAGAAGCGGGCCAGGAACTACCTGTCCACCGTGCTGCTTGCCGAGACACGCTACCTGCTGCGAACTCTGGCAAGGCGATCAATTGAGTCCACACCCTAGGATAGGTCGGCGTGCAGGGAAAGCCGAACAAAGCAACCGAACATCTCATTCAATCCTATCTGAACGGGTTCCGGCAAGGATTGTTTCCCATGGGGACTCCCAACTCCAGAAATGGTGTCGACTGGTATCTGGCAAAACGACGAGGGATCATCCCCCTGTCGAATTTCAGGTTCCCGAGAAGATTGCGAAGAACCGCCCGGCGTCATGAAATCGTCGGAACAGTAGACCGTGATTTCAGAACGGTCGTCAACCATTGTGCTGATCGCGAAACGGGTTGGATCAATGACCGCATCGCCTTTCTTTTCACCGAGTTGCATCGAGCCGGAATTGCGCATTCGGTCGAGGTCCGCGTCGAAGGCAGGATTGTCGGAGGCCTTTACGGCACTGCCGTGGGCGGCGTGTTTTCAGGTGAAAGCATGTTCTCGTTGTTTCCGAGCGCCTCTCAATTCGCACTGCTGCACCTGGTTGACCGCCTGAAGACGGGTGGCTTCCAGCTTCTTGATGTCCAGTTCAAGACCGAACATCTGGAGAGATTTGGCGCAATCGAGATTTCGTCCCATCAATACATGCGGCTTCTTCAGCGCGCATTGATGGTCAAGGCCAGTTTCCCGGTTCACCCATCTACGGAATCGACTGCATCCGTCTTGCAGCGTATCAGCCAGACATCATAGCGCGGGTGATCCATCGCAGACAGCGCCGGTGCAGACGCTATCATCCAGGCATCGAAAACGACCTCGCTCGAATGCGAATCCTGAATTCGTACATATGCGTATGAATTGGTCGTCGGGCTGTCCGGCAAGTAGCGGCATTGAATCAGAATGACTGACAATCTGCCGAACCGGCGCGTCTCGCCGGCAGCGAGTTCAAATTCGCTGACCTCCCCGGTGATCGTGTCCAAACCCCTCAAGACCGCCCCCGGGGCATTCCGGGCTTCCTGGCACCAGGCAACCGACAAGCAGCACAGAACCGCTGCAAAGGCGGCGAAGACGACTCTCATCCCGATTAGCGGGCCAGTAATTCGGTCAGCGACGACATCAGGTCGCGGTAACCTTGCGTGTCGGTAATGACCCCGCCTTCAGTCAGCATGTCTATCGAACCACCCGGGCTGATCTCAATGAACTGCCCTCCCAGAATTCCTTCGGAAGTTACCACCGCTTGACTGTCATCCGGAATTTCAATGCCTTCGGCAACATTCATTTCAACCCGGGCATAGTATGTCTGTGGGTCTAGCAATACTCCGCTCACATTGCCGACCTCGACGCCTGCCATTCTGACCTGCGTTCCGGCAGAAACGCCCTGTGCTGAATCAAACAAGGCCGCAATCTCGTAACCCGACTCGTCTCCGAACCAGTCAGATTCCCTGGTCAGATACATGAAGAAGACAAAGGCGACTGCCAGCACGATGAAACCAATCAGCGCCTCCAACCTGTTTCCGTTCATCACGGGCACCAGCAGTTATGTGTCATTAGGGCTTCCAAGCAACATAGTGTGCCCTGGCAACTTTTTCACTCGCATGCAATGAACCCGGCGGGACATAGGCTTCATCCGTCCCTGTAAGGTTCTCCGTGTGGGACTTTTCCCACTTGCGACGGGGGAGCGGGTCCTCTGTCGGCGGAAGGTCAAATGTGTGATGCAACCACCCGTGCCATTCCGGCGAAACCCGGCTGGCTTCCATCTCACCGTTATAGATCACCCATCTGCGGCTGCCATCCGCGTTGCGATAGAATACGTTGCCGTCATCGTCTTCTCCGACCTTCAGGCCGTTCAGCGCAGTGAAAATCTGGGTTCCGATGGTCTGGCTGTTCCACCAGGTCAGGAGTCTCTTGATCAGTTCCATCTGTTGTTCCCGGTTCTGTGGACCTGCCAAGGCGGGTTGTTCATTGCTTCCGGCGAAGAATTACCTGGCGCGGCACATCAAAACTGAAACGCGCTCTTCTTCTTGCTGTCTGAATGGATCCATAGTGGCGGAACATTCGAGGCAACAACCTCCTGGTTTACGACAACCTCTTCGACACTTTCGCTACAGGGAATATCGAACATCGTGTCAAGGAGGATATCCTCAAGAATTGACCTCAATCCTCGTGCTCCCGTTTTCCGGTCAATTGCCCTGCGTGCTATGGCGGAAATGGCATCTTCCGTGAAGGTCAGCCTGACTTCCTCGATCTCGAACATCCGCTGATACTGCTTGATCAACGCATTCCGGGGTTCCGTGAGAATCTTGACCAGTGCCGCCTCATCCAGCTTCTCCAGCGTCGCAACGACCGGCAACCGGCCCACGAATTCGGGGATCAAGCCGTATTGCAAGAGATCCTCCGGCTCCAACGACGCGTAGAGTTCCTCGAGGTTCCTGCTTTCCTCGTCCGCAACATCTGCACCAAAGCCTATCGCAGAGCTTCTTTCCCGGCGTGAAATGATCTTCTCCAGGCCAGCAAATGCACCGCCGCAGATGAACAGTATGTTTGTCGTATCGACCTGGAGGAACTCCTGCTGCGGGTGCTTTCGACCGCCCTGAGGGGGTACGGACGCAATCGTGCCCTCCATCAGTTTCAGCAGTGCCTGCTGGACTCCCTCACCGCTCACGTCGCGGGTGATCGAGAGGTTTTCTGCCTTCCGGGTGATCTTGTCGACCTCGTCGATGTAGACGATTCCCCGCTGGGCCCTTTCAACGTTGTATTCAGATGCCTGCAACAGCTTCAGAATGATATTCTCGACGTCCTCACCGACATAGCCCGCTTCCGTGAGCGTGGTTGCATCCGCCATGGTAAACGGCACGTCGAGAATCCTGGCCAGTGTCTGCGCAAGTAGTGTCTTGCCGCACCCCGTGGGCCCGATCAGCAGTATGTTCGATTTTGCCAACTCGATGTCAACCGACTTGGGTGCATTGGCCAACCGCTTGTAGTGATTGTAGACAGCGACCGAGAGCACTTTCTTTGCCCTGTCCTGCCCGACAACATAGTCATCAAGGACCTGGAAGATGGATTGCGGATCGGCAGTTTCCGAGTCCGACCGTGAACTGCCCTGCTTGGCCTCTTCCTTGATGATTTCCATGCATAATTCAATGCATTCATCACAGATATAGACCTGGGGACCGGCAATCAGCTTTCTGACTTCGTGCTGGCTCTTGCCGCAAAATGAGCAAAACAGATGCTTCTCGCCACTTTCTTCGGAGTTAGACATACCTGGACCTGTGCTCGTTCAGTTTCGGTTTACCTGGCCGCGTGTACCTCGTTGCACCCGCCTGCTGCGAAATCCTAAGGGAGTTTCTTGCAAAGAACAATTGTTAGTCTGAGTGAGGATGTCGCAACATCAGGTTTCTCTCTTCTCGACGATCTTGTCGATCAACCCCCAGCTCTTTGCCTCCTGAGGAGTCATGAAATTGTCCCGGTCCAGCGCACCCTCAACCCTCTTGACCGATTGCCCGGAATGCTTTGCATAGATCTTGTTCAGGCGATCGTTGGTTTCGAGGATTTCCCTGGCATGAATCGAAATGTCGGTCGCCTGTCCCTGGAACCCACCGCTCGGCTGGTGCAGCATGATCCGGCTGTTCGGCAACGCAAACCTCATCTCGCTTGCACCTGCTGCCAGCAGCAGTGAACCCATTGAAGCTGCCTGGCCCACTGCAAGCGTCGATACTGCGGGTGTAATGTACTGCATGGTGTCATAGATCGACAGTCCCGAAGTCACTGTTCCGCCCGGACTGTTGATATACATTGCAATCTCTTTCTTCGGATTCTCCGACTCCAAGTAAAGAAGTTGCGCCACAACGAGCGTCGACAACGAATCGTGTATCGTCCCGGACACGAATACTATCCGTTCCTTCAGCAGGCGCGAAAAGATGTCAAAGCTGCGTTCCCCTCTCGACGTCTGTTCGACGACGATCGGCACGAGGGTGTTCATGTAGATGTCGAACGGGTCTTTCATCGGGATATGGTCCTCATTCCGGTTCTGCCTGGCCGTGACTGAAACATGTGTTCATGTCCACTGCCCTTGTTCCATCGGCATTCTCATTCGCAGTGCCATACCGGCACACCGCGAGGATTGGTCTTCCAGAGGGAGACTGTTGCGGGTGAACCTGCAGGTGACAGACTTCTCGACAGGCTCCGGTCGCGACGGAGTTTGTATCCAGCCGTGATCAGACGCACCATGCCTGACGCGGCTGTCATTGCACCGATCCGGGCCAGCCCTACTCCTCGGAGTCCTCCAGCAGTTCTTCCAGTTTCTTCACGAGTTCCTCTCGATCGAGTTCCTCATCCTTCTTGGTAGCAAGCTCGGTGATGAACTTCAGGGACTTCCTTTCAATGATCGTTCCAACCAATTGATTTGCTATCTCCGGATTCCTCGCCAATGCCTCTGAGACACGCCGCCTTTCCTCGGGATGCCGGTGCTGGCTCGCTATCCATTCATCGTAATCGGAACTGGTGACCTTCAGGTCGTTGTCCCTGGCCAATTCAGCCAGAAACAGGCCGAGCTTGAGACGCCTTTCGGCAATCCGAACCGCTTCGGCGTCTTCACTGGACGGATCGGTGCCACCGTCCCCTTCTTCACCAGGTTCAGCGCCCGAACTGTCCTGTGCGGTCGAGGCAGTTGACGACTCCTCGTTCTCGGCAGCATCGTTCATATCCTCGACACCGTCCGTTTCCGGTTTCTCGCTGGCAAGTGCTGCCTTGACCGATTCCGTTTCCCTCTCCAGCAGCGTCGGTGGCAACTCGAACTCAACGCGCTCATCAAGTTCATCCAGCAGTTTCTGGTGCATGATCCTCTCCGCCCGAACAGCATACCAACCCTTCCAGCGCTGGCGAGACTCGTTCCTGATCTCATCCAGGTTACCGACTCCAATCCGTTGCGCGAATTCTTCGTCGACTTCAGGCGGGACGGCCTTCCTGACAACCTTCACCAAGCATACGAATTCTGCGGCAGTACTGCTGTCCTGCCCTGCAACATTGGCGGGCAGCTCACCGTTGATCGTTCGTGTTTCTCCGGCCTTAACGCCAGTGAGTCCGCCTGCAATCGGGTGAGCAGATTCTGCGCTTTCAACTACTTGAAGCATATCCTCATTCCGCAGATCCTCCCTTTCCACACCGTCCACCAGTACGCGCAGGTCGATCGTGACCTGGTCGTATTGCATGGCCTCGTAGTCGCTGTCCGTGTCCTCGAACGCCGACATTGATAGTGCCAACGCCTCAAGGTCCTCCTGGACCAGCGACTCGACGTCCTTGGGAACCGGTCGGACAAGCTCGATCTCGGCAAAGTCGACCTCGGGCATCTTGGGCATGCACTCGTACTCGATTGTCACACCGATTGACTCACCGGCCGAGTCGACCCCGCTCAAATCCGTCAACGGAGGCTGAACGGGCCTGTCGCCGGTCTCCTCGAAATGGCGCTTCACCGCATCCTCGACGATTGACGATAGCGTCTCGGACCGCAATTCTTTCCCGAATCGGGCCCTGACAACGCGTTCCGGCACCTTTCCTCTTCGAAATCCCGGCAGGGCCAGCGTCGGTATGACTTCATCGATCTTCTCGTCGATCTTGCTGTCCAGTTCGCTTGGTTCAAGCTTCCCTTCGCACTTCCGGACCAACCCTTCGGCGACAGTTTTAACCAGATCCATTAATCCAACCACTCCCGTTTGTGTTGGTGCGGGCGAAGGGACTCGAACCCCCACGCCTTTCGGCGCCAGATCCTAAATCTGGTGCGTCTACCATTTCCGCCACGCCCGCACAGTTGAAACTGACCGGCGCTTCTCCGTGTCAAAAATCGCGGCTCATTACCAGATCGCAAACAGGCAAGCGAGAAAAAAATTGTTTTCCTGGCAAAGGTCTTCGCCAAAATGATGACCGCAAGCAAGGAGTGACCCCCGTTAAGTTGCAATCCCTCTGTATGCAATGGCCGCGCCGGCATGTGCTTGCCGACTGACCATGAGGTTCAGGGACCCTGCCAGTCCCGCCTTTCGGTCGGCCGTCGGAAACCGGTCATCCAGTGGAAGCTATGGCTGCACCGCCGGGGTGCAACCGGCATCCTTGCAAAACTGTGCAAGTACAGCGGGCAAGGCATCCGGCAGATCGTCCGCTGTCAGGGCCGGACCGAATTCCCTCGCCGCCGCAGAGTGAAGCCATGCGCCGGTAGAGGCGGCGGTGCAGCAGCTCTCTCCCCGGGCCAACAGTCCTGCGATCAAGCCCGCCAGGACGTCACCGCTGCCTGCGGTGGCAAGCCACGGAGCTGCCTCGTCACCTGTTGCCGCGATCAAGTGAACCTGGCCGGCCGGCGTTGCCACGACCGTATCGTGTCCCTTGTAGAGAACGACGGAGTTGGACCTCCTGGCAGCAGCAATGGTCACGGTTATCTTTGAGTCGGTCGACCCGGATTGCAGTCGATCGTGCAGATCGGGAAACAGCCGCCTGAACTCACCTGCATGCGGGGTCAGGACCGCATTCCCTTCGAGTGCGTCAAACAACCTGGCCGTTCTGCCTTCAAACATCGTCAGCGCATCGGCGTCCAGAACGAGCCTGCGCCCGGAATCAAGCAGCACCTCAACCAGTCGGCCCGATTCGTCCGTCAGCCCCAGATTAGGTCCGGCGCACACGCAATTGATCCTTTGATCTTCAAGTATACGGGACAGGGATCGGGGGTCGTCCACCGGCTTCAGCATGATCGCGTTCAACTGGGACGCGTGCTCGCTGATGCCTCCGGTCTCCACTCCGATCGTTACGAGGCCGGCCCCGACCCGCATGGCAGCACGTGCCGCAAGCCTGGCCGCTCCACCCCTTCCCTTGCCTCCTGAAAGCACCAGGAGGTGTCCGTAATCGTACTTGTTACCTGACGGATTGCTCTTGATGAGGCTGCGCGGCGAAATGTCCGCCCCGCCAATCCGCCTGCAGACCTGCCGGCCTGAGGCGTAGTGGGCAAGTTCCTGTTCCAGCCCGATCGAACGGATCGCAAGTTGCCCAGTCAAGACACCACCTTCCCGCAGAAAGTGACCCGGCTTTGCACATTGGAATGATACGGTCAGTTCTGCCGCGACGGGGTCAGGATCGCCTTCGCACAGGAATTCTCCGGTATCCGAGTTCACACCCGAGAGCATGTCGACGGCAACGACAGGCCCGAACGCCGATCCGGTTCGAATGGCCTCAAACACGGCCTTTCCAAGCGGCCGCTGCAGGCCGGTTCCGAATATCGCATCCACAAACACCGTTCCGGCCACACAATCGGAAGCGGAAAACGTCATGAGGTCCTGGACATCCCCGACTTCAAGCCAGCGTGACCTGCACTCGGCCGCCTCCGGTGACAGTTTCACCGGGTCCCCGATTGCCCAGACCGATGCGCGCCAGCCCCATTGCGCCAGAATCCGGGCAATTGCATAGCCGTCGCCGCCGTTATTGCCCGGCCCGCAGAACGCTACCACCCGTTCGCCGGATCCAGAGATTCCGCCCAGATGACGAACGATTTCCTCGCTTGCAGCACGTGCGGCGCGTTCCATCAACTCGAGCCCGGATACCCGCCCCGCGTCAATTGCCGAGCCCTCGACCTCCTTCATCTGGACTGATGTCAGGACTAGTGCCAATCGGTTCCACTTTTCTCAAACTGGTTTTTTCTTGGGCTGATTGCACAAAATTTAAGCATTGTGTCTGATTTCCAGCAACAGCCAATTGCCGAGCATTGCCAATCTTTGTTGTCCGAATAGAGATACGCCAAAGTCAGCTACAATTGCTACCAGTCAAGGAGCCATGGTCATGAAGAAGATTGAGGCCATTATCAAGCCGTTCAAACTTGACGAGGTGAAGGAAGCTCTGCAGGAAGTTGGGATTCAGGGCCTCTCTGTCATCGAAGTCAAGGGATTCGGGCGGCAGAAAGGTCATACCGAACTGTATCGCGGTGCCGAATACGTTGTTGATTTCCTCCCAAAAGTCAAGATCGAGGTCGTTCTCTCGGACGATCAACTTGACGACTCGCTGGAAGCAATTCAGAAGTCGGCGCGTACGGACAAGATTGGAGACGGAAAGATTTTTGTCGTGCCCGTTGAACAGGCAATCCGCATCAGGACGGGCGAATCCGGGGAAGACGCGCTCTGACGAGCGAAACCGTATACAGTGACTCAACAGAATTTCCGAAAGGACAAAAGACATGAAGAGCGTTGATGACGTGCTCGCCCTGATGAAGGACGAGGAAGTTGAGTATGTTGACCTGAGGTTTACCGATCCGCGCGGAAAACTCCAGCACGTCACCATCAGGTCAGAACACGTTGACGAGGACTTTTTTGAAGACGGGTTCATGTTCGACGGTTCGTCGATTGCTGGCTGGAAATCCATCGAGGTTTCCGACATGAAGATGATGCCGGATCCGAATTCCGTGTATCTTGATCCCTTCTATGCCGAACGAACAGCGTGCATGCATTGCTGCGTCGTGGAGCCGGACACGGGCGAGGCCTATCTGCGTGACCCCAGAAGCACGGCGGAAAAGGCTGAAATGTTCCTCAAGTCCACAGGGATCGGCGATACTGCGTATTTTGGACCCGAGGCCGAGTTCTTCGTCTTCGACGACGTCCGCTATTCCAACACAATCAACAAGGTATCCTACGAACTCGACGCAATCGACGGATCATGGAACACAGATTCCGAGTATTCCATGGGCAATACCGGTCACCGACCGGGTGTCAAGGGTGGCTACTTCCCCGTGAATCCTGTCGATGCCGGTCAGGACCTCAGGTCAGAAATGCTGTCGACGATGAAGTTGATGGGAATGAGTGTCGACAAGCACCACCACGAGGTCGCCTCCTGCCAACATGAACTTGGCCTGATTTTCTCATCCTTGACCGACCAGGGCGACCAGTTGCAGAAGTACAAGTATGTGGTCCAGAACGTCTCGCACTCTTACGGCAAGACTGCCACCTTCATGCCAAAACCGATTGCAGGTGACAACGGCACCGGAATGCATGTCAACATGTCGATCTGGAAGGGAGGCGTCCCCGTCTTTGCCGGAAACAAATATGCCGATCTGAGTGACGAGGGGCTGTGGTTCATTGGCGGAATTCTCAAGCATTCGAAAGCGCTGAATGCCTTCTCCAATCCGACCACCAATTCCTACAAACGGCTGATTCCCGGATTTGAAGCGCCGGTGCTGAGGGCGTATTCGGCCCGGAACCGGTCAGGCTGTGTCCGCATACCCTGGACCGAAAGCCCGAAAGCCAAGCGGGTTGAGGCAAGGTTCCCGGATCCGTTGGCTAACCCGTATCTCTGCTTTGCTTCACTGCTCATGGCCGGACTTGACGGAATTCGCAACAAGGTGGATCCGGGAGAAGCGATGGACAAGAACCTGTATGACCTGCCGCCTGAAGAGCTGGAAGGCATACCGACCGTTTGTTCGTCATTGCGCGAAGCGCTGGGTGCACTGAACGACGACATGGAATTCCTGCTCGCGGGAGATGTGTTCAACAAGGACCAGATCGAAGGGTATTGCGAGCTCAAATGGGAAGAGGTGTATGCATTCGAACATTCGCCTCACCCGATCGAATTCGAAATGTACTATTCGGCCTGATGCCCGCGATGCCGGCTGGTCCGGCAAGGCAGCCCTGAATTGCAGGTAGAGGGCCGGCAGCGACGCAACGCTGCCGGCCCTTTGGCCGAACAGGATGCTGTGGCGATTTGTTCGCTCTGTGCACCGTCCCGCCGGTTATCCTGGAATTGACCTCGACGCGCCAAGATGCACTGACATCTTGAACAGACTGATCGTTGCCTTTGAGTATGTTTTTGACCTGTCGCAGAATGGTGCTATGAATTCTGGGTACTGACCGTGTCGGGCATCTTGAAGGCAACGCGGATGGACACATACAGGAGTCTTCACCGGAAGATCGATCCGCTTCGGGGCGACAGGCTCGGTGACGGAACGCCAAATGACAGCGACCGGGTCGAAATCGGTCCTACCCTTCTGGCATTTCGCGAGTGGGAAAGCGCCGGACTTGAACTGCCGGATCTGGAAGGAATGCGCAGATTCCGATGGCAGCGTTTGACGCAGCATATCGTTGAGCGGGACTATGGCGGGATATTGCTCTTTGACCCGTTGAACATCAGGTATGCAACCGATTCGACCAACATGCAGTTGTGGAACGCACACAATCCGTTTCGTGCGGTGCTGCTTTGTGCCGACGGCTACATGGTCCTGTTCGAATACAAGAACTCTCCCCTGCTTGCACAGTTCAATCCCCTGATTTCCGAAGTGCGAACCGGTGCATCCTTCTTCTATTTTTCGGCGGGGGACCACGGGAGACGAAAAGCCGGGGAATTTGCTGGCCAGGTCAAGGAGATAATGGCCGCGCATGCAGGATCAAACCGACGGATTGCCGTGGACAAGATAATGCCACACGGGCTGGAGGCCCTGGCACAGGCCGGATTCGAGACGCTTGATGGCGAGGAGGTCACCGAAAAGAGCCGTTCCGTTAAGGGCAAGGATGAAATCCTCGCAATGAGGTGTGCATCCCTCGCCTGCGAGAATGCCGTGGCTGCAATGGAACGCTCCGCGATCCCCGGAATGACGGAAGATGACATCTGGGCTGTCCTGCATGCCGAAAACATCCGGCGGGGCGGCGAGTGGCTGGAGACCCGGCTGCTGACCACCGGACCCAGGACAAATCCGTGGTTCCAGGAATGCGGACCGCGGGAATTGCAGAACAATGAGATTCTGGCCTTCGACACCGACCTGATCGGAACTTACGGGATCTGCGTCGACATTTCGCGCACCTTGTGGATTGGAGACGGGAAACCGAGAAGTGACATGATCTATGCCATGCAGCATGCACATGAGCACATCATGACAAACATCGATATGCTGGCGCCCGGTATTCCGTTCGCGGAATTGTCGCTGCGGGGTCATAAACTCGACCTGCAGTTCCAGGAACAGAAGTATGGCTGCATGATGCATGGTGTCGGTCTCTGCGACGAATGGCCCCATATAAACTATGCCGACGGATACGAGCCGGGTGCATTTGACTATGTTCTTGAACCGGGAATGGTGCTCTGCGTCGAGGCGCTTGTCGGCGAAGTCGGAGGCGATTTCTCGATCAAGCTTGAGGACCAGGTCCTCGTAACCGAATCCGGTTACGAGAACCTGACGCGCTATCCATTCGACGAAAGGCTGCTTGGTCGGTAGCCGCAAGTCATTGTCTTCGGAAGACCGGACTTTGTCACCGGCCAGAATGTCGTTGACGCGAATTGCAGGCAAAAGTCGGTTTCAGCACCGTTCAGCAAAGGCGGCCCGGTCATGTCTGGTCGAACTTCAACCGTCCAAGCAGCCAGGTGAAACGCACATATAGCAGCACGGCGGCTATTCCGAGCCCGATCACGAAACCGCTCCAGACCCCTTGAGCTCCTGCCCCGAACGTGAAACCGAGCAAGTAACTGGAGGGAATTCCGACAACTGCATAGCTTACGGTGGCAACGACCATAGGGAAACGCGTGTCTCTCAGACCGCGGAGCAACCCAAGTCCGACAACCTGCAAGGCGTCGCCAAACTGGAATACCGCCGCAATGTAGACGAGAGACACACCGATCGTGACGACGCGGTCGGCGTCTTCGGAATCTGAATCCAGAAATGCACTGACGAGGATTTCCGGAATTGCCACCAATAACAGTATCGTCGCAATGACGGCGGCAACGCAGAGAATCGTCACTGCCCTGGAAGCCAGGATGATCCCCGCCCGATCTTTTGTCCCGTAGGCCCTGCCAACCATGACGGTTCCGGCATTGGCAAGGCCCAGATAGACCATGAACACGAACGCCGCCAGTTCAAGGACAATTCCATGTGCAGCAAGAGTCTCGGTATCGATCCAGCCCATCATGACTGCCGCGATCGCAAAGAACCCGGTTTCTGCAACAAGAGTTGCACTGATTGGCCAGCCCAGCCTGAACACTTCGGCAAATGTCGGCCAGTCCGCCCTGAAGAAGTTCGAGAACAGCGCATACTGCCGGAAATCGCTCTTTGTTCCCAGATAGGCGAGCATGATCAACAGGGCCATGCTGTGGGAAACGACCGTCGCGATTGCAGCTCCGCTGATCCCGAGTTCCGGAAACCCCAAATTGCCAAATATCAGCGCATAGTTCGCCAGCACATTGAACAGCGCTCCGGCCAGGGTCGACCACAGGACGACCTGCGCACGAACGAGGGCCATGAAGAAACTCTTCAATCCCATGATGGCAACCGCGGGAAACAGCCCCCACACTGCAATCCGCATGTAGTCGCCTGCCAACGCGGCCGTGGAAGGCTTCTGGCCAAGCAAGAGGAGAAAGTCCTCGGTTCTCCACAAGGGGTACATCACCAGAAACACGAACAGTATCGACAGCCACAGGCCCATCCTGATGACCTTGCGAACGCGCCAGGTCTGCCGCGCACCCTCTGCGCTGGCAGCGAGCGGAACCGCCGCCATGGCGCAACCGGAACCGACAATGAATGTGAGGCCAAACAACGTGCTGCCGAGGACACCGCCGGCAAGTTCATCAACGCCATACCACCCCAACATGACCGCATCGGTCAGGTGCTTGACCGACTGGGTGAGGTTGCTGCCAATCACGGGCAAGGCGAGCGCCAGGGTCGAAACGATCTGCGCTGCGAGAGGTCCCCGGCTCGTCGACGATATCATCGAGTTGCCGTAGTTCAAGCCGGAGGAATCAACAAGGCCGTTTCCGGCCCCGTTTTCGCAACAGGACGTTCTCGCAGCGCAGGCACCGGCCGTGGTGATTGGTATGCAACAACATTTGCACCAAAATCCACAAATAGATCAACATTCGGTGGGCAGAAGCGGCTAAATCATTTGCGGTTTACCCTTCCTGTTGACTATACTGCACCGACAAGAACAAGAAATCTGAGGCAGAGCTATGGATTTCGGTGATGTGGGTCCGCGTGGTCTGGATCAGCCGGCTTACGACGCGTCAGCCATTGAAGTGCTCGAGGGGCTGGAGCCTGTCAGGCGACGGCCGGGAATGTATATTGGCGGCACGGACAAACGTGCGCTGCACCACCTGGCCGCAGAAGTTCTCGACAACGCGATGGATGAGGCGGTCGCAGGTCATGCGAACCGTATCGAGGTTGAATTCCGCGAGGATTTTTCGCTGACGGTCCGCGATAACGGGCGCGGGATACCTGTGGATCCCCATCCGAAGTTTCCCAAGAAATCGGCACTGGAAGTCATACTGACGACACTTCATGCTGGCGGCAAATTCTCTGGAAAGGCCTACCAGACAGCAGGCGGTCTGCATGGTGTCGGGATTTCCGTTGTCAACGCCCTTTCCGAGCACATGCACATTGAAGTTGTCCGGGACAGGACCAGGCATGAACAACATTATTCCCGGGGAAAGCCACTCGGTCGCCTGAAGAACACGGGCAGTACGGCCAACAGGAAGGGAACTTCGGTCACCTTCATGCCGGATTCCGAGATCTTCGGAAAGAGCGCCAGGCTGGACCCCGCCAATGTGATGGCGATGGTACGTTCCAAGGCGTACCTGTATTCTGGCTTGGAGATGCGCTGGAAGTGCAACATTGCACTTGCCGGAATCCCCGAAACGGCGACGTTCCACTTTCCCGGAGGTCTCGCGGAGTATCTGCGGGACACCTTGGACGGAGCCGCCGTCCTGTCTGACAATCCGTTTGCGGGCAAGGTGGACTTCGCCGAGAGGTTCGGTCACGGGACGAGAGGTTCGGTGGAGTGGGCCGTCAACTGGGCAACCACCAGGGACGGATTCACGAAGTCCTACTGCAATACGATTCCGACATCGGATGGCGGAACCCACGAAGCAGGGTTTTGGGCCGCAATCCTGAAGGGTGTCCGCGCCTATGGCGAGTTCGTGTCAAACAAGCGAACCTCCCAGATCAACCGGGAAGACCTCCAGTCTTCAGGATGTGCCCTGGTATCCTGCTTTATCGAGGAGCCGGAATTCGCCGGGCAGACTAAGGACCGCCTGGCAAACGCGGCGGCACAACGGCTTGTGGAAAACTCGGTTCGCGATCACTTCGACAATTGGCTCGCCGCCGATCCGAGGCAGTCAGACGCAATAGTCGAGCACCTGGTCGCCCAGTCGGAAATGCGGCTCCGGCGCAAGGCCGAAAAGGAAACCATGCGCAAGTCCGCTACAAAGCGTCTGCGATTGCCGGGCAAACTGGTTGACTGCACGAATGCGACCAAGGATGGCACCGAATTGTTCATAGTCGAGGGAGATTCTGCCGGTGGGTCGGCTAAGATGGCCCGAGACCGCCACAACCAGGCCTTGCTTCCTCTTCGGGGAAAGATCCTGAATGTCCTCGGCGCTTCATCGGCCAAGCTGGGCCAGAACAGCGAGATCAATGACCTGTGCCTCGCACTGGGCGTCAGGTCCGGCAGCCGTTTTTCGATTGATGACCTCCGATACGAAAAAGTCATCATCATGACGGACGCCGATGTCGACGGGGCGCACATTGCTTCACTATTGATGACGTTCTTCTACACGCAGTTGCGCCAGATTATCGAACTGGGTCATCTCTTTCTTGCCTGCCCTCCGCTATACCGGATCACGCAAGGTACAACGAGGCTCTATGCCCGTGACGATGCCGAAAAGGAAGAAATGCTGGCGAATGGACTTAGCGGAAGGGGCAAGATCGAAGTCTCGCGATTCAAGGGGCTCGGCGAGATGGATGCCAAGGACCTCAAGCAAACGACAATGAGTCCTGCCACAAGGCGGCTGATTCAGGTGGAGGTCGAATCCGCGGACATGACCGAGACCAGTTCGCTGATTACGCGGTTGATGGGCAGGAAACCGGAAGAGCGGTTCCTGTTCATCCAGAACAACGCCAGGTTTGCATCTGGACTGGACATCTGAAACGCTCCTGTCCGAGTGAAACCCCGGCAGGTTTCACAAATTGACCTCGGCACCGTACTCTGTCAGCGAATACCGGTCTTCTGAACTGCAACCGTGCAGTTCGGCTCGATGCACGCCTTGTCACTCCAGGAAACAACCTCCCGGCTTCAGAGCAATTCCCATTTGACAGAATCTTAATTCTGACTATTTTACTCAGGATTAAAGGGACTCGCAGATTCTCCTGCGCCCGATCACTTGCAAAGGAACTGATCAATGAAGAAGACCCTGCGAACCGGAATTGCAATCTCGGCGTTGCTGGCAACGGCGACTGTTGCAGTTTCCGCCCCCGCGAGGACTGGAGACGGTATCGTAAACGTCTACTCCGCTCGGAAGCAGGAGTTGATTGAACCTCTGCTGCATATCTTTGAGGAACAGACCGGGATCAGTTTCAATCTGGTTACCGGCAATGCTGACGAATTGCTGACGCGCCTCAAGCTGGAGGCTGATGCAACGCCTGCCGATGTGTTCATTACGGTTGATGCCGGGCGCCTGCACAGGGCAAAGGAAGCCAGCGTATTACGACAGATTGGCGATGAAGCCTTAAGGGAGGCGGTTCCACCGCATCTGCAAGACAAGGATGGCTATTGGATCGGACTTTCCAAGCGGGCCCGCGTCATCGTGTACTCCGTCGAACGCGTCAGCGAAGGCAGCCTGACAACCTACGAGGGTCTAGCCGGCCCAGAATGGAATGGCAGAATCTGCATCCGGTCGTCGAGCAACATCTACAACCAGTCACTGGTGGCCTCGATGATTGCCTCTGACGGGCAGGAAGCAACGGAAGCGTGGGCCGCTGGCATCGTCAGCAACATGGCCAGACCACCCGCCGGGGGCGACACCGATCAGATCAAGGCAGTTTCCGCAGGCGAATGTGATGTCGCGGTCGTGAACACCTACTATTTCGGACGTCTTGCCGGCAGCGACGATCCGGACAACAACCAGATCGTTGAGAAGCTGAAGATCCACTGGCCAAATCAGGCTGACCGGGGCACGCATGTCAACGTCAGCGGTGCAGGCATCACGATGCACGCACCCAATCCGGACAACGCCTTGACATTGCTCCGGTTCCTGGTTTCTCCGGAAGCACAGCAATGGTATGCAGCAGTGAACTTCGAATATCCGACCGTAACTGAATCCCCGTTGTCTCCGGTCCTGGTGTCGTTTGGCGACTTCCAGGAAGACGATCTGAACCTGTCACTGTTGGGCTCGAACAACCGCAAGGCGGTGGAACTCATGGACAGGGCCGGATGGAGGTAACTGGCAATGTCAACCGCGCGGACGGCGCCTTGCCGCCCGCGCTGCATTTCAGGTCCTGTCGGAACCCGGGGCTCCAACTGACCTGCTCCGACTGACCGGAAGAACTGTACGCCATGAATACCCGCGTCCTCGGCGCCACCATTATCTCCTGCATCATTGCCGTTCCGATATTGAACATCATCATCTCGGTCTTCCTACCCGCTGAAGACGGCGTATGGGAACATCTGTTCAGGACCGTGTTGCCCGACTACGTCGTCAATTCGACGATCCTGGTGGTCGGCGTGGGACTGATCACAAGCCTATTGGGTGTTCCTGCAGCTTGGTTCACGGCAGTCTGCGAATTCCGGTACCGGGGGGTTTTCGTGTGGCTCCTGACGCTGCCGCTGGCAATTCCGGCCTATATCGTCGCGTATACATACACCGGACTTCTCGACTACGCCGGTCCCGTCCAGACCGCAATTCGCAACCTGACCGGATGGTCAAGAGGCGACTACTGGTTCTTTGAAGTCAGGTCCATTGGCGGTGCGGTGGCGATGCTGGGCTTTGTACTCTATCCATACACCTATCTCCTTGCTCGCACCGCCTTCCTGGAACGTTCGATGAGATCACTGGAAGTAAGTCGAACCCTGGGGCACGGAATAACCTACAGTTTCTTCCGGTTGTCGCTACCCCTTGCCCGGCCGGCAATTGCCATCGGATTGGCCCTGGTAGCGATGGAAACCCTGGCGGATTATGGCACCGTTCAGTATTTTGGTGTCAGCACCTTTACCACCGGGATTTTTCGGACATTCTACGGCTTCGGTGATTCGGTGGCGGCCCTGCAATTGTCCGCCATGCTGCTCGGCACGGTTGCCCTGCTGATTCTGTGTGAAAAACTCTCCCGCCGCCGTGCCCGATTTGATGCCAACCTGCTGAATGTCACGACCAACAGGATTTCGCTTTCGGCCGGACAAACGGCATTGGCGTGGTTGTTTTGCTCCGTGCCAATAGTCCTGGGATTCGTGATCCCGGTACTCGTTCTGCTGAAATACGCTGTTTACGACAGCACCTGGATTCCTTCCAACCAGTTCAAGCTTGTCTGGAACTCCTTTCACCTCGCGGCACTCGCAGCAATCATTTCGGTCGCCCTGGCACTCATCCTCTGCTTTGCCAACAGGTTCGGCAACAATCCGCTGGTCAGGTTTCTGACCAACCTCTGCGGCCTTGGCTACGCGATTCCTGGCACGATCGTGGCCATCGGAATACTCTCGCCGCTGATTTGGCTTGATCACCAGTTCATCGGAATTGCGCGATCAGCGTTTGACCAGAATGTCGGACTGTTATTGACCGGCAGCATTGTCGCCCTCCTTTATGCCTACAGTGTTCGATTCATGGCAGTGTCACTCGGAAGCATCACGGCGGGGATGGAAAAGGTCAAAGTGAACCTCGACTATTCTGCCCGTTCGCTGGGCAAGACCCCGATCCAGATACTTCTGCTGGTCCACCTGCCATTGCTTCGCAGCACCATTCTGTCGGCATTGCTCATTGTTTTTGTTGACGTTCTCAAGGAACTTCCTGCGACCTTGATCCTTCGTCCGTTCAATTTCAACACGCTTGCCGTACGGGCCTACGAACTTGCATCAGACGAACGACTCGCCGACGCTGCCATACCGTCGATATTGATCGTTGCAGTCGGGCTAGGACCGGTAATCGTGCTGACCCGGACGTTCACACGCGAACAATCCTGACCAGCAGTCCATCCGAAATGACCCGACGCCGAAGGCAACCCGTCGGGCGGAGTCGAACGTAATTCCTGCCCCTGCAGATTGAGATTGAAGGAACAATCGGGGAATGATCGAGAAAGGAGGCTCAGCCCGCCGACAACCTGGATTCAGCAATCTCGACCCACCATGAACAGCCCGAAGGAATGGCATCATCGTTGAAGTCGTAGTCTGAATTGTGGACCGGTGCAGTATCGCCGTTACCGATCAGGATATAGGCGCCCGGCCTCGCATTCAGCATGAACGCAAAGTCCTCGGCGCCCATCAACTCGGGAATATCGGGGTTGACGGTTCCCGCAACTCGCTGCGCCGCCCTGATCGCGTGCTGTGTTTCCGTCTCGGGATTAATCATCACCGGATAGCCGTCTTCAATTCTGACCATAGCCTTGGCGCCAAATGCACTTGCCGTCGACTTGGCGATGTTCTCGATCCGCATTCTTGTTTCACTGCGCACACCCTCGTCCAGTGCCCGCATCGTGCCGATCATCTCGACCCGTCCCGGAATCACGTTATGGGTTTCGGACGAGGTCCTGAACGAGGTAATCGATACGACAACAGGTTTCAGCGGGTCGATGCTCCTTGACGCGATCGACTGAAGCGCCAGGACCATGTGACACGCGACCACCGTCGGGTCGACCGCTGCATGCGGGCGAGCAGCATGTCCCCCGACGCCCTCCACGGTGATGGTGACAGTGTCTGCTGCCGCAAAGAATGGCCCGGTGCGTATGGCAAACTCACCGACCGGTATTCCGGGCATGTTGTGCATGCCGTAAACCTCGTGCACGCCGAACCGCTCGAACACACCGTCATCCACCATCTCGCGCCCGCCGCCACCGCCTTCTTCGGCAGGCTGGAATATCACGGCAACAGTACCGTCGAAGTTTCTCGTCTCCGCCAGATACTTGGCCGCCCCGAGCAGCATCGATGTATGGCCGTCATGCCCACAAGCATGCATCCTGCCTTCCACAACAGAGGCATGAACCAGGCCCGTGGTCTCGGTGATCGGAAGGGCATCCATATCCGCCCGAAGGCCAATGACCTTGTCCGAAGACGATTTCCTGCCCGAGATTGTACCAACTACGCCGGTGCGCCCTATGCCGCAAACGACCTCGTCACAGCCGAATTCCCTGAGCTTGTCAGCAACGAACGCGGAGGTCCTTTGCGTGTCGAAGAGCAGTTCGGGATGGCGATGGAGGTCCTGCCTCCAACCGGCGATCTCGTCATGCAACTGGGCAAACCTGTTTCTTGTCGGCATCGGATCTCCTCATGCGCTCATCGTCCGGATCAGGCGCCGAATGAATTCTTCGCCTGCATCAAGCTGTTCGACAGTCAGGTATTCATCTGGCTTATGGGCCTGGGCAATATCACCCGGACCGCAGACCACGGACGAATATCCTCTGTCCTGGAACTGCCCGGCTTCGGTGCCGTATGAAACGACATGCAATCCGTTGTCACCGGTAAGGCGCCTTGCCATCGTCTCCGCACCGCCCTCATCCTCCTGAGCCAGAGGCGGAACATCGTACCACGGCTCGATTGAAATCCCCGTGTTGTCGTTTATCGCTTTCATTTCAGCTTCAACGTCCGTTGCGAACTGTCGAAATCGCTCATGCCATGACGCTGCTGAATCCCCCGGGACACAACGAAACTCCAGTCCGAACCGGCAATCGCGTGCGGTTATGTTCTGGGCTGTCCCTCCCTCGATGGTTCCCACATGCAGGGTCGTCCATGGCGGGTCAAATGCGCTCGCTGCCGGCGACAGATGACTACCCGCATTCTCACGGTTTCTTTCATTGGCCCAATCAATCAACCTGGCAGCAATCATGATTGCCGACACACCCTTGTGCAGCATGGACGAGTGAACCTCGTGGCCTCGAACATGAACCGAAACCCCGCTGCCACCCTTGTGTCCGGTAACAACCTTCATCATCGTCGGTTCGCCCACGACAACAGTGGATGCCCTTGGCAACTCTTTCAGCATCCTGTTGATCATTGGAGGGGCGCCAAGGCAGCCAATCTCCTCATCCCGCGACAAGGCAATCTGGATTGGACGCTTCAACTTCGCCTCGACCATCACGGGAACACATGCCAGAACAGCGGCGTCAAAACCCTTCATGTCGCAGGTGCCTCGCCCATATAGCCGTCCATCCCTTTCCACAACGGTCCACGGGTCCGAACTCCAATCCTGCCCTTCAACCGAAACGACATCGGTATGGCCGGATAGTACGACGCCGCCAGACACGTCCGGGCCAATTGACGCATAGAGGCTCGCTTTCGTTTCGTCGTCGTTGAAATCAAGATGGCAGTCAACACCTTGCATTGCGAGGTAGTCCCCGACCCAACTGACCAAGTCGAGGTTTGAACTGGTCGGCACAGTAGGAAACGAAACCAGCTTCTCCAGGATCTCGCGCGTTGTGTAGTGTTTCTGCATCATGTTCCGGGACAGTGTCCGGCAATCCATTGTCAGGACAGCACCCTTCCGTCAAGTGACCCTGCTCGGGTTTGGGTCGCGTACCAACAGGCGGACCGTTTTCAACGCTCGTCAATCCCGGTAGGGTCCACCGGTCTTTTGCATCGGCAAGAATCCGACTACTGTCCAGGTGGAGTCTTGAAGCGCCGGATCAATGCAGCCCGATGAAGAGCGCCATAATGGAAGTTGAAGCGAAGGGGACGAACAGGAGGCGGTTCCTGGGTGCTGGTGCAGCCGGTCTGATGGCTGGTATTGCTGTCGGTGTGCCAACACTGGCCAGGAGCGCCACTCCCCTGAAAGTTGCAGGCGTATACACGGTCCCGGTCCGGCAACGCTGGTTGGGCACGGTCCACGGCGCTCTGATGAATTCCGTTGTGCGAGGTGACATCAGCTACGAGTTTGAAGACAATGTCGGTGACTCCGATTATGAATTTGTATTTCGGCAGTTTTCGGAATCGGATGTGGACCTGGTGATCGGAGACGCGTTCGGGCGTGAGCAGTTGGTTCGGTTCCTTGCGAACAAGTATCCGGGCAAATCATACCTTCTGGGTTCCGCGTTCAAGTCGGATGCCAGGATTCCCAATCTTGCCGTGTTCGACAATTACATTCAGGATGCATCCTATCTGACCGGCCTGATCGCTGCGGGTATATCCAGCAACGGCGTCCTGGGGATCGTCGGGCGCTTCAATTTTCCGGGCATCAATCGGTTGATCAACGCGTTTATGGACGGCGCCAGCGAAATCAGGTCCGATGCCCGGTTCCTGATAGACTTCATCGACGCGTGGTATGACCTTGAAAGAGCACAGGAGTTGGCCCGCGCACAGATTGAAGGCGGAGCGGACGTCATTTACGCAGATGCCCTGGGGCCTGCAGAAGTCGCCGAGGAGGCGAATGTACCTGTCATCGGTACCGTGTCGGACTTGCAGCTTGCCGGCGAAGGTTCAGTCGTGACATCGGCAGTCTGGCGCTTCGGACCGACCCTCGAAATCGCAATTGAGCGACTGAAGGCCGGCAGTTTCAGTGCCGCGGATTACGGAATCTACTCCCACATGTCCCACGGTGGATGCGCAATTTCGCCGGTCAGGGCATTCGCGGACCAGATTTCGGAAGACACGATGGAGCTCGTCGCCCTGCGCGAGGGCCAGATCCGTTCCAACAAGTTCGCAGCAAAAATTGATGACAACGATCCGATTGGCCGGCTGCAGTCCGAGCGCGAGGAATTGTAATGGCAATTGATCTCCTGCTGAAAAATGCCACTCTGCCCTCCGGTCATTGTTCCGACATTGCAGTATCGAACGACAAGATCGTGGCAATTGAACCGGCGATTGAAGCAGAAGCGCGTGACGTCTACGAGTTTCCCGGTTGCCTGGTCTCGCCGCCCTTCATTGATCCCCACTTTCATATGGATGCCACATTGTCCCACGGCATTCCCAGGGTCAATTCCTCGGGGACTCTCCTGGAAGGCATAAAACTTTGGGGAGAGTTGAAACCCCTGTTGACGGTCGAAGCCGTAAAGCAGAGGGCCCTCGACTATTGCGACTGGGCGGCTTCAATGGGACTGCTTGCAATCAGGTCACATGTCGATGTCTGCGACGACAGGTTGCTGGCGGTTGAAGCGCTCAAGGAAGTTCAGAAGGAAATTGCACCCTACATGTCACTCCAACTGGTCGCGTTTCCTCAGGACGGGTACTACCGAAGCCCCGGCGCCTGCGAAAACCTCGCCAGGGCACTTGACCTCGGCGTCGAAGTCGTGGGCGGAATTCCCCACTTCGAGTTGACCATGGAAGACGGGCGCAGGTCGGTGACCGAACTGTGTGAAGTCGCAGCAGAACGCTCGCTCTTGGTCGACATGCACTGCGATGAAACCGATGACCCGCACTCTCGGCATATTGAACAACTGGCATACGAAACGCGACGACTGGGCTTGGAGGGGCGGGTAACCGGCTCTCATCTCACGTCAATGCACTCCATGGACAACTATTATGTTTCCAAGCTCCTGCCGATTATCGCCGAATCCCGGGTGTCAGTCATTTCTAACCCGCTCGTGAATATCATCGTACAGGGGCAGCACGACACCTATCCGAAGCGACGCGGGCTAACCCGGGTCCCCGAGATGATCGACTATGGAATACTCGTGGGTTGGGGCCAGGATTGCGTTCTGGATCCCTGGTATTCGCTGGGATGCGCCGAAATGCTTGATGTCGCCATGATGGGACTGCATCTGGCTCAGATGACCAGCGAGCAGGACATGCGGAAGTGCTTCGACATGGTCACGACAGAAAACGCACGGATCATGGGTCTGGACGACATGGGCCTGCAGAAAGGCAAAAGAGCAAGTTTTGTCGTGCTCGACGCAGCAAGTCCGGTCGAAGCAATTCGACTGCGGCCAGACAGGCTCCTGGTCGTCGCCAACGGGAAAGTCATTGCCCGGAAGCCCCGCAACCCATCCCAACTCCACATTCCCGGCAGACCGTCCAGCGTCAACAGGTGGCGACCTGATATGACCGAGAGTTCCTCGGATGTTGCCGGTAATTCTGCTTGAGTCTGGTTCCGAAGGCCGTCTGTCTTGCTTGCCATGCTGCTCGAAAACAGTCGGCAACGATCACCCGCTGTCGGCAACAATTCTACAGCAGTGATGGTAATCTCCCTTGTCAATCGGAAGCCAGTCTGCTGCAGGAATGGCCTCTAAATCTATGCCAAACAGGAACAAATGCTCATGCGAGTTGACGCGCACCACCATCTCTGGGACCTGAAAGCAGTACACTATCCGTGGCTGATGGCGCGCGGGGAAAGGAGATTCTTCGGTGATCCGGCACCGATCCAACGTGATTATTCGGTTTCCGAGTTTACCAACACCGCCGTCGCCAACGGCATCGGCGCATCAGTTCACATACAGGTCGGCGCAGATGACCCTATGCGCGAGGCCCGGTGGGTACAGGAGGTTGCCGAAGACAATCCGTCATGGCCGGCTGCGCAGGTGGCATTTTGCGACCTGACCGGTCGCGATGCCACGGCAAACCTGGAGGCGTTGACCAGACTCCCAACTGTAAAGGGGATCCGGCAGATTGTCGGACGGTCAAGCGAAGAGGACTTTGCCACTGGCACCAATCGCCTGCTGGATGACCCGAACTTCCTGGCCGGACTCCGGAAAGTCGCCGAACTCCGGCTGTCTTTTGATCTTCAACTGATACCCGAGTTGATGCAGCAGACTGCTTCGCTCCTGTCACGCGTTGAACAACTTCCCGTAGCACTGTGCCACTGTGGCTCACCTTCGGACTGGTCTCGCGAAGGACTGAAATCCTGGGAGCAGTCAATGCTCCACCTGGCCCGATTGCCGCAGGTAAGCTGCAAGCTGTCCGGCCTCGGGATGTTCAACGAGGGCTGGACCATGGATGAAGTCAGGCAGATCCTGGAAACCTGCACGGAGCTGTTTGGAGCCGACCGCTGCATGTTCGGGTCCAATTTCCCTGTTGATTCCCTGCGATCAAGCTATGAAGAAATCGTCTCAGTCGTTTCCGACGTGATCCCGGCAGCAGACCAAGAGAAGATATTCGGCAATAATGCGGCCAGATTCTATCGCTTGTGACCATGTCGTTCCCATGGGCAGTGGTTGCCAACCCGGCCACAAAGGTGCTTGCCCCTGCACGTGAATTCACGCCTCTGCCTCGAGGAGGCTGACAGCCTCCCTCGCGAGCAGTGGCACCTGGCTGCCATACTCAATCGCCAATTCCGGGTTCGCTGCGTTGCCATCGAGCGCCCTCCTCTTGACACCCTCGAGAATTGCAGCAAGCCGGAAGAATGCAAACGCCACGTAAAACGTCCAGTTCTCCGGAATTGGAATTCTCCTGCGCCGACAGTAATCCTCCAGGTACTGGCGTTCTTGCGGCAGTCCGCGACTTTCCCTCGAAAGCCCGCCAAGCCCCCTCAAGGCTCCCGTGTATGGCATTCTCCACTGCATGCACTGATAAGCCAGGTCCGCCAACGGGTGGCCAAGAGTGGACAATTCCCAGTCGATGACCGCCTTGGCACGACAGGACTCGTGGTCAAATATGAGATTGTCCAGCCTGAAATCCCCGTGCACGAGCGCCAGCTGCCAGTCATCTTCCACCATGTTGGCCTCGAGCCACTCGACCAGGATGTCCATGTCGGAACTTGGAGAAACCCGCGACGCGTAGTACTGCTGTTTCCACCTACCGGTTTGCCGCTCGAAGTAGCTTCCCGGTTTGCCAAATTCTGACAGACCAACCCGGTCCAGATCCACATTGTGAATTTCCGCCAGTACACGGTTCATTTCAGCGTAGACCGTTTTTCGTGCCTGCTGACCATGGTCCGGCAATGCCGGATCAAAGTGTACGTCGCCTTCGACGAATTCCATGATGTAGAATGCCCGGCCCAACGGTGAGTCCTCATCGCTGACCAGCACGACGGTCTCCGGAACCGGGACTTTCGTGTTGCGAAGTGCTGACATGACCTTGAATTCCCTTTCGACCAGGTGAGCCGACTTCAGCAAGTTCCCCGGGGGCTTCATGCGGAGAACGAGCTTCCGCCCGGAGCAGGCAAGGACATAAGTCAGGTTAGATTGACCATTCGCGCACCGCCTGATCTCCAGCACCTCTTCCGGCGCGAGCAGTTTTCGGACAAGTGCCAGCAGTTCGGTGTCCGGGTTGTCTTGAGTGTGAGTCGTCATGCTGCCCAGCAACGAGTTGAGGTCCTCCCGCCTGCAGTCTGCCCGGTTTCTTGGGAACTGCATGCCGGGCAAGACTCAGTCCATCGTTCAAATCAGTTCTGTCCGTGATTGTCGAAATGTCAACAGCAGAGGTTCTTGGGCAGCAATTCTAAGTATGGGGTCGTCTGGTTGTATGTCCGGAGGCTCCTCGTCTCTCGGGTGGGTTTGGATTCTCAGCAGGGGTTGCCCGGGACCGGGCCATAGAGGGATCTCTACCTTGTCGGCAACGACTCCGAGCAGCGAGATCCAGGTCTCGAAGACCACGCTGTCGGCGAGCACGAGCACCTGCTGGGCATCCCGCAATGCCTTTTCGGCAAGAGCGCGGATCATTCTTGTACCCGTGATCTGAAATGTAGACACCGGAAGCGGAACTGCTGCCCGATGGGCGCAATACACCAGGCATTTTGCTGTGTAACTTTTCCAACGGCTGGACGAATGAGGTGGTTAGCTGACTCCGGCCTGGACCAGCTTTTCGGAATGTGACGCATTTGCGGCGACTTGGGCAGTGAGGGCTTCCCCGCATTCATGGCCCTGTGCCGGAGTGCGCTCGCGGGTGCGTTTCGGTTATGTTGGCCGCTGCGACAGCCGTGATCAGGATGCCGCTGGTTGTGCCTCGCCCCTGGTCATGAAGCCGTGCTTTCGCAGCATTTTGAACCAGCGCGGCGCGTTGCGCATGACCATCAGTGCCTCGTAGTCGGTTTCGCGATCCCGATAGAATTCCCCTGTCGTGAGCATGTGGTAGATGACGCGCAACAGCTTGTGCGCGGTGGCGACGGTGGCCCGCTTGTAGCCACGGCGCACGGTGAGCGCCTTGTGATATCCCTTGAACTGACAGTGGTTGCTTCGGGCGGCGGCCTGTGCGCACTCGATGAGGAGGGTGCGCAGCGCCTGATTGCCCCTGCGGACGCGTCCCGAGCGTCGTTTTCCGGCGCTCTCGTTGTTGCCGGGAGCGAGCCCGGCCCAGGCGGCGCAGTGACGTTCCGACGGGAAGACGGAGATGTCGGGGCCGAGCTCGATGATGATTGCCGATGCGGCGCGATGGTCGATGCCGGGTATGGTGGTCAGCAACCTGATGGCCACCTGGTGTTCGGCGAGGCCCCTGTCGATGACGGCGTCGTATTCGGCGAGCCGCTCACCGGCCTGGTCGAAGAGGCGGACCTGGTCACGCAACAGGAACCGGTCGGCCTCTGAAAGCTTGCTTTCGAGGGCATCGTTGAGTGTCGCGAGATGCCTGCGGACATGGCCGGAGAGCGAGGCCATGATCTCGGCGCGTTCCTTGCCCGCAACCAGCCCGTCGAGGATGCGCCGTCCGTTGACCCCGAAGAGGTCGGAGAGGACGCCGCCGACACGGATGCCGGCGCTGTCGACGATCTTGTGAACGCGGTTGCGCGTCCGGGTCCGCTCGGCGACGATCTTCCGGCGCGCCCGTGCGACCCGGCGCAACTCGCGGAACGCTTTCGGCGGCACCAGACTCGGATTGCAGAGGCCGAACTGGCAGACCCGGGCCAGCCAGACGCTGTCGGCAATGTCGGTCTTGCGCCCCTTGATCTGCTTGACGTGCTGGGCATGGAGCAGCAGGGGTGTGATGCCGGCCTCGGCGACGGTGTCGAAAACCGTCTCCCAGTAGACGCCCGTGCCTTCCATCGCCGCCGCCGTCACACCGTGCGCGCGGAGCCAGTCGGCAAGGGCGGCAAGCCCGCACGGAAGGGTGCTGAACTCCTTGTTGTGGATCTGCGCATCCGCATTTGCCCGGGCAATCCGCACCGTCGCCGTGACCTGCATCTTGTGCACGTCAATGCCGGCGGCGCACGGGTGGATGACATGGAGCGTGTCTGTCGCTATCATGGAACTTCCTCCTTCGGGTGGAACATACGCGGAAGTGGGCGGGTCGACGGATAGCTGACTCGCAGATCCTGTGTGGACTGCGGTGCATTTTGCTGTGCGTTCTCGGATTGACCGGATACATGGCGGGGTGCGAAGCCGTTGACCTGGGACAGTTTGGAAACGGGCTCATAAGGCCGCACAAAAAAAGCGTCCTCATGCCCACTTCCGCACCCGATCAATTGTCACAACCGGCGGAACAGGGAAAGCCCAGCCTCACAACCGGTCCCGGAACCGGCAGGCGGAACCAGCGGTAAAGCCGTCACTCAGTTACATGCCAAAGCGGGGTGAGCAAAAAAACCGATCATGACCGTTTGGTTCCGATCTTCTTCTTTGACCGCTTGCCTGCTGCAACCGAGATTCCTGCATAGCGCGGTTTGGGCCAAATCACACATCTGCACACTTCGGCATTCGCCGTATCCGCGTCAAAGATCTTGCAACTGGGTATCTCAGCTATTCTATGGCAGCGGGGAACCTGTTTGCGCAAACGTTTTTCCAGTTCAGTGAAGGTGCCGACCGGGTTCCGATCAATCATGAAAATCCCAATTTCAGCAGTCGGTCCGAATGATCTGCACAGCAGTTTGCAGGGCGGATTTCGGGATGGCTATAACTGTCTCAACCCCATTCTTGGGTGTCTAGGGGTACGAGCCAGATTCGTGCAGAGACGTATGTTAAGCACCTGGGACGGCATGGCGACCGCCCAGACCAGGGTCACCAAAAGGGCAAGCAGCCTTAGGGTGTGGACTCAATTGATCGCCTTGCCAGAGTTCGCAGCAGGTAGCGTGTCTCGGCAAGCAGCACGGTGGACAGGTAGTTCCTGGCCCGCTTCTCGTATCTTGTTGCCACTCTCCGGAACTCTTTGATCTTGCTGAAGAAACGCTCCACAAGGTTGCGCCTGGCGTAGAGATCCCGGTCCAGATCCCGTGGCACCTTCCGGTTCGCCTTGGAGGGAATCACGGCAACCCCGCCAGCCTCGGCGACAAGGTCCAGGATGGCGTCGCTGTCATAGGCCCTGTCGGCAATCACCCTGGTTCCGGCCTCAAGGCCGACCAGCAACTCCGGCGCATGCGTGCAGTCGGCCGCCTGTCCCGGCGACAGCCGCACAGCAAGCGATCGCCCCGCACCGTCCAGCGCAGCGTGGATCTTCGTCGTCAGACCGCCACGGCTGCGCCCGATCTCGCGCGGCTCACCGTCCCGGCGCGAGCCGGAGCCGTGCTTGTGCACCCGCACCGCCGAGGAGTCGATCATCCGCTCCCCCAGACGGGCCGCCGAACCACCGTCCGGGCCATCCTCGTCATCGCCGTCCAGGCCGGCAAACCGTTGAAGATCCGAGATAATCCTCGCCCAGGTCCCGTCCTTGCTCCAGCGGTTGTAGCGGTTGTAGCAGGTCGTATACGGGCCGTAACGCTCGGGCAGGTCACGCCAGGGCGAGCCAGCCCGCAAAATGAAAAAGATCCCGTCCATGATCCGACGGTCGTTCCTGCGGACAGGCCCCCGACGTCCTGTCGGCAGCACCGAACGCAGCAACTCCCATTCCTCATCCGTCATATCGTGTCGATCACCAGACAATTCCACCTCCATCAAACAATCCGATCCAACTCTCTATAGCATAGTTCATACAATTTGGGTACAGACTCTAGCTCTCTGCCAGGCAGCAGAATTGAACGGCCAATCCGTAGATCCAGGCCATGACCGGTTCATTCCGGATCATGGGAAGGACCCCCATCCCGTACGCGCATGACGATCTGCCTGCTGGGATGGAACTTCCGGGCAAGTGCCGAGATGCAAGCGCCGGTTGCCAGGAGTTCGAGCACAGACTGCCGCTCCTCGCTGGAAAGACGATGCGGCCCACCGGGACGCCCGCCCTGATCCATCGTCCGCCGAAGGCCCGCCTGGGTGCGCTCGATGAGAAAGTCGCGCGCTTACTCTGTCACCACGTTGCGCCCGTGCACTCGAGCATGGTGACGACCAGCACATCTCCAGCCTCGAGCCTGTCGGGATGCCACAGCTCGACTTTGTACATTTTTGGAAGATTTTGTCTTCAGGTCCAGGTCCAGAAGATGTCGGTATTGGCGATCTGGTCGAGTGATTCGTCGAGCGGGAGCACGAGGCCGCCCATGTCGCCGACATCTTTCCACCGGTTTTGCCAGGACCAGTAGTAAAGACGCATCCTGTCGCCTTGGCCTTCCGGTTTGAGCCGTGCGATCGGGGCCCGCGTGGCGGTCAGGGTGAGCGTATAGCCGCCCCGACTCTCGCAGACGCTGACGCCGCCGCCATTCTGCCTGTCGAAGGCCTCTATGCACAGCAGAACGGGGTCGGGCTCGGTCATGGGAGGGTGACGCTCGGGCGTGTCCCTTGGCGGAGGTTCCGGGGTCCGATGTGTCGCATTCCCCGGCCCTTTCGTGCAAGCCCGGTATCAAGTGTCAGTGCCGGGTGAATACTCCCCAAAAGTGCCGAAGTAAAAGTCCCCGGTTTCCAGGCTGATGGATTGATCCGGCAGGCATTCCCGACAGATCTATCTAAGAAACAACACCTGCGAGCCCCCGGAAAGAACTGCTTCGGCTTCTCTGCGTTGTGCCGGGCTGAGTTGATCAATTCCTGATAGTCATTCCTGAAACTGCTTGTGCCCCATTGCCGTCTCCTGTTCTACAAGAGAACACAACATGAACGTATACGATTGACGAACCAAGCCAAACCAACAATCAAAGTGAGAATTGCTGTTGTCTGGGCTGGCCCCAGCATCCCGACATCCGGTGCACGGGAAAAGGCTCGTGTCGACACTGGAGCAGACATGAACCCCTTCTTCCGAACTTGCCGGCAGTTGAACGACAGTTCCGCACGAGTCCTGAACCACGGTTCATTCGCAGCCTTCCCCTCCACCATCCGGGTCCCGGGCCATTGTCCTGCAACAAGGAACAGACCCAGTTTCGAGGATGAAACCGGTCAGTTGGAGGTGGCGAGGCAGGCATCACACCAATTTGCCATGCATCCGGCCTTTGCAATGAGTCCTGCGGCCCAGGAATGGTTCATCAAGAAAAACGTGAAAACCCCTTGCCTAAAACCCGTCCTCGGTATTCGGTACAGTCGTGACACACGGCGCAGGTAACAACACATGACAAACATGGAATTGGGCATATCAGACAGAGCGAGACCCGTTCTGGAGGCTGTAAGGCAGATGATCTGCGAAGAGATCATTCCCTGCGACGACGAGTTCCTGCAGGAAGTAGACAAGGAAGGCCGATGGGTGTTGACCAAGCGGCAGACCTGGATCCTCGAGTCTTTGAAGTCGAGGAGCCAGAAACTCGGCCTGTGGAACCTGTGGTTGACTGGCGACCATGGAGGTCCGGGCCTCTCGACCGTCGACTACGCATACCTTGCTGAGGAAATGGGCAAGAGCCACCTGGCACCGGAAGTCTTCAACTGCAACGCTCCGGATACCGGGAACATGGAGGTCTTTCTGAAATACGGCAGCAGAGAGATGAAGAGTCGCTGGCTGGAGCCACTGCTGGCGGGCAAGATCCGGTCTGCATACCTGATGACCGAACCGGATGTTGCCTCTTCCGATGCAACCAACATCTCCATGTCATGCCGCATAGAAGGGACTCGATGCGTCCTGAATGGCGAGAAGTGGTGGGCAACAGGGGCTGGCGATCCGCGCTGCGCGGTCTACATCGTCATGGTCAAGACGTCCCGGGACAGTTCCAGGCATCGAAACCACTCCATGATCGTTGTTCCTTCCGACACTCCTGGCCTGTCGGTCGTGCGGGCAATGGAAATCTACGGCCACGATGACGCCCCTCACGGTCACATGCATATCCGCTTCGATGATGTCGAGGTACCAGCCACGAACATGCTGGTCGGCGAGGGTTACGGGTTCGAAATCGCCCAAGGACGGCTCGGGCCAGGCCGAATCCACCATTGCATGAGAGCGATCGGCCAGGCCGAAAAAGCTCTCGAGTTCATGTGCCGGCGCTCGATTTCCAGGTCAGCCTTTGGTCAGCCACTCGCCAAACTCGGGGCAAACTACGACACCATTGCCGAATCGAGGATCGATATCGAAACGACCAGACTGCTCTGCCTCAAGGCTGCCTGGCACATGGACCAGGGTGATCCCCGTGCGGCGGCGCCGTGGATCAGCAAGATCAAGGCAATTGCCCCGGAGGTCGCACTACGGATTACCGACCAGGCAATCCAGATGCACGGTGCCGCGGGAATAAGTCAGGACATGCCACTTGCCCGCCAGTGGACACATTTGCGTACCCTGCGCCTCGCTGATGGACCGGACGCCGTGCATCGCCGGCAGGTTGCCCGCGCCGAACTCAGGAAATACTCCCAGGAAAAATTCTGATCCGGAATCCGTACCGGTTCCGACCGCTTGCGGATCCGGCTTGGTTCCAATCCGGCACCATTTGCCGGCCCGCGGGCACCTTCGAACTCTTGATTGTTAATCCTGCAGTCCTGACCGACCGGATTCAGCAATCACTCCAGCAGGGACAGAAGGTGATTGATCGATGTCTTGGCGTCGCCAAAAAACATCCTCGTATTGTCCCGGTAGAAAAGAGGATTCTCGATACCAGAATATCCTGTCCCCTGCCCGCGTTTGGACACGAAAACCTGGTTTGCCTTCCAGACCTCCAGCACCGGCATGCCGGCAATCGGGGAATTCGGATCTTCCTGCGCGGCTGGATTGACGATGTCATTGGAACCGACCACGATGGCCACATCCGTGTCGGGAAAGTCATCATTGATCTCGTCCATTTCGAGAACGATGTCATAGGGAACCTTGGCTTCCGCGAGTAGAACATTCATGTGCCCGGGCAATCGCCCTGCGACCGGATGGATTGCAAATCTCACGGTCTTGCCTGCCTCGCGCAGCCTTTGTGACAACTCGCTGATAGGACCCTGTGCCTGAGCAACAGCCATCCCGTATCCGGGAACGATGATGATGCTGTCTGCGCTTTCGACTGCCGCGGCCACGCCATCTGCGTCAATCGCAACCTGTTCGCCTTCAACATCCCGGGACGCTTCACCCGAACCGCCAAAACCACCGAGAATAACACTGACGAACTTCCGATTCATGGCCCGGCACATGATGTAGGACAGTATCGCCCCGGACGATCCAACGAGAGCGCCGGTGATAATCAGCAAGTCGTTTTCCAATGTGAAACCGATCGCTGCTGCTGCCCAACCCGAATAGGAGTTCAACATCGACACGACCACGGGCATGTCCGCGCCGCCTATCCCCATGATGAGGTGACACCCGATCAACCCGGCAATTATGGCAACCAGGACCAGCGCCGTCAGACTACCCCCATTCAGGTAGTGAATTCCCAGGCCGACGCATGCAAACAACGCCAGGCTGTTCCAGAGATGGCCTCCTGGCAGTTTCTTGGGCAGGCTGGTCAGTCTTCCGGCAAGCTTGCCGAATGCCACGACAGACCCGGTGAACGTAACCGCGCCAATGAAGACGCCAAGAAGCACCTCGACCTGCAGGAGGGCAATTTCAGGCGCGTTCTTGACTGCCAGTTTCTTTGCAAATCCTGTCGTGACCGGTTCGGTCACTCCGGCATTGAGGTTCATCAATGCGATCTCGGCATTGATGCCGATGAACACCGCAGCCAGCCCGACGAACGAGTGAAGTGCCGCAACAAGTTGCGGCATTCCTGTCATTTCGACACGAAAGGCCACGATCGTTCCGGCAACCGCACCGACAAGTATCATCGCGGCAATCGTCGGGAAATTTCCTATGCCTGGCGAAGCTATGGTTGAAGCCATCGCCAGCGCCATTCCCGCCATACCATACCAAATCGCCCGCTTGGCGCTTTCGTGATTAGCCAATCCACCCAGCGAGAGAATGAAAAGCACGCCCGCGCTGATGTAGGCAGCCTGCAGAACTCCTTCGTACACTATCGTCCTGCCTCCGTTCAGCTCTTCTGGAACATGGCAAGCATCCGCCTGGTGACGAGAAACCCGCCCACGATATTTATCGTCGCAATCAATACGGAAATGACCGACAGGATGTATACCAGGGGAATTGTCGACCCGATTTGCAGCAACGCTCCGACCACGATGATTCCGGATATGGCGTTGGTTACCGACATGAGCGGAGTGTGGAGCGCATAGTTGACATTCCAGATGACCTGAAAGCCGACAAAACAGCTGAGTACGAACACTATGAAGTGCTGCATGAAACTCGGCGGGGCGAAGTAACCGGCCAGGAGCACCAGGACGGCGCCAGTGACCAGGATCAGCACCTGGTTCTTCGTGCTGCGGCGGAATTCGGCTGCCTCGGCAGCCAGCATTTCCTCACGGGTTTGCTTCTTGGCCGGAACTGCAGATGGACGCTTCATCGGAGGAATCTTGGGCGGTGGCGGGGGAAACATTATGGAACCGTTGTTCGCGACAGTGACTCCGCGAATTACGTCATCGTCCAGGTCAAGAAAGGTCCTGCCATCCAACTCTGGCGTCAATTCGGAAACCAGATGAAAGATATTGGTCGCATAGAGCGATGATGCCTGAGAAGCCATCCGGCTCGGAAAGTCCGTGTATCCAATGACGATGACACCGTTTTCCGTCACAACACGTTTGTCCGGAACCGTCACTTCACAGTTTCCGCCCCGTTCCGCTGCGAGGTCCACCACCACCGAACCAGGCTTCATCGTGTCGACCATGTCCTTCAACCACAATTTCGGCGCGCCCACGCCAGGAATCAGCGCTGTGGTGAGCACGATGTCGACATCTGAAGATTGCTCGCGGAACATTTCCAGTTGCTTCTTGCGGAATTCCGGCGACGATGGCTTGGCATAGCCTCCTGCAGCCGAGGCATCCTCCTCGAAGTCCAGAAAAAGGAACTCCGCACCCATTGACTGGATCTGCTCGGCGACCTCCGGCCTGACGTCGAAGGCCCGAACAACGGCGCCGAGTGAAACTGCGGTTCCAATCGCCGACAGCCCAGCCACACCCGCTCCGATCACGAGGACCTTTGCAGGAGGCATCTTGCCGGCAGCCGTGACTTGCCCCGCGAAGAACCTGCCGAAGTTGTTTCCGGCTTCCATGACGGCGCGATAGCCCGCGATGTTGGCCATCGACGACAAGGCGTCAAGTTTCTGGGCGCGCGAGATTCTGGGCACCATGTCCATGGCAAGTATGGTGGCTCCCGACTCGCTGGCCTTCTTCAGCAGGTCCGGATTCTCCGCTGGCCCGAACAATGAAATCAGCGTGTGGTCGGGAGTGAGGAAGTCAAGTTCGGCCATCGTGGGTGGTTGAACCTTGACAACGACATTGCAGGCTTTCCACAACTCCTCGGCCGAGCCGCAAATCTGGACACCGACACTCTCATACTCTTCGTCGGAGAATCCGGATTCCTGACCTGCGCCGGACTCGAGCGCGCAGTTGTAGCCAAGTCTGGTGAGCTTCCTAGCCGATTCCGGTGTCAGGGCAACACGCCGTTCCCCATCGCCGCATTCCCTTGGCGCGCCAAGCTTCATTTCATATCTCTAACCCGGATATCTCATGACAGGGGTTGTACGAGGCCGTTTCTCATGCCATTATCTCTTTAGAAACAAACCGATAACAGCAGAAAGAGCAACAACCTCATGGGAACACAGTGTAGCAAGGAGCAGGTCGCCCTTCAACCCCACGGACGGCGCAGGATCGAGGCCGGATTCGACGGGGGCTCGATCACCTCGGGCGCTGGCGTCGTTCTGCTGCGCGAGCTCGAGGAACGCCTCGGCATCCTGTCCTGCCTCGCCGGTTGCTTCACCGATCACCTCAGCCAGAACCGCATCGAGCACAGCGTGGAGCAGCTGGTGCGCCAGCGCGTGTTCGCCCTGGCGCCGGGATACCAGGACGTCAACGACCATGACGACCTGCGCCGGGACCGGGACCGGGCCTTCGGGCGTGGGGATATCCTCGGAGAGCACCGCCGCCGGGAATGCGACCGCGGCGTGCCGCTGGCCGGAAGGAGCACGCTGAACCGTCTCGAGGTCTGCAGCGGCTTGGCCGGCGGCGGGCACAGGTATCACCGCATCGAAGCCGATATCGACAGGATGTGCCAGCAACTCGTCGAGATGTTCATCGAGAGCTTCCCGGAGCCTCCCGAGAGACTCGTCCTGGACGTGGACGCCACCGACGATCCGCTGCACGGACGCCAGGAGGGGCGGTTCTTCCATGGCTACGACAACGAGTACTGCTATCTGCCGCTCTATATCTTCTGCGGCGAGAAGCTCCTCTGTGCGAAGCTGCGCACCTCCAACCGGGATGCCGGCGACGGTCTGATCGAGGAGCGGGAGCGGATCGTTCCCCGGCTGCCCACCACCTGGCCGGACACCGAGATCGTCATCCGCGGCGACAGCGGCTTCCGCCGCGAGGAGATGTAGTGGCAATGCACAGCTTGGGTAGGTGTCGGCACGGAAGAGTGCCGCTCGGCGTTGGTGCCCTCAGAGAGACTCGAACTCCCGACCTCCTGATTACAAATCAGATGCTCTACCGGCTGAGCTATGAGGGCATGACCGGCAATTACGCATTGCCCGGCAAAAATGCAACGACCGCAATCCCATAACCTCTGAACGGTCCCATTCAGCAACGCTTGGGTGGATGCATTGCTACGCGGCTTGCAGCGTTCGGATATGACTGTATGCATTGGCAGCCTTGGAGGTCACGTCGACATGGTTTGGTTTGTCTACCCTGGATTGCTGCTCTGCACGCTTGGCCTGGGCGGCATCGCCATCTGCATTGTCTTGGTCCTGCAAACCAGGCAACGCGCATGTTCCGACCGGGAAATCAGACAGAAACTGCAGAAACTCCTGCCGCTAAACTATGGCTCGCTGCTATGTGCCGTCCTCGGCCTGTGCTTTGTCGTGATCGGACTGATTCTCTGAAACGTCAGCAAGACACTTTGCTGCTGGCAAGTACCGACTCAACGGATTGTTCGATCAATTCCAGGCATTCCCGACTCGAGAACCTGTGATCTGCTCCCTTGACCAGCACCAGCCTGATATCCGGGCCACTTGCATGTGCCAGCAGCTTCAGCGCTATCTTCTGGTCAACGTCGGTGTCGTCGGTTCCTTGGAGAAACCTGACGGGAAATGGCAAATGCATGGGCCTCTCGAGCACAAGGTTGTGACACCCGTCGTCAATCAGTTTCTTGGTTATGACCATCGGTTCATCGGAATAGTCGCTTTCCAGTTCCAGCCGTCCGTCTCGTTCCAGGACGTGCCACTGGTCCCGTATAGGGCTCGACAACCTGAAATCCTCGGTAAAGTCGGGAGCGGCAGCAATTCCGACCAGGCCCGTTACCTTCCCTTTCAGGCGGGGTGCCACGAGCAGGCTGATCCAACCGCCCATCGATGATCCGACCAGGACCTGTGGACCCTCGGCAAGACTGGAGATGACATCAAACGCGTCCGTTGCCCAGTCGCTGATACAACCCTCCTCGAATGACCCGGATGACCGGCCATGTCCGGAATAGTCAAACCTCAGGAACGCCCTGCCCCTTCTCTTTGCCCAGTCTTCCAGATACAGGGCCTTTGTTCCGTCCATGTCGGAACTGAACCCCCCGAGAAACACGACTCCGGGCTGCGCGCCGCTGGTCCTGCAATGGGCCAAGGACCTTCCGTCGCCCGTTTCGAGGTATTCTACTGACATGGTTCTTCATCCCCTGCAGCGCCGCGGTCACACGCTTGAGCCGCGCCGTACCCTGTTGGTTCGCGGCCACGCGTAACATCAAACCGGTCACTTCCGGTGCGTAAAATCCACATCTGACAGTTTTTCATGAACATACCCAATTTCTGCATTGACCATTGATCCCGCATGTTTATGTGACAGTCCTCCCGCAACCGGGCGTTTCGTAGGCGTCAAACAGACGAGGATCAAATGTCATCCGCAGTAACATTAACTTTTCCGGACGGAAACAACCGCCAATTTGATCGCGGCGTTACCGCTTCCGAAGTGGCCGCCAGTATTGCCGTATCTCTCCGCAAGCGGGCAATCTCGGCGGTTTTCAACGGCGAGCACTGGGATCTCCAGTGGCCGATTGACACCGATGGTGCGATATCCATCAACACCATGGATGATGAAGGCTATGCTCTCGAACTGATCCGCCATGATCTCGCCCATATCATGGCCCGCGCGGTTCAGGAGTTGTGGCCGGAAACACAGGTCACGATCGGCCCCGTCATCGAGAATGGCTGGTATTACGACTTTGCACGCGAGACTCCGTTCACGCCCGACGATCTTGCTTCAATCGAACAGCAGATGCGGAAGATCATTGGACAGCGTGACGACGTGCGCACCGAAGTGTGGGACCGGCAGCGTGCAATCGATCACTACCGTGAATACAATGAACCCTACAAGGTGGAACTCGTTGAAGCCATTCCTCACGATGACCCTGTCAGAATGTACTGGCACGGAGACTGGCAGGATTTGTGCAAGGGCCCGCATCTGAGGAACACCGGCCAGGTGCCAGGAGACGCATTTGAGCTGAGAAGCATCGCCGGCGCCTACTGGCGTGGCGACTCACGCAACAAAATGTTGCAGCGCATCTACGGGATTGCATTCCGGCGGAAAGCCGACCTCAAGGATCACCTCCGGATGCTTGAGGAAGCCCAGCGGCGCGATCATCGCCGGATCGGGGCTGAAATGGACCTGTTCCACTTCCAGGAAGAGGCGCCGGGGATGGCATTCTGGCACCCCCGGGGCTGGACTGTCTACAAGCTGCTGAGAGAATACGTGTCGCGCAAGCAGGCGGAACACGGTTATGTCGAGGTCAACACACCTGCCGTCGTGGACCGTACGCTGTGGGAGGCTTCGGGCCACTGGGAAAAATACCGAGATCACATGTTCCTGGTGCATGTCGAAGGCGACGAACGCGAACATGGCAGAATCAATGCGCTGAAACCCATGAACTGCCCGTGCCACGTCCAGATATTCAACAAGGGCCTGAAGAGCTACCGGGACCTGCCGCTCAGAATGGCGGAATTCGGATCCTGCGCGCGCTTCGAACCTTCGGGAGCGTTGCACGGCCTCATGCGGGTGCGGGGATTTGTCCAGGATGATGCCCACATATTCTGCGATGAAGCCCACATCGAGGAGGAAACCGCCGGCTTCATTACAATGCTGACGGAAATCTATTCCGATCTTGGATTCGACGAGTTCAAGGTGAATTTTGCCGACCGGCCCGACGAACGATCGGGCAGCGACGATACCTGGGACAGGGCGGAACAGGCCCTGGTTTCGGCCACTCGTGCGGCCGGATGCGACTACGAGTTCAATCCGGGCGAGGGCGCCTTCTACGGGCCAAAGCTCGAATTCGTACTGACTGACGCAATCGGCAGAGACTGGCAATGTGGCACGCTGCAGGTGGATTTTGTCATGCCTGAACGGCTGGATGCGTCCTATATCGGTTCCGATGGAGAAAAACACAGGCCGGTAATGCTCCATCGGGCAATTGTAGGAAGCTTCGAGAGATTCATAGGCATACTCATCGAGAACCATGCCGGAAGACTGCCGTTCTGGCTGTCACCGCGCCAGGTCGTTGTGGCGACGATTATTTCGGGGGCCGATGACTACGCTCGCGAAGTCGCTGACCGCCTGAGGATGGCTGGAATCCGGGCCGAAGCCGACGTCAGGAACGAGAAGATCGGCTACAAGGTCAGGGAGCATTCACTTGGCAAGGTTCCCGTGATTTTTGCCGTTGGCGAGCGCGAGGTGGCCGACATGACGGTGTCTGTCCGTACGCTCGGTGAAAAGGGCGTCGAGGTTTGGCCGTTGGGTGAAGCAATTGACAGACTCAATGTTCCTGCCACGGCGCCGGACCTGCGGTAACGAAATGAAATGTCACATTTGACTTCAAATTCGGTTGAACAGTTCCTGATTTCACTGTCAATGAGTTGAAGCCAGGCCCCAAGACATTTAATTGTCCGCACAGGCAATTGGAGAAGGAAGCCAAAGATACCTCGAAGACCATACAACGCGCCACCACCGCGTCAAACGGGGCCACGTGCGAATGATCGCATAGAGGCACCGCAAATCCGCCTGATAGGACCTGACGGCGACAATCTAGGACTGAAGACCCCCGATCAAGGGAGGGCTCTCGCGGTTCAGGCTGGTCTCGATCTTGTCGAGATATCCCCTACAGCCGTTCCACCTGTTTGCAAGATCATGGATCTTGGCAAGTTCAAATACGCCCAGCAGAAGCGCGATTCTGAATCTCGAAAAAAGCAGAAGACGATTGAGGTGAAAGAGGTCAAGTTTCGACCCAACACCGACACCCATGACTACAACGTCAAGCTCAGAAATGTCGAACGGTTCCTCGGCAACGGCGACAAGGTCAAGGTCACGATGCGCTTCCGGGGACGGGAAATGGCCCACCAGGAAATCGGGCAGGATTTGCTTGAGAGGGTGGCGGAAGACATCAGTCTGGTCGGCAAGATTGAAGAATTGCCAAAACTTGATGGCCGGCAGATGTACATGATGATTGCACCCGCGAAGTAGGGATCGCTGACTGTTTGATCAGTTTCGCATCTGCAGCAGAAATCCGGCGGCAGAACCTGGCACCGGCCGGGTTGGGCTGTGAGGACAATGACCCGGGTTCACTTGCATCAAGTCCGGAATTTCTGGGCAATGCAAGCTTCGACCGGAATATTCTGCGCGGATCGGTTTCAAGGGGCTGAATGATTGTTATGCAAGACCGCACCGGCCCAGCAACGCTGAAATCATGAAACCAGTTGTCGTCTGTGCAGCCAAACGAACACCCATCGGTTCATTCCAGGGATCCCTGTCCAACATTGCGGCGACCGGTCTAGGGACGGCTGCCATTCGCGCCCTTTCCAGTGCGGTCAGGTTCGACCCTGGCGCTGTCGATGAAGTCATCCTTGGATGCGTGCTTTCGGCTGGTCTGGGTCAGGCCCCTGCCCGCCAGGCGAGCATCGGAGCGGGCTTTCCTGACTCCGTTCCTGCGACAACCGTCAACAAGATGTGCGGGTCTGGAATGAAGGCGATCATGATTGCGCATGATCGCCTGTCTCTCGGTGAGGGAGGAATGGCGGTGGCGGGCGGATTGGAAAGCATGAGCAATGCTCCTTATCTCATCCCGAAAATGAGAGCTGGCGCGCGGCTGGGCCATGCCGGAGCAGTTGACCACATGTTTCTGGATGGGCTCGAGGATGCCTATGAAAGCGGCCGACTGATGGGCACATTTGCGGAGGATTGTGCAACGAAATTCTCCTTCTCGCGCGAAAGCCAGGACGATTATGCGCTTAGATCGCTTAACAGGGCTCTGATCGCACAGCAAAGAGCGGCGTTTGATTCCGAAATTGAGCCAGTCCGTGCCGATGATGGATCCACGACTTTCCTGTCGCAGGATGAACAGCCATTGCTCGCCCATCCCGAGCGAATTCGAGAGTTGCGTCCCGTGTTTCGCAACAACGGCACGGTAACGGCCGCAAATTCATCCTCGATCTCCGACGGAGCTGCCGCACTGCTGCTTGCGACAAGAGGATACGCAGACGAAAACGGGTTTCCCGTATTGGCGACCATTGTAGGGCACGCATCTGCAGCCCAGAAGCCTGCACTGTTCACGACTGCCCCGGCAATTGCCGTGGACAGGTTGCTCGATCGGATAGGCTGGTCGGTTGCGGATGTGGGGCTCTGGGAAGTCAACGAAGCCTTTGCAGTCGTTGCCATGGCGTTTGCGGAGGAGCTTGGCATTTCTTCCGAGATCATGAACGTCAATGGTGGAGCCTGCGCGCTCGGCCACCCGATCGGGGCATCGGGTGCCAGGATCGTGGTTACGCTTCTCCACGCTATGCAGGCGCACGATGTCCAGCGCGGGATTGCTGCCATCTGCATCGGTGGGGGCGAGGCAACGGCACTGGCGGTCGAACTGGGCTGAACGGAAAGTTTGCAACCATCCACGTCTTGTACGGTGACTACTCGTGATCCTTCCATCGCCTGTGGATCCAGTACCATTGCTCGGGATTCGCCCTGACTCTTGCTTCCAGGCTACGGTTCAGCTCCTGCGTCATTTCCGAAATGTCGCCATGCTCCACGGGATTTTCAAATTCGACGTCAAAATCCAGTCCATTTGGCTTGCGAATTGCATAGAAGGGGACCAGCAACGAACCGCTTTTGACTGCAATCCTGGCAACGGAAGTGTTTGTTCGAGTTGGCAGCCCCATGAAGTCAAGCGTGTCACCGGCGCTTGAGTATTGGTCGTTAAGGACGACCGTTATCCCACCCTGTTTCACGAATCTCATGAATTCCTTGGTGCCGACACTTCCTCTGGGAAAGACAGGCTTACCGATCCGTTTCATTGTATGAACGTAGTGCCGGTTGAAATACTTGTTGTTCATTGGCCGGTAGACACAACCGACAACATGGCCTCGCTTGATCAACTGAACCCTGCCGGCCTGCGGATTGCCAAAATGTCCCGTGACCAGAATGACGGGACGTCCGACTGTTGATGCGTGTTCGATCGCCGCAAGGCCGGGTCCGAATGGTTCGTGCTGTGAGACCTGGGCGACAAATCTGCCGGTTGCATATGTTTCCATGAAAATCCGGGTAAAATTGTAAACGCAACCCCGGAAAATCCTCTTGTACTCCTCATCCGGCATGTCGGGAAATACGAGTTCCAGATTGCTGTACACCCTTTCCCTTATGTCGGTTAAAGGAACGATGACCCGTTCCATGGCAAGGCCGGCCGACCTTACCCTTTGCTCGTAGGGCAGCAGCTTGGCGGCACCAAAGAACGCACGAAGTCCGAGATCGGCTACGTAGTCGACTACAGTTTCCGCGGTTGCCGAAATCCTGCCCATCGCTGCTGTCTTGCCTCGTCAGTCTGCCTTCGCCGGCTTCGAAATCTCCCGGTGCCAAATGTAAAGACCCGAACCCGCAACCACAAACGCGCCGACATAGGTCAACAAGTCAGGAAACTCGTCAAAGAAGATCATTCCGTACATCGCCGAAAACACGAGCGCCATGTAGCCGAACGGGCTTACCACAGATGCATCGGCCAGGAACAATGCCCTGATGATCAGGTATTGGCCAGCTGTACCGAATGCAGCCACAAGCACCATCAACGGGATATCAGGCAGCGCAGGCGGTGACCAATAGAACGGCACCATAAAGGACGCGAATAGCGCCCCCAGCAATGTCGTGAAGAAGAAGCTGGAGGACACATCTTCACTCCGTGCAAGAAACCGGGTGGCAATTGCGTATGCGGAAAAGGACATCGCAGCGAAAAGGGGAAACAGCGCGTAGGGCGAAAACACAGATGTGCCAGGACGGATAATGATGACGGCGCCTGCCAGTCCGATGAACACCCCCAGAAGGCGCCTCCAGCCGAATCGCTCCCCAAGAAAGAACCACGAGGCCAGAACGATGATCAGCGGGTTGATCTGGAGAATGGTTGTTGCTGCTGCGAGATCGATATTGGAGAAGCCGATAAAGAAACTCAGCGATCCGACAAAGAGCAGCGCGGACCGAAACAGCTGTAGCCATGGATGCCGCGTCCGCAGGACCACGCGGATCGTACGCCAGACAAGCAGGGTGGCCAGCAGAGTCTGACCAATATAGCGCACCCAAACCAGTTGAATGATATCGTATCTTGTGGACAGGCCCTTGGCCACGGCATCCATGCTCGAAAGGCAGAAGATGGCGAGAATCATCAGTACGATTGCTGTTGTGGAAGCAGAAAACCCAGATTTGACTGTCATCGATTGCCCTCGCCAAGTATGACAACATTCTTCAACTGTTCGACGAGCCCACTGACGATGAGCAACCGGATCGATCTTCGCATCCCGTCAGAACGATACGAACCGATTGCGGATTCCTGTGCAACAGGCTTTTTTGGAATCGCGACGACCGACGACAATTCGTCAGGCTGGATCCGAGGCTTGCAGACAATTCGCCTGCGTTCGCACAGCCAAGCCAACTGCCAAGACAACAGTGATACATCACCATGATTCGAACCGGAAATGAGTATCTAGATTCCATCAGGGACGGCAGGGTTGTTTATGTCAACGGGGAACTCGTCAAGGATGTGCCGACTCATCCGATGTTCAAGCCAATTGTCGAAATCCGTGCCAGAATCTACGACATGCAGCACGACGAGGCGACCCGGCCGGTGATGACCTATCGTGACAGTGGCGAAGACTATGCGGTAGGGATCAAGCTGCCGCGGTCACAGAATGACTGGTGGGACAAAAGGCGGGCAGTCAACGCGGTGTTTGACGACATAGGCGGTGTTGTTACCCGCGTTGGTGACGAAACAGTGGGCGAGATGTGGTCGCTGTTTGACGGACAGGATGTCCTTAACGAGGTCGACCCGCAATTCTCCGAGAACATTCGCAACCACATCCATCATGTTGTCCAGTCCGACACGTTTCATGTCTCGGCAAATACCGACCCAAAGGGAGACAGGTCGAAACCGCCGCAGGAACAGGACCCGGACATGTTGCTGCATGTTGTCAGGGAAACCGATGACGGCCTCGTAGTTCGCGGTGCAAAATTTGAAACTGCTGCTCCCTACGCAAATCAGGCCTTCACCAAGCCGACGATAGCCAACTGGGGCAACGAAGCGTATTCCGACTACGCGGTCGGATTTATCTGCGATCTTTCCTCTCCGGGTATCAGCATGATCTGTCGTACCGGCTTTACCGGACGTTCCCCGCAGGCAGATTACCCTCTTGCGAACAGGTTTGACGAAGTGGACAGCCTCGTGGTTTTCGACGATGTCGTCATACCATGGGACAACGTCCTGTTCTATCGGCACACGCGGGCAGCCGCATTCATCCGGGCAACGCTGCACAGGTATTCAGCCTTTGCCTTTGTCCATAGAAACCTGGCCTTCACTGACATGATGATCGGCGCCGCGCTCTGGAATGTACGCCAGACGGGACTCGACAAGCAGCCGGCAGTTCAGGAAAAGCTCGCGAAATTGGCCGTATACAGGGAAGGGATCAATGCTCATTTGACAGCAGCCGTGGCACTGGCCGAACAGAGTCCCGGCGGCCTGCTGATGCCGAACCAGTCCCTGCTGTACACGGGGCGTGTTCATGCCTGTTCACAGTACCACGAAATGGTCCACATCGCGCGCGAACTCTGCGGTGGTCAGATCTGCGTAACGCCTGACCAGGCATGTTTCGAGCATGTCGAATCGGGTCCATGGCTCCAGAAATACTATACGATCAACGAAAGTTGGGTTGCAGAAGACCGCCGCAAGCTCCTTGCATTTGCCAGGGACTTGCTCAATTCGGACTATGCCGGACACCGCCTTACGTTTCAGTTGTTTGCGCAGTCACCTCCTTTTGCTCACCTTGGCGCCGTCTACCGGAACTTCGGATGGGATGGCCCACTTGAATTCGTGAAGAATGCAGCAGGGCTTTCCGACGATGTATGCTCGGGACGCAGCCTCGAAAGCTGGTTAGAGACGCAACCTCATCCGGGCACGGAACGGAATGAGACCTGATGCGGGACCGGCATGGTCACCGCGCTGCCGAGCGAACCGATGAACGACGACAGGGCAAGCAATCGGAACCGGTTCATCTCCGGTATGAGCCACGCCGCCAACACGGTCAGCGTGGTCACAACCGACGGTCCTGCCGGACGATCCGGCGTCACCGTTTCATCGATGTCATCCGTTTCTGCCGACAGTGCCAAGCCGACGCTGCTGGTTTGCGTTCATCATCTCAGCCCGGTCTGCGACGGATTACTGGGAAACCGGGTCTTCTGTGTGAACCTCTTGCGAGATGACCAGTCATTCGTGGCCGATACATTCGCGGGAAGAACCGTTCCTGCCGGCAACGACAAGTTCAATTGCACGACCTGGACCAAGGCACAAACCGGAGCACCTGTCGCAGTCAACCACCTGGTGGCATTCGATTGCGAGCTGATTCAGGATTTCCGTGTTGGCAGCCATATCATCTTCGTCGGTCAGGTTGTCGAGACAATAATCCACAAGGGACATGCTCCCCTCATCTACGCCAATCGAGGATATGGAACGCCGATGCGATTTGACAAGGCAGCCGATCCCTTGCACGAGTCGACATCAGACAGACTGCGAATAGGATGCCACTTCACATTTGCGCCGGTCTTTCTGCCAGGACTGGTTTCCGAACTTGCACGAACCAACCCGGATACCGACATCTCGTTCATCGTGGGACACGAAGGCCAGCTTCAGGAGGCGTTGCGTTCGCACGCGTGCGATGTCGCCTTCAGTTACAACCTTGACAGGGATCGGAACATCAGGATCGAGGAGCTGGCTGAAGCCAAGCCCCATGTTCTGCTTCCGGCTGGACATCAACTTGCCAAGGCCCCGCATGTTTCATTGCACGACCTGGCTCCACTTCCCATGGTTCTGTTGCAGCGTCCTCCCAGCGAGCAGTATTTCATCGGCATCTTCGAGGAACACGGACTTGAACCGCTAGTCAGGTACAGAACACCGTCATTCGAGATGGTACGGGCCTTCGTCGGCCGAGGCCTTGGCTACAGCATACTGATGCCCCGCCCGGCGACTGATGCGACGTATGAAGGAACTTCAGTTGTAACGCTGCCGCTGTCCGAAAACGTTTCGCCGGGCAAGTTCGTGCTGGCGACGCTGAAAGGCAAGCAATTCAACCCGGCGGCAAAGGAATTCATGCGCCTTTGCAGGTCGACATTCATGAATTTCTCCGAAGGACCGATACATCATGATTCACAAGAGAATTAGAAGATTCAACACGAAACAAACCTATCCCGGGCAGGACCTTGACAATGATCTCTGTCAGGCCGTGGTCGCAAGCGGGAAGCTTGTGTTCCTGAGGGGGCAGGTTTCACAGGACCTCGGCACGAATGAGAGCCTGCACATTGGTGATGCCCGCATGCAGGCCAGGCAGACAATGGACAATATCGAGCTACTTCTTGCGGAATCCGGCAGCTGCCTCGAGCACATATGCCGGATTGTCGTGTACCTGACAGACATCCGGTACCGTACCGAAGTCTACCGGGAAATCGGAGAGAGGCTCAGAGGTGTGTTTCCCTGCTCAACCGGATTGGTGGTTCCTGCCCTAGCCCGGCCGGAATGGCTGGTGGAGATAGAGGCAACCGCAGTAATTCCAGAAGTCCGGTGATGCCATGACCTTTTCGATTCTTGGTGTGTGCCCGGATACCAGCGTGATTGGTGTCGCGATCACAACGTCATCGATTTGCGTGGGGGCAAGATGTCCATGGGTACGATCCGGCGTGGGAACGGTCTCAACCCAGAATGTTACATTGCCGTCGATCGCTCCTGCGGTACTTGACCTCATCGAGTCAGGCGCGTCGGCACCTGAAGCCCTGACCAGAGTCATGGATGCCCAGGAAAACAGTGAATACAGGCAAGTTATTTCCCTGGATGCCCGCGGCCGTTCAGGCGCCTTTTCCGGATCAAAGACACTCGGACGACATGCCTGCAGCGTGGGCGTTAACTGCATTGCTGCAGGCAACCTTCTGAATTCCGAGTCACTGCCAGACGTCATGACCGCAAGTTTCCAGGAGACGGCCGGCCAGCATTTGGCAACCCGACTGCTGACAGCACTCGAGGCCGGTCTGCATGAAGGTGGGGGAGAGGAAGGTCCGGTGCATTCTTCCGCGCTCCTTGTTCATTCGGTCCAGAACTGGCCGCTGGTCGACCTTCGCGTCGATTGGGACGACGAGGACCCCGTCAGGCGACTGAGAGACCTCTGGGCCGATTACGAACCGCAAATGGATGACTACGTTTTGAGGGCACTGGATCCGGCCCTGGCGCCAAGTTACGGCGTGCCCGGAGATGAATAGGACAGACACCCGGACGGTCTGGCCAGCGTCGTGCTGGATGCAAGGCGAAATGACAAGTTCACTGCAGGCCCTGCCAGTCGTCAGTCTGACAATTCGGTGATTTCCCGCCTGAACGTCACGCTGTCCCGGTCCCGCGGCGGTGCATCCAGTTCCTCCGCAAATCTTCGGCCTGCAAACACGGCGTGAGCGATCGTGGCCGGGGCTTCCGCATCACCAATGACACTGACGAGTTCAATTCCGGCATCGTAACACTCTTCCCGACGGCCGCGAAGGTCCCGGGCCAGAACATCATTGGATGATCGCGCCGTAACCAGCACTACGCAGTCTGTTTCGACTTCCCTTTCAGTTCCCGTGAACGTGCAGGCAAGTACTGCACAATTCTCCGTTGTCCTGGCCAGGGACAGGTTTGGACAGATGGTCACGCCGGACTCCAGGAGCCTTCGTTGGACAAAATGCTGTTCCATTGTGTTGCGGGTCCAGGTCGATGCTTCGGCGGCCGGGGTGGCAAGACTTACGCCAAAGCCTTCCGAAGCCAGCAGTTCTGCCAGGACGCCGCCCATGTAGTAGTGGTCGTCATCCCAGATCAGCACCTGGCGGCCAACTGGCCTTGCGCCGTCCATGATCTGGTCCGGAGTGAGCACTGCGACTGACTCCGACAACGAAACCGGTAGAGTCCACTGATGCCCGACCCCGTCCGAACGCCAGTAAGAGCCGGTGGCCAGCACGACCCTCGCAAAGTCAAGGTCCAGCACATCATCCGAAGTCAACTCGTAGCCGGGATACAGTTCAATGTTTGGAAGGTTGTGAATCTGCTGAAGGCGATAGTCGCGAACCCTTATCCATGCCGCCAGCCCCGGCAGCGACGCTTCCCTGAGAACCCGTCCACCCAACTCCTTTCCGGATTCTGCCAGTGCCACGTCGTATCCGCGTTTTCCCAGCATCTGGGCCGCTTCCATTCCTGCGGGTCCGCTGCCGATTATCAGCACGGGCTTGTCCGTCTCCCTTGCCCGTATCCGCTCCGGGTGCCATCCCCTTCTCCATTCTTCACCCATCGAGGGGTTCTGCGTGCAGCGGATTGGAGACATCGTGAAATCCCCCGACACGCAGATGTTGCATCCAATGCACTCCCGAATGTCCTCAAGTCGGTTCTCTTCGATCTTCCTTGGAATAAACGGATCTGCGATCGACGGCCGGGCACATCCAATCAGATCCAGCAGTCCCCCTTTTACCAGGGATACCATTCGGTCGGGGGATGTGTACCGGCCCACACCAACGACGGGTCTCGTTGTCAGTTTCTTGATGTTCCCGAAATACGGTTCCTGGACGCCTTCCGGGGCAAATCGGGATGTCTGGCTGTCGTTCTCCCAACCGGCAAGACATACATCCCACAGGTCAGGCAGTTCGGAGAGCATTCCGATTATGTCCTCGATTTCAGCCTGTTCGAGCCCTTCCGGCCCCATCAATTCGTCAAGTGAGATTCTGCATGGCACGGCGCAGACCTCGCCTACCGCTTCCTTGGTTTCGATCAAGATCTCCTTCAGCAACCGTACCCTGTTTTCCAGGGAACCACCGTATTCGTCCGTTCGTTGGTTGTACTTTCGTGACAGAAAGTGATGGAAGAATCCCAATGCATGACCCGCATAGACGTAGACGAGATCGAATCCGGCACGCCTGCCCCGCAACGCGGCATTCCGGTGCCAGCGCCTGATGTTCCCGATATCCTCCTTGTCCATGGAGCGCGCCTGAACCGGATCGTAGGTGAAACTTGCGACCGGTAGCGCCGTTGGAGCCATCGGAACTTCCCTTCCGTAGAGGTTGGGACCATTCAGTCCGTTGTAAGCCAGTTCAATTCCTGACAATGCACCATGTTCGTGGATCTTGTCTGACATCCTTGCCAACATCGGAATGTCACGGTCGTCCCAGATCCTCAGTTCAATGAACGGGTTGATGTCGGAGGTGGGGTGGATTTCCACCTGCTCCGTGCATACCACCGCCCAACCACCTTCCGCCTTGACTCCACGCATATGGGCGGCAGCGGTCGGGTCCCGGTAACCCATGCCATTGCAATGTGGTACCTGGTAGAACCTGTTCCTGGCGGTTACCGGTCCGATCCGGACCGGTTCGAACAGGACTGCGAAACGGGGATCGACAGGCAATTTGGAATGACAGGCAATTGGCAGGGCAAGTGGCATGCCCTGCCATGAGGCACGCCTACTTCTTCAGCCTTGTCCAGATTGCGTCATAGACCTCTTGCGTTGCCTGGTCGCAGACCTGGATGAAAGTGCCTGCCGGCGCATCCGCTGGCGGAATGGCCTCCGGTTGCGATTTCAGGTCTTCATCAAGCAGATCGGTGACTCCCGTGACCCCCGCACTGTAGCGGGCAAAGTTCGTCACTGCAGCCACGTTTTCCGGCTCCAACAGAAAATCCATGAATTTCAATGCATTGTCACGGTTTGGTGCATCACGTAGCAGTACAACATTGTCCATCCAGACGATCAGTCCTTCATGCGGGTAGGAATACTCGACGTTGGCACCTTCGGCTCTTGCCTTGGACGAGAATCCGTTCCAGATCATGCCGACTGCCGCGTCACCGGACACCAGCACATCCTTTGCACCGTCGGAATTGAATGATGCCCAATGCTCCTTTGCCGATTGCAGGAGATCGTCCAGTGCTTTCAACTGGTCCCGGTCATTCGAGCACTGCGGAATGCCAAGATGCATCGACGCAAGCAGCATGACCTCGCCTTGCGAGTCGAGGATGTTGATCTTCCCGCTTAACTCTGCCGGCGGGTCAAATATGATTGCGGTCGTCCTGATGTCTCCCGAATAGACATCCCTGTTGACCGAGAAACTGGTCGATCCCCATTGGTATGGAATCGAGTGCTTTCGACCCGGGTCAAACGGAACATCCAACCATTGCAGTTCGATATTGCCCACATTGGCAAGTTCGCCGTCGGCAATCGTGTCGAGCAAACCCTCGCCGATCATGATCTCGACCATGTAGTCTCCGGGAACCGCCACGTCATAGGTTCCCATCTTCCCGGCCTTCAGGTTGGCGAGCATGGCCTCGTTCGAGTCGAAGGTGTCCATGGTGACTTCAATGCCGGTTTCGGACGAAAACTTGTCGAGCAACTCCTGGGGGATGTACTCGAACCAGTGATAAATCGAGAGCTTGCCTTCAGCCAGGGCAGCGGATGGTGTCACCAGCGCCATCGCCGCCAGTGCCAGTGTCAACCTTTTAAACATGATTTGGACTTCCTTCCTCGGATTGCGTGTTTGGAATCAGCCGCCCTGGTTCCTTGAGCGCTTGCTGTCGCCCCGGTTTCCCAGACTGCCGACCACGTAGGAGACACTAACAAACAGCCCGGAGACCAGCAACAGCAAGGTCGACAGCGCCATAATGTTGGGTTTTATCCCCTGCTTGACCGCCCCGAATATTGCGGTTGGCAAGGTCTCAATTCCCGAGCCCTTGATGAAATTCGTAATGATGAAGTCATCGAGCGAAATGATGAAGGCCAACAGGAAACCCGCAAGTATGCCCGGCGCCATCAGCGGCAGGAGTACATGAATGAACACCCGACTCCGGTCCGCGTAAAGGTCCTGGGCGGCTTCCTCGTAGAAAGGTTCAATTCCCTGCAACCTGGCGGCGATCGGAAGAAACGCGAACGGAATGCAAAACACGATATGTGCGATGAGTATCGAACTGTAGCCCAGGACAAGACCGATCGCGCTGAAGAAGATCAGTGTGGCGACCGCAGTGACAATCTCGGGGACCATTATCGGCATCGTGAGCAGAGCGAAGCTGAATGCCTTGCCCCGGAACCAGCCGCCCCTGACCATCCCGATTGCCGCTGCGGTCGCAACTGTGGTTGAAACAATCGCGGCGACCGTCGCTATTGTAATGGAGTTCCAGGCGGCCAGTTTGAATTTCGAGGATTCAATTCCGAAGAAGACCTCGTGGTACCAACGAAGACTGAACCCACCCCAGACCGTAATCGACTGGGACGCGTTGAAGCTGTAGCCCATGACGACCAGAAGCGGCGCGTACAGGATGAACAGGCAAATGAGCGTCACCGGAAAGAAGCCCGGGTAGTGTCTGACACCTTTACGAGCAGTCATGTCATCTCGCTTCCGAACTCGACTGCTGCCTGGCATAGATCATCAGCGCAATCAGTACCATCGTCAGAAGAATCATTGCTGCTGCTGCACCAAAGGGCCAGTTTCCAGCATTGCCCTTGAACTGCTCCTCGATCAGGGAACCGATCATGAAGTTCTTCGCTCCACCCAGCAGGTCCGGTGCCAGGAAGGCGCCCAGGCTCGGAATGAAGACCAGTATGCTGCCAGCCACGATACCGGGCCTGACAACCGGCAACAGCACCTGCCGGAGGATTGTCCACCGACCGGCGTAAAGGTCGGCCGCTGCTTCAGACAACGAAAAATCATATCGCTCCACCGAAGCGTAGATCGGCAGAACCATGAACGGCAAATAGGAATAGAACAGGCCCAGCTGCACCGCCAGGTCCGTATTGATCAGCGGCAACGGGCTGGAGATGACGCCAAATGCAAGCAGCAATTCGTTCATCGGCCCATTGTCCCTGATCAGGAACTTCATGGACACGGTTCGGATCAGGAGATTCACCCAGTATGGAACCGTCACCAGGAACAGCCAGACCATGCGTGATTGCGGCGTGCGCGTGGCTATGAAATACGCGGTCGGAAAGCCGATCAACAGGCACAAGACCGTTGCCACTGCGGCCTGGACGATGGATCTGCCGAAAATCGTGATATAGGTCCATTCGATGCGCGGCGGTTCATCGCCAAACAACCCCCTGTCAAATATGAACTGGTCGTAGGCAGCGAAAGTGAATTCCCAGATCACTCCTCCCCTGAACTCCTTGGTAAGGAAGGAAAACACGAGCATCATGAACACGGGGATCAGGAGAAAGAAGCCGATCAGCAGCCAGGACGGCAGCAGCAGGAACAACCTGACGGGACGGAAGAGACCTGACTTACCGGGCCTGTCTTTCACCGCGACTGTCATCAGTCTGCCATTACCCGGGCAGCTCCAGCCTCGATCCTGAGTCCCACGCTCTCACCGGGCCGGTATCGCAGCATGTCGACACCAACATTCTGGCATCTGGCAAGGAGCGACGTGCCTCCTTCAACCTCGATACTGTACTGGGTGTCAGTGCCGAGGTAGACCGCCTGGGCAACAACCCCGCGCAAACTGCATTCCTCGCCGGGCTCAGCCAGCCGGATTTTCTCCGGCCTGACAAGCAGGAGTCCCTTCATACCCAACTCGACCCTGCTGGTGCTCCTGCATACGATGGTGTGGCCGCCTGGCAGGCTGCACTGGCAGTTCTCGCCTGCAAGCCCGGTCACCCTGGTTTCTATGAGATTGGCCTCACCGATGAAGTTTGCAACAAACCTGTTTACGGGATTGTCGTAGATTTCCCTGGCGTCGCCGGTCTGTTGGATCAAACCGTCCGACATCACGGCGATTCGGTCAGACATTGACAGGGCTTCCTCCTGGTCGTGAGTCACGAACACGAAGGTGATCCCGGTATCACGCTGCAACTGCTTCAGTTCGATGCGCATCGCCTGCCGCAGCTTCAGATCCAGTGCAGACAGCGGCTCGTCCAGCAAGAGGACCTTGGGTCCAGGTGCGATCGCCCGCGCCAGCGCCGCCCGCTGCTGCTGACCGCCCGAGAGTTGATGAGGTCGCCTCTCGGCCAATTCCTCCAGATGCACGAGGCCCAGCATGCGTTGGACCGTGTCAGCTATTTCGCGCTTGCTGAATCGCCGCATTCTCAAACCGAACGCCACGTTCTCGGCCACGCTCATGTGGGGAAACAGCGCATAGTGCTGAAAAACCGTGTTTACGGGTCTCTTGTGTGGGGGCAGATCCTCCAGTTCCTGTCCGTATAGCAGAATCTGCCCTTCGCTGACATCCTCAAATCCTGCGATGAGTCGAAGAAGGGTTGTCTTCCCGCATCCGGACGGACCGAGAAGCGTGAAAAACTCGTTGTCCCGAATGGACAGTGACGCGCTCTTCAGAGCAGTGACCGATCCGAAACGCTTGCCGACACTCCGAATTTCGACTGCAATTAGCCCCTTGCCTGCATCCAATACCGTCTCCGAGTTACACTTGGATTGACCGCCGTCAACGCGCTGCCAACCCGCCGGGGCATTGGACTATATCATTGCCGCAGGAAATTGAACGATTCAATGACCAGTGCATCTCGGGAGGTTGGATGCCGCCCCTCTGGATGCCGGTCGATCCGAGCCCGGGCGGCACAACGGGACGTTGCGACCCTTCATCTGGATGAAGAATTATCACGCATTCCGGCGCGGCCGAAGAACTGGCCCGGATTCATTTCAGGAAATTGGCACCCACGATTCTTCCGAATCCGGCCTTTTGCAGCAGGATCAACTCCTGTTCCGCACCAGCACTGTCGCCAGACAGTCCCGAAATCCGGTGTGTGAACGTTCCTTGCGCGTCCCATTTCCCCAGATATCGCAAGTCGGTTACGACATTTGCGTAGGAGATCCTGCGGTTCCGGTTTTCGCCGGCACCGACATGAACATCTCGTTCATCATCCAGAAATCGCAAATAGATCACATCCATTACGCCACTTCCGGCTACGGCCGAGTTTGCCTGCGGATCGATCTTGATTGCCCACCCCCTGTGTCCACCACTTGATGGAATGTCCTGTGCATTTACCGTGATCGGACTGGCAACACCGTACCTGTTGATCGCGTCCTTGATGGCATTGCGCTTGCTCCCAACGAGGAAGGCCTGTCCCTGAACGATCATTTGTGGCGTATAGATCATCGGCTCTCCCCGTGACCGCGCGTAATCGCGCTGCCTCCGGGTGAAGGCCGGATCCGCCATTTCGTCCGTCCAACCGAGATAATCCCAGTAATCGACGTGGAAACCAAGCGGTAGCAGGCGCGCCGAATTCCTTGACATGAAAGTCAGGTCTCCCGGTTCCGCGCTGGCAAGTTCGGCAAGGAAATCGTCTGCCGGCGGACATGAAGAACAGCCTTGGGACGTATAGAGTTCAAGAACCACGAAGCCACCTGGCTGGGCCTGCGAAGCGCCAGCCGCCATCAAACTCGACGTCAACGCCACCAGCATCACGACGAGACGCTTGATTCCCATCCCAGAGTCCTTTCATTCGCCTGCCCAAGGCGATCATCTGTCATTGCCAGGCACCACCTTGGTCCTGACAAGATCGCAATCAAGCGGCCTTCGCAAGCCTTCTCAAGACAAATTGAAGAACTCCGCCATTGTTGAGATAGTCGACTTCGACTTCCGTATCGACCCGGCAGCGAAGGGGTATGCGCCTCAAGTCACCGGTGGAGGAGCTGATCTCGCAGCTTGCCTCCATCAGAGGCCTTATCCCGTCCTCGAGGCCCTTGATCGTGACTGTCTCGTCGCCGACAAGGTTCAACTGCAGGAAATCGTCCTCGTTCATGAACTCGAACGGTACCACTCCCATTCCAACCAGATTTGAACGATGGATTCGCTCAAAGCCCATCGCGATTGCAGCCCTTACACCCAGCAGCCTCGTGCCCTTAGCGGCCCAATCCCTGGATGAACCGGCTCCATATTGCCTACCCGCAAACACGACCAGGGGAGTTCCCTGCTCCATGAATTCCATCGCGGCTTCAAATATGGATTTCTGATTTCCATCGGGACCGATCGTAAATCCGCCCTCCACGTTATCCAGCATCTTGTTTCGCAATCTGATGTTGGCGAAGGTTCCCCGCATCATGACTTCGTGGTTGCCCCGGCGTGCACCGTATGAGTTGAAGAGACGCCTCTGGACCTGCCGCTCGACAAGATACTTCCCGGCCGGTGACTCTGCAGCGAATGTCCCTGCCGGTGATATGTGGTCAGTTGTCACCATGTCACCGAGAATCGCAATGATCCGTGCGTCGACAATGTCCGTGATTCCCGGCGGCTCCATCGTGATTCCGTCGAAATATGGCGGATTCCTTACATAGGTTGACGATGCTGGCCAATCGTATGTCTGGCTGACCGGCGCCGGAACGGACTGCCATCTCTCGTCACCCAGGAATACGTCCGCATACTTTTTCTCGAACGCTTCCCTCGTTACAGTCTTGTCCACAAGCTGGGCAATTTCCTCGCTCGTTGGCCAGATATCCCTCAAATACACTTTACGGCCGTCATTTCCGATTCCCAAGGGAGCACTGGTCAGGTCGATATTCATGTCGCCAGTCAGGGCATATGCGATCACCAGCGGTGGAGACGCGAGATAGTTGGCTCTCACAAGCGGATTGATCCGCCCTTCGAAATTCCGGTTTCCGGAAAGCACGGACACGGCAACCAGATTGTCCTTCTCGATCGCCTGGGAAATCTCCTCGGACAGCGGCCCGGAATTACCGATACAAGTCGTGCACCCGTAGCCGACCAGATTGAATCCGATCGCATCCAGATCTTCCTGTAGCCCCGAAGCCTCCAGGTATTCTGTAACGACCTTGGAACCCGGCGCGAGCGAAGTCTTGACCCAGGGTTTGCTGGTCAGCCCAAGCCGCCGCGCGTTGCGGGCAATCAGCCCGGCACCAATCATGACGTACGGGTTGGACGTGTTGGTGCAAGATGTGATTGAGGCAATCACGACAGATCCGTCGTGCAGCGAATAGTCCTGCCCGTCGACTTGCTGTGCTGGACTGCCGGCCGGAACCATGGCGCGGTGTTCTTGCGCCACGTTCCTGAATGCCGCCGCCGCCTTGTCCAAGGGCGTATGATCTTGCGGCCGTCTTGGTCCCGAGATTGCCGGAACGACCGAGCCAAGGTCAAGGTGGAGCCGGTCGGAATACACCGTGTTGCGTGCCGGACCCCGCCAAATCCTGTTCTCCTTGGCATATGCCTCAACGAGTTCGACGACCTCCTCGCTCCGGCCGCTCTGCCTCAGATACCGCAAAGTCTCGTTGTCCACCGGGAAGAAACCGCAGGTGGCGCCGTACTCAGGTGCCATATTCGCAATTGTTGCCCTGTCGGCGACCGAGAGTTGGTCCAACCCCGATCCAAAAAATTCGACAAATTTGCCTACGACACCTCTTTCCCTCAGCATCTTGACCACTGTTAGCACCAGATCCGTCGCCGTCCGGCCTTCAGCCAGCCTTCCGGAAATCTCGAAACCGACCACCTCGGGAATCAGCATGGAAAACGGCTGGCCCAGCATCGCCGCCTCCGCCTCGATCCCTCCAACTCCCCAACCGAGGACCGCGAGACCGTTGACCATCGTGGTATGGCTGTCGGTCCCCACAACAGTGTCCGGGAATGCAACCGTTTCGCCCGAACCGTCTTGTCCGCTCCAAACAGTACGGCTGAGGTATTCGAGATTTACCTGGTGACAGATTCCGGTCCCAGGTGGGACAACTCGAAAATTCTCAAATGCGGCCTGCCCCCATTTCAGGAACTTGTATCGCTCCATATTCCGTTCGTATTCGAGTTCGACATTCGCGCGGAACGCTCGCGGGTTGCCGAACTGGTCAATTGAAACCGAGTGATCGATGACCAGGTCCACCGGGACCTGCGGATTGATGCGGGTCGGATCTCCTCCCAGGGACTGGATCCCGTCGCGCATCGCCGCCAGATCCACTACGGCCGGGACACCCGTGAAGTCCTGCATCAGGACCCTGCCAGGCCGGAAGGAAATCTCGGCGGCCGAACGGCCACCCTCGTTGCACCAATTCGAAAACGCCGAAATATCTGCGTCGCGGACGGTTTTCCCGTCCCTGAACCTCAACAGGTTTTCCAGAACGATGGACAGCGATGCCGGCAACCGTGAAAATTCGCCGAGTCCGAGTTGCTCCGCAGCGGTGATTGAATAGTATCCGTAGGTCGTCGACCCGACCTTCAGTTGTCGCCGAGTGGCATGCGACGCCTTGCCGATTGATAGTTTCATTGTCCTCGAACATCCGTCAATTCCACCGACCTTAATCCAACGTAAACCCAGTAACGTCAAGGCGAACCGCCGCCTTGTACCGCGCTGACGACTGCCACGGGAATATTGTGCGGTTCAACTGTCCGGGTTCACGATTGCGCGATGACGCCGCGGCAGCACGGTGTTCGGGCAGTTGCGACGGGTTGCTGTTCGGACCGGGCCCAAATGTCATGAGAATGGCAATCAGCAATTGCCGGCCGGTTGCTTGTTGATCTCCTGGTCAAGGCAGCCTGCAAATGTGCTGAATCGGCCGCAACACCCCGGCAGCCGGATCACGGGAGCGCAGCACCCTCGTACTGTCTGACAATCGCCGTCTTCAACCTGTCAGTATGCCAGTCAGTCTGCACGCGGCACTGCCCTTGACTCCAATTCGACTTGAAGGTTGCGAAAAAGCTGCAAGGAATGAATACGTGACCGCATTGGTGCCACCCGCCGGGGAATCCAGGCCAATGGACCGCCCAAATGGCAAGGAACGAGGAATTGCAATTCAACACTGCAGGTCTGCTGGAAGTTCGGGCAAACAACATCTCCTGCCTGAGGGGCGGAAGGCGCGTGCTCCGCAACATTACATTCAAGGTAAACTCCGGTCAGTGCCTCGAAATAAGCGGACCAAATGGTTCGGGAAAATCGACACTGCTCAGGACACTTGCAGGCATCGGCCAACTTGCCAGCGGATCAGTCCGTGTGCCCCGGGACGACCTGGCATATCTTGGTCATCAGGATGGGCTCAAGGGCGACCTTACGGTCGCGGAGAACATACGTTTCTGGGCCGATGTTCATGGCAGGCGGTTTCATGAAGAACTCGTGCAGCAATTTGATTTGTCGTCCATGTTGGATCGCCAGGTACGCCACCTGTCTTCCGGGCAACGCAAACGCGTGGCACTTGTGTCGCTCTTCTCCTGCGCACCGGGAGTCTGGCTGTTGGATGAACCGCTGACCGCGCTGGATTCCACCTGGGCAGACAGGGTCATTGATACAATTGCGGACCATTGTGCAACGGGCGGGATCGTGGTCATGACGATGCTGTCGCGTTCCATGCCGGGAATTGCGGATCACCTTGAAATTTCCGGCGGGTCAGCCGACATGCAGGACAACGAGGTGCCGACTTGAGGTCACTGTTGCTCCGCGAACTGAAACTTGCCTTCCTTACCAAGGGAGGATTCGGACTGCCCCTGGTCTTCTACCTGGCGATTGCAGTACTGATTCCGCTCGGGATCGGACCTGATACGGAAGTCCACCGTATGATTTCGATCGGAGTTCTGTGGGCGGCAGCACTGCTTGCGAACCTCGTGTCGTTGCAACGGCTGTTTCAGGAGGACATCGACGATGGAACCCTGGAAAGGCTGGTTGCGGCACCCCTGCCCTTGGAAGCGTTCACCTTGGCAAAGATCGTTTCATGCTGGCTCGCAACCGGCCTGCCGATCTGCCTGATCGCGCCGCTGATCGGGGTTCTGCTCAATCTTCCGCAGGGGACCGGGATTGCCGTGTTGCTGACTCTCCTGGCCGGCACTCCCGCCCTGAGTGCAATCGGCGTGCTGGGAGCCGCTTTGACGGCGGGCACGACTCGCGGAGCCATGCTTGCTTCGGTGCTGGTCGTGCCATTCTGCATTCCAACCCTGATCTTCGGCAGTATTGCTGCTGCGTCGTTGTCGGCCGGGGCAGACGCATCGGAACCAGTTGCCGCAGTTCTCGCAATTTCGCTTGCCTGCGCGGCGCTGATTCCATTTGCGTCCGCCAGGGTGCTGCGTATTAACCTACAGTAGAGGCGCAAGGTCATAGTCCGGGCTGCCAATGTCCGAACCAAAATCGAGAATCTCCGTGTCAATCTGGCAATTTGCAAACCCAACACGCTTCATGAGAGCTACAGATCGACTGATGGTGGTTCTCTGGTCTCTTGCGGGCATCCTGGTAATTGCCGGTCTGGGCTGGGGTTTCTTCCGCACTCCACCCGATGCAGTACAGGGGTCAACGGTCAAGATCATCTATCTGCATGTTCCTTCGGCGCTGATTGCAATCAATGCCTGGCTCATGATGCTGATCGCATCGCTCATCTGGCTGGTTCGCAGGCACCATGTGTCCGCTCTCGCAGCCAAGGCAGCCGCACCGGCGGGAGCATGCATGACGGCTATGGCGATCATCACGGGAGCGATCTGGGGCAAGCCGATGTGGGGGACCTACTGGGCGTGGGATCCCCGTCTTACATCCTTCCTGATCCTGTTCGTGAGCTATGCCGGCTACATTGCCCTCTGGAACAGTTCCGACGACAGGAACAGGACGGCTGACCTCGCAGCTTATCTTTGCCTTTTCGGTTCGGTATTTGCATTGCTGTCGAGGTATTCGGTTATTTTCTGGTCGCAGGGCCTCCACCAGGGTTCGACCTTGTCTCTCGACAGTGCCACTCACATTCACGACGTCTACTATTATCCGCTCCTGCTCTGCATGGGAGGTTTTGTCGTGCTTTTCTTGGCGCTCGTCGTCGAAGGGACTCGAACCGAAATCAGAAAGCACCAGATCGAGAACATCCTTGCGCGGGAGACGGTTGCATGATTCCCGATCTAGGAAAATACCAGGCTGAGGTTCTGTCTGCCTATGCAGTTACCATTTTCCTGCTGGTCGTCATGGTCGCCGTCACGCTTTCCGGGTCCATTCGTGCGACTCGGAAGCTGAAGGAATTGAAACACAACCCGGATGATGAGGCGGATTAATCCAATCGTCGTGCTGCCGGCGATCCTGTTTGCAGGATTTGTCGGCATCATGTCGCAACAGCTTCTGCACGGAAGCGACGACTCCCTGCCCTCCGCGCTGGTCGGAAGGACCGTTCCCGGTTTCGAGTTGAAACCGTTGGGGAACCTCGCACCTCCGACTGCGGACGAACTCCTTGTCCCCGGTACAAAACTTGTCAATTTCTGGGCCAGCTGGTGCGGTCCATGCCGCGTTGAACATCCCAACCTCGTGGCCCTTGCAAGTGCCGGGATTCCGATTCTTGGAGTCAACTACAAGGATACCGAAGACAAAGGGCTGGGCTTCCTCAGGGAATTGGGAAATCCCTACATCATGACGGGAGCAGACCCGGATGGCAGGATTGCAATCGACTGGGGCGTATATGGCATCCCCGAGACATTTGTCGTCGACGGCGAAGGAATAGTACGCCTTCGGCATGCCGGCCCCATAACCGGTCGGGTGCTCCAGGAGACGATCTTGCCCGAGATCCGGAGACTGAACCGGGGTAAGGACAAGGCGGTCCAGGCACGGGCAAGCCAGTGAATCTCATCATTCGAAGACCCGATGATATGCATCTCCATCTGCGGGACGGTGCCATCCTGAAGAGCGTCATAGGGGCAACCGCCTCAAATTTCGGACGCGCAATCATCATGCCGAACCTCTCGCCGCCCGTAACGACGGCCGCCGCCGCCATCGCATACAGAAAGCGAATTCTGGCAGTCCTGCCGGAGTTTTCATCCTTTGATCCGTTGATGACGGTCTACCTGACAGACAACACAGACCCTGCAGACGTAGGAGAGGCAATCGCAGGTGGCCATATCTCCGCGGTCAAGCTCTACCCTGCCGGCTCCACGACCAACTCGCAAAGCGGCGTTACCGACATTGAAAGAACCCGGGACGTCCTGGCTGTCCTGGCCGAAACCTCCACTCCCCTCTGCGTCCATGGTGAAGTCTCGGATTTCGGTGTTGACGTCTTTGACCGTGAGAAGATCTTTATCGACCGAGTCCTGGAGAAGATAGTTTCCTGGGAACCCAGCCTTCCCATCGTTCTGGAACACGTAACAACGGCAGATGGCATAGAGTTTGTCAGGTCAAACCATCCCCAGACTGCAGCGACAATCACCGTTCATCACCTGATCCTGAACCGCAATCACATGTTCCTGGGCGGATTGCGGCCTCACTATTACTGCCTGCCCGTTGCCAAGCGCGAACAACACAGGCAGGCGCTGCTTGAAGCGGCAACCGGCAGAGAAACCGCGTTCTTCCTGGGAACCGACAGCGCACCACACCTGGCAAGCGACAAGGAAACTTCCGTGGGATGTGCCGGAATCTTCACAGCTCCGGTTGCACTATCCTGCCTTGCACATGTTTTCGAAGATGCCGGGGCCCTCCAATGCCTGGAGGAATTCGCCTCCATCAATGGTCCTCGCTTTTATGGACTTGAGCCCAGTCCGGAAACTGTGGAACTCAGGAAAAGGGCTGCACCGATACCGGTGGCCCACGAGTTGCCGGTCGGAGATGACAGAATCATCATCTTTGATCCGGGATTCAACCTGTATTGGGAGGTCGTACGGAACGAGGGGATTCACAATGAAAACTAGCCTCGATGAATGCTCCCGGCGAACTGCTCAGTTGCTTCTCGAAATTGACGCGGTCCGGTTCAGGGCCGAGGATCCGTTCCGGCTGGCATCCGGCAGACTGTCACCTGTCTATGTCGATTGTAGGCGGATCATTTCATTTCCGGAAGCCAGGTCCGAAATCTCCGACATGCTGGTACAGTTGATCGTCCAGGATGCAGGCACAGGCAGAATTGACAATATTGCCGGAGGAGAGACGGCCGGGATTCCGTTCGCGGCATTCGTGGCAGAACGGATGGGTCTACCCATGTCCTACATTCGCAAGAAGCCTAAGGGATACGGCAGAAATGCACGCATTGAAGGTGAGATCCTTCCCCGCCAGCGTGTCCTGCTGATTGAGGACCTGGCAACGGACGGAGGCTCAAAACTCGGCTTTGTCAATGCAATACGCGAGTTTGGTGCAGAATGTACAGAAGTGATCGTTGTATTCCATTACGGGATCTTCCCTGAAGCAGAGGCGGAACTGTCCAGAAACCGGATCAGGATTCACAGTTTGTGCACATGGGGCGACATACTTGCCGTCGGGAGCGAACGTGGTCTCATCGACACGCAGACCATTCGAATTGTGCGGGACTTTCTCGGCCGGCCCCAGGAATGGAAGCCATCCGACTGACAAAATGAACTGAATCCGGTTTTGCACCAATTTACCCGGAATTTGGCGACTCTTCCATATATGTTGTGGAATCAATCCTAAGAACTGCTTAATATGGTCGGAACTCCGGCGCCGGTTTTCCACAGTTTTTGCACCCGAACATACATTTTGCATTTCAGGTTAATCACTGCGATCACGAACCGGTTGCGAGTTGGGATGGAGGCCGTTCATGGATGATTTCGGGCATCCGCAGCATTATGATCAGGACCCGGGAGAGTTTTCCCTGCCGCCCGTCAGGCCGTGCAACATCGAGGCAGAGCAATCCCTGCTCGGCGCGATACTCTCGAACAATGATGTGTTTCACGAGGCTGCAGACGTTGTCAAGATTCACCACTTTTACGACCCGATTCACCAATTTCTTTTCAAGTTGATCAGCGAGAGAATTACACGGCACGCGATCGCCGACCCGCGAACACTGAAGCCGTTTGTCGACCAGGAACCTGGATTTGCTGAACTGGGCGGCGTCAACTACCTGATCAAGCTTCAGGATGCGGCAATCAGCGTGCACGCCGGCAAGCAGTACGCACAGGAAATCTATCAACTGGCAATTCGACGGAAGCTCATCGACCTCTATTCCGAACTCGCGGATTCAGCGCGAAGTCCTCAGGTGGACACGTCAGCCGCCGACCTGATCGCCGATGCCGAGCAGAAGCTCTACGCGATCGGGGAATCCGGCGAAGGAAATATCGGATTCCAGTCTTTCGTCATGTCGATGACCGGCGCGGTTGCCGCGGCAAGGACAGCCATGGAGCGTCCGACCGGATTGTCAGGACTCTCGACGGGCTTCATCGAAATCGACCGGAAACTGGGAGGGTTGCAGAAGGCCGATCTCGTCATACTCGCCGGCAGGCCGGGAATGGGCAAGACTGCTCTTGCCACCAACATCGCCTACAATGTCGCGCGCGCATTCTCGGGACATGGTGATGGCGAGACATCAGGCGGCTATGTCGGCATGTTTTCGCTGGAGATGCCATCCTCCCAACTGGCTGCCAGAATACTGGCTGCGAATTCCGAGATACCGATCTCGAAGGTTCGGACGGGGGATATCGGTGTCAAGGATCTTGAGAACTATACCAATGCTGCGCGGAATCTTCAGTCCTGTCCGATTTATATCGACGATTCACCGGCGCTACCCATTTCCCAGTTGGCGGTCAGGGCCCGGCGGCTGAAGGAAACTGCAGGGCTTGACCTCCTCATCGTCGACTATCTTCAACTCGTCCTGTCAACTGACACACGCGAGAGCAAGGTCTACCAGGTGGCAGAGATCACACGAAGCCTGAAGGCCATCGCCAAGGAATTGAACATACCCGTCGTTGCGCTTTCCCAGCTGTCGAGGTCAGTGGAAGGCAGGGAGGTCAAGAAACCCCAACTCTCCGACCTCCGTGACTCGGGTTCGATTGAACAGGATGCAGATATCGTCATGTTCGTGTATCGTAAGGAGTATTACGTTGAGCAGGAGAAACCTGACGAATCCGATGAGGCGGAGATCGTCAAATGGCAAAAGAAAATGGATGACGTCTCGGGTCGGGCAGAACTGATAGTCGCCAAGCATCGGCAAGGCCCGACAGGAACGATCAACCTGAGTTATGACGCCAAGTTCACACAATTTGGAAATGCGCCGAAGTCTGGCTATACCGACCCCCATGAAGAGGGAAGGGCCGCGTCCTGATGGCGTCCCGCATGATGTCCGGAAGAACATTGCGCAACGACGAAAATCGCACGGGATGACGCTCGCCGGTCCAGGAATTGTTGACGTCCTATGGCAAAGGCCAATCTGACAATCAGCCTGGAAGCAATTGCGGACAACTGGCGGAGTCTGGATCGCCTCACTTCGATCGAATCGGAAACAGCAGCAGTCGTTAAGGCCGATGGTTACGGTCTGGGTGCGGCAATGGTCGCTCAAGCCCTGGCGAAATGCGGCGTTCGGACTTTTTTTGTTGCACTGGCCGAGGAAGGCTCCGCCCTTCGAGACTCATTGGGAACCGGTGCCGAGATATTCGTGCTGTCCGGATACCTGCCTGGCGACGGTTCACTCGTTGCGGGCTTCGACCTGATTCCCGTCATCAACTCCGTTCAACAGTTCTCGACATTCCGGGCAGACCATCCGGGGCAGCCATTTGCACTGCAAGTCGACACCGGCATGAATCGGCTCGGCATGGAGCAGACCGAGTTTCGATCGATTCGCGGGGAATTGTCGGCATCCATGCCCGTACTGGTTATGAGTCACCTGGCCTGCGCAGATGAACCAGATAACCCGCTGAACGACTGGCAGCTCCGCGAGTTTGCAGACATGACCGGTGGAATGCGTACCCGCAGATCGCTGTCTGCGACAGGTGGAATGCTCCTGGGGAGTGATTATCACTTCGACTTGTGCAGACCTGGAATAGGGTTGTATGGCGGTCTGCCGTTTACCGGCGCAAGACAGGTGGTGCAGCTCAGTCTCCCGGTCATACAAGTTCGCGATGTCAATCCCGGTGAAATTGTCGGTTATGGCGCGGATTGGTCGGCACCGTCGCACACCCGGGTCGCAACCCTGTCCGCCGGTTACGCTGACGGGATATGGCGGTACCTGGGTCGCGACCTTGCCCTTTATGCCGGTGACGTCCCGTGCAAGGTCGTAGGAAGAATCTCGATGGATCTCTTGACGGTAGATGTCAGCAGCCTTTCAACGGTTCCGGATTCTCTGCAATTGCTGGGTCAATACCAGACGATCGATGAATTGGCCGACAATGCATCAACCATCGGTTACGAAGTCCTGACGAGCCTCGGCAACCGCTACGAAAGGGAATACGGCATTGAATGAGAACAGCATGGCGGCCGTCAAGGGCTGGATGTCGGCTCCGGTCGGGATCGGCCGTACGACGATCCGGATCTGCGCTGCTGTCGGCAGCATCACAATTTTCTCGATCGACGCCGTGAGCCATGTTGTTCGGCCGCCCTTCTACTTTCGCGAGCTCTGGAAGGCGATTCTGAACATAGGTTTCTACAGCCTACCGATAGTCGGGCTTACGGCCCTGTTTGCCGGAGCAGCACTGGCGCTGCAGATTCATGCAGGCAGTTCAAGGCTGAGTTCCGATACTGCCGTGCCGGTGATCGTGGCAATCGGAGTGGTCAGGGAACTCGGTCCTGTTCTTTGCGGACTTATCGTTGCCGGGAGGGTTGCCTCATCCATCGGCGCGGAAATCGCCACGATGAAGGTTACCGACCAGATCGATGCCATTCGGACACTTTCGACCAACCCGACAAAGTTCCTGGTTGTGCCGAGGGTAGTCGCTGCAACGGTCGTGATGCCGGCACTCACGGGCATAGGCGACATAATCGGAATACTCGGAGGATTCCTCGTCGGCACGAGACGTCTCGACTTCAACCCGGACCTCTACGTGGACTTTACCGTCAGGTTCCTGGTCACGTCTGATGTCGTCTCGGGCCTGGTGAAGGCCGCCGTCTTCGGATTCATCATCTCGGTCGTCGGCTGCTATTTCGGCACGAATTCCGGCCAGGGAGCACAAGGTGTGGGCCGGGCGACAACAAACTCGGTGGCCGTGGCGTCGGTGCTGATCATTGCCGCCAACTACATCATGACCGAATTGTTCTTCTGATCATGAATGGTTCGGCCAACTCGATGCCCGCCGCCCCGGAGAAACCGGTGATCGAACTTCGGAATGTCACCAAGTCGTTTGGTGACAATCCTGTCCTGCGCGGGGTCAGTCTCGAAATTGCGCAGGGTGAGAGTTTTGCGTTGATAGGAGTTTCGGGTGCCGGGAAATCCGTGATCCTGAAATGCGTGCTCGGGCTTGTTACCTGTGACAGCGGAACGATCGCTGTTGGCGGCAAGAAACCGACCCTTTCCAATATTGCGGGCGGTGCAAGGATCGGAATGCTGTTTCAGGGTGCCGCACTTTTCGACTCGATGACGGTCTTTGAGAATGTCGCGTTTCAACTCGTTCGTGGACCGGACAAGTTACCGCCGGATGCAGCCCGCGAGGTTGCAAAGGTGAAGCTCCAAAGGGTGGGATTGGATTCGGACGTCCTTGATCTGTTTCCGTCCGAGTTGTCAGGCGGCATGCAAAAGCGGGCCGGACTTGCCCGGGCGATAGCAACAGACCCTGACATCCTGTTCTTCGATGAACCGACTACCGGCCTCGATCCGATCAGGGCCGCAAGGATCAACCAGCTCATTCGCGGAATTGTACTCGAAAGTGGTACGACCGCCGTGACGATTACGCACGACATGTCGAGTGTCAGGGCAATCGCATCCAGGGTTGCACTTCTGCATGAAGGTGAAATCGAATGGACAGGATCGGCAGATAAACTCGACACTTCCGAGAACGTCCTGCTTCGCCAGTTCGTTGGAGGTTCGGCAGACGGCCCGTTGGGTTGAGTGCTGACTTCAGGCAATCGATGCAGGCATCAAAGCCAAGCGGCGGCCCGGAACGAGTTTCGGAGCACGGCACCTGGCAGCGGTCCGGCAACAAGGGCTGGTGGAGCCAACGCAACTGCTTGGGCATTGGGCAGCAGGCAGACACGACCTCGACAGACCTTGCTGCATCATGAGACCGGCAGTATCGACACTCGCGATCACGGGTCCACGAGACGAACTGACCGTGGTGGCACCCTCCCCGGCACTGTGAATTTGCGCCGCAGGATCGACGCATGCCTGTTTATCCGAACAACCGCGCGCTGAGGGCGGCAGAACCGGTTGATTCCATTATGGGATTGAATCCTTCTCGGTAAGTCCGCCCGATCAAATGCATCCAGAAGCCGTCCAGGAAGGATCGACAGCAATGGCCGCATTGCGAGCCAGTGTTGACCTATCTTCATCCATGGTTGCCAGAGTCATCAACAGTTCACATCGTGCCGATTTGACGTGACCGGCGATACCGGCCATGTTTCCGGACATCCGGCTGCCGGACGACCGGATGCAAGGCCAAGGAACCGCCGCACATCGAAGGTGGTTGGATCCCGGTTGATTGAAAGAGTTGTCTATCGCCATCATCAATGCAAAAAGACCCAGCGAATTGCCGAACCAGGTGACATGCTCTTGGACCAGCGGCCTGTATGAACACTCGATGAGGCCCAGATGGGTGACTTCAACTACTTTGATCTGATTTCTGCCGGAATCATAGTCGTTTCTGCGATCTTCGCGTACGCCAGGGGCATAGTTCGAGAAGTCACATCGATTGCCGTATGGGTTGTTTCAGCAATCATCGCCTACATTGCCGCTCCCAGCGCACTTCCTTTTGTAGGGCAGATTCCCGTCCTGGGCGAATTCCTGAAGGACAGTTGCCAGCTATCGGTGATTGCAGCTTTCACGATTGCGTTTTCGATAACCCTGATCATCCTGACAATTACGGCCGCCGCACTCGTCCGGGTCGCGAGCCTTCCGGCGGTAAGCGCCATCAACCAGGGTGTAGGAATAATCTTCGGCGTGCTTCGCGGCGCGCTAGTGATCGTGATCATCCTTGCCGCCAACGACGTCCTCTTCGCTACAGAACAGACCCCAACGACAATCTCGGAGTCGCGATCGGCAGAGTTGCTTCATGGCGCGAAGGTGGCCGTACTGCAACTTATCCCGGCCGACACACCGGAATGGCTGGAAGACATCTACGGCAACGCGATGACCATCTGCGCTCCCGGTCCAGTCGAAACTTGAATGCCGTGCCGGCCGGTCGCTTGATCAGTGCAATTCTGGCGCGTGTTGCTGAGCCCGCCCGGGCAGGCTCGGCGAGGATGAGGTGTTCATTGGCCGCGGCATCCTCGAGGCAGGTCCAAATTGCCTGAAGGATCGACGGTTCAACGCGAAAAAGTGGCACTTGTGACCGGGGCGTCACGAGGCCTGGGCAGGGCAATTGCAGAACGACTCGCAGTGGACCAATTCCACGTTGTTGCAACTGCTCGGACGGAAGGAGCACTTGCCGAACTGGCAGGCATCGTCAGCCGGGCGGGTGGCCAGGCAACATACGTTGCCGCCGACATCACTTCCAGTGCCGGAATGCGAGAGCTCTGCCGCTCAATCTACGACAATTGGGGGCGGCTGGACGTCTTGGTGCACGCGGCAGTCCATGCGCCCCCTCTCTCACCGGTCGCGCATGGTGACATCCGGGATTTCAGGATGGCGCTGGAGATCAACTGCATTGCGACATTTGAGCTCATTACCCTTGTCACTCCACTGCTCAACCAGGCGGGCAGTGCAAGGGCGGTGTTTTTCGAGGACGACCGCGCCGGTTGCAAGTTCTTTGGTGCCTATGGAGGAACCAAGGCCATGCAGATTGCGCTGGCTCGAAGTTGGCAGAAAGAAACAGGAAAGAACTCCGGACTGAGCGTTGTCGTTCTGGAGCCGCGCCCGATGGCAACTGAAACCCGACGGCGCTTTTTCCCCGGTGAAGACCGGTCCCGACTTGTTACGCCTGAAGCCGAGGCAGACCGGCTCTATCATCTCCTGGTTGCCGGAATTGTTCCTGCGGATGATCGGCCTTAGCGCGGCTGGGGAGCAAAGGGGTTCTTTTCGGAACGGGACCTGAGATAGATCCTGATTGGCGTCCCGTCGAATCCGAAGGCCTGGCGCAGACCGTTCTTCAGGTACCTCCTGTAACCGGTAGGAACATGCCGGGGATGTGAGCACATTGCCACGAAACTCGGGGGGCGGGACTTGGCCTGCGTCATGTAGCGGAACCGAATTGGCCTGCCGCGCACCGCTGGTGGCGGATGGTTGCGGGTCATGTCCTCGAGCCACCTGTTGAGCAGTCCTGTCGAGACGCGACGGTTCCAGATGGACCAGACGCTCAGAACAGCAGCATGCAGTTCTTCCATGCCCTCACCTGTCAATGCAGAAACGGTCACGACGGGAGTTCCCCTGATTTCGGGCAACCGGTCTTCGACCCGCTCCGTTATCCTGGCAAGACATTGTTGCCGGTTCCTTACGGTGTCCCATTTGTTGACGGCTATCACGACCGGGCGTCCCTCCCTTTCGGCCAGGTCTGCTATTCTCAGATCCTGCACTTCCAAGGGAATGGCAACGTCGAGCAAGAGAACAACTGTCTCCGCAAACCGGATGGCGGCAAGCGAATCTGCGACGGAGATCTTTTCAACTGTTTCGACGATGCGGGACCGCTTTCGCATGCCGGCAGTATCGTGAATCAGCATCCTTGAAGCGAACCAGTTGACGTCCAGTCCGATTGAGTCCCTCGTCGTTCCAGGCTCAGTTCCTGTTACCAGCCGGTCTTCGCCAATGATTCGATTGATCAAGGAGGACTTTCCGGCATTCGGTCGGCCGACGACAGCGATCCTGAGTGGACGGCCTGTGTCATTTTCAACCGGACCTGCCGTAGCGGGCACCCGATCGGCCCGGCTTTCAAGTTCGACAAGCAATTCACCCATGACGGCAAGCAGTTCACCGATCCCGTCTCCATGCTCGGCTGAAATCCCGACCGGCGAACCGAACCCGAACTCATATGCTTCCAGGCACCCTTCAAGTCCAGCAGACCCTTCGCACTTGTTGCCTGCCAGAATTATCGGTTTTGAAGTCTTGCGCAGGATCTCGGCGACCTCTCGATCCCCAGGCAATACTCCATCGCGTGCATTGAACAGGAAAATACAGGCATCTGACATTGCCACGGCATGTTCGGTAGCCCTGCGAATGTCTGCTTCGAGTTCCCCGGTCCGGGCCACTTCCATGCCAGCGGTGTCAAGGACCGAAACGCTATGGATGCCCAAGGCCAGATCACCGACACGGTAGTCGCGTGTGACCCCCGGCGAGTCATTGACCAGCGCCAGCCGCTTGCCAATCAACCGGTTGAAAAGCGTCGACTTTCCCACATTTGGTCTGCCGACGATTGCAATCTTTGTTCCCATATTGACAGAATTCTTTTTCTGTCTGCTCGACCGTTCCCGTTGCTTACCTGAAGGCGACGAGATTGCCTTGCTGACTCACGACATAAAGAACCCCGTTCACAATTATGGGGCTGCTCGCCGCTCCTCCTGCCAGTGGTGCAGACCCGAGTAGCCCGCCCGTTGTCGGATCAAACTGTCGGATCATGCCATCGCTGGATGCAACGATCAGGCGACCTCCTGCAAGAATTGGTCCGTAGTTTGCAAACACGGCTTTTCTTCTGGTCAGCCGTTGCCGCTTGAATTCAGGTAGAGGGGCGGACCAGATTCGTTCGCCCGACTCTGCATCGAGACGAACGAGTTCGGCAGCGTCAGAAACCAGGAAGATTGAATCTCCCACTGGCCAGACCGGACTGTACGAGCCTTCCCTCACGGTCCATTTTGCCTGCCCGTTGCCCAAGTCGACCGCGGACATGGTCCCGGCCTGGTTGGCAGCGTAAATCGTGTTGCCATCGATGACTGGTCCACCTGATATGGCTGTCAGCGACGAACGTGCGGCTGCACCTCTGGAGCCACCAATCTTGGTCGACCAGACTTCAAGACCTGTATTCGAGCTGACGGCCTGGATCGTTCCGGACGGATAGGGAAGAACGACAACCTCGCCCGCAACTGCAGGTGCTGCCCCGCTCGTAATGTTGGCATCTGCCTCCGCACTCTCCCAGCGCCAGCGCAGCCGCCCGTTTGTACGATCGATGGCCCAGGCCCTGCTGTCCTGTGTCACGACATAGACGAGTTCACCTGACGCGGCGGGAGCCAATGTTGCCGGAGCGTCGAATTTCTGTACCCAGAAGCGATCTCCGGACACGGCGTTCATTGCATGCAGTTCACCGAATCCGGTGGTTGCGAACAGAATTCCGTCACTGTAGGCCAATCCTCCGCTGGAGGCATCGCCAGCCCCCTCGCCGACGGGAATCAGGCTCCGGGACCAGACGGTCTTTCCTTCAGTTGTAAGCGCGGTCACGCGCGATTGAGCGTCCATTGCAAAGATCAGGCCGCCAGCAAAGACCGGTGTTGCTGTCAACCGTTGTCGCCTGTCACTTCCCTTGCCGATCGACACCGACCAGAGTTGCGAAAGACGGCTGGCAAGCGCAATATTCTCGACCCGGGAACCCATTGTCCCGTTTACATGAGTCCACGAGTTGAGGCTTCTTGGCGCAGGAATCGCCAACGGACGCAACTGGTTTCCGTCCGCCTCAAAAACCAGGTCAACGACTTGATCATCCCCGGGCCCGGATACGAATTCGGTGGACTTGGACAGCGGAACGCGAACATCGATACGCTTGCCCGGCAGCACATCTTCCCTTTCGGAACAGCCTGCAACCGATACTCCCAAGAGTGCTACGACAGCCAGTCTCGCGACTCCAGCACGCATAGCATCGACATCCCCGCCCCAACTCAATCTGCCGACTGTACCACGTATTTTCATATTGCCTGGTTTCTCCCGGACCTCATCACCATGACCTGCTTGTCATCAAGATCCGGCATCGAGCTGGGAAAGCAACCGCGTCACGCGCCGGGAAAGATCCTGGGGCAGACTGGATTCCGACAGCAGGCCCCTCAGAATTGCAACCGCCTCGTCCAGCCTTCCCATGCTTTCCAGCACATGTGCCTTCATCTCCAGTGCCAGAAGCCTGAATTCCGAATTCGACTCGATCATGCGCTCGAGGTCCGTCAGCACGTCTTCAGGTCTGTCTGTTCCCTGGCGTATTGCAAGCGATTTCAACAACGCAAGGTCCCGGTACACCTCCGAAACTTCCGGATCTGCCGCAATCGAGGCCAGCCGGTCCAGCGCATCCGTGTCCCTGTCTCCCTCGACCATCGCTGCGGCGACGATCAGGTCCCTGATGGCCCGCGCGTCCGAATTCTCGATAGAGATATTGTCAAGTTCAACGATCCGCTCTGCGGGTGTCGCTACTGCCTGTGCGGCAACAATGGAATCACCCAGGGATTCTGCCGCCACACGATCTCTCTCCGTCGTCCACTCCCGATATGCGGTTCCACCAACGATGACCACCACCACGAGAGCACCGATCCAGCCGTACCGTCGCAAGTGCCGGTACAGTCGGTCCTTCCTGACTTCTTCCTTTACTTCATTGATGAATGAGTCGGGATTGCCCAATTCTTGCTCCGGATTTTTGCGCGCTTCTACTCCGAATAACCACGACTTGCCAACGCGAATGTTGATTCGCAAATCTTGCTCCGGTTCGTGTTAGACATTAGATCTACGACAGTGTGCGGGTACAGGCCCAAGCAACCAAGGATCGCAATGAGGATAGCATCCATTCTGACGGCACTAATTGTTGCCGCAGGTCTCTATGCGTTCGTCATAGAACGAGATGCGATCTTGGCCATTGCCAGAAGTCAACTGAACATTGAACCGGACACCACTCAGACAGGCAATCAGTATGCCGATGGTCCGTCTGCAAATGCCCAGAACCGGCCCGAAAGCCCGGGTGAAGGTCAATCGCCATTCCTCGGCGAGCCAGAAGACAACACTGCTGTGCGTGTCGTTGCAATCGAGTCGACTGCACGGCCGGTCGAGTCCGGGGTGGTCGTCAGAGGTCAAACCGAGGCCCTGCGCCATGTAGATATCAGGTCACAGGCTTCCGGTCTCGTCTTGACAGAACCGTTTCGGAAGGGCTCATTTGTCAAGAAGGGACAGGTTCTCTGCGTACTGGACCCCGGATCGAAATTTGCAGATCTGCAGGAATCCGAGGCGCGTCTGGAAGAAGCCACGGTCAATGAAATGACCGCTTCAAAGCTGGCTGAAGAGGGATTTGCAACGCTCAATCGCCGGAATTCGGCGAAGGCCGCACTTGAATCTGCGGAAGCAGCAGTAGAACGGGCCCGCGTCGCAATTTCCCGGCTCCAGATGATTGCTCCGTTTGATGGCCTGCTTGAGTCGGATGCCGCCGAGACCGGTTCACTGCTCCAGCCCGGTTCACTCTGCGCAACAGTCGTACAGTTGGACCCGATCAAGATTGTCGGCTATCTGTCTGATTTCGAAGTCGACAGGATTGAAACCGGGAGCAACGCGACGGCACGTTTCACTTCCGGAAGGGTCGTTTCCGGGGAAGTGACCTACATCTCCCGGTCTGGCGACCACGACACGAGGACGTTCAGGATCGAGGTTGAGGTCACGAATACTGATCTTTCAATTCGCGATGGCTCTGCTGTCGAAGTCTTCATAGCATCGGCAAACGAATTCGCTCACCTTGTTCCACAATCCGCGATGACGCTAAACGATGCAGGACAGATTGGGCTTCGCACCGTTATGGACGGAAAGGCCAGGTTCAATCCTATCAAGATCCTGAAGGATACCCCCGACGGCGCGTGGGTCAAGGGACTGCCTGATCAGGCGACCGTGATCGTTGTCGGCCACGAATATGTCATCGACGGTACGCCGGTCGATGTCTCGTTCAGGGAACCTGCGTCGTGACTCGGATTGTGGATTGGGCGGCTTCACACGCCAGAATGGTAATGGCATGCCTGATCCTGTCATTGACGACGGGTGTGCTCGCCTATGTAGGACTGCCCAAGGAAGGTGCTCCCGACATAGAGATACCCGCGTTCTTCATTTCAGTGGGTTTCCCGGGGATCTCGGCGGAAGACAGCGAGAGATTGCTGGTTGTCCCGCTTGAAAACAGGCTCAAGGATCTTGACGGCCTGGATGAGATGTTCTCGGTCGCGGATGACGGCTATGCCGGGGTGTCCGTGTCATTTGATTTTGGATTGGACAGGGACGCCACTCTCGCCGACATTCGAAGTCTGGTAGACAGGGCCGAGGCAGAGTTTCCGGACGGGGCGGGCAAGCCGTCGATCGCCGAGTTCAGCCTTTCGGAACTTCCTGTACTTGTGATCAGTCTTGAGGGTGAAGTTCCGGACCGCACCCTGATGCAGGTTGCGGAACAAATGAAGGAAGAAATCGAGGCACTTGAAGAGGTGCTTGAGGTTGGCCTGACCGGGCAGCGCGAGGAGATGATCGAGGTAATAATCGATCCGCTCCAGCTGGAGTCCTATGGTGTCGCTGCCGATGAACTCATTGGTATCGTTTCCCGGAACAGCCAATTGATCGCAGCCGGAGAGGTTCAGACCGGGCGCGGGGCATTCGCGGTGAAGATTCCGTCGACCTTTGAGCAGCCGAGCGATGTTCGTGAAATGCCCATCAAGGTTAGCGGTGACCGGGTAGTTACTCTCGGGGATGTCTCGGAAGTCAGGATGACTTTCGATGATCGAACTGGAATCTCGCGCAACAACGGCAAATCCACGATTGCACTGCAGGTTGTGAAGAGAAAGGGCTACAACCTGATCGACACCACATCCATCGTCATACAGGTCGCCGAGGAACTGAGGCGGAAATGGCCTCCATCGCTGCGCGACGCCGTCGACTTTGAGTTCACCCAGAATCGCAGCGAACAGGTCGAGGATATGGTAGGTCAACTGGAAAACTCCGTGCTTACCGCAATTGCCCTTGTCACAATTGTCGTTGTTGCCGTTCTTGGAGTCAGGTCCGCGTTACTGGTTGGATTTGCCATCCCGGCTTCGTTCCTGTTGTGTTTTACCTTCCTCGCTGTCTTGTCGATTTCCATATCAAATATTGTCATGTTCGGCCTGATCCTCGCTGTGGGGATGCTGGTCGACAGTGCGATCGTCGTCGTGGAGCTCGCTCACCGTCGAATGAGGGAAGGCAAGACTCCGATGGTTGCATTCGTTTCAGCAGCCAAGCGAATGTTCTGGCCGATCCTGTCTTCAACGGCAACGACACTCTGCGCGTTCTTGCCCATGCTTTTTTGGCCGGGTGTTCCCGGTCAATTCATGGGTACGCTGCCGGTAACGATCATCTTCGTCCTGACGGCTTCAATGTTCATTGCATTGATCGGCCTGCCAGTCGTCGGTGGCATCTCGGGCAGGATATCCAGAGTTTTCGACAGGGCAACACAGCTTCTGCGTCAGACGAGTTGGCAGTTCAGGATTGCGTTGCTGCTGGTGAATGTTGCGCTGCTATTCCTCTTCGCGATGCTGGCCCTGAGCCCCGGAACTGTCCCCTTCCCGCCGCTGCGCGCCTTGGGGCTCAACGAATCGGTTCCTTTCTTCGTCCTGTTCGGACTCTTTTCGGCAATCCTGACCATTGTCGTCAAATCACTGAGGTTTCGAATTGGACCTCGCAAAGACCGGGTTCGTGCCAGAAAGAGCATCACAGCGGTCGTAACCAGACTGCTCGTCGGCAACCCGATAATGCCGCTGGTGTGTGTTGTAGCTATCGTGGCTGCAGTTGGAGCCACGATAGAATTGTACAGGCAGAACAGCCTCGGTGTTACGTTCTTTGTCGACACGGAACCTGAGCGTGTCAGTTTTTTCGTGCGTGCAAGGGGCAATCTCGGCCTCATGGAAAAGAACGACCTCGTGAGGCAGGTCGAGTCCATCGTCCTGGGTATCGAAGGCGTTGCGAATGTCTTCTCCTATGCCGGTGTGGCTGGTCTCAACAGCGATCGGGGCATTGGTGGGGACTCGAAACCCAATGACACAGTGGGGGAAGTCCGCATTGAGTTCCTTCCCTGGGATGAGCGACAGGAGATCGGAGGTCTCGTAGCCGATACGAACAACATCCTTGAACTCATTGAATCCAGGATTTCGGAGATTCCGGGCATCTACATTGATTTCCAGATTGGCGCCGACGGGCCAAGCTCCGGCAAGCCCATCCAGTTGCGACTGATGAGCGATAACTGGAACTCGCTGCTGGAAACCGCTGCGACAGTCCGACAAAAGTTCGACGAAACCGAGGGGCTTGTACTGGTCGATGATACCCGACCTCTTCCGGGAATTGACTGGAAGATCGAGGTCGATGTTGAACGAGCCGGAAGGTACGGTACCGATGTCGCGACAGTCGGCGGATTGGTTCAACTGGTAACCAGAGGACTTTCCGTCGGAAAGATGCGAGTGGATTCCTCCGACGAGGAAATCGACATCCGCGTTCGGTTTCCCGAAGAAGACAGACATCTTTCGACACTGGACGGGCTGCGTGTCAATTCCAGGAACGGGCTGGTGCCGCTTTCCAACTTCGTCACGCGTGCACCTGTAGCCAGCATAGGCCAGATATCCAGGTTCAATCAGTCCAGATTCATCGATGTGAAGGCGGATATGAAATCCGGCTTGCGGAACGAAGACGGTGCACCAATGACGCCAACCGAGCGGATCCGGCATCTTGAACAGTGGCTGATCGGTGAAGCCGGATTGCCAAGTGACGTAAAGTGGACGTGGACAGGTGACCGGGAGTCCCAGTCAGAGAGTCAGAGATTCCTGATGCAGGCCTTTGTCGGCGCGCTTGGTCTGATGTTCGCTGTACTGCTGGCCCAATTCAACAGCCTCTATCAGGCGGTGCTGGTTCTGCTTGCCGTCGTTATGTCTACAACCGGTGTTCTTCTTGGCATGGTTATCCTTCAACAACCGTTCTCGGTCATAATGACCGGGGTGGGGATTGTCGCACTTGCCGGAATTGTGGTGAACAACAATATCGTTCTGATCGATACCTATCAGGAGTACTCTCGCTTCATGCCGAAAATTGAAGCCATCATTCGAACGGTTGAAGTTCGGCTGCGACCTGTCTTGCTTACATCGATCACAACCATTTGCGGTCTCACGCCGATGATGCTCGGTTTCTCCATTGATATCGTGGATGGTGGATATTCCGTCGATAACCCTTCATCTCTTTGGTGGAAGTCGCTCGCCTCGGCAGTGGTCTTCGGCCTTTCGACCGCAACGGTCCTGACACTCGTATTTACGCCTGCGATGCTTGCTCTGCCGGTCTGGGCCAGAAAGGGCTCCTACGGCGCCAGTCGTTTGCTGGTCGCCCTTGTTGTTGGCCGAAAGAGTCGAACTGCAAGAGACTTGCGCATTCTTCGCGCACTCAGGAAGACCGGCAATCCGACGATCCTCTGGGATACCGAACGACCGAGAGCGATCAGCAGCAGCCAGCCAATTGCGATGATTGTCCATTCTGATGATCAGACCGCCGAACATGGCGAGCCAGACTCTTCACTCGAATCCGGCGACGAGTTGGCCCGGCAAAAGACGGGCGAGCCGCAGCCTGACAGCAACGACAGCGAGAGGTATGAAACGCCTCCTGGGCTGGCTACGGCCGAATGAGCGCCTGATCGGTTGCAGATTCCGCAGACCCCAGATTCCACGACATCGATATCTGTCGATCCGGAACCGCGCGCTGGATACGCCCGAACTGCAGATTGCCCGCTTCACCAAAGCGGATCAATCAACTGGCTTTCGTGCGGAAGGACAAAAATCTGTCCGGGAAAGATCAGGTCAGGATCTTCAATCTGATCCAGGTTTGCATTGAATATGTTGACGTAGAGCCTGCCAAGGCCGTACTGTTTCCTGGATATGCCCCAAAGCGTAAAGCCGCGTTGAACTGCTATCAGACTGATTATCGGTCCCTGATCTATGTCTTCGGAAGAGTCAGCGTCATTCTGCGAAACAGTTGCCAGCAAGTCGAGTGCATGCTGCGCGGACTCCTTCTGGAATGGCATCTCCGCTGTCGCAACGACCTCGCCTGACAAATCCACCTCTTCGACGCGCATCCTGTAGCGACCGGCATCCACTTCGGCCAGATCAGTCCACCAGCTCCCGCCCGCCGAGAACTGCCTTGACTTGACCAGGGTGTCGTCCAGATAGATGTTGACAACTCCCCCATCCGACTTCGTACTACCGGCAATAAAGACTTCGCCCCGCTCGTCGTAAGATACGATTTCAACCAGGAGCCGATCTTCCTCCTCCGGCAAGGATGGTTGGATCAGGCGCACACCCTGATTGCTCGCCAGCAACACCGAAGGCTGAAAGTCCGTCAAATCAGCCAGATTGGTTGCTGGTGGTTCCTCGGGTGACACAAAGGTGTCGACAGGCGTTCCTTCAGCCACGTCGGCTACGGCTGCCGCAATCCTCCCGTGAGGAACCACGACAAATACCGTTTCTTCGGAGTTGATCAACTGGCCGTCCGGAAGAGCGGCCTGCAGCCCAATTGCCAAAGTGTCGGATTCTGTTTCAATGCTGAAGATCATTGCAAACTGCCCGTTTCGCCCAACCGCCTGGGAACTGGCCACCCTTCCGTCAACGACTGCCTCGATGCGCGAACTTGCCGGAGCACGACCTGCAACGATTGCCGTACCGAACTGGTCTACCCTGACAATGTCAAAAGTCGGTGGAACTGCAGCCGGGACCGGCGGAGTCTCTTCCTCATTGGGGATCTCCTGAAGGCTAGCGACGGTCGAACCCGCGGTTTCTGCCGGGGCGCCGAGAAGTTGTGCTCCGACCGAAGCAGTGTCCTGATCGGTTGACATCTCCAGTGGTGTACCCTCCGCAACGTCGGCTTCTCCCGCATCAGGGTCCACGACCGGCACTGTGCCACCTGCCAGTGGGGCGGATTCGACTTCCTGCAAGGCAGCAGACTCCGTTTCATCCATTAGCCCATCCCCGCTGTCGTCGACGGTTTCCGTGACTGATTCTGTGATTTTCGCTGGCGTTTCCTCTTGTGTGAGGTGGGTCCCGGAGACCGTTTCGATTGACTCGTCGTCACCTGACTCCCCTGGTGGTTCGGAATCGTCCGCAACGGCGATATCGACAGTTTCAGTCTGTTCCTGTTCTTGTGCAGTTGGGTCCGGGGTGGCCGATAAAGTTGCTGACTCAATCGAACTGTCCACAGCCGAAGCGTCGGTTCCTTCTTCCGGTTCTGGTGCGGCGCCCGCCGATTGTACATCCTCGCCTGTCTCCGGCTCCAGGTCTTCCTGACGAGCAGGATCCATGAGTGCGACTGATGGTTCAGGAACCGAATCGACGGCTTCCCCGGTTTCAGTGGCTTCCACCACTTCATCCGGACAACTGCCATCTTCGGCAAGCGTTGCTCCCTGATCCAGCGACGGGCATTCCAGCACCGGCTCCGGAGCCGCCTCAACAACGGCAACAGGCTCCTCGGCCTCGACCTCCTCCGGAACAACAGAAACAGTGTCGACAGGCTCGTCCGCCTCAGCCGGCACTGCGACCGCATCCTCGGTTACCTCTGTCTCGGCAACCGCGCCGGTCGTGTCCTCGACATCATCAGATGGCTCTTCGGGCTCGGCAACCGAAACCTGTTCCGGAACTGCCGGGTCGGACGGGGCTGCAGGAACCTCATCTGCCGTGTCTTCCGAAACCACTTTCGTCGGCTCGTCGACCTCCAACGCCTCCTGGTCCACCGACAGCTCGGCTTCCCCGGCGACTTCAGGGCAACTGCCATCTTCGGCAAGCGTTGCTCCCGGATCCAGCGACGGGCATTCCACCACCGGCGCCGGCGCCGCTTCAACAACGGCAACAGGCTCATCGGCCTCGACCTCCTCCGGAACAACAGAAACAGTGTCGACAGGCTCGTCCACCTCAGCCGGCACCGCGACCGCATCCTCGGTTACCTCCGTCTCGGCAACCGCGCCGGTCGTGTCCTCGACATCATCAGATGGCTCTTCGGGCTCGGCAACCGAAACCTGTTCCGGAACTGCCGGGTCGGACGGGGCTGCAGGAACCTCATCTGCCGTGTCTTCCGAAACCACTTTCGTCGGCTCGTCGACCTCCAACGCCTCCTGGTCCACCGACAGCTCGGCTTCCCCGGCGACTTCAGGGCAACTGCCATCTTCGGCAAGCGTTGCTCCCGGATCCAGCGACGGGCATTCCACCACCGGCGCCGGCGCCGCTTCAACAACGGCAACAGGCTCATCGGCCTCGACCTCCTCCGGAACAACAGAAACAGTGTCGACAGGCTCGTCCACCTCAGCCGGCACCGCGACCGCATCCTCGGTTACCTCTGTCTCGGCAACCGCGCCGGTCGTGTCCTCGACATCATCAGATGGCTCTTCGGGCTCGGCAACCGAAACCTGTTCCGGAACTGCCGGGTCGGACGGGGCTGCAGGAACCTCATCTGCCGTGTCTTCCGAAACCACTTCCGTCGGCTCGTCGACCTCCAACGCCTCCTGGTCCACCGACAGCTCGGCTTCCCCGGCGACTTCAGGGCAACTGCCATCTTCGGCAAGCGTTGCTCCCGGGTCCAGCGACGGGCATTCCGCCACTGGCGCCGGCGCCGCTTCAACAACGGCAACAGGCTCCTCGGCCTCGACCTCCTCCGGAACAACAGAAACAGTGTCGACAGGCTCGTCCGCCTCAGCCGGCGCTGCGACCGCATCCTCGGTTGCCTCCGTCTCGGCAACCGCGCCGGTCGTGTCCTCGACATCAGCAGATGGCTCTTCGAGTTCGGCAACCGAAACCTGTTCCGGAACTGATGCATCGGTCTCAGTGGTCACCGTCTGAAGGTCAGTCTCCTCGACTGCGTCTTCAGGCTGCAGGTCCACCGCGGTCAACTGATCTGTGGTATCAGCCGTATCCTGCGGCTGTTCAACCGACTCTGTTGCCTCATCATCTGTCGTTGGCGCCAATCGGGTTTCGGCCGGAGCCGTTGGCGCCACTGCCTCGGCTTCCCCGGCGACTTCAGGGCAACTGCCATCTTCGGCAAGCGTTGCTCCCTGATCCAGCGACGGGCATTCCGCCACTGGCTCCGGAGCCGCCTCAACAACGGCAACAGGCTCCTCGGCCTCGACCTCCTCCGGAACAACAGAAACAGTGTCGACAGGCTCGTCCGCCTCAGCCGGCACTGCGACCGCATCCTCGGTTACCTCCGTCTCGGCAACCGCGCCGGTCATGTCCTCGACATCATCAGATGGCTCTTCAGGCTCGGCAACCGAAACCTGTTCCGGAACTGCCGGGTCGGACGGGGCTGCAGGAACCTCATCTGCCGTGTCTTCCGAAACCACTTCCGTCGGCTCGTCGACCTCCGACGCCTCCTGGTCCACCGACAGCTCGGCTTCCCTGGCGACTTCAGGGCAACTGCCATCTTCGGCAAGCGTTGCTCCCGGGTCCAGCGACGGGCATTCCGCCACTGGCTCCGGAGCCGCCTCAACAACGGCAACAGGCTCCTCGGCCTCGACCTCCTCCGGAACAACAGAAACAGTGTCGACAGGCTCGTCCGCCTCAGCCGGCACTGCGACCGCATCCTCGGTTGCCTCCGTCTCGGCAACCGCGCCGGTCGTGTCCTCGACATCAGCAGATGGCTCTTCGGGCTCGGCAACCGAAACCTGTTCTGGAACTGATGCATCGGTCTCAGTGGTCACCGTCTGAAGGTCAGTCTCCTCGACTGCGTCTTCAGGCTGCAGGTCCACCGCGGTCAACTGATCTGTGGTATCAGCCGTATCCTGCGGCTGTTCAACCGACTCTGTTGCCTCATCATCTGTCGTTGGCGCCAATCGGGTTTCGGCCGGAGCCGTTGGCGCCACTGCCTCGGCTTCCCCGGCGACTTCAGGGCAACTGCCATCTTCGGCAAGCGTTGCTCCCTGATCCAGCGACGGGCATTCCGCCACTGGCTCCGGAGCCGCCTCAACAACGGCAACAGGCTCCTCGGCCTCGACCTCCTCCGGAACAACAGAAACAGTGTCGACAGGCTCGTCCGCCTCAGCCGGCACTGCGACCGCATCCTCGGTTACCTCCGTCTCGGCAACCGCGCCGGTCGTGTCCTCGACATCAGCAGATGGCTCTTCGGGCTCGGCAACCGAAACCTGTTCTGGAACTGATGCATCGGTCTCAGTGGTCACCGTCTGAAGGTCAGTCTCCTCGACTGCGTCTTCAGGCTGCAGGTCCACCGCGGTCAACTGATCTGTGGTATCAGCCGTATCCTGCGGCTGTTCAACCGACTCTGTTGCCTCATCATCTGTCGTTGGCGCCAATCGGGTTTCGGCCGGAGCCGTTGGCGCCACTGCCTCGGCTTCCTTCTGCCCTTCCTGTGTCGCAAAATAGAGCAGGCCACCGAGAATGACTGAAGACACGATAATGATTGTCGCGGGGACTGAACCCAGTTTCATTGGTACTTTGTCTGCCATTTAAGATTCTCGCTGCAATCGCTAGACTGCCAACATGACCCAAATAATAGTTTTTCCGACCGAACGTTGATAGTGTAATTCGGCAATCAACAAAAGTGATACTGGTTAGGATTCAAATTGAAATCGGTTTGTTTGTTCTGTGGAGCACGGATGGGGCACTCCGGAAAATTTGCTCGCGCTGCCGGGAACTTCGGATCATCCATCGCCCGCGAGAACTGGCGACTGGTATACGGTGCCGGTGATGTCGGCTTGATGGGTGTTGCCGCCCGAGCTGCCAAGGCGGCTGGCGGCCAGGTATTCGGTGTCATTCCGGATTACCTTACCAAGCTGGAAATTGTCTTCGAAGGCGTGGACAGCCTGGTGATTACCGAGACGATGCATGAACGAAAGAAGATCATGTTCATGAATTCAGATGCCATTGTGACACTTCCTGGCGGAGCAGGAACCCTTGATGAACTGTTTGAAATCGTTACCTGGCGCCAACTCGGACAGCACGACAAGCCCGTTTTCATCCTGAATGTCGACAACTACTGGAGCAGGATGCTGGAAGTGCTTGAAGGGATCGTCAGATGCGGCTTTGCAGATGCCGACCTCATTGAACAGGTCCGGGCCGTCGATTCAGTCGACACGCTTATCGCAGAACTCCGCGAAGAATTGAGTTGATCTTCCTGTCAAACGAAAAGACCAGCAATGCAATCCAGATCATTGCAAATGCAACCAGGTCGGCGGCGGTAAACGACTCCTTGAATATCAGCGTGGCAACCAGAAACTGCAGTGTAGGATTCGTGTATAGCAGGAATCCTCCGTCGGAGTAGCGAAGTCGTTTCGTTGCGTAGGACATCAATGCCAGCGGAAGAGCAGTTATCAACCCGGAAGACGCAAGCATTGCCGTAGCCAACAATTCATGGCCGAAGTACCCGCCAACCCGACCGGAGAAATCCTGCCAGGCAAATACGTGCACACCAAACAGCCAGGCAAGTGCAAATGGCGTCAGTACAAGGGATTCTGCCGCCACCGACAAGACCGCTCCCTCACTCACATGTTTCTTGATCAACCCGTAGACCGCGAATGTAGAGGCCAGAACCAGTGCAAGCAGCGGGAAATCCCCGAGTACAAGTGTAAGGTACAATACCGCCGCTGCTGACATGCCGACCGATATCCATTGCGGAATGGTCAATCGCTCCTTGAGGAACACCGAACCGAGGAAAACAGCCAGCAGGGGAAACAGGTAATAGCCAAGGCTTGCCTCGGTGGCGCGTTCGATCTGGATCGCAAATATAAAGATCAACCAGTTCGTTCCGATCAGGAATGCCGCCAGTATCGTTGTGGCAAGTTTCCGGGGCGTAGCAACGAGCACCCGAAACAACTCGCGCGACCTGCCCTGCGATAGAAGCAAGATCAGGAAGATGAAAAAGGAAAAGATGGCGCGGTGGGCAAGCACCTCCAGAGGCGGTACATGCGCAATGATCTTGTAGTATATCGGTGAGAGCCCCCAGATAGTACCGGCGGCCAACATGGCAAACATGCCCTTTGAACGGTTGATCATCGGGCCAGGCCGGCTCCGCCGAACTGGCAGAGCCGGCTGCGACTAGGTCTTGCGCCGGTTCTATGAGCCGGAAAGGCGGCTGGCGACGTTCTCCCAGTTCACCAGATTTTCGAGGAAATTCTCCAGATAGGCCGGCCGCCTGTTGCGGAAGTCAATGTAGTATGAGTGTTCCCAAACATCGCATCCAAGCAAGGCAGTCTGGCCAGAACACAACGGGTTGACCCCGTTCTCGGTCTTGGAAATCTTCAGCGTGCCTTCCCCGTCTTCAACAAGCCAGCACCATCCCGAACCGAATTGTCCGACACCGGCGGCGACGAATTCCCGCTTGAAATCGTCTACGGAACCGAATGAGTCCCGGACCCTGCCTTCCAACTCCGACGGCATTGCGCTCTGGCTTGGCCCCATCATCTCCCAGAACTGAACGTGATTCCAATGCTGGGATGCGTTGTTGAAGATACCGTTCTGCGCAACCGCACCTGCCTGGTAAGTGCCGACTATGATGTCCTCAACCGGTTTTCCCTCCCATTCCGTTCCCGCGATCAGCTTGTTGCCATTGTCCACATAGGCTTTGTGGTGCAGGTCATGGTGAAACTCCAGCGTTTCCTTTGACATGCCTGAAGCAGCCAGAGCATCGTGGGCATAGGGTAGATCAGGTAGACTGAATGACATAGCTGTGTCCTCTCATTGATGATCAAAGCGCATTGGACGATTCGGCAGGTATCTGCCGATTATCGGTATTGCAGTTTCGATTACACCGGCATCAAGGCGACCGCAACGCGTCGCCCTTCCGCCAGGAGGACATTGTAGGTCCTGCATGCAGCAGGCGTCGGCATGGCCTCGACCTCGATACCGCACGTGCCGAGGGCATTGCAAAACCCTTCCGGGAGACTGTGGGCATCCGGACCGGTCCCGACCAGCAGGAGATCAATCTCATCCTGCGCTGCGCAGAAGCAATTGGAATCTTCCATACCCTGCCATCTTGTGACTCCCGATGGCAGCACCGCTATCATCCCCTCGCGGACTTCTCCCGAAATTCTGAAGAAACCCGGACCGTATCCGTCAATTGGCAACATACCGGAATAGCTGACTGGAGCGACGCGCATCGAAGTCAACCAATCGGATCGATGATGCCCAATACCGCCGATGCCGCAATGATAGCGTAGGCGGCAACCCGATACTCCCTTTCCCGACCCGGCTGAAAGAAACGCGCCCCGATGATCAATGCCAGAAAGTAGACCAATGTCACGGCAAGGCCGACATAGACCGGGCCGGTCGTCAGCCATCCCCTGAATGACAGCATTGCCAGCAAGAGCACGTCAGCAAGGATTAGATACATGAAAATGTTGGCGCGAATGCATGCGGCCGACAACGGACGAACCAGGTAGAACAGCATCACGGGTGGTCCGGGAACACCTGTGGCGCCTGCCAGCAGCCCTCCTGCTCCGCCAATGCCCAGTACCGCCAGATTCGAGGTCTGCCCTTGGTACCGCCATCCACTGGCCATGATCGCCACCAAAGCAAGAGTAAGGATCGCAACCGTGTTTCGGAACATGTCGCTCGACAGCATCTCAAGCAGGGCAATCCCGAACGGCATCGCCACCGCGGCGCCGGCAACCAGCCGCAACAGTTCTCGGGGATTGGCGTCACCTACCAGCCTCGGCGACATGATCATCGGCCCGATTATGTCCATAATGCAAAGGATAATCAGTGCAGGAACCGGATCAACGACAGAACTCGCAAATGGCAGAAAGATCATCGCGGTGCCAAAACCCGAAAACCCGCGAACGACACCCGCCACGAATGCACCCAGTGCAATCCAAAGGAATCCGTCCCGCAAATTCCAGACATCGTCCGGAATTTGTAGAATCGACAAAAATTCCATCAGGTTGAATTGGATGAGAACTTCGTGCCCGCACCCTTGTCCGGCTTTGACCAGTCCCGCTTGACTCCCAGGCGAAGCAGTATGTTGGTTGCAATGAACACCGATGAGTAGGTTCCAACGATCACGCCCCAGATCATTGCAAAGACGAACCCCCGGATCACGTCACCTCCGAACACGAACAAAGCCAGCAATGCGATGAGTGTTGTGACAGAGGTCATGACAGTTCTCGAGAGAGTTCCATTGATCGACAGATTCAACACTTCCTGGAGAGCCGGCTTCTTCATTCTCCTCAGGTTCTCCCGAACCCGGTCGAATACGACGACCGTGTCATTCAGGGAGTATCCGACAATCGTCAGCAGCGCGGCGATTATGGCCAGGTCAAACTTGATCTGGAGTGCACTGAATATTCCCAGCGTCAGCACGACATCATGCACGAGCGCGGCAACCGCACCGATTGAAAACTGCCATTCAAACCGGACCCAGATGTAGAACAGAACAGCTGCTATCGCTGCCAGAACAGCAATGATTGCCCTCTGGATCAGTTCGCCCGAAACCTTCGGGCCGACGCTCTCGACCAACGGGAACTTCATTTCAGGATCAATGGCCCGCAATGCATCTTCGACCAGCCTTACCGTCGCGGCCGAAACCGCCTCATCGCCCTCCTGTGTCTCGAACCTGATCTGGGCGACGTTTTCGTCAGGCCCAAAGGTGATGTCAAAGACCTGCGAAATCGACACATCCCCGAGTCCAAGACGCGAAATCGCGTCACGGTATTCGCCGACATCCACCGGCATTTTGCTCAGCGTCCTGATCGTTGTACCGCCGCGAAAATCAATGCCGAAATTCAATCCAAACAGGACGACCAGCACGACGGACAGCAACATCGCCGCAGCCGAACCGACAATCGCCGGCCGAGCGAAACGGAAGAAATTCCAGTTGGTTTCAGTCGAAACCAGTCGCAGTCTCATGGCTGTGTCCTAGACATTGAGCTTTCTCGGTCTGTTCCATTCAAACCACTTAACGATAAAGAGCCGTGTCAGGTAGATCGCAGTAAATACCGACGTGACGATCCCAATTCCCAGTGTCACTGAAAAACCCCTTACTGGACCAGACCCGACCGCAAACAGGATGACCGCAGCGATCAGTGTGGTGACATTGGCGTCAAATATGGTGGTAATCGCCCGGGAATAGCCCTGCTCGATGGCGCTGGCCGGCCCCCTCGCTGTCTTGGATTCTTCCCTTATGCGTTCGAATATCAACACATTGGCGTCAACTGCCATACCGATCGTCAGGACAATTCCAGCAATCCCTGGCAATGTCAGTGTCGCACCGACGATCGAAAGAACGGAAAAGATCAGCACCAGGTTTATGATCAGCGCGACATTGGCAAATAGCCCGAATGTTCCGTAGCTCGCAGCCATGAACACGAGGACCGCAGCGAACGCGACGACACAGGCAATCCGGCCCGCGTCAATCGAATCCTGGCCCAGTTCCGGACCCACGGTCCTTTCCTCCAGAAAGGTCATCCCCGCCGGCAGGGCACCCGCTCGCAGGAGAATTGCAAGCCTGTTGGATTCTTCAATTGTAAACCTGCCAGTGATTATCCCCGCCCCTCCAGGAATATGATCCTGAATGACAGGCGCAGAAATGACCTCGCCATCGAGCGCAATGGCAAACGGAGCCCCGATGTTTGCCGCGGTATAGTCGCCAAACTTGCGCGCGCCAGATGGATTGAACCGAAACGTAACGGCAGGGCGTCCGTTCTGGTCGAAATCCGGCTGGGCATCGGTCAATTCTTCTCCGCTTACGACCGGTGACTTTTCCAGAACGTAAAACTGACCGGGCTCATCGAGGGATGGATAGAGCACGTTGCCGACACCCGGTGAGGCGTTCTCGTCCGACGTTCGTCGCACCACGGGGTGAAAGGTCAGCTTGGCGGTCGCCCCGATAAGCGCTTTCAATTCCTCGGCAGATCCGATTCCGGGAACCTGAATGATGATGCGGTCATCGCCCTGCCGCTGGATCGTGGGCTCCCGGGTTCCAACTTCATCCACGCGCCGCCGAATGATCTCAAGGGACTGGCGCATGGTCCGGTCATCCGTGGCAGCGCGTTCCTCCTCCGACAGCGTAACGACGATTTCGTCAGCATCGGTTGCCACTTCAATGTCGGAGGCACCAACCGAGGTGAGGCTGACGAGGGGACGCGCCAACTCTTCGACTGCGGTCTGAGCTGTTTCAATTCCATCGGGTTGGGAAATTCGCACTCGCAACTCGTCCGGCCCCGACTCCTGCCGCCGAATGGTTCCGACAGCCGACCTGACTTCACGCAGTGCATCCCGAACATCCGGCCACATCGCATCAAGGCGCTCGGAGTAAACATCCTCCAGCCTGACTTCGGCAAGCAGGTGTGCTCCACCCCTCAGGTCCAGCCCCAGATTGACGATTCCAGATGGCAACCAGCCAGGCCAGTCGTCCAACTGGCCCCTCTGAACTTCGTCAAGCTGGATACCTGCTTCCTGTGAAGCAACCGCGTCGTTGTAGCCCTCGACCCGAAGGTAAAACGCATTTGGCAGTGCTGCAATAATTCCGGCCAGGCAAACCGCGATAATTGTCACTTGCTTCCATAACTGGATTTGAAGCATGTCAAGGACCCTGCGATGCGTCGGCGCGCGAGTTCATTCCGGGACCCGGGCGCTGTCTGTAGGCGGAGTGGAACGCTTAGTCGTTCGGATCAGCCTTGCTCAGAACCTGCGAAATCGTGCTGCGGACGGCTCGTACACGAATTCCTTCGCCAAGTTCAATCTCAACTTCGGTATCATCCTTTATACGCGCGACCTTTCCGATCAATCCGCCCTGCGTCACGACCTGGTCACCCCGGCGCAGGGCCGCAACCATGGCCTTGTGCTGCTTGACCTTCTTTTGCTGCGGACGGATCAGGAGAAAATACATGATCACGAATATCAGGATCAACGGAACGACGCTGGCAAAGTTCAGGCCACCACCGGCCGACTGTGCATACGCTGGACTGATCAACATGGGCCACTCTCCCCGCCGTTATTCATTTGCATCCGAAGATCGGGATCGAAGCGTAACTATATGTGCGCTCTAGACATTGCAATCAATGTAACTCCGAATTTGCCCGTTTGGCAGGTCTGCGTTTGAAATCACTTCCAAATCTGGGACCCGCCTATCCGCTTTGGGTTTGAGTTCAGGGTGGTTTGGGTTTAGGTCATCAGCCGGATTCAATGGAATAATCGGGAAATACTGTTGTGCACGACATCCGCTATGTCAGGGATCACCCCGGCGAATTCGATCTGGCATTGACGCGGCGCGGAGAAGATCCACTCGCCGAGACCATCATTGCCCTCGATGAATCAAGGCGTTCGTGCATTGGCAAGGCCGAGGCTGCCCGCGCCAGGAAAAACAAGGCATCAAAGGAGGCCGGTATTGCGAAATCCGCTGGCGACCTGTCGAGGTTTGAGGAACTCCGTGCGGAGATTGCCGCCGAGCGGGACAATGTCTCTCGGATGGAAGAGGATGCGAAGGCGAATTCGCGCCAGCTTGACGAACTCCTCATGTCGGTACCAAACCTCCCCTATCCTGACGTGCCGGAAGGAGAGGACGAGGACGACAATCTGGAGATAAGGCGGTGGGGCTGTCCGCCAGAGTTCGAATTTGAGCCACTCGAACATTTCAACGTCCCTGCCGCAAGGGCCGGCCTGGATTTCGAAACTGCGGCCAAACTCTCCGGATCGAGATTTGTGGTTATGTCCGGGGCCATTGCCCGGCTGCACCGGGCGCTCGCCCAATTCATGATCGATACCAATGTCACCGGCAATGGCCTGACGGAATTGTGGACGCCGGTCATCGTGCGCGAAGAAATGATGAAAGGAACCGGGCAGTTGCCCAAGTTCGGCGAGGATTCATATCAACTTGCCGATGGCAAGTGGCTTGTGCCGACATCCGAGGTCACTCTCACAAACATCGTGCGCGGAGCAATTCTCGACGAAAAGAGCCTTCCCAGGCGATATTGTGCCCATACCCAGTGTTTCAGGTCAGAGGCAGGCGCGGCAGGAAAGGACACAGCCGGGATGCTTCGTCAGCACCAGTTCGAAAAGGTGGAAATGGTCTCCGTGACGGCTCCGCAGGGCAGTGAAGAGGAACAGAGAAGGATGACCCGCTGCGCTGAGGGCATTCTTGAGGAACTTGGGCTCCACTACCGAACCGTCAGTCTCTGCACCGGTGATCTCGGGTTTGGGGCGAGGCGAACATTTGACATAGAGGTCTGGCTCCCCGGTCAGGCCAGATTCAGGGAAATCAGTTCCGTTTCGACCTGCGGCGACTTCCAGGCCCGGCGAATGAACGCTCGCTATCGTCCAAGGGAAGGAGGCCGATTGACTTACGTGCACACTCTCAACGGTTCCGGACTGGCCGTCGGACGGACGCTCATCGCCGTCATTGAAAACGGCCAGCAGGCCGATGGCGGTGTCCGCCTCCCCGAGGTGCTTTCGCCCTACCTGCAGGGAAGACTCATGCTCTCGCCCGAAGGCCACCTGTCATGACGGTATACGCGAAAGGCTTCCGGCGGCACTCGCGTGCCTTTCACCCGATTTCTGTACGGATGGTATCCTTTGTGGGTAGCCCCTTTACCGTATTGGTACCGTGAACTATCAGGACACTATTGACTGAGGCAGCAGGCAACGAATGCGGATCCTGATCACGAATGACGACGGCATCGATGCTCCCGGGCTTGCTGTCATGCAGGAAATTGCCGCGGAAGTCGCCGGCAAGGAAGGCACCGTCACCACGGTTGCTCCGGTCAACGAACAGTCAGGCTGCGCTCATTCGGTTTCGTTCGTCCAGCCCATGATGTTGACCCGGCGCGGCCAGCACTGCATTTCGGTTGTTGGCACTCCGGCAGATTGCGTCCTTGTCGGGCTGCACGAATTGCAGGGTGTGGGACCGCCGGACCTGGTATTGTCAGGGGTAAACCGGGGCAACAATTCGGGTGAAAACGTCCTCTATTCAGGTACAATCGGTGCGGCTCTCGAGGCGTCCCTGCACGATGTCAAGGCAATTGCACTTTCCCAGTATTACGGCCCGTCCAACCGAACGCTCGATGACCCGTTCGAGGCGGCGCGCAAACACGGTGCCGCGATCGTCTCGTCCCTGTTCGAGAATGCGCCATGGGGCAACTCACCCTACCGGCTGTTCTACAACGTGAACTTTCCGCCATGCGGTGCAGCCGACGTTGCGGGTGTCAAGGCAGCAACGCAGGGTGCGCGTGCCGGAACACGGTTTTCCGTGTCACCGCAGAAGTCGCCTTCCGGAAGGAACTTCATGTGGGTAAGCACCGCCCGCCAGGACGCGTCGGCTGATGCGGGGTCCGATGTTGCAGCCAATCTTGGAAATTTCATTTCCGTAACTCCGATGCGGGCGGATCTGACGGACCGTACCGCATTGGACGAAATCGCGCCCCTTTACCCGTGAACCGGTCTGTTCCCGAACTGGATCTGCTCATCCAGACAGTCAGGAGCAGAGGCGTCGTTAATGACGACATACTCGACATCATGGGATCGATAGACCGCAGGCAATTCGTGTCGAAGACCTTTTCGGCAATGGCCTTCGAAGATATCCCGCTGCCGATTGAGCGTGGTCAGACAATCAGTCAGCCGACGATTGTGGGGTTGATGACGCAGGCGCTGAAACTTGACAGCGAACACCGCGTTCTTGAAGTCGGAACCGGGTCGGGTTACCAGACTCTGGTTCTGTCACACTTGGCCAAATACGTATACAGCGTGGAAAGGCACCGGAAACTTGCGGTTGCCGCCAGGAAGCTTGTGATCGATACACACAAGCGCAAGAATGTGACAGTATCGGTTGGCGACGGGTCAAGGGGGATGCCGGACGCTGCTCCATTTGACAGGATCATCATTACTGCTGCTTCCGAAGATGTGCCACCTCGGCTTCTAGAACAGTTGAAAGTTGGTGGAATCATGGTTGTGCCCGTCGCTCGTTCGGAGATGGATCAAAGATTGCTGAAAATCGACAAATCTCCTTCCGGTCCGGTATACTCTGACCTAGGAGGAGTGAGGTTTGTCCCATTGGTTGAAGGAGTGAACAATGACTGACCGACGGCTAAGCCGGTTGCGATTGAACAGAGTCGATTGCCCTGGCCGGTCGGGGCAATCGGGTACAACCGTCGGACTCGCGGCACGACTGGGAATTCCGGCCGCAGCGTTGCTGGTCCTTGCTGCCTGCAACCCGGACCTCAGGGGTGATGCAATCACCCGGCCATTTTTCACGAGCCAGCCAGCCGAGGTTGCGGAGACTGCTTCTGCCGAAACTGTTGAACAAACAAGTTCCGTCCCGTTCCAGCAACAGGATTACGTGGTGGCCCGGGAAGGAGACACCATTCGCCTCATCGCCGAGAGGCATGGATTGGATCCGGGCCGGATCGCAGAGTTCAACGGGCTCTATGTCGACGATTCTCTCGAAGCAGGTCGGATCATACTCATTCCGGCAGACCAGTCCCGCAGGGCAACCAGTGCCATTACGGAAATTGCCGAATCTGCTATTGCCGAGGCAGAGTCCGCGTCCGGCACCAGAACAGCAACTGCTCCCAATCCGGGAACCCATGTCGTGAAGGAAGGTGAAACTGTCACCGGAATTGCCAAGCGCTACGGCATCCCCGAGCAGGAATTGCGACGAGCAAACAATCTGCCAGAGTCCGCGAATCTGGCGGTTGGGGAGGGTACTGGTCATTCCGGAACGACAATTGCCGAACGCGGGGCTGCAGCTTTCCTCACCGATCGAGGTTTCAGATGTCGATCTCCCGCCGCCTCCCAGCAGCAACCAGCCACTCCCGGATGCGCCCTTAACGGCAGAACTGCCGCAGTCACCGAATCTGGGACAGTTCCGTACCGAGCAGTCCCAATCCCGTTTCCTTATGCCTGTAGATGGAGAGATCATCCGGGCCTATTCGGGCAAGGGTGGCAATGAAGGAATCGACATTTCGGCACCGGAAGGTACATCTGTTGTTGCCGCAGCCGATGGAGAGATCGCCCTGGTATCGAACAACTCCGACGATACGGCAATCCTGCTGATCAGGCATCCGAATGACATCTTTACGGTCTATGCCAACCTGAAGGGCGTATCGCTGCGAACCGGCGTGCTGGTCACCAGGGGACAGACCGTCGGACAGATCGCCGGTGGAGACAAGCAGTTCCTCCATTTCGAAGTCAGGATAGGTACCCAGAGCACCGATCCGGTCCCCTATATCTCCTGAGTTCCGTCTACCAACACAGATCACTGTGCAGGTGGAGAGACGGCCAGGTCGAAGATTGCCCTGATTACCGGTGCCGGTTCGGGAATTGGAAGAGCATCCGCACTTTCTCCGGGTCGCGCGGGATTCTCCTTGGTTTTGACGGGACGCAGATGGGAACCGCTTGAAGAAACAACACTGGCAGCCACTCCGGCCACGTGTCAGGTTACACCGTGTGACATTTCAGACCCTTCGAGAGTCGAGGAATTGTTTGCCCTGATCCAGGCTGAACACGGACGGCTTGACCGGCTCTTCAACAATGCGGGCGTTTCACCGCCGGGGGTCGCCATGGATGAACTTGACGTTGAGGATTGGAGGTGCTGCGTGGACACGAATCTGACCGGTTCGTTTCTCTGTGCCCGTCAGGCATTCAGGATCATGAAGACGCAAGACCGAAGGGCGGGCGGATCATCATCAACGGCTCAATATCGGCCCAAGTTCCCCGACCGAACAGTGTTGCATACACCGTGACGAAGCACGCCATCACCGGATCGACAAAAACGATTTCGCTGGACGGAAGGGCCTGCGATATTGCCTGCGGGCAGATAGACATCGGCAACGCAGGAACGGAATTGCTGCCAAGTTTCCTTCGGGCGTGCCACGGGCTTCTGGTGAAATCCGTCCCGAACCCGTATTAGATGTCGACCACTGCGGCGACGCCGTCGCCTTCATGGCTGGCTTGCCGCTCGAAACCAACATCCGGTTTCTGACGATCATGGCCACGAAAATGCCGTATATCGGCAGGGGATAGTCCGGCCCGCTGTCACGGCCTCTCTTCCGTTTGCTTCCTCCCTGCCAAATGAACGAAATACTGCCAGGCAACGCGGCCGGATCTCGCGCCTCTGGTCTGCTGCCATTCGATCGCACCGTCTGTCAGATCGCGGCGGGTGACAGCCAGTTCCCCATGAGCACAGTAGCGGGCCACCATTTCAAGGTATTCCGCCTGCGTGCAGGGATGAAACCCCAGCCACAATCCGAACCGGTCGGAAAGTGAGATCTTCTCGTCTGCGGCTTCGGACGGGCTGATTGCCGTAGACCGCTCATTCTCGATCATGTCCCTCGGCATCAGGTGACGGCGGTTCGACGTTGCGTAGAAGACAACATTGCGCGAGCGCCCTTCCACTCCACCATCAAGAACCGCCTTCAGGGACTTGTAGTGGTGATCGTCATAGGAAAAGGAGAGATCGTCGCAGAACAGAATGAACTTGCACGACGACGCCCTGAGTATCCCGAGCAGGCCCGACAGTGAGCTGATGTCCTCTCGCTGCAACTCGACGAGTTTGAGATTGTCAAAATCCTGCAACACCAGAGCGTGGACGGCCTTGACCAGAGATGACTTTCCCATTCCCCTTGCACCCCAAAGCAGCGCATTGTTCGCCATATTGCCGCTTGCAAAGGTCCGGGTATTCTCGATCAGGGTCGACTTCGCCCGATCAATCCCGACAAGAAGTGTAATGTCGACCCTGTTGACATCGTGAACAGGCTCAAGCCGGTCCGGGCCAGTTTTCCAGGTGAATACATCGGTTACGTCGAGATCCGGCACTGCTGAAGGTGATGGACACAGGCGTTCAAGCGCCTCCGCGATACGGGCGAGTTCAGTATGATCCGTCACGACAAATCCCCCAATTCGAATTCCGAGACACTGCTGGTTCGGGTTCCAGTCAAGACATCTCCACCAGACCAGTCGCGCTGGCAAGACAGGCCATCAACCACTTCCCCGAGGATCTCGGGAACCCCCCGGGGGGGGGGTTCACTGAACAGGCGCGGGGTGTCCGGTGCCGGTTCATTTGCCAGTCTGCATGCATCCATGCGCTGACACAACGAGTTGCCGGGCGGGCTGATGCCCGATAGCGGGTTTCTTCGGCATGGGTCCACGCCAACCAGACACGTGCGAAGCGGGAATTATGATTGACTGTGTTCTTCGTTTGGAAGGTCGATATCGGTTTTGTCGTCGACGGAATCTTCTTCATCGTCAAACACGAGCCCCTCCTCTCTCAGGCGCTTGTCCCTCCGTTTTTCGACACGCCGGACCAACCAGATGGACACTTCGTAAAGTCCATAGACCACGACAAACAAGATCACCTGCGTAATCACGTCGGGCGGGGTCACGACCGCGGCCAGGGTCAGGATCCCAACGACAGCATATTTCCGAACCTGTCCAAGCCCCTCTGACGATACCAGACCGGCCTTCCCCATCAAGGTCAGCAGGACGGGAAGTTGAAAGCAGAGGCCGAAGGCCAGTATGAACTTGATCGTCAATGTCAGGTATTCGGCCACCGATCCCTGGAACGTAATTCCCGCCTCGGCAGCAAAGACATCTGCAGAAACATCGTCTCCGGTCTCGGAGAACTGCTGAAACCCGAGGAAGAAGTCGAATGCCAACGGGATGACGATGTAGAACGCGAACGCAGCACCGATGAGGAACATGACCGGGGACGCGATGAGAAACGGCAAGAAGGCGTGCTTTTCGGTCTTGTACAATCCCGGGGCAACAAACCGCCACAACTGGTGCCCGATTATGGGAAACGAAAGGACGAGGCCACCCATCAACGATATCTTGATGGCCACAAAAAACCCTTCCTGCAACTTGATCAGGATCAAGCCGCAATCCTGGTTGCGCAACTGAAGCGCGTCACAGATCGGCTGGGTCAGGAAATTGAAAATGGGGTTCCAGACAGTGAAGGATATGACCATACCCACCGCGAATGCGAGCACCGACCTGATCAGCCGAGTCCGAAGCTCGGTAAGATGCTCGATCAGTGGAGCCTTCGAATCCTCAATGTCGTCTGAACTCATTCCGAACCCTTGGTTGAGTTTCTCTCGGAATTCTCACTCTGGTCCGGTTCCTGCAGGCCGTCATCCGATTGCTTTGCCTCCCGGCTGGAGTCAGTGGCTGATCCGGCATCTTGCGGCGCACTGGCGTCAGCGGCATCCTCTCCCGAATCGGATGTCATGCCTTCACTCGGCCTGCTCTCGGCAGCAGTTCCTCCTGGCGGCGGCGCCGATTCATCCTCTTTCGTGCCGCTGTCTTCCTTTGCATCAAGTCCGGAAGCCCACCCCTTCTGGAATTTCCTGGCAGATTCCTGGACTTTGTCCAGGCCAAGGCTTCGTGTAGAAGTGGCATGCCGCAAGTCCTTTGCAACGTCCTTTACCCCGGTCTCGTCCGCTGCCTGTTCCATGGTGCGCTGGAACTCTCTCGCCATTGACCGCATTTTCGCCGTGAATCTTCCGAGCGTGCGGAACATTCCCGGCAGATCCTTCGGCCCCACAACGATCAGCGCGACCACACCGATCAGTATGAGTTCAGTCCAGCCAATATCAAACATGGCGCGGCAGTCTGAATTCAGGTGCTGGTCTTTTCAGATTCCGGAGTAATGTCCTTGGCCTCATCGACGGCAGCAGATTCAAGCTCCTTCTTCCCTTCGGCCACGCCCTTCTTGAAGGATGAAATGCCCTTGCCAACCTCACCCATGAGTGACGCGATCTTTCCCCTGCCGAAGAGAACGAGCACCACGACCACGATCAGTATCAGTCCTGGCAGTCCAATATTGTTCAACATCAAGTTTCTCCCGCGTGCAGGCGAATCGGGCCAATGCCCGTTCGCCAGTTCACCTGACCCAATGACATAATACCTTGGCGGCGCGATTGAAAGTCCGACCGAAATCACAACTGCAAAACCGGCCTGCAAAGTGACGAACAAGCACGGCTACACCGGTTGCTCCAATGACTTTTCTTGTCTGCCTGCGCCAGCCCCTGGCAGGTTTACGAGGTCTTGTTCCTGCTCTTGGCCGAAATCGGGGAGGGTTGCACGCGACCGGGGAGATGTCCCCGACAGGCATTCAGACAATCACCGGTTGAGTCAATTGCCAGCAACTGAATCGAATGCATGCAGACTTCAGTTCAGGCCGGTTTCAGGCTTGCTGTCTTCGCCTTCGGACACTCCGTATTCGCCATCTGTCTGATCCAGAGAATTCGGGTTCAGGTATGGATTGGCTATCCGACTCTGAACGGTGCAAGGAAACATGAAGTATTTGTCACGCCGGATGCTGAGCCAGAGGGGTGTTCCGGGACGAGGCAGGAACACCGACGGCACCTCGGCCTTCACCAATGATTGATCAAATTCCATGCGAAACTCGACCAGGCTCGAGTTACCTACATATCTGGCAGTCTCTACGACACCCTTGGCAGCAACCCCGTCCCGATCAGTCGGAACCGGCCCGCTGCCGTTCCTGTCAAAGTCAATTCGTATGTGCTGAGGTCTAATCATGATTTCGACATCCGCGCCGTCAACAAGACCGGTTGCCGGAAACAGTCCGAACGGAGTATCGACCACGCGCCCCCGGACCACCCCATGAACCAGGTTGACTTCGGAAAAGAACTCTGCCGCCTTGCGATCAACCGGATTGTTGTAGACTTCATAGGGTGCACCGGTCTGGATAACCTTCCCTGCCCGCATCAGCGCTATCTGGTCGCCGGTCAACATTGCCTCGACCGGTTCGTGGGTCACCAGCACAACAGCTGCGGCTTCTTCCCTGAGCAAAGACAGCATCTGATCACGAACCTCGTCCCGCAACCGGTTGTCGAGATTCGAGAATGGTTCGTCCATCAGCATGATTTTTGGGCGCGGCGCCAATGCCCTGGCGAGTGCGATTCGCTGCTGCTCACCTCCTGACAATTCGTGCGGATACCTGTCCCGGGCATCCCAGAGCATGACCTTTCGCAGCAGGCTCTCGACCCTTGCCTGACGATTGCTCTTACCGCCCCTGACTCCAAAGGCAACGTTTTCGGCGACGGTTATGTGCGGAAACAGCGAAAAGTCCTGGAAGAGCAGACCAACGGAACGATTTTCGGGTGGCAAGTGTCGCCGTTTGTCCGATACGACAATCCCGTCAATGCTGACCGATCCCGAATTCTGCCGTTCAATCCCGGCCAGGATCCTCAATGTGGTCGATTTGCCGCAGCCGGACGGTCCAAGCAGGCAAAGGACTTCGCCCTGCATGGTCTCGACCGACAAGTCCGATACCACATCGGTCACGCCGATCTTTCGAGTGAGCCCTTTAGCCTGTAGCCGGGGAACCCTTGAATTCACTTGATTGAAGCCGCCGTATTAATACCTGAGTAAATCAATAAACTACTTTGCGTCAATTTCAAGCCACGCCGGAGGATACGTTGCCTTCACCGGATTTGTCGGCATGCGCCCTGAAGACGCCGGGCGCCACCACAATCGGAACGGCTGGAACCAGACCGGTGCAACTGGCCGGGTTTCGGACGCACAAGGTCCGCATGACCGTCACCGGTCATCAAATGGTGATATTCGTTGATCCACCATCAAGCAGAATATTCTGCCCCACGATGTAGCCCGCATGGACGGAGCACAGGAATGCACATGCTGCGCCGAATTCCTGTGCCGTTCCGTACCGTTTGGCCGGAACGGATTTCTCGCGCCTTGCCCTGACTTCCTCGGGAGTCAGGCCCTCCTGTTTTGCCGCAGCCGAATCGAGAGCCACCGCCCGGTCCGTGTCATGGATCCCCGGCAACAGGTTGTTGATCGTGACGCCGTGATCGGCAACCTGCCTGGACGTACCGGCAACGTAGCCGGTGAGTCCGGTACGCGCACTGTTTGAAAGTCCCAGCACGCCGATTGGCGCCCGAACCGACATCGAAGTGATATTGACGACCCTTCCCCACTGCTTGTTCATCATCGATGGAAGAACCCTTTTCATCAGGTCTATCGGTGCCAGCATGTTTGCATCAAGTGCAGCGATGAAGTCAGTTCGGTCCCAGTCGCTCCACAGTCCAGGCGGTGGTCCGCCAGCATTTGTGACGAGGATGTCGGGATAGGGCACGGACTTCAGGAGCGAATTCCTACCTTCCTCTGTCGTTACGTCCCCCGGCGCCGTCAAGACCTTGACACCATGTCGTGATCTCATGAACTCGGCAGTGTTCTCAAGAGCGTCCCGGCCTCTGGCACCGATGACAAGGTTCACGCCAGCCTGCGCCAGCGCTTCGGCACAGCCTCTTCCAAGCCCCTTCGAACCTGCACTGACAACCGCCCATTTACCGGAAATGCCTAAGTCCATTTCAAATCCTCGATGCCTTTGGCAGGCACGTGTTCCCGCCTGTTCAATTCGACTGGCGAAGACAATTCGCACGCCTGCAAATTGCGTTCTGTCTGGCTCTGAAGATCCGAACTCCTCACGAACCGGGAACCAGGATACGGTCGCTTTACCGCATTGAAGCCGACGATTTGAAGCGTCCTGCCCTGAAATAAACGGAAAAACTACACTCTTGCAATCAAATAGACTTTCAGAAGGCCAAGATTCCGGGGTGCACCGGGCGAATCAGTCGTGTATAGAGCGGGGAGCAGGATTCGGCTGCTTCTCGCCGGGAAACTCGCCAAATCTTGTTGCGCAGGCAGTTGAGTGATGACTGACCAGACAGAACCGGATCTCCACAAACCAATCAGCTTTACGGACCTGGGACTGGACGCTTCCGTCGTTGAAGCCGTCGACAAGGCGGGTTATTCTCATCCGACGGAGATCCAGGAGCACGCCATACCGCCCGCATTGGCCGGCAAGGACGTGCTTGGGATTGCCCAGACCGGAACAGGCAAGACTGCCTCTTTCGTTCTGCCGATGATATCCATGCTGAACCGAGGCCGGGCAAAGGCAAGAATGCCGAGATCGCTTGTCGTTGCACCGACACGAGAGCTGGCGAGCCAGGTTGCCCAGAACTTTGAATCGTATGCGGTCAGTTCCAATCTCAGGATGAGTTTGCTGATCGGCGGGGTCTCGTTCAAAGAGCAACTGGTCAAGATCGACCGCGGGGTCGACGTACTGATCGCAACGCCCGGACGTCTACTTGACCACTTTGACCGAGGGAAGCTCCTGCTGTCCGGTGTCAAGGTCCTTGTGATCGACGAAGCAGACCGGATGCTCGATATGGGATTCATTCCCGACATTGAACGAATCTTCAGCCTGATTCCGCTCCCCCGCCAGACGTTGTTCTTTTCTGCGACGATGCCTTCGGAAATCGAGCGCCTGATCAATCAAAATCTCTCCAACCCGGTGCGGGTCGAAGTCACCCGGCGCGCCACGGTATCCTCGGACATTGACCAACTTTGTCTGCTGTTCAAACCGGCGCATCGATCTTCGACATTCAGGGAGAAGCAGATATTGCTGCGTCGGCAGATAGCCGAGTATGGAAGTGACTTCTCGAAGGCGATTGTATTCTGCAACCGAAAATCGGACGTCGAAATCCTTAGCAAATCGATGCAGAAGAACCGTATCGACTGTTCTGCCCTGCACGGGGATCTTGATCAGTCAGTCAGAACCAGGGTCCTGGACGGGTTCAGGAATGGTGAGATACGAATTCTCATTGCATCCGACGTTGCCGCCAGAGGTCTGGACGTAACGGATGTAAGCCACGTGATCAATTTCGATGTTCCGTCTCACTCTGAAGACTATGTACACCGAATTGGGCGGACCGGTCGGGCCGGTCGAACCGGAAAGGCGATCACATTCTGCATCCCTGGTGACAAGAAACATGTCGATTCGATCGAAAAGTTGATTGGACGAAAGATCGCCCGGGAAAACATCACCAACCTGACTGAAGAGTCCCAGGAGAAGGTATCCAGAAAAAGAGTGGCCAAGTCGAACGAGCGGAAGGAACCGCCAGTGTCAGCCGGAGAGCCTCGCAAGGCTCGCCGCCGCAATTCAAGTGAGGGCGGGAAAGCGGTTGCCGCCAATTCGCCTCTTCCCCCCGTGGAAGACAATGTCGTGGGAATGGGTGACCACATACCCGAATTCATGACCCGCCAGATCTCAAGCCGTTCGCCGACCCTGACGAATTCTTGACAACTGGCGCCGACTGACCATCAGAGCCGGTGAACCATTACGCCAACTTCCGGCGATTTCCCGGTTCTTTCTCTCACGAGCTTCTGGACCAGCTTTCTGACCCGCGCGCGCAGGTCGTCATCGGACACCGACCTTCCGTTAATCCGCCGCATGTCGGCGGTGACCAGGCGGGCGATTTCGGTCTCATCCTCCAGTTCCGGGTCTGAAGGCAATCCGAACAGTCGAACCTTGATGCTACGTGGAACCCTGGGGTTGCGGTCAACCGCGATCGATACGCATGCCAGTCCCATCCGTGCCATCTTCAACCGCGTTCTGGTGATTCCTGATTCGGCTTCCACCAGTTCGGTCCCGTCGAGGTACAGGCGGCCGTTACTGGCCTGTTCTTCCTCGATCCGCAATTCACTGACGTTGAATACCGTGCCATTTGGCACCGTGAACGACAGGAAACCGCATTCCGCGGCGAACCTCGCATGTTCCACCAAATGACGGTGTTCACCGTGCATCGGCACGATGCACCCCGGATCAACCAGCCTGTACAGTTCCGAGAGGTCCGGCCGGTTGGCATGACCCGAGACATGATAGAGTTCCTCGCCGTCATCGATCACCCTGATACCCCTTGCCGAGAATCGGTTTACAACTCGGGCAACTGACCTTTCGTTTCCGGGAATTGTCTTCGAGGACAGCAGCAAAGTATCTCCCGCCACCAGTTCAAGACCCCTGAACTTTCCTTGCGAAAGCTGGGAAGTTGCCGAACGCTGCTCTCCCTGGCTGCCGGTTGTCAGAAGCAGGAGCCTGTTCCTGGGCAACCGCCTGGCGTCCTCTGGTGAAATTGCACCGGGAAAGCTGTCCAGGACGCCGGTAAGACGTCCTATCTCGACCATTCGGACCATGGCGCGACCCAGCAGCACAACCGACCTGCCAGATGTCACGGCCGCTTCAGCCAGCTGCTTCAGTCTCGCCAGATTCGAAGCAAAAGTCGTCGCGGCAATCACTCCTTCGGTCCCCGCAAACAACCTGGCCACCTCCGGGCCGACGCTTCCCTCGGGACGGCCATTCCGGGAAACGAATACATTGGTAGAGTCGCACACCAAGGCGTTTACGCCGGGTCTCGCCAATTCTGACCACAGGCCCGGTTCAAATGGAGGCCCGATCACCGGATCCTGGTCCAGCTTCACGTCCCCCGTATGGATGACCCGGACATCCTGCGCCTCAAGCAGTAGCGACGACGATTCCGGCACGGAATGCGTCACCGGGATGAACTGGACCGAAAAGGGTCCGGCCTCGACAACTTCCGGTGTCGGTTTCACCGACCTGACTCGACCGGGATTCAGGCCCGACTCCTCAAGCTTTCGCCTGACCAATTCTGCCGTGAACGGCCTGGCAAAAACAGGAATGTCAAGCTCCTCGAGAACGTAGGGAACAGCTCCAACATGATCTTCATGTGCATGTGTAAGGAAGAGCGCCTCGACGCGATCCTGCCTCTCGAGTACCCAGCTGAAATCCGGCATGATGAGATCAACGCCGGGTGTTGTTTCCATATCGGGAAACATGACACCTGAATCGACCAGTACGATCTGTTCACGATCTCTCGGCCCGAACCCGTACACATACATGTTCATGCCGATTTCGCCAGCTCCACCGAGCGGCACATAGATCATCCGGACTTCGGTCATGGGGGTCAGTTCCGGTTGAACGCGTGAATCAAGGCAAGACCATGGACGGTCAGCCCTGGATCGACTTCGTCAAATACTCCCAGTTGCTTGGCAAAAAGCTCTGCCAGCCCCCCCGTGCCCACGACCTTCATTGGTCCACCCCGTTCCTCGGTGATTTTCTGGCAGATACCTTCGACCAGTCCGACATAACCCCAGTAGATGCCCGAATGCATGCAGTCCCGAGTGTTTGTCCCGACCGCCTGATTCGGCAGCGTAACCTCCACTCGCGGCAGTGCCGCCGCCGCCTGGTGCAATATCCGGACTGACAGATCAACGCCGGGCGCAATCGCTCCCCCGACATATGCGCCGTCATCATCCACGACATCAAATGTTGTCGCTGTGCCGAAATCGACGATGATCAGGTTGCCGCCATATCGATCAAATGCAGCGACGGTGTTGACCAGTCGGTCGGCACCCACATGCGCACCCTCATCCACCCTGACCCGGACCGGCAACCTGCAAGGAGGCGTTCCAACGATCAGCGGTTCGATGTGAAAATAGCGCTTGCAGAGGCGCTTCAGACTGAACAGTGAATTCGGGACAACCGACGAGATCACGACGGCATCTATCGACTTCTCCAGTTGCCGGCTTCGCATCAGTGAAGACAGCCAAACATAGTGCTCGTCACCCGTTCTCGCGTCATTGGTCGAGCAACGCCATTCGTCTACCGGTGACAGGCCGTCGATAACGGCAAAGACCGTGTTCGTGTTTCCGATGTCGATCGCGAGCAGCATCCGGTCCTAACCCGTCAACATGTCGGCGGCCAACACCCTATGGCGCGCGCCACCGGCCTGGATCACTGCACAGCCATCGGCATCGATCGACTCAAACACGCCTCGAACCGTATTCTGTTCCACCCTGAAGGATGCCTCCTCTCCAAGTCTCCACGCGTGACGCAACCACTCGCACCTTATAGGTTCAAATCCCGAAGCAAGGAACTGGCTTTCCCGGCGTTCGTATGACGAGGCCAGTAGAACAAGGAACTCTTCGGGAGAAACCGAGATGCCGGTGGCTTCCATGACACTGACCGGGGTCAAGTCCGCATTACCGAGGTCCGACAGGCTTGGCGCGGAAACCAGGTTCACACCGATACCGATCAACAGCCTCGTGCAGTCCCTGCACTGGACGGTCTCCAGCAGAATTCCTGCCACCTTGCCCCCGTTCAACAGGATGTCGTTCGGCCATTTTGTCATCAGGACAACATTTCCTCCGGAAACGAATTCAAGTGAGTCCCGGAGCGCCAATGCCGCAACCATCGATCTGAGCGCACCAGACTGGAGTGGCCCCGCCAACTGCCTGACCAGAGTGGCATAGAAGTTTCCCTTGGGTGAATCCCATTTGCGGCCGTGGCGTCCGCGTCCTCGGGTTTGCGATCTCGCAAGTATCCATGTCGGGTCGTCAAGATCGTGCGCAATCCGTCGGGCTTCGAGATTGGTGCTGTCCACCTCGCCGGCCAGGATGCGGCCGATGCCTTCAGGCCATGCGTCCATCTAGTTTAGCAGAGCTTCTGCCGCGGCTTCCGCCAGCCCCGTGATTCCGAACAAGTTTATGACTCCGACAATCATGACAACCGCAGACAAGACCAGCACGCCGGCGCAGAGACTTGACATCGATCCGTCCAGCCGCAGGCCCTCTTCTCCAAAATACATGAAATACACGATTCTCAGATAGTAGTATGCGCCGATGACCGAAGCCACGCCACCGGCGACCGCCAAGACAACATATCCCGCGTCGATCGCTGCCAGAAAAACATACAGTTTCGCGAAGAATCCGATCATCGGTACAATTCCGGCCAGCGAAAACAGCAGCACCAGCAGAGACAGCGCCCTTGATGGCGCCTGGCGGGAATACATGCCCAGCATCCTGATGTCGGACACGTGACTGCCTTCCCGCCGCATCGAGAGAATGAATGCGAAAGTCCCGACATTCATCGCAACATAGATTGCAATGTAGATCAGCGTTGCCCTGATCCCCTCGGCGGTTCCGGCAGCGATGCCGATCAGTGCAAACCCCATATGGGCGATGGACGAATATGCCATCAGTCTCTTGAAGTCAGTCTGTCCGATGGCGGCGATGGCACCAAGGAACATCGAGGCAACAGAGAGTATGGCAATGATTGGACCCCAGTCGGAGTGCACATGACCGAATGCTTCTGTCAGCAGCCTGGCAAGCAGGAGAACTGCGGCCACCTTGGGTGCGGTCGCCAAAAGGGCCGTGACCGGCGTCGGTGAACCCTCGTACACATCGGGCACCCACATGTGAAACGGTGCAGCGGAAACCTTGAAGGCCAGGCCAACCAGCATGAAGACCATGCCGTAGAGGAGCCCGTGCGAAATGCCATTCTCAACGGCAAGGGCGATACCATCAAACCTTGTCGTTCCCGCGAAGCCGTACGTCAGTGAAGCACCGTAGAGCAACAACCCGGAGGACAACGCGCCAAGCACGAAGTATTTCAACCCCGCCTCCGTCGAGCGAGTGCTGTTTCTATTGTAAGCAGCCAGCACGTAGAGCGAGAGCGACTGCAACTCGATGCCCATATACATGACAATGATATCGCGCGCCGATACCATGAGCATCATGCCGAGCACCGCGAATGCAACCAGCACCGGGAATTCGAAGGAGAGCGAGCCCTCCCGCGTCAGGAAATCCTGACCCAGTATCAGCACCAGCCCCGACGATACCAGAATTATGACCTTGGCAAATCGGGAAAAGGAATCGTCTGCGAACATTCCGTCGAACGCTGTCCGGTCAAGTTCCGGCGACAGCCCTATCCAGATGGCCAGACCAACGAGCACCGCAGTGGTTACCCAGTATGCGGCCTGTATCGTTCGAGGACTCGTCGAGTAGACGCACCGGATCAGTACCGCCATGGCAAAGACCGCCAGCAACATCTCGGGAAGGACTATGGCAGCATCAAGTGCACTCATCTTCCGACCTGCTGAGCATGATTCAGGGCCTCGCCAACCTGGTTCACGAGTTGCTGCACGGTTGGACCGGTAATGTCGGTTACGATTGACGGGTAGACGCCAAGCAGCAATGTCATCGCCACCAGGGGGGCAAAGACAAGCTTTTCCCGGCGATCCATATCCCTGATCGACTTGAGCGATTCTTTCAGCAGGTCCCCGAAGACGACCCGCCTGAACAACCACAATGCGTAACCTGCCGACAGGATTATTCCGGTCGTGGCGAGGAATGCCACCCAACTGTTGTATTTGAAGACACCGACCAGCGTCAGGAACTCTCCGACGAATCCGCTTGTTCCCGGCAATCCCACATTGGCCAGCGTAAACAGCATGAAAACCAGTGCATATGCCGGCATTCGGACGACCAATCCGCCATATGCGTCGATTTCGCGAGTGTGCATGCGGTCATATATGACCCCCACGCACAGGAACAACGCCCCGGAAATAAACCCGTGTGACAGCATCTGGAAAATTGCGCCGTCAATGCCCTGCCGGTTGGCAGCAAATATCCCGAGAGTTACAAACCCCATATGTGCCACTGAGGAGTAGGCAATGAGTTTCTTCATGTCGTCCTGCATCATCGCAACGAGCGATGTGTAGATGATTGCCACCACACTCAATGTCATGACCATCGGTGCCAGGATGTCCGACGCGACCGGAAACATCGGCAGGCTGAAGCGAAGGAAGCCGTAACCCCCCATCTTCAGCAGGATTGCCGCCAGGATGACAGATCCGCCAGTAGGTGCCTGGACATGGGCGTCCGGAAGCCAGGTATGAACAGGCCACATCGGCAACTTGACGGCGAACGAGGCAAAGAAAGCCAGCCACATGATGGTCTGGAGACCTCCCGGAATCTCAATTCCCGCAATCGTCAACGTGCTGGAAGACACGACATGTCCGAGCAGTGCCACGATGTCGGTCGTGCCTGCATCAATCCAGAGCCCGATCATTGCCATCAGCATCAGGATGGAACCCAGCAGGGTGTAGAGAAAGAACTTGAACGTGGCGTAGACCCGGTCCCTTCCTCCCCAGACACCGATGATAAGAAACATCGGTATCAGGCCGGATTCGAAGAACAGGTAGAACAGCACAAGGTCCAGCGAACAGAAGACGCCGATCATGAGCGTCTCCAGCACCAGGAACGCTGCCATGAACTCCTTGACCCTGTGGGTGACGTTCCAGCAGGCCAAGACCGTGATGGGCATCAGAATCGTCGTCAGCATCACGAACAGGACACTGATGCCGTCGACTCCCAACCGGTAGTTCAGCCCCAGTAGCCAGGTCTGATTTTCCACGAACTGGAAGCCGGTATCCGAAGCGTCGAAACCGAAATAGACGAAAAGCGAAATCAGGAATGTCGCCGTCGTCGCGACCAGGGCCAGAATCTTGACGTTGCGCTTTGCTGCCTCATCCTCGCCTCTGAGAAACAGTACCATGATCAACGCCGCCACGGCCGGCGTGAAAATCGTAATCGACAACAGGCTCATCAGGCGCCTCCAAGGACCGCGATTGCAGCAACAATCAGGAAAGCGCCCATAACCATGGCAAATGCGTAGTGAAACAGGTAGCCCGACTGGGCCCTGGCAGCCAGCCTAGTCAAGTAGGGCACGGCCCCCATGGCCACCAAGTGCAAAGTTCCGTCGATGACGCCGAGATCACCCTTCTTCCATAGGAACCGTCCAAGAGCTTTCGCTGGAACGACAAACAGGAATTCGTAGATTTCGTCGAAATACCACTTGTTCAGCAAGAAGAGGTAAAGCGGCCTATGCACACGGGCCAGACCTTGCAGGAAGGTCCGGGCGCAGGAGGTAGAAGAGGCTCGCAATTCCCAGACCTGCCGCCATCGCCACGAATGCCGATGCCTTCACCCATGCAGGAACATGATGGGCGGCTTCAAGCACATGGTTCTCCGCGCCGACGAACACCGATGAACCAAAGAACTCATCGACATGGTGACCAAAGAAGTCGCCATACCAGATCATCCCAGCCACGACCGACCCCAGAGCCAGAACGGCAATTGGCAGCAGCATGGACCATGGTGACTCGTGGGCATGCTCATGCGTGTGGGGATCACCTCTGGCAGGACCAAAAAATGTCATGAAAATCAGGCGCCAGGAGTAAAAGCTTGTCATGAGCGCCGAAAGGACGAGCACCCAGAATCCGGCACCGCCCAAGCCCCCGACGCTGGCAAAAACGGATTCGATGATCGCATCCTTGGACAGGAATCCGGCAAACCCGATTTGTTGTCAACGGAATGCCCACGCCCGTGATGGCAAGCGTTCCAATCATCATCATCCAGAAGGTAACGGGGATCTTCCTGCGCAATGCGCCGTAGTTGCGCATGTCCTGGTCGTGATGCATGGCATGAATGACCGACCCCGCCCCGAGGAACAACAGGGCCTTGAAGAAAGCATGCGTGAACAGGTTGGAACATCGCGGCCTGGTAGACGCCGACCCCCGCAGCGGCGAACATGTAACCGAGCTGTGAACAGGTCGAATAGGCAATCACTCTCTTGATGTCATTCTGCACCAGGCCGACCGTGGCCGCGAAGAATGCGGTGGCAACCCCAATTGCGGTGACGATGGCCAAGGCCGTCGGGGCATACTCGAACAGGGGAGAAAACCTGCATACGAGGAACACTCCGGCCGTAACCATCGTCGCGGCGTGGATCAGTGCCGAGACCGGGGTCGGGCCTTCCATGGCATCCGGAAGCCAGGTGTGCAGGAATAGCTGGGCCGACTTTCCGCAGGCACCGACGAAGAGCAGAATCGACGCCAGTTCGGCTGCGTTCAGCTCCATCCAGAGGAAACCGATCGTCGTTTGCGACAGCTCAGGCGCCCTCTGGAAGATGTCGTCGAACCGCAATGAATCAACGAGGAAGAAGAGCGCAAACAGGCCAAGCGCCATCCCGAAATCACCAATGCGGTTTACAATGAAGGCCTTGATGGCCGCAGAATTGGCCGTTGGCTTGCGGTAGTAGAACCCGATCAGGAGATAGGATGCCAGGCCGACACCTTCCCACCCGAAAAACAACTGAACGAGGTTGTTCGAGGTGACGAGCGCCAGCATGGCGAACGTGAAAAAGGACAGGTAGGCGAAAAACCTCGGCATGTAGGACTCGCCCACCTTCCACTGAGGGTCGGCGTGCATGTAGCCGAAACTGTAGAGATGAACGAGCGACGATACCGTCGTCACGACGACGAGCATCACCGCTGTCAGCCTGTCGAGCCGGATTGACCAGTCCGATGACAGCGTGCCGCTGTCGACGAATCTCATGATGTGAATGTACTGCGTGTCACCATGAAAGGTGAAGAATACAAACCAGCTGAGAAGTGCGGCCAGGAACAGGAGCCCGGTTGCCAGGATTATGGCAACCCGTTCACCGACCACCCTGTGG
>CAXXUY010000017.1:0-169923 GCA_963664715.2 Paracoccaceae bacterium
ACGTTCCGTTTCACACGCTTTCCTTTCCAGTGACCATCATGGGTTCGGGCGAACCGTGGAAGCTGGTGGACTACATCAAGTCGTTCAATTTCCTGAACTATGATGGTGGCCAGTTCTCGACGAGCCTCAAGCGAGGCGTATTCATGGATCAGGCTCTGGAGATCCTTCCATCCGATTACTGGAGGTGGTGGTTGCTGTCGCACGCTCCCGAGCATTCCGACAGCGAATTCACCTGGGAGAACTTTGTGACATCGGTAAACAAGGACCTTGCTGACGTTCTCGGCAACTTTGTCCGGCGGGTAACGAAATTCTGTTCGGCGCGTTTCGGCGACGAGGTCCCCGATGGAGCAGAGTGGACAGAGGAGCAGTCGCGCTTCGCGAAGGAGCTTGCAGAGAATGTCCGGATCTATGAGTCGCACATGGAGGAAATCGAAATCCGCAAGGCTGCCCAGCAATTGCGTCTCATCTGGGCAAGCGGGAACGAATACCTGCAGGCTGCCGCGCCATGGACGAGCATAAAGGAGGACAGGGGCCGTGCCGGCGCGGACATTGCCCTGTGCATCAATCTCATCAGGCTGATCGCGGCGATCTCGTCTCCATTCATTCCCGACTTTTCCTCCAGAGTTGCCGAATCGCTGCGTCTGGACAAGCTGCCATGGCCGGAAAACCCGGAGGCAGAACTTGCTGACCTGAAGCCCGGTCACAAGTTTGATGTTCCGGACGTCCTGTTCAGGAAGATCACGGAAGAAGAACGTCACATGTGGCAAGGGCAATTTTCGGGAACAACCGGAGCCGATGCTCTCGCCTTCAGCTGACTCGCGGTCTTGAGACGCTCAATCCGGTCCTGGTGAACCAACAGGACCAGGCAGTAACTTCAGCGGCTTTCCTGAATTCGGAATCAGCAGTGGGTTGGAAGTGAACGGGAACACGAAACCCGGCCCGGTCCGTGAGACCTGCCTTCTACCTCACGAGGAACAACGAGATTTCGGGGAACATCACCAGCAATGCCAGGACACCGAGTTGCAACAGGATGAACGGGCCAAATGACCTGTAAATGGTTATGAGATCGATTTCCGGCGGGGTGACGCTCTTCAAATAGAACGCTGCGGACCCGAATGGCGGCGTCAGGAACGCAACCTGCATGTTGACGCTGAACAGTATTCCGAACCAGATCGGATCGTAACCGAGTTTGATCACGATCGGCATGAAGACCGGCATGGTCAGCAGGACAATCCCTATCCAGTCCATGAACATGCCGAGCACCAGAAAAATCAGCATCATGATCAGGATGATGCCGATTGGCGCGATTTCGGTGCCAAGCATCAGGTTGGCGACATAGGCATTTCCACCGGACAGGCTGTAGGCGCCCGCGAGCACCGTTGCCCCGAAGGTCACCCAGAGAATGGTGCCGACCGACTTGAATGTCTGTTCAAGGCCCTCGAACAACATCACAAGGTTCAGTTCCCTGCGAATCGTAATCAGGGCGAAAGTGGCGACAACACCCATGGCAGCCGCTTCGGTAATGCCGGTAACCCCGCCATAGATCGAGCCCAGAACCAGGTCGACGACGATGAGAGGTGGCAAGAGGCCCTTGGCAATCGGGTGCTGCGTGTTGTTCCTGAGCAGATAGACGAGGAAGAGCGCCGCCGGCGCGCTGACAAAAATGAAGCTCGCTACCTGTTGGGTCTGATCCAGCTCCGCCCATCTTGCAACAGCGACCGCAACGAGGCCGACAGCCACTGGCGACAGGCAGTATATCCACTCGGACCTGCTTGCAGACACGGCAACCTCAGCCTCGCTCTCCAGACCGGCCTCTCCGGGCATCGGGGCAAGGGACGGGTCCAGCCGGGTCCTCACGATGATGTACCCGACATACGATGCTGCCAGCATGAATCCGGGAATGAAGGCCGCCGTAAACAAGGCAGTAATCGAAGTTTCCGTGATCAGGCCGAAAATGATCAGTACAACCGATGGCGGGATCATCGTTCCGAGTGACCCGCCCGCGCAGATCGTGCCGATGGCCAAGTGCTTGTTGTAGCCCAGCCGCAACATTTGCGGCAATGCGACAAGTCCAAGCAGAACGATTTCACCCCCGATGATCCCCGACATAGCCGCCATGATGACCGCCATAACCGTCGTGACAATGGCGACACCTCCCCTGAGCTTGCCGAGAGTAATGTTCAGGGCATCGTACATGTCCTTGGCGATGCCGCTTCGCTCCAACAGGGACGCCATGACAATGAACAGGGGCACGGCAATGATGGCATAGGTGATCGCCAGGTCGTAGACACGCTGCATGACAAGGCCCAGCCCCGGAACACCAAAATTCCCGAAGATGACGATTGCCCCTAACAGCCCGGTTGCAAATCCGAGCGGAACTCCGATGACCAGCAGTACGAAGATTCCGATCAGCAGGAGGACTGATAGGGTTCCGACGTCCATTACTCTTTGCCGTTCCCGTCCTTGTCGGAACGCAGCATCCTGGGTCCGTCAACAATGAGGTTGTTCACGGCCTGAACTGCAACCAAGGCGGTCGCAATGAGTACCAGAGGTTTGATTGTGGCAGGAATGGGAGGATTCCAGAAGGTACCGAACCTTTCCCATGTTATAAACGTGTGCCAAACAATCTTGTAACTCGCGAAGATCATCATTGCCGCGTAGGCAACGACGACGAGTGTCGAGCAGACATCACAGACGAACTTCGCTCGCGGCGGCAGAAGGTCATATACCGCAGTGATGCGAATGTGGGATCGCCGCTGCATCGCGTATACGCCGGCCAACAGGAAAATTATACTTCCGAGCCACAATGTCAGTTCGTTCACCCACAGGGTGGGAGAACCAAAGAGGTAACGGAGAATCACCTCGTAGAAAGTCACGACAACCGCCACGGTCGTGAGGGTCATGGCAAAACGGGAAACAAAGAGTGTAAAGCGATCAATCCAGGTTGGAGATTCATCCAGATCTGCGTAGGTCAACCAGTGCCAAATTCCGACCAGTGGATGGCCGGACCTGATCAGTTGCTTGGTGTTGTCGTCCATCAACCATTCACTTACGCAATGGCCAGAACCAGCCCATGAAGAACCGGGCAGCCCTCACGAACTGCCCGGTCGAAACTCTAATGCAATTGATCAATTAAACAAGCCGAGTTCTTCCATGAACGCGGAATGGCTATCCACGATCGCCGCGGCTGCTGGCGACCTTTCTTGCCATTCGCCCCAACGCTCCCTTGCAAAGGCACGGAACGCCTTGCGATCTTCCGTTGCCCAATCATGCAGGATAACGCCCTGCTCCGTAAGTTCCTTGGCAGCGCGCTTGTCCTTGATTTCGGTCAGCATGGCCAGGTTCAGAGCAGTCTTGTAGAGCGCAACCTCGACTATGCGCTGCACATGTTCCGGCAACTTGCCCCAGGCATCCATGTTGCATGCCAGTGTCTCGGTAGGCATGGAGTGGAACCCCGGATAGGTTGCGTGCGTGGCAGTGTCAAACAACCCGAGTGAAACATTGGTGTTCAGGGTAGAGGCGTCAGCACCGTCGACGATGCCCGTCCGAAGAGCGGTGGGAACTTCGCCGAAATCCATCACGATCGGCTTTGCACCGAAAGATGCAAAGATCTCGGTCTCCAGCCCGGGAGGCGACCGGAATTTCCAATCCTTCAGATCATCAAAACCGGCCAACGAACTCGTTGACGACAGGGATTCGTGACCCTGTAGCCAGAGGCCGATCAACTTGACGTTGAGTGGATCATAGAGATGGCTCTGGACAGCTTCCCGTCCACCTGCATGATGAAACCATGCGAGGAACTGGTAAGGTGTATCGTATCCACCCATGATGTCGCCGGCAAACTGGAACCCAGCATCCTTGCCGACATTTCCGGACGCGCCCGTCATGTCGCAATCCAGGATACCCTGTGAAACTGCTCCGAGCGTTTCGTTCTGTGCAACCACTTCCGCATTGTAGTGCATCTGGATTTCCAGTGCGCCGCCCGACATCGTCTGAACATCGTCGATAAACTGGGCAATCAGTTCACCCGGTGTCGAGTTTGCGGAAAAGTGTGTCTGAATCCGCAGCTTGTAATCCGCGGCAAATGCGGGTGCAGCTGCGACAAGCGCCGTCGCCAGGGTGCCGACGAGGACTTTCTTACTATTTTGCATGAACAGCCTCCATATGTAGGAATCCGGACCGCCCGAATCGATTCCTCTCCGCGGGCGGCAACTCACGAATACGTACCTTTCAGTGAATTGAGTTTCAACATTCTTGAACCACGATTCTGGCACAAATTGCCAGCTTTGGGGGGGCGCCGCAGGAAATCTTGGATGGTTTCCATCCAAGCCACCATCCGGCATCTGCGGCGATAGATTCAGCCAGGGCAAGCAGTGAACTGCACTCAAGCACCTCCGACAAGTCGACCTCAGATATTCTCGGATATGTGGATTTGAAACGGCAATGCAGGCTTGCCCACTTGCATATCTTCAGCTGTTCCATAGGCAAGCGCACGCACAGCAGTTTCGGCTACAAGCTCCCTTGGCGTGGATATGACCATGTCAATCGTGCCCTCGATCAACCCATCGCGTGTTTCCGGCGTCAACTCATGGCACACGACTGACAGGGAAGTGTCGACTGCGTTTTCTTTCAGCGCCTGGATCAGCCCCGAACTGCCACCACCGATAAGGTAGATACCGCCGAGACCGTCAACATGCGTGACCAGTTCACAAGCCGCTTCGTATGCGCCGTCGGTGCTGTCCAGATACGCGATCGACTGAACCAGTTCGAATCCGTTGGCATGCTCCCTGAAATAACTCCTGAAAGCGCCTTCCCGCTCTTCGTGCGACGTGTATCGGTGACTTCCCACCAGCACGCCCAACCTGCTTCCTGGCCTTGCACACCTTGCCATGGCCCATGCGGCGGTCCGGCCAGCCTTCCTGCTGTCAATCGCCACGCAACCGGCGATGTCCGGCGATGAAATGCCGCTGAGGAGCGCCCAAACCGGGATGCCGACATTCCGAAGATTGCTGATCTCGTCCCAGACATGCGGATGATCGAGTGCAACCACGGCGACGCCGCTGACCCTTCCGACCATCATTCTCATCGCCTCGGCGATCTTCCGGTGTGACAGTTCATCGACAAATGAAATGACGCAGGTCGCGTTGCAATTCTCCAGCGATGCCGCTGCAACCTCGATCTCCCGGGCCAGTTGATCATAGAATTGCTTGCTCTGCTTCTGCAGGACGAAACCCAGTGTCCGGGATGGAACCAGTTCCCTTGCCCGCCTTTGCAGCAAGGGCGTCGCGTAGAAACCCAGCTCCGTAGCCGCGGCGAGCACCACTTCAGCCGTGGCAGGCCTGACCGGCCTGCGCTTGCTCAGGACCCGGTCCACGGTCGCTACGCTGACGCCTGCGCGTTCTGCAACATCCGCTATCGTGACCCGTCCTGCCATTTCCTGTACGCTCGCCTTGATCTGGCAAAAAACCATCCAAACAATATCCCGTATGGATAGAAATGCAACAATATATTGCCTTCCCGTTGATTCGTGAAGAATCAAGGTAAAATGAAAGCCAGAACTTCAACTCAAATGGATTCGACGGGGTTTGAGGCATGACTGATTCTGCACGGCCACGCAATTATCAACTGGCGGGCAACACAGATGCCACCAGCTTCGGTCACGAGGACTGGTATGTGTGCCCCGTTCCCAGGAAACGCAGAAAGGAGTTGATGCGACGCAGCGATGCCAGGGCGCTCACTGATTTCGGGATCTGGTTCGGGTTGCTCGCGTGCGCAGGCATTCTCGCGTGGTTCAGCATCGGGTCCATTTGGGCAATTCCAGCATTCCTAGCATATGGTGCACTTTATGGATCGGGAGCGGAATCCCGGTTCCACGAGTGCCTGCATGGCACGCCGTTCAGAACCAGGTGGATCAACGAGGTCTTTCTTGTGATTCTTGGGTTCATGTCCCTGAAGAATCCGTTCCAGTGGCGTTGGAGCCATGCGCGTCATCATACTGATACGATCGTTGTCGGCAGGGATCCGGAGATCGCATTTCCGAGACCACCCGACGTGACCGGAATGATCCTCAACATTCTCCACTTGAGGAATGGACCAAACGAACTGGCACGTTCCCTCAGGCAGAGTTTCGGCAAATTGTCCGACGATGAAAGGGAGTATATTCCCGAGGATCAACGGGTTCTCGTGGTCTGGCACTCCCGCCTGCAGATCGGCATTCTCGCGGCGGTCGTCATTTGGGCAGTGGCAGCGCAGAGTATATTGCCGCTCCTGTTTGTCGGCCTGCCGACATTCTATGGCTCGTGGGTCCACACGATGCTTTCCGCGATGCAACACGCGGGACTTGTGGAAGACATGCCGGATCATCGCCTGAACACGCGTACGGTTCTTCTCAACCCGGTTTTGCGGTTCATTTATGCCAACATGAACTACCATGTCGAACACCACATGTTTCCGACGGTCCCGTACTATTCGCTTCCGCAACTCCACGAAGAAATCAAGGCGGACTGCCCGGCACCGCACAACGGCCTTATTGATGCGTATCGAGAGATGATTCCTGCGCTGTTGAAGCAGTTGCGTGATCCGCGATATTTCGTTCGCAGGGAGTTGCCGACAAGCGCTACTCCGCCCCGCGAGTACGTGGCAAGCTGGAACCGGGCATACCAGGCCATCTGACCTGGCCACTGGCATGACTCAGTTGGGCCCGCGATAGACCGGATTCCCAGTCTGACATCAGGCCTTGCCTGCCCCGGATCAAGTGTCGTCCGGACATCCTGCTGACGGCGAAGGCGGGATGACCGGTGGCGGTGAAACTGGTATTGGCCTCCACAGATCACTTGAATATGGAACCGTATCCCGGAAACATCTCAGCATGCGGCTCTGGCCGGCCCGGATAGCCGCATCCATGAGTCCAGGAGCCAGAAATGGATGACTTTTCGAACAGTGTCCTGCATTTGTGGGAGTTGCCGGGCAGGCCGCGGGCCCGGCTAATCAATGTTTCCGAAAACTGCACGTACCTGGTCGAAACCGACAGCGGCGCCCGATCAGTGCTGCGCATCCACAGAAAGGGGTACCACGGAACCCGTGCCATTCGGAGCGAACTTCGATGGCTGAGGGCACTCGCCGACTCAAGGACAATTGACGTGCCAGCCGCCATTGCAGGCAGGAATGGCGAATTCGTGCAATCTGCAGTTCAGCCTGATGACCACGTGCCGACAAACCTCGTGATGTTCGCCTTCATTGATGGATGCCATCCCGATGAATGCGGCGATCTGATCACGAAATTCAGAACCCTGGGGCGGATAGCAGCAAATACTCATCGCCATGCAACCCATTGGAAACCACCGGATGACTTCTTCCGTCCGGCCTGGGACCTGAACGCGATTATTGGCCCGGAACCTCGCTGGGGAAACTGGCGCGACGCGCCAAATGTGACAGCAGCCATCCGAACCGTGCTTGAACACGCCGAAGAGACGTTGTGGACCCGACTGCGGAAATTCGGAGCCGGGGTGGATCGCTACGGGTTGATCCATGCCGACATGCGCCTCGCCAACCTGATCGTCAAGGACGGCAGGACCTGGTTGATCGATTTTGACGACTGCGGTTCGGGGTGGTTCCTTTACGACTTTGCGGCCGCAGTTTCGTTCATGGAAGACCACCCACGGGTTCCGGATTACAAGGAGGCCTGGATCGAGGGGTACTGCGAAACCCGTGACCTGCTTCAGGAAGACGTGGCCGAGATCGACAGTTTTGTCATGCTGCGCAGGCTGGCACTTCTCGCCTGGATCGGAAGCCGCATCGAATCCACGGAACCCCGGAAGCTGGCAGGCAAATTTGCCTCCTGTACGGCAGAACTGGCGGAAGTCTACCTGCATCGACACGGATGACACAAATCACCGTCCCGGAGTGCAGCTGGATTGCCCGCAACTGCAAACCGGAATCCGAGCGATCCGCGGTCACCGTCTGCCCGAAATCCTCCGCGCAACCGGTCTCACATCGATTCTTGCCTCCCTGATGGCAACGAATATTCCGGACCCAAGGATCAGAAGGATACCTGCTGCGGAAAGCAGGGAGGGCAATTCTCCCCAGAACAGGAATCCCCAGAACGTCGCAAGAACCAGCATTATGTATTCAAATGGAGCCACCAACCCGGCTTCGCTGCTGCGGTATGCCTGGGCAATCAGGTAGCCACCAACCGCACTGCATACACCTGACCCGGCAATAATCGCCAGGTCCGGCAACTCCACGGGCTTCCAGGCTCTCAGGACGAATTCAAGGGATGGATGCCCGGATCCAGAGAACCTGCCATCTCCGAACGCGATCCCCGAAAAAAGGCAGACGGCAACGAATGTCAGCTGAATGTACAGGGACATCGCGGACGCATTCTCCGACAACCCCATGTTCCGGGTCGTCGTGTTGAGGGTGGCATAGGCGACTGCGGCAAGAACTGGCAACAGCACAGCCCACTGCATGTCGATCGATCCGGGCCTCACGATCAGCAGAACACCGAAGATCCCGACAATGAGCGCCAACCATCTGCGAATGCCGACGGTTTCACGCAGGAATATTGCAGAGAAAGCGGTGATCAAGAGTGGTGCGATGAAGAAAATCGCCGTCAGCTCGGCCAAGGGAATAACGGCGATCGCCGAAAAAAAGGACAGATTGGCAACAACGATGCACATGCCCCGAAAGAGGTGCAGAAGAGGCCGTCTGGTCTTGAGGGCGCGCAGTCCGCCTTCCGCCGGGACAAAGATCAGGAGCGTAATCGCCAGGGCAAACCCGGATCTGATCAGCATCACTTCATGCAAAGGATAGGTGCCGCTGACAAACTTGACGGAGACATCATTGAGAGAGAACGCCGTGGAGGCTCCAAGGACGCATGCCACGCTCAGTTTTGCCCTGTCGACCATGGCCAAAGTCTCTGGAGAGTCCCAAGATGTCCAGGCAGCATTGCAACCAACTTCGCGGGCTGCTGTCTTGTGCATTCACGACAGAAATGTCGGATTCGTATGTTCCGGGTCACTGCAGTTCTGTATGGCGAAACCGGTAACCCGTAAGTGATTTCCCAAGCAGGCGGCAAACTGTATTGGTGTGTTTCGATAGACGCACCTGGCTGCACGCAATGCTACTTCCATTCAGGGACAAGAATCCGTCGAAGCGAAAACCCTTCGTTACCTACGGCCTGATTGCGATCAATGGCCTCGTCTTCCTGGCCTACTGGCCATTGTTCAACGACCAGTCAGCGCTTCATGAGTTCTATTTCGAATGGGCGTTGATTCCCATTGCCGTGATGAATGGTCATCAGGCTCTCGGCCTTCTGACCTCGATGTTCCTGCATGGCGGGATCATCCATATCTGCGGCAATATGCTTGCGCTTCACATATATGGTGACAACCTCGAAGACACACTCGGGCATGTCCCCTTCCTGCTCTTCTATCTGTTTTGCGGCGTCGCTGCCGCGGTAGCACACACGGCTCTGAACCCGACCTCATATGTTCCGACGGTCGGAGCATCCGGTGCAATCGCCGGCGTCATGGGCGGATACATGCTGATGTTTCCCAAGGCCCGCATCGATATCCTCATCTTTCTGGTTTTCATCATTCGGGTTTTCTCGGTCAGTGCCTGGATCGTGCTTGGCATCTGGATCGTGCTCCAATTCCGTGGTGCTGCGTCATACGGAAGCGACAGCTTTGTCGCCTACGGGGCCCATATCGCCGGATTCCTGGTCGGGGCTGTATTGATAGTTCCCGCATGGTTGCGCCGAGGCGGCACCAGATTCTGGAGCGTTACCGGCGGACACCCGGATCACCCGGAAGCTCGCTCGGCACAGATTACGAGGTTTCCGACAGTCCGGAGAAGAAAGGGCCGCTAGGAATCCTAAAGGCCGAGACACCAGCGCAGGATCGCCTTCTGTACGTGCAGCCTGTTTTCTGCCTCTTCGAATACAACGGAGCGGTTGCTGTCCAATACCTCAGACGTCACTTCCTCACCCCGGTGCGCCGGAAGGCAATGCATGAAGATCGCCCCGTCCCCGGCAGCGTCCATTATCCGCTGATTGACCTGGTAACTGCCGAGAAGTTCATAGGCGCGCTCCCTGGCGGCGGAATCGTCATGCATCGAGTACCAGGTATCCGTAACAACAAGGTCCGAGCCTGGAACTGCAAGGAGCGGGTCCGGTTCAAATTCGATCCTGCTGCCCTTGGACCTTGCGAATTCCACGCAGGCCCCAATAGGATTCAGCTGACCCGGACCGGAAAAGACCAAGTCAAAGCCGAACTGACCTGCTGCCTCGACAAGCGAATTGCAGACATTGCTGCCTGCACCCAGCCAGGTAACCCGCCTTCCCCTTATCGATCCGATAGTCTCCTCGAATGTCATGACGTCGGCCATGATCTGGCACGGATGGGATGAATTGGTCAGGCCGTTGATGACCGGAATCGATGCGTGGGCCGCAAACTCCCTGACCACTTCGGCCCCAAACGTTCTGATCAGCGCGATGTCGGCATACCGGGAGACCACCCGGGATGTGTCTCCGATTGATTCTCCGTGGCCGAGTTGGAGGTCCTGTCCGGAAAGCACAATCGACTGACCTCCCAACTGGCGCACGCCGACATCAATTGACACTCTCGTTCGCGTGGAGGGCTTTTCGAAGATCAGGGCTGCCAGTATTCCTTCAAGCGGCCTTTCGTCATCCGGTGTGCCCCTGGTTCGCCCCGACCTTGCCTGCTTCATCGACTTCGCCTGGCCCAGGATCGCATGCAGTTCACCTGGGTCGACATCCGACAATTCCAGGAAATCAGGCATTTATGCCCACTGCCAATCGGGTGGCAGCCCGGTCGATCCGGGCGCAACCATCGGCGAGTTCATCCGCTGTAATGTTGAGAGGCGGCAGGATACGAGCCACGTTTCCACCGGCCGGAACCATGAGCAGATCCTCGTCAAATCCGGCCTTGATAACATCCAGGTTCTTGACCTTGCAGACCAGCCCCAGCATGAGACCTGCGCCGCGAACCTCCTCGAATACATCCGGGTGCGTGCCGACAATGGCCTCCAGCGACTGCCTCAGACTCCCTGCACTGACCCGGACCTTCTCCAGGAAATCCTCATCTGAAACAATCTTCAGCACCTCAAGACCGACCGCGCATGCGAGAGGGTTACCGCCATAGGTTGAACCATGTGTCCCGGCAGTCATACCCGCAGCAGCACGTTCACTTGCGAGACAGGCTCCGAGCGGGAATCCCCCACCGATCCCCTTGGCGACAGCCATGATGTCCGGCACGATGTTCTCCCACTCGTGGGCAAAGAGTCGTCCGGTCCGCCCCATGCCACACTGGATTTCATCGAGGATCAGCAATGCTCCTGTGCTGTCGCACAATTCCCTCAGCGCAGTCAGATATCCGTTTGCCAGAGGGACAATTCCGCCTTCCCCCAGCACAGGCTCAACCATGATGGCAGCCGTGCGTTCCGATACGGCCGACCTGACCTCGCCGATATCGCCAACAGGAACCTGGTGGAATCCCGGGGTAAGGGGGCCGAAACCATCCGTCAGCTTTTGACCCCCGGAGGCGGAGATCATCGAAATGGTTCTGCCGTGGAATGATTCCCTGAGCGTGATGATCTCGTTTCTTTCGGGTTGTTCCATCGCATGCCAGTAGCGCCGCGCCACCTTTACGGCTGCCTCTGTCGCTTCTGTTCCCGAATTCGTGAAGAAGACCCTGTCCGCGAATGTCCTGCTTGCCAGCTGGTCGGCCAGTTCCTCCTGCGCAGGGATCCGATACAGGTTGGAGGTGTGCCAGATCCGGGCAGCCTGGCTCGTCAAGGCTTCAACCAACCCGGGATGAGCATGTCCGAGTATGTTGACCGCAATACCTGCGCCGAAGTCGAGAAACCTTCGGCCATCATCACTGGTCAACCAGCTTCCTTCACCTTTGACAAATGCAAACGGCGTCCGCTCATATGTAGGCATTACGGATGACGACATGACAGCCCCGAAGTCAGTGAACAGGCGTCTAAACAAGCTTTGCAGCGCGGAGTCAAATCCAATCACATGCTGCAAGGGGCAACTTCAGGCAAGGCACCACCAGGGAAGTGGACAATCTGGCCACAACCCGGGCCAGTTTCGAAGCGAAGACCTGCCGGGATTGGAGCAATCCGGAAGCAGTATCTTGAAAGAACTGCATTCATCAATATCTTGGTGAGACAGGACATGCCCTCTGCCCAAGGCGGAGATCGGCGGCGGCGAATTGTGACGCAGCCTGGAATTGTGTGCCAGGCGGCTAAATGACGGAGAGCAACAGTGGCTTGGGACACCGAACGCACCGAACGCCTGCTGGCGTTGCACCGAGAGGGAAAGACTGCTGGAGAAATAGGTGCAGAGTTGGGCGTCACGCGCAATGCGGTCATCGGCAAGCTCCACCGGATGGGGATGGCCAAGAAAAGAATGGCAGCAGCTCAACAAGAGCCGGAGCCGGTTGCTGAGCCACAGTCAGACGGCATAGTCGACAAACCGGATGTCAACGATGTGCCAACTGAAGAGCCGCCAATCCAATCGACCGAAGCTGAGGTTGAGGACGACCGGGACAGAATCGAAGCCCACAGGCAGTCGGCGAAGACTGCCGAGGAGAAATCCCTGCGTCTGTCACTCATGGAATTGACCTCGCGAACCTGCAAGTGGCCGATAGGAGATCCTGCTACAGATGACTTCTGGTTTTGCGGACTGCCGAGCCAGCCCGGAAAACCCTATTGCGAGGCGCACAACAATCTTGCCTGCCAGCCCCTGACCTCTCGACGCGACCGGAAACTGGCCCGGAAATCGCAAATGCGGGCACTCAGAAGCTGAACGGGTCCTGTTGACCGGCTCGCCGTGCCTTCATCTGACATGAACTGACATGTCTGTCCGGTTTGCACCGGAATTGCCGGGAATTCTGATTTGCAGGCCGTCGATACGACGCAATCGCTGCTGACAGGTGCAGCTGCCAGCCGCTCCTCGTCAGGACATCCTTTCCTTCAGTTTTCTCCTGACCACGGCAAACAGCGGCAGGAAAAGCAGGATCAGTGCGACGACCGTGATCGGTCCGGCAATGGGCCGATTGAGGAAGATCATCCAACTGCCATCCGACAGCAGCAGGGATTGCCTCAGTGTCGGCTCCGCAATCGGACCCAGAACGATTGCAAGGACGGCGGGGGCCAGCGGATAGTTGAGGATTCGAAGCAGGAATGCCCCTATCCCGAAGAACATCATCAGCCATACATCGTAGATGTTCTGGTAGGCCGCATAAACGCCAACGACCGACAACACGAAAATCAGCGGTGCCAGAATCGAAAACGGCATCCGGAGAACCCGCAGGAACAGCGGAATGAACGCTATGTTGACGATCACCGCGATGACGTTCGAAATGTAGAACGAGCCGATCAGCGGCCAAACGAAGTCAGGCTGGTCTGTAAACAGCCTTGGCCCGGGCGTCAGGCCCCAAATCACCATGCCCGCGAGCAGCACAGCTGTCGTCGGCGAACCCGGAATCCCCAATGTCATCATTGGCAGCATGGCGCCTGTCGACGCGGAGTTGTTCGCCGCCTCGGGTGCTGCCACGCCGTCGGGCGCGCCCTTTCCGAACTTCTCCTTGTCCCTGGCAACCATCTTGGTCACACCGTAAGCCATCAGGGATCCGGGAGTTGCACCGGCAGCCGGAAGGATTCCGACAAAGAAACCAAGCAGGGAACCGATCAGGGTGCCCTTCCAGGCGTCGGAAAACTGGGCAAGTGCATCCTTGATCCGACCCAGCGTGATCCGTGCCTCGGTCATCTCGGACTTGTCACGGGTGGTATTCACGGTCCAGAGCATTTCTCCGATTCCGTACACTCCGATTGCGAGGACAAGAAACTGGATTCCCCGGCTGAACCACTCGGTTGAATCAAACAGCAGCAACCTGGGAGCGCCCGATATGATGTCAAACCCGACCGACGACATGATCAGGCCGAAACAGATCGAGATCAGGGTCTTTGGAATGTCGTCACCGCTCAGTCCGACAAACGTGGCAAACGCGACCAGCATGAGTGCAAAGACCTCGGGGTTGCCGAATTTGAGAGCAACCGAGGCCAACAAGGGTGCAGCTCCGGTGAAAATCAGGTTGGCAACAGTTCCGCCCACGAATGATGCGACGGCCGCGATGACCAACGCCCGCTCCGCCCGTCCCTGCAGCGCCATGGGCCGGCCATCAAAAGTCGTCGCGACCGCAGTGGATGCGCCCGGTATTCCCAGCGTAATCGAAGAGATCGCGCCACCGTACATCGCGCCGTAATAGATGGCCGCCAGAAATATCATCGGAGACGTGGCGTTACCTGTCATCTGCTGGATGACAAAGGTGAACGGCAGCAGAATTGCCACGCCGTTGACCGAGCCGAGACCCGGCATTGCGCCGACAAACAGGCCGATCACGACGCCCATGAGCGCCAGGCCGAGATTGAATGGCTGCAACGCGACGACAATGCCGTCGAACAGGAGTACAATTACGTCCATTTCACCATCTCACGGACCGCCCTCCGCCTGCAGATCGGCGTGCCGGTGGCCTCTTCGGTCTGACGCATTCGCCATCACGCGGCTACAGGAAGATATCATAGAGCGGGATGAACCAATCATCGAGATACCCCTTCGGCAGGACAATTCTCATCGCCACATCAAAGAAGAAAAAGCAGAAGACCGGAACGGCGATCGATATCAGCACTGACGTCACCAAGTGGTGCTTGCCAAGAAAGTAGATGTAGTAGAACAGGAAAATCGGGATGGCCCCGTAGAATCCGACAAATCGGATCAGGAACAGAAACACGAAGAGTCCGCCCCCGACCTTGATAAGCATCGACTTGCCGTAGCTGTCAAGAAACTGCTCGCTGGATCGTGATTCCGGTGTTCGCCGGAGATACCAGTTAAAGATCACAACCAGCGATGATATGAGCATCGCCATCGAAAGCCAGAAGGGCCAGAAACCGCTTCCTGGCCCCGTATTGTCGACATTGATTCCAATGTTGGCGAATCGAACGGCATCCGGGTCCCATGATGGCCCTTCACCGCTCTTCCACATCAGGTAGATGGAGAAGAGGGCAATGAGAATTGCGGCGACAAGTTCGGCAATTCGCATCTGTAGGCCCTCTTCACCAAGCAGGTTAGTGTGTCGACAGCCGGTCTACTTGATGTCGCCGGATGCCCTCAGAATGGTCTCATGCCGAGAGCGCTGAGTTGACCAGTAGTCCTTCAGGCCGTCACCGGTCAGGTATTCGCCGATCATCGACTTGTCGCTCTTGTACTTCTGCCATTCGGGCGAGTCATAGACCCTCTGGAACAGGTCGGTGTAGTACGCCACGGCGTCAGCCGACATGCCGGGAGCGCCGACAACTGCTCTCTGCATGTAGTATGCAAAATTATCGCCACGTTCGGTGAGGGTCGGAAGATCTGGGAACATCGGCAGGCGTTCCGAAGTGAAGGCCACCAGTGGCACAACATCACCGGACTCGTAGAACCCGAGTGCCTCCGAAGGATTGTTCACCGACGACGTGATCTGCTGACCTGCGAGATCCTTGGCCACTGCACCGCCGCCCTTGTACGGAATGTACTTCATTTCCAGCCCGTAAGTGTCGTTGAGGAAGTTTGTGATGATCTCGTCCTCCTGCGCACTTCCGGTTCCACCCATCACCCAGTCGGACCCGCGGGCCTTGGCTTCGGCGAGAAACTCGTCAAATGTGTTGATGCCCGTATCCTTGTGGACCCACAGAATGAACGTGTCTTCCGCCATGCGGCCGATCGGTTCAAATGTCATGATGTCCACTTCAAGGCCTGGCTGCCTGAGTGGAGTCGTAAAGAACGAATTCAGTGTCACCATGATCGTGTGATCCGGATCCGCTGCATTCTTCATCGCGACAAGTGCTTCCGCCCCGGAGCCGCCGGCTTTGTTGGTCGGAACCAGCGGCCGTCCAGCCATGTCATTTGCTTCGACGATGGATTGCATCAGTCGCGCCATCTTGTCGGCACCGCCGCCCTGGCCGGCCATGATGACAAAGTCCACCGGCTTGGTCGGCTCGAATGCCTGAACCGACTGTACGGCAAAGGCTGCCCCCAGTGCAGACAGGCCGAATGCCAGATTTCTAAGGGTTTTCATTGTGTTCCTCCTTTTCGAAGTTGCGGTCGTCGGATTCCCGGCGACCGGGTTCTATCCGCTGCTACGCGGCATCTGGTTAGTCAGCAAACCCAGGTTTCCCCGTAAGACCACTGCCTCAATTGCTCCCGGCAGTAATGCTGCCAGCCATTATTCAAAACAGTCCCTCCACTTCGCCGTGGGCGTTGAGCATGATTGACTCTGCTGCCGGAACCCTCGGCAAGCCCGGCATGGTCATGATCTCGCCACAAATTGCTACCACGAACCCGGCTCCGGCAGACAGCCTCACTTCCCTTACGGGAATCGAGTGTCCCTCTGGCGCTCCCCTGCGACCGGGATCGGTTGTAAAGCTGTACTGCGTCTTGGCCATGCAGACCGGGAGATTGCCATAGCCCGCATCTTCCCACTGGCGCAACTGGTCACGGATCTTGCTGTCGGCATTGACCTCGGTGGCCCTGTAGACCTCCTTTGCGATGGTCTCGATCTTTTCGAGCAGGCCCAGATCAGAACCGTAGAGCGGCCGGTATTCGGCGTCACCGCTGTCGACGATTTCAACGACCTTTTTCGCAAGATCCTCGGTTCCTTCCGATCCGAGCGCCCAGTGCCTGCAAACTACGGCTTCCGCGTCCTGCGAAACCGCATAGTCTCGCACTGCACCCACCTCCGCATCCGTGTCCGAAACGAAGTGGTTTACGGCGACCACTGACGGAACACCAAACTTCCGGATGTTCTCGATATGCCGTCCGAGATTGCAGCATCCCCGCCTGACCGCTTCAACGTTTTCGGTGCCGAGATCCTCCCTGGCCACCCCACCGTTCATCTTGAGCGCCCTGACCGTGGCAACGATAACCACGGCCTTGGGAGCGAGACCGGCCTGCCGGCACTTGATGTTAAGGAATTTCTCGGCGCCAAGGTCTGCACCGAACCCGGCTTCGGTAACGACATAATCAGCGAGTTTCAGCGCCGTCCGCGTCGCTATGACCGAATTGCAGCCATGTGCAATATTGGCAAACGGACCGCCATGGACAAATGCCGGATTGTTTTCGAGAGTCTGCACAAGATTTGGCTGCATGGCCTGCTGTAGCAGCACTGTCATGGCACCATCCGCTCCGATGTCCCGGCAAAAGACAGGCGACCTGTCCCTTCGGTAGGCGACAATAATGTTGCCAAGTCTTTTCTGCAGGTCACCAAGATCCGTCGCCAGGCAGAGAACAGCCATGACTTCGGACGCAACCGTGATATCGAAGCCCGCTTCCCTCGGAAACCCGTTGGCCACCCCGCCCAGACTGCAGGTGATCTGGCGTAGTGCGCGGTCGTTCATGTCCATGACCCGTCGCCACGTCACCCTTCGAGCGTCGATTCCCAGCTTGTTGCCCCAATAGATATGATTGTCGATCATTGCCGACAGCAAATTGTGCGCCGATGTAATCGCGTGGAAATCACCCGTGAAGTGCAGGTTCATTTCTTCCATCGGCACAACCTGCGCGCGCCCACCGCCCGCTGCACCACCCTTCATGCCAAAACAGGGCCCCAGTGAGGCTTCCCGTATGCAGATTGCCGCGTTCTTTCCGATCCGGTTCAGGGCATCACCCAGACCGACGGTCGTGGTGGTCTTCCCCTCCCCCGCCGGCGTCGGATTGATCGCGGTGACCAGGACGAGATTTCCGTCATCCCTGTCGCCAAGCGACTTGATAAACTCGGCCGAGACCTTTGCCTTGTCGTGGCCAAATGGCAAAAGGTCACTTGCGGGAATGTTCAGCCTGGCGCCGATATCGGTTATCGGCAGCTTGTCTGCAGCCCTGGCGATTTCGATGTCTGTCTTCATTGCTTGCAACCGTCCATTTGTCAGCTATTCGCCTAGTGCGGCACCGGACACGATCGCCGCGCCATTCAACCATTCAGCTGCCGGCATCTTCTTGCCGCCTTCCGGCCGGACGCGCCTGACCGCGATGCGACCTCCGTCCGACTGAACAACAAAACCATCCTCCGACACTTCGGCAATGGTTCCGGGGTTACCCAGGCCGGAGAGTTTTTGGCAATCAAATATCTGGAGTCTCGCTCCGTTGAACGTGGTCCACGCGCCGGGCTGCGGATTGGTTCCCCTTATCAGGTTATAGACTTCTCCAACCGGCCTGGACCAATCGATCCTGGCGTCGGAACTCCTGCACCAGCTCTCATAGGTCGCCTTGCTGTCATCCTGCGCAATCCGGGGAGGGTTTCCCGACCTGAACAGTTCGCAGACTTCGGGCAACGACTCGATCGCTTCGGGAAAGATCTTCTTGAAATAGACGTTACCGAGCGTATCATCCGGGTCGATCATGCATTCCCGCTGCAAGAGAATATCGCCTTCGTCCAGCCCGTCGGTCGGGTAGAACCAGGAAAACCCGGTTTTTTCCGATCCCCAGATGATTGGCCAGTTGATCGAGCTCGGCCCCCTGTGCAATGGCAACAAGGATGGGTGAAAACAGATCGAACCCAATTCCGGGATCTCCCTTGCTGCTTTCGGAACGAACAGCGTCACATACGCCATTATCATGAGATCGGCGCTGTAGGATCGCATCCTTTCAAGGGTTTCACCGTCCTTGAAATTCGGAGGTTGCTCCACGGTGATGCCTGCTTCGAGCGCGGCCTCCTTGAGAGGATCCACAGGTCGTCCCTCCCTGTCAGGCGCGCAGTAGACGGCGACAACCTCGTCAGTTCCGTCATTCAGCAGCCTGTCGAGGGCCGCCTTGCCGAAGACCTGTTGTCCCATGACCAACAATCGCATTCAATCCACTCCAGTTCCTGCCGTATTTCCGCCGACCTAGCCGATCGCACCAGAACTGACCACACGGTCCAGTTCGTCACCTTCGTAACCGAGAACCTCGGTCAACACTTCAATCGTGTGCTCGCCAAGGAGGGGCGACCTTGTCACCTCCACCGAATGGTCTGAAAACTTGATCGGGCAGCCTACCGAAATGTACATGCCCCTCTCGGGATGATCGACCTCGACGATCGTCTTGCTTTCCCTGAGGCCTTCGTCTTCGGCTATCTCCTTCATTGAAAGGATGGGCCCGACAGGAATTCCGAGGGGATTGCAGATTTCCATCACCTCGTATTTTGACTTTGTCTTGGTCCAGTCCTCGATGGCATCGAATACTTCATCCAGTTTTGGTAACCGGGATGCCGGACTGGCATAACCGGGATCCGTCTTCCACTCCGGTTTTCCGATGACGTCGCAGACCTTTTCCCACACCGCCGCCTGTGTAATGAAATACGTATATGCGTTCGGATCGGTCTCCCAGCCCTTGCATTTCAGCACCCTGCCCGGCTGGCCACCCCCGGAATCGTTACCGGCCCTCGGCGTTGCTTCGCCGAAAGGGATTCCCTTGCCGAACTGCGAATACTCCGTCAGGGGACCCGCCTCCAGGCGTTGCTGGTCCCTCAGCTTGACCCTGCAGAGGTTGATCACGCCATCCTGCATCGGCGCAAGCACTCGCTGCCCTCTTCCGGTTCTTTCCCGCTGGAGCAGTGCCGAGACAATCCCCAATGCCAGGTGCAGTCCGGTGCCTGAATCGCCTATCTGCGCTCCGGTCACGAGAGGAACGTCGTCGGGGAACCCCGTGGTGGATGCCGATCCGCCCGCACATTGCGCGACGTTTTCGTAAACCTTGCAGTTCTCGAACTTTCCGGGGCCAAATCCCTTCACCGAAGCCATGATCATTCCAGGATTCAGTTCCTTCACCCGGTCCCAGCCGAAGCCCATCCTGTCGAGTGCCCCCGGCGCGAAGTTCTCCACGAGCACATCGCACTTCGTGATCAGCTTCGCCAGGACTTCCTTCCCGGTATCATTCTTGGTGTTCAGGGCGAAGGAACGCTTGTTGTGGTTCAGCATCGTAAAGTACAGGCTGTCGGCATCCGGCACGTCCATTAGCTGCTTCCTGGTCGCGTCTCCTGTTCCGGGGCGCTCCACCTTGATGACATCTGCACCCAGCCAGGCGAGCAACTGCGTGCATGTGGGCCCTGACTGGACATGGGTAAAATCCAGGATCCTCACTCCGTCAAGCGGTGCCATGTGAGTTACCTCTCCATTCTGCTGTGCCACTGGCCATCTCTACTTGTACATGGTTTGGGCCTTCGTACCCGGCGCATACTCATTCGGGTCAATCCAGACATTTACAACCGCGCATTTGCCGGTCTTGGCAACGGACTCCCTTGCCCTTCGCAATGCCGGCAGGATTTCGGAGGCATCGCGCACTTCTTCGCCGTAGCCGCCCAACATGTCACCGAACTTGCCAAACTCCACATCGCCAAGCTTGTTGCCGATGTCTCCCCTGTTTTGACCATATTTCGTGATTTGTCCGTACCGGATCTGGTTCATTGCCGAGTTGTTGCCCACTATCGCTATGTACGGTGCCCCGAAGCGCTGGGCAGTCTCCATGTCGAACGCCGTCATGCCGAACGACCCGTCGCCGTAGAGGCAAACAACTTCCTTTGACGGGTGGGCAAGCTTTGCGGCCATGGCGAATCCGGTCCCAACTCCAAGCGAGCCCAACGCCCCCGGATCCATCCACTGGCCCGGATTCCGCGGTCTCACGGCTTGAGCAGATATCGTCACGACATCGCCGCCATCACCAATGTAGATCGTGTTGTCCTCCAGGAACTCGTTGATTTCCCATGCCAGCCGGTAGGGATGAATCGGAGATGTGTCGGACCTGAACAGAGGCATCAGCCTTTCCAGCTTTGCTGCCTCGATCTCACGCAACTGCTCCATCCATTGCAGGCGCTGCTGGCGCGCCTCTTCCCTGAGCCTGCCACTTGCCGCCTGGGCAACCGCCTCCAGGATCGCGCCCGGATGGCCGCTCAGGCCAAGTGAAATGTCGCGGTTCTTTCCAACCGTCCGGTAATCGAGATCAATCTGGATGAGTGTCGGGGCAGAAATCCTCTTGCCGTAACCCATTCGAAAATCAAACGGCGTACCGACGATCAGAATGACGTCGGCACCCTTGAATGCATCGGACCTCGTTCGATCGAAATGATGCGGATCGCCTCGCTGCATCATGCCCCTGGCAGCGCCATTCATGTAAGCGGGGATGTCCAGTGCCCTGACAAAGGCAATCGCATCTTCGTGCGAACGGGAAGCCCAGACCTGCTGCCCGAACAGCACTGCAGGCCTTTTCGCGTCAACAAGTATGTCCGCAAGCCGTTCGATGTCCGCAGTGTCGCCAATTGACCTCGAAGACGCCCTGTAGTGGCCGGGTGCCGGGATCCTGGCGTTGGCGAGCGGTATTTCGGCATCCAGTATGTCTCTCGGGATTTCCAGGTAGCTCGGGCCATAGGCCCCCGTGAAGCTCTCCCTTGCGGCCATGGAGATCATGTCCGCTATTCTTTCCGTGGAGAAGACTCCCGAAGCGAATTTCGTGATCGGAGTCATCATGTCGACATGCGGCAGGTCCTGCAGGGACCCCATCTTGTGCTGGGTGAGCGATGACTGGCCCCCGATGTGCAGGATCGGGCTCTCGGACCTGAACGCCGTTGCCACGCCAGTGACGGCATTCGTGCAGCCAGGGCCCGCCGTTGTCACCACGCATCCCAGGCGTCCGGTCTGCCGTGCGTAACCATCGGCCGCGTGCGCAGCTGTCTGCTCATGACGCACGTCGACGATCCGGATGCCCTCATCGATGCAACCGTCGTAGATGTCGATGATGTGGCCACCGCAGAGCGTGAACACCGTGTCAACGCCTTCGTTCTTCAATGCCTTGGCGACAAGGTGGCCGCCTGACACGATATCTTCGTCCGTGCTTTTCCTTGCCAATGTGTCGTGGGCTGTTGCTGAACTGGTCTGCATGTCAGTTTCCCTGTTTCTCAATTTCCCCGTCGAGAAAATGCCAACTCCGACGGATGTATTCGCCGAGACGGAGCGTATGGTCGCGCACCAGGCCTCCTGCGCGATCGGCATTGCGCGAGGAAATGGCCTCAATGATGTTGGAATGGTCCACGACCGAACGGTCGGTCCGGGACGAATCGCGCATGGCGCTGCGCCGAACCGGCTCCAGCTGGTCGAACAGGTCCTGTGCGTATCTTTCCAGTGTCCTGCATTTGGACAGGGATACAATCGTCCGGTGAAACTCGATATTCGCTTCCGAATACTCGCTCAGCTTCGCCTTTGCCTTTTCCAGCGTATATCTTTCGCCGATCCCGCGCAGTCGTCCGATTTCCTTGACTGATGCGCGTTCACAGGCCAGATGCGCTGCCATGCTCTCCAATGCCGCCCAAACTGTGATCATCTCCACAACTTCGTCGCGGCCGCGGCGTTTCATGTAGACACCCTTCCTGGCCCTGATCTCGACAAGACCCTCCTGTTCAAGCCTGACGAGCGCTTCGCGCAGCGGGGTTCGGGAGACACCAAGTCCGTCGGCAAGCTGCCGTTCATCCAGCTTGAGATTCGTGCTCCGGTCATAGATATCGACATCGAGAATTGCCTTTCTCAGGGCTCGGTGAGTGTGGTCCGTCAATGTCGTGTTGGTCGCAACGGGCCGCAAAGAGATCAGGTTGGACATGGCAATTGCTACTCCGATGTATCCTTGCAAGGATCATCAGTCTGGTGTTTGGTATACAATATTCACAAGACGTTTGCTCATGCAAGTCGTTTAGTCATGGATGGCGGTGCTTCCCGATCTGATTGCAGTCGCAACCCTTCGGGACTTTCAGCAAATGGCCTGAACCATGCCCGGATCGACCTAGAATTCAACCAGCAGCAGGATGCGTTTGAGTTGAATACGCCGCGGGCTTCCGGCATATCATGGTCCTGCTGCCCGAGCCTGAAGATTCGCATGGCGAGATTGGCTGGCCGGCACCGTGATACGGGAAGGATTTTCAATGTTCCTGATGGAATATCACGCGAAGTCGCTGCTCCAGATGAATGGGGTTGCCACACCGAACGGATTCGCGGCCAGCACGCCCGGAGAAGCAGCGGAGGTCGCCAGGTCACTTGCAGCCGAGAAATTTGTGGTCAAGGCGCAAATCGGCGCAGGGGGTCGAGGGCTTGCCGGAGGCGTGCAGTTCGCCGCAACCCCGGGGGACGTTGCGTCGCTTGCCGGAAACATGCTCGGAAAGCGCCTTGAAACCGCACAGACCGGCTCGAAGGGCGAAGTCGTGAGGAAGGTCTTTGTCGAAGAACGGGTCGAAATCCAGGAGATGTTCTACCTGGCGGTTCTCGTCGATCTGAACTCGGCAGAACCTGTCCTGCTGCTGTCGTCAGCGGGAGGAGTGGACTTCGAAAAGTCCGCAGTGGAGAATCCGGATGTCGTCAAGCAGTTTGGCCTGGGTGAACTCGACTGGAAGGACCCGGGGTCGATCGTTGAGATCCTCGGGACGGTCGGGCTTGCCGGAAGAGCTGCGGATGCCGCCGGCAAGTTGGTGGCTGGCGCGATCAGCTCGTTCTTCGAATACGACTCCTTGCTTATCGAAATCAATCCTTTGGCAATCACGCCGGAAGGTGATGCCATCGCTGTCGATGCGAAAATGGTCGTCGATGGCAACGCACTGCCGAGACAGGTTGAACTTGAAGCGCTCGTTTCCGAGGCTGCCATCGAGGAAAGTGAAAGACTTGCCCAGGAAAACAACGTCAATTTTGTCGAAATGGACGGCAATATCGGGTTGGTCGTCAATGGTGCCGGCCTGGGGCTGGCAACATTGGACCTGGTCATAGAGAAGGGCGGCAAGCCCGCCAACTTCATGGATATCCGGACGACCGCCGGCAGTTTCCAGATCGCAAAGGTCATACAGATGCTCATTGAACGGCCTTCGCTCAAGGTCATGCTCGTCAACGTGCACGGCGGCGGAATGACCGTGTGCGATACAATCGCGGAAGCAATGAACTTCGCCTATTCGCGCACCGGCAGCAAGATTCCGATCGTTTACAGGGCAGCCGGCCAGAATGCTCCGTGGGCGCTGTTGATCATGAAGGATCGCCGCCTGCCCTTCCGGCAGTTCGACACCATGACAGAGGCGGTGGACGCGGCGGTCGAAATTGCCGCGGGGGGCTGAGGCATGGCCATTCTTCTAGGCAGTGAAACGACAGTGCTTGTCCAGGGAATGACCGGCCGTTCCGGTACATTCTATTCGGATGCCGCGATCCGCTACGGCTCGAAATACGTGGCCGGGGTTCGTCCCGGCAAAGGCGGAGGGCAGCATCTGGGCCTGCCGCTGTTCAACACCGTTGCCGAGGCATGTTCGGCAACGCAGGCGAATGCGAGCCTTGTCGTCGTGCCCGCGCATGGCGCGGCCAGCGCAATGATCGAGGCCATTGAGGCGGAACTGGATGTCGTCGTCTGCGTAACCGAGAGGGTTCCGGTCCACGACATGGTGAACGTGCAAGCAGCATTGAGGGGTTCAAGCACCAGGCTGGTTGGACCGAATTCGCAGGGTGTACTGGTTCCAGGAATTTGCAAGATTGGCGTCATGTCGACTACCGACGCCTCTGCCGGCTGCATCGGAATTGTCAGCCGCTCTGCATCGCTGACCAGCGAGATTGTTGCGCTCACGACACAGGCCGGTCTTGGTCAATCCACCACGGTCGGGGTTGGAGGCGACCCGATTCACGGGATCGGGTTCAGGGAATGCCTGGAGGAATTCAGCGACGACAGCGAGACCAGGGGAGTCATCCTGGTTGGGGAAATCGGAGGCGACGAGGAAGAACAGGCCGCCGAGTACCTGGCTTCGTCAGGTTTCCGTAAACCTGTCGTGTCACTGGTTGTTGGCCTGCACGCACCGCCGGAAAGGCGAATGGGCCACGCCGGTGCGCTCTCAGTCTTCGGCACGGGCTCTGTTGACAGAAAGGCAAGCCTTCTCGCCGAGTCCGGCAGCGTCGTGGTCGCAAATCCGGACGAGATTGCCGGTGCGATGCTTGAAGCCCTGCAGGAAGCCTGATTGTCCGCAAATGGCGGGCTTGCCGCCGATTGCCCGGTTCCGAGGGTTATCCGGCCTGTCGATCTGGCAAGGCACATCCTCGTTACCGATGAAACAGTCAAGCAAGATATTGATACACCTGTCTGATTTGTACTATAATTGGTGCAAATCAGACAGGAATGAGGCTGATTGCGGGACAAATGACCTATGTGAACGAGGCGAGCAGGTCTCAGGCGGCGATCAGTTTTCGCCGCGGGTTTTCCAAGGCAGAGCCGCGTACGCAGTTTGCAGCCTTGTGCTACCGGTACGACAAGCAGGACCGAATCAGGGTTCTCCTGATCACGGGCAGAAGGACAGGCCGCTGGAAATTGCCCCAGGGGTGGCCCGAGGAAGGGCTGACCCCGGCTGAAACGGCAATGAAGGAAGCATATGAAGAGGCAGGAGTTCGCGGTTCCTGCCACGACGAGTGCATCGGCCACTTCGTCTATTCGAAGTCGCTTCGAAGAAAGGTGACTCTGCCATGCATCGTTGCGGTTTTTCCGATAAGGATCAACGGCATTGCGAAGACCTACCCGGAAACCGGTGAGCGCAAACTTGTCTGGCTGTCGCCCAAGAAGGCCGCGAAGAAGGTTGCCGAACCATCTCTGAAACTAATCCTCAAGCGGTTCGATCCTTCACACCTTCGGCCATGAAGTTATCACTGGATTGGCTCTGAGAATTGCTTTGGCCAGTCGGTTACACTAAATGTCAATTATGATAAGATTTTCCTTGAGATGTTCGAACGAACACGTCTTTGAGAGTTGGTTCAAGTCCAGCGAGGCTTACGAGTCGCTGGGAAAGACAGGAATGCTGTCATGCCCGGCCTGCGGCGACAGCAAGGTCGAAAAGAACATGATGGCGCCCGGTCTCAGCTCGTCTTCGTGCGAGGAGATGGCAAAGCCGGCCAGTGACAAGCGCGGAATTGTCGGGACCAAGACGCCGAAGGAAAAGGCTCTCAAGGAGCTCAAGAAATGGGTCGAACGAAACTCCGAATATGTCGGGCAGCGTTTTGTTCAGGAGGCACGGGCCATTCACGATGGTGATGCGCCGGAGAGATCAATCTTCGGCGAAGCCGTAGTCGCGGACGCGGTCGAACTTCTTGAAGACGGAGTGCCTGTTCTGCCGCTTCCATTGCAAGTCACTCGAAAGACCAACTAAACCCTCTGTGTCTGGCCGGGACCGGGCCGTCTTCAATACGCCCGGAACAGCCCAGACAAGGCTAAGATATTTTGTGAGATGGTAGATGTCGACGCATAGCCGCCCACATGCCAGATTCTGGTTCCGTCCAAGCGCTGCGGGCGGATTCCGCGCGGACTGAAATTGCATCATGCCTCGAGTGGTCATGAAATTCGGCGGAACATCCGTTGACGGCATCGAACGTTTGAGGGCCGTTGCGTCCAAGGTCAAGGCAGAGGTCGATGCGGGTAACGACGTCATCGTCATCGTGTCCGCAATGGCGGGACACACAACGGAACTCTCGGAAACCGTCGAAAAGGTGTCGCACATGTTCGATGCGCGGGAATACGATGCCGTGGTGTCAACCGGAGAGAACATAACTGCGGGGCTGCTCGCGTTGGCATTGCAGGACCTGAACGTTCCGGCGCGCAGTTGGCATGGTTGGCAGGTTCCGGTTCGAACCAACTCCGCTCACGGTGCGGCGAGAATTGAAGACATCTCAACAGATGGCATCCGCGCCAAGTTCGCAGAGAGAATGAAGGTGGCGGTCGTCGCCGGGTTTCAGGGCATAACTGAAGACCACAGGATATCGACACTCGGAAGAGGCGGCTCGGACACCAGCGCCGTGGCGTTCGCTGCCGCCTTCGGTGCAGAAAGGTGTGACATCTACACGGATGTGAGCGGGGTCTATACCGCCGACCCCCGCCTGGTATCAAAGGCTCGCAAGCTCAATCGGGTATCCTATGAGGAGATGCTGGAACTTGCATCCCTCGGTGCCAAGGTCCTTCAGACCAGGTCGGTTGAACTGGCGATGCGCCACAAGGTTCGATTACAGGTTCTGTCGAGCTTTTCGGACGAACCGGGAACCCTGGTCTGCGACGAGGAGGAAATCATGGAATCCAGCGCTGTCTCTGGAGTTGCCCACTCCCGAAACGAAGCAAAGATGACACTTGTGTCGGTGGCGGACAGGCCGGGCATCGCGGCCGCGGTGTTCGGATTGCTCGCCGATGCCGGCGTAAATGTCGACATGATCGTCCAGAACATCTCCGAGGAAGGTCGAACCGACATCACATTCTCTTGCCCGGTTGAACATGTGGAAAGAGCGGAGATTGCCCTGGAGGGCATTCTTGAATCCGGCACCGTCCGCTACAAGTCGGTTGTCACCGACACCGAGGTCTGCAAGTTGTCGGTCGTGGGAATTGGAATGCGCTCGCAGTCGGGAGTCGCTGCCAGAATGTTCAGGGCGCTGGCCGATGAAGGCATCAACATACTTGTTATCGCGACGTCAGAGATTAAGATTTCCGTGCTCGTCGACCGGAAGTACATGGAACTTGGCGTGCAGGCACTGCACGACGCGTTCGATTTGGACAAGCGCTGAAAAGTGAGACAGCTGACTCGGGGCAACAAAAAGGAAGTCGATTCACGGGAACTCCTCGTCCGGCTTCGCAACATGCTTGCCGACGTCACGGGCGGCCAGAACAGGCTTGACCAGATAACCCGGATCATTGCCGACGGGATGGGGCACGATGTGTGCTCGATATACCTGTTGCGCGATCCGAGGACGTTGGAACTCTGTGCATCCGCCGGTCTCAACCCGTCCTCAGTCCACACAACCCGCCTGCGGATCGGAGAAGGGTTGGTCGGACGAGTTGTCCAGAGAATGTCTCCGATCAATACCGCGGATGCGCCAAAGGAGTCCGGATTTCGGTACATGCCTGAAACGGGAGAGGAAGTCTTTTCCTCCTTCCTCGGTGTGCCTCTCCAGCGACTTGGAGAACCAATGGGAGTGCTGGTCATCCAGTCCCGCGACCCGCGCCTATGCGATGCCGAGGAAATTGTCATTCTCGAGGTCGTGGCAATGTTCCTCGCCGACATGGCGGAACTCGGTGCCTTTGTCGGAGACAATCAGGCGATGGCGGCGCCGCACACGCGTTCGATGGAGTTCACCGGCGGCATCGGGCAGGAAGGGCTGGCGGAAGGACGCGTGCTGCTGCACGAACCCCGTGTGGTCCTGACCAATCCTGTGGCCGACGATCCCGATCTTGAATTCGAACGCCTCGACGATGCAATCGGGAAGGTCCGTGGCCAGGTAGACGAAATGGCTGCGTTCGCTAGGCTCAACGCGACTGTTGAGCATCGGGAAGTCGTTGAAACCTATCGAATGTTTGCGAACTCTCGGGGTTGGGTGAATCGGATGAAGGACCATATCAGGGGAGGCTTGTCCGCAGAGGCCGCCGTCGAGATGGAACAGTCCAATTCACGGGCCCGTATGGCACAGGTACCTGATGCCTATCTGAAGGAGCGACTGCACGACCTCGATGATCTTTCCAACCGACTCCTGCGGACGCTGACCGGCCAGGGAATGGACCAGAAGGACGATATGCCGCCGGACCCCATCCTCGTGGCCAGGCAGGTCGGCCCCGGAGAACTGCTCGAATACGGAAGAGACCTCAAGGGCGTGTTGTTGGAAGGCGGGTCCATCGGTTCGCACGCGACAATCATTGCCCGGGCGATGGCAATCCCGTTGCTCATTCACGTCGAGGGAATCACGACAGAGGCCGTCAATGGCGACCTGTTATTCGTCGACGGTGAAAGGGGCGTTGCGTATCTCCGGCCTCGCGGGGAAGTCGTCGAAACACTCAGGAACAAGATCCGGCTGCGCGCAACCGAAAAGGAAAAATACCGGCACATCCGGGACAAACCGGCAACCACCAGGGATGGAACGACAATCGCCCTTCACATGAATGCCGGAGTCATGACTGACCTGCCCAATCTCAAGAACTCCGGAGCAGAGGGTGTCGGACTGTTCCGGACAGAACTCAGGTTTCTTGCAGAGCCTGTCCTGCCACGCCGAGCCGAACTGGCACAGCAATATTCCAATGTTCTGGATTCTGCGCATGGCCGGCCCGTTGTGTTCCGGACACTCGATATCGGGTCCGACAAGGTGCTTCCCTATCTCAAGCCCGAGGACGAGCCCAACCCGGCTCTGGGATGGCGGGCAATCCGGATCGGGCTGGACAGGACCAGCGTACTGCGGATGCAGGCCGAAGCCCTGATCCGCGGAGCCAATGGTCGGCAACTCAACATCATGTTCCCTATGGTTGCGGAACAGGACGAGTTCTTCGAGGCGCGGGAGATTGTCATGGAGATGGTGGAACGGGAGCGCAGGTTTGGACGTAAGGTTCCGTCCGAACTGAAGATCGGGGCCATGATCGAAACGCCTTCGCTGGCCTTCACCTCCGACAAGTTCTTCGAAGCAGCCGATTTCCTGTCGATAGGCGGCAATGATCTCAAGCAGTTCTTCTTCGCCGCCGACAGGGAAAACGAGCGCGTCAGGAGCCGATACGACACGTTGAACCTCAGTTATCTCAGCTTCATAGAGCACATCGTCAGGCGGTCGGAGGCATCTGGAACGAGGTTGAGCTATTGCGGCGAGACCGCGGGATTGCCGATGGAAGCGGCATGCCTGGCAGCCGTCGGGCTGAGGTTTCTGTCGATGCGGTCTGCTTCAATCGGAAGGGTCAAGAACTTGTTGCGCAGGATCAGACTCGAAGATGTTCGCGATGCCATTGCGGCAGCCAGGTCCGATAGGGTCCAGTCGGTCCGCAAGCATGTCGCTGAAGCACTTGGACCATTGCTCTACTACAATCCCTGACAGACTGTTCCTGAGGTTGCGAATGGTCTGGCGGCGGGATTACGATGCGGTCGCCAAGGGCCGGCTGAAGGCCCGATGATTGCAGGAGTCGGCCGCGGCAGCCCGTAATTCCAGTCGTGGCGAGCCGGAACCTTCCCCGGCCAAGCCAGGCAATGCTGCAGAAGGCACCGGACACAGATCCTGACATGTCCGTTTCAACCGGAAACGGGAACAATCCCCCACTTGCTCACCTGGCCTGACAACGAGTCACCGCCGATGCCATTCAGCTTGAGAAACAAGACCCTTGCGGGATCTGTCGGTGGCGGAAAACTGAGTGCCGGACACCGCTTGAACCCGAATCGCGCGTAATAGGCCAAATCCCCAACGAGTATGACATGGTGCCAACCCAGATTCCGTGCCCTCGCAAGTCCCTCTAATATCAGCCACGCGCCGATTCCCTCCCCCTGCCTCGTCGGATGGACGGCTATTGGACCAAGCAGCAGTGCCGCAGACTCACAATCTCCAACCCTGACCGGCCAGAATCGAATTGTGCCCGATATCGCTCCAAACTGATCGCGGCTTACGAGCGACAGTCCGGCTACGGGATCGACGCCTTCGCGCAGACGGTAGGCAGAAAGCCCCTTTCTGCCCGGGCCGAAGGCAGTGTCCAGCAGCGCCTCGATTTCCCAATCGTCTTCGTCGGTCTCGCAATCAAGCCGCAATGGAAAGTCCTGCCTTGTGATTGCCTGCCGCAATCCCGTATCCCATGCCCGCAGTTTCAGCAAACCTGGAATCATGACATGTTTTACAGGCCCGAGGACGGTCACGGCCTCCCCCACGATCCATTCAAGGCTGTCGTCACTCCCCGACCGATCGGCTGGATCTCTACCAGGGACAGCAAACGTCACGACAATCTCGCTCCCTACTCCTTTTTCAATGCGGTTGCGTCATCTCCTCCCCAGGTGGCCTTCGGATCAAATGGCTCAAAGCCCGACAGGACCCGGGGCAAGGACAGTTCAGAAATCGCTCTGGATACCGGTTGCTTCTGTGTCAACATCGTCGAACTGGCGATGAAGGACAGGATGAACCTGACCTCCGGACCATACGGGGCAGGCATGAACGAGTTTGACATCGCGGAACTTGAACGCATCGAATGCCGGACAATCGACTGTTTCCGAGTCGCCGAGGCACCCGCAAGCCTTGAATGCAGGCTGGTGGCCGGTATCGACCTGCTCGGGGAAGAAAACCGGCTGATCATCGGCGAGGTCACCGGGGTCCACATGCGTGACGATTGCCTGGTGGACGGTCGGTTCGATATCACGAGATTCAGGCCGCTTGCGCGGTTGGGGTATCGAGACTACTCTTGGATCGAGGACACATTCAGCATGATGCGGCCTTCGGAGACAACATTGAATGTCTGACACATTCCTCGGCATTATTGGTGGCTCCGGCCTTTACGAAATCGACCTTCTTGACGACCCGGAATGGGTCACCGTCGAGTCTCCGTGGGGAACACCATCGGACCAGTTTCTGACCGGGTTCCTTGGTGGTTGCCGGTTGGCTTTCCTGCCTCGGCACGGCCGTGGACACGTTCATTCACCCACCTCGGTTCCCTATCGCGCCAATATCGACGCGATGAAGCGCCTCGGAGTGACCGACGTGATTTCGGTCTCCGCCTGCGGCTCCCTGCGCGAATCGATGGCCCCGGGCGATTTTGTATTCATTGACCAGTTCATCGACCGAACATTTGCGCGTGACAAATCCTTCTTCGGACCGGGCTGCGTTGCCCATGTCTCGATGGCGCACCCGATCTGCGGCAGGCTGTCGGCAGTCTGCTTCGGGATCGCGCGGGAGCTCGGGATTCCGTCACATGCGAAAGGTACCTACCTTGCAATGGAAGGCCCACAATTCTCGACGCTCGCAGAATCCGAGATGTATCGAGAGACCCTGAATTGTGATGTGATCGGAATGACCAACATGCCGGAAGCAAAACTCGCCCGGGAGGCGGAATTGTGCTACGCCACCATCGCCATGGTGACCGATTATGACAGTTGGCACCCGGAGCACGGTGAAGTCGACGTTACAGCCATAATCCGGACACTTATGGACAACACTTCAAAGGCCAGGGAACTCGTCGCCCGTCTCCCCGCTGCGCTTGGAAGCGAAAGAAATCCCTGCCGCCAGGCCTGTGACCGTTCGCTCGAACACGCCGTACTTACTGCAGGAGCCAAGGACTCGGAATTGGCCATGATGCTCGACGCCGTTGCAGCCCGGATACTTGAGCGGTGACACTGCTTTGGCCTGCTTTCGAATGATCAACTGTTTCTGGAACGGGAAGGAAATCTGATATGCCGGTTGCACGTGAGGTGAAGGATTTTGTCAGAACGATTCCCGACTTTCCCAAACCGGGCATTCTGTTCAGGGATGTCACGACACTGTTCATGGATGCGCGCGGCCTGCGAATGGCTGTGGATCAACTTCTCCACCCTTATTCGGGTGAGAAGATCGACAAGGTCGCGGCACTTGAAGCGAGGGGCTTTGTTATCGGTGGAGCGATTGCGCACCAGATTTCAGCGGGTTTCGTCCTGATCAGGAAAAAGGGGAAGTTGCCGGGCCCGACAGTCGCCGAGTCGTATGAACTCGAATACGGAAGCGAGGTCATGGAGATTCACGATGACGCGGTCAGTGCCGGGGAACGCGTACTTCTCATCGATGACCTGCTTGCAACTGGGGGAACGGCCGCTGCCGGCATATCTCTGCTTGAGCGACTTGGAGCGGAGATCGTCGGTTGCGCCTTCGTCATCGATCTTCCCGAACTCGGAGGACGAAAGAGACTTGAGAGCCTTGGCTACCAGGTTCACTTCCTGTGTGAATTCGAGGGTGATTGACCGGAAGGAAGAGAGTTTCAAACGGGGCCGGTCTTGCCATACCCCACCCCATCCGTTCGACGGCACGGCCATTTGGAACATGATAGCGATACCCTGATGCCAGCTCCGGCTGAACGCCCCTTGCCGCGTCGCAGCAGGGTCGACTGTGATGTTCTGACCTGGAAGCGGAACTGCAGTTGGAGTTCAACCTGCGCTGTGACCTGGATGACTGGATTGAATTCCGGATCGGCACCGCTCCTTCAGTTCGGATGGGGCGGAACGGGCAATCGGGGGCGATCCTGGCCTCCTGCCGGGCAAGAGGAGTTTTCCCATGCTTGAAGGCAAGATGATGCATCGGGAACTCTCGATAATCGAGATCCTGAGACACGCTGCCGACGCATTTCCCGAAACCGAAGTGGTGTCACGGCAATTTGACGGAAGTCTCCACCGCTACGGATATCATGACGCGTATCGAAGAGCCTCCCAGCTTGCGCATGCGCTGTCTGATCTTGGCGTCCGGCAGGGTGATCGCATTGCGACCATGGCATGGAACAACCACAGGCATTTCGAACTCTACTATGGCATATCTGGAACGGGAGCCGTGTGCCACACACTCAATCCCCGCCTGTTTCGAAAACAACTGTGCTACATCGCCAACAATGCGGATGATTCTGCGATTTTCGTCGATGCAGACCTAGTTCCCGTAGCCGAGTCCGTCGTTGCGGAGTGCAAGGGCATAGACCGGACCATCATCCTGTGCTGCCGCACCGACATGCCACGGACGTCATTGCCCGGTGCCATCTGCTACGAAGAACTGATCGAAGGCAGGCCTCCCGACTTCGATTGGCCTGACCTCGACGAGAACTCCGCCGCGGCCATGTGCTACACATCCGGAACGACGGGCGATCCGAAGGGTGTGCTGTACAGCCATCGCACCACGGTTCTCCACGCGCTTGGACTTATCTCGTCCTGCATTGTCCCTTACGGAACCGGCTGCACGGTCATGCCGATCGTGCCGATGTTTCACGTTCAGGCCTGGGGCCAGCCCTATGTTGCGCCGATCGCGGGCTCGAAACTCGTGCTTCCCGGCTCACGGCTGGACGGAAAGAGCCTGCACGACATCATTGAAGCTGAAGGCGTGACAGTGGCGCTCGGTGTGCCGACCATCTGGCTGGGTTTGCTTGAATTCCTGAGGGCGTCGGAGACCCAGAGGACCAGCCTCAAGCATCTTGTAACCGGTGGAGCGGCTGCCCCGGCTTCCCTGATCAAGGCTCTTGAGGAAGAATACGGTATCAACGTCGTCCAGGGATGGGGAATGACCGAAACGAGTCCCGTCTGCGCGGGTGGCGCCTCTGGCCGCGAACTGGATCGTGCTGAGGGTGATTCACGATACCAGCTGAAACTCGGGCAGAGACGCTTCTTCGGTGTCGAGTTTCGGCTGCGTGACGACAGTGGCGACGAAGTCCCGGCCGGAAGTGGTCGTTCTGGCGAGCTGCAGTGCAGGGGTCACTGGATCGCCAATGGCTACTACAACAACGACCATGCGAGTTCGGAGGTCATGACCGCCGATGGTTGGTTCCGGACGGGTGATGTTGCAACGATCGATCGCGGTGGGCTGATGCGGGTCACCGACCGGGAAAAGAACTTGATCAAGTCGGGCGGTGAATGGATCAGTTCGATTGACCTCGAGAACCAGGTGATGAGCCATCCCGATGTTGCCGAAGCCGCCGCAATTTCGACCCCGCACCCGAAGTGGCAGGAACGGCCGGTCGTGGTGGTGGTTGCAAGGGCCGGGCGTGAGTTGACCGCCGATGATATCAGGATTTATCTCGAGGACCGGATCGCGTCATGGTGGATGCCGGATGAGATCCACCTGGTCAAGGAGTTGCCTCACACGGCAACGGGCAAGGTTTCCAAACTCACGCTCAGGGAACTGCACCGGCGCGGCGAACTCGACTGAGAACGGATCCAACGGTCAATTCTTGCCAGATCCGGACGGTTCCGCCCAGATGTCCTTCCTGGAGTTTGACGGAAAAGTGAATGGCCTCGCGACAGCCGGGAAGACGTGGCATGGTCCTGTGAGTTTTCGGCAAAACCGGGGATATCCACATGGCTTGGAACGAGACCACCCGGGAACAGCACAAGCGTTCTTCCGATCGATTTGAAACCGATTTGACCGACGAGGAACGGGAATTGATCGAACCACATCTTCCGCCACCCTCAGCGACCAGCACCCTCCTGCAGGAGTTGTTCAATGTGACCCAGATCGGAAATTGATTTGCTCGGTCTTGCCGAGGAAGAGACAGGTCATGGGAACCGGACCCGCGTGTCGAACGCTCCCGGCTCCCAACATACGGCAAGGTGCCGGCCGATCAGATCTCCGGCGCTGATGCTGTCGAGATCGACTCAGGCGAGAAAGAAAGCGCCCGGACGGAACTCTGGCGAACCGCCATCCGGAAGCACCGGCGGCAGTAGAGCGCCTCCCCGCCCCGCTCAAGATCGAACTGAGGCGCCAATGTCCACAAACCGTGTCTTCAGCCCTTCAAATTATTGGGATGAATTCCTTAGCCAATCAATTCCCTGAAACTCAGGCTCCTGCCGACCATGCAGGCCACGATGTTGGTCATCCGGTCAACCGTATTCCGGGCCCGGCTACCATGACGACCGGCGAACTCGTCTGCATCGCGATGCAGACCCTCCAGGCTCATCGCGTGAAACGTTCCGTGACGGGCCCGCTTCAAGGATGCCAGGAACGACTCCATCCCGTTGCCATGCGCCATGCAGCCGACGAACTGCCTTGCGCCGTGGTTGATCCGCTCGTGTCGGGGCAAGGCCTCTTGGTATGAAGGGTTCACTGGTGGATAACACTGTTTCGTCAGCGTTTGCGCTGTTCCCAACGAAGTGGTGGAAAGTCGGCTCTTTCGAACCGGGAATGACTCGAAGCTGGATCTGCCTTGACCCGCGCCTCCTTAATCCTGTCATGATGAAATCTCCGCCGCCGCCGCGTGCCTTGATGAAGTGAGGCTTCTTTACACCAGTGTGAGTCTCGTCGGCTTCGACCGGGCCTGCGAATTCGTCATCACCATTGGGACCCTCGAAAACCTTCCATCACAACCGATTGTTTCTATTACATAATTTACAATATTGACGAAAATAGTACATGTAACGGGCGGGGTCATCTTCACGCCCTCCGGAGTGGATTCAAATGTGTGGAGGAGGGGCGGTTGGCCCTTTGCGGCATCGGTGACCGGAGTAATGACCATGTGGCAGTTGGAGCGTGAATGGCGGGGTGACAGGTTCAGTCGGATTTCACGTAAGAGTGTTACATCCTTGGCAAAGGATCTCAATTTTTTACATCTGCTAAAAATTATTGACAAATTCTGCCTTCGCTCTATCCTGAATTTAAGCTCAGGTAAATCGGAGGACGAATGGTTACCAAGCGACAGGCCTTGCAGGTTGCGAACGAGCCACTCGAGACGCTTGGAAGCAACCTTCGGAACCGAAGAAGGGAACTCGGGCTGACGCTCCAGGATGTAGCGGATGGTGCAAACCTGACCGCCGGATTCATTTCACAACTCGAGCGCAATCTCACGGCTCCTTCCCTTTCCTCACTTGCCGCGATCGCACGGGTCCTGCAGTCAGACCTGGCGGATTTCTTTGCCGTGCCCGGCGGTGAATCCCCGACGACTCGAGCCGACCAGCGGGTCAACTACACGTTGGACGAGACGCGCACGAAATACGAACGCATCACTGCGGGATTCGAGGGACATGTACTGAACGGCGTCATTGTCCACGAGCAGCCGGGGTACAGGAGCGAATCGATCCGGCATGAGGGCGAGGAACTGTTTTACGTGCTCAACGGGTCGATAACCGTCGAGCTCGAGGAAAAGGCAATTGTTCTGAAAGCGGGTGACTCGATTCACTTCAGATCTGACCAGCGTCACTCAACCTGGAACCATACTTCGGAAGTTGTCAGCATCCTCATTGTTGTCACCATGGATATTTTCGGTGATGCCCAGCCCGAAGGTCCGCAACAGGAGCAATGAGCGACGGCTGGCCCAACCACGCGGGCAACTTGCGCCCGCTCTTTTGTAAAGGGGAGAAATCAATCATGAACAGATTCCTATTCGGTATTGTGACCATTTCGATGCTTGCCGTGTCTGCAATGACCGCAAGTGCCGAGCGCGTACTCCGGCTTGACGAGGTTGCTGTCGGCGAACTCGACCCGGCCAAGGCGTCGGATTACGCAGACTCGATTCTCATGTTCAATGTCTACGATACGCTCGTACTCCCGCGCCAGGGAGGTCCCGGCCATGTTCCGCACCTTGCTGAGAGTTGGACCGGATCGGGCACCGAGTACACCTTCAATCTGCGGTCAGACGTGAAGTTCCAGAGTGGCAATCCGATGACCGCCGAGGACGTCATATTCTCGTTCGACCGGATGGTCGCAATCGGTCAGGGGCTTTCCTTCCTGTTCGGGAATGTGGAGAGCGTGGAAGCGGTTGACGCACAAACGGTCAAGTTCAATCTCTCGGAACCCTATGCACCGTTCGTTTCGGCACTGGTCAGGCTCCCGATCGTCGACAAGCAACTGGTCATGGAAAATCTTGGCGAAGGCGAAGGCGATATGGGCGACTGGGGAGCAGCATACCTGTCACAGAATGGTGGAGGAACAGGCGCCTACAGCGTCCAGTCCCACAATCCACAGGCAGAGACAGTCATGGTCAAGAATGACAACTACTTCCTCGGAGTCGGCGAAAAGGCGCCTGATACAGTGCGTCTCCGCTACGGCCTGGAAGCGGCAACCGTCAGGACGCTCATCGCGCAGGGAGAACATGACATCTCGTCGCAATGGCTGCCGCCCGAGGTCAAGAAGGCCTTGGCTGCTGATGGAAACCAGTTGCTGACTGAGGGTGGAACGGGGTCGTTCTATTTCAAGATGAACACGGCGAAGGCACCGCTTGACGATGTTCACTGCCGACTGGCGATTTCCAGTGCATTCGATTACGAATCGGTTCTGAAACTGATTGCCATAACCGATGAAATCTCCGAGGGCACGGCGGCAACCGGTGCGATCACCGTCGGCATGTTCGGCGCAAATCAGGCGGATCAACCGCTGTCCAGGGATATCGACGCGGCGAAGGCAAATCTTGCCGAGTGCGGTCATGACCCCTCGGAGTTCTCCGTGGAAATCACATGGATCGCCGAAGTTCCGTTGGAAGAACGCCTCGCACTCCTGTTGCAGGCAAACCTTGCCGAAGTCGGCATCAACTCCTCGATCAAGAAGGTACCGTGGGCTGCATTCGCAGGAATGGTCGAAAGCGCGGAAAACACACCGAACATCTCGCAGATCTTCGTGACGGCCGTGACTGGCGACCCCGATACGCTGCTCTACGGGATGTACCACTCGAGCAAGGCAGGAACGTGGCAGTCGCCCGAGCATCTCAATGATGCCGAGGTTGACGAGTTGCTCGACGCCGGCCGAACCGGCTTAACGGATGACGAGCGCCAGAGCGCCTATGCTGCTCTCAACGACCGGCTTCTTGCCATTGCACCGTCGATCTACGGATTCGACAGCCAGGCCGTGTTTGTTGCCAGGCCTGGAATCAGCGTCCCGGCACTTTCCGACCCGGACAAGGCATTCGGCCTCGATACCATGGGCTTTGCCTTCCGCCTGATGGAAATCGACTAGACAATAATGGATCCGGCGTACAACATCTGCGCCGGATCCTCGCTACCCGGAAAACCCGGAAATGGTCGCAGTTATCAGGCTGCTTGCCGGACGGCTTGCAATTTCGTTACTTGTCCTGGTCGGGGTTTCCATACTCATCTTTGCAATCGCACGGGTCATCCCCGGAGATCCGGCCCGAATTGCCCTGGGTCCAAACGCGACCCCCGAGCAAGTCGAGAATCTCCGCCAGGACCTTCGACTGGATCAGCCCATCTGGCTGCAGTACGGACACTTCCTTGCAAACCTGTCCCGGGGAGATCTCGGCACTTCGCTCTATACCAACCGGCCCGTGACGACCGATATCGCGCAGTTCCTGCCCGCGACGCTGGAACTGGTGTTTGCGGCAGGCTTGCTCATGGTCCTGATCGGCCTTCCGCTGGGAATAGTCGCCGCCAAGAACGAGGGCGGGGTCCTGGACAACGTCGTCCGGGTGATTTCGCTCCTGGGCGTCTCCGCTCCCAGTTTTGTCTGGGCGGTGATACTGATGCTGCTGTTCGCGTTCTTTCTGCCCCTGTTCCCGATCGCCGGGAGAATCGGAACCGAATTCGACGTTCCCCAGGTTACCGGGTTTCTCACCCTGGATTGTCTCCTGGACGGTCAGTTCGACGCGTTTGCAAATGCAATCTGGCACATTGCCCTGCCTGCATTCGCTCTGGCTCTATCCGGAATTGGCCAGGCTGCGAGACTTACCCGAGCCAACATGGTGGAGACGTACAAGAGGCCATACATCGAAATGGCTCGCTCATACGGGTTTCCCGAGTGGAAGATCGCACGCCGGTACGCGTTCCGACCCTCCCTCATACCATCCCTGACAATAATCGGTCTCGACTTCGCGGCGATGCTCGGGAACGCGTTCCTTGTCGAGGCAATTTTCGCCTGGCCCGGCCTGTCCCGATACGGAGTTGCGGTCATCCTTCGCAAGGATCTGAATGCAATCGTTGGTACGGTGCTGATCATCTCGGCAGCGTTCCTGATCGCCAATCTCATAGTCGATCTGCTCATCGTGCTTGCAAATCCCCGCATTCGCCACGCGCGCGAACGGACATGATGAGGGCAATCCACATAATCCTGTCTCGGCCACTGTCGGTCGCGGGGCTGATCCTGATCGCTGTCGTGGTCCTGTCAGCGGCGTTTGCTGACCTGTTGGCGCCATTTCCGGGCCATCGCGGTACGGTCGTTGATTTCACGAACTTCAACCAGCCACCAAGCTGGCAGAACCTGATGGGCACAGATCTTGTGGGCCGGGACCTGTTCAGCCGGATCCTTTACGCATACAGGCTTTCCCTGATCCTCGGAGTCGTCGTGCTCGCGATTGCAGTCCCTGTCGGAGTGACTGTTGGCCTCGTTGCGGGATATCTGGGCGGTTGGGTTCGCTTTCTGCTCATGCGAATGACAGACGTGTTCCTGTCGATTCCGCCACTCGTTCTCGCCATGTCGATCATGGGTGTGCTCGAGCCGACCCTCACAAATGGAATGATTGCAGTCACCGTGATGTGGTGGCCCTGGTATTCCCGCCTCGTCTACAACCTGACCCTGTCAGAACGCGAGGAGGGCTATGTGCTTGCCGCCGAAGTCATCGGGGCGTCCAGATTGCACACCATGTTCCGTGAAGTCCTCCCGAACTGTGTTCCCGCGATCCTGACCAAGATGACCCTTGATCTGGGCTTTGTCATTCTGATCGCGTCGTCACTGTCGTTTCTTGGTCTTGGCGTACAGCCTCCCACGCCGGATCTCGGATCCATGGTTGCAGAGGGCGCACAATACCTGCCCGATTCCTGGTGGCTGACCGTGTTTCCCGGGCTCGCCATTCTCGTCGCAGTGTTCGGTTTCAATCTCCTGGGCGATGCCCTGCGCGATATTCTCGGAACCGATCAATGAGTGACAACACCCTCGATATCCTTGATTTGAGGCTCTCGTTTCGGGATCACACGGGTTCCACCGAGGTGCTGCACGGCGTTTCACTCTCCATCGCATCGGAAGAGCGAGTGGCACTGGTCGGGGAGTCGGGTTCAGGAAAGTCGGTCACGGCCCGGGCTGTACTCGGACTCCTGCAGTCGCAGCGAAATGCGCATCTGTCCGGCCGGATCCTGTTTGAGGGAGAGGACATCTCGGAACTCTCCGGTGCGCAGCGGCGCAGATTGCGGGGCACACGCATGTCAATGATCTTCCAGGATCCGGTGTCTTCGCTGAATCCACTGTTCCGAATCGAGGACCAGTTCCGGGAGGTCCTGCGCCGAATCGATCGATCCACGGGAAGAAAGAAGACTCGAGAGATTGCCGGAAACCTGCTGCGAGACGTATCAATCGACGACCCGGAACGCGTACTTTCCTCCTTCCCGTTCCAGCTCTCAGGGGGAATGAACCAGCGCGTGATGATTGCGATGGCTCTCGTAAATGAACCTTCGCTGCTGATTGCGGACGAACCGGGAACCGCTCTCGACGTTACTGTTCAGGACCAGACGCTGAGACTCATGCGGCATCTCGTCGATGCTCGCCGGGCAGCCGTGTTCCTGATTTCACACAATCTTGGTGTCGTCAGGGAATTCTCGAACAGGCTGTATGTGATCTATCGAGGCAGAATCGTCGAATCCGGCCCGACCAGTTCGATATTCGAAAACCCTCGCCACCCCTACACGAGAGCCCTCCTTGCCGCCGTACCCAGGATCACCAGGAGTGGCATTCCGGATATCGAAGAGGCATCCGATGCATTCCTGGCTCCCTGCGAGGTTCACGATGCAGGATTGGACGCGTCATGACCGAGTCGCTTGTCAGAATCCGGAACCTTGCGAAGACCTTCCGCCTCGGCGCACGGGAAGTCCAGGCCGTGAAGGAGTTCTCGGTTGACGTGGCAACAGGTGAATGCCTCGCGCTTGTCGGCGAGTCAGGATCCGGCAAGAGCACGATCGCCAACATGATTCTCGGCATCCTGCAACCGACCCACGGCGACATCTTCTTTGACGGCAAACCTCTTCCAGCCCGGCGAACTCTCCGACACAAGCGCCGGATACAGCTGGTCCAGCAGAATCCACTTTCGGCGCTCAACCCCAACCGTAGCGTGGGTTCGTCACTGCGGCTGCCGCTGGATGTTCACGCGCTCGGCGAACGGTCACGACGCCCTCAACGCGTGGCCCAACTGCTCGAAGAAGTTGGACTTGATCCGGAGATTGCCCGCCGTTCACCTGCCACCCTTTCGGGTGGCCAGCGACAAAGGGTTGCCATCGCCCGGGCGCGTGCCTGCAAGTCGGAACTGATCGTACTCGATGAACCCACATCTGCGCTGGATGTCATCGTGCAGGCCCGGATACTGAGGCTCCTGAACAGCCTGCGGGAGAAAGGGAACCTGACCTACATCTTCATCACCCATGACCTCGCAGTGGTTCGCGCCGTTGCCGACCGCGTCGCGGTGCTGAGTCGGGGGGAACTTGTCGAACTCGGCTCGACAGACCAGGTATTCAGCAAGCCCGGGCACCCCTATACGCGCAACCTCATTTCCGCGTCACCGGTCGTTACCGCTGAGGAGGAAGCTGTTCGGGACCAGTTGAGACAGGGCATCGCAAGTGTTTGAAAACATTATGACCCAGACATTTCGGCATGGTTGCATCGATCCGGATTGGGCTCACGCAGCCCTGTGCAAACTTGCACAGTCGCATGTCGGAGCGCGGCTCTTTACGCTGATGGCCTTCGATGCCGGAACCGGGCAGGCGCAGAGGCTGTATTCCAACATGCCCGATGCCTATCCCGTTTCCGGTCTCAAACCTCTCCCGCAGAACGACTGGGCCGAAACCGTCATAACCAACCGCCAGGTCTTTGCAGCCAATACCATAGAGGAAATCGCCAGGGTGTTTCCTGACCACGAACTGATCGGTGAACTCGGCTGCGGTGCCGTCCTGAATATTCCGGTGTGGGATTGCCAAGAGATTCTCGGAACGATCAATTGCCTCGACCGCACCGGGTCCTATGGCCCGTCCCGGGTCAGGGATGCCGAGGATTTGAGGTTGCCGGGAATTCTGAGCTTCCTGCTGGAAAGATCACGCCCACGGAATGGAGACCGCAAATGAGCAAGACGATAACGAGGGTTGCAACAGATGTCGGCGGAACATTCACCGATCTGGTCTGTTTTGAATTCAACCCGGATACGGGCAAGACTGCCGTCACGACCGCAAAGGCTGCAACAACGCCGCCCGACTATGAACGGGGCATGATGGATGTTCTCTCCAAGGGCAATGTCGCTATTGCCAATGTGGATTTCCTGGCGCACGGCACGACCGTCGTGATCAACGCCCTGACGGAGCGCAAGGGTGCCAGGGTCGGAGTGATTTCGACAGAAGGATTTCGTGACACCCTCGAGATCGCAAGGGGCAACCGCCCGGACTTCTTCAACCTTCACTACGTGAAACCACCACCATTTGTTCCACGCTGCCTCAGGCGCGAGGTTCCAGGCCGAATGAACTACCTCGGGGAAGAAATGAGACCCCTCGATCTCGAGCCCCTCCCGGGCATCCTGGCCGACTTCAGGGAAGAGGGTGTCGAGGCAGTGGCGATCTGCCTGCTGCACTCCTATGCCAACCCGTCGCACGAACAGTCGGTCGAACGTGAGGTCAGGAGCCTCTGGCCCGGGGTTCCGGTCGTTTCTTCACACAGTATTGCCCGGGAATGGCGGGAATACGAACGGACCAACACGACGGTCCTGTCGGCCTATGTGCAGCCCGTGGCCGAGCGATACCTCGAAAGGCTCAGCGCTTCCTTGGAGGAAGGCGGGTTTGCCGGAAGCCCATACGTCATGCAATCGAATTGCGGAATAGACTCGCTGCAGTCCGCTGCGCGAACCCCGATCACGATGATCGAGTCCGGCCCGTCATCAGGTGTCTGGGGAGCAGCGGAACTGGGCAGGCTCACGGGCAATCCCAACGTGATCGCGCTTGATATCGGTGGCACCACGGCAAAGTGTTCGCTGATCGAAAACGGCAACATCAGGATCGTGACCGACTACTGGATCGAGAGAGACAGGAAATCCGCCGGGTACCCTGTAATGGTACCGGTCGTTGACCTGGTCGAGATCGGCAATGGCGGCGGATCAATTGCATGGGTTGATGAATTCGGAAAGCTGCATGTCGGCCCCCAGTCAGCCGGGGCGGTGCCGGGGCCGGCCGCCTACGGCAAGGGGGGTGAGCACGCAACGACGACCGACGCCAATCTGTGGCTCGGAAGAATCAACCCGAACTATTTCTGTGGCGGTGAATTGACTGCGGACATGGCCGCGGCAGGCCAGGCAATCGCCGCGGTCGGCAACAAGCTCGGTGTTGACGCCAATGCAGCCGCAATGGGAATCATCAGGATTGCCAACAACAATATGGTCAACGCCCTCAAGCTTGTCTCACTCAACAGGGGATTTGACCCGCGCGACTTTACGCTGGTTGCATTCGGAGGCGGCGGAGGGATGCATGCAGTCGCACTTGCACAGGAACTCGGCATCAGGCGGGTGGTCATACCGGCAGACGCTGCTGTCTTTTCTGCCTGGGGAATGACGATGTCGGACCTGCGCCGTGACCTCATCGTCACGAAACTGGTCGATGTCAAACCCGAAACCGCGGACAGCATTGAATTGGTATTTCGTGAAACGGAGGACATTGCCAGGGCGCAGTTCGAGAAGGAGAGAGTCGATTCAGCGCGCCTGTCATTCAAGCGATTTGGCAAGTTCCGCTACCAGAACCAGGAGCATACGAGCGAGGTTGACCTCGGCAGCGCCGCAGTCACAGCGGACCGGATTGGTGAAATCAGGGAGCAATTCGAAACCGGCTACGAACGGGAATACACCTATAGGCTGGACGCTCCGATCGAACTGGTCGGAATTCACCTGGCTGCCACCGCCAGCGTGGGCAGCGTGGAAATGAAGCCGCAGGAAATCGGTGATGCTGATCCGGAGTCGGCGAGCAAGGGAACGCGCCGGGTCAATTACGGGCAGGAAGGGGTTCTCGAGGCAAGGATCCTGGATGAAGCAAGACTGAAGCCCGGAATGCGGTTCCAGGGCCCGGCGATCATTGAGGGTGCCGGCTCGACCGTAGTGGCACACGCATCGAACCAGGTCAGCATAGACAGCTTCGGCAACATTGTGATTGCAGTCGATCCGTGACGAAGCGCCACATGACCGATTGCCCGAATGCACGGCCAGGAAATTTTAATGGAGCTAAAAAATGATTGACAATTCATCGCAGAATTTTACTCTACCCAAATTCGGGCAACGGCTGACTTGCAGCGGGAGGCAGCGCGGCATTGCCAGCGCCGGAACCCGGCAGACTGCGTCGAACGCCGGGAGATGCGTCGCAGATGAGAGCCAGCAGGACTGACCATGCGCAGACAGGATTACGACCCTATTACGCTCGAGATCATCCAGAACTCACTTCAGGCTGCGGCTGACGAGATGTTTGCCGCAATGCGAAAAACTGCCATGAGTTCCATCATTTACGAGGTTCTCGACATGGGAACCGGAATCATGGACCCAAAGGGGGAAATCGCCTCCTCGGGGGCAGGAATTCCCGCGTTCATCGGTGTGCTCGACAAGTCGGTGAAGGTCATCATCCGGAAGTTCTGCAATCCTGGAGAGGTCCAAGCTGGAGACGTGTTTGCGACCAATGACCCGTATCATGGTGGCGTTACCCACCTGAACGACATCGTCGTGATGATGCCGGTCTTTCACAATGGCACGCTGATCGCATGGTGCGCAAATATCGCCCACAACTCCGACGTCGGAGGAATGGCGCCGGGCTCGCTGACCGGTGAGGCGGTATCGATCTTTCAGGAGGGGCTTCGCCTTCCGGCGGTAAAGATCATTTCCCGGGGCGAAACGATCGAACCGGTAATGGAAGTCATCAAGGTCAATTCGCGCATGCCCGACGTGCTCGAGGGCGACCTCTGGGCTGCGATTGCCTCGGTCAGGGTAGGAGCCAGGCGAATAGAGGCACTGGCGGAAAAATACGGAACCGAGACCTTCCTCGAGGCGATGGACTCTTTCATGGAATTTGGTGAACAGTCATCGCTCAAGGCGCTTGCCGGTCTTCCCGACGGCACTTTCGAACTGTCCGAGGAACAGGACAATGGACAGGTCTACAACGTGAAGATCACGATTGGCAACGACGCGTTCCAGGTCGACCTGCGCGACAACCCCGACCAGATCGATGGACCGCTAAATACCAGCAGGGACGGCGTCATGGTCGCCGCGCAGATGATATTCAAGTCGCTGACTGATCCTTATTCGCCTGCAAATGGCGGGTCGTTTCGGCCGATCGAGCTTCTTACGAGGGAAGGTTCCGTCTTCCATGCCCGCGAGCCGGCTCCACTCGGCTTCTACTACGAGATCGAGCTGCGCGTGTATGACCTGATGTGGCGATGCCTCGCAAGGCACATGCCGGAGAAACTGGCCGCAGGGCATTTTGCATCGGTCTGCGGAACCTTTGTCGGCGGAATCCATCCCGATACGGGGCGCCAGTACACCGTCATCGAGCCGCAGCTCGGCGGTTGGGGCGCCAGCCAGAGAGGTGACGGCAACACCGCCATGTTCTGCGGTTTCCACGGCGAAACCTACAATTGCCCGGCGGAAATCAACGAAGCGCGCAACGGGCTGATCGTGGACCGGATGGAGCTGAATACCGAACCCGGCGGGGAAGGCAGGCATATGGGTGGCCGCGGCATAGTGATGGACTACCGTGTCCGATCCGACAAGGGATTCCTGACCGCGGGGTACACTCGTTCGAAGTTTCCGGCCTGGGGGCTTGACGGCGGGAGGGATGGATCACCCAATTACATCGAGTTCATTCCCAGGGAAGGTGAAAGACAGACTTTCGCTGCCGTGTCCGGCCTGGACACGCGGAAGGATGACGTCATCCGGGTCATCACCGGAAGTGGAGGAGGCCTGGGGAATCCACGCGACCGGGATCCCGACCTGGTGCGCGAAGACGTGCGGAACGGATTGCTGTCAGCCGAACGGGCAAGGGAAGTCTTTGGATTCCAGCCTTGAGTTTCGGAGCACGCCTGACCTGCCAAGCCGAATGGAGGACAAATGATGACGACAACTGAACCACTCAGGATCATGTATCTCAGCCCGGTCGGGTGTCCGGAGTTTGATGATGTCTTTGCGGATATGGCAAGGGAGTACAAGCAGCCCGGCACCGAGGTTCATGTCACCTCGCTGAAGAAGAGCGACGGTGCATTCACGCATATCGAATACCGATCCTACGAAACCGTCGTATCAACGGGAATTGTCCGGGCCGCGAGGGCAGCCGGAAAGACAGGGTTCGACGCACTCGCGATTGGCTGCTTCTACGACACTGCCCTTTACGACGCCCGCGAGGTTTCAGGCGAGATGATCGTCACGGCGCCCTGCGCCTCCTCGCTCGATATTGCTGCAAGCCTGGCAAATCGGTTCGGCATAATTGTCGGCCGGCGCAAGTGGGTTGACCAGATGAACAGGACCGTCAGGGACGCAGGCATGGCTGAGCGGCTGAGCGGATTCTACCATGTTGGACTGGGCGTCAATGACTTCCAGACGGACCATGAACGAACTGAAAGTCTGCTGGCGGAAGCCGGCAGGCAGGCGGTCGAGAACGATTATGCCGAGGCGTTGATTCTCGGGTGCACGCTGGAAATCGGCTTCCACAGGTCACTCTCGGCTGAACTCGGGGTTCCCGTAATCGATCCGTCGATCGCAGCTCTAAAACGTGCGGAATATGCCGCAGATCTCAAGAGGGTGTGCGGCTGGATTCCGAGCCGGCAATGGTCATGCGAGCCCCCGCCCGAGGAAGAGATTGACAGGTTCGGCATCATCGATGACGCCGATGTCTTCGGCAATCGCATCGTCGTCGAGGCAAATTGAGTCCCGACCGGACCTGGTATTGATCCTTGCCGGTACGGGTGCGGGAATTGGGCACAGGAAACAGGCAGAACGGACACGATCCGATCACGCTCGCGGTGATCCAGGCAGGACTCTCTGCAGCCGCAGAAGAGATGTTTGCCACTCTCCGGAAGACAGCAATGAGTCCCATCATTCATGAGGTTCTGGACGCCGGCACCGGCGTGACGGACAGCAAGGGCAGTCTCTTGGGATCAGGCGCCGGGATCCCGACATTCGTTGGTGTTCTCGACAAGGCGGTCAAACGGATAGTCGAGAAGGCGGGCCCTGTAGCCGAAGGCGATCTCTTCGTCACGAACGATCCCAGTTTCGGCGGCGTGACACATCTGAATGATGTCGTGGTTGCCATGCCGGTATTCGTGGAAGGCGAATGCGTGGCATGGACGGCCTCGATCGCCCACTGGAGCGATATTGGAGGAATGACACCGGGATCCATGTCGGTCAATGCTTCGGAGATCTTCCAGGAAGGCCTTAGACTGCCGGCAGTTCGGCTGTTTGAGCGCGGCAAACGCCTTGAATCGTTGTTCGATGTCATATCGGCGAATTCCAGGTTGCCGGATTTTGCCATGGGTGATCTCTGGGCCCAGATTGCGGCATGCCGCAGGGCCGGAAACAGGATCTCGCGACTGGCGGAACGTCATGGCATCGAAACCTATTCCAGTGCCGTGCAGAGCATGTTCGCCGAAGGAGAAAGGAGAGCGGTCAAGGGTCTGGCCAGCCTTCCATTCGGGAAATACCGCATGACCGAAGAACAGGATGACGGTGATACCTGGAACGTGGAAATCGAGGTTGCCGGTGGAGAGTTCATCGTCGACCTGCGGGACAATCCTGACCAGAAGGATGGTCCCTTCAACACGAGCCGGGACGGCTCCGTTATCTCCGCACAGATGATTTTCAAGGCCCTGACCGATCCGGACCTCTTCGCCAATGAAGGCACATTCCGGCCCCTGAAGGTCCTGACGCGCCCGGGTTCGGTGTTTCATGCAACAGGGACGGCTCCCCACGGTTACTACTTTGAAACCCGCATCCGGCTCTACGACCTGCTGTGGCGATGCATGGCCGAATCGTTTCCGGACAGGCTTCCGGCCGGGCATTTCGCGTCGATCTGCGGAACAGTCCTCGCCGGCGTGCACGCTGACACCGGCAGGCCATACACGATGGTTGAACCCCAGATGGGAGGCTGGGGGGCAACATCCAGGCGCGATGGGCTCGACTGCATGTATTCGTCAGGTCACGGCGAGACCTATAACTGCCCGGTCGAGATATGCGAGGCGCGGTACGGATTCGAGGTGGGATGGAAGCGACTCGGCGACCGCGAAGCCGGGCCGGGCCGCCATGTTGGCGGCAGGGGCCTGTCCGTCCTTTACCGGATGAGAAACCGGGCAGTTCTGGCGGCAGGTTTTAGCCGTCACCGCAATCCTGTCTGGGGGCTGAATGGCGGAGCGGAGGGCGGCACCAACAGCCTGACCGTCCTGAGGAAGGATGGCAGCAGCATGACCAGCGCATACGTCAGCGATCTCGAAGTTGAAGCAGGTGATGAAATTCTCATTGAAACCGCTTATGGCGGAAGCTGGGGCAAACCGGATTGAAGCCGGGAAATGCATGAAACTGGCCGTTTCCTGACTGACAGTATATTTCGGGCGGCAAATCCGGATGAACAAGCACTCATTCAATTGGAATTCGGTAGCACCAGATGAACAACGGTCTCAGTGAACTGCGATCTCGAGTAACGGCAGCAAAGCTGGAAGATGAAGACCAGGCCCTGAACGAGCTGATTGCAAAGCACCCGATCTCCCCTGACATTCGCCGCGCCACAGGCGAAAAGGCAACTGGCCTCGTAAACGGCATCAGAAAGACTGCGAGGCTCAATACACTCGATGCGCTTCTGGCCGAGTTCGGATTGTCCAGCCCGGCAGGAACGGCCCTCCTCAGACTGGCCGAAGCACTGATACGCGTTCCTGACAAGGCAACCATGGACCAGTTGATTGCCGACAAGCTCGTCACTGTGGACTGGAGACGGCACCGCGGAAGGACAGGATCCACCGTTGCCGACGCAGCGGTTCTTGGGCTCGACATGACCTCCCGATGCCTGAAGGGATCACCGGACCCTGACTTCCGGGGTGCCATGCGGCGCGCCCTGAAACAGGCAGCAACACCTTTGGCCCGGATTGCGGTTCGCAAGGCTACCGAATTGCTCGGAGGCCGCTTCGTCCATGGCCGAACGATCGAGCAATCAATCCGGAATTCAGCAGGATGGGAGAAAAGGGGCTTCACCTTCTCCTACGACATGCTTGGCGAAGCGGCACTGACGCAGGCTGACGCCGACCGGTTCTTCGAAGACTACAAGAACGCTATCGAGGCGCTGAAGCCAAAATGCCTGTCAGCAGATTTTCGCGAGAATCCGGGCATTTCGATCAAGTTGTCGGCGCTTCACCCCCGGTATGAGTTGACCCAGCGTGACAGGGTGCTGGTCGAACTGAGTGAGCGCACGCTCATTCTGGCACGAATGGCAAGGGACTGCTCCATGGGGATCAACATCGATGCGGAGGAGGCGGACCGTCTCGAACTGTCGCTGGATGTCATCGAACGCGTACTTCGCGATCCGCAACTGGCCGGCTGGGACGGTTTCGGCATTGTCGTACAGGCCTATAACAAGGCTTGTCCCCACGTTATCGACTTCCTCTACCAACTTGCGTGTTCGCTTGATCGAAAGATCATGATCCGGCTGGTCAAGGGCGCGTATTGGGACTCGGAGATCAAGCGGGCACAGGTTGAAGGGCTCGCCGAATTCCCGGTCTATACGAGGAAACCGGCGACAGATGTGGCGTATCTTTGCTGCGCAAGCAAACTCCTCGGAATGTCGGAACGGATCTATCCTCAATTCGCTGGACACAATGCGCATACGGTGTCCGCAATCCTTGAACTTGCGTGCGACGACAGTCCGTTCGAGTTTCAACGAATTCACGGCATGGGCGAGCCGCTGCATGACAAGGTTCTGGCAACTGAAGGAACCCGCTGCCGAATATATGCACCGGTCGGCCGCCACCGGGAACTTCTCCCCTATCTTGCAAGGCGCATGCTGGAAAACGGTGCAAACACGTCATTCGTCAACCAGATTGCTAGCAGTGACTGGACGGCCGAAGGAATCGCGGCAGACCCGTTCGAAGCTCTCGACAGGGCACGGGAATCGAATTTCCAGCCAATCGCCGACCCGAAATTCCTGTTTGGGCATGAACGGCCGAATTCGAGGGGCTGGGATCTGCATAATCCCGATACGCTCAATGAGCTTGATACCGAAAGAAGTCCGTTCAAATCGACAACATGGAGAGTGTCTCCAATCCTCTCTTCAGCAAACGTGCCCGCAGAACAGCCAATTGAGGTATCCAATCCCGGCGACCCGTCTGACACCGTGGGATCCGTCGCTGACTTGACCCCTTCCGGGGTTCAGGCTGCAATCGCTGCAGCGTCAACCTGGCGGAATGTCCCGGCTGCCGAGCGCGGAAGCGTCTTGTTGAAGGCGTCAAATATCTACGAGCATCGTGCGGGCGAGCTGTTTGCCCTGCTGTCCCGGGAGGCCGGCAAGTCGTTGAAAGACGCGACTGCCGAGTTGAGAGAAGCCGTTGATTTCCTTCGCTACTACGGATCAGAAGCGGCAAAGCTGGACGATCGTGAACCGCTCGGGCTGGTTGCCTGCATCTCGCCCTGGAATTTTCCTCTGGCGATCTTCACCGGGCAGATCGCCGGTGCCCTTGCAGCCGGAAACGGAGTCCTTGCCAAGCCGGCAGAGCAAACCCCACTGATAGCCGGGCTCGCAGTCGAGTTGCTCCATGAAGCAGGGGTTCCGGGCAACGTGCTTCAACTGGTAACAGGCCAGGGCCACACCATCGGCCAGGCGCTTGTCAGCGATCAGAGAATAGCCGGTGTCGCATTCACCGGGTCAACTGAAACAGCCATGAGCATCAATGCCCGGATGGCAGAGGCACTCGATCCATCGGCAAGGCTGGTAGCCGAGACCGGCGGACTGAACGCAATGATCGTTGATAGCACAGCATTGCCCGAGCAGGCCATCGGGGACATCATTACCTCTTCATTCCAGTCGGCGGGCCAACGTTGCTCGGCCTTGCGCATGCTCTATGTGCAGGACGAGATCTACGAACAGTTCACTGAAATGCTGTTCGGTGCAATGGACGAGTTGACGGTCGGCAATCCCTGGCATCCTTCGACGGATGTCGGCCCGTTGATCGACCGGTCCGCACACGAACGGGTGACGGCACATATCGCACATGCGCGTTCCAATGGACGATTGATCAAGCAGTGCGACGCCCCGGGACAGGGCTACTTTGTCGGTCCGGCGGTTATCAACGTGCACGGAATTGAAGATCTCGAGGACGAGATCTTTGGACCAGTGCTGCACATATCCAGGTTCAATTCAGGTGACCTTGGCAAGATCGTGGAATCAGTGAATTCAAGCGGATATGGCCTGACCTTCGGGATGCACTCCCGGATAGACGAGCGTGTCGACGGTGTTTCCGGGAGCTTGAATGTCGGCAACATCTACATAAACCGGAACCAGATCGGTGCCGTAGTCGGCTCTCAGCCCTTTGGCGGAGAAGGATTGTCCGGAACGGGACCAAAAGCTGGCGGACCGGAATTCCTCAAGGCCTTTCTGCGCCAGGATCCGGTGTCAAACGACCTGACAGACGGTCCGGTGGCGGAAGTCGATGCGGTGCAGGCCCTGCTCTTCAGGGCAGCACCTTCCCGAAGGGAACAACTCGCCCGGCACGAGATGCCGGGCCCTACCGGTGAAGCCAACAGGCTCTCGTACTATTCGAGGGGCACGGTTCTCTGCCTGGGGCCAACGGCAGCGGATGCCGCGGAGCAGGCGTCCCAGGCCAGGGCAGCGGGCTGCCCAGCAGTCAGTGTTGCCCCGGATGCTACCGGAGAATTTGCAATCTCAGGGTTCCTGTCCCGGTCGGCGCTAGCGACACTGTCGGGGCTTGATGTCGTCGCTCTCTGGAGCACGTCGGACGATCTTCGTGACGCACGCATCGCACTCGCATCCCGGTCAGGTCCGTTCATACCGCTCGTCGCGACCAGAAACCTGGTGCAACAGTGCATGCTGGAGAGACATGTCTGCGTCGATACGACTGCGGCTGGAGGCAATGCGACGCTCTACGCCGAAGTCGCCGCCGAATTGCAGTCGCAACGGTGACATTCACCGCCGTTCAAGAAGGGTCCGGCCGGTCTGCCTGATCTTTGCCAGTCCGGACCTGATACGCATGGGCGGCACTTATTCCGCCTCCAGCGATCTCGAGTTTCGACAGCCCGGCTCAGCATGCAGTTATGGCTTCACGGCCCTCCTTCAACGCCTCTGGCAGATCGCACGGCTTCCATTCCAGGCCGGAATCACTCAACGGAACCGGGACCTGTTCAGCCGCGAACCATTTCTGCAAAATCGTCGAGTCCCCGTCCAAGGGTCTCGGCGATCGTGCGAGCGGCAACAGTGGGAATCGCATTCGGTGGAGCAATCAGGGAAAGACGCATGCTGTTGAGACGGTCGCAATTCAACGGCACCGCGACAAGCCTGCCTTCTGCCAGTTCGGCGACAAAACCCAGCCGGGTATAGAATGCGAATCCGACGCCGCGCAGCAACAATTCCTTGAGCAGTGTCAGGCTGTTGGACGTAACGGCCGGAGAGTTCTCACTCTTGAACGCCTCGATTTCCTCACCCAGAAACAGTTTCATTGGCCCGGAATTGTCCTGGTAGATCAACCGGTGCCCGGAACATTGCTCAAGGTCCAGGGAGGATTGCCCGGCGAGTTCGTGATCCGGATGCATCACCGCAACAAATGGGCAGAAATATTCCCGCAGCACCCTGATTCCCTTCAAATCCACCGCATTGAACGTCATTCCAAGGTCTGCATTGCCGCGCATAACCCATTGTACAACTTCCATCGGGTCCCCGGATACGACCCGGAACTCGACATCGGGATGCAGTTTTGCCACGTCAGAAATCATTTCCGGAAGGAATTGCGCCGTCAGGCTGTTCAGGGTCGCAATTGTCACCCTTCCCCCGACAACGCCGCGCAAATTGTCGATGTCGCTACGGATCCGGGAAAACTCGTGTAGCGTTTCACGGGCGTGGTTCAGGACAAGTTTGCCTGCTTCCGTTGCACTGACGCCTTCAGCGCTGCGTTCGAACAGCCTCATTCCGAACTGCTCTTCCAGCTTCTGGATTTGCCGGGTTACAGCGGAGGGCGAGATATTCAGTTTTTCGGAGGCTTCCCGTATCGAACGACTCTCTGCAACGACCGCCAGGTATCGAAGTGCCGCCGCATGCACTGTTCAGTCACCGGCAGTCGCATTGTCCGGCCAATCCCTGACATCGGGGTGGTCCAGCGCGGTACGGTACTGCGGCGCCAACCCGCCCGGCTGTCCCCAGCCGGTCACGCTGTCCCCGAAGAATTCGGCATTTATTCGAGTGAACTCGTCCGACGATCCGGGGAGTTCATCTGCATGCCAGATCGCGTCCACAGGACAGACCGATTCGCATATCGCACAATTGATGCACTCGTCGGGCTGGATATAGAACATGCGTCCACCCTCATAGATGCAGTCCACAGGGCAGACATCGACGCAGGCGCCGTCCTTTATGTCAATGCATGCTTCATTGATCACATAGGTCATGTTCCGATCAACTTCCCGTCCAGACAGGAGACCGCTTTTCCCTGAACGCGTCGACTCCCTCGCGGGCGTCCCTGCTGCCCAGCGCCTCGGCCAGCGACAGGGAAAGGTGCCTCCTGGCCTGACCCACATCCATGCCAGGCGTGTCGTGCACAAATCTCTTGATCGCCTTCAGGCTGAGAGGCGCGCAGGCAAGTATGTCCTCAACCCAGGAATCGACCGCATCATCGAGGCCTTCATCGGGCACGACCTCATTCACCAGGCCCCAGCCTGACACCTCTTCCGCCGAAACCCTTCTGCCAGTCATCAGCATCCCGAAGGCGAGGGTCCGGGGGATTCTTCTCGGCAACACGATCATTCCATCCAGGGGAATCCTGCCAACCCGAGGCTCGGGAAAGCCGAAGGATGCGGACTGGGCTGCGATCACAATGTCGCAGCCAAGCACGATTTCGAATCCGCCGCCAAGTGCCAACCCGTTTACCTTGGCCACCAATGGGCAATTCAGGCGGCCTCCGCACGCAATCCCTCCAAATCCGTGGCGTCCGGTTGCGTTCCAGTATTCCAGACCAGAAAGCCCTTCTTCCTTCATGTCTGCACCCGCACAAAATGCCCTTCCGGTCCCGGACAGAACGGCACACCGAACATCCTCTCGACCGTTGATCTCGGTCCAGATCGCTTCAAGCTCCCGCTCGGTTTGCAGATCAACTGCATTCAGGCGGTCAGGGCGATTGAGCCTGATCCGGGCAACGCCACCCGTGAGTTCAAACTCTACGCTCATGCCGCAACACTCGAGGAATACGCGCCAAGCACATCCTCGTTATGTTCTCCCAGGCTGGGAGGAGCCAACCTCACGCTGAAAGGCGCCCCCGACATGTCGATCGGCGACGCGACCAGCCGGACGGGTCCACCCCGGGTGGGCGGAAGATCCACTATCATCTGGTTGCAGGCCGTCTGCGGGTCCGACAATGCCTCGGCCAGCGTGTTCACGGGCGCACACAGGATATCGACTGCATCCAACCGTTTCAGCCAGTGTGCCGTGGAGTTCCCTGAAAATCGCTCGCGGAAGACCCCGTGCAGCTCGTCACGGTGCCTTGCCTGTTCTTCAAGTGATGAAAATCTCTGTTCTTCCGACAGATCCGGGAGGTCGAGCGCCTGGCAAATATTGCGCAGGGGGTTTTCCTTGAAAGCACCGATCATGACAAGATAGCCGTCATTCGTTTCGAACACGCCGGACAAGGGCATTGCGGCCCAGTTCAGCTCCTTGTCGCGCATCATCAACATGGCCGCCTCCTGCATCTGCATGGCAAGCATGGAGTTGTAGAGCGAAACCGAGACCTGTTGTCCTTCTCCCGTCTTCTGCCTTTGCAATAGCGCGAGCAGGATTCCTTGAACGAGGTGCATTCCCGCGGAGTAATCGGCGAGTGCGGTGGGATAGATTGAAACCGGAAGACTGTCGTCGGCCCGGCGATGCATGGCACCGCTCATGGCCTGCGCCAGGACATCCTGCCCGCCCTTGTCGGAATACGGCCCCGAAAGGCCAAATCCCGTTCCGACCGCGTAGATGATCCGGGAATTGATCTTCCGCAGGTCTTCGTAGCCCAATCCCATTCGTTCCATGACGCCCGGCCTGAAATTGTTGACCACCACGTCCATGGTCGAGACTATCTGCCTTATTGTCTTCTTGCCGGCATCCGACTTGAGGTCCAGGGCGATGCTCTTCTTGTTCCTGTTGAGGCTTGAGAACACGGGGTTGTTTCCACCATCCGGGTCGCTGCCAATGCTCCATCGGGAAAGGTCTCCAAGCCCAACCCTCTCGACCTTGATGACGTCTGCACCATAGTCGCCAAGCACTTGCGTGCAGCACGGCCCAAGCATGACCTGCGTGAAGTCCAGAACCCTCACCCCATCCAGCGGCAGGGGTGTGTTTTCGCCCCGTTCGTCCTTGTCCATCATGCTACCTCCGACAATCGAGCATTTGCGGCGGGCCTGTCTCCAGGATCCGCACCCTGCGCCCTCATCCCTCGTTGAATGGCCTTCGGGTCCACATCGCGAACCCTGACATCTGCCTCGAGAGCAAGCACGGCGGCAATTCCCGTGGCTTCGCCCATCGCCATGCAGGGAGGAATTTCCCTGCTGAGCTTCTGGGCCTGGGATGTCGCCGAGTAGTGCCGCCCGGCGACCAGCAGCTGGTCAACATGTTTCGGTAGCAAGGCGCGGTAGGGCGTGTAGTAGTCGCGGCCACGGCATACGCTGTCCGGAAAATGAATTCGTTCAAGCACGTCCTGTTTTGTCACGACATATTCGCCCTCGAGCAGTCGTGTCTGGCGCACACCGGTCTGAGGTGCAAAGTCAACGAAATACGCCTTCTCGAATCCCGGCACCTTCTCGCGGGCAAATTCCAGCAGCGCCTGCATTCTCCTGCGTCCCTCGAATTCGGCCGCAGTCAGGTCCTCGACCTTGAGGCCGTCAAATCCTGTCATGTGCGGACAGTTGCACCACACGATCCCCGGCAAGGGCGTCTTCAGCCACCAGTAGTCCCAGCATCCCCGGATGATCTTCTTCGCCTCGCGCTCCAGTTCGGCAAACCTGGCGGGTTCTTCATACTGGAACTTCTCGGCCGCGTCGGTGTCGACTCCGCCCATCCTCGATACCGTTGTCACGATGTATGATCCGTCGGCGAATGGAGCGCCCGCGCCGGCTGCAACGTCAAGGTCACCCGTTGCATCGATGATGACCTTGCCGCGTATCGCCTGCGGGCCTTGCTTGGATTCGACAATCACTCCGGCAGCACGGCCTTCCTCGACGATCGTTGACTGGAACCAGCTGTGGAGACGCAGGCGAACCCCTGCTTCGCCGACCATGTCCAATGAAGCCTGCTTGAACCCGTCGGGGTCGAAGGCTGCGGCAAAGACAACCGGATGCGGCCTGTAATGGACATGAAAGTCACAAACGCCCCAGCGGGACCACTTTCGACAGATTTCGGCAGTCCCCCGCACCGACTGGTCACGATCGCTCTCCGGAGGATAAACGCAGAGTCCCCTGGAATGCATTCGGTCGATGATCTCCATTGCAAGACCTTGCACCGAAATCTCGGTTTCGTTGTGCATGTCATCGAGAACCAGAACCATCCCGCCGGTGGCCAGCCCGCCGAGATAGGCATAGCGTTCCACAAGCACGGCCGATGCGCCGTTGCGAGCTGCAGAAACGGCCGCCGAGATGCCCGCCGGTCCGCCCCCGACGACAACCACGTCGGCTGAGTCCACGACGGGAACTGAAGCTGACATGCGCTTGATGATTTCCGGAGATTTCATTTGAAGTGTTCCTTTCCAGTTAGTGGACGGCGCCGGTCTTCCACCTGACCAGCCTACGCTCTGCAAGTGTAGTCAAGACGAATCCGGCCACAGCCATGCTGGCTCCGAGAATGACTGTTGCATAGAGCATCGGTGAGCGGAAGTTGTAGGTCGCCTCGATGATCAGGGAACCCAACCCGTAATTTGAACCAATCCATTCTCCGACAATTGCGCCGATCACGCAGGTCGTCGAAGCGATCTTGAGCGCGGCAAACAGGAACGGAAGTGAACTCTGGATCCTGACCTTCCACAGTATTTCCGGGCCAGAGGCCGAAAGCACCTGCATCAGTTCGAACATTTGCGGGCTGACAGCCTTGAGACCCCGGACCATGTTGACCAGGGTCGGGAAGAAGCAGATCAGCGACGCGATGACGATCTTCGGTGCAAATCCGTTTCCCAGGATCAGCACCAGAATCGGAGCGATAGCAATTATCGGAATCGTGTTGACGAACACAGCTATCGGATAAAACGCCTTTTCGGCAAACCGGCTGTGGACGAACCAGATCGCGAGCAGGACCGCCACGGAGTTGCCCAGGACAAATCCGGACAGCGCCTCGAACAGCGTCGGAAGGAAGTTTATCCAGAGAATGTCGCCCTTTTCGACAAAAACCATGGCGACCTGTACGGGGCTCGGTGCAATGTAGGTGGGGATGCCGAACCCGGTCACCACGACATGCCAAAGCACCAGCAACCCCACGGCTGTTCCGATTGAGGGCAGCCGGCCGCGCCAGACGAGGCGTCGGCGGCGGGCTGCCTCGATTGAATTTGCCTGTTCCAGTGTTGCCATTCAGGCGTGCCCCGCTTTTTCAAGCAATTGCCGCAGCCGACCGGTCACCTGCACAAATTCGAGCGTGTCGCGGATTTTCGGGCTGCGCGGCGAAGAAAACTCGATATCCACGAACTCCAGCAGCCTGCCGGGATGCCGTGACAGAACCAGGCATTTCTGGCCAAGATAGGCCGCCTCGGGAACCGAGTGGGTCACGAACACGATAGTCGTCCCTGTCTCCTTCCAGATCCGCAGCAATTCCTCGTTGAGCTTGTCACGCGTGATCTCGTCAAGCGCTCCGAACGGCTCATCCATCAAGAGTACGCGCGGGCGGCATACCAGAGCTCGGGCGATTGACACGCGTTGTTGCATCCCGCCGGACAATTCGTGCGGCAGGGCCCCTTCGCGGCCCGAGAGGCCGACCAGTTCCAACAGTTCCGCCGGCTCCGCGTGTTTTTCAATGCTCTCATTCCGGCGTCCAACCTCGAGAGGCAGCAAGACGTTTTCAATTGCCGTTCGCCACGGGAGGAGTGTCGATTCCTGAAAGACAAAGGCAAAGTCCCGCGCCAGGCGCGCCTGTTCGGGCGTTCGCCCGAAAACCCTGATCGCGCCCTGGTCTGCATCCACAAGATTCGCGATCGCCCGCAGCAATGTGGATTTCCCACAGCCTGAAGGCCCGACCATTGTGATCAGGCTTGCCTTCGGAACCTCGAACGTAATGTCTTCAAGGGCGGTGATCCGGTTCAGCGGATCGCCGAACCGGACCGCCAGCCCTTCAATCGAGATCGCGGTGTCTCTTGCAGATTCGGGCAATTCTCCCGCCTGTCCCCGCTAGCCGACCTGCTTTCGAATCTCGGCCGTCGCGTCCAGGATTTCCGTAGTCATGACTTCATCAAGGGTTGGCGTATTCCCCTGAAACTGGTCCAGTTGATCATAAGTGTCAATCTGTGCCTGCCAGTTTTCCGGGTTCATGGCCGCCCAGCCTTCGGTAGCAGTTACGTCGTTGAACGAGAATCCGAGTACCGGCATCACCGCTTCCAGCTCGCTGTCACGATCAAGATTCCTGTACTCGGCAACGAGATGGTCGACCGCGGCCTCGGGATTGTTGCGAGCAAATCCCCAACCGCGCGCTGATCCGGTCAGGTACCGGACAAGAACATCCGAATGCTCGCCCAGCATTTCGTCGGTGGCATAGTAGACGTTGGCATAAAGCTGGATGCCAGCATCCCACAACATCATGTCCACGCGATCTTCGCCGAGAATCTTGAGTGCATTCGTGTTCGTCTGCCAACCGGTCACTGCCTGGACCTGACCGGTCATCAGCTGGTTCATGTCACTGCCCATATTCACCGCTTCGACCTGGTCTTCCGAAATGCCGTTCTTGGCCAGTAGCGCCCTGAGCAGGATCATGGCCGTCGGCTGGGTGGCAATTGTCTTGCCCACCATGTCTGCCGGCGTGCGGATTGGACTGTCGGCCAGTGAGAAGTAGGTGAACGGATGTTTCTGGTAACCGGCGGCGAAGGCCTTGACCGGAATTCCCGCAGATCTGGCCAGCATCAGGGACGGGCTGGAGGACAGGTGGCCGACCCCTGCCCTGCCGGCAGCAACCGACGCCACACCATCAACCCCGGGCCCTCCCGGGGTGATCTCGAGTTCGATTCCGAGGTCGTGGTAGAAACCCTCTCTCTTGGCCGAAACCTCCCCGAGAATGCCGTTGCTGGCCAGCCAGCCAAGCTGCATGTTGACGTTGGCTCCATTTGCCCCGGCCGAAGTCACGCTGACGAGTGATGATACTGTCGCCAGCCCTCCGAGGGCCGCGCCGTGCTGGAGAACATGCCTTCGGCTTACTCCCCTGCCCGATTTGCCAATAAGATCCTCAGTCATCTCTTTTTCCTCCTTCTATGGTCCATTTATTACACACTACCCGGGCAAGCGTTGAAAAAAAACATCAATTTTTGCATCACCCGTTGCAAAATTGGCAACATCAAAACACCAATTGCGTGTAGAGGTCAAGATCCTCTGCGTCGATGATCGCGTCTGATTTTGGGTAGGCGAACATCCTTCATGTGACTACCCCAGCATCCGCAGGTACAATTCCTGCAGTTGGCATTGACCTTTGCAATTCGGAGAGATGGACAGGGGTATTGAGCACGGATTCACGATTGCGATCATCATCGAATTCGAACTTGACTTAGTCTCTTGGTCACCAGAGATACTGTTGAAGTTGCTGGTCTACGACCATGTCTCGCAGTTCAGTTGGCTCCGATAGGCGGAGGCGGACTCGCCACTACTGTGTGCCTTCGGATTCAAGCCAAATGTGACTGTTCCTTCTGCATAATGGTCTTGGCATGCGGTGATTAATTGTGGACTGACCTGCCTGAGCACGAAGCATAAGTGTGCCTGTGCGTCCTCTCCCGAAACCACATTCTCCAGCATCGGCAAGGTTCTCAGCCTTGGTCCAGTCAAGGGCAACCAGTCACTAGACTGGCTTGGTTCCAGCCAGACCTAGTTCGAGCACAGGTTGACCAACCCCCAACAAATCACTTGACAGACAACACGGATGCTTGATCTTTCTACCACCTCTTCCAAGGCGCCGAGGCACTGTAGAGTTGTGTGGAGTTCGTCATGGTAGGATTAACCTTGGAGCCGTCGGCTATGAACCTCTCAAATCTGACCCTTGTTGATCGCTGTGGATGATGCGTGAGGAAAGAGTCTTGCCGACTTGGCCCGAAACAAACGTTTTTGGTTTGTAGCAGCCGCAAGCCTCAAGTCCAAACGGCCAAATCGAGAAACACTCAAGAGCAAACATTAGCTCAATTCGCGCTGTTGATCAGCCAAAGAAAGGACCACAGTGGACTATCAGCACATTCAAGACGTCGGAATTTTGTTTCGCGACAGAATTCTCGCTGGAGCCGACTTGCTCCGCGACGAGTGGACACCCGGCGCTGTGAGTCTCGGTCTGGTCAGTTTAGCGCTGGTCATTGTTGTTTTCCTTTACTTTCGGGACTGGCAGAGAATACGCGCGCTCAATTGGGCATGTCGCAATGTTTCGAAAGCCAACGACCGAAGCAGCTTCTCGGATCAATTCATCGAAGTAGATGGCACTTTCAAGCGGTCGAGTGACACTAGTCGGCAATGGCCAGCAAGTCTCTCGCAAAGCGAATATCGTAGACCAATCTGCATTGCCTGGGGCGAATACAAGGAAACTATGGTCGTCCCAGACAACGTTGGCAGCGAGGTTGTTCGCAACAACCTTCGCCCAGGAGTGTTCTTCAACGCTGAGGATTTGGGATTCGAACCGCGATGGTGGCGAGTCTGGCCTGGTTTGTTTGTCTCTGTCGGGCTGCTTTTGACATTTCTTGGATTGATTGCGGCGCTGACCGCAATTGGTGGCAACGAGATTACTGATGACAGCCTGCGTGAACTTCTGAATGCTGCCTCTGCGAAGTTTATCATGTCCCTGACCGGGCTTGCCTGCTCAATCTTGATTTCCGTGGCCGGCCGAATTTCGACAATCCGTGTTGAAGAAAAAATTCGAAGCCTGTGCCATGCTATTGAGGAACGGTTACACTTCCAGAGCCTCGAAGAAATAGCCGAGGAACAGTTGACGGCCCTGAAAGAGCAGGGAACTGCCATGCGTCAGGTGGCCATGGAAATGGTAGCGGAATTGTCGCGTCCTCTAAGAGTTTGACTCATAATTCATTGGTGGCATCTTGTCGTTCGTTTTCAAGTGTTTGAACCCCGTGCCACCCTTCGCATCAGGAACCGGCATGCCGCCAGCCGCACCCACGCCAGTGAGCTCTCCAGACTGCGTTCGTAATCCTTCGCCAACCGCCGGCAGCGCGATAGCCAGCCAAACGTCCGCTCAATCATCCAGCGGCGATACAGAATCGTGAAGCCTTTGATGTCCTTGGGCTTTTCCACGATCTCCAGGAGACCACCAAGGCCAAGTTCCCCGAGCTTCGAGGCAAGCTTCGGACCCTGATAGCCGCCATCCGCCCACAGCTTCGTCACCTCCGGTGCCTTCTCCAGCATCCCGAGGATCACCGCAGGGGCGCCGTCCCGGTCTTGTATCGAGGCTTCGTGGACCACGATCTCAATCGGAAACCCCTCCACATCAACGGCAATGTGACGCTTGCGGCCCTTGATCTTCTTGCCGGCGTCATAACCTGCGGGGCCACCGCTCTCCGTCGTCTTCACCGACTGGCTGTCAATCGCAGCTGCCGTCGGATCTTCGGAGCGTCCCGACAACTCCCGAGCACCTGCGCGAAGGGCATCCATCATGTCGGAGAGGGTGTTGCCCGCCCTCCAGGAATAGAAATAGCTCTGGACCGTCGTAAAGGGCGGAAAACACCGGGGAAGTGCTCGCCACTGGCAACCGGTACCCAACATGTATTGAACCGCATTGAACACCTCCCGCAGGTCGGTGCTGCGTGGACGTCCCGTCTTTGAGGGTGATGGAAGTAGCGGTTCGATCAATTCCCATTCCTCATCCGTCAAATCGGTTTCAAATCGACCGGAAGGACGCTTATACTGTTCCTGAGTGGTCTCGTTCCAAGCCATGTGGATATCCCTGGTTTTGCCAAAAAACTCACAGGACTATGCCACGTTTTCACGGCTGTCGCGAGGCCATTCACTTTTCGGTCAAACTCTAAGAGTTTGACTCATAACTCATCATTGGCATCTTGTCGTTCGTTTTCAAGCGTTTGAACCCCGTGCCACCCTTCGCATCAGGAACCGGCAAGCCGCCAGCCGCACCCACGCCAGTGAGCTCTCCAGGCTGCGTTCGTAGTCCTTCGCCAACCGCCGGCAGCGCGATAGCCAGCCAAACGTCCGCTCAATCATCCAGCGACGGTACAGAATCGTGAAGCCTTTGATGTCTTTGGGCTTTTCCACGATCTCCAGGAGACCACCAAGGCCAAGTTCCTCGAGCTTCGAGGCAAGCTTCGGACCCTGATAGCCGCCATCCGCCCACAGTTTCGTCACCTCCGGTGCCTTCTCCAGCATCCCGAGGATCACCGCAGGCGCGCCGTCCCTGTCCTGTATCGAGGCTTCGTGGACCACGATCTCAATCGGAAACCCCTCCACATCAACGGCAATGTGACGCTTGCGGCCCTTGATCTTCTTGCCGGCGTCATAACCTGCAGGGCCGCCGCTCTCCGTCGTCTTCACCGACTGGCTGTCAATCGCAGCTGCCGTCGGATCTTCGGAGCGTCCCGACAACGCCCGAGCACCTGCGCGAAGGGCATCCATCATGTCGGAGAGGGTGTTGCCCGCCCTCCAGGAATAGAAATAGCTCTGGACCGTCGTAAAGGGCGGAAAACACCGGGGAAGTGCTCGCCACTGGCAACCGGTGCCCAACATGTATTGAACCGCATTGAACACCTCCCGCAGGTCGGTGATGCGTGGACGTCCCGTCTTTGAGGGCGATGGAAGAAGCGGTTCGATCAATTCCCATTCCTCGTCGGTCAAATCGGTTTCAAATCGACCGGAAGGACGCTTATACTGTTCCTGAGTGGTCTCGTTCCAAGCCATGTGGATATCCCTGATTTTGCTAAAACTCACAGGAATATGCCACGTTTTCACGGCTGTCGCGAGGCCATTCACTTTTCGGTCAAACTCTAAAGGAGGATTTGCCTGCCGCCATCGGTGCGTCAATCAAGGCCGAGGTCGCGCCCTTGATGGAAACTCTGGGGCAAACCAGCGAACAAGGGCTTGGCCAGATGGTTGGAAGCCTCTCGCAACGGTTGTCCGGAGATATCGGCGAGGCGATGACCCTAGCCTCGGGCAGGCTCGGCGAGGCAGCCGACAGACTTGCTGAACTAGCTGGACGGATGGAGAGCGGCACTGGCCGAATTGGGCAAGAGTACGAGCTGCTAGCCGCCCGGATGGGTTCTCAACTGGCAGATATGCAGAAGACTATGCAAGGCGAAGTGAGCCGCGGTCAACAGGCCATGTCCGAAGGCATAGAAAGGCTGATGCAGCAGATGAACGACAGCCTTGATGCCATTAGACAGAATACTTCACTTGGTGCTCAGGCCATCTCGGATGCCGCCATAAACATGCAGGCTGCGGCCGCGGACTTCAGGCATGAACTTGAGAACGCATCAGGGAGTGCTGCTGCTGCGGTGGACACCCGAATGCAAAGTGCTGCTCAGGCAGCAGAGGCCTCGATCACTCTGGCTGCGGAAGGTGTGACAGACCCATTGAGCAAGCTAGCCGAGAGCTTGCAGGTTGCAGCGCAAGCTACCCAGTCTGGTGCTGAAGGGCTTGCTCGGCTCGCCGATGCCGCAAGTAGCGGGGGCAATGCAATTGCCCGCGGCTCTGAACGCCTTGAGGTAGCATCCGGCACGATGGCGGAGGCAGTTGAACCAATCCGGGTCAGTATTGAAGGGTTGCGCTCCACCTCGCGAGACTTAGCCGACGGCCTCCAGCACAGTATGGAATCGATGTTCAAGCATTCAGAGGCGACTGCCCGACAGACCCGCGATACGCTGAAGTCCGCAACCCTGATCCTGACCGACCAACACAAGGGCATTGCTGAGGCTATGGAGGGACTCTCCGTTGCGCTTGCCGAACTCAGAGGTCACGGGGATACACTGGATACCATTGACCAAAAGCTCGGAGCCGCATTCGAGGAATACAGAACTCAAGTGGAGACCACGATGGCCAATACTGCCCAATCCGTCAAGAAAATCGTAGAGACTCTCAATCCGGCTCTGGACACAATGCGAGCAGTAGTCGAACAAGCAGAGGAATTTGCACCGCAATCCGTCATACAGCGTGGAACGCGTCGCTGATGCGGAGCATAGCGCTCCGTCGACACAGCAAGGAGGAAGACGAGTCGGTTTTCGTCTCGATGACCGACATGACGATTTCATTCCTAATCATCCTGATGATCCTGCTCGCATTTTTTGCATCACGATTTACGGACGAAGACATGGTACCTCGGTTAGAACTGGAGGAGGCACAACGACTGCTTGTGTCGTTGCAGGAGACGATCGCTCTACTTTCAGTGCGGGCGCCAATTACCTCGGTTGAACTTGCGGCGCTTCGACTAGACCTTCAACAAGCGAGGCTGGACCTCGACGTCACACAGAGCGTTTTCAATGAAGAACTCGAAAGGTTAGAGGCCGAGTTGACAGTCGCAAACCATCATCTAGCCATCGCACAGACAAAGCTCTCTCAGCTGGAATCGGAGTTGACTTCAAGCGAGAATTCTCTCCGGGCGGTGAGATCCACAATTGATGCACTTAACGAGACCATTCGGCAACTCCAGGAAGAACTTGCCCTTCTTAGGCCGCTCCGCAGTGAAGTCGAGCGGTTGAGGCAGAAGATCATCGAACTCGAATTGGTCTTGGACAAACTTCGACTTCCTGATCCGCTCGAAGAGTACCTCGTAAGAGTCGCACAGTCACGTGAGATCGCGCTTCGGGATCTGCGTGACGCGATCCGGCAGGAATTCCCGGACTTGCAGGTTGTCATCAGTTCTGAGTCCGATGCGCTTCGTTTCCAAGGCGAGGGTCTGTTCAAGTCGAATGCGCGGGCACTGACGGCTGAGAAGCGTCGAATTGTGGAACGGATTTCCGAGCTTCTGGACGGAATTCTGCCCTGCTATTCTCTTGGAAAACGATCCGCCCACAATACAGTATGCAACCCCGGTTATGCAGTCATCGAGGCTGTGCAGATCGAGGGCCATACAGACAGTCGCGGATCGGTGAACTACAACATTGGCCTCGCGTCCGATCGCGCAGTCTCAACCTTTCTAGCAATGTCTGAACATGTTTCCGGTCTGCTCGACCACACCAATCTGGATGGTGAGCCGGTTCTGTCGGTTGCAGGATATGGTGAAGCCCGACCTGTGGCAGCGAACAACACGCCTGAAGGGCGGTCAACGAACCGACGCATCGACCTGCGCTTCATAATGTACTCGCCAAATCGAAGTGAAGAGATCGAGATCATCCGTCGCCAATTGGCAGACGGAGCGATCACGACATTGCAACCATGAGTCAAGACGACGTTCCCACCGGTAGTGACCTATCATCATTGCTGCGTGCAGGGCTACAGAAGCCGTTGGTAACAATGCATACCGATCTTGAGCCATTGAGGCAGTCGGTACGAAGGATAGAAGATCGCTGGCCGAATATGGCCGCGCCCGATGAGCGCGATCGGGAAGACATAGTCCGGGAACTAGCGGAGCGACACTCGTCGAATAACTGGCACGCATGCCAATTGAGCCTCGTCTGCGCCGGGATCCGCGCCGCTTTTGATCGCAAGCGTCGAATACGTAAAGACCTCGCAGAATTGCACAGTTTCTATCTTAGTGAAATCGAAGTCACAATTCATCCGCCGTTGCTCACCGCCGCCTTGGCTACCTACCTTGAGAGTTTCGAGCCGGGAGCGATCCACACTCGCAGACTTGCCGAGGCACTCAATTCAGCTCGGATTCGGCTTGCACCTAGATCTGAGGCTCTTCTGAAGCACTTTCCACACTTACTCGACCCACGGCGAATCGTGAACGACATTGTCAAAGTGATGATGAAGACCGAGGTGCCCTATCAACGGCTCGTCGAGATGGGATTGCGAACTCCTCACGGACCAGGACTGATGGACTACGCACATCTCTGCTTCGTAAGCGAAATCTCAAGCAAGCTTGGAGACAACTATATCTGTGACCGATTTCTAGAATGGCTCGGGCCGAAGGGAAAGCAGCCCCGCCGAACAGGATCTGCCGAGGCGATTGATGCAATTATTGGACCCTGGGCACAAAAGGACCCCCCGACCGACCGCCAATCCGTTCTAACGAGACGCCTGGTCGAGATGTATGGAGATCCGCGTAGAATTAAGGGTGATCCATGGTTTCGCATTGATAAGACTAATCGTACCGTTTTCCTGCGTTGGCTGACCGGTGAAAATCTCAGGCTGTTGTTCGACGCCATTACCGACACGAACGATAATCACATGTGGGTTGAAAGGCGGGAATTCTATCTCTGGCTTCACAACCAAAAGAGAATCGACGCTGCGTGGGTTGCATTTGCTCCGGCAGGCGAAAACCAAGCAAGAAGAATTTTGGAAGGAGCGGGCCACGGTGGTGGCTTAGAGTTCGGACGGCAGGTTGCACGAGGCACACGGTCAAATACATCTTTGTTGATCGCGAAGATAGGTTCAAAGATTGTTGTTGATGGCTCACATTCCTACAAGGTTCATATGTTCCGGGATAATGATCCAATAGCACCACAGTTGTTCTTGCCACATTACGATTGTGAACGTATCCGCCGCGATTCGTTGGAAAGCAAGATTCACCACAAGGGCTGGCAGAACTGGGTATTGATGCGGATTTAACGTATGGAATTTGATACAAACATCACTGAGACTGCCGTTACGCTAACGCCGAAAGTCCCGTCGGTGATTGGAAAGCTGATTGCTAAGAAGCGTGACTTCACCGCAGCAAACATTGGCGATCACGATCTGAGTCTCGTCTTGGGAGATTTGGCAGCTTTGAATGAAGAAATGCCCGGTTCCGCCATTGTATTTGAAGACAGGATAGTTCTCAAACACTGCGCAGTATCCCAACTGGACGGCACGACGGCCCGCGGTCTTGGTCTTCCCCCATTACCAGATCTGACTTTTGCTACTGACGTGCAGGGGATCGTCGGAAATCTGGATTTCCGCTTGAGATATCGCTGGATGCGCGATGGAATGCACGTGCCATCGAGACGAACCGGTTCAATTCTACATACCGCCGGGGGAGATTACCGCATCCCGAGAGCTTTGCTAGATGCAATCATACTCGCCGACACCCCCACCCCACCTGATCTTCCCGAGCAATGGAACGCACTGGCGAGATTCCGAAGAGCACTGCTTGGAACCGACGTTGACCAAGTAGGCAAGATCGCCATGACGGACTTCTTGACCAACCTTGAGGTTCATCTCGCAAGCGGCTTTTCAATTGAACCAACGAATGGGCCAGAGGGCCTCGACTTTGAAGTGCAGGCGCATGAAACTCGAGGCGCAGATGCCGCACTGGTCCCGGTTGATCAAAGTCAGGTTTCGGCAGGGATCCGCGAGCGCGGCGCACTGCCAGCTTACCGCCTTTCTGCCGGTTCATATCTCGTCGTCGATTTGGCGGCACAAACGGTTCTCGAAGTAATAGCCAAGCTGCAAAAGGCAAGGCCAAATGAGCGAGATGCCTTTGTTCGAAATCCCTTGCCCTTCATCACAGAAGCTGTCGAAGCCGATCTGTCTGCCTCTTCATCGCTAGATCAACTTGGGGACGCCGATCGGCAGGATGTCGTTGAGAAGGCAACGGCAGCCTTTGTGGAAACAGAAGGTTACGCTGATCGCGTAGAGGGAATTGGCGAATATACGAAGCCTGAATTAGTGCCCGCCAGAGAACCCCCCTTTCGGCAAGTTCCAGCCCCGAATTCACCCGGCCTGACCGCCGGTAATCGACGGATCTGACCCCGATCCGGGAGATTGTCGAGGATCCGGCAGCAGATTTCCTGCCCCTGGCAGCGATTCCGGCAGTTCTTGACAGGGTTGACCACGGGGAGAGGCTCCCGGTCCGTCAGGGCCGGGAGCATCGCCGAATTCAGCGGATGCCTCAGGCAGCGAGGCGGTGTTTGAGCCGGTGCGATGCCTGCCGGCGCAGCAGGAGCCCGATGCGGTGGATGTTCATGGCCACCACCGCCAGTGCCACCGAGCGGGCAAAGCCGGCAGGGCCGCGAGCGCGAATTCGGTCAAGCCCCCGGTGGCCCAGGTTGTTGATTGCAGATTCCACCGCCGGGTGGGCCCGGCGCATGGCGACGAACTCGCTGCCAGCCTCGCGTGCCCGTTCGTCCCGGCCCCGATACCCCTTCTTCGGCAGCACATTGTGATCGAGCATCTCGTCCAGGCGGACCCGGTTCTCGGGGCTGTGGAAACCTCGATCGAAGCTCACTGCCCTGAGTTCGGGGAACCGTTCCTGTGCGGCCGCCACCATCGGCACCGCATGGTCGGTATCGCCGCCTTCCCACATCACCTCATGGTGCAGAACGAAACCGTGACTGTCTTCCAGGATGCAGACCGGAACCCCCAGTTCGACCGGACAGCCGGCCTTGCCCTTGGCGATCCATCTTGTATGCGGCTCGAAGACCGAGAACACCTTGTCGTGATGCGGGATCTGTTCGCCCTCCAGCAGGCGGCGCCGGGTCTGGTCGGTCTGCCGGACGGCATGGGCGAGATACTCCCTGATGCCGCCGGTATCGATGCCCTTCTGCTCAAGGGCAGGAAGTGTTCCTTCAACCCGCCCGATCAGCCGGCGGCAGCAATCGAGATAGGCCTCGACATCTCCGGGCTTGGCCCGCCGGGTCCGGCGGACGGCGTTGTAGAGGCTCCTGAGGCGGCGGCTCTGATGCTTCCACTGGCGCCAGCCCGGAACACCGGTAGCGGTGGTGGCCCGGCCGGTATCGCGGATGAGGCCGCGCATGGCGTCCCACAAGAGGCCGGCATCGGTGGGATAATGGACATCAGTCTTGACCACGAAGGAATCAGCGCGCCCGGCCAAGGGCGCGCCAGGCTTTTTTCTTGCGACCGCATGGCCGCTCTCCACGATCAGTTGATTGACGTGGGCCAGCAGTTCCGGGCTCATGAGGCTGACATTGTCGACCACGTTCTGCATCTCGTACTGGTACTCGTCCCAGGCTTTCGGGTGACCGAGAAACTGGCGGAGCGTGAGGTGCTGGTTCACCAGTTCGTGGAGGCGGTCATAATCGCAGCCCAGACCCTGCTTGACCACACCCATCACCAGGATGCGCCACATCTCCATGCCCGGCCTTCCCACCTTCCGGCTCACTCCGGGAAGGATGTACCGGTCGAGGAGTGCAAACAATCGCTCGCGGAAGGCCTCGTCGGAATAGAGGAACTGCAGCCCGATCAGCAGGGCCGGGATGTCGTCCCTGGATTTGAGATCGAGCCTGATATCCTCGATGCGGATTTCACCGAACATTTCCTGCGGATTGCGTATCTGTCGCATGCCTGCCTCGTGAAGATTGGTCGAAATCGGGCTGAATGGGTGGAAAATGGCCCGAAACCGGCCTGTTCTCCCGATTCTTCGACCGGACATTACCGCGTAATATCCAATTAAGTCAACAACTTAATGGGTTTTCTGGCGGGCACGAATTAGACTTCGGACCGGACAGCGGTGTGACTTGGTTGCCCGAGATCTTCGGGCCTGCATTGAAGGAGCAGATCGGAGAAGCGTCTATTGAGGATTTACAAACCATTCGAGGTCAAGTTGAGCAGGCAGTGAATGCCGGCGAGACGAACTTTCAGATTGGTGGAACAGAGGTTCCCATCGACCGATCGGTGGTCGCAGCCCTTGATGCGGAGATTGAGAGGCGAAGAGTCCTCGGAGATAAACCGGGGTATCGTGGGGCGGACGATGATAGTCTACAGTCCGGAGAAAGGTCCGGAGCTCCTCAAGTCCTATTGCCAGGTGAGAACTTCGAGAATTTGGAGTTCTTTGCCGACAATCGTCCCAGATTTGCTGAGCGTGTGGATGATCTACCTAAAGCACTGCGCAGCTCGCTTCACCAGCACCAGGTCGAAAGCCTTTCATGGGCGCAGACTGCCTGGAGGAGTGGCCTGCCGGGTATATTGAATGCCGATGAACAGGGTCTCGGCAAGACAGTGCAGACAATCGCATTTCTGGCGTGGCTGAAGGAGTGCCTTTCCGAAGGCGACGGGCCGGTTCAGGGACCTGTCTTCATTGTCGCACCTACCTCTCTCTTGGAGACATGGGAAGATGAAGTAGCACGACATCTTGAGGATCCTGGACTTGGAACTTTGGTGCGCCTCTACGGGAGCGGCCTGTCTGCCTTCAGACGTACCGGCACCGCCGGACGAGAGACCGAAGACGCAGTGAGTCGCCTTGACTTTACACTCTTTCACGAAGCGATCGCAGAGAAGCGGGCGCATCGCCTGTGGTTTTTGACCACATACCAGACTCTTACGAACTACCAACATTCGCTTGGCAAGATCCCTTTTGCCGCCATCGTATTCGACGAAATCCAGGCACTAAAGAATCCTGGCACCATGGCAGCAAAGGCTGCAAAGGCCATGAACGGTGATTTCAGGATCGGGCTCACAGGAACGCCGGTCGAGAACACAGTTTCCGATCTCTGGGCAATCATGGACCAGTTGGCCCCCGGCTATCTCGGAACATTGAAGGATTTTCGTACGAAATTCGAGACGGCAGAGCCGGACACAAAATTGCTGGCCAGACTGCATGAAATGGTGTTCACAGCGCGGATTCCTCATCCGCCGATCGGGCTTCGTCGCCTGAAGGAGCAGGCTGCAAAACATCTGCCCGAAAAGGCAAGGTTCCTGCATCCCGGCCAAATGCCGTCGGTACAGGCGGAAGCATATGAATCAGCCCGCTCCGCTCTTGCTGACGGTGGTCTCGGCGGCACCCTAAGAGTTTTGCATCGGATCCGAGGCGTTTCCCTACACCCTGATCCGAGCATGACGGAAGGGTTCGAAGATGCATCAGCGCGTCTCCAGGCCGGGTTGGGGATCCTAGACAGAATCCGTGATGCAGGCGAGCGAGCACTGGTTTTCATTGAAGACCGGAGAATGCAGCATCGTTTCATCGCGTTAGCCCGCGCGCGATACGAGGTCGAACGCATCGACTTGATCAACGGTTCCACTCCAATTCGCCAACGACAGGTAATCGTCGACCGCTTTCAGAAGTCGCTTGGTAGCGCTAGTTTCAATATTCTAGTTCTCGGGCCTAGAGCTGCAGGAACGGGACTTACACTTACAGCTGCAACGCACGTACTGCACCTGTCGCGATGGTGGAATCCAGCGGTAGAAGAACAGTGCAACGATAGGGTGCATCGAATCGGGCAGCAGAACGCCGTTGCAGTCCATGTGCCTCTGGCAATCCATCCGCGTTACGGCCTTGGCAGTTTCGACTGCCAACTCCAGTTGCTCATGGAGAAAAAAAGGCGACTTGCGAGCGAGACGCTATTTCCAGCGGGCGAGTCGAGTTCAGACATAGGTTCGCTACGAAAGGGCCTTTTGGAAGGCCAACAGGACACCGACAATTCTCTCGACACAATGATGAAGACGCTTTTTGCCGCAATGGGGATCGAGACCCTAAGTGCCGAGCCTGACGGGTCATATCGGATAGGGTGAAAAGTGCAACAAGACGAGAATGGCAACAACTTGTCAGGTGCACATTATCAGGAAATGGGCAGCGCGCTTTCTACTCTCTAGCCAGTTCTCGAATCGAAGCTGTTGACTGAGTTCCGCACCATTTCATGACCAGAAACCGGATTCGAGACTGAATCGTATGTAATCAGAATCAATTGAATTGGAATTCCTGCACAATCTATCGGATTGGTTGTTGGTCTGAACTATTAGGCAAGGCATATGCACTGTCGCCCTCCCATGTTGCACCTAAGGGCCTGTTTGATCGGTTTCGCTGAATCCACTCGTAACTCCTTAGCAATGACTGGAACTGCCTAACGTGGACAAGTTGCGCAGTTCTAGAAGTCACCTGAATCTAATTTAATGGCATAGGGACTGATCGACACGAAGGCAAAGGCGATTTCAAGAGAGGACGATAGTGATGAAGTTCCGAATTGCCTGCCATCATGTGTGCGCCTCAATGGTATGCCGGGCGTCACCGGCAATACTGGCCTGGTTTCGTTTGAGGTAAAAGGCCTTCCTTTTCGGAAGTCGTCAGACATCGAACTGACGAACCTGTGACGGCGAATCTGCGCCTCAAGAAACCTGGGATTCTCTTCGCCCAATACTGGCATCACCGCAGACCGGACCTTTCCGATGGACATTGAACCTTCATCAGATAAGTTTACATTTGTGACAGCCAACCATGCGTCAGGATCCATCAACCCGGGCGGGTTCTGCCTAAACGTGATCGGCAACGACATTTATTGTCGAACCATGTTCGAGAAGCGCCTTTAACGCGACGACAACCTGGTTGAATCCACCAGTCGAATCAAGAGCTTGGGAAACGACCTCGTCGCGCGACCCGATGAAACCACGCTCCTCGATCACGAGCCGGGTCACATCTGATTTCTGCTCATCCAGAGTCCAGCATACGGTGGTGAACTGGTCACTCTGGCCCCACTCGATCATGATTCTCGAGGGGCGCTCGATCGATTTCACACGAACCTCGATTTCGAGAGCATCCGGTGCGTCGCCTACGAACCAGGTAATCCTGTCCCCTTCGCGCAAGCCCTGGTCCCTCCGCCTGAACCAGAACTTGCTCATCACCGCCGGATCTGCAAATGCATTGAACACTTCATCCCGCGGTCTGCGGACCAGTATCTGTGCCTTGGCTGTAACTTGGTCTGTGGGCATAGTGTCTTCCTTTACCTTTCCGTCCACACTTCAGGTCTCTTCGAGTCCGGCAGTGGCGTCTTGGCCAGGATGCAGCAGCAACTGCACGCTCAACGACAGTCAGTGTATCTCCCCGATTCGATGACCAACAATCGATGTTCAATCCCGGGATGTCGTCCGCCGGTCCGGAAGCACGGCGCCGGGATTCATGATACCGGCGGGATCCAGCCCCCGCTTGACAGTCTGCATCATGGCGACAAATGCTGAATCGCACTCGGTGAGCAGTTCGTCCGCAAAGAACCGTCCCGTACCATGCTCGGCCGAGAGCGATCCGCGAAATCGCCTGACGACTCCGCGCACGGCCTGCCTCACCTCTTCCCTAACAGGCCCGCCAGTCGAATTTCCGTCCGGATGCGTCGGCGGAAAGATATTGAAATGGAGATTGCCGTCACCCAGATGGCCAAAACAGTTGATCCGGAATTTTCCAATCCTGCCGACTTCGCTCTCCGCAATTTCGAGGAATTCGGCAACGGAACCGATTGGAATCGAAAGATCATGGGACGAGATTGCGCCTATTCTCCTGTTTGCAATCGGAATGGCTTCGCGAATGTTCCAGAGTTCCTCCCTCTGCCTTTCGGAAGTGGGAAACGAACCGTCAGATACCATGGACCTTTCAAATGCCTCGCCGGCTGCTTCCATCAGCAGGCCGGTTGTGTCGACCTGAGTTTCCGAAGAAATGTCGATGAGCACCATCCAGTCCGGGCGGGACTCCATTGGCCAGCCAAATTCCGGATCCATCTCTGCCTGGAAATCGAAACCGACACGGCTGATCAACTCGAATGCAGAGATCATCGATCCGAACCTTTCCTGAAAGAAACCCAGGAGTTCGATGGCTGCCCTTGGTGAAGCGACTGCCAACAGCGCAGTGGCCACTTCAACAGGTTGGCGGAAGAGTTTCAGCGTTGCGGCAGTAATGACCCCGAGAGTGCCTTCAGAACCGATAATGAGGTTCCTCATGTCATAGCCGGAATTGTCCTTCCGCAACGACGTCAAGCCGTCCCAGATGCTGCCGTCAGGCAGAACCACCTCCAGCCCGAGGCAGAGATCCCTCGCGTTGCCATAACGCAGCACGTGTACACCGCCGGCATTCGTCGCGAGATTGCCACCAATCTGACAACTTCCCTTTGCTGCCAGCGACAGCGGAAACAGCCTGTCTGCCACACCGGCCGCTGCATGGACATTCTCGAGAATGCAGCCCGCCTCCACCGTCATCACGTTCTCGAGCGCACAGACCCCGCGGATCCGGTTCATCCTTTCCAGAGACAACACGACCGGCCGCGGAAGCCCCTGCGGGAACTGACCACCCGCCAGCCCGGTACCTCCGCCAAAAGGAATGACCGCAACCGACGCTTCGCAGCACAGTTTGACAATCGCCGACACTTCGCCGGTCGATGCAGGCGCCAGTACGACTGCATCCTGAATTCGACTGCGACCCCTCGGATCGTCGCAGTATCTTCCTTCATATGCACGCAGACCGCCCGGCGAAATCTGCCTCAGCGACTCCTCCAGGTTCCGAGTTACGGGATTCAGCCCACGGATTGACAAAACCGATCACCCGGCATCCGTTCTTCCTCGCCGGTCCCGCCTGAGATTTGCATAGAGCACATGGTTCTGCCAGCGTCCATGGATCTGGAGGTAGCTCTGGGCAACGCCCTCGTACTTGAACCCAGTCTTTTCGAGCAATCTCCGCGACGCGACGTTGTTCGGAAGACATGCCGCCTCGATTCGACTCAATCCGATATCTGTGAATGCATGGTGAACAGTCGCGTCGATGGCCTCTTCCATGTAACCTCGGCGAGCAAATGGCTTGCCAATCCAGTAGCCAAGGCTTCCCTTCTGCGCCGGACCCAACCTGATCTGGTCAAGCGTAATGCCCCCCACAAGCACGTCATCAACCTGGCGAAGCAAGAACAGAGGCAATGCGCTTCCATTCTGGACCGATGTTCTTGCCCAGCGAACGCGCTCCGAAAACGCCTTTCTCGAGAGGTGGCTGCTCGACCAGGTCGGCTCCCAGGGCTCGAGAAAGTTCCGGCTCTCCTCGCGGAGTTCATACCACTGCAGGTAGTCGCCCTGCTTGGGCAAACGCAGTTCCAGCCTGTCAGTGATCAACTCCTGAAACCTGTTTCCGAGTAGCTTCATCCCTTCATGCGTTCCATCAGCGACACGACGGAGGGAGCCTTTTCAACCGGACCAAGTACGGCCATTGCCGCATGGTCCTTGAGCAACAGGGCTTCCGCATAGTCTCGGACATCTTCCAGCGACACCGAGTTGTAACGGTTGATCGTGATGTCAATATCCTCGAGCCTGCCGAGCATCGCCAGCATCGCGCCCATGCGTTCAGACCGGTGCAGCGGGCTTTCATGTCCGGTCAGGACACCAACACGAATTTGGTTGCGTGCCTTGATGATCTCGTCCTCTTTCAAGGATGACGGGAACTTTCGCAGTTCATCGATGCACAGCTTCGCCAGGTCTGCGATTTCGTCGTGGCCGGTGCTCGCATGAATTGTGAGTGTTCCCGTATCCGAACTCGGTACGGCATAAGCAGCGATCGAATAGCAAAGCCCTCTTCTTTCCCTTGCTTCGGCAAACAGACGCGACGACGAACCCCCTCCCAGCACCACCGCAAACACGCGTGACACCGGATGACAGGGATCAAGGATGGAAGGCGATTCGAATGCAAGCGCGAAATGTGCCTGCTCGATACTCCTGGATTCGCTGAACTCTCCACCCTTGAAGCAACTCGGTTCCGGGTTGCCGGCGGAGCCGGTTCCAGCACCGCAGAAGAGTTCGGTTGCCAGGTCAACAACCTGGCTGTGCTCAACATCACCTGCCGCAGTCAGTATCAGCCGGTCCGCCGCGTAATGTTCCTTGACGAAATCCTGGATGTCCTTTCGGGTAAAGGAAGCAACCCGGTCCGCCGTGCCTATGATTGGTCTTCCAAAGGACTGGTCAGGGTAAGCCGTGCGTTGCAGGGCATCGAAGAGGGCATCCGTCGGTGAATCAGCATATTCACCAATCTCATTGAGAATCACGCCCCGTTCAAGTTCGATATCCTCGGGAGCAACCACCGAATTGAAAATGATATCCGAGAGCAACTCCAATGCGAGCGGGACATCTTCGCCCAGTCCACCTGCGTAATAGGAAGTCGCCTCCCGGCCGGTAGCGGCGTTGAGGTATCCTCCAACATGCTCGATCGCCTCGGAGATCTGGATTGCAGAACGCTTGGTCGTGCCCTTGAAGGCCATATGCTCGACAAAATGAGCGATCCCGTTCTGTGACGCGCGCTCATGTCTCCCTCCAACCAGAACATGGACGGCGACTGCCGCCGTGCGGAAGCCTTCCATTCTGTCGGTTGCAACGCGCAATCCATTGGCAAGGGTAGTGACTACTGCGCCCAAATCGCCGACCTCTCTCTTATCGTCTGCTGGACCTGCCCAAGACTGTTCGGAACCCGGCAGACCCGCTCCGGCCGTTGGTGAATGTCGTGCATCCGTACCGGCAGTCCCGGGCGGACCCCGCAAGCCCGCTCGACAGCGTCCGGGAACTTTGCCGGATGTGCAGTGGACAGCACGACGACCGGGGTCTCCGGCGAGCCCCGAGTATCGTCGGCAACCTTGACACCGACCGCCGTATGCGGGCAAATCACCTGGCCGGTTCGCCTCCAGGTGGATCCGATTGCCGCCATGGTCTCCTCTTCACTGCAGCTTCCGCTGCCAAACTCGCTGCGCAGGCTGGCAAGCAGATCACCTTTGATGTCAAACCCGCCCTGCTTGAGTTGTTCCATCATGTTGCGGACCGATCCCGCATCACGCCCGCTGGTCTCGAACAACGCTCGCTCGAAATTCGAACTGATCTGGATGTCCATGGAAGGACTGATGGATTCCCGAACCTCCTGCATCCGGTAACTGCCGCCCGAAAGTGCCCGGTGCAATATGTCGTTCTGGTTGGTGGCAATTGTCAGCGACTCTATCGGAAGCCCCATCCTGCGGGCGACAAAGCCTGAATAGATATCCCCGAAATTGCCGGTGGGAACACAGAATCTCACCTTTCGATCCGGCGCGCCCAGCGTGGTCGCCGCCGAGAAATAGTAGACGGTCTGCGCGAGAACCCTGGCCCAGTTTATCGAATTGACCGCGGCAAGTTTCATGCCTTGACGGAACTCGGCATCGTTGAACATGGCCTTGACCAATGCCTGGCAGTCATCGAAATCGCCGGACACGGCGATGGCGTGAACATTGGCTTCGGACGCCGTCGTCATCTGTCGGCGCTGAATCTCCGAAACCCGGTTGTCCGGATAGAGTATGAAAACGTCTACGGACTTCATGCCTCTGAACGCCTCGATTGCTGCAGAACCCGTGTCGCCGCTGGTCGCACCGACTATGGTGGCGCGCCTGCCCCCGCGTTCAAGCGCTGCCTGGAACAACCTTCCCACGAGTTGCATGGCAAAATCCTTGAACGCCAGGGTTGGGCCGTGGAACAACTCAAGCAGAAACCTGTTCGGACCAATCTGGACCAACGGGCAGCGGGAATCATGTGCAAATCCGGCGTAGGCAGCCTCAACGTGTTCACGAAACTCTTCGGATCCGAATTCGTCGCCGACGAAGGGGCGCATCACGCGCACTGCGATGTCCTCGTATCGCCTGCCGATCAGGTCACGCATCTCGGAATAGCCAAGTTGTGGCCAGCGATCGGGAACGAACAGTCCGCCATCCTCGGCAAGGCCGGTGAGCATCGCATCGATGAAGCCGCGCCTGTCAGCCTTACCCCGGGTAGAGATGTAATGGATCCCTGCCAATCTTCCTGTCCAGCTAGGGTTGGGTTCCGCGTCTGATACGCCAAAGCCAGAATACTGTCATCCCTGTCCATGCAAGGGCCATGCCGAACCACGTCATAGCGTATTGCAGGTGATTGTTGGGAATGTCGACCTTGCTGACCGGCCAGGGAATGATGCTCTCGACTGGCGGGTTCAATTCACGGGCAACAATGAGAACCGGCTCCGTATTCAACTCTGCAGCCATCTCCGGCACCCTGCGGGCGAACCACAACTCACCCTCCGGGTCCGGAGTGAAGAACCGGTCATGCTCGCGTGGCCATTGCAGGTTTCCGGCCACTGCCAGACGTCCTGCGCCACGATCAGCCCCGCGGTCCCTTTCCCGGACGAATCCCCGGTCCAGCAACACCCGGCGGCCAGAGGTCTCGAATGCGGTAACAGACCTGTATCCAGGTCCGAAGCCTTGCCTGCTGAGCAGAACCAGGATTTCAGGTCCGACAGGGCGACCTTCCACATCGACCGGCAGGTAGTTGTGATCTTCGGGTGACGGGCTGACGGGCAACACGGAAGCCGTCGCTTTCATCTTCTCGTCCAACGCAGCCAGGATACTCTCCTTCCATGCAAGACGCTGCAATTGCCAGATTCCCAGCGCGACTAGGGCCGCGACGCCGACAATGCCAAGAATTACGGGGAACGCATATCTGCGCAACATTCACATTTCCGGTCCGATTTGACGGCGACAGCCGAATGGCACGCGGCAGATCAGGCTGTCCTCGAATGAGCGCCGATCATCCACCCCAGATATACACGGCCGCAAACAGGAACAGCCAGACGACATCAACAAAGTGCCAGTACCACGCGGCGGTCTCGAAGCCGATATGGGCCGTGGGGGTGAAGTGCCCCCTCAACGCCCGCATCAGGCATACGAAAAGGAATACCGAGCCGATTATGACATGCGCGCCGTGGAATCCGGTCGCCATGAAAAAGGAGGCGCCATAGATGTTGCCCGAATACCCGAATGCCGCGTGGCCGTATTCGTAGGCCTGCAGGCCCGTGAACGCCACCCCGAGAATGATCGCTATGGTTAGTCCCTGCACAAGGTCCTTGCGGTTGTTTTCGTGAACGATCGCGTGGTGGGCCCATGTTGCGGCAGCGCCCGATGCAAGCAGGACCAACGTGTTGATCAGCGGCAGATGCCAGGGATCGAAGGTTTCAATGCCGACAGGCGGCCAGACGCCGCCTGACCCCTCCTCCATCGGATACATGGCATGCTTGAAGAAGTTCCAGAACCATGCCGAAAAAAACATGATCTCGGACATGATGAACAGAATGAAACCGTAGCGAAGTCCGATCTGCACGACCGGGGTGTGGTCGCCAACCTGCGATTCAGTCACGACATCCGACCACCACGCGAACATCACGTAGGCAATCAGTGCGGCGCCGATCAGCAGCAGCCAAGGCCCGTTGCCGTGAAAGAACAGGACCGCACCGAACAGCATCGTGAAGCCGCCCACGGCGCCAATGAACGGCCAGACCGACGGGTCCAGAATATGGTAGTCGTGATTTTTCTCGTGCGCCATGCCTAGAGGTCCCAACTGTTGACATCGTTTTCGAAAATGGAACCGGCTGCCGTCAATGCGCCGTCTCCGCCTGCTGTCTCCTGCGACCTGTGGAAGGTGTAGGAGAGGATGATTGTCCCGAGATCGCGTGTTTCGCTGTCATTGACAATTTCGGGATCAACGTAAAAGCTCACCGGCATCTCGACGCGTTCTCCAGGCTCAAGCAGCTGTTCCTGGAAACAGAAACAGTCAATCTTGACGAAATATTCGCCGGCGGAGAACGGATACACGTTGAAACTCGCGACGCCTGACACCGGGGAACTGGTCGGGTTGTGTGCTTCGTAGAAGACCAGCCGGTTTTCGCCTATCCTGGTTTCAACCTCTCGTTCAAGCGGACGAAATGTCCACGGCATGTTTCTTTCGAGGGACGCGTCGAACCGGACGGTTATAGTCCGCTCAAGCAATTCACTGGAAGATTCCTGCGCCGTAACCGGGGTGCCTCCGTATCCCGTCACCCTGCAAAACCAGTCATATAACGGTACGGAAGCCCAGGCCGCCGCCCCCATCAAGCTGACCAACCCGACCAGCGCCACGAGGATCTTCCGGTTCTTTCCTTCAGTTGTCATTGCCGGCATCCAGCAGTGACGGACGAACCATGTGGTCAAAGGCCTCCATCATCTGTCCACTCGACAACTTGACGACGGTAATGGCAAACACAAGCACGACGAACCCGGCGAGAATTCCGGCAAGCAGGATATTTCGGTGCCCCCTCCGGGCATGCAGTTCGTGTCGTCGGGTGATCGGCATGGTCAGACCAGTTGTGGCCAATGGATGAGCCCGTCCAGGAGCGGCAACAGAATGGCATCAACAGCCACGCCTGCGAACAGGGCGAACAAGTAGACCAGTGAAGTCCTGAACATCCGCTTCTCCAACAGCCAGCCATCCGTCTGCGCCTGTCTGTCGTCACGACGGTTGAGCAACCAGCCGACGTAGAGAAACCGTGCATTCATCCAAAGGGCGAGCAGCAGGGTCAATGGTCCGCCTGCTTCACTGAATGCCAGCAGAAGGCTGACCGGGACCAGCAGTGCGGTGTATGCCAATATCTGGCGCCTGGCGGTCTTGCTGCCATGCGTGACAGTGAGCATCGGAACCTTCGCCCTCGCGTAGTCCTCCCTGGTGAACAGGGCCAGCGCCCAGAAATGCGGTGGTGTCCAGACAAAGATCAACAGAAACATCAGGATCGCGGCGGGTCCGACAGAGTCGACCGCTGCCGCCCAACCGATAACCGGTGGCAATGCACCTGCAGCTCCGCCGATGACAATGTTCTGTGGAGTCAGCCTCTTGAGAAAGATCGTGTAGACGACCACGTAGAACAGGATCGAAAACGCAAGCAGACCGGCCGAAAGAAAGTTCGCCGTCAGTGCCAGCATGACCACTGCGAATCCCGCCAGCCAGACACCGAGTGCAAGCGCATCTTCCCGGCGGACGCGGCCCGCCGGAACCGGCCGGTTCCGGGTTCTCTGCATGATCGCGTCAATGTCGGAGTCCCACCACATGTTCAGTGCGCCGGAAGCCCCGGCTCCGATCGCAATGAAAAGGAGCGAGGCCAGTGCAATCACGGGGTGAACATTTGCAGGAGCAGCAATTATGGCCACGCCTGCCGTGAATACCGCCAGCGACATGACCCTCGGCTTGAGCAGTGCAAAGTAGTCGCCGAAATCAGCCTCGGCGACGACCCGGTCAATTGCAACTCCCGTCATCTGCATTTGCCTGTCAACACCCTTACGGCTTCCCGATCAGGTTTCCTCCCGAGGCTGGTCGGGCTTGATTTCCAATTCGGCATATTCCTCGATCGCCCGGTCCAACCACTGCTCATACGCCGCCTGGCTCACGACCTTCACCGTGACAGGCATGTAGGTGTGGTCCTTGCCGCACAATTCGGAACACTGACCGAAATAGATCCCTTCCTTATCGGGCTTGAACCAGAGGCCAGCCAATCTGCCCGGCACACCATCCTGCTTGACGCCGAATGACGGGACTGTCCAGGCGTGAATCACGTCGGATCCGGTTACGTGGACAACAACTGTCTTGTTGACCGGCAGGACGACCGCGGTGTCAGTTGCCAACAGGTACTCGTCCTGTGAATACCCGAATTCCTCAAGTTGATCACGCTGGAGCATGAAGCTGTCAAAGGTGATGCCGTGATCCGGATACTCATAAGTCCAGTACCACTGGTTTCCGGTCGCCTTGATCGTAATGTCTGCCTCGGGCAGCGTTTGCTGCTTGAACAGGACAGGCAAGGAAATCACGCCTATTCCGACCAGTATGATGACCGGAATGACTGTCCAGGCAATCTCGATTGGCGTGTTGTGCGTAAACTGGGCCGGTTCTGGATTCCGGGTGCTGTTGTATCGAAGGATAACGATCAGAAGCAGCCCGAGAACCACGGCACAAATGCCCACGCTGATGAAAAACAACAGGTGATCCAGCCAAATGATATCGCGGGCCACTTCGGTCACCGCCGGCTGGAACTCGTAACTCCCGGCCGCCGGGCGACCGATGATCTCAAGTTCCTCATTGACATCCGCGCCCATCACGGCACCGGCCCCTGCCAGGGCCGTGGTCAAGGTCGGCAGGAATGCCCTGTGACTTGTCATGCGCTGCGCTCCATTCAACATAGTTCGGAATTGCGATCCCGTCCTGACGCGACGGTCGCGCATCCCGGTTGTTTCCGGCGCCTGCAAATCATATTAGGCAGGAAATCACAAGTCACCGCAAAGCCGCGTGCAGACTTCCCTGCGGAATCGGCGGAAAGCAGATGAACAACAGAACCAAGACGTTTATGCCGTTTGAGGAATCGCTCGATATGGACAGCACACTCTCGATTCTTCGGGACGCGTCCGTCGGTTCGGAAGACTGTGAACTGTTTGTCGAGAAAAGCATATCCGAACAGCTTGTCTATGACGATCAACGCCTGAGAACCGCAAGCTACAACGAACGCGAGGGTTTCGGCCTTCGGGCGGTGTCAGGCGAGGTTTCCGGCTACGCTCATTCCAGCACTGTGGACGAACCGTCCCTGAAGCGAGCTGCGGAAACCGTTCAATACGCCGTCAGGAACGGAGGCGGAGAACTTGCCCCGCCGCCGCCGCAATCAGACCTCGACCTCTACCCTTCAACCGGCGCGCGCTGCGATTCGCCATTTCAGGCCAAGGTTGATCTCCTCCGGGAGATCGACGCGTACCTGCGTTCATCCGACAACCGGGTTGTCCAGGCAAGTGCCAGCCTCGTCATGGCTCTCCAGGATGTCGTTATTTTGCGACCGGATGGCTTGCTTGTTTCCGATTCCCGGCCGATGTCCCGAATCCAGGTTTCCGTTATCCTCGAAGAGAGCGGGCGGCGCGAGACAGGGGCCAACGGTTCCGGCGGCCGATTCGAACTCGGCCGCCTGATGAGTCCGGATTGCTGGAAACCCCTTGCCGACGAAGCGGTTCGGGTTGCCAGGGTAAGCCTCAACTCGGAACCCGCACCTGCGGGTGTCATGGATGTCGTGCTGGGGCCAGGCTGGCCCGGGATACTCCTGCACGAGGCCATAGGCCACGGGCTGGAAGGCGATTTCAACAGGAAGCAGTCGTCAGCGTTTGCGGGCTTGATGGGACAACGCATTGCGGCACCGGGTGTCACCGTGCTTGATGATGGCACCGTCCAAGGCGCGAGGGGATCAATCAATGTCGATGACGAGGGAACCCCGGCACAAGCGACAACGCTGATAGAGGATGGAGTCCTCGTCCACTACATGCAGGACAGGCAAAACGCGCGATTGATGAACTCGCAGCCCACCGGAAACGGCCGGCGGCAGTCATATGCCCACTCGCCCATGCCGAGAATGACAAATACCTACATGCTCGGCGGCAACGTCGACCCGGCGGATATCTTGGCAGGCGTCAAGGACGGGATACATGCGGTCGGATTTGGCGGTGGTCAGGTCGACATAACAAACGGCAAGTTCGTCTTTTCGTGTACTGAGGCATACCGGGTCAAGGATGGCAAGGTCGGCGCGCCGCTGAAGAATGCAACCCTGATCGGCGACGGTGCAAGTGCACTGAGAAAGATCGGAGCCGTCGGCAACGACATGAAGTTTGACCCTGGCATCGGAACATGTGGCAAGAACGGCCAATGGGTGCCGGTCACCGTTGGCCTGCCGACCGTACTGATCGGCGGCTTGACAGTGGGCGGTGTTGAGGCCTGACAGGATTGACCGGACGCGCATCTCCTGCAGATGTCGCGCGCCCAAGACGATTGCTGGCTACTGATACCTGCCTTGCAGACCTGTTTCGACATGGCCGGGTGCGGGCAAGACTGAATGTTCCAGGTTCTCATGGGCGCATTGTGCGCCGTTTCATTCGGGGTCGCGGATTTCATGGCCAGCCGAAGCTCGCGGGCCATCGGCGCAAGGAATGCGCTCGCGGGCATGCTGCTTGTGAGTTCTTTCGCACTGACTCTCGTCGTTCCGTTCGTGATTGCCCCTGCCGACCTGATGAATCCTGGCACCGTGATCGCGTGCTTCCACGGTGCATCAATGGCGGCGGCGCTGCTCCTGTTCTTCCGGGCGATGGAACTTGGCCCTGTCTCCGTCGCTGCTCCGATCGTGGCAGCTCACCCGCTATTCATTGTCTCGTTCGCTCTCATCATGGGATCGCGGCCAAGCGGATTTCAACTGGTCGCCATGATGGCGATCATCGCGGCTCTCGTGTACCTCGGCGCCCTCAATCGCGTGAATTCGGAACCGGGCGATGATCCTCCGTGGAGGTCACCTCGCGCTGCGATCGGTTCGGCGTTTGCCGCCAGTGTCATATATGCCTTCGCCATCATCTCGGCACAGCAGGCAATGCTCTGGTCCGACGAATTGGCTGTACTGTGGCTTGGGCGCGTTTTCGGCCTGGTCTTCCTGTTCGGTGTGTTTGCGATTGCACGGGAAAGACCTGATCTTCCGCACCGGTGGTGGCCATTCTTCCTGGCCCACGGCATACTCGATTCCTTGGGCCTCCTGTTCCTGCTGCTCGGAAGCGTCGGCGAGCTTGACGAAATCACGGCAGTTGTTGCCTCAACCTTTACCATGATCACGGTTGGACTTGCCCGGATATTCAACAAGGAGCCGATTTCGAGGTCCAGATGGGCGGCAATTGCAGTTGTATTCCTGGGCGTAGGCGTGCTGGCTGCAGCCACATAGCACGTTGCCGGAATTTGCACCGACAGGACTGCTCCCAGTCCAGGCACAGCCCGGTATCAAGATAACATATTGATACAAAAGGAAGCAGTCATGGCGTTCCAGACGCGACGTCGGCACCCTGGATCTTCTGGTCAGTTGCTTGCGGACCTCAGACCTTCCGGGTTCCGACAGTCTTCTGAAGCCAAATCATGGTTGGATCTCGAGAAGCCAATTCTGAACAGTCGCGATGTAGTGCCATTGATAGGTCATTCCTTGATTTACATTCACCGTACCCAATTCTCCGTTCATGTTCATTCGGAGATTGGCCCACAGACGGTCACATGGGAGTCAGGGTCACAAATCCGACCGCAGTAGCTACAAGGCTCGCCAGTGTTTCTTGCGTCAGGTCGGAACAGCATCCAGCGAGACACAACCCAAGCAGCACGAGTTCCTTGCGTTCATCATCAAGGAAGTGGCGCCTGCCCGGATCGCCCGGCACCTATCCAATGAGGTCACACTCGATGGGCTTCAGTGCCTCGGCAAGTTGTCGCTGTACCTTGACTACGACTATCGCAGCATGGTCCGGTGCACGGGCCTGCCGGCGGGCAGCCGCTGGCGACGCAGCACGATCCCCGGACAAGTTTCCGAGGAAAACTCACGTCAGGCTAGAGATCGTCAGGCCGACGGTGGCACCGAGGTCAGCGCAGACCCGGAGATGAATGTCGGCACCGGAGTGTCCTGCACAAATTGAAGCAGCCGGGATCTCGGTGTCACGTTTTCGGCGAACAGGAAGACAGGATTGAACGCGGGCAATTGAAAGGGTACAAGCGCCGACCACACATACCTTACATACCTCACATCTGGGAGTTCAATTCTCATGTCATCGACCAAAGACCGCATTAAGGGTATAATTGACAACAATCTTGACCTGGATCGCGAACCCGACTTTCATGCCAAGCTCGTCGAGTCCGGCGTGTCCTCGGTCGACTGTATCGCCTTCTTCAAGATCGTGAACGACGAGTTCAATCTGGGACTGGTCGCCGAAGAATGTCGGCAGTTCGAGACTCTGCACGATCTGGTGACGTTTATCGACGGACGCGGTTGACGGTCAAGCAAACAGGGGATGAGTGCGTATGAGTGCTGCATCGTCCCCGACACCGCGTGAACCAGATTCGACTACGAATTCATGGGAACAGTCAACGAAGCCAGCATCGGTCGAGAGAAATCACAGGCATTACTGAGACGGGCTCCCGACCGGTGCGTGGGCCTTGTTAGGCAGTCATTGCACGGATTTCCCGGTCTCGCTCCCGCCGGTACCGATCCGCTGTCCTGACTGTGAACGCAGATCGGCAGACGGGCGGTTTTCCGTCCGCAGCGAGGGAGGCGGAATGGGAGTTGCCCCAGCCTCTTTCGACTTGCGAAATCCGGCTCGATGATTGCACAGTCACAACCTTGCGGCGGCATGGCAATCCGTCCGGTCCCCGGCTCGTGCTGACACACGGTAACGGTCTCGCGATAGATCTCTATTTTCCGTTCTGGTCGCTGCTCGCCGACGATTTTGACCTGATTGTCTACGATCTCAGGAATCACGGCTGGAATAGCGTCGGGATGCAGAGGGACCACAACATTCCGACGCTGATTTCGGACCATGACATCATTCTCGACGCCATCGCCCGGGAATACGGTGAAAAACCAACTATTGGCGTCTATCACTCCCTTGCGACACTTGTCGCCCTCCTGTCCTTGAGCTCGGATTACACGGCGCTTGTTCTGTTCGACCCGCCGCTGTGCAAGCCCGCTGCCGGCGAGGCGGAATTCATCGAGGCGGCAGAACGGACAGCTGCGATGACCCGGCGCCGGACGGAACGGTTCAAGTCCGAACAGCAATTGGCCGAAGTCCTCGCCATCGTTCCGGGATTCGCCCGCGTGGTGCCGGGGGTACGCGAACTGATGGCACGATCGGTCCTCCGCAAGAGCGCTGACGGAGATGCCTACGAACTCCGCTGCCCGCGCGATTACGAGGCACAGATCGCGGAATATGTGAGGAGCTTCTCGCCATTGCTGGATTTATCGACCCTGGTCTGCCCGACAAAGGTCATCGGTGCCGATCCCACATTGCCCTACGCGTATCTCCCTACCTTCGACCTGAGTCACGCGACGGCCGTCGACTACGACTTCGTGCCAGAAGCTTCTCACTTCCTACAGTTGGAACAACCGGAGCACTGTGCAGCGTTGGTGCGGGAGTACCTGGCAATCAAAGGCATCCGATAGGCCGCGAACGGTTGGCAGGAAGGCACGAACCGGGACCGTCCTAATCCTACCGTGCACGTTTCACGAGCCAGTGGCTTCGGCGCTGGAAAGGATAGCCGGGCAGAGCAATACGGCGCCTTGCCTCGCACGCGAAAAGTCCCTCGAAGGAAACCGGAAGTCCCGCCTCATAAGCTGTGGCGACCGCATCCATGAAGCCACCATCAGTTCGTGCCGCAGGATCGCCACCATCCCGGGTCGAGCGCTGCAGGCTCTTGATCGATACGGGCATCCCGGCCCCGTTGCCAGACGACGCCGAGTCTTGAACATGCGCCGATCCCGGACCGGTTCGCGGCCCCATCTCGATAATCGCATCGACTTCCAGTTCCGCCAGTATAGCGGCGTAACGCTCCAACGGCACTGACCCGCTTGCCTTTCGGCACCAGTAGCTCCCTTCCAGCAGTTCGTCCTGTTCCACCAAGCGCCCGGTCGAGCCGCTGATTAGCCCGAATAACGGGGCAGAAATCCCGGCGCGTTCCAGAACCGCCTCTGCATCGACCGAGGCCGCCGCAAGCCGTAACCCATCCTCCAGGCCGAACACGCCGGCAGCCTGGGCCGCAGCCAGCTCACCCGCTCCGCGACCGACCGCCACGCTCGGCCGAATGCCGAGGCTCAACCAGAGCGCCGTGAATGAGCAGGACAGCGCATAGACCGCAGGCTGTGCCCACACGGGGTCGTCCGAACACACGTCCGGACCGACCCGGTGGAACAGCCTGTCGAGCAGCGATACGTCCCGCTGGCTGCGAATGACCGCCTCGCAGCGGTCAAGCACCGTCCGAAACGCTGGTTCGGTCTCGTACAGCCTTTCAGCCGAGGCTGTACACCCGCCCAGTTCGCCCGGATAGACGAAAGCGACCTTCGCGGTCGTTCCAGGTTTCGGGAACCCCTCGGCCGCCGCAAGTTCCGTCAGGCGGGCCCGCAGTGACGCGGCATCGTGGAAAACCGCTCCCGCGCGGCAATCGAGATGGCTCCGTCCCACGCCAGCCGTCCATGCCATGTCGGACAACTGGGGACCGGATGCAGTATCTTCCAGCGCCAATCCGTCGGTCTGCCCGTCGAGCCATGCCAGATACCGCCCAGCGAGCTCCCTGAGTGCGTCGTCCGACTTGCCAGAGAGCGGCAAGAATCGCGTTCTGCGCGTGGCGGTGGCACCGGTTTCTTCACTGACTGCCACAGCCGGTTCCGCCCGGGACACCTCGGCATCGTCGGAGGCGGCTCCGTTGGCCGAGTCGTATGCCTCCAGCACGACATGAGCATTTACACCCGAAATCCCGAATGCGCTGATGCCGGCCCTGGGCAGCCTTCCGGGATCGCGCGGCCAGTCAGTCACCTCCTCTGTCACCCGCAAGGGCAGCCGTTCCCACTCGATGAGCGGGCTGGGAGTTCGGAAGTGCAGGTGCCGGGGTATCACGCGCCTGTTCATCGCCAGCACGGTCTTGATCAGGCCTGCGACTCCGGCTGCCGATTCCAGATGGCCGATATTGGTCTTCACTGAACCGATCAGCAACGGGCGGTCTTCCGCCCTGTTCCTGCCATACACGGCCGCAGCGGCCTGCACCTCTATGGAATCACCGAATGCCGATCCCGCGCCATGGGTCTCAAGATAGTCGACCTCCGCGGGTGGGATGCCAGCCTGCGAGAGTGCCTGCTCAATGACTCGCTCCTGAGCCGGACCGCTCGGTACAGTCGCCCCGGCAGCCGCTCCGTTCTGGTTCACCGCGGATCCGCGGATCACCGCCAGTATGCGATCACCGTCCGCCTCAGCTTCGGCAAGACGCTTGAGAATGACTATCCCGCACCCTTCGCCCCGCACGAAGCCGTCTGCCTCCGCATCGAAGGTCCTGCACGCACCATCTTTCGAGAGTAGGCCCAGATCCGCCATCTCCCGGGTTACCGGGGCAGAAAGTACGGAGCTGACACCGCCTGCCAAGGCCAAGCTCGCAGTACCGAGGCGAAGATCCGTGACAGCCTGATGCACGGCGACCAGGGACGAGGCGCAGTTCAGTTCAACCGGCATGGCCGGCCCGCCAAGGCCGAAGCGGTGGGAAAGTCGGCCGACCGCCATGCTCGCGGCGGTGCTCAGATAGCCGATGCCGTAATCGCCAGTCTTCATCAAGTCACGATATTCGCTCGAGGCGATGCCCGCATAGACGCCGGTATTGCTTCCCTTGAGTCCGTCGGGATCGATGCCCGCATCCTCGAGTGCCAGCCAGGTCGTCTCCAGCAGCATTCGCTGCTGCGGGTCCATGAGTCTTGCCTCGACCGGCGAGATTCCGAAGAACCGCGCATCGAACAGATCGATCCCGTCGACGAAACCGGCCCTGCCGTACGGCGCGTACTGCGTCGGAAGGCTGTCGGCGAACTCGCTCCAGATGCCGGTTTCGTGGCGCGCGTCCGTTACAGCATCCGAGCCGGAATCGAGATGGTGCCAGAAGGCCGACAGGTCGGGTGCACCGGGGAACCGGCACGCCATGCCAACGATGGCGATACCATCGGAAATACCCTCGTCGTCGGATCGAACAGCCGAACCGACTGCCGGTTCAGGCTGCCTCGAAGGCACGTCTGCCCCGACTGTCCCGGCGAGTTGTTCCGCCAGGTGAGCGGCAAGCGTGGCGACGTCAGGATAGTCGAACACCACCGTGTTGGACGCGGTGTACGTGCCCGCAAAGGCTCGGTTCAGCCGATTGCGCAGTTCCACCGCCATCAGCGAATCCATGCCCAGGTCGAAAAACCCGACGGTGGATGCGGGCGTCGTCGGCAACCTCAGGACTGCCTTGACTTCTCCCTGAAGGAACGACCCGAGCACGTCTGCGCGCATTGCCTCGGGCGCCTCCCGCAGCCGGAAGAGCAGATCATCAGCCGACGGCTCGTCGGTGTCGTCCTCTTCGCCGTCGGCCAGCAGGTCTTCCAGTAGCGGCGGGCGGGAATCGAGGAACTCACCGAACGCCACCCAGTTGCGCGCCAATACCACGCTGGTCGTGACATCCTCGCGCACCAGCCGATCGAAGGCCTTGATACCCTGTTGCGGGGTAATCCACTCGAGCCCTCCGGATGCCGAACGCAGGGTCATGCGTTCCCGCTGTTCCTCGGCCTCGCCGATCTCCGACCATGCGCCCCAGGCGATGGCCTGGCCGGCAAGCCCGAGGGAGCGCCGATGTGCGGCGAGCTGGTCGAGGAACGCGTTGGCCGCTGCGTGGTTGGCCTGACCCGGATTGCCGAGAACACCGGCAACGCTGGAGAATAGGACAAACATGTCGAGATCGCGATCGACGGTTGCCCGGTGCAACTGCCATGCTCCCAGGATCTTGGGCCACATCACGGTTTGGAAGCTCTCCCAGTTCTGGTTGCCGATCGCGGCGTCCGCAAGCACGCCTACACTATGGATGACTCCGCCGAGCGGCGGCAGATCGGCATCGATACGCGCAAACATGGCGTCTACCGCCAACTCGTCAGTGATGTCGGCGATCTCTACCCGGATGTCGGCTCCGTTTCCCCGCAGATCCTCAATTTCCTCTTCGATTTCGCGGTCGGGCGGCCGCCGGCCGTTCAGCACGATGATGCCAGCGCCTCGGTCCGCCAGCCACCTGGCCACCGCGCAACCAATGCCGCCGAGACCGCCTGTCACCAGGTAGCTGCGATCTTCCCGCAAACGGCCCCTGGCGAGCGGCGAATTGTTGAAGACAATCTTGCCGATGTGCCTCGCTCCCTGCATGCACTTCATCGCTGGTCCCGCTTCCGCCACCGGCCACCTGGCGTGGATCAACGGGGTCAACTCGCCGGCCGCGAGCCGGTCCATGACCTGACCCAGAATCTCTCCCGCCCTTGCCGGCTCTTCCTCCTTGAGCACGTCGATCATCAGGATGAAGTATGAGACGTCCGGGCGTGTCGCCGCCATCTCGTCTTCGCTCAGGATGTCTACCCGCCCCATTTCTACGAAGCGGCCTCCTGTCGCGAGACAGGAGAGACTCGCGTCGATGAAACCTTCACCAGTCAGGCTGTTCAGCACCACGTCGACGCCCGCACTGTCCGTGGCGTCCAGAATTTCCTGGCCGAATGCCGTCGTACGGCTGTCGAATACATGCTTCACGCCAAGTGAACGAAGAAAGTCCCGCTTGCGTGCGCTGGCCGTGGCGAAGACCTCCGCGCCCGCAGCCTTCGCCAGCTGGATCGCGGCCAGCCCGACCCCGCCCGCACCAGCGTGGATCAGCACGCGGTCGCCCGCATTGAGCCCGGCATGCTCGAACGACAGGGCTGCTGACACGAAAGCCGTCGGAATTGTCGCGAGTTCGGTGACCGAAAACCCCGGTGGCGCGGGCACTATCATGTCTTCCAGGGTCACTGTCTCGGAACCGTAATTGCGGAACGTCATTCCGACCACGCGGTCACCGACTGCGATACTGGTTACACATTCTCCGACTTCGAGCACCCGGCCGCAGAATTCGCCACCCATGAAGTCGTCGACGACGCCGATGGCAATGAACACGTCCCTGAAGTTGAGGCCGAAGGCTTCGATCGCGATACGGACCTCGGTTGACTCCAACTGGCACTCCGGCACCGAAATCACGCCGATCGCGTCGAGTGAACCGCCAGAATCGGGCTGCAGTTCCCAACCGGGCTCCTCCGGAAGGGTCAGCCGGTCTGTGACCGTGGCGGCGCGGACAAGCCGCGCGCACTGGCGGCGGCCGTAACGACGGGCAACATGTGGCTCGGCATCGGGGTAGAGAAACTCGTCAACCAATTCCGGCGGAAGCTCCGCTTCGGCGGGATCGAGATCCAGCATCTTCGGTTGCAGCTGGGGTACTTCCCTCGCCGCAACCTTTCCGAATCCCCAGAGGGTGGCACCGGCCAGTTGCCCGCCGCGCTCGCGTTCCAGCACCTGAGCGCCCCGCGTGACGAACCAGAGGCCCCTTGCCAGCGTCATGTCGATGTCCACGAGCGCCTGTGTCAGGGCCAGTGCGCTTGCCGTTGCATACCGCGCATCATCGGCCAGTTCCGCTGTTGTCGCCTGTGGGCCGTGGCCGTCAAGCCCGGCGAGATGCACGATCCCCACTAGTGGCAAATCGGTAGGCAGGTCTTCCAGGAAGGACTTCCAGGACTCGCGCCGCTCCGTCTCCACGAACGCCTCGACGACCTCGGCACCGCCCACTTCCAGGGGCCCGTCCGGATCCGCCTCCGTCCCGGCGAGGACTACGGCCTGGTTGTGCGCCGCAAGCTCGGCAGCCAGCTCGACAGCCACCTTGTCGCGGTCGGCGGCCAACACCCAGAGGCCGGGCGCTTCCGTCACTTGTGTTGGCCCCTGCGCGACGATCACGCCCCGATCCGGGTTGGCATCCGGATCGGACTCGTCGAAGCCCAATATCGCGATGTCTTCAAAGCCGGCGTCGACCAGCGCCTCTCGCCATACGGCGGGAGTGGCAAGCGCGTGGTGAGGTCGGTAGCCGTCGGCGAAACGCCACCAGCCGTCGAGCTGTCCGAAGGTCAGGTCGAGCCAGCCCTGGCCGCGCAGGTTTTCCAGCGCAACCAAGTGTCCCGACGGGGCAAGAACCTCGAGACAGTGCGCCAGGGTCTCGTCCAGATAGCGCGTGGCATGCAGCACGTTTGAAGCGATCACCAGATCGTAGCCGTGCCGGTCGAAGCCCTGTTCAACCGGATCCTTCTCGATATCCAGCACCCGGTAGTCGATCGACGCCTCGGCTCCACCGAAGCGTGACTCGGCCTCCGCAAAGAAGCCTGCGGAGATATCGGTATAGGTATAGTCGTATTGACCCCCAGGGAGTTCCGGAAGCAGTGCGGCGGTTGCCGAGCCCGTGCCGGCGCCTATCTCCAGGACGCGCAGCCTGCGCCCTTCGGGCAAGACACGCAGCATCGCTGCTACCGCGTCCGCCAGCAGCCGGTTCGCTGCGCGGGCCACCGGCGCCTTCAGGTAGAGATCTGCAGCCGTCGGCTCGCCACTGCTGAACAGCAGAGTCAGCGCATCCATCTTGCCTAGGAGGACATCGGCAAGGGAATCGGCGCTTCGCCGGAACAGTCCGATTTCGGTCGATCCGTGCGCGTATAGCGCCGCCATCTCGCCCGCGACCTTATCGGGATCTTCGGCAAGACCCTCCGGCAAAGGTTCGCCGGACCCGACTGCAACCGCGAATCCGTCGTCCGACTCCTCCAGCACTCCGGCGCGGACTTGCATCTCCAGCATCCGGCGGAACAGCCGTTCGTGTTCTGCCCCGACGCCCAGTGTCTCCCGCAATTCGGCGGATTCCAACATTGCACCCGCCACTCGTTTCCAGCCCAGCTTGTCAAGGGTTGCGAGGGCGTAAGCGTCGGACAGCCGCTCCAGATCTTCCAGCAACGCAGTCCTGTCTTCGGCGTCGACGCCCACATTCGCCAGATACTCAGTGAAGAGGCTCGTGTTCGCGGATATCTCGGACGGACTCGTCAGGAAGCCCGCGGGAATGATGCCCGGCGCGAGGGCACGGTCACGCCAGACAACCTCGTAGAAGAGCTCGTCAATCCCTTCCACGGCCGAGAGCAGTGCCGCCCGCGTCGCCCGTTTGACAGTAAAGCCGACAAGTTCCCCGACGAGCGCGCCGTCGGTGTCGTAAATCCGCAGGTCTGCCGCGTGGACCTCAGGCACTTCACCCTGATCGGGATCCGCTGCCGCGCCCTGCGGACCCTCCCTCACGAGCACATGGCACGTCAACCGCTCCGGCAGGCGTCCCGCCAGCCACATTCGCTCCCATGCGAACGGAAGACAGGTGATGCCTTCTTCACTGTCGTCGGGGTTGCGCGCCGCGCCAAACGCCTGGAAGCATCCGTCGAGCACAAGTGGATGCACATCGAACGGAGCGCGCTCGAGTTCCGTGGGCAGCGCCACTTCGGCGATCGCCTCGCCCCGTCGTGCCCAGAGCCCCTCCAACGTGCGGAAGGAAGGTCCGAGATCGATTCCCACCGCGGCCTTTGCACGGTAATAGGCCGCGAGGTCAATCGCCGAGAGAGCGCTCTTGAATCCATCGGCATCGAACGGGCCGGCGGCGTGCACGGGACCCGCAGCGCCTGACGGGACGCGGCCCTCTGCGTGCAATGTCCAGCCATCCTCTCCTTGACCGCGGCTGAGGATGCGGATCCGGCTGGAAGTGCCGTCCTCGTCGTCGTCAAGCAGAACCTGCACCTGCCGACCGGCATTGGCGGACCCGTCCTCGGAGTCCTCATTCGGGAAGACCAGAGCATTCTGCATCCGGAAGTCTTCGACAATCGCCGCCTTGCTTCCCTCTGCGAGGCTGGCCGTCGCAGCCATGGCTCCGTAGAGAGCGCCCGGCGCGATCAGACGACCGAAGACGCGGTGGTCGTTGAGCCAGGCCGGATCAGACGGGTAGACCTCCGTATCGAAAGCAATCTGGCCGTCTGCGGAATCGTGACGTGTGCCCAGAAAGGGATGGCCGGCGTTCGACCGGCGTCCCTTGGAAGTCTCGATCCAGTAGCGCTCGCGCTGGAACGGATAGGCAGGCAAGGCAATGCGCCGACGGTCTTCGCCCGCGAAGAGACCGGGGAAGGACAACGGGAGTCCTGCCGCGTAAGCGCCTGCAACCGCCTCCATGAAACCGCCTCCCGAACCCGGTGGCGGCCTCGCTTCATCCTTGGCAGGCCGCCGAAGGCTCGGGAGCACGACCGACGGTGCCGCGCCGGCGCTGTCCGGCCACGCCATCTGCACCAGTGGACCCAGCACGGCATGCGGTCCGATCTCTATTATCGCGTCCACTTCAACCTCTGCCAGAGTCGCGACACAGGCGCGGAATGCCACCGGTTCGCGCACCTGTCGCCGCCAATAGGCCGCGTCCGGCACTTCGCCCTCTTCAAGCAAATGGCCGGTCAGGTTGCTGACGAAGGGAATCGACGGTGGCGCGAACGAGGTCCCGGCAAGCGCGGCCTCCAACTTGTCCAGGACCGGTTCAACCATCGCGCTGTGATAGGCCGGGCTCTTCCGAAGCCGCGCGACCTGGACATCCTTCTCCTCGAGATTCTCCAGAATGGCCTCGACTTCGGCCGCCGGACCGCTGATAACCTGCTGTGGGCCATTATCGGCGGCGATACACAGACCGACGCCTTCGGAGCCCGCGTTGTGCTCATCCAGCGCTTCCGCCACGCGCCAAGCCGGCGCGAAGACCGCCGCCATCGCGCCTTCGCCGGGTAGCGCCCCGATCAATTCACCCCGGGCCGCCGCGAAGCGTAAACCCTCTTCCAGCCCGAACACGCCGGCCGTGTGCGCGGCCGCGACTTCTCCCAGGCTGTGTCCCAATACGACATCCGGTCGCACGCCGAGACTCTCCCAGAGCGCCGCCAATGCGCATTCGAGCGCGTATATTGCCGGCTGCTTCCACCGTGGGTTGTCCAGGTCGCCCCCGGCGCCCGGCCGGCCGAACATCACGTCCAGCAGCGACGCATCCCTGTCCTCGGCGAGCACCGAATCGCATCGGTCTAGCATCTTGCGTACAACTGGTTCGCTTGCGTAGAGCGCCTCACCCATTCCCGGCCATTGGCTGGCCTGCCCGGTATAAGCAAACGCGACTCTCTTCGCCGCCGTCGGCAACTCGATTCCGTCTGTTTCCCGGAGTTCCCGCAGGGCCGCCTTCAAGGAGTTGGAGTCGTCGAAAACCAGTCCCGCCCGACATTCGAAATGGCTGCGTCCGACGGCCGCCGTCCAGGCCATGTCAGCAAGCAGTTCTTCACAGCCGTCGCGAGCGCGTTCATCGAGCCAAGACTGGTATTGGCCGGCGATCTCCCGAAGGACGTTGTCCGACCTGCCCGAAATCGGCAGGAACCGCTTCACACGCGGCGCAAGCTTCTCCTTGATCGCTGCCTCCTCGGCAACCCGGCCCGCCTGCAATACAGCGATGGACCGAGGCGAGCCGATATTCCAAAGGTCCGGATCCTCGTTGGGGTCGTCCTGCACACGGCCATGCCCCTCGAGCACCAGGTGGGCATTGGTACCGGACCAACCAAAACCGCTCACTCCCGCACGTGGCGGTGCATCGGAGATCCGAGGCCAGTCCGTGGTCTCTGCTGTCACCCGGAGGCACAGCCTGTCCCAATCAATTTCCGGACTGGGGTTCCGGAAATGAAGGTGCCTCGGGATCACACCGCGTTTCATGGCGAGCACGGCCTTGATGACACCGGCGACCCCCGCTGCCGCTTCGAGATGGCCGATATTTGTCTTGACCGAGCCGATCAGCAGTGGTCGGTCCCGGTCACGGCCGTATGCCATCCCCGTCGCGTTTGCTTCAATCGGATCGCCGACCTCCGTGCCTGTACCGTGCGCCTCGACGTAGTCTACCTCGACGGGCCGGAGTCCGGCCTGCCGCAGAGCGGCCTCTATGACCCTTTCCTGGGCAGGTCCGCTCGGCACCGTCAATCCGGGGCTGGCTCCATCCTGGTTCAGCGAGGAACCGCGAATCACGGCCCAGATGCGGTCACCGTCTGCTTCCGCGTCGGCGAGTCGCCTGAGCACCACGATCCCGCAGCCCTCTCCGCGAACATAACCATTCGCAGCAGCATCGAAGGTGGCGCAGCGACCGTCCGGAGACAGCATGCCCGCGTTGGCACGCATTTCCAGCAGACGGCCCGAGAGGATCGCATGCACGCCGCCGGCCAATGCCAGATCGGATTCGCCCCGCTGAAGGCCCGTAACAGCCTGATGAATCGCGACGAGGGAGGATGAACAGGCAGTATCAAGCGCCAACGCCGGTCCTTCAAGCCCGAGCGCGAAGGCGACCCGGCCGATCGCGGTGTTGAAGGAAGTTCCGGTGACGGAATAGAGGCTGGCAGCGGGTTCGTCGGGTCGGGTATTTTCAAGGATCAGACCGCGATACTCGTTGTTGCTGATCCCTGCATAGACTCCGGTGCGACTACCCTTCAGGGTATCCGGGTCAATGCCGGCGTCTTCCAGCGCGTGCCAGCATGTTTCCAGCATCATCCGCTGCTGGGGATCGAGATACTCTGCCTCCACTGGAGAGATGCGGAAGAAAGCGGCATCGAACCGGTCGAGTTCATCGAGATAGGCGCCGAACCTGCAGGCCGGGGCCCGTCCAGTGCCCTCGGGAAACAGCTCGCCGATGCGCCCGACACCCGAGCCGGGAACACCTTCGACCACCCCGCTCCCTCCCGCCAGCAGCATTCGCCAGAAGGCAGACAGGCTGTCTGCGCCGGGGAAACGGCAAGCCATGCCGACAATCGCTATGGCCTCGCCCGAACTGTGTGCATTCTTCTCGAAGCCTACCGATGCGGAATGCGACTCCCGGGTATCGCTTTCCGACCTGCCCAAATTCGTCATCGAGAAACTCCCTCGCTCAGTGCACAGCCGCTTTCTCGCCGCTTCCTGCATGGGTAGATGTGCCATTGAATCCGTGTAAATTGGCGGCGCCCGAACAGGCGGAGATGTCGATCGTCGGTGACGATCGGCACAGAACACCTCCAGCATTCAGAGCCATTCACGCGATGATCACGACGTCGACCGGTACACTCGGGGCCGCCGCCAGAATCCTGGCTGCGCCGCAGATCTCGAAAATTGAGGACACCGCCCACGGGATCTATCGCTTGCCCGAACCGCTGGTCCATATCATGATCGTCCGGATCAAGGCGGCAACGTCGACGGTGGGTAAGTCGATCTGCAGGCCAAGTGCAATTGCCAGAGATGGCGCGAGCTTCTCGTTAGGTTCTAGAGTTACAGGCATTCTTGCACTCAGCGTCTTCGACACCACCCGAAACGTGCTCCCGCACCCTTACAGCCGTGCCACCCAACTGTCGATACTCCGTGACCGCCGATACTCTGCCCGGCCAGGTACATGGCCGGGACCCGGATTGGTTGAGGAACGTGCAACGCGGCCTGCTGCCCCAGCTTCGTGTCCTTCAGTAAGGCGAATGCTGATCCGCCTGACCGCGAAATCGATGTCCTCCTCCCCCGGAAACTGCCTCGCGCGGCAAATGAGGCACAACCCGCTTCCCGGACTTTCCCGAAGTGAAGATCAGGTTGAACGGGGACAAGGATGCCGAGGCAGCCAGCCGGGATGGGCATCGTGGCAGGGGGACCGAACGAATCCGAACTGCGTATCCCGGTCATCCCGTTGCGGCTTCTGCCGACGCCTGGCTGGTCTATCGAACACGAAGACTGAACCGGATCCGCCCCGGTTCACCTACACGCCGCGAATCGGAAGCATGCAACTCCATTACGGTACGCCTCCTGGCACAGCCACCACTGGAATGTCGTGTCCCGACGAGGGGATTGATGCCTGTAATATCAATAGGTTGTGGAAGAAACACCTGAATTCGGGCCCCGTGAACCCGGCAGGCAGATTATCCTGGTCAGTTACCCGTGTTGCCTCATCCCGACGCGAGCATTGACATCCCCGTCAGAGATTCGGCATCCGGTCTCCTTGCCGCGCGAGCATTGGAATGCCTCTGGTTCAGACCCTTCGAACGGTATGGAGACAAAGGGAGGCCTAGATGCATTTGTGCAACGGCGCGCGAGGCAGGGTTGGGTCAAGAAGACGAGGATAATCGCCTTTTGCCACATGCAGGACCAATCCGGGGTTTCCTGGCAGCATTGAATTCCAATATTGCAGGTCAGCTGTGTCACGAATCCACGCAAACATCCGCAGGCGCATTACAATGCAATTGCATGCTACAGAATTGACACCCATTTTATTCTGAAAGATTGAAGCAGCTTCTTTCTGTCGCGGAGGTATCCATGCCGGTCGTAGTCGTCGAATCTCCTGCAAAGGCACGGACTATCGAAAAATACCTTGGACAAGGCTACCGGGTTCTCGCGTCGTTCGGTCATGTCCGCGACCTGCCCGAAAAGGATGGATCCGTGAACCCGGACGACGGGTTTGCGATGAAATGGGCCGTCCAGGCAAAGGCACAGCCGAGAATCAAGGCAATTGCCGATGCACTCAAGAAGGACAACGAGTTGATACTTGCAACCGACCCGGACAGGGAGGGCGAAGCCATCAGCTGGCATGTCCGGGAACTGCTCAGCAGACGGAAGGGGCTGAGGATTGACGGTGACGCAAAGCGCGTCGTGTTCAATGCCATTACCAGGCAGGCCATACAGGAGGCCATGCGCCAACCTCGGACCATCGACATGGAGCTGGTCGACGCCTACCTTGCACGGCGAGCCTTGGACTACCTTGTCGGCTACACACTTTCTCCGGTCCTCTGGAGAAAACTGCCCGGAGCCAGGTCGGCCGGCAGGGTCCAGTCGGTCTGTGTCCGGTTGATCGTCGAACGCGAAGCCGAAATCGAAGCCTTCAAGCCGAAGGAATACTGGACGGTCATCGCCCTTCTGGAGACGCCGCGCAGCGAGGGATTCCAGGCACAGCTGACGATTCTGGACGGCAGGAAGCTCCAGAAGCACGACCTCGCGACGAAAGAGAAAGCAGACCGGGCAGTTGAGGCAATCAAAGCTGCAAGCTTCGTGGTCAGCGGCCTGGACAGCAAGCCTACACGCAGGAATCCGCCTCCACCATTCGTGACGGCGACGCTTCAGCAAGACGCAAGCGTCAAGCTGAAATTCAACCCGCGTCGGACCATGCGAGTGGCACAGGCCCTGTACGAGGCCGGGCTGATCACCTACATGCGCACCGACGGTAGTGACATGGCTCCCGAAGCCGTCAATGCGACACGCGAGGAAATTGCCAGGAGGTTCGGTTCGGACTACCTGCCCAAATCGCGGCGGTTCTATCGGAAAAAGGCCAAGAACGCCCAGGAGGCGCATGAGTGCATTCGACCGACCGACATGTCCCTGGATGGCGGTCGGGTCAAGTTGGGTGAGTCCGATCAACGTGCACTCTACGAGCTGATCTGGAAACGGGCGTTGGCGAGCCAGATGGAATCCGCGCGCTTCCTGCAGACAACCTGTGACCTTCTGTCCCGGGATGAGAGAACCGGCCTGCGAGCCCGCGGGCGCGTGATCCAGTTCGACGGCTTCCTGAAATTGTTCGGGGACAGCAGGCGTCCGGACCAGGCAAAGGCCAAGGGCCGGCTGGACGAGACGGCCGAGCTTCCTCAGTTGAAGCCTGGTGAGCTGGCAACTCTCGTCGAGGTCAGTCCTCACCAGCATTTCACCCAACCTCCGCCCAGATATACCGAGGCGTCACTCGTCAAGAGAATGGTTGAACTCGGTATCGGCAGACCTTCAACATATTCCTCCATCGTGGCGACAATCCAGGACCGCGGCTACGTCGCCAGCGAAAAGGGCAGCCTCGTTCCAAAAGGCACCGGCTGGATGCTGACGGCATTCCTGAAGACCTATTTCGAGACCTATGTCGGTTACGAATTCACCGCAGGGCTGGAGGAAGATCTTGATGACGTATCCGGTGGAAGAAAGAAGCGAATAGAGGTCCTCGAGAAATTCTGGGAGGGATTTGCCGCTTCCGTTGCCGATACGCAGGGACTTCGGATCGGCGATGTGCTCGACAAGCTTTCGGACATCCTGGTTCCCCAGGTCATTCCGGACAGCAACAGTCTGGAGAACTTCCGGAGTTGCCCGGACTGCGGCAAAGGAAAGCTGATCCTTCGCACCGGCCGCGGCAGCGGTGCATTCTTCGGCTGCTCCACATATCCCGAATGCCAGTTTCGCCTGTTCCTGGACGACAGGAAGTCCGGCGGATCAGCAGAATTGCCGGCCATTCGCAGGATTGGCACGGATCCGGAGTCCAGCCTTGACGTCACCGCCAGAACAGGTCGCTACGGACCCTATCTCCAACTTGGAGAGAACGAGGGAACGAAAGAAAAGCCAAAGCGCGTGAGCATACCGAAAGGCATTGATCCCGAGACGGTGACACTGGAGGCCGCATTGACGATGCTTGCCCTGCCTCGAGAGATTGGAACACACCCGGATGACGGACAGTCGATAGAAGCCGGGATCGGCAGGTATGGGCCCTACCTCAAGCACGGACGAAAATATGCATCCGTTCCCGACCCCAAAGAGATACTGTCGATCGGCATGAACCGCGCGGTCGAATTGCTGGCCCAGAATCCAGGAGGACGGAATCGCAGGACAACGCGTAGCGAAGCCAGGCAGTTGGGTGAACATCCCGCCGAGGGAGGGGCAGTGAGGTTGATGAATGGCCGCTATGGCCCGTACGTGAACTGGAAGAAGGTGAACGCCTCAATCCCGAAGGGCGCGGATCCTGCGTCAGTGTCCCTGGAACAGGCGGTTGAATTGATCGAGGCAAAGAGAGGGGCAGGCAAATGACAGACCGGCTGAACCATGTCGCCATTGCTGTTCCGGATCTCCGACTCGCCGCGGAAACCTACCGCAAGGCATTCGGCGCCCGGGTATCGGAACCCGTGAGCTTGCCGGAGCACGGCGTCTCGGTCGTTTTTGTCGAACTGTCGAATACCAAGATTGAATTGATGGCCCCATTCGGCGATTCAAGCCCGATCGCAGGATTCCTTGAGCGGAATCCTTCCGGTGGCGTCCACCATATCTGCCTGGAAACTCCCGATATCAGTGCGGCGTCGGCAAGAGCCGGACGCTCAGGGCGTGTTCTCGGGGACGGAACGCCGAAGACCGGCGCCCACGGAAAACCGGTATTGTTCCTGCATCCAAAGGACTTTCATGGTACCTTGATTGAAATCGAAGAGGCTTGAGACATGTCGATTCCCTCGGCTCTCGTTCTGTTCGCGGTTATCTGGTTCCTGTGCCTGTTCATCGCGCTGCCCATCAAGATCCAGACGCAGATCGAGTCGGGAAAGGTAGTTCCCGGCACCCCGCCCTCCTCGCCCGTGGATCCGAAGCTTGGCAAGAAGGTGAAATGGGTCACCGTGTGCGCAGTTGCGATCTGGATTGCGGTTGCGGCAATCATCAGTTCCGGATGGTTGTCGATCACAATGATCGACATCTTCGACCGGTGGGGTGACGGCAAGTACGGATAGGTGCATCTCGCGCATTCCCCTGTTCGGTGAGCGGAATTGTGCCAGCTTCTGCTGCCCGGACCGGTCGGGAATTCCTTCCCCGCTGAAACGCTGCCGCGCCGGGCAAACAGGCGGATGCGAGTTCAAATCTGTTCGTGAACCGCCCTGCGCGCCTTGTCTGCGAGTTGTCCATTCATTACGCTCTGCCAGGCAAGTATCCGCCTGGCAGAAAGGATGACCGAAGGAAATGATTGACGATCTCGGTGGCCGCAACGATGCGGCAAGTGAAATTCAGGAACTGGACCGGCGCCATTGCCTCCACCCCTTCCATGACTTTGACACCTTCAGGGAATCCGGCGCGCTGATCGTCAGCAGTGGATCGGGCAGCCTGATCGTGGATGCCAACGGCCAGGAGTACATTGATGCCATCGGCGGGCTGTGGTGCACCAATATCGGTCTTGGCCGGGAGGAAATGGCGGACGCCATTGCAGAGCAGGTCAGGAGACTTGCCTACACGTCAACCTTCACCGACATGTCGAACGAACCGGCGGCACTGCTGTCGGCAAAACTGGCGGAACTGGCACCGGGCGACCTCAACCGGGTTCATTTCGCAACGGGTGGTTCGACCGCGGTGGACAGCGCATTCAGGCTTGTCCAATTCTACCAGCAATGCGTCGGCCGCCCCGACAAGACCCACGTGATTGCCAGACGGCAATCCTATCACGGGTCCACCTACGCAACCATGTCGATCGGATACAAGAAGGCCGACCGGGCACAGGGTTTCAACTACATTGAAGATACCATCCACCACGTCTCGGAGCCCGACATCTACCGGGCCCCGAACGGAATGAACGAATCCGAGTTCTGCGATTATCTCGTGGACGAATTCCAGGCCAAGATCCGGGAAATCGGTCCTGAAAAGGTAGGTGCCTTCTTCGCCGAGCCGGTCATGGGGGCGGGAGGAGTCCTGGTTCCTCCCCGAGGATACATTCCGAGAATGAGGGACGTGTGCAGCGAGCACGACATTCTCTACGTCTCCGATGAAGTCGTGACCGCGTTCGGACGGCTGGGTCACTGGTTTGCATCCAAGGATGTGTTCGGCATTCAGCCGGACATAATCTGCACGGCCAAGGGACTGTCATCCGGCTATCTCCCGATTGGAGCCGTCGTGTATTCGGATCGCATTCACGAGGCGATATCCGAAAAGAAGGGGCGCGTATACACCAGTGGATTCACCTATGCAGGCCATCCTGTCTGTTGTGCCGCAGCCCTGAAGAACATCGAGATCATGGAACGGGAGAACATTCTCGAGCATGCCCGCGATGTCGGCAGCTATTTCGGCGAGCGGTTGCAGGAGCTTTCAGAGTTGCCTCTCGTCGGCGATGTACGCGGGATGGGGCTGATGCGGTGTGTCGAAAACGTCATGAACAAGACAACCAAGGAATGGTTCCCGGAAGAGGTGGCGATCGGGGGAAGAATCTCCGACGCGGCGGAGAAGGCAGGAGTCCTCGTCCGACCGATCGGTCGTCTCAACGTCATGTCCCCTCCCCTGGTCATAACCCGGGAGGAAATCAATCTTGTGGTGGACAGGTTGGGCCAGGCGATCCAACAGGTTCATTCCGACCTGACAAAGGAAGGGTGGACCTCTGAATAACCTGGTTGACTGGACAGACTGCCCGGCCGGGCAGACATGCCAGCTTGCTCGAATCGTTGCTGACCTTCGCGGACGCGCGCCATGAGTGACCAGGTCAGGACCCGCACCGGGACCAAGCCCCCGGATGACTGGGACCGACGCGGGCTGCCCGGCTGGACCTATCATTCCGACGAACTGTTCGACCTGGAGATTGCAAGCATCTTCAGGACGCACTGGCAGTGCGTCTGCCATGTCAATGATGTTGCCGGTCCAGGCGACTTCCAGACATTCGACATTGCAGGCGAGCGCGCATTGATCATTCGGGACAGTGCCGGAACGCTGCGGGCCTTTCACAACCTGTGCCGCCACCGCGGATCCCGTATCGCAACAGGAACCCACGGCAATTGCGGGAACTCGCTCGTTTGTCCATATCACGGCTGGACCTACAACCTCGATGGAACACTTCGCGGTCCGGCGAGGAGCGAGACCTTTCCTCCGCTGGATAACGCGGAATGGGGTCTGAAACCGGTCGAGATGGAAGTCTGGAACGGGTTCGTTTTCGTTCGGTTCGCACCCGGCCCGCAGGGATCCGTTGCAGATACGCTGGCCTGCGTTGCCGGGGAAGTCGCCCCGTACGGGCTTCCGGATCTCCGGCCGGTGGAAGGCAGTGCCTATTCCGAGCAGCTGGAAGCCAACTGGAAGGCTGTGCGGGACGTAGACAATGAAGGATATCACGTCCGTCAGGCACATCCGGGTCTCGATGATCTGTATGGCAGGAAGTACTATGACGAGCCATATGTCGACGGCATTGCCCGCTCGGTTGGTCCATTTAACCAGGGCCCTGCCCGGCGATGGTCGGTCAGAAACTACAGGAAGCTGCTGCCGGAAGCGACATGGCTTCCTGAATCCCATCGCCGGCTATGGCTCTATGTCGGCATGTTTCCCAACCAGGTAATCGGCTTCTATCCCGACAGCGTGATCATGTACCAGGAGGTTCCGCTTTCCGCCGACCTGACCACTCAGCGGGGCGCAATCTGGCGCAGGAAGGACGAATCCAGGCAATTGAGGGTGGCGCGTTACCTGAGCGGAAGGATCGATCGCGACGCGGTCGAAGAGGATCGGATGCTGGCCATGTGGACCTGCGAGGCCGCAAGATCGTCGGCATATGAGGGCGTCTTCCTCTCGGACCTGGAATACGGGCTGCGAACCTTTCACGACCATCTCCGCCTGTTTCTCCCGGTCATGAGAGAAGAGAAGGAGCCTGCACCGGGAACCCTCCGTTCCGTCAACGAATGTCTGATTTCGGAGTTCGGCCCGTGACCGACAGGGTTGTCGTCGCCAGTGCCTGGCTGCGAAGGCCGTCATCCAGGGGGCTGCTGCTGGTCAGCCCGGCACTCCTTTATGCAGTCCTCCTCCTGGCGGTCCCCATTGCAGCAGTCGTCGCGATCAGCTTCTGGACCCAGGACTATCTCGACCTGCGCCGGGAATTTACACTGGCGAACTACGAGGAGGCATGGACCCAGCCGATCTATCGCATTCTGATGCTCCGTTCGATCGCGGTTTCCGCGACCGTCACGTTCTGCACCGTCGTCCTCGCATTTCCGATTGCATACTACGTGTCGTTTCACGTGCCGCAAAAGAGCAAGCCACTTTGGATCTTCCTGATCACCATCCCGTTCTGGACAAGCTACCTGATGCGGATATTCCTGTGGAAGGTCATTCTCGGCTACAACGGCGTCGTCAACGGCACGCTGACCCGGCTGGGCATCATCGAAGAGCCGTTGAGCTTCATCCTGTACAACGTGAATGCAGTGGTCATAACCCTGAGCCATGCCTGGGCACCCTTTGCCATCCTGCCCATATTCGTCGCGCTCGAGAAGATCGACCGGTCACTCCTGGAGGCGGCAACCGACCTCGGCGAGAATGCAGTTCGCCGCTTCTTCCGCATCACTCTTCCCCTCGCACTTCCCGGGGTGCTCGGGGCGGCCCTGATCGTGTTCATCCCGACTGTCGGTGACTACGTGACTCCGAGGCTGGTCGGCGGGCCCAACGGTCTCCTGATTGCCAACATGATCGAACTGCAATTCAAAAAGGCCAACAACCCGCCGCTTGGTGCGGCCCTGGCCATCTCGTCAATGTTCATCATAGCTGTGTTGTCGTTGCTCTTCATCCGCCTCAACCGACGCTTCCTCCGGGACCGCTCGTGATGCGCAGGGGAGTTCGTTGGCTGCCGGTATACGTGGCTGCGTATCTCGTGTTCCTGTACGCTCCAGTCGTTCTCCTTCCGATATTCGCCTTCAATGACAGCAGCATCGTCGCGTTTCCCCTGCACGGCTTCACGTTCGACTGGTTCAAGCTGCTTGTCGACACCGAACCGCTGCATGCGGCGACCAGGAACAGCCTGATCGTGGCGTCCGTCACCTCGGTATGCAGTACCGTGTTGGGCCTCTGTGCCGCCAGGGCAGCGACCAGGTATCAGTTCATAGCCAAGCGCAGCGCCATGGGGCTGATCATGATACCCCTTGTCCTGCCAGAAATCGTGGTGGGCGTTTCGCTCCTCGTCGTGATCCTGCAACTCGGAATGAACCTGACTCTCTGGAGCATCATTCTTGGCCATGTACTTGTCTGCACGCCGTTCTGCACGGTTATCCTGGCAACGGCCTTTACAAATCTCGACCGCAGCCTGGAGGAAGCTGCCTTTGACCTGGGCGAGTCCAGGCTGTCGACGTTTCGGCTGATCATCTTGCCACTGGTCATGCCCGGAATCATCGCCAGCATGCTGATTGCCTTCACGATCTCGCTGGACGAATTCATCATCGCCTTCTTCCTGGCAGGAACGGATGTGACACTTCCCGTCTACATCTGGAGCCAGCTGCGATTCCCCGCTAGGCTTCCGAGCGTCATGGCGCTGGGCACCATCCTGCTGGCCATTTCACTCATGCTGCTTGTTTCGGCCGAATACCTTCGGCGCCGGGGATCGCGGGGTGCCGGCGCGTCCGACACCGGAGGTCTGATTTGAACAGCCCGATCATCAGTCTCGAAAACGTCACCAAGACGTTTGGAACCGTGCGAGCCCTGGACGATGTCTCGGCCGACATCATGCAGGGCGAGTTCTTTTCTCTTCTTGGCCCATCAGGTTGCGGCAAGACCACCCTACTGCGGACAATTGCCGGGTTCGAGGAGCCCGACAGCGGCAGCATACGCGTCGACAATGTGCCCATGGCCGGTGTCGAGGCCAACCGCCGCCCGACAAACATGGTGTTCCAGAGCTACGCGATTTTCCCGCACATGTCAGTTGCCGGCAATGTCGGGTTCGGCCTGCGACGCAAACGGCTCGGCAAGTCAGAGCAGGATCGGCTGATCGACGAGGCGTTGCAGATGGTAAGTCTCGACGGGTTTCAGAACAGGGAAGCCAACACGCTGTCGGGCGGCCAGAAACAGCGGGTCGCACTGGCAAGGGCGCTGATTCTCCGTCCGAAGGTGCTTCTGCTCGACGAGCCACTCTCGGCGCTTGACAGGAAACTGCGGGAGCAGATGCAGTCCGAACTCAGAACACTCCAGCGAGCAGTCGGCATCACGTTTGTCCTGGTAACGCATGACCAGGAAGAGGCGCTGACGATGTCCGACCGCATCGCGATCATGTTCGACGGCCGGATTGCCCAGATTTCGACGCCCAACCAGATCTACACTGCACCGGCGACGCTCCAGGTGGCAGAATTCATCGGAAGCATGAATTTCCTCAGGGCATCCATCGGACCGGAGACTCCACAAGGCGTTCCGGTTGATGTGGAGGGAATCGGCGAGGTCTTCATGAATCCGGACAGGGTCTCGCCTTTCAGGGCAGGAGCAACGGTATCCGCCGGGATCCGGCCCGAAATGCTGACAATCCTGTTCGACCAGGATGAAGACACGGGTACCGTGGTCCGCGGAGAGGTTTCGGACCGGTCCTATTACGGCGACATGACCTACTATTCCCTCACGCTGGCCGGAACTGACCGCCTCGTGACAGTCTCCATGCGAAACACTGCAAATCGCCCGATTCTCCCGATCGGGTCCCAAATCCGGGTAAGCTGGGATTCCGACTCGATCGTGCTGCTCTGAGATGAACGGCTCCGTGCCATGCCTCCCCGGCGAATGGAGGCCGGCTGCTCAGCCATTTCCCGAGGCCACCGCCTCTGCCCCGGTTCGCAAGTTTACTGCCATGTGATCGCTATGCTATGGATTTCATTCCAACATACCCAACAGTCTAGAACTGCACAGGAAGGAACCATGAGAAAGAGATTTACAGCATCCTTCGCAGCCGGAATTCTGGCGGCAACGGCGACGTTTGCGGAATATCCCGAAAAGCCTGTCACCTTTATCGTGCCGTGGCCACCGGGAGACCTGGAAGACGTGCTGACACGCATGATAGCCGAGGATTTCCAGGCCGAGTATGGCGTGGCTGCCGCGGTGGTCAACAAACCGGGCGGTGGTGGAGGCCCGTTTCCCGGCGCAATCGAGGTGGCGCAGGCACCCGCCGATGGCTACACGATCGGTTCATTCGTTGTCGGTGTTCCCGTTCTTGGACACCAGATCGGGATTGCGGAACTGTCACCGGAGAAATTCGACCCCCTCGGCATATTCCTCACCTATCCATTCGTCATCGTTGCCGCGGGTGATGCGCCCTATGACACGCTGGAGGAAATGGCTGAACACGCAAAATCCAACGATGTCGCACTCGGTCATTTTGGAGCACCATTGATCCCGACCCAGGTAACACTTGCATATGCAAAGAATGCCGGCTTCGAATGGGGATCTGATGCTGCCTTTGATATGCTTGACTGCAATTCGTTGGCGTCAGGTGATGCAGATGTCATCAACACGACGCTTCAACTGGTGCTGCCCTGCCTGGACAATGTGAAGGTACTGGCCTCGGTCACGAGCGACCGGATTTCACTGACGCCCGACTCACCAACGCTCGGAGAAGTAGATCCCGAACTTGGCCTGGCTCTCTGGAACGGGCTGTTCGTCCACAAGGACACGCCGCAGGACGTCCGCGACAAGATCATCAGTGTTGCCCGGAAAACGGTGATGAGCGACAGGGCGCAGACGCTTGCTGCAGAAACCGGAGCCGGTGTCTACTGGCAGGATGCAGAGTCCTCTGCGGAGCAGATCGCTGCAGACATCGAGGCTCTGGATCGCATTTCCGCGAAGTTGCAGTAAAGATTTCTGCAGTTGCAATACACCGGCCGGATTAACCGGCCGGTGCTGAATTCGGCATGACGCGTCGTGGATCCAGTTGACAAATCACATCATTCCGGAACTCTTGCGTTTAACCTGCTGTTTGTGACGTTTTCCGTATTCCTGCTTTCACAACTTGGAACCGAGACCAGGTTTTCGTCACGGGGCGGATTCTTCGTGCAGCCGCGCGTCTGGCCGGCAATCGGGGTTTGCGGGATGGTGGCCTTCGGGATTGCCCAGATCGTGACCGGCCGGCGGGCAGGCCTGGCCGGGTCCCTGGCCGAATTCAGAATCTGGGTTCTGGCGCTTGAATTCCTGGCCTGGTTCATGGCCTATGTGGCGATTGTTCCACTCGCCGGTTACCTTCCTTCGACGATTGCATTCACGACTGCGCTGGCCTACCGGCAGGGATACCGAACCCTGGCGTCTGTCTCGATGGCGGCAGCACTTGGCGCTGCGATTGTCTTCACGTTCAAGGCGATGCTGGCGGTCAGGATTCCCGGTGGCCTGATCTATGAGTACCTCCCTGGCGGGCTTCGAAACTTCATGATCGTGAATTTCTGATATGGAACTCCTTCTGGCGGCGCTGCAGGTCCTGGCACGTTGGGACGTCGTTGCGGCCTTGCTGGTCGGGTCTGTCGGCGGTGTGGTGATCGGCGCCATACCTGGGGTCGGCGCAGCCGTTGCAATTGCGATCCTGCTGCCGGCCACATTCTCACTGGATCCGATCATCGGCCTGACAGTCCTGTTGGGAATCTACGGGTCATCAATGTATGGCGGTGCGATTCCGGCCGTGCTGATCAATACGCCCGGCACGGCAGTGAATGCCCTGACGACGTATGAAGGCACGCCCATGACCCGCCGCGGCGAGGCTCGCAGGGCACTGTCACTCGCTTATTCGGCCTCGTTTGTCGGTGGAGTGTTCTCGGTCGTCTGCCTGATATTGCTCTCACCTGTTCTGGCGTGGATTGCGCCGCAATTCGGCAGCCGGGAGATATTTCTCGCCGCATTGCTCGGGATCGTCCTGGTTGTACTGGCTCACCGCGGCCGGATTCTCGCTGCCGGCATGATGGCGTGTTTCGGCATTTGGCTGAACACTATCGGCCTCGAACCCATACAGTACTCGCAACGATACACGTTTGGCCAGAGCTGGCTGTCCGGAGGAATTGACCTGATCGTGGTCGTGCTCGGTCTTTTTGCACTCAGCCAGGCATTCGTGCTGCTCGTTGACCCGGACACACGTTCGCGAGCGAGTGCCGTTTCAGGAAGCCTCCTGACCGGATTCCGGGAAATCGGGCAGCACAAGCGTGTTGCCACCGCGTCCTCCGGGTTCGGCGTCATGATGGGCATGATACCTGGCGTGGGCGAGTTTACGGCGCAGTTCCTGAGCTACACCTATGCGCAAAGGACGTCCAAGCAGCCAGAGCAGTTCGGCAAGGGTTCGCCGGAGGGACTGATCGCGTCCGAAGCGGCCAACAATGCTGTTCCGGCAGCTGCAATGATCCCCCTCCTGGCGCTCGGGATTCCCGGAGAGGCTCTTACGGCAATGATGCTGTCCGTCTTCTACGTACACAATGTTGTCCCCGGGCCGGGACTGTTCCAGAACCACATGGACTTCGTCATTGCCCTGTATATCGCGCTCCTGGTTCTTAACATCCTCGTCGTGGCATTCCTGCTGTCGTCGACGAACATCATCCTCAAGGTCATCGAAGTCCCGACCCGGTTTCTCGGGGTTGCCATTCTGACACTCAGTTTCGTCGGGGTTTACTCGCTTCGCAACAGTGTCGTCGATTGCGCCATTGCCGGTGGGTTCGGCGTGTTCGGGTTCATCATGAAGCGGCTTAACCTGCCGATCGTGCCAATTATTCTCGGTATGGTACTCGGCGGAATCATGGAGACGAAACTGAGAACATCGATGATGCGGGTCGATACCCCCCTGGATTTCATTGACAGGCCAATCGCATTCATCCTGTTTCTGATTCTCCTCGTTGTCATAGCAAGTCACATCCGGCAGGTTCTGCGCGGCAGGAAGCGAAATCAGGAGATCGATCATGGTGGCTAGTACGATTCTGGTTGTCGGCACCTACGATACCAAACATGCGGAACTGAACTACCTTGAGGAGTGCATACGGCGCCAGGGCGGCGGAGTATACACGATGGATGTGAGTGTTCTTGGATCTGCACCCTCGAATTGCCATGCTTCGAAGCATGATGTCGCCGAGGCCGCAGGCAGTTCAATCACCGCTGCCATCGAGAGCGGTGACGAGAATACGGCCATGCAGATCATGGCGAGCGGCGCATCTTCACTTGCCGCTGACCTTCACAGCCAGGGAAAAATCGACGGAGCGATCATACTCGGAGGAACGATGGGAACCGACCTGGCACTGGATGTTTGCCAGTCTCTGCCGCTCGGAACACCAAAATACGTTGTATCCACGGTGTCCTTTTCCCCGCTGATTCCTGCGGACCGGCTTTCGCCTGACCTGCAGATGATCTTGTGGGCAGGAGGACTCTACGGGTTGAACTCCATTTGCAAGTCTTCGCTCAGCCAAGCAGCAGGTGCTGTTCTCGGTGCTGCTCTTGCCGTGGAAAAGCCGAAGGCTGACAGGCCCGTCATCGGCATGACATCGCTTGGCTCTTCCTGCCTTTCCTACATGAAACTTCTCAAGCCCGGGCTTGAAGACCGCGGATTCGAGGTCGCAATATTCCATGCCACAGGGATGGGAGGGATGGCCTATGAAAAGATCGCGTCACGGGGAGGATTTGCCTGCGCGATGGATTTTGCCCTTCCCGAACTCGGAAACCTGCTCGCCGGTTCGGTGATCAATGCCGGCTCCGACCGGATGCTCAATGCCGGCAGGGCCGGGATCCCGCAATTGGTCGCACCCGGCTGCATAGACCTGATCGACTTTGCAGGATGGCAGGAAATCCCGGATCAGTATTCTGACCGTCCGTTCCATGCCCATAACCGACTGATCAAGAGTTCGGCCCTCTCGGTGGAAGAGCGCCGTGAAACTGCCCGTGAAGTTGGCAGGCGACTGGCGTCGTCAGTTGCACCGGTTCAGGTTCTACTGCCGGTCCGGGGCATCGAGGAATGGGACAAGCCTGGAGAACCGGCACATGACCCCGGAGGTCTGGAGGCGTTTATCGATGAAATGAGGACGGCAATCGTTCCACCTGCACGGCTCACCGAGGTCGACGCACATATCAATGACCAGGAGTTTGCCGACGCCGTTCTGGAGGTATTCGATGACTGGCTGAGGCAGGGGATCGTCAGCAACGGGGCCAGATGAACACCTCACGCTACGACATCCTGTTCGAGCCGGTAGAGATCGGGCCCGTCACCGCACCCAACCGGTTCTTCGCCGTCCCCCACGCCACGGGTCATGGATGGACCCAGCCGAGCGGGGCAATCGCACTGCGTGCAATGAAGGCGGAGGGCGGATGGGGCACGGTTGCAGTCCAGATGACCGAAGTCTCACCCGGTTCCGACATGGCCAACCACCCCATGGAACGCATCTGGGATGATACCGATATTCCTCGCCATGCCGCACAGGTCGACGCCATCAAGATTCATGGCAGCCTCGCAGCCATCGAACTCGCCCATGGAGGAGCCCGCGCCAGGAACCTGACATCAGGTGTTCCGGTTGTAGGACCCAGCGCATTGCCGGTATTCCGGCCGGAAGTTCCCATCCAGGCGAAGGAAATGGACAAGTCGGACCTTCGGGCATTCCGAAAGGATCACCTCGAGGCTGTCAAGCGCGCCGTAAAGGCAGGCTACGACATTGTATATGTCTATGCTGCCCACGACCTTTCGATCCTCAGCCACTTCCTGTCCCAGTCAAGCAACAAACGCAGTGACGAGTATGGAGGTTCATTCGAGAACCGCCTCCGCCTGCTTCGCGAGGTTCTCGAGGACACGGTCGAAGCCGCTTCCGGCAAGCATGCTGTCGCCGTTCGATTCAGCGTGGCCGAACCGGGCAGGACCAACGGGATTACCCATGATGGTGAAGGCCGGGAAGTCATCGAGGCGCTGGCCGAACTTCCCGACCTGTGGGATGTCAATGTATCCGGATGGTCTTATGACAGCGCGACCGCGCGTTTCAGCGATGAAGGATACCAGCTTGAGTACACGGACTTCGTCAGGTCCGTCACCAGCAAACCGGTCGTCGGTGTCGGCAGGTTCACCTCCCCCGACCTGATGGCGTCGTTGGTCCGGAAGGGACGCCTTGACCTGATCGGCGCCGCACGCCCGTCGATTGCGGACCCCTTTCTGCCGAACAAGATCAGGGAAGGCCGTATCGAGGATCTGCGCGAGTGCATCGGTTGCAACATCTGCGTCTCCATGGACAGCTACGGGGTGCCCTTGCGTTGCACCCAGAACCCGACAATATCCGAGGAGTGGAGAAATGGATGGCATCCCGAAGCGCCGGCACTTTCGACAGCGCGGGAGTCACACCTGATCATAGGAGCGGGCCCGGCTGGTCTTGAATGCGCCGTTGCCCTGTTGCGCGCCAACCAGCATGTCACCATAGCCGATGCCTCCGATGAAGCCGGCGGACGGACGACACGGGAAGCCAGGCTTCCGGGGCTGGCAACCTGGCAGAGGGTTCGCGACTACCGTATGCAACAACTGCTTCAGAGTCCCGAAGCGGAACTCTACCTGCACAGCCCGATGACGCCAGACGACATCAGGGATTTCGGCGCTGACAATGTCATTGTCGCCAGTGGCTCGAAGTGGAGGATCGATGGTGTCGGGTCAACGAATTTCAACCCCCTGGATTTCGGTTCGACAGCGGTTCTTTCCCCGGACTGCATAATGGACGGCAGGGAGATCGAAGGCGACCAATCGGGCGTTGTCATCTATGACGATGATCACTTCTACATCGCCAGCGCGATCGCCGAACAGCTTTGCGGGGCCGGCCACCGGGTCACCTACGCGACCCCGCTTCCAGAAATTGCGACCTGGACCGGACACACTCTCGAGCAGAACCGGATCATTGAGAGGCTGAATTCGCTGGGTGTCGTCCTCCGGCCCAATCTCAGGATCACCGACGGGCCGGGCTTCGAGTGCACCCTGACCGGGCGCGCGGAAGTTCTCGATGCAACCACGCTTGTCTTTGTCGGGGCAAGACGACCGCAGGATGGCCTGCATCGGGAGTTGCTGGGAGACGGGGACATCGGGCAACTCTACTTGGCAGGGGATTGCGTCGTTCCGGGAAACATCCAGGCCGCGGTCTATTCAGGCCACAGGATCGCCCGGCAGATCCTGGGCAAATCCCGGCCTGCGATGGCGCCGAAACGGGACCAGGTCAAGATGGGCTGACTGCAACCTGCAGTCTCCGGAACCTTACACGGCCCGTGCAGCCCCTACTTCTTCTTCAGGAGGTCCCTTATCGTTTCGTCCCACGCGTCGTATGTGGCCAGTGCAAGCACAAACAGGGAGATGACCCAAAACGGCAGGCCACCCCAGAATCCGGCGAATCCGGTCGATATGCTGTGGGCAAGGCCGAGCACGAACCCGGTCAGCAGCAGGGTGGCCGCTACCGCGATGATCATTCTGGTCCATGCTTCAGTCATCGATGCGTCCCGAATCAACCATCATGTTTGCCAAATATCTCATACAGCAACCATTGGGCGGTACGGAAGAGCCTGTCATCCTGTTCAACTCCGGCAATCAATTGAACTCCGACCGGAAGGCCGGATTCTCCCGACAACATGGGCAGATTCAGAGCCGGCAGGCCACAAAGTGTCCAAACGGTGCAGAAGACCGGATCACCCGTTCCCGACTCGATTGCCGGTGCCTCGCCCTGCGCAGAGGGCGCAATGATCGCATCATAGTCCCAAAAGAACGTTTCAAAATACTGCTCGGCGCGGGCCTTGGTCTCCAGCGCCCTGCGATACTCCGCCTCCTCGATACGACTTCCCCTTTCAATCGCCTCGCGCAGGGCATCGCTCACGAGTTCACGGTTTTCCATGACCTTGCTGCCCAGGCTCTTCCCGAGTTCAAATTCCTGGATCTTCCCGTGAACCTCGACCAGCGTATCAAACCCTTCAGGAACTGCGATCCTCTCGACCTGTTTGCCCAGGAGTTCGACGACATCCTCCAGACCTTGCCTGGCGTCATCGGCCAGACGGTCGAAATAGCCCGGTTCGAACCACGCGAAGGCCGGCTCAATCGGTACTTCCTGGCGACAGCCATCAAGGATGCCGGGCTTTGGCCGCGGGTGTGACTTGATGTCCCTGGAATCATGGCCTGAAATCGCGTCTGCCAGTGCCGCGATGTCTTCGAGGGACCTGCCGAATACGCCAAGCTGATCGAGGTTCGGGCAGGTTTCCAGGACCCCGTTGGTCGATACCGCACCGCGAGTGGGCTTGAACCCGAAGACACCGCAGAACGAGGCTGGCCTGACAACCGAACCGTTCGTCTGGCTGCCTATGGCAAGCGGCACCTGAAATTGGGCAACCGATGCGGCCGAACCACTGGATGATCCACCGGGTGTTCTTGCAGCATTGTGCGGATTGGTCGTTCTGGACGGATTCATGAATGCCAGTTCGGTCGTAACCGTCTTGCCGAGAATGACCATTCCGGCATCCCGGAGACGGTCAACGACAAATGCGTTTCGGCGCGGTCTTCTGCCTGCAAAGACCGGAGTCCCGCGCTCCGTCGGAATTCCCTTCGTGTCGATGATGTCCTTCAGTCCGACCGGAATTCCGTGCAACGCACCAAGCGGTTTTCCGAACTTGCGTGCCCTGTCAAGTGCCTGGGCCTGGCTGAGTGCCAGTTCCCTGTCGAGCCACTCCCAGGCACCGAGAACATCGTCCGTCTCCGCTATTCGATCGATGCATGCGGAAACGAGTTCCTCGGAGGTCAGTTTTCCCGACCTGATGCGTTCTGCTGCATCAACTGCGGAGGTTTCACAGATCGCCATGGCCCGTTATCGTCCTGTCAAGGAATATACTCGCCGAACAGGTAATCAGGCAGCCACAGGGCAATTCCGGGAAACTGGTACATCAGGAACATCGCGAAAATCACGATCGCGAGATAGGGCAGGATTCCCTTGAATATCTCCATGAGTTCAATCTCCGATCGCAATACCCCCTTGAGATAGTAGGCGGACATTGCCATCGGTGGAGTCAGGAACGATGTCTGCAGGTTCAAGGCAACCAGCATCGCGAAGAAATACGGATTCACGTTGAAGGCATCCAGCATCGGCAGGAAAATCGGCACGAATATGATCAGGATCTCCGACCATTCGAGCGGCCAGCCGAGGATGAATATGATCAGTTGCACAAGGACGAGGAACTGCCAGGGCTGCAGTTCCATGCCCAGGATCCAGTGTTCGATGACGTCATGGCCGCCCAGGTATGAAAACACCGATGCAAACGTCCATGACCCAACGAACAACCAGCACACCATGGCCGTCGCCTTTGCGGTCAGGAAGACGCTGTCCTTGACCTTCTTCCAGTCGAGAGAACGATAGAGGGCAGCCAGGATGAGTCCGCCAAGCGCGCCCATAGCAGCAGCTTCGGCCGGAGTCGCAAGCCCACCCAGAATCGATCCCAGCACCAGCATTATCAGGACCGTAAGCGGAACAAAGGAAACCAGTAGATCGCGGTAGATCACCATCCGGCTCGGCACGATTTCGCTACTCGGCTTTGGAGCAATGTCCGGATTGATCAAGGCTCTCGCGGTGACATAGAGGATGTAGAGGCCAGCAAGCAGCAATCCGGGAAACATCGCCGCCGCATACAGCCTGAGCGGCGACAACTCTGCGATCGCCGAATAGACAATCAGCATGATCGATGGCGGGATCAGGATGCCAAGCGTACCACCGGCACAGATCACTCCCGCGGCAAACCGCCTGTCATAGGAGGCATTGGCCATTGCAGGAAATGCCAGCAGGCCCATCAGCGTGACCACCGCTCCGACGATTCCGGAGGCAGTGGAAAACACAGTGCAGGTGATCAACGCCGCAATGGCCATTGACCCCGGCATGTTGCGCGCCGCCAACTGGAGCGAAAAGAACAAGCGGCTGACGATGTTCGCACGCTCGACGACGTAGCCCATGAACAGAAACAGCGGAATGGCGACGAGGGTGTCGTTCTCCATCACCGAGTAGGTGTTCTGGTTCAGCAGGTAGAAGATGTTGTTGTTGAAAAGGTCGCCAAAGGTCTCGATGCCGCCCTGGTAGTAGGCGTAGTATCCGAATGCGACGCCGATCGCGATCAGTGTGAACGCGATCGGGAATCCGAGAAGCACCAGCACGATGAACAGGCACAACATGACGATTGCGATTTCAGGATTTGTCATTGCCTCTGCCCGCTCGGAACCCGGATCCAGTCGCCTAGTTCAGGCTGGCCCCCGGGTCTTCGATAAGAATGTCCTCTGTCTCCCTGACGTCGTCGAGACGCTCCATCCACTCGCCGGATTTCATCGCATGCCAGCACCGAAACATCTCCGCAATTCCCTGAATTATCAGCAGAAACCCGGCGACGGGAATTAGGGACTTGAAAAAGTAGATCTGGATCCGGGCAGGACTGTTCCAGCTGACTTCCTTGTAGCGCCAGCTGTCGGCAGCGATTTCGTAGCCGAACCAGAACAGGGCCAGCATACCGGGGAAGAAAAACAGGATATAGAGCACGAAGTCTATGCGCGCCTGCCACCTCACGGGAAACAGCCGGTAAAGCACATCACCACGAACATGGGTGTCCTGCGCAAGAGCATACGGTCCCGCCATCAGGAACAGAGCCCCGTACATCTGCACCATCATGTCGAACGCCCACACCGTCGGGGCATTGAACACGTATCGAACGATCACCTCATACGCGACCGAGAATGTCAGCACGAGTATGCACCAACCGAACGCCCGTCCGGTCCACACACTTATACCCTCAATCGTGTGGATCAATCGCGTCATGCCGGAATCCGTAGGTACAGGGGAGACCTATATGAACGGTCTCCCCCGCAGACTAGCGACCTAGCCGAAATAGTGACCGTAGGCCAACTTGTAGTCCGGCTGGTTCAGGTTGAGATAACCCATAACCTCCTTCGCGTAGGTCTTCTGGCTGTCGATGACCTTGGCGAAGAACGGATCTTCCGAAGACAGGCGGTCGATGACGATATCCCATGCCCTGAGCTGTTCGGACATCACGGAATCCGGCGTGCGATAGACGTTGACGCCCTGCTCATCGCGCAGCTTCACGAGATCTTCCGAGTAGCGCTTGGTGTTGTGCCAGTAGAAGTTCGAGTTCTCCGCTTCCGACGCATGCCTGAGAATGGCCTGATGCTCGGCCGAGAGCGACTCGTACGTCTCCTTGTTGAAGGTGACCTCAAAGAACTCCTGGCTCTGGTGGAACGAGGCAAGATGGTAGTGCTTGGAAACATCCTGCATTCCGAAGTCCCTGTCCGAAGTCGGGTTGTTGAACTCCGCCGCATCGATGAGGCCGGACTTCATCGCCGGCTGAATCTCACCGCCCGGAAGCTGGACAACCGACATGCCCATTTCGAGGAGAACATCGGCCGCAAGCCCGACTGTCCTGTATTTCAGGCCATCCATCTGACTTGCATCGGTGATCTGCTCCTTGAACCAGCCGAGCGGCTGGGCCGGCATCGGGCTGTTGAAGAACGAAATGATGTTCAACTGGAGGGAGTCCATCAGTTCTTCAAACAGTTCCTGGCCACCGCCGTAGTGGACCCAGCCAAGCACTTCCTGGCTAGACCATCCGAAACACGGACCGGTTCCGAAGAGCGACGCCGTCTTCGACTTGGAATACCAGTAGGCAGGAACGTAGTGGGCCGCGTCCAGAACGCCGCGATGGACCGCATCCTGCATCTGGCTGGTCTTGACGACCGAATTCACCGCGAGCAGGTCGATGGTCAGCGAGTCTCCCGCCATTGCATGGACCCTGTCCACATATGCCTGTGCATTTTCCAGGAAGATGCCTCCGCCCCAGGCTGCCTGCATCTTCAGCGTCACCGGCTGGGCGCGGGCAATCGATGGCGCAGCCAGTGCACCAGCCGAAGCTGCCGCCGCGACCGCACTCCCCCTGATAAATCTTCTTCTGTCAAGGTTCTCTGTCATTTTCCTCTCCATGTTGTGCCGAACTGGCGGTTGATAATCGGTTACCCAGGGCCTGGCCCGTGCAGTACGGAGATCCTGTTTCAATCTGCTGCAACACATGGGCAAGGCCAACCGGTGCCCTTCCACTTTCCGTAACACCGGATCAGACGATCTACACTTAAAGACTATTCTCGTCCAAAGTTAAATCCCCATTAACACCTGAATTGAAGGTGGAGAAACCAGATGGAGGCATTGACATGCACAAGCGGGAAGTTTGGCAGATAACTGACCAACCAGCCCGATTCTGCAGCAAATTGCGGAAACCAAGCCCGGGCACTGGCCGGAAACCCTGAACCGGCTGCCAGGCTTGCATCTGGCCAGCAGGTTGGCCCGGGGCATGGACGGAACAAGTACCTGCACCCGCCGGGGGACCAAATGCAGGATCGAAACAGGCGAGCCGGTGCCTTACAAATGGAAGGGCGCCGAATCCCCGGCGCCCCAATTCCCTGTCTCCGGCCAAGGCCGGATGACCGGTCAAACCCTTGTTCAGAAGCCGGCCTTGATCAGCTCGAATTCCTTGATCATCACCTCGCGGATTTCGTGGCTCATCGGCACCTGCGCCAGAACCGGAACGCTGACTGCCCCCAGCCCGACATCATCCAGTGCCTGTTGACCCATTGCTTCCATCGCCACCTGGTTGCCATGGCCATAGCCCCAGGCGTTGACGATATATTCCGCTGTTCCCGGATCCATCCAGGCGTTGAAGAAATCGTAGACCTTGTCTTCCGAGTTCGGTCCGTCGGCGACGTTGACATATCCGCAGAACCAGGTCGACGATCCTTCAACCGTCTCGCGGTTGGCCCTTACATCAATTCCGTCGGCCGACATGGTGGTTGGCGTCTCGTTCCATGCCCAGGCAACCAGGACCTCCCCACTGGACAACAATTGCGCGAGCTCGGCACCATCCGCCCAGTAGGCGCGTACATTCTGGTGAGCCTCGCGAAGCCAGGCGGATGCCTTCTCGAGGTCCTCCACTGTCGCCTTGGTCCAGTCGGTAAGTCCCGTCGCCAGGAAAGCCAGGGCGTACGCATCATCGACGTTGTCGGCGATCGAAGTCCTTCCCTGGAACTTCGAGTCAAGAAACACCTTTAGCGACTCAACATCCGCTCCCTCGACAAGGTCGGCCCTGTAGGTCACTGCGGTCGATCCCCAATCTGCCGGCAACAGGTAATACTCGCCGTCAAACTTGAAGGCCTCCTTCATGACTTCGTTGACCTCGTCCCAACGATCAATCCTTGCCGGATCAATCGGCTCGATGATGCCGGCATCCCGCCACTTGGTCACGGATTGTGAACACGGGTGCGAAACATCGGCACCAAATCCCGATCGCAACTTGTGGAAAGCCTCTTCTTCCTCTCCAAACAGCGAGAAACTCGGAATGTCGCCATGCTTTTCAATGTAGGGACGAATGAACTCAGGATCGTCATATCCCGCCCAGTCGAGCACCATCAACCCTTCATCCGCAGCAAATGCGGGCGCCGCAAGCAGGACCACCAGTGTCGCTGCCAGGTTATTGCGAATAGTTTTCATGTCTGGAAACTCCTCAAATACGATCAATCGTCGCCGCAGGCATTTCGAGCATTGAACACCTGACCGTTGCTGTCCTGGGATCTGTCGCCCCGGACTTGCATCCATGATGCGGTCCGACGTTCGACCGCCCTTAGGCACCCAGGCTTCGAAAGTTATAGATACAGCAGCCCTGGCCATCAAGGCAAATCCCGGCAATCGAACAGCAGCCGTGTAACGGGAACGGGCTGGCCCGAACTGCTTCGCAGGTCAAGCCGGAACGCCGCATCGATCAGTCGAGCTCTCATGCAAATAGTTCAAATACCAAGCCCGCGAGAAGCGAACCGACAACTGCGACAGCCGCATACATGAGGATGGCACGCAGTTTCAGCACTGGAGCGATTGCAACGATTCCCCATACGCTCATGGCACCACCGGACACCAGAAATGCCATTGCTGCACCATGAGACATGCCGTGGTCCACCAGGCTGCGCACGAGTGGAAGCGCGACGAAACCCTCGATGTAGAGCGGAGACCCGAGGAACACTGCAATCGGGATTGACCAGGGAGCGCCTTCCCCGAGATACGTACCGAGAAATTCCGGGTCCAGAACCCCCCTGAGCAGATGTTCGGCAGCGAATGCAGGAATCAGGCAAATCAGAATGAGCCGGGTAATCCCGACCACTTCCCCGCGAAAACGCAACATGCGTTCCCTGCTCAACCAGATACGCGGCTCGACATTGCCGTGATCGCAGGTGGCAGCGCATTTGCTTCCGCCACCGGCGTGACTCCTCCTCAACGGGCGCATCGCCCAGTTGCGTTTCCCGGCACACCAGGTTCCGAACCCCCCAAGCAGTCCGAGTGCGAATGCGGCAAGGGTCGTGCCTGTCGCAAATCCGATTCCGAGCGTCGCTGCAGTCGCCGCGATCAGGGCGGGATCCGTGATCGGCGAGGACAGCCAGAACGCCATCACCGGGGCCAGGGGAACGCCCGATGCCAGCAGGCCGACCATGAGAGGGAGCACAGCAGCTCCACAGACCGGCGTCAATGCCCCGATGGCTGATGCGGCCACAATCATGAAACCGAGGTTTCCGGTCAGCCTCCATGCAAACCAGTCACCTGCCCCGCTGGCGTTCACCCACCCGGCAACAAAGATGCCCGGAGCGACCAGGGGAGCGACCTCTACAAGGTTGTCGAAGACGAAGCTGATGGTCTGGCGTGAAGGCTCGAAGAACAGGGCCGCAAGGACGATCGCCGTTGCTGCGGCGAAAGTCAGGATGTAGCGACCCAGTCCTTGTTTCGGGCCAGCCAGTTCCCTTGACATTGTCAGTCACCGTACCGACGACGCGCCGGCGCCGTCCGAATGCACAGGGGACAAGAGCATTTTCCTGCCTATTCGCCAAACCATTCGGTAATGGCGGAAATGTCCGGTCGAGGTCGCTCCGGCGGTTTTGAGCCGGATGAACCAATATGTATGAATCCGGCAATGAATTCATGCCGCTGCAGCCCGAAGACCTTTTCGCGGAAGTTCTGATCGTGGGCACCGAAACCCGTCACCCAGCTGGCCGCCCAACCCGACGCCAGTGCAGCGTTCAGCAGTGAAAGGCATGCCGCCCCGGCCGAGAGTTTCTGTTCGATTGCCGGTATTTTTGCCGAGTTGTCAGGTGATCCGACAACCGCAACAACCAGCCCGGCATTGGAAAAGACGTCGGCAGCCTTCTCCACCAGCGATTCAGCCTTTCCCAGTTCCAGCCCCCGTTCCTTGAGTTGGGCAGCGATGCCGCCCATATGGGATCGTTCAATCACGATGAAACGCCAGGGTTCCAGCTTGCCATGGTCCGGCACTCTCGCCGCTGCCCTGATCAGTTCCAGAACCTGCTCTCGCGTCGGTACGGGAGGCGAGATCGTCAGTGTCGGGTATGAACGACGGGTGTACATGAATTCAAGCGCATCGGTCGTGGCGGTCATGATTTGTTCCAATACGGTTCCGGGATTTTGCAATTCGACCGGCACTACCATTTGGTCAAGGTCATTGGCAAAGCCAACTTTACGGGCTGCTGGCGTCGACCAGTCTCAAGCCCAATTCACGGAGAGCCTCATTGGTCGGGGACGTCGGTGCACCAAGCATCAGATCCTCTGCCCGTTGATTCAAGGGGAATAACGCGACTTCGCGAATATTCTCGACTCCGGCAAGCAGCATCACGATCCGGTCGACTCCTGGAGCAATTCCAGCATGTGGTGGCGCACCATACTTGAGCGCCGTGACCATTCCGCCGAAGTTGTGGTCGACATAGTCGCGGTCACGACCGACAATCTCGAACGCCCTGTAGAGAATGTCCGGACGGTGATTTCGCACAGCCCCGGAAGACAATTCCACACCGTTGCAGACCAGGTCGTACTGGAATCCCAGCACATCGAGCGGGTCCAGCCGGTCCAGGGCTTCCATCCCGCCCTGGGGCATTGAAAACGGGTTGTGCGAAAAATCGAGCATACCGGTTTCCTCGTCTCTTTCGAACATGGGAAAATCAGTGATCCAGCAGAACTCGAAACGACCATCCTCTAAGAGCCCCAGCTCTTTCCCGATCTCATCGCGGGCCCTGGCAGCCACGGCCTCGAAAGCGGTCGGTCTGCCCCCGAGAAAGAAAGCCGCATCACCGATATCCAGGTTCAGCTGCCTGCGGATCGCTTCGGTCCTTTCGTGGCCGATATTGCCGGCAAGGGGTCCCGCTCCTTCCGATCCACCATCCTTGGCCCGCCAGAATATATAACCCATTCCCGGCAGCCCCTGCTTCTGCGCAAATGAATTCATCCGGTCGCAGAACCGCCTGCTGCCGCCACCGGGTGCCGGAATTGCCCTGACTTCGTTACCCTCATTCTCCAGCAGCGACGCAAAAATCCTGAAGCCCGACCCCCGGAAGTGTTCGCTCACATCCTCCATGCAAACCGGATTGCGAAGATCAGGTTTGTCGGTCCCGTAGCGGAGCATGCTTTCCCTGCATGTAATTTTGGGAAAACTGTCCGTTACCGTCTTCCCGTTACCAAATTCCCTGAACACATCCCTCATCACGGGCTCGACCACATCAAACACGTCTTCCTGCGTGGCAAAGCTCAATTCGATGTCCAACTGATAGAACTCGCCGGGAGACCGGTCGGCGCGAGGATCCTCGTCGCGGAAGCATGGCGCTATCTGGAAATACCTGTCAAATCCAGCAATCATCGTGAACTGCTTGAACAGTTGCGGTGCCTGCGGCAAGGCGTAGAACCTGCCGTTGTGAAGCCTCGAGGGCACCAGGAAATCCCTTGCCCCCTCGGGGGAGGAAACTGTCAGGATCGGCGTCTGGAATTCGGTAAAGCCACGATCCGTCATGTGTCGGCGCAACGCCGCGACCACGCTTGACCTGAGCATGATGCGCTCATGCACGGGTTTCCTTCTGAGATCGAGATACCTGTATTTCAGCCTCGTCTCCTCGGGGTAGTCCAGTTCACCAAAGACCGGCAACGGCAATTCCTCCGCTTCACCGAGCACTTCGAGATCCCTGATGAAAACCTCGATTTCGCCTGTCGCAATCTTCCGGTTTACGAGTTCAGGATCCCGCAGGCGGATCTCTCCGTCAACCCTGACAACCGTTTCGGACCGGAGTTCTCCGACCCTGGCAAAGACGTCGCTGTCGGGATCGGCAAGAACCTGGGTAATCCCGTAATGGTCACGCAGGTCGATGAACAGCACGCCGCCATGGTCCCGGATTCGATGGACCCAGCCGGACAGCCGAACCGTCTGCCCGACATCCGGCCTTCCAAGCTCACCGCAATTGTGGGTCCGATACTGGTGCATATCCTAATCTCTCTCAGGTCGAAGGCAGGTTGCCGCCTTGCACTTGCCTGCGACCGATTGTCAAGAAGCCGCGACGATTGTGCGACCAACGGGGCAGTTTCCCGCTACATGAAGAACCATCGAGACGATTGATCGCAAACCCGGTTAGATGAATCCCGATCAGATGAATCCCGGTCATCCCGAATCAGCGAACGGGCGAACAGTCCCTCCTAGCTGGGCTGGTGGCGCCGACCCCTTGGTGTGCCCGTCAGCCGCCGGAACCTGGGCATCCTCGGTGTCAGCGGTGCCGGGTGCATTCAACAAGGTCAGTCTGATGGCACAAATCCGAGCAACTCTTGCGCAAGGGCACTTCAACAGTCATGATTCACGGTACATCATGCGACCACCCGCTTAACATGGCAGCGCGAATACTGTATCGGGTCACTGTTTAGAACAGGGAAGGCAAAACGCCGAATTGGTGACGTAATGTGGAAAAGAACTTTTGTGCACATGCTTCGCCGCATCATTCAAAGCGGGTCTCTGGCGGTCACGTTCCCGGATGGCAATGAAGTCGTGTTTGGTGAACCCGATTCCAGACCCGTCAGGATCAGGATTACGGACAGGAGCGCGCTGTCAGCGCTGTGCATCAATCCCACTCTGGCGGTCGGCGAGTGCTACATGGATGGACGGCTCGTCATTGAGGATGATGACCTGTCAGGCTTCCTGGAACTCCTGGTGATCAATGTCAACCATGTCGATACCATTTGGCTCCAGAGACTGTTGGCGTCTGCAAGACAGTTGGGGCGCAGATTTGCCCAGCACAATCCAATTGGCAGGTCCCGCTCCAACGTCAAGCATCACTATGACCTGTCTGACGAACTCTATGAACTGTTTCTGGATGAGGACAGGCAATACAGCTGCGCATACTTCAGGGACCCTGATGAAAGCCTTGAGGACGCCCAGACGCGCAAGAAGAGGCACATCGCCAACAAGCTGCTGCTCAAACCGGGTCTGTCCGTCCTCGATATCGGCAGCGGATGGGGTGGAATGGGGCTGACGATCGCGCGCGACTTCGGATGCAAGGTGCTCGGTGTCACCCTGTCAACCGGGCAACACCGCATCTCCAGTGAACGGGCAAAGAAGGAAGGGCTCGAGAATCTGGCGAGGTTCGAATTGACCGACTACCGGAACCTGGAATCCAGATTTGATCGAATCGTGTCGGTGGGCATGTTCGAACATGTGGGGTCGCCGCATTATGGCGAATTCTTCCGGACATTGAAAAGGCTGCTCGATGAAGGCGGCGTTGCTCTCCTGCATACGATCGGCCGGCCGACACCGCCTGGCACGACCAACCCATGGATTGCGAAATACATCTTTCCGGGCGGATATATTCCGGCCATGTCCGAGGTTCTGGCTGCGATAGAAAGTGAAGGGCTATTCGTTACCGATGTCGAGGTGCTGCGGATTCATTACGCCGAAACGTTGAAGAACTGGCACAAGCGTTTCATGCAGAATATCGACCGGGTCAGGGATATCTACGACGATCGGTTTTGCCGAATGTGGCGATTCTACCTGATATCATGCGAAATGTCGTTCCGGTTCGGTGGCCTTTCCGTCTTCCAGTTCCAGATCACGAGAAGGATCGATGCTGCCCCGCTGACGCGGGAATACCTGTACCCACCTGGGAATATCTCCTTTCAGCAAGGCTAGGCTGCGTGTTCCAGGGATTTCCCGCGATTGCCGATTCGATTCTGTTGACGGACGGGAGCTTAATTCTTGCACGGGCGGCGTAGCGGTCTATAAGCCCACGGACTTCCAATTCCTTGCAGTCCGATTGCCGTATCAGGAATTCTTGCATGCCCAGGCGCACTGACATTTCCTCCGTCATGATCATCGGCGCGGGACCGATCATCATCGGTCAGGCCTGCGAGTTCGACTATTCCGGAACACAGGCCTGCAAGGCCCTCAGGGAGGAAGGCTACAGGATCGTACTGGTGAATTCGAACCCGGCAACGATCATGACAGACCCGGCCATGGCAGACGCAACCTATGTCGAACCAATTACCGCCGACGTGATTGCACGGATCATCGAACGCGAACGTCCGGACGCTTTGCTTCCGACCATGGGGGGGCAAACCGCGCTCAATTCTGCCCTCGAGGTCGCCGACGCCGGCATACTTGACAAATTCGGGGTGCAGTTGATCGGCGCAAGCCCGGAGGCGATCAGGAAGGCAGAGGACCGTCGGCTGTTCCGCGACTCAATGGACAGGATCGGCCTGGTCAGCCCGAAATCGGCCATAGCCAATACGCTAGAGGAAGCCCTCGCCGCGCTGGAAGATGTCGGGCTTCCCGCGATCATCCGCCCGGCCTTCACGCTCGGAGGGACAGGAGGAGGAACGGCCTTCAACCGGGATGACTTCGAGATGCACTGCCGAATCGGTCTGGAGACCTCGCCTGCCGGACAGATTCTCATCGATGAAAGCCTTCTGGGTTGGAAGGAATTCGAAATGGAAGTGGTTCGCGACAGGGCGGACAATGCAATCATTGTGTGTTCGATTGAAAACGTGGACCCGATGGGAGTTCACACTGGCGATTCTGTTACTGTCGCACCCGCGCTCACCCTGACCGACAAGGAATTCCAGAGAATGCGCAACAGTTCGATTGCCGTACTGCGCGAAATCGGCGTGGAGACGGGGGGATCGAACGTGCAGTGGGCAGTCAACCCGGATGACGGCCGAATGGTCATCATCGAAATGAACCCCAGGGTTTCCCGCTCGTCGGCGCTGGCATCGAAGGCAACCGGGTTCCCGATTGCCAAGGTCGCCGCCAAACTTGCCGTGGGATATACGCTTGACGAGCTGGAGAACGATATTACCCGCGTCACGCCCGCGTCATTCGAACCGACCATCGACTACGTCGTCACGAAGATTCCCAGATTCACCTTTGAGAAATTCCCCGGATCAAAACCGGAACTCAACACTGCAATGAAGTCCGTCGGCGAAGCCATGGCAATCGGCCGCAGCTTCCACGAGAGTGTCCAGAAGGCCTTGATGTCGCTCGAGACCGGTCTGACCGGATTCGATGAAATCGCGATCGAAGGCGCACCGGACAAGGCGGCGGTCATCCGGGCTATATCCCTCAACTCACCGGACAGGCTTCGGCTGGTCGCCCAGGCAATGCGCCACGGACTTTCAGACAGCGAAATCTACGCGGCCACAAGGATTGACCCCTGGTTCCTTGCAAGGATCAGGGAGATTGTCGAGGCCGAGTCACAGCTTCGGAATTCGGGGCTGCCCGAGTCTGCCGGCGACTTCCTGACGCTGAAGATGCTCGGATTCTCCGACGCGAGGATTTCACTCCTCACCAATGTGGATGAGGCGGATGTCAGCCGGCACCGCAACCGGCTGGCTGTCAAACCGGTATTCAAACGGATTGACACATGTGCGGCGGAATTCGACGCTCTTACCCCCTACATGTACTCGACATATGAATTCGCGTCGGGCGGAACCGCCGAATGCGAATCGGATCCGACCGGCAGGAACAAGGTTGTCGTCCTCGGCGGAGGTCCCAACCGTATCGGCCAGGGAATCGAGTTTGACTATTGCTGCTGCCACGCCTGCATGGCGCTGTCGAAGGCCGGGTACGAAACGATTATGATCAACTGCAACCCGGAGACCGTCTCGACCGATTACGACACTTCGGACCGATTGTACTTCGAACCGCTCACGCGGGAGCATGTCCTCGATATTCTCAGGACCGAACTGTCAAACGGGACCCTTCACGGCGTTATCGTTCAGCTCGGTGGCCAGACCCCGCTGGGACTCGCGTCCGCGCTGGAAAGGGAGGGGATACCAATCCTCGGAACTCCACCTTCGGCAATCGACCAGGCCGAGGACCGGAAGCAGTTTCAGGGCTTGCTGGATCAACTAGAGCTCAGGCAACCCAGGAACGGAACGGCCCTTACCGTGGAGGATGCCGAGGAAGTCGCTGATTCGATTGGTTATCCTGTCGTGATCCGCCCCTCATACGTCCTGGGGGGCCGCGCCATGGAAATTGTCAAGGATGCCGAGCAACTGCGCCATTACATGCGGGATGCAGTCCAGGTTTCCGGACGCAATCCGATTCTCATTGATCAGTTCCTGCCAGATGCAGTCGAAGTCGATGTCGATGCCATTTCGGATGGGTATTCGACCCATGTTGCCGGGGTGATGCAGCACATTGAACTTGCCGGTATCCACTCGGGCGACAGCGCGTGTTCCCTGCCTCCCTACTCCCTCGCCCCCGGCACAGTCGACGAACTCAAGCGCCAGACCCGTGAACTGGCCAGAGGCCTTGGCGTGGTTGGCCTGATGAATGTCCAGTTCGCGGTCAGGAATGGCGAGGTTCATGTCCTTGAGGTCAATCCCCGTGCTTCACGGACTGTCCCGTTTGTCGCCAAGGCGACCGGTTCACCTATCGCATCGATTGCAGCCCGGGTCATGGTCGGCGAACTGCTTGCAGGTTTTGATCTGAAACCCGCCGAGACAGGCCATTTCTCCGTCAAGGAGGTGGTCCTGCCATTTGCCAGGTTCCCGGGCGTGGACGCGCTTCTCGGCCCGGAAATGCGTTCGACGGGAGAAGTCATGGGAATGGACGACTCCTTCGAACTGGCCTTTCTGAAAGCCCAGATTGGTGCCGGCATGCACCTGCCGACAGAAGGCACCATCTTCGTGTCGATCCGGGACAATGACAAGACACAGTCCATGCTCGATGCCGTCGAGTCGGCGTTTGACCTGGGTTACGGCATAGCTGCCACACGCGGGACAGCTGCCTTCCTGGTTACTCGCGGAATTGAGTGCGAAGTCATCAACAAGATTTACGAAGGTCGGCCGAACATCGTGGATGCGTTGAAGAACGGCGACATTGCGCTTGTCATCAACACGACCGAAGGCAGGCAGACGATTGCGGACAGCCAGACAATCAGAACCGCTGCGATCGCGGAGAACGTGCCCTATTGCACGACGGCAGCAGCAGCCCAGGTCATCGCCAGGGTGTTGACCGTGCGCAACGAGAAGCCCTTCGAAATCCGTGATCTTCAATCGATCTGACCGTCGGAAACTGGAACAAGCCAGGGAGCCGGATCGATCCGGGCCATGTTGCAATCCCGTCAGCCACTCTCGTGCGTTTCATCCTGGCCCGGCAAACCTGCATGTGACTTGAAATCCGTATTTCCCGGCAGCCAACCGCCTCATCATGGCAGTCGTTGCCCGCGGAGCCTTGATGCCACGGGCAGAGCCAAGCGGACTCCCGGGCACTGACTCGAGGGATCGTGTTCAATTGACCGGATTGGGTGGCTCCCGTCCGCCAAAAAATGCAACAAGGTTGTCAAGTGCCATCATCCCCATGCCTTCTCGGACCTCGAGAACTGCAGTTCCAAGATGCGGCAGCAGCACGACATTGTCCATTTTCACCAATTCCGGTGGCACAACCGGCTCGAACTCGTAAACGTCCAGTCCCGCGCCAGCGATAGCGCCCGACTGCAATGCTTCCACGAGCGCATTCTCATCGAGGACATCACCCCTTGAAACATTGACGAATATTGCGTGTGGTCTCAGGCAGCCGAACTGGTCGCGGCCAATCAGATGATGGGTTTCCGGTCCACTCCGTACCGTAACGACCACGAAGTCAGCTTCCTCAAATACATGCTCTATACTGGCAAGCTGCCTGGCAGGAACCCCGGGATCACTCACTTTTGACCGGTTTGCGAACACAACCTGCATTCCGAATCCGTGATGGCACCGTTTCGCGACTGCCCGGCCGATCCGGCCCATTCCGACAATGCCCAGCGTCCGGCCCGTGACGTGATGACCCAAAAGCTGGGTCGGATGCCAACCGGCCCAACCACCGGACCTGACCAGCCTGTCACCTTCGGCGGTCCGGCGAGCCGTCATGAGTACGAGCGATACGGCAATGTCGGCGGTGGCATCCGTCACCGCTCCGGGCGTGTTGGTCACGACTATTCCGCGGCTCGTCGCCGCGTCCAGGTCTATGTGATTGATGCCGACTCCGAAGTTTGCAACGATCTTGCAGCGAATTTCACCTGCCGCTTCGAATGCCGCATTGCTGAAATCATCGGCAAGGGACGGGAGAACGCCATCATGGTTTTGCAAACCCTCGGTGGCCTCGGAAGCTGTCATCGGTTGATTCAAGCTTCGGGTCCGAACGTCAAACTCTGACCGTGCCCTTTCCATAACGGAATCCGGCAGGTTTCTTGATACCAGTATTCGCGGCTTGGTCATCAGAACATTCTTCCTCCTTCCGGCACCTCGCTGTCGGGCGCGATCAGCACGACCTCGCCTTTCTCATTGGGCACGCCAAGCACGAGCACTTCCGACATGAATTTTCCGATCTGCCTCGGCGGGAAATTGACCACGGCGAGAACCTGCCGTCCGACCAATTCGGAAAGCCTGTACATTTCAGTTATCTGGGCGGAACTCTTTCGCTGACCAATTTCGTCACCAAAGTCGATCCAGAGCTTGTATGCTGGCTTCCTTGCCTCGGGATACGGCTCGGCAGCCGCAATCCGCCCTACCCTGATGTCGACCCGGGCAAAGTCAGTGTAGGCGATTTCAGCCATGTATCTTTCCGAGTTCCCTGCCGCGCTCCTCCGCTGCCCTGATGCACTTTGACACCAGGCTGCGCAAGCCCGATTCCGGGTCCATGAGGTGCTCTAGTGCTGCCTCGGTCGTGCCGCCCGGTGAAGTTACATCCACTCGCAGATCTGCCGGGTTACGACCGGTCGAAACCGCCAGTTTCCCCGCACCTGCCACGGTAACGACGGCAAGCTTCCTGGCAATGTCTGTGGCCAGACCCAGTTCCTCGCCTGCCTCGGCCATCGCCTCGACCAGATGAAAGACATAGGCCGGACCCGACCCGGACAACGCCGTCACGGCATCCATGAGGCTCTCATCGTCCAGTCGAACGGTTTCGCCAACCGCCGACATCAACTCCTCGGCAAGATCGACATCCGCTGCTCGAGACGCATCATTGCCGACCAGGGCAGTAATTCCCTCACCGATGGCGGCTGGAGTGTTCGGCATGGATCGAATGATCGGCGTCTGCGAGCCGAACCCGGACTCAAGATACGAGATGGGCAACCCCGCGATTATCGAAACAACGAGCGTCTTCCCTCCGCCGAGGCTGTGGACGCGCTTCAGCGCTTCCGAGGCTTGCGGCTTGACTGCGAGTAGGCAGACAGCAGGGTCCCGGACTGCCGGATCCTGATTCAGCCTCACGGGCAGAGACTTGAGCCAGTCTGACGGGTACGGCTCGAGTACAAGTACAGACTCCGGCCTGACATCCTGTTTCAGCCAGCCGGACAGCAATGCGGAACCCATCTTGCCGCAACCGAGCAGCACGATGCCTCTCTGATTGATGTCACTGAAGCTCATTGTGCTTTTCAAAGGAATTCAGCCTGATCAGGGTCAGGCGTTGCCCAGCGTGTCAACTATGGCCGCATCCAGAGAATCCTCGGCGCACAACATTCCGAGCCTTGCCAGATCAAGCGATGGATAAAACCGATCGCAATCGGCAACGATCGTGTCGAGCACCCGTTCGACTTGCCTGTACGAAACCTCCGTCTCTTCTTCCAACGCCAGCCGGTAACTGTACACGACCGAATCCTGATCATCCCTGTAGGCAAAGGCCCCGAGCCAGGAGCGCGAATTTGCAAGGTTGAGCGTCTTCAGGAATTCAGGAGCGCTGCCTTCGGCAAGATCTATCTCGAACGAACACTCTATCAGGAAGATGCCACAGGGCTCCGACCAGAAGAGCGATGCCGAATAGACCTTCCACTGTCCTTCCAGCGCCAAGACGATTTCATCGTCGGACCACCTCTTGAACTGCCAGTTCCTGTCTACAGCCAGGAATTCTGCCACTGTTACCGGGTTCCGGTCGCCCGAATTCACTCCAAATCCTGGTTCAGACATAGCTTGGTCACCCCAAACCTAGTTAGTTCACAGCATCAATATACCAGAGTCGGACGACAAGTCTACAAATCGTGGAAATGCACAAAATGGATGACCACATGTTGCCAAGGCTCTGTTCGATGACTGAAGTTATGCAAATCTCGTATCCCGGGGCCAGGTGAACTGCGGTGGTTGATCCAGGCAGACTCCGATTCTGACAGGATCCTCCCGGCCGGAATTGCTCGATCAACTCTTTCCGGTCTTGCCTGTACTCTTCCGTCGAGCAGCCGGCTTCTTTGCAACAGCTGACTCCAGCGCGTCGATTCTGGCCAGGAGCGACTCGTTTTCCTCGCGCGCCTTCTGTGCCATGAGCTTTACGGCTTCAAACTCTTCCCTTGAGACCAGGTTCCTGTCGGCCACCCAACGATCGAACCAACTGTTGATCGCGGTTTCGCACTCGTCCCTTGCACCCTGAGCCACACCCATGGCGTTGGTCATCAACTGCGCTAGGTCGTCGAACAGTTTTCCTTTCTCTTGCATGGCGCGCCTCGATTCGCTTCGTTGCCTACTATATGGGATCGAAGACCGAATTTTCCAGAACCCGGTCCAGCAACCGAGTCAAGGAGCGACCGTCGGGACAGACCTCATGAATGCAATCTTTCTACCGCACATCGATCCTGACCTGATCGCGTTCGAGGTCGGAGGCATCAACCTCGCAATTCGGTGGTACGCAGTGGCCTATATTCTGGGTTTCCTGGTCGCCTGGAGGTGGTTTCTTGCAATGCTGCGCCGGAATGAACTTTGGCCTGGCAGGAAATCGCCGATGGCACCCGAAATGTCAGACAGGTTGCTGACCTGGATTATCCTGGGAGTCATTGCCGGAGGCAGGCTGGGCTACGCTGCCTTCTACAATCCGGTCTATTTTCTGCAGAATCCGTTCGACATCCTTGCGGTCTGGCTGGGAGGAATGTCGTTCCACGGCGGGTTGCTTGGCCTGATCATCGCAACCTGGCTGTTTTGCAGGCTGAACAAGATCACGGTCGCGAGCGTCGCCGACTTGATTTCGATCGTGGCAACGCCAGGCCTCTTCTTGGGACGCATAGCAAACTTCATAAACAACGAGCTTTGGGGCAGGCCTTCCGACATGCCTTGGGCGGTGGTCGTTCCGTCGGGTGATGGATCAGTCTGTCCCGCGGACTGGACCGGTATCTGCTCACGGCATCCTTCCCAACTCTACGAAGCATTGCTTGAAGGCGCATTGCTTTGCGCGGTCCTCTCCTGGCTTGCATACAGGCGATACTGGCTGCATCTGCCGGGGCAGCTCGCAGGACTGTTCTTCACAGGCTACGGTCTGGCCCGGTTCTGCGTTGAGTTCTTCCGGGAACCGGACGGACATTTCGTGTCAGTGGACAACCCGGTCGGGTTTGCGTTGCAATTCAGTGCGATGACCGGATTGACCATGGGCCAGTTACTTTCAGTTCCGATGGTTCTCATAGGCTTGGTTGTTCTTTGGCAATCCCGATGGAAACGTCGATGGGCAGCCTGAGGGAGAAATTGCTCCGGCAGATCCGGGAAACAGGGCCGATGGCGCTCTCGGAGTACATGGAGTCCTGCCTGCTTGATCCGGAATACGGCTATTATTGTGGGACCTGTCCTGTCGGGGAGAAGGGCTCATTCATCACTGCGCCCGAGATCAGCCAGATGTTTGGCGAGCTGATCGGGATTTGCATCGGGCAGGCCTGGATGCAGCAGGGACGACCGGAGAAATTCACGCTTGCGGAACTCGGACCCGGCAGAGGGACATTGATGAGAGACCTCCTGCGGGCGACCGGCAAGATTCCGGGCTTCAACGAGGGGGCTTGCATCCACTTGGTTGAACGAGGGCCGCACCTTCGCAGGCAGCAGGCCCGGGCGCTCCATTGCCATGACCCGGCCTGGTGCAGTGATCCCGAAGAGTTGCCGGGCATGCCGCTGTTCCTGGTCGCCAACGAGTTCTTTGACGCGCTTCCCATCAGGCAGTTCACGCGCGGCCGGAATTCGTGGATCGAGACCCTGGTCGACTCTGATGACGGCAGGCTCGTATTCGGCGCGTCCGTTCCCGTGGAGCACGAAGCGCTCGCGGCGCGGGAGGCAGACGTCTTGCCGTCGGAAATAGTCGAATTGCGAATCGAGGCCTCGAGGATCGTTGGTATCCTGTCTCGAATCATTCGCCGGTTCGGTGGAACAGCCGTTTTCGTAGACTACGGTGAATTCGATCTCAAAGGCGATACATTTCAGGCTGTCCGGAACCACGCTCATGCCGACCCGCTTTCAAATCCCGGTCAGGCCGACCTTTCATCGCATGTCGACTTTGGAGCTATCGCCTCTGCTGCAGAGGATGTAGACGTATCGCCCCTGGTCACGCAACGCGAGTTTCTGGGCCGACTCGGAATCGAACTGAGAGCGCGTCGACTTGCCAGGGCGGCAGGTACCGATCAGTTGAAGGACCACATTGCGGCGTATCACAGATTGACGAGCCCGGATGAAATGGGAACCCTGTTCAAAGTCATGGCCTTGTATCCCCAAGGCGCGCCACCTCCGCCCGGATTCGACTGATGGCGCCTGAATCCATTCAATCCGTCGCCCTCGACCGGCTGGCGCACGGATTCTTCACGAGAATAGGCGGTGTGTCGGAGGGTCAGTTCGCAAGTCTGAATTGCGGTGAACGTTCCTCGGACAAACGGATCAATGTCGTGGAAAACAGGAGGCGGGTTGCCCGGGTGTTGGAACTGGGGCCTGACCGGCTGGTAACTGCCGTCCAGACGCATTCTACCGAAGTTGAAGCGGTTACATCCGTTCCGGAAGGCGAAAGGCCCAGGGCCGACGGGTTGGTTACCAATCTGCCCGGTGTCGCCGTCGCGGTCCTGACCGCGGACTGCCAGCCGGTACTTCTTGCCGACCGGGACGCCGGGGTCGTCGGAGCCGTCCATGCTGGCTGGCCAGGAACGCTGGACGGTATCATTGAGAACGCCGTCAGGCAGATGGAAAGGCTTGGAGCCCTGCGCAACAGGATTGCCGCGGCGATCGGTCCGGCAATCAGCCAGGAAAACTACGAAGTTGGACCGGAATTCAGGGAACGGTTCAACGTTGCAGATCCAGGATCAGAAGAATTCTTTCGGATAGATGATCTCGGAAAACTGAGATTTGACCTGCCGGGCTATGGTGCCAGATTGCTGGAACGATCAGGAGTCGGTTCAATCGATCGGTTGCATCGATGCACCTATGGCGACGAAGAGCGGTTTTTCTCCTATCGGCGAAGCTGCCACCGGAACGAGAAGGCATGGGGTCTGCTCATTTCAGCCATCTCAAATGGCTGACTCCCATGACCGGATCCATGCAATGGGTCAGGGAGAAGCGTATGAAATCGAGAGTAACGGCCTTGATCGCACCAGCAGAGAGCAGGATGACCCATGCAGGCTGGATTGGAATTGACAATGCACCAGGGATAGCGGAGAGAGCGCCCTCCCCGCCTGTAGCGGCCGTTCAAACGTCGTGGCCGGGCCCCACAGAAACCAATTCAGCTTTCAGAATTCTCACACTAGCGAGGTATGCATTGATGTCGTTACGCAGTTCCATAAGCGGTTGTTCCGCCGCAGCAGTTGTTGCACTCTCTACTTCGGTCGCCGCGGCAGGTATGCTTGACCTGTCAGGTGAGACAGTCGAATGGGTTATCCCGTTCTCGGAAACGGGAGGTTCGGCGAAATGGGCGAACTTCTATGCCCCACTCCTGAGCGAGGCACTTCCGGGAAATCCGACGGTCGTCGTGAAATTCATGCCCGGAGCCGGGTCGACCAAAGGGGCAAACTGGTTTGCCGAGCAGGACTATTCCGACAGTAACGGCGCGCTGATATTCGGTTCATCCGGATCGACCCAGTTTCCATACCTGCTCGGAGATCCGCGGGTCCGCTACGAGTACAGGGATTGGCATGTCGTTCTGGCATCTGGAACCGGCGGCGTTGCCTATCTGCCTCCCGACCTTGCCGGCATGATGAGTGGGCTGGACGCCAGTGCACTGCGCGGCACCGATTTTATCTATGGAAGCCAGGGCGCTACCAGGCTGGACCTGGTACCTCTGCTTGCGTGGGAAATGCTCGGGCTGAATGTTGAACCGGTATTTGGCATAAAGGGACGCGGTGACGGTCGGCTGATGTTCGAGCGCGGCGAGGCGAATATCGACTACCAGACCTCGTCTGCCTATTTGAGCGGTGTCGTGCCCCTTGTGGAGTCCGGCACTGCTGTTCCCATGATGAGCTGGGGAGCCCTGGACGCAGGTGGCAACATCGTCCGCGATCCGACCTTTCCCGACATGCCGACCTTCAAGGAGGTCTGCGAGGCAACTGATGGCTGCGAAACGAGCGGCGAGAAATGGGATGCCTGGAAGGCATTCTTCATCGCCGGATTTCCGGCACAGAAGATGGTTTTCCTGCCGAATGGAGCCAGCGAGGACGCAATCGCGACATACACGGAGGCATTCGATGCCGTGAAGGCGCGACCGGATTTCGCCGAAATCTCGGCAAAACGGCTAGGAAAGTACCCGCAGATTACCGGCGAGGGCGCCGCGGCTGCCCTGAATAGCGCAACGGGTGTTCCGGATGGAGCAAAGGCCTTCGTTGTCAACTGGCTCCAGGAACGCTACGGCGTTTCACTGAACTAAGCGCCCGACCCCCGCCCGGCCGGCACTGGCCTCGCGGGGGTTACCCGCCGGACAACCGGAAGGCTTCCCGAAACATGGACATCTTGGTCCTTGCCCTCCCGGCCCTGACGGATGCTATGTCATTGACGTTCCAGGCGAACGTCCTGCTGCATCTCGTCCTCGGCGTCGCAATGGGGCTCTGCGTTGGCGTCTTCCCCGGGCTTGGCGGAATTGCCGGGTTGTCACTGCTCCTGCCGTTCATGTTCGGCATGGAACCCATGTCCGGGCTGGCGTTGATGATCGGGCTTGTTGCCGTCATCCCGACCTCGGACACGTTCGCCTCCGTCTTGATGGGAATACCCGGTTCCTCCGCATCCCAGGCAACCGTGCTTGACGGCTTTCCATTGGCAAAGCGCGGCGAAGCAGCGCGCGCCCTATCCGCTGCATTCGCATCTTCACTTTTCGGAGGGCTCGTCGGCGCAGCCTTCCTGACACTCTTCATCCTGGTCGCCCGACCGATCGTGTTGCAGTTCAGGACACCTGAATTGCTCCTCATCACCGCATTTGGCCTGTCAATGGTCGGCATTCTCGCCGGACGGGTTGCGTTCAGGGGAATCGTGGCTGCCGGCCTTGGACTGCTTGCAGGCACAGTCGGTGAAGGAGACAGTGCGGGCGCCCTTCGCATGGCCACGTACGATTTGCCCTACCTTACCGATGGCTTCAAACTCGTCATCGTCGGCCTGGGGATTTTTGCGATACCAGAAATCGTTGCACTGCTTCGGCAAGACCGGGCGATTTCAGAGCAGCCGGTTCTCGGCGGAAGCTGGCTGACAGGGGCACGCGACTGGCTCTCCAACATCTGGCTGAGCGTCAGGTGCTCCATCATCGGCGTGATGGTCGGTGTGATTCCGGGGCTCGGCGGTTCCGTGGTGGACTGGATCGCTTACGGACACACGATACAGACCACGAAAGACAAGTCGACATTCGGCAGCGGGAACATTCGGGGTGTTATCGGCCCGGAAAGCTCCAACAATGCCAAGGAGGGAGGAGGCCTGGTCCCGACACTGCTGTTCGGCATTCCCGGTTCCGGATCAATGGCGATCTTCATCGGCGCAGTTGCGCTTCTCGGCTCCGGCCAGATCGAGGTCGGACCATCCATGATCAAGAACAACCTGGATATCACCTATGCGATCGTCTGGTTGCTCGCCTTTGCAAATGTTGTCGGCACGTTGATCTGCATATTCGCTTCCGGCGGCATTGCGCACATCACCTCTGTCCCCTTCAGGCTACTTGCTCCATTCCTGTTCATGATTGTCGCCTTCGCCGCCTTCCAGTCGGGCCAGAGCCTTATGGATCTCGTCGCGCTCCTTGGTTTCGGCGTTGTGGGAATCCTGCTGCGGAGATTCGATTGGTCCCGCCCGGCCTTCCTCATAGGGTTCGTTCTCTCCGACCCGGCCGAGACATACGCAAACCAAGCCGTCCAGATTGCAAGTTTCAGATTCCGCAAGGGTTTCGAAGCTGGAATCGATTACCTGGTCACGCCCATTACGATCGTGCTGATCGTGATCACCGTGGTCTCGATAGTCGTCGGATTGAAGCAGTCGAAGAACATCCGTTCGGAAGGCGATGTCCCTGCAGGCAGCAAACCGGCGCCAATGGTGTTCATGTTGGCAGTGCTGGCCTATCTCGCGATCGCGCTGGCGAACGCTTCCATGATCCCCGACCATGCGTCGGCAGACCGGGTCTTCCCGCAATTCGTGGCGGCGGTATCTATCATCGGTACACTTGTCATGTTCGTGCAAATGATACTCAAATCCGAATTCCATCCGCTCTTTGCCGACCGGGAACTCGATGATCGCACTCACTGCACACACGGACTCTGGAATACGGTGGCGTGGTTCGCCGGATTGCTGGCACTGACTGCCCTCGCCGGTTTCATCATTGCTCTCGCCATTTTCATGCTTGTCTATTTCCGCGTTCGGGCCGGGAGAAGCTGGCCGGGTTCCTGCCTGTTCACGGGTGCTGGAATCGCGTTTATCTGCACGCTGGCCGGGATACTGAACCGTAACTTTCCTCCTGGTCTGCTGCAGGAGTTTGCCAGACTTCCGTGGCCATTTACATGAGTCAGACTGCTGTTCCATACCTGTTCTTTCGCGGGGGCACGTCCCGCGGGCCCTACATCTTGAGAACAGACCTTCCGGAGGACCGGGGCAAGCTTGCGGAAGTCCTTTCGGCAATTGTCGGCTCCGGCCACCCGCTCAACATCGATGGCATCGGCGGCGGTGTCGCAGTCACGACAAAGGTCGCCATGCTGTCGAGATCGGATGATGGCTGGGCGGATATTGACTATTTCTTCGCCCAGGTCAGCGTGGAGGATTGCAGGGTGGATTTCGGGCCAACCTGCGGCAACATTCTCGTCGGTGTCGGCCCTGCCTCAATCGAGATGGGACTTGTCAAACCGCAGGACCAAACGACCGAAGTCAGGATCAGGGCGGTCAATACCGGAGCCCGGGTATTGTCGGTCATACGTACTCCGGACGGCGTCGTCAGTTACGATGGAAAAGCCTCGATCGACGGAGTCCCCGGGACATCGTCACCGGTTCAACTGAAGTTCATGGATACTGCCGGGGGGATAACGGGCGCAATGTTCCCTACGGGTGCTCGCATCGACACCATTGATGGCGTCAAAGTCAGCTGCCTGGACGTCGCGATGCCCATGGTCATCGCACAGGCCCGGGATTTGGGAGTGGCCTGTTGCGAACCGGCCGAGGAACTGACGGCCAACAAGGTGCTCATGAAAAGGCTTGAAGCCATTCGCATCAGAGCCGGTGAACGCATGGGAATGGGAGATGTCAGCACTTCGGTCATCCCCAAATTCGGTCTGGTAGCACCGCCGCGTAACGGCGGTACCATCGCCACGCGCTACTTCATGCCATGGGATTGTCATCCCTCCCTTGCCGTCACGGGCGCCCAATGCCTTGCGGCATGTGTCCTGGCGGGCGGTACCGTCTGTGACGGGCTGACGGGCCAGGGCAAGCATGCATCACCTGCGTCAATCGCCCTCGAACATCCGATGGGCAGGGTTGATGTAACGGTAGAATTCATTCGATCCAGCAGTGAATTCAGGGTGCTGTCCACCGGACTTGTCAGAACCGCCAGAAAGCTGGCCGAAGGAAGGGTCTTCGTGCCGCGCAGCGTCTGGCGTGGCGTCTGACACCGCGCGTCATGTCAATCAGGTTGACCCGGCCTGGACCCGGACCGGTCTCGACAATGTCCCCGTGCGCCGCTGTCGACCGGAAACAACTCTTCACGGGGCACGCCCCACGGTTCGAGCAAGGTACAACTGCATGCTCGACTGCCGGGCAGCGCTGCGCCGAACCTGACATTCTCACCGCCATACCATTCCCGGCCGAGGCAGACTCCGTACAAAACGACAGGTGGACGAAATGAGGGTGCAAATTCTGGATGACTGGTTTGACACCCTTCGCGGGCTGCCAAGCTTCAAGAAGATGCACCGGCATGATGTAACCATCTGGAACGATCATGAACCTGATCCGGTCCGGCTATCCGAACGGCTTGTCGATGCCGAGGCTTTGGTCCTGTTTCGTGAGAGAACGAAGGTCGGACCTGAGCTTCTGGACCGGCTTCCCGGCCTGAAACTGATTTCCCTGCGCAGCGTGTTCCCGCACGTTGATGTCGACGCCTGCACACGAAACGGTATCCTGCTGTGCTCCAACCTTCACGCCGACACCCCGTCCCACGCTGCGGCCGAACACACACTCGCTCTCATTCTGGCAAGCTATCGGCAAATCCCGGAACAGGTAGAGTCTATAAGGTCGGGAAACTGGCAATTCGGTGTCGGACGCACTCTCAGGGGACGTACGCTCGCCCTTTACGGATACGGCAGAATTGCGCGTGTTGTGGCAGGATATGCAAGAGCGCTGGGGATGCGAATATCGTGGTGGGGGTCCGAGGACGGCCGGCGCCGGGCACGGGAAGACGGTGAACCCGTTGCACGTGATCGCGCCGGTTTTTTCTCATCTGCAGACATTGTCAGCCTGCACGTCCGGCTCAATCCTGCAACAAGGTGGACGATAACCGGAAGGGACCTGGCAGCAATGAAACCAAGGTCTCTGCTCGTCAATACGTCAAGATCGGCCATCATTGAACCGGGGGCACTGGAGGCGGAGATCCAAAATGGCCGGATCTTTGCCGCCATAGACGTCTTTGACAGCGAACCCTTGCGCGACGTGAACAGCATCTTTCTCACGAGTCCGAACGTTCTTCCCACTCCCCACATCGGTTACGTCACCGAAGACGAACTGGATCTGCAGTTTTCGGACATCTACGACCAGATTAATGCATTTGTGTCGGGTAGACCCTTGAATGCGGTTAACACGGGGTTGCTGGCTTGACAGGACTTCCCCGAGTCGCACGGCAGTAGGGACGTGGCGACCCTGGACGTGGATGTCCTTGAAGAGAGAAGGTCGTACAGACAACCGCCAACAACCGGCGAGGGCCGCGCAACTGTTGATATCGACGCCGTGCGGAATTGGCATTCAAATTGCGAAACCGCTTCAGTTGTGCCTATCATGAGTCACTATGTTTGCCGGTGATGACCTACATCCACTGGCAGGTCTGTGTTGTTTGAAACAGGGAGGGCATGCCATGCGCACAAACAGCATCAGGGACGAACTCGTCGCAAAGACGGGATTTTTCACTGGACTACATCCAGGAATGGGTATCGCGGCAAAATTCATGGTGGTCGCATTCGTGCTGTTTACGATCATAAATGTCGATTTTGCCGGGAAGGTATACGGAACACTCCGGGGATGGGTCGAAAGCGGCCTGAGTTGGTACTACATCACTGCCGTGACCATCCTGCTCGGAGTCTGCCTTTTCCTCATGTTCTCGAAATGGGGGAAAATTAAGCTCGGGGACGACGACAGCACGCCGGAATTCAGCAATTTCTCCTGGTTCGCCATGTTGTTCTCTGCTGGAGTCGGTATTGGAATACTGTTCTTCGGTGTCGCTGAACCGGTCTTCTACTTCGATAACTCCGGCGCGTTCGGGTATCCCAACAACCCGCATGCCGACATGCAGGGCCACGGGGAGATGACAATTCTCCGGGCCGTCGATGCCATGCGCGTCACGTATTTCCACTGGGGATTTCACGGTTGGGCCGTATACGTGGTTGTCGGCCTTTGCCTGGCATATTTCGGCTTTCGCAAGAAGCTCCCCCTGACACTTCGGTCCTCGCTGTATCCGATCATCGGTGACCGGATATACGGCCCGATCGGTCATGCAGTTGACTTGCTGGCGGTGTTCGGAACGGTGTTCGGTGTTGCAACTTCACTGGGCCTTGGTGTCAGCCAGATGGCAACAGGTCTGAACGTCCTGTTTGGAGTCAGTGACGGCATCGTCACCAAGATGCTCTTGATCCTGGTCATCTCGATCGTTGCGACGTTGTCCGCGGTCTCGGGAGTTGGAAAGGGAATTCGAATCATATCCGAGTGGAATATCTGGCTTTCGATCATCCTTCTTGCCGCGTTCGTGGCTGTCGGGCCGTTTACCTGGCTTATGAGTTTCTTCGTCACGTCGTTCGGCGACTACATCTGGAACGTCATTCCGATGGGCTTCTGGACAGCGAATGAAGGACCGGAAGTCGATTGGCAAGGCGGCTGGACCATCTTCTACTGGGGATGGTGGATATCCTGGGCGCCATTCGTAGGTATGTTCATTGCAAGGATATCCCGGGGCAGGACAATTCGCGAGTTCATGGTTGGCGTCATGTTTGTTCCGACAACCATCGCGTTCTTCTGGCTGTGCATGTTCGGCGGCAACGCAATCTGGCAGGAACTCAACTCGGCAGGAGGTCCAGGAGTTGCCGGCGGCGCAGGCGTCATCGAGACGGTGAGAAACTGGGATCTCCCGGCGGCGCTCTACACGACCATCGGCAATCTCGGCACAACATCCTGGATGGGTGACGTGAGTTGGATCTCGTGGCCGTTATCAGCGCTGGCGACACTCCTGCTGGCTTCCTGGTTCATTACCTCTTCCGACTCGGGAACACTGGTCATTACAACCATGCTGTCGATGGGGGATGATAACCCGCCGAAGATGTTTCGGGTAATCTGGGGCCTTGGCGAGGGATTTGTGGCCGCCGTCCTCTTGTTTGCGGGAGGGCTTGCGGCTTTGCAGACCGCTTCAATTGCCGCGGGATTCCCGATTTCGTTCGTGCTGCTGGCAATGGCATGGGGCCTGGTCAAGTCCTTGGCAGAGGACCCGAGTGCCGTTCCGGCACCGGATCGCGATGTTGCGCCTGACGGGACTCGAGTGGCACAGGAATTGCACGCTTAGGCTGACAGGGCGCAAGGGCTCTGGAGCAGACCAACCACGGTTTCGGGCGAAGCCCAGGCTTCGCCCGATTGAAGAATCGGGTCGACGGGCCGGAATCCGGCAATCGGGTTCACTCTCCGCCCCATGGAATCGGATTGATCCGGTCGGCAGGGCGGCAGGTTTGCCTGCGGGCCATGGTCATGGCAGGCACCGGACCGAGGCGGTCCGGCCTTACAGACATGCTGCCTGCCATTTTCACGGGAGTCATTCCCGGACAATTCAGCCGGATTGTGAAATCCGGATGCTCACACCTTGAATTGGTGCTCTTTCAGAAATAGATGGCGCAGGGTTCCGACAGGATTGTCGGTACCAATCCATGCGCGTGGCGGGGGCGGGCTGCAAACCGGCCCGACTCTTGCACTCATGGATCCGATCGAAGGAGTATTCCATTCGCCATGAAAGAAAACAGACATTCACGCCTTGCCATTGTCGGCTCCGGGCCAACCGGTTGCACGGCCGCGATCTATGCAGCGCGGGCCATGCTGCGACCAATCATGTTCCGGGGAATCCAGCCGGGCGGCCAACTGACGATAACGACTGATGTCGAGAACTGGCCGGGTGACGAAATGGTGTTGGGGCCGGATCTCATGGTTCGTATGGAAGCGCACGCACAGTCCCTGGGGGTACGGTTGGTTTCGGATCACATTTCAGAACTGGATCTTAATACACGGCCATTCCGCCTGACCGGCGATGGAGGAGAGCGCTACACGACTGACAGCGTGATCCTGGCCACCGGCGCCCAGGCAAAATGGCTGGGGTTACCGTCAGAGGAGAAATTCAAGGGCTTCGGCGTATCGGCCTGCGCGACCTGCGATGGCTTCTTCTTCAGGGACAGGCACGTCCTGGTCATTGGCGGCGGCAACACTGCGACCGAAGAAGCGCTGTTCCTGACAAAGTTCGCATCCAGGGTAACGCTGGTTCACAGACGGGACGAACTTCGTTCGGACAAGATCCTGCAAGACCGACTGTTCAGGAACCAAAAGATCGAACCTCTCTGGAACAGTGTAGTCGAAGAGATCCTGGGCAAGGAGGATCCAAGGGAAGTAACAGGAGCCCGTCTTCGGAATGTCGCGGACGGAACCGAGTCCGTCTTGGCTTGCGACGGCGTGTTCATCGCGATTGGCCACTCTCCTGCTTCGGAACTTGTGGCCAGCCAGTTGAAAACACGCAATGGCGGTTATGTTGTCACCGAACCGGGCACGACCAGGACATCGGTTCCCGGTGTCTTTGCTGCGGGTGACCTGGTCGACGATGTCTACCGCCAGGCAGTCACATCGGCCGGCATGGGCTGCATGGCAGCACTCGACGCGGAAAGGTTCCTCTCTGAACTCAGCGACAGCTGACAGGCACTTCTACTGCTGCGGATTGATCTCGACCTGCCTGACGCGGGGTTCCTCGACTCTCCGTTCCAGATCGATATGAAGCAAACCGTTTTCGAGTGATGCCGACTTGACTTCCATGCCCTCGGCAAGGACAAAGCTCCGCTGGAATTGCCTGGCTGCAATTCCCCGATGGAGGAACACCCTCTCGCGCTTCTCCGGCGGCTGCTTCCCCCTGATGACCAGTTGCTGATCCTCGACTGTTACAGATATGCCATCCTCGCTGAACCCGGCAACGGCGATTGATATCCTGATGACGTTGTTTGAATATTGTTCAATATTATAGGGCGGATAGCCATCATTTGTGCTCTTTTCCGTCCGTTCGAGCAATCTGTCGATCTGGTCGAAGCCGAGCAGCAGTGGGTGTGCGCCAAAGGTCAGTTTTGCCATAACGTCCTCCATCCAGTTGCCGGATGCCGGTCGATTGAGTTGCTGTCCGCCTACCGATACCAGTTCAGGTCAATTCAAGCCACGTCAAACTGGTTCGTTAAGTTGCGTGCCGTGACTTGTGTCGGAATTCGAATTCCGGCTCAATCCCGACCGGGCCCTAATGGCCAGGAAGGAGTCCGCCGCAGAGGCGACTGACACGCCGGGACGCCAGCGGGAATTCGCCGGCAGGGCGCATCAACCGGTCCGTGCAGGCGAAGTGTCAAGAATTGAACAGGCCGAAAGGCAGCGCCGGGTTCTTCGATCGCTTCTGGCAACTGCTTCCGGAGCAGTTCGGGGGCAAGTCAGACTTGTGCGCCGATGGATCCGCCCGGGTCGCCTTGACCACTCGAATCCTGGTCTTGAAGGCCGGGGAGAGCCCCAAATGGAAAGGGGGCCGCTGGCCCCCTTCCAAGATTTTCTCAGGCAGTGCCTTACATCATGCCGCCCATGCCGCCCATGTCCGGGGGCATCGGGGTATTGCTCTTCGGCTCGGGCTTCTCGGCGACCATGGCTTCGGTCGTGATCAGCAGGCCCGCTATGGAAGCAGCGTCCTCGAGAGCCGTGCGAACGACCTTGGCCGGGTCGATCACTCCGAACTCGAACATGTCGCCATATTCCTCGGTCTGCGCATTGAATCCGTAGTTTGCCTTGCTGGACTCGCGAACCTTCGCGGCGACAATGCCCGCATCGACACCGGAGTTCTCGGCGATCTGACGAAGGGGAGCCTCCAAAGCACGACGAACGATCGTGACCCCGGCGCTCTGGTCTGCATTTTCACCCTTGACGCCTTCCAGCGCGTTGGCGGCGGCGACGAGTGCCACGCCACCTCCGGCGACGATACCTTCCTGGACTGCTGCCCGGGTCGAATTCAGCGCATCGTCAACGCGATCCTTCCGCTCCTTGACTTCGACCTCCGTCGCACCGCCAACCCGAATGACCGCAACACCACCGGCAAGCTTGGCAAGCCTTTCCTGGAGCTTTTCGCGGTCATAGTCAGACGTCGTCTCTTCGATCTGCTGCCTGATCTGGCTGACCCGGCCCTCGATCTCGGCCTTTTCGCCAGCACCATCAACGATCGTCGTGTCGTCCTTGGTGATGGAGACCTTCTTGGCAGTTCCGAGCATGTCGATGCCGACATTCTCCAGCTTCATGCCGAGATCCTCGGAAATGACCTGGCCACCTGTCAGAATTGCGATGTCCTGAAGCATGGCCTTACGGCGGTCTCCGAATCCGGGAGCCTTGACGCCGGCGATCTTCAGGCCGCCACGCAGTTTGTTGACGACGAGTGTCGCAAGCGCTTCGCCTTCAATGTCCTCGGCGATGATCATCAGCGGCTTACCCGACTGAATCACGGATTCGAGCAACGGAACCATCGGCTGAAGCGACGACAGCTTTTTCTCGTGCAGGAGGATGTAAACCTCTTCAAGTTCGGCCGTCATCTTGTCCGCATTCGTAACGAAGTAGGGCGAAAGGTAACCGCGGTCGAACTGCATGCCTTCAACGACATCCGTCTCCGTCTCCAGTCCCTTGTTCTCTTCGACGGTAATGACTCCCTCATTGCCGACCTTTTGCATGGCGTCAGAAATCTGGTCGCCGATTTCCTTTTCGCCATTGGCTGAAATGGTTCCGACCTGGGCAACTTCCGCCGAGTGCTTGACTTCCTTGGCATTCGTCCTGATGTGTTCCACCACCTTGCCGACTGCCAGATCAACGCCCCGCTTGAGGTCCATCGGGTTCATGCCGGCGGCAACAGATTTCAATCCCTCTGTAACGATGGAATGTGCGAGTACTGTTGCAGTGGTCGTTCCGTCACCCGCTTCGTCATTGGTGCGGGATGCGACTTCCCTCACCATCTGCGCGCCCATATTCTCGAACTTGTCCTCGAGTTCGATCTCCTTGGCGACCGCAACACCGTCCTTGGTGATACGAGGCGCTCCGAACGACTTGTCCAGAACCACGTTGCGACCCTTCGGCCCGAGCGTTACGCGGACGGAGTCTGAGAGCGTGTTGATACCCTTGAGCATTCTGTTCCGGGCATCGTTGTTGAATTTGACTTCTTTCGCTGCCATTTCCTTGTTTCCTTAGTCTTTTGTTGAACTCTTCAGCCACACTCTCAGGTGATGATTCCGAGGATGTCACTCTCCTTCATGATCAGCAGTTCCTCGCCATCAAGGGTGACTTCGGTCCCGGACCACTTGCCGAACAGCACACGATTGCCCTTCTTGACCGCCATCGGAATCAACTCGCCGGAGTCCTTGCGGGCGCCTTCGCCACAAGCGATGATTTCTCCTTCTGCGGGTTTTTCCTTTGCGGAATCCGGGATGATTAAGCCGCCCTTGGTCTTCTCGTCACCTTCAATGCGGCGAACAAGAACTCTGTCGTGCAAGGGATTAAACGCCATATGAACGCCTCCTAAGTATTGTCCATCTGTTACCGGGTGGGCTTCCGATCGTTAGCACTCACCACCCTTGAGTGCTAACGATGCTGAATTAGGAAGTTGACCCCCAATTGTCAACCGCGGAATTGAAATTATTTTGGGATGGAGACGGCAGGCTTGATCTCGGCAGTTGCGGATTGGACCTGCTGCGATGACTGACCCGTGGTGCCTAGCTGGTGACTCAGCACGACCCGATCAAGCCCGGGGGCGGATTATTCCACAGCCGAACTCAGGCAGACCTCGCCGTGGAACTCGCGCCGCCAGCTCTCGCTATCCCCCGTTTCTGCAATCAGTGCCAGGTAATCGGGGATCAGGATCTTCCTTCGCCCCTCGATCCTGATCAACCCGTCGCCCTGCAGATCCGAGAATCGCCGGGACACGGTCTCTATGGTGAGACCAAGATATTCGGCAATGTCCGAGCGTGCAAATGGCAGTTCAATTTTCGCGGAGATACCGATCTTGCGGCGCATGTGCCTCGCATCATGCTGAACGAGCAGCGCGAACAGGCTGGTCAGTCGCTCGCGCGATGTTGCTCGACCCAGCACAAGCATCCACAGCCTGGCGGCATCAAGTTCGTCCAAGGTCATTTCAAGCAACCGCCGGCTCACTGCTGGACTTGCCTGCAGAATTCGTTCGAAATCACCGATCCGGAACTCGCACAGTTGGACTTCGGTCCCGGCGATGATGTCGAATGCCGCTTCCCTTCGCCCAGGGCGTCCGATGAAGTCGCCGGGCATCAGCAGGCCAACCATCTGACGCCGCCCATCTTCCAACGATCGCCTCAGATACGCCGATCCCCTGATCAGCGACCCAACCGATGTCATTGGTTCGCCGGCCCGCATGATGGGCGCACCCTTCGAAAAGCTGCTTATGCGCCTGATCGCCTTGAACTGCTCGAATTCCTCGGGATTGCAACGCGAACAGACTGCATGGTCGCGGACAGGACAGACAGAACAATCAAATTTGTCGGTGGTGGGGCCGGTTGCATCGCGTGAGGTGACTTGCATTTGATTCTCGACCGGTAGCAATCCTTAACACCTGTTCTTGAGCTGGAATGCCTCCGGTCCGAACGAACCGAATGCCAGTCATTCCGCGACGGCGTTCCCTCCGATTGACACCGTTGACGTCCGACCGACGCGCATCCGGCTCCGGGGCCCCTCACCCTGCTCCACAAGTACAAAAACTTGATTCAAATCAAGGAAGCGGTTCGCTGAATGGCTTAGACTGTATTCAAATCTCGTGCAAGCCACTCAACAGAACTGAACACGAATGAACACCTTGGACCACGTTTCCCGGGGCGACAGCAACCGGGCCCTCGTGCTGAGCACGCTCGCTTTCACGACCTGTTTTGCAGTCTGGACAATCTTCTCGGTCATTGGCGTAACGATCAAGGAAGAACTTGGACTGTCGGATACCGAATTCGGCCTGCTGGTGGCCACTCCGGTGCTGACAGGTTCTGTCAGCAGGATTTTTCTCGGTGTATGGACCGAGCAGTTCGGCGGCCGCATCATGTTTCCGCTGCAGATGGTTCTGACGGCAGTAGCGACCTGGTTGCTGACCTGGGCCCACTCATACTACATGATTCTCCTTGCCGCCCTGGGACTCGGGCTCGCCGGGGGATCGTTCATCGTCGGTGTTTCATACGTCTCCCGGTGGTACACCAAGGAGTTGCAGGGCACGGCACTCGGAATATTCGGGGCGGGCAATGTCGGCGCAGCCATTACGAATTTTGCCGCGCCATTCCTGGTCGTGGCGCTCGGTTGGGAAGATGCGGCAAGGGTCTATGCGATCATTCTGGCAGTTGCGGCGGTGCTGTTCTTCCTGCTTGCAAAGAATGACCCAGTTACGGAATGGAGAAAGAACACCGGGGCCGGGGCCGTTTCCACGTCAGAGCAACTTGCCCCGCTCAGAAATATCCAGGTCTGGAGGTTTGCAACCTATTACTTCTTTGTCTTCGGTGCGTTCGTTGCACTGGCGTCATTCCTGCCGAGATACTATGTGGGCGCATACGGCCTGAGCCTGACCACGGCCGGTGTTCTCGCAGGTCTGTACTCGCTGCCCGGATCGGTGTTCCGGGTGCTTGGCGGATGGATGTCTGACCGGTTCGGTGCCCGCTTCGTGATGTATCTGACATTCTTCATCTCGCTGATTTGCTTGTTCATCATGAGTTATCCGGACACCTCCTACGAAGTTAACGGAATCGAAGGCACCATTGCATTCACGATTGGTGTCTCCCTGCACGTATTTGTCGTGCTGACCGTGGTTCTCGGTTTTATGATGAGCCTGGGCAAGGCGGCCGTATACAAGCACATACCTGTCTATTACCCACATCATGTCGGTTCTGTCGGCGGCCTCGTGGGAATGATTGGCGGCCTTGGTGGATTCGTTCTTCCAATCGCTTTCGGAATATTGCTTGACACGACAGGGATCTGGACTGCACCGTTCATGCTGCTGTTTGCCATTGTCGGGGTCTCGACGGTATGGATGCACGTGGCTATCAGGAGGATGGAACATCGCAGGCATCCGGGCCTTGCCAGCGAACTCTACCTTTCCGACGTACCGGAAGAACCGCTTCCACATCCTGACCCGAGTGCGGAAGCGCAACTGGAAACACAGAAGGCGTGATATCGCCCGGTATCGAATTCGGCACGGCTGTGCGAAGGGTACGGAAGTGACAAAGTGACTGACAAAGAAAAATACCTGCTACGCAACTGGCAACCCGAGAATATCGAGTTCTGGGAGAGCCGGGGCAAGAAGATCGCGACACGCAACCTCTGGATTTCGATCCCATGCCTGCTTCTGGCATTTTCCGTCTGGCTCGTTTGGTCAATAGTCGTTGCCAAGCTGCCTTCGGTCGGATTTGACTACAGTACGGACCAGTTGTTCTGGCTGGCAGCCCTGCCGGGCCTTTCCGGCGCGACACTGCGCGTCTTCTACAGCTTCATGATCCCGATCTTTGGCGGAAGAAAGTGGACGGCATTGTCGACGGCTTCACTGCTGCTTCCGGCACTCGGGGTCGGATTCGCGGTTCAGAATTCGGCAACTCCGTATCCCGTGTTCGTGATCCTGGCGCTGTTGTGCGGATTGGGCGGAGGTAACTTTGCCTCTTCGATGGCAAATATCGCGTATTTCTTCCCCAAGGCGACCAAGGGCAATGCCCTTGCCCTGAATGCCGGGCTTGGCAATCTGGGCGTTTCGGTCATGCAATTCGTTGTGCCGATCGTGATTACTGCAGGGGTGTTCGGGGCAATTGGTGGCAGTCCGCAGACACTGCCGGACGGCAGCCAGGTGTGGATGCAGAATGCCGGCTTCATCTGGGTTCCACTGCTCGCGGCAAGCACGATTGCCGCCTGGTTTGGAATGAACGACATCGACGGGACACGCGCTTCGATACGTGAACAGATCGTCATCCTCAGGCGGCGGCACAACTGGATCATGTGCGTCTTGTACACCGGCACCTTCGGGTCCTTCATCGGCTATTCTGCGGGATTTCCTCTGCTGATCAAGACGCAGTTTCCGCAGGCGGACGCTCTGTCGTACGCGTTTCTCGGACCGCTGGTTGGCGCACTCAGCCGTGCATCGACCGGTTGGGTATCGGACAAGTACGGAGGTGGCCGGATCACCTTCTGGACATTCGCCGGCATGATCATTGCTGTGCTGGGAGTGCTCTTCTTTCTGCCCGGCCAGGTGTCGGCCGGTAATTTCTGGGGTTTCTTCGCGTGTTTCATGTTATTGTTCGTCCTGACCGGAATTGGCAATGCATCGACGTTCCAGATGATTCCCACGATCGTGCGCCAGGAAGTTCCCCGACTGGTGCCGGGCATTGGTCCCGAGGCCGCGCTGGCCCAAAGCGAAAGAGAGAGCGCATCGATTATCGCGTTTACGTCGGCAATTGCTGCGTATGGCGCGTTCTTCATTCCCAAGGCGTATGGAACATCGATCGGAGTGACCGGTGGCCCGGAAGCTGCCTTGATCTGCTTCGCCGTGTTCTACGGAGTCTGCCTTGCCACGACATGGTGGTTCTACAGCCGGCGAGGTGCGCCAGTGCCAGCCTGATGAAGGATTGATCGGGAAGTGATCACAAGACCAGGGAGTCCAGGATGAGTCAACTGCTTGATCGTTTGAATTTCCTGCAATCGAAGGAAATCGAGAAATTTGCTGACGGGCATGGCCAGGTGACCCGCGAAAGCCGGGACTGGGAAGACACCTACCGGCAACGTTGGCGACATGACAAGGTCGTCCGATCAACACATGGCGTGAACTGCACCGGATCCTGCTCCTGGAACATCTATGTGAAGTCGGGAATCGTGACTTGGGAAACTCAGGCCACGGACTACCCGAAGACCCGGCCTGATCTCCCCAATCACGAACCGAGGGGATGCTCCCGCGGTGCAAGCTATAGCTGGTACCTCTATTCGGCAAGCCGCGTCCGGCACCCACTGGTCCGCGGGGCACTCCTGCGTGCATGGCAACAACTGCGCAAGGACAGGACTCCCGCCGCCGCCTGGCAGGCCCTGCAGGAAAACCCTGATTTGCGATCCTCCTATCTCGGCCTGCGCGGCAAGGGAGGTTTCGTCCGGGCTGACTGGGAGGAGGCTTCCGAGATCATTGCCGCCGCAAACGCGTGGACTGCGAGACGCTACGGTCCGGATCGCATCTTCGGATTCTCTCCGATTCCCGCAATGTCCATGGTGTCATACGCAGCCGGAACGCGGTACCTGAGCCTCATCGGCGGCGTTTGCATGAGCTTTTATGACTGGTATTGCGACCTTCCTCCCGCTTCGCCGATGACCTGGGGTGAACAGACCGACGTGCCGGAAAGCGCCGATTGGTATAACTCCGGATTTCTGCTGGTCTGGGGATCGAATGTGCCACAGACGCGGACCCCGGACGCGCATTTCTATACCGAAGCCCGATACAAGGGGACCAAATCGGTAGTTGTTTGCCCCGACTACTCGGAAGCAGCCAAGTTCAGCGACATCTGGATTGCCCCGAAGCAGGGGACCGACAGCGCGCTGGCCATGGCGTTCGGACATGTCATCCTGCGTGAATTCCATGTCGAACGGCAGGTGGAGTATTTCGAGAATTACTGCCGGAAGTTCACCGACATGCCGATGCTGGTCAGACTGGAAGAACGGGACGGGCGGCTGGTCCCCGGCCGCTTCCTCCGGGCCTCGGACCTCACAAATGATCTCGGAGAGGAAAACAACCCGGACTGGAAGGTCCTGGCCATTGACGGGGTGTCGGACGACATCGTCGTACCGAATGGCTCGATCGGATTTCGCTGGGGACAGGAAGGTGCATGGAACCTGGAGGAGAAGGCAGACGGCAAGACCGTAACCCTGAAGAAAACCCTGATCGCAGAGTCTGATCACGATGAATTGGCCGAGGTCGGTTTCCCCTATTTCGGCGGCCAGGCGACTTCACCTTTCGTGAAGTGCGACCATCCGGAAGTGCTCACGAGGCTGGTTCCCGCGAAGCGCGTTGAACTCGATGGCAAATCCGCCCTGGTGGCCACGGTTTTCGACCTGCTCTGTGCAAATTACGGTGTGGACCGCGGCATCGGTGATGGAAATGCGGCAGCTGAATACGGAGCAGACATTCCGTTCACACCGGCCTGGGCCGAGAAGATCACCGGAGTCAGTCGACAGAACATCGAGTCCGTTGCACGTGAATTCGCAAGAAATGCCGAGCTGACCGAAGGCCGCTCAATGGTGATCGTGGGCGCCGGACTCAACCATTGGTACCACATGGACATGAACTACCGCGGCATCATCAACATGCTGGCGATGTGCGGCTGCACGGGCAAGTCCGGAGGCGGCTGGAGCCATTATGTCGGCCAGGAGAAACTGAGGCCGCAGACCGGCTGGCTCCCGCTCGCGTTTGCCCTTGATTGGTCACGGCCACCGCGCCAGATGAACTCGACGTCAGCATGGTATGCCCATTCGGACCAGTGGCGATACGAGACACTGGATGCATCGGAACTGGTGTCACCGACGGCCCCGGAAGGAGACTGGTCAGGGAGCATGATCGATTTCAATGTCCGCGCTGAACGCATGGGTTGGCTGCCTTCCGCTCCGCAACTGAAGCAGAATCCGCTGGATATCGGCAGGGAGGCAAAGGAGTCCGGGGCCAATGTGGCCGAACTCGTCGCCGAACGACTGATGTCCGGCGAGATTCAGATGTCCTGCGAGGATCCGGATGCGCCGGAAAACTGGCCGCGCAACCTGTTTGTCTGGAGGTCGAACCTGCTCGGTTCGTCGGGCAAGGGTCATGAGTATTTTCTCAAGCACCTGCTGGGCACCGAAAACAGCGTCATGGCACCGGACATCGCCGAATCCGGACGGAAGATGCCTTCAGAGGTGAAGTGGCACGAAGATCCGGCAACCGGAAAGCTGGACTTGCTGGTCTGCATCGATTTCAGGATGTCAACCACGGCGGTCTACTCGGACATCGTGCTGCCGACGGCCAGCTGGTACGAGAAGAACGATCTCAACACCAGCGACATGCACCCGTTCATCCACCCGCTCCAGGCGGCAGTGAATCCAGCCTACGAATCCAAATCCGACTGGGACATCTTCAAGCAGATCGCCAGGAAGTTTTCGGAAGTGTCACCAGAGGTCCTCGGTGTCGAAAACGATGCCGTGCTGGTGCCGATCCTCCACGACACTCCGGGAGAGATCGCCCAACCGAATGTCATGGACTGGAAGAAAGGCGAATGCACGCTCGCTCCGGGCCGGACCGGCCCGAACATCGTATCGGTTGTACGCGACTACCCTGCAGTCTATGATCGGTTCACCGCACTTGGTCCGCTTATGGAAAAGCTCGGAAATGGCGGCAAGGGCATCACGTGGGATACCAAGGATGAGGTCGGACATCTCAGGCAATGGAACGGCACCTGGACATCAGGTCGTTCAAAGGGCTGCGCCAAGATTGAAAGCGACATCGATGCGGCTGAGACAATTCTTGCGCTCGCTCCGGAGACAAATGGTGAAGTTGCCGTCAGGGCGTGGAAATCGCTCGAACGCGCCACAGGGTTGCACCACGCCCACCTCGCGTTGCCAATGCAGCACAACAAGATCACCTTCCACGACATTGCCGCGCAGCCGCGCAAGATCATCTCGTCACCGACCTGGTCCGGCATCGAAAGCGACGAGGTGTGCTACAACGCCGGATATACAAACGTGCACGAACTGATCCCATGGCGAACACTTACCGGACGCCAGCAACTCTACCAGGACCATGCATGGATGCTGGCATTCGGGGAAGGGCTGTGTACGTATCGACCGCCGGTCGACCTCAAGACAATCGCCGGCGGAAGGGACCAGGTGGAATCTGACGGCGAGCCGCAGGTCATCCTGAACTTCATAACTCCGCACCAGAAATGGGGCATTCACTCAACATATTCCGACAATCTGCTGATGCTGACCCTCAATCGCGGTGGGCCCGTGGTCTGGATTTCCGAAGACGACGCAGGATCGGCCGGTATCGAGGATAATGACTGGGTCGAAGTCTACAACGCAAATGGCGCACTGACTGCCCGGGCAGTTGTGTCGCAAAGGATCAGGAACGGGACGATTTTCATGTATCATGCCCAGGAGAAGATCGTTAACACACCCGGATCAAAGCTAACGGGGCGAAGGGGCGGCATCCACAACTCCGTGACGCGCACGACCCTGAAACCCACTCACATGATCGGCGGCTACGCGCAGCAGAGTTACGGGTTCAACTATTACGGAACAGTCGGTTCGAACCGGGATGAATTCGTGATTGTTCGAAAGATGAATGAGGTTGACTGGCTTGAAAGGCCTTTGCAACGAGCGGAGTTAGCACCATGAAAATCAGGGCGCAGATCGGAAAGGTCCTCAATCTGGACAAGTGCATCGGCTGTCACACCTGCTCGGTAACCTGCAAGAATGTCTGGACCAGCCGCGACGGCGTGGAATACGCCTGGTTCAACAATGTCGAAACCAAGCCCGGTATCGGCTACCCGAAGAACTGGGAAGACCAGTCGAAGTGGAATGGTGGCTGGGAACGCACCAAGTCGGGAACGCTGCAGCCCAAACAGGGCAGCAAATGGAGAATCCTCGCCAAGATCTTCGGCAACCCCGACCTGCCGGAAATTGATGACTACTACGAACCGTTCGATTTCGATTACGACAATCTGAAATCGGCGCCGGAAATGGAGGCATTCCCGACGGCTCGACCTCGCTCGAAGATTACGGGGGAACGAATTGAGAAGATCGAGTGGGGTCCGAATTGGGAGGAAATCCTGGGCGGAGAGTTCGAAAAGCGGTCGAAGGACACGAATTTTGAAGGAGTGCAGAAGGAGATCTACGGCGAATACGAAAACACTTTCATGATGTATCTGCCCAGACTCTGCGAGCATTGCCTGAACCCGTCCTGTACGGCGAGTTGCCCGTCCGGTGCCATCTACAAGCGCGAAGAAGACGGCATTGTCCTCATTGACCAGGAACAATGCCGAGGCTGGCGCATGTGCGTGTCTGGCTGCCCGTACAAGAAGATCTACTATAACTGGGCGACCGGAAAGTCGGAAAAGTGCACGTTCTGCTATCCGCGAATTGAATCCGGCAGCCCGACGGTGTGCTCGGAAACCTGCGTCGGACGGATCCGTTATCTGGGTGTGATTCTTTACGATGCGGACCGGATTCACGAAGCGGCGAACAGCGCGGACCCCAAGGATCTCTACCGGGCACAACTGGACCTGTTCCTGGACCCGAACGATCCCTCGATTCGGCGCCAGGCACTTGCCGATGGGGTGTCCGAGGACTGGCTCGAGGCAGCCACCCGCTCTCCAGTTTGGAAGATGGCGGTCGATTGGAAGGTCGCCTTCCCTCTCCACCCCGAATACAGGACACTTCCAATGGTCTGGTATGTCCCACCACTCAGCCCCATCCAGAACGCGAGCGAAAAGAGCTTGATCGACATGGACAGGGAAATTCCGGATGTCCGTTCGCTTCGAATTCCCGTGAGGTACCTTGCAAACATGCTCACGGCCGGAGACGAACAACCGGTCGTCACGGCACTTGAACGAATGCTGGCAATGCGCGTCTTCATGCGGGCCAAGACCGTTGAAGGCGTGGTCGATGAATCGATTGCTGAACGGGTAGGCCTGACGGCTGAAACAATCGATGAAATGTACAGGATCATGGCCCTTGCCGACTACGATGACCGATTCGTCATTCCGACCACGCACAGGGAAAATGTCGAGGATGCGCATTTCCTGCGTGGCGGCTGCGGCTTCACCGACGGCAATGCATGCTCCACCGGCATCAGCCAGGGGTCCCTGTTCGGCGGTGGAGCCAGGCAACTGGCGATTCCGGAGGACGGCCGCTGATGGACCGGACACTGAAATCACTGTCGATACTGCTTTCCTATCCGACCGGAGAACTCAAGGAGGCCATTCCGGACCTGCGAGCCGTCTTTGAATCGGACCGCCGCCTGGATGCCGGAACCAGGGAGAATCTCGCCGAGTTTCTCGATGAACTTGATGCCATGGACATCTGGCAACTCCAGGAGAGATTCGTGGAGGTATTCGACCGTTCCCGGTCCTTTTGCCTCAACCTGTTCGAACATGTCCACGGAGACAACCGCTCACGCGGGGCAGCCATGATTGACTTGCTGGAGACCTACGAGCGGGCGGGACTTGAACCAAGCACAGTTGAGCTTCCCGACCACCTCCCTACCCTTCTCGAGTTCTTGTCGCTTCGTCCGACGGACGAGGCCAGGCGGATACTCGTCGATGCAAGCCACATAATCGAGGCACTCGGAACTCGCCTGTCGCGACGGCAGTGTCGATACGCATCGATTTTCACTGCGCTGGTGCGAATTGCCGGTGGCGTCAGTGACCGCGAGGCGCTGGCCGCCCTTCTCGTGCTTCCGGAGCCATCGGGCGACGACCTGGAAGCTCTAGATGAGTCCTGGGAAGAATCCGAGGTCACGTTCGGGCCGGGCGTCGGCGGTGATTGCCCGCAGGCCCGTGACCTGCTCTCGCGGATGGACGGCTCCCGACCGATGGCCGATCACAATCAAGGAAGACGCTGATGCATGAATTCTTGTTCGGAATTTACCCCTATATCTGTCTTTCCGTTCTGCTTGTCGGCAGCATAGTCCGCTACGAGCGCGACCCGTTCACCTGGAAGTCATCCTCGAGCCAGCTTCTGAGAAGGAAGCAGCTGATTGCCGGATCCGTGATGTTCCATGTTGGTGTCCTGATCGTGTTTTTCGGCCATCTGGTCGGCCTTCTGACACCGATCGAGATCTTCGACATTCTGGGAATCGGTCACAGTTTCAAACAGATACTTGCCATTGTGGTCGGGGGATTGGCCGGTATCCTTGCGCTGGCAGGAGGATTAATGCTGCTTCATCGACGCCTGTCGGACCCGCGCATTCGCAGAACCTCGTCTTTCGCCGATATCGGCATACTTGTCCTGCTGGTCGTTCAGCTGATTCTGGGTCTCGGGACGATATTCATTTCCGTCCAGCACCTGGAAGGAGGCCAGATGGTTGCCTTCATGGCCTGGTCCCTCGGGATCTTCACCTTCGACTTCAATGCCGCAAGCTACATTGCCACCGCACATCCGATCTTCAAGATCCACATCTTTCTGGGACTGACAATCTTTCTCCTGTTTCCGTTTACCAGGCTGGTTCACATGCTGTCGGCACCCTTGGGCTACGTATTCAGGCCGGGATACCAGGTTGTGAGATCACGCAGAAATGTTGCAACGGTAGAGAGCAACAGGGGTGCCGGGCGTCAGGGCTGAGTGCTTCCCCGACGGCCGATTGTGTGAAACTCCGGCAACGGTGCAATGAAACCGCTGTTCCCGGATGTGTCAGTCAACGGCAGGACAATACCCGTCAGCCAGATTGCCGCGGAGGCCCAGAACCACAGGGCACCGGCGGGAAAGCCCGGACTGGCCTGGCGGCTGGCAGCGAGATCGCTGGTCATACGCGAGTTGCTCCTCCAGGAGGCGGAGAGGCGCGGTCTCGATGCCGAACCGAACCTCGATGGAATTGGACGTCGGGAAACCGAGTCCGAGGCAATGATCCGCGAACTGACCGAGATCGAAATCAAGCCGCGTCTGCCGGCACCGGATGATCTGCGAAATTTCTACAACGCTCATCCCGAACAGTTCCGCGCTCCATCGGTCTATGAAGCCTCGCACATACTGGTTGCAGCTCCGGAATCGGACCCGGAGCGCCGTGACAGGGCAAGGGAACATGCGGCGGAACTCCTGGACCTGCTCAAGAGTGACGAGACTGCCTTCGGGCGGATGGCCAAGAAGCACAGCGCGTGTGCTTCCGCAGCCAATGGAGGTTCCCTCGGACAGCTTTCGGATGGTGACCTGGCGCCCGAGTTCGAAGCTGCACTTGAATTGCTGGCACCAGGCCAGATCGGTGACATGCTCGTCGAGACCAGATACGGATTTCATCTGGTTCGGCTGGACGCGCGGGCCAGAGGAGATGTTCTACCCTTCGAGTCGGTTCGTGAACGGATAGCCGAGACACTGGAGAAGGCATCATGGGCTTCTGCCGGACGGGACTTCATCCAGAGGCTGGTGGACAGGGCGGATATTTCCGGAATCGACATGGCCGGTTCCAGGTCACGCGAATTTTCACCCTGAATCCGGATTTGCAACCACTATCATCCTGCCTTCCGGGGCAATCCGGTCCCTGGCAGGAATGCCCGGCTGAACAACAAGCCGATGACGGCATTGAGCAGGTGATTGGATTGAGGATTGTCTTCGTGATTCACGACTTGAAGTGACAGGGCCTCTCGCTCAGCGCAATTGCGCGAGACAGGCCCGGACCGCATTCGAGACGGTTCTGCGTCTCGAAAAACGTCCTCGATCGCATCCGCAAGCCAAGCTCGTACAAAGGGGTGGCAGTTCCGGCAAAGAAGACAACCCAGCGCTTCCCGTACCAATCCGGTCCCCTGGAAAATCGGCTCCTGCCCAAACCGGGAACTTCACCGCGCTGCCCGACACTTCAGTCCGGGAACAACAACCGGGAATCGTGGCGCGTCCTGAAAGGGCTACCTTGTGTTTCCGGTGTCGGTCCGGGATTCCTCGGGCCTGTTGGTCCGGCTTGCAGCATCACCAAGTTGCCTCGCTGGCCCGCCACATTGAGGGATTGGTACCGGATTTCCTGCCACCTAGCGAAACCGTCCGGAGCGCGACGATGTCATTCGGCCGGGCCGGCTGTTCCCGCCGGAACCTGTCTCGCAAAGGTGACATCTGTTGTTGCCAAAACTATATGGTGACAGAACCGATTATGAAGCTGAGGAATCCTGGCATGATCAAGATTTTCGGGCACAAGTCACCTGACTCCGATTCAACCGGGTCACCCCTGATCTGGGAGTGGTATGCGAACAAGATCCGGCAGACTCCGGCGAGAGCCCATCTGCTCGGTCAACCGAACAAGGAAGCACTCTTCATGCTGGAACGGTGGGGATTCGAAATGCCCGAAATCATCGACGACGTGGAAGAAGGCGACGAGGTGATCATCGTTGACACCAATAATCCTTCCGAACTCCCGCAAGGCATTGGCAAGGCCAGAATTGTCGAGATCATTGATCACCACCTCCTCCAGGGTGGGCTGGCAACGCGGGAACCGATAAACGTCGTCATGCGGCCGGTCGCATGCACTGCCACGATCATGCATGACCTGATGGGAAGCGAATCGTCGAGAATGCCGCGCACTGTCCGCGGGCTCATGCTGACCTGCATTCTTTCGGACACGATGGAGTTCAGGTCGCCAACGACCACCGAGTCCGACCGCAGGCTTGCCGATGAACTGGCACTTGATCTCGGCATCGACATTTCCTCATACGCGTCCGAGATGTTCGCAGCCAAATCCGACCTGTCGGATTGCCCGGACGATGAATTGCTCAGGATCGACTCCAAGAATTACGAGATCAATGGAAGGAAGCTGAAGATCTCCGTGCTGGAAACCACGAATCCGTCGGAAATCCTCGAACGGAAGAGTGGCCTGATACAGGGAATGGAACGGGTTGCCAGGGAGGAGGACGTAGACGAGATTCTGTTCTTCGTGGTTGACATATTCAACGAGTCATCGACGTTGCTCGTGCCGAATGACTTCGTCCGAGCCCTGGCAGAGAACTCCTTTTCTGCGGCCGTGTCGTCGGACCAGGTTGAACTGCCCGGAGTTGTAAGCCGGAAAAAACAGATAATCCCGAACCTGTCCTTCTGATCCGAATCGACACGGGCATGCCCGGAATGATCAGCGACACGTGCGCGCCGGCCGGTTTCAAGAGGAGGCAACTGAAGTGGTAATCTCCCACGGATTCGCCCGGGAGTTTCCGGCCAGGTCAAGCCCGGAGCCAGGTTCATTTTGAGAAACCGAAGAAGTCACTGATGGCGCAAATCATCGATTCCCTTGCCGAGATTTCCGAACGGTATGATGCCGTATTCTGCGACGTCTGGGGCGTCATTCATGACGGCGTGGTGGCAAACCTTGATGCCTGCAACGCCTTGGGCTGCGAGATTCGGCAAGGCAGACCCGTCATACTCATTACCAATTCGCCCCGGCCGGCAGCTCATGTCGAGCGGCAGATCAGGGAAATCGGGGTGCCCGAGGAGTCCTGGAACTGCCTAGTCACTTCCGGAGACTCTGCCCGCTACGCGCTATTCCGGGGAGAAGTGGGCAAAAGCGTGTACCATATTGGCCCGGACTCTGCCCTGGGCTTTTTCGGCAGGGATCCTGAACCGGACAGTCAATCTCTGGAAATCAGCCGTGTCAGTTTCGAAGAGGCAGAGGGAATTGTGTGTACGGGTCTGTTTGACGATATGAGCGAGACCCCGGATGATTACAGGGCAGTCCTTTCCGAAGCTGTGAGACGGGAAATGAAGTTGTTGTGTGCCAACCCGGACATCATCGTCGACAGGGGTTCACGCAGGGTCTACTGTGCTGGTGCGTTGGCAGCACTGTTCACTGCCCTGGGCGGGACCACCCTGATGTTCGGAAAACCGCTGTCACGCATCTATGACCTTGCTCGCAAGCAACTAAATTCATTGCTTCCCGATACGATCGCGCCCAGGATTCTCTGCATCGGTGATGGTATCAATACGGATATCGGAGGTGCCAGGAACCAGTCGCTCGACAGCCTCTTCGTGACAGGCGGCCTTTCCCTCACCGAAACGGGAACGAGGATCAAGCCTGATCCGGTGCTATTGGCCAAGTTCCTTTCGGATGTGGGCGCAAGTCCCGATTATGCCATTGGTTTCCTGCGCTGATAAGCGGATGAAGGTCCAGACATGGTGAAGGTTTCAGCGGGGAACCATGGGCACCAATCGGGTCCCGTTCGTCTGCAGCCCGTCCTGCATCTCAGGGCCATCAAACCTGAACTGCCAATTGCGCAGGACAAAATGTGAGTCTAAATCGGCCAAATGCAGATCATCCGGGACTTCAGGAGTGTTTCGACAGCCCACAAGGGCTGTGTGGTTGCTATCGGAAATTTCGATGGTGTCCACCGCGGACATCTTGAGGTCATCAGATTTGCCAGGGACCATGCCAATCGCATCGGTTCGAAACTGGCGGTCGTGACATTCGAACCGCACCCGCGCCAGTACTTTGACCCGGCCGCACCTCCGTTTCGCCTCATGAACCAGGAGGCGAAGGCACGCAGGCTGGAGACAGTCGGTGTGCAATTGATGTTCGAGTTGCAATTCGACTCCTGGCTGGCAGGTCTTTCTGCCAGACAGTTTTCCGGGCAGGTCCTGGCAAGCGGGCTGGGGATTTGCTGTGCCATTGTCGGCGAAGATTTCCGCTTCGGCCAGGGCCGTTCGGGAGACGCTGAACAGCTGTCCAGGCACGGGCAAGAACTCGGATTTGAAACACGCGTTGTGCCCATGGCAGGCGCGGAGGATTGCAGCTGGTCGTCTACATCGATCAGGAAGGCCCTGTCGGAAGGGCGGACTGGCGATGCCGCCCGAAATCTTGGCCATTGGCACAGGATTGAAGGCTGCGTGCTGACAGGGGAGAGCCGCGGAAGAGGCCTGGGATATCCGACGGCAAATGTTTCATTGGACGGGCTGCATCAGCCCCGGTTCGGTGTCTATGCCGTTCTCGTCGATGTGCTGACGGGGCCTCACACGGGGCGATACCAGGGCTCGGCGTCGATCGGGATTCGTCCGACTTTCGGAGAAAACTCTGCCAACCTGGAAGTCTACATTCTGGACTTTGCCGGTGACATCTACGGCGAGACAATCTCGGTAGCACTGGTTGAGTTTCAACGCCCGGAACTGACTTTCGGCACCGTCAGCGAACTCGTTAGGCAAATGGGCGTCGACTGCGAACGCACACGCGAGTTGCTCCGGGAACATGCGTAAATTCCTGAAATATGTCCGGTCCGCCCTTGGTGGCGACGGCGGAAAGCTGCGACACCGGTTCTGGGAACGATATTCCCTTGACGAGTTGAACAGTTCCGAATGGGAAGCGCTGTGCGATGGCTGCGGTCTTTGCTGTTTGCTAAAATTCGAAGAGAGCGGTTCGGATGGCGTGAAGTGGACCAACGTGGCCTGCAGGTTGCTTGACCTCAAGAAGTGCCGCTGCCGCCACTATGAAGCACGAACGAAGATCGTTACCGACTGCATCGTGCTGACTCCGGACTCGATCGATGAGGTCATTGACTGGATGCCGGATACATGTGCGTACAGGCTGCGGCGAGACGGCCATCCGCTGCACGAATGGCATTATCTCAATTCCGGAAGCACCGAATCGGTACACGAGGCTGGCATATCGGTGAAAGGACGCGCAGTTGCCGAAACGGAAATCAACATGGACGACCTGGAACATCACGTGGTGGACAAATTCTGAATGAACTTCACATCTGACAATAGCGGCCCGGCGGCACCGGAAATCCTTGAGGCCATTTGCAGGGCAAATGAGGGCTATTCGGCTTCATATGGAGCTGATGATCTCATGGAACTGGTCCGTGAGGAATTTCGGAATCAATTCGAGTCACCGGAAGTATGTGCATACCTCGTTGCGACCGGGACGGCTGCCAATGCGCTGGGGCTCGCCTGCCTGTGCCCGCCATGGTCGACCATCTATTGTCATCGCCACTCGCACGTCCAGGAAGACGAATGCGGTGCACCCGAGTTCTTTTCGGGTGGCGCAAAGCTCACGCTGCTGGACGGTGAGCACGCCAAGGTTGATCTCCGGTCACTCGAAAGGGCGCTCGCGGATGCGGCCCCCGTCGGTGTCCACAATGTTCAGAGTGGCGCATTGTCTCTCAGCAATGCAACCGAGAACGGTGCCGTCTATACCTGCCCTGAAATCGAGGCCCTGACCGGGGCGGCGCTGGGCTGCGGCATTCCCAGTCACATGGATGGAGCGCGCCTGGCAAACGCCATCATTGGCCAGGGGTGTTCGCCATCGGACATGACCTGGAGGGCGGGAATCGACGTCCTGTCATTCGGTGGAACAAAGAACGGACTGCTCGGAGTTGAGGCCGTGCTCGTTTTCGACACTGATCTTGCATGGGAATTCGAACTTCGCCGCAAGCGCGGTGGACACCTGCTTTCAAAGCACCGGTACCTTGCGGCCCAGATGGCAACCTATCTTTCGGACGGTCTTTGGCTGACGCTTGCGTCACGTGCCAACAGGCAGGCCACCCGACTTGCCGAGGGTCTTCGTCAGGTTGAGACGGCAGAAATCATTCACCCCGTTGACGCGAACATGGTGTTCGTCAGGCTTCCTCGATTCCTGCATCGCAAGGCGTTTGCAGCTGGTGCCGAATACTACCTGTGGCCCCACAATCAGCATCTTGACGGCAATGGCTTCGAGGCGGTGGATGCACGTCTCGTGTGCAATTGGTCGACCACTGACGACGACGTTGAACGACTTGTCGACTGTCTTGTTTCCGCAAGCTGACACGGATTCAGGCCAGCCTCCCTTCCAGCCAGGCATCGAGGTGTTCCAGCCTGTCCTGACCCCAGAAGACCTGGCCTTTTGTCACGTAGGTTGGCGAACCGAATACGTTGTTTGCGACCGCGTCTGCGGTGTTGGCGGTGTACTGCCGAAGAGACCCGCTCCTGTCCGCGTTCATGACTTCTGCCGGGAAACCTGCCGAGGAGAGGCAGTCCGCTATCACTTCCGGTTCGGCAATGTTCCTCTCGTTTGCCCAGCAGGCCAGGAGAATGTTCCTGGAAAGGGCACCTACATCTCCAGAGCCGTCTTCCCCGGCATCGATGATTGCGCATGACGCAGGCACTGCGTCGGTTGGCCAGAACGCCGGCGCCAGGTTGATGTCCATTTCCTCGAGTTGCGCGATCCTCGACAGGTCCTGCAACCTGTAGACCTTTCTTGACTGGTGCCGGTCCCTGGGTGGCACACCGCCAGTTCGCCCGAACAGGTCCATGATGTCCATCGGCTTGTAATCAATCGCCGCGTTATGGCGCGAGGCGACCCGTTCCAGCTTGTCACCGGCCAAATACGTGAAGGGAGACAGAACGGAGAAGTAGTAATCGATCGTCGTCATTTGGTTGTCTCGTCAACCGCAGTGCCCCGCAAGCCGGTTGCCGGGAGAATCGCGCTTAACCTGGGGATTATAAAGGGTACTTGACGCCTTGCCATCCGATGGAGCGTCGCGGTCCTTGCTGTGGCTGCATCCTTGGGCATTGCGACCTCCTGCCTGGCACCTGTAACGAAGTCGGGCGGAAAATAGTCGTCCAGTAACTGGAAGGTCAAGAAGTTTCGCGATGAACTTCTCTGTCGCTGCAGATGCCGCCGGACTGGATGTCAACACGCAAGATGCCAAGCCGATGTCGGGGTCCGTGCGCGGGAATCCTCCCCCTCGCTGCAAGGGCCGCGGACGGGCACACGAGTTGCACAGTCCAGGGACGCCAGAGGATTCGCAATTCAGGCCCGGTAGGCCGGCAATGGCGACCGATCTTGAAGCGCGATCATTCGCCTGAGCATCAACTCCGACAATTCGTGCCGTGCCTTCAGTCCGGCAGGTTCATCGTAAAGGTTGCTGAATTCGCCAGGATCGGTGGAGAGATCATAAAGCTCATTCCAGTTTTCGCCTTCCCGCAGCGACATTCGGTACTTGTCGGTCACGATGGTCCGAACTCTCTGAGGTCGGTCAAAGCCGGTCATGAGGCGCTGACTGTCTTCTTCGACGATGACGACCCCCGGAGACCTGCATGAAAGAAGGTCACGGCCCTGGATGCCGTTGTAGGGCTGGATTCCGGCCCGGGCCAGGATCGTGGGCGCGATATCGATGGATGACGCAAGCCCGCCGTCGACTTGGCCAGGGCTCGGAGACTTTGGATCATGCCAGACGAACGGCACTCTGATGATGCCTTGGAAATGCAGCAGCAACTTCAGCATCAACCCGTGATCGCCCATGTAGTCGCCGTGATCAGAGGTGAAGATGACAACGGTGTCCTCTGCCAGACCAAGGCTGTCAAGCCGCTTCAGCACCCGTCCGATGGCGTCGTCGATCATGGTGATCATGCCGTAGGTCAAGGCGATGATCGATCGGGCTTCGACTTCCGTAACCGCGAACGGGTTTTGGCTGTCTCGAGCATCTGTGCCTTTCTCAAGCGCTTCTTGCATGGCCCGAATCGGTGGGAGATCACCTTGGCCGAACGAAGCGGGGAGCGGGATGTCGGCAGGATCGTACATGCCCCAATAGCGACCCGGAGGCGTAAACGGATGGTGGGGGTCCGGGAAGGACATTTGCAGGAAGAACGGCTCGTCGTTCGCTGCACCATTGGACAGCCAGGCTTCGCTTCGATCAGCGATCCAAGATGTCGAATAGAGTTCTTCCGGCACGGCTGTCCGCCAGGCTTGCGGTGCGTTGACGCGGTTGTCCGGAAGCGAGTTTTCCGGCCCCACGAGGCTATCGAAATCTCGGCACTGCTGTCGGGCCCAAAGCAGATAGTCGCCGCAAGCTCGGTCCCCGTGATCTGCAACAACTTCGACATGCTCGAAGCCGTAGAAGTCTCCACCCGTTCGTTCAGCGAGCGGGCGGTCCCATTGCGGGGCAACCTCCAGGTCATAATCGGGCGTGTTCCGGTTGTTCTTGATCGCATCGCGAAGATGCCGGCTTGGGGCGACCAGGCCCTCGGCCGGCTCGAATCGGTTCGTCGCGGGAAGGCCCGTGAAACACTGCAGGTGAGACTTGCCAATGAGCCCTGTCCGGTATCCGGCATCCCGGAGCAGTTCCACGAACGTCGTGTGGTCTTTCGACAGCGGTATGCCATTGTGCCGAACCCCATGTGCCGAGCACATCCGTCCAGTCATGATCGAGGCGCGGTTCGGCATGCAAATCGGGTTGGCTGCATAAAAGCGATCCCATCTAGTGCCCTTGGTCGCAATGCTGTCGATGTTCGGGGTCTGGACAATCGCGTTGCCACCGCATCCGAGGTGGTCCGCACGATGCTGATCCGTAATGATGAACAAGAAGTTTGGTCGCCTGGTCAAGATTCGGCCTCCGATTTCGGTGACGGGTGCGGCGCTGACCGTACATCCCATGCCAGCAAGCCGAGGCCGACGAGAATCGCCGGGATGTGGATTGCAGGGTCGGGGGCCAGCATTGCAAACGCCGCAAGGAACCTCGCGACAATCTCTGGCATAGTCAGCTTGCGACGGTCGTGTCCCGAGAGTGCAGAAGAGAACAGCCAAATGCAGAAGCACGTTCGGGCGACGATCCAAACGAATGGCAACAGGCTGAACTCTTCGATGACCAGAATGGTCGGATAAAACGCGAAGACGAAAGGGATGATGAATTTCGCCATTCCCAAACGGAACGACATGAATGCGGTCATCAGGGGGTTGGCCCCGGCAATCGGGGCGGCGGCATAGGCGGCGATGGCGACAGGCGGCGTCAGCGAGGATGCCACTCCGTAGTAAAAGACGAACATGTGAGCGGTCAGCATCGAGACGCCCAAGGCCTGGATAGCCGGACCCATTACCAGGACTATGATGAGGTAGGCGGGAAGCGTCGGCATGCCCATGCCAAGGACCAATGCGCCAACCATGGCGACCAGGAGCGCCGAGAACAGGCTTTCACCCCGGATCGTGGAAATGACATTGGCGAGCTTGAGCCCCAAACCAGTCGAATCCAGTGACCCGACGAGGATGCCGATGGCGGCAATGGCAATGAGAAGCGTTGCGCCCGACTGGGCGCCCTTGAGAAAGGCACGCCAAACCCGCAGCGGGTCGGACTGGACATCGGGGTTGATGACCGAAAGAACCAGGAGAACGACGACGGCATTGAAACCGGCCGCAGATGTCGAGGACCCCGCCACGAGCGATCCGATCACCGTCAGGATCGGACCGACGAACAGGACCGAATTGATCAGGTCAACTCGAGTGATCCGGTCGCCGACGGCCAGCGGCTCAACATCGATTCTCTGCCGTCGCGCCTCGACCGTTACGGCCGAAAACAGGCTGAAATAGTAGAAGAGCGCCGGAATGAGGGCGGCGACAATGATGTTCAGGTAGCCGGTGCCGGTTAGGTCAGCCATGACCAGTGCCGCAGCCCCCATGATCGGTGGCATGATCTGCCCGCCAGACGACGCCGTTGCCTCGATCCCCGCAGCGAAGGTTGGGGAAAACCCCCGCTTCTTGATCATCGGGATGGTGAAGGTGCCGGTACCGACGATGTTGGCAACGGTGGAGCCCGACATGGTTCCGAACAAGGAAGATGCCAGGATCGCTGCATGGGCTGGCCCGCCCCGGGTCCGCCGCGTCACGAGGAACGCGAATTTCAGAAGCGTATCGCCGGCTCCCGTGCCTTCCAGAAGGACTCCGAAAATGATGAAGATGAAGACCGTGGACAGGACGATGTTCGTGATGGACCCGAAGACACCCTTGTTGGTGTTGTACCATAGAGCCTCCGCAACCTCCGTAAGCGTGAATCCGGTGTGAGCCAGAATGCCTGGCAAGTCCTTGCCGAAGAGCAGGTAAAGGACTCCGAAGGCGCCAACCCCGAAGAGCCCCCAGCCCCAAAGCCTGCGGCAAAGCACCAGAAAGACCACAAGGCCCGCCAAGGCGGGCCAGGCATCAGCTTGCGTCACGTCGTAGAGAGCGACTTCCATTCGTGCCTGGACGAAATAGAAGGACCAGATCGCCCATAGACCGGCGGCCATCAGCGTGACGTCGATCGCCAAATGAACGGAGGCACCAGCGCCGGTGACGGAACCGTTCGCTTCCCGGCGGACTCTCGAAGCCGCGATGCCGGCCAGCAAGGCCAGAGCAAAACCTGCGGCACGGTGAAACTTCGGTTCAACGAGACCCACACCCGAACTGTAAAGCGCGATTGCACCGAGCAGGAAGCAAGCCAGTGCGGACAACAGCGCAAACAGCTTGGCCGTTCCGCCAGACGCTTGGGTCTCCGAGGTCATCAGATCGGTCCCGGCCTGGTTCGAGAAAGTTGTGGGTGGACCGCCTTGGCGGTCCACTCGCCAGCATCGTTCAGGGACGCAGTTCGCTTGGGACCGGAATTCCTGCTTCGTCATAGTACTTCGCTGCACCGGGGTGCAGAGGAACGTTGACGGAAGTGAACGCGGTTTCAGGCGTGACAGCTTTCAGGAAGAACGCGGTCGCGTGAACTTCGTCCAGGTTCTCCCAGAAGGATCTTGTTGCGTCGTAGACCAAATCTTCGGACACGCCTGCGTGAGTGCCCACGAACTGGGTGAATCCCAGCGCGGTGATGTCGCCGCCAGTCAGCTGCCCCTTGTAGACGCCGCCGTCGAACTTGAGCATTCCACGCCCAGGACGCCCAAAGAGAGCCTGCATCGCCTCCGAGCCGATGACGTCGTCCGGAATGGAAAGGATGCGAAATTCGCCTGACAGCCCGAATTGCTCGATTTTGGACGACCCGATTTCCGCCGGACGGACCATCATGTCGATCTTGTTGTCTGCAAGAGCGGCGTAGCCTTCGCCCCAGTTCAGGCGGACAGCATTGTAGTCCTTGCCCGGCTCAAAGCCGGTGATGATCTTGATCAGCGCCTCGGAGGTCGCGGACGCCGACCC
>CAXXUY010000018.1:0-42240 GCA_963664715.2 Paracoccaceae bacterium
CCGGCGACAAGAGCCACGGAAAAGAACACTGCCGTCGACTGAGCCGGAAAACACCGAAACATGCGGCCCGCGGCACACCAGAGCCGCGGGCCGTCTTCGTTCCGGAAACAAGGAAATCAGCGGCAAAAAGGATCAGCGGAAAAACCACTTGCACTCGACAGGAAATCCGGAAAATATCCGCATTGCCGCGACGTCAAACAATCATCCTGATTGACGTGCAGCTATCATCCAGATTGTCGCTCTATACTGGACAGAAATCACCCTCCCGCGCTGGTATGGAGGCCTGAAAGACAAGACACTCGAGATCCTCTCCGGGCAGGCGCTCTGGTATCGGACCGGCACAAGGCCCAAAGCCATCCGATGGGTCCTGGTGCGGGACCCGGAAGGCCGCAGAGACCCCCAGGCCTTCTTCAGCACCGATACCGACATGGACCCGGCGCGGATCATCGCCATCTTCGTGCGGCGCTGGCAGATCGAGGTCACCTTCCAGGACATGCGCGCCCATCTCGGCCTCGAGACCCAGCGGCAGTGGTCCGATGCCGCAATCGAACGGACCACACCGGTGCTCCTCGGACTCTACAGCCTGGTCTGCCTGTGGGCCGGCGACATCCTCGCCAGGACACCGCAATCCTGTGCAGCCGCGTGGTACCCGAAAACCAGCTTCACATTCTCCGACGCCATCGCCGCGGTGCGGACCCGGCTCTGGCTGGATGGCATTTTCCAACGCTCCGCATCAGACCGGGAACGACAGAAAATCCTGCCGCCCGCAGATGCCGATCATGCCATCAGTGGCCTCCTGGCCGAACATCAAAGGCTCAAAGTCCCTCCGGAAAGGATCCAGCGCATGGTTGAAACACTCTGCTTCGCAGCATAATCGTGCAAAGTCGAGCTCAGGCCGGGCCGCCTCTTCAACACAAGGCTGCATTCCTGCGACAGCCAGCGCTTGAGGTCGGTCTTGCCGCCCTGCGAACGGGCTCGGGCAGATGCATAAACTTCTTGGCAAGGATATCGGCTGTGTGCGACTCCAAGGACATCGGGAATGCTCCATTGATTGACAGCTAACCAGGATCTGCCACATCCTGTGATCGGTGGCATTCCCGACCCCCGAAAACCCGCATTCGTGCCCGAAACCGGCATCACCGGCGCGGCACGGGCACGGTTCGGCCCGATCAACGCCGAATCACACCGAATCACCCGGGCAAACCACCCGATTTTGTCCAGAACAAGCCATGTGCTGTCGCAATGTGAGATTTACACCCGCGATTGAACGGTCGGGTTGACTAAGGGGAACTTGCCGGGCATTTTGCAGCGGATTCCATCGCAACACCGGGTTACTTCCGGTGTCACACTTCCGGAAATTGTAGCCATGGCAAGAGGATTTCGGGTTTCGATTGTCCAAATGACATCGACCAACCGTCACGCGGGCAATGTCGAAACCGTCCGCAGACGCGCGAAAGAGGCCGTCGACGAGGGGTGCGACCTGCTGGCGCTCCCGGAAGCCGCCGGAATGATGAACCGAGATCGGGCGGATGCAATGAGGCAGACAGTTTCCGAGCAGGCAGACCCCTTTATTTCCGAATGCCGCCGGATTGCCTCCCGCAACGGGATCTGGATCCATGTTGGCTCCACTCCGATCCAGGAGAACAACAAACTCCTGAATCACAGCGTACTCGTGGGCCCGACCGGAGAAATCCGTGCGCGCTACGACAAGATTCATCTCTTCGACATCTTTCTGGAAGGGCGACCACCCACCCGCGAGTCCGACCGCTATACGGCCGGAAGCCAGGCGACTGTCGTCGACACACCCTGGGGACCCTGGGGCCTGTCGATTTGCTACGACCTGCGTTTCCCCGGTCTCTACCGCGACTATGCCAACTGCGGCGCATCGGTAATGTTTGCCCCGTCGGCCTTCACTGTCCCGACGGGACAGGCGCATTGGGAACCACTGATCCGGTCGCGGGCGATCGAAAACGGTTGCTGGTTCATCGCTGCGGCGCAGGTTGGCCAGCATGACGACGGCAGGTCGACCTACGGCCATTCCCTGGTCGTGGACCCCTGGGGGAAGGTCGTGGCGGATCTTGGTGGCGAGGAACCCGGCTACGCGCTGGTCGAGATTGATCCCGGCCGTGCCGAGGCAGCGCGACAGCAAATTCCCTCATTGACCCACGACCGGCCTTACAGGCTTGAACACATTAGGTAGCAGTATGAGTATGCATGAGACTGACTTCGCCAACACAGGAGGAATTTAGATTGGCAAAACTTCGAGACAACATCCTGGTAGCAATTTCCGCCGTTGCGTTTGCCACCGGAGCATTCGCCCAGGATCGACCTGAAATCAAAATTGCAGTCGACAATCTGTGGCCCACAATGGATCCGGTCATTGGAATTTCAACCACCGGTGCGCGGGTGCACTCGAACCTGTTCGATACGCTCGTACGACGGGACCGTTGGGAGGACCCGGACGGAAAGACGCTTGTTCCATGGCTTGCGGAGAGCTGGGAGCGGACATCCCCGAATGTCTGGACAATCAGGCTTCGGGAGGGTGTGACGTTTCATGACGGGCATGAAATGGATGCCGAGGATGTCGCATTCTCCATGTCCGAGGAGCGCCTCTGGGGGCCTGAACCTCTTGCCCCGCGGGGGACGCGCTACGCCCGCGGCATAGTGCGGGTTGAGGCAACCGGCCCGCTCACGGTTGAGATCGAAACCGCGCTGCCCGATCCAAGCTTCATATTCCGCCTGGTCACACCGCTCGGATTCGTTTTGCCGAAACACTACTACGAAGCTGTCGGAACGGAGGAGTTTGGCCAAAATCCGATGGGTACCGGTCCATACAAGCTGGTGTCCTTCGATCCGTCAACATCCCTAATTGCGGAAGCTTATGACGGCTATTGGAACGGTTCGGCGCCGGCGTCGGAATTGACGTTCCAGATTGTTCCGGAGTTCTCGACCCGGTTCGCCGGGTTGGCGGCCGGGGAGTTTGACGTGATCGTCAGCGTGCCTGCCGACCAGGTGGAGACGGTCGGCAACACCGACGGCGTCAGGGTCATGGAGAAATCCATAGAGAACTATCCGATGTTCGCTTTCAACACGTTGACAACGGAACTCCTGCCGGACAATCCGTTGACGGATGCTAACCTGCGAATGGCCATGGTCACGGCCATTGACCGTGAAGGAATCGTCAAGGCGCTCTGGGGAGATGCGACTTTCGTGCCCGCCCCGTTCAATTTCCCGGAATACGGCGAGTATTTCGATCCCGACCGCAAGGCGCGCCTTTCCTATGATCCTGAACGGTCCAGGGAACTCCTTGGCATGACGGACTATGATGGCGAGGAGCTCGTATGGCACATTACCCGGGGTTTCTATCCGAACTATGAAACTGCCGCCGAATTCATGGTCGAACAGTGGCGAGAGGTCGGAATCAATGTCCGGGCAAAGGTCGTTGACAACTTCTCCCTCGCCTACAAGCGCCCGTTCCACCTGCTCAACATGTCCATGTCGAGCGAGTTTTCCGGTGATCCCTACCGACCGCTCTGGATGGATTGGGGCCCCCTGTCCAGCCGTACCCGCGCCAGCCACAAGACGTGGGTACCGACGGACAGGTTCCTGGAACTCGGGGAAAATTTCGAGGCGGCACAGGATTTTGAGTCACGCAATGCCGCCTATCTGGAACTTGTCGAGGAGTGGGAGAATGTCACGCCCGGCATGTATCTTTGGCGCAACGTTGTTTCGTATGCCGTCCGTGACGACCTGGATTGGGATCCGGGCAATTCGGCGGTCACGATTTTCGACAAGTTGTACATGAAATAGTCCATTGATGGACAGGCAAGTCGCCGGCCCGCACAGGGCCGGCGAACAACTGCTCTCGGTCAGTGACCTTACGGTTGCCCTGCCGAAGGGCGGTGACCGCGAGTACGCCGTGTCAGGAGTCTCGCTTGACATCAATGCCGGCGAAACGCTCTGCCTTGTCGGCGAGAGCGGATCCGGCAAGACCGTGGTCGCCGATTCAATAATGGGGATGCTGCCGTCGCAGCTTGCTTTCCGGTCCGGCGTCATCGAACTGCAGGGCAGAGCATTGCCGCCCCAACGCTCGAAGGCCTTCAACTCGATCCGCGGGCGGCGAATGGCGATGATCTTTCAGGATGCCGCAGGTAGCCTCGATCCGGTTCAACGAGTCGGTCGGCAGTTGCAGGAAATCCTGTCCGTGCACGGCGTTCCATCCTCGGATTGGCGTTCACGAATTCTGGACATCCTTGCGGCTGTCCGGCTGCCCAATCCACGGAACATAGTCAAGGCCTACCCGCACCAGCTCTCGGGTGGACAGGCACAGCGAGTGGTCATCGCCGGCGCGCTGCTGCTCGAACCTGCCCTGCTCATTGCCGACGAACCGACCACTGCCGTTGATGTGACAACGCAGGCCGAAATACTGAAGCTGATCGCAGAGTTGCAGAGGGAGCGCAACGCATCCGTATTGTTCATCACCCATGACTTCGGTGTGGTTTCCCAAATTGCCGATCGCATCTGCGTGATGAACGAGGGAGAAATCGTCGAATCCGGAAGGGCCAAAACTGTCCTCAAATCGCCCGCCCACCACTACACGCGCAAGCTATTGGCCGCCGCGTCCCGCAGTGTAACAGGCAAAGTTGGCGAGAATTCTTCCGCAGTCCTGTCGGCCGAGCGATTGAGGCTCACCTACCGGCTCGGGACCTTTCTTGATCGGCGTCACGTCCGCGCCATACGCGATGTTTCGTTTGAATTGCGGCAAGGCAGGACGTTGGCGGTCGTCGGGGAGAGCGGTTCGGGGAAGTCCTCGGTGGCACGATGCCTGCTGCGACTGGAGAATCCGGATGCCGGCTCCATAAGGTACCGAGGCAAGGACATCGCTGCCATGAGGGGGGCTGAATTGCGGAACCTCAGATCCAAGATACAGATCGTACTCCAGGATCCATATGGTGCGTTGAATCCACGCCAGAAGGTTCGTTCGGCAATTGCAGAAGGTCCGATTATTCACGGATTTCGACGTGCGGATGCGATTGAACGGGCCGAGCGATTGCTGGAGTTGACGGGCCTCACTGCTCAGGCGGCTGGCCGTTATCCGCACGAGTTTTCCGGGGGGCAACGTCAAAGGATCTGCATTGCCAGAGCCCTGGCCATCCAGCCCGAGATTCTGATTGCAGACGAGGCCGTCTCGGCGCTGGATGTCTCAATACAGGCGCAGATCCTGGACCTCTTTCGCGACTTGCAGAGGAGACTCGGGTTTGCGCTGCTGTTCATAACCCATGACCTGTCGGTCGCTGCTGCCATAGGCAACGACATCCTCGTCATAAAAGAAGGGAGCATGGTCGAAAGCGGTCCAGTCGACGAAGTGTTCGGCAACCCGAAATCCGAGTACACCAGGGAACTGTTGGCAGCAGCACCGAGTTTCTCGAACTCCCGGACGGCGCAGGCATGACCCTCTTCATTGCATTCAAGCTGATTCGGGCGTCGGTCACCTTGCTTGTCACCGTTTCGCTGGTGTTTGTCTTCATCCGGTTTTCCGGAGATCCTGCCGCCGCGCTCGCCCCGCCGGATGCTCCGCAGGAGGTCATCGACCAGTATGCGAGGGCAATGGGCCTCGACAAGCCGCTCTGGCAGCAGTACGCGGGTTATCTTGCCGGTATGCTCAATGGCGAGTTTGGCTACTCGATCCACACTGGCAAACCGGCGACAACGCTGTTTCTCGAACGTCTCCCGGCAACGCTTCGCCTTGGTGGAACCGCGCTATTGATCGCACTGTTGGCGGGCATTCCCCTTGGAGCCGTTGCCGCGTTGAAGAGGAGAACTCTGCTGGACCGCCTTGTTATGGCGTTCTCCGTGTTCGCATTCGCCATGCCGAATTTTCTGTTCGGTCTCATCATGATCCTGGGCGGCGCGCTCATATTCAACACTTATCTTGGCGGGTCGACCGGTGCTGGCAGTTGGGCAGGGGTGTTTCCGCCAGCGTTGACTCTTGGACTTGCAGCAATGGGTTCGTTTGCGAGGTTTTCCCGTTCGTCGCTACTCGAGACGATCAACAAGCCATTCATGCGTGCTGCGGAAGCACGGGGAATTCCATTTGCAAGGCGACTGGTGCGACATGCTGTACCGAATGCGGCGATTCCGCTTGTTACACTGATTGGCTTGTCTCTCGGAGGACTGATTGCCGGCTCGGTCGTGACGGAGCAGGTGTTCGCCTGGCCGGGCGTCGGGCAATTGCTTGTCCGTTCGGTTGCCACGCGGGACATCGCAACCGTTCAGTTCATTGTCCTGATGGTCGCCTTCACCATGGTTTTTGCCAATCTGCTTGTCGACCTGCTCTACCTGGTGATCGATCCCCGAATCCGGGTCAAGTGAAATGGAGTGGCGCTCCATTCCTCTCGCGGTCAAGCTGTCGCTTTGCTTTACCGCGTTCTTTGTCCTGTTTGCGCTGTTAGGCGAGGCTTTGTCGCCCCATGACTTTCGGGGCACCTCCCTTTTCGAACGCTTGAAACCACCTGCTCCTTTGGGCGGATCAGATGACTACTTGCTCGGAACCGACGCCAAGGGCCGCGATCTCCTCGTCCGTTTGGCAGTTGGATCGCGCATTACCCTGATTGTTGCCGTTGTAGGTACCCTGATCGGTGCGGTTCTGGGATCACTGCTCGGCATAATCGCCGCAGCGCGCCGCGGAGTTGTCGAAACCGTTATTGTTGCCGCCGTCGACGTGCAGGCCTCTCTCCCGATTATCGTCGTCGCGCTGTTTGTGCTTGCCATGTTCGACAACAGCTTCACACTGTTCTTGCTGCTGATCGGGCTGACTGGGTGGGAAGTGTATGCACGACTGATGCGGGGTGCAACGCTTTCAGCCAAGGAGCATGGCTACGTAATCGCCATTCGTGCCCTCGGCGCAGGTCCGCTTCGCATCTATTTGCGACATGTTCTTCCGAACATTGTGAACATTGCGCTGGTGCAGTTCACGATCAATCTTCCGTTGACGGTTCTTCTCGAGGCCGCGCTCAGCTTTCTGGGCCTCGGAGTGCAGCCCCCGTTGACAAGCCTCGGGCAAATCATGAGCGAGGGTCGCGACCGCCTCCTGACCGCCTGGTGGCTAACCGTTTTTCCCGGAGCCATGATCTTTCTGCTTGCTCTCTCCATCAGTCTGACTGGAGACTGGCTCAGGGACATTCTGGACCCGACCCTGGGGGAAAAAGACTAACCGGCGAAGAGGGAGTCGCCGGCCATCTAGGTTCAACCATGCTTGCCGCAATTTGAACCTCGGGTTCATGATCATCGCGCCTCTATCTGTCCATGTCCGTCTCCGTGACAACGAGTAGAGCCGGCGCAGGTTGGCAACAACGGATCGCAGTGCCTCGGCCAGTTCTTCCGCATGCATCCCTTCCAGCCAGGCCGCACTCGCCGTGCCCGGCACGCAGACGATTACCGTCCAGGGCTCGAACCGGTTCAGAGGCCTGCCCTGGAGCGCCTTTGCCTGCACAAGCTGATCCTTGCTGCTGCTGGCGGGCGGTTGTCCGGATGCGCGCGGCATGCGATCCGGAATTGGTGCCAACCGGGCCCCTGAAAGGTCCTGCCAGCGCGGTCCATGCCCTTCGCAATCAAGTGCCGTTCAGTTCATGTGGCCAGTCGTCGTGCATCGGCCCCAGCGGGTAATTCCCTGGATCCTGTTCGGACTCATGCCTGTATTGAAGTTCCGCCAGATCTGCCGGCCATTTGTCTTTGAATCCCTGCCTGGCACATATGCTGGCTATGGCAGCATCCTCGTTCATCCTCGGTGTCACTCCAGCCAGAGGAAATGCCGTATTCTCCAGGAGAGTCCTTCCTGTCGAGTTCGAGCGCGTGCAACAGGGCCTTGGGATGCGATTCTGTGATGTTGGCGTTGTGGAACTCTTGCCGGATCCTGCATGCCAGCATCGCCCCACCAACGAGCGCAACTCCCCTGAGCGTATCCATGGGCGAAGCGCGCATGCGAGGCAAGGCATGGTTCCGGTACCCAGTGAAGGGGAACCCCGGGAAGTTCAGAAACAGCACGGGGACAATTGTCCGTTCATTCCCTCCCGGGAGGCAAGAAGAACCGCCTGCGTGGCCCGATCTGGCGTGGAATCCGGCCCGGAATGAATGAACAGCCTTTCGAGCCCGGATTCCGGGAAATCCGACAGAATTTGCTGGAACCGGCTGAACTGGCCCTCACGGCGTCAGCCTTGTCAACGCAGCGCAGTCCGGATGGATGACCCCGTGGCCGAGACGGTTTCCGCCGCTCCACATGCACAGGACGGGTTCTACGCGATCAGGAATCCGCGTGTTCCAACAGCAGGAACGAGCGATAGGTCCTGGTGTTGAGGATTCCGATGATCTCGTTGTCATCAGCATTCTCGACGAATTTCGAGAGGAAATCAGCCGCCCGTTCTCTCAACAGTTGCGATGCTTCTACGAATTCCGGCAGCTCGTTCCTGATCCTGCGTACCGAGCCTGCGAGGTGAATCTCGTTGAGGTCACTGAGGTTGGTGACGGAGTTGTTCCTTCCGGCGAATTCCGCCTCTCGCCAGGCCTCCGGCGCGGATAGAGTGGTGTGCAGGTTGTCGACCGAGATTCCGGACTCGGCGAAGATCTCCAGGATGTTCATCGAGGAATCCAGCAGGTTGGCGACCTCGGGGATGCGTGCGGCGGTGTCAACAGCGGCAATCCCCATCACGTCATTGTTGTCTTCCGCGAAATTGAGTGCCCGGATCAGAATGGCATTGGATATCCCGTCTTCCTCTTCCTGCGGTGCAATGCCGGAAGTCGGTTCTTCCGCACCGGGTTGGATATCGCCGGTTCGATCATCGGTCCCTGCAGCCTGACCACCACCGGCGGTTTCATCATCGGCACCGGCATCTGGCCGGGTATCGTTGGCGCCATCGACAATTCCCTCCGGTTGCGGCGACATGTCCCTAATCTTGCTGCTGCTCGCCAACTGGGCCCTGATGTTGCCGATTTCGACTTCCAGTTTCCATAACCGGTCCTCGGTCTGGATGCTGGTTGCGATTGAAGCCGAGGCCAGCCAGATCAGGAATATCGGAACGGCCGCCGTGAAGATGAGGGTCAGGGTGCCCGATGACAGGAATGACGGGTCCGCCGGGTCATCCATGAAATGCACGAACGCAAATACACACGCCCAGACAATGCTGAGGACCAGCGCTACGATTGCTGCTATCTTGTTACGGGACATGCCCGGATACCCCTCGTTTTCCGAATGGCGGGCATTTGCCCCCAGATGCCCGAACGGTTCGCCAATCGATCCTAGATATATTGAATCTGCACGACGGTGAAACTCCTCAGTCCTCCCGGCGCGTATACCTCGACATCATCCTCTTCCTCCTTGCCAATCAACTCGCGGGCAAGTGGCGATTTCATGTTCAACAGCCCGTTGGCGATGTCAGCCTCGGCTTCGTGCACGATCTTGTAGATCTTCTGCTCGCCTGAATCGTTGTCCTCCAGTGTGACCGTTGCCCCGAACTTGACCGGGCCCCTGAGCTTGGTCACATCGATCACTTCCGCCCGGCCGACAATGCTGTCGAGCTCCTTGATTCGCCCCTCGACCAGGCTCTGCTGTTCGCGGGCGGCATGGTATTCGGCGTTTTCTGACAGATCACCGTGTTCCCGCGCTTCCGCAATCGCCTTGATCACGGCAGGCCGCTCTACGGCTTTCAACTGCTTCAATTCCTGGTCCAGTTTCTTGAAACCACCAGAGGTCAGCAAAATTCTTTCCATACAAAATCCCCGGCGGGAAACCCGGCCATGATAACAACGAACTCCCCAATTAAATTGTTTCAATCCCGGACAAGTCAATAGGCAACAGCAGGGAAACGCTGAATCCGGTCAGGAACGGGCCCGGATTGTAGCGCAGCCGAAATCCTCATCTGCCGAATTCCGGGAACATCGACAACTTGCCGGCCGGCTGTACCGCAAGGCATCCGGCCGCCGCGACCGACGAATGGCCGCGCGCACCAGGTGAATTGACCTGTTGCGGGATTATCCGCTAATCCTTCGCGCCGCGGACAGGCGTGCCGGCCAGTCCGGCAGGTGATTTGGGAGATCATCAAATGCAGGCAACCGCACGTGAAACCATGGAATTCGATGTCGTTATTGTCGGGGCGGGACCGGCAGGCCTGTCCGCGGCGATACGCCTGAAGCAGCTTGACCCCGATCTTGCCGTCTGCCTGCTCGAAAAGGGAGCCGAGGTCGGGTCGCATATTCTGTCGGGGGCGGTGCTTGACCCCTGCGGGCTGGACGCACTGATGCCGGATTGGCGTGATCGGGGCGCACCCGTGAACAATCCCGTACGCGAAGACCGTTTCTACATTCTCGGAGAGGGCGGGATGTTGAGGATCCCGACCTGGCCGATGCCGCCGCTGTTGAGCAATCACGGGAATCACATCGTCTCGATGGCGAATGTTTGCCGGTGGCTGGCTGAGCAGGCGGAATTGCTTGATGTTGACCTGTTTCCAGGCATGTCGTGCTCCGAACTGGTCTTCGGCAAGAACGGCGAGGTAGCGGGGGTGGTTGCCGGGGAGTTCGGCAGGCAGGCAGACGGGAGTCCCGGTCCTTCCTACGAACCGGGAATCGAGGTCCTGGGGAAGTATGTCCTGCTGTGCGAGGGTGCCCGCGGCTCCCTGTCCAAGAAGGCCATAGCTGCCTTCAGGCTCGACAGCGCTTGCGACGTTCCCAAGTTCGGCCTGGGAATGAAGGAAATCTGGGAAGTGAATCCGGACAATCACCTGCCGGGCCATGTAACCCATACCGCAGGTTGGCCGCTTGGCGCGGGAGCGGGCGGCGGGTCATTCATCTATCACATGGAAGACAACAAGGTCAGCCTGGGATTTGTCGTTCACCTCAACTACCGCAATCCGCATCTTTATCCTTACATGGAGTTTCAGCGTTTCAAGCATCATCCGATGGTCGCCCGCCTGCTGGAAGGTGGCAAGCGCATCGCCTACGGGGCACGGGCAATAACCGAGGGCGGCTGGCAGTCCATTCCGAAGATGGTATTTCCCGGCGGCGCGCTGGTTGGCTGTTCGGCCGGCCTTGTCAATGTTCCGAGGATCAAGGGCAACCACAACGCCATGCTGAGCGGGATCGCGGTTGCGGAGGCTGCGCATGCCGCAATCGGCAATGGACGTTCGGCGGATGAGCTCGTCGAATACGAGAATGCCGTCAGGAACGGACCAGTCGGCAAGGATCTGAAAAGGGTGCGAAACGTAAAGCCGCTATGGTCGAAATGGGGATTGGGCGCGTCGATGCTGCTTGGAGGATTCGACATGTGGGTTGCCAACATCACGGGGCGGAACCCACTCGGAACCGTTTCCCACGGGGTCACGGACGCAGGGGCCACCGAAAGGGCCTCAGCACATGCACCGATCGAATATCCCCGTCCTGATGGTGTCCTGAGTTTCGACCGGATCACGAATGTGAGCTTTTCCGGGACCAACCATGAAGACGGGCAGCCAGGTCACCTGCACCTTCTCGACCCGCAGGTTCCGATCAAGTCAAATCTGCCCGAGTTCGACGAGCCGGCACAAAGGTATTGTCCGGCTGGTGTCTATGAGGTGTTGACGGACGGAGAGGGGTCGACTCCCCGGTTCCAGATAAATGCCCAGAACTGCGTCCATTGCAAGACCTGCGACATCAAGGATCCGGCAGAGAACATCGAATGGAGGACGCCGCAGGGTGGGGACGGCCCGAACTATCCGGACATGTGAACGGGGCATTCGGCCAACTCCGGCAGCGTGTCCCGTTGGAACATAACAATTCTTTCAGTTACCTTGTCCCCGGCCACAATTGAATTTACATCAAGTCTGCCAGAACGGAGCAGATGGACAGTGCAGTTTTCGATTCCCAGGTTCTTGATCACCGCGTGCATCGTCCTCTTGCATGCAGGCAAAGCGGCCGTTGCTTTCGATGGCAAGTCCGACCCGATGATCGGCGACTATCTCTCGGCGCGGGTGGCGGCACACAACAACGAGTATCGATTGGCTACCGAGAAGATGTTGGAGGTATACCGGTTCCAGCCTTCCGATCCCCACCTTCTCCAGAACCTGCTTCGAGTCCAGATTGGCGCCGGTGACCTCCCAGGTTCACTGGACGCTGCCATGAAGCTTGAAACAATCCAGCCGGACTCGGATGAAGTTGCCGTGAACATGCTTGCAATCGGCGATTTTGCGGATGGCAATTTCAGCGCAGCACTGGAGAGGTACGAGAATTCAGCAATCGAACTCGTACCGGCATTCGAGACGATTCTTTCAGGTTGGACGCACCATGTAAGCGGAAACAGTCAGGAAGCGGAGGCAGTCTTTTCCGGACATGACGAGGATGACCAGTTACTTCCATATGTTCGTTTCCACCATGCGTTGGTCCTGGCACTTCAAGGGAACCATGCACGAGCGGACGAACTCGTCCTGTCCATCCGGGAAATCCCGAATCCGCAAAAGTTCATTCCTGCTTCACTTGTTGGTGACATGTTGAATCTCCGCGTCCAGCTGCTTGCCGCACAGGGCAGGATCGAGGAAGCCAGGGAAGTCGCGGTATCGGTACGCAGCGGCATACCCGACCTGGCGGCCGCCAGGTTGAAGGACCTGGACGGCCGACTTTCGGAAGAAGATACTTTTGAATTCGATTTCATCGAGAATGCACGGGACGGAGTTGCGACGTTCGTTGCAGAAATCAGCAGGAACTTCACCGAAAGCGGGGATCTTGATGTCGCGTTGATCTACGCGCGTTATGCTTCATTCCTGAATCCGGACAATTCCGCCCTGACGCTGGAAGTTGGCGATATCTTCCAGAGACTGAGAGGCTGGAGCATGGCCGAAAGCGTGTTTGACGAAGTGCCGGCCTCGGACCCGCTGTTCAACCTCGCGGAAATCGGCAGGGCCGAGGCCCTGTACAGTCTCGACCGAGTGGACGAGGCAATCGACGCGTTGGAGGAATTGTCGGTATCGCCGCGGGTTGACGCCGATGTGCACGTGGCACTCGGCAACATCCGCAGATACGAAGCCGATTACGAGCGAGCGCTGCTATCCTATGATTCCGCCGTCGCCCTGATTGAAAATGAACTGCCTGCAAATATAGCCGAACCAGTGGACTCGGTGCGACCATACTCCGAATGGACACCTTACTACTACCGTGGCGTTGCACTTGAACGACTCGGGCGGTGGGAGGAGTCCAAGAGCGAATTCCGGCGAGCCCTGACCTACTCGGGCGAAAACCCTTACGTGCTGAACTACCTTGGCTACACGCTGGCCGACAAGAACGAGGAACTTGAAGAGGCCAGGGACCTGATCGCCAATGCGGTCGAACAGATGCCCGATAACGGGGCGTTTGTTGATTCCCTTGGCTGGGTCCTGTTCAAGCTCGGGGAATACGAGGAAGCGGTAGAGCAAATGGAAAAGGCAATCCAGCTTGAGCCCCATGATCCCGTGGTGATTGACCATCTCGGCGATGTTTACTGGATGGTTGGCCGCAAGAGGGAAGCGGGGTTCCAGTGGCGGCGGGCCCTGGCCTATGACAACGAGATTTCCGATGAAGCCCGTATCATGAAGAAACTCGAAGTCGGTCTTGATGAAGTTCTCGCCGCCGAAGACCTCGAATTCGAGGAGCTTGTACCAACTGCCTCCGACTGAACTGGAAGCTATAGCCCCGGCCAAGATCAACCTCGCACTGCTTGTCGGGGGTCGTCGCAGCAATGGGCTGCACCGGCTCGCGAGCCTTGTCGTGTTTTCCGAATTCGGGGACAGGGTCCGGATAGGAGAAGCTGACAGGTTGTCGCTGGAGGTCTCGGGGACGCACAAGGCCGGTGTCCCCACAGACGGCTCAAACCTCGCGATGAAAGCCGCAAGCCTGATGGCCGATGGACGGGGCGTACGAATTCTACTCGAAAAACGCATACCAGCGGCCGCCGGTCTCGGTGGTGGATCGTCCGATGCTGCAACGGTGCTGCGCCTTCTGTCACGGCTCTGGAACGAACCGCTTCCCTCCCATCGCTTGCTGATGGATCTTGGTGCCGACATTCCTGCTTGCATTGTCGGATCCCCGGTATTCGTGGAAGGGGCAGGTGAATTGGTCGCTCCGGCAGGCTGCGTGCCAGGACTTTCGATGTTGTTGGTGAATCCGGGAGTTCAGGTCGCAACGGGCGCCGTGTTCGATGCATTCGCCGGTACCGGAACGCCGAATCTGGAGTTGCCGCCGGACCATGGATCCGAAATGGGATTTCATTCTTGGCTTGCCGCCCAGCGCAACGATCTGGAAGAGGCTGCTATCGGGCTGGAACCGGCAATAACCGAAGTACTGAGGGAAATCCGGCAGTTGCAGGGCTGCCGGCTGGCCAGAATGTCAGGGTCAGGCGCCACCTGCTTCGGCGTCTTTGCGGATCCGATCCTGGCCCGGGCAGCCGCCCGGAAGGTCAGGACCAGGAATCCTGGCTGGTGGGCATTGGCAACGAGTTGCCGACCTTCTCCCAGCCGGGCGTCAGCTGTTTCTGGTGACGGCGAAGCCTGACAGCTCGGCAAGCAACTCCCTTACCGGATGGTCGGGAAGATCGTCCAGTTCAGCCCGCGCCCGTTCTGACCAGGCAACAGCGTCTTCCTGTATCTGCTCAAGAGTTCCCCTCCCTTGCAGCAGTTCGAGAGCATGTTCGAGATCACCTTCCCGCTGGTCGCCCCTGGTGATAACCCGGACCCAGAATTGCCTTTCTTCTCTGGAGCAGCCATCCAATGCACGGATGATCGGCAGGGTCATTTTCCGGTCCCGAAAATCGTCGCCGATATTCTTGCCCAGTATCTTCGAACCTCCGTAATCGAGGATGTCATCCCTGATCTGGAAACTGATGCCGAGGGCATTTCCGAATTCCCCGGCAGCCCTTATTTCGGCGTTGCTGCCACCGGCGACAAGCACGCCAACCTTGGCGGCAGCGGAGAACAGCGACGCGGTCTTGCCTCCGATGACCTTGAAGTAGGTGGCCTCGTCGACATCGATGCTGTGGATTCCCGAGAGTTGGATGACTTCGGCTTCCGAGATTGTCGCAGAGGCATCGGCCAGGACATCGAGCGCCTCGATCGAGTCTGTTTTCACCATGAGTTGAAAGGAACGGGCAAAGAAAAAGTCCCCGACCAGCACTGAAGACTTGTTGTCCCAAAGGAGGTTGGCTGTTGGCCGGCCCCGCCGCTGGTCACTCTGGTCAACGACATCATCGTGCAGGAGGGTGGCGGTATGGATAAATTCGACCGCCGCCGCCAGGTAGAGGTGGTTCGTGCCGGAATAGTCAAACAGTCTCGCGCTCGCGAGTGTCAGGATCGGACGGATGCGCTTTCCACCTGAGCTCAGCAGGTGTTCGGCTATCTGTTGAATGCGTGCGACATGGACGGATGCCGCGCGCTCACTGATCAGGGCATGGACCGAATTCAGTTCCCCGTGAAGCTCCGCCGCTAATCTGGCAAGCGGGTTGCGCTGTTGCGATTTGCTTGCCATTCTAACGGATAATTGGTCTCGACAATGTCCGGTGTCCGCTGCTACCAATCCAGCATGGAAGAGTTGTTCCGCACAAACGATCCCACGGAGATTACGTACGCCACTGCACTGCTGGAAGGTGAGGGTATAGGGTGTTTCGTCATGGACGTCCACATGAGCATACTCGAAGGATCCATCGGGATCCTGCCAAGGCGAATGATGGTTGCCGGTGATGACCTGTACCGCGCCAGAATGGTGCTTCGGGACAACGGCATCGAGGTGAAGGACGATTGAGCGCGGGAGTGGGGATCGCGAGCTAACGCTGGACGAATTTCTCGGCGGTGCAGTCAGGGCCTGGCAGCCGAAAAGGGGATTTCGGGCCGGGGTGGACTCGGTTCTTCTTCCGGCAGCCGTTCCTGCCATGAATGGCGAGCACGTTCTGGACCTTGGATGTGGCGCAGGAGTTGCATCACTCTGCCTTTGCTGCCGGGTTTCCGGTGTCCGTGCCACGGGGCTGGAATTGCAGTCGGCTTATGCCAGGATTGCGCGAAGGAATGCCCGGATCAACCAGGTCGAATTTAATGTCGTGGACGGGAACGTGTTGCAGCCCCCGGAGAGGATTGCCGCCTGTCGCTTCAATCATGTCCTGGCCAATCCACCCTACCACCGGGAAGGAACAGCCGTACCACCTTCAGATGAGGGGCGAGCGGCGTCTGTGATCGAACAGGTGCCGCTATCCGCGTGGACGGAACTCGGCTTAGCCGTGCTGGTGGAAGGCGGGTGGCTGACAATGGTTCTGCCTGCATCCAGGCAGCAGGAGATCTTGTCGACCCTGCATGGTTTCATCGGACGGCTGATGCTGAGGCCAGTGGTACCGTTGCCCGGAAGACCGGCCAACAGGATCCTGCTTCGGTACCAGAAGGGCGGCCGCCGCGGACTGACCGTGGTTCCGCCCCTGATTCTCCATGAAACGGGGGGCAGTTCCTTTACGGCCGAGGCGGAAGGCGTGCTTCGCCACGGTGATCCTGTGGAATTCCGGGCCTGACTGCTCACGGTCGCCGGTGTCGGACGTGTCGCGCAGCCAATTTGTGCTTGAAGCAAGCGCAATCTCGCTTAAACTGTGGGCATTCAAACCACCAGATTAAGGAGAATAATGTTGGAAAAGGACCTGCTGGCGGATCTGCGGAGGCAGCATGAAGATCTTTCAAGAATGGTTGAAACTGAACAACAGAAGCCTACAGCGGATCAATTGGCCCTTACCGAACTCAAGAAAAAGAAACTCCTGATCAAGGAGCAGATACACCGCCTTTCGGCGGCGTAGACACAGGCCAAAACTGGAGCAGACGCTCCAGCCGGAATTTCGGAACCGGACGGGAACCGGTCACTCAGATGACATTGGATTTGCCCGCGGCAAGACGGGCGGCCCCCACCGAAGCATCCGGCAAGAGGAAAAGGGGCAGTATTCGGCCCCTCCCCCCGGTTCTTTTCACTCTATTTGCCGGTAGAACGACATGTTCCCCTGAATCAGACCATGTATTGGCCGCCATTCGGGCTGAGGGTTGAACCGGTAATGAAGCTGGCATCATCCGAAGCCAGAAAGGCAACACAACGGGCGATCTCGTCCGCCTCGCCAAGCCTGCCGACCGGAATCTGCCGAATGATGGCCTCTCTCACCTTCTCGGGAACTGACATGACCATGTCGGTGGCGATGTAGCCGGGACAGATCGCGTTGACGGTTATGCCCTTTGTTGCGCCTTCCTGTGCCAGGGCCTTTGTGAGTCCGATTTCACCGGCTTTCGACGCTGAATAGTTGGTCTGGCCCATCTGTCCCTTCTGGCCGTTCACGGAGGAGATGTTGATGACGCGTCCGAAGCCCCGTTCCCTCATTCCGGCCCACACCTGGTGGGTCATGTTGAATGCACCGTTGAGGTTCGTTTCAATGACGTCGCGCCAGGATTCCGGTGTCATCCGGTGGAACATGGAATCTCTCGTGATTCCCGCGTTATTGACCAGAATGTCGACCGGCCCGAGTTCCTTTTCGACAGTGGCGACTCCTTCAGCGCATCTCTCGTAATCGGCAACGGACCATTTCAGTGTCCGTATTCCGGTTTCCTTCTGGAAGGCGGCAGCCGCCTCGTCATTGCCGGCATAATTCGCTGCAACCGTATAGCCTTTCTGCACGAGGAGCTTCGAGATGGCGGCACCAATACCCCTGGTTCCGCCCGTGACCAATGCGATTCTTCCCATGTTGTGTTCCTGTCATGAAGTAATGGTTGTGCAATTGCGTGTTCAGTTGCGCTCGACGCACATCGCGACGCCCATTCCGCCCCCGATGCAGAGTGTCGCAAGCCCGCGCCTGGCCTCCCGGCGTTTCATCTCGAACAGCAGCGTGTTCAGGATTCTGCAACCTGATGCACCGATCGGATGGCCGATAGCGATTGCTCCCCCGTTGACGTTCACAATGGAAGGATCCCAGCCCATATCCTTGGTGACGGCGCAGGCCTGCGCGGCGAAGGCTTCGTTCGCTTCGATCAGATCGAGGTCCGAGACCTTCCAGCCGGCCTTCTCCAGTGCCTTGCGAGACGCATGGACCGGACCCATGCCCATCACGGCCGGGTCGAGCCCGGCGGTGGCGTAGGAGACTATCCTTGCGAGCGGTTCAATCCCGCGTCGCTCAGCCTCTTCCGACGACATCAGCAGGACGGCAGCTGCACCGTCATTGATACCGGAAGCGTTGCCGGCAGTCACCGTTCCGTCCCTGTCAAATGCCGGTCGCAGCTTTTGCATGTTCTCGATGGTTGCGCCGACACGGATATACTCATCGGACTCGACCACGGTCTCCTTTCGTCTCGAACGCACGGTTACCGGCACGATTTCATCATTGAACCTGCCCTCGGCCTGTGCCGCTTCCGCCTTGTTCTGGGACGCAAGCGCGAACTCGTCCTGCTGGTCCCTCCCGATCTGCCAGTTCCTGGCGACATTCTCCGCCGTGACGCCCATATGGTAACCATTGAAGGCATCCCAGAGGCCATCCTTGATCATTGAATCGATGAACTCGACATTGCCCATCTTGCGGCCGGAACGGAGGTGGGCGATGTGCGGTGCCAGGCTCATGTTCTCCTGACCGCCAGCAGCGACAATGCCGGCATCGCCGAGTTGGATGTGTTGTGCACCGATTGCGACCGAGCGCAGTCCGGAACCGCAAACCTGATTGATCGCCCAGGCGGCGCTTTCAACCGGCAGTCCGGCGGCGATGTGTGCCTGGCGCGCCGGGTTCTGGCCTTGGCCTGCGGGAAGTACCTGGCCCAGGATGGTTTCGGACACGTCTTCCTTGTTCAAGCCGGCCCGATCAACGACGGCTTCAAGCACGGCTGCGCCAAGTTCGTGTGCTGCGGTGGTTGAAAAGGCTCCATTGAAGCTGCCGACCGCTGTGCGTGCGGCGGATGCAATTACTACGTCAGTCATTCCGGATTTCCTGCTGCTAGAATCAGTTGGCGGCAGAGGTCGTTGAGAACCGTGCCGCCCGCCTCATGTCATATGGTGCCGTTCGCCGAGCTTGCAAGGGCCAGTAGACCTAACTCGCCGTCAATATCCGGCACCTCCCGGGCGTATCCCTTTCAGGACAGACCAAAGGAAGAAAATCCGGTCGAACCAGACCGGCCTGCCTGCCCCGAGCGGGATGCCCATACCGGATTCGAGATCGGAATCTCCGGAGGGTCCGGATCCTGGCCGCTCACCCGGACAGTTGCACAGCGGTCAGTCCTGTCTCGCCAGCAATCCGATCAACTGCACTGCCTCTTCGCTGTCCCACTCGGTATCACCGATGAATCTTGCGACCTCCCTCCCGTTTCTGTCGATCAGCACGGTGACGGGAATGGAGACAACGGACATCGCCCGGGAAAGCCGCGTGTCCTTGTCGTAGAGAATTGTCAGCGCATGGATTCCGTTGTCCTGCAGGAACTTCTCGACCTTCGGGACCGGGTTGCGCCCGGCCGCAACCGCGACCACGCTTACGTGATCGGGATCGAATTCCGTCTGCAGGCGGTCCAGTGAGGGCATTTCCTTGACGCAGGGAGCGCACCATGTCGCCCAGAAATTCAGCACGACTATCGTGCCATCGAAATCCCCGATGATTGCGGGCTCCCCTGACGCGTCGGAAATCGCGATTCCGGGGACCTCCTTCGGCTGGTCGTGGACGATGAGCCGCTTCATGCTGCCTTCCCGTGCAAGTTTCAGGGTCTCGGTATCCACGGTTCCGGCATTGCCTGAAATTGCACCGGTTACGGTCAGTGCGTATAGAGCAGCGGGAATGGCCAGCCCGGCTGCATTCACGACCGGGGCCCGAAACCGTTTCAGGACAGGAAAGCAGATGCCGGACAAGATGAGGGGTGGCAGATTCGCCGAGCGGCCCGACAGGCTGATGGAGGATATCAACGCCTCGATCCGGTTCGACAAGCGTTTGTGGAGGCAGGACATCGAAGGCTCCCTTGAACATTCCAGAATGCTGGCCCGTCAGGGCATACTGAATGATAAGGATGCCAGGGCCATCGAGAAAGGTCTCCTCACGATAATTTCAGAGATCGAGGACGGACAGTTCAAGTTCTCCGAGGCGCTTGAGGACATTCACATGAATATCGAGGCCAGGCTCGAGGACATCATCGGCCGCGCCGCCGGGCGGCTCCACACTGCCAGAAGCAGGAACGACCAGGTCGCAACCGATTTCCGGATGTGGATCCGGGAGGAAATCGACAGGACTGTCGGGGACCTTGCAGGGCTCATCGGCGCTCTGGTTGATCAGGCCGACGCCGGTGCCGAACACGTCATGCCGGGATTTACACATCTGCAGACAGCGCAACCCGTCACCTGGGGGCATCACATGTTGGCGTATGTGGAGATGATTGCAAGGGACATCGGGCGGTTCCGGGACGCCAGTTCCAGGATGAATGAATCGCCGCTGGGGGCGGCGGCGCTTGCCGGGACATCGTTCCCGATCGATCGCGGCTCGACGGCAACGGCGCTCGGCTTTGACCGGCCGATGGCAAACTCGATCGACGCGGTCAGTGCCAGGGACTTTGCCGCCGAATACCTGGCGGCGGCGGCCATTTGTTCTGCCAATCTCTCCCGCCTTGCCGAGGAAATTGTCCTGTGGACATCAACCCAGTTCGGCTTTGCATCGCTGGGCGACAGGTTCACGACCGGGTCCTCGATCATGCCGCAGAAACGGAATCCGGATGCAGCGGAACTGGTCAGGGCAAAGACGGGACGGATCAACGGGGCCCTGGTGGCCCTGCTCACGGTCATGAAGGCGCTTCCTCTTGCATATTCGAAGGACATGCAGGAAGACAAGGAACCCGTGTTCGATTCAACCTACACGCTTGGCCTTGCGATTGCGGCCATGACCGGAATGGTCAGGGATCTGAAACCCGATCCGGAGCGTTTGCTGGTGGCCGCTTCCGGTGGATTCTCGACGGCAACCGACCTGACCGATTGGCTTGTCCGAGTTGGGGGAGTGCCATTCCGGGAAGCGCATCACATTACCGGAAGGATGGTAAGGCTGGCAGAGGAGAAGAATTGTGACCTGGGCGGGCTTTCGCTTGCAGAAATGCGATCCGTCAGCGAACTTGTCACGGAGGAAGCTGCAGAGGTTCTGGATGCAAGGTGCTCGGCCGAAAGCCGTACCAGCCTTGGCGGCACAGCGCCGGTGCGCGTCCGCGAACAGATTGGACTTTGGAAGGAGAAACTGGAATGCGGGGAATTCTGATCGTCATTAGCCTTCTCTTTCTTGCCTCCTGCGGAGTCAAGGGTGACCCGATTCCGCCAGGTGACCCGGAGATGGCGGACAGTGCCGACGCGGAAGCCGATGCTTCCTCCGAGTGACGTCCGAACATCACATGTGAACCCGGCAATCGGATGACGACCAATGAACAGGTTTGAATACCGAAACGGGGTGATGCATGCCGAGAACGTAGCACTTCCCGATATAGCCGCCACCGTCGGAACTCCTGCATATGTCTATTCCGCTGCGGCGGTCGAAGGGCAGTACAGACGGCTCTCCGAGGGTCTCGCCGGACTTGATCACCGAATCTGCTATGCGTTGAAGGCCAATTCGAATCAGGCGATCCTCAAGCTCCTGGCCAGGATGGGCGCAGGCTTCGACGCGGTTTCCGGTGGGGAGATCGATAGGGTGCTGGCAGCCGGCGTGCCCGGACACCGCATCGTATTCTCGGGTGTCGGCAAGACCGGGCCGGAAATGCGCAAGGCCCTGCTTGCAGGAATCAGGCAATTCAACGTGGAGAGCGAACCCGAACTGGAACTCCTCGACGGGATTGCCCTGTCAATGGGGTTGATTGCGCCCGTGGCAATTAGGGTCAATCCGGACGTTGACGCCAAGACCCACCACAAGATTGCAACGGGCAAATCGGAAAACAAGTTCGGAATCCCCATAGCGAGGGCCCGGGAAGCATACGCCGCTGCATCCGGGATGAAGGGCATCAGGGTCGTCGGGCTGGATGTGCATATCGGTTCCCAACTGACATCGCTTGCACCATACAGGCAGGCCTATCGCAAGGTGGCGGAACTGACCAGAACCCTGAGATCGGACGGGGTCGCCATCGAAAGGCTTGATCTCGGAGGCGGGCTGGGCGTTGTCTACGACCTGAACCAATCCGCTCCGCCGACGATTGGACAGTGGTGCCGGTTGATCAGGGACGAGGTTGGTGAACTCGGATGCAGTGTCGAAATCGAGCCCGGGAGGTTGATCGTCGGAGAGGCCGGCGTCCTGCTGGCGTCCGTCATCTACCTGAAGCAGGGCCATGACAGACGGTTTCTCGTCGTCGACGCAGCCATGAATGACCTTCTTCGTCCCTCCATGTATGACGCGCATCACGAGGTGCTGCCGGTCCGTAGACAACCGGATGCAGAATCCGCAGTCATGGACGTGGTAGGTCCGGTCTGCGAAACCGGCGACACGCTCGCGGTCCAGAGACTCCTGCAGGTTCCCTGTGCGGGTGATCTCATGGCGTTCATGACTGCCGGTGCCTACAGTTCGGCAATGGCATCGGAATACAACACCAGGCCGATTGCCCCGGAGGTGCTCGTGAGCGACGACAGGTTTGCTGTCATCAGGGAGCGCGGCGATCTGGAGGCGATAATCGCACGGGACCTGATTCCCGACTGGATCTGACCGGATATTCGACAGGCCGGTCGTCCTCGGCCATCGAATTCTTCCGGGGCCCGGACTGGGCACCGGAGTACCGGCGGGAGCAACGAATCTCTGGCGCAGGCATTGCCTACGGTCTATCATGCGGCTCGGCGCACTTGCATCGTCCTGGTGAACAGATGACCAGACCGCGGCGCGGAGCGTCGTACGGCAGATGAGACCGGTCACGTTATGCCGACAGGATTCAAAATGAAGCACGGGGACGGGGGCGCTGATACGGTCCCGGGCCTGCGGTGGCGTATCCGGTTGACCCTTTCCGGCATGCTTGCCGAGCGGATTGTCCAGTCGTTCTGGCCAGCCTGGTGCGCCCTGTTGGCAACATACGTCGTCTGGAAGTGCGCGCCACTCACCGGAATAAGTCTGGCGATCCTTGCCTGGATCGTACCGGCATTGCTGTCACTGGTGCTTGCGGTCCGAGGGGCGGGCCGGATACGGGCACCACGGCAAGCCGAAGCAATCAGGCGAATGGACGCCGAATTGCCGGGACAGCCCCTTTCTGCACTTTCTGACCGGCAGGTTGCGGGGCTCGAAGATGCCGGCTCCAGGTCACTCTGGAACGAGCATCTGGCCAGGATGGCGCGGCAGGCCGGTGATGCCACGGCGGCGGAGCCGGATTTCCGGCTGGCGGCGTCCGATCGATGGTCACTTCGATACATTGCTGCCACAGCCACAGTGATTGCATTCCTGTTTCTTCCCAAGGCAACCGGCATAGAGTTGACCCAGCTTGCCGAGGAACTCGGGGCAAACGCACGAGGGGATACGCGCCTGTCAGCGTATGACGCCTGGGTTGAACCGCCGGCATACACAGGTGAGCCGGGAATCTATCTGAACGAGATCGCTGCTGCTGAAGCCTTGCCGGTTCCGGTCGGCAGCAGGTTGTCCGTTCGCACCTTTGGTTCGTCCGAGGATTACGCGATGGCTGCGAGCGTCACGGATTCACCTGTCGTTGGTGACGCAGGCCAGGAATGGACCGTTGAGCGCGATGGATTCCTGGAACTGTCTGTCGTCGACGGGCAGCAGCTCCGCTGGAACTTCATTGCCGTTCCCGACATGCCGCCTTCCATTGAATTTCTCGGTGAGATCGAGGCAGGACCCTTTGGCAAGACTACGGTCAGGCTGGGACTGGAAGATGACTATGGAACAGTTGGTGCAGACCTCGTGGTGAAACTGGATCTCGCCGGCGTGAGGAGGATCCACGGATTGGCCCTTGAGCCGGAAGTGACCAGCAGCGGACGGTTTCGGGTTCAGTTGCCTTTCGGCCCGCAGCAACAGCAGATCGAAACCGAGTTTTCAGCGGATTTCGGTGACCATCCCTGGGCCGGACTGCCGGTCGAATTCGTCGTGAACGCCAGGGACGCCGCCGGGCAGTCGTCATCCCGGAGCATGCCGATTCCAGCCTTGCCCGGGCGAATCGTCGTAAGCCCCGTGGCCAGGGCGCTGGTTGAACAGCGGCGGGACCTGCTCTGGAACCGGGAAAACGGGAGCCGAGCGGCAAAGGTCATCCGGGCGATTTCACATGCTCCCGACGATGTCTTCAAGAATGTAACGGCGTATCTTGCTACCAGGATATCGATCAGAATGCTGGAGACGGCCATGGCAGATGGCCTGGATGACAGGGAAAGGGACTCCATTGCCGATCTGCTCTGGCGAGCCGCAATGGAACTCGAGGAAGGAGATCTGGCCTTCAGCCGGGAAATGCTGTCCGAGGCCGCAAGAAGGCTGTCCGATGCGATTCGAAGAGGTGCTCCGGACTCGGAGATTTCGCGTCTGCAGGAGGAGTATCGGCAGGCACTCGAACGCTTCATTGCCGAGATGGCGCGGATGGCGCAGGGTCTCGGCGAAGATACCGGGAATGAACCCCTGGATCCGGACCAGTTCGAGGGAGAACTCCGCGAATTCAGCATGTCGAGAATCCAGCAGCTGATGGATGAACTCAACCGGTTGCTGGAGGAGGGGCGGACTGCAGAGGCAGGGAGAGTCCTTGATGAACTGCGCCGCCTGACCGAAAACATGGTTGCGGTCCAGCCGGGCCGATCAGGCCCGAACGGCGAGTTTCAGCAGTCGATGCGGGGCTTTGGCGGCACCCTTCAACGTCAACAGGGCCTGGCGGATGAAGCATTTCGCGACTTGCAGGAGCAGCGGATGCAGGAGGGCGCCGGTGCTTCGGAGGGCAATGTTGGAGGGAGCGGCGGGCTCGGACGCGGCCAGGATCATTTCGGACAGGGAGAGAGAGGCGCCGGCGAGGGCGGTACCGGGGAACTGGCCGAGCGCCAGGAAACCCTCAGGCAGGAGTTGAGACGTCAGATGCGGCAACTTGCGGATCAGGGACTGGACGGTCGGGATGCGATCAATGCCTTCGAACGTGCGGCAAGAGCCATGACCAGGGCAAGGGAAGGGCTGCGCCGGAACGACCATGAAGGTGCCCTGGTTGACCAGTCCGAGGCAATTGAAGCGCTGGGAGAAGGTATCAGGGCACTGGACAGGGAGTTTGCCGCCCAGTCCGGAGAAGATGGCTACGGTGGCCCCCCCGGAACCGGAAGCATCGGGCCGGACCCACTCGGCAGGCGCTGGTCCGGCAACGCGGCAGGTGTCGGGCATCTCCTTGTGCCCGACGAACTCATGCGGCGCCGTTCCCAGGAACTCAGGGATGAAATCCGTCGGCGGGTTGGCGAACAGGACAGGCCTGATTTCGAGCGCGAATACCTGATGAAGCTTCTCGAAATCTATTGAAGAACGCTTGCCGACGCGGGCGGACCAACTCCCCGAGAATCCGGATCGCAAGCGTCTGCCACCGGCCCGCAACAGTTGCATTAACGATGACCTTGTCCAAGGACAGCACAATGGCGGGTATGCCTCCAGCCAGGAATGCTGCCGCCAATTCGTGCAACAGCACGCTGAAAGATGTCTGGTACCCGTTGGCGCCCTGATCACACCAGGCTTCGGTCAATACGACGGTTATGACCAATCGCATCGTTGCTTCCCGGGGGACTGAATACCCGACCCGGGCATTATCAACGCCGTGATTTTCCTGGGTTTGGATGCCGAGAATTGCGAACGTGATTGTCCTGTGTGATCGGGGACAAGACCCGCGAACCACCAGATTGCAGGTTCCTGGAAGTGCTAACCGGACAGGCTGGCGATCCTGTCTGCAAGATCAAGGATCAGTTCATTGTATCCATTCAGCAGTGGCGCTGCTGCCGGCACGGCTTCAGCCAGCCAGTCATTGAATTCAAAGGACAACCACAGGACCGCGATTGTTCCAACCAGGACAAGCGCCAGCCGCATGTCGCCGCTCCTGGTTTCCGCTGCTGCCTGTTCCTCGAAAGAGGGCCCCTGTTCCGCCGGTTCGTCGGAAACCAACTGGTGCTTCTTACGCAAGGAGGTGGAGAGAAGTGCTTCCTCCTTGAGAATGTTGACAAACTTCGCATTGTTGACGAGGCTGTCATTCACATCGTTGCTTTCCGAGTCAGTCGTTCCGGCAATGCTGGCCGCGACAGCCGGTTCTCGACCTTCCTCCTGAACTGTCCAGTGATGCCCGCATTTCGGGCAGACGTGTTCAGCTTTGCTATCCGTGTTGTCATCACGCGCCGTATCAAGCCTGCCGAGGCAACTCGGGCAGGTCACATGGTCACTGGCCGAATTCATGCTCCGGGTTTCTCCTGGGTTCCGGCAATATTACGTATGTCCCGAATCAGTTCCTGTGCCATCACTCTGGAGTTTATACGGCGCGAATCGAGTTGTTCGCCACCCTTTTGAGCGTGATCGTGTGTCAGCGGCCGGTACTGGAAGCCGGCAGTTTCATGCGCAAGAATACCAGACGACCGGACAGGTGCCCCCAGTAGCGGCACCCCTCCGGATTGCAAAGACCCTGTCGAACCGCGAGAGATTTGCAATGCGGCAGTTCAAAGGGCAGAATAACACGATCAGTAGCCAGTCAGGGACATCTGTGCCAGAATTCGTCGATTGAGAACCGCGCCGTCAGGCTGAAGCATCGCCTGACCGCGCCAGAATGCCGGTTTTCTGCCATCAACCCTTCCAGATACATCGATCATGCCTCGAACACGTTGCAATGGCTTCGTTCCCTCGTGTTCGTCGTGCAGATGTACCTGGTCATGGCATGCATGGGCGCCATCTATACGCCGCTGGCGTTGTGCAGCAGGAAGTTGGCTTATTCGGGAATAAGAACGTACTGCCGCTGGGTCCGGATCAGCGCGGCGGTGTTGATTGGCCTCGATTCGGAAATCAGGGGCGAAGTGCCGAAGGGCAGGGTGCTAATTTGTGCCAAGCACCAGTCCTTTTTCGACATACTGTTGATCTGCAGTGTCATTGACCGGCCGCGTTTCGTGATGAAGCGGCAATTGCTTCGCATGCCGATTATCGGCTTGTTCGCCCGCAGGATCGGCTGCATTGCGATTGATCGGGGCAAGGGCCGGATTGCCGTGCGACAAATGCTCGAAGGGGCAAGAGACGGTGCATTCGGCGACGGGCAACTCGTCATCTACCCACAGGGGACGAGGGTCGCTCCCGGCGCCAGCCTGCCCTACAAGGTCGGTGCATCCATTCTCTACGAGACCATGAAGGCCGACTGTGTTCCGGCCGCGACCAATGTCGGCGTGTTCTGGCCTCGGCTCGGGATCATGCGCAAGCGGGGAACAGCAATTGTCGAATTCCTGGACCCAATTCCGGGTGGGCTATCCCAGGATGCCTTTCACAGATTGACGAAAGTAAAGATTGAAACAGCTTCGAACCGTCTGATGCGGGAGGCGGGCTATCGCGGGGAATTGCCGGATCCGGCTGCAGACTCGAGCGAGTAGGCGCGGTCGTCAGGCAGTCGGCGATTCGGCCTGTTGCTTTCCGGTATGGCGCCACCGGCGCTACCCGAACCCGCAACAAGAATCACATTTATTGTGCGTTTCCGAGAAATCTCCCACATTCGCTGGCCTGCCTCAGCGCCACGCCGTCATGAGAGCGTTTTCTTCGGCTTCGACGTCCCGCGACAACTCGTCGTCGGCGCGAATCGTGGCGCTGTCGATATGGGCCTTCATCAATGCGACAGCGTCGTCGGTATCTCCGGCCTGAACGGCAGCAAGAATTCGTGCATGCTTGTCGTGCAGCCTGAGGTCCGGATCACATTCCCCGAACTGGCTTTCAGAATCACCGGGTCTTCGGTAACATACTTGATGAGGCAAAGGTTCAGCCCTGAGTAACATTATCAAGTGAGGCAATTCGAACTGTCACCTTGATTGTCGCCCACTAACCCCGGTGTTTTCCGCCCTTTACGACGGTCCAGAGCTATTTCTATTCCTGGAGGGCGGGCAACACCCTCTCCGACATGATGGATGCCCTTCGCGCAGGTGCACGGGAGTTGTCGGGACGCTGCGAAGATCCGACGGCAGCTGCGATTGACAGCCAGTCGGTGAAGACGACGGAGAGTGGCGGCCCTGCAGGCTACGACGCCGGCAAGAAGATCAAGGGCCGCAAGCGTCACATTGCGGTCGATGTCGAGGGGACGCCGATCATGATCGTGGTCCACGAAGCCTCGATACAGGACCGGGACGGCGCCCCTTCGGTGATCCTCGGGATGCTGGAGAAGGCACCGGAGGTGACGAAGCTGTGGGCGGATGGCGGCTATCAGGGTCCGAAGCTTGCCGCGAAGCTCAAGGAACTTGGCCTTGGTGGTCTCCTGGAGATCGTGGAAAAGCCCAAAGACATCAAAGGCTTCACGATTCTGTACCGTCGCTGGATGATTGAGCGGACAATTGGCTGGCTATCGCGCTGCCGGCGGTTGGCAAAGGATTACGAACGCAGTCTGGAGAGCTCACTGGCGTGGGTGCGGCTGGCGGCTTGCCGGTTCCTGATGCGAAGGGTGGCACGGGGTTCAAACACTTGAAAACGAACGACAAGATGCCACCGATGAATTATGAGTCAAACTCTATGAAAACATGGAAGTATTCGAGGGCTTTTGTGCGCTGAGTATCAGCAATCTGGCAGACCGGTAACCACAATCATTCTTCATCTGCGAGGGCAGACCCTCTGGTCCCGATCAATCAGTCAGTTTTCGCCGAATCACGTCAAGCCCAACAGCCATTACCATGATGGTTCCGATCGCTATCTGTTGCCAGTTTGAATTCACGCCGATTACGACCAATCCGCTGGTTACCACTTGCAAAAGCAGGACCCCTACGATCCCGGCGGCAATAGTTCCGGACCCGCCGAACAGGCTAACGCCTCCGACAACAACCCCGGCAATCACCAGCAATTCCCAGCCGCTTCCGATCGATGTCGGTGCGCTCGCGAGGTCGGCCATCACAAACATTCCCGCAGTACACGCAAGTGCACCGACAGTTGCAAAGGCGCCGATCTTGTAGCGGTCTGTGTTGATTCCTACCAGTCGGGCGACCTCGCGGTTTCCGCCCGTGGCATACAGGTTGCGGCCCAGCACCGTTCGCCTGAGCACAAAGTCGGCTGAACCCGCAATCACAAGAAATGCCACGAAGCTCCAGCCTAGACCGAATATGATTTGCTCCCGGCCAAGCGCCCCCACTGGTCCCGGTAAGGGATAGACCGGCACCCCTCCCGTCACCACCTGAATCAGGCCCTGCCCAATGAACAGCATACCAAGCGTTTGAATGAAGGCCGGAACACCGATCTTCACAACCACCAATCCGTTGATCAGGCCGGTCATCGCACCTGTCAGAATTCCAGCCATGATCGCCACCGGGACGGGCAGCGAAAGCAATGTCATCGCCTGTGCCGAGACAACCGCACCGAGCCCGGCGACCGACCCAACTGACAGGTCGAACTCGCCTGCCACCAACAGTATAATCTGACCGACAGCGATGATGCCGATGAAGGAAACGACCCGAAGCATCGCACGGATGTTTCGGTCCGAAAGAAAAGCAGGCTCAATGGCGGTGAAAAGGATGACAAGTATCAACAACGCGCCGACAACACCCAACTCGCTTGCTAAGATCGAAGAACGAATCCGCAGTCTTCCGGTCAAGGATTTTAGCATTGTCGCAATAGCATTTCACTTACTCTGAACGACCGTCCCGACCGAATGGCTGTACCCTCGGGGATGGATCTGCAATTGCATTGGGTAGCATTCCTTTGCATGTAATTCCAATCCAAAGATGAAAAGCGATTGGCGTCAATTCTGGACAACCCATGCGATCACTTTGCCACTTGGGGCCAGTGAATGGGAGCATGGTACCGCAGTCCGTTAAATCGGGCTGAGTAACCTATTCACAGGCTGACCGTCGCACGGTCCCAAACACGCGGCAACTACTTGCACCGCTGCCGCATTCTTACTGCGGCCCTCTGAAGCATCTCCCAAAGCGATGCCTTTGACATCACATTCGACAAGGTCAACGGCGTCGACGCCCCGAGAAATCGACCCTTCGGCGCTCATATTATCGCCCAGAATTGACGCAACCGACGCTTCGCCTGCTGCGGTAAGGAAACAGCCACACGGCTCGAGGAGTGGCGTGGTACGGTCACTCTTTCGCTGGAGAGGACTTTCACGTCCGGCTCCTTTCCAGTTCTCCTGGTACACCAACCAATATCGTTTCTGCAGCAGACTGCGGTAGTTGCTACCAACCGAAAGCAACAATAGATGGATGTGGTACGAACCCACTGGGAAAACGTGCATTTGCCCGGTGCACTGAATTGTGCGGGCTATGCTCGGGTATGAATTGGGCAACAAAACCTAGGACACGGCAAAAATTTCTCTTGTAAAAATCCAAACATGTTAGAAACTGTACCTCGTTGCGAAAATTCGTGATTGTGAGGGCACGGTTCGACATGCTGGAATCGCAACCTTGTGTATGGAGTAGTCTGGGTTTGAACATGTTGGACCGGTCAGACTTCGACATGCAAACGAGCTGCTGAAACAACTTCACAAGAAATTAGAAGAAGAGGATACGAATACATGAAATTTCTGAATAAGTTACTGGTACCGACCGTGATCGGCATAGCATTGCTCGGTGGACCACAGGCAGCCTTGGCCGAAGGTGGTCCGCTACTCTGGGTTCAACCATTGCGCGATCATCCGGTGCACAAGATCATGCAGGCCGGGTTCCTTTCCGCCTGCACCAAAATGCAGCGCGAATGCGAAGTAGTCGGCAATCCTAGCGCCACAAACTGGGATATTCCCGGAACTTTGCCATTGGCGGAAGCGGCGCGAGCGCGGACTGAATTCGGCGCCGTACTGGTCTACGGGCCGGACCCGGCGATCTTTCCCTATATCACAAAGGTTGCAAGCGAAGGATACCCGGTCGTGACATGGCATGTCATGCCACCCGAGGGCTCTGTTGAAGGCCTTAAGGCCGTGACAGGACAGGATACACCGGCAGCCGGCGCAGCAGCCGCGGTTGCCATGGCAGAGCAGATGGGGGGATCGGGAATCGTTGCCCTGACCCAAGGAAGCATTAACGAGGCCGAGAACGTTATGTCAGATGCCTTCCGTGCCAAGATGGCTGAATCCTATCCTGACATTTCAATTCTCAGCACCGAGATTGAAGGATTTGAACCTTCTGCCGCCCAAGCGAAGGCAGTCGCAATCCTTCAGGGCAACCCCGACGTGACAGCGGCCTTCTCTACGACCGGGAACGGGCCGCAAACCTGGGCCCAGGCTGCGCGCGCGACCGAACGGGACCTGGTCATAATTGGCATGGACTACATTCGCCAAAACCTCGACTTGGTAAAGGCCGGGGATGTCTTTGGTCTGGTTGGACAACCCCTCTATGAAGAAGGTGCACGAGCGGCAGAACTCGCCGCCGACCTAGCGGACGGCAAGGAAGTGCCCTACCGGAACCCACTTCCGGCGGCGATTGTCACGATCGACAATCTGGACCCCTACTACGACATACTGGCCCAGGCAGGTCAGTAAAGTTGACAAGTTGAATTCACGGTGGGGCGACACGAGGTCGCCCCACCGCCTCTTTTCATGAAACTACAAATTGCGCATGACCTCCCTTGAAGATCTGGCCCTCGAAGCACGCGGGATCAACAAATCCTTCGGTGGTGTCATCGCGCTTAAGGATGTTGATCTGGCGGTACGCGGTGGTGAGATTCACGCTCTTTTGGGCCAGAACGGAGCGGGAAAGTCCACGCTGATCAAGATCCTCAACGGCGTTATCTCCGCCGGCGAATTCAGCGGAACCCTCGCAGTAGGCGGGGGCAAGGTCCGGTTCGATTCGCCGCGCGATGCGTCGGACAACCGGATTGGTTACGTGCCGCAAGAAACAGAGGTATTCGAGCATCTTTCGGTTGCCGAGAACATATTCGCGGGAATGACCGGTGGAAAACCGGGGGCACGCCTTGTCAGACGTAGGGAAATCGATCAACGGAGCGACAAGATTCTAGCCGGTCTCGGCATAGAAGTCGATCCTGCAGCCTTGGCGGCCTCGCTGACATCGGCCGAAAAACACATGATCATGATCGCTCGAACCCTGGCCCGCTCACCTCGCGTTCTGTTGCTTGACGAGCCCACCGCAGCTCTGTCAGCGAGTGAGGTGAAAGAGCTCTTCGCCGCACTCAGGCGGCTCAAGGCTGAAGGTGTCACCACTGTTTACATCACGCACCGGCTGCCGGAGGTAATGGTAATCTGTGACCGTGCGACCGTGCTCCGTGATGGCAGCGTGGCAGCGGAATTCTTGCGTGACGAATTCGATGAGGACGCCTTTATTCTCGCAATGTCCGGGCGAAAGGTCTCGCGTTTGTTTCCGGTTCATGAGGCACCGGTCGAGGCCCGCCCGATGCTGGAGTTGAGAGATCTTGTCACTAGCACGGGATTCGTAGATTCCAGTCAGAATGAAGGGGTTGAGTTTTCGGTTGCCGCGGGTGAAATTCTAGGCCTCGCTGGACTTTTGGGATCCGGCCGAAGCGAGATTCTGCATGCAGTGTTCGGCAGTATCCCGGCGAAGGGAAGCGTACGGGTTGATGGAGTCCCCGTAACGATCCGGCGACCACGCGACGCACGTGACGCCGGCATCGCGTTGCTAACCGAAGAGCGCCGGCTCGACGGCCTGCTTTTCAACATTTCAGTCGGGCGCAATATCACGATCGGAAACCTTAACCCGCTGTCAAAGGCGGGGATTGTCAATCCTGCCCTTGAACGCAGTACAATTCGTGATGCAATGGCAGCGCTGAATGTGATGGCATCATCTCCCGCCGCCGCTGTTTCGAGCCTGTCCGGCGGCAACCAGCAGAAGCTGCTTTTTTCGCGAGCATTGCTGCGCAAGCCGAAAGTGCTAATGCTCGACGAGCCGACCCGGGGCGTGGATGCCGCGACGCGGCACGAAATCTACCTTCTCACCGTCGAACTTGCACGGCAGGGGGCAGCACTGCTGATTGTGTCTTCTGAGTTGGAGGAACTAGTCGGGCTCTGCGACCGTATCCTCACAATTTCGGATGGTAAGATCGTCGATGAGTTTCGCCGTGGCGAAGGCGGCGAAGACCGAATTCTGCGCGCCGTCGCAGAAGCACAAGGCCAGCGGTTCGAGGTGATGAATGAAGGGCCGACAGCGTGACAGTTGAAGGTAAACGGGTGTTCGTGACAGGGGCGGCAACCGGAATCGGGAGTGCTACAGTAACCTGCCTGATCGGGCGCGGAGCAAGGGTGTTCGGTGCCGGACTTGATGCTGCAGACGGGCACGAACTGCAAACCACTCTTTGTACCGGGTTCCGCTTTCGGCGAACCGATATTACTTGTTCGACCGAAGTGAATGATGCCGTTTCGGAGGCGGTGGACCACCTTGGTGGACTGGACGGGGTCGTCAACTGCGCTGGCATATATCCGACCGGCAGCCGCCTGGAAGAGCTAAGCGATGCCGATTGGGACCTCGTCGTCTCTGTCAATTTGGGTTCGGTGTTTCGGGTTTGCCGGGCATCCTTGCCTCACTTGAGGGCGGCGGGAGGTGGGTCGGTTGTAAACATCGCCTCGGTCCATGCCGAAGCGACTGTATCGGGTGTTCCGGCCTATGCCGCGACGAAAGCCGGTGTGGTCGGACTGTCGAGACAGACCGCGCTTGACTATGCGGTCGACATGATACGAGTAAATTCGCTGGTTGTGGGTGCGGTAGCGACTCGGATGGGGCTACGCGACTTGCCCGACGGCGATCCCGAAGCGATCGGACTATCCTTCGAACGAAACAGGATTGCCCGCTTTGCCGAACCTGCGGAGATCGCCACCACGATCGCATTCCTGCTGTCGGATGATGCCTCATTCATCACCGGAAGTGCATTGCGGGTTGACGGCGGGCTCCTGGCACGAATTTTCTAGTGGGAATTTCATTTCAGACATTTGGCAACCGGTTTTCTGAACTGTGCCTATGTGCCCAGGAGATTTCTCACAAGCCGCAGCATTATGAAGTCTTGTTGCCAATAAGTCGTGTTCTGGACAGGGTTATCCTACGACCACGAATTCCGTTTTGGCTGCAATTGGCAAGGGACGTTCAGGCTACGCCTGAGTCAACCCGAAATCGAATTAGGCCGGACAAGCACTCCCCTGGGCCCAGGATCGCAAGATCACCCTCCAGGTTGTCTTGAGCCATACGATTGAGTGCGCCTGCGGCATTGCTCTGCGGTTCGATACAGAAGAATGGCGCGGCGGGATCGGAATAGACCATCAGGTGGTTGAAAACCGGGTCGGCGGTGATGGTGACTGTAATGTCATCTGCCGGAAACCGGATTCTTGCATTTCCTTTCCAGTCACCGAAGTCATTGTTGAGCCATCGGTCGGGTAGATGTCTTGGTCGCGAGAAGTCAAGTTCCGCGGGAAGATCGGTTCGTTCACCAGAGGTGTAGTCTGGACCTTCAAGGTAAAAATGCCGTGCTTCGAATTCGACATCTATTTCAGGTTCGCGCCGAAACCATGGGTGCAGTCCCATCCCCATCGGCATCCTCTCTTCGCCCAAATTGATCAATTCCATTCCGACCTCGAAGCCGTCGGAATGCAAATGAAAACTCTGTGTTGCGCGGTAGCAGAAAGGATCGACGCCTGCCTGCACATCTAGTGAAAGGACCGAGGTTTCGGCCGCGGCACGATCGACCCGCCACGGCAGCTGCCAGCCGGTCCCATGAACGTGAAAACGCTGCCCCTCGACATTGGGCTGGAGGTGATAGCGCCTGCCATCTATCGTGAAAGTGTTTCCAGTGACGCGATTGGCAAATGGAACCATTGGGAACATTGCCGCACCCAGAACGTTGCGCGCGGCTGCATCGCCACTGGTCAACGGCCGCATGACATGGATTCCGCGCCATCGAAAATATGCCAGCGACCCGCCAAGATCGGGCACAAGCGCCAGCTCGATGTCGTCCGAGGCCAGGAATACCCAATCAGAAGTTTCGACCAAAACCGGTACTCCATCCTCCATCCACGACCAGCAACTGCCCGGTCGTATAACTGTTTTTCGGATCCGCCATAAACAGAATCGCCGCGACCGCCTCGTCGAGCCGTCCCGGCCGGCCAAGCGGAACATGTGTCAGCATCGCGTCGTCGCCGGTTTCGGTCCCGGCACCCTCGATCCGGCCGAAGCCGAGTGCATTGACCGCAACTTCAGGAGCGGCCGTCATTGACATGCATCGCATCGCCGCCACCGCCGCGGACATGCACCGTGAGTATATTGGATGCCGTCGCATCGGAATTGCTCCCATCGCCGAGAGCAAAAACACAATACGTCCGCGACCGCGCCGGTTCATCTGGTGGAGGACCGCCTCTGCGGCCGCAATCAGGGCATCATCATCCACTTCACGATGATCTCGTGGATCGAGTTGCCATGACACCAGAAGAATATCCGCTTGTTCCGAACCATGGCCGCCAACCGCTAGTTGCCCGCCGCAATCGCTCAGCGCCGAAAGCGCGGCGGTGCAAACCGCCGTCTCGGTCCCGATGGCAGCCACGCGAAATCCCGTAAGTTCAATCTCCATCGCCAGCCTCACATCCTGAAACCGGCGGACCACCCGCCATCGACAGCAAGAACCTGGCCATTCACGTAGCTGGCCGCGGGAGCGCAAAGAAAGAGAACAGCCTCGGCGATTTCTTCAGGACGGCCGGGACGGGCCATTGCGATATGGCGCATGAACGCACCTGCCTGCGCAGACATGGATCCGTCCTCCCCATAGAACAGCTGCTTGGTTGCCTCCGTCAGGACCGAGCCTGGCGCCACCGCATTGGTCAGGATGCCAACCGGGCCAAGTTCGAGCGCCATTGCGCGTGTCAGATGAATCACGCCAGCCTTGGCGGCGTTGAAAGGGCTCTGCATCCGCATGGCAGCCAGCCCTACGACAGACGCGATGTTCACGACCCGTCCGCCGTTCCCTGCCGCGACCATCGGCGGCAACGCAGCTCTTGTCATGTTGTAGAGGCCATCGAGATCAAGGCGGATGATTTCGTCCCAGATCCGTGAGTCGAACCGATCGATCGAAACTCGGTGCCCGATGGAATTCCGCCCGGCATTGTTCACAAGGATATCGATACGGCCCAACCGTTCGATGGATTGCTTGACCGTTGCTTCGACAGAAGCGCGGTCCGTGATGTCCGTGGCGGTCGCGAGAGCGCCGGGCAGTTGGGCCGCAACGGTTTGCGCACCTTCATAATCTATATCGGCCACCACCACTGCAGCGCCGTTTTCGGCAAGACGCAAGGCAATTGATTGTCCGATGGCGCCAGCGGCGCCGGTCACGATCGCCACTCTTCCGCCAAGATTGCATTTCATTCGCCGACTTCCCGCCATTTCGCGCAGAATTTTAATAGTATCTTGGCTGGAGAAGGCACAAGCTGGAATGCGCCGAGACTTTCGGATTGACCGTAAAACAACCGGATTCAATCCAGAAACTTCTCGCCGAGTGCCGTCTGGACCTATGGCAACGTCATTTCACTTACTGCGATCGTTTTAGGATGATACGAGACGGATGTTCCTGCACGTGGCAGCGCGATGACGATCTTGACTAGGGCAAATGCCACGATACGACTTGCCAAACGCAAGCCGTTGGGGAATTTTCGCTTGCAACAAGAATGCCGGTGGTTGGTTCACGCACCGGGCCCGGTTGTGCGGCAAGGGGTTATACATGTCGCAATCGGGTTGATTGTATGACGAATGCGGCTACGCCGCACCAACTGAACCGCGGCCGCGGTGTAGTCGAAGAACGGAGGAATGATGGTCGAGATAACGTGCGTTGTTGACGCAAGAGCAGAGCTAGGAGAAGCAACCACTTGGGACCCTGAGGCAGGCGTGCTGTGGTGGATCGATATCCGGCAACGTCACATCCATTGCTATGACCCAAGGACCGGAGAAGACCGGATCTGGCACGCACCCGAATTTCTTGGTTGCATTGGTTTGCGCGACAAGAACGGGATGATGGTCACGATGAAAAGTGGCTTCCACTTTTTCGACATCGCGACAGGTACGTTTGAACACATCGTTGACCCCGAACCCGACCAGCCAAAAACGCGAATGAACGACGGGAAAACCGACAGGCAGGGACGTTTCTGGTCGGGCAGCATGTTCGACGTGCCTGGACAACCGGTCGAGTTTCTCGGAGCGCTGTACAGGTTGGATTCTGATCTGTCCTTGCATCGGGTGATCGAGGGAATCGGATGCAGCAACGCGTTGGCTTGGAGCCCGGACAGTCGAACCATGTATTTTTCAGATAGTCACGCCGATGCGGTCTGGGCGTATGATTTCGACCCTTTAACAGGTGAAATCGAAAACCGACGGACCTTCATCGACATGACCGAAACGGGTGGCGTAGCCGACGGAGCAACAGTAGACGCAGATGGTTGCTATTGGTTGACAATTCCGGTGACTGGCAAAGTCAATCGATACGACCCGGCCGGAAAACTGATGCAATCGGTCTCCATGCCAACCGACCTCCCCACCTGCTGCGAATTTGGCGGAGCCAATCTGGACATCCTCTATGTGACGACGGCGGTTCTTGGTCGTCCAGATGCGCATTTCATCGGTCAAAGCAATCCTGGAGGCCTGTTTGCCCTCGATGTTGGCGTAAGGGGCCTCGCATCGGTTCCGTTCGTGGAGGCCGCCTGAGCTGTTGACCTGCAAACGGCGGTTTGCTCGGCACCGCGAGTCACCGGCCGGAGAAGGACTCGTCAGAGGATCGAACCGATCCGGCCACCCATCGGCACCATGTCGCCGACTCGCACCTCGTGCGGCCCCAACAAGCCTGGTGAGGCTGCGGGGATTTCCACGACAGCCTTGTCAGTTTCGATTTCCGCAACTATCTCGCCTGTCGCGACCGGTTCACCTTCTTCCTTCAGCCATCCGACCAGTTTTCCTTCCGATACCGTCAGATCACCGAATGGCATCAGAATGGGCTGTCCGTTGGTCGACACCGAGGTGGCGTCCGGTACAACCGGAGATACGCCCGTGCCGGCATCCCGGACCAGCTGAGCAGGCGAAGCCGCTGGATTCGCACCGGAGATTCCTGGCGCGAACCAATGATCCGAGATCGGTGGCCGGCCAGCGATGACTGCTTTCGCCGCGGCTGTTATGCAGCCCGTGTCAACAAGTACCGCGCGTTCCAAGTCCGGCGCAAAAGGGTGCGAGACGGATGCAGTATGCAGCCGACCGACCGGGGCATCTAGTTCGTCGAACGCAAGTTCGTTGATTGCCTGAGCGATTTCGCCACCCAGACCACACATTGCCCAAGCTTCGTCGGCCACCAGTATCCTGTGGGTCTTGCGTAGGCTCAAGACAATGGACTCGACATCAAGAGGCATAATGGTGCGCGGGTCGATGACCTCTGCCTCCACGCCGTCCTCGGCAAGTTCGGATGCGGCGTCGAGAGCCCGCGCAACCAGTTGCCCTGTAGCGACAATAGTGATGTCGGCCCCGTACCGCATAATCCTTGCTACCCCGAACGGTACGTAGTGCGGTTCGACCGGAACTTCGCCCCTTGATGAAAACAACGCCTTCGGTTCGAGCATGATCACCGGATCAGATGCAACAAGAGCGGTCTTCATCAGCCCCTTTGCATCAGCCGGATTGGACGGAACGCAAACGACGAGGCCCGGAACATGTGCAAACACCGGATGATAGCTGCCACTGTGGTGCGGGCCTGAACTCCTAAGCGCACCCGCCGCGGCGCGTATGACCACAGGGGCATTCATCATTCCGTTGCTCATATAACGAAGCTTGGCAGCTTGCAGCATGATTTGTCCCGCAGTTTCAAAGGCAAAATCGGCAAACATCAAATCCGCAACCGCCGGCGTGCCAGTCGCAGAGGCACCAATTGCTGCAGCCGTGAAACCCTGCTCGGAAATCGGTGTATCGATCATCCGTCCGTCGCCGAACTCCTTCCAGAGGTCCTTGGTATGGGCAAAACTCCCACCCCGCTCCCCGGTTCCCTCGCCGAGATAGATGATCCGGGAATTGTTTCGCATCTCTTCGGCGATTCCATCTCGCACCGCTTCAAGCCAACCCTGCATTTTCGTTACAGAAGAGGCCTTAAGGGCGAGAGCTTCGCCAGGATTGAGCGGATGGGCGAACACATGCTCCAATGCCGTAGAGGGGTCAGGTTTCGGTGACCGGCGAGCGAATGCAACGCTCCCGTCAATCAGCAAACCGATTCTGTCTTCGATGGCATCCAGTTCTTCCCCTGATACCACTGAAAAATCCTTGGTCAGCCTCTGTCGGAAGGTCTTGATCGGATCACGTCTGGCCCAGGCGTCTATTTCTTCCTGATTGCGGTAGGTCCCGACCACCGGGTCGCCTTCGTGGTGACCGACCGTCCTGTAGGTTCGGGCTTCGATCAGCGTTGGCCCGTGTCCGGCGCGCGCACGAGCAACTGCTTCCTCTGCCGTCTGCCAGACTGCAAAAACATCATTGCCGTCGACGGAAACTCCCGGCATGCCGTAGGCGGCGGCCTTGCTCGCCACATCCGTGTTCAGCGTCGTATTCGCGAATGGTGTCGCAGTTGCGTAGAGATTGTTCTCGCAGACAAAAACCACCGGCACCCGCTGAACTGCCGCGAGATTGAGGGATTCGTGAAAACCGCCATGATTGACCGCGCCGTCTCCGAAAAATGCTACGCCGACATCATCAACGCCTCGACAGCATGCACTCATCCCGATGCCCACGGCGTGCCCTATTCCCGCGGCAACGACGCCGTTTGTACCAAACAGCCCAACTGACCGGTCGTAGAGATGCATGGTGCCTCCACGCCCACCGCATATTCCTTCGGCCTTTCCGAAAAGTTCGGCCATCACCTTGTTCGGGTCACCGCCTTTGGCAAGTGCATGGCCGTGCCCGCGGTGGGTCGAAGTTACCCAGTCCGTGGGCTTCAGATGGGCACAGACTCCGACACCGACTGCTTCCTGACCGATATACAGATGCAGAAATCCCGGTGTTTCGCCATTTCTGCAGGCGACTTGCGCTTCCAGCTCGAACTTGCGTAGCAAAACCATCTGCTCGTAAAGGCGGATAAGCAGGTCGCGGTCCGGTAGATTTGCTATTTTCGGCTTCGGGCGTGTTGCACTCTTTCTCATGTTGCCGCCCTATTTTTGTCCGCTCGCCCTGCAGTCTGCCCGGCGGTGGGTGTGCATCGTCCGGTCCATCCGACACTGCGGGTATTCCAATTCGTAAGATTAAGCAGCAGATTTGAAATGGCAACAGGGATTGTCATTCCCGCAATTGTGCCTGACGCCGGTATTGGCCAATTGCTTGTCCAGCGGGAATTCGCTGTTGTCCTTGCCGTAGTCTGTGCACTAATTGACGTAACGTCGTACATCCGGCAGTTTTCCTGAGCCGGCAATTCCTGTGGCAAGTCCCGGACATTTCAGTGTCAGGTCCGCGCGGATGGAGGTCGAAACCAAAGGAGTATCGAAATTGAAACGGGTTGTTGTAACTGACTGCAACTTTCCTTCGCTGGCTTACGAGGAAGCAGCGGCAGCCGCGGAGGGAGCAGAATTCGTAGCGCAACGCGTTGCAAATCCCGACGAACTACCTTCCTTCATTGAGGGCGCTGATATTGTTCTGGTGCAACTCGCTCCAATTACCGGGACAACACTTTCCTGTTTGGAAACCGGGTCGGTGCTGATCAGATATGGTGTCGGATACGATAATATTGACATCCCGGCGGCCTTGGCCCGCGGACTGAAGGTTGCTTACGTACCCGACTACTGTGCCAATGAAGTTGCTGAACATTCTGCTGCCACCTTGTTGTCGTTGCTTCGCAAACTTCCGCGGCTGGATTCGGGATGCCGCAACGGGTTGTGGAATTCCGCGGAACAAGCAGCGCCGATCCTGCCTTTCGATCAAACCACCATAGGCTTGCTTGGCCTTGGTCGAATAGGTCGGGAGTTGGTCGCGAGGTTGAAGGGTTTCGGTTTCCGAATGATTGCCTACGATCCGTTCCTGTCTGCAGGTTCAGCGGAAAACCTCGCTGTTCAGCTTGTCGACAAGGATACGCTTGTGCGGGAGAGCGATGCGATTTCCCTGCACGCGCCTCTCACCACAGAAACCAGGCACGTGGTTGACGCCGATTTTCTCAACATGATGCGACCAGACGCAGTGCTGGTCAACGCGGCACGCGGAGGGCTGGTGGATGCAGACGCGCTCAGAAAGGCGCTGAACGCCGGTCAAATCGCGGCGGCGGCTCTAGACGTATTCGAAACGGAACCCCTTCCAACAGGCCATCCCCTATGGAGCGCAAGGAACCTGATGATCACGCCGCACGCCGCGTGGTACTCCACCGCGGCCCTCGACAGACTGCAAAAGTTGGCGGCAGAAGAATTGGGGCGCGCCCTCCGCGGCGAACCGTTGCGGTGTCCGGTACCAACAAGCTGACAGCAATCTCAATGATTCAGCACTTGGATCCACTATCGAATTCGGGGCTTGTCGAGATTGAACCACCAGCGCGCCGCGGCAGTGGGGATCGAAGGGGACGCGGTTCCCTCGCCCGGGTCCACGGACGGAGTGTCCGTCCGGTGTCCAGAGGCTGGCCTCTGGCGGGGTAAAAAACCTCTGCAGGTTTCGGAGGGGCAGGCCCCTTGCCGGGGCTGCAAGGGCGGGCGAGCCCCCATAAGCGCTAACTTGTTTGCAATCTTTCGGGAGGCCTGCTACGATTTGCCAGGGGTCGGCATTTCGGAGGCAAGCCATGGACGAGGACTGGACACTGCTCCTGAGCTTCTTTCCCCCGGAATGGGACGAGCTCGCGGTTTCGTCGGGAGCCCTGAAGGGGCTGCGCAAGGACAAGGATCCGGAGAGCCTGCTTCGGGTCTTGCTGATCCATCTTGGCTGCGGGCATTCGCTGCGGGAGACCGCGGTCCGGGCCCGGCAGGCCGGGCTTGCGGACCTTTCGGACGTGGCGCTGATGAAGCGGCTGCGAAAGTCGAAGGCGTGGCTTCGGGCCCTGTGCCTGTCGCTGTTCCGCGAACTGGGCGTCGCGGTCTCGGGCGAGGCCGGCTTCCAGGTGCGGGCCTTCGACGCGACGACGGTTATAGAGCGACAATCTGGATGATGAGTGCCGAGAAATCGGTGCTGGGGTAGCCGGTGCAAGTCCGGCAGGAAGGA
>CAXXUY010000019.1:0-36805 GCA_963664715.2 Paracoccaceae bacterium
ATCGTTGAGTTGTCTCACCAGTTTTCCGACAAACTCGCTGTCGTAATGGTTCTTCAGGTTGCCCGTGACGACCGCAACGAGGTTTGATCGTTTCGATTTCAGTCCGGCCGCCAGGGCATTGGGCCGATACCCGAGGACCTCGGCAGCCTCCAGGATCTTCCGTTTCTTTTCGCGTGAAACATAGGCGCCCCTCGTATGGGCCCGGGAGACGGCCGAGCGCGAAACACCCGCCAGTCTTGCAACTTCCTCGGCAGTGACGCGCCTTCTGCCTGCATCGATCCGCTGCACTCCGCCGCCCGGGACCCGGTCAGGTTCGTCCTTGGTCATCATCACGGAATCTTCGCCAGTCCCTTGCCGCCAATTCATGCAGTCAATGCAGGGAAACTATCTGATTGACTCGATATGCACACGTGTGCATATTTGGCTTATCCTACAAGGAGCCCTGATAGTCAATGCCTGGTCTGCCTGTCGAACTGGTGTCGGTCGACACCTCCTACGGCAACATCAAAGTCCTGAAGTCGGTGAGCCTCTCGATCGCAGCGGGGGAGTTCGTTGCACTGCTTGGCGCCTCGGGATGCGGGAAAACCACCCTGTTGAGGACATTGGCCGGATTCGTGCCCCTGCATGCGGGCCGGATTCTCGTGGACGGCGTTGACATCGGGGAGTGCCCCCCGGAGCGGCGGAACATGGCGATGATGTTCCAGTCCTATGCGCTCTGGACGCATATGAATGTCGCGAGGAACATCGGATACGGCCTCACCCTGAGGCGGTTTGATCGCAGGGCCATTACCAGACGCGTTGGCGAAGTCATGGAAATGGTCGGGCTTTCCGGATTCGAGGATCGCAGGGTTTACGAATTGTCGGGCGGCCAGCGCCAGCGCGTTGCGCTCGCGCGGGCACTTGCGATCGATCCACCAATCCTCCTGCTCGATGAACCCCTCTCGAACCTCGATGCGCGCATCCGCCACATGATGAGAGGCGAGATACGTTCGCTGCAGAGGAAGATCGGAACGACCACAATCCTCGTCACGCACGACCAGGAAGAGGCGATGTCCATGGCCGACCGGGTTGTCATTCTCGATCAGGGTGCAATTATCCAGTCGGGGCCGCCCGAGGATGTGTATCACCGTCCGAACTCGTCACTGGTTGCCGATTTCGTCGGTGCGGACAACCGGCTTCCGGTCAATGCGGTGTTCGCAAACGGGCACGTATCGCTGTCCGCGCCGGGGCTGGAGACTTCCGTCAACCTGCCAGTGGCCGATGATCAGGGAAGGGAAGGGGTCAACGCGCCCGATCCGGTGGACGGGCCGATGATCGCTCAGTTTCACAGCGAGGCCGCCATGTTGAACTCGCGTGATTCCTTGCCCAAATCCGGGCTGGCGGCGAGAGGCGTTGTCCGTCAGAACAGCTATCTCGGAAAGACCTACCGGCACAATATTGCGATCGGCGAACTTGAATTCCTGATCGACCACAGGCGGCGTCTGGCAGTCGGAAGCGCCGTCGAACTGCGTGTTCCGGCTGCGGCATTGAACCTGTTTGCAGCAGATCACTCCAATGCCGCAGCCATTCCAGGGTGCTGAGGAAAGCCCCTAACCAACCTGAAAGGAGAAACATCATGCCAAAATCGCAATTTGTAAAGGCCGTGATTGCCGCTGCCGCGGCAAGTCTGACGGTCGGCCATGCGAGCGCGGAATCAATCCTGAATGTCGCCTCGGGCGGGTCGCAGAACATGGTGGACTACATCACCGATTATCTCGGTCCGCTGTTCGAAGCCAGGAATCCGGATTGGCAGGTCCGTGTTGTCGGAACCGGACCCGGCGATGCGGGTTCGCAGGCCATCCTCGAGAAGCTGGCGGCGCAGGAGGGCTCGGACGCCTGGGATACCGACGTCATTGTCGTCAATCAGCTCAAGACCACCGAGATGGTGACTTCCGGGCTGCTGTCGAGCTTCCGCTCCGAGATCGCAACCGGGGAACTGGCCACGCGCGATACCTCGAGGATGGCGCTGGGCACTGATGTGGACGGCTATGTCATGCCGATGTTTCACAGCCAGACAGCCATTGCCTACAACCCCGACATCGTGTCCGACCCTCCGGCGAGTCTGGATGAACTGAAGGCGTGGGTAAAGGCCAATCCGGGCGCGTTCGGGTATAACGGCATCAAGAACGGCATGTCGGGTGTCGCATTCACGGCTGCGTGGATGTACGCGTATGCGGGCAACACCGACCAGATCATCAACGGGCCATACGATCCTGCAATCAGGGATACGTGGGATGACGCGTTGTCGGATCTGCGGGAATTCAACGAATCCGTTTCGTTCACGCCCGGCAATGCAGGCACTCTCGACATGCTCAATCGCGGTGAAATCGTGATGGGGCCGGTCTGGGTCGACATGTTTCACACATGGCAGGCCGATGGAAGGCTTGCTCCCAACCTGAAACTCACGCTGCCGGAGCCGGGCATGCCCGGGCAGCCGTATTACTATGCGGTTCCGGCGAAAGCCGGGAACCGGGATGCCGCCAAGGCATTCATCGAGCTGGCCACCAGCCCGGAAGTGCAGGCAGAGGGGATCGTCAACCGCTTCAACTGGTATCCGGGCATAGACGCAGAGCATGTCGAGGATGCGCTCGATCCGGAGGTCTGGGAAAAGATCTTCAAGGACGTGACTCCGGCGGATCTTGCCTCAAAGGGAAAACCGTTCCCCCTGGGTCCGTTCTTCACGGACATCAAGGAAGCGTATGAACGGAAAGTTTCCAACTAGGCGAAGTGTCATCCACCAACTCCATCTGGGCCGGGAAAGTCCGTTTTCCGGCCCGGGTCCTGGCCTGAAACGCAGCCGATGAACATGCCTGACAGGAGCAACATGACCGGCATCGCACTGATGATGCCGGCCTTGATCGCGCTCTGCGTCCTGTTCATCTATCCTCTCGGATACTCGATGCTGTGGGCATTCCGCGACGAGGGGCGGGACGCATGGACGCTCGCCAACTTCGTCAAGGCGCTGGAATTCTATTCCACGGATGTGCTTTTTACTGTCCTGATCGTCTCGGTTTCGACCCTGCTCATCGGCGTCTGCTCGATCGTGATTGCAGGGTACCTGACGCTCGGTGAAAACCGGGCTGCGGTCAACCTGCTGCGATGGCTCTATCGCTGGCCGCTGTTCATCCCGTTCGTTGTGGCCGGACAACTCATGCGCACATTCCTGGCCAAGAACGGAATGATGAACAATATTCTGGTGTCCGGCGGGATCATTGAGCCCTTGCAGGCGGTGAGCTTCCTTGACTGGCGGGGCATCGTGATCACCTTCGTCTGGAAGCAGACGCCTTTCGTGACGCTGTTGCTGGCCGGCGCGATGGCCGTGCTTGACCGGTCAACATTCGAGGCAGCGAGGAATCTCGGGGCCGGGCGGGTGCGCGTGCTGGTCCAGATCGTGGTTCCCCAGGTCTCGACGACCCTGATGGTGGGCCTGATCCTTTCCTATGTCCTCATGATGTCCGTGCTTTCGGTTCCGTTGATGATCAATGCCCAATCCCCGACGATGATGACGGTGGACATGGCCTGGCGGATAAATTCATACGGCGATTATGAAGTTGCAAATGCCCTGGGGTTCATTTCGGTCGCCATGACCGCAGTCGTTGCATGGTTCTACCTTCGCCAGGGCATCAGGCAGGACGGACGGCCTGAATGACTGCAAGGTTGAAGTCCGCAGCACTGCTGCGCGGAATAGTCCTGGGGCTGTTCGCCTTCGCGATCTTCGGTCCGATCGCCAATATGCTCCTCTGGACAGTCGCCGAAGTCTGGTACTACCCGCACAAACTGCCGATCGAATGGGGGTTCTCCTTCTGGGAACGCGTATTCAGGCCACAGGGGAATGCCAGGGTTTCCTTGATCAATTCCGTGATCATTGCGCTGCTGACCGTGGCTGCCAGCCTGTCAGTGGCCGTGCCCGCCGGCTTCGCACTCGGACGGGGACGCCTTCCCTGGCGAAGTCTCTTTCTGCTGCTGTTCCTTTTGCCACAGGCATTCCCGTCTCTCGCCGTTCACATGAACATTGCCCGGATCTTCTACGGGTTCGGACTCAACGGGACATATACGGGGGTCGTTCTCGTTCATACGATCCAGGGCCTCGTATTCTCGGTCTGGATTTCGACTGCGGCGTTTGCTGCTGTGGATTACGAGTTGGAAGAGGCCGCCCGGAATCTGGGTGCGAGCCCGTTCCATGTCTTCCGGACAATTACCTTTCCGCTGGCATTGCCCGGGATTCTGGCAAGTGCGATCTTCGTGTTCCTGATATCTCTCGATGAATTCACCGGAACCTACTTCGTCGGGGTTCCGGACATCACCACCTTGCCGCTGCTGCTGTTTACCGCAAGCATGGAAGGCAACTACCAGATTGCATCGATCACGGCGCTTGTCCTTCTTGTCCCGTCAGTCGCGTTCATGCTCGCTGTAGAAAAGTTCCTGAAGGCCGATGTCCTTGCCAAGATAGGCGCATAGGGATCGGCTCCGGTAGGGGGCAAAATGACACTCCAGGCACTTTGTCTTTGCTTCTCGTCGCCTCCATGGAGAACTCGCCAGCGCCCTTGACCATCTCCCGGGCCCTCCAGGTCCATGCTTGACGAATCTGGCTAGAACCCTTTCTAGTTTACTTCAGGTCAACCTGCCCATCCGCATGCAGATCATTTTGCCCAGGACATTAGGGGACGTGAGTTCCCGACCAATCTGGTCGCTGGTGGCAGACGTGATCGTCGTCGCCGATCGGCGAGTCTTCGTAAATCGTCCGATCGGCGCCAGACGTATTGTCAATTGCTCATCTGAAACAGACTCAGGGCAAGTTTCTCACGACATACCGGTTTTCACCATTTTAGGGTACCAACACATTTCGTGTAAAAATGGCCCTAACCCAACATAAGTACCGATTCCGCCATAGGGATTTTCATTTTGCATTGAAAGATTGGTGTTTTCACCGTTTTGGCGGCTTCCAATTTTCCGGGATGACACTGGGGGTGGATTTGGGGGGCAAGACGCCGGTGTTGTCCTGAAGCTTCTCGTTTGTAAGATCGTACTCGCCAAGCATGTTGGTATGCCCCATGTCTGCGGCGAATGGAGTGCGATCATCTTCAGAATATTTTCCCGCGCTTCGGGGGTCCTGGCAGCCTCGAACTGGCGGGTCAGGTAGAGATAGTTCCAGCATATGATGCTGTTCCTGATGAGGCGGTTGCAGCCTTCGGCGATCTCCTGGGCTTCCTTTTCGGCATATTCGATGCCGCGCGGATTTCCGACCGCGACGGCCCGGGTGAAGCTGTTCGCGAGTTCAATCTTGTTGAGTTGCTTCTCGATTGCCTGCCGCAGTTCGACCTGGTCGATGTAGCGCAGGCAGCCGCTCGGGCGGCCCAAGGGACCAGGCAAGAGTAAGCTCGATCCGTTTCGTCCGGAGATCGAAGCGCTGCTCGCAAACGGATCAACACAGAAGTTCATCGCAAAGCGCTACAACACAACGCCTGCAAACCTCTCAAACTGGATGAAGAAGAACGGAATCAAGAAACCAAAGGCGTGAAAACCCTATGGCGGAATCGGTACCTATGTTGGGTTAGGGCCTACCTGAAGGAAATCGCGCGCCGTCTGCTGGACCAAGAGTTTTCCGTCACCATAACAGGGTTCAGAACCAGTCCTCTGACATACCCCTGGGCGTTGCGCTTTCCCGGTCCCCACGAAACACTCGAACCTCGCCGCCGGTAGATTGGCCCTAACCCAACATGGGTAGTGCGCCGTGAAAGGCGCGTCATCCTTGTGGGTTCGAATCCAGAAGGGATCCGGCCGGGGGGCGACATTCTCTGAGGCTGCAAGACACCGTGTCAGATCAGGGTGAAGATCCGGGCAGGCCCGCCCGAGCCACCCCTGTGTTTTGGAGCTCCGATCACGACCATCGCGCCGGACGCGGGAACCTTGTCGAGGTTTGCAATGTTCTCGATTCCGAAACGGCCGGTTGGTAACCAGGCGTAGTGCGTCGCAAAGTCCTGCGAGATGCCATGATCAAGAGACAGCGTGTCGACGGCAATTGACCGCACCCCGGTTTCTTCCATCAAGAGCGCCGCGGCTTCGACGTGGAACCCAGGGTAATGCTGCTTTTCAACGTCGAAGTTTCAAAATTTGTCACTACCGAGTCTTGCCGACCATCCCGAGTTCATTGCTACACAGGAATTCTCGGGAAAATCACCGTTGGTGCCCATCCATGTCTTGATGTCGTCGGGCGTAACCTGCGCGTCCGCATTCTTCGCCGCCTTGCCGGCGATATCGATCACGCAGAGCGGAGCCACGAGTTCCTCTACTGGCAACTCATCCACCGACAATCCGTCCTCGGAAAAGTGCAGGGGCGCATCGATGTGCGTGCCCGTGTGTTCGTTCACCGTGTATTCGAACAGATTGAAGTAGTGTTCCTTGTAGTTGAATTTTTGCTCCATCGAAATCTGAGGAGTACCAAGGTAGGTCGGGAAGTCGGGACCGATCGTGTGAGTCATGTCCACGACTCCACTGAAACCGGGTGAAGCCGAAGCAGGTGCGGCGGATGAGGTAGCTACTGTAGCGGCAGCAGTTGTGGCGGCAACACCCGCGAAAAAGGAACGGCGCGACAGCATTCTTTCCTTCACCGAACTCGTTACGCAGATATCACACATGACGCTTCTCCTTTCACCTGTGCCAAACAGACCAGGAAGTCTGGATTCACGAAATTGAAGCGGGACAAATATCCAGTTGTCAAGTCAAGAGGTTTGAAAAAAAGCGGATGATCCAGTCTTCCTCCGCCTGGCGGATCGGCCTGAAGATGTAGCGGGTCAGCCTGTCAATGCTCTTGATCCGCGGAGCGAAGGAGAAGCCGAGCAGGTGGGTGAGACCGAACACGGCCTCGGTGTAGCCGTGGGTGTCGGTCGAATGGATATCGCTCTTGACGACATCGTTGCGCATGAGCCCGTCGATGACATAGGCGCTTTCGCGGTCGGCGGCGCTGATGATCAGCGAATGCCAGAGGAAATTCCTTTCGTCGACGAAGGTGTAGGCACTGACGCCCTGTCCCTGCCCGAAATACCTGAACGAGCGGCTGGCCAGCAGGCTCTCGCCGCGGACCTCGAATTTCTGTCCGTCGCTGGCGGTATGGGTCTCGCCCGGATCGCGGCGGTAGAGATCGGGAAGTTCCATCCCGTCCATGGCCTTGAGAACCACATCGTTCGCGGCGCGGATGTTTTCGAGGGAGAAGCGCCAGTTGACGGCGTGCTCGAGCTCGCTTTCGGTGATCCGCGACGAGATGCGGGCCATCTTGCGCACGCCGATTCCACAGCCCAGCCCCATGATCCCGGCCAGAAGCACGGGCCGGGACGTCGAGAGCCGGCCGCGGGTCTGCTGCCAGTGTTCAAAGGCGCCGAGGATGCCGCAATAGTTGTTGACAGTCTCCAGAACCCGGGCCAGCGGCACGTCATGCCGCCTCGGAAACAGGTCCTCAAGCGGATCTTCCTCCTCTGACCCCGCGCCCGGAGTCGCTATATGAAAGCTGCCGTCGGCGCGCGGTTTCAGATGAAGATTGGCCGGCGCATTGGCATTGACACGTTGATACTGCCTGGCCAGCTCGTCATTGAGCGCGGCCAGGACCGGGCCGGATCTGGCGAATTCATCAAGCCCGGCCCGTTCAAGCAGGCGAGGTTTCTCTTCTCTCCAGCGTTCGGCGTCGATCAGGTAAGCGTCCATGGGGCGGTATCTGTAGGAATGGGCCAGATTCAGGTCGCCGGACTTGATCGCGGCGGCGACATGCTGGAACAGGAACGTCTTGTAGAGCGAAACCCGGAACTTTCCGTCAGCGTCGTTCAGCGCCGCCCGCTCGCCGCTTCTGAGAAATCCTGTCGGCGCATCCGGTCCGGGGCTCCCGTCCGTCGCCTTGAAATGATCGATCGCGGCGCCCAGCACGACAGCGCGGCCGGCGGGCCTGAACGTGACCGTCCGCAGGATCGGGCTGAGCCGGTTCTGCAGATACCGGGATCTTTTCTCCAGGATCTCATACCAGCCCCGATCATTTCCGGCGGCTTCAAGATCCGCCTTCAGGCTCTCGAACGATGCGCTGGAAGTCTCTCCGTTCAACAGCGAGCGTATGGCCGCGACCTTAAGCGCATCCGACAGGCCGTTATCCTCGAGCGCGCTCCGGATGTCGCGGATCAGGCCGAACACGGAAGTGTCCAGGGCATCGACGGCGGACCTGACCTGCTCTTGATGCTTGCTGCGGGTCTCCAGCATCCTGTCCGCGTGCTGGCGCAATGCGGTTGACTGGAAGCCGGCCATGACGCGCAGCCAGAGGTCGATCAGGTTGTCATGGCTGCGGCAGAACTGATGCTCGACGAACGCAGCGGCATGGATGTAGCGGTCGCCGTCTTTGCGACGCTGAAGCTGGAACACCCTGGACCGGAGCACGCTGCCCGCGAAATAGCGGACGCCCGCGGAGCCAAGACCGAGAACGGACAGGATTTCCTCCAGCCGGCCATGCAGCAGCGTCAGCGTCTCGAGATCCGCCACCGCCTCCCCGACTTTTGAAGGCCTTGTCGATTGCGGGATTTTCCTGAGCAGGGTGAGACGGTAGCGGTTCTGGTCCTCGGGGGCGGTGAAGAGGCTGTCCAGCAAGGCGCGGGCATCATCGGTCAGATGAGCTTCCATGAGGGCGACCAGCTCTGCCTTGCGCTCATGCAGCCCCGAACGGATCAGTTCGATCAGGGATCCGGATCTGGGAATCTGGAAGCGTTGCTGAACAAGAAAATCGACACAGCGGTCGAAAATCAGCCGCGGTTTCAGGTGCGTCTGCGCCATCGCGGCGATTTCGGACGCAAGGGCAGCTTCGGCTTGAGCGCCGAAAGGGGAGAATCCGTAATGGTCGAGGATGAGCTGTTGATGCCTTTGGCGGCTGCGGTCCGGATACGCGACCGCCAAGACGGCATTCATGCCGAGGCTGCGGGTCGTGGCGGCAAGATCGCGGGTCGTGAAGTCGGCGGGCGCGAAGAACCGCCGCGTTGCGCGAAAGTATCCGCAGCTTGTCAGAAAGCCGATCCGATGATCCGGGCTGCGCATGTTCCGTGCGATGCTCAGCAAGGCTTGCGGGAACTCGAAGAACCTCTTGCGTTCTCGATGACCGAATTGGGGCGGCCTGTCGAAGGTCTCCTGCTCGCTGGGCGAAAGAATGCGCATTCTGGGCATGGGTGGCAGATCCTCGAACAGGCTGTCCGGAAAAGGGGCTGCGACGGCGGTTGGGAAAACCTTGAAGAATCAAGGCGCGAATGATAGCGATCCTTCCGACCGGGAAGGTAGGCATTCTTGGACGGAGCGCCAGCGGAAATGGCCGGTGAAACACGAACGGCGCTATATCTTCGCCGTCTCCACGCCCGACCAGAAGCCGGACCTGCAATACGACGGATTGCGCGCCTATGCCGAACGCGCAGGACTGCAAATCGTCGGAGACTACTGTGACCATGCCGTTTCCGGCCGCCGGAAGGGCCGCCCGCAGCTCAATGCCTTGATGGCCAGCGCCCGCAATCGCGAGATCGATTGCGTTCTCGTCTGGAAGTTCGACCGGTTCGCACGCTCCGCACGGCACCTGCTGACGGCCCTCGAGGAATTCGATCATCTCGGCGTGCGGTTCATCAGCGTTCAGGACCAGATCTACACGGCCAGCCCCATGGGCCGGGCCATGTTCACGATCATCGCCGCCATGGCGGAGCTGGAGTCCTCGCTGATCAGCGAACGCGTCAGCGCCGGTATGAAGGCCGCTGCCGCGCGTGGCAGGCGTCTCGGACGGCCGCCGCTCGCTCCCGGGCTGGTGAGGGAAATCAGGACGCTGGCCGCTTCGACCAATCTCAGCATCCGTGAAATTCACGTGAAAATCAGGAAAAAGGCCAGCCGCGGCCGGGTCGGCGAAATCACGAAGCAAGTCCGTCCGATGCCCGATAGGTCTTCATGTCACCCCATGCGCCCTCGCTGAGCCGCTGATCGGCTTGAATCACGGTGCCGAAGGCACAAATCCTGTGTCGCCTCATGTACCTTTGTGCCGATAACCCCAATTCCGCGGTTTTCCGTGGCAGGTGATACAGGGAAGAAGGCCGGGAGCGGTTTCCGGGCATCTGACCGGAATCGCTGGCATGCAGCCACTTGCAATTCATCCCGGGCTCCGATTTCCTGAATATCCGCATTGCGGCAAAATGAGTGAGAAATCGTGAGCGTGCGCGGCACTGTCCTTCCCGCCTTTCGGGCCTGCAGAGAGGCGGTGAGTCTGAACCTGGCCGACGGCCTCGATCTGGGTTGCAGTTTCGCCGTGGTCAAGGACGGCGACATCGTCGTCGATCTCTGGGGCGGATATGCGGATTCGGCATGTACGCGGCCCTGGCAGAGCGACACGCTGGTCAACATCTGGTCGACGACCAAGGGCATCCTTGCGCTCGCCATCGCCATTGCGGTGGAGCGGGGCCAACTCCGATATGGTGACCCCGTGGCCCGGATCTGGCCCGAATTTGCAGAGAACGGGAAGGACCACATCACCCTGGACCTCGTCATGTCGCATCGCGCCGGACTGCATGCTCCGGGAGCTCCGATGCGGCTGCAGGACATGTATGACTGGCATCCCTGCGTTGAGGCATTTGCGGCGATGGCGCCCCTCTGGCCGCCGGCAAGCCGGTGCGTCTATCATGCATTCTCCTTCGGGCACATCGCCGGAGAGGCGCTGCGCCGCGCCGATGGACGCATGCCCGGCCGATTCATCGCCGAGGAAATTGCTGAGCCGCTGGGGCTCGACCTTCATGTCGGGCTTCGCAGCGACCAGGACAACCGGGTTGCCGGGTTGGTCGCCAGCCGCGACGTGGAAGACTGGATCGATGAACAGAAGCGCACCGGATACCACAACACCAATCTGAGGCCCCCGATTACCGCGCTGACCCCGAACGAACGAGCCTGGCGCGCTGCGGACATCCCTGCCGCCAATGGCCACGCGACAGCCCGTTCGCTTGCCGTTCTCTACGGTCTGCTCGCACAGGGCGGCGGCGGTCTGATCTCGGCGGCCGGTCTTCGCCGGGCGACTGCCGAGCGCTTCGACGGTCTGGACGCAAGACTCAATGAACGCTGCCGATTCGGCGCCGGCTTCGTGCTCGGCGGCAATGACAGCCCTCTGGGGCCCAATCCTGCCTCGTTCGGCCATAACGGCTGGGGCGGCGCCTTCGCCTTTGCAGATCCGGATGCCGGCCTTGGCGTTGCCTATGTCATGAACCGCATGCTGGGTCGCAGTGCGGACTCGAAACTGCGCCATAGGCGCATGATCGAGGCAGTTTACGGAGCGATTTAACATCTTCCCCCACCTGAAGGAGGGGGATTTCCGGAGGTTCAGGCCGCCTGGAGTGTTTACCCGGTTGAGAATGTTGATCGCTGCGTTGCGGTCAGCATTGGCCTTGTGCCCGCACGCGGTACAGACGAAGACCGCCTCGCTTTCACGGCTCGGTCCGTCCATGCTCCCGCGGGACGCGCATCTCTGGGAGGCCTAAACGGACCGAAGCTGCATATTTGGACATCTGAAGGAACACACGGGGAACGGGCCGGAGATTTTGTGACGTTTCTTTCGGCAGTATCCTGCCGAAATCGGCTTACATGTCCTGACCTGGTTCTTCGTGCGCTTCAGCCATGCCCTTCGCCTTGTACACGGTTCCGCGCGAGATCCCCAGATCGCGGGCGATCCTGGTCAGTGACTGGCCCTCGGCAAGCCGGCGCCTGATTGCGTCCATGTCGATCTTCGGAGGCCGGCCACGATAGGCGCCTCGCTGTCTGGCCGCGACAATTCCTTCGGCCTGACGTTCGCGGCGCAGGTTCGTCTCGAACTCGGCAAAGACACCGAGCATGTCGAAGAACGCCTTGCCGGTCGCACTCGAAGTGTCCACGGGCTGTTCGGTGGCCGCGAGATGGGCCCCCTTTTCCTTGAGTTTCGCGACAATGACCTGAAGGTCCCGCAGTGAGCGTGCCAGGCGGTCGATGCGTGTGACCACCAGTGTCTCGCCCGGGTGGATGAAGTCGAGGATGGTTCCGAGTTCGGGACGGCTCTCGAGGCTGGAGCCGCTGCCGGTTTCGGTCCGGATCATGCTGCAGCCCACTGCCTCGAGCGCCGCGATCTGGGCATCGAGGTTCTGGACCGCGGTCGAGATCCCTGCATAGCCGATGCGGGCGGTGGAATTGTTCATTTTGGGTATGCCTCGGGCGTTCATTGTGCATTATGTCGAAAACGACCCTTGATGAACACAGAAAGGCGGCGACCTGGTGTTCATCCGGCCTGTCATCATGGGTCTACCCAAAATGACACTCACGCAGCCCTCCGTTCGAAATCGATGCGCTCGTCGAGATCAAGCTCGAAGCGATCGTAGGGATTGTAGTCAGCAGAAGCTTCAGACGTCCGCGCGGGAAGGAAAACGGCCATGTGACCGGAAAAACCGGAGCTGGAAGGCAACCCATATCCGGCTGTTGAGATTGAAACCCTCAACAAACTCCAAATCGTTGAAATCCAGGTTCCAGCATTCCAGAAAAGATCGATCAGACATACGCAATTCCCCCAAGGCAAAGATGCCCGACCCGAGATCAGCAGAAGGCTGGTGTCAACGCCTCATTTGTGCACGTTCCGTTCTTTCAGATGTCCATATATGCAGCTTCGGTCCGTTTAGGCCTAGAACGTGTTGCGAACTTTTGGATTCGGGGTTTTCGGATTGCTTGAATAGTGATCCCCTGTGTGTGAGGGACGTGCTACTTCTACGCTGCCGCAGGACATGACACCAATTGAACGCAACATGCGCTAGGCATCATTCCCTCCGTTAAGTTAGTATATAATCCCCCGAAAAGGGGAGCATCCAGGCGGCGTTTCTCTCGCGGAATGGTGCTTGTTCTGGCGGCCGCAGGGCCCGGATGGAGGAAAAGAGTTGATCGGCAATACCGCTCTACAGAACGATCTCACGGTCGAGGAACGGCTGGCGATCCAGGAACGGATCAACGATATCAATCTGCAGCTCGACAACATTGACAAGCAAAAGGCCGAACTGACCCACCAACAGGGGAAGTTGGACCGGCGTCAGCAGGAGATTCACAACAGGCGGCGAACGATTGACAAAAACCTTGATTTACTCCGTATCGAAGTCGCCGGTCTCCGAAAGCAAATAGAAGTGCCGGACAGGGACTGACCTTTCAAGAGACAGATTTTCTAAACGGCGCGTGACAGGTTCAGGCCTGCCCCAGACGAGTGCCAAATAGTACGTAAAGCTCTTGCAGTCACCAACTTCCGCCATTTGCATTCATCGGTGAGCAGGATATGAGCTCATCCGGGCGGTGAGATGTACGCCAGCGTCTGGAACATTGACTGCAGATGGCGATCGACAAGAGGTTTGGGGATGTCCAATCTATGCGTGATCAATCCGTTTACCGGAAGCATATCATTCGGCATTGTGCCCAAAATCAAGGTGCCTGGGCTTATCAGTGAACAAGCCGAAATCCACCTCTTCGAAGGAAGGCATTGGGGTCCCCACCGCGGCTTTGGTAAAAACACATTTGGGCAGAGCACCAAACAGAAATGCAGCAGATGGGTTTTGGGAGCGAAGATGAAGTCGAGAATTATGTTGCAAGCATAGTGCGCAGTGGATCCTCGCTCTATTTCGAGGGCGGCTTCATGAAGAAGCCCCGGCTTCTGGCTGTCAGAAGCACCGTGGGAACAGCGGTCTTAGAATTCCACCAGCACACACAGATATGGTCCATTGTTACGGCATATTCCAGAAAACAAACGCACGGTACCTTGGTGGGAACCGTGCGTTAATTGTGTGTTCGCAGTAGCAGCGTTTCCTTAGCTTGAAGGTTCGGAAACCACCCGAAGTGTCCTGCGAATGAACCTCCTGCCTGATTCACCGTCCGCATGAATGGCCAATTGACAGGTGACGCCATCTCAAAACGCTCTTTACGCCACACTCCCTGTATAGTGATTGTACTCCTGTACGTCAATAATCTGTTCTCGTTAAGGGGACATTTATGACGAAAGGAACCTCTTTGGCGTCTTGAATATTGAACGCCTAGTGGTTTGATTCATTCATTTGATGCTATTTCCTGCAGTTTCTGGTGCCCTCTCTTCCACGCCTTCACGAGATCTTCGGGCTTCCTGCTCCAGCGGAACGGGCGAGCGTCGTTGGCGTTGTGGTGCTCGACGTAGTTCTCGATGGCCGCGACGCACTCGTCAAGCGAGTCGAAGATCGCGTGCTTCAGCCTCTGCCTCGAGAGCTTGGAGAAGAACCCCTCTACGGCGTTCATCCAGGAGGCCGAGGTCGGTGTGAAGTGGAACTTCCAGTCGGGACGGCCCTTCAGCCATTTGCGGACCTCGGCCGACTTGTGCGAGGAAACGTTGTCGAGGATGACGTGGACCGGGGTTCCGGGCTCGATCCGCTCGGCGACGTGGTCGAGGAAGGCGAGGAACTCCTCCGAGCGGTGCCGTTCGACCGTCTGGCCGACGAGCTTGCCGGTGGCGACGTCGAGCGCCGCCAGCAGGCAGGTGGTGCCGTTCCGTTTGTAGTCGTGTGTCCTGGTCCCGGCGTGTCCGGGCTTCATCGGCAGGGGCCTCTGCGTGCGCCCGAGCGCCTGGATTTGCGTCTTCTCATCGACCGAGAGGACCACCGCGTGGTCGGGCGGGTCGACGTAGAGGCCGACGACATCGCGGACCTTGATCTCGAACCTCGGGTCGCGGGAGACCTTGAAGGTCTTCACCTGGTGCGGCCTGAGGCCGTTGTCCTTCAGGATGCCGTGCATGGTGGAGACGGCCATCCCCAGCCTCTTCGCCAGCGCCCGCACCGTCCAGTGCCGGGCGTGTTCCGGCGGCGGCGACATCGCCAGCGCGATCGCGGCCTTCACCGTCTCCTCGGGAATCGGCTTCTTCCCCGGCGGACGGGTGGCGTCCCGGAGAAGCCCGTCGACGCCTGTTGTTTCCCGGATTGAGTTGCCGCGCAGCGCGGTAGATTTCCCGGATTAGGCCGACGCCGATTTGCCTGGAAACCGGATTGGTCCGGGATGGCCGGGCTGTCTTCCTTCCCAGGCAGAGCAGTTTTCCAGCAGCTGGTTCAGGACAGTGTGCAGACCGCGGGGATTGTGATTGTCCTGATTGTGGCTCGTGTCTATTCGACCGGGTTCAGGTTGACGATGAAAGAATGGCAGCGTGACACGAACACTCTTTACAAAGTGTGCGAATTGTCAAGAGTGCCGGAATGCCTGCCCTGTAAATCAAGGAAAATGAGAGGCTCTGGAAGTGCCGCCCGACCGGCGAAAAGTAAAAAGAGAAGCGCAAAGCCGGACCACTGATGCCCATGAACGCGCACGGGATTTTCTGGGTGATACGGAGATCGACCGGTTGCTGGCAGCCGCCAAACGTGGTCGTCATGGTGTTCGGGACCACCTGTTGCTTCTGCTGATGTTTCGCCACGGCTTGCGTGTATCAGAGGCAATTGCCTTGCGTCGAAGCGATGCCAATCTTGCTCAGGCCCGCCTCTGGATCTCACGTCTCAAGAATGGTCTCAGTGCCGAGCAGCCATTGGCAGGCGATGAACTGCGCGCGGTCCGCAACTGGCTGGCCTTGCGTGACGATGTTTTGCCATGGTTGTTTGTCTCTGAACGGCGGCAGCCTCTCACTCGTCAGGCTGTGAACTATATCGTCACGCAAGCAGGGGAACGAGCGGGTCTTGGTCACATCCATCCACACATGCTTCGGCATTCCTGCGGCTTCGCGCTTGCCAACAAGGGGTATGATCTTCGCCTGATCCAGGATTACCTGGGGCATCGCGATCCAAGACACACCGCACATTATACACGCACGGCGGCAGGCCGTTTCGAAGGTCTTTGGTGAGAAGAAATGACCATCAGGATACCGGCGACAGTATTTGACGGCCTTGTGAAATGGATGGTGCGGGGGCCTTGGCCCGGATACTTCCAGGAGGCGATAGACGATCACCTGCATGCCTATTGCGACGCGTACGATCTCGACACGTTCGAAGAGCTTGCGGCGAAGATCGGGGCGCACTGGGTAACAGCACTGAATGACATCGCCATGACGGATTTCCTGAGCAGGGAAACCAGGGATGGCAATGTCGTTGACCAATACCTCAAACGGCGCGGCTGGAATGAAAAGGCCATTCCCAAGGCCTATTTGAAAGGCATCAGGGATTCCACGATGAGCATTTTCGAGGTCAGTGATATCCGGCCGGGTGAGTCCTTCATGGCGCGCGACCTGATCCTTGGGGGTGATCCGTTCCTGGTTTCGGAAAGATCCGCCACGCGGACAATGCTGCCATGGGAACATCTTGCGATGCGCGTCGTCAAGGTACGGCGGCATCATATCATTGCGGGCGGATTGCTGCCTTACCAGCCGGAACTATCGGCGAAGGTTATCGACGAGGTCAACTTGTGCGCCGACAAGGTCGAGGCCGAAATCAGGGCGAAGCTCGGCAAACAGGATGAACATGCCAGCCCGGAAGTGATCCGGGGCGTATCTCTCGTCATGATCCTGAAAATGTCAGCGCCCGTGTTCTCCGCAGTGTGGCTGGCGGGAACCCCGTTTGATCCGGATGACATGGAACTTCCCGCCCTGATGAACGCGGAAGAGGATGAAATCGAGTTCATTGAGTTGCATTGTTCATTTGCCAATGGCACGACACAGAAACAATTGGGAGACCTGCTGAACGCTGCACCCGATATGGAAGCAGCATCCTCAGGAATCTGGAACTGGGTTTCACTGGCAGGGGAAGAGGCCAAACCCCGAGCCAAACGGGCAGGCGGCATTCTCTACAAGGCGTATCTGGGAAGCGGCACGCTGTCTCTCGCCATGATCGAATTGAAGGGCCAAAAACTTCTGGCAAATGTCAATTCAGCCGAGCGCGCGAAAAGGCTGCAGAGCCGTCTGAGGGACATTCTGGGCAAAAAGGTGTCGGAGCCGGTCATGGTGCACCAAACCGTGGAGCAAGCCATGGCGACGCACCGCGCCATGCCCGCGCCCAATGAGCAGGCCGTCCTGCCTCCGGAAGTCGAGAATCAGATCATCAAGGAGTTCTACGACCGGCATTATCACGAAACTCTGGATCAACCCATCCCGATGCTTGATGACACATCTCCACGGGTTGCCGCCAAAACACCGGAGGGACAGGAAAAGGTCGTTGCCTGGCTGAAGGTTCTGGAAACGGGTGAGGCACGGACGCGTCGGTCCAAGGCAATCGAACCTTACGACTTCTTATGGATGTGGCAGGAACTCGGGGTTTCGCACCTCAGAAAGTAACGTCCTGCATTTTCAAGACATTCGACGTTTCAGACGTTCGGAATTCCGTCACATGGCAGCCGTCCTGTTTGGCAGTATCAGATGCCCACATCATTTTCCATTTCGTGGCCAAATATGCAGCTTCGAGCCCATTACCCCAGGTTACAGGAGACGCTCCACAGTGCCGGCAGCTTGACCCCGGAGATTTTGGTGGTTCCCGTGAACACGCGGATTGCGCCAGCTTCTCATGGCAATTGCATTGAAGTATTGAACGAGTTGGGCCGGACTCTTGTTGGTTTGGGCCAAACTGACAATCACCCGGTAGCGTGCATGTCACTTCAAGCAACCAAAATCGGAAGCCGGGCAATTGCCTCGCCGTGCTTCTGCTCAGCACATCGCAGCTCGTAGAGTTTCTGGAGGTTGAGCCAGAACTCACCCGAAGTGCCAAAGAAGTGTCCCAGACGCAAAGCCGTGTCACCAGTGACCGATCGCCGGCCATTGAGAATCTCTGTGATGCGGTTCACTGGCACATCAATTCGACGTGCCAACTCTGCCGCACTCATCCCGAGCGCATCGAGATCCTCGCGCAATGTCTCGCCCGGATGAATAGGATCGCGCATGATGTGTCTCCTCTCAATGGCAGTCCACGATTTCCACTTCGGTTGGTCCGCTGCTTTTGTCGGGCCATCTGAAACAGACCCGCCACTGATCGTTGATACGAATGCTCCACTGCCCCTTGCGCTTGCCCTTCAGTGCTTCCAGTCGATTGCCGGGCCGCGCCAAATCCCGCAAGCCGGTGGCGGCGTCAAGCTGATCCAGCTTGCGCGAAGCAGTCCGGGCAAAGCCTGAAAACGCTCCCTAGGCGCGTGCCGGACTCCTGACTTCAGCTGAATGCCGGTGCTGGATGCAGCCTATCCCTGTTGTGCCTTCATGTAGCTGCGCAGCACCGCGTTGATGCGGGTCTGGTAGCCCCGGCCCTGCGACTTGAAGAACTCGATGACATCTGCATCCAGGCGCACCGAGATTGGTTGTTTCGGACGCGGCATGGTGACCTGGGCCCGCGACCAGTCGAACTCCCCCTCATCGGGATCTTTCTCGGGCTCGATGCAGGCCTCCTCCTCTCGGCGCAGCCTCTCCCAGTCTGTTCTTCCCTCACCCTTCCGGCGGATCGCATCCTCCAGGGTGATTCTCGTGATATTCTCTTTGTTCATTTTTTCATGCCCTGCGGGCAGTGATGATCCGGATCCTGTTGTCCCGGAACGTGTAGACCACCGAGAACATCTGTCCGCTCAGCTTGCCTGTGGCAATCCAGCGTTCCTCGTCCGGATATTTCGATGGTGCAAGCACCACCGGCCGCCCATCGAAGGTTCTCACTGCATCTTTGAAATCGATGCCATGTTTCAAGTGTTGAGGATCGTTGTTCCTCGTTCCATTCGAACAGTCTTTTTGTTGCATCAGGCATTGTGAATCCCTGCCTCGATGTATTTTGAAAATATCCATCACTGCTCGTATCCTTCCGTTGTTCACCCGAAAGTTTTCATAGGCTGCATACCGTATATACGAATTATCATTACGTATCAAGTGCAACTGAAACTTCCAACCGATCACCTTCAATCAGGAACGCCACTGTTGGGTACTTGCCCATGATTTCTACCGCTCCAGACACTTGAACCGATCGGTTTCCGGCACCAGCACGCGCCGCCGGATCATTGGGTTGATTCCCAAAAGCCTGGCTTTCAGCTGCAGAGCCAGTCCTTTTTCCGGTGCTGTCTGGGCATCCGTCATGCACCAAGGTTACAGGAGACGCTCCACAATGCCAGCAGCTTGACCCCGGAGATTTTGGTGGTTCCTTGAATCCGTGATTCTGCCCATACAGCGCAAGACACTGAAGGGAATTGCGGTCAGACCCGATAAAGGGGAGCGGAACCGGAAGGGTGAATGGAGCGGGTGATCGGGATCGAACCGACGACATTCAGCTTGGGAAGCTGACGTTCTGCCACTGAACTACACCCGCCTGTTGGTCGCCGGACATGCTAGCCCGATTGTCGCAACTTGGCAAACTCAATCACAGCCAGTTGCCGGGGCGCGTCTTCGCCTCCGTCGCCTGCCGCCACCCGACTTGAACGCCGCCACGTTGAATGTCTTGTCATCCATCGATACGAGTTTTCTCAATTCCGTAAACGAATCAACAGCATGTGGCAACGCATTCGCGTTGACGAAGTGTTCCTGGAACCTTGGTTCAACTGCGGTTTCGATCTTCTCTATCCGGCTCACCACGTCCTCGATTTCCGCACGGGCAGCCAGACTGCACAACGCCATGCGGGCACCTGTTCCCGCCGCGTTGCCAGCGGAAGTTACCCGGTCCAGCCTGCAATCCGGAATCATCCCGAGAGCCAGTGCGTGCTTGGGAGAGATGTGGGATCCAAACGCTCCGGCAAGTACAATCCGGTCAACGGATTCTGTCCCGAATTCATCCAGAAGTAGCCGGGCGCCGGCATAGAGTGCCGACTTTGCGAGCTGGATTGCACGGACATCCGCCTGGGTGACGAGCAATGGTCCCGTTGGCTCCTCTTCTCCACCATGGAGCAGGTATGAATGAGTGCGCCCGTCCGGTACAACGCGGTCCGAGCCAGTCTGTTGCGCCGATCCGATCAATCCGGACCTGTCGATAACTCCGGCGACACGTAATTCGGCAATTGCCTCAATGATACCAGACCCACAAATCCCGGTAACACCTATCTCTCCGGCCTCCTCGTCAAACTGGCCTTCATCCGACCAATGATCGCAGCCGATTATCCTGAATCTGGGCTCCTTTGTCGCCGGATCGATCTCAACTCTCTCGATTGCGCCAGGGGCTGCGCGCTGGCCTGCCGAAATCTGCGCACCTTCGAAGGCAGGTCCCGTCGGTGACGAGCAGACAAGAACACGTTCCTTGTTTCCAAACACGATCTCGGCATTCGTGCCGACATCGACGATCAGTACATTGTCATTCGACTTGTGCGGTTGTTCCGATAAAACGACGGCTGCACAATCGGCTCCGACATGTCCAGCAATGCATGGCAAGACATAGATTTGTGCCGAACTCCTAAGGAACGACAACTCCAAGTCACGGGCGTTCAGATTGACCGGTCCGGCAGATGCCAGGGCGAACGGGGCCTGACCCAGCTGTACAGGGTCAACTCCGAGCAACAGGTGGTGCATCACAGGATTGCAGACAAAAACGACCTCAAGAATGCGATCGCATTCCACGTCCGCAGCATCAGCAACGCGTGCAAACAAGTCGTCTATTGCTTGTCGCACGGCGGTGGTCATCTTGCCTGCTCCATCTTCATTGAGCATCGCGAAGGATACCCGGCTCATCAGATCTTCACCGAACCTGATCTGCGGGTTCATGACCCCTTCAGAGGCAATGACATTGCCGGTCTGGAGGTCGCACAAATGCGCTGCGATAGTCGTCGACCCCACATCGACGGCAAATCCGTAAACAGGCCTGTCATCAAATCCAGGCCACATGGCAATTATCCGTTGTTCCTCGCTGCCTGATCGCTGGTGAAGGGCCGCAGTTACCTTCCAGTCGCCTTTGCGAACAATCGCCTGCAACTCCCTGAGAACAGGGATGTCTACCGATACACGATCCAGTCCCCATTGACTTGCAAACGCCTCCTTCAGGCGTTCCAGATCTCCTGACGGCTCGTGGATATCGGGCTGTTCTACCTCCACATAATTGAGCTTCACGGCGGGATCCATTTCCACCGATCTCTCATCCGGCGATTTTCGGACAACCTGCTTGTGCACCTGAGATTCTATCGGAACATCGACCACGACATCGCCCAGAATTCTTGCCTGACAGCCGAGCCGCCGTCCCTGCTTCAGGCCGCGAACTCTGTGGTAGCGGGCTTCCACCTCGTTCCAGGCAGACAGCGCATCGTCTCTTGACGTAATTCCATGTTTCGGAAATTCACCGAATCCAGGCGTTACCTGGCACTTCGAACAGATCCCGCGACTTCCGCACACGCTGTCCAGATCCACTCCGAACTGCCTGGCGGCTTCCAGGATGCTCGTCCCTGCGGCTACGCGTCCGCGCTTTCCGGCAGGCATGAAAATAACAAGCGGCCGGTTATCTTCGTCTTTCTCCGCATTTCCTCCATTTGCGGCGATCATATGCTCGACTCCGGATTATCTGCCCAGCCATCGGCGGACGTTTGTCCTGCGTGACAATGCCCGCCCTATAGTTTCAACCAATTGCGTCAAGCGCAATCATCTGCCCGTCGCCAACCGACATTTCATGCGGAAATACGGACAAACCGGCAGATCTGCGAACATCGTACTTTTCCGGTCCTGCAACAGGTCATCGGTTCCGCCGCCGTCTTGCCCGGCGGCCCGCCGCCGGTGCTGTGAGATCGGCGGCCGGCTTGTAGCTCTTGATCCAGACAGAACCGTGGCGATCATTGTTTGTCAGGAGATTTGCTGCCCGAATTGCCTGCATTTCCTGGGGGCGGACCGGGTTCATGATCGCCGAGGTCAGACCGACACAGATAGCCATCGGCAGAAACGTTGCATTGATTCCATGTCTGTTTGGCAATCCGAAGGAGATATTGGAAGCACCGCAGGTCGAATTGACATCCAGTTCTTCTCCCAGCCGTCGTACCAGGGCGAAGACTTGCTTGCCGGCCGTCGCCATTGCGCCGACTGGCATTACGAGTGGATCAACCACGATGTCATGGGCCGGGATGCCGAAATCAGCAGCCCGCTCAACGATCTTTCGGGCCACCTCGAACCTGATGTCCGGATCTTCGGAAATCCCGGTATCGTCGTTTGAAATTGCTACGACAGGAACATTGTATTTCTTGACTAGCGGCAGGATCGTCTCCAGGCGTTCTTCCTCACCAGTCACGGAGTTGAGCAATGGTCGGCCGTTGCAGGCCTCGAGCCCGGCCTTGAGCGCATCCGGGACGGAACTGTCGATGCAGAGCGGAACGTCAACAGTCCCTTGGACGAGGTTGATGAGCTTGGTCATCAAAGGAGGTTCGGTCTGGTTGGGGTCAGGGTTGGAATTGTAGACGACGCCCGCGTTGACATCGAGCATCGACGCGCCGCAGGCCACTTGTTCCACCGCGTCATTTTCCACCGTGGAGAAATCACCGGATTCAAGCTGCGCTGCCAGCAACTTCCTGCCTGTCGGATTGATGCGCTCGCCGATCACACAAAACGGTTCGTCAAACCCAATGACGACCGTCTTGGAACTGGATTCAACGATTGTGCGCGTCATTAGTCAGCCTTCCTTTGCCAGCTTCCGGCAGCGACCTAACTGTGCTCCGCTGCCCAGGCGGCTGCCGCCTTGATCCCGCCGAGGGGAAAGATATGGATGCCGGAAATCCGGGATTCGGCGTTGTTGCGGGTGAATTCGGCAAGTTCCGAGACAACATCGTCCGGTTTGAATGGTAACAGGAGCTTGGTAACGTCACCGGCGCGCCGCTGAATCACCCGAATGGATGGTCCGACACCGCACTCCAGCGCGTATTTGAGCAATGTCTGCAGCCTCGCCGGTCCGGCAATCCCGACATTGATCGGCAGTGAAATACCCAATTCCGCAATTCGCCGCGACCACGCGATTACTGCATCCGCTTCGAAAACGAACTGGGTTGCAAGCTCGACCTCGATTCCTGAATCTTCGGCAAACCGTTGCTTTTGCAGAAGAGCCTTGTCAACTTCCACATGAACGCCCTTGCGATCGATGTCAGAATTGCCTTCAGGATGGCCGGCAAAGACAATTCTGGTAAAACCGGAACTCTCGAAAATACCCGTGTCAAGAAGTTGCAACGCGCTGCTGTAGTCTCCGTATGGCCGCGTCATTCCGCCGGCGAGCACCAAGGCTTCGGTTATCCCGACATCTTGCCTGTAGCGCTTTATGATATCCTCGAGTTCCGCCATGTTGCGGATTGATCTGGCAGTAATGTGCGGAATCACCCGAAATCCTTCTCCGGCAATCCTCCTTGCGGTCATAAGCATGTCATCGAAGTGGGTGCCCTCGATATTTGCGACATAGACTTGGGTTCCCGCAGGGAGAATCTCCTTGAAATCAGGGATCTTGGCCGCCGTTCTCGGCATCACTTCAATGCTGAAGCCGGAAACGAACTTGGCCATGCTCTCGGACTTCACCGATTCCTTGACCTGCACCCCCACGTTCATCGAACTTGCCTATCCAATCACTGCACTCCTGTCAGGAATGCGCTTTTTTCATTGTCCAGCCATCGTTGGCAATGAGTTCGCGCAGCCTGTCATTGTCGAATTCTTTTTCGATAGCCGCTGCCATCTGGGCAGCGAGTTCCGTCGGTTCGCCTTCGGCAGCGGGCATTCTGGTTCGTTTCCAGTCGGCAAGATAGGCATCTGAATCCTTTGCACCGACCTTCATCGCACAACGGTCAATGGCTTGCTCGAAGCGCTCTGGCAACTGTACCTTGGCAGCCCTGCTGCCCTTGCCCACGATGACTTGCGCTGGAATGTCACGCCAATAGAGGTATACAACTGCAGGCATCTTCAGGATTCCCCAGACCAACCATGCATTACTAGGGGCATCATTTCTCTAATTGTTGGACAATTTCGACAACAACCCTACAAATGCGACATGCCGGGAATGACCAAAAGGGTGAAATAGTCTCTGGCGCGGCCCGACATCTCTATCTGAGGAATTCCCAGGTCTGGCGAAGCAATAATGACAAGAAGACGGAATTTCACGGGCCGAAGGCATCTGACGGTTCGAGTCAAGAAATCAGGCGGCCGCAGGGCCAGTTCGCACCGCTGGCTGAACCGACAGTTGAATGACCCATACGTGCAACAGGCTCGTGCGGAGGGAATGCGCAGCCGGGCCGCATACAAGCTTTCAGAACTCGATGACAAGTATCGACTCTTAAAGCCTGGATATTGCGTCGTCGACCTGGGAGGAGCGCCAGGGGGGTGGGCACAGCTGGCCGCCGGCAGGGTGAATTCGGATGGTCGAAGGCGGGATTTGGCAGAGGGACGCGTCATCACGGTCGATCTGGCGGAAATGCAGGGGATTGACGGGGTCGAATTACTTCAGCTTGACGTGCGTTCCGATGAAGCGTTGGCACGACTGCGTTCCATGACGAATGGCCACGCGGATGTCGTGATCTCCGATATGGCGGCACCGGCAACCGGGCATTCGAAGACTGACCATTTGCGAATAATGGCCCTGTGCGAGGATGCGGCCGGACTGGCATTTGAATTGCTCGGGGATGGCGGCAGTTTCGTTTGCAAGGTCTTGTCCGGCGGAACAGAGAACATACTCCTTGCAAGTCTCAAAGCCAGATTCACCCGGGTCCATCATGCCAAGCCGGCCGCCAGCCGCCCCAGAAGCCCGGAAAAATACGTCGTTGCCCTGGGATATCTCGGCTGAGATTGAGGTATGGTGCCGGTTGCCATACGAATCCGGTCAATCGATACCGATGCAGCAAGATCACAAGAAGTGAGAGGAGAACTGATCCGTGTCACGAACAGCAAGAAGAACCATTGGCACAGTTGAAATTACCGTCCTGAATGACGGCTCGATGGAGTTTCCCGGCGAGGTTTTTCCGGATGTCGCCGATGAAGAAGTGAACGCACTGCTTGGCAGGGCGGGCAAGGGTTCGATCGAGACAAACTTCAATGCCCTTCACGTCCGAACGGCCAAGGATTCAATTCTGATAGATTCCGGTACAGGCGGATTGTTCGGTCCGACTGCCGGATTTCTCGACCAGGCGTTGTCGGAAGCAGAAATCTCTCCGGAGAGCATTACCCATTTCGTCATAACTCATCTGCATCCCGACCATATCGGGGGTGCGATTACAGGTGACGGGGCGCCTGCATACGGGAATGCAGAATTGGTGATTTCTGAGGTTGAAAGACAGTTCTGGACCGACGAAACGAATTTCTCGGGCGCAGATGAGCAAACCAGGGAATGGCAGCAGCTGGCCGTGAAGGTTCTCAAGACCTATGGCGACAGGGTTACGGCAGCGGGGCCGGGGGCAGAGGTCGTTTCAGGCATCCATCTGGAAGAACTGCCAGGCCATACCAAGGGCCATGTCGGTTTGAGAATCGAGTCCGACGGAACCCAGTTCCTGTATGCAGCGGACATCCTTCATGCCCAAGACCTGCAGTTGGCCAATCCGAATATCTGTGCAGCGTTCGATGCAGACAAGGACATGGCCACGAGAACGCGAAAGAGGACGTTGGATTTGTTGGCAACTGACCGAATTCTGTTTGCCGGAGCACATTTCCTGAACAGGATGATCGGCCGCGTCGAACGTTCTTCAGCAGGTTTTGCCATATTGCCGGCGTGATACCGATGACTGGATGCCGTGCTGCGAACAGTTGAGGATTCGTGCCATCCGGTTCTGGAATGGTCACAACTGCCGAGCCAGATCCTGTCACATTTCTGCAACGCCGTGTGGTCCTCATGATTCCGATTGACTTGTTCCTGTTTTGTTCATATTTGTCAGAGGAACAAATATAGAACGGCTATTAATTGTCGCCATAAGCACACAAATCTATAAGGAGAATGGGCATGAACGGCAAAGTAATCAATCTGGAATATCAGGACATGGACAAGAAAAAGGCGCTTGATGCGGCGCTCGGACAGATCGAACGGAATTTCGGCAAGGGATCCATCATGCGCCTTGGTCAGGGCAATGCCGTGATGGACATTGAGGCTGTATCGACAGGTTCACTCGGACTTGACATCGCGTTGGGTATCGGTGGCCTCCCAAAGGGGCGCATCGTTGAAGTCTACGGACCGGAGGCTTCCGGGAAGACGACACTTGCTCTCCACGTTGTGGCTGAGCAACAATGCAACCAGGGAATATGTGCATTTGTCGATGCGGAGCACGCGCTCGACCCGACTTACGCGAAAAAGCTCGGCGTCGACATTGACGAACTTCTGATTTCGCAGCCAGACACCGGCGAGCAGGCGTTGGAAATAACGGACACCCTGGTTCGTTCTGGTGCCGTATCCCTCATCGTGGTCGATTCCGTTGCTGCCCTTACGCCGAAGTCGGAGCTTGAAGGTGAAATGGGAGACTCCCAGGTCGGCACCCAGGCCCGGTTGATGAGCCAGGCCATGAGAAAGCTGACCGGTTCAATTAGCCGATCCAACTGCATGGTGATATTCATCAACCAGATTCGAATGAAGATCGGCGTGATGTTCGGTTCACCCGAGACTACGACTGGCGGCAATGCCTTGAAGTTCTATTCTTCGGTCCGGATCGACATCAGGCGAATTGGTGCAATCAAGAACCGGGATGAAGTCATTGGAAACACGACAAGGGTCAAGATCGTCAAGAACAAGATGGCGCCTCCATTCAAGATGGCAGAATTCGACATCCTCTACGGTTCGGGTATCTCGAAAGCCGGTGAGCTTGTTGATCTGGGAATCAAGTGCGGCATCGTCGAGAAATCCGGGTCCTGGTATTCCTATGTAGATGAAAGGATCGGGCAGGGACGATTGAATGCCGTTTCCTTTCTTGAACAGAATCCACAGGTCGCAGGCGAGATCGAATCGAAGATCAGGCAATCCCACGGCCTCCTGCCTGCCGAGGACGAAGGTACGAATACCGAACTTGCCACCGAAGTCGGCTGATTTCGCGTCAGTTCAGTTTTCTTGGCTGCCGGGAGGCTGGATGCTCCCGGCAGCGTTTCATTTCTGAGTAAATCGGAATTCGGATTTGCCGCAGTCTGAAAGTGCCGCACAACGCGCTGATTTCTCGTTTCGTCAATCAACTTGATACCGTTCCACCTGCGCCTCGCGATTCGGACAACTGTCCGAGGTGAGGCACCACCAATGTTGGACAGTTGCTGCATAGAGGGGTAATTGGCTTCCTCCTGTCTGAATTGTTGGAACTGCCTGATGTCCAGCCTCAATGAAATTAGATCTTCCTTCCTCAACTACTTTGCCCGGGAAGCGCACGAAATTGTTGAAAGCTCTCCCCTGGTTCCGCGGAATGACCCCACACTCCTCTTCACCAATTCCGGCATGGTCCAGTTCAAGAACATCTTCACAGGCAAGGAAACACCGGAACATTTGAGGGCTGCAACCAGCCAGAAGTGCATCAGGGCAGGAGGAAAACACAACGATTTGGACAATGTGGGCTATACTGCCCGGCATCATACCTTCTTTGAAATGCTCGGCAATTTTTCGTTCGGAGACTATTTCAAGGAACAGGCGATCCACTATTGCTGGGACTTGATCACAAACGGATTCTGTATTGACAGAAACAGACTTCTCGTCACGGTCTACAGTGACGATGAAGAGGCAGAGACTGCCTGGAAGAAGGTGGCGGGACTGCAGGACGACCGGATCATCAGAATCTCGACTGCAGACAATTTCTGGTCAATGGGGCCTACAGGCCCGTGCGGACCATGTTCCGAACTGTTCTTTGACTACGGAGAATCAGTCGCCGGTGGACCGCCTGGGAGTTCCGAGGAAGACGGTGACAGGTTCGTCGAACTGTGGAATCTCGTTTTCATGCAATTCGAACAGCATGATGACGGCAGCCGCTCGAACCTGCCGAAGCCATCGATAGATACCGGAATGGGCCTGGAGAGAATCGGCGCCCTTTTGCAGGGTACCAATGACAACTATCGTACAGACGTCATCAGGGCCCTGATCGAGGCGATGGCACATGAAACTTCAACTGATCCCGATGGTCCGGGCAGCATCCACCACAGGGTGGTTGCAGATCATGTCCGTTCAACCGCGTTCCTTGTCTCCGAAGGCGTCATGCCCTCGAATGAGGGAAGAGGCTATGTGTTGCGTAGGATCATGCGTCGGGCGATGCGCCACATCCACATGCTTGGTACCCGTGATCCTGTCATGCACAAATTGGTGCCGACCCTGGTCGACAAGATGGGTGGAGCCTTCCCGGAACTGACCGATGCCCGTGAACTTGTCGCTGATACGATTTACAATGAGGAAATCAGGTTCCGCAGGACCCTGGATCGGGGTCTGGACTTGCTTGAGAACGCGGTCAGCGAGTTGCCGGACGGAGTCGAATTGCCCGGAACGACCGCTTTCAGGCTGTATGACACATATGGTTTTCCATTGGATCTCACTCAGGATGCGCTGAAGGAACGCGGAAGAACCGTTGATGTCTCCGGATTCGAAGAAGCGATGGATGAGCAGCGCCAGAAGGCGAGAGCGGCCTGGAAGGGATCCGGGGATACAGCCGAGGATCCTGTCTGGTTCGAACTATTGGATGAATTCGGCGCGGTCGAATTCATGGGCTATGAGACGGAGTGCATGGAAGGGCAGATTCTTGCCCTGGTCAGCAATGGTCGGCGTCTGGCCAGTGCATCTGAAGGCGACACCGTCCAGATTGTGGTCAATCAGACCCCGTTCTATTCCGAAGCGGGAGGGCAGGTTGGCGACACGGGGACGCTGCAGGCAGCCGGTGGAATCGCACAAATCTCTGACACCCGCAATCTTGCTGGACTGCACGTCCATTTCGGCAAGGTGACAGAAGGAACGATCCGGTCGGGTAGTGCCGCGACACTTCAGGTCGACTCGGCGCGCCGGCGCTTGATCAAGAGGAACCACTCATGCACACATCTCCTGCATGAAGCGCTGCGGAACACTCTGGGTGTACATGTATCGCAACGGGGTTCACTGAACGACGCCCAGCGAATTCGGTTTGACTTTTCCCATTCGGGTCCCATGTCGCAGGACGACATCTCCAGGGTAGAGGACGAGGTCAACGCGCAGATCGGCATGAACTCGGCGGTAACAACGAGGTTGATGTCGCCTGACGATGCAGTTGCTCTTGGGGCAAGAGCACTGTTCGGAGAAAGATACGGGGAAGAAGTCCGGGTTGTTTCCATGGGAATGCAGGCTCGCTCCGGTCGAGGTCACGACGGCAATGTCTATTCGGTGGAATTGTGCGGCGGCACGCATGTCGACCGTACCGGCGAGATAGGAATATTTGTCTCAACCGGTGAAACCGCGGCTGCCGCCGGCATTCGGAGAATCGAGGGGCTGACCGGCGAGGCCGCCAGGGCCTACCTGGTCCGGCAGGACAGGCTGATGGCACAGGTATCGCTGGTTCTCAAGGTGCAACCCTCGGAAGTGCCTGCACGGGTCCGTCACCTCCTTGAGGAACGCTCTGAACTGCAGCGGGCAATAGAAGAGCAACAGGCAACTGCGGCAGCAGCCCAGTTGTCAGCCGGATTGCAGCCCGAAATGGAGATGGTCAATGGCGTTGCTTTCTTGGGCAACATACTCGGGGAAGTCCCAAGAAAGCAGTTGGCGGCGCTGATTGACCAGCAAAAGGCCAGACTGGGTTCAGGAGTCGTTGTCCTGCTGTCAGGTACAGGCGAAAAGGTGGCTGTCGCAGTTGGAGTCACTGAAGATCTGACTTCGCGGATATCTGCTGTTGACATTGTCAGAACGGTTACGCCTGTTCTCGGTGGAAGCGGTGGCGGCGGCCGAGTTGACTTCGCCCAGGGCGGAGGAGCCGATTCATCCCGGGTGAATGAAGCAATTGAAGCTGCCAGGACATTAGTGAAAGGAGTTGCAGCATGAGCGCATACTGGATCGCGCGGGTCGACGTGTCAGACGCAGAGACCTATGGCAAATACGCGGAAATCGCCTCCAAGGCGATTGCAGAACATGGCGGGAGGTTCCTGGCGCGCGGCGGCAGGTCTGTCGAACTCGAAGGCCCGTGCCGCAACAGAAATGTCATCGTTGAATTTCCAACTGTAGAAGATGCTGAACAGTGTTACAGGTCAGGGACTTATACGGAAGCCTTGAAGTTCGCCAAGCGCTCTTCCGAACGAGAATTGGTGATAGTCGAGGGCGTCTGAAGGATTTCTGCCGCGCAGGGAAGGTTGCGGGATGGCCGTGCTTGCAGCGACCACCCAGAGACAATCAGGCCAGTTTTTGATTCAGATTCTCGTCAATCTTGTCAAGGAAACCGGTTGTCGTGAGCCAATCCTGGTCAGGGCCAACCAACAGTGCCAGATCCTTGGTCATGAACCCGGACTCGACGGTATCCACGACAACCTGTTCCAGCGTGTCGGCAAAGGCTTTCAATTCCTTGTTGTCGTCGAGTTTTGCCCTGTGTGAAAGGCCACCGGTCCAGGCATAGATGGACGCGATCGAGTTGGTAGAGGTGTCTTCACCCTGCTGGTGCTGTCGGTAGTGCCTTGTCACCGTTCCATGAGCGGCCTCTGATTCCACGACATTGCCGTCGGGCGTCATCAGGATTGATGTCATCAAGCCAAGCGAGCCAAACCCCTGAGCCACAGTGTCGGACTGCACATCACCGTCGTAGTTCTTGCAGGCCCAGACAAATCCGCCGCTCCACTTGAGCGCCGCGGCGACCATGTCGTCAATCAACCTGTGTTCGTAGCTGATACCTGCTTCCTCGAATTTCCCTTTGAATTCAGCATCGTAAACTTCCTGAAACAGATCCTTGAACCGGCCGTCATATGCTTTCAGTATCGTGTTCTTCGTCGAGAGGTAAACCGGCCAACCCAGGGAGAACCCAAAGTTGAGCGAAGCCCTGGCAAAATCCCGGATTGATTCGTCAAGATTGTACATCCCCATGACAATGCCCGATCCCGGCGCATCAAACACTTCCCGCTCAATCATGGTTCCGTCACTGCCCTCGTAGGACAGTTTCAGCTTGCCGGGTCCCGGAAACACGAAATCTGTCGCGCGGTATTGATCGCCGTATGCGTGACGCCCGATGACAATCGGTCGTGTCCATCCGGGCACAAGCCTCGGAACATTCCGACAGATAATCGGCGAACGAAAGACAACTCCCCCAAGAATGTTCCGGATGGTCCCGTTCGGAGACCTCCACATTTGCTTGAGTCCAAATTCCTCGACACGAGCTTCGTCTGGCGTAATCGTGGCGCACTTTACGCCGACACCAACCTCCTTGATCTTGTTGGCGGCGTCTATCGTAATCTGGTCGTCCGTCCGGTCGCGCTCCTCGATCCCGAGATCATAGTAGATCAAGTCAACGTCCAGATATGGGAGAATCAGCTTCTTCTTGATGACATCCCACATCACCCGCGTCATTTCGTCTCCGTCGATCTCGACGACCGGGTTTTCAACCTTGATTTTCATCTGGCAGCTTGCTCCCTCATCTCAGTCACTGGCCCTATATCGGCAAATCCAGCCAAGTTGAATGCCCTCCCGCATATGCAGATTCCGGGCGGGCGCTATCCTTTGTTTGACTGTCATGGAATCTTGCAGCAGTTCGGGATAAACACAAAGTCTGACATACGTTGGGCGCCGCAATGCCAAGTAGAACTCGACATCCGGAAAAGGCCAAGAGACCGGACAGCCAGATCCCGAGAAAGCCCGGTTGGATACGGGTCAAGGCCCCCGTTTCGGCCGAGTACAGGCGGACACAGTCCGTTGTCGCAAATCTCCGGCTCAACACGGTGTGCCAAGAGGCGGCATGTCCAAATGTCGGCGAATGCTGGAGCCGAGGCCACGCGACCTTCATGATCCTGGGAGATATTTGCACCCGGGGCTGTACCTTTTGCAACGTCGCCACAGGTAAACCGGACCAGTTGGACCTGTTTGAACCGGCAAGGGTCGCGGATGCCGTTGTCAAGCTTGGTTTAAGCCATGTCGTCGTGACCAGCGTTGATCGCGATGACCTGGAGGATGGCGGCGCTGACCAGTTCATCAGGACGATACGGGCAATCCGCCGGGCATCACCGGCGACCACGATCGAAATACTGACGCCGGATTTCCTTCGTTGCGACCCGGCCGCGGTTCACGGAATCGTCGAGGTTCGCCCGGATGTATTCAACCACAATATTGAAACCGTTCCCGGCTTGTACCCGACTGTCCGACCAGGAGCGCGTTATTTTGCTTCGCTGAGATTGCTGCAGATGGTCAAGGAACGGGACCCCGCCATGTTTACGAAGTCCGGATTGATGGTTGGATTGGGCGAATCCAAGGACGAGGTCCTGCAGGTAATGGATGACCTGAGGGTGGCAGAAGTGGATTTCCTGACAATCGGACAATACCTGCAGCCTACACCCAAACACCATCCCTTGGAGAGGTTCGTGCATCCTGATGAGTTTGCGGCATACGAATCTGCAGCACGCGGCAAGGGGTTCCTGATGGTATCGGCTTCGCCTCTCACCCGTTCAAGTTACCACGCAGGAGAGGACTTCAACCGCCTGAGGCGGGCGCGTGCGGGCACCGGTGCAGGCAATTGAAAGCAGGTTGGGAACAGAATGGCTAGATTGATGCAATTCAATGCGCGGCATTCGGTCCGCGGTTGGTGACTTCCTCCGTTCCGGAACCAGAGATACTTCATGCCCCGCCACAACGAAGTCCGGGAATTGCCTTACGCGGCCAACAAGATGTTTGACCTCGTCGCCGACATCGAAAGTTACCCGGAATTCGTTCCCTGGTGCCGCGCTGCAAGGATTCGGTCACGTCGAACTGCTGGGTCAGTCGCAATCCTCGTCGCCGACCTACTTGTGTCAATTCGGGTCTTCCGTGAAACCCTGGTGACTAATGTGACCCTTGACCCGGAACGGAATGTCATACTCGTTGACTATGTGGAAGGGCCGCTCAGGAACCTGCACAGTGAGTGGCGCTTCTTCAGGCTGCCGGACGAACGGTCGAGAATCGAGTACGCCGTTGAATTTGAATTCCGATCGCTTGTTTTGACAGCCTTCGCCGAAGTGTTCCTTGATCAGGCAATTTCATCGATCGTGTCTGCATTTGAAAGGCGCGCCGACAGCATATTCGGATGTGCCGGCTGATCGATGTTCAGCGAGTGTTTTCGGTAAGGCGACGAGACACGTATTTCGACACGTTCTGAACCAGTTCGTTCATGTGCTCGTTTTCGAAGAAGTGCCCGGAACCTTCAACCAGAACATGTGTAACCTGAATTCCCTTCTGGTCGTGCAGCTTCGCAACCAGTTGGTCAATGGAAGACGCGGGTGCGACCATGTCCTCTGTTCCGTTGATTATCAATCCGGAAGAGGGGCAGGGCGCAAGAAACGAAAAGTCGTACCTGTTGGTCGGAGGTGCCACAGACACAAACCCGGTGATCTCCGGTCTTCTCATCAAGAGTTGCATTCCGATCCATGCGCCAAAGGAAAATCCTGCAACCCAGCACTGTTTCGAGTTGGGGTTATGGGCCTGGATGTAATCCAGGGCCGCAGCTGCGTCGGCCAGTTCTCCAATTCCTTCGTCCATCGCACCAGGCCCGCGCTGACTTCTGCCGACCCCCCTGAAATTGAACCTCAGAACCGCAAATCCCATCCGGAAGAAGCAGTAGTGGAGATTGTAGACAACCTTGTTGTTCATGGTACCGCCGAAATTCGGATCCGGATGCAAAACAATCGCAATTGGTGCATCCTTGTGTTCCTGCGGGTGGTACCTGCCTTCAATCCGTCCATCCGGGCCTGAAAAAATGATCTCTGGCATAGGCTGGCTCTTCTCCCTGACATTGACACTTTCAGGCTGGTTTCCTTGACCAGCCCAAGCCATCAATTTAGAATGATTCTAAATTCGAAGGCTCATCCGCGTAACGGGCGAACATTTAGATCAAGGCCCGCAACCCGTCAACAAACTGCGGCAGACCCATGAAATTAAGCACCCGGGGACGATATGCCATGGTGGCACTCGCGGACCTCGCGCTGGAATCGGCAGAAGGATTCGTGACACTGACCGAAATATCTTCGCGGCAGAACATCTCTCTGGCTTATCTGGAGCAGTTGTTCGTGAAGCTGCGCCGGGCCGGCCTGGTTGAATCCATACGCGGACCAGGAGGTGGATACCGACTGGCAAAACAGGCTGAAGCAATTCGCGTTTCCGAAATCCTGGCAGCGGTCGATGAAGACATCGATGCCCTTTCCCGCGGATTTGAACTTCCGGGTGGCAACTCCGGATCTCGAGCCCAATCACTGACCAACCGGCTGTGGGAGGGCCTGTCCGCACAGATCTACGTGTTTGCCCACAATGTTCGCCTCGCCGATGTCGTCAAGAACGAGTTGGCACCATGCCCTGCGGTGCCGAACCTGTTGCGAATGGTCGACGAATGATGGGCGGGCGAGTCTATTTGGATTGGAACGCCTCGGCGCCGCTGAGGCCCGAAGCCAGAACTAAAATGCTCTCGATGATCGATGCAGTTGGAAACCCATCTTCCGTGCACCGGGAAGGGCGCGCCGCGAAGGCAGCAGTAGAAGATGCCCGTTCCACGATCGCCGATGCATTTGGTTGCAATCCAGAGCGGATTGTATTCACGTCAGGTGCTACCGAGGCGGCTGCCCTTGCGCTGGCCGGCAAGTCTCTGGAATCATCCGGCATCGAACACGAAGCTGTCCTTGCCTGGACTAGACAGGTCCTTGACGCGGACGGGCAGGGTCGAGTGATCGTTCATGATCCTGAGTCGAGCACCCTGCAGATAGCGAACGGTGAAACCGGGATAACCCAATCGATTCCTGAAGGCATCAGAGTATCGGATGCAACTCAGGCCATCGGCAAGATTCCGGTCAACTCCGAATTGAAGAAAGCCAGCATGGTCATTACATCAGCCCATAAGCTGGGCGGGCCAAAAGGAGTTGGCGCCCTGCTTCTCCGTGACGGGCTGGATGTATCGCCTCGACAACCCGGTGGGGGCCAGGAACTAGGACGACGGTCCGGAACCGAAAACGTGGTTGCAATCGCGGGATTTGGAGCGGCGGCAAAGGCCGCTGCCAAGGAAACAGCTGACGGCCTCTGGGAGCAGGTAGGGGAGTTGAGGGATTTGCTTGAAGACAGATTGATGAATTCAATCCGCGATCTCGTCGTGATTGGCAAAGGCTCGGATCGCCTGCCCAACACGTCCTGCTTTGCTGTTCCCGGTTGGAAGAGTGAATTGCAGGTTGTTCAGATGGATCTTGACGGATTTGCAATATCAGCCGGGTCTGCCTGTTCGTCCGGCAAGGTTAGGTCAAGAAACGCTCTCAAGGCGATCGGGATCGCCAGTGAAGTCGCCGGCTCCGCAATAAGGGTCTCGATTGGTCCCGGTACGTCAAAGTCCGAACTGCTCGATTTTGCAAGAAATTGGATCAAACGCTGCAGGGAACATCTTCAAAGGCAACGGCAAAGGACGACTGGACCGGTCGGAGCCCGTGCGGCATGACGCCGTGAATCGAAAGCAGGTAAAATGAACGTGGAATCCAAGGCCCGGGAAGGGATCGATATTGAAACGGTCGAGACAGTTCGATCGGTTGGCGAGGCCTACCGGCATGGCTGGGAAACCGAAATCGAAATGGACTACGCGCCAAAGGGTCTCGATGAAGCGATCGTACGGCTGATTTCCAGCAAGAATGGCGAACCCGAATGGCTGACGGAGTGGAGACTCCTTGCATACAATCGCTGGACGACGATGTCGGAACCAAGCTGGGCGATGGTGAATTATCCGGCGATCAACTACCAGGACCAATACTACTACGCCAAACCGAGGAGCATGCTCGAGAGGCCAAAATCGCTTGAAGACGTAGATCCCAAGCTCCTCGAAACATACGAAAAACTGGGAATTCCCTTAAAAGAGCAAATGGTTCTGGCAGGTGTCGAGGGAAGTAACGAAGCGCCCGCAGATGCCCGCAGAGTTGCCGTTGATGCGGTATTTGATTCCGTTTCCGTCGGGACCACCTTCAAGGCGGAATTGATGAAGTCCGGAGTGATATTCTGCTCAATTTCGGAAGCCGTGCAGGAATATCCTGAACTCGTACGAAAATACCTGGGTTCGGTTGTACCGATTACGGACAACTACTTTGCCACTCTCAACTCGGCCGTCTTCTCAGATGGTTCATTCGTATATGTGCCGCCAGGTGTCAGGTGCCCGATGGAGCTATCCACCTATTTTCGAATCAACGCCAAGGACACGGGCCAGTTTGAACGCACTCTGATCATTGCCGATGAGGGTTCATATGTCAGTTACCTGGAAGGCTGCACAGCGCCGCAACGCGATACCTCCCAGTTGCATGCCGCCGTGGTTGAACTCGTTGCACTCGAGGATGCAGAGATCAAGTATTCGACGGTTCAGAACTGGTTTTCCTGGCGATGCAGAGGGCAGGGGCGGCATTTACAATTTCGTTACAAAAAGGGCTGATTGCAGGGGCGACCGATCCAAGGTCATGTGGACTCAGGTTGAAACGGGCTCGGCGGTTACGTGGAAGTATCCCTCCTGCATTCTTCGCGGAGATGACTCCAGCGGGCGAATTCTACTCGATCGCCATCACCAACAATCACCAGCAGGCAGACACCGGAACGAAGATGGTGCATCTCGGGAGGAACTCACGCTCCAGAATTGTGTCGAAAGGGATCTCGGCCGGGAAGGCACAGAACACCTATCGGGGCTTGGTCTCGGTCCACCCCCGGGCCGGCAATTGCCGGAATTACACGCAATGCGACAGCCTGCTGATCGGGGAACTTTGTGGGGCGCATACCGTTCCCTATATCGAGCTGAAGAACAA